>NZ_CP011929.1:0-4768422 GCF_001266795.1 Marinobacter sp. CP1
AAGCCGACACATAAATTGGACACAATTAATTCAATCCCACCATATCTCGGTGGCGGAATCGGATTACAACTGAGGGAAACAATGTGAATGGAGTTCTTTTTCAGATTGAACTTTTTGAACATTACATTCTCCGAGATATTGATTTGACCACTCAGTTTTTAACCCAAAGGAGCAAGAGTTTCAGTTGAAGGCGTATTTGCAAATAATGATAAAATCTGTCTTTGGGATCCACTATTATAGCTGCTCGTATAAACCGGGTGAAATTAACCGCGAGCTGTAGAAATGCATTTTTTACTGTATATAATGGCCTGTCAAATAATCTTCTATTTGCGAACTTCTTATGTACTAAATAGGTAGAGTTAGCACCATCCAAAATTTTTCTCTCAGTGTATTCTAGGGAATACTCAACATCCTTTAGTCGATGTCCAACTTCTGCGCCGGGGAAATATAAGATTTTTTTTTGCCTCTCTACCAAACCACGAAAAATTGCAGTCTCTTCCCCTGCTGCCAAAACAGACGCACTGCGCCCAAGGTTAGCGTCAAAACCACCCTGGTCCTTAAGAACACTTTTCTTACAACAAAAATTTTTTCCGAAAAATTCATATTCAAAATCATCGACCCAGAACTCTTTTTCTCCATAATCAAGGTGCACGAATAAGGTATTATAACGGTTATCAAACCACCACGGTTGGGGCTGATCCCATAAAACATTAATTCTGCTGTATAAACAATCCGGTTGTTTCTTATTAATCATTTCTAAATATTTAGAGACCCAGAATGTTGGCAAATCTGCATCATCATCAGTAAAAAGAAGATATGTCCCTTTGCTTTCAGATACACCACGGTTTCGAGCATTAGATAGGCCTTGTTTTTTTCTCGAAGATGTACCGAATATTGAGATCGCACGAGCGCTTATATTCCGCTACAGTCGCTTCGGTTTCGTCGCTTGAGTTATTATCGATTATTAGTATTTCAAAATCGCCCGCATCCTTTACTTCCTGTTTAACTAACTGTTTAAGCGTTTCCCTTAAAGAGTCTTGATTATTGTAGGTACATAGAATAACGCTAATTATTGGCTTGATTAGCATTTAAACTTCCTTGTTGTTTTCATAAAAATTAGGATTACGACACATCACACAAGAACAACATACCTGAAATGTCAAGATACTTGGCCACTTATAGCACAGGTATGTCTTTAAATAAATTCATACCAACATTTGAATTTCATTTTTTTCATCATAAAGCATAATTGATGCTGTGGCGTTAGCGTTTGGCACCAAAATGACGATACAGGGCTCGACGTAGATCCACAAACAGGATCCTGCCTAACAATCATCTCCGCATTTCCCGCGAACATCAACTCAATCGGCGTAACAATAGTGAGCCTCAAAGTAAGTTGTCAAAACCAGCGATGATACACTACTCAGTCTCCGAGTCTTTCCTTCCCTATTCATCGTCTATTTTCACCGGAAAATCAATACACTCCCCATATTTTAACGAACCAAAGCGCACATATCGCCTAACGAGGTTGTGGAAAACCTGATTCCTAGTCCTTCCCGGCGCCTGGTTCCGAAAATTGCAACTCATTACTCATGTTGATTGGACTCCCCACGTCGATAGATAAGCACCACTTTAGGCCTGTTTTTAAGAGCTACTTTCGGGCAGTTAAACGGCGGTGCAGGACAGAGCACTGGCGGGGCAAGCTGGATCTGGTGATGCGCCAGGACCTTCGGGCCGGTGAGAAGCTGTTCGTGGACTATGCCGGCCAAACCGTGCCCATCATTGACCGCACCACCGGGGAGGTCCTTGAGGCGCAAGTCTTTGTCGCGGTGATGGGCGCATCCAATTACAGCTACGCCGAAGCCACCTGGAGCCAGACATTACCTGACTGGATCGGCTCTCACGCCCGGGCCTTCCAGTACCTGAAGGGAGTTCCGGAATTAGTGGTTCCCGACAATTTGAAATCGGGCGTTACCAAGGCTCACCGGTATGAGCCGGACCTCAATCCAACTTACCAGGATGTGGCTGCCCATTATGGGATTGTCATAGTTCCCACGCGCGCTCGTGAGCCCCGCGACAAGGCCAAGGTGGATGATCTTCGAGCGCTGGATACTGGCGGCGGTACGCCACCGTCAGCACTGCTCGCTGGGGCAACTCAACGCCACCATCCGTGAGCTGCTGGAGAGGCTGAACACCCGACCCTTCCGCAAGTTGCCCGGTTGCCGGTGCGACCACTTCGAACAGTTGGACAAGCCGGTGCTACAGCCATTGTCCGCAGAGCCGTATGTCGTCTACGCGGAGTGGAAGAAAGCCCAAGTCCACATCGACTACCACGTCGCCAACGACGTTCACTACTACTCAGTGTCCTACACCCTGATCAAGAAAGAGGTGGAGGTTCGCATCACTCACAACACCATCGAATGCTTTTACCGGTGCAAACGGATCGCCAGCCACCGGCGCTCAGACCAGAAGGGACGGCACACCACCATCGCCGCGCACATGCCCGAATCCCATCGCCAGGCTGGCGAGTGGTCGCCGGAACGGCTGATCGCCCGAGCAGCCAAGACCGGACCGGCGACGGAGAAGCTTATCCGCACCGCACTGGGTGCCCGCAAACACCCACAGCAGACGTACCGCTCATGTCTGGGCATTCTCCGGTTGGGGCAGCGCTACGGCGAGTCGCGGCTGGAGGCCGCCTGCCAACGCGCCCTAATGCCGGGCAGTTGCCGGTACAAGAGCATTGAATCCATCCTCAAACACCGTCTGGATCAGCAGCCCCCGGAAGAGCAACAGGAACTGGCCTTTCCCGACACCCATGACAACATCCGTGGCCCCGCCTACTACCACTGAAGGATCTCTGACATACTCAAACATCCCACACTGGACAAGCTCCACGCCCTCAAACTAACCGGCATGGCCGCCGCCCTGGCGGATCAGTCGGTCACTCCCGACATCACCGATCTGAGCTTCGAGGAGCGCCTCGGGCTACTCGTGGACCGGGAAATGACCGAGCGAGATAACCGCCACATGACCAGCCGGTTGCGCCGGGCCAGGCTGAGACACACGGCCGTCCTCGAAGACATCAATTACCAGAACTCACGGGGCCTGGATAAAGGGCTGGTCCAGTCACTGTCCGGTTGCCAGTGGGTGAAGGAGCATCTGAACGTGCTCATCACCGGCCCCACCGGGGTCGGCAAAACCTGGCTGGCCTGTGCTCTGGCGCACAAAGCCTGCCGGGAGGGTTACACCGCCCAGTACGTCCACCTGACCCGACTGTTGCGCGAGCTGACCATTGCCAAGGGCGACGGCCAATACTCAAAGCTCCTGACGAATCAGGCCAAGGTCGACGTGCTGATCCTGGATGACTGGGGGCTGATGAAGCTGAGCGCGGAGAACCGACGGGACTAGCTGGAGGTGCTGGACGACCGACATGGCCGGCGCTCCACCATCGCCACTAGCCAATTACCCATCGAGGAATGGCATGGCGTAATCGGTGACGCCACTCTGGCGGACGCCATTCTGGATCGGCTCGTACACAACGACTACAAGATCAATCTGCGGGGCGAATCCAAGCGAAAACAGCAGGCAAAGTTGACGGCCAATGAGACTTCGGAGTAAGAAGAGCCCCCCCCGTCGCTGCGCTCCGATGGGTGGCAACCTTCAGCGGTTTACATACAGACGCTAGGACCAGTAATCGTCGACGGTTTTCATGCTGGTTATGACTTCGATTCTCTTCACCTTGGACACTCCTTTGCACTAGGTCTATGCCTAGGCCTTTGCTTCTACCAAGGTGTGCGGTTTAAATGGGGACCACTACACTGTCCCCGAGGTACGTCATCAGTCCTATTTGAGAACCTGTGGCGTAAGCCATAGAGATGGGGTCTTTGTGCATATCCCGGCCAATAAACCGTGTGCAATGTTTTTAATGGTGCTGCACCCAGTTTACGAATGAGAACACGTAACTTATGGCTCTGGCTCAAGCTGCCCGACGTGGTGGGGCAGCCTACCTAGTGAGGAGCCATAAAGTCTAATCAGACCCTCCCTGAGTATTTGATCAAGTTGTTGACTAAGTGAGATTTACATGCCCAGAATACCAACCTAGTGTTCCAGATCCGCGCATCACTTTAGCCCTAGAGAACCGAACGCATATTAAATGAGAGATGCTACAAGGAAGACCATGAAGGTACTATGGCTGTCACACCTCATCCCATACCCTCCCAAAGGTGGCGTCCTTCAGCGTACGTTCAATATGATCAAAGAGGTGAGTCAATACCATGACGTAACCCTCGTTGCGTTCAATCAAACACAGCTTCTCAAGGCCAGCCTTCCAGACCAAGACGACCCATTAAAATTCGCCGTAAGCCAAATGGGGAAATTTGTTGAATCAATTCATATTATAGGAAGTCATAAGTCCAAGAGATTAGGAGGCAGTTACGGATTAGCACTCAAAGCTCTACTGGGTGGAAAGGCTTATAATATGGAATGGATGAGATCCAGGGAAGCGCGACGTGAAATAGAGGATATTTTAGAAAAAGAATATTTTGATGTGGTTCATTTGGATACCATAAGCCTCTGTGTATATGCTGATCTTTTCGAAAGATTTCCAATAGTTCTTAATCATCACAATTTCGAGTCAGCGATGTTAAGGACACGAGCTAGTACCGAATCAAATTTTCTTAAAAGCCTTTATTTCCGACTGGAAGCATCGCGACTATATCGAAGCGAAAAATACTACTGTTCCAGGTCTGATCTTAACTTGACTTGTTCCGATGAAGACGCAGATTCGATGCAAAACCTAATTCCCAACGCCAGATTTACTACTGTCCCAAACGGTGTCGATATATCCTATTTTTATCCAAATCAATCTGTCCAGGTAGTGAAAAAGAGTATTGTTATTGTCGGGGGTCTTTCCTGGTATCCCAATCGTGAAGCCGTTGAGTTTTTCATCCGCAGGATCTGGCCAACATTGAAAGAGCGTATCCCGGAGCTAGTAGTAGATGTAATTGGTCGTGGCCCTACCACTGAAATGCTGAGACTCGCTGAATCAGATCAGCGCTTTCGAGTTCATGGTTTTGTGGATGATGTTCGGGATTACCTGTGGCAGGCACAGGTCTATCTATGTCCTATCCGCACAGGAGGCGGCACCAAACTCAAGATCCTCGATGCACTTGCAAGTGGCTGCTGTATAATTGCTGATCCCTTCTCTTGTAAGGGAATTAACGTAACAAATGGCGTAAACGTAATGTACGCAAGGACCCCGAAAGACTATGTCGACGAAATCATAAAGCTTCTTGAAGACCCGGCCCTTGAAAAAGGGCTAAAAAAAGAAGGTCCGAAACTAATCAGAAATCAATACAGTTATTCTGAAATTGGAAAACAGTACGCTAAAATACTCGAAACTTTATTAGAGCAAGATAGCCAAACTAGGAAGGCACCATGAATCCAACCTTAGCTAAAAGGCTCTTCGAAACCGGTGTAAAGGCTCGAAATCCCAGCTTATTCACGCAATATGATTATTTGAAAACAACAGAGTGGCTGTCCAGAACGAAGCTCCAAGAAATCCAACTACACAATGCTGAGCGTTTTCTCAGATTTTGCGGTGAACACTCACCATTTTACATAAAGGCGTTTCGTGAATCGTCGTTTAAACCGGGAAATTTATCGCATATATCCGATATTAATAAATTGCCAGAGCAAACTAAATCAACACTGATGCTCGAAAATGCCTCAATTCACACAGTTGGGTTAAACGAAAAGCTTCGACTCGCCGAAACTTCGGGCACTTCCGGCGAATCGCTCGAATTTTACCGGTCAGAGAAATGGGATTCAATGAACCGGGCATCACTTATGCGATCGTACGATTGGTACGGCGTAAAGCCTTGGGACAGAAATGGCTACCTTTGGGGTTTCAACATCAGCGCCTCGAAAGCTAAGAAAGTAGCCCTTCTAGATGCTCTCCAAAACCGCTTTAGATTATTTGACTATTCCCAATCTGAAATTAAAAATTTTTCGAAAAAGCTTGAGGGGGCAAACTTTATATCTGGATACTCAAGCATGATTTATGAAGTTGCAAAATGTGTAAATGAGCTAGAGCTCGGGCCTATTCCGCTAAAGATGGTCAAGGGTACATCGGAAATGATCTTAGATGTTTATCACCCTGAGTCTTTAAAGGCATTCGGACGTACTGTAACGTGTGAGTATGGCGCAGCTGAAGCTGGCTTGATTGCTTTCCAGTGCCCTGAAGGAGGAGTCCACGTCAATGTAGAGAACGTCATCCTTGAACAGAGCGATGATGGTGAGCTGCTAGTAACAAACCTTCTATCGTACTCATTTCCTATCATCCGATACCGTTTAGGAGACATAGTCGATTTCAGTGAAGCTACCTGTCCTTGCGGCCGGAGTCATCCCCTTATCAAGAACATAGTGGGCAGGAAAGGCGCGAATGTGCAAGGTCAAAGGAAGAACTATCCTGCATTAACATTTTATTATGTTTTTAAAAATTTAGCAGTAGAAAAAGGCATATTATTAAACTACAAGGTGACTCAAGAAGAAAAAGGGGCAGTGACCATATACATAGAAAATACAAAAAATAACAAATACGAAGAAGAGATTTGTAAAGAACTCGCCAAATATTTTAACAATGACCTGCTATGTAAAATCCATTACATAAATAGATTTAAAAGTGAAATGAAGAAAAAGCAATATTTTGAGACCTACATTTAAAAAGCAAAGACAGGGATTCGAGATCAGGTTATGATGACATTCTCTCTAGCTATTGCCTTTTATAAATAGCTAGTCGAATATTGGCCATTGTAATGGTTATTATTTCAGAAAACTCAATACAAGGCCCAATTTTTGAATTCCGCTAAAAATGGGCTACTATTGTGCTCTTCAGAAACATAAATGATCCGGGAAAGGTGCTAGTCTAATGTCTCTTGGTGACCCTGGACAAGACTCTTTAATCGCGACACCTGCTTCTCCAAGCTGAAATGTTGTTCGATATGTTGACGAGCTGAATGGGACATAGAATTTCTTTTATCTGGATTATCTAGAAGGTTAACTAATAGGTTTTTCAATTCATTTGAATCCCCGGGATTGAAGAGGCTTCCTGTTCGATGCTGATCTATAGCTTCATTGAGACCATCCAGATCAGAAACGAGTAGCGGTAAGCCTGAAGCCTGCATCTCTAATGAAGAAACTGTAAACGAATCCCATCCTGTAGAAGCGATTACTCCGGCATAGCATGCTCGGTGCATTCGATTTAGATCCTTACGATAGCCCCCAAAAATAACATGTTTTTCTGCTGCCTCATTAAGCTTTTCTGCAAATTCCTTTTCTTCCCCTTGTTGATTTCCAAACAGAATAAAAGTGACGTCGCTTCGCTCCTCTAAAATGGAATTGGCTGCTTCAATTATTACTGAGATCCCCTTTCTTGGTTCGAAGTGGCCAGAGTAAAATATTAGCTTCTGGTCTTTATCCAAATTTAGCATGTCGTGAGCATAAAATCGATCTCTTTCATCCGGGATAAACTTGGTCGTATCTATACCGAGATGGCAGACTGCGGTCTTTTCTTTAGGTATACCACGACCGTTGTATGCAGTTTCTTGCATTGCGCGTGACTCAAAGATGAATAGATCAGGAATGTATCTATAGAGTTTTACCTGTAACCTCTTCAACATTAGCCGAATACCACTATTTAGGCTACTCATTGGTGCCCCATAATACGAGATAATTCGGGAGACACCACCATTCCTAGCATATCGGTAATATGACAGGTTTGGAGGTTGGTCGAAGCCAAATATGATCGTAATGCCGTGATTTTTTATGTACTTCTGAAACTCGACTAATTTTTTTGTGTCCGATTCTGTCGGATCAAGCTGGTAAAAGTTGTTAAAACCTAATGGAGTATAATTTGGATACCCACTGGAATAAGACTTGTAGCAGAGATGAATGTCCTCAACGTTTCCTGTTATGGTCTTTGCGGTTTCCCAAAACGTCCTTTCGAGAGTTTCGATTGCATAACCCGTTTTCGCTTTGCAATGGTATATAATCATGATCCTTTTGACGGACCTGTCAGTTATATTAGCCGTTATTCCATTTAGCAATGATCACTCTCCTTAATTTCGTAGTCCGGTATGTTGTTCAACGTTTTCCTTAACCTCTAACCGAGACTTCTAATGATGGGGTAAAAGAAAGCTAATGAAATTACGAGTGTTTCATGCCTTTACACCGATCAACAATAGCCGATTATCAAAATGTTAACTGAAAAACTGACCTTCTCGCCACCCTCTCGCCGTCAAATTAAAGCCGATTTCTCTGGGACCACATCCGCTCCGATGCTGGATTGCTCCTTCTGCGCGAAGTCGACAAACAACATTAGCTCGCTCAGCGCCTGGCGACCGTTTTAGATGATGCCCGTAATCAGCGACTGGTTCGCCACAAACTTCAGACCATGATCTGGCAGCGGCTCTTCGACGTGGTCACCCGGTACGAAGACCTAAACGGTCACGTGTTGTCGCGCGCTAACTAGCCACGCCAAACCGCGACCAGTATAGAGGCCATTCTGGCGCGCAAATCGTCCTTGTGCCGGATGGAGCAGAGCGTGCACCTGCAGGCAGTGTTCAACGCCCAAGAACTGCTGTGGCATCACTTCATTGAGCAGCACGAAGCTCCGCCCTGAGAAATCGTGCTGGATTTTGAGCGCACCTACATTCCGGTTCATGGAGACCAGCCCCGCAAGTTTTTCACCGCCCACCATCAGCATTCTTGCTTTCAATTGTAGGTGTTCTGCGGACGTCACATTCTGGTGAGTCATCTGCGCACAAACAACCGAAACGACAGCCGCCACAGCAGGGCCGCTCTGGCCCTGCTGGCAAAGCGCATCCAGAAGTACTGACCGATACCCGCATCGTCGTAGGGGTACCAGCAGCTTCTGTCGCACCCTATTGCTGAGCCGTTGCGGCCGGCACAACGTCGATTACATGGTCGGCATCAGCAAAAATAGCCAGCTGCTCAAGGAGGTGGATGCACCCTTGATGCTGGTTCACAAGGCTTACAATGAATTGACTGAAAATGGATCCGCCACCTTACTGTTCCAGTACCAGGCCCGTACCTAGAATTACTGCCTCGGGTTGGTTTGGCATCCAGTTCAGTTCAGCAGAGCAGCCAGTTTGAACGCTTATACTCAGCTCCGCATAACCGTACCAACTGGTCTTTCTGCACCTGCTTAATATGAGCACGGACAAGGCTGGTCGAATTGGTAAGCACCACTTCGTCGGCCTCGCCCCATTGCGGCCAGAATCAGCTGCTTTTCGTCTTGCCGTTTTTTGGGCCTGCCCGACGGGATGGCTGGTTTTGACGGGTGTTTCGTCCATGCCCAACAACCGACTGCGCAGCAAGTTTTGGTCTAGGAGTCTGCGCGGCAGAAGCTACATTCTGGCACAATAGATCAAAATTCTTCAGCAACAGGATGACTGATGGGAACCACTTTCCGCCCGTATTCGCCTGGCCAGGAACTGCTTCTTCCCCCGAGCCTGAACGAGTGGCTGCCTGAGGGGCATCTGGCCTATTTTGTCAGTGATGTCGTCGAGGAGCTGGATTTAAGCGCGTTTTATGCCCGCTACGAAGGCAACGGCCGACGCAACTCGCCCTTCGATCCACGAATGATGCTGAAGGTTCTGATCTACGCCTACGCCACCGGCGTTTTCTCTTCACGCAAGATCGCCCGGAAGCTGGAAGAAGACGTGGCCTTCCGGGTTCTGGCGGCAGGCAACTTCCCCAGGCATCGCACGATCTGTGATTTCCGCAAACACCATTTGGTTGCCTTCAAGGCCGTGTTTATTCAGGTGGTCCGGATTGCCCGGGAAGCGGAGCTGATCACGCTGGGAACACTGGCGATTGATGGCACCAAGGTTCGGGCTAATGCCAGCAAGCACAAGGCCATGAGCTATGGCCGCATGGGCGAGGAAGACGATCGTTTATCGAAAGAGATCGATGCACTTTGTCGTCAGGCGCGTCAGACAGACCAGTCGGAAGACCGACAGTTCGGCCCGGATAACCGGGGTGATGAACTGCCTGAAGAGCTTCAGTACCGGCAGGCGCGGCTGGACAAGATTCGTGCCGCCAAAGAGAAATTGGAAGCAGACCAGAAAGAGCGGGACAAGGCCCGGGGTCGGTCCCCGGACGATGATCGGCGCTCACCTCGCGGGGGCCCGAACTTCAAGCGGGATTATGGGGTTCCGGATGACAAGGATCAGAGCAATTTTACCGATCCGCAAAGCCGGATTATGAAAACGGCGGACGGGTTCCAGCAATGCTACAACGGCCAGTTGGCCGTGGATGGTGAATTCCAGCTGATTGTCGCCAACCACCTGGGCAATAATCCCAGTGACAATGGCTGTCTGATACCACTGCTGGATCAGGCAAAAGACACTCTGGAAACCTATCCGGATCAGTGTCTGGCTGACGCGGGTTACCGTAAAGAAGAAGATCTACAGACCCTGGAAGACAAAAGCATCGACGGCTATGTCTCGCTGCGCCGGGAGGGCAAGAAGAGTTCAGAGATAGACGCGAGCCGTTATCCGGCCAGCGCCCGGATGGCCGGGAAGCTGGCCACGGCAACCGGGCGATCGGTTTACGCTCAGCGCAAGCATCTGGTTGAGGCGGTCAACGGCTGGATCAAGCATGTTCTGGGCTTCCGACAGTTCAGTCTGCGGGGCCTTCACGCCGTGCAGGGTGAATGGGATCTGGTCTGTCTGTCGCTTAATCTCAGGCGGATGAGTTCACTGATGAGGCTGAAATAGAGGGTCCGAGGGATCCTTGGGCGTACTGAGTGATCGGACTACGATAACGCATTCGCTGATAACCGTCTTGACTGACTGAATAGAGAGAATCGAGACTCTATTCGGCTGGATATTGTGGATACGTTCTCGGGCCGAACTGTGATTCGACGCGGCGGGGTCACTTGCTCAAAATACTTCTGCCGCGCAGACCCCTAGGCATCCACAATCAGGCGGGGGGGAAGTTGACGCTACTGCCGACCGGTTCCCCGTGACCCGAAACTAAAAGCAGCGCCCTTTCTCCGCTTTCGACCAAAACACATCGGCAGTCCCGGCCGACGATGGCCTGACGAAGGGGCTCGGCCAAAGACAGCGCTGGAAAACATCTGAGCTCATTACCCCTATTTACAAGCGCCGGACTCGCCCAACACCAGAATAGGTCGCAGCTGCGCGGGACCTATCCATATTTGTTGGCTATACTGTCGGGACGTAGATACGTGGGTTTTTTAGTGGGGCTTAGCAGAGAAACTGATTAATACAAACAAATTAATGACCCTAACAGCCTTATTTGGCTGGAGGTGAGGAATATGAAAACATTTTTTTATAAACTTATGGTCACAACGCTTTTTACTTTAAGCTTCTCCAATGCTTCAGCTTTTTCGTATGTAGATGATTTCGAAGGATACGAAAAAGGAGCCAACCTTTCGAGCGGATACAACGAAAGCGTTACGGCGGGAAATGCAGTCACTTTTCCATCTGGAGTGGACACAGAGCTTGTTAGTTTAACGGATGGCGTACCAGGAATTAACGAAGCAGTTCCAGATTCACCAGTAAATCAAGCAATTCAGGCGCTTCCACCCAAATCAAGATCGGGCAATTGTACTCAATGTGCAATTAGGTTCTCATATTCTGGGAGTTCCGATTTATCTCAAGATGCCTGGTCTGAGCAGCGATTTTCAATAAATTCAGATGCATTGCCCCAAGGTAAAAACGGCTTGACCAATTTTTGGCTACAATACGACTTATATATTCCCGAAAATTACCATTTCAGAGATCCGGAACCTAACGCTAGTAATTGGTATGGTGGTGGAGACAAAGTTCTTGTTGTCTGGGCTGATGAGAATTCTGATCCGATTAAACCCATGCTGCAGATTGCCAGACTTATGAAACGTAACGGATCATCGGGAGAGACTTGGGATCCCGATACGGCATATCTTGAGTACTGGTTTGCCTCCTTTGACCCTGTTACCGGTGAACGTAGGTTTTTTGATGACAAAGGTATCGAGGGCGGCTACCAAGTACTTATCGATCCTGTAATTGACAGGGGGAATTGGCAAAGAAGAACCTTGCACGTTCGGATGCCAACCTCAGAGGGTTCCAATGACGGTGTAGTAGAATACTGGGTTGAGAGAAGGACCGGTACAGACAGGTCGATTACTAAAAAATTGATCGACGTCAAAAGCGGAAATTTTTTTGGTGGAAACAAAAACTACCTTAATCGGGGTTACCTTTTGGGGTGGAGTAATGCAGGTTACAACTACGATGTTACCTACCTAATAGACAATTTTATACTCGCCAATAGTATCGATTCGATCGATGCTTCTGCCATCAAAGCCAGCAGCAACGAAAATAGGCTCCCAAACCCACCCAGTCTCACAATCGAATAAACAAAGCTATAGTGCGGGACCTTGTCTGGATTACTCACAGTTCTCCGGCAAGTCTCGCAGGCCGGATGAGGTGGGCCCAATCAGTTGGACAACCTGATGGTGTCCCTAAGCTATGATCCAGTTGTTTCCCCGGCTCCGGCGGTCAAGGCTATGGGTTGCCCGCGTCGTACACCTAATCGGGCGTTTGGTAATCAAGGGTTTGGTGGTATCGGGCCTGATTGTAATGCAGGAAGTACCGGTGAAGCGCCTGCTTCAAGTCGTGTTCATCCTCGAAAGCTGTAAGGTAAACGCACTCGTGTTTGAAGCTGCGCTAGAGCCCTTCCAAAAAGACGTTGTTGTCATGGTAGCAGCCCTTGCCATCTTAACCGCTGTTTTTTTTAGACACCCCATATAAAAATATCAATTTCTCACATTGATTATCAATTGAAAATCTCGTATTTGATATCGAAATCCCCCTGTCTGAAAAATTTTTACGAAGTTTAGGTGATTCCGTCAGTTTAATAACTGCCTCTGAGATTTGATCAGCAGACTCTTTTTCTACGACTAAACCATTGAAGTTATTCTCAACAAGTTCTGGGATGGCACCCACATTTGTAACAATTAAAGGAACCCCAATACTCATCGCTTCGAGAATAGTAAAGCCAAAAGCCTCTTGCCATATTGATGGCACTATCATTATGTCTCCATTCATCAGAAGATTTGGCACGTCATTACGAGAGCCAAGAAAATGTACTTCTTCATTGATCCCATATATCTTGACCAGCTCCTCTAGATTCTTCCGATAAGGTCCTTCTCCAATAATATGAAGCTGATAGTCAATACTACGACTTGATAACTGTGAACATGCTTCAATCAGATACTGAATACCCTTATCCGGAATCAGTGCTGAAACAGTGACCAATCTTATCAATTTATCTCCCGAAAAAGATCTGGTTGAGTATTTATCACGATACTCTCCAAATTCAGATTGGTTTATTGCATTGTATACAACTGAAACGTTATGCCGAAAAGCTCCATAATTGTTAACGAATTTTTTCTTTGTGTATTCGGATACACAGAAAATTCCATCATAGCTAGATCCGAGCATTAACCACCTTAATCTTTTATAGAATCTAACTAACCAATTGCTATTAGCGAGCGCCCCTGAAATATGGTAAGTTGCAAAAAATTTAACTTTATTAAAAAGCATCAGAAAGGATAATGGGCCGAGAATATGGATAAAATGAGTGTGAAGAACAGTAGGCTGCTCCTTCAAGATCTCTCGATATAGTTTCCAGCGTGCTCGAAGATCATTCTTATGAAGATTTTCGAAAACTACTACTTTAGCGCCCTCCGACTCAAGTGACGTGCACACTTCAGGAATTGGTTTATTAGGCAGGAAAATTGTATGAGAAAATCCACTTTTCAATAAGTGGTAGCTATGATCTCGCAAATATTTTTCGAAACTGCCCATTTTATTTGGCGGAACGTTCGCTACTGTAACTACCTTCATAAAAATTATCTCTTTCCAATTTTGTTAAAACTTAGGACGTTCTTTTATACTTCTGGTACATATCCGGGCCAGTCAGGATTAAAAAACACGATGCTATAATTAGATCAGGGCAACCAAGCGCCGTAGATTTCATCGTAATAATTCTGTCCCAAGCTTAACATCTGACAATAAGTTCGGAGTGACAGCATCCGATGGATAAAAGAAAACCTGAGCTAGATTCTCTCGACTCTCTAATAGGTATTTATAATTAACGCTACCGAATACCATGGCTGAGTATACGAATCTTTTAGGGTCCGGGATGAGACCAACGAGCCATCCATTCGTCTTCATAAAATTGCAACCTATCAAATCTTATTCACTGATATTTAAGATTTTTCGTTTTATCTTCAAATACGGAAATATTTCTCAATGAAACAAGCAACGCAAGATGAATCCACATGAAAGGATAGTAAGCAACGGAAACAAACTGACCAGCCACAAGAAATCCAATAAATGAAATATTGGCGCTCTTACATATATCTTTAAAAAATACATCGCTTCGGTCTCTAGCAAAGTTCTTTCTAGCATCCAAGGACGTTTTGAAGCCAAAAAATATAAACAATAGATAAATTACCAACCCCGTATAACCTAGCTCAGAACCAATTTGTACGAATATGTTATGCGGAAGCTCAGCGCTGTCTCTAAGTAAGTCACTCGAATAGTTTATATTATAGTATGGAATAAAATTAAAATAACCAACCCCAAAAAATGGATGCTCATTCATCATATCAATTCCATTCTGCCAATACAGCAATCTTTGTTGCGAGGTCCGATCCTCACCTGCTATTTCAAAGCGATCCTTTTGCTCAGGTGGCAGCAACCACCAAGCAGAATATAATGCAACAAAAACAAACAAAATGACTTTAATTTTGAATATTCTCCGAAAATTTCCGGCAATAAACTGGACAAGTAGCGCTAATTGGGCACCGCGAGAACTTGCGCCCAGAATCACCATTATCGCCGATATAGGCATCGTCAATAAAATGCAATACTTAAGATTACTAATGTAGGCCTTAAAATAAAGTGTAACAGAGAAAGCTATTGGCCAAAAAATAGCCATTTGAATAGCCAGCTCCCCCGAATTCTGAAAGAAACCAGGAGGGCCTTGCAGACCCCAATCGGTAAAACTAAAGCCCCGTTTCGCCCAAGTAATTGCTAACGATAAAGAGATTTTGAAGCTTGCCAATACAAAAATTGCCAAAAAAATTAAAAAGCGCTTTCTTGTCGTTATGATATTGATAATCAGAAAATAAACTATGACCCAAACATACATATTTTTAAGGTACACTAAAGATATGTCCGGCCAATAGGCGTTAACTATCGACAAAAATATTGTTAATAGGAAAACTATTAAAAGCTTATTTACAGGCGAGCTTACCCATTTTTTTGTGGGCTCAAAAATCAAACCAATCAATGCCCCGATCAAAGAGAGTTGTGTCCAAGGAAGGAAGTCTAGTTCTGGAATTATTGATTGGGGCCGAACGTATTCGAAGAATAAGTAAAAGCAAATCATCCAAAATGACAGTGTTTCGGATCTGAAATACCTCCACATCGCACCTATTCGGAGTGCGTAAAAATCCTCTTCAGTGGGCTCAATTCGCTTTTTGGTCAAGAATCCCTCTCACTGCGTCTAGGACTGTTGTTTCACACCTGTCGAAATAGCTTTTAGAACAGTTATACGGGTCATGTATATAGGCTATTGGCTTTCGACAGGCCATTCCTGCAAGTGTTATAGGTATCGACAGCCGGAATAGAGATACTAGTTTCTCGGTATGCTTTGGCTCCATACCAATAAGTAGATCACCCTCTCTAATACGGAAATTAACTACATTAACAGTTCTGTGGCTCAAAAGGTCCAATCCAACTTTACGACCAAACTCAATCGCTCGTGGGTCAGCGGGAAAGCCCTCAGTGCAAGAAAGGCCGAAGGATGCGGCTTCTACGCCCAAACTCTTCGCGTAGGCTTCCGCCAATGGGCTTCTGCATATATTCCCAACGCATACGAATACAAGTCTTTTGTAAGGCCTTTCGGGCTGTCGATGTAGACAATCGCCCTGTTGGTTGAACACACCTGCTTTCAGAAGACATTGATAGTACCAAAATCTCAAAAAGCCCGTTTTTGACCCGTAGGTATCGTATACTAGTTTCCATAATTTTTGCATAAGACGCCTCATCATAATCCAGTTACAAATCTGGAAATATCGTTGAGCACACGGTTGCAGGGCATTAACTCGCTTGGAGAGATTTGTTCGCTTATATTGAACATCCATTCTCTGGCCACAGGAGAACTCCTACTCATGGAACCTAAAATTTTAATTCTAGATGGCAACCAACGTGCAGCACTTGCGGCAACACGGTCTCTCGGCATGAGAAAGATTTGGGTAAGCGTCGGCGAGTCCACAGGTTCTTCACTGGCTGGAAGCTCCAAGCATTGTGTAGCGCAGTTGACGTATAGCGACCCCTTCAAATCGCCATCTCTTTTTTTCAAGGACATTCTCAAACTCATTGAAGATTATGATATTAATTTTCTGTTGCCGATAACAGAGGCCACCACCTACGCTATCCTCGCGTTCAGAGAACAGCTACCTCCGCATGTTTCTTTCCCCTTTCCAGACGTCACCAACGTTGAATCATTAGCCAATAAAAATAGTCTTTTTAGGCTAGCGAAAAACCTTAACATTCCTATCCCCTACACTGTTTTTTGTGAAAACGGGACTGAAGGTCAAGAGGTTTTGGTGAACCACGACTGGCAATTCCCTATTGTCATAAAACCTTTCAAATCAAAGATTCTACTTTCGGACCGAATCATTTCCACCAGCGTTGTTGTTGCCAAATCTCACGAGGAAGCCATGGATGTTGTACAAGCCGGGTGCTTTCGGGATTATGCTTTTACTATTCAGGCGTTTGTTGAGGGTGAAGGCCAGGGGGTATTTGCACTGTACAATCATGGCCAGCCGGTCTGCTTCTTTGCTCACCGTCGTTTGCGTGAAAAGCCTCCAGAAGGCGGAGTCAGTGTACTGAGCGAGTCCATTCCAGTTGACAAGCATCTGAAATCCCTTTCTGAGCAGTTGTTAACTCACGCAAACTGGCATGGCGTTGCGATGGTTGAATTCCGCGTCGAACCTAATGGTACCGCCTACCTAATGGAGGTTAACCCCAGGTTTTGGGGCTCATTACAACTCGCTATAGATTCTGGTGTCGATTTTCCTTATTGGCTCTACCTTGCACAGACTGGCTTTGCCCTCCCTGATAACCGTAGCATCACTAGGCGAAAAGTTCGCTGGCTTTTGGGCGATCTAGATCGCTTGTATCTCGTACTCAAAGCTCCTCTCAGTCGATATTCGGTGCTTCGTAAAACTAAAGAATTTCTGCTTTTCTTTATGCCGCGACCTGGAACCCGACATGAAATAAATCGCGTTAATGATTTCCGCCCGTTTCTGTTTGAGCTACGCAACTATCTTCACTCCATATTCAAAGGTTAGTCACTTTTCACCTGATAAACTTATCCTTGGCGTATTCTATCCATGAGCAATACTGTAACGTATCCGCTAGGGAATCGGGGAAGGCAAATCTCGGTAAGGAGTAACGTTGTTGCCTCAATGTGCGATTGGTAACGTAGCCGGCCTGCGCACTCACTGCCGCAAGGTACCCGGCGGTTTCAACAATTTTTTCTTCTCGTCCTGAGTAATCACCTTCTTGCCCTACCGGATAACAGAATACCCGGCTGGGGTCTTTCAATTCGTGAGATAATCGCTGCCACGCCCCCGAAATTTCATAATTAGCCTCAGTGTCACTTTGAGCGCTAAGAATATCGTGCGACATACCATGGGCGCCAAACTTTATCCCTTTAAATTCGAGCGCCCTGGCAGTTTCCCAAGAGACCGGCTTTAAACCATGAGGTGGTATTTCAGGAAGCCTAACCCCGGTCTGCTGAATCAAGTCGTCCAACTGTGACGCAACGTTACGTGAGGCCGATTGCTTCATGATATTTCGGATACAGTGAGCCGCGGCTCTGCGCTGTGCAAAATCAGATACGTCAAAATCATAAGACGCAGAATCAAGCTCAATTTTTATTTGGCGCTCGGTGATATTGTCGAGCAGATACCCAACTTTGCTATCCCACGGCCAGTCGAGGCCATCAATAAAATCCGTAATAAGGAAGCAGGTGACGGGGCAGTTGTGCGCACCAAATATTTCAGCACCCGTACGCACTTGATCATCAAATCCATCGTCCATAGTAAATGCCACCATTTTGTGTCGGAGACACTTGTTCTGGTCGAATTGATCGATGGCTTCATCAAGCCCCAAAAAGGCATACCCTTTTTTTCGCAAGGTGTGTAAAACCTGATCAAGGAATTCAGGTTTGTGGCCAGAGATATGGTCATTGTCGTTATGGAACCGATGCAAAGTAAAGACTGGCAGAAGCGGGGGCGCAAGGTGGTACGCCAAGGAGTTAAGAAAACGGCTGGTTAAGGCATTGATCACCAGAGCCTTACTTGAATTCTTGAATGAGTGCCTCTGTTCTTTCATAACATTGCAGCCAGCTCGGCGTAGAGCTTTTCATATGCCTGAATCATTGACGCTTTGGAAAACCGCTTTGTCGATTCACGCAGGGCGGCATGCGCCAATCTGCTTGCAAACTGTTTATCTTCGAGCCGTCGAATAGCACTCACAATGCCGCCAGGATCTTCCGTTGGAATGAGTAACCCGGTAATGCCATCTACGAGAATCTCCTCCGGTCCGCCACTTCGAGTTGCAATTACAGGAACACCCGCCATCATGGCCTCCACGGTTGAAATTGAAAAGCCTTCCGAGGTTGATGGCAATAAAAACATATCAGCCTGTGGCAAAAGTTCGCTCGTGTCGCTACGAAATCCGAGAAAATGGACATTGGATTCAACCTTTGCCTCTTTCATCTGAGCCACTAACTGTTGATAAAGATCTTCACGCTTATGTCCGACTACAACAAAATGGACGGTAGGCTCTGACAAGTGAATCTTCTCGGCAGCCTTAATGAGAACCTGATAACCTTTTGCAGCCCTGACATTTCCGACTGATATGATCACTATTGCCTCAGCAGGGAGACCTAGTTCCTGGCGCAACGAGCCTCTGGTATTTCTTGAGAACCTGGCCGGATCAACACCATTGTAGATAAGACGAAGCTTTTTTTCAGAAATTGGGCTACGGGCACTCAGCTCCTCCTGAAGGCGTTTTGAAACACAAACAATCGCTCGGGAACCAATATTGATAAGACGAAACTTTGTTTTTATTAAGCGTTCATTAGCAGCTACATCTACATTACCGTGAAAAGTCGCAATCATAGCTTTTCTGCATATAATGGCTGAAGCGGCGCCATAAACATTGGAACCCAAAAGATGAGCATGGATGAGGTCGATACGCTCTCTTTTGATGAGCTTTATAAGGCTAATTAGATAACGAATATTGAAGCTGCCCTTTGAGTCCAAGATTAAAGGCGAAAGCCCTAAACCTTTTACTTGATCAGCTACCCAACCTTCGCCCCTGAGCACCACAAAATGCCGAAAAGAACCTTTATCCAGATTTTCTAGAAGGCTAGTAAATACAGTCTCTGCGCCACCTGGACCCGTGGTATCAATCAAATGCAGTACATTAATCATAAAATGGGCGCCAAGCTGAATTTCTCCAATTTCCTTACCCTTGTTAGCAAGTCTATACTCCCTGGCTCAGTCTTTTAAGCCGTATAAGGACTTAAATAATCGACTTTTAACGAGCATTAGAGAAATCAAGTCCTCTTGGGCAGTTGCTAGGCGACTTTTGTAGTTTTCATTTTTGCCTTTGCCAGCTAACATATCGAAAACCGTGGTTTCGGGATCTTTAAACGCTTCCTCTATCGCATACCCTAAATGCAAAGTACCAAGCGAGAGCTTTTTGTGGAAATTCTCCTCATATCCCGCCTGAATATTGTAGACAACTTTATTAAAGAAGACATTATAAAGTACTGATAATATAGAACCATTACAGCTCAATATAGATAAATGAGGCTTACCACCCTCAGCTGTGAGCCTTTCGAGGAATGTGGCATGAAAGCGTAAGCTTTCTTCCCCAAAACAAGGTTTTTCCCAACGGGTTAGGTGTAGCCTGTTAAGGTGGGTAAAAAAAAGGGCTGCATTTGACGGCCAGCACTCTTCAAGCTTAACTTCTCCCATTGTTTCCAACACTTTCCGCCGATTGAACAATTTCAGGCGGGTGTTTGGTCCTAGCGATTGCAGGTAGGTTTCAAATAAGCCCTCAGTTGAAACCGAATAAGCCGTGTCTTGGTTTGCTACTCTTGTCATCCAGTTGTGTTTGTTTGCCAGCGAATAAAGTTCTTGAACTTCCATCGAGTTAGCGCGCAAGTCTGCGAACACAGCTTCTGTCCAGTCGCTGTCTCTTAGCAGCACGGGTATATCGGCAGCTAATCCGGCTGTGATTGCCGTGTCCTCACGAAAAGTATTGTATTCAGTTCGAGGTGCTCGGAACGATCTATCGCTGGTACCCACGAACTGCATTGAGTGAACGGGCAGAATACCCTTAAAACTGTACTTGGACTCGTAGACGCCTGAAGCTCCTCGCCCCCAACCTCGAAGCAAGCAACGTGAGCGCTTTTGCCCCCACGTATCCCACCAGGCGCTCTGCCATGCGTCAGTTTGGAAGAGGCTCATATTAGGGCAGACTCTTAACAATGTGAGGGCCAATCAGCCGAGTAAGCCAAACCGGAAGCCGCTGCCACACAGCAATAAGCACCTTGAATTTAGGATTATTCGGGTTCAATTTGGGCAAGGTCTCGCCGGTCGGCAAACAGTAATCCCAGTGCATGTGGACAGGCTCTGCGCCCCACTGCTTCTTAAACTTGTATGTGCCTCCATCCTCGCTACAACGCCCGAAATCAAACACCTTGTAACCCTGGGCGATCGTGTATCCCAAAATCTTCCAGTACATGAACATGTTGACCCCAGTGGCGTTGAAGCCACGCAACGTGGATGCCCAGGGAATTTCCATTTGCTCTCCGTAACCAATCAAAAATGCGCATCCTGCCGGTTTCCCTTTGAGATTGACCACCACGAGATGACCTGATTCGCCCAGGCTTTGCAGCAGATTCAGGAAAAAGTCTTTGCCATAAACGGGTGTGCCTAGATCCCTCATGTTATTCGCAAATACGTTATAGAATGGCTCAAGCAACTCTGACCCACCAATTAAGAATTCCGGATCTTCCCGCTCAGCACGACGTATCTGGGCTCGCAATTTGGGGCGGAAGCTTTGCCAGAGCAACACAGGATCATTTGGCAACGGGAGCAAAAAAGTGACTTTATCCCGGCGCTGTTGCAGCTCCAACCCACTTTCCATTAGGTGCCGCAGCTCAATATGGCTGGCGCCAACTGAAAGCTGCCATTCACTCGCTGAAGAGAGCAACTTGCGAGCCGCCTCACTGTTATTGGCTAGCAATCCTCCGTAGTTAAAATACGGAACAGAAACGATGAAATTCCCGAACAATTTACTCTTCAGTTGAACCAACGGCAGAACGCCTAATACTTCGCCGTCTGTTGATCGTGCGCAGCAGTAATGGGTGGTGTGCCCGTACGTCTGTTCGATAAAACGACGAATTTTGATGAGATGGTAGGGTGAACCTGCAGGATGGTTTCTCACAAAACTGTCCCAGGCGTTTTCAGCGTCTTCCTCCCGAGCAACAGAAACCACCTCGTGGACAGGCTTGATAGAGAGCTTCTGAACAGGACTTGCGCGAGATATAACCGTTGGCTGATCAGGTATTGTGCTCGTGTCTGCAACTTCGTTCAGCTTTCTCTTTTCAGCCTTTTGCAACGCTTTGAGTTCATCCGATACTTCCTTCAACTGATGAATCAGTTCACTTGGATCATCTCCGGCCTTTCTAGCCTGCCCAATTTGACGACTAAGACTACCTTTGAGGGCTTTAAGCTCTTCCATGGCTACTTCTAAACCTTGACCGGTTGTCCATTAAATTCGATCGCCTCTAACACATCTGAGACTGAGCCAAGATGAAAGTCATCAAGCAACCTTTCAAGCCTCTTCTGACATTTATCGAGATTGTTGTAATGACGAAATCGGGAAAAGGCCTTCACCTTTAAGCGCGGCTGTCCGGGATCGATTTCCCAGGGATGTAGATAGAAAATGAACGGCTGCCCCGCCCTGTTAATTTTTCCTAGCCCCCAACGACTCAAAGCATATGGGTAAAGCCGAAAGTAGCCCCCTCCAGCAATCGGCATTCGGTAACTACCAACAGGGCAGGTAGATAACGGAAATTCTTTTAGGGTACTACCATTGGGGGCTTCAAGAATGTATGGGGAGTGGGGAGTCCCAGGCATACCGTAACGGTCGTGGTGTACCGGAAAAATGGAAGAATCCCAGGTGAAGCCTTCTTCACAGAGGATATCCAGCGCCCACCTGGATTGCGCCGTAATTGAATAACTGGCAGCGCGGTACCCGGTAACAGGAGCTCCCGTTATTTCTTCGAGAATCTGTTTGGATTTTTTTGTTTCCTCACGAAATGTACTCGGGTTTTGCGTGTAAACAAGCTCATGGCTATAACCGTGGCTGGCGATTTCATGGCCTTGAGACTGAATTCTCCTCACAAGATCCGGAGACCGCTCTGCAACCCAACCAAGTACAAAGAACGTGGCTTTTACGCTTTTTGAGTCGAACAGTTCTAACAGCTTGTCTGTATTCTGCTCAACACGATACTCCATTTTTGGCCAGTCGGCTGAATCGACCGCTTCTTTAAGCGCAGCCACCTGGAAGTAGTCTTCGACGTCTACAGTGAGTGCATTCTTTATCGGTCCCATGATTTCAATATCATCCCACAAGTACTTTGAAACGCTGCGTGCACTTACAAAAACCGGTAACTGAGCCCTATAAGAATCCAGTTCTCCTGATACTCTCTTGAGAGGACATCGCTCGTACGCCGTTCGTGCCCTACTTTCATGTTCACGCCTAAATCGCGGCTCAGTTTGTAGGAGGCTCCCAAATTAAACTCGAGAACCGTATCGTCTGAATCATCCTGTTCGTATGTGAGGTAATCAAAACCGAGCCCTGAGCTCAGGGATATCCTTGCGGTGAGGGGTCTTGTTACAAAAACATCCGTTCCGGCCCTTTCCTCTGTGTTATCGGATGCCAGATAGTCTGATTGACTGGCGCTGAGAACGAAATTTAACGTAGTCCCGTCGCTGAATCGTTTATCAACCCCCGCTCTCAGTGCGGTCACCTCTACGCCAGTTGTTTCAGTGAGATTGAATTCGAACTCTCCAAACTGAAAATCAAAATCGGATGTTTGATCAGACAGTTCCCGACTAAAATTTAAAAAGAAATCCGCAGAGGGATTTATCTCACGAACAAGGGAAAGATCACCGACCAAGGCATCGCTCTTTTGGGAACCGGTACCGAAACTGGTTTCTATTTCACTGACACCGAGACTGCCATCCAGCTTGGTGGCGGGCCAGGTCTTGGCAAACGTCAAACTCGCCGTATTCCTGTCAATCTCAACGCCAGAATCCAGTTCTGCACGGTTGGAAGATAGGCTGATTCCGCCATTAAGCGTCGAGCTAAACAGATGATTCCAAGCCGTTGAGGCTATTACTCGCTCACTATCACTTTCCTCTGGCTCTTCAAATTCAGTGTTTTGATACTGCAGGGTAAACTGCAACTGGTCTCTACTCGTTAAAAAAAGGGTGTACTGAGGCCCCGTAGTGAACACATTTTTACGGGTTGAGTTATCCGGCACATCCGGGCGCTGAGAACTCTCGGTTACATCACTCAATCTATCGGAGACAAGCCATTTAAAGCCTCTGGTTAGCTCGCAGTCACCGGTAAAACCAAGATCGGTATACACCTTCGGATCAAAAGTATCTTCTAACCAGTAACCGTATCCAAGCTGACCATCGAGGATTGAATTACATGTTCCCGGATCTTTAACGTGGCGGATCGATAGACCTAGCCTTGTTTCAAGATCAGATTGCTCATTAGCGGCAACTCTGCCCATATTATCGCTGAACCGATTATCCAGGGTGCCTGAAATTGAAACAGGCTCTGCCTGTGAGATGGGTACAGCCAGAATCAGAAGCGCACTTGATACGAAACCGGGTGTGACCAAACACCGAATTGACCAATCAACCATTGATCACCGCCCCGACGAACTTTTCAGCATTGAAGGCAGCGGCTGCTCGCTCCACCGAGCCTGGTGTAGTGCGACCATGAGGCACTACGAGCATCGAATAGTCGCAGAGTTCGGAGAGAATTCTTGCATCCGGCGAATTTGTTATAGGAGCGGTATCCAACACGATAAAGCGATCCGGGTAACGTCTTCGGACTGCCTGGAGGAACTGCTTCATACGAAAAGAGGTAAAAAACTCAGCTGGCGACTCTCTCCGGCTTCCCGCGGGAATGAGACGTAGTCTTGGAATGCCTGTCGGGTAAAGAATTCGGGCAATGTCATAATCCGGGTCATCAAGGAAATCGGTCAATCCGGTTTCAGGCATGATGTCGAGCATTGAGTGCATTGCAGGTTCCCGCAGGTTGCAGTCAATGACCAGGGCCGTTTTGGATTGGTCAAAAGCGAACGCTGCAGCCAGATTAAGGGCTACGAATGATGAGCCAGCGCCCTCACCCATTCCGCTTACAACCAGCGTGAAGTTGTTGCCGCCAGAAATTTCAAGGAGCTTGGTACGTAAATCCCTGAACCGATTAACAAGGTCTCGGTTTCGTGAATCCGGGTAAATTATACGGCGTTCTTCAAGATCATCAGGAGTCAGCCGGCGGGGCTCCTGCATTTTTACGATCTGTTTACTGATTACGTACTTCTCAACCGCCCCGCTACCCAGTTCAAGGGAGCTTGGCACCAGCATTCTGGAGTCTTCCCACTCGGAGAAACCGCCTTGTTGTGATGTGGACCTTTTTTTATTACCAAGCCACTGTGCGCCTTCTACCTGCTCTAGTTCTTCGGAGCCCGGATTGTCGCTATCCTTGCCCATCGCTTTAAACTCGCTCTGCTTCTCAGTGGGTCCTGACATCAAATCACTCCCAGCAATTCGGATACAGCAACGGCAACATATGCAACTGAAACAAGAAGAGCAGCAATGACTATCGATACGGTTACTTTACGCTCACGACGCTTTTCGAAGGGGGTGCGAACTCTGGGTAATTCGGCCAAAACGGGAAGCTCAATACTCTCTTCGAGCTGCTCTCTTGCGCGCACTCTCGGATCAATCTGAACAAAGCCGACTGCTGCTCCAAAAGGTGCAACAATGCCCAGTAACAGGCCTGCCGCAGCAAACATGGGAAACTGTGGCCCTGATGGCGCGCGCGGATACTGGGCTGTTTCACTTATCTGATAGTTCAACCCCTGGCCTTCGATGTCCAAATGCATCGACAGGCGAGCTTTTTCACGACGCTTGAGGAGATCATCATATATCTGCTTATTAACCTCCATGTCTCGTGTCAGCTCTGAGTATTCCGCCTTGTTGGCCTGAATTCGCTCCATCCGCTCTTCCTGACGAGCCATTAGTTGATTCAGGGAGCGTATTCGAGTTTCGATGGTTTCGATATCGGCCCTCGTGGTAACAAGTTCTCCCCTTAAATCCTGATAAAGGGGATTGACGAGGGTTTCACCGCCAACTTTACGTTCCTCGTTTTCACCGCTGGCTTCTGCAAGATCTCTTTGATTCCTAAGCTCTGCGAGTTGCTCCTTCAGGATAACGATGTCCGGATAGCTGTCGTGGTATTGAAGGCGCAGATTATCCAGCTGTTCTTCCAAAGACTGAATTCGTCTTTCGAAAGCATCTGGGGTTCTCCCACCTTGGTTAAGTGTTGGGCTGACTGTCTCAAGCTGCTGCTGAAGCGACCTGGCGCGGCTTTCGAGCTCAGATTTTTCTATCTGCGCGAGCTCCAGTTGCCCGCGTAAGTTTGCCATCCGAGCGTTTGCTTCTGCTTCAGTCCCATCAACATTCTCAGAAAGGAAATTCTTCAGCCTGGCTTCAACCTCCGCGATCTGCTGCTCATAACTTTTTACTTGCTTATCGATAAAGCCATAAGCGTTGCGGCTTTCAGCTCGTTTCCTTTCGCTATTCTCCTGGATAAAGAGTTGCCCGAGTTTTTGAGCAACGCGAAATGTCTCAAGCGGAGAGCCTGATCTGTAACTAATGGCGAAATAGCTGTCCCCTCTGGGAGACACTTCCATGCTGGCTCGAATAGACGCAATTCGCTCCTCTAATTCCTCATCGGACAGGTTGCTTGCGGAGTTTCCAAAGATTGCGGTATCTGTGGCCGCCTGTTCCATCACGCTGCGGCGCCAAAGTGTCTCGCGTACAGTAGACAGGCGTTCTGATATTTTGGTTGTTACAGCGCTGCCTTCCATTAAGGGCCGGATAATATTGCTGTCATCCACGTAGATAATGACCTCGGATTCATACTTATATGGCCAGATGAATCCTGCCCCCAACACGGCGAAACTGACGACAAAAAAGAGTAGAAACGCCAGTCCCTTTCGGGATCTTACTTCCCTTATCGCTTCTGATGGAATTTGTGCTAGCGGTAATGCCATAACCCGTACCTGCCTTCCTGGCTTCTTGTCGGCTGCCTTAAAACGACCTTAAGTTAAAAATTACGCTCGGGTACCGCGAGGATATCGCCTGGTCGCAAGCTATAGTTGGTTTCTATATCACCCTTACTTAGAATATCGTCTAAACGCACAGGTATTGCTACAACCTCGCCATTCATCATCCTGTACAGCATCGCATCATTCAGCGAAGCAAAGGGGGTTGCCCCGCCAGCGCTCAAAAGCATGTCCAAGACAGTCATTCCATCCCTATGCGGAACAGACATCGGCTGCCCGACTGCACCAGTTACTCTGACTCGATCCTTGAATTCGTTACTTCCCATAGATGTAACGATTACGCTTACCTGAGGCTCACGAATATACGTGGCAAGCTCCGCCTCTATACTCTGCGCAAGTGACTCGGGCGAAACCCCAGCCGCTTTGATATCACCTATGAGCGGAACCGAGATCATCCCATCCGGCCTGACCGGCACGGAAATACTCAAATCCTGATTTCTCCAGACTGACACTGAAACAACGTCGGTTACGCCGAGAATATAGGGCGCGTCTGAATCGCTACCTGCCGAGTTTAATGCCTGCTGAATTTTTTCAGGAGAGGAGGCGGTTGTTGATGCACAACCGGCTAGCATGGCGATAGCCAATCCGGTGAACAGTAAACAAAGGTGCCGGGAGAGCAATGTCATCGTATTACCTCAATACAGTTCCATGATGTAAAAACAGTTCCTGGAGTTCAGGCTCCAGGAACTACCTCGATCCTTTCTTAAACAATACCACCTCTACTGTCTGGATTATAATCAATAGATCAAGCAGCAGACTCTGGTTTTTGATGTAGTAGAGGTCGTATCTGAGCTTTTCACGCGTGTCTTCCTCGTTGTCGGCATAGGCAAAGCATAGTTGCGCCCAACCCGTGAGGCCAGGTTTCACCCGATGACGTTCGTTATAGAACGGAATTTTTTGATTGAGTTCCTCTACAAACACGGGCCTTTCCGGTCGGGGCCCAACGAATGACATGCTACCATTTAGGATGTTGAAAATTTGGGGAAGCTCATCGATACGAACTTTACGAATGAACTCTCCCACTTTCGTTACCCGAGAGTCATTTTTGCTTGCCCACACTGCCCCGTTTTTTTCTGCGTCGGTAATCATTGAACGGAATTTATGGACTTTAAACGCTTTACCGTTAAGTCCGACACGTTCCTGACTATAGAGCACTGGAGCTTTGGCCCCATCTTCGATTTTGATGGCGATGGCCGTCAGAATTAACAGAGGCAAAGAGGCCACAAAGAGAATTCCTGCGGCGAAGAGATCAAGTGAACGCTTGCCAATGCCTGATACTGAAGAGACGTTGAAGCCATCCGAGAAAACAAGCCAGCCGGGCGTAATCATCTCCAGTGCAACTTTTCGCGATTCCCTCTCATAGAAACTGGCACCGTCAACTATTTTGACACCCTCCATTTTGCATTCCAGCAAATCCTCCATAGGCAAACCTTTCCGCCTGTCATCTACTGCAACCACGATCTCTGCAACTGGGTTATTGAGTATAAACTGATGAAGTGATGAAGGAAGGTCCAGGAGATATTCCTTACCGACTTCGATAGATGTGTCCGGCAAAGGAACGAAGCCGACTAGCTTGAAACCTTTTCTGTTGAACGGTGTTTTCAGATCTTCGAATAGTTGCTTAGCTCTCCGACCAGCCCCCAGGACCAGAACTTTTCGCCTGAACGTATCTTTGCCAACTAGTGCAAAAAATACCGACCGCCCGAACCCCAACAAGAAAACACTGAACACGGAGGCAGAGGTCAGGGCTCTCTGGTCACCGAGGTACCAAAGCCAATCGCTGGCGAGAAAGTAAAGAAAACCGCAGGCAGGGATGGCAATGATAACCGCCATAATAGTCCGCAACATCATGCCAGACATCCCTTCTTCTACCTTGGCCTGATGTACACCAAGAGCAATCATGATCAACAGATTTACGACAGCGAATACGATGCAAGAAGGGATAATAAAGGCGACGCTGGACCAGAAAAGCTCAATATCACCAAAGAATCGGAAAAACACAGACAGCGCAAATGCACCAGACAAAAACACCCAATCGATCAGACCCAAAATTACAAAAGGGAGATGAAGATAGTGTTTGAACAACCTGATGTGGGCCACATCGACTCCTTGTGGTGCTCGCGAGCGAACTTTCTGGGCTTCCAATGCGACGGACGCGATACCGCGAGCAAGATTGTACGTCAATTACGGTTAAGTTCAATCTTCATGTAAAGTCATGATTTGTAAAATGGCGTTAACTTAATCATCGCTGGTAAGACCCTGTATCGGTGACAGTTGTCGAATTCCTTTACGGATTCTATAGATCACGATTGCATTATGGTTCCCATCATCCTGTCTTTACGTTCTTTTAGACAAAATGGCATGGCGCTCGCTTGTTTCTTAAACGGGGCCTTGAGAGGGCCGAACTGGATAGGATGTAAAAAGGGAAGGAAAATCCATGAAAATATTGAACAAAACTCTGCTTTGCACGGCGATTGCTGCAGTATCCGCACCTGCGAGCGCGGCGATCATCTACAAAGACGTGGCTTACGGTGCAGACGCTGCAACCGCTGAGTCCGCATTTCTGGCTGATACGTATAATCGTGTCACCGAGGGCTTCGAGGGCTTCAATCCGTCTGCAGCGCAAGATGCGGACGGGGATGGCTATCAGGCCTTTGTTGCAAATGAACCACAAAAAAGCTGGGTCCTCGCTCAGGAATCTTTTTCCACTTCTGTAGGGACGTTTTCGCTCACCTCCTCTCAGTCTGCCGAGGGCGATGATGTCGAACCTGAAAAGCTCATGATCGAAGATAGTGAGTCCGGCGAGTTTGGCAGGGAAAATCTTGGCAAGTGGCTCGACAGCAACGACGCGCTTTCGGTCAAGTGGAACATTATGGATGGTGAAGCCGGGAAGCGAAACGCTATCGGCTTTTACTTGTCTGACGCCAACGACATTAACGCCTCTTTAAAGCTTGAATTTGAAGATGGCAGCGTGTCGGACGACATTGAAATTGCCTCACCACTCTCCAATAGTAATATCGCTTACATCACAATCTTCTCCGATATCTTCTTTGACAAAGCCTACCTTACCTTCAACAACGGTGAAGGCACCAATGATGGCTGGGGTATCGACAACGTTTCGGTTGCACGCGTGCCAGAGCCAGGCACTCTCGCCCTTTTGGGCCTTGGACTCGCAGCTTTGGGCCTAGGTCGTAGCCGAAAGATCAAGCACTAATCACGTCAGTGAGCTCCATAAAAAACCCCGATCGAAAGATCGGGGTTTTTACTTTCTGTTTAGAGAGCCGGATACCACTTGGTCCGGCTAACGTTAATTTAAACAGCTTTCTTCCTGCGAAGAACACCAAGCCCTAGCAGACCCAAACCCATAAGTCCGAGCGTTGCGGGCTCCGGGACACTAGCGTACTTGATCTTCTCGATATAGCCACCTACTGAATCAGTCGGCCCAACATGAGCAACCGCAAAATAGCTCGCATTAACCAAGTTATCACCTGTCAGCGCAAGCAACTCGCCATCAGTTGGCTTAGTATTTGCTCCATAGATACTGAAGTAGTCTTCACCATTCATTGAGTAGAAGATGTCGAATACATCTGTAGCGTCTGAAGAGAACTTATCTTGGTGGCTAGTTCCGGACGCTTCATCCCCGGCATTTAGCCAAACTTCCATGAGTGTAACCATGCCTTTGAAATCAAAAAACAGGATTTCATCGGTATTGGCGTTATTATTAAGGCTGCCTTCAAAGTTATCTGTGTCACCATCCGCCAGACCAGAATCGACACCCAGGCCTCCGTTCGCCGGGTCGGTATCTCTCCAGACTCTTACAGGTAGCGGGTCCTCATTCGGCTCGGCCGGCTTCATTGTCTCAATATCAGAACGTACGAAGTTGATTCCACAGCATAAGTTGCTGGTTGAGTAACCAGCCCTGACGAAGAAATCTGTGTACTCAATCTCCGGCTGTTTGATCTCTGAACCGTTGATCGGATCAGTTGGGTCATCAAAAATAATTTCTGTGGCCAAGGCACTAAACGAAAACGAACCTGCGAACAGCCCCGCTGCTAACAAAGTTATCGGCTTTTTCATCGGTCTCACCTCTGCGTAAATCCATTTTGGTTTGGGACTACAACTCCCATGTTCTCCAAGGTGTAGTTATTCACCCCGTGTCGTAGCTGAGCAATTAGCGCGCCAGTAACGGGAAATTTAATTGATTTATGCACTTGTCTTATCGGTCGAAATATTCAAATCGCCAGAATGTAAATAATTCTGACAGTACAAGTTTTAAAACCCGCAAAAGATTTTAGAGCATAAAAAACATGGGGGTTCCGACTCGTTGCGGTGCGATCGTTTTAATTTGAGGGCAGTCCAGCACTAACGAGCAAACTCAGTGACAAAATTAGCTACGTTTGTCTGTTCAAGTTTACCCTGATCTTCAAAAAGTTCTAAAAGCGCCAAAGACCTTGCCTGGGGAAAGCAAGCGCCCAAATTTCTGTGGAACTTCGATCTAAGCTCTGAAATCGCCTCATCTCGTCGGCGACGATGTCCCAGAGGATACTCCACCTCTACTTTCTCGGTACTAGTGCCGTCACTGAAGAATACCTGAACTGCGTTCGCAATAGAGCGTTTGTCAGCTTCAAGGTATTCGCGCGTATACCGCTCCTCTTCCACGACTTCCATTCTATCCCGCAACACGTCAATGAGAGGATTGGCCTCGTGGAAGCTGTCTTCGTAATGATCTGCAGTAAGATTACCGAAAATAAGCGGTACGGCCGTCATATATTGCAGACAGTGATCCCGATCAGCGGCATTGGCGAGTTTTCCTACTTTTGAAATTATCCGAATTGCAGATTCGTGGGTGGTAATTACGATTCGGTCAATCGAGTCTAGCCGATCCCTGACCTGGGGATGCAGTGTGACAGCTGCCTCTGCTGCCGTCTGTGCGTGAAACTCAGCCGGGAATGAAACTTTGAAGAGAATATTTTCCATCACATAAGAGCCGAACTCCTGTGAAATCGAAAACTCTCTCTGCCCTTCGGGCTTAAGCTTCTGGTCTTTGTTGGTTTTGCTGAACAGGACATCGTAGAAGCCCCATTGGGGCGCGGTTAGCACACCGGGTATTCCCATCTCTCCGCGCATGGCAATATCGGCAAGCCTCACTGCCCGCGATGTGGCATCGCCTGCGGCCCAGGATTTGCGGGATCCGGCGTTCGGGGCATGCCGGTATGTTCGGAGTGACTGGCCATCCACCCAAGCGTGGGAAAGCGCTGAGAGCATTTGCTGACGATTCGCTCCCATCAGTTTCGCCGCAACGGCGGTGGAGGCCACCTTTACCAACACCACGTGATCCAGCCCGACGCGATTGAAGGAGTTTTCAAGGGCCAGTACACCTTGAATTTCATGGGCCATTATCATGGCCTCCAGCAAGTCCTTCACTTTGAAAGGATCTTTACCTTCCGCGACGCGTTTCTGCGATAGATGATCTGCGACGGCCAGTATGGCGCCCAGATTGTCTGAGGGATGCCCCCACTCTGCCGCGAGCCAGGTGTCGTTGTAATCCAGCCATCGAACGATACAACCGATGTCCCACGCTGCTTTCACCGGGTCCAGCCGGTAAGGTGTTCCTGGTACACGGGCGCCATGGGGAACCGTTGTTCCTTCAACGATTGGGCCAAGATGTTTGGTGCACTCGGGAAAGCGCAACGCGAGCAGTCCGCAGCCGAGTGTGTCCATCAGGCAGTAGCGGGCGGTATTCCAGGCTTCTTCGCTGGTTATTTCGTAAGTGAGGACGTAGTCCGCGATTTTTTGCAAGACTTCGTCGTAGTCGGGACGTTCGTTGAGATCGAATGTGGAGCTCATAATGTTTCTCCCAAAAGAATTGCTATGCCTAGAGCCTAGCTCACACACATTGGGAGACAAGGCACCTGGATTGCGCACCAGGTGCCTATCAGAAAGAGCTTTTACATTGGCCGATGCAAGGGCAATTTCCTAATGCCGAATATACCCGTCAAACCAAGAGCAAAAAGAGCCAACGTGCCCGGCTCTGGCACATCGACCACCAACGGCTTCACGCTGAGCTCGACGTAATCAAACGCCGTATATGGCTCGTTTGGTGCGTTGAAGTTTACGCCGAGAACACCATTCCATACACTATCGCCATCACTGAAAACATCATAAAAATCGAGTTTCGCGAAAGCGCCCTGGATCAAACCATCGTTCGGACCGTTGTTTTGCAAAGTCACCCCCAGAGTTTCTTTTCCCGACGCATAAATAAACTCTATGTTCGCCGGCTGGACATCATAATCGGCGAATACCATATTAAAGAAGATATCGGTACCGACCGTAATGTCTGCTTTATCCACTTCAAAAAGAAATGAAAAACCCGGTTGATTCGGCAGAGTACTGGATAGACCTGAAGGGAAGACACCTCCACTGCCGGGGGTACCCGTGTTGGCGTTATAAACCTGCTCACTTGCAGAAGAGCTGTCGTAGCTGGTTGAGAGGCTGATATCAGTGAATGTTGCGCCAGTCGTTCCTGTATCTGTGAATCCGGAACCATTAATGGATTCGCCGTTTCTGTTATCGAAATCATCTCCCGAACCAGTGGCTACAGTGTTATCACCATTCATGCTTGGAAGAACATCATTCGGCCCAAGGTGACCATCAGAATTTCGGTCAGCAGTGCCTCCGTCACCCGTCAAATCGGCGAAATTGGGATCAGCGTCGTAGCCGAAACCATCGTTATCGCCAATCCGGATCTCGGTGAACGGGGCAGCCGATGCGACACCTCCAATTGTGCTCATTACCGCCGCTGCTAGAATCTTTTTAGTGAAACGAGTCATGATCACTTACTCCCTGTTTCCTGTTCAGGACATCCGATAAATTTCGGGTCTATCATCGGAGCCGCGTGGAAGGATTGGACTTTCGAAATCCATCCATAGTCAGTTAAAAATGCAAAACCAATGCCGGTTATCGGAATTTTGCCAAGGTTTCATTTTTAATTCAGGTAGTTACAAATTATATTCAGTGACAGCCTGGTGCATTCCGCCTGACTGTACGAAAGCGCAATGTAAAGGTTTTTGACGGTAATTCTGCGATTGAGGGATACACTGCAGTAATGGACAAAGCTCTCCTCAACGATTGGGCCGAGATGTTTGGTGCATTCGGGAAAGCGCAGAGCCAGAAGACCACAACCAAGGGTGTCCATCAGGCAGAGGCGAGCGGTTTTCCAGGCTTCTTCGCTGGTTATTTCATAGGTAAGAACGTAGTCCGCGATTTTCTGCAAGACTTCGTCCTAGTCGGGACGTTCGTTGAGATCGAATGTTGGTGACACAGCAATCCCTCCCTGTCTTTCAATGATTGTGTGTCTAAGCCTAGTTGAGTGTTCGGCAGAGACAATTGTTACACCATTGCATTCGCCAGTGTCCGAAATTTTTACATCTCGCAGTTGGAGGTTTTCACCACAACGAACTGCTTCGAAGGTAACCCTTTATAAATCAGCCGGATCCTCTTTGTGGTAAGCTTTTTGCCTCCGCCGTAAGGGACATCACTAATTACAGGGAAGCATGATGATGAAAAAGTTTCTTCTGCCATTTGGCCTAGGCCTAGTAGCAGCTTCTCTCTTCTCGTTGCCAGTGTCTGCGGTCCCGATCAGTGCAACGAACGTGAGCGGAATATGGACTGCAACGACTCCCGGATCTTCCGTTGTGAGCGGGATCAACACCGACACCATCAAATGGGGTCACCCCGTATACTGGCACAAACAGAGCGGCTACAAATTCGACGGCTTCGCACCACCAAGTTTTCCGATTGAAGAAAGCACACCTTTTAACTTGGGCGCTTTTATTCATTTCAATTATCCGGTGACGGGTTCAACCCTCGAATCTGCTTCGCTGAAAGTTTCAACGACTCTATCCATCAATGGCACGACAAAGTCCATCGACTCACTCTTCGATTTCGTTCATTGGGAGACAGTAAATCACCCTTACTATGGCCGGTGCCCCAACGGCGGATACGATGGCGACTCTCTAAATCGTTATGGATGTGCTGATCAAGTGACTTTCACGCGAAATGAAGGCGCCTCACAGGAATTCATCCTGGGTAATACCGCATATTATCTCGACATCGCCGGCTTTTTTTACAACGACGAGCTTGCAAGCGAATTCTGGACCAAGGAAAAAAGCAAAAACTATGCGCTTCTTGCTGGCGTGGTCAAAACACGAACCATTGAAGTTCCAGAACCCGGTACGGTCGCTTTGCTTGGTCTGGGGCTAGCGGGGCTTGGTTTCGCACGTCGGAGAAAACCTGAATTTAACTGAAAACTGGATGATCGTCGGAAAATAATAAAGCCGGGGATTGCCTCCGGCTTTTTCGATCATCGACAGTATAATTGGCTAGGAGAAGTAGGCAGGCACCCTCACCCAACCTTCCATCAAAACCCGCGCACTGCGGCTCATAATGGCTTTGGTCGCGGTCCACTGACCATTCACTTCCTTCGCTTCTGCCCCAACACGCAGAGTGCCGGAGGGGTGCCCGAAGGTCACGTGGGTGCGGTCGCCACCACCTGCAGCCAGATTCACCAGGGTTCCGGGAACCGCCGATGCCGTGGCAATGGCCACCGCCGCCGTGCCCATCATGGCGTGGTGGAGCTTGCCCATGGACAGAGCGCGAACCAGGACGTCCACATCCCCTGCCCCGATGTTTTTGCCGCTTGAGGATACGTAATCAGACGGCTTCGCCACGAAGGCCACCTTCGGGGTGTGCTGGCGGTTGGCGGCTTCTTCGATGTTCTGGATCAGGCCCATTTTTACAGCGCCATGGGCCCGGATGGTTTCAAACATCAGCAGTGCCTTGGGATCACTATTGATGTCATCCTGCAGCTCCGTGCCTTTGTACCCGATGTCTTCGGCGTTCACGAAGATGGTGGGGATGCCGGCACTGATCATGGTGGCTTTCAGGGTGCCTACGCCCGGCACTTCCAGGTCGTCCACCAAGTTGCCGGTAGGGAACATGGAGCCTTCGCCATCAGCCGGGTCCATAAATTCCACCTGCACTTCAGCGGCCGGGAAGGTGACGCCGTCCAGCTCGAAATCGCCGGTTTCCTGCACTTCACCGTTGGTGATGGGCACGTGGGCGACGATGGTCTTTCTGATGTTGGCCTGCCAGATACGCACGGTGCAGGTGCCGTTCTCCGGAATCCGTTCTTTGTCCACGAAACCGCTGTTGATGGCGAAAGCGCCTACAGCAGCAGTAAGGTTGCCGCAGTTACCGCTCCAGTCCACAAAGGGCTTGTCGATGGACACCTGGCCGAACAGGTAGTCGACGTCGTGATCCGGCTGGGTGGGTTCTGCCAGGATCACGGTTTTGCTGGTGCTGGAGGTGGCGCCGCCCATGCCGTCGATTTGCTTCTGGTAGGGGTCGGGGCTGCCGATCACCCGGAGCAGGAGTTTGTCCCGGGCTTCGCCTGGTATCTGGCAGGCTTCCGGGAGGTCCTGAAGGCGGAAGAAGACGCCTTTGCTGGTGCCGCCACGCATGTAAGTGGCGGGGACTTTGATTTGGGGAGCGTGGGGCATGGTTTTACTCTCTGTATCCGTGAAGATGGGGTCAGAAGAAGGCTTTCTTCTGCCCCCTTGTTTCCTGGCTCAGGCAGCGCCTTCGGATTGCAGGAAATCTTCCGCAAACCGCTGCAACACACCACCAGCGCTATAAATAGACACTTCCTCAGCGGTATCCAGGCGGCAGATAACCGGCACACGCTCGGTGCTGCCGTTCTTCCGATGGATGACCAGCGTCAATTCGGCGCGGGGCGCCGGGGTGCCTTCTACGTCGTAGGTTTCTGTGCCGTCGATGCCCAGAGTTTTGCGTGTGGTGCCCTCTTCGAACTGCAGGGGCATCACACCCATGCCGATCAGGTTGGTGCGGTGAATGCGCTCAAAGCCTTCGGCCACAATCGCTTCTACACCGGCCAGGGCGACGCCTTTGGCGGCCCAGTCACGGGACGAGCCCTGCCCGTAGTCGGCGCCAGCGATGATGATAAGCGGCTGCTTGCGCTCCATGTAGGTTTCGATGGCTTCCCACATGCGGACCACTTTGCCCTCCGGCTCGATGCGGGCCAGGGAGCCCTGCTTCACGTTGCCGTTTTCGTCCCGGACCATTTCGTTGAACAGTTTCGGGTTGGCAAACGTAGCGCGCTGGGCCGTCAGGTGGTCGCCGCGGTGGGTGGCGTAGGAGTTGAAGTCCTCCTCCGGCACACCCATCTTGTGCAGGTATTCACCGGCTGCGCTGTTCATCATGATCGCGTTGGAGGGCGACAGATGGTCGGTGGTGATGTTGTCCGGCAACACCGCCAGCGGGCGCATGCCCTTGAGGGTTTTCTCACCGACCATGCCACCTTCCCAGTACGGCGGGCGACGAATATAGGTGCTCTGCGGGCGCCATTCGTACAGCGGGTTGGTGTTGGCCTGCGCATCCCGGGTGATGTCGAACATCGGGATGTAGGTGCTGCGGAACTGCTCCGGCTTCACGCTGGATTTCACGATGGCATCGATTTCCGCATCGTCCGGCCAGATGTCCTTCAGAGTGACGGGGTTGCCGTCTTTATCGTAGCCCAGGGCATCTTTTTCGATGTCGAACCGGATGGTGCCTGCGATCGCATAGGCAACCACCAGCGGCGGCGACGCCAGGAACGCCTGCTTGGCATAGGGGTGAATCCGGCCGTCGAAGTTCCGGTTACCGGAGAGCACGGCGGTGGAGAACAGATCGCGATCCATGATTTCCTGCGCGATCTTCGGATCCAGGGCGCCACTCATGCCGTTACAGGTGGTGCAGGCGAAGGCCACCACGCCAAAGCCGAGTTGTTCCAGCTCCGGCAGGAGCTTGGCTTCTTCCAGGTACATCTTCACGGTCTTGGAACCCGGCGCCAGCGAAGTCTTCACCCAAGGCTTGCGGGTCAGGCCCAGCTTGTTGGCGTTGCGGGCGATCAGGCCCGCAGCCACCATGTTGCGGGGGTTACTGGTGTTGGTACAGCTGGTGATAGCGGCGATGATACACGCGCCATCCGGCATCTTGCCTTCTTCCTGCTCCCATTCACCGGCAATGCCGCGTTCTGCCAACTCGGATGTGGGCAGGTGCGCGTGGGGGTTGGAGGGGCCAGCCAAGGTACGGGTCACCTTGGACAGGTCGAACTTCAGCACACGCTCGTATTCCGCGTTTTTCATGCTGTCAGCCCAGAGACCTGTCTCTTTGGCGTATTTCTCCACCAGGGCGACCTGATCGTCTTCACGACCGGTCAGTTTCAGGTAATCGATAGTCTGGCCGTCGATGTAGAACATCGCTGCGGTGGCGCCATACTCCGGAGTCATGTTGGAGATGGTGGCACGGTCGCCAACGCTAAGGCTGTCTGCGCCCTCGCCATAGAACTCCAGGTAAGCGCCTACCACTTTTTCCTTACGCAGGAATTCGGTGATGGCCAGAACCATATCGGTACTGGTGATACCCGGCTGCAGCTTGCCTGTCAGTTCAACACCAACAATATCCGGCAGGCGCATCATGGAGGCACGGCCCAGCATAACGCTCTCGGCTTCCAGGCCGCCTACACCCACGGAGATTACGCCCAGGGCATCCACCATCGGGGTGTGGCTGTCAGTGCCAACACAGGTATCCGGGAAGGCGACTCCATCGCGGTTCTGAACCACCGGAGACATCTTCTCCAGGTTGATCTGGTGCATGATGCCGTTGCCGGGAGGGATCACATCCACGTTCTTGAACGCGGTCTTGGTCCAGTTGATGAAGTGGAACCGGTCGTCGTTGCGGCGGTCTTCAATCTCTCGGTTCTTCTCGAACGCGTCCTTCTCGAAACCGGCGTGCTCAACGGCAAGCGAATGATCCACGATCAGCTGGGTAGGAACCACCGGGTTGACCTTGGCGGGATCACCGCCCTTCTCGGCGATGGCGTCACGCAGGCCGGCCAGATCCACCAGGGCGGTCTGGCCGAGGATGTCGTGGCAGACCACACGAGCCGGATACCAGGGGAAGTCCAGGTCACGCTTGCGCTCGATCAGCTGTTTCAGGGAATCCGTCAGCACCTCAGGATCGCACCGGCGAACCAGTTGCTCAGCCAGGATCTTGGAGGTGTACGGGAGCTTGTCGTACGCGCCGGCCTGGATGTCTTCCACGGCCTGGCGGGTATCGAAATAGTCCAGGTCGGTGCCTGGGAGCGGTTTACGGTATTCAGTGTTCATGAGCAGTACTCGGAATCTTGGTTTATTGGTTCCCTCTCCCCTTGTGGGAGAGGGTTAGGGAGAGGGGGAGACCGCGTGGTGTGATGTTCACGCTCCCCCTCTCCCCCAGCCCCTCTCCCGCGGGGGGGAGAGGAGAGTGAAAAATCACGGCCGCTCGTCGATCGGCACCCAATTCGAATCCGCCGGGCCGGTGTAATCGGCACTTGGGCGGATGATGCGGTTGTTCTCGCGCTGCTCTTTCACGTGCGCGGTCCAGCCGGATACCCGGGACATCACGAAGATCGGGGTGAACAGTTCGGTCGGAATGCCCATGAAGTGATAGGCGGATGCGTGGAAGAAGTCGGCGTTACAGAAGAGCTTCTTCTCGCGCCACATAACAGCTTCGCAGCGCTCGGATACCGGGTACAGCACGGTATCACCCACTTCCTCAGCCAGCTTCTTGGACCACTGCTTGATGATGGCGTTGCGCGGGTCGGACTCTTTGTAGATCGCGTGGCCGAAGCCCATGATCTTCTCTTTGCGCTCCAGCATGCCCATCAGACCTTCTTCGGCCTCTTCCGGCGTCTTGAATTTCTGGATCAGGGCCATGGCCGCTTCGTTGGCGCCGCCGTGCAGAGGTCCACGCAGCGAACCGATGGCACCGGTCACACAGCTGTGAATATCAGACAGCGTGGAGGCACACACGCGGGCGGTGAAGGTGGAGGCGTTGAATTCGTGCTCGGCGTACAGGATCAGCGAAACGTTCATGACGCGCTCGTGGAGCTCGCTGGGTTTCTTGCCGTGCAGCAGCTCCAGGAAATGGCCACCGATGGAGTCCACGTCGCTCTCGGTTTCGATACGAACGCCTTCGTGGGCGAAGCGGTACCAGTAGGTGATGATAGAAGGGAACACCGCCAGCATGCGGTCGATCTTGTCGTCCTGCTCGCTAAAGTCTTCTTCGGTTTCCAGGTTGCCCAGCATGGAGCAGCCGGTACGCATCACGTCCATCGGGTGCGCGTCTTTGGGGATCTGCTCAAGCACGGTTTTCAGGGCAGCCGGCAGGCCACGGAGGCTCTGGAGTTTTTTGGTGTAGGCATCCAGCTCCTGACGGTTCGGCAGTTTGCCGCGCAGCAGCAGGTAAGCGATTTCTTCGAACTGGGCTTTTTCAGCCAGATCGGCAATGTCGTAGCCGCGGTAGGTCAGGCCGGCGCCGCTTTTGCCCACTGTACACAGGGCGGTTTCGCCAGCTACCTGGCCACGGAGGCCTGCGCCACCTAGTTTTTTTGCTTCAGCCATTGTTGTCTCCCATCGTTATCTTGTTTGGGGTGTCGGATTACCCCTTGGGCCAATCCTGAATATTTGTGACTCCCCTCTCCCCGTGCGGGAGAGGGGCCGGGGGAGAGGGGAAGCTTCCGATTCTGCGGAGTGCTTCTCTACCCCCTCTCCCTGGCCCTCTCCCGCTAGGGGAGAGGGGATAAATGCTGTTAGCCTTTGCTCTGCTGGAACAGCTGGTCCAGCTTCTGCTCGAAATCGTGATAGTTCAGGAAATCGTAAAGTTCCATCCGGGTCTGCATCAGATCAACCACGTCTTTCTGGTCGCCCTTCTCCAGAATGTTCTGGTAAACAGTCAGGGCGGCCTTGTTCATGGCGCGGAAGGCGCTGAGTGGGTACAGAACCATGTCGGCGCCGGCTTCGGCCAGTTCCTTGCGGTTGTATAGCGGTGTGGCACCAAATTCGGTGATGTTGGCCAGGATAGGCACGTCCAGGGCTTCGGAGAAGGCCTTGTAGTGCTCAAGTTCCGTAACCGCTTCGGCAAAGATGCCGTCGGCGCCGGCTTCAATGCAGGCCTTGGCGCGTTCGATAGCGGCTTCGAGGCCTTCTTTCTGGAACGCGTCGGTACGGGCCATGATAAAGAAGTCTTTGTCTTCCCGGGCATCCACGGCGGCCTTGATGCGGTCGACCATCTCCTCCTGGGACACGATCTCCTTGTTCGGGCGGTGACCACAGCGTTTCTGGGCAACCTGGTCTTCGATGTGGACAGCGGCTGCACCGGCACGCTCCATCTCGCGGATGGTGCGGGCGATGTTGAAAGCACCACCCCAGCCGGTATCAATATCAACCAGCAAAGGTACGTCGGTAGCTGCGGTAATTCGGCGAACGTCCTCGACCACATCGTTCATGGAGGTCATGCCCAGATCCGGCAAACCGTAGGAGGCGTTAGCGACGCCGCCACCGGAAAGATAAATGGCCTTATGACCCACTTTCTCGGCCATCATAGCGGCGTAGGCGTTGATGGTTCCGACAATCTGAAGGGGCTGGTTGTCTTTGAGCGCTTTGCGGAAGCGGGCGCCGGGGCTGAGTTTGTTGGACATGGTGTTGGCCTCTCTTGGTTATTCGTAAATTTGTGCGTGAAATCGGGGTCTGACCCCTTGTTCAAATTGTGAGCTCGCCTTCCTCGATCTTTCTCTCGATGTTCTGTCTTGCTGCGTTGATATGGCGTTTCATCAGAAATTCGGCGAGTTCCCCATCGCGCTGGGCGATGGCCTCGACGATACGGCGGTGTTCACCCAGTGCCCGCTGGGGGCGCCCGGTGGAGGTGCTGAGACGGTAACGGTACATCCGTACCATGTAATAAAGATCACCCAGCAGCATCTGGGCAAGTTTGGTATTGCGGCTACCGGTGGCGATTCTGTGGTGGAAGTCGTAATCCCCTTCGGCCTGGTAATAGGCCTGGCCCTGGGCTTCATCGATCATGCGTTCGTGGGTGTCGAGGGTGGCCTGAAGGTCGGCAATTTCCTGGTCGGTCATGCGCTCGGCGGCCTGTCGAGCGGCCAGCCCCTCCATGACTTCGCGTATGCGGTAGAGCTCCATTAACTCGGATGCGCTGACTGAAACCACCTTGACGCCGGCGTGGGGACGGCGCACCAGAAGCCCGCGGGATTCAAGACGGCCCAGCGCTTCCCGGAGCGGGCCACGCGTGAGGTTAAAACGGGAACAAAGCTCCAGTTCGCCGATCTTCTCGCCGGGCGCCAGTTCCCCTTTGACGATTGCCGTTTGCAGACAATCGAAAGCCTCGTCGGCGCGGGTGTAGGTAGTAGACAGTAACTCAGCCATAGTTTGTCAACAAAACCGGGTTGATTTTGAGCAAAGCTACGCTTGAGCGATCATATTGTCAACAATATTGGCTAAATTGAGCTGCAGATTGTTTACAATAGGCAGAGCCAATCAGTAGATCTGGCGTTCGTCGACCGGTGGCGGAGTGTACTGATATAGCCAGGTCTCCGTCAGCGGCTCGCCGCCCAGCCTGAGGTACAGGCGGATATTGACAGGTTCAGTGGAATCATCTGGCACGAGGTCAAACATGGCCCGGTAGCCATTGATTGCAGACAATGGTCTTGCGGAAGTGATTTCGACGTCTCCGCGGCTCACGCTTATGACCGTCTCTACCCCTGCATCCTTGGCGAGCATTTGAAGCGCGCCGCCGGCGAAATCAACTGCAAAGCGCCAAGAGAAATAGGTGCGCTCCTGACCCACAACACCGCCCAGCCCGGTCCTGGTTGCCTGCACAGTGGCTAATTCATATGGTTGCAACGGAGCTTGCTCGCCCCAGTGCAGGCGGTAGCTGTAGAGGTATTCCCGGCCTGGCAACAGAGGTTCCTGCGGGCGCCAGAAGGCGACGATGTTGTCGAAGGTTTCATCCACGGTAGGGATTTCCACCAGATCCACACTGCCCCGCCCCCAGTCTCCCCGGGGCTCCACCCAGAGGCTGGGCCGGCGATCGTAAAACACGCCATCATCCTGGTAGTGGTCGAAATCCCTGTCCCGCTGCAGCAGGCCAAAGCCGACGGGATTGTTGTCCTGAAAAGTGTTGAACCGGAGATTGACGGGATTCACCAGCGGCCGCCACAACCACTCGCCGTTGCCGTTGCGAATTGCGAGGCCGTCAGAATCGTGTATTTCCGGACGCCAGTCGTAGCCCATGCGATCATCATTTTCGCCCACCTGGTACATGCTGGTCAGCGGTGCAATGCCCGCCCGGGTAATTTCTGTTCTCGGATAGAGTGCCGCATCCACATCCATGACCATGTTGCGCCCCGGGTCGAGCACAAACGAGTAGGCGCCGGTGGTACTGGGGGAGTCCAGCAGAGCCCATACCCTGAGTAGCTGGCTGCCCGAGGCCGGTTTCTCCAGCCAGAACTCGGAAAACCGGGGAAACTCTTCTTTACGATCCATGCCGGTATCAATGGCCAGCCCTCTGGCCGACAGGCCGTACTGCATCTCCGAGCCCACCGCGCGGAAATAACTGGCGCCCAAAAAGGCGGCGAGATCCAGGGCAAAGTTTTTATGGTAGTGGATCCGAAAACCGGCGTAGCCCAGGTCTTCTGGCAAATCGCCCAGGGGCTGATCGCCGTTGTACCGGAACAGATCCTGTCGATAGGCCAGTTCCGTTGCCTCGCCATCAGTGACTTCATGGATTTTTACGGGTTGTTGGAAATACAGCCCAAGGTGGAAGAGCTGAATCTGGAAAGCAGTGTCGTCGTCGCGCCAGAGCGCCCGGTCGGACCTGAAGGCGATGGCCTGATAGTCATCCCAGGAAATGGATTTCAGTGATTGGGGCAATTCGTCTTTATGGGCGACATACGCCTCAGCGGCCAATGCCCGGGCCCGACCTTTGAGCCAGGCGTAGTTGAAGGCACGGGGACTGCTTCCAAATACTGGTTGGAGGCCGGTACCCATCGCAAGGGGCGACAGTGGTAACGCGCCGGCACTTACCAGTGCTCCCAGCCGCTTGATCAGCGTTCGTCTGTCCATTGGTCTCGCCCCTCCTGTACCGGGCTATAGATTGCCATAGAGAAGATCACGTGGACTATGTACGAACAATAAAAGGTAGAGAGCCTATTCGGGTAAGGAACCCACGCTGCCGAAAGCGCACCAAATGAGTGCAATCAGGCAAGGAGGATCGCACTAAGAGACCTCTGATCAGAGAAATTTTTGGTAATGGTAAACCTGAAGAACCCTCCTCTAAGGGGCTATAGCTCTTTGCTAGAACGTACAATTTCCATCACGCCCCTGCATTTGTCGTTACAACTTGGGTAAACTCGGCACACTTTGTGATAGAACAATTGTTGATAGGCTTACGCAGAGGCGTTGAGCAGCCCACCGGGCGTGAAACCGACCATCAAAGGACGAACGATATGATCAAAAAATGCCTGTTTCCCGTCGCCGGCTACGGCACCCGCTTTCTTCCGGCCACCAAGGCGATGCCCAAGGAGATCCTGCCGGTGGTTAACAAACCCCTGGTTCAGTACGGCGTTGAGGAAGCCTCCGAAGCAGGTATTCACGAATTCGGCTTCGTGACCGGTCGCGGCAAGCGGGCTATCGAAGATCATTTCGATATCAGCTACGAGCTCGAACAACAGATTGCCGGCTCTGGCAAGGAAGAGCTGCTGACCTCCATCCGCGAGCTGATCGACCACAACAGTTTTGCCTTCACGCGGCAGAATGAGATGAAGGGCCTCGGCCACGCCATACTGACTGGTCGCAACCTGGTGGGTGACAACCCGTTTGCGGTCGTGCTGGCGGATGACTTCTGCATTGGCCCCGATGGTGAAGATGGCGTCCTGGCGCAGATGGTGAAGCTCTACAACCAGTTCCGCTGCTCTATTGTGGCCATCGAAGAAGTGCCGGCTGATGAAACCCACAAGTACGGGGTGATCGCCGGTGAATCCATGAAAGATGGCCTCTACCGGATCACAGACATGGTAGAAAAGCCGGCTCCGGAAGATGCGCCCAGCAACCTCGCCATTATCGGCCGCTATATTCTCACGCCGGATATCTTCGAAATTATTGAGAAGACCCCGGCAGGCAAGAACGGTGAGGTCCAGATCACCGATGCCCTTCTCGAGCAGGCGAAAAATGGTTGCGTGCTGGCTTATCAGTTCAAAGGTCGCCGGTTCGATTGCGGCAGCATTGATGGCTTTGTGGAAGCCACCAACTACGTTTACGAGAATATCTACAGAAAAGGCAAGTAAGGGATCCGGGGCGGGTTCAGCTGCCCAGGATCTGAAGAATCATTCGCCGGTTTTCCGCGCTCGTCCTGCGGAACCGGCGAAGCAGTTCCATCTCTTCTCCGGTCAGCTGGACCTCCTCAAGCGCTTCCTCCAGCTCAGCCAGGGACTCCAGCAGCTCATCACTCTTGTCCAGGGCAATACCGGGAAGTTCCAGTTGCCCGTGGTCCTCAGGCTTCTCTGGTTCCCAGTGCTGAATGGGTTGCGCATGCTGCATGGCCACTTACCTCGTCATCCAAGCCGGGATACTCGTCCCGATAATGCCCTGCGAAGTGAATCAATCCGGAAATGTAACGTACATATAGCTTTGCACACAATCTGCCTATACTAAAGGAGCCTCTGAATGCCTCCGAAGCACCTCTGAAGAACCCGGAGGGCGTACTCTGAGGACTTCACATGCTGTGTTGCAGCTCTTGCTAAGGGCTACGGCCATTAGCTGCGAACTGCGCCTTGCATCTGAAGCCCTCAGAGCACGCAGAGGCGCTCCGGAGGCATCCAGAGGCTCCTAGGCAACAACCAAACAGGCTATTTATGGCGGCAAGAACTCTGGATATCGACTCGGCATGGGAGTTGGTGCTTAGCGCAGTTAACCGCAGCAATGTGACACTGCCATTGCCGGGAACCGACAAAGAAGCGGTAAAACTTAACGGCCACGGGGCCTGGCACCTGATGCAGCCGGCCACGGGTGAGGCGAAGGATCTACTCTCGGTATTCCTACCCCTTTGTCGTCCCGTGCCAGATAACGGCAGCCCCAAAGTTATTGGTCAGTTGGGCCAAAGCCTGGACGGACGCATTGCCACGGTTACCGGTCGCTCCCGTTTCATCAACGGCGACGATGGAATTACCCATCTGCACCGGATCCGCGCAGTGTCGCATGCGGTTGTTGTCGGAGCCGGAACCGCCACTACAGACAATCCCCGTTTGACCGTTCGCCGCACCAGTGGCCGCAACCCCGTGCGCGTGGTCATTGACCGTCATCATCGCGTACCAGACAGCCATCACCTGTTCACCGATGGCGAAGCTCCCACCCTGCGGTTGGTGGCGGGCCACTATGACAAAAGCAGGAATCCGTCTATCGGTTCCGGTGTTAGCGAGATCGCCTGTCTTGGAGATGCGAACGCCGAGGGCCCCGTCGATCCAAAGTTCATCCTTCAGGTTCTGGCGGATTTGGGTTTGAAAAAGGTGTTCGTGGAAGGGGGCGGCGTCACCGTTTCCTCGTTCCTCAACGCCGGCTTGCTGGACCGGCTTCACGTAATGGTCGCCCCCATGATCATCGGCAGCGGCCGGCCGGCCTTCTCCCTTCCGGAGATCGATTTTCTGGATGATGCCCTCCGGCCACGGGCGCAACTGGTGAATCTTGGGAGCGATATGTTGTTTGATCTGGATTTTTCCAGGCAGTAGCCCCCTCTCCCCTGGCCCCTCTCCCGCGGGGGGAGAGGGGGAGAAAAATTCCCGCGCGGGGAGAGGGGGAGAGGGGGAGAAAAATGAAGAACGGGGTTCACCTTGCTGCCAGCCTGCTGGCAAACAAAAAAACCACACCGGGCAAACTCGAAACCAGCACCAGCGCCCCATATCCCACGCTGAGCGCCACCCCCTGCTCTGCCGGTAGCCCAACCATGGGCCACAGCACGGCCGCAGCACCTTCGCGAATGCCCCAGCCGGCCACGGTCAATGGAATAACCATGCTCAGCAGCAGAATACTGCCCAACCCGGCAATCACGGCCACAGATTCCACGCTATCAAGATAACCGGCTCCCCAGGCCAGGCAGAGAAACACCCCAAGATAGCTCGCCAACACCAGTAGCGAAGAGCCAAGCTGGACTGGCAATACGGTGCGATTCAGCAACGACAGATACAGATCATGCCGAAGGCGCTGCAGGTAACTCGCGATTGCGGCTTTCACTGCCAGCCAGGCGCCCAGAATAACGACGACAGCGACAATAACCAGCCATTGCCCGCCATCCCACGGCCCCACAGTGAGGTGCCCGGAACCGACCAGCCAGCCAACGGAGAGGGCGACAACCAGGCCCAGCACCAGCTGGCCGGAGAGTCGCTCGATGGCCACCCCGTGAACCGCAGACAAACGTTCACCAGCGCCGCTGCCATGGCGCCAGGCGCGGTTTACGTCACCGAGGACGCCACCCGGCAGGACCTGATTCAGGAACGTGGCCAGATAATATTCACGAACCGCAACAGGGTACGCCAGAGGCAGACCAAGCCGTTCCACGGTATAGCGCCAGCGCCAGGCAGAAAGCGCCACCTGGAAAACCGTAAGTGCCAAGGCGGGCACCAGCACGTAGAGGGAAACACGGGCAAGCTCTTCGAAGAGCGCGCGGGCATCCACGGAGCGGATAACAAATCCGATGATCAGAACCGTGAACAGCCAACGGGCCGCCAGTCGCAACCGTCTTTGGCGCAGTTCCGTCAAGGCAACTCCCCGGGTGGCAGGGCCAGCAAATCCAGATGCCGGACGACAACCGTCAGTTTGCCCTCGACCAACTGACGGTCCCGTGTTTCCAGCCATCGGTTAAGGCAATCACGGTCCGTTGGCGACTGTTCGATGGCGGCGTCGGTCCATCCCTGCATCAGCATCCGGGCCAATACCTGGTCCCCACGGTTCAACGTCCAGGGGGATTCCGCCAACTTGACCCGGTACCCTTCCCGGGCGAGCAGGTCTCTAAGAACCATGGGGGCTTCAGGCCCGAGGGCCGCACCGGTGCCCTTGTCGCCGTGCTGGTGCTGGTTCACCAGATTCCGAAGCAGCTCATCGTCCGGATGAGCTGGGGACAATTTAAAATGCCCCGCATAGCTAAGTACGATGAGCATCGCTGATTTTTGGCGCACCGCCGCCTTGCTGAGCGCTTTCAGCCAGGGCTCTGAAACAAGATCAATCAGTGCTGATGCCGTGATCAGGGCAACGCCGGCAGGCAGATGTTGCTCCAGGTTTTCCGGGGACAACTGAACGGTGCGCGTTTCAAAGGGAACGTCCAGTAAATCGACCCGCTGCTTGGCCTCGCGCAGTAGCGCAGCGTCCTGATCCAGGGCCAGCCAGGTTTGCGGCACCTGCAAGGGGGGCACCAGGAACAGAGCGTTGGAACCACGGCCAGTGCCAATGTCGACAATCTGCATCGGGCAATGGCTTTCGGGCGGCAGGTTCTCGTATTGGCTGAGCAGCCACTGGTTTAACTCATCGGTCAGTTCCCTGGAGCGTGCACGGTGATCTGCAGCCTCCCGGGCTGCCAGCCAGTCGCTCGCAAATTCGGAATGCTGGTGCAGGTGGGACGGCAAACCCTGAAAGTATCGCAACGCTTCGCTCACGTCTCTGGCGGTATCGGCCCATGAGCGAATCCGCCTGGATTCCCGGGCAGCCAGTTTGCGGGAATGCTCTAACTGATCCGGATGTTCCAGCCAGTTCCTGATCCGGGCCTCAAGGGCCCGAACATCGCCGGCACAATACTGAGCCACTCCCGGCCTCGCAGAGGTTTTGGCAAGGGCGCCGCCATCAGAGGAAATGACTGGCAGCCCCTCGGCCAGCGCCTCGTCGATCACCATGCCATAGCCCTCGTAGAGCGACGGCAGTACAAAGAAATCGGCCTGGCAGTAGAGATCAGCAAGCCCGGACTCTTCCACTTCCCCGACCAGTTCAATCCTGTCTTCAAGACCGGCATCGGTAATCGCCCGACGCACCTGTTGGCTGTATTCCGGATCACGACTGTCAGACCCCGCCAGCGTGCAATGCCATGGGAGGGCCTTCATGTGTTCCAACGCTTCCACCAGTTGGTGTTGGGCCTTTCTTGGTGACAGATGGGCGACGCACAGAATGCGGGGTCCATTTTTTTCAGGTGACTCAACGCGGGCTTTCGGGTTATTGGCTCTGGCCACGCCCGGCTCAGCTACGCGAATGGCCTCGGCCGGCACATCATAATCCGCCAGACGGGTGGCGGTGTGCTGGCTGGTGGTAATCACACCCTTCACGAAAACCAGGGCCCGTTTCTCGGACTCCAAAAACCACTGCCTGTCGGCTTCGCTGATGCCCGTCTCGTCAGCAAGGGGGTGATGCACAAGGGCAAGCAGATTCAGACGCCGGGAATGTTTTTCGACGATCTCCGGCAGGCCGCCCATGGCCAGACCATCGAGTACTACAGAAGTGCCATCGGGGAAGCTCGCAAGCCTCTCATCCATCGCATTGCGGGCGACCTTGTCCGGTCGCGGGAACTGCCCGGGCAAACCGCTTACCCGGGCCATACAACCATCCTCGCAAAGTGCCTCCACCAACTTGCGGACATACCGGTAACCGCCAGTGTTCTGCTGAGGATCGCCCGGCACCAGAAACTCGACGGATTCCGGCGCGTCAGATTCCGGCATGGTAGCTGGCCCAGGCAATATGGGATTCAGAGAGGGTGACTTTCAGGCTGACAATACCTTTACCCGTCTCGCCCAAGCGGCCCCCGTGAATGGCCGCCGCCATCCGGTCGAACACCATTTTGGCCATGAATTCAGTGGTGGTATTGCGGCCTCGCAGTTCCGGCAGCTCGTCCAGGTTCTGCATGTTGAATTCGGAGAGGACGTTATTTAGAAGCTCGGAGGCCAGACCAATATCCACGATCAGGTCGTCCTTATCCAGCTGGTGACGCTCAAAGGTCACATCCACCACGTAGGTGGCACCATGGACCTTTTGGGCCGGACCAAAGATCTCTCCGTTGAAGCTGTGGGCAATCATCATATGGTCCCGGACCGTCAAGCCGAACATAGTTTCTCCTTAGCGGGTAGTTTGGATTATCAGAAAACAACTCGATGGCAGAGAGTGTCCCGGCCATCAATGAGAATTCGTGCCATGGATTTTGGCAGGTCATCGAACCGGCACTCGCCGGTAATCAGCGCATCCAGCGTATCGTCCTGGAGCAGTTCCAACGCCAGCGCCAGGCGTTTGCGATAGTCCCAACGTGGGACGCGGGAGGGCACAATCTGGCCCACCTGGCTGGATTTCAGGGTCATACGCCGCGGATGGAATGCGGCCCCCAACGGTGCAGATACCAGCTGATCCCCGTACCAGCTCATTTCCACAATGGTCGCCTCCTGCCCTGCCAGCCCAAGAGCGGTCTCCAGGCCCGAGGGGTGGCCACTGGCATGGATAACAAGGTCGTGATCATCAGGGGCCGACTCACTGCTGAAGGTCAAACCGAGCTGTTCGGCAACGGCCTGTCTCTCTGGATTCGTATCGATCGCGGTGACTCGGGCTCCCGGGATACGACTCGCCAGCCAGGCGACGAGCAGGCCAACAACACCAAGACCAACCACGGCAATGCGGTCACCGACTGCTGGCGCTCCATCCCAGAGGCCGTTTACAGCGGTTTCCATGTTGGCGGCAAGTATTGCTCGCTCGGCGGGCAGGTCTTTGGGCAGAGGCGTCAACGCCGACGCCGGCACCCGGTAGCAATTCTGATGCGGATAAAGGCAGAACACCGTTTGGCCCACTAACTCGGCAGGCCCTTCCACTACTTTGCCGACGCTGGCGTAGCCGTACTTTACCGGCCAGGGAAAATCTCCCTCCTGAAACGGCGCCCGCATGGCTGCGTATTCGCTCTTTGGTACCCGGCCATGGAAAACCAGTGATTCCGTGCCCCGACTGATACCCGAATACAGCGCCTGAACCGTGACCAATTCGTCCTTCTGCTCGTCATCAGAGGTAACCAGTGGCGTTTCCAGAATCTTGCCCTTGCCGGCGCCGGTTACCCACCAGGCCCGTGCCATCGATTCGGTTTTCGGCTCATCAGGGTCGCGATGCAAAAGGATCTCCTTTTTGGCAGTTTTTCAAACGTGCCGGTCGTCGCCCTGCCAGGGCTGAACCTTCAGGTCTGAACACGGTCTATGCTCGTAAGCATGATCAGTTATACCAACTATAGTCAGTGTACAGCGCATCCGGGGTATTTGATGCCTGCAAACCTATACGCTGGAGTTCATTGATGGATTCTAACGGCCATTCAGCGTCGCAAAGGATGCCACTTTCCCTGGATCTCGTCTGGGGCTCGGGGCTTATCGCCCTGTTCTGTGCAGTCACCGGCTGGTTAACCCAGCCCCCCGTCCTTTTCTACTTGCTGTCAGCAGTGCTTTACCTGGCGCTTTGTGCCCTGATCATCCGGTTCTGGCCCGAGGCCCGGGATTTCGGGTGGGCGAACCGGGCGACGCTGCTCAGAGGCAGTCTGGTGATAGTTTTAGTGGCGCTGGCCCCCTTTGCCGACCACCTTACCGATAGTCTCTGGCTCTATGGCTGGATTGCATTGCTGGCGCTGATTCTGGATGGCGTCGACGGCAAAGTCGCAAGGGCCACCGGCTCCCAGAGCGACTTTGGCGCTCGCTTCGACATGGAACTGGATGCCCTGTTTATTCTCGGCCTCAGCGTGGCTGTCCTGGCATTGGGCAAGGCTGGTCCCTGGGTGTTGGCCCTGGGCCTTATTCGCTATGCCTTCGTTATTGCGACTCACTTCCTGGACTGGCTGAATGCCCCACTGCCGGAGAGCTTCAGACGCAAGACGGTTTGCGTTTGGCAAATCGTTACCCTGCTGGTGGCCGTGTTGCCGCCGGTCAATGCGCTATTCGCCAGTATCACGCTTGCAACTGCTCTCGCACTGCTTGTGTGGTCGTTTTTCCTGGATATTCACTGGCTTTATCAGAGGAGACATCACCATGATGTTCATTAACCGGAAAACCCTTACCCGTTCCGCCATTGCCCTCCCTGCTGCACTCGCACTGAGCCCGGCAGCCATGGCCGAGCCAACAGATTTTGTCGTCGACGACGAGCACTTTTCAATGTTCTTCGAGATCATGCACATCGGCTACGCCCCGGTGATGGGGATGTTCCGCGAAGTCGAGGGACAATTTGTTTACGACGAGGAAGCGAGGGAGCTGAAATCCGGTCAGTTGGTGTTCCAGAGCGACAGTGTGTTCACCAATCATAAGAAACGCGACGACCACGTTCGCAATGCGGATTTTCTCGATGCCGACGAGTACCCAGAGATCATCTTCACTGTTACCGATTTCGAAACCACGGGGGAAAACACGGGCAAGGTAACTGGTGATCTGGAGTTACTTGGCCAGAAACGCCCCGTGGTGCTGGATGTGACCCTCAACAAGGCAGACGTCTACCCCTTTGGCCATGAGGAATACACACTGGGCATCAGCGCCTCCACCACCCTGAAACGCAGTGAATGGGGCATGACCTACGGCCTTGATGGCGCGATGGTCGGTGATGAAGTGAAATTGCACTTTGGCTTCGAGGCCATTCGGGAATCCGGCATGTTCTGATCACCGGCTGATCGGAATGTGAACCACCGCACAACGCGGACACATTCTGTTACACACAGAGTCCGGATTTTTGGGGTGCGGCGGAAATCCCGTTATCTTTAGAGCTACAACAATAATCAAGGGAACTGCCGCATGCCGGGCAAGGTCGCTCTTCTTCTGACACTGGTAACTGCTGGCGTGGTTGGCGCGGGGTATCTGCTCTCCGCTGACAACCACACAGATTTCAGCTGGTTTTCGAAGGTGGTCGACTCGGCCGAGACGGCGCCTGTCCACAGCGCAGGCCTGGCAAGGCAGTCTTCTACCGATCCCTCGGCTGAGCCGGAACCACCCTCGGATAATGCCCTCGGGTTCATGCTGGCCAGCGTTGCCGATCAATACGCTGAAACTACCCGATACCCTCCGTGGTCCATACCTCTCTCCCCGGAACAGGCGAACGCCTACGGTGGCAATCACTACGAGCCGGTCAGTCTGCCCCTCGAAGGTGACGGGCAGTTCACCGTAACGCTGGAGAAATACCGGTTTACTGCAGGGGAACAAATTCTTGTTGCAGCGGCTATCCGGGGCTCTCAGGTGGTCGGTCGCTCGCTGTCTGCAACGCTGGAGAGGCCGGAAAGCCGGGATGCCATCGCTGGCACCACCTTGGAAGAGGCGGGTTCCCCGGGTTACTTCGAGGGCGTTCTGTCCGCCGACGAATCACCGGGTGAATATCGGCTGATCGTTGAGGCCCGGCTTGATGGCAAACCAGTCCGCAATGTTTCAACACTGGCCATTGAACCTTACCTGGGCGAATTCGAGGGGCTTGGCGATGCCCGTATCCAGGGTAACAATCTGATAATTCCCGTTCGTTTCTCGCCGGAAGATTCCGGCTACTACGCGCTTTCGGCCCAGCTGTTCGTTGGCCAACGCCCGGTTGCTCAATTGCAGATGGAGAAAAGGCTGGACAGCACCTCAAACACGATCAATCTGAAGGCACACGGCACGGTATTGGCCGATCAGACGGTGGACGGCCAGCTACAGCTGAAAAACCTGCAGATTCGGCAGCTTCCCGCCCGGCCAGGTGACCGGACTAATTACGCTTTCGGCCCCGACGAGGGCTACGCTTTCACACCGCCGGATCTCGGCAGTCTTACCGATACACCGGCGGTGAATCCCGAATCAGAACAGCGCGCGGCTCTGCTGCGGCAGCTTGCCGACAAGTTCTGATGGCAGGGCGCAGGCTCTGCACCGGCTAACGCCGGGCTGTACCGCTACAAGTGGCGGATAAACGTCTTGTGACAACAATAAAGCAGCAAAGACGGAGCAACTATGAAAACAACAAAGATCGGAAATGCCTGTAAGACCGCCCTGGCGGTCGCTATCACCGGCAGCTTGTTTGCCGGCACCGCCCAGGCCCAACTGGCCGGGCACAACGTGATCCTGGTTCACGGATTCCAGCAACAAGACCTGGCCAACCCTCCCGCCAATCTGCAGGAGGTGAAGAACGCCGGCGAGGACTATTGGCGTACTTTCTGGCTCTCCCGGGCCGAGGCCCGTATCGACTGGGGCAGTGACGGGCGCGTTGAAGGTGGTATTGCCCAGCAAGCCTATGAACAGATGCGTCAGATCAGTCAGCAAGGTCTGTGCAATGACTACTGCATCGTCGTCTCCCACTCCACCGGTGATCTGGTTACCCGCTATCTGCTGGAAAACCAGGCTCGGTGGCTTCAGTCTGAGGGCCTTCAACCGCTGAAGATCCTGGCAGCCCTGGATTACTCCGGCGCAGGCGGTGGCACGGAACTGGCCAACCTGGCCCTGAGTCTTGCCTACAACGACAGCTGGTACAACTGGCCCCTCAGGGCGGCAGTCGAAGCCTTCACCGGCATAGAGCCGGAGCCCGGCAAGCTGGGCGTGGTAAATGACCTGCAGACCAACGCAGCGCGCAACCTGGCGGTTAGCCCGAATTCAATCCCCAGGCTTCGCTTCGTGGCCGGCGGCTCCTCCTATGGCGGTATCACCAAACCGTTCATCGCCGGCACCGATGATGGCGTAGTACCCACCCATTCGGCTTGCGGTGCAACCTCCGCCGCCGGGATTGATTCCTGCTCCTCCAGCATCAGCCTGGCGGGCAAGGTAACGAGCCAGAATGGCCCTGGCGCTCTGTACTACAACCACTACCCGGTGCTGATGAACGAGGGCGTCACCCACAGCGGCGTGCTGGGCTCCGAGACGGGCAACATCTCCGTGCCGGTAGTCAACAACACCACCCTCAACGGTTTGCAGGTGGATTTCGCCAGCCGCACCTATAACAAGCGCGCCTGGTGGCAGTGGTGGGGTTCAGGTGACCGGTACATTGAAGTGCCCGGCTCGGACCAGACGGATATGTCCAATCTGGTTTATACCACTCTGAATAACTAAACCCATCTGGACAATGCAAACAAAAGGCTCAGGGAGGAGCCACTTCTTGCCTCGGTAGTTCTACCCATCTTTTCTTTTTAGTTCGCAAACTATACATTGGTTCGCTTTCCCGTTTGATTCACCCACTGCCGGCAAGCGATATCCAATGTCTGACACCCACAAATCCGATCTTTTACTGGTTGTTGTCACCCTGTTTGCGGCCATCAGCTGGATGTTCTCAAAAGAAGCAGTGCTGCTGATGCCTCCGCTGATGTTCATGGCTGCCCGGTTTCTGATTGCCGGCACGGTGCTCGCCTTTTTCGCCCGCCGCTCGCTGATGAAGCTAAGCGTGGATCAGCTTCGTCGAAGTGTGGGTGTGGGCCTGGTGTTCGGCACGGCGATGACCTGTTGGGTGATGGGGCTGGTTCATATAACGAGCCTCGGCGAGGGTGCCTTCCTGACCAGCCTGGGCGTTGTGATTGTTCCCATTATTGCACGGTTGGTATTCAAGGAAGCCCAACCGGCGAGCACATGGCTGGCCATTCCGATTGCCGTTGCCGGGCTCGCTCTGCTATCCCTTGAAAACGGATTTCGCCCTGAAGCAGGCCAGATTTTCTTTGTTATGGCAGCGACGATCTTCGCCCTGTATTTCAATCTCAATACCCGGGCGGCCAACCAGAGAACGGTGATTAACCGGCTGGGCAAGACGGTGGAAAAGCATCGGGTACCCGCCCTGCCCCTGACAGCCATTGCTCTGCTCACGGTCGGCATGCTGACCCTGATCGAGTCCATGATCATGGAGCCCTGGCTGCCGACTCTGAATAACCTTTCACCAATACTGGTCTGGTGGGTAGTGGCCAGCGCCGTCATTGGTACGGCCGGCCGCTTCCTGCTTCAGACCCTGGCCCAGAGCCTGTCTGCAAACAGCCATGGCGTCGTGATTCTGGTACTGGAGCCGGTTTGGGTCGCCCTGTTCGCTGCAGGCTGGTTTGGCGAGACAATGACCAGCATTCAGCTGGCCGGCTGCGGTCTCATCTTCGCGGCCTTGATCGTCAACCGCTGGGCGGTTCTGAGCAAAGTCATCAAGGAAAAACTCCGGAGCCGGAAAACCGCATAAAAGTGGTTGACCGGCATCGGCTGAATCAGTATATTTCGTCCCCGTTGCAGGATACAGGACCATAGCTCAGTTGGTTAGAGCGCTACCTTGACATGGTAGAGGTCCCCAGTTCGAATCTGGGTGGTCCTACCACTCCTGCTGAAAGAGTCAGTTGCTTACTCCCTGTAAGAACTGGCTTTTTTTGTGCCCAAAAGAAAGAGCGGCGCTGCATAGACCAGCTATTCCCTTGCGCTCCGCAAGCCCGAGAACATGACCCCTGTTCTTAAAAGCTCCCTGAACGTTGTCTCGCCACTCTCGACCTTCGCCATACCATCGTCCAGCATCATCTGTTGCCCCCGATCATTCAGGGCCTGTCGCAGACTGTGCTCATCTTCATGTTTAAGAATCCTGCCATAGTCTTCCTCGGTCAGTTGCCAGACTTCAAAAACGCCGAGCCGTCCGCGGTAGCCCAGGTTGTTACAGCTGGGGCAACCTGTCGGCAGCCAGGTCTCTTCCGGCACCTCACGGCCTGCATCCAGCAGCCATTGTCGAGAAATCTCGTCAGGCTGACCTTTCGTGCGGCATTCCTTACAAAGCCTGCGAACCAGCCGTTGTGAAGCAACAATTCCGAGATTGGCCGCGATCTCGTAATCGTCCAGCCCCAGATTCCGAAGTGACGTGATGGTCCCCACAGCATCCCGGCTGTGCAGTGTGGCCATCATGGAACGCCCACTGGTTGCAACGCTGATGGCCGCCTGGGCTGAGGGAACATCGCGAATCTCACCAATCAGGACGTAGTCCGGGTCCAGACGAAGCATCGCCTGGGTACCACGTGCGAAGTCGAGTTCATGGGCGGTATCGACCTGCACCTGATTGATGCCCGGAACCTCGTATTCAACGGGATCTTCCAAAGTGACTACATGACTGTCACTGAGTTTCAGTTCATGCAACAGGGCGTATAGCGTGGTTGTCTTGCCGCTTCCCGTTGGGCCAGACACCAGGAACATCCCACCTGTGGCGTCCATCCAGCGCTGAATCCAGCCGATACCCTCAGAGGGTATGCCAAGCTCCTGAATATTCTGCACCGAAGCCGGTGGCGTCAGGACCCGAATCGCAAGCTTGTCCCCCGAGACGCAGGGTATGGAAGTAACCCGGAGATCGAGATCAATATCGTCGAGGGTATAGACAAAACTCCCTTCATTGCACCGAACAGAGGGAATCGGGTCGAGGGTCGCCATGGCTTTGAATTGGTTAACCAGGCGCCGCCCCTGGTCGTACGAGACTTCGACCGCATCAACGATGATACCGTCGATCCGGAGCCGAACCCTATAATGATCCGGGAAGGGATCCAGATGCAGATCGGTTGCACGCGCTGACACAGCGTCCGAAAGGAGCGCATCGGCTTCCAGTGTTTCCGGGGCCTCCTCATCATCGGCAATCAGCTGGCAGAATTCGACAAGCAGGTGGTCTCTGAGGTGGCGCTCGAATCGGCGCTGGGCGCTGCTTTTTTCACTCATGGAGGGCTCCTTCGGAGGACTGATTCCCTGAGTGTAGCAAACGGATCTTCAGGCCTTTATTCAGCCCGTGACTGATCAACCATGATCAGCTCTTCCAGATCAAAGCCCTCTGCCTTTGCGCGTTTCCTGAACGCCTCAATCGCCTCCTCACTGACCTCGGGGGTACGCGAGAGAAACCAGAGATAGTCACGGTTGTACCCCGTCACAAAGGCGTATGAATAGTGTTCCTTGTCGAGTTCAAACACCACATAAGAGGCGTAGAAAGGTCCGAAGAAAGACACCTTCAGGTGGCCCGTGTTCTCATCCTCGACAAACACCGCTCGGCCGTCAGCTTCCTCCCATGTCTCTTTTTCGACGTTATAACCCCGATTGATTACCTCGATGCTGCCGTCGTCGTTACGGCTGTATTCCGCGCGAACATTGGTGAGACCGCGCTCAAAGGAATGGTCCAGGCGGGCGATTTCGTACCAGGTACCGAGGTAACGGTCACTCTCAAAACCGGAGACTGGCTCAATACCCTCTGGAAGACCGGTGCAGCCGGCCATGCCGATAAGCGCGGCTACCAGAAACCATCTTTGTAACACTGCCATCATCGCCAATGCTCCATTGTCGAGTCCCAGATACGAGAAGGGCCAGCAGTTGCTGGCCCTCTTTTATACATTGTAGAAGTCCCGATACCAGTCCACAAACCGCGCAATACCCTCCTCTACGGGGGTAGCTGGCTTATAGCCCACATCGTCGATCAGATCATCAACATTGGCGTAGGTGGCCGGCACGTCGCCCGGCTGCAACGGAAGCAGGTTTTTCTGGGCTTTCTTCCCGACTCGCTCCTCGATAATCTCGATAAAGCGAGATAGCTCAACCGGGTTGTTGCTCCCGATGTTGTACAGGCGATAAGGCGCCTTGCTGGTTCCGGGATCCGGGGTTGCTCCGCTCCACTCCCCGTTTGGTTCGGCGACATGGTCCAGGGTCCGGATCACGCCTTCGACGATGTCGTCGATGTAGGTGAAGTCCCGGCGGTGGTGGCCATGGTTGAAGACGTCGATGGGCTCCCCGGCAAGGATCTTTTTGGTAAAGATAAACAAGGCCATATCCGGACGACCCCAGGGACCATAGACAGTAAAAAACCGCAGGCCTGTGGTCGGCAGGTTATACAGGTGGCTGTACGTGTGGGCCATGAGCTCGTTGGCCTTCTTGGAGGCCGCGTAGAGACTCAGCGGGTGATCCACGTTGTCGTGCACCGAGAACGGCATGGTCTCGTTGGCACCGTACACCGAGCTGCTGGACGCATAGACGAGGTGCTTGACCTTATTGTGCCTGCACCCTTCAAGGATGTTCATGAAACCAACGAGGTTGGCGTCCACATAGGCGTGAGGATTCTCGATGGAATATCGGACACCCGCCTGGGCCGCCAGGTGCACTACCCGCTCGGGTTTGTGCTCGGCGAAAAGGGCTTCCATGGCAGCGCGGTCAGCCACATCCTGACGGACTTCGGTAAAACCGGCTTTGTCGGTCAGGCGTTTCAGCCGCGCTTCCTTCAGGTTCACATCATAGTAATCATTGACGTTATCAACGCCAATGACTTCATCGCCCCGATCAAGAAGGCGATGAGCCAGGTGTGAGCCGATAAAACCGGCCGTTCCGGTAACAAGAATCTTCACGTGTCTCTCCCTGAAAAGACTGCCGGCCTCAGAACGAGACCCCGGCACTCACAAACGGTCCGCCTATCTCGACATCAAGCCGGTCATTGCCATCTTCGTAATCAATGGACATCTGACGATAGCCCGCACGGAACTGTATCAGTGAGATCTCGTACTGGCCGTAGGCGTTGAAATCGTGCAGCGAGTCACCGTCGAAGCTGATGAAGTTGCCTTCTGCACCTACTGACACGCCGGTTAACGGCAGATCAAATCGGGCCGCGAGATAGCCCATGGGAATCACGCCATCAATGCTCGTTTCGCTAGTGGCCAACCCATTCGCTTGCCGCACGATCAGGTCGCCCGTCAAATCGCGGGCAGTGAGGCCAAGGTCGAGATTTACCCAGTTATCAAGTACTTCGTAATACAGGGTCAGATCCAACTGTTCCAGATCCAGATCAGACTGGACATCACCAGTAACACCGTCGAAGCCAGCCAGACCTACATCGCCTCGACCACTTTGCTCAACCAAAGTGTAGTTCAACCGAACATTGGGCAACAGCGGCACCGGATGCTCAAGGTACAGGGAGGCATTGGCGTTGGCATCGCTATCGAGATTCAGATCGTTCTCGACATCCACAAGGTCGTTGTTGGTGGCAGCCTGGCCGGACAGATCCGAATCCCAGTAGCTTACGCTGGCTCCGAGACCAACCACATCTGCCTGTGACACAGGCGTCACCAGAAACAGTGAACCACCTACAGCAAGCATCAGTTTACGCATGACACACCTTTTGAATTTGTTGTCAGTTTCAGTCAGTCGAACTGGATTCCCAGACGGCGCCCGACTTCTTCGTACGTTTCGATCACTTCGCCAAGCCCCTGGCGGAAACGATCCTTATCCATTTTCTTGCGAGTTTCCTTGTCCCAGATCCGGCAACCGTCCGGACTGAATTCGTCACCCAGAACGATCTTGCCCTCGCAGCGACCAAACTCCAGCTTGTAGTCCACAAGCAGCATGCCTGCCTCGTCAAACAGGGCCTTGAGCACGTCGTTAACCCGATAGGTCAACGATTTCATCTGCTCCAGCTCATCCGCCGCGGCCCAGCCAAAGCTGACGGCCAGGGATTCGTTGACCATCGGATCGTGGAGTGCGTCGTTCTTGAGGAACAGTTCGTAGGTGGGCGGATTCAGTTCCTGCCCCTCCGCCACGCCAAGACGACGGCAGAGACTGCCGGCGGAAACATTGCGAACCACGCATTCAACCGGAATCATATCCAGCTTCTTGACGAGCGATTCGGTGGACGACAGCAACCCTTCAAAATGGGTCGGCACACCTGCCGCTTCCAGCTTCTCCATGATGAACGCATTGAACTTGTTATTCACCATGCCCTTGCGATTGAGCTGTTCCTTTTTCTCACCATCGAAGGCGGATGTGTCGTCACGGAATACCAGCACGAAACGTTCGGGGTTGTCGGTACGGTAGACGGATTTTGCCTTGCCGGCGTAGAGTTCTTCGCGTTTTTCCATTGGGGTCTCCGAAAAGCGGCCGCCTCTGGCGGCCTCTTCCTGAATCAGTATAGGTAATCGAACAGTTGCTCGAGCAGATCCGGCGTCGTCCGGCTGCCAGTGTAACCCGGAACGTCCTCGGCAGAGATGACAATGGCGTCGCTCTGCTGGCTAAGGCTGACTGTGTGGGTATGCTGGGGTGCGTCCTTGTCACTGAACCAGCTGAACCAGCCCGGATCCCGCTCGTCTTCGGTGCGGAAATCGACATGGAACCAGCCTTCACTGCGGTTCAGATCGACAACGGGAATGCCGGAATCTGTAAGTGCCCGACTTACTTCCGCCCAGGAACGACCATAATCAAGCTCCATGCGGATCGCGACGGCTTCATCGTTTTCCGAGATCAGGCGAACCAACGGATCGCTGACCATTCCGGATGCCGCCCGGGAAAAGGACTTGGTTTCTTCACGCGCCCGGAGAAAGTCACCCAGATCGGACAGCAGGCGTCTCTGCAATTCCAGAGCCTGCTCGGAGGGATCAGAAACGCCAGTCCAGGGGATCAGCTCATCCGGCTGATCTTCAACATCAAGCCGGCGTACCTGCACCTCTGTGGTCTTGCGTCGCACTCCGGGAGCCATCCGAACTTGAAGAACGACTTTCTGTTCGCCGGCAGAAGGGTTATCCGACAGCTCCACAAGGTTTCGGGCACGCTTGCTGAAATTGGCAAGTTCAGTCTGCAGGATACCCAACTGGGGACTGTCGAAGCCGACGCCGAGACCCCGCTCGGACAGATAGCTGTTTACCGCAGGCCAGATTCTGCCCGGCACGTCGTTGACCAGGAGCCAGAGCCGACCATCCAGCTCTTCGATAACGTAGTTTTCATCAAGGATGTCCGATGTCATGTCCGGCGGACGCGGAATATCGGACGGATACATTTTGCTGGCGTCGGCCGGCTGGACATCACGGATGGGCATGGTCTGACTGAAACGGGAATCGTCGGCGGTCTCCGGCAATTCCAGTGGTTTTCCTTCCGTGGCATTCACATAGCGTTCGGAGCGGTCTTCAACCAGACTGCAGCCCGAGGCTGCTGCCAGAAGCAACAGCCCGGATGCGACAACAACGGGTTTGAACATCAGGGTACTACCGGTTCCTTTTAGAACCTGCATCAGGTTACTCCGGTGATGGGATGATTTAAGCAAACTCAGAGAACACCTGAGGCCTTGAGGGCATCTTCCACTTCGCCATGGAACTTTTCGCTGAGCACGGTCAGCGGCAGGCGGATGCCTTCCCCTATCATTCCCATATGATGGAGCGCCCATTTCACCGGGATAGGATTCGCTTCGAGGAACAGCTTCCGGTTAAGAGGCATGAGCAGTTCGTTCAAACGCTCGGTTTCTTCACGATTTCCGGCAACAGCGGCTTCGCACAGCTGGGACATTGCCTTCGGGGCGACGTTCGCGGTGACGGACACGTTGCCCTTGGCACCGGCCAGCATAAGTTCCGCTGCCGTTGCGTCATCACCTGAATAGACAGCCAGACGGCCGTCCAACGCTTCAATCAGTTCGGCACCCCGGGGAATGTTGCCGGTGGCGTCTTTGATGCCCACGATATTCGGAATATCGGCAAGCCGGAGCACGGTCTCGTTCAGCATGTCGCACGCTGTCCTGCCGGGCACGTTGTACAGCATCTGGTTCATGCCGGGGACGGCTTCGGCAATCGCCTTGAAGTGCTGATACAGGCCTTCCTGGGTCGGCTTGTTGTAGTAGGGAACAACGAGGAGGCAGGCATCTGCGCCAAGCTTATGGGCCTCGGCCGTCAGTTCAATGGCCTCACGGGTGCTGTTGCCGCCGGTGCCCGCAATAACCGGGATACGACCATTAACACGTTTGATGATGTGGCCAATGGTCTGGCAATGCTCTTCCGGGTCGAGCGTTGCGGATTCGCCGGTGGTGCCCACAGCAACGATGCCGTGTGTGCCGTTTTCAATATGAAAGTCTACCAGCTTGTCCAGATCCTCCCAGTGGATGTCACCGTTTGGATGCATGGGCGTGACCAGTGCGACAAGGCTACCCGTAATCATAAAAGCTCCGTCCGAATAAAACCGATATGGTAATGTTGGGCACGAACTGACACAAGGGAATTAAAGGAGATGTCATGCCATCCGTTGAGTTAAACAAACCCGTACCGGATTTTGAAGCACCCGCTACCGGAGACCAGACTGTTCGCCTCGACGATCTGAAAGGTCAGAACGTGGTGATTTATTTCTATCCGAAAGACAACACCCCTGGCTGTACTACTGAGGGACAGGACTTCCGGGACCGGATGAAGCAATTTGAGGAGCTTGATACGGTGATTCTCGGCGTATCGAGGGACGGCCTGAAAGCCCATGAGAATTTCCGGGCCAAGCATGAGTTTCCCTTTCACCTGATTTCAGACAAGGACGAGGCCCTGTGCACCCTCTTCGACGTGATCAAGCTGAAAAAGCTTTACGGGAAGGAGTACATGGGCGTTGACCGGAGCACCTTCCTGATCGACAAGGATGGCGTGCTGCGGGCTGAATGGCGCGGCGTAAAAGTGAAAGGCCACGCTGACGAGGTGCTAGAGGCTGTCAAGGCACTTTAAGCGCCTGTCAGGCGCTTCCGGGTTCCGCCGGCGGCGCCGACTCCTTCACTGGCCAGGCAGCAAACACCGCCTTGAGCATGGTAGCCAGTGGAATTGCAAAGAAAACACCCCACAAGCCCCAGATTCCCCCGAAGAACAGCACCGCGACGATAATGGCCACCGGGTGCAGATTGTTGACCTCCGAGAACAGAATGGGCACCAGAACATTGCCGTCAAGCGCCTGAATGACACCGTAGATGACCATCACCCAGATGAACTGGCTGCCCCAGCCGAAGGCGAACAGGGCAATCACCGCAACAGGGATGGTGACGACGGCCGCGCCGATATAAGGAATCACCACACTCAGCCCCACCAACAGCGAGAGCAGCGCAGCGTAAGGCATCCCCAGCAGCTTGAAGGCAATGTAGGTGGCGCCGCCCACAATCAGGATCTCGACGGCTTTGCCGCGCACGTAGTTGGCGCACTGGAGGTTCACCTCGTGCCAGATCTGCAGCATCATCGGGCGCTGGGGTGGCAGCAGCCGGGCGATGGAGTTGAGCAGCACCTCCCTGTCCTTCAGGAAGAAGAACACCAGGATAGGCACCAGCACCATGTAGATCAGCAACGCCACGAGATCTGGAATACTGGACAGCGAGAACGACACCAGCCATTGGGTCATGTGCCCCACTTCCGTACTCACCTGGCTGTAAACGGTGCTGACAGCTTCTCCGGAGATCAGGTGGGGATACTGCTGTGGCAACAGCTCAAGATAGGATTGCAGCTCCCGGATAATGCGTGGCGCCTCGCCGGCCAGGTTGCTCAACTGCGTCCAGATCAGCGGAAGCAGGCCAAACAGGAAGCCAACAAGCACGCCGAGGAAAACCAGGAAAACCCCAATAATGGAAACCGTCTCCGGCACGCCCAGCTTGTTGAGCTTGGTGACCAGACCCTGCAGAATAAAGGCCACAATCAGCGAGGCAATGGCCGGCGCAAGCATGGCACCGAACCAGATAACAAAAATGGTTCCTGTCACCAGTATCAGGAACAGGATGACCGCTTCTTCATCCGAGAAGTATTTGTGCGCGAGACCGCGTAATGTCCTGATCATTTACAGCTCCGAAATCTTAACCGCCGCACTTTATCACAAACCGGTACTGCCCGGCGGTTTCAGAACTGCTCATCAACTTGTGATCGGACATCTGCAGAAAGGCCGGAATATCCCTGGCGGAACCTGCGTCCGTAGCAATCACCTCGAGTTCTTCACCGGGCGCCATGCTGTTCAGTTCCAGCTTTGTCTTCAGCAGCGGCATCGGGCAGCGCAACCCTGAGGCATCAAGCGTTCGATCAACCATACTAGCGATACACCATCACAAAATAATAAGCGGATTTAACAAGCAGGCATTATGCCGACAGTGATAATGTATTGCATCACAATCCTCGTTAACCAGAGGATCAGAACTTTTTATCGCAAACCGCTGTCAAACCGGCGATTCAGACCACAGGCACCCGGCTTTACATGATTGCTATCCAACCCAGATCCCGAACGCTACCGGCAATGGCCATCACCGCCCTGCTGGCCCTGCTGCTTTTTTCAATGCCGGGCCACGCTCAGGAGAGCAGGCTGCCAAGCATTGGCGGTTCCGGTGGAGGCCTTATCGCGGGCCAGCAGGAATCGGATATTGGCCAGCAGGTAATGGTATCTATCCGCCGATCCGCGCCGAGGATCAGCGACCCCCTGGTGTATGACTACCTCAGCGCCATTACCTATCGCCTGGTGCCCTCGGCCCCACTCCAGAATCGGGACCTGACCCTGGCATTGATCGACAGTCCTGCTATCAACGCATTTGCGGTGCCCGGTGGCATAGTAGGCGTTAACGGCGGTCTGTTTCTCAATGCTGCGACCGAGCAACAATTTGCGTCCGTTCTCGCCCACGAACTTGCTCACCTCAGCCAGCGGCATTTTGCACGGCGCATGGAGCAGCAGGAAACCAGCGCTCCGCTCACACTCGCCGGTATGATTGCCGGCATTGTCCTGTCGGCGGTCACCCAGTCTGATATAGGTTTTGCCGCTATTGCCGGAACCCAGGCCCTGGCCGCCCAGAACATGCTCGCCTACAGCCGCTCCCACGAACAGGAAGCCGACCGGGTCGGTCTGGACATTCTGGCCAGCGCCGGGATGGACCCTCGTGGCATGCCGGAAATGTTTGAAATCATGATGCGCCAGAACCGCATGCAGGGAAATCGACTGCCAGAGTATCTGTCTACGCACCCGTTAACCCAGAGCCGCGTGGCCGACACCCGAAATCGTGCCGAACAGTATCCAGATGAAAACATCCGGGACGGCCAGGAATACCATCTGATGCGCAGCCGGCTGCAAGTGCATTACGCGCCCTCCCCCGACGTAGCCGTCGAAACCTTTGAAGCCTACCTCGATCGGCCGGATGCCCAGAGAAACGATGCCATCCGGTATGGCTTGTCCGTGGCCTACCTCGAGGACCGGCAATACGAGAAGGCAGTGGATATACTGAACGATCTGCTGGCCACGAATCCGGGCCGAATCACCTTCCAGGTAACCCTCGCAGAGGTCAGGCTTGCACAAGATCGTGTGGACGAGGCTCGATCCATTCTGAAAGACGCACTGGCGAGGAATCCGGGGAACTATCCAATCACCCACACTCTCGCCCTCACGGAAATAGCCGATGGTAATGGCGCCGCTGCGGCGGAGCATCTCAAACAGCTGACCCGTCAGCTACCGGGACAGGAGCATCTCTGGCTGAAACTGGCCGAGGCGGAGGGCATGGCAAGGAATATTGTGGGCGTGCATCGTGCCCGGGCAGAATACGATGTTCTGATGGGCGATCTGGAGTCCGCCCAGCGTCAGCTAAGGCAGGCTCAGGAAAAGTTGCCGGCCGGCGCGCCACAGAGGCAGATTGTGACCGAGCGGCTGGCAGAAATCACCAGCCGCCTGCACGCCAGGGCCAACAGCTGATCAGGCGTTGCCAGCAGCCTTGAGATTCATGTTGGCGGTAAAATCCAACATGCGCTGCAGAGGCTGCAGCGCTTTCTCTCTCAGTTCCGGATCCACAAACACTTCCTGATCACCCCGCTCCAGTAACTGTAGCAGATTCTGAAGGCCGTTCATCGCCATCCAGGGGCAATGGGCGCAGCTACGACAGGTAGCTCCATTGCCTGCGGTGGGCGCTTCAATCAGCGTTTTGTTCGGAGCCAGTTGCTGCATCTTGTAAAAAATGCCGTTGTCAGTGGCAACGATGAACTTTTCGTTAGGCATGGTCTGGACAGCATGAATCAGCTGCGAGGTTGAACCCACAACATCCGCCATCTCAACAACGGCATCGGGCGATTCCGGGTGGACCAGTACCGCCGCGTCCGGATAAAGGGCCTTCAGATCCTCCAGCCCGCGGGATTTGAATTCCTCATGAACGATGCAGGAACCGTCCCAAAGCAGCATATCAGCACCCGTCGTTTTCTGGACGAAGTGCCCCAGGTGCTTATCCGGCGCCCAGAGGATTTTTTCGCCGCGGGCATCCAGATCTTCAACAATAGCCTGGGCACAGCTTGAGGTAACCACCCAGTCCGCCCTCGCCTTCACAGCCGCAGACGTATTGGCGTAGACCACGACCGTGCGATCCGGGTGCTGGTCACAAAACTCGGCGAACTCATCGGCAGGACAGCCCACATCCAGGGAACAGGTCGCCTCAAGCGTTGGCATCAGAACGCGCTTTTCAGGATTCAGGATCTTGGCGGTTTCGCCCATGAACCTCACGCCGGCAACAACGATTGTGGAGGCCGAATGTTGGTTGCCAAAACGGGCCATCTCGAGGGAGTCCGCAACACAGCCACCGGTTTCCTCGGCAAGCCGCTGGATATCGGGATCGGTGTAATAGTGAGCCACAAGCACCGCATCCTGCTCCTTCAGAGCCGATTTTATACGAGCCTCCAGGTCGGACTTTTCGTCCGCGCTGAGCGGCTTCGGCTCGGCAGCATGCGCCAGGTGCTCTTGAACAAGGATACGGTCTTCAGCGTAAGTCATTACTGCGTCTCTGTATTGCGTGAACCCGGACATTATAACATTCATGCCCCAGGCTTAATGTTTCTGAAACAGTGCGATCATACACTTGTGATCGCTTCGCCTGTTCCCTGTTTACCTAGGTAGGAACGTATACGCAAAAAAAAAGAGCCCGGAGGCTCTTTTTTCACAAAAACCCGCAGGCTTCTGTTATTTGGTGGGTCGTGAAGGATTCGAACCTTCGACCAATTGGTTAAAAGCCAACTGCTCTACCAACTGAGCTAACGACCCGTAACTGGCGACCGAAGCCTTGACTTCAATCTATACCGAATGACTCAGCCCACCCGGTATTTCGTGTTTGGTGGGTCGTGAAGGATTCGAACCTTCGACCAATTGGTTAAAAGCCAACTGCTCTACCAACTGAGCTAACGACCCAAACGAGGCGCATATAGTAATGATTTTTGGCCGTTGATCAACCCCTTTTTCTCAGGTTTCTCAACATTTTTGCCGCGCCAGACAATCAGCCGTTCTGGGACTCGAGAAACTTCCGTGCGAGGTCAGCAGCACTGCTGGACGGGTAATCATCAATCACAGTTTGCATGCTGCGCCGAGCCTGTTCCTTTTCGCCCAGGCGATCATGAGTTACGCCCAGCTTATAGACCGCATCCGGAGCCTTGCGATGGTCGGCAAAACGGGTAGCGACAATCGTGAACGCCTGTTTTGCCTGTTCGAGCTGCGGCGTGACCAGATAGACCTCGCCGAGCCAGTAATAGGCGTTGACCGTCAGATCACCTTCCGGATATTCATCGATAAATTCGTATATCCGACTAATGGCCTCATCGTATTTTTTCTGATTACGAATCAGGTCCTGGATCTGCTCGTAGGCCTTTCGTTCTTCCGCATCGGGCTGGCGGTATTCCCCGGCCTCCCGGGCCTGGCCTGAGGCAGCAGAGCCACCACCTTCGCTGGCTTCGGGAGCCGGCTGTGATGCGACCTTTTCCGAGAGATCCAGAATACGCTGATCCAGATCGATATAACGGTCGCGCCCTTGCTGCTGCAGGCGGTTAATCAGGTGCCGCTGCTCCTCCACTTCGCCCTGGAGCCGTCTGACTTCACCCTGAAGCTGCTGGATCATGTAGAACAGTTCCGACGTCGCCTGACTGCTGTTGGCGTTACGCTGACTGTCCTGGGCTGATTGCGCCAGGGCCACTCCCGCCTGCCCGAGGGCAAGCGGAAGCACCACTGTCGCCATGAGGATTTTTCTCATGGTCGTTCCTGTGTGATTACTCAAATACGAGTTCTACACGACGATTCTGGGCCCAGGCGCTCTCGCTGGAACCCATCACGGCCGGCTTCTCTTCGCCATAGCTTACGGTCTCGAGCTGGCCACGTGAAGCACCGTTTACAATCAGGAAACGCTGAACGGCGTTAGCACGACGCTCGCCAAGGGCCAGGTTATATTCCTTGGTACCGCGCTCGTCGGCGTGACCCTCAATGCGGACGTTCTGACCCGGGTTGTTGGCGAGGAAACGGGCATGTGCCACCAGGACATCGCGGGCTTCCTGCTTGATTTCAGCCGTATCGAAATCAAAGTAGAAGGTGGTGATTTCACGCAGGGCCTGTTGTTCGGCCTGCTTGCGAGCTTCCATACGCTCTTCTTCGGTCATGGCTGAAGAAGAAACACCGCCCTGGTCGTCACCTCCGTAAACAGTGGATCCACCTTCCTGGTCTACAGCAGCCACATCGGAACCATACTCGCCGCCTTCTTCGGAGGTACCACCGGTAGAGCTACAGCCCGCTACCAGACCGACGGACAACAATAGTGCGAACGCTTTTGATTGAGCTGAAAAATTCATGTTTTCTTCCTTTCAGTTGAGTGACGTTATTGCTTGAACAATGGCCAACACCGGAAACCTCCGGGAGTCAGCGAACCAAAGGTCCCCAGGCGGGCTCACGGACATCGCCTTCGGATGCCGGCAAGCTGTACGCTGCTCCACCATCCGCGGAAATAACCGTGAGCACGTTGCTGCCATTCTGCCGGGTAGCGTAGATCAGCATCCGGCCATTGGGCGCAACACTGGGAGACTCATCAGACTCGGTGCGGGTTAGGATCGTTTCCTCCCCGGTTTTCAGTTCGGTACGGGCAATGTGAAATGCCCGATCGCGCTGGTGAACGTAATACACATAGTTACCGTCATTGTCGGGCCTTGGCCGAGCGTTGTAACGGCTGCCGAAGGTGATACGACGAGGCTCCGCACCCGGTGTATCCATGTGGTAAATCTGCGGACCTCCGGACCGGTCCGACGTAAAGAAAATGCCCTTGCCAGTGGCGTCATAGCTCGGCTCGGTATCAATAGACCAGTGGTTCGTAAGCTTGGTCAACTGCCGGGTATCCAGGTTCATCCGGTAGATCTCGGCATTTCCGTCTTTCGAGAGGGTCATCAACAACGATCGGCCATCGTCGGACCAGGCCGGCGCCGAGTTGAGCCCCGGAAAGTCGGCCACTTTGGTGCGATTGCCGGTTGCAAGCTCATGAACAAAAATCACCGGTTTCCCTGTTTCGAACGACACATAGGCCAGCTTTTCCCCGTCTGGCGACCATGCCGGTGACAGGATGGGTTCCTGGCTTTCAAGACGGATTCTGGCGCGCTTGCCGTCCACGTCACTGACCTGCAGTCGGTAACGGGGTTTGCCGTTGGCGGTATCAAGCGTGATATAGGCAAGCTTTGTTGAGAAGGCACCCGGCACGCCTGTGATGGCCTCATATACCTTGTCGCTGATGTGGTGAGCGAGCGAGCGCATATTGGAGGCAGGTGCCGCCGCAGTTTCACCGAGAATCCGTTCCTCGCGGTTTACATCGAACAACTCATACCGGGCCTGAACACGGTCACCACTTCGGCTGAGGCCCCCCACAAGGACATAGCGCTGGCCCAGCAGGCGCCAGTCCCGGAAATACACTTCCTCCCGCCTGGATGGCAGGCTCAGCATCTTCTCGGGAGGCAGAGTCCGGAATTCGCCCGTCATGGTCAGATCCGCCTGAACAATGCTGCTGACCTTGTCGCCAGCGGGCATCTGTCCAGACTCGGCGAAAGGCACCACTGCAACAGGAATGGCCGAATCCGCGCCTTCAGTAATCCGGATCAACAGCTCAGCCCGGGCTGCCGAAACCGCGAAAAAGATCAGCACCGTGGCGGCAAGAAGCGTTCTGAACGGTTTGTGCCAAATCCGATGTGTCATGGTGTTATCCGCATCCTTATCTCAACCGGCGTGGGTTGAATTCAATCGTAAACTGTCGGAAATACCGTTCAAAGGTATCCCGATCATTGGGTATCGGGTAACGACTCAGGGAACGCACCGCCCCCAGAGCGGAGTTATCGAACGCTGTATTCCCGCTGCTACTGACCAGCCGCACCCCGGCAAGCTCACCCGTCGGTAACAGCGTAATCTGGAGCCGCGCGGTCATCTCTTCAGTAGCCGAACTGGGCGGATACCACGCCTGGCTCAAGCGCTCACGGATCAGAGCCTGGTACTTCTCACTCTCCGACAGCATCTGGGCTTCCCGCGCTTTCGCAGCGGCCGCCTCTCTCTGGCGACGGGCTTCCTCTTCCCGGGCCCTCTGAGCCGCCTCCGCCTGGGCTTCAAGCTGCTGTTCCCGGAGCTTGCGCTCTGCCTCGAGGCGCTTGCGCTCAGCTTCCTGGCGAGCCAGTTCCTCCTGGCGCTTTCGTTCGGCCTCTTCCCGCTTCCGCTGCTCTTCCTGCCGCCGCTTCTCTTCTTCGGCTTTTCGTTCTGCCTCTTCCTGACGGCGTTTTTCTTCCTCAGCTTTCTGCCTGGCCCGCTCCTTGGCTTCCGCTTCCGCCTTTTGACGGGCAGCCTCCGCTTCACGGGCTTTCCGGGCTTCGCGTTCTTTCGCCTCTGCTTCCTGTCGCTCCTGCTCTTTCTGCTGCTGGAGCCGGTTTTGTTCTTCCTGTCGCTTCTGCTCTGCAATGCGACGGGCTTCTTCTTGCTGCCTCTGTCGTTCAGCTTCTTCCTTGCGACGCTGCTCTTCGGCCCGGCGTTCTTCGTCCCGCTTTTGCTGATCGACGGGCTCTACCACCGGGCTCGGTTCCGGCTCCTGCTGGGTAATCAGCCGGGCCGATATGCTCCTGGGTGGCGGCTCATGATCGGTGCTGGTCCAAGACCAACCCGCAAGCGCAATGCCCAGAATCAACAGGTGCAACGTGACCGAGAGCGCCACCGGAGATTTCCATGGTGGCACGCCTGTTGTGGTTACTTCGCGCTGGTGATCTCTCACAACACTCCTGCCCGCAACACTATCAATTGTCGTCCCGCGGTGATTCGGTGATCAGGCCGATACTGCTCGCCCCGGCACCCTGCAACTCGGCCATCAACCGAACAACTGTGCCGTAAGTAACATTCTCATCGCCGCGAACCAGAATCTCACTGGAGGCCCGTTGCGAGAGGATCTTGGAAACCTGGGCACGCAGGTCGGACAGCGTCATAGGGTCACTGCCTTCGTCTCCGATCTCGACGTAGTACGCTCCGTTTGCATCAACCGAAACAATGATGGACTCAACATCCTTGTCAGACTGAATAGGATCGGAAGTGGTCTGGGGCAGATCAACCTTCACCCCTTGCGTCAGCATCGGGGCGGTGACCATGAAGATGATCAGCAGCACCAGCATTACGTCAATGTACGGAACCACGTTGATCTCCGACATTGGCTTGCGCCGGTTTTCCGGCATCATTCCCATGCCTTTCATAGAACTGTGCTCCCGGGCTGATTCCTGCCTCTAATTACCAACCACATCATGCGGCGCCCTTGTCGCTCTGATGGACGCGGCGATGGAGGATGCTGGAAAACTCATCCGCAAAGGTTTCGTAGTTCTTCAACAGGGCATCGGACATGGCGGAAAAACGGTTATAGGCAATAACCGCCGGTATTGCGGCGAACAGACCCATGGCGGTTGCGATGAGGGCCTCGGAGATGCCGGGCGCCACCGTCGCCAGTGTCGCCTGCTGAACTTGTGCCAGCCCCCGGAACGAGTTCATGATGCCCCAGACGGTACCAAACAGACCTACATAAGGGCTGGTGGAGCCGACCGTCGCCAGAAAAGGCAGGCTGGCCTCCAGCCGCTCGTGCTCCCGGGAAAAGGCGACCCGCATTGCGCGCTGTGTACCTTCCATGACCGCATCGGCATCCCGGCTTTGCTGGCGCAACCGGGAAAACTCCTTGAAACCGGCCCGGAACAGGGATTCCATGCCGGAAAACGGTGTTGGATCGGCATTCACCTCCCGGTACAACTGCCCCAGATCCATGCCTGACCAGAAACGCTCCTCGAACGCCAATTGCGCCCTCTTGGCCTTCCGGAACACCTGCAGGCGCTGGAAAATCAAGGCCCAGGACATGATTGACGCCAGGGCCAGCAAAAGCATGACCAGCTGAACCAAGACACCGGCATTGGCAATGAGGTACCAGACTGAAAGTTCTGAATCCACTTCTTACTCCTGGCTCGTTCTGTTTATCGTTTCGGTGGGCTGGACATTCCTGGCCAGCAATTCCTGCATATTCGTCGGTAACCGGCGGGGACGACCGGAATCAAGCGCTACGCAGGCTACCCGCACATCACTGTCACTCAGCAACTTTCGGTCTTCGGCCCGCATCACACGCTGACGGAAATCCATCCAGACTCTACCAAAAGCCACGGGTTCCGCAGTAACCAGCAGTTCGTCATCAAGCTTGGCCGGCACCGCATAATGAATGGTCAGCCGTTGCACCACATAACTGATATTGTCTGCCAGACCCGCCCTGAGGCCAACGCCGCAACTGCGCACCCATTCGGTTCGGGCCCGCTCCATGTAATGGAGATATTTGGCATGAAATACGATGCCACCAGCGTCGGTGTCCTCGATATAGACCCGAATCGGCAGTTCGAACCTTCCCTCTGGCGCCTGTTCAACCAAAAAGATCGTCCTCCCTGCCCGACTTCGGCGGAATCACGCCGAAATGCTGATAGGCGTTGGAGGTCACCATCCGCCCTCTGGGAGTCCGGACCATATAACCCTGCTGGATCAGGAAGGGCTCAAGCACATCCTCAATGGTGCCGCGCTCTTCACTGATCGCGGCAGCAAGGCTCTCGACCCCAACAGGGCCACCGTCGAATTTCTCGATCATGGCCAGTAGCAGGCGCCGATCCATGTGATCGAAACCCTGGTTATCCACTTTCAGCATATTCAATGCCTGATCGGCGATGTCAGAAGTGATACGACCGTCTGAGCGGACTTCCGCAAAATCGCGGACACGGCGCAACAGGCGATTGGCGATACGCGGGGTACCCCGGGACCGGCGGGCAATTTCGAACGCGCCTGCCTCATCGACGGCTACCGAAGACAATCTCGCGGAGCGCAGAATGATGCTGGTAAGATCTTCGGTGTTATAGAACTCCAGCCGCTGCACGATGCCGAAGCGGTCACGCAGCGGCGAAGTCAGCAAGCCTGCCCGGGTGGTCGCCCCGACGAGGGTGAACGGCGGCAGGTCCAGTTTGATGGAGCGGGCGGCCGGGCCCTCACCGATCATGATGTCGAGCTGGTAATCTTCCATCGCCGGATACAGCACTTCTTCCACTGCCGCGCTGAGACGGTGGATCTCGTCAATGAAGAGAACGTCACCTTCTTCGAGATTAGTCAGCATGGCGGCCAGGTCGCCGGCTTTTTCAAGCACAGGACCAGACGTTGTCTTGATGGATACGCCCATCTCATTGGCGATGATATTGGCAAGGGTTGTTTTGCCCAGACCGGGCGGGCCAAAGATCAGAACGTGGTCCAGCGCTTCCTGACGACCCCGGGCCGCGGATATGAAAATATCCATCTGCTCACGGACCGTGGGCTGGCCGACATACTCGGCCAGCAGGGTCGGGCGAATGGCCCGGTCCTGTACTTCCTCATATTCACCGGCCCGGGCCGAGATCAACCGGTCGGATTCGATCATGGCATCACCCATAGTGTGGGAATCAACATCGTGCCTCACGTTTGCCCGCTATTCCAGCGCAGCCCCAATTGTACAAAGGGGTTAGCAGGTGTCACGTTACGCTCTCTACAGGTTCGCGACAGGTTCTGACGATCAGGCCGGAATCATGTTTCGCAGGGCCAGACGGATGAGCGTTTCACTACTCATTCCCTCCTCGGCCACTTTGCTGATGGCCTTGGCAGCCTCCTGGGGCTTGTAACCCAGAGCGATCAGTGCGGCTTCCGCCTCTTCAGTGGCCGCCGGCCCGCCAGCGGGGCCTTGTCCGCCCGGCTGCCCCACGCCTGTCGCCTCGGGCGACGTTGGCACAAATTGACCTTCAAGTTGCCCTATCCGGTCCGCCATTTCAATAAGAAGCCGTTCTGCTGTCTTCTTGCCAACGCCGGGGAGCTTGACCAGTGAGGCGGAGTCACGATCCTCAACGCAGCGAATGAACTGCTGTGCGTCCAATCCGGAAAGAATGCCAACGGCCAGCTTAGGGCCAACCCCATTGACCTTGATCAGCAGGCGGAAGAGGTCCCGGTCCAGGCTGGAAGCAAAGCCGTAGAGGCTCTGGGCGTCTTCTCGGACGGCAAAATGGGTGTGCAGGGTGACTTCATCGCCGGTCTCCGGCAGATGAAAGAAGGTGGTATAGGGGATGTCGACTTCATAGCCCAGGCCCGCGCACTCAACCAGCGCCTGGCCCGGAGCCTTTTCAACCAGAATACCTCGGATACGACCAATCAAGCTGAATCTCCTGTCGCTCCTGGGAGCGGTTTATTGTTGTCGCACGCGACCGCTTCGGACTTTTCCCGCGCCACTGGCCACCCGCAGAATACTCTGGCTCATGTGGGCGTGGCACATGGCAATGGCGAGCGCATCGGCCGCATCCGCCTGGGGTTTGCGTGAAAGCGAAAGCAACACCTGAACCATGTGCTGAACCTGAGATTTGTCAGCGCCGCCCTTGCCGACCACCGCCTGCTTTACCTGCCTCGCCGAGTATTCATGAACCGCCAAGCCACTGTTGGCGGCACTGACGATGGCCGCGCCGCGGGCCTGACCGAGCTTCAGAGCCGAGTCAGGATTGCGGGCCATGAACACCTGCTCGATGGCAAATTCTTCCGGCCGATACTCTCCGATCAGGGTGGCAAGGCTCTGGAATATGGTCTGGAGGCGTTCAGCCATGGGCTTCTCGCCCACCCGGATACAACCACTGTCGATGTACTCGATGTGTCGACCATCTGCCCGAATGACGCCGTAACCGGTAATTCGTGACCCCGGATCAACGCCCAGAATTATCGCCACATCAATGCTCCTGACTGGTCAAAGCGATTCCATGATGTCGCCGGAGATATCCGCGTTATGGTAGACATTCTGAACATCGTCCAGATCTTCGAGCATATCAATGAGCTTGAGGATGGTTTCCGCGCCGTCCCGATCCAGCTCAACCCGCGTGGATGGAACCATGGTTACTTCAGCATTGTCCGGCACCAGTCCCGCATTGACCAGAGATTCCTTGACGTCCAGAAACTGCTCGGGTGTGGTTACGATTTCCCAGGAACCGTCGTCCTCGGCCGCAAGGTCTTCGGCACCGGCGCTGAGTACGGCTTCCACCAGCCTGTCCTCTTCCCACTCCGGACCGTAGCTGATAATTCCCTGCTTGCTGAACAGGTAGGCAACCGATCCGTCGGTACCGAGATTGCCACCCATCTTGTTGAACGCGTGGCGGATTTCAGCCACAGACCGGTTTTTGTTGTCGGTCATGACTTCCACGAATATCGCCACACCACCGGGGCCATAGCCTTCGTAGGTCAGCTCTTCGTAGTTGTCATCATCGCCACCACCGGCGCCACGTTCAACCGCGCGCTCGATGGTGTCTTTTTTCATATTGGCGGTTAGCGCCTTGTCGATGACGGCGCGCAGGCGGGGATTATCATCGGGATTCCCCCCGCCCTGGCGCGCGGCCACGGTCAGCTCACGAATGATTTTGGTGAAGATCTTGCCCCGCTTGGCATCTTGTGCCGCCTTGCGGTGCTTGATGTTGGCCCACTTACTGTGACCCGCCATACAGCTCCTCCCTTAAATCACTGACTTACTCGTTGCCCTCACCGGCTTCCGCCTTGTTGCCTTCAACCGGCTTTGACGGCTTGCGCAGACGGATATGCAACTCACGCAGCTGCTTCTCATCCACTTCGCCCGGCGCCTGGGTCATCAGACAGGTGGCACTCTGGGTTTTCGGGAATGCGATAACGTCACGGATGGACGAAGCCCCGGTCATCAGCATGACCAGGCGATCCAGGCCGAACGCCAGACCACCATGGGGCGGGCAACCAAACTTCAGGGCATCCAGCAGGAAGCCGAACTTGGCGCGGGCTTCCTCTTCACCGATACCCAGAATACGGAACACCGCTTCCTGCATTTTCTCATCGTGAATACGGATGGAACCGCCGCCCAATTCAGTGCCGTTCAACACCATATCGTAGGCGCGGGACAACGCGTTGGCGGGGTCTGCGGCCAGATCTTCCGGACTACAGGACGGCGCGGTGAACGGGTGGTGAATCGCGGTCAGGCCGCCGTCAGGAGTTTCCTCGAACATCGGGAAATCGACAACCCAGAGCGGCGCCCACTCGGAAGTCAGCATGTCAAGATCGTGACCGATCTTGATCCGCAGTGCGCCGAGGGCTTCATTGACCACGTTGGTTTTGTCCGCGCCGAAGAACACGATGTCGCCGTCTTCGGCACCCACACGCTCCATGATAGCCAGAGCAACATCATCACCCAGGAACTTGATGATCGGAGACTGCAGACCTTCAACGCCCTTGGACAGGTCATTGACCTTGATATAGGCAAGACCTTTGGCACCGTAGATACCAACAAACTTGGTGTAGTCGTCAATCTGCTTGCGCGTCAGCTCGCCGCCTTTCGGCACACGCAGAGCCGCCACACGACCTTTCGGATCCTTGGCAGGACCTGCGAAGACCTTGAAGTCCACGCCTTCAACCAGATCATTTACATCCAGCAGCTCCAGCGGGATTCGCAGATCCGGCTTGTCGCTGCCGTAACGTTGCATTGCCTCCGCATACGGCATTTGCGGGAAGCACGGCAGTTCAACCTCCAGCACGTCCTTGAACAGCGCCCGGATCATGTCCTCGTTCAGCTTCATCAGGGTCTCTTCATCAATGAAAGAGGCCTCGATGTCTACCTGGGTGAACTCCGGCTGACGATCTGCACGCAGGTCTTCATCCCGGAAACACTTGGCGATCTGGTAATAGCGGTCAACACCAGACACCATCAGCAGCTGCTTGAACAGCTGGGGCGACTGGGGAAGCGCGAAGAAGGAGCCTTCGTGGGTACGGCTCGGCACCAGATAATCCCGCGCGCCTTCCGGCGTGGCACGGGTCAGGATAGGAGTTTCGACATCCATGAAGCCGTTGCTGTCGAGGTAGTTACGGATATAACTGGTCACCCGGGAACGGAAACGCAGGCGGTTGATCATCTCCGGACGACGCAGGTCCACAAACCGGTAGCGCAGACGCACGTCCTCGCCAACGTCGACATGCTCATCCAGCGGGAACGGCGGCGTTGCCGCAGCGTTCAGGATAGTCAGCTCCTTACCCAGAAGCTCAACCTGCCCGGTCGGCATGTTGTTGTTCTCGGTTCCGGCAGGACGACGACGCACCCGGCCGGTGACCTTGATCACGAACTCGCTACGGACTTTTTCCGCAAGCGCAAAGCTCTCAGGGGTATCAGGATCCACAACAACCTGAGACATACCATCCCGATCCCGCAGATCCAGGAAGATAACCCCACCGTGGTCACGACGGCGGTGTACCCATCCGCAAAGTGTGACTTCCTGATCGATGTGGGATTCGTTGATCCCACCGCAATAATGACTGCGCATACCGGTTCCCGTTACGTTTAATGTGTTCAAATATGGTGCGTGTTCTGGATCGCTTGAAAAATGGTGCGACCATAGCGGAAAAGCCGCCCATTATAAACACAATGGCGGTGAAAATCAGGCGTGCGAGCACGCAAATCAAGCGGTCGGATGACTGCAGGTTGGCAGCCGGCTAGAATGCTTCTTTTTTACCAGCAGATGGAGTCTGAACTTGGCCACCAGAGCGGAGCAAAAACAGAAAACCCGGCGGGCACTGATGGATGCGGCGCTCTCGCAATTGAGTGCGGACCGGGGCTTTGGCAGTCTGAGTTTACGGGAAGTTGCCCGGGAGGCGGGAATCGCCCCCACGTCTTTCTACCGGCACTTTGCCGAGCTTGATGAACTGGGCCTGGCTCTGGTGGACGAAGGCGGCGTTGCCCTGAGACAACTAATGCGTCAGGCCCGCAAGCGGATTGCCCGTGATGGTGGCAGCGCCATTTCCACTTCTGTAGAAACCTTCATGGAGTACTTGGGCAACAATGCCAACCTGTTCCGGCTGATGCTTCGGGAAAGGACCGGGGTTTCCAAGCCTTTTCGGACAGCCGTAAAGGCCGAGATTGACCACTTTGTGACCGAACTGGCCGATGACCTGCGGCGGATCGCCGACGAGCAGAACAAGCCCCTCTCAGAAGCCAGGCTGGTGGCTGAGGCCATGGTAACGCTGGTCTTCAACCAGGGGGCAGAAGCGCTGGATGCAACCGCTTCCGAACGTGATGAGCTGAAGGCCAAGCTGAAAACCGAGCTCAGAATGATCCTGGTCGGCTCCCAGACTCTGGCGAAACGCAACTGACCTCACTTTCGAACTAAACACCGGCCTCAAGCTCAGCAAGAACCGGGGCCAGTCTTGAGCGAACCTGCTCCAGTTCCTCATCGGAATAAGCAACCGGCGCCTGCTTGCCCCACACCGGGCCCGGCCATGCCGGGTCGCCTTCGAACCGCACGATATGATGAAGATGAAGCTGGGGCACCATGTTGCCAAGGGCTGCGAGGTTCATCTTGTCGCCGCCGAAGACATCCATCATGGCTTCGCTGAGCGCGGAGGACTCGCGTACCAGCTGGTGCTGCTGGTCCGCCGACAACTGGTAGATCTCACGGATGCCGGCGACCGCCGGCACCAACAGCACCCAAGGCCAGGTGCTGTCATTCATCAGTCGGATTTCACAAAGCGAGGTGCTTCCAAGGCCAATTGTGTCGGCCTTCAGTCGCTCGTGTAACCGGAAAACTGCCGGTTCGCTCATACTCATCCTCCGATTATCTGGGTTTACTCGGAGTGGAACTGGGTGCGGCCACGGCCAATGGCGTAGTAAATGAGGCCGTAGCGATCCAGCATTTCCGGCTCGTAGAGATTGCGGCCATCAAAGACCACAGGTTCACGAATGGTCGCAGCAATGGATTCGAAGTCTGGCGACCGGAACTCTTTCCACTCGGTGCAGATAGCGAGAACATCTGCCCCTTTAAGCGCCTGCTCTTTCGTGCCGCACAGGGTCAGGCCTTCCTGATCACCGTAGATTCGCTGGGTTTCCTCCATGGCCTCCGGGTCGAAAGCCTGCACTCTGGCGCCGGCTTTCCAGAGATCTTCCATTAATGTGCGGGAAGAAGCTTCGCGCATATCGTCGGTGTTAGGTTTGAACGCCAGCCCCCAAAGCGCAACGACCTTGCCATTGAGATCACCACCAAAATAGTGGCTGATCTTGTCGAACAACACGTGTTTCTGGGCGTAGTTAACCGATTCAACCGCATTCAGCAAGCGTGCTTCGTAACCGCAGTCGCTGGCAGTTCGGGCCAGGGCCTGAACGTCTTTGGGGAAGCAGGAACCGCCGTAACCGCAGCCAGGGTAGATGAAGTGATAACCAATACGCGGGTCGGAACCAATGCCCCGGCGCACAGCTTCGATATCAGCGCCCAGTCGCTCTGCCAGGTTGGCGATTTCGTTCATAAAGCTGATCTTGGTGGCCAGCATGGAGTTGGCCGCGTACTTGGTGAGCTCGGCAGACCGCAGGTCCATAAATATCATGCGGTCATGATTCCGGTTGAACGGGTAGTAGACCTCCCGCAGCAGTTCCGCAGCCCGCTCGCTGTCGGTACCGACAACAATGCGGTCAGGCTTCATGAAATCGTTGATGGCCGCCCCTTCCTTGAGAAACTCGGGGTTGGACACCACGTCGAAATCCAGTTCCAGGCCACGACGGTCGAGCTGGGCACGAACCGCAGTCCGGACCTTGTCGCCGGTGCCGACCGGCACCGTGGACTTGTCGACGACTACCTTGTAGTCCTCCATGTATTCGCCGATGGAACGGGCTACAGCGGTGACATACTGGAGGTCGGCAGAACCGTCTTCGTCCGGGGGCGTACCCACGGCAATAAACTGGAGTGTGCCGTGACGAACGGCCTCTTCGGTATCGGTTGTGAAGGACAGGCGGCCTGCCTCAACGGTGTGCTTTACGATATTGTCGAGACCCGGCTCATAGATGGGAATCTGGCCATTCTTGAGCTTTTCAATTTTGCCCTGGTCCACGTCCATACAGAGGACGTCGTGGCCAACATCCGCCAGGCAAGCACCAGTAACCAGGCCAACATAACCGGTTCCAAAAATCGTTATTTTCATCCGTTAAATCCCGATACAAATACAGAAAAGTTATGGGGTGTCTTCAGCTTTTTTCTTCTGCCAGGTCGCTTCCCAGGCCAGAGCTGTGCCGACAATGGTATCCAGATTGTCGTAGTCCGGCTGCCAGCCCAGGGTCTGGCGGATAAGTGTGTTGTCCGCCATCAATGCTGCCGGGTCGCCGGCGCGGCGGCCGGTTTCCGTGACCGGAAAATCAACGCCGGATTGCGCCTTGACCACATCAATCACTTCCCGGACCGTGAAGCCGCGACCATAACCGCAGTTCATGACCTTCGAATGACCACCTTCTGCCATGTAGTCCAGCGCCATTACGTGGGCCTTGGCCAGGTCCTCAACGTGGATGTAGTCGCGAATGCAGGTGCCGTCCCGGGTATCGTAATCGGTGCCGAAGACACTCATGCCTTCCCGCTGTCCTGTGACGCACTCGCAGGCCACCTTGATCAGATGCGTGGCTTCAGGTGTGGCCTGCCCTAGCAGCCCTTCCGGGTTCGCGCCTGCCACATTGAAGTAACGGAGAATCACATAATTGAGGCTGGAGGCTGCGGCCAGATCCATGATCATCCGCTCGCTCATCATCTTGGACGCACCGTAGGGGTTGATCGGGGCCAGCGGCAGACCCTCGGTGAGCACCGTCTGCTCGGGCATACCATAGACGGCCGCGGTGGAGGAAAACACCATGTAGGGCACTTCGTGCTTTTCGACCGCTTTCAGGAGGTTCAGGGTATTGCGGGTATTGTTGCTGTAGTACTTCAGGGGGTTGGCGACAGACTCCGGCACCACAATATTGGCCGCGAAATGCAGAACCGCCTCAAATCGGTGACGGGAGAACAGATCTTCGATTGCCGCTTCGTCGGCCAGATCCCCGACCACCAGTTCGCCGGCGGTGACCGCCCAGCGGTAGCCAGTGGAGAGGTTATCGAAAACAACGATATCGTGACCGGCCTGGCCCAGTTGACGGACCACGTGACTGCCAATATATCCGGCTCCGCCGGTAACGAGGACTTTCATAGGCGAAAACTACTCCTTCCCTGAATTCTGTTTGCGCAGACGCCGGATCTCTGCCCGTCGCCGACTGAAAAACTCACTGATCACCTGGCTGCACTGATCTGACAAGACGCCGCCAACGGCGGTCACGTCCCAGTTCAGATGGGGCTCTTCGAGTGTCCGGCGTGCAGACTCTATTGCACCGGCCTTGGGCTCACGTGCCCCATAGACAAGCCGACTGATTCTGCCGTGGACGATAGCACCCACGCACATGGTACAGGGCTCCAGAGTAACGTAAAGCGTGGCATCCGGCAGCCGATAATTGCCCACCCGGGCGGCGGCATCGCGCAGCGCCCTGATTTCGGCATGGGCCGTGGGATCGCAACCGGAAATCGGCGCGTTAAAACCCGCGCCGATTTCCTTGCCATCCAGAACCACCACGGCACCGACAGGCACTTCCCCCTTTGCTGCAGCCTCACCAGCCAGCTGGAGCGCGCGATTCATCCAGCGCTCGTCTTCCGGCGTCGCCTCAGACATCGGACCGGCTCACCCGTCGATTATTCCCACTCGATGGTTGCGGGCGGCTTGGACGAAACATCGTAGGTCACCCGGGATACACCGGTGATCTCATTGATGATCCGGTTGGAAACGGTCTCAAGGAGATCGTAAGGCAGATGCGCCCAGCGGGCGGTCATGAAATCGATGGTTTCAACAGCACGAAGAGCCACCACGTATTCGTAGCGGCGGGCGTCACCTACCACGCCAACCGACTTGACCGGCAGGAATACTGCAAAGGCCTGACTGGTCTTGTGGTAGAAATCCGCACGGTGAAGCTCTTCCAGGAAAATGGCGTCCGCGCGGCGCAGAATATCGGCATATTCCTTTTTCACTTCACCGAGAATACGCACGCCCAGACCCGGCCCCGGGAACGGGTGGCGGTACACCATGTCGTAGGGCAAACCAAGCTCAAGGCCGATCCGGCGCACCTCATCCTTGAACAGCTCCCGCAGCGGCTCCACCAGCTTCATTTTCATGGTTTCCGGCAGGCCGCCCACATTGTGGTGGGACTTGATAACGTGCGCCTTGCCGGTCTTGGACGCAGCAGACTCGATCACGTCCGGATAGATCGTGCCCTGTGCCAGCCAGTTCACGTCCTTGATATTGGCCGCTTCATCGTCGAACACGTCGATAAAGGTATTGCCTATGATCTTACGTTTCTGCTCTGGATCATTGACCCCTTTGAGCTTCGACAGGAACAGGTCCTCGGCATCAACCCGAATCACTTTTACGCCCATGTTGCTGGCGAACATGTCCATCACCTGGTCGCCTTCATGAAGGCGCAGGAGACCGTTGTCCACAAACACACAAGTGAGCTGATCACCGATTGCCCGGTGCAGCAGTGCTGCCGTCACCGAGGAATCGACGCCACCCGACAAGCCCAGCAACACCTTGTCGCTGCCGACTTGCTCGCGAATTTGCTGAACCGCATCATCGACGATCTTGGCCGGCGTCCAGAGGGCTTCGCATTTGCAGATAGTCAGGATGAAATGCTCGAGAATCCGCTTACCCTGCAGGGTGTGGGTTACTTCGGGGTGGAACTGGACGCCGTACAGGTTCCGGCTGAGATCCTGCATCGCGGAAATTGGCGCGCTCTCGGTGGAGGCCAGCAGCTCGAAGCCTTCAGGCATCGCCACCACCTTGTCACCGTGGCTCATCCACACGTCCAGCAGCGACTCACCAGCCGGCGTCAGATGATCCGTGATATCCGCCAGCAGCGGACCCTTGGCGCGAACCTTCACCTGGGCATAACCGAACTCGCGTTTCTCGGAACTGGCAACGCGGCCTCCAAGCTGCTCTGCCATAGTCTGCATGCCGTAGCAGATGCCGAGAATCGGGATACCGCGGTCAAACAGCCCTTCCGGCGCCCGGGGACCGCCCAGCTGAGTTACCGACTCCGGACCGCCTGCAAGAATAATCCCCTTCGGATTGAACTCATTAAGCTCGTCATCGGTGATATCGAACGCTTTGATCTCACAGTAAACGCCGATCTCGCGAACACGGCGGGCAATCAGCTGGGTGTACTGGGAACCGAAATCGAGAATCAGGATGCGGTGGTCGTGGATGTTCTGGGCCATGGAGTCCTCGGGGCTGAATAAACAACGCGGCCCTCTGGGGGCCGCGTCTGGTAGGGCAATGGTTAACCGATACGGTAGTTGGGCGATTCTTTGGTGATGGTCACATCGTGCACATGGCTCTCACGCATACCCGCGTTGGTGATGCGCACGAATTCAGGCTTGGTGCGCATTTCTTCCATGGTGGCGCTACCGGTGTAGCCCATGGCAGCCCGCAGGCCACCAACCAGCTGGTGAACGATGTTACGCATCGGACCTTTGCAGGCAACGCGGCCTTCGATGCCTTCAGGAACCAGTTTCTCGATACCCTTACTGGCGTCCTGGAAGTAACGATCGCTGGAGCCCTGCCCCATGGCGCCGATGGAACCCATGCCGCGATAGGCCTTGTAACTGCGGCCCTGGAACAGCTCCACTTCGCCAGGTGCCTCATCGGTACCTGCCAAAAGGCTACCGATCATGACGCTATGGGCGCCTGCGGCGATGGCTTTGGCAATATCACCGGAGAAACGGATACCGCCATCAGCGATAACCGGGACTCCGTGCTCTTTCAGCGCTGCTGCCACGTTGGAGACCGCAGAAATCTGGGGCACGCCAATACCCGCCACAATACGGGTGGTGCAGATGGAACCGGGGCCAATGCCTACCTTTACTGCATCCGCGCCGGCTTCCGCCAGGGCGAGCGCCGCATGTGACGTGGCGATGTTGCCGCCAATCACCTGCACATCGGGGAAATTCTTCTTGATGAAGCGCACGCGTTCCATCACACCACGGGAATGACCGTGAGCGGTATCCACCACGATCACGTCGACCCCGGCTTCGGCCAGTGCGGTAATGCGGGCTTCGGTGTCGCCACCGGTGCTCACGGCCGCGCCAACTCTCAAACGACCCTGATCGTCTTTACACGCCAGCGGGTAATCTTTCGCCTTCTGGATATCCTTGACCGTGATCAGGCCGCGCAGCTCGAAGTTATCGTTAACGACCAGAACCTTCTCGATCCGATGGCGATGCAGCAGCTCTTTCACTTCCTCGAGACAGGCGCCTTCCTTGACCGTAACCAGCTTTTCCTTGGGCGTCATGATATCCCGAACCAGCGTGTCCATCCGGCTTTCAAAACGGATGTCGCGGCCAGTGACGATACCGATCAGGTCGTGGCCGTCCACCACCGGAAGACCGGAGATGCTGTTCGCCATGGTGATATCTACCAGTTCGCGAACCGTTGTCTCGGGCGAAACTGTAATCGGATCCTTCACCACGCCACTCTCGAACTTCTTGACCTTGCGGACGGCTGCCGCCTGTTGCTCAACGGTCATGTTCTTGTGCATGATGCCGATACCGCCTTCCTGAGCCATGGCGATGGCCAATTCTGCCTCGGTAACGGTATCCATGGCGGAAGACAGAAGAGGAATGTTGAGGGTGATACCCTTGGTCAGCTGGGTTTGCAGGCTAACCTCGTGGGGCAGCACTTCTGAATATCCGGGAACCAGCAGAACGTCATCAAATGTGAGGGCTTCTTCGGCAATTCGCAGCATTGGGATCCGCCTTTTGATCGTGCTAAGTTGGGAATTTCCGTGCCGTACCCGCGGCGGTACGACAAAGCAAAATCCTTAATCGATCTATTATAATGGGGCTCTCGAAGACAGTAAACCGGCCCTTTTTTAAGGTTCGATTGCATCTTTTTGAAATTTCGCTATTTTTACCCTCCCTCTTTTCGGCTATTGCGTATGTATAACGACGGATCAGGACCGGCGACGCCGCATCTTCAGGACACCCGCCCCCGGGCACTCAGCGTCAGCGAGCTCAACCACCAGGCCAGACATCTTCTGGAATCGAGCTTTATGCAGGTGTGGGTGGAAGGTGAACTCTCCGGATTTTCTCGCCCCTCGTCCGGCCACTGGTATTTTTCCCTGAAAAACCGGAAATGCCAGGTGCGATGCGCCATGTTCCGGGGCATGAACCAGCGCATCCGCACACCACCGAAAGAGGGCGATCAGGTCCGGATCCGCGGCAAGGTCACTCTTTACGAGAACCGCGGCGACTTCCAGATTATCGTTGAACACGTCGAACCTGCGGGGCTCGGCGCCCTCCAACAGGCCTTCGAGGAGCTCAAGCGGAAATTGCTGGCCGAAGGACTGTTTGAACAGGCCAGCAAGAAACCGCTGCCCTCACTGCCCAGGCACATCGGTGTCGTCACCTCACCCACCGGCGCCGCGATCCACGACATACTCACCGTTCTCGCCCGGCGGTGCCCCGCTATACCCGTAACGCTCTACCCCACTGCCGTTCAGGGCAAGGCGGCTACCGCTGACATCGTACGAGCCATCGAAGCCGCACAGAACCACGGCGTTGCCGATGTCCTGATTATCGGCCGTGGCGGTGGCTCTCTGGAGGATCTCTGGTGCTTCAATGAAGAAGCGGTCGCCCGCGCGATTGCCGCTTGCCGGATCCCCACGGTCAGTGCGGTTGGTCACGAGGTGGATGTAACCATTGCCGATTTCGTGGCTGATCTTCGGGCCCCGACGCCCTCCGCGGCCGCCGAAAAGATTTCGCCGGACCAGTCAGACTGGCTTAAACAGCTAAGAGACCGGGAATTCCGCCTGTCCAACGCCATGGGCCTGGCCCTGAAGCGCCTGGGCACCCAGCTCGGACATCTGAGCGCCCGGTTGCGCGACCCAAGAAGGGAGCTTCTGGAGAAAGCCCAGCGAATGGATGAGCTTGAACTGCGCCTCCGTAAAGCTATTCGACAGCGCCTGACAACCGTTGGCGTGCGCAATGATCACCTGCGCCAGAGACTGGTCATGCAGTCGCCGCACCGCCAGCTCTCGGATAGCCAAGACGCGCTGCGGCGCGTGAGCGAGCGATTGGTTTCGGTAATGCAGCAGGACCTGAAACAGCGTCGCGACAACCTGGAACATGCGGCGCAGACTCTGAATGTGGTCAGCCCCCTTGCGACCCTTGGACGGGGTTATTCCATCGTGCGCGACAACAACGGGAACATTCTTCGGGATGCCTCAAACGTTAACCCCGGCGACACCATCTCAGCCCGCGTTGCACGGGGTGAAATGACTGCGAAGGTGACTTCGGTCAAATCTGCAGAAGAAACTGGCCCCTAGACCCCCGAGACTAAGCCAATGGTCTACTAGTCCATGATTTCAAACGGCCTAAAGTTGTCAGGAAACGTATTAAAACAACAACAGGCACGATGAGGTGGAATGTATGGACTACCACTCAGAGTTCCGGCGGTCGATAGACAAACCGGACGAATTCTGGCGTGAACAGGCGGAAAAAATTGACTGGATCGAACCGCCGAAAACCATCTGGCAGCCAACCGACAATGGGCACGGGCAGTGGTTCCCCGACGGCACCCTGAACACTTGCGATGTGGCACTGGATGCCAACATCCGTGCAGGGCGTGGCGACCAGAAAGCCCTGATCTACGATTCTCCGGTTACCGATACCCAGCGCTCCTACACCTACAACGAGCTGACCGATGAAGTGGCCCGGTTCGCTGGAGCCCTCAAAGACCGTGGCATCACCAAGGGCGACCGGGTCATCATCTACATGCCGATGATTCCGGAAGCCGTCATTGCAATGCTCGGCTGCGCCCGGATTGGCGCCATTCATTCTGTGGTCTTCGGCGGCTTTGCAGCCCATGAGCTTGCGGTTCGCATCGATGACGCCAAACCGAAGGCTGTGATTACCGCTTCCTGTGGAATCGAAGTCACCCGTGTGATCGAGTACAAGCCCCTGGTCGACAAGGCCATTGATCAGGCCAGCCACAAACCGGAAACCTGCATCGTTTACCAGCGCCAACAGGTACAGGCCGAACTTCAGGCTGGCCGTGACCACGACTGGAACGAATTGATGGAAACGGCCGAACCAGCCGACCCGGTGCCCGTCAAATCAACAGACCCGCTCTATATTCTTTACACTTCAGGCACCACCGGTAAACCCAAAGGTGTGGTGCGCGACAACGGTGGTCATGCGGTTGCGCTGAACTACAGCATGAAGCTGGTCTACGACGCCAAACCCGGCGATGTTTACTGGGCTGCCTCTGACGTTGGCTGGGTCGTCGGCCACAGCTACATCGTCTACGCGCCATTGTTTGCGGGTTGCACGACCATCATGTACGAGGGCAAGCCGGTGAAAACACCGGATGCCGGCGCCTTCTGGCGAGTGGTTCAGGATCACAAAGTGAACATGCTGTTCACTGCCCCGACCGCATTCCGGGCCGTCCGCAAGGAAGATCCGGAAGCAGACCAGCTTTCACGCTACGACATCAGTTCACTGAAAAGACTGTTCCTGGCCGGCGAGCGACTCGATCCCGCCACCTATGAGTGGCTGAAAGAGCACACTGGCCTGCCGGTTCTCGACCACTGGTGGCAGACCGAAACCGGTTGGGCCATTTGCTGCAATCCGGTGGGAATCGAGTTAATGGCGACCAAACCAGGTTCGGCAACCGTTCCCTCCCCTGGCTACAACGTGCAGGTAGTGGACATGAACGGCAGCCAGATGCCCGCCGGCGAGCAGGGTCAGATTGCTGTAAAACTGCCACTGCCACCCGGCTGTATGATGACAGTCTGGGGCGACGATGAGCGATTCCGCAAAACCTACCTGGAACCGATATCCGGATTCTACAGCTCCGGCGACGGCGGCTTCATTGACGATGACGGGTACGTGTTCGTTATGGGCCGTACCGATGACGTTATCAATGTCGCTGGCCACCGGCTCTCTACCGGTGAGATGGAGGAAGTCGTCGCTTCCCACCCGGCCATAGCCGAGTGCTGCGTCGTGGGTGCGCACGATGATATGAAAGGGCAAATCCCCATAGGGCTGGTTCTGATCAAGGACGGCGCAACCATCGACCATGACGAACTGGAAGACGAGCTGGTGGAGATGGTTCGAGACAAGATTGGCGCCATCGCCTGTTTCCGCCGCGCCCTGGTGGTTGATCGCCTGCCCAAGACCCGTTCCGGCAAGATCCTCAGACGGGTCATCCGCCAGATTGCCGATGGCGAGGAATACTCGGTGCCCAGCACCATTGATGACCCTGCCATTCTGGAAGAAATCAGCGAGCAGTTCCGCCGCTGACAGAGCCACCGTGAAAGCTGCCCGCCCCGCCCGAACCGGGGGCGGGCAATTTTTGCCCAATCAAATCCCAACCTGTTGTTTTTGCCGGCAATAAAACCTTCACGAAAGCTGCAAAAATTTCGTTGACGCCCCCCAAAGTCGGTCTATACTGAAATTGCTGTGAAAATACAGCGGTATTTGGTGAATGCGTTTCAACGTCCTGCCGAAGTGCTCTTCGTTGCCCCTTCCTCAGTACTCTCTGGATTTCTCAGCAACGATTCCATGTGGAATTTTGAAGGTCCCGTGAGGGCAAATTACAGAAAGACAGGAAAGATCAATGTCCGATACTAAAACCGGCCACGTTAAGTGGTTTAACGAGTCCAAAGGCTTTGGCTTCATTGCTCAGGACGGTGGCAGCGACGTGTTTGTACACTACAGCGCAATCAATGCAAGCGGTTTCCGCACCCTGACCGAAGGCCAGCAGGTGCAGTTCACCGTAACACAGGGCCCGAAAGGCCCGCAGGCGGAAAACGTTACCCCGGTCTAAGGGTATACGCTCCGTCCTTTGCCCCTCACGGGCATCGGAAAACCAACAAGCCGGCATTCGTGCCGGCTTGTGTCGTCAGGACGGCAGGTTTTTCAGGCACCCGCCGTTTCAGGTTCCGCTTCCGTCTCAGGCATTTCGATACCCACTGCCTGGGCGACTGCCGAAAACAAGGCCTGCAAGGTAGCAGATGTTGTGTCTTCGGCCAGTGCCGCAGCGCTGCAATGCATACCGCTTGCGGTCAAGCGAATACAGGCCAGTGCGTTGGCATTGGTGCCCTCACCCAGCGCAAACTCGTCGTAAGCCTCGACAGCAATGGAGATACCAAAGCGCTTCTCCAGCGCCTCAGATACGGCCTCCACTGCGCCCAGCCCATGGCCATCCAGACGAACCGGCGATGCATCGCGACCCACCGACACCTCGGCATGCACACCCTCTTCGTCCCGGTGCAGGTCGTAGGAGCGCAGCGCCCAGTCGGCGTGGACTTTCAGATAGCGATCCTCGAACAGGCGATGAATGGTCAGTGAGTCAATCTCGCCACCGTTGGTTTCCGCCTCTCTCTGGACCACCTTGCTGAACTCGATCTGCAACCAGCGTGGCAGACTGATGTTGTAATCCCGCTCCAGTACATAGGCGACACCGCCCTTGCCAGACTGACTGTTGATGCGAACCACTTCCTCATAGCGGCGACCAACATCGAACGGGTCGATGGGCAGATACGCGACGTTCCAGGTTTCGCCATCCTTGCGGCGCGCCAGACACTTGCGAATGGCATCCTGATGGCTGCCTGAGAAGGCGGTGAACACCAGTTCGCCGGCGTAGGGATGGCGTGGATGGGTGGAAATCTCCGTACAGGCCTCGACCACTTCGGTGATCTCTGCCATGCCCGACAGATCCAGCGTGGGATCAATGCCCTGGGAGTAAAGGTTCATGGCCATGGTCACCAGATCCATGTTGCCGGTGCGCTCACCGTTCCCCATCAATGTGCCCTCGACCCGATCGGCCCCTGCCATTACCGCCAGTTCGGCGGCGGCTACGGCACAGCCGCGATCATTGTGGGTATGCACGCTGATGCTGATGTGTTCACGGCGCTGGATGTTGTCGCAAATCCACTCGATCTGGTCCGCAAACACGTTGGGTGTCGCCATTTCAACGGTGGCAGGCAGGTTGATAATCATCGGCTGGCCCTCTTCCGGACGCCAGACCTCACTCACGGCATCAATCACTTCTGCGGCGAAATCCAGCTCGGTACCGGTAAAGCTCTCCGGTGAATACTGGAACGTCCACTCGGTCTCCGGGTGGCGCGCGGCGATGTCGCGAACCAGTTTGGCTCCGTTGACGGCAATGTCCCTGATACCGTCACGATCCAGACCAAACACCTGCTCCCGCTGAACCGTGGAAGTAGAATTGTAGACATGCACGATTGCCTTTCGGGCGCCGGCCAATGCTTCATAGGTACGCTCGATCAGCTCAGGACGGGCCTGGGTCAGCACCTGTATCTTCACATCCTCAGGGATGCGATTTTCTTCAATCAGCTTGCGGCAGAAATCGAAATCCGGCTGGCTGGCAGCGGGAAAGCCAATCTCGATTTCCTTGAAACCCAACTTCACCAGCAATTCGAACATCCGCGTTTTCTGGGCAACAGACATGGGCTTCACCAGTGCCTGATTACCATCCCGAAGATCTACGGCACACCAGGTTGGCGCCTTCTCGATGACCTTGTCCGGCCAGCGACGATCGGTTTTGGCAACAGGTTTGAACGCAACGTATTTGCGATGATCGAAAGCCATGCGTGTAATTCCTTGCGGTTTCAGAAGTGAATTCTTTGATGGGTACAGGTTAACGCGAAAAAGCTGGTATTTGATTGCGAACTTGAGCGGGGAAGCGTATTTTCTAACCTATAAATTGCCTGATAAACGCCATTCTTGGAATTTTATGACCGAAAACAAGAAAACCCTCGCCAGAATTGACAAGATGGACCGCCGAATCCTCGAACAGATCCAGCAGGATGGCTCCCTGACCAACCAGGAGCTGGCTGAGAAAGTCGGGCTATCCCCTTCGCCCTGTCTCCGTCGTGTGCGGGCACTGGAGGATGCCGGTATCATCGTCAGAACCGTCACCATTCTGGACCACAAGAAACTTGGCCTTTCTCTGACGGCAATCATCCTGATTGGCATGGATCGGCATACACCCGAGCGTTTCGCGGCGTTTGAAGAGCAGGTTGCCGAGTACCCGGAGGTGCAGGAGTGCTACCTTATTACCGGCCAGGACGCCGATTACATGCTGAAGGTGGTGGTACCGGACATGGACCATTACCACCATTTCCTGCTGAACCGCATTACCCGCATTCAGGGCGTCAGCGGCGTGCACTCCAGCTTCGTGCTCCGGCGAGTGATCGACAGTACTGCCCTGCCATTGGGATACCTTTCCTGACTCAGGCGACGAGCTCGCGGACGTAAGCCCTTGCCATACATTTGAGTTCCTCCACCAGTTGTCGACCCTGGGCGTCGGGCAGAGTTACCGCCAGCCGGAGGACAGTGCCGGCGGACCTTGGCAGCAAAAGGCTTGCGGTCCAGCGCCGATCATCAGGAATCCGGGGACACTCCTCTTTGAGTTTCCGGTCCAGATCGCGGGCGTTGGTGTACAGCTCTCTCAGATCCAGCTCCCTCAGCTCAGGCATTGCCTCTACACCACTCCAGATCGCCGAGTAGGCGGGCTCGTGGCGATAGAACTCATAAAACTGATCGATGAGAACGTCTACCGCATCGCTGAGGTTCAGTTCCTGCAACCGTTCCCGCAGAGCCCGCTCCATCTTCTCCACGTGCTGTTCGGCAATGGCATGGACGATGGCCGCCTTGTTGGGAAAGTAGCGGTAGAGAGAAGCCAGCGACATGCCCGATTGTCGGGCAATGGCTGACATGCTCGCAGCATCGACACCGGTCTCATGAAAAATGGCGGCGGCATGGCGAAGGATGGTGTTGACGCGCTCCCGGCTGCGGGCCTGAACCGGCCGGCGCCGCGGGGCGACATCAATAGATTCGTCGGTCATCATCTGTACCTTGTGCAACAGGCTCCGTACAATAACGGCCACTTTACGACAAATAAAGGCTCCGGCGGGCCAACCGCCGCCTGTCCATTAGTCTAACACTTCAGATTTATTACAAACGGAAGACACGATGCGAGCAAGCCGCTACCTGATTGCCACCCAGAAAGAGACCCCCGCCGACGCCGAGATCATCAGTCATCAGTTGATGTTGCGTGCCGGCATGATTCGCAAACTGGCCGCCGGGCTATACACCTGGTTGCCAATGGGCCTGCGTACCCTGCGCAAGGTCGAGCGAATCGTTCGCGAAGAAATGGACAAGAGTGGCGCTCAGGAAGTGTTGATGCCTGCGGTCCAGCCGGCCGAACTCTGGGAGGAATCCGGACGCTGGACCCAGTACGGCGGCGAACTGCTACGAATGAAAGACCGTCATGGCCGTGATTTCTGTTTCGGACCGACCCACGAAGAGGTCATTACCGACCTGATCCGGAATGAGATCAGCAGCTACAAGGAGTTGCCAGCCAACTTCTACCAGGTCCAGACCAAATTCCGGGACGAGCGTCGCCCCCGGTTTGGCGTGATGCGCGCCCGGGAATTCCTGATGAAGGACGCTTATTCCTTCCATCTGAACGCCGAGTCCCTGAACGAAACCTACGAATTGATGCACCGCACCTACTGCGCCATTTTCGACCGTTTCGGCCTGGATTACCGTGCGGTACAGGCGGACTCCGGCGCCATTGGTGGCAGCGCATCCCACGAGTTCCATGTGCTCGCATCTTCGGGTGAAGATGACATCGTGTTCAGCACCGGGAGCGATTACGCGGCCAACATCGAGAAAGCAGAAGCAGTAGCCCCGAGCGGCACCCGCCCTGCTCCGGTCGAGGAAATGAAAGAAGTCGCCACGCCGGACCAGAAAACCATCGACGCGGTATCACAACTGCTGGGCATTGACGCCACCCGCACGGTCAAAACCCTGCTGGTGAAGGCGGAAGCCGACGAAGACGGCAGCTCCGGGCTGGTTGCACTGGTTCTGCGGGGCGATCACACCCTGAACGAGATCAAGGCCGAAAACCTGGCCGGCGTTGCCGAGCCTCTGACAATGGCCACCGATGAGGAAATCGAACAGGCTGTCGGCTGCAAGCCCGGATCTATCGGACCGGTAAACCTCAACGTGCCCGTCATTGTGGACCGCAGTGCCGCGCATCTGGCTGACTTTGTCTGCGGCGCCAACCGGGAAGGCTTCCACCTTACCGGCGTGAACTGGGAGAGAGACGCTGCGCTTGAACGGGTGGAAGACCTGCGCAACGTGGTTGAGGGCGACCCCAGCCCGGATGGCAAGGGCACTCTGGAGATCCGGCGCGGCATTGAAGTGGGCCACATCTTCAAACTTGGCAACAAGTACAGCACTGCCATGAACGCCACGGTTCTCGATGAGAACGGGAAAACCGTGATTATGGACATGGGCTGTTACGGCCTGGGTGTTTCCCGGGTTGTTGCCGCAGCCATTGAACAGAACCACGATGACAACGGCATCATCTGGCCCGATGCCATTGCGCCTTTCCAGGTGGCCATTGTTACCCTGAACGCCCATAAGTCACCGACCGTTGCCGAGGCCGGCGAAAAGCTTTACGAACAGCTGCGCCAGGCCGGTTACGATGTGCTTCTGGACGACCGCAAAGAGCGCCCGGGCGTGAAGTTTGCCGATATGGAATTGATTGGTATCCCTCACCGGTTCGTGGTTTCCGAGCGTGGTCTGGCAGCCGGAACCCTGGAGTACAAAGGCAGAAAGGATGCGGAAAAACAGGATGTACCGGTGGCTGAAGCGCTGCCATTCCTGGTCAACGCATCGCCCCGAAAAGGGCTCTGATCGCTGTCCGCATACGCGGACAAGCCTCTGACGGCACTTGCATAATGCGGTGCCGTCAGGGATTCTCCCTTCCCGAACCACCCACAATCCCTGGCTCCATTTCCAGGGTGACACCAAACCGGTCAACTACTGACTGACGAACTTCTCTGGCAAGCTCCAGTATGTCGGCACCTGTGCCGCCCGAGTGGTTAATCAGAACCAGCGCCTGTCGGTTATGCACGCCCACCCGGGCATTCCGGAAGCCTTTCCAGCCACTCTGATCGATCAGCCAGGCCGCTGCCAGTTTGACCCCCTGCTCCTGAGGATAAGCCACAATATCCGGGTGCCGCTCGCTGAGTGCCTCGAACGTTTCTCCGTCAACCACCGGGTTCTTGAAGAAACTTCCTGCGTTCGGAATCATATCCGGGTCCGGCAACTTTCGTCGGCGAATGGCCATTACGGCCTCTGCAACATGCAAAGGGTCGAGGGCGGTTTCCGCTGTATCACCGAGGTACTCCCGGAGATCCCGATATCCGAGCACCAGAGGACGTGAGCGGGACAGACCCAAACGGATTTCGGTGATCACATAGCGACCCGGAGTCTGTTTGAACAGGCTGTCGCGGTAGGAAAAACGGCACTGGGCGTTATCGAGAACAACCAGCTCACCCGAATTGCGATCCAGTGCGGTGACGGATTCCAGGCAATCGCCGAGCTCGACACCATAGGCACCAATATTCTGGACGGGCGCCGCTCCGGCCGTGCCCGGGATAAGCGCCAGATTCTCGATACCGCGATAACCGGCCCGGGCAGCATACAGGACCGCCTCATGCCAGTTTTCACCCGCACCAAGCACCAGGGTCGCCCTGTGGTCCTCAATGTGCTCCCAACGGCGACCACGAATCGCCAGACGCACCACCAGCCCCGCGAAGTCACCCGCGAACACCAGGTTACTGCCGCCCCCCAGAATCAGGACTTCCTGATCCTCCGATGAGGCCCAGTCCAGGGACCTGACCAGCTCATCTGCGGTGTGAGCTTCGACATAAAAACGGGCTTTCGCCGGCACGTGCAGGGTATTCAGCGCCTCCAGCTCTATGTTTTCCCGAATTTCCGGCTGCTGACTCAAGCCAGGCGCCCCCGGATGTCCGCCAGCAGGCCCTCGCCGGCTTCCTGGATCAGGTCAAGCACGGTTTCAAAACCTGCGTCACCACCGTAATAGGGATCTGGCACTTCCTGATGGGCCGACTGACCGAACTCCAGAAACAGGGCTGGCCGGGTGCCGCCATTCTGATGCCATACGTCCTTGATGTCCGCCAGGTTCTGGCGATCCATCACCAGCACGTAGTCAAAGGTGTCCAGATCCTCCGGACTGAACTGGCGGGCCCGTAATCCACTGATGTCGATACCCCGGCGCCGGGCAGCCTCCTGGGCGCGGGCGTCAGGACTCTTGCCAATGTGCCAGTCACCGGTGCCGCAGGAGTCGATGTGGACCTGCTCTGCAAGGCCCGCCTGTTCCACCAGTGAGCGAAACACACCTTCAGCACTGGGCGATCGACAGATGTTGCCCAGGCACACGAAAAGAACGTTTACCGGTTCAGCCATTCTCGCTATTCCTCTTCTCCAGCCAGCCTCGGACCCTGTGCAAATCGGCATCGGTATCAACGCCGCCCGGCGGGTTGACCGCGGCCACATCCACGTGAATACGGGCACCGTTATAGAGCGCCCTCAACTGTTCCAGAGATTCGGTTACCTCGGTCGGCGCAGGCGCCCAGCTGACAAACTCGGCCAGGACGGAAGCACGGTAACCATAGATGCCGATATGCCGGAAATATCCGACATTATCCGGCAAGGCGGTGTCCAGCCCCGTCAGAGGTGTGCCCTCCCGCCACTGATCCCTGGCCCACGGGATCGGCGCACGGCTGAAATAATGGGCGATCCCCCTGTGATCGAACACCACCTTGACCACATTGGGATTGAACACGTGCTCCGGATCGTGGATCCGCTCACACAGTGTGGCAATGGCAGCTTCAGGATAAAACTCCAGATTGTCGGCCACCTGGTTGATCAGTTCGGGCGGGATCAGGGGCTCGTCACCCTGCACGTTAACGACCCGATGATCCGGACCGAAACCCAGCACCCGTGCAACCTCCTCAAGGCGGTCTGTGCCGCTGGCGTGATTGGGTGATGTCATGACCACTTCTGCACCGAAGCCTTCGCATGCGGTCCGGATCCGATCATCGTCTGTGGCGACAACGACCCTGTCTGCACGGCTTTCCGCGGCACGCTCACAGACATGCTGGATCATCGGCTTGCCGGCAATGTCTGCCAGAGGCTTGCCCGGAAGGCGGCTGGACGCATAGCGGGCCGGAATCACAACGGTAAAAGACATGTAATAACCACTTGGCTGACTTGGGTTTAGCGCTTGTGCAGACGCTCATCAGTAGAGAGCGTCCGGGCTTCGGTAGCCAACATCACAGGAATCCCCTCGCGGATCGGGAACGCCATGGCGTCCTGGTAACAGACCAGCTCGGTTCTGTCCTCGTTGAGTTTCAGGTCGCCCTTACACACCGGACAGGCCAACAGCGCCAACAGTTTTTTATCCATGTTGCTTACTCACTTGATATCAGGAAGTTAACGGCTCGGAACATTGGCGAACCCGGGCCAGAAACGCGTCCCGGAACGGTCCCGGCAATCTGGCCTCAACGGTGAGGCTCCAGGCATTATCGGGTGCAAATTCCCGGCATTTCACCGCGTCTTTTGCGGTCATGACTATCAACTCATCGGTATCACTGTTCAGATCCTCGGGACGGAAACGATGGTGATCCGGAAAGGCCGCCTCGGTAACGTCGGCGCCAAGGGTTCTGAGTGTATCGAAAAACCGGGCCGGGTTTCCGATCCCGGCCACAGCCCTCACGGCCTTGCCCCTGAGATCGCCAACGGCTCTCGACTCCCCTGTTTTCAGGTGAACAAGGGTTGCAGGCTCAAGAATCATGGAAAATATCGCAGGGTGGTCAATGCCAACAAAGCTTTCCATGGCCTGCTCTGAAAGCTCTTTGCCATTTACAATAACAAAGTCCACAGAAGTCAGTCGCGAAACCGGCTCCCGAAGCGGGCCAACGGGGATCAAGGCGCCGTTACCGATGCCCCTTTGCCCATCAAATACCGACAGCTCCAGGTCTCTGGGCAACTTGTAGTGTTGAAGGCCGTCGTCACAAATCAGCACATCACCCAGGTTTTTCTCAAGAGCGTAATCGGCGCCCCGTCGGCGGCGCGGATCAACAACAACCGGGCACCCGGTGCTCAGCGCCAGCATGACAGGCTCGTCACCGGCTTCGGAAGGACTGGTCTCCGCCGCAACTTCCAGCGGGTACTGGACAGCATCGCCACCATAACCCCTGCTGAGAATAACCGGCCGCCAGCCATCGGATGCCAGTGCGGAAACCAGCCAGGCGGTGAGCGGCGATTTGCCGGTTCCACCGGCAGTGATGTTGCCAACCACAATGACCGGAACCGGGAGCGACGCATCTCTCGCATCCCAGGCGGCCCGACGGCGGGCTTCCGCGATGCTCCGGTACAGCCAAGACAGCGGTGCCAGAAAAGCCAGAGGGCGCTTCCTTCCATACCAGAGACGCTCAACCAGCGAACTCATGGCAGATTGCACCGCGCTCATGACTGCTCGCTGAACTGCATCTGGTGCAATTGAGCGTAAGCGCCGCCAGCGGCAAGGAGTTCGTCGTGGCGGCCGGATTCGGCGATGCGGCCATTGTCCATCACCAGGATTCGGTCCGCTTTCTCGATGGTGGACAGGCGATGCGCAATGACCAGAGTGGTACGGCCCTGCATAACCGTTTCCAGCGCTTCCTGGATGTGGCGTTCAGATTCCGTATCCAGCGCCGATGTCGCCTCATCAAGGATCAGAATCGGGGCGTTCTTGAGCAGCGCCCGGGCGATGGCGAGCCGCTGTCGCTGCCCACCGGAAAGCATGACCCCGTTGTCACCGATCATGGTATCCAGTCCCTCGGGCATACGGTCAATAAATTCGAGCGCATGAGCCTTGGCGGCGGCCTCGCGGATTTCCTCCGGTGTGCAGTCTCTCAAGGCACCATAGGCGATATTCGCAGCGATGGTGTCGTTGAACAGGACAACGTTCTGGGTTACCAGAGCGATCTGTTTACGCAGGGCCTTGAGGGAGAAATCGCGCAACGAGTGCCCGTCGATTCGGATATCTCCGCCGGTGTACTCATAGAACCTCGGCAACAGGCTCACCAAGGTGGATTTACCGCTGCCGGAACGCCCAACCAGAGCCACACTCTGCCCGGCAGGAATGCTGAGGGATATGCCTTCCAGCACATTGTCCAACTGGTCACGGTACCGAAACGCCACTTCGTCAAACTCGATGTCGCCTTCAACGCGATCCGGCGAATACGTGCCCGGATCCTGCTCCGGCGACTCGTCGATGGTTTCGAACACATCGTAAGCCGCTGCAACGCCCTTCTGGATCTTGGCGTGAACAGAGGTGACCTGGCGGATGGGCTTGGCCATGGTCGTCGCCGCCGTAATGAATGCCACCAGCTGGCCGGTGGTCATCTCACCACGAATTTCCGGCGCCAGCATCATCCAGACTAGCCCGGCAATCGCGATGGCCACCAGCACCTGAATCACTGGAACACTGATCGCCTGAGTCGACGCCATCTTCAGACTTTGCTTGAGGTTTTTGTTATTAACCTCTTGAAAACGCTGGCGTTCGTAATCCTCACCTCCGAACGTACGAACAACCCGGTAGCCGGTAATGGATTCAGAGGCCACGTGGGTAATATCACCCATGGAGCCCTGGATACGTTTGCTGATCTTGCGGAAGCGCTTGCTGGCATAGCTTACAACCGCGGCAATAAGCGGCCCTACCGCCAGGAAAATCAGCGTGAGTTTCCAGTTGGTGTAGAACATGTAACCCAGCAGACCGACGATGGTCAGACCTTCGCGGAGCGTGATAGTCACGGCGTTGGTTGTCGCCTCCGCCACCTGCTCGACGTTAAAGGTAAGCTTGGACACCAGCCGTCCCGCCGCGTTGTCATCGAAATAGCGGGAAGGCAGTGTCATCAGTCGATCAAACACATCGTTACGGAGCGCATTGATGACCTGGCGACCGACATAGCTGATGAAGTACTGGCTCAGGAAGGTGCCCAGCCCACGGAATGCGAACACGCCAACGATAACCAGAGTCAGCATCAGACGATTCTGCTCGGTCGGATTCTCGATAGCCGCAATAACGTATTCCATGGCCGCCGCCATGCCCGTCGATGCGGCGGCATAGATGATGTTACCGAGGACCGCCAGAGAGAAGGCCAGCAGGAAGGGCTTCACATAGGCGAGCAGGCGTTTGTAGGTTTCCCAGCTGCCCGCCGGCAGGCCGGCCGCAGGGTCTGGCAAAGGCTCGGGTACCTTCACTGGCTCTCAGCCTCCCGCTCAGTGGTGATACTGAGCTTGGCGAACCCCAGGCGTCCGGCAACGTCCATGGCACGAACCACAAATTCATGGGGTGTGCGGGCGTCAGCGGTAATGATGAACGGAAGCGAGTTATTGCCTTCAGCCAGTTCACGGACACCCCGCTCAAGGGTTTCCCGCCGATTATTGACCAATGTGCGGTCGTTCAGGATGTACTGCCCCTCGGCATTGATCACCACGTCAATCTGCTGCACTTCGGATGCCGGCGCAGGCTCGCCGCTGGCCTCAGGCAATTCAACCTGCAGATGGCTCTCGCGGGTAAAGGTCGTGGAAACCATAAAGAAAATCAGCAGCAGAAACACCACGTCGATCAGTGGCGTCAGGTCTACCCCGACTTCCTGGCTCCTCTGGCGCTTGAACTTCACGGCGTTCAGGCTCCTTCCACGTCGATTTCGCGGTCTCCGTGCACTACCTCAACCAGCTTGATCGCTTCCTGCTCCATGCCGACGACCAGCTCATCCACTCTCCGGATAAAGTAGCGGTGGCAGATAAGTGCCGGGATGGCGACGCTCAGGCCAGCGGCCGTAGTAATAAGCGCTTCAGAAATACCACCGGCGAGGTTGCCGGCGTTGCCAACCCCGGCCAATTGGATCTCGGCAAATACCTTGATCATGCCAATGACGGTACCAAGCAGTCCCAGCAGAGGGGTGATCGTCGCAACGGTGCCCAGCGGGTTAAGGAAACGCTCCAGATCATGGATGACCTGGCTTGCCTCGTGCTCGATGCTTTCTTTCATGATTTCGCGGCCATGCTTGGCGTTAAGCAGGCCACCGGCAAGAATCCGGCCCAGGGGTGATGACCCCTGCAGGGCTTTCAGTTTCCGGCCATTGAGTTCTTTCTTCTTGATCCAGCGCCATAACTCATTGATGGTCTGGGGGGGCGCGACCCTGGAGGCGCGAAGGGTCCAGAAACGCTCCAGAATGATGGCCAGCGCCAGAATGGAGCAGGCAACAATTGGCACCATCAGAATGCCACCGGCTTTCAACAGCTCGAACACGCTTGGTCTCCCTGATTGTTTGCAAGCCGCGCTACTTTAGCATAGCTACCCGTGGAGGCCACACCTGCAATGTCACGGTAATTTACATTGGTCGCGGGCAAGCCCCGAACTACCGATCCAGAACGACGAGCCATGCCGCATTTCCTTGAATACCAGCTTGTTATCGACAACGGTCATCTCGACGCTGCCTGAACATGCTGTGTTCAGCGGCACCGCTCCGACCGCCGCGTAACGTGCGGTTACCGTCGGGTGGGGATGACCGTACCGGTGGCGATAGCCAGCAGTATAGATGACCCGATCTGGTCTCAGCACGCGCACCCAGGGTTCGGAAGATGAGGTTTTGCTCCCGTGGTGGGGCGCAACGAGCACGCGAGTCGAAGGAACCTGAACGTCCTCTCGGCCAGCCAAATAAGCCAGATACTCTGCCTCCACGGGTTCGGTAATATCTCCCGGCAAGAGCCACTCAGTTCCGGAGTCAGGGTGGTAGATACGCAACACACAGGAAGCGTCGTTGCCCTCTTGAGCGCCCTCACCCTGCCAGAACTCGAGGACCAATCCTCCCAGCCTTTCTTCAGCCTGTTTGCAGGCTTGCACAGGCAGTTCGCCAACCTGCTGTCTGACCGGCGCAGGCTCACCAGCAATCACACGGCCGACACTGACGTTCCGGGAAAGCTCCGAGATGCCACCGGCATGATCGCTGTCGGCGTGGCTGATCACGAGGGTGTCAATTCGCTTGATTCCTTCAGCCGCCAGATTGGGCACAAGCGTGGATTCGACGGCCGAAAACACGCCGGGCACGGCGGGACCGGTATCGTAGACAAGAACCTCGCGCCCGTGTCGGACCAGAACTGAAAGACCCTGCCCAACATCCCATACCCTTACAACTGGCACTGCCACGTACGAATTCCTTTCGGAAGAAGGAGCCGGATACACCAGCCACAACACCGCAGAAAGGACCGCCACAAGCCGGAACATGGCGAACGGCATACACAATACCGCGACGCTCAGCAACGCCCAGCCAAACAGCTCCGGGACACCAGCCCGGATGTCCGGCGCCTGCCACTGCGCAAGCCACATGAGCCATTGCCACAGAACACCGAGGGTTAGATCGAATATTGGCGGGAACAGCTGGGCGGTGCCTGGGACTACGGCGGCAAGCAACCCACCCGCGACAAGCACTGGCATAACCACAAGGGATACCCAGGGAATTGCGACCAGGTTGGCCAATAAACCTACCAGGGGCTGACCCTGCCCCAGTATTTCGAGGATTGGCCATAATCCGCCAAAAACCGCGAGCTGGGCCAGGACGAGTCCTCTCAGCCACCCGGTTCCAGCCAGTCGCGACGAGAATACAGTGATCAGGGTGGCAACCGCAGCGAACGAAAGCCAGAATCCCTGGTCCAGGGGCGCGAAAGGGTCCAGCACAAGAACGGCAGCCAACGCGGCCAGGAAAACGTTCCAGACCGGGGCCTGACGACTCATCAGTACCAGCCACCCACCGGCCACAACCATCACCAGAGCCCTCTGGGTTGGAACGGTAAATCCCGCCGCCAGGGCATAAACCAGACAGCAGAGGATAACGGCCAGGAAGGCAAACCAACGCCTTGAGCTATCGCTCACTATGTGTGCCGGAACAGTCAGCAACAGTCGCCGGCACAGAAACCCTGCCCCCAGGGCGATCAGACCCAGGTGCAGGCCCGATATGGCAACCAGGTGAATGGTGCCGGTCGCCTTGAGCACATCCCAGTGCTTCTGTTCCATGTGGCCGCGATGACCTATGAGTAACGAAGAAACCAGCGGATAATGACGGGCACCGCCAAATTGCTCGATGGTCCATTGGTGAAGCAAACGATGCAGCTTCCGGTACTGGCAATGGACGAAACACCCGACATCCCGGTCAACCTCCACGCTACGAATGCTGCCCGTGGCCCGGTAGCCCTTGCGAAACAGCCAGTCCTCGTAGCGAAAGCCCGCGGGGTTCAGGGAGCCGTGGGGGCGCTTGAGCACAACTTCCAGCCGCAAACGTTGGCCCGGGAGCCGCTCCATTCCGTGACCGTACCAGGACAACCTGAGCAGGTCCGGCATCCTTGCTTCCTCTCGGGTCGGGATGGGAAGGTTGTGCCACTGGGTGACACAGAAACTGAAACGTAAACTGTTGAAGCTACCGGGCGAAGGAATATCACATACGTATCCCGAGACAGAGAGACGCTCGCGTTCCAGGCTTGCCGGCAGAACCGTTGAAAGCCGGTCACTGGCATGCCACGAGGCCCAGGAGAGTCCGACCATGAGGCCAAGAGCAGATACGAATGCGGAGCTGGCAAAGGTCGGGGAAACGCAGATCCAGCCGAAGGCCAGCAGTGGTATCGCGGCTATCAACCACGTGGGAGGTGGCAGTATCGACAACCAATACAGTAAGATAACGCCACAAGAGAAGGCGATAACGCCCAGCGCTGCGGAACCGGAGTCGCCCGAAGGGCCCACCGGTCTGTTGATACTTCCGGACAATCCTTGTCCTCCTGTATGTCACAAACACCGGCAACATCCGATGAGCCGGTCTACTAACTCCGTCTAAAGGCAGAACTTCCAATGCCAAAGAAGTTCATGAAACGCTATCTGCCCTCACCAGAGAAGGTGCAAGCGATGCAGTCGCTGAGCTTTCTGGGCGATATCCTTCATGAACCGAACCTGTGGCACATCAACCGTCACAGTGTTGCGCGGGCCTTTCTCGTCGGCATCTGGTTCTGCTTTATTCCCATGCCCTTCCAGATGCTTGCGGCGGCCTTTTTTGCCATCTGGTTCAATGCCAACCTGCCGCTTTCAGTGGTCCTGGTATGGATCAGCAACCCTGTAACCATGCCGCCGATGTTCTATTTCAACTACAAGATTGGCGCCTGGGCTCTGGATCGGCCTGTACTCAGTTTTGATTTCGAGCTCTCGTGGTCCTGGATCAGCGAGCGGCTGCTGGATATCGGCATTCCCCTCTATCTCGGGTCCCTGGTGGTCGCAACGGTCTCCGCTTGCGTGGCCTACCTGATTATCCAGTATCTGTGGCGCCGGAAAATTCGCTCTGACTGGCAGGTGCGACGCACCGCACGACTCAGACGCCGTCGTGAGGCTGATCAGGCTTCCTGAATCAGGCGACCCTGCTCAAGCCGCATAACACGCCCCAGGCTTCTGGCCATTTTCATGTCATGGGTGACCATGACAAAGGCAATACCCAGCTGATCCCTCAATGACTCGATCAGCGCCTGCACCCCTTCTCCGGTATGTTCATCCAGGTTGCCCGTCGGTTCGTCCATCAGAACACAGTCCGGTTCGTTGACCAGTGCCCGGGCAATGGCCACCCGCTGGCGTTCGCCACCGGACAGCTCGCCGGGTTTGTGATCCAGCCGTTCGGCAAGCCCAACCCGCTGCAGCAGGCTGGCCGCCTTGTCCCTCGACCTGGATACCGCCATACCGCCCAACGCACAAGGCATCATCACGTTTTCCAGAGCGGTGAACTCCGGCAACAGGTGATGGAACTGATAGACAAACCCGAGATGGGCATTCCGGAACCGAGCGCGCCGTCCCTCGGAAAGCCGGTGAATGTCTTCGCCACAAATGGAAATCTGGCCGGAAGATGGCTTGTCGAGCCCGCCCAACAAGTTGAGCAACGTGGTTTTTCCGGCACCACTGCTGCCCACAATGGCAACGGTCTCCCCCTGTGCGACTTCGAGCGAGATATCCGAAAAAATGGTGAGCTTGCCGAGACCTTCGTTATAGGTCCGGGTCACCTGACGGCAGTCTATTACCAGGGCAGAGTGTGCCATTGCGGATTGTTCCTTACTCATAACGAAGCGCCTCCGCCGGATCCACCCTGGAAGCCCGCCAGGCCGGATAAATCGTTGCCAACAGACTCATGGCGAGGCCGGCTCCACTGATGATAAACACGTCCTGCCATTGCAGCTGGGAAGGCAGATAGCTGATGAAGTAAACGTCCGCGCTCAGGAACTGGTGGCCGAGCGCTCCCTCCAGCCAGGAAATAAAGGCACTGATGTTGAGCGCTCCGAAAACGCCCAGCGCCGTGCCAACAATGGTTCCGAAGATACCGATGACCGCCCCCTGAACAATGAAGATCCGCATGATGCGTCCCGGTGTTGCCCCCATGGTCCTGAGGATGGCGATGTCACCGGTTTTATCGGTAACCACCATCACCAACGTGGACACGATATTGAATGCAGCGACAGCCACGATAAACATCAGCAGCAGGCCGATCATGGTTTTCTCCATGCGGATGGCCTGGAACAGGTTGCCGTGGGTTCGGGTCCAGTCGGATACGTAATACCGGCCGCCCAGCGACTCAGCAGCCTGCTGCGACACCCTGGGAGCGGCAAAAAGGTCATCCACCAGCAGGCGAATACCCTCGGCTTTGCCCCCGGTCCGCATGAGCTTGGCGGCATCATCCATGTGAATCAGGGTGTAATTGCCATCCAGTTCTGCCCCGACACTGAAGATGCCTTTGACCGTGAACCTTTTGAGCCTGGGCAGGACCCCGGCCGGCGTAACCGAGGCTTCCGGCAGGACCACGGTTACCTTGTCACCGATCTGAAGACGCAGGCTGGCCGCCATCAACCGACCGATGATGATGCCGAATTCACCAGAAACCAGATCGTTGAGACTGCCTTCGACCATGTGGTTTTCAATGATGGAGACCGTTCGTTCCTCCTCCGGGAGAATGCCGTTAAGCACGACCCCGCGAACATTTCCACCGCCGGTAACCATACCCTGCCCCTGTATGAAAGGCGCAGCAGCCAGCACGCGGGGGTGCTGCTGCATCTTCGCGTCGATTGATTGCCAGTCGTCGAGCGGCCCGGCGCCCTGAATGGTAGCGTGGGGCACCATCCCGAGAATTCTCTGCTTAAGCTCCCGATCGAAACCGTTCATGACCGAGAGCACGATGATCAGAACCGCAACTCCCAGCATCAGCCCGATTATGGAGGTCAGGGAAATAAAGGAAATGAAGTGATTGCGGCGTTTGGCGGCCGTGTAACGCAAGCCAATATAGAATGATAAGGGTCTGAACATTGAGAGGTGCCTATTGCTACCTTCCGGTCTGTCGTGGTCTGGTTTTCCCGGGTACCTTCCAGCACGACGGGAAACTGCTAAACTGTTCTGTACCAAATAAAAAATCAGCCTTCCGGAGCCGCGATGCAGTCGTCCGACATCCCCAACGAACCGGTGGACTATTCACCCGAACGGCGGGACTTTTTCCGCATTGAAGACCGGATCGGCCTGGAGATCCGCAAGCTGGCGCCTGGCACCGCAATGGAAGAAGATGCCTTCGACGGCGACCATCTTGAGAGCCTGAAAGCTGAATTCAGGCGGCTGGATCAGGACGTTAAATCCCAGCTTGCCAGCCTTGCCGACAAAGACCGGCTGCTTACCGGACTGATCAAATCCCTGAACGGCAAGCTGGACACGCTTGCGCGCATTATGGCCTTTGAGCAAAATCCGTTGCAACCTGAGGACTGGCAGGAAGTAACCCTGAGCGAGGGTGGGCTGTCGTTCTCGAGCAGCACCCCTGCCTGGCAGCCGGGAGACCGGCTCGCTGTTCGAATGACCCTCCCACCCGAACTTTTCCAGCCCCGCGCAGTTGCCCGAGTTATTGAGGTACACCCCGATTCGTCAGGCGGAGCAAGGGTCCACACCGAATTCGCCCGGATTGAGGACAGCGATCGCCAGCAAATCGCACGACATGTGATGCGGTGGCAGATTCGACAGCGTCAAAAGGAGTAGACTGGGGAAAAACGAGTGACTTTTGCTAATCTTTTTCGGATATTACGCTTTATCCATGTCCTCCCGAGGACATCAGTTTTCATGGAGACCCATCAATGAGAAAGCAAACTACCCTGTTCGGCGCACTGGCAGTGACTGCCACACTGGCCCTTTTCCCGATGATGTCCGCGGTAGCTGAAGAAGTCCGCGTGCCAGTTGGCACCCAGGCCGATCGCGACCAGGCCAGCTTCCCCGGCTCTGGCATGAGCCAGTCATCAGTGCGCGCTTCCTGGGGTGCACCCGTGGAAATTGAAGGTCCCGTGGGCCAGCCACCGATTACTCAGTGGCACTATCAGGGCTTTATCGTGTATTTCGAAGGCGACCGGGTTATCCATACCGTTCTCAAGCCGAATCCCTGAAGGCCCGAGGGGCCTTTCCAGGCTGGAAATTCCCTTCCCATGTCCTGACGTTCAACCAATCGTTGGTTAGAATGGCGTCTTTTATGATTCAAGGTGACGTAGTGACAACCAAACGAGTGTTGCCCGCAGAGTGGGCGCCCCAGAGTGCCGTCATGCTGACCTGGCCCCACCCGGGAACCGACTGGGCAGGCCTGATCGACGAAGTTGAACCGGTGTTCCTCGACATCGCGAAAGCCGTACTCCCACACGAACACCTTGTCATCGGTTGCGAACACGTAGTCCGCCTGCAGGAGCTAGAACGGGACCTCAATCGGTACGCCGAGGACAATGGCTTTCCGGGACGCGTGAGATCGGTTCCGGCACCGGCGAATGACACCTGGGCCCGCGACCATGGACCCATCACCATTCTCACCGATGAAGGGCCGACACTGCTGGATTTCAGGTTCAACGCCTGGGGCGGAAAGTTCCCCTGGGAAAAGGACGATGCGTTAAATAGTCACCTTTTCAATGCTGGCGTCTTCGGCACAACCAGGATGCAGCAGGTCGGGTTTGTGCTGGAAGGGGGTTCATTTGAATCGGATGGTCAGGGCACCCTGCTGACCACATCCGAGTGCCTGCTGACGCCCACCCGAAACCCGGCCATGGATCGCACGGCGATTGAACAGCTGCTTTCCGAGGTGCTGGGAATCCGGCGGATTCTCTGGCTCAACCACGGCTATCTTGCCGGGGATGACACCGACAGCCACATCGATACCCTCGCCCGATTTTGCGCCCCGGATCACATCTGCTACGTGACTTGCCCAGATGTGGCGGATGAACACTACAGCGCGTTGGCAGCCATGGAGGAGGAACTTCAGGAGTTCCGCCAGGCCGACGGCGGCCCCTACAAGCTGACGCCTCTGCCCTGGCCCGATGCCATCCATGATGAGGACGGTGAGCGTCTTCCGGCCACCTATGCCAACTTCCTGATCATCAACGAGGCGGTTTTGCTTCCCGTTTACGGCGTTGATCAGGATCAGGACGCCATCGCTGTCATGAAAGAGATCTTTCCGACACGAGAAATAGTGCCGATCAATTGCCGGCCCTTGATTCGTCAGCATGGCAGCCTTCACTGTGTGACCATGCAAATTCCCGCCGGAGTAGTCAGTTGATGAGCAGTGAGTTGCGCAAAAGCCAAATCAATGTTGCCGCCATCCAGCAGGCCTGTAGCAGCGACAAGGCCGCCAGCCTCGCCACTACCGAGAAACTGGTTCGTGAGGCCGTAGCCAGTGGCGCCAACCTGGTGATCCTCCAGGAACTTCACGCCACCTTATATTTCTGCCAGACCGAGGAAACGTCTGTTTTCGAGCTGGCAGAGCCGATTCCCGGTCCTACCAGCAAGCGCCTGTCTGACCTGGCCCGGGAACTGGGTATTGTGCTGGTTGGATCCATTTTCGAACGTCGTATGAACGGCGTGTACCACAACACGGCGGTCGTATTTGAGAAAGACGGCTCCCTGGCAGGGCTGTACCGGAAAATGCACATTCCGGACGACCCGGGGTTCTATGAAAAATTCTACTTCACGCCCGGTGACGCCCAGTTCAACGATGGCCGCAGCGGTTTCACGCCTATCGATACGTCTGTCGGCAGGCTCGGCGTGCTGGTGTGCTGGGACCAGTGGTACCCCGAGGCCGCAAGGCTGATGGCCCTGGCTGGCGCCGAGATCCTGATCTACCCAACTGCGATCGGCTGGGATGTAACGGATGACCCCGATGAACAGGCGCGTCAACTGGACGCCTGGGTCACCGTGCAAAGGGGCCATGCCGTTGCCAACAACCTGCCAGTCGTGGCTCCGAACCGGGTAGGCACCGAACCCGACCCCTCCGGGCACAGCGACGGCATCCGTTTCTGGGGCAACAGTTTTATCTGTGGCCCGCAGGGTGAGTTGCTAGCCCGGGGCGATGACAGCTCCGAATGTATCCTTGCCGTCACCCTGGATCGCAACCGCAGTGAATCGGTTCGCCGTATCTGGCCGTATTTGAGAGATCGCCGAATAGACGCCTACGGCGACATCCTCAAACGCGTAAGGGACTGAGCCCCGAATGAAAAAACTGGTCGATACCGTAGTCAGTGAACTGAACCAGATACTCTTGGGCAAAGACCAACAGGTACGCCTTGCCCTCTGCGGGCTTCTGGCCCGGGGGCACCTGCTGATCGAAGATATCCCCGGCATGGGCAAAACCACTCTTTCTCATGCCCTGGCCAAGGTGATGGGGCTGACGTACCAGCGCATCCAGTTCACCAACGACCTGCTTCCGGCGGATGTGCTGGGTTACTCCATGTACGACAAACAGGCCGGTAGCCTGGTATTCCACCCCGGCCCGATCTTTGCCCAGGTGGTGTTGGCTGATGAAATCAACCGGGCATCACCGCGAACGCAGAGCGCTCTGCTCGAAGCCATGGAAGAACGGCAAGTGTCCATCGAGGGCGAGACCCGGCCACTGCCCCACCCGTTCTTCGTGATTGCCACCCAGAATCCCATCGAGCAGGGCGGCACCTATCCCCTGCCCGAGTCCCAACTGGACCGGTTCCTCATGCGTCTTCGCCTCGGCTATCCGGACCCGCGGGCCGAGCGGGAGCTGCTGGAGGGCGAAGACCGTCGTGCCATGACTGAAAAGCTGCCGACCCTGCTCTCCCAGGCCGACCTGAAAACCCTGCAGGAAGGCGTTACCCGGATAACCGCCAGCCCGGCTCTTCTGGATTACGTGCAGCGGTTGCTGGAACAGAGCCGGAGAATGCCCGGCCTTCTGTACGGGCTTTCGCCCCGGGCGGGATTGGGACTGGTGCGGGCCGCCAAAGCCTGGGCCCTGATGGAGGGGCGTCATCACGTGCTGCCTGACGACATCCAGGCCGTGTTCCCTGCAGTGGCGGCCCACCGTCTCGAACAGGGCGAGTCCGGAAAAAGTGCGGAAAGGGTTCGTCAGCTGTTGGCAACTGTTTCTGTGCTTGAGTAAATAGCAAGGTTTTATAAGCGGAATTGGCCAAAACGAATGGCAGACCGCGCCTTTCATGTTAGCCTTTGCCCCTTTCCCCGAAGCGTCTGGCCCTGAAACCGGGGCCCGGCAACGTACGGCTTTTTCAGTGAGAGAATTCCCAATGAGCGACACCAAACATTCCCGACTGATCATCCTCGGTTCCGGCCCCGCAGGTTACACCGCTGCCGTTTACGCAGCCCGCGCCAACCTGAACCCGACCCTGATTACCGGTATTGAAGTCGGCGGCCAGCTCACCACCACCACCGACGTCGACAACTGGCCCGGCGACAACGACGGCGTTCAGGGCCCGGAGCTCATGCAGCGCATGCTCAAGCACGCCGAACGCTTCGAAACCAGCATCGTCTACGACACCATCAACGAAGCCGACCTTCGTAACCGCCCATTCCGCCTCAAGGGCGATGGCGGCGAGTACACCTGCGACGCCCTGATCATTGCTACCGGCGCCTCCGCCATGTATCTCGGCCTCGAGTCTGAAGAGAAATTCAAAGGCCAGGGCGTCTCCGCCTGCGCCACCTGCGACGGCTTCTTCTACAAGAAGCAGAAAGTTGCCGTTATTGGCGGCGGTAACACCGCGGTCGAAGAGGCTCTGTACCTCTCCAACATTGCCGACGAAGTGACCCTGGTGCACCGCCGCGACAGCCTGCGTGCCGAAAAGATCCTCCAGGACAAACTGTTTGAAAAGGCCGAAAACGGCAACGTCAAGATCGTCTGGGACCACACCCTCGACGAAGTCCTGGGCGACGGCACCGGCGTCACCGGTATGCGCATCAAAAGCACCAAAGACGACTCCACCCAGGAAATGGACCTGGCCGGCGTATTCATCGCCATCGGCCACAAACCCAACACCGACCTGTTCCAGGGCCAGTTGGACATGGAGAACGGCTATATCCGCATCCGCTCCGGCCTCGAAGGCATGGCCACCCAGAGCAGCATTCCCGGCGTATTCGCCGCCGGCGACGTAGCCGACCACGTCTACCGCCAGGCCGTCACCTCCGCCGGCTTCGGCTGCATGGCCGCCCTGGATGCGGAAAAGTTTCTGGATCAGCAAGACTGATTGTGCTTGAGTAAAGAAAAGGAACGCGAACTCAAAAGTTTGCGAAGGTCGGTGGGAGCCGCCTTCTGAAACTGTGCGGAGCCATGGATGGCGGAGCCAAGCGTACAAGGACGTATTCACAGCGTGTTTCAGAAGGCGGCTCCCACCGGCCGGTACTCTGTAAAATAGAACCGAAACATTGCAGTAATTGCCGGAGAAGGATGACCTCACTACCCTGGCTAGACCCGGACCAACTCTGGTTCCCCCCCGCCAACGAAGCCCTGGACGACCCGGACGGCCTTCTCGCCCTCGGCGGCGACCTTTCCACTGAGCGACTCATACTGGCCTACCGGAACGGCATCTTCCCCTGGTACAGCGACGACCAGCCCATTTTGTGGTGGTCACCGAATCCGCGGTGTGTCCTTTTTCCGAACGAAATCCACGTTTCACGGAGCCTGCGCCGGACCCTGAACCAACAACGCTTCCAGGTAACCGCAGACAGACACTTCGGACGAATCATCCGCCTGTGCGCCTCAACCCGTGCCGAAGGTACCTGGATTACCGAGGAAATGATTGCCAGCTACTCAGAGCTGCATCGCATGGGCGTCGCCCACTCCATCGAAATCTGGAACCAGCGTGGTGAATTGGCTGGTGGCATGTACGGACTGGCAATTGGCCGGTGTTTCTTCGGTGAATCCATGTTTTCTCTGGAAACCAACGCGTCCAAAGTTCTCATGGTTCACCTGGCGCACCAGTTACAGCTCTGGGGCTACCGGATCATGGATTGCCAGGTAGAGAGCCGGCACCTGCTTACCATGGGCGCACGGACTATTCCACGGGAAGAGTTTTTATCTATACTCAGGATGACCATCGATCAGAAACCGGATCAGACCGACTGGACCTTCCTATGGCGTTGGCCCGGGCCGGAGGAGTGAATGAGCAATCTCAGAACCCTGGTGTTCTTCGCGACACCACCGCACGATTGCAGCTACCTGCCAGACCGCGAGGCCACCACCATGTTTGTAGATCCGCGGGCTCATATCGACAAAAAGCTTTACAGCCAACTCACGGCTCTCGGCTTTCGCCGCAGCGGATCCCACTACTACCGCCCTCACTGTGAGCAGTGCAATGCCTGCATACCAGTTCGGTTGAAAGTTGATGATTTCAAGCCGGACAGAAGCCAGCGGCGGGTTCTCCGCAAAAACAAGGATTTGCAGTGCACCATGGTGCCCGCCACCTTTGCGGAGAGGTATTACCAGCTCTACGCCAATTACATCGAACAAAGGCACAAGGACGGCGATATGTACCCGCCGACCCGGGAACAGTTCACCTCGTTTCTGGTAGAAGGCGCAACCGATTCCTGGTTTCTGGAAATCCACCAGGGCGAACGGCTGGTAGGACTGGCAGCCGTCGATCTTCTGGACGATGGCCTTTCGGCCATCTATACAGTTTTCGATCCTGATCTGGAGGACCGCAGCCTGGGCACCTTCGCAATCCTCTGGCAAATTGAGGAAGCCCGCCGCAGGGGGCTTCCCCACCTGTACCTTGGTTACTGGATCAAGCAGTGCCGAAAAATGAATTACAAAACACGCTTCCGACCCATCGAAGCACTGAGAGACGGGCACTGGCGTGAACTGGACGCAGGCTAACTTTGCCAAACGCCGATAAATCAGGCAGAATTGCGCAATTTAGAATCACCAGAAGCATATTCAAACGAGGTTTCTACTGAATGCCGAAATCAGATGCCATTGAAATGGAAGGCGTTATTATCGATACCCTTCCAAACACCATGTTCCGCGTTGAGCTGAGCAACGGTCATGTTGTGACAGCCCATATCTCCGGAAAGATGCGCAAGAACTACATCCGCATCCTGACAGGTGACAAGGTCAAGGTTGAGCTGACTCCCTATGACCTGAGCAAGGGCCGGATCGTATATCGCGCCCGTTGATGCTCCCATGACATCTGAAAGCCCCTTCGGGGGCTTTTTTCGTCAGGGCACAAAAAAACCGCTGCCGGTTACCCGGCCAGCGGTTTTTCTTTAATCGAGCCTGTCTCAGACCGCCTCTGCAGGCTCGTCCTCGTACTCGAATACCAGCTCGTCATCCCGCAGGTGGATGAAGACATCCCCGCCTTTCTCTGAAAGGCGCCCGAACAGGATCTGCTCGGCCAGCGGCCGCTTGATCTTGTCCTGGATCAGGCGGGACATGGGGCGGGCGCCCATGGTGACGTCATAGCCCTTCTCGGCCAGCCAGGCCTTCGCCTCGTCATCCACATGCAGAACCACATGCTTCTCATCCAGCTGCGCCTGCAGCTCGGTGAGGAACTTGTCAACCACGTGGGTGATGGTATCGATCTGCAGGTCGCCGAACTGGATGATACCGTCCAGGCGATTGCGGAATTCCGGCGTGAAGGTCTTGCTGATAATTTCCATGCCGTCGGTGCTGTGATCCTGCTCGCTGAAGCCAATAGAGCGACGAGCCATGCTCTCGGCACCAGCGTTGGTGGTCATTACCAGAATCACGTGGCGGAAATCTGCCTTGCGGCCGTTGTTATCGGTCAGCGTACCGTGATCCATGACCTGCAACAGGAGGTTGAACACTTCCGGATGGGCCTTCTCGATCTCGTCCAGCAGCAGGACACAGTGCGGATGCTTGTTCACCGACTCGGTCAACAGGCCACCCTGATCGTACCCAACGTAGCCCGGAGGCGCACCGATCAGCCGTGATACGGTGTGCCGCTCCATATACTCCGACATGTCAAAGCGTACCAGTTCGATACCCAGAACCTTGGCCAACTGCTTGGTAACCTCGGTTTTACCGACACCGGTCGGCCCTGCGAACAGGAAGGCACCCTCTGGCTTCTCAGGGGCCTTGAGCCCGGCGCGAGCCAGCTTGATAGCAGTGGACAGCGATTCGATGGCCGGATCCTGACCAAAGACCGTCATCTTCAGATCCCGCTCCAGATTCCGCAGCAGATCCTTGTCGCTGGTAGACACGTTCTTCGGTGGGATACGGGCAATATTTGCAACCACATCCTCGATCTCGGTGACATCAACGGTCTTCTTACGCTTGCCTTCCGGCTGCAGCCGCTGGCGCGCGCCCGCCTCGTCAATGACGTCAATCGCCTTGTCCGGTAGGTGACGATCAGTAATGTAACGGTCGGACAGCTCTGCAGCCACCCGAAGCGCCTTGTCGGTGTATTTGAGATCGTGGTGCTTTTCAAAATTCGGCTTGAGGCCCTTCAGGATCTGGTAGGTGTCCTCAACACTGGGCTCGTTCACATCGATTTTCTGGAAACGGCGCGCCAGGGCACTGTCTTTCTCGAAAATACCCCGGAACTCCTGGAACGTTGTAGAGCCAATGCACCGGATTTCACCCGAACTGAGCATGGGCTTCAACAGATTCGACGCATCCATCACGCCGCCGGAGGCAGAGCCCGCTCCGATGATGGTGTGGATCTCATCGATGAACAGGATCGCGTGGTTTTCTTTCTTGAGTTCGGCAAGCAGACCTTTCAGACGCTTTTCGAAATCGCCGCGATACTTGGTTCCTGCCAACAGGGCACCCAGATCCAGCGAGTACACCACCGCATCGGAAATAATATCGGGGACCTGTCCGTCGACGATACGCTTGGCGAGCCCCTCTGCGATGGCGGTTTTGCCAACCCCGGCCTCGCCGACCAGCAGCGGATTGTTCTTCCGGCGGCGTACAAGGATCTGCACCACCCGCTCGACTTCGTGTTCACGGCCGATCAGCGGATCAATGCGGCCCTGACGGGCCTGCTCGTTCAGGTTGGTGGCGTAGCTTTCAAGCGGCTTGGATTGTCCGCCTTCCTCGCCAGCCTCCTCGTGGGACGCCTGATCGTGACTTTCCTGATCTTCTGCGCCCTGAACCCTGGAAATGCCGTGGGAAACAAAGTTGACCACATCAATGCGGGCAATGCTCTGTTTCTTGAGCACATACACCGCCTGGCTTTCCTGTTCACTGAAGATGGCCACCAGCACATTGGCACCGGTCACCTCTTTCTTGCCCGAGGACTGCACATGGAACACAGCCCTTTGCAGGACTCGCTGGAACCCCAGTGTTGGCTGGGTCTCGCGCTCACTGTCGCTGCTCGGAATCAAAGGTGTGGTGGAGTCCACGAATTCGACAAGCTCTTCCTGAAGCCGCTTGAGGTCTGCACCACAGGCTTTCAGGACGCCCACTGCCGATTCATTATCCAGTAGGGCCAGCAACAAATGCTCCACAGTCATGAACTCATGACGCTTGTCCCGGGCATTCTTGAAGGCCGTATTCAGCGTAATTTCTAGATCTTTGCTCAGCATGGGCCACCCCAACGTCTATCAGTCCGCACGTTCAATCTCGCAAAGGAGCGGATGTTCGCATTCCGAAGAATACTGGTTCACCTGTGCCGCCTTTGTTTCCGCGATGTCCCGGGTATATACCCCGCATACAGCTTTTCCCTGTGTATGGACGAGCAGCATCACCTGCGTCGCCTTTTCTTCATTCATTCCGAAGAACTTCATCAACACATCGACCACAAAATCCATGGGCGTGTAATCATCGTTCAGAAGCACCACCCTGTATCGCGCCGGGCGCTTGAGAGCGGGCTTCTCGGGAGCAACGCTGAGGTCATCCTGTCGCCCCGGTTGTTCGTCCTCCCCCTGATTGAATACTAGTAGAGAATTTTCGATAGTCCGCATCATTCCTTACCGGTTTATCGGTGCCCTTGTTAAATGTGGATGTCCGCCCCGGGGTTTTCAAGCGGGGCATGAGATATTTATCAATACGAACATGATACCGCTTCCAGACTGCGTTCAACCACACATTCCCGGCATAGAAACTATTGACTCACCGCAATGATTGGCCGAAAGTTAAGTTGCAATGTAAAATAATGTAAATCCATGCAAGGTTTGTGTAACAGGATTCGGACCGACTGTGCGACGGCGCCGATAGGCACACAGAGAATTAACAAGAATAGAGACAGCAAAAGAACAGGGGAGTTCATCATGCCAAGAGGCAAGGTCAAGTGGTTCAACAATGCCAAAGGGTACGGATTCATCATCGAGGATGGCTGCAGTGACGACCTGTTTGCGCACTTCTCTTCGGTGCAAATGGACGGCTACAAGACCTTAAAAGCCGGCCAGGCCGTAACCTTCGACAAAAAGCCCAGCGACAAGGGCATTCACGCAGTCAACATCGTTCCCGACGAGCTGCCTGCCAGCAAGGCGCAAACTGACGCCAGCAGCGACTCTGCCGGACAATCCGGCCAGCAGGAATCAGGCAGGGACGGCTATCCGCCCCGTGCAGTCAACGCCTGACCTGTTCTGGTAACGCAAAATCACACCCACCGGTCGTCTGCTGGTGGGGGTATCTTTTTTTGTCCTTAAAAACGTCGGGTGACAGGTCCCCCTGGGCGGTGGCGCCCGCCCTACTTTGCCAGCCTTCCTGTTTGCAGTACGCTGCACTGCTCAAAGACAGCGGATATCCGGGAAAGTCCTTCGCATGGCAGAACTCGTGCTTTTCAATAAACCCTTTCATGTTCTGAGCCAATTCACAGACGATGGCGCTTCCGGAAGTAAACCACCTCGCGCTACCCTGGCAGATTACGTACGCATCCCGGGCATTTATCCGGCGGGACGTCTGGACTACGATTCCGAGGGCCTGCTCCTTCTGACCGCGGAAGGCTCCCTCCAACACCGCATAGCGTCACCATCACTGAAGATGCCAAAGACCTACTGGGTGCAGGTAGAAGGAAACATTTCTGAAGAAGCACTGAGACACCTGGCTAGCGGTGTGCAGCTCAAGGATGGTCTGACCCGGCCGGCAAAAGCCGACAGAATGCCTGCCCCGACGGTCTGGCCGAGAGTGCCTCCGGTGCGTCATCGGGATAACATTCCGACGAGCTGGATTGAACTGACGATAACCGAGGGCAAGAACCGGCAGGTACGTCGAATGACCGCTGCCGTCGGGTTTCCGACACTTCGCCTGATCCGGTATCGGATTGGTGACTGGACCCTTGACGGCCTCGAATCCGGAGCCCATCGAACGGTCACCGTCAATTTACCCGCTTCACCAAAACCAACCCGCCGCGGCAACGCCGCTGGCGCCCGAACCAGGAGAAACCGGAAATCATGACCTGGACACCCCATGCTACCGTGGCCGTTATAGTCGAGGATGAAGCCGGCCGTTACCTGATGGTTGAAGAGATCAGCGGCGGCAAGGTTGTTTTCAACCAGCCGGCTGGCCATATCGAAGAAGATGAAGCCATTCTGGATGCCGTCCGACGGGAAACCCTTGAAGAGACGGGCTGGAACATAGAGCCCATACACTTCCTTGGCATTTACACCTACAAGGCTCCGGCCAACGGCGTTACCTACTATCGTTTCTGCTACGCTGCGCGTGCTGGCGACCGGGTTACTGAACAGCTGGACGATGGCATCATCGCCGCCCACTGGCTCACCCTGGATGAAATCCGCGCGCTGGGGGACAAACTGCGCAGTCCGCTGGTCATCCAGTGCATAGAAGATTACCGAAACGGCCGGCGATACCCGCTGGACGTGGTGGTGGACGCGCAGACGACACCCTCGGAAAGATGATAAACTCGCGGTTTTTTAGCCGGTAACGAAGCTGTCATGACCAACGCACCCGAAGCCTCCTCTCCAAACAGTAACGCCAACACGCGTGTGATCGTCGGCATGTCCGGCGGCGTGGATTCTTCAGTGGCCGCCTGGCTTCTGAAAGACCAGGGCTACCAGGTTGAAGGCCTGTTCATGAAAAATTGGGACGAGGATGACGGCACCGAGTACTGCACAGCCATGACAGATCTGGCCGACGCCCAGGCCGTTGCCGATGCCATCGGCATCAAACTGCACACCGCCAGTTTTGCGGCCGAGTACTGGGACCGGGTTTTTGAGCACTTCCTCTCTGAATATCAGGCCGGACGAACACCCAATCCGGATATTCTTTGTAACAAAGAAGTGAAATTCCGGGCTTTTCTGGACTATGCCATCACCCTTGGTGCCGACTATATTGCAACGGGCCACTACGCCCGGCAACGGCCGATTGCTGGTTCAACGGGCAAGGCCCAACTCCTGAAGGGACTGGATCCGAACAAGGACCAGAGCTATTTCCTGCATGCCGTCTCCGGCGACCGCATTGCGCGGACCCTTTTCCCGGTCGGCGAGCTGGAAAAACCGGAAGTCCGCCGTATTGCCGAGCAACAGGGTTTCGTTACCCATGATAAAAAAGACTCCACCGGTATCTGCTTTATCGGCGAACGCAAGTTCAAAGACTTCCTGAAGCAATACCTTCCGGCCCAGCCCGGCGACATTGAAACACCGGACGGCCAGAAAATTGGCCGGCACCAGGGCCTTATGTATCACACCATCGGCCAGAGACAGGGCCTGGGCATTGGCGGTCTCAGTGAATTCGGGGACGAGCCCTGGTATGTGGCGGAGAAAGACCTCAGCCGCAATGTGCTTGTTGCGGTTCAGGGCAAACACCATCCCCTGCTCTTTTCCCGTGGCCTAGTATCCGGCCCGATCGACTGGGTTGCCGGAGAGGCACCAGCTGGACGTTTCCGCTGCAAGGCCAAGACCCGTTATCGCCAGCCGGATCAGGATTGCCAGGTTCTGTTGATCGACGGCGGTGTCCGCGTCGATTTTGACGACGCCCAGCGGGCTGTCACGCCCGGGCAGTCCGTGGTTTTCTACGACGGCGAGGTGTGCCTTGGTGGCGGCGTTATTGAGCAGACCTGGCGTGACGACGAACCACTTCCAGACCGTCTGACCGGCACACGTTCCGAGGAACAGACCGCATGAGCCGCTCACTCAAGGATCAGACCCTGGCGTTGGCCGGGGTATTCCAGGCCGCCAACCTGGTCCAGCAGATTGCCCACAATGGCCAGTGCAACGAGGCCAGCCTGGAAACATCTATCCGTTCCCTGTTTGCCACCAACCCCGAGAACACACTGGACGTCTACGGAGGCGAGCTTCGCGATATCCGCGAAGGCCTCGTCACCCTGTCCTCGGTGCTCAGCCAGCAGTCACGGCAGCAGGACATCGAAGTTCTGCGCTACGCCCTCAACCTGATCCAGCTCGAATCCAAACTGAATCGCCGCTCTGACATGCTGGACGTGATTGGCAGTCGCATTGATCAGGCCAGGCACACCGCCAGCCACTTCGGGTACACACACCCGAACCTGATCAGCAATCTGGCTTCCGTCTACGCCGATACCATCAGCACCTTTCGCCAGCGTATCCAGGTGAGCGGTAACCCCTCTGTGCTCCAGCGCGAGGAGAATGCCGCGAAAGTGCGGGCACTGCTGCTGGCGGGTATCCGTTCCGCCGTGCTCTGGCGCCAGACCGGCGGCCGACGCTGGCAACTGATCTTTGCCCGCAAGAAAGTGATCGGGCTTGCCAAAGAGCTTGCCGAAGAAGCCAATCGCTCCCTCTACCACTGACGGCGCTGATTCAGAGCCGGCGGTGGTGTATGATATGTACCCCTATTTTCTTTTGATCCGATTCTTTGATGACTTGAGAGGTTTTCGATGGAACTCACCGCCCTGACCGCCATTTCCCCGGTCGATGGACGCTATGGCAACAAGGTCAGCGTCTTCCGTGAAATTTTCAGTGAGTATGGCCTGATCCGGAATCGGGTGACCGTCGAGATCCGCTGGCTACAGAAACTGGCCGCTCACCCTGGCGTGGCCGAGGTTCCTCCGTTTTCCGCCGACGCCAACGACTTCCTGGACCGTCTGGTGGGCGAATTCAGCCTGGAAGACGCAGAGCGTATCAAAGACATCGAACGCACCACCAATCACGATGTGAAAGCGGTGGAGTACTTCATCAAGGAAAAGATCGCCAGCGTTCCTGAGCTGCACGCTGTCACGGAATTTGTTCACTTCGCCTGCACTTCTGAAGACATCAATAACCTCTCCCATGCGCTGATGCTGCGGGAAGGCCTGGACCACGGCCTGCTGCCGGCCATGGACCGTGTTGTCGACAAGTTGGCGCAGCTTTCTCATGACCACGCCGAACAGCCGATGCTGTCGCGCACTCACGGCCAGACCGCCTCGCCCACGACCGTGGGCAAAGAGCTGGCAAACGTCGTTCACCGTCTGCGTCGCCAGGTAAAACAGATTCGGGAAACCGAGCTGTTGGGCAAGATCAACGGTGCCGTGGGTAATTACAACGCCCATCTCTCCGCCTATCCGGAAATCGACTGGGCCCAGAACGCACGGGAGTTCATCGAGAGCCTCGGGCTCGACTGGAACCCTTACACCACCCAGATCGAACCGCACGATTACATTGCCGAGCTGTATGACTCCGTCGCTCGCTTCAACACCATCCTGATCGACCTGGACCGTGACGTCTGGGGCTATATTTCCCTCGGCTACTTCAAGCAGAAAACGGTAGAAGGCGAAGTAGGCTCTTCGACCATGCCCCACAAGGTCAATCCCATCGATTTCGAGAACTCCGAGGGCAACCTTGGCATCGCCAATGCGCTGTTCAGCCACCTCTCTGCCAAACTGCCTATATCACGCTGGCAGCGGGATCTGACCGACTCCACAGTACTGCGTAACCTGGGTGTTGGCTTTGCGCACAGCTTGATTGCCTACGAAGCCACCCTAAAAGGCCTGGGCAAACTGGAAATCAATCCGGCCCGACTGTTTGAAGACCTGGACCATGCCTGGGAAGTGCTTGCCGAGCCGATCCAGACGGTGATGCGCCGTTACAATATCGAAAAGCCCTATGAAAAACTCAAGGCATTGACCCGTGGCAAGGCAATGACGCCGGAAGTGATCAAGAATTTCGTTGACAGCCTCGACATTCCAGATCAGGCCAAGGCCGAACTGATGGCTTTGACGCCGGGCCGTTACATCGGTAACGCAGTCGATCAGGCACAAAACATCTGAAACCGGGAGTAACACCCATGGACATGCTTGGCGGACTCACACCCTCTGAATTTCTGCGGGACTATTGGCAGAAAAAGCCGCTGGTTATCCGTCAGGCGTTTCCCGACTTCCAGTGCCCGGTCAGCGCTGATGAACTGGCCGGCCTGGCCTGTGAGGAGGGCGTCGAGTCCCGGATTGTGATCGAAAATGACGATGGCAAGCCCTGGCAGCTCCACAACGGCCCCTTTTCGCCGGACCGGTTCAGCAGCCTGCCCGAACAAGACTGGACGCTCCTGGTGCAGGGGCTGGACCACTGGGTGCCCGATATTGCAGATTTGCTGGAACACTTCCGCTTCATCCCCAATTGGCGCCTGGATGACATTATGGCCAGTTTTGCCCCGAAAGGCGGCAGCGTTGGCCCCCATTACGACCAGTATGATGTATTCCTCCTCCAGGCCCAGGGCCACCGCCGGTGGACGTTTGGAGGCCATTGCGATCATACCTCTCCCCGCGTGGAGGGCACTCCGCTGCGCATTCTGAGCAGCTGGGATGGCGAAGAAACCGTTACTCTGGCACCCGGTGACATGCTGTATCTGCCGCCGGGTATTGGCCACCATGGAGTGGCCGAGGATGACTGTATCACGCTGTCGGTTGGCTTCCGTGCACCCACCGTGGATGACATTCTGACCGGATTTACCGATTTCCTCTGCAGCCAGTCTGACGCCTCAGATCACCTGAACGATCCGGATCTGAAAATACAGGACAATCCGGGCACGATTCAGCCGGATGTGGTTGACCGCCTCGAGACCGTTATTCGGGAAAAACTTGAGGACCGCCGGCAACTGGCCCTCTGGTTTGGCCAGTTCTCAACGGCGCCCAAGAGCATGGATATTGTCGTGCCCGCGGAGGAGCCTGCGTCCACCGGAGACGTCGCCGAAGCAATACACGCGGGCGAGCAGCTGCGGTGGAACGAAGGCTCACGTTTCGCGTACTACGAGTTTGCCAGCGAAACCGCCCTGTTTGTGGACGGCGAGCAGTTCCTGCTCAAGGGCGATGCCCAACCGTTTGCTCCGCTTCTCTGCTCGGGGGCCCGCGTCGATATGCCGACCCTCGCCCGGCTCTCCGAAGACGAAGCATTGCTTGGGCTTCTGACCACCCTCTACAATCAAGGCTCGATTTACTTCGAATAAGCTTTATGAGCATCCGGTTTCGCAAATACAGCTGGCAACTGGCCCCGGCATCCATCCGGGATATCCGCCAGCAGGTGTTTATTGAGGAACAGAAAGTCCCGCCGGAGCTGGAGTGGGATGAAACCGACGAAATTGCCGATCACTATCTGGCAGTGCTGCCAGACAATACCCCGGCAGGCGTGGCACGACTGTTTTCAACCCTTGAAGAGACCGGCCACATCGGTCGTATGGCGATCCTGCCCCAATACCGCGGACAGGGTATCGGGGAAGCATTGCTCCGGCACCTGATCGCAGAATCGGCTGACCGTTTTGCCGAGCTCAGGTTGTGTGCCCAGGAGCACGCCATTCCTTTTTATCAACGGTCAGGCTTCCACGTCTGTTCGGGCGTTTACGACGACGCCGGCATTCCCCACTTTGACATGCGTAGCCTGGCACCGGGACTCGCGGCCGAGGGCCTTGGCTCCCGGGACCGGCCGATGATTCTGGGCAGCGACACAGACTCCTGGCTGTTTGATACCGAGGCCAGGCTACTGGGGCTAATGGATTCGGTGGTTGGCCAGGCCGGCCAGCGCATCTGGCTGTATGACCGCCTGCTAGAACACGATCTGTATGACCGGCATCGTTTCCGGGAGCTGATCTCCGCCCTGGCTCGTCGGCATCGGCTCAGCGAAGTCAGGTTGCTGATCCATGACGACAAGCCGCTGGTGAAACGTCGACACACACTGGTCGAACTGATGCGCCGGCTGCCGAGCCGCATGGAACTTCGACTGGTCAACGAGGACTACCCGGTTGAGGACCAGCCCTTCATTATTGCGGACCGTGAAGGCGTGGTGTACCGACATGATTTCTACAAGCCAGAGGGTTTCGCCAAGTTCTCGGACGGCGGCCGCGTAAAGCTCTTGTCGGAAAACTTCCAACGCATGTGGGATGCAGCCCGCCCTTCCCTGGAGCTTCGGGAACTACCGCTCTGAGTGATGGGCCTGGGGCGCGTCCGGCGCTTCGAACCTGGCCCCGAACGGAGCAAACTCGGTATCCACCTCAGTAGCCACCTCAGCAATCAGTTTGCGCAGCCATTGATGGTCCGCGTTGTGCTGCAACAGTGGGCTCCAGGCCATTTTCAGCTCGAACGGTGGAATCTCGAACGGAGGCACCTTGACCACAAGATTCGGGTTGTCTTTCTGCAGCCAGGCTGCCCGGGATGGCAGCGTGGCAATCAGGTCATGCTGCTCGGCCAGCAGCATTGCAACCTGATAGTGACGGGTGAAAACGGAAATCTGTCGCTTGCGCCCCATTCTCGACAGCGCCTCATCAACCCAGCCCAGTCGCTGGACATCCTTTGGGTTTACACCAACACCAACACCAAACCCGGTCTTGCTGACCCAGATATGGCTGGCGTCCAGATAGGTGTCCAGGGTGAAGGGCTCCTTCAATACCGGGTTACGGGCGTTCATCAGGCAGGCAAAATACTCGGTCCAGAGGGTCTTCTGATGGAAAGACTGGGGGATCTTGTCGAACCGGTTGATCGCCATATCCAACCGCCCCTGCTCGACATCCAGGAAGCTGACGTCACTGGGCGTGAGCACATCCAGGGTGACGTGCGGCGCTTCCTGACGGATCCGCCTCAGAACCCGGGGCATCAGGCAGGATTCGGCATAATCACTGGCCATAATCCGGAACACGCGCTGGCTTTCAAGAGCTGAAAAGGGTGTCTTATCTTGCACGGCCTGTTCAATATCCGACAGGATTCCCCGCACCAGCGGTTGTAGTTCACGCGCGCGCTCCGTGGCCGTCATACCCTCACTGGTTCGCACCAGGAGCGGATCACTGAACAGATCCCGCAATCGCTTCAAACCATTGCTCATGGCAGGCTGGGTAATACCCAGGTGGTTCGCTGCCTTGGTCACATTCCGCTCGCGCAGCAAGACATCCAGGTACACGAGCAGGTTCAGATCAACACGGGAAATATCCACAAAAACTCCGGAACGCCAGAACAACAGGAAAAGCGAGGCTCATTCACGAGAGCAATATACATGATAGCGAGGATTCACGTAATCAATCAGCAACACGAACTTTCACATTTGAAAACGGATCTGGAGCGGTATTTCTGCTAGTCTTTCGGATACTTGCTGAATAATATCGGTGTTTTGAGGCCGGTTTGTACACCCGCCATCATTTGATCCTGAAGCCGGAGTCGTTACTGACAAAATGGATACCACTACGATCGTCCTTCTGCTGGCGGCCATCGTTACCGTCTCGATTGTCATTATTGTGCTCAGTCAGATGCGGGAACGCGCCCGCATTGAACGGGCGCGCAAGATTACCGCTCAGGAAGACGCCTATAACAGGGCCAATCGCCTGCTGACCGAAATTCCAGGCCAATACCTGACAGCGGATCTGAAACTGCTTCTGATTAAACGCATGGAAGAAGCTTGCGCGGAGCTGGCCGGCCTGAAGTCGAACCTGCCGGTCAAGGAATGGCAGAAGTCCGCTGCAGAACTGAAAACACAGATCGTTGAAAAGCGCGACACCACCACGCCAGTCAAGATTGATTCCGCGGAAAAATCGAATTACGTCAAGGAATTGCTTCAGAATCTGTTCAAGATGATTGAAGCCATGCACAAGAGCGGGCGGATTGATTCGGCCACCGCCAAGAAAAACCTCAAGTATGTGCTCTTCCTTGTCCACAAGACCCACGCGGATCTTCATGTGTTTCAGGCCCGGGACTATGTTCGCCAGAACCAGATCCGGAAGGCCATTCATGCCTATCACCTGGCCAGTACCGAAATGGGTAAATCCCGCGACAATCCACTTGCCATGAAAGCAGTGAAGAGCTTCCGGACGCGCATTCAGGAACTTGAGGCCATGAGTGCAGAGGGTAAGGAAAGCCCGCAGGGAGAGTCCAAACTGGACCGAGAGTGGGATACTTTTCTCCACGACGATGAGTGGAAGAAAAAGGCCGATTACGACGACTGAAGGTACCGAACGGGTCGCTGTCAAAGGCCCGCCAACAGGGACAGTGCAAACCCGTGAGCAACGGCTTCAAACAACGGCTTTCCTATAGACTGACTCGAGACACGGTCCTCGTTGCCATGGCCCTCGGGCTGGTGCTGAATGTGATCCAGATTACCCTGGACTACTTCAGCGCGAAGGATTCCATGGAGAAGGAAATTCATGCGCTGATCGATATCAGCAACAGCCCGGCCTCCCAGATTGCCTACAACATCGACGTCCGTCTGGCGGAAGAATTGCTCGACGGCCTGCTTCGCCATCCCGCGACCATTGATGCCCGGATTACCGATAATGACAACGAAACCATGGCAGCATCCAGCAAGAGCAGCCCGGTCTCGCCCTATCGCTGGGTCAGCGATCTGCTGTTCGGGCCGGATCGCGTATTTAGACAGGAGCTCCGGGTTCCGCAGCTTGAGGATCTGCCACTTGGGCATCTGATTGTCACCATTGACACCTATCACTATGGGGCGCTCTTCCTCCAACGAGCCGGATACACGCTGATCAGCGGGCTACTGAAAAGCCTGATCCTGTCTGCAGCTCTCCTTGCCATTTTCTATTTTGTGCTGACCCGTCCCATGCTCAATGTGATCAGCGCACTGAGCCAGGTGCGGGCTACCTCTCCGGAAAAGGTCAGGCTTCCGATCCCGGCAAACCATCGGGAAGACGAGATCGGGACCATGGTTGGTATCATCAACCAGCACCTGGAAACCATCGATTCGAGCCTTGCACAACTCCGGCACGCCGAGAGTGCCATGAAAAACTACTCCACCCAGCTTGAGCAGGAGGTGGCGGACCGGACCCGGGAGATCTCCGAAAAGAACGATGCTTTGCAGCGTGGTAATCGCGCCCTGGTCAAAGCCAAGGAAGATGCAGTTCGCCGGGCGCGGGCACGGGCCAATTTCCTGGCCAGCATGAGCCATGAGATCCGGACTCCGCTCAATGGAGTTCTCGGGATGCTCGGCCTGGCACTCGAGGGCGAGCTGGATTCTGCCCAGCGCAACAGGATAGAAATTGCCCTGAACGCCGGTGAAAGCCTGCTCGGGCTGCTTAACGACATACTGGACATCTCGAAAGTGGAGGCCGGCAAACTCAGTCTGGAAAACATCCCCTTCAGTGTCCGGCACCTGATCGAAGAGTGCGCGACACTCCATGCCCAACAGGCGCGGCGCAAGCGTATTCACCTGGTCACCGAAATCGATCCGGATCTCCCTGAAGACTTCCTGGGAGACCCGACACGGGTACGCCAGGTGCTCAACAACCTCCTGAGCAATGCCATCAAATTCACGGACGAAGGCAGCGTGAAACTAAAGGCAGCCTACTCCGGGGGTAGCCTGAGAATCGATGTCGTGGATACCGGGATCGGTATGTCTACTGAGGGCCTGCACCGGATTTTCTCACCCTTCTCCCAGGCTGATGCAGAGACCACGCGGCTTTATGGGGGCACCGGTCTCGGCCTGACGCTCTGCCGTCAACTTGTCGAACGTATGCATGGCCAGATTCTGGTGGACTCTCGGGAGGGCAGCGGCACACACTTCACCGTTACCCTGCCCCTGCCGGTTCATGAAGCCAGCGAAGATTATGATCTGCCCCGCGTGGATTCCCGGCTCAAGGACATTGGCATAGCGATGGCAATACCACCGGACAACCCACACCGGTCTGCGATCGAAGCCCAACTTCGTAAATGGGGCATCCCGATACGCGGCGCGAGCAGACACCCGGATGGAATTCTACTTGCCCTTGCCAACGCCGGAGACGAAGAAACCCTGGCATTCGCCGACAACTGGCAAGGCGCCGGCGTCGTACTGGTGGACTCTTCCGGCACCCTGCCCCCTGCCCTGGGGCAGCAACAGCTGCTCTCGTTGCCATTGCGTCGGGATGAATTGCTACGTTGCCTGCTTCTGGCCGCAGGGCTGCTGGACAGCGAGGAACAAACGGCCAACGCCGTGGAAGACGATGAGCAAACCGGCGCGGAGGCTTCCCTGAAAATCCTTCTGGTGGAGGACAATCAGGTCAACCAGATGGTGGCCGCCAGCCTGCTCAAGAAACTCGGCCATCGCACAGATCACGCAGAGAACGGCCTCAAGGCCATACAGGCATTGGAAAGCAACCACTATGACCTGGTGCTGATGGATTGCCAGATGCCGGCTATGGACGGCTACGAAGCAACACAGAGGATTCGGCAAAACCCCGAATGGAAAAACCTGCCGATCATCGCTGTTACCGCAAATGTGATGCAGGGCGACCGCGAGGACTGCCTCGCCTCAGGCATGAACGACTACATTACCAAGCCGTACAAGCGCGAAGAGCTCAGGACGGTCATCGACCGCTGGCGCCCCGCGATTTGACCGCGGCCTTCAGGCCGGTAACAGTTTCTCGATGTCGGCCCGAATATCCTCCGGCTTGGTTGTAGGCGGATAGCGACGGACTACCTTGCCATCGGGAGCTACCAGGAACTTGGTGAAGTTCCACTTGATCTTTTCCGACCCCATCAGTCCCTTGGCTTCATGCTTGAGAAAACGAAACAGTGGGTGTGCGCCATCACCGTTGACTTCGACCTTGGAAAACATGGGGAAGTCGACCCCGTAGTTGAGACTGCAGAACTGGCTAATTGCATCCTCGTCGCCCGGGTCCTGATTAAGGAACTGGTTGCAGGGAAAACCCAGAACCTCAAACCCCTTACTCCCCAATTCGTTGTGCAGGGACTGCAGGCCTTCGAATTGCGGTGTGAAACCACATTTACTCGCGGTATTCACGATCAGGAGCACCTTGCCCCGGTACTCTGCCATGCTTTGTTCATTACCCTTGATATCCCTTACCGTAAAATCGTAGACCGTCTCGCCTGCCATGGAGCTCTCCCTTCGATGTTTGTGTTCGTCGTGACTCCATTGTTCACAACACAGACCAAAAAACCATGGCAATGCAGGCTCTACGGCGATCATTTTTAAAAACCGGTTCAGGTTTGTGTGCTAAATCTGCCTTAACACGACACAATTCATCATAATTCCCCTGTTGCCGCCGGGCCTCGCTCCGCTAGAATAAAGGCCTCTCGTATTGGCAGGTGCCATTTTTCGATCTCAAAAGAAGGACGTCCGGGTCTTATGCAGAACTACTACAAATCCGCCAAGCTGGATAACGTGTGTTATGAAATCCGTGGCGTGGTTCTGCGGGAGGCACGCCGGCTAGAGGAAGAGGGTCACCGGGTACTCAAGCTTAATATTGGCAACCCTGCAGCGTTCGAACTGGATGTCCCGGAAGAAATCCAGCAGGACGTCATCTACAACATGCACCAGGCCCAGGGCTATGTGGAGTCGAAGGGGTTGTTCTCCGCCCGCAAGGCGGTCATGCACTACTGCCAGCAGCGGGGTATCGACAAGGTCGATATCGACGATATTTTCCTGGGCAACGGCGTCAGCGAGTTGATCGTTATGACGATGCAGGCCATGTTGAATACCGGCGACGAAGTCCTGATCCCGGCCCCCGACTACCCCTTGTGGACCGCAGCCGTCACACTTTCCAGCGGCAAGCCCGTGCACTATCGCTGCGACGAACAGCAGGACTGGTTTCCGGATATTGACGATATTTGCAAGAAGATCACCCGGCGGACCCGTGCCATTGTTCTGATCAACCCCAACAACCCGACCGGGGCAGTGTATTCAAAGGAGCTTCTCGAGCAGGTCATCGAACTGGCCCGCAAGCACAACCTGATTATTCTGTCGGACGAGATCTACGACAAGATCCTCTATGACGGTACCCAGCACATCTCGACCGCCTCACTGGCCGACGACGTGCTGTTCTTTACCTATAACGGCCTGTCCAAGAATTACCGGGCAGCGGGTTACCGCTCGGGCTGGATGATCGTCAGTGGAGCAAAACACCGGGCGAAAGATTTGATCGAAGGCATCGACATGCTCTCCAATATGCGCCTGTGTGCCAACGTTCCGGCCCAACTGGCCATTCAGACAGCCCTGGGAGGCTACCAGTCCATCAACGATCTGGTGGCGCCAGGCGGGCGGCTCTACGAGCAAAGGGAAACCGCCTGGCGCATGCTTAACGACATTCCGGGCGTGAGCTGCGTCAAACCCCAGGGTGCGCTTTACCTGTTTCCGAAACTGGATCCCAAGCACTTCCCTATCGTGAACGACGAGAAACTGGTTCTGGACCTGCTGTTGCAGGAGAAGATCCTCCTGGTGCAGGGGTCGGCCTTCAATATCGATGACAGGCAGCACCTGAGAGTCGTGTTCCTGCCCAGGGAAGATACCCTCGAGGATGCCATGGGCCGGCTCGGCAATTTCCTTGGCCAATACCAGCAATAACGGGGAAAACCATGGCGGATATTCACGTCGAGGAATTCTACAAGGATGCGGCCATTGCCCTGGTGCAGTTGTATGGCGCCTTCCCCAGGCGCATCAACCTGTTTGTCGAGGACATTGCCGGCCCGGATGAGCCGGACGAATTTGGCCTGCACAGCAAGCGACACATGGCCTGTTTCGGCGCCCTGCTCTGGCTCGCAGAGGAAGGCCTGCTCCGGTACGTCGACACCATCCGCCAGGAGGCTCTGGACCAGGCGGTTCTGACCAGAGACGCCTTTATCCGCCTGAGCGCGCCGGCGCCAGAGACTCTGACCAGCGAATTCGGAATCCCCGAGGAAACGGCTGCCGGTAATCTGCCCCCTTCCGTTCAGGAGGATCTTTCCACTCACATCCACCTGATTCGCAGGGCGCTGCGCGGGGGGAACTCCGCCCGAATCAGCCAGATCATGCAGGCAACCTTTTTTGCCGACCGCGGCAATTATTAAATCACCGTAAGCTCGTTGATTGATTGAACCGCGACCGCATATAACGGTCTGAATAGCGGCTTTATTTTCTTTGACGAACTGATCAGGGCACCAACATGCGTATTCTGCTGTTTCTGGCAACCAACCTTGCTGTCATCCTTGTCGCGAGCTTTACACTGCGGCTGTTGGGCGTGGATAGCTACCTCGCCCAGAATGGTATTCAGTATGGCTCTTTGCTGGCCTTCGCGGCGGTCTTCGGATTTGCCGGCGCCATCGTGTCTCTGCTGATATCCAAACGAATGGCCAAGTGGAGCACCAGGGCCCGGGTTATTGATTCCCCGAGAACACCTGCCGAGCGCTGGCTGGTGGATACCGTAGCCGAGTTGGCGAAGAACGCCGGTATCGGAATGCCGGAGGTGGCTATTTTCCCGGCGTCCCAATCCAACGCCTTCGCAACGGGCTGGAACAAGAACGATGCCCTGGTTGCCGTCAGCGAGGGCCTTTTGCATCGCTTCAACAAGGACGAAATCCGGGCAGTTCTGGGCCACGAAATCGGCCACGTGGCCAATGGCGACATGGTGACCCTGGCTCTGATTCAGGGTGTGGTGAACACGTTCGTGATCTTCGCCTCCCGGGTCATCGGTTCGTTTGTTGACCGGGTGATATTCAAGAACGAAAGTGGGCATGGCCTTGGGTTTTTCGCCGTCAGCATCGTTGCCGAGATTGTCTTGGGCATTCTGGCCAGCACGATCGTGTTCTGGTTCTCCCGCCGGCGGGAATTCCGGGCCGACATCGCTGGCGCCCAACTGGCGGGGCGCACAGCCATGATCAGCGCGCTGGCAAGACTGAAACAGGAAAGTGAAGTGCCGGATCAGATGCCGGATTCGCTCCAGGCATTCGGCATCAATCGCGGAGCCCGGGGCGGCCTGAGCGCCCTGTTTATGACGCATCCGCCCCTGGAAGACCGGATACAGGCATTGCAGCACGCCAAGCTGTAAAAAAACGGGGCCCTCGGGCCCCGTTTTTTTGTTGTACAGGTGAGACTCACTCAGATTTTCAACTTGAACCCAATGGCCCGGAAACTGTCCTGCAGCGATTTGCTGGTGCCCTTGAGCTGTATCTTGAGACTGGAACACTCCCTACGTACCGGGTAATCACGACGGAGCCTGTCGAAGGCCGCACCTCGCTCTTCAACGGATCCGGTCATGGCATTCCGCAGCCGGGCATCGTCGGGACGAGGGTCATAGCAAGCCCTCAGCGCAATGCGGATGGCATCCTCTTCGTCGGCCGAGCTGGTAAAGGAAATCTTGCTGAGCGCCGGCTCTGGTAAAAACTGGCCGGCTTTCTTGCGAACCGGTAAGCCCAGAAACTGGCTAAGCGCCTGGTAGATCATTTCCGTCCCCTGAACCTTGCCTTCGAGGCTGTATCCGGCGATGTGCGGTGTCGCCAGCCAGACCCGGTCAACCAGTTCGGGGTGAATCCTCGGCTCCTGTTCCCAGACATCCAGCGCCACGGTCGGCGCGTTACCCTGGTCAAGCCGGGCCAGCAATGCTGACGAGTCGATGACTTCTCCACGACCAGCATTGATAAGGAGCTGATTTGCGCCCAGAGCCTCAAGCTCGGGATGACCAATCATATGCAGCGTGGGATGGTCGCCTTCTCGTGTCAAAGGTGTGTGCAGGGACACCACATCACACTTCATGGCCTCTTCCAGCGACACAAATTCCTGGTCGTCCTCTTCCCGATCCGCCCTGGGCGGATCACAGAGGCGCACATCAAATCCAAGGCGCTCCAGTTTGTGGGCCAATTCACCACCGACATTGCCGACTCCGACAATACCAACACTGAGCTGGGACCAGTCAGTAAGGCCACGCCGCTCGGCATGCAGCGAAAGCACAGACAACACGTACTCGGCAACACTGTTGGCGTTGCAGCCGGGCGCCGCCGAGAAGCGAATACCCGCGCCCTCGAGCCAGTCAAGATCGACATGGTCGGTACCGATGGTGGTTGTGCCGACAAACCGAACCCGACTGCCCTCCAGGAGCTCACGATTTACCCTGGTGACGGAACGAACCAGCACGATATCGGCATCCCGGACATCCTCGTTCGACATGGAACGGCCGGATACCCGGCGAATCTCTCCGATATCGCCGAAAAAGGAATCCAGTAAGGGAATGTTTTCGTCTGCTACGATCAACATGATGATATTCGGCCCTGTCAGTTCCTGCGCTGACGCTGATTGCGCCCACCCTGACCACGTCCACCGCCACCCTGCGGGCGACGACCGCGCTTGCGGGTAATTGGCGGATTGTCCATCGGCGCCATGAGCGCCTCATCGGGCACGGCAGTCTTCAGCTTCTGGCTGATATAGGTTTCGATGGCGGGAAGCGCGAACGAGTCATCCTCACCGGCAAAACTGATGGAAACCCCGTGTTTGCCAGCCCTGCCTGTGCGGCCAATCCGGTGCACATAATCTTCGGCATTATCAGGCAGATTGTAGTTGAAAACGTGAGTGACGCCGTTGACGTGAATACCACGGCCAGCCACATCGGTGGCCACCAGGACCTGGATGCTGCCTTTTTTGAACTGGTCCAGGGTTTTGAGGCGCTTGTTCTGGGCTATTTCGCCCGACATTAGGGCAACTTTGACGCCCTGGTTCCTCAGATCTTCTTCCAGGTCGCGACACTGATCCCGGCGGTTGGCAAATACCAGCGCCTTTTCCACTTCCGGCCGCTTCAGGAAATTGACGAGCACCGGCAGCTTTTCATCGTCGCCCACCAGGTAGACGGTCTGTTCAACCCGCTCCGCCGTTTTCTGCTCCGGTTCAATTTCGACAAACTCCGCGTTGCTGGTCCACATGGAGGCGAGGTTCAGCACGTCCTGGTTGAACGTGGCACTGAACAGCAGGGTCTGGCGCTCCTCTTTGGGTGTGCATTTGCGGATAATGCGCTTCACATCGGGAATGAAGCCCATGTCCAGCATGCGATCAGCCTCATCAAGGATCAGGATGTCGAGCTGGTCCAGAAACACGTCCTGGGATCCGAGAAAATCGATCAGACGGCCCGGGGTAGCAACCAGAATGTCGACGATCTCATTCTGCAGCTGATCGCGCTGCTTGTCATAGTTCATGCCACCGACAACGGTTACTACGTTGTGGCCGGTATGCTGGCACAGTTGCTCAGCGTCTTTCGCGATCTGCATCGCCAGTTCCCGGGTTGGCGCCAGGGCCAGAACCCTCGGCTCGGAGGCAAAACGGTCCTTTTCGGGAATCGGGGTTTCCAGCAAACTCTGGATCGCCGTAATCAGAAACGCAGCGGTTTTGCCGGTGCCCGTCTGCGCCTGACCAATCAGATCTTCGCAGGCCAGTGTCCAGGGCAGTGTTTCGGCCTGAATGGGTGTGCAGTATTCAAAACCAATGGCCGTAATGGCATCCAGCAAACGTTTGTCGAGGTTCAGATCGCTGAATCTCAGATCGCCGGTGTGTTTTGGGTCAGATGTCATAAAGTCTCAGTTTTCCTGGGAATGTCCTGATTCAGAATATAGCGGAGCGATACGTCGGGCATCTTCATGCCAGCGTTCTTCTAGGATTTCTCCGGTACCGTAAAATGTGGCCAGCGAGTCAAAAAATCTCTGGGCCCGGGGCGGCAACCCCTGTTCCAGATACTCACCTGCCTGGTCTCTGACTCTTTGCCGAAACCGCTCCTCATCGGCGGCGCCAACGCCGGAGAGGTTGTCCACGCTGATGTGAAAACGGGCTCCTGCGGCCACCGAAAACAACCACTCAATGGCCTGGGGCCTGACCTCAACCTGCTCGAAAGCCTGCTGCTGCTGCAGTGTCCGGCCATCCGGACAGTACCAGTAACCATAGTCATGAAGTGTGCGCCGGTGCTCACCAGCAATACACCAGTGGCTTATTTCATGCAAAGCACTGGCATAATAGCCATGAGCGAAAACGACCTGTGCGAGACCTTCCGGATCGCTGGCAGGCAAGTATTCAGGTTCATCACTGCCTTTGACCAGAACTGTCCGGTATGCTTCCCGGAAAAGGTCATTAAACAGCATGATAAGATCATTTGGACTGTGATTCATTGGGTGGCTATTGTGCGACTTTACCGCCCCCAATACCAGAGGGAACTTTGACAGTCACGTCGTGTCCATGGCTGGCGTGCGCCGGCGCCGATTGCGGTGTAACAGTCGCAATTGAAAAGACTCTGAACAGAGAGACACCAACCGGGAAATCTTACAATCAATGATGGCTTTTGCTGCAGTAACGACAATAAAACGCCCATGGGCAAATCCTCTGGGCCTGATTCTGGCACTCGCCCTTGTGTGTTTGAGTTCCCCCTCCGCCTGGGCACTCGGCGGCAATGGAGGCTCGCTTTTCGGTGGCCAGGGTAGCGACTTTCTGCCCGTCGACGAAGCGCTGCCCTTCAGTTTCTCGACCGACGCTGACACCGTGGTTCTCTCCTGGAATATCACGCCCGGGCACTACCTGTATCGCGACCGGATCAGCATCACCGCGACAAATCCCGAGGTAAGCCTGGGCGAACCCGCTTTCTCGGCGCCAGGCACGGTGACCGAGGACGAATTCTTCGGAAAAACCACCGTTTTCTTTGATCCCGTTGACGCCCGTGTGCCTGTCGCACTGCCTGCTGGCCTTCGGGAAGCCGAACTTCAGGTAACCTACCAGGGCTGCGCCAAAGCAGGCTTGTGTTACCCGCCCCAGACCCGGGATGTACTCTTCTACCAGGGTAGCGGCGGATCCGGCTCACAGACCGCCGCAACACCTGGTTTTGCGTCAGGCGACAGTGTTCCCGTCGACACGGAAACCGCCACCGGCCTCGCCGGCTTTCTGGCCCAGCAATCCACCCTGGTCATTGCCGGTGTATTTTTGCTCCTCGGGTTGGGACTCACCTTCACCCCCTGTGTGTTGCCCATGGTCCCGATTATTTCCTCACTGGTTTCCGGCAGAAACACCCGGACAACCGGCCATGCCCTGCTCCTGTCCGGTAGCTATGTGCTGGGCATGGCACTCACATACGCTGCGGCCGGCGTGCTGACCGGCCTGCTGGGGGCCAGCTTCAATCTTCAGGCACAATTGCAGTCACCCTGGGTTCTGAGCGTCTTTGCGCTGATGTTTGTCGTTTTCGCACTGTCGATGTTCGATCTGTTCGAAATCCAGCTGCCTCGCTTTATTCGCGAACCACTCAATGATGCCAGTCACCGGCTCACGGGGAGTCGGGTAGTCAGTATTTTCGGTATCGGCGCCCTGTCAGCGCTGATCGTATCGCCCTGCGTATCTGCGCCACTCGCTGGCAGCCTGCTGTACATCTCGACGACCCAGGACGCCGTAATCGGCGGGGTTGCACTGTTTGCGCTTGGACTTGGAATGGGCATTCCTCTGATTCTGGTGGCGGTGGGTGGCCGGAAACTCCTGCCAACAACCGGCCACTGGATGACCGCCGTGAAGCACTTCTATGGTGTGATGTTGCTGGCCGTAGCCATCTGGCTGGTAGAGCGCCTGGTGCCGGGGTGGCTGGCATTGACCCTGTGGGGCCTCCTGGTCGCCATCACCGGCGTTCAACTGGGGGCCTTTGACGCTGCCAAGGCGGGCTGGGAGCGCACTCGTAAAGGTCTGGGCCTGGTCCTCTTCGCCTATGGTCTGGCGTTATTGGCAGGCGCCGTGGGTGGCGCCAATGACCCATTAAAACCCCTGGCACCATTCACCATTGCCTCGGCATCGTCAGGCGGCATTGGGACCGCTGGCATTCAGCACGCTGATTTCGTGCGGGTCGAACGGCCAGCGGATATTCAGGCGATGCTAGAACAGGCTCGTGAGCAGGGCCGGCCCGTGCTGCTCGATTTCTACGCCGACTGGTGCATCTCGTGCAAGGTGATGGAACGCAATGTTTTCAGCAAACCGGATGTAATCCAGGCGCTCAGCCCCTTCACCCTGCTTCAGATCGACATGACGGACAACACGCCCGAGCAGCAGGCCATGCTGGACGAACTGGGCCTGTTCGGGCCTCCAGCCATACTATTTTATGGCAGCAACGGGGAAGAAATTGCCCAACGAAGAGTGCTGGGCGAAATGGATCGGGAGGAATTCCTTGGCCACCTGCAGACGCTGCAGCCGGAAGTCTGACTGACAAATCGCTATTGTCCCCGGCGTATCAGGTAGATAAACAGATCGTCCTCTTCCAGCTGTTTCACCAGTTCATGGCCGAGAAACTGGCAGAACCTCGGTATGTCCCGGGTGGTAGAGGGGTCTGTCGCCAAAACCCGCAACACGCCACCAGGTTGGACATCGTTGATTCGATTATGAAGCATCATGACCGGTTCCGGGCAGAAAAGGCCCCGGGCGTCCAGCTCAAGGTCGTAGTCAGTTGCGGTCACACGTCGTCTCCTGTCAATGAACCTGATTTTTCGTAAAAACCTGCTAAATTATTGTTTATAACAGTTAAACCACTTGGAGGTTTCTCATGATCCGGGTTCTGATCGAACGCCATATTGCCGAAACCCTTGAAACAGCCTACGAAGAACGGTCGCGCAAGGTTCTGCAGCAGGCTGTCAGTGCCCCCGGTTTCATTTCTGGCGAAACCCTGCTCGACAGCCACGACCCCAATCACCGGATAACACTGGCGAACTGGCGCTCCGAAGCAGACTGGGATCGATGGTTTCACTCCGATGAGCGCCGTGAACTCATGCTGGAGCTTATCCCCATGATGGACGAAGAAGAGCACATTACAGTGCTGGAGCAAAGCGCCTTTTAACCCGTCCGCTCGATGAAACAGGTTATTTCTTCCCTGTCATGGTAAAGGTGGCGGGCTTTAAGGCGAAAACCGATGCCCGCCTCTTTCAAGCCATCAACGAGAATGTTCCGGCAAATCAGCCACTCGTCATAGCGCTTTTTCATAGGCAACTTCAGATTGAACACCGTGTAACGGCAAAGGCCTTCACCTAGCCAGGTCACAGCCAATTTTGCCGTTTTCCGGGGCTGATCCACAATGTCGCAGACCATCCAGTCGATGCCGCGCCTGGGCCGCCAACCATAACCATCCGCCTCAACATGCTCCACCTGTCCAGAGGCCATCAATTCAGGGTTCATTGGGCCGTTGTCCACTGCGGTTACCATCATCCCCTGACGCACAAGCTGCCAGGTCCATCCGCCTGGAGCGGCCCCAAGATCCGCGGCCTTCTTGCCACCACCAAGGTAGTCCAGTTCCTGTTCCGGGGGCAGAAACACCTTCCAGGCCTCTTCGAGCTTGAGGGCAGAACGACTGGGCGCTGATGCCGGCAGCCGCAGGCGCGGGATGCCACCAACGTAACGTGCCCGGTTATCCGCCAGACTGAAACCGACGACCGCCGACGTAAAATCGGGGAGGAAAACCTCCAGACGAGCCGGCGCAGGAGCATTCTGGTCAGCCTTCAGGAGGCCGGCTCCTCGCAAACCGCGGGAGAGCGGAGACACCCACTTTCGGGCAAAGTTTCCAAGGTCTCCATCCGCGTTGTTTTCCGGTAACCGGACTTCCAGCCGCGCACAACCCGGAAAACCGCGCCCAAGTCCACGGATTCCCTCGATAACAGCACCGACCCTGTCAGTCTCTGGCAGGCTGAATTGCCCGAGAACGACAATCCAGTCACGGACGAAGACCAGCTCCTCAAGAAACAGACGAGCCATCACATCATCGGCAGTTTCCGGAGCTGCCGGGTAGAAGCGCACCAGCCCCTGGTCTTTCAGGGGCTCGAAATACCCGAAAATACCTCGCTCCGTGGCTGAGTCGGTCATTTCACGGCCGGCTTCGGTTTCAAAGCCTGGCCGGCAAAACACAAGAATCTGTTCCATGCATTTCCTGAATCAGGGTCGGAGACCAACCCGTAAAAGTTGAAACTGTTTAACAGCTTAGATTGTCTTCTCTGGCTACACTTCCCGCTCTGATAACCGCGGGAAGCCATGAATGTCGTCCGTTTTGCGTTTGATTGCCATTCTCTGCCTTTTGCTGGCCCCTGCCCTGGCGCTGCCAGACACGGGTTCGATGGCGTCGGACTGCCCTGTCCTCGAGGCCACCGATACTGCTGCCCGCGCTTCCCTGATGCAATACGTTTGCTATTACAGTGCGCCGCCGGGCGCGCCCGGACATGAAGCAAGGAATCCGGACCAACTCCCCCGAAGTATCGATTGGACCCCGGCAAACGGCCGGGACCTGGTATTCAGCCACACCAAATCCGTTTACTGGGTACACCTGCACGTCAGGAACTCCGGCGCTGAGCGGGCCGCCTGGTACCTGAAACTCAACTACCCGCTGCTGGACGAAGTCACATTCTGGCAGGCGGGTAATGATACTACAGAGACACTGGTTACCGGAGATCAGCGGCCTTTCGGGTCCAGGGCGGTAGACTACCGGTACTTTCTGCTTCCCGTCACACTGGATGGCGGTGAAACCCGGTCCCTGACGATCCGGATCCACAGCAATGGCGCTCTGAACGTGCCGCTCAGCTTTGAAACCCCGGCGGAAGTCATTGCCCGCAGTAATCATCTGACACTGACCCACGGGCTATTCTACGGCGCGCTCCTGGTATTTGCGGTCTTCAACCTGCTGCTGTTTTTCAGCTCCGGCACCGGCTATTACTTCTACAACGCGTTTTACCTGGGAGCACTCGGACTGTTTCTGTTCGCCATGGGCGGCTTCGCGAACCAGTACTTCTGGCCAGACAACCCGGGCTTTGCCAATACATCCATCCCCCTGTCTTTGTCCCTTTGCGCCCTGGCCATGATCCTTTTCGGCCGGTCCTTCCTGGAAGTAGACCGCGGAACCATCTCGGAAACGGTCCTCAAAGGGCAGGCCTGGTTCTGCATTGGCTTCCTGGCACTGACACTGATACTGCCCTACAACAAAACCATTCTGCTCAATACCGTTCTAGCACTGACGGTTATTTCAAGCCTGTTCATCATCGCAGCGGTTCGTTGGAAACAGGGGTATCAGCCGGCCATGTGGTACCTGCTGGCCTGGCTGATCATGCTCGTTGGTGGTCTGATCTATGCTCTGGCGGCTTTTGGTTATCTGCATGACTTTCTTGCACGGGAGGCGCTGATGCAATCAGCAGTGGGAGGACAGGTGATCCTGCTGAACTATGCGATGGTGCAGAGGTGGCGCCTGCTGAACCAGAAGCTTCTGGACGTGGAACATAATGCGAGGACAGAACTGGAATTCAAAGTGCATGAACGTACCGCGCAGCTGCGGAATACCATGCGGGAACTGGAAAAGGCCAACCGCAAGCTATCGACACTGAGCCTGAACGACGCCCTGACCGGCCTTTACAATCGAAGGCACTTGAACAACATATTCCCGGAATTGTGCGCCGAAGCGCGGCGCACGTCCCAGCCACTGACCCTGGCGCTGGTCGATGCCGACCATTTCAAGAACATTAACGACACCTGGGGCCATGGCTTTGGGGACAGCTGCCTTCAGTTCATCGCCGAAATGCTGACCCGGCACGTGAAACGTCCCCGGGATGTTGCCATCCGATTCGGTGGTGAGGAGTTTGCGTTACTGCTGCCCGGAACCGATGCAAACGGAGCTTTGAATGTCTGTTCTGCATTGCTGCAAGACATCGCCAGGACGCCACTACTCTCCCCAGACGGCACCAAAGTGAGAATAACCCTCAGCGCAGGTATCGCATCACTCGACTCCGGAGAGACCCAGAACCAACTGTTCGAGCGGGCCGATGAGGCCCTGTACCGTGCAAAAAGCCGGGGCCGCAACCGCGCTGAGCTCTCTGAGGCTGTCGGGGTGCAGTAGAGATGAGGCTCAAAGCCGCTCGTCCACAAAGATCCGGGTTTCCCGGGCAGCCGCCACGATCAGCTCCTTTTGGGTCTGTGGCTGGCTTTTCAGCGGCTGGAAATCATGATTACCCCCTTCCAGCCAGAGCAAACGGATTCCCTCCAACTCCTGCTCATGGCCAGCCATCTCGGACGGTTTCCCGAACGGATCCCTTGTCCCCTGAAGCACCAGCATAGGGCAGCTCACATCCTGGAAGTGCCCGGTACGCCAGCGGTCGGGCTTACCGGGCGGATGGAAGGGATAACCAAAGCAGGCGACACCATCAATACCTTCCCGACGGCTCGCCAGAATGCTTGCCATGCGTCCACCCATGGATTTGCCACCCACCAGTACCCTGCTGCCAGATCCGCAATCTGATCGAACCTGGTCGACCACCCGGGTAAAACAGTCCAGCAACACTTGCTCTCTGTCGGGCGGTCGCTTCTTTCCATCCAGACGCCTTTTCTGCATATACGGGAACTCAAAACGTACTGTCTCAATGCCCTCTTGCTCCAGCGCTGCCGAAAGCTCCTCCATGAAGCTCGAATCGGCCGGCGCGCCGGCGCCGTGTGCCAAAATCAGTACAACTTTCGGCTCACCCTCATAGCCTTTGGTCTTAATCAACTCCACAGAATTCACCTCATTCAGTTAAGCGACTATCATTGCACTCAGGCAACACACATTCCCTTCGCTGAAACAACTCCAATAACGGCACTGAAAAGGAAGCTATGTTGCTGATTTCGGCGCATTTGACGGATGTCAGGACTTGACCTGAGTCATTGCAAACAGCTAATCGTTTCTCCATACTTGCGCCCGCATATTTCCCCACTTTAAACCCATTGGTAAGGCTATGAGCACAGTAAATGCAAACCTGACATACAACTACAAGGTGGTAAGGCAGTTCACCATCATGACAGTGGTATGGGGTATTGTAGGTATGTCCCTGGGTGTGCTGATCGCAGCGCAGCTGGTCTGGCCATCCCTCAACCTCGACCTGCCCTTCACCCACTTCGGCCGTCTCCGGCCGCTGCATACCAACGCCGTCATATTCGGCTTTGGTGGAAGTGCCCTCTTCGCTACCTCCTACTATGTTGTGCAACGCACCTGTCAGGCCCGTCTGATTTCAGATGGACTGGCGTCGTTCACTTTCTGGGGTTGGCAAGCGATCATTGTCTCGGCAGCCATTACCCTGCCGCTCGGCCTTACCTCTTCCAAGGAATATGCCGAACTCGAATGGCCGATCGATATCGCCATAGCCATTGTCTGGGTAACCTACGCACTCGTGTTCTTCGGAACCGTAATGAAGCGCAGCACCCCGCACATCTACGTGGCCAACTGGTTCTACGGTGCCTTCATTATTACGGTTGCGGCACTCCATATCGGCAATAACCTGGCCCTGCCAGCGAGCGCCTTCAAGTCTTACTCTGCATACGCAGGTGTCACCGACGCCATGATGCAGTGGTGGTATGGCCACAACGCCGTTGGCTTTTTCCTGACCGCCGGCTTCCTCGGGATGATGTACTACTTCGTTCCCAAGCAGGCCAACCGCCCGGTTTACTCCTACCGCCTGTCAATCGTCCACTTCTGGGCGCTGATCGCAACCTACGTATGGGCTGGTGGTCACCACCTGCACTACTCTGCACTGCCAGACTGGGCACAGACTGCAGGCATGGTAATGTCTCTGATTCTGCTGGCACCCTCCTGGGGCGGCATGATCAACGGCATGATGACTCTGTCAGGCGCATGGCACAAACTGCGCACTGACCCTATTCTGCGCTTCCTCGTGGTCTCCCTGTCGTTCTACGGCATGTCCACTTTCGAAGGCCCGATGATGGCCATCAAGACAGTCAACGCGCTTTCCCACAATACTGACTGGACCATCGGCCACGTTCACTCCGGTGCTCTCGGCTGGGTTGCCATGATCAGTATCGGTGCGGTTTATCACCTGGTACCCAAGCTTTGGGGTGTTCAGGCGATGTACAGCACTGCCCTGATCAACGTGCACTTCTGGCTTTCCACTGTCGGTGTCGTACTTTACATCGTCGCAATGTGGGTAAACGGCATCATGCAAGGCCTGATGTGGCGCGCTGTCAACGAAGACGGCACCCTGACATACAGCTTTGTTGAAGCCCTGGAGGCCTCCTACCCCGGTTACTTTGTTCGCTTCATCGGCGGCGCCATTTTTGTGAGCGGCATGCTGCTCATGGCTTATAACGTCTACATGACCGTTCGCCAGAAAGATGCGGTTGCGCAGGACAACGCGGCAACACAGCCGGCGTAACGGGAGAGAATCAGAATGAAACATGAAATAGTCGAAAAGAACCTTGGTCTGATGATCGTACTGATCGTCCTGGTCATCAGTGGCGGCTTTCTGGCGGAAATAGTGCCGCTGTTCTTCCAGAAGAGTGTGAATGAGCCTGTCGAAGGCCTTGAGCCCCTCAGTGCTGTTGAGCTGGAAGGCAGGGACATCTACATTCGCGAAGGCTGCCACGTTTGTCATACCCAGCAGATCCGTCCGTTCCGTGCGGAGACTGAGCGGTATGGCCACTACTCCGTTGCGGGCGAGTTTGTCTATGACCGCCCGTTCCTGTGGGGATCCAAGCGCACCGGTCCGGATCTGGCCCGTGTAGGCGGTCGCTATTCGGACGCCTGGCAACGCCAGCATCTCTATAACCCGCGCAGCGTGGTTCCCGAATCAAACATGCCGGCCTTCCCATGGCTGTTTGAGGACAAGGTAGACCACACCAAGACTGCTGCGAAGATGGAGACACTGCAAACACTTGGCGTGCCCTACACCGATGAGCAGATTGCCGAGGCGTCCGCTCAAGTGGAAGGCAAATTTGAAATCGAGGCTCTGGTCGCTTACCTGCAACAACTGGGCACAGTGATTTCAGAAACACGGTGATTTAATGGATATCAATGAGTTACGCGGAGTTCACACACTTCTGGTGATGGCAGCCTTTTTCGGCATCGTTTGGTGGGCGTACAGCGCCCACCGCAAGAAAGCCAATGACGAGGCCGCACACTTGCCCTTCGATGATGACGACGTGGAAAAGCGTACGCTCGAACAGGAAAAAGCGGAGAAAAAACAATGAGTACCTTCTGGAGCATCTGGATCAGCGTGATCACGCTGGGTACTGTGTTTGGCTGCTGGTGGCTGCTTTGGGCGACCCGCAAGAGCCAGACGAGCGATACCGAAACCGACCGCACCATGGGCCATTCCTTTGATGGCATTGAGGAATATGACAATCCACTCCCCAAGTGGTGGTTCTATCTGTTCCTGGCTACCTGCATATTTTCGTTGGGATACCTCGCGCTCTATCCGGGTCTCGGCAGCTTCAAGGGCTTGCTGGGCTGGACGTCGACCAACCAATGGGAAGCCGAGGTAGCCGAGGCTGAAGAGAAGTACGGGCCGATTTACGCCCAGTACGGACAGACCCCGGTGCCCGAGTTGGCGGAAAACAGCGATGCCATGAAAATCGGCCAGCGCCTGTTTGCCAACAACTGTGCGGTATGCCATGGCTCGGCCGCTCGCGGCCAGGTGGGCTTCCCCAACCTGACGGACGACGACTGGCTTTATGGTGGAACTCCCGAGGCTATTCTGAGTACGCTTCACAACGGCCGTATGGGCGCCATGCCTGCCATGGGAACGATGCCAAATATGACCAGTGAACAAGTTGACCAGGTGGTTAACTATGTTCTCAGTTTCAGTGGACGGGAAAAGGATGCCGAAGCAGCCAAAGCCGGAGAACAGGTGTTTACCCAGGCTTGCGTTGCTTGCCACGGCGCAGACGGCAAGGGTAATCAGGCCCTTGGCGCACCCAACCTGACAGACAACACCTGGCTCTACGGTTCTACCTATGAGTGGATCAAGGAAACTGTCGTGAACGGTCGTCAGAATATGATGCCCGCTCAGGATCGCCTGCTTTCGGACGATCAGATTCAGATTCTCGCGGCTTACGTCTACAGCCTCTCGAACTGAGTCAGCCGGCCGGGGTCAAGCCCCGGCCCGGTCTTTTCAACCCTGTGTCTGCGATGCGGGCACAGGCTTGAAAAGATCAGCAGCCTAACGGCCTGTTGCCCCGCATTACCATTTTCCTGGAGGTAACGATGAGCAGTGAGATTCCGGTCAAACAGGTTGACCCATCCTCTGACCCCTCCGACAACAACAATAAATCCGGAACCGTCGAGCTATACGCCAGCCGTAAGAAGATTTACGTCAAGGAAGTCAAAGGCTTCTTCCAACGCATCCGCAATGTCAGTCTTTTGCTGCTGATGGGGATGTACTTTGCGTTTGTCTGGTTCACCCTGGACGGACAACCACTGATTCATTTCGATCTCCCGGCCCGTGAATTCCATCTTTACGGGGCGACTTTCTACCCGAAAGATTTTATCTTGCTCTCGGGAATGCTGATTATCAGCGCTTTTGGTCTGTTTTTCATTACCACGCTATTTGGCCGGGTCTGGTGTGGCTACACTTGCCCCCAAACCGTATGGACCTTCATATTCATGTGGGTTGAGGAGCGTATTGAAGGCAGCCGAAACAAAAGGATGAAGCTGGATAAAGCTCCCAGCTCAGCAAACAAAATCGCCAAGAAATCCGCCAAGCACGCGGTGTGGTTGCTCATAGCCCTGGCTACCGGGCTAACCTTTGTCGGCTATTTCTACCCGATTCGGGAACTGATTACCGATCTGTTTACCCTGCAGGCCAATGGTTGGGCCTATTTCTGGGTTGCCTTTTTCACCGTAGCCACCTACCTCAACGCCGGATGGATGCGTGAGCAGGTTTGTCTGTACATGTGCCCCTATGCCCGCTTCCAGTCGGTCATGTTCGATCCCAATACCCGTGTGGTCTCTTACGATCCCAACCGCGGCGAGCCCCGGGGCGGACGAAAGAAAGGCGTGGATCCTGCGGAAGCGGGCCTGGGGGACTGTATCGACTGTGGTCAGTGCGTTCAGGTCTGCCCCACCGGCATTGATATCAGAGATGGCCTCCAGTACGAGTGTATCGGCTGCGCCCTTTGCATCGATGCCTGTGACGAGATCATGGACAAGATGAAATACCCCAGGGGCCTGATCCGCTACACCACGGAAAACGAGCTGGAGGGCAAAACCTCGAAGCTCCTGCGGCCCAGAACCTTTGGCTACGGCGCCGTGCTGTCTTTGATGATTGCAGCAATCATATTCACGATTGCCACCCGGGTCCCGGCCCAGATGGATGCTCTGCGTGATCGCGGCGCGCTGTTCAGCTTCAATGGCGAGGGTCGTATCGAGAACTCCTACACCCTCAAAATCGCCAACATGACAGAGGTTCCTCAAACCTTCTCCCTGTCGGTGACCGGAATGGAGGGAATTCGTATCCTGACTGACAGCTCGGTGACCGTAGAGAGTGGCGAGAACCGCGCGCTGCCCACTGTTGTCGATGTGCCGCCGGAATCCATTACCGAATCCAATAACGACATTCTGTTCAGGGCTCAATCAGAGTCAGATTCTTCACTGAGCCTGGAAACCGAAAGTCGATTCGTCGGTCCAACGCGCTGATCATTGATCAGCGTGCGCATCCGAACGTCTAAATGAGATAGAGATATATGACTACTGAAACACCCGTTGCACCCTGGTATCGCCAGCCCTGGTTCTGGTTCCTCCTGATTTTCCCGGGTGCGTCCATCATTTATTGCGCCGTTGCGATTACCATCGCTATCAACACGGAAAACTCAATGGTGACAGACGACTGGTCCAAGGAAGGCCGTGGGATCAACATGTCCATCGCGAGGGACCAGAAGGCCGCGGACCTTGGCATGGAAGCCCAGATTGACTTTCAGAACCGAAACGTCACGGTCAACCTGAGTACCGTGGAAGGTCCTGCCGACTTCCCGTATCTGATTCTCAACCTGTTCCATCCGACCCTCTCGGACAAAGACCGCACTGTCCAGTTCCAGCAGATCGCTCCGGGCCGGTTTGCCGGGAAACTGCACAGTGACATCGATGGTCGCTGGTACTATGACCTCAGAGGTCCCGCCAATGAGTGGCGCCTTAAGGGTGAAACCTGGCTACCTTCTGAAAGCGGCATTACCATCAAGGCCGGGGAGTCTGCCCAAGGTTGACGCACCTGGATTGCTTCCATTGCGGTGAGCCGGCTGACGGTGAGCCGCCCATTACCCTCGAGCTTGATGGCACAACCCATCACTTCTGCTGTCAGGGCTGCAAAGCGGTTTGCCAGACGATTCACAGCGAGGGTCTGACCGGTTTTTACGATTTCCGGACTGAGCCGGCAGTCACGCCAAAGCAACTGACCAACGCCGAAGTGAACCGCCTGAGGGAACTGGATCACCCCCTGGTTCAGGAGTCCTTCGTGGCGCCAGTAAAAGGCGCACAGGAAGCTCAGTTGCTGATTGGCGGCATCACCTGCGCTGCCTGTATATGGCTGCTTGAAAATCACATGAAGCAGCAAACTGGTGTCGTATCTTTTTCGGTGAATCACACCACACAGCGTGCCCGCCTGGTCTGGTCCCAGGATCAAGCGCCGCTGAGCGACCTTTTGATTGCCATCCATGAGCTTGGCTATACGGCTCGCCCCTACCAGGCAGACGAGGCAGAACAGGCCCTGAAGGCGGAACACCGTTCTATGCTGATCAGGGTCGCCATCGCGGGCATCGGCTCTTTCCAGAGCATGATGCTGGCATTTCCGTTGTACTTTGAACTGGTCAATGATCTCTCACCGGAGTTTGTCAGTTTTTTCCGCTGGTTCAGTCTGCTGGTCGCGACCCCAGTGGTTCTCTACAGCGCCGCCCCCTTTTTCCGGAACGCTCGCCGGGACATCCAGAGCCGACACCTGACCATGGATGTACCGGTTGCCATTGCAATCGGACTGGCCTACCTCGCCAGTGCCTGGGTAACGATAGTTGGCGGGGACGAAGTCTACTTCGAGTCCGTGTGCATGTTTACATTCTTCCTGCTGTTGGGTCGTTATATTGAAGTGCAGGCCCGCTACCGAGCCGGCCTGACCGGAAACGCCCTTGCGGGGTTCCAGCCGACCGTTGCCACACTGGTGAGCGGTGACGATACGGACATAGTCCCGGCGCATCAGATTCGCCCGGGAGATATCGTTCGGGTTCGACCCGGTGAAACTTTGCCAGTGGATGGAGAAATCGTGCGGGGCGAGTCCACCCTGAACGAAGCCGCGTTGACGGGAGAGTATCTGCCCGAAACCCGTTACCCCGGGGATACGGTTCATGCCGGCAGTGTGAACGGCGAGAACCCGCTTGATGTCCGGGTGGTGAAAGCGGGTGCTCAAACGCGGCTGTCTGGTATTCTCCGGGTGTTGGATCGGGTGCAATCCGAAAAGCCCCAGGTCGCAATGATGGCGGACCGGATGGCGGGGAAATTTGTGGGACGGGTACTGATACTGGCACCCGTTGTCTGGATTGGCTGGTGGCTGGCAGGCGCTGATAATGCCTTCGACATCACCCTTTCGGTACTGGTGGTCACCTGCCCCTGTGCTCTGTCGCTGGCAACGCCCACCGCGATCACCTCCGCCACCGTCAGGCTGCGCCGTCTCGGGTTTCTGCCCACTCGGGGCCACACCCTCGAATCAATGAACACCATCGATACCGTGGTGTTCGACAAAACCGGGACATTGACCCGCGGCGAACTCAGCCTGACCGGAATCGATATTGTTGGCAGCATGGATGAAACAACCTGCCTGAAGCTCGCCGCCGGGCTCGAGAAATATTCCGAGCATCCCATCGCCCGCGTATTCCATCGGCGTGACACCGCAGCCGTCGAAAACGTGGAAAACCACGTCGGTGGGGGTCTCTCTGGCCAGCTGGGAGAAAGGCCGTTGTTCATCGGCCACCGGGGTTTTGTCCAACAGCATGTCAGTACACCCGCGCCCAGCGCCGAACCTCACCAGGGCATGGAGATCTGGCTCGCTTCGGATCGCGAGTGGCTGGCCTGCTTTCGGTTGGACGACCAACCCCGAGCCGATGCCCGTGCGGCGATCAGAGCTCTTCAGGACGCTGGTATTCGCACATTGCTCCTGAGTGGCGACCGGTCCGGACATGTTGAGCAGGTAGCAGGCATGCTGGGCATTGACGAAGCGATCGGGCAGGCCTCTCCCGAAGAAAAACTGGCGGTACTGCAGAAACTTGAATCTGAAGGCAGGCACATCATGATGGTCGGCGACGGGCTGAACGATCTTCCGTCCATGGCCGGAGCGGGAATCTCGGTCGCCATGGGCACTGCTGCGGACCTGACCCAGCTCAAAGCCGATGCGGTACTTTTGAATGGCCAGTTGCTGCAGTTGGTTGAGGCCCTGAAAACCAGCCGCCAGGCCCGGCGCATCATCCGCCAGAATCTCTGGTGGGCCCTGGCCTACAATGTCTGTGCGCTGCCCCTGGCTGCCGCAGGCATGGTGCCACCCTGGCTGGCAGCGATCGGGATGTCCCTCAGTTCCCTGGTGGTGGTGTTAAATGCACTTCGGCTTGGCAAAGCGCCTGCACAACCGCATCAGGATAATCCCCCGGTTGGCGCACAGGCGCTGTCCTGATACCGTAGCTTTATACTCGTTTTTTGAGGGTTCGCTGTGAAAATCGTAATGTTCCTCGTTCCGGTGATGCTCATCCTGGTAACTCTGGGTGTCGTGCTTTTTTCATGGGCGGTCAAGAACGGCCAGTACGATGACCTGGAAGGCCCGGCCCATCGGATACTTTACGATGACGATAAAGATATGATTCCGGACGACGCCCGCACTGACAAGACCGCGAAAGAGGCTTCTCCCCCAGAGCAAGCCGTTGAGGTCAGCGAGGCAGGCAATCCGGATGAGGATAAACCTCAAAAAGGATGAGCCCGGAACTTTACCTCAGCTATCCGAGCGCCTTTCTCATAGGACTCCTTGGTAGCACGCACTGCCTTGGCATGTGTGGCGGCATCAGCGCTTCCCTCTCAATGGCACTGCCTGTAGGCCGGGGTTTCCGGGTACGACAGACGGTCATGCTGCTGGCGTTCAACTTTGGGCGCATCGGTAGCTATGTGCTGATCGCCACACTGGTCGCGCTGGCCAGTACCACGGCGGCCAGTCAGTGGAGCACGGCCGGTCTTGTGCTTCGCAGCCTGGCCGGGGTTTTGCTGATCTTCATGGGATTATCCATGGGGCAATGGTGGCAGGGTATTCGTTACGTCGAACGGGTCGGCGCTCCAGTCTGGGCTCGTCTCTCTCCCCTGACCCGTCGCTTCCTGCCGGTAAATCACGGAGGACAGGCGCTCGCCCTCGGAGCACTCTGGGGCTGGCTGCCCTGTGGGCTGGTCTACAGCACTCTCGGATGGGCAGCGCTACAACCGACGGTGGGCTCGGCCGCACTAACCATGCTGTTTTTCGGGCTTGGTACCCTTCCTTCCATGCTCGCAACAGGTTTTGCGGCCAACTGGATCCGAGGCTTGCAGAGCCACCAGTTGTTCCGGAAGGTCACCGGTGGACTGCTTATCCTCTTCGGGCTATGGACCCTGCCATTCCTGCATATGCTAGCTACCTAGATATTCAACACGTCCAGGCGACCGAAGTCAGTAGTGGCCTCAGGTTCGGCAGTGTGAACGGCCTGGCGTTTACCGCCGAGGCGCTTTCCTTCCCGAAAATCATAGAGGCTGGTATCAGCCAGGTGCGACGGCTCCACATTGCACATGGCCCGGAACATTGTCTCCAACCGGCCGGGGTGCTGCTTGTCCCAGCTCTGGAACATGTCCTTGATAACCTGGCGCTGCAAGTTCTCCTGTGAACCACACAGGTTGCAGGGAATAATGGGAAACTCTCTCAGACCGGCGTAGCGGGCGATATCCTTTTCGCGGCTGTAAGCCAGCGGCCGGATAACGGTATTGCGGCCATCATCACTGTGCAGAACTGGCGGCATGGATTTCAGTTTGCCGCCATAGAACATGTTCAGGAACAGGGTTTCCAGCAGATCGTCCCTATGGTGACCGAGCGCAATCTTGGTTACTCCGTGCTCTTCGGCGAAATTATAGAGAATTCCGCGACGTAGCCGGCTACACAGACCGCAGGTAGTCTTCCCTTCGGGGACTTTTTCCTTAACAATACTGTAAGTGTCCTTTTCGATGATGTGGTACTCGATACCCATGGAGGACAGGTACTCGGGCAACACCTCTTCCGGGAAACCGGGCTGTTTCTGGTCAAGGTTGACGGCAATCAGCTCGAACGAGACAGGCGCGCTCTTCTGCAGGTTAAGCAGGATATCGAGCATGGCGTAAGAGTCTTTTCCGCCGCTGAGGCAGCACATGACTTTGTCACCGGCCTCAATCATCGAAAAATCGGCAATCGCCTGCCCGACTTCGCGGCGCAGACGTTTCTGCAGCTTGTTCAACTCCAGCTTCTGGCGGCGCTCCCGCTCTGAGTTGAGGGATTGTTCGGCACTGGCGATCATTGCTTCGGACATACCAACTACGTTCACAGGTTAAATGGACGTGGGATTATACGCGTCACATGGATTCAGGGACAGGATACCAACATGGATACGTTGCAATCGAGTGAAGAAGCCGCTGGTAAACGGGAACAGAACCGCATCCGGAACCGGAGGGCTATCCTGCTCGCGGCGAGGGAATGTTTTCGCGAGCGGGGATATGAAAAATCGACCATCCGCGACATCGTCCGCCGCACCGGTCTTGCCGCCGGTACCTTCTACAATTATTTCTCCAGCAAGCAGGACATCTTCGCCGCCCTGCTAACTGACTTCATGACCAACCTGAATAACAACCTCACGCGCCATCGGCGCGCTGCGGACACCACAGAAGATTTTATCCACTACGCCTACATGGCTTTATTCACTGCGACCGCCCGGGATCCGCTGGTTTACGAGCTCGCACACCGAAATGATCGAGCGCTACGGGAGCTGTTTGGTTCGGATATTCTCGGTCTGACCATGCTGTCCCTGGAAGACGATGTGCGCGAGGCGATGGCGCGGGGACTGCTTCCGCAGATCGATCATGAATACCTGTGTGCCGCTTTCTTCGGCGTCGCCTATGAGACCAGCCTGACGCTTGCCAGGCGGGCCCACAGGAACCCGGATTCAGCGGAAGCTGAAGCGTTGACCGCAACCCGATTCTCGACCGCCCTATTCATGGGCGGGCTTCCGCGGCTGGCTGCACTTCCCTGATGGCCGGGAGTACCCTACCATGGACTCCATGACCGAAAGCCAAGCCCCGATCAAAATGTCCTACCCTGGAGCGGTGAACGAAGATGACTGCCTGGAGCAGCAGATTCAACACCTGCTGGTGGCTGTTGAGCATGAAATCCGGTCAACACCGGCGGGCATGAATGAGCTGTCGCTGATCAAGGCGCTCCAGGGGCAACCGTGGGAGTTGCTTGGAGACGTTGTTTTCAGCGAACCCGAAAAGCTCTACCCGGTTCATTTTCTGCTGTTCCACGTACTCTACCGTCTTCGGGACCAGTTGTCCGAGGCCGGCGAAAGCCTCCAGATATCGCCTCTCAATATACGCATCGAAAAGCAGAGTGTGGTCAGTGGCGAGGGCGTTCCGGACAGTGTCGACACGCTTCGTCAATTCTATCTGGATCTCTCCAAATACCGTCTGCCGGAGGAAGCGATCCAACGGATGATGAATGATTTCTGGGCCGGTGCGCCCGGGCAGGCACCGGCCCAGGGCGAAACACGGGAAGCAGCGGAAATACTGGGCTTCCAGGCTGTCCCTTCTGATTTCCCGACCGTCAAGAAGCGTTTCCGCCGGGCGGTTATGAACGCCCACCCGGATCGCGGAGGCAAGACCGAAACCATTCAGGATCTGAATCAGGCCTTTGCCGTACTCAAAGCACACTTCCGTCACAACATCTGACCGGCCGGTTTGATCGCGTCGGAGCGAAGAAACACAGGAGACGATATGCCGCTCAAAGCATTCCTGAAAATTACCCTGGCTGTCGCGGTTATGTCGACCGCAACCTCGGCCCGGGCAGACCTCGTTGTCCTGCAGTATCATCATGTCAGTGATTCAACGCCGCCCGCGACCAGCACGTCTGTATCCCTGTTCGAGGGCCAGCTGGACATGATCTCGGATCTGCAGCTGGACTTTGTGGATCTACAGGAAGGCACCGAAAAAACGCTGGCCGGTACCGATGAACAAGGTAATCGCATCGCCATTACCTTCGATGACGCCTACGACTCCGTCTACCATACGGCGGCACCGCTGCTGGCCGAAAAGGCCTACCCCTACACGATTTTTGTAAATACAGAAGCCGTTGGCCGAACCGGCTACATGACCTGGGATCAGATTCGGGAGTTGGCCGAACGACCGGGCGTAACCATTGCCAACCACAGCGCTGACCATGGGCATCTTGCCCGTAAACCGAACGAAAGTCAGAGTGACTGGCAAGCCAGGGTTAACAGCAGTCTCGACTCAGCCCAGGCGACCCTCTCAAGGGAATTGAAGGCGCCTGCCCCCATGTTTGCGTACCCTTATGGCGAGTTCGACGAAGCACTGGAGCGCAAAGTGGCTGAGCGGGGCTGGTACGGTTTTGGCCAGCAATCCGGCGCCATCGGCCAACAAACCGAGAAAACCCGATTGCCGCGTTTCCCGATGGCAAACGCCTACGGCCAGTTGGGAAGCCTTGAAAACAAGCTTCGCAGCAAAGCCTTCCCTGTTGATACCGGCACGCTGCCGGACGGGGTGATTTCGGAGAATCCGCCGACCCTGGTTTTCCCGCTGGTTGATCCCATTGATGCCAACAGGTTGACCTGCTTTGCCTCCGGTCAGGGACGTATCGACTTTAACGTGACTGATGGCAATGTAGCGGTAGAGGCCCCTAAAGCCTTCAATAGCAGAAGATTCCGTTACAACTGCACCCACCCTGCAAGCGATGGCAGCTACTACTGGCTGTCGCAACAGTGGCTGGATCTTAGCAGGCCAGAGGACTGAAACCTCATTCCTCCACCTGCATCAGGCCGATTTCACCGTGCCTGATGTGGGGGATTTTGCGGGGGCCGGCGGGGGTTTCGATAACAGTCTGACCGTTCAGGTCTTCATCTCGTGTAAACAGGACCAGCCAACGCTCGTCCTGTCCCGGGAAAGCGGGCACCCATGCTTCCAGGTAACCGCGCCGATGCCAGTTCTCCGGGGTAAAATCCATCACCAGGTCTGTTACCAGTCTCAACGGTGCCATCGACTCATCGAGAAACACCAGCGAGGGCACGAACACGCCGTCTTTGGCATAGGAGCGCAGGCGGATAACCAGACTGCGATGCGCGCCCGCGTCCGGGAGTTCAATTAGTTGATAGGGGCTGGTGCCGGTGAGAAACGGATGGGTGGCTGAGTCGTCAGAGAGGGAAATGCCAAACTCCCTTCCCGATTGCCAGCTTTGCCGATCAGTGACATCCATGGATTCACAACAGCTGGCTGAAAACCGGGCGAAAAAGTCATCGGTTCTAGCTTCAATACCCAGTATCGCGAAGGCGTCCGGGTCATAACCCTCTACGGGAGCTGCGCCCGCTACAGCGGGGCCTGTCTGGTAAACGCTGGCTTCAGTGATCTGGACAGGCGGTTCAACCAGCCCTTTCTCAAGGTCAGAGCGGGTATCTGGTCGGTAATAACTAACGCGAACATTGCCCTCGGCGTCGCGCCAGGTGAAATAGGGCTGCCGCTCGCCCGGCCGAACGTAACCGTCTTTCGCAAGCGCTTCGGCATCCGGATAGTTTTCAAGCGTGTACTCGGTTTCTTCTTCCAGCCCTGTCTCGGGGCTCGCGTCACTCTCTGAGCGGGCCGGTCCCTCAGCGGACGCTTGATCACGGGACGCCCCGGCATGGTCAGCCGTCCCCCTGGTTGCTGACTCAACGATCGGCGAATATCGAACCCTGCCCTGCTCGTCTACCCAGGTAAAATAGCCTTCCCTTTCGGTGATCGTGGAGCCCCCTATCTGGCAGCCTCCGAGCAAGGCGGCCAGGAAAAGGCACGAAGCGGCTTTCAATAGCGAAGCGTTCATCACTGCAAATGACTACCTTCAGGTTAATGGCACCACTCAGAACCTGGTCCGGAAACTCAAGCCAGCCATGACGACCCGCAGCGATGTCTTGATATCGAGCCCCGCATACGGGTTATAAATAATGTTGGTGATGTTGTCGCAGTTTACGTTACAGCTGGTGTCCGCGGGAATCGACTCCACCGAGTGAAGGTAACTGAGATTCATGTCAATCTCGGTGTCCTTGTCCCACTGGTACCCCATACCAATGCTATAGAGATTCGCCCCACCAAACGGCGCCATGACCTGTCGCTGATCATCCGGGATAACGGAATCCCGTATTTCCACGCCGGCACGCAGGTCCAGACGGGAAGACGCATGAAACTCCATGCCAAACGCCCAGTTCCACTGGCTCTTGAAACCCAGAGGCAGCCTCAGGGTATTTGGAGTGGCATTGTCCGGTGACAGGATCCGCGCCGCATTGAGGAACTCCAAGTTGCGGTCGAACCGGAAAACGAAGGCATCCCACTGTTCGTAATCGGTCCAGCCGATGTCAGCGTTGAGGGTCAGCTTTGGATGCACATCAACGCTGATGCCGGTCTGGAAGTGCTGGGGGTAGACCAGATCCATACTGACGTTGCCGGATTCCTTGGGCGCACCTGACGGAAGACTCAGGATCGCCGAGGTAATCGCACCCAGCACGGATCCGTTAACGCTCTGCCAGAAGCCGGACCAGTCATCGGTGTACTGGATTTCGAAGGTGCCCTTCATGTTCATTTCAGCTTCAGAGGTATAGCTCGCCCCCCAGCTGAACCAATCAGTTGGCTCCCACATCACCCCTAGTGCATAGGTGGGTGACAGGGTTTCCTGAACATTGATGTTCAGGGCACCAATATCATCCCAGGGACCGACATTACCGCCACAAAGCGCCAACCAGGGCTGCAGGGGCTCGTCACCACTCTCGCAGTTGAAGGCATCCTGCAAAACTTCAGCCACCCCCAGCAGCAGGTTGGGCGCCCGCATGTACTGGTCTGCCGCGATACCCATATGGGACAGGTGGATACCGGCACCCACGGACCAGTCGTCATTGATTTCATAACCGACCGTGGGTGAGAGATAAGTCGTGCGCTGCAGCGCCGTGGCCTGGGGCTGGTAACGGCCAGGGTCGTCCTTGTCGCGATAAAAGCCGGCCGCCAGCGGCAGGTAGAACGCATTACCAAAGGTCAGTTTCGAGCCCGGCGGGTTGATACTGATCCCCGCCGAAGGGGCCAGGGCCGGCCCCGGAGGCGCGCGAAGAATACCGTATCCGGGCAAATACAGGGCCACGTTGTTGGTGTGGCTGTGAGTATTGGCAACAGGGTCCCGTTGCTTTCCGGTCAGCGGATCCGTTTCGAGGCCGTCGATACCGAAAATTTCATACCCTTCCGGCGCTGTGAAGTCCGCGTCAATGTCGAGATAGACGCTCATCAGGTTTACTTCCAGCTGGCGCCCGTCCAGTTTGGTCAGGCCCGCTGGATTATAGTGAATGGCCATGATCCCCGGCGGATCGGCAGTCACGGCATTGCCGAGCGCCAGCGCCTTGGGGTGAATGGTCAGGTTCTGCGCCAGCTGGGCCTGGGCACCACACGATAGGGTCGTGGCAATCAGCGCCGCGAGAATCTGACGGTTGTAGATTTTCTGTCCCATGAAGTCCTTCCCTTCCCGTAGATCGTCAACGACACCAATCACTCTTTGAGACCGGAGAAGTTAATGGGCAGGGAGACCCCAAGAGAAAAGTCCGGGGCGTCCTCGGTGAGACCAATCCCGAGACTGGTATTCACGATAGTGGTATCGCTGATGCGCGTTCCCAATGACATGCTAAGGAAACCGGTCATCTGGTCCTGGGCAACGGCCTGATCGCCATTGGAGAAAGTCAGGATGGTTTCATCGCTGTAGCTGAGCTGAGCGGAAATACTCAGTGAAATATCGTAAGACAGGGAATAGGCAAAACCCGCCGAGCCGGACAGCCCGAACCCTGGATCCACCTCTTCAAGAAGCCGTGCACCCCTTACCTGCTGCAGGTTTTCAGCCGGCAAGTTATAGGTGGCACTGACGGACCCAAAGATCACCACCGGATCGAGGACTTTGGAAAGGCTTGCGCCGCCTCCGATCGAATAGTAACCGCTACCAGTAGACAGCTGCTCGTTGATATCGATCTCGTAGGGACTGACGCCGGTCTTGGTGGACAGGGTTCCAAACAGTGTGGTCGACATCTTGCCGGGCACATAGGCGAACGGCTGCCAGCGCCCGGTAAATGAAATATCGCCAAAGTCATAGACGTTGAGCTCATCCTGAGTGTCGTATTTGACCACCAGCGGAATTCGGGTTCCGACCGTCAGGTTGTCCAGCAGGCCATAATCGTAGGAAAAGGAATTCGTAAAGCTGTGGGTCGCCGATGGCACCACATCCAGGTTTCTCACCGATCCATTGGTAATGGCCAGGTCAAGACGCTGGTCCGCGGTATAGGAATAATCGAACGAGTAATTCAGGGAATGAGAGCCCTTTTTCTGCAACGAATAGTTCTTTTCGGCAGCCTGGAACACTTCCTCCAGTTGTTGCGAAGCATCTTCGTCGCCCTCTTGTTTGGCCAGGGCTTCCCGCGCCTGATCCACACTCCCTTCCTGCGCCAGGGCCATGCCCGGAAGCAGACCTGCCGTGGAAACAAGGATAAAACCTCGCACAAACCAACGATTCATCCTGACTCCCTTATTTTATTTGTAGTGTTCCTGACCCGGGGCTACCCGGTAAATTAGTTCCGACGGTAGTGCAACTGCTTGCGGGTGTTCTCCACACTGCCGTCGGGATTGTTTTTCTGGCGTTCAAGCAGATTCTGGATCCGCCGCTGGGTGGACTCGTGAAACGCCGGTATCCTTTCCAGCGCCAGAAGGGTCATTGTCTGGTCATCCACAAAGCGAAGGTCTTCTTCCTTCAGCTCGAGGTTGTCCAGTGGTTTATCGCTGCCCGGGAAGACAATGAAGAGCACATTGTCGTCCCACTTTTCCTCGAACTGAGCCAGCGTGAAGGAGATATTCCCTACCGAGGGGTCTGCCAGATAGGCACGCCCGTCGCGAATCGTCCTCAACACCACGAAGTGTTTGAAACCCGCGTGATGGATGGGCACGATCGCCGGGTGATCAAGATCCTTGAGGTCATCAATCGTTGCCCGGAAGCCGCCTGAGGGATAACCGAGCGCTGTCACCAGTCGCTTCATATCCAGCATGGAAAAGGCGCGACGTTCCACGATACGTTCGCTTTCGCCGTAATGAAGCAGCCCCTCCATGACCTGACGTTCCGACAGGGTCCGACCCAGGTAGAAGTTCAGCACGGTGGTCAGCGCCGCGCTTCCACAGCTGTAGTCATAGGCCTGACGCACGATATTCCGGAACTTCTGTTCAACCAGAGGCTCCACCCTGACGTCGGAGCGCAATTCAACAGGACTGGAATCCACATCCTGCTCAATGACGATCTGGCCCTTCTCAAAAGGCTCCACCACGGTCGCTTCCTGCACCATGGTGAATGTAAGAATGGATCCAGCGAGCACCAGCAGCATGTCAGACGAAGTCCCTGTTTTTATTGGCCACGTTATTAAGCGGGTTACATGTTGTTACGGTAAGATACCGAAAAGCCTGCGCCCTTAAAGATAACTGTGCCTCAAATCTGTCGCTGCAGGAGGGGCCTTAGGAAGGGAATTTGAGAACTGTTTCATGACATGGATGGGAATCGGGAAGCAGGCCCGGTTGCCGGGCCTGCCGTTCAAAAGGTAAAGACCACGCCGAGTAACAGGTAGCTCAGGGCAGTTACCACGACAATGCCCATCAGATTGAGAGCAAACCCGGCTCTGATCATGTCGCTGATCTGCATGTGACCACTGGAGAACACGATGGCATTGGGTGGCGTGGCCACCGGCATCATGAAGGCACAGCTGGCCGCGATGGCGGCAGGCACAGTGAGTAGTAACGGTGACACGCCCTGACTCAGGGCCAGCGCCCCAGCAACGGCAGAAACGCCGCCGCGGTTGCGGTATTGCTGGTAACTTCGGTCAGAAAGATGATGATACCCGCCACCAGAACAATCATGACAAGGGTTGGCAGGGCGCCGGCCATGCCCAGCCCGAAGTCGCGCCGGGTCAGCCACCACCAGGCCAGGGCCAGCATGACAACCGTCACTGGAACCCCCAGCAACATCCATTGGGCAAAGCCCACAGAAATACCCTGGTTTTCGCTCAGGTAGGCCGCCAGCAAGGCATTTGGCGGTGTGCCGATAAGTGTGGCAATACCACCGATACTGGCGGAATAGGCGATAGCCAAAAGGAGGGCCGTGGCGTAACGCCGAATGCCCTCGGGATTGTCATTGCTGTTCATCATCGCCACCACCGACAGACCAATCGGCAGCATCATGATGGCTGTTGCAGTATTGCTGACCCACATGCTCAAAAACGCGGTTGCCAACATGAACCCGGCAATCTGCCGCCGGGGTTTACTGCCAACGGCCTTCAGCGTCATCAGGGCGATCCGGCGATGCAGGTTCCATCGCTGCATCGCAAGCCCGAGTGTGAAGCCCCCCCCCAGGAACAGGAAAATGATCGGATTGGCATAGGGCTCGGTGGCTTCACCAACCGTCCCGAGCCCGAGCGCGGGAACCAGCACGATTGGCAGCAAGGCAGTGGCGGGAATCGGAATGGCTTCGGTAGACCACCAGGTAGCCATCAGCAGCATCAACCCCAGCGCCGCCCAGGCTTCCGCGGCCATGGTTTCCGGAGGTGGGAGTATGATGGTTGCCAGCAGAAAGGCAGCCCCGAGGATCAGTCCAATGACCTGGCTGCGGGGCAGCCCCTCGGCCTGTTTGTCAGCGTTGAGCTCTTCGGACATACAGTTCTATTCCATCATTCAGACATTCAACATCAGCAGGCGGGCGAAACGTCAGAGCGCCTGAAGCTGGCGATCATGAAAACGCCCGAGCAGGATAAGAGCCAGAATGGCGCCGGACAAGGCCCAGGCCATATCCGACTGGGTATCCCAGACGTAGCCCTGTGTGCCCAGAAAGGCCTCGGCCGCTTCGTCACTGAGCAAGGCCACCCACCATTCAATCAGCTCGTAAAAGGCGCTTAGCGCCAGACAGAAACAGACGATGAAAAACGCCGCCCAGCGGCGACTGGAGAACACGTCGAAGCGAATGACCACTTCCCTGGCAATGATTGCCGGTATAAACCCCTGTGCCAGGTGGCCAAGCTTGTCGTAGTTATTGCGCTCCCAGTCAAACCAGTCCCGAAACCAGTCGAACAAAGGTACTTCCGCGTAGGTATAGTGCCCTCCAACCATCAGGATGACGGCGTGGACCAGAATCAGGAAATAGACAAGAGGCGTCAGGGGATAACGGAAGAAACACCAGACAACCAGCACAAAACCAATGACAGCGGGCAGGACTTCCAGCGCCCAGGTGGCCCGATCCCTGGGTCCGATGGCAGACCAGACAAAGACTGCAAGAAAGACCACCACCCAGACGGCGGGCGCAAATCGCAGGTTCATAGGTTTCCTTTTGTACGTGGTTATCCAGACGCACCGGCGCGCAGGAAGTGGCCATAGCCAGGCTCCCGGCCCAGGGCAGCTTCAACCTCACCATCCGTTACCGCGGGTCGGCCGTTGATCAGCACCTCTCTGATACAACCAGGCACCCGGTTGACCATTCTCTCCAGTCCGAAGTTTTCCATCTCGGCCCACTCAACCTGTTCCAGATCCTGATCAAGGCCACGGGGGTCCAGTACCGTTATATCCGCCCGGTCACCTTTCCTGATATGACCGGCATCAACACCAAGCCAGTCTGCCTGTTCGCCGGTCAGTCGATGTACGGCACGTTCCAGCGACATGACCGGCTCACTCTCCACATGGCTTTCGTAAACCAGCTTGAGAAACCGCAGAGGCAGATTGTAGAAGGCCATATTACGGATGTGGGCGCCGGCATCGGAAAAGGTGATCAGGGCACCGGGATTGGTGACCATTTTCCGGAGCCGATCCTTTCTGTGGTTGCCTACCGTGGTGAACCAGCGCAGTGAACGGCCATGGGCAACCACCATGTCGAGAAAGAAATCGACCACATGGATGCCACGGTCGGCCGCCAGCTCAGCAAAGTTGCGGCCAACCACGCTTTTATCCGGGCAGTCGAGAATAACGGCATCGCCGAAATCCCTCTGCCATACCCGGGGCGAGAGCTTTTCCTTATAGAATTTCCTGAATTTCCGTCGGTACTGTTCGTCCTTCAGAAGCTCGTTGCGCTCAAGCTGATCGCGGATATCGAGGGCCATTTCACCGGCGCCGAATTCTTCAAACAGTACGATATCCATACCATCGGCATAGACCGTGAACGGCGTTGGCAGGAGCTGCCAGCGGAAGTTGCCGCCAAAGCTGTTGGCCAGCCACCCCACAAGGCTGGCCATGGGTTTGACCGTGGGATTGCCTTTCAGATCGATCATGGCAATCAGAGTTGTTTTCAGGGGCTTTCTCAACCAACCCAGGGTCTCTTTCAGGTACTGGGTTACCTGCAGAGGATTGGCCGCATTGGGCGCGCCCTGATGCACCCGTCCGTATCGGCGCAAAAGAGCATTCAGGCGGCTGACCTCACGCCATCGGGCGTAGGTGCTCGGCAGACTCTTGGACCACTCCCGGTCACCATCCACCTTGTCCCATTTCAGGCACATGGTGGAAAGACCGAGAAAGCCCTCCTGCAGAGCCTCCTCAAGGAGGGCTTCCATTTGTCTTTGCTCTTCTGATGTCGGAGTCACGCCCCGGTCGGTGGCGCGATGCAGCCCCATAACGGCAGTTCTCAGATCACTGTGGCCGAGAAAGCTGATGACATTGGGCCCCAGTGGATGCTGGTCCATGAACGCCACCCACGCTTTTGGTGTCTGCCAGGACTTGTGCTGCTTCAGAATGGGCAGCACTTTTTCCCTCGGGACCGTTTCCACCCGGGTAAAAATATCCGAGGCGTCCTCCGGATCGGAACAGACCATGCTCAGGGAACAACTGCCGATCAGCACCGTGGTGACACCGTGACGCACGGATTCAGACAGGGACGGCGCTACCAGCAACTCGGCATCGTAATGGGTATGGGTATCGAGAAATCCCGGCGTTACCCAGCAACCGCTGGCGTCAATCGTGCGCGTCGCAAGGCCGGGTTCGGGCTGCTGGTCAAAGACTTCGGCAACCCGCCCATCTTTGATGCCGACATGGGCGATGCGTGAGGGGCCGCCGGTACCGTCAAAGTAGCGGCCGCCGACAATAAGCGTATCGAACTGGTTCACCGTGCCAGTCTCCTTTTTGTTTTTATGTGCCGTCAGTCTAGCCAGCCAAACGTGATATGTCCTCTCATTTTAGCCGGCGGACCGTGCAATGCAGGCCATTAACGAAGACGGATACGGCTGCCGTCTTCAAGCTGACGATCCGGGTGTCGGACGACGTTGTCTGCCTCAGTCAATCCTTCCTGGATAACTGTATGAAATCCGTTTGTGCGACCGACCGACACGTCTGTCAGAACCGCAATGTCATCGACAACGCGGAATACCTGGTGCTGCCCATCAGTGACAAAGATGGCGGATTCCGGAACCTGAAGGACATTGTCGGAACGCCAGAGCAGAAACTCGGCGTCTACCCGATAGCCGTCCCCCAGGCTTTGCCAGGCATCAGCAGGACTGGTGATATCCGCAACCACCTGTACCCGCCTTTCTTCCACACCCAGGGCCGACACGTCCTCGAATCCAACCGGCTCAACGCGCCGGACAGTAGCGTCCAGGGTGCCGCCACCCCACCCGGTGAGGCGCGTCACCATACCGGGTTGGAGATTCACGGCATCAAAACTCAATACATCCACAACCACCTCAAGCGCCCCGGGATCCCCCAGTTCCAGAATGGCTTCACCGGCCTGAATCACACCCTCGCTTTTTCGAACAATTCCCAAAACAGAGCCGTTTACAGGGGACCTGACCGGCACACGTTCAACCGCTCCATCGCCGTTCGCACGCGCGGCAGACACCTCAAGGCGCGTTCGGGCCGCTGCCAGTTCGTGGGCCATCACTTCTTCGTCAAAGCGCGCGGAACGCAGAATGGCCTGGGTTCTGGCCGCAGTGGCCCGGGCCTGCTGCAAACGCTCGTCGGAAACAAAACGATCATCACTGAGTGCCTGGAGGCGGGCCAGCTCACGCACGGCGAGGTCTGCTTCAGCCTCGGCCGCCGCCACTTTTTGACGAGTGGAGTTCAGCGCCGAGCGGGCCGACTGCACCTTGGCCTCCGCTTCGGCCCGACTTCGGGCATCAAGGGTGCTGGCAGGCATGGGGTCAACCTCCGTCAGCAGCTCTCCCGGAATCACCGGATCCCCCACTTCCAGCAATACCCTGTGCAGATAGCCGGCAACCGGTGATGAAACCACGTATCGGTCACGCACCCGCGTTTTGCCCTCCTCCTTGATAGTGATTTCCATGGGGCCACGGGTTACCGGCGCCAGATCCACCCAGACCGGATCGGGTCGGATCGTGACCACAACTGCAACACTGGCGAGCATTACGAACACCCCCCAGAACAACCATTTTCCGGCAAACCCTTTTTTCGCCATAACCTCAGTTCACTCCCCGGTTGCTTTCGCACCTATTCCCGTGTTTTCAACACCGCTACAAGATCCAGCCGTTTCAGGCGCCACCAGGCAATAACCCCGGAAGCGATCGCCGATACCACCACGACCAACGCGGACATGCCAAGTGTCTGGCTGGTGATCGTCAAGGGCACCCGATACAGTTCGGTTTGCATGGCAGTAACGATCATGAGCGCCAGACCCTGGCCAATCAGCCAACCGAGGGGAATACCCAGAAACAGCAAGAGCGCAACCTCTCCCAACAATATATGCGCAACTTCATTCTGGGTGTATCCCAGCACTCTCAGGCTCGCCAACTCCCGACCTTTTTCCGCCAGTGAAATCCGGATCATGTTGTAGACCACTCCAAAAGCGATGATTCCGCCCATCAGGCTGTTGAAAAAGGTGAACGTCAGGAAGGTTCTCGCCAGGGTGTCGTAGAAGCTGTCGAGCATGGCCTGCCGGATGCTCAGGCCAAGCACTCCCGGGGTTTCGCGAAGACTGTTATAAACTTCCGAAGCCTTGTCCGGGTCCAGGTTGATCAGGGCCTGATTGATCAGGGGCCCGTCCCCCAGTGCCCGGTTGAGGGCATCCAGATCCATGTAGGCACCAACCCCGAGAAACTCGCTGGTGATACCGGCGACCGGAACCATAACCGTTCGGCGGTCGCCCTCCAGGAGCTCCAGCTGCAGAACATCTCCCGGACCGACACCCAGTTCATCGGCCAGAAAATCGGTCAACAACAACCCCTCCCTGGGGAGCGGAACCGGCTGCAGGTCACTGTCGATGACAAATTGCAGGCGCGCCTCGGAGGGTATTCCGGTGACTGCGCTTCGCCACTCCCGATGGCCGGAAACAAGACGTGCCGGGACCGAGCGTCGCCCCTCCACGTAACGTATCCCGGCTTGCCGCTGCAAGCCGAACAACGCCGCGCTGTTCACCGGATCAATAAAGGTCGCGGACAGATCCTGTTGCTGAACCCGTGCAAACTGCGTGTGGACCATCAGGGACACCGAGTCGAACTGGAAGTTTCCCACCATCACGATGGCAGTGGCCATAGCGACCCCAGTCATGGATAACAGGGTCCGAACCGGACGACGGGAGAGCTGGCGCACGATCATTCGGGAGGGCTGGGCGAAACGGATTCCCGAGAGCAGCTTTTCCACTATGGTCACCCGGTACCTGGCGGGCCCCTCAGGCCTCATGGCTTCAGCGGGTGGCAGTGCCGCTGCCTGCCTGATGGCTCGCCAGGCACCGAGCCAGGCGACCACAATTGTCATCAACCCCAGCAGCACAACCCATGCGGGGTCAATGCGAAACAACAGCCCCGGAAAGCGGTAATAATCCATGTACAGTTCGCCGAGAGAGCGTCCAAGCCATAGGCCAAGGCCAAGCCCCGCCAGCAAACCGATGACGGCAATCACGATGACCAGTTTGCTGTAATGCCAGGCGATCTGACGGTTGCTATAGCCGAAGGCCTTGAGTACCGCGACGATATCCCGTTGGGTGCTGATCAGACGGCCAATCACCACATTCAACAAAAACATGGCGACACTCATGAAAATGAGGGGGAAAACCGTCGCCATGGTTTTCAACTGATTGAGCTCGTCACTCAGAAAACGGTGGGAAAACTGGTCGTCCCGGCCAAAAGCCCCCGTTGCCCCATACCGGGCCAGCAATCGATCCAGAGCATCAATGACGGAGGCAGCAGAATGGCCAGGTTTGAGCGTCACCACCAGGCTGTTGAAAGCGCCCCGCATATCCATGGCGGATTCCAGGGACTCTCTGTTCATCCAGAGAACACCATACCGCTGATAGTCCGGCAGCATACCGCCCGGAGGAATGACGTAGATGAATTCCGGTGACTCAACAATGCCGGTTATCGTAAGAGCCTGCCGGCGGCCGTTGATAATGGCTTCAAACTGATCTCCCAGAACCAACTCATGCGCTTCGGCAAAGCTTCCGATAACTGCGATCTCCTGGCTTCGACCAGCAGCCGGGAGCCGTCCCTGGCGAATAAAAAGGCGGTTGACGTCAGGCTGACCTTCCGGCGGAACAGACACCAGGCGAGCCGACACCGGATCCGGAAACCCGGGTATTTCCAGTTTCGCAGCGCCTTCGACCCTCCCCTCGTACCTGGCGATACCAGGCAGCGCAGCGGTGTCCTTGAGAGTATGGCGTGGAGCCCGTTTGACCGGCGCAAAGACCTCGGCAAATTCGTGTTGTTCGTAATACTGGGCTCTGGTTGCCAACAGCGATGAATAGTTCACGAGAGACATCACGCACACGCCCACGCCTCCGGCAATAACCAGTGCGATGGCCAGTACCTGACCGCGCATCTGCCAGAGTTCCCGCCGTAACTTTACGTTCAGAACCGTGTTCAATCCCTTCGGGGACATCGCTGTTACTCTTCAGTACCGTTACCAGGACAGTGTACGGGGATCCTGGCGACGCTCATTAAGACGCTCACCGCTGATGTTGCCGTCCGAGAGCGTTATCACGCGATCCGCCATGCCGGCGATGGAAGCATTGTGGGTAATGATGACGGTAGTCGTGCCGGTCTCCCGGTTGGCTTTGTCCAGTGCCTCGAGCACCAGAACGCCGGTGGCGGAATCGAGAGCGCCGGTTGGCTCGTCGCACAGGAGTACATCCGGTCGTTTGGCAATGGCCCGGGCAATGGCAACGCGCTGCTGTTCACCACCGGAAAGCTGGGCCGGAAAATGGTCAATGCGGCGCTTGAGCCCAACCAGTTCAAGTGCCTCTTCCGGCGTCATTGGATTGGTCGCTATCTCGGTCACTGCCGCCACATTTTCCCTGGCGGTGAGGCTGGGAATGAGATTATAGAACTGGAACACGAAACCCACGTGTTCACGGCGATAACGGGTGAGTTCGCGGTCGCCGGCAGCACTGAGATCAAAATCCCGATACCGGACCTCGCCGGTCGATGGCACATCCAGCCCGCCAAGAATGTTAAGGAGTGTGGATTTGCCAGAACCGGAAGCGCCCAGCATGACGACCAGTTCGCCGCCATAGAGATCCAGATCTACGCCACGGAGGGCATGAACCTGAACCTCCCCCTGATCATAGGTTTTCGTCAGGCCCCGGGTCTGGAATACGGCCGAACCGGTCGTGGATGCCTGCAGTGGCTCCATGGTGTCACTCAGTCTTCGGCACAGTCCACGCAAACCGTGGTATAGGGCAGAACCTGCAAGCGGCGTGGGTCAATGGCCTCGCCGCAGGATTCGCATTCGTCGCCTACACCGTTATCAATCCGAGCCAGTGCATGTTCAATCTGAGCGAGTTCGGAACGGGTTTCGGTTTCCAGCGAATCGACCACTTCGTCGTTCTGGGTCTGGGTAGCCTGCTCCTCGAAATCCTTGTCTAACGCACCCCCTTCCCGATGCTGATGCGCCTCATAACGGGAAAGTCTGGCCGTCAGGTCGGCTCTCAGTGTTTCAAGTTCGGATTTCCGGTTGGTCATATGGCGCCTCCTGCCTTGCCGGGAAAACATGTTCCTACAGTAAAGCATAAGCTGAACCCGGGATTGATGCTTGTCAAAATTGCGTCACGCAGGATGAGGCAGAATAGAATTCCATCAAATCCATACGCAAAGGAGTTGTGACCATGAACACCGAGCTTTTCGAAAAAGCGACCCGTCTGAACGAAACCCTGTTCGAGCAATTTGGCAAGGCTGCAGAAATGCAGATGAACGCCTTCCGACGTTATGCCGATGTCACCATGGAGCAGGCTAAAAAGGTGTCTGAGGTCCGTGATCTGGAGAGCCTGAAAAGCCTGACTGGCGATCAGGCGGAGACCCTGAAATCACTGAGCGAGCAGTTCACCGCAGACTGGAAAGCCTGGCAGGACTACTTCAACGAAAGCAGGGAGCAGATTCAGAAGGTGTTCGAGAAAGCACCCGAGGCATCGGCCAAGCCCGGCCCGAAAACCGCCAAATAAGGGATAGTTATGTTCGGTCTGGATACGCTCGGGAAAGCCGTAGGTCAGCTCGTCAACGGCTTCGAAACCAACGTCCGCCAGGGACAGCAGCAACTGGAGAAAGCATTGGGAGATGCTGGCGTCCTGGATGCGGCAACGCTCTCCACGATAACGGAAATGTCCGATGCCTACCGCACAATGGCCGAGGACCTGCTCCTGCACCCGCTCCGGTTTGCAGGAGCGGAACTGGATCTGGCCCGCAAACATGCCGCGCTGGGGCACTACACCCTTGCACGGCTCGTGGGCAAGCATAAGCAGCCCGTTGTCGAACCAGAGGCCGACGACCGACGCTTCCAGGCCGAGGAGTGGCACAAGCATCTGCCTTTTGATGTCCTCCACCAGGCCTATCTGATCAACTCACAGGCCTTTCTGAACTGGGCGGCCGGCATGGAAGGGATTCCCCCGGCAGGACGGGACCAGATGCTGTTCTACGCCCGACACCTGACCAGTGCACTGTCGCCATCGAATTTCCCCGCCACGAATCCGGAAGTGCTCAGGATTACCTGGGAACGCAAAGGGATGAACCTGATCGACGGTGGACGGCAGCTGATCGAAGACCTGCGGCAGAATCCTTCCCTGTTCAATGTTGGGATGACAGATCGCTCTGCCTTTGAGGTAGGACGTAACCTGGCAACTACCCCTGGCAAGGTCGTGTTCCAGAACGAACTGATGCAGTTGATCCAGTACTCGCCAACAACAGAGACCGTCAGCAAACGCCCGTTGCTGATTGTTCCGCCATGGATCAACAAGTACTACATCCTGGACCTCACCGCCAGGAACTCCTTTATCCAGTGGTTGGTCAACCAGGGACAGACTGTTTTTATTATTTCCTGGCGAAATCCCGGGCCCTCCCTGCGGGACAAAGGCTGGGAAGACTACATGGAACTCGGGCCACTGGCGGCCATGGATGCGGTTACCGAAGCCACCGGCGAAGACCAGATGAATCTGATCGGCTATTGCATCGGTGGCACCCTGCTGGGCTCAACATTGGCCTGGCTCAAGAAAAAAGGCCGTGATCCGGTAGCCAGTGCTACCTATCTGACGACACTTCTGGACTTCTCGGACCCTGGCGGAATCGGTGTCTTCATCAACGATCACTCGATCCGGGGTATTGAGAAAATGCTGGAGCGCAAGGGCTACCTGGACGGTCGCGCTATGGCGTTCACGTTTAACCTGTTGAGAGAAAACGAGCTGTTCTGGTCGTTCTGGACCAATAACTACCTTAAAGGCCAGAAGCCCGCGGCTTTTGACCTGCTGTACTGGAACACCGACGGCACCAACCTGCCAGCTCGAATGCACAGTTACTATCTGCGCCAGATGTACCTGAATAATCGTCTTGTGAAGCCAGATTCCCTGAATCTGCTCGGCGAGTCCATCAACCTGTCCGAAATCGATGTACCCTCTTTTTTCCTGTCCGCCAGACAGGATCACATCGCCAAATGGAAAACCACCTACAAAGGGGCGCTGGCCCACGGCGGTGATGTCCGCTTTGTGCTCTCCGGCTCCGGCCATATCGCTGGCGTGATCAACCCGCCCTACAAGGAAAAGTACGGCTACTGGACCAATGACACCCTGGTGCCGGATGCAGACGCCTGGTTCGAGAAGTCCGAACACCATCCGGGATCCTGGTGGCCTCACTGGCTCGAGTGGATTGCCCGTTTCTCAGACGGCGACGTGCCGGCTCGCATCCCCGGCGAAGGGAAACTTCCTGCGATTGAGGATGCACCCGGCAGCTACGTCAAAGTCAAAGCTGCGGAGGCCGTGAAGCAGTAGACCTCTGCGTGGCCCGCATTCCTGCGGGCCAACGTATCTCGCCCCGCTTCCGCCGTTGTGGCACTATGGCCCGCTTGATGAACGGCGGAGAACCTCCCGATGTTTTATACCACCCTCGCGGCGATCGTGGTCGCCATGATCCTGTTTGCCTGGCTCGGACTGAGAGCCCGTCTCGCCGACGGCGGACTGGATGACTATGTAACGGCAAGAAACAGTCAGGGAGCCAGGGCCCTCGGACTGTCTTTCCTCGCTTCCGGCATGGGCGGCTGGATACTGTTTGCCCCGCCTGAGGTTGGCGCACTGGTTGGCCCTCTGGCTCTGGCTGGCTATGCCCTGGGCGCCGCCTTGCCGTTTATCGTGTTCGCTTTCTGTGGCCCCGCTATTCGCCGCTTCCTTCCGGAAGGACGCAGCATCGGCGAATTCGCCAACGCCTGTTATGGCAATGGCGTACGCCGCTACGTTTCGACGATCTCGGTGCTCTACATGCTTTGCTTTCTCACCGCGGAGCTTACTGCCATTGGTGCCATAACGTCGCTGCTTTCCGGTATTGACGGCGGCGTTGTGGTCATTGGCGTTGCCATAACCACACTGGTATACACCGCTGTCGGTGGTCTCAGGGCCAGCATCGTTACCGACCAATGGCAGGCGCTGTTACTGATAGGCTTGCTGGCTATCGTCAGTTTTGTTGCCGTAGGCAAGCTTCCGGACGCAGCACCCGCAGCGCTACCGGATATCCCTGCGTCGGCAGCCCTGAGCGTGGCGCTGACTCTGGTAATTGCCGTCACCGCCGCCAACCTGTTCCACCAGGGATACTGGCAGCGTTTATGGTCGGCTCGTGATACGGACGCCCTGAGCCGCGGCGCGTTGCTGGGCGGCGTGGTCACCATCGCCGTTGTCGCCGTGGTTGGCGGCCTGGGAATACTGGCGGCCATGAGCGGCGCCGACCTTGGCAGCCCGCCGATTCCGTTTTTTGCCTTGCTTGCTGGTGCGCCGGCCTGGCTCGCTTTACCGGCCCTGATCCTGGCCATCACACTCGTGGCATCCTCGGTGGATACCCTGCAGAACGCACTTGCGTCGCTGGCGGTTACCGAAAAACAGGGGTTGTCCATTGTCAGTGCCCGATGGTTTACCGTGCTGCTGATGATTCCTGTGGTTCTGGTGGCACTTCAGGGGATTTCCGTGCTGCGGCTATTTTTGATCGCAGACCTGCTTTGCGCCACGGCGGTTCTGCCTGTACTGATGGGGCTCTGGGGAAAAATGACCACGAGGGCGGCGATCCTGGGCTGTCTGGCGGGACTTTTCGGCGCGATTCTGCCCGGATGGATTACCGGTGGCAGCCTGATGGCCGGATTGGAAGCTGCCAGCTTCCCCGGCAGCATTCCCACCCTGATGCCTTTCGTTGGTGCCCTGGTAGGCTCCGGACTGGTCAGTGTCGTGATCGCGACCACAACCCGGAAACGCTAAGCGGCATCCTTGCTGTCCAGCGCCCTAGCTGGACAGCAATTCGATCGGATAACGGATCTTGGTTTGATCAACGCCCGGTCGGGCCCCGAAATCCACCAACATCAGACGATTGCAGATCTTGCTCTCCAGCGCCGGCTCATTGAGTGTAGATTCCACCACCGAACAACTCGATACTGCACCGTTCGGCTCAATGACCAACTCCGGGGTAATACTTCCCTGCAGCGACGGTTTGCGCCGAAGCTCCCGGTTGTAGATGCTGTAGATCGCGGATTTGTTGGCATCCATGGTCCGGCGCAACTCTTCCTTGCTCCGGGTTCTGGCCGCAGTTTCCTGCTGTTCCTTGCGTGCCGCCTCTTTCACCGCAGCAACTCTCTCTGCTTCGGCAACTTCCGCGCGCTGACGCTCGGCCAAGGCGACCTGACCGGCCTCCCGGTTGAGCACTTCTTCGTTCACCCCACTGCTCTTCGCGCTCGCGGTCGCGCGCGAGGCCAAAGTATCACCGGTTTTGCGGGCAATAGGTTCCGCTGTATTGGCAACCGGGCCATCCAGCTTGACCGACTCCGCCAGCGAACTGAGTTTCTTCAGTTCGTTCCCCATTGCCAGAATACCGGTATTCTTTGCCTTCTCCCGCGCCTTGGCGACCTCTTCAGGCTTGGGTTCTGGCTTGGGCTCCGGTTTTTCGGCTACCTGAGGCTCCGGCTCGGGTTCCGGCATCACCGGTTCAGGAACCGGCTCCGGCTTGGGCTCTGGTTTGGCCTGTTCCACCGGCTTTTCCTCAGGCTTCGGCGGTTCGGGCTCCGGCTCGGGCATCACCGGTTTTGGGGGCTCCTTTTTCTCGATGATCAGCTTGGCCAGCTGAGGCGGCAGAGCTTCCTGTTCCTGCCTGTCACGTTCTGGCAGCTCTACCCAGCTGACATAAGCTGCAATTGCAAGGAACAATGGCATCACAAAAACAGCGGCGGCCAACAACCGCTTACGTTCACCACGCTCCTGATTCCAGGGCAATCCGTACCGAAAATCCATCATGGTCAGGCTCCCTGTTCCGCACGCTGATTAACCGCCAGGGAAATACTGGCGTAACCGGCGTCCACACAGGTGGACATGATTTTTTTTAGCAGCTCGTAGGGCAGTTCGCGGTCTGCAAGAATGGTAATGGGTCGACCCGCATCCGGGGCAGGTGCCGATGAGCGACTGGCCTGATAGTCCAGTTCCTGCTTCAGGGCAGGCTCCACCTGTCCGTCAAACGTCTGGAAGGCGTCGCGTTTCACTACCAGCCGACCGTTCACCAGGATATCCCGGTCTGTGACGGTCAGGGCCAAGACATCACCGGGGGGTTGCTGAGCGGTGGAATCCGGCAGTTTGATAGTGTTGTTCTGGTTCAATACCTGTACGTCGGAGGAGGAGTTCACCATCAGGAAGAACACCAGGATGGTGAAGATATCCATCAACGAAACCAGGTTCATCTTTCCCTGGCTTTTATTGCGCCGGTAATGGCGTTTCTGGCGGCGGGCCTTGGCAGATTCTTTCATGAACTCACCTCCGCGGATCCCGAAGGCTGTGCGGGCGCATCGCCGAGAGAGATCTCGGGGAACAGCTCCGCTTCAACCACACTACCAGCCACAACCGCCTCGTATGAGCGCACCGTGTCCATCACCGAGACAAGAGACTGATAGGACGTCTGCCGGGACGGCATAATAATCACATCCTTCTTGTCCGGCACACGGCTCTTGATTTCCTTCATGACATCCTTGAGCAGAACGAAATCATACTCGCCCTCGCGCTGGGGGATGTTCTTGATTACGCCGCCCTGGTTATCCGCAACGACCAGGCGATCCTCATAGATCACCACCTGGATCTGCAGCTCTTTCGCCTGCTCGGCCGAAAGGCTCTCACCGGTCGGGAAGTTGAGTTCCAGAACGCTGGTGTGGGCGAACACCATATTCAGCAGCAGTACCGGCACCAGCACAATCATGAGATTCATGAAGGGCGTGATGTCGAGATCGGCCTCACTTTGTAGGCGACGATGTTTCCGTCTCATGGCCTGACATCCTTCTGGCTGGTTATCAGGCCGGGCTACCGGCCGGAGTCGCTACCTGTGCCGGCGAAGCGGCATTCTGTCCCTGTGGTTGAGCAGCGGTCTTACTCCCGGAACCATCGCTGAGGAGGTTCAGGACCTTGATGCCCGCCATCTCAAAGCTGTCGACGATCTCATTGGTCTTGGTCTGCAGCAGTGAGTGGATCAGCAGCATGGGAATAGCAGACATAAGGCCGAAGGCGGTGGTGTTCATGGCAACCGAGATACTCTGGGACAGAAGGCTCGCCTTCTGGGCCGGATCCGCTGCAGCTACCGCCGTAAACGCTGCAATCAACCCGATAATGGTACCCAGCAGGCCAAGCAGCGTGGCAATGTTGGCCAGCGTTGCCAGATACTGGGTGCGCTTTTCCAAACGCGGCATCACATCCAGCAACCCCTCTTCCATCGCGTATTCGATCTCTTCACGACCCTGGCGGCGGGCCAGGCGCTGAAGGCCGAAGCCGATCATGGTCGACATGGCACTACCGGATTCCTGGGTGTAGTTCAGGGCGCCCTTCAGGTCACGCTTGGCGATCATCTGGTGCAGGCGGTTGAAGTCCCGACGGTTGGTCAGTTTCTGGGCGGAAAGGTAGACGTAACGTTCGATGGCAACAATGAGTCCGATGATCAGCACAACGGCGATCGGAAACATAAAAAAGCCACCTTCCTGGAAGAAGCGAACGGCGGTATCGATCATTTTCTGGGCACTCCATGGTCCGGTTTTCAGATCAGTCTATGCGCGGCCTGACCTTGTGCGGGTAAGTTCGCGAAAGTCTGTGTGAGGGTTTGTTTAATCTTGCGCAGCGACACACTCAGGATGCGACAGGCATCACACTCTAGTCCCCGGCTGCTGCCTGGGTCTGTGTGATGAAGGCTTCGTGATACTTGATAAATCGCTGGAACTCATAGCGCTCCAGGGGCCGAAGGCCCTGATCAACCATCAGGCGTTCTTCTGGCGCACGCAACTCGTCCACTTCCGGTGGCTGCCAGGGCACCAGATACATCACCGTGGGCACTTCCTGATCGCCACGGATTCGTGTGCCTTCAATGGTAACCACACCCGGGGCGTCCTGGGCGAAGACCATCGGCGCCGTGGGCAACAGGGCGGAAACTGCCAGAGCGATTAGCGCGAGACGTTTCATATCACATAGTCCACATTAGATTCTGTTTTTGGCATCGAAGATCCAGTCTTCCAGTCTGGGGTGCGGCTCACTGGCCGCGGACTGATAACGCTCATAAAGGTCGACCGCCTCGGAAGGTTTACCCAGGTAGATATCAAGCAGGAAGGCCAGATTAAGGATAGCAGGCGCGTAATTCGGATCAGCAGACAGTGCCGCGCGATAATACCGTTCTGCTTCGTCGAATTCTCCTGCGTTCCGGGCAATTACTCCCAGATGATTCAGCGCCTGCACATGTTCCGGATTCACCGCCAGCGTGCGTTCAAACCAACTTTTCGCGGTCTCGGTATCCTCTTCCTGGAACGCAATAATGCCAAGGTTGGCCATGGGGCCGGCTCTTCCGGGGTAGTCGCTCGCCAGTTGCTCGAATCGGGTTTTGGCCTCGGCGAGATTTCCCTCCTCCATGGCACTCACGGCCTTGGCGAATGACGCTTCCAGTACAGCTTGCTCAACTTCTGCCTCAGACTCCGGCGGCGCCGGCGCCGTTACACACCCCGAAAGCGAAAACATCACGAAAAGACAGAGTCCGCAGGCCTTAATCGAGCTCATAGACAACCCCCTGGGTAACTTCTTCTTTCCGATAACGTCCGGGCAACAGGGCTTTCAAGGCCTCGTAACTGCGCTTGACCCATTCATCGAAAATGCCCTCCCGGGCCCGCCGGATATTCTGCTCGTGGATATCGATGGCGTTGTCCTCAAACGGGTAGGCCTGCTCTTCCAGGAGAAGCTCGTACTGAGCCAGTTCAAGCTCGCTCAATCCGGTGGGCCGCTCCGAGTCCATGAGATCGGCACCGAGGCGTGCATAGATGTGGGCGATCTGGTAACCGGCCTCGGTTGCAAATGATGAAAGGCCATAGCTGGCCGTCTTCTTGTAGGCGTTGACCGCTCGTTCAAGCGCATCGGTCTTCGCTGTCATGCTTTGATTGAGTGGAAGAGTCAGCCTGATGCCGTCATACCTGGCAAGGGCGTCGCGGGCGAGGATTGCAGAGGCTGACGCCGCAAGGTACCGCATGCGATCGTCTGCGGCGTCCGGGTCCCGGTCCACCGTTTCCATCTGCTTTCGCAACCAGTAATCCCTGCTTTCGGCATCCCCGTCTTCCTGATAGAGCTCAGCCAGCCGATTGGCCGCTTCCATGTAGACGTCCGTCGGCTCGGGGTGGCTGTTGGCGTAATTTCGCCAGGTATCAATCGCCTTCTCCCGGTTACCGGCCTGATCGTACAGTTCTGCTGCAATCAACAGGTTTTCCCTTCGCTCTTCCGGCGTCTTGGCGAGGGAGACCATTTGCTGGAGTTCGTCGGCGGCTCGCTCCCACTGCTCCGTTTCACGGTAGGCCAACGCCAGTTTTGCAGGGACTGTGTCAATCAGCTCGTGATTGGGGAAAGACCGCCTGAAACTGGTCAGCACACCGATGGCCTGCTCCCAGAGATTGGCGGTGATAAGAAGTGAGGCAGCATCGTATTCGGCGTTTGCCCGCAGAGCGGATTCTGGAACGGCCGTGCCGACTCGCAGGAATTCGCTCACCGCAGCCTCCACATTTCCGGCATCAGCTAACTGCTCCGCCTGTCGATAGACCGCGGCTGCCAGATTTTCACGAACGCCGCTTCTGCGTTCATCGTCTTCGGCCATTGTTGCCAGGGCGTCACGATAAGCCTGTTCCGCCTCGGCGTATCGGGCCAGTTCGGAGAGGCTGTGCCCGGATAACAGCAAAGCTTCCGTCGTCAATTCATCCGGGGGCGTGGGTTGCCAGGTAACAAGTCGGGCCGCCATATTGACGGTCTCTTCCCAGTTGTTCAGGTCAAATTCACGCTGCAGCGCAATGTAATACACCGCCGGTGCCCGGGCGTCGCCGGGAAACGCATTTGCGAACCGCAGCCGGTTCAGTTGTTGCAGCTCCTGATAGGCCATCCGCTCCGATACCGGTTCACTCTCCCAGGTTTGCGAGTACTCCCGGAATGCCAGCACCGAGGCATACCCGGCTTCAGCTGCCCGATCGGCTACTGTGTCTTCCGGATAGTCATAGGCCACGCGTTCGAAAGCTGCGATTGCTGCCGGCCAGTCTTCCAGCTCCAGGTATGTCTCACCCAGAAGGAACAGCCGCTCCGGTGTACGGGGGTGGTCCGGGAAGGTAGCCGCAAATTCGGCGTAATAACTGGCGGCTTTGCGGTAGTGATCGTCCGCCTGCTGATCATCCTCCGCCTCCCCTGCCAGCAGGTACTGGCGGTCCGCCAGTTCCGGCAACAGTTGTTCCAGTTGTTGCTCGATAAAGCCAATTGCATCGGGGCCCGCTGACTGCCAGTAATCGCTGTAGATTCCGTAAAGGCTGACAAAGCCGGCCTTTCGTTCAGGGATCGTACGGGTGAAACCGGCCAGCTCAAGGGTATCAATGATCCGGATGTGGTAGCGCGGGGCCCAGGGACTCTCCGGATGGTCTTCTATGTAGGCCTCGAAGACATCGATGGCATCACTGTATTGCTCTCTCTCGAGCAAGAGCTCGCTGTAGCGGTCGTAGACCAGTATTTCGTAGGGGCGACCACCCGTTTGGCGGAAAAGCGCCTGGAGGGTTTCCGCTCCGTCAAGGTACGACAGGGACAGCCCTACCACCCTGAACAGATCTTCGATCAGTGTCTGGCTCCGCTGATCCACGTCCGCCACCGGCCTGCCCTCGGGCATGACAAGATCAAGCACTTCAACGTAACTGAAGAGCGCTTCCTGGTATTGCGCCTGCTTGAACAGACTCCAGCCCTTCATGTAATGCGCGTTCACCAGGAACGAGGGATCGGCCATGCGTTCCTGGCTCGCGAGGGTAACCTCGTCGAAAGCCTGTTCCGCTTCCCCGTATCGACCATCGATAAACAACAGATCGCCGCGGCGGAATTGAGCCTCAACCCAGTATTCTGAATCCGGGTAGCGGCGAACCAGAGTATTAAGGGCTTCAAGCTGCTGCGGCGTCGCGCCTCGAAGCTCCCAGGCTCTGGCAAGCTGATAATAGATCTGGTCATTGCCCTCACGCTCTGGATATTCCGACAGAAGACGCTGGTAGGCATCGATGGCGCCGGACAGTTCATCGACAGCCGAATCCGCCATTTTCCGCTCCGCACGCTGGAATTCCAGATCGGCCAACCGATGCCTGATGGTAACCTGCTTGCGGGGATCCTCTACGAGTGGCAAAAGCGCCTTGTAACTGTCCATTACCGTTTCAATGGAAACATCTTCTGCGGGGTCGCTGACCGCCGCTGCATCTGCACTTTCCTGCCGCGTTTCGATTGCCGGAAGCGCAGCCAGTGTGCCCTCACGGACTCGCGGCATTTCTTCGCCACCGGCAGGCATCATCGACTGCAACATCTGGCAGCCACTCGCCATGACAAGGGCCCCAACCATGAGGAGGCCTTTAACAGTCCTGCCGGCCATCCGATTATTCATCACCGGCACCTGCATTTTGCGATGCGCGGAACAACTGGTCCGCCAGCCTCGCCTGGGCGTGGCGAGAGGCCAGCAGGTATCCATTAAGCTCCTGTTGCTGGGCAGCCAGCATCCGATCAACCTGCGTCAGGAGTGTTTTCCGGGCACTGCCCAATGCATCGGACACTTCTGTTCCAAGGGTCGCGAGCTCCCGTTCGCTGGCAGCGATCCGACGAGCCAGTTCCGCATGGCGGGCATCATCGGCCATCAGGCTTTCAACCCGTTGCCGCTGGGCCTGAAAGCTCTGCATCTCGCGATCCAGTTGCATGAGCTGTTTTTGCGCCGCCCAGCGATTGATTCCATAGTCATCCGCAATCCACCAATCGAAGTAGGCACGCATCCGCCGATACGTCGCACGCTGCCCGGCGGTCGTCGCGTCGTCAGGCAAATCCGCCAGAGTTTTCTCAACCTCAGCGAGCTTGTCTCTAAGCGCTTTTTGTTGCGAGGTCATGAAGAATCCCGCATCTTCGTCTGCCAGCGCCGAGGAAATTCTGTCCGTGAAATCCTCGTGCAACTGCTGCCACTGGTCTGCCTGTTGGGTTTCGAGTGCCCGACGGGTCTCGACAATACGAATCTGCCGTTGCTGCTCGCGGGTCTCCAGCATGATCCGGAACGATTCAAACCTGGACTGCCGCTCGGCAATGAAGGACTGCATTCGGTAGAGTTCGTTCAATTCGGCAAGCGCCTGCTGGAACGTCTCCGAAGCCAGCACTTCCGCCATACCAGAATCGAGGGGCTGCACGCGCAGCCGGCCATAGGAATCTGTAAGAATCCCGTCGCTGTCACGGCTGAACTCAAGCTGGGCCATAAGGTTTTCTTCATTCAGCCGATCCCGGATGTTGTCGAGCTCCCTGATACGGGCCTCGTAATGGTCGGCTGCCTTTTTAAACGCAGGCAATGCTCGCTGTGGAGCGTTCATCTGCTCAAGAACATAGGCGCGGGCAAAGGGAACCTGCTGGCGCCAGGGCAAAAACAGTTCACGGTTCGCGAGAGTATCAAGGGCGTCGAGAGCCCTCTCCGGCCTGCCCTGGCCCGCCGCGGCAACGGCGTAGTCAAAGAGAGCCTGATCGGCGAACACGCCGGTCAGTGGCATGGCTCCCAGGACCTCCAGAGCTGCCTCAAACTGGTTATCACGCAGGTACAGGCCCGCAAGCGAGAGGCGAGCGCGGCCCAGCAGGCCCTCCCGTTCGGCATCTGGCTCGACGGAGTCAATGGACTGGTCGAGGATGGCGATGAGCTTTTTCAGTTCCTCTTCGGCGGCAGCTACGTCTGCCGCATCGAGAGCGGAGACCGCGGAATTGTACCGGAGGTAAAGGGACCAGATGTCCGTTTCGTCCAGCTGCTCCCGAAGCGAAGCCAGTTCGGGTTCATCATCAGGGCGGGCAGACATCATGACCAGCCGGGAGCGCAGATAAATCCATTCGCGGAAAAGATCGTGGTCGGCCTCGGCCAGTATCTCGCCATCCACACGATTGAGGTTCTCACGTGCGAGCGCCTGATTCCCCTCGAGGTAAAACACCTTACCGAGATAGAACCAGGCCTGGTTGCGAACATCAGGCGACAGATTGCTGCCGGTGCCATCGGCCCCGAGTAGCTGCGTAAACAACCTGCTCGCCTCTCGGGTCATCCCCCAGGACAGCATGAGCCCGCCCTCGACGAGAGCCGGATGATCTCCGTGTCCCTCGATGCCGCCCCGTTCGCGCGCCACGGCGAGCTGGGTCAGAGCCTCGAAGGCGTTACCCTGATGGTATTCGTACAGCGCCCAACCATAACGAAGATCCTTCGCCCGCTCGGGTTGCGCCTCACCGGCATGGACCGGGGTCATCATCAGCAACAGTAGGGCACCCGCGTAAATGAACGGGCGTCGACCTGAGGACTGGCTTGCTTTCAATCCCACGACGCGGCTTACTCCCACTCCACAATGGATACGGAGGGTTGGTAGTTGGAGGAGCGATCTTCAACGCGGATTTCCAGAGCGGCCGTTCCAGTGCCCTTCTCAAACTCCAGGGAGGCCGCCTGCTTGTAAGGCCGCTGATCCGGGCCGATTCCCTCAACAAACGCCGTCATCTCATGGACGCCAGTTTTCAGGTTGCCGACGTATAGCCGCTGCATGCCGCCGCGTTCAAGGGCAGTCACCTGTCGCTCCGTATACAGGTGGGAAGCAACAATCTCGTCGTCGACTTTCAGTTTGACCGCATCCAGCTTCAAAAACTTCCCGGCATCAACGCTGAGAAACACGGCAACCTGGGTATTGGCTGGAAAAAGCAGATCTTCCTCAAGGATAAACAGGTCACGATTCAGGCGTATCACTTTCTTCTTGAGCTCCTCCACCTGCTCGGCGACGGCTGTATCATCTTTCTCCGCCCCGGGATTGGTCTGGGCAAATGCGGGGGCTGTCAGGGCGAGGGTCAATGCCGCTAAAAGCACCGGAAATCGGGAGTTCAAGCAAGTGGCCATGGTCGTTCTTCCTGCATGCTCAGTATTCAAGAATCAACGACGCCCGGGTTACGTAGGCATCGAAGGAATATAGGGGTTCTTCGCCGGGGAGAAAGTCACCTGCTGCGGTGACATCCCGGAAGTTGTCATATTCAAAATTCAGCCAGTCCACCAGTAAGCTGAACTGCAGGCGATCAATGCCGGGAAGCGAAGTCTGCTTCCATTCGTAGACCGCGCCCACCGCCAGGGTTGTCCCGGATAGGGAGCTGAGCTCCTTGTCACGGGCCAGGTGTGTCTGGGAGTTCTCGAATGGGAAAAGATCGCTGTAAAAGTCCGCCTCGCTCTGGCTGTAGTAACGAATGGAACCTTCAAGGGTCCAGTGCTGGTTCAATCCGTGCACGTATCCCAGTTCGACCGTGTGGGCGTTGATGCCCCAGGTATCGGAAAAATAACGGTATTCACCGCGAATTGAGGCGCGATATGGCAGATAGTAAAGCGCTCGCATGGCCACGGAGGTACTTGTTCGGGTTTCCGGATAACGTTCCGGTTGATACAGGAACGCTGTGGAATCGTTCGGGTCGATGTAGCGGTTCTGTCGGTAAGGGTTCTGCAGGAAGCCCTCATCCGTAACCACCTCAAGATCCAGGCCTACCAGGCTGTTGCGGGTGACGACCTGACTCAGTCCGAGCTGATAGTTCCGACGATCAGCTTCCTCGCTGAAGGAATCGTTGCCAACCCGGCCCACTTCATCCCAGCCGCTGGCATAGCCCATGGTTACTGTGGACATGCCCCCGAAAAACTCCTGGCTGAGCGAGAAGTAAACGGTGTTGGCTTCGTAATCGTTTTCGGAACTGTTGGTGAAACCCAGACTCAAAATGGACTTATCGTGCAGGTAATCGACACCAAAGGTGTACTCGTTGCGTTCTTCCTCGTAGGGGCTCGCCGTGGCCAGAACGTCCACAGAGGCAGCCGAAACGGAGTCAACATAGTACTGGCCGGAAAACGAAACCGACGAGCCAATACCCTTGCGCACCAAAACTGAGGGGCCATCGATGACCATGCCACCACCGTCATAGCGGTGGTAGAGAACATCCACGTTATCCACTGGCAAGGTCGCCGCAATCGCCTGTTGCCCGGCCAACATCAGCACGAACAGAGCGCAGACGGAGCGCACTAACCTTTTGCCGTCAGTTACAGCCACAGCCACCCCCAGAACCGCCTTCTGCTCCCCGCGCAGACTCCCGGACCTGATAGACGTGATGCATATAGGAATCCGCCTTGCCATGGCGGCTGAGACTCATGACCGGATCCGCCAGATTATCCCGTTCATAGGGTTTTACCCACGGCTTGATTGAGCTGCATCCAGAGATCGTGAAGGTCGCGACCAAAAGAGCAGAGGCAGTGAAGATCGACAAATTACGCATAAACGTTCCGTCCGAAAATTATTCGCGCACCAGCTCGCGAATCTGCTGTTCGTACTCGTCTTCGTAACCCGGCTGATAGCCGTAGTGGAGATACCGGGCATTACCATCGCGATCGATCATCACGGTCGTTGGCATAGCCTGGACTTCATAAAGCTCGCTCACCGAACTCTCCGGATCGTAGAGGATCGGGTAATTCACGGGTACCTTGTCCAGGAAGCGATGGGCCTCTTCCCGATTCTCATCCACATTGACCGCCAGAATCGTGAAGCCGAGATCCTTGTATTGGCTGTAAAGCTCATCCATCAGCGGCATTTCCTGGCGGCAGGGACCACACCATGATGCCCAGAAGTTCAGCATCACCACTTCACCACGATGGTCCTCCAGCCTCAGGTTTTCGCCGGAACGGCTTTCCAGGGTGAAATCCGGAGCTGGCACATTGATGGCCTCGGCGCCCGCCATGGGGCTAAGACAGGCCAGGACGCCCGCCACCGCCAGTGATTTTATGGATGCTTTCATAACCATTGCTCCTGTAATCAGAAAAAGACCGACAGGCCAGTGCTGACCTCTGTGTTCATGGAGGTTTTCTCGGCCCCAAGAACATCTATTCGGTAGTAGTGCTGTCTTACGCCAATCTGAACTGCAACGCTGTCCGTCAACAGAACCTGATAGCCCGCGCCGGCATTCAGGGTAAACCGGGTGTCACCCGCAAAATCGGTAGCGCCGGCACCCGCAATCAGATAGAAATTGGTGTTGAATGCGTAGTTCTCGGTGAGGAAGGCCTCGCCCGGAAGCACGTTGTAACCCAGGTTGATGTTGTAATAGCTGTAATCCCGCTCGCTGTCGGTAAGCACCTCCACGTTACCGGCCAGCTTCTCGAAACTGGTTTCTCCACCCTCCGCGAAGCCGACTCCGGCCTCGAAAAAGAAGGACTCGCTGAGGTGGTAGGTGAGCTTGCCGCCATAAAGCAGCGACGACTCGAAGTCCTCGATATTGAGCACGCCCACAAAAGCGCCAATTTCAAAGTTCTCGGTGTCAATCAGCGCCTCGGTGACCGGCACCGGGGTAACATCCGGCTCGATCAGCGGCCGATCATCCTGGGCCTGGGTTGCTGTGGCTATGCATAGCCCTGCCCCGAGACACAGCGTTTTCAGAAAAAGATGCTTAGTCCGATTTTCCATTCTGTCGCTTCTTCGTTGGTGGACCGGGTAGTGAACACTTTGTAGTCCTTCACTTCGGCACGGATGAAATATCGATCGGTGATGTAGGCGCGGATGCCAAGCCCTGCATGGCCAATGCTGTTATCCCGTTCTTCGGGCTGAGCCAGAGTGGCCTTGGGATCAACCCAGATATGCCCGACCCCCAGGGTAAAAAAGGGTGATACCCGCCAGTCAGGAAATGGCTGATGCACCAGATTCGCATTAACCATTCTAATTTCCGAGGCGCTGCCCAGAATCTGAGAAGCCCAAAGCTCGGCGGACAGGTTTCTGGTCATCCAGAAGCCGCCGTAGCCTGCCGTGACAGCGGCACCGTCAAACTCCCCCATCATCAATCCGGCTTCCACCCGCCGGCTTTCAAAAGCCTCAAAATCCGGCACCTGAAGATCCACACGATTACCCGTGGCATCCACCGTCTGCGCAATATCCGCAACCGCTATCCAACCCTCCCGGCCACGGGTATCCGTCACTTTGATCCAACTTGTCTTGCGCTGGAGAATGGTCAGCCATTCCCCCTTTTCGCTGGTATGAAAAACCGGATAGCCCGTTGCCGGTCCGGTTCGCCAGGACACATAGGGCTCCGCCACCTGCACTTTCAATGCATCGTCTTCAGCCTGCCCCCACAGCCAGCCGGCCCAGCTCTGGGCCGGCAACAACAAAAGAAACATAAGAATGGCGATGGGCATGGTGCGAATTTCAGTCCTTGGATCAGTCTTCCGGAGCGTCGAACGGATTGTTGAAATACTGGCCGCCAATATCCAACCACTCTGCAATCAGTCGCAGTTCGGCGGGCGAGAGGAAATCCCTGTGTGAACCGTCGTCGGCGAATACGTCGAAGAAACGACTGGCACGAGCACCGTTGACGGACATTGAAGCCTGCACCGGCACAGTTACCAGGATGGGTTGTTCATCTCCGTTGGCGTCCAGAATGGGATTGCCTTCTTCGTCCCTCAAAACCTCCCCGGAGTCCACGAGCACATCGATCAGAGCGCCGTTCACCAGTTCCTGCTCACTGTCCGGGAAAAGCAGTTCTCTGTAGGCGTTGAAGTGTAGCGGTTCATCGGGTGACGGGCCATCGCCCAGATCCAGTTGTCCAGCCGGCACTTGCTGAGCGTCCGCCGCATCGGTGTCCGTATGGCAACTGGTACAGGTGTAGTCATCCACGACCGCCATGGTGTCCGGGTCCAATACCTCCCGATTGACGCTCCACAGCGGATGAATATGCTGCTCGTAGTTGATCACAATCCGGCAATTCGGCGCCCAGTCGGTGGCACATACGCCGGATATCGGCGGCGGTGTCTGCAGATCGGCATAGGCGTAGGCAAAGCTGTCAGGCTTGGGATCCACGGCATCTCCGGACCATTCATCGGCATAGATCACATCCGGCGTCGGCCGGCGAATCTCGTTGATGCGGGCAAACACCTGAGCCATGGTTTCACCCATGTCGGCAAACAGAGCCGGGTCGGTATTCGGGAACGGAAGGCTGGTGGTTGCGGCCCCACCCCACACGGACGCTGGACCGGCATCCGGTCTGCCATGGGGTGTCGGACTGTTCGGGTTGTGGCACCCTGAACATTCAAGGGTCTCGCCGGGGCGCACCGTGAGCCAGTTCTGGTGCCGGTTGCCCATAGCGCCACCAACACGCTGGCCTTTCTCATCGAGAATACTGATGGCAAATGCAACATTGGCGGGCACCGCCACCTTCACTGACCCATCGGGCTCTATCGGCACGTAGCCCAGTATCTCCCGCATCAGCTGAGCCCGGCTGCGGCCAAAGGCGCTGTTGTCGAAATCCCGGACGTTCTCATCGGGGATGGCCACGGGCTTTTCCAATCGAAGGAATCTTGCCGGGCGATCTTCCGGCGGCGTTTGCAGCGGATCAGCCATTGCAGCAATACCAGTCGGCGTGGTGTCCACTCCATCGATATCATAGACGCTTCGAATGTGCAGGACGCCGTAGCCGGCATCGCCGAGGGCCCCCTCATCACCCGTGAACTGGGATTCCGGGATGAACCCTTCCAGAGGCCGCTCCTTCATCAGGACCGCCTCATCAAACTGAACGCCCTCTACCGGCGGGACCACCGGCCGCTGGGTTTCGCTGTTGATATCCAGAAGCCACAAACCGTAGACGGGCTCTGCGGGTTGATAGTCTTCGGATTGCAGGCGATCTTCCGTGCAGTTCACAATCCGGTCGGTCGCTGTTTCACGCAACCGGCAAGGTGTCCAACTGACCAGGTAGCGGTTGGTACCATCAAGCAGCGGTGAAACCGATGCATAACTGCCTTTCAGCGACAGTTGGCCATCCAGGCCCACGCCGGGCACAAGCGAGCGCTGGCCCGAACCTTCGGTGCCATCGAGACGAAGATTGGCCTCAACAAATTGGTCAACATCGACTTCCGCCAACACAGACGCGTAATCATCCGTTTCAAACGGCCTTAGCTGCACGAGCAGATTGCCGCTGTCTGATTTGCGTGGCTGCAGGTACTGTATGTCGTTCGCTTCTGGAACCGAATCGTGGGAGTGACGTCCGAAAAGATAACTCAGGCCAGTGCCGTCAGGGTTGACGCGGTAGAGGTTCACACCGTTGTTCCGGGTTTGGCCGGCATTATCCCAGCGGCTGAAAACAATGGTGCCATCATCCGCCACCATGGGGTCGAGGTCGTGGCTCTGATTGAAGGTGATCTGTTCAATGTTCTGACCATCGTCGTCCATCACATGCAGAACAAACCCGGGGCTATCACCCTCCTCGTCCAGACCGGAATACTGGGGTTTGCCTTCATCAAGCAGCACCGCCTTGGAAATCCGCTGACGTGTTGACGAGAAAACGATTCTGCCATCAGGCAGATAGGCTGGCGCAACGTCCTGCCCGGCCCGGGCGGTAACGTCCGAATCGATGATCCGGCGCACGATGTCGGTACTAACGTCGTATTCCCAGATATTCCAGGTTGGCTGATCCTCGTCGTCTGCGTCCTCGATTTCCGGCGCACGCATGGCAAACAGCAGTCTGGAGCCGTCGTGGGAAACGTGGAGATCTTTCACGTCGTAACGCAACTGACCATTGTCATCAAGGAATTGCGGCCCCGCGAATGCTCTTGAGGCAATATCCCGCGTCTCGGCGTCCGCAGTGGCACTGGCCTTCAGAAACAGCCGCGCTCCGGGGCGGAAAGCGCTCGGGTCGGCCAGGTTGTCCTCGACAAGGGCCCCGGTGTTTTCGTCAAAAAGCAGAGCCCGTTCGACATAAGCCACAGGGTTCTCGACGACAACCGGATCCGCCTGCTGACTGTCGCTGCTCGAAAGACAGCCAGACAGAGCTGCAAGCGAGCCGAGTGCGACAGCCAGGCGAGTACTGCGGGAGATGTTTAGAGTGGGCGACTTAATTTCCAACGTGAGAAACCCTGTTTCGGATGACATTCCATGACATAAATTAAGTCGGTTCCGCTGGCAGGCTCCAAGGGTTTTACGTAACGCAATGTAATAACGTGGCCTACGACTCAAAACGAAGGATATAGCAAGCCGTAAACTTTTAACAATTGTCAAAAAGCATTAATGTGCACATGCTAACGATCACCGAGGGAAAGGACATGACCGCCCGGAACAGGATCAGAAGCCTGCTTTGCAAGGCTTGCAGTACCGTAGTTCTCGTCGCATTGGTGTCTGGACAGGCCAGCCTTGTTCAGGCTGGCCCCAGGGAGCAGGCCAAAAGAATTCACGATCGGGTCGCCGGCGTGCCACCCTCTGAAGTCGTCCTTGACGATATGGCGAGCGACATAGAGTCCGGCAGAGCTATTGATGCCGCCTTCACGGCCATGCAAGACAGCGCTTTCTACGACGTCACCCTGAAGAATTTTGCAGCCCCCTGGACCAACGAGGCGATGTCAAAGTTCGTGCCCCTTAATGATTACATTGCCACGGTGATTGGCCTGGTGCGGGACGGGGAAGACTTCCGAAAAGTTCTGTATGACGATGTTCTTTACATCGGGAATGCATCCCTGAACCTGCCAAACTACTCTACCAGCAACAACAACCACTACGAATCCCTCGAGAACAGTGGAGCCAGCCTTAAGGACAACCTGGAGCGGGTAAACCAGTCGACCTACACGGGCCTTCCTCCCTCGGCCACCGCCGGCGTCATTACATCAAGAGCTTCCGCCCGGGCTTTCTTCAGTGCCGGCACCAACCGGGCGATGTTCCGCTTCACACTGATCAATCACATGTGCAACGACCTGGAGCAGGTTGCGGACGTTACCTTGCCCACGGACCGCATTCGCCAGGATGTTTCCCGCAGCCCGGGTGGTGACAGCCGGGTATTCCTGAACAACTGCGTTGGCTGCCACACCGGCATGGACCCCATGACCCAGGCGTTTGCCTACTACGACTACGAGTATGACGCCAACACCGACCCCGATGGAGAACTGGGCAGACTGGTCTACAACGCCATTGGCGAAACAGATCCAGAAACCGGCTCCAGGGTTCAGGCCAAGTACCACATCAACTCTGCAACCTTCGAGCAGGGCTATGTGACACCTGACGACAGCTGGGATAACTACTGGCGCCAGGGCGCCAATCGCCGACTGGGATGGGATCCCTCACTCCCGGGTTCCGGCAGCGGTGCCAAGAGCCTGGGTATGGAATTCGCGAATTCCGAGGCCTTCGCAGAGTGCCAGGTCAAGAAGGTGTTCGAGAATGTCTGCCTGCGACCTCCCTCCGACAGCGCAGACCGTTCGCAGGTAAGCAGTATGGTTGCCAGCTTCGCAAGTCAGGGTTACGACCTGAAGCAGGTATTTGCAGAATCCGCCGTGTACTGCATGGGGGAGTGAGGACGCTATGAAAACATTTAAAGGAATTTCCATGAGCTCCCTCAAGTCGGTCCTTGCCATCACTGCCCTGGCCCTTCTGCTTTCTGCCTGCGGGGGCGAATCCACGGAACAACTGCCGAATACCTCCCAGAATTCCGGCACGGTTACCTACAATGGGCCTGCCCCCTCGACGGATGATGTAGCCAACTTCAAGCGCACCGTGTGGGACAACCTGGTCACCCAGGATAAATGCGGCGCGTGCCACGGCTCCAATGGCCAGGCACCCACGTTCGTCAATGAGCAGGACGTTAACCTTGCTTACGCACAGGCGAATTCTATTGTTAACCTGTCTGATCCATCCCAGTCCACAATGGTGACAAAGGTAGCAGGTGGCCATAATTGCTGGCTCCAGAGCACGTCAGCCTGTGTGGACATTCTCACCACCTATATTTCCAACTGGGCAGGCGGGTCAGAAGGCTCTGCCAAAACCGTGGAACTTCGCGCTCCTGCGCTCAAAGAACCGGGTGCCACGGTTGCCCTTCCGACTGACACTGGCCTGTTTTCCACCACGGTATACCCCGAACTCAGACAGTATTGCAGCGACTGCCATGCTGATGGTGGCCAGACCCCTTACATTGCCAGCGCCGATGTCACCACTGCCTACGATCAGGCGAAAAGCCGTATTGATCCTATGAATCCGGGCGCATCCCGACTGGTCGAACGTCTGCGCTACGACTTCCACAACTGCTGGGACGACGACTGCGAAGCCTCAGCCGATTTGATGGAACTGAAGATTCTTGAAATGGTCCAGGATCTGAGCGCCCAACCCGTGGACCCGGCAATCGTTGCCAGCAAGGCACTCAACCTGCAGGCAGACGGCCTGCTCGCAAACTCCGGCGGCCGGTTTGAAGACAACGTGATTGCCCTGTACGAATTCAAGTTTGGTGAAGGCCAGACTGCCTTTGATACCAGCGGCGTCTCGCCTGCACTGGATCTGACCCTGAGCGGAAACGTTGACTGGGTTGGCGGCTGGGGTATTGACCTTGGTCCGGCAGGCGAAAACGAGCAGGGTTTCATGATCCCGGCGGGCAAGGCCCAGGGCAGTACCACCGCAAGCCGGAAGCTGCACACCCTGCTGACCGCCTCCGGCGAGTACAGCATCGAGGCCTGGGTCGCCCCCGGCAACATCACCCAGGAAGATGCCCGCATCGTGACCTACTCGGGCTCATCCACCACTCGCAACGTTACGCTCAGCCAGTCGCTCCAGCGTTACGAAGTGCTGCATCGCAGCACCACCAGCGATGAGAATACGCCTTTCGCGACCCGGGACGCCGACATGCTCCTGCAGGCAACCCTGCAGCACGTGGTGGTGAACTACACCCCGGCAACCGGGCGCCAGATCTTTGTAAATGGTGTCCCAACCGGGGATGTCGACCCGGACGACGGCGGACTGCTGACTGAATGGGACGACAGCTTTGCCCTGGTGCTGGGCAACGAGACCGATGGTAACTCGCCCTGGCAGGGCGCGATCCGCATGGTCGCCATCCACAATCGTGCGCTGACACCGGAGCAGGTCCAGGCCAACTTCGAAGTGGGCGTTGGCCAGAAGTTCTATCTCCTGTTCGGTGTCTCTCACCTGATCGACGTGCCCGAGAGCTTCATCGTGTTCGAAGTCAGCCAGTTCGATAGCTATGCCTACCGATTCACCAGTCCCTTCTTCATCAGCCTTGATGACTCGGCCGAACCATCGAACATCCCGCTGCGCGGCATGCGACTGGGCATCAACGGCAAGGAGGCAACTGTTGGACAGGCCTGGGCCAACCTGGACGTTGTCCTGGACAGCGGCAGTTATGAGCCCGGCGCCGGGCAACCGCTCTCCTCTCTGGGCAGCATCATTGCGCTGGAAAACGGGCCAGGGAACGACGAGTTTTTCCTGACCTTCGACCAGCTGGGCGGTAACAACTTTGCCCGCTCCGAGCCGTCGCTGCCGCCTCAACCGGCGCCATCAGACCAGGAGCCGTCATCGGAGATCGGCTTGAAAACTTTTGACGAGATCAACGAGTCCATGTCTCGGATGACCGGTGTACCGACCACGCATTCGAAGGTTTCCGAGAAATTCAACACTGTTCGGCAGCAACTCCCGACAGTGGAAACAATCGAGGGCTTCCTTTCGTCTCATCAGATGGCGATTACCCAGCTGGCAATTCAGTATTGCGACGCTCTGGTTTCCAGCGACAACCTTCGGCAGGAGATTTTCGGCAATTTCAATTTTGCGGCACCGGCAAACACCGCATTTGAAGGTGGCGGAGAGGATCTCATAGTGGGAGCGCTCCTCAGTAGGTTTGTCGGAAACGATCTGGCATCTCAGCCTACAAATGAGACAGTCGCTAATGAGCTCAGCAATCTAATCAATGGCTTGACCAGCTGTGGTGCAAGCTGCGGCCCTGACCGAACCGAAACGGTCGTCAAGGCAAGCTGCGCAGCTGTGCTTGGCAGTGCCACCACCTTGGTTCAGTAAAGGAAGTCGATCATGTTTATACGCAAATCACGAAAGAAGCCTCTGGCCAATGGCAGTCCACTACTCCATGACGACCACGGCAAGCCCAGGACACGTCGCGAGTTTATCGCGCAGGGTCTTATGGCAGGCTCGGCTACTGTTTTCGGTGCATCTCTTTTCAGCCTGTTCGGTAACCCGCGGATGGCGTCCGCCGCGCTTTCTCCAGACCTACAAACCTTGAAAGAAAGCTGTGGTATAGCGCTGCAGGGCGCAGGCAAGATTCCATTTATCTGCTTTGATCTAGCGGGCGGAGCCAATATTGCCGGCTCCAATGTACTGATGGGTAAATCCGGTGGGCAAATGGACTTCCTGAGCACCGCAGGCTACAACAAACTTGGTCTTCCCGGTGACATGTTGCCCAACGATCCGGCGTTCGTGAACACGGAGCTGGGCCTCGCATTCCATTCAGACAGCGGCTTCCTACGCGGGATTCTTCAAAGTACTAGTCCCGGCACCCGGGCGGCAACAGACGGAGCCATTATTGCAGCTCGCTCGGAAAACGACACCGGCAATAACCCACACAACCCGATGTATGGGATCTATAAGGCCGGAGCTAATGGTGAATTGCTCTCGTTAGTGGGTTCCCAAAGCTCCGAATCCGGCGGAAACTCCATGGCTCCGATGAGCCTTATTAATCCAGAAGTAAGACCCACGAAAATAGATCGCCCTAGCGATGCTTCCGGGCTAGTGGATGTAGGCGACCTGATCGGAATTCTCGATCCATCAGATGCGGTGGCAGTTATGGAATCCATCCAGCGTATCAGCGATGAAAAAATGAACAGGGTAAATACCGAAATCTCGACAGATGAGGTGGTAAAAAAATTAGTCCGCTGCGGCTATGTGAAGAGTGCCGATCTGGCAGATCGATATGGAAAAAGGGCCAATCCACTTGATCCCGAGGTGGACCTCGAAATCGTCGGGCCCACCGGCATCTTCAGCCGCGATGAGTTCGACAACAACCGGGAGTTCAGGAAAACCGCCTCTGTGATGAAGCTCGTGCTGAATGGTTACGCCGGCGCCGGCACAATAACCATGGGCGGCTACGACTACCATACGGGTGAGCGCGGGACCGGCGAACGTCGTGACGAGCAGGCCGGCCGCTGTATGGGTGCCTGTCTGGAATACGCCGCCCGGGTAGGAATGCCATTGATGCTCTATGTGTTCAGTGACGGCTCGGTGTCGAGCAACGGCCGAATCGACGATTCCATGGACGGTCGTGGCAAGGGCGAATGGACCGGCGACAACCAGCAGACGGCCGCCTCGTTCTTCCTGGTTTACAACCCGGCGGGCCGCCCCGCTCCGATTCGCAGGCAGATCGGCTTCATGCGCTCTGATGCGTCGGTGGAAACTGCCTCCAGTCCTGCGGCCAACAACGTCAACCAGTTGGTTCAGACCGTGCTGCTCAACTACATGGCATTGCACGGGGAGCAGGGTGACTTCGGTACCCGTTTCAACGGCCACGGGCTGGGCAATGGGACATCTCAGGACAGCCTGATTGCGTTCTCGAATGTCGTGAACGGCACTATCGGAAATTGACAGAAACTGCTCGTTCCGCCCCTAGTCTGATTGGGGCGGAACGAGGCCTTCTGAAACATGCATCATGCGCTGATCATCGATAACCACAACATCGATACCCTTCAAACGCTCAATCATCTCCAGTCCCTTTTTGGGCCCGAGCACGAAAACCGCCGTGGAGAGGCCGTCGGTTGTTAACGCATCCTCGCCGATAATGGTCACGCTTTGGACACCCTGGACCGATTTGCCGGTCTCAGGCGACAGGATGTGATGAACCCTTTCTCCCGCCTCATCCACGAAGAACCGCTCGTAGTCGCCGGAGGTGGACACTGCCACATCCTCGAGCGGCAAAACCACCGCGTTGCGCCCTTCTGAACGGGGGTCCCGAATGCCCACGTACCAGGGCCGGCCCCGCTTGTCCCCTAACAGTCGCATGTCGCCGCCAGCACTCAGCCGGGCATGGCGAATGCCAAAACTGACCAGACGCTCGATTCCCAGATCCACTGCATACCCTTTGGCGATGCCACCGAGGTCTACCAGAATCCCTGCCTGCCGGTATTCGACCGTCTGATCATCCTCATCAAGAATCACATCCCGAAAATTCACCCGCGGCAAGCCGGATCGAAGCTCCTCGTCCGTGGGCTTTTTGCCGGCCCTGAAGTCATACAGGTAACCCACTGAGCCAAAGGTGATATCGAAGGCGCCCTGGCTGAGTAGCGAAACCTCCCGTGCTTTTTCAATCACCTCGAACAACCCGTCACTGACTTCTACTGGCCCGTCGGGTGCATTGCGGTTGAGCCTGGAGACCTCCGACTCTTCCCGGTAGCGACTCATCTGTTCATCAACCTGATGAAAAACCGCCAGCACCTCTTTGCCAACCCGGTTCGCCAGCTCTTCATCTTCCGCCCAGAACTCCAGTTCGATAGGCGTGGTCATTGCAGTATCCGAAAACCGATACCACTCGGCGCTGGCCGACATCGGGACAATGACAAGCCCCATTGCCGCCACAAGAGACGAGAGAGTCGATCCGATTCCGAATTTCCAGCGCTTTATAGTTACCAAGACCCACAAAACTCCATTAGCTGCCGCAAAGCCCACACCAGGCAAGTCCGGAAAGTATATCCATTTCTTCGACTGCAGCCGAACCGATTCGTGGGAACAGCATAGGTCAGACACGATGCAGATCACTAACCTACAATTTGTTACCCAAAATTCCACTTTAGTCCCATTGTTGGCCTCATAATCAGCAGAGACACTAGCGTTGCTTAACAAATAATCAAAACAATGATTGGCAGCCCTTTTCCCCATGGGCGCTGCAATTCCGGAGGCCAACCTGAATGAACGTCAGAAAAGTACTCTTTTCTGCTTGTCTGCTGTTGCTGGCGAGCACCACTGTGTATGCCGAAACCCTTAAAATCGGCCTGAATTATCCCCAAACCGGTCGTTACAAGGATCAGGGTCTGCAACAACGTCTGGGCGCCTTTCTGGCGGTTGATGAAATCAATAAAGCCGGTGGCGTGATGGGGCGTCAGCTGGAGCTGGTAATCAGAAATACCCGCGGTGACCCTGCCCAGGGCGCAAAGAACACCGCAGAACTCATCGACCGTGAAGGCGTCCAGATGGTGTTCGGCGGAGTGTCCAGCGCCGTTGCCATTGCCTCAGGCAAAGCTGCTCGCGATCGCAACCGGATCTACTTCGGCACGCTGACCTACTCGAACGCCACCACCGGCGCTGAAGGGCATTCATACATGTTCCGTGAGCCCTACAACGCCTGGATGACCGCAAAGGCGCTCAGTCAGTATCTGACCACCAATCATGCGGAAGACGATTACTTCTACATTACCGCCGACTACACCTGGGGCTGGTCTGTGGAGGAGTCTGTTCGCAAGTTCTCGGGAACCGAAGACACTGACCGCCACCAGGGCGTGAAAACGCCTTTCCCCCGGGCACTGATTACCGATTTCAGGGAGGCGCTGGAGCAGGCAGAGGCTAGTAACGCCAAGGTTCTGATGATGGTCCTGTTCGGCGACGACATGGTGAGAGCACTCAACGTTGCCTACGAAATGGGCCTTACCAAGAAAATGCAGATTGTTGTGCCTAACCTGACCCTGGGAATGGCTCGGCAGGTAGGCCCCACCATTATGGAGGGCGTTATCGGTGGCTCCCCCTGGGTATGGAACGTACCCTACGAGCTGAACTATCCGAGAGGAAAAGAGTTTGTTGAGGCCTTCTCAGCTCGGTATGAAATGCGGCCTTCTACTGCTGCGGCCTCGGCCTACAGCATCGTCTATCAATACAAGGATGCAGTGGAACGTACCGGAACCACCAATACCGCCAGCCTCATCAGGGCCCTGGAGGGACACAGATACACGTTCCTGAAGGATGAGCAGTACTGGCGCGAATTCGATCACCAGAATGTCCAGACAGTGTATGTGGTGAAAGTAAAACCACGCAACACCATCATTGCTGACGAATACAGTTCCGATTATTTCAGCATCATTGATTCCATGCCCGGTGATCAGGCCGCACAAACCCGGGAAGAATGGGAAGAGCGGCGCCGGGAGGCTGGCAAGCCCCTCCAGCTCTAGATCCAAGACAGAGGGTCCGGCGATCAGAACAGATAGTCGGTTGTCAGTATTTTCGAGCTTCGTCCCCGCACAATGCCGGTCACCAGGTCCCGATTGCTCTCACTGGACTTGGTGGCCACGGTTGTGCGAATCGAGAACACCCGAAGGGCATCCGATACCGAAAGTGTGCCTTCCGCGGAGTCTTTGCGTCCGTTAAATGGCAGGGTATCGGGCCCCCTCTGGCACTGGGCATTGAGGTTGATCCGACCCACCTGATTTGCAAGCAGATCAATCAGCCTGCCCACCGTGTCGGAATCCGAACCGAAGATACTTAGCTGCTGCCCGAAGCTGGAATCCCGAACGTGCTCAATCACTTCCTGCTCATCCGAGAAAGCAGCAACAGGAATGACCGGCCCGAACTGTTCTTCATGATAGATGCGCATCTCGGCAGTGACCGGGTAAAGCACGGCAGGGTGAAAATACGTGCCGTTGACTTCGCCGCCACCGGGATTGACCACCGATGCGCCTTTGGCGATGGCATCATCCACCAGCTCCCTGAGGAACCCGATCTTGCCCGGCTCGGGCAATGGCGTCAGCGATACGCCCTGCTCCCAGGGCATTCCCGCAGCCAGCTCATTGACCGCTTCCGACAGCTGGCTGACAAACCGATCTGCAAGGGAATCATGTACAAAAAGCAGTTTCAGGGCGGTACAGCGCTGACCATTGAAAGACAGCGCGCCGGTGACGCACTCGCTGACGGCGAGCTCGAGATCCGCATCCGGCAACACGATGGCCGGATTGTTGGCGTCAAGGCCCAGCACAGCCTTCAACCGGTGCGGTTTTGGATGCATCTGTTTCAGTGCGGACGCACCCCGGTGAGTGCCAATAAAGGCGAACATGTCCACCTTACCGCTTTTCATCAACGGCCCGACGGTGTCCCTGCCCCGCCCGAAGATGATGTTGATGACTCCAGGCGGAAACGACTTCCGGAATGCGTCGATCAGAGGACCAATCAGGAGCACACCGTATTTGGCGGGTTTGAACACCACAGTGTTGCCCATGATCAACGCCGGAATCAGCGTTGTGAAGGTCTCGTTAAGTGGATAATTGAACGGCCCCATGCACAGGGCAACGCCCACCGGTAAGCGACGGGTCTGCGCCACAACGCCACCTACGATCTCGAATCTCGATGAACGTCGGTCGAGCACCTTCAACTCATGGATCGTATCGTTGATGTAGTCACAGGTTCGGTCAAATTCCTTGCAGGCATCTTTACGGGTTTTCCCGATTTCCCACATCAAGAGCTCTACCACGGCCTCCCGATGATTTCGCATCTCCGCGAGGAACTGTTCGACGTGTTCGATTCTGTTGGCTACTGACATGCTGGGCCACTCTCCGTTGCCCTGACCGTAGGCCTGCACTGCCGCATCCAGAGCATCCAGGGCGGCGGTCTCATCCATCAGCGGCGTCCGACCGATCACCAGGGGCTGAGGTTCGCTCTCGCCCTGCGCGACAGTGCAGATCGGGCTGCGAACGTCTGCGTAGGGACCGTCCCAACGGCGGAGTTCGCCCCCGACCAGTGTATCGGCCAATTCCACACCACCCCGTCGAAATTGTTCGGGTACGTCGCTTTCATTCGGGAAAAACGTCGTTTGCATCCAGCGTTTTGGCTGCATTTCCATCTCCATCAATTGGTTTCGCATTCGCCGGCCAGAACGCCGGAAGCTTCAGCCAGGGCACCGGCAATCGTTCCGAATTCGTCGGCGTGCAGTGAGGCACCGCCAATCAGGCCGCCATCAACGTCGGCAAGACTGAACAGCTCCAAGGCGTTGGCCGCCTTGACGCTGCCGCCGTAGATCACTCGAAGGTCCTGGCTGATGTCCTCGGATGCCTCCGGTGCACTCTTCGCAATGAATTGGCGGATTTGCTGGTGCACCTGGGAAACCTGCTCCGGCGTTGCAGTTTTGCCAGTGCCGATAGCCCACACCGGCTCATAGGCAATGACTCCATTCGCCATCGCAGCCAGCCCCACCTCGTCAATCACCGCCTGAAGCTGCTGTTCAATAATCAGACTGGTGCGGCCAGACTCCCTGTCGTCCAGTGTTTCGCCAACGCACAGTACCGGCGTAAGCCCGGCTCCAAGAACCGAACGGTAACGGGCAGCGACCTCATGATTGCTTTCGCCAAACAGTAACCGGCGCTCAGAGTGCCCCACCAGCACATAGCGACACCCCATCTCCTGCAGCATGGTGGCACTGACTTCGCCGGTGTAGGCGCCGGAGACAAATCCGGACGCATTCTGGGCACCCAGCATGATGCCGGTGTAGCCCAATAGATCCCGCACCTGAAACAGATAGGGATGTGGGGGACATACGGCCAGATCAATGGACTTGCGAAACGCCCTCACACGAGGCAGCACACGGACCATCAGGGCCTGGTTGGCCTGAAGGCTGCCGTTCATCTTCCAGTTTCCAATCAGAATGGGTTTCCTCATAGTGTTTCTCCCGAAAAGCGGTTTCAGGTATCCAAGGCGCAGCGAATCGCGCCGACACCGGGGTAAAACGCGTGGGCGCCAAGGTCCTGCTCAATACGCAGCAAACGGTTGTACTTGGCGACCCGGTCGGATCGGCAGAGAGAGCCGGTTTTGATCTGGCCCGACCGTGTCGCCACGGCCAGATCGGATATGAAGGTATCTTCGGTCTCGCCACTGCGGTGGGAAATCACCGTGGTATAGCCGGCGTCCTGGGCCATTCCGATAGCATCCAGGGTTTCTGTTAGGGTTCCGATCTGGTTGAACTTGATCAGTACCGAGTTGGCAATTCCCTTACGGATGCCCTCTGTGATGATTGCGCTGTTGGTCACGAAAAGGTCGTCACCCACCAGCTGCACACGTTCGCCCAATTTCTCGGTCAGCAGTTTCCAGCCGTCCCAGTCGCTCTCGTCCATGCCGTCTTCAATAGACGCGATGGGATACTTCATAGCCAGATTGAGTAGGTAATCCGAGAACTCCTCAGAGGTATACTCTTTGCCGGCACCCTTGAGGTTGTATCGGCCGTCTTCATAGAATTCAGAAGCGGCACAATCAAGAGCAAGGACCACATCGGATCCGGGCCGATAACCTGCCTTTTCAACGGCGGCCAGAATCAGGTCGAGTGCCTCCTCGCTGGAACGCAGATTCGGTGCGAAGCCACCTTCATCGCCCACCGCCGTGGACAGCCTGTTCTTCCTTAAAAGCGACCGGAGGGCATGGAAGGTTTCCACCCCCATCCTCAGCGCCTCGCTGTAGCTGGGCGCCCCGACCGGTTGGATCATGAATTCCTGGATATCAACGTTGTTGTCGGCATGGGCGCCACCATTGATGATGTTCATCATGGGCACTGGCAAGATACTGGGGCCGTTGCAGCCATAAAGCTCGGCAAGATACCGGTACAGGGGCTGTTGCCGGTAATTGGCGCCGGCGTTGGCTGTGGCCAGGGATACGGCCAGAATCGCATTAGCCCCCAATTCCGCCTTGTTGGGCGTGCCATCCATCTCGCACATGAGGCGATCCATCACGAGCTGATCAAATACCACGCGCCCCTCCAGCGCCGGAGCAATCCGTTCGTTAACGCACCGAACTGCCTGCAGGACGCCCTTGCCGTTGTAGCGACTGTCATCACCATCGCGCTTTTCCAGCGCCTCCCGGGTTCCCGTGGACGCCCCGGATGGCACACGGCCCTGCCCGACCACGCCATTTCGGAGTTCTACGTCCACTTCCACTGTGGGAAATCCGCGGGAATCCAGAATTTCCCGGGCAGTGACTGATTTTATCTGTTCCATAGCGTCGTTCCTGTTCAATCATTATTGTTTGCGAATTTTATTTTTGGATAACGAACATTAAAGCCATAGTAATATTCGTAAACGAACATCATCAAGCGAAATAAACCCATCAATCAGACAAATTTGTTATATGGAAACGATAATTGGTTGGTCCGCGACGGGTTCAGTGGATGCGAAATCGAGCCATCAATGATTCAATGCTGGTCACCGAATCCTCCAGCCGGTCACAGGTCGTGACCAATTCGTCGATACTCTCAAGGCTTTCAGCCACCGAGGCGCTGATTTCACTGACCTGCCGCGCCACCGACTGACTGACATTCTCCTGCTCATCCATGCCGTGACGAATATGCTCGGCGCCCTGATGGATCCGTCCCACTGCCGAATCAATTCTGCCCGCGCCTTCCGAGACACTGGCCATCAAATCACGCACGGATCCCAGCTGTTCAAAACTGGAGTTCATGGAGCTTACCGATTCTGAGGCTTCCCGCTGAAGACCTTCCACGAGATTCCGTATGGTGTCGGTGCTCTCGGTGGTCTTCCGGGCCAGCCCGCGCACCTCATCTGCAACCACGGCAAAGCCGCGACCGGCATCACCGGCGCGCGCCGATTCAATGGCGGCGTTCAGGGCCAACAGATTGGTTTGATTGGCAATATCATCAATGGCCTCGGTAATCCTGCCGATATCAAAGGACGCCTGCTCAAGTTGCTTCAGCTTTTTTGCAGTCTGCTCCGCCTGGCGCCCGAGGCTCTCAACACAGTCCATCCCATGCTCGGCTGCAGACAGATTGTCTTCAACCTGCCGGTTTACCTCGCCAACGAGGCTATGGGTATCCCGAACCGAACCCGCCACCTCCCTGGCAGACGCCTCCATTTGAGTCATCGCAGCAGCGATAGAACCGAGCTCATCGGACTGAATTCGTATCCGTTCGTTAAAATCTCTGGCAAACCTGGCGTTACCGGAGGCGATCACGGATATGTCCGCCCCAGCCTGTTGCAGGCTCCCCAGGACCGTTGCCATGGCCTCGGACAACCGGTTAACGGAACGCTTCAGGTCCATAAACTCGCCACACGCCGGAAACTCGAGGGCTTGAGAATAGTTGCCCCCGGCCATTGCGGCCAGGTGTTCCTGAGTCGCCTGAAGCGGCCGGCTGATCATCCGTCCAAGTCTGATCGAAGTTGCCAGCGCAATCAGAACCACCAGGGGCAGCAGCCAGTAAACCAGCTGTTCCGAATTCAGCGCGGTATCATCCAGCGCGAACACTGAGGCGCTTGCCCTCTCGGCAACGATTTTTCGTGCGTCATCCAGCTCGGATGCCATTGCCGAAAAAGAGCCGTCTACCTTCCTGGCCAAGAGCTCCAGTTCCAACCGGTTCTGGCGATAGTCTGAGTACTGGCTGATGATTCCGGCGTCATCGTTCACCGCGGCAAGAAACCTTTCAACCAATAATGGCAAGCCCTCCAGGCGAGGTACCTCGCTCACCAGGGCCGAAATGTCCTGCTCAAACGTGCTGGTATTGAACCGAAGGTTCTGGACGATGGCGTTGAGTTCACTCGCGTCTTCAGTGCTCACCATCTGCATGATCAGCAACTCGATGTTTGTCAGGTTTTCCATTACCGTCGTGAACAGGTCACGAATATAGATGTCCTGTCCCGCCGGCTCTGTACCCTCCCTGACCAGGGTTCTTTTCATCTCCCCGTTGTTGGCGAGGAAATCACTCAGCCCGGAATTGACCGAATCGGACACGGAGAGCAGCTGTCCTTTCAGAGCCAAGATCGCCTTGACGGATTTCTGCAACTCAGCCAGCCGGGCGTTCGCGGACTCGTTGACCGCAACCAGCTCCGGGAACATGGCCGTGCTGTCGGACGCAACGAAGGCATCCAGGCTATCGCCCAGTTTGTTGAGTGCGTCGGAAAGTCTGGCAGACTGGGAACTCAGAACTTTCTGATCGCCTGCAGCCACCACTTCCACGGAGTATCTTGCGGTTTCTGATCGATGGGCTTCCATTTCCTGAATCAATCCACTGAGCGGAAATACATCCGACGTCAGCCTGTCCGTTGCGCCAGAGAACGAGGACATGATGCTGATGTTGAATGCTCCCCAGCAAACAATAATGACGCAAAGCAGGCCGAAACCCGCGTACAAACGATGAATTACGGAGATTCTGTTCATTGGACACACCCTTCCCGCCATGTTCTTGCAAAGACGGGCCAAACGGCAGAAAAAGGGCCGGCAGGGTTGACCCCGGGAGGGGCTACCTTGAAATGCTTGAAAGGGGGGGAACTATAAGCAACCGGCCAAAACCCACCGTGACAACGGTGCTCTGCCTGCCGCAACCAAAGGGTCCTGTTGCGACAGGCATTGCTCTTGAGGGAATCAGTTCGCCTTAGCGGGCTTCTTCCCAGGTTTTCAGCAGCTCATCGTAGGCAACGGTCTTGCCCTGGGGCTTCTCGTTGTCCAGCTTCGGCTTGGGTGCGCCGGGTTGATCCAGCCAGTATTGCGGGTCCCGGGGCTCGTTCAGCTTCGGACCACAGGTCGGTTGAACATTGGCGCGCTCGAGGCGCTCCATCACCCGATCCTGGGCCTGGGCCAATCCGTCCAGTGCTTCCTGCGGAGTGGCTTCACCACTGGCCGCCTGAGCAATGTACTGCCACCACAGCTGCGCAAGCTTCGGATAATCCGGCACGTTGGTACCAGTGGGCGACCACTGCACCCGGGCCGGGCTGCGGTAGAATTCCACAAGACCGCCGAGTTTCGGTGCCATTTCGGTCATCACCTCGGACTCGATGTCAGACTCGCGAATTGGCGTCAGGCCGGCGATGGTTTTCTCCAGGGACACGGTCTTGGAAACGGTGAACTGGGCGTACAGCCAGGCCGCCAGTCGACGCTTTTCAGGGGTTGAATCCAGGAACGTCCAGGAACCCACGTCCTGATAGCCAAGCTTCATGCCTTCTTCCCAGTAGGGACCGCGTGGTGACGGCGCCATCCGCCATTTGGGCGTGCCATCCTCGTTCACAACCGGCAGACCATCTTTGATCATGCTTGCGGTAAAGGCGGTATACCAGAAGATCTGCTGGGCAACATTACCCTGGGCAGGCACCGGGCCGGCCTCGGAGAAAGTCATGCCCTGGGCTTCGGGGGGTGCGTACTCACGCAGCCAATCCACGTATTTCTCGGTGGCATACACGGCAGCGGGACCATTGGTTGCACCGCCACGGCTGACGCTGGAGCCCACAGGATGACACTCTTCAACCCGGATACCCCATTCATCTACGGGCAAACCGTTAGGAAGGCCTTTGTCGCCAGCACCTGCCATGGAGAACCACGCATCGGTAAAGCGCCAGCCCAGGGACGGGTCCTTCTTGCCGTAGTCCATGTGACCGTAAACGCGCTCACCGTCAATTTCCTTCACGTGCACCGAAAAGAACTCGGCAATATCTTCATAGGCAGACCAGTTGACCGGTACACCCAGGTCATAACCGTAGATCTCCTTGAACTGCTTTTGCAGATCTTCACGTTCGAACCAGTCCGCACGGAACCAGTAGAGGTTGGCGAACTGCTGGGAAGGCAACTGGTAAAGTTTGCCGTCAGGCCCGGTGGTAAAGTCGAGCCCGATGAAATCGTCAAGATCCAGCGTGGGCAGGGTAAGATCCTTGCCGGCACCGTTCATGATGTCTTCAACGGCCACTACCTTGCCATACCGGAAGTGGGTACCGATCAGGTCTGAATCGTTCACGTAGCCATCGTAGATGTTCCGTCCCGACTGCATCTGGGTCTGGAGTTTCTCGATGACATCGCCTTCCTGAATCAGCGTATGGGTCAGGTTGATACCGGTAATTTCCGAAAACGCCTTGGCCAGAACATTGGACTCATATTCGTGAGTCGCGATGGTTTCGGAAACCACGTTGATGTCCATGCCGCGGAACTGCTCAGCCGCTTGAGTGAACCACTCCATTTCCTTGAGCTGTTCTTCCTTGGTCAAAGTAGAGTTCTTGAACGCTTCATTCACCCACTTTTCAGCCGCCTCACTGTACTGATCGGCGCTGACATGCAGGCTTAACCCCATACTGGCAACACCAACAGCGGCGCTCAGCAACAGGGTCCTCGGATATTTATTGTTGTTGAACATATCCAACCTCGTTCGTCTTTTTATGAATGGAACGAAACAGCCGGGTTTCGCTTCCGCACTTATAGCGCTCTGGTCGCTATCCTTTTACCGGAATCGCCTATGATCGATTCCGATCATTGAAATAAAAATAGTTCGTTTACGAAATCATTACAAGTGTTTTTAGAGAATTTTTAGAGTCGAATGTTCGCAAAAACAACATAACGAACATCCGACCTAAGACTCATCCCCAGCGCAGCAGCACCAACAGCCAGGCCACCGAAACCGCAAGCGCCACCCATAACGTGATATCGCTTACAGCCAGGAAAGCCAGGTGTATATACGCTGCCGAGAGCAATCCGATAAACAATCTGTCACCGCGGGTCGTGGCTATCGGCAGAAAGCCTTTCCTTTCGGTACACGGGGAGACAATTTCGTAAACGGTCATCACCGCCAGAATCCCCGCAATCACGGCAAAGAAGATGGCGACGGTCGGTGTCCAGTTCATCCAGGCAATCATAGAACGTCTCCTTACACGCGTCCGAGGGCGAAGCCTTTGGCAACGTGGTTACGAACGAACCAGATCACCAGCAGGCCGGGAATGATGGTGAGTGAACCGGCAGCCGCCAGAACGCCCCAGTCGATACCACTCGCCCCTATCGTTCGGGTCATGATCGCCCCGATCGGCTGGGCATCCACGGACGTCAGGGTCCGGGCAAGGAGCAACTCCACCCAGGAGAACATGAAGGCGAAGAATGCCGTAACCCCGATACCGGAACGAATCATCGGCAGGAAGACCTTCACGAAGAATTTGGGAAAGCTGTAGCCATCAATATAGGCCATTTCGTCGTACTCGCGCGGCACGCCGGACATGAATCCTTCCAGAATCCAGACCGCAAGCGGCACGTTGAACAGGCAGTGCGCCAGGGCCACGGCAATGTGGGTATCGAACAGCCCGATGGACGAATACAACTGGAAGAACGGCAACAGGAAAACCGCTGGCGGTGCCATCCGGTTACTGAGCAGCCAGAAGAACAGGTGCTTATCGCCGAGAAACTTGTAACGGCTGAAAGCGTAGGCTGCCGGCAGGGCCACCACCAGCGTGATCACCACGTTGATCGAAACATAGATCATCGAGTTGATATAGCCGCTGTACCAGCTCGGGTCGGTAAAAATCACCGCATAGTTGTCCAGGGTGAAATTCTGGGGCCAGAGTGTCAGACCGCCCAGAATTTCCTGGTTGGTCTTGAACGACATGTTCAGCAACCAGTAGATCGGCGTCAGCAGCAGCAGGATAAACAGGGTTATCCCAAAATTTTTCGAACGTGTCTGTCTCATCACATTCTCCTTATTTTTCTTTGTCGGCGTGCGTAATGGCGGTAAAGAACAGCCAGGAAATCAGCAGCACGATGAGGAAGTAGATCAGCGAGAATGCCGCCGCACGCCCCAGGTCAAACTGCCCTATCGCCATGGTGGTCAGCGTCTGACTCAGGAAGGTGGTCGAGCTGCCAGGCCCGCCGCCAGTCAGCACGAACGGCTCGATATAGATCATGAAACTGTCCATGAAGCGCAGCAGCACGGCGATGATCAGCACGCTCTTGAGGCGGGGCAGCTGGATGTAGCGGAACACAGCCCACTTTGAAGCCCGATCGATTTCCGCGGCCTGGTAGAACGCCTCGGGAATCGCACGCAGCCCGGAATAGCAAAGCAGCGCCACCAGAGGTGTCCAGTGCCATACGTCCATGAGCAGCACCGTCAACCAGGCATCAAGAGTGTCACCGGTGTAGTTGTAATCGATACCAAGTTGGTTGATGCCCCAGCCGAACAGACCAATGTCACCGCGGGCGAAAATCTGCCAGATGGTGCCAACCACGTTCCAGGGAATCAGCAGGGGAATGGCCAGCAGAATCAGACACAGCGACCCCTTGATACCGGATTTGGGCATCATCAGCGCCACTCCGATCCCGAGGGGAATCTGAATCAGCAGGACCGCACCGGAGAAGATGAACTGACGAATCAGGGAATCCTGAAGACGCTCGTCCGTCAATACCTCCTTGAACCATTCGGTGCCCACGAAGAACGCCTGGCCCGGTCCGAAAATGTCCTGAACCGAATAATTCACCACGGTCATCAGGGGAATCAGTGCCGAGAAGGCAACGAGCAGGAATACTGGCAGCACCAGCCACCAGGCTTTGTTGTTTTGTACCTTTTGCATCACTGTTGCTCCTGTACCAGGAATTCATCCACATACAGCTTCAGCCATTGCTTCGGGAACGAGAGATGAACCCGGCTACCAATCGATGCGGCGAAGTCCTCGCTCTGCCGGACTTTCATTTTCTCGTGGTCAAGCTGCACGGTAACGATCTTGTAGGTACCGAGGTCTTCGACATCCAGGACCTCCGCCTCGAAGGTGTCGTCTGAAGCTACGGAGGACACTTCCACAAACTCCGGCCGGATTCCGATCTTGATGTTGGTGGACCTGGTCCGCTGCAGGACATCAACCTGCCAGGGCTCAAGTGCCACGACCGTGCCACCGAAACACACGCCGCGGGGGCATCTCTGTACCTCAATGAGATTCATCCCCGGGCTTCCGATAAAGAAACCCACGAACGTGTGGTTGGGCTGTTCGAAGAGCTCGGTCGGGGTGCCAAACTGGACAATCTGTCCGCCGTACATCACGGCAATCTTGTCGGCAAAGGTGGAGGCTTCGAGCTGGTCGTGGGTGACATACACCATGGTGATGTCGAACTGCTCGTGAATCTGCTTGAGCTTCCGACGCAGCTTCCACTTGAGCTGCGGGTCGATCACGGTCAGGGGCTCATCGAACAGAATCGCCGAAACATCTTCCCGCACCAGGCCCCGGCCCATGGACACCTTCTGCTTCTCATCCGCGGTCAGGTTCTTTGCCTTCTTGTAGAGCTTGTCCTCGATTTCCAGGACTTCGGCAATCTCATGAACACGGGCCTTGATCTTGGAGGCCGGAACCTTGTTGTTCTTGAGCGGAAACGCCAGGTTGTCGTAAACGGTCATTGAGTCGTAGATGACCGGAAACTGGAAAACCTGGGCAATATTCCTGTCTCGCGGGGAAAGCTCGTTGACACGCTTTCCATCAAACAGGACATCCCCCTCGGAGGGCTGAACAAGCCCGGAGATGATGTTCAGCATGGTGCTTTTTCCGCAACCGGACGGACCCAGCAGTGCGTACGCCCCACCCTTGTGCCAGACATGGTCGAGCTGACGAATGGCATAATCGTCTGGGCCCTGGGGCATATCACTGTAACTGTGGGCGAGTGATTTCAATTGAATTTCGGCCATCAGACAGACCCTCCTGAAACCTGAGACGGTGTGTGCACCAGTTGTTCGTTGTTATCGAACACGAACAGTTTATTGATGGGCAGGTACACCTTTATTGGTGAGCCTGTGTGGTACTGATGCACCCCCATCAACTGCAACACCATTTCGAAATGACTGTTCTCCACATGCATGAAGGTTTCAGAACCACTGATTTCGCTGAGTTCCACCTCCATGGACATTTCCAGATCATCGTCGCTGGTCGGCACAAGACCGATATGGCTGGGTCGGATCCCGAACCAGTAGTCTCCCGGTTGCAGCTTGGCCAGCTCCTGGGTCAGCGCGTGGTGCGAATACTCGTCGAAGGTCACCTCGGTTTCGGATACACGTCCGCGAATCATGTTCATCGGAGGTTCACTGAACAACTGTGCAGCGAGGGTGTTCACGGGCGCGCGGTACACATCCATCACCGGGCCCGTCTGAACAACCTGCCCTTCGTGTAACAATGTGGTTGTGCCACCGAGCGCCAGTGCCTCGTTGGCCTCTGTGGTGGCGTAAACCGCGATACACTGACGCTCGCGGAACAGGTCCCGCAATTCCGCCCTGAGCTCTTCGCGCAGCTTGTAATCGAGGTTGACCAGGGGCTCATCGAACAGCACTAGGGTGGCATCCTTCACCAGCGCCCGGGCCATGGCAGTTCGTTGCTGCTGGCCTCCGGACAGCTCCAGCGGGTAACGCTTGAGCAACGGGTCGATCCGAAGCATCGACGCGGTTTCTTTCACCCTCCGATCAATCTCGGACTCAACCATCTTTGCAAGCCGCAGGGGCGAGGCAATGTTTTCGTAGACAGTCAGGTTGGGGTAGTTGATGAACTGCTGATAGATCATCGAAATATTTCGGCTCTGCACGCTCTGCCCTGTAACGTCCTCACCGTTGTAGATCAGACGGCCGCTGTCAGGCTTGTCCAGCCCTGCCATCAGTCGCATCAATGAGGTCTTACCGGCCAGTGTCCGGCCGAGCAGAACGTTAAAGGAACCTGCCTCAAAGGTGAGGTTGGCATCCCGGATATAGTCGACACCGTCGACCTCACGGGAGAGATTCTCCAGTGTTAAGGACATAGGCTTTCCTTTTTGTTCTTGTGGAAACGCACTCCGGGCCGGTTTACATCGGCCACAGAAATTCGATTTCGAATCTCCTTACGCAAAGGCTATACCAGCTTGCACGTCTGCGTAGGTAATCTTACTTACTCCACTGTTTTATATAGCCTTTTATTTTCCGCACAATTTCTTATACGAAAATCATAATGTTCGTTTAGCAATACTTTGTTCAAATTGAACATTGACGTGAACAGGATTTGCACAGATGATTGAGCAACACATTTGACACAGTTGCCCACGTCAGCTGCTCGAGTCGTCTGCCAGAACAACAAACGAACACCTGAGTGACGCCTGATGAGAAAAAACGAATATTCGGACTACCGGAGCGTTATTGCCGATTCCTGGGACCGCTGCATTGCCTGGGGCCTTGATCACGACCATGAGCCAACACCGCTGGTGCCGGAGTCTGCCAGACTGGAAGAAATAAACCGCCAATACAGCGAATTGCTCTCGGTTACCGAGGCTGAGGTTCTGCCCTACTACCGGAACGTACTTTCCAACAGCCGCTGCCTCATTCTGCTCGCCGATCAGCACGCCACGGTATTGAACAGCTGGGGCGATGAACGCATTACCGAGACCCGGCTGAAACCCTGGTTCCAGACCGGCGCAAACTGGCAGGAGCAGAACTGCGGTACCAACGCCATTGGCACCTCTATTGCTGTCGGCGCCCCCGTTCAGATTCAGCGAAACGAACATTTCCTGAAAACGAACCGGAGCATCATTGGTTCTGCGGCACCGATTTTCGATGCCCACAGGCAGATTGCCGGTGTTCTCAGTGTGTTCAGCGACGCGTACCTCCCCCAGGCTCACACCCTGGGCATGGTTCGCCTGCTTTCCCAATCTGTGGAGAACCGGCTTATCAATCGCCAGTTCGGTCCCGATCATTTCCAGATCACCTTGAATACCACGGCGGATAACTTCGATAGTCCCTGGTCGGGGATTCTGGTGTGCGATGATTCCGGACGGGTCATTGCGAGTAACCAGCGAGCGGACCAGTTGCTGGGGATCAATACCGTGGAGGCCCGTCTGGATGAGCTTTTCAACGGCCGTCGGAATCACATTCTTGGCCATCCGGAAACCGAAACCCTGCAACTGACCACCCGCAGCAAGGTGCGACTGAGCGCCCGGATCAAGCGCCCTACCCGGGTTGTCGACAACAGCGCCCAAAATGATCCGTTACCACTCCCTGACGAGGGCAGGCATTCCGATGAATTGCTGGGCATCGACAATCTCGAATACGGCGATTCAGCCGTAAAGCGGTGTGCGACACAGAGTCTCAAAGTGCTGCAGCGGGGGCTACCGGTTCTCATCACCGGCGAGACCGGGGTCGGCAAGGAAGTTCTGGTCAAGGCGCTTCACCGGGCATCGCCGCGCAAGGATCAACCACTGGTGGCGGTTAACTGCGCGGCTATTCCCCCGGAATTGGTCGAATCGGAATTATTCGGTTACGAAGCGGGCGCCTTCACAGGCGCGCGAGCGCAAGGTTCACTGGGTTTTATCCGAAAGGCCCATAAAGGCATTCTGTTTCTGGACGAAATTGGCGAAATGCCCCTTTCGGCCCAATCAAGGCTGCTACGGGTACTCCAGGAACGGTTGGTTACTCCAGTCGGCTCTACCGACAGCGTCCCTGTTGATATTCTGCTGGTCACGGCGACCAACCGACCACTGGGCACACGGATCGAAAGCGGTCATTTCAGGGCAGACCTCTATTACCGGATCAACGGGCTATGCGTGGAACTCCCTGCGCTTCGGGACCGCGCCGACAGATTGCTGCTGATACAGACACTCTATTCCCGTTACCGTGATCCGGGGCAATCAGAACAGCTGTCTCCCAAGGTACTCTCGGCCCTGGAAAACCACCCGTGGCCGGGCAACATTCGCCAACTGGTCAACGTGCTGCGGGTGGCTATCGCCATTGCCGACGGGGAGGACGTGCAGGTGTGGCATTTGCCGGAAGACTTCCTTGCAGAATTCGAGAACAGCTCGGGCGAGGAATCCGATCAGACTATCCCGCAGCCATCTGTTCCGGGCATTGAAGCGGAACCCGAGGATACACTCGCCAGAACGCTCAGGGTCTATCACAAGTGCACAGGCAATGTATCCCAGGCCGCAAGAGAACTGGCAATCAGCCGTAACACGCTATACAAGCGTCTGCGGGAACTTGGGGTTCGATAAAACCCAGACCCGCAGAAGCCTAGTGTCAGAGCTTTTGAACCGCCTGGAACCAGCCATCATACAGCGCGTCCCGCTTCTCTTTCGTCATGACGGGTTCAAAACTCCGGTCACATCGCCATAGTTCGGAAAGCTCCTCGAGAGAGCCATAGACACCGGCCTTCAGGCCAGCCAGATAGGCAGCGCCCAATGCCGTGGTTTCAACCAGCGACGGGCGATCCACGCGGGCACCGAGAATGTCGGCCAGAAACTGAAGTACCCAGTTATTGGCCACCATGCCACCATCAACCCTCAGGTTGACCGGCCGAATCCCGTCTTTTTCCATAGCCTTTTGCAGGTCCTTGGTTTGATAGCAAACAGATTGCAGGCCTGCCGTGACAATCTCCTTGATCCCGGTATCGCGGGTAAGACCGAAGATGGCGCCCCGTGCATTGGGGTCCCAGTACGGCGCACCCAACCCGGTAAAAGCCGGCACCAGATAAACACCGTGGTCGACGGGCGTCCCCTCCGCCAGCGGTTCTGTTTCACAGGCGTCACGAATAAGCTGAAGACCGTCCCGCAGCCATTGAATGGTGGCCCCGGCGATAAAAATACTGCCTTCAAGGGCGTAGGTAGGCTTGCCATTCACTCTGTATGCCACCGTGGTAAGCAAGCGGTGCTCAGATTGCAGAGCCTTGTCACCGGTATTGAGCATCAGGAAACAACCAGTGCCATAGGTGCTCTTGGCCATGCCAATTCCAAAGCAGGTCTGGCCAAACAAGGCCGCTTGCTGATCGCCGGCCACACCCAGCACAGAGGCACCGTTGAGAGCCCCACCCTCGGTGATCTGCCCGAACTGATCGGCGGAGTCCATTACCTCAGGAAGCAGCGATTCGGGAATATCAAAGAGTTCCAGAAGCTCAGGATCCCATTTCTGGTTGTGGATGTTGAACAGCATCGTACGGCTGGCATTGGTGGCGTCCGTTCTATGCTCGCGACCACCAGTCAACCGCCACAACAAAAAGCTGTCGACGGTACCGAATGCGAGCTCCCCGCGTTCCGCCCGCTCCCTTACTCCGGAGACATTTTCCAGAATCCAGCGAATCTTGGTGGCCGAAAAATAGGGATCAATCAGCAAACCGGTCTTGCTGTTGACCCAGGGTTCGAGGCCCTCGCTTTTCAGGGACTCGCAATAGGAGGCCGTTCGCCGATCCTGCCAGACAATGGCGTTGTAGACGGGCTCTCCGGTTTTGCGATCCCAGACCACTGTGGTCTCGCGTTGGTTGGTGATGCCTACAGCAACCACTTCACCACGATCACCACACTCTTCGGCCATGACGGCGTTGCAAGTTTGCTGAACCGATGACCACAGGTCTTCCGGATTGTGCTCAACCCAGCCACTGGCGGGGAAATGTTGCGGAAACTCTTGCTGGCGGGTGGCGTGTATGTTGCCCTGCAGGTCAAAGAGTATGGCGCGGGAACTGGTAGTCCCCTGATCGATGGAAAGTATGTATTGGCTCATAATGTTCGACCTCGGTTTCTTATTTTTTCGCATTTTTACTTTTTTGAACATAAATGCCAAGCAATTTTCACCTCAAGCGCGCATATTACTAGCCAAACCTTTGAAAAAAGCTGCATAACCCGCTGAAAACTACTAAACTTTGAGACTGTTTTCGGACGCACAGCATTTCGCATGAGAAAAATGACAAAGCGGAGGAGATTTTAATGGCACAGCGTCGCCGACAGGATCTGATTATGGAGCTGATCCAGCAGAACGGTTTCGTCACCACCGAACAGCTGGTAGACCAGTTCAAGGTAACGCCTCAGACCATCCGCCGGGACCTGAATGAACTCGCCAAACAGAAGAAACTCCGCAGGCACCATGGTGGAGCCGGCATTGACTCCAGCACCGTGAACACCGCCTATCAGGCCCGCAAGATCATGGATCTTGAAGCCAAGGAACGAATTGCCGAAGCACTCGTGGAGCTTATTCCTGATAACTCCTCAATGTTCATCAACATCGGCACCACCACCGAAACCATTGCCAAGGCACTGCTTGAGAAAAACAACCTGCAGATCGTCACCAACAACCTGCACGTCGCATCTATTCTCTCCGCCAAAGAAGACTTCCATGTCATCATTGCCGGTGGGGAAGTACGTAACCGCGACGGCGGCATCGTCGGTGAAGCCACACGGGACTTCATCAATCAGTTCAAAATGGACTTCGGCATTATCGGCATCAGCGGCATTCATAACGATGGCTCCCTGCTCGATTTCGATTACCGCGAAGTCCGCGTCGCCCAGGCAATCATTGCCAACTCCAACCAGGTTCTTCTTGCCGCCGACCATTCCAAGTTCGGGCGCAACGCCATGGTCCGTCTCGGCAGCATCTCCCAGGCTGACCACGTGTTTACCGACCAGCAACCTCCTGTCGAGATCCGCCAATTGCTGACCGAGCATAACGTACAGCTTCATATCGTCTGATTTCTTTTCGGTCCCTCCTGTTCGAAAATGTGATCGCCTCGTTCTTTTCGTTTTTTTTCTATTTTTTCCTTTACGAATATCCTTGCCTTTCGCATAATAGTTCCATACCGCTTATTGAACATTGAAAAGTGCGCATCACAACAAAGCGTCTTTTCCAGTGGCGTCAGGAGATGACCAACAATGACTATGGAGCACGAACAGTTTGACGTTATTGTCGTTGGCGGCGGAGTCAACGGCACCGGCATTGCCATGGACGCAGCCGGGCGAGGTCTGAAAGTCCTGCTATGTGAAATGAATGATCTGGCTTCGGCTACCTCATCCAGCAGCAGCAAGCTGATACACGGCGGCCTTCGTTATCTTGAGCACTACGAATTCCGACTGGTCCGGGAGGCACTGGCTGAACGCGAGTCTCTGCTTCGCAACTCGCCACACATCATGTGGCCAATGCGCTTTCGGCTACCTCACCGCCCTCACCTGCGCCCGGCATGGATGATTCGAACCGGCCTCTTCCTTTATGACCATCTGGCAAAGCGTGAGATCCTGCCGGGCTCTCGCTCGATCAAATTCGGGGCAGACGATCCGCTCAAACCCGATATCACCAAGGGCTTTGAGTACTCGGACGGTTGGGTTGACGATGCCCGCCTGGTGGTTCTGACCGCAAAAAAAGCCCAGCAATTCGGTGCGCAGATTCTTACACGCACCAAATGCGTCAAAGCCGAACAGGGCTCCCGAGAGTGGCAAGTGACCCTCCGTGACATGACCGATGAGACCGAGAAAACCGTCTCGGCAAAGGCAATAGTGAACGCTTCGGGCCCCTGGGTGAGCCAGTTGTTCGGAGAAACGCTGTCGATGCCCGCCCCGAAGATGATTCGCATGGTTAAAGGCAGTCATATCGTTGTTCCGAGGCTGAACAAGGGAACCGAAGCCTATATTCTCCAGAACGAAGATGAGCGGATAGTGTTTGTTATTCCCTACGAGGATGAATTTTCGCTCGTGGGCACAACCGACGTGGACTACGAGGGTGACCCTAAAAAAGCCAAGATTTCGCCCGAGGAAACTGATTATCTTCTCAACATTGTGAACTCTCACTTCAAGCGACAACTTGTACCTTCAGATGTGATCTGGTCGTACTCCGGCGTACGCCCTCTGATGGATGATGAGCAGGAAAACGCTCAGAAAGCCTCGCGGGATTATTCTTTTGAGATCAACAGCGAGAAAGGCAAGGCACCGCTGATTTCAGTCTTCGGGGGCAAGATAACGACCTACCGCAAGCTGGCCGAAGCCGCGACTGACAAACTGTGCCAGTTCTTTCCCGAAGCCGGCGGACGCTGGACCAAGAAAGGGGTTTTACCAGGCGGTGACTTTGCCAATCACGAGGCTCTGGAGGAAACTCTGCGTCGCGACTATCCATGGCTCGCCGAGAAGGTCATCAGCCGCTATGTTCGCACTTACGGCACAACCAGTTATGACATTCTCAGAAATTGCACGTCTATGGAAGACCTCGGTATTCATTTCGCCGGAACTCTCTATGAACGTGAGGTCGAACACCTGGTCAAGAACGAGTGGGCCATGACGTCTGAGGATATTCTCTGGCGCAGGACCAAACAGGGGCTATACGCCAGCGACTCCGATATCGAATCCCTGGAACGTTATCTGATGAAAACTGTCACCACTGAAACTCGCAAAACTGCTCTCCACCACAGCGCCTGAAGCTCTCTCAGGCATCCTTGCTCCGGCCGGATAATTCCGCCCGGAGCTTTTTTTTCGGCGCTTCCACGGCTAGGGATTTTTGGCTTGGGAGAAGTCGGCCAGGCAGAGGAGACTCCTAAAACACGCTGTAAATACTTCCCTGTACGCTCGGCTCCGCCATCCATGGCTCCGCGCGGTTTTAGGAGTCTCCTCTGCCTGCCCTCCCATACATTTCCGGAATCTCGGACAATAAAAAAGGTTGAGGAATTAACCTCAACCTTTTGAGCACCGACTTCCGAGGATGCTTGCCTCTGTTTGAGACAATCAGAACGTCAGTTGCGAACCAAAGATGATCGCATCGTATTCGCCCTGACCATTCCCCGTGCCCAGTGTCGTGTATTCCGCCATCAGGGTGAGGTGGTCTGTTGCTGCGTAGCGGGCAAACAGCATGGTCAGATCGGTATCGTCACCATCACCGGCGATGAAGTCGTCCTCACCTTCACCATAACTGACACCCAGTGTGGTCCGGTTGATCTGATAGGTTGTTTCAACATACCACTGGCTTGCGTCTTCTTCGTTCGGGTCCAGGCGCGCGGCAAACACACCGTTGCCTGTGCCCTGGGTGATGCCGTAGTTGCCACGAACACTCAGACCACCCAGCGAGACGGAACCACCGAAATCGATACCAGACATAGTGTAGTCATCGAAGGTGCCGGTTTTGGAGTCCACATCCTGGGTAAAGCCACTGGACCAAAGGGAGAAGTTGTCGCCGGAATAGACCACGTTCGCTTCGATGCGGGGCATGGTGTACTCGGCATCAGTAACGCCATCCACTTTCGACGGGCTAAACAGACCAACCTTGAATTGCAGGCCACCCAAGTTGTTGGAGGTGTACATCACACGGGGCGTGAAGTTGGCGTAAAAGTACCCGTTACCGATGCGCCCGGCGGTGGCCGCCACCTGGTCTGGCCCGCCAATGAGGCCGACACCCAACGCGCTGCCGTTATCACCAATGGCAGGAACCCCATAGATCCCGAAGCCTTTTCCTATATTAACCTTGCCAAAATCACCTGCCACTGCAATCTCCGAGACCCGACTGCGGAACTCCGTATTGGCATCACCGGGCGCAAGATTGGCATTCATCTGGAAGTGGCCTGACACCTCCAAGCCGTTCTGGGTGGGCGCATAGATGTTCGTTTGCAGTGTTGCGGGGTTAAAACCGGTTGTGATGGTGAAAGAATCCTCATCGGTTGGCTCGTCATAGTTTCCGAACACCGCAAAGATCGGAATATGGCCGTTGAAGCCCGCCTTCCACCCATTTTCGGACTCGAAAGAAACTTCCGCCATGACTGGAGAGGAGACACCTGCCGCCAATAGCAGTGCGGCTGCCATTGGGGCTTTCCGGAAAGAGCGGTTGTTGGACGATATAAAAACGTTGTTATTTTCGATCATGTTAATTTCCTGTTTTTGTTAGCGCTGAACTTTAGCCAGCCAACCGAAACACCTCGCCAAAAGCCTTAGCCCCGGCCAGGCGGGTGGCAGCCAACTGCGTTAACGAACCGATTTATTTTCGCTTTAAGACAAAACAGTTCGAAACAGCACAAATTTAGCGCCCAAAATTCCAAATGAAAAGTTTATGATCGAAAAAATTTTCGTTTAGACGTGCCGCACATAGGCAAAAACTCCATTTAATTACTTTAACTTGTTGTATTAAAAGTATTAAAACTCAAATAGCCTAATCCTAAATTTTTTCGTTGACGAACCTTTTAGCGAACCATATGATCGTAAATTGTACGAAAAGCAACAAAAACAAGAGACGATCATGAACAAACTCGCGTTGTTAATAGGACTGACACTACTGATTGGCCCACCGGTAACCGCCGGGCCTCTTTTCGAGTCGCTCTCTGGGGAGAAGCAGTCGCAGATCCGCACGCTGATCGAAGACCATTTCCCGGATTCAACTCTGTCCGAGGATGAACAGGCGGAAGAGCTGGCCTGGTTTGCCCATGCAGCTTCTGAGCTAAAGGGAACAGAGATCGCGGTTCTGTCCGAACAACTGCCGACCCACGACTACGAGGCAGAAGTCCTGGCACCTGCTTTTTCCGAGCTGACGGAGATTCCGGTAACACACGATAGAAGGCCAGAGGGCGAAGTCATTCGCCAGATCAATCTCCAGCGAATCATGGCTGCCAAGGGCCGATACGATGCGTTCGTTAACGACTCAGACATGATCGGCACCCACTCCCGCAGCGGCTGGGCTCTCGCGCTCAGCGATTACATGGAGGGCGCGGGCGAGGCATTTACCCTGCCTACCCTGTCACTGGAAGATTTCATTGGGCTGGAATTTGTTACTGGGCCGGATGGGAAGATTTACCAATTGCCCGATCAGCAGTTCGCCAACCTTTACTGGTTCCGATACGACTGGTTCCAACGCCCGGAACTGAGGGTTCGGTTCATGGAGCGTTACGGTTACGAGCTTGGCGTGCCCGTCAACTGGTCTGCCTATGAAGATATTGCAGAGTTTTTCACGGTACACGTTCGGGAAATTGATGGTGAAAGGGTTTACGGCCACATGGACTACGGCAAACGTGATCCCTCCCTGGGATGGCGCTTCACCGACGCCTGGTTTTCCATGGCAGGCGCGGGTGATCGGGGTATTCCCAACGGCCTGCCCGTCGATGAATGGGGCATTCGTATGGAAAGCTGCCATCCTGTTGGCTCTTCTGTCAGTCGCGGCGGCGCCACCAACAGTCCTGCGGCGGTCTACGCACTGGCAAAATACATAGACTGGCTACAGCGCTTCGCGCCTCCTGAAGCCGCAAACATGACGTTTTCAGAAGCCGGACCCGTGCCGGCCAGAGGCCAGGTAGCACAGCAGATTTTCTGGTATACCGCCTTCACATCCGACATGGCAAAAGAGGGTTTACCCGTCGTCAATGAAGACGGCACACCGAAATGGCGCATGGCGCCCTCTCCTCGCGGCGCCTATTGGCAAGAGGGAATGAAACTGGGATACCAGGACGTTGGCGCCTGGACCATACCCAGGGCCATGGGTTCGAACCAGCAGAAAGCAGCCTGGCTTTACGCCCAATTTACCGTCTCGCGTACGGTATCACTGCAGAAGACCCTCTATGGCCTCACCCCAATTCGCCTCTCAGACCTGGAGTCGCCGCAAATGCAAGAAAAAGCGCCGACACTGGGCGGTTTGGTCGAATTCTATCGGAGTCCTGCCAGGACAGCCTGGTCGCCGACGGGTGTGAACGTGCCAGACTATCCCCGATTGGCCAAACTATGGTGGCCTAACATCGCCGATGCGGTAACAGGCAAAGTCACTCCTCAGCAGGCGCTCGATAACCTGGCCGCAGCGCAGGACAGGACTCTGTCGGTCATTGAGCGTAATTTCCTGGCCGGTGATTGCGGCCCGAAAATGGCAAAGGAAGAGCAATTAAAGGACGCCGACTGGTGGCTGGCGCAGCCGGGCGCGCCCAAACCACGTCTGCGCAACGAGAAACCGCCGGGCAAAACCATCCGATACGAGGATCTGCTCAAGCAGTGGGACGTTGCTGCCAAATGAACACCGATGAAACTAGAGACTCCAGCGGACGTTGCCGGTTGAGCACACCGGCTATCCGTACTCGAGTGCGAGAAGACGAGCCACCCGACGCTGCAGTTCAGGCACAACGTCACTTTCGAACCAGGGATTGCGACGCAGCCACAGGTTGTTTCTCGGGCTGGGATGAGGCATCGGCAGAACCTCTGGCCAGTAGTCCTGCCAATGTTGCACGTTGGCTGTTACGGATTTTCGGCAGTCGGCCAGATGCCAGGCGTGCGCATACTGCCCAATTACCAGCGTGAGCCCAATCTGCGGCAGACGATCCAGCAGCAGGTTCCGCCAGGCTGGAGCGCACTCCGGCCGTGGTGGAAGATCTCCGGACTTGCCTGTGCCCGGATAGCAAAACCCCATCGGCAGGATCGCAAGCTTCTGCTCGTCATAGAAGGTATCCCGGGTAACCCCCATCCATTGCCGAAGCCTATCGCCACTGGGATCGTTGAAGGGCAGCCCGGTTTCATGCACGCGCCTACCCGGAGCCTGCCCGACTACGAGAATTCTGGCGCTTTCAGATATCTGTATGACAGGCCTCGGCCCGCGTGGAAGAACGTCGGCGCAAATCGTACACGCCCGCACGCGCCGAACCAGGTCATCGAAGGGAAGCCGGGAAAGGTCCTCTGTCATGAGCGTTCCGTTATCAGGGTGATTGCATATACCGTCATTTCCCGTAACGATAGAGGCACAATCACGACACAACAAGTCTCGAAGGACACATCATGAATGCGAAAGCAGGCTCTCTCCCGCTGCCGGAAATCGATATCGAAGAGTTCCGGAAAGTTGTTCGCACGCGCCGCTCCATCAGGCGCTTCACCGATGAGCCGATTCCTGAGGCCGTGCTTAAAGATTGCCTGGAACTGGCAACCCTGGCTCCGAATTCCAGTAACCTTCAGCCCTGGGAATTTTTCGTTGTCCGCACGCCGGAGCTCAAGGCAGAACTCGCCCACGCCTGTCTTGGCCAGAATGCCGCGAAAACCGCCGCGGCGCTGATCGTGGTGGTGGCCCGACCGGATAGCTGGCGAGCTCATGCAGAACAAGCCCTCACAGACTGGCCGGAAGAAACGCTGCCACCGATCGTTGAAAAGTACTACCGAAAAGTCGCCCCCATCCATTACAACCAGGGGCCCTTCGGGATTCTGGGTTTAGCGAAGAAAGCGGCAGGCCTTGCCGTGGGAATCACCCGGCCCGTGCCCCGGGGCCCTTACTCAACCTGCGAGATGAAAATCTGGGCCACCAAATCCACCGCCCTGGCGGCCCAGAACCTGATGCTCGCGCTCCGGGCCCATGGCTATGATTCCTGCCCCATGGAGGGTTTCGACGAGCATAGGGTGAAGAAGTTGCTCAACCTCCCCGGGAAGGGCCTAGTGACCATGGTACTGGCGGCCGGCCGGAGGGCAGAGAACGGCGTGTATAACCGCCAGTACCGTTTCGATCAGAGCCAGCTGGTCCACTACCTCTGATCCAGCAAAGGCAATCCGGCATCAAACCTCCGGATTGCCCAGCGCCTCGGCAGCCCCCAGCAGCCCGGTGTAGGGCTCGGTGACCACATAGACCGGCGTGAACTCCAGCAACGGGCGCATTCGCCCTTTATCCTCGAAGCCGTTCCGGAAGGGACTTTCCAGAAAGAAATCGAGAAAACGGGGCAGGATTCCGCCGCACAGGTAAACACCGCCGGTGCTACCCAGGGTCAGAACCCCGTTACCGGCTACCCGACCGAGTATTTCACAAAAGTGGCGAAGCGTGTGACGAGCCAGGCTGTCGGTGTTTTCTACCGCAGCCGCGGTGATTTTCTCCGGCGCATCCAGTGGGGCAGCCACGCCCTGGATTTCCGCATGGGCCTGATACAGGTTCAGCAAACCCTGCCCGCACAGAATCCGCTCTACCGACACTCTGCCGAACCGGGCCTTGAGAATCCTCAACACCGCCATTTCAGTATCGTCTGTCGGAGCAAAATCCACGTGGCCGCCTTCTGTCATCAACGGTACCCAGCCATGCTCAATGGGCACCAGGCCCGAAACACCGAGCCCGGTTCCAGGCCCCATAACCAGTCGGGGGCGACGGCTGTCACCCGGCCCACCACACACATGCACAAGGTGTTCGTCCGGAACATGGGGAACGCCGAGCGCCATGGCGGTAAAGTCATTGATCACCTTGAACCTGGACCAGCCGAACTGCGCCCGGACCTCTTCGATATCAAAGCGCCAATGATTGTTGGTCATGCGAACCTGGGTGCCTCGGACCGGTGAGGCAACGGCCAGACAGGCTCCATCTACCTCTGAAACTCCGACCCGGGCCAGGTAATCCCGCACGGCGTCATCGAGATTGGTGTACTCCCCGCAGGGCAGAATCTCGATGGCCCCGGGCTGCACACTGCCCTGCTCTACCAGTGCGAAACGCGCATTGGTGCCGCCGATGTCACCGACCAGTGAGTAATGTGTTGCTGTCATGCCTCATGATTCCAGAAAAAGCTGGCCCCTTCCTCGGGATTGCTGGCCGCACGTCGCATCCAGCCAAATAACTCCCGACCGTAGCCGCGATGATACCCGGTCAGGTCCGCTTTTTCAGATTCCCGGCCGGCGAACTCCTGATCATCCACGCGGATGGCAAGAACACCACTTTCGGCATCCAGACAAACCATGTCGCCATTCTTGACCTTGGCCAGCGGGCCACCGTCCAGCGCCTCCGGGTAGACATGGATCGCCGCAGGTACCTTGCCCGACGCACCTGACATACGGCCATCCGTCACCAGACCCACCTTGAATCCGCGATCCTGCAACACGCCAAGGTAGGGGGTAAGCTTGTGCAGCTCTGGCATGCCATTGCTCTTGGGACCTTGGAAACGCACGATCACAATACAATCCCTGTCCAGATCTCCTGCCTCAAAGGCTGCCTTGAGTTCGTTCTGGTCGTTGAACACAACGGCCGGCGCTTCAACTTTACGGTGCTCCGGGGCAACGGCAGAGACCTTGATAACGCCCCGACCGAGGTTGCCATCAAGCACCCTCAGCCCACCATCGGGTGCAAACGGCTCGGCAACCGGGCTGAGCACATCCGGGCGAAGGCTTTTTTCCGGCGCGGGCTTCCACACCAGTTGCTCATCCGACAACTCCGGCATCTCGGTATAGCGCTCAAGGCCATAGCCAACCACTGTGTTCACATCGTTATGCAGGTATCCGCCGCTCAGCAGCTCCCTGATCAGGAACGGCGTTCCGCCAGCCTCGTGGAAAGCATTCACGTCTTCCTGCCCGTTAGGGTAGATCCGGGTCATGGACGGAACCACGGAGGAAAGCTCGGCGTAGTCATTCCAGTCAATGATGATCCCCGCCGCCCGGGCAATCGCTATCCAGTGAATGGTGTGATTGGTGGAACCGCCAGTAACCAGCAGCGCCACCAGAGCATTGACGATGCTCTTTTCATCCACCATATCGCCCAGACCCAGCTCGCCACCGTGAGGCTTGGCCAGCCTGATCACCTGCTCGGTCGCCGCCCGGGTAAGCTCATCACGGAGCGGCGTATTGGGGTTCACAAACGCAGACCCCGGCATATGCAGGCCCATGACTTCCACCAACAGCTGGTTGCTGTTGGCGGTGCCGTAAAACGTACAGGTGCCGGGGCTGTGATAGGACTTGCTCTCGGCCTCCAGCAATTCTTCCTTGCCAACCTTGCCCTCGGCGTAAAGCTGGCGAATCCGCTGCTTTTCCTTGTTCGGGAGCCCTGAAGGCATCGGCCCTGCGGGGACCAGAATGGTAGGGAGATAGCCGAAGCTCAGCGAGCCGATCAGAAGGCCAGGCACAATCTTGTCGCAGATCCCCAAAAGCAGCGTGGCATCGAACATGTTGTGACTGAGGGCCACGGCCGTACTCATGGCAATGGTGTCCCGGGAGAACAGGCTCAGCTCCATACCCGGCTGGCCCTGGGTTACGCCGTCACACATGGCCGGCGTGCCCCCGGCCACCTGAGCCACCGACCCCATTCCACGGGCCGCCTCCCGAATAATATCCGGGAACTTTTCGTAGGGTTGGTGGGCCGAAAGCATATCGTTATAGGCCGTTACCATGGCCACGTTGGCCTTGTTCATGAATTTCAGGGTGTCTTTGTCGCCCTGATTACAGGCCGCGAAACCGTGGGCCAGATTGCCGCAGGACAGAGAGCTCCGGTGTGGAGACTGGGCTTTGAGGGCATTCATGCGGTTCAGGTAATCCTGCCGCGTTGGGCGACTGCGCTCGATGATTCTCTGGGTAACCTTATCTACGGTCGGGTGCATGGTGGGCTCCATTGCGTAATTTATTAGAGTGGTCGTTTTTAGACGTAATTTTACTTCCTTTTTTTGGCATTTCCACCGTTGTATCGTTCATTTCTTCTTTTTTTGTTGTTATATTTACTACATTACTAAGGTAAAACGAACAAAAAACGACCACCCAAGGAGTCAGACAATGACAATCCGTATCGCAATTAACGGTTTTGGCCGCATCGGTCGCAATGTTCTCAGAGCATTGTATGAAAATAACTACCGGAGCCAGCTACAGGTTGTTGCCATTAACGACCTTGGCGACGCCGAAACCAACGCCCATCTGCTCAAGTATGACAGTGTTCATGGTCGATTTGAGGCCGATGTCAGCCACGACTCAGAATCGCTGACAGTGAACGGCGACCGCATTGCCATCACAGCACTGCGCAACCCCGAAGAACTGCCCTGGAAAGATCACCGTGTCGATGTTGTTTTCGAGTGCACCGGGCTTTTCACCAAACGGGACAAGGCGGCAGCTCACCTGAAAGCCGGCGCGCGCAAGGTCATCATCTCTGCACCCAGCCCCGATGCGGATGCCATGATTGTCTACGGCGTGAATCACGAAACCCTGACCACCAATCACGACATTATCTCCAACGCGTCTTGCACTACCAACTGCCTGGCACCGGTTGTTGAAGCTTTGCACAAGGCCATCGGCATCGAGAGTGGCCTGATGACCACCATCCACTCCTACACCAACGACCAGAAACTGAGCGACGTGTACCACTCTGATCTTTACCGCGCTCGCTCTGCCACTCAATCGATGATTCCAACGAAGACCGGCGCGGCTGCCGCCATTGGCAAGGTTATTCCGGAACTTGAGGGAAAGCTTGATGGCCTCGCAGTTCGCGTCCCCACCATCAACGTATCATTGGTGGACTTTGGCTTTATCGCCAGCCGCGAAACGACCGTTGACGAAGTAAACGAGGCGATAAAAACAGCGGCCGAGAAAAATCCGGTTCTTGGTTATAATATCGAGAAACTGGTTAGCATCGACTTCAATCACAACGCACTTTCCAGCATCTATGATGCCAACCACACCCGCGTTCTGGGTCGTCACGTAAAAGTCATGGCCTGGTACGATAATGAATGGGGCTTCTCGAATCGTATGCTGGATAATGCCCTCGCCCTCTTCGAGGCCGGCCAGTAAATCTGGCCGTTTCAGCTGATTCCGCTACTCTTTTCGAGATCATTTTGAAGAACCAAAGGACACCAACCATGCTCAGGCGTACCAAGATTGTCGCCACTCTCGGCCCGGCCACCGATTCACCGGAATCCCTCGCGGCCATTATCGCCGCCGGTGTGGATGTCACCCGACTCAACTTTTCCCACGGCAGCGCCGAAGAGCACATCGGCCGCGCTCGCCGGGTTCGCGAAGCAGCAGCGGCCCAAGGCCGGTTTGTCGCTTTGCTGGCCGATTTGCAGGGCCCCAAGTTGCGCATCGCACGGTTCTCGGAGAACAAGGTCACCCTCAAGGCAGGCCAGACGTTTATCCTGGACGCTGCCATGGACAAGGAGGCGGGTACCGAGGAAAAGGTCGGCATCGACTACGAGCAACTGATCGAAGATGTGGAACCGGGAGACATTCTGGTTCTGGACGATGGCCGCATTGAGATGGAAGTGCAGTCGGTCAGCGACCACAGCATCACTTCCACCGTGCTTATCGGAGGCCCGCTCTCGAATAACAAGGGCCTGAACAAGCGCGGCGGCGGCCTGTCCGCCGAGGCGCTGACGGAGAAAGACAAACAGGACATCGTGACGGCCGCCAAACTGGGCGCGGATTACGTGGCGGTTTCGTTTGTGCGTACTGCCGAGGATATGCACATCGCCCGGCGCCTGCTGAAAGAGGCCGGCTCCGACGCAGGCCTGGTCGCAAAAATTGAGCGCGCGGAACTGGCCGATGATGTGGAAGCCCTGGACGCAGTAATCGAAGCATCCGATGCGGTCATGGTTGCCCGCGGCGACCTCGCCGTTGAAATCGGCGACGCCCAGTTGGTGGGCGTACAGAAGCACATCATCTCCCGCGCCCGCGTTCTCAACCGCGCGGTGATCACGGCCACGCAGATGATGGAGTCGATGATCACCAGCCCGATGCCAACGCGAGCCGAAGTCTCAGACGTTGCCAACGCGGTGATGGACTATACCGATGCAGTGATGCTGTCTGCGGAAACGGCCGTGGGTGATTATCCCAAGGAAGCAGTCGAAGCCATGGTGCGCATTTGCCTGGGCGCAGAGAAGCATCCGTCGATGCATCAGTCCAAACACCGCATTCACGAGAGCATGGAGGAAGTTGATGAAGCTATCGCTCTTTCCGCCATGTACGCCGCGAACCACCTTGAGGGTGTCTCGGCCATTATCTGCATGACCGAGACGGGTGCCACGCCGAGGTTGATGTCCCGCATCAAGTCGAGCCTGCCAATCTTTGCGTTTTCGCGCCATCACTCCACCCAGCATCGGGTCGTTATGTTCCGTGGCGTTCAGACGGTGCCTTTCGATTCAGCCAAGATTCCGAACGAGCGGACCAATGCGTTGGCGGTGTCGGAGCTGGTGAATCGCGGGGCAGTCAAGGATGGTGATCTGGTGGTGATTACCAAGGGTGACTATGTGAATGCCCAGGGTGGGACCAATACTATGAAGATTGTTCGGGTTGGTTCTGATATTCGCTGATTCTCTTTTTCTTTCCAGCCCTCTGTCGCTTGGCGCTTGACCTTGTAGCCTGAGGGTCTGTGCCGGCGGCAGTGGGGTTCCCCTTTCCAAAAACCGCTACGAGCACATCCATGTGCGCTTGGCTGTGGCCATCCTTGGCCACAGACATTTTTGGAAAGGGGAACCCCACTCCCTCCTTCAGAATTTTCCAGTTATCTCGGTCTGACAGCTTCTCGAATATTAAGAAAGCAGGATGTAGATCGGATTAACCGCAGGCGTTATCGGAAGGTATGACAAGCACTTTGGGGCAGGGTTTCCGGGAATGTCTCTGGCCAAGGATGGCCAGCGCCAAGCGCACATGGATGTGCTCGTAGCGTTTCCCGGGAGCCCTGCCCCAAAGCGCGTCCACTCCAAAACTTCCAGTCTGGGAAACCAAGTCGGAAGTCAGAGATCAGCCAGACTCCCCCGCGCAATCTCCGTAATCTGCGACCAGTCTTTGGCCGCCACCACGTCCGCTGGGGTCAACCAGGTGCCACCAACGGCCTGGACGTTGCCGAGGGCCAGGTAGTCGGCTGCGGTGTTGCGGCGTATGCCGCCGGTTGGACAGAAGGTGACGTCCGGGAATGGCCCGCTGAAGGCTTTGAGGGCCGGGATGCCGCCGGCGACTTCGGCGGGGAAGAATTTGAATTCGCGGTAGCCGAGGTTATAGCCAACCATCATTTCCGAGATGGTGGCAATGCCTGGCAACAGCGGGGCCTCGGAGGTCAGGCCGAATTCCAGGATGGCTTCGGTTACGCCCGGGGTGATTACGAACTGGGCGCCAGCGGCCTCTACCTGTCGGTACTGGGCAATGCTGGTAACGGTGCCCGCCCCGACCCACGCATCCGGGATGGCTTTGCGGACTTCTTCGATGGCTTTTAGGCCGTGTTCAGTGCGCAGGGTAATTTCGAGGACGTTGATGCCGCCATCAACGAGAGCCTGGCAAAGGGGCACGGCGTCGTCGAGGTCCTGAATGGCGATGACCGGCACCAGGGGTGAGGATTGCAGTACTGCCCTGACGCGCTCGCGATGGTAATCGGAAAGTTGGCTCACGGTTTTCTCCATAACAAATGTCGGGCGTTTCAGGGACTCCAGAACACCTGGAGGCCTGGTTTCAGGAAAGCTCTGATTGGCATCTCGAGCACCTTGTCCGGTTCAGACATAGCACGGTCCAGTGTCTGCAGTTTGTCCTCGCCCTTCAGATGCAACGCGGTGAACCGGGCATCTCTAAGGGGTGGCCAGGTCAAGGTGATGCGTTTCTGCGGCTGCGACGCGGGCGTGGCGGGCGCAACGATTTCCTGGCATCCAGGATTCATCGCACTTTCCAATTCGGGTGCGTCGGGAAACAGTGAGGCGGTATGGCCGTCGTTGCCCATACCAAGAATCAGCACGTCGATGGGCAGGGCCAGGTTCGCGAGCTCGGCCTTCACTCGCTCAAGACCCTCTGAGGGTGTCGCACCAGGCTGTTTGAGCGACAGGAACCGGGCCGAGGCCGCCTTATTCTGCAGCAGGTTCTCCCGAACCAGGCGGGTATTGCTGGCGTCATCGTTTTCTTCCACCCAACGCTCATCCGCCAGCAGAACGTCTACCCTGCCCCAGTCCAGATCCTTGCCGGACAGCGCTCTGAAAAATGGCAGCGGCGTGGAACCGCCGGATACCACCAGGCTCGCCCTGGGCGCCTCTCTCAGGCGGGCCGCCAGAAATCCCGCGACGGCATCGGCAAGATCCAGGGCCACGCCATCAGCCGTTTCACCTGAGCGATCACTGACACCCTCGGGCAGACGCAGATCAGACATCTTCATACCAGCTCCTGCCATCCCGGGTAATCATGGCGATGGAAGCAACGGGGCCCCAGGTTCCCGCCGCGTAACGTTTTGGCGGCTCGCCGCCATCCTTCCAGTTCCGAATAACCTGATCGACCCAGCGCCAGGCATACTCCACCTCGTCACGGCGCACGAACAGGTACTGGTTACCCTTCATTACCTCCCAAAGCAAACGCTCGTAGGCATCGGGAATCCGATCGGTAACAAAGGTCTCAGAAAAGGTGAGCTCCAGAGGGCCTTGACGAAGTCGCATGCCCTTATCCAGGCCCTGGTCCTTGGTGAGGATCTTCAGGGCCATGCCTTCGTCAGGCTGAAGACGGATAATCAGCTTGTTGTTGGCAAGGTGCTTCTGGTCCGGATCAAAAATGTAATGCGGCGCAGGCTTGAAGTGGATGATGATCTGGGACAGCTTTTCGGGGAGGCGTTTACCAGTGCGAATGTAAAACGGGACACCCGACCAGCGCCAGTTGTCGATCTCTGCTTTCAGGGCAACGAAAGTTTCAGTGGCGCTGCCCTTGTTTGCCCCCTCCTCTTCCAGATAGCCGGGCACCGGCCTGCCGTTACTGGTGCCGGCGGTGTATTGGCCACGCACCACGTAACTGTCCATCATATCGGGCGTTATGCGCTTCAAGGCCTTGAGAACCTTGACCTTCTCATCCCGGATGCTGTCGGCAGACAGGTCCGAGGGCGGGTCCATGGCGATCAGGCACAGCAGCTGAAGCAGGTGATTCTGGATCATATCGCGAATCTGGCCAGCTTTGTCGAAATAGCCCCACCGCCCCTCGATGCCAACGCTCTCGGCCACCGTGATCTCCACGTGGGAAATGTGGTTCTGGTCCCACTGGGAGGCAAACAGGTTGTTGGCAAAACGCAGAGCGATCAGGTTCTGGACCGTTTCCTTACCCAGGTAATGATCAATCCGGAACAGCTGGTTCTCGTTGTAGACCTCGCCAAGCTCATCGTTGATCACCTTCGACGACTCCAGGTCGTGACCGATCGGCTTCTCGACCACTACCCGCGTCTTCTCGGTGCAGCAACTGGCGGCCCGCAGATTTCGGGCTATGACGCCATACATGGACGGCGGGGTGGCCATATAAACAATAAGCTCATTATTGGCATCATCACGCCACTCGTTGAGCACACCAAAAGAGTCGGGTTCGTTAAAATCCAGAATCTGGTAATCGACCCGCTTCAGGAAGGATTCGGCGAGTCCAGCATCGAACTCTTCCGGCTTTACGTGCTGCTTCAGCTTGTCAAACAACTGCTGGCGCACGGTCTCGGTATCGGCATCTGAGCGGGCAATGGCCAGAACCCGGCTCCCATCCGCCAAGAGGTTGGCGCGCTCAAGCTGGTACAGCGCCGGAAACAGTTTTCGCTGGGCAAGGTCACCCAAGGCTCCGAAGAGCATCAGGTCACAACGGGTATTGATCTTGTTGACCATTGGTTCCTTCTCTCTGGTGGGCAGTCCGTCGCAAAAACTCGACGACAGAACTCAATGTAGTAATTTTAACCAAATAATGACATCCAAAAATCGTTTTTCCAAGAAAAAACTGCGTTTCGTGATACTTTTACTACCCCAAAACCGGTAAAAAAGCGGTATAATCACCGCGTTTTCAAGACAACGACCGCCCATGATTCAGGGAGTACCATTGATGGCCGCGAACCAGGCGCACCGTGACGACAATCTGCTTGAGGACATCCAGTCCAGGCTGGAGACCCTTAACAAATCCGAGCGGAAAGTGGCCGAGGCCATTCTCCGTGACCCAAGCGCGGCCACCCGTTACAGCATAGCTGCCCTGGCGAGAGCCGCCGACGTCAGCGAACCCACCGTTAACCGTTTCTGCCGGGGTTTCTCGGCAACAGGTTTCCCGGATTTCAAGATTCGCCTCGCCCAGAGTATCGCCACCGGCACCCCCTATATCGGCCAGAACGTGGAGCCCGACGACACCGTTGCCGAATTCGCCGACAAGATCATGCTCAGTACCATTGCCAGCCTGGACAAGGCTCGGCAAGCGCTGGACCCGAAAGCCCTGGCAACGGCCATCGATTACCTGATCCAGGCCAAACAGATCAATTTCTTTGGCATGGGCGGATCTGCTGCCGTGGCTATGGATGCCCAGCACAAGTTCTTCCGCTTCAATATCCCGGTCATGTCCTACGACGACGCCCTGATGCAGCGCATGGTGGCGGCCGGGGCAAACGTGGGCGATGTTATCGTGCTCATTTCCTACACGGGCCGCACCCGGGAAACCGTGGATATCGCGCAACTTGCGCGGGCCAACGGTGCTACGGTGATCGGTATCACCAACCCCGATTCCCCCCTGGCGGAAAGCTGCACGGTGGTGCTGGGCGTCACCGCGCCGGAGGACACTGAGGTCTATATGCCAATGTCCTCTCGCATCATTCATCTGAGCGTTATCGACATTCTTGCAACCGGCGTAACCCTCAAACGCGGCGCGGATTTCCTCGGGCACCTCAAGAAGATCAAGGAAAGCCTCAAGCCCACCCGCTTCCCACCGACCTGAGCCTCAGTGCCACAATAGAAGAGGTCAGCAGATACAAGAAAGCCCGGGCATTCACACCGGGCTTTTCGTTGATCGCGGGGCGCCATTCGGCGCCTTTTTCATGACGCGGATATCAGGGTCTCTCGACCTCTGCCCGATTTCGAAGGAACTGCTGGTACGCGGCGTATTCCCTCTGGCCTTCGAGAGATGCCAGGAATTCCCGAAGCTGGTTCAGTTCGGTACCATCTTCCGAGACCTGCCCGTCCGTGACCTCGTCCAGCGCGATCACCGCGGCAGAATTGGCCATCACAGCCTTGCCAAACCGGGCGCCATCCGCAGGGCGCGGCAAAGAAAACACCTGCTGGAGAATGGCGGGACCTGCCTCGGAGGCGTTCCGTGCCAGCCCTTCATAGCTGGACCACTCACCAATACCCTCGGGGCTCTGACCTGACTCAAGGTCAGCGATAATCGCGTCAGCCCTTTCAGAAAGAGCTTCCCGCGTCTTGCGCTGCTCCAGCGTCGTCCGGATCTGATCGCGAACCTGATCCAGGGGCAGCTGCTCGGCTTCATGATACTTATTCACCCGGGCAACGACAGACACGTTGTCACCCACATCGATCAACTCGGTGTTGTAACCCGCGTCCAGGACATCTTCGGAAAACAACTGTCGTACCAGACCGGCGTGGTCAAATGGCGCCTGACCACCGTCACGGGTAACGCCGTTGGCCTCCCGCACCTCAAGCCCGAGCTCTTCGGCAGGGCCCGCCAGATCATCGGCGGCATACGCGGAGTCGGCAAGCTCTGCCCGGACTTCAGCAAACTGCTCACGAGCCTTTTCACGGGCCAGCTCACGACGGAGCTGGTCTTCCATTTCATCCAGAGACGGCACCTCGGACTCCCTGACATCCTCGAGGCGAATAAGATGAACCCCGAACGATGTCCGAACCGGCTCGGAAACTTCGCCTTCCTCAAGGGCAAACAGAGCTTCCTCGAAGGGCTCGGCGTAAATGCCACGACCGGCATAGCCCAGATCGCCGCCGTCTTCGGCCGAAACGGTATCAATGGAGTACTCCCGCGCCAGGTCAGCAAATGACTCCCCAGCCGCCAGGCGCTCCTGGATCGTTGCCATGGTTTCGTCCGCGTCACTGCCCTCTTCGATCAGGATGTGGGACGCCCGACGCTCCTCACTGGCCAAATCGGCCGCCTGCTGCTCGTAGTAGGCCTGAAGCTCCGCATCGTCAACTTCAATGCTCTCAGCAAGGGCACCCAGCGAAAGTGTGATGTAGGCAGCGTCTACACGCTCTGGCTGCTGAAACGCGCCCGAGTTTTCTTCATAGAAGGCTTCAACGTCAGCATCAGAAACCGATACTGCGTCCGCCACTGAGCTGGCAGGAATATCCAGTACCCGGAAACTGCGTGTCTGGTTCTGAATCTGGAGCAGCTGTTCGGCATTCTCATCCGCCACCAGGCCACTCTGAACGATACCCGCACGGATCTGGTTCACCACATATTGCTTGCGCATGGCTTCCCGAAACTCGCCCACGCCCATGCCCATATTACGGACTGTGGCCACAAAGCGGTCGCGATTGAACTGGCCATCCACCTGGAACTGCGGCATCTGGGTAATCAACGCATCGATATCAGCATCATTGAGTTCCAGTCCCTGAGCGTTGGCATCCTGGATCAGGACCTGCTCCTGGATCAGGGAATCCAGAACGTCTGTGCGAATCTGGTCTTCGTCAAGCATCGAGGGATCCGGGTTTTCCATTCTGGATAGCCGGCGCTGGCTCTCCATCTGGACCACGCGGAGAAACTCCCGCTCGGTAATATCCTCGCCGTTGACGGTTGCCACCTCAGGCTCGCCGGAGAAGCCGCCGACAATGGCGTCCATCCCCCAGATGGATAGCGACACAATAAGAAGACCAATGATGACCTTGGCGATCGTGCCCTGGGCATTGTTCCGAATATCTTGAAGCATGTTTCTCCCGGATCCCTGTTCAAGGTAGTGCAGTTTTATTCGTTTCAGCGCGCGGCGAAGGGCGGACCTAACGTAAAAAGGCGCACCCGGTGTGGAATGCGCCTTGAATTCTTCTTGGGTGGCTTCCTGCGACAGAAGCCACCGGAGAAAGAACCGTTACTTAACGGCGTCTTTCAGGGCCTTGCCTGCTTTGAACCCAGGCACTTTGGAGGCCGGAATCTTGATCTCGGCACCAGTCTGCGGGTTACGACCGGTACGAGCAGCACGCTCTTTTACGGAGAAGGTACCAAAACCGATCAGAGTTACCTGATCGCCTTTTTTCAGGGCACCGGTGATTGAGTTGGTCATTGCGTCCAGAGCACGGCCAGCGGCGGCTTTGGAGATATCTGCGGACTCTGCAATTGCATCGATAAGTTCGGACTTGTTCACACTAAACCCCTTCGATTTCAGGTTGAAGATGTTATAGGTTGGTTTGTTTTTTCTCGGACGTTCTCGACTATCGCATAAGCGGTCGGAGAATTCCATTCTTCACTTTTCTTATTCCTTTCGGCTTTATACCGGCATTCGGAATAGGGACTGACTGCGCGGGAGCCCTTGGTATTGGCTGCTTCACGGCGAAACAGTTATACCAATGGGCTCTCAGGCATGTCAACAACTCATCAAGGCTTTAATGTGTATTTATGCGCTCTGACGCGTCGCCTTCTTCGTCACGCGGCTTGCCAGAACCCGTTTCCGGAGATGAATCTTCAGCCCTGGGCTCGGGTGGATAGGCCAGTGCAATATCCAGCACTTCGTCGATCCACTTAACCGGACGAATCTCCAGCGATTCCTTGATGTTTTCAGGTATCTCCTTGAGATCCCTGACATTCTCATCCGGAATGATCACCGTCTTGATGCCACCCCGATGCGCTGCCAGAAGCTTTTCTTTCAACCCACCGATGGCAAGAACACGTCCACGCAGAGTGATTTCACCGGTCATTGCAACGTCGGCGCGAACCGGAATCTTGGTCAGAGAAGAAACCAGCGCTGTGCACATACCGATACCGGCACTGGGACCATCTTTCGGTGTCGCACCCTCCGGTACGTGCACGTGCAGATCGTGCTTCTCGTGGAAATCGTCGGCAATTCCAAGACCGGGTGCCCGGCTACGTACCACCGTCAATGCCGTCTGGATGGACTCCTGCATGACATCACCCAGGGAACCCGTTTTCACGACCCGGCCCTTGCCAGGGGTGAGGGCGCACTCAATATGCAGCAGTTCGCCACCCACCTGGGTCCAAGCCAGACCGGTCACCTGACCAATCTCGTTCTTTTCCTCGGCGAGGCCGTACTTGAATTTCTTGACCCCCGAGTAATCTTCGAGCATGTCCTGCGTGAGAGTGACAGAGACCTTCTCTCCGCTCTCCACATGGTCACGCACCACCTTGCGGCAGATCTTGGCAATCTCGCGCTCCAGGCCACGTACACCGGCTTCACGGGTGTAGTAGCGGATCAGGTCGCGAAGGGTGTCCTCTGGCAACTTGAGCTCATCCTTGCGCAGGCCGTTGGCCTTGATCTGCTTCGGCAACAGATAACGCAGCGCAATATTGACCTTCTCGTCCTCCGTGTAACCCGGGATACGGATGATTTCCATCCGGTCCAGCAGGGCGGGAGGAATGTCCATGGAGTTGGAGGTACACACGAACATCACATCGGAGAGATCGTAATCCACTTCCAGATAGTGATCGTTGAACGTGTGATTCTGTTCCGGGTCGAGAACCTCCAGCAACGCCGAGGCCGGATCACCACGATGATCCATGCCCATCTTGTCGATTTCATCGAACAGGAACAGCGGATTCTTCACGCCCACCTTGGACAGCTTCTGAAGAAGCTTACCGGGCAACGCACCAATGTAGGTTTTCCGGTGGCCGCGGATTTCAGCTTCATCACGCACGCCGCCGAGGGCCATCCGGGTGTACTTCCGGTTGGTCGCACGTGCAATGGACTGACCGAGCGAAGTCTTGCCCACCCCGGGAGGACCAACCAGGCACAGCACAGGACCCTTGACCTTCTTCACACGGCTCTGAACCGCAAGGTATTCGAGAATGCGCTTTTTGACTTCATCGAGGCCGTAGTGGTCCCGATCGAGAATTTCACGGGCTTTTTCGATGTCGTGACGGACACGGCTGCGCTTCTTCCAGGGAATCGCCAGCATCCAGTCAATATAGCCACGGACGACGGTCGCTTCCGCAGACATCGGAGACATCATCTTGAGCTTGTTCAGCTCCGTTTCAGTCTTTTTGCGGGCCTCTTCCGGCAATCCGGCTTCTTCCAGCTTCTGCTCAAGCTCTTCGAAGTCGTTGTTGCCTTCGCCCAGGTTACCCATCTCTTTCTGGATAGCCTTCATCTGTTCGTTCAGGTAGTACTCGCGCTGGCTGCGCTCCATCTGCTTTTTCACGCGGCCACGGATGCGCTTTTCAACCTCGATCAGGTCGATTTCGCCATCCAGCTTACCAAGCAGCAAGTCCACCCGCTTGCGGATATCCAGCGCTTCCAGCAGTTCCTGCTTTTCCGGAATACGCATTTCCAGGTGAGCAGCCATGGTGTCGGCCAGGCGTTCAAGCTCCTCAATACCGGTGAGAGCATTGGAGACCTCGGAAGGGACCTTTTTGGAGAGTTTCACGTACTTCTCGAACTCGTCCATCAGGGTCTTTATCAGGACCTCCTGCTCGCGCTCGGGCAGCCCTTCTTCATCCATCAGGACAGCGCCACCGGACAGGTACTCACCCTCGGAGATATCGCTGATGGTGGCTCGGGCGTTGCCTTCTACCAACACCTTGACGGTGCCATCGGGCAGGCGAAGCATCTGCAGAACCGTTGCCAGCGTGCCCATCTCGAACACATCCTTCGGACCCGGCTCATCAGTAGAGGCGTCTTTCTGGGCTACCAGGAGGATTTCCTTGCTTCCTTCCATCGCGGCTTCCAGAGCCTGAATGGATTTTTCTCGGCCCACGAACAGTGGGACCACCATGTGCGGAAACACCACTACGTCACGCAGCGGAAGCAGCGGGTACTCTTGCACGGCATCTTCGGGTATACGGGTCATTGGGAATCCTCTGACGGTATTTACTTCAGCATATCACCCTTCATTGGGGCGCCCGCAAAAATTGCAATCTTTTTACTAAACGAAACAGGGCGGGAATATCGCGATACAAAAACGCGAAAAGGGGCGTTGCCGCCCCTCTTCATTTCAACCGCTAACCTAGACTCAATCCTCGGGCACAGCCTTGGCGTGATCACTGCTGGCGTAAATCTTGAAGGGCTCGGAGTCCCCGCTGATCACGCTCTCATCGATCACCACTTTGGTCACGTCATGCTCAGAGGGAATCTGGTACATGGTGTCCAGAAGCGTCGCTTCCATAATGGAACGCAGACCACGGGCGCCTGTCTTTCTCTCCATGGCCTTGCGGGCAACAGCCCGAAGCGCATCTTCACGAAAATCAAGCTCGACCCCTTCCATATCAAACAGCTTCTGGTACTGCTTGGTCAGGGAGTTCTTGGGCTCGGTCAGAATCTGCACCAGCGCTTCTTCATCAAGTTCGTTTAGGGTTGCCACTACCGGCAAACGACCCACAAACTCCGGAATCAGGCCGTACTTCACGAGGTCCTCGGTCTCCACATCCTTGATAACGTCGCCGGTGTTCTTGGCATCGTCCTGACTGGCAACCGAAGCAGAGAAACCGATGCTGTTCTTCTCGGTACGCTCGCGAATTACCTTGTCCAATCCGGCAAAGGCGCCACCGCAGATAAACAGCATATTGCCGGTATCAACCTGCAGGAATTCCTGCTGCGGATGCTTGCGACCTCCCTGCGGCGGGACCGATGCAACGGTACCCTCGATCAGCTTCAACAGTGCCTGCTGAACACCCTCACCGGAAACATCCCGGGTAATGGAAGGGTTGTCAGACTTGCGGGAAATCTTGTCGATCTCGTCAATGTAGACTATGCCCCGCTGAGCCTTGTCGACATCGTAATCGCATTTCTGCAGCAGCTTCTGGATGATGTTCTCGACATCCTCACCAACGTAGCCGGCTTCAGTCAGCGTGGTGGCGTCGGCGATCGTGAAGGGCACGTTCAGCATCCGCGCCAGAGTCTCGGCCAGCAGAGTTTTACCACTACCGGTTGGGCCAATCAGCAGAATGTTACTCTTGCCTAGCTCGACATCACCCTTGCCTTCGCCATAACGCAAACGCTTGTAGTGGTTGTAGACCGCCACCGACAAGACGACCTTGGCCCGATCCTGACCAATCACGTATTCATCAAGGGTATTGCGGATCTCGGCCGGTGTAGGAAGGCGATCGCTCGGCTCTTCCTGTGCATTCTCCTGGATTTCCTCCCGGATAATGTCATTGCACAGGTCGACACACTCGTCGCAGATGAACACCGAGGGCCCTGCAATGAGCTTTCGGACTTCATGCTGGCTCTTTCCACAAAACGAGCAGTAGAGCAACTTGCCGTTATCGTCGCCCCTGCCGTTTCTTTCATCTGCCATTGAAATACCTCTGATCTCGTTTTGCCGGCGCCACTGCCTGATACGCCGGCCAAGTATGATGCGATTACTTCCAGTATTATTTATTCGGTACGCGCTTATCAAGTATTGAATCGATCAGCCCATACTCTTTCGCCTGAGCCGGATCCATGAAGTTGTCACGGTCCGTATCCTTGGCGATAGTCTCCAGATCCTGACCGGTGTGATGGGCCAGGATCGAATTCAGGGTATGACGAATCTTCAGGATTTCACGGGTGTGAATCTCGATATCCGTTGCCTGACCCTGATAGCCACCCAGCGGCTGGTGGATCATCACTCGGGAGTTCGGCAGACACGCCCGCTTCCCGGCAGCACCGCCCGCCAAAAGGAAGGCACCCATGCTGGCCGCCTGGCCAACACAAAGTGTGGCTACATCCGGCTTGATAAACTGCATGGTGTCGTAGATAGACATACCTGCAGTTACCGAGCCGCCGGGGCTGTTGATATAGAGGTGAATATCCTTGTCCGGGTTTTCAGACTCGAGGAACAGGAGCTGGGCCACAATCAGATTCGCCATGTGGTCCTCAACCGGACCCACCATGAAGATCACCCGCTCCTTGAGCAGACGGGAATAAATGTCGAACGACCGCTCGCCGCGAGCTGTCTGCTCGATAACAATCGGTACCAGTCCGGAATTGGTAACCATTGCGGGACCATCAATTGGTTTCTGCGTCATGATGCGCCTGAACTCCTTATGGACAATGGGTCGTGGACTCGCGCCACGGCAGTTTCAATAAAGTTGCACCCCATACTTTGCCAGCAGCGGCCCCAGATGAAAACAGCCGGGCATGCCGGCTGTTCTCAGGGGTCGGCCTTCGGGACCGGCTTTCTACTCCGATCCCGGGCAAAATCAGCGCTGGGGCTGACCGGCCTGAACGGCCTCTTCATATTTGACTTTCTTTTCTTTGACCTGAGCCTGCTCCAGCACGTGGTCAACAACTGCATCTTCCAGGACTGAAGACTCGATCTGAGACTTCTGCTCCGGGTTGCTGTTGAAGTGTGCAACCACTTCTTCTGGCTGTTCATACGTAGACGCGATCTCCTGGATCTTTTCGTCTACCTTGGCCGGGTCGGCTTTCAGGTCGTTTTTCTTGACCACTTCCTGGAACAGCAGGCCAGTCTTCACGCGGCGCTCAGCCTGCTCCTGGAAAATTTCCTTGGGCAGCTGCTGCGGATCAATCTGGCCGCCGAAACGCTGGACGGCGTCCTGACGGAGACGATCGATTTCCTGATCAACCAGGGCAGCCGGAATATCCAGCTCAGTGGTTTCCAGCAGACCGTCAACAACGTCGTTCTTGACCTTGTTGGAAACCGCCTGCTTGAGCTCGCGCTCCATGTTCTTTTTGACTTCTTCGCGGAAAGTCGCTTCGTCTTCGGCATCAATACCGAACTTCTTGAAGAATTCGGTGTCGAGTTCCGGCAACTGCGGCTCTTCAACCTTGTGAATCTTGATCTCGAACTTGGCCGGCTTACCCGCCAGATCTTCGTTGTGGTAATCCTCCGGGAAGGTAACCTCAATTTCCATGTCTTCACCGGCCTTACCACCAACGATGGCCTTCTCAAAGCCCGGAATCATCTGGCCGGAGCCCAGAGTCAGACGATGGCCCTCAGCGGCTCCGCCTTCGAATTCTTCACCGTCGATAAAACCTTTGAAGTCAATGGTCAGCACGTCCTTGTTTTTGGACTTGCGCTTGACTTCTTTCATGGTGGCCTGCTGACGACGCAGGTTGTCGATCATGTTGTCGACATCTTTGTCGGTGATCTCGGAAGTCAGCTTTTCGACTGAAATCTTGCTGAGATCGCCCAGCTCGATTTCCGGCAGCACTTCGAAGATGGCGACAAATTCCAGGTCTTTGCCCTCTTCCATGGTCTTTGGCTCGAACTTCGGCCAACCTGCCGGGTTGATATCCTGTTCCTGCAGTGCCTTGATGTAGTTGTCGCGCATAACCTCGCCAACGATTTCCTGGCGGACGCTGTCACCGAAACGACGCTTGACGACGCTCATGGGCACCTTACCCGGACGGAAACCGTTCAGGCGCACGGTACGCGCTGTTTCCTGCAGGCGTTTCTGGACCGCCTGGTCGATTTCCTGGGCGGGCACACCAATCGTCATTCGACGCTCGATGTTGGAGGTCGTTTCAACAGACACTTGCATGGAAGATCCTCAAATTACAGGTTCGGTATGTGAATGAAATTAAACCTAAAAGTCCGGTCCAAGGGAGATTCCCGGAAAAGGACCGAAAATTAAAAGCCGGTAGTTTATCATGCTTTGCACCGCCGAGAGAATCACCCTGCAATGCAGTTTGATGCTGCGCAGTCACGGGACCGGCCGAATCTTGAAGACAGAGATGGGGACGAAAGAGAAAAAAGAAAGGGGTGGTGCGCGAGGAGAGACTCGAACTCTCACGGGTTGCCCCACTGGAACCTAAATCCAGCGCGTCTACCAGTTCCGCCACTCGCGCACAACAGAATGAAGAATGCCCGATGGCAAGCCTGCCATCAATCTATTCAACAAACGCGGAATCTACTCTGAAAGAAAAGTGGGGTGGACGAAGGGGATCGAACCCTCGACCGCAGGAGTCACAATCCTGAGCTCTACCAACTGAGCTACGTCCACCACATCGGGACATGCCTTTACTTTTCAACTTTGCTGGTTACGGTCGCTCCGGCGCGGACCAAGCCAACGACTTGATGGCGCGCCCGGCAGGACTCGAACCTGCGACCACCCGCTTAGAAGGCGGGTGCTCTATCCAGCTGAGCTACGGGCGCTTAACCGTTCGCCCACCTGAACATTCAGAAATTTGGTCGGGGTAGAGAGATTCGAACTCCCGACATCCTGCTCCCAAAGCAGGCGCGCTACCAGACTGCGCTATACCCCGTCTGAACTGAACAACAAGTGCCTCAGCAAAGTTGGCGCGCATATTACCGGCGCCGGAGGGTGCCGTCAACACGTATTTCCAAATTCCCTGAAACAACAGTCTCTTCAGTGACAAAGCGCCCTGACAAAAGTTCCGGCGCGCGCCGCCCAGACAACCGTCCAATTGGAGTTCCGGCGGAAGCATGAGACAATGCGAACCCTTCAATTTACCGATGCCCAACCGACAAGACGAGACATGACCGCCAAACTGATCAACGGAAAAGAGATTGCCGCCGAAGTAAGACAGCAAGTCGCCGCAGGGGTGGAAGCAAGAACCCAACAGGGGCTCAGGGCGCCCGGACTGGCCGTAGTCCTGGTCGGCAACGATCCCGCATCCCACGTTTACGTGGGCAATAAACGGAAGGCGTGCGACCAGGCGGGAATCCTCTCACTCTCATACGATCTGCCGGAAGACACTTCCCAGGAAGCACTGGAAGCTCTGATTGATGAGCTGAACGAGAACCCCACCGTGGACGGGATCCTGGTGCAACTCCCCCTGCCCTCGCATCTCGATGCAGATCCGATTCTGGTAAAAATCCGGCCAGATAAAGACGTTGATGGCTTCCATCCATACAACATCGGTCGCCTGATGCAGCGTAAGCCCACCCTGCGCCCCTGCACACCGGCCGGCATCATTACCCTGCTCGACAGCATCGACACGCCCTACAAGGGCCAGCACGCCGTCATCGTTGGCGCCTCCAACATCGTCGGCCGCCCCATGAGCATGGAGCTGCTATTGAAGGGTGCCACGACAACCGTGTGTCACCGATTCACGCCGGATCTGGAGAAGTTTGTTCGTGAGGCTGACATCCTGGTTGCAGCCGTCGGCAAGCCAGGCCTGATCAAGGGCGATTGGGTAAAACCGGGTGCAACCGTGATTGATGTGGGCATCAACCGGATGGACGACGGGAAACTGCATGGCGACGTTGATTTCGCAGCCGCTTCGGAGCGCGCGGCCTATATAACGCCGGTTCCCGGCGGCGTAGGGCCGATGACCATCGCCACCCTGCTGCAAAACACCCTCTATGCGGCTGATGTCTTGCACAGGGACTGAGCCCGGAGTCAGGGTTCAGGCCCTGCCTGATCCGACGTGCCACAAAAAACCCCGCCGAAGCGGGGTTTTTTATTTCGCAGCTCTTACTGCCCGTATTTGGCTTTCGCCTTCAGGCGGTAAGCGTGCAGTAGCGGCTCGGTGTAGCCATTAGGCTGCTCGCGACCCTTGAGAACCAGATCCAGCGCTGCCTGGAAGGCGACACTGTCATCGAAGTTCCCGGCCATCGGGCGGTACGCCGAATCACCGGCGTTCTGCTTGTCGACCACCGCTGCCATACGCTTCATGGTCTCCATGATCTGATCTTCAGAGCAGATACCATGGTGCAGCCAGTTGGCCAGCAACTGGGAGGCGATACGCAGAGTCGCACGGTCTTCCATCAGGCCGACATCGTTGATGTCCGGCACCTTGGAGCAGCCAACGCCCTGGTCAATCCAGCGCACAACGTAACCGAGGATACCCTGGGCGTTGTTGTCCAGCTCCTGCTGGATGTCCTCGGCGCTCAAAGAAGCAGGATCATCCATCACCGGTACTGTCAGGATATCGTCCAGCGCAGCGCGTGTGCGGCTTTCCAGCTGCTTCTGGACATCAGCCACACTTACCTGATGGTAGTGAGTGGCGTGCAGTGTAGCCGCCGTGGGAGATGGAACCCAGGCAGTGTTCGCACCAGCCTTCGGATGCCCGATTTTCGCTTCCAGCATGCCGGCCATCAGGTCAGGCATGGCCCACATGCCCTTACCAATTTGGGCAACGCCACGGAAACCGGTTTCCAGGCCGATGTCCACGTTCCACTGCTCGTAGGCATTGATCCAGGTCGCCTGCTTCATCGCACCCTTGCGGATAAACGGACCCAGCTCCATTGAGGTATGGATCTCGTCCCCGGTGCGATCCAGGAAACCGGTGTTAATAAACACAGCCCGCTCTTTCGCGGCATGGATACAGGCTTTCAGGTTAACTGTGGTGCGACGCTCCTCGTCCATGATGCCGACCTTCAGGCTGAAGCGCGGCAGGCTCAATGCATCCTCTACACGACCGAAAAATTCGTTGGTGAATGCCACCTCTTCCGGCCCGTGCATCTTAGGCTTCACGATATACATGGAGCCTTTGGTGCTGTTCTGGAACTTGCCATTGCCCTTCATGTCGTGAATGGCGATCAGCGAGGTGATCAGACCGTCCATCAGGCCTTCCGGCACTTCGTTACCGTCTTTCAGCAGGATGGCCGGGTTGGTCATCAGGTGGCCGACGTTACGGATAAACATCAGGCTGCGGCCTTTCAGGCTCAGCTCGCTGCCGTCTGCCGCGGTGTAGGTGCGATCCGCGTTCATCTTGCGGGTCAACTGCTCGCCACCTTTCTCGAAGGTTTCCTGCAGGTCGCCCTTCATCAGGCCCAGCCAGTTGCGATAGGCCAGCGCCTTGTCGTCGGCGTCTACAGCGGCCACGGAGTCTTCGCAGTCCATGATGGTTGTCAGTGCAGACTCCATCAGTACGTCTTTGACGTGGGCACCGTCGTCTTTGCCAATCGGGTGAGTGGCATCGATCTGGATCTCGAAGTGCATGCCGTTCTTGACCAGCAGTACGCCCGTGGGCGCATCAGCGGCACCGGTGTAGCCAACAAAGCCGGCTTCGTCTTTCAGGCCGGTGGACTCACCGTTCTGCAGCTTGACGACCAGTTTGCCACCTTCAACCACATACTTGGCAGCATCTTTGTGACTGCCAGAGGCCAGCGGTGCCGAGCTGTCGAGCAGGTTGCGGGCCCACTCGATAACTTTTGCACCGCGAACCGGATTGTAACCACGGCCTTTTTCAGCGCCGTCTTCCTCGGAAATCGCGTCGGTACCGTACAGCGCATCGTACAGGCTACCCCAACGCGCGTTCGCAGCGTTCAGAGCAAAACGGGCGTTCATGATCGGCACCACCAGCTGAGGGCCGGCCATGGTTGCCACTTCCGGGTCGACATTGGAGGTGGAGATCTTGAACTCGGAAGGCTCGTCAACCAGGTAACCGATGTCTTTCAGGAAAGACTTGTATTCGCCCATGTCGAGCTTCTGGCCCTTGTGATCCCGGTTCCAGCTGTCCATTTTTTCCTGGATAGCATCACGCTTGGCCAGCAATTCACGGTTGCGTGGCGCCAGCTCGTTCACGATCTTGTCAAATTCTGCCCAGAATTTATCGGCATCGATCCCGGTGCCCGGGATCGCTTCGTTGTTCACGAAATCATACAGATTCTTTGCGACCTGAATGCCGCCGACTTGTACGCGTTCTGTCATCGTTGTCTGCCTCAGTGGGTTACGTTTCCCGACTCCCCCTTCATCTTGAGGGGGCATTCTAATTTGAGCGCCGCATTGTAAGGGAAAATCCTTACAAGATCATTCCTGCAGGCGCAAAACTGGTCTGACCAACCGGCAGCTCCCGGAAATTCAGGCTTTACGCCAGGTCGTCCCCTCTCGGGAATCGTCCAGAATAATACCTTTCTCGAGGAGCTCGTCGCGGATCCGGTCGGCCTCGGCAAAATTCTTTGCCTTGCGGGCATCAGCCCTGGCCTGGATCATTGCTTCAATGTCTTCGGCGCTAAGATCACCACCCGTGTCTGCCTGGAAGAACGCCTCGGGATCCTGCTGCAGCAGCCCCAGAACACCACCAAGCCTTACCAGAATCGCCGCACTTTGCTTGGCATCGTCTTCACGACCATCGCGACGATGCTGATTGATCTCGTTGGCAACAGCGTGCAGGACGGCAATGGCACCCGCGGTGTTGAAGTCATCGTCCATCGCCTCGGCAAACCGCTCGTCGTGCTCGGATTCCGGCACATCGGCGGCCTTGGCGGGCACGATGCCTCTAAGCGCATGGTACAAACGGGTCAGAGTTCGGCCGGCCTCAGCCAGATTTTCCTCAGAGTAATCCACCTGGCTGCGGTAGTGGCTGGAAACCAGGAAGTAACGGACCACTTCTGGGAGGTACTTCTCCATGATCTCGCGGATGGTGAAGAAGTTACCCAGGGACTTGGACATCTTTTCTTTGTTCACCCGGATGGCACCCGCGTGCATCCAGGTGTTCACAAAATTGTGGCCAGTGGCACATTCTGACTGGGCAATCTCGTTCTCATGATGCGGGAACAACAGATCCGGGCCACCGCCGTGAATATCGAATGTGTCGCCGAGACAGCAGGTGGACATCGCAGAGCACTCAATGTGCCAGCCGGGACGACCGTCGCCCCAGGGCGACGGCCAGCTGACCTCCCCTGCCTTTGCCGCTTTCCACAACGCGAAATCTGCAGGGCTTCGCTTGGCTTCCTGAACATCCACCCGCGCGCCCGCCAGAAGATCCTCCAGCTTTTTCTTGCTGAGCTTGCCGTAGTCATCAAAGGAATCGACCGCAAAGTAGACGTCACCATTGTCCGCTGCGTAGGCGTGGCCGCCGGCAATCAGTTTGTGGATCATCGCGATAATTTCGTCGATATACGCGGTGGCCCGGGGCTCTTCATCCGGTGACAGCACGCCGAGACGGGCTTCGTCTTCGTGCATGGCTTTGATCATCCGGTCCGTGAGCTCGTCATAGGGCTCACCGTTTTCATCCGCACGGCGCAGGATCTTGTCGTCAATATCGGTGATATTGCGCACATAGTTCACGTCGTAACCGCGATGACGCAGGTAACGGGTAATCACATCAAAGGCTACCAGCACCCGGGCATGCCCCAGGTGGCAGTAGTCATAGACTGTCATACCGCAGACATACATCCGGACCTTGCCAGGCTCAATTGGCCGAAACTCTTCCTTCTGTTGGGTCAGCGTATTGTAGATGCGGATCACTTGCCCCCCTTGCCCCAGGAATCCCTGAGCGTAACAGTGCGATTGAATACCGGCCGACCGGCAGCCTCGGTATGGGCCTGATCACAGAAGAAGTAGCCTTCCCGCTCGAACTGGTATGGAAGATCCATACGGGGCGCGACAAGACTCTTTTCGACGCGCGCGCCTTTGAGAACCACCAGCGATTCCGGATTCAGGTGATCCATCAAATCGCCTTCCTTGTCACTGTCCGGCGACTCGTGGTTAAACAGGCGGTCATACAGATTGATGTCTGCTTCTACACTGTCACTCGCTGAAACCCAGTGAATCACGCCGTTCGGTTTATAGCCCTCGGGATTGACACCCAGGGTGTTGGGATCGTACTCACACTTGAGCTCGACAATCTGGCCACTGTCGTCACGGATCACTTCCCGGCAGGTCATCACATAGCCGCCACGGAGGCGTACTGCCTGGTCCGGGGCCAGCCGCTTCCATTTACGCGGCGGCTCCATTTCGAAATCTTCCCGGTCGATATACAGAGTCTGGGTCCAGGGCACTTCCCGCTCGCCCATATCCGGATTTTGCGGGTGCACTGGCAAGGTGAGCGTTTCGCTTTGATCCGCCGGGTAATTGGTCAGCGTGACTTTCAACGGGCGCATCACACACATGGCTCTCGGGGCCCGGATGTTGAGGTCTTCGCGAATGGCGTGTTCAAGCATACCCACATCCACAGTGCCGCCGGCCTTGTTCACCCCGATCATGTCGCAGAAGGTGCGGATGGACTCCGGCGTGTAGCCACGCCGGCGCATACCGGAAATGGTTGGCATACGCGGATCGTTCCAGCCATCAACTACATTCTCATCCACCAGACGCTTGAGCTTCCGCTTGGAGGTGATGGTGTAGTTCAGATTCAGCCGCGCAAACTCGATCTGGCGCGGGTGGCAGGGGCCGGAGATGTTATCCAGAACCCAGTCATACAGCGGCCGGTGGTCCTCGAATTCCAGCGTGCACAGGGAGTGGGTAATCCCCTCCAAGGCATCCGAAATGGGATGGGTGAAGTCATACATCGGGTAGATGCACCACTTGTTCCCGGTCTGGTGATGTTCGGCGTAGCGGATGCGATAAAGAATCGGATCCCGCATGTTGATGTTCGGAGAAGACATATCGATCTTGGCCCGCAGCACCAGTTCGCCGTTCTGATACTTGCCGTCCCGCATGTCGCGGAACATCTGCAAGCTCTCCTCCACGGGGCGATCCCGGTAGGGGCTGTTTCTGCCCGGCTCTTTCAGGCTGCCCCGGTACTCGGCCATTTCATCGGCCGTCAGGGCGCACACGTAGGCCTTGTCCCGGGTAATCAGTTCCTCGGCAAATTCATAAAGCGCATCAAAGTAATCCGAGGCATAAAGCACGTCCCCGGCCCACTCGTAACCAAGCCATTCCACATCCTGCTTGATGGCGTCGATGTATTCCTGGTTTTCCTTTTCCGGGTTGGTGTCGTCAAACCGAAGGTTACAGTCGCCGGAAAAGGTCTCGGCGATGCCAAAGTTCAGGCAGATCGATTTGGCGTGACCAATATGCAGGTAGCCATTGGGCTCCGGCGGGAATCGGGTGACCACCTTGCCGGTGTGCTCTCCGCTGGCGATGGCGTCTTCGATCAGGCTCTGGATAAAGTTGTGGGCTTTCTTCGACTCGGCGCTCATACAATCTCTGTTAAAAGGGGAGTGAATCTTAAACCGCGTATTATACTCACAAATCCTTTCCGGACTCATGCATAGCGGGAAAGTCTTGAGTACAATGGGCCCCGTAACGTACCTAACCTTTCTGAACAGGAAAACCTGATGATTCTGCTGACAACCAACTACGGTGACATCAAGCTGGAACTGGACTACGACAAGGCACCGGAAACCGCCAAAAACTTCGAACAGTACGTTCGCGACGGTTTTTACGATGGCCTCATTTTTCACCGTGTGATCAGCAATTTCATGATTCAGGGCGGCGGTTTCGAGCCAGGCATGACACCGCGCAAAACCCGCGATTCCATCCCGAACGAAGCCGATAACGGACTGAGCAACATGCAGGGAACCATTGCCATGGCACGCACCATGGACCCGCACTCTGCCACAGCCCAGTTCTTTATTAACGTTGAGAATAACGGCTTCCTGGACCACACCGCCAAAAACGCGGAAGGCTGGGGCTACTGCGTGTTCGGCAAAGTGGCCGACGGCATGGACACGGTAAACGCGATTCGAGCAGTGCGCACCACCATGCGTGCAGGCCACCAGGATGTGCCTGCCGATGACGTGGTAATCGAAAAAGCCGAGGTTCTGGAGGACGCGTGACCACGCTGTTTATTTCAGATCTTCACCTCGAGGAATCCCGCCCGGATATTACTGAGGCATTTCTGGGCTTTCTCGACGGGAAAGCCAGTGGTGTTGATCAGCTGTATATTCTCGGTGATTTCTTTGAGGCGTGGATAGGAGATGACGAACGCACGCCGCTCCAGGAGCAGATTGCGACTGCCCTTCGAAAACTGCGGGACAGCGGCACCAGGATTTTCCTGATGCACGGCAACCGGGACTTTCTGATCGGCCAGGACTTCTGCGACCGGGCCGGCGCAACGCTGCTGGACGATCCGACGGTGATTGATCTGTACGGTACCCCTACCCTGCTGATGCATGGCGACAGCCTGTGCACCGCCGATGTGGAATACCAGAAGTTCCGGGCCAACATGCGTAACCCGCAGTGGCAGCAGATGATACTCCAGCGCCCCCTGAAAGACCGCCAGCAAATGGCCCGCCAGCTACGGGAAATCAGCATGGCGAAAAATCAGGGCAAGGAGGAGTTCATCATGGACGTAACGCCCGAGGAAGTGGTCAAGGACTTGGAAACGCACGGTGTCCAGCGAATGATCCATGGCCACACCCATCGCCCCGCGGTTCATGAACTGACGGCCAACGGGTCGCCGGCAAAGCGTATTGTACTGGGAGACTGGGACAAGAACGTTTGGTGGCTTGAGGCAGAGCCAGGCAAGGAGCCCGAGCTATTCAAGGAGCCGTTGTAAAAAAGCCGGGCAAATGCCCGGCTTTTTTAGTCTTGGTTTCAGTGCGCGAGTATCTGCTGGAGGAACTTCTGAGTTCTGGCTTCCTGTGGGTTGGTAAAGAACTCGTGGGGAGGTGCCTGCTCCACAATCTCGCCACCGTCCATGAAAATCACACGGTCCGCCACCGTCTTGGCAAAACCCATCTCATGGGTTACGCAGAGCATGGTCATACCGCTTCCCGCCAATTCAATCATTACGTCCAGCACTTCCTTGATCATCTCCGGATCCAAGGCCGAGGTTGGCTCGTCGAACAGCATGATCTTGGGCTTCATGCACAGGGCCCTGGCAATCGCCACACGCTGTTGCTGGCCGCCCGAAAGCTGCCCCGGGAATTTGTTAGCCTGATCCGGGATCTTGACCCGCTCAAGGTACTCCATCGCAGATGCCTCCGCTTCCTTTCGGGGCGTTTTTCGCACCCAGATCGGCGACAGGCAGCAGTTTTCCAGGACGGTCAGGTGCGGGAAGAGGTTGAAGTGCTGAAACACCATGCCGACTTCCCGCCGAACCGTATCAATGTGGCGGACATCATCGGTCAGCTCGATACCATCAACAATGATTTTGCCCTGCTGATGCTCCTCCAGCCGGTTGATGCAACGGATGAAGGTGGATTTTCCCGAGCCGGATGGCCCACAGATGACAATTCTCTCGCCCTGATCAACGGTCAGGTTGAGATCTTTGAGAACATGGAAGTCCCCGTACCACTTGTGCATGCCCTCAACCCGGATAATCCCCGGTTTTTTTCCCGGCTGGTCCTTCGGCGGGGTCTGCATTTCTGAGGTTTGTGTTTGTTCTGTCATAGGATTACCCGTCAGGTCTTATGACCAGTGTCTAGTTTTCGTTCAAGGTTCTGGCTGTATCTGGAGATGCCGAAGCAGAAGACCCAGAAACAGAACGCCACAAATACATAGCCCTCAATGGCAACATTCTGCCAGGCCGGATCGGTAACCGTGGACTGGACTGTGCCGAGGATATCGAAGAGGCCGATAATCAACACCAGCGTGGTGTCCTTGAACAGGGAAATGAAGGTGTTCACGATACCCGGAATAACCATCTTCAGAGCCTGCGGCAGGATGACCAGCCCCATTTTGCGCCAGTATCCCAGCCCCAGAGCATCGGCAGCCTCATACTGGCCCCGGGGAATGGCCTGCAGGCCACCGCGAATCACTTCCGCCATGTAAGCGGACTGCCACAGGGTTATACCAATCAGCGCCCGGGCCAGTTTCTCGAAGTTCACACCTTCCGGGAGAAACAGCGGCAGCATCACCGAAGCCATGAACAGAACCGTGATCAACGGAACCGCCCGCCATACCTCGATAAAGACCACACAGATCCCGCGGATGATCGGCATCTCGGAGCGACGACCCAGCGCCAGCAATATGCCAATGGGCAACGACGCAATAATCCCGATGTAAGCCAGGATCAGGGTCAGCATCAGGCCGCCCCATTTCGAGCTCTGCACTTCTTCCAGGCCGAAACTGCCTCCGGGAATCAGGAAGTAGCCAACAATGGGCAAACCAAAGATACCGAACAGCCCGAGCCACTTGCGGCCGGGGAACCGCTCGATGAACTGGGGTACAAAGGAAACCGCCAGCAGCAGGAACATCACGTCGACCCGCCACTGCAGTTCATCCGGGTAGAATCCGTAGATAAAGAAATTCAGACGCTGGCTGATAAACAGCCAGCAGGCACCCGCTCCCGTACAGGCGCTCGGATCACTGCCAACAAAGTTGGCGTCGAGGAAAAACCAGTTGAGCAAAGGCCCTACACTGGTCACCAGCAGATAGGCCACACCCAGCGTCAATACCGTGTTGAACCAGCCGGAGAACAGGTTCTCCCGCATCCACTTGACCGGACGGAGCGCCTTCTTGGGTGCTTTCATGGTTGACTCGGTCATCATCGCTCCTTAATGGCCACAGCCCGGTTGTAAATATTCATGAACAACGAGATCAGCAGACTGATGGTCAGATATACCGCCATGGTAATGGCGACAACCTCGACGGCCTGCCCCGTCTGATTCAGCGTGGTGCCCATGAAGACCGCCACGAGGTCCGGGTAACCGATGGCCGTTGCCAGGGAGGAGTTTTTCACCAGATTCAGATACTGACTGGTGAGCGGCGGAATGATGACCCGCATGGCCTGCGGTATCACCACCAACCTGAGGGTAAGACCATTGGGCAGCCCCAAAGCCTTGGAGGCCTCGGTTTGTCCCTTGCTGACCGACAGAATACCGGAGCGCACGATTTCAGCGATGAAGCTGGCGGTGTACAGCGACAGTGCAATCCACAGAGCCGCCAACTCCGGAATGATGGTAATTCCCCCGCCAAAGTTGAAGCCCCTGAGCGCTGGCAAATCCCACTCAAGAGGCCGACCGGCCACGAGATAAGAGATTATCGGTACCAGCACCAGAATTGCCACGCCGACCTTGAAGGTCGGGAAGATCTGTCCGGTCGCCAACTGGCGTTTTTTCGCCCATATCCGAATCCCGACGACGGCAGCGATGGCAAGCAGAATACCGCCCCAGACAATTCCGAAACCCTCCTGGGTCACTGGATCTGGCAGGTAAAGGCCCCGGTTGTTCAGGAACAGCGCTCCACCGACATCAACACTCTGGCGTGGTGACGGAAGATTGCTGAGTACGGCAAAGTACCAGAAGAAAATCTGCAGAAGCAGCGGTATGTTGCGGATCACTTCGATGTAAACCAGCGCCATTTTGGCCACAAGCCAGTTACTCGAGAGTCGCGCAACACCAATGATGAAACCGAGAATGGTGGCGGCAACGACACCCATCGCGGAAACAAGCAATGTATTGGTTAGACCAACCCAGAAGGTTCGGCCATAAGACATGGTTGCATCATAAGGCACCAGATTCATGATGATGCCGAACCCGGCGGTTTCACCGAGAAAACCGAAACCGGTGCTGATGCCACGGCTTTCCATGTTGGAAAGCGTGTTATCGACGAGAATCCATCCGCCCCAGAACACGAGGGCAATGGCTATCGCCTGAAAGAAGAGTGAGCGGACCCGGGGGTCGTACCAGGGCTTGGGCCCTGCAGGTCGGGTATCGATTGTTTGTTTTTTCATGGATTGTCCTGAAGAGCTTCCCTGTGGTTTACAGCATCAGAGATAACGGCGAAGCCTCCCACAGGAGACTTCGCCGTATGCCTTCAGGTCTTAACGGACCGGCGGCGCATACATGATACCGCCTTCAGTCCAGAGCGCGTTGATTCCGCGATCCAGTCCCAGCGGGGTATCCGGTCCTACGTTGCGGTCATACATTTCACCGTAGTTGCCAACCAGTTTCACGGCCTGATAACCGAAGTCATCCGGCAGTCCAAGCTTGGCACCCATGTCGCCATCGGTACCCAGCAGGCGCTGGATATTCGGGTTGTCGGACTTCAGCATGTCGTCGGCATTGGCGCTGGTCACGCCCAACTCTTCGGCGTTGATCTGCACGGAGAGCACCCACTTGACGATGTTGAACCACTGATCGTCACCCTGGCGAACAACCGGGCCCAGGGGCTCCTTGGAAATGGTGTTCGGCAGGATCTTGGCTGAACTCGGATCGGACAGCTTCGAGCGGAGCGCCGCCAGCTGCGAACGGTCGGAGGTCAGAACGTCGCAACGACCCGCCGCAAAGCCCTGAACGGTTTGCTCAGAGGTGTCGAACACGATCGGCTTGAATTCCATGCCCTTGGCGCGGAAGTAATCCGACAGGTTCAGCTCGGTGGTAGTACCGGCCTGGATACAGATGGTGGCACCGTCCAGCTGGGTGGCATCGTCCACACCGATACCCTTGTTGATCAAAAAGCCCTGACCATCGTAATAATTCACGCCGGCAAAGTTCAGGCCCAGGGACGCATCGCGGGTCAGTGTCCAGGTGGTGTTACGGGAGAGCATGTCGATTTCACCCGACTGCAGGGCGGTGAAACGCTCCTTTGCAGTCAGTGGAGTAAACTCAACCGCGTTTGCGTCACCGAAGATGGCTGCAGCAACCGCGCGGCAGGTATCCACGTCGATACCGGTCCAGTTACCTTTTTCATCAGGCTGCGAGAAGCCAGGCAAACCGCTGGTCACGCCGCACTGGAGGTGACCTTTCTCCTTGACGTTCTCCAGAGTTGTAGCTGCCATGGCACCAGTGGCCGAGAACGTACCTACGGCCAGAGCAATCCCCAGGGCAATCGATTTCGTCTTTCTCATTGTCTTTTCTCCGAACATCAGTTGGTTTTATCGCGACGAGTGTAATCAGCAATTTGCAAGCCACTCGGCGTAAGCCGATGATTTATATTATTTTTATCAATCACCGGTGCGTTTCAGGCGAATCTGGAACGAAGTAATACCATTTCATGCACCAGTTCGGCGCTTTCGCTCCAACCCCATGCGCCAAAAAAAGGCAGACCAAGGGCCGCGCCTATTAAAAGTAGAACAAGGTTCGGGAAATGAACTAGTTTTTATGCAAAATTATTTCGAAATTTTGAAGACTGGGGGCTCTGCGTAGGTCTCGAGGCGCTTCCGCCACCCCGGCAGCCAGCGCTCCCGCTCGATGGGATTCTCCGCGTTTGCTGCCCGTCGCGTCAGAACGGTGTCAGCTGCTTCCCTGAATTTAACAAGGGCGCTCTGATCTGGTGATTCAGACATTTCCAAAAGCACCTGAAGCAGCCCCCAGCCCTGGCCCTCGTAGCGCTCCGTAGGCGAAAGCCCCTCGCCCTTGAAATTCACATAGTCGATGATGGCGTAAACGCCACCGGGCGTCTGGCTCAGAGACTCCAGCCGGGCAGCGATCTCTGGCTTTTGGTTATCCGGGGCTGCCTCAATAACCTTTGCAAGCGATTGCCTGGCGCGACGGAATATGAATTCAGCCTGGATCCCCTGGGTACCCGCCAGAAACTCTCGCAGCTCTGCTACTCGTGGCGAATCGTCTACAGCCAGAAAGTCTGCTTTTTCGCGCCAGGGAGCGTCAAAAGGCTCGAGCGCTCGCAACCATTCGGGAATATTGACCTGACGCTGTTCCATGTATTCCATAAGGGCCGGAAAACTTTCCACGAATCGCCCTTCAACGCCCTCCGGATACCAGATGAAGTGACCAATACCCAATGACGGAAACGCCTCGCCGTCGTTCCAGTGGACCAGACACTGAAAACGCCCTGCGCACTCGTTCCGGAAAATCTGTTGGCCTACCCAGTCCAGCTGAGCGGAGGTCAGTGCCAGGGAGACATCGACATCCGGGCCAGTCAGTGAAGTAAGCTGTGGGCCATCTGATTCGGGCGCGTTATCCTCATTAGTGGAATCACAACCAGTGACCACCAAAACACTCATCAGAGAGAGCAATACAAGGTATTTACCAAACACCAGCGCCTCCGGGAAAGTCAGAATTGTGCGCGATCACGCTACCGCATGTTCTGCCAGCCTGGCTTTTATGTCATCCGGAATCGGCAGTGCCTTCTCGATTTCGTAATCAAAGTGAATTAACACTGCAACACCCCGGGCAATCTGCTTGTCGCCCTGCCAGGCTTCCTGAATCACATGAAATGAGGAATTGCCGATCTTACCGATACCTGTTTTGATCTTGACCGGAATATGCCAGTAGCTCTGTGCCATCAGATCAATCTCAAGTCGTGCAATGATCAGCGGCCAGGTCTCGGCTTCTAGGGTCGGGTGAAAAATACGGAAAACCGGCGTCCTGGCCTGCTCGAACCAGACCGGCAGAGTGGTATTGCTGATATGCCCGAGGGCATCGGTATCGCTGAAACGTGGTTCCAGTTCCAGATGAAACATAGCGGCTTCCCTCTTTCTGAAAACCGCCTACTATACACTGGCCGGGCCCAAAGACCCCAGAGCCGAGACTAAGGCAGGATACGCAGAATCCGTCCATCCGCACTGTCAGTGAGCAGATACACCGCCCCATCAGGCCCGGTAGCCACGTCCCGGATCCGTTCGCCCATTGCTTCGAACAGACTCTCTACGTCGCTTGCATCGCCAGCTTCCAGTGTGACGCGGTGAACGCTTTTATCGGCAAGGGCGCCGACCAGGAGGTTTCCCTGCCAGTCCGGAAACAGCACACCCCGATAGCGGGTCATGCCTGAAGGGGCAATTGAAGGGGTCCAGTGCAACAACGGTTGCTCCATACCTTCCCGCTCAACAAAGGGCGTGATCATGGCGCCGGTGTAATCGATGCCGTGCGTGATCACGGGCCAGCCATAGTTGTGTCCCGGCTCGATAATATTTATCTCATCACCGCCGCGGGGGCCGTGTTCATGGGCAATCAAGACGTTTTCGACGGAATCAAACACCAGCCCCTGAACGTTCCGGTGCCCGTAACTGTATATTTCCGGCAGAGCGCCTTCCCTGCCAACGAAGGGGTTGTCGGCGGGAACACTGCCATCCGGGTTCAGCCTCACGATCTTGCCCAGATGACTGGACAGGTTCTGCGCCTGCTCCCGATAGTCAAATCCGTCTCCCAGCGTCACGATCAGCGTACCATCCGGAAGCCAGGCCATTCGGCCACCGTAGTGGGCGCTGCCTTCCTTGGCCGGCTTGGCACGGAATATCTCGACAACCTCCGTCAAGGCCTCCGCCTGCAACTGACCACGGGCCACGCACAGGTGATTCGCAGAGGCCGTCCCGCAAGCGTAGGCGAGAAAGACCAGTTGGTTATTCTCAAAGTCCGGCGACAACAGCACACCGAACAGACCTGCCTGAGCATCATTGAAAACCGGCGGAACTCCGGTAATCGGCGCCTGGCCGAGCTCCCACTCCTCTGAAATCATCCGCAACCGCCCTGCCCGCTCCGTCACAAGGGCGCCACCACCGGGAAGAAACGCCAGGGACCAGGGATGCTCCAGCCCGGAAGTCAACGTCTCGACGGTGTAGTCGCTCAAGGACTGGGCCTGTGTCGGACCTGGCAGCGCCCCGAGGCCAACCGCCAGGCAAATGGCCAGCAGGGTTCCTGAGGCGTGGCTACTGACCCCGGTGGCAGGCCTGGCAGTAAGTCTGGCGAACAGGGCTCCGGCAAATGCGGCGGTTAACAGCATGGCAAGCAGACCTCCCCCGGTTCGGGTCGCCGCAATCAGGGTTGGCATGGGAGCCAGGGCATTAACCAACACTAGTGCAACCCACAGCCCGGATGCCCCGGCCAGGGCGAACAGTGGCACCCGTAGTCCGCGCCCCACGAAACGGGAAACGACCGCCGCAGCGCCCTGGGAAAAAAGGAAACCGAGTCCAAAGAGGAGCAGGTAGAGCGGCGCAAAAGAGACCAGATCATGCCCGGTGGCAGAAATGCGGGCGTCAAGCCCAACCGCTACACCCATAGCCTGAAGGGCCCACAGATTTAGTTGGGTCTGAACCACGGTGCCAAGAATTACCCCGACCGCCAGTGCCACCAAAAAGCTGATGACGTTTCTCTTCGTTAACTGCCGTCCTGCCATTGCTCCGCCTCCAAAGCCCTTTGCCGTTTATACGACCCATTCTGTCAGATACAAACACAAAAAAGCCGGAGCATCACGCTCCGGCTTTTTTCGAGGCGGATTCAGCCCGCGAGCTCACTGCTCCACGAACGCCCGCTCAATCACGTAATGACCCATATCGCCGCCCCGGGCTTCCTTGAAGCCCATGTTGTTCAGGATGGCGCAGGTGTCCTTCAGCATGCTTGGGCTGCCGCAGATCATGAACCGGTCATTCTCCGGGTCAAAATCCGGCAGGTCCAGATCACGGGTGATTTTGCCGGTCTCCATGGCATCGGTCAGCCTCCCCTGGTTGCGGAAGTCTTCCCGCGTCACAGTCGGATAGTAAACCAGCTTGCCCTGGACCATTTCGCCGAAGTATTCGTTCTCCGGCAGCTCTTCGATCTCCTTCTGATAAGCCAGCTCGGAGACGTAACGCACGCCATGGGTCAGAATAACCTTGTCGAACGCTTCGTAAACTTCCGGATCCTTGATGATGCTCATGAAGGGCGCCAAACCGGTGCCGGTGCTGATCAGCCACAGATTCTTTCCGGGCAGAAGGTTGTCCAGAATCAGCGTCCCTGTCGGCTTGCGGCTCACCAGAATTTCGTCACCTACCTGGATTTTCTGAAGGCGGGAGGTCAGTGGGCCGTCCTGGACCTTGATCGAGAAGAACTCAAGCTCTTCCTCGTAATTGGCACTGGCGATACTGTAAGCGCGCATCAAAGGCTTACCCTCGGTCTCCAGGCCGATCATGACAAAGTGCCCGTTCTTGAAACGGAAGCCCGGATCACGGCTTGTGGTAAAGCTGAACAGGGTATCGTTCCAGTGATGGACGCTGGTAACTTTCTCTTTAATCAGGTTGCTCATGTAAACCTCTTGCCTGTTCGTTACGCTTTCTTACGGCGAATGATTCAATTTTGGATTGCGCTAAGTCTAACCCGACACTAACCTATCGGGAAAATGGGATATTCTCATAACCTTATTCGAGTGAGCCGATTAAGAGCGAAAAGTTATGAAGTACAGTTTTCGACAGCTGGAAGTTTTCCTGGCAGCCGCCCATTTCCAGAACATTACCCGTGCTGCCGAATCGCTGGCCATGTCGCAATCGGCAGCCAGCAGTGCGCTGAAAGAACTGGAAAACCAGTTCGACATCCAGCTGTTCGACCGCGTTGGCAAACGGCTCCAGTTAAACGAGCTGGGGCGGCTTTACCGCCCCAAGGTGGAGGCCGTCCTTGCCCAGGCCAATGAGCTGGAACAGGCCTTCAGCAAACACACGGAGGTGGGCGCCCTGAAAGTCGGGGCCACCCTGACTATCGGGAACTATTTGGCCGTGGGGGTCATGGCCCAATACATGAATACCCCTACCCATCCCAGAGTCTCCCTCGAAGTCGCCAATACCAGCACCATCGCAAGACGAGTGAGGGACTTCGAGCTGGATATTGGTTTGATCGAGGGGGAATTGCAGTCTTCAGAACTGGATGTATTGCCCTGGCGGGGAGATGAGTTGGTGGTGTTCTGTTCACCCACCCATCCACTGGCCCAAAAAACATCACTGACGGATGAAGACCTGCGCACCGCCACCTGGATCATGCGTGAGCAGGGGTCAGGAACCCGCCAGAGTTTTGAGCGGGGCATGCACGGCCTGTTGCCGGATCTGAATGTGCTGCTGGAGCTGGAACACACCGAGGCCATAAAACGGGCAGTGGAAGCCGACCTGGGCATTGGCTGCCTTTCGGAAGTGGTGCTGGCCGACGCGTTCAAGCGCGGAAGTCTGGTGCCACTGACGGTACCGGAACACCGTCAGTTCGATCGGCAGTTCTATTTCATCCTGCACAAGCAGAAATACCGTAGCGCCGGAATTGATGCCTGGATAGAGCTTTGTCGGCAGTTACGCTGAGATGGGCCCGCTGTGAAAGCGAAACTCCTGATCCGGATCTTCAATCAACGCCCGCTCCAGGGCCAGAAAATCCTCCGCACGGGCCGCGATCGGTTCACCAGCGGCCTGCTCGGCCAGAGTCAAGTAGTCCTGGTAATGCCGGGCTTCGGACTTCAGCAAACTGGTGTAGAAATCCGCCAGCTTCTCATCCAGGAACGGAGCGAGCGCGGCAAACCGTTCACAGGAGCGCGCCTCGATAATGGCGCCCACAATCAACACATCCACCAGGCGGCCAGGATCTTCTGACCGGACTTCCTGTCTTAATCCTGCCGCGTATCGGGCCGGGGTAAGATGGCAATAGTCCACGCCGCGCTTTTTCATAATCGCGAGCACCTGCTCGAAATGCCGGAGCTCCTCACGGGCCAGCCGGGACATCTTGTTCAGCAGGTCGGTGTTGTCAACGTACCGGTACATCAGGCTGAGCGCGGTGGAGGCGGCCTTCTTTTCGCAATGGGCGTGATCGATCAGCATCAGGTCCTGGTTCGCCAGGGCATTGTCGATCCATTGCTGAGGGGTCCGGCACGGCAGGAAGTTGTGAATCTCTTGCAGGGCGTCGTTCATGGTTGAATACAGTTGTTGATTTGCGGGCGGCGAGTATAGCGCACTTAACAGATTCCTCCGACCTCTGTCCAACTTAACTTTATAAGGGGTTTCCTATAGAATGCAGCGCCAGATAAAGGAGTCTCTGAATAAACCCTGAAACCCCATCGGTGATTTGAGGCATTATTCAGAGGCTCCTGCGGCCTTTCCGCCAAAACCTCCCGCCAAGGCATGAAGCCAACGGCGCGGGACATTCCAACTGATGAGGGTCCATATCGTGTTAGAAGCCTATCGTGAACACGTTGCCGAACGTGAAGCCCTGGGTATTCCTCCCAAGCCCCTGAACGCCGAGCAGACTGCTGCTCTGGTCGATCTGCTGAAAAACCCGCCGGCCGGCGAGGAAGACACCCTGGTGTATCTCCTGGAAAACCGCGTACCGCCGGGTGTCGACGAAGCCGCCTACGTAAAGGCCGCGTTCCTGACTGCTATCGTAAAAGGCGAAGCCTCCTCTCCGCTGCTGGACAAGCCGACAGCAGTCAAGCTGCTGGGCATGATGCAGGGTGGCTATAACATTGCGACCCTGGTTGATCTTCTGGACGACTCCGAGCTGGCTGAGCTGGCCGGTGAGCAGCTGAAGCGCACCCTGCTGATGTTCGACGCCTTCAACGACGTGAAGGAAAAGATGGACGCTGGCAATCCGGTTGCCAAGGCAGTTATCGAATCCTGGGCCAACGGCGAGTGGTTCACCAATAAGAAGAAGGTACCAGAGAGCACCAAGATGGTGGTGTTCAAGGTCACTGGCGAAACCAACACCGACGACCTGTCTCCGGCTCCGGATGCCTGGTCCCGTCCGGACATCCCGCTGCATGCCCGCGCTGCCTACAAAATGGAACGCGACGGCCTGAAGCCGGAAGAGCCCGGCGTTACCGGTCCCATGAGCCAGATCGACGAGATCAAGTCCAAAGGCCTGCCTGTAGCCTTCGTGGGTGATGTTGTCGGTACCGGTTCCTCCCGTAAGTCGGCCACCAACTCCGTTCTGTGGTTCTTCGGTGACGACATTCCGGGCGTGCCGAACAAGCGTGCCGGCGGTGTCTGCATCGGTAACAAGGTCGCTCCCATCTTCTTCAACACCATGGAAGATGCCGGTGCCCTGGTGTTCGAAGCCCCCGTCGACGACATGAACATGGGCGATGTTATCGAGATCCGCCCGTATGACGGCAAGATCCTGAACGAGGCCGGCGAGACTATCTCCGAGTTCAAGTTCAAGTCTGATGTGATCCTGGACGAAGTTCAGGCCGGCGGCCGTATCCCGCTGATCATCGGTCGTGGCCTGACTGCCAAGGCCCGCACAGCACTGGGCATGGGCGCGACCGACCTGTTCCGCCTGCCAAAAGATCCCGAAGCCGGCACCAAAGGCTTCACCCTGGCCCAGAAGATGGTTGGCAAGGCCTGTGGCCTGGAAGAAGGCAAAGGCGTTCGTCCGAACACCTACTGCGAGCCGCACATGACCACCGTAGGCTCCCAGGACACCACCGGTCCGATGACCCGGGACGAACTCAAAGACTTGGCGTGTCTTGGCTTCCAGGCTGACCTGGTTATGCAGTCTTTCTGCCACACCGCTGCCTACCCGAAGCCGGTTGACGTGGAAATGCAGCACACCATGCCGGACTTTATCCGTACCCGCGGCGGTGTTTCACTGCGCCCGGGCGACGGCATCATCCACTCCTGGCTGAACCGCATGCTGCTGCCGGACACCGTGGGCACCGGTGGTGACTCCCACACCCGTTTCCCGATGGGCATCTCCTTCCCTGCCGGTTCCGGTCTGGTAGCGTTTGCCGCGGCGACCGGCGTTATGCCTCTGGACATGCCGGAATCCGTTCTGGTTCGCTTCAAGGGCGAAATGCAGCCCGGCATCACCCTGCGCGATCTGGTACACGCCATCCCGCTGTACGGCATCAAGCAAGGCATGCTGACCGTTGAGAAGAAAGGCAAGATCAACGAATTCTCCGGCCGCATCCTGGAAATTGAAGGCCTTGAGCACCTGACCGTTGAGCAGGCGTTCGAGTTGTCTGACGCTTCCGCCGAGCGTTCCGCCGCGGGTTGTACCATCAACCTGTCTGAAGACTCCGTGGCCGAGTACCTGCGTTCCAACATCACCATGTTGCGCTGGATGATTGCCGAGGGTTACGGCGATCCGCGTACCCTGGAGCGTCGTGCCCAGCAGATGGAAGAGTGGCTGGCTGATCCGAAGCTCATGCGTGCCGACAAAGATGCCGAGTATGCACACGTCATCGAAATCGATCTGGCTGACATCAAAGAGCCGATCGTATGCTGCCCGAATGATCCGGACGATGCCAAGTTCCTGTCCGAAGTGGCTGGCGACAAGGTTGACGAAGTATTCATTGGCTCCTGCATGACCAACATCGGTCACTTCCGCGCCGCCGGCAAACTGCTTGAGCAGCACAAAGGCCCGCTGAGCACGCGTCTGTGGATGTCGCCGCCGACCAAGATGGATCAGGCGCAGCTGATGGAAGAAGGTTACTTCAACACCTACGGCACCGCCGGTGTTCGCACCGAGATGCCGGGCTGCTCCCTGTGCATGGGTAACCAGGCACGCGTAGCTCCGAAGTCGACGGTACTGTCCACTTCCACCCGTAACTTCCCGAACCGCCTCGGCGATGGTGCCAACGTGTACCTGACGTCTGCGGAACTGGCGGCTGTGGGTGCGGTTCTGGGCAAACTCCCCTCCCCTGCGGAGTACATGGAGTACGCGAAGGACCTGAACAGCATGTCGAAAGAGATCTACAAGTATCTCAACTTCGACCAGATGGAGAACTACACCAAGAAGGCTGCTGAGGCGAATGTCGCCTGAGCACTGACCTTCAGGGTTTAGCTCCACGGAAACGCCAGCCCCCGGGCTGGCGTTTTTTATGCCTGATTACCCACCCGGGATGCCCCTCCAATCAGTAGATAATCAGCCTCACCAGAATCGCAGCCACCATGACAAGGGTTATCCCCTTGATCCAGCGTGCGCCGCGTTTGCTCATATTGACCCGGGTAGCAATGAAAGCGCCGGTAACGTTGCCCAGTGCCAGGGTCAGGCCCACGCCCCAGCGCACCTGATCGTTGAGGGCAAACACCACCAGTGCAGCAAAGGTAAACGGCAACACGATCGAGACCTTGAGCACGTTCACCTGGCGCAAGTCGATCTTGAGCATGTGGTATAGCACCACAAGGAAAAGCACACCGACACCAACCTGGATGAATCCGCCGTACATGCCAACAACAAACATCGCCAGGTAGACAGCCGGGCCAAGGCGCTCGGGCGTCAATGGACGGGTATTGAGAACCGGCTGTGGCAACAACATGAAGACGGAAGCGCCGATCATGGCCGACACCAGGACCCATTCGAACACGGTGTCGGAGACCCAGGTAGCGACCCAGGCACCCACCAGAGAGCCCAGAACCGCCGGAATCGCCAGGTGCAGACTGACAACAAGGTTGCCATGCCCCATTCGGTAGAAGCTGCCTACGGCAGTGATACTCTGCAGGGTTATCGCCACCCGGTTCGTGCCGTTGGCGACCTGGGGCGGCAGACCCAGAAACATCAACAAGGGCAGGGTCAGCATGGAACCGCCGGCAGAGAGAACGTTTATAAACCCGGCAATGCCCCCGATCGACAGTAAAGCCACGATTTCCAGAACAGTCACTCAGTGCGCTCCATCGAAGATTGGAGGATTCGAAAGGAGGAAGCCCCCGATCCGGAATCATTATGACCAAAAAAAGGACTCCCGGAGGAGTCCTTTTCACTTCTGACAACGCGTTTTGCGCGTTCTCTGTTTACCGTTCGATATGTTGGTATTCTCCGGCATCGGCGGTTGCCGAGCTCACTACCAGGATGGCAATGAAGGCAGCAATGAAACCGGGAATGATTTCGTAAACACCTGGACCACCCATGAACGAACCGTTCCAGCCCAGTGAAATCCAGATCATAACGGTGGCTGCACCGACAACCATACCTGCGATGGCCCCGGCACCGTTGGTGCGCGGCCACATCAGTGAAAGGATGATCAGCGGGCCAAATGCAGCACCGAAGCCGGCCCACGCGTTAGCCACCAGAGCCAGAACCTGAGAGTTCGGATCGGATGCGATGACGGCAGCGACAAGGCCGACGAGGACAACGCACACACGGCCAATATTCACGCATTCCTTGTCGCTTGCTTCCTTACGCAGGAACAGGCGATAGAAATCTTCTGTAAGCGACGAAGACGACACAAGCAACTGACTGGAGATGGTACTCATCACCGCCGCCAGCAGGGCCGCGTACAGGAAGCCTGTAATCAGCGGATGGAACAGCATGTCTGACAGGATAATAAAGATGGTTTCCGGATCCTGTACGTCCATGCCATTTCGGATGGCGTACGCGCGACCGAACACACCCAGTGAAATCGCGCCGATCAGGGAAATCAGCATCCAGCTCATCCCGATGTTCCGGGCAACCGGTACATCTTTCAGAGTGCGGATGGCCATGAAACGCACAATGATGTGGGGCTGACCAAAGTAACCCAGGCCCCAGGTAACCGCAGAGAGCCAGCCGATGAAGGTCAGCCCTTCCGTCCAGGACAGCAAGGTGGGATCGACCTCATTCAGTGTTTGCGACGCCTGGGCAAAACCCCCGCCGCCTTCACCAAAGAGCACAACCGCCGGCATGATGACCAGCGCCAGCATCATGATACAGCCCTGAACAAAGTCGGTCAGACTCACCGCCAGGAAACCGCCCACCACGGTGTATGCCAGAACCACACCGAGGGTGATCACAATACCTACGGCGTAATCGCTCAAACCACCAAAGTTGAAAATGCCGGAAAACGCGCTTTCGAACAGCTTGCCACCGGCGACAAGGCCGGATGCCGTATAAACCGCGAAGAAGATCACGATGACGATGGCCGACACCGTACGCAGGGACAGGGCCTGTGTCGGAAAACGGTTCGCCAGGAAAGACGGGATAGTAATCGCATTGCCATAGTGAACCGTCTGTTCACGAAGACGCGGGGCGACCAGTGTCCAGTTGAAGAATGCCCCCACGAGCAAACCAATACCGATCCAGGCCGATCCCAAACCCGACGCAAACAGCGCCCCGGGCAGACCCAGGAGCAACCAGCCACTCATGTCAGAAGCACCAGCGGAAAGCGCTGCCACCTTTGGACTCAGGGCGCGACCGCCCAACATATAGTCCTCAGAGGAAGACGTCGCTCTGCGCATTGCGAAAACGCCAATGGCAATCATGAGCGCGAAATATAAAAAGAGACTTATCCAAACACCAATAGCCATAGGGGCTCCTCCGGTTTAATGAGTCGGACCAGGTCCGCTCGCAAAGCACATGGCTGACCTGACGCCAACTCGCTGCACTATTCTTCTTTTCTTTCCAAGTTCCATCTCGAATGAAGCAGGAATTTTCCTTGTAACAACTTCCTGAACCTGAGCACACAAAGAAGATTTGCGACTCGCGCCCCGCACGCATGCATGAGACCGGGGCTCAGTCGCTATAACTTAGTATTAGTACGGATTCCGGGCTTACGAAATCCTACGATTCTTTTGCACAATCCTACGGGACTGGGAAACCGGCATGCCAAATCAGGCCACTCGGTCACCAACCTGCAGTCGTGAGGGCGTAGTCCCTTTGTATTTACGCAGTGCATTTGTCAGTGCACTTTGAGATGAGAAACCGGTTCGGTAACTGATTTCAGACACCGTAAGGGTCGTTTTGGAAAGGAGGGTAGCGGCCTGATCAAGGCGTGTCTGTAACAGGAACTGGTGGGGCGTTATGCCTGCCAACTCTTTGAACACCTCATGGAAACGGCTAACACTCAGGCAAGCCTCTCCTGCCATATCTTCGACGGTGATCTTTTTGTGGAGATTTTTGAGAATGTAACGACGGACTGCCTCAGGGCTGATGGCATTCCGGTTTGAGGAGAACGAACGGCCTTCGGTAATACGATCGGCCATGCAGTACAGAATGCTCGAAGCAAGGTGTTGCTGGAGCGTAATATGATCCGGTGCCCGGTCGAACTCGCCGGCGGCAAACTGAACCAGCCCGTGCAAACGACTGTCCATTTGGAGGGTCCGCGGCTTTTCAAAAACCCGCATCATGCGCTCGTAATCGGCGTGTGCTGGCGAGTTGACGGCCGGAGTAAGCGGATCAAGATTGATCACAAGAACATGATTCTTGTCGTTACCGCGATAATCGTGGCGGGCTTCCGTGGGCACCAGATAAGCTCTCCAAGTGTCCAGTTGAGCCCCGGCGCCATCGACGCTCAACTCGGCTTCGCCACGCACCCCGATGACAATCTGGTGGTGTTCATGCCGGTGCTGGTGCGCGGCCATGGGAAGCTTCAGAAGTTTCGCGTTAACCATTAAAACTGCCAGCGTTTAACTGAGAATGTTCCTCAATTAAAGCAGAACATTACAGAAAGTGCACGAATGGAACTGAAACTCGAGAGAAAACTCACAGGTTTCAGTCAGCCTGTGAACGGCTTAACCAGTGATTCAACAATCCCGAAACCTGCCCGGAAACCTCGGCCAGCGGGCGTGCAGCGTCAATCACGTGATACCTGGAGGGCTGGGCCATGGCGCGAGCGAGATAGGTCTCCCTGATTCGCTGAAAGAATTCCAGATCTTCCTGTTCAAAACGATCGAGGTCGCCCCTCTTTCGGGCTCTGGCCATCCCGGTGTCCACGGGGGCATCAAGGACAATAACATGGTCTGGGCGGATATCACCCTGAACCAGTGTTTCAAGAAGCGCAATTCGCTCCTCCGGAACACCACGCCCCCCGCCCTGGTAGGCAAAGGTCGCATCGGTGAAACGGTCGCATAAGACCCACTGGCCCTGCTCAAGCGCAGGCAGGATTCGGGTATGCAGATGCTGGGCCCTGGCGGCAAACATCAGCAGCAACTCGGTGATTTCGTTGACCGGTTCATCCCTGGGCGCCAGCAAAAGCTCGCGAACAGCCTCAGCCATGGGCGTGCCACCCGGCTCACGGGTGACGATATAATCGACGCCCAGTCCAGCGAGCGTGTCGGCTGCATTCGTCAGCTGGGTCGATTTGCCAACCCCTTCCGTGCCTTCGAAGGTTATGAACTGCCCTCGTACTCTCATCCGGCATCCTCATCAGAATCACTGTTTTTTGGCGCCGGTGAAGAGCGGTAGTCTTCACGCCTGTTTAACTGAAACTCACGTACGGCTTTCTGATGCTCTGCGAGCGTGCGCGAGAATTTGTGGGTGCCATCTCCCCGGGCAACAAAGTACAGGGCATCACCGTCATCCGGGTGCAGGGCCGCATGAATAGCTTCGCGGCCAGGCAGGGCGATGGGAGTCGGAGGTAAGCCATTGATTCGGTATGTGTTGTAGGGCGTGTGCGTGCGCAGGTCCTTACGCCCGATCCGGCCCTGATAGCTGTCACCCATACCGTAGATAACCGTGGGGTCGGTCTGCAGTCGCATTCCCTTCTGCAAACGGCGGACGAACACCCCTGCCACCTGCTCCCGCTCATGGGGCGCACCGGTTTCGCGTTCTACGATAGATGCCATGATCAGGGCTTCGTAGGGATTGTCATAGGGCAGCCCCTCTTCCCGAGCCGCCCATTCCTCGGCCAGTACTGTCTCCATCCGGTTGAAGGCACGCTTCAACAAATCCAGATCGGTCTCGCTACTGGTAAAGGCGTAGGTATCGGGGAAGAATCTTCCTTCGGGATGCTCACCCTCGGCTCCAACTGCCGCCATGACCTGCTCGCTGGTCCACTCGCCGGTGATTTTCTGAAGTCGCTCGGCCTGCGCCAGAGCGGCTCGCATATCCTTGAAGGTCCAGCCTTCTATAAACTGGACGTACCAGTGCTTGGTGTCTCCCGACACCATGACACCGATCATGTCCCTGGGGCTCATGCCATCAAGAAACTCGTACTGACCGGCCTTGATCCGCGTCTGCTCGGGCTCCAGCCGACCGTATAACCTCAGCCAGAGCCGGTCTGAAACCAACCCCTCAGCTTCGAGTCGACCAACGACTTCAATAAATGAACTGCCCTGGGGAACGTCAAACAGAAGAGGTTCTTCAAGCACCACCGGCTTTTTCAAGCCTTGTAGCCCCTGCCATACCCACAGCCCGGATCCCGCAGACGCGAGGACGGCGACACAAACGCACGCAAGCAATAACTTCTTGAGCAAACGATTTATTCCAGTGTTTCGAGAGGATTGAAGATTGTCGCAAGTCCGCTATCCACAGGCAAATGATGGCCGGCAATAGTGAGAACCGGAACAATGCCCAGAACGCTGTTCAGGAGAAACATTCCCTGACAATCGGGACCCAGTACATCGGGCACAGTGACGGGGCGCTCTGTTACCGGTTCGCCTCTCTGCCTCAGACGCTCCAGCAGCCACTGCCTGAGAACACCGGCAACCGCCAGACTCGACGCCGGCGGCGTCACCCATCCATCAGCGTGCCGCAGCAGGATGTTGGTACGAGTGCCTTCAACCAGGCTTCCCTCACGATCGGCCATGATGACCTCGAACAGCGATGGCTTGAGCTCGGCGGCCGCCAGGACCTGCTCCATCCGGTTCAGCGACTTGACCCCGGCCAATAACGGATTAACCGCCAGAGTTACCTTGGAGAAATCAACGGCGACACCATCAGGGTCCGGTGTCGGCGGCAAAGCCGATGCCGAAACCAGCAAATTGGGCTCCATCCCCGGATCAGGGCGATACCCCCGACCGCCACTGCCGCGGGTCAGGGTCAGCTTCAGAACCCAGCCTTCGCCCTTGAAGCGGTCCGCAAAACGTTGCCCCGCCTCGACGCAAACGCTGGCGAGCTCTTTGCGCGACACCTCGATACCCAATCGGCCGGCATCGCGCGCCATTCGTTCCAGGTGGCGGGATAGCAGAACCCCCTTCTGACCGGACATCCGAATGGTTTCAAACAGCCCGTCTCCATAGGCCAGACCCCGGTCATTGGCGGGCAAGCCACCGTCGTCAGCCCAGAAAAGACGAAACACGGCGGGGGTCAGCCTTCGTAGCGACGGAAAATCAGGGTGCCGTTGGTACCACCGAACCCGAAGGAGTTGGATAGGGCTACCCGCACATCCGCCTTACGGCTCGTGTGTGCCACAAGGTCCAGATCGCAACCCTCATCCGGATTGTCCAGATTGATGGTGGGCGGCAGGACCCCATCCCGAATGGCCAGAACCGAGAAGATCGCTTCCACAGCACCAGCAGCTCCAAGCAGGTGACCTGTCATGGACTTGGTGCTGCTCATGGCCAGCTTTTCGGCATGCGCGCCGAACACCCGACGAACTGCAGCCACTTCGGCCACGTCACCAACCTGGGTGGAGGTTCCATGGGCGTTGATGTAGTCGATTTCTTCCAGATCAAGGCCAGCATCACGAACTGCGTTCGCCATGGATCGGGCGGCGCCCTCGCCATCTTCGGGCGGCGCTGTAATGTGGTGGGCGTCGTCGCTCATACCAAAACCGACAACTTCACCGTATATGGTGGCGCCCCGCTCCTTTGCGTGTTCAAGCTCTTCAAGCACAACGACACCGGCGCCATCGCTGAGCACAAAGCCGTCCCGGTCTTTATCCCAGGGGCGGCTGGCCTTTTCCGGTTCATCGTTACGGGTAGACAGAGCCCGCGCAGCCGAAAACGCAGCCATACCGGTACGCGTCGTCGCCATTTCCGAGCCACCTGCCAGCATGACATCGGCGTCGCCATAGGCAATCGTGCGGGCCGCGTAACCAATGTTGTGGGTGCCGGTAGTGCAGGCTGTCACGATCGCAATGTTGGGGCCACGGTATCCGAAACGGATCGCGGCATTGCCGGAGATCATGTTGATGACAGAAGCAGGCACGAAAAACGGGGAAACCTTTCGGGGCCCCGACTTGTCCATGGTCAGGACGCTCTTCTCTATGTACTCAAGGCCGCCAATCCCGGAGCCGATTGCAATACCTACTCGCTCCCGATCAAGCTTCTCAAACGACTCCAGCCCACTGCTGTCAACTGCCTGCTGCGCAGCAATCAGGCCATAATGGATAAAGGCATCAAGCTTTCTGGCATCCTTCGGGGACAGGTAGGACTCCATGTCCAGATCCCGAATGGCCCCACCAATTCTGGTGTTATAGGCAGACGCGTCAAAGCGGTCGATCATACCGATCCCGCTGCGCCCGGCCTGAATCGCTTCCCAGGACGACTCCACGCTATTGCCGACTGGCGACAGCATGCCCATACCTGTGATGACAACTCGCCGTTTAGTCATAACCTGTTGCACCTGATCTTGTCCGAATGAATCTGAACGCCGATTGAACCTGATTTTCGGCCAATAAAAAAGCCGTCCCTCGCTATTTCACAAGGACGGCTTTTTGCCTGGCTTTCTTAAATGCAGAGTATCAGGTGTGCGCGACGATGTAGTCGATCGCGTCCTGAACACTTGTCAGCTTCTCGGCTTCCTCGTCAGGAATCTCGGTTTCAAACTCCTCTTCAAGTGCCATAACCAGCTCAACGGTGTCCAGTGAGTCAGCGCCAAGATCCTCTACAAAAGAAGATGAGTTCTGAACTTCGGACTCTTTAACGCCCAACTGTTCACAAACGATCTTCTTCACGCGCTCTTCAACTGTACTCATAATGTCCTCACTTTGTGTGTCAACCAAGCAACTCTAGTGCTGCCAGTTTAGTTTAAACCCTACCTGCAAACAAGCAGGGATTCTGATAAACATGTTGTGCGACAAGGGGTTGCGCACAGACCCCGAAAGGGGCTTATCCCATGTACATTCCGCCGTTCACGTTGATGGTTTCACCCGTCACGTATCCGGCTGCATCTGATGCCAGGAAGGCAACCACGGCTGCCACTTCTTCCGGCTCACCCAGACGACCCGCGGGTATGATTTCCAGCATAGCCCCACGCTGCTTGTCGTCCAGTTTTTTTGTCATATCCGTGTCAATAAATCCGGGAGCCACGCAATTTGCAGTGATACCGCGGTTCGACATTTCCTTGGCCAGGCTTCGGGTAAACCCTTCAACCCCGGCCTTGGCGGCGCAGTAATTGCCCTGCCCCGCATTGCCCATACCGGCAACCACGGAGCTGATATTGATAATCCGGCCCCATTTGGCCTTGGCCATCCCACGAAGCACGGCCTTGCTGGTCCGATAGACGCTGGACAGATTGGTTTCCAGAACCGAGGCCCAGTCATCATCTTTCAACCGCATCAGGAGGTTATCACGGGTAATGCCGGCATTGTTGACCAGAATCAGGGGCGCCCCCGATTTTTCCGTCAGCTCCTTCAAACCGGCTTCAATGCTGGCAGGGTCTGCAACGTTCATGACCATGCCGTAACCCTTGTAACCGGCCGACTGGAGATCGTTGGTGATGGATTCTGCACCGGCTTCACTGGTTGCTGTTCCGACAACTTCGGCACCCTGCGCGGCCAGCGCACGGGCAATGGCCTGACCAATACCGCGGGTAGCACCGGTGACCAGTGCGGTTTTACCTTCCAGAGACATGAATAACTCCCTTTCGTTTCAGGACTGACCGAAAGCGTCCAGCGCCTTCGCCAGCGAATCCGGGTCTTCGATACTGTGAACGGCCAAAGCCCGGTCGATACGTTTGGCCAGCCCTGCCAAAACTTTTCCAGTGCCGCACTCGACTGCAACTTCGACATCATTGGAAACGAGGGCACGCACAGAGTCCGTCCAGAGCACCGGAGAATAAAGCTGCTTGAGAAGGTTGGCCTTCAGTGTAGCGGATTCGGTCTCGGCGGCAGCGTTAACATTTTGTATAACCGGGATGACAGCATCATTAAAGCGAACATCCTCCAACGCTTTCGCCAGTTCCTCCGCGGCGCCTTTCATAAGTGCGCAATGGGATGGCACGCTTACAGGCAATGGCATGGCCTTCTTCGCGCCTTTTTCCTTGCAGGCTTCAATAGCCCGTTCAACTGCGGCTGCCGAGCCAGCAATAACCACCTGACCAGGGGCATTGAAGTTTACCGCAGATACCACATCGCCCTGTGCCGCATCCTGACAGGCTGCCACAACGGCATCATCCTCAAGACCAAGGATGGCTGCCATCTTCCCTTCTCCAGCCGGCACAGCGTCCTGCATGAGCTCACCACGCAGGCGAACCAGCTTGACCGCTTCAACAAAATCGAGGCTCTCTGCCGCCACCAGGGCGCTGTACTCTCCCAGACTGTGACCGGCGAGAAAATCGGGAGAAGAACCGCCGGCAACAAACCACTGCCGCCAGAGGGCAATACTGGCCGTCAGGAGCGCAGGCTGCGTCACCATGGTTTTATTCAATTCCTCCGCCGACCCCTTCTGGCAGAGATCCCAGAGGTCATAGCCGAGAACATTGGAGGCTTCGGAAAAGGTTCTGTCGATGATGGGCCAGGCTTCAGCGGCAGCCGAAAGCATGCCCACCGATTGCGACCCTTGTCCTGGAAAAATAAAGGCTGATTTCATAAGCGGGATCTTATCGTCATTGGGTGGTTACGTGAGATTAGCCAATAGTACAAGTTAGGCCAATTATCCGCGAATGCGTGGCCAAACCGGGACAGACTTTAGTCTCAGGCACTCAAAGCATGAGATCGTCGAGACGCTCGTTGATACGGCGGGGTACTTCCAGCTCAACTTCCCGAACGGCCTGTCGAATGGCCGACAACATGGCCCGCTCATTGGCGTTGCCATGACTTTTGATCACCACGCCCTGGAGACCGAGCAAACTGGCACCGTTGTGTCGGGAAGGATCCATCAATTGCAGAAGCCGACCGATAATCGGACGGGCCAGCAGGCCGACCAGTCGGCCGTAGAGATTTCGTGTGAAGGCCTGTTCCATCAGCTCTATGAGGAGACCGGCAACACCCTCGCCGGTTTTCAGGGCTATATTGCCGACAAAGCCATCACAGACGAGCACATCGGCGACGTCCCGGAACAGATCGCTACCTTCCACATAACCGATGTAGTTGATGGTATCGCACTGGGCCAGCATATGAGACGCCAGCCGCACCTGTTCATTGCCCTTTATCTCTTCCTCACCGACGTTCAGAAGAGCGACCCTTGGTTCCGCCTGGCTGCAGATCGCAGAGGCCATCAGGGACCCCATCAGGGCATACTGATAGAGATTCTCGGCGGTTGAGTCGACATTGGCGCCGAGATCAAGGACGTGACAGCGCCCCCTGAGCGAGGGAATCAGTTTGGCAATAGCCGGGCGCTCGATACCCGGATACATGCGGATAATGGTGCGCCCGAACGCCATCAATGCACCGGTGTTACCGGCACTGACGCAGCCCTGGGCCTCGCCATCGCGGACAAGACTCAGGGCGATGGCCATGGAAGAGTTTTTCTTGTGGCGGAGAGCGTGGGAGGGGCGCTCGTTCATCCGAACAACGTCTGCCGCCTCGACAATGCGAATTCGGGCGTGCCCCTCACGCAACAAAGCCTCGAGCTCGCTCCGGATTCCCACCAGAACGATGCTCAAGGCTTCGTTTTCACGCACCGCTCGCAGCGATGCGGCAACCACGACGGCAGCGCCGCGGTCGCCACTCATTGCATCAATCGTGATGGTGACCGGCTTCACCGTTCTGCCATCCGATTCGGGACGGTGCATAGCGGCAACGAGATTACTCGTCGCGTGCTTCGATTACCTGCTTGCCGCGGTAGAAGCCGTCCGGAGACACGTGGTGACGACGATGAACTTCACCAGTAGTCGCATCGGTGCTCAGAGCAGCGGCGCTCAGGGCGTCGTGTGAACGGCGCATGCCACGTTTGGAACGGGTCTTACGGTTTTGCTGTACAGCCATGATTATGCTCCTGACCTGTTAACGTAAACTTGAATTGCTGAATAAGTAACGTCTGTTCGTTAAATGTGCGCCGGTCTCCCGAGGGACGACCCACGCCCGGTTAATGCTTTGTCTTCTTGAGATCCGCCAGGACACTGAACGGATTCTCACCCGACTTTCTCACCGGCTCTGCCCCGGAGCTGTCAGGCTCGTAGGCTTCCAGATCTTCCCGGGCAGGACACTGGTCCCGTTCGTGCAGCGGAAACGGCGGCAAAACCAGCAACAGCTCGTCTTCCACCATCGACCAGAGGTCCGCCGTAAAATCATCGGTCAAAAACGGCTCGAGTTCTTTCGGCAGCTGTTGCGCCTGCTCGTCACTGGTAACAAGACCCAGCTTGAACTCGGAGACCAGAGTCACGCTCATGGCGCCCATGCACCGCTGACACTCCAGATCAACCGGGGCCGCCAGCTCGCCCGAAACAACGCGACGACGCTCACCATCCATAAAAAAAGACAGTTTGACCCGGCACGCAGCGCCTTCCGAAAACCCGAGAACGGATTCCCGAAAACGGCCAAGCCCGCTGATGGGAATCACTCCCTCCAGTGTGCTGTTATGTTCCGCTAACCGGTAAGGATCAACAGATTTGGGCAACTCGGCGTTGGACGCGTTTGACATAGGCGCGCAATTTTAGGGGCGCAGCCGGCCGCTGTCAAAGACTTCGTTGCTTTTTCACGGGGGTTCCAGTGCAGATAGGTGTAATTTACGATAATCGCACAACAGATGCACCGGCCAGGTACTTAAAGGACTCTATCAATGCCTCCAAAACCGCTTTTACTGGCGTCTTCATCACCGTACCGGAGAGAGCTCCTGGAGCGGCTTGGCTTGCCGTTCACCTGCGCAAGCCCGGATATCGACGAATCACCCTATCAAGGCGAGACCGGGGAGGCCCTGGCGACACGTCTGGCCGAGAGCAAGGCCCGCGAATTGGCGGACCGGTTCCCCGGCCACTGGATCATCGGCTCGGACCAGGTCGCCTGCCTGCCCGACGGCTCGGTACTGAGCAAGCCCGGCAACCACGAAATGGCGACAGAGCAGTTACGCCAGAGCAGTGGTCACAGGGTACTGTTTCTTACAGGCCTGTCGCTGCTCGACTCCGATTCCGGCAAGATCGACAGCCTTTGCGAGCCGTTTAACGTCAAGTTCCGGGAATTGGCTGATGAGGAGATAGAAGCCTACCTACTGCGGGAGAAACCTTATGACTGCGCCGGCAGCTTCAAGATGGAAGGCCTCGGTATTACTCTGTTCGAGGCCCTTGAGGGCCGGGACCCGAACAGCCTGGTGGGCCTCCCTCTTATTGCCCTGAACGATCTGCTGAGGCAATGGGGCCGGAATCCCCTGCTGGAAAACCGGCCTGCCTCATAAGGCATTACCGAAGCTCGAGCCGGGACTCGACCAGTTGACTGGCAAAACCCTCGCCAAAGGCGACGCCAAGCTGATCAACAATATCCTGGAACGGCGATTTGCGACGGCTGTAGTCCACCAGTTCCTCCTGACCTATGATCTGCCGGGCAACGTGTGATGCGCTGCCGAGCCCATCAGCCAGGCCAAGCTCAACGGCCTGCTCGCCACTCCAGACCAGCCCGCTGAACAGGCGCTCATCATCCGCCAGGCGATCACCACGCCCTTGCTTGACCGCTTCGATAAACTGTTGGTGGGTGTTTTCCAGGACACTCTGCCAGAAAGTGACTTCCTCTTCCTGCTCCGGCGAAAACGGATCAAGGAACGCCTTGTTCTCACCGGCCGTGTAGAGACGGCGATCCACGCCGATCTTCTCCATAACCTCGGTAAAGCCGAAACCGCCAGCCACCACCCCAATCGAGCCCACAAGGCTGGCCCGGTTGGCATAGATCTCATCCGCTGCCGCAGCAATGTAATAGGCTCCGGAAGCGCCGATGTCCGAGATAACGGCGTAGACCTTTTTCTCGGGATATTCCTCCCGCAGGCGCTTGATCTCATCGTAGACATACCCGGACTGCACCGGGCTGCCCCCCGGGCTGTTGATGCGCAGAATCACTGCTACCGAGTTTGGCTCTTCGAAGGCTGTTCGCAGAGAACCTACAATATTGTCTGCACTGGCCAGTTCGTCGGCAGCGATCGGACCGTTTATTTCTACCAGAGCCGTGTGCTTGCCGGTTACACCCTCCAGTGAATCGCCCAGGGGAAACTTGATCAAAAACAGCAAGGCAATCAGGTAACCAAACGTCAGGAACTTGAAAAAGATACCCCAGCGCCGGCTCTTGCGCTGCTCAGACTGAAGTGACATGACGAGTTTTTCGATGAGCTTCCAGTCACGTCCGGACTCGGGCGGAAGCTTCGGCGACTTTCGCCCGAAAAACGGCTTACTTTCTTTTTCAGGCTCCACCGGTTTGTCACCCCAATCGGCAGACTTGTCAGATTCCCAGTCACTCATGTGCGCATCCTGTCAGCAACGTCAATGAATTCGGTCTGTTTACAGCCCCAGCACCCGCCGGAGGTCTGGCACGGATTCAACAATGGCATGGGGCGAATATTCACCCAACACATCCCGCTTGTGCACACCCCACTCAACGCCGATGGAGGGCATGCCGATACGCCGGGCCATATCAAGATCGTATCGGGTATCGCCAATCATCACTGCTTCCTCGGGCTCAATGCGATAGAAACGAAGAATCTCTTCAAGCATGGCGGGATCGGGCTTGGAGCGTGTCTCATCGGCACAACGGGTGATCTCGAAGTGGTCGCCAAGACCGCTGGAGGCCAGCGCAAAGTCCAGGCCGCGCCGGCTCTTGCCGGTTGCCACAGAACAACTGCGACCGGATCCTCGCAGATCTGCGACCACATCGGCCATACCGTCAAACACGTTTTGCGGCGTTGTCACCTTGCTGAAGAAATAGCGTCCGTATCCGTCGCGAATCCTGTTCATTTCTTCCCGACTGATACCGGGATAAAGCTTCTCCAACGCCTCGACCATGCCAAGCCCGATAATATCCCGGTACGCCTCACGCTCCAGGGCCGGAAAGCCCAGCTCGGTTGCCGCCTGATGCAGGCTGTCAGCAATATGCTCAACCGAGTCCACCAGGGTCCCGTCCCAGTCAAAAATTACTACTCTGACGTTCATTGATCGTTTCCTTTAAGACGCCCGGAAAGTTTCCTGAGCACGTCATTGAATGCATCGTCGTAAGGCGCCTCAAGGCGCACAGCCTCACCCGAGACCGGCAAGGTAAACTCCAGGGTCCGCGCATGCAGCATCAGCCTTTGCCCGCCAATGGACCGGAACGCCTTGAGGCTGACATCATCCATATACTTGTCGTCACCCGCAATCGGATGACCGGCCCAGGCGCTGTGCACGCGGATCTGGTGTGTACGACCGGTAATTGGCGACGCCTCGACAAGGCTGTAGCCCGCGTAATGCTCGAGGCAGCGGAATGTCGTCAGCGAGGCCTTGCCGGCAGCGTCAACCTTCACCCGACGCTCGCCATTGGGCATCTCGTAGCGCAGCAGAGGCACATCCACCCGGTCAACGCTGGCCGGCCAGTCGCCGGCGACCAGCGCATGGTAATGCTTGCGGATTCGTTTCTGGCGCAGCTCATCCTGCAGGTACCGAAGCGCCGACCGCTTCTTGGCCACCATGATCAGTCCGGACGTATCCCGATCCAGACGGTGAACGAGCTCCAGAAACTTTGCCGCCGGGCGTGCGGAACGAAGCACCTCGATCAACCCGAAACTCAGGCCGCTGCCGCCGTGTACGGCGATACCGGACGGTTTGTTGACCACCAGCATCTGCTCGTTCTCGAAAACAACCGCGGATTCCATCACGCCCTGCACCCGGGAGCCGGGCGCCACCTGATCAGGCTTCTCCTTTCGGGTGATCGGTGGGATACGCACCTGATCACCGGTTCTCACACGGGAATCCGGCTTGACCCGCCCTTTATTGACCCGAACCTCGCCCTTGCGGATAACACGATAAATAATGCTCTTGGGCACACCGCGAAGCTGGGCAAGAAGGAAGTTGTCCACCCTCTGACCATCGTTGTCTTCGTCCACGGTAACCCACTGGACGCCCTGACGGACTTCTCCACGAACAGCCTGACTCTCACTGCCGGCACTGCTGGCTTTTTTTGCCCTCTCGGGCCGCGGTTGGGCTGGCTTTCTGCTCGCAGACTTTCGAGACATGAAGTTCCTTGGCTACTGGAGTGACTGCAGGATTGAACGGCTGCATGAATACTGTTATATTCCGGCGTGCTTTGCCGTTTGTCTACGGCCTGACCAACTCAAGTCAGAAGCCGGAGCGGCAGAAGTATACCGACACTATTCGAGAGTTTGAACGCCGTGCACCCAATCACTACCGGGAACGGCGAGAGAAATGCTCCCGGAGGACCAGGACAGATCTTCGAAAGGCTGCATCCTGTACCCGGGAGAGAGAAAAACCGCGCGGAAAACCGCGGGCGACATCGCGAAGAATCACTGCCACCCAGGGCCGGGCCGTCCAGCATACGAATACGACGTGAGACCCAGGCACCTGAGTGAACCTGAAAACGGATAACATGCGTCAACAGACACGAACCTTACACGACCTCTCCCTGCCCACAGGCAGCCGGATCGTCGGCGTTGGTCTCAGACCGAAAGGATCAAACCCCAGAAGGGTCTGATTCGTCTGGCCGCCGGTCCGCCCTTGATGTAACAGGGCCCGCGGCACGCACATCCTGCTTCGCTGATGCGATCCCCTCCGGTTTTCTGTCAAATTAAACGACAGGAACTCTTTCTTTCCATGAAAAGAATGCTTATCAATGCAACTCATCCCGAAGAGTTGCGCGTCGCCCTGGTTGACGGCCAGCGTCTATTCGACCTTGATATCGAATCCAGCTCCCGCGAGCAGAAGAAAGCCAATATCTACAAGGGCCGCATTACCCGGGTCGAGCCCAGTCTCGAGGCCGCATTTGTGGATTTCGGCGCCGAGCGACACGGCTTTCTGCCGTTGAAGGAAATTTCCAAGGAATACTTCAAGAAGTCGCCCGGCCAGATCGAAGGCAAAATCAACATCAAGGACGTTGTTTCCGAAGGCCAGGAAGTCATCGTGCAGGTCGATAAGGAAGAGCGTGGCAATAAGGGCGCAGCCCTGACCACGTTTATCTCCCTGGCAGGTCGCTATCTGGTACTCATGCCCAACAACCCCCGTGCTGGCGGCATCTCCCGTCGCATTGAGGGCGATGAGCGGGCGCAGCTCAAAGAAGCGATGAACGATGTTCAGGTGCCGAAATCCATGGGCATCATCGTTCGTACCGCCGGCATCGGCCGTACCACTGAAGAACTCCAGTGGGATCTGGACTACCTGGTGCAATTCTGGGAGGCCATCACTCAGGCCGCCGGCGAGCGCAAGGCCCCCTTCCTGATTCACCAGGAAAGCAACGTTATCATCCGTGCGGTCCGTGACTACCTTCGCCAGGACATCGGCGAGGTTCTGATTGACGCTAATGGCGTCTATGAGGACGTCCTGAATTTCGTTCGTGCGGTCATGCCCACCTTCGAAAACAAGATCAAGCTGTACAAGGATGAAATCCCGCTGTTCAGCCGGTACCAGATCGAAGGCCAGATCGAGACCGCCTTCCAGCGGGAAGTGAAACTGCCCTCCGGCGGCTCCATCGTGATTGACCCGACCGAGGCCCTGGTTTCCATCGACATCAACTCTTCCCGCGCCACGAAAGGCCAGGATATCGAGGAAACCGCGCTCCAGACCAACCTGGAAGCGGCAGAGGAAATCGCCCGCCAGCTGCGCCTGCGTGACATGGGCGGCCTGATTGTCATCGACTTTATCGACATGACGCCTGCGAAGCATCAGCGGGAAGTTGAACAGAAGATGCGTGAGGCCCTGGAAATCGACCGGGCCCGGGTTCAGGTGGGCAAAATCTCCCGCTTCGGCCTGCTGGAAATGTCCCGTCAGCGCCTGCGCCCTTCCCTGGGAGAGACACGCAGCGAAGTGTGCCCCCGATGTGAAGGTCAGGGCACTATTCGTGGCATCGAGTCCCTCGCCCTGAGCATCATGCGCCTGATCTACGAGGAATCGTCAAAGGATAAGACCGGCGAAGTACGAGCCGTTGTGCCGGTTTCCGTCGCCACTTTCCTGCTCAACGAGAAGCGCAAGCAGCTGGCCGACATTGAAGCCCGCCAGGAAGTGAGCGTTGTCGTGGTGCCGGTTCCGCATATGGAGACACCGCATTTCGAAATCATCCGGATGCGCCAGGATGAAACAACGCCCGAGCACATTTCCAGCCATCAGGTGGCCCAGGAGTACAGCGAGCGTGAAGAAGAAATCTTCGAGGCGCCCACCCCTGAGAAGCCGGTACGCGAACAGGCTGCGGTAAAAGCAATCCGGCCGAGCGCACCCGCACCCGCGCCTGCCCCGGCCGCACCGAAGGCTGATGAAACCACTGAGCAGGAAGAAGGCCTCTTCCGCCGGCTGGGACGCAAGATCGCTGGCTTCTTTAGTGGCGAGGAAGAACAGAAAGTCGAGAATCGCGAGCAGAGCCAGAGCCAGCGCGAAGATCGTCGCAACCAGGGCCGTCAGGACCGTCGCAAATCCCGGGTAGCCCGCGGTGATGACCAGCGTGCAGGTGGCAACCGCAGTGGCAACGAACGGCGCCAGGGCGGCCAGCAGGGCCGTGGTGACGACAACCGTGGCCGCGGCCGCAACCGCAACGACGACCAGAACCGTGGCAACCAGAATCGCCAGGCATCCGAAAACAAAGGCCAGGATAATCGCGGAGGCGACAACAAGAGCGCCGACAACAAAGGCTCTGAAAATCGTCGTGACAACCGTCGCGACAACCAGGGCCGCGGCCGCAACAGGCCCCAGCGCGACCCGAAGGATAATCGCGAGCAGAAGGACCAGAAGGATCAGGGCCAGCAGGATAATGCAGCCAAGTCCGGTCCAGCGGACAAGACCGGTTCAGAAGAGAAACGCAGAAAGCCACGTCGCCAGCGCAACCGCGACGGCTCTCCGTCTGAAGCACCGGCGTCCGCTCCGGCTGATCGAAAAGCCGCTCGTAGCGAGAAGCATCAGAAGGACACGCAGCCCGAAAACGGTCGTGACGATGCCAAGCCCGAGGTGAAAACCGAGCAGGTAAAGGAAACCGTCAACAAAGCGTCTGACAAGCCTGAAACAAGGGCCGAGACTGCGCCGGCGGCCAGCGAAACACCGAAACCGGAAGCTGCTCAGAAAGAGCCAGTGAAAGAGCAGAAGCCCGAGAAGGCATCCGCAGACAAAGCGCCGTCGGAGAGCAAGCCGGAAGCGAAACCGGCAGCGGAAACAAAACCCGTTGCAGAGAGCCCGGTTGAAAAGCAGGAAGCTGTTCAAGCGAAACCTGAAAAAGCCGAGCCCGCCAAGGCTGAACAAAGCTCCGAACCCCTTGAGAAGCCTGAGGAAAAGAGCGAAAACGTTACCGAGCAGGCGCAAGGCGCAGCCACAGACAAAGAGCCTGCCAAGAGCACCGCGGCCACTGATGAGCCAAAGCCGGTGACTGACCAGGCTACCGAGAAAAAAGAGGCAGCTCCGAGGTCAAAGCCGGAGTCCAGGGCCACGGCCGACGGTGAACAAGCGCCGCGGGCGAAGAAGCAGCCGGCGAAGCCCAAGGAAGCGCCAGCCGCCAAGGCAGAACCGGAGGAGGCACCACAACCCGAGAAGGCTGAAAAGCCAGCGGAGGAGAAGGTAGCACCAGAGCGTAAGGCTCCCGAGGCTCAACCGGAGCCAAAGCAGCCGGAACCAGCCCAGGCCAGCCCCGAAAAGGCCGAGCCCAAGAAAGCCGAGCCCGAAAAAGTTGAGGCCAAAACCGCAGAGCCAGTGAAGGAAGAGACGCCTTCCGCTCCGGAGGCAACAGCCAAGGACACGCCTGCCGATGCCCCGGCAGTCGACGTTCCTGTAACACCGGGCCGCGCTTACAATGATCCAAGAGAAGTCCGCAAGCGCCAGAAGGCCGCGGAAGAGGCCAAAAAGGCCGGGAGTAACTAACTGATGCTATCGAACTCCGACATAGAAGCGCTGGAAGACATCCTCTTTGCCGAGCCCTGGGGCGATGAAGCCCTGGATTTCTTCGGTTTCCATGGGGTGGTCTGCGCCAGCGTCGTCGGCCCGGCTGAACTGAGCGCGGAAGAAATCTTCCGCCTCGCCACGGGCACCGATCAGGTGCCCGACACCGGGATTCCCGAGGTGTTCAGGCGCTGCTCGACCCAGCTGGCCAATGACATGGCCCATTCCCTGGACATGGGGCAGTCTCTGGAATTGCCGGAGCCGGAGGATGGCGACCCCATGAACGCACTGGAAAACTGGTGCGCCGGGTTCGTGGACACCTTTCTGGAACACGAAGAAGAGTGGCTCGAAGCAGCCAGCGAAGAAGAAGCGGCGGACCTGATGGTGCCTATGCTGACACTCTCAGGACTGTTCGATGACGAGGACTTCCAGAAGGTTCGCAACAGTGAAAAGCTATCCCGGCAGATGGCCGACGCCATCCCGGACTCACTGACGGATCTGTACCTGCTGTTCCACGCACCGGATTAAACCGGCGCCGCACCCGGAACAGGTTGTCTGAACGAATGCCAGACCGGCTCAAGCCCGTCTGGCATTTTCATGATGCGGCCAAGCTCACACCAGGGAGCGCCGGGAAAGTGAAAATCACTGCCCTGGGATGCCAGCAATTTCTCTTTCCGACAAAGCTCTGCAAGAAACCCCAGATCACCACTGGATTGGCCTGAAGTAGACACTTCAATTGCCTGCCCCCCTGCCCTTCGGAAATTCGCGGTCAGCTCCCTGAGTTTGGTTGCCGTAAGCTGGTATTTTCGGGGATGGGCAAGAACCGCAACGCCACCTGCCTCGGTGATCCAGCGCACGACTTCTGGAAGCTCCGGCCAGAAAGCTTTTACATCACCGGGCTTACCGTTACCCAGATATCGCTTGAATGCCTGGGCAGCATTGCGAACAACGCCAGCCTCTGTCAGAACCTGTGCAAAATGTGGCCGTCCAGGCACGTCGCCACTGGCAGCCTCGGAGGCCTTATCGAGAAGGCCATCAACACCAAGCTTACCCAGGCGGTCCGCGATCATGCGGGCACGAGCCCAGCGATTCTCGTTCTGCTGCTCCAGCGCCTGCCTGAAACCGGCCTGCCCGGGATCAAAATCCAGACCGACGATGTGGATGGTCCGGCTTTTCCAGAGGCAGGAAAGCTCAACCCCGGGAATCAGGATGATACCCTGCGCCTGCGCAGCCGCCTCGGCTTCGGCAAGGCCAGCGATCGTGTCGTGGTCAGTAAGGGCCAGGTGGGTAACCCCCCGACCGGCAGCGCGCTCGACCAGTGCCGCCGGTGATAGCGCGCCATCGGAAGCCGTGCTGTGGCAATGCAGATCAATGCACAAATGCGGGTCTTGCGGTATAGTCACAAAATATCCTGAATCTTCAGATAACTGGCGGCTTGCCAGGGTTTAACAGTGTACCAGCCAACCCTTGCACGACACGACCGCTGATTGTCTGATCAACTATCCTGTCTTTGAAAACCTGTTCGGAGAGCTGAATGTACTACGCCATTATCAGTGAAGATGTCGAGAACAGCCTGCCGTTGCGCCAGTCTGCGCGTCCGGCTCACATCGACCGGCTTCAGGCCCTGAAAGCCGAGGGCCGATTACTTGTCGCTGGCCCTCATCCGGCGCTGGATACTCCAGAGCCCGGCGATGCCGGCTTTACCGGTAGTCTGGTAATCGCGGAATTTGACTCTCTGGAAGCGGCCCAGGCCTGGGCGGATGCCGACCCTTATGTGGAGGCAGGCGTTTATGACAAGGTTGTGGTAAAGCCTTTCAAAGCCGTCCTCCCGTGAGCGGGCCTTGGGGGCCCATGAGTTTATTGTAATGATGGCACGCTTGCACGGCGGGGCATCTGTGACAAAATTGCGCTTTTAATCAGACTCAGATTTCAACCGCAGAATTTCAGGGAACGTAACCAGTGACGCTTTTTCGTCTAGCAATCAGTGTGTTGTTCGCAGTGTCCTCCATTGCTGTTGCCCAGGCAAAGACTGTCTGGGTTGACGACCAGTTGTACCTGCCAGTGAGGTCAGGCGCAGGTTCCCAGTTCCGCATCATTGAAAACGCGGTTCCCAGTGGCACGCCGCTGGAAGTCATCGAGGCCTCCGATTCCGGATACACCCTCGTTCGCACTCCCAAGGGCACCGAGGGCTGGGTTTCCAGTCAATACCTGAGCGAGACACCCATTGCTGCAGATCGCCTGCGTACGGCCAACCGTCAGCTGGAAGAAACGCGCGCTGAACTCGCCCAGGTAAAAGAGCAGCTGTCTAACGTCGTCACTGAGCGCAACGCGCTGGAAAGCTCCGAAGCCTCGCTTTCTGACCGTTCACAGGAGCTCCAGGAAGAGCTTCAGCGGATCAAGAGTATCGCCGCCGATTCCATCAATCTGGAACGTCGAAATCGCGAGCTGCGGGAAGAGAACCAGAAGATTCGCAACGACCTTGAAGTGCTCACGGCTGAAAACGAACGTCTCGAAGCCAGCAAGGAATACGATTTCATGTTGCTGGGCGCGGGCCTCGTTCTCGGTGGCGTTTTGCTGGCACTGATCATTCCAATGCTCAAACCAACAAGAAAAACCGACAACTGGGCCTGATGCCATGAAGGATTATTCGGAGAAACGCGATTTCCACCGTATGCAGGTGAACTCGGAGATTGAGATCAGCGACAGCCAGGGCAACCGCTTCAAAGGGATCTGCCGTGATCTGAGCGCGACCGGCATGCAACTCTACGTTGAGCAGGCCGTGAACGTTGGCGAGGAACTTCACACGGTGCTTCACTCCAGCAGTGATCAGTTTCCGCCGCTGGAGACTGTCTGCGAAGTCATTCGCTGCGAACCGGAAGGAGACGGGTTCCTCCTTGGAACGAACATCAGCGAAGTCACTCGCTGAACGAAAAACGGCGGCCATTGGCCGCCGTTTTTGTCTCTGCCTCGAAAAGCCTCAAACCAGAGGCTTCTCAGAAACAATGATGCCGTTGTTGTCGGCGTAGACGTAGTGTCCGGGATGGAATGTAACGCCGTGGAAGGTGACCGGCACATTCAGGTCGCCCAGGCCACGCTTTTCACTCTTTCTCGGATGGGTGCCAAGGGCCTGCACACCCAGGGCGGTGTTGCCAATCTCATCCACGTCGCGCACGCAACCATAGATGATCAGGCCCGCCCAGCCGTTGCTAGCAGCCTTCTCCGCGAGCATGTCGCCCAATAGCGCATGGCGCTTTGAAGCGCCACCATCCACGACCATCACACGACCGTTCCCTGGCTGGCCAACCTGCTCTTTCACCACGGAGTTATCTTCAAAACACTTCACGGTCACAATCTCACCGCCAAATGCCTTGTTGCCACCGTAGTTATTGAAGCCGGGCTCTACAACCAGCACTTCCGGAAATTCGTCACACAGGTCCGGGGTAATTATCGTCGTCACGTTGTCGCTCTCCTTATCCTGGAAATAAACTCAGTCGATTTTTTCGTCGGCCAGGAAGAACCAGGTGTCCAGTACCGAATCGGGGTTCAGTGACACCGTATCAATGCCCTGATCCATCAGCCACTTGGCGAGATCCGGATGATCCGATGGCCCCTGCCCGCAGATACCGATGTATTTGCCGGCCTTCTTGCACGCCTGAATGGCGTTGGAAAGCAGCGCCTTGACCGCATCGTTCCGCTCATCGAAGAGGTGCGCGATGATGCCCGAATCCCGGTCCAGACCCAGGGTCAGCTGAGTCAGATCGTTGGAGCCGATGGAGAAGCCGTCAAAGTGCTCCAGGAACTGATCCGCCAGCAGCGCATTGGCCGGCAGCTCACACATCATGATGACCCGAAGACCGTTGTCACCACGCTTGAGTCCGTTCTCCGCCAGCAGGTTCACTACCTGTTCCGCTTCACCCACGGTACGCACGAACGGAACCATCACTTCCACATTGGTCAGCCCCATCTCGTTACGCACCTTTTTCAGGGCACGGCATTCCAGCTCGAAGCAGTCCCGGAAGGTATCGGAGATATAGCGCGATGCACCCCGGAAACCGAGCATCGGGTTTTCTTCATCCGGCTCGTACAGAGTGCCGCCGATCAGGTTGGCGTATTCGTTGGATTTGAAGTCCGACAACCGCACGATCACTTTCTTGGGCGCGAACGCCGCTGCCAGGGTAGAGATGCCCTCAACCAGCTTGTCGACATAGAAATCCACCGGCGAGCTGTAACCGGAGATGCGTTTCTCAACGGTCTGCTTGATATCCCGGGGCAGTCCATCAAAGTTCAGCAGTGCCTTGGGATGAACACCGATCATCCGGTTAATAATGAACTCAAGCCGTGCCAAACCAACACCTTCATTCGGCAACGCCTGGAAATCAAAAGCCCGGTCTGGGTTGCCGACGTTCATCATGATCTTGAACGGGATGTTCGGCATGGAGTCCACGGTATTTTCCCGCAGCTCGAAATCCAGGGAGCCCTCGTAGATCATGCCGGTATCGCCCTCAGCGCAGGAGACGGTCACTTCCTGTGCGTCGGTCAGCAACTCCGTGGCATCGCCGCATCCGACCACGGCCGGAATGCCCAGCTCGCGGGCAATAATGGCCGCGTGGCAGGTACGACCACCGCGGTCGGTAACAATGGCGGAAGCCCTTTTCATCACCGGCTCCCAATCCGGGTCGGTCATGTCGGTAACCAACACATCGCCGGCCTGCACCCGGTCCATTTCCTTGATGCTGGTGATGATCTTCACCGGGCCACTGCCGATCTTGTGGCCGATGCTCCGGCCTTCCACCAGCACCTTGCCGGTTTCTTTAAGCAGGTAGCGCTCCATCACATTGGCAGACGCACGGCTTTTCACCGTCTCAGGGCGCGCCTGAACGATGTAGATCTTGCCGTCGTCGCCGTCCTTCGCCCACTCGATGTCCATCGGTCGCTGGTAGTGCTTCTCGATAATCATCGCCTGACGTGCCAGGTCTTCCACCTCGGCGTCAGTGATGCAGAAGCGGTTGCGGTCTTCCTGCTCCACCTTCACTGTTTCAACGAATTCACCTTCACCGGGCTTGGTGTGGTAGACCATCTTGATGGCCTTGCTGCCCAGATTGCGACGCAGGACGGCCGGCCGACTGGCTTCGAGAGTAGGCTTGTGTACGTAGAATTCATCAGGGTTTACAGCACCCTGAACGACGGTCTCACCCAGACCGTAAGAGGCAGTTACAAATACCACGTCACGGAAGCCGGATTCTGTGTCGAGGGTGAACATAACGCCACTGGCCGCCGTCTCACTGCGCACCATTTTCTGGATACCAGCCGAGAGCGCCACCATCTTGTGGTCAAAGCCGTGGTGGACGCGGTAGGAAATAGCGCGGTCATTGAACAGCGACGCAAACACTTCCTTGACCGAGGTGCGCACCTGTTGCAGCCCCACCACGTTCAGGAAGGTTTCCTGCTGGCCTGCGAAGGAGGCGTCCGGGAGATCTTCCGCCGTTGCAGAGGAACGTACCGCAACCGCCATGTGTTCGTTGCCATCCTGCAGGGTGGCGAACGATTCCTTCAGGGCGTTCTCCAGAACATCCGGAAATGGCGTTTCAATGATCCATTGACGAATCTGGGCACCAACCCGGGCCAGTTCGTTAACGTCGTTGATGTCCAGGGCATCGAGAGCGTTGTCGATACGCTCTTTCAGTCCGTCAGTAGCGAGGAATTCGCGATAGGCGTGCGCTGTTGTGGCAAAGCCACCTGGAACGGTAACACCTGCGTTGGCGAGATTACTGATCATTTCGCCGAGTGAGGCGTTCTTGCCGCCTACCCGATCGACATCGGACATTCCCAGGTGATCAAACCAGATAATGTAATCTTCCAAAGCATGTCTCCCTTGAGTCTGTGAAGCTAAGAGCAAAATCGGGCCAGCGGTATCAAGCGGTAAAAGCAGACAATATCCACTGCGGAGTCTCGAACTTGGCGTGTATGATACTGTAACCTGCGGAAATTACCTAGGCCACCGAGCCAGGAATCAAGAACCAAGGAACCGGACAATACAGCATGAAACGCACTGCTTTTTTCATTTCTGATGGCACCGGCCTGACAGCCGAGGCTCTCGGGCACAGCCTTCTGGCCCAGTTCGAAAAGATCGAGTTTGAACGGGTTACTGTTCCCTACATTGCGGACGAAGAAAAAGCCCGGGAAATGGTCAAACGGATCAACAAGGCGGCCGAGACAGACGGCGCACGGCCGCTGGTGTTCGACACCATTGTAAACAGCGATATCCGGGAAATCATCGCCACCGCCGAGGGTTTCATGGTGGACATCTTCGGTACGTTTCTCAGCCCCCTGGAACAGGAACTCCAGTCTTCCTCTTCCTATACCGTCGGTAAATCCCATGCCATCAACAATGAAGGCAGCTATGAACGCCGGATCAATGCCGTCAATTTCGCGCTGGATAATGACGATGGCGCACGCACCCGGCATTACGACGAAGCAGACCTGATCCTCGTTGGCGCCTCCCGAAGCGGGAAAACCCCCACCTGCCTCTATCTGGCGCTGCAGTATGGCGTGAAAGCGGCGAACTATCCGATTACCGAAGAAGACCTGGCAGACCAGCAGATCCCGAAAGCCCTGAAACCTTATAAAGAGAAAATTTTCGGGCTGACTATCGAGCCGGAGCGGCTGGCAACCATCCGCAACGAACGCAAGCCAAACTCTCGCTACTCATCCATCAAGCAGTGCATGCACGAGATCGAGGAAATTGAATTGATGTATCGGCGTGAGCGGATTCCGTACCTGAATACCACCGCCTATTCAGTTGAGGAGATCTCCACCCGAATCATGGTGACAACCGGTCTGAAGCGCCAACGCTAGGGGTACGGACGGCTGGAGGGCTTCATCGGGGCAGAATAAGAAAGGGGCCAGACCAAGAAGAGGCCAGATGAACACTTCATCTGGCCTCTTTTGTTTTGGCTTTACAGTTCCTGAATGTTCAGGCCAAGCTTCTCGGCCCTAGCACGGTTTTCCGGACTGGTTACCACGGCCGTACTGGCTTTCTCCGGCACCAGCCAGGTTCTGGCCACACGCTTCAGGTCATCCAGGGTGACGGACAGCACCCGCTCCCGGAACCTGGCACGCTGCTCCGGGCTTCGCCCAAACAGCTTGTTGTGAAAAGCATGGCGAGCAGCGCCCGCGGGCGATCTGGGCCTGTCGAGTTGACCAATTACACCAAGAATCGACTCTTCAAGCTCCTGATAGTCGTGGTCATTGTCCTGAAGCCACGCAAGGGCCGCGTCGAAATCGTCCAGCGTTTCCTCCAGGCGCGGATCACGGTAGGAGAAGAACCGGAACGTGCCATTCACGCTGTCCTGCCCGGCGCCGCCACCGTAAGCGCCACCCTTCTCCCGAATGGCTCGGTGCAGATAACCGTTACGCAAGAAACCACCCAGCACTGTCAGTGCCGCCGCATCGGGATGATCCACAGCGACAGTGCTGTAGGCCTTGGAACAGAAGTTAACCTGGGTAGAGGTCAGCCACGCCTCACGGGTGGTGTAATTGACCGGTTCCATTTTCCAGCCTGCAATGCCCGCCCCGGAGGCATCACGCCAGCAGGATTTCAGATCATCAACCATCGCCGGGAGCTGATCCTCTTCACCAATCACCAGGAACTCCCGACCCTGCTTGCCGATCTTCTCGTGCAATGCAGAAAGCTTGTCACAGAGCGCCGTCAATTCCTCTGGATCCTTCAGGGCCTGATCGAGCTGCTTAGTGCCGCGAATACCGGCAAGACCACCCAGCCGGAAAGATAGCCAGGCACCCGGACTCATTCCCTGTGAAGCCGCGCCCATGGCCAGTGCATGGCCACTGCCGGTTACGGCCTGCTCGCGACGGGCCCGGATCTGCGCAATGATCTCCCGGATTCGCTCTTTCTCATCGAAGCGGGCACTGGTGTAGACATCCCGCAGAAGACGGGTCAATTCACTGCGATTACGGGCCAGCGCCTTGCCGTTGAAGATGATGTAACCGGACAGCGCCTGAACGTCATCAATCCGGCCCTTGGCGCTGAACGCTGCACCGATACCACCAGACTCCGCAGAGATACGATCCTGCATTTGCAGGTAGTCCAGATCACCACAACCCACTTCGGAAATCAGCGTGGTGTAGTAAGGCACCAGAAGCAGCTCCTCTTCGGTCAGCGCCGGCACCGGGACAACAATCTGCTCGTAAACCAGACCGTTGGTACCACGGGCATAAACGGTTGCCGAAATGTCGCCGTCATAACGCCCTTCCGGCTCTGGCATCTGCAGAGGCACGTCTGACAGATCCACCTTTGGCAGAATGGAGTCATCGTCCTTCTGCATCTGGCGTTCTTCCAGCGCCCTGGCCCGGTCGACAATCATCCGGACCTCGTCATCGGTAAGCTCGGCCTTGCGACGGGCCAGCGCTTCACGGATGGCTTCCTGCCGGCGGGACTCGAGCTTTTCATCCGGCCGCAGGGTCAGGGTGACCCGGTGCGGGTTCTCAAGAAGCTTGCGGCGGATCAGGTCTGGCACGTACTGCGGGTCCCGAATTTTCTCCCGGAGCGTTGCCAGGACCGGCTCCAGATCCAGCAATTCAACCGGATCACCGCCGTGCACCATGGGTGCAATGGCACTCATGATCAGCTGCAGGCCGTACGGGAACTGGTCACCAGCAATTTCCCGCTGGTGCAGTTCGAGCTGATGCAGGATGGCTTCCAGACGTTCCTGGCTTACGCCCTCCTCCACGACCTTGAGCAGCGTGGACTCGAGCAGGGCTTCCAGATCCTTGTGCTTGTCCGGCTCGCTGCCTTCGATGCCGCAAACAAAGGTCATTTCACGGTTGGAGTCTTCCAGACCACACATGGGCGAAGGTGCATGACCAAGATCCGTGGTTTCCAGGGCTCGCATCAGTGGTGAGGCACTGTTTTCCAGCAGTACCGCAGAGAGCAGTTGACCCTCCAGGTTCTCCTGCAAATCAAAACTGTGGCCCAGCAACCAGCCCACAACGATGTGAGTCTTGTTGTCGGTCCCCTCGCCTTCGTTGACCGCATAGCCCTGCTCTACCCTGACCGGGGCGAACATGCGCTTCTCGTCGCGAACCGGAAGATCGATGTCCAGCCGGTCGAACCGTTTCAGCGCCAGCTCTTCAAACTTCTCATGATGCTCATGAGCCGGGATATCGCCGTAGGTGGCAAATATCGCGTTGCTGGGGTGATAGTGGTGGCGGTAGAACTGCAGCAGGTCGTCGTAGCTCAGATCCACGATGTGGTCGGGCTCGCCACCGCTGTTGTAGTGATAGGTCGTGGTCGGGAACAGGTGGCTGCTGAGGTTCTGCCACAGCTGGGACGTGGGCGAACTCATGGCGCCTTTCATCTCGTTGTAGACAACACCCCGATAAACCAGGTCGGTGGACGGATCTTCCGGCTTATCGAACTCAAGGCGATGACCTTCCTGCGCAAAATCCAGCGGATCGAGCTTGGAGAAAAATACACAATCCAGGTAAACCGACAGAAGGTTGTCGAAATCCTTTCGGTTCATGCTGGCGAAGGGATAGGCCGTCCAGTCGCTGCTGGTGAAAGCGTTCATGAACGTGTTCAGTGACCGCCGAATCATCATGAAGAACGGATCACGAACCGGGAAACGCTCGCTGCCACACAATGCCGTGTGTTCCAGAATATGCGCCACCCCGGTGGAATCCATCGGGAAGGTACGCAGGGCAACGAAAAACACGTTTTCGTCGTTGTCGGCTGCCAGATGCAGATGGCGGGCGCCAGTCTTCTTGTGACGATACTCCTCGACCTCGAGATTGAGTGTATCGATCCGGTGACTGCGAAGTTTCTCAAAGGCCGGATGAGTTGCGTTGTCGATCACTGCAGCCATTCAAACTATCCTGTCTTTAAACAATTGGAGAATTGTAGGGTAACACGTAGTATCGCTTATCATGCATCACTCCAGAAGCTATAGGGTACCGCGCCGTACATGACAACACCTGCACCTCAATCAAAGGCCGTTGAGGCCCCGGAAGTAGCCGCCTATTGGGCAGAACGTCGGCGGTACCTCGAGCGGATCCGGAAAGTACCGGAAGTCAGACAGCGCTTCTGGCGGGAAGTTGCCCTGTATCTGCTCCGCCGATTGCTCTGGTCATTCGGATTCTTCCCGATCTTCATCGCCTTCTGGGTGCCACTGGTGATGGCCAGCTTCAACCCGGTAGCGATGGCATCGGATCTGATTCCGGTGTTACAGAATTTCGTCGACTCGAACCCGGAGGTACAGGCAACGACCATTAGCACCCTGGCCATCGCGTGGGCCTCCATCGGGTTTTTCTTTCTCGTCTTCGATTTCGTGCTAACCCCTTTCAAATCGCCTTATCAATACGAAGCCGACGTGTACATGAGATCATGGGAGCAGCTCAACCATGATCAGCTTCCGGATAAAGTGTGATTTGGCCTGCATTCTCGGTAACTCCACGTCACTTTCTGTTACATAGCGTTGCACTCACTGGGTAAGATGAACCGGTAGACAGAATTCCAAGAATGCAGGATCAAGAGGTTCCGTCATGGTCGATTTCAGACCGCTTCTGTTCGTCAATGCCCTGGCGCTCATGCTGCTGGTAACCGCCGGGTTCGCCTCGGTTCGGGATGACCTTCAGATAACAGAAGCCTTCGAACCACCCTCGACGGATCAAGCTGTTGCCTCTATCACTACCGAGCCCGAGCCGGCCCCCGAGCCTGTTCCGGAGGCATCCGCCAGAACCGAACAGGCTGCCCGGGAGTCGCGCCCACCCGTGGTAGAAGCCACTCCGTTTACCGTGCCATCCATGCCGGAGAACCCGGAGGTTCTGGCGGTAGCTGAACCGCCATCGGTAATGGCAACGAAAACAGACACCGCCCCGGCAAATCCGCAACAACCGGAAAAACAGCAGGAACCCCAGCCACCGACGCAGGCGCTGCTGGTACTACGCTCAAACGTTGTCGGCGATCAGGTCACCATCAACGGCAAGAAATATGGCGCGACCCGCCTGGATCTTGAGCTGGACCCGGGCCGCTACGAGGTCACCATCACCAAGCCAGGTTTCAAACCCTGGAACCGCTCCATTGCCCTGAAAGCCGGCAATGAGGTGACTCTGGTGGGCGAACTGGAGGCTCTGACCACGGTGAATTTCCGTGACGGGATCTGGATCGGTGGCGTGAAGACCGGTGATGGCACCTACCAGGACAACGATGGACTGCGCTACGAGGGGCATTTCGTGGATGGTGAATTCCACGGCCAGGGCACCGCGTGGTATCCCGATGGTGGCCGTTACGAGGGAGGCTGGTCTGCAGGCAACCGCGAGGGCGACGGTGAATGGCGCAGTGCCGACGGCTCGCGCTATTCCGGCGAATTCCGGGACAACCAGTTTAACGGCAAAGGCACGCTTACACTGGCAAACGGCGACATACTGACCGGCCACTGGAAGGACGGACAGCTTAATGGCCACGGTTCCCTGACCACCGCGGATGGCATGCTCTACGTCGGCGGCTTCCGGAACGACGAATTTCATGGCACCGGCACACTAACCTACCCCGACGGTCGCCATTACGAAGGCGAATTTTCCAACGGCGCCTTCCATGGCACCGGGGCAGAGGTCTTCGCCAGCGGCAAGAAATACGAGGGCGAATACATTGAAGGAAAGTTCCACGGTAAGGGCTTGCTGAAGAATCCCAACGGCAGCTCGATCGAAGCGACATTCCGTCATGGCGAGCCTTACGGACAGGTACGCCTGACCACAGCGGCAGGGGAAATTTTCACTGCCCGAACCACTGAACCCGGTGTCTGTTATCGGGACAAGAGCTACCGGGCCACAGAGTGCCCGAAACTGGAAGGCTGGTAATCATAACGGCCCGATAACAAACGCGTTTGCAGTAAACGATTGAGGTAGTGACATGGCGATCAAGAACGCTCTGCTGGTAGATGACTCCAAGGTGGCCCGATTTGCCCTGAGCAAACTGCTGGAAAGTCGCGATATGGAAGTCAATATGGCTGGCTCGGCCGAGGAGGCCCTCGATTTCCTGAACAGCCAGGGGCGTCCGGATGTCATCTTCATGGACCATCTAATGCCGGGGATGAATGGCGTAGAGGCGACCAAAGCCATCAAGGGCAACCCGGAGACCGCCGGCATCCCCATCATCATGTGCACATCCAAAAAATCGTCATCATTCATGGAGGAGGCCAGGAACTTCGGTGTTTACAACATCCTCACTAAACCGCCGCAAACGGAGGGCCTCAAAGAAGTTTTGGACCAGCTGGCCAGTGATGTCACAGGCGGAAACTTGCCGGAGCCACCGCTGCAATCTGAGCCGGCTGCCGCGGAAGAGGACGAACTGCTGAACGTACCTGCAGATGCGTCGGTGGAACTGTCGCCCAAGACGGGCGATTCAGCCAGCCGGAGCAACCCGCAAGCCAATGTGGTGCCCTTGACCAGCGAGTTGATTGAGCAGATCGCCCGTTCCGCAGTCAAAACTCACATCAACAACCGCCTCCACGAACTGCTCAGCTCCCTCTTTGACGAGCAGTTCGATCACCTGAAGCGGGCTCTGGATGAATCCCGAAGCAAACAGGACGCGGTGATTGAGGAACGCCTGAACGCCGTCACCGAAATGGTCGACGAACGGACCAAAAATCTGCGGGACGAAGTTGCCGCGGAGGTCAACCTGAACCTTGGCAGCGAACTTGCCGTGCTCAAGAAGGAGCTGAAAAAGAACTCCGGCTTCACGAGCGAGCATATGGCCGAGCTGAAAGATCACATCACGAGTGTGCAGACGATTGATACCGAGTTCTGGCAAACCCTTCAGTCCGAGGCTATTCAGCAAGCCCACGAGATCTCGAGGGAAACCGCTGAAGACATAGCCCAGCGCACAATCGACCTTTTTGTTGCGCAGCAGCGCTCGGCATCGTCCCGGGTCTACACCATTGGTCTTGCCATAAGTCTAGGCATCTTCAGCGTCGGGATTGCCTGGCTGTCTGGCCTGTTCGGTTGAGCAGGGCCCTGATCCTCTGCCAGTCTGCCGGGGTGTCCACATCATCGTGGATCCCCGGAATATCTACCCGGGTTGCACGCACCTCTGCAAGCAGTCGCCCGGCGCCCCTATCCCCCTCCAGATCCAACACCAGCGGCCAGAGCCATCTGGGCAAATAGGCGGGCACACCCGGCCGGCCACCGTAATCTGCAGCGATGGGCTGTTCCGGTACAGAGCGGGCCGCCTTGCCAAAGGCCTCGAGGGCGTTCAGATCCAGTAACGGCTGGTCCGCCACAAGAACAAATACGCCCTTTACCGCTGGCCCCAGGCTGCGAAGCCCCGCTGACAGAGATGCCGAGATGCCCTCCTGCCAATCCGGCGCCCGCAACCAGGAAGAAGGTTGCCTCCGACAACGAAAGCGTATGAGCGGGTACCAGGCCCCACACACCACTCGAACTTCCGGGCTGAGGATTCGGCCCTGGGCAATGGCGGCGTCCAACAATGTGCGGTTACGGCAGTCCGTGTCTGTCCCGTCACCAGAAGCCAGCGGCAGGAGGGCTTTCGGCCGACCGAGGCGGCTCGAGGCACCGGCCGCCAGTATCAGTGCCGGAAATTGCTGATCAATGTGCGAGTCGAGGTTTAAAATGATGAGTCCGATAGCAAAAAGAAATGAAGCAGTGGCTAACCGCCAGACTGCTGTATTCGGTGATTTTTGCTAGAATTCGGCCATCAATCAACCATACCCGCCTGGAAATTTGATGAACCATTTGTTTGTAGACAACCTGACCGTTATCGATTTTGCCTACCTGGACCCGACCCGTGGGCTGGTGGGTGAAAGCTGGATTGCGGATGTGGTGCTTGGCGGGGAGCTGGACGAACAGGGCATGGTGTTCGACTTCAGTAACGTAAAACGCACCATCAAGCGAGTGATCGATGAGCGTGTTGACCATCGCCTGGTGATTCCCCGCGGCTACCAGGGGCTGTCCTGGAGTGAGGAGCAGCCAGACACTTTTACCTGGGCACTCACGGACGGCAGCCAGATCATTCACCGCTCACCGGACGAGGCCATTGTCTGGTTGTCCGCCGACCGGGTTGTGCCCTCGGCCGTGGCCTCTTTGCTGGAACAGGAAATAAAGACCGTGCTTCCGGCCAACGTGATTTCCGTGGAGATCAATCTCCGGGAAGAGGAAATCGATGGTGCTTACTACCACTATGTCCACGGCCTTAAGAAACACCTGGGCAACTGCCAGCGCATCGCCCACGGCCATCGATCACCGATTCGTATCGACCGGAACGGCCACCGCGATTACGATCTGGAGCGCCGCTGGGCCAAGCTCTGGCGGGATATCTACGTGGGGTCCGAGGAGGATGTGGTGCGTCGCCATGTTGGCGAAGACGGCGTTCGCTATGTGACCTTCGAATACGAGGCCAACCAGGGCGAGTTTGCACTGACCCTGCCAGAGGATCGCGTGTACATGCTGGATACCGACACCACGGTGGAGCTGATTGCCGCCCACATGGCCGACAAGCTCAAGGTGGAGTTCGCGACAGACACCATCCGGGTGAAGGCTTATGAGGGTGTTGGGAAGGGTGCCATTGCCGAGCGCTGAATAAATCCGGGGTCAGATGGAAATTTCATTTGACCCCATTGTTGTCTGACCCGACATTCAGACACAAAAAAACCGCCAGAAGGCGGTTTTTTTGATGGCTTTCCGGTGGACTAAACCGTCAAGCCGTATTGGCGTCCCCTAGGGGGTTCGAACCCCTGTTGCCGCCGTGAAAGGGCGGAGTCCTAGGCCACTAGACGAAGGGGACTAGAAATTGGTGGAGCCAGGCGGGATCGAACCGCCGACCTCAACACTGCCAGTGTTGCGCTCTCCCAGCTGAGCTATGGCCCCTCAACGGCTGCGTATATTAAGGATCCGCCCTATGGGCGTCAACCTCTGAAACACACTTTTTTTCAGTTTTCTGAACATCCCTGTTCAAGCCGTTTATTAATTCACCAAAGCGGTTAATGAATACCCAGAGCCGCGTATTCCTTTTCCACCTTCTTGGTTTCCTTCTTGGAGAAACCACCTATCACTTCCAGGGCATGCCGAAGCCTTGAACGGGTCATGTCCGGGCCCAGCAGCGCCATGGAATCCATGACAGACCAGGAATTCGGAGTGCCAGCAACCGCCACAAAAATGGAGAACATGAAGTCACCCATCTTCAGGTCCATGGCTTTGGCCAACGCCTTGATATCCGCGAAGATGGTCTCCTTGCTCCAGTGTCGCTGCGCTTCAAGCTTCCAGAGCGTGAACTGAAGAACCCGCTTGATCTGGGCTTCCTCCAGCTTGTTGTGGACAAAGTCTTCCGGCCTCAGGTTGAGCATGCCGGAGAACATGAACTGGGCCATGGGCGCCACATCCGAAAACACCTCTGCCCTGCCCTTGATGTGGGGCACCAGAGCACACAGGGCATCCTCATTGAACCACCACTGGCGCATGCGCTCCATGAACTGCTCTTCAGTCAGCTCTTCGCGCAGCCACTGGCCGTTCAGCCAGCGGAGCTTCTCCACGTCAAACACCGGGCCACCAAGGGAAACTCGCTGGATGTCGAAGTTCTCGATCATCTCATCCAGGGTGAACTTTTCCCGCTCGTCCGGCATGGACCAGCCCATGCGCCCCAGGTAGTTGGTGACGGCCTCCGGCAGAAAGCCCATGCGCTCATAGAAATTGATGCTGGTCGGGTTCTTGCGTTTGGACAGCTTGCTCTTGTCCGGGTTGCGCAGCAGCGGAAGGTGACACAGCACCGGCATATCCCAGCCAAAATACTGGTACAGCAGCTTGTGCTTGGGCGCCGAGTTGATCCACTCCTCACCGCGCAGAACGTGGGTGATTTCCATCAGGTGATCATCAACCACATTCGCCAGGTGATAAGTGGGCATGCCATCGGACTTGAGCAGAATCTGGCAGTCCACCTGAGCCCAGTCGATCTCAATGGTGCCCCGAAGCATGTCGTCGATCTCGCAGACGCCCTCATCGGGCACTTTCATACGAATCACGTATGGTTCACCTGCATCGAGGCGGCGCTTCACTTCGTCCTCGGGCAGCTCCAGATCGCCCTTGATACCCGGGTTCAGACCCTGGGCCTTGCGTTCTTCCCGAATGGCTTCCAGCTCATCCGGTGTGCGGAAGCAATAAAATGCGTGGCCGGCCGTCACCAGATCCTCGGCATACTGCCGGTACGAGTGCTTGCGCTCGGACTGGCGATAGGGGCCATGAGGACCACCCACGTCGGGGCCTTCGTCCCAGTTCAGACCGAGCCAGCGCAGCGCCTTGAGAATGTCCTGCTCGGATTCTGCGGTACTGCGGGCCTGGTCGGTGTCTTCGATACGCAGGATAAACTGGCCGCCGTGCTGACGGGCAAAGCACAGGTTGAACAGGGCCACGTAGGCGGTACCAACGTGAGGGTCTCCCGTGGGTGACGGAGCAATTCGGGTACGTACAGTCATGAAACCTTCCTGAAAAATCGGTGGCCGTTTGATAAAGCGGGCATTATACCGGCCAACGGCAGGTTTCGCATGATCAGGAAGTTAACGAGCACACCAGAAATACTAAGTAAGAAGTTTCTTTTGCCGGCCCCGGCCGAGTTTGTTATATTATAACATTACACATCAGCATCGCAGGATCTCTTTTATCATGCGCGTTACCGGAAAAGCACTTTCTATTGCACTCGGAGCCGGCACCCTTTTGTTTCACAGTGCCCTGCAGGCCGAGACCCGCATTGTTACTTCCATCAAACCGGTTGAGCTGATCGTCAGTGCGATCGCCACGGAAGACATGCAGACAACGAGTCTCGTCCCGCCCGGCTCCAGCCCCCACAATTACACCATGAAGCCATCCCAGCGCCGGGCCCTGGAAAACGCCGACGTGATTTTCTGGGTCGGGCCCGACATGGAAACCTTCCTTAATCGCCTTCTGGCAGGGCAGGAATTCAGCGGTCGAACGGTCGCGCTCATGGATGCCGAGCACGAACCCGGGGAAGTTAACCACGATGAACACGCGCACGACGACCACGCGGACGATCACCATGGCCATGCCCACGAAGAGGAGGCCAAGGAGGAAGAACACCACAACGAGGGGCACGGACACGGCCATGATCACGGAGACGGCGAAGACCCGCACATCTGGCTGGATCCCGAACTGGCCATCGAAATGGCCGGGACGATCCGGGATGCTCTCTCAGGACTGAAAGGTGTTGACGCTGGCGCGTTAAACGAGAATTTCGAGCAGTTCAAAGCCAGCGTTCGAGAAACCGATGCCACTATCCGGGACCGCCTTGCACCGGCGCACGAAATCAGCCTGTTCGCCTATCACGACGCCTTTACCCGATTTGCCGAACACTATGAACTGAAACTCGAGGGCGTTCTGACACTGAACCCGGAGCTGTCGCCAGGGGCCCGGCATATCGCGGAAGTGCAGGAAAAACTGCGCAACGCAAACCATCCCTGCCTCCTGACCGAACCGCAGTTCAACCGGCAGTGGTGGCGCTCGATCACCGAGAGCCTGGACGTGACCTTCAGCACCTGGGACCCTCTGGCCACTGACATCGCGGCAACGCCAGAAGGTTACAACAACTTCCAGCACAGCATTGTCGACGCGGTGCTCAAGTGCCTACCAGAGAATACTGAGCATTAAAGGTATGGTGACGATGGCCAGCAAGGTCTGACCACTGATGATGCCCGCCATCAGGGGGGCATCGCCACCAAGCTGTCGAGCCAGAATGTAGGCAGAGGTGGCCGTGGGGAGCGCCGACAACAGCACGACCACCTGAACCATCATTCCCTCAAGACCCAGCAACGAGGCCAGCCCCGCAGTCATCAGCGGAAATCCGACCAACTTCAGCGCCGATGACACAATAAACGGCAGTGAAGCGCCTCTGAGGGCCTTGAGCTGAAGCCCGGCGCCAACCGTCATCAAACCCATCGGCAACGCCAGATTGCTTAGCGGCTCGAGAATGCCGCCGATCAGCGGATGAAATCCGATTTCGAAGAAACTCCAGACCACGCCAATCACCGAGCCCACTATAAGAGGATTGGTCACAATCGCCTTGAATACTGGCACCAGCCTCACCGGCCCTTCCGTGGCCACCAGTGAAAACATCAGTATGCACAGCAGATTCAGCAACGGCACCATGATGGCAACTGCGATCGCCGAGAGGGACAGGCCCTGATCGCCGAGCAGCATGCCGCCAGCCGCCAGGCCCACGTAGGAATTGAACCGGATAGCCCCCTGGTAAACCGAAGAAAAAACCGGGCCGGACCAGCGCCAGAACCATTGGGCAATCGCCAGGATCAGCGTCATCGCGATCAGCATGGCGCCAATGAGCAATGCAATGTCACCATAAGCGGAAGCCGGCAACCTGGCCTGCCCCAGCTTGAAGACCAACATGGCCGGAAACAGCACGTAGTAGGTAAACCGCTCCGCCTGGGGCCAGAAATCGCCGCCCGGAAAGTCAATGCGGCGGAACACATGCCCCAGCATGATCAGGACAAATACCGGCAGCAGAGCCTGCACCATCAGGGGCATACGTTCAAACTCCAGGGCAAGGTTGTTTACTTGGGTTTTATGGGAGTACAGTTAAACAAGCATGAGATCATAGCAGAAGGAGTGCTTCTCCTTCAGGGAGGTTTTTTGCTATCGACGCATCGAAGCCCAGACTTTGCAGGCTTATCTATTTCAGCAGCGTTTCTTCGCATCTGCAGGAATCCGATTTAGACGACATCCTCGCGGAATCCATCAAAAGAAACGAGCGGGACGGCATCACCGGCCTGCTGGCTTATGATCAGTTCAATTTCATGCAGGTTTTGGAAGGTGAGGAAGAGGCTGTCAACAGACTTTACCTTGGCATCACTGCCGATCCTCGCCACCAGGATGTTCGCCTGATTCAGTACGAGCAAATCGATCATCGCCAGTTTGACGATTGGGCAATGGCTCTGGCGAAGCTTCCCGAGGTTCCGGGCAATTACATCAACAAACTCTATGGTGGATTCAAGCCCCAGCTGTTCTCCACTCGAGACGCTCTAATCTACTTCAATTTTCTCCGCAACTATTTGAAACGAGCAGCCTGAAGCCTGTTATGGATTTCGCCAAAGCCTTACGGAAATCGGAAACCAATGCCTGTTAAACTACGACTCTTGGTTTCAACGTAGTTCTTTTCGTCACCCGTTTTTCGTCGACAACAGGTATCGCAATGTCTGGAATACCATCTGAGGACACCCTGCTGCACAACTCCGGCCCCTCCCGCCGCTTCTGCGTGGCCCCGATGATGGACTGGACCACCAGTCACTACCGTTATCTGGCGCGCCAGCTTAGCCGGCATACCCTGCTCTACACCGAGATGGTCACCACCGGCGCACTGATTCATGGCGACACCGCGCGCTTTCTGCGCCACGATGAGGCCGAGTACCCACTGGCCCTTCAGCTGGGTGGCAGCGATGCCGGCGAACTTGCCCACTGTGCCAGGCTGGCACAGCAATACGGCTTCGATGAGGTTAACCTGAACGTCGGTTGCCCCAGCGATCGTGTTCAGAACAACATGATCGGTGCCTGCCTGATGGGCCATCCGGACAAGGTGGCAGAGGGCGTGCGCGCCATGATTGAAGCAACCGAGCTGCCAGTCACCGTGAAGCATCGAATCGGTATTGATGGGCGGGAGTCCTGGGACGATCTCTGCGAATTCGTGGAAAAAGTGTCGGAAGCTGGCTGCCGGACCTTTATCGTACACGCCCGGATCGCGATTCTTGAAGGCCTGAGCCCCAAGGAAAACCGGGAAGTCCCTCCGCTTAAATACGACTGGGTCTACCGGCTGAAAGCGAAATACCCGCACCTGGAAATCATCATCAACGGCGGCATCAAGACCTTCGATGAGTGCCACGAGCATCTCCGGCATACCGACGGCGTGATGCTGGGTCGGGAGGCGTACCACAATCCCTGGCTGCTGGCAGGCGTCGATCCGGAGTTCTTCGGGGAGGCAGCGCCGGTAGAAACCCGGCATCAGGCACTTCGGGCCATGCTTCCGTTCATAGGGAGCGAACTTGAGCGCGGCGTATTCCTGACTCACATGTCCAGGCACCTTCTCGGCCTGTTCCACGGCCAACCTGGCGGTCGGCAGTTCCGTCGCTATATCAGCGAGAACGCCCATAAATCCGGTGCTGGCCTGGAAGTGATCGAAACCGCTCTGGAAAAGGTTCGTGAACCGGCGGCGCCGGAGATTGCCGAAGCTTAATCGCAGGCAATTGCCACCATACCTTTTGTTGTCTTGTTCCTGTCAGAGCGGCCCGTTATTGTAGGCATATAGCCAGCGCCCGGGATTCGGGCGCACCAATAACAGATCAACCGGGACGACAGGACGAATGACCAGCAAGCTCGACCAACTGAAGACCATGACCACGGTGGTAGCGGATACCGGCGATATCGAAGCCATTGCGAAGTGGCGGCCGGAAGATGCCACCACTAATCCATCCCTGCTACTCAAAGCTGCCGCTTCTGACGCTTACCGGCCGATGCTGGACAAGGCTGTGGCAGAAGCCCGGCGGCATGGCGGCTCAGACGCCGAGCAGCTGACCATGGCCACTGATATGCTGGCCGTACTCGCCGGCCGAGAAATCCTGAACCTGATTCCCGGTGTGGTTTCGACGGAGGTGGATGCCCGTTTGTCCTTTGATACCGCCGGTACGCTTGAGCGCGCCCGCCGCCTGGTTGAGCTGTACGACAAGCAGGGCGTCGACACCAGTCGCGTACTGATCAAGATTGCTTCTACCTGGGAAGGCATCCGGGCGGCCGAGCAACTGGAGAAAGAAGGCATTCACTGCAACCTGACGTTGCTGTTTTCTTTCATTCAGGCCGCCGCCTGTGCCCAGGCCGGTGCATTCCTGATCTCGCCCTTTGTTGGTCGAATTCTGGACTGGCACCTGGCCAGCACTGGCCGGGACAGCTACCCGGCTGCAGAGGATCCGGGGGTGCTTTCGGTATCCCGTATCTACAATTACTACAAGGCCAACGGCTTTAAAACGGTGGTGATGGGCGCCAGTTTCCGGAACACCGGCGAAATTGAAATGCTGGCTGGCTGTGACCGCCTGACCATAAGCCCTACCCTGCTGCAGGAGTTGCAGGACGACCTGGGCGATCTGCCGCGTCGACTGGTCGCCGACACCGCCAGCTCACCGGATCAGTTTGGCACCATCGACGAGAAACTGTTCCGCTGGGAATCCAACGAGGACGCTATGGCTACCGAGAAGCTGGCCGATGGTATCCGCCGGTTCACAGCCGACCAGATTGAACTGGAGAACCGGGTCCGGCAGCTGGCCAGGGCGGCCTGACGCGGCGCCTCAAACCAAACACAGAAGTGGGACTGTCCGATCATGATCGAGCGCCTGAAAAAATTGTTTGCGGCACCGGAAGCTGAACGCGAGAAGCCCGATAACCATCAGCTCGCAGTGGCTGCCACGGCATTGATGGTTCAGCTTTCCCGTGTCGACCAGGATGAAGACGAGCGCGAACTGCAGGCCATTGTTGATGGCGCAGTAAAAGCACATCAGGTAACCCGGGCCGAAGCCGAGGAAATTCTGGAAGACGCCCTTAGCCACGCAGACGATGCCACGTCGCTCTATGAATTTACCGGCCAGATCAACGAGTACCTGGACCAGGAAGGAAAACAGGCCCTGCTGGAAAGTATCTGGCGCGTGGCCTTTGCGGATGGCCGCATCGACAAGTACGAAGAACACCTTATTCGCCGCATGGCAGACCTGCTGCATCTTAATCATCGGGAGTTCATGCAGGCGCGGCACCGGGCGCAAGACGCAGGTTCTTAAAAGGAGACAGCATGCTAGCGATTCTTCATCCGAATACCGCTCTGGACAGCGAAGAATACCGACAGACCATGCACTACCTCGAGAATCTCCCGAACGTGTCGGTTCGGGTTCATGAGGTTCAGGGCGCCACCCAGAGGCTGACCGAAATCTATCTTCTCGGGGACACCAAGCCCCTGAACAAGGAAGAGATCGAAGCCCTACCTGCGGTCGAACGGGCCATACGCATTTCGGACGACTACCGTATTCTTGGGCGCCACCGGGACGATCGACGGCAAAGCGGCTTCACCTACAACGGTGTCGAGTTCAGTCAATCCAACCTGAACATCTTTGCCGGGCTGTGCGCGGTTGATGTGCCCGAACACGTCGACATGATGATGAAGGCCCTGGAAGGCCATGGGGAAGTCTGCACACGAATGGGCGCCTACAAGCCGCGCACCAACCCTTATTCATTCCAGGGCCACGGCAAGGGCTGCCTCCCCTGGGTGTTTGAAAAGGCGGGGAAACACGGCATCAAGGTTATCGCCATGGAGATCACTCATGAGAGCCACATTGAGGAAATCGACAACTGCCTCGAAAAGCTTGGCCGTCCCACCGGTGTAATGCTGCAGGTGGGCACCCGCAATACCCAGAACTTCGAGCTGCTCAAGGCCATTGGCCGCCAGAGTACCTATCCGGTACTGCTCAAACGCGGGTTCGGGATTACCCTGAATGAATCCCTCAACGCTGCCGAGTATCTGGCCAGCGAAGGCAACGCTAATGTCATCTTCTGCCTGAGGGGCATGAAAACCGAAGCCGGCCAGCCCCATCGGAACATGGTGGATTTCGCCCATGTGCCGGCGGTCAAGCGCCTTACCCGTATGCCAGTCTGTGTGGATCCTTCCCATTCGGTGGGCAGCCGCGAGCAGTCTCCGGACGGCATCCTTGATGTCATGCACGCGACCGCCCAGGGCGTCGTCGCCGGTGCCAACATGGTGCTCGTGGATTTCCACCCCAAGCCGGAAAGAGCCCTGGTGGACGGCCCCCAGGCCCTGCTGATGAACGAGCTGCCGGCGTACCTCGAAGACATACGCCTTTGCCACGACACCTGGAAGAAGCGCCAGGCCATTTACCAACGCCTGAAGGATGATGCAGCGGAATGATTGTCTACGGACACAGAGGCGCCAAGGGAGAAGCTCCCGAAAACACCCTTCCGGGATTTACGCATGCTTACCGGCACGGTATCCGGCATTTTGAACTGGATCTCGTATTGTCAAAGGACGGCAAGCCGGTATTGGTGCACGATCTTTCGGTTGACCGCACGACCAGCCAGAAAGGCAGTATCAGTCAGTACACGGCCGCCGAACTGGCTGCCATGGATGCGCGAAGAAACACCAGCTCCTGGCCCACACCCACGGGAATTCCCGCGCTGGAAGACCTTCTGGACCGGTTCGACGACCTCGAACACCTGCAACTGGAAGTCAAAAAAGACACGCGTCAGCGCCTGAACATTCTCAGCAATCGCCTGACAGAGGTTATACAGCGACGCAATCTGTATCAGACGGTGGCCATAACCTCTTCCGACACCTGGTTTCTGAAACAGATCCGGCGGCGGAACAAGAACATCCGCATCGGCCTGGTCGCAGAGCGCAAATTCCCGCGCCCCTTGAGCATTGCGGGCCAACTCGGCTGTGAGTATCTCTGCATCAACTGGAAGCTTTGCTCGAAAGCGCTGGTTGAAAAAGCCCATCGAAAGGGCATGCACGTGTCCACCTGGACGGTGAACCGGATTCACGACATGTTGCAACTGGAAGAAATGGGCGTGGACAGCATCATCACTGACTATCCCACCAGCACCCGCATATTCTTCGACAACAGGGCCAGGTCAGCCCTGTCATTGCCACAGAGTCACGCCGGGGTGTCGGCCAGTAAAGAGGCCCTGTCAGCGGGCTGAATTCGGGATATGGAAGGTTAAGCCGGGGTCAGTCGTAGGCTTTCTTCTGACCCCTGGTGTGGCCTGCCCCGTTAAAAGATCCGGTTCAGACCGTTCAACGCCGCGACACGGTAGGCTTCCGCCATGGTCGGATAGTTGAACGTGGTATTGATGAAGTAGTTCAGGGAGTTGGCCTCTCCTTCCTGATTCATGATCGCCTGGCCGATGTGGACGATTTCCGCCGCCTGGTCACCGAAACAGTGGATACCCAGAATCTGACGGGTTTCCCGGTGAAACAGAATTTTCAGCATTCCTACCGCTTCTCCGGTAATCTGGGCACGGGCAAGATCCTTGAAGAACGCCTGTCCAACCTCGTAGGGCACCTTGGCTTCCGTCAGTTCGCGCTCGGTTTTACCAACGGAACTGATTTCCGGAATGGTGTAGATCCCGGTCGGCACATCCGACACAAAGCGGAAGTATGCGTCATCCACAATATCCGAGGATGCAGAGCGGCCCTGGTCATAAGCGGCGCTTGCCAGACTTGGCCAGCCGATCACGTCGCCCGCCGCGTAGATGTTGTCCACTTCGGTGCGATAGTGCTCGTCAACGGCCAGTTGCCCACGGCCATTGGGTTCCAGACCGATATTTTCGAGGCCCAGCTTCTCGGTGTTCCCGCTGCGACCATTGCACCACAGGAATGCATCCGCACGGATTTTCTTGCCCGATTGAAGCGACAACACCACACCGTGGTCGTCGCCCACAACCGACTCGTACTGCTCGTTGTGGCGAACCAGAACGCCATTATTCCGCAGGTGGTAACTCAGGGCGTCGGAGATCTCGTCATCCAGGAAGGACAACAGCCGGCTACCCGGGTTGATCAGGTCGACTTTTACACCCAGGCCCGCAAAGATCGAGGCGTACTCTGACCCTATGACGCCAGCGCCATAAATAATCAGTGTGCGAGGCGTGTGAGACAGGTTCAGAATGGTGTCGGAGTTATAGATACGGTGATGACGGAAGTCCACATCGGGTGGCAGGTAGGGCCTGGAACCGGTGGCGATGATCGCCTGCTTGAAGTGCAGCGTCTCGGAGGACTTGCTACCCCGGACTTCTATGCGGTTCTGGTCGACAAAAAAGGCCCGGCCGTTTATCAAATCCACGCGATTGCGAGAGTAGAACTGCGTCCGGAGCTTGACCTGCTTGCCGATGACCTTCTGGGCATTCTGAAGCACTCGCGGGAAAGAGAACCAGCGAGGCTCCCCGATATCCCGGAACATCTGGTTGGTGTTGAACGTAATGATCTGTTTGACGGAGTGGCGCAGCGCCTTGGAAGGAATGGTGCCCCAGTGGGTGCAGTTCCCGCCAACGGTAGGCTTGTCTTCGATGATCGCGACACGTTTGCCGTGTTTCGTCGCATTCATCGCCGCGCCTTCGCCGGACGGACCGGCGCCGATAACGACGACGTCGTAATGATGTTCTGCCATGCGCGCAGTGACTCCTTATCTACGTCGTGAAAAGATGGTTGTAATTGTCAAAAACAGATCAGTGCTTGCTGGCCTTGCTGGCGTCGTAAGCCAGAGCCTCGGGCTCTTTACCCTCGTTGGCCAACCGTTCGTTTTCTTCTTCGCACTTCTGGGTATTACCACCGCAGATATCACAGGACTGGCTGATACCAAGCGCGCCAATACCGCCGCAGGTTCCGCTGATGGGCTTGCGCCCGAGGATCACGCCAATAGACATGGCTGCAACCAGCAAAACCACGATGAAAAGAACCAAAAGAAAGGTACCCATGTTGCCCTCCCCTCATTGAGTCACGTAGGACGAAAAGGCCGGCGTCTGGTGCGTCTCGAAGCCTTCATCCGTCCTGACAATAAAATAGGCCGGGATATTTTCCCTTACCGCGAGCTCATTTGCCCGCTCGTAGCCCATCACATTAAAACCGGTTGCCAGAGCATCTGCCGTCATACAATCGTCCGCGATAACGGTTACTGATGCCAGCTTGTGAGCAATTGGCTCACCCGTTTCAGGATCTATTGTATGGGAATACCGACGCCCTTCCGATTCGTAATAATTACGATAATCACCTGATGTTGCCATAGCACGTGATTCCAGCGCCACCACGCGGTTTACCGCGCGCCCTTCCGCCATCGGCTGTTCTATGGCCAGTCGCCAGGTGCTGCCATCAGGTTTACGGCCATTGACGCTAACCTCTCCGCCAATCTCCACCAGGTACGCCTCCACGCCTTCGCTCTCAAGAAAACGGGCAACCGCATCTACACCGTATCCCTTGGCGATAGCCGACAGATCCACATATTGCGGTGGTGTCGCACGCACGGCGGGCGGATCGACCCGCAGCTCGAGCTTCTCGAAGCCAGTGGCGGCAAGAGCCCTGGAGAGAGATTCTTCTGACGGAATCTGCTCCGGGCGCGCCTCGGGGCCGAACCCCCAAAGATTTACCACCGGGCCGATGGTCACATCAAAGGCACCAGCGGTCATCGTTGAGATCTCTTCAGCCTTCTGAAGAACACGGAGCAAGTCCGCTGACACCGGAACCCACTCGGATTGATCGGATCGTTGATTGAAACGGGACAGCTCCGAATCCTCGCGCCAGGTCGACATTGACGCATCAACCCCTTCGAGCACCTCATCGATACCGCTGGCCAGAGTTTCAAGCCTCTCCTGATCCTCGGTCAATACGACATTGATGTGGTAGCTGGTGCCGAAGACAGGTCCGGAGATTTCCCAGATTTTTTCCTCTGGCTCAAACGAACAACCCGCCAGAACGGCAAAGGCCAGCGCTGTAAAAGCGCTGGCCAGGGCCACCCTGGCGGGTCGTACCATGCTGAATGTCATCAGAACTGCTTAGCCTCCAAAGTCATCCAGCATGATGTTTTCATCCTCAACACCCAGATCCTTGAGCATCTTGATGCAGGAGGCGTTCATGATGGGGGGCCCACACATGTAGTATTCACAGTCTTCCGGAGCCGGGTGGTCCTTCAGATAGTTTTCATACAACACGTTATGAATAAACCCGGTCGGGCCCTGCCAATTGTCCTCGGGCAACGCATCGGAAAGTGCGACATGCCACTCGAAGTTGTCGTTTTCTTCCTGAAGCCCGTCGAAATCTTCCACATAGAACATCTCGCGAACACTTCGTGCGCCATACCAGAAGCTGATCTTGCGCTTGGAGTTCAGACGCTTGAGCTGATCGAAGATGTGGGAACGCATAGGCGCCATACCGGCACCGCCACCAATGAATACCATTTCGGCATCGGTCTTCTTGGCGAAGAACTCACCGAACGGCCCCATAACGGTGACCTTGTCGCCCGGCTTCAGGTTGAACACGTAGCTCGACATGATGCCCGGATTGTGGTCAGTGCCCGGAGGCGGCGTGGCGATACGGATGTTGAACTTGAGAACACCCTTCTCTTCCGGATAGTTTGCCATGGAATAGGCCCGGATGGTCTCTTCCTTGTTGACCGCCTTGTAGCGCCAGATGTTGTGCTTGTCCCAGTCTTCGTGGAACTCTTCCTCGATATCGAAATCCTTGAAGTCGATCTCGTAGGGAGGACACTCGAGCTGAACGTAACCGCCGGCCCGGAAGTCAACTTCCTCGCCTTCCGGCAGCTTGAGCACCAGCTCTTTGATGAAGGTGGCGACGTTGTGGTTGGAGACAACCTCGCATTCCCACTTCTTGACGCCAAAGAACTCTTCCGGCACTTCCACCTTCATGTCCTGTTTTACAGGAACCTGGCAGGACAGGCGCCAGCCCTCTTTCTCTTCACGATTGGTGAAGTGGGTCTTTTCCGTCGGCAGCATGGCACCGCCGCCCTCCAGAACCTTGCACTTGCACTGGGCGCAGGTACCGCCGCCACCGCAGGCAGAGGAGAGGAAAATACCACTGTTTGCCAGAGTACCGAGCAGCTTGCCGCCGGCTTCGGTCTTCAGCGTGTGTTCTGGATCATCGTTGATCTCAATGGTCACATCACCGGTGCTTACCAGCCTGGACCGGGCCGCAAGAATCACTGCGACCAGGGCCAGAACGATAACGGTGAACATGACCACGCCGAGAATAATTTCTGTATTCATGGTCTCGCCTTTTCGTTAAACCGAATCACCGGGTGAATTACAGTGAGATACCGGAGAAGGACATGAAGCCCAGGGACATCAGACCAACAGTAATGAAGGTGATACCCAGGCCACGCAGGCCTTCCGGAACGTCACTGTACTTCAGCTTCTCGCGGATACCCGCCAGGGCAATGATTGCCAGTGCCCAGCCGAGGCCGGCACCAAAGCCGTAAACCACACTCTCGCCGAAGGTGTAGTCACGCTCAACCATGAACAGCGAGGCACCCAGAATGGCGCAGTTCACTGTAATCAGTGGCAGGAACACACCCAGAGCGGCATAGAGCGCCGGGATATACTTGTCCAGTACCATTTCCATGATCTGAACAATCGCCGCGATTACCCCGATATACGTCAGCAATCCGAGAAAGCTCAGGTCTACGTTCGGCAGGCCAGCCCAATCCAGGGCGCCTTCGCGCAGAACGCTGTTGTACAGAAGGTTGTTCACCGGAACGGTGACCGTCAGCACGACCACCACGGCAATGCCAAGACCGGTTGCGGCCTCGATCTTCTTGGAGATGGCCAGGAAGGTACACATCCCCAGGAAGAAGGCCAGCGCCATGTTTTCAACAAAAACAGCCTTCAGAATCAAGCTGATATAATGCTCCATCAGAAGGCCTCCTTGGCGACATGGCGAGACATTTTATAGTCCGGCTCTTCAACCTGCTCCGGCTTCCAGGTCCGCAGACCCCAGATCGCCAGGCCGATAATAAAGAACGCACTCGGCGGCAGCAGCAACAAGCCGTTAGGAATGTACCAGCCACCTTCGTTCACCACCGGCATCAGGGAGACACCGAACAGTGAGCCGGCGCCCAGCAATTCACGGAAGAAGGCAACGAAGATCAGGAGTACCGAGTAGCCCAGACCGTTACCAACGCCGTCCAGGAAGCTCAGCCAGGGGCCGTTCTTCATGGCAAAGCCTTCCGCGCGGCCCATAACGATGCAGTTGGTGATAATCAGACCAACGAACACTGAGAGCTGCTTGGAAATCTCGTAGGCATAGGCCTTGAGCACCTGGTCAACCACGATTACCAGGGAGGCGATAATGGTCATCTGCACGATGATCCGGATACTGCCCGGAATCTGGGTGCGTACCAGGGACACAGCCAGGTTGGAAAATGCGGTAACGGCAATAACCGCCGCGCACATAACAAGTGTAACGTTCATGCTGGTGGTAACCGCCAGCGCTGAACAGATGCCCAGGATCTGCAGGGCAATCGGGTTATTGCTGAAGATCGGTTCGAAGAGAACCTGTTTGGCTGATGCATCTGCCATGATCAGACCTCCCCTTCACGAAGTTTTTGCAGGAACGGCGCGTATCCGCGGTCGCCCATCCAGTAGTTAACCAGTTGCTCAACGCCGCGACTGGTCAACGTTGCCCCGGACAGAGCATCCACTTTATGCTGCCTTTTTTTTGCATCAACGTTTACGCCACCTTTAACCAGTTTGATCTGCGGTTCAGTGCGATCACCATCATAAACTTTCTTCCCCACCCACTGCGACTTCCAGCGTGGATTGTCTACCTCCCCACCGAGGCCCGGAGTTTCGGCGTGGGAGTAAAAGCCAAGCCCTTCAATGGTGTTCAAATCACCTTCCAGCGAAATGAAGCCATACAATGTAGACCAGAGGCCATAACCATGAATTGGCAGTACCACACGCACTAGCTCTCCGTTCTCGCTCAGCGTATACACCCTGGCAACATTCGGCCGGCGCTTGATGCCAGCCTTGTCTTCCGAGGAAGGAATATCCGTAGACAACTGAGGGTCCGAGGCAGCCTTGTACATATCATATTTCATGGGCTCAGCAACACCAACGGCGGAAGGCTTTACAAATTTACCAGTATCCAAATCCACCAGGCGAACATCGAAACTCTCGAATTTCTGCAAAATCTGCTCTGCAGTATCGCCTTGATCCAGCATACCTGCGGCAGAGAGAATGTTCGTTGTCATATCAAGATGCTGATTCTTGACCTGGGCAGGTCTGAGCATGACCGCCGCGGTGGATACCACGACAGAGAACACGATACTCAGCACCAGCGCAACGATCAGCGTGCGGGAGACGGTTTCTTTAGCTTTAGCCACGAGCAAGCCTCCGTTTGATGTTGGCCTGAACCACGTAATGGTCCATCAATGGCGCGAACAGGTTTGCGAACAGGATGGCAAGCATGATGCCTTCCGGGAACGCCGGATTGATCACGCGGATCAGCACAGTCATCACGCCTACCAGAATACCGAAACACCAGCGACCCGTGTCAGTCATCGCGGCGGACACCGGATCCGTCGCCATGAACATCATGCCAAAGGCAAACCCGCCCATGACCAGATGCCAATGCGCCGGAACCGCGAACATCGGATTGGTCTCGGAACCTATGATGTTTAGCAGCAGCGACATGCCGATCATACCGATCAACACACCTCCGACGATGCGATAGGAGGCAATCTTCATCCCCAACAGGATCAGGCCACCAATCAGAATGGCCAGTGTCGAGGTCTCACCCATCGAGCCCTGAATGGTGCCCATGAAGGCGCTCATCCAGCCAATTTGAGCTTCCAGAGCTTCCAGACCACCACTGGCGGCCCAGCTCAGCGCCGTGGCGCCACTGAAGCCGTCAACCGCAGTCCAGACGGTGTCGCCGGAAATCTGCGCCGGATAGGCGAAGTACAGGAAGGCACGACCGGTCAGGGCCGGGTTCAGGAAGTTCTTGCCGGTACCGCCGAACACTTCCTTGCCGATCACGACGCCGAAGGTGATGCCCAGGGCCACCTGCCAGAGAGGAATGGTGGGCGGGCAGATCAGTGCAAACAGGACCGATGTGACAAAGAAACCCTCGTTCACTTCGTGACGGCGCACGGTGGCAAACAGCACTTCCCAGAAACCACCGACCACGAAGGTCACGAAGTAAATGGGCACGAAGTACGCCATGCCGTAAACGAAGTTGTCCCATACGCCCGCACCGGAACCGGTGATGGCAAGTGCCTGGATAAAGGCAGTCCGCAGGCCGCCGTCAGCAATCATGGCATCCGGGTTGGACGCCAGGAAACTGTTGGCCTGGTAGCCGATGTTCCACATTCCGAAGAACATTGCCGGGAAGGTGCACAACCAAACCGTGATCATGATGCGCTTGAGGTCAATCCCGTCACGCACATGGGCGGTGGTGGAGGTGACACTCGCCGGCGAGTAGAAAATAGTATCCACCGCCTCGTAAAGCGCATACCAGCGCTCGTACTTGCCACCCTTTTCAAAGTGATGCTCGATTCCATCGAGAAACTGTCTGATAGCCATCGTATTAGCCCTCGATCTCGATTCGGGTCAGGTTCTCGCGGAGAATCGGACCATATTCATATTTGCCGGGGCACACAAAGGTGCACAGCGCCAGATCTTCTTCATCCAACTCCAGTGCGCCAAGCTTCTGTGCCATCTCTGTGTCGCCGACAATCAGGGAACGCAGCAACTGCGTGGGCAGAATGTCCAGCGGCATGATCTTTTCGTAAACACCCACCGGCACCATCGCCCGCTCGCTGCCATTGGTGGTGGTGGTCATATCGAACCGTTTGCCACCGACCAGCTTGGACAGGTAAATATTCATGACGGAGAACTTGTTCGCACCCGGCGACAGCCAGCCCATGAACTCGCGCTTGTTACCTTCCTCAAGCACGGACACCTGATTGGCAAACCGGCCAAGATAGGCGCAGGGACCATCGCCACGGCGACCGCCGAACACGGAGCCGGAAATCGCCCGGATCTCGCAATCTGTGGCAACTTCACCGTCGAGAAGCTCCTCAAGACTGGCACCCAGACGAGTACGCACGAGACGGGGTTTCAGGGCCTTGGGGCCACCGATCGCCACGACACGCTCAACAGGGACTTCACCGGATTCAAACAGCTTGGCAATGTCGATAACGTCCTGATAATTGATACTCCAGACCGTCTTGCTGCCAGAAACCGGATCCAGGTGATGGATATGGGTTCCCACGTTGCCGGCCGGATGCTTGCCATCGAACTGGTGCACCTCAACGGCGTCGGACCTGGGAACAGCGACGTTGGATCCTGGCTTGCCAGTGACAAACACCTTGCCGGTGGTCAGTTTGGTAAGGATCTCAAGGCCTTTCTCGAACGCCTGGCTGTTTTCGCCAATGATGACCGTCGGGTCCGCTGCCAGCGGGTTGGTATCCATGACCGACACGAAAATTGAGTGGGGAGCGGAATCAATCTCCGGAACCTTGCTGTACGGACGCGTCTTGAATGCAGTCCAGAGCCCGGATTCCACCAGATTATCGACTACCTGCTGGCGTTCCAGGCCGGCAAGATCCGCTTCGCTGTAGCGCGCAAAGGTCTCAGCCTCATCGCCATCGACTTCGATAACGATCGACTGGAATACCCGACGCTCACCACGGTTGATCTCTTTCACAACGCCCGCGGCGGGTGAAGTATAACGAACGCCCTCGGTCTTCTTGTCCGTGAACAGCAGCGTACCGCGCTTGACACGGTCCCCCTCTTTCACAGCCATCGTCGGCTTCATGCCGATATAGTCAAAACCGATCAACGCAACGTGGCGAACGGGTTTGCCGTCTGTAATGGTCTGTTCGGGAGCGCCGCTGATGGGAAGATCCAGGCCTTTTTTGATCTTGATCATTAGCCTCATCCAATCATCAGAAACTTTTCAATGGATTCGTAACGCCCGACACCTGCGGCCCAGAAAAACCATGAGAAACGGAGTGCCAGACGTACCCAAAATCGCGCCAATTATAGAGATTAAGGAATCCTATTTCCACCAGAAACCGGAACCGGTTGTGCGTCGACAGCCAAACCAGTCGTTTAGCTGACCGTAAAAACAAAAAACCCCGACAGCAATCGCTATCGGGGTTCTGAACACCATTACTTCACCAGATCGGCGCGATTCGCTCAGTCTCTCGCACGTTTGGGGAAGATCGGGTAATTTACGCCGGCCATCTGGTTGACCACACGAATCACCTGCGCGCTGTAGCCGAACTCGTTGTCGTACCAAACATACAGGATCAGACGCTTGCCACTGGTGATGGTTGCCTGGGCATCAACGATGCCGGCATGGCGGGAACCGACAAAGTCGGTGGAAACCACTTCCGGAGAGTTCACGAAGTCGATCTGCTTCTGCAGCTCCGAGTGCAGCGCCATATCCCGCAGGTATTCGTTAACACCTTCCACATCAACGTCTTTCTTGAGGTTGAGATTCAGGATCGCCATGGACACGTTCGGCGTTGGCACCCGGATCGCATTACCGGTCAGCTTGCCCTTCAGAACCGGCAGCGCCTTGGAGACAGCCTTGGCGGCCCCCGTCTCGGTAATTACCATGTTCAGGGCGGCGCTGCGCCCGCGGCGGCTGCCCTTGTGGTAGTTATCGATCAGGTTCTGGTCGTTGGTGTAGGAGTGCACCGTCTCCACGTGACCATCTTCGATGCCGTATTCGTCTTCAATCGCCTTCAATACCGGTGTGATGGCATTGGTGGTACAGGAGGCGGCTGACAGGATCCTGTCTTCGTCAGTAATCCAGTCGTTGTTGATACCATAAACGATGTTCTTGATATCGCCCTTACCCGGCGCCGTCAGGATAACGCGGCTGACGCCTTTTGATTTCAGGTGCAGGCCAAGACCGGCTTCATCACGCCACTTACCGGTGTTGTCGATCACGATGGCGTTGTTGATGCCGTAATCCGTGTAATCCACCTTGTCCGGCCCATCAGAGTAGATAACCTTGATATAGTTGCCGTTGGCAATCAGGGCGGATTCCTTCTCATCAACGGTAATGGTGCCATCGAACGGACCGTGCACGGAATCACGGCGAAGCAGACTGGCGCGCTTCTCGAGATCATTTTCCGCACCGCCCTGGCGAACCACAATCGCACGCAGACGCAGGTTGTTGCCACCCCCGGCCTTCTCGATCAGGATACGAGCCAGCAGACGACCAATCCGGCCAAAACCGTACAGAACGACGTCTTTGGTGTCATTGTTGGCATCTTCCTCGGACTGGGCAGCGTACTGCCCCACAACCGGGCCGATTTCACGCTTCAGGAATTCGGTCAGGTCGCCGCCTTCCTCTTTGAACTTGACCGCCAGCTTGCCGATATCCACGTGGGCACGACCGAGTTCAAGTTTGTCCATGGCCTGGAGGATCGGCAGGGTGTCGTGAACAGAAAGCTCGCTGTCTTCAACCTGGCGCACAAATCGGTGGGCACGGATGATATCGATAACCGACTGGTTGATGATGGCGCGGCCGTATACAGAAGTAACCACATTGTTTTTGCGGTAGAGGCGGCCGATCAGCGGAATCATGGCTTCCGCGGTGGATTCTCTTTCTGTCCAGTTGGACAGGTGCTGATTGATCTGTTCGTGACTCACGCTTGGACCTCTGCAATTGGCACTTGGAAATTGGGGCGCACATTATCCAATTTAATCCGGTCGACCGCAAATACGGCGGGCCATGACCTTCGTATAGGTCGCGCCGGCTAATAACGCAAACGCCGACCATGGCGCCGGCGCCATGACAGTGAGGGGCGCGAGCGTTAGAATACGCGCCTCACCGCTCCCGGACATCCACAGCAGGAGAACCTGACCGCCCATGAGCCAAGGTGCCAGCACACGCCCGTCACCCCTCCCCCTGATTGCCCCCGAATTTCCGTCTCGGCCGGCCGATCACCGAACATGGGGTCAACTGCACGGCAGCAGTGAGGCGCTGGCCATCTGCGAAAGTGCGCGCGCGCACAAGGGTCTGACCCTGGTCATTACCCGCAGCACCGCCGATGCCATCCGGCTTGAGCAGGCCATGCGCTTCTTCCTGGGGCTACCCCCGGAAGAAGACGGCCCGGCGGTCAGCGACGACGGGCTGGAACTGCTGTCGCTGCCCGACTGGGAAACCTTGCCCTACGATCTGTTTTCGCCCCACCAGGACATTATTTCCCGGCGAATCCGGACCCTGCACCGCCTGCCCGCAACCAGCCATGGGGTTCTCGTGGTTCCTGCACGCACGCTGATGCACAGGCTGCCGCCAGTAAATTACCTCCAGGGCAACACCCTGCTTCTGGAAGTGGGACAGTCCCTGGATATCAAGAGCTGGCGAATGCAGCTTGAGGCGGCAGGCTACCGGCATGCCGAGAACGTCTACGAGCACGGCGAATACGCGGTCCGGGGCGCCATACTGGACATTTTCCCCATGGGCGCCAGCCAGCCCTATCGGATTGACCTATTCGATGATGAGATCGAAACGCTCCGGACTTTCGACCCCGAGACTCAGCGCTCAATCGACCGGATCGAACGCATCGAACTGCTGCCCGCCTTTGAATTCCCCTGGCACAAAGAGGCGCGCTCCGGATTCCGCAGCCGCTGGTTCGAGCAGTTCCCGGATGCCGACAAAGACACCCCCATCTACCAGGACGTGACTCACGGCATTACCCCGCCGGGCATTGAGTACTACCTGCCGCTGTTCTTCGACGAGACGGCAACCCTGTTTGACTATCTGCCAGGCGCCACTCACGTTTTTACTGCGGACGGACTGAACGATGCGGTCAGCCACTTTGACAGTGAAACCCGCAACCGGTACGAAGATCGTCGTCACGATCGCCTGCGGCCGATTCTGCCGCCCAAGCTCCTCTTCCTGCAGCAGGAAGAGCTGTTCGGACAACTGAAGGCCTTCCCGAGGGTAACCGTCTCCGCGGAGACAAAGGATGCCGCGGGATCAGTTAACTGCCCCACGACAACCTTGCCGGATATCGCCATGGACGGTCGGGCCGCAGACCCTGCCGGTCGCCTCAAGCGGTTTCTGGGAGAGTTCGACGGCCACGTGCTGATATGCGCCGAATCGTCCGGTCGGCGCGAGGCGCTGATGGAGAATCTTGGCGAACAGGGTGTTGAATTGAAAACCCTGTCCGGCTGGCAGGCTTTTCTCGACGATAAGGAAAGCTCGGTCGCCATCACCATTGCCCCGATGGAGCAAGGCCTGGTTCTGCCCGAGCATTCCGTTGCCCTGATCACCGAGACCGCCCTGTTCGGCGAGCGGGTACTACAGCGGCGGCGCCGCGAGAAGCCTACGGAAACGGACGATGCCGGCTTCCGGGATCTGTCCGAATTGCGGATTGGTGCGCCGGTGGTTCATATCGACCACGGTGTTGGCCGTTACCTGGGCCTGGAGACCATCACCGTAGAGGGCGAAGCGAGCGAATTCCTGATGCTTGAGTACGCCGGGGGCTCAAAGCTGTATGTTCCGGTCTCCAGCCTGCACCTGATTTCCCGCTATGCCGGCAATGACACCGAACACGCGCCGCTGCACAAACTCGGGACGGACCGCTGGAGCACAGCGAAACAGAAAGCCCTTGAGAAGATCCGGGACACTGCCGCCGAGCTGCTGGATGTGTACGCCCGCCGGGAGGCGCGCAAAGGCTTCAGCTTCGAGGATCCCAAGGAAGCCTATCGTGCCTTTGCTGCCGGCTTTCCGTTCGAGGAGACACCAGACCAGCAGGTTGCTATCCAGTCGGTGTTCGAGGACATGACCAGCGAGCAGCCCATGGATCGCCTGGTGTGTGGCGATGTCGGTTTCGGGAAAACCGAGGTTGCCATGCGCGCGGCGTTCCTGGCTACTTGGTCGGGCAAGCAGGTGGCGGTTCTGGTCCCCACTACCCTGCTCGCCCAGCAGCATTATGAATCCTTCCGGGACCGTTTCTCGGATACCCCTGTGCAGGTCGAGCTGCTCAGCCGGTTCCGCACGGCTGGCCAGACCAGCAAGGCGTTGGAGGCGGTGGAGAACGGCCGGGCCGACATCGTCATCGGCACCCACAAACTGCTACAGGGCGACATCAAATTCAAGAATCTTGGCCTGGTTATCATCGACGAAGAGCATCGCTTTGGCGTTCAGCAGAAGGAAAGACTGAAAGCACTGCGGGCCGAAGTGGACATGCTCAACCTGACCGCCACCCCGATTCCGCGGACGCTGAACATGGCCATGGGGCATCTGCGGGATCTCTCGATTATCGCCACTCCTCCGGCCCGGCGGCTCTCGGTGAGAACTTTTGTGCGCCAGAAAGACAACGCCATGGTCAAGGAAGCCATACTGCGGGAGATTCTCCGGGGCGGTCAGGTCTACTTCCTCCACAACGACGTGGCCACCATCGAGAAGACGGCAGAGGATCTACGTTCGCTGATTCCGGAAGCGCGGGTGGGCGTCGCCCACGGGCAGATGAGAGAGCGTGATCTGGAAAAGATCATGTCCGACTTCTACCACAAACGCTTCAACGTGCTGGTGTGCACAACCATCATTGAGACCGGCATCGACGTTCCCAGCGCCAACACCATTATTATCGAGCGGGCAGACAAGTTCGGCCTGGCGCAACTGCATCAGCTTCGGGGCCGGGTCGGCCGTTCGCACCACCAGGCCTATGCCTACCTGCTCACGCCACCGCCGAAATCCATCACGGCGGACGCCAAAAAGCGTCTGGATGCGATTTCGGAGGCGCAGGACCTGGGTGCCGGCTTCATGCTGGCCACTCACGACCTGGAAATCCGCGGTGCCGGGGAGTTATTGGGGGAAGAACAGAGCGGGCAGATCGAAAGCATCGGCTTCACCCTTTACATGCAGCTGCTGGACGAGGCCGTCAAGGCCATTCGCGAGGGCCGAACCCCGAATGCCGACCTGCCACTTAGCCACGGCACCGAAATGAACCTGAGAATCCCGGCTCTGATCCCCGAGGATTATCTGCCGGATGTCCATAACCGCCTGATGCTCTACAAACGGATTGCCAGCGTGGACAGCCCGGAAGCATTAAAAGAACTTCAGGTTGAAATGATCGATCGGTTCGGATTATTACCGGATCCGGCCAAAAACCTGATCCGCCAGACCGAGCTTCGATTGCGTGCAGAAGCCCTGGGCATCGTGAAAGTCGATGCCGGCAAGGAGTGGGCGCGGATCGAGTTTGGCAGCTCGACACCGGTGGATCCGCTGGTTCTGGTTAAAAAAGTGCAATCCGCACCTGACCAGTACCGGCTCGAAGGCGCCAACAGCTTCCGTTTTCGGCTGAAGGATGCCACAACCGGTGGTAAACTCGACGGCATTTCCCGGATGCTTGGCGAGCTGGAGCCAGCAAAAAATGACGCGTCCGGCTCATGAACGGCCGACCAACAAGTGGAGTACGACCCTTGCAAATTGATGGAATTCGCTGGTGCCGATACCCGACCCGGGCCATCCTGGCAGCTCTGCTTCTGAGCTTTTCTCTAACAGGCGCCGCACAGCAGCTTGACAGGGCAACCTTGCCTCTTGAGCCCGGCACGCCGGTTCCGGATGACTACTACCGGGCGGAGTTTGTCATTCTTGAGCGGATCGTAGAGCCGGAAGCTGTGAACGAACGGATGTCTGATCGCTCGGTAGAGCCGCCCCTTGAGACCGAAGAGGTTCTCTGGTCATCGTTGGAGAATGGCACCACGGAAACCACACTGGAATTGGCGCCCCGAAAGGATCTCCATCTTGCCAGTGCCGCCGCCAGACTCGAACGCAGTGGCCGTTACCGTGTGCTTGTGGCTGCCGGTTGGTACGAGGCGTTTCCACCAGATTACGAGGGGACACCCTTGCGGGTTGAAGCAGGTGACTGGCTGAATGAGGCTCGCACCCGGGAGGTTGAGGGACACATCACCATCGACCGGCAACGCTATTTGCACGTCAATGTGCATCTGAACCACTGGCAACTGGCAGAAGAGACATCGGAGCCGCCTGTAGAGGCTGCGACCGAGCTCTCTGAAGAAACACCCCCCGCTCCGGACGCATCCGGAGCAAGTGACTCCGCCCCAATGTCAGCAGCAACCGGAGAAACAGCCGGTCAGCAACTACCTGTTCTGGCTGAACCCGCGCCCCTGGAATTGTTGACCTGGATTCGGGAAACCCGCCGGATGCGCAGTGAGGAAATCCACTTCCTCGATTCCCCCACGATCGGCGTGCTGGTGTTTTTCAAGAAGATTGAGGCAACGGAGTAAGCACCCCAAGGCCAGCCATCGAGACTTCGAGGATCCGCTTGACCCCGGACATTCCCTGCTCGATGGCCGCCTCAATTTCTTCCATGGTGATGATATGGTCGGATTTTCCAGCCGCCCAGTTCACCACCAAACCCAGACAGACGTAACGCATTCCAAGTTCCGCCGCCAGCGCGGCTTCCGGCATACCGGTCATTCCTACCAGGTCGCAGCCGTCCCGCTCCATCCGGATGATTTCAGCCGCGGTTTCCAGCCTCGGGCCCTGGGTTGCGCCATACACTCCGAAACCGGAAAACGGGACGTTTTCTGCTCCGGCGGCATCAATCAGGATCTGCCGCGCGCTCTCGTCGTAGGGCCAGGTGAAATCAATGTGGGTCACCGAGTCCAGACTGCCCCCGAAAAAGGTGCTGGCACGCCCCCATGTGTAGTCAACAATCTGGTCGGGAATAACCACATGGGCAGGTCCCATATCTGCATGAATACCGCCCACGGCGTTGACACCAACGACCGTTCGCACACCGGCATCGTAAAGGGCCTTGAGGTTCGCCCGGTAATTCACCTGATGGGGTGGAATACGGTGTGGGTTACCATGGCGCGACAGGAACATCACCGGCTGATCACCCAAGCGCCCCTCTACCAAGGGCGCTGAAGGCATGCCCCAGGGCGTTCCGGCTTTATTCTCGCCGGTGATTTCCAGGCCAGACAATGTGGTCAGGCCTGTACCCCCGATAATCCCGACAGGGTGCATTTTCTCCGGTGACGTCATTCTGACTCTCCTGAATCTTCTACATCTCCGGTGGTCTGGCGATTCTGCGATTTCTGCGCACTTTTCCCGGAGGAGGCTTCCCCACGCTTATCTTCCGAGTCGTCCGATTGCGATCCGGACAGCCGAACCCCTTCGGGCAAGTGCAGAGTCCGGGTCGGGAAGGCGACCTCAGCTCCGTAGCCTTCAATAATATCGCTGATCTTCAGCAGCACATCCTGTTTCACTTCGTGGAATGGAATCCACTGGGTTGTCTTGGTAAAGCAATACACCATGATGTCCAGTGACGAGGCATTGAAGGCCAGGAAATTCACAATCAGGGTCTCATCGCTCTCGATATCCTCATGCTGCTGAAGCATGGCTCTGATATCGTCAACGATCGTTGCCATCTGTGCGACATCCGCATAGCGGATGCCAATGGTCTCGTAGATCCGACGATTGCTCATGCGCGAGGGGTTTTCTACCGCAATGGTGGTAAACGCCGCATTCGGCACGTAAAGAGGACGCTTATCGAAGGTACGGATGGTCGTCAGACGCCAGCCGATATGCTCAACCGTACCCTCGATGTTCCGATCGGGCGATCGCACCCAGTCCCCGACCTTGAAGGGTCGATCCAGGTGGATGATAAAACCGCCGAAAAAGTTCGCCAGCAGGTCCTTGGCGGCAAAACCAACCGCAATACCGCCCACGCCGCCGAAGGCCAGTACCCCCGAAATGCTGTAGCCCATGGACTGCATGGCAATGAGCACGGCCGTAATGAGGACAACGGCCCGGGACAGTTTGCTCACCGCGTTGACGGTGGTGTAGTCCATGGGCTGTTTCATTTTCAGAGGAGATACGAGAATCCCCTCCGCTTCTTTGATCAATCGCAGAATCGCCCAGACCAGTACGAAGATGAAACCAATCTGCAGCACCGACTCATTGGCCTTGAAGATCTCCGCTTCCGAGTATTTGTGAGCCACTTCGGCAGCCCAATAGACCCCCTGCAGCCAGACAAAGGCGACCACCGGCTTGCGAGCCGCATGCAGCAAGGCATCGTCGAACAGGTTTTTGGTCTGGCTGAATTTGCGCTCAAGAGCCGCAATTATATGGCTGGCAATGTAGGCGACCGTGGCCGTTCCAAAAACCAGCGCAAAGACAACAATTCCGACACGCCAGGCTTCAGACAGCAGCCCGAAATTCTCGATCCAGCCATTCACCATGGCCATAACATCCCCGATCATCGGATTCCTCTGGTCTAGACAGTTTTATCGAATAGAAACGGCCGTTCCCGGCCTGACGCGATCAAACAGATCAATAATGTCTGCGTTGCGCATCCGCACGCAGCCATGGGACAACGGCACGCCCATGGGCTCGCTGTCCGGTGTGCCGTGAATGTATATGAAGCGGCGGAAAGTATCGACACCCGGGCCCCTGTTTTTGCCCCACTCGCGACCGCATAGCCAGAGAATCCGGCTCAGTATCCAGTCGCGTTCGGGATGAAGCCGGGCGAGATCCACGCTGTAGGTTTCGCCGGTGGGGCGCCGGGCACGGAATACTGCCCCAACAGGAAGACCGGCGCCAATACTGGCCCGGACATAGTGCTCACCACGCGGAGTGCAGCCACTGCCATCGCTCTCTCCCGGCCCGTTCAGGCCGGTGGAAACCGGATAGGTGGCAACAATCTCTCCGCCTTCGCTTTTCAGCTGCAGGCGCTGAAGGGTCAGGTCAATATCGATTCGAACAGATGCGGGGTGCGTCAAAACCGGCCAGGCTCCCTTGGAGGTTAAGAGGGAAGCCTAACCGAGAGAGAGGAATTCAGGCAACCGAGACCTTGCTGCCAGCTGGCGGGATCAGCATGGCGTCTTCGGCCTGCATGCCGGCTGCCAGGAAAGGCACCAGGCGGGCAGCAATTTCCTGGACGGTGGTTTCCACGCCCAACTTGTTCTGAAGAATATCGCGAAGCGCATCGCTGCTGGACATGGTAAACGCCGTTGCCCCCAGCATGAACTGGATACGCCAGTAGCGATCCACCGAGGAAAGCTGAGGCGTTGCTTCCTTGAGCAGGCGCATGAACCGGCTGAAGGGCTCGCTGTACTCTTGCTCAAGGAACTTGCGCAGATGGCCCTGTGACTGGGTATAGGCAAGCCCAAGCAGGCGCATGAAGATCGAGATACCCTTTTCGTTACGCTGGGGCATACGCACCGCACTCTCGGTAAGCGCCCAGAGCGTCTGATTCAAGGTTGGAGGCTTACCGCTGCACCGCTCTTCCAGCTCATCGAACGCGTTTTCCAGTGTGGCGGAAAACGGTGTCAGAAAGCGCGCAAACACCGCATGAATCAGTGCGTTCTTTGAACCAAAGTGGTAATTGACAGCGGCCAGATTTACTTTAGCCTTACTGGTAATCATTCGGAGCGAGGTTTCCGAAAAACCCCGGTCGGCGAACAGCTCTTCGGCTGCATCGAGAATCCGGTCAACGGTATCAGACTGCGCCATTTTGTTATCAATGCCTCTAGCAAACGTCTGTTTGAAACATACGTTTGAAGCGCATCTGTGTCAAGTTCTCGGCTCAGGCTCTGCGGCGACTTCTTCCCACCCCTGATCAATCGCTTCCTGATTACCCTCGAAAAAGGCTTTCTGAACGCGGCTGTACGCCTTCTCTGCCTCCAGCAGGTAAATCAGGTAAAGGCGCACGTGCTCCCGGCGAGTCAACTGGCGTGCCAGGACCCGGTTCTCCGACAGTCGCAACAGGTGGCCAAAACGCGTGTTCTTCAGCGCAGGGTTAAAATCCGACATCCTGGCACATTGCCAGATAAGGCCATCAGAGCCCTCCAGGTGGGCAACGTGCTGCCTTGCCTCGCGGAGCATCCGCTGCCGGGTCATAAGCAGATCAAGATAGGAAGGTTTTGTTGTGTAGATTCGGCGCACCGCCGGAATCCCGAGCAGCAGGATGATCACAAACGCACCGAAACCGCCGCCTGCAATCCAGGCTGGCACAAACCCGGTCAGCCCACTCAGAAAGATGGCTGCCGCAATCAAGGCACTGAATAACCAGAGGTCTCGGCCCCGACGCGCCTCGGCCATCGTAAAGTTGTCCGGCCAACCGTTCATCGCCAGCAGCTCAAAGTCCATCAGCAGCACCCGGTCGCATTGACGAAGCATCAACCGGAGTTTGCGTTGCCGGGATTCCGCCAGAATCCTCTCGGGCTTGCTGCTACCAGCGTCCCGATGCTGATCACCGCCCGAGGCTTCTTCGGACCCGGTTGCGGTATCCGGCGCCTGATCAACGGGCAGCGTTTCCGCGCCTTTTGCGGCATCCGCACCTGCAGCCGGCTCAGAAGGCTGGCTTCCCGCCTCCACGGGTGCGGGCACAGGATCGGCCGCCCGACCAGGGCGCAGCACGGGGGCCTGCGCCGGACTGTTTGCCCGGGTGGCGGCCTTACTCTGATTTTCAGCCATGGCAGATTGTCCGCATTCAGGGGTTATGAAGGGTATCGACCATGATGCAGGATACTTGAATGTTTACCCCGGTATACCGACATCAGTCGGGCCTTGGCATCAGTCAGCCCGCTCGCTATCCTTGGCGCACCTGCCGGAAAGGCGCCCCATACCACATTGAATGAGGTCAGGCTTATGTTCACAGGCATTGTCCAGGGCATTGCAACCATTGAAAACGTCACCGCAGAGCCCGGGCTCAGCACTTTTGCCATTCGCCTCCCCGCAGAAAAGGCAGATGGCGTTTCCATCGGCGCCTCGGTGGCAATCAACGGAACCTGCCTGACCGTCACACGCCAGGAAGACAGCGTGCTCTATTTCGATGCCATGCAGGAAACCCTGAGACTTACCACGCTGGGTGAGCTGACTACCGGGGACCAGGTGAATTTCGAGCGCGCCGCCCGCATTGGGGATGAAATTGGTGGCCACCTGCTTTCTGGCCATATACATACGGCGGCCAACATTGTCGAAATACGGCGTACGGAAAACAACGTCACGCTATGGTTTGAGGTGCCCGAGGAATGGGCCCGCTACATCTTCCCCAAAGGCTACATCGCCATCAATGGCGCCAGCCTGACTATTGGCGAGGTACGGGGCAACCGGTTCAACATCCATCTGATCCCGGAGACGCTGCGGGCCACAACCTTTGGGTCCTGTGAAGAGGGCCAGCGGGTGAATATTGAAATAGACAGCCAGACCCAGACCATCGTGGATACCCTGGCCCGGCTCGGGTATGACCGCCCGGCGCCAACATTGTAATCTGACAGGTTATTCAGCGGTTGCCAGCCCGAAACACCACGAACTTGGGGCTGGCGTCCAGCTGCTGCACTGACGAAAAGTACCGGCGCAGGCTTCGGTGATAGCCGAGGTGTCGATTTCCTACCAGGAGCAGGCGACCGCCCGGCCTCAGGTGTTGCGACGCCTGCTCGAATAACCGAAGTGCGATGTGATCACCGACCACACCACCCTCGTGGAACGGCGGGTTCAGTAGTATCAGATCAAAGGCTCCCGGATCGGACTCAATACCATCGCGATGGGAGAAAGCGGCTTTGGCATCCGGAAAGGCTTTTTCAACATTACGACGGGCACTGAGCACGGCCTGGCTTGAAACATCGCTGAAAACCAACTGCAGATCCCGTCGCTCCGACAGCGCCGCCAGGCCCAATACGCCGTTACCGCAGGCCAGATCAAGCACCGAATCGCCAGCCCTGGCCGTCGACACCTCGTTGACCACATGTGGCAACATCAGGCGGGTGCCGATATCCAGCTTTTCCCGGGCAAACACCGCCGGCAATGCCTCTATGCCCACATCACCTTTTCGGTCGCCCAATCGGTAACCTTTCCAGGTCGCTGACCAATCCGCGAGAGTCGCAGCGCCCCTGTTACATCGAATCACCCGCGCTTTCTTTCGCGCCGGCAGCACCTGCTCTGTCCGTACAGCTTCGGCGAACACATCAACGCTTCTTGCCGGTAGATGCTTGATCATGCCGCCTGCCAGCAACACGCCGGAATCCGCCATCACGCGATTGAGCCAGCGCAGCAACCAGGCCAGATAGTCGGCCTGGCGGGGTATTCTCAATACCACCAGGTCAAACGGGCCCTCGGGCGCATTAATCCAGCTGAAAACAGATTCAGGTGGCGTGACTTCCGGATTCAAAGAAGCATTATGTGCCAGGGCAGCGGGCAACACAGCACTGTCGGCCACCACGGTCGGAGAGAGCGCTGCCAGCCCCAGTGAAAGAGCCCCGAACTGATCATCCACCACCAGAACACGGGGCTCACCCAGGGCTGCCGCCGCGCAAATGGCTTCCTCAAGCAGAAGCTCGTCCGCCGCATCCCATGCCCTCAGCGTCGGATCACCTGTGCCTGGCCGGGCAAGAATCAGTGAGCCTCCGGAGAAATCAAGTTGGGCGGTTGTCATTTCGGGCATGCTGGAGGCCTTTTGTCACAAAAGCGCCATTCTAGGCTGTTTATTCTAGAAATTAACCCTAACGTGGAAGGTGTTCACGCTGAACATCCCTTTTCCGGTTGGCTCCGTTGTTCTGGACGCGAACCTCTTGCCCCTCACCCCAGGGGCTTTTTTCGTTCAGGAACGTCGAAAAGCGCGATAAACGGTAAAACGCTGATTCTCCCGCAATCGTTCAACCGGGCCGATACAGCGCTTCATCAATGGCTCGTAGGGCAGAAAACTGTTCGCCACCAGGCGCACCTCACCACCCGGCGCCAGATGGCGCACTACCTCCCGAAGAAAACGCTCAGTCATCGACAGGTCTGTTCTGACACCAGAGTGAAAGGGTGGATTACTGAGAATAACGGGCCATGAACCCTCGATGCCCGGAAGGCCGTCCGAAGCCATGATCCGCCCGGAAACGCCATTGCGCTCATAGGTGGCCCTTGCACAGATAACGGCCTGGGACTGAACATCAATCCCGTCGATCGTCAGCCGGGGAAGGTCCTGCCGCTCTTGCCAGCGATGGAGCCAGGCACCGAGGACACCCGCACCACAGGCAAAATCCAGAACCGGGCCAGACCGCAGAGGCGCCCTGTCCAGCGTTTCCATCAGCAAGCGGGTACCGTCGTCCAGCTCACCAAGACTGAAAATACCGGGCAGTCCGGCAACATCCAGGTGAACCGACTGGCAGTCAATCCCGGTCCAGGTCATCCACTCCCGAAGCGAGAATTCTGGAAGAGGTTCGATATTCTCAGCACACCAGACCTGGCAATGCCGGGCGCTATCGGTCTTGGTAGCCTGCGGCGCCACGGCCTTGAGTTGTTTCACGGCCCCGGCAATGCCTTCTTTCTTCTCACCTACCAGCACCAGTCGAGCGCGGGGTGCTGCCAGCCAGCGTGCCAGGGCAAGACGCAGGTCAAGCTCCGCCCGGGCCTTGGGAAGAAAAACCACGAGTGTGTCAAAGGTATCGGCAGCCAGAGCAGGATCGTCGTAGCCAAAACAGATCTGCCAGCCGTCGCGCCCGCTGAGTGAGGCACACACACCGGCATGCTCACTCATTGCCATACCGCCAGCGGGCAAATCCGTCAGCAGCTCACCAGCGGATACGCCCAAAAGGGCCAGCCTCCCCTGCACAAGGTGGCGGTTTCGCAACAGGACTTCATGGGAATTGGGCAATGACATTGATGGGCTTATCCCGAGTGGGTAGTTCAAAGACGGGATATGCTAACCGGAATGAGCCCTCGCGTCTCCCTTGAAAGACGGAGACCGGAGGGCCTTCAGAGAGGAAATACCATCAAATCTTCAATCACTTGTAACGGGCAACCGTTCCAACCCTCAGGGCGTCCTCCGGTGACATACCCCAGTCCTCAGCCTGACCGGCATCAGACGATTTCCGCCCCCGACCCCGTGACTCCGCGCTGGCCGTGGCATCTTTCCTCTGGTTCAGAACTGTCAGGGCTTTTTGCATCAATTCTTTCATGGTCACACTCCTCGCTTACTGCAGTATCTACTCTAGCAAAGCAGGAGGTGACCAACTGTGATGACGCCGAGGGTCAGGAAGTGACGCCCTTCACGAATTTTTGACGCAATTTTACATTCTTCACTGCATGATTTTCTGGCGTCCAGAGCGTACCGGCCTCTGAACCAGCTCATCGATGCTGTTCTGCCGTACCCGCTCACGATCTTCCTCGCAGGCTACCGACAACCCCATATCCCGCAGAACCCCATCCGAGACATCGTAGACAAAGCCATGAACCGTGAGCGGCTGACCCCGCCGCCAGGCTTCCTGAACAATGCTGTTCTGGCAAACATGCCCCACCTGCTCAACCACGTTGAGTTCGCACAGACGGTCGACCCGATCCTGAACGCCCGGCAGGGCATCGAGTACTTGCTGATGCCGGTCACGGACATCCTGAACGTGTCGAAGCCAGTTGCTGATCAGTCCAAATCCTTCATTGAGCAATGCCGCCCTGACGCCGCCACAGCCATAGTGGCCAACCACCAGGACATGTTTGACCTTCAATACTTCGATGGCGAACTGCAGTACCGACAGACAGTTAAAATCCGTGTGGACAACCACGTTGGCCACGTTCCGGTGAACAAAAAGCTCCCCCGGCAGAAGATCGACGATCTGGTTGGCGGGCACGCGGCTGTCTGCGCAACCAATCCACAGGTATTCCGGTGCCTGCTGATTCGACAGGCGGGTAAAAAACTGCGGATCCTGGGCCTTGATACCGTCTGCCCAGGCCCGGTTTTTTTCCAGAAGATGGTCAAGCTGACCCATTATCCCACTCCGTTTGATGATTCCCGTCCGGCGATTGAACGGGAATACGCATCCCAAAGCAATACTCAGTTGGTCTGCACTTCCACCTCCGCATGAGGCTGATGCATGGTGCTCTGGGCCAGATCCAGCAACTCACGCAGGGCCACAGAGAACATGGCGTACTCCGGCTCCCGCACACCCTTGAGCTCGGAAAGCATGGATTTCCAGCGGTCGATCATCTGCTGATGGCGGGACAGCCACGCCTCCACGCAGGCCGGCACGTCTTCCGGCTTGTCTGCCAGCTTCAAGACACCGGTGGTTAGCGCCCGCTGCTGCCAGTCGAGATCTTCCCGGAAACTTTCCCGGGCCAGGGCCTGCCAGTGTGAGCCGGGCTGCAGCGATGCAATGGCGCTCGCGAACCAGTTCAGATCCAGGCGGTCACCCAGCTCATAGTAGAGATTGGCCACCGTCTTCAGTGGCATGCCAGAGGCTTCGTGGGCCTCGATGATACCCAGAGACGAGTACAGGTGGCCGGTACCCGAAACCACGGACGCCAGCTCTGATGGCAGCCCGGCATCCACCAGAGCCTGATGCCGTTTCTCCCAGGTGGTTTTCGCCTGATCACCAAGATACTCGGGCAGCCCCGCTGTAATCGCCCAGACGCTGTCGGCAAAGCGCTCCATGTGGTGCTGAATGCTCAGCTCCGCCCGACGGTTGCGTAACAGCCAGCGCACCGAACGGCGCATCAGGCGCATCAGGTCCTGCATCAGCTCCATCTGTAGCTGGGCTGAGACATGGAAATCCAGAGCTTCAATCCTGTCCCACCAGTTATCAATGCGGAACACGTCACGGGCGATAATCCAGGCCAGAGCAATAGAGGCGGCATCGGCCCCAGTAGACTGGTTCAAACGCTCCACAAAGGTAATCCCCATGTGGTTGACCATGTCATTGGCAATCTGTGTCGCGATGATTTCACGCCGCAGCTGATGCTCTCCCAGCTCCTTCGAGAATTTCTGGGTCAGATCCCTGGGAAACACCTTGTACATTTCACCGGCCAGCAGGGGATCGTCAGGCAGGGTGCTGTCGATCAAGGTCTGCTTCAGGTCGCCCTTCACATAGGAAATGAGAACCGACAGTTCCGGCCGGGTCAGCCCTTTCTTGTCCAGCTTGCGCTCGGACAGGGTCTCGTCATCGGGCAGGAACTCCAGGGCACGGTTGAGCTTGCCCTCGCTCTCAAAGGTATTCATCAGCCGGCGATACTCTTCCAGCCGGGTCGCTGCATCCTCGCTGGCAATACTGATGGCCTGGGTCTGCCGGTAGTTGTTCTTGAGCACCAACTCCGCGACGTCATCGGTCATCTCCTCAAGCATGATGTTGCGCTGCTTGTTAGTGAGATCACCCATGGCAACGGCCCGGTTGAGCAGGATCTTCATGTTGACCTCGTGGTCAGAACAATCCACACCGCCGGAGTTGTCGATAAAGTCCGTGTTCAGGCGTCCGCCCTTGAGCGCAAATTCAATGCGACCGAGCTGGGTAAGCCCAAGGTTGCCGCCCTCACCGACCACCTTGCAGCGAAGATCCGAACCGTTGATCCGCAGACCGTCGTTGGCCTTGTCGCCCACATCACTGTGGGATTCACTGGCGGCCTTCACATAGGTGCCAATGCCACCGACCCAGAGCAGGTCGACCTGGGCCTTGAGGATGTGCGAGATCAGCATGTTTGGTGGCACCCGATCCGATTTGATACCCAGCAGTTTCTTCATTTCCGGGCTGACCGGGATAGATTTTGAATTCCGGCTGAAAACCCCGCCTCCCTTGGAAATCAGCTTGCTGTCGTAATCGGTCCAGGCGGATCGCGGAAGTCCGAACAGACGCATCCGTTCCTTGTAGCTCTTCTCCGGATCCGGTGAAGGGTCGACAAAGATATGCACGTGGTTGAAAGCAGCGACCAGCTTGGTCTTCTCTGAGCACAACATGCCATTGCCGAAGACATCACCACCCATGTCGCCAATGCCGATGGCGGTGAACTCGTCCAGCCCGGGGTTGATGCCCATTTCCCGGAAATGCCGCTCTACAGAGACCCAGGCACCCCGGGCCGTGATGCCCATTTTCTTGTGGTCGTAACCATTACTTCCGCCGGAGGCGAAGGCATCGCCCATCCAGAAACCGTATTCCGAGGCCAGACCATTGGCGATGTCCGAGAAGGTTGCCGTACCCTTGTCAGCCGCCACAACCAGGTAATGGTCGTCGTCGTCATGACGGATCACCCGTTCCGGCGGCGCAATGCCGGCATCCACCAGATTGTCGGTGATATCCAGCAACCCCCGGATAAATGTCTTATAGGCTTCGATGCCCTCGGCCTGGAAAGCCTCCCTGTCCGACGGATCCGGCAGGCGCTTGGCCACAAAGCCACCTTTGGCGCCAACCGGCACGATAACCGCATTCTTGACCTGCTGAGCCTTGACCAGCCCAAGAATCTCGGTGCGGTAATCCTCAAACCGGTCTGACCAGCGCAAGCCGCCGCGGGCGACCTTGCCACCCCGCAGGTGTACGCCTTCGACGCGCGGCGAGTACACGAAAATCTCGAACATCGGCATGGGCAATGGCATGTCCGGAATCCGGGATGGATCAAATTTCACGCTGATGTAGGGCTTGGGACCACCGGACTCGCCATGCTGGTAGTAGTTGGTACGCAGTGTCGCCTGGATCAATTCCAGGTAGAGCCGAAGCACCCGGTCTTCACTGAGGTTCTCCACATTTTCGAGGCCGGCATTGAATTCGATTTCCAGTTTCTGCTGGGCCGCCTGGCTCTTCCCGGGGCTCTGGTAACGCTCCGGATTGAAACGTATTTCGAAAAATTCCAGCAGCAGGCGGGTCAGCTCAACGTGGTTCACCAGCGTGTTGGAGATAAAGGTCTGACTGTTGGAAAAGCGTATCTGGCGCATATACCGGGCGTAGGTCCGCAGCAGCGCGATTTCCCGCCAGCTCATGTAGGAAGAGAGCAGCATCCGGTTGAAGGCGTCGTTTTCCGCTTCTCCGTACCACACCCGGCGGAACAGCTCCTCAAAGATCGGACGGATACGATGAATATCGACAACAGTTCCCTGGTGAGCCTGGAGCGTGAAGTCGTGAATCCACACCGTTTTGTTGTGCCGGTCGGTGACCTCGAAGGGGTGTTCGCCGATAACCCGGAAGCCGAGGTTGTCGAAGATCGGCATCACATCGGAAAGCGGCAACGGTTCGTCCGGGTAGAAAAGCTTGAAATGCAGCGTGCTCTCGTCTTCTTCCAGAGCCCGGTAGAAGCTCATGGCAAGGTCATGATTGTTCGCCGATGAAGCGATATGCTCCAGGTCGATCGCCGCTCGCCTGGGCGAGAACATATCGGTGTAGCTGGCCGGAAAACCGCCCGCCCACAAGCGATAGAGCTCATTGCCCTGCTCTTCGCCCCAGGCCTCACTCAGGGCTTCAGACAACCCATCACGCCAGGACTGGGCAAGCTCGATAACCTTTTCCCGGATCTCCGCCGTGGGCAGTTGGCGGTTCTCGACCTGGGGTACCCGGATGGTGAACTGGACCCGCGCAAGGACCGACTCGGAAAAGTGGGTGACAAACTCGACGTCTTCCGCTCCCAACCGGTCAACCAGCACCTGCTCGACTTTCAGCCGTAGTTCGGTGTTGTAGATGTCCCTCGGAAAGAACGCCAGACAGGTAACGAACTGCCCATAAACGTCTTCCCGCAGGAACAATTCGATCCGGCGACGCTCCTGGATGTACAGGATACTTTTGGCCACCTTGAGCAGTTCATCCTGCTCGATCTGGAACAGTTCGTCCCGGGGATACACTGTCAGGATCTGTTCGAGTTCTTTACCGGCGTAGTCGTCACGCAGAAAACCGGACCGTTTCATCACGCTCTGGAATTTACGGCGCAGCAGGGGAATCTCGTCCGGCCGCTCGTTATAGACGCGGGCGGTGTAAAGGCCCAGGAACCGCCGCTCACCGACTACCTCGCCTTTGCTGTTGAATTTCTTGACTGCGATGTAGTCCGGGTAGGCGGGCCGATGCACCCGCGAGCGCTGGGCCGATTTGGCGAAGATGAAAATATCATCGCTTCGGGTCATCTCGTGGCGCGTGCGCTGCGGCAGTTCGTTCAGGCGAACCCGGTCCGGGCGCTCGTTATTGACCCGGAGGATACCCAGTTCGGAATTCTCTACCCGACGCACCACCATGCCACTCTTGTCCTTGGCAAAGTCGTACTCATCGTAGCCAAGGAACGTAAAATGGTCCCGGGCGAGCCATTCCAGAAACGCCCTGGCCTCTTCTTTCTGCTCCTCGTTAATGCCCGCCGTGGTGTTGTCCAGCTCACCGAGAATCTCGTTCACTTTCTCGGTAACTACCGGGAAGTCGCTGACAGCGATCCGCACCTCATGAAGCACGTTCTGCAGGGTATCTTCCAGATCACGGAGATCCTCGGGATTACTGTGCCGATCAATCTCGAGGACAATGAACGCCTCGTAGTCCGAACCGGAGGCTTTCTTTTTAGACGTGTGCAGCTTCTCGAGTTTGCCATTCTGGTCGCGGTTCACCTGCAGGATCGAGTGCTGGATAGAATGGGTACCGATCTCCCGGTGGTTGATCGCAATGCGCAGGGAATCGATCAGAAACGGAATGTTCGGATGCAGGATAAAAACAACGGTGTGGGTCGATTGCCAACCGTCACTCTCCAGGTCGGGGTTGAAAACAGCAACCGGAGTTTCCTCGGCAGACCGCTTCTGCAGAAACTGCCAGGCGGCCAGAACGGCGCCGTAGGTATCCGCAAATCGTCGACTGACCAACTCTTCAAGGGGAATATGAGCATAATGCTGCTTGGCAAATTCGCTGATTTTCTTGGCTTCGGTTTTGGAAATCTTCTTAGCGAAAGCGTCAGCCAACTGTTCAAAGAATTGATCCTTGCTGGCCACTGTCAGCGCATTCATGGTCGACCTCAGTTAGTGTGAAATAAACGTAATCGGCGTATCGTCACATAAGCATAGTCAAACCCTTGATTTTTGCCGGCCAGACGCCAAAACTTCGGCAACTACCTACGCACGATACGGGTTTCTCCGGAAAATCCTCAGATACAGAGAGCAGTCATTTCCAATGTCGCTACAGCATACGTTCGGTGAGTTACGGGAACAGTTAGCCAAACGGATAATCGGGCAGGAAAAACTGGTGGATCGTCTGCTGATCGCGCTTCTTGCCGACGGCCACCTGCTTGTAGAAGGCGCCCCGGGGCTGGCAAAAACCACGGCGATCAAGGCGCTTGCCGACCATCTGGAAGGCGACTTTCACAGAATCCAGTTTACGCCAGACCTGCTGCCCTCAGACGTTATGGGCAGTGAAATCTACCGCCCGGAAACCGGGCAGTTCGAATTCCAGCGCGGCCCCATCTTCCACAACCTGGTGCTTGCGGATGAAATCAACCGTGCGCCTGCCAAGGTGCAGTCTGCCCTTCTCGAGGCCATGGGTGAACGCCAGATCAGCGTCGGGATGCGCACGTTTCCGCTGGACCGGCTGTTCCTGGTGATGGCCACCCAGAATCCCATTGAGCAGGAAGGTACCTACCCGCTGCCCGAAGCCCAGCTGGACCGCTTTCTGATGCACGTGGTTATCCACTACCCGTCGGCGGAAGCGGAGAAGGCCATCCTGCAACTGGCCCGTAACGATTATCGTCACGGCCTTCCGAAAACGGACCTTCGCCTGACGCCAGACCAGGTGTTTGATGCCCGCGCGGAAGTCGCGAACATCTACATGGCGGAACCCGTAGAGCAATATTTGTTGGCCCTGGTGCTGGCAACCCGCGACCCGGCGGCACTGGACCCGGAACTGGCCCGGTGGACAGCCTTCGGCGCCAGCCCCCGTGGCACCATCGCCCTGGACCGCTGCGCCCGGGCGTTGGCCTGGCTAGACGGCCGGGATTACGTAACACCCGACGATGTCCGAGCCATGGCCTTCGATGTGCTACGACACCGCATCCTCCTCACGTTCGAAGCAGAGGCCGAAGGCATGACCGCTGACACGGTTATCGAACGGCTGATCGAACGTGTTCCGGTGAGCGCCTGAAGCCATCGACGGAAGCAAGACACGGGAGCCGTCAGGCATGGGCAACACCGACGCAATAACGCACATCGGCCTACCGGATCTGATCCGCCTGCAGGCAGACGCACGGGCACTGAAACTGCCCTCTGCCCGCCCGGTTCGGACGCGTCAGGCCGGCTTGCAGCGCTCGCCGCAACGCGGCCGGGGCATGGCGTTTGCCGAGGTACGGTTGTACCAGCCCGGGGACGACATCCGTAGCATCGACTGGCGGGTAACGGCGCGGCGTCAGGAGCCCCATACCAAGCTTTATGAGGAGGAACGGGAACGGCCCGTTCTTCTTCTTTGCGATCTCGGCCCAAGCCTGTTTTTTGCCAGTACCGGCGCCTTCAAGCAGGTTCGTTGCGCACAGATCGCCTCCATTCTGGCCTGGCTGGCACTCTGGTCGGGCGATCAGGTAGGTGGCATTGTCTTTAACGACGAGGCCCTGAGAGTGCTTCGCCCGGCGCGGCGGAAGAAATCAGTGCTGCGACTGCTGGATACTCTCGATGAACTGCAAAGAAGTGATAATCGAGGGCCGGAACAAAACGAGCCGTCCGGCCAGAGCCGCCTGGACATGGCACTGACCGAGGCTCGCAGGGTGGCCCATACCGGTAGCCGGATTTTCGTGATCAGCGATTTCCTGGATATCTCAGAGGAGACGGGCACCCTGCTCGGCGCGCTCGCCCGCCATAACGGCGTTAGCGCCCTGAGGATCGTGGATCCATTGGAAAAAGAGTTGCCGAAAAGCGGACGCTTTGCGGTGGCCGGCCCGGACGGACCGGTGTGGTTCGATGCCGGAAACCTCCGGTTCCAGAAGGCCTGGCACGAGAAAGTCACCAACCATGAACGCCGGCTGGCAGAGTGTTTCCGTACCTCCGGCGTTACCATGGCAGAAGTGTCCACGGCGAATGACCCCGCAGCGACCCTCAAATTGCTGCTGGGACCCGGAGGCCGCATAGGATGAACCCGCAGGATCCACTCAGCCAGCTTCGGGACATTCACCTGCCTGAAACAGGGGGCCTCTGGCCTCCGGCGCCAGGTTGGTGGGTATTGGCCATTTTGCTCATTGCTGTGCTTGCTGCCCTGGTCTGGCTGTTTATCCGGCGGAGACAAAGAAACCGGTGGTTCCGCTCCGCTCGGGCCGAACTCGCCAGACTGGAACGATCAGCAGCCACGACCCCCGCGTGGTTCACACAACTGAACACCCTGCTGAAGCAGGCCGCCCGCGAGCGCTACCCGGAACAGCACCCGGAAGCGCTGACCGGCGATGCCTGGGTGGAATTCCTGTTAAAGACCGCCCCGAAGGACCGGGTTGCGTCCAGACCGGTCGCCGAAGCGCTGGTTCACAGTGCCTGGCGACCTGAGGTTTCAACCAAGCCGGCCGACGCCCTGGCGTTCGCCCGTTTGTGGCTGGGAGGTCAGAAATGCTGAATCTCGCCTGGCCCTGGGCTCTGGTTCTGGTGCTCTTGCCCCTGATTCTCAAATGGCGCAAGCCCGGAGCGCAATCGGTCGACGCGCCCGTGTTGCCGGTTGGCCACTGGCTGTCGGACCTGCCCGGTGTCAGTCGTCGTGGCAATGCCGTACCGCTCTGGCAGCAACTGTTGCTGTTCCTGATGTGGACGCTTCTGGTGGTTGCTCTGGCACGGCCGCAGCATGTGGGCGAGCAGGTCCAGATGCCCGTTTCCGGCCGGGATCTCATGCTGGTCGTCGACATCTCCCCCAGCATGGATGAACAGGATATGGTCCTTCAGGGCCGGAGTATTAATCGATTGCAGGCGGTCAAGCGCGTGCTTGATGACTTTATCTCCCGCCGCCAGGGTGACCGGTTAGGTCTGATCCTGTTCGGCACCGAGCCCTACGTACAGGCGCCGCTCACCTTCGATCTGGAGACGGTCAGAACCCTGATGCGTGAGGCGGGCCTTGGCATGGCCGGGCGCGCCACGGCCATTGGCGACGCCGTGGGCCTGGCAACGAAACGCCTGAGAAACCGGCCCCAGGATCAGCGCGTTGTGGTCCTGCTGACTGATGGCGCCAATACTGCGGGCGAAATCACCCCAGACAAAGCTACCGAAATCGCCGCGGCCGCCAGCATTCGCCTGTACACCATTGGTATTGGCGCCGAGTCCATGGTCCAGCGTGGGCTGCTGGGTTCGCGCCGGGTCAACCCATCCAGGGATCTGGACGAAAACCTGCTAACCCGCATGGCCCAGCAGACCGGCGGGGAGTATTTCCGGGCGCGCAGCCTGCCCGAGCTGGAGCTTATCTACGAGAGCATTGATCGACTGGAACCGATCGAGCTTGAAGGCAAGTTCTATCGGCCGGTAACCGAGCTCTATGTCTGGCCTGCCGGGCTCGCGGTCATTCTGTGGCTGGCGCTGTTCCTCGTCCGCCACGGGCGGGAACTTGTTGCTGAAACCCGCCGGAGCAAGGAGGAGGAAACGCATGTGGGCTGACTTCCATTTCCTGCGCCCGCTCTGGCTGCTGTTAATCCTGCTGATACCGATACTGTATCTTGCATTCCGGCAACTCCGCATGGGCGACAGCGGATGGTCCCGGCTTATTCCGGCCCGCCTGCTCTCGCCCCTGATTCGTCACAACGGCAGCTCGGGCCAGTCGAACAAGTCACCTCTGGTTCCGGCCTCTTTGGCTCTGATCATTCTGTCCCTGGCCCTGGCCGGACCGGCCTGGCGGGAGGCACCGACACCGCTGAAACAACCCGGCGACAGCCTCGTGATCGCACTGGACCTTTCACTGTCCATGCTGGCAACGGACGTGGAACCTGATCGACTGACCCGGGCCAAACGGAAGATCCGGGATATTCTCGAACTTCGGGAAGGCAGCCTGACCGGCCTGCTCGTCTTTTCCGGCGATGCCCACGTGGTGACACCGCTGACCGATGATGGCCGTACGATTGAGGGCATGCTCAACGTGCTGGACCCGGTGATCATGCCGGCGACAGGCAACCGGGCCGATCTCGCCGTTGCCCGCGCAAAGGCATTGCTGGAACAAGGCGCACCGGGCGAAGGTCGCATCCTGTTAATCACGGACAGCATCAATGACGACTACGAAGGTACCATTCGGGACACGCTTTCCGGCACCGGATACGCGCTCAATACCCTGGTCGTCGGCACCGAGAACGGAGGCCCCATTCCCCTCGCCCGGCGCGGTTTCATAAGGGAGAACGGCGACATTGTCATCAGTCGTGCTGAACCCGAAGCGCTGGCGGCACTCGCCCGCAGCAGCGGCGGCCAGAGCCATGAGCTGACCCTGGACGACACCGATATTGAAGCGCTCGACCTGAGCCCGCGGGACAGTGACGACTGGCAGGATTCCGAGGACGGCCTGACGGTCAATCGCTGGCAGGATGACGGTTACTGGTTGCTCTGGCTCGCGCTGCCGCTGGTTTTGGTGGGGTGGCGCCGGGGGGCTCTCAGTGCGCTTGCTTTGATCCTGCTGCCGGTCTGGCCGCAGCCGGCAGCCGCCATAAGCTGGGAAGAACTCTGGCAGAGGGAAGATCAGCGAGCTCCCGCCTTGATTCAGGACAACCCGGAATCAGCCGCCCGCCAGCTTGAAGACCCGGAATGGCGGGGCTCTGCGCTCTATCGTTCCGGCAAGTTCGACAGCGCCGCCGAAGCGTTTGCGCGCAATCAGGGTCCCCGTGCCAGTTACAACCGGGGCAATGCCCTGGCCCGTGCCGGAAAACTGGAAGAGGCCCTGGCTGCCTATGATGCGGCGCTGAACGCAGCGCCCGACATGGAAGACGCCCTTCACAACCGGAGAATTGTCGAGGAACTTCTGAATCAAAAACAGCAGAACCAGAACGGCAATCAGGATAACAACCAACAGGATTCCCGGGACTCCCAGGGCGACGGCAGTAATCAGCAACAAAACCGTCAGGACCAGAACGGAAACAGTGAAAGCGAGAATCCCGGCAGTCAGGGGAACAGTCAGCAGCAGAACCCGGAAAACAACGAGTCTTCTTCCGACACGGAGAATCAGCAAGGCGGCCAGACGGCTGAACAGAATCAACAGCAGGCGGGCGAGCGCGGAGATCCCGAGCAGGCTTCCGGGGAGCAGGAAACCCCGTCCGGCCAGTCCCCGGCACCCGCCCCTATCTCTGAAACGCCGCTGACCCAGAGCCAGGAGCAGTGGCTCAGGCGCGTCCCTGACAATCCGGGCGGATTATTACAGCGCAAATTTCTGCAGCAGTATCAACAACGCCAGACTCCATCCGATGAGGGCGATACACCATGGTAAAACGGCTGATGATTCCCGCCGTCTGTCTGTTTCTTCTGACGGCACTCTGGCTGCCGGCCCAGGCACAACCCCATACGCAGGCCCGGCAACTGACAGTCGAGCCGGACCGGACCCGCCTCTATGAGGGTGAGGTTCTGACCCTGACCGTAAAAGGCAGCATGGAGATAGACATCAATCTCGGCAACCTGTTCGACTTCGACATGTCGAGCTTGCCCAAGCCTGATATAGAGAAAGTGGAACCAGATTTTGAGATCCTGGCCCAGAACCAGCAGTACAGTATCCGCACCGTAAACAGTCAGATGGTGGGTGAAATCACCTGGACCTACCAGTTGGCACCGAAAACCACCGGCGAACTGACCATTCCTGCACTCACCTTCAAGGATGCTGTTTCGGAGCCGGTTACCGTGGAAGTCGTCGACGGCTCGCCGCCAGACCAGGCCGCGCCTGGAAGGGACAGCTTTATCGAGCTGTCCGCCGATAAGGATGAAGTCTATGTGCAGGAGCAACTGATCCTGACAGTACGGCTTTTCTTCAGGGGCAACCTCATTCGCGGCGAGCTGTCTGAGCCGACCCATCCCCATGTGATTATCGAATCCCTGGGCAGGCAGCAGGAATTTTCACGCTATCGCGACGGTGTGCGATACCGCGTGGTGGAGCGGCGCTACGCGATCTTCCCCCAACGACCGGGAACCTTGAAGCTGCCCCCCGTACGCTTCGAGGGACAGGCCAGAGATGCCTCTGGCAGCCTCCGTTTCCTGAGGGACAGTGAGGAGCTTTTTGAGGTGCCGGTCAAGGATGTCCCGGCCCAGTTCAGTGGCGATACCTGGCTGCCGGCAACAGGCTTGTCGCTTGAGGAGTCCGGGCTTCCTCCGTCACTGGAAGTCGCGACCGGCGAAAACATTACCCGAGAGATCAGGCTGACGGCGGCGGGCTTGCCCGGGGAGGCACTGCCACCCTTACCCGATACGGTCCCGGACGGACTGAGAAGTTACCCGGAAGAGCCAGAGAGGCAGACCGAAACAACGCCGGCAGGCCTGACCTCTTCGCTGAAGCAATCCGTGGCTCTGGTACCGGTTGAGGCGGGACAGATGACGTTGCCAGCCATTCGCATTTACTGGTGGGATACCGAAGCGGATCGGGAACGCGTTGCCGTCATCCCGGAAAAAACCCTGACGGTGACGGACCCGAATACCGTCGCCGCCGAACCGCCGCAACCCGCGAATGGAGAACCGGCCCCTGAACCGGACACGATTAGCCCGGAATCATCGACTGACCGGACAGCACCGGAGGCCGGGCCGTGGCAGTGGCTCACCCTGGCGTTCGGCATACTCTGGGCCGGAACCTTGATGGCATGGTGGTGGTCGCGCAAAGGCGCCAAGAACGCCCCCGCCTTTACTCAGCACAATGACGATGAAGATGTCGCCTTCGAGCACCTGATCACGGCCGTGAGAAGCGGTTCAGCCCAGACACCGGAGCTGCTGGTAGCATGGGCCAATCGGCACAGACCCGGCGAACACTTCCGTTCCGCGTCTGACGTTGTGCACCACTTCCAGGACGAGACCATGGCAACAGAGCTCGGCAAGCTCCAGGCCCGGTTCTTTGCGCCAGACCATGGCAACGAAGACTGGGATGGACGGCCACTGGCCCGGACTCTTGAGGCCATTCGGAAGCGAAAACAGACGCGGGCAAACGCCGATCTGCCTCCGCTTTATCCCGAGGGTCTCTCCTGAGGATCAGTCAATCAGTTGCTGATCGATCACAACCGCTACCGGCGCTTCCTGGCTCTCGTTAACGGCTACAGGAACGTCGGTGCTGCCCTGCCAGTCTCCTGCCTGGGCGGCCACATTGCCGGAACGACTGAGACGGGCGGTTACAACCACCTCGTCAACACTGGAAATGGTAGCCTGCGGTGACATGGCGTACCGGTCGTCCAGCCGGATCTCCACCGGCAACTGATCTGCCGTCAGCCGGGCTACTGCCAGAGGCGGGCCCTGCTGGACATTGGGCTGGCGAGCAAACAGGAACAGAGTGGTATCTGCAGGCACCTGATTCTGGAAATCCTCGGAAAGCGTTACCCGAACGGTAACCCCAGCACCAGAGGTTTCGGCTGCAGCCACCTGTGCCGGTGGTTCCTCGCCGAGACGCGTGTAGGCTTCACGAATACCTTCCCGAATGGAGCCAATCTGGGGGTGGTCGGGTGCTACGGTTTCGATTCGCTCCCAGTACTCGATGGCTTCCCGATAGTTCTGCTGGCTGAAGGCGTTGATCCCCAGCAAACCGAGGGCATTCACTTCATCCGGGTTCAGCTCACGGGCCTGCTCAATGGCCGCCGTAACCTCTTTCGTCATGGCGCCCTGGCTCCCGAAGAACAACGCCTGGGCAGACAGACCATAAGCAACGGCTCGCGCCCGACTATCGTCATTAACACTGCCGGCCAGTTGCCGGAACGCCCAGGCTGCATCGTCGAAGCGTTCCAGACGCATGTAGGTGCGTCCCAGCATTGCCCAGCCGTCCGGATTATCCGGGCTGGCTTCCAGCCGTTCCCGGAGCTGCCCTGAGAGCTCGGTCATCTGGGCCTGCCTCGATCCTTCGGTGGTTCCCATTTGCTGCATGGTAATGAACTGTTCAACCCGGTCCATCGCGCCCCAGCGCTCATACAGATAAACCGTGGCAGCCGGGATCAGTAGAATCGAGACCAGGGCCACTGCCATGGCACTCCTGCCGCCACTGATCACGGGCCTCACCTGGTCCTGCTCCGGAACGTCATCGAGCATGCTTCCCGCAAGCTCCTCCTTGAGTTGCCGGTAATTTTCGTCGTCCAGAATACCGGCCTCGTATTCATTGTCGAGCTCCTTCATCCTGGAGCGATAGGCCATCAGATTCTGGTTTTTCAGGTCCGTCTGCTTCCTCGTGCCGAGCCGATGGAAAAAGACGGGGTACAAGACAAACAACAGGGCAAGAACAATCAGTACCGTTGCGGCAATCCAGAAAGTGTCAGTCATGGAATTTCAGTCACAGGTTCAGAATTAAGAATGAGGTTGCGGCCAGGACATGCCAGAAAGTGCCGGCTTCAGGAAGATCTGTCCTGCTCTGCCAGCATTTTGTCGACACGGGCTTTCTCTTCAGTGCTCAACGCCGGGCCTGACGGCCCCGCTCGCCGGGAACGAATCACCACACCGGCAACCACCAGAAACCCGCCGAACACCGCAATCGCAGGTGTCGCCCAGAGCAGGAATGTCCGGCTGTCCAGCTCGGGTTTGTAGCGAACAAACTCACCAAATCTGCCAACGAGAGATTCAACGATTTCCTCGTTGCTGGCGCCGTCTTTCATCATCCGGTAGACCGCATCGCGCATATCCTTGGAGATAGGCGCGTTGGAATCGGCGATGTTCTGGTTCTGGCATTTCGGGCAGCGTAATTCCGCGATCAGGTTTTGGTAACGCTGCTCCTGAGCCCGATCCGAAAAATCGTATACGTCGGCCACCTCGGCTGCAGCGGCACCGGAAAGCAGAAGCACCAACATCAAATAAACGATCCGGACCATCAGCCATTCCCCTGAGCGTCATTGAACACAGGCAGCAGCGTTTGTTCCCAGACCTCCTTATTGACCACACCCACATGGCGATAGCGAACCACGCCTTCGGCATCAATCACGAAGGTTTCCGGCGCGCCGTATACCCCCAGATCAAACCCGAGTGTGCCCCGGGGGTCATAGATGATTTTCCGGTAAGGGTCGCCCAAACGGTCAAGCCACAACAGCGCATCCTCGCGGTTGTCCTTGTAGTTGAGACCAATGATGTTGACGCCTTTCTCTTCGGCCAGCCACATCAGGTCGTCGTGCTCGTCCTTGCAGGCGGGGCACCAAGTGCCCCAGACATTCAGCAGAGTGACCTGGCCACGAAACAGGCTCTGATCGAGCACGACATCAGCGTTGTGCAAATCTTTCAGACTGAACTCTGGCACCGGTTTGCCAACCAGAGCCGATTCCAGTTTGGTCGGATCCTTGCCGATACCCGCGAACAGCACGACACCAACAACAAGGGCAATCAGCAGTGGCAGAAAGAGCAGGAACCGCTTCATGAGGTAACTCCAGCGGACGTCGCAGAACCTGGCTCAGGCGCGACAGTATCGGTCTGCACCTTCGTGTCAGCTCCCTCCCGGATGCGGTAGCGGCGATCAGCGATAGCCAGGAAGCCGCCGGCTGCCATAAACAGCGAGCCCAGCCAGAGCCAGCGAACAAGCGGCTTGTATTGCAGCCGGATGGCCCAAGCCTCGTCGGTGATGCGCTCACCAATGGCCACGAAGATGTCCCGGAACAGACCGGCGTCGATATCGGCCTCGGTCATGACGCTCATCCCCACGGAGTATTGGCGCTTCTCGGGATGAAGCACGGAAACACGCTCGCCATCCAACATGACATCGAAGGTGCCATATTGAGCCGTAAAGTTAGCGCCCTGGCGCGCGCCGATATCCCTGAATACAAAATGATAATCGCCGACGGTCGCGACATCGCCCGGCACCATGCGAACATCACGCTCAATGCCGTAGTTGGAAACCACCGTAGCCCCCGCCATGGTAATGGCCAGGCCCAGATGCCCGAGCACCATGCCGTAATAGCTGCGGGACTGCCGCTTGAGGCCGTGCAGACGGCCTTTTCGGGACGATGATTTTTCCCAGAGATCCCAGAAAGTAGCAACGGTTACCCACATGGCAGAAAACACGCCGAGGAAAGCCCAGGGCTTGAATCCACCATAGCCGATCAGGACCGCCGTGGTGGCAACGATGCTGATTGCCAAGGGCCACAGCAGTTTGCGCGCCAGCCAGCCACCATCGGTTTTCTTCCAGCGGGAGAAGATACCAGCGCCCAGCAACAGGCCCGTTGCGACGGCCAGTGGGCTGAACGTCAGATTGAAGAACGGTTCACCGATCGACAGTTTGCCCAGTTCCAGATAATCAAGAACCAGCGGATACAGTGTGCCGACCGCCACCAGAATCGTGGCGGAAACCAACAGTACGTTGTTAAGAAGCAGGAAAACCTCTCGGGAAAACGAGCCGTAGCGCGACCGGACGTGAACCACCGGCGCCCGGAACGCATAGAGCGCCAGGCTTGCGATCACCGTTACTGCCAGCAGGCCCAGCAGGAAGGTGCCCCGCTCCGGGTCCGCCGCAAAAGAATGCACAGAGGTGAGCACGCCGGAACGGACCAGGAAAGCGCCCAGCAGACTTAGTGAAAAGGTGACAATGGCAAGCAGTACGGTCCAGCTCTTGAACACGCCGCGCTTCTCGGTAACGGCCAGCGAGTGCATGAGTGCAGTCCCCGACAACCAGGGCAGCAACGATGCATTTTCGACCGGATCCCAGAACCACCAGCCGCCCCAGCCCAGCTCGTAGTAGGCCCACCAGCTCCCGAGGGCGATACCCAGAGAGAGAAAGGCCCAGGCAACCGTGGTCCAGGGGCGCGACCAACGGGCCCAGGCGGCATCGAGGCGGCCATTGATCAGCGCAGCAATGGCAAAAGCGAAAGCAACGGCAAAGCCGACATAGCCCATGTAGAGCATCGGCGGATGCACGATCAGCCCGAAATCCTGGAGCAAGGGGTTCAGATCTGCGCCATCGGCGGGCACATTGGGCAACAAACGGTCGAACGGATTGGAGGTAATCACGATAAACAGTAGGAAGCCGACGCAGACCATGCCCAGCACCGAGAGCACCTGGGAGATCATCACCGCCGGCAGGCGACGGCTGAAAATAGCGACCGCCAACGTCCAGCCCGCCAGCATCAGTATCCAGAGTAGCAGCGAGCCCTCGTGACCGCCCCAAACAGCGCTGAACTTGTAATACCAGGGCAACAGGCTGTTACTGTTATTGGCCACATAGGCCACCGAAAAGTCGTCAGTCACGAAGGCATGGGTCAAGACGGCAAAAGCAAGCCCCACGAAGACAAACACGCCGGACGCCAGCGGCCTGGCGAACGCCTGAAGATTGTTTCTGCCGGTCAAAGAACCGGCCAAAGGGACTACGGATAGAAGCACTGCCAACAACAGTGCGAGAATCAGTGCAAGCTGTCCGAGTTCGGGATACATTAAAGGCCTCCAGAAACCAGGCTGTTAGATAAATCGGTTAGTAGGACACGGTTTCCGCACTGCCACTGGCTGCATGCCGACCCTTCGAGGCCTTCTCCAGCGCATCCGCGACTTCCGGCGGCATATAGTTTTCATCGTGCTTGGCCAGCACTTGATCGGCCACAAAGCGGCCACTTTCATTCAGCCTGCCCATGGCAACCACACCCTGCCCCTCGGCAAACAGATCCGGAAGGATACCGGTGTACTGGATCGGCACGGACGCGTTGAAGTCGGTCACCTTGAACTCAACCATCAGGCTGTCCGGATCACGGAGGACCGATCCCTCCTCGACCATGCCACCGGCGCGGATTCTGACATCCACCGGCGCCTCGCCTGCGGAAATCTGGGTGGGGTCGTAGAACAGATTGATGTTCTGTCGCAGCGCATAGGTGGTCAGACCCACAGCGATGGCCAGCCCCACCAGCAGGAACAGGACAATAGTCAGTCGCTTTTTTCGGATTGGATGCATCAGATATCTGCCTTTCAGTCTTGGGAAACCTTGACGCGGGTGAAGGACGCTGCCGAAGCTGACGCAGCCTGCGGGTCCTGCCGGCCTGCCTGAAACTCATAACCGCGACGGCAGGCCTCAATAGCGGCGTTGCGGCGACGCAGAGACCATACCATAAGGCCGATCATCAGCAGGAAAAATACGGCGTAACAGGCCCAGACATAGGGCCCGTGACCTTCCATCACCATAAATGCCGAAAAGGATTCAAATGCCATGCTTCAGCCCCTCCCGGCCAACACATAATCTTTAACCCAGCGCGTTCTCTGCTCGCGCAGAAGAATCTCGGTCTGCATACGCAAACAGGCCAGCCAGCCGAACAGCAGGTACAGCCCGAGTACCGAAAGGAGCAGCGGTACCCACATTTCCGCCGGCATGGACGGCTTTTCAGTCAGTTTGAACGTCGACGGCTGATGTAACGTATTCCACCATTCAACGGAGTACTGGATAATCGGTATATTCACCACCCCGACCAGAACCAGCACCGATACAGCCCGCGCCGCGGATTTTTCGTCGTTGATTGCCCTGTCCAGAGCAATGACACCACCGTACAGGAACAGAAGAATCAGCATCGAGGTCAGCCGGGCATCCCAGACCCACCAGGTACCCCAGGTGGGCTTACCCCAGACCGCTCCGGTAAACAGGGAAAGAAAGGTCAGTACCAGCCCCACCGGTGCGACCGACTTGACGAATACATCCGCCAGCTTCATGCGCCAGACCAGAGTGACGACAGCCGCCACCGCCATCATCACGTAGACCGACTGGGCGAGAAAGGCCGTGGGGACGTGGATGAAAATAATGCGGTAGCTGTTGCCTTGCAGGTAATCCTTGGGAGCATAGGCCAGCCCCCAGACAATGCCTGCCATCAACAGCAGGATGCCACCTGCCAGTAGCCAGGGCATCAGCCGGGCTGCAATCCCGAAGAACCATTTGGGAGAACCCAGCTTGTGAAAAAATTGCCACATCAGATGGTTACCGTCCTACCGTTACCTTGTTTTACCCGTTGAACAGGCTGATACGCAGCGCCGCTGCCGATGCAAAGGGTGCCAGGGTCAGTGCCAGCACCAGAAACGCGCCCATCAGGGCCAGATAGGCTCCCGCGGGAGCGCCCTCTGCGGCCGAAGCCACCGTACCTGTTCCGAAAATCAGGACGGGAATGTACAGCGGAATGATCAACAGGGACAAGAGCACCCCTGCCGACCGTAATCCAAGCGTCAGCGCCGCGCCGATTGACCCGATCAGACTCAGCACCGGTGTACCGATCAGCAGCGTTAGACACAAAACTCCGATGGAGTTCCCGTCAAGATGGACCATTACGCCCAAAACCGGCGTTAGTACCACCAGCGGCAAGCCTGTTAACACCCAGTGCGCCGCTGTTTTCGCCAGTACCAGCAGAAACAGGGGCTGGGGCTGAAGCACAAGTTGCTCGAGCGTGCCGTCGTCAAAATCATGGCGAAACAGGTGGTCCAGCGACAACAACACCGATAGCAACGCCGCTACCCACAGGATACCGGCCCCGGCCTCCCGCAGAAATGACACTTCCGGGCTAACCCCCAGGGGAAAAAGGGTTACGACCATGACAAAAAACAACAGCGGATTGAGCAGATCCTGGCGCTGCCGGAAGGCCACCTTCATATCCCGGGCAAACACGGTCTGCATTGCCGCCAGCGCACCGACGGTGTCTTGCCGCAAAGTCAGTGCCGGCCTGCAATCAGCATTCATCGGTCGACCCTCCGCCCAACACAATGCGTTGCATACCGGGCAATCTGAGATCGTGATGGGTCGTCACTACCACCGCACCTCCCTCGGCAGCCCGTTGTTGAAGCAGCTGTTCAATGGCGCTGACACCGCTGGCATCAATGGCGGTAAAAACTTCATCCAGCAGCCAGAGCGGCTCGTCGGCAATCAACAGGCGCGCCAGGGCAACCCGTCTTTGCTGCCCCGCCGAAAGATTGCGACAGGGCACATCCTGGAACCCGGTCAATCCGGTGCCATCAAGCGCCTGACGCAGAACGGGATCTGGCAGCGGCCGCCGCCCGGCCGTCAGTGCCCGGAGATTCTCCATCGGTGTCAGCAACGGCTTTATGCCAGGCCGGTGGCCAAGATACAGGGTATTGCGGAGGAATTCTTCCCGCTGGGCAGACCTGGACTTGCCGCACCAGAGCAGATTGCCGGACCAGGCGTCGTTCAGGCCGGCCAGCATTCGCAGCAGCGTGGTCTTGCCGGAGCCGTTCGGCCCCTCGACACGGGCGACCGTACCGGGCAGTATGGAGAACGACAGGTCACGGAACAGGATCCGTTCATCCCGCTCGCACTGCAGATCGACAGCCTGTAATAACGGCTCAGACATCAGGACCCCGTAACCAGGACGATGCGCGTGAAGACGGCATCGGGTGCATTCGTGACAGCGGCGACCATGAACATTGTTCGCGCATGACCTGCCGGCGCGGCGTATTATAACAAAAGCGCCGGCTGATTACTCTTGTCCAACATCAAATCAGTGACGATGAAACTACCCAACGGACAACAGCCCCCGACACCTCCAGCCCAGCCTGCAACACAGACGTCCCGGCCTTCAGTCTCAACCGAAGCGGCCCGGGAGCCCGTGGCCGCATCAGCGCGGCAACTGCTCGATCAGCTGCAGCTGACGAACCGGGAAACCACCCTGGCCCGGGTGGCCGAGATCATCAACCGTCAGGGCGGTAACAGCGCGGACCTGTTACTGGACATTCGCGGCAAGTCTCTTCTGGTTCAGGCGGCCGTCGGCAAGACTGAACTGGCAACCGGTGACTGGGTAAAAGTGATGCGGGCCGGCAATGAGCTGCAGCTGATGGGCAAACTGGCACCCGCACCCGAAGCCGGTATCGCCCGAGCGCTGGCCCAGCGACTGCCCTGGCAGCAAACCCTGGATGGTGGACTGGCAAGGCTGCTGGGCACTCTCACACAAGGCCTCCGGCAAGACCCGCTACCGGGCCAACTGCCCTCATCGCGAGGCCCCCAACCTCTGCCGGAGGCCGCCAGACAGGCTATTGAACAAATGATGGCGAGGCTGCCTTCGGGGAACAGTCTGACTCCCGGTTCTGGCAGCCAGGACACGACATCGCAACAGGTCCGGCAATGGCTTTCAGAAAGTGGCCTGTTCGCCGAGTCGCGACTGGCCCAGGCACCCTCTGCCCAGTTGCCCGATCTCAAGCTGGCGCTCGGTAGAGTGATCACCGCCTTGCTTGCCCAACAGGGCAGTACACCAGAACACTTCAACCGGCTGACACCTATCTCGACGCCAGAGCTCATGCAGGCGCCGCTGCAATTTCCCCAACCGCTGGCCACACCCCAGGCCCCCGGCAGTGGCGAAGCGCCCAGCGTCGGGCAGATGCTCCGCCTGCTGGCCGGAATGCTCAACCGGATCACCGTCAACCAGTTGCACAGCCAGGTACTTACTGCCCGTGGTGGCGGCGATGCAGCAGGGCCCGCACCTGCCTCTACCCTCGTACTCGATCTGCCATGGCTGACGCCACAGAATGAACCGAGGCTGGCGCAGGTCCGGATCGAACAATATCCCGAAGACCGGGAATCGGAAACCCGATCCGCGAAAACCACCACAGCCGAGTGGCGGCTTTCACTGACCATGGACCTGGATGAGGCTGGCTCCCTGCATTTCGATGTTGCCCTTCGCCAACAGGCAGTGAGCGCCCGGGTCTGGGCAGAAAAACAGACAACCCTGCGTCAGGTGAACCAGGAGCTTCCCGCGTTGCGACAGAGCCTAACCGATCTGGGCCTGGAAGTGACAGACCTGGATTGCCGCCGCGGCACGCCGCAAAGCAGCGTCACCCGACTCGAACACAGACTGGTGGATACACGGGCATGACATCAGAAACACAACAGCAAAGCAGGGCCGCCGTTGCGCTCAAGTACGACGGTGAGAAAGCGCCCACCATCAGCGCCACTGGCACCCACGAGCTGGCGGAGGAGATCATCCGAATCGCCCGGGAGCACAACGTTCCCCTTTACGAAAATGCGGAGCTGGCCAGCATTCTGGCCCGCCTGTCACTGAACGAAGAGATTCCCGAATCGCTCTACCGGGTAATTGCGGAGATCCTGGCGTTTGCCTTCCACATTCGCGGGCTCACCCCAGAAGATCGCAAACCCGGCGCACCGGATGATTCAGTGAATCAGTGAGCGCAGCGCCCAGGCCTGCTGCCAGTTGTCGCCACGCCTTGGCGCCACCGTGGTTTCAAAGTAATGACGCAGCCGGCGCCGATCCTCCGGCTGGTCCTTCAGGGCCGAGCCGATGATGTGGTGCATCAGCTGCTCAACCGTGATGCTTCCGCCACCGTAATACCAGGCGTTGAGGCTGGCCGCGTGAGCGACCGACACGGCTTCCGCGGTGGAAAGAGCCGAACCGGCGAGGCGATCGGTGCTGCGTCCGTCCAGGGTCTGGCCATTGCGCAGCTCGTGGAACATGGTCACCAGAATCTCGACCACCGATTCTTCCAGCGCCACCTCGATGCCAGCCCGACTGTTGGCCCTGCGGACCTCCCGGAGCACAACATCCATCTCGTCGGCCAGATGACGGATAGGCCGGATTTCCTCGAAGTCCATTCGCCGCTTCAGGGCAGCGCTCATCCGGTGCACACCCTCGTCGATACTGTTGGACGTGGCGATAACGTTAAAACCTTCCCGCGCGAGCACCACACCGTCCTCGCCCGCCAGCTCGGGAATCACCACCACCCTGTCGGACAGCACAGAGAGCAGCGCATCCTGCAGCGCCTGTGGGCAGCGGGCGATCTCTTCAAACCGGACCATTTGCCCTTCCATCATGCCCCGCAGCAAGGGGCTGGGTACCAACGCCTTCAGGCAGGGGCCCTCGGTATGCAGTACCGCTTCGTTCCAGCTATACAGCAGTTGCCCGACGCTGCTCACCGCCCCACCCTGCAAGGTTAACGTGGAGCTTCCCGAAATGGCGGCGGCCAGCAACTCCGACAACCAGGATTTGGCGGTACCCGGCTCGCCGACCAGAAGGCAGCCGCGGCTGGTGCACAGGGAAATGATGATCCGGACCACCATGGCCCGGTCGGCAACGAACTTCCGCTCAATGCCGAGTTTCTCATCCCCCATGACGAACTTTTCCACCGCCCGCGGCGACATCTGCCAGCCTGGTGGCACCGGGCCATGATCCATCCCTCTCAGCTTGTCCAGCTCAGCGGCATAGACCACTTCTGCCGGTTCCCGCTGGGCTGCCTTTGTAACCGATTGCTTGTTGCTCATTCCTGACTCCTGCGGCCGCCGCGAACTTCCGGTGCCATGCGCTCTCTCGGGAGAATACGGGGCAGTTCGGACAGCGGAATTATGCCTTCAATAACATGGTCCAGAGCACTGTCCCGCATGGTCACCAGTCCGGCATCGAGAGCGCGCCAGCGAAGCTCACCGATGGGCGGTTGGCTGGAAATGGCATTCCGGATGTCCGAATCAACTTCCATATACTCGACGATCGCCACTCGCCCCTGGGTGCCGCGGCCGTTGCATTTGTCACAACCGGCGCCCTGAAAACACCGGAAATCCGCGGGCGGGCCGTCGGGAAACACCTCGGACAGAATCACCGGGTCCGGCTCTGCAGGCTGGCAACAATGCTTGCAGATGCGCTTGGCCAGCCGCTGGGCGATGACAGCCAGCAGCTCACCGGCAATGGAATTCGGGTGGATACCCAGATCATACAAGCGCTGCAGTGAATCCACCGCGTCGTTGCAGTGCAGCGTGGACAGAACCACGTGGCCGGTCTGGGAGGCCCGTATCGCCTCCAGAGCGGTTTCCTGGTCACGGATCTCGCCCACCAGAATGACATCCGGATCTTCCCGGACAAACGCCCTCATGGCATCGGCGAAACCAAAGCCAATTTCTGATCTGACCCGGGTTTGTTGAATGTTGTCGATGGAGTACTCGATGGGGTCTTCCACCGTGATAACTTTCCGGCGGCCGTCATCGGCAAGGGTCTGCAGCCCCGCATACAGCGTGGTGGACTTGCCTGACCCGGTCGGACCGACCACCAGCACCAGTCCCGCCGGGTTATCCAGCAAGCGCTGATAACGGGCACCGATCATGGATGACATGCCAAGTTCGGCAATGGTCATGGCGCGGCCGGTCTGCGGCAGCAGACGTATAACGGCATGTTCGCCATGGAGCGAAGGCTGGGTCTGTATCCGCAGATCGTAGGCCATATCGCCGAGCTGCAGCCGGGACCGCCCACCCTGGGGCAGCCGGTGCTCGGCGATGTTCAGCTCTGCCCGCAGCTTGATGACGTTAATCACCCCTTTCATCTCCCGGGCCGACAGCTGGTACTGGGGCAGATCATGGAGATCGCCATCCACCCGAAGGCGAATGCGAATCCGGTCACCGTACTGTTCTATATGGATGTCGCTGGCTTTTTCACTTACAGCGTCCATCAGAATGGCTTCGTAGACAGACACCAGATAGGGGCTGACGTGCTTGTTTTTCGGATCCTTGCCCAGAAGCTGATCCTTGCTGCCAGTCGGGTCCGCCGCCTGGTTCGGGGTTGGTTCCTGATCCGCTGCAAAGCGGCGCCCTTTGGCAGTCAGATCAAGAGCTGACCAGAGCCGACGAAAGTCCGTCGGTGTAACCAGCAGGCAGTCAACCACCTGGTTAGGACTCAACCGCTCGAGCTGATCAGTGCGCGCATCGGGATCGTCGGTCACAACCGTGATCCGACCATCTTCCTCGGCGATGGGTATCAGTCGTGAGAGATCCAGAAACGTTCGGGAAAATCGCCGGAAAAGCGCCGGATGGAGATCCGGCAGAAGCTCGTCCGCATCGGTGAAGGTCATGCCCCGCTGACGGGCAAGAGAACGGTAGAGATCAATCTCTTCAAGATTCAGTTTCCGGCGGAGCACGTCCAGCAGCCGGCAATTCTGCTTCGCTGCCTCCGCCTTTGCCTCGGCCAGGACCGCTTCGTCCACGACACCCTGATCAATGAGGATCTGCTCGACGTTACGGTTGAAGTCGACCCAGCCCAGGGTGCGCACACGCTTGAGCTTGGCACCCTGTTTTTCGAACATGGCCAGGCTCGGGACGGGTCCCGCTCGCCCTTCAAGACACACCAGGCGCCCCCCCTCACGAACCAGGTGCGCCAGGGCAGTCTGGTCCCTGACAAACGAGGTACACAAAACGAGATCACAGAGTGGATCAGGCTCGGGCGCCTCTTCCGCACGGGCAACAACGACATCCACATTGTGCATACCCAGACGGACAAACCGCTCTCTGGCAGCCTCGGCGACAACGGCATTCCGCTCCACGTACAGGACCCGATGGGCGAGCCCGGACAGCACAGCGGCAAAATAGCCTGAGCCACCGCCCACGTGCATCACCATCTGATCCGGTTCTATTTCCGGGAGCAGGGAGAGAATGTGGCTGACAGTTTCTTCGCGGGGAATGGAGTGGCCGGTTATCGAGGCAACCAGGTCGGAACCGGAAACAAAATCATGGCGGGATACAGATCGAAGGGCCTCAAGGGCCCTCGGATAGACTCTCTTCATTCAACAACGTCCGTAACGGCTTGGTATCAGGCCGCCTGACGTTTTCTGAGTGCTGACACCAGCTCGGCCTCGGGACGGGAAATTCCGCACGTGTTCATAAGATCGTCGATATCGGCGCCGAGATCAACCAGTCGAGAGGCTTCATCGTAAGAGATTCGCAGCGGATCGTTCTGGCGCATTTCGTCGAGCGTGGTCCTCAGCTCGTGCAACTGACGCTCACAGCTAACCAACCGCTGCCCTACCCCCATGCTGCCACTGGTGGTGGCATGCAGTTCCCGGCCAAGGGTATCACAGCGCTCTTTCAGCGTTGCTCGGAGGCTACGTACCTGGCGCCCGAGAACCAGGCCCTGAACGAAAACCAGAGACAGGGCCGCAACAGTCAGCGCCCAGGGAAGGTATGAAGGAATTTCTGCAAACATGACGGATGTCTCCAGTTAATTGCCACGGAAGGCATCCATCGTGAGGCCTGTAGCGGGTTGCCCCGGATCACAGTGCCGCGATTTCAGCCCACTCGTGGTCTGACAGCATCTTGTCGAACTCAACCAGAATGATCAGTTCGCCATCCTTGTTGCACACGCCCTGGATAAATTTGGCACTTTCCTCGTTACCCACGTTCGGTGCAGTTTCAATTTCGCTGGCTTTCAGGTACACCACCTCGGCGACAGAATCCACCAGAATGCCCATAACCTGGTTGGCAGATTCCATAACCACAATCCGGGTGGCATCGGTTACTTCGGCATCGGCCAGGCCAAAGCGCCGGCGGGTGTCGATAACGGTAACCACGTTACCCCGAAGGTTGATGATGCCGAGCACATAATCCGGGGCCCCCGGAACCGGAGCAATCTCCGTGTATCTCAGCACTTCCTGAATCTGCATGACGTTCAGACCGTAGGTCTCATCATCCAGCCGGAAGGTAACGTACTGCAGTACCTGATCGTCCTGGGCCTGATTGGTTTGTCCGCTCGGGGATGCCATAGCGATGTTTCTCCTCTTGGGCTGCCCGGCGGGCAACCTGATCGTCAAAAAAATATCATCAGTGCCCAATACTATAGTTAAGGGCACAAACCGTGCCAGCACGGCTCGGTTTCATTCAGTAACCATTGTTTGCGTCAGCTCAGATCCAGATGGTGCTCTCTTTCCGCCCTCACCAGCAAGTCTGCCATGGTGCGCACATCAATCAGCGCACACATGTGGTCAATCACAGTGCCGGCCAGCCACGGACGCTTGCTTCGGGCTGTGCGCCAACGCACTTCGTCCGGCCGGAGGGTAAAGGACTGGGCGACGTCATCACAGGCGAGCCCCCAGTCGCTGTTATCCAGCCGGATCACGAACCGGTAGTTGTCCCGGGCATCGGGCGGCACCCGCCCTGCCATGATCCATTCGGCGGTATCCACCACCCTCAGGTTCTGATCCCGGTCCGGGCGGATTCCCATGTACCAGCGTGGACTTCCCGGGATGGGCCGGATCTCTTCTTCAATGCGGTGAATGGCACCGAGCAGAATCAGAGGCACCGCCAGCTGCAGACCGGCCACCGTGAAAATGAGGCACTCAAAGGGCTGTTCTGACCACTCCGGGCGGGACGGCGGCGCGGCCGGCTCCGGCGCAGGCTGAGCTTCAATCCTTGCCTTCGGCACCGGCGCTTCCGGCACCTGTCGCACCACTGGCCTCTCAGGTTCCGCCGGCGTTTCCCGGACCCGTTTGGGTGGTTCAGGTCTTGCCGGCGGTTTTTCGACGCTTGGCACAGATGCCGGTTTCGTGCGGGTTGCCACCCGCGGTTCCGGAGGTGCAGGTTTCACCGGTTCCGGCGCTTCGATTTCCTCCCGAAGCGCCGTATCAGTGGCCGTGTGCAGCAGTTCGTCAAGATAACTGGCAATGGCAGTTTCCGGATCCGCCAGCCGTGTCAATTTATCGTCAGCCATGCTGACGCTCCTTCACCCTGCCCACCCGGGCCATGAGATCATCCAGCAGATGGCTGTAGGCGCGGACACCATGGGTTTCGGCATCCAGCGCGGACGGTGTTATGCCGCCCTGGCTGGCATCCCGAAACTTGGTGTCCACCGGAATCGCAAACTGCCAGAGGGACTCGCGGTAGGTCTTCCGCAACAGGTTCAGGCTTTTCACCGACGCCTGTGTCCGCCGGTCATACAAGGTGGGCACAATGGTGTAAGAAAGTTCGTTTTTCTGGGAACGCATGATCATCTTCAGGGTGTGGAGCATGCGCTCCAGGCCCTTGATGGCCAGAAATTCGGTTTGCACGGGAATGATCAGATGCTGGGCTGCCGCAAGGGCGTTAACCATCAGAACCCCCAGAGAGGGAGTATTGTCGAGCAGGACATAATCAAAGTCGTCCCAAAGCTGAGTCAGGGCCCGGGAAATGATCAGCCCCATGCCTTCCACGCCGATCATTCGTCGCTCAAGGGTAGCCAGGGCTGCACTCGCCGGCAAAAGGGACAGGCCCTTGCAGCTGGTCTCCGTAATCAGTTGGGCGGGTAGCCCTTCCGGAACCTTGCCCTGGTGCTGGAACAGGTCGAAAACACTGTGCGCGATTGTATCCGGATCGTAACCGAACCAGCTGGTGAGCGAGCCATGCGGGTCCAGATCCACAACGAGAACACGCTTGCCGCGTTCGGCAAGCAAGCCGCCCAGGGCGACCACACTCGTGGTTTTACCGACACCACCTTTTTGATTGGCTACTGCCCAGATTCGCACGCTTTGATTCTCCAGAGAATACATCGGTGTGGCCGGCAATTAACCGTTGCCACAGTCCCGTTTATCGGCCATTCCCCGGGCAACTTGAACCAGTCCTCGGAAAATCCGGCAAGCTGTTGCCGGCGCCTTATTGTTAACGGGGAGTAATACAGGAACCATGCCAATGGCTCTATACGCATCTGCCGACGATCGGGTCAGCGCATGGCACCGCGAATACTGGCGTCACGGGAGATCAGCAATACCACCCGGCGGTTTCTGCGGCGCCCTTCCTCAGTGTCATTCCGGGCAACCGGCTGATACTGGCCATAGCCGACAGCCGCCAGACGTTCCGGCTCGATGCCCTCCATCACCAGCATCCGGACCATGGCAGCCGCCCGGGCGGCTGACAATTCCCAGTTTGACGGAAAACGGGAGGTACTGATCGGCTGATTATCGGTGAAGCCTTCCACTTTGACAGCGTTGTCCCGGTTGTTCAGAACCGTGGCGATTTTCTCGACCACCTCGAACGCATCGTAATGGGGCTCGGCATCGCCGCTGCCAAACAACAGACTGTTGGGCAGATTCAGCTCCAGCCACTGGTCGCTGGTCTCAAGCGAAACCACGCCCTGGTTGATCAGCTCATCAAACTCCATGGAAAGCTGGTCAGCCATGGCTCGCAGCGCTTCGGTCCGCGCCTGCGCGTCCATCTCCGGATTTCGGGGCGCTTCGGTCACCGCCGGCGGGATTACGTTCTCGGCAGGCGCATTCAGCGATCTCTGGGGCTGGTCGCCAATCTCGATTGGCTGGAAGGAGCGCTGGGGTGCATTGAACACGCCGGTCAGGGTTTCAGAAAGGACTTTGTATTTGCCTTCGTTAACGGACGATACCGAGTACATCACGACGAAAAAGGCGAACAGCAGGGTGATGAAATCCGCGTAGGAAATCAGCCACCGCTCCTTGTTGTGCAGATCATCCTGGGGTTGCCTACGGCGCCGCATAAGTTGGCCTGCGCATGCTTACTGCAGGAAGCCCCGCAGCCGCAATTCGATGGATTTCGGGTTTTCACCCTCGGCGATGGCAATCAGGCCATCGATCATCATGTCCTCATAGCGGGTGCGCTCCCGCACGATACCGCGCATCTTGTTGGCGACCGGGAAGAACAGGAGGTTGGCCAGCGCCACACCGTAGATGGTGGCTACAAAGGCGGTTGCGATCCCGCTACCCAGGGATTGGGGATCCTCAAGGTTGGTCATCACCTGGATCAGGCCCATGACAGCCCCGATAATGCCGATGGTTGGCGAATAACCACCCATGGCCTCGAACACCTTGGCCGACTCCAGATCCCTCTGCTCACGGGATTCCAGATCAACTTCCATGATGCCCCTGATGGTCTCGGTTTCGGCACCGTCCACCAGCAACTGCAACCCCTTGCGGGCAAAGGGCTCCGGCTCGCGCTCGGCAAGCCCTTCAAGACCCAGCAAGCCCTGCTTGCGGGCTTTTACACTCCAGTCAATGACTTTTCCGATACCGTCTTCAAGGTTGATAAACGGCGGGAAAAAGACCCAGCGCACCTGAGTGAAAGCCCGCTTCAGCATGGGCCACGAGGTCTGCAGGATAGTCGCGGCCAGAGTGCCACCGATGACGATGATGGCCGCCGGCCCATTAAACAGTGAGCCAACCGCTCCGCCTTCCAGCAGGTTACCGCCAAGAATTGCGGCAAAGGCCAGTATGACCCCGAGCAGGCTCAGGATATCCATCAGCACACACCTTCCGCGAGGCGTGGCCCGATCTCGTCCAGGGACAATACATCATCCGTCAGCCCTGCCTTGGCGACGGCCATCGGCATGCCGTAGATCACAGACGATTTTTCATCCTGGGACCATATATCGGAACCGCTCTGCTTCATCATCCGACAGCCTTCTTTGCCGTCCGAGCCCATCCCGGTAAGAATGACGCCCAGCGTCTTGCCCGGAAAGCTGCGGGCAAGAGAACCGAAGGTAACGTCCACGCAGGGTTTGTAATTGAGCCGCTCGTCTCCGGGCAGAATACGGATCCTGGGCTGTCCGCCCCGATTCTCGACCATCATCTGTTTGCCGCCGGGCGCCAGCAAAGCCAGGCCGGGCCGCAACACTTCACCATCCTCAGCCTGCCGGACTTCAATCCGGCAGAGCTTGTTAAGGCGTTCGGCGAAGGCAGGCGTAAAACTCGCCGGCATATGCTGCACCAGAACAATCGGTGCCGGGAAGGTCGCGGGCAACACCGTCAGTACCCGCTACAGGGCAACCGGGCCGCCGGTTGAAGTACCAATGCCAACAACGGCGTAATGCTTGGCCGGCCCACGGCGGCCATGGCGCCTGGGGGCCTCGGTTTCGCCCGGAGAACCTGCCGACGCTGCCGGAGCCCGGGTGTCAGGACGCTGACGCGGTGCTGGTTCCGGACGCGGGCGCCCTGCAGGCTCCGGCGCCCGGGAGGCCGGAGCTGAAGGTTCCGCGCGGGAAGGCGCAGGAGAACGGTTGCCGGGACGACTGCGGGCTACATCCAGAATCCGCTCAATCAAGATTTTCTGAAGCTGACTGTTGTCCCGGGCAATTTCTTCGAAATTCTTGGGCAGAAAATCAACGGCGCCGGCCTCGAGCGCATCCAGTGTGACCCGGGCGCCCTCATAGGTGAGCGATGAGAACATGAGCACCGGTATCGGATGTTTGCGCATGATTTCGCGCACGGCAGAGATGCCATCCATCACGGGCATCTCATAATCCATGGTAATCACGTCGGGACGCAGTTTCTCGGCCAGCTCAACGCCTTCCCGACCATTGGTCGCAGCACCTACCACTTTGATCTGGCCGGAGCTGGTCAGGATTTCCGTCAGCCGCTTGCGAAAAAACCCTGAATCGTCAACGACCAGGACAGAAACTGTCATCCACTTCTCCTACCCAATCCATCGTTCTTCGGCCTTCTCTGGCAAAAAGCGCCGGAAGGCCCGGCTCAACCGTAATGTTGCAACAGGCTTGGCACATCAATAATGAGTGCAATCCGGCCATCGCCGGTAATAGTGGCACCGGCCATGCCTGGCGTACCCTGGAGCGCTCGCCCAAGGGGCTTGATAACCACTTCTTCCTGACCAACCAGCTGGTCGACCACGAACCCGACCTGCTTGGACCCATGGCCACAATGACAACATGGGCGTTATCGGGCACCTCCTGGCCAGCACCGCCACGAACCAGCCAGCGCTTGATATGGAATAGCGGGAAGACTTTATCCCGAACCACAATGCACTCGCGCCCATCGACGATGTTGGTCTTGGTCAGGTCCAGATGGAAAATCTCGACCACGTTGACCAGCGGCAACGCAAAGGATTGATCGCCCAGCATGATCATCAGGGTGGGCATGATGGCGAGCGTCAGCGGAACCTTGATGACAATGCGAGAGCCCTTGCCCAGCTCGGATTCGATGCTCAACTGGCCATTGAGCTGGCCAATCTTGGTTTTCACCACATCCATGCCGACGCCACGTCCGGACACATCCGAAATCTGCTCCTTGGTGGAGAATCCGGCGGCAAAAATAAGGTTGTAACACTCCGAATTGGTCAGCCGGTCCGCGGCGTCCTGGTCGTAGATACCCTTTTCGACTGCTTTGCGGCGCAGGACTTCCGGATCCATGCCCGCGCCGTCATCCTCGATAAACAGCAGAATATGGTCTCCCTCCTGCTCGGCAGAGAGGGTAACCGTGCCCTGGCGTGGCTTCCCGGCCTTCTCGCGGACTTCCGGAGCCTCGATCCCGTGGTCCACCGAATTCCGCACCAGGTGAACCAGCGGATCAGACAGCGCTTCAACCAGGTTCTTGTCGAGATCGGTTTCCTCGCCATGCATCACCAGGTTCACCTCTTTCTTGAGGTTTCTGGCGAGATCGCGCACAACGCGGGGGAACCTGCCGAACACCTTTTTGATCGGCTGCATGCGGGTCTGCATGACGGCGGACTGGAGATCAGTCGTAACCACATCCAGGTTGGATACCGCCTTGTGCATGTGTTCGTCTTCACTTTCAGCACCCAGACGCTGCAAGCGGTTACGCACCAGCACCAGCTCACCCACCATATTCATGATGTCATCGAGCCGCTTGGTGTCGACACGAACCGTCGTTTCCGCGGCCGGGGCATTCTCGCGAGCAGGCATCGCCGGTGCGGCAGCGCCTTTGGCCTCCGGCTTCTCGGCCGGCTTCGACTTTTCGGGTTTTGACGCGTTTGCTTTCGCTGAAGCTGGTTCTTTTGAAGATGCAGGCTGTTTCGGCGCTGAGGGCTGTTTTGGAGCTGCAGGCTCTTTCGAGGCTGAAGGCTCTCCGCCCGCGGTCGGGCTTCCGCCCTTGCCGTGAAGATCGTCCAGCAGTTTCTCGAATTCGTCGTCGGTGATCAGGTCATCGCCGCCAGCAGATCCGGCCTTGGCAGCCGGCTTTTCTTCTTTACCAGAAGCCTCTTCCTCGCCAGCTGGCGCACCGGCAAACTGACCTTTTCCGTGCAGTTGGTCCAGTAGCGCTTCGAATTCGTCGTCGGTTATTTCGTCGTCTCCAGAACTTTCCTGGTCACCGCCGGCCGATCCGGCGCTCGAAGCCGAGGAAACCTCCGCTGATTTCTCGTCCTGCAGTGCGTCCAGAAGCTGTTCGAACTCGTCGTCGGTGATGTCGCCACCGTCTTCTGCCGGTTCGCTCTCTTCCTGCTCAGGTTGAGCGGCAGCGGGCGGTGCCCCCTCGCCTTCAGGCTGGGCCAGGGCATCCAGACGGGCAATCAGTTCGTCCGGAGCCGGCGTCAGCTCCTCATGATTGCGGACCTGCTCAAACATGGCATTGACGTAGTCGAGTGCTTCTAGAACCACGTCCATCAGTTCGGAATCCACCTTGCGCTTGTGATTACGCAAGATGTCGAAAACGTTTTCCGCGGAATGGCAGCAGTTCACCAGCGCTTCAAGCTGAAGGAAGCCGGCTCCGCCTTTCACGGTATGGAAACCACGGAAGATGGCGTTGAGCAGATCACTGTCGTCAGGATGTCGCTCAAGATCTACCAACTGCTCTGACAGCTTTTCGAGGATCTCGCCGGCTTCTACCAGGAAGTCCTGCAAAATCTCTTCATCAGCATCAAACGCCATGCGTTACCCTCATTATTCAGAAACCGAGACTGGACAACAGGTCGTCTACGTCGTCCTGCCCCGAAACTACATCTTCACGCTCATCGGCCTTGATCTGGGGCCCGACGCCCTTCTCTGCAGACTCTTCTTTTTCTTCAATCTGGTGCACCGTGCCCGTGAGCTGGTCCACATGACTGGCCATCACCACCAGGCTGAGCATCTGCTCCTCAACCTCTTTCACCAGGGCGGTGACCTTCTGGATGACCTGACCTGTCAGATCCTGATAGTCCTGAGCCAGCAGGATTTCCGACAGGTTGCTGTACATGGTGTCGGCATCGGTTGCCATGCTGACAAAAAAACGATCAATCCGGCCGTACAGCTCGCGAAACTCAGCCGGCTGCATTTCCCGGCGACGCAGGCGCTGCCACTCATCACGCAACGCGGCGGCCTCGTCTCTGAGGGCATTGGCCACCGGCATGGTTTCCTCAACCAGGTCCATGGTCCGGTTGGCTGCTTCACCGGTCATCTGCACAACGTATTCGAGACGATCAGAGGCATCAGTCATCTTTGACAGTGCTTCCTGCTGCTCGGCGTTACGGGGATCAATCTGGAAGTTCCGGATTGCTTCGTGCAGGCTCCGCGTCAGCCGCCCTACCTCACGGTACAGACTCTGATCCCTGACCTCGCTGAGTTCATTGATCAGGGTCATGGCTTTGGCATAATCACCCGCATCAACACTCTCGGCCAGTTCCGCTGCCTGCCGCTGGAGCTTTTCCGTCACCTCCGGTTCAAGGCCCCGATGGTTCTTTTTGCTATCGCTCATGAGAGCCATCCGACCTCTGGTTACTGGATTCTTTCAAAGATTTTCTCAATCTTTTCCTTGAGCACGGCAGCGGTGAACGGCTTGACCACATACCCGTTTACGCCTGCCTGGGCAGCGGCAACGATCTGGTCGCGCTTGGCCTCAGCAGTTACCATCAATACCGGCAGGGTTTTCAGATTCTCGTCCGCCCGAACGGCCTTGAGCAGGTCGAAGCCTGACATGCCAGGCATGTTCCAGTCGGTCACCAGAAAATCGTATTTGCCGCTTTTGAGCATTGGCAGTGCCGTGTTGCCGTCGTCAGCTTCATCGGTGTTGGTGAAGCCAAGATCACGCAGCAGGTTCTTGATGATCCGTCGCATTGTGGAGAAGTCGTCCACAATGAGGATTTTCATGTTTTTGTCCAATGGGACCTCCAGTTAGTAACACCCGGAATTCGTTTGACCTTTGCGTTCAAAGTCTAGCAGGCCGCTGTTTTAACCGCTTATTGTCGGACCTTTGCTTCGGTTGTAAAGCATCGGTTACCAAAAACTACAGACCACCTCGTTGGCGACACAGACTGAACGCGGTCAGTTGTCCGATTCCTGACGCCAATCCGAGAGCCGCCCCCGAAGGCGCAGGGCTGCCTGGCTGTGAATCTGGCTTACCCTGCTCTCACTGACGCCGAGCACCGCGCCAATCTCCTTGAGGTTCAGTTCTTCCTGGTAGTAAAGGCTCAACACCAGCTTTTCCCGCTCCGGCAGGTCTTCAATCGCCTCAGCGAGGCTCCGCCGGAAGGCATCGGAGGACAAACCCTCAAGGGGATTATCCTGCGTCTCTGTCTGTTCTATCGGCAGCTCTCCGGATTCATTGAGCTCGTCGAGGCTAAAAAGTCGACCGCTGTTGGAATCGGAAAGGTAGGAGTGGTATTCGGGCAGCCCCATGCCCAGCTCTTCGGCCACTTCCTGATCGTGGGCTTCGCGGCCAAGTCGATCTTCAACGGCTTTGATGGCCTGGGAAATGCGACGGGCGTTGCGATGAACAGAACGTGGCACCCAGTCACCCTTGCGGATTTCGTCCACCATGGCGCCGCGAATACGGATACCGGCGTAAGTCTCGAAGGTAGCACCTTTGGTGGAGCTGTAACGCTGGGCGGCCTCGAGCAGACCAATCATGCCGGCCTGCATCAGGTCTTCAAGCTGGACGGACGCCGGCAGGCGAGCCATCAGGTGAAGGGCAATTTTCTTGACCAGCGGCGCGTGCTGCTCAATGAGCTGAGCCGGCTTCTGCGCACTTGACTGGTTATAGATTCCGAGGTTTTTCGCCAATGTCATGTATCCGGTTTTTTGTTTGACTGGATCCGATTCAGACTTCGACGAGCCGCTCCACAAAAAATTCCAGATGCCCGCGGGGAGAGGACGGCAACGGCCAGCTATCTACCTTGTCCGCCAGCGCCTTGATGGCCAGTGAAGCTTTCGCCCTGGGATAGGCGTCCAGCACCGCACGCTGCCGCTGAACCGCTTTCTTCACGGCCTCATCGTAGGGGACTATTCCTACGTATTGTAGTGCCACATCGAGGAAGCGCTCGGTGACCCGGGTCAGTTTTTCAAACAGATGCCGGCCTTCCTGCTCATTCCGGACCTGATTGGCAAGAATACGGAAGCGGTTGGTTCCATAATCACGGTTCATCAGCTTGATCAGGGCATAGGCATCGGTGATCGAGGTCGGCTCGTCGCAGACAACCAGCAGCAGCTCCTGCGACGCTCTCAGAAAACTGACCACTGACTCGGAAATACCGGCGGCGGTATCAACGATCAGGACATCGATCTGATCACCCAGTTCGCTGAACGCATTAATCAGCCCGGCATGTTCCATGGGGCTGAGCTGGGTCATTCGTTGGGTACCGGAAGAGGCGGGGACAATCTTGATGCCACCGGGACCATTCACCAGAACGTCCTTCAGATCACAGTCGCCCGCCAGAACATCCTGGAGGTTGCGATTGGCAGTGATGCCCAGCAAGACGTCGATATTGGCGAGCCCCAGATCGGCGTCGAGCAGCACCACTCTCCGGCCTTTCTGCGCCAGGGCGATTCCGAGGTTCACCGACACGTTACTCTTGCCGACACCACCCTTTCCGCCGGAAACTGCAATCACCTGTACCGGATGTGCTCTGCTCATACTGTTTTTGGTCTCTCGCCACGTTTCGCCGGCTTTGTCTCCGACGCCTGCTGTCAATCTGTCCGGTCTCAGGCGTGCTCTTTCAGGCCCTCTGCGACCGCTTGCTGTTGCTGGAGTGTTTTCAGCCGATCCACGGCCAACCGCACCAGCGGAACGGCTTCTGCGTGGTGCAGGTCTTCAGGAATCTTCTGGCCGTCTGTGTAATAGGCTACCGGCAGACCGGTTTCCATCACAAACCCGAGAGACTCGCCCAGCGTCAGGGCCTCGTCGATTTTGGTCATCACACAGCCCGCAAGATTTGCCATCTTATAGCAATGCCACACGGATTTCATGATGCGAGGCTGACTGGTTGCCGAGACCACCAGATGGGTTTTGATATTGTGATGGCTGCGAGCCAGTTCGGCCAGCTGTTCCTGGTAGCCTTTGTCCGCACTGGTCAGTCCGGCGGTATCAATCAGCACCAGATGACGGTCTGACAGTTCGTCCAGAATATCGTCCAGACTGTGACTTTCATCCACGACCCGAACCGGCACATTCAGGATCCGACCGAACACGAATAACTGCTCGTGCGCCGCCACCCGATAGCGATCCGTGGTAACCAGGGCCACGGAATCGGAGCCATGCTTGAGCACGTAACGAGCGGCGAGTTTTCCGATGGTGGTGGTTTTCCCGGACCCTGTCGGACCCACCAACGCATAGGCGCCGCCCTCATCCAGCCACTCCATTCGGGAGGTCCGAACCCCGGTACACAGCATTTTCAGGGACTGCTTCCAACCGTCTTCCAGGCGCCCCGCCTTGTGACGACGGGAAATTGACCCCGCCAGATCACTGCCGAGGCCGAACTCCTGCAAGCGCTCGGCAAGCCTCTGCTGCACGGCGGTGGTCGCAGAAACCTCCGGCTCCTGTTGCGGCCGATGGCCCTGCATCATGTCTTTGAGCGAGCTGATCTCGGCCCGCATCTGCGCCAGCTCATCGGAATAGGCTTCCCTCGGCGCCTGTGGCAGAGGTTCAATATCACCAAAACCACCGCTCACCTCTTCCTGAATGGCAGCGAACGAACCGGCGTAGCTCGCGCCCTGCGATGCCCGCTTTTCCCGTACTTCACGGATGCGGTCCCGGGACCGGCTCAGCTCGTCCTCAAGACGCCTGTGCTGGTCGGCCTGCATCTCGGCCAAGCGGGACCCGTTGGTGGCTTCTTCTGCCTGGTTGCCCAGTCGCTGGCGCGCCATATTCTCGTCATAGTCCAGCGCCGTCACAATTTCGACACCGCCGTCGACCCGACGATTGGAAAGGATCACGGCGTCCGGCCCCATCTGTTCACTGACCTGCTTGAGCGCCTCGGCCATGGTCTGAGCAAAAAACCGTTTTACTTTCATGATGCCTCTTCCTCCACCGGCAACGCCGTGCCGGCGCTGTCCGCTCTGTCATCCGCGCCGTTACTGGCCAACGGACGCCACGATCGTAATCTGTTTGTTATCCGGAATTTCCTGGTACGAGAGCACATGGAGCCGCTCTACCCCGTAGCTGGCGAACTTCGCCAGCACCGGCCTCAGGGGCCCGGACACCAGCAGAATGGCTGGCTTGCCGAGCATCTCCTGACGCTGGACGCTCTCCTGAAGCGAGCGCTGGAGTTTTTCAACCATATTCGGCTCCAGGACCAGGCCAATATCTTCCTGTCCGCCGGATTGTTGACTCTGTTGAACAGACTTCAGCAATAACTGTTCCAGATCCGGATCCAGGGTGATCACCGGTATCTCCGATTCGTTGCCGCAGATACTCTGGACAATCATCCGGCGCAGGGACTGCCGCGCAACGGTGGTCAACAGCTTCGGATCCTGACTCTTCGGATGCACGTTCACGATGGCCTCGGCAATGGACCGCATGTCTCGGATCGGCACTTCTTCCTTCAGGAGGTTCTGCAGCACTTTCAGCAGCAGACTGATGGATACGGTGGTGGGTACCAGTTCCTCGGCCAGCTTCGGAGAAATCTTTTCAAGCTGATCCAGCCATTTCTGGACTTCCTCATGGCCCAGCAGCTCGTGGGCGTGTTTCTGCAGTACCTGGTTAAGGTGGGTCGCGACCACCGTACTGGCATCGACCACGGTATAGCCGAGCGTCTGGGCCTGGTCTTTCTTGTCTGGCTCAATCCAGCTGGCGTCCAGACCGAACGCCGGATCCTTGCCTTCAATGCCTTCTATCTTTCCGAATACCTGACCGGGGTCGATGGCCAGTTCGCGGTCCGGATGGATTTCCGCTTCGGCAATGGTCACGCCCATCAGGGTGATGCGGTAGACATTGGGCATCAGATCGAGGTTGTCTCGAATGTGGACCGAGGGCATCAGGAAGCCGAGATCCTGGGACAGCTTTTTACGAACGCCCTTGATACGACTGAGCAACTGGCCACCCTGTGACTTGTCCACCAGCGGGATCAACCGGTAACCCACTTCCAGACCGACAATATCGACAGTGGACACATCGTCCCAACCCAGCTCCTTGGTCTCTCCGGGGGCCGGTAGTTGACGCCCCTGATCGCCGCCAGCATCACCGCCTGGAGGCAGATCACGACCCGCCGGCCGTGGAGCCGCCCCGCCCGCGCCCCTAGCCGGGAATGCGCCATCTTCTTCGACGGTCTGTCTCTGGTGCTTCCAGATATACCAGGCAGCGCCGGCGGCCAGTGCACCCAGACCCAGGAAGGCCACGTGGGGCATTCCGGGAATCAGACCGAGAATGATCAGGATAGCGGCGGCAATGGACAGCGCCTTGGGCGCACTGAACATTTGCTGGAGGATCTGGCCGCCCATGTCCTGGCTGGAGGTAACCCGCGTTACCATGATTGCAGCAGACGTGGACAGCAGCAGCGAGGGAATCTGTGCCACCAGGCCGTCGCCAATGGTCAGCAGCGCATATCGCTCCATGGCCAGCCCGAAATCCAGGCCGTGCTGCAGCATACCAATGGCAATACCGCCAATGATGTTGATCGCAAGAATCAGCAGGCCGGCAATGGCGTCGCCCTTCACAAACTTGGACGCACCGTCCATGGAGCCGTAGAAATCCGCTTCCTGGGCGATTTCGGCACGTCGATGCTTGGCCTCATCCTGATTGATCAGGCCGGCGTTCAGGTCCGCATCAATCGCCATCTGCTTGCCTGGCATGGCATCCAGCGTGAAACGGGCGCTCACCTCGGAGACCCGGCCGGCACCCTTGGTCACGACCAGGAAGTTGATGATCATCAGGATCGCAAACACCACCAGACCCACGGCGTAATTGCCGCCGATCAGAACGGCGCCGAAGGATTCGATCACTTTACCGGCGGCATCGCCGCCTTCGTGGCCGTTCAGCAGAACAATCCGGGTGGACGCCACGTTCAGGGCGAGACGCAAAAGTGTGGCTACCAGCAGGACTGTCGGGAAGGACGCAAACTCCATCGGCCGCAGGGCGTAGACACACACCAGCAGAATGACAATGGACAGGGTGATGTTGAAAGTAAAGAACACGTCCAGGAGGAACGCCGGCATGGGCAGAATCATCATGCCCAGCAAGCCCATCAGCATGATGGGTATGCCCAGGTTGCCCCGCGTCAGGGTTTTGACGTTATTGAGGACTAAAGCTCTGTCCATGCCGGATACTTCTCCGATTGGCCGTGCCTGCAGGCGTTTTGAAGGTCGAAAATCTGACACCGGAGCGTCGTTTGGAAGGGTTATCGCAAGATCCGTACCACCCCTTAGGGGATTTCCGTTAAGCAGCCATTTGCGGCCTGACTCGCCTTGCCAGATGCGGTATCCTTGCGCCATTTGATCGCGACGCCAAAATTCCAACCAGACACACAGGTGACCCCATGCCAATCCACGAGGTAAAACACCCTCTGATCCGCCACAAGCTCGGCATCATGCGCCGTGCGGATATCAGCACCAAGAATTTCCGGGAGCTGGCACAGGAAGTCGGTGCACTCCTGACCTACGAGGCCACCAAAGACTTCAATCTGCAGGAAAAGACCATCGAAGGCTGGGCAGGGCCGGTTAACGTGGAACAGATTCACGGCAAGAAGGTCACCATAGTGCCGATCCTGCGGGCCGGCCTTGGCATGCTTGACGGTGTCCTCAGCCTGATTCCGGTGGCCCGAGTCAGTGTTGTCGGCCAGATCCGCAACGAGGAAACCCTCGAGGCCAGCACCTACCTTGAAAAGCTGGTGGGCGAACTGGACCAGCGTATGGCCATGATTGTCGATCCGATGCTCGCCACCGGCGGCTCAATGATCTCCACCATTGACCTGCTCAAGAAGGCTGGCAGCACCGAGATCCGGGCCCTGGTTCTGGTCGCCGCGCCCGAAGGCGTTGAAAAGGTTCTGGAGAAACATCCGGACGTATCTATCTACACCGCCTCCGTTGATGAGCGCCTCAACGACAAAGGCTACATCCTTCCGGGTCTCGGCGATGCCGGCGACAAAATCTTCGGCACCAAGCAAAAGGACGTTTAAGAATGCAGGACCATACCAACGACCCGGTCTGGAAACAGGCCATTGCTGGCTCCCAGATGCTGCTGGTGGCGTTCGGCGCACTGGTTCTGATGCCCCTGATTACCGGACTGGATCCCAACGTGGCGCTGTTTACCGCCGGTCTGGGCACCCTGATTTTCCACATAGTCACCGGCGGCCAGATCCCGATCTTCCTGGCCTCGTCCTTCGCCTTCATTGCCCCGGTGATTGCCTCCAAAGGCCGGTTTGGCATGGAAGAAACCCTCGGCGGGCTGATGGCCGCGGGTATTCTCTACATTTTCCTGAGTGGCCTGGTACGCCTGCGGGGCACCGGTTTTGTCCGTCGCTTGCTGCCGCCCGTGGTCATCGGCCCGGTGATCATGACCATCGGCCTCGGCCTGGCACCGGTTGCGGTTCACATGGCCTCGGGTCGCACCGGTGACGGCGCCACTCAGTTGATCCCCTACGACACCGCCATCTGGATCGCCATGATCTCTCTGGCCGTGACCATCATCATGTCGGTCTGGTCGAAAGGCATTTTCCGGCTGATTCCGATCATGTTCGGCGTTATAACCGGCTACATCCTCTCCGCGTTTGCCGGTATCGTGGATACCACGCCAATCCGGGAAGCCGCCTGGTTCGCCGTTCCCAACTTTGTTGCGCCGGAGTTCAGCTGGGGCGCCGTGCTGTTCATGATCCCGGTCGCCATTGCGCCGGCCATCGAACACATCGGTGACGTGCTGGCCATCGGCAACGTGACCCGAAAGAACTACCTGGAAAAACCGGGCCTGCACCGCACCCTGCTGGGTGACGGCCTGGCCACCAGCGCCGCCTCCATGCTTGGAGGACCGCCCAACACCACCTACTCGGAAGTCACCGGCGCCGTTATGCTCACCAAGAACTTCAACCCCAAGGTCATGTGGTGGGCTGCCTGCATCGCCATTGTTCTGGCTTTCGTTGGCAAGTTCGGCGCAGCACTGCAAACCATCCCGGTGCCCGTCATGGGCGGCATCCTCTGCCTGCTGTTCGGTTCCATTGCCGTCGTTGGCCTGAACACACTGATCCGCCACCAGGTAGATCTTTCGCAGTCTCGCAACCTGGTTATCGTGGGCGTTACCCTGGTGTTCGGTATTGGCGGCATGGTGCTCGGGCATCTCGAAGGCATCGCGCTCTGTGCGGTGGCTGCCATCATCCTGAACCTGATACTGCCCGGCAGCCGCGAGGCATGGGGTAAAGCCGTCTATGAGCAGAAAGCCGACTGACAGCTCCGGCATGCCCCCCCGCGGCATTCGGTTACGGCAGAAACACCCTCTGCTCCACATGGTCGAAGCCGATCTGCCCGACATGGCCGCCCGCAAGGCCCTCCGCCTGATGGCCACCGGCCGACTGGCCGCCGCCATGGCCAAACGCCCGGGCTCGGTTTACCTCTCCGAAAGCTACTACCAACCCCGCCAGCCGGTGCTGAACACTACCCTCAAAGTGCTCGGTGGCGTCCTCGGGGCCGTTACCCGTAGCGAGGTACCGTTCCACTTCCAGACCGACGAGCAGGCCCGCAAGCACTTCCTGTCCTGCGGCTTTACCTCGACCACGGTCCATGACCCGCGGGCCTCGTATGGGATACTGCCGATTCCGGAAAGCCGCGGGGAGCCGATGGTTCGGGTTATCGAGGCTGGTTGCTGATCTCGCCTTCCACTCCTGCCCCAGCCTGATGATTTAGCGGGAAGAGGTTTGTGGGGCTGCCTCCCAAAAACCGCTACGAGCACATCCATGTGCGCTTGGCGTCGGCCATCCATGGCCGCCGACATTTTTGGGAGGCAGCCCCACAAACCTCGCAAACCTGACGGGAATCCGCCAAAAGATCGTGAGTTGGATGAGTATTTTTCAGCGATATCGAGGGGGGGGGTTGATAAGTGGTTGTGGGTGGCCTTTTAAGGACTGTCTGTGGCCATGGATGGCCACAGTCAAGCGCACATGGATGTGCTCGTAGCGTGTCCTGAAAAGGCCACCCACAACCGCGCTAACTCCCAAACCCGCAGGCTACCAAAAGGAACCCAACTCCAAACTAGACGTCGCGCCGCAAGTCCGAGGGAATCGGGAAATCAGGCATACCGGGCTTAGGCCCACGCCCCTTGCGGAACTGACGCAGCTGGAACACATAGGCGAGCACCTGGGCAATGGCCATGTAGAGGCCATCGGGAATCTCCTCGCCGATGTCGGTGTTGTGGTACACCGCCCGGGTCAGCGGCGGCGTTCTCAGAATCTCGACTTTGTTCTCACGGGCAATTTCCATGATCTTGAAGGCTACCTCATCGGCGCCCTTGGCCACCACTATCGGCGCGGCCATCGCCTTCTGATCGTATTTCAGGGCAACGGCGTAATGGGTCGGGTTAGTGATCACCACATCTGCCGTAGGCACGTCCTGCATCATGCGGCGCTGGGCCATTTCACGCTGGAGTTGGCGGATCTTGCCTTTGACCTCGGGTTTGCCCTCGGTGTCCTTGTATTCGTCTTTCACCTCCTGCTTGGTCATGCGCAGTTTTTTCTGGTGATCGTAGATCTGGAAGGGTACGTCGATCGCCGCGATGATGATGGTGGCGCAGGAAAGCAGGAAAAAGCTCCAGGCGATGGTCCAGAGTACATGTTCCATGGCCGGCACCACCGGCTCCTCGGCAATGGCCAACAAGTCTTCCGTGCGCAGATCGAGGATCAGAATGGCCAAGGCCATTACCAGACCGACCTTGGCAATGGCCTTTACCAGCTCGATAAGGGAGCGCATTGAGAACATGCGCCCGAGGCCCTTGATGGGGTCCATGCGATTGAGTTTCGGGGCCACGGCTTTGCCGCTGATCAGAAGGCCGCCGATGCCGATGGAGCCGAAGATAGCGGCGATCAGCAGTAATACCAGAATGGGAGAGAGAGCCCAGGCCGCTTCCTTGGAGGATTCAATGAGCTGCACGCTCATGTGGCGCATGTCGAAGATGGCGGAGCGTTCGATAACGAAGCTATCTCGCATGATCGCCTCCAACGAGGCTCCCAGGCTGGCGCCGAACATCAGCATGCCGCCGGCGCCTGCCAGGAGGACGGCCATGGTGGCCAGCTCTTTTGAGCGCGCAGTCTGGCCCTCCTCCTTGGCCTTTTCGAGCCTTCGGGGGGTGGCCTCTTCCGTTTTTTCCTGACTGTTGTCGTCTTCTTCGGCCATGAGTCTTTACGGCTGCCCCTGCAGTCCCCGCATGAAATCAAAGGTTTCCCGGGCGTACTGATCGAAGTGCGGCAGAAAATTGGCGTGCAGCACCCATATGGCAAACAATCCAAAAATCAGGCCAATCGGGAAACCGAGGGCGAAGATGTTCATCTGCGGTGCCGCACGGGTCATCACGCCGAAGGAGATGTTGACGATCAGCACGGCGGTAACCGCCGGCAACGCCAGGAGCATGGCGGAGGCAAACATCCAGCTGATCCGGTGGGCCAGTTCCCAGACGCCGTTCTGGCCCAGGCCTTCCATGCCGATAGGCAGGGTCCGGAAGCTTTCGATAAAGACTTCGAAGGCAACAAGGTGTCCGTTCATGGCCAGGAACAACAGGGTGATGGTGATGGTGTAGATCTGGGACAGTACGGGCACGTTCACACCGTTGGCCGGATCGACCATTGAGGCAAAGCCCAGCCCCATCTGCATGGCGATCATCTGGCCGGCAATCACGAACAACTGCCAGAGTGCGGTCAGCGCAAAGCCCATGCCGACGCCGATGAGTATCTGCTGCAGGGTAATGACCACGGCATCGGCGCTCAGGGCTTCCACCTGAGGAACGGGCGGTATCATGGGCGCGATGAGTATGGTCATCAGCAAGGCCAGCCCGAGACGGATCCGGGCCGGCACCAGCTGGGCACCGAAAATGGGGATCACCATCAGGAAGCTGGCCAGGCGGAACAGCGGCCAGAGGTGCTGGCCGACCCATTGGCCGATAACGTCCGCGCTGATTTCCGCCGGTATCATCCGTCAGCCGATCAGGTAAGGGATGCTGGAGATCAGGCGGTTGGCATGGTCCAGCAGTTGGGTCAGCATCCAGGGTCCCCAGACGATGATAACGACAAGCGTGACCAGCAGGCGTGGCAGGAAGCTCAGGGTCTGCTCGTTTATCTGGGTCGCCGCCTGGAAGGTGCTGACAACCAGACCGATAATCAGACCCGGTCCGATGATTACGGACGCCAGCAGGACTATCAACCAGAGTGCTTCGCGCAGGATGTCGATAACCGTTTCCGGAGTCATAAGGCCTCCTATATTCCGTAACTGGCAGCCAGGGTGCCCATGACCAGGGCCCAGCCGTCCACCAGCACAAAGAGCATGATCTTGAACGGCAGGGAAATGATGATCGGCGACAGCATCAGCATACCCATGGCCATGAGAACACTGGCCACCACCATATCGATAATCAGGAACGGGATGAACAGGATAAACCCGATCTGGAACGCGGTTTTGAGCTCACTGGTTACGAATGCCGGCATCAGTATCCAGAAGGACACGTCCTGCGGTGTATCGTACTGTGTGTCGGAGATCCGCATGAACAGGGCCAGATCACTCTCGCGGGTCTGTTCCAGCATGAATTTCCGGAACGGCTGGCTGGCAAGCTCAACCGCCTCCAGGGAGGTCACCTCTTCCTGCATGTAGGGTTGCAAGGCGACGCGATTGGCCTCCTCCAGCACCGGTTTCATGATGAAGATACTCAGAAACAGGGCCAGCCCCAGAAGAATCTGGTTCGAGGGCGTGGACTGCAGGCCGATGGCCTGACGCAGGATCGCAAACACAACGATGATTCGGGTAAACGAGGTCATCATCATGAGCATCGCCGGCAGGAAGGTGAGCGCAGTCATCAGCGCCAGGATCTGCAGGGTTACCGAGTATTCCTGCGCGCCTTCGCCTTCTCCGGGCGTTACGGTAAACGCCGGTATACCCGGGATGCCCGACGGCTCCTGGGCCAGGGCCAGAGGTGCCCAGGCCATGCCGGCCAAAACAATCAGGGGTGGAAGCAGTCGCTTGATGGTTGCGTCAAGCATGGGCCTAATCATTCCTTGTCGGGGAGGTCCAGGATTTGCCGATCATGCCCTGCAGGCGACGGGCAAAATCACCGGAACCGGCGCTCCCGGCCTCGACAACCGGCTCGTCAAACACATGCAGAGTCCGGATCGCCGATGGGGTAATACCCAACAGGATCTGTTGGCCGCCCACCTCAATCAGGGCAATACGCTCGCGAGCTCCAATGGCCATCACCGACACCACCTTGATGGCGTTACTGTTCATGCCGGTCATGCCGTTCATCCGGCGGATGATCCAGGCGCAGCCATAGATCACGGCAACCACGGCCACCAGACCCAGCCCCAGGCTGAGAATGGTTCCGAGGGTATCCGGGGCTCGCACCGGCGAATCAGGCGCAGCAGTCTTTGCCGTTTCCTGGGCAACAACCGGATTGATCACAAGCAGCGCCAGTGCCGCAGTCACTCTGGACCACATGTTACTTCTGCAACCGCTTGATACGTTCGCCCGGGCTGATCACATCGGTGAGACGGATGCCGAACTTTTCATTCACCATGACCACCTCGCCATGGGCGATCAGGGTACCGTTTACCAGCACGTCCAGCGGCTCGCCCGCCAGCCGGTCAAGCTCGATAACCGAGCCCTGGTTGAGCTGCAGCAGGTTCCTTATCGGAATCTCAGTGTTGCCCACTTCCATGGAAATGGTGACCGGAATATCGAGAATAACGTCGATATCCGGAGCCGGGCCTCCCCCTTTCGTGGGTTCGCTTCCGGTTTCAAACTCCTCCATGGGGGCAGCCTGAACATCATCCTCGGCCTCGCCGGCCTCTGCCATCGCAGCGGCCCACTCGTCCTCGCGTTCGCCCTCATCACCGGACTCTTCCATGGCGGCTTCCCACTCGGCAGCCAGCTTTTCGTCTTCGCTGAGCTCCTGCTCGTCTTTCTTGTCGTCGTCAGCCATTGTTTCCCACCTTCAATTGTTTCTTTACCTTGGGCCTTGATGCCCGCTCATGAATCCGCAGTGCCAGTTTCCCGTCACGGGTCCCCAGAGTTGCCTTGTAAACGGGGATGCCGTTGGCGGTGACCGTCAAATGCTCGGGCACCTCCACCGGGATAATGTCACCGGCTTTCATCTTGGCGATGTCCCGCAACGAGATCCGACGGCGACAGACCGTCGTGTTGATCGGAACGTTGACCTCTTTGATGTCTTCCTGGAGCGCGTTCACCCAGCGCTCATCAACATCGTCAATATCACTCTGAACCCCGGCATCGAGCACGTCGCGGATGGGCTCGATCATGGAATAGGGCAAGGCAAAATGCAGCTCACCGCCGCCGCCGTCGAGTTCAATGTGGAAGGTGCTGACCACGACCACCTCACTGGGGCTGACGATGTTGGCCATGGCCGGGTTCACTTCTGAGCTCAGGTACTCGAAATCCACCTTGAGGACCGCGTGCCAGGCTTCCTTCATATCGTGGAACACCTGATCCAGAACCATCTGCACGATGCGGGTCTCGGTCGGGGTGAACTCGCGACCCTCGATCTTGGCGTGCCGCCCCTCCCCACCGAAGAAGTTGTCCACCAGTTTGAAGACCAGCTTGGCATCCAGCACGAACAGCGAAGTGCCGCGCAACGGGCGGACTTTGCACAGGTTCAGGCTGGTGGGCACGTACAGGGTGTGGATATACTCGCCGAATTTCATGATCTGGACGCCTCCGGTGGAGACATCGGCGTTGCGACGCATCAGGTTGAACAGGCTGATCCGGGTGTAACGGGCAAAGCGCTCGTTGATCATCTCCAGGGTCGGCATCCGGCCCCGAACGATGCGGTCCTGACTGGCAAGGTCGTAGTTCTTTATGCCGGTATCGTCAGTCTCTTCATAGGTATCAATGTCACCGTCATCCACCCCGTGGAGGAGGGCATCGATTTCATCCTGTGACAACAAGTCCTGCATACGTAGTCCTGCCCGTGAAGTACCTTGGCCCGTGCGCTATTGCACGACAAAATTTCTGAATAACACCCGTTTGATGGCGGGCTCGCCTTCCTGCTCCAGAACCTGATTCACCGTGGTCAGCATCCGCTCGGCCAGGCCACTGCGGCCCTCGGGCGTCTGCAGCTCGTTGAAGTTACTGCTACCAAGGACTGTCACCAGCTGGCTTCGAATGAGAGGCATGTGCAGCTTGGCAGCTTCAAGCGCCTGTGGATCGGTGGACTCCAGCGCCAGATAAGCCTGGGCGTAGCGTTGGCGACCCTCAGCCTGAACCGTGGTAACGATGGCTTTTTCCATCTGGTAGTAGCTGCTGGGAATAAAGGTTTCCTCTGCAACCTCGGTTGCGTCACCCTCTTCCTCCCCCATGCCCGGAAGACCGCCGCCCAGGAACCACAGGGTACCCACCACAGACAGCACAATGGCCAGGATCACCACCACAACCAGCATGATGATCAGTTTCAGTTTTCCCTTCTTGGCAGGAGCCGCTTCAGATTCGTTATTTTCAGCCATAATGTTCGCTTTGCCAGAAATCCGTCACGGGGAGCAATTTTCCGCGACTTTTCAGGATTGGATGCAAAGGGCGGGCCAGAACACCCAACCTTCCCGTTCAGAACAGCAGTTTAGCGTTGCCGGGAAGGATGGGCAAAGGAGATTGGAAGAGAATATCGAAGGGTATCAGGCGAAGATGTCTACTTCGCCTTTCCAGCTGAGATCAAGGCTGCCGGAGCTGATGCCTTCATCGTCCTGATCGCCAGCGACCAGCGATGCCGAACCGCCACCGGAGCCATTATCGTTTCCGGTGCCCTGCTCGCCGGTCTGCTGGCGAGGCGAATCGGAAACATCGAAGCCTGCCAACGACATTCCCTGCTCACCCAGCATATCCCTGAGCCGGTGGGAATGCAGTTCAAGCTGGTCACGGACCACGGGATTGGCCGAATGGACCGTAATACTCGCCTGCTCGTTCTGCACCCGGACCTTGACCTCCATGGGGCCCATGTCCGGTGGTGTCAGGTGGATTTCGGCAACCGACATGTTACGGGCAGTCAGCCAGCTGAGCTTGCCCACCAGTTTGTCGCCCCACTCTGCATGGCCTACCGGCACATCAATGGACGTAGCATAACCTCGTAATGGCGCAGCGTTCTCGGCCGTCAGTTTTGCTGCCCCATTGGCATTATTGGCCGCTTGCTGGGACACCAGATCCATGGCGGACTGGAAGCGGCCAGAATTGATCAACGAGCCGGAATCCGCATTGCGGCCGGAGTCGGTGAGCACTGAGGCCTTCATGACATCTGTCAGTGTCGCATCGCCGGAAACACCGCCGGATCCGGACTGAGCTTTCTGACCCGAGGCCCCTGTGAGAAGGCCACTGAACAATCCGGCAACGGAATTCGCTTGGCCCGAAACACCGTTGGCAGCATTGACGCCGACTCCCGGCATTGTAGCTGACATGGCGGACTCACCGGCACCTCCGGCTTTTGGATTCAGCCAGGACTGCAACTCGACAAAGGTAAGGGGAAGCGCCGTCGGCTCTGATTTGCCATCACCTGCTACAGCGGCCCAGTCCGCGTCCTGTGATTCAGCATCCGTGGCAGCGTTGGCTTTTTCGCCACCCTTTGGATCAGCGTTCGCGTTTGCTTCCGTTTTCGTCTCTGAAGGTGTGTCCCGGGCCGCCCGGGATTCATCGGCAGATCTGGCCTCAGCGGCCCGATCCGCCTTCTGGCGATCGAGCCGCTTTTGCTCAGCCTGGGAGACAGAGTCGAAATCGCTTTTCCTGTCAGCCGGATCTCGGCTGGCTCCGGATTTTGACGGGCCGGGATCTTGTTGCGTCCCGGGCGCGGGGGTTTGGGGAAGAACCATCTGGGCCATGGCAACCTCTTGCCGCTTTTATCGCATTGTCGCCCTCACCTTGCCGGACTTGGCCGGTGCATGGGCGGTTAATCCACTCAATGCGAAGGACAAAGCAATTGTGATGCCAGCGCACACCTGCTTCGCCTGACAAACGGCCTGAATAGACCTGATTCACCCCACCATCAAGCCATCCAGGCCTGCGATTACCTGTTCGAATTCCCGGGCGATGTCATCCAGTAATCCCGAGGCATCGTCCAGCCGGGATTCCTTTCCTGCGATTTCCGCCCTCAGGCAGAGATCGCCAAGTCGTGGGGCGCCAATATTGATACAACTGCCCTTGAAGCTATGGGCCGTCTTGGCAAAGGCGTCACTATCGTCAGCCCTCAGGGCTTCTTGCAATCCCCGAATCCTGTCGCGGGAATCTGCAACATAGGTCTGTATCAGCACTTCGAATTCGTCCTCCATGACGTCTCGAAGCTCAGCCAGTGCCTCCTCGTCCAGGTGTGGTTTATCAGTCATCTCGATTCTCCGCTGTACGGGCGAACTGCCAATCGTAGACAATTTCAACATGATTGCCCTGTTCATGAAACCTGATGGTCTCCGCCAGACGTTTCAACAGCAGCAGGCCCCGCCCTGCATAGCGCCCGCTCATGGTTGGGGAATTACCGGGGGCCACGCTGGGATGATTGTGAAAATCAAACCCTTGGCCGCTGTCCTCACAGATAACACGAAGCCGACCTCCATCCGGTTTCAGGGAATGGTGCAGTGTGAACCGGATGTAGTGACCCTCCACGTTGGCCAGGCGCCGATTGCGCTCCGCGTAGTAGCGGCCAAAGCCCTCCGGTGAGTGCTTCCATTCTGACGGGAGTTCCAGAACACCGTGCTCCAGCGCGTTGTTGTAGAGTTCCGCCAGCAGGGTATAGATTTCGCCGCTCTTCCGTCGAAGACCCGGCACCTCCATACAGATATGAAGCAACAGAGGCAGGGGACTGAACTCTCCGAGGGTCCTTTCCCGGATTTCATAGCTGCAGCGCCATTCCGCCGGCCCGGCAAGAGCAGACGGTGCGGCACGATCTGGCAGGGTAGCCAGCCCCGCCTCGTCCATCATTTCCAGACAACAGAGCGTCAGGTCATCGCCATCCTCAAAGTTGCCGGTGAACCGGTGAACCGCGGACATCATGGCATCGAACGGATGGTCCCCATCGTCCAGCCGGTCAAGCGTGCCGGTAACGCCCTGCTCACCGAACACGTTGCCGGCGCTGTCGGCAGATTCCAGAAAGCCGTCGGTCATCATCAGCACTCTGTCGCCAGGGGCGGCACCAACCCTCTCGAAATCGGCATTGAACTGATCTGGTGCAAGGATACCGAGGGGAAGATGCCGCGATGGCAATGCCAGGAGTTCTCCGGTGGTCCGGATCAGCCAGCCATCCGGCAGACCGCCGTTCCAGATCTGCAACTGATTAAGTTTGAAATCCGCCTCAATCATGGCGCCACAGCAGAACATGCCCGTCGGCAGAATCCGTTTGAGTTTCTGGTTGATCTCGCGCAACACGTCCTGGCCGTTAAAACCCTTATTGGCCATGCCGTAGAAGATCTCGGCTACAGGCATGGCGCCGATGGCAGCCGGCAGACCATGGCCGGTGAAATCCCCCATGAAGATCAGCATCCCGCCCGCCGGCCGGGGCGAGGCAAACAACACATCACCATTGAAAATGGACAGGGGCGAAGCGTGATAACGAATATTGGAGGCATCCAGGCAGCCGGAATGAGCCACGTTATCGAAGACCCGTTTGGCGATTTCCTGCTCTTCGGTAAGTTGTCGGTTGCGCTCACGAATGAGATCCCGCTGATCCGAGAGGGTCCGGTGCATCAATCGCATTCGGTTGAAAGCCTTGATCTTGGCTTCAATGATGATCCGGTTATAGGGCTTTCCCAGGAAGTCATCGCCACCGGCCTCCAGACATCGGGCCAGGGCACCGGCTTCAGACAGGGAGGTCAGGAAAATCAGGGGGACCAGCCGTTCGCCAGCCAGGAGCTTGATCTGACGGGCCGCTTCCATGCCATCCATGACAGGCATCAGGGCGTCCAGCAGCACCAGATCCGGCGCCTCCCGCTGGAAAACAGAGACCGCGTCCAGTCCGTTTGCAACATCAAGGACTTCGTGCCCCAGTCGCTTCAGCAGTGTTTTGAGGATCAGGCGATCGCTGTCTGAATCGTCAGCGATCAGTATTCTCAGGGGACGGCTATGTTCTGCAACGGAATCATCCATGAGTACTCCGGCAGTCCGCGAGCATCAGCGGATATTGAAAAGTTGCTCGAAATTGGAGATTGAAAGGATACGACGGACATCGTTATTGCAGTTTTCGATGACGATTCCGGCACTGTCACCTCCGGCATAATCACGGAGCAACAACAGCATTCCCAGCGCCGAGCTATCGAGGTAGGTGGTGTCAGACAGATCCACAATGTAATTCCGGATGTGCGGATCACCGTGCTCGTAAGCATCACGGAACGCCTGATGGGTGCTGAAGTCGAAACGCCCCTCTATCCTGATAACAAGAGTCTGACCGTCATCATCGCGGCGCGTCTGGATCGGCATTCCAAAACCTCCCGGGCTATCAAGAGCAGCATTTGACCGGCGTGTACTACCAGCCCTACATCCGATAAGGATAGCTGAGTGGTCTGATTTTGCATCTGTATTTGCTTGATGCGGAGCAAGATTCAGCGTCGACGTTGGTTAAAAGCCCGCCCCGCGGCCTCATCCGAAAGCTTCTGTTCCCGGAGATCCTGCTCCCTCTGCTCCTGCTGGCGGCAGGTTTCTATGTATTTTTCCATGCCACGCCGGCGCTCCCAGGCGTGCTGCCATTCCTTTTTGCGCGCCTCGAAGACCTTTTCCGCCTGCTCCAGCTGCGTCTGTTGCTGCCGGATTACCTGATCCAGTTGCGCAATAAAGGCCTGCCACGCCTGGAGCCTGGACACCTGCACAATCCCCTGTTGGCTGTTGCGAATCTGATCCCGGTACTCCTGCTGGTAGCGATTCAGGTTCTGGACCTGTTCGCGCTGCTGCTCCGCCAGCTTCCTGGCCTCTCCCATTCGCTCCAGGGCTTCCTGCTCCTTGCGCTCCTCCAGGGAAAGAACCACTTCCAGACGCCGGGAACGCAGCATCAGGCATCACCTCCGCCGCCAGCTGCCGGATTCGGCACGGCCGACTTACGCCGATCGGGGGATCGACGCTCTGGCACCACCGCCAGCAACTGGTCAACACTTTCCTTCAGTGGTGCACTCTCATTCAGGCCCTGCTGCAGGAACTGGCGCATATTACCGATGTGAGTGATGGCAAAATCGGTCTCGGGATCGGAACCCTTCACGTAAGCGCCGACAGAGATCAGATCCCGGGCCTGCTGGTACCGTGAGTACACCTGCTTGAATCGCTGGGCCCTGGAAAAATGTTCGGTCTCGGTTACCTGCGGCATCACCCGGCTGATCGACGCTTCCACATCAATGGCGGGGTAGTGTCCCTCTTCGGCAAGCCGGCGGGAGAGTACGATGTGGCCATCCAGAATCGCCCGGGCAGCGTCTGCAATCGGATCCTGCTGGTCATCGCCTTCGGTCAGTACGGTGTAGAACGCCGTGATAGAACCACCTCCGGGGCGACCATTGCCGGTTCGCTCCACCAACTGGGGCAGTTTGGCAAATACCGAGGGCGGGTAGCCTTTGGTCGCCGGCGGCTCACCCACGGCCAGCGCAATTTCCCGCTGGGCCTGGGCGTAACGGGTAAGAGAATCCATCAACAGGAGCACGCGTTTGCCCTGATCCCGGTAATACTCGGCAATCCGGGTGGTCAGCATGGCGGCGCGCAACCGCATCAGTGGCGAATCGTCCGCGGGCGCGGCCACCACCACCGAGCGGGAAAGGCCCTCTTCGCCCAGGATGTCTTCGATAAACTCCTTTACCTCGCGGCCCCGCTCACCAATCAGGCCCACCACGGTGATGTCGGCATCGGTAAAGCGGGTCATCATGCCCAGCAACATACTCTTGCCCACGCCGCTGCCGGCAAACAGACCCAGGCGCTGCCCCTGGCCGACGGTCATCAACGCATTGATCGCCCGAATACCCACATCCATCGACTGCCGCACCGGGGCGCGGTTCAGCGGGTTGATAATATCGCCGGTGAGCGCCACGCGGGCTTCGGCCTGCAAGGGGCCTTTTCCGTCCAGGGGCTCGCCACTGCCATCGACCACCCGGCCAAGCAGCTGGGGGCCAACCGGCACCCGGCTTGCGGCAGACAGAGGCACAACCCTGGCACCGGGCTTGAGCCCCTCGATTGCTGTCAGGGGCATCAGATACACCCGGTCGTCCTCAAAGCCCACCACTTCCGCCTCAACATTACCGGTGTTCTGGCCAAAAATGACACAGCGGTCACCGACCACCATGGGGCAGCCGACACATTCGAGGGTAAGGCCCACCATGCGGGTCAGTCGGCCGGAAAGTTCAGGCTCGGGCTCGCTTCCCAGAAACTCCTGAAAGCGGTTGAGGCGATCAGCGAGGCTCGAGGTCATCACCGTCACCTGTATTTTGCGCCGGCTTCGGATCGTCTGAGGAATCCCCGGTCTCCGGGGAATCCAGCACGTCCCGATGGAAACCGGTCAAGTCTTCCATCATGGAGTCCAGTTCCTCGGTTTCTCCGCCCTCACTGTCGCTCATCTGCTGGTCCAGCATGCTCTGCACGGCCCGCTGGAAACGTTTCTCAACCGTGAAATCCACCAGGCTGTGACGGGTTTCCACCTTACAGCCACCGGGCAGAATACTGGCGTCTTCAATGACGGAAGCGGACGCTTCGAGGCGGGCGGTCACCTCGCGAACCATTTCACAGTCTTCCGGGTTTATATGGATGCGGATGTTTTCCGCGGTGGAGGGTAGCGCCTCCATGGCGCGGCGAACCACGTGACGGATCTGGGAGGAGTCGATGGTCAGTTCACGATAGACCACCGCCCGGGCCAGAACCGTGGTCAGGTTGACCAGAGAGGTTTCAAGTTCGTCCTCGTGGCGCTTGATCGGCAGCAGTAACTCACCGAGTAGATGTTCGAGACGGTCAAGCTTGGTGTCGATTTCCTTGCGGGTATCGTCGTAGCCCTGACTTTTGCCTTGCTCCCTGCCCTCTGCCAGGCCGGTTTCCAGCCCATCCTGGTGGCCTTCCTCTTTGCCGGCCTTCAGGCCATCCTGGTAACCCTGTTCCCGGCCCTCGTTATAGCCGTCTTCCCGGGCCGCCTCGCGAATCTCGTCAATGTCGGCGGCGGTGAGGGGCTTGACCTCGCGCTCCTCTTCCCGCGCTACTTCATTGCCACGGGCATCCAGCAGGGGCAGCTCCCACCGTTCATAGGCGGTCAGCTGTTCCTTGGGAATGCGATTGACGTCACGGGTGGAATCTTTCATCACATCATTTCTTCGCCGGCACCGCCGAGGGAGATTTCACCGGCCTCGGCCATACGGCGTGCAATGGTGATAATGTCTTTCTGGGCGGATTCAACTTCGCTGACCTTGACCGGCCCCTTGGCCTCAAGATCATCCTGCAGCAATTCCGCAGCGCGTTTGGACATGTTCTTGAAGATCTTGTTCTGAACCTCCTCGTCGGCGCCCTTGAGGGCCACCACCAGCACTTCCGAGGACACTTCCCGCAACAGCGCCTGGATTCCGCGGTCGTCCACTTCCTTGAGGTTATCGAACACGAACATCAGGTCTTCGATGGTGCTGGCAAGGTCCGGATCCATATCCTTTATGGAATCCATCAGATTGCCTTCGATGCTCCGATCCATGAAGTTCATGATGTCCGCTGCCCGCTTGACCCCGCCAATGCGGCTGGTCTGGGAGGCGGCGCCACCCGAGAACTGCTTCTCCAGGATATCGTTGAGTTCCTGCAAGGCCTGGGGCTGGATACTCTCCAGTGACGCAACACGCATCATCACATCAAGGCGGACCTTCTCATCCAGGGTGCCAAGAATTTCAGCGGCCTGATCCGGATCCAGGTAGGAAATAACAATGGCCTGGATTTGCGGGTGTTCATAGCGAATGATGTCGCCAACGGCCCGGGGCTCCATCCACTTGAGGGTATCGAGGCCGGTGGTATTGCCGCCAATCAGGATGCGATCGATCAGGCTGGATGCCTTGTCGTCGCCGAGCGCCTGGGTGAGCATCGTCCGGATGTACTCGTCATTGCCTACGCCAAGCCCGGTCTGCCCGCCTACGGCATCAACAAACTGGTTCATCACGTAGGTCACTTCGTCCTTGCTGACATCCTTCATCTGGGCCATGGCTACACCCACACGCTGGACCTCTTTGGGCCCCATGTGCTTTAGGATTTCTGCAGCATCCGCTTCGCCCAGTGACATGAGCAGAATCGCAGCCTGCTCCACACGCGGAATTTTCCGCTGCGGCTTTGACGGCTCACCGCCACCCTGTTGATTGGCTTGCTCAGTCATCGACGTTCACCCACTGGCGCATTACCTGTGCGACCCGCGCCGGGTCTTCGGCAATCAGCCCTTTCAATGCGTTCAGCTGCCTATCATAACCGTCTGTGGCACCCGGCAAAAGCAGATCATCCTGGGCGGACATGGCCTTGCGGAGCTCATCTCCACCCTCGATGTCATCAAGGCCCCCGTAACCACCGCCACTGCCGGAGCCGGAATCCAGGCCGCGTTCCCGCTGGCCACCGCCGGACAGGCTTTTAAGCGTTGGGCGCAGCAGCCCCAGCACGAGCACCAGAATCACCAGGCCTGCGAGCACTTGCTTCATCAGATCCCAGAACCAGGGCTGTTCCCAGAACGCCGGAGCCTCGAATTCAACGGATTCTTCCTGCGCAAATGCGGTATTCATCACCGTAACACTGTCACCCCGGGCAGCTGAATAGCCCACGGCGTCCCGAACCAGCATGCTGAGCCGCTGCAGCTCCTGCTCCGGCCAGGGCTCGTAGCTGACTTCGCCCGTTTGTGGATCCACTACTTTCATGTCGTCCACCGCCAGAGCCACGGTCACCCGCTTGACTCTGCCCAGCTCCTGACGTCGGTAGCTGACAGTACGATCCATTTCATAATTTCGCGTGGATTCACTTCGCACGTTGACCGGTTCTGGCACCGCCTGCTCACCATCACCGCCGGCAGCCTGCTCTGGCACCGTAGCATTAGCCGGCGGCTGGTTTGCCAGCGCACCGGGAATGCCGCCCTGTGCGCCGGCAGTGCGCCGTTCGGTCAGCTCACGCTCACTGCGCACCGCCTGCTGTTCGGGGTTGAACAATTCCTCTGCCTGCTCCACCGAGGAGAAATCGAGATCCGCCGACACTTCGGCACGATAGCGGCCATCACCCACGATGGGTCCGATGAGAGAGGCAACCCGACGTGTCAGACGCTCCTCGACTTTGGCGGTGTATTCGTATTGGTCCGCCATCTGATCCGCACCGCTCTGACTTTGCTTGCCCGTCAACAGATTGCCGTTTTGATCGACAACGGTTACGTGTTCCTTGCTCATCATGGGAACACTGCCGGCAACCAGATTCACAATAGCGTTAATCTGTTCCTGTTCTGGCCGGCGACCAGCGAAAACTTCAAGAAACACCGAGGCAGAGGGATCACGGGCATCGCGAACAAAGACAGAGCGCTCCGGGATAGCCAGGTGCACACGGGCATTCCGAACGCCACGCATGCTGGCAACGGTGCGGGCAAGCTCACCCTCAAGCCCGCGCCGGTATGAGATGGTTTCCATAAACTGGGACGTGCCGAGACCACGTTCCTGGTCCAGCAGTTCGTAGCCCATGGTTTGACGATCGGTGACACCTTCGGCCGCCAGCTTCAAACGGGCGTTGTAGACCTGATCCGAGGGAACCAGCAATGCGCCGGTGCGCGGATCCATCTTGTAGTCGATACCGTTGCTTTCGAGGATAGTGGTCACATCCTGGGGATTGTAGGATGAAAGATCACCCACCACCGGCTGATAGTTCGGCTCCTGAGCCCAGAGCACGACCGCCAGCCCCAGCGCTACGCTGGCGGCAAGCCCCACCATAAGCCCGATCTGGCGCAGCAGGTTGAGCCGGTTGAACCCCATGAACAGGTCGCTACGGCTCTCTGGCGCGTCTCCCTCCCGGGCTGCGGGCATGTTGGAGGCATTGGTTTCTGCAGGTACGCTGGCCATGACTCTGCTCCGTTATCAGATCGGCATGTTCATAATGTCTTCGTAGGCCCTAACCACCCGGTTACGTACCTGGGTCAGCGCTTCGAAGGAGACAGAGGATTTCTGGGCGGCAATCATCACGCGGGTGATGTCTACGTTCGGATCGCCCATGTCGTAGGCTGTTCGCAGATCCCCAGCCGTTTTCTGGAGGTCGTTCACGTTGTTCACCGCGTTGCTAAGCATGTCATTGAAGCTGGGCGTCTCCTGGGTTTCCTGAACCTGGCGAGGGCCGTCTATGCGACCACGAACCGATTGATCCTGCTCGACCCGCTGGTTCTGCATCATCTGTGAACGCAGGGACCGGATATCGGACAAAACACTGTTGATGTCGGCACGCTGAACCATAACTCTCTCCTGGCTCCGCCCTCCCAGGGACGGAATTGCTCTTGGGATGATCTTAGCTCCAGTAAAGCAATTGGCAGGCCAAGTAGATTTTAGATATAAATATCAGATGGTTATGAACCAAAGGACGGAATCTTGAAAGTTCCATGACGGACTTTTGACGAGGGGCAGGATGACCCCACCGGCATGGGGAATCGAAGATAAAAAAACGGCACCCCGAGGGGTGCCAATGAAGGAGTTCGTCTTGCAGGGGGTCAGACCAAGGCCATCTCGGCGTCCAGATCGATTCCGGCGTCGCGCATCTGGGCCAGCTTGTACCTGAGCGTGCGGGGGCTGATCCCCAATTGCTCTGCGGCCCTGTTGCGACGCCCACGCTCTTTCCGTAGTGTCTGAATAATAATACGGAATTCCTGCTGCCTCAGATCATCGCCCAGGGAAACCGCCCCTTCCGGTTCGCCGTCCTGTTCATCGCAGGACTGCTCGAGGGACGAAACACTCCGGTCCGAGAAGCCAGGCTCGCCCGCCGTGCTCGAAGCGGTGTCAGCATGGGAAACCGGCTCCACGCTACGAAGTTCCGGTCGCCCGGTAATGCCCAACTCCAGGCACAGATCCCCCGAATGAATCACATTGCCCTGATGTAGTACCAGCGCTCGCTGGATGGCATTATCCAGCTCGCGGACATTCCCCGGCCATTGGTGATGCATGAGCGCGCTCCTGGCATCCTGGGCGAAGGTAATCCCGGTCAGCTTCATTTTGCGGCAATGCTTTTTAAGCAGCGAAGTAGCCAGCGGCATGATATCCAGCGGCCGCTCCCTGAGCGGCTGCCAGTGCATCGGGAACACTGTCAGACGATAATAGAGGTCTTCCCGGAACTTGCCCTCGCGAACGTAATCCGCCAGATCCCGGTTGGTGGTCGCTACAACACGGACATCCAGGCTGATGGTCTTACGACCACCAACCCGCTCCACTTCCCGCTCCTGCAATACCCGCAAAAGCTTGGACTGAAGCCCCAGATCCATCTCCGAAATCTCGTCCAGCAGAATGGTGCCGCCGTTGGCCTGCTCGAATTTGCCGGGCGAGGAGGCGACGGCACCGGTAAAGGCACCTTTCTCGTGACCGAACAGGATAGCCTCCAGCATGTTTTCCGGTATTGCAGCACAGTTGATCGCCACGAATGGCTGCTCTGACCGTGGGGATTGCTGGTGAATAAACCGGGCAAGGACTTCCTTGCCAGTTCCGCTTTCCCCCGAGATCATGACGGTGGAATCGCTTCCGGCCACTTTGGTCGCCAGCTGGAACATCCGCTTGCTGATCGGGTCTTCTGCCACCGGTTCATCACTGGCTTTCTCACGCCCGCCGCCAACAACCTTGCTGACGGCATCCACCAGGAAACGCGGTTCGAATGGCTTCACCAGATAATCGATAGCACCGGCCTGCATGGCGGATACCGCATCGCTGATCTGGCCATAGGCCGTGATCAGCATCATCGGCAGGCCCGGGTACAGCCGCTGCACCTCTGCCAGAAGCTGGTGCCCTGACAGACCCGGCATGTTGACATCACTGACCACCATATCCACCGGAGCCTCGGCCAGTCGCTCAAGGGCTTCGCTGGCACTGCATGCTTCCCGAACCCGGAATTTTGCCAGTTCGAGGGTGGTTACCAGCGCTTCACGCAGGTCATGGTCGTCCTCAACAATCAGAATCTGGGCCTTGGCCATGGTTGCCTCCGATCAGTGTCTGTTACGTAATTGCGGCAAACGCAGGGTGGCTACAGCACCGCCCTGCTCCGGCGATTCAATGGAAAACCGTCCCTGATGCGCCTTGATAACGGCCTGTACGACTGCAAGGCCGAGACCCGTGCCATGGGACTTGGTTGTATAAAAAGCTTCGGTCAGCCGGGCAGCGTCTGAGGGTTCAAAACCAGGGCCGTTGTCCACAACCCGGATGACCAGTTCCCCGGTTTCCTCGGTTACCCGAACCGCCACATGGCGAGCGCCGGCCTCCAGGCTGTTATTCACCAGATTGGTACAGGCACCAACAAGGGCATCCCGATTACACATCAGCCGGCAGTCGCTGGAGATCTTGTTCTCGAGATTCACTGTCGCGCCCGGAGCCGGCTTCAGCCCCTCGACTGCCGATGCCAGTGCCGAGACCAGTTTGTCGGCAGATAACTCCTCGGCCAGCCGGGTTTCGCCCCGGGCGAAAATGAGCATATCCCGCACCTGCTGTTCCAGGTGGGTCAGGCGCGACATCAGGCGGGAAGCGCAGCGCTGGCGCATTTCTTCGTCCAGGTCCTCCTGGCTCAGATGGCCACCGTAAAGAATGGCCGCGGACAGCGGGGTACGGATCTGGTGGGCGAGAGACGCAACCATCTTCCCCATGGCAGACAGACGCTGGGCGTGAGCCAGCTGCGCCTGAAGGTGCCGAGTTTCGGTGAGGTCTGTCAGCAGAATTAACTGGCCGGGCTGGTTTTCCATGGTCCGGATCTCGATGCTGACCCTGCGACCATCCTTCAGAGACACTTCGTGACCATCGTCCCGCCGGGGCGCAAAACAGCGATGGATGACATCAACCCAGCGGGCACCGTCGAGGGGCTCCCCCAGAAGCGCAATGGCTGCCGGGTTGGTCTGCGTTACCACGCCCTGGCTATCCAGAACGACAACGCCGGCAGGCAGTGCGTTCAGCAAGGTGGACAGACGATCTGCCAGCTGCTCTTTTTCTTCAAGCTCCTGCTGACGCTGGAGCGATTCCTGGTTCAGCTCGCCGGAAAGCTGGTTGACCCGGGATTCGAGGGTTCGGTAGGAGTCAGTGATCTGCCGCGACATCCGGTTGAACAATTCCAGGGCGGTATCCACCGCCTCATCGTCCTGTTCCGGAAACAGGGCGGTAACCTTGTCATTGACGTCCGCCGCAGCGTTGGTCTTTGTGCCGCCCGCGCCGGACTGAAGAACAAATTGTGCCTGACTCATAACCTGACTCCCCGATCGGCCCGTCGGTTCGGACCTCATAGTTCGGATACTTCGTTTGCAGGTTTGTAAGCCAGCAACGTGCCAACTTGATTTTTTCTATATATTTCAAAGGCAAGGAGATTCTTGAAAGAGTAGAATGACAATTTTACGTCGGTCAGAAACGGAAACGGCGCCTCAGGTTACGAACCTTTGACGCCGTTCAGGGAGCTCTAAATTCCGGGCGATCCTGCTCAGGACTCCTCAGATTCCTCTTCCCGCAGCCCGTACTTTCGAACCTTCTCTACCAGAGTAGTGCGTCGGATCCGCAGCTTCTCGGCAGCCCTGGCCACAACGCCGCCGGCCTCGTCGAGCGCCTGCTGGATCAGCTGTTTCTCGAGGTTGGAGAGGTAATCCTTCAGGTCGATACCGTTCACCGGCAGCAATGCCGGGGCATCCAGGCCCACCAGGCCAGGAATACCGGAAGGCATACCCGTGTCCTCCACCGGGCGATTCTCATCATAGTCGTCAACGTAGCGGAACTTCTTGGGCAGCTCCTGCACGCCGATTACACCATAGGGATGCATGATCGACAGGCGTTCGACAAGATTCGCCAGTTCACGCACGTTACCGGGCCAGTCGTGCCTGCACAGACTCATGATGGCCGCGGAGTTCATCCGCAGCGATCCACGCTTCTCTTTTTCCATCCGGGAAATGAGTTCGTTAATCAGGAGAGGAATGTCTTCCACCCGGTCACGCAGGGCCGGCATCTCGATGGGGAACACATTCAGGCGATAATAGAGGTCTTCCCTGAAATCCCCGGATTCAATCATATCTTCCAGGTGCTTATGGGTGGCGGCGATTACCCGCACATCTGCAGACTGGGTGCGATTGCTTCCCACCCGCTCGAAAGTGCGCTCCTGCAGAACCCGGAGAATCTTGACCTGCATGTTGAGCGGCATGTCCCCGATCTCATCGAGAAACAGAGTGCCCCCCTCGGCCATCTCGAAGCGCCCTACCCGGGCCGTGATGGCTCCGGTAAAGGCCCCTTTTTCATGGCCGAACAGCTCGCTTTCCAGCAGCTCCGCCGGAATGGCACCACAGTTCACCGGAACAAATGGTTTATCACGACGGGAAGAATGGTAATGCAGGTTGCGGGCGACCACCTCCTTGCCGGTACCGGACTCACCGGTAATGAGAACGCTGACGTCCTTATCCGCCACCTGCTCCATCAGCTGGCGTACCTGCTGGACTTTTCGGCTGGTTCCCACAAGGCTCCGGAAGAGCTGCAAACCGCGCTGCTGGCCACGCTCCCGGGAGCGGGTGAACTGATCCCGATAGATCTGGGCCCGGTAGAGCGAATCAACGAACTTGGTGTAATTGAGCGGCCATTCCATGCGAGCAATGATGCGACCGCTGATCTCATCGGACAGTCCCTTGAGTTCAGGGTGACCAACAACCAGAAACGGTACGCCCTGAACGGCATCACACACAGCGGTGATCGCCTCGGTGGCTCCTGCCTCCTCGCCATTCACCACCGCGACTGCGATATCTGAAAGGCTTTCCTCATCACCACTGCTCAAAAGTGCCCTGGCTTCATCGCCGGCAAGGACCTGCTCCTCGCCAATGAACTCAAGAATGGTGACTATGTCCCGCAATCTTGAATCATCCTCGCTCAGCACCAGCACTTTGTTATTTTTAGACATTCAACCGAATCTCTTGGGGGATTTGTGCGGTATTTAAGACTGTAAGAACCCCAGAGTCAATTTTATGACGCTATTTTGGTCGATTCGAAGAAACGTTCTGGTAGGCCTTCGCCGCACTCCGGTTCCTGTTTACACCCTTCAGCCCATCTTCCGCCTCCTTGCGGGCCATTCGGGCCGATTCATCGGCGGCGTCAATAAACTGCTGTAGTTCCTGCAAGCGGAGCCTCACCGGCTCCGCATCAACCTCTCCCGCTTCCAGGGCAGCCATCAGCGGCTCGACTGCCGGCTTCACCTGCTCGTTCAGCCCCGCCATCGCGTCCCAGTCCTTTTCGGCCAGGGCGCGACCGAGATCCCCCATCAGTCTATCCAGGTGGTCCAGGTGAGCTTGCGGGTCTGCCATGTCAGTCTCCTTGGAAATCAGCGGCGAGCGGCACGACGGGCGGCGGAGGCAGTAAATTCGTTGCCGCGGAACCCCGGGGCGAAATCGTACGCCGGGAATCCATTATCCAGCCCATCAATGTAATAACGCTCCGCCTTCAGGTCGTACGTCATTTCCATGGTAGTCCAGAATACCGGCTCACTGTAATAGCTGATGTTGTGAGCTTCCGACACACGCCACAGATTCCCCTCTGCATCGTATTCCTCGGACGCGAGGATCTGCCAGCTGTCTTCATCCAAGTAAAACACGCGGCGGTCATATATGTGGCTGATACCGGTACGGCGTTTCGCTTCGACGACCCAAACCCGATGCAGTTCGTAGCGGGTAAGCTGCTGATTGATATGGCCCGGACGAATCACGTCGTCGGCTTCGATTTCCGGCCCGTGAAGCTTGTAGGCATTGTAAGGCACGAACAGCTCGCGCTTGCCTTTCAGCTCCCAGTCGTATTGGTTAGGCGCACCGTTGTACATGTCTTTCTGGTCGACGGACCGCAGCGAGGATGAATTCGGCAGGTCGGTTTCGTAGGCCAGGTTGGGGGACCGGCGAAGACGACGGGAACCGGAATCGTACCGCCACGCAAGACGCGGCGACCGCACCTGGTCAAGCGTTTCATGCACCAGCGTGATGGTGCCGGCCAGTGACGACGGTGAGACAGTGTCCGTCTTCAGGTAAAAAATCTTGTTATCGATTTCCGCTAGCTCCGCGCCCCTCTGGCTGTATGCGAAGAAGTAGTCGTAATCATTGACCACCGGGTTGTAGGAGCCATCCCTCTGGGGCGTTGCAGAGGCACTACGCAGCGAAATTTCTTCGCCCCGATAGCGCAGGATATGGTTCCAGATAACCTCCAGACCATTTTTTGGAATCGGGAAGGGACTGGTCATGATGGTGTCGCGAACGCCGTTACCGTTGTCCAGCAACTGCGCTGTCAGCGCGTTCTCACGAAATTTGTCGTAGACGTGCTCGGGAAACGCAGCAGTCCGTCGGGTCTGGTAAACCGGCATGAAGAAGTCGGGCCCATACTTCTCCAGCATGGCAATGTGACCGTCTGAAAGCTTGTCCCTGTACAGCTCCAGGTTGTTGGAGGTAACAACGAAAAGAGCCTCGTCTTCGGGAAACGGGTTAATTTCCACCTGCCCCTCACGCCAGCCGTCCGGCGGCGTGGCCAAACCTCCGGTCCATTCGGGTATGCTGCCTGAGCGGTTGCCCGCCTTTTCGGCTCCGACTGGGGTCAGTTCACTACCCAGCCGCTCGGCCTCGGCGGCCGTGACCTTGGACAGGGCCTGTCCGGAAAACCCGAGAAAAACCAGTGCGACACCTGCAACGAGTTGGCTTCGCATCCCTTACACCTCCAGAAATTCATGCTGTTGGGTAGCCGCCACGAGCAGAACTCGCACAGCCGGGCGCCTTTTTGCCAAATTCAAACGGTCGTTTCAAGTGAATGTTTGTGTTTTATTGTGAAACCTCACCGCACAGAGAATGGAAGAAATTTGATAGCGAAAATGATATAGTAACGAATTAATTTTTCGGGGTTACACCCGCGCTGGGGGATTGAAGGTATTCCATGGCCTCGCAATGGCACTCACTGGTTTCTCAAAAGCTCTTTCTCGCCCGCACGCTGCTTCAGCCACTCGACCGGCCCACAGACGAGGCTCAGGAACAACGTCCCAATGAGGCGGAACAGGCGCTGCGCCGGGAAGCCGCTATCCAGGGGGCGATCGAGCTGCTTCTGCGGTCTCGAAAACTCTTGCTGGTCATGGTTGCGAGGCTATACCAGAGAAAATCAGAGGAACCTTCAAACCTTGATGAGCTGGTCGCTCTTATTGGACCGGAACCGAGTGAAGTTGGGCGCCTGAAGGAGCTGGAACAGCGATCCGGGAGTTGGTGGAACCATCTGGAGCAACTCGAGCGCGCCCAAAGCAGACCCCCGGCGACCAAAAAAACCGTGAGCGAGGAAAACATCATTGCGGTATCGGCCGATTCCGGCCCGGATCGATCGTCGGCTGCTTTGATGAAAACGCTGACCGCCGTCAAACATTTTGCCGACGATCTGGAAGAGCAGCACAGCGAGTGGTAAGCCACTCCCAGCTCCGGTTATTCAAATCGTATTAACTTGAAGGTTTATTGAATGTCACCATCGTTTTTTGAAATCGTGCAATTGACCAATGGCGATTACGCTCTGCGCCGCATTGATGATGACAGTGCGCCACTGGTAAAAATCTCTTTTTCGGAAGAAGCCCGGGAAATGATGGAAGATCGGGATATGTCGGTTGCCAAAGCCATGATTGCAGCTGGCATTGAGGCTGTAGGCAATGTTGCCCACGATATCGACTGGGAAGATGACGAACTGGACGCCTCAGACGCCCAGCCCTCCTACACTTTGCATTGATCGGTTAACGCTGCCTGAGAACGACGCCGTGGCTATTGCCCTCGGCCGAGGCTCTTTGCAGGGATTCGAAGGCAACTCGCCCCAGTTTACGGGTCCACATGACCACCGCGTGACAGGTGCCGGCACTGAGGGCTCGCTCTGCCAGGTCCTGGGCAGGATAGTCCGGTGTTGAACGCAGCACCAGCAATTCGCCGGCGACAATCCCGTGCATTTTTTGCCACTTGCTAACCAGCGCCTGGGGCGGGTCGATCCAGGCCAGCCAGCGCTTCTCTTGATTCAGCTGGGTCAGCATTGGCAACAGCAGCTGGAAATTTTCTACCTGGCCTTCCGGCAGAATGATCTCCGTCACATTGCCACAGACTTTGGGTTCGGTGGTTTCCGGAGCGCGTCGGGCGCGAATGACGGAACGTCGCTCGCGGGCGGCGGTTGCCGACACTGAACAGGACAGAGCATTGGGGTTGTAGGCCAGATTCTGATTAAAGCTCATTTGTTCCATAATTCACCCGTTATTCAAACTATCTGAGGCTATCCGAACCGCTCAGTGCAGGTCAGAGCGGCGGATAACACCAACACCCAGACCCTCGATGAACAGCTCCTGTTCGGTCAGGTCCACTTCGATCGGTGCGAATTCTTCGTTTTCGGCAATCAGGTAGACTTTCGAGCCTTCCTTGCGGAAACGCTTTACCGTGACCTCATCGCCAACCCGGGCAACAACCACCTGGCCGTTGTGAACATCCTGGGTACTGTGAACTGCCAGCAGGTCGCCATCGAGAATACCGATGTCTTTCATGCTCATGCCCCGGACCCGCAGAAGATAATCTGCAGACGGCGAAAAGAATTCTGGCTGCAGTGTGCAGTGGTCCTCGATGTGCTCCTGAGCAAGGATCGGACTACCGGCAGCGACCTGACCAATGACCGGGAGGCCCAGATCCTCTTCCGCCTCAGGCAGACGGATGCCGCGGCTCGCTCCCGGCACCATCTCGATGGCACCTTTCCTTGCCAATGCCCGGAGATGTTCTTCCGCGGCGTTGGCCGAACGGAAGCCCAGTTCTGCTGCGATTTCAGCACGGGTTGGCGGATAGCCGGTCTCGTCGACGTATCGGCGAATAATATCCAGTACCTGGGACTGCCTTGCTGTCAGCTTCATCAAGCTACTCCGCTATATCGGGATCGGGCCGCTGCAAACATCAGCCTCTCGTAAGAGTGGCTCCGGTGGCCCTGTTTTTTTATACAGTAAACTGACTATATACAGTGTTTTATCCAGTGTAAAGTCGGCTCCCTGATTTTCTTGCATCCGCTTAATAATGAGGATCAACAGCGGTGTGATATGGTTAGGGCAATATTCCTCACGAACCAGGGAGCACCATGACTCAAGTCAGTGCCTGCAGGATGCCTGAAATCCTAGAGACGAACGAAGGGAAGGAACGCCGGGTTGGCGTCGAGATCGAACTGTCTGGTCTGGGCTACGATGAGCTGGTTACATTGGCGGCGAAGATGCTGGAGGGCACACCTGAGCTCAAGTCACGCTATGTGACAACCTTGCAGACAGCTCTTGGCGACTTCACGGTTGAGCTTGATTCCGATCCGATCAAGGATCTTGATCTGGCGGATGAGCGCCTCCCCGAGTCCATTCGTGAACTCGGTGGACAGGCGATGGATGTGATCGACGCCGCGGCCGAACGCGTGGTACCCCTTGAGATCATAAGCCCACCCCTGAAGTTTTCCAGCGTCGAGGTGATTGAAACGCTCGTCGACAAGCTCAGGAACGCCGGGGCACTGGGCAGCCGGGACGCCATCTATTTTGCGTTTGGCCTGCAGCTTAATCCTGAGTTGCCCGACCTCAGCCCGGAGACCCTGGTTCGTTATTTCCAAGCGTTCGCGGCCCTGTATGAATGGCTCAAGCACCGGCATCAACTGGACGTCAGCCGCAAATTCACTACGTACATCGAACCCTGGCACGGCCGCTACACCGAGCTCCTGATGGAGGATAACTATCAACCAAACCTCGGGGAGCTCATGGAGGATTACCTGGAGTTCAATCCTACCCGCAATCGCGCGCTTGACCTGCTTCCACTGTTTGCCCACCTGGACAAGGAACGGCTGGAACGCCATGTTCAGGATCCCAGGATAAAAAGCAGGCCAACCCTGCATTACCGGTTGCCGGATTGCGACATCGACAATCCCGGCTGGCATTTCTCAACCGTTTGGAACGACTGGGTCGTCCTGGAGCAACTGGCCAACAATCCCGACGACCTGGCCGACATGCGGCAACTGTTCCGGGAGCGGCGCAAACTGAATCTTCACAACCTGACCCACAGCTGGCGGGAAACCACTGACGACTGGCTGGCCAAAAACGGGTATGTCTGAAGAGTCCAAAGAACAGGAACTTGAGGTTCCGGGCCTGACGATCGGCATCAGTGGTCCCGCTCGAAAAAGCCTTGCCCATCGCCTGATCAGCCTGGGTCTGCGCCTCCACGGTGCCCGGACCCACTATATTCGCCCCGGTTCACGGGTTGCCGTACCGATGCTTGATGGCCTGGTGCTGTCAGGCGGCACCCACGTCCATCCTGAACGTTATGGGCAGGAGCCACAGGTTACCGCCAACTATGACCGCAAGCGGGATAAAACCGATCAGTCACTGCTTGAGCAGGCTGAAGCCATTGGCATTCCCGTGCTCGGGATTTGCCGCGGCGCCCAGTTCATCAACGTTTTCCACGGCGGGTCCCTGTGCCAGAACGTGACACCGCTGAGGGTCAATACCCGGCATCGCCCACTGCTCTTGCCCCTGCAAACCGTGCGACTGGTAACGCACAGCCGGCTTGAGCAAGCCATGCGCTCCCCGGTGATCGGCGCCAACCGGATTCACAGCCAGGCCATCAAGCGCCTGGGCCGCAACCTGCGCGTGACCGCCGTGGACAATGATCTGTTTGTACAGGCTATTGAAAGCACCGGACGCCAATGGCTAACGGGCATCCAATGGCACCCGGAATACCTGCTCTACCATGGCGGACACCGACGCATCTTTGGCCAGTTCGTGGATGCTGCCCGCCGATACAAACTGGCGCGCCTGGAACCGGATTCCGACGACGCCTGATCCATTAACGGTTTCCAAAGGAGGCACTACCATGAACGGACGGAACCGAAAGCTCCGTTTAAACCTGAAGTCCGGTTTTATTCTCCCTCTCGCGCTCACAGTACCTGCTCTGACAATGGCAGGTGAAGTTACGCTCACTGGCGAGGGCAGTGTCCGATACGAGCCCGACAGCGCCAGACTCCAGTTCACAGCCAGTGCCGAGCACGAGCTTCCCCAGAAGGCCACCGAACGGGTAGCGGCCCTGATGGCGCAGTGGCGCGAGGGTATTACCGAGTATCAGGATCAGCTCAATGATTACTCAGACGCGTCGGTAAACCTTTACACCCGAACTCTGCCCGCATCTGAAAGAGAGGAGCAGCCCCGCAAGCAGGCCGTCGCCTCCCAGACCGTCAGCTTCAGCATCAGTGATCTTACTCTGCTCAACCCCCTGCTCCAGCAGGCCCAGGCTGTGGGCCTGGATTACCACCTGGGCCCTCACCAGTTCTTCCACTCGGATGAGACCGGTATGGAACAGGAAGCTCTGGCCAGAGCCATCGCAGACGCCCAGGCCCGCTGCCGATTCGTGGCCAGTCAGCTCGACCAGAGCTGTGGTGATGTAGTCACCATCAACATCAATGGCGGGCACCGCCCGGTACCAATGATGATGGCGGAGGCCAAATCCATGTCGGATACGGTCTCGAGCGTGGGTGAGCGGGAAATCCGGGCCTCAGTGAGCGCCACCTTCGAGCTGGACTGAACTCAGAAATCCCGGGTGTAGAAGATATCCAGGGAGGCCGCCAGCCCGCTGGCAGCCTCCAGATAGAAGTAACGGCCCAGATCGTAGCGCAGGGCGACCGTGGTGATCGGCTCGAAGATGCCGACACCGTAGCGGACACTCAGCTCATCCGTCAGATACCCGCTCGCCACCACCGAGGTCTGATCGCCGGAACCCTCCGCTTCCAGGGTGAGCTGGCGAATACCGAACTCTTCGCCAATTTGCCCCGTCACCTTGTTGGCCTGGGTCAGTCCCAGGGACAGCGCCGCCCGGCTCATCTGGCCCTCATCACCCCGGCTCTGGGGCGCCCGGCCAAGAATGACATAGGAAAGCGCCTCCGTCTGAGGCATGTCGGGGTTGGAGAATACTTCCGTCTGGGGCGACTGCACAGGGCCGGTCAGACGAATACCGGCCACGACGGTATCCACGGTGCGGACGGCCTCGATGTCCAGGTAGGGTTGGGTAAGGTTGCCCACGAACAACAGTCTTGCCCGCCTGAGCTTGAGCTCCTGACCATAGGCTTCATACTGGCCATTGACCAGTTGGAGCGTGCCACGGGTATCCATGTCATTGCCAATGCGAAGAGATCCCTCCAGATCACCGGTCACGCCGAAGGCGGCAAAAGTCACCTGATCTTCTCCAACAACCACGGTCACATCCATATTCAGCGATCGGACAACGGGCTCTTCCCGTTCCACGCCGACAATGACCTCATCCTCCGAGACCGACACGGCCTGGTCCGGCAAACCCTGTATCTCGATATCGCCTCTTGGCACTCCGACCTGTCCGGTTACCTCCAGGGCCCCCTCACTGAAAACGATGGTCAGATCCGGCTCCACCTCAAGCTGCGCATAAGGCTCCAGGTTGAATGGCACACGGCTGCCGGAAATCGTGATTTCCCCCCGGGGAGACTGTTGCCAGTCGATTTCCCCATCCACAATGGTCTGGCTTCGCGCATTGCTCCGGATCCTGCCACTGATCTCGGCCGAGTAACCGCCAAACTGAACGCTGGCGATCACTTCCTCGATTGGTACCGGCAAGCGGGGATCGGAAACCCGTCCATTCACCAGGTGCAGTTCGCCGGTCACCGCGGGCTTCATCAGCGGGCCGGAGAGCTGGCCATGGCCGTTCACCCGACCGGCAACTTCGTCCAGCCCGGAAAGCAGTCCTGCAAGGGCAATATCCAGACCCTCGAGACTGAAGGAACCCTCAACGTTGCGGTCGTCCGAGTTCGGATCCAGGTTCATGTCCAGCGTGAAATCGCCAAGCTCCGGTCCGGAAAGACGGACCGCAAGGTCGGCCTGGTTCGGCTTCAGGGCGACCTCGCTTGTCAGGGTATTGTAGGCGAGCGACTCCCACTCGCCGTCCACCAGCAACTGGAATTGTCCCTCACCGGCGTCCAGGAAAAGGCGTCCGTCCGGACCGTCGCCGGTGGTGGTGAAATCAACCTCTCCGTTGATCCAACCGTCCCAACGTAATGTCTCTGGCAGCAAGGGAGCGAGGGCAACGGTTGGGAAGCGGTCGATACGATAGGCAATGCGGGGAACCGGGAGCAGTGTCTGGTCCTCGGCACAAACCGTACTCTCCTCCCAGCGCCAGCAATGATTGCCAAATGTGAGCTCACCATCGGCTTTGTATGCCAGGGTCGCCGGGGCCTGAAGCCGCCATTGCTGGGACTGTTCCGGAAGGTCAATCAGGCCGCGGGACAGCTCTCCCTGCCAGGTTCTCCAGTCAGCGCCGGCCTCTCCTGCGAAAACCAGCTCAAGGTCAGCCTCGGCATGACGTGCACCGATGCTCACGGTGTGCTTTCCCTGGGTGCCATTGGCTTCCAGAGTGAGCGTTTCAAGCTCTTGCCCGAACCCGTTGAGGTTCTCCGCCTGCAAACGGCTGACAAGGCGCATGCCGTCCTGCAGATCGGCCTCAAGACTGAGGGTTTCAATGGCGAGCTTATCCTGCCAGCCCAGGTTTTTGCCACTTGCACTCAGCTCGCCCCTCGGGCGCTCTGGTGTTCCCTCCGCCGTCAGAGTGGCTTGCAGATTCCCCGTCAGGCCAGGCAGGACAATTTCCGGCGCGGGCAGGTTCAGAGCCAGATCACCACGCAGAACGTCGCCCCAGGTACCGCTACCCTCAATACGGTTGTCACCCACCAACAACTGCAGGTCGGATAGCTCCCAACTGCCTGATGAGGTATCTAGCCGTCCCTGCAGAGACGCGGGATTGGAACGCCAGTCGCCCTCAAGATCCCATCCGGCATTCATGGCAGGTACCGGTCCATCCCCGAGTTGTCCCTCGGTCGTCACATCACCGCTGAGACTGGCTTCCAGTACAGGTACCCAATAACCGGGATTGAAGTCCTTCAGGCGCAAGGCCGCCTGCCAGGAAAGCGGCCCGGAAAAGTTCACCGAGCCGTTGCCGGTAAGAGACCCGGCGCCTGTGCTGACGGTCAGGTTGGTCAGTGTGGTCTGCCCGGCATCGCCATCCACCGTGGTGGTCAGTTCCGCGTTGCCCTGGGGACCCTCGACACCGGCTTGAAGCTCTGCATGGTAGTTCCCCTCACGCCAGGACACGGTGCCATCCAGGGAACGAAGGGTTACCACTGGCGGCTCAAAGCCCGGGATCAGCGTATACCAGGGAAATCCGCGCAAACGGATGTCGGCACTGGCTTCGAGGCCCTCGCTCCAGGAGACATTGCCATTGGCCACCACAGTGTCTTGCCCTGCACCATTCTCCTTGTCTGCGGCCAACTCGATCCGGATGTTCTCCGCCGCACGAGTCGTCGCCAGGCCCTCCAGCGTCAGCCGTACCGGGCCTGTCGTGCCCGGAAGCGTAGCTTGCCCCCGGGTGCGAAAACCCTGCTGAAGGCTACCCCTGGCGTCCACAGACCAATCATTGAACACAAGGGTCTCCGGCAGCGCCTGCGCTGCGCGGAACTGATCCGAGGTTAGCCTCAACTGTGCCGGCAGGGCCGGATCGAGCGGCTCGACTTCCCCCGAGAGTTCAGCATCCAGGTAGCCACGGCTGGATGCAGCGACCATCAGGTCCCGAACGCTGCCGGAGAGCCGGGCGTCGAGAAGCCACTCGTCTCCATAAGGCGGCGGGATGTCCGCTTTGACTTCCAGATTGACAGGCCAGTCCCGGCGGGTTTCTATCCGGCCAGCGGCGGACACCGTGTACTCACCCAGCTGATACCAGGCGCGCTTTATGTTCCAGGCGGCGCCCGACCCTCCGGCGTCCAGCTCAAACCGGTCCCAGACTCTGTTGCCGTTGAAGGTAAAAGGCCCGAGCCGGACGCCACTGATATTCAGCGCCAGCGGCAGGTCCACGCCCGGCAGTGTAATGGGGCTCCCGCCTTCGGCTTTGTCCGCCGGGGGCAACTGCGAGACTTCGAGCGTCTCTGCTTCCAGATTCTCAATACAGAGCTGTTTTCGGAACAGACAGGAAGGGGACCAGTCCACGAGTGGCGACTCAACGACCACTTCGACCCCGTAACCACGCCATTGCAAGTGGTCGGCCTGCCACCGACCAAACAGAGATCCCCGGTCATTTTCCACCTGAAGCCCTGGCACCTGTTCTATAACCCAGGCGGTTCCCGTCTCAGAGCGCAGGGCCAGCAAAACAGCGGCCACCACAAGGACAGGCACGAGAATCAATACCGCCAGCCCTACCAACAGCCAAAACCGGAGGCGGCGCGGGCGTGCCGATGGCTTGTGCGGCCTGTCGTCCGAAGTTTCCGGTGTCCTCGTCACAGCTCAGGCCCCATGGAAAAGTGAATGCGCCAATCCCCGCCAAATTCACGATCCAACCCTTTGGCGATGTCCAGCCTCAACGGCCCGACCGGGCTGATCCAGCGTATGCCGACACCAGCGCCGGTGGCCAGCGGGTCGCTCGGATTGTTGATCGCGTTGCCGTGGTCGACGAACATGGCGGCACGCCATTTGTCCGCAAACTGATACTGATACTCGGCACTGCCAACCATCAGGAAGCGTCCGCCCACCGGCACGCCGTTATCATTCTCTGGCGACAGGGTTTCATAGCCATACCCTCGCACACTCTGGTCACCGCCAGCGAAGAAACGCAGGGATGGAGGCACATCTTCAAACCGGTTGGTTGCCACAGCCCCCGCCTGCAGACGACCCAGAAACCGGTGCTTGTCCGCCAGCGTAAACAGCCCCTTGACCAGTGCGTTTACATGAAGGATATCCACATCGGACAGCGCCGCCCGATGCGAACCGGTAACATCGAACTGCAGGCGATAGCCCCGGGATGGGTCCAGTGGCGAGTCCGTGTGTATTTTCGAGTATCCCGCACCGGGCAGCAGGAGTGTGCTTGTGCCTTTCTCGTCATTGCCGATGTTAAAGCGCTCACCTTCCCAACGCAGCGACAATATCTGTAGCCAGCCGTTATCCAACTGATGCTGCCACTGCTGCCCCAGGCTCAGAAGTTCCGATTCCACATTCTCGATGTCCTCGCGCTGGTAACCGGCGCTCAGGCGGATCAGGTCGGTCATGGGCGGATCCAGGGGCAGCTCGTACCAGGTACTCAGGTTCTGCCTGGGTACCGAGAGTTCTGTCTCGGCGCCCCGCTTGTGCCCCATGGGATTGATCCAGTGTTCCCGCCAGTTTCCACGGAACCTGGGTCCGACATCGGTCGAAAACCCCACGCCCGCCGCCACAGAGCGGGCCTCGCGCCGGGTGAGATCAACGCGGACCGGAATCACGCCGTCCTCGGCACTACCCGGTGAGGCATCGATATCAACACTGCTGAAATAGCCGCTGTTCAGGAGATCCCGGTTGAGCCTTGCTACTTCATCAGCATGGAAGGGTATACCTGGCTCGAAAGAAACGAACTGCTCCAGTAGACCGATCTCGAACCAGTGTCCCTCGGCAAAGGTTACCTCTCCGAGCCGGTACCTTTCGCCGCTATCATAGATAAGCGTAACCGCAGCGCTTCGGGTTGCCGGATCCACTTCCAGGGTACGGGTAACAAATGTGCCGTCGAAATAGCCACGCCGTCGGGCACGGGTCTGGATGGTGTCTCGCAGGCTGGCATATTGACCGTGGTTGAGAATGTCGCCTTCCGCCGGGTGCTCTGGCAGATCGGCGTTAAACCGTTCATCTGACGCAGCTGCCCCCCTGATCTCCACGGTCCGGGACGTAACTCGCACCGGCTCCCCCGGTGTAATGGACAGAACGAGCGTTGCCGTTGTGTCGGAACCACCCTCTTCAATCCGCCAATCAATCAACGGGCTGTAATACCCGAGCGCCCGCAATGCCTCCTCGGCCTGACCAACGGCCGTGGGGGCATAACGCCTGAGATTACTGGCACTGCGGCCTTCAACCTCCCCGATAAACGCCTGGGCATTTGATTTCAGATCCGGGTAGTCTCCCTCCATGTTCACGACGACCTGTTGCGCGCAAACCCACGACGGCAGCCAGCAGAGCAACAAGATCAAAAGCCGGACCCGGCCCGAATTCACGACTTGATAGATTGATAGCATCCGGCTATTTCAGTGTTGGTGGTAACAAGAAGGATTTCCGTTCAAGCGTGGGAGTTTAATGGCAGACGGTCAAGTTAATCCATGGTTGGCCTTTCGGACTGCCTTGAGCGGCTCAAGGGCGAGTCGTTTGTGGCGTTGAAATAAGCTAACCTGTCAGATACTTAGCAACAGACCGGACCCTGGCGAATGCTGAAGATAAATCGAGAAAACCTGAAATCCAGCCACCAGCTTGTCTGGTTCATCATTGATTTCCTGATGCTGGGCCTGCTGATCATCAACCTGGCGTTCATCATCTGGGACTCGATCTATAACTTTGTAGCCGTTCAGAATCTGCTGAAAGAGCATGCTCCGGCCATACAGTCGGCCTACCACCCCATCCATGAACGCTTCATCTTTTACGATCTGATCTTCGTCAGCATCTTCCTGACCGAGTTCTTTGTTCGCTGGGGTTACGCCATAAAGGCAAAGGTCTACGACCGCTGGTACTTCTACCCGTTTATTCACTGGTATGACCTGGTGGGCTGTATTCCGGTGGGAAGCCTGCGCTTCCTCCGTATCCTGCGGGTGATCTCCATCATCTATCGACTGCACCAGTACAAGATCATTGACGTTACGAACACCAAGATCTACCGCTTCGTGAATTTCTATTACGAAGCCTTTATGGAAGAGCTCTCTGATCGCATTGTGCTGAAGGTGCTGAGCGGCGTGCAGCAGGAGGTCAAACTGGGCTCTCCGCTGTTCGACAAGATCCAGAAGGACATTCTCTATCCCCGACGGGACATGCTCTCCGACTGGATTTCCAAACGGGTTGCCGAGGCGGCCCAGGAAGGCTACGTACCCAATCGCGGAGCCCTCAGGAGCTACCTGGAAGACAGGGTGGATAATGCCCTCAAACAGAACCTGGAGCTGTCACGACTGAAATATCTTCCGGTGGTGGGCCCCACCATTCAGGAAACCCTGGAAGAAGCGGTCGGCGACATCGTTGCCCACGTGATCCACCAGATCCTCGAAGACCTGGCCTCAGCCTCCAATCATGCCTTCATTGAAGACATCGTGAATGTTTTCCTGCCGACACCCGGTGAAGTGAAGGCCGACGACGCCCAGAACGAGGCGTTGATTAACCTGATTATCGAAATTATCGACGCAGTCAAGGACCAGGTGAACGTAAAACACTGGCGATCAGAGCTGCCGTGACTCGCTGGCGACAGGCCTTAAGACCAACAAAAAAAGAGAACATCCATGGATGTACAAGACACCCCGACTCATTATCAGCCGGCCCATGAGCTCCTGAAACAACTGGAGGCCGGCACCCTGACCAGCGAGGCACTGATTACCGCCTTACTGGAAAGAATCCGGGACCAGAACCCTGCCATCAACGCGATTGTGGCGCTGGATGAACACAGCGCACTGGCCAGCGCCCGCGAAGCGGATAAGCAACGCGCGCTCGCTGGTTTCCTTCCGCGGCCACATCCCCGGCCCGCCCGGCACCCAGTCCCGACCGGATCTGGTCGAGGGCGGCCCCATGGCCCGCAATGCCCGGGTCGGTTTATGGCTGGAGGATCCGCTGTGCCCGGTGGAGCATGAGCTCACCGGGGGTTATCGCACCCTGGGCAACTCCCTGGCCGACAGGGGCGCCCTGGTGAACCTGGATATCGATCCGGGCCGAAGTAAGCCAAGATCATCCGGAAATACAGGAGTACGTCCGGATGGCCGGAAAAGACTTCCATAGTTCCGGTAACTCCTGCAAGCGTCCCAGTTTCCGATAAGGTTTGACGAACAGCAGTTGCCTAATAAATGATAGTCCACCTACTTTTTAACCCACTGAAACTTGCTGGGAACAGCGTAAGGATGGAAAGGCATGAGCAGGGAATCCTTGCCGGAAGGCGGGCACCTGGGGTCCCGGGAAAAGCCAACGGGAAAGACGAGCGCAATTCACCGTAATCTTTTCCTGCAGGCGCTGAAATCTCTTCAGTTCGGTTCGTTATCGCTTACATGGCCGGATGGAAAGACGACCCGCCATGAAGGAAAACAAGACGGTGTGCATGCGGAAATGGCATTGCTGCAGTGGGATGTCATCGATCACCTGATCACCCACGGTGACGTGGGATTGGGCGAAGACTACATGGCAGGCAAATGGTCCACACCCGACTTGCTTGCCCTGATGCGCCTCGCCGCAGGCAATATCGTTGTTTTTGATCGGGTTTTGCACACCAGCGTATGGCTCAGGTTATGGCACTGGTGCAGGCACCGGTTGTCTTCCAATACACTGAAACGCAGCCGTAAGAACGTCCAGGAGCACTATGATTTAGGCAACGACTTTTATCAGCTCTGGCTGGACCGGAGCATGACATACTCCTGCGCCCTGTTTGACGGCAATACGTCCCTCTCGCTTTACGAGGCCCAGAAAGCGAAATATGAACGCATCCTTCAGCGACTGGCACCGGAACCGGGAAGCCGCATTCTGGAAATAGGCTGTGGCTGGGGTGGTTTCATGGAAATCGCAGCCACACACGGATGCCATGTGACCGGTGCGACCCTGTCCGGCGAACAGGCGGATTATGCCCGCCAGCGACTCGAGTCCGCCGGACTGGCGGAAAATGCCGAGGTTCGTTTACAGGACTACCGGGAGCTGTCCGGCCCCTTTGATTACCTGGTATCAATCGGGATGTTTGAGCACGTTGGCGAATCGTACTGGCCCGCCTACATGAGGGATGTGCACGACTACCTGAGACCTGGCGGCAAGGCAATGATACAGACCATTACCATTGCCGAGGAGCGATTTGAGCGATATCGCTCCGGCAACGACTTTTTGAGGGAACATATTTTCCCCGGTGGTATGCTGCCTTCCAGAAAGCGTTTTGAAGCTGTTGCCGCCGATAGCGGCCTGGTGGTGAACGATGTGTTCGAATTCGGGCAGGATTACGCCATTACGCTGGAAAAGTGGCTGGCGAACGTCGACGAACAGATACCGGCGATACGGGCGCTCGGGTACAGCGAGATGTTCGTGCGAAAGTGGCGGTTTTACCTGGCCAGCTGTGCCGGTATGTTTCGCGCCGGAGGTATCAATGTGATGCAGGTGGAGTTAAGCCGGGAGTAGCGACCCGGCTTTTCCGCAGCGACGAGCGTTATTGGCTGCAGGCATGGGAGCCTGTAGCCATGGGAATTATTCTTGACTTCGGGTGGGGTCCGCGGTTGCCCCCCAGCGCCATTGGGTAATCTCCGGCATATCCACGCCGTGCTCGATGATGTGATGCCGATGCTCGATCAGCCGGTCACGCAGCCATTGCTTGAGATAGGCGGCCCGTGACCCCAGTTGCGGAACCCGATCAATGACATCCGCCACCAGGTGGAAACGGTCCATGTCATTGCGCACCACCATGTCGAACGGCGTGGTGGTGCCTTCCTCCTTGTAGCCACGCACGTGGAGGTTCTTGTGATTGATGCGCCGGTAGGTCAGGCGATGGATCAGCCAGGGATACCCGTGATAGGCGAAGATGATCGGTTTATCGGTCGTGAACAGGGTGTCGAAGTCCTTGTGTGACAGCCCGTTCGGGTGTTCCGCCTGGTCCTGCAGGGTCATGAGATCCACCACGTTGATCACACGCACCCTGAGCTCGGGCAGGTGGCGGCGCAGGATATCCACCGCCGCCAGGATCTCCAGAGTCGGCACGTCGCCGGCGGGCTCGGCCCGGCACTGGCTTGTTCGGTTTGTATAGGTTTTTCAAGATCAGGTCCTCCACAAAGTCAGGGATAGGAGTGCTTCAGGTCAGGCTCAGGTTTCTGTTGCGGCCGGATGACCTGCAGGCAAGCCCAAACTTCCCAGACCAGGAAAACCGCCAGCGCGACACGCTCCGCCAGGCCCGGCGCGATATCCAGTTGAATGGCGATCACGAACGCCGTCACCGCCGTCGCCGCGATCACCGACAGCACCAGCGAGGCGGCGCGCTGGCGGCGCCAGTCGAGCTGACGGCGAAAGGCCGCTGAAAACACGAACAGCGCGGCGAGTTCCAGTGCAAACGCCAGGCTGGCTGCCCCCCGGTGTATCTGCCCGGGCAGGTTCGGCGCCTGGCCGGGTGCCTCGATGGGAAACAACGCCGCCAGCAGGATACCGACCGCGGCCAGGCCGAACAGCAGTACCGACCAGGTCCGCAGCGGCCCCGGGCGCAGCGCGCCGCGCAGGGCCAGGGTCAGCGCCAGGTTACCCCAGCCATGCACGAAGGCGCCAACCATGAACAGCCAGCCAAACGGCTGGTTAGCCAGGTCGCTGACATAATCGCTGGTCCAGTCGACCCCGCTGCCGGTCAGGTGCAGGGCGATAATTGCCGCCCCGAACACCGCAACCCCCGCCAGCCCCAGCAGCGCAAGCCTGCGCACCGGCCATGAAAACCTGTGTTCCCTGGTCATACGTGCTTTCATCTCTCCTGAGTGTCTCCTGCGCGCCAGGACACCAACCCGACTCGCGATCTTCCTGGATGCGCGATACCCGCCCGCTCACCGTTGCCAAAGGATGTGAGCAGCTTCCAGGGGGATCGCCACACCATTGTGATGCGGCATGAGTCGCGCGGTATAGTCTGTCGCCGGGCGGGCCGCAGGGGCTGCTGCGCGATAGCTGTAGCCGCTTTCGCCGTCCGTCGGTTGCCGCAGGCGCTGCATCTCCACCCGTTCAGGTGCGCTACCGTCCCTGCCGTCGGCGTAGAGCTCAACCCGCACGGCCTCCGGATCAAGGTCTCCGAGGTAGACCTGAACCTCGAAGAGGTGTTGTTCACCGTCAGGCTCGACCTCAACGTCGCCGAAGCGTATCGCGGCCCATTTGTGATCCAGCGCGTGCCGCCATTCAACCAGTTCCGCGCCGACTCCCCCTTTGCCAGCGGCCCGCTCACGGTATGCAGCGGCAGCCGGGAGGTAGTGTTGCTCGGTGTATTCGCGCACCGTACGGTTGGTAGAAAAGCGCGGTGTCAACCGCGCCATGCTCTCGCGCATCCGGTTCACCCAGGCGGAGGGAATGCCTTGTTCATCACGCGTATAGAACTCGGGGATCACTTCGCGTTCGAGCAGGTCGTACAGCGCATCGGCTTCAGCCGCATCCCGGAACGGATCATCGCCATGTTCCTGGCCGTCCCCCAGTGCCCAGCCCACATCCGGAGTGTAGGCTTCCGCCCACCAGCCGTCCAATTCCGACAGATTGATACCACCATTGACAAGCACCTTCATGCCACTGGTGCCACTCGCCTCCCAGGGCCGGCGCGGCGTGTTGAGCCAGACATCCACGCCCTGCACCAGGTGCTCACCCAAGTGCATGTCATAGTCGCTCAGGAAGATCACACGGGCGCGCACCTCGGGCCGCTGGATGAATTGCATCCATTGCCGGATCAGGGCCTGGCCCGCCCGGTCCTGCGGATGAGCCTTGCCGGCCATAATGAGCTGCACCGGGCGCTGCGGGTCAGTCAGCAGGCGCAGCAGGCGCTCCGGGTCATGCAGCAGCAGGTTCGGCCTCTTATAGGTGGCGAAGCGGCGGGCAAAACCCAGCGTCAATACCCCGGGATCAAACAGCTGGTTCGCAGTATCAGCGGCCTCGGGCGCCTCGCCGGAGGCGGCCAGTTGCCGGGACAATCGATCACGGACGTAGTCAACCAACGCCTTACTGGCCGCCGTGCGGAATTGCCAGAGACGGGCGTCAGAGAGGGCGCGAATGTGCTGCTCATGGGTTTCCGTGGTCCCCAGCCAGCGTTCCTTGCCACAGGCCTCGGTCCAAAGATCATCCGCCGCCGCCGAGTCCCAGGTCGGCATGTGAACGCCGTTGGTCACGTGCGTAACCGGCACCTCATCCACGGGCCAGCGCGGGAACAGCGGCGCAAACAGGTGCCGGCTCACCTTGCCGTGCAGGCGACTTACGCCATTCACCGCCCCCGCTGCCGCGGATCGCCAGGTACGCCATATTGAAATCCTCGGCCGGATCGTCCGGATTCCGGCGGCCCAGCGCCAGCAAATCGTCGAGCGTAATGCCGAGCTGGTTGCTTGCGTAGCCACCCAGGCAGTGCTCGATGAGGCCTGGTGGGAAACGGTCGAAGCCAGCGGCCACCGCCGTGTGGGTGGTGAAGAGATTGCCCGCGCGCGTGGCGGCCAGCGCAACGCCGAACGGCTGACCGGTCCGCTGCATGAAGTGGCGGGCGCGCTCCAGCACGGCCAGAGCCGCATGCCCTTCGTTCAGGTGGCAGACTTCCGGTTCGATACCGAGCGCGGCGAGCAACCGCCAGCCGCCAATCCCGAGGATCACCTCCTGCATCAGGCGTTGATCCGGCGCGCCCCCGTAAAGCTCACTGGTTATTCCCCGGTACGGCGGGTAGTTCGCCGCATCGTTGCTGTCCAGGAGGTAAAGCTTCACACGGCCCACCTGGACCTGCCAGGCGCGCAGCCAGATCGGGTGGCCGGGCAGGCCGAGCTGTATCCGCAGCCACTCCCCGTTGGAATGACGCAACGGCATGATTGGCAACTGGCCGGGATCGTTATACGGGTAAAGCGCCTGCTGTGCACCGTCCCGGTCGATCAGCTGGCGAAAATAGCCTTGCTGGTAGAGAAGCCCCACGCCAATCACCGGAACACCCAGATCGCTGGCGGCCTTGAGCTGATCGCCCGCCACGTTGCCCAGCCCGCCGGAATAAATGGGCAGGGCCTCGCTCAGCATGAACTCCATGCTGAAATAAGCGGCACAGGTTAAAGGCGGCCGCGGGTAGGTTTGCTGAAACCACGCCGGCGCCCGAGCGGCATCTCGCCTGGCCTGCACCAGGTCCCCGACGTCTTTACGGAACGCCGGATCGGCCAGAAGTCCCTGGAGCTTCTCCCGCGAGACCGTCTGCAGAACGACCCAGGGGTTACGTGTGGCTTGCCACAACTCGGGATCCAGCTGCCGCCACACCTGGTCGGTCGCATGATTCCATGACGAACGCATATCCAGGGCCAGCTCGGCCAGGGCATCAAATCCCTCGACATCCGTATGCAGCGGGCCGTATAGCAGCTGGCTGACAGGGGTTTCATTGTTCATGGGGTCTCCTTCCTTATTAAGACCGGGGCCTGCGCCCGTTGATAGCCCTTGCGCCGCCGCTCACCTGCGCCGCGGCTCACCAGAGTGGTGCCCCTGCCAGGGTCAGTTGTGCTCCGGGGGATTAAACCGCGGTTGCGTGGTCTTCATCAGGACCACCACGCCGACAACCGCCGACAGCAGCGAGCCTGCAATCACACTGAGACGGGCATTGCGAAATACCTCCGGATCGGGAAAGGCGAGGCCGGCGATGAACAGGCTCATAGTGAAACCGATGCCGGCGACAAGGGCCACGCCGGCGAGCTGGCCCCAACTCACCGACTCTGGAAGTCTTGCCACCCCGAGTCGCACCGCAAGCCAGGTGAAGCCAAAAATACCCAGCGGTTTCCCGGCGAACAGCCCTAGCAAGATCCCCAGCGACGTCGGAGAGGCAAGCGTGGCTGCACTCGCCAGCGTTAGCACAATGCCCGAGTTGAAGAACGCGAAGATCGGTACCACGCCGAGCGCCACCCACGGCTGAAGCGCCTGTTCCGCATCTTTCAGCGGCGAGAAAGAGCGAGCGCCCTGTCTGGCCCGCATGGGAATCGCAAGACCTATGGCCACCCCGGCGAGCGTCGCGTGAACGCCGGACTTAAGCACTGCGACCCAGAGAAACACACCCACGACGACGTAAGCCCCGGTACGCGTGACCTTGAAGATATTGAGCGTTACCAGGGCCACAATCCCCAGGGCCGCCAGCACCAGTGATGTTGTGGCAAGCTGCTCCGTATAGAACAACGCGATGATGACGATTGCCCCCAGGTCGTCGAAAATCGCGACCGCCGTCAGAAACACCTTGAGCGAGACCGGCACACGCGGGCCAAGCAGTACCAGCACGGTCAGCGCCAGCACCGCGTCGGTTGCGGCGGGAATCGCCCAGCCGCGCATGGCCTCCGGATCGCCGGCGTTGAACGCTGTGTAGATCAGCGCAGGGACAGCCATGCCACCCAGGGCGGCGAAACCGGGTGTGGCAATCGCCTTGGGTGTCGCCAGTTGCCCTTCCAGCACCTCACGTTTCAGCTCCAGGGCAATGAGCAGGAAAAAGAATACCATCAGCCCATCATTGATCCAGAGGATGATTGGCTTGTCGATGGCAAACTCACCCACGCGCAAGGACACCGGTAAATGGTGGACTATGTCATACCAGGCTTGCGCGGGAGAATTGTCGATCAGCAGCGCAAGCAGCATCGCCGCGAGCGTCATCAGGCCCGCGATGAGCTGCAGGCGCGACGAAGCACCGGAACTCACCGGCACCCCCCCGACGTGCTCGCAATCCGGGCAGGCACGAACTCAGTCCCCACTTTGCTTGGCATCGAAGTAACGGTGAAGTCGATTGTAGATCGGGCAGAACACCAGCCCGGCATAGGCGCCATATAGGAAACTCTCAATCAGGCCGACCACAAATCCCCACCAGGTCAGCCACTTGAATCCCGGCAATACCTGCTCAAGAAACGCATGCATATGCAGGCTTTGGGGCGTTACCAGTCCATAGATAACGCAGACAATGAAGGTGACCGCTGCGAACAACCCCAGCGCCCAGGTAACCAGTTTCGTGTTAAGCATGTTCCACTCCCATCAATGGCGATGACCCGAGGGTCGGTCCTGATTGCTGTCCGGTTTGTCCGGCTTGTCCGTCTTGTCGGACGCGCCATGTCCGCCGTGCCCGCCTCCGCCGTGACCACCATGCCCACCGTGACCGAACATGTGCATGGCCACGAACAGGATGCCGATAACCACCCAGAACCAGTTTTCCGCTAACCATTCCATATAACCCTCCTCCGTCTGCGGTTGCGCCCGACTGCCATTGTGTGATCTCCGGAGCGGGCATGCATCTCCAGCGAGATAAGCAAACCACAGTCACCTGAGTTCAACCTGAATTATTGGAGCGAACCGGATCGGGATTTGACCTCAATCAAGTCAGGAATGGGAAACTTTCTGCGGACAAATAAAAAAGGCAGACCAGTAGCTTACTGATCTGCCTTTCTCTTAGATGGTAGCGGGGGCTGGATTCGAACCAACGACCTCCGGGTTATGAGCCCGACGAGCTACCAGACTGCTCTACCCCGCATCAAACTGGTTGTTGCTCAGGGAACCCCTGATCAACGTGGCGCGCATGATAAGGGCTGAGCCTGGCACTGTCAAAGGAAAGTTCCGGTTTTCCGGAAACTTACCGCTCCAGAATCGCTGTTACCCCCTGCCCGCCTGCGGTGCAGATGGAGATCAGGCCGCGGCCACTGCCCTTTTCCTCCAGCAACTTGGCCAGGGTCGCAATGATGCGCCCGCCGGTGGCGGCGAACGGATGGCCGGTGGCCAGGCTGCTGCCTTTTACATTGAGTTTGTCCCGGTCGATGCTGCCCACCGGCTTGTCCAGCCCCAGACGGTCCTTGCAGAAGGCGGGATCCTGCCAGGCTTTCAGAGTACACAGCACCTGCGAGGCGAAGGCTTCGTGGATCTCGTAGAAATCGAAATCCTGAAGTGTCAGCCCCGCTTTTTCCAGCATCCGGGGTACGGCGTAAGCTGGCGCCATCAGCAGCCCCTCTTTCTTGTCCACAAAATCCACCGCTGCCACCTCGGAGAACGTCAGCCACGCCTTCACCTCATGGTTATTCTCTTTCGCCCACTCCTCACTGGCCAGCAGCACGCAGGAGGCGCCATCAGTCAGCGCCGTGCTGTTGGCCGCCGTCATGGTGCCGTTGTCCCGGTCAAACACCGGCTTGAGCGTCGCCAGCTTCTCAAGGGTTGTATCCGGCCGCAGAATATTGTCCTTGTCCAGCCCCGCCAGCGGCGTCAGCAAATCTTTAAAGAACCCCTCTTCATAGGCCTTGGCAAGCTTCTGATGACTCTCCCAGGCCAGCCTGTCCTGATCTTCCCGGGGAATGTCCCACTCCCTGGCCATCACCTGGGCATGCTCCCCCATGGACATGCCGGTGCGAGGCTCCCGGTTCTCCGGAACCAAGGGCACGAGGTGCGCGGGCCGGAACCGCGCCAGAATCTTCAACCGCTCGCCGGTGGTTTTGGCCCGGTTCAGATCCAGCAGAATCTCCCGAAGCCCCTCGCTTACACCAATCGGCGCATCGGACGTGGTATCGGTACCACCGGCAATACCACATTCGATCTGCCCCAGGGCAATCCTGTTGGCCACCAGAATGGCTGCCTCCAGCCCCGTCCCGCAGGCCAGCTGAATATCATAAGCCGGTGTCTCCGGCGCCAGACCACAACTCATCGCCGACTCCCGGGTAAGGTTAAAATCCCGGGAATGCTTGATCACCGCCCCTGCCGCCACTTCCCCGAGGCGCTTGCCCTGAAGACTGTACCGATCCACCAGCCCCCGCAGCGCGGATGTCAGCAACTCCTGGTTACTGATCTTGCTGTAGGCGGTATTGGACCGCGCAAACGGAACCCGGTTACCACCCAGCACTGCTACGCGGCGAATACCCGAAGGGGCTGTGCTGGTCTTTTTTGAAGTAGCGGTTTTCTTGCGTGGAGTTTTCGATGCTTCTGCCATGATCAATCCAATCCTTTTGCGGAAAATTTCATTGCCGGATGGAGCATTGGGGGCTGGCCTCCCAAAACCGTGCGGAGCCATGGATGGCGGAGCCGAGCGTACAAGGACGTATTCACAGCGTGTTTTGGGAGGCCAGCCCCCAATGCTCCCTGCACCCAGGCTGGCAACAAGTGTAGCGACAACGCACAATGCCTCATTGGCACCCCTGACAACACCCTACAGGCATTGAGTCAATCCAAAAACTGTCCGATTCTTTACCCTGTAGACAATCCGCATCCAGAGAACCGATTGCAACCACAAGGAAGCCCCCATGTCCGACCTCTATCTTAGACTGGTAAACACCCCCGTTGGTAGAACCGCCGCACAATCCCTTGGTCTCCCCGCGCCCGCGCCACTGAAGCGCCTGAAGCGCACCGACCAGCCATTTATCGAAGGCAAGGTGCTCATCGGCGCCGCCAACGGCGGAAAAGCCATTGCCACTTTAGGCAGTATTCTCGGCGCCAGCGCGGCCACCCTTCATCACGCCAGCGAAAGCAATCGCCTGGCGGACTCATCGAAAGCCGGCAACAAAGCCCGGCCGCTGGACCTGGCCTCCGACATCAACCAGCAGTTTTCGGCGCTGGTGTTTGACGCCACCGGCCTGAAAGGTCCGGCCGACCTGCGGGCACTATACGACTTCTTCCACCCCACCATCAAAAAACTGGGCAGCAACGCCCGCGTTCTGGTAATCGGCCAGAATCCCGCCAGTTGTCGCAAGGCGCCGCAGGCCGCCGCGCAACGGGCACTCGAAGGCTTCGTACGCAGCGTTGGCAAGGAAATCGGCAAGAAAGGCTCCACGGCGAACCTACTGTGGATGGCCCCAGGGGCAGAGAAGCAACTGGATTCCAGCGTTCGGTTCTTCCTGTCTGCCCGCTCTGCCTATGTGTCCGGCCAGGTCGTGAAGGTCGGCAAAGGCAACGCTGCCCCTGCCACCAATCCCGTCGCACCACTGACTGGAAAGGTGGCACTGGTCACCGGAGCGTCCAGGGGTATCGGTGCTGCCATTTCTGAAACCCTCGCCCGGGACGGCGCCACCGTGATCGGCCTCGACATTCCGCCGGCCATGGAAGAACTGGAAAAGGTCACATCCGCTATCAACGGGAAGGCTCTGGCCTGCGACATTACCGACGACAAAGCACCAAAGTTGATCGCCGACTTCATCGAAGAGCATTTCGGCGGCGTCGACCTGGTCATTCACAATGCCGGCATCACCCGCGACAAGACCCTTGGCAACATGCCGGAGCACTTCTGGGATATGACCATCGCAGTCAATCTGACCGCGGAGGAGTTGATCGACGAGGAACTGGCAAAGCGGGAGCTCATGAAAGAAAACGGACGCATTGTCTGTATTTCCTCCATCAGCGGCATCGCCGGCAACTTCGGACAGACCAACTACTCAACCGCCAAGTGCGGAGTGATCGGCTACGTGGAAGCCATGGCCCGGCAACTGAAAAACGGCATCACCATCAACGCCGTCGCCCCCGGGTTTATCGAAACCCGGATGACCGCCGCCATGCCGGTCACCATCCGAGAGGCCGGTCGTCGGATGAACAGCTTGTCCCAGGGCGGGCAACCGGTGGATGTGGCCGAGGCCATCGCCTGGTACTGCAGCCCTGCCTCCAATGGAGTGAATGGCAATGTTGTGCGCGTTTGTGGGCAGTCTTTGATTGGAAAGTAAAAAAGGGCCGATCCTCGCGGATCGGCCCTTTTTTGGAATTTTGGTGGGTGGTACTGGGATCGAACCAGTGACCCTCGCCTTGTAAGGGCGATGCTCTCCCAGCTGAGCTAACCACCCGGGAATACTTCATAAATAAAAGTGGCGGAGCGGACGGGACTCGAACCCGCGACCCCCGGCGTGACAGGCCGGTATTCTAACCAACTGAACTACCGCTCCGCATCAATTCCGGCCCTTGGGCCCGAACCTGAAACCGGATGGGGTGATCCGGTGATGCAACTGAAAGTGGTGGGTGGTACTGGGATCGAACCAGTGACCCTCGCCTTGTAAGGGCGATGCTCTCCCAGCTGAGCTAACCACCCACTTTCAAGCCTTCCTATCTAATCTAAAAAGGCATTCACTTGCTTGCCAGCCGTGCTGTCTCAACCAAGTGAGAGGCGCATTTTAAGCATTTGGCTGACGGTGTCAAATATTTTCCGGCAATTTTATAAAAAAACCTGCAAGCCATTCAAAAGCGTACAGTTTTTAAGCAAATTCAGTTTTTACCCGAGGTCTTGCTAGCGGTTTTGACTGCCCGTATGGCCGGGCGATTCTGGCCCGCCTGCTGAGCCTTCTCCTGCAGGGACAATTCACTGACACGACTGCGCCTGTCTTCCGGAACCGCCCGATTGGCCAGGGAGCAGTTCAGGTCATCAAGCCGTTTCTGCAGATCGCCCCAGCTATCGAGTAGTTGGGGGACCACATCATCGGCCAGTTTTTCAAATCTGAGTCGAAGAGAATCCTTGAGAGCCATTGTTTTAATTTCCCGAGTCCTTCACCTGCCGTCAGTGTAGTCAGCACTCAGAAAATCCACCAGCCACCACCGGATTCTGCTTCTTCCCGACGCTCACGTTCCTGCTCCAACTTGGCGTACTCACGCTCCAACCTGTCGATTTTCCGATCCGTTTCCAGGGGAACCGTGGGACCACCGCCGAACGGCCAGAACCAGGACGTGGATTCGTACTTGCCCTCCTGCTTCAGGCGCTCGATCTCGAGCTCACGCTCCTCCTCCAGCAGCACCAGTTGCCGCTCGTAATCCAGGTCTTCATTCACTTCCACAATGGAGGTAGCCGCGTGGTTTGGCGCCAACAGATCACTGTTCAGAAAACGGGTGGAAACAATCTCCTCTGCCTGCATGGCATATTCCCGCGTCACCAGCTGGAGGTCGCCCTGATTCAGCGAATGATCCGGATCCAGGTCCGGATGCCGTTGGCCCGGTTCCGAAAGCTCGTTATAACGCAGGTAATAGATCTGTCCTGGCTCAACGTCCAGCGTGGCATCGGCGATCAGGCTAAGACTGAAGGAGTTCATGCCCTCCAGACCAAGCAAAGGTCGGCGCATGGCAATGTGGCGCTCTCCGGGGCTTACCTCAAGCCAGGTGAAGCTGTCGTTGCGAATGTTGAAATAGTGGGTGTCATCTATGTAGACACTGGGCGCTTCAATTTCATCAGCCGCCCATTGGGAGTGTGTCCTGTAGAAGTACAGCACCGCGTTGCGCCGATCCCAGCTATCGTTGTCGATATGAACGAAGTCATGCCCGGAAACCGGATGCAGGAACGACCCGACGCTTTTGCCGATGGACTGATAAACCGTACAGCCCGGCAACGCCAGCAACAGCCACATCGCTGCCAGAAGCCGGGGAACAAGAAAAACGGAAGGCACTCGGGTTTTCATTGTTGTTAACTCTTCATCCTGATTGCGAGTTGCCTGATCTTAACAACTGCACAAAAACAGAAATGAGAGCTACCGCAAGGGATGGCTACAAACCGTTACAAAACCCGAAATGCCGATTGCTGGACCACGCTACGGGCAGTTACTGCCCGCTGATCTGGCTCCGTAACTGATTCACCTCTTCAGACAGCCGAACCAGACGGGAGGTCAGTTGTGACCGCGAGGCATCGATAGACTCAACCGTGCGCTTGAGACTGGCCACCTCATTACGGAGCGCCTGAACCCGGCCATCATCGGCCAGCTCATCGGTCTCCCGCTCCAGGGCCGAGATCCGACCCTCCATGCCGCTGATTCCCAGCTTCTGCTCCTGCTCAAAACGCCGGATACGGCTCTCGATCACCTGATCCACATCCGCCAGCTGCTGGCTCAATTTCGTCAACTGATCCGTCGCCTGCCGGTTGGCATCCTGCAGCGCTGAAATCGACGTCTCCGTTTGTTGTTTCAGGGCTGCAATATCGGCGGAAAGCGAGGACCGGACCTTTTCAACCGACGTCTCAAGCGAACCAATGGCCTGCTTGCCCTCCGCAAGGCCGGATTCCAAGGCGGCAATTCGTTCCTGCTGCTCATCGAGACGCTTCTTGTTGCGTTCATTGGCAATGGCCCAGAGTTTCCGGATCTCACTGTCTGCCGTATCCAGACGCTTGGTATGCGCCGCGATCTGCTCCTCCAGAGTAGCGCCCCGCTCTTGAAGGTTTTCCCCCGTTTCCGAAAGCTCGCCCTCAAACCGAGCAAGCGCCAGCTTGCTCTGCCGCGCCCAGTAATCCGCTTCTTCAAGCTGCCCTTCCAACGCCTGAACCCGCTGCTCCTGGGAGTACCAGCCAACACCCGCGGCAACGGCCAGCACAATCAACAACACCCAAAGCATTGCCGAGCTACCGCGACCATTGCCGCCGCCACTACCGTTACCGCCCTTGCCACCTTTGGGCGGCTTCGTTGATGTCGACGATTCGCCTTTCCCTCCGGACGCTGGCCTGGACTTTCTTTCCGCCGCCTTCTTCGGCTCGGCACTACCAATCGGTCGTTCAGCCCTCAACTCATCATCATCTGGACGGATCGGTTCCATTACAGCTCCTGAGTATGGACGGTTAAAATAATAAGGTCTGATAATACCTGTACTTACCCGCAGGTAAAAATGAAGCCGCGCTCATGCCAAATCTTCCAGAGCGTTCGGGGCGGAGTTGAGAGGCCTTTTCCGGAAATGTCTGAAGCCAAGGATGGCTTCAGTCAAGCGCACATGGATGTGCTCGTAGCGGTTTCCGGAAAAGGCCTCTCAACTGCGCCTTCCACCAAGGTTTGTTGCATGGTAAGTAGCCAAAACATACAATGGCCGGCTTTCCAATTATCACAGGACTGTTGCATATGCAGCCGCTTGTAGGACTCATCATGGGCTCCAAATCCGACTGGCCCACCATGGAACACGCCGCCACCATGCTCGAAAAACTTGGCGTGCCCTATGAAACCAAAGTCGTCTCGGCCCATCGCACACCGGATCTGCTTTTTGACTACGCCAAAACGGCCGCAGACCGCGGTTTGAAAGTCATTATTGCGGGCGCCGGCGGCGCAGCGCACCTGCCGGGCATGGTTGCCTCACAAACCGCCCTGCCGGTCCTCGGTGTTCCTGTTCAGTCCAAAACCCTGAATGGTCTGGATTCATTGCTCTCCATCGTCCAGATGCCAGGCGGCATCGCTGTCGGCACCCTCGCTATTGGTAAAGCCGGTGCAACCAACGCTGGCCTGCTGGCAGCGCAGATTATTGGCACCTCAGACGACAGCGTACGCAAAGCGGTTGAGCAGTTCCGGGCCACACAGACCGAAACGATTCTGGACAATCCTGATCCTCGGGACCAGTAACAGGCAGGAGAACTCGAATGAGAATTGGTGTACTGGGCGCCGGCCAACTGGGAAGAATGCTGGCACTGGCCGGATACCCACTGGCCAAGACCTTTGTTTTCTATGACATGTCCGGCAGCCCCAGTGCCGGCCTTGGTGAAGTCATCATCGACCGCGAGGGCCAGTACCTGGATGATTTCCTCTCCCGGGTCGACCGTGTTACCTATGAGTTCGAACACCTGCCAGTAAACGTGGCCGAGAAAATTGCTGCTCACAAACCGGTTCACCCCTGCCCCCGGGCATTGCAGGTGTGTCAGAACCGGGAAGCGGAAAAGACTCTGTTCGGCGAGCTGGGCATCCCCACGCCAGAATGGAAAATTGCCGATAGCGCCGCCTCGTTGAAAGCCGCGGCCGAGGAACTTGGCTGCCCGGTGGTAGCGAAGTCCAACACCGAAGGATACGACGGCAAAGGCCAGGCCGTACTCAAATCGCCTGAGGACGCCGAGGCCGCCTGGACCTCCATCGGCCACCCCCGCCTTATCGTGGAAAAGTTCGTCGACTTCCACCGGGAAGTGTCGATTATCGCCGTTCGCGCTGAAGACGGTGAGCTGGCCTTCTACCCGATGGCGGAGAACACCCACCACGAGGGGATTCTGCGCTACTCCATTGCGCCTGCTCCGAAGCTCGAGAAGCACGTTCAGGAAGATGCGGAGCGGTACATCAAGGCACTACTGAACGAATTGGACTATGTCGGCGTATTAACGCTTGAGTTGTTCGAGACAACCGATGGCCTGGTCGCCAACGAGATGGCGCCGAGGGTTCACAACTCGGGGCACTGGACCATCGAAGGCGCGATGACCAGCCAGTTCGAGAATCATATTCGCGCTGTTAGCGGACACCCTCTTGGCAACGTTGCTCCACGTGGGTTGAGCTGCATGATCAATATCATCGGAGAGCACGGCGACATCGAGCGAATCCTCGAACTGCCCTACGCCCATGTTCATCTCTATAATAAGGGTGAACGACCGGGTCGGAAGCTGGGCCACGTAAACATTCTGGCCGACAGCTACGAAGAGCTCGTCTGGCGGGTGAAGAACTGCGCCCAGTTCCTGCCGGGCAGCCCAGAGTTTAAAAGTTCTTTAACACCAAAGGGTTGATCTGACTCAAATCGACCCTATATTGGGGTAACGAACATCAACATAAACAGAGAGACAGGGAGAACGACCTCATGGCATTTGAACTTCCCGCACTGCCCTACGAAAAGAACGCACTGGAACCGCACATCTCTCAGGAAACGCTCGAGTACCATTACGGCAAGCATCACAACACCTACGTCACCAAGCTCAATGGCCTGATCGAAGGTACGGACAACGCCAACAAATCGCTTGAAGACATCATCAAGAGTGCCAGCGGCCCGCTGTTCAACAACGCCGCACAGGTCTGGAACCACACCTTCTACTGGCACTGCCTGAGCCCGAACGGCGGTGGTGAACCCACCGGTGCTGCCAAGGAAGCGATCGAGAAGGCGTTCGGTTCTTTCGAAGATTTCAAGAAAGAATTCAATGATAAAGCAGCCAACAACTTCGGTTCTGGCTGGACCTGGCTGGTGAAAAAAGCGGACGGCACCGTTGCCATCGCAAATACCAGCAATGCTGAAACCCCGTTGACCGGTGCCGATAAGCCGGTACTGACCGTCGACGTCTGGGAGCACGCGTATTACATCGACTATCGCAACTCCCGCCCGAACTACCTGGAAGCTTTCTGGAACCTGGTGAACTGGGATTTCGTAAACGAAAACCTGGCCTGATCCCGGCCTCGCTTCCAGACACAGTCTAAAACGACTGTGATCAAGCGCCCGCCTCTGGCGGGCGTTTTTGTGTCTGCGATACCCAAGCAATTACAATTTGATACAAGCACACTCTGAAATCTTTGGAAAAATCGCCGATACTCCATGAAGATATCGCGAACCTGAACCATACTTGGAAACAACCATCAGGGTGAGCCCCCACGCACATCACCCAAAGTGCGACACCTTTGCCCTGAACCTTGCAGATCAGCGGCTCTGCAAAAACCGGAACAAGACAGGCTTGAATGCAAAACTCCTTCGAGGTTGAACATCGCCTGGGCTATCGAATCTTACGGTGGATTCTTGCGGTGGCCCTTGCCAGTGGCGTCGTTGTCAGTGCCATACAGGTCATCCTGGACGCCCAACGCGTGTCCAGAGGGCTGGATAGCGATGCCAAGCAAACCATCGCGATGGTGAAAGACGCAGCCACCCAGGCGGTGTTCAGCATCGACGCCGAACTCGCGCAACAAGTCGTGGACGGCCTCTTCGCCAAGGAAGCGGTCCACATGGCCCGCATCGTCCACCCTGACGGCGACCCACTGGGAGATCGCAGCCGTCCACTCCAGGAAACCGCTTTCCGCCCGGTCACCGATCCGATTTTCGACGCCGACCGGCTCTATCGGGAACCGCTTTTCCGCGAGGGTAATCCGGAAGACGTCTACGGCTTTCTTGACGTTCACTACGACACTGCAGCAGCGGCCCGCACCTGGTTGGACAGGGCGGCTGTCACTTTCGCTTCCGGCATGGCCACAGCTCTCATTCTCGGCATGGTGTTGTTCTATGTATTCCACCTGCTCCTGACGCGCCCCCTCCTCCGAATTGTCAATTCCGTGAGGCAGGTGGATCCTGCGCACCCGGATGACCGCCTGGTCACCACGCCATCCGGCCACCAGAGCGACGAACTTGGCCTCTGGGTCAACGCAACCAATAACCTCCTGGTGGCCATTGGTGACAGCCAGAAACGTCATCGCGAGGCGGAGGACCGGGTGAGCCGTCTCTCACGTTACGACCAGCTCACTGGCCTGCCCAGCCGGGATACCTTCATGGAGTTGCTGGTGCGGGATATTGAGGATGCCGCCAGGCGCAACGCCCAACTGTCGCTGATTGTCTGCGGCATCGACGATTTCAAATCGGTGAACGAGCAGTGCGGTTTCCGGTCCGGGGACCTTATTCTACAGACCGTTGCCGACCGCCTGACCAACAAACTGGACAATGCCCGCTTCACCATTGCACGCCTCGGCAGCGACCAGTTCGTGGTTGTCCAGAAAGGACTTCGGGACGGGTTTCAAGCAGCAGACACAGCTGAGCGAATCCTGGCCTGTGTCAATGAGCCCATGCTGGTCGAAGACCAGAACATCTCAATCAGCGCCACCCTGGGGGTTGCTCTTTACCCCTCCGACACCAGCAAGGCAGACCGACTGCTTCAGAGTGCCGAACAGACCATGACCCTGGCCAAGCAGAACGGTCACAACCACTTCCAGTTCTATGTCGCCAGCATTGACCAGGAAATCCGGGACCGGAAGCAACTGGAAAAGGATTTGTCCCAGGCTCTTGGTAATCACCAATTTCATCTGGTTTACCAGCCCCAGATTAATCTGGAGAGCAAACGGGTAATCGGGGCAGAGGCATTGTTACGTTGGGAGCACCCGACTCGTGGCACGGTTCCCCCCGACTTCTTTATCCCGGTGGCCGAAGCAAACGGCTCTATCGTGGAAATTGGCCAGTGGGTTCTGGACCAGGCTTGTTGGCAGGCAGCTCGCTGGGCCTCGGACGGCTCGCCGCTTCGTATTGCTGTTAATCTCTCGGCCGTTCAGCTGCGCCAGGAAAGCATTGTCGATGATATTCTCGATACCCTGCGACGACACAAGATACCGGCCGGGCGGCTGGAGCTGGAGGTAACAGAAACCAGCTTCATGACCAACCTGTCAGACGCCGTAGCCAAACTCCACAGACTCAACAAAGCGGGAATAAGCATCGCGGTGGACGACTTTGGAACCGGCTACTCGTCACTGACCTACCTCAAACAGATGCCGGTACAGCATCTGAAGATCGACAAACAGTTTATCCGCGATCTGCTGGTCAATGAGGAAGATACCCGAATCGCCAATACCATCATCGACCTTGGCAAGAGTCTGAACCTGTCAGTGGTTGCTGAAGGGGTGGAAACGGCAGAGCAGGAATATTACCTGAGCCAGCGTGGCTGCAAGCTCGCCCAGGGCTATTTCTTCAGCAAACCGTTGCCGCCGCGTGAATTTGAGACCTTCGTTAAAGGTTTTCACGAGCAGATCGTGGAAAATAACCTCTGAACCACTACCTCTAGGAGTTGCCATGGGAACCACTGTTATCGGCCTGATCGTTATCGCCGTCATTGTTTTCTATCTGGTCTTTATCTACAACCGCCTGGTTTCCCTGCGCAACCAGTTCAAAAACGGGTTTGCCCAGATTGATGTTCAACTGCAGCGTCGGCACGACCTTATTCCGAATCTTGTGGAAGCGGCAAAAGCCTATCTGACCCACGAAAAAAGCACCCTCACCCAGGTGATGGAAGCCCGCAACAATGCGGTCAGCGCCCAAAAAGACGCCGCCAAGGATCCCGGCGATGGAACCAAGATCCAACGCCTGGGCAGCGCCGAAAACCTGCTCACCAAGGCGCTCGCAAATTTCTACGCCGTGGCCGAGAACTATCCGGAGCTGAAGGCCAACGAAACCATTCAGCAACTGATGGAAGAACTCTCCAGCACCGAGAACCGGGTCGCCTTTGCCCGCCAGGCCTATAACGATGGCGTCATGAGCTACAACATTTTCCGGGAGCAGTTCCCGAATAATGTTATCGCCGGCATGTTTGCGTTCAAGGAAACGTCGCAACTGGAACTGGAATCACCGGAAGCCCGTCAGGCACCGAAAGTGGCCTTCTGAGGCCCTGAATCATGGCTCATCCCGGTTTCTTTCAGCGCCAGGCCCACGCCCGGCGCAACACCACTCTGCTGGTTTTTCTTTTCCTGACGGCGGTCGCGTTTATCACGCTTGCCGTCTGCCTTGTGGGTTATTTTGTAACCCGTAGTGAATCCTCCGGTCTTGCGTTCCACCACTGGCTGCTCTCCAATCATGGCCTGCTGACCGCCGTTACGGTTGTTTCCCTGATTGTTCTGGGTTCCCTGCTCCGCTGGGTTGATCTGGCGGGAGGTGGCGACCGGGTCGCCAAAATGGTTGGCGCCAGGCCCATTGACCCCGATACCCGCGACAGTGACGAGCGCAAACTGCGCAACATCGTTGAGGAAATGGCTATTGCCAGTGGTGTTTCGGTGCCGGAACTCTATGTGATGGATCAGGAAACCGGCATCAACGCTTTTGTGGCCGGCTATACGCCGGGCGAGGCTGTTATGGTCGTCACCCACGGTGCTATTACCCAATTATCGCGAGACGAACTCCAAGGGGTAGTCGCCCATGAATTCAGCCATATTTTCAACGGCGACATGCGGCTGAACGTTCGGCTCATTGCCCTGCTTGCCGGCATCCTGATGATCGGACAGATTGGCGGCTTTCTACTGCGCGCATCCTTCTACCGCGGCCACCGGGTGGGTCGATCACGGGACGGTCGGGCCCAGGCAGCCATGGGCATCATTGGTCTGGCCCTTTTTGTGATTGGCTATGTGGGCGTTTTCTTTGGCCGGCTGATACAGGCAGCGGTCTCCAGGCAACGCGAAATGCTGGCAGACGCATCCTCCGTGCAATTTACCCGCAATCCCGAAGGCATTGCCGGAGCGCTGTTCAAGATCGGAATGAAGGGCGGTTACCTGGACACAACCAGCCACGCCAGCGACATGAATCACATGTGCTTTGGCGAAAGTGCGCGGATGAAGTTCACCTCTTTGCTGGCATCCCACCCGCCCATAGATGAGCGAATCAATGCCATTCAGCCTGGCATGCTGGCCAGATTGCGAAGCCGGCTCAGGGATACCGAACCAGGCGCCGATCTCTACCGGGGAGGCTCTGGAGCACCAGAAGCGGGCGCGTCCGGGTTTAGTGGCGCGGCAACCGACATACTCGGGCCGGTTACCGGCAGGAGTGGCAGAACCTCACCGCTTGCGTCCAGCCCGGAAAAAACCATAAAACCGGCTCGGAAATTTTCAGATCAGGTCGGCACTATCAACCGGCAAAGCGAAGATTTCGCCCTGCGTTTTCTGGAACGCCTGCCAGCCACCTTCCGAAACCTGCTGTACACCCGGGCCGGGGCCACGCAGCTCTGCTATGCCATGCTGATCAGCGAGCTGCCGCGTCCACAGCAAACGGAACGGCTGAACCTGGTGCCGGCACATCCGGTATTGGGCAGCCAGCCGGATCTACTCGAGAAACTGCTGCCGGCACTGAAAACCATCGGCGATGGCGTCCGTTTCCCTGCCCTGGAGCTGGCCATGCCTGCCCTTCGCAAGCTGGACCCGGAAGAGCGGGAGTTGCTCATTACCAATGTCCAGAAACTTGTGGCGGCGGATAACCGGGTTACCCTGTTTGAACTCGCTCTGACAAGCTTCCTGTCACGCCACCTGGGCGACGAAGCAGCCAGAGTGGTACCGGTGCGCTATAAGAGCTACAAACCGGTCATGCCGGCCCTCCAGAGGCTCCTGAGCTTGATGGCAAGGGCTGGGTCTGAGTCCCAATCTGACGCCGAGAAGCTCTATCGGGAGGCCATGGCCGGCTTCATGAATGCGAAGGATGGAGTGGAGCCAGTTCTGGAAAAAGTCACCATGCGCCAGCTACGGGAAGCGTTGACCGCGTTGAACGGTCTTTCACCGCTGCTGAAACCGGCAATCATCGATGCCTGTGGGCACTGCATTACCCGCGACGGGAAAGTGGAAACCCGGGAGTACGAACTGATGCGGCTGGTGGCGGACCAGATGGATTGCCCGATGCCGCCACTGGCTGTCTGAGCGCTTACTTTACCCGGGTGCTGCCGTCTTCAAACAGCGCGTCCACTGTCGGACGCTGCTCTTCGGTGGGGATACCCAGCTTCTCCCGGATGTTCAGATTGACGTCCCAAAGCTGATTGAACTTGTCGGAAGTAGCCGCAACGGCCTCTTCCTTGCCCAGCATGATTTTGGGGCGCAGGAACACCAGCAGGTTGCGCTTCACCCGGCGCTCCGATTCGGAGGAGAACAGGCGACCAACGAACGGGATGTCACCCAGCAGGGGCACCTTGCTCCTGTTGACCTGGTAATCATCCCGGGTCAAACCGCCCAGCACGATGGTCTCACCGTCATCTGCAAGCACTGTGGTCTTGATTTCCCGCTTGTTGGTGACGATATCCGAGGCGTCCTCGATGCTGTCTGCCACGTTCTCTGTGGTCTGCTCCACCACCAGACGCACCAGGCCGTCGGCACTGATGGTCGGGGTAACCTTGAGGGTCAGACCGATATCGCGACGCTCGATGGTGGTGAATGGATTGGTGGTGCCGTCACCGACAACCGTCGACTGGCCAGTGCGGAACGGGACATTCTGGCCCACGATGATCTCCGATTCCTGGTTGTCCAGGGTGATGATGCTCGGCGTGGAAAGCAGGTTTGCCGCCGCCGAGGTGGAAAGCGCCTGCAGGAGAATCCCCCAACTGACACCATCCTCGTTACGCTGGCCGGCGCCGATGGTGATACCACCTGTTGCGGGGGTAATGGCGGATTCAGTCAGAATCGCGCTCAATACCTCACCCAGGCTGCGCCCCACGTTGCCGAAGTTGGTGCCGGCCACTGGTGAGGATTCACCAGACTCGTCACCGACGGCAACCTGGACGCCCAGATCCTGTCCCAGCTCGTCACTGATCTCGACAATCGCTGCCTCAATCATCACCTGGGCACGACGCACATCCAGCGCAGCCACAATCTGTTCGGCTTCCTGCATCAGGGACGGCTCGCCCCGAACCACCAAGGCGTTCAGCCCTTCATCGGCGAAGACCGCGAAATTGCTCTGCGGCCGTGAGCCTCCAGCAGAGCCCCCTGACCCTGAGCCTTCTTTGACCAGCTCGCCCATCACACCCTTGAGAATTTCAGTGAGATTCTTGGCATCGGCGTGCTTCAGCCGCAGCACCTTGGTAGCGCCACCGGTGGCTGACGGCTGATCCAACTGCCGGATCAGACCGCGCATCTTGTCCCGGAAGGTCTCATCACCCCGTAGAATCAGTCGGTTACTGCGCTCGTCCGCGGTAATGCTGTACTTTCTGGCGGCATTGTCACCACCGGCCCGACCCAGTTCATCCGGGGCCAATTCCTGCAGCAGAGTCACCATGTCGCCAACCCAGGCTTCCTGAAGCTGAATGACTTCCACTTCGTATTTGGACGGGCTATCCAGCTCCCGGACAATCTGCTCGATGCGCTGGATATTGGAAGAATGATCACTGATGATCAGGGCGTTGGCGGCGGCCACCCCGGCCAGATGGCCGTATTTCGCCACCAGGGGGCGCAGAATCGGCACCAGCTCCAGGGCGTTGGCGTTGTCGATCTGGATAACCCGCGTGATCAGCTGCTCGGAGGGGGTTTCGGGAAAGCGCTCCAGAATCTCTGCCGACTGTTTGGCATCAACCTGCTGCACCACCTTGATCACTTCTGCGCCCGGGATGGCGGTAAAACCGTGAACATTCAAGACCGCCAGGAACAGATCGTAAATTTCGTCCTTGTTCATGGGCGCGCTGGAGAGCACCGTTACCTTGCCCTTCACCCTGGGATCCACCACAAAACTGTACCCGGTAATGTCCGCGACCTGGGTCACGAACGCACGGATATCGGCGTCTTTCAGGTTCAGCCGCCATGTCTCGGCTTCCTGCCCATGCGCCATGGACATAAAGGGAAGGAGAAAAAGCAGGACAATGGCCCGCAAAACATTGATCTTGTGGTTATACATCTGGCGATTTCGTCCTGTTTCGATGAACCCGGTCAGCGCCACTGCTCGGGTATGGCATAACTGATGGTGAGGATGGATCCGTCACGCTCGATTTCTATCTCCAGCTGGGCCTGGCCGCGCCAGTTCTCAAGCAGGGCCTTATCCTGGCTGATATCGCCCAGCCGCTGACCGTTGATAGCCGTTATCACGTCCCCGGCCTGCAGGTTGACGGCGTTGAGCATGGCGTTAGAGCCGTCATACACGTAACCGGACATGCCGCTATTGTCCACCGGGCTCAACCCGAAAGGCGCCAGTGCGGCAATGCCCTGGCTGTCAATCTGTTCACGGGCGCTGGCCAGGAACTCATCCGGTGATGATTCTGCAGGCTCCTCGGTCACTTCTGCAACCAGTTCAGACGACTGTTCCTCGAAAGTCAGGGATTCGTATCGCCCACCCCGACGAATCAGAATACGCCCTGGTTCCACTTCCGCCAGCTCGGCATTGCCGGGTAGCATCTCCCCTACCCGGTAATATGCGGTTTCTCCATTGCTCCCAGCAACTATAGCACCGGAGTCCTCCGGGCGCTGTGCGACAAGTACCCCTTCCAGCCGGAGCCGAAGCCGGGTTTCCGGCGCCGAGCGGCGAACGGCTTCCGCCACTTCAGCCGGCCGCTCTGAACGCCCGAAAAAATCATACACTGCCATGGAGGTCGTCAGGCCGTTGGCCCCTGCCATATTGCCGGCGCCATCTGTGGCCAGCGCGCTGGGAACCGGCCTGTCGTCCCAGGCGAACAACCAGGTCATACGGGCGAGACTCACAGCCAGGTACACCACCAGCACCAGCAGCAACAGGTTCGCCAGGGTCCGCGATATCCGGCGCTGAGCCGGTGTACTCAAGAGCGCCATTATCGTGCCCCCGGTACGAGAGGCTGGCGTACCCGGAACACCACATCGCCGGCGCTGGCAGAATCCGGCCAGGGCTGGCCGGCCAGATCCACCATCCGCTTGTAGACACGCAGTTCCATCATTCCGTTCCACATTACCGTCGCATCCGCCGCCGGCCCCTGCCCGCCCTGCTCGGAAACGGTCAAGGCAACACCACCCTGAGTGGTGTCCATGGTCGCCTGCATGGGCGGAAATTCTGCCTGTCCCCGCTGATCACCCATTGGCCAGGTTACAAGGCCACCATCCCAGCGCCCAAGGCCTTCGGCCCGGGTAATCCGGTTGTCGGCCCAGGCCATCTCCAGCCGGTCAATAACCACTTCGCCTTCGATCATGGCGCCGCCGCTCTGGCGAATCAGGTCCTCAAACTCGGCCACCATGATCCGCCCATTGGCATCCAACTGAGCGCTGGCGGGCCAGCCGATCGTAACATTGCCGTTGAGCGAAGATTGTGATGATTCGACAGAAATTCTGGCGGGCCATTCGAGGTTGGTGACAGAAGGCATGTGAAGGCGCCAATCAACTCGCAGCGGAAACCCGGCCACGACGACTCCGGCCTCACCGTCCCAGAGTTTACCGGCGACCTGTCGTACCTGCACCTGAGGCGGCAAAGGCACCTGGGCAGAGGCCTGCTGCCAGACCCAACCGGCAGGTACCAGAAAGACCAGTGACAGCAGATAAACCAGAGCGCCCAGCAGCAGGAGTAAAAATACCTTGCCGGGGCGAAGAAAGGACTTGGGTTCAGCGTCACTCATTCAGCGTTGCACAGATAATGGACCGGAAGCCGAGTCTAGCAAACGCATGGGGCAAGTTCATGACAAAAAAACAAAAACCCCGCGTTAGCGTGAACCAACGCGGGGTTTTCAGGGGTGATCGGGCAGCGCCCCGAAGTGTGGAGCGCGCCTGGGATCAGGCCGGCATTACATCATGCCACCCATGCCTCCCATTCCGCCCATGCCACCCATGTCCGGCATACCACCGCCGGCAGACTCGTCCTGCGGCTCATCCGCAACCATCGCCTCGGTGGTGATGATCAGGGAAGCCACGGAAGCGGCCGCCTGCAGCGCGGAACGGGTGACCTTGGCAGGATCCAGGATACCCATTTCCAGCATGTCGCCGTAGGCTTCGGTAGCAGCGTTGTAGCCGAAGGAGCCTTCGCCTTCGCGAACCTTGGCAACCACTACAGAAGACTCACCGCCTGCGTTGTAAACGATCTGGCGCAGGGGAGCTTCCATGGCGCGGCGCAGGATGTTCACACCGGCTTTCTGCTCTTCGTTAATGGCATCGACCTTGTCCAGAGCCGCGATGGCACGGATCAGGGTAACGCCGCCGCCCGGCACAATGCCCTCTTCAACCGCAGCGCGGGTAGAGTGCAGCGCGTCTTCAACGCGGGCCTTCTTCTCTTTCATTTCCACTTCGGAACCGGCACCAACCTTGATAACGGCAACACCGCCAGCCAGCTTGGCAACACGCTCCTGCAGCTTTTCCTTGTCGTAGTCGGAAGAGCTGTCTTCGATCTGCTTGCGGATCTGCTCTACGCGAGCTTCGATGTCCGCCTGCGCACCAGCACCGCCGATGATGGTGGTGTTTTCCTTGGTGACGTTCACGCGCTTGGCAGTGCCCAGGTCATCCAGGGTAGTGTTCTCAAGAGTCAGGCCGACTTCTTCAGAGATTACTGTACCGCCGGACAGAATCGCGATGTCCTGCAGCATTTCCTTGCGACGGTCACCAAAGCCAGGTGCCTTCACGGCGTTGACTTTCACGATGCCACGCATGTTGTTCACTACCAGAGTCGCAAGCGCTTCGCCTTCGATATCTTCAGCGATGATCTGCAGCGGCTTGCCAGCCTTGGCAACAGACTCCAGCACCGGCAACAGTTCGCGGATGTTGGAGATCTTCTTGTCTACCAGCAGGATGTAAGGGTCTTCCAGCTCGGCAGACATGTTGTCCTGGTTGTTGATGAAGTACGGAGACAGGAAGCCACGGTCGAACTGCATACCTTCAACCACGTCCAGCTCGTCTTCCAGGCCACGGCCTTCCTCAACGGTGATGACGCCTTCCTTGCCAACCTTCTGCATCGCATCGGCGATGATCTTGCCGATGGTCTCGTCGCCGTTGGCAGAGATGGTGCCAACCTGGGCAATCATCTTGCTGTCGTCGCAGGGCTTGGCCATCTCGCGGATCGCCTTCACAGCTTCGGTCGTGGCCTTGTCGATGCCACGCTTCAGATCCATCGGGTTCATGCCGGCAGTAACAGCCTTCACGCCCTCGTTAACGATGGACTGAGCCAGAACGGTTGCAGTGGTGGTACCGTCACCAGCTGTGTCGTTGGCCTGGGATGCCACTTCTTTCACCATCTGGGCGCCCATGTTCTCGAACTTGTCAGACAGTTCGATTTCCTTGGCCACGGAAACACCATCTTTGGTGATGGTCGGCGCGCCGAAGGATTTTTCCAGAACCACGTTACGGCCTTTCGGGCCAAGGGTCACTCTAACCGCGTCTGCCAGAACGTTGACGCCCGCGACCATGCGCTTACGCGCGCTATCACCGAATTTAACGTCTTTTGCTGCCATGTCTTCTATTCCTGTTCGTTAAACCGAAGTCGTTGAATCAATCGGATTAATGAGAGTTCGTGCGATTCGCCTCAGCGATCACTCAAGCACGCCGTAGATGTCGCTCTCGCTCATGATGAGAAGCTCTTCGCCGTCGATCTTGACGGTGTTACCGGCGTACTGGCCGAAGACCACGGTGTCACCCACCTTGACCGCCAGTGAGCGGGTTTCGCCATTATCCAGGATGCGACCGTTACCAACGGCAATCACCTCGCCCTGGGAAGGCTTCTCTTTGGCGTTACCCGGCAGCACGATGCCACCCGCAGTTTTCTCTTCTTCTTCCTTACGGCGCACGACAACACGATCGTGTAGCGGACGAATTTTCATTGCTCGGTTTCTCCAATAGTCAGATTAATGTGGCAATGACATTGTTGATGTAGGTCGGACAGGCAACGCCTGGTCCGACAAATTGCCCGGCTGGATAACCAACTGTTTTCAGTGGAAATCAGCCCGCAGCGAACTTGTGGTTTCTATCTGGGGTAGCTGGTAGATGTTTTCAACACCCCGGAGAGAAAATTTTTTCACTTTTTTTCGATCCGGTCCCGATCGGATTCCGTCTCATCCTGGTACTCGCCTTCGATAATGTCGCCATTGCTGTCCCGATCAAAAGGCCGCTGCCGGCCGAACGGGTTCTCCCGGCCACCAAACGGATCCTGCCCGAACGGATTGGAACCGCCACCGGCGCGAAAATAGAAACTGCTGCCACGGCTTTGACCAGCAACGACCATGCGCTTGAGCGCCTGTGCTGCGAGCCAGTGGCGAGTGCCCGGGATCAGGCACAGAAACCCGACCGTGTCGGTAATAAAGCCAGGTGTCAGCAACAGTGCACCACCAATCGCAAGAATCAGCCCCTCGGCAACCTCCTTGGCCGGCAGTTCGCCACTGTTCAGTCGCTGATTGGCTTTCAAAAGCGTTGCCAACCCCTGCTGGCGAAGCAGCCACGCACCAATCACGGCGGTCAGCAGCACCAGCCCGATGGTATTGAGCACACCAATCATGCCGCCGACCTGGATCAGGACCGCCATCTCGGCGATGGGCATGACAATGAAGAGAAAAAGGAAAACGGACAAAGTGCCTCCATTGTTTCGGATCTTGTCGGGCTACGCTTCGCTAACCCAACAAGGATAAAACCCCACCATAGTCGTATTTGGTATACTCCGCGCACAAAAATAACCGCACAGACGCACAGCAACCGTAAAACCACCTGATAACAGTAGTTAGGGCAAAACATGAAACTTCAAGATTCCGTGATTGCAATTACCGGCGGCGGCCAGGGCCTTGGCCGCGCCATGGGCGAATACCTTGCCGCCAGAGGGGCAAAAGTCGCGCTCATCGACCTGATGCCGGAGAAGCTGGACGACGCCGTCACCGCCTGCGTGGCCGCGGGCTCAGAGGCCAGAAGCTACGTCTGCAACGTCGCCAAAGAAGAAGACGTGGAAAGAACCTTTGAAGCCATCATCAAAGACTTCGGCTACCTCAATGGCCTGATTAACAACGCCGGCATCCTGCGGGACGGCCTGATGGTCAAAGTGAAGGATGGCGAAGTTGAGCGCCGAATGGAGCTGTCCCAGTGGCAGGCCGTGATCGACGTCAACCTCACCGGCGTCTTCCTCTGCGGCCGCGAAGCCGCCACCCGGATGATCAAGAACGGCGACCAGGGCGCGATCATCAACATTGCCTCCATCTCCCGCGCCGGCAACATGGGCCAGAGCAACTACTCCGCCGCCAAAGCCGGCGTCTCCGCCCTGGTTCCGGTCTGGGCCAGGGAACTCGCCCGCCACGGCATCCGCTGTGCCGGTATCGCCCCGGGCTTCATCGAAACCGAAATGACCGCCTCCATGAAACCGGAAGCCCTGGAAAAAATGACCGCCGGCATTCCGCTGAAGCGTATGGGCAAGCCGGAAGAGATTGCCTCGGCCGCGGCGTTCATCTTTGAGAACGACTATATGTCCGGGCGCATGCTTGAGGTGGATGGAGCTCTGAGACTGTAATCCCTCAGATCCATCAGAGAAGTGAGGCCAGCTCAGGGACGAGCCAGCATACAGCTAAAATACTTTACATATCGAAAGATAGAGACAATAATGTAAATTATTTTAGTCAGAACAGGCCGGCAATGGATTTTCAGACCCTCGGACACGAAATCTCTGCATTCCGCCAACAACAAGGCGTCTCCCAGCAAAAAATGGCAGACCACCTCGGCATCTCTCGCGCCACCATAAATGCGCTGGAAAACGGGCGATCTGGCGACATCGGCATCCGCAAGGTTATGAAAATACTCGACTACCTGGGTAAGGAGCTAGCCATCCGGGAGAAGTCTCCGTTCCCGACCCTGGAGGAGCTGCGTGATGAGCGATGAGTTGGACGTTCATGTGAATCACAGACCTGCCGGGAAACTGTTCCGCGAGTCAGGCGAATTTGTCTTCAGCTATTCCGAGAAAGCCAATCCTGACGCCTTCGTCTCGCTGACCATGCCGGTCCGAAAAAAAGATTATAGCCATCCCCAGCTGCACCCGGTTTTCGAGATGCATCTGCCGGAGGGCTACCTGCTCTCGGTAATCAAAAAGCAGTTTGCCAAACTTACGGATACCGGCGACTTTGGGCTTCTTCGACTCCTGGCGCCGAATATTCGTGGCAGGGTCGAGTTCAACCCTGATGACCACTCTGGCGAGACTTCATTGAGCCTCGAAAAACTCTTGCACTCTGACAACCCCGACCTGTTCGAGGAGCTGGTGTCACGGTTTGCGCTTCGCTCTGCTTTGAGTGGGGTACAGCCCAAAGTCCTCGCGACACTGGAAAACAAGGCGACACTCCGCCTTGAAGACTACATCGTCAAAGCCTGGGGCCCTGACTATCCCGAACTGGCTCTCAACGAATACTGCTGCATGCTCGCCTGCCAGTACGCCGGAATTCCCGTTCCCGAATTCTATCTATCGGATGACGAATCCCTGTTCATCATGAAGCGGTTCGATTTGAAAGACAGCGGCGAGGCGCTTGGCTTTGAAGACATGTGTGTGCTTCAGGCAAAACAGCGGGAAGAAAAGTACACCGGCAGCTACGAGCAAATTGCCAAAACCATCAAAACGTTTGTTAGCGCAGAGAACAAGAAGGCCTCCCTTGAACAGTTTTTCAAGATGATGGTCCTGAACAATATCCTGCAAAATGGCGACGCCCACCTGAAGAACTTTGGCCTGGTCTACGAGAGCATTGATTCCATCAGACTGGCGCCCGCCTACGATGTCGTGTGCACAACCGCCTATATCAGGCAGGATATCTCCGCTCTCACCCTCATGGGCAGCAAGAAATGGTGGCCGAGAAAACATATGGAGCGGTTTGGAGTTCAGGTCTGTGACCTGAGTGCGATCAAAGCCAGAGAGTTGTACGAGGAGTGCCTGAGGGCAATTGCAACGGTTCACCTCTATATCGCGGACCGGCTTTCACGGGAACCTGCCGGAGAAAAAGCGGAGCTGTTGGCTCACCTCCAGACGCTCATTGCCAACAATATCGCGACATCGAAACCCGCCCGTCGGTGACTTCGACACCCTCGGCTTCAAGCCGGCTTACCTGCTCCCGATATTTCTCGGACCCCGCGGGAAATGCAATCTGGCCGTTACTGCGAATCACCCGATACCAGGGCACCGCATGCCCTTCTGGCAGCTTGCCCAACGCCTTTCCGATATATCTCGCCTGCCGGCCTAATCCCGCCATCTCCGCAACCTGACCGTAACTGACCACCCTCCCCTCCGGGACAGCCAGTACAACTTGCCAGATCTTCTGATCTTTGGTTGGTTCGGGCATCAAGGGCTCACCGGTTCTGCATCAGGCTTTGATTCATTCCGCGGCGCTAGCGCATCCAATCGATGGCCATTTCGGATCATGAACATGGCCAACAAAATAGCAGGGACGCCCATTATGCCGGCCACCAGGAAAAATTCCGCATATCCGAAGCCCGCGACGACAATGCCGGAGAAGCCCCCCAAGAACTTGCCTGGCAGGGTCATCAGGGAACTGAACAGGGCGTACTGCGTTGCCGTAAACGAGGCACTGGTCATACTGGAGAGCCAGGCAATCAGGGCCACGTTGGCAATACCGCCACTGAGGTTATCGGCGCTGACCACCGCGGCCAGGGTAACGATGTTGGGCGGGTACTGGGCCAGAACGACGAACAGAAGATTGGTGGCGGCCGTCATGATCGCCCCCAGCAGAAGAATTCGACGAACCCCGTAGCGAACCACCATAACCCCACCAACCAGCGAACCGGCTATGGTCATGAAGAAGCCGAAGATCTTGGTCACATCAGCCACCTGGGTTTTGCTGAACCCCATGAAGTCCAGGTAAAAGGGATTGGCCATGACGCCCATGGCAATGTCCGAGATACGGTACACGGCAACCATGAGCAGGATGACCAGCGCCAGCTCCTTGTACCGCCTGAAAAAATCCAGGAACGGGCCTGCGACAGCAGCGTAGAACCAGCCAACCAGTCTCGCCAGGCGCGGATTCAGATGGGTGCGCCTGGCGGCCTCCTGCTCAATCTTGTGAGCAATGTCCTGGGCGGCAGCAAAGTGGTTCACGCTGGGCTCGCGAACGATGAGAACGGTGAGTGCGCCAACGCCTACGAGGGCCGCCATCACCTCATAGGACACCTGCCAGGACCAGAATTCCGCCAGGTAAAGAGCCCCGGCGCCGGCCACCAGAAGCGCCAGACGGTAACCGAAGATATACGTTGCGGCCAGCGCCGCCTGCAGCCGCTCCTCGGCAATCTCGATGCGGTAGGCATCAATGGCCACATCCTGAGTGGCGGAGGAAAAGGCCACCAGCAGGCCGCAAAGAGCCATCATTTCAGGCGCTGCCGTGGCATCCACGTGAGCCATCAGATACAGCCCCGTAGCAATACCCGCCTGCGCAAAGATAATCCAGCTCCGCCGCTTGCCCAAAAGCCGGTCGAGCAACGGCAGTTTCAGGCGGTCCACAACCGGTGCCCAGAACACCTTGATGGAATAGGTAATACCCAGCCAGCTGAAAAAACCGATGGTGGCGGTTTCCACCCCGACATCCGCCAGCCGGGCGTTAAGGGTGGAAAACACCAGCAGAAACGGCAAACCCGCCGAGAACCCCAGGAATAACAGGGCGATCACCTGCCAACGGGTGTAGGTGTAAAGCGTATCCCGAATCAGGGTCAGGCGGGTGCCGGTTAAGATGGTGAAGCCTCCGGATCAGTCGCGGAAATTATTGAACTGCAGCGGGATATCCAGCTCAGCTTCGCGCAGCATGGCGATCGCTTCCTGAAGATCATCCCGCTTCTTGCCGGTCACTCGCACTTTGTCGCCCTGGATACTGGCCTGGACCTTCATCTTCTGGTCCTTGATCATCTTCACGATCTTCTTGGCCATATCGGTTTCAATGCCCTGCTTCAGCAGCAGGTGCTGTTTGACCAGCTTGCCGGACTTGCTGTCGCCGTCCTCGGCCAGCGCGCGGGCATCGATATTGCGCTTGGCAAACGCCATCCGCAGCATATCCAGCAACTGCTCGAGCTGGAACTCCTGCTCGGCGCTGATAGTAATGCCCTTGTCGTCCAGCTCAATGTCGGCTTCAACGTTCTTGAAGTCCCAGCGATTGCCCAGTTCGCGCTTGGCCTGGTCGACCGCATTGGTGACTTCGTGCATATCGATTTCTGAAACAATGTCAAAAGACGGCATGGTCGTTATTCTCCGTTAAGCTAAGCGGGTATACTTGGGAAAAGCTGAAAAAGGGGTCAGATGCAAGCTTTCATCTGACCCCGGGTTCGCATTCTGCGCCCGTTTGATTTGCAGGGGATCATACCAACCTGCAGCTTATACCGCACCTGACAATGGACTGGTAAAAAGTAGATAACAATGCCAAATCTGGACCTTCCCATCCTCGTAGTAGACGACGCGAAATTCAGCAGTATGGTGGTAGGACGCACCCTGCGAAAGGCCGGATATCGCGACGTGCGCATCGTCAACGATGCCCCGGAAGCCCTTCAACTGATCGAACAGCGACCGGTGAGCGTGCTGATCGCCGACTGGCTGATGCCTGAGATGGATGGCCTGGAACTGACCGATCAGGTCCGCCAGCAGGACGAACAGAACAACCATTACACCTACGTGATCCTGCTCACCGCAAGGGAAAGCGTCGAGGCCCTCTCGGAAGCCTTCGACCGGGGCGTGGACGACTTCATATACAAGTCCGACATGACCAAGCAACTGATCCCCCGTATCTTCGCGGCAGACCGAATGGCCGACCGCCAGAATACCCTGTTGAAGGCAAACTCACTGCTGATCGAGAACAACCGGGAACTGGAATCCACCAACATCATTGATCTGGAAACCGGCCTCTGCAACACCAAATACGGCCGCGAGCGGCTGACCAAGATGCTGCGCCACGCTGAATCCCGCGGCGGCTGCTCTGCTTACGTCCTGTGCGGCATTCGAAACTGGCAGGAGCTCAAGCGCAAACACCCGCCCACGGTGATGAGTGAGCTGGGCATCGGCATCGCCCGCCGCCTGAGCACCCTGATACGCCCTATTGATGCCCTGTGCCGCGTCGGCGACAACCAGTTCGCCATCATTGCCTACTTCCCGAACAGCGACCATTGCACAACCACCGCCTTCCGGCGCGTGTTCGACGGCATCAACCACAAGGCTCTGAAAACCACCGCCGGCTATATTTCCGTGGAAGCCGGCATGGTACTTTGCAAAGCCGACGCCCAGAACGGCACGCCCTCGATCCAGGATATGGAACGGGCCGCGGTGCAGGGGCTGGTGGATGCCTATGATACGCGTCGGTTTACCGAGACTGCGCCGGAGATCGGAGCGACCGCCTGAAGCGGCGACACACTCGGTAACACTGATACACACTTCACAAACAGACAGGAAAGGCCGGACGACTTATTCTGCAATTGTGGATTTAAGCAGTATCCCCCATGGTGGAGGAGCAGTGCAGTACCTCCGCCGCCATATGGGGAATCGAATCCACCGGATTAACGAATTTTTCAGGCACTTTCGTTCTTTCCTTGTTTTTTGGGCCAGCTTTTTAGCTGGCCTTTTTATTATAAGCCTGACACCCATTACCCTTCGGAAACTTTCAATAACGCCGACCGCTTTAACTCCTGCTCAACCGTCTCCGGGGCAATATCCTGACCATTGGGCCAGGTGATTGCACCATAGGTGATGCCTGCCTGCCGGAAATAATCCGTATCTTTCAACTCACGAAAAATGCCTTTTTCAAGGTAAGGCGACATATCCAGAACACCTTCCAGGCCATCAACACGTACTACCTTCAGCTTATAGTCATCCAGCGCCTCAACACTCTTTATATCCCAATACATCCGCACCTCCTAGAGCGGAGCAACCCTGAAGGGTAGCTCCCCATGAACAGCCAAATCCCAGTCTACCAGCAATTCTTCCCTGTGAAGCTCAATCCATGCCTGAACGAGACGGAGCTGTTTTCTCGGTAGGGTACCGGCGAGCAACTCTCCATCATGCAGACTCACCGATGCTTCAAACTCTGCGTACCGAGCATGAATGTGTGGAAGATTGTGATGATTATTATCCAACAGGTACATTCTTATCAGAATGCCATAGAACATCGAGATTACTGGCATTTTTGCTCTCCTTGGCTTGCCATCCACATTCAGTTTTTACGAAAATCCCCCGGAGTCTGGCCCATCACCGCCTTGAACTTGCGGTGGAAGGATGTCGTCTCGCTGTACCCCAGCCGGAAGGCGATATCGGGAATACTCATTTCGGTGTTTCGCAGGTAGTCTTCAGCCATCTGCTGGCGGACTTCATCCAACAGCTTCTGGTAGGACACCCCCTCCTGACCCAGCTTGCGTTGCAGGGTGCGGCTGGTCATACCCAGATCTTCAGCAATCATATCCTGCCGGGTGACTCCATCCGCAAGTTGTTTCTGAATACTCTGTTTTACCCGGCTGGTCAGATCCGTATCAGAATCCAGCAGGGCCAACTGTGATAACGCATGAGTTTCCAGGGTCTTGCGCAACAGCGGGTCTGGCTGGCGCAGGCGTGTGGACAGAAGACTCTGGCGCAGGATTACGCAGTCCTCTTCGGCACTAAATTCCACCGGGCACTGCCAACGCTCTGCATAGGCCTTCTCGTAATCGCTCCCCGGGGAGGAACGCCGAAGCTGTACCCGCAGCGGCGAAGCCTTCCGGTTATCCGCCAGCCAACGGGCATAGTTGATCCATGAGGCAAACACATTGTCCACTACCTGGGGCCATACCAGCGGATCCGTAAAGTTGCAGGTCCACACCAGAGACACTTCATCACCATTCATCCGCAGCCCCGTGGTGCCCATATCTCCCACCAACTTTTCATAGGGTGCAATTCGAGTGACAGCCTCTCCAAGCGTCACACAACTCATCGTTATGTAACCAAGCACGCTATAGGAGCCCGGCTGCACGTAATCACCGGTTTCCAGGCCGAGAATAGGATTACCCGTTGTTTCGGCAAGCAGGCGGATAAAGATTTGAAACTGCTCGCCGTTCAGGCGACCGTCACCGGTATCGAGAATGTTCAGCTCAAGGCCCGCTTTGCTGAAAAGACGGGTGGTATCAATGCCTTTGGCATCGGCGTAGCGAACATATTGGCGCAGGGCAGAGACGGAAGCGGTTCCGAGAGGGGGCATGGTGACTTAAATCGTTGTTGGCATTTTGTCGAAGAGTATAACCAAAAACGCCGGATTGTGGATGAAAACGGGGTCAGATGAAAATGGGGTCAGATGACTTTTCATCCCATTTTCATCTGACCCCAAGTTCACGCTCTAAAGCTTGCGGCCTTTGCCAGCAGCAATTCGCAGACGCAGGGCATTCAGCTTGATGAAGCCTTCCGCATCCTTCTGATCGTATGCACCCTGATCTTCCTCAAAGGTAGCAATCTTCTCGTCGAACAGAGAATCCTCAGACTTACGGCCAACCACATCCACATTGCCCTTGTAGAGCTTCAGGCGAACAGTGCCGTTTACATAGTGCTGGGTCTGATCAATCAGAGCCTGCAAAGCCTCACGCTCCGGGGACCACCAGTAACCGTTGTAAATCACCTCGGCGTAGCGCGGCATGATGCTGTCTTTCAGGTGCGCCACTTCGCGGTCCAGGGTGATGGACTCAATGGCACGGTGGGCACGCAGCATGATGGTGCCGCCCGGGGTTTCGTAACAGCCGCGGGACTTCATGCCCACATAGCGGTTCTCAACGATATCCAGACGGCCAATACCATTGGCACCGGCCAACTTGTTCAGGGTTTCCAGAACCACGTGGGGCTTCATGTCCTGACCATCAATGGCAACAATGTCGCCCTTCTTGTAGGTCAGCTCAACGTAGGTCGGCTCATCCGGCGCGGCTTCCGGAGACACACTCCAGCGCCACATATCTTCCTCGGCTTCCGCCCAGGGATCTTCCAGATTGATGCCTTCGTAGGAAATGTGCAGCAAGTTAGCATCCATGGAGTACGGGCTCTTGCCCTTCTTCTTCTCCACCGGAATGTTGCGCTCATCGCAGTAGGCCAGCAGCTTCTCGCGGGAATTCAGATCCCACTCACGCCAGGGCGCAATCACCTTCACACCTGGCTTCAGCGCGTAGGCACCGAGCTCGAAACGCACCTGGTCATTACCCTTGCCGGTCGCACCGTGGGAAATCGCATCGGCCCCAGTCTCGTTGGCGATATCGATCAAACGCTTGGCAATCAGAGGACGGGCAATGGACGTACCCAGCAGGTACTCACCCTCGTAGATGGTGTTCGCGCGGAACATCGGGAACACGTAATCGCGCACAAACTCCTCGCGCAGATCCTCGATGTAGATTTCCTTGACGCCCAACGCCTCGGCTTTCGCCCGCGCCGGCTCAACTTCCTCGCCCTGGCCGATGTCGGCAGTGAAGGTCACCACCTCACAGTTGTAGGTATCCTGCAACCACCGCACGATGACGGAAGTATCCAGGCCACCGGAATAGGCCAGCACCACCTTTTTGATATCAGACATGCCCTTGCTCCAGACTGAACAGAATGGATGTGTTGAAAATAAGGGCAGTATTGTACGGGAGAGCGGGGGGAATGGCTATAAAGCCCCTCTCCCCTGGCGGGAGAGGGGTTGGGGAGAGGGGGTTATTAATCAGCCAGCCGCTTGCTGACCAATAGCCTCTTCCCGAATACCGTCCCAACCCTCTTTAACGGAACGAAGCAGATTCAGCACTTCATCCAGCTTGGCCGTATCATTCTTTGCACTGGCTTCCAGGAGAGTCCGCTCCATGTAGTCATAAAGCGCCTCAAGGCGGGCAGCCAGTTCACCACCTTTCTCAAAGTCCAGGAATGAACGAAGCCCGCCAATGATCTCAATGGCCTTATTGATCAGCTTACCCTTTCCCGCATAATCCTTGGCCTGAATCCGGGCCTTGGCCATATTGATGCGCTCAATCGCGCCGTTATACAGCAGCTGAATCAGCCTGTGCGGATCCGCATCCATAGTACTGGTCTGGTTACTGACGCGCTGATAAGCCTGCAAACCGTTCATATTTAACCTCAATTTACCGTGTTAGCGGTCTTGCCTTACTTTGTCGAGCTCTACTTTGCAGAAAAGCCGCGTTATTCATTACTTGAATTTGGTGCCAGGGCCGCCAGCTGCTGGCTGACATAATCCCGAGTGCTGTTCAGCTGTGCAATCAGAGAATCAGCGGCGCTGAACTGGCTAACCAACCGCTCTTGATAGGACTGAATCCTCAACTCCAGGCGCTGGCGGTCTTCCTCAATCCGCCCAAGCTCACGATTCAGTGCCTCTGTACGATTGCTCAGGGAACCATCGGCGGCCAAAATACCGGTAATGGCATCAACCGCACGCTCACTCACGCCTTCAATAAAGTTCACAGACCCACGATTACCAACGTCGCCGCCGGTGATTCGTACCTGCAATCCAGCGGCGTTGCCACCGGAATTATTTGACAGAAACAGAACCTGGCCATCACCTTCGGCGGCCTGGCCATTAATCGTGCCCTCAACATCCTGGCCGGCATTTCCGGAGGCTGTGGACAGGCCTGTCACATTGCTCAAGCCAGTAATACTTACGTTGGACTCACCTCCAAACCGATTGGAAGTAAACGTGAGACCGTCCGTATCACTGTAATCAACCTGGACAGATCGCCCCGCAGCACTGAGCGCGGAGTTATCAGCCAGAGCCTGCTGGATTGCGGCCGCAAAATCGCTGCCGGAATAGTTACCTACCGCAATCGAAACCGTTGCGCTGGTCTCTCCGTCAACCTGAAACGTGAAACTGTTATCCGCCTGGACACCAATGGTATCTGCAGCGCCAACGCCATAGTTCAAAGCTCCGCGACTGGCCATCTGGGTTACATTGATATCGTAACTACCAGCCAGGGTATTCGAGCCACTGCGGACAAACTCTACCTGGGAATCATCGGTACGCCCCTGCTCAGCAAAAAGAGCGGTAACATCATCCGGATTTTCGCGGAGCTCCTGCTGAAACCTTTGGCTATCGAACTGTAATTGGCCAGTACGGAAATCGGTGCTGATACCAACATCAGCCATACTCCGAACACTGGCATTCTCAAGCCCGGGGACGATGTCGGTCAGTACCCGCCTGAGCTGGGCCTGGATATTACGAACGGTGGCATCACCGGTCAGAATGCTGCCCTGGCCCGATTCGCTGTCGAAGGAGGACAACTCGGTTATGGTCTGCTGCAGTTCATTGAATTTATCAACAAAAGCCTGAACCCGCTCGGCGACTGCGGCCGTGTCCTGCTCCACCTTAACAGTGGACTTGCCGGTGTCCGTTACGTTGAAGGTCAGCCCATCAACCACGTTTTCGATCGTGTTTGTAGAGCGGCTGACCTGAACGCCGTTAATCTTCATCACCGCATCTGCAGCAGCGATGGTCTGCTCCATGCCCGGATTGGCAGCAGCATCCGCCGGATCAAACTCAAATCGTGCGAGACCTTCCGCGCCAGCTTCTTCAGTCGCCGTGATCTTCACCGCGTTGGCCGTGCCGGTTTCATCAGCTGATAGCGTAAGCCGGTACCCGTCTCCGGTATCAATCACACCGGCAGAAACACCCGCGTTTGCCTCATTAATAGCATTCGCCAAGCCCTGCAGTGTGTCGTTGCTGGAATCAATGGTGATCTCGGTGGTCTTGTCACCCACCTGGAGCGTCATAGTGCCACGGCCAACACTAGTGGCATCGCGGTCCGCAAATGCTTCAGCACTTGCCAACGCCTGAGATTCCGCCAGGCTCACCACATCCACACTATAGGAACCGCGGGCAGCCTTACCCGCATCCACCGACACCTCAACATTACTTCCGGACGAGGTGGCGGAAAAAGATTTCATCGCATCGGCCGAGCCCAACTGCCTCATAGGCAAACGCAACTCAGTCACCGCACTGCGCAATTTGCCATAGGCAGAAATAAGCGCATCCGTACGCTCGGTTTTCTGGTTCAATCGGTTTTCAGTAGGCGCGCGCTCTGCTGCCACCAGCTGATCCACAAGATCAGAGGTCAGAACACCTGAACCAATACCCAACGATGAAATACTTGCCATACTCATGCCTCCTCGAGGGGGCGAATCTCTTCATTGTTCAGTTTATCGGCAAAAAGCGGCAAAACTTTGCCTTTTTCTTCTGCCGATTTGTAACACCATGTAACAAAATGGGCTACTCCGGGGTCAGAAGAAAGCCTTCTTCTGACCCCATTTTTACCTGTACGCCAAAACGCAGAACACCGCCGGCCCTTAACGGGTGCGGCGGTGCTGAAATACCGTCGTTTATATCTGCGTAAAAGCGAACGCCTTTACACTTTAATATTAAACAACGTCAGCGGTTCATCCTGCTGCAAGTTTTCTGCCAACCTCAATGCCAGTTCATCCGGAATCTGGCGGATAACTTCTTTGGTCGACTGATCAACGACTTTTACGATGGTCTGACCAAGATCATTATCCACTTCAAACTGCAGATCCCGCTGCACACTCTGAACAAAGTCGTTCAGCTGGCTCACCGCATCATCCAGTTGTTCCCGCTGAGCTTCATTCCGGGCCTGAAGCTTTTCAGCTTTCGACACATCTGAAGCTGCCTCGGGATTCTGAACCTGGCCGACCGCGGCAGACGAACCAGCAAGGTCGGAGGCATTCCTGCCTTCGGCCTGAGATGACGAAATTGCCCGAGCCGGTGCTTGTTCAGTGGCACGAACCAGCTTCAGATCCGGGCTGTTCAGGTTAACGTCATTCATAGCTTTACCTCGCTATCCTCAAACGGCGTTAAGCCGGAACCCGAAGGTTCCGGCCGTTACCGCTAGCCCCTTACTGCAGGAGGGACAGAACCTGCTGCGGACGGGCATTTGCCTGCGCCAGAACGGAGATACCGGCCTGCTGCAGCACCTGGGATTTAGCCAGGTTAGCAGTTTCTGCCGCGAAGTCAGCGTCCAGGATACGGCTATTGGAGGCGCTGAGGTTCTCTACAGAGGTACTCAGGTTCGCGATGGTGGACTCGAAGCGGTTCTGGATTGCACCGAAGGTGCTGCGCAGGTCGCTTACGGAGGTCAACGCTGCATCCACTCGCTGGATGGCTTCGTTCGCACCATCAACGGTAGAGACGTTCGCATCGTTAAGGCTGCCTGATGCAGTAACGTCACCGGCGGTAAAGACACTGGATGCTTCGGCACCCGTCGTGGCAACACTGAAGTCCTCACCGGACGTGATCGTCAGTACATTGTCATCACCCAGAACAGCACTTGCGTTACCACCCAGCGTTGCATTTACCGCATCAACGAACGATTCCGCTGTGGTGTAGGTACCCGCCGCAACTGCCAAAGGATCTGCATCGCCAAACTGGAAAGTCAGCTCGTCAGCACCCAGAGTGATGTCTTCAGCGAGCAAAGCATCTGCTGCTGTCACCTGAGTTCCGCCGCTCGCGCCCGTAATTGACGAGGTCTGGAAATTATTAACCACTGTGGCAGGTGTTGCACCTGGAGTGGAGCTGGTGATGCTGAAGCTGTCGGCATCTACGGCTTCAACGGTGTAAAGTCCAGAAGATGTAGCACTATCCAGTTGGCTTTGAATATCATTTACGGCACTGGCGATATCGCCAGTGTAGTCACTGTTGAGAGTTACGGTGTTGCCGTCAACGTCGAATACGAGGTTGCTGGTGGCAACAGCATCCGCGCCCTCTGTCGTAACCGAGCCGGTGACAAAATCGCCGATGGTGGTAGAACCAGCCGCATTGCCGTTGTAATTGCTTACGGAAATCTCAGCTGCACCAGCATTATTCGCTGTGAAAACTAAGTTACCACTTTCAACAGTGGCAGTAACATCTGTTAGTTGGCCATTAAGGGCGGTCAAGAAATCTGCTTCATTACCATAGTTGTCATCTAAAGTAACGTTATCGGTTGTTGTTCCACCATCTGCTGATACGTCAAAGGAAACCTGCTCCGCCGAGAAATCATAGTTGGTACTATCAAAGTTGGTCGCACTCGCGATAGCCGTTGTAGCCGTGTAAACTTCGGCCACTGCACCGGAGCCAGCTGTCGAGAAGTTGAGACTAGATAGATCACCGGTCGTGTAGGAGCCTGCGACCGCATCTTGCCCCTCGGTGATAACAGTACTCAGATCTACCGAATCCGACTGAGCAATACCACCAACAGCGCTGGTACGAACACTAGTGCTCAGGTCAAGACCAATCGTCTCACCGACGTTGGCGCCAACCTGGAAAACTGCGTCACCAAAGCTGCCGTCGAGCACTTTCAGACCGTTAAATGCAGTCTGCCCCGCAATACGGTTCACTTCCTGAATCCGCTGCTGCACTTCCTGGTTCAGCGCATCACGATCGGAAGAACTGTTGGTGGAGTTGGCAGACTGAACGGCCAGCTCACGAATACGCTGCAGGTTGTTGGTGATCTCGTCCAGCGCGCCTTCGGCGGTCTGGGACAAAGAAATCGCATCATTGGCGTTACGGGTTGCCACGTTCAAACCGGAGATCTGTGAGCTGAAACGCGTAGAAATGGCCAGACCGGCGGCATCGTCTTTGGCAGAGTTGATGCGCAGGCCTGAGGAAAGACGCTCCAACGCCTGATCGTTCATGCCCTGCGACTTGCTGAGCTGATTCTGAGCGGACAGTGACGCCACGTTAGTGTTAATACCGAGAGCCATAATGCTTCTCCTTCGACTGGTGTCGTTATTTCATGGAAAAGGTCTGGCGCCCGTTTTCAGTTTGGGAGCGCCGCCCTGTTACTCCGCTTAACGGCGCCACCTCCGGTTGCTTTAGAAAAAATTTCGCTGTTTTTGTTAACAAATGTAAAACCGGCAATTCGATTCCTTTCAAGCGGCAGCACTTTGGCGCGCAATGTTTTCCTGAAACGGTCACCAGAACTGAAAACCCATTTAAAAACATAAAGATAAGTTTAGATCACAAAAACTGGCACACCCTTCGCTTATCACCCTGCAAAACGGCAATTTAACGAATTTCAGCCGGCAAGGGTTCCCATTAACGATCGGGCACCAGGCTTCCGGCACCTCTGAGCAGGGAGAATAGATATGCCTCAGGTCATTAATACCAACATTGCTTCGCTGAATGCACAACGCAATCTGAACGCCTCGCAGAGTCAGGCAAATGTGGCTTTAGAACGCTTATCCTCCGGCTTGCGCATCAACTCTGCCAAGGACGATGCCGCTGGCCTCGCGATCTCTGAGCGCTTTCAGTCGCAAATTGCTGGTTTGAACCAGGCACAGCGGAATGCCAATGACGGCATTTCTCTCGCTCAGACTGCAGAAGGCGCAATGGATGAGATCACCAACAACCTGCAGCGGATTCGTGAGCTGGCGGTTCAGTCTGCCAACGCAACCAACAGTATCTCGGACCGTCAGGCTCTGAACCAGGAAGTTCAGCAGCGGATTGAGGAAATCAACCGGATTGCTGCTCAGACTTCATTCAACGGCTTGAAGGTGCTTGATGGCACGTTTGAGACACAAACTTTTCAGGTAGGGGCGAATACTGGGGAGACTATTGCCATTAGTGGGCTTGATTCTCGGGGCAGTCAGATTGGCTCAGTATTAAAGGAAACCGTCGGTTTTTCTGAGTTCGAAGTCGCTCAGGGGGATCCGGGTGAAACGTTGGTGAACGTCTCCGATATAGATTTGAACGCCGGGCTGACGGTAAACATTACATTGGGCGGGCAATCGGTGACAGTGGATACTAGTTCAGTATCCGATCCTGGTTCCTTAGCAACAGCTATTAATAGTGGGATCGCCAATACCACAACCCTTACGGGTGTGACAGCAGAACTGTCGACTGACGGCAACTCGATTGTATTCGCCAACACAGGAGATACTCCTGTCACCGCAGATATTTCGATTAGTGATGATACGGGCACGCAGGTTTCAGTTACAGGCCTTGACGTCGACCCACTTAATGCAGCAGCTTTCGCTCCGCAAGATACTGAACTCTATGCTGGTGCAAACACTCTGGATCTTGACACCGATGTCTCCGGCTCCTTTGGGTATGACGACGGTAACGGCGGTACCGGGACAGTTAACTTTTCCCTCACGGGCAATGTCGCTAATGACCTCTCCACTCTAGCGGGGGAAATAAACAGCAGCCTTCAGGGCGAGGGGCTTGACGGCGATTTGGAAGCCGTTGTTAACGGTACAGCGATCGATATCCGGAACAAGACGGACGACACCGCTTACACACTAACGAGCGTTTCGGTCAGTGATAATGTAACCCCTACTGCCAATACAATAAACACCGGCACAGTAAACGCCACTGCTGGGACCACAACGAGTACAACTCAAGCCATAACCACAGACATCTCCAGTCTAAATTTCGACTCAGGCGTAACCGGCTCTCTCAGTATTGACGGCACACCCGTGAACTTCGAATTGAGTGCGGGCACATCGCTCGGCATCGGCAATCTGGCAAGCAGCATCAGCAATGCACTGACAAATGAAGGTTTTACAAACCTCAGTGTCACAGCTAATGGGAATGTGCTAGAGATAAACAATAGTGACACAGGCAACTCTTACTCAGTCACAGGCTTCAACGCCGCAGACGGTGGAGAACCCAACAACTCGGTATCCAGCACAAGCCCTATACCCGCTGTTGAATCGATCACCCTGGTTGACCGCTTTAACGAGGGAGAGGCATACAACTTCAATGTCGATATCAATGGAGAGATCTATTCTTTCGAGAATGTAACATCCATCAACGATATCGTTAGCCAGGTGAATGCGAAATCCAACGATACCGGAATTCAGGCAAACCTTAATGCTGATAATGATGAGATTTTCTTCTCCTCACAATTCGGTGAACCGTTCAACATCAACATTCAGGCCGACCTTGATAGAGACGGCGCGTTCGACCCGGCTACTGAAACGATCCAGTCTGTCGTTTCAACAGTCGAGAACGATACGGTTTCAATGATCGATATCGATATCTCTACACGCGAGGGTGCAGACCTCGCCATGATTGCAGTTGACTACGCTATCGATTCAATCAACGGCTTCCGTGCCGAACTCGGCGCCGTCCAAAACCGTTTCGAATCAACCATCGCAAACTTAGCAACTACATCTGAGAACCTTTCAGCATCCCTGAGCCGAATCCGGGACGCAGACTTCGCAGCGGAATCCGCCGAACTGGCCCGAACCCAGGTCCTCCAGCAGGCTGGCCTGTCGGTACTGGCCCAGGCGAACGCAAGGCCACAGCAGGTGTTGCAGTTACTGCAGGGATAACGGCGCTAAACTAGACAGTGAAACCAAAACCGCCGGGCTAATAGCCCGGCGGTTTTGGTTTTAGATTGCTGTTTTTTTCACGGTGGCTCGCACAAAAACTGGACGTTAGACTAAGTCTTATTAGCTAAGCTCAGGGGCGCAATCCATGGAATCCATCAACATGCATGAAGCAAAAACCCGGCTGTCACAACTGGTTGCCCGTGCAGCCAAAGGTGAAGCCTTCATTATTGCAAAAGCCGGCAAACCGGTTGCCCGCGTAACAGCTTACAATTCCCCGGAAGCAGGCCAGCAAAAGAGAATCGGCTTCATGGCTGGTGAGTTCACAATGCCAGACGATTTCGACCGGATTCTGGTTGCCCAGGCAGAGACTGAGGGCTTTTTGCTATTTACCTCTGATGAGCTGGTTGCACGTTATCCGGGGCCAGTGCGGCTGGTCCAGGGTAACTGACGAAGAAAGTTACCCGAGTCTTGGCAGGCAGATCACCCGATGGCATTATATGCCAATGCACATTAGAGGGAGACTTCCTATGGCAACCCGAAATATCGTTTTGACCAACCACCAGGAGCAGTTGGTTGGCGCCCTTGTAAAAACGGGGCGCTACCAGAATGTAAGCGAAATTCTGCGTGAAGGATTGCGTCTGGTAGAAGAGCAAGAACTGCAATACCAGAACAAACTCCTGAAACTGCGCGAGGCATTGGCCGAAGGTCTGGATGACATCGAGAATGGGCGCACTGTAAGCCTTGGAGTCGGCGAAGAAATTACAGACTATTTTAAAAGCCGCGCCGCTGACCTCGCTCGCAAGGATTGAAGCAGATGGCTCAACTATGGACGGTAGAGCTTGCACAAAAGGCAAGTGAGGATCTCGATCAAGTAATCCTCCACACAGAGGAAAACTTCGGGCGTGACCAGGCGGTTCGTTACAGCGCCTTAATAGGTAACGCGCTCCAGGAGCTATCCCGGTCAGGCCCTGCACATCCATTAGCCAAAGAGCGATCGGAAGTGCTTCCCGGTATCCTAAGTATGCAGGTGCAGAGGGCCGGGAAGAAGGCCAGGCACATTCTCTTTTTCAAGGAGCATGAGCAGAAAATCGTTATCGTACGCATCTTGCATGAATCCATGGATTTCAGGGAACACCTTTAATCTGTGAAATTCGCACTTAAGCGGCAGGTTGCCCAGGCAGAGGGTTTCTTGCTACTTACCTCTGATGAGCTGGTTGCACGCTATCCAGGGCCTGTTCGGTTGATTTAGAGAACTGGCACACCTTTCGCAACACCTCCCTCAAAGCACGGCAAACCGCCCAATAACTGCAGACCTTTGCCGCTCCTGATGGCGGCTGTATTCACGAGGTGTCCCATGCAAGCCAAGCATCAAGTCCAGGTATCCCAATCCCAACAGGCCCAGGTTGCCCGCCTGCTGCTGCAGGCCAATCTCGCCTATGGGGAATCCAACAGCAACGGCCTCAGCCATATCCGGCGGCTAAAGGCCCGGCAGGAATGCCGGGGCTATCTGAACGAGGCGCTGGCTCTGGAGCCGCAGAATGCCGGTGGGCTGGGATTGCTTGGCCGTGTGGAGATGGACGACGGGCAGCTTGAGAAGGCACACACCCTGTTCAACGCCAGCCTGGACCATCAGCCGGGCCAGGTTCAGCAGTATTGCAACCTGGGTTACTGGGCACTTAAAACCGAGCGACCGGCGCTTGCGGAGCAGTATTTCCTGCAGGCCCTGGAGTGTGACCGGCAATCTGCCGCCGCTTTCTGTGGCGTTGCCCATTCCAAGCGACTGCAGGGGCAGTTTGATGTGGCTTATTTGCATTATCGCAAGCTTCTGGAAACCGGCGCTGAATGGGATTCCGTATACAGCGGGATGCTCACTTGCGCCCAACACCTGGAAGTAAACAAGGCGGATTCCGCCCTGGCCCAGGATGCTATCGCCCTTCTCCAGCGGGATGGTCTGCCACATCAGGAATTGGGCCGGTTTGTCAGCGCCATTATTAATCACCAATATGGCCTGGATAACCCGGACGCACAGATTTCCCTTGAGGCTGCCAGTGAAGACGAACTGCTGATCCTGGCCCTCCAGAAAACCCTGATGCCCAATCCTGCGGTGGAAGAGCTGGTTACCCTGCTGCGTCGGGCAATCATTGCCGAAGTCGCACAAACCGTTGAACTTCGCGACGAACTGCAACGCCTGACACTGGCCCTCGCTCAATACGCCGACAGAACCGGCTATGCCCTGGCAGCTGAAGACGATGAAGAACGACTGGCCTCTGCTATCAACGACAGCATCCAGGCCCAGTTCGCCCTTGGTGAGGAACAGGACGGGCTCATCGGCTCACTGATGATCAGCGCAATGTATGGCGCCCTCTTCCACCAGCCCTTCGCGGTGCAACTTGGCCAGTGGAACCTGGTGGACTGGCCCCTGGCACTGCAGCCAGTTCTGGCCGCCAGCTATTACGATCGGGCCGAAGAAGAGGCCATCAAACAAAATTTCGATGAGAAGGCCGAGGAACTCTGCCTGGATAAGACCGATGTTCCCCAGGCATGGCCTGCCTGGTCACAGCTGGCCTGCCGCACAGAAAGCAGCTTGAAAACCCTGATGGCAACGGAGCTGGGGCGGCGCATCGACAACCTGCCTGCCACTCTTCGCCTCATGGTCTGCGGCGCCCAGTCCGGCCAGCGCGCCATGGAACTGGCCAGTTACCTGGACGATGTGGAAGTGATCGCGGTGGATGAATCCCTCGCCAATATCGCCAAGGCCACCCGCATGGCTAACGACATGGGCAGGGACAATATTGTGTTCTGGCCCTGGTCCGTTGCCCAGCGTTTCGTGGCCGATGGCCATCAGGTGCACTGGATTGAAGTCGGTCGCCTGCCCTCACCGGCCATGACCACCCTGTCTCTGGCGGCTCTGGTTAACCAGGCCACCGGCTCCGGCGCCGTGGTACACATGCACACCGCCATTGCCGAGCAAACCTCCGGCGACAAACAGATTCGCAAACTGGTTGCCGAGCACAAGCTTCAACCCACCCGTCAGACGCTGCGTCAGTTACGCAGGATGGTTCTTGCCAACAGAAACGATGCCGCCTGGCAGGAACTGACCGCCGACGCCGATTTCTACAGCCTCGGCGGCTGCCGGGACAGATGGTTCCGGCCGCAGGACACTGCCCAGCTAAAAGATTTGATGGCGATGGCCAGCAACGAGGTGGAATGGAAGCTCGTAAAAGCGCGGGATGTGGATGGCCACAGCCTGGCAACCGGGCCGGTTCAGAAGCAGATTCAGGCGGAGGCGCTGGGCAGTGAGGTGCAGAGTCTGATGGGGCAGAATTTGAGTGTTTATTTTGTGAAGCGGCGGTGAGATTGAACTTGGGGTCAGATGAAGTTCTCATCTGACCCCGTTTTTAACGCATTCCTGCAATATCAACTGTCGATGATTAATCAGCGCTCAGAGCTTCCCGCGCCTGATTCAAAACGTCATTCAGATTGCTTTCCACCACACCCCAAACAATCACCGGATCGATAGTCGCATAGCCGTGGATAAGCACGTTCCGAAATGCGATCATCTTTTTATAATCGACAAACCGCTCAGCCTCGTCCGGAGCAATCTTGTGTAACTTACCTATTGCCTCTCCGATGATTTCGAACTGGCGCTCAACAGCAGACTGCAACAACTCATCACTCAGATAATCGTCTTCACTGCTACCAGCAACAAAACGCTGAACCTTCTCAGCAGCTGCAAGAATATCGTAAAGGTACTTGAGAGCCTCACGCTGCATACAAGGAATGCCGCTCTTCAAGAACCGAGGCTCTGAAATAAGGGTTGGTCAAGGAGGACACAGTGACCAGATCGACGGAGCGAGAAAACATCACTTCAAGATCTTCTTTTAGTCCGAAAAACGCCGCGGCTTTTTGTGAGGCCGTTAGCGCCGGATCAAAATCCACAAGAAAATCCAGATCACTGTTCTCATTGAAATGGCCTGTGGCGGCTGAACCAAAAACACCAAACGACATTACCCGGTGCTGTTCACAAAGCCGCCGAATCTCGTCCTGTTTTTCTTTCAGCATTTCCAGTGCATTAGCTGCAGCCATACTTTACTCAATCACTTGCAGGTATGTGTTTGGAGTTTAAACCTTGCCCCCCAAACAATAAAGAAAACGGCGGCCGGAACGGCCAACATCGGGGCGCTTGGCAATGAACCAGGATACATTTTGGCGATCTTTATGCTTATCCCGCCTTTGAATGCCAAGATAACCGGCATCACCGAACACGCGCTGCTCGTCACCGTGAAGAAGGTTGCCGGCGGACACGATGTCGTGGACATTGGCAGCGGTGGTATCGATGCTGTGGATCAAGCCGAGCGTATCGTCCACGCCGATATGCATCTTCATGCCAAAGTACCACTGGTTGCCTTTTCTGGTTTGTCGCATCTCAGGGTCGCGCTGGCCGCTTTCATTCTTCGTGGAGCTTGGTGCAGAAATGATGGAAGCATCCACAATGCTGCCTTCACGCAGCATGGTCGGCAGCGGATACGGTGGCCGGCCAGTCTGGCCCCTTGGGGTAATATCGGGCTACCTTCTTCTCCAACTGCTTCCACGGAATCAGCTTGTCCATCCGTTCCAGAAAAATCTCGCGGCGGGTTTTACGCTTCTTGTTCTGGTACTCGGCTTCGGAGACGGTAATCTGATCCATGGTGGTGATGAATCCTGTGCGGTTGACGATGGCCGTATTATCGCTGATTTTGAGACTTATTCAGAGTCTCCCTAAGTTCTTTTGAACAAGTTTAGATGGCCGGTCAGGTCAATCATGAAATCTGTCAATTTGCAGGAAGCGAAAACCCGCTTGCAGCAACTGGTTGCCCGTGCAGCCAAAGGTGAGCCCTCCAAGTTATCCCCTCGGGCGACAGAGCTGATCGGCAATGAAGATAACCGCCTGTTTTTCAGTGCTGCCAGCCTCTGGAGACTGAGGGCTTCTTGCTACTTACCTCGAATGAGCTGGTGGCGCGCACCCGGGGCCTGTGCGGCTGGTCCAGGTAGACTGAGGACAAAACTTACCGCAGCCTTGGCAGGCCGATCACCCGATGGCTCGACTATGGACGGTGGAGTTTGCAGACCAATCTTGCCTATGGGGAGTCCAACAGCAATGGCCTCAGCCATATCCAGCGGCTGAGGGCCCGGCAGGAATGCCGGGGCTATCTGAGGCCGCCAGTGAAAACGATTTGCTGATCCTTGCCCCCAGAAAACCCTGATGCCCAATCCTGCGATGTTTGCCCTTGGTGAGAAAAAGGACGGGCTCATCGGCTCACTGATGACCAGCGCGATGTATGGCGCCCTTTTCCACCAGCCATTCGCGGTACAACTTGGCCAGTGGAACCTGGTGGACTGGCCTCTGGCATTGCAGCCAGTTCTGGCCGCCAGCTATTACGATCGGGCAGAAGAAGAGGCGATCAAACAGAATTTCGATGAGAAGGCCGCGATGGTCACCGAACTGGGGCTGGACACCGACAATCTCCCGGCCACTCTGCGCATCATGGTCTGCGGCGCCCAGTCCGGCCAACGGGCCATGGAACTGGCCAGCTATCTGGACGATGTGGAAGTGATCGCGGTGGATGAATCCCTGGCTGGTTTCTTTGCAGAAACTCTCAGTTCATCCATTGAACAAGTCCCTTTGCCACTGGCAATTCCCGCTGTAACGAGACTTTGTAACTGGTCGATTTTGTGTCGCCGGTCCTGATCTTTACGAATAAGATCACGAACATAATCGCTGGTATTGGAATACCTACCAGATTCGGCCTGTTGCTCTGCCCAGGTTTTCATCGCATCGGGCAGGGATATATTCATCGTTGCCATAATTAAGCCCTCTAATGGTCAGATAATGGCAAAAATTGCCAAAGAATGCACCGCCACTACTTTGGAGCCAGCCCCGAAACTTATACTCTGGTAAATAGCCCCTCAAACAACGCCGTCCGCCGCATCATCTGCTCACCCTCATCCCGCAACCGTGCATGCTCAGGATCCAGCTCGATCAGGCCAAGTAGCTGGTACAGCGTCAACATTCTTGAGCGCATCGCAGATCGTGCCTGCTCCTCATCGCTCATGTAGACCACCGGGTAGGCGGCAAGCGGCAGCCGGGGAAAGGCCTTGAGCATGTCCTCCAGGTAGTCGTCCACCGGGCGCCACTGCTCGCCTTTCTCTGACAGCAGCCAGAAGCAGAATGGTGCGGTGTACTGTATTTCATCCAGGCCATCGTAGTGGTCCATGGAAGCCCAGCTGAGCCGCGAGAACGCGGTGGAGAGCAGATCCCTGTAAACCATTAACCAGCCTTTTTTCTCAAGCCTGGTTTCGGCGGTTTTTTTGAGTGAAAGTACACCTTTCTGCTTTTTGGTATAGCCGGCAATTTCCAGCAACACGCGGGTGAGAATCACGGCCAGAATGTGCTCCTCGGAGCGAATCGGAGAATATCTCGCCATCGGTGCCACAATCTCTTCTCCACCGGCTTCAATCATGGCCTTGACCTGTTTGAGAGGCAGGTTGCCCTTGCCGGTGAGGCGGATGCCCTTGCCTTTCATGGCCTCAACCAGAACTTTCGCCATCCGGATGACCGGCGCGGTGTCGAGTTCGCGGTTTACGGCTTCGGCATCGATCAGCGGCTTGAACACAGAGGGGCAATTCAGTGGGTTCTGCAGCAGCTCATAAACCTGGCTGGGGCTAAGGCCGAAGAAGTCTCTGGCCGGCGGGATATCGGGTTCGGATTCGGTTTCGGAAAACAGGGCATCCCGCTCGGCGAGCGCCTGGTTGATGTCATCAAGATCCACAAACTCCGGCTCGAACCATTCGCCACCCATCCACTCGCGCACTGCCACATGCTCCGGATGAGCGGCATCTTCCATGGCTTCCAGAAAATCGTAGAATCCGGGCAAGCCACCGACATCCTCTGGCGGGCACTGGCGCACGGCTTTTATGCAGCGGGGCAACGGCTCGCCCTGATCGCCCGGCAGGACCTTTTCAAGCCGTACCTCGTGCTCCCAGCTGTCGCCGAAATCATAGTCATACGTCAGAGCCTGCCCTTCCTTGTTGAGCACAGCAGACACCGCCACCATGGTTTCATCCTGAAAATCCAGCATGCCATCGAAATCCTCCGCCGGATCACCAATCAACCGGTCATCACCCGCCTGAAACATATGCAGATGACAGGCCTGCCAGCCCATCGCCAACTGGATAATCCGGTGAAGATCCTGAAACGTGGTATCCGGCGCAATCAGCAACCGGCGCCAGATCGGCGGCCGGGCGCCTAGAAGTGATACTTTGAGTTGGTAGGCTTTGTTGGCTGGCGGGGGCATAAGGGCTCCGGTAGTTTGGGGTCCACTTCATGAGCACATTTCTAAACGCAATCATTGTACTTACGGCAAAGCTGGTTCAGTTCTCCGTGTCGATCCCTCAGGACACCTGGCAATCCGGATTTAGCCATTCCCGCTCCCTTATAAATAAGTCGCTTTCCCAAAAGTCTAACCCACACCTTCCCGGCACTCTACCCTGTTGCGGCATTGCCTAATCAGAAATGCGCCGGAAGGTAGCCCAACTACCTCGCCAGTGATAGACTAAGTTCAAAGACCTAAGTCTATGGAGGAAAAATGGAATCCGTCAACATGCACGAAGCAAAAACCCGCCTGTCACAACTGGTGGCCCGTGCCGCCAAGGGCGAGGCATTCATCATCGCCAAAGCGGGAAAGCCGGTTGCCCGTGTAACCGCTTACGATTCCCCGGAAGCGGGCCAGCAAAGAAGGCTCGGCTTTCTGGCGGGTGAATTCGCCGTGCCGGACGATTTCGACCGGATGGGGCAGGAGGAAATAGCCAAAATGTTCGGAGCCTGAGGTGAACCTGCTTCTGGATACCCACATTCTGCTATGGGCAGCGGCCGAGCCGGATAAGCTGTCACCCGAGGCGGCAACCCTGATCAGCAACGAAAGCAACCGCCTGTATTTCAGCGCCGCAAGTCTTTGGGAAGTGGTTATCAAGAATGGGCTGGGCCGACCGGATTTTCACGTTGATCCGCATCTACTGAGGCGCGGCCTTGTCGATAACGGCTATTCGGAATTACCGATCACCTCGCAACACGCACTTGCCGTAAGCCACCTTCCGGACATACACAAGGATCCTTTCGACCGGATTCTGGTCGCCCAGGCAGAGACAGAGGGTTTCTTGCTACTTACCTCCGATGAGCTGGTTGCACGCTATCCGGGGCCTGTTCGGTTGATTTAGAGAACTGGCACACCTTTCGCAACACCTCCCTCAAAGCACGGCAAACCGTCAAAACTGCAGACCTTTGCCGCTCCCAACTGCGGCTGTATTCACGAGGTGTACCATGCAAGCCAAGCATCAAGTCCAGGTATCCCAATCCCAACAGGCCCAGGTTGCCCGCCTGCTTCTGCAGGCCAACCTTGCCTACGGGGAGTCCAACAGCAACGGGCTCAGCCATATCCAGCGGCTGAGGGCCCGGCAGGAATGCCGGGGCTATCTGAAGCCGCCAGCGAAGACGAACTGCTGATCCTTGCCCCCCAGAAAACCCTGATGCCCAATCCTGCGATGGAAGAGCTGGTTACCCTGCTGCGTCGGGCGATCATCGCCGAAGTCGCACAAACCGTTGAACTTCGGGACGAACTCCAGCGCCTGACGCTGGCCATTGCCCAGTATGCGGACAGAACCGGCTATGCCCTGGCAGTTGAAGACGATGAAGAACGGCTGGTCTCTGCCATCAACGACAGCATCCAGGCCCAGTTTGTCCTTGGCGAGGAACAGGACGGACTCATCGGCTCACTGATGACCAGCGCCATGTACGGCGCTCTCTTCCACCAGCCCTTCGCAGTGCAACTTGGCCAATGGAACCTCGTGGACTGGCCCCTGGCATTGCAGCCCGTTCTGGCCGCCAGCTATTACGATCGGGCCGAAGAAGAGGCCATCAAACAGAAGTTCGATGAGAAGGCCGAGGAACTCTGTCTGGATAAGACCGATGCTCCCCAGGCATGGCCGTCCTGGTCTCGGTTGGCCTACCGCACCGAAAGCAGCCTTAAAACATTGATGGCCAACAGGTGCACTGGATCGAAGTCGGTCGACTGCCCTCCCCGGCCATGACCACCCTGTCTCTGGCGGCCCTGGTTAATCAAGCCACCGGCTCCGGCGCTGTAGTGCACATGCACACCGCCATTGCCGAGCAAACCTCCGGCGACAAACAGATTCGCAAACTGGTTGCCGAGCACAAGCTTCAACCCACCCGTCAGACGCTGCGCCAGCTCCGCCGGATGGTTCTCGCCAACCGAAACGATACTGCCTGGCAGGACCTGACCGCCGACGCCGATTTCTACAGCCTCGGCGGCTGCCGCGACAGATGGTTCCGGCCGCAGGATACCGCCCAGCTGAAAGAGTTGATGGCTATGGCGAGTAATGAGGTGGAATGGAAGCTCGTGAAAGCACGGGATGTGGATGGCCACAGCCTGGCAACCGGACCGGTGCAGAAGCAAATTCAGGCGGAGGCACTGGGCAGTGAGGTGCAGAGTTTGATGGGGCAGAATTTGAGTGTTTATTTTTTGAAGCGGCGGCGATTTGGATTGTGGAGGCCAGGACGCTTCCGCCTCTCCGCCTCTCCCCCTCTCCCCCTCTCCCCCGACCCCTCTCCCGCCAGGGGAGAGGGGAGATTAGGGGTACAGAAATGAGGACAACACCATCAAAGCCCCTCTCCCCCGGCGGGAGAGGGGTTGGGGAGAGGGGAGATAATGGGTAAAGATATGAGGAGAATACCAGCAAAGCCCCCCTCCCCTGGCGGGAGAGGGGCTTTACTAACAGAAGTCCTGCACCCCCAGTCCCTCGCGGAGAAGGCTTTGCCCAGCAAAAGTACTGCAGCCCGAGCCCTTGCGGTAGAGGGGGTGGTTAAATTGTTACTCCTTCATTCCCCTCGGCCTTCAACTGCTTTGTGAATAACCGAGAGCACCACATCGGTCTGTCGTAGAATCTCGTGGTTCCAGAACCGAAGCACCCTATAACCCTGCGCTTTCAACCAAGCGTCTCTTCGTTCGTCAGTTGCTGACTCACTGTGCTGCCCACCATCAGCCTCAACGATGACTTTTGAACCGAAATGCACGAAATCCACAATAAAGGGTCCCAACGGTTGCTGTCGGCGGAAGCGTTTTCCATTGAGTCGGTAGGCACGGAGGTGGAACCAGAGGCGCCTTTCGGCGTCGGTCATATTTTTGCGGAGGTGTTTGGCGAAGGTTGTTTGGTTCATGGTTCGTCCCTGGGTTTGTGGTGGGCTTCCTGCCCGTTTTGCGGGGGATGCAATGGTCTCGCGCTCGATACCCCCCCTCTCCCCCGGCCCCTCTCCCACAAAGGGGAGAGGGGGGCTTTTGGATCAAATTCTCCGGATGACTCTGCCTTGCCCAACTCGCAGGCCAGCACAGAGGCGAGATTCTTAATCAAATCTCCGAGCAACTCCATTTAGCCCCTCTCCCCTCGCGGGAGAGGGGTTGGGGAGAGGGGGGGGGGCAAGCCCTTACGGCGGCTCCAACGGAGCCAACATCCTTATCCTCAGATATAAGGAATCAAAGATTCCCCATACAAATGCAAATCCTCCAGGATATGCCGCCGCTCCGGCGTCAGTTCCGGGTCCGCCGCCAGGCGCTGTAGCTCCTGAGCATACGCCTCCAAAGACCGCCAGCCCTTCTTCGGATGCATTAACCTCTGGCTGCGAAACTCCTCCCATCGCTCCAGTTCCTCACCCATCAGGCTGCCCGGATAATTCCTGGCCCGATAGCGAAACAGCAGCTCCTGCAGGCGATCATCTTCAAAGGTCACATCCAGCTCGCCGAGTGTTTCCACCGGCTGCTCCAGCACCCAGTTCAGCTTCTCGCGGTCGGTTTTGCTGATAAAGCCGCCAGCATAGAGCTGTTCATCCGGATCTGTAAGGTGGCTTTCGTGGGGCTGGTCGAAGGCCTCGGCAATCCTGGCTGGTAGATCCGGAGCCTTGCGCAGCATGGCCAGGTTGGCCCGCAAAGTATCACCATCCAAGGCCAGTTCTTCCAGGCGTTCCTGTGAAAGGGTGGAAAGCATGTTCGCCGGCGCCAACACCGGGCATTTGTTCAGCTGCACCCCCTTCAGCGGAAAGCGGCTCACCCCCTCCCCCAATTCCGCCTGGGAAGTAAATACCCGCTCACGAATCTGCTCAGCACTGGCGTTGATCAGCTCGCTGGGGTCTTCCCGCAGGTCGTAGACAATCACCAGGTTCTTGTTGGTGGGATGCTCGGCTACGGGTGCGACCAGGGCACAGCAACCCCGGCTGGCCGGGTACTTGGCGGACACGTGGAACACCGGCTTCATAGTGGCCGTATCCAGCATGGCCCGTGCCGAGTGTTTGTCCTTGTTCTGGAGCACAAAATCAAAGAGCTTTGGCTGTTTCTCCTTGATCAGTTTGGCTACCGCAATGGTTGCCTCAACATCCGACATGGCGTCGTGGGCCGCTTCGTGGGCGATGCCGTTGGCAACGGTCAGCTCCTCCAGCTTGAAACTGGGGCTGCCATCTTCCTTCCGGGGCCAGTTGATACCCTCCGGGCGTAGCGCATAGGTCAGGCGCACCATATCGATGATGTCCCAGCGGGAATTGCCGTTCTGCCATTCACGGGCGTAGGGATCACGCAGGTTGCGGTACAGGGTATGGCGGGTCACTTCGTCGTCGAAACGCAGGCTGTTGTACCCCACCGCACACGTACCGGGCTGGCTGAAGACCTCGTTGATCTGGGTAATAAACTCCGCTTCCGGGAAGCCGTCTTCCAGCGCTTTCTGAGGAGTAATACCGGTAATCAGGCAGGCCTCCGGCGATGGCAGGTAATCGTCTGCCGGTTTGCAGTAAATCACCAGCGGCTCTTCAATGATGTTGAGATCCGCATCCGTTCGCACCCCGGCAAACTGGGAAGGCCTGTCGTGAACCGGGTCTACCCCGAAGGTTTCGTAATCGTGCCAGTAAAACGAGCGGATCAAAACAGAAGCTCCTGCGTTCGCGAAATCGGGGTCAGATGAAATTGGGGACAGATGAAATTTTCAACTGACCGCCAGCTCAGAAGGAGGGACGATCAGGCAGCACTTTGCCGGGCATTGACCGACAACATCGCCTCAATACTCAGGTGATAGTCGATATCTTCCCACTCGATGCCTGTTGCATCACAAATGAAACGATACTTGCGAAATTCCTCAATCGAGGCGCGCTCCAGCTCTGGATACCAATGAATAGGTGTCGATATCACGCGGCCGTCCTCCAGCTCTACGTGGAGATGGCGATCGTCTATATGAACGGATTTACCCTTCAAACCAGGCATTCCAACGCTCCAGAAACTCCGACCTATGGCTTTCAATAATTCCAAGGCAGGCTCGCAGCTCCTGATGTTTCAGTGAACTGTGCACCACCTTTAAATCACTTAACTGGATTTTAGCCCATCGCTCGCCTTTAAGTACATGGACGTGCGCAGGCCAGTGATCGTTGGCGTAAAAGAAGAACTTGAAGCCATTCAGGTAAAGAAGGGTTGGCAATGATCACTCCATGATCCCATGAGCCAAAACTTTTATTCGAAAACAAAACGAGAGACACCCTTAAAAGAGCTGCTTACCCATGTCATTGCGGTGGGTCTGCAATCGCTGCACGCCCTGGGTTATCAATTGGTCCATATCAACCGTCATGCTCGTGGGCAGGTTGATGAAAACACCCTGCTCGGCGCTGATCACGTTGGCGCCATCAGGGCTTTGCCAATTTACATCTTCCCGCTGAAAACCGATGAAGAAATCATTGGTGAAATCGGTAACGCCATCCGTGCCCTCTTGACCAACAATAAGGGATTGCAGACGGGTCAGGGGCGCACAGTTAGTGGCCGCACCTGAAGTGCAGTCAGCGGGAGCAGCAGCAGGATCGACTATCCCAATATGACTGGCGCGGCGACGAGTTGGTTGGGCGTTTTGATCCATCAGCGTGGCGTCGTATATCGTGCCGGACCCATCATCAAGTTTCAGGCCAATATCGCCACTGAAACTGCTGGTCAGCGAGGAAACCGACCCTCTCGCCTGCCCGAACCCCATACGAAAGCCAGAAAGCTTACCCTCTGCAGGGTCTTCCGCCAGCTCGATATAAGGTTTGAACGCCTCGAAATGAACAGTATCTCCGGCACTATAGGTACGGCCGTTGAACTGCTTACCGTCATTGCGGGCAATATGCCCCAGCGCAACGTGCTGGGCGGCAAAGTCCACGCCTCCGTCGATTTCGCCGGCTGTCACATCGTCGATATTGACTCGGGTCTCAACATCCATCCCTAGAGTCATTCGGGTAAACTGAAGCCCATCGACCCCACCGTCAATGTTCTCGATCTGCATAAAAGCCTGCCCGGTCACCTCACCCATTCTTTCCTCAGAAATGGGCTTCAGCTCGGCCTGGGCAACGGGCGCAATACCCAGGCAGAACAGGGTGACGGCAGCGTATCCATACGCCTGCTGTCTCATAATTTTGCGTCTCTGAAATAGTATTATTTTTGAGTCAGTTTCCGACGCCCGACTCCACTGCAGCCCGGTTTATTTTTGATTTTCCGGTGCTCACAGGCGGCAGGGTTTTGCATTATTTTTTATTTGCCGCAAACACACTATAACCAAGGCAGATCGGCCAATAGAGTGAGCAGAGTCACAATCACCGTTTACAATTCAGTAATACTCAACCAACTTTGAATACAGTCACAAAACCTTTGGCCTATTATACTTACAGCCTCTTACCGAATGTTACGAATGCTGTAGCAAACGTGTACACAAAGAAGACTGCTGGTATACTTTCGCATCTTATGACGAACCCTCTACGGCCCCACCAATGACCACCCGCATACTCATCTGCGACGACTCTGCCCTTGCCAGAAAGCAAATGGCCCGAGCCCTGCCAGAAGAATTGCGTGGCGATGTCAGCTACGCGAAAGACGGTTTGGAAGCACTGGAGAAATTGCGCAGGCACGAGGCGGAGCTGATGTTCCTCGACCTGAACATGCCGGAGATGGACGGCTATCAGGTGCTGGAGCAGATTCGCAAGGAAGATTTGCCGGTCATGACCATCGTGGTTTCCGGCGACATCCAGCCCGAAGCACGGGAGCGGGTAAAAAGGCTCGGCGCCCTCGACTTCATCAAAAAGCCAACCGAAACGTGCATTGTCCTTGATCTGTTGGTGGAGTACGGCCTGTACCGGCCCGGGGAACTCGAAGACTCTGCACTAAATGACAGTAGCCTGAAAAACACAGGCAGCCCCGCCCCGGAAATCTCCGTTTCGCTGAACGACTACCTGCAGGAAATTTCCAACGTCGCCATGGGCCGGTCCTCGGATCTGCTGGCTCGCCTGTTGCGTGTGTTCGTCAAGCAGCCGATTCCCAAGGTCGCCTTCCTGGCCAACTCCGAACTGCACATGGCCATTTCCTCCGTCAGCGACAGCGATACCTATTCGGCTGTGTGCCAGGGGTTCACTGGAGCCGGTATTGCCGGGGAAGCACTGCTTTTGTTCGCAGACGCGAGCTTCAAGGAAATGGCGGAGATGCTTCACTACGACACCCTTGAGGGCGAAGCGGTGAATGTGGAAGTGCTGATGGACATGTCCAGCATTCTGTTTGGCGCCTTCCTTAAAGGCATTGGCGACCAGCTGGATCTGAAACTTGGCCTGGGCCACCCCACCGTGCTCGGCCAGCACCGGCAAATCTACGAACTGCTGGAACACCACAGCGCCCGCGAAGAGCAGCTGCTGTGCATTGAAATCTGCTACACCCTGGAAGACCGCGACATCGAATGCGACATGCTGATTCTCCTCACCGAGGATTCAGTGCCTTTTCTCGAAGATCGCCTGCAATATCTGGTGGACTGACTCATGGCCATAGAAGAATCGGAAGCCAACTCCTTTCACTGGCTGATGGACATGCTGGAATCCGTGGAAGTGGGCCTGGTGGTCCTGGATCTGGATTTCAGAGTCGAAGTCTGGAACGGCTTCATGGAAAACCACAGCGGCATCACCGCGAGCAGGATCCAGGGCCAGGTATTATTCGATGTATTCCCCGATATCCCCAAAGCGTGGCTGACCCGCAAAGTAGACGCCGTAGCCCTACTCAACACCAAGGCGTTTACGTCCTGGGAGCAACGCCCTTACCTGTTCCAGTTCCGCAATACCCGGCCCATCACCGGTACTGAAGAGTACATGTTCCAGAACCTCACCATCAGCCCGCTCTCTGGCACAACCGGCGAAGTCGAGAAAGTGTGCCTGATGGTGTATGACGTAACCGACATCGCCAGCAGCAAAATGGCCCTGGAACGGGCCAACGAACAGCTGGCCAAACTGAGCATGACAGACCGCCTAACCGGGCTGCTCAACCGTGGCACCTGGGAAAACCTGGTGGACGCCGAGTTCGAACGTTTCCGCCGCTACGGCCACACCACAAGCCTGGTGATGCTCGATATAGACCACTTCAAGCCGGTGAACGACACCCACGGCCACCTGGCCGGGGACGAAGTGATCAAACACACCGCTAGCGTCACCCGCAATGCTATACGCCAATCCGACAGCGCCGGCCGCTATGGCGGCGAGGAATTCGGCATCATCCTACCGGAAACCGACGCAGAAGGCGCACGTATCATCTGCGAACGGATACGAGAGAGCATTGAACAGAGCGTGGTGGAAACCAGCGTGGCGCCGATCCGCTATACCATCAGCATTGGCATTGCCCAGTTAACGGAAAAGCCTGAGAACTATATGCAGTGGATGCAGAAGGCGGATGAGGCGCTGTATGCCGCCAAGGAGGGGGGAAGAAACAGAGTGGTGGTTGGTTAATTTCCCCCTCTCCCCAACCCCTCTCCCACCAGGGGAGAGGGGCTAAAGAAGAACTTTGATTTTGAGCTCCCCTCTCCCCCTGCGGGAGAGGGGCTAAAGAAGAACTTTGATTTTGAGCTCCCCTCTCCCCCTGCGGGAGAGGGGCTAAAGAAGAACTTTGATTTTGAGCTCCCCTCTCCCCCTGCGGGAGAGGGGCCGGGGGAGAGGGGGGAAGCAAATGCAGGCCTGAATCAGTCCTGCTGCCAGCTCTGCACAGCTTCCTTACCATGCTTCTGACGCCACTCATTCAGCGTCTTATGATTGCCACCACGGGTCTTGACCACTTCACCGGTGTGCGGGTTCTTGTAGGTCTTCATCGGGCGCTTCGGGCGGCTGCCAGCGGTTGTGTCAGCCTTTGCCCCGGACACTGAGGGATCAATTGCAGAAAGAATCTGAAGAACATCCTTCGGTGACTTGTCATACTCCTTCATCAATGCGCGAACCTTGTTTTCAAACTCCAGTTCGCCTTTCAGAGCCTGGTCTTTTTCAAGCTGTTCCAGCTCTGCAGAAAGCTTTTCCATAAGCTGTTTCTTCTGGTAGTAATCGTTAATCTTTGCCATGGAATTAAAACCTTATTCAAATAGGGGTTTTAAAAACTTAAGTGGAGTTGACTAAAAGTCAGGGACAATAATAATAAAATAAATGTAGTCTGGCAAAATTATTTATTTACGAGCCCTTAATAAAAAAGCCGATCAACTTGACCGGCTTTTAAAATACACGCTGTACGAAAATTGTACTTACAACCTGAGATCCGCCTCGCCCAACGGCAAAACACCCTTCAGATCAAACAGAACCCCATTATCTTTCAAATAAGCACGCAACTCTTTCGACGATTTGGCGGCGTATTCACGATGAGGCACAGCCAGAAACAGCGCATCGTAGTCACCGGCTTTCGGAGCCTGCACCAGTGAAATCCCATATTCATGCTCGGCTTCCGTATTATCCGCCCAGCAGTCTGTCACATCCACGGAACAGCCGAAATCCTGCAATTCACGGATAACATCAATCACCCGGGTGTTCCGCAAATCCGGGCAATTTTCCTTGAAGGCCAGCCCCATCACCAACACTTTTGACGATGCCACGGTATGCCCGGTTTTAATCATTGCTTTAACCAGCTCGGCCGCCGCATACGGGCCCATATTGTCGTTTACCCGCCGGCCGGACAGAATAATTTCCGGATGATAGCCAATAGCCTGGGCTTTATGAGTGAGATAATACGGATCCACACCAATACAGTGGCCACCAACAAGCCCCGGTTTAAACGGCAGGAAATTCCATTTTGTGCCCGCTGCCGCCAGCACTTCGTGGGTATCAATTTTCAGGCGCGAGAAAATCATTGAAAGCTCGTTCATCAGCGCGATATTCAAATCACGCTGGGTATTTTCGATAACCTTCGCCGCTTCGGCCACTTTAATGGAACTGGCTTTATGGGTGCCTGCCGTAATAACACTGGCATAAAGCGCATCCACTTCATCGGCAATATCCGGAGTGGAGCCTGAGGTAACCTTTATAATGCTGGTTACCCGATGCTCTTTATCGCCCGGATTAATTCGTTCAGGACTGTAGCCAGCAAAGAAATCCTTGTTAAACGTAAGGCCGGAGACTTTCTCCAATACCGGAACACAAACTTCTTCCGTGGCGCCGGGATATACCGTGGATTCGTAAATCACGATATCGCCCTGCTTCAGAACCTGCCCAACCGTTTCACTGGCTTTTACCAGAGGCGTTAAGTCCGGCGTTTTGAACTCATCAATGGGGGTGGGCACAGTCACAATGTAAATCTGGCAATCGCGAATGCCTTCAAGATCATCGGTAAAAGACAAACCAGGCGCCGCAGCCAATTCTTCCCGGGAAACCTCCCGGGTAAAATCAACGCCATCCTTCAGCTCGGCAATGCGTTTGCTGTTGATATCAAAACCAACAATCTCACGTTTTTCGCCGAAGGCCGCGGCAAGAGGCAGCCCCACGTAACCAAGACCAATAACTGCAATCTTCTTCATTTGAAATCCTTTGCGAGGAAGCTCAATACGGCGACCATACGCCCTACTCTGATGGAATAATTATGTCTGTACCAGCCAGGGATTGAAAACACCTTTTATGATGCATCCGGGCCAGGTAATCCACGGCATTTGGATGGCCTTCGATCGAGCGGCCAGCGGCGAATAACTGCACTACACAGAGATATGCCCTCACCAAAATCATCGTTGATTCACATCCGGCAGATCGGCAAAACCTTCGGCTACGGCCTGCTCTAGCTCCGATGCAATGTCGGATTGCGCCAGCACCGGAAATTCCTTCATCAATTTGCCACTGACCCGGCCATGCTGGCGTATCGCCCGGATCATCCGATCAATGTGCTCATCGGGGCCTTCAACCCAATCCTTGATCGCCTCGCGTGTGCGATACCACGCCCGCTGAAAGGCGGCCTGATGGTGCATCTCGTGCTCCAACGTATGCCGAATGATCGCGAACAGATATTCCGTATGTTCGGTCAAGTCCGGATAGCTCCAGACAGGTGCTGCCTCCTCATAGGCATTAAAAACAAAGTCCGATTCAATACCATCTGCGTAGGCCACGCGTTCCTGGGTGAAATCGACCGCATCACGGTAAGCCGACATCAATGGCCGGGAGTAACGTTCAAGAATTCGATCATAGTCGGCCCGCCTGACCGCCGAGGACGTTATCGCCGCTGAAACCGGCAAAATAAAAGGCTCAGGCACCACGCCGTCGCGGCGAAGAGTATCATTCACCAGAAAACGGGAGATTCGTCCATTACCATCAGCCAGCGGATGAATGAAGACGAACCCGAAACTTGCCACAGCAGCGCGAACCACTGCATCCCCCGGATCGGTTTGCGCCAGAAAACGCTGCAATCCCTCCAGCATGCCTGGCAACCACTCCCAGTGCGGGCAGACGTAATGAACAACTGCACCGTAATCGATCGAACTACTCCCAACAAACACAGGCGATTGCCGAAGGCCCGTCCGGATCGTGGTGGTTCCCAGGATAGCTGACTGAAACTCACTCAGGGCGTCATCATCAAGGGGGGAATCCAGCCGGCCACAATACTGTTCCATGGCGGTGGCAAAACGGCGTATGCGATCCTGATGCTGCCCTTCGTGCTCGATCGCGAAACTGGCACGGCTCTCTTTAATAGTCAGCCACACTGCACTGCGACGCAAAATATCCGGTCCAAACTCCCCTTCCATCGCTAAAAGCCTGTCAGCGATTCCATATTGACGGGCTTCCAACACTGAAGTCGTGCGACGAACAAGGGGGCAGAATTCAGGGGTTCCCGGCAGGTTGTCATTAATCCGCCAGCGGCGGTTACGACACCCCCCGTTAGCCGCCGTAACATACACTTCGGGATCCAGCGCATCACGATAGTTGCCACCGACACCCTCCACTGCCAGAGTCTTGCCGGTTAGCCATTCGTAGAGAAAACCAGCACGCCGGGCATACTGGCCGGTAGGTTCAGAGCGTATCCAGTCAGCAAGCGCCTCTGCGGGCAATGCCCCAAACAACCTTGCCAGAAACTCCAGCGCCACCCCTTCGTGTTTTAAAGCGAAGGTCAGGTGCGCGCCCAGCGTGCCTTGCGGGCGCATCGCCTCTGTGTAGTATTCCAGGCGGCGGCCGGCCTGGTCGTAGGTTTGGCGCCTACGCCCGATACGGCTCTCCAGCGGCAGCGGCTGGATTGCCTGCACGTCGTAACGTGCTGCCAACCATGCATAGCCAATTTCATCACCCGCCATCGTGCTCAAAATGATTATCCTGCCAAAAAAACGATTAAAACTGCCAGCTTTTCAGAAAAAACAATTCTAGCAGGTGCCGGTCACGATATATATCTGGCAATGGCGTCCCAGTAGGGCTTCAGATCCCGGTATATCCGGGGGAATTCCGCCGCCAGAGAAGAATCGACGACAATTTCCAGAGATCCCTGGTGAAGGAGGGGTCTGCCCTCCCATGAAAAAACCCGGCCTGGTCATAACACCACCCGCTTTACCACAGCCTTTGGAAACGAAAAATTAACCAACAGACCAAGCTCTTTCCCTGTGGCTTTGAGGTAGTTGATTAACTGCGGCTCCGCCGATATCGGCATTTGCTTCTGGGCTTTAAGTTCGATGATGACGGCGTTCTCGACCAAAAGATCGACCCGGTGTTCGGCAATGGGCTCGCCTTTGTGATCTGCTCCCAGATGCCGGTATACCTCATACACACAGCCGGTAATACGGTAGCAAAGCTCTTTTTCCTTGAGCATCTTATATCCTTATTTTTAAGAACATTTTTGCCACTAAATCCACGAAAGAACACGAAAGGGAAAGACAAGGAAGCCCTGACTTTTAATCAGTCAGTCTTTGTTCGTGTTCTTTCGTGGATTTAGTGGCAAAAATCTTTATCTTTTCCATGTCAGGCCGCGTGATCACGTTTTGGGTGGGTTTGGTCGCCTTGGCCAGCCAGCAACCCCTGGATACTGATATCCTCATCCAACGAATCCCAGTGAATACCATGAACACTCAGTTCAAAGTCATCCCTGGCTTTTTGTTCCGCGTGCAGCAGACGCGGGAACCAGGCCAGCGGGGCACCAATTGTTCGACCATCCGAGAGAATGACCCAAAGATTATCTTCATCAAACCAGACTTTTTCAGGCGAAGTAGTCATGCCAAGCATCCTCAAACCGTTGTCGGTTCTGTTCTGTTACTTCCAACAATACCCGAATCGTGCGCGCATCAAAACCTCGCTACGCCGGGATCAGCACTTGGGAGCCAGGCAACACCCGTTGAAGCCTTACCTGAAATGCCGCCTTCGCATCCTCATCCCCATGCACCACCCGAATTTCCGTAGGTGCTCCAGGAATACCTTCAACAAACCGAAGCAAATCACTCTGCCCAGCATGGGCCGAATAGCCGCCAACCAGATGAATCCGGGCCCGGATATCATAGCGGTCACCATCCAGCTCCACCCAGCCACCACGGGGACCATAAGTCAGAATATCCCGACCTGGCGTGCCCGCGGCCTGGTAGCCCACAAACAGCACATCGTTCCGCTTATCCCCCAGCATCGCTTTAAGGTAATTCACCACACGACCACCGGCGCACATGCCGGAACCGGCCAGAACCACACAAGGGCGGTGGGAACGGGCAAGGTAATCCACAGCATTCAGGTGGTCTTCATGGGAGTTGATAACCGTGAGTTGCGCGAAAGAAAGCGGATGCCGGCCCTGGCGCACCAAGTCTGTGGCCTCAGCATCCCAGTAGGGCTTCAGGTCTCGATAGATTCGAGTGAATTCAGCCGCCAGCGGCGAATCCACAACAATTTCCAGGTTGCTCCAGAGCTCTCCACCAAACTCATTGATAAGGCCCTCAATCTCATAAAGCAACTCCTGCGTGCGCCCAATACTGAACGCCGGTACCAACACCGTTCCACCATCTTCCAGCGCGTGCTCCAGAACCGCCTTCAACCGGTAACGCCGCATTTCCCGGTCCTCGTGGTCTTTGTCTCCATAAGTGCTCTCGATCACCAACCGATCTGCTCGCTCGGGGGATTGGGGGGCGGGCAGCAACGGAGCATGGGGCGCGCCGAGGTCGCCACTGAACACAACCCGTTCTTCAGATTCGCCCGCACGTGCATCACACTCAACATAGGCCGAGCCCAGAATATGCCCAGCCCTCTGCAGCCGAACCGACAGCGAGCAATCATCCCCCGCGAACACCGAATGCCACTGGCCATAAGGCACCGGCACCAGGCGGGAACGGATCACTCCCAGAACCAGTTCAATCAGCTGCCGGTCTCGGGTGAAGCCGATCTTCAGGGCATCCTCCAGAATCTCCGGCAGCATAATGGCTGAAGGTTCGGAACAAATAATGGGCCCATCGAACCCCGCAGCCAGCAAATAGGGAATGCGCCCCACGTGGTCGATATGCACGTGGGTGACCACCAGGGCCCGGATATGATCAATGGGAAAATCAATGGAGAGATCAGACGCGGAAGCACCGCGGCCCTCGTCCTGGCCCTGGAACAGGCCGCAGTCTATGAGGATGCCGCTCTTTTCGGCCGCGTGACCAACGGTGAGTTCGTGGCAGGAGCCGGTTACGCCAGAGGTGGCGCCGTGGTGAGATATCGAGATCATGCTGAACGTCCTTGTTGATAGTTTTGAAACTGCCCCAGTCCTTGGGCAAATTTCTTGTTTGAGCACCGGTTACTGAAAGTCTTCTTTCCTGACCGGGGAGTTCCTGTTTATGTCATGTGCGGCCACCTTGCCAACAACGGCTTTCAGGTGCTTGGGCGCCAACCCGAAACCCGGGCGAACACTCCTTACATCTTCGCCGGATATGACGTCCCCCGCCTTGATATCATTCACAAAGTATAAGGAACGGCGAAACAGCGCGTTACCCTGCTCGCTGGATTTTCGACCGTAATTCACCTCGCCAAGTGCCCTCCAGGCTGTCTTGCTATCCCGGCAAAGCGCTTTGAGATCCTCAGGCTCCAGGGAAAAGCTATCATCCGGCCCACCGCCAGAGCGATCGAGCGTGAAGTGCTTTTCAATGATCGCCGCGCCCAACACGACGCTGGCGATCGCCGTTGTGTTATCCAGGGTGTGATCCGAAAGCCCTGTCACCAGGCCGAAACGCTGCTTCATGTCCACAATGGTTCGCAGATTATAGTCTTCCGCTGGCGCCGGATAGCCACTTACACAATGCAGAATCGCCAGCTGGTTACAGCCAGCTCCGCGCGCCGCATCAATGGCTTCCTGAATTTCCTCCGCATCCGCCATCCCGGTGGAAATGATCATCGGTTTACCAGTCCGGGCCACATACTCAATCAATGGCAGATCCACAGCCTCAAATGATGCGATCTTATAGGCTGGAGCGCCGAGCTCCTCAAGCAGATCAACAGCGGTGGTATCAAACGGCGAGCTGAAAATGGTGATGCCCCGCTCCCGGGCCCGCTCAAATAGAGGCTTATGCCACTCCCAGGGCATGTGGGCCTCTTCGTATAACTCATAGAGGGTACGACCGTCCCAAAGCCCGCCTTTGATTTTGAAATCATCGGCATCCGAATTCAGGGTAATGGTGTCGGGCCGGTAGGTCTGCAATTTTACCGCGTCCGCTCCGGCTTCAACCGCTTCATCAATGATCTTCAGAGCCGTTTCGAGCTTGCCGTTATGATTGGCTGAGAGCTCCGCAATTATGTAAGGCGGCTGAGATGATGAAATTTCACGACCATCAATGACAATTTTCGCTTCACTCATAAACACGCCCTTGAACCTTTACTTCGAATTTTTCCACTCGGCAGCCAGAAGGCCAAAACAGATAACGTCGTGATAACGTTCTCCGTCGCAGTGTTGCTCTCTGAGGACACCTTCCCGGGTAAACCCGAGACGCTCATGGAAGCGGACTGACCGCTCATTATAACCGAGCGCCTGGCCACAGAGTTTATGCAATTCCAACTCTTCAAAGGCGTACCTCAAGGCAGCTTCACCAAGCGACCGCCCTGTTCCAGGCTCTGAATCCGGCGCCAGATAGAAGCCCCAATCCGCAACCTGGGCACAGCGGGTCGAGGAGATATTAACGAAGCCTACAGGGGCCGAATCAACCTCGTAGATCAGCAGCCACACACCGGGGGCTTCACTGTTCCGGGCAAACCACTGCTCATGCTCTTCGGGAGAGATTTCATGGCTGGTGTACATGAACCGGCGCACATCGGGATGATTCCGCCAATTGAGAACCCGCGCAAGGTCCCCGGAGCGCATAAGCCTCAGCCGCCCACTACTCATCCGAACCCTCCCGGAGGGCGTCAGCCACACGCTGCACACCCAGACCATCGCAGATTGCGGCAGCATTCTGGCTCATCTCAAGCAACCTTCCAGCCGCGAGTACTTCACGCATCGCCCTGGGCAATGTCTCTTCAAGAGCGCCCGGCCACCCCAAACTGAGTGATGCGCCAGCATGTTTCAGCGCCTCAGCGCCCGGCCGCTGGTTGTCGGCCATCACCACAAGCAAGCTGGGCAAACCAAGGCAGCAGCGCTCCCAGGCAGAGCCCCCAGCGGCACCAATGGCAAGATCTGCCTGGCTCATCAGCTCCGCCATGTTGTTGGCATTTACGACCACCCGCGTAGCCAGGCGCATTGATTCCGCCTGTTCTGTCACCTCATCGATATGAGGACAGGCGGCCCCGAGAACGACGGTAACCCGATACGCGGAAACAACCTCGATGCCATCCAATACCCTCAAAACAACGCCGGTAACATTAGCCGCATCCACGCCCCCCATACTAACAAGTATGTTCCCGGGCTCCCGGGCTTTCCTTTCTTCAACAGACAGGGCACGTGCCCGTGAGAACTCGGGCCTAAGCAACGCGTAATCAGAGCCAATGAGCCGTTCGGCATGGATCGGTACACGACCATCGTAATCGTGCGGTTCACGCCCCAGATTCTGGTCCAGAAGCAAATCACACTGATGCTTTCGGTCTGCAAGGTCATCAATAGCCATCAGGCGCCGGCAAGAACCAAAAACCTGAGACTCCCAGCGATGATCGAGTGCATAGTGGTCTACCACCAGCCAGTCCAACTCGATGCCTTTCAGTGCCTTTAGAGTGTCAGAGGCATCGGCTTCCCAGCTCTCTCCCAGCCAGCCGGCGTGGGGTGGCTCATCTTCAGAATAGCTCGCGCTTTGCTCCGCCCCGCCCGATGAAAGCATTAATACCTGGTGCCCCCGGCTGCACACCGCGCTTTCGAGATTTCCCGGCTTGTGCCGCATTACGAAAAAACATCGGGCACCTGATTCCGCCAGCGCGTCTGCAAGAGTGAGGCAGCGCATCACATGACCAGAGCCTATAAGGGTGGATGCATCGACCCGAAAAGCCACTGCAAGCGATTCAGCCATTGCGCGCCCTGGCTCTCAACGCTTCGAACATATACTCAGCCGTCTTCCAATCCTCAGGAGTATCAACATCCTGAACACGGTAACGGGGAATCGGGATCCCGATAGAGTCCCGCCCGAAGATCATCCGTTCCTCAAGCCAGGCGTCCGCGGTTCCCCAATAGAACTGACCGGCATCGTGCCAAGCTTCTTCCAGATCCTGGGATCGAGTCGAAAACTGCCCGGGATGCATCATCTCCACCCGCCCGCCATCGGCAAGGCGAAGTGCACGCTGAATGGGAAAGGCATAGCTGGTCACAGAAAACGCGAAGCTGCAGCCGGCGGCTTGCAGCTCCCTTACGCCTTCCCGAATGTCCTCAGGCATGGTGAAAGGGGCCGTGGCGTAGATGCAGCAAGCGAGATCGACGACATGGCCGGCGCTTATAAACCACTCAACCGCGTGCCGGATAACCGGAAGTGTTCCCGTATAATCGTCTGAAAGATGCTCAGGACGCATAAAAGGAACTATCGCTCCGCACTGCCTCGCTACTTCGGCGATCTTTTCGTCATCGGTTGAAACGATCACCTCGTCAAAACAGCCACTCGCTCGAGCCGCTTCAATGGACCAGGCAATCATCGGTTTGCCGCAGAAATCCCGGATATTCTTGCCCGGAATCCGCTTGCTGCCTCCCCGGGCCGGAATGATCGCAACCTTCATGCCGAGAGGGCCTGCTTCAGCGCTTCAACCACCGCGTCCTGCTGTTCGAACGTCAGGCCGTGGTACATGGGAATGCTGATCGCTTCGTTGTAATAGCGCATGGATTCCGGAAAATCATCGGGCGCGAACCCCATAGCCTCGTAGAAAGGCTGAGTGTGGACGGGGATGTAATGCAGGTTAATGCCGATTCCCTGCTCCCTCAGCGACTCGAATACCTCCCGGTGGCTGGCACGAATCTCTCCCAATTTCAGTCGGATCACGTAAAGGTGAAGGCCGGAATAGCTGTCCGGATGCTGCCATGGCGTCACCACCGGCAAATCCGCCAACAGTTCATCGTATCGCCGGGCCAGTTCATGCCGACGCTTCACGAAGTCGTCCAGCCGTGCCATCTGGCTTACCCCCAGGGCCGCCTGCAACTCGGTCATACGGTAGTTAAAGCCCAGGTCCACCTGCTGATAGTACCAGGGGCCGTCTGGCTCGTGGGTCATGCGGGCAGGGTCCCGGGTTATGCCATGGCTGCGGAGCATCTCCATGCGCTGCGCCAGTTCTGCATCATTGGTGACAGCCATGCCACCTTCCGCAGTTGTCACAATTTTTACCGGATGAAAACTGAACACCGTGATATCGCTGTACCGGCCGCTGCCAATGAACTCGCCCTGATACTTGCCACCAATGGCGTGGGACGCGTCCTCGACAATGCGAAAGCCATAACGCTCAGACAACGCCTTGATCCGTTCCATGTCGCAAGGCTGGCCACACAGGTGAACAGGCACAACCACCTTGGGCAGACGATCTTGCTCCCTGGCCTGTTCCAGCTTTCGCTCAAGCGCATCCGGGCAGAGGTTGTAAGTGCGGGGGTCGATATCGACGAAATCCACCTTTGCACCGCAATAAAGACCACAGTTGGCCGAGGCCACAAACGTGACCGGCGAGGTCCACAGCCAGTCCCCTTCTCTCAGGCCGAGAGCCGCGCAGGCAATGTGCAAGGCTGACGTTGCGCTGTTAACGGCCACGCCGAATCTGGCACCCACATGGCTGGCCACCGTCTTCTCAAACTCTGGCACTTTCGGGCCCTGGGTCAGGAAGTCCGATTCAAGCACTTCAACAACGGCATCAATATCCTGTTGGGTAATCTCCTGGCGCCCGTAAGGAATCATCAATCAGATACTCCCGATTTTTTCCCGATTGGCGTCGATCCAGGCCTGCAGTTGATCCTCAGACATCCATTCCGAGTTGTTGTCACTTGAATAAATGAATCCTTCAGGAACTTTCTTGCCATCCTTGATACGAGCTGCATCGGCGCTCCAGCCATGAATGGCCGGCAGGATCTTGAAGTGTTCCGGATACTCATAGGTGTAATAGGAATCCTCGGCGCCAATCATCTGCTCATGCAGCTTCTCGCCGGGGCGGATGCCAACGATCTCGTGTTTGGCATCTGGAGCGACCGCACGGGCAAGGTCGGTCACCCTCATGGAAGGGATCTTCTTCACGTAGATTTCCCCGCCCTCCATATCCTCAAAGGCGTGCCACACCAACTCCACGCCCTCCTCCAACGAAATCATAAAGCGGGTCATCCGCTCGTCGGTAATGGGCAACACTCCCTGGTCCTTAACCGACATGAAAAACGGAATGACCGACCCACGGGAACCCATCACATTGCCATAGCGCACAACCGCAAAGCGGGTATCATGGCCACCCGCGTAGGAGTTACCAGACACAAACAATTTGTCTGAGGCCAGCTTGGTAGCGCCATACAGATTGATCGGGCTACTGGCTTTATCCGTCGAAAGTGCAACAACGCGTTTCACGCCTTTATCGATACAGGCATCGATCAGGTTCATGGCCCCATTGATATTCGTCTTGATGCACTCGAAGGGATTGTATTCCGCGGTCGGAACAATCTTGGTGGCTGCTGCATGCACCACATAGTCCACGCCATCCAGGGCCCGGTAGAGCCGGTCTTTATCGCGCACATCGCCAATAAAAAAGCGCACGCGTTGGTCGCCGGCAAACTTCTTGGCCATCTCCCACTGCTTCATCTCATCCCGCGAGAAAATAATCACTTTTCGCGGATTGAACTTCTCGAGGAGCATGGGAACGAAGGTATGGCCAAAGGAGCCTGTACCGCCGGTGATCAGTATGGAGCTGTTTTCAAACATTAGGTTTCGATTGCCTTGATTTGTTTATTCCGGGTACAACGACCCATAGACTGCATCTGAATGATAGAAGAAAAAAGGGGCAAGATCTTCCCGATCTGCCCCTTCTTTAAAAACCTGGCCGGCCTCAACGAGCAAACCGCTTCAGGCCGGGAAGCGCCTTATCTTCTCCGACTCTTGGGAAGCCACGTTTAACTGTCTATTACCATTGCACCAAACCAGATCGGCCACATCCCCATTATGGGCAAATCCTGTGGGCGCCGTTTTGAGGATCTTCATAATCTCATCGCAGTCAAATTCATGGCTTGCCCGCATCAACCGATTCAAGGTTTGCTCTACCTCATCCCAAGGCATCGAAACCTCCCTCGCCATCATGATCCGGGGGTGAGCCGTACCCTGCGGGTTGTCGCCAATCAATAACTCCTCATACAGCTTTTCACCCGGTCGCAACCCGGAGAATATAATTTCGATGTCCCCATCCGGTCGATCGTCGGTTTTCTCCATCAACCCCATCAGGTGAATCATCTTGCGGGCCAGGTCGGCGATTTTTACGGGCTCGCCCATATCCAGAACGAACACTTCGCCCCCCTGCCCCATACTGCCAGCCTGAAGAACGAGCTGGCTGGCCTCGGGAATGGTCATGAAGTACCGGATAATGTCCGGGTGAGTGACCGTAACTGGCCCACCATCGCGAATCTGGTCCCGGAATAGAGGCACAACAGAGCCGGAAGAGCCAAGTACGTTACCGAATCGCACCATGGAAAAGATGGTGTCTGACTGCCGCTGAGCCAGGCCCTGAAGCACAAGCTCAGCAAGGCGTTTGCTGGCGCCCATCACATTGGTGGGGCGCACCGCCTTATCGGTAGAAATCAGCACAAAGCGCTTCACCCCAGCCGCGATAGCCGCTTCCGCAACATTGAAGGTGCCGAAAACATTATTCTGAACACCTTCAATAATATTGTGCTCTACCAGCGGCACATGCTTGTAAGCCGCGGCGTGGTATACCGTCTCTATGCCAAAACTCCGCATCGCAGTCTCACAACGCCTACGATGAGTAACACTACCCAACAACGGGTGGATTTCTACCCCAAGTGCCTCAATTTGATTGATCGCCTGAAGCTCACGCTCGATTGCGTAGAGTGAAAATTCGGACTGTTCAAAAAGCACCAATTTGGAAGGACGATGCAGAATGATCTGGCGACAGAGTTCCGAACCTATTGAGCCTCCGGCGCCGGTTACCATTACTACACGGTCATACAGACTCGCGGCCACCTGAGCATTGTCTGGCTGAACAGGGTCCCGACCCAACAAATCCTCAAGCTCCAGATCCCGGATATCATTGATGCGTGCCTGGCCCGCTACCAGTTCGGACATGGTTGGAACGGTCTGCACCGGAATGGCGAGCGGCTCCAGCTTTTTCAGCAAGCGCTTACGATCAATACCGGAATCGGCATCCAAAGCTAACAATAAACGCTTGATGCGATGCTCTTTCACCACACGCTCAATATGACTGATGTCGTACACCGGGATTCCATTGATCAAAGCCCGATGGTTTGCTTTCAGCAGTGTGATGAAAGCGGCAGGATGATATTCAGTGCCCTGGTCCAACGCGTTTGCAAGCTGGAGACCAGTCTCGCCAGCACCAACAATTGCTACGAACTGTTTGTTGCGATGCCTCGGCCGATTGACAAGCATTCGGACCGTCATTCTGGTGCCGCTAACCCGGATTTCTCATAGTGCTCCAACAACCTTCGCAGACCAAGCCTGGTAGTGCCAGATCCGAGTGGTCATGGTCGAAGTTGGCGATTATTTAGCCAGTTTCCGGCATTCAGGCACAACTCCCCCTTTCCCCCATTGGTATCGGGCCGGGGGAGCCCGATTATCTACTGGGGCACCAAGCGCTGAACCAGTGCTGAGAGATCGTTCTTGTGTGGATAGCTATCACTCATCAACACCCGTATTCGGCGGGTGTTGCGGATGATGACTGCGCCAACCTTGATCAGCTTCAAGCGCAAGGTGCCGGCACTCATACGTTCGAAGGGCGTGTTTTTCAGATGCACCCGCAAACGCTCGAACAGGGTGTAGGCGAAGCCGGATAAGATCAGCCGCCACTGGTTGGTCCACCAGTGTGTGCTGGAGGTGCGACCGGCAAACAGATCCAGTTGTTGATCCTTGATCCGGTTCTCCATATCACCCCGTGCGCAATACTGTTCGTAGTAGAGCTTGAATCCGTCATCGTAGCGGGAGCTGATAACGAACCGGGGGTTCGGGCCTTGAGGGCCATATTCCAGGCGCGCAACCACCCAGCGTGGCTTATGCCAGCTTCGGGCTTTGTAGCGGAAGCGGAAGGTGCTGGCGAGCTTATGGCCATGAGCCTCGTAGTAGGTCCGGACTTTGTCCATGGCTGGGGCGGCAAGCGCCTCCAGCCGCTGGTTGCGGGCCATGCCTACGATGTAATCCACCTGGTTGCGATCGCACCAGGCCAGCAGTCGGGGCTTGCTGAAGTGGGAGTCGCCCCGGAACACGATCCGGGTCTGTGGCCAATACTCGCGAATAAATCGCACCAGCAGCGCCAGAATGGCCCAGCTGTGCCGGGCATCACCTCGATTGCTGGTGCGCAGATAGCTCACCAGCAAGTGCCTACCGCAGAAGACGTAAAGCGGGAAGTAGCAGTGATGGTCGTAATACCGGTTAAAGAACTTACCCGGCTGGTCGCCGTGCACCGGAATATCGGTGCCGTCAAAATCCAGCACGATTTCCTTGGGCGGCTTCTCATGCTGCTCGATAAAGTGGTGCCAGAGCAACTCATGCGCTTTGACAATGGTTTGCCGATCCATCGCCTGCTCCATTCGACAAAGCGTGGACTTGCCGGCCAGAGTCGAGGCATTCCCCGTGGCGGTTTGTAGTGCCTGATCAAAGCGAAGCGCTTCATGATCATTCAGATCTTCGTAGCCGCTGGCCACGCCGTAGACGCGCTGCCGGATCATGGTGTTGAGCCCATGACGAATCATGCGGGCATCCCGCTGGTCGGTCAGCGTCTCGGCCAGTCGCTGGGTTAGCCGGTGTTGTTTATCGACTTCGCGCAGTAACAACACACCGGCATCCGAGGTGATATGGCCTCCGGAGAAATCGGCTTCAATCTGGCGGCGGGAGAGTGGCGAGAAGGTCAGTTTTTGAGGTACCATTTTGGATAGCGGCTTTTAGTGTGGGTTTTTGTGTAGGAACTTGAATTCTAACACTTTAAGCCGCTTCTTCCTTCCTCATGCTACCTTCTTCATGAGAAATCCGGGCTAACGAAGATGAATGCCAGGGCGCCGTATATGATAGGTACGGAACGGGGAACCTGTACTTCAAGCCAGTATCCCAACAAGATCAGGGTGATCGACGAAATCACCACCCCGGTTATCACCGTAATAAAGGCCCTGTCGCTCAGGTAGCGAATGACCGCCCGGTAAAGACCCAGCTTAATGAACACGGCGATTGTGAAGACAACCGTTAGCCCCGAAACAATCAGTTGCCCCTGGTCGGGCACCCAGAACTGCTGCTCCAGACGCAGGGAAAATGCCGCCCACAAGGCAAAAAACAGGACCACCACATCGGCAAACACGGACACTAGCCGCTTGTGGACCCGAGACAGATTCAGGAATTTTTCGAACATGGTGTTCCTTTACCAGAAAAGATGATCGCCAATGTCATTCAACAGTAATACTTTCGGCCAGATTGCGAGGGTTGTCCACATCAGAACCATTACCGAGCAAAGGCTCAATCGTGGGCTGCCTGTTTCATCACAGATCGCAGAACAGCGCAGGTCTTCTCAATCTCCGAAGTTTTCAGCGTGGGATGCACTAGGAACATGAGGCTGGTTTCGCCCAGCTCGCGGGCAACCGGAAACGGTTTTTCCGGCCGGAAACCGGTATCGTCAAAGGCTTTCTCCAGATAAACCTCGGAACAGGAACCTGAAAAACAGGGCACGCCAGCCGAAACTATTTCATTGAGAATGCGATCCCGATCCCAACCATCGTTCAGCCTTTCAGGCTCCACAAAGACGTAACATTTGTAGGCCGCATGCTCTATATCCTCGGTAGTCTTCGGTACCCTTAAGCCAGGCAACGACCGGGCACATTCCCATATCCGCTCGGCGTTTGCCAGCCGCTCAGAGTGCCAATCAGCCATACGCTTCAGCTGTATACGGCCAATGGCCGCCTGCATTTCAGTCATGCGCCAATTGGTGCCGAAGCTCTCATGCAACCACCGAAAGCCAGGTGGGTGTTCACGTTCGTAGACCGCCTCCCAGCTCTTACCATGGTCTTTGTAGGACCACATCCGGCTCCAAAGGTCTCTATCGTTCGTCGTTACCATGCCACCCTCGCCACCGGTAGTCATAATCTTGTCCTGGCAAAACGACCAGCAGCCAACATGACCGATGGAACCCACGGAACGCCCTCTATACCGGGCGCCGTGAGCCTGGGCACAATCTTCAATCACGAACAATCCACGCTCTTCCACCAGCCCCATGAAGCCGTCCATATCGCAAGGCCAGCCCGCCAGGTGAACACATAAAATGGCCCGGGTTCGGGATGAAAGAACCTTGCGAACCGTTTCCGGCGTTATGTTCTGGGAGTTCGGGTCAATTTCCGCGAAAACCGGCGTTGCACCGGCCGTTACAATACTCGAAACAGACGCAAGGAAGGTCCGGGGCGTGACAACTACCTCGTCTCCTTCGCCTATTCCAAGCGACTTTAACGCAAGGTCCAGGGCGACCGTGCCATTGGCAACCGCAATGGCATACTCAGAGTCTGCAAAACCTGCGAACTCACATTCAAACTCCCGGCATTCCTGCCCAGTCCAATAGTTCACCTTATTAGAGAGCAATACCGCTGAAACGGCATCGGCTTCCTCGTTCGTGAAAGATGGCCAGGGAGAAAAAGGGGTATTTAACATTGGATACTCATTCGCACGTGAAATGGAACCGGCATCAGAACTGCCAAACCAGTGGGACCAAAGCCAATATTACTATTCCTGCGAGTATGCTGAGCGGAAAGCCCAACCGCATATAATCCGAAAAGCGATATCGCCCGGGGCCATAAACCATGAGGTTTGTCTGATAGCCAAGTGGCGTTATGAAAGAAGCAGATGCTGCGAAAATCACCGCAACAGCAAAAGGCAGAAAACTTACCCCTAGCTGTTCAGATACTGCAAGAGCAATGGGGAACATTAAAACAGCGGCAGCGTTGTTGGTAATTAATTCAGTGAAAACTGCGGTAAGGCAATAAACCATTGCCAACGCGACCCAAGGGGTAAGTGGACCAAATCCCAGAAGCCCGTCGGCAACCCAAGTAGCCGCGCCAGTTTCAGTCATCGCGTTGCCCAACGCGAACGATGCGGCTATAACCACCAGAACAGGCAGATCCACACTACGTCTTGCACGGCTTGCCGTAATACACCCAGAGACAATCATTGCCCCGGCGGCCAGGAACGCCGCCTCCATGATCTGCAACACGCCGGAAGCACTTACAAGAACCATCAAGGCAAGTATTCCAAGTGCTCTCGGTGCCCTGTGAAAATCAGGAGGCGTGGAGTCATTCAGGGCACTAACCAGAAGGAAATCCCGCCGGAAACGGTATTGCTCTACAAACTGGTGGCTCGCCTCCAGAAGCAAGGTATCCCCCATTCGAAAGGTGATATCACCCAGCTTGCCCGGCACCCGCTTGCCTTCACGGGAGAGGGAAAGAATAACCGCATTAAAACGGGTTCGGAACCGGCTGTCTCGAATGGTCTTGTTCAGCGCTGGAAACTCGGGACCAAGAACCACCTCCACCAGGCATCGCTGGTGGTTTGCCACATCCAGCTTGTGAACACTGCCATTGGCCGGCTTCAGACCCTGGATGCGACGAAGCTCGCTGGCACATTCCGGCGCGCCAACAAAGTACAGCCGGTCACCGCCCTGAAGGGTCCGGTCCGGCTCTACAGCGGTGATCAGCCGCCCACCGCGATCAATTTCGGTGAGATAGCCATAATTCAGGGCCCGCAATCCGGCCTGAGCAATGGTTTTACCCACCAAAGGCCCGGGCGCCATCACCTCAACCTCAACCCCATACTCCCGCACCTGGTCGAGCTCTTCAGTGACACCACCGCGGTCCGGCAAGATTCGCGAGGCGAAAAGAACCAGAAAAGTACCGCCCACCAACAACAGAGGAATTCCAATCCAGGCCAGCTCAAACAGCCCCAGATTGATACCAAGACGGCTCTGAAGCATACCGTCCACCACCAGGTTGGTGCTGGTGCCGATCAGAGTGCAGGTACCACCCAGAATCGCTGCATAGCTAAGAGGTAACAGGAGCTTGGAGGCAGGAACGCCCAGGCGCTGGGCCCAGTCCTGAATGGCGGGAATGAACATGGCAACAACGGCCGTGTTGTTCATAAAGCCACTCAGGATACCCGTGGGCGCAATCATTCTAAGCTGGGCTCCCTTCTCCGTTTTCGGGTGTCCCAGCAATTGACGGGCAATCCACTGCACAGCCCCCGTTTCCTTGAGGCCGGCAGCAACAACATAGAGAGTTGCGATTGTGATCACCCCGGGGTTTCCGAACCCTGCCAAAGCCTCAACCGGACCCAGGATGCCTGAAATCAGCAGGAATGCCAGAGCCGCCATCAGGATCAGGTCGGCGGAAACGCGAGTCAGTGCTAGCGAAGATAACACTACAAACAGCGTTATCAGCGTCACTATGCCTTGCCACTCCATGGAATTAATCCCTGCGGATAATCAGGTTCCGCTCAAGCAGATAGGCAATAAGGGTATCCACACAAGCTTCCACGGACATGGTTGACGTATCCAGGCGAAGTTCAGGGTGGGAAGGAATCTCATAGGGCGAGTCAATCCCGGTGAAATGTTTGATCTCACCGGAGCGGGCTTTCCGATAAAGCCCTTTGGGATCACGTTCTTCACAGGTTTCCAGGGGCGTATCCATAAACACTTCAATGAACTCGCCTGCCGGGAACAGCTTGCGAACCATGCGGCGGTCGCTGGTGAACGGTGATATAAAAGCACTCATTACAATCAGGCCCGCGTCTGCAAACAGCTTGCAGACCTCGCCTACCCGGCGGATATTCTCTTCGCGGTCATCGTCCGAGAAACCAAGATCGCTACACAGCCCGTGGCGGACGTTGTCGCCATCCAGCAGGAAGGTGTGATATCCGCGCCTGTGCAGAGCAACGTCAAGGGCGTTGGCAATGGTGGATTTGCCGGAACCGCTCAGACCGGTAAACCACAGCAGGCAGGGTTTCTGGTTTTTGTTTACCGAACGCTCGGCACGGGTGATTTTGTGATCGTGCCAGACAATATGATCAGCCAAGGTTCTTTCCCTCGAATCTGGATTTGTTTGTCGGATTACGCTTTGCTAATCCGACCTACGTAGGCTTGGGTTGAATTGTAGGTCGATGAGATGGTCTCCTCCCCTCCTAATCGGCGTCGCAATGCGCCAGGATAGGGAAGGAGAATTTTCCTATCAGAAACGAGTGGGAGGAGACCATGAGTAAGGTTACAACGGTTGGCATTGATCTCGCAAAGAACACGTTTGTCCTTTTTGGGCTGGGCCCTAAAGGTCACAGCGGGTGGAAGCGCAAAGTGCGCCGCAAGCAGTTGCTGGAGCAGCTGGTGCGTTTGGAGCCTTGCACAGTCGCTCTTGAGGCGTGTGGGAGCTCGCACTATTGGGCTCGCCAGATACGAGCGTTAGGGCATCAGGTTGAGTTGTTACCGCCTCAACATGTGAAGGGCTATCTTCGAGGTCAGAAAAACGATTACAACGATGCTCAGGCCATTGCGGAGGCCAGTGAACATGGGCGAATTCGCCCGGTGCCGATCAAAGAGGTCGAGCAGCAGGATGATCAGATACTGCACAAGCTGCGCCAGGGCGTGAGCAAGGATCGGGTACGAATCAGCAATCAGCTTCGAGGATTGCTGGCCGAGTACGGTGTGATCATGCCCCAGGGAATAGCGGCGCTGCGCCGGGAGCTGCCACTGGCACTGGAAGACGCTGACAACGGGTTGAGCGAGCGGGCCCGGCAGTTGTTGCACCGCCAGTATCAGCGTTTTCTGGAAGTAGAGCAGGAACTGGCCTGGTACGACCAACAAGTAAAGCAGAGATCGAGACAGGATGAGACCTGTCGGCGCCTGCAAGCGATACCGGGCGTTGGTGAAGTCGTCGCCAGTCTGCTGAAGGGCTGGATGGGTGATGGCCGCCAATTCCGGCGAGGCCGAGACGCTGGCGCAGCGCTGGGCCTGATCCCCCGTCAGAACAGCACCGGGGGCAAAGACGTCTTACTGGGAATCAGCAAGCGAGGCGACCCGTACGTACGCGCCCAACTGGTTCACGGGGCGAGAGCGGTGGTTGCCCGTGCGGACGGGAAAATGGACCGCCTCAGCCGATGGATCCAGCGACTCAAGGCAGAGCGAGGGTTCAACAAGGCAACCGTCGCATTGGCCAACAAGTTGGTTCGCATTGCCTGGGTGATTATCGCCCGAGGCGAGCACTACCAGCCATCGGAGCAACGGCTGGCGGTATGAATAAGTCAGGGATTGACTGAGCTAAATCACCGACGCGACGTCGGAAAGTAAAGCGGTTACCCTTCCCGCAGGTTGCGAGGGTCACAGCAATCGATGGCATAACAGGTCAGACCGGCCTGCCGAAAACCTGACTAATCCAAGGGCCCCAGAGGCCGTTAGGTCGATAAGGACGGCAGGCGCGGATCTTCCATCAAGGCCAGAGGCGACAAAGCCGCCTCATCAAACAGGCCGGATATACGGGCGCAAACCTGTCCCTGACATTGAGTGCTGAGACCTTGCAAACGGGGAGGAGACCATATACGGATTAGAGGCGAAGCCTCGTAATCCGACAACTGTTCAAACCGGTTTACACCCCCACTCCGGATAATTCTCTCGGATAAATCGGTTCAGATTGCGCTCAGCCTCGGTATATTCCCGCTCAGTCACGGCGCCCGCGCCATCTATCGCCTTATCCACCATACCGGCTGCCACAGTCACATTCGTCAGCTTGTCTATCAGGATAAAGCTACCGGTTCCCGGGTGCCGCTGATAATCCTCAACCACCACCGGCTCGGACAGCTCCACATCACAAAGTCCAATCGAATTCAGCTCAAGGCCGCTCTTCGCCTCCGGGTAGTGCTCCAGAGTATTCACATCAATCTCTTCAAGCACCTCGTTGACGTAGCAGTTCGTCACGCGGGTGCCGATTTTGATGCCGTATTCACGGCCGGGTTTCAACGCCTGCTCATTCATCCAGACAATGTGGGCGGCAAAGCGATTGCCCAAAGCAGGCCTGCTGTTGGCATGCACCAGGAGATCGCCACGGGAAATATCCACTTCATCTTCCAGGGTCAACGTAATGGCATCCCCCGGCCAGGCCCGATCAATCTCCCCGTCATAATTGTGAATGCCTTTTACCCTGGAAGTCTTTCCAGAAGGCAGCACTGCCACCTCATCACCCTTGTGCACTACACCACTGGCCAGCGTGCCGCAATAGCCCCGGAAATCCAGGTTCGGACGGTTCACATACTGCACCGGGAAGCGAAGGTCGGTTACGTTCTGATCTTCCAGAACTTCCACCTGCTCGAGAATGTTCATCAAGGTCTCGCCGTGGTACCAGGGCGTTTGCTCGCTGCGGTTCACTACGTTATCGCCATTCAACGCCGAAATTGGCACGTAGTAGACATCCTCCAGACCAAGTTGAGCAGCCAGCTTCTGGTATTCCTCGCGGATGTTGTTGAACACCTCCTCCGAGAAGTCCACCAGATCCATTTTGTTGATCGCGACCACAACATGCTTGAGGCCAAGCAGGCTGACAATAAAGCTGTGCCTGCGAGACTGTGTGAGCACTCCCTTACGGGCATCGATCATCACCACCGCCAGATCACAGGTAGAGGCACCGGTAGCCATATTACGGGTGTACTGCTCATGGCCCGGGCAGTCGGCAATGATGAACTTGCGCTTGTCTGTAGAGAAATACCGGTAAGCTACATCAATGGTAATACCCTGCTCCCGTTCAGAAGCCAGGCCATCCACCAGCAAGGCCAGGTCCAGCGCTTCACCGGCATTGCCCTGGCGCTCGCTGTCTTTGTGCAAGGTCGCAAGGTGGTCTTCAAAGATCAACTTGGAGTCGAACAAAAGGCGACCAATCAGGGTGGACTTGCCATCATCAACGCTACCGCAAGTTAAAAAGCGCAGCAGGTCCTTGTTCTCGTGCTGATCCAGGTACGCGAGGATATCGGATTCAATCAATTCAGATGCGTGAGACATAACAACTCCTTAGAAATACCCTTCGCGCTTTTTCTGTTCCATGGAAGCAGCAGAATCATGGTCGATCACCCGCCCCTGCCGTTCGGACGTCTTGGTCAACAACATCTCCTGAATAATCTCTGGCAATGTCGCCGCCTCGGACTCAACCGCCCCGGTCAACGGATAGCACCCAAGCGTACGGAATCGCACCATCTTCATTTCCGGCTTTTCGCCAGGTTCCAGTGGCATCCGATCATCATCCACCATAATTAGAGTGCCGTCGCGCTCGACTACCGGGCGTTCTGCTGCGTAATAGAGCGGCACAATGTCGATGTTCTCCAGATAGATGTACTGCCAGATATCCAGCTCCGTCCAGTTGGAAAGCGGGAACACACGAATACTTTCGCCCTTGTTTACCTTGCCGTTGAATAGATTCCACAGCTCTGGGCGCTGGTTCTTCGGATCCCAGCGATGGAACTTATCCCGGAAAGAATATACCCGTTCCTTGGCCCGGGATTTTTCCTCATCGCGACGGGCACCACCGAAGGCTGCATCAAAGCCATACTTGTCCAAAGCCTGCTTCAGCGCCTGGGTTTTCATCACGTCTGTATGCTTGGCACTGCCGTGGGTAAATGGGCCAATGCCCTGGGCCACACCTTCCTGATTGGTGTGCACAATCAGTTTCAGCCCCAGCCGCTCAGTCAATTCGTCCCGGAACTTGATCATCTCCCGGAATTTCCAGGTAGTGTCCACATGCATCAGCGGGAACGGCGGTTTACCGGGCGCAAACGCTTTCATGGCGAGGTGCAGCATTACCGCTGAATCCTTGCCAATGGAGTACAGCATTACCGGGTTATCAAACTCGGCGGCTACTTCTCTAATAATATGAATGGACTCTGCCTCGAGCTGTTTGAGGTGAGTTTTTTTTGGGGGAGTTAAGGTCATTGGTATTTCCAGTCTGGCTTGTTGGATTCGGCCGTTGACTTATCCAACAAAGAAACGCTCGAATTGAAAGAAGGTCGCACTAGAGGCAACGCCTCGTAATCCGACACGCAGGCCGTCAAGCCCAGAAAGAGCACATTACGCCCAAGAATTCATCTAACTGACCGGCAGGAAGTGTATTGATACCGGCTGCCGCCTTACGCCCGCCACCGGAGGGGAACTGGCGAGCCACTTCATCAGCACCAATGCGATTGTTCAAAGGCGCACGAATACTAACCTGATAGGTGTTATCTGCCTTCTCCGTAACAATCCCACAAGCTGTGTCCGGATTACGATTGGTAAGCTCATTGCCCAGCACACCACTTACCCGACGGGCCCAGGCCTCATCTGGCAGCTTTAGCACCAGCGATTTACCAGATTCTGAAAGCACAGGGGCTTCCAACCCCCGGGCCATATCATCCTCATAGCCTTCGCTCAGTCTTTTCCAGGCAACGGGGGCCGAACCAATCAGTTCTAACGGGTCCGCAAACCTCACAAACTCCCTGTACAGATCTCCTGGGTGGAAGTGCAGGTCTTCAAAAGTGGCCCCATACCCGTTGTAGTTCATACACACACCAAGAGTTTTTAGCGACTCAGTCTGCCGGGCTGACATACCCGCCTTCGCGGCAAGCTCTTCGCCAACCGCATTCAGATTGTCGCCGAATGCAGCAACAATGGCCCAGCGATGGAAACGGCCGCGGAGGTGTCTATCGACCAACAGGCTCGTGCAGGTAGTAGCTTGAGTATCAATCAGGCAAGTGAAGGTAGGAGCATCAGGCAATTTATCGCCGGGAAAGTGGTGATCAACATAAAAAACGGAACAACCTGCGGCGAGCAAGTTGTCCACCGCTTCACGGTTTTTATCGAGACTGATATCAAGAACATTAACGTGATCCCGCTTTCCAGCATGTACCTGCTGCACCAAGGAAATATCCCGCTTTACCCCAGTGATTAGCTCTGTTTCCATGGGCTCCGCCAAGCGGAGCTGAATAAGAGCGCAGATGCCATCGGCATCTCCGTTGAAGACGTCGTAAGTTGCCATACCTACCCTTTTGTATTGCGCCTCCTCATTCCTTGGTGAAAGAGGAGTGGCGAGAACTCAGCCGTTCGTAGGCCTGGTAGAGAAGAATCCGTCAAGCATTGAATGCTCGATTTTCATCGAATTTCAGGATTTCAAAATCTTGGCGGGATTTCCGGCAACTACCGAACGAGGCGGAACATTCTTCGTAACAACAGCTCCCATACCGACAACTGCGGCCTCGCCGATCTCCAGCAACTGCCGCACAGACGCACAAGCACCTACCCAGCTTTGCTCGTTGAGCGTAACACCACCGGCCAGTACGGCATTGGGGCTGATATGAGCAAAATCGCCAATCATACAATCATGCTCAACCACTGCTCCGGTGTTCAATATCACACCAGCCCCAACAATGGCGCAGGCGTTTATAACTGCGTTTGCAAAAACCACAGAGCCCTCACCTACTGGAGAATGAGCACTAATCCTCGCGGCAGGATGGACAACACTCACAACATTTGCGCCAGCATTTCTAAGCTGTGCCTGTTTAGCGGCCCTGATAGCGTTGCTACCGATACCAACAACCACACCATCAAACTCATCAAGACGATCGATTAATGCAGTAGTATCGCCTTGCACATTCCAAGGACCATTAACCGTGAGTTCCGGCCAAGCATCATCAAAGAAAATAACCTCTAGCCAACCCGAGCACTCGGCTGCATCAGCCACTACCTTACCGTGGCCGCTGGCGCCCAGAATGGCTAAACGCATCAATTCTTATTCCCGGTAAACTTGGACATAGTCGCTTCTCCTTCACCGCTAATGCCATCGCGAACCAGCACTTTTTTAATGGTAAGAAACAAAATCTTCAGATCCAGCAGGAATGATTGGTTATCCACATACCAAACATCCAGCCTGAACTTGTCCTCCCACGAGATCGCATTTCGGCCATTCACCTGAGCCCACCCCGTGACACCTGGACGAACGTCATGGCGCCGATATTGCTCTTCAGAATACAGGGGTAGATATTCCATCAACAATGGGCGGGGTCCCACCAAGCTCATTTCTCCTTTCAGCACGTTCCAAAGTTCCGGCAACTCATCCAGACTGGTTGAGCGCAAAAGCTTTCCAAAGGGAGTCATCCTCTGGTCGTCCGGAAGTGGATTGCGCTTGCTATCGACCGCATCCAGCATGGTCCGAAACTTGATCATCTCAAAAGGTTTACCGTTTTTGCCGGGCCGAGTTTGGCGAAAGAAGATCGGGGAGCCGAGCTTCCGACGGATTTGGACTGCCACAAGGAAAATCACTGGCAGCAATACGATCAACGCGATAAGCGACACGATCAAATCGAAAAAACGTTTAGACATATACGACTAGTGACCTCGACCACGTAGCAACTGATTGAAAAGGTCATCATATTTCTTCGCTAGCACAGCATATTCGTGACAATTGATCGCCGCTTGACGCCCGCTTTCACCCATTGCCTGCAGTTCTTCTTCAGACATATGGCTGAGCTGTAACGCACCGCCAGCTATGGCCTCCGAATTCTCGGCGGGTACCGTAATCCCAGCACCATAACTTGCTACGGGGTCAAATCTTCCAGAAAACGCATGAAGAATCGGTTTGCCGGAATACAGATAGTCAAACAACTTGTTCGCAGCAATGCCATGGTCGTAAAGGCTAGAGTCTTTCCATCCAATAAAGCAGGCATCACACCTTTGGAGTACCGACTGAACCTGGGTTCTAGAGACAGCATCCAGAAAGACTATATTGCCAAGCCTAGCCGCCTTTGCCTGCGCCTCAAGATCAGACTTACTCCTTCCATTACCAACCAATACAAAGTGAATATTTGCCCCCTTATCCAATAGCAGCTTGGCAGCTGCAACCAGGGACTCAAGGGCATTCGCGGTTCCCATTGTTCCAGCGTAGGCAATTCTGAATCCATGCTGGGGAATGCGAGACGCTACTTCTTCAGGCAGAGCTTCTACCTGACGTAACTCCTCTAAGGAAAAGCCGTTAGGTATCCAGCTGAAACGGCTCGCGGGCAATCCTCGTTCACGCATGTGTGACCCAGCCCCTCAAGATTAGAGGTCGTGTGGTCGGCCGTCCTGTAGGCAAAGTTTTCAATCCACTGCAAAAAACGGATGAAAGGATGCCGGCGTGAGTACCCGCCGACTTCCATAAATGTCAGTGGCCAGATATCACGGACTTCAAAAATCAGTTTGGCACCACAACGCCTTGCCAGCCGGTAGGCGCCCAGATATCCGATAAGGGAAGGAGATGAATAAACAATAATATCAGGTTTTTGCCCAAGCCTTTTGTCAAGCTGCCTGACCTGAAAAGCAAACACAAACCAATTCCAAATCCGACGTTTATCGTGAGCGTGTTCATATTGAGAGGAAGGCAGACGGAGAAATCGAAAGCCTTCAAAAACCTCACTCTCAGGCGCGCAACCAGCAACTACCGCATCTCTGATCAGATGAGTCCAACGTGAAGCAACCAACGTCACTTCATAGCCTAACTTGACAAGCTCTCGTGACAAGTCTCGGTGTCTCCCTCCAATACCTGTAGAAGGAAGAGATGCATATTGATTTATTATCCAAACTCTTTTCTTATTCATGCATCCGCCCGCAACAACTCCCTCACAATTCTGTTGGAGGCTTCACCACCACCATACAATTGATCTGAATCTTGGATTCGTCGTCCAAGATTTCGCTCAGCCGCTTCAAAAATCCTGGATTCATCTGCACCGACAAGCTCATTGGCCCCGACATCAACCAACTCTACCCATTCAGTTTGGTCGCGCATCGTCACGCAAGCCTTACCAAAGAAAAAAGCTTCTTTCTGCACACTGCCACTATCAGTCAGTACTAATTGGCAATGATCAAGTAACCAAACCATCTCAAAGTACCCGACAGGATCAATGATGTGTATGTCAAGCGTCAGCCCCTGCTGAGCGATCAGGTTTCTGGTGCGAGGGTGTAAAGGCAAAACCACCGGAGCCTTTTCACGGTGAGTCTTATTCAACGCATTTACAATGCTTGCAAGACGCCGGGGGCAATCGGTGTTTTCAGCCCGATGAAGCGTCGCCAAAATAAACGTTTCCGGTAGAACATTTGTAGGCGCAATCGCCTTTTCGGCAAACATCAGGGCAGCGTCTTGCATGACGTCACCAGACTGCACTACTTTCGCGGATTTGACTTCGAAGCCTTCATTTTCGAGATTTTTTACTGCGGTATCCGTTGGGCAAAAAAGCAGGTCGCTGATCTGGTCAGTGAGAATGCGGTTGATCTCCTCAGGCATCCGCATGTTGAAGCTTCGCAAGCCTGCCTCCACGTGGGCAACCGGTATATGTAGCTTTGCCGCTGCCAATGCGCCTGCAAGGGTTGAATTTGTATCACCGTAAACCAACACCCTGTCCGGCTTGTGTTCGAGTAACGCCTGCTCAATTTCGATCAGCATTCTCCCCGTCATTTCTCCATGATTGCCCCCATGGATATCAAGCTGAATATCGGGCCGCGGTATATTCAACTGATTAAAGAAAACATCCGACATATTGGCATCAAAATGCTGCCCGGTGTGGAGCACGATTTCCTCCAATCCTCGCACCTCTTGAATAGCACGAGAGACAACGCTTGCCTTTATGAACTGAGGGCGCGCACCAATAATGGTCAAATTTCTTTGCTTTGATCCTCAGTCCGTAAGAGATTCATAGAGTTGAATAAGTTTCCGCTCTTCATTACCCCAGTTGTACAGCTCCTGGACCGCGCGTTGTCCATTGAGCCCCATTTTCTCCGCTTCTTCGGGGTGCGTAACAAGGTAGTCGATGGCCTCAGCAATGGCCTTGGGGTTGAGCGGGTCGACGCATAGGCCGCATTGGTTTCCCTCAATGATCTGCTTCCACAGGGCGAAATTCGAGGCGATTACCGGCAACCCGGCTGCCATATACTCAAACATTTTTACTGGCAATGCATCAAGATAATTAACAATAGGGTGCAGTGTCACTAGGCCCGCGAAGGACTCATTCAGTACTGTCTTAACACCCTGGCGATCTAACCAACCACGGTAGTCCACTCGTTGCCAACCAGGTTCGGCCCGGACTTGTGCCTCGAAATCCGGTTGGCCGAAACTACCCGCTAACGAAAATCGGACATCCGTCTCAACCAAGCCAAAAGACTTAACCATTTCGTGAATTCCACGAATGCGGTCAAGCCCACCAACATAAGCGACTTGTTCCCTCTTTTTTGACCGATCCACGGTTCCAACGGAGAACTCATCCAGCAAAGGATAGTTGTTAATATCCACCGAGCGGACACCCATAGACGCAAACTTAGTGCGTATGTGTGGGGTAGCTCCAATAACTACATCTAGCTCTGCGCAAGCGTACTTTTCATAAACCGCGAACGTCTTGGATAAAAGCCATCTAGCTGGTTTATTCAAGTAGGGCTTGCCCAAAAGCTGCTTGGGAACATCCTCATGGGAGTCGAAGATTACTTTTTTGCCGTATTTTTTAAGTTTTAGGCCAACCGGAATCAGCTCTGGATCGTGCAGGTGATAGATATCAGCATCCAGCGCCACTGCTTTAGCCAACACCCTGCTCGGTGCAGTGCGAATACGATCGAAACGGCCTCTAGATGCACCGACATCGTAGATTGCCACGCCAGCATTCTCCCCATCGCCTTTACCATCAGCTACTACCAGCGATACGGAATAACCACCCTTAACCAGCGATTTGCATTCTTTCACGAAAATTCGGATATCAGATCTCGGATGCGCAGAACTCAAATGAACCACTGAAATCATAGAAAACCTATGGAGTTATGAACGCTTAGAAACCTATTCAACAACAAGATACTGCGAATACAGTCTATATCCAGCATTGCTCTTTTAAACCTATCAGGCTTATCTCGAAAATTTATCTCTTTTATGATAACTCAAGAGACGATCAAAAATTACCCAACTATTCGATATCTTCTAAATTTAATCAAATAAAGAAAGAAAAAAATAAAAATATAATATGAAACCATTGGAATTATCAGATTTAGTGGATCAGTGTGAAAGAAAAACCAAAACCAAAAGAATGCAAAGAAAATATAGATACCGCACTTTCCCGGAATTTCTAGCGAAACAATTAAGGAGCTGAGTTTTCCACCAACTAACCCCGATACAGAAGAGGCGATTGCAAGAAAAATGACACCACCATTCAAGAGCATCAAACCCACCCAACCAACTGGAACATACCCATCGCTCAAACCAATTAATTCTTTATTTATTTGGGCTGGAATGGAGGCATTAATTGCATCCAAGCCGCCTCCAACAACAGATAAACCAGGCAATGCATCTAAAACAACTCGCGGGTAATCAAAAATATATCTGAACCCACCATATTTATCGAGATCTTCCAAAATCAAAAAAGCGCTTACAAGGGAATGGTCGAAATGTCTGAATATGGCTACCAGAGGATCCGCGCCCTGGCCAGAGAAACTTTCTTGATTCTTCATAAATAGAGAGAAAAAATCACCGGCTCCGGCATTGGATAATGCGAGGGCGTAGAAAAAAGATCTACCATATGCAATAACTGCCAGCCCAATTGCAGCTAAAGTGCATGCAAGAGCAATAACTCTTGCGTTAATACCTTTCGAATTAACATATATAAAGAAAACGGGAAGTAACGTAAGTATTAGATTACCTCGTCCACCAGTGCTCATTGCCCAAGCGCCGTAAAAAGACGCCGCTATTGTCAGTATTACGAAATTTCTCAGCGAGGGAAAACTAACAAAAAAGGCAACGAAAATAAAAAAGAAAGGAACGATGACCTTCACGAACGGCGTAACGTAATCAAAGACCCCGCCGTCAATTTCGCCTGCCCTGCTCAAATATCCAGACATCGCAAATTTGACAATTCCGCCATAGCCGATCGACTTCAAATATATTAAAAGACACCCCATAAACAGTCCGAAAACAATGAAACGAATAAATCTTTTATTATTTACCCTAAGAACCCCTTCCCACTTCGACCTTACATTGAAAATTATATAAAAAACATTCACCAACACCAAAGATATCATAATAGAAAAATACAAATATAACGAATCAGCAGCCTCACTATATCGCGACATATATACCCATTCAGAGGTTGAGTGTATATGAAAAACGATGGGTACAAAAATATAATACAAAGAGAAAAAGAAGTTAAAAATAGAAAGAAAATCTATGGTAAAGTCCCGCTTTCGAAGAAGCTCGAATAGAACAACAATAAAAAACAAACCGAAGTACAAAAAAATCAATTTGTCACACCCATTTCTACCTCGGATTAGAAACCATCAAATTAATAAAAGCCTAAAAACCAAAACTTATTGAGAAATCAAAAAACCGATGACTTAACCACGCGTCCTTCGAACTACCTTCCCACTCTCTAAAGAAAAAATAATAAATTGAAGTGAAAACCTAAAAGAAACGAAAAACCTAACGATGGTAGCACTATTTTATCCAGAGGAGCACGAAAGCCTATAAAATATATTCGATTCTCAGAATTCTCATTCACCCTATCTAATCAATGCCAAACCACAATATGTGCCAATGAGACTGAGATCGATCAGCTTACATTCGGTCGCACTGTGCATTAATAATAACGTCGCCATGCGTTCATCTGGGCCTGCTATCCCGAATGGTATCGCAATCAATTTATCCACGCGGAACTATATCCCCCTCTAATTCGGAACTCGTTGCCCCATCAATGACGTCAGTAGTTCTAAAATTCACAATTTTCGTTTTTCTTAAAATTGAAGGATTTTTCTGGCTGCCCCTCCCCCTGTCAGAGCGCTGCGCCTATGTTCCCGAGAATAGTTTGGGCCCTGTTCTCCAAAGAATACTGGAACTCACTTGGGTTAGGGCTTTCACCGGATAAAAGCATTTTCTGGATAGCACTTGATAGCGAACCCGGATCCTCTCCGTCACACAAAGTTCCTCGCGAGTAATCCCCTAAAAGCTCGCGGTGCACCGGAATATCGGAAGCAACAATTCGACACGAGCACGCCATAGCCTCCAGCAACGCATTCGGCATGCCTTCCTTCCTAGAGGGAGTTACGAATACGTCTGCAGCATTAAGGTAGTGGCGTAACTCGTTTTGCTCGGCTTTTCCACAGAACACAATTTGTGCATGTTCGAGTCGCTGCGGCCCTTCACCAATAAAGACCATATTCGGAACTCTCTGCAACCGCTCACAGGCCGCCAAGACCCTTAGAGGCCCCTTCCTATCGATGAAACCACCAACAAAAAGTACGATTTGAGCTGTCGGGCTCAGTCCCAACCTTTTCCGAGCCTCTGCTTTCGATGCCGGAAAAAAAACTTTCGTATCTACCCCATTGGGCACGTATCGGTGTTTCACATCCCCCCCGTATGTCTGAGCCAAAAATTCAGTTTTATCGCGAGAGTTGGGAAAGACTTGGTTAAACCCGTCCAGCGTCTTTCTGATATACTTTCGCGAGTATATTTCCTCATATGCCTCAAACGTGCTCTCGCCCAAAGAGCAGAATGCCGGCTTACCCGAACGCTCCGAAAGCATAACCGCAGTTGCGCCAGACGGAAAAAGGAAATGCGAATATATTGCATCGAAGCTGAATTTTTGTCTTAATGAAAAAAAATAGATCGCTAACTTGAAAGACAAGTGAGAAAACCATCTTGTTTTAAGCCCAAAGAATTTCTTGTTACCAAACGACATAAACCTTGGTCGGTATACTTCATACCCATTCTCTGATTTTTTTTTGGGCATAGAGTCACCTATGAATTTCTGAGGCGATATTACGATAACTTCATGCCCCAAGCGGACAAACTCAACCAGGAGATTCTTTACAAAGATACCGTTTTGGGGTCTCGATTCACTTGGAAAGTTTGCTGCAATTACCAAAATTTTCAATTAGAAGGCTCCACCTCGAGAATTTCAGTTGCAAAATAATCTGAAAAATTTTTGATATTATGTTTACGGAAAACTTTCCGTGACTCACTGATCAGTGAGTCACGGAAGTCATCATTCTTCAGTGCTGTGTTTATAGCACTTATCAACATAGCTCTGTCTTTTATCAGAATACTATTTTCATCATTTAGAATCTTTCTTGTCTCTCCTACATCTGTTGCTATAACTAGGCAACCGCTTTTAATTGCCTCAAAAACGCTCTGCGAGGGATAATTATTATATGTTTGCAAAGATACAAAAATTTTTGATTTTGACAAGATATCGATAGGATTTTCGCAATAACCGACAGTTATATTGTGACTCTTGAGGACATCAACCCTGGAATGGATATAGGACTTCATTGGCCCATCTCCACAAATACGAACGTTGAGAGTAGGTTGGATTTCTGACAACGCATCGAGAAGCAATTCAATACCCTTTAGTGGAACTAATCTGGCAACAAAACAAATATCAATATTGCGCTCACCCGAATTTACTGTCTCCAATTTATTGGCGAGAAACGAACACTCAGAAACCCTGCCTTTCGATTTCGGGACTCCAAATAACTCTTGATGTTTTTCTAAAATTGAATCCGAAAGAAAATCTACCTTATTTGCAAACTTATAGGCTACTCGATGCGCAATTCTAGACCTAATTTCAAAATGCTGACGATTCACTTTACTTGAATTGACAGAAGAGATAGAAACTTTTTTTCCAAGCACTCTTATTATACCGCATAGAAAAGCCGATAATAGCCCAGGGTTAGAAGCAATATGAACATGACTGATACCGTATTGCCTTACGAAATCGGTGATCTCGACCGCCCGCCTCACCAAACCGGTTGCCTCAAGCTCGACCGTTTTTACCTGATCAAGCTTAAAACCTGAGAAAAAAGAGGCGGAGGCTAGAACGACACATTCTGTACCGGGTTGGTCATTGAGGAATTCGGCGACTCTTAGAAAACGACGCTCTACTCCTCCAGGCTTTCCTTTTGATGTAATAATAAATACGATGCGGGTCATTATTCGATCTCGAATGTATCGCTCCATACGGCAAGGTTCAGAAGGTTGAGCTTTTGTCTGACGCTCAGACTTTCATAAGATCTGACTTGAGTATCGAAGTACTTTCGCAAAAATGCAGAGTCGTAAACTTTTCTATCGAGCCAATCTTTAAGCCCCCCATTGAACCAGTACTCTTCAGGGATTGGCCAACCCATCTTGTCTCGACGCCATAAGATGTTCTTCGGGAGCTTATCTCGCATTGCGACCCTCGAGAGATACTTGCTCCATCCCTTGCGGAATTTATAGCCGGCTGGGACTTCAAAGAGAAATTCCACAAGTCGGAAATCCATAAAGGGCATCCTAGACTCAACACTGTAAGCCATTGATGTCTTGTCTGCGTAATGCAGAAGCGTAATCAGATTATTTCTAAGATCTAGCGCCAGCTTCTGATTTAAAGGCATTGCCTGGAGGCTGATTGATTTTGAGACTTTCTCAAGAAATCGAAGAGCCAGCTTTCTTCCCAAAATCATAGAGGCTACTTTGATAACTAGTCCCTTCAGCGCCCTCCTTCGTTGGCTTCGCCCTGTGAAACCGCACTCCTGAATCGCAGCGCTGAGGCTAAGATTTGCAACATAGTTGGTAACGTAGCCGTCATACCCAGCCAGCTGCTCATCCGCTCCCTGTCCATCAAGAGTAACTGTCACGTCAGAGCGGCCCACGAGCTTGAATGTATGCCAACTGGACATCAATGTCCCCGTGGGTGGCGTCTCAAGATGATAGATCATCTGCGCATGTTCGTCCGGGATGTCTTTCTCGTCTGGTTCAATCTGATTGGAGTGGACTTTAAGGTGTTGCGCCAGTTGATCAATGTATTCGCTCTCGTCGCAGGAAATGGTTCCTGGGGCTTTATAAACACTGGAAAAGGTTTCCTGGCGCCCCTCACTCCCCTCTCCGGCGTGAAGGTCGTTCACGAGACTTACAATGCTGCTACTGTCTATCCCGCCAGATAGAGCCGAGCCAACCTTGACGTCCGAACGAAGTCTCAACCGGACGGCATCTCTCAATAGCTCTCGATACTTTTCTGAAAATTCCTCGAGTTTTTGGTGGTCGAAGGCTTCTGAAGAAAGATTTGGGCGAACCGTCCAGTAGCTCGTTTCTGGTATCCGTCCTTCCAATAGCTCATCTCTGCTGCATACAGCAAACGAACTAACCCCAAACTTATAGACCCCCTCAAATGCCGTTTCGGGCAACTGCTCATTCGGACCCTCACGCAGATAGCAGTTGAGGTATTCGAGGTTCGGCCTCGGTTTCCCAAAATGCTCATAAGCTAGAAGAGCCTTTATCTCGCTTGCGAAAACAAAGCTCTTACCATCGCGCCAGAAATACAGAGGTTTTATACCAAAGCGATCCCTGCTCAATACAAATCGGTCTTCAACGCGGTCATAGATGCAAAATGCCCACATTCCATTAAATTTATTGAAACAACCAGTGCCCCAATAATCGTATGCGGCCATGATTACTTCAGTATCTGTCTGAGAGCAAAATTCGTATCCTTTCTCCTCCAATTCCAGTCTGAGCTCAGGGTGGTTATAAATCTCTCCATTGTATGTAATCACGTAGCGATCGAGGTATTGCATTGGCTGTTTGCCGGCCTCAGAAAGGTCTACAATCGCCAACCTTCTGTGCGCCAGGCCAACTCCGTTAGAGATGTAAATACCCTCTCCATCCGGCCCCCGGTGCACCATCGTATCGCTCATCGCTCTCAGATTTTCTGGACAAACCTCTGATGTCGAGACGATTCCGACTATTCCGCACATTTAAATTTTTTCCACTGGCTTTATATAGGTTCCTAAATCTTTCAAACGCGCATCACCGTGCTTCAAGTCGCCAGTAAATTTACGAGAAAGTTTATATTGTTCGCTTCTGGAGAGCTCAAAATCACTTTCCATACTGCCAATGGCAGAATCGAAGCTTTCCTCATAGCCTAGCTTCGACAGAAGCTGAACAAAGGATACCTCTGGCAGGTCAAAAATCTCAGCGTAGGCTCTACTAACTTTCAGGTTTTTCAGAGCTGCCAGTGAACGTTTTTCTTCATCGGAAAGTTCCCTTCTTTTACGCGCTTCGGTTTTCCCAAATTCTTTCTGATTCCAGGAAGCCAGCTTTACAGTGTGATATTTTCGATAAGGGTTGCTTTTAAAGCCTGCCTCGACCTCTGCTACATCAACATTAAATGAACCAACAGATCGCAGTATGTCCGCCGCAATTTCAAATGGGCGCTCGGTCAGATCCTCGTAACGAACAATCTTGACACGATTATTATCGGCAAATTCGAAGATCTTGGCCTCGTCAATCAGCCAGGTAATGAGGGCGATACCAGATAAGAACCCCCTCTTTTTCAAAGACAGGAATACGTCTACAGGGTCCCTCACAATGTGGACGAACGGATTATCTGTTTTCTCGAGATACTGCCTAACGCAATGGATGTTCTGAGGGCTCTTTTCAAACACGACTCCATCGAGACTCTTCCCTCTCAGCGCAAGGAAACTTCTAGCAAACTTTGACAGGAAGTCACGTAAGCCCTCAGAACCAGCCACCATCTGCTCGAGACGTTGGCCATTCAGACCAAATGCACATAGGTCATTAAAAACCAGGCCATTCCTGCGCAGGTATACTGAAGCGCAACGACTCCTTTCCAGGAAAAATTGCCGAAAACTTTCTTCTTCGTACAACGCTTCGATACTGAATAAATTTAGTTCCGGCCCCACAGCTGAATAGGCAGTGCTATCCAACAGGTCGGCAAGAAACGTGCTTCCGGAGCTGGGACAATTCCCCAGCGCAATAGTAGTGGTCATATCCTTCTCTTAACTCTCTGGTAGGCCACAAGGTTGAAGATAATGTAATAAAAACTTGCTGAAGCCACCAAGGCGATCAAAAACTCATGTTGGCTCTCATTGAACAGTGCTAATGCAGAAAAACGAAGTCCCAGTGAGAAAACTGCTTTCAGGCCGAGGTCAATATGCTGCTCATTAATGACTGTTAAGGTTGAACTCACCGGGTAATTAATGAACTCAAAAAATTTCCAAACCACCACAAACATCATGATACTCCCCACTTCTGACCAGTTTTGTCCCAAAATATAAGGAACAACCGGCTCGGCTAATACGAACACGAGGATGGTAGGGAGACTCATGGCCAACGCGAGCTTTGCAACCGTTCGTCGGTACAACCTCAATAGGTTTTCAGGGCCCGAATGAAATATGTCAGCTGCCTGCTTAAAGTAAACTTGACTGATTGCATTGCCTACAATTTTTAACGGAACTTCAATCAACTTGATCGCAAGAACATAGTAGCCAACCAATTCCGGACCAAAATATCTGGCTATCATGAATACTGGCAACTGCAGCGCCACCGTGTTCAACAACACTGCTGGCGTACTGTATAAAATGAACCGGTGATATTTCTTTAGTGCCCAGCCAAGCTTCCGCCTTGAAAAACTCAGGTTTGTTTGCTTGTACTTCACAGCTAGTACAATGCTTAAAATATATCCAACTACCTGACTCACAAATAACGACAGAAATGTTGGTGACAAGAGGCCGAGGCTGATTTTCATTCCCTGAGCGGATGCCGTCTCAATTACCTTATTACTTCCCAGTTCCTTAAAGCGTTTTTCTCTGGTAATGGCGTACCTAAGCACCTGCACCAAACCAGCAAGGAAGATCGCAACGCACATCAGGAACAGATAGGGTTCAAGAACCTCGGCATTCAACAGCTGGAGAAAGGCTCCACCTAAGAAAAAGAAGGCAATTGAAATGAGGAACGTCGTCAGTATGAGGAAAATCAGCGCAAGGGTATAAACTGCACTGGCTTCATTTCTGCCTTTCGGCATAACGATCGCCATTTCATAGCGAAACGAGGTAATTACCGAAAGCACGCCTATCGTAGAAAGGAGAATCTGAAACTGACCGAAGTCCTCGGGCGAGTAGATTCTTGTGATAATGGGCAAACTGACAAGCGTTATAGCGATTGCCACGGTACTTGAGCCCGCCAACCTCATCACATTCTTTGTGAAATCAGACTGTGCGCCGAAAAAATTGGCTATTTTTCTTTTCAAAACAGAGACTCAGGGTGGGCCTGCAAGGCTGGCAGGGGGAGAGCTTTCACTCTATCCATTTAAAGGGTTAATGAGGCCTTCAGAGCTCCTACGACGCTCTCCAATTCATCGCTTACCATGTAAGGATGCATGGGCAAACTCATCACCTTTTTGGCCATATCATCACCCACCGGCAAATTGGCACCCTCATCTGCAACTGCCGGCTGTTTATTCAGCGGAATGGGATAGTGCACAGCAGTAGGAATGCCGGCCTCCTTCAGTTTCGCCTGGACTGCTTCCCGATCATCAATCCGGATGGTGTACTGCGCCCATGCAGATACGTTGTGCTGTTCCAGGATGGGCGTAGTATTTATGCCCGACTCATTCAGCATCTGGGTGTAACGGATAGCGACCTGACTCCGCAACTGAATCTCTTCCTCCAGTAACTCCAGTTTTGGCAATAAAATTGCCGCTTGTAATGTATCAAGCCGGCTATTTACGCCGACGCGTAGATGGTGATAACGCCTGTCCTGGCCATGGCGGGAAATTTGGCGAAGGATGGTGGCCAACTCATCGTCGTTTGTAAAGATTGCACCACCATCTCCGTAACAACCCAGTGGTTTACTCGGGAAGAAGCTGGTGCAGCCGATCGTCGTCAGGCTGCACGATTTTCGGCCTTTGTAGCTGGCGCCGAAGCTTTGCGCACCGTCCTCAATTACGGGAATCCCGTGCTTTTCAGCAATCGCATTAATGGTGTCAAAGTCGGCACACTGGCCGTAGAGCGACACCGGAATGATCGCTTTGGTGCTCGGGGTAATCGCTGCTTCCAGTTTCTCTGGGTTCAGGTTGTACGTTTTTGGGTCAATGTCCACGTATACAGGTTTGGCGCCCAAGACAGCAGGGGTCTCGGCTGTAGCGATGTAGCTGAAGCCCGGCACGATCACCTCATCGCCGTGCCCCACGCCAAGGGCCATCTGGGCAATTTGCAGCGCATCTGTCCCATTTGCCACCGAGATACAGTGTTTGGCTCCGCAGTGAGCGGCTAGCTTCTCCTCCAGTTCAGCCACCTCAGGGCCCAGGATATATTTACCATGGGCAAGCACTTTCTGGATGTTCTGATCTATCTGGTCTTTAATTCGGGCTTGTTGCGCGGCCAGGTCTACGAATTGCATTTGGCAGGTACCTTTTTACTTGAACTATCTGAGAGCACTCTCAGGATTTGACCAATTGGTTGTCTTTAAGCACGTATCGGCTGCCGGTGTGAGGGCATGTAGTTTCCCCCTCCCCTTGCACGGGCAGATCCAGTTGTTCGCCGAATTCGCTCATCCAACCGATCTGTTTGGCAGGTACACCAACCATCAACGCGTATGCCGGGACATCCTTATTAATAACTGCTCCAGCGCCAACGAACGCATATTCGCCAACGGTTACACCGCATACTATGGTGCAGTTGGCCCCCAGGGTAGCCCCTTTTTTAATCAGCGTGTCACGATATTCGTCCTTACGCTCAATGAGGGAGCGTGGGTTGTAGACGTTCGTGAATACCATGCTAGGGCCGCAGAATACGCCCTCTTCAAGGTGAACATTGTCGTACACGGAAACGTTGTTCTGGATTTTGCAGTTGTCGCCAATGGTTACCTTATTACCAATGAAAACATTCTGGCCCATGGAGACATTTTGACCAACTCTGGCGCCACCACATACGTGAACGAAGTGCCATACACGAGAGCCTTCGCCAATTTGAGCGCCTTCGTCAACTATGGCGCTGGGGTGGATGGTTACGGGCATAACTTATCCTCTTATTGTGAAGCCGGGTGAAGCACTCCCCCTTCCGCTGGGGAAAAGAGAGTGGGCGATCAGACTTTTTTGAGGAAGGGGTGATAATCGCCGGTCAGGCTTGCGAGTGTGGCATTTCTGATGGTGGCAACGGTCTCGATCGCTACGCGGTTTTCTTCCAAACCAAACCCGTTGCCTTTGAGAATTTCTTCGTAGCTACGGGTGTGGAGGTCTGTGAAGCCCCCAGAGAATTCGATTTCCTCGCCGTCTACTGTTATCGAACGGTAGGTGCGCTGGCCATCCGCCTTCGCGCTCTCAGGAACATATTTGTAGTCCACCGACAGGAACCAGCGAACCCGGGCTTTCTCATATTCCAAATAGCCGGCAGCCATAGTGTCGTCACTGTGATGGACCACGTTCTCCTGCAGCTCGCCAAAGATAAAATGCAGCATATCGTAGAAGTGAACACCGATGTTGGTGGCAATGCCACCGGACTTGTGTTCGTCGCCCTTCCAGGACTGCAGATACCAGTGACCACGAGAGGTGATATAAGTGAGGTCCACTTCGTGTTTGGTAGCTTTCTGTTCCTTCTGCACTTTTTCCCGCAACGCGATAATGGAAGGGTGCAGACGCAATTGAAGTATGGTGTTTACCTTCTGCCCCGTGTCCCGCTCGATTTCCTGGAGACCATCGATATTCCAGGGGTTCAGAACCAACGGCTTTTCGCAAATGGCATCAGCACCGGAGCGCAGCGCAAAACGCATGTGGGAGTCGTGGAGGTAGTTCGGCGAACAGATGCCAACATAGTCCACCGCGCGACCGCCGTTTGCTCTTCTCAGCTTGTCGATATGCCGGTCAAATCGCTCGAACTCTGTAAAAAAATCCGCGTCCGGGAAGAAGCTGTCGATAATGCCAACCGAGTCATTCTTGTCCAATGCCGCCACCAGATCATTTCCGGTTTCCTTGATGGCTTTCATGTGTCGAGGGGCGATGTAGCCGGCGGCGCCGATAAGTGCAAACTTTTTGCTCACGCTTCAATTACTCCAATAACGATGTGTGTAAATTTTCCAAGGATGGTCAGAGACGCAGATCGGTCTGGTTCGAAGGAAACAGATACTTCAAGTCGTAAACAAGGTGGTCATCTTGTTTACCTAATTTGCGGATGCTCCCCATGCCCATTGCTGCGAACTGCTGGTGGCCAACGGCAATAATAATCGCATCGTAAACACCGTGCTCAAGCTCGCTTACTGGCGCGATTCCGTATTCGTGCTCAGCCTCTTCTTTCGACACCCAGGGGTCATACACGTCTACCTGAGTGTTGTATTCCTTTAGTTCGCGCACAATGTCGATAACACGGGTGTTGCGTAAATCAGGGCAATTTTCCTTGAAGGTCAGCCCCATAACAAGCACCCGCGAGCCTTCAACGTGAATGCGTTTTTTGAGCATGCCTTTTACCAGTTGGGATACTACATACTCCCCCATACTGTCATTCAGGCGTCGGCCTGCCAGAATTATTTCAGGGTGGTAACCAATGGCCTGCGCTTTATGGGTCAGGTAGTACGGGTCAACCCCGATGCAATGGCCGCCAACGAGCCCGGGTCGAAACGGAAGAAAGTTCCATTTCGTGCCAGCAGCTTCCAATACGGCTTCAGTATCAATATCCATTCGATTAAATATAACCGCCAATTCATTGATAAGAGCAATATTCAGGTCGCGCTGGGTATTCTCGATAACCTTGGCAGCTTCAGCCACCTTAATGGTGCTGGCTTTGTGAGTGCCGGCCGTGATGATTTCGTTGTAAAGGTCATCTACCAGCTCGGCGATTTCAGGTGTAGAGCCCGAAGTGACTTTTTTTATGTTGGTAACCCGATGCTCTTTGTCCCCAGGGTTGATTCGCTCAGGGCTGTAACCAACATAAAAATCCTGGTTGAATTTAAGGCCAGACACTTTCTCTAGAACGGGCACGCAATCCTCTTCTGTAGCCCCTGGGTATACTGTCGATTCGTAAACAACGACATCACCCTTTTTAAGTGTCTTGCCAATTGTTTCGCTGGCTTTGACCAGTGGCGTAAGATCCGGTGTTTTGTGCTCGGTAATCGGAGTCGGAACCGTAACGATGTACACATTCGCGGCCGCCAAATCTGCGAGGTTCGTGGTAAAGCTAAGGCCATTTGCTTTAGACAGAAGCTCGTCTTCCACCTCAAGAGTGGAATCGTGCCCGGCCTGAAGTTCATTAATTCGGCTCTGGTCAATATCAAAGCCAATTACGTTGCGTTTTTTTCCAAATTCAACAGCTAAAGGAAGGCCTACGTAGCCCAGACCTATAACGGCGATGGTGAGCTGATCTTTTTGCATCTTGATTAACGATTTCAGTTAGTGAATTGAAATGTGAGGGCTTAGACGCTGCATCACTGGTGCTCTGGTACTTGAACAGATCTCTTATGTGACCGGCGTTTTACTGTTTCGAATGAACGCAATTAGGAACACCATAAAAATTCCCAGCATGCCACCCAACATGGCCGCAACAATTGCGATCAAAGCGCGTTTGGGGCCGCTCTTTTCCTGGGGTATTACTGCGGGGTCCACAGTTTTGAATATGTATTCATCCCGCGCATTGGCGAGCATTACCGTGCGGGTTTCGCTTTCAATAAGCTGATAGAACACTTGCTGCATCCCCGCAATATTGGTTTCACTGAGCTTTTCTTCCAGATAGGCAATGCGAGCCTCTGATTCTCTTACATCCTGCTGACGCATGTGTTCGTTAATGTCTTTAACCAACATATCAGCCCAGGCCTTGGCAACTGGGGGAGATTGGCTTTTGACACTCAACGTCACCATGCCATTCTCTTTATTCTCAGAAATACTAAGATGGCTGGCTTTAAACTTGTTTACCATATCCCAATCAGTAGGCTCCAAAACCTCACCGTCTTCATTGGTGCGCCACTGACTGTTGCTCGGGCTGTAGAGTTCTCGGTCAATCACCCACTGATTTTCTCTCATGTCCCAGGCTTTTGTTGCCATTAGAGGAATTACCAGATCGTGCCGATGAATAAAATCTGTGAGAAAGGCGCGAGACTTCAAGATTTCTTTTGCCATGACTGTCTTATTGGTCCCTCCACCGCCTAAGTTAATACCCGCCAAGCTTGCCAATCCACCCAGTTGACCACTAATCCCGTTTGCGACGCCTTCCTCCTGAGTGGGAGCGAGGAGCACACTGGCCTGATAAATGTTGGGCTGGCTTAAGGCATAGAACACACCTGCGGCTGCAAAGGCGATTGTAGTGGCCAGAATTATCCATTTGCCCCGCCAAAGCGTCAGGAACAGTTCCCGCAGATCTATTTCGTCATCCGGGTAATGGGCCACTTCCTTTGTTGGCTCATACGTGTGGGGTTCGTATTTAGTCATTACAGGTTTCCTACCGCTGCTGCACCCAAGGCCATTTGATAAACGATTTGGCTCACATTGGACCAAAGTTCAAGCTGATTCAGGCGGTCCACATCAATCGGCATGATGATCGTATCCCCCGGTTCCAACTGTTGGCTCCGGCTTCCAAACCAGCGGCTTTTCTCAGGAAGCATTACCGAACCGTCTGCTTTTACAACATACACCCGACTCTCATCGGCCTGGCGCGTCGGCCCGCCAGAACGATCAAGGTAGTCATCCACGGTCAAGCCGGCCTGGTGCAGGTGGCTGGTGGGAAATTGCACTTCGCCGAATACGGTGACGGACTGGGGAACCGTTGGAATGGTGAGCCTATCGCCATCCTGAAGGCGGATCGCCTGATAGCTTTCATCGTTCACGACCGCCTCAAGGTCAACCACCATACGACCAACCGGTCGGCTGCTTTGAACATCTTCGAGCAGCTCCTCGACCTGCTGCGCCCGATCAGCACTCTCGCCGCCTAGCCCATCGCCTTCAAGCTGAACGCCGAGAAGATCTCCCTGCAGGCGCTCTTCCGCTTCACGCAGACGTTGTGCCTCCAACTGGCGCAGCTTTTCACGGGTAAATACCGCACCTCTGGGGAAGGCGTTCCCGGTGAGGCCACCAGCGCGCTCGATGACTTGTTTGAGCGTTTCACCATTGCGAAAGGTGTATACGCCGGGATAACGCACTTCACCTTGCAGTTCAATGGTGCTGGTTTTCGCGAACTCCGGAATGGATTTAATCAGAATCCGGTCCCGGCTTTGCAGCGCCAGGTTGCCGTTGCCGGCCATGGCATCGGCCAGATTCACGTTGAGGATCCGGGTCTTGCCGATGCCATCGTCATCGGTGGTGTAGCGCGCCACTTCTGCATTGAAGAGCGATGCCGAGTCCTTCAAACCTCCGGCTACGAAAACTGCATCCGCAAGCTGTCTGGAGGCAGGTAGGGGATATTCACCAGGATATCGAACGGGCCCGGTTATCTGAATGGTCCTTTGTGGCGATGAAGGTGTTGCCTGGCTCTTCAAGCGACGAATCACTGGCTCAAAAAGACGTTCACGAGTGAACTCGCGCCGATCTTCATCCTCAATCTCGTCGCTCTTCTCGGGAAGCTCCTCTTCGCGCACTACTTTTCCGGCATCTGAGAAGATCAGCAGCTTGTCTTTTTCCTCCAGCTGGAAATCGAACTCACTACCCGGATTTTGGATGGCTTTTCTCAACCTTAGGTTCAGCACTGAAATCGTATCAGTGGATTTGTCGGTGCGAACGATAGCCGCGTAGCGCTTGTCAGCACTGGGCATCAAATCCGCATCAATATTCCCGATAATTGAACTCACCCGCATACCAGGCATCCAGGCAAAACGGCCCGGGCGTGTGGCCGCACCGGCGATCTCAACGTATTGACCCGTGATATCCGAAATTGACGGAATATTCACTCTGTCACCGGCCTGGATTCTTGCTTTCTTTCCTTTGGCGGCTGTGTAATCGGCCTCAGCGATGATCCTGAGAAAATCTTCGTTAGTCCGCTCTATATTTATACGCTGGGGATAGGCCTGGGAGGTAAGGCCACCAGCCATGCTAACCAGATCTGCCAGGCTGTTCTCGTTCTTAAGCTCGTACAGTGCGGGGCGATATACTTCACCATCAATGCCAGCGCGCTCGCCCACCGGGGGAATAAAGATTACGTCGCCCGGCTGCAAGCGGTTATCGTTGGAGCTGTCGCCCTGGAGCAGTAGTTCATAAAGATCCAGCGTGCCCACCAGCTTGCCGTCACGTTTGTGCTGAAGGTTTCGCAAGGAGCCGGTTTGTTTGATGCCACCAGAGACGTACAGGGCATTGGTGATGGTAGAGAGTGAACTCACTGAATAAGAACCGGGGTTACGAGCCTCTCCAAGCACGAATACTCGCATGCTGCGCAATTCGCCCAGGGAGACACTGGCCTGCACGCCGATGTATTGCTCAGATACCTGTTTGCGAATTTGCTGCCGCGCTTCATCAAAGCTCAGCCCTGCCACGCTCATAGGGCCGGATTGGGGAAAGCTGATGGTGCCATCCCGGCTGACGGGCAGTTCCAGGCTCTGGTTTTCCTTACCCCAGAGCTGGATTCGCAATACGTCACCCGGGCCTAACGTGTACTCGGAGGGAACAGGGATCTCCGTCACAGGAGCGAAGGTTGTTGGGCTGCCTCTGAAGAGATCATAGCCGAATGGTTTCAGGCCTCCATTTTTATCCGCAGCTTCCTGCTCCCTCTTGTCTTCTTCCTTCTCTCTGCGCGCCTGTTCCCTGTCTTCGTCGGTAATACTCGCGACTGGCTCTACTACCTGAACGTCTTGAGGGCGCTGATTGCGTTGCCCCGAGGATTGTATATCGTCCAGATCGAGACCGTACTGGCTGGCCAAGGCTTCCTGTTGGGCCCGGGGCAGGCTCTGAAACTGTTCGATCTGGGACTGGCTGATGGACTGGGCGGTTACTGCCATGGGGAGCAGCATGGCCAGAGGAATGAGCAGGGATTTCAGGTTCACTGGTTATGTTCCGGTTTAAGTCTTGAAATGTATGCCACGTACGCTTACGGACGTTTAAATATAAACAGGGTTCAGAAGCGGTAAGTCCAGGTGGCGCCGAGAGACCACAGGTCTTTCTCGCCACCCTGATACTGAATTTTCTTATCGGAGGCCTGGAAGTTCAGATCCAGCCAGCCGCTAAGCAATCGCGTTCCATAGCCTACATCGAGAATGGTTACATTCTGATCGACGTCGGGCACGGTATAAAAGATATCGTCGTTCGGTGCTTCACTGCGGATGACGCCTTCTTTATTGAGTCTCGCGAAACTCACCCTGGCACTGATGTTGGTGCCGCTGTCGAGAAAGTTTAAGGCACCCAGAGTGAGCACTTCAGAGTCGCCATCAAAACTTGCGGCCATGCTGCGGCCGTAATAGCGGTAGCCGGAGCGATAACGAGAATGATCGTAGGTGATGTTGGGCATGGCATCGCCCAGGAAGTCGTCCGCCAGGGTGTTGGTATATTCTACAAACCATTGCTGATCAGCGTTGAATAGCTGCGTGGTCCAGTCCGTGCCCAAAAGCCAGGACTTACGGGCCGGGAAAGCGCCAGCTTCGTCTTCGCCCATCATCTGGGCGTATAGCCCCATGGATTGCTCACCAATTGCGAATCCGTAGCGCGCATCAATGCTGGCAAGCTGGTTGCCCGGGTCATCTTCTTCGAGCTGGCCGTTATCGCGGCCGATCAGCGCGTTCCATATGGTCGACGCGCCTTCAGGTCGCCCTTCTCCTCCAAACATGATGGCCCGTGAAAGACCAATATCCAGGCCATCGATCGGGCGGAACGTGAAGCGCATGCCAATCAGTTTGGCATCGGGCACCGCACGGTCACTTTCATACTGGCCGGCTAGCGCTGTGAACTGCCAGGGTCCGACCCAACTTAACCAAGGGGTTTCAAAAGCGTGGGTATTGTTCCGATTAATCCAAAGCGCCGGCATGGGGCGGGCGTTGTTGGAGAGAATGAGGCTGGACTGCCAGCCGGGCCCCCACCACCGGTCAATGGCCCCAGCGCCGAACACCCAGTTACCTGCAGCCGCAGCCAGGTAGCTGCCATCCAGGCGAAGCTCTTCGTCATCATCGCTTTCATAGGCGTATGAAGGCTTGAGCCCCAAGGCCCATACTTCGCCTTGCCACTGGAGATTAATCGCCGTTCCGGCTTTCGCAAGCGGGTTCTGATCAAAACCGCGAACTCCGGGTATCTCGCTGCTGCCATAGAGGCTGTACTCGCCTCGGAAACCCTGCTGGGCCTGCTGTTCTTTTTCGAAGCGCAGGTAGGCTGCAGCGGAGCCCACCGAAGACTGGTCAGAGCTAACGCTGTCCTCCAGACCACTGTGGACCGTGCTCCACATCATTGGCCAGGTGCTGATGGTGCGATCCATATGGCCGCGGTCTGCCAGTTTCTGGGCCGCAAATCGCGCCCGCGAATCTCCCGGCTCGAGCCAAGGTGCAGCCGATAAAGCAACACTTGTCAGACACGCTACCGCCCCACCGACCAGGGCCCAGTGTTTTAAGGTCATAAAATTGGATTATCTGAAAAGCGACAGGAAACAGGCAAAAGGAAGGGGACAACTGACTCCCAACTGTATCCTTGTCGGTAGATGAATGTACTGTTTCAGAAGCGTGACGATTTTACGGCAATGTCTATGACAAGCAAGTGACAAAAAGTCTGACACATGGGTTATCAGGAGGTTATGGGGGGTAAAGAATTGTTAAAGGTTCGGAATCTCAATTTTTCCGTCTACATTTCGTTCAGGTTTGTTCTAACCAAGCTTACAAACTCGGCAAAAAACGAAAGAAATATACCGCCCATCAAACCCAACATGGCAGCCAAAACCACGATCAGGCTCCGTGCGGGCCCTTTTCGTTCTGCCATTTGGCGATTAAGCACCAGAAGTTCTGCAGGCTGAATTGAATGGAGAAGCATTTCAAGGGAGAGGCGTTTATTCACTGCGTCGGCTATGGCTGCCCCCACATCCTGAGAACCTTCCAACCTCTCGATAGTTGAGGTCAAAGATTCGATTTGTCTTTCCAGGTTACTTTTGAGGGTAGCCACCGCAACAGATTGGGTCTGCTCCAGTTTCTCGATAAGTTGGCCGTGAATCTGCTTAACGTCATCAGCACTCGCTGGCGAAGCTTCAGAGACAATTCGGACAAGGCCCGTATTCTCGGGATTAGAAAAGATCACATCGAAAGCAATTGACTGATCCTGCTCTGCACGGTATTTGGCCTGAATTTCAGGGAGCCAACGATTTTCAAGCGTGGCTATAACTGTGGCAGGCTTTTCAACAAAGCTCCCTGCTTCCTTTTCCGCTAATTTGAACAGGCTGACGTAATCATATTTCTCCGGAATCAGAATGGCATACAGAACGCCCGCAGCGAGTGAAATCAGAAACACAATATAGAAGATTCGTCGACGCTTCAGAAAAGTGGAGGCCAGGTCCACAAGGCTGATCTCGTCGTTAGGGATGTGTTGAGCTGAACGCTGCCTTTCTTCCATATCGGTTCATCCTTTTTATTATTATCCGGGCAACCCATAGATGGGTATTGCCCGGGGCTCCCACACTCAGAGTGGCGCTTGCATGGCATTACCTTTAATTTTTTATAGCAGAGATCGGAACTCTTACCCTCTGCTGCTTCTGCATAAAGTTGATGAGCACTATGGCACGCGCCTCACCGTCGTAAGCCTGAAAAATGGCATTGATGCCTTCAAATGGCCCTTCATGCAGCTGCACGGCCTGGCCAGGTTTGATACCGCCCTGCTCTGCTACGGAATCGAGACTATCCTTTATATGATGGATCACATCGTCACCGATGGCCGCGGGCTTGTTAGCAAAACCCACAATCCTCAACACACCGCGAGTAGAGCGCAGTTTTGCCCACACGGGATCCGATTGTTCCAGATTCACGAACAGGTAACCCGGAAACAACGGCTCAAGCTTCTTGGTGCGCTTGCCAGCCTTGATTTTCTCCACCGTAATTTTCGGGTAGAAACAGGTAATGTCCTGATTTTGAAGATGCTGCAGGGCGCGGTCACCCTGCGCGGGCTTGTACTGAAGTGCGTACCATGTCATGGCTGTGGAAGGTACCAACTTCCCGCCGCAATGAAATACGGATTTAACACATCTTGTTTACCGTATTTCAATGGCTGGCCATCTACCGTTTGCACTTTCCCGCCGGCAGCCACCAGCACCGCCTGCGCTGCGCCCGTGTCCCACTCGCAGGTTGGCCCCATACGCGGGTATATATCGGCGTGGCCCTCGGCAATACGGCAAAACTTGAGCGAGCTGCCTGCCTGCACCAACTCGTGATCGCCAAGCTTGTCGATAAATGCTCTGGTTTCCGGGTTGAGGTGGTTCTTGCTAGCCACCACACGTTTTACTTCTTTGGGCTCCGCCACCCGAATTCGGTGAACTTTGCCAGTTCGATCACGCATGTGGGCACCCTCACCTACCACTCCCCAGTAAGCTTCTTTCAGGGCCGGCGCGATGACCACACCCATAACCGGCTCACCATCCTCAATCATGGCGATGTTGACGGTGAACTCACCCGTGCGTTGAGTGAAGTCCTTGGTACCGTCGACAGGGTCCACCAGCCAGAACCGGCGCCAGTGTTTGCGCTCTTCCCAGGGGATATCCTCCCCCTCTTCCGAAAGAATGGGGATATCCCGACTGATGCTGCGCAGGCCATGGGTGATGATGTCGTGGGCGGCGGTGTCTGCGGCCGTGACCGGAGAATCGTCTGCTTTGTAGCTCACCTTGAAATCAGACTGGTAGATATGCAGCACTTTGTCGCTGGCTTCGTCTGCTACCTTGATGACATCCGGGAGAACGGAGCTGTAATGCATGCGGTTCGCTTCCTGCTTCAGATCAAAACGTTATGAACTATGATGGGTAATAGTAACACTCCCTTAACAAAGAACCAGAAGGACGCCTCTATGAAACTTCGCTTCCTTGGCGGCACAGGAACAGTTACTGGCTCACGCTACCTGCTCTCGGACGAGAAGCACCGGGTACTGGTAGACTGCGGCATGTACCAGGGCGTGAAAACCCTGCGCCGGCGTAACTGGGCGAAGTTTCCGGTGGATCCTTCCACCATCGATGCGGTGGTGCTTACCCACGCTCATATTGACCATTCCGGCTATCTGCCAGCCCTCGTAAAAAACGGCTTCAAAGGCAAGGTATACTGCACCAAGGCCACCCATGAACTGTGCAAGGTACTTCTGCCGGATGCCGGCTTCCTGCAGGAGGAAGATGCGAAATACGCCTTCCGCAAAAAATTCTCCAAACACGAAAAACCGGAGCCGCTGTTTACCGAGAAAGATGCGTGGGAAGCCCTCAAACATTTTGAGTCCCTGCACTACCATGAGACGTTCGAACCGGCAAAAGGGTTCCAGGTAACCTTTACCCCGGCAGGGCATATTCTGGGGTCATCCTGTGTGCACGTTCATCACCAGGGCGCGGACAGAACGGTTGTGTTCAGCGGGGACGTGGGGCGACAAAACGACATCATCATGCGGCCGCCGGAGCCGCTGCAGAAAGCCGACGTGCTGGTGTGCGAATCCACGTACGGGGATCGCGCCCATGGTGAAACAGATCCGGAAGCGGAGCTGGCCGAAATCATCACGAAAACCGCCGGGCGCGGCGGCATTGTGCTTTTACCGGCGTTCGCCGTTGGCCGGGCGCAGATGCTGCTTTATGTGATACACAAGATTATGGGAGACGGGAAAATCCCCAAGCTGCCCGTGTTCCTGAACAGCCCAATGGCCATTAAGGCTACAGAGATCTTCTGCAAGCACCACAAGGAGCACAAGCTCAATGCGGCCCAATGTGAACTGATTGATGAGAAAACCCAGTTTGTTCGTAAGGTGGAAGAATCGATCGAACTGGACGCGGTGCGCTACCCCTGCGTGATTATATCTGCCAGCGGGATGGCCAGTGGTGGGCGGGTGCTGCACCACCTGAAAACACTGCTACCGAATCCTCGAAACAGCATAGTTTTTGCGGGCTTCCAGGCACCGGGTACTCGTGGGGACGCGTTGGTGAATGGTGCGGAATCGGTGAAGATTCATGGTGAGTATTGGCCGGTAAAGGCCGAGATTCATAACCTGGATTCTCTCTCTGCACACGGGGATTACAACGAGATTCTAGCCTGGCTGGAACAGGGTTCTATTGAGCCGGAGAAAGTGTACGTCACTCACGGGGAGATGGTCGCGAGTGACATCATGCGCAAGAGGATTCGGGATAAGTTTGGTTGGGATGTTGAGGTACCTGAGTTGTTTGAGGAGGTTGAGATTTAAATAACCGTGCAACCTGACGGGCTGTACCGGTCACTCCAGTCGGCTGCACCACTTGTATCAACCACGCAATTCCACGTTCCGCCAACTGAACGCTCGAGTCTCAACACCACCCCGGTGAGATTTCCGTGGGCGTTGCCACCCATGGTCACTTGGAGGTGACCAGAACCGTCAGCATTTAACACTGCGACATCAGTTGCAGGGGTACCGGTAGTCAAGGGTGAAGGGGAATAACCGATATCCGCATTAACCAGCGCACCGTTCTGGGCGAGTCGCTCTTCTACGGCAGACTTATAGGCAGATAGCTCCCCAAGTGCCCGATTTATTTGGGATTGCATTACATACCCTTGATAGGTAGGTATGGCAATACTTGCAATAATGCCAATAATGGCGACGACTATCATAAGCTCGATCAGGGTAAAGCCGCTGTTTTTTCCAGGCATGGTATATATTCCAAACTAATAGAACCTACCTGTTCAAAGCAAAACCCAGACCAATGTTATCAGCTGCCAGGGCGCGGGAAGTAACCATGCAACCAAAAACGTGGCAGTAGTGGCGCATTCGAACTCTCAGCATAGATGATTAGATCTTCCTCCATCGCCTGGTGGTAACGCCATATTTCCTGAAGCCAGCCAACCCCCAAGACCAGGACAAGAAATGCAATGACCAGATGCGAGCGCACTCGGCTCGATGCCACTCCATTGCTACCAACCTCCGGGACCGGAGCATCAGGTCTGGACTCGCTGACCAAGGCCCAAAAGATACCGAGCACAAGAAAGGCGACAGCCATTGAAGCAGGAACAAGAAAAACCGCGGACACACCCGCATGTGAAAGTCCCGCTAAACAGGATGCCGTAAAGGCGACGATTAACATGGCATGCTGCTGCGATCCCGATTCAGCAATTTCACGAAGTGAGACAAGACGCTTGAACGCCACAGCCATAAGAACAGCCACTAACGCGACTAGGGCCCAGCCATACTCTGCCGCCCAAAAAAGGTACATGTTGTGAGGGTGCCCCAGAGTCTTCGCAGACATGTATTCAATGCTCAGTGAGGAGTGCGTAAGCCAGGATTGAGAACCCATCCCCCAAGGGAAGTTCTGCAGGCTCATTTGCCACGCTTCTATCCATAGTGGCAAACGACCGGATGTCCCGGCATGCAAACTGCGAATTACGGTTTTTTCGAAAACCAGTTCTGGAATTGCCCATGAAAGCACACACCAGAGGACCGCTCCCAAAAGCGCAAATTTCAATGACAGTGCCAGCCAGGGCAATACAGCCCTACCGAAAAGAACCAGAACCATAAGAACTGCGATAAACAGGCTAATCATCGAACCCCTCGAGGAAGTGAGCAACACCACCCACCACCAGACTCCGGCCGTCAGGAAAACGGCAGCCCGCCATAGCTTTTGGTTTCGGAGCGGGCCACACAATAAAGCCAATGGAAAAAGCGGAATAAACCAGGTGGCCAGGTGGCTCCAGTAGCGCATATTTACGAAGCCCCAGGGAATCACGTCCACAAGTTTGGAAAAGTCGTCCGTGATGGCAAACCCATACATCGTCAGACTCATGGCTGCATAGAAAAAACAACCAACTACGATAAGGAAAACGAACGCTTGTGCAGCCTCTTCCGTACATTGCTGGGCGCGAATTCCCCAACCCAGCACTGGAAACGCCAGAAAGAAAAACCCGAACAGTCCTGGTTCGACCCAGCGGTAATCGCTCGCTGATGCGGGAAGCGCGAGCACGAGAAAACCAGCGGTAACCAGAAAGGCAGGCCAGCCGTTCAAATACAGATTAATCTGGCCATCTCTGGCGGGAACCAGGAGGACAAAGAAAGTGACGAGAACCAACAGAGCGGCCTGAAAAAAGCGCTGATCCGCGTAGCTGCCAAGCCATACCGGCAGGAAATCAGAGAATAACGAAACGAAAATTACACAAATAAAGACAGGTATGAGGAGGCCAACATGAAAAAGGCGCGAACATCCAGACTCAGCGAAAACTCCAATTGCATCGCGCTTTTCTTTGATCACATCGAGCCCTCAATTAGACAGGAAAGTTCCCTCGGCACAATAACAAAAACCCCGCCGAGCAGCGGGGTTTTCGACTATTCCTGACCCGCGGCCCAATCAGGCCACGATCGATGGAATATTAGCTGTGCTCACAGCTTGCCGGAGCGTAAGAATCCTTCCAGCCCGCAGTAGGATCACCACCTGTCATGCTGCAGCTGTATGCACCAGCCAGACTGCGGCTGACGGTAATTGTTACGCCACGAACAGCACTAGACGCGTCCTGGCCGAGCTGGACAGACCACGCCATGTCCGCTTGGTCGCCTCTATCGATCTGAAGACCGTTAACGCCATAGCCCGGGTCAGTCAAATTAGAGCCAGTCCAGCCAATGTTGATCTGACGCGGATTCACGCCAAGGTTGTCAGCAGTAGCAACAGTACCGCCATTGTTGAAAATGCTTTCAGCGTTGGATTTCAGCGCGTTAACTTCACCAACCACACGAGAAACCTGTGTACGGGCGGTGTAATCCTGATACTGCGGAATAGCAACAGCGGCCAGGATACCGATGATCGCAACTACGATCATCAGTTCGATCAGTGTAAAACCCTTCTGGGCGTGATTGATTTGGATGTTCTTCATTAGTCGACCTCTGTATTTGACGATTATCAACTCTCAATGGCCCGGGCCCGGTGGAGCCGTGCCCCGCGACCGGTCTTTGAGCCTGAACGATGTAAAGCAGTTGGCGTGCCAGTTTTGAAACTCACTGCTTTAAGGCTTTATTTTCAGCCCCCTACGCTCTCCAGTGTCGCCGAACATGACCCAATCAAATCGGATTCACAGCGACAGGATACGTCACCAGGTGACGATTTTTGTCAGTTCCACGGAGCTTTCAATTCATTCATTCCGGATAATCGTCACTTAATGAATACAGAAAGCGCCTTTCCAAACCAACACCAGACATCTAAACTCAGTGACATTGACAAAACACCCGATTCAGCAACTTAGGCAGCATTCTTTAGTCAAAATATGTCTACCAATAAAACCAACGTGACTCTAACCGGGCTGGCGAGGCGCTTCGTCGATGATGGGCTTCTTGATGAATCCACCGCTAAGGACGCATTCCTCCAGGCTTCGCAAAATCGCATTCCACTGATTACTTACCTGACCCAGAACAACCTGGCGGATAGCTCGAAGCTTGCTTTTTCCGCTGCCATGGAGTTCGGGGTTTCAGTACTGGATCTCTCGGCATTCATGCCGGAAATGATGCCGGACAAGGTGGTAGATGAGAAACTGATCCGCAAACACAACGCGCTTCCCCTCTATAAACGCGGGAATCGTTTGTTTATTGCGGTTTCGGACCCGACCAATATCCAGGCACTTGATGAGATCAAGTTCAATACCGGCCTGAGCACAGATGGCATTCTGGTAGATGACGCAAAACTGCGAGAAGCAATCGACAAGTATCTGGAATCCCATGATACGACGATGGGAGATCTTGACGATGCCGACCTCGAGGGCGTCGAGACGGAGGGGGGCGAACAGGAAGATGACGACGGCGCTGTATCTGCCAGTGATGTCGATGACGCGCCGATCGTCAAATACGTCAATAAGATGCTGCTCGACGCCATTCGCGGTGGCGCGTCAGACATCCACTTTGAGCCGTACGAAAAGACCTACCGCGTTCGCTACCGTACGGATGGCATTCTCAAGGAAGTCTCCCGCCCCTCTATCAAGCTGGCACCGAAAATCTCCGCCCGCGTAAAGATCATGGCTCAACTTGATATTTCAGAGAGACGGGTGCCTCAGGACGGTCGTATCAAGATGAAGCTGTCCAAAACCAAGGCGATCGATTTCCGGGTAAACACGCTCCCTACTCTCTGGGGCGAGAAGATCGTGCTTCGGATTCTGGACCCGAGTCAGGCAAAACTGGGCATCGACGTGCTCGGGTACGAGGAAGACCAGAAGAAGCTGTATATGGACTCCCTTGCTCAACCCCAGGGCATGATTCTGGTAACGGGCCCAACTGGTTCTGGTAAGACCGTTTCCCTGTACACCGGCCTGAACATCCTGAACACCCCCGGAATCAATATTTCCACCGCGGAAGACCCGGCGGAAATCAATTTGGAGGGCATCAACCAGGTAAATGTGAACACCAGGGTCGGGCTCGGTTTCGCGGAGGCCCTGAGAGCCTTCCTGCGTCAAGACCCCGACGTGATCATGGTGGGTGAGATTCGGGATCTTGAAACGGCCAACATTGCGATCAAGGCTGCGCAGACCGGCCACCTGGTTCTTTCAACCCTGCATACCAACAGTGCGGCTGAAACGCTCACCCGGATGATGAATATGGGCGTGCCCTCGTTCAACATCGCTACCTCAGTAAGCCTGATTATTGCCCAGCGTCTTGGCCGGCGACTCTGCAATTCCTGTAAGCAAGCCTTCGACGTTCCCAAGGACGTACTTTTGGAGGAGGGGTTCACACAGGAACAAATTGATACAGGCTTCACGTTGTACCGCCCCAAGGGCTGTGATAAATGCAATGGAGGCTATAAAGGCCGCGTTGGTATTTACGAGGTGGTCAAGATTACCGACGAGCTGGCGAACATGATTATGGAAGAAGCCAGCTCCATCAAAATTGCAAAGCAGGCTCAGGCTGACGGCTTCCGCAACTTGCGACAGTCCGCACTCATGAAAGTGATCGAGGGCGTGACAAGCCTTGAGGAAGCCAATCGCGTGACGAAGGATTAAGCATGGCAGAGAAAGCACAGAAGCTGGAATCGTATATTTGGGAAGGGAAGGACCGTAAGGGTAATAAATCCAAAGGTGAACTCACCGGTTCTAACCTTGCGCTGGTGAAAGCGCAGCTTCGCAAACAAGGTATTATTCCGGACAAGGTGAAGAAGAAGCCCAAGCCATTGTTCGGTGGCAGCAAGAAGATAACACCCTTTGACGTTGCCATGTTGACGCGCCAGCTTGCGACAATGATGAAGGCAGGCGTACCACTTGTGCAGAGCTTCGACATCGTTGCCGATGGCCTCGAAAACAAGGGGCTTCAGGAACTGGTTATGGGTATTCGCAACGACATTGCCTCCGGCACCAGCTTTGCCGGGGCTCTTCGTAAGTATCCAAGGCACTTTGACGATCTGTACTGCAACCTTGTGGATTCAGGCGAGAAGGCCGGTGCCCTCGAACAGATGCTAGACCGAATCGCCACCTACCTTGAAAAAACAGAGTTGCTCAAGAAGAAAGTCAAAAAGGCAATGACCTACCCGATTGCCGTAGTAGTTGTGGCAATCATTGTTACAGCCATTCTGCTCGTGAAGGTTGTTCCCCAATTCGAAAGTCTATTCGGTGGCTTTGGTGCTGAGCTGCCAGTATTCACCCAGATGGTTATACGGCTCTCTGAATGGATGCAGTCCTGGTGGTTTGTCGTTTTGTTAGGAATTACTGGGACCATTTTTCTCTTCAAGGAAGCAATCCGGAGATCCCAAACCTTTTCCGATTTTGTCGATAAATACACTTTGAAGCTACCTGTTGTGGGCGAAATTCTCGACAAGTCCGCTGTGGCGAAGTTTGGGCGAGTCCTCTCGACAACCTTTGCAGCGGGCGTTCCCCTTGTTGACGCACTCGACTCGGTATCCGGGGCAACTGGCAACGCTGTCTATCGAGATGCTATTCAACAGATCAAAACTGATGTATCCAGCGGCACGCAGTTGCAGGCCGCCATGCGTCAGCAAGATATCTTCCCAGTTATGGCTGTACAGTTAACCGCAATTGGCGAGGAATCGGGTAATCTTGACGAAATGCTCTCGAAAGTAGCAGAGCACTACGAGGGAGTTGTGGATGACATGGTCGACAACCTTACAGCACTCATGGAACCCATGATTATGGTTGTTCTTGGTGTTCTTGTTGGTGGTCTGATCGTTGCGATGTATCTGCCGATCTTCCAGATGGGGCAGGTTGTTGGTTAATCTCCTCTCTCCCACCTCCTCTCCCGCAAGGGGAGGAGGCTTTACTGCCGATAACTGAGCAATTTGATGTTAAGTCTCGAAACCTTTCTTGCCACTCCGTGGCTCCTTTTTCTCACCGTTACCTTCGTGTCCCTCTGCATCGGCAGTTTCCTGAATGTTTTGATTCTGCGACTGCCAAAAATGATGCATCAGGACTGGCGCTGCCAGTGCGAGGAATTCCTTGAGCTGCCTGAAACACAGCGAAAAGATGAAGAGCGGATTACCCTGTCCAAACCGGCCTCCACCTGCCCTTCCTGCGGCCATGGCATTCGCGCCTGGGAGAACATCCCTGTAGTCAGCTGGCTGGTTCTTCGGGGCAAATGCGCATCCTGCAAGGCGCCTATCTCGCCACGCTATCCAATCATTGAGGCGCTAACGGCAATTTTCTCGGTGGTGACCATTGCAGTCATCGGGCCGAACGAATCCGCCCTCTGGGCCTTGTTGCTGGTGTGGGCTCTGGTGGCCCTGACCGTTATCGATTTCGACACCCAGCTCCTACCAGACAGCATTACGCTGCCCCTGATGTGGCTGGGCCTCGTGTTGAATTTTTTTGGCGTGCTGACGGACTTCAACAGTGCCTTTTGGGGTGCGGTGGCAGGTTATCTCTCCTTGTGGTCTGTTTACTGGCTCTTCAAGCTGGTAACCGGCAAGGAGGGCATGGGCCACGGAGACTTCAAACTGCTTGCCGCACTCGGCGCCTGGCTAGGGTGGCAGTTGTTGCCAGCGGTGATTCTGCTTTCCTCGGTTGTAGGTGCCGTTGTGGGTATCAGCCTGATGGTGTTCAAGAAGCATGGGCGGGAAGTTCCGATTCCGTTTGGGCCATACCTCGCGACAGCGGGGTTGATTTGTCTGTGGTTTGGCAGTGAGATTCAGGCATTCTGGTACGGATTCCTGGGAGTCTGATTCATGAAGATTGTTGGCCTCACCGGCGGAATTGGTTCCGGAAAATCCACTGTGGCTCGCTTGTTTGGTGAGCACGGCGTGCACTGGGTGGACGCCGATGATGTTGCCCGCGAGGTGGTTGAGCCGGGAACGCCTGCACTGGAACGGATTTCAGAGCATTTTGGGAAAAAGATCCTCACTTCTGAGGGTGCGTTGGATCGGGCGCAGCTTCGTGGGATTGTCTTTGAGAAGCCGGAAGAGCGTGTTTGGCTGGAGTCGCTGCTGCATCCAATCATCCGCGAGGAATTGATTCGGCAGTTGAACCCGGAGAACTACCAGCTTCCCTACGTGCTTTTGGTTTCCCCTCTTCTTCTCGAGACCGACCAGCACGAACTGGTTGACCGCATCATCGTGATCGACGTGCCTGAAGAAACCCAGATTGAGCGTACCATGGCCCGGGACACCAATTCCCGGGAGCAGGTTGAGCGGATCATTGCGGCTCAGATGTCGCGCGAAGATCGGCTGGCGCGGGCGGATGAGGTGATTGATAATGACCGCCCTCTGGATGAAGTAACGCGTCAGGTGCGGGAGCTGCATGAAAGGTTGCTGGTGGACTTTGGCTGACTGGTTTTCCCGCTATCGTATGGCAGCCCTTGCGGCTGTTCTTTCTCTGACGGTCTCTTCTCCAAGCTACAGCATTGAGCCGGTGTTTGAGGTTCGGGAGCGTTCAGTGGCTGAGATTCTCTCGCCGGGTCAGCTTCCGATCGGATTCTATACGTTTGAGCCGGACGAATACTGGGCCGATCCCCGGGATTCCTACTGGCTCAAATTCAGCAACTGGGTGCTGCGGCAGGAGCGTCTTCACGGGCAAAAGATCCAGTCGGTGGGCCAGTGGGCAGACCGTACCTTATCGGGCAGCGCCCAGAGCCTTCCCAACAACGAGAGCTACCTGCGCATTGGCTTTGCAACGGAATCCGAATACGGCGATCCGGCACAATTTGAGCCTGAGGCTCGGTTCCGGCTGGATATTCCCACCACTCGTCGGAAACTGCGCCTGGTGATCGAGAGCGAGAGCGAAGACCTGATTCCTCTCGGGGAGCGCCAGCGGGACCGGCAGCTTACGGAGCCCGAGCGTTCCGATACGGAAGCCACAGGTGCACTGCGTTACCTGACCCAGATTGGTGACGCTATCAACTTTTCCAACGACGTGGGTGTGCGCCTGCGACTTCCTCCAGACGCGTTCTGGCGGGCAACGGCTGAGAAACGTTGGCGGCTGGACGACAAGTGGATTCTGAACGCTCAGCAACGGTTCTATTATTTTCATCAGGATGGCTGGGGCGAGCGAACCTGGATTGGCGTTGGGCGCCCGGTGGGCAATGACTGGTATTTTCGCTCGTCTTCAGAGCTGGAGTGGGTGCACAACGATAAGGAATTTGTTGCGGCTCAGATATTCAGCATGCGTAAGCGCATGAATAACCGCTTGATTGTAACGCCCCGGCTGGGCGTACTTGGGGAAAGCAAACCTTCCTGGCGCACCACATCAGCGTTCGGGGATCTCACGTTCCGCTACCGTCTACACAGCAACTGGCTCTATGCGGAGCTGATTCCAGCACTGGAATTCCCCCGGGAGGAGAGCTTTAAAGACCGTGCTTCTGTGGTGTTTCGGGTGGAAATGTTTTTCTCCGGTATCATTGAGGATGATCGTTTGTAATGCCTAGACACCCCTCGAAACCCGCGACCGAGGCCCTTACTCTCACGCCTATCGCCATTACGCGCTCCTGCTTTCAGGACAAGTTCGGGGTGCCTCGACAGCCCGGGCTGACCCGTCATGCCCGGGCCGAGCTGATTATCCAGCCACCGTTTGACCGGGAAGATGCCTTCCGTGGGCTGGAGACCGCCAGCCACCTTTGGCTGACCTTTCAGTTTCATGAGGCGGTGCGGGCAGACTGGCGGCCCGTGGTGCGCCCTCCCCGCCTGGGCGGCAATCGCAAGATGGGTGTGTTTGCCAGCCGGTCTCCGTTTCGCCCAAACAGCCTCGGCCTCTCGGTCGTTCGCAATGAGGGATTGGTGCGCAAAGATGGACAGCTCATTCTCCGCATCAGTGATCATGACCTCATCGAGGGCACACCGATACTGGATATCAAACCCTATCTGCCATTTGCCGATTCAGTTCCTGAAGCGACATTGGGCTGGGCAGACTCGCCACCCACGGAAAAACTCGACGTGGTTTTTCAGCCGGAAGCGGAGGCCCAGATTGGCAAGCTGTCACCCGAAGAGTATCCGGAACTGCGAGCGCTGATCGAGGATGTGGTGGCTTACGATCCACGCCCCTCCTTTCGCAGAGGACGGGAAGAAGAGCGCATTTACGGAGCGCATCTGTACGATTTGAACGTGCGATTCCGATTCGTGAATGATCATTCACGGAAACGTGTCGAAGTGCTGACGGTCTGTTAAACTGCTTTTGGTGATTTTGTAGTCGACACAGGGAATATGTGCCTTGCCTTCAAAGCGGTTCTTCAAACGATTGGGAATACGACCACTGGCGGCAAGGTTGCTCGCCTACGTATTGCTGTTCAGCCTTTTTCTGTCTCTGGTGGCAACGGGCGTTCAGCTGATCGGAGAATTCGAGCGGCGCAAGAACGATCTGCTGAATGACCAGACACGGGCCGCGGAGTTGGTTTCCGGGAGCATGAGCAACAACATCTGGCTGATGAATTTCAGCGAGGTGGCCAACAGCCTGGATGATATGAAAGCAGTGCCCGCTGTCCAGTACGGGCGGGTGGTGACCAGCACCGGCGAAACCTTCAGCACCGGCACTTACCCTGAGGGCCGGGTCATATCGCAGACCTTTCCACTGGTTTTCGACCGCTCCAACAACCGCAGTCCTGAAAACGTTGGCACACTCACCGTCACCTCCTCCATAGACCAGATCTACACAGACCTGCGTAACCGCGCGTTCCTGAACCTTTTGTTTCAATCCATTGTTGTCATGCTGGGCACCCTGGGCTTGCTGGTGATCGTTCGTTTAACGCTTACCCGGCACCTGGAATCCATGGCCGATTACGCCGCCCGGCTGAATCTCGACGCGCTGGTAGACCCGCTGGAGCTCAAGCGCAAACCCCGAAAAACGCCAGATGAACTCTCGGAGCTGGAGCAGGCGCTTAACAAGATGCGCCTGCAAATCCTAGAGGACACCCGCTCCTTGCGCCAAACCACGATCCAGTCCCAGGGTGAGCGGGACGAGGCGGTGCGGGCCAATCACGCCAAGAACCAGTTCCTCGCAAATGTCAGCCACGAACTGCGTATTCCTCTGCAATCAGTGCTGGGCTACGCCAACCTGCTCACCGATACGCCGCTGGATCAGGAACAGCGGGAATACGTGCTGACCCTGTTGAGCGCCTCGGAAAGCCTCTCGGCCATCATCAACGACCTGCTGGATATCTCCAGCATGGAAGCGGGCAAGCTGGTACTCGAAGACATTCCCTTTGACCTCAGGGAAACCCTCAATGACCTGGTGCACATGCTTGGCTCTCGCGCCCGGGAGAAAGGCCTCGCACTGGAACTTCGGATCGACGAAAACCTGCCCTGGGCGCTGAAGGGCGACCCGGTTCGCATTCGCCAGATATTGTTGAACCTGACCTCCAACGCCATCAAGTTTACCGATTCCGGCCATGTGCTGATCAGTATCGAGGTGTTGGGCCGCCGGGACGACAAGGCACGCCTGCGTATTGCCGTGGAAGACACCGGCGTGGGCATCAACCCGGAAGATGTTCCCCTGGTTTACGAGCCCTACGTGCAGCTTGGCCAACAGTTCCAGCGTCAACTGCCCGGTGCAGGCCTTGGCCTCACCATCTGCCGTCAACTGGTGGGCCTGATGGACGGGTCGATGGATCTCGAAAGCCGCCCCGGTGAGGGCTCGACCTTCTGGATGGAACTGACTCTGCCCGTGGCCCCGGAGAACGCCGCACGAGTTCGGCCGGATACCCGGATGGTGAAGAATCGCAGAATTCTGGTAGTGGATTCCTATGAGCTATCCCGCAAGATCACTCTGGAAATGCTGTCCCGGCACGAAGTGCACATCGAAGCGGTGAAATCCGCTGGAGAGGCGCTGACGTCCCTGCGCACGGCGTTCGATGGCCAGCAGCCCTTCGACGCGATTATCCTGGACGGCTTCGTGCCGGATATGGACAGCGACCTGCTGTGCCGGCAGATCCGCAGCAATCCCCTGTGGTCAGATATGCGCCTGCTGATTCTGTCATCCAACCCGCAAAGGGGCGATGCCGAACATTTCCGGCAGGCCGGCGCCGATGCCTTCCTGAGCAAATCGCTGCGGGAATCCTGCCTGACGCCGATTCTGAACCAGTTGTTTGCCGATGCCGCCAAACAGGAACGGCGCTTCCTGACCCGGTTTTCCCTGCAGGCGGTTACCGATACCGCCCGGCGCCGGGAGCTTCCCTGTGGCCGGATGAAGGTGTTGCTGGTGGAAGACAACCCCGTCAACCGTACCCTGACCCGCCGGCTGCTGGAGAAACTCGGTTGTGACGTGATGACCGCCAACGACGGCGAGGCCGCCGCCAGCCTGTGGCAGTGGCACCCCTTCGACCTGGTGTTCATGGACTGTGTGATGCCCCGCGTGGACGGTTTCGAAGCCACCCGACGCCTGCGGGAGTGGGAAAAAACCCACAACCGCGCGCCCATCCCCGTGGTCGCTCTGACCGCCAGTGCCATGGAAGAAGACGAGGAGCGCTGCCGCCGGTGCGGTATGGATTCTTTTGTTGCCAAGCCTGTCAATATTGAAATGCTGCGGGCAGTACTGGAACAATATTGTCAGGCGTCTGCTGCCTCCTGAAAGCTGTTTTCTAAAATCAGGGCACAGACATCCAGACACGTTTCCACTACCCGAAGGCAACCATGAACGTTGAATGCCCAACCTGTAAAAAGTCCGTGGAATGGACCGAGACCAACCCCTGGCGCCCTTTCTGTTCCGAGCGCTGCAAACTGATCGACCTGGGGGCCTGGGCCAACGAGGAATACCGGGTACCCGCAGAGAACGCATCACCGGAGGATCTGGACCAGGGCGGCGAGACCACCCGGCACTGATCTGCGAAAAATGAAAGTTAACGGGGACTTACCGGCATTTAAGTTGAGTGGCCCGGAACACCCCGTTAACATACCGGCAATTCTGCTAAAAACGTAACGAAGGTGCACAACTATGAAAGCGTCCCGGATTTCTCTGATGGTTCTCTCACTGGCTGCCGCGCCTGCCTTCGCAGGTGACGTGGATCTTAGCCTTACAAACGATTCCGTGAAGGGCCAGGTAAACTTCTTCGGTACCAACAACGATATCCAGCTTGGCACCGGTTACACCTACCACGAAGGTGGCCGCGATATTTTCAACGCCGATTTCCACGCCCAGGGCCGCACTGCGATCGGTAACCTGCCGACTACCGCCGGCATCGGCATGCGCGGCATATTCTGGGATCAGAGCCGTGCCGATGGTGGAGCTCTTGGTCTCGGCGGTTTCGCAACCGTCAACATCCCGAACGTGCCGGGCCTGTCGTTCACCGGTGGCCTGCACTACGCCCCCAGCATTCTCTCGTTTGGCGATTCCGATGATATGACCAGCCTTGAGCTGCGTGGTAGCTATCGGGTTATCCGCAACGCCGAGATTTTCGCCGGCTATCGCTATCTGAACACCGATATCGAGAACTCCTCACGAGACGTCAATCTCGATGAAGGCGTTATGGCGGGCATGAAGATTTTCTTCTGATTCCTGCCTTTTCTGAAACGGGCCCGGTGGGGCCCGTTTCGTGTTCCCTCCATAACCCTTTCGTGCTTTTCCTCACGCTTTCCCGAGAATCCCACTGTTAGACTGTTTGCCTGTATTCTCTGCACGGATAGCCAGGCATGCGATTCTCTCTCGGTTTACTGCTCTCCTCGACTCTATTACTTACCGCCGGATGTGGTGGCGGTGACGATGCCATTGAGGGGGCGGCCAGTCAGCCCAATGACTTCGCAGGCAACAAGAACCCGGTGGACGATTTCAGCTCCGGCAGCACCGGCGATTCCACCAACACCGGGGGCCTCGCCAGCAACGAAGTCCGGGTAACCATGGAGGTACCAGGTGGTGTCACCAGCGAGGGCGAGCCGACCCGGCGTAACCTGAGAATCGTACAGCCGGACAGGGTGAGTGTTTACTACACCAATCAGGCCCTGTCGGTGCTTGATGAACCCGCGATTTCCACGCGCACCGACAGCGAAGGCTTCACCATTATCGAATTCACCAACGGCCTGCCCCTGGGGCCGGACGTGATCATCGATGCCACTTACGGCAACACCCGCATGCGTGCCCTGGCCGCCGATGCCGACCGGGATGTGAAGGTGAACCCCTTCTCCGAGTACCTGGTGCGCAATACCCTCAGCAACTACACGGCAGGCGAGTTCCAGACCATTATGGACTGCGTTGCCGATGAGGGCGGCGAGCTGTGCCTGAACAAGTATGTATGGTCTACCCTCGCCGACCAGGTGCACGACTTTGAAATTGATATTCCCGCCAATGTTGGCCTGGGCGGTGCCCTGGATGTTCTGGAGAATCGGGGAGATTTTGCCCGATACGTCAGCGCCATGGCCGACTACGCGGTGCTGGACGAGACCTCTTCGGGCAAGATCAGCGCCAGTTCCGCGGACTACAATTCGGTATTCCTGGGCATTGAGTTGGGGCAGACGTTTGTGGAGCCTTCCATCAGTGGGTCGGGGCAATGGGGTGTTCGTACCGCACAGGAAGAGGTGCTGACGGATGAGAACGGCACCGGCTATGTTTACCCGGCCCTGACGCTCACCAGTTTCGATGCGTTCAATATCCGCGTTACCTCTCTGGCCAACGACATTCCCTATGATCGGGAGGCGCTGATTCATCAGGCCGGGAACGAGTTCTTTGTGCGGGGATCGGATCGGTGGGATCGGAACACCCACTCATCCTCGCCCGGAGCAGCCACCCTGCTGGAAGATACCCGTTTGCTGGCCGGCCGGGCCCTGTACCAGAGCATTACCGGCCGGGGCAGTTCGAAAATCATTGGTTGGACTCGCAATCCCTACTACCTGGACGCCTTCACCAGCGCCCCCGTGGATGAAACCACGGGCCCGGACCGGGTGATCAGCGGCTATTTCAGTGCGGGCAAGGCGATCGAGCTGGAGGCTGATGGGGATTCGTTGTTGCGGCTGGGGACTCTGGAAGACCAGTATCTTTCGGTTCTTGAAATCAACCTGCTTCGAAAGGAAGGTTTCGACGCGGACACCGTGAATGGCCGCGAATACAACATCTTGTACCTGGGAACCCGGTTCAGCGATGAAACAACACCCCTGGCCATTGAAGCAGGCGTTGGCCAGTGGCAGATTAACGGCGGCACGGTTAGCCAATCCCAGAGCTTTACAACGGTGCAGCGCGGTAGCTCAGGCACTGTCACCACTGATCCCACCGGCACCCGAACGGAATCCTGGGCCCTGAGCAACCGAACCTCCCGGCTCAGCAAAGGCGATGTGGATATCGGCCGGCTGAACCTGGACATTACCACCGCCTCCGGTGATTTCCAGCAGCCGGATATCGGCATCGGTGCCAGCACGCCGGACGGCAGCCTGATGGCGTTCAATCTGGACGACAGCCCCCTGGGAGACGGCATCCTGATTGCGGCCGAGCAAACCGCCAACAGCGCACCCGCTACGGGCCAGTTCCGGCTTCAGGGTGTAGCCCTGGCATTGGCGCCGGGCACGAACCGGCTCCGGCATTTTGACAATGCACTGCTGACCATTGATTCCTCCAGTGCCGCGACGCTGTCCCCGGTCGAGTTGACCAGTACCCATTCGGTCGACAACGAAACTGTAACGAAGCCCGCTCTTGAGAACACTCCCGACATCGCCCTGACCTACAGTCAGTCCGGTGACGGCCGGGTGCAGTTCAGTGCCGGGAACCTCGCACTGGAGGGCTTCCACACCGCCAGCCAGGACCAGTTCTACCTGCGTTTGCAAACCACCGAGGGCAATGAGGAACAGATCGGCCTGGTGATGGCTACACGCCTGCCCTGAGCGCGGCAGCACAGGACAAAACCCAAGAGGCAGACGCTCTCGTATAACCTGTTATAATTGTTGCTGTATCGACTTTAACGAGAGGTTTTATGTCTGCGGGTAAACGGGCGGTCATGCTGATGGTTCCATTGATTGCGTTTGCGATCGGGGGCGGTTTCTATACACCACAGGCGAGTGTTGACCAGGGCGATTCTGCCAACTCGGGTTCCGAGCCTGCCCTTTCCTCCCTGCCGCCTCTGCCGACCTGGGCCAATGACGATCTGCCGGATTTCTCGCAGTACCAGGACACCACCGAGAAAAAAGCCGCGTTCTTTTCGTTTCTGTACCCGAGAATTGTTCTGGCCAATTCCAGGATTCTGATTGAGCGCGACTACCTGGACAGTCTGGCCAACAAGGAAAGCCTGACCAGCAAGGAGTACAACTGGCTGGCGCAGCAGTCGGAGCGATTAAGAGTGGATGCCGAGCCCGGCAGCGACGAGCAATTTGCCCTGCTACGCAAGCGCCTGGACGTGATTCCTCCGTCCCTGATCCTGGCTCAGGCTGCCAACGAATCTGCCTGGGGCACCTCCCGTTTTGCCACCAAGGGCAACAACCTGTTCGGCCAGTGGTGTTTTTCCAAGGGCTGCGGCCTGGTTCCCCTCGGTCGTGCCGAAGGCGCCAGCCATGAAGTAGCGAAGTTCTCTTCGCCCTACCGGTCGGTTCGGGCCTACATCCAGAACCTGAACCGCCACCCCACCTACCAGTTGCTGAGGGACGTTCGGCTGAAAGACCGCCGCAACAATTCGGCACTGTCCGGACTGGAACTGGCAGAAGGCCTGCTCGGCTATTCCGAGCGCGGCGAGGAATATATCGAAGAAATCCGGGCCATGATTCATTACAACAACCTGGAGTTCTACGACGACGATTTCCGCAGCGTGGTCCGGGATATCGACCCCAGCCGCCTTGAGCAACTGGCCTCAACGAAAGCGGAAGCCGGGTTGTTACCCCGCCAATCCTCACTGAACACCAACCCGGCTGAAGGCTAGAGACCCGACCACATGCTCTATTTTCTCCCTGCGCCGCTGAAGGGGACTTTGGCGGCCCTGGCCATCCTGTGTAACACCCTCGTGCTGTTTCCCGTTCTTCTGGTGTTCGCGCTGCTTAAACTCGTGCTGCCGATTACCTCCGTGCGCAAGGGCTGCACGGTGATCCTGAACAACATCGCGTGGGTGTGGATCGGCTTTAACAACCTGCTGATGGATTTCCTTCACAAAGTCGACTGGGACGTTCGCGGGGTGGAGAACCTCAGCCGGGAGCACTGGTACTTTGTTACCTGCAACCACCAGAGCTGGGCGGACATACCCGCCATTCAGTATGTGCTCAACAGCCGGATTCCCCTGCTGAAATTCTTCCTGAAAAGACAGCTGATCTGGGTGCCGTTTCTTGGCGTTGCCTGGTGGGCGCTGGATTTTCCGTTCATGCATCGCCACACCAAGGAACAGATTGCCAAACGCCCTGAGCTCAAGGGAAAGGATGTAGCGGCCACCCAGGCTGCCTGCGAGAAGTTTCGCTACACCCCGGTAACGATCTTCAACTTCATGGAAGGCACCCGTTTTACACCCGAGAAGCATGATCGCCAGAATTCACCCTACAAGCACCTCTTGAAACCGAGAGCAGGCGGAACGGCTTTTGTACTGGACGCGATGGGCGACATGATTCACACCATGCTGGATGTCACGATCGTGTATCCCGAAGGCAGGGCCGGCTTTTGGGATTACCTTTGCGGGCGAATCCGAAGGATTATTATTGACGTTCGGACGCGGGAAATTCCAGGCGAGTTTCTGGGAATGGATTACGAAAACAACCGGGAGACCCGGATTGCGTTCCAGCGCTGGGTGAGCCAGATTTGGGCCGAAAAAGATGCGCGAATCGATGAGCTTAAAGCAGCCCAAGCTCCCGGGCCCGGACAATAGCCTGGGTTCGGGATTTCACTTCCAGCTTGGCATTGATTCGACGCGCGTGGGTTTTCACCGTGTGCAGGGAAATATGCAGCTTGTCAGCTATTTCCTGGTTTGAAAGCCCTTTTGCAATCAGCTCAAGCACGCCCTGCTCCCGCTCACTGATGGGTTCTGCCAGGGTGTCCAGGGTACCCGCGACCTCACGCAGCTCGAACACCTCGCCCAGCGCCTCTTTAAACGCACTCTCGGGAAGCTGACCAAAGCCCTTCGTCATTAGCTCCTGCAATTCGTTCCTGAGCTCCCGGAAAGGACTGATGAAATGCTCTGCAGCAGCCTCATTGACGACGGTAGACAGAATCTTCAGGGCAACCACCGGTCCCTTTTCATCCAGAACGATCACAGCCTCAAGCAAGCGCATGTGGAGCTCTACGCCCCATGGAATGGCTCCCTCATATCGTTCACGGATACCCTGGAGTGTTTCCCGGGCTTTTATCAGATCACCGCGGGCCAGGTCGACCCGAACCTGAAGGCAGTCCAGCAAGCCCGGCATCATGGGGAAAAGCTCCGGTACGCAGCCCGCTTCCCGGTAAGGAGCAAGCTTTCGAACCGCCTGATCGGCACTGTCGATCTGATTCTGCGACAACCAGCAGTTGGCTTTCAGGGCCTCGAGAACAGGTACGAACAGGGATTCGTCGACTTGCCAGGAATGCATGGTACGCTCGGCCCGACCAATCCAGACAAACGCATCCTCCAATCGCCCCTGGGCCCGACACATCAAGACACGAATGGTCATCGCCAGCAGCAGTCCAAGATCCCTGGTCTGTTCAGCATGTCGCCCACAGGTGACCAACAGGCGATCTGCTTCCGCTTCACGGCCCTGATGCCAAAGCACAAGCACCAGATTCAGTTGCAGGCGGGTTTCACCAATCCGGGCAGGACGCGAGAGCTCCTGCATGGCGGTATCGAGACCGGTGCGCAACAATTGCTCTGCATGTTTCAGGGCGCCTTTGCCCAGTTCGATCCGGGCATGGGCATAAACCGCCAGTGCTTCCGAACCGGAATCGCCCGCTTCTCTTGCCAGTCTCGACGCAGCCCGGTTTGCTTCCCGGGCCTCCGGGAATCGACCCGCGGCGCACAATGCACTGGAACGGACCATCTGCGTGACAAGCTGGCCCTGAGTACTGAGTTCCCCGTCAGCCAGGGCCTCATCAGCCATGTCCAAAGCCGGCCCAACACTGCCCTCGCCCCGCAGGATAAACGCTTTCAAGGCACGAATCCGTGCAGCCTGCTCCTGTCGGTCGGTCACAGCCAGACCATCAATCAGCGCTCGAGCCTGGCGGAACTGGCCGCCAATTGCATGAACCCAGCTATAGACAATTCTGAGACGCACGCTTCGTTCCAGGAGCTGGGCCGGCAGACTCTTTCGAAGGCGCAGGAGCGATGCGGTATCCTGACCCAACAGCAAAGCCTCTGATCCCTCAGCGGCTATGCGGATGACTTCCTCGGCATCTCCAGACAGTAGCGCGTATTTCAATGCTTCCGGGAACTGGTCGCGCACGCCAAACCATCGGCTCGCCTGCAGCATCCGCTCCGAATAACCGGCCATTACGGGCGACTTCAGCCATTCCTGCAACAACGGGTTTACACGGAACCAGCGACCACGGCCCGGCATCGGCTTCAGGGGCAGCCCCCGCTCGGCAGCCTGAGAGGGAACAAAGCCAGCTTCAGGCAGGAGTCGCTCAAGCGCCAGGAACAGTTCATCGGAGCACAGTTCAAGTTCTGCAATACCCCGCATGGACCGCATCTGCCCCGGGGTCAGATTGCCAAGCACCGACTCCTTCAAAAACCTTTCAACGCTCGGTGTTTCCTGAATGGGTTTGCGCTCGATATTCTGAGCAACCTCCCGACGATACAGCGCCAACGGCGTCGCCCAGCCCTCGGTCATATAGTAGAGGTTATCGACAGCAACGCTGGTGAGTTCGCTCTTCGTCGTGGCGGACCGGAAAAACTCGAAGGTTTCTGAACGGGAAAACTCAAGCGTTTCAGACCCGATGCGGGTGAAACGGTTTTCCAGCTCGAGGCTGTGCGTTTCGAAAGGTAGCGCCTTACGGGAGATAAGAACGATGGACGAACCACTCGGAAATTCCATCACCAGCTGTTGAAGCAGGTCCACTACGGCGGGATTGCTGAGATTTTGGAGGTTGTCGAGCACCAGGACCCGTGGCTGGCCGGAACCCTCACGCGCCAAAGCGACCTGCATCATCGAAAGGGTATCCGAGAAGGTGGCGCCGCTCTGGAGCCCCTGCTCCGGGGTTTCAGGCAGATCCAGGGCAATGGCAAGCAAGGTCAGGAAGCGGGATGGTGCATTATCCTGGGAGTTCAGCGTAATCCAGCGGACTTGATCGGCAGCCATTTGAGCGCTGACGAGGCCGCTGACCACAGCGTGGGATTTGCCGTAACCACAGGGCGCCTCCAGAAAAAGAACACCTCTGGAAGTCAGTGCTTCGGCAATCCTGGTATCAAGCTTTGGCCGAACCATTGAATCGGACGGAACCGGGGGAATATGAACCCGTTGTCTGAGCAGGTCCCTGATTAACTCGCCCCGTTGAAGACCACTGTTCGCTGACTGGAATTCGTCGTTGGCTGCACAGCCATCATTGAATGGTTTCACGCACTGCCCCATTTAGCTCCGGCTCGCACTGCCTTGCACCGCCGGAAAAGTGGATCTTGCACTGACTTTTCAATGGCGACCGACATCGGGTACGCCTTTAGTATGATAAGAAGGTTAAACCAATTGAGGGGTGGGCTGCAAAATTTTGACGTGAAAGGGTTTTCCAGGGTGTAAAAAAAACGGCGGGCCATGAGGCCCGCCGTTTTTTGGTCTTCTTCAGAACCCTTACCGGGTACCGGCGCGGCGCAGTGCGGCCGGCGTGTAATCCCTGGAGCGGCGCTCAACGCCAAACTCATACGGGTTCTCTTCCTCGTTGGTCAGACCAAGCGCGAGGTAGCGGCCAGAGAGCAGGTCGTACAGCGTCTCAATGGCGTACCAGGGCACGTTCTGATCATAGAACTGCATATTGTGGGCTTCTGCAACACGCCAGAGTTCGCCACGGCCGTCGTAGTGATCAATGACAGATGCCTGCCAGGAGTCCTCATCAATGTAGAAGTCACGCTGGGCATAGATGTGGCGGGCCCCTTCTTTCAGGGTTGCGCGAACATGCCATACACGGTGCAGCTCGTAGCGAGTGTAATCCTGATTGATATGACCAGCCTGAATAATCTGGTCATAGCTCAGACTGCGATCGGTCAGCTTGTAGGAGTTGTACGGAATGTACATTTCCTTCTTGCCAACCAGCTCCCAGTTGTAGCGATCCGGAGCACCGTTGAACATGTCGAAGTTATCCGAAGTACGCATACCGTCAGACGCGGTACCCGGTCCGTCATACGCTACCTGAGGCGCCCGACGAACCCGACGCTGACCGGCGTTGTAAACCCACGCACGGCGAGGCTCGGCAACCTGGTCGATGGTCTCGTGTACCAGCAGTACGTTACCGGCGAGACGTGCCGGAGCGGTAATGGCCTGCTTGAAGTAAAATAGAACGTTCGCATCCTCGTCCGGATTGTAATCCGAGAGGTAGGTACGCCAGGTAAGCTCGTCCTGGAATTTCACAACAGAGAATTCACCACCTTCAGTCGGCGTCACCTGACCAACGGTACGCTGTACAGAACCACCTCTATAACGGGTAATGTGGTTCCAGATTGCCTCCAGACCATTCTGGGGAATCGGGAACGGGGTGGCAGACTGATAGTTGCCCAGACCGTTACCGTCCTTGATCAGCTCAACCGTGGTCGCGTTTTCAACGGTCTGCTCCATGACCTCTTCAGGATAAGCAGCAGTACGATGGGTTTCGTACACCGGCATGAAGTAGTCATCGTAGCGCTCGATCATAGCCACCTGGCCAGGGGACAGGTTGTCTTTGTACTGCTCGACGTTGTTCTGATCGATGGTGAACTTGGGCTGCTCATCCGCGAACGGATTCACGTAGATGCCGTCATTATTGTAGCCGGGAGGCGGCGTTGTCAGACCACCGGTCCAGGGGGGAATGGCACCGCCGTTACCGGCTTTTTCTGCACCCATCGGTGTCAGCGAGTTACCCAGCTTGGCCGCTTCTTCAGCAGAAACCGCACCCCAGGCCTGGCCGGCAAACATGCTCGCTGCCAGAACGCCTGTGGCCAGTAGTTTCTTGTTTAGTTTCATTTAAATTCCCTCGTTCAACGAATACTTTCCGGGTTCAGAATGAGTATGAAACGCTAGCACTCACGAAATCGCGGTCAGTCAACTCGTTATACGGCTTGCCGCCGAAAAAGTTTGTGTAACCGATGTTGCCGGTAATCTTGTTCTGGTAAACCGCCTGCAGAGACAGACCGATAGCCTTGCTGCCTTCGTTGAAAGCACCGCCCGGCTGCGGGCTGTAACCCTCAACATCGTGGCTCCAGGCCAGCTGAGGTGACAGGTTAACACCGGCCACGGCGTCCAGGTAATCCCAAACCAGACGGGTACGGTAACCCCACGAGAAGTCGGTTGTGAAGCCTTCGTTGTTACAGTAGTTGGTGTTGATGTTGGCACCACCGTCGGAACAGATGTCGATTGGGCCGAACGGGAGAGTACCAATACCGAAGGTGCCTGAACGACCGTAACGAGCTTCGTCGTAATCCGGCAGGTCATGCACATAAGTTGCACCGAACTCCGTGATCAAAGACAGCCGACTGGCGCCCATTACCTGATCGAAGAACTTGATCAGCGTAAACTGAGCCTGGGACACATTGAAACGATCGTATCCGGCGACCGGCTTGCCAGCCAGGTTTGCACCCGGATTTTCTGCAAGACGCTGCGCTTCCAGCTTACTAAGTGGGTCACCTGCTGGATCACGCTGCTGCAAGCCACCAAAGATCAATTCAAAAGCGTTCCACTGCAAAGGCACGTTGTCGCGGAAGCTGTATTCAGCGCCCAGCGACCAGCCACCGGGTGTGGTGGTGTTGATGCTGATGCCGTACAGGTTGATGTTCTCCGGGTACTCGATGAAGTAGCTCGGGAAGCTGGAGAACGGCAGGCTCGGATCGTTCTGCTGCGTCGAAGTCGGGCTGGATGGGTTGTTCACCAGACCACTGACGTATGGCAGACGACTGTTGTACTTGATGTAGTAGAAACCCAGCTCTGAGTCATTCAGCTCAGGTACATACCAGCGCACGGCCACACCAAACTGGTCTTTGGAATCCGCTTCCTGGTCTCCAATCCGAGGCGCGATGAAGCCCTGTGCAAAGGCCTGGGAATCCGGTAGCTGGCCAGCGAGAAGTACCGGGCCGCAACCATCAGCTGCGAAATCGTTGGTGGAGAAGAAGGTACCACAGTCGTCCGGACGAACCGGCTCCCAGTCTGCCTGTACGAAGGTCTCAACGGTGACGTTCTCTGTGATACCCGCAGACATGTAGAACATCTCGACCGGGAGAAGCGCGTCTTTCAGTTCAGAGCCCGGCGCCCGGAAGGCGGGAACGTCTACAGGGTTGATGATATTGATACCGCCCTGAATAAACGTACTTTCGCCCCAGCTGAGAACCTGCTTGCCATAACGCAGGCTGACCGGAATCTGGCCAAAGTACCAGTCCGAGAATACATAGGCATCCAGAATTTCACCACCGGAAGCATAGTCCTTGGCATGTTGATTCAGCTCGCGGCGCTGACCGACAAAATCAACGGCACGGCTTTCATCTTTCAGTTCAAAATCATACCAGTAGCGGCCTCGAAGCAAACCACCAACACGGGTAAGGAAAGAGCTGTCGACGTTGTAATTGAGGTAAAGCTCGCTGTTACCCTTGACGATTTTGGAGTAGGTATCGCCACTTTCGAAGTTGAGGTTGCCGTCGTCGTAGTTGTTGGTGGAGGCGCCGATGTTTTCCAGAGCACCGCCCGGAGCGTACTCGGGGCCAAGGTTACCCTGGGCGATAAGGCGTTTGTCGCGATCTTCGACCCGCCAACCGGCACCTGCGGACAGCGTGGTGTTGAACTGGGCTTCCACATCTCCCACGTAGAACGAATAGGCGGCTGCGTGACCGGACACTCCCGCCGCAACTGCCACGGCAAGCGGTAATTTGGTCCAACGCTGCCATTGATGTGTTTTTCTTGTCATTGGAAGGCTACTCCATTGTTGTTCTGAGTCGCTGCTCTGATTATTGGTGTTCACGATGTATTGGAGGCTTCGTGCACAGTGCTCGTGATATTGGCACTATAGCTAACGCCTTCGGGCGCTTTGATCAGTCAAAAGTATGATTTTGCTATCATCCCCCTGTAAACGCCGTTTGCCGCCGGGTTCCGTCGCACAGAATCACTATAGACAACAAAATTAGATGCAACCACTTTGGTTTTGGTGGTTTTTTTCGCTTTAAACTTGGGAGCAAGCACTGCCGCCGGGGTGAGCCTTCCGGGAACCGCTACGAGCACATCCATGTGCGCTTGTTTCGGGCCATCCATGGCCCTCTACATTCCCGGAAGGCTCACCCCGACGTCAGCGCCCATAGTTCCGATGTAATCTGCGACTCAGATGTCACCAGATTCACGACAAAAGGAAGCTTCGGCACCAGTGCCTCGAAAAGCCTTCTCGTATTGTCAGGGGCAAGGGGCGGTCGTCTTTCTGAAACTGTCGGCAGCATGGATGCTGCCGTCAAGCCTACAGGGACGTATTTACGGCGTGTTTCAGAAAGACGACCGCCCCTTGTCCAACAACCGAAGCAAAAGAGCTATACAGGATTCCTGCTTAAAGCATCTCAATAGCCATGGCCGTAGCCTCGCCGCCACCAATGCAAAGAGCTGCAATGCCCTTCTTTTTGCCGTAACGCTGAAGAGCATACATGAGGGTGACCAGCAGGCGGGAGCCGGTGGAACCGACGGGGTGACCCTGGGCGCAGGCGCCGCCGTGGATGTTGACTTTTTCGGGGTCGAGGCCGAGTTCGCGGATCGGCATCATGGCGACCATGGCGAAGGCTTCGTTGATCTCGAAGAGGTCGACGTCGTCTTTGCTCCAACCGGTTTTGCCGAATAGGGTTTCGATAGCGCCAACCGGCGCGCAGGTAAACTCGGCAGGATGCTGGGACTGGGTGCTGTGACCGACGATTCGCGCCAGGGGTTTGAGGCCGCGCTTTTCAGCTTCGGACTCGCGCATCAGGAGCAACGCAGAAGCGCCGTCTGAGATCGAAGAGGCATTTGCCGCTGTGACGGTGCCATCTTTGGCGAAGGCCGGGCGGAGGCTCGGGATCTTGTCGATGTTGGCGTTGTGGGGTTGCTCGTCGTCCTCGACAACTACTTCGCCTTTGCGGCTTTTAACGGTTACCGGGACGATCTCGTCTTTCAACAGGCCTTCTTCGATGGCTTTCTTGGCCCGGGTCAGAGAGGTGATGGCATACTCGTCCATCTCTTCCCGGGTGTAGCCTTTCTTGTCGGCCATTTCCTGGGCGAAGGCGCCCATCAGGCGACCGGTTTCGGCGTCTTCCAGGCCATCCAGGAACATGTGATCCTGGGGTGCCTGGCCCGGGCCCATGCGGTAGCCGCTGCGAACGCCCTGCAGGATGTAGGGAGCGTTCGACATGCTTTCCATACCACCAGCTACCATGATGTCATTGCTGCCGGCTTTAATCAGATCATGGGCGAACATGGCGGCTTTCATGCCGGAGCCGCAGAGTTTATTGATGGTGGTGGCTCCAGTGTGGTCCGGAAGACCAGCCTTGCGCATGGCCTGGCGGGCCGGGCCCTGTTTTAGGCCGGCAGGCAGGACGTTGCCCATAATGACTTCCTGCACGTCCGCGGGCTGCAGACCAGCGCGTTTTACGGCTTCGGCGATGGTAAGCGCGCCCAGGTCGGTGGCGCTGACACTGGCCAGGCTACCCTGAAATCCGCCCATGGGGGTGCGGACACCGCTTACGATGACGACGTTCTCTGTACTCATTTCTGAATCTCTCTGTTGGTTGTCTGGTAGTTTTTTTTATGGCTTATGCGGCGCTTCAAGGTATTCCCGGGACTGCATCTCCAGCAGGCGGGATTCAGTGCGCTCGAATTCAAAGCCGAGGCGGCCGCCGGTATAGAGCTCGGTAATCGGGGCGGCTGCCGAGATAATGACTTTGACGTTGCGGTCGTAGAATTCGTCAATCATGTTGATGAATCGGCGAGCCTGGTCGTCTTTCTCTTTGCCCAGGATGGGCACGTTGCTGACGATAATGGCGTGGAACTGGCGGGCCATTTCGATGTAATCGTTCTGGCTTCGGGGGCCGTCGCAGACGTCTTTGAAATCAAACCAGACTACGTCGTCAGCGTGGGCCTGGGCCGGAATTTTGCGGCCGTTGATTTCCATGGTTTTACTGTGTTTCGCTGCCTCAACTGCCAGGGCATCAAAGCTCTTGCGAAGGCTGACGTCCGCTTCTTCATCCAGTGGCGAGTGAAAGAGCTCCGCCTGCTCGAGGGTTCTTAACCGGTAATCTACCCCGCCATCCACGTTGACCACGTCGGTGTGCTTCTTGACCAGCTCGATAGCCGGCAGGAAGCGGGCCCGCTGGAGACCATCCTTGTAAAGACCATCCGGGACGATATTAGAAGTGCACACCAGCGTGACGCCACGGCTAAACAAGCCGTCCATCAGGGTGGCGAGAATCATGGCATCGCCAATGTCGGACACGAAAAACTCATCGAAACAGATAACCCGGGCTTCATCGGCAAACTTTTTCGAGACCAGCTCGAGTGGATTCTTCTCGCCCTTGAGGGATCTGAGCTCGCTGTGTACCCGCTGCATGAAGCGGTGGAAGTGGACCCGCATCTTGCGATCAAAGGGCAGCGACTCGTAGAAGGTATCCATCAGGTAGGTTTTTCCCCGGCCTACCCCACCCCAGAAATACAGGCCCTTGACCGGCTCTTCTTTGCCTTTCTTGAGCTTGCGCAAAAGTTTGGCCTTGGGCTTGCTGCGATCCCTTTCGGCTTCCACCAGTTTGTCGTACAGTGACTGAAGGCGCTTGACCGCATCTTCCTGGGCCGAGTCCTTCTGGAAATCCGGGCGTTCAAGATCCTTCTGGTAACGTTGCCAAGGGGTCATGGTCGCACTGGTTTCGGAGGACATCGCAGCTGTCATCAAGGTATTCCCGGAAGTTGATCGTAAATTTGGGCGCCATATTGTCTCGCATTTGGCGATTTTTCGCCACGTTGGCCGCCTCGGCAGCAATACGACGATTGGCGCAGGCCACAATCATGGGATGATGGAGCCTGGGGCGTTATACTCGTCGAACAGGGGCTTGGCTCACTTCTAGGTAAAAGGACGACACAGCATATGACAAACCTGATTCTGGCAGCGATTGCCGCATTGGTTGTTGGCATTGTCATCGGGGTATTTGTTGGCCGTTCCGGGCAGGGAACGTCGCTTCGGCAGCGCCGGGCGGAACAGCAGATTGAGGAACTGAGAAGCGAATATACCCGCTACCAGGCCCAGGTGAACGAGCATTTCATGGAGTCGGCCCATTTGCTGCGCCGCTTCAACGATGCCTACCGCGACGTGAACCAGCATATGGCACGCGGCGCCAACCGTCTTTGCAATGACGAAGACTGGATGGAGGAGTTGGCGCAGGAGACTTCCAAGAAGCGCCTGGAAGAGGTTCGCGAGGACGCTTCCGAGCCGCCGCGGGATTATGCGCCCAAGACAGATCCTAAGGATTCCGGCACGCTTGCTGAGGACTTTGGGCTCAAGAAGGGTGATAAGGCTCAGCAGGCCTGATTCGTTCAAGGCCTGACCTTAATTCGGCGGTCGGGCCATTGTAAGACTTCTAATTTCAGTGAGTGGGCGGGTCGGACACCCCTGTCCGGGAACCGCTACGAGCACCCGCACGCGGGTCCGGCCAGCAATCACAGATTGCTGGCGTTCGGCTGTCGCATGAAGCTTCGCTTCATAAACGCTCGGCCTCACCCATCTGCGCTTGACGTCGGCCATCCTTGGCCGCCGACATTCTCGGAAAGGGGTGACTACCCCGCTCCGTCGACTCTGTGCAATTCGCACTAAGCCTTCATCTAACCATCTATTCCTGATTAGACAGGGTTGTCGCAATCAATAAACTTGTGACTCACCCCAAATTCCTCGGCTAACGCTTTCCCGAGCGCTTGCACACCATAACGCTCAGTCGCGTGATGACCAGCCGCATAGTAGTGGATACCACACTCCCTTGCCGTGTGCGTCGTCGGCTCGGAGATTTCACCGCTGATATAGGCATCGAGCCCCGCATCCAGAGCAATGTTAATAAACCCCTGTGCAGCACCGGTACACCACCCTACCCGCTTGATCGCAGTCGGACCTTCGCCCACCCAGAGCGGTTCACGGTGAAGCTGTCTGGCAATGTGAAGACCGAACTTCTCGGGAGACATTGCTTCTTCCAGCTCGCCTTCCCACACCAAACCACCTAACGGGCGCGGGTTCTTGATGTTGAGAATGTTCGCAAGCTGACGATTGTTGCCGTATTCGGGATGGTCATCCAGCGGGAGGTGGTAGGCGACAAGATTGATATCGTTGTCCAGGAGTTGCTTCAAACGTTCTCGTTTCATCCCCTGAATGCGCTGATCCTCGCCTTTCCAGAAGTAACCGTGGTGGACCAGGATCATATCGGCGTTTGCTTCGATCGCAGCTTCGATCAGAGCCTTTGAGGCCGTTACGCCAGAGATGACGGTTTTAATTTCAGGCGTGCCTTCAACTTGCAGGCCATTGGGACAGTAATCCTGGAAATTATCGGGTTGGAGCCATTCGTTGATTTTCTCAAGGATGTCGCTTCGATTTGCCATAAAAACTCCACTCCGGACTATTTCAGAGAAGCTCGAGGAGTGAGGCAGACGCCCCTTCCCGGGAATGTCGGCGGCCAAGGATGGCCGACGCCAAGCGCACATGGATGTGCTCGTAGCGGTTCCCGGGAAGGGGCGTCTGCCTCACTCTACCCGCCAACTTAGCAGGCTAGAGGGACCGGAGCCCCTCAATCAAAGCATCATTCTGCTCAACAGTGCCAATAGTGATTCGCAGAAATTCGCTAATTCGGGGCTTATTGAAGTGCCGGACGATAATACCCTGCTCCCTCAGGCCTTTGGCCAAAACCTCGCCCGGCTGATCTTTATGACGGGCAAAGATGAAGTTTGCCTTGGAGGGTAACACCTCGAATCCAAGATCTTCGAGGGCGGTAATTACACGCTCGCGCTCGGAGATCACGCCCTCGCAGCACTTCCGGAACCAGGCTTCATCCTCGTAGGCCGCCTTCGCGCCGGCCAGGGCCAGGCGGTCCAGCGGGTAGCTGTTGAAGCTGTTCTTCACCCGGTTCAGGGCCTCGATCAGGTCTGGGTGGCCGACGGCGAAACCTACCCGCAAACCGGCCAGTGACCGCGCCTTGGAGAGCGTCTGGGAGACCAGCAGGTTCGGGTACTTGTCGACCAGGGTAATCGCCGACTCGCCACCGAAATCGATGTAGGCTTCATCCACAACAACGACACGATCCGGGTTGGCAGCCAGGATTTCTTCAACATATTGCAGCTCAAGATACCGACCGGTTGGCGCGTTCGGGTTCGGGAAGATGACGCCGCCGTTGGGTTGCTTGAAGTCGTCCGGGTTGATTTCAAAGCTTTCTGTCAGCGGGACTTTTTGGCTCTCGATGTTATAGAGGCCACAGTAAACCGGATAGAAGCTGTAGGTGATGTCCGGAAACAGGATCGGTTCGCCGTGCTGAAACAGACCGAAGAAGATGTGTGCGAGGACTTCATCGGAGCCGTTGCCGAGGAAGATCTGTTCCGGCTTTACCTTGTGGTACGCCGCGATAGTCTGGCGCAGGCTTTCGCCTTCCGGATCCGGATAGAGGCGCAAGCCGTCGTTCAGTTCGGCCTGGATGGCTTCGATGACTTTTGGTGAGGGGCCGAAGGGGTTTTCGTTGGTGTTCAGCTTCACCAGGTTGGCCATTTTTGGCTGTTCGCCTGGTACGTACGGAACCAGGTCGTTTACCAGGGGGCTCCAGAATTTGCTCATAGCTTTTGCACTCCGTTTGGTGCAGACGGGCGACGGGCAGCTCAATCTCCGAGAACCGCTACGAGCACCCGCAAGCGGGTCCGGCCAGCAATCTCAGATTGCTGTCGTGTGGCTATCGCATGAAGCTCCGCTTCATCATCGCTCTGCCACACCCATGTGCGCTTGGCGTCGGCCATCCATGGCCGCCGACATTCTCGGAGAGTGACCTGCCCGCCGCCCTGCATACATAGGGGGTGAAGTCTTTTAATCTTTAATACGATATTCCGCCGACCGGGCGTGGGCGGTTAAGCCTTCGCCACGTGCAAGAACCGACGCCACACGCCCCATGCGGTCAGCACCGGCAGCGCTGAAGCCGATGATGGAAGACCGTTTCTGGAAGTCGTAGACGCCCAGCGGGGAAGAGAACCGTGCTGTGCCGCTGGTGGGCAACACGTGGTTCGGGCCGGCGCAGTAGTCGCCGAGGGCTTCGGCGGTGTAGCGGCCCATGAAGATGGCGCCGGCGTGGCGAATGTCTTCGAGCATGGCCTCGGGGTCTTCGACCGACAGCTCCAGGTGCTCCGGGGCGATGCGGTTGGAGACTTCGGCGGCTTGTTTCAGATCGGCGACCTGGATCAGCGCGGCGCGGTCGGTCATGGAGGTGCGGATGATGTCGGCGCGCTCCATGGTTGGCAGCAGTTTGTTGATGCTGGCTTCGACGGCATCCAGGAATTCGGCATCCGGGCTGATCAGGATGGACTGGGCCTGCTCGTCGTGTTCTGCCTGGGAGAACAGGTCCATGGCGATCCAGTCGGGGTCGGTTTTGCCGTCGCTGATCACGAGGATTTCCGAGGGGCCGGCGATCATGTCGATGCCGACAACGCCGAAGACTTCGCGCTTGGCGGTGGCGACGAAAATGTTGCCGGGGCCGACGATTTTATCAACGGCAGGAATGGTTTCTGTGCCATAGGCGAGCGCGCCCACGGCCTGGGCACCGCCAACGGTGAAGACCCGGTCAACACCGGCAATCGCTGCGGAGGCCAGGACCATGTCATTCACCACACCATCCGGTGTCGGAACAACCATCACGACTTCACTGACACCCGCGACCTTTGCGGGAATGGCGTTCATGAGCACGGATGACGGATAAGCGGCTTTCCCGCCGGGCACGTAAAGACCCGCCCGATCCAGCGGCGTTACCTTCTGGCCGAGCACGGTTCCGTCTTCGTCTTCATACTGCCAGGACTTCTGGTTCTGGCGTTCGTGGTAGTCGCGAATTCGCTCAGCCGCTTTTTCAAGGGCAACCCGCTGGTCCTGGGGAATCGCGTCCAGGGCCTGCTGCAAACGGCTTTGGTCCATTTCCAACTCGGCGACGGACCCAACCTTCAGGCGATCGAATTTCTCGGTAAATTCCAGAACCGCCTGGTCACCCCGGGTTTTCACCTCATGCAGGATGTGGCGCACCGACTCGTTCACCTGATGATCAACGCTGTCGTCCCAGGCCAAAAGTTTGGCCAACGCATCATTAAAGTCACTTTGGGAAGCGTTCAATCGGGTGATCTTGGCGGTCATAACTCAAATCCTGTATGGGATTAACGACTAACTGACTCTGGCCGGCCCTGACATCAGGTCCGGCGTTTATCCACAGCTGCGGACATCTTTTCGATTATGGGGTTAATACGCTCGTGTTTCATCTTCATGGAGGCACGATTGACCACCAGCCGGCTGCTGATGTGTTCAATCAGTTCCCGGGCCTCGAGGCCGTTCGCCTTCAGCGTGTTGCCGGTGTCGACAATGTCGACGATCTCGTCGGCCAGCCCGAGAATCGGAGCCAGCTCCATAGCGCCGTAGAGCTTGATGATGTCTGCCTGGCGACCCTGGGCCGAGTAGTACCGGCGAGCCAGGTTGACGAACTTTGTAGCCACCTTGATACGACCGGATGGCGGAGTCTGATCTTTCGGGCCGGCGGTCATAAGGCGACACCGGGAAATGTTCAGATCCAGTGGCTCATACAGCCCTTCCCCACCATGCTCCATCAGCACGTCCTTGCCGGTCACACCAAGGTCCGCGCCGCCGTACTGAACATAAGTCGGCACGTCTGTGGCCCGGATAATCAGAACCCGAACATTGGGGTCCGTTGTCGGGAACACCAGTTTGCGCGACTTTTTGACGTCGTCGATCAGTTCGATTCCTGCTTCCGCCAACAGCGGCAGGGTTTCTTCCAGGATTCGTCCCTTCGACAAGGCGATGGTTATGGAATCTGTCATGGATTCTTCCGGTTTCCCGTAGTGTCTGGATAGATGTCTTTCACGCTGGCAGGCGGCGGATGGTGGCACCCAGCAACTGCAGTTTCTCTTCGATACACTCGTACCCGCGGTCTATGTGATAGATGCGATCTACGATGGTATCGCCGTCGGCCATGAGGCCGGCGATGACAAGGCTTGCCGAGGCCCTGAGGTCCGTGGCCATAACCGGCGCACCGGTTAGGTGATCCACGCCCTTGATGATCGCGGCATTGCCCTCAAGCGTGATATCCGCACCCATGCGGATCAGTTCCTGAAGGTGCATGAACCGGTTCTCGAACACGGTTTCCACAATGGTACCGGTGCCTTCGGCCACGGCGTTCATTGCAGCGAACTGGGCCTGCATGTCGGTCGGGAAGGCCGGATATGGCGCTGTACGCAGGCTAACCGCTTTCGGGCGGTTACCCTTCATGTCCAGTTCAATCCAGTCCGGGCCGGTGTTGATGTGGGCGCCGGCCTCTTGGAGCTTGAGGACAACAGCTTCCAGCAGGTCTTCCCGGGTATCCTTCAGTTTTACCCTACCGCCGGTTGCAGCCGCAGCGACGAGATAGGTACCGGTTTCAACACGGTCTGGCAGCACGTTGTAATGGCAACCGTGCAGGCGCTCAACACCGTTGATTTCGATGGTGGCGGTGCCGTGACCTTTGATGTCTGCGCCCATGGCGATCAGACACTCGGCGAGGTCAACAACCTCCGGCTCGCGGGCCGCGTTTTCCAGGATGGTTTTTCCGTCGGCCAGGGCAGCCGCCATCATAAGATTCTCGGTACCGGTTACGGTGACCGTATCCAGGAAAATGTGCGCGCCTTTCAGACGACCGTTGGTCTTGGCCTTGATGTAGCCATTCTCGACCTTGATGTCCGCGCCCATCATTTCCAGGCCATGGATGTGCAGGTTCACCGGGCGACTACCGATCGCACAACCGCCGGGCAGGGATACTTCTGCTTCGCCGAAGTGAGCGACCAGAGGACCCAGCACCAGAATGGAGGCCCGCATGGTTTTCACCAGCTCGTAAGGGGCATGGAAGTGTTTGATGGTGTTGGCGTGGATTTCCACGCTCATCTTCTCATCAATGATCACTTCAACACCCATGCGACCCAGAAGCTCGATCATGGTGGTTACGTCGTGCAGGTGCGGTAGATTGCCTACGGTTACCGGCTCATCCGCCAGCAGAGTTGCTGCGAGGATCGGCAGTGCGGCGTTCTTGGCACCGGAAATCCGGATTTCACCATCCAGAGGCTTGCGCCCTCTGATCAGAAGTTTATCCACAATAAATATCCTGTTTTGTCCGGACCGTTCAGCCCTGGCGCTCAGCCCATTCGGCCGGAGTAAATGCTTTTGGATGAAGGGCGTGAATCGAGCCATCCATGATCTGCTGGAACAGCGCCTTGTTGATCAACTGCTGGCGCTTGATAGTCGGCAGGCCTTCGAATACGTCACCCACCACGACGACCAGGTAATGGGTACCATCAACCTGTACCTGAACTTCACAGCCGGGCAACGCTTCTTTGACCAGCTCGGTGACTTGGGCGGCATCCATAGAAAATCCTCGGGTGTTTTGAAATCAGGGGCGAGATTGTAACCAATTCCGGCGCTCGGGTCAGCTTTAGCGTCCGGTCAACAAAGGGAGCTAAACCGGAATAATCAGTGGGCGGGATGGACGGCTTCCGGGCCAAACCCCTCAAGCTGATCATCAAGATTGCTCAGGGCTGCCAGCGAGGCCAGACGGCCGCTGACGCCACGAAACGAAAGGGCAACGCCCGCCTGATGCGCCAGGCGCTGCCAGCAGAACAGCATTGAGAGAACAGCACTGTGGGCCGTCACCAGTCCATCGAGATCGACGACAAGATCGGCAGAAGCCAAACGGATCAGCTTCTCACCCTGCTTTCTCAAGCCGACCACGGTGTCTGTGTTCACTTCACCGGTAACGACGAGCACGCCGTCCAGGAGCTGAACCACAGGCGAGCCGCTGGTCATGATTGGTTGACTTCCTGATCGAGGTTCAGACTTTCAACAGCGTCGCTCCACCCATCAATCACCGCCTGGATCTGGCCGCGGTTTTCTTCCATCTCCTGGCCGAATCGATCCCGGAAAGCCAGGCCTATGTTGACGCCCTCAACAATGACATTTTCCATCAGCCACTTGCCTTCCGCCGTCTTGTACATTGAATAGGTCACCGGGTAGCGATTACCGGAGGCACTGATCACTTCCATCTGCACAGAGGCTCGATCGTCACTCTGGGGGTTGATGGTCGCCTCCTTGACCTGGATCTCGAAATTCTCGGCATTAACCAGCGCCTGGGCGTAGCTGTCAAACAGACTGCGCTTGAACTTGGCCACGAACTCGTCTCGTTGCTCAGGCGTCGTTTGGCGTGCGTAACGGCCCATCACCCTGGCAGCGATGCGGCGGAAGTCGACAAAATCGGTCAGAGCCTCATCCATGCTTTTATAAAAAGCCTCTGGATCCCGCTCGTAGAGTCCGCGCTCCTCGTTCAGCTTGTCCACGAGCCGCTGGGTGTTGGCATCCACATACTTGCGAAGCTCCTCCGCTTCACTCGCCTGGGTCGGCGCGACCAGAGCCAGGGCCATGAAGAGGCCGATCAGAATGTGGTGTCTCAGTGCAAACATCAGGATCTCCTGTTTGATCTTTCCGGCCCGAATCAACGGCCCGATGCAAAGTTGCTGATCAGCCGTTCCAGGTTCATGGCCGACTGTGTCGAATAGAAGGTATCGCCCTCTTTCAGCGAATCCATCTCGGCGCCAATCGATATATCAATGTACTGCTCGCCGAGCAGGCCGGATGTACGTATAACTGCGGAACTGTCCGACGGGATATTGTCCACATCCGAATGAATCGACATCTCGACCCGAGCCTGGAAGGTTTCCGTGTTCAGGCTGATGGATTCGATGGTGCCAACCGTTACCCCGGCCATCGAGACCCGACCGCGGGGCGTGAGCCCGCCCGTATCGTTGAAATTGGCATATATGGTGTAGGTGCTCTCGGCCGATTTCGGCGACAGCCCGCTCACCTGAAGCGCCAGGACCAGCAAAGCTGCACAGCCTGCGATCATGAACAGGCCAACGATGATTTCAGTGGTTCTCTGCGCCATTTCAGGCTCCGGTATTATCTCGTTAATCGTTGATTCAGAAATCGCCAAACATGACAGCGGTCAGCACGAAATCCAGCCCCAGCACCGCCAGCGATGAGTACACCACGGTCTTGGTGGTCGCCGAGCTGATCCCTGCCGATGTCGGCACACAGTCATACCCCTGGTAGACCGCAATCCAGGCGCAGACAAAGCCGAAAACAACGCTCTTGATGACACCGTTCAGGACATCATCAACAAAATCCACCGACGACTGCATATTGCCCCAGAAGGAGCCTTCGAACACGCCCAGCCAGTCTACACCCACCAGCATACCGCCCCAGATGCCGACCACCGAGAAAATGACCGCCAGTACCGGCATGGCGATAAACCCGGCCCAGAGGCGGGGCGCAATGACGCGCCGAAGCGGGTCCACACCCATCATTTCCATGCTAGACAGCTGCTCGGTGGCTTTCATCAGGCCTATTTCCGCTGTCAGCGCCGAACCGGCCCGGCCCGCGAAGAGCAACGCGGTTACCACCGGCCCGAGTTCGCGCACCAGGGTCAGGGCAATCATCTGGCCGATAGCGGCCTCGGAACCGTAATCACTCAGAATTGTATACCCCTGCAGCCCCAGCACCATGCCAATAAACAGGCCAGAAACCACGATAATGGCCAGGGACAGAACGCCAACGGCGTACAGCTGCTTCACCAGAAGGGGGAAACCGGTCGCCGGCCTGGGCACACCGCCCAGAACGCCTGCAAGGAAACGGCCTGAACGGCCGAATGACGAGACGATATCAAGACCGAGCCGCCCGAATGCCGCAATTCTGCCAATCAAGACACACCCCCGGACAACCCAAAGTCCTGGGCGGCGCCCTCGGCCGGGTAGTGAAACGGCACCGGGCCATCCGGCTGCCCCTGGAGAAACTGCTGGACCTTCCCGGAAGGATGCGCCCGGAGCTCTTCAGGCGTGCCCTCCCCGATCACCTTGCCGTCCGAGATGATGCAGGCGTAATGGCAAATGCTCAGGGATTCGGGCACATCGTGGGAAACCAGAACGCTGGTCAGCCCCATGGAGCTGTTCAGATCGCGGATCAGCTTTACCAGAACGCCCATGGCAATCGGGTCCTGGCCGGCGAACGGCTCGTCGTACATGATCAGCTCGGGATCCAGGGCAATACTTCGGGCAAGAGCAACCCGGCGGGTCATACCTCCGGACAGTTCCGACGGCATCAGTTGGCGTGCGCCTCGCAATCCGACGGCTTCAAGCTTCATTAGCACGACATCACGAATCATGTCTTCCGGCAGCTTTGTGTGCACCCGCAACGGGAAGGCCACGTTCTCGAACACGCTCAGATCGGTGAACAGCGCCCCACTCTGGAACAGCATGCCCATCTTTTCCCGAAGGCTGTAGAGGGCTTTGCGCTTGAGCTTCGGCACTTCATGGCCGTCCACCACAACACTGCCCGAATCCGGCCTGAGCTGGCCGCCAATAAGGCGAAGCAGCGTGGTTTTCCCGGTTCCGCTGGGCCCCATGATGGCGGTGATTTTTCCGCGGGGGATGTCCAGGCTGACACCGTCGAAGATACGGCGCCCTGAGCGGGAGAACACGACGTCCTTGAGCGATATGTAAGCCGGTGAATTCATAGTCCTTACCTTTCAAAGAGGGGCTACATTATGCCAAGGAGCGCGCAAGCTCAATCCAAAGTGCCCAAAATGTACTGATAGCAATGATCAGTTTGACTGAACTTTCGGTAACCGGGCATCGTTGCCGGGTGAAAATGGTATACTCTGCCCAACATTTACAACGTCCCGACAGCCAGGCCCAAAGCCCGATGACCGAACAGACTCCCAGCGATTTCCGATCTTCTGCCATCCGCGCCATCCGCATTGAGCGCGACGCCATTGATGCCCTTGAAGGCCGAATCGACGACCAGTTCACGCGGGCCTGCGAAGTTATCATGAACTGCAAGGGCCGCGTGGTTGTGACCGGCATGGGAAAATCCGGCCACATTGGCAACAAAATTGCCGCCACCCTGGCCAGCACTGGAACGCCATCGTTTTTCGTGCACCCGGGCGAGGCAAGCCACGGTGACATGGGTATGATCACCTCCCAGGATGTGGTCATCGCCATTTCCAACAGCGGCAACACCAGCGAGGTGGTCACCATTCTGCCGTTGATCAAACGCATGGGCGCTCCGCTGATCAGCATGACCGGCAATGCCAGCTCCACACTGGCCCGGGAAGCCGTCGCCAATCTGGACGTCAGCGTTATGGTGGAAGCCTGCCCACTGGGTTTGGCGCCCACCTCCTCCACAACGGCCACCCTGGTGATGGGCGATGCCCTCGCCGTTGCACTCCTTGAGGCCCGGGGCTTCAGTGCCGAGGATTTCGCTATCTCTCACCCCGGCGGCAGCCTCGGGCGTCGGCTGCTGCTCAGGGTCTCCGACATCATGCACAGCGGTGATCAGATTCCAGTCGTCAACGAGGATACCCCCTTGAGCGGTGCTCTTCTTGAGATGTCCCGAAAGGGTCTCGGTATGACCACCGTCGTCAATGATAAAGGCACTCTTACCGGAATATTTACGGACGGTGACCTTCGACGGACTCTGGATCGATCGGTGGACATTCACAATACGCCCATCAACGAGGTCATGACCCGGCATGGTAAAACGATCCAGGCCGATCATCTGGCGGCGGAAGCGCTGAACATAATGGAGGAGATGAAGATCAACGCCCTCCCCGTTACTGACGACCAGGGGGGTCTGATTGGCGCCATCAATATGCACGACCTGCTGCGTGCCGGCGTTATCTAGGGGCTATGAGGAGCTGTTTGATATGAAGCACCAATGGCCGGATTCCCTGTTGGCAAAGGCCGTAAAGATCCGCCTGATCGCACTGGATGTCGACGGCATCATGAGCGACGGCAAGCTTTATTTCAGCGCCACTGGTGATGAGCTCAAGGCTTTTAACATTCTGGATGGCCTGGGTTTGAAACAACTGATGGCAGCCGGGATTACCGTGGCCGTGATCACCGGACGAAAGTCCCCCCTGACCGAGAAGCGCATGCGGGATCTTGGCATTCCCCACCTGATGCAGGGGCGAGAGGACAAGAAGGTAGCCCTTCAGGAACTGGTCAGCACCATGGATATCAGCCCCGAGGCCATCGCATACATGGGGGACGATCTGCCAGATCTCCCGGCACTGAGGTTCGCCGGACTGGGCATCACCGTGCCCAACGGTTACTGGCTGGTGCAGCAGCATGCCGACTACTGCACCATTGCCCGGGGCGGCGAAGGGGCGGTCCGCGAAGCCTGCGACTTGCTGCTGACGGCCCATGGCAGGCTTGACGCAGCACTTGCCCCCTATCTGGAGCCCGAGGCATGAACTGGCTGCTGGACAGACCCTGGCTGCGAGCACTGGCACTGGCTGCTACCGTGGTGGCAGCCGTATTCCTGCTCTGGCGCAGCGATGAACCCCCTGTGATTGATGACGAGGCAGCGGCCCTACGGGGAGACGCCGAACCAGACGGTTTCGTGGTGAATGGTCAGTACACCTCCTTCGATGAAGCGGGCAATCTCAAGATCCGGTTTTCCAGCCCCCGAATTGAGCAGTTCGAGGAAGGCAACCTGGCCACCATGGAATCTCCCCGGGCCGAGCTGTACGGGGACCAGGAGGCCCTGCCGTGGATTGTCGAGGCCGACAATGGCAGCTTGCTGCAAAACCAGAATCTGGTGTACCTGACGGACAATGTCCGGGTTCAGCGCACGATTGGCGAACGGGACGCCGTCCTGACAACATCAAGCCTGACCCTGGATAACGACCGGGGCATGGTATATACAGACGCGCCCGTAGAAATACGTGATGTTACCGGCATAACCCGGGCCACGGGCATGAAAGCGTGGATAGACGAACGAATTCTGGAACTGAACTCCCAGGTGGAAGGACTCTATGAAACCGGAAACTAACCGATACCGGCGCCTGATGGCTGCCCTGCTAACGGTCGTGATGATCGGCCCGGCGGCTGCATTTGACCTTGATTCTGACACTCCTATCAAGGTCACCGCAGATACCGCCCGCCTGGATGACGGCCAGGGCATTGCCACCTACACCGGCGCTGTGGAACTTGAGCAGGGCAATACCCGCCTGACTGCCGAGCGGGTCGTCCTGTACCGGACCGAGGACGGCCTGAGCCGGATCGAAGCCTCTGGTACGCCCGCTATATACCGTCAACCGGCGCGCGAGGGGGAAGGCGAAACCGATGCCCGTGCCCTGAACATTACCTGGTCTGCCACCGACAGCCAGCTGACCTTTGAACGGGAAGCAGTCATCGAGCAGAATGGCAACCTGTTCCGGGGTGATGTCATTCATTATGATACCGTCGGCCGGGTTGTCACCGCTGAGGGCGGCGCAGACACCGGCGAGGGCAGCGGCCGGGTAGAGATGGTGATTCAGCCACGCAGTACAGACAGACAGGGATCCGATGGCAGTTCTGAGAGCCAGTAACCTGGCAAAGAGTTACAAACAGAAAAAAGTGGTGATCGACGTTTCCCTGGAAATCCGCAGTGGGGAAATTGTCGGGCTGCTTGGTCCCAACGGTGCCGGGAAAACCACCTGCTTCTATATGATCGTTGGGCTCGTCCCCGCTGATCGCGGGCGGATCACGATCGACAGCCGGGATATCACCCCCCTGCCCATGCATGGTCGGGCCCGCCAGGGCATCGGTTACCTGCCCCAGGAAGCCTCGGTCTTCCGCAAACTGTCCGTACGCGACAACATCATGGCCATCCTCGAAACCCGGCCGGGGCTGGGCAAGGCAGAGCGGGAGAAGAAGCTCGAGGGTTTATTGGAAGAATTCCACATCACCCATATCCGGGACAGTGTTGGCATGGCATTGTCCGGCGGTGAACGCCGACGGGTGGAGATTGCCCGGGCACTGGCCATGGAGCCGGCTTTTATCCTGCTGGATGAACCCTTCGCCGGTGTGGACCCCATATCCGTCAGTGACATCAAACACATCATCCGGCACCTTCGGGACAAAGGCATTGGCGTTTTGATCACCGACCACAACGTGCGTGAGACCCTGGACATCTGCGAGAATGCCTACATTGTTTCCGGCGGCCACATCATCGCCTCCGGCAATGCCGACGCCATCCTGGCCAACCAGCAGGTCAAGGAAGTCTATCTCGGCGACGAATTCAGACTCTGACACCCAATGGCTGATTGTTTTGATGATCTGTAGCAAGTAAACTCGGCAAAGAACTTGCTAGGGTAAATTAAAATCACGGCAAGTAACCGGCATATAAAGATTTTTTCACGACTTATGACACAACGCGCTGATGAGTGACGGATCCTGAACCATGGTTATGAAAGCCTCCTTACAGTTAAAGCTGGGTCAAAGCCTGACCATGACGCCCCAGCTGCAACAGGCGATCCGGCTTCTCCAGCTCTCCACTCTCGACCTCCAGCAGGAAATCCAGCAGGCACTGGAATCCAACCCCATGCTGGAGACCTCCGAGGACGATGACCAGACCGACGCAGCCAGCGAAAACGACGAGCGCGAGGCCAACGCCACCGAGTCCGCCGCTGAAGCTGCCCCGGAACCGGCCAGCGACTGGGATGAATCCGAGAACGGCCCGGACTGGTCCTCGGAGAACGAGATTCCTGACAACATTCCGGACGATCTGCCGGTTGATACCGCCTGGGACGACATCTACCAGTCCGCACCAGCGCCGGCAGCCCGCAACGACGACGAAAACGATCACGATTTCGAAACCCGTAATTCCCCGACCGAAACGCTTCAGGATCACCTGGAATGGCAGCTCAATCTGACGCCCCTCAGTGAACGGGACCAGGCCATTGCCCATGCCCTGATGGATGCAGTGGACGAACGGGGCTATATCACCAGCCCGCTGGAGGAAATCCACGCCGGACTGCTGGATGAGAACGATGAAGACCCCCTTGAACTGGATGAAGTGGAAGCCGTGCTTCACCGCCTGCAACACTTTGATCCGCCCGGCGTGTTTGCCCGGGACCTACAGGAATGCCTGCTGATCCAGCTCAACCAGCTGCCGCCGGAAACACCCTGGCTGGCCCAGGCACGCCTTGTAATTACCCATTACATCAACCTGCTGGGCAACCGCGATTACGCCCAGTTGCTGCGCCGCAGCCGCCTGAAAGAAGACCAGTTGCGGGATGTCCTGGCGCTGATCACCGGCCTGAATCCGCGGCCGGGCGATGTCATTGACCGGGCCGAACCCGATTATGTGATTCCGGACGTGATCGTTCGCAAACACAATGGCCGCTGGCGTGTTGAGCTGAATCCTGAAATTGCACCGCGCATCCGGGTCAATGCCAGCTATGCTTCACTTATAAGGCGTGCGGACAGCAGCGCAGACAACACCTACCTGCGCGACCAGTTGCAGGAGGCCAAGTGGTTCATCAAGAGCCTGCAGAGCCGCAATGAGACCTTGCTGAAAGTCGCGACCCGTATTGTCGAGCACCAGCAGGGATTCCTGGATCACGGTGAAGAAGCCATGAAACCGTTGATTCTTTCAGACATCGCCCAGGCGGTAGAGATGCATGAATCGACCATTTCACGGGTAACCACCCAGAAATACATGCATACCCCCCGTGGCATTTTCGAGCTGAAGTACTTCTTCTCCAGCCATGTCAGCACTGACGAGGGTGGAGAATGCTCCTCCACGGCCATACGCGCGATGATCAAGAAGCTGATTGCGGCGGAAACGCCCAAAAAGCCGTTGAGCGACAGCAAAATTGCAGCCATGCTAGGGGAACAGGGTATCAAGGTTGCGCGACGCACCGTTGCCAAGTACCGGGAGGCCATGCACATTCCGCCGTCCAACGAGCGCAAGCGGCTGGTCTGAATACCCGGGGGCCGGGACGCAACACCGTATTCGCCGGCGCATAATGCGCCAGCACCCAGACCGGCTCCCGGGAGCCGGCACGATGACAACAGGAGACGCCTATGCAACTCAATATTTCAGGCCATCACGTAGAACTGACTCCCGCACTGAAGGATTATGTTTCAGAGAAGTTCGAGAAGCTCGAGCGTCACTTTGACCACATCAGTAACTGCCAGGTGACCCTGGAAGTGGAAAAGGTGCGCCAGATTGCGGAAGCCACGTTGCATGTGGTTGGTGGTGAGATTCACGCAAAGGCAGAAAATGAGGATATGTACGCAGCCATCGATGCCCTGATCGACAAGCTTGACCGTCAGATCCTCAAGCACAAGGAAAAGAATGTAGACCGGATGCACGGAAACGGCTCTCGCTAACTGACTGTTTTCATGCAATTCATCTAATCGAGCTGCGACATGAGTAACGTGTCGCAGCCTTTTTTTTAACGGAAACGCAGTCGATCCATGAGCGACACATCCCTGACCATAGAGAACATTCTTGCTCCGGAGCTCACCCTCTGCAGGGTAGCTGCGTCCAGCAAGAAACGGGCCCTGGAGTTTATTGCCGAGCAGATAAACCATCAGGACAACACGCTCAGCGAGACCCAGCTCTTCAACAACCTGATTTCCCGCGAGCGCCTGGGCAGCACCGGCATTGGCCAGGGAATCGCCATTCCCCACTGCCGTCTGGAAGGACTTGATCACGTGGTGGGCGTGCTGATGACGCTGGAAGAAAGCGTCGAATTCGATGCTATCGACAATCAGCCGGTGGATCTGATTTTCGCCCTGATCGTCCCGAAGGAAGCAACGAGCGAACACCTGGAGCTGCTCAGCCAACTGGCTGAAAAGTTCAATGAGCGGTCGTTCTGTGATCGCCTCCGGCAATCCGAGGACGCCAGCACGCTGTACCAGCGCATGACCGCCTCAGGCGGCTGATATTCACTGCAGTGGAGGTAAGGTGGTCATGAAGCTGATTATCGTCAGTGGCAGGTCCGGTTCGGGCAAGAGTACCGCACTTCATGTGCTGGAGGACCTCGGGTTTTATTGCATCGACAATCTTCCTATTGGCCTGCTCTTCCCCCTCACACGGGAAGCCGCCAGCCAGACCAGGCCTGGTCGACTGGGCAAGATGGCCGTCAGTATCGATGCGCGGAACCTTTCCGGCGAGCTGGCCAATTTCGAGGAGATCTACCGGCGCCTCCAGGAAACCGGGGTTACCGTTGAAATCATCTTCCTGGACGCCGACGAGCAGTCGCTTCTGCAGCGTTTTCACGCCACCCGCAGAAAGCATCCGTTGAGTGACGACAGGACCTCTCTCCGGGAAGCCATTACCAGCGAGAAGAAACTGCTGGAGCCCCTCTCCAAGCTTTCCGATCTTTACGTAAATACCACCGGCATGTCCATGTACGAGCTGCGGGACATGGTCAAGCAGCGCGTGGTCGGTCGAAAAGATCAGGAACTGGCTCTCCTGTTTCAGTCATTCGGCTTCAAACACGGCGTGCCGCTGGATTCCGACTACGTTTTCGATGTCCGCTGCCTGCCCAACCCCTACTGGGATACCAGCCTCCGCAAGTATGTCGGGACGGATCAGCCGGTTATCGAGTTTCTGGAAAAAGAACCGGCAAGCCGGAAGATGATCGAGGACCTGAAATCATTTCTGGATACCTGGCTGCCCTCCTTTGCAGACAGTAACCGCAGCTATATGACCATTTCCATTGGCTGTACCGGCGGCCAGCACCGGTCGGTGTATGTGTGCGAGCAGTTGGGTGAGTACTTCCGGCAACGGTACAGCAATGTGCAAGTGCGGCACACCGAGCTGCCACACCTGCAGACCCGGGAAGAGATCTGATCAAGCCATGATTCGCCGCCCCATTACCATCATCAACAAACTGGGCCTGCATGCGCGCGCCACTGCGAAGCTGGTCAACACGGCATCGGAATACGACAGCAGCGTGCGTATCAGCGGCAAAGGCCGGGATGTGGACGCGAAGAACATCATGCAGGTGATGATGCTGGCCGCCAGCAAAGGAACCGATGTGGAGCTCATTGCCGACGGACCGGATGAGGAACAGGCCATCGAAGCATTGGTGGAACTGATTAACGACTATTTCGGTGAGGGTGAGTAAAATAAACACATGACCGATATTCTGGAAAAAAGCCAGGCCCGCCAGCGTCTTCGTTCCCTGAGCGAAGCGCTGGACAGTGGCGCACTGAAGCAGGTTGCCCGCATCCTGAACGGTGGCCTGAGCCCCAGTGATATTGCCCATTTGCTGGAGTCCTCACCGCCCCGGCAGCGGGCCCTGCTGTGGAACCTGGTGGACAAAGACCTCGAAGGCGAGGTTCTCCAGTATCTCAGTGATGATATCCGAGGCTACTTCCTGAGCCAGCTGAACGCTCAGGAACTGGCGGACATCATCGAGGATTTCGAGTCAGACGACCTGGCCGACCTGCTGCAGCAGCTGCCGGATACGGTCATCCAGGAAGTCCTGGAGACCATGGACGAGCAGGACCGGCAACGGGTGGAGGAAGTTCTCTCCTATCCGGAGGACACCGCCGGCGGTCTGATGAACACGGACACCATTACGGTGCGCCCGGACATCAGTATCGATGTTGTGCTCCGCTACCTTCGCAGGCACCGCACCCTGCCACCCATGACCGACAGCCTGATCGTGGTCAGCCGCCGGGACGATTTCATTGGCATGCTGCCCATCACGAAAATGCTGGTCTCCAACCCCGCCTCCACCGTGCGGGAAGTCATGGATACCGACATCGAGCCCATTCCCGTGAGCCTCTCCGACACCAAGGTAGCGACATTGTTTGAACGCTACGACCTGATCTCGGCGCCGGTGGTAAACGAGGAGGGCCGCCTGCTGGGTCGGATCACCATCGATGACGTGGTTGACGTTATCCGGGAGGATGCGGACCACTCACTGATGAGTATGGCGGGTCTGGACGAAGACGAGGACACCTTTGCGCCGGTGTGGAAAACCACCCGTCGCCGTGCCGTCTGGCTGGGCATCAACCTGATTACGGCACTGACCGCCTCCGCCGTCATCGGGCTATTTGAAGACACGATCGCCAAAGTGGTGGCGCTCGCAGTGCTGATGCCAATTGTTGCCAGTATGGGCGGCATTGCTGGTAGTCAGACGCTTACACTGGTGATTCGCGGTATGGCCGTGGGGCAGATCAGCGGCGCCAACGTAGGCTGGCTGCTGAACCGGGAATTTCTGTCAGGGATACTGAACGGCCTGCTCTGGGCCGCCGTGGTGGCGGGTGCAGCCATGCTCTGGTTCCAGGATGTGATGATCGGCGCGATCATTGCTGCCGCGCTGGTGATCAATCTTGTCGCCGCAGCGCTGGTTGGCACGGTTCTGCCACTGTTTCTCAAATCTCGCAATATTGATCCGGCCCTGGCAGGCAGCGTGATTCTCACGACTGTGACCGATGTAGTCGGGTTCATGGCCTTTCTTGGCCTCGCGACGATTTTCTACGCTTAAGCGGATCTCGGATTTATGAAAGACCATCAAGACAACGACGCGCCGGAATACGACGGCCCGAGCAAATCCCAGCTGAAACGGGAAATGCATGCCCTGCAGGATCTGGGCAAGCGGATGCTGGACCTGAGCAACGATCAGCTGGAAACCTTGCCAATCAGCGAGACCCTCCGCGCCGCGATCGAGGAATCCCGCCGTATCCGCCAGAACGAGGCCAAACGACGGCACCTGCAATACATCGGTAAGGTCATCCGACAGGAAGATGATCCTGAAGCCCTGGCGAAAGCCATCGACGCCTTCGATGCCGGTAGCGAAGAACACACCCGCAGACACCACCTGGCGGAACGCTGGCGGGACCGGATGATTGCCGAAGGCGATTCCGTTGTTGGCGAGTTCTTCAGCTACTGCCCCACTGCCGATATGCAGCACCTGCGAAACCTTGCTCGAAACGCCCGAAAAGACGTCGAAAAACAGAAGAACACCGGCCAGGCCCGGAAACTGTTCCGTTATCTCAGGGAGTGCATCGATGACGCCGAGGCCATGTGAGCCGTTGGTTCAACCTTTGAGCCGGCGGTGCTCCCACACCGGCATCCGGGCGCGCAGATTGGCTACCTGATCGGCGTCCAGTTCGGCGGTGACCAGGCCCGGGCCTTCCCCCATTTCCGTCACGATCCGCCCCCAGGGATCACAGATCAGGCTGTGGCCATAGGTGCGACGGCGCTCGCTGTTCTGGCCACCCTGGCCAGGTGCCACTAACCATACCTGGTTCTCGATCGCGCGGGCCCGGATCAGGGGGTACCAGTGGGCATCACCGGTCTGCCAGGTGAAAGCGCTCGGAAGGCAAATCCAGTCGACATCCTGCTCACGCAGCAGCCTGAACAGCTCCGGAAAGCGAAGATCGTAGCAGATCGCCAACCCCAGCTTGCCCGCGGGCGTATCCACGGTCACTATCTGTTCGCCGGGCTCGAAGGTGTCCGATTCACGGTATTGACCATGGGCGTCTTCCACCATGGCATCAAACAGGTGAATCTTGTCGTAACGGGCAACTTCCTCACCCTGGTCATCAAAGACAATGCAGGTTGCCCTGACCCGATCCTCCAGATCTGAGCCGTCCGGTCGTTTGGCCACGGGCATCGATCCGCCAACGATCCAGAGCCCCAGTTTCCGGGCCTGTTCGGCCAGGAAGGTTCTTATGACAGGCTCGGCCCCCGCCTCCTGGCGACCACGATCAATCATCTGACTGGTGGCCAGAACCGCAAAATTCTCAGGCAGTACGGCGACCGAGGCGCCCTGCTCGGCAGCCCGGGCCAGCAGCTGTTCCGCTTCGCGCAGATTGGCGTCAATGTCATGACCGCTGACCATCTGGATGGCTGCGACCCGGTTGGAAACACGCTTGTTCATGACTGCCTCCGATATTGCCAAACAGAAAAGTTATTCGCCGGTGTCAAAAACCCGTTGCAGATTCACTTCCGGCTCGTCCCATGAGCCGGTCACGCTGTAGGTTGCGCTTGTCAGCCTGCTCAAAGGATCGCCCAGAATCTTGTCCAGCACAAACAAGGCGCCGCCGATCGGCGCACCGGCACCCATGAGCAGCGCCGCCAATGGCAGATTCTGAGTCAGGGGCAACACAACCACAAGCCGCATATCCAGCTCCTCGCTGGCCATATTGGTCGTGCCACTGAGTTTGAAGGCGCCGGATGGGCCCACTATTTGCAGTTCGGGATCCATGGTCAGCAAGCCATTGATGATCTGCGCCTTGCCCGAGATCGCGTCGAATGCCACCCCACGCTCATACAGATCGGAAAAGTCGAGCTTCAACCGGCGCCATAGGGTGTCAGAGTTCAGCAGATTGAACACCCGGAACAGTTGCGCCGTGTTGTTTCGCTCCAGGATCACACCCTCATCCAGCCTTAGACTGACCGAGCCACTGAGCTCCGGTATGGAAAGCTCATCCGGACGGCCGGGCCAGTCCAGATCCAGCTCTATGTTGGTCCCCTCGTTAGTGACCGGCATTTCAGTGTCGAGGAGCTCGTTCAGATCCGCGAGCGCACCCCCGCTGATGGAACCTGTAAACCGGCTGGTTTCCCGGTCTCCGACGATGCTCCAGCTCATGTCGCCCAGCAGTGTCAGGGAATTCAGGCGCCCCTCGATGTCATTTACCTGCAACCGAAAAGGTTCGGGGCGGAGCCGGAAGGCCCACTGTCCCAACGATTCGTCGTTCAGTTGCAGTTCCGCAATCGAGACATCGATATCCGGCCAGTTTCCCATATCCAGCGCGCGGAACGCCTCAAGCTGCTCTTCGAGGGTGAGTAATTCCGGCGAATCCTCAGGGGGTGTTTCACTGCGCACGAGCCGTAACACCTGAAAATCGGCCTTCACCGTGTCGCCATTTTGCGGAATTGTCAGTCGGCCTTCGGCGCGTTGCGAGCTGGTGGTCACCACCCACCGGTCACCAAGATCGAGGGCATTGATATCAATATCGTTCAACACCTGCGGGCCAAGGTGCAGGCGGCCAAGACGCAAATCAAACCCGGTCTCTTTCCATAACAGATCGAACGTTGCGCGGTTTTCCCAGTCGCCCGTAATGCCAAGCCCGCCGGCGGCCGAGGGATTGATGGTTGCCCGCAGCGGTGCTGCCTCATCCGCCGTTTTTGACAGTGGCTCCGGCCAGTCAACCGCCAGCCCCTCAAGAGTGGACCGCACGCGGATGCCCGACGTTGAATCCGATCCCACGTCCAGGTCCGCGGTATAGGTAACATTGCCCTGCAAACCAAAACCCGAACTGGTCTCAAGTCCCGCCTGCTCAAACACCCCGGGCACCGGTAGCGTTCCCGACTGCCGGATGGTAAGGGCATTGCCCGCCCGGGACTTGCTGAAGGCAATGGTTACCGGTTCATCGAAAAATTCGGCAGTCAAAGGGCCACCGGAGAAGCCGTTTTCGCTGTGGTAGGTCAGTTCACCCTGAACCGACCGCCAGGCCAACCCTGCCGAGGGGTAGGAGACGGTGCCTTCCTGTGCGGCAATTTTTGCCTCAACCACGGTTGGCTGCTCCGTCCCCAATGGCAAGTCGACACCAAGGTCCAGCTGATACTCACCACCATATTCAAGCTTCTGGGCCTCTGTGCCTGCCATATCACCCAGGGGGCTATTTTCCATCCAGAACCCGACCGATTCGCCGGGCACCCGTGCCGAGGTATCCACCCTTATCCGTGTGCCTTGATCGGAGGGCTCCACGCGAACCGTCCCGGGATCGAGATCCAGGCCACCGGTCTGACCTGCTTCGAGTCGAACCAGCGTGTCGCCATTGTGAACCCTGACACTGCCCCGGGCACCTGTGACCTCCGGCCAGGCGTCATCGTAGCGGACAGATGCCTGATCGAATTCATAGATCATTGAGGTGACGAAGGAGCCCCGGGGTGCACCAAAACCTATCTGACCATGGCCGAAAAACGTCCCTGAGGTAATATCGGCCTCGAGAATGGCGGTCGTGAGCCAATCGTACAAACCGGGGTTTACCGCCTTAACCGGAACGAAATCTGCCAGCATGTCGGCGTTGCCGTTTTTCACCGACACTTTGAGCCCCAGATTGTCTTCACCCTCTCGATCCATCCTGAGGTCAAAAGCACCGTCCAGTTCGGTGGCCTCGCCGTAACGCATCCGTACGCCATCCGAAAACACACGGGTAATAGCGCCATCCAGCAGCCAGGCCACTTCGCCCTCAAGTACGGGGAATGACCAGGCGCCCCCGAAAAGCTGGGGAAAATCCAGAGAAACGGGCGACTCGCCGGCGGCAATCCGGACATAGCCTCGTTGCCGGTCCAGAGCGATGTCTCCGTTTACAGAGGTAACGCCGGGCGCGCCGCCGTGGGCCCGAACACTAACGTCACGCAACCGGCCGGAAAGCTGAAAGTCTTCCGGGGCGCCCTCGGGGAAGAAGATTCTCAACTGGTCCAGAAAGCCACCGGGCCTATAGTCCTGAAGGGCCCGGAGTGCACGCTCCGGCAATAACGGAAGCCGCGCAGCGAGGCGACGTGTGGGCGCTAGCGGAAGGGCGTCGGCAATGACGGACATGCCTCCCTCCGACGGCGCCAACCTCAGACTGAAAGGTGAAACCACATCGCCGTCCCAGGTCCACTGGAGCTGCTTCAGATGCCACTCGCCAAGGGCGAAGGCCCCGGATTCGACCACAGTCTCGTCGGTCATCACCGTATCGTGGCGACGCCAGCCAAATCTCGCGCGGATGTCTTCCAGTGGCGCCAGGGATTGAGAGCCTACACCCAACTGCAGATAGGGGGTCCGCACCGTACCGGTCACCTGTTGCAGCAAACCGTTGCGGAACGTAAGCCAGGCTTCACCACCAAGATCGAAGCCTTCCACCCGGAGGGATCGCCACTGGTACTCGTCAACCAGTCCGTCGAACAGCCGGCCGGAATCGACGCCAAGGTACAACTGGCCGGTAAAGTCACCCCGGAAAAAATGCTGGCCCACGAGGGCAAAACTGGCCAGCTGCTGGGTAGTACCAGACTGCATGGCACGGCCGGATGCGTGGAACAATCCACGGCGGTAGTCGAGATCCAGCTGGGGGATATCCAGGTGGCGCAGGTTGCCCTGGTTATCCCGGATACCAAGATTGACGCGGGTAATCTTGACGTAAGGATCAGAGAGCCAGTCACCGGCAAGCTCCAGCCACTCCTGCAACTGATTGCTGACCGGTTCCGGTATTTCTGCGCCTCTCACCGCGACATCACCGCCGCGCTCCTGATTCACGGTCAGTTCCAGACCGTCTGCCTGGAAGTCCTCAAAGACAATCCTCAGACGCATCAGCGAGGCCAGTGCAGCAAAGCGGATATTCAGATGCTGAAGGTTGGCAACGACAATTCCGGTGTCAGGGTGAGTGACCTGAATGTCGCTGGCCGTAAAGGCGGGGTCGAGCCAGTACCACTGGGATGAAAGGCCACCGATGCTGACATCATGGCCCAGTCGGTCTGACAGCTCACGAGCCAGATCATCGCGAAAGCTGTCCACATTCTGGGTCAGTTGGCGGCCAAGACCGGCGTATAAGGCCAGCAGCACCAGAAGTGTCAGCAGCATCCACCAGATCAGGCTGGCGAGCCGCGCCAAAAGCCGAACCGGAGGGCTCTCGGGCAGGTTCTCCGGAAGCGGCGGTTCGTGGTCAGCGGAGGACATTCAGACCCCTTAACCCGGTAACCGGCGCAGTTTCCCGGCATCAGAGCAGAACAACATCATACTGCTCCTGGCTGTAGAAGGGCTCCACCTGGAAGCGAATGGTCTTGCTGATGAAGGTTTCAAGATCGGCCACGTTATCGGATTCCTCATCCAGCAGGCGATCCACCACGCTCTGGGAGGCCATCACCAGATAGCTCTCGGCATCATAGGCGCGATTAACCCGGAGAATTTCCCGGAAAACCTCATAGCAAACGGTCTCGGTGGTTTTCAGAAAACCCCGTCCATCGCAGATGGGGCAAGGTTCGCAGAGCACCTGACCAAGGCTCTCGGTGGTTCGTTTGCGGGTCATTTCCACCAGGCCCAACTCGGAGACGCCGGTGATCTTGGTCTTGGCGTGATCCCGCTCCAGCATCTTCTCCAGCATCCGGTGGACCTGGCGCTGGTGCTCGGGATCTTCCATGTCGATAAAATCGATGATGATAATGCCGCCCAGGTTTCGCAGGCGCAGCTGACGACTGATGGCCCGAGCCGCTTCCAGGTTGGTCTTGAAGATGGTTTCTTCCAGATTCCGGTGCCCGACGAACGCCCCGGTATTGATATCAATCGTGGTCATGGCTTCGGTCTGGTCGATAATCACATAACCACCGGACTTGAGCTGGACCTTTCGGCTCAGGGCCTTCTGGATTTCGTCCTCGACCGAGTAGAGGTCAAATATAGGGCGCTCGCCCGGGTAGTACTCGACCTTGTCGGCAAATTCCGTAACGAACTCCTCGACAAACTCCATCACCCGCTGATGACTCTCGCGGCTGTCGATACGCACCTTTTCGGTCTGGGGCCGGATCAGGTCACGGATGGTGCGAATGAACAACGGCAGATCCTGATACACAACCGCCGGCGCCTGAACCCGGGCAATTCGCTCGTGTATGGACTGACTTAACCGGTGCAGATAAGCCATGTCGCCAATCAGATCCTCAGGTGACGCCGCTTCCGCGGCCGTCCGGATAATATAGCCGCCCTGAACATCCGGATCCTCGGCGGCGGCCTCCTCAACGAGCGTTTTCAGCCGGGCCCGCTCGGTGTCGTCCTCAATTCGCTGCGAAATACCAACGTGGCTAACGCCTGGCATAAACACCAGATACCGCGACGGAATTGAAAGCTGGGTGGTCAGGCGGGCCCCCTTTGTACCGATCGGATCCTTGGTAACCTGGACGACCAGTGACTGCCCTTCCCGAAGCAGGCTTCGAATATCGGGAACGGTTTTGGGAATATCGGCGGGCTCATCGCCATTGGACTGACTCGGAACCACATCGGACGCATGAATGAATGCGGCCCGTTCCAGACCAATATCGACGAACGCCGCTTCCATGCCCGGTAGAACGCGCACCACCTTGCCCTTGTAGATGTTGCCGACAATGCCTTTCCTGCTGGTGCGCTCTATATAGGCTTCCTGCAGCATGCCGTTTTCAACCAGGGCCACCCTCGTTTCCACCGGGGTGACGTTGATCAGAATCTCTTCGCTCATAATGTTTGGCTCTCCAGACTGCGCGGCCAGTTTTTCCAGACCGGGTAACCGGCACCAGCCAGCAATGCGGCGGTTTCCTGCAGCGGCAGACCAACCACGGCACTGTAGCTACCCCGGAGCTCATTAACAAAAATACCACCAAGGCCCTGAATTCCATAACTCCCGGCCTTGTCCATGGGTTCGCCGCTGGCCACATAGGCGTCGATCTCTGCGCTGGAAAGCTGCCTGAAACAAACTTCGGTGATGACCAGAACAGACTGGCATTGCCCTTCTGAGGCCAACGCCACGGCAGTCATGACTTGATGAGTGGCGCCGGAGAGGCGGGCCAATGTTTCCCGGGCTTCGGTGAAGTCTGACGGCTTACCGAGTATCTCGCCATCGAGCACCACCGATGTATCCGACCCAAGTACCAGGCATTCCGGTGAGGACCCAGCCACAACCAGCGCCTTCTCCCGGGCCAAACGTTCCACATAGCGTTCCGGGGATTCATCGGGCTCCGGTGTTTCGTCGATGTCCGCCGGACGAACCGAAAAATTCAGGCCGATTTGCTGCAACAGCTCCGCCCGGCGCGGCGAAGCCGAGGCGAGAATGATTGATGGCATGGCTAACCCAGTTTGCGGTTAATGTTGTCCAGCAGGATACAGAATACCGGCCATACCAGGGCGCTGGTCAGGGCCGGCCAGAGGTAGCTGAAGCCAGCATCATCAGCCCCCAGCAATTGCTTTACAAAATGCACCAGCATCTGATTGATGCCCAACAACAGGAACACCATCAGGCACTGCTGGGGCATTGGATACATGCGCAAACGCTGGTGGATAGTAAGCACCAGAAAAGCGATCAAGGCCATCGCCATGGCATTCACGCCAAGAGGCGTGGCTTCCAGCACATCCAGAAGCAGGCCCAGACACCAGGCCAGCAGGATGCCGAACTGGGCCGGAGCCCGGAATGTCCAGTAGAAAACAACCAGCCCCAACCACTCCGGGCGGAACTCGAACCAGCCCACAGGAAACAGGGAAATACTGAACACCAGGGCAACGATCACGGAAAGCACAAAGACCGGATAGCTGATTACGGACAACATCAGTCCTGCCCTCCCTGGCTGGCATCTTCGGCGACGTTGGCAGCGGATGCGTCCTCACCCTCGTCGGTTTCGATCGGCGCGGCATTTTCCGCAGGGAATACTACCAGCACCAGACGGCTCTGGTTGAGTTGCGCCTTGGGTGTGGCTTCAATGGAGACAAAAGGTTCGCCCGGCTCTTTGGATATTCGACTGACTTCCGCGACCGGGTAGCCCCTCGGAAAACGGCCACCAAGACCGGAACTGACGAGCAGGTCGCCCTCGCGAATATCCGCCGTATCCGGCACATGAACGAGATCCAGGGTATCCGTATCGCCGGTACCCAGCAGGATGGCGCGCAAACCGTTACGCACAACCTCCACCGGAACGGCGTGGCTGCTGTCGGAGACGAGCAAGACGCGGGAGGTAATCTGGCTGCTCTGCACCACCTGGCCCATCAGACCATGGGCGTCCAGAATGGCCTGGCCCGGCGACAAGCCGTCACTGCGCCCTTTGTTGATAATAATTTCGTGGGAAAAGGGATCCGGGGAGACACCGACCACCTCGCCAACGATGACGCGGTCATCCAATACTTCTGATGAGTTCATCAGGCGGCGCAGCTCGTTGTTCTCGGAAGCAAGCGCGGCGTATTTCAGGGCGCGACGCTCGAGGATCAGCAAACGAGCCCGGAGATCTTCATTCTCTTCCTGAAGATCCTGTTTATTTTCAAACAGCCCGGCGAACCAGTCGGAAAATTCGTAGGGCGCATTCCCCAGCCAGTACACGGGTGCCAGACCGGTTGCAATGGTACTTCGCACCGTTGAGAGCTTGTCGAAACGCGCATCGGCAACCACCAGGGCTGCCGATACGAGAAGAACAATGAGGAGTCTGAAGCCGGGAACAGGCCCCTGGACAAAGATGGTTTTAATGGCGAGCCCTCCCCACAGGATTATCCCTCCTGGGAGAACATTCCGATGCCACCCCGGTCAATCACTTCCAGCGCCTTGCCGCCACCACGGGCCACACAGGTCAGCGGGTCTTCAGCGATAATCACCGGCAGGCCGGTTTCCTCGCTGATCAGTTTGTCCAGCCCGCGCAGCAGTGCGCCGCCGCCGGTCAGAACAATACCGCGCTCGGCAATGTCGGACGCCAGCTCGGGCGGAGACTGTTCCAGAGCACTCTTGACGGTCTGAACGATCTGCGCCAGGGATTCCTGCAGCGCGTCGAGAATCTCTTCGCTGTTGAGGGTAAATGCCCGGGGCACACCTTCGGCGAGGTTGCGACCGCGCACATCGATCTCGCGGATTTCGAGGCCTTCGTATGCGCAACCGATTTCGTGCTTGATACGCTCGGCGGTAGAATCACCGATCAGGCTGCCGTAGTTGCGACGCACGTAGGTTACGATGGCTTCGTCGAATTTGTCACCGCCCACCCGCACAGACTCTGCGTAAACGATGCCATTCAGGGAAATAATGGCGATCTCGGTGGTACCACCGCCGATGTCCACGATCATGGAGCCGCTGGCTTCTTCAACCGGCAGACCGGCACCAATGGCGGCGGCCATGGGCTCTTCGATCAGGAAGACTTCCCGGGCGCCGGCGCCAAGCGCGGACTCTCGAATGGCCTTGCGCTCTACCTGGGTAGACTTGCTGGGCACGCACACCAGTACTCTCGGGCTCGGGGTAATGAAGCTGTTCTCATGCACCTTATGAATAAAGTGCTGGAGCATTTTTTCGGTTACCACAAAATCTGCAATCACGCCGTCCTTCATGGGGCGGATCGCGGTGATGTTGCCCGGGGTACGGCCGAGCATGCGCTTGGCTTCAGCGCCAACAGCGGCAACCATTTTCTGGGAATTGTTGGTGCGAATGGCCACTACCGAGGGCTCGTTCAGCACGATTCCGCGCTCACGCACGTAGATCAGGGTGTTGGCGGTGCCCAGGTCGATGGACAGATCGCTGGAGAAGATGCCTCGGAGTCTTTTTATCAACATTCGTGTAGTTTCAACCTGAGAGTTGCAGTCGCAAAGAAAAGATGCGGCAACTTTAGCAGTGAGCACCCCTGCAGGCAAGGCGCTAACGGGCCTCAAGCCTTACGGTTCACACATTTACCTTATGGGCTGGGGCCTCCCGCCATTGTTCGAATCTGTTACCATGGTCCACCTGATTTTCCGGCTTCGGTGTAGGGCCGCTCGGAGATCCCTTTTCAAAACACGCTACGAGCACGTCCATGTGCGCTTGTTTCGGGCCATCCTTGGCCCTCTACAGTTTTGAAAAGGGATCTCCGAACGTCCCCGCAGTTCAGAGCGGCCCTCTTTTTTCAAAACATTTATTAATGACATTTCATTTATCTGGGAGGCAATGCGTGACCATTTCCCGTGAGGACATTGAGAAAGTCGCTGTGCTCGCCCGCATTCGTGTGGATGACGAGCAGGTTTCGGCTCTGGAGAAGGATCTGGGCAACATCCTGGATCTGGTGGATCAGTTGGGTGCTGCCGACACCGATTCGGTTGAGCCCATGGCCCATCCGCTGAATGCAGTGCAGCGCCTGCGCGCTGACGAGGTAACCGAGACCAATCAGCGTGAGGCGTTCCAGGCGATTGCGCCGGCTACCGAGAACGGGCTTTATCTGGTTCCCAGAGTGATTGAGTGAAAGGACAAGTCATGCATAACAAATCCGTAGCAGAGCTTTCCCGGGAGCTGGAGAGCGGCCAGGTTTCCAGCGTGGAGCTGACCCAGGAGTTCCTCGACCGCATCAAGCGGGAAGATTCGAAGTACAACAGCTTTATTACCGTGACCGAAGAGCAGGCCCTGGCCGATGCCCGGGTCGCGGATGACCAGCGTGCGGCGGGGAATGCGACGCCCTGGACGGGGATCCCGTTTGCGCACAAGGACATTTTCTGTACCAACGGCGTTCGGACCACTTGCGGTTCGAAGATGTTGGAGAACTTTGTTCCGCCTTATGATGCCACCGTTACGGCGAATTTCCGCCAGGCCGGTGCGGTGTGCCTGGGCAAAACCAACATGGACGAGTTCGCCATGGGGTCGTCCAACGAGAACAGTTATTTTGGCGCAGTGACCAACCCCTGGGGCCTGAGTGAAGGCAACAAGCGGGTGCCGGGCGGTTCGTCTGGCGGGTCGGCTGCGGCGGTTGCCGCTCGACTGATTCCGGCGGCTACCGCCACGGATACAGGCGGCTCGATCCGTCAGCCGGCGGCACTGTGTGGTGTTACTGGCCTGAAGCCGACTTATGGCCGGGTGTCCCGGTACGGGATGATTGCCTTTGCGTCCAGTCTCGACCAGGGCGGCACTATTGCCCGGAGCGCAGAGGACAATGCACTGATGCTGAATGTGATGGCAGGTTTTGATCCGAAGGACTCAACGTCGATTGACCGCGAGGTGCCGGATTACACGGCCACACTGAACGAGCCGCTGAAAGGTCTGAAGATCGGCCTGCCGAAGGAGTACTTCAGCGACCAGCTCAGCCCGGCGATGGAGCAGCAGGTTCGCAACGCGGTAACCGAATACGAAAAACTGGGCGCCACGGTTAAAGAGGTGTCGCTGCCGAACGCAAAGCTGGCGATTGCGGCCTATTACGTGATTGCGCCGGCAGAAGCCTCCGCCAACCTGTCTCGTTTTGACGGGGTGCGTTATGGCTACCGCTGTGAAGATCCGAAGGATCTGATGGATCTGTACACCCGCTCCCGGGCGGAGGGTTTTGGTGCCGAGGTGAAACGTCGGATTCTCGTGGGCACCTACGCCCTCTCCGCCGGCTATTTCGATGCCTATTATCTCAAGGCCCAGAAGGTTCGGCGGCTGATTCAGCAGGATTTCATCAATGCCTTCAAGGAAGTGGATGTGCTGATGAGCCCGACCACGCCCTCGCCGGCCTTCATCCAGGGCGAGAAGACCAGTGACCCGGTGACCATGTACCTGGAAGACGTATTCACCATCGCCATCAACCTGGCGGGCGTTCCGGCCATGTCGGTACCGGCTGGTTTCGTCGACGGTCTTCCAGTGGGTTTGCAGATCATCGGGGATTATTTCTCCGAGGCGCGTCTGCTGAACGCCGCCCATCAGTTCCAGCAGGTGACCGACTGGCACCAGCGTGAACCGCAATAAGCCCGGGACAGGCCCCTTACAGGAGAGAGCAACTATGCAGTGGGACATTGTGATCGGGCTGGAAATTCACGTTCAGCTCGCCACCAAGACCAAGATTTTTTCCGGCTCCAGCACCTCTTACGGCGCCGAGCCCAACACCCAGGCCAACGCGGTTGACCTGGCCATGCCCGGCACTCTGCCGGTGCCTAATGAGCAGGCGTTCCGCTATGCGGTGATGTTTGGCCTGGCCGTGAACGCCCAGATCGAGCGCCGTTCGGTATTCGAGCGGAAGAACTACTTTTACCCGGACCTGCCCAAGGGCTACCAGACCACCCAGCTGGAGCGCCCGATTGTCGGCCCCGGTTTCGTGGACATTGATCTGCCGAACGGTGAGACCAAGCGCGTTCGCATTCACCACGCCCACCTGGAAGAGGATGCCGGCAAATCCCTGCATGAGGATTTCCACGGCATGACCGGCGTGGATCTCAACCGGGCCGGCACACCGCTCATTGAGGTGGTCACCGAACCGGATATGAACAACGCGGAAGAAGCCGTCGCCTTCGCGAAGAAGCTGCACAGCATCGTGACATCCCTGGGCATCTGCGACGGCGACATGTCCCAAGGCTCCATGCGTTTCGACGTGAATATTTCGTTGAAACCGAAGGGGTCCGACACTCTGGGCACACGTACCGAAACCAAGAACCTGAACTCGTTCCGGTTCATGGAGCAGGCCATTGCCCACGAAGTTGAGCGGCAAATGGACGTTCTGGAAGACGGCGGCAGCATCGTGCAGGAAACCCGCCTGTATAACGGCGACCGTGACGAATCCCGCTCCATGCGCACCAAGGAAGAAGCCAACGACTACCGCTACTTCCCCTGCCCGGACCTGCTGCCGGTAGAAATCGATGATTCCTTCATTGAAGAAGCCCGCAACAGTCTCCCGGAACTGCCGGACGCCCGCAAAGTCCGCTTTATGGACCATTACGGCCTGAACGACTACGACGCCAGCCTGCTCAGCGGCGACTCAAAACTGGCCACGTTCTTTGAAGAAGCGGCCAGCCAGGGCAAAGACGCAAAGCTGGTCGCCAACTGGATCCAGGGCGAATTCTCTGCGCGCCTGAATGCAGAGGAGAAATCGGTTGCCGATTCGCCCATCAGCGGTGCTCAGCTGGGCGATCTGGTGGTACGGATTGCCGACAATACGATTTCATCCGCCGGCGCAAAGAAGGTGTTCGAGGCGCTGTGGTCCGGTGAGAACGACAGCGTTGACGCCATCATCGATGCCAAGGGGCTGAAGCAGGTGTCTGACACCGGCGCCCTGGAAGCCATGGTAGACGAGGTTCTGGCGGGCATGCCGGATCAGGTGGCGCAGTATCAGAACGAGGAAGACCCGAAGAAGCGCAAGAAGATGCTTGGGGGTTTCATGGGGCCTCTGATGAAGGCCTCCAAAGGTCAGGGGAATCCCAAGCTGTTTAATGAGATTCTTGTTCGCAAGCTTGGGGGGTGACCCTTTTGGCTTGGGTCGTGGTTTCTGACTGCGGCCCTAGCCTGCTAGCTTGGGGGGACTGCCATGGTGGGTAGAGCCTCCCAAAAAACGCCCGTGAATACATCCCTGTAGGGCTTCGTCGCGCCATCCCTGGCGCTCCAGATTTTTGGGAGGCTCTACCCACCACGGCACTCGAGCTGGCGGCGTGCCCTCGCGAAGACAGGCCATCAAAACAAAATGATAGGTCGATGAGATGGTCTCCTCCCCTCCTAATCGGCGTCGCAATGCGCCAGGATAGGGAAGGAGAATTTTCCTATCAGAAACGAGTGGGAGGAGACCATGAGTAAGGTTACAACGGTTGGCATTGATCTCGCAAAGAACACGTTTGTCCTTTTTGGGCTGGGCCCTAAAGGTCACAGCGGGTGGAAGCGCAAAGTGCGCCGCAAGCAGTTGCTGGAGCAGCTGGTGCGTTTGGAGCCTTGCACAGTCGCTCTTGAGGCGTGTGGGAGCTCGCACTATTGGGCTCGCCAGATACGAGCGTTAGGGCATCAGGTTGAGTTGTTACCGCCTCAACATGTGAAGGGCTATCTTCGAGGTCAGAAAAACGATTACAACGATGCTCAGGCCATTGCGGAGGCCAGTGAACATGGGCGAATTCGCCCGGTGCCGATCAAAGAGGTCGAGCAGCAGGATGATCAGATACTGCACAAGCTGCGCCAGGGCGTGAGCAAGGATCGGGTACGAATCAGCAATCAGCTTCGAGGATTGCTGGCCGAGTACGGTGTGATCATGCCCCAGGGAATAGCGGCGCTGCGCCGGGAGCTGCCACTGGCACTGGAAGACGCTGACAACGGGTTGAGCGAGCGGGCCCGGCAGTTGTTGCACCGCCAGTATCAGCGTTTTCTGGAAGTAGAGCAGGAACTGGCCTGGTACGACCAACAAGTAAAGCAGAGATCGAGACAGGATGAGACCTGTCGGCGCCTGCAAGCGATACCGGGCGTTGGTGAAGTCGTCGCCAGTCTGCTGAAGGGCTGGATGGGTGATGGCCGCCAATTCCGGCGAGGCCGAGACGCTGGCGCAGCGCTGGGCCTGATCCCCCGTCAGAACAGCACCGGGGGCAAAGACGTCTTACTGGGAATCAGCAAGCGAGGCGACCCGTACGTACGCGCCCAACTGGTTCACGGGGCGAGAGCGGTGGTTGCCCGTGCGGACGGGAAAATGGACCGCCTCAGCCGATGGATCCAGCGACTCAAGGCAGAGCGAGGGTTCAACAAGGCAACCGTCGCATTGGCCAACAAGTTGGTTCGCATTGCCTGGGTGATTATCGCCCGAGGCGAGCACTACCAGCCATCGGAGCAACGGCTGGCGGTATGAATAAGTCAGGGATTGACTGAGCTAAATCACCGACGCGACGTCGGAAAGTAAAGCGGTTACCCTTCCCGCAGGTTGCGAGGGTCACAGCAATCGATGGCATAACAGGTCAGACCGGCCTGCCGAAAACCTGACTAATCCAAGGGCCCCAGAGGCCGTTAGGTCGATAAGGACGGCAGGCGCGGATCTTCCATCAAGGCCAGAGGCGACAAAGCCGCCTCATCAAACAGGCCGGATATACGGGCGCAAACCTGTCCCTGACATTGAGTGCTGAGACCTTGCAAACGGGGAGGAGACCATATACGGATTACGGCTTCACCTGATCCGACCTACTGACCTTGTTTATCCGGCCCGATTGCTCCCTATCCCTGAAGATTCTGAGGCCTTGGCGGGGTGTGACTCCCAAAAATGTCGGCGGCCATGGATGGCCGACGCCAAGCGCACATGGATGTGCTCGTAGCGGTTTTTGGGAGGCACACCCCGCCGAGGCCTACCCCCAAATTCGGCAGGCTAGGTGCCCAAGCCGGAAGCCATCAAAGAAGCCGAGCCCAAAGATCATGCTCATCGGCATGCTCAACAACCGCCTGAACAATCTCACCCGGAACAAGGTCGGTCTCGTCGTTAAGGTAAACCATACCGTCAATCTCCGGCGCGTCTGCCTTGGAGCGACCAATGGCGCCTTCCTCGTCGACCTCGTCAATCAGCACATCAATCGTCTGGCCGATTTTGGCCTGTAGGCGGGCTGCTGAAATCTCTGCCTGTTTTTCCATGAAACGGGCCAGGCGCTCTTCTTTGACTTCCTCGGGAACCGCACCTTCCAGTTCGTTGGCTTTGGCGCCTTCCACCGGGCTGTATTTGAACGCGCCAACACGATCCAGTTGAGCCTCGTCGAGCCAGTCCAGCAGGTACTGGAAGTCCTCCTCGGTTTCACCGGGGAAGCCGACGATGAAGGTGGAGCGGATGGTGAGCTCGGGGCAGATCTCACGCCATTTGCGGATGCGCTCCAGAGTTTTGCTGTCGTGGGCCGGGCGCTTCATGGCCTTGAGTACTCTCGGGCTGGCGTGCTGGAACGGGATGTCCAGGTACGGCAGGATTTTTCCCTCGGCCATCAGCGGAATGATGTCGTCGACATGGGGATAGGGGTAAACGTAGTGCAGGCGAACCCACACGCCCATTTCGCCGAGCGCTTCACACAGTGACTGCATCTTGGTCTTGAGCGGCCGCCCCTGCCAGAAGCCGGTGCGGTATTTGGTGTCGACGCCGTAGGCGGAGGTGTCCTGGGAGATGACCAACAGCTCTTTTACACCGGCATCCACCAGGCGCTGGGCTTCGTCCATTACATCGCCAATGGGCCGGCTGACCAGATCACCGCGCATGGAGGGGATGATGCAGAAGGTGCAGCGATGGTTACAACCTTCGGAGATCTTGAGGTAGGCGTAGTGCCGGGGGGTCAGTTTGATTCCCTGCGGCGGAACCAGATCGGTGAACGGATCGTGCTGTTTCTTCTGCGGAACAAACTGGTGAACCGCGCCGACCACTTCTTCATAGGCGTGGGGGCCGGAAACCGCCAGAACACCAGGGTGAGTATCGCGAATCTTGTCGGCCTCTACACCCATACAACCGGTGACAATCACCTTGCCGTTCTCGCTGATGGCCTCACCGATCGCATCCAGCGACTCCTGTTTGGCGGCATCGATAAATCCGCAGGTGTTGACCACAACAATGTCAGCGTCGTCATAGGTCGGCACAACATCGTAGCCGTCCAGCCTGAGCTGCGTGAGAATGCGCTCGGAGTCGACGAGAGCCTTGGGACAACCGAGGCTGATGAAACCGACTTTGCCGTTGCCGGACGAGGCAGGGGTCTGGGTGTTATCTGTCATAGAAGGCTTGGAATTCCCGGAGCTCAGCGCGAGCCCACAAATGAATGAAGGGCTATATTTTACACCAGCTCAGGGACCGCCTGCAGCAAAAGTCCGACGAGTATTGGAACGGATGGAAACTGACGGACGTCAAAATTTGTGACGTCTTGTTCAGAAAGATTTAACAAATCTGCCACTATAGGCGGCAGGCTTCTTGCTGATCACAAAGTAAACAACTACACTTTCATTCGCTTATCATGCGTTTAAGTGTTTTTCTGGAAGGGATTTATGGGAAAGGCAGCATCATTCGCAACCAGACACGCCAGAAGAGTCAACATGAAACCTGTCGCCGCCAAATTGAATTTGCGCAACCAACAGCGAGTGGACGTAGCCACCGACATTACTATTGAGAAATCGGACGGCTGCTGCCTGACCTGTTCGGTATCCAATCTCTCCCGCACGGGCGTTATGATTTCCTGTAATCAGGAAACGGTGAAACAACTCATTCCCGAGCAAAAGGCCCCGGCTCCAGGACACTGGATTGCCGTGAAGACCCGATTCTCCGTGCCGGTGGTTGCAACGCAACCGGTTTCCATTATTGCCGACGGCAACATCGTTCACATGCGACGCATCGCAAGGGACGAATTTCAGCTGGGCATCCAGTTCGCTGAGTTTGAAGGTAACGGCTTCGATTACGTCGATCGCTACGTTGCCAAGTTGCTGGCCGACTCCCGCAATCCGGCCTGAACGTCACCGTCTGCTCACTCACGGTCAGAGCCTGCCACTGCTATATTGTTATAACGTCAATTTCTAGTTGGGCGTCTTCTTATGCCCTTACCCCCTCTGGTATAGTTGCCGTATTCATTCGCACAGCCAACACGGCCCGCACGGCGGCAACGGATTATCATGACCACATATAACCTCACGCACCTGAAACAGCTGGAAGCGGAAAGCATCCACATCATCCGGGAAGTGGCAGCCGAGTTCGACAATCCGGTAATGCTGTATTCCATCGGCAAGGACTCCGCGGTAATGCTTCACCTGGCCCTGAAGGCCTTTTACCCGGGTAAGCCGCCCTTTCCGTTGATGCACATTGATACCACCTGGAAATTCCGGGACATGATCAAGTTCAGGGACAACGTCGCTGAGAAGTTCGGCCTCGACCTGATTGTGCACACCAACCAGGAAGGCGTGGATCAGGGAATCGGGCCGTTTACTCACGGCAGCGCGAAACATACCGATGTCATGAAGACCCAGGCCCTGAAACAGGCGCTCGACAAGTACAAGTTTGATGCAGCCTTCGGCGGTGCCCGCCGTGACGAGGAAAAATCCCGGGCCAAGGAACGCGTGTATTCGTTTCGGGATGAATACCATCGCTGGGATCCCAAGAACCAGCGTCCCGAGCTGTGGAACATCTACAACGGCAAGATCAACAAGGGCGAGAGTATCCGGGTGTTTCCGCTGTCCAACTGGACGGAACTGGATATCTGGCAATACATCTACCTTGAGAACATCGACATCGTTCCGCTCTACTATGCCGCCGAACGCCCGGTCGTTGAGCGCGATGGCACCCTGATCATGGTGGACGACGACCGCATGCCATTGAAGGACGGCGAGAAACCAATGATGAAATCGGTTCGCTTCCGGACACTGGGCTGCTACCCGCTGACGGGCGCCATCGAATCCGAAGCCAACACGCTTCCTGATATTATCCAGGAAATGTTGCTGGCCAAGAGCTCCGAGCGCCAGGGTCGGGTAATCGACCACGATTCAGCCGGCTCCATGGAACAGAAAAAGCGGGAAGGGTATTTCTAAGATGTCACACCAGTCTGATCTGATTGCAGAAGATATTCAGGCCTACCTGAAGCAGCACGAAAACAAGGAACTCCTGCGCCTGCTCACCTGTGGCAGCGTGGATGACGGCAAGAGCACCCTGATCGGCCGCCTGCTCCATGACACCAAGATGATCTACGAAGATCACATGGCCAGCCTGAAAACCGACAGCGCCAAGATGGGAACGACGGGCGAGAAACTCGACCTTGCCCTCTTGGTCGACGGCCTGCAGGCTGAGCGCGAACAGGGCATCACAATCGATGTGGCCTACCGGTACTTCTCTACCGACAAGCGCAAGTTCATCATCGCTGACACCCCGGGCCATGAACAGTACACCCGTAACATGGCCACCGGCGCGTCGACCGCCCAGGTCGCGATCCTGATGATCGACGCCCGCCACGGTGTTCTCACCCAAACCCGGCGCCATTCCTACATCGCGTCTCTGCTGGGTATTCGGCACATCGTAGTGGCCGTGAACAAGATGGATCTGGTGGATTTCAGCGAAGAGCGCTTCAACGAAATCAAAGACGATTACCTGGCGTTTGCCGCCAAGCTGGGCCTGAAAGATATCCGTTTTGTGCCGCTGTCCGCCCTTGAAGGCGACAACGTGGTAAACAAAAGCGAGAACACACCCTGGTTCACCGGCCAGCCCCTGATGGAGATTCTCGAAACCGTGGAAGTGGGCCGGGACAAGAACCTGGAGCATTTCCGCTTCCCGGTTCAGTACGTTACCCGACCGAACCTCAATTTCCGGGGCTTCTGCGGCACCATCGCCTCCGGCGTGATCCGCCCGGGCGAACAAGTGATGGCCCTGCCCTCGCGGCGCACCAGCACGGTCAAGGAAGTTGTCACCTTCGATGGCAATCTCGAAGAGGCCTACATTGACCAGGCGGTCACCCTCACCCTGACCGATGAAATCGACATCAGTCGCGGCGATATGCTGGTCAAGGTGGAAGATGAGCCCGAAGTGGGCAACCGCTTCAATGCCAATATCGTCTGGATGACTGACGCACCCCTGGAAACCGGCCGCCTTTACGACATCAAGCTGGGCCCGACGTTTACTTCCGGTACGGTGAAAAAGATCCACCACCAGACCGACGTAAACACCCTGGAACAGCAGGCCAACCCAAGCCAGCTCCAGCTGAACGAAATCGGCCTGTGCGAGCTGACCCTGAACCAGCCGATCGCCTTCGACGCCTACCAGCGCAACCACGCCACCGGCAGCTTCATCGTGATCGACCGGCTCTCCAACGTCACCATCGGTGCAGGCATGGTGGCCGGCCTGGCAGATTCCGGCGAATCGCTCGATCCGGTTTCGGTGGAAGAACGCGAGCGCCGACTGGCCCAGAAACCGGCCATCATTGCCTGTAATGGTCGCCAGGCGCCGGCACTGGCCCTCGCCGTTGAGCGTGCGCTGTTCGACCAGGGCAAAACCGCCGTGGTGGTCACCGAAGAAAACGCCGGCGATGCCGACGAACGCCGCCGCGTGGCCCAGCTTCTGACTTCCCACGGCCTGGTTGCCATTGCCGTTAACCTGGGCACTGACATCGCCAACGCCGCAACAACCGCCGACAACGAGCAGGAGATTCCTGAGGCTGTTGGCAAACTTGTTCAGGAGTTGATTCGCAGCAAGCGGGTCTAAGCTTTTAACTGACTGGAGATACCCCTACTTCGGTGGCTGGCTACTTTCGTGGCTGGCGCCGGGGTGGGGGTATCTTTTTCTTTGTGAAAAGCAACTCGCTTCGCTCAGACATCTTTTCCCGGCAGAAAAAGATACCCCCACCCCACCGCCGGCGTTCTCTGGCGTTACTTCCCAAAGCAAAAGTACGGCAAACATTAATTTTTTTGGCGGACCATTGAGAGGCCCGTGGACGTGGGGTAGGTGATTCTTTTTCTGTAGAAAAAAATGTCTGAGCAAAGCGAGTTGTTTTTTCGGAAGAAAAAGAATCACCTGCCCTGCGGCCCGCCACCAAAACCAGAAAGCTACCAATGAATCGAAAGCCAACTCATGGCACAATCCCGCACCTCTGAGCCAACCGCACTAATCAACAGGAGCTGCAAAAATGGCCATCAAACACCTCCGCACTGCCTTCGCCAGCCAGTACCAGCCGGGCCAGCCTGCCCGCCTTGTGACCGGTGAGGCCCTGCAGGAGCCCGGTGGCGATTACGAGGGCCTGCACAAGCAGATGAAGCGCCTGTTCAACAGCAAGCCCGGCAAGAAATACGGCCGGTTTTCCGAGGACCTGGGCGAGTGCCCGTTCAGCGCCTGGCTGAAAGACTACCTGGAAGACAAGCAAACCTTCGGCGCCATGACCGACCGCCTGTTCGGACAGTGGCAGGAGCTCCTGACCGGCAGTCAGGAGGAGTTCGATGGCCATCTGATGATCGTCCACGATGCCCTAGCGGACGCCGAGGTGGTTTACCTGTTTATCCTGGAAACCGACAGCGCCATGCGGTTCGATGGCAACCAGTCACTGGATGCGACCGACGTCCTGAGCCTCTCCCGTCTGAACCTGGCCGTTCGCATCGAGCTGGATGACTGGCGGGGTAACAACCCGGCGGAAAACTATCTGACACTGGTCCACGGCCGCGGCACCGGCGAGCCAGGCGAGCTGTTTATCCGTTTGTGCGGGTTTACCAATCAGGTGGATGTGGAAAAGGAAACCATGACCTTCCTGGACGCGGTCGAGGCCTTCGCGAAGTCCTCGGAGCCCGAAAAAGCCGGCGAGGTGCGCAACAAGGCCTATGAGTTCTGTAAGGAGCAGCATGCCCTGGGCGAGCCGGTCGAAATCGAGGCATTGTCCGGCTACCTTGACGAGAGTGAGCCGCAACGCTTCAAGGAGTTTGCCTCAAAAACTGCTGAACTGCCGGAAAGCGGCGTGCTGCACCCGGACCATCGGAAAGTGAAAAAGCTGGTACGGATTGCAGGCTCCGGAGGCGGAATGAGCGTGTCCTTCTCTTCCGACCTGGTGAATCAGGCGGTTTACTATGACCGTGACAAAGATGCCCTGACGATTACCCGGCTTCCCAAGGCTTTGCGGGAGCAGCTTCAGCGGTATCTTGAGGCTCGCGAGGAGTGATGGGCTCTAGCTTTTGCTAAGTAGCCTGCTCGATTTGGGGGCTGGTCCAGAGGTGGGAGGCCTTTTCTTCTGGGAAAAGCAACTCGCTTCGCTCAGACATCTTTTCCCGACAGAAAAGACCTCCCACCCCCGGACCGATCTCACAGAAGAGTAATTTTCTTTTTATTGCTCATCTGCGGTGACTTTGGGTTCGTCATCCCACCGTGGGCGATTCGCCCTTAACTTTCTTACTTCCTGCATCCAGCCCACACCGTCGACCAACTCACCCGTTTCCGGGTCTATCGGCGGGTACGGCAAATTACGGTCGTCGCAGTAGCGTTTGACGGTGGGCTGACACCAACAGAATAAAAGGCGGTTGTACTCGTCATCCGGCATCCGGCGCTGATCGAACATGCCGGCCAGCTTTCGCTGCCTCTGGGCTTCGGACAGGACAATCGCGCAGGCAGACGATACGTTCAGCGACTCCACCATCCCCATCATTGGGATAACGATGTGCTCGTCAGCCTGAGCCGCGGCATCGACGCTGACGCCATCCACTTCGTTACCCAGGATTATCGTGCAAGGCAGGGTGTAATCCACATCCCGGAAATCGATAGCCCGGTCGGAGAGCTGCGCCGCATAGAGCTTGTGGCCCTGCACTTTCAGACTCTGGATCGCTTCGTCCATGCTCCGGTGGGTGTGGGTTGTTACCCAGTTGTAGCTGCCACCGGCGGTTTTGCGAAATGCCCGGAAGCCTTCTTTTGGCCAGACCACGTGCATGTTCGCCAAGCCAAACGCATCGCAGGAGCGGATGATGGCGGACAGATTCCGGGGCTTGTGGACCTGGTCGGTTAGGACGCTCAGGTCCGGCTGCCGGGTGTTCAGGGTTTGTTTGATCCGGGAGAGGCGTTCGGGGGTCATTTTGGTGTTTGGGTATTAGGTTGAAGGATTTATCGTGAGGCTCGTCGAAACCATAAGCGCCAAATAGTACCACAACCGAACTAGCAACTAGCCGAGACAAAGGTGGTTGAAGTTTAAGCACCCCGTTATAATACGCAGTTCCTTTTTGCTGGCGCCCCGTTTCAAACACCAGTTCCCGGCGCAACATCCATCAGATTACGTGAGACCCATGGCCAAGAAGCTGTACATCAAAACCCACGGCTGTCAGATGAACGAGTATGACTCTGCCCGCATGGCAGACCTGCTCAAAACCGGTGAAACCGTCGAAATGACCGATTCACCCGATGACGCCGACATCCTGCTGCTGAACACCTGCTCCATTCGGGAAAAAGCCCAGGAAAAGGTGTTCCACCAGCTTGGCCGCTGGAAAAAGCTGAAAAGCAAAAAGCCGGAAATGATCATCGGCGTGGGTGGCTGTGTGGCTTCCCAGGAGGGCCAGGCGATCATTGACCGCGCACCTTACGTGGACATGGTCTTCGGCCCCCAGACCCTGCATCGCCTGCCGGACATGATTACCGAAGTGCGCGCCAAGGGTAACGGTGTTGGCGTGGTGGACGTCAGCTTCCCGGAAATCGAAAAATTCGACAACCTCCCCGAGCCCGGCGCCGATGGCCCCTCCGCGTTTGTTTCAATCATGGAAGGCTGCAGCAAGTACTGCACGTTCTGTGTGGTGCCCTACACCCGCGGGGAAGAAGTCAGCCGCCCGGCTGATGACGTCATCGCTGAAGTGGCCCACCTCGCCAGCCAGGGTGTTCGCGAGGTTAACCTGCTGGGCCAGAACGTGAATGCCTACCGTGGCGAAACCCACGACGGCGACACGATGGACCTGGCGGAACTGATTGAGCTGATCGCCACCATCGACGGCATCGACCGCATCCGGTACACCACGTCACACCCGGTGGAGTTCTCTGATGCTCTCATTGATGTCTATGAGCGCGTTCCGGAGCTGGTCAGCCATCTGCATCTGCCAGTTCAGAGCGGTTCCGACCGCATCCTGGCGGCCATGAAGCGCGGCCATACAGCGCTGGAGTACAAATCCAAACTCCGCCGCCTTCGCAAGATCCGCCCGGACATCAGCTTTTCGTCCGACTTCATCATCGGCTTCCCGGGCGAAACCGAGAAGGACTTTGAAGACACCATGAAGCTGATCAACGACATCGGCTTCGACATGTCCTTCAGCTTCGTCTACAGCGCACGGCCCGGCACGCCGGCATCAGATCTGCCGGACGATACGCCGATGGACATCAAGAAACAGCGGCTTAGCATCCTGCAGGATCGCCTTAACCAGAATGTAATGGACATCAGCCGCAAGATGGTTGGCAGCACCCAGCGGATTCTGGTGACTGGCCTGTCCAAGAAAGACCCTGGCGAATACGCAGGGCGTACCGAGAACAACCGGATTGTGAATTTCCGGCATGAGAATCCGGAGGTTGTCGGGCACTTTATTGATGTCAATATTGTGGAGGCCTATCCCAACTCACTTCGCGGTGTGCCCGTGAATTCGGAGTTTTACTAAAGCTCGGATCCTATTCGTCTTGGGTTTGGAGTTTGGCGAGTGGTGGGGCTCCCCTCCCAAAAACCGCTACGAGCACCCGCAAGCGGGTCCAGCCAGCAATCGTAGATTGCTGTCGCTCCGCGGCACGCGAAGCTTCGCTTCTAAAGCGTTTGCTCCGCCCATGTGCGCTTGGCGTCGGCCATCCTTGGCCGCCGACATTTTTGGGAAGGGAAACGCACCACTCTCCGTCGGCCGCACAGCCGTCTGCTTGGTAGAAACTGCGCATTCATAGGTTGGATCAGACGAAGTCGTAATCCGTATATGGTCTCCTCCCCGTTTGCAAGGTCTCAGCACTCAATGTCAGGGACAGGTTTGCGCCCGTATATCCGGCCTGTTTGATGAGGCGGCTTTGTCGCCTCTGGCCTTGATGGAAGATCCGCGCCTGCCGTCCTTATCGACCTAACGGCCTCTGGGGCCCTTGGATTAGTCAGGTTTTCGGCAGGCCGGTCTGACCTGTTATGCCATCGATTGCTGTGACCCTCGCAACCTGCGGGAAGGGTAACCGCTTTACTTTCCGACGTCGCGTCGGTGATTTAGCTCAGTCAATCCCTGACTTATTCATACCGCCAGCCGTTGCTCCGATGGCTGGTAGTGCTCGCCTCGGGCGATAATCACCCAGGCAATGCGAACCAACTTGTTGGCCAATGCGACGGTTGCCTTGTTGAACCCTCGCTCTGCCTTGAGTCGCTGGATCCATCGGCTGAGGCGGTCCATTTTCCCGTCCGCACGGGCAACCACCGCTCTCGCCCCGTGAACCAGTTGGGCGCGTACGTACGGGTCGCCTCGCTTGCTGATTCCCAGTAAGACGTCTTTGCCCCCGGTGCTGTTCTGACGGGGGATCAGGCCCAGCGCTGCGCCAGCGTCTCGGCCTCGCCGGAATTGGCGGCCATCACCCATCCAGCCCTTCAGCAGACTGGCGACGACTTCACCAACGCCCGGTATCGCTTGCAGGCGCCGACAGGTCTCATCCTGTCTCGATCTCTGCTTTACTTGTTGGTCGTACCAGGCCAGTTCCTGCTCTACTTCCAGAAAACGCTGATACTGGCGGTGCAACAACTGCCGGGCCCGCTCGCTCAACCCGTTGTCAGCGTCTTCCAGTGCCAGTGGCAGCTCCCGGCGCAGCGCCGCTATTCCCTGGGGCATGATCACACCGTACTCGGCCAGCAATCCTCGAAGCTGATTGCTGATTCGTACCCGATCCTTGCTCACGCCCTGGCGCAGCTTGTGCAGCATCTGATCATCCTGCTGCTCGACCTCTTTGATCGGCACCGGGCGAATTCGCCCATGTTCACTGGCCTCCGCAATGGCCTGAGCATCGTTGTAATCGTTTTTCTGACCTCGAAGATAGCCCTTCACATGTTGAGGCGGTAACAACTCAACCTGATGCCCTAACGCTCGTATCTGGCGAGCCCAATAGTGCGAGCTCCCACACGCCTCAAGAGCGACTGTGCAAGGCTCCAAACGCACCAGCTGCTCCAGCAACTGCTTGCGGCGCACTTTGCGCTTCCACCCGCTGTGACCTTTAGGGCCCAGCCCAAAAAGGACAAACGTGTTCTTTGCGAGATCAATGCCAACCGTTGTAACCTTACTCATGGTCTCCTCCCACTCGTTTCTGATAGGAAAATTCTCCTTCCCTATCCTGGCGCATTGCGACGCCGATTAGGAGGGGAGGAGACCATCTCATCGACCTACTTGTTTTTCAACAATCGGGCCTGCACATAGAATGATCAGGGCAAGGGCCGGGCGGACTTTCCAAAAACGTGGAGCGCCAGGGATGGCGCGACCGAGCCCTACATGGACGTATTCACGGGCGTTTTTTGGAAAGTCCGCCCGGCCCTTGCCCGTTAACCGAACATTAGAAACACCTACTCCCAAACGAGAAACCCGGGGGAGTAAATCAAAACGGAGCACTTTTGAACGCCAACGATCACAGACAATTTGACCTGCACCCGGTGGACCAGCGTCGGCTGGCGACGCTTTGTGGCCAGTTTGATGAAAACCTGAAGATGATTGAAAAACGCCTGCACGTGAAAGTCGGCAGGCGCGGCCATCATTTCCGAGTTGAGGGTGAGACCGAACATGTGGCGGCGGCCGTTGAGGTTATCCGGCATCTTTATCGGGAAACCGAGGCTACCGATGACCTTCCTCCGGATACCGTGCATCTGTTTATCCGGGAAACTGGTTTTGAACGCCTGCCCGAAGACGTGCCCTACGATGGCGCTGTGACGGTCATCAAGACCCCCAAGCTTCAGGCCAAGCCGAGGGGCGCGAATCAACAGAAGTATGTGCACAATATCCGCACCCACGATATCAACTTCGGGATTGGGCCGGCGGGTACCGGCAAGACCTGGTTGGCGGTGGCCTGTGCCGTTGAGGCTCTGAAAGACGAGCAGGTGAAGCGGATTTTGCTGGTTCGGCCCGCGGTCGAGGCCGGCGAGAAGCTTGGTTTTCTTCCTGGAGATCTCGCGCAAAAGGTCGACCCATACCTGCGCCCGCTGTACGACGCTCTCTATGAAATGCTTGGGTTTGACCAGGTTACTCGGCTGATTGAGAAAAGCGTGATCGAGATTGCGCCGCTGGCGTTCATGCGCGGCCGCACGCTGAACAACTCGTTCATCATTCTGGACGAAAGCCAGAACACCACCCGGGAGCAGATGAAGATGTTTCTGACCCGGATCGGCTTTGGCTCCACGGCTGTGATTACCGGCGACACCACTCAGGTAGACCTGCCACGGGGTCAGAATTCGGGGCTTATTCACGCTGCCGGGGTTCTGAGCAAGGTATCGGGTATTGGGTTCACACGGTTCGAAGCAAAGGACGTTGTTCGGCACCCGCTGGTACAGCGGATTGTTGAAGCCTACGATTCCTTTGACGACGGGAGTGCGACGGGCCAGTGAATAAGCTGACTGTGGATTTTCAGCAGGTTTTTGAGGCGCCAGGGATACCTTCGGAGACGCAGGTTCAAAAATGGGCGCATCTTGCCTGGCAGGGCGAGGATCCGTCCGAGGTGACGGTCCGTATTGTCGGAACCGAAGAAAGCCAGGCCCTGAATCATCAGTACCGGGGGCGGGACTACCCGACCAACGTGTTGTCCTTCCCATTTGAGGCGCCAGCCGGTATAACGGTGCCATTGGCCGGAGATCTGGTGATTTGTGCACCGGTTGTCGAGAAAGAGGCCATGGAACAGGAAAAAACCCTGGTCGCCCACTGGGCGCATATGGTGGTGCACGGCATGTTGCATCTCCAGGGTTTTGATCATATTGAAGACGAAGATGCCGAGGTCATGGAAGCCCTCGAAGTCCGACTGCTTGCGCAGCTCGGATTCGGCAATCCCTACGAAGCAGAGGAAACGGAACAAGACTCATGAGCGACGATCAGTCGAGTCGCAGTCAGGGCGGCAAGTCCTGGCTGGAACGTATATCCCAGGCCTTCTCCAGCGGGCCTGAGTCCGTTGAGGACGTGCTGGAAATCCTGCGGGACGCCGAGTCCCAGAACATCATCGATGTTGATGCCATGAGCATCATCGAAGGTGCCATGCAGGTGATCGACATGCGGGTGGACGAGATCATGATTCCCCGCTCCCAGATGGTCACCGTCAAGGCATCCCAGGAGCCCAAGGAGTTCCTGGGCGAGATCATGGATTCTGCACACAGCCGGTTCCCGGTCATCGGGGACAGCCAGGACGACGTGATTGGCGTTCTTCTGGCCAAGGATCTGCTTCCCCTGGCTCTGAACAACGACCTCAACTGGAATCGTATCCGGGAAATTCTGCGCCCGCCCACTTTCGTACCCGAGAGCAAGCGTCTGAACCAGTTGCTCAAGGAATTCAAGGAAAACCGTAACCACATGGCGATTGTGGTCGATGAATACGGTGGTACGGCCGGCCTGATCACCATTGAAGACGTGCTGGAACAAATTGTGGGCGAAATCGAAGATGAGCATGATTTTGATGAAGAGACCCACATCAAGGCCCGGGGCGATGGCAGCTATGCCGTAAAAGCGGTAACACCCATTGATGATTTTAATGAATTCTTCGAGACCGAACTGGACGAAGAGGAATTCGACACCATCGGTGGCGTGGTTCTCAAGGAATTCGGACACCTGCCCAGACGGGGCGAATCGGTTGAATTCGGCGGTTTGCGCTTTACCATTGCCAACGCCGATAACCGTGTAATCCGTCTGCTGCAGGTAACCCGAAGTGAACAGTGACGCGAAAAATACCAGAGCGCTGAAGACCCCGCTTTCCTCAAACGCATTACTTGGCGCAGCAGCCCTTCTGGTTGCCGGCGCCATGCAAACCCTGACCTTTTCACCGTTCAACCTCTGGTGGCTGGGACCGGTTTCAGTCCTTCTTATTCTCCTCGTGACGATTCCGCTGGCTCCAGAGAAGCTCTTCCGGGCCGGTTGGCTTACTGGCCTGGGGCTGTTCGGCAGCGGCGCCAGCTGGGTCTACGTCAGTATCAGCGAACACGGTAATACCGCCATTCCGATTGCCGTTTTGTTGACGGTTCTCTTTGTTGCAGGGCTGGCGCTGTTCCACGGTCTGGCGTTCTGGTTCTGGGGCAAGCTTGCCAAGGAGAGTCCCGCCAGGCGTCTGATACTGTTTCCCGCTATCTGGATACTTGGCGACTGGCTTCGGGGCTGGCTGCTTACCGGTTTTCCCTGGCTGTATCTGGGCACAGCACACACGGACGGACCGCTCGCCGGGCTGGCACCTCTGACCGGCGTGCATGGCATCACTTTCTGGATAACGGCCACAGGGGCCGCACTCTACGGGAGTTGGTGGCTCCTGAAACACGCCAAGCCGGTTGCTGCGGGCGCCACTCTTGCGGTGGCGCTGATTCCCTGGCTGATTGCCCCGGCCATGAACCGTGTCGAGTGGACGGAGCTAAACGAGGAGCCTACCTCGTTTGCCGCCATGCAGGGCAATATTCCCCAGCAGATCAAATGGGATCCCGAGTTCCTGAAGGATCAGATCGTTACCTACCTCGGCATGACCGAGGATCACTGGGACACGGATCTGATCCTGTGGCCCGAGACCGCCATTCCGATCCCTCAGGACCAGGCTGGCAAGATCATTGATCACATCAGTGAACAGCTGGGCGACAACAGTACGCTGATTACCGGGATACCCTGGTACGGCTTCAGTGACCGTATTGAAGATTTCACGTTTCACAACAGCATCATGGCCATCGGCAATGGCGAAGGTATCTACCACAAGCAGAAACTCGTGCCTTTCGGCGAGTACGTGCCACTGCAAAGCGTGCTGCGGGGCCTGATCGGTTTCTTCGATTTGCCAATGAGCGATTTCAGCCGGGGACCGGCGTGGCAGGATCCACTCAAGGCCAATGGCGTCAATGTGATGCCATTCATTTGCTACGAGGTCGCCTACCCGGATTTTGTCGCCTTCAATGCCCGGGGCGCAGGCCTGCTACTGACCATCAGCAACGATGGCTGGTTCGGCGACTCCATTGGCCCGTTGCAACACCTGCAGATTGCCAGAATGAGGGCTCTGGAAACGGGTCGTTACATGCTCCGCGGCACCAACAATGGCGTCACCGCGATCATTAACAACCGCGGTCAACTGACCGAAACCATCCCCCATTTCGAGCGCGCCACCCTGACTGGCGAGGTGTTCACCGCCACCGGCAGCACGCCTTACATGCAGACCGGCTCCTGGCCCGTCCTGACCCTGGCGGTCATTCTGATTGTCTTTGTCCGGGAGCGGGTCATTCCTCCTGTTTCGGCCAGCGGCTCGTAACCCGCTCGTAGTAGTGGGAGCCGCAGGCTTCACAGGGTTCAAGGTGGCTGGTGGCTGTCAGGCAGCGCATATGCCCGCAGTTCAGGCACTGGAACATGCCAGCAGTGGCCACCTCGCCTGAAATGTACTGGCCCACTTCCTTGTTTTCCAGTTTCTGTCTGAGTTCCAGGAAGTCGACGACGGTTTTATCAGCAACCGAGAACAAACTGTCCGCCAACTGGTGTTCCAGCAGCGCGATATCAAGCTGCAACCATTCGCTCAGGCCTTCACCAGTCTCCTCGACAAAATGCAGCAGGTGTTCAAGATCTCGCTGCAGATAAGCACCCAGGAGGTTTGCCTCATCCCAGGTCATTTCCTCGAGTTCGTACTCAAACTCCACCGCTTTCTGGACCTCTTCTTCGAGGTTCTGGAGCGATGTTTCTTCCAGGTCATGGAGACGCGTTTTTACCCGCTCCAGCATACGGTCGTAAACTTCTAGTGCCTTGCCTGAGAGATGACTTCTTTCTGGTTGTGTCATGTTGACTCCTTGATACCGCAAATCTGGGTGCAAGAGCCGGACTGCGCCCTCTCTTTCCGGGACACGCTGTGAATACATCCATGTACGCTTGACTGCAGCATCCATGCTGCAGACAGTCCCGGAAAGAGAGGTCGAAGCCCGTCTCCCAAACCTTGGGAAAACACCTGCCGACTCCACTGCTTATGCCTGGGGCGCTGGCGGCGATGACTCCCCGGGACTGTGAGCAGCATGGATGCTGCGATCAAGCCTACACGGACGTATTCACGGCGTGTCCCGGGGAGTCATCGCCGCCAGCGCTACCCCCATATCAGCAAGTCTGGCACAAGAACAGAAAATTGGCAGACTACCTGTAAAGGCTAGTGTGCGTTAGAATGTCCGGCCCGCTCCGGACGTGATTTTTGATACAGGCTTTTATTTTTCCACACAAGGTAATTTCGGTAATGGCAGGAATGGACGAGCAATACAATCCCCGTGACGTAGAACAGAATGCCCGTGATTTCTGGGAAGAGAACAAGACCTTTATGGTCAAGGAAGAGCCGGGCAAGCCCAAGTACTACTGCCTGTCCATGTTCCCCTACCCCAGTGGCAAGCTGCACATGGGGCATGTCCGTAACTACACCATCGGCGATGTGATTTCCCGCTATCAGCGCATGCAGGGCAAGAACGTGATGCAGCCCATGGGCTGGGATGCATTTGGTCTTCCCGCCGAGAACGCCGCCATTGCCAACAAGACCGCGCCGGCCAAGTGGACCTACGCCAACATCGAATATATGAAGAACCAGCTCAAGCAGTTGGGCTTTGGTTACGACTGGGACCGGGAGCTGGCTACCTGCAAGCCGGATTATTACCGTTGGGAGCAGTGGTTCTTCGCCCGCCTGTACGAAAAGGGCCTGGTGTACAAGAAAATGTCCACGGTGAACTGGGATCCGGTGGATCAGACGGTTCTGGCCAACGAGCAGGTAGTCGACGGCCGGGGCTGGCGTTCCGGGGCCCTGGTGGAACAGAAGAAGATTCCCCAGTGGTTTATCCGCATTACCGATTACGCCGAAGAGCTGCTGAACGATCTGGACCAGCTGGAAGACTGGCCTGAGCAGGTCAAGACCATGCAGCGCAACTGGATCGGCAAGTCTGAAGGTACCGAGCTGACCTTCCCGCTGAAAGACCGGGACAGTGGCCTGACCGTTTACACCACGCGCCCCGACACCCTGATGGGGGTGAGCTACATGGCCGTGGCCGCAGAGCATCCGCTGGCGAAAGAGGCGGCGGAGCGCCATCGGGACGTGGCTGAGTTTGTCGAGGAGTGCCGAAACAGCAAGACCGCGGAGGCCGAGCTGGCCACCATGGAAAAGCGCGGCATCGACACCGGTTTCAAGGCGATTCACCCGCTGACTCAGGAAGAGATCCCGATCTGGGTCGCCAACTTCGTGCTGACTGACTACGGCACCGGTGCCCTGATGGCGGTTCCTGGCCACGACGAGCGGGACCATGAGTTTGCCCGCAAATACAAGCTGCCCATCAAGCAGGTTATTGCCGCCCGCGATGGCCGCGAGATTGATGTGCAGGAAGAAGCGTTTACCGAAAAAGGCACGCTGGTGTCCTCTGGCAAATACAGCGGCCTGACCAGCGAGGAAGCCTTCGACGAGATTGCCAGCTACCTGGAAGAACAGAATATCGGCAAGCGCACCGTCAACTACCGCCTGCGCGACTGGGGCGTATCCCGCCAGCGTTACTGGGGTGCACCGATCCCGATGATGACCCTGGAAGATGGCACAGAGATGCCGGTGCCCGATGACAAGCTGCCGGTACGTCTGCCGGAAGATGTGGAAATGGACGGTGTCCAGTCTCCCATCAAGGCCGACCCTGAGTGGTGCAAGACGGAGTTCAACGGCCAGCCGGCGACGCTGGAAACCGACACCTTTGATACGTTCATGGAGTCCTCCTGGTACTACGCACGGTTCTGCAGCCCCAATTACGACCAGGGCATGCTGGACCCGTCCGCGGCCAACTATTGGTTGCCAGTGGATCAGTACATCGGTGGCATTGAACACGCGATCCTGCACCTGCTCTACGCCCGCTTCTTCCACAAGCTCTTGCGGGATGTCGGGCTGGTAACCAGTTCAGAGCCATTCAACCGGCTGCTATGCCAGGGCATGGTTCTGGCGGAGACCTATTACCGCGACGATGGCAAAGGCGGCAAGGTATGGATTTCGCCCGCCGACGTGACCGTCGAGCGTGACGAAAAGGGTCAGCCCGTTCGAGCAGTACACCGGGAAGATGGTGAGCCGGTGGTTTCCGGCGGCGTCACCAAGATGTCCAAGTCCAAGAACAACGGTATCGATCCCCAGGCTATTATTGATGAGCACGGCGCCGATACGGTTCGCCTGTTCATGATGTTTGCGGCCCCGCCAGAACAGTCCCTGGAGTGGTCGGATAGCGGTGTTGAAGGCGCACACAGGTTCCTCAAGCGGGTCTGGCGTCTGGTGAACGAACACGCCGTCGCTGGCCCGGCACCCGCTCTGGACGCGGCAAGCCTGAACGATGACCAGAAAAACCTGCGGCGCAAGACTCACGAAACCATTGCCAAAGTCAGTGACGACATCAGCCGTCGGCTGACCTTCAACACGGCCATTGCCGCGGTGATGGAGCTGCTTAACGAGGTCGGCAAACTGCAGGGTGACGAACCCCAGACCCGGGCGGTACGCCAGGAAGCGCTGGACACCGCAGTGCTTGTGCTGTCGCCGATCGTCCCGCACATCTGCCACACCCTCTGGCAGGCGCTCGGCCACCAGGAGCCCGTGGTTGATGCACCCTGGCCAAAAGCCGATGAAGCCGCCATGGTTCGCAGCCAGATCCAGGTGGTACTGCAGGTGAATGGCAAGGTGCGGGCCAAAGAAGATGTGCCTGCCGACATCAGTAAGGCGGACCTCGAAAAGCTTGCCCTGGAAAACGAGAATGTCATGCGCTTTACCGAGGGAGCGACGGTGCGCAAGGTTATCGTGGTCCCCGGCAAACTGGTGAACGTGGTGGCGAACTGATATGTCCCGGCACTCCGCTCTGAAATCGTCAGCACGCCTGATGCTGACCGCTGTAATGGCGGCGCTGCTTGGTGGTTGCGGATTCCAGTTGCGGGGTGCGCCACCGGTTTCTTCGGCCCTCGAGCCTCTTGCCGTGGATTGCTCCTCACAGGTGCCCGACACGCTGTGCCGTTCCTTGCGAGAACAGCTGGACCTGGGCAATGTCCGTGTGGCGCCAGTGGCGGAGGCCGACTACATTCTGCGTCTGAAGAACTTCGAGCGTGACCGTCGCGCAAGTGCCATCACCGCCCAGGCCGCAGCCGCGGAATACACGCTGCGTCACTCTGTTGATCTAGAAGTGATCAGCGCGGATCGGATTCCCATGGTGGGCACGACACGCCTGACCACCAGCGAGAGTTACCGCTACGACGAAACCAACGTGCTGGCAAGACAGCGGGAAGAAGAGACCCTCCGCCAGCAAATGGACGATCGTCTTGCGCAGCAGGTGATATTCCGGCTGGCACCATTGACCCCGCAGCGCATCGACGCCATCCGGGCGGATTACCAGCGTGAACAGGAAGCCGACGCCCCAGCCACAGGCCAGCCATGAAGACCAATCCAGGCCAGTTATCCCAGCTGCTGAAAAAGGGCCTTTCGCCCGTCTATCTTATATCCGGGGACGAACCCCTGCTGGTTCAGGAGTGTTGTGACCAGGTTCGCAAGGCCGCAAAAGACGCCGGTTTTCATGACCGCCTGACCTTTCACGCTGACCACCAACTGGACTGGAACGCCGTTGGCGAGGAATTCAGTGCCATGTCCCTGTTCGCGGAAAAACGGCGCATCGAGATTCACTTGCCAACCGGCAAGCTGGGCGACGGCCGCGCGGTACTGGAACGAGTCCTGGCCGACCCTCCCGACGATATCATCCTCGTGCTCATCAGTGCCCGTCTGGACGCGGCGGAAACCCGCCGCAAATGGTACAAGGAGCTTCAGGGAAAGGGCGTGCACGTACCGGTGTGGCCCGTCGATGCCGACAAGTTCCAGGGTTGGCTGCAGCAGAGGGCCAGCAACCGCGGCCTCAGCCTGACCCGGGGTGCCCTGGCCATCATGAGCGAACGCCTCGAGGGCAATCTGCTCGCCGCGAGCCAGGAGCTCGACAGACTGTCACTGCTCGCAAACGGCAATACCATTGATGAGGAAACCGTTGAACAGGCGGTCCAGGACAGTTCCCGATTCAATGGCTTTGAACTCGTGACCGAGCTGATCAGTGGCCGCGCGCCCCACGCCGGCAAGATGATCACTGTGCTTCAGCAAGAGGGAGAAAACCCGCTCGGTTTGCTATCCGTTCTCAGCCGGGATCTGAACCTGCTGCTTGAGTTGAAATCTGCGGCCGGCCAGTCGGAAAATCCCGCCGCATTCCTGAAAAAACGGGGCGTATTCCAGCCGCAACGTGCCCGCGCAATGGAACAGGCCGCTCGCCGGCTGAACCGGAACCAACTGAATGAGGCCATCACCCTGTGCAGCCAGATCGACCGCGCGGCGAAAGGCTTCGATTCCCTCTCCCCCTGGCACTATTTGCGGGATATGTCTGCCCTGCTCGCCAGCCGTTCCTGATCTGAATCAAACTCAGCCTTCGTTGTGTCCTGTTGGCCCTGCCGGCCCCTTGACAGTTTTTTACGATCGGGCGCATTGTAAGCACACCAACAATCCAAGGAGGTGCTTGATATGAGTCTTCAAGAAGAACTCAAGAAGCTGTCGGAAAAAGTGAAACAATACCGGGATGAGGCGCGCGTCCAGATGCATCTGGCCCGTGAAGACGTTAAGGACGAATGGGAGGATCTCGAACAGGATTGGGATCGTTTCAGAAGCAAGATCGATGAAGTTCTGCACGATGCCGACAACGCGTCCCAGGAAGCTCGTCAGACCGCATCAAAACTTGGCGAAGACCTGAAAACCGGTTACCAGAACATTCGCAACAAACTGAAGTAATACTGTTAACCCGTTAACATTACGCCACAAATTTCTAGCCTGGAGGCTCCGTGGTTTGGAGCCTCTGTGCCATACTTCACAGTATCCGTGAACAAAGCGTCATAGTTTTGACCCGCTTGATCAGATCCTGACCAGTGAGGCCCGAATTGACAGGGTGCTTGAACACACTGCGAGGTATAAAAGGCGTATGAAACGATTCTTACTGATACCCACAGCACTTGGCCTATTGCTCACCACTACCATCGTGATTGGCCAGAATACCCGGTTCAGTGATCCAAAAACCGTTGTTACCGATCACTTCTGGGGTGACCTTTACGCCATTGGCGGCAATTCCTTCTTCTGCAACACCGCCTTTACAAGCAAAGGATTCGTTCTGACGGACGGTTATGTCTATCCATTGGCCGATGTCCGCAGCGCACTCGACTGTGGCACCTCGCGTCAATGTGAACAGGATAACCGCTACCGTCAGATCGCGTCTGACATGCACAACATGGTACCGGTGCGCAGCCGGACCGAGATGGGCCGGCGAAACGCTCGTTACGAGGACCTGGGCTCGTCAGTAAGCGAAGACGAATGCGGCATTCGCCAGAGCGCCCAGTTCTTTGAGCCCCCGGGGCGGGTAAAGGGAGATGTGGCGCGCACGGTGGCCTACATGGTGGACACCTATGATTTGCCCTGGCTTGGCTCCTCGGCGGTGTTCAAGGGCTGGAACAGGCTGGACCCGCCGGATGATAGCGAGCTGACCCGTCACGGGCGCATTGTCGAAATCCAGGGTAATGACAATCCCTTTGTTACCAACCCGGAGAGAATGGAGCGACTCTGAGAGTCCGGGAAACTCGCCCTGCTGACCAGTTAACCATAAAAAAACAGGCCCGAGGGCCTGTTTTTTTATGCCTGAGTCTTGCTGGCTAATCAGAACTCTTCAGCCGTCAGCGCCATCATGGAGTCGCTGCCGCTGCGAATACCTTCAGCCAGTGAAACGGTCTTAGGCAGCAGGCGGTCAAAGTAGAAGCGCGCGGTCTTCAGTTTTCCGCTGTAGAATCCGGAGGTATCTGAATCCGCCCGTGGCGCAGCCGCTTTGACGATCTTCGCCCACATATAACCCAGAGCGGTCAGGCCAAACAGATCCAGATAGTCCACAGACGCTGCGCCAATGGCATTCGGGTTATCGCCAGCCTGTTTGATCACGTGCTCGGTAACGTCATCAAGACGCTCAACCGCAGCAGCAAGCGGCTCAAGGAACGGGCGCAAATGCTCGTTACCACTGTTCTCCTCCAGGAAGTTTGCGACGTCCTGTGCAAACAGCTCGTAAAGCTTGCCCTGGGTGCCGACCACTTTCCGGCCCATCAGATCCAGTGCCTGGATACCATTGGTTCCTTCGTAGATCTGGGTAATGCGACAGTCACGAACCAGTTGCTCCTGCCCCCACTCGCGGATGAAACCATGACCACCAAAGACCTGCTGACCCATGATGCAGGCATCAAGGCCGCGATCGGTGAGAAATGCCTTGGCCACCGGTGTCAGCAACGCCACCATACCTTCGGCGTGTTTGCGACGCTCATCATCCTCGGCAAACTTGGCGATATCCAGCCACTGGGCCACGTAGGTTGAGAAAGTACGACCGCCCTCCACATAGCCTTTCATCGTGAGCAGCATGCGCCGGACATCCGGGTGCACGAGGATTGGGTCTGCCGCCTTCTCAGGCTGTTGGGCACCGGTCGGTGCACGGCTCTGGATACGATCAAGGGCGTATTCCCGAGCGCTTTGCAGAGAGGCTTCGGCCGCGCCGATGCCCTGGATACCAACGCCCAGGCGCTCGTAGTTCATCATGGTGAACATCGCCGCCAGACCCTTGTTTTCTTCGCCGACCAGCCAGCCTTTGGCGCCATCGAAGTTCATTACGCAGGTCGCAGAACCCTTGATGCCCATTTTCTTCTCGAGGGAACCACAACTGAAGCTGTTGCGCTCACCCAGGGAACCATCGTCATTCACCAGGAACTTGGGTACCAGGAACATGGAAATGCCCTTTGGACCTTTCGGCGCATCCGGCAGTTTGGCCAGCACCAGGTGGATGATGTTCTCCGCCATGTCGTGCTCGCCCCAGGTGATAAAGATCTTGGTACCTGTAACGTTGAAGGAGCCGTCATCGTTCGGTTCCGCCTTGGTGCGGATGATCCCGAGGTCTGTGCCGGCGTGAGGCTCGGTCAGATCCATGGCGCCGGACCAGACACCGGAATACATGTTAGGCAGGTACTTTTCTTTCAGCTCATCACTTCCGTGGGCGTCCAGCGCGAGGCAGGCGCCGGCCGTAAGCATGGGGGCCAGCCCGAATGCCATGTTGGCGCCCTGCATCATTTCCTCGAACTGCGCGACTAGGGTCTTGGGCATGCCCATACCGCCAAAGTCCGGGTTGCCGCCAAGACCGTTCCAGCCGCCTTCAACGATGGTCTGGTACGCTTCCTTGAAGCCCTCCGGAGACGTCACCTCACCGTCGTTCCATTTGCAGCCCTGCTCGTCACCCTCGCGGTTCAGGGGCGCAAGTACACCACTGCTGATCTTGCCGGCTTCTTCAAGAATGGCGTCCGCCGTTTCCGGGTCAACATGCTCGGCAACCTTGGGCAGTGAGGCCCACAGTGCGGGGGCATCGAAAACCTCATTCAGAACAAAGCGCATGTCACGTAGGGGTGCCTGATAATCAGCCATCTAAAACTCTCCAAAAATTCTGTCAGTCTGTTCAGGTGGCAAAAGGGCCTCAGTCTGGGCCAGTCACACCTGCTCGGGCTATGTGTCCGCTGAAGATTATTTTTATGGGCGCCTATTCTACCCTAAAAGCGGACCGCAACTCATGAAAAAAGCCCGCCTCCGGGGAGCGCGGGCTTTCTGTCCTCTGGAACCGTCCTTCGGTGCCCGCGCCTTAGATGGCGAAGGCTTCCTCCGGCATGTCCATCAGGCTGTCAGCGCCAGCCAGCATGCTTTCTGCGTGGCCCTTGGCCCGGGGCAACATACGCTTGAAGTAGAAGCGCGCAGTCTGGATCTTGGCGTTGTAGAACATCTCTTCAGTGGTACCCTCAACCATCTTGTCCAGGGCAACCTTGGCCATACGGGCCCACAGGTAGGCAAACACTGCGTAACCGGAGTACATCAGGTAGTCCACAGAGGCCGCGCCCACTTCCTCACGGTTCTTCATGGCAGACATACCAATTTTGGTGGTCAGCTCGCCCCATTCCTTATTCATCGCCGCCAACGGCTCGATGAATTCCTTCAGCTGCTCGTCTTCCGCGTTTTCCTTGCAGAACAGATGCACCTGCTTGGTGAAGCCTTTCAGGGATTCGCCCTGGGTCATCAGAACCTTGCGGCCCAACAGATCCAGCGCCTGAATACCGGTGGTGCCTTCATAGATCATGCCGATACGGGCGTCACGAACGTTCTGCTCCATGCCCCACTCGGAGATAAAGCCGTGACCACCAAAGACCTGCATACCCAGGTTCGCTGCCTCGTAACCGATTTCGGTCAGGAACGCCTTGGCGATCGGTGTCAGGAAGCCCAGCGCCTCATCGGCTGCCTTGCGCTCTTCTTCGGTTTTGCCGCTGTGAACAACGTCTGCCTGCTGTGCCGTCAGGTAAATCAGGGCACGGGCGCCTTCGGCAACCGCTTTCTGTGTCAGCAGCATGCGACGAACGTCCGGGTGAACAATGATCGGATCAGCAATGCCTTCAGGGTTCTTGGGACCGCTCAGTGAACGCATGGCCAGACGCTCTTTGGCGTAGGCGAGTGAACCCTGGAAGCCCAGCTCGGCGGCACCCAGCCCCTGGATCGCAGTACCGATACGGGCGGTGTTCATGAAGGTGAACATGCAGTTCAGGCCCTTGTTCTCCGGCCCGATCAGCCAGCCCTTGGCGCCGTCGAAGTTCATCACGCAAGTGGCGTTGCCGTGGATACCCATCTTGTGCTCGATGGAACCACAGGAAACGGCGTTGCGATCACCAGCAGAGCCATCTTCGTTCGGCAGACACTTGGGCACGATAAACAGGGAGATGCCCTTGGTGCCTTCCGGTGCGCCCGGCAGACGCGCAAGAACGATATGGACGATGTTCTCGGCCATGTCGTGCTCACCCGCAGAGATAAAGATCTTGGTACCGGTGATGGCGTAGGTGCCATCAGCATTCGGCTCGGCCTTGGTGCGCAGGGTGCCGAGATCGGAACCGCAGTGCGGCTCGGTCAGACACATGGTGCCGGTCCACTCGCCGCTGATCAGCTTGGTGAGGTAAGTCTGTTTCTGCTCTTCGGTACCATGCTCTTCAATGGTGTTGGTTGCACCGTGGCTCAGGCCCGGGTACATGCCAAAGGACCAGTTGGCGGTGCCCACCATTTCACTCATGACCAGACCGAGAGAGTGCGGCAGTCCCTGGCCACCGTAGTTGGGATCGGCGGTCATGGACGGCCAGCCGCCTTCCACATAATGCTGGTAAGCTTCTTTGAAGCCAGTCGGTGTCTTCACACCGTCTTCGCTCCAGGTACAGCCTTCCTTGTCACCCACCTGGTTCAGCGGAGACAGAACCTGCTCACAGAACTTGGCACCTTCCCCGATAATGGCATCCACCATATCCGGAGTAGCGTCTTCGGCACCTTCCAGGTTGGCGTAGTGCTGCTCGCTGTTCAGCAGCTCGGTCATTACGAATTTGATGTCACGCAGGGGCGCTTTGTACTCAGGCATGGAATCCACCTCGGTTCTCGGGCTCAGCTGAATCAGGTTTGACAGCTTCTGGCCTTGGGTTTGCTCAGACACCGCAACGCGATGCGCTGCAGCCTTAATTAAACACTTGTTTGAAACATACGTTTACAGGCACAGAATTGTCAATAGCCGGATGCAAAATTTGTGTTGCGAACTGTCACCGGATCACGCGCCACAGCAGCGCATGGGGCCGGATCGCATCTTAAGTGCCGGATATCTATGAAAGGACCTGGATGTTGGAAATTAACCGGTCAGGCAGACACCGGTTGGAAAGAGGAAACTCGGTTTTCGTCACCGTTCTGATCAGACTCTCCCATGGCGGAGACCTCCCGATAAGCATCGCTCGCGGTTCTTGACGAAGCGCCCGTTTCGGCGGCCAGCTCCGACTGGGCCTGGAGCATGATCTGCATCGCCTGGGCAGCCACCGCTCGATCCTGGCCGGAAGGCTCCGCCGGCGCCATGGCCGCCGCCCGGACAATTCGCATTTTCTCGATAGTGGCCTGGGGATCACCCTGCACCGGAGACAGATCAATGGAGACTTCACCTCCCACCGCATACTGGGCGCCGTCCGGCCCCCGCTGGTAGGTGAACGACATGGCGCCGGCGTACTGGCCGCCAACCGCCTGGTGCGCGGCTTCGTGGGCACGAACTTCACGATCCCGCGCTTTCAGCTCGGTCAGTTGTTTCAGCTCTTGCTCTGTGAGTCCCTGAGGATTGTCGGATTCCCCGCTCCGGGGCCCGGAGTCGGGATTTTCCCGCGCAGATTCGGCTTTGCCTGCAGCCTCAGTAGATCTGGCTCCGGCGGTCGGCGCCTCCGGCTTTGCCGATACTGGGCCCGTGGCCTGGACTCGCGGAGAAACCTGGCCCTGAAACGAGGCCGCTGGGATAGTTGGGGAAACAGGGGGGAGAGATGAAAGCACGAGCCAGGCGCCCTTTCAGTAATCAGGCCATGATATCAAGCAGCGTTCCGAGTGTTTCGTCAGCGGTTTTTACCACTTGTGCGGACGCTTCGACACTTCGCTCGTAAATCTTGAGATCAACAATGGGCTCAACGAGGCTGCCCGCGCCTTCCGCGGTCCCCTGGGGACCATCAGTACCACCACGAGCAATCTTGCGGGCGGCATTTTCCATACCCACCATGCCATCCTGGATGCCCTGAATCCCAACTGCGAGAGTGTTACTGATCATAACCGCGCTGCCCGATGACCATAAATTGACTTCATTAAGCCACAAACCTGGTCAATTTTCAAACAGCCCATCGATATTCAGATAACCAGCCAGCATTTCAGGCCGCGCCTGCTCCAGCCACGGAAGAATACCCAAACAGGGCGCTCCCATGTGGTTAACCAGATAGTTCAGGGTGTCCTGTTCGCAACTCATGGGCTCAGGCTCGGTGCGATTGGCAACCCACCCTGCCACTCTGAGACCGTCACTTCTGATGGCCTCTGCCGTAAGAAGCGCATGATTAATACAGCCAAGGCGCAGTGAAACCACGAGAATGACCGGCATGGACAGCTGGCGCGGAAACTCTGAATAGGTTTCCCGATCGTTAAGCGGGACCCGCCAGCCGCCGGCACCCTCAACCAGCAGAAGGTCCGCCGGACGAATCTGCAATCCGCGGCAGAATCCAACCAGACGATCAGACGTAATGTGTCGCCCAGCCTGCTCAGCCGCAACATGCGGTGCAATGGCAGGCTCCAGCGCCACCGGGTTGATCAACTCGTAGGCCAGTGGCTCAGTAATGGCGTTCTGCAGAATAAGGGCATCTTCGTTGCGAAGGCCTTCCGGCGTCCGATCGCAACCCGAGGCGATGGGCTTCATCGCCAGGGTGTGCTTACCCATGGCCTTTGCCGCCTGAAGAATGGCTGCGGATACCAGGGTTTTCCCAACCCCGGTGTCGGTGCCCGTTACGAAAAAGGATTGCTTGGCCATGTGTATTTCCAGTTAACGACTCTTACGGTTTCTGCCAGTAAACCCAGGCAGCCTCATAGCTTGCCATGATAGTGCCATCCGGCTCTTTGGGGTACTGCCTGCACATTTCCCGCATCCGCCCCGGTGCCGTGGCCGCTCGTCGCCGGCCAGCGCCGCGAAAGCCCGCGCCAAGATGGCGAAGCTCACCCGCCAGGGCCATCGGCGATTCGTAGGGTAAGCTGATAGTGCGCTCTTCAACAACGGCATCCGGTAACTCGGCCCGCACCTTGGCCTGCAAGGCAAGGTCAGTCTCGAAGCGATTTACGTGCTGATGGCCAGGATCCGCCGCCTGCCAGGCCGATTTCAACTCACGGAGCGTACCGTCAAGGAGTGTGGAGACCATCAGATTCCCACCTGGCCGCAGGATCCGCCGGCATTCCCGAAGCACGGCGCCGGGGTCATCACACCACTGAATCATGAGATTGCTGAAAATCACATCGACACTGCTATCCGGCAAAGGCAGGTATTCGGCATCGCCCACGATCCAGCTGATTCCCGCAGGCCCATTCTTGCGAGCCTGTTCCAACATGCCAGGCGACAGATCAACCCCACTCAACGATTCAATCTGCCCGAAATCCGCAAACTTTCGGGTAAACCAACCTGTGCCACACCCCAGGTCCAGCAATGTTAGATCATGATCCTGACTTTCCCGGAACTCAAACTTCTGCAGCATGGTATTGCCCATGAAGCGCTGCAGTCTTGAGGCATTTTCATAGGTGCCACTGGCAATGCCAAAGCCCCGGGCAATATCAGACTTGCAAGTGTCGGAAATGCCCCGGGCTATCTGGTCGGTAGAGATGCTCATAACGCCCATGACAACGCCTTTTGAGTGGCAAAAAACGCCTGTATCGCCTCCCAGCAATCCGAAGCCGAGCAGCCGCCCGGCCAGTGCGCCATACCCGGTACGAGCGCATGACGGCTTGACGTCGGGACAGCGAGATCATCCGCCCACGACCTGACCACAATATCGTTCTCACCCATCACATGAAGAGCCGGTGTGGCGAGTGAACGCCATAACGCCCTCTGATCTCCGCTTTCCAGCCAGGCAAGACTCGTGACGAGGTGTTCATGCGAGACCAGAGTGCCTTTCTCAAGCCACGTCTTGAGCCTCTGGCGCTCCTGTTTTTCGTCCGCAGAACCGTTGATCATCAACAACAGAAAATGCAGCCAGTAGCGCTGTGGGTCCCGGCGGATACCACGGGCAAACGCCCGAAAGTCGCTTTCCGCCATACCATTGAGCCAGCGTTCGTCGGCCACGAACTTCGGAAAACCACCGAGGGTAATAACACAGGACACTGCACCGGTCTCACGCCCGGCGGCCTCCATCACAACCTGACTGCCCAGGGACCAGCCCATCCAAACTGACGGCTCCGGATAAAGTGACAACAGCTCGTCCGTCACCTCCGAGAGCGACTGGCAGCGGCTCAGCAGCTCATCGTCCAGAGACACGGGAACCACCTCCCCCGGCCAATAGCCATAGAGCCCAGATAACATCTCTGCACGAACGCCCCAGCCAGCAACCACCACCAGACGCGGACAGACCCTGCAGGAACTCATACCGCCATGTCCGCTTTTTGAACCAGATGCCGGCAGTCTGACAGCGCGGTCAACAGACAATCCAGGTTCGCCTGGGAATGAGCGGCACTGAATGTAACCCGCAATCGCGCCTCCCCCGCGGGAACCGTCGGCGGGCGAATGGCCGAGACCAGCAAGCCGCGCTCCTCCAATGCCTGACTGAGCGCCAGCGCGTCGTGATTGTCGCCAACCATGATCGGCTGGATCGGAGTATGTGAAGGCATCAATTCATACCCCATGGCCGAGGCCTCCCGACGAAACCGCGAAACCAGACCCAATACATGCTCGCGGCGCCCCTGATCCCGCTCAATAAGATCCAGACTCGAAATGGTTGCCATGGCAAGAGCCGGCGGCATCGCCGTCGTATAGATATAGGTTCTGGCTTTCTGAACCAGATAATCCATCAGCAGCGATGGCCCGGCCACGAATGCGCCACTGGTTCCGACCCCCTTGCCCAGGGTGCCGATCAACACGGGGACATCCTCTTCAGACAACCCCGCTTCAGCGACGCTGCCCCGCCCTTCTGGTCCGAGTACGCCAATTCCGTGAGCATCATCAACCACCAGTAACGCATCGTGGAACCGGCAGACCCGGGCCAGCTCCGCCAGGGGCGCAATATCGCCGTCCATGCTGAAGACCCCGTCGGTCACCACCAACTTGTGCCCGGACGTCTCCGCCAGCATCGCTTCCAGCGCCGCGACATCGCCATGGGCATAACGGCGAACCCTGGCCCGGCTCAGGATACAGCCGTCGATGATGGATGCATGATTCAGCCGATCCGAAAAAATCGTATCGCCCCGCCCGGCCAGTGCCGAAATAACGCCCATATTCGCCATGTAGCCAGTGGAGAAAAACAGCGCCGAACTGCGTCCGGTAAACTCCGCCAGACGAAGCTCCAACTGGTGATGGGCATCGTGGTGACCACAAATCAGATGGGAAGCCGCGCCCCCAAGGCCTGTTTCGAAAAGCGCATCACGGAGGGCCTCGATATTGGCAGGGTTATTGGCAAGACCAAGGTAATCATTACTGCAGAACGACAACAAAGGTTTGCCGTCAGCAATGAGAGAGGGCCTCTGAGGACCGGCCACATGCCGACGCGTCCGATACAGACCGGCCTGTTTCCGCTCTTCGAGTTCAAGGGCAAAATCCCGCACGATAGCACCTGGAGGTTAACTCAACGGTCCGGGTAACGAGCGGGTAAGGCTCCCCGGGATTGTAGAGGGCCAAGGATGGCCCGAAACAAGCGCACATGGATGTGCTCGTAGCGTATCCCGGGGAGCCTTACCCGCTCGTTGCTTCCCCAGGATCAAATACTCAGACAGATTCCCGCGTAGCGTCATAGAACATGTGACGGGTCGCCTCATATTCCACGGCCTCGGCAATCGCCTCCTCTTCCTGCTCCTCCGACGCACACTGCTCCCGCTGCTCTGGGCGGATACCCAGGCGTTTGAACAACAGCATATCGGCATCGGCCTCCGGATTGGCGGTGGTCAGCAGCTTCTCGCCGTAGAAGATCGAGTTGGCACCAGCCATGAAACACAGAGCCTGCATCTGCTCATTCATGTTTTCACGCCCAGCCGACAGGCGAACGTGGGAAGCCGGCATCAAGATCCGCGCCACCGCAATAATCCGGATGAACTCGAACGGATCCAGGTCCTCGACGTCCTCCAGAGGCGTGCCTTTTACCTTCACCAGCATATTCACCGGCACACTTTCCGGATGATGGGGCAGGTTCGCGAGCTGAACCAGCAGTCCGACCCGGTCATCCTCGTCTTCGCCCATACCCATAATGCCACCGCAACAAACCTTCATTCCGGCCTTGCGAACATTGTCGAGGGTGTCCAGTCGATCCTGGTAGGTTCGCGTGGTGATGATGTGGCTGTAGTACTTCTCAGAGGTATCCAGGTTATGGTTGTAGTAATCCAACCCGGCATCGGCCAGTTCTGCCGCCTGCTCCTCTTTGAGCATGCCAAGGGTCATGCAGGTCTCAAGCCCCAGGGACTTCACCTGTTTGACCATGTCCAGAACATAAGGCATGTCCTTCTTCGAAGGACTGCGCCAGGCGGCGCCCATGCAAAACCGGGAAGCCCCCTTTTCTTTCGCGGCCCTGGCCTCAGCCACAACTTTTTCGATTTCCAGCAGCTTCTCTTTCTCAAGGCCGGTGTTGTAATGACCGCTCTGGGGACAGTATTTGCAATCCTCCGGGCAGGCGCCGGTCTTGATCGACAGCAAGGTGCTTACCTGAACCTCGTTAGGATCAAAATACTGGCGATGCACACTCTGGGCACGGAACAGTAGATCGTTAAAAGGGAGTTCAAAAAGCTCGCGAGCTTCCTGCAGTGTCCAGTCGTGGCGGAGTTCTGTAGCGGTCATGTAAAAGTCCTGTTAACCTTTCCCGGTCTCTGGGTTTACGGATGAATCAGATGATAAAGGGACTGAACTGGCTGTCAACCTTCATGGACAAAAAGGTTAACAGCATCAGGCACGGCGGACTGTGTGTCGCCTGCCTCTCCTCACAGGCATTCAACGGCTTATGCCAACCTTGCCGGGGCGACCTACCAGTGAACCGCTGGCACTGTCGTTGCTGCGCCCTGCCCCTGGCTTTTCCCTCCTCGGAGCTGCTCTGCGGTGACTGTATGAAATACCCGCCGGCTTTCGATAGTTCTTTTATTCCCTGGCGCTACCAGTACCCACTCGACGGCATGATTGGCCGATACAAGTATCGGGGCCAGCGCAAGTTCGGAAGACCATTGATGGCGGATTTTGCTGAGTTGGTGCAGAAGGCTCGGCTCGATGGTGCTATCGCAATGCCAGATGTACTGGTACCCGCGCCAATGGATGCGCGGCGACGCCGGCAACGCGGGTTCAATCAGGCCCAGGACATTGCCGAGACGATTGCCAGCACCCTGGACGTCCCGGTCGCCAACGGACTTGTCAGAAGGGTTCGCCGTGTCCGGTCTCAACGGGAGTTGAATCGGGAGGCCCGACTGGCGAATCTTCGCGGGGTATTTGAGGTCATCCCGCCAGTGCCAGAGCGAATAGCGATTGTCGATGATGTGGTGACCACCGGCGCGACCGTCAGGGTTTTATCATCAGCTCTTCGGGAGGCCGGGGCCCGGAACATTCAGGTTTGGGCACTTGCCCGGACGCCAGGTTAAGACAGCAAAGCTTTTACACGTTCAGCAATTGCCAGGCAGGATGTTAAACCCGGCGATTCGATACCGAACAGATTAACCAGTCCCGGCAAACCGTGCGTCTCTGGACCATCAATCCGGAAATCCGCGAAGCCACCATCGGGGCCTCTTAGCTTCGGTCGGATGCCGGCATAGGCGGGCTGAAGTCGGGTCGGGTCGAGTCCTGGCCACCATTGGCGGATACCTCTGGCGAAGCTTTCCTGGCGGCTGGGTTCCACGGTGTAGTCTTCCTTTTCGATCCACTCTACATCCGGACCGAAACGGGCCTGGCCAGCGAGATCGAGAGTCAGGTGGATACCCAGGCCCCCAGGTTCAGGAACCGGATAGATCAGCGTCCTGAAAGGTGTTTGTCCGCTGTAGCTGAAGTAGACACCCCTCGCGAACCATTGCCGGGGAATGCAGTCGTCGGGCAGACCTGCCCAGTTTTTTGCCAGCGGGACGGCGCCGAGCCCGGCGGCGTTAATGACATTTTTCGCTTCCAGAATTAGCGGGGTTTCGCCTGCCACGTTTAGGCGGTGCCGCTGGCTATCCGATTCAGCAGCCGCTACCGGTGAGCGTAGAGCGAGCTGGCCGCCGGCATCATGGAGCTCGCCAAGCAAGGAGAGCATCAGCCCGTGGCTGTCGACAATACCGGTTTCGGGAGACCAGAGCCCCGAGCTGGCGCAAATACCCGGAACACCTCGGGCGACTCTTTCGCCATCATAAAACTCAAGTTCAACACCATTGCTGGCTGCCGCAGCCTTAATATCACAGAGCTTGTCATTCTGTGCCTCGTCGACGGCAACAATCCACTTACCGCATTTACGGTGTCCAACCTTGTGCGTCAGGCAGTAATCATAAAGCTGCTGTCGGCCCTCAACACACAATTCCGCCTTCAGTGACCCTTGGGGGTAATAAATGCCGGCATGAATGACTTCGCTGTTTCGTGAGGAGATGCCCTCACCAAACCGGTCTGAGCTTTCTAGAACTATGACCTCATGCCCGGCTCTCGCCAGAGCGCGGGCAATAGCCAGCCCAATGACACCGGCGCCGATGACAACGGTTTGGATTTCCAGCACTTCTGTCGACACTTATGGTTGTCCCTGCTCCTCTGACAAGACGTTGAGCATATCCTATACCGCCAGCCCGGCGAAAACGGGCGCCGGCAGGCTCAATACATTACTCAAGAGCCCATACCGGTTATACTTGGCTCCGGAAAGTAGTGCATGGAGCCCGGCTTATGATGTCTGACAGGAAGCAGTTTGTTCTGGTAATGGTGGTGGCGGCCCTCTTTGTCGGGTGGCTAGGCTGGCGGGGCTTTGAAGTAATCAGCCTGAACGAGCGGCTGAAAGCGGATGATGTGGTTGCCAGCTACCCCTACAAGCACCGGGTACTGAGGGTGGAGGGCGACACGGCCATTATGAGCTCACTGCGGTCCCACACCACGTCCACCCACAAGGCGCTGAGTGCGGTATTTCCGAGTATGCGCAATCTTGGGGACAGTCATCGCGACTGGCAGCGGGCAGAACGCGAGCTTGCACAGGTTCAGGCCCGTGCCGGAGACGTTATTCTTGGGGCTTCGGGCATCAGCCGTATCCGCTGGGAGCTGGACGAAAACTGGTACCATCTGCAAACCATGAAATCCAAATACGACACAAGGCTCTGAAACGCCCTTTATGACCCATGACCCCTCACTTGCGGCATCCACCCACCCCTACGATTCCCTGACGCCGGATATCATTCTGGATGCGATGGAAGAGGCAGGGTTTGCGGTAAGTGGCCGGCTGTTCGCGTTGAACAGCTATGAAAACCGGGTCTATCAGGTAGGCCTGGATGAAGGCGCCCCGGTAATTACCAAGTTCTATCGGCCGGGCCGATGGAGCGAAGCGGAAATCCGCGAGGAACATACATTCACACTGGAACTCCTGGAAGCCGACATTCCGGTTGTAGCACCCATGAGGCTGGCGACCGGGGACACGCTCGGGCGCCATGGTGAGTTCCTGTTTGCGGTATTTCCGCAGCGTGGCGGGCAAGCACCAGACACCAGTGTTACCGATACCCTTTACCGGCTGGGGCAATGGCTGGGGCAGATCCACAATATTGGCGCCAAAAAACCGTTTGCCCATCGCTCGGGCATGGATTTGCTGGATGGCATCGAAGCCAGCAATCGGCTTTTGTTAAGGGGTGACTGGATTCCGACGGATCTCAGGCCAGCCTGGGACAGCCTGATTCCTGACCTGCAAAGACTCTGTGCCGCTCGGGTTGACGAAGCCGGCCCGGTGGAAACCCTGCGACTTCATGGCGACTGCCATGCCGGTAATATTCTCTGCCGGGACGAACAGATGCTGTTCGTGGATCTCGACGATTGCCGCACCGGGCCCGCCATTCAGGATATGTGGTTGCTGCTGAACGGAGACGACTTCGAGCGCGGCGCCCAGCTGGGAGAGTTGCTGGAAGGCTATGAAATGTTCCGTGATTTCAATCGCCGCGAGCGCCACCTGATTGAGCCGCTACGCTGCTTCCGGCAGATTGCCCATTGCGCGTGGCTGGCAAAGCGCTGGGATGACCCTGCATTTCCGCGCTTCTTTCCCTGGTTTGCCCAGCCACGGTTCTGGTCAGACCAGATTCTGTCGCTCCGGGAGCAGTTATCAGCCTTGCAGTCACCGGCCATCACGGTGCCGGGACAATACTGACCAACACTTTTAATTCGTTTGATTTGAGGTATGCATGAGCCAGAATGAGGCCCGTTACACCGTCCGTAGCCTGATCGTAACCGCTGTGGTTGCGGCTATTGGCACCGTTCTTGTATTGGAGATGAGCGGCAGGATCAACCACAGCGAGAACAAGGATCACATGCCTGTTGGCGATTTCCAAGCCATCCATGTAACCGAGGAGGATCCGTTTCGCATGTCGCCCAAAGCCTCGGAACTGCACGCCGTGTGCGAAAATGGTTACCTGGCAATTGCCGCCGATGTGGATCCCTCGTTCCGGGGAATCCTGGTGGACTATAAAAATCGCGGCGTACGCTGCTCAAGGCCCTCCCCGACCGGGCCTGCCGTTCTGCCCGCCCCCGAGACTCCGGACACCAATGAATAAATCCCGCAAGCCGTCGGAGGCACCCGAGCAGATCACGGACCGGCTGTTTGCCACAGAGCGCCGGCCGGAGGACTTCCGATTCGACGCATCGGTGGCAAGGGTGTTTCCGGATATGATCCGGCGCTCGGTGCCGGGCTACACCACCATCATTCCGATGATCGAGGTTATCTCGGAGCAATATGCCCAGCCCGCCACCAACTGCTATGACCTGGGCTGCTCACTCGGCGCTTCCACGCTGGCAATGCGCCATGGTATCGCCCATGCGGACTGCAACCTGATCGGAGTGGATAACTCGAGCGCCATGATCGAACGCTGCGAGCATTACATTGCACTGGACGACAGTGCGCTCCCCGTTACCCTCAGGTGCGAGGATATTCTGGACACCGAGCTGAGTAATGCCTCGGTGACCACTCTGAATTTCACCTTGCAGTTTGTCGATCCGGAGAAGCGGGCCGGCCTGCTCGCGCGCATTGCTGATGCCACGCGTCCTGGCGGTGTCCTGATCCTGTCGGAGAAAGTTCGCTTTGAATCTGACGACGAGCAAGCCATTCAGACCCGACTGCATCACGAATTCAAGCGCGCCAACGGCTATTCGGATCTTGAAATAAGCCAGAAACGCACGGCGATCGAACAGGTGCTGATTCCCGAAACACTGGCTGCGCACAAGGCGCGCCTGTTGTCGGCAGGTTTCGATGACGTGGTGGTGTGGTATCAGTGCTTCAACTTTGTTTCCATGCTCGCCATAAAGGCCAACCAAACCACCGAATGACCATGGCAGACTTTGACTGGAAAGCCCGGTTCGGGCCTATCATCGATGAACTTGAGAAAGACGGCCTGGAGCACTGGGCGACGCAACTCCAACAGCAACTGACCCACCGCTTTGAGGACCGCCCCCACGGCGATCTCGATCGCTGGCAAGCTGCCCTTGACCAGCTACCCGGTCTGACTCAGGTAGACGCGCAACTGGACCAATCCGCGGTAACCCTGACCTCCAGACAGCCCCTGACCGTGGCACAACGGGAGCAACTGGAACTCGGATTACGCGGCCTGATGCCCTGGCGCAAAGGCCCCTTCGACTTCTTCGGTACCTACATCGATACCGAATGGCGCTCTGACTGGAAATGGGACCGCGTGTCGCCTTACCTTTCAGACCTTTCCGGTCGTCGCATACTGGATGTGGGTTGTGGCTCCGGGTATCACTGCTGGCGCATGCTGGGCGAAGGCGCGGGTCGGGTGATCGGCATCGACCCGGGGTTGCTGTTCCTGTTCCAGTTCTTCAGCGTCAAGGACTACCTCGGTGATGTCCCGATAGACCTGCTGCCCGTTCGGATGGAAGACCTCCCCGCCGACCTTGAAACCTTCGACACCACCTTTTCCATGGGGGTTCTCTATCATCGGCGCTCACCGCTCGATCATCTGCTTGAACTGAAGGGAACACTTCGCAGGGGCGGGGAACTGGTGCTGGAAACACTTGTCGTTGAAGGCCCTGAGGGCTTCAGCCTGATGCCCGAGGATCGCTATGGGCAGATGCGGAACGTCTGGTTCCTCCCGTCCTGCGACACACTGCTGCGCTGGCTGGACCGCACCGGCTTCCGGAATGCCCGGGTGGTCGATGTCACCCCTACGACCTCAGACGAACAGCGAAGCACCGACTGGATGCGTTTCAACTCCCTCCAGGATTTTCTGGATCCGAACGACCCCTCAAAAACCGTGGAAGGATACCCGGGGCCGTTGCGTGCTACCGTGATTGCCGAGAAGCCCTGAACACAAAAAAACCGCCGTGCCTTTTAAGCAGGGCGGTTTTTTTAACGTTGGCGATTACTCGCCGAACGGGTGACGCAATGTAATCGTCTCGATACGATCCGGACCAGTAGATATCACATCGATCGGCGCTTCGATCTGCTCTTCCAGGAAACGGATGTAGGCCTTGGCGTTCTCCGGCAACTGATCGACACTGGTCAGGCCAACGGTGCTTTCGCTCCAGCCGGGCAGTTCCTCATAAACCGGCTCGATGTCCTTGTAGCTGTCGCAGCCGATGGGCGGCCGGAAAATCTCGCCGTTAGGCGTCTTGTAGCCTACGCAAACCTTCACGGTTTCCAGTCCGTCCAGCACGTCCAGCTTGGTCAGACAGATACCGGACACACTGTTGATCTGGATGGCGTGGCGCAGAGCCACCGCATCGAACCAGCCACAACGGCGGGCGCGCCCGGTTGTAGTGCCGACTTCGTTGCCCTTCACCGCCAGGTGGTTGCCCATATCGTCGAACAGTTCGGTCGGGAACGGTCCGGAGCCTACACGGGTGGTATACGCCTTGGTGATCCCCAGCACATAGTCGAGGAACAGCGGGCCGAAGCCGGAACCGGTGGCCGTGCCGCCAGCGGTGGTGTTGGAAGAAGTCACATACGGATAGGTGCCAAGATCGATATCCAGCAGCGAGCCCTGGGCACCCTCGAACAGGATATTCTCTCCACGCTTACGGAAATCATGCAGCATGTCAGTCACGTCTGCCGCCATGGGCAAAATTTCCTCGCCCATCTGCTTCAGCTCTTCCAGTGCGGCATCAATGTCCTCAGCCTCTTCCTTGAAGTACTCTGTCAGGATGAAGTTGTGGTACGACATGATCTCCCGGAGCTTCATTTCGAAGTCGGCGGGATTGCACAGATCGCCCAGGCGCAGGCCACGACGGGAAACCTTGTCTTCATAGGCCGGGCCAATACCGCGACCGGTTGTGCCGATCTTGTCGACACCACGAGCCCTTTCACGGGCCTGATCAATTCGAACATGAGTACGCAGAATGATCGGGCACGCCAGACTGATGCGGAGGCGATCGCGAACCGCCACGTCATTGGCTTCCAGCTCACGCACTTCTTTCAGCAAAGCCTCGGGCGACAGGACAACACCGTTGCCGATGAGGCAATAGACGTGTTGCCGCAGAATGCCGGAAGGAATCAGGTGAAGCGCTGTTTTCTTGCCGTCAATTACCAGGGTATGACCGGCATTGTGCCCGCCCTGGAAGCGGACAACCGCTGCAACCTTGTCGGTCAGCAGGTCAACAATCTTACCCTTGCCTTCATCACCCCACTGGGTGCCCAGCACAACAACATTTTTACCCATGATTCTCTCTCAATGCGGCTGCCCCGCAGGACAGGCGTTTCGCAAGTTTACCTGTAAATGAATTCACCGAGGCCCCGGGGGCATCAGCCCAGCTTCTGCACAACCCATTGGCCACTCTGTTTGACCAGCTCACGGTCACAGCCTCTGGCGGCAGGGTTAACGCCCTCGTCTTCGGGAAGGGCACGAACAACGGTTTCCGTCATTCTCAGACCGGAGATCACGCCCTCCAGGGCGGGGTCGTCATCCGCCGGCGCCCAGACAGCGCCGGCACTGCGAGTCACGCGCTCGCCAAGAGAGACGAGCGAGCGAATATCAAGACTGAACCCCGTTGCCGGGCGGGCGCGGCCAAAGTCACTTCCGATGGCATCATAACGGCCACCCTTGGCCACGGAATCGCCATGGCCCGGCACGTAGGCTGCAAACACCAGGCCCGTGTGGTAGTTGTAGCCACGAAGCTCACAGAAATCGAATCCGAAGCTGATATCCGGGTAATCTCTTCCCAGCATGTCAGACACACGCCCAAGCTGGTCGAGTGCCGCGTCCAGGCTGTCAGACGCCCCTTGTAGGATCCGACGGGCCTCGTTCAAGGCTTCCGGGCCACCACTGACCCGGGCAAGCTCACGCAAACGAGCACCCGCAGAGCCTGGAGGGCATTGACCGAGCAGTTGATCAAGCTCCGGCACCGATTTACGGGCCATGGCATCAAAAATGGCGCTCTCCGTATCCCGATCAAAGTCCGCCTCGCCGATCAGGCTCTCATAGATGGCAACGTGAGCCAGATCCAGATGGATACGGGGCAAGCCGGCCACCCTGAGGGTTTCCAGCATCAGGCTGATCACTTCCATATCCGCCGCTTCAGAGCCACTGCCAAACAGTTCGCAGCCGGCCTGAATCGGTGTTCGACCTGTCAGCATGTGCCTTGGGCGGGTGTGGAGTACATGCCCGGCATAGCAAAGACGGGTGATCCCTTCCTGGCCCAGGGTATGGGCATCAATGCGCGCCGCCTGAGGCGTCATATCGGCGCGAACACCCATCATCCGCCCGGTCAACTGATCGGTGAGCTTGAAGGTCTGAAGCTCCAGATCGTTTCCGGTTCCGGTAAACAGGGATTCGAGATATTCAATGAGCGGTGGGATTACCAGCTGGTAGCCCCAGCGCTGGCAGGTATCCATTACATCCCGACGCAGGGATTCGATCCGTCCGGCCAATGGGGGAAGAATGTCCTCTACCCCGTCTGGCAGTAACCAGCGATCAGATACTGTCATGAGATTCCGTTGTCCGTTATATCCGCTCCGCCACAGGTGGCTGGGGGGATCACACAGGATTTAAGGCGGCACTCGGCAAAAGCCCGACACAAAACCGGCAGAATTTTACACGGTTGCCGGGCACAAAAAAACCGGAATACAGAGGTATTCCGGTTTTTGGTCTCGACGTGCAGGGTTAACGGGCACCCTGCGGATCGTTCAGGAACTTCATGAACGCGCTGTTGGAATCAATCACCATGATGTCATCCTTGCTCATGAAGGTATTGCGGTAAGCCTGCAGGCTTCGGTAGAAGCTGTAGAATTCCGCGTCGGAGCCGTAGGCATCGGCGTAGATTCTGGCCGCTTGACCGTCACCTTCACCCCGGGTTTCTTCTGACTGGGCAAAGGCTTCAGCCAAAATAACGGTTCTCTGACGATCCGCATCGGCACGAATACCTTCGGCCAACTCCCGACCCCGCGAACGGAATTCCTGAGCCAGTTTCTCACGCTCGGTCGCCATCCGACGGTAGACGTTTTCGCTCACCTGACCCGGGAATTCGATAGCCTTGACACGAATGTCCAGGACCTCGATCCCGAATTCATTCTGGGCGGTCTGGTTTACGCGATCCCGCAGAGTGTGCATCAGCTCATCCCGCTGGCCCGAGACCACTTCGACCATGGTCCGGATACCAAACTCGTCCCGCAGGCCGTTATCAACACGGGAGGACAACAGGGACTGAGCGCGGAACTCGTCACCGCCGGTCGCCCGATAGAACTGGTCCACATCACGGATCTTCCAGGCAATATACGAATCCACATCCAGCGGTTTCTTCTCCACGGTCAGATACTGCCGTGAGGGCAGATCCATGGTGAGAACCCGGATGTCGAATTCACGAACCTGGTCGATGACCGGAACCTTGAAATGGATACCGGCCTGGATATCGGTCTCTACCAGCTCACCGAACCGGAGCAGAACACCCCGATGGGTTTCCGGAATGATGTACACACTGGACAGTACCAGCAGGACAACGATCAGGGCGCCTGCAAGGCCCACTACACCTTTAGGTCCCATAATTATCTGCTCCTCCGAACGGTAGTATCCTGCCTGCTTCGCAGTTCCTGAAGAACCTGATCAGTCAGGGTCTGGATGTCCACGTTGCCCTGGTTGTTGCCGGAGGATGATCCACCGGTACGGGGCAGCGAGCCCTGGGTCAGTCGATCAAGCGGCAGGTACATCATGTTGCCACTGCTCTCCGTGTCAACCAGGATCTTGCTGCTGTTAGCAAGGACTTCTTCGACCGTCTGTAGGTACAAACGTTCGCGAGTGACTGTCGGAGACATCTGATAGACGGCCAGAAGCTCAAGGAAACGCGAGGTCTCACCACGTGCCCGCTCGATCACCTCTTCCTTGTAGGCGTTGGCTTCTTCGATCATGCGCTGGGCCTCACCACGAGCCTCCGGAACGATCCGGTTGCGGTAGGTTTCAGCTTCTTCCTTCACCCGCTGCTCGTCCTCACGGGCCCTCTGGACTTCACGGAAGGCATCCTGGACCGCTGGTGGTGGCTGGGTGCTTTCAACGTTAACCCGCACCAACTCCAGGCCAGTGCCGTATTCCCGCAGGAACATCTGCAGCCTTTGCTCGACCCGCACGGCCAGTTCTGCACGACCTTCGGTCAGTACGTCGTCGAGTGTCGAGCTACCGACCTCGTGACGGATCGCACTATCCGTTGCAAAAGCCAGTGCCTGGTTGGAGTCACGCACATTCAGCACGTAGGCTTCAGCGTCGCCAACGCGGTACTGAACCTGAAGGTCAACCGTTACCAGGTTTTCGTCCTGGGTCAGCATCTGGCCACTGGACTCAGCGGTACGCACGTTAGTCACGCGGACCTTGGTGACGCTATCGATCAGTGGCACCTTGAATCTCAGGCCAGGATTCTCGGTCTGGTGGTATTCACCGAAACGGAGAACCACCGCCCGCTCCTGTTCGTCCACGGTATAGAAGGACTGGAAGATGACATAGCCGACCACCAGTATGGCTGCCAGTGCGAGAATCGCACCAAAACCACCGGCGCTGCCGCCGCTACTGCCGCCGCTGCCGCCGGACTTGCCACCCTTGCCGCCCAGCATCTTGTTGAGCTTGTCGAGACCTTTTTTCAGCGCCTCATCGAGGTCTGGCGGCCCCTGATCATTGCCGCGTCGACCACCACCGGTACCCCAGGGGTCATTGTCGTTACGGTTTCCACCCGGTTCGTTCCAGGCCATAGTGCTCTCCGTTACTGACTTATAAATAGAATGGCTGCAAATACTAGGGATTTATCTCCGCCCCGGCAATAGCCGCTGCGGTTTCAGGCGTGACCCACGTCCAGCCTGACTGACTTTTCATTCACACCGGCGCGGCTCAGCAGCTGATGCCAATCCCGGTTCTGCAGGCGCACCTCAACCACCGTGTCGCCGGTATCCCGGTATTCCTCGCTGATCACCGATCCTGCCTCATGCAAAAGTGCACGCAGTTTGCCATCCGCGGGACCCAGCAGGACAAAGTGGTGAACGACGTCTTCGGCCACACGCTCCACGATCGCATCGAATAAGCCGTCCAGGCCTTCGCCAGTAACCGCGGAAACCCACGCTCTCACCGGGATACCCTCTTCGTTGCGCTCAACCCGAGGCGTGAAATTTTCAAGCAGATCAATCTTGTTGAACACCTGCAGCATGGGAATGTCGTCCGCCCCGATCTCCGCAAGCACTTCCTCAACCTGCTCAATGTTCTCCTCGCGGCGCGGGTCATGGCTGTCGATGATGTGAAGCAGCAACGTCGCCTGCGTTGTTTCCTCAAGCGTCGCCCGGAACGCCTCAACCAGCTTGTGCGGCAGATGCCGGATGAAGCCCACGGTGTCCGCCATTACGACCGGCCCGACATCCGGAAGTTCCAGCCGCCGCAACGTCGGATCCAGCGTGGCGAACAGCTGGTCTGCAGCATATACGGAGGAAGTGGTAATACGGTTGAATAAAGTGGATTTACCGGCGTTGGTATATCCAACCAGCGATACGGTGGGGATGTCAGCCCGCTGACGGGCCCTGCGGCCCTGGTTGCGCTGGCGACGAACCTTTTCCAGACGCTTGTGGATAGACTTGATGCGCTCCCGCAAGAGCCGGCGGTCGGTTTCCAGCTGGGTTTCACCAGGCCCGCGCAGCCCGATACCACCTTTCTGTCGCTCAAGGTGGGTCCAGCCCCGAACCAGTCGCGTGGACATATGCTCGAGCTGCGCCAACTCTACCTGAAGCTTACCTTCGTGAGTCCGTGCCCGCTGAGCGAAGATATCAAGAATCACACCGGTGCGGTCCAGCACACGGCACTTGAGCTCGTGCTCAATGTTGCGCTCCTGGCGTGGGCTCAGGGCATGGTTGAACAACACCACATCCGCTTCGTTCGCCGCTACTGCATCACGAATTTCTTCCAGCTTGCCCTCACCAACGAAAAATCTGGGGCTGGGCTGCTTGCGGGACCCGGTAACGGTTGAGACAGGCTCAACACCGGCAGAGGTGACCAGCTCCCGGAACTCGCCGGGGTCTTCGGTACCATCGTGGGCAGTAAAATCGATGTGGACGAGGACCGCGCGCTCACCGACATCAGGACGTTCAAACAATTGGCATCAACTCCGGGGTAAACACATGATGAGGGTCATAAAAACAAACACCCGCGGCCACAAGACCCCTTGTCGGGATCCTCTGGAACGCGGGTGGCAAGATCGGGAAACGGATGGATCAGTCTTCAGACTCGCCCTCTCCTCCCGGAGCCTGCTGCGGAATGCGGACATTTCGGGCAGGAACCACAGTGGAAATAGCGTGCTTGTAGACCATCTGGCTGACAGTATTTTTCAGCAAAATCACGAACTGGTCGAAAGACTCAATCTGGCCCTGAAGCTTGATACCGTTGACCAGAAAGATGGAAACCGGAATGCGTTCCTTGCGCAATGCATTGAGGTAAGGGTCTTGTAACGAATGCCCTTTTGACATGTGTTTTCTCCTGTTTTTAGTAAATGCAGATCGTCATTTGTCAAAATTAAATGTGGTGCGAAGTCGGATTTTTTTCAAGGCTACCTCAGCGATATGTTTGTCGCCGCTGTCCAGCCAGTCCACATCTGACCACTTGCGCAACCAGGTCAACTGCCGCTTCGCCAGTTGGCGTGTTGCTGCCACTCCCTTGCTGACAAATGTCTCGTAGTCGTCTTCCCCGGACAAATAGCTCCAGGCCTGGCGATATCCGACACAACGCATGGAAGGGAGATCAGGGTGCAGGTCGTCCCGGATCATCAGAGCCCGAACTTCATCAACGAACCCCGCCTCCAGCATTTTCAGAAACCGCAGGCGAATCCGCTCATGAAGCACCCGCCGCTCAGGCGGCGTCATGGCAAGTTGAATTACAGTATACGGAAGCAAAGATGTTTCGTCTGCCTGCCAGCGAGTGAAATAGGTGTAATCCTCAATGTCGCCGACCTGCGCCACTGCCGTCGTTTGCTCACAGCCACCCTGATCGGCTCGCCAGAACTCCGAAATCGGCTTGCCGGTAAGGCGCAATACCTCCAGGGCCCGCATCAGACGCTGCCGGTTGTTCGGATGGATCCGCTCGGCTGCCACCGGATCACTGGCCCGCAGCTCTTCATGCAAAGCCTCCCAACCCCGCTCCTCTGCCTCCTGCTCCAGCGCCTGTCGTACGTCGGGGCTGGCGGATGGCAGACCGGGCATTCCATGCAGCAACGCTTTGAAATACATCATGGTGCCGCCGACTAGAAGCGGGATCCTGCCTGCGGCCGTTATTTCGGCCATGGCGGTCAGCGCGTCCCGACGGAAATCCGCAGCGGAGTATGTTTCCGCCGGATCGCAGATATCAATCAGCCTGTGGGGCGCCCGCGCGAGCTCTGCGGCCGTGGGTTTGGCCGTTCCGATATCCATACCCCGATAGATCATTGCGGAATCTACGCTGATGATGTCGCAAGGCAGGTGGTCGCAGAGCGCCATGGCCAGGTCTGTCTTTCCGGAAGCCGTGGGCCCCATCAGAAAGATGGCAGGAGGCAGTGACACCTCAGCGCCCCCGGAGAAACAGCTTGTCCAGCTCAGACATGGTCACCAGGGTCCATGTCGGCCGGCCATGGTTGCACTGGCCACTGCGCTCGGTCGCCTCCATGTCCCTGAGCAGCGAATTCATCTCCGGAATGGTCAACTGCCGGTTGGCACGCACTGAACCATGGCATGCCATGGTGCCGAGCAGCTCATGCGTCACCGCCTCGACACGATCACTCTGACCATGCTCAATGAGATCCGCCAGAACGTCACGCACCAGCTGTTCTGTGTCAGCACCCCGCAGAAGCGCGGGCACCTGTCGCACAGCGAGGGTTTCCGGACCAATCCGCTCAATCTGGAGACCAAGCTTCTGCAGTTCTTCACCGTGACTCTCGGTCAGGGCGGCTTCTTTCTGGCTAACCGCCAGCGACAGCGGCACCAGCAACGGCTGGCTTTTAAGGTCCTGCTCGGCAAGCGCCCGCTTCATTCGCTCATAGGTAATGCGCTCGTGGGCCGCGTGCATGTCCACAACAATGAGCCCCGCACGACCCTGGGCAAGAATATAGATCCCGTGCAGCTGGGCGATGGCATATCCGAGCGGCGGCTCCTGGTCACTGTCTGCAGGCGGTGTTGGCATTGGCGTGGCGGCGCGATCGCTTACGGGCATAGCCTGCTGTCCGTCGCTTCCGCCACCGGCATTCAGGGACTGATAAAACGCCATCTGATCGCTGGCGCGCCACTCCTGTTGGGGCTGCGACTGTCCGCCAAAGCCGGCGCCTGAGCCGCCGGGGTAACCATAGCTGGATACCGATGGCTGGCCGTTCCAGCCCGCCTCTGCAGACGCACCGGTGGCCGGAACGGCTTCCTGACCCTGGGTGACTGCTTCGCGACCAAAGGACTGCGCCACCGCGCCGCGGAAATGATCGTCCGGCCGGACATCGGCCAGCGCCTTGTGCAGGGTTCTGAAAATGAAATCGTGAACCAGCCGACCATCCCGGAACCGGACCTCGTGCTTGGTCGGGTGGACGTTTACATCGACGGTGGCGGGGTCGACTTCCAGATACAATACAAACGCCGGGTGCCGGTTATTGTAGAGTACATCCCGATAAGCCTGGCGCACGGCATGAGCTACCAGGCGGTCACGAATAACGCGGCCGTTGACGAAGAAATACTGAAGATCGGCCTGGCTGCGCGAAAATGTGGGAAGAGCGACCCAACCCCAGAGCCGCAGCCCGGTGGCCTCCGCATCAATAACCACCGCGTTATCGATAAACTGCTGGCCGCACAGGGATCCAATCCGACGCTCGCGATCGAGGGCCGATTCCGCTGGCCTGAGGCTTTGAACGACACGCTGGTTATGGCGCAACGTGAAGCCAGCATCGAAACGGCTCAGCGCCTGGCGCCGCACGCATTCTTCGACGTGATTGAATTCTGTCTTTTCAGTACGCAGGAATTTGCGGCGAGCCGGGGTGTTAAAAAACAGGTCGCGCACTTCAACGGTCGTTCCGACAGGGTGCGCTGCAGGCGAAATTCTCGCGTCCATTTCCCGGCCCTCGACCTCGACCCGAGAGGCCGCTTCCTGGGACTCGGTCCTTGAGGTCAGGGTAAGACGGGAGACAGAGCTGATACTGGCAAGCGCTTCTCCCCGGAAACCCAGGGACGCCACGGCTTCCAGATCGTCCAGACTGGCAATCTTGCTGGTCGCATGGCGGCTTAGCGCCAGGGGAAGATCGTCTTCCTCAATACCACTGCCGTCATCCCGAACTCGAATCAGCTTAACGCCGCCCTGCTCCACCTCAACATCGACGCGGTTGGCGCCGGCATCCAGGGCATTTTCAACCAGTTCTTTGACGACAGACGCGGGGCGCTCAACCACCTCACCCGCGGCAATCTGGTTCGCGAGCCGCGGTGACAGCAATCGAATGGGGGGCATGTTACAGAAAAACCTCTTGATCAGGACGCGGGGATACGAATGGTTTGCCCTACCATAACACGGTCGTCCCGAAGGTCGTTAAACTGCATCAGCTCACTGACGGTCGTCTGATTTTTCCGGGCCACGCCGGATAGCGTGTCTCCACGCTGTATCCGGTAGTGGCTGATGCTGTTTCCACCCTGGCGATTCTGTTTTTGCCACGCCAGCAGGGTTCCAGGCGGGGGCGTTTTCTGGAAGTAGTCATCTATGCCTTTCATGATGGCGCCGGCCAGCTTGTTGCGGTACCACTCAGTGGCCAGGTTTTTCTCTTCCTGGGGATTCGATATGAAGCCTGCTTCCACGAGGATGGAGGGAATATCCGGTGATTTCAGAACCGCAAAAGCGGCCTGCTCAACGCCAGGCTTGTGCAACTTCGCCACGCCGCCCAATTTGCCCAGGACCGAACTGCCAACCCCCAGACTGGCGTTGATACTGGCCGTCATGGAGAGGTCCAGCAGAACACCGGCAAGCATGTCGTCACGGCCATCAAGGGACAGCCCGCCGGCACCGCCGATCAGATCCGACCGGTTCTCACTATTGGCCAGCCAACGGGCAGTTTCACTGGTGGCGCCGCGTTGGGAAAGGGCGAAGACCGAGGCACCTTTGGGTTGTGGTGTACGGAAGGCGTCGGCATGGACCGAGACGAACAGGTCAGCGCTGTATTTCCTGGCCAGAATCGTGCGATTGCGAAGGCCAATGTAATAGTCCCCGGTTCTGGTCAGCTTGGCGGTATAACCCGGCCGATCATTGATGAGGTTGGCCAGGGTTTTCGCCATTTTCAGAACCACGTCCTTTTCACGGGTTCCCCGCGGACCAATAGCACCCGGATCTTCCCCGCCGTGCCCTGCATCAATGACCACAATAACGTCTCGCTTCCCGGATGAATCCTGGGTCACGGTGGGCGTTGTCGCCTTTTCCAGCCGGCTACCGCTTTCATCAATCAGGTCGACCACTAGTCTGTGGCCGTACTGCTGATTCGGCTCCAGCTGAAAACTCCGCGGTTTAATGTCAGCCTTGAGATCCAGAACGACGCGCAAATCGGTGCCGTTTCTGGGGGCACTGCGGATTCTCTTGATCGGACTGCCGGAAAGGTCCAGACCGGAAAAATCGGTCTTCAGGTTGGCATTCTTGAGATCGATCACCAGCCGCGCCGGGCCGCTCAGGGAGAAAATGTTGTGCTCCACCTGCCCGCCAGTGTCCAGCACCAGCCGGGTATGATCGGGCGCGGGCCAGATACGGGCACTCTCGACCTGTGTCGCCGCCGAACCGTGAAACGCCAATGTCACAAGCAATAGCGCAATCGGCCAGACCAGTTGTTTACTCAGCTTTGCACAATTCATAAAGCTTACCTGCCAGTTTATTCCCGGTTCCGAGCTCACTATGACGCCGGACCAATCAACTCCAGTTCGTTCAGCACCCCGGCGCCCAGCTCTGAGCGGGCCCTGAGGACTACAGAGCGCCCCTCTCCCCGGGTTTCGAGATGAACCTCCAGGTCCGGCTCGGGCAATATGCCCTTGCCTCTCTCGGGCCACTCGATCAGGCACAGGTTTTCGGCGGAAAAATAATCGCGGATGCCCATGTATTCCAGTTCTTCGGCGTCGCCCAGGCGATAAAGATCAAAATGGTATGTCGGTGGATTCAGAGTCTCGTAGGGCTCTACCAGGGTATAGGTCGGGCTCTTTACGGCCCCCTCATGACCCAATCCGCGCATGACGCCCCGACTGATGGTGGTTTTACCCATGCCAAGCTCACCATCCAGATAAACAACCAGGCCATGGCCAGACTCCACGACGGTCCTGGCCAGCTCCCGACCGAGATGCTCGGTTTCGGCCTCGTTCTCCAGAAAAACCCGACGCTCGTTACCCATTATGCTCATAACGATTCAGCCCCCGGACTCCTTTCAGATTCCCGAAACACCAACGGCAGCGCATCGATGACATCGGTCGGTATCAGCCCGATAAACCCCGTGGTTCTCGCAGCCCGGTCAGCCGCAGCAAGGTGCACGGATGCGCCCAGCACGGCCGCTTTCTGTCCGTCGCCAATCTGAGCCAGAACAGCCGCAACAATACCTGAAAGCACATCTCCCATTCCGCCAGTCGCCATTCCGGGATTGCTGCCACTGATGATATCCAGGCCGCCGTCCTCAGACGCGACAACGGTGCCGGCGCCTTTCAAAAGCACCGTGCCGCCGTACAGCGCCTGCAGATTTCTGGCGGCGGCCATCCTGTCTGCCTCAACCTCGGGTACCAGGCAATTCAGCAACCTGGCCGCCTCGCCCGGATGAGGAGTCAGGATGTGATTATCCGCCGGGATGGCTACCCGACCAGACAAAAGGTTCAGCGCATCCGCATCCAGCACCCGCGGCTTGCCGCTGGCAACCACCTGCTCGAGCATCTGCTGGCCCCAGGCGCTTCGCCCGATACCCGGGCCACACACGACAACCGAGGCAGCATCAAGCAACGTCGGCAACTCCGAGCCATGGATCAGGCCATGAACCATGACGGATGGACATCTTGCCAGGGCCGCTGTCACATGCTCGGGGCGGGTCGCCAACGACACGAGCCCGGCACCCGATCGCGCCGCAGCCTCTGCCGCCAGCAGACCGGCCCCACCGAATCCGCGATCACCCGCAACCACCAGCACATGCCCGAATCTTCCCTTGTGAGCGTTGGCAGGCCGGGGTGGTAGCCAGGGCATCACAGAACCCCAGTCACGACGGCGGGCGATGGGCTTCTGGCCGCTACCGGCGATACCCTCGTCGGTATCCAGAGATTCGAAAACCACCTCGCCGCACACTGCCGCACCTTGCCCCGTGAACAAGCCAGCCTTGAGCCCGATAAAGGTCACTGTCCTGGCTGCGTTAACCACATCCCCCTCGGCCGCTCCCGTGGTCGCATTAAGCCCGGAGGGCAGATCCACCGCAAGGACTGGCGCTGAAGCGCTATTACATCGGCCTATCAGAGTCGCAAACGGTTCCCGGGGGGCACCGGACACGCCAGTACCGAGCATGGCATCAACAATCAGGCCCGCGCTGGCAAACAGATCGTCCAGCGATGACTCGCCGAGAGCCTCGAGGTCAAGAACATCTACACCGTCCGCCAGGGCCTTTTGCCAGGCTTTACGGGCGTCGCCGGACAATTTGCCGGTTGGCGCAACTGCGACACAGCTGACGTCCAGACCGTGCCTTTTCGCACTTGCCGCGACCAGGTAACCGTCACCACCGTTGTTACCCGCACCGCACAGGACCAGCACCGAGCCGCAGTTTGGCCAATGCCGTACCAGGCAGCGAAAAGCGGCGTGGGCGGCGGACTGCATCAGCTCAAAACCATCAACACCTTGCTGATCAATCACATAGCGATCGATCTGCCTCACCGCATCGGCGGAAAACAGTGCGTCTGGTAGACTGTGCCCAGCGGACGGCGGCATGAACCTTTGCTCCCGTTACAGAAACCGGTTTAAGAAAATTGGCCAGATACCTGTAAAGCATAGCAAAACAGTAGAAAAGGTCATAACTTAATCAGATTAAATATCCGTACACGGGTTCAGCACCAAATTCCAGCATCGGCAGTCACTATGAGCACCACAGCAACCTGTACCACGACACACCCGGAACTTGCGGATCTGCCGTCGCTCATCCGCCAGTGGGCAGCTGAATTCGGGTTTGCCGATGTGGGCATTACCAACGCGGACACGGGCGAGCACGCCGACCATCTGAAGGACTGGCTTGCGGCAGGTTACCAGGGCGAAATGGATTACATGGCCCACCACGGTGACAAGCGCTATACGCCTGCCTCTCTGGTGCCGGGCACCACGCGGGTTATATCCGTGAGAATGGACTATTTGCCCTCACCAGACAGTCCTAAAGAAGCGCTTACTAACCGGGAGGGTGCTTATGTCACGCGTTATGCGCTGGGTCGGGATTACCACAAACTTATCCGTAAGCGTCTTGCACAGCTGGCAGCGAAGATTGATGAGGCCGTTAGCGGATACGATTACCGGGCTTTTGTAGACAGCGCTCCGGTGCTGGAACGCGCACTGGCGCAGAGAGCTGGTCTCGGCTGGATCGGCAAGAACAATATGCTGATTCACCCGAAGGCCGGCTCGTTCTTTTTCCTCGGGGAAATCTTCACCAGCGCCCCCCTGCCCATCGATGAACCCTTTGAAACGGATCATTGCGGCAGCTGTTCGGCCTGCCTCGACCTTTGCCCGACGGACGCCTTTGTTGGCTCGCACAAGCTTGATGCCCGACGTTGCATCAGCTATCTCACCATCGAGCTGAAAGGGAGTATCCCAGAGGAGCTGCGACCGCTAATGGGCAACCGGGTTTTCGGTTGCGATGACTGCCAGCTGGTGTGTCCATGGCAGAAGTTCAGCAAACCGACCAGCGAAAAGGACTTTCAACCGAGGCATGGGCTGGACAACAGCTCCCTGGCAGAGCTTTTTCTCTGGACCGAGGAGCAGTTCCTCAAACGCACCGAGGGCTCTGCGATTCGGCGCACAGGCTACGAGGGCTGGCTCCGCAACCTGGCGGTCGGGCTGGGCAATGCGCCGTCAACCATTCCGGTAATTGAGGCCCTGAAAAAACGCGCGGACCACCCTTCCGAGATGGTCCGCGAGCACGTCCAGTGGGCTCTGAAGCGGCATGGCCTATAGCTTGAAGAACTGTTCCCGGTAATGACGCAGTTCGTTGATGGAGTCCCGGATGTCGTCGAGTGCAAGGTGGCTACCTTTCTTTTTTACGCCAGCGAGGACATCCGGGCGCCAGCGGCGGGCAAGTTCTTTCACTGTGGATACGTCAAGATTCCGGTAATGGAAGAAGTCTTCCAGTTCGGGCATGTATTTGACGAGGAACCGGCGATCCTGGCCAATGCTGTTGCCGCACAGGGGTGACTGGCCCTTTTCTACGTGTTTTTTCAGGAATTCGATGGTCTGCTGTTCGGCTTGAGACTCGGAGATATCGCTTTCCTGAACGCGTTTGGTCAGTCCGCTTTCACCATGGGTACGGGTGCACCATTCGTCCATGGAGTCCAGAAAGGATTGTGGCTGATGAACGGCAATAACCGGTCCTTCCGCGACAATATTGAGTTCCGAATCGGTGATGATTGTGGCCATTTCGATGATCCGTTCTTTTTCCGGATCCAGGCCTGTCATTTCCAGATCGATCCATACGAGGCGATTGCTTTCTGCCATTTTGTTACCAGCCTTCTGAGTGCGGTGGTAGTGGGACTGGGTCCGGCTTTCCGGAAACCGCTACGAGCACATCCATGTGCGCTTGGCGTCGGCCATCCATGGCCGCCGACATTTCCGGAAAGCCGGGCCCAGCCCCACTGCGAAATCAGGTGATATACCCTCAACGTCTCGGCATTGCCCAAGCCGAGTAGCTACGATTGCAGTATGATGGCACACCAAAGGCGAAACTTTCATCTGGTTATCCGGGACATAAATGGCAAAACGGCGACTGAACAAGCAGCAACAATTCCGTATCAAGAAAGTCCAGGAAGAGCGTGCGGCCCGCGCGGCGCGCAAGGAGAGGAAGGTTCAGGAGCAGGCCGACGCCGGCGAGCTCGGGCCAGAGCAGGAAGGGTTGGTCATTGCTCACTACGGGCAACAGCTGGATGTCGAAGCGCTTGAAGGTGACCAGGAAGGCGATGTGGTTCGCTGCTTTGTTCGGGCCAATATCGATAGCCTGGTAACTGGCGACAAGGTTGTCTGGCGGCCGGGGAAGAATGAGACGGGGGTTATCGTTGCCCGCAGTGAGCGCCGCAATCTGCTGCAGCGGCCGGATAATTTTGGTGCCCTGAAGCCGGTGGCCGCAAACATTGATCATATTATTCTTGTGATTGCGCCGGAGCCGGAACCTCACGATAACCTGATTGACCGGTATCTGGTGGCATCCGAGATCACAGACATTCCGGCGGTGATTCTGTTGAACAAGACCGATCTGATCAACGAGAGCAACCGGGAGTACATCGACGCGCTTCTGGGCCGGTATGAGGCTCTGGGCTATGAGGTGGTTCGAACGTCTGCCGCTGAGTCCGGCGACAAACCTTCGCCAGAGGTTGAGGCATTGGTGAAAGATCAGACCAGTGTGTTTGTGGGGCAATCCGGGGTGGGCAAGTCATCCATTATCCAGACCCTGATGCCCGATGAGGCCATTCGCGTGGGGGCTGTGTCGGAGAGCACCGGCAAGGGGATTCACACGACAACCACGGCTAAACTGTTCCACCTGCCGCTCGGAGGCGATCTGATTGACTCGCCGGGGATCCGTGAGTTTGGGCTCTGGCATATGACAGCGCAGGAGATCGAGTATGGCTTTCGGGAAATTCGGGAGGTGATCGGCACCTGCAAGTTCCGCAACTGCCGGCACATGGGTGACCCCGGTTGCGCCATCGACAGAGCTGCGGAGGAAGGGAAAATCAGCCCGGAGCGGCTGAAAAGCTTCCACCGAATCCTTCAGGATATGACGGAGCAGCAGGCCCGCGGGCTGAAGCTGGACTGACGGACCCGAACGGCCTTACCAGTTGAGCTCGCCAGGGGCCGGCTCTTCTTTTTCCTGCAACCATTCCCCGCTTTCCAGACGCTCACGGGCCGCCTCACGCTCCGCCTCGGTCGGCTGGGTCAGATCAATCAAGGGCTCATCGGACTGGCCGGCAGTGCTCTGAATATTATCGACGGTCTTCTTGTTCAGAACGATAATGGAGATGCGGCGATTCACCGGCGCGTTCGGATCTTCCTTGTCGAACAGTACGGAATCACTCAGGCCAACCACGCGAGCAATCTGCTGCTGACGCACACCCCCTGCAACCAGCGCTCTTCGGGCGGTATTTGCCCGGTCTGCCGATAATTCCCAGTTCGTGTAACCCGGCCGGCCGCTAAATGGCGTGGAGTCGGTGTGCCCGGTAATACTGAGCTTGTTGTTCACTGAACCCAGAGTTTTCGCAAGCTCAAACAGAATATCCTGAGAGTAGTACTTCAGCTCGGCCCGGCCGCTGTCGAACATGGGGCGACCGGAGCGATCGACGATCTGGATGCGCAGGCCCTCGTCGGTTATATCGATCAGCAACTGATCCTTGAACTCCTGCAAAGTCTCATCCTGCTTGATTTGCTCCTTCAGCTCCTGAAACAACTCCTGCATACGTCGCTGTTCAAGAGTTTCAGAGAGCTCATCCACCACTTCGTCTTCAATCTGGATCTGGCTCGATTCGATATCCGGACTCGCCTCGTTGACGACCGAGGCACTGCCCTCAAGATCCACAGGGTTTGGAGAACCACCCTCGGTGAAGCCAACGGGATCCCGAAAGTAACCCTCAACCGCTTTTTTTTGCTCCGGCGATGCCGTAGCGGTTAACCAGAGAACCAGAAAGAAAGCCATCATGGCGGTGGCGAAATCGGCAAACGCGACCTTCCAGGAGCCACCGTGATGGCCACCTGCAACAACCTTTTTCCGTTTGATGATGATCGGCTGTTCTTCCACGAATCGGCTCCGGGTTCAGATGAGGGCGGTATTACTTGGAACGAACGTGATCATTAAGCTCCTGGAACCCAGGGCGCTTATCCGTGGGCAACGCCTTGCGGCCAAACTCAATGGCCATTTGCGGCGCTTGCCCGGAAACCGTCGCCACAATCGCTGATTTGACGCACTCGTAAGCCTTCAATTCGTACTTCGCAGCGTGCTCCATGGCGATAGACGCAGGACCCACAAAACCATACCCCATGAAAATACCCAGAAAGGTACCCACCAGTGCTGCAGCCACACTGAGACCAATCTTTTCCGGGCCTTCAGTGAGAAAGTTCATGGTAATTACGATACCCAGCACCGCAGCTACAATACCAAGCCCCGGCAGCGCATCGGCGATTTTGTTGACCGCGTGAGCAGGCTCCTCAAGCTCGTGCTGACGACTGTCGATCTCATTCTCCATCATGCCTTCCAGCTCGTGGGTCGCCATATTTCCGGAGCTGATGATGCGAAGATAGTCCGTGATGAACGCGAGCAGTTCCTTGGACTTCATGACGGCTGGATATCGACTGAAAATCTGGCTTGCCTCGGGATTATCGATGTCCTCCTCGATCGCCATGACGCCTTGTTTACGGGATTTATCGAAGATCTCGTAAAGCAGACTCAGCAGATCCATGTAGAACGCCTTTTTGTAGGGTGAGCCTGTCAGTAACTGGACTCCCTTACCAAAGACCTCTTTGAGCGTATGGACGGGGTTAGCAATGATGAACGAGCCCAGAGCTGCCCCGAAAATGATTAACACTTCGGTTGGCTGCCAGAGCACCATCAGATTGCCGCCGTGGAGAACATAGCCAGTCAGTACGCTGGCCAGAACAATAATCGAACCGACGATCAGTAACATAGAATCTACGCACGCCTTATTTTATTGGTTATCGGCCGGAGCCGGAAGCTGTCACGCAAAAGGTGACACGATAATAGCAAGGCCGCGTCATAACCGCGAAGCCGTGAAACAATTTCTATACAGGTAGCAGTCTTTGGTAAACTTCGCGCCTTTGAGCGCAAAGGATCACATCTAATGTTCGACAAGCTTTTTGTTCTTAGCCAGTACATAACGCCGCAACTGGGGGTATCCAACCTCGCCGGCCGCCTGGCGGACAATGACCGCTCCCCTGCGCTCAAGAACCGGGTTATAAAATGGTTTATCGGCCGCTATGGCGTTGACATGAGCGAAGCCGCCGAGCCTAACCCTGAAGCTTACGCCACGTTCAACGATTTCTTCACCCGGGAGCTGAAGCCTGGCATCCGCCCCCTGGCGGACGGCGAAAAAACCCTGGTCAGCCCCGTTGACGGCGCCATCAGCCAGCTCGGCCAGGTCACCGGAGACCGGGTTTTCCAGGCAAAGGGCCAGTCGTTCAGCCTGAGCGAGCTGCTCGGTGGCGAAGAGGCGACCACAGCCCCGTTTGCCGATGGCGAATTTTCTACAATCTACCTCTCGCCCAAGGACTATCACCGGATCCACATGCCGATGGCCGGCACGCTTCGACAGATGATCCATGTTCCCGGCAAGCTTTTTTCGGTCAACCCGGTAACCGCCGAAAATGTCCCGAATCTGTTCGCCCGCAATGAGCGGGTTGTCTGCATCTTCGACACCGCTTCCGGCCCCATGGCCCTGGTACTGGTTGGCGCCATGATTGTCGGCAGCGTGGAAACCCGCTGGGCAGGCGTTGTTGTGCCCGGCAGTCGGCAGGTCACATCAACACGGTACGAAGGCGAGCAGGCCATCAGCTTCGATAAGGGTGAAGAAATGGGCCGGTTCCGCCTGGGCTCCACTGTGATTATGGTTATGCCAAAAGGCTCCGTCAGTTGGAACAGCGATCAGGTGGCCGGCAAAACCGTTCGCATGGGCGAGGCATTCGGCGCCCTGGCGTGATCACGTTCGGCAGGCTCAAGCCAGCTCGAACGGAAACGCCAAGACCTCACGGATGTCCTGGACTCCCAGCTTGAGCATCAGCAACCTGTCCAGCCCGAGTGCGACACCGGAGCACTCGGGCAAGCCCTGATCAAGCGCAGCGAGAAAAGCCTCATCCAGCCCCATTTCAGGCTTTCCGGATCGCCTGCGCAGCTCGTTATCAGCCTCAAAGCGCAGCCTCTGTTCTCCTGGATCGGTTAATTCCCAGTAACCGTTACAGAGCTCCAGACCATCAACATAGAGTTCAAAACGATGCGCGGTCTCATAGCCGTCAGACTTCGAAACTCTGGCCAGTGAAGCCTGCGAGGCCGGATATCCCGTTATAAATACGGGCCTGCCCCGTCCCAGATTCGGCTCCACGGCAAAACTCATCAGCAGATCGAGGCAGCCATCCCGACCAAGGTCAGCCAATTGCTCTGGCTCCAGCCACTCCTCACAGCGGCGCATCAGTTCACGGTCCGTCGCTGCGAACGGGTCAATGTGCGCCCATCGCCTGAGTGCATCGCGATACTGAATTTTTTCCGGGCGCTCGCATCCCAGCCAGCCGCAGACAAGGTCTGACACCTCAGCCATGAGCGTCACATCATCAAAGCCTGTCCGATACCATTCGAGCATGGAGAATTCGGGGTTGTGACGACGCCCCTGTTCGCCATTGCGGAACACCCTGGAGATCTGAAAAATGGATCCACAGCCGGCCGCAAGCAAGCGCTTCATGTGGTACTCGGGAGACGTCTGGAGCCACCCGCCTTTGCGTGTGCCGGCAGAAACCTGCGCGGGGATGCCGTCAAGATTGACATCAGTTACGCCACATCGCCCAAGCACCGGGGTTTCGACCTCCAGCACTTCTCGCTTCGCAAAAAAGCCGCGCACAAACGCCAGTTGTTGTGCGCGGCTTTTCAGGGCAGCCTGCGAGGCAGAGGGCTGCCAGACAGGTTCGCGGTTCATGACCGGATCAACTGCTCTTTACCCGGCTCACGTACTCGCCAGAGCGGGTATCAACTTTCAGGACTTCGCCGATGGTGATGAAGAGGGGTACGTTAACAACCGCACCGGTGGAAAGTGTTGCCGGCTTGGAACCACCCTGGGCGGTGTCACCCTTCATACCCGGATCGGTATCAACCACCTCAAGTTCAACGAAGTTGGGGGGCGTTACGGACAGCGGCGAGCCGTTGTAGAGCGTTACCGTGTAAACGTCCTGCTCTTTCAGCCACTTCAGCGCATCGCCAACCGCTTTGGCGTCAGCCGGGTACTGCTCGAAGGAACCGTCAGTCAGCATGAAGTGCCAGAATTCACCGTCGGTATATAGGTATTCCATATCCTGATCAATGACATCCGCAGCTTCAAGACTTTCGCCGGACTTGAACGTGCGCTCCCAGACCCGGTTGGTCATGAGGTTGCGCAGCTTGACGCGGTTGAAGGCCTGCCCCTTACCGGGCTTTACAAACTCGTTCTCGAGAATGATGCAGGGGTCGCCATCCAGCAAAACCTTAAGACCGCCGCGAAATTCGTTGGTAGAATATGAAGCCATGAAATGTCCACCTGACAAAATGCTGTTTAGAATTCGAAGGGCGTTATGATACAGCGAACCCCCGCCCGTATAGAAGCCCACCTTTCCGACCACGAACAACGCAGCTGGCAGCAACTGCTGTCGGGCGCTGTTACGTCGCCGAAGGAGCTGCTCCGCCGCCTGGAGTTGCCCGAGGAACCGTGGCTTGCAGGGGCAGAACAAGGCCACAGGCTTTTTCAGATCCGGGTACCTGAACCCTTCCTCAACCGGATGGAGAAGGGCAATCCGGCCGACCCTTTGCTCAGACAGGTCCTTCCGCTGGCCGACGAAGCCGGCCACGCGCCCGGTTTTGTCAGCGATCCTCTCCAAGAATCCGGCGCCATTGCCACCACCGGGCTTATCCGCAAGTACCGCAGCCGGGCCCTGCTCATGGTGACCGGACAGTGCGCGATCAATTGCCGGTACTGCTTCCGCAGGCACTTTCCCTACGACGAGCAACGCCTGAGCCCTCACGACCGGCAGCGGGTAATTGATACCCTTGGCGCCAGCCCGGAAATCAACGAAGTCATCTTCAGCGGCGGCGATCCCCTGGCCGTCAATGATCGCCTGCTCAGTCAGTGGGCAAGCGCTATCAGCGGCATACCCCACATCCGCCGGCTGCGCCTGCATACCCGCTTGCCAGTTGTGATTCCCCAGAGGGTTTGCGACGAGTTACTGAAGTGGCTGTCGACGACTCCGCTCCAGGTAGTGATTGTCCTGCACATCAACCACCCGGCAGAGATCGACGGCCCCACTCGCCGTGCGCTCGGATACCTCCGGGCCGCAGGCGCAACGCTCCTGAACCAGAGCGTGATCCTCAGGGGTGTAAATGATCGAACGGCGGTGCTTGAAGAGTTGAGCGAGACCCTGTTTGATGCGGGCGTCCTGCCCTATTACCTGCATGCATTTGATCCAGTGACAGGCGCTCACCATTTCGACGTATCCGATGATGAGGCCCGAAATCTGGTGCGTGAGCTGCTGGCGCGCCTGCCCGGTTTTCTGGTGCCGAAGCTGGTGAGAGAAGAGCCTGGCAAGGAAAGCAAGACCCCGATCAACCTGTTCCCGTGACCGGTTTCGCAAAAAACGGCCCAAATTCACTTGTCAAAGATTGTCAACTCATGATCTTCTCGCTTTTTACGACTGGTTTGCTACTTTAAAGTCCAGTACCGTTAACGATAAAAACATGTATTTACGGCGTTTTCCTGACAGGCCGGCGGACAACCGGTAACCGCCAGCCAGGCAGGGCCAACCCCGGAATACCACCTGTGGTCCAGACATCGGCATGCATTCATGGAAGGTAAGACCCTGAAACCTGATCTCCGCGTTCCCGAACAGAAAACGGCCAGCCTGTCGTTCTGTGACACGACGCCCAAGGCGTTCCGGGTCTGGATAGACCAATTGCCGATGGCCAATATCGGCGAGGTGTCACGACAGCTTTACCACGCCATTATCGAACTGAATCACCTTTTCCTGGCGCCCCAGCAGCGCATGCAGTTCCTGGAATTGATTCGGGAAAAGATTCATTTTGTCTGTAATGAGCTCTCCCGCCACTACCTCGGTCTTGCCGTGGCGCTGCCCGAAAAACAAAGGAAGATCGCAAATCTGTCCCAGGCGCTCCAACTACATCTGGCTGGCGGCTACAAACTGTGCGTTCTGGAGTTTATCGACAACGGGGGTCTGGACAAGAATCGGCGCCAGATTGCCACAGCCGCACACCGGGCCATTTCCGAGCTGTCGGCAACTATTCTGAGATCGCACCAGCTCTACTGCCCGAGCCCCGCCCAGAGCTGGCTGGAGTGCCACCGTCTATTCCGGTTTGCACACCGCAACAAGCTCTCAGTAGTACAGGTGGAGGACGACACACTTCAGCATCGCCGCACCAGCTCGGTCGCCGACAGCTACAAGCGTATCCTCCTGCTGGGCTGTGCGCGCCCGAATCAGCTGCGACAGGCTGAGCTTCTGCACGTCTATGAACTCTTCGAATCCTGGACGGACCATACCCGGTGCGGACCGGATGTTGAGGACGACAGCCTGTTTGTAATCAACATGGAACGGGACAACCCGCCGGTTTACCGCAGCCTTCTCGAACAGAAACCAGGTGACGACAGCTTCGGCTTTGATACCCGGGATCTCTCGGCGATGCTGTCGGAGACGCTCCATGCCCGTCGCGAGCACAAAGATACCGATCACGAACTTCAGGTGCCGGCAAAGGTAAGCGACACCCTGCTCACTCACCTCAGCCAGGCCCTCGGCATTCTCGCGAAGCGGAACTTCAACCGCATCGCGAGCCAGGGGTCCCTTGAAGTCTGCGTGGGCCTCACAGCCGCGCACTACTTCATTGCGGGCGAGAAAACCTTTACGGAATTCGTGAATGGCAACGATAACGGCCATGATGAGGAAGAAAACCTGTTCGTAAGGGCTTCGCGCCAGAAGCAGGACGCCTGGTCAGGCGCACACGACGCCAGTCCCAGCGACGACCGACTTCACGCCGGCGACACGCCGATCAACTTCAAGGGCTCCTACGGCAACTCCCAGGCCCCGTCGACCGACCGAAACCGACCAAAGTCACACCACTCTCTCCTGATCAACACCAGCCCCGGTGGCTACTGCGTTGCATGGGAAAGCAATGTGCCTCCGTCATTGCAGGCCGGCGAGGTTCTTGGCGTTCGTGAGCAAAGCTCACATCCCTGGAGCGTGGCGGTGGTGCGCTGGATTCGACAGATCAAGAACCAGGGCACCCAGGTGGGCATTGAGCTGCTCGCACCGAGCGCTTCACCCTGCGGTGTGCGCCTGATCCAGAAAGTGGGCAACAGCAGTGAATACCTGCGCGGCCTGCTGTTACCGGAAATCAGCGTGGTCAACCAGTCAGCCACACTGATCACGCCTCGCCTGCCATTCCAATCGGGGAGCCGCATCTCCCTGCTCCATGATGGCCGGGAAGATCAGGGGCAGTTGTCTCGCAAGGTGTCCTCCACTGGCAGCATCAGCCAGTTCGAACTCAAGCTGCAGAACGCGGCAACGCTGAATGCTGGCGCGCCGCCTGCATCATCCGGAGCCAGCGAGGACGAATTCGACTCGCTCTGGCCATCTCTATAAGGTCTCCAAACTGAGACACCGGAAGCCCGCAGAGGGTTGTTATTGATCGGCAACCCCTGCATCATTCAGCGTTAGTGAATGAACCGTGTATCACGAGATGCCCTTCGAATGCAGAAAAAGAACGCGACCGTACACCTGCTGATTCTGGATCCATCGCAAAACGATGCCGAATCGCTGGTCAGCCTGCTCCGCAATTCCGGCAAGGCTACCCGAGCCCACAGAATCACCTCGGAAGAAGATCTGGAAGAAACGCTCAAGGCCGGAAACTGGGATCTGCTTCTGGCCCGCGACCTGGAGCAGGAATTTTCGGCCGACGACGCCCTCGCCATGATCCGCCGGATGGACAAGGACATTCCGTTCATTCTCCTGACGGAAGAAGAAAGCCGGGAGCGCACAGTAGGAATGATGAAGGCAGGCGCCCAGGATACGGTGTCGTTCGAGCACACCGATCTTATTGTGCTGAAGGTCAATCGTGAGCTGGCAGCTCTAGACGAACGTCGCCGGCGCCGTGTTCTGGAGTCCCATCTGCGGGAAGCGGAACAGCGGTGCCAGTTGCTGTTGGAAAGCTCCAAGGATGCGATTGCCTACATCAATGATGGCATGTACATCTACGCCAACCAGTCGTACATGGAGTTTCTCGGGTACGATGACATCGACGATCTAATCTGCGTTCCGGTGCTGGACACCCTCACCCCGGAAAGCCAGGAGAAGTATAAGGAATTCATGAAGTCGTTTGCCGAAAAGGGCGAAGACGGCATGACCATGAATTGCACGGCTCGACGCAGCGACGACCACGAACTGAACGTGACCATGTCAGTCTCGGCCGCTACCTACGACGGTGAGGAATGCACGCAGATCGTTCTGCAGCCAGAGCACAGCGATGCAGAGCTGGAAGACAAGCTGCGCCAGATCAGCAGCCAGGACCTACTGACCGGGCTGTATAATCGTCAGTACCTGATGGATGCACTCGCTGAAGCAATTGCCAACGCCGGCAAGAAGAATGAAACCGGTGCACTCGCCTACATCGCCCTTGATAACTTCATGAGCATGAAGGGCCAGGTGGGCATTTCCGGAACCGACCTACTGCTTGGCGATCTGGCAAACCTGCTCAAGGAGCAGGCTGGCGAAGACCTTGCCCTGGCCCGATTGAGCGATGATGCCTTCAGTCTGCTGAGCAAGCCCTGCGATGAGTCTACTATGGCAGGACACGCCGAGCGCATCCGCAAGGCGGTTGAGGACCATTTGTTTGATATCAATGGCCGCACGGTCCAGCTGACCGTGAGCATAGGTGTTGCCGCGATTACCGAGAATTCGCCAAAGGCAGAGGAACTCATGGCCAGGGCGCACACGGCATCGGCGGAAGTGCGCAAGCTTGAGGGTCATGCCGAGGGCAACGGTGTGGTGGTGTATAACCCGGCCGATTTCGAAACACTGGATAAAAACAATTCAGTGCAGGCGATTCAGAAGGCCTTGGAGGAAAACCGCTTCCGGCTTCTATTCCAGCCCATCATCAACCTGCGCGGGGAAGGCGAGGAACATTACGAAGCCTTCGTGCGCATGCTCGACAAGGACGACCAGGAAGTTTCACCCTATGATTTCTTGCCGCCGATGGGCCCGAGCGACACCGCCATCAAAATCGACCGCTGGGTCATCCTGCAGACCATCAAACAGCTGTCCAGCCATCGCTCACGGGGCCACGATACCCGCCTGTTCCTCAATGTGACGGCCGAAACCCTGCAGGATAAAACCTTCACTCCCTGGCTGAGCGTTGCCCTGAAAGCCGCACGGCTGCCGGGCGATTCCCTGATCTTCCAGATCCGGGAAGGCGATGCCAACAATTACATGAAGCAGGCGAAAGACTTCACCAAGGCGGTTCATGAGCTTCACTGCAAGGTATCCATCTCCCAGTTCGGCTGCGCCCTCAATCCGTTCAACACCCTGAAACACATCGATACGGACTATGTGAAGATCGATGGCTCCTTCACGGAAGAAATCCAGAAGAGCGACGAGGCCAAAGAACGGGTCAAGGAAATGGTCAAGAGCCTGCAGTCCAGCGGCAAGCTCACCATCATCCCCCTGGTGGAGAATGCCGGCGTTCTCGCCACCCTGTGGCAGGCTGGCGTGAACTATATTCAGGGCTACTACCTGCAGGCACCAGTACCTGAAATGAACTACGACTTCGGCGACAACTGAGCCTGAACGGCTCAGAAGTCGGCGTTTTCCAGACTCTGATTGGTTTCGCTCTCACGGAAACCAATCAAGTACAGGATGGCATCCAACCCCAGCGTCGAAATCGCGTGGCGCGCTGATTCCTTGACTAGGGGCTTCGCGCGGAAAGCCACACCCAGGCCGGCTTGGCTCAGCATCGGAAGGTCGTTGGCGCCATCACCGACAGCAATAACCTGTTCCCGGGAAATATGCTCTTTCTCGGCGATTTCCAAAAGCAGTTCCGCCTTTCGCTTGCCGTCGACAATCTGCCCGGAAACCTTGCCTGTGACCTTGCCACCCTCAATCTCGAGTTCATTGGCGTAGATGTAATCGATACCGAGTTTGCGCTGAAGGTGGCGCGCAAAGTAGGTGAAGCCGCCCGACAGGATTGCAGTGCGATATCCCAGCGCCTTGAGACTGAGGATCAGGTGCTCTGCACCCTCGGTCATCCGCAAACGCGAGGCGATTCCCTCGAGGACCGATTCATCCAGGCCTTTCAAAAGTCCCAGGCGCTCGGCAAAACTCTGGCTGAAATCCAGCTCGCCCTGCATGGCCCTTTCGGTAATCTCTGCCACCTGCTCACCGACTCCGGCCTCCGCAGCCAGCTCGTCGATCACTTCGGCTTCGATCAACGTGGAATCCATGTCAAAGACCACCAGCCGGCGATTGCGGCGGAAAATGGAATCTTCCTGGAAGGCGATATCCACATTCATTTCGCCAGCGATGTGCAGGAAATCCGCCCGAAGTTTCTCAAGATCTGATGGTGTGCCTCTTACCGAGAACTCGACACAGGCGATACGATTGTCTGCGGCATTCAGCGAGGGCCTGGCAGACAGGCGTGAGATGTTATCGATGTTCAGACCATGACGCGCCGTGATGGCGGAAACCCGGGCAATCTGCTCCGCTTTGATATCCCTGGCAAGCAGCGTCACGATGTAGCAGGCCCGGTTCCGTGCCGCGGCCCAGGATTGGTACTCCTCGACGGTGATCGGCGCGAACCTGACCTGCAGATCCAGAGCGTGTAGCCGGAACAGCAGGTCACGAATGACGGGCGAGGATTTGGACTCATCCGGAATCTCGATCAGGATGCCCCACGTCAGGTGGTCGTGGATTACCGCCTGGCCGATATCCAGGATACGCACATCGTAGCGCCCCATGATGCCGGTGATTTCCGACGTCAGACCAGGCTTGTCACGCCCTGAGACGTTAATCAGTACGAGTTCACTCACTATCGGTACCCTCGCTGTCAGAGCCCGCGTCTTCCTGCGCTCGGGCGGCGGAAGGAATCACGTCAATGCCATCCACCCGCTGCAGCCCCCTGGGCAGTTTGTGGCCGCGACGGCCTCGTTCACCGAGGTAGTGTTCGAGATCACTGAACTGTAGCCCCATCTTGCGCTTACCAGCGCGTATCTCCAGCTGGTCATCCTCGGCAAAGACTGCTACTGCCACCACATATTCTTCACGGCTCTGAACCCTGGCCGAGGGAATGCTGATGATCTTGTTGCCTTTACCCTTGGCCAGTTCCGGCAATTCGCTCAGCGGGAACACGAGCATCCGTCCCTCGTTGGACACCGCCCCCAGATACAGCGTTTTCTCGGTCGTCGGTATGGTCAGTGGGGGCATGATCCTCGCGCCCCTGGGGACACTGACTACTGCCTTGCCATTGCGGTTCTTGCTGATCATGTCGTTCAGCGACGTAACAAACCCGTAGCCACCGTCGGTAACCAGCAACGCCTTACGGGACGGATCTCCCATCAACAGGCCTGAGAAGCTGGCACCGGAGGGCGGGTTGATGCGCCCCGTCAGCGGCTCACCCTGGCCTCTGGCAGATGGAAAACTGTGAGCCATCAAGGAATAGGCCCGCCCGGTAGAATCCAGGAATATCGCCTGCTGGTTGTTCCGTCCCCGAGCCGCGAGGGAGAAACGGTCACCGGCTTTATAACTCAGACCTTCCGGCTCAATGTCATGCCCCTTGGCAGCGCGAACCCAGCCTTTTTCAGACAGCACAACCGTAACGGGATCGTTCGAGATCAGGTCCACTTCACTGAATGCCTTGGCCTCCTCACGCTCGACTATCGGTGAGCGACGGTCATCGCCAAAGGTCTCGGCATCGGCTTGCATCTCGCTCTTGATAAGTTCTCGCAGGCGATCCTCGGAACCCAGAATGGATTGGAGCTCATCCCGTTCAGCCGCGAGCTCATCCTGCTCGCCCCGGATTTTCATCTCCTCAAGCTTGGCCAGGTGACGCAGCTTCAGTTCGAGGATGGCTTCGGCCTGATCGGCGGACAACCCGAAACGGGCCATCAGCTCGGCCTTGGGTTTGTCTTCGGTACGGATGATCTCGATCACTTCATCAATATTGAGATAGGCAATCAGCAAGCCTTCCAGGATATGCAGGCGAGCGAGAACCTTGTCCAGACGGTGCTGGAGCCGGCGGATGACAGTGGTGCGTCGGAAGGTCAGCCACTCGGTAAGGATCTGGTGCAATCCCTTCACGCCAGGCCTGCCATCGTTACCGATCACGTTGATGTTCACCCGATAGGTTTTCTCCAGATCGGTGCTGGCAAACAGGTGCGCCATCAAACCATCCAGATCAACCCGGTTGGATCGGGGCACGATCACCAGGCGGGTCGGGTTTTCATGATCGGATTCGTCACGAAGGTCCGCCACCATCGGTAGCTTCTTGGTCTGCATCTGATGGGCAATCTGCTCCAGAACCCGGTTGCCAGAGACCTGGTGCGGCAGATCCGTAACCACGATCTCACCACTCTCGCGGATCCAGCGGGCCCGCATCCGCAGCGACCCGCGGCCGGTTTCGTACATCTGCCGGATGTCTTTCCGGGGGGTGATGATTTCTGCCTCAGTCGGAAAATCCGGGCCCTTGATGTGCTCGCAGAGTTCATCAACCGTCGACTCCGGCTGATCCAGCAAGCGTATGCAGGCTGCGGTGACTTCCCGAACGTTATGCGGCGGGATATCCGTGGCCATACCAACGGCGATACCGGTGGTGCCATTAAGCAGAACATGGGGCAACCGGGCCGGAAGCACTGACGGCTCATCCATGGTGCCATCAAAGTTGGGCACCCAGTCCACCGTTCCCTGCCCCAGCTCTCCCAGTAGAACTTCCGCAAACGGCGCCAGGCGAGATTCGGTATAGCGCATGGCAGCAAAGGACTTGGGATCGTCCGGAGAGCCCCAGTTACCCTGCCCGTCTACAAGAGGGTAGCGGTAGGAAAAAGGCTGAGCCATGAGCACCATGGCCTCATAACAGGCGCTGTCGCCATGGGGATGGAATTTACCCAGCACATCACCCACGGTACGAGCAGACTTCTTGTACTTCGAGGTAGATTTGAGCCCCAACTCGGACATGGCATAGACGATTCGCCGCTGAACCGGTTTCAGGCCATCGCCGACATTCGGAAGTGCCCGGTCGAGAATGACGTACATGGAATAATCGAGATAGGCCTTTTCCGTGTAATCCCGGAGCGAAACCCGCTCGAAGCCTTCATCCGTTGTCTGAAACTCTGGCATGGATGCCTCTTTGATTGCCTGTGTTGCCTGATTTGAATACCGTCGGTGATGCTACGCCCTGGCCCCGGAATAATCACCGGTTAGCAGGAGCGCACATTATATGGAGCAAGGCGCCGATACACCAACAACCTGCGGATTTATTGGCCAAAACTGCCGAGGTGTCGCACAGACGTCTGATTCCAATAGCGGAATTCCCGCATGGAGAGTCCGTAAGGTGAGCCGTATGCTCCGTCGAAGTGAATAGAAGACCGTTTTACTTCTCTGACAAGCGGAACACTATGAAACCCAACATCAAAGCCTGCGGGCAAGCCATGGTGACAGCCATGGTAAATGCGGTTCTGGCGGTGGCACTGATGCTCCTCGTGGAGTTTGCAATCAGCGGCAGCTTCCAGATTCCCGAGCCCTACCTTTGGGCGGGTTTGCTGATCTGGCTGGTCATCTTCGCGGGACAATTCTGGCGCCAAAGGCACCTGTGCAAATCTTGTGAAACAGACAGGTCATCGTCAGATCATCCACAGAGCGAATCCACGCTCTGAACCAGCCAGAATGCGGCATTTGTATTCACGGACAATCATGATGCATCGTAGAGGGGAATCCTGAAGTGAGGTTCCGGGCCTGCGCCCGGAACCCCCTCTGACAGGGTCAGCCAGTTTTACTGCCGGATACCTTCGACAGAAATGATGATCTCGACAGTCTCGGAGGCCTTGCCGAGATCCATCGGGATGCCAAAGTCTGTCAGGCGAAGCTCGGTTTCCGCTTCAAAACCCATACGGTAGCCACCCCAGGGATCGTCCCCGTGGCCCAGCATTTCGGCATCGAGGGTCACTTCTTTTGTCACACCTCGGAGGGTGAAGTCGCCGATGATATCGGCCTCGCCTTCTTCATCCAGCACCACGCGCTTGCTCTTGAACGTTGCTTGCGGAAATTCGTCCACATACAGGAAATCTTCGCTGCGCAGATGCTTGTCGCGCTCGGCGTGATTGGAATCCACACTCGCAGTATCGATCGTCACGTTGACAGTGCTGTTCTCCGGATTCTCGGCGTCGTAGACAAACTCGCCGTCGAAATCGTTAAAACGACCGTACAGCCAGCTGTAGCCAAGGTGGGAAATCTTGAAGGTAATGAACTGGTGAGTGCCCTTGGTATCAAACGCATAGGTGCCGCTGTGCTCGTTGGCCTGGACTGCACCGACAAGTGCCATCGACACGGCAGAGGCAAGCAGTACTTTTCTCATGGTTATCTCCCTTATTTCATTGGTGCCCGGCTTCCGGACGTTACAAGATGAATACACAGGCCGCAGTCGGATCACTTCCCTAACATACGCCGCAATGTTCGGTCGCGATCAAGCAAATGGTGTTTCAAAGCGCCCGCCGCATGAACTGCGGCGAGGCCAACAATTGCCCAGGTGGACCAATAGTGAACAGTCCCCGCGGTGTCTTCCATACCCTTGATCTGGCCAGTGACTGAAGGCACCTCAAACCAATCGAACACACTGATTGAAGAGCCATCCGCGGTGGATATCAGGTAGCCACTCACCATGGCGACGAAAATCAGCACATAGAGCAGAAAATGCGCCATGTGGGCACTGCGCACTTCCCAGCGTGTGTGGCCAGGCAACGGCTCCGGCGAAACATTCGCCGCTCGCCAGACCACCCGGAAAACCATCACCATCAACAGCAGAATACCGATACTTCGGTGGATGTCCGGGGCTCTGCGATACCAGTCATCGTAATAGGACAGTTCCACCATCCAATAGCCAAGCCCGAACAGGCCAAAGACAACCAGCGCTACAAGCCAGTGGATAATAATCGCCACGAGACCGTAGCTGGCTGACGTGTTCCTGATTTGCATGACGAGAAATCACCCTGTTCCCTGGTTCAAACAATGCAACCAAGTCTAGAAACTTGGCCCGATGAAGAAAATCAAAATCTTTTGCAGCGCTACATCAGAAATTCTGACCATCCGCCGGGGCTTTTGCCTTTGGTCGCATAGGGGTTTTACGGATTGTTCAAAATTATAGTAACGATAAGATTGGCCCATACTTGAATGCCCCGTCTGGGGCCTCATTGACCGAGAGGACAGGACATGGAACTCGAATTCGACGAAAGCGTGGTTGTACCCAGTAATAACTGATTCTCTGGCGGTCCGTCCGGACCGCCGGGCTCCCCTCTCTTCTTTCCTCTTGCAGACCCTCAAAGATACAAACCGTTTCCAGTTTCTACATGAAACAGTGGTAATAAACGCGTTTTTTTGGCAATCTTCCTTCCAATTATCAGTAACTTCCCGATTTTTCTGGCGAAACCTGTACTGATAAAAGACAGTTCAGGCGCCAAACTGGGGCGACTGATGCGTTCGTTAAATCAACCAGAATCATCTATGTCGAGACGCCTCCCTGAAAAGCTGACAGCTCCGGAAGTGGACCTGTTGTCTCCTATGCTGAACAGGGACGGTGACACATGGACCGCAGATTTTCGCGGACTGACGTTGAGAACAGCGCTCCAGCCGATCTACAGCATTTCACACAAGCGTATCGTCGGCTATGAGGCCCTGATCCGGGCCTTTGATACGGATAACTCCGCGGTACTGCCGCTGCACCTGTTCCAGCTACCGGCCTCCGAGGCGGAGAACCTTCTCCTTGACCGGCTTTGCCGCTATCTGCACATACGCAATTACAGCGGCATCCGCGATCAGCTGAACTGGCTGTTCCTCAACGTTTCGCCCCAGGTGGTAACCAGCGGCAGCCAGGCCGATTCGTTCTTCGGACAGCTTCTGGCCAAAACCGGCCTACCTCCACACCGGATTGTTATGGAAATAGTTGAGCAACCCACAGACGACGCCGAAAGGCTTCGGGAAACGGTTGCCTACTACAAGAAACTGGGCTGTCTGACGGCCATTGATGATTTCGGTGCCGGCCACTCCAATTTCGAGCGAATCTGGAACCTGTCACCCGACATCGTGAAACTGGATCGACAACTGCTTACCCGTGCGACAGATGATCACAAGGCACGCCAGATTCTGAACGGCATCGTGTCACTGCTGCACCAGTCCGGCTGCCTGGTTCTTCTGGAAGGCGTGGAAACCCGTGATCAGGCAATGATTGCGATCGATGCGGGCGTGGATTTCGTTCAGGGGTTCTATTTCCGCAGACCGAGCACAGACCTCGACCAACTGAGTCACTCACCCGCCGATTTCGATCATCTGTTGCAGGAATACAAAACCCGCAACCAGGTTACCCTGGATCCGACCCGGCAACTGGTGGACTTTTTCAGTGGCTTCTTCGACCACGCAATCACGAAGCTTCGCAGCGGGATGAGCATGCAGCAATCCTGTCTGGAATTGTTGAACCACCCAGCCGTTTCCCGCTGCTACCTGGTCGACGACAAGGGCGTTCAGATGGACGACACCCTGGTTTCCGATGCGGGCACACGCAGTATGGACCCGCGTTTCAAACCCCTGGAGAGCACCAGCAGCGCCGACTGGTTTCGCCAGCAGTTCCTTCGCCAGGCGCTGGCTCAACCGGAAAGCCTGCACGTAACCGCCCCCTACCTTTGCGTCACCGGAGCCTATATGTGCGTGACCCTGTCACTGGGGTACTACCAGGACGGCAAGCTTCAGGTGCTGTGCTGCGACATTCTCGCCAACCCGACCGAACAGCGCTCATAGACCGGGAGTGATGTCGTAGACCACGGCAATAACCACAACGGTAACGGCGCCAACAAACACGTTCATGGGTAAACCGACCCGCACGAAATCACCGAACCGGTAACCACCAGGCCCGAATACCATCATGTTGGTCTGGTACCCAAGCGGCGTGGCAAAACTGGCGGACGCGGCCATCATCACCGCAATCACAAACGGCTCGGCGGCCACCCCCATACTGTTCGTCATCGACAGAACGATGGGAATGACCAGGACCGCCGCCGCATTGTTGGTAATAACCTCGGTCAGGACCGACACCACGAGATAAACCAGCAGGATCGTTAACAGTACGTCGCCCTGACTGAATTCAAGGATGCCTGCAGCCACAAAGCCTGCCGCGCCGGTCTGTTCCAGAGCCGCGCCCATGGCAAAGGAGGCCGCAATGGTAAGGATCACCGGCACATCCACGGACTTCTGGGCCTGGCCCACCGAGCAGCAGCCAGTCAGAATCATTCCTGCGGCGCCCAGCAGGGCCGCGTTAAGCATGCTCAGGGTGCCACAGGCAGCGAGACCCACCAGCACCAACAGGATTCCCCAGGACAGCCACGCCCGGTCATGCCGGGGTGTCTCGGTTTCCAGGTCATTAATAAGCAGAAAGTCCTTGTTATAGCGCTGTCGGCTGACAAACGCGGGGCGGGCCTCGAGAAGCAGCACATCGCCAGGTTTGAGGCGGATATTCCCAAGGTTGCCGGAAACACGCTCCCCACCCCTGGCAACGGCCAGCACAACCGCACCGTAACGGTCCCGGAACCGGGCGTCGCGAATGGTCAGCCCCAACACATCGGACTGGGGCGACAATGCCGCTTCAACCAGACGCCGTTCCGCCCGATCCTTGCTCAAGCTCGGCTCGTCTTCATGGACTGACGGGACGATACCGTTTATCCGCAGGAGGTCGGAAATGGCCTGGGTATCACCGGCAAACACCAGACGATCGCCACCCCTGAGTCGCTCCTCCGAGGGCACCGCCGTAACCACGCTGCCATCGCGTTCGATCTCAACCAGATACAATCGCTCAAGCTCCCGGAGCCCGGCTTCACCAACAGTCTTGCCGACCAGCGGCCCGTCAAACGACACCGCGACCTCCAGGGTAAACTCCCTCATGGAGCCAAATTTCTGCTGATCCTTACGATCCGGAAGCACACGGGGCATAACAAGCAGCAAAGCGGCCACGCCGATCACCGCCACCGGCAGCCCGACCGCCGTGATCGAGAAAATGGAGAAGCCCTCTTCGCCGGTTAGCTGCTGGTACTGGCCGTTGACGACCAGATTCGTGCTGGTGCCGATCAGTGTCAGGGTACCCCCGAGAATGGCGGAGTAGCTCAGGGGAATCATCAATTTGGACGGTGAGATACCGATCTTGCGGGACCACGCATGCACCGCCGGGATCATGGTGGCGACAACCGGGGTGTTGTTGAGAAAACCACTGAGAAGGGATACCGGGAGGGCAATCCGTGCCTGGGCAGAACGAACGGTCTTGGGATTGCGAAGCAGGTGGTGCACCAGCAGATCGACACCGCCGGAATGATGAATGCCCGCAGCCACCACAAACATGGCAACCACGGTGATCAGACCACTGTTGCTGAACCCGGCGAGCGCCTGGTCCGCGGACACAATCCCGCTGGCACTGAGCACCACGAGCACACCCATCATCACCAGATGGGGCGCAAATCGCCCTGCACTCATCAGTATCAACGCGGTGCCTGCGAGGCCCAGCGCAAACCAGCCCTGCCAGTCCATCAACGGTTCTTCCCGATCAGAAAACTGGCAGGATAACGACTTTGCAGAAGACAGAGAAAGAATAAAGGATGCTTTTTATAGCATCTTATAGAATATTAAACTTCGATGTCCGCCATGTTGCCGTAGGTCTCGAGCCACGCCCTTCGATCGGATGCGCGCTTCTTGCCCAGCAACATGTCCATCCGGCTATCGGTATCATCCCCGTCTTCGATGGTCAGCATGACCAGGCGACGGGTGTCCGGGGCCATGGTGGTCTCACGCAGCTGAAGCGGGTTCATCTCACCCAGACCCTTGAAGCGGGTCACCGAAATCTTGCCCTTGCGCTTCTCCGCGGCAATACGGTCGATAATGCCCTGCTTTTCATGTTCATCCAGGGCGTACAAGGTTTCCTTGCCCAGATCTACCCGATACAGCGGCGGCATGGCAACGAACACATGGCCGGCGGCAACCACAGGGCGGAAGTGTTTGACGAACAACGCGCACAGCAGCGTGGCAATGTGAAGGCCATCCGAGTCCGCATCAGCAAGGATGCAGATCTTGTTGTACCGAAGGCCATCCAGCTGGTCAGAACCGGGATCTACACCAATCGCAACGGCAATATCGTGAACTTCCTGGGACGCCAGGATCTCGCCCGAATCAACCTCCCAGGTATTGAGGATTTTCCCCCGAAGCGGCATCACCGCCTGGAACTCCCGGTCCCGGGCCTGCTTGGCGGAACCGCCTGCAGAATCACCTTCTACCAGGAACAGCTCGGACCGGGCGGTATCCCCACCGGAACAGTCCGCCAGCTTACCCGGGAGTGCGGGGCCCGAGGTGACTTTCTTGCGGGCCACCTTTTTGCTGGCTCGCAGCCGACGCTGGGCATTGCTGATGAAGAGCTCAGCTAGTGCTTCTGCCACATCGGTGTGCTGGTTGAGCCAAAGGCTGAAGGCATCCTTGACCACGCCGGAGATGAAGGCCGCGGCCTCACGGGAAGACAGACGCTCTTTGGTCTGCCCTGAGAACTGGGGCTCCTGCATCTTGAAGGACAGGACATAGGCTGCCCGTTCCCAGATATCTTCCGGAGAGAGCTTCACGCCACGGGGTAGCAGGTTGCGGAACTCGCAGAACTCGCGCATGGCTTCAAGCAGGCCGGTACGCAGCCCGTTCACATGGGTGCCGCCCTGGGCCGTGGGAATCAGGTTTACGTAGCTTTCCATGATCGCTTCGCCGCCCTCGGGCAGCCACTGGATGGCCCAGTCCACCGCTTCCTTGTTTCCGGAAAAGCTGCCGGTAAACGGCTCAAGCGGCACAACCTCGATATCGGCCAGGGCCGTGCGCAGGTAGTCCCGCAACCCGTCCTCGTAAAACCATTCGTCTTTTTCGCCGGTTTTTTCCTGGAGGAAGGTAACCGTGAGGCCCGGACACAGAACCGCCTTTGCCCTCAGGTTATGGCGCAGCCGGCTAACAGAAAAATTGGGGCTGTCGAAATAGGTTACGTCGGGCTTGAACTTCAGACGGGTACCTGTGTTGCGCTTGCCCACGGTATCGATCACTTCAAGCTCGGACGCTTTGTCGCCATTGGCGAACGTCATCCGGTGCAATTGGCCATCGCGCTTGATGGTTACTTCCAGATGGGTGGACAGTGCGTTGACTACGGATACACCGACACCGTGGAGACCACCGGAAAAGTTGTAGTTGCCCTGAGAGAATTTGCCGCCGGCGTGCAGGCGGGTAAGGATCAGTTCAACGCCAGGCAGGCCTTCCTCTTTGTGCAAATCCACGGGCATGCCGCGGCCGTCATCTTCAACGCTCAGCGAGCCATCGCTGTACAACACCACGTCGATGCGTTTGGCGTGCCCTGCCAGCGCCTCATCCACACTGTTGTCGATAACTTCCTGCGCCAGGTGATTGGGCCGACTGGTGTCTGTATACATCCCCGGCCGCTTGCGCACCGGGTCCAGGCCGCTCAGTACTTCAATAGCATCGGCGTTATATTGTTGCTGGCTCATGGGCAGGAACTGACTCCGCGATTGATATGAAAAGCTGAGCCATAGCTTAGGGATTCGTGAGGAAAGATCAACGGTTGTTTTGTCTGTCCAGCGACCACTTTCACTTCCCGACGATTTTTATCAGAGGTCGATCGGAAAGCCCCGTTACTTCAAGTCTTTGCCATTTGTCTTTGGAAACCGCCAGCACTGCACAGGGTGTGGTAATAACCTGTGCAACCATCGCATCGGGCTCAGGCGTGATAACCGCCATGTCCAGAAGAAGCGTATCACCAGTTGCATTGGCGTCCCGCAGCCCAACACTGAAACCGGCCGTTGGCTGTTGGCCGAGAGTCACAAACACCAACTGTTCCCGATCGAAGCTGACGCTTCTGATCGCCGCTGTGGTCAGGTTCTGTCCGGACACGCCCAGGAATCTGTCGAGTTCATCGGACGATTTCACATAAGCCACACCCGGCCCGCTCAAACCACAATAAGGCGACTGGGTAATTTGGCGAGCCAATGGTGCCGGGGAGGCATTCCTTGCGGGAGATGTGCAAGCCGTCAGAATCAGAACCAGAAAAGCCGTTATCAACCCCGAATTCGATAAGCTCATCGCGTCGTTTTCCTCGTGTATTCGAGAGACTCTCTGCGCTCACCGGCTTCCAGCAGGCGATAACCGGAAAAGTCTGGTCGAGGCAGGATATCTGGAGTTGACGCTGAGATCGTCGGTCGCGAAAAGCTGGTGGTCATGATTACTTCCTCCAGCGACTGCCCTTCTTCAATGGTGATGATCTCTCGAAGCCCGGCTATCGGGTATTCCGCACAGGCCTCGCCTGGCTGGCAAATGATCCCGTCTCCATCGATATCGGTGCCCGCAACGAGGTAATAGGAGCCTGGTGAAACCTCGCTCAACCGTTTCGGTGCCACGCCATCATCCGACTCGAACCGGAACGTGTAATGCCCATTTTCCGGCTCAACCGCCAGTTGTGCCTCCGCCTCATAAAATCCGTCTACCGGGGTAGTGTTCACGAGGAGCACGAAATGGACCCCGGCAGTCCTCGCAAATTCATCTGAAAGTACTTGGGCTACTACGGGAATATCCAGAGACCGAAGCTCACTGCCAGCCTGGTAGTCAACACGTATCACATCGCGATAAGCCACGTTTTCTTCAATTGCCGAGTCAACCAGCGCAACATTCAGAGCGATTGTACTGTCGATGTCGCTGCGGATTACCGTAAACCAGGGAGGCGTATCCGAAATGCTGACGTTGCTGATGGCTCCGTTACCGATCTGATTCAGACGGACAATCTGTTCGCTCCCCGTTTCAGACCCCAGAATAACCTGGGATGGGGAGGGTGAAAGAATAGTGATATCACCACTCAGATTCGCCTGCAGCGCCCCGGAGGCATCAAGAATGCCAAAGCCAAGCTGGTCCGACCGGCTACCAGAGAAGTCGGTTAGCCCGCCGGACTCAAGCAGCGCTCTTAACCCCTCATAGTTCAACGAGCTATCCTGCGTCTTCAGCAAAGCAAGAACTCCCGAGACATGAGGTGCCGCCATGGAGGTGCCCTGGAGCCCGGTATAGCTGGCCTCAAAACCATTGGCACCTGCAACCGCACTGGTACTCCAGACTACATCTGCCCGCCCGTCGTTGTTGCCATCACGGCTGGCATCGCCGCCCGGTCCGGCAAGATCGATCCAGCTGCCAAAATTCGAATACGATGCCAATTGCCCTCCCGCATCCACCGAGCTGACCGCAAGGACATTGGGCGACGCGGCCGGGTATGAGGGTGACGAAGTGGCCGAGTTGCCCGCGGCACCGACAAAAAGCATATCTCGTTCATTGACGCCGAATTCGATGGCTGCCTCCAATTGGGGAATTTCAGGCAAACCACCGAGGCTAAGGTTTACCACCTGAGCTCTCGCGGCAACACCGTCAGTCTCCCCGGTGACCCACCGAATAGCATCAATCAGATCGTCCGAAGACCCGGTTCCGCCCTCGCCAAGCACCCTGACCGGCAGAATACGTCCTCCGAAAGCGACACCGCCGATGCCCTGGCCATTGAGCACAGCACCAATGGTGCCAGCCACGTGGGTGCCATGAAAGACACTGGCAGCAACGCTACTTCCCGGATCCTGGGGAAAATCATCACCGTCCACGAAATCACGGCCCGGGAGCACATTGTCTTCCAGGTCCGGATGCCAGCTTCGGCTCGCCGGATCAGGGCTAAAGAGCCCGCTATCCAGGACCGCCACCGAAACCCCGGCGCCTCCGTCCGGTGCCAATTGCCAGGCTTCAGGACCGTTTATGAGATCGTAGTGCCATTGAAGACCATACAATTCCTCGCCAACTGGTGTGTTGGCGCTTGAAAACAGGTAATTGGGCGATACAGATGCGACATCGGTTCGCTTGCGTAACCCTCTGATCCAATCGAGGGTTTCGGTTTTCGTAGCCTCGGTACTGGCAGCCGCAGCTTTCAAAGGCATTTTGATCAGCCAGTCCTCGTTACCCAGATGCCGCCCTGGAGTGGCCGACTGACCGGATAGCCCCGGAGAGCCTGCACTGTTCATTCTGACAATAGCTTCTCCAGGCATGAACTCATGGGCCGGCCAATCGAGGCTGAACGAGCCAAGCTGTCCAGTTGACGCTTTCACCAGAACATAACGTGCTGGAAGACTGCCGGTGGCCTCGACCTCCAGCAGATAATCGTCTTCGGAAAAGCCATCGCCAAGCGTGACTTCGGCGGGATCTGACTCTCGGTCCGTTGTCGCCGAGGGCGGCATCCCGGATCCATCAAACAATGTGAGCGTGAGTTGGGGATTGCCCGCGCGGCTACCAAGACTGACCAATCGGACGACTTCACCGGGCGCAAGAGGCACTAAAAACTGATCAGAAGCGTCTGCACTGTAACTAAAGATTTGCCCGCTAATGGCCTCGTAACTGCCCGAATCACCACTGACATAGCCAGCAAGAACAAAGTTCAGTGGCAGAGACTGTGGACTGGTTGCCGGTTGCGCGCCAGACAAACCCAGCTCATCCATGGTGTCCTGATCTATTCGGCTACCGGCCTCAATATTTATTTGGCCCGCGAGCGGCCTGCCCGGTGCTACCGGCAAGGGTTCAGAACTGGCTTCACCGCCCCCACCTCCGCAGCCGGTCAAAAAGGCTATGCCGGCGGCCAACAGAAGGTGTCTGCAGCGATTTTGAATAATCATATGAATAGGAACCACCCAAAATTCACGATAAGTGAGAATAGCTTATAGTCACTTGCCGGCTGTGTCAGTGTCTGTTGAAACTACGTTTCCTCTTGTATTCCAGATGCAAAAAAGCCGCCTGAGTTTCCTCAGGCGGCCCTCTTTATCTCACTTCAACATTACAACGCGTAGAACAGCATCGGCACAAAGGCCACGAACAACAGTGTGGGGCCCATCACGGCCAGGGGCAGCAGCAGTCGCTCACAGCGATGCCAGAAGGAACCTGTGCGCTCTGCCGCCAGCACTTCGGTCTCGCCCACCACCTGGCGGGTGAGCAGGTGGTTCAGCGCCACTGGCGGGCTCAGGTAACCGAGCTCAAATGCCACCAGACACACAATCCAGAAGTGCAGCGGATCAATACCCAGCTGGATCGCCGGCTGGGCAATGGTCGCCGACACCAGGATTACCGCGCCGAACGGGTCCATGACCATGCCTATTACTGTGAGCATCACGACGATCACCAGCATGGCGATCCACGGGCTGGTCAGGTCCTCCGGGAAGAGCGCGTGAACGATATCGGAGCGCTCCAGGATTCCCCCCAGGCAGATGGAAAACCCGATCAACGCCAGCAGCGCGCCAATGTGCACTGCCGAATCGCTGGCAGCGGCCGAGCTGCGTGCCCAGAACACCTGGGAACGGGTCTGGCCCTGCTCACCACGACTCCGGCCGGAATCCAGCAACACCAGCGCGAGCATTACCAGCGGCAGTATCATAGGAGCGCTGTACTCGTTGAACTTCAAGCCGAGAACAACCCAGATCGACAGGATAACCAGAGCTGCCACCGCCACATAAGGCAGCAGGGCCCGGCTTTCCGAGAGAGCCGCGCGGAAGGCGCCCGGCGCCGGACGGGGCTTCCAGTTTCCTTGGGTCTTGCACACAATCAGAGAAAACAGCGTTGCCGACATGAGGAAGACCCAGAAGCCCCAGCTGTACATCTCAGTGGTTGTCACTTCCTTATTGAGAGCCGCCACAACAACGATCAGCAGGCACGGGTTGAGCACCACGCCGAGGCTTCCGGACATGGCAGTCGTTGCCAGGGAAAGCTGCCGCCCTGCCCCGGCTCGGCGCAGCTCGTCATACACAACACCACCCACGGCCAGGATGAAAATGCCCGATGCGCCGGTGAACGCTGTCGGAAACGCCGTTGCGAAGATAATCACCGAAGCCAGCATCGGCGCTGGCAGATTAAAAGGTTTGATGAGATTGAGCAGGAGCTCGGGAATTCTGGTCTGCTTCAGCATCATGCCCACCAGCACGTAAAGGCCGATATTGATGAACATGGATGACAGGTTGGACATCATTCCAAAGTAGATCGCCAGGCCCGAGGCATACCCGTCTACCAGGAAGAAATAACTTATGGCGATCAGGCCCATGGCACAGTACAGAGGAATCACCAGACCGGACGAAGCGGAAAGACCGCCGGGGCGGATACGTTCCGGAACGTTCAGGAAACGCACTGCATTGATCACCATAAAGAGGCCGAAGACCCCGCCCCAGGCATATTGAAGGCTCATCGTACCCTCCGAACCCGGCGACGTGGCCAGCTTGCCCAGGTAAGCATTCAGCGACAGCACCATCAGACCATTAACCACAAACTGCACACCCTGGCTCAGCCGCCATTCAGCTCGATTGCGGGGCAGGCGCAACGCTATGTGGTCCGTGTCCAGCGCAGCGATTGCCGCAGCCATCGCGAACATCGCAATGAACAGGTACTTGGTCAGCTCAATGTTCTCCAGCAGGAAGTTCGCAAGTCCCTGCTCTAGCGTCTTGAACGCCCCTAGGGCTGGCGTAGCGTGGGCCAGGTTCTGTTCATAGACGTCGTATTGCTGCTGGCAGAGTTCCAGATTGCTCTGTAGCGATTTGCGGATGGCATCGGGATTGGGCGGTGAGCTGAACAGATCATCGGGGTCAGGCTTGTAATTGGCCACCCGGCGAGCCACTTCGGCATCAACATCCATTTCCAGCTGACAGGACGGCTCTGTCGCATCGGGATTCAGCAGATAATAGTTCGGCCAGGTCTGTTCTCCGACCCAGAGCAACCGGGAATGGAGCGAGTTGCCCATCCCCAGCAGCAGGGTAAACAGCAGGAGAAGCAGCAGAACCGCCCCGTACATGCGATGTACGGGGTATAGGGTCCGTGCTGCCGGAGCGGTAATTGCTCGCCAGTTCATGATGGTTCCGCCCCGTTATTCGCGGTTGTCCGCGGTGCACTCGGCTGCAGCAGGGTTACTTGCACAGCGGATCTTGCTGAGCAGCCCCATCATTTTCGGGTGATACACATCCGGCGCCCCGTTCAGGCCATCGCGCATCTCGATCCGGTTCTCCCGGAACATCTCCTGATAGCCGCGGATGTCTTTTTCAGGAATGCGCACCCATTTTTCTTCGGGAATGGCTGCTTCCTGGCCTTCAATCAGCCCCATGGCCTGAGGAAACATATTCCAGGCAACTTCACGGGCTTTCTGGGCTGTGTCGTCGTCCAGCACGTCATCACGGGCAACCATCTGAAGCGTCAGCTGTGCCAGCGGATAGTCCACAACCCCGCCGCTCTCGCCGATGCCCTTATAGAGTTCCAGAGCTTCGTAAGCAAAAGCCGGCGCATAGGCGGTATCCACCGAACCGTTGTTAAACTTGCCGGCGAAGTTGGTGATGTCGGAGGGCACGACCGTGGCCTTGACGTAATTCACCATGTGAATCGCGTCTTTCTGATAGTCGAGGGTCGCCATTCGCTTGCCCGCCAGCTCGCCGGCGGTATCAATACTGCGATCATTTACAAACAGGTAACCGGCACCCACTGGTATGATCCCGAGCACTTCGTACCCGTTATCCTTCATCAATGGCGCGGCTTTCGGTTGTGCCAGCGTGGCCAACAAGGTTTTCAGGTTGTCGTAGGTGGGCAGCGCTCCCACAGCGCTGATGCTGCCCGTGAACTTGTTGAATGGACGAATCCGAATGTCCGTGGCGGCAACGGCATCGCATTGTCCGGCGTTAAAATCACCGATCGCCACGCCCTCATCGGTGTAGGGTTTAAGCTCGAAATCCACGCCGTGGCCCTTCATCTCAAGCGCATAGTCTTTGACGAAGTTGTAGAAGTCGCCATTGGCGCCGATCACATCGAACACGCACATGGAAACAGACTGTGCCGATGCCAGCGGAGCGGCGGCCACAAGGGCCATGGCAGCGAGGGATTTGCGGATCATATCGACCTCCGGGTCATTCTTGTGTTTGTCAGTTTTCAGAGGATGTCGGCAACCTGCCTCACAGCAGGTCGTCCAGATTCATGGTTTCGACGTTGTCGGTTTGCCGCTCGGGGCTCATCCTGCCGAAGAAGGATTGCGGCGTCCGATAGCCGAAATTGGCGGTCCAGTGTTTGTCAGAGGAAAAGCGCACCACACCCGCCGCGACTTCATCCACCAGACGGTACTCGTCCCAGACCTCCATAGTTGCATCGGCCTCGGCGAAACTGGCGATGGCTTGCTCAAGCTTTTCCGGGCGACCAAAGGTTTCGGCGGCGACCGCTTGAAGCGCGTGCGGAACCCGCATGCCTTTTTCAACCCCCAGTTCCCGGCTGTGCTCAAGCACCTGCCAGGGGTCCGGCGCCAGAGCCGGACGGGTGTCGGGCAGGAGCAGCCAGACCAGGGCCCGGATGGCGTTTGGCATACCGCCCCACTTTTCATTGTCCAGACAGGTAGCGGCACGCTCGGCCTGGGGAGCGATGTTCCTGGGGACTCCGGCCATGGCGCCGGAATTGGCATCGTTTACGATTGCCTGCATACCGGTCAGCAAGCCCAGCAGGAAGGTGATTTCGTCCTGTTCGGTGAACAGAAAGGGGCACTCGAGGGGCTCAGCAGTGGGATCAAACTCGTAGGCGGCCATTGCTCGTTTGAAGGAAGCATACCGGCGTTTCGCGGTCAGCGCATTCAATCGCTTTGCCACTTCCCTGGCGTCCTTTGCCGCTTCCACATCTCCCTCATAATCCGCTCTGAGATAGGCGAGCTCAGCTTCCCAGGCCTTGTACTCGGCACAGTTGCCTGCCAGAAGCATCAACAGGGAGCCGGTGGTGTCAGGTGCATCGGTGACCCGCGAGAAGGAATAGAGCAGCGGATCCACGCCCTCGCCCAGCGCACACGCCATCTGGGTGTCGGACATCTGCAACACGTAGGGCGTGGCTTCGCCCTCCGAATAATTGGAGAGCACAACGCCGGTGGTGGTGTAGATGGGGTTGGCCGAGCAACCTGTGAGTATGGCAACGGCTGCCAGCGAGAGAGCTTTGAGGCGAGCCGCAAAGACATGCGGTCCGAGCTTTGCCAGAGAGGAGATCATATTTCACCCTGCATCACGTTGTTTTTGTTTGCCCGATCTGAAGTCGGTTTTTGTCAACGGGTGCAAGAATGCGGTGAAAACTGTCCTACAAAAATGGCTCGAATGCCGATTTTGTTATGCCGATCGGGCCAATGGCCCAGAAGGAAAGGAATTTGCCAGAATATTATTGATATAAAACAATGACTTTTGAAAACGGCAATCCGCTTACAGAGCCATCATTGCCATTACCTGATCGGTCAGGCCATCCAGTGTCAGCCCTCCCCGCTCCGGTTTGTACCAGGTTACTGTCCAGCTGAGAGCGCCAGTCAACATCCGTCGAACAACGAAGGGATCCGCCTCCAGCGCGCCCTCGCGCTTCAATGATTCCAGCACATCCAGCCACAGTTTCTCGTAGATGTCCCGAAGCTCCAGCACTTCGCCCTGGGACGGGGCCGACAGGCTCCGCCATTCAAATACCAGGACCGCCATCGCTTCGCCGGTCTGGCCATTGATAGATTCAAGTTCCGCGCGGATCAGTCCACGAAGCTTCTGCCTGCTGGTATCGGCGGCCTCCAGAGCCGCCTGCATCAGCGCGGTGTTCAGCCGGATGGTTTCTACCATCACTGCCTTGAGAATCTCTTCCTTGGTTCGAAAGTGGTGGAACAGGCTGCCTGACTGAATACCCACGGCAGCGGCAAGATCACGAACTGTAGTGCGCTCGTAGCCTTTTTCCCGGAAAAGCCGTGCCGCTTCAGTGAGCAGACGGCCGCGAGCGCCTTTGGGGTCTGACACAAGGTTTTCTGCGATCAGGGACTGGAGGATCTGGTTCTGGCTCACTACGGCTACCCGGTTGGCATAAGAGGCCTTTAATTCTACCTGAAACATGCCTGTTTACAAACCAAGCGCTTGCTTGGTATTGTCATCTCCATCGTGTGGCAAAACCGCCACCGCTCCCGTTTTCAATCAGCAATCATTTACAGGGCACAGGAAGATGGCTGAATCCCCCAACACTGTTCGCATCGGATGCTCCGCCGCCTTCTGGGGCGACACGGAAACGGCTGCCGCGCAGCTGGTCCACAAGGGCAATATCGACTATCTGGTGGCCGATTATCTGGCCGAAATCACCATGTCGATCATGGCGGGCCAGAAAATGAAGGACCCGTCCCAGGGGTATGCGCGGGATTTCGTACAGACGGTCATGGGCCCCTTGCTCGGTGACATCAAGGAAAAGGGCATTCGGGTGCTGGCCAACGCCGGCGGCGTCAACCCGGTGGCCTGTCGTGACGCCCTTCAGGCTCTCTGTGAAAAAGCCGGCGTGGACATGAAGATCGCCCTGGTTCTGGGCGACGACCTTCTGATGAAAAAGAAAAATCTCGCAGATATGGGCGTCAAGGAGATGGGTTCCGGCCAACCGATGCCCGCAATGATGGTCAGCCTGAATGCCTATCTGGGAGCGCCAGGTCTGGTTGCGGCTCTGGAACAGGGCGCGGACATCGTTATTACCGGCCGGGTGGCAGACAGTGCTCTGGTATTGGCACCGCTGGTGCACGAGTTCGGCTGGAGCTGGCAAGACTACGACAAACTGGCGCAGGGCAGCCTGGCCGGGCATCTGCTCGAGTGCGGTGCCCAGGCCACCGGCGGCAACTTTACCGACTGGGAAGCGGTAGCTGGCGGCTACGCCAACATGGGATTCCCGATAGCCGAAGTGAGTGCCAACGGCGACTTTTTTATCACCAAGCCCGAAGACACCGGCGGGCTGGTTAGTCGTGGCACAGTTGCGGAACAGCTGGTCTACGAAATCGGTGACCCAAGGGCCTACCTGCTGCCTGACGTTACCTGCGATTTCACAGGTGTAGAGCTGGAGGAAACCGGTAAAGACCGTGTACAGGTGCGGGGCGCACGGGGGCTACCACCCACCGACAGTTACAAGGTATCGGGCACCTGGCCGGATGGTTTCAAGTGCACGGTTACCTTCCTGCTGGCAGGCATGAATGCCAGGGCCAAGGCCCAGACTGTCGCACAGGCCATTCTGGCCAAGACCTCACGCATGTTCAGCGAACGTGGCCTGCCTGATTACAGCGAAACCAGTATTGAGCTTCTGGGTACGGAAACGACCTACGGTGCTCATGGCCGTGGCGAGGATTGCCGCGAAGTAGTGGTCAAGATCAGCACCGCCCATGCCAAGAAAGAGGCCCTTGTACTGTTTTCCCGCGAGATTGCCCAGGCAGCCACGGGTATGGCACCGGGCATCACCGGGATTGTGGGTGGCCGACCGACCGTGTGGCCGAAGATCCGGTTGTATTCATGCCTGGTGCCGAAAACGGAAGTCGATGTGTCCGTGGATCTGGGCGGCGAGCGGCAAACCGTTGGAGTCGAAACCAGCGGCGGTTTCGATAACAGCGACCTCCAGCCCCAGTCGTTCACACACGAGACAGACGAAACAGATACCACTGTGCCGCTGGTGAAGCTTGCCTGGGCCCGCAGCGGCGACAAGGGCGACCACACCAACATTGGCATAATCGCCCGCAAACCGGAATTTTTGCCGTTCATTGAAACCGCGCTAACGGAAGCGGCGGTTGCGGACTGGATGGCCCATACCCTGAATCCGGAAACCGGCCGGGTGACCCGCTGGGCCATGCCCGGGCTGAAGGCCATCAATTTCCTGCTGGAGCACAGCCTTGGCGGCGGTGGCGTGGCCAGCCTGCGGATTGATCCACAAGGGAAGGCGTTTGCGCAGCAGCTATTGGAGTTTCCGGTGCCTGTTCCTTCTGGTCTGGTTAAAGATTGATTTATTGGTGCATGCACTCTGGTTGATAGCGCGTTCCGGGACACGCCGTGAATACATCCATGTAGGCTTGATCGCAGCATCCTTGCTGCTCACAGTCCCGAAACGCGCTACCAACCAGAGCGCCAGAACTTTGAAAGGGTCTTCGTTACTATGAGCTATCAGTCTGTGTTTCATCCCGACTTGTTTAAGGGCCAGGTGTATATTGTTACCGGCGGCGGTTCTGGTATTGGCCGGTGTACGGCCCATGAACTCGCTGCCCTGGGCGCACGGGTTGCCCTGGTCGGCCGCAAGGCCGAGAAAGTGGAATCTGTGAAAGCAGAGATCACCGAGGACGGCGGCATTGCGTCCGCCCATGTCTGTGATATCCGTGAAGAGGACTCGGTCAAGGCCACGGTGAAGGCGATCATTGCCGAACACGGAGGCCTGAATGGTTTGGTGAACAATGCCGGCGGGCAGTTCCAGGCGCCGCTGACCGGGATCAACCAGAAGGGCTGGGAGACGGTGGTTCGAACCAATCTGACCGGCGGCTTCCTGATGGCACGGGAATCCTACACCCAGGCGCTGTCAAAAACCGGGGGCGCTATTGTAAATATCGTGGCCGATATGTGGGGTGGTATGCCCGGCATGGGACACTCCGGCGCCGCCAGGGCCGGCATGGTGAACTTTACCCAGACAGCCGCCGTTGAGTGGGGCGCGTCCGGGGTTCGTGTAAACGCAGTCGCTCCGGGCTGGATTGCCTCCAGTGGCATGGATAACTACCCCGAACACATGAAGCAGTGGATTCGCAGCCTTGGTGATAACGTCCCGATCAAACGCATGGGCACCGAATCCGAAGTCAGCTCGGCCATCTGTTTTTTACTCAGCCCTGGCGCAGCGTTTATCAGCGGGGATTGTCTGCGGATCGACGGCGGTGCGTCACAGGGAGGTCGGGTCTGGCCGCTACCGAAAGCCAAGAACAACGAACCCTACAACGGCTTTCACCGGGCCATCACCCCGAAAGTTCTGAGCGACGACTGAGGAGCCGACCATGCAGGTACTTGAATCCACGGTAAGCTCCACGTCCGAGGACTTCCGCACCAACGCCGAAGCCATGGACGCCCACATCACCACGTTCCGGGACGTTGAGCAAAAGGTTCTGGATTTGGCGGAAGCCGCCCGGGAGAAGTTCATCAAACGGGGCAAGCTGCTCCCGAGGGACCGTATTAACCGGTTGCTGGACCGCGGCACGCCCTTTCTGGAACTCTGCTCCCTGGCAGGCTACAAGATGCACGACGACAAGGACGGCAGCCTCGCCGGCGGCGGGATCATCGCCGGTATCGGTTATGTGAGCGGCATCCGCTGTCTGGTGGTGGCCAGCAACAGCGCCATCAAAGGCGGCACCATTACCCCTGCCGGCCTGGACAAGACGCTGCGCCTGCAGCAGATCGCCATGGAAAACAAGCTGCCGGTGGTATCCCTTTCCGAGAGCGGCGGCGCCAACCTGAACTACGCCACTGATATTTTCGTGCTAGGTGCCCGGGGCTTTGCCAATCAGGCGCGGATGTCCGCGGCCGGCATTCCCCAGGTCACCGTGGTCCACGGCAACGCCACGGCTGGCGGCGCCTACCAGCCGGGCCTGTCCGACTACGTGATCGTGGTGCGCGAACAAGCCAAGATGTTCCTGGCCGGCCCACCACTGCTGAAGGCAGCAACCGGCGAAGTTGCCACCGATGAGGAACTTGGCGGCGCGGAGATGCATGCGACCGTGGCAGGAACGGCAGAGTACCTGGCCGAAGACGACGCCGATGGCATCCGCCAGGCCAGAAACATCCTCGAAGCCCTGCCCTGGAACGAGCAGCTGCCACCCCGGCGCGAACTTCAATGGGAGGAACCGCTCTACCCGGCCGAGGAGCTGTTGGGTGTCATCCCGGCGGATTCCAAAAAGCCCTACGATGTGCGCGAAATCCTCGCCCGCATTGCCGACGGTTCAAAGTTCATGGACTTCAAGAACGAGTTCGACGACCAGACCGTCTGCGGCACCATCCGAATTGAAGGTCATTCAGTCGGCATCATCGGCAACAACGGCCCGATCACCCCGGCTGGATCCGCCAAGGCCGCCCAGTTCATCCAGCTCTGCGACCAGGCCGGAACGCCCCTTTTGTTCCTGCATAACACCACCGGTTTCATGGTGGGTACTCACTCAGAGCAGAACGGCATCATCAAACACGGCTCGAAAATGATCCAGGCTGTGGCCAACTGTCGGGTGCCAAAGGTCGCAATTGTCATCGGCGGTTCCTATGGTGCAGGTAACTACGCCATGTGCGGACGTGGCCTGGACCCGAGGTTCATCTTCGCCTGGCCCAACAGCCGAACCGCGGTTATGGGGCCGGCACAGGCAGGCAAGGTGATGCGTATCGTAGCTGAAGACAAGCAGCGCCGCGGCGGCATGGAGCCGGATCCGAAGACACTGGATTTTCTGGAGCAGGCCACGGCGAAGAAACTGGAGGAAGGCTCAACGGCGCTGTTCGGAACGGCCAGATTGTGGGATGACGGGCTAATCGACCCGCGGGATACGCGGCGCGTTCTGTCCCTGGTTCTGGACGTTTGCCGGGAAGCCGAGGCTCGGCAGTTGCGGCCCAATACCTTTGGTGTGGCCCGCCTGTAGGCCTTCGAGCTTTGGGGCTGGAACCGGGGCGGAGGGCTTCCCAAAAAACGCCCGTAAATACGTCCCTGTAGGGCTCGGTCGCGCCATCCCTGGCGCTCCACGTTTTTGGGAAGCCCTCCGCCCCGGTTCGGGTCAACCACGAGTTATCGTTTTGGAAGAACAAAACTGCCAGCAGGCAGCATCAAATTTACAGACATAGGCAGGTGTGTGGGGCCGCTTCCAGAAAATGTCGGCGGCCAAGGATGGCCGACGCCAAGCGCACATGGATGTGCTCGTAGCGGTTTTCTGGAAGCGGCCCCACCCACCTGCCACCCAAGCTAAAGAACGTGCACCTAACAAAATAAGGCACGAACTCTCTAAAAGCAGGAGAACAAGAACGTGAAATTCACAGCCGAACACGAAGCCCTTCGAAAAACCATCCGCGATTTCGTCGAGAAGGAAATCAATCCCCACTGCGACGAATGGGAAGCCGCCGGGGAATTCCCGATTCATGAACTGTTCAAAAAGCTCGGAAACCTCGGAATCCTCGGGATCCAGAAGCCCGAAGAATACGGTGGTATGGGGCTGGATTACAGCTACAACCTCGTGGCTGCGGAAGAGCTTGGCATGGCCCATTGTGGTGGTGTGCCGCTGGCCATCGGGGTTCAGACCGATATGTGTACCCCGGCCATTTCCCGGTTTGGTTCCGATGAACTGAAACGCAGTTTCCTCGCGCCGGCCATTGCCGGCGACATGGTGGGATGTATTGGCGTCAGTGAAGTTGGCGCAGGTTCTGATGTAGCGGGAATGAAAACCACTGCCAAGAAAGACGGCGACGACTACATCATCAACGGCTCCAAGATGTGGATTACCAACAGCCCCAAATCGGATTTTATCTGCCTGCTGGCCAACACCTCGGACGACAAGCCCCACAAGAACAAGTCCCTGATTATCGTGCCCACGAAAACGCCGGGCATCTCCTTCAGCCCGCATCTGAACAAGCTCGGCATGCGCTCTTCCGAAACCGCGCAGATTTTCTTTGACGACGTCCGTGTGCCCCAGCGCTACCGGATCGGCGCCGAGGGCACCGGCTTTATGATGCAGATGCTGCAGTTCCAGGAGGAGCGGATCTGGGGCGCGGCGAACGTTATCAAGGCGCTGGAGAACTGCATCACCAAGACCATCGAGTACTGTCGCGAGCGGAAGACCTTCGGCCAGCCACTGATCGACAACCAGGTAATCCACTTCCGCCTGGCCGAACTGCAAACCGAAGTCGAGGCCCTGCGCGCCCTCACCTACCAGGCCTGCGAGCTGCACGTCGAAGGCAAGGATGTGACTCGCCTTGCCTCCATGGCCAAGCTCAAGGCCGGGCGTCTTGGACGTGAGGTTACAGACAGCTGCCTGCAGTACTGGGGCGGTAACGGTTACATGTGGGACAACCCGATCTCCCGGGCGCATCGGGATGTTCGGCTGGTCTCCATCGGCGGTGGTGCCGACGAAATCATGCTGGGAATTATCTGCAAGATGATGGGCACCCTTCCGGGCAAGAAGCGCGACTAACAAACGGACGGTGGAGTCACTTATGGACCAAGTACCACATTGCGAAACACTGATTCTGGAAAAACAGGGCCCCACCCTGTTTATCACCATCAACCGACCAGACGTGCGCAACGCCATGAGCCTCGAGATGGTGGCGGAACTGTCCGCGGTGTTCACCCAGATTGAAAACGACCTGCACATTCGCGCCGTCGTCATCCGGGGCGTCGGTGGGCACTTCTGCGCCGGTGGTGATATCAAAGACATGGCCGGAGCCCGCGGCCAGAAAGCGGCCGAGGGTGAGGCGGACCCGTTCTATCGTCTGAACCGCGCTTTCGGTCAGATGATTCAACAGGTCAACGAATCCTCGAAAGTGGTCATCGCGATCACCGAAGGCGCCGTCATGGGCGGTGGATTCGGTTTGGCCTGCGTTTCCGACGTCGCCATCGCCGGGCCGAGCGCCAAGTTCGGCATGCCGGAAACCTCCCTCGGCGTGATTCCAGCCCAGATTGCGCCGTTTGTGGTTGAACGAATCGGCCTCACTCAGGCCCGGCGGCTGGCCCTGCTCGGTTTGAGAATCGATGCGAACGAAGCATGCAGTCTTGGCATCGTTCACCAGGCGGCTTCTTCAGAGGATGAACTGGAAGAGATGCTGACAAGCGCTCTGGATCGTGTCCGCCACTGCGCACCGGTTGCCACGGCAGAAACCAAAGCGTTGCTACACAGGGTTGGCCATGAACCCATGAGCGGTTTGCTGGACAGCGCGGCTGAAAAATTTGCGGAAGCCATCCGGGGAAGCGAAGGAACGGAGGGCACCATGGCCTTCATGCAAAAACGTCCACCAGCCTGGGCAAGCGAATCGGACTGATGCGGAGCGAGGGTGAGTGCCGTCTGGCTTCCAGAAAATGTCGGCGGCCATGGATGGCCGACGCCAAGCGCACATGGATGTGCTCGTAGCGGTTTTCTGGAAGCCAGACGGCACTCAGCCTCGCGGCTTACTCCAAAGGAGAGAACAAGAACATGTTAAAGAAACTACTAGTAGCCAACCGCGGCGAAATCGCAGTCCGCGTCATCCGCACCGCGAAAGCCCTTGGTTACCGCACCGTAGCTGTCTACTCCGAGGCCGACGCCAGGGCCATGCACGTGGAACTGGCCGACGAGGCCGTCTGCATTGGCCCGGCACAGGTATCCGCCTCCTACCTGAACAGCGATGCAATTCTTGAAGCCGCCCGCAAAACCGGCGCCGACTGCATCCACCCGGGTTACGGCTTCCTCTCCGAGAATGCCGCCTTCGCCAACGCCTGCAAAGACGCCGGCCTGGTGTTTGTTGGCCCTCCCGCCTCGGCCATCGAACTCATGGGCAGCAAGCGCCGATCCAAAATCGCCATGCAGGAGGCCGGCGTGCCAGTGGTGCCTGGCTATGAAGGCGACAACGCCAACGACGACGAACTGATCACCGCCGCCAAAGACATCGGCTACCCCCTCATGATCAAAGCCTCTGCCGGCGGTGGTGGCCGCGGCATGCGCCTGGTTGAGAGTGAATCCGAACTGGCCGACAACATCAAACGGGCCCGTTCCGAATCAAAACAGGCCTTCGGCGACGACGAACTGATCCTGGAAAAAGCCGTGATTGAGCCCCGCCACGTGGAAATCCAGGTGTTTGCGGATCGCCACGGCAATGCGGTCTACCTCGGCGAACGGGACTGCTCAGTACAGCGCCGACACCAGAAAGTAGTGGAAGAAGCACCCTCCCCCTTTGTCACGCCGGAACTACGACAGGCCATGGGTGAGGCTGCAGTCAAAGCGGCTCTGGCCTGCAACTACGAAGGCGCCGGCACCGTCGAGTTCCTGGTCGACAAGCACCGAAACTTCTACTTTCTGGAAATGAACACCCGCCTGCAGGTAGAGCATCCGGTCACCGAACTCATTACCGGCCAGGACTTGGTCGCCTGGCAGCTCAACGTGGCTGAGGGACGCCCGCTGCCGCTCGGCCAGGACGATATTCACCTGAATGGCCATGCCATTGAGGTTCGACTCTATGCAGAAGACCCTGCCCACGGATTCACACCCCAGACCGGACCGCTATACGCCTTTGAACCAGCCGAAGGCGAAGGTTTAAGGTTTGATACCGGGGTACGATCTGGAGATGCTATCACTCCCCACTACGACCCGATGCTGGCAAAAGTAATTGCCTGGGGCCAAAACCGGGATGAAGCCCGCCGGCGGCTGATCCGCTCGCTTGAGGACACAACCGTGTTCGGCGTGACCACCAACCGCCATTTCCTGAGCCGGATTATCGCAGACGAGACTTTCGGGGCCGGCGGGGCGACCACGGCCTTCCTGCAGCAGGCCTTCAAGGACGATCCGTCCCTTCAGCCGCAAAACCTGACCATTCGCCAGTTGGCCCTGGCCGCCTGCGTGCTCGACCATGACATTTCGGGCCAGAGCGCCTGGAGCAATGCGCCGGCCACCATGACCCCCATCAAGCTGGAAACCGGCGACACCACTGTCGAGCTACTGGTGACCCGCAGCGGCAGCCGGTTGTCTGTCAGTATGGGCGAAACCCGGCATTCCCTGGTACTTGAGAGCCAGAGGGATGGCCATTTGTGCATTATCGACAGCGGCGTTCGTCAGGCCTGCCAATATCACCGCCAGGGCGATTCCCTATATTTGCAGGCGTTCGGGCAATCCTGGTCGGTGCGCGATGTTACCCACCAACCAGCCAGGACTGCTGGTGGCGCGGGCAGCGGTCGCATCCAGGCGACCATGGATGGTGCCATCATTGATGTGTTAGTTGAAGCTGGTCAGAGCGTTCACCAGGGCGATACGCTGGTGATACTGGAAGCCATGAAGATGGAGCATCCGGTAAAAGCAGACCGCGACGGCAGAGTCGCCGAGATTCTTGCGAGCAAAGGCGACCAGGTAAAACGCAGTCAGTTACTGGTCCAGATAACCGCCAACGAGACGGCCGAACAGGAGAACGAGGCATGAGTACCATGCGTGATCGTACCGTTTTTATCACCGGCGCCAGCCGTGGCATCGGCCGGGCCATCGCCCTCGCCGCCGCCCGTCAGGGCGCGAACGTAGTGATTGCCGCCAAATCAGACACGCCTCATCCGAAGCTGCCAGGCACGATCCATACGGTGGCGGAGGAAGTTCGGGATGCTGGAGGCAAAGCGCTACCGCTGGTTCTGGATGTCCGGGATGAAAAGCAGATCCGCCAGCGCATTGATGAGGCCGGCGAGCATTTTGGCGGCATCGACGCACTGGTAAACAACGCAGGCGCCATTCGGCTAACCGGTGTGGAAAACCTTAAGGTCAGCCGGTACGACCTGATGCATCAGGTCAATGCCCGGGCCGTCATGGCCTGCAGCCAGGCCGCACTGCCCTGGCTGAAACAGTCGGACCGGGCTCACATCCTGAGCCTGTCGCCGCCTCTGAATCTGAATACCCGGTGGTTCGCCCAATATGGCCCCTATACCACCACAAAATACGCCATGACCATGCTGAGCCTGGGCATGGCGGAGGAGTTCAGGCGGTACGGCATTGCGGTTAACACGCTGTGGCCGAAAACGCTGATTGCCACGGCAGCCATCGAATTTGAAGTTGGCGGGCCCCAGATGATGGCCCAGGGCAGGAAGCCGGACATCATGGCCGATGCTGCTGTCAGCATCCTCAACCGGTCGTCTGAGACTATGACTGGTCAGACCCTGATCGACGAGGACCTGCTACGGCAGGACGGTATCACCGACTTCGAGCATTACCGGTATGAGCCGGGCGATAAGCCCCTGATGCCGGACCTGTTTCTGGACTGAACCCGAGGCATGCGTTGTTCCGGGTTCAACGTCCACACAATAAAAGGGACCAATGGAAACACCATGAGCCAAGACAACGTATCCGCACTGGACATTGCCCGCAGCCTGCCCGGAATATTCCGGCGTTTGCCGGCCATAACCCGGGGGCTGTATTACTATGCCCTGAAAAACGAGAACCGTGAGCTTACGCTCGGCACACTCATCGAGAACAACGCCCGGAACCTGGGCAGCCGGCCCGCCATTCTGTTTGAAGACCGCTCGATCACATGGAGCGAATTGAATGGCTGGGCTAACCGCATCGCCCGCTACCTGCAGGACCAGGGGCTTGCCAAAGGGGATGCCATTGCGATCTTCCTTGAAAACCGCCCCGAATTGCTGGCCGTGGTAGCCGGCGCAGCCAAACTCGGGGTCGCCTGCGCCATGCTCAACACCTCCCAGAGAGGCAAGGTACTCGAACACAGCATCAACCTGATCGAGCCCAAAATGGTGGTGGTTGGCGAGGAACTGATCGAAGCGTTCGACGGCATAAAGACAGATCTCAAGACCGCCCATCCCCAGCCATTCCAGTTTCTGGCAGACACCAACACGCTGAACGCCTTTGGGGACGCACCGACCGGTTACGCCAACATGGCCGCGCAGGTCAGCACCTTCAACAGCGACGCCCCGGTTCTGAGCGATGCGCCGAAAATGGGCGATACCGCCATCTACCTGTTCACCTCCGGCACCACCGGCCTGCCCAAGGCCGCCCCGGGCTCACACCGCAAATTTATAATGGCCTACGGCGGGTTTGGCCTGATGTCTCTGGCCATGAAGCCGGAGGACGTTCTTTACTGCACGCTCCCCCTTTATCACGGCACCGCTCTGCTGGTCTGCTGGGGGTCCGTCCTGGCCGGCGGCTCCGCCATTGCCCTGCGCCGCAAGTTCTCCGCCAGCGCCTTCTGGGACGACGTTCGCTATTACCACGCCACCACCTTCGGCTACGTCGGCGAACTCTGCCGCTACCTGCTGAACCAGCCACCCAGCAAACAGGACCGGAACCACAGCCTCACCAAAATGATCGGCAACGGCCTCCGCCCCTCCATCTGGAAGGAATTCAAGCAGCGCTTCGGGATAGAGACAGTCGCAGAGCTCTACGCCTCCAGCGAAGGCAACATCGGCTTCAGCAACTTTTTCAATATGGACAACACCGTGGGCTTTTCCACCGCCCCCTACAAGCTGGTGAAATTCCACGACGGCACACGGGATCCAGTTCGTAACGAAAAAGGCTTCATGCAGGAAGTCGCAAAAGGCGAGCCCGGCCTGTTGATCGGCGAGATCACCAAGAAATGGTCGTTCGAGGGTTACACCCAGAAAGAGGCCACGGAAAAATCGATCCTCCGCAACGCTTTCAAGAAGGGGGACGCCTGGTTCAACACTGGCGATGTCCTGAAGGAAATCGGGTGCGGCCACCTGCAGTTCGTCGACCGTATGGGCGATACCTACCGCTGGAAGGGCGAAAACGTCTCAACGACGGAAGTGGAAAACATCATCGACGGCTCGGGGATGGTCGAGGAAGCCATCGTCTACGGCGTCGAGATCCCCGGCTCCAACGGTAAGGCCGGCATGGTGACCCTGGTTCCCCACAGTAATGGCCAAGAGTTCGATGTGAACAGATTATTCGCCTATCTGCGGGACAATCTGCCGGCCTATGCAGTACCGGTGTTTGTGCGCATCACCCACGCCATCGAGAAAACCGGAACCTTCAAATACCGCAAGGTGGATATCCAGAAGCTGGGCTATTCGCTTAGGGACGGCGAGGAAGTCTATGCCTGGTTGCCCGGGACTGATGGGTATACCCTGCTGACGCCGGAGCTGGTTTCGGAGATTGACTCGGGTTCGGTCCGGTTTTGATGATTGGCCTTTTGTCTGGGCCCTAGCCTTATGGATTAGCGGATTGGTGAGGGTGGGCACCTCCTCCCAAAAACCGCTACAAGCACGTCCGTGTGCGCTTGTTTCGGGCCGTCCATGGCCCTCTACATTTTTGGGAGGAGGTGCCCACCCTCACCACCGGGCTATTGCGTTATAGTCTTGATACTCAGAGATACCACTGATTCCAGAAGTTGCCGGTTGGAAGCACTTCCCAAAAATGTCGGCGGCCATGGATGGCCGACGCCAAGCGCACATGGATGTGCTCGTAGCGGTTTTTGGGAGGTGCTTCCAACCGGCAACCTCCCAAAGCTTTCAGGCTTCGATAAAACTCAGGAGCCGACTTTAAGCACAACCTTGCCAGTCGCTTTGCGTTCAGTAAGGGCTCCAAGGGCAGAGGCGTAATCCTCGAAGTCATAGACGGCACTGATCTTCGGATCAATCTTGCCCTCGGCATAGAGCTTCATCAGCTCCATCATGTTCTGGGCGCTGGCTTCCGGCTCGCGTTGAGTGAAACTGCCCCAGAATACGCCAACAACGGAACAACCTTTCAGAAGAGTCAAATTTGCCGGGATTTTCGGAATCTCGCCGGCCGCGAAGCCGATGATCAGGTGGCGGCCATTCCAGGCCATGGCGCGGAGAGCCTGTTCGGTGAAGTCACCGCCTACGGGGTCGTAGATGACATCCACGCCTTTGCTGTGAGTAAGCTTCTTCACCGCGTCTTTAAGAGGCTCTTCGGCATAATTGATAAGCTCATCGGCGCCAGCTTCCTTGGCAACCGCTAGCTTTTCCGCCGAACTGGCGGCTGCAATAACCTTTGCGCCCATGGCCTTGCCGAGCTCAACCGTTGCCAGGCCCACGCCACCGCTGGCGCCCAGAACCAGAAGCGATTCGCCAGGCTGAAGGTTGCCGCGCTGCTTGAGGGCATAATAGGAAGTCCCATAAACCATGGTGAAGGCCGCAGCCTTCTCGTCGGACATGCCATCGGGGACGGGGAGAAGATTCTGCTCCGGCACGATGACTTCTTCGGCAAAGGCGCCATAACCTGTCAGCCCAGCAACACGGTCGCCTACCTTGAAGCGGGTTACCTTGTCGCCAACCTCGATAACCTCACCCGCCATTTCGCCACCCGGGGAAAAAGGCAGGCTTGGCTTCAACTGATATTTGTTCTCGATGATGAGGGTGTCCGGAAAATTCAGGCCGGCGGCTTTAACGCGCACTTTGACACCGCGGCCTTTCACTTCGGGGCTGGGAACTTCTTCGATGACCAGCTTCTCGGCCGGACCATATTCCTTGCAGAGGATGGCTTTCATGAGTGCTCCGTTTTTGTTCGATCGGATTCCAGGCGACAGGCGCCTGTGATTGTTATCCGTCAAGCTAAACAGAGTCTTAACATGAAGCAAATAAAGTTCTTTTATCTAAGCGCATAAGCGGCGCTTATTTCTCAGAGCGAGTCCATTCAGAGCATGGTCCCGCCGATCACGAGAGCGCCAACCAAAACCACCCCGGCCACAATCAGGCCAGTTTTCATTCCTGAGGACAGCACCTGAGGCGCGTCGCCGACAGATTTAGGATCATCACGGGTAGACAGATTCTGTTCCTGGCTGGAGTTGCGAACGAGCTCGATCATTTTCTCGCACTGTTCAGAGGTGAACGCGGCCGGATCAAAGGATTCAAGTCCCTGATCATCCAGAAATGCCCGAACGTCCCTCGAAAGCGGCACGTATTTCATGGACCAGTTACTGAACGTTCGGCTCTTCAGGGGCTCTTCTATCAAGGTGACGATGTTGCGGTGGCGGTCATCCTTCAGGATCCTGTCATACGTGCGACGGACGGCGTCCTCTTCACCTTCCAGATACTGGAAAAACCGGTCGTTTCCGTAGTAGAGGCCACCGACCAACTGGTCTTTGGCATTGTTCTTACGGGAGGTCATCAGAATTCGTGCAACGTGGGGTTCAACACCCTTTTCCACCGGTTTGGCTTCAAACGTGGCTTCACTGGCATAGGCCAGGCGCATCAGGGACATAGCAACTCCGTACAACAGGATACAGGTAAGTTGAATGCAAGATACGTTCAGAACTGTCGCTATGGATCACAGTCCGGAGGCCCGCGCTTCCTGACACCTATCTGGCCTCAGGTGAAAGCCATCCGCTTTTTCGCTATCCTGCGCGCTTTGACTTTAGGCATCCGGCCACTCCTGGCCTATCTCGGGGCTCGCCATGATCGACATCATCTACGTGCTTGAAATGGTTGGAATCGTCGCGTTTGCGATTTCCGGCATGATCGTGGCGCGCTCCAAAAATATGGATCCTGTGGGCGTATTTACCATCGGCTTCATCACGGCACTCGGGGGTGGCACCCTGCGCGACCTGATCATGGACAACCACCCTCTTTACTGGATCAAGCACGAAGAGCAACCGATGCTGATTCTGGCCATGGCGGTTGTCTTCAGCTATTGGAAAAAAGCAGAGCGGCTGCGGGAGTCAAGAATTGTGTTCCCCGACGCCATCGGACTCGGCGTTTTTTCCATCCTTGGCGCCCAACTGGCCCTGGATCTGGGACATTCCTGGTTTGTCGCTTCCCTGCTGGGAGTGATGACAGGCACCTTTGGCGGCGCCCTGCGGGACACCCTCTGTAACGAGGTCCCCTATATTTTTCGCAAAGACCAGATCTACGCCTCGATTTCATTTGCCGGATGCTGGCTGTACTTTGTCTGCCAGTGGTTCCTCGACAACGAGGTCCTGCCGCTGACCATTGGCCTGCTTTTTATCGTCATCGTGCGGATGTTGGCGGTCCGCTTCGATATCCGGCTCCAGCGTGACTCTCACAGCAACTAACGCCACATTCGCTTTGACGAACTGTCAATCATCCCTTGGCCTCAGGAGGCTGAGCCGGTAATATTGCCGTTTTTTCACGCAATTCAAGAATTCCGTCCAGACCAGACCCCCAAACACAAACTTTCAGCATCCTGTGAGGCAGACACCCGTCATGCTTGAACGACTGTTCCAACTCCAGGCCCACGGCACCACTGTTCGTAAAGAAGTGGTTGCGGGCATTACCACCTTCCTGACCATGGCGTACATCATCGTGGTCAACCCGAGCATCCTGTCATCGACCGGCATGGATTTCGGGGCTGTCTTTGTTGCTACCTGTCTTGCAGCCGTGATCGGCACCCTGATCATGGGGCTATGGGCCAATTACCCGATCGCCATGGCACCAGGCATGGGGCTCAACGCCTTTTTCTCCTTCACGGTCGTCGGCAGCATGGGCTACAGCTGGCAGATAGCGCTCGGAGCGGTGTTCATTTCCGGCTTCCTGTTCTTCCTGCTGAGCATCTTCAAGGTGCGGGAATGGATCATCAACAGCATTCCCATGTCCCTGCGCTTCGGCATCTCCGCGGGCATTGGCTTCTTCCTGGCCCTGATCGCCCTGAAGAATGCCGGCATTGTTGTGGATCACCCCGCCACGCTTGTGGGGCTGGGTGAAGTGAAAGTGGCAGAGAGCCTGCTGTTTTTCGGCGGCTTCGTGCTGATTTGCGCACTGTCCTTCCGCCAGGTAACCGGCGCCGTCATGATTGGTATTATTGCGGTTACCGGCGTAGCCATGGCACTGGGAATGGTGGAGTACAACGGTCTGGTTTCAGCACCCCCGAGCATAGCGCCGACGTTCATGCAGCTGGACCTGGCGGGCGCCCTGAATATCGGCATGATCAGCGTGATCTTTGCGTTTCTGTTCGTCGATCTGTTTGATACATCCGGCACCCTGATCGGCGCCGCACAGCGCGGTGGTCTCCTCGACAAGGACGGCAAACTGCCGCGCCTCGGCCGGGCCCTGATGTCGGACTCGGTTGCGACCATGTCCGGTGCCGCCCTCGGCACCTCAACCACCACCAGCTACATCGAATCCACCGCGGGCATCTCCGCCGGCGGCCGAACCGGCCTGACCGCTGTCGTGGTTGCCGCGCTGTTTCTTGCTTGTTTGCTGCTGTCACCGATCGCCAGCATCATCCCTGCCTACGCCACCGCACCGGCACTGCTTTACGTGGCGGTTCTGATGGCCAGCGGCCTCAAACTGATTGATTGGGAGGATGTCACTGATGCGGCCCCGGCTGTTGTCACCGCCCTGATGATGCCTTTGACCTTCTCCATTGCCAACGGCATCGCCCTGGGATTCATCACCTACGCCATTCTGAAGGCACTCAGTGGCCGCTGGGCAGATCTGAACGCCAGTGTTGTTATCATTGCGGTTGTGTTTGTTCTGAAATTCATTTTCCTGGATGCGGCCTGATCCGCTTCCAGGGCATTAAACGGAACGTTTATGGATTATTTTTCTGAAAGCATCAAAAAGGCCATTCGCACGGTCCCGGACTGGCCAAAGCCGGGCGTGGCCTTTCGCGATATAACCACGGTACTGCAGGACAAGACTGCCTTCCGTAAACTGATTGATGCCTTCGTACACCGCTACCACGGCCACAAGATTGATGCCGTGGCAGCGGTGGATGCGCGCGGCTTTATCATTGGCTCGGCACTGGCCTATGAGCTCAACGCGTCCCTGGTACTTGTCCGCAAAAAAGGCAAGCTGCCGTTCGATACGCTGGTGGAGGACTACGAGCTTGAATACGGTACCGCCTCCGTGGAGCTACACAAGGACGCGTTCAAGCCGGGCGACAACGTGGTTCTGGTGGATGATCTGATTGCCACTGGCGGCACGATGCTCGCCGCGACCCGTCTGATCCGCAGGATTGGCGCGGAAATTGTGGAAGTGGCAGCCATGATTGATCTGCCCGATCTCGGCGGCTCCCGCAAGCTGCAGGACGAAGGCCTTCAGGTTTATACTGTTTGCTCGTTTGAAGGGGAATAATCAACAGCAATCAGGAGGCGACCATGCCGGATTACCAACACCACTGGAAGGATGGCACACCCGTCCATCTGCCACTGGGAAAGATCGTCTGCATTGGTCGCAACTACGCCGAGCATGCCCGGGAGCTCAATAACCCGGTGCCGGATGAACCGCTGCTGTTCATCAAACCCGCAACCTCGGCGGTGCATATCACCCGTCCCCTGGATTTTCCAAGAGACCAGGGGGCGGTTCACTTCGAGACCGAACTGGCGGTTCTGATCGGTCGCCCCTTGACCCGAGCTTCAGCCAGCGAAGCCGAATCCGCAATACTGGGCTACGGTCTGGCACTGGACCTGACTCTGCGGGATCTACAGGGCAAACTCAAAGAAAAAGGCCAGCCATGGGAAAGAGCGAAGGGGTTCGATGGTGCCTGTCCGCTTTCGCCGTTTGTCGCGGCCGATAAGTTTCCCGATGCCCCCATTCACTTCACAATGGACATTGATGGCAACCGCCAGCAAACCGGCGATACCGGCGATATGCTCAACCCCATCATTCCCCTGATCGCTCACATCAGCAGCCAGTTCACTCTGCTGCCCGGCGATGTGGTGCTGACAGGAACACCAAAAGGCGTGGGCCCGCTGGTTTCTGGCCAGACCCTGTCGCTTGAACTGGAAGACCTGCTGTTCGTGGAGACCAAAGTGGTTTAACGTGCAGGGCCGGCTAAACCCAAATCCGGTCAAAGGCGTACATCTGTTTATGGCAAAGAAACCGGTAACCTCCCGACGTGGTCGCTTCTTCAAACTCGCTGGCATGACTGCCTCTGTGGCAGGGCAATATGCCGGCCAGCGTGCGCGCCGCCTGTTCCGCTCAGAAAATGACGAGGGCGCGCAGAGCGAAAGCTACACACGCATGGCCGACCAGATCGCCGATACCCTGGGCGAGCTGAAAGGGGCGGTCATGAAAGTCGGGCAAATCGCTTCCCAGACCCAGGACTTTCTGCCCAAGGAATTCTCGGACGCGCTCGAGAAGCTTCAGAAAGAAGCCCCGCCCATGCCTTTTGAGGTCATCGTGGGGCAGATCGAATCGGAACTGGGCAAACCGGTCTCCGAGCTTTTCGAGTACCTGCAGGAGACACCCTACGCTGCGGCTTCCATCGGCCAGGTGCATCGCGCCAGACTCCACGATGGCACCGATGTTATTGTGAAAATCCAGTACCCCGGCGTGGACGAATCCTGCGATTCAGATCTCAAGCAACTGCGCATGGCACTGAGATTGGGCGGCCTGCTGAAAATGCCCAAGGAGTCGGTCGACCGGCTGTTCGCCGAAATCCGGGAGCGACTGAAAGAAGAACTGGATTACGAGAACGAAGCACGAAATATCGAACTCTTTCGGGAGTTTCACAAGGATCAGCCCTGGGTGCTCATCCCTTCCGTGGCGAAGAGCCACTCAACCCGACGTGTCCTGACGATGGAACTGGTTGAGGGAGATCACGTCAGCAAGGTTACGAGAGACCGGTACGACCAGGACACCATCAACCTGATAGGTCACCGGATCTTCATGCTCATGGCGGACCAGCTTTTCCGTTTCCAGTGCATCCATGGCGATCCCCACGCCGGCAACTTCGCCTACCGGCCTGATGGCTCCATCGTCATGTACGACTTCGGCTGCGTAAAGAAGCTGAAACCGGAAATCATCGCCGCCTACCGCAACGCCCTGGTTTCTGCCCTCGAGGAAGACTACGAAGCGCTTGACCGTCATCTGATTGACCTGGGCGCGCGTGTCGGAAGCCAGCCAGCCGTGGATGAAGCCTACTACGCTATGTGGCGGGACATTCTGGTGGTGCCCTTCGAGGATCGGGAGGTGCCCTATAACTTCGCAGAAGCCGACATCCACAAGCGCGTGGCCGAGAAAACCAGCACCGTGTTCAAATACCTCGACTACTTCAAGCCGCCGGTGGAAAGCATCTTTATCGACCGGATGATTGCCGGTCATTACTGGATGCTGAAGCGGCTGGGTGTTCAGGCTGCGTTCAGGGAAGAACTGGAAAGGTACCTGAAAGCCTGAACCCTACAGGTAATGGGCAACCCATTCGGCAACACCCTCGACGGCACCCTTGCGAATAAACCGGGCCCGTGACACTGACGCCGGCTCGCCCGGGTCAATCACGGTGATGGGGACATCTCTGTCCACTTCGTAAACCAGTCCTGCAGCCGGGTATACCTGCAGAGACGTTCCCACGATCAGCAGGTGATCGGCCGTGCGGACAACTTCTGCAGCCTTGTCCAGCATGGGCACTTCCTCGCCAAACCAGACAATATGAGGACGAAGCTGGGCGCCACGGTCGCAGGTGTCGCCAGGGTTAATATCACGATAACCGATGTCATAAACCAGCTCCGGATATTTTGAACTGCGCGCCTTGGTAAGCTCACCGTGAAGGTGAATGACGTTGCTCGCGCCACCCCGTTCGTGAAGATCGTCCACGTTCTGGGTGACCACGGTGACCCGGTAGCGCTGCTCAAGCTCCGCCAGCAGCTGATGGGCCCGGTTCGGCTGGGCAGAGGCGAGCTGGCGGCGTCGGTCATTGTAGAACCGCAGCACCAGCTCCTGATTGCGCGCAAACGCCTCGGGCGTAGCCACATCGTAGACGCTGTGCTGCTCCCACAACCCACCGTTGTCCCGGAAGGTGGAGAGACCGCTTTCGGCGCTTATGCCCGCGCCTGTCAGCACTACGATATGATCCTGCATCAGTCGAAAATCTTGCCCGGGTTCATGATTCCGTTGGGATCGAATACCTGCTTGATTCCCCTCAGGTAAGCGATTTCTGCCTCGCTACGGGTGTACTGCAGATAAGGCTTCTTGGTCATACCCACGCCGTGCTCGGCTGACACGCTGCCCTGATAGCGCTCGACAATCTCGAACACCCATTTGTTGACCTGTTGGCACTTCTCGAAGAAATCCTCGTTGGCCATGTCCTCTGGCTTGAGGATATTCAGGTGCAGGTTGCCATCGCCGATGTGCCCGAACCAGATAATCTCGAAATCCGGATAGTGCTCGGTGACCACGGCATCAATTTCCTGCAGGAAGCCCGGCACCTTGGATACGACCACGGAAATATCATTCTTGTAGGGCGTGCGGGGCGCGATGGACTCGGAAATGCGCTCGCGCAGTTGCCAGAGGTTCTGGGCCTGGGTTTCGCTCTGGCTGATCACGCCATCCAGCACCCAACCGTTCTCCACGCATTGTTCAAACAGAGCCATGGCATCGTCCATCACCTGATCGGAGACAGATTCGAACTCCAGCAGCGCATAATACGGCGCCTCGGTTTCAAACGGCGCCTGAACCTGACCGTGGGCCAGCACGTGTCCCATGGCTTGATGGGAGAAAAACTCGTAGGCGGTGAGATCAATCTTTTTCTGGAAAGTCTGCAGCACATCCATGGTGTTGGTCAGGTCATTCAGACCCAGCACCAGCACCGTCAGGTTATCCGGCTTCCGGGACAATTTCATGGTGGCTTCGGTAATAAAGCCCAGTGTGCCCTCAGCGCCGATGAACAGATGACGCAGATCGTAACCCGTGTTGTTCTTCTCAAGATCCTTGTTCAGATCCAGAATATCGCCCTTGCCGGTCACGACCTTGAGGCCGGCAACCCAGTCCCGGCTCATACCATAGCGAATTACCTTGATACCGCCGGCGTTGGTGGAGAGGTTGCCACCGAGCTGGCTGGAACCGGCGGAGGCAAAATCAACCGGATAGTAAAGACCGTTGTCTTCAGCACAATTCTGCAACTGCTCGGTCACAACACCGGCCTGACACCGAACCGTCCTGTCGCTGGCATTGAAGTCCAGAATCTGGTTCATATTGTCGAACGCCACAACCACCTCACCATTGGCGGCCACAGCACCGGCACTCAGACCTGTTCGGCCGCCAGAGGGCACCAGTGCCACCTGATTCTCGTTGGCGAACTTCACCAGCGCCTGCACCTGCTCGGTGGTCTTGGGCAACGCGATCGCCAGGGGCTTGGGCGGGTAGATCTTGGTCCAGTCCTTGCCGTAGGTGTCCAGATCCGCCGGATCGGTCAGTACTTTACCGGGGGCGTCACCGGAAGCCATGAGGTCTCTGAGGGAAGCAATGATCTGTTCGGGATTCATGGATTTTTCGGTCTCGTCAGGTTTGGGCCGGAGCATCCTGCAACAGGAATCACAGACAGTTGATTCAGGCGAACCGGCGCGCTGTGAAAATCTGCGTTTATGGTATCATACCGCCCCTGTTCTGTGAGCCAGCCCCGACGATCACTGGCTACAGGTCATTTCACGTGACGAAAGGTTCGGAAGCAAGCCCATGTCAAATACGTCTCTTGAGAAGAGCAAAATCCGTATCCTGCTGCTGGAAGGCGTGCATCAATCTGCCATTGATACGCTGAATGCTGCGGGCTATACCAACATCGAGTATCTGACTCACTCGCTGGCTGAGGAAGAGCTTATCGAGAAGATTGCCGATGCGCACTTCATCGGCATCCGCTCGCGCACCCAGCTGACCGAGAAAGTATTTGAAGCCGCCAACAAGCTGGTGGCCGTGGGCTGTTTCTGTATTGGCACCAACCAGGTGGATCTGCAGGCAGCTACCCGCCGCGGCATTGCCGTATTCAATGCGCCCTTCTCCAACACCCGGAGCGTCGCGGAGCTGGTTCTGGCCCAGGCTATCCTGCTCCTGCGCGGTGTTCCGGAGAAGAACGCCAAGGCCCACCGCGGCGAGTGGCTGAAGTCCGCCAAGGACAGCTACGAGATCCGTGGCAAGAAGCTGGGCATCATCGGTTACGGCAACATCGGCACCCAGTTCAGTGTCCTGGCCGAAGGTCTGGGCATGGATGTGTATTTCTACGATGTGGTCTCCAAACTGTCGATCGGCAACGCCACCCAGGTTGGTACGCTCCAGGAGCTGCTGAACATTGCCGATGTGGTCAGCCTGCACGTGCCGGAAACCCCCGCCACCAAGTACATGTTCAAGGCTGAACAGTTCGCTCAAATGAAACCCGGCAGCATTCTGATGAACGCTTCCCGTGGTACGGTTGTCGACATCGACGCCCTGGCCGACGCGCTGGGCAGCGGCAAGCTGCTGGGCGCTGCCATCGACGTATTCCCGGTTGAGCCCAAATCCAACGATGAGGAGTTTGTTTCTCCGTTGCGGGAATTCGACAATGTGATCCTGACCCCCCACGTGGGCGGTTCCACCATCGAAGCCCAGGAAAACATCGGTCGGGAAGTGGCAGAAAAGCTGGCCATGTACAGCGACAACGGCACGTCCGTTTCTTCCGTGAACTTCCCGGAAGTGGCACTGCCGTCCCACCCGAACCAGCACCGCCTGCTGCACATTCACGAGAACGTGCCGGGTGTGATGTCCGAAATCAACCAGGTATTCTCCGAGAACGGCATCAACGTATGCGGGCAGTACCTGCAGACCAAGGAAGACATCGGTTACGTGGTCGTGGATGTGGACAAAGAGTACGGCGAACTGGCTCTGGAAAAGTTGCTCAAGGTGAAAGGAACGATTCGCTGCCGCGTCCTGTTCTGATTCACGGCCTGACATAAAAAAACCGGAGCATTTGCTCCGGTTTTTTTATGTCGGTAGAGCAGCCAGCTTACTGCATGGGCACCAGCGTCAGCTCAACGCGACGATTCTGCTCACGACCCGCTGCGGTATCGTTGGAGGCCACCGGGTAGCGCTCACCGTAACCGACAGCACGGGTACGCTTCGGCTCAATACCCTGGTTCAGGAGGAAGTCACGCACGGATGAGGCGCGACGCTCACTGAGCAGCTGGTTGTAGCTGTCAGAGCCGGAGCTGTCGGTGTGCCCCTCAATCTGGATGATGGTCTTGTCATACTCCTTCAGCACCAGAGCCACGGATTCCAGTGTTCCGCTGAATGACGGCTTGATGCTCGATTCATTCAGATCAAAGGTGATATTGCCTGGCATCACCAGTTCAATCTCATCGCCGTTGCGCACCACGCGAACACCAGTGCCCTCCAGCTGGCGACGCAGCTCGGCTTCCTGTTTGTCCATGTAGTAACCAACACCACCGCCAATGGCCGCGCCGCTGGCCGCACCAATCAGGGCACCTTTTCCGCGGTCACTCTTGCTGGAGGTTGCCGCACCGATAGCCGCACCGCCAATCGCGCCGATGATGCTTCCCTTGGTCGCATTCGAAGTTTTCTCTTCACCGGTGTAGGGGTCATAGGTCATACAACCGCCGAGACCGAAAGTTGCCACCATAAATACAAGAATCATCTTCTTCACAGCTTTCTCCTGTGCCTGGTTTCTTCAGCCAACCCGTCTAACGGGTCTTTTCCGCCGAGTTCGTGAATGTATCAATAATGGTATTGAATACGGTTGCCTGCAAATCCTGAGCTTCGTTCACAAGATGATGACGTCCGTCAGGGATTTTCCGTTCCTCAACCGAGGAAAATTTATTCCGGATAATACGCAAATTGTGTTGCCAGTCGACTGTCAGATCCTTCTCACCTTGCACGACGGTCACAGGAAAGTCGACCGGCCGCGCAGATTCAATATGGGGGACCCATTTTCGGAGTGCACTCACCCAGTCGACATGCACTGCCCTCGCCTGAAGCGGGTCGTACTCCCGCAAGAACCTGAGGAAACGACCGTTGCCACTGTTCTCTGCAAATACCCTGCGCCAGCGGGAAATAAACGGCTTCACCATGCTATGCAGTATTTTTGCGCCCAACCAGCCGGCCGGCCTCACCAGGGGCGCCAGAAGCACCACTTTCCGGAAGTCGGAGGTTTGCTGGCTGTGATGGTTGGACAACAGATAATCAATCAGGATCGCTCCACCGGTGCTCTGCCCAACCGCGAACCAGGGCTGACGCAACTTGCCCCTGACCTGAGCCATCACGTCTGACAGAACGCCCTGATACTCAAGAAAACTGCCAATGGCTGCGGGCGTGCCGCTGGAAAGGCCATGGCCAGGCTGATCGTAGGCCAGCACATCAAACCCGGCTCCCAGGCACCGATCGATCAACTGACTGTACAACCCGACGTGGTCGAAATAGCCGTGCAGAATGAACACCGTGCCACGCTCTGTTGACTGGTCCGGCAATCGGAAATAATGCACCATGACTTCATGACCGCAGGCTTTGACGTAACCCTGATGATAAGCAACGTCCGGATGTTCCACCCAGAGATCCAGCCCATAAAAACGACAATAGGCCACCATTTCATCACTAAGATCACGCGAGCGGGTCGGGTCGAAGGGTTCGAGTCTGTCCAGAAGTGAGTGCCTGTCCCAATCCGGTATTTCTATGGTATCCGTTTTCCAGTACACGTAGAGTTAAACGCCTGTCATGAATGAGTTATCTATTTCGGGGTTTCAATCCTAACCTATAGCGGGCCTAACCCATAGCAGGGGAAAGACACAGATGTTGCAACACGTTTTAGAGAGTGCGTTGCGCCAGACCATGAACCGGCTGGTCAGACCGGTTCTCAACCCGGCGGTACCGGTGCCACTTCAGCGACGCATTGTGCGCCAGGCTTATCGGAGTTCGACACCACCGAGAGGCGCGAAATTCGAGAACATAACCATTGGGGGAGTGCCAGCAACCCGGACAACCTTTGGCAATGACCCCCGGGGCGCCGTTCTCTATCTCCACGGCGGAGGCTACATCATCGGGTCCTCTAGTACCCACCGTGGCATAACCGGGCATCTGGCGAAAACAACCGGCTGCGCCATCGTTACGCCGGAATACCGGCTGGCGCCCGAGTTTCCGTTTCCCGCTGCGCTGGATGATGCCGAAGCCTGTTGGAACGGGCTTCTGGAGGCTGGCCTGAAACCGGACCAGATTGCCGTCGCCGGCGATTCCGCTGGCGGGGGGCTCTCTGTTGCCCTGGCGATGCGACTGCGCGATAAGGGCCTGCAGCTTCCGGCATCGCTCACGGCGTTTTCACCCTGGATAGACCTCACCCAGGAGCAGCTTTATGCGCCGGAAATTGAGCCGGTACTTCAGGCCAGCTGGACCAGTAAGGCCGCGAGGCTTTACGCCGGAAAGGAACCCCTTACCAACCCGTTGATCTCGCCGATCTTCGGGGATTTAAGCGGCCTGCCACCCTTGTTGATCCAGGTAGGCAGCCAGGAAATCCTGCTGAACGACGCCGAACGGCTGGCCGAGGCCGCAAGCCGGAACGATGTGGAAACCCGCCTTGAGGTCTATAACAGTCTTTGGCACGTTTTCCAGGTACACAGTGGTCAGCTGGATCGAGCCACTGCCGCGCTGGAAACCGCAGGCGAACACATCAAACGTCATCTGGCAGACTGAGCTCGCCCCGGGCCAGGGCCTCTTTCCTGGGCCGGGGCCATTGCTTGATGCGCCACTCCAACCGTGAAGCCCGGCTTCTGTCTCCGGCTGGCGCGCTGAACACCAGTTCCAGTGGCCCCTTCCCCCTCAGACTACGCGCCCCCCGGGGAGCGCCTCCCTGATGTTCATTGAACCGCCGCTCAACGTCAGTGGTTATGCCGGTATAGAGCGAACCTCTGGCGGTTCGAACCATGTAGACAAACCAGTCAGCCAAGGTTCAGGGCCTCTTCCCGATCCTTCACTTTTTTCTGCTGAATCCATAGCCCCATCATGATCAGAACCAGGCCAATGTATGTGGAGGGCAGGATATGCTCGCCCAGAATAAAGTAGATGAACACCAGCGAAAGGAACGGAGAGATAAAAATCAGGTTGCTGACTTTCGAAGTATTCTCCGCTTTTTTCATGGCATAGGACCAGAGCACGAAAGCGATACCCATCTCGAACACGCCTACATAGAGCGCTGCAACCAGCGACGTGCCCGGGGCAAAACTGAGCCCCTCTGTCCACCAGCAAATCAGCAGAATCACCGGCAATCCACACAGGAAATTCAGGAACAGGCCAACCACCGGATCCCGGGTATCCCGTGTGGCGATAATCCAGTAGGACGCCCAGACCACTGTGCTTCCGAGGGCGAGAGAAACGCCAAGTGGATCCTCGAAGCTCAGCGAAGTGACAGCCCCGCGGGTGGCAATCACCACGACCCCGGCATAACAGATCAGGCCCGCGACAATATCCAGTTTGCGTAGCCGGTGCCCCAGAAAGGGTACCGACATATAGGCCAGCACCAGAGCCCAGGTGTAGTTCAGCGGTTGCGCTTCCTGGGCGGGTAGTCGGTCAAAGGCACCGAACAACAGGAAATAGTACAGACAGGGATTGATCAGCCCCATGCCAAAAGACTGGGCATACTGTTTGCGACTGAGCGAGAACACCAGGTGCCAGCGCCCCTGAAGCATCAGGATGACGGCCATCACAACCACCGACGCACTGCACGCAATCAGCAGCATCTGAACGGGCGCGAGCTCTCTGAGGGAGAGCTTGAACGCGGTTGCCACGGTAGACCACAACAGCACCGTGCCAAGGCCATAGAGCATCGCCTGCTTCTGGTTTGTCATTCCCGGCCTCCTGCCCAACACTGAAACTCCATGAACTGTCTCCTATATGCACTTGATCGTCTGGGTCGACAGTGTAATTCAATCCAACCCCGTAACCCACGGCAGTGCGCATTCTTGTGTTACCTTGTATGGCAATATCAACCAAGGATCGAGAAAACTGGAGTTCCCGTTATGCCCACCGTCCGTTTCAGGTTCTGGCCATTGAGCCTGGCATTGGCCATTGCACTGACCGGTTGTTCAGACAGCCAGACCAGCGGTGAGGACGAGACCGCCGATGTCCCGGAACCCCCCGATTACCCGGTTACCTGGCGTTTTGCCCTTGAGGAGATCGAGGGTAGCGTTCAGCATGCTTATGCCGAAGCGTTGAAGGAACGGATTGAGGAGCGTTCCGACGGCAGGATTGAAATCGATATTTTTCCCTACGGTTCTCTGGGAACCTCGGCACAGCTTACTGAACTGGTTCGCAATGGTTCCATAAGCCTGGCGTTCGCCTCCCCCGGGCATCTTGCCAACACCATCCCTGAAGTCGGTCTCTTCACGCTGCACTATGTTCTTCCGGACGACGCCGACGTTACACGAGAGATTCTGGCCAGCGCAGAATTGCTCGAATTGTTTGAATCGCCCTATGCCAACCAGAACATGAAACTGCTGGGTTTCGTGCCTGAAGGCTGGATGGCCTGGACAGCTAACAAGGCGCTGCGGTCGCCGGAAGACTTCACCGGACAGCGAATCCGAACCATGACCTCCGACATGGCGGAAGAAACCTTCCGGGCCTATGGTGCCGAGCCCAGCCAGATCCCCTATTCCCAGGTATACAGTGACCTGCAGCTGCGCAAGATCGATGGCCAGAGCAATCCGGTTTTCGCCATCGAGGAAATGGATTTCTACGAAGTGCAGACCACCATGACCCTGGCGCGACCGGCCCAGTTCGTCGCTTCAGTGGTCTCGAATCTTGAGTGGTACGACGCCTTGCCCGAAAACCAGCAACAATGGCTCGACAACGGACTCAAGGACGTCGCGCAGATCGCCTGGGAGACTCAGGAGGAGCTAAATCAGACCCGGCTCGAGCAGATGCTGGAAGGGGGCCACATGAAAGTGGTCCGCCTGACCGATTCAGAACGCGAGGCGTTTCGGGAAGCCAGCATGCCGGTGCGTGACATTTACCTCGAGCGCACCGGTGAAAGCGGGCAGCGTATTCTCGGCAGGTTGAATCAATTGATTGAGCAAACGGAAACCCGCAAGCAAAGCTCAGAGGTTTCCGGTGACGGGGACTGAGACAAACCTGACGCCCTCTGAAGCCAACGCACTTGCGCCCTTTGCAGTGAGCTCGGAAATAAACCGGAACTGATCCTTCAACTCGATCGGGTATGCCTTCAGCCGATAACACATGCCCCAGGGTTTGTTGGAGACCACCACCACGACAGGCCGGAACGTGCGGGTAAGAGGACAGGTGTAGGCCACATCCCGCAAGAGCGCCATAACCCGGCTGACGTCATGGTGGGGTTCAAGGTTGAACTCCGCCACGCACATCAGGTTATCCGTTCCGTTGTTGGCGTTGGCAATGAGGGACGCCCAGAGTTTGCCGTGGGGTATCACCACCACGGTATCATCCGGCGTAACAAGTTCCGCGGCTCTGGTGCCAATCGAACGGACCTCTCCGTACTGCCCGTCCACCTCGATCCAGTCGCCGGGCCGATACGGCATTTCGTAGAGGGTTACGATTCCGGCAATCAGGCTGTTCGCGTAATCCTTGAAGGCAAACCCGAGAGCCAGTCCCAGGGCTCCGAAAATGGCAACCATGTTCTCGAACGAAGGTTCCACCAGGATCGGAACCACAACGATGATGGTCACCACGATAATGATCAATCGCAGCAAGGGCACCGACGCCAGGATATAAAACCGGGGCTTGCCCCCGAGTTTCACTGCGATTCTCGGAAACAGCTTCTGTATTACGATGATCAGGCCCGTCGCCAGCAGCACAACCATCAACGATTCCAGCAACGCTTCCGACGTGATCGCTGAAAACGCCTCCCGAATGCCAAGATCACCCATCACTCATCTCCTAGAAAGTGTCGACCGGAAATCCCCAGCTCTGCAAATGCCGACGAATCGAGGGGTATCCCTGAGCGGTGACTTGCCAGCGACCACCAGATGACTGCTGCTCAATCAGATCCGCGCGGGCCAGACGTGCCAGCACAAACCCTGCCTCATGTTCCGCGACCCCTGTTACCAACTGCAGATGAGAGGCGTCCAGTCCATCGTGCAACAGCAGGGCGTGCAATAGCAGGCCAATGTTGTCGCCCTGGCTCTGGGGGACCGCTGGCAAACCCAGTTGATCAAAAGGGATAACCCAGGCCCGGGTGACTGAACCGCCGTCTGAAGAACCCGGGCCGGATTCCTCCGTGCCCGCCTCTTCTTCAGGGCGGGCTCTCAGCGCGCGTCGCCATATGGCCAGCGCAACACCGGGATTACCTCTTGCTACTGAGGCGAGATCCCGGAGAAAGCCACTGTGTTTGCGCTTTTTCCCGTCATTTCCTTCCGTCATCGGCAATACCCAAAGGCCATCGTCTGCCATTCGGGCCGTGATTGAGTAATCACTATCACCGGCAGCAAGGGATTCGAACCATTCACCAAGTTCGACTGCTGCCATCGGCGAAGGTGTCATCGGCGAAAAGTGCGCATCCCTGAAGTAAGAGGACCAGAATTGCCAACACCAGCTCGAGCAACCAATAGCACCAGGAGCAGTGCCTCCCGCGGCAACCCGACGGAGTAATTCCCGAACCAGAGCCAGTCCGGACAGATGGCGCAGCCAGAAATCAGCCAGTTCCGGAATCACCCACGGCCTGGAAAGATCCTGCGTGTCCCACCACTCCCTGGCGCCCTGTTCATCAAGAAGCAGATTCTCGGGTGGCAGGATCAGCGACCACCGGCCCGCCTCGCCCTCTTGCTGCAATTCAAACTCGGGAAAACACTCAAGGGCAGAACGAATACCCGAGAACGGTGGAGCCACCAGTAACGCAACTCTCTTGCCGGAATCATGGTTTAGCCCAAGCTCTTCAAGGGCCCTTGATAGCACTTCCGCCAGCACGCTTGGATCTGGCCGCGGTGCAAAGGATTCAAGCCGGGCGGCTGAAAGTTCCGGAAGGTTATCGAGGCTTTCAAACACTTCCTTTTCTGCAACCACGCCCGCCCGAATCTGGGCCAGGGCATGGCGCAACGCATCTTTGAGTGAACGTCTCACGGACGTTTCAGGCACTTTCCACTGCTCAACCGGAATCAGGCCGCCGGGCATCCACACGGATCCTGCCTTGTTTACTGGCTTATCCTTCAACCTCATCGCTCCCTTGCTTGCCGTCCCTTCAATTACTCAGGAACCAGCCAACCAATATCGTGAGACAAATTCAAAACGTCCGACCCGGCAACATCGCTCATCATTGCGCCAAACCGGGAGTCAAAACCCCAGGGTGGGTTTACCACCAGCATGCCCGATCCGACCATGCCTCGCTCCGGCGAATTATTCAGATGCACCTCACTGCAGAGTATCTTGCGCGCATCAGTGCCCCTGACCGCATCTTTCAACTGTTCCTGCAGGCCACTGGTCAATATCGGATACCAGACAAGAAAAATGCCATGACGACACTTATGCCATGCTTTCCCCAAAGTGTGCGCCACTTCAATGTAGTCGGTTTTGACCTCGTAAGAGGGATCAATCAGCGTCAGCAGGCGCGGCTGTCTGGGAGGCAACTGTCTTAGCAGACCTGCCAGGCCGTCCTGTCTGAGCACGCGAATGGGAGCCTCGGAAGCCCAGTCCGCCAGTTGCTCGCCCTCAGACGGATGCAGTTCAAACAGTGTCAGCGCATCTCCATCCCGTAGAAAATGCTGAAACCACGCAGGAGAACCGGGGTAAACGGACAGCTCACCACCGCCGGCATTGAATCCCGTCAGCACGTCCAGAAACGGCTTCCAGTCCCCGGACAGCAACCGATCTCTGGCGCCCCAAAGTCTCTGAACTCCGTGGTCGGCTTCTCCAGTCTTGCGGGCCCGCTCACTTCGCAGGTCGTATATGGCACTGCCGGCATGGGTATCGAAACAGGCAATACCGGAGGCCTTCGCCCGCATCATGGTCTGGACCAGTGCCAGGGCTCCATGTTTCTGGACATCGGCGAAATTGCCGGCGTGGAAGGCGTGCAAATAACTCAACATACAAGAATAGCTCCCTGGTGACGGGGCCATTAAGCCCGATCACGGTTGCCCGGGGCAAGAGCACAATCGTCAAACCTGATCGATCGAGTCCGTTTCCCGCTTGCGTTTCGATAAAACGGAACTCATAATATTTAACGATAATGCTTCTTATTATTACCACTATTAACAGAACTTGGAGAAAGGAATGACGTCCATGTTTCGTCCAGCCCCCCTGGCATTGACAGTAACCGCTCTGCTCACTGCAGGCTGCGCTAATCATCCCTGGTTCACCAAGGACCATCAGCCAGCAACCAAAGACTCAGTGGTCGATCACTACGCCGATCTGGCTCATGCCAACTACGAAGATGCGCTGATCACCGCCCGCGCGCTGGACGAAGCAACTGACCACTTGATCGCCAATCCGACCGAAGCCAATCTGGCGACCGCAAAAGAAGCCTGGCTGGCAGCGCGGGTTCCTTATCAGCAAACAGAAGTGTTCCGGTTCGGCAATGCTATTGTCGATGACTGGGAAGGCCAGCTGAACGCCTGGCCGCTCGATGAAGGCCTGATCGATTATGTGAAGGCAGACGGGTACCAGCACGAGCTGGGCAACGCCGGTGCCAACGCAAACATCATCGCAAGCAACAGTATCAATGTGGGTGGTGAGACTCTGAATGTGGCATCTCTTTCCCCTGCACTGCTCGCAGATCTGAACGAAGTTGGCGGCTCTGAAGCCAACGTTGCTACCGGCTACCACGCGGTTGAATTCCTGCTTTGGGGTCAGGATCTCCACGGTTTTGAAAGCGGCGCCGGTGAGCGTCCGGTCACGGATTACGCGAAGGGCGCTGATTGCACCAATGGCAATTGTGAGCGTCGTGGCGAATACCTGGATGCGGTAACAGACCTTCTGGTATCCGACCTCGAGTGGATGGTGGCCCAGTGGGCCCCGGGCGACAGTGACAACTACCGGGCGCAATTGACCGCTGCAGACGCCAATCAGGGTGTTCAGAAAATGCTGTTCGGCATGGGTTCACTGTCTCTGGGCGAGCTGGCCGGCGAGCGAATGAAGGTTGCTCTGGAAGCCAACTCCTATGAGGACGAGCACGACTGCTTCAGCGACAATACCCACAATTCGCACTACTACAACGGCCAGGGTATCCAGAACGTCTACACGGGTACCTATCGTCGCGTGGATGGCAGCCTGGTGACCGGCCCTTCCCTGTCTGATCTGGTTCAGCAGAGCGACCCAGAGCTGGACGCGCGTCTTAACAACCAGCTGGACGCCTCCATGGAAGCCCTGGCGCTAATGAAGGCCCGCGCGGAGAGCAGCGAAAATCCCATGGCTTTTGACACCATGATTGCACCCGGGAATGCCGAGGGCACTCGTATCGTCAACGGCGCTATCATGGCGCTCGTCGCACAGACCGGTTCCATTGAGCAGGCTGCGCGCGACCTGGGCATTGAAGCCCTGTCTCCCGATGATGCCGGCCACGCGTCCTGAGCATGATGAAACCGCTTGCCTTAATCGGGGCGCTGGCGATCGCCAGCGCCCACGTTTGTGCCCAGACTCACGAGGGCTATCCGATCCAGACATCTCCGGCCTCTGGTGGTGAGGGCACCGTACAACAGTCAGACACCAATGCCTACTCGCTTCCCCAGGGCAATCTGTCCATGACCAAACGTCTGGACTTCAGTGTCGGCAACAGTTTCTTCCGGAACCCCTGGGTCGAAGCCCCGGCAAGCACTGACGCCCGTGACGGCCTGGGCCCGCTGTTCAATACCAACTCCTGCCAGGGATGTCATATCAAGGATGGTCGCGGACACCCACCCGGTGTCGACGAGCCGCCGGTCTCCCTGTTTTTGAGACTGGCAGTCCCTGCTGATCCGGAGCTGGACGCGGACATTCTGCGCAAACACGGTTTTAAACCGGCGCCAGTATATGGCAGCCAGCTCCAGACAGCCGCGCTTCCTGCAGCCAAACCAGAGGCTGATTTGATAGTCGAATGGACGCCAGTGAAGGAAACACTCGCGGATGGGACGGTGGTGGAACTGCGCAAGCCCGTGTACCGCATTGAGAACCCAAATTATGGGCCACTGCCCGAGGACCTTCTGGTATCGCCCCGGGTAGCACCGCAGATGATCGGAATGGGTCTGCTGGAAGCCATCCCCATCGAAGATTTGCAAGCCCTCCAAGACACTGATGATGCGGACGGAAACGGCATCTCCGGAAAGCTTAACCAGGTCTGGGATCTGGCAACGGAACAGACAGTGCCCGGTCGATTCGGCTGGAAGGCAGCCGAGCCCGATGTCCACCAGCAAAGCATGGGTGCGTTCGCCGGAGATATGGGACTGACCTCTACTCTGAAACCTAAAACCGACTGCATGCCCGAGCAGAATTGTGAGCGGTTTACCCATGGCGGTGAACCGGAAGTAAGCGACAAGGTCGCCAACTTCGTGACCTTCTACGCCAAGAGTCTGGCAATACCCGCGCGTCGAGATATTGAGTCTGAATCCGTCCGGCAGGGAGCAAGGCTGTTCAACGAAAGTGGCTGCGCTGGCTGCCATACGCCGAGACATCAGACCGGCGAGGTTGCCGATCGCCCGGACCTTAGCAATCAGACTATCTGGCCCTATTCGGATCTGTTGCTGCACGACATGGGTCCTGCCCTGGCCGACGGCCGCGATGAATTCCTGGCCAATGGCAATGAATGGCGAACCCCGCCGCTCTGGGGCATTGGCCTGGCCCAAGTGGTGAATCCGCAAGCCGGGTTCCTGCACGACGGCCGCGCCCGAACTCTGGAAGAAGCCGTGCTCTGGCACGGTGGCGAGGCTCAGGCGGCCGCCGACCGATACCGCCAGATGTCGCCCGAAGATCGATCCGCTCTGATCGATTTCCTGAATTCACTCTGAGGATCAGCCATGCAAGGGATCACCAGACTGCTGTGCACATCTATCCTGACACTAACCTCGCCCCTGGCGTGGGCAAGCGATGCCAACACCCAGGCCCGCCAGCAGTGGTATGAAGGCATTGCGACCGGCTATCAATCGTTGACCACAGAAGCGGGAGAGCTGGCTGAATCCGCCCGTGACTACTGCCAGAATCCAGCCGAGGGAAGCCGGGAACACGTGGAAGCCGCCTGGCTGAATGCCTTCCTGGCCTGGCAGAAGGTGCGCTTAGTCGATTTCGGCCCGGTCGAAAACAACAACCTTTCCTGGCAGTTCCAGTTCTGGCCGGATCCGAAGAATCTGATTGCACGGAAAGCGGCTTACCTGATCGGAAACGACGAACCGATCACCCCGAGCGTGATCAATCAGTCCGGTGTCGCTGTGCAAGGCTTCCCGATGATCGAATATCTGCTGTTCGACCAAGAGTTCAATGCCGGGGAAACTTCACTCCCAGTCGCCCGGACCTGCGAGCTGCTAACGAACGTCGCGGGACACTTGAAAAGCAACAGTGACGCATTGATGGCTGGCTGGCAGGCTTTCAGACCGCACTATCTGGAGACCGAGCAGTACTTCGACACCACTATCCGAGCGGGTATGGCAACACTGGAAATTCTGGAAGAAAGAAGGCTGGCCCAACCCATGGGTCTTCGCGGCAGTAACAAACGCAATCCTTACATCGCGGACGCCTGGCGCAGCGGCAAAAGCCTGCAGACTGTCGCGGCGACTGTCGACGGCCTGAACCGGTACTTTTTACCAGGGCTCGAAATTTCGCTGGAAGCAAAGGGGGCGTCCGACCTGGCAGACCGCATTCGCAAACAATTCAACGAGGTTCAGCAGAACTTTCCCGGAGCCCACCTACCCCTGGCAACGGCTTTGAAAGAAGAAGACCAGTTCCGGGCTCTGCAGAGCCTTTACGTTGATATTTCCCAGTTGACCACGCTGGTGAATGACCAGGCGGCAGTGGCACTTGGCGTAGTACGAGGCTTCAACTCGAGCGATGGCGACTGAGGAACCTGATCCTATGCTTTTGAACCGGAGAGCCCTTCTCAAGGTGTCCATTGCCGGCGGCGTTGCCGTGGGCCTGACCGGCTGTTCCCTGCTGCCCCGAAAAGCGTCAGTCCAACCTGATGGCTATGCCGGCGCCGTCGGGTTCCCGGATGGCAGTTTTGGAGTCAGCGCATTCAACCGCAACGGCCGGATAGTGTGGCAGGCGCCTGTCGATTCCCGCTGCCATAGCGGCTGCAACCGACCGCACCAGCAAGAGACCCTGTTTTTCGAGCGCCGCCCGGGTTGGTCATTCTACGTTTTCGATAGCACTACAGGTGCCCGGAAACACCATATTTCAGCCGAGCCGGGCGAACACTTTGTTGGCCACGGTGTGTTCTCGACCGATGGCCGACGCCTCTACGTCACCGCCAGCCGGTACGATCAGGGCGCGGGGATCATCGCAGTCTACGATGCCGAAAAGGGTTATCGGCGGACAAAAACCTTTGATCTGGCGGGAATCGGCCCCCATGAGCTGACCTTGCACCCCGACGGCGAAACCCTGGTGATCGGTCTCGGAGGCATCCTCACTCACCCGGATTACGACCGCATGAAACTGAATCTGGACACCATGGATCCAGCCCTGGTACTTATGAATCGTCACTCCGGCAAAATCGTTGGCCGTTTCAGGCCGCCCCACCACCAGCAAAGCGCCCGCCATGTCAGCGTCAGCGGCGATGGCCGCGTGTATGTGGCCTATCAGCACCAGGGCCCACTCTACGAAACGCCGCCTTTGTTGGCACGTCTTGAAGAGGGAACTTTGCGGGAATACCGGTTCGATGAGGATACCCGGACAGCGTTGGCCAACTACATCTCCAGCGTGGTTGCGCATCCGGAAAACGACCTCGTGGCTGCGGCTTCGCCGATTGGTGGAACGGCCATTATCTTTCGGGGCAAGACCGGTGAGCTGGTCAGCCGCGCACACATCGCCGATTGCGCGGGCATCCAGACCCTTGCCGGAGGGGATTTTCTTGTTTCCTCCGGACGGGGAAAACTTATCCGGCTCGGCGCCGGCAAACCCGCCAGAGAACTCGCAGATCTATCCGTTCACTGGGACCACCATCTGGTCTGATCGCTCGCAGTTGCCGTAATCCGGACTTAAGGATACCGCGCCACACTGGTATCCTTTCGACACATTTTCCGGAGGATAGCGGTTTGCCTGAGAGCGGAAAGGACACCATCGAACAACTTTATGGCCTGATTGCCAACGAAGAGGATGCACGGGTCTGTACCGACATCTCCGATGACGCCTGTCGCGAAGTGCCGCGCAATTTCTTTCTGATTCTTGCCAGCAACGTCCTGACCAAACTGGGCGACCTGCTGATCAGTCCCAAAACCGTATTGGCCTGGTTGATGAGCGCCATTGGTGCACCCGCGCTGGTGGCCTGGCTGGTGCCGATCCGGGAATCCGGTTCCCTCGTCCCACAGATGGTCATTGCGGCCTGGGTCCGCCGCAAACCTGTTCGCAAGTGGTTCTGGACTCTTGGAAGCTTCGGACAGGCCGCCAGTGTTGTGGCCATGGCGGCCAGCATCTGGTTTTTCGAGGGGTATGCCGCAGGTTCCGGGATCATTGCAGCCCTCATTGTATTTTCCCTCGCCCGTGGATTCTGCTCCGTATCCATGAAAGATGTACAGGGCAAATGCATCCCGAAAACCCGCCGGGGAAGGCTCGGCGGGCTCGCCTCCACCATTGGCGGCACCGCCACCGTTGTGTTGACCGCGCTGCTGTTCTGGGAACGCGGCGACCCCACCCTCGCCTTTTACACCGTATTATTACTTCTGGCCGCGGCACTCTGGGTGATCGCCGGCCTGCTGTTTGCCGGAGTGGAAGAATACGACGGTGAAACCGGTGGCGGCGGAAATGCCATCAACGAGGCATTTCGAAGCCTGTCCCTGCTCCGGGATGACGTTCCGTTCCGGAACTTCGTGATTACCCGGGCCCTGCTGCTCAGCTCGGCACTGGCTTCACCCTATTTGGTCGTACTGGCACAGAAAGAATCCGACATTGGCTGGATGTTGGGCGTTTTCCTGCTGGCCAGCAGCCTCGCCAGCTCGCTCAGTGCCAGCTTCTGGGGCTGGGCTGCAGACACCTCCAGTCGGAGAGTCATGATCCGTGGGGCGGCAATGGCCAGCGGTGTGTGCCTGATCGTCGGCTTCACCGCGCTGTTTATCGGGACGGAAATCGGCAGCGTCTGGTTTTACCCGATTGCGTTTTTCGTACTGAGCATTGCCCATGCGGGCGTCAGGCTGGGGCGTAAAACCTATCTGGTGGACATGGCAGGGGGCAACAAGCGTACCGATTACACGGCGGTGAGCAACACGGTCATCGGTGTTCTGCTGCTTGTTACCGGCGGCCTCACCGCCCTCGTGTCAATGATCTCAGAAGTGGCGGTCATCATCGTTCTGGGCCTGATGGGGCTGGCTGGGATGTTCAGTGCCATGGGGCTGAAGGAAGTGACCGAAGACTGATAACGGTCGCCCGTTCAGGAGGGCGCCTTGCCGTCATTCAGGGCCAGAGCCCCTTTCACGATCCGGTAGATGATCCAGATAGAAATACCAAGGAGAATAAACCATCCGATGATGATCGGCGTGGTCACTATGCCAATCACGGTCCAGAGCAGGCCGATCCAGAAGGTGCGAATCTGCCAGCGGAAGTGCCGCTCCACCCAGGTATTACGGACGTCGTCCAGTTTGACGTAATTGATGATCACGCCCACCAGACCGGTAATGCCTCCTACGAAAAACGACAGCGCCTGAAGGATGTAGACCACCACCGCCAGGTTACGCGCCGGATCACTTCGGCGGGAGGCGGGGTCCGTGTCGGCAGGAATAAACTCCGGTTCAGCCAAGACAAGTCTCCTATTGATCTATTAATCGGAGTCTACCACAGCCCCCGTGGCCGAAAATCCCGCCGCGGTCAGTGATTGTCCGGACGGTAGCCCAGGCGGAAACCGCCCCAATGCTTGCCATTCACATAAATAGGTACGGAGAGATCATGCATGATTTCGCCGGTATCCCTGCGATAGGTTTGCAAAAGCATGTTCTCGGTGTGCGTGCCACAACGAATGCCCGTTCGGTCGTTGAACAGCCGCTTGCTCCGGCTCTTGACCAGATCCACCTTCGGATCTCCGGTCGGTGCGTGGGCGAAATCCCTGTTGTGGGTCGGTACATACCCGTCAGGCGCAGCGGCTATGGCAAAGACAATGGCCTCATGGGCGTTTTTCACCTGCTCCTGGATGGTCGGCAGGTATTGATCGGTAAATTTGTCAAAGCTGCTTGAGTACTTTGGCGGGTGCGTGTTCGGGATGGGAGTCCGGCTCTTGTCGAACAGCGCGCTTTCTGAGAGCTTGCCATCCCGGATTGCCTGCTCGAACATCTGGCCGATCTGGTCAGCGCCCGCTCTGGCCTGATCGAAGAACGGCCGGTGATAACTGGCTTCGCTGTTCAGGGCAAATGAAGCATTGGCTTTTTCCGCAAGCTCCATCAAAGTAGCAGCCTGCTCCGCCAGCGAGGAAACGCTGGTATCGCTCTCGGAAATCTGGTCACGCACCGTTTCAATGGCGGAGAACACCTGGGCCAGACTCTGCTCGTTGTTCTGATCTATTTCGGCTATCCGGGCAACCTGCTGCTGGACCCGATCAGATTGTTCGCTGATCTGTTCCAGACGCTCACCCACGCTTTCCACAGACGTCAGGCCCTCCTCAATGCTGCGGGCAAGATCTTCAATGCGGGATACAATCAGTGTGGTATCGGACCGTATTTCCTCGAGGGTTTCCGCCACTTCACCGGTCGCCTGGGCCGTGCGGCCCGCCAGCTGACGCACCTCATCCGCCACCACGGCAAATCCGCGACCCTGATCACCCGCACGGGCGGCCTCAATGGCCGCATTGAGTGCAAGCAGATTGGTTTGCTCGGCAATACCCTGAATGGTGGCGGTCACGCCCTGGATCTTGTTGGATTTCTCGTTCAGCTCCTGGATCAGCCGGAGATTCTCACCGGACTGCTGGTGTACCGCGCGCACACTATCGATGGCCGAGACCAGCGCTTCGCGCCCCTCGGTACTGACCTGCTTATTCTGGAGAGCCATGGTGGCGGCATCGGTCGCCTGCTCGGAGGATTCCCGCACGGTCTCGGTAATCTGGCCCGCGTAATCGGCCATCTGGGCGGTTTCTTCAACCTGACGGTCCAGCCGGATCTTGAGCTGGTCTGCGGCAAAGGAGACCTGGGCGGCGGAAATAGCGTTCCTGTCAGCGCTTCCGGAGAGGGTTTCCACCAGAGCCCGCCCGGCTTTCGCATCGGAAAGCAGCTGCCGGCAATGGGCCCGGAGCGGATGATCTTCTGCCAGGGTGCCCTTATCCAGAGCCCTGAGACCGCGTTCGGCAGGCTCCAGCACCCGGATGACCAGAAAGCCGGCGGCGGCTGCAAGGCCAACCACCAGTCCAACCAGTATTGATGCCGGTTCAAGGCCTAGCAAAGGCGCCACCACTGCACTGATGACCGCAAGAACAACAGCACTCACCACCCCCAATATTATTGAAGCCCGATCCAGCAACCCCATAGGAACCTCTTCTTTATCGTTGCTTCTACCAATATTTTGTTATTTAAGGCCATCATGGAGACTAATAAATTGATATGAGTTTATAACTCATACTTTAGTGTATGTAACTGGCTTATCGGCAGGAAAAGGGGTTTCTGAAACAAAAAACCGCAAACCCGACTCACTCTGTTACCAAGTGGGCAGGGCTTGCGGTGTTTAGCGCGTTTTTAGCTATTAATCCCGGGATTTATCGCACAGCCAGGTTGGCAGCCCCGCTGATATCCGAGGCATAATCCATTATGTGATAGATCATGTTCTGCTCGTTGGTGCCCGTTACCAGATGGGCACCCGGCCCCCTGGCATAAATGCCCACATCCTCACCGGCATGTGTCTCGCTGCCCAGTGGCACCAATGACTCCTGGTGGAAGCCCGGCGTGGTGGTGTCAACGTTGGTCAGGTCCTTTCGGCCGGCGTTGATGGGGTCGCCATAGGTACGGTCCGCATCGGTCTCGCTTCCATAGTCGCGCATGCCGAGGCCATTGGCATACCCCAGGGTGGTGTATGGCAGATCATCCGACGCCAGTTCAGGCTGCTCCGCCCCAATGCTCACCACCTTACCGAGAATGGGGTTGCCGCGCTTGGGATAACCGGCCATCGTGAACACATGGCTGTGATCAGCGGTGACAATAATCAGGGTATCCTCCGGGTTGGTTTGATCCGCGGCCACTTTTACGGCTTCGGCCAGTTCAATGGTATCGGTTAAGGCGCCATTGGCACTGCCGGCGTGGTGGGCGTGGTCAACGCGGCCCGCTTCGACGGTCAGGAAAAACCCGTCCGGATCGTTATCCAGAATGTCGATGGCCTTGGCAGTCATCTCACTCAGTGACGGCTCACCGGCAACATCATTGCCACGGTCAGCCTCGTACTGCATGTGCGACTCGTTGAACAGGCCGAACAACCTGGACGTGGTTGCGGCGTTGACGCTGTCGAAACCGGCATTGTCATACACGTATACGCCTTGTGGATACTGAGCCTGCCACTCGGTGACCAGGTTGCGGCCATCGGTGCGGTCGCCTTCGACACTGGATCGCGCATCCGGGCTGTTGAACCTGGCATCATTTGGCAGGAAGTGGCGACGGCCGCCGCCCATGACCACATCAAGGCCGTCAATATCCGCGCCGGTGCGTGCTTCGAGGTTTGCTTCAAAGTTCACCAGTTGGTCGGCAATATCCTGGCAGCCGTCGGTAACTGCCTCGGGAGGCATATCGGAGATGTCTTCCCAGTTACGATCTGCCGACTTGGCGTAGGTGGCTGCCGGCGTGGCGTGAGTGATACGGGCAGTCGATACCACCCCGGTGGCCTTGCCAGCAAGTTCCGCCAGCTCCGTCAGTGTCATCAGCTCGTTACCCGTGGCCGAACCACAATCGCCCCGGCTAACGTCTTCGTCCACGCCAAGCACGCCTACATCGGTTTTTACACCAGACACCATGGCTGTCATTGTGCCAGCGGAGTCGGGCACTTGCGCATCTACGTTATAAGTTTTGGCCAAGCCGGCGAACGGAAAACGCTCGAAGCTCAGTTGATGCTCTTCCCCCGGCTTGCCCTGATTCTGGCCATCCAGAATACGCGCCGCTGTGACGGTTGAAACGCCCATGCCATCGCCCACGAACAGGATAACGTTCTTTGCCTTGCCCCGTGCATCGGCGATGGCCGCCTGCAGGGAGCCCGATTGAGTGACAGGGGCCACGGTACCGGTAACCTCGGCCCAGGCCGCTTTCGCCGCTTCGATATCCTGTTGGCCCTGCTGGAACCAGGGGTTGGTCAGCGACGTTTCCAGTTGTTGCGAGGAAAGGCTGGTCACAGCCTCATCGGCTGGCTGCACGGGGCTGTTATCGTCGTCATCCGTGCACCCGGTCAGGACAAACATTGAAGCCGTCAGTGCGCTGTAAAAGAATTTGTTCATTGCCTTGCTCCTTATTCTTCGATTAAGCCCAGAGCCTGGTCGATCAGGTGAAAAACCGTGCTTTGTTCGATGGTTCCCTGCGCCAGATGAGCACCCGGTCCTTTTGCATGCAGACTGACGTCCTCACCGGAATGGGTCTCGCTACCAAGCGGAACCAGCGCCTCCTGGTGATAACCAGTGGTGGTGGTATCCACGCCAGTAAGATTCTGACGTCCGGCGTTAGGTGCCTGGCTGTAGGCCACGTCTGAATCCGTTTCCATACCAAGATTACGGAAACCGAGTCCGTTGGCGTACCCCAGGGTGGTGTAGGGCATGCCATCGGCGGCCAGTGCCGGCTGCGTCTCGCCAACATTAACCACCTTGCCCAGAATCGGGTTGCCCCGCTTCGGATAACCGGCCATCGTGAACACATGGCTGTGATCAGCGGTGACAATAATCAGGGTATCCTCCGGGTTGGTTTGATCCGCGGCCACTTTTACGGCTTCGGCCAGTTCAATGGTATCGGTTAAGGCGCCATTGGCACTGCCGGCGTGGTGGGCGTGGTCAACGCGGCCCGCTTCGACGGTCAGGAAAAACCCGTCCGGATCGTTATCCAGAATGTCGATGGCCTTGGCAGTCATCTCACTCAGTGACGGCTCACCGGCAACATCGTTGCCACGGTCAGCCTCGTACTGCATGTGCGACTCGTTGAACAGGCCGAACAACCTGGACGTGGTTGCGGCGTTGACGCTGTCGAAACCGGCCTTGTCATACACGTATACGCCTTGTGGATACTGAGCCTGCCACTCGGTGACCAGGTTGCGGCCATCGGTGCGGTCGCCTTCGACACTGGATCGCGCATCCGGGCTGTTGAACCTGGCATCATTTGGCAGGAAGTGGCGACGGCCGCCGCCCATGACCACGTCAATCCCATCGGTATCCACGCCAGCGTAACGTTGTTCCAGAAGTTGCTCGAAACTGACCAGCTGATCGGCAATGTCCTTGCAACCGGCCTGAACCGCTTCAGCAGGCATATCCGAAATGTCTTCCCAGTTGCGATCTGCCGATTTGGCATAGGCAGCGGCGGGTGTGGCGTGGGTAATGCGTGCGGTGGAGACCACACCAGTGGATAAACCCTTGATTTCCGCAAGCTCCAGAGCGGTTACTACTTCATTGCCTGCAACCGTGCTGCAATCACCCCGCTGGACATCCTCGTCCACGCCCAGCACGCCCGCATCGGTTTTCAAACCAGACATCATGGCGGTCATGGTGCCCGCTGAATCCGGAACCTGGGCATCGGTGTTATAGGTTTTCACGAGTGTCGTGAAGGGGAAACTCTCAAAGCTCAGCAGATTTTCCTCGCCCGGACTGCCCTGCCTCTGGCCTTCCAGAATGCGCGCAGCGGTAAGGGTGGACACCCCCATGCCATCGCCCACAAACAGAATGACGTTTTTCGCCTTATCCGAGGACTTCAGGGAGAGCTTCTGCTGAAGCTGTGCCGCGGCGTTAATAAACCAGGTATTGCCCTTTTGTGAGGTCGGTAGTATCTCTGCGACGACACTGGCGGACAATGCCAGCCCGATCGCCACGGAAATTAACGCTCTTTCCAGATTCATAGCGCATATCCTTTCAACGGTGTTGTTGTCTGCCACTCCGGTACAACCTGTTCATCGAACAGAATTCCGGATCGACTCCGCTAAAAAGATAGGGGCTGGTTATGACGTTAATCCTACATTTGTGTTACTCAGGCATTAAGGTTGTCTGGCCGCAAAAGATTCGACTCACTCTCCTCCCCGGACGCTGATGACCAGGACCCGCCAGCGCAAACAGAGGCGCGCCGGCGGAAATTAGAGAGTTATCGGAGAGTTATCGGAGAGTTATTGAGTAGCCTCCTCTACCCTGTCACCCGCTTCCTCAGCGGCATCTCCCATCTCCTCAGCTGCGTTTTCCGCTCCTTCCTGTAACTCTCCCATGACGCTTTCGTTCTGGCCAGTAGCATCCTCGTAGGTTTCCTCGACTGAATCGCCAGCCTCTTCCATCATGTTTCCGGCGTTGTCCGCAGCCTGCTCGACATCCACGCCTTCGTTGTCCTCCGAACCGCAGGCAGCAAGGCCCAGTGTCAGAACCACCAAAAGCGCACCCAGCGTGAGCTTGTTCATACCATATCCCTCTGTTGATAAATATTTACAACGCGAAACAGGGTACGGCGAGGCCCGGCCCAAAGGCAATTACCCGGCGATTACCCTTTGGTTAGCCTGTGCTGCCTGCCAGCAGCCGGCCATTAATGGTGATGACATGATCGAGCGGGAGCATGGTGCCTCGTCCGAGCAGCAGGAAATCCTGCCCTGCGCGACTGCAAAGCTCACGAATAACATCGTGCACCGTGCATATCTGGCCGGCGCTGTCCCGGTAAACCACCTCGGTCAGTTGCCCTGAGCCCAGATACTCCTGAAGCATACCCTGAACTGAGTACGAAGCCGTAGCGGAGGGAGTGGAGGGAAAATTTGGCATAGCTGATTCTTCACTACCGTCGAATTCTTGTTTTCCCCGAAGTCTGGCTCAGAAAACGGGATTTCGCCAAAAGAATGATATTTGTCATTTTGCGCCAAGCTACCCCGCTCTGCCGGACGGTCGTTGCATTGCCAGATTGTCCGACATAAATTGACATTACGCGCACCGAACGGGAGAACACAATGAACGCCAAGACCCACGACAACCCGGAATCGCATAATGTCGTTTCCCCCGCCGAATCCGGCTCCACTGGCAACTGGAAGGATCCGAAACGCTATATGTGGTTACTCGGCCCTGTCCTGCCGGGCATCGGGCTCGCGGCCCTGACCGGTTACGCCCTGGCCCCCAAAAAACTGAAAGCCCTGGCCTGGACCGGCCCTGCTCTGGTGCACGGCATCATTCCGGCGCTGGACAGGGCCATTGGTGAGGACCAGAGCAACCCGCCGGAATCCGCAGTGGAGACCCTGGAACGGGACAAGTACTACGACCGGATCGTGAAGGCCTTTATTCCGACCCAGTACGCCATGACCCTCATGGGCGCCTGGCTGGCCAGCCGCAAGGATACGCCCCTGGACGATAAAATCGGCCTGACGCTTACCGTTGGTGCCATCAATGGCGTAGGCATCAACACGGCCCATGAGCTGGGTCACAAATCGAACAGACTGAACAAGCTGTTGGCGATGGCGGCTCTGGCGCCCACCGGGTATACCCACTTCGTTGTCGAACACAACTTCGGCCACCATAAGCGGGTGGCCACACCGGAGGATCCGGCCAGCAGCCGCATGGGCGAGAGTTTCTGGAAGTTCCTTCCCCGTACGGTGCTGGGTGGCATCAAATCCTCCATCAGGATTGAGAAGGCGCGGCTTGCCCGCAAAGGCAAGGGCTTCTGGAGCCTGGATAATGAGTTGTTGCAGGGCTGGGCCATGAGCGCCGGGTTCTTTGGCGCGACAACCTTGGTTTGCGGCCCACGGGCAGTACCATTCCTGGCGGCCCAGGCGGTGTATGGCGCAAGCCTGCTGGAGAGTGTGAATTACATTGAGCACTATGGCCTGCTCCGTCAGAAGGACAAGAACGGCAAGTACGAGCGTACCCAGCCGGAGCACAGCTGGAACAGCAATCATATTGTGACCAACCTGTTCCTGTACCAGTTGCAGCGGCATTCGGATCATCATGCCCACCCACAACGCAGCTTCCAGGCCCTGAGGCATTTCGAGAAGGCGCCGCAGTTGCCGGGTGGTTATGCGTCGATGCTGTTGCCGGCTTACCTGCCGCAATGGTGGTATGAAACCATGGATAAGCGGGTGATTGACCACTACGAGGGGGATCTGAGTAAAATCAATTGGGATCCGGATCGGAAGGAGGAGCTGATGGCCAAGTATTCGGATTATGCTGCGGAGGTAGCGGCTGAAGCGAAGGCTCGTCGCGAACCCGGGAATTCCGAGGCCGCCTGAAGTCTTGCCCCCAAGCCTTGACGTTATAGAGCATGCAGCCAACCGGAGTCTTCCTTCCGGGAGACGCCGTGAACCCATCCATGGGGGCTTGATCGCAGCATCCTTGCTGCTCACACTCCCGGAAGGAAGACCCCGGTCGGCTGCCCTGAGCTCTGGCGATATAGTCAGGTTTCTTTATAAGCACTAAAACCCGTGATTTCTGACCAAGTTGAGCCGTTACTTACCTTTGAAAGCGGCCTCTCGACGTTCCAGGAATGACTGAATTCCCTCCTTTACATCCTCACTGGCCATAACCGGCTGAAGGTCCGGGAACAAACGCTGCTTCGCAGCCTCCTGCCCTTCGCTGACAGCAATTTTTGAGGATTTAAGACTGCCCTGGACACCCAATGGCGCCGCCCTGGCAATTTTCTCGGCAATTTCCAACGCGACGTTGAACTGCTCGCCGGGTTCCACCAGTTCCTGAATCAACCCCCACTGATACGCCTGATCGGCGGTCCACTCATCGCCAGTCAGAAGGTAACGCTGGGCATTGCCCCAGCCGATTTCACGCTGGAGGCGGATGGTGGCACCACCGCAGGCAAAGATGCCGCGTTTGACTTCCAGTTGGGCAAAGCGAGTGCCTTTGGCCGCGACGCGCACGTCGGTGTTGAGCATCATCTCAACGCCGCAGGTGAAGCAGATGCCCTGGGCGGCGAAGACCACGGGTTTGGTCAGCGCCTGACCGGTAATGTGGAAGGGATCCAGTTCGCCCTCACCCGGTTCAATGCCCTTGCCGTTGGCAAACACACCCGCCCAGTCGTCCAGTTGCAGGCCGCTGGTGAAGTGGTCGCCCTCGGCGTACATCAGCCCGACCCGTAGCTCCGGGTCGTTTTCCAGCTGGTGGTAGGCCGCCGCAATCTGGTGGTACATCTCGCGGTTCATGGCGTTCATTTTTTCCGGGCGGTTCAGCCCGATCAGCAAGATGTAATTTTTCTTCTCAACATTTACCAGAGCCATCAGAACCACTCCGATTTCATGTTCAGGCAGGTATCGTCCTGATTGCGCAGCAGCACCAGATCCTGAGCCACGGTTGGCAATTCCCAGTGGAAGAAGTATTGGGCCGCCTGCAGTTTGCCCTGGTAGAAATTGCGTTCATCATCGGTATTCGCGGAACCCAGGGCATGGGAGGCGGCATTGGCCTGACGCAGCCACATCCAGGCCACCATAATGTGCCCGAACAGGTGCAGGTAGCAGGAGGCATTGGCCAGGGTTTTGTCGGGATCGCCTTCCATCAGGGATTTACCCAGGCTTTGGGTAACCTTCACTGCCTGCTGCAGGGTTTCACTCAGGGACAGGGCCCATTGCTGGCAACGATCGGTGGTGGCTGCCTGCAGATCTACCTGCATCTCCTGCATGAGCAGCTGCAAACCGTGGCTCTGATCCTGCCAGATCTTACGGCCCAGCAGGTCCATGGCCTGGATACCGTTGGTGCCTTCGTGAATCGGGTTCAGACGGTTGTCACGCCAGCACTGCTCTACCGGATACTCTCGGGTGTAACCCGCACCGCCATATACCTGGATAGCCAGGTCGTTAGCCTTGGGGCCATATTCGGAAGGCCATGCTTTGATCACCGGAGTGAGGAGGTCCAGCAGCTTTCCGGCTTCCTGGCGTTTCTGTTCATCGGGATGGGTGTGCTGGTCATCCATCAACCGGGCGCCGTAGAGGCACAAAGCCAAACCACCCTCACTGTAGGCTTTCTGGGCCAGCAGCATGCGACGGACATCGGCGTGATCAATAATCGGCACCTGTGGGGATTCCGGGTTCTTCTCGCTGGCCCTACGGCCCTGCAGGCGATCTTTGGCGTATTCGAGGCTGTGCATGTAGCCGCGATAACCGATCACAGCGGCGCCGAAACCCACGCCAACCCGCGCTTCGTTCATCATCTGGAACATATACTTCAGGCCCTGGTGGGGCTCGCCAACCAGATAGCCGTGACAGGGAGCATCATCACCGAAGCTCAGGGCGGTGGAGGTGGTTCCACGGTAGCCCAGCTTGTGAATCAGGCCAGCGAGGCTGACGCCATTGCGTTCAGTGGGATTGCCTTCGTCATCCACCAGAAACTTGGGCACGATAAACAGGGAGATACCTTTCACGCCCGCCGGCGCCCCTTTGATCTTGGCCAGCACCATGTGAACGATGTTGTCAGTGATGGACTGCTCGCCACCGGAGATATAAATCTTCGCGCCCTTGATCAGGTAGTGACCTTCATCTGTGGGCGACGCCGATGTCCGAATATCCGCGAGGGAGGACCCGGCGTGGGGCTCGGTCAGGGCCATGGTGCCGCTGAAACGACCGCTGAGCATGTTCGGAAGGAAGGTGGTTTTCTGCTGTTCGTTGCCAAAAACCCGGATGAGGTTGGCGGCAGCTGTGGTCAGAAACGGGTAACCGGCGGTGCCGGGGTTGGCAGCTGTGAAGAAACCGTTGCAGGCGGCCATGACCGATTCAGGCAACTGCATGCCACCCAGTTCATAGTCGTAACGTCCTGCGATAAAGCCGGCCTGCGCATAGGCGTCGAAGGCTTCCTTCACTTGCGGCAGCATCTCGACCTGGCCGTTGACGAACTTTGGTTCGTCCTTGTCGGCGGCGCTGTTATGGGTGGCAAACTTTTCCCGTGCCATCTTGTCGGCGGTTTCAATGACGGCATCGAAGGTGTCGCGGTTGTGTTCGCTGAAGCGCTCGCGGGTGGTGAGGTTTTCGGTATCGAGAACTTCGTAGAGCTGGAACGCCAGGTCGCGGCGGTCGATCAGGGTGTCGGTCATGCTTGGTCTCCTGTTTGATGTCGTTAGCCTCTCACAACTGGTTTTTCCTGGAAACCGGCGTTTATGACATAATTATGGTCAACATTGCCACTGATGACCTAATTTGGAGTTTGCATGCGAACGGTCTCTGTTATCGGTTTTGATGGCGCTTTAGCCAGCGCCATCACTGGCATTATTGATCTTTTCCGTCTTGCCGGCGTTACCTGGGCGCGGATTAACGATGAAGCGCCGACACCCCGGTTCACAACCCGGCTTCTGACGAAGGACGGAGCGCCCTGCCGCTGCATTAACGGACTGACCATTCAGCCAGACGGAGCCTGGAACGATTTGTTACCGGGTGGCGACGACAGCGATCTGGTGGTGATACCGACTATTGGTGGTCCTATCGAAGTCGTTCTGGCGGGGAATTCGGAGCTTATTGAATGGCTGAGCGCATTTCGGTCTTCAGACGCCGGGCAGGTGCGGGTAGCCAGTAACTGTACCGGGGCGTTCATGCTGGCCGAGGCGGGGCTGCTGGATGGTCGTCAGGCGACGACGCATTGGGGCTTCAGCCATCAGTTCCGCCAGCGCTTTCCGGCGGTGAACCTTCAGCCGGACAAGCTGGTAACGGTGGACGGCGACATCGCCTGTGCCGGGGGCGGCATGGCCTGGTGGGATCTGGGGATCTATCTGGTCGAACGTTACGCGGGGGCTCAGGTGGCGCGGGAGCTGGCGAAGGCGTTTGTGATTGATGCGGGGCGGACCAGTCAGGCGCCTTATAGTGCCTTGCAGGCTCGCCGTTACCATTCTGATGCCGCCATTCTGAAGCTGCAGGACTGGCTGGACAGTCATTACCGGGACCCTGTTACCCTGCAACGCCTGGCTTCACTCAGCGGACTCACCGAGCGTTCTCTGATTCGCCGATTCAAGGCAGCCACTGGCGACACGCCCACCGGGTATCTACAACTTCTCAGGATTGAGGTGGCACGTCAGCATTTGGAGAAATCGCGGCTACCGATTGATGAAATCACTCAGTTGGTGGGCTACGAAGACGTGAGTTCCTTCACGCGTCTGTTCCGCAAACATACCGGGCTTTCACCGGGTGCCTACCGCTCTCGCTTTGTCAGGTAATGTCTGGTCGGTCCTGACTGGCCCGGGTTATGCATTGGTTTCCAGTGAAGGCCAATGTTCGGCCTGAAACGTAAAGAATACCGACAGGTGTCACTATGGGGAGGTCCGCCATGAATGCACCGATCAGACAAAGCCAGGCAGAGATTCTGAGCAGGCTGTACGACATGAAGCGCAAGCAGATCGAGCAGGCACTGCAGCAGGGAAACAGCCTTCGAAGTCAGGTACTTGAAGCTGAAGCCGAGGCGATTTCAAATGCCTTGAAAGCCTCCCGCTAACCAAACCCTTCTATCCGGAGCCATACTTCTTCAAACGCCGGCTCCAGCGCTGCTTCGCATACCGGCGGAGGTTCGAGACATTATCGGTTTCATCCATGATTTCCGTGCCCAAAAGTGTCTCCAGTATGTCCTCCAGCGTCACTATTCCCAGCCAGGTTCCCAATTCGTCATAGACGACGGCCAGGTGTTGCCGCTCTCGCAGCATGTCCGAAAACAGGAATTCGATGTTGGTGTTGCCTTTCACTCGCTTGATCTTGCGCATGTGGTCGAGCAGGTCGACATCGGAATCGAGGTTGATCAGGTCTGCCCGATGCAGGTACCCGAGCGCCTCGCCTTCCTCATCGATTACAGGGTATCGGGAGAACGGTGATTTGCTGACCTGCTCCCGGAACTGGTCGTAAGTGATTCCCGGATCAACGTATTTGCAGACCGTCCTTGGTGTCATCACAGAACTGACCTTGATCTCGTGGAATCGCAGGACGTTGTGAATCATGCGCCGTTCGTCTTCGTCCAGGGCCTGCTGATCCTTGCCGATCTCCGCCAGGGCGCTGATCTCCGCACGGATATCAACGTCGGCCTCACCAGACCCAATTCGACGGGTGACCTGTTTGGACAACCAGATGAACGGCAGCAGCGCCTTGATCATGAATCCCAGAATAGCTGGCAGCCGTGGCGCAATACTCCGCCAGTATTTGGCGCCAATGGTTTTGGGAATAATTTCCGAGAATATCAGGATAGCCAGGGTCATTACCGCAGAGGCAATTCCGAGCCACGCTTCCCCAAAAACCACCGTCACCTGGGCGCCAACGCCGGTGGCGCCCACGGTGTGGGCAACCGTGTTCAGTGTAAGGATTGCAGACAGGGGATCGTCCACATCGTCTTTCAGTTTTCGCAACCGGGCGAAAAGCTTCGGCTTCTCTTTTTTCAGTGAGGCGATGTAGCTCGGAGTCACCGAAAGCAGGGCCGCCTCTAGAATGGAGCATAAAAAGGAGAAGCCAATCGAGAGCACTGCGAAGGCAATTAGTAATGTCATAATTTGGCTGCGACTTCCGTTCCCTGCCGGATGGCCCGTTTGGCGTCCAGTTCTTCGGCGACGTCTGCACCGCCGATCAGATGCGCGGTCACCCCAGAGTCCGATAACTCGTCGAAAAGTTCCCGATAAGGTTCCTGGCCTGCACAAATAATCACATTGTCCACGGCCAACACCCGGCTCTCCGTGACCTTGCCATCTTTGTCGGTCAGGGAGATATGCAGCCCCTGGTCGTCAATCCGCTCATAGCGACAGCCCCTCAGCATCTCGACTTCACGGTGCTTCAGGCTGTTGCGGTGCACCCAACCCGACGTCTTGCCCAGACCGCCGCCGACCTTGCCGGTTTTTCGCTGCATCAGGTAAATCTTTCGGGGCGACGGTGTTGGCTGGCGCTCGGCCAAGCCTCCGGGGCCATCAAAATCCGGATGAACGCCCCACTCTGCCTGCCAGTCGGCAACGCTGACCTGCTCGCCTTCGGGATGATGGCTGAAGTCATGGGTCAGGAATTCGCTGACATCAAAACCGATGCCGCCGGCGCCGATAACCGCCACATTCTTGCCAACGGGTTTGTTATGGCGAAGTACATCGAGGTAGCCGAGCACCTTGGGATGATCAATGCCTTCAATGGACGGAGTTCTCGGCTTCACGCCGGTGGCGATGACGACATCGTCGAAACCCTGCGCCTTAAGTGACTCGGCATCCACACGAGTGCCGAGCTTGAGGTCAATCTCCAGCAGCTCGATCTGGCGCTGGAAATAGCGAAGGGTTTCGTAAAACTCTTCCTTGCCCGGGATGCGCTTGGCGTAGTTGAACTGGCCGCCGATCTGGTCATCCGCTTCGAACAGGGTCACTTTGTGGCCCCGTTTCGCAGCGGTTGTCGCCGCCGCCAGTCCCGCCGGCCCGGCACCTACAACGGCAACCCAACGAACAACAGGCGCTACCGTCAATACCAGCTCGGTTTCGTGACAGGCTCGGGGGTTCACCAGGCAAGAAGCCCGCTTGGCCTGGAACGCATGGTCCAGACAGGCCTGGTTACAGGCAATGCAGGTGTTGATTTCGTCGCTACGGCCCTGCTCGGCCTTGCGAACAAACTCGCTATCCGCCAACAGAGGCCGGGCCATGGACACCATGTCCGCCTTGCCCGCCGCCAGAATCTCTTCGCCTTTCTCCGGGGTGTTGATTCGATTGGTCGTGCACACCGGGATATCCACTTCGCCATAGAACTTGGCGGTGACATCGGCAAAGCCGCCACGGGGCACCGAGGTAACAATGGTGGGCACCCGGGCTTCATGCCAGCCAATCCCGGTATTGATGATGGTGGCTCCTGCCCGCTCAATGGCCTTGCCCAGTGTCACAATCTGTTCCCAGGTCTGGCCACCCTCGACCAGGTCCAGCATGGACAGCCGGTAGATAATGATGAATTCAGGCCCAACAGCTTCGCGCATACGGCGGACAATCTCCACGGGCAGGCGCATACGGTTCTCGTAAGGGCCACCCCACTTGTCCGTTCTCTTGTTGGTCCGCTCACACAAAAACTGGTTGATGAAATAGCCTTCGGAGCCCATCACCTCAACGCCATCATAACCCGCAAATTTGGCGAGCTTCGCGGCACTGACGAAATCGTTGATCTGCCTTTCAACCCCTTTCGAGGAAAGGGCGCGGGCCTTGAACGGGCTTATCGGGGCCTTGGTTGCCGATGCCGAGACAATCAACGGCTGATAGCCATAACGCCCTGCGTGCAGGATCTGCATACAGATCTTACCGCCTGCCTCATGCACCGCACCGGTCACATGACGATGCAAAAGAGCCGTTGCCCGATTGTTCATGGTTGAGGCAAGCGGGGCCAGCTGCCCAACCAGATTGGGCGAGAAACCGCCCGTCACCATGAGCCCCACGCCACCTTCTGCGCGCTCGGCAAAGTACCGCGCGAACTTGTGGATGTTCCAGAACCTGTCTTCCAGGCCCGTGTGCATGGACCCCATCAGCACTCGGTTCTTAAGTTCAGTGAAGCCGAGATCCAGGGGTTTCAGAAGGTTGGGATAGATGTCGCTCATGGGACTCTCTCAGTAAATATTTATCGCGAGTATACACTTGATCAATGGCAAGTTGACTTGACCTTCCAGACGGGGCACGTATCATCGGCAATCAAGTTTCATTGACGGAGCAACCATGACCGCAAGGTCCTTCGGCTGCACAAGAGTTACCCGCCCACCTGTGACCGCTGACATAGCGCGGCACCGGGGACGTTTACCGTACTTCCCGGACCCGCCTGTTTTCTGCTGATCCACCCCACCTTCCATGCCGTAAGGGCATCGGTGCTCAATGTGCAGGGTGGCCGGCCGGAGACTAGACTCAGGCAAACATGCCTTCAATACTCACGTAAAAGAAAACCAATAACGAGGTTGCGATGTCGCTACCGCTGGTTGTTTTACTGCCTTTTCTGGGTGCTTTAGCCGCACCGCTGTTCGCCCAGGGCGGCAGAACGGCGATTGCCGTTGCATCTTCTGTACCCGCGTTGATCGCACTCGCTGCCCTTTTCCCCCATTGGGAAACCCTTGCTGACGGCGGCGTTGTGCTGCACAGCTACGAATGGCTCCCCGCGCTCGGCCTCTCCTTCAGTTTTCGTCTGGACGGGCTGTCCCTGCTGTTCGCTCTGCTGATCCTGATCATCGGGCTGCTGATCATTCTTTACGCCCGCTATTACCTGAAAGCCCATGAAAACGTCGGCAAGTTCTACGCCCTGCTGCTGTGCTTCAAGGGATCGATGCTCGGCATCGTGCTCTCAAGCAACCTCCTCCTGATGATGATTTTCTGGGAACTGACCAGCCTGACCTCGTTCCTGCTGATCAGTTTCTGGACCCATAAACAGGACGCCCGCCGTGGCGCCCGGATGGCACTCGCGGTAACCGGCGGCGGCGGCCTTGCACTGCTCGCCGGCATCCTGATCATCGGCAACATTGTTGGCAGCTTCGAGCTTGATGACGTGCTGGCAGCCGGAGACCAGATAAAGGCTCATGCCATGTATCCGGTCGCCCTGACCCTGGTTCTGCTGGGCGCGTTCACCAAATCGGCCCAGTTCCCGTTCCATTTCTGGCTGCCTCACGCCATGCAGGCACCGACACCGGTATCTGCCTACCTGCACTCGGCTACCATGGTCAAAGCCGGCATCTTTCTCATGGCCCGGCTGTATCCGGCCCTGGCAGGTACTGAACAGTGGTTCTACATGGTCAGCTTTACCGGCATGGCCACCATGCTGCTGGGCGCCTACACCGCCATGTTCAAGCACGATCTGAAAGGCCTGCTGGCCTATTCAACGGTGAGTCAACTGGGCCTTATTACCCTGCTGTTCGGCATGGGCACCCAGCTTGCGGCCGTTGCGGCGATTTTCCACGTGATCAACCACGCCACGTTCAAAGCCTCCCTGTTTATGGCCGCCGGTATCATCGACCATGAAACCGGCACCCGGGATATGCGCCGCATTAACGGGCTCTGGCGTTTCATGCCGCACACGGCCACCCTGGCCATGGTTGCTGCCGCATCGAACGCCGGGGTGCCGCTGCTGAACGGCTTTCTGAGCAAGGAAATGTTCTTCGCCGAATCACTGGCGCTGAACCTGCCGGGGCTCTGGGCCTGGCTGCCACCAATCGTGGCGACCCTGGCGGGCGTCTTCACGGTGGCTTACTCCGCACGTTTTATCCACGACGTTTTCTTCAACGGCAAGCCGGTTGATCTTCCGATCTACCCTCCACACGAGCCTCCCCGTTACATGAAGATCCCGGCGGAGATTCTCGTGTTTGCGCTCGTCATGATCGGCATCTTTCCGGCCATCTCGGTCGGCCCGCTGCTTTACATGGCGGCATCCGCCACATTTGGCGGCAATGTGCCGGATTACCAACTCGCGGCGTTCCACGGTTTCAACCTCCCGCTGATGATGAGTTTTTTCGCTTTTGCCGGCGGTTTGCTCATGTACAGCCAACGCCAGCGCTTTTTCGATTTTCACGCACGGTTCCGGGAAATCGATGAAAAGGCCGTATTCGAGAGCGTTGTTCTGCGGATTGTAGACTTTGCCAACAGCGTGACTTCACGGCTGGAGAACGGCTCGCTACAGCGCTACGCTCTGCTGCTGTTTGTCAGTGTGATCGCTGTTGCAGCAATGCCATTGCTTGATCTGGGGGTCTTTGTCGGTGAGAACGGCCTGAGCCCGGTGGATGCGCCAACGGCGATTGCGGCCGCTGTGCTGATACTCTGCGCTTTTGCAACGGCAGGACTGCACCGACAGCGTTTCTATGCACTGGTACTGTTGAGCGTTGTAGGACTGGTCGTAGCTTTGGCCTTCGCCCGCTTTTCGGCACCGGACCTGGCCATGACCCAGCTCTCTGTGGAGGTGGTGACGATTGTTCTGTTGATGCTGGCCATCTACTACATGCATCCCTGGACGCCAGTCGAAACACCTCTCAAACGTCGTCTCCGCGATGTGGCCATTGCGGCGGTCGCAGGTATTGGCATGACACTGGTGACGCTTGCCATGCTGACCCAGCCATTCAGCTCGATCTCCGAGTTCTTCCTGGAGAACAGCAAGCCGGGCGGAGGCGGCACTAACGTGGTCAACGTCATTCTCGTGGACTTCCGGGGCTTCGATACCCTGGGCGAGATCACGGTCCTGGCCATTGCCGCCCTGGGCATCTACGCCATGCTCAAAGACACCGTATTGACGCCACCGCCCAGCGATGGCGCCGGCCACGCATGGGCCCGGGATGCGCACCCGCTGATGTTGAGCCTGATTGCCCGGCCAATGTTACCGCTTGCCCTGATGGTGTCCGCATTCATTTTCCTGCGCGGCCACAACCTGCCGGGCGGCGGGTTTATCGCCGGTCTTATTACCTCGATTGCGCTGATTCTCCAATACATTGCCAGCGGCATGGAGTGGACAGAGGATCGAATCCGTCTGCGCTACCACAACGTCATCGGGCTGGGCCTGCTGTTCGCAACGGTTGCCGGGCTTGGCAGTTTCGCCTTCGGCTACCCGTTCCTCACATCCACCTTCGATTACATCACCTGGCCGGTGGTGGGCAAGTTCGAGGTTGCCTCGGCCCTGATCTTTGATCTCGGCGTCTACCTGGCAGTTATCGGTGCTACCCTTCTGTCGCTGGTGACTGTCGGCCGGTTGTCGCCCCATTCTGCGATTAAACCCAAACAGGAGAGTGCGTAATGGAGCTCGTTTTCGCACTGGTTATTGGCGCACTGACGTCGTCCGGCGTCTATCTGATTCTGCGTGCTCGGACCTTTCCGGTAGTGGTCGGCCTGACGCTTCTTTCTTATGGCGTCAACCTGTTTCTGTTCTCCAGTGGACGCCTGGCGACCGGTCAGCAGCCGATCATCGGCACTGCAGCCAGTTACTCTGACCCTCTACCACAAGCCCTTGTACTTACAGCCATTGTGATTGGCTTTGCAATGACTGCGTTTGTTGTAGTGCTCTCCCTGCGCAACCTGGCGGACAATGAGGACGATCATGTGGATGGGAAGCAGCCTTACAAATCACCCGCACCGGAGGAAGAATCGGAGGTTACCGGTAAATGAACCACTGGCTTACCGCTCCTGTTCTTATTCCCCTGCTCGGCGGCATTCTCCAGGCTTTTATGGGCTACGCGCCTATCCACCTGAGGCGGACGCTGGCGCTGGCCACAACGGTATTGATGCTAGTATCCGCCGTTGTGCTCCTCGTAATGGCAAACGATGGCAGTTATCGGATCTATGCATTCGGTAACTGGCAACCACCTTTCGGGATCGTGCTGGTGCTGGATCGACTGGCCGCCCTGATGCTGATAATGACTGCCATTCTGGCCCTTTTCTGCCACCTCTTCGCCATAGGCGGTGCCGATGAAGGAAACCGTCAGTTCCATGGCCTGTTCCTCTTCCAGCTCATGGGGCTAAACATTGCTTTCCTCACCGGCGACCTGTTCAACCTGTTTGTTGCTTTCGAGGTTCTGCTCATCGCCTCATATGGTCTGCTGATGCATGGCGGCGGGACAGTCAGAACCGTTCCGGGCCTGCACTATGTCGTGCTTAACCTGATCGGCTCTGCCGTGTTCCTGATCAGCGTCGGCATGATCTACAGCGTTACCGGCACTCTGAACATGGCAGATCTCGCGGTCAAGGTTCCGCAAATCTCCGGAGAAGGCCTGAACATCGTCAAGGCCGGAGGCATGATGTTACTGGTGGTCTTCGGCCTTAAAGCAGCCATTCTGCCCCTTTGCTTCTGGCTACCACGGGCCTACTCAAAAGCGACGGCGCCGGTTGCGGCATTGTTTGCGGTTATGACCAAAGTTGGCATCTACGCCATTTTACGGGTCTATCTGCTTATCTTCGGCGACGATGCAGGCGAGCTCGCCAATCTCGGCATGGACTGGCTGTTCCCGATCGCCCTGGCCACCCTGGCCATGGGCGTTATCGGCGCACTGGGCTCCGGCACTCTGAAGACCCTGGTCGCCTGGCAGGTCATCATTTCGGTGGGCACCTTGCTGGCGCCGATTGCACTTGGTTCTCAGGCCGGATTGTCTGCGGCGCTTTTCTACCTGCTAAGCACAACGTGGACGGTGGGCGGCCTGTTCCTTGTTTCTGAGCTGGTCGCTAACCAGCGCGGTTCGGCGAAAGACCGCATTGTTACAGCGCCTAAAATGCAGAGCCGCACCTTCCTCAGTGTCCTCTTCCTGGTGGGTGCCGTGGCAGCGGCCGGCCTGCCGCCCCTGAGCGGTTTCTTTGGCAAGGTGCTGATTTTGCAGTCTGTTGAATCGGGAACCGAGATGGCCTGGCTATGGTCAGTACTGCTGATCGGCAGCTTCCTGACCCTCATTGCCTACAGCCGCGCTGGTAGCATCGTGTTCTGGCGCACCGTGGATGGTCATCTGGAAAAACCGGATCCGCTCAATGGCCGAATTTCCGTGGCAGCGGGAGCACTCACTGCCATGGCCATTGTCATGGTAGTGCTGGCTGGCCCCATTATGAACTATACCGATGCAACTGCAGCGCAATTGCACAACAGCGACGCTTACATCGAAATCTTGCAAACACCCATGGTCAGGGAGGGCAGTTAATGCTCGATCGCCTCAGTTTTCCTCAGCCCTGGCTAAGTCTTACCTTGTTCGCCACCTGGCAGTTTCTGAGTGACGGCATAAGCGGGGGCAGTGTCGTCCTGGGCATTGTACTTGCCTGGGGCATACCCCAACTGACCCGGGGGTTCTGGCCCGACCGCCCCGCTGTAATCAGGGGCTGGCGGGCGCCAGCCTACGCGTTGCGGGTTCTCTGGGATATTATTGTTGCCAGTGTTGAAGTAGCAAAGCTCATACTCAGCCCGCGGCAGCCTCGCCCGATGTTCATCTGTTATCCTCTTGAGCTGGATCACCCACTCGCCATCAGCATACTGGTCAGCACTATTTCATTGACGCCCGGAACGGTCGGCGCCGATGTCAGTGATGACAACAAACTGATTCTCATCCATTCACTGGACGCCGAGGATGAGCAGGAAGTCATCGACACGATTCGAGCCCGTTATGAGAGGCCACTGCTGGAGATGTTCCGATGATTCTTATTGCGCTCTACATCACCATCGCCATGGTCACGCTGGCAGCCTTACTGAACGTCTATCGCGTGATCAAGGGGCCGGATGCGCCCGATAGAGTGTTGGCACTCGATACTCTTTACGTCAATGCCATCGCACTTATCGTGCTGCTTGGTATAACGCTACAAACACGGATGTACCTCGAGTCCGCCCTGCTCATTGCGGTGATGGGATTCGTCGGAACCGTTGCAATGGCAAAATACCTCAAGCGCGGCAGCGTTATTGAGTAACCCGGAGAAAACCTGATGAGCACCTTCGCCGAATATGCCGTTTCCGCTTTGCTGCTTGTAGGCGGCGCCTTTACCCTGATCGGAGCGATTGGCCTGGCCCGCCTGCCGGATTTTTACACCCGCCTGCATGGCCCGACCAAGGCAACCACGGTCGGCGTGGGCGCCATTGTTGTCAGCTCGGTGATTTATTTCAGTACCCTCGGCAGGGGCATCGGCATTGAAGAGGTTCTGATCACAGCCTTTCTGTTCATGACGGCACCCGTCAGCGCTAATTTCCTGGCCAAAGCCGCCATGCACCTGGAGGTCAAAACCACAGAAAACACCCGCGGCCAGACCTGGGATCAATAAAAGGTTCAACCCAAAGAGTTGTTGAGTCGATTGCCGCTTAACAGCGTATGATCCAAGTGCAAAGGCCGGAATCTGATAACTGCATAACGCTAAGAACTGGGTTCTAACGGAGCACCCTTAAATGATGTTACTGGCTGTACTATCGGGTTTTTTAATGGCATTTGCCGTGCCGGCGCTCCGCCGCTTCGCCGGCCAACACATTGGATGGCTTCTGGCGCTTCTTCCGGCATCGCTTACCGTATACTTTGCCAGCCTTGTTCCCTCAATCAGCCGTGGTGAAATCCTTCTGATTGAGAACCAGTGGATGCCGGGCCTCGGCATAACCCTCGATTTCATGGTAGACGGCCTGTCTCTGGTTTTTGCCCTTCTAATCAGTGGCATCGGTACATTCATCCTGATTTATGCCGGCTCCTATCTGAAAGGCCACAAAGATCTGGGACGATTCTACGTCATCATGCTGTCGTTCATGGCGTCGATGCTGGGGCTGGTTTTATCCGATAACCTCATCGCGTTTTTCGTTTTCTGGGAGTTAACCAGCATCACCTCCTACATGCTGATTGGCTTCAACCACGAGGACGAGGAAGCGCGCAAGTGTGCACTTCAGGGGCTTTTCGTTACCGCCGGGGGCGGGCTCGTCCTGATGGCAGGTTTGATATTGCTCGGCTTCATTACCGGAAGTTACTCGTTTACTGAAATACTTGCTTCCGATCTGCAAATTCAAGAACACGCCTTTTACACCGCAGCGACGATTTGCATTCTCATCGGCGCTTTCACGAAATCAGCTCAAGTGCCTTTCCATTTCTGGTTGCCCAATGCCATGGCGGCCCCTACGCCGGTTTCTGCTTACCTACACTCGGCAACGATGGTCAAAGCGGGCGTTTATCTGTTGGCCCGTCTCAATCCATCCTTGGGCGGAGATGCGCTTTGGAGTGGCTCACTGATGCTTTTCGGTGCTGCAACTATGCTGACCGGTGCTTATCTGGCGTTCAGCAGCACTGGTATCAAAAAGGTACTGGCCTACTCCACGGTCATGGCCCTGGGTACCCTGACCATGCTGATCGGGGTCGGTACAGAGCTGGCTATCACCGCTTTCATCTGTTTCCTCCTTGCCCATTCCCTTTACAAGGGCGCCTTGTTCATGCTCGCCGGTGCACTGGACCATGAGACCGGCACCAAGGACATCACAAAAATGGGAGGTCTCAGGCAAAGCATGCCTCTTACCGCGGCAATCACCTGCCTGGCCGCGCTCTCGCTGGCAGGCTTGCCGCCCCTGTTTGGTTTCGTTGCCAAGGAACTAATGCTCGAATCACTGCTCAAGGCTCCGGCGTGGTCCTTGGGCCTCCTGGTGGTGGCCGTCGCGTCTGCCATGTTGGTGGTTGCGGTCGCAGGGCTGGTTGCCATCAAGCCGTTTTTTGGCGAAGTACTCAAGACCCCGAAGCAGCCCCACGAGGCGCCTTTTGCCATGCTGATTGGCCCCGCCGTGCTGTCGCTCCTGGCATTGATTTTTGGCGTGGTTCCCTTTGTACCAGCTGGCATCCTGCTGGACGCCGCGATTTCGTCAGTTCATGGCGCAGCGGTTGAGACCGCCCTCGCCTTGTGGCACGGGGTGAACGTACCGCTGATTCTTTCAGTGGTCAGTCTGCTGATCGGTTCGCTGCTGCTCTACAAGTGGCAGCGCCTGCAACCCAATCTCTGCGCCCTTAACACCGCCGGCAGCCGCTTTGGTCCGGAGGCTGGCTATTTTCGGTTCATGCTGGGCATCACCCAGGTGGCCGACTGGCAAACCCGGCTTCTGCAGAACGGCGTCCTCGGGATTTACCTGCTGATTCTTGTGCTGGTGACCTTCGGTCTGACCGGCTACACCTTGCTCACGCGTCACGGCTTCGAACTGAGTTTTGATTTCAGCGACGGCTATTTCTATGAATTCGGTATTGCTCTGTTGCTGGTGGTTTCCACGCTCTTCGCCTGCGCCACCAGGTCCCGCCTGGGTTCAGTTGCCTCCGTTGGGGTCACTGGCTTTGGCGTCGCCCTCATCTTCATCCACTTCAGCGCCCCGGACCTGGGTATTACCCAGCTGCTGGTGGAGACCCTGACCGTAATTCTTCTGGTGTTGGTGCTCTTCAAACTGCCGCCTTTCGTCAACCTTTCGTCCCCATTGGAACGCTATCGGGACCTGGCGGTGGCCGTTTTCGCGGGCATAGTGATGACCCTGCTGATTCTGGCTGCAATGGATATACAGTTCTTTGAAAGCATTTCCAGCTACTACATCGAAAACAGCTCGGAACTGGCCTTCGGCAAAAACATTGTGAACGTGATCCTGGTTGACTTCCGACAGCTCGATACACTGGGTGAAATCTTCGTGCTTGGCCTGGCTGCCATCGGCGTCTTTTCCATGATCAAATTTAGGGCGGAGGACCAGCACAGACCATGAGATCCAGCTCCCTGATTCTGAACACAGCCGCCCTGGCTATTGTCCCGCTTCAGTTGATGTTTTCGGTGTTTTTGCTGCTGCGCGGCCATGACGAGCCCGGCGGCGGATTCATCGGTGGGCTGGTTGCGGCCAGCGCCTTCGTGCTCTATGCCTTCGCCTTCGGCGCCCGGTCAACTCTTCGACTGCTGCGCGTCAGTCCCCGAGATATCCTCGCCGCCGGGCTGCTATTTGCCTTGGCGTCCACTATTCCCGCTCTGCTGTCGGGCCAACCACTGCTAACGGCCCACTGGTGGCAGTTTCCCCTACCCGGAGAGAGCTACCTGAAGCTGTCAACGGTGCTGATCTTCGACATTGGCGTGTACCTCGCGGTTTTGGGCACGCTGATGACCTTTGTAATCAGTCTGATGGAGGTCAGAGAATGAGCCTAATCATCTTTCATGTCTGTCCATTGATCCCGGGGAGGCTCTGAGATGGCAACCTTGATGGCCTATGTGATTGGATTGCTGTTCACAGCCAGCATCTACATGATGCTCCGACGGTCCATCGTCAAACTGGTGATTGGTCTGATCATCCTTAGCAACGCAGCCAACCTTCTGATCTTCGTGGTCGCCGGCCTTACCCGCGGCGCTCCGCCGCTGATTGCCGAGGGCGCACAGCAAATCACCGGGACAGTCGCTGACCCATTGCCTCAGGCGCTCATCCTGACCGCCATCGTGATCGCCTTCAGTGTTCTCGCTTTTGCCGTGGTTCTGATACGGCGCGCATACGAGGTGGTTGGCACCGATGACCTGGACCAGATGAAGGATACTGATACTTGAACCTGGCACCTGTTCTCCCGATCCTTATTCCATTGGTCGCCGGCGCGCTGTCACTGGCATGCTGGCGTTCCATCCGGCTCCAGCGGCTGATTGGCGTAGTAGCCACCGGCCTGCTGCTGGCAGCAAGTATCTGGCTGTTGCTGCTCACAGTGGACCAAGGCTTCCTGGTGGTAGAAATGGGCAGTTGGCCCGCACCGTTCAGCATTGTGTTCGTGGCCGACGTACTCAGCGCCATCATGATCGTACTGACCGGTATTATCGGCCTGGCTATTGCCATCTACTCCCTGGCGTCCATTCCCAACGGGCACCAGAGGTTCGGCTACTTTCCCCTGATGCACTTGCTCCTGGCCGGTGTCGGTGGCGCCTTCCTCACCGGCGACATCTTCAATCTGTTCGTCTGGTTCGAGGTAATGCTGCTGGCGTCGTTCGCCCTGCTGACCCTCGGGGGCGAGCGGGCGCAGATGGAAGGTGCCATCAAATATGTCACCCTTAACCTGTTCTCATCGGCCATGTTCCTGTCCGCAGTGGGCCTGCTCTATGGCATGGTGGGCACCCTGAACATGGCCGATATCGCCCAGAAGGTGAGCAGCGTCGACGACCCGGGCATGGTGACCGTGGTCTCGATGATGTTCATGATTTCCTTTGGTATCAAAGCTGCGGCGTTTCCACTTTTTTTCTGGCTCCCAGCGTCCTACCACACGCCCCAGGTGGCCGTCTCCGCCCTGTTTGCCGGACTATTGACCAAGGTGGGCGTATATGCGCTCTACCGGGTGTTTACGCTGATATTTACCCAGGATGTCGGCTATACCCATACGATACTGCTCTGGGGAGCCACGCTGACCATGCTCACCGGGGTTCTGGGAGCGGCCGCGCAGTTCGAATTCCGGCGCATACTATCCTTCCACATCATCAGCCAGATCGGCTACATGATCCTGGGGCTCGCCCTGTTTACACCCCTCGCCCTCATCGGCGGAGTGTTCTATATCATGCACCACATCATTGTTAAGACGAACCTGTTCCTGGTCAGCGGCATTACCTACCGCCTACTGGGCAGCTACGAGCTTAAAGACCTCGGCGGTGTCTACCGCCAGCGCCCCTATCTGGCGTTGCTGTTCCTGATTCCTGCCCTGTCGCTGGCGGGCATTCCGCCACTGTCCGGCTTCTTCGCCAAGTTCATCGTCGTCCGAGCGAGTCTTGAGGCAAGCGAGTATCTGGTTGCGGGGATTGCGCTCCTCGTTGGCTTGCTAACACTGTATTCGATGATCAAGATCTGGGCGGAAGTGTTCTGGAAGAAGCTGCCGGAGCACGTCACCGATGACAGCGCGCTCAAAGGCGAGATGAAGGAGCCGAGAAGCTGGGCCCTGTACCTGCCGGTCGCAGGCCTTGCAGTGTGTACGTTGATTATTGGTTTATATGGCCAGCCGATTTACGTTCTGGCGGAAACGGCGGCGGACCAGCTGATGAATCCACAGCTTTATATTGAAGCAGTGCTTGGAGGGCAGTCACAGTGATTGGTCTGTTCTGGAATTTGCTGCTGGCGCTGGCATGGGTCACCCTCACCGGCAGCGTGACGGCCATGAACCTGTTGGCCGGCCTACTGTTTGGCTACGCTGCACTGATGGTGCTGCAAAAGCAGGTGCCGGCACTGAAAGGCTATTCCCGGAGAATCCCCCGCCTTGCGGCTTTTCTCGTTTTCTTTCTCAAGGAGCTGGTCAAGTCCAATCTTAAGGTGGCCTACGACGTGGCCACACCAGTGTGGCACATGAGGCCAGGCGTGATTGCGTTTCCTCTGAACGCGGAAACCGACATGGAGATCCTGTTTGTCAGCAGCGTGATTTCACTAACACCTGGCACGCTCAGCCTGGATGTCTCCGACGACCGAAAGGTACTGTTCATACACACCATGTTCCTGCACGATGAAGAGCAACTGAGAGATGATCTCAGGGAGCTGGAGCGCCGTGTGCTGAAGGTCATGCGCTAGGGGGTTGCAATGCTTTCCGTATCAATAAACGTTGTCTATTTCATGCTGTCTCTCGCGCTTTTGTTCGCGTTTATTCGCCTGACCCGAGGGCCTTCGTTGCCGGACCGTGTGGTAGCGCTGGAGCTGATCACCTCAATTGTGGTTGGCTACGTGGGCGTTCATGCGATAGAAACAGGCGTCGCCAGCCTTCTGGACGTGGCCATTGTGATTGCGCTGACAGCCTTTCTGGCGGCTATTGGTTTCGCCCGGTTTGTCGAACGTGGAGGGGTTAAGGATGAGTGAGCTGCTGGTTTCCTTCCTGTTGATCCTGGGCGCTGCGTTCATGGTTCTGGCCTCCATCGGGGTCCTGAGGCTACCGGACCTGCCCACCCGCATGCACGCCACCACCAAAGCCGGTGCGCTGGGCGCCATGCTGATCATGGCTAGCGTGGCGTTCCACTTCGGCGACAGTACCGTGGCGGCCAGGGCAATTGCCATTGTGGTCTTCATTTTCCTGACAGCGCCGATTGCCGCCCACGTGATAGGGCGTGCCGGGTACTTTACCGGCATTGAGCTTTGGGAAGGCACGGTCAAGGATGAGCTTAGGGAGCGCTACGATACTCACCTGCACACGTTGGAAAGCGGTCTTGAGAATCAGGACAAACCGGACGGGTCAAGCAAGGAGTCAGATCGAATCGATTCGTGATTTGTCATTGGAAGTGCATGAAATTCCCGTATAGTAGCCTCCCCATCAATTAACGGAGCTCAGCCAATGCTGAAAGTGAACGAATATTTCGACGGCAAGGCAAAATCCATCTCCTTCCAGACCTCGACTCTGCCAGCCACCGTTGGTGTGATCAGCCCGGGCGAGTACGAGTTCGGTACCAGCAAGAAAGAAACCATGACCGTCATCAGCGGAGCCCTCACTGTGCTGCTCCCAGGCATGGAAGAGTGGATGACCTACGGTGCCGGCGAGAGTTTTGATGTAGCGGGCCAGGCCAGCTTCAAGGCAAAGACCGACATCGACACGGCTTACCTCTGCACCTACGAGTAATATCCCCGCCCCTGACGGGCGCGTCCGCAGAGCGAAACGGACTTCGCACCTAAGCCACCGTTCGCTCTGCATTTTTTCACTATTACCGGTTCCTGTTTCAGCCAAACTGTGTCAGATTTATCCCTGTTTCTCGCGATAACACCAACAACTGGGAAAGAGGACACACGTAATGGCACAGACACGCATTCTACCCCCGGCTGAAAACGCCTATGAGTACCCGCTGCTGATCAAACGACTCCTGCTCTCGGGCCCCAGGTACAATCCAGACCAGGAAATTGTCTACTCCAACCGCAGCAAGTACACCTATACGGATCTCGTCGAACGCATTCACCGCCTGGCAAACGCATTGACCGATGCCGGCGTGAAACCGGGCGATACCGTTGCGGTCATGGACTGGGATACCCCCCGGTACCTGGAGTGCTTCTTTGCCATTCCGATGATTGGCGCCATTCTGCACACCGTCAACATCCGGTTGTCGCCGGACCAGATCGTTTACACCATGAACCACGCCGAAGACGATGTGGTTCTGGTTCACGACGACTTCCTCCCGATCATTGAGGCGGTCAAAGACGAGATCAAAACGGTCAAGACCTGGATTCAGCTCACCGACAGCAATACCGCACAACAGGCACCTGTTGAGGCTGTCGGGGAGTATGAGGACCTTCTCGCCAGGGCCAATGACAAGTTCGACTTCCCCGATTTCGACGAAAACAGTGTAGCGACCACCTTCTACACCACGGGCACAACCGGCAATCCCAAAGGCGTCTACTTTAGCCACCGCCAGCTGGTGCTGCACACGCTGGCCATGACGGGCACCGTTGCGTCATTCGACGAGATGCCGCTGATGCGTTCCTCGTCGGTCTACATGCCAGTGACGCCCATGTTCCATGTGCATGCCTGGGGCGTGCCCTATGCCGCCACCATGATGGGCATCAAGCAAGTATATCCGGGCCGCTATGAGCCGGAGCTGCTGGTGGATCTGCTCAAGGAACACAAAGTGACTTTCTCTCACTGCGTGCCCACCATCATGCAGATGATGATGGCCACCGAATCCATCAAGACGGCTGATCTGAGCAACTGGCACGTCTTGATTGGCGGCAGCGCGCTTACCAAAGGGCTTTGCGACGCCGGGGCCAAGCTCGGCATCAAACTTTACACCGCCTACGGCATGTCTGAGACCTGTCCGCTGCTCTGCGCGTCGCACCTGAAACCCGAAGACCTGGAACTGCCTCTTGAGCAGCAAACTGCGATCCGGGTGAAGACCGGTATTGCGACGCCCATGGTTGAGCTGGAAATTGTGGACCCCGAAGGCAATCCGGTCCCCCATGATGGCGAGGCCAAGGGAGAGATCGTGGCCCGCGCGCCATGGCTGACCCAGGGTTACTTCAAGGAGCCCGAGAAAGGCGAACAGCTCTGGGAAGGTGGCTGGCTACACACCGGCGACGTAGCTTCCATGGAGCCGGACAACACCATCACCATCAAGGATCGCATCAAGGACGTGATCAAGACCGGTGGTGAGTGGCTGTCTTCACTGGATCTGGAAAACCTGATCAGCCAGCATTCCGCTGTCGCCGGTGCTGCGGTCGTTGGCGTGCCCGATGAGAAATGGGGCGAACGCCCGCATGCTCTGGTCACCCTGAAGCCGGGCGAGCAAGCCAGTGCCGAGGATATCCAGAACCATCTGAAGCAGTTTGTGGAAAGCGGCGAGATCAATAAATGGGCGATCCCGGAGCATATTGATTTCGTGGAAGATATTCCGAAGACCAGTGTTGGCAAGATCAACAAGAAACTGATTCGGGATCAGTTGCAGTAATCAGTGAGGCGTTTGGGAAGGGGCCAGATGACACACCTCATCTGGCCCCTTTTTTATAGCCCGGAAAACGTAAAATCCACTTCAGGCTTGCGGCCGTCAATAATGTCCGCAAGGGCCGCGGCGGAACCACAGGAATGGGTCCATCCAAGGGTGCCGTGTCCGGTATTCAGGTAGAGGTTGGCGAAGTGGCTTTTTCCGATGTACGGCACGTTGGAAGGCGTCGCAGGCCGTAAGCCGGTCCAGAACTCCGCCTGATCCCAGTAACCTGCTTCGGGCATGACTTCCGCTGTGCGGCGCACGATAGCGCGGCAGCGGGTATAGTTCAGTTTCCGGCTGTAGCCGTTCAGTTCGGCCGTGCCCGCCACGCGCATGCGATCACCCAGGCGGGAATAAACCAGCTTGTACTCGTCGTCAGTGAGGCTGACATTGAACGCCGCCTCCTCGTTCTTCACCGGTACCGTAATCGAATAGCCTTTGGCCGGATAGATGTTGAGGAAAATACCGAGCTGACTGGCGAGCGCCGCACTGAAGCTGCCCATGCTCAGCACGTAGGCATCCGCGCGCAGCGTCTCATGATGGCCGTCCCGGAGCGTCTGGATACCGAGTACCCGCTCGCCGGCGCGTTCGAAGCCCAGGATTTCAGTGCCGTACCGGAACTCTACGCCGGCCTCCGCGCAGCGTTTTGCAAGGTTCTGGGTAAACATCCGGGCATCACCGGATTCGTCTTCCGAGGTGTAGGTTGCCCCGGCAATCCGGTTGCGGATCGGCTTGAGTGCCGGCTCCAACTCTACCGCCCGGTCTGCATCGATAATCTGACGGTCACACCCCAGATCCTGCATGATCCGGGTCGGCTCCATGGCACCATCAAACTCCGCAGGATTGGTGTAGAAGTGCAGGATACCCTTCTCGAGATGGTTGTACTCGATGCCCGCTTCGTTACGCAGAGCCTGCAACTGGCTGCGGCTGTAGGTGCCGAGATTCACCATCTGGCGGATGTTGTGGGCAGCCCGGGCCGAGGTGCACTGTCCCAGAAAAGAGAGCGCCCAGCGCCACTGGGCGGGATCCAGTCTTGGCCGGAACAGCAGGGGCGCGTCGGGCTGGAACAGCCATTTCATGACTTTCAGAGGGGCGGACGGGTTGGCCCACGGCTCCGCATGGGAAACGGAGATCTGACCGCCGTTGGCATAACTGGTTTCCAGGCCGGCCTGGTTCTGGCGATCAACCACAGTTACCTGGTGCCCCTGCTTCTGCAGATACCAGGCCGTGGTAGTACCCACAACGCCTGCGCCCAAAACCAGTATATGCATGCTTGCCTCCGGTCGAACAGAATCCGCCATCCAACGGCATAATTGCAGGGATTTCTGGGCAGATTCCGGTTGGTATGAAACTCGGGATTTGTTAACGCGGGCTCTATTGTAACGTGAGCGTGGGGGATTTGCGTGTTATACCATCAGCCACCGGCGCGCTTAACCGTCCACCCCTTCTGCTCAAGCAGCGGAACCAGAAGATCCCGCTGGTCGCCCTGGATTTCGACCACACCATCTTTTACCGTGCCACCGGTGCCGCATTTGGCTTTCAACACCTTGGCATAGGCTTTCAGTTCTTTGTCGTCCAGTGGAATGCCGGTAATCAGGGTGACACCCTTACCCTTGCGACCCTTGGTCTCCCGGCTCACTCTGACAATGCCATCCCCGGCAGGCCGTGATGATGTAACGCAGGTACATTCATTCACGGGGTTACGGCAATCCGGGCACATACGCCCCTGCTCGGTCGAAAAAACCAGACCGCCCTCAGATCGCTTCTTCATTCTGTCTCCGTGCTATTCCTGTCTTGTAACGCCTTCAATCGAGACCAGGAGGATACTTGGTAAACATTTCGGCCACGACCTCGTCGATCAGTTCTCTTCGGGTCTCGGGTGACTGGTTTTCATTGAGATAGCGCCGACTGGCGGCGCGCCAGACAACTTCTTTCGACTTGCTGTCTGCCAGCTCTACAACCAGCTTTCCCTCTTCAATTTCACGTACGGGTGGCGGCGCAGACAGGGCCCAGCCGAAATTCCCGCTACCAAAACCAAATCCGAGTCCCAGCCCCGTCTGCTCAAGACGCTCCTCGGGCACGATCTGCCAGCTCACCAGCAAGTCGGCCTCTGCTTCAGGGACCTGTTTCAGCGCTTTGCGATTCAACTCTCGCTCAACGGCACTGCGCACCCGAGTGCCGTCGAGTGAGGTAAAGGAAGACGAATCGGTGCCACCGGCAAACGCCCAGGAGGCATAATTACCGAAAACCACGGAAGAGTTGTAGTCGGTCACCACGTTGCTGGCACAACCGGTCATGGCCAGTGCAACAACCGCTAACATCAGAAAACGCATCATGATTCCTGTCCTCGATTGAGACTCAGATTTACGAACAGTATACGCCTCGCAGACGCACAACGATGCCCCCGGGATCCGTCACCTTTCTAAACTGTAATCCAGTTTATGGGCATCGCAGAAGGCTCCGAATGCCTCGACCTGATCCTCGGGGACCAGAACACCAGCCCGTACCGAGGCCCCGTAATCCACCGATTCCACCGATGCCCCGTTCATCTCACACCAGTGCCGCAGCGGTTGCTCGTCAGCAAATGACAGGAGCACCAGCACGTCCACCATGGGCTTCTGGACCACCCGATCAACAGCCGACAGCACGCTCTCTGCAGCTCCGGCATAGGCTCGCACCAGGCCACCTGCGCCCAGTTTGATGCCACCAAAGTACCGGACCACCATCACCAGCACATCCCCCATATCCTTGTGCTGAATCACGTTGAGAATCGGCTTTCCGGCCGTTCCGGACGGTTCACCATCATCGTTCATACCAGCTTCGGCGGCAGAACCGGGACGCCCGATCTGGTAGGCCCAGCAGATATGCCGGGCGTCCGGGTGGTCCTGGTGGGCCTGTTCCAGCCAGTCCTTCACCTCCTCCCGCGAACTCACCGGGGCTACCCGGGCAATGAACCGGCTTTTCTTCACTTCCGTTTCACGCTCAAGGTATCCTGCCGGAACGGGGTAATCTTTTTTCATGGACAACGACCTATGGCCTCTGAAGACGAATACAACAACCCGGGCACGGCAAAGCCCGCGAAGATTCGGAAAGCGGCCTGCGGAATCCGCTTTGACGAAGACGAGCTGCAGGAGGGTATCGACTTTTCCGGCGCCGAAAAACTGAAACCTTCCGACCCGGAGCCGGAGTCAGCCGCCCCCGAAAAACACCGGAAGGCGAAGCGTCACCCGTAAGCCGCCAGTTTCTCCCGCTGCTGCCCCGATCACGCCATCGTGGGCCGCTACGATGTCTCTGGCAATGGCCAGGCCAAGCCCCCAGCCCGTGCCCCCGCGAGACTTGTCTGCGCGGAAGAACGGCTCGAAAAGCTGGCCGATCAGCTCATCCGGAACGCCCGGCCCCTCGTCATCAACCGTTAGCGTCAACCAGTCATCGGCCACCGTCACGGCCAGATGAACAGCCCTGCCAGGTGGCGTGTGGTCGAGGGCATTCTGCAGGATGTTGTCGATGGCTCGCTGTAAAAGCCCTTCATCACCCAGCACCGACGCCCTTGAACTTTCCGGCGACACCACGAGTTTGCAGTCCACACCCTGGTGTTCGGCATAGTCCGCTGCATCCTTGAGAACCTGATTGATCACATGCACCAGCCGGAGGGGCTCGCGCTCGATATCGCCGCCGGCTTCGGTAACCCGGTATAACGTCAGTATCTGACCGGTCATGGTTTCAAGCCGTTCGTTCTGGCGCAGAATGCTGGCCATCAGCTCTTCATCTGCACCGGCCTCGTTTGCCAGCTCAATGGCTATACGCTGGCGGGTGAGCGGCGTTCGCAAATCGTGGGAAATATCCCGAAGCAGATGTTTCTGGCGTTCCAGCAGACTGCAGAGCTGTTCGGTCATGGCATTGAAAGCCGTGGCCAGTTGCCCCACCTCATCCCGGCGTTGGGCGATCTTTTCGCTGACTCTCAGAGAATTATCACCGGCCGCAATCGCCTGGGCGGTGCTTTCCATGTGTTTCAACGGTCGCGATACCAGGCGGGCGATCCACCAGCACGCCAGTGAAATCATCAGCAGGGCCAGCCCGAGCTCGATGGCCCTGAAGAATCTCGGGTTGAGCCAGCCGGCGCCCTGCACCCGTGGCCAGGCCACCAACCGGTAACCGCCGCCAACGTCCAGTACCGCGGGTTTCTGCGGGTACCAGCCGGATTTCATGCGGTCGCGGATGAACGAGGGCAGCTTGCCATCGTTTTCATCCTGTTCGAGCAACACCAGAAACAGTTCAAGACGCTCGCCTTCGTCCCGCAGAAAACGCCACGCTTCGCCACGGTCGCCGGCCTCGCGAATTGCGATAGCTTCTTCGGCCAGATCCCTTAGACCTGCCTGGCGCTCGATGGCTTCCCGCTCCCGGTCCAGAAGCATCCTGGTTGCAAGGTTACTGGCCACCACGGTGACCGCCATAGCCAGCCAGATCGACAGGAAGATCCGCCAGAACAGAGGGAACATGGGCCGCTGTTTCATTCTGGCACCCGATAGCTGTACCCCAGCCCCCTAACGGTTTCGATACGGGGCGGGTCGTCGTTGCCCAGTTTTTTGCGAAGGTTACTGATGTGCATATCAAGGGTGCGGTCGTAAGCTTCAAGGCGCCGGCCCAGCGCCCATTGCATGAGATCGGTTTTGCGGACCACGCTGCCTGCGTGTGCCAGAAGAACCTGCAGAACCTCGTACTCGGTGGCGGTCAACTCCATCGCCACATCATTCTGGTAAATTCGGCGATGGCCCGGCTCGACACGTAGGTCGCCATAGGTCCGGGCCGCATTGACTTCGGTTTTCTGGTCCCAGGCAATCCGCCGCAAAAGCGCCTGCAGCCGGGCCACCAGCTCGCGCGGATTACAGGGTTTGGGAATATAGTCATCGGCACCAACCTCGAAACCGACGATTCGATCCGTTTCGTCGCCCCGGGCGGTCAGTAATACCACGGGCAGATGGGTCTCTGCCCTCAGTTCCCGCAACACCTCGAGGCCACTGATATCCGGCAGCATGATGTCCAGCACGACAATATCGCAGTCCTGACCCAGCGCCAGGGCGAGGCCGTCCCGGCCATTGGCAGCTTCCCGAATGGTAAATCCCTGATTGGTCAGGTAACGGGCAAGCAATTCCCGCAATTCATCATCGTCCTCGACCAGTAACACCCTGTTCTGCATGTCGCTTCTCCACCTGTCGTGCCGACCACAGTTGCTGCTGAAGTCTAACACGCTACCCGCAAACCACTGATTCGGGCCAGGCCACTTTGCAGAACCTTTACACTGACCCCGGGGTGATCAAAAGCCGTCTTCTGACGTATGGTATCGGGTACATAAAGGAGTTTTCCCTCACCATGTCAGAACCCGGACCAGCGACTCTCACACTGGAAACCTGCACCAGCATCAATGATATTCCCGCCCCTGAGTGGGAGCGGCTGGCTGGGCATAGCAATCCATTTCTTCGTTACGAGTTTTTCCAGGCACTGGAAGCGTCCGGATGCACATCCCCGGAGACCGGGTGGTCGCCACGTCACCTCGTGTTCCGAAAGGCTGGCAGAATCGTCGGCCTTGCGCCGGCTTTTCTGAAGAGCCACTCCATGGGGGAATATGTGTTTGACTGGGCCTGGGCCGATGCATACCAGCGGCATGGGCTGGCGTACTATCCAAAATTACTGATCGCCATTCCCTTCACGCCATCCTCAGGCCCAAGGCTGCTGCTGGATCCGGACATTCGACAACAGCTGGTACCGGAACAGGTTCATCACCTGTTGGACAGGCTGACCGATGAACTTGGAGCCCACTCCTGGCACCTGCTGTTTCCCGGCAAAGAGGACCAGGAGCTGCTTCAACACGAGCAGGCCTTACATCGCATCGGATGCCAGTTCCACTGGCATAACCATGATTACCGTAATTTCGAGGACTTCCTGGCGGCGCTGACTTCCCGCAAGCGCAAGTCCATCCGCAAGGAACGTCGCCAGGTTGCGGACCAGGGAATTTCCTTTACACGCTTTCATGGCCGGGATATTCCGGAGCACGTGCTTTCCGCGTTCTATGTGTTTTACCAGGCGACTTATCTGAAACGGGGCCAACGACCTTACCTCAACAAGCGATTCTTTGAGCTGCTTCTGGAACAGCTACCCGAACACGTACATCTGGTGATGGCAGTGCGCGAGGGCGAAATGATTGCCGGTGCCCTGTTCCTGGCGGGCAAAACCACCCTCTACGGGCGTTACTGGGGTTGCCTTGACGAATATAACCACCTGCACTTTGAAACCTGCTACTACCAGGGCATCGAACTGGCGATGGACCTCGGCCTCAGCCATATTGATGCCGGCGCCCAGGGCGAACACAAACTGGTACGTGGCTTTGAGCCGGTAATCACCCACTCCTGGCATGGCGTTCTGCACCCCGGCTTCCGCGAAGCCATAGAAAACCTCACCCGAGAGGAGGCGGACCACGTGCGTGCTTATTTCAGCGATGCGGAATCCGCCCTGCCCTTCCGACAGCAGACGCCGGATTAACTTCTATACTGATAGACCCAGACTGGATTTACGCGGGGGTCAGACACCATGGATACAGACCCATTGTGGAGCATGTTATCGGCAGGCGGCCTGCCGCTTCTGCTTTCAGCGGCCGCCCTGGGCCTGGCCGTGATTGCCCTGTTCATCGGATCGGGCGCTCGCCGGCGTAGCGAGGACCAGTTGACCGCATTACGGGAGCGTTCCGATACGCTGTGGCGGGAAGTTGACGACATACGGGTAGCACAATTCAATCGTCCGGGTGAGTCCGGCAATGGCGCTTCAGGCTCCCCAGTTGAAGAAGCCCGCTATCAGAAAGAAGTGGAAGCCTACGCCAGGATCTGGCCACAGGTATGGAATCTTCATGAACGCCTGGGCATGTTCCTGAGGGCGGTTGAAGGCGGCGAAGCGGCCGGCGAACTCAGACTGGAAGCTCGCAATGCGGCCCTGGAGGCCCGAGAGCTGCTTAACCGGAACCGCCCCTTCTGCACAGAGTCCGTCGATGAACTGGTTACCCGGCTGATTGATGCCGAGATCAAGGCGCACCTTGCGGCCTGCCAGTATCTGGACCTGCTAAAAGATGTCCCTAGCGACTCATCCAATCACGATCGCCGGGTCTTGCAGGACAAATGCCAAAGCCTGCACGAGGGCGAGGCCCGGGAGCTGATGAACCAGCTGGTCTCGTCCATTCGGCACCGGGCAATTCGCAGTAACTAGGGAGCGCCTGTTCAGCTGTTGGCGATACGGAAACCGACTTTCATTACGACCTGATAATGGCCCACCTTGCCATCAACGATATGGCCGCGGGTTTCGGTTACCTCAAACCACTCCATGTTGCGAACGCTTTTACCACATTCCTCAAGTGCATTCTCAATGGCGTCTTCAATGCTTTTCTTGGAAGACCCGACAATTTCCACTTTTTTGTACACGTGATGGTCAGACATTAAAGCCTCCTGGGAATTGCGATTTGTATTTCTGAGCCTAGAAGACAAGCGTCCTCACGGCAAACCACAGACCGGTACAAGCCTCATCCGCCAACCCACGGCTGGCGTATCTGTCCCCTATAATCCAGGTAGTCGTGAGGAACTTTCTGTCACTCAGAGGGTCCCGTCTACCCCACGCTTCGGACTGAGTTCATGAAACGATTTTTCAGATACACCGGCTGGTTCTTCGGCGCCGTGCTCCTGCTGCTGGCTGGCCCGATTCTGCTGGCCACCAGTGGCAGCCTGCAGGGAGCCGAGAGCTGGCAAACAGCCACCCGGGAAAGCGCCCGAATTGCCCCTCTGCCAGAACAGGCCGAGGAAGCCATCGTTCAGGTATACGGCGCCCGGGCCTGGAGTTGGCGAGGTTACTTTGCTGTCCATACCTGGATAGCCACCAAGGAAAAAGGGGCCAGCCATTATCGGGTTCATGAGGTGACTGGCTGGCGCAGCTACGTGGTAAATTCACGGCCCGGTGAGCCCGACAGACACTGGTACGGTGCAAAGCCGGACCTCTATGCCGATATCCGCGGCGAAGAAGCCGAAAAGCTGATTCCCGACATCTACCAGGCAGTGGCGTCCTACCCCTACCCGACCGAATACGAAGCCTGGCCCGGCCCCAACAGCAACACCTTCGTGGCCTGGGTAATCAGGGAGGTTGAGGGTCTCGATGTGGCTCTGCCGAACCACGCGATCGGCAAGGACTACCTCGGCGACCGTATTATCGCAGAGGTTCCGGGTGGCGCGGGTTATCAGGTCTCGCTGGGCGGGTATTTTGGCGTATTGGCAGGCATTCGCGAGGGACTGGAATTGAACCTTCTAGGCCTCTCTTTCGGTATTAACCCGTTGGCGTTGGGGGTAAAACTACCCGGCATTGGAGAGCTGGCCCTGATAAATACCAATCCAATGACCAAGCCCTCCATGGAGTAAACAGACGGCCCGGCCGGGGGCAAGGCTCCCAAAAAACGCTGTGAATACGTCCGTGTACGCTTGGCTCCGCCATCCCTGGCTCCGCACATTTTTGGGAGCCTTGCCCCCGACCGGACCTGCCTCGGAGTCAATCCCTACAAGCTGGCAAACTCCAGATACCGGCTCGCCGCCTGCTTCTTCTCATCCTGGCTGTTCAGCATCTCCAAGCGCATCTTGTCGATCAGTTTCAGGTAATCGACGATGGGAGATTCCGGCTTACCGGAATCCTTTGACTCTTCGATAAATGCCTTCTGCTTCTCGCGGATTTCATTGAGCTTCTCAAGCGCGGAGCGGATCGCTTCCACCCGGGCCTCAACCAGACCGTTACCACCGCGATCCGGCGAGCCACTGTCGCGACTCAGTACCGTCTCGGCGGCCGGCGCGTCGGCGGTGTTCTGCTCGGCAAGATCAATTTCTTCCAGGGTGCGAACCTCACCGTCGGTCGTCAGATAGATTCCCGAACCCTTGATCTGGCCCAGCGGCACACCTTGACTGTTGGCCAGCGTGAAGCGGTCTTCTACATTGTCCACGTACAGCGCCTGAACCCCGACTTCCTCCAGGGATTTCAAAGCCTGGGAGCCGTCCGCGGTTTGCACCCACACGGACAGCGATTTAAAGATCTCATCACTGGCATCAATCCAGCGGTTACCGTCGTCATCGAACCGGGCCAGCTCGCCAAAGCCGGAGCCGCTCCGGGGACCAAACAGTTCGGAGCCGTCGTCCACTTTGCCGTTGCCATTTCGGTCCAGCACCAGGTAGCCGCTACCGCTGCCCAGGGTGGCAAACTGCCCGGTTTCACCGTTACCGTTCAGGTCGAACTCGAAGAGGGTATCGGTCAGGCGGGCTGTGGCAGAGCCGAAGTTGATCACCAGAGGGTCGGTGAGTGGCCGTTCCTGAATCTGCACCAGTTCCGAGTACTCGTAGGTCCGGGACTGGGACTGTCGCAGTGACAGGGTGAAGTCGATGGTCTCACCATTCTCCAATGCGATGGTGCCAGTGGAGGCAAAGCTTCTGGATTCGCTCTCCGAGTAAAACATATAGCGTCCGGCAGAAACCGAGACACTGCCCCGACCCTCAACACCCGCATCACCACCGAGCGCGGCACGGCTAACGCTCAGTGCCTGCTGGCCCATCAGAAACAACTCCGAGGTTTTCTCGGCAAGCTGCGCACTGGTAAAGACGCTCTGCTGACCGCCATCCGTCACGGTGCTGCTGCCGCTGAAGGCGAGCTGCTCCTGGCTGCTGTAACGATAGGCAGCCTGGCGCATGAGCGTTAACTCTGAGCCAACCGCGTTCTCATTGGCCTGCGGCGCAGCGGCAGATTGCCGGTTGATGCGGAGCTGCGTGCTGTCGAAAGCCGATACCTGGCGGGAACTGTCCTGGAAAAGCGAAATCTGGCTGGAGGAAATCATGGCTTTGGGCACCTGTAATTACTACACAGGTATATCGGCCGCAGCCCCCCGGACTTGAGCACTTTTTAATCACTTCAGATTCGAGAGGTTAGGCCAGAAACCGCACGATTCCGGCAGCGGCAATCCCGGCGGCAATGGCCGGGAGAGGTTTACGCAACGCCAGCATGGTAACCGCCGTCGTGGTCAGGGCCGCCAGCGCACCAGCGTCCCCCGTCACGGCCATGGGCACAATGATGGCAATCAGGACCGAGCTGGCCATGGTGTTGATAAAGCTCTCGATACGAGGATTGATCTTCACGAACGACATGATGAACACGCCGCCAAAACGGGTTACCAGTGTAACGGCGGTCATGATCGCAATCAGGAACAGAATACCGGCTGTGGTGGTCTCAACGGTCATGGGTGCTGTCCTCCGCGTCAGAAGCAGGCGCAGGCTTTCGCTCGAGCCAGAAGAACCCGATCGCACCACCGGCGAGCGCGCCCACGACGACGTGGGTATTCGCCGGCAACCATTTCCAGGCCGCCAATGAAGCCAGCGCTGTGACGGTCCAGGCCACGAGCACTCTCGGGGATTTCTTGCCGCCCAGTGCCATGGCCAGGAGGAAGCAGCCGAGAACCATGTCCAGGCCCAGGGATTTGGGATCCTGCAGAAGGCCACCAAAATAGACGCCCAGACCGGTCCCGATGATCCAGGCCAGCCAAAGAGCCAACCCGCCACCAAGGATAACCTCCAGGTTTCGTCGGCCACTCTGGTATTCCTGGGCCGAAACCGCCCAGTTGGCATCGGTCAGCAACAGCAAGAGACCATAGCGCTTGCCCGGCGATACATCTTTCAGCATCGGGTACAGCGAAGCGCCCATAAGCAGATGGCGGGAATTGATGGCAAAGACCACCGCGATCATCGGAAGTACAGATACCTCGGTGCCCCACATATCGACGGCGGCAAACTGGGAGGCCCCGGCAAACACCGTCGCACTCATCAGCACCGCCTGGAGCGGCTCAAGGCCTTTCTGGGTAGCTGCCAATCCAAAGGCAGCGCCAAATGCCACCACGAATAACGAGATGGGAAGCAGCCGGAAAAACTCCACCCGTACCCGGGCCGGCTGTAGCTGATAAGAATAGGAAGCGACAGACATCCGGGGAAGCTAGGTCAGTTTCTCCGATCCGCGTATAGGTAGTTTCCGCAGAAAGGGGCATATCTGCGACTAATGGACCAGATCCGCGCAACGCAAGAGGGCATTTAACCTCATGATTGCCCCAAATGTTTACCGGGGAGGCGCCCGAATCCGGGGATGAGCCTTGTATCGGATAGTTCACTTTCGCATGTTGACGTTAACGTCAATTGCCGCTAGTTTGTTTTTCGTCCAGCCCCAAAAGGGCACTTTCGGTGGGCCACCCCCCAGCGGATATACCGGACACCTGAAATCGGAACGCCGGCCACAAGCCGGCAGACAAGAACAAGATACCCGCTCATGCCGAGATCCGGCCGGTGGGAGAGGATTTCACAATGCTATTCAGCCATCCCGAGTTCGATAACCACGAACATCTGTCCTTTTTCTGCGATCCCGAAACCGGCCTGAAGGCCATCGTTGCCATCCATAACACTTCCCGCGGCCCCGCATTGGGAGGCTGCCGAATGTTTCCCTATGCCTCCGATGAAGAGGCGGTTCGCGATGTCTTGCGCCTTTCGCGGGGCATGACCTACAAATCGGCCCTCGCCAACCTGGATCTGGGTGGCGGCAAGTCAGTGATTATTGGCGACCCGCGCAAACAGAAAACCGAAGCGCTGATGGAGGCCATGGGCCGGCATCTGGAAAGTCTTGGCGGGCAGTACATTGCGGCGGAAGACTCGGGCACCAGCGTACCCGACCTCAAGGTCATGGGCCGACACACCAGCCACGTTGCGGGAATTGCCTCGCGCACCGGCTTCGACGGCAACCCAAGCAACGGCGACCCGTCACCGGCGACAGCCTACGGCACCTTTATCGGCCTCAAAGCAGCGGTAAAACACAAACTTGGGCGGGACGACCTCAACGGTTTGAAGGTAGCCATTCAGGGCATCGGTAATGTCGGTTTCCGGTTGGCCAGACACCTGAAGGATGCCGGCGCTGATCTCTGGGTCTATGACATCCATGACGACAATATGCGGCGGGCCGTGGATCAGCTGGGAGCCAAGCCAGCGGCTGCCGAAGACATATTGTCACTGCCTGTGGACGTGGTAGCGCCCTGTGCCATGGGGGCAGTACTGAACGATGACAGCATTCCCCAACTGAAGGCCCGCATTGTCGCCGGCGCCGCCAACAATCTGCTGGAACACCCGGAGCATGATGCCATGCTGCGGGACCGGGGCATTCTCTATGCGCCGGATTTTGCCATCAACGCCGGCGGCATCATCGACGTGTTCTACGAGCGCACCGGGGCCACACCAGAAACGGTTCGTGCCCACGTCGAGACCATCGGCGACACCCTGACCGAAATCTTCAACCGTTCCGACCGCTCGGGGCGCCCCACCGGGGAGATCGCCAACGAACTGGCCGAGGAACGGTTCAAAAAGCACACCGCCGGAGCCCGCCTGGCACCCGAGCGGTTGGCTCGCACCGGCTGAGCTGACACCGGCGCACCCCTCAGGAAGCTGTGGCTGACTGCAGCTTCCTTCTCAAACCCTGACACAAAAACAAATACTCCGGGAGATAGTTATGTCTGTCACTTCATCAGATGCCGCCAGCCATTCAGGAGCGCTTGAAGGTTCAAACGCCCAACGCGGGCTCTGGTCATCACGTCTTGCCTTTATTCTTGCCGCCACCGGCTCCGCCGTAGGCCTGGGTAATATCTGGAAATTCCCCTATGTGACCGGTGAGAACGGGGGCGGCGCCTTTGTTCTGGTTTATCTGCTGTGCATCGCGGTCGTCGGTATTCCGATCATGATGGCGGAAGTCATGATCGGCCGTCGCGGTGGTTGAAGCCCCGTCAAGAGCCTGAGCCTGATTGCCGAACGGGACGGCCTAAACCCGGTCTGGAAGGTGGTCGGTGCCATCGGCATTCTGGCGGGTTTCCTGATTCTCTCGTTCTATTCGGTCATTGGCGGTTGGGCGATTTCCTACGTGGGCACAACCGCCAGCGGCCAGATTGCCGGTCAGTCGGCAGATGCCATCGGCGCGATCTTCTCCGGCCTTCTCAGTGATCCCACCACCCTGCTCGCCTGGCATACGCTGTTCATGGCGCTGGTGATGGTTGTGGTTGTGCGGGGGGTTCGCTCGGGCCTTGAGCGGGCGGTCAGCATCCTGATGCCAGCCCTGTTCGTGCTCCTGCTGATTGTCGTGGGCTATGCGATGACAACAGGGCACTTTGGCCAGGCTGCTGCGTTCCTGTTCCAGCCGGATTTCTCCAAGCTCACAACGTCCGGGATCCTGGTGGCGCTGGGCCACGCATTCTTCACCCTGAGCCTGGGTATGGCGGTGATGATGGCCTACGGCTCCTACCTGCCCAAGAATATTTCCATCGCCAAGACCTCCATAACTGTGTCGGTCATCGACACCGGTGTGGCACTGCTTGCGGGTCTGGCCATTTTCCCGATTGTGTTCGCCAATGGCCTTGAGCCGGGCGCCGGCCCGGGCCTGATCTTCCAGACCCTGCCGTTGGCCTTCGGTCAGATGCCCATGGGTTCCCTGTTCGGCACCCTGTTTTTCGTGCTGCTCATCTTCGCCGCCTGGACATCCGGGATTTCACTGCTGGAACCGATCGTGGAATGGCTTGAGGAGCGTAAAGGCATGAACCGCACCGTCAGCACACTGGGCGCAGGTTTTGTCTGCTGGGGACTGGGTATCGCCTCGATTCTGTCCCTGAACCTCTGGGCTGACTTCGCTCCCCTCGGCTTTGTGCCCATGCTGGAAGGCAAGACCATCTTCGATCTGCTGGACTTCTTCACCGCCAACATCATGCTGCCGCTGGGTGGTTTGCTGGTTGCCCTGTTTGCAGGCTGGGTGATGTCGCGCGAGGCCATGGAGAAGGAACTGGCCCTGTCACCGGGCATGTTCAATCTTTGGCTGATCACCGTGCGCTTTGTGACTCCGGTGGCCGTGGCTGTGGTGTTTATCTACAACCTGATGTAACCACCGCTATAACTGATCGAGGGAGGCCTTCAGGGTCTCCCCGATCCTTGCGTTCAACTTCAGATCCACCAGATCTTCAGCCCGAGTCCGCCCCAAGTTCAGGGTGGCAATGGGCTTGTTCCACTCGTTGGCGTACCGGCAGAAACGGAAGCCGGAATACACCATCAACGACGAACCAATCACCAGAAGGCCATCACTGGCTTTGAGCGTATCCAGGGCCGAATACACCCGGTCTTTGGGAACAAAGTCACCGAAGAACACCACATCCGGCTTCAGAATCCCCTCGCACTTCGGACAGTCCGCCAGCCGGAAATCCTCGAAATCCACATCCAGATCGGCATCGCCATCCGGTGCCGTATCGGCGGTATATTTCTGGAATCCAGGGTTCAGATCCGCGCAGCGGTCGTGTACCTCATCCCGAGGGCAACGGTAACCGCAAGTCATGCACACCACCTCATCGGCCCGTCCGTGCAGGTCCGTCACCGCCCGGGTGCCGGCCTTCTGGTGCAGACGGTCAACGTTCTGGGTAACCACCAGGCTGCTGTGGTTGAGCAGTTCCAGGTCAGAGATGTAATGATGGGAAGGGTTGGGCCTGGCATTACGCATCACCGGCCAGCCAATCAGGCTGCGCCCCCAATAGCGTTGCCGGGTGTACACATCTTCCATGAACGCCTTGTGCTGAACCGGCTGTTTGCGCTTCCAGGCGCCATCGCCATCCCGGTAATCCGGAATACCGGAATCGGTACTGACCCCGGCGCCGGTCAGTATCAGCAAGCGAGGGTGGCGATGGATAAACTCCGCCAGCAACGCCCCGGCCTCGTTCGGTTCATGCAGCACCGGCGGCTGATCCGGCTCAGGCAGACGCTGGCTGGAGCTGAAGGGTCGGCTGCGGTGCGTGGTTAAAGACATACAGACTCCGGTTTCTCAACCCGGCTTGCGGGCCACATACACGGTGTTGAACGATTCCCTGTTCTGAAATGGATTGAAGAAGGATACGACATGGCAGGCCACATCGGTGAACACCTCGTTGAGAACGGCCATGAACTCGTCGTCCTCGCCCTCGTTTGACCACATGGCAAACACCCCTCGGGGCTTCAGTTGCCGCGCCATCAGCCGCAGGTTTTTGGCGGTGTAGAAGCTGGCACTGGAATCGTGCAGCAGCGCCCGGGGTGAATGGTCGATGTCCAGGAGAATGGCATCGAATGGCTTGCCGGGGTTCTTCGGATCGAAACCACCCTCTGCCGGATCGGCAATTGCCAGGTCGAAGAAACTGCCATGGACGTAGCGGTTCCGGGGATCGGCATTCAGATCTTTACCAAGAGGCACCAGCTCCTGCTGATGCCATCCGATAACGGGTTTCAGATACTCAACCACCAGCAGTTCGGCAACACGCTCGTGCCTGAGCGCCGCCACCGCGGTGTAACCCAGGCCCAGGCCACCAACAACTACCCGGAGATCATCGCCCTCGGTTTCGCCCAGCCCGATATCAGAGAGAGCCACTTCGGCATCCACGAACATGCTGGACATCAGGAATTCCTCGCCCAGCTTCACCTCGTAGATATCCCTGTCGCCAATCGCCGGAATCCGGCGTCTGCGAAGCGTGATCTCACCAATCACCGAAGGCTGGCTGTCAATCTGTTCGAAAAGCAGTCCCATCTGTTCAGACCTTGCGAGTGGATTCATCAAGACAGGAACGCAGAATACTCCGCATCTTCTCCGAGCCCAGCTCGTTCATCAGTTCAATGTTTCTCTGCGGGATCCCATCCACATCAGGATAACTGTCAATCGCCGCTTCCAGACTGGCTTCCCGCAAGAGGTGCAGCATGGGAAATGGCGAACGATTGGTGTAGTTCTCCGCCGCATCGGGCTCGGTGCCCGCAAACTGGTAATCCGGGTGGAAACTGGCGATTTGGTAAACGCCTTCCATATCCAGATACGCCAGCAAACCATCAGCCGCATCAAGGAATTCATTGTAGGGCCCGAAATCCTGCAATACACCCGGATGGATCAACAGCGTGGTTTCAATCTCCGGCTCATCTTCCAGACGCTGGAGCTCCGAGTGCAAGGCCTGTAACAGCTCGTCTTCCGTTTCGGCTTCCGACACCACAAACCGAACCCGGTTCCGGACCAGTTCCCGTTTGGCGAACGGGCACAGGTTATAGCCGACGACAACGTCTTCGACCCATTTTCGGGTTGCTGCAATAATTTCGGTCTCGCCCATGTTCTTTTCCTCAGTTATTCGAAGGCCACTCATAGGCACGAGCGGATGGGCGGGTAGGCCTTTCCAAAACTGTGCGGAGCCAGGGGTGAAGAGCGAAAAGCTCTTCACGGGCAGGCCATGGACGGCCTGCCCAGGACCCTCTGCGCGACGCAGGAGCAATAAGCGCAGAGGGGCGGAGCCCAAGCGCCCCATGGATGGGCCGCAAGGAGCGTGTTTTGGAAAGCCAGTCCCACATGACCGCCTGCACCAAACCCTGAGCCTTAGAAGTACCCCTGGCTCCGAAGATAATCATCATAAGAGCCACTGAAATCAGTCACCCCATCAGCCTTAAGCTCAATAATTCGCGTAGCCAGCGAAGAAACAAACTCCCGATCATGGCTGACGAAAATCAGTGTACCCGGATAGTTCTCCAGCGCCAGGTTCAATGCCTCGATGGACTCCATATCCAGGTGGTTCGTGGGCTCATCCATCAGCATCACATTGGGCTTCTGCAGAATCAGCTTGCCGAACAGCATCCTGCCCTGCTCGCCGCCCGAGATCACCCGCACCGATTTCCCGATATCGTCACCGGAGAACAGCATGCGGCCCAGGGTGCCGCGCACCAGCTGTTCGCCACCCTTGGTCCACTGGGCCATCCAGTCGGTCAGGGTTTCATCCTCGGCAAAGTCCGCCGTGTGGTCCTGGGCGAAGTAGCCCACTTCCGCGCTGTCGGTCCACTTCACCTCGCCACTGTCGGGCGTGTAGGCCCCTGACATGCATTGCAGAAGCGTGGTTTTGCCGATGCCGTTGGGACCAATGATGGCGATTCGCTCACCGGCTTCTACCTGCAGGTTCAGATTCTTAAACAGGGGCTTATCATCAAAGCCCTTGGTCATGTTCTTGAGAGTCACCGCCTGACGGTGAAGTTTCTTGCCCTGTTCAAAACGGATAAACGGGCTCACCCGACTTGAGGGCTTCACCTCTTCCAGCTGGATCTTGTCGATCTGGCGGGCACGGGAGGTAGCCTGCTTGGCCTTGGAGGCGTTGGCCGAAAAGCGGCTGACAAACTGCTGCAGTTCGGCAATCTGCGCCTTTTTCTTGGCGTTGTCCGACAGCATACGCTCGCGAGCCTGGGTGGCGGCGGTCATGTATTCGTCGTAGTTGCCCGGGAACAGGCGCAGTTCGCCATAGTCCAGATCCGCCATGTGGGTGCACACGCTGTTCAGGAAGTGGCGGTCGTGGGAAATGATAATCATGGTGCTGTTGCGGGCCACCAGTATGTTTTCCAGCCAGCGGATGGTGTTGATGTCCAGGTGGTTGGTGGGCTCGTCCAACAGCAACACATCAGGATCGGAGAACAGCGCCTGGGCCAGCAACACCCGCAGCTTCCAGCCCGGTGCCAGCGCGCTCATTGGGCCGTTGTGTTGCTCCAGCGGAATATCCAGGCCAAGCAACAGCTCGCCGGCGCGGGCATCGGCGGTATAGCCGTCCATTTCAGCGAACTGGACTTCCAGGTCCGCGACCGCCATCCCGTCTTCTTCGCTCATCTCGGGCAGGGAATAGATCCGATCACGCTCTTTCTTGACGTTCCAGAGTTCCTCATGGCCCATGATCACGGTATCGATCACCGAGCAATCCTCATAGGCAAACTGGTCCTGGCGCAGTTTACCCAGACGGACATTGGGCTCCAGCATGACCTGGCCGGCGGAGGGCTCGAGATCGCCACCCAGGATTTTCATCAGTGTGGACTTGCCACAGCCATTGGCCCCGATCAGGCCATAGCGATTACCGTTACCAAATTTGGCGGAGACGTTTTCAAACAGGGGTTTAGCCCCGAATTGCATGGTGATATTGGCGGTGGAGATCAAGAAACAAACCTGTCGATGTGGGGCCGGGCATGCGCCGGCGAAAAGAAAGCCGGCATTGTACAGGTTTGCCCGGTGGACTGTGAGGCCGCAGAAACACGGATAAAAAGGGCTTGCCTCTGACGAGCTCTGCGGGCAGCATTCCGGTTCTGATGTATACATTCATCCGACACAAGGACATTGATCATGGCACAGGCTACAGCGCGTCACATTCTGGTAGACAGCGAAGCGAAATGCGAAGAACTGAAAAAGGCGATTGAAGGCGGACAGGACTTTGCCGAAGTGGCAAAGCAGCACTCCTCCTGCCCCTCCGGTCGCAACGGCGGAGATCTTGGCTCCTTTGGCCCGGGCCAGATGGTTCCCGAGTTCGACAAGGCGGTTTTCAACGGTGAACTGAACACCGTTATCGGTCCGGTCAAGACCCAGTTTGGTTATCACCTGCTGGAAGTGACCAGCCGCAGCTGATGATTCCTGGTTCCATACCGGGACTGCAAACCACCGGCCGGCGGCTACCGCTGCTGGCCGGTGCCGCTTCTCTGCTCATCGCGCCTTTCCTGTTTGTCGGCGGGCCTGACTGGGCCTCGGGGCCACTCCTCAAATCGGCCTGGAACCTTGGCCACATCCTTCTGTTTGCACTACTCACTCTGGCGGTCAGACCCTGGCAGTGGCTAAGTGGCTGGCGTCTCTGGCTCGCGGTTACCGTCGTCTTGCTGGTGCTCGGAATTGGTATCGAGTTGATCCAGGGCGGACACAATCGCGACATGGATGGGCGGGACCTCCTGCGCAACCTGATTGGCAGTTGGCTGGTTATCGCATGGCGCCCCTTGCTTACATCAGAGCGGCGAAACTCTCTCGGCGAAGGCTTGGTGGCCGCATCCGTTGCGCTGCTAATGTGTTTTGAGCTGGGAGCTACCGGCATGGTGGCTGCCCGGCAATGGCAGGTACACCAACAACTTCCTCTGCTGTACGATTTCACCCATCGGGATCCCGGCGCATTCTGGACCGGCAGGCTCACGGTCTCTGCCGACCACTCGCTGAATAATGCGCAGAGCCTGAAACTTGATCTGGGCACTGAAACCTACTCGGGGGTCTCACTCAACAATCTCCCGCCCGATTGGCGTGATTACGAAACACTGAGCATTACCCTGTTCAATCCCTCTACCGCTCCCCTGACGCTGACGCTTCGAATCAATGACGTAGCCCATGACCGCAGCGATCATGCCTACAACGACCGCTACAACACCCGCCTGACACTGGGTCCTGGTTCCAATACCTTCACCCGGAAACTGGCCGACATCGAAAACGCTCCCGATGGCCGGTCCATGGATATGTCCCAAGTCAGAAGAATGGGGCTTTTTGCGGTTCGCCTGCCCGAGCCACGCACTGTTTATCTGTTGGATCTGAGACTGGACTAACCGAGCGTCCAGGGATTATCGGTTATCGGTTCGGCGCCAGCGTCGGTGACCAGAATCGTTTCGCTACACCCAATGCCCCATTGCCCGGGAATACGCAAACAGATGGGCAGGTGGAAAACCATGCCCGGTCGAAATTCCACATTGCCACCCCTGGCGATGAAGCCCGAGCCCTCCACCCAGGATGGCGGGAACTGCGCGCCCACCGTGTAGCCAAATACCCCGGAGAAAAACACCTTTCCGGCCAATGGCTGAAGCGCCTTCTCGGCGTTCTGGGCGGCCTGGTCGAAAGTGACTCCCGGGCGGATCGACGTCAGCAGGGTATCCACAATCCGACGGCAGCCGTCATGGACCCGACGCATTTCAGCCGATGGCTCGCCACCAGCAACCACGGTCTGCATCATGGGTGCGGTGTAGCGGTTCCAGGCCGAGCCGAATTCCAGAAAAACAGGGTCGCCTTTCTGCACCACCGTACGTTTGTGATTGCAGTGGATCACGCTGCTGCGACGGCCGGTAACAACAATTGGCTGCATGCTCATGAATTCACTGCCGGCCGCCAGCAGCGCCCTCGCGCCTTCGGCGGCAATGTCATTATCAGTTACGCCCGGCTGGACCGCGGCCACGGCCGCCCTGAAACCTTCGGCTGTTATCCGGGCGCTTTCACGCAGGCAACGGATTTCGGCATCGGACTTGACGATCCGGATCTGCTTCAACAGACCGCCGTTATTCAGAAATCTTACTCCGGGCATCCGAGCTTGCAGGCCTTCCAGCACGCCCTGGCGCAGAGAGCCATGCCAGGCATCAATACCCACGGTCTCCACGCCGTCGTTCAGGGCCTGAACCAGTGGTTCCAATACCTCGCCGATGCCTTCCCACCGGTATCCGCTGACCCGGGCGACCCGGGTTGTCATCATCGCAGGCCCCATCTCGATAGACGGCACCTGCAAAAGCAGGTCCTCCTGGGTAACCACCAGGGCCACGTGAACGGATACTTCAAAAGTGCTATAGCCGGTCAGGTAAAAAATATCCGAAGGATCGGTCAACAGCAGGGCGCCAAAATCCTCCCGGGCCATCCCGTCCCGGACACGAGCAAGACGCTCGTCGAACTCCTGCTCCGGAAACGGACACTCCAGCCCCCTCAGTTGTGAGGACAAGGCTTCCTGATAGGCATTGAAATCCATAACGACACTCCTCACTCGCATATACTAGGGAGATTGGACCCTATTCTGGCTTTGCACAAACCCCGAGCAAGAAATTATTCCAGCATCACATTGACTCAGAACGGCAACCGAGGGGATTCACTGACCGCCTGGTGATTCCGGACTGAAGAACCGCGACATCTGCTTGCCTATGCTTTCCACCGGCTCGGTAATCGCCTGCTGGATGCTGTTGGTTACAACTTTCGAGAAAGCCGAGCCGGCAGAGCTCTCCAGGAACTCCAGGTAGAGATCCATCTCCTGGCCACCGATGTTCTGGTAGGTATACAGATAGCTGTCGTAAACCTGCTGACCCACCACGCCCCTGAGCATGCTGCGCTGGCTTTCAATGCGTTGGCGCAGCTGCTCGTAATTGGCCGAATCACTGCTGAACGCCGCCATTGCCGTTGCCAGGCCGAGCTGCACTGCGATCGTTGTATCCACCGCGCTTTCTGTGGCCCGCGCAGCCCGATCAAACCGATCGAACATTTCCGCTTTGCGCGTGCCCTTGTACCGGCTGTTCAATTCCATGGCACTGGACTGGATTTTCGGCCAGGCCGAGGGTTCCGAAGCTGCAATCTCGGCCGAAGAAATCTTTCTGGCCACAGGGGTTTCGTACCAGTCATGAACTGCCTGGAGCTGCGAATCCGTGAGTTTGGCTTGCAGATCTTTAATGATCTGCTGCTCGATATCCACGGAATTGAAACCGCTGCTCACGATGTTCCCGATGGTATTGGCCATCATTGGAGGAAGCTGACCATTCTGTTTGAGTCCTTCCCGGATTCCCTGGCTCATCATGGCCGGGTAACGGGCCACGATATCGTCAACAGGCGATACTTCCAGCACCTGGCGGGCATCCGGCGCTGCCTGGGCATTACCATTAACAAGAAGTGCTGTGATTAAAAGAGGTTTAATTATGGGAAATCGCGTCATTTACCTATCATCCCGAGTGAATCATTGATTCCCTTATGCCATGGGTTCGAGGCAGGCAGCAAGCAATCCCGCGGCCCTGGAGATGACGGTTTGGTAGGAATGCGAAAGAAACGTACCCGCAAGACCAAAAGTCGGCAACTGGCTCTGGAAACCTGGAAAAGCCGGGCAAGATGGTATGGGCTTCCAATGCTGGGGCTGCTGATGGGTCTCTGGGCAACGCTCCGCTTCAGCCTGTTGGCACCGGATCCTCCGGCAAACCCGGAGAACATCTGTGAAATCTTCCGGGAACACCCGGTGTGGTATGACTACGCCAACGACTCCAGGCAACGCTGGGGCACACCCATCGCCACCCAGTTAGCGTTTGTCTATTACGAGTCGTCATTCCGCAGCCATGCGCGTCCACCACGCACACTGCTCTGGGGCTTTATTCCCTGGACCAGGCCCACAACCGCATACGGTTATGCCCAGGCCCTCGACCCGGCGTGGCGGGAATACCTGCAGGCCAATGGCGAAGGCTGGTTCACCGTTCGCACCGACATGGAACACGCGCTGGATTTCGTGGGCTGGTACAACCAGCTAAGCCACCGGCAGCTTGGCATTCCCTTCTCGGCCCCCAGAAAGCTGTACCTTGCCTACCACGAAGGCCGGGGCGGATATGCCCGCAGAAGCTTCGAAGAGAAACCGGACGTGATGGATCTGGCCGCCCGGGTACAGACCCGGGCTTTCCGATACGACAATCAGCTGAAAACCTGCGAGCAGGAATTCCAGTGCTGGCGCTGGTACCAGTTCTGGCCGTTCTGCGGCTGACGCTCGTCAGAAAGCGGAAGAAATCTCCATCTGGGACTCCAGTGACTGCAGGCGCTCCACCAGATACTCCATAACGATACGGACCCGGGCCATTTGCTGGGTATCCTGGTTGACGTGCAGCCAGAGATCCACGCTCTCACCCTCCAGCGGGTCCGACAGGCGGCGGAGTTCACGAGTGCTCTCCCCCAGGTAGCAGGGCAAAACCGCCAGGCCGGCACCGGCTTTCGCCAGCGCGTGCATGGATTGCAGGCTGTTGCAGCGAATGAAAGAGGTAACGTTCTTCAACTGTTTTCTGTACCACCGGCCCGTCGCCAGATGGCTGAAGGTTTCATCCGGTATGATCCAGAGGCAACCTTCCGGACGGTTTTCCACGTCCATGTCACGATGCCGCCGGCAATAGCGGGCCGACCCGTAAACGGCGGATTCGATGGAGGCGATTCGCTCGCCTTCCAGAGTTGCCTGCGGCTTGTTCTCGGGCCGCAAGGTGAGATCCGCTTCCCGATGGCTGAGGTTCGCCACATCGTTATCAGTAAGCGTCTCCAGCTCGATATCCGGGAACTCCCGAACCAGCTCGGCCAGGATCGGGCTAAGCAGCGCGCTCATCATTGCGTCTTCAGCCGCCAGCCTGACTTTACCCACCGGCGCCGAATCCTGCCCGACCAGTTTGCGCTCGAGATTTTCCATCTCGATGGCCAGCCGATCCGCCTCCCGGAACGCGGTCTCCCCCACGGGGGTGAGCTGTAGTCCATCCCGGCTGCGTTCAAAAAACTGTACACCCATCGACTCTTCCATCTGGTCGAGTCGCCGTAAAACTGTGGTTTGGTGCACACCCAGTAATTCGCCGGCCTTGGCTAGCGTTCCGCCTATTGCCAGCGCCCGTATATATCGAAGATAATCCCAATCCATAGTTACTGCATATTTGCAACGTGAGTACGGATTTTAACGTATTCAAACTGCAAATAAGAACCCTTAGAATCGCTTTTAAATTAAAGGTAGATCCCTAACTAACCTACCTACCAAAATCAATACACTCATTAAAAAGGAGGAAGGCGCTATGACTCAGAACCATATCGCAACCGTAAACCCGCTGCCGTCCAGTATCCTCCACAACAGTGCTGAGGTCAGGCGCCAGTATACCCGTGCTGCGGCAAAGCAGGCGGTACAGTTTTTCAGTCGCAAGATGCGGAGCTTCAACCGGAAAGCAGCAAACGTTGCTCCGGACATGAGCCAGATGCAGGGCGGCCACTAAAACGGCAGCCGAATCTGGCATGAGCGGGGAGATCGCTCAGGCTGAGAACAGAAAGAACATAAGGATTTGAAAACGCCGTTGGCTCCCAGGGAACCAACGGCGTTTTACGTTAGCGGATCAGAATTCCCAAACGACTTTTTTCTTCTGGCTGAACCAGTCGTCCATCTTCTGGTTGTAGAAATCTTCTATCACATTCCGCTTGATCTTCATGGTCGGCGTCAGCATGCCGTTTTCCATAGTCCAGGGCTCCCGAACCACCACGACAAAAGCTACCTTCTCGTGGGACTCGCACTCCGCGTTCACCGCCTCCAGTTCGGCCGCAAGTTCCTGCTCGAGCTCACCGCGATCCATTCCGGTCTCCAGTTCATCCCTGGCCTCTTCCGACAGCAGGACCATCAGGCAAGGCTGCGGCTGGTTGGCACCGGCCACACAGACCCCTTCGGCCTTTGGATGATTAAACCGGTTTTCGATGGGCACCGGTACCACGTATTTGCCTTTGGAGGTTTTGAACAGATCCTTTACCCGGCCTGTGATACGGAGGGTGCCGTCCCGGTCGATCTCGCCCATATCTCCGGTTTTCAGGAAGCCATCCTCGGTGAGGTCCTCCTTGGTTTTCTCCTCATTCTTGTAGTAACCCAGCATCTGGCCCGGGCTTTTCACCTGGACTTCTCCGCCCTCTCCGATGCGGTGCTCGACCCCTGGATTCGCCATACCTACCGAACCGGCGCGAGCCTGGCCTGGTCGGTTGGCGTGGGAATAGCCGAAGTTTTCCGACATCCCGTACACTTCCAGCAGCTCGAGCCCAAGGTTGCGATACCAGTTAACGATGTCCGCTGACAGCGGCGCTGCGCCGGTCAGGGCTGCCCGACAATAATCCAGCCCCAGCTGTTTCAAGACCTTCTTCTTCACAAGGCCGCTGATAATGGGGAGACTGAAGAGCAGCTTCTGCTTTTTGGGCGGCAGTTTGGCGTTTACACCAAGATAGAACTTCATCCACAGGCGCGGGACCGAGAAAAACAGCGTCGGCCTTGCCCGCTGCAGGTCCTCCTGGAAGGTATCCAGGGAATTCGCAAAATAGAGATGAAAGCCATAGTAGAGGGACTGCGTTTCGACAGCTGCCCGCTCAGCCACGTGAGCCAGGGGCAGGTAAGAAAGCATGCGCTCGTCAGAGGAAACCGGGAACAGCTGCTGCAGGCCATCAGCTACTGAAATCATGGTCCGGAAGCTGTGCATGACGCCCTTGGGGCGGCCGGTGCTGCCGGAGGTATAGACAATCGTGGCCAGGTTATCCGGATCCGGCAGCTTGGGCTGCGCAGGCGACTGTTCGGCCACAATCTCCGACCACTTGGGCGTATCGTCCCGTGGCGACAGGGGCAGGGAAATGAGCGGCAAGTCTGCCGGAATGTGGTTCTTGATGTCGTTCCAGCCGTCCGCGGTCCCGTCCAGTTTTCCGAGGAACAGGAGCTTTGCCTCACTGTGCTCGAGAACGTAGGCAGCAGTATCTCCGTTGAGCGTGGGATAAAGTGGCACCGAAACATGGCCTGCCGCCCAGATCGCCAGATCGGCCAGGATCCAGTGCGCGCTGTTTTTTCCGAGGATACTGATATTGCTGGGTTCCGGAAGCTTCAGGCTGTCCAGGTAAGCCGCCATGCGGGATACCTGATCGGCTGCTTCTCTCCAGGTAATATCTTCCACCCGGCCATCCGGGTAAGGCTGAGTAAGGTAAACGTTGTCGGGGGTTTCCTCTGCCCAGTAATACAGGCAATGGAGTGAGGTCTGCTTCCGGGGGTCTACCGCCATAAACGGCTCCTTTTTGTTATTGTCCTTCGTGTTTAGGTCATGCCATTGCGATTCATACTAGCGTCATTTCAGACCTGCTCAATAGCAATTAGTGCCCGCGCCATTGGCAAATTAATCCTCGCCCGAGAACTGTTACTCAAAATTTTTCGTAACATTTGTCAAGTTTGAGCTAGTGTGAAGGGTGTACACCCTTCTTTTCGAGCAAATTGGATGTAGCCATGAGCAAACCAAAACGTTCGTTTTTAATCTTTCCGGCCTGGGGCATCATTCTTCTGGGTTCCGGTGCCTTTTTCTACAGCGCCTATGCGGGCATGCTGGGCACCTGACCCGGGAAAACCGTTTTAACGCCGAAACCGGGTTTCGAGGACAACGGCAGAGTTGGTCCTCTCAACTCCCTCAAGGTTGCCAATGTCATCCAGCACGGCGCTCAGTTCCTCCAGGGACTGGGCTTGCACAATGGCAATAAGGTCGTACTCCCCACTGACGGAAAACAGCTGCGATACCTGGCTGATTTGCTCCAGGGCAGCATTGGTTCTGCCGGTGAGCTTCTGGAACACCTTGATCGACACGTGAGCCTCCACCTGGCTCGCCGAAAACTCACCCCCCAACTGAACCGAGTAACCACGGATGACACCGCTGGCCTCCAGCCGCGCGATACGGTTCTGCACCGTCGACCGTGACACATGCATGGCTTTGGCGAGCTCGGTGACACTGGTCCGGGCATTCTGCCGCAGCAGCATTAGCAGTTTCTGGTCCCGTGAATTGATCATATTGCCAAACCTACTTTACAATTTGCATCCATTGTAGATCATTTCGATCATTCTGCAGCTGCATTATGGCGCTGACGGCTTTCATACTGGGCCCAAAACAATTCCCAGGAAGATCGCCATGATTATTCGACCGATTACCCCCAAAGATCTTGACGCCCTGATGCAGATCGCAGTGGAATCCGGCCCCGGCTTCACCTCGCTGATGCCGGATCGCGATGCCCTGAGCCGCAAGATCGATCATTCGGTTGAGAGCTTCGCACGGACTGTGACCACTCCCGGCGATGAGCATTATCTTTTTGTGCTTGAAGACAGTGCGACCGGCCAGATTATGGGGACCACCGGCATAGAAGCTGCTGCTGGCTTATCCCGCCCGCTCGAGCATTTCCGCCGTAACGCGGTTATCCATCACGAGGAAGATCCCCGGAAACGTCACGTCGAGGAAAGCCTTACCCGATGCCAGCATTACACCGGCTGCACCGAGGTATGCTCGCTGTATCTTCGGCCCGGATTTCGCCGGGCCAATGCGGGCAAGCTCCTGTCACGGGTTCGCTTTCTGTTCATGGCACTGCACCCGGAGCGTTTTGCGGACACCGTTATTGCAGAAATGCGCGGCGTTTCAGACCATGCCGGCCAATCCCCGTTCTGGGACTGGCTCAAACATCACGTAGCAGATCTTGATTTCATGTCTGCCACACAGCTGGCCTGCTGTGGCCAGAGCGGTTTTGTTGAACGCTTTATCCCCGCAACGCCATTGTTTACCCGGCAGATGACCGATGCAGCCCGGGCGGTTATCGGCCAGGTCCATGAAGATACGCGCCCTGCCCGGCACATGCTGGAGCGCGAAGGTTTTCGCCACCGGGGCTTAGTGGATCTTCTGGACGGGGGGCCAACACTGGAGTGCGCCAGATCGGACATCGCCAGCGTGCGCGATACCCTTCTTACCCGCGCAAGGCTACAGAAAGGCAACCGGAGTTCCTGGAATATTGCTGGAAACACCGCTGGATCCGCTATAGTTGCCAATGCTGGCTGTTCAGGCTTCAGGGCTACGGTAACCGAGCAGGTCCTGCCGAACCCCGATGCCAATAGCCTGTCAGTGCCAGAGCAACTGGCGAACGAACTGAACCTTGGCGGATATAGCCTGGCCTGCTATCTGCCACTGAGCCAGTCCAGGGAAGAGTCACAGGGGCGTCAACAGCCCTGCCAAAAACCGGTTACTGAGGAGATTCGCTATGCACACTGATCCGGACACCCTGTTTGCGAGACTCTGGGAGTCGTACCGCCAGGTAACCCCTTCGGCCGATCGCATACATAAAATCCTGGGCGCCGAAGAGGGGCAGGCCATCGTCAACGACCACATTGCGCTTCGCACCTTCAACCTGGACCCTGTTCGGCTGGACGCTCTGGCAGAGCATTTTCTCAGCCTCGGCTATGAAGAAGGTGGCGAATACCACTTCGAGGCCAAAAAGCTTTATGCCCGCCACTATGAGCACCCCTCCCGGGAACTGCCCAAGGTGTTTATTTCCGAGCTGCTTGTAGAGCAATGCTCGCCGGAGCTGCAATCGGTGGTTAAAAGTCTTGTCGGCCAGGTAAAGCCGGAGGCGGTTACTGCCGATGATTTTCTCTATTCGGGTCGCCATTGGGCGGTCGACTACGACACCTACCGCCAGCTGATGAAGGAAAGCGAGTACGCCGCCTGGATGGCCGCCTGGGGCTACCGCGCAAACCATTTCACGGTCAGCATCAACCATCTGGAACAGTTCGGTTCGGTTCCGGAAATCAATCAGTTGCTGAAAGATCATGGCTATACGGTGAATTCATCCGGCGGTGAAGTAAAAGGCTCCCCGGAAGACTTGCTGGAGCAGTCCTCAACCATGGCCGACCGGGTGCCGGTTACCTTTACCGACGAGACGGTAACCATACCCAGTTGTTTCTACGAATTTGCCCTGCGTTATCCGAAACCGGATGGCCGGCTCTACTCGGGCTTCGTAGCGGCATCGGCCGACAAGATCTTCGAGAGCACGAACGCCGGCAGCTGAGTCTGCGTGCAAAGACTCGCGGTCACGACCACCCCTGTTCACCGATCAGGGGAACGAACCGGACTGCGCCGAGGTCCTCGGTCCGGAATTCGTTCTCTGTCAGCCGGGTAATACGTTCCAGCGACTGAACCGAATGCTCCGACCCCACCGGTATGACCAGGTGCCCGCCAACCGCCAGCTGATGCTTCAATGATTCCGGCACCGATGGCGCACCGGCAGCCACGATGATGCCATCGAAAGGCTGGTGCTCGGACCAACCTATTGTGCCATCGCCACAGCGAACCCGGACATTGTCAAAACCCTCGGCGGCCAGCGTTCGGGCTGCGCGATCGGCCAGTTCCCGAACCCGTTCGATGCTGAACACCTCGCTTGCAATACAGCCCAGAACGGCAGCCGCGTAACCCGAACCTGTGCCGATATCCAGAACCCTTTCTCCACCCTCCAGATCCAGTGCTTCCGTCATCAACGCCACGATGTAAGGCTGTGAAATGGTCTGCCCCGCACCGATCGGAAGAGGACCATCATCGTAGGCGCAGTCCTTCATACGTTCTGGAATGAAGCGCTCACGCGGCACCCGACCCATGGCCTCCAGCACCAGCGGCGACCCGATTCCACGGGCTCGAAGCTGATAATCCACCATGGACGCTCTCTGCAACTCGAAGCCATTGTCCTGATTCATGACGCTCTTCCTGCCCCTGGTCTGGCTGCTTACCGGCCGTTACAAAGCAGTAACTTTTTTACAACGGCGCGCTTGAGATTATCTGTCTACTTTTTAGACATCGGTAATGACACATACAACCACCGAATGCCAAAAACAACAAACGGACAACGGGTCCACGAACCGGCCAACCCGTTGCCGAGGAGGAGAAATGTCGACATCCGTAAACCACCTCGACGAACGCACGCGGGACTCCGCAGAGCTGCTCGAAGAGATCATGCCCTCTGCCATTACCCTGGCCATGATGCTTCGTCACCGTAAAATGGCGGCCTGGCTACGCACCGAATTTGATGGATATCAGGATGTTGCTGCCGCACCGCCTTATCGTAGGCAGCTACACGGGCACATTGTTGCCAAATCCCCCCAGTATGGTTGGATCCCCGCTCCAGTAGATGATCAGCAAAAAGAGGAGTTTGGCTACATGGATCTGCTCGAGGGCGTGAAAGCTCTTGAGAAAACCTGTGTGAGTTGCAAAAAGGGCAACGGCAACCGGGTTTTGCTGGAAAAAGACGAGATGGCCGTGTTGCAGAAGCAGATCAACCTGACCGCCGAGCTGGCCATCAACCTGAGTCGCGACGTTTATTGCCGGCTCCTCAGGACCGTTCGGGCTGCAATCTACCTCTGGACCCAGGAACTGATGGCCGAGGGCATTGCCGGGGAGCACAACCACTACAGTCCGGACGAGCGCGCCAAAGTTGCGCATCTGGACGACCCCGAGAAGTTCTGGCGACGGGCCATGGACGAAGTCGACAGCCTGCCAATACCAGACGTGCGGGTGACCGGTTTCTTTGAACGGGTATTCGGGCGCGCAGGCTGAGCCTCGCGCCCTGGCTGCTACCAGAGCACGCTAACAATACCGACGCTGCTCACCAGCAGCAACACGGTTCCCAGCAGACGGAAGAACACCGGAGTCTCCGCCTGGAGAATACGGTCATGGGCGTAGAGCCCGATTACATGGCCGACGGCTGCGCATGGCAGCAGCCAGAGGTGATGGATAAGTTGCAGATCGATGCCGGCCCAGACGAAAGCGGCCATCTTGATCAGCACCAGAATGAACCAGAGCGCGAACAAGGTATCCCGCAGTTTTTCTTTGGGCAGGTGCTGGGCTGCCACGGCAATGATCAGGGGCGCACCGATCAGGGAAGTGCCACTGATGTATCCGCCCACCATGAGGAATATCGCGTCGACCGTTTTGCTGCCACTGCGAAAAGGTCGGTTGATGATGTAGGAAACAGAATAAAGCGCCACGATAACGAAAATGATGGCACTCAGGATGTCACTGGGCATGGTAATCAACCCGAATACACCAATCAGCTTGGGCACAATCATGATGGCGAGGATCCGCCACAAGTATTGCCAGTCGACAGTGCCCGAGCCCGCCTCACGTTGCTTGCCTGCCCCGGTGCGATTGTTCATCCAGATTGTCAGGGATGAAAACACCAGAAGGTGGACCGCAATGATCGGCAGAAAGACGAGCGGTTGATCAAGAACCAGCAACAGAAATGGCAGGGACAGAACGGCGCCACCGAATCCCAGCCCGGAGCGGACAAAACCACTCCAGACGAAAATCAGGGCAATCAGCAGATATTGGTAAATCGCGAGATCAGACATGGATTCCCGGTTGTCGTCAAAAGGGCCGTCGTTTATCCGGAACTGGTCTAAGCTCAGTTAGTTGCGAAGAAAAACAACATTCCCCGGAGGATGTGAATGGCCCTGTCATGGAAACAAAAGTTCCTGCTGTTGATTGTTGCAACGCTGATTGGTCTGGCGATTGCCACTCTGGCCTCCCTGAGCGGGCTCGGCAAGGTATCTGACGCTTATGAGGCCCGAAGCGAAGCAAGAGCCTATGAATCCGCGTCCCTGACCCTGCTGAACGACTGGCTGGCACTCGAGAGAACGAGTGAGAATCTGGAACCGAACCAGGTTGAGAACTATCAGGAGAGACTGGCGTCGCTCGCGGTCCAGTCGTCGGCGCTCAGTGAATCCGCCGGAACCCTGCCGGGTGACGCGGTAAAGACCACTGCACAACAAATCCAGGAGCAGGTTGCGGAGTATACCCGACTTCGCACCGAATGGCTGGCCCTGAATCAACAGCTAGGCCTCACTCCGTCCAGCGGTCTGAGAGCAACAATGTCCGAAGCCATAAACGACAGGCTTCGGCAAATCAGCATTTCCATCTTCAACGACGACATCAACACCATCGCCTCCACCTACCGCGACTACCTGTCTACCTTCGATGCGACCTACGCCGAGTCAACCCGTGAGGCCCTGGCGCGGATGCAGACCACCGTCACCGAGATGGACTGGCAGGAAATTGACATCGGCCAGGCTGTCCAGGCGTTCGCCAATGCCTTTTCCGATGCCGAATCGCTCATCGCCAACCTGTCTGCCATTGAGAACCAACTGTCAGCCACCGGCACCCGTATTCGCGATCTGATTGCCGAGCAGAACACCCTCCTCCGCCAGGACATTATTGTGGCAACCAGCCAGCAGGCCGAAGAGGCCCGCGCCGCCTCAACCTGGCTGATCATTGCAACCGCTGCTGCGGTGGTGATTATCCTTATCCTGACCCTGACGACCGCCTCAAGAACCCTGGTGAAACGACTCAATGAGACCGTAAACCTGCTCACCCGGGTCGCCGGCGGCGACCTCAGTCAGCGCCTTGAGCCAGGCAGGAATCCGAACGATGAATTCAATCGCCTGGGCGAAGCGGCCAACAAGATGCTGGACGATGTCTCGGACGTTATCGGGCAAGTCGTCGAGGGTAACCGCACGCTGTCATCGCTTCAGGTTGAACTGGATGCTCTGGTAGAACAAATGGGCAGAAACGGCGAGCAGGTTGAAGATGAGACCGAGCAGACCGCCACTGCAGTGCAGGAAATCTCACACACGGCGGTCGATATTGCCCAGTACACCCAGTCAGTCAATGACGCTGTTCAGAGCGCCAACGGTGCCGCCCATTCCGGTGCCGAGGTGGTCAGGCAAAGCGCCAAAACCATGACCGAACTGGCCGAAAGAATCCAGAAAACCCACGATCAGGTCAGCCAGCTGAGCAAAACCGGCGAGAAGGTCAATTCCATCGTTGGCGTAATCAACGGCCTGGCTGAACAGACTAACCTGCTGGCCTTGAATGCTGCGATTGAGGCGGCAAGAGCCGGCGAGGCCGGACGCGGTTTCTCGGTTGTTGCCGACGAAGTTCGGTCCCTCGCAGAGAAGACCGTATCGGCAACCAACGGGATTGCCGAGATCGTGGAATCCCTCAACCGTGAAACCCAGGCCATTTCCAGACTGATGAAAGAGGGCCTGACTTCCGCAGGTGAGGGAGAGGAAAGCTCGAGAGAGGCGGCGCACTCGATCGAACAGATCACCGGCTCGATACAACAACTGGCTGGCGACATGAATCAGGTGGTGTCCTCTGTTGAGGGGATATCAACGACCACCGAGGAAATCGCCCAGAAGGTGGAGCAGATCCACGGGCACACCCGGGAAACCTCGGATATCCGCCAGAAGCTCAACGCCCATATCGGACGACTATCATCCCAGGTAACCACCCTGACCCAGGCCTCACAGGGCTTCCGTCTGTAACAGCGGGCCCTGGACAGGTTGCACGGCAGGGTTCCAGGCGTTAGCATGCTCGATACTGTACATTTAAACAGTATCAAGCATGCCCATGAAAACTCGCGCCACGGCCCTGAATCCCCACAACCGGTTCCAGCCCATTGTCACTGACCGGGAGGCAGACCATGACTGGTATCACGACCCCGAAGACGACCTGAACCCCGATACGCTCGCTACGGAAGTCGTCCTTGAGACCGCAAAATCCATAATCAGTCGAAATACCTCACCGGACGTACCGTTCGACCAGTCGATCAATCCATACCGTGGCTGCGAGCATGCCTGCATTTACTGTTTCGCCCGCCCTACCCACGCCTATTGGGACATGTCACCGGGGCTGGATTTCGAAACCCGGCTGATCGCCAAACCCAACGCCGCCGCCCGCCTGAGAGAAGAGCTCGACAGGCCCGCCTACCGGGTGTCGCCCATCGCCCTGGGCGTCAATACGGATGCCTACCAGCCACTGGAGCGGGACCAGAGGATTACCCGCCAGGTGCTGGAAGTTCTGGCCGAGTATCGCCACCCGGTGTCGATCATTACCAAGGGCGCTCTCATCCTCAGAGACCTTGATCTGCTCCGCGAAATGGCTTCTGATGGGCTTTGCTCTGTGCGGATCAGCCTCACCAGCCTGAGCAACGATCTGAAACGACGCATGGAGCCGAGGACGGCCGCACCGGCCACCCGCCTCAAGATGATCAGGCAGCTCTCGGAGGCCGGCATTCCGACCGGTATCATCCTCGGGCCGGTAATCCCCTTCATCAACGATCACGAAATCGAGTCAATTCTGGAAGCCGCGGCAGAGGCGGGCGCCACCCGTGCCAGCTGGATCATGCTGCGTTTACCCCATGAACTGGACGAGCTGTTCCAGGACTGGCTGCAGCGGCACTTCCCGCAAAGGGCCGAGCATGTGATGAACCGAATGCGCGACCTCAGGGGCGGCAAGAGTTATGACGCCACCTTCGGCCGCAGAATGACGGGCACGGGCCCTTACTCGGACCTGATTCGCCAGCGTTTCACCAAAAAAGCACGGCGCTTGGGGCTGAACCTCCATGCAGAAGAACCGCTGCGAGGTGATCTTTTCCGGCGGCCAGGTGGGGAACAAATGCCGCTGTGGTAGCATCAGACTATTGCACTTTACCACCGCGATTAACGCCTCTCAGGGAAGAGGTGGAGAACACCCATGCATGGATTCAGACGTTTTTCCCTCGCCACAACATTGTTTGCCCTGCTGGGCACCCTCTGGCACCCCGTTTGCCTGGCAGCCGATGAAGCCATTGTTGCCAGGATTGAGGCCATGGAAGCCGGCTTCCCGGTTCAGGTGCTCGGAAGCCGGTTAATGGCCCACCAGGCACTGTCAGCCTTTTACGGGGCCAACGGATACCAGCCAGCATGGAAATCGGCTGAGCTTCGCCGGCAGTTGATTGATTCGGTTGAACAAGCCAGTCATGACGGTCTGAACCCGGCTGACTATCACGCGGATATTCTCTCGGGCCTGGCACTCAGACCCATGAGCGATTTCTCTGAAGACCTGAGGGCCGATCTGGATCTGCTGTTCTCTGATGCTTTTCTGATGCTTTTCTGATGCTTTTCTGATGCTTTTCTGATGCTCAGCTCACACATGCTGGTCGGCAAGGTCAACCCGCAGACGGTTCACGCCGAATGGACCGCCAACAGGCGCCAGCGCCAGATGGAATCCGTTTTAAAGGATGCGTTGCAGCGCTCGGATATCACCGGCACGCTGGATTCGCTGCGTCCGGCCGATCCCGCTTACCGGAAGTTGATGGCTGCAAGGCAGGACCTGACCAGACTGCTGGGCCAGCCCTGGTTACCTCTGGCCTTGCGCCCGACCATTCGGCCCGGCGACAGGGATGAGCGGCTGAATGAGGTCCGCCGACGACTCTCTCTATTGGGAGAGCTTGCAGAATCACCGGCAACAGTCACAGATCCGCGTGACTACGACGCGGAGCTTGAATCTGCGGTCATGCGCTTCCAGGCCCGACATGGGCTTGAAGCCGATGGCCTTATCGGGAAGGACACCCTGACAGCACTGAACCTGATACCGGTGGAACGCCTGCGCCACATTGACGCCACGCTCGAACGATGGCGGTGGCTGCCGGAATCCCTCGGCGACACCTATGTCCTGGTCAATATCGCCGGATTTGAACTGAAAATGGTGGAAAACGGCGAAGAAGTACTGCGCAAACGAGTGATCGTCGGCCAGCCCTTCCGCCAAACGCCGGTGTTCTCCGATCGCATCCGGTATCTGGTGTTCAATCCCACCTGGACCGTACCGCGAACGCTGATGATTCAGGATCAATTGCCCCGGATTCTCCGCGATCCGGACTATCTCTCCCGACTCAATATCAGCGTTTACCGTGGCTGGGGCACTGACCGGGAAAGAGTGGACCCGCTGGAGGTTAACTGGCCGTCACTGAATCGGAACAACTTCCCGTACCAGTTGGTGCAGGAACCCGGCCCTCAGAATGCCCTGGGTCAGATCAAGTTCATGTTTCCGAACCAGTACGATGTTTACCTGCACGATACGCCGGGGCGCGGCCTGTTTTCCCGGGCCGAGCGTTCATTCAGCTCTGGCTGCATCCGGGTTGAGCAACCTTTTGATCTTGCAGAGCGACTTCTGGCGTCGGCGCCCGACTGGTCCCGGGAAAAGATTGACCGGGTGGTTTCCGAGGCACAACCCCAGACTGTCGTGCTCCCGGAGCCGGTGCCTGTGCACATCCAATACTGGACCTCCTGGGTAGATAACGAGGGCAGGCTGCAGTTCCGCAATGATTTATACAACCGCGATGCCCGCCTGATTGATCAGCTCCGTGGAACCGCCGAGGGGGATACGCGCTACAATACTCCGGTAGCCGGCTCGGGCCCGGCACAGGACAAGCTCTGAAACAGGATACGCGCATCAGTTGAGGAGATATCATGAAACAGACCCTGCTATTGGTTTTCGGGATACTCTTACTGCAGGGATGTCAGTCGCTGCCGCCCGCCGAAGACGAAATTGACGGAGACACCGTTTTCGTCAGCGCCAACCATTGTCTCAACGAATACCTGGATGATCTTGAGAAGGTTCATTACGGTCCGTGTCTCAAGGTCATTGCGATAAACGACAATGAGCCGGCTGTAAGAGAAGACGGATTCATTGAACTACCGGCAGCGACAGCGCTGACCATTGGCGTGAGCTGCGTTTATCGCCACGCCGACGGCTCGCCTATTCCGGCAACCATGGAAAACGTAGACTTTGACGTGAGCAAAAACACGTTCGCAAAAGCCGGCCAACGCTGGTATCTCCACGCTCACAAACAGGCCCGCAGAGTTGTCGGCTGTGAGCCCACCCTGTCGCGCTCGGTCTACCCCACGAATGACACAAATTAGTGCCGATGCGCGGTGGCACCGGGTTCTAACGCTTTCAGATGGCAGGACCCTGGCGTTCACGGACGTTGGCGACCCCCTCGGCTACCCGATTGTCTTTGGGCACGGTATGCCGGGCAGCCGTCTGGAAGGCCGCTTCTTTGATGAAAAAGCCAGGGAGCACGGGTTTCGCATCCTGACCCCCGACCGCCCCGGTATCGGCAACTCCGATTTCCAGCCAGGGCGCAAGCTGCTCGATTACCCGGCCGATATCGAGCAGCTTGCCGATTCCCTGGAATTGGCGCGCTTCAGTCACATCGGCTGGTCCAGCGGCGGTTCCCGGACCCTGGCCTGCTGTTACCGACTCGCGGATCGGGTTGATCTCGGGGTCTGCCTTTCCGGGCTCACCCATTTTGCGGAATATCCAGGCTCCGGCGGACTGGTTCAGGCCACACGATGGCCGGGCCCGCAACTGGTCAGGCTCAGTCCCCGATTGACCCGGCTGGCCGTCACATTGATTGCCTGGCTATCCAGGCGTCACCCGGGACTTTATCTCAAAGGTGCCGAGGAAATGGCCAGCAGGCATGACCGCCAGCTATTGAGGAAGCTATTGAGCGACGGCGAATTCCAGCGTGATCAGCTCATGTGTCTCAACAGTGGCGGACGAGCCATTACCACCGATTTACTGACCGAACTTGGAAACTGGGGGTTCAGTCTTCGCGATATCCGGACCCCGGTATTCATCTACCAGGGCGAGGAGGATCCATTCGTGCCCATGGACTACGCTCGCCACCTCGCCAAAAATCTACCAGTCGCAGAGCTGACCCCGATGCCCGGCCTCGGTCATCTGTACCCGCTTTGCCGGGACTTTCAGGATCAGCTTTTTCAACGTCTTACTCTGCAGCTGGACCGCCATCAAACAAAGGAGTCACAGACACCATCATGACCAACAAAATCGATATCCACTATTGCACCGGTTGCCGCTGGCTTCTGCGCTCGGCCTGGATGGCGCAGGAGCTGCTGACAACCTTCGAAGGCGAGATCAGTGAATTGAGCCTGCACCCCGGCACTGGCGGTATTTTCGAGGTGTGGGTCAATGGCAAGCGGGTCTGGTCCCGCAAGCAAGACGGCGGCTTCCCGGAAATTACCAAACTCAAGCAATTGGTTCGCGACCAGGTTGCACCGGAACGCTCCCTTGGCCATTCCGACAGCAAAACCGGCACCTCAGAATAATCATTCAAAAATACTGACAGGCTGTGTCGATATTCTTCGCTTTTAGAGAAGGCGCTGCGCCCCGATAGTATCCCTCGTCCAATTCAACAACATGAAAGGGTATCTATGAGCGACGTGATGCAATCCATCAAATTCAACACCATCGAGGTACCTAATCGATTCGCCCTGGCACCAATGACACGCACCAGTGCGGAGCCGGACGGCACCCCGAATGCCCTGATGGCAGACCATTACGAACGCTACGCGAGGGGCGGCTTTGGTCTGGTGATCACCGAGGGAACCTATACCGATGGCAAGGCAAGCCAGGGCTATGCCAACCAGCCCGGCATCATCAACGAAGCGCAGATAGATGGCTGGAAGACCATTGTCGAACGGGTACACGCCGCAGGCAGCAAGATCATCGTTCAGTTGATGCACGCCGGCGCGCAGTTCCAGGCCAACCGTTTCACCGACCAGCCACAGGCGCCCAGCGAAGTTACCCCAAAAGGCGCCCCGCTTGGTTTCTATGGCGACCAGACTGAGTGGCAAACGCCCAGCGCCATGACCAGGACCGACATTCAGGCGGCGGTTGAAGGTTTTGCACATTCCGCCGCCAATGCGAAAGCCGCCGGCTTCGATGGCATTGAGATTCACGGGGCCAACGGCTATCTGTTGAATCAGTTCCTGAGCACCTACTTTAACCAACGCGACGATGAGTACGGTGGTTCACTGGAAAACCGGCTGCGCCTGGTGGTTGAAGTGGTCCGTGCGATTCGCGAGGCCGTTGGCGAGGACTTCACCGTAGGCATCCGCCTGTCTCAGGGCACGGTCACTGATCCAGACCACCAGCTGCCGGAGGGTGAAGCCGGATTCCGTCAGATTGTGGAAGCGGTCCGCGATGCAGGTGCCGATTTCGTCCATACAACCGACGGTGACGTTAACCGGAAGCATTTTGTAGAGGGTGATGAGAGCCTGGCTGGCGTGGCCGCCAGCGTTGAAGGGATCGGTCTTATCCTCAATGGCAACATTGATGAAACCAACTGCCAGGATGTGGCCAACCAGTTCCCGGACACGTTGCTTGCGGTGGGCAAGAAGGCGCTCGCAAACCCGGACTTCGTGCAGCGCCTCAAAGACGGCAAAGAGATTGCAGACATCGATTTCGCGATGCTGCAACCGAAGGCCACCATTTCCAACGAGCTGGCCTGGCGCGAGCAGAACGCCGCCTGATCGCTTTTCTCTCCCGAGAAATGCAGCCGGAGGAACCCACAGCGGGGCCTCCGGCGTAGCTACTTCAAGCTGCTATGCTGACATTACAAGCCAACGGGAGACTGAATGACTTCTGACATCAGTATTGTCTGGCTGGGAACCATTGCCAGCCTGCTGGCGGGCCTTGCCAGTGGCGTGGGCGCCCTGGGTGTGTTTCTTGTCCGTACCCTCACCCATAAACTGCAGGACGGTATGCTGGCTTCAGCCGCAGGCGTGATGTTGGCGGCGTCATTTTTTTCTCTGTTACTACCTGGCCTCGAGTACGGCGAACAGATTACTGGCGAGACCTGGACCGCCGCGCTGATTGTCATTTTCGGCCTGCTCTCCGGTGCCGCTGCCCTCTACTTTGTGCACCAGAAGCTGCCGCATCAGCACTTCGAACTGGGCCGGGAAGGATCGGACGCTTCTTACATCCGCGGCATTTGGCTCTTTATTGTCGCTATAACCCTCCACAACTTCCCCGAAGGCATGGCGGTGGGCGTCGGTTTTGCCGGCGGCGATGTCAATAATGGCTATGTTCTTGCCACCGGTATCGGACTCCAGAACATTCCGGAGGGGCTGGCCGTCGCTTTTTCGCTATTGGCCATCAACTACTCGCGAATCAAGGCCTTCAGCATTGCCCTGATGACTGGATTGGCCGAGCCACTGGGTGGTCTCTTCGGAGCGACGCTTGTCTGGCTTGCCGAGCCAATAATGCCCTGGACCCTTGGCTTCGCAGCAGGCGCCATGCTGTTCATCATCAGCAATGAAATTATCCCCGAAACCCATCACCGGCAATGGAAAATCATGTCCACCTTCTGCCTGATGGGCGGTTTTGCCGTAATGATGTTCCTGGATGCTACGTTGGGCTAACCGCCCAGACACCCGCCAGGGCTTCCAGAGCCTCCGCGATCAGAGGCTCGCCCTGTCGGTCCTGGTGCCATACGAAACTGAGCGCGCAAGGCAACTGCAACCCCTCAACAATTTCCAGGCCGGTTTCCTGGCGCTCAGCCATCGCCAATGCATCCCGCGCGAGACTCAAACCCACACCTGCCCTGACCAGGTCCAGCATGCACGCCTCCTGATCGACCTGGGCTACGCCCCGCGGCATTGACCCCATGGGTTCCAGAGTGCCTTTAAGCAGCCGGTGATGAACGGAGTCTTCTGGAGTCACAATCCAGGGCATAACTGCCAAGTCGGACCACTGCGCCGACCGAAGCCTCGGCCCCCAACCCGCCGGCGCAACCACATAGTAGTGAAACCGGGTCAGCTCACGGTGCACCACGTCCGGCGCCAGTGCACCCGGCCCGACGCCTGGCGGCGCCAGAAAAAAAACCGACATCTAGCCGGCCATCCCGCACCTGCTCCAACACGCTACCACTCATACCCTGACGCAGTTCGGTTTCCAGTTGTGGCGCCCGCTCCACCAGGCGGTGCAGAAACGCCCCGAGACGGATAAATTCGGGATCCACGATGGTACCAATCCGCAACCGCCCTCGAAGGGTGTTGTGCAATGCCCGGGCGCTCTGCTCAAACGCCGCCATGGCAGCGAGTGCTTTTTCAGCCGAAGGCAAGAGAGCCTGGCCATCGGGGGTCAACACCAGACCCTGGGGCTTGCGCAGGAACAGTTTGAGTTCCAGTTCGTCCTGCAGTTGCTTGAGCTTGAGGCTGACGGCGGGCTGAGTCAGATGGAGGCGAGTGGCGGCGCGGCTTACACTGCCCTCACGGGCGACAGTAACGAACGCCCGAAGGCTCTGAAGGGGGTACATAAGCGTCTCGTTTCAGGTTCTCGATATAAGATTACCTTATATCTGGCTTTTGAAAATCTCAATTGCTTTCCCCCTTTGCCACACCTAACCTGTATGGTCAGAAATTACCCAAAGCTCCTTAAGGGCCCTTAGCAGAATGCATTTCTGCCATTTCGAGCGGCCAATCGCGAAAAGACAGAGGCATCCATGACCAACGCAACCATCCAGCATTATATCAATGGCGAAATATCTCTCGGCACATCCAGCCAGTCCCAGGACGTGTTCAATCCGGCCACCGGACAGGTCACAGGCCGCGTAGTTCTGGCCGGCCGTGAGGACGTAGACGCCGCTGTTGCTGCCGCCGATGCTGCATTCCCCGCCTGGGCCGACACACCGCCCATTCGCCGGGCCAGGGTCATGTTCAAGTTTCTGGAACTGTTGAAGACCCACAAGGATGACCTGGCCCGCGCCATCACCGCGGAGCATGGCAAGGTATTTACGGACGCCCAGGGCGAAGTAGCCCGGGGCATCGACATCGTCGAGTTCGCCTGCGGCATTCCCCAGCTTCTGAAAGGCGATTACACCGAGCAGGTCAGCACGGGTATCGATAACTGGACCACCCGCCAGCCCCTGGGCGTGGTCGCCGGCGTTACCCCGTTCAACTTCCCGGCGATGGTGCCCATGTGGATGTTTCCGGTAGCCATCGCGGCAGGCAATACCTTTGTCCTGAAGCCCAGCCCCCTGGACCCGAGTGCTTCCCTGATGATCGCCGACCTGCTGAAACAGGCCGGACTGCCCGATGGCGTATTTAACGTGGTGCAGGGTGACAAGGACGCGGTGAACGCCCTGATCGAGCATCCGGATGTCCAGGCCCTGAGTTTTGTCGGATCCACTCCGATTGCCAACCTGCTGTACGAGAAAGGCGCCAAACACGGCAAGCGCATTCAGGCCCTCGGCGGCGCCAAGAACCACATGGTGGTGATGCCGGACGCCGATCTCGACAAAGCGGTCGATGCCCTGATCGGTGCCGCTTATGGTAGTGCCGGCGAGCGCTGCATGGCCATCAGTGTGGCGGTGCTTGTCGGGGATGTTGCGGACAAGATCGTGCCAAGACTGGCCGAGCGGGCCCGAAGCCTGAAAGTGAAAAACGGCGAACAGCTGGATGCCGAGATGGGCCCGATTGTTACCGCCGCCGCACACCAGCGCATTACCGGCTACATTGACAAGGGTATGGCAGAAGGTGCCGAGCTGGTCGTGGATGGCCGGGAGTTCGATGCCTCGAACACCGGCGATGGCTGCGCCGATGGTTTCTGGATGGGCGGTTCACTGTTTGATCACGTCACGCCCGATATGACGATCTATCGTGAAGAAATCTTCGGACCGGTTCTGGCCTGTGTCCGGGTACCCGATATCGCAACGGCGATTCGTCTGATCAACGACCACGAATTCGGCAACGGTGTCAGCTGCTTCACCGAGAGCGGCAGCGTGGCCCGGGAATTTGGCCGCCGAATCCAGGTCGGCATGGTCGGGATTAACGTACCCATTCCCGTACCCATGGCGTGGCACGGCTTTGGCGGCTGGAAGCGCTCGATGTTTGGCGACACCCACGCTTACGGCGAAGAGGGCGTGAAGTTCTACACGCGCCAGAAATCCATCATGCAGCGCTGGTCCGATTCCATTGATGCCGGTGCGGAATTTGTGATGCCGACCGCCAAGTAACTAGAAAACCAGCAGCGGAGAAAACGCCATGTCCGACAACAACAATGCGACGGGACATCAGGAGTTCGATTACATCATTATCGGCGCCGGCACTGCCGGCTGCCTGCTGGCCAACCGGCTGAGCGCAAACCCGGAGAATCGGGTGCTACTGATCGAGGCTGGCGGACGGGATAACTACCACTGGATTCATATCCCGGTGGGCTACCTGTACTGCATCGACAATCCGCGAACAGACTGGCGTTTCCGTACCGAGCCCGATCCTGGCCTGAACGGCCGATCCCTCATCTACCCCCGCGGCAAGACTCTGGGAGGCTGCTCCAGCATCAACGGAATGCTCTATATTCGTGGCCAGGCCCGGGATTACCAGCAGTGGGCCGAAATTACCGGCGAGGACGCCTGGAACTGGGACAACTGTCTTCCCGATTTCATGCGCCATGAAGATCACTACCGCCTTGATGAAGGCGGCGATGCCGATCCGGAGCACCGCAAGTACCACGGTCACGGCGGGGAATGGCGTGTGGAGCATCAGCGCCTGAAGTGGAAAGTGCTGGAGGACTTTGCCACTGCCTGCGTCGAGGCGGGCATACCCCGGACCCGGGATTTCAACCGCGGCGACAACGAGGGCGTGGATTACTTTGAGGTGAACCAGCGCTCCGGCTGGCGCTGGAATACGTCCAAAGCGTTCCTGAGGAACGCGGAAAAGCGTTCCAACCTGACCCTATGGCACTCAACCCATGTATTAGGGCTCGAGACAGAAAACGCCGGTTCCGGGCCTCGCTGTGTCGGCGTTCGGGTCGAGCGGTCTGGCGGCGATGACGTTATCGCCCGGGCAAAACGGGAAGTTATCCTGTCCGCTGGCGCCATTGGCTCCCCGCAATTGCTCCAACTCTCGGGCATTGGTCCCGCCGACCTCCTCAAGGAACACGGCATTGATGTAGTTGCCGACCTGCCCGGCGTTGGCGAGAACCTCCAGGATCACCTGCAGATCCGGTCTGTGTACAAGGTGAAAGGGGTCACAACGCTGAACACCATGGCTAACTCCCTGATCGGCAAGGCCAGGATCGGCCTGGAATACCTGCTTACACGCTCGGGGCCGATGAGTATGGCGCCCTCACAGCTGTGTCTGTTTACCCGCAGTTCCGAGGAATACGATTACGCCAACATCGAATACCATGTGCAGCCCCTTAGCCTGGACGCTTTCGGGCAGCCGCTTCACAATTTCCCGGCCATCACTGCCAGCGTTTGCAATCTGAACCCCACCAGCCGGGGTTCGGTGCGCATCCGCAGCAACGATCCAAAACAGGCACCGGCGATATCCCCCAATTACCTGAGCACGCCGGAAGACCGGAAAGTTGCTGCAGACTCTTTGCGGGTGACGCGCCGTATTGCCGAACAGCCTGCCTTCATGCAGTACGAGCCGGAGGAATTCAAACCAGGACTTGAGTACCAGACCGACGACGAGCTGGCGAAGCTGGCGGGCGACATCGGCACCACGATCTTTCACCCGGTGGGCACTACCCGTATGGGGCGAGCCGATGATGAACAGGCAGTAGTGGACCCACACCTGAGGGTCCGGGGTGTGGCGGGATTGCGCGTGGTGGATGCCGGGATAATGCCCACGATCACCAGCGGCAACACCAATTCGCCAACCCTGATGATTGCCGAGAAGGCCGCCAGGTGGATTCTGGCGGGTGATTGAGCATTGAACTGATTGCAGTTTCCAGGTTTTTACCGGCGGACAGGCTGCTAGAATCGGCAGCCTGTTTCAATTGCAAAGGACTGACCCACCATGACGCTTGCAACCTGGCTGACCGTGGTCACCATCTGCATTCTGGGCGCTATGTCCCCGGGACCCTCGCTGGCACTGGTGCTCAAGCAGACGCTCACCGGTGGTCGGCGCAACGGCATCATCACCGCTCTTAGCCATGGCATCGGTGTCGGCATCTATGCCTTTCTGAGCATCCTCGGGCTCGCCGCCATCATCACCGCCTCGCCAACGTCGTTTTCAATTCTGCAATGGGGCGGCGCCCTGTACCTGGCCTGGCTGGGCGTGAAAGGACTGATGGCAAAGCGGCAGGCGGATGACGAACTGCCCGAGCCGCCCACCACCAAAAGTGCGGCCCGTGACGGTTTTCTGATTGCCTTCTTCAACCCGAAAATCGCGGTATTCTTCCTGGCCCTGTTCAGTCAGGTGGTGGGCACCGACACCAGCCTGATGGCCAAGTTCGGCTATGCCGCAACCGCCCTTGTCATTGATACCAGCTGGTACCTGATCGTTGCCTGGCTGTTCTCCAACCCGAAATGGCTGACCCTGCTCAGACAGAAAGCCGTGTGGTTCGAGCGTATCTTCGGGGCCATTCTCATTGGCCTGGCCGGCCGTCTGGTTGTCGGCATTCTGAACGGGAAATAACCGGCTCAGCCCGCCAGCTGGACAATCTCATCGTACTCGCGCGTCTGGACCACCTGCTCGGCAGCAGGCTCTGAGGCCAGCCTACACGCCTCATTGACCATGGCATTGGCCACCGTTTGCGCCTCGATGCCGCGGTACTTATCCAGGGGACCGATCAGCAGACGGTTCACCAGTGGCATCGCTTTTATGCCCAGGGCCTCGGCGGTGCGCTGTTCTTTGCGATCGCCCAACAACAGACTCGGGTGATAGATGGACAGGTAGGGATAGTCGAGATCTCTCAGGGCGTCTTCAAGCTCGCCCTTTACCCGGTTATAGAAAATAGTCGACGACGACGAGGCTCCAATCGCAGACATCAGGATGAACGCTCGTACTCCACGGGAGCGACCCAGCTCACCCGCTTTCATCGGGTAGCCCAGATCCACCTTCCGGAACTGATCCTGTGAGCCCGCTTTTTTGATGGTGGTGCCCAGGCAGCAGATAATCACATCCACATCGAACAGTTCGGCGTGATCCTCCAAGCGATCGAAATCGACTTCATGCTGTGCCAGTTTGTCATGCAGCGTCGGCAGTTTGTGCCTCACCAGCGCCACCACCTGCGAAACTTCCTCCCTTCCCAGCAAACCCTGTAGCACTTTGCCACCAGTCAGGCCGGTAGCGCCCAGCAACATCACCCTCATAACCGTCTTTCCCCCATAACCGACTTACCATCCTACCAAAGACCCGCAACAAACGCTGACAGGATGGCGTAAGTCTCCCCGACCGCGGATACTAACGATAAAATCAGAGTTTTACTTTACGGGTAACGGAGACCTGCTTGAAATCGCTTTTGCTTATCCTCGTGACTGTCACCTTCCTGACCGGCTGCCAGGAATCCCCCACTGGTCGGAACCGGCTGGCTCTGGTACCCGATGCCGTTCTGGCTGATATGGGCCAGGAAAGCTTCGCGCAGATAAAGCAGCAAAATGCCGTAATCACAAGGCCTGACATCAACCGCTTAGTGCAGTGCATTACGGAGGCCCTGGTCAGCGCCGCCCACACCCGATATCCGGACGCTCCAATGCCACAGTCCTGGGAGATTGCCGTCTTTGAAAATGCCACTCCCAACGCTTTTGCCCTCCCCGGAGGCAAGATCGGCGTGCATTCAGGGCTACTTGAACTGGCCGAAAACCAGGCCCAACTGGCCACGGTCATTGGTCATGAAATAGCCCATGTTCTTGCCGACCACGGCAATGAACGCCTGACCCAGGAACTGGGCCTGCAAGCAGGAATGCTGCTGGTGGGCCTGTTCACCGAAAGTGAAATTGCGGAGAACCAGATACAGCAGGCTCTGGGCATTGGCGCCCAACTGGGTATTACGCTGCCGTTCAGTCGTGCCCATGAGGAGGAGGCCGATTTGATGGGCCTGGAAATCATGGCCCGGGCCGGTTTTGAACCGGGCCAGAGTGTCAGGCTTTGGCAGAACATGGCGCAGGCTTCGGGCGCACAACCGCTGGAATTTCTGTCCACCCATCCGAATCACGACACCCGCATTGCCTCCCTGCAAAATCAGCTGGAGACTGCCCGCTCGGTTTTCGAAACGGTTCCTCCAGCCAACTGTCAGATCTGATCAAGTCGCACTCACCGTATAATTGACTATCATCAAGTCTAGCGGCGCGTTAAAACTGAGGCAGATTCCATGGTGGAACGCTTGCCACATCCGGATGGTTTCCGGCTGGTCCTGACACCCAACCGTTCCCTCAGCTGGCATGGCAATGTCCGGATCTGGGCCGCCCTGTTCGTGCTTTCAGCCCTTATCGCAACGGGCTTTACGCTTATGGGCGCCTGGGTGATTATTCCGTTTGCCGGGCTGGAGCTGATTGCGCTCGCTTGCGGCATCTACCTGACCTCGCGGGAGTGCCAGCGGCAGGAGGTGCTGTCCATCGACGATGAGGACATTCATCTGGAGAAAGGCAGAAAGCGCAAGCAGGCCGAGTGGACCCTTCCCACCCGTTATGCGCGGCTCAGGGTTGCCTCACCGCCGCACCCGTTCACACCGGCGAAGCTCTCTCTGACCCATCGGGATACCGAAGTATCAATTGGCGGCTTCCTGAACATCGAGGATACCGAAAAGCTCATTGGCATGCTTGAGAAGAACGGGTTGCTGATCGAACGCAAAGAGCCCGATCCGCAGATCGGGCTCTGGTTCTGAAAATTCCGCCCATCCCTGATTGCTTATTCGTAGCTGGCAGCGATTCTTTCGATCTCTCCAGCCTCACGAGCCTCGTCCAGAGCCTGCTGGAGATCCTCGATCACAGCCGGATCGGTATTGTTGCTGAATGCCAGATACATGGGCGTCTCCCGGAATACCAGCACCGGCTGCAGCCCGGTGATACCGTGCTCTTCCTCTGCCATCAGGGGGCCCACCAGGCCGTCGGTAACCCACAGGTCGGCCTGGCCGAGGGTAAGGCGACGAGTGTTCACATCACCTGAAACCCCCATCACCACGTTGAATCCCTGATCAACCAGGTACTCGGACATCACATCGCCCTTGTACCCGGCGATTCTCAGGTCTTTGGCTTCTTCCAGGGAGTCCAGAGTGATATCGGAGTCTGGCGCGGCGAACAACGTCCACTTGATTGATGCCAGAGGACCTACCCATTGAAACTGATCTTCCCGCTCGTCGGTGCGCGCGGTGCAGAACAGACCATGATTTTCGCGATCCTGTACCCAGTTGTAGGCGTAACTCCAGTCCCGCATTTTCATCACGTAGTCATAGTCGACCCGGGACAGCATCGCCTTGACCATATCCGCACAGATGCCGGTTATGTCGTCTTCATTGTGGGCGAACCCTTTTCCGGTTTCAGAGGCATTATAGGGAGGGTAGTTTTCCGTAAAGATATACAGGCGCTCGGCCGCAAGGACCGGGAGGCCAATGGCCGACAGGGTCAACGCGATGAGGCCGGTTTTAATGCCTGTGATTAACTTCGAGGAGACCGGTGCAGTTTCTGTGGGCATTCTCTAGTCCTTTTCGACGATTCAGCTGGAACGGAAGCCAGGCGGCCGCATTGAGTGGCCATAAACCAGGGACATGATTGCAAAAGCGACATACTGGCATTTAATGTCAGCCTTTCTGGTTGATTATGCCAGCAAAACCCATGATTGCGCTTCCTGCGGAAAAAGTCAGTGACAAAACGTATCTGGAAAACCTGCCATCTTTCTGTGGAGCTCAGGTGCCACCAGAGATAACGTCTCCTGCGTCACCGTCGGCAGTGCTGACAATCCTGTCACCAATCACGCGCAGGCAGCCGCTCTTGCAGACTACGTTGAGAGGCGTTCTGGAGACCACATCCCCGTCGGCCGTAACGGTCTTAGGTTTGCCGGTGTGTACCAGGCAGCGTTGGCTCCTGATATGGACCAGCGTACTGGTGCGCCGAGGAGTTTGCCGGTTCAGGCGAACCATCAGAAACGTGAACAAAAGCTGAAGAATGGGGCGTGGCCGGACCGCGACAATAGCCAGCTGGCCATCGCTGACGGATGCCTCGGGAATCTCGTTGCCACCGCCAAAAAAAGCGCCATTGGCCACCGCGATGGAAAGCCACCGGCCCTTCACGACGCCCCGATCGCAACGGATGGTTGCCCTGAAGCCTCGCTTCGCATTCAGCCGGCGTAATAATTCGACCACATAGCTGAAGCGCCCGAAGAGCTTTTTTTCGGTACTGCGGGATTCTCGTGCAGGGAGGGTTCCCATGCCGACATGGGCAACGTTCAAAAACATACCGTCACCATAATCCGCGACATCCACCATTTGCGTTCGGCCGCTGGCAATCAACTTACACAGCGCTCCCGGCTGGTGGGGAAGCCCCAGATTCCGGGCAAAGTCGTTGGCTGTACCAGACGGCAGGACAGCAAGGGTGGCCCCCTTCTCCCGGCAAACGGCGGCGGCCCGGCTTACCGAACCGTCTCCGCCCGCGACTATAAGCGTGTCCCGGTCGTCGAGCCTGGTGCTCCAGTCGGATTCCTCAAAGTCACGGCATAGAGGATCGTGGATACCGGCAGTTGCCAGGTGCTCCAGCCAGAAGTCCCGGCCTCGCTCACCATCGCCAGCACCGGAATTGCATATCAGCCAATAAGCCATGGCGCTTGTCTCTACTCCCCTGCTCCATCACAATCCTTTAGACCATTCCCTCACAATAATGAACAACAAGGCAAGCTCGATGGATTTTGTCAGAACCCCGGAAAAACGCTTTGAACGACTCCTGGATTACCCGTTTGAGCCCCACTACGTGGAGGTGGACGGGCTGCGTATGCACTACGTGGATGAAGGGCCGGCCGACGCAAGTCCCGTTCTGATGATGCATGGCGAACCTTCCTGGTCCTACCTCTACCGGCATATGATTCCGATCTGCGCGGCGGCCGGCCACCGGGTTATCGCCCCGGATCTGATCGGTTTCGGCAAGTCCGACAAACCCACGTCCCTTGACGACTATTCCTTCCAGCAGCACATGGACTGGATGCAGTCGTTCCTCGATCAGCTCGGACTCACCAACATCACTCTGGTATGCCAGGATTGGGGCTCATTGCTGGGGCTGCGGCTGGCGGCGGAGAATCCGGAACGGTTCCGGGCCATTGTGGTGGGCAACGGCATGTTACCTACCGGCGATCAGACAGCCCCGCCGGCCTTCAAGATCTGGAAGAATTTTGCCCTGCACAGTCCCTGGTTTCCCATTGCACGGATCATCAACACCGGCTCTTTCCGCAAGCTGGGCCCCGATGAAATGCGGGCCTACGACGCGCCCTTCCCTGGCAAAAAGTACAAAGCCGGCGCCCGGGCCTTCCCCAGACTGGTGCCGATGCACCCGGACGATCCCGCCAGTGAGGCTAACCGGAACGCCTGGAAAGTGCTCGAACGTTGGGAAAAGCCGTTTCTGACCACCTTCAGCAATGGCGATCCGATCACTCGGGGCGGCGACGCCTATATGCAGAAGCGGATTCCAGGTGCAAAAGACCAGCCCCACGTAACCCTCAAGGGCGGTCATTTTCTTCAGGAAGATTCACCCGTGCCCTTCGCCCGGGCCATCAATGATCTGCTCGCGACACTCTCCTGAGCGGTGTAGTCCTGAGGGTGGCAAACTCAATCCTGGCCCACCGGCACCCGCGGCCGGTAGTGCCAGGAAGACCAGCTGTACAGGCCCAGTGCAATCCAGATCACCACAAAGCTCGTCAGTTGGGCATCACTCAAAGGCTCGCCGAACACGAGCAGGGCAATAAAGAACTGCAGGGTGGGATTGATGTACATCAGGAAGCCGACGGTCGCCAACCGCAGGCGCCGGGCGGCACCGGCAAAAAGTAGCAGCGGAATGGCTGTCACAATGCCGCTGGCCATCAGCAGGCTGCCAATGTAGGCACTGTCGGCGAAGTGCGACATTCCCTCGCTCGCCAGCCATCCAAAGGTCAGCAGGCCGACCGGCAACAGCAGCATGGTTTCAACGAACAGGCCGGAAAGCCCATCGAGCACCACCTGTTTTCGAACGAGGCCATAAGTACCGAAACTCATGGCAAGGGCGAGTGAAATCCACGGCAGTTCACCAAGCATCGCAAGCTGGATCAGAATACCAACGCCTGCGAGCATCACCGCAGCCATCTGCCACGGCCCCATGCGTTCGCGAAGCACGAGCATGCCCAGGGCGACATTCACCAGTGGCGTCAGGAAATAGCCCAGGCTGGCCTGGAGAACATGGCGGGTTTCCACGGAATAAATGTAGATGCCCCAGTTGGCGGCAATGAGCAGCGCACAGGCAAGAACGCGCCAGAGCTGCTTCGGATTCGCCAATGCCGCTCTCACAGCAGGCCAGCGACGGAGGCCACTTATGACCACAGCGAGAAAAACACAGGACCAGATGATCCGGTGAATCAAGATTTCAAAGGCCGGCACACCCTCAAACAGGGCAAAGAACAGAGGAAAACAGCCCCAGATCGTGTAGGCACTCAGGCCATACCAGACCCCTTTGGTCGCATCCGTCATGTATTAGCCACTCCCGGACACCCTTCCTAGGCTGGTTTTTTCTGGGTGGCAACCAGAGCCACACCAACGATAGCGACGAGCCCGCCTGTCATTGCCAGTCCTCCAAGGCGCTCATCGAACAGCAGATACGCTTCCAGCGCGGTAACCGGAGGCACCAGGTAGAACAGACTGGCCACCTGGGAAGCAGCACCCTGGCGTATCAGCCACATCAGAAGAAGGACGGCGCCGGTGGATAACCCAATCACAAGCCAGGCCATGGACAACTGCAACTGCAGGCTCCACTCAACCTCGCGGGTTTCGAGGGCGAAGGCTCCAATGGCAAACAGGGCGGCCGCTGCCGCAAATTGGATCAGCGTGCCGGCCACCAGATCCGCGCTGGCGCCGAAGCGCTTCTGGTAGACCGTGCCCATGGAAATTCCAGCGAGGGCAAAACCCGCCCAAAGCAGGCTCCAGGGAGAAAAGCCGGAGGCCTGACCACTCATACCGAACTTCTCGAGGAGGACAAGCGCGACACCGACCAGCCCCAGTATAAGTCCAATCCACTGACGTCCGCTGACTGTTTCCTTGAGGATTGCCACCGCCGCCGCAGCCGTCACCAGGGGTTGCAGCCCCACAATCAGGGAAACAATTCCGGACGCCATGCCATCCTGAATCGCGTAGTAGACACCGCCCAGATAGCAGCCATGCACCAACATCCCGGTAACCGCAAGGTGTCCGGCACCTCGCCAGCCCGGCCAGCGGGTTTTCATGACCCAGGCCAAGGCTCCAAGCACCACCAGTGTCAGCAGCATGCGGATCAGCAGCAGCGTAAACGGCTCCGCAAAGGGCAGACCGTACTTGGCCCCGATAAAACCAGTACTCCACAGCCAGACGAACAGCGCGGGCACGAAAAACGAGTAAAACAGTGAGCGCATGAAACTCAACCGGATTCGATGTATTTGTCAGTCAGCTTACTTTATAAGTTAGCAGGCAAACAAAACAGATACAGAAATCCGGTTTCGTGACCAGTACAGTTTGTCAGGCACGGGTCTCCGGCAGCCTTACTTCGATAGCCGGCTCGGAATCGTGCCAGTTACCCTCCCAGGTGACTTCGGGTGCTGCGCCCGGCCGGGGCGTAATGGTGACGGACACGGATCCGAAACTGGTCGGTGCCGGCCCGAAGCGGATTGGTTTGTCCTGCTCCAGCCACCGGGGAGGGATACCAGCTCCGAGAATGAGACGATCTCCCTCCTCCCGGACAAAGCAGTTGCGGACCATCAACACCCACTCGGCCGACGCCCAGACATGGTGACCATCGCCCATACAGCCGCCCTCGGTCGCCGGATGTATGGCTTCCGGCCATTGCCCGGTGGGCGATGCCAGGCCAGCCACCGCATCCACCAGATCCAGGAATCGAGCATCGCCCGCACGCAGGAGAACCTGAGCCACGTGCAGGGTGAGGTAGGCGTTAAGACCCGAGTGAATCATGTCCTGATAGAACGCCCCTTTCACAAAGCATTTTTCGAGCAGGAATTCGGCACAGTCCAGCAACCTGGGATCATCCGGCTCACACAGCTGGGTCGGATAACCCATCGCCAGTGAGCCTATGGCGCCCGCATCCAGGCGGCGATAGGGCGAGGCCGGCATTCCCGGTCGCTTGAGTCGCTGCTCGCAGGTTGCCAGACTGCGATCAACGGTCTGGCTGAACTCTTGGGCACCGGCGCCAAAATGCTCGCTGGTTTCCCGGTCAATCGGGGCAAACAGTGATTCGGCGGCCTTCAGGCCGGCGATGCCCCAGAAGTCGTCCCAGTAGTAATAATCATTGGGCCCCAGGTGTTCGGCGCTGAATCCGGCGGGCAAAAGGCCAGCGTGAGGCCCTTCGATATTTTCACTCAGGCGTTTATTCTCGATCCAGCGAGCGCCCTTGCGCACCGGCTCCTGCCACTCCGGGTGTAGAGGTCGACCAGTAAGCTCATGGAACCGCCTCAGAATCCAGAGCACTTCTCCATTGGCATCCCATTCCCCTTCCTGGGAGCGGAAATAGCCGTTTTTCAGTTGCCGCGCCGGGAACTGGTAGAGCGCCCGCTCAGCGCGATCTGTCAGACCTGCACAGAGCAAGGCATGGATAATGAACGCGGCATCGCGAAACCAGAAACGCTTGTAGGTATAGGGCCCGGGGTACACATCTTCCGGAGAGTGCAGCACCAGGGAATTCAGGGCGGCGTCATAGAGGAACTGCCAGTTTTCGTCGGGGCACTCCAGGCGGGCATGGCCATGAAGGGCGGCCGCCCAGCCGTCAGAGCGAATAACTGGCGCCGACTCATCCTGCAGCGGCACCCTGAGCCTGAGCTCCGACTCCTCACCTGCTTCGACCCGGAACAGGGCCGCTGCGGTGACCATGCCGACGTCGCACTGCCCTTCGCACTGGTCTTCCTTGTCCTGCAGATGAATCCGAACATCACCCTCGCGATAGTTCGACACATGATGACGCTCTGCCGGGCGACTGAAAAACACCGCCTGCTTGCCATCTATGGTCCAGGCGTCTCTCTGCTCGGACAGCCGGACCTTGTTGATAAAGCTGATTCCTTCAGGATTGGCGGGGCGCAAGGATATGACCAGAGAGCCGGAAGTCTCGGCCCGGGCCTTCACGACCATTTCGCAAACCGCCCGGCCGTTTTCGACTACCACCCGGGAACGACTGGTCAGGGCCAGCCCGTCCAGTTCGGACTCTGTGACCACGCAGGGACCACCCTCAAGTTCCTGGCGTTGCCGGGCCGTTTTGCAACGAGAGGGCAGAAGGCACCGGCCATTGTCCGCCAGCAGCCACGCATCCAGTGACCAGCCGTCATGGAACGGTGTCAGCAACCCCCGGGGATCCACCACGGGCAACTCATCCACATCCGGCTGGCCGATGGCCGTCCAGTTACGGTTACTGAGATTGATGTGGGTAATCGAGAATGCCCGGGGAATGAAGGCAATGTCTTCGGGGTCGAACTGGCGCTCCACCCAGTAAGGCCAGACCCAATCGAGGTTGTGCTGGATGACCCGACTGTTGATCAGCCCCCGCGCATGGAAAACCACGCCGGCCCGGAGCAGTTCGATGGGCTCGCCGACTTCCGAAGGCTGGGCAAAACTGTGAAGTTTCCCGAGCAGCGCGATCGGATCGAGGAAACCATGGCGGTGGGCCACGCGTTTTACCAGGTAACGCCAGGGCAGCCACTTCATCCAGCTCATTCGTTTGCCTCCTGTTCTGTTGGCTCAGTCTCGACCTTGTAACGGGCGAGTGCCCGCCGGGCGAGACGATTGAGAAACACCACGGCCATTACCGTGCCTACGAAACCGGCACCGTAAATGGCCCACTCCAGGGGTGAACGGCCGGTTTCCCGCACACCCAGAGTTGACAGGTCGGCGGCAAGCGAGCCGAGATACACGTTATGCAGGGAAAAGGGAATCACACCGAAAAAGGTGCCGACAACGAAACCGCCAAACGAGAAGTTGGTGAGACCGAACAGAAAATTGGACAGCTTGCCGGGGAAGAAAGGGATCAGACGGGTCAGGAGTACGATTTTCCAGCCGTGAGGCGCCATTTCGTTGCTGACGACAGACAATCGCGCGCGGCTGCGAATGTACACACGGGCGTGCTCACCAAGAAAATGCCGGGCAACCAGAAAGGCAATGGCCGAGCCCAACGTAGTGCCCACCACCACGTAGGCTGTGCCTTCCAACACGCCGAACACGAAACCCGCTCCGGTGGTCAACAACACCCCGGGCAGAAGCAGCACCATGGCCAGCACCATGATGCCGACAAAGAGGAGAGCCGCCCAGGCCCCCTGGGTATCAAACCAGCGCAGAAGCTCAACGACCTGCTGATGCACACCGAAGGCGTAAAGCAGACCGACTATCAGCCCAACGGCGGCAATGCTCCCGCCCATCCAGAGGACGGGCGACTTCTTCCAGTTGCTCATGGCCTCACCCTAACGCGGGAGGGCACCGGGTCTCAAAGGCCGGACAGGTCATCCGCGCTTTATGAGCTACTGAGAATCGACTGGAGCTTCTGGGTCAGATCCACTGCCTCTGCCCCCAACGGCGTGAGGTAGCCGCCATCTTTCTGGCTGATCAGCCCCTTGGCATGCAGGTTTTCGGCGGCCTTCACAGTTTCCGGAGCCGCCGAATGGGCATGAACCTTGAGCCCTTCCTGAGTCGAGGTGGAAGGAAATTGGCCCAGCAAATTGAGTTCGGCAAGGTGATCAACAGAGAATGGCATGGCATTTCCTCGTATTATTATCGGGGGTTTACATTCAGCATAGCCGATTCACACCATGAAGCTTTCACGAATTCTCAGCAACCGGAATGACATCAGTCGCCGTCAGGCCAATTTTCTGATTGCTTCCGGTCGGGTGGCCGTAAATGACGTCACCTGCCGCGATGCTGCTGCCGAGGTGGATCGGTTTTCATGCGTACGGATGGACGGCGATATCATTCAAGAGGCTGAAGCCTGCCATTACCTCATGCTCCACAAACCTGCAGGTTTTCTGAGTGCAACGCTCGACGACACCCATCGGACCGTGATGGAGCTGATCTCGCCAGAACTGCGCGAGGATCTGCACATTGCCGGACGACTCGACCGCGCCAGCACGGGCCTGCTGATTCTCACCAATGATGGCCGCTGGTCACGCCAGCTTACCGAGCCCCGAATCAAGATCCCGAAAGTCTACCGGGTCAGCACCGCCTATCCGATTTCTCCAGAGACCCCTCATCGATTCGCGGAGGGCATCTGGTTTGAGTTCGAGCAACTCACCACCTCACCTGCTGACCTGGATCTTCTGAGCCCCTGTGAAGCCAGAGTGACCATTTACGAAGGCCGTTACCATCAGGTGAAGCGCATGTTCCATGCCGTCGGTAATCGCGTAACGGCCCTGCATCGGGAACGGATGGGAAATATCCTGTTGGACGATGACCTGGCGGCCGGCGAATACCGCTCACTGACTGCCGAAGAAATCAACCTGATGCCGGATTGATCTGCCTCACAAACGCAGAGCCAGCATGGGCTATGCTTTCAGGGTAGCTCCAACAGAAACAGGGAAGATTCAAGGCAATGCCAAACCAGACGAGCGATTTTTACCCACGGCCACTGCGTCATCTCAGCAGCTACCTCTCGGGGCTGGTGCAGGGAAAGCTCTGGCTGAAGGTGCTCATTGGCATGTTCCTCGGGTTGATTACAGGCACGCTCCTGGGACCGTCGGTGGGACTCGTGGAACCGGAAACCGGGACGTTGATCGGTAACTGGCTGGCTTTCCCGGGGCAACTGTTTCTGGCCACCATCCAGATGATCGTAATCCCCCTGGTAATTGCCTCGGTGGTTCGCGGGCTCGCCGCCAGCGAAGACCTTGAACAGTTGCGAAAGCTGGGCCTGAGGGTAACCGGCTTTTTCGTAATCACGACGGCCATGGCAGCATCGATAGGTCTCTGGATCGGCGACCTGATCAACCCCGGCAGAATGATGGCAGGGCTCGGCACTCCCGTTGAGGCCGGGGAAAACAGTGTGCCTGTTGCCTCCATGCCGGGTGTGGATGAGCTGCCCAAGACCCTGATCGGGCTGCTACCGGGCAACCCGCTCGATGCCATGGTTGAAGGCCAGATGCTCCAGGTGGTGATCTTCTCCATCATTGTCGGCATTGCCCTGGTGAGCATGGCCCCGGAAAAATCCAGGCCCATGCTGGACCTGCTCGATTCCCTCCAGCAAATCTGCATGACGGTCGTACGCTGGGCAATGCGCCTTGCCCCCATTGCCGTGTTCGGCCTGATGGCCCAACTCACAACCACCCTGGGATTCCGGGCAATGCTGGGCATGGCATCTTACGTCGCAACCGTCATTGCGGGCTTGCTGGTACTTCTGGGCGTTTACATGCTGATCCTGAAGCTGCTCGCCGGCCAATCCCCCGTCCGGTTCCTGAAAGACACCCGGGATGTGCTGTTGCTGGCCTTTTCCACATCCAGCTCGGCGGCCATCATGCCGCTCTCCATAAGAACCGCCGAAGACAAGCTCGGTGTCCGGCCGTCGGTTTCCCAGTTCGTGATTCCCCTGGGCGCCACCATCAACATGAACGGCACGGCACTCTACCAGGCCGTTGCTACCATCTTTCTTGCACAGGTCTACGGCATTGATCTCAGCATGGGCAGTATGGCGCTCGTGGTCGCCATGGCTGTGGGCGCGTCCATCGGCTCACCGGCCACGCCCGGGGTAGGCATCGTGATCCTTGCCATGGTGCTGCAAACCGTGGGCATCCCTCCCAGCGGCATCGCACTGATCATGGGCGTGGATCGAATCCTGGATATGTGCCGGACGGCCATCAACGTGACGGGCGACCTGGTGACCTGCCGGCTGATGGAGAATCTAGCGGGAAAGAGACTGCCGCCCGAACCAGTACCGGAAGAAACGTCTTGATCGGGCGGAGTTGACTTGACCAGCGCGGGGCCAGCTCAGATGCTGTCGGAGCGTTTTTCCGAGTCCTGCAACTCCTCCTCGGTGTTGTTCCATTGCTCTGAAAGCGCTTCATAGGCATCGGAAAATCCCTTTCGAGCCTTCTCCCAGGCGGATGCCGAGCTGTCTTTCAGTTCCTGATACCAGTTTTGGACACGAGCCCTCTGTTCTCGCAACGACTCGAGGCTCTTCTGGGACCGCTCTCGGGCGGTATCGCTCATATCGTCCCAGTTTTTCGAGAGTTGTTGCTCAAGCTCCTGGATGCGTTTATCCAGGGCCGACAATGTTTTGTTGATCGAATCCTCGGCCTGCTCTTTCTGATCAGAACCATACTCCTGAAGCGCCTCACCCAACTCACCGGTTTCCTGCTTAAGCGACTCCACGGAAGAATCCTCGGGTGATGTTTCAGCCAGAGCCGTTCCTGAAAACAGTCCAGCAAAAACGATCGCAAGTGCGTAAGTCCAGTTCTTCATCATTAAGTCCTCCCAACACATCATGGGACTGTAGCAGCGAGGTCTGTCTGGATGCACCTTAACTTGAGCTAATACTGAAGTTCAGTATTGCGGCGAAATAAGGCTCTCGACCACCGCCTCACAGACCTGATCCTGATTGAGACCCTCCCCTTTCACCGTCACGTCCGCATACCGGGAATACAGTTCAAAACGCTCTTCGAACAGGGCGTCCAAAGATTGATCCGGCCTCCGGGAAATGCCCCGCATGCTGTGATCGCCGATTCGCTCGATAACCAGTTCAAGCGGGATGTCGAGAAACACGACGGTGCCGTTGCTTTTGAGATGTTCCATGGCACGTTCACTGAAGACGGCGCTGCCTCCCGTGCTGATAACCTTGTGCCGGACATCCAGTTTGAGAAGCACCTGTTCTTCTATTCGACGCAGGGCTATGTAGCCATCCTGGTCTACAATTGCCTGGAGAGTACGACCGGCTTCTTCCTGAATGAGCAAATCGGTATCGACAAACCCGAAACCCAGACGTTTGGCCAGCAGCACACCCACCGTGCTCTTGCCGCTGCCGGGCATGCCGATGAGAACGAGGTTGCGTGTGTCGGTCGGGTTAACCATGATGCTCTGGAGGGACCTCTCCATAGAATGAGAACTGGCCGGCATTAAACGCAGAACGTAACATTTTTACGACACAGCGCGCGCTTTATTCCGACCCGCAAGCCCGTATAATTCAGCCAACGGCGGTATTCAAAGAATACCTGAAGCCGGCCACAGACGGCATCTTTCGCGAGTGAGTAATGAACATCGGCAGATCTCTTCTGATCCCATCCATCGCAGCTCTTGTGCTTGCCCTGTCCGCATCCGCCCTGGCGGACGGCATCAAGCGTATCGTGCACCCGGATGGCACCGTCGAATTCACCAACGTAAAAAGTGCCAGCCAGCCCAGAGCCTCCAGCGGTAACGACACCGTCTACCGCTATACGGATGACAACGGCGTGGTTGCTTATAGCAGTATTCAGCCGGCTGCTGCCGAGTTCGACGTTATCCGTTTCCACTGCTACGCCTGCGACCCTGAATCCAGCGTCGACTGGCGCAAAACGCCGCTGTTCACCAAACCCTTCAATTCAGAAATCCAGACCGCGGCACAGGAGTTCGGGGTTGATCCCGCGCTGGTCCGCGCTGTAATTCACGCCGAATCGGCATTCAATGAAAAAGCCCTCTCCCCGGTGGGAGCCCAGGGGCTGATGCAACTCATGCCCGGCACGGCTGAAGAACTGGGTGTACGGAACGCGTTGGCGGCTGCCGAGAATATCCGTGGCGGGGTGCATTATCTGGCCAAGATGCTCGACCGGTTCAATGGTGACATCCGGCTGGCCACCGCCGCCTACAACGCGGGGCCTGGCGCCGTCAGTCGATACCAGGGGGTACCGCCCTACGCCGAAACAAAGGCCTATGTCGAAAGGGTTGGCATCCTTCACGAGCGCTACGCCGCTCTGTAGGCCCCTCAGAGGTCCGATAACCAATGAATTTCAAGCGTCTGGAGACCTTCATCTGGGTTGCAACGCTTGGCAGCTTCCGCAAGGCCGCCGAGCACCAGCACACCACCCAGCCAGCCATTTCAAACCGAATTGCCGCGCTTGAAGACGAGCTTGGCGTCAGGCTGTTCGAGCGGGAATCCGGGCACAGCAAGCTTACGAGCAAGGGGCAGGAGCTGCTGCCCTATGCCGAGAAAATTGTCTTCATGGCCCAGCAGCTGCGCAAGCGCGCAGACCGGGGGGCGTCGCTCTCCGGCATTCTCAGGCTCGGGGTCTCCGAAACAATTGTGCACTCCTGGCTGCCGCGTTTTTTCCGGGAACTGCACGAAACGGCCCCCAATCTGGATGTGGAAATTACCGTGGATGTCTCCGGCAACCTCCGATCCGGTTTGCTGGACCGGAGCCTCGATCTGGCCTTCCTGATGGGGCCCGTATCTGAGCCGAAAATTGAAAACCGCGCGCTTTGCAGTTTCCCACTGATCTGGGTCGCCAGTCCCGAGCTCAACCTCCCGGATCGGCTCCTGGCTCTCAAGGAGCTGGCCGAATGGCCCATCATTACTTATGCCAGGAACACCAAACCCTTTGCTGAAATCAGCCAGAAATTCAGCGAGATGGATGAACTCCCTGCCCGTTTCTATTCCTCAAGTTCGCTGGCAGCCTGCCGGCAATTGACCCTGGATGGCATTGGTATCTCTACGCTTCCGCTGAGCGTGATCAAGCATGAACTGGAAAGCGGTCGTCTGGTCCAGCTCAACACCTCGTGGACGCCCTCCGAGCTCGCCTTCACCGCGTCTTATTCCGGTGCCCCTTTCAACCCGATTGCCGAACTCGCAGCAAACCTTGGTGTGATGGTTTCTGACGAATACGACCGGACAACACATCACGAAAACTTATCGCCAGACCTAAAAAACGATAATTAGACTTTTTCACCAGCCGGTATACCCTGAAATTTAGTTGTAAAAAACAATTTCAATCAGGGGTTACCGTCATGCACACCGGTGCGTATTCCGATTTCAAGAACAACCTGCTTGATCAGGCCTCAGAATTACGCGCTCGCATTCGTTCGGGCGCCCACACAGCGCCCACAAGTGGCCTGGCCAACAGCCTCTTGCAGGGGAACGTGGTCATCCTGCCGTCCGAATGGGCCGGGGATTTTCTCCTATACTGTCAGAATAACCCGGTTTCCTGTCCCCTGATCGGCATGTCTCAACCCGGGGACCCGACCCTCCCCGACCTTGGACACGATCTGGATATCCGGACCGATGTGCCTGAATACCAGGTTTTCCGGAATGGCGAGCGAGCAGAGACAGCCACAGACCTCAAGAGCCTCTGGCGGGACGACCTGGTGACCTTTGTCCTGGGCTGTTCATTCTCGTTTGAGGATGCCTTGATCAGGGCCGGGCTCTCGGTGCGGAACGTGGACGAGGGACGGAACGTTTCAATGTTCCGCTCGAATATCGCTACCCGGCCCGCCGGCCCGTTCAGTGGCAACATGGTGGTCTCCATGCGCCCGTTCAATGGTGCGGATGCAATCCGCGCGATACAGATTACGACCCGCCTGCCAAAGGCCCACGGTGCACCGGTTCATATCGGCGATCCGGCGCTCATTGGCATTGAGGACGTTAACCAGCCTGATTTTGGAGATCCGGTAACGATCAGGCCGGGCGAACTTCCGCTGTTCTGGGCCTGCGGGGTTACCCCGCAACTGGCCCTCGAGAACGCTCGCCTGCCTTTCGCAATAACCCATGTACCGGGAAAAATGCTGCTTACCGAGCGGCTGAATGAAGAACTGGCGGTACTCTGAAGCCGCCGTTCAACTGAAACGATAAAAAAACAGAAACACGGGAGATTCGTTATGTTCAAAAAACTCGCCACAGCCACCCTGGTTACCGGGGCGCTGCTGACTTCATCCGTTCAGGCTCAGCAATGGCACATGCCAACGCCTTACGGCGATGCCAACCTGCCTACCCAGATTGCCTACGGTTTTGCCGAGGACATTAAAAACGGCACCGATGGTGACCTCACCATCACCGTTCATTCCGGTGCCTCCCTGGTCAAGCACCCGGAAATTCCCCGGGCAGTAAGAACCGGTCAGGTGCAGCTGGGTGAAATCTTCATCGGCATCATGGGCAACACCCATCCGGTGTTCAAACACGACAACATTCCGTTCCTGGCAACCAGCTTCGAAGATGCCAAAAGACTCTGGGAAGCCGCCAAGCCCCAGATCGAAAAGCAGCTGGACAAGGAAGGCATGACCCTGCTTTACACCGTGCCATGGCCCGCCCAGAGCCTGTATACCAAAGCCCCGGTCAACACCCTGGAAGACCTGCAAGGCCTGAAGATGCGGGCTTACAGCCCTTCCACTTCGCGTCTCGCTGACCTGATGAACACAACCCCGACAACGGTTCAGGTGCCCGAGATCCCGCAGGCGTTCAGCACCGGCATTATTGATGCCATGATCACCTCACCGTCGACAGGCGCCAACGGGCAGGCCTGGGATTACCTTTCCCACTACACCGATATCAAGGCCTGGATTCCCAAGAACGTTGTGGTCGTCAACAAGCGTGCTTTCCGTCGCCTGAGCGATGAACAGCGCCAGGTGATCCTGGATGCGGCCGCTGCGGCCGAGGCCAAAGGCTGGGAAGGCGTTCGCAAGACCGCCGCTGAAGACACCGCCACTCTGGCGGAAAATGGCATCACGGTCTCCGAACCGTCTGATGAACTGATGGCCGAACTCCAGAAGATCGGCGACATCATGGTGGAAGAGTGGAAACAGGAAGCACCGGAAGAAGTCGGCGCTATCCTCTCCAACTACCGCTAAAAGTTCACTCAACGGAAGCCTCCCGAATATCGGGAGGCTGTTCCGGGAGGCATCCGTTATGAACTCTCTTCGAGAGAAATTTTATCTGGCATCCGGCTACGCTGCTGGTTTCTGCATCGCCCTGATCATGGTCGTCATCCTGGCGCAGATCGTCGGCCGCCTGTTCGGCTTTATCATTCCATCAGCGGAAGACGTGTCCGGCTGGGCGCTTGCAGCATCCACCTTCTTCGGTCTTGCCTACACCTTTCATAACGGCGGCCATATCCGGGTCACCCTGGTTATCCAGAAGTGGTCGGCACGGCCGAGATTCTGGCAGGAGCTGGTCGTACTTATTTTCGGGTTCGCACTCGCCTGCTATATGACATTCTATTGCTGGCACATGGTCTGGGAATCCTACATTTTCGAGGAGGTCTCCCACGGCTATATTCCCGTTCCCATCTGGATCCCGCAGGTTCCGGTTGCACTGGGGATGACCGCACTCAACATTGCCATCCTGGACGATCTGGTTGCTGTGATTCGCAAGCGCACACCGTCCTATCAGCAGCATGAAGACGAGCTGAACCTGGAGGACGTGTAATGGATATCGCGTTTCTCTCCATTGTACTGGCCGTGGCGATGATCCTGATGCTCGCGGTGGGCGTGTGGGTGTCTCTGACGCTGGTTGGCATTGGCGTTCTGGGCCTGCTGCTCTCAGGCAACGATCAGATCGGCCTGTTGTTCGCCACATCGAGCTGGGGCGCCAGTACCAGTTGGTCCCTGACGGCCCTGCCCATGTTCATCTGGATGGGCGAGGTTCTGTTTCGTACCCGACTTTCCGAGGATCTGTTCAAGGGTCTGGCGCCCTGGATGGGCGGACTGCCCGGCAAGCTCCTCCATGTGAATATTCTGAGCTGTGGCATTTTTGCGGCAGTTTCCGGCTCCTCAGCTGCCACGGCCGCAACCATTGGCCGAATGACCCTGCCGGAACTGAAGGCCCAGGGTTACAGCGACAAGATGGCGGTAGGCACCCTGGCCGGCTCCGGCACGCTGGGGCTGTTGATTCCACCCTCCATTATTCTGATTGTTTATGGCGTGGCCGCGGAAGTTTCCATTGGCCGCCTGTTTATTGCCGGTGCTCTGCCCGGCCTGATGCTGGTTGCCATGTTCATGGGCTACACCATGATCTGGGCCAAGCTCAACAAAGATCAGCTGCCAACCACCAAAAAGGAAAACCTGGCGTTCTCGGTCAAGATCAAGGCCCTGAAGATGCTGCTCCCGATCGTTGGCCTGATCATTTTCGTACTCGGTTCTATCTATACCGGTTTTGCCACGCCAACCGAAGCCGCTGCACTGGGCGTGTTCGGCGCGCTGATCATCGCGGCCGCAACCGGTTCACTCAGCATCCAGAGTTTCAAGGACAGTCTGTTGGGCGCTGTGAAAAGCTCCTGCATGATCGGCCTGATTCTCGTCGGTGCCCACTTTCTGACCCTGGCCATGGGCTTCCTGGGTATTCCGCGGGAACTGGCCGCCTGGATCGGCAGCATGTCCCTGTCACCGTTCGAACTTCTGGTTGGACTGACAGTGCTGTTCGTCCTGCTCGGCTGTTTCCTGGACGGGATTTCGGTTGTGGTTCTGACCGTGGCGGTTGTCATGCCGATGGTTCAGCAGGCCGGCATCGACTTGCTCTGGTTCGGGATCTTTATTGTGCTGGTGGTAGAGATGGCACAGATTACGCCCCCGGTGGGTTTCAACCTGTTTGTCATCCAGGCCCTGACAGGTAAAGACATACTGTACGTGGCCCGGGCAGCCCTGCCGTTCTTCCTGCTGATCATGGCAGCACTTTTCCTGATCGGCTGGTTCCCGGAGATTGTCACCTACCTGCCCCAGACCATGAGCCAGGGGTAATGCAGGACACAACGTTTTTCGGAGGTACACAATGAAACTCAACTGCGACATGGGCGAGAGCTTCGGCACCTGGACCAAGGGCATGGATGCCGAAGTCATGCCCTACATTGATATGGCCAGTATTGCCTGCGGGTTTCATGCATCCGACCCGCTGACCATGGACCACACGGTCAAACTGGCTCTGGCCCAGAACGTGACCATTGGCGCCCACCCGGGCTACCCGGACCTGCTGGGGTTTGGCCGTCGGGACATGGACTGCCGCCCGGACGAGCTCAAGGCTATCCTGGTTTACCAGATGGCGGCGCTCAACGGCATCTGCCAGGTACATGGCACTTCCATCTCCTACGTGAAGCCCCACGGCGCCCTGTATAACCGGATGATGGTCGATAACACCACCTTGTCCGTGGTTATGTCCGCCGTTCGCTCCTACGCACCAAAGTGCCCCCTGGTGGTCATGGCAACGCCGGACTGGCAACAGGTCAAGGATCGCGCGGACGAATATGGCATCGAGGTCTGGTTCGAGGCGTTCTCTGATCGCGCCTACAGCGACGAGGGCAGACTGGTAAAACGGTCGGTTCGTGGTGCCGTGCACGAGACAACCGAAGCCATTGAGGCGCAGGTCACCCAGATTATCCGCGAAGGAACGGTCACCTCGATCTCGGGCAAACATATTCCGATCAAGGCCGATACCATCTGTATTCACGGCGACAGCTACCATGCCGTCGACGCTGCACGGCATATGCGACAGGTCGTGGAAGCGCTATGAGGATCGAGTCGGTCAACGAAAACACCTGCATGGTGTATTTTGGCGACCAGATCGGTGCGGAATCCGCAGGCCTGGTCAAGCGGGCCACAGACCGGCTGCGGCGCGACATGTCCGACCTCATTGTTGACCTGGTTCCCTCATACACCTCAATTCTGGTGACCTGGGATCTGGAACAGGCTGACCGGTTTGCCATCGTTCGCAGAGTACGCGCAGCGATCGACTCCGAGGATGATGGTTCCACCGAGGGCGACTCTGCCCGCATCGTCGAGCTGCCCGTCTACTATGATCGCGAAGTGGGTCTGGACCTGGAGGATGTCTGCGAGCATGCCGGCCTGTCCCGGGACGAGGTCGTTCGCATTCACAGTGAACAGCTTTATCAGGTCTACGCCATCGGCTTCGCTCCGGGGTTTGCCTACCTGGGAAGTACCGACGAACGGATTGCCATTCCGCGGAAATCCACGCCCCGACTGAAAGTCCCTACCGGCAGCGTCGGTATCGCAGGCACCCAAACCGCAATCTACCCGAGCTGCACACCGGGTGGCTGGCAAATCATTGGCCGCACGCCGCAGAAAATGGTGGATTGGGACAGCGACTCTCTGGCCCTGGTACAGGTCGGCGATCAGGTGCGCTTTCGCGCCATAAGCCGGGACGAATTCCTGGAGCTGGGAGGCAACCTCGATGAGCTTTGAAGTCCTCGAACCCGGAATGCTGGCCCTTGTTCAGGATGCCGGCCGCCACGGCTACCAGCATATGGGCGTGACCACCGGCGGCCCCATGGACGAGTTTGCATTTTTCTGGGCGAACCGCCTGCTGGGCAATGATCTCGATGCCCCACAGATCGAAATCACCTTTGGCAGGTTCAGCCTGAAGGCGAACCATGAGGCCTGCATTGCCATTACCGGCGGCGATCTGGGCGCCCGTATCAACGATCAGGCCATTGCGCCCTGGCGCACCCATCACATCAATAAGGGCGACAGACTGGACTTCACCACGCCTGTGAACGGCTTGCGGGCCTACCTGGCGGTCAGCGGCGGATTCAAGCCAGCCATGAAGCTTGGCAGTTGCGCCACCGTGGCACGCGAGGGCCTGGGCGGCCTGGATGGCAAAGGCGCGAAACTGGCCAAGGGCGATACGCTGGAGTTTGAGAAAAACGCATCGTTTGTTGAAGCTTTTCTTCCCGAGCCGGAAGTCCCCGATTATCAACAACACCTGCGCCTGGGGGTTATTCCCGGCTATCAGTATCGGAGCTTCTCTATAGTTCAGCGGGAGAAGTTTTTCTCGTGCGATTACGAAATCAGCCAGAATATCGATCGCATGGGGTATCGACTGAAAGGTGATGCCATCTATTCGGATCTGGACGGGATTGTCTCGGAGGGGATTGCCTATGGGGCTATTCAGGTACCGAAAGACGGTCAGCCCATTGTTCTGATGAAAGACCGGCAGACCATTGGCGGCTATCCGAAAATCGGCTGCCTGAGCGCTCTCGATGCGGGCCTTCTGGCCCAGAGGGGGCCGGGGTCATCGGTCAGTTTCTATCTTTCGGACGTTGCCGAGGCCGAAGGCCGCCGGATGCTGTTTAACCAACGTCTGAAAACAGGCGCGCCCGACATCAGGACTGACTGACGCCGGGCGCGCATGGTACCGATTACCGCCGATTATTCGGAGGCGGCAATCAGACTGGCGTTACCGCCCGCGGCCGTTGTGTCGACACATAGGTGGCGTTCGATCACAAATCGCTGATCCAGCGTGTGCTCAGTGATCAGCGGTAGCAACGCACCATCACGCTTGGCCAGTGCCTCGCGATAGGCTTTCAGCAGGGGCTGATCGCCACAGCTGACTACCGCCTCGAAGCCATCGATGGTTGCCAGTGCTTCCGGCTCCAACAGACCCTCGGCGCCAACAATCGGCAGCCCGGCCTTATTCGCTTGATCGACCACATCCTGGGTGCCCGGTGCAATCACCACCACCTTGTTGCCCTGTGACAACGCGGTACCCGCCTGCTCCAGAGCGGTTTCCTTGTCCGGTCCCAGACACAGCACCACGCCACGGGCATGGTTGGACAGGCGGTTGGTCTCACCCGTTGGCCCGGGTAGCGCTTCCACGTGAGCGTCCAGTGGCTCCGGAACATTGCCAAAGATGGGCCGGATTGCGTCCATACGAGCTTCAGGCCTGGACGTCTTCAGTTTGTCCAGCTGCCCGATGAGCTTCTGCAACTGCTTGGCATCCACCTTCCTGGCGTTCGAATCCGCCTCGCGCTCGACCGTTTCACCTTTCAGGAAACGACGGACGTACTGCGGACCACCGGCCTTTGGACCGGTGCCAGACAGGCCTTCACCACCGAATGGCTGGGAGCCCACGATGGCACCGATCTGGTTGCGGTTCACATAGGTGTTACCCACCTTGATCCGGCTGGTAATACGCTCGACGCGGCGATCAACACGGCTGTGGATGCCAAACGTCAGGCCGTAGCCCTTGGCGTTGATGTCGTCCACCACCTTGTCGATGTTCTTCGCCTCGAACGTGGCCACGTGCAGGACTGGCCCGAAGATTTCTTCTTCCAGCTCCTCAATACCACTGACGCTGAGAACTGCCGGCGAAACGAACAGGCCTTTCTCGGGGACTGTCATTTTCTTCAGCAACTTGCCGTTGCGCTCGAACTTCTCGCAGTGGTCCACGATCTTCTTGCGGGCGTTCTCGTCGATCACCGGGCCCACATCCGTGGACAGCAGCCAGGGATCGCCGATGCCGAGCTCTTCCATTGCACCGTAGAGCATTTCCAGAAGGCCATCGGCAATGTCTCTCTGCACATAGAGCATACGCAGGGCGGAACACCGCTGACCGGCACTCTGGAACGAAGACGCCAGCACGTCACGGACAACCTGCTCCGGCAATGCCGTGGAGTCCACGATCATCGCGTTCAGGCCACCGGTCTCTGCCACCAGCGGCGCGTCCGGCGCCATGTTCTCGGTCATGACCTTGTTAATGCGCTGGGCAGTAGCGGTAGAACCGGTAAAGCACACGCCGCTCACCCGCGAATCGGAGGTCAGGGCTGCACCAACGGTTGCGCCGGTACCCGGCACCAACTGGATGGCATCCTTCGGGATACCCGCCTGATGCATCAGTTCCACGGCGCGAATAGCCAGCAAGGATGTCTGCTCAGCCGGCTTCGCCACCACGGTGTTACCTGCCGCGAGGTTGGCCAGAATCTGCCCGGTGAAGATCGCCAGCGGGAAGTTCCAGGGCGAAATGCAACACATCACGCCGCGGGCATCGCCGCTGTCTTTATAGCGGATGGCCTCGTTGGCGTAGTACTGTGAGAAATCGACCGCTTCACGGATCTCAGCAACCGCATCCAGCAGGGATTTGCCCGCTTCACGGGTAGTGAGCGCGAACAACTCGGCGTAGTTCTCCTCGTACAGGTCGCCCACCTTGCGAACGCAGGCAGCACGCTCTTCAGCCGATTTGGCGGACCAGCTCTCGAACGCGGCCGCCGCTGAGGTAATCGCGGTGTCTACATCAGCATCGGAGGCCTGGGTGACGTGGCCAACCAGATCATCCGGATCGGCCGGGTTACGTACCACCTGGATTTCGGTACCGGCCACCTCACCCGCAATCAGCGGACCACCTTTCCAGCGATAGTCTTTGTAGGCTCCGCGACCTTTCTCGATCTCGTTAACCGTGACCGGATCGGTAATATCCCAGCCTTTGGAGTTGCGACGCTGATCGCCAAACAGCTTGAACGGGTGCACGATCGCCTTGCTGGAAATGTTATTGCCCATCTCCTCAACACTGACAATCGGGTCCTTGGCGATCTCTTCCGGTGTGATGCGCTTGTCGACAATCTGGTTCACGAAGGAGCTGTTGGCACCGTTCTCCAACAAACGACGCACCAGGTACGCCAGAAGATCCTTGTGCGGGCCAACCGGCGCATAAATGCGACAGGGCACGCCACTGACCTTCAGAACCTCATTGTGCAGGGATTCGCCCATGCCGTGGAGGCGCTGGAATTCGTAGTTGTCCACACCCTTGGTCTTGGCCATTTCGAGAATGGCAGATACCGAATGCGCGTTGTGGGTGGCGAACTGTGGGTAAATCCGGTTCGTCATGTTCAACAGCTTGGTGGCGCAGGACAGGAACGAGACGTCACTGCAGGCCTTGCGGGTAAACACGGGGAACCCGTTCAGACCCATAACCTGGGCACGCTTGATTTCAGCATCCCAGTAGGCACCTTTCACCAGACGCACCATGAACTTGCGGTCGTACTTCTCGGCCAGCCCGTAGAGCCAGTCGAGTACGAAAGAGGAGCGCTTGCCATACGCCTGAACAACCACGCCAAAGCCATCCCAGCCTGCAAGCTCGGGATCCGCCACCAGCTCCTCAATCACATCGAGAGACAGAGCCAGACGATCCTGCTCCTCGGCATCGATATTGAAGCCCATATTCGCAGCCGCGGCCTTTTTGACCAGTTCGCGGGCCCGCGGCAGCAACTCGTTCATGACCCGCTCTTTGTTGCCGTACTCGTAACGGGCCAGCAGGGCGGAGAGCTTGACCGAGATGCCCGGGTTCTTGCGGACATCGCCCTTGCTCGCCTTGGCAATGCTGTCGATGGCGTTGGAATAGGAGTCGTAATAACGCTTGGCGTCATCATCGGTGCGGGCAGCTTCGCCCAGCATGTCGTAGGAATAGGTGTAACCCCTGGCCATGTATTCCTTGGCCTCATCCTGGGCTTCATCGATATCGCGACCCAGAACGAACTGTCGACCCATCTCTTTCATCGCCTGACCGGCCACCGTACGGATTACCGGCTCGCCGAAGCGCTTGAGCAGCTTGCGCAGGGTTTCACCCACGGTGTTGCGCTCGGAATCCTTGAGCAGGTTGCTGGTCATCAGCAAAGCAACCGTAGCAGTGTTGATCAGTGAAGACGACGCCTTGCCCACGTGGGTGCCCCAGGCGCCTGACGTGATCTTGTCTTCGATCAGCTCGTGGATGGTGGTGTTGTCAGGCACGCGCAACAGCGCCTCGGCCAGACACATCAGGGCCACACCCTCTTTGGTGGTCAGGCCATACTCCGCCAGGAACTTCTCCATGATGGTGGACTTGGCATTCTTGCGAACGCCGCGTACCAGTTCAGCCGCACGAGCCGAAATGGCGTCGCGCTCGGCCTGGGACAACTGGGCACCGGCAATCATCTCGTGGATAACCTTGTGTTCGTCAGCGAGATAATAATCACGAATCGCCTGCCGGCTATCGACAAGCTCGGGCGTCTGTGATTGCTGCGGTCTCATAGTTGTACCCTCTTAGTTGTTTGTCTCTCCGGCATTCTACCGAGATCGACAAAGACTATTTCGCTATAAATTCAAGGCAAGCGTGCCATTACGTCTTTAATACATCACAAAAAATTAATAATTTTCTCCAAAAAACGTGATTTTCAGTCACCTTGCCTGTCGTAGTCCTGCTATGCGGCTTTCAATGCCAGCTCTCTGAGCACTCCATGAGCGACTGAGAAAACGGCACAATCCACATCATTGGCGGCCTGCATGTCGTTCAGCATCCGCTCCCAGCGGGCGAGTAACATCCGCTTGTTCCCCCGCCACGCCTCAATCCGCTTCTCCGGCGTTCCATCGCCATCAACGGGCTCGGAAAACACGCTTAGCGTGAGATTCCGTAACTGATGATCCAGCTCGTCCCTGAAATGAATGGTCGCCAACACTTGCCAGTGGCCATTTGCCCGGAAGGCCCGCATTTGCCGGTCCAACCAGGTCAGGTTCAGGCTTTCACCGAGCGTGAAATACACCCAGGCCACCGACTCCAGCTTTTCGTCCAGCTGACGGGCGATCTCGACCATGTCCATCAGCCAGTAACGGCTTTCCGCGGAAGCGCACCAGGCGGAAAGATCTTCCGGAACCATCCGCTCACAGTATTCAGCATAGCGTTCATACCAGCGACTTGCAGGAATCACCGATTCAAGTCGGCTTTTTGAAGCCAGCACATCCGCCATGGGAGCCCGGTAATGGTCGATACAGGAAACCGGGTCCAGCGCCTGCCGGCGGTTCTGCAAGAGCCAGCTGGTGCTTCGGGTCACTAACCGGATGGCATCGGCGAACAGGTCTGCCTGAACGCCGGCGTCAATTTTTCCATCCAGTGATTCCATACTCTCCCAATGGGCGTCTACGTCATGTATTCGCAGGGAGATCAGGTAGGCCGAGGCAATCCGTCCAGCATCAGCCCCGGTAGCGCTGCGTATCCGGTCAAACCAGGTGATCCCCATGCGATTTACCATGTCGTTGGCAATCTGGGTGGCCGAGATTTCTGCACGCAGGGGATGGGCCCCCACCGCTTCCGGGAAGGCGGCCAGCAGAGAGGCCGGGAAAGCCGAGTGCAGCGCAGAATTGAATCGCGGGTCATGGACGATCGGTGATGCGACCAGGGCCTGCTTGAGTTCAATTTTTGCGTAGGAAACCAGTACCGCCAGTTCAGGGCGTGTCAGGCCGCCGCCGTGCTCACGGCGAGCCTGCAATTCTTCATCCGACGGAAGAAATTCGAGACTGCGGTCCAGTTTGCCTTCTGTCTCCAGCCTGCGCATCAGCCGTTCGTACTGGTCTGCGGTGGCAACTGCGGGGTTCTGGGCAAGACTCAGCGCCATCGCCTGTCGGTAATTGTTGCGCAGCACCAGTTCGGCCACCTCAGACGTCATGGCCCTGAGCATCCGGTTTCGCTCCGGAAGCGACATCAGCTGTCGGTGCACCAGGTCATTCAGCAGAATCTTGATGTTCACCTCATGGTCCGAGCAGTCGACGCCACCGGCGTTATCGATAAAATCACTGTTCACGGAGCCGCCACGACGGGCGAAGTCGATGCGGGCCTTCTGGGTAACACCCAGGTTCCCGCCTTCTCCCAATGCCTTGCATCGCAGTTCGTTACTGTCGATTCGAAGCGCATCGTTGGTTTTGTCGCCAACATCCTCATGGGACTCTGAAGGCGCCTTCACATAGGTCCCGATACCACCGTTCCAGAGCATGTCTACCGGCGCTTTCAACAAAGCGCTGATCAGATCCGCAGGCGACAGGCTGCGTGCCTTGATGCCCAACACCTTGCGCATCTGCGACGACACAGGAATAGACTTCATGGACCTGGAGAAAACACCGCCCCCGTCGCTGATCAGCTGGGTATCGTAATCGGCCCAGGATGAGCCGGACAGTTTGAAAAGCCGCTCTCGCTCGCGAAACGAGGCCGCAGCATCCGGATCCGGGTCGACAAAAATATGCTGGTGATTGAATGCACCGATAAGTCGAATTCGGTCGGATAGGAGCATGCCGTTGCCGAATACATCGCCACCCATATCGCCAATACCGACCACGGTGAACTCATCGCTCTGGGTATCGGTGCCTTTTTCCAGGAAGTGCCGTTTCACCGACTCCCAGGCGCCCCGGGCGGTGATACCCATTTTCTTGTGGTCGTAGCCCTCACTGCCCCCGGAGGCAAAGGCATCGCCCAGCCAGAAGTTGTACTCTGCCGCCAGTGCGTTGGCGATATCGGAAAACGTGGCTGTGCCCTTGTCGGCGGCGACCACCAGATAGGTGTCATCACTGTCATAGCGAACGACATTGGCAGGAGGGACTACCTGGCCGTCATCAAGGTTATCAGTGATATCCAGCAGCCCCCTTATGAAGGTCTGATAGCAGGAAACCCCTTCTTCGCGAACGGCCTCCCGAGAGCCATCCCTGGGCGGCTGCTTCACCACGAAGCCACCCTTCGCGCCTGCAGGCACGATCACCGAGTTCTTGACCTGCTGGGCCTTCACCAGGCCAAGGATCTCCGTACGGTAATCCTCAATCCGGTCGGACCAGCGAAGGCCACCCCGCGCGACTGGCCCGGCACGCAGATGCACGCCTTCGATTCGGGGCGAATACACAAAAATCTCGAACTTTGGCCTTGGGCGCGGTATGTCAGGAATCGACGACGGATCCAGCTTGAGCGACAGATAGGACGGAAACCCGCCATCCTCCCGGACCTGGAAATAGTTGGTTCTCAGCGTTGCCCGAATGAGCATGAAGAAACGCCGCAGAATGCGGTCGTCATCGAGGCTCGCCACCGCTTCCAGCGAATCCCGCAGCTCTGCCTCAAGCTTTTCTGTCCTGGACTTACGTCCTTTTACCCCGGGCTCGAACCGATTGAAAAAGAACGCCACGAGCCGCGAAGTGATATCCGGATGCCGGGCCAGGGTTTCTGCAATGAACGGCTGGCTGAACCCGAATCGCAGTTGTTTCACGTAACGGGCATAGGCTCGGATCAGCGCCACTTCCCGCCAGCTCAGGCCGCAGAGCATGATCAGCTGGTTGAAATCGTCGTTTTCTGCAAAGCCGTTCCAGATCTCCCGGAACGCCGACTGGATCAGCGGCCTTGCAGCTCTCAGGTCGGCTTGCCGGCACCGGTCGTGGAGTTCGACGGTAAAATCACTGACGCCGAAATTTTCGCCATCCCGTCGACGAACCCGGTATGGGTGCTCGCCCAGAACCCGCATACCCAGGTTCTCCAGAATCGGAATCACATCTGACAGGATAACCGGCTGGCCTTCGCTGTAGAGCTTGAAGTGGAATCCGGTTTCGGAAGGATCTCTGGGTTGGTAGAACCGCATGGGCACATCGGTGCTGACGGCAATAGACTGGATCTGCTCAATATCGGCAAGTGCCTCTGACACCGGAAACCTCGCCCGGTAGGCCGAAGGGAACCCGCCACTGAACACCTGGGCATAGCGCCCGCCAATCGAGTCGCCGAAACTCCGGACCAGTTCGCCGTGGAGGTCGTCATCCCAGGATCGGGACTCCTCCACCATCCGGGCCACGATCTCCCGGAGTTCAAGGGAGTCGTCGTTATCGGACGCCTGGTTCTGGAGGACATCGGCAAGCTGTTCCAGCAGGGTTTGTTTTTGTAATGCGCGGGAATCGGTCATCGAAACTCTCCGGACTTGGTAAACGTTCTTACTGGGCTGATGAACCTACCAGTATACGCAAGGCCGGAAAGTCACTTAGACCATATAGTTTCGGATTAGAGGAGTTTCGATTATATTTGCCATATGATTTAGCCGTTAATTTAACCTGGAACAGACAACATGGCCGAATTGGATCGAATAGACCAATCCATTATTCGCGAGCTACAGAAGAACTCCCGAATCACGGTAACCGAGCTTGCGTCCCGGGTGGGCCTTTCCAAAACGCCATGTCAGGTGCGGATGCGCCGGCTTGAGGAGCACGGCTACATCACCGGTTACACGGCCCTGGTTAACCAGACCAAACTTGGTCTCAGCCACATTGCCTTCGCACAGGTTACCCTGAACGACACCAGCAGCGGCGCCCTGACCGCCTTCAACAAAGCTGTTCAGAGCGTCTCGGCGGTGGAGCAGTGCCACATGATTGCCGGGAACTTCGACTACCTGTTAAAAGTCCGAACCCGCAACATGCAGGAATACCGGCAGGTTCTTGGGGAGGAAATCTCGGCCCTGCCCCACGTGCTGCAAACCAGCACGTTTGTGGTTATGGAGAACGTCAAGGACGCCGGACTCTAAAAGCGATTTCCCGTATCCGGCGCCAAACCATCTATTCGGACTGCTCGTACTTGGGCTTGTAACCGCTGGCGTCCACCCGGGGCCGATCCGTCTCAGCTTCTGACAGTGGCTGGACCTCCTCAAGGCTTGCCAGAGAACGAAGCGTGAGTCGCTGGTACTCTTCTGTGCCCTTTCTCTTCCAGGCGATTTCCTTGTCGCTCAGCATGCGCATAACCTTGGCCGGCGAGCCAACAATCAGCGATCCCGGCTCACAGGTAAACTTCGCCTTAACAAACGCGCAGGCGCCAACAATGGAGCGGGGTGCAATGTGCGCCTCATCCATCACCACCGCATTCATGCCCACCATGGCATCTTCTCCGACAACGCAGCCGTGCAGGATTGCGCCATGGCCGACGTGTCCGTTTTTCTCGACAACCGTATCCATCCCGGGAAAGGCATGCATGACACACGTGTCCTGAACATTCGACCCCTGTTTCAGAATGATCCGCCCGAAATCTGCACGCAGCGAAGCCGCAGGCCCCACGTAGCAATCCGGTCCGATCCAGACATCCCCAATGAGAACGGCGGTTGGATGCACATAGGCGGACGGATGAACAACAGGAACAACGCCTTCTATACTGTAGCTGGGCATAACGGTCTCCTTCGCGGACGGGCCTGGCAGCGCTCCGCCAAACGACAGGCTGAACGTGGGACCCGAAAAGTCATTGTGATTCATTTTCTGTATCACATTATCCTTTTCCGGGAGATTTTTCATACCTTAGCGCCTGTTTTGAGACGAGAATCCACCCCTGCAATGGCTCAAACCTGAGAGCGCTGATGAATTTTTACCGGATATTCAGCAATATAGACAAAGCAGGCGATTACCTCCGACCAAAGTGATACAGAACCAAGCCAGAACAATCCTTGACGAGTATCAATTCTAAGATATACTCATTTTCCACATTCGATAGCAGTGTGCCGATTTAACACACCTTTCGCGCTATCCCCCCTACAACAAACAACAGGACATACCGCCATGACTCAGCCGAGCATTCTTCTTGAAATCGATCAGGGCGTGGCTCTGCTTACCCTGAACCGTCCGGACAACCTGAACAGTTTCAACGTTGAAATGCATGAGCGTATGCGCGATGCCATCAGCACCGTGCGCAAGGATGAGTCTGTCCGTGTACTGGTCATCACCGGCTCCGGCCGGGGTTTTTGTGCGGGGCAGGATCTTTCCGACCGCAGCGTCTCGCCAGATCAGGAAATGCCGGACCTGGGCGCCTCTCTGGAGAACTATTACAACCCGCTGATGCGAAGCCTCCGGGATCTGCCGATGCCCGTGCTCTGCGCGGTTAACGGGGTGGCCGCTGGCGCCGGCGCCAACATTGCCCTGGCCTGCGACATTACCCTCGCGGCCCGCTCAGCCAATTTCGTTCAGGCCTTCTGCAAACTGGGGCTGGTACCTGATTCCGGCGGCACCTGGACTCTGCCCCGGGTAGCGGGCATGGCCAGAGCCAAAGGCATGGCACTTCTGGGCGACAAGATCAGCGCCGAGCAGGCCGAGAACTGGGGCATGATCTGGCGTTGCGTTGATAACGAGCAACTCATGGAAGAGACCATGAAACTTGCCCGCCATTTCGCGACCCAACCGACCAAGGGCCTTGCACTGATCAAGCGGGCACTGCACGCCAGCGCCAGCAACACCTTTGAAGAGCAGATCAATCTGGAGCGCGATCTGCAGCGCATGGCGGGACAGACCGAAGACTACCGTGAGGGCGTTGCCGCCTTCATGGAAAAACGCACGCCGAACTTCAAGGGGAAATAAGCCATGCCGGCACTGGATACTCAAACCAAAGTTGCCGTCGTCGGCGCCGGCGCCATGGGCTCCGGCATTGCCCAGGTGGCCGCCCAGGCAGGCCACCAGGTTTACCTGCACGACCAGAGAGAGGGTGCCGCCGAGGCGGGCCGTGACGGTATCGCGAAGCAGCTTCAGCGTCGTGTCGACAAAGGCAAGATGCAGCAGCAGGAGCTGGACGATGTGATCGGCCGGATTCACCCGGTTGCAAAGCTTGATGACGTCGCAGACGCCGGGCTGGTGATCGAGGCCATCATCGAAGACCTCCAGATCAAACGTCAGCTGCTGGCGAGCCTTGAAGACCTGTGTACCGCCGATACGATCCTCGCCACCAACACCTCCTCCATCTCTGTTACCGCCCTCGGTGCTGACATGAGCAAACCGGAGCGTCTGGTGGGCATGCACTTCTTCAACCCGGCACCGCTGATGGCGCTGGTCGAAGTGGTCATGGGGCTGGCGACCAGCAAGACCGTTGCCGATACCGTCCATGCCACGGCCACCGCCTGGGGCAAGAAGCCGGTGTATGCAACGTCGACTCCGGGCTTCATCGTGAACCGCGTGGCCCGTCCGTTTTACGCGGAGAGCCTTCGCCTCCTTCAGGAGCAGGCCACCGATGCCGCCACCCTGGATGCGATTATCCGCGAAGCTGGCCAGTTCCGCATGGGCGCATTCGAGCTGACCGACCTGATCGGACACGACGTCAATTATGCGGTTACCAGCTCTGTCTTTAATTCCTATTATCAGGACCCCCGCTTTCTACCGTCGCTGATCCAGAAAGAACTGGTGGAAGCCGGTCGCCTGGGACGCAAGAGCGGCCAGGGGTTCTATCCCTATGGCGAGAGTGCGGAAAAGCCGCAGCCAAAGACCGAGCCGGCACATCAATCCGATGAGTCCGTGGTCATTGCCGAAGGCAATCCCGGCGTAGCCGCACCGTTGCTGGAGCGACTGAAGGCAGCCGGCCTGACCATTATCGAGCGCGACGGCCCGGGCCAGATTCGCTTCGGCGATGCGGTACTGGCACTTACCGACGGCCGGATGGCTACCGAGCGTGCCGCCTGTGAGGGCCTCGCCAATCTGGTGCTGTTTGACCTTGCCTTTGACTACAGCAAAGCAAGCCGGCTTGCCCTGGCGCCTGCCGATCAGGCGTCCGACGCAGCGGTTTCCTGTGCCTGTGCTTTACTGCAAAAAGCGGGTATCGAAGTCAGCCTGATCGCGGACCGGCCGGGGCTGGTCATCATGCGTACCGTCGCCATGCTGGCGAATGAAGCGGCCGATGCGGCTCTGCACGATGTTGCAACGGTCGCGGATATCGATCTGGCAATGAAAGCGGGCCTGAACTATCCCGACGGCCCCCTGAGCTGGAGCGACCGCCTGGGCGCGGGCCACGTGTTCAAGGTGCTCACCAACATCCAGACCAGCTACGCAGAGGACCGCTATCGCCCTGCCCTGCTGCTCCGGAAGAACGCATTTGCACAGAAGGGGTTTTATTCATGAGCGAGATGGATCCGCAAGTACTCGCCGAAGAATGCGCCAAGGCCATGTTCGCGCGGGACCGCGCCAGCCAGAAACTGGGCATGAACATCGAGTCCGTTGCCCCGGGCAAGGCAGTGCTCACCATGACGGTCACCTGCGACATGATCCAGGGCCACGGCTCCTGCCACGGCGGTTACCTGTTCACCCTGGCCGATTCGGCGTTTGCGTTTGCCTGTAACAGCTACGACCGCGCCACCGTGGCCTCCGGTTGCAGCATTGATTACATGTACGGCGCCAAAGAGGGCGACCTGCTGACCGCCACCGCCGAAGAACAGGCCCGCGGCGGCCGCACCGGCGTTTACGACATCACACTAACCAATCAGGACGGCCGCAAGGTTGCCCTGTTCCGGGGCCGCTCCTACGAGGTTCGTGGCACCGTTCGCAACTCGGAGGAAACTGCATGAGCACCGACAACACCTTGAAAGACGCTTACATCGTCGATGCCATTCGCACCCCCATCGGTCGTTATGGCGGCGCTCTCTCCGCAGTGCGTGCAGACGACCTGGGCGCCATCCCCATCAAGGCGCTGACCGAGCGTCATCCCGACCTGGACTGGTCGAAAGTTGACGACGTTCTCTACGGCTGTGCCAACCAGGCCGGCGAAGACAACCGCGACGTTGCCCGCATGTCCCTTCTGCTGGCAGGCCTGCCGGTAGACGTGCCGGGCAGCACCATCAACCGCCTGTGCGGTTCCGGCATGGATGCAGTGGGCAGCGCCGCCCGGGCCATCCGTACTGGCGAAACCCAGCTGATGATTGCCGGCGGCGTCGAATCCATGTCTCGGGCTCCCTTCGTTATGGGCAAGGCCGAGTCCGCGTTCAGCCGCAAGGCGGAGATTTTTGACACCACCATCGGCTGGCGTTTTGTAAACCCGGTCCTGAAAAAGCAATACGGCATCGATTCCATGCCCGAAACCGCCGAGAACGTGGCGGCCGATTTCGGCATTTCGCGGGAAGATCAGGACGCCTTTGCCCTGCGCAGCCAGCAGCGCACAGCGGCCGCCCAAAAGGATGGCCGATTCGCTACGGAGATCACACCGGTCACGATTCCCCGTCGCAAGCAAGACCCACTGGTGGTGGATACTGATGAGCACCCCCGGGAAACCAGCCTTGAAAAGCTGGCCTCGCTGCCGACCCCGTTCCGTGAAAACGGCACAGTCACCGCCGGTAACGCGTCCGGCGTGAACGACGGCGCCTGCGCACTGCTGCTGGCCGGAGCCGATGCTCTCAAGCAATACAACCTTAAACCCCGCGCTCGAATCGTTGCCATGTCAACGGCCGGCGTGGAGCCCCGGATCATGGGCTTTGGCCCGGCTCCCGCCACCCGCAAGGTTCTGGCCACGGCCGGCCTGGAACTGGCGGATATGGATGTGATCGAGCTGAACGAGGCGTTTGCCGCCCAGGCCCTGGCAGTTACCCGGGACCTCGGCCTGCCGGATGATGCCGAGCACGTGAACCCGAACGGTGGCGCCATTGCCCTGGGCCACCCCCTGGGCATGAGCGGAGCCCGGCTGGTAACCACCGCCCTTAACGAACTGGAACGTCGCCACGCTGCAGGCCAGAGAGCGCGCTATGCCCTCTGCACCATGTGCATCGGCGTTGGTCAGGGTATCGCCCTGATCATTGAGCGCACGGATACGGTGGCCTGAGGCCACCGCGGAAAACAGAACAAAGACCCTTGGCAGACAAGAACAACGCAGGACAGAACCATGACCTTACCACTACAAAAACTTGGCAAACTTGACCGCATGGAAACCGCCAGCATTGATGAGCTGCGCCATGAACAACTGCAGCGCCTGCGCTGGAGCGTTGTCCATGCCTACACCAACGTGCCCTTTTACCGTAAAGCGTTTGATGACCTCGGTCTGAAACCCATGGACATCAACTCGCTGGAAGACCTGGCCAAGGTGCCATTTACCACCAAGGCAGACCTGCGCGATAACTATCCGTTTGGCATGTTTGCCACGCCCATGTCGGATGTGGTTCGGGTGCACGCTTCCAGTGGCACCACCGGCAAGCCAACCGTGGTTGGTTACACCCAGAGCGACATCAACACCTGGGCCGACATTGTGGCGCGCTCCATCCGGGCCGGTGGCGGCTCCCGCGGTGACAAGGTACATGTGGCTTACGGTTATGGCCTGTTCACCGGTGGCCTTGGTGCCCACTATGGCGCCGAGCGTCTGGGCTGCACCGTTATTCCGATGTCTGGCGGGCAGACCGAGAAGCAGGTCCAGCTGATCAAGGATTTTGAGCCGGACATCATCATGGTCACACCGTCCTACATGCTGAACATCGCCGACGAGATGGAACGGCAGGGCATCGATCCCCACAAGCTGCCGCTGCGCCTGGGCATCTTCGGCGCGGAGCCCTGGACCAACGCCATGCGTTCCGAGATCGAAGAGCGCCTTGGCATCGAGGCACTGGATATCTACGGCCTATCGGAAGTCATGGGCCCGGGCGTGGGCATGGAATGTATTGAAACCAAAGACGGCCCGACCATCTGGGAGGATCACTTCTATCCGGAAATCATCAACCCGGAAACCGGTGAAGTGCTGCCTGATGGTGAATACGGTGAGCTGGTCTTCACGTCATTGACCAAGGTGGCCCTGCCGATTCTGCGTTACCGCACCCGAGACCTCACCCGCCTGCTTCCGGGTACAGCGCGCCCGATGCGCCGGATTGACAAAATTACCGGCCGCAGCGACGACATGCTGATCATTCGCGGCGTCAACGTGTTCCCGAGCCAGATCGAGGAGCAGGTGCTCAAGTGCGAGGCTCTGGCACCGCACTACGAGATCGAGGTTTACAAGGAAGGCAACCTGGACTGCGTGGATATCCGGACCGAACTGAAACCCGGCGTAACCGACACCCCCGAGAGTCGTGCTGCGGCGACCAAGGAACTGGCGCACCACATCAAGTCCTACATCGGCATCAGCACCCGTGTCGAGGTGGTGGAAACCAACCGTCTGGCACGCTCGGAAGGCAAGGCCAAGCGCGTATTTGATCGCCGTAACCAGTAAATCCGACCGACCAGCAGAGAGTCAGCACGCAGCGGATGCCGCTGACTCTCGCTGCTTTTCCCACCACCAGGGCCCGCAATCACCGATTTAAAATTGCTTTCCGTTTGCTGATCTCAATAGCATTTGCTCACGTATCACTTTTTTTATTATGCAAATCAGCACTATAAGATCTCATAAGGAAGCTTTTAGATATAACATGACACACAAAGACTGTTCTTGATATTTATTCAGTATCATATAATATGGAGTCATTGACCCTCAGTTGTTATTGAGGGTTCTCTGTTCACGGACAACAGAACAACAAGCCCGATCCGGAGGTATTTGTTTATGTACGCCCAGCTCGTTGAAACCGGCGCCAAGCGCCTTAAGACCAAAGAAGAGATGTCGCCCGAAGAGCGCGACTTTCAGGAAAAGGTCGACGCCGAAACCAAAATCGAACCCAAAAACTGGATGCCGGAAGGCTACCGGAAGACCCTGATTCGCCAGATTTCCCAGCACGCCCACTCTGAAGTGGTCGGCATGCTGCCGGAAGGCAACTGGGTTACCCGCGCGCCTACGCTCAAGCGTAAGCTCCAGCTGATGGCCAAGATTCAGGACGAAGCGGGCCACGGCCTGTACCTGTATAGCGCCATGGAAACCCTGGGTGCTGACCGTGACGAAGAGATCGAAAAGCTGCACCAGGGAAAAGCCAAGTATTCCAGCATCTTCAACTACCCGACCCTGAACTGGGCGGACATGGGTGCTGTTGGCTGGCTGGTAGACGGCGCCGCCATTGTTAACCAGGTGGTGCTGCAGCGTACCTCCTATGGTCCCTATTCCCGCGCCATGATCCGCATCTGCAAGGAAGAAAGCTTCCACCAGCGTCAGGGTTACCAGATCCTGCTGGACATGATGCGCGAAGGCACCGAGGAACAGAAAGCCATGGTGCAGGACGCCATTAACCGTCTGTGGTGGCCGGCACTGATGATGTTCGGACCGCATGACGACGAGTCCCCGAACTCCCAGCAGTCCATGGCCTGGAAGATCAAGCGCAAGAGCAACGACGAACTGCGCCAGATGTTTATTGACCAGACCGTGCCGCAGCTCGAATTCCTTGGCTGCACTGCACCGGATCCGGACCTGAAGTGGAACGAAGAAACCGGCCATTACGATTTCGGCGAAATCAACTGGCAGGAGTTCTACGACGTCCTCAAGGGCAACGGTCCCTGCAACCGCGAGCGCATCAAGACTCGCAAGAACGCTATTGACGAAGGTGCCTGGGTCCGTGAAGCGGCCGTCGCCTACGCCGAAAAACAAAAACAGCGCGCACAAGCCGCCTGATACCGGAGGAATACAACATGTCTGAATGGCGCCTTTACGAAGTCTTTGTACGGTCCAAGCACGGCCTGAACCACAAACACGTGGGCAGCGTTCACGCTGCTGACGCCGAGATGGCTATGGAGAACGCCCGTGACCTGTACACACGCCGCAACGAAGGCGTGAGCATCTGGGTTGTGCCCTCCGACACCATCACGGCGTCCGCGTCCGACGAGAAGGAAGTGCTTTTCGATCCGTCGGAAGACAAGGTTTACCGGCACGCTTCCTTCTACAAGCTGCCCGATGAAGTCGGACACATGTAAGGAGCGGTACCCATGACACAAACAGAAGCATTAAAGGAATACCTGCTGCGCCTGGCAGATTCCGACATGATCCTCGGCCAGCGCCTTTGCGAGCTGTGTGGCAAGGCCCCGGCGCTTGAGGAAGAGATGGCACTGATGAACGTTGCCCTCGACCTCGTCGGCCAGGCTCGCAACTGGTACGAGTATGCAGCCGAGCTGATCGACGATGGCCGCGATGCTGACAAGCTGGCCTTCCGCCGGGACGCTCACGAGTATCGCAACCTGCTGATGACCGAGCAGCCCAACGAGGACTACGCCGTCACCATGGGCCGTCAGTTCTTCTTCGACGTGTACCACTACTTCACGCTCAAGAGCCTGACCGAATCCAGCGACGAGCGCATTGCCGGCATCGCTGCCAAGGCGCTGAAAGAGGTGACCTACCACCTGCGCCGCTCCTCGGAGTGGGTGAAGCGTTTTGGTGATGGCACTGAAGAAAGCCACCGCCGCATGCAGGACGCCGTCGACATCCTCTGGCGTTTTACCGGCGAGCTTATCACGCCGGACGACACCGATCGTGTGATGGCCGAGGCGGGCATTGGCCCGGATACTGACCAGCTGGCCAAAGACTGGCGCGGCATGGTCAACGAGGTGCTCACCCAGGCAACCCTGACTCCTGGCGCGGAAGACGCCTGGATGTACATGGGTGGCAAGCACGGCGAGCACACCGAACACCTCGGTTTCATCCTGGCAGAAATGCAGTTCCTGCAGAGGGCCTATCCCGATGCCACAACATGGTGATTCAGACAGCCGGTCAGCTGTCGACATTCTGATTGCCAGTGATCGGGTGCCGGCCAACGCCCGCCCCGATCTGCTGACAGAGGACGACATCTGGGCACTTCTTGAAGAGGTCAAAGACCCTGAAGTGCCGGCAGTCAGTGTCGTGGAGCTCGGCATTGTCCGGGCGGTTCACTGGGACGGTAAAGAACTGTCCATTGACGTGACCCCGACCTACTCCGGGTGCCCGGCAACCGAACTGATTGAGGAGCTGATCGCCGAGGCGCTGCGCGCCGCTGGCTTCCGCGATCCGAAAATCAAACAGGTTCTGACCCCTGCCTGGACCACCGACTGGATCACAGACGAAGGCAAAGAAAAGCTTCGGGCGTTCGGTATCGCGCCACCCGAGGGCAGCTCCAGCAAAATGAGCCTGCTCGGAGAACCGGAGGTCATTGCCTGCCCTCATTGCGGCAGCAAAGACACCGAACGGGTCAGCGAGTTCGGATCCACCGCCTGCAAAGCCCTTTATCGTTGCAAGGAATGCCTCGAGCCCTTCGACTATTTCAAATGCATCTAGAGCCGATACGATCATGAACAAATTTTACTCACTGACCCTCAAAGAGGTCAGACCTGAAACAAGAAACGCCGTATCACTTGCTTTTGACGTGCCGGAAGATCTGGCAGACAAGTTTCACTACCAGCAGGGCCAGCACCTGATCGTGCGCACCAAGCTGGATGGCGAGGAAGTTCGCCGCTCCTACTCGATCTGCCGCAGTGTCAACGACCAGGAGCTTCGCATCGCCGTCAAACAGGTTCCGGGCGGTCGCTTCTCCACCTTTGCCAACGAGCAACTCAAGCCCGGCCAGACTCTGGAAGTCATGCCGCCGCAGGGCCATTTCTCCATTGATCTGGACCCGGAACGTGAAGGCAATTACCTGGCCGTTGCGGCCGGCAGTGGTATTACTCCGATCCTCTCGATCGTGAAGACCACCCTGGAAACCGAGCCCAAGAGCGAGGTCACCCTGTTCTACGGCAACAAGGCCACCAGCAGCACCATGTTCCGTGACGAGCTGCAGGACCTGAAAAACGAGTACATGTCCCGCCTTAACCTGGTGTACATCTTCACCCGTGAAGAACAGGACATAGACCTTTACAACGGTCGTATCGACCACGAGAAGTGCGACAAGCTGTTCGATCACTGGATCAATGCCAAGGAGCTCACGGCGGCCTTTATCTGCGGCCCGCAGATGATGACCGAGACCGTGCGCGACTCACTGCGGAACCACGGCATGGAAAAGAGCAGGATCCACTTCGAACTGTTTACCCCGGCTGGTGGGGTTCCCCAGGCCCGGAAAGACCGGGATCCGGCACACGTCGATCCCCAGTCAATCAGTGAAGTAACGGTGATCGCTGATGGCCGCTCGCTGACTTTCCCGCTGGTGCGCGACACCAAGAGCATTCTGGATGCCGGCAACGAAGAAGGCGCGGACCTGCCCTATTCCTGCAAGGCTGGCGTCTGCTCCACATGCCGAGCCAAGGTCGTGGAAGGCGAGGTAGAGATGGACCAGAACTTTGCTCTGGAAGACTACGAGGTGGAAGCCGGTTACGTGCTTTCCTGCCAGTGCTACCCGATCAGCGACAAGGTGGTTCTGGACTACGACGAAATGTAGTTTCCGCCCCCAAAACAAGACAAGAGCAAGGCAAGTCCCGCAGCAACGGGGCTTGCCTTCGCGTTTCAGAAACGAATGGAGTTTCCCATGTCAGTCCTGAAAAGTTTCATTGCCGGCCAGTGGGTCGGCGAAAAGCCCGCCAAGGCTCTGCCAAGCGCCGTTAACGGCGAGATCGTCGCCCATACCCACGACGACACCCTCGATTTCAAGAACGCTGTTGAGTATGGCCGCAGGGTTGGCGGCAAAAACCTCATGGCGATGGATTTCCAGGAGCGCGCCCTGGCCCTGAAGGCCATGGCCCTGTACCTCCAGGAGCACAAAAAAGAACTCTACGCCCTGTCGATGCATACCGGTTCCACCAAGGGCGACAACGGCATCGATATCGACGGTGGTTTCGGTACGCTGTTTTCCTACGCCAGCATGGGCCGCCGCGAACTTCCCTCGGGCAACGTGGTTCACGAAGGCCCGGTGACTCCGCTGGGCAAGAACAACCACTTTGCAGGCACCCATATCCTGGTGCCCCGCGGCGGCGTTGCGGTTCACATTGACGCCTACAACTTCCCGGTATGGGGCATGCTCGAAAAGTTTGCACCCACCTTCCTGGCAGGCATGCCGTCCATCGTGAAGCCGGCCACCTCAACCTGCTACGTGACCGAACTCGCCGTCCGCCTGATGCAGGAATCCGGCGCGCTTCCGGAAGGCAGCCTGCAGTTGATCATTGGCAGCACCGGCGACCTGTTTGACCATCTGGAAGAGCAGGATGTGGTGACCTTCACAGGCTCGGCCGCAACGGCACGGAAGCTCAGGAACCACCCGAACATCATCAATCGTTCGATTCCGTTCAACGCCGAGGCCGATTCACTGAACAGTGCCATTCTGGCGCCGGACGTGACCCCGGAGCACGAAGAATTCGACGTCTTCGTAAAGGAAATCCGGCGCGAGATGACCGCCAAGGCCGGTCAGAAATGTACCGCCATTCGTCGTATCTTCGTTCCGAAAGATCAGGTAAACGCGGTCTGCGACAAGCTGAAAGAGCAGCTTTCCAAGATCACCGTGGGTGATCCCTCTGTCGAAGGCGTCCGCATGGGTGCACTGGCCTCCATCGACCAGCTGGAGGATGTGAAAGCCAACATCCAGGAATTGCTCAAGACCAGTGAGCTGGTTGTGGGTGGCGAAGGCAACTTCAAGGCTACCGGCGATGGCACCGAGAAGGGCGCGTTCATCGAGCCGCACCTGCTGCTGTGCCGGAACCCGGAAAGCGGCTGTGGTGCCCACGATATCGAGGCATTCGGCCCGGTTGCTACCGTCATTCCTTACGACACCGTTGAAGACGCCGTTGAACTTTGCTCGAAAGGCCGTGGTTCCCTGGTCACTACCCTGACCACCCGGGACCCTGCCATTGCTGGCAGGGTCGCCCCGCTGCTGGCCGCGTTCCATGGCCGCCTGCACCTGCTGGATGCCGAAGCCGCAAAAGAATCCACAGGCCACGGTTCTCCTCTGCCCATGCTGAAGCATGGCGGCCCCGGTCGCGCCGGTGGTGGTGAGGAACTGGGCGGTATCCGTGCGGTTCACCACTACCTGCAGCGCACCGCAATCCAGGGCTCTCCGAGCATGCTGGCTGCGGTTACCCGCGAGTACGTACGCGGTGCTGATCTGATCGAAACCGACGTGCATCCGTTCCGTCGCCACTTCGAAGACCTGCAGATCAACGAGTCTCTGCTGACGCATCGACGCACCGTCACCGAAGCCGACATCGTCAACTTTGGTTGCCTGTCCGGTGATCACTTCTATATGCACTTCGATGAAATCGCGGCGCGGGACTCCCAGTTCGGCAAGCGCATTGCTCACGGCTACTTCGTGCTTTCCGCTGCGGCCGGCCTGTTCGTCTATCCGGGTGAAGGTCCGGTGCTGGCGAACTACGGTCTGGACACCCTGCGTTTCATTGAGCCGGTTGCCCCGGGTGACACAATCCGGGCGCGCCTGACCTGCAAGCGCAAGATCGATCAGGGTCGGACATCTCCGGACGGACACCCCCAGGGTGTTGTGGTCTGGGATGTTCAGGTTCACAACCAGAACGACGAGATGGTTGCGAGCTACGACATCCTGACACTGGTTGCCAAGAAGCCCGAGTAACACCGGGCTTCCCTGCTTTCTCCCTGTCTTGGACCCCAGGGAGAAAGCGTCAGGCAAATAAAAGGGGGACAGGTCGCAAGACCTGTCCCCCTTTTATTGGCGCAAGGAAAGTTCCGGGCGATTACATGCCCAGGTAGGCCTCACGAACCTTCTCATTGCTGAGCAGTTCACGGCCGGTCCCTTCAATCACCACCTTGCCGGTCTCCAGCACATAGCCGCGATCAGCCAGTGCCAATGCCTGAGAGGCGTTCTGCTCTACCAGGAAGATGGTAATGCCCTCTTCCTTCAGTTCTTTGACGATGTTGAAGATCTCTTCGATGATCAACGGGGCCAGACCCATACTTGGCTCGTCCATAAGCAGCAGCCTGGGCTTGGCCATCAGGGCCCGGCCCATTGCCAGCATCTGCTGCTGGCCACCGGAGAGCTCACCCGCCAGGTTATGGCGCTTCTGACGCAGAATCGGGAACTTGGTGTACATCCGTTCCAGGTCGTCCATTACCTCGGGCGTTTTGCCCCGGGTATAGGCGCCCAACAGCAGGTTGTCGTGCACACTGAGGTCCTTGAACACCTGCCGGCCCTCGGGCACCTGGACAATGCCATTAGCCACCCGCTGATCGGCGCTGATCTTGGAAAGATCCTTGCCTTCGAAGGTTATGGCACCCCGGTCAGTGGGCTGCAAACCGGAAATGGTCATCAGCAGGGTGGATTTGCCGGCACCGTTGGCGCCTACCAGTGACACGATCTCACCGCTGTTGATATGGATATCCACATCATGCAGAACTTCGATCTGACCGTAGGAAGTAACCAGCCCCTTGATGGACAGCATCTCTTCTTTGGCATGAGGCGCAGTCACCCGGTCTGCGTGCTTCAGGCCGAGACCACCGAATTTCTCGGGGGTATAACTGACAATCTGGTGCCGCAGTTCCCGGAACTCTTCCCGGACGCGCTCACCGAACAGCGGATCGTTTTCCACGTCCCGGGCTTCAATAATCTGCTGCCAGTCTTCTTCCGTCAGCAGTTTCCGGGCCCGAGGAATAACCACGCCCTCTTCCTTGCGGATGTGCTTGCGCAGGGCCTCCGTGAAACGCGCCAGGGCGTGACTGAATTCCTCGCGACCTTCCGGCCAGCCTTCCTCGCACTCGGCCAGGAGCCGGCGCAACTCCACCAGCTTTTCATGACCGATGACATAGCCCTTCGCCAGCTTCTCAAGAAGAGGCGCCGTCTCAGGGGACTTCTCGCTGAGCCGTTTGTACAGCTCAATGTCCGTGGGGGTGCTATGCACCCGCTGGGAGAAGTGCTGAATGTAATCAAAAATGGTCTTCAGCAGCCGCTCATCCGGGCGCTGATCGTTGAGGTTCATATCACTAAGCAGCTGGTCCAGCAGATCCAGAATCCGCCACAGTGCCTGGTGTTCATGAACAATAATCCGTACGGCCTGCTCACTGCGTGACTGGGCAGGCGCCATTTCAGTGTTTTGCTCGCTCATGTGAAATGTCTCCTTGCTCAGCCACCCAGATAGGCGGCGATAACATCCGGGTTCTGGCGGATTTCCTCAGGGGTTCCCTCTGCCAGAACACGGCCGTAGTTAAGCACCAGCAACCGGTCGGATATACCCATAACCAGCTTCATGTCGTGCTCAACCAGCATAACGGTGGTGCCCTGATCCGCAATTTTCCGGATCAGATCCTCCAGGGCAGCGGTTTCAACCGCGTTCAAACCGGCGGCGGGCTCGTCCAGGAGGATTACCTTTGGTTCAGCGGCCAATGCCCGGGCAATCTCCAGGCGCTTCAGCGCACCATAGGACATCGCCGATGCTTCGGCATCCAGGTAGTCACCGCATCCCACATACTCCATCAGCTCGGCGGCGCGCTTACGGGCCGCGGCCTCGTTGCGGCGCAAAGAAGGCAAACGGAACAGGGTCGTAAACAGGCTGCTTTTGAGCTGCAGATGCCGACCCAGCATCACGTTTTCGATGGCGGTCATGTTCATGCAGATCTGCATCTGCTGGAACGTGCGGCACATGCCCCGCTCTGCCAGCTCATTGGGCTCCAGCTTGGCGGTGCTCTCACCGTTCAGCAGGATCTCGCCTTTGGTCGGCGTATAGAGCCCTGTGATCAGGTTAAACAGCGTTGTCTTGCCGGCACCATTGGGGCCGATAACAGAATAGACCTGTCCGGCTTCAACCGAAAAGCTGACGCCTTCCACCGCATGGACACCACCAAAGGCTTTATCCAGCCCCTTTACTTCGACCAGTGCTGTCATGCCTCACCTCCCGCTTTCTTGCGCATTTTCTTGGAAACAAACGCGGTCAGTGTGGGCAACAGCCCTTTTGGCATAAAAATCATGGTGAGCATCAGGATCAGGCCGAACATGACATGTTCCAGCTCCTGGAAATCTGCCAGAACCTGGGGCAAAAGCTTCAGCACCACGGCGCCAAGAATGACACCGAAGGTCGAGCCCATACCACCCAGAACAACCATGGTGATGAACAGGATGGAGAATTCGAAGCTTGCTACCGCAGGCGTAATGAAGCCCTGGAAGTGGGCATAAAGACTGCCCATCAGGCTGGCGTAGATCGCCGAGATCACGAACACCAGGCTTTTGTATTTCGCGGTGTTCACACCGACAACGCTGGCAGCCACTTCCGAGCCGTGAACCGAACGCAGCGCCCGGCCAATCGGCGATTCAATCAGGTTCAGGGCAAACCACACCGCTACCAGAAGCACCACGCTGGCGAAGATATACCAGGCCTGGAAGCCTTCGATCGTGATACCGAACAGCGAATAGCGACCAAACGCGCTCAGCTCCCAGCCAAATATTTCGAAGGCCGGCACCGGCATACCGTCTGGCCCGCCGGTCAGTGCACGCTCGTTGTTCAGGATGATGGCAATAATAAAACCAACGGCGAGGGTCGCCATGGACAGATAGTGGCCCTTCAGGCGCAGAATCGGTCGCCCGACAATCCAGGCAATAAAGCCCACAACAATTGCTCCGACCACCAACGCGGGCACTGAAGGCCAGCCGTAGGTGCCGGTCGCGATGCCGGTAAAGTAGGCGCCAAGACCGAAGAAGCCAGCGTGGCCAAGACTGATCTGGCCAGCAAAACCCACCAGGAGATTAAGGCCAACCACCGTGGCAGCAATGATCGCCATCTGGGTAACCAGCTCATAATGGAACGGGTTGCCGAGAAAAGCGGGAAGAATGATGAGAATCAGGGCGAGAACAATCAGCCCCCGGAGACGCGACTGCATAAACGTGTTCAACATCAGACGCGCTCCACTACCTTGGCACCGAACAATCCGCGGGGCATGAAGAACAGCACCAGCAGGATCATGGAGAATGCCACGGCATCCTTGTAGTCCGATGAAATGTAGCCGGCCGCCATGGCCTCAACGATGCCCAGCGAGAGACCACCAACCACCGCGCCAACGCCGCTACCCAGGCCGCCAATGGCAGCCGCCACAAAGCCTTTCAGTCCGAGAATGATACCGATGTCGTAGGACGTGAACGTGATCGGGGCAACAACAATACCGGCCACAGAGCCCAGTAATGCCGAAACCATGAATGCCAGCATCAGAACCATCTGAGTCCGGATACCGACAAGGCGCGCAGCCTCCTTGTTCATGGATGTCGCCAGGATAGCCTTGCCAATCAGTGTCTTGGTAAAGAACAGCACCAGGCCGACCACCAGGATCGCGCCAATACCGAGAACCCAGAGGCTCTGGCTATTCAATACCGCTCCGAAAACTTCAATAGGCTGGTCTGTGCTGAAATTCTGCATCACGTGGTATTCCTTGCCCCAGACAACCTGGGCAATACCACGGATAAAGATCGACGCACCGATGGTGATAATGATCAGGGTAACAACATCGGCCTGCTTGGCAGGTGCAATCGCGAACCGCTGCAGGGCGACGCCAAGAATACCGGCCAGAATGACCGCCAACACGACTGCCAGGATCATGGGCACGCCCATGGCCGTAAGCGAAACCGTAGCCATGCCTCCAATCATCAGAAACTCGCCCTGGGCGAAGTTGATGACGTGACTGGCGTTGTAGATGAGGGTAAAGCCGAGGGCTATCAGGGCGTAAGTCGCACCGATAGTAATCCCGGTGAACAGGTACTGTAAGAATTCTGCGAGCATAGCGGTGGTTCCGGTCGAACATCGGCTGGCGACTTACCCTGAATAGGGGTCGTCGCCAGCCGCGAGACAGGTTAAAGGGGTATCAGTCGATCAGTTTCCATTCGCCATTCTGGACTTCCAGAATGCGGAAGGAGTCTGGATCAAGGCCGTTGTGGTCTTCCGGTGACATGTTGAATACACCGGTTACGCCGACATAGCCCTGGATATTCTCCAGTGCGTTACGAACGGCTTCCGGATCGGTCGAGCCGGCTTCTTCCATAGCGCGGACCGCCAGCATCAGGCCATCGTAGGCGTAGGCACCGAAGGTGGACACCTTGGAATCCCAACGGGCTTCGTATTCAGCCTTGTAGTTCTGAACCACTTCTTTCTGGGGATCGTCGTTCGGCAGGGAATCCGGCACCAGCAGCGGAGACGCTGGCAGGCGAAGGCCTTCTGCAGACGAACCGGCGAGCTCGAGGAAGCTGTCGGATGCAACACCGTGGGACTGATAGAACGGGAGTTCCATGCCCAACTGAGCATAGTTGCGGGTTACGATGGCCGGGCCCTGACCGAAACCGAAGTTCAGCACCGCTTCCACACCACTTGTGTTACGGATATTGGTCAGCTGGGCGGTCATGTCTGTATCAGATCCGCTGTAGGTAACGTCGGCTACAACCTCCATTCCCATCGCTTCGGCCACTTCCAGAGTCTGGGTACGACCCGAGCTTCCGAAACCACCGGTACCGGAAATCAGACCAAACTTGGTAATGCCGCGATCCTTCATGTCGGTCAGAATACGCTCTGCCGCCATGCGGTCGGTTTGAGGAGTCTTGAATACCCACTTTTTGACCGGGTTGGTGATAACCACAGCACCGGCCAGGGAGATGAACGGCACTTCTGCCTGCTCAATCAGCGGTACCGCCGCCATGGTAGCGCCGGTAGTACTGCCGCCAACGATGATATCAACCTGGTCCGAGCGGATCAGGCGACTGGCAAAGTTACGGGCAGAGGAAGCGTTGCCAACGTCGTCATAGTGGATCAGCTCCAGTTGACGACCAAGGACACCACCTTCTTCATTAATTTTTTCAACGTACATCTCGAGCGTTTTCAGCTCGGGATCACCAAGGAACGATGCCGGGCCTGTCACTGACAGGAACGAACCGATCTTGATGGGTTCAGCTGCCTGAGCGCTCATCATCATGAGACCGGCGGCTGCAACGGCTGCGCATTTGCCTGCGCGACGAATCACTGTTTTAAACATTGTTTTTGTTCTCCCGTTTTTTGCAGGGGCTTGAGTTTTTGTTTCTTCGCTCCCGGTATGATTCGATACCATTGACGAATATCAAATGACGTTATTGTATCATAACGCTCGTGTCAACTGATTTCCGGGAGTGCCAACGCGGCTCTGTCAGTAAAGCCGACACTGGCAGAACACGCCAGCACCGCTGATCGAAAGACAAACCTTTACCTGACACGTAAGAACCGCATAATACGTACAACGTGTTTCATTGATTCTTATTTGCGAACTCAGGCCATGACTGCAAAAAGCCAGCTAGAACTGCTCGTCAAGAACTTCCAGAAAAAGCGACCCCTTCGGGCCGGCTCACTCATCATCACCATCTATGGCGATGCCATCGTTCCCCGCGGCGGCAATGTCTGGCTGGGAAGCCTGATGAAACTGGTAGAGCCCATGGGCATCAGCCAGCGACTGGTTCGCACCTCGGTGTATCGTCTGGTTCAGGAATCCTGGCTGCAGACCGAAAAGGTGGGCCGTTGCAGTTATTACAGCCTCACCGGCCCGGGCCTGCGGCGGTTCGAGCAGGCTTTTCAGCACGTCTATAACCTGGGCGCCGAAGAATGGAGTGGAAGCTGGTGCCTGGTCTACCTGAACCAGCTTTCCCCGGAACTCAGGCAAAAAGTCCGGGAGGAACTCAAGTGGCTCAGTTTTGGCAGCATGGCACCCGGGCTGATGGAACACCCACGCTTCACTCGCAGCGAACTGATTCCAATGCTTCAGGAATGGGGTGCTCTCGAAGACACCATCGTGATGCAGACCATGCCCATGGAGCAGAAGAGCCCAAGAGCCCTGAGACTGCAGGTTCGCGAAAGCTGGAACCTTGAGGAACTGGGCGGCCGCTACCGACGCTTCCTGACCCAGTTCCGGCCCCTGTGGCGTGAACTCCAGTCTGAGGACACTCTCAGCCCCGCGGAGTGCCTGATACTCCGGATCCTGCTGATCCACGAGTACCGCAAAATTCTTCTGAGGGACCCGCTGCTGCCCGATGAACTGCTACCCGGTGACTGGGAAGGCCGCAGCGCCAAACAGCTGTGTCGGAACCTGTATCGTCAAATCTATGTGCGGGCCGAGCAGTGGCTGGACGAGAACCTCGAAAACGCCTCCGGCCCCCTTCCAGGTCCGGGTGAGAAGTTTTACAAGCGGTTCGGTGGATTGCGGGATACTGCCATCCAGACAGATCCGACAACAGAACCAGAGGTTCTCTAGGCACCCGCTCAGTCAGTTGCCGAGCGGGACGAGGATGCCAGTTGTTCCCGGGTTTTCAGGCGCCCTTCCCGGCGAATCTCGGCATTGTCGTACCGGCGCTGTTGCTCGTCCGTTTCCGGTATCACTTCCGGGACATCCACCGGCCGGTCATTCTCGTCCAGAGCAACAAAGGTGAAAAAGGCCGAGAGAATGTGCCGCGTATCGCCGGTGTAACTGTTTTCGGCCTCTACCCTGGCACCGATTTCCATGGACGAGCCCCAGCTCCGGTTCAGCGACAGGCTGAACAGCAGCGTATCGTTACCCTTCGCCGGTGCCCTGAAATGGATTGAATCCACGGCAGCCGTCACACAAACATGGGCGGAATGCCGCTCTGCCACGACCAGCGCCAGCCGGTCGCATTTTGCCATGATCATGCCGCCGAACACGGTATTGTGGGAATTCATGTCGTTTGGAAACACCTTGTAGACGTGCTTCTCAATCGCAGATGCTGATACGGGTTTTGAAGGCTTTCCTGGCATGATCTGCTTTCCTCTTCGAGTGACATTCGATTGCGGAATCAATTCAACCCGCTGTCGCGGCTTCGCCCTGACGCTGCTGCGCCCGCCTTGCCAGGTGAAGCATCAAAACGCCTAACGCCATCACCACCAGGGTCAGCCAGAGGCCGTTGGTGTAATTACCTTCCACATCCGCGAGATAGCCAACCACCGCGGGTGCGATCATCTGGGCGATACCGTAGCTGAAGGTCAACCGGCTCATGGGCCGGGAAGGGTTCTCGGGGAAAACCCGCCCTACCATTGCCAGCATCATGCTGACGATACCGATAAAGCTGGCGCCATAAATCACGGAGCTGAGCATCACGCTGGCGAAGCTGGTGTTCACGATCAGCATCAGGATGCTCACGGAGTTCAGGGTGTAGGCCAGATAAAGCGCCAGCCACTGGCCCCAACGCCGGGAAAACACATCCCACAGCCAGCAGGCCGGCGTTGCAGCAAGACCTGCAATCAGCCAGACCAGCCAGCCCTGCCCCTGAAGCTCGGGCATGGATTCCGCAATTGCTACGAGGAAGGTGGCTGTCACCACATAGCCCACACCGGCGCAGAAATACGCCAGCTGGAGGATCCGTATGAACCGGCTTCGCTCGTCACCTGCCTTGGCCGCACCTGTTTTCGGCAAGGCACAGGCCCGGTAGTCCGGCATCCAACGCCAGGCGGGCAACAGAAGCCCAAGGGCCACCAGCCCGTAAATCACCCATTGCTGATCCCAGGTGAACGGATCCTTGATCAGCTCCGCCACCACAGCGGTGAGTACAATCCCGAGCCCGATACCGGAAAAGAACACGCCGAGCTCGGACTTCTGGTTGTTCTTGATCAACCAGCTCATCAAAAGACCGGCACCCAGCAACATACCCGCTGAGGTGCTCAGACCTGAGATAAAACGCAGAATGGACCACACCCACACATTGGTGGTGTACCCCATGAGAACCGTTGAAACCACGGCAACCACCAGGCCAAGCTGGTAGAGCCTTACCTTGAGACCAAGATCGCTGATCCGGGTAATCAGCACTGCGCCGGTCAGGTAGCCTGCGTAGTTCACGGTTGCCAGCATGCCGACAACGGATTTGCTCAGCCCCAGTGCCGCGACCATTTCCGGGATCATCGGCGTGTAGGAAAACCGGGCAATACCCACCATGACCACAACAGCAATCACGCTGGCGACCAGCACTTTTATTGTTTCTATTGGCTTCACAGGGTGTCCTTACTTCGGAACGACTTTAACTCAGGCGCGGCCCAGGAACTTGCGCTCCTCCACGTTAATGCGGATACGATCTCCGGTGGAGATGTGCTCGGGAACCTGAACAACCAGGCCAGTGGCAAACCGGGCGGGCTTGGTTCTAGCCGTCGCAGAGCCACCCTTTACAGACGGGTCCGTCTCCTCAATTACCAGCTCCACCGTAGGCGGAAGAGCCAGCGAAACCGGCGAATCCTTCAACAGGATGACCATGACACCCTGAGTATCTTCGGAAATGAACAGCAGCTCTTCGGCAATGGCCTCGCGGTTCAGGCTGTACTGAGTAAAGTCCTCGGTATCCATGAACACGTACTCATCGCCATCGGCGTAGGAAAAGGTGGCTTCCCGGCGGGTAAGGTCGGCCAGGTTGAGCATGTCCGAATCCTTGAAGGTCTCGTCCAGCTTCTGGTTGGTCACCACATCGTACATGCGCATGCGGTAAAGACTGCCGCCAGCCCGGCCCTGGGGCACGGAACGCTCGATGTCCTTTACAAAATACACCCGACCATCATATTCAACGGCGGAATTCTTTTTGATTTCACTGGCTCTGGGCATGTCTTCTGTTTCCGTAAAATTTGGGGTTTTGGGGCTGCTGATATACCACGACTTCGCCCCGGAATCGATAGATCTTAACTAACCAGGGCACGAACATCCGACAGGAAGCGGTCTACCTGCTCATTGGTCGTTGCCCAGGAGCACATCAAGCGGGCACTGCCACCGATAAAGTTGTAAAATCGCCAGCCTTTGGCCCGCAGTGCCGCCTGCAAAGGCTCCGGCATCTCCACGAAAACGCCGTTCACCTGTCTCGGGTAGCGTAGCTGGATACCTGGAAGACCTTCCAGCCCCTCGGCAAGACGCTGGGCACAGGCATTGGCATGGCGGGCATTCTCCAACCACACATCGCCTTCGAGAAGCCCGCACCAGGGTGCCGAGATATAACGCATCTTGGAGGCCAGCTGGCCCGCCTGCTTACAGCGCCACTCGAAATCCTCCGCCAGAGACCGGTTGAAGAACACCACCGCCTCACCAAGCGCCAGGCCGTTCTTGGTGCCGGAAAAACAAAGAACATCGACACCGGCTTTCCAGGTAATTTCCGACGGATGTACATCCAGCGCAGCCACCGCATTGGCGAAGCGGGCGCCATCCATATGGATATTGAGCTTATGGTGATCGGCGACCGCCCGAATAACCCTGAGCTCCTCGGGTGTGTAGACCGTCCCAACCTCTGTGGCCTGGGTCAGGCTTAGCGCCTTGGGCTTGGGGTAGTGAATATCGGTTCGCTTGGTTACCAGGTGCTCAATGCTCTCCGGTGTCAGCTTGCCGTTCTCGCCCTGCCCCAGAAGCAGCTTGGCGCCGTTGGAGGCGTACTCCGGGCCGCCGCATTCATCGGTTTCAATATGGGCCAGCTCGTGGCAGATCACGCTGTGAAACGACTGACCGATCGAGGCCAGGGCCAGAGAATTGGCGGCAGTGCCATTGAACACGAAGTAAACGTCACAGTCGGTATCGAACAGCGTCCTCAGGCCATCCGCCGCCTTTTGCGTCCAGCTGTCCTCGCCGTAGGCTGGTTCATCCATCCGGTTGGCCGCCTCCATGGCTTTCCAGGCCTGCGGGCACACACCGCTGTAGTTGTCGCTGGCAAATTGCTCGGACTGGGACACAACGCGCTCCTGAATTCTGAAAGGAAAGCCTTTAACGTTATAGGAACCACCCATCATTGCCAACTTGCGTTCCATCCCAATTCGGGTGAGGCCGGGGGAATGACAAAGCCCGATACTTTATACTCTTGCCCCTGAAAGCCAGCAGACCAAGGACTCTCCCGCCATGGGGCGCTTCAATATCGCCAGTATTCCCGGCCGGATTATCACCGCCATTATCGCAGTCGCCTGCCTGGCAGGCAGCTAATATGCGATGACGACCGGGCTCAGCCAGCTCACCGAAGCACGGCAACTGGAACGCCTACCAGAAATGCCCGTCGGCGCTTTGACCACAGGCCCCTATGTGATCGCAGGCAAGGTCACGGATCAGTTGGGAACTCTCGAAACGCCCTATTCCAACACCGAGGCGGTCTACTATCGCTACAAACTCGAGGAGGAATATCGCGACTCCGACGGTGATCTGCGTATCCGCACCCTGGATTCCGGCGCCCGCGGCGGCGACTTCCAGCTCAGGGACCAGACCGGCTCAGTCATTGTAGCTCCGGGCAGCGATCTGGAAGAGGTCGAATGGAATCTGGAGCGAACCTATCGCAATCAGTCCGGCCGCAGAATCTACTCGGAGTGGGCGCTCATTCCCGGACACACGGCGCGGGTAATCGGCCAGTACAGCAGCGAAATCGGGGCAGTTACCTTTTATGGCCTCGAAGACTTCAGCCTTCCGGCCATGGTTTCCCGGAACACGCTGGCCGTGGACAGTGGCGACCGGTTCTTCGAGGCAGCCATCCGCATTTCCATCGCAACTGGCTTTCTGGCTCTGGGTATCGCGCTGTCCCTTCCGTTGATCAAAGTTCACCGGTTCTGGGTCTATGTTCTGGTAATGGCCATTGCGGTGTCCGGTACGCTCTCGGTGCTTGGCATCAACAAGCTCCGTCAGGAATGGTCTGCCATCGCCGATTTGTATGAGGGCCGATACCAGCACGCCTGGACCAGCCGCCGACTCGCCGCAGCCAGCATTATTGCTGCCCTGTTGCTCTTGTGGTTGTCGATCCGGACCGTCAAGTTCAAGCGCCTGATCGAAGCGGTACCTACCAGCAGCACCCGGGGACTCAGTTTTGGCGTCTCGGAGCTCAAGGCAATTGTGGATGTCGATGAAGACCATCCCCCGCTCAGGGATCCACTAAAAAACGAGAAATGCGTGGCCTTCGACTACAAGGTTGAAGAAAAGCGGGGTTCCGGAAAAAACGAAAAATGGCGGGTTATTGAGCATCGGGAAGAACTAGCGCCTTTCTGGCTGGAGGACAGCGAGGGAAAGGTTCTCGTCCAGCCAGACGGTGCGAAGATCGAATACCCGCAGTACCATTCGGAGCGCCGGGGCGACAGGCGTTACACCGTCCGCTTTCTCGAAACCTTCGTGAACGTCTACTGCCTGGGTTTTGCCGGCCTGGATCGGGGGCAAGGGGCTTTGCGGGCATCGGCCAATATCGACACCATTCTCCAGCAACGCCATGAGCTGTGGCCCAACCTGGAGAAAATCGTAAAGGCGTCTCTGGCCCACGAAAAACAGCTGCTGAAAGCCATTGCCCAGCTACGCAGTGCGGACCCTGTCGAGATGAGTTCGAAGGGCCAGGCCGACAAGCTTATCCAGTTTGAACAGAACGTAACCAATGCCCTCCAGGCCCGGATCGAGGGATATCCGGACCTGAAGAACAATGAGGACATTCAGAAGTTCATGTCGATCATGGCAGAGACGGAAAACTACCTTTCGCTCTTGCGAAACAGCTACACCGAGAGCGCCATGATCTACAACACCCGGATCCAGTCTTTCCCTGACGTGATCCTGGCAAAACTGTTCCGTTTCCGCGAAGCACCGCAGTTCAGTTCGGAAACGTGAGCTAGCCGTTCAGGCCAAGGTGCTCGGCATCCTGCTCGATGCAACGATCCAGCAGCGCCAGATAGTCCGCTTTGGCCTTCAGCTTGGTTTCACGATGGGCGCGCATGTTCAGGGTTTTGAAATGCTGCGCCAGCTCGGTGGCCCGCTCAACCAGCTTGTCCTGGGCAACCACCTCATCCAGGAACCCCGCCTCTACTGCCCCTTCCGGGTTGTATATCTCAGCGTTCACGACCGAACGGTAAAAGTGGGCGGGCGCCAGTCGATGGCGGGCAATTTCAATCCCGGCGTGGTGCATGGTCATGCCGATTGCCACCTCGTTCAAGCCAAGCTTGAAGGGCCCCTCAATACCAATGCGGTGATCCACTGACAGCAGAATGAACGCGCCCTTGGCAATGGCATGGCCGCTACAGGCACCAATAATCGGCAACGGGAATGCGGCCAGACGCCGGGTAAAGCTGGAGCCGGTTTTTACCAGCGCGGCTGCTTCTTTCGGCCCCTTCTGCATTTCTTTCAAGTCGTACCCGGCAGAGAACACGCCTGGCTGGCCGGTCAGAATCACAACCGCCTTGCCCTGCTCCGCCCGATCCAGCGCCGCGTTGAGCCCCTCGAACACTTCCTGGCTCAGGGCGTTGGCCTTGCCATTGCTGATGGCAATCGTTGCTACACCATCTTTCAATTCATAACTAACCAGCTCAGTCACCTGTTCTACCTCTCTACCGCAATTAAAGTGAGCGTTTGTTTACTTCGCTGGACATGATTGTGGGTTAGGCGCGTCAGAGATTCAATATCCATTGGTCATGTCGCCCAAACCTGGTCGAAATTTGAGATCACCATCGCTTATCTACCAAAACACTGCCTTCAGCATCTTTCTGGACAAGTGTTTGCGTTCTTTTAAAGCCTTTGATGGCTGTGTGATCGGAGTGCACAACTGAACCTACGACTTCTCCTGCCTTGTTGATGACGGAGTATGTGTCGATTTCTGTTTCACCCAAAGGTCCTTTAGTTCTGCTGCCCTCGAGTTTCAGTTCTTCACCCGGATTAAGTCTTACTCTATCTCTCATGGACGGGTATTTCCTTTACAACGCCCGGCTCACGCGCCGGTTTGTAGCCGCGGAGGCGGCGGAAAATCGGTCGCTGTGCAGCCGATTGTTATGTTCTCCTTGAGATGCTAGATTGTGTATAAAAGTCGAAAAGCATACACATAGGTGCATCATGAGAACTAACATAGTCATTGACGACCAGTTAATGGCCGAAGCCCTCAAAGCCTCCGGTTACGAAACCAAAAAAGAGGCCGTCGAGCAAGGCCTTAGACTTCTAGTCCAGCTTAGCAAGCAGCAGGAAATTCGAAAGTTACGTGGCAAGATCAAGTGGGAAGGCGATTTGGGCGAAATGCGAGCTGCCCGATGATCCTGGTAGACACCAGCGTCTGGATCGACTATTTCAATGGGGTCGACAACCCGCAAACTGATCTGCTGGATGCCTCGATAGTTCAAGGTTCGGTTGCTATTGGAGACCTCATATTTTTGGAAATCCTCCAAGGCATCCGCAACGACAAACAGTATCGCCAAACCAAGCAAAGCCTGCTCGCTCTGGATCAGTATGAAATGTTTGGCAAAGAAATGGCAATTAAGTGCGCCGACAACTATCGGGCACTACGAAAAAAAGGCATCACGATCAGAAAAACTGCCGACGTGATCATCGCGACATTCTGTATAGAAAAAGAGTTGCCCCTGCTGTTTTTGGATCGCGACTTCATCCCCTTTGTTGATCACCTTGGACTTGAGCCTGCTCTGAGAGAAACATAACAGCAATTAGGCAGCGCGCTTTATCATTGCAGAAATTTGACTGTGTCACTATTACTGACTTTGAAACATCAATAACGCTGCACTTAAATCGATAAAACAGGAGCTTAGCCGAGCATGGTCATCTCTGCCACGTAATCATTCAGCGTCTGCAATTTGCTCCGCCAATCATACTGGATGAAATGGCTGTGATTTGCTTGGAGGCTCTGACGTAAATCCCTCACTCGAACGTTCGCTTTTGTTTACGACTGGAGAAACCTGATCGAAACCCCAGGGTGATCCTCGACTGGAGCTGACAGCGTCTGCGGCATCCAGGAACCAAGGAGTCTAGTTACGCATCTAACCCGAACATTTCATAAACACCCCAAGCAGCAGCCACGAAATTTTCTCGGTTAGCCCATTACGCCCAGATATGAGAATTATTAGTGTAGTATGCGCGCCAATGTCGCTCTGATGTCATCCAGTCACCGGCCTTAAGTGTTTATTATTTGATCAATTCCAGCGTCCGGGCGAGGGAAGGCCTCCCGAGCCCGAGATGGAGGTGAGCGCCGACAGCGGCTCAGCCGGTGTTTAACCTGGGCCGAGGCAGGCGATATAACCGTTCGGTGACTGTGTGCAGAAGGGCCTTGACCGGGCAGCTACCTGGCAGGTGGAGCTTGATGCGGTCTTTGTACTGCACCACCCGTACGGCCAGCTTGAACAGCTTGATGATGACCGTCGAGGGCTGGGCCTGAGACAACTCGGTGCCTTGCAACAGTTCGGCGCGCAAGGCGTGATGCAGTACATAGGCGGCGCAGGAGAAAAACAGGCGCAGGTGGTTGGCCGCAAAGCGGCAATCCGAGGTGCGGTCGCTGGCCAGGTCGTTTTTCATCATCTTGATGAAATTCTCGTCCTGGCCCCGGGCGCAATACAGCTCGGCGTACAGTATTTCCGGGGTTGACTCTTCCAGGGAGGTGACGACGAAGCGGGGGTTATCGCCGAGGGCCATGGTTTCGGCTTTCAGGACAGTGCGAAACGCCTGTGGCCAGGAACGGGCCTGATAATCGATCTCGTGGAAGGTGCGCGAGCGTTGCGGCGGGGCCTGTTCCGCGAGGCGAGCGTTATGGCAGCGGGTATCGTGCAGCCGCCGGGTGGATTGCAGGTGTGGCTCGGCCAGTTTTTTCAGACGGCTGTTGCCGGCCAGGCCGAACAGAAAATCGGTGTACGGATCGTCGAGCGCCAGTTGCATCAATTCCACGTTGGCGAAATGAGCATCACCACGCAGCAGGATGCGGGTCTCGGGATATCCCGTGGCAACTGGCGGGAAAACAGACTGACGGCAAAGCCCCAGCCACTGAGAATCAGACTCCATAACAGCACCGAGCCTTCATGAGAGCCCCAGACGGCGGTGAACTTGTAGTACCAGGGCAGCATCGAGTTGGAATTACGGGCCACATAATCCACGCTGAAATCATCCAGAAGAAAACTGGCGGTCAGGCTGGCATAAGAAATCAGTAGAAAAACAAATTGCCCCCATGCCATAGGCTCTGCAAATGCCATCCACAACGGGCGCCGGGTGGCGGCTCCCAGCAAGGGCACGGTCGCCTGAAGCAGCGGCAGGCAAAGTGCAATCAACAACGCGAAGAGACCAACTTCAGGGATTGTCAGGGTAAGCATTTCGGGGCCGTGTTCGGTTAAGGGTTCGGCGATGACCGAACCTATCGGTGAGGGGTTCTCAGGTATCGCTTCGTCAGCCAGCCGCCCGGCTGGCTGACGAACTCCCTGTTACTTCCGACCAGGTTGGCGGGTAACGCGCAGATACGGTGTCTGCTCATCCCATCCGTCAGGGAAACGCTCTTTGGCCTCTTCGTTGGAGAGCGACGGAACGATGATCACATCCTCGCCATTCTTCCAGTCCACCGGCGTGGCCACTTTGTGGTTGTCGGTCAGCTGGAGCGAATCAATGACGCGCAGGATCTCGTCCAGATTGCGCCCGGTACTAGGGGGATACGTCAGCATCAGACGGATTTTCTTCGCGGAATCGATAATAAATACCGTTCGAACAGTCACCTTGGGGTCGGCTTTTGGATGGATCATTCCGTACAGGTCGGCAACCACCTGATCCTTGTCTGCCAGCAGGGGAAAATTGAGCCCGGTGCCCTGGGTTTTCTCGATATCCTTCACCCAGTCGTTATGAGAGTCGAGCGGGTCGACAGATACCCCGATCAGCTTCACACCGCGACTGGCGAACTCGTCCTTACGCTTCGCGAAGGCACCGAGCTCTGTGGTACAGACGGGGTGTAGTCGGCGGGGTGTGAAAACAGCACGGCCCAGTCGTCTCCCAGCCACTCATGAAACTGAATGTTTCCCTCGGTGGATGCGACGGTGAAATCGGGAGCGGTTTCTCCAAGTTGCAATGTCATCGTTTCATTCTCCTTTGCTTTGGCTGTCGTTCTCGGTTTGTCAGTACAGACGGTATCCTTAAAGTCAACTTTAAGGTCAAGGCGTTTGTCAGATGTTTTTTAGCCTGATCCATCGAGCTCGACGTTCGTGCCCGATTTTTCGGGTATGAAACTGACATAGAGGAAAAGCACGGTGCCCAGCACAATGGCGATATCGGCAAGGTTAAAGGCTGGCCAGTGCCAGGATTGCCAATAGACATCAAAGGAATCCACAACATAGCCACGAAATATACGGTCAATCAGGTTGCCCATGGCACCGCCAAGAATAAGGCTGTACGCGATGGCTTCTCCCCTGCGGCGGCACTGAACAATCAGCCCGATCAGTACAATCGAGACAACTACCGCGACTGTGATAAGAAAGTATCGCTGCCAACCTCCGCCATCGGCAAACAGGCTGAATGCGGCGCCGGTGTTCCAGACATGCACCCAGTTAAAGAACGGGGTCACCGGAATCGACTCGCCATACGCCATTGACTGCTGGACCAGCCATTTTACAACCTGATCAGACGCCGCAATCAGGCCCGAAATCGCCAGCAGGCCATACGGCAAGTGTTTTTTGGCAACGATGGACATTATTTAACCCTTAAGCGCCAGGATGCGCCTGGCACCGTTGAGTACGATAATCCCCGCAATGCTGCCGATGATCAGGTCCGGGTAATTGGAGCCAGTCCACGCGACCAGGGCGCCAGCGGTAATGACCCCCAGATTGATGACCACATCGTTGGCTGAGAATATCCAGCTCGCCTTCATGTGGGCACCGCCCTCCCGATGTTTGGATATCAGCAGCAGACAGGTGGTATTGGCGATCAATGCGATGAACGCAATCCCCATCATTACCAGCGACTCAGGCTCACTGCCGAAGACAAAGCGCCTCACCACCTCTGCAAGTACGCCCACAGCCAGTATCAGTTGGAGTACGCCCGCAAGATGCGCCGCACGCACCTGCATTTTCACGCTGTGCCCAACCGCATACAGGGCGAGCCCATACACGGCCGCGTCGGCAAAATTGTCCAGGGATTCTGCAATCAAACCGGTGGAGTGCGCGATCAGGCCGGCCGTCATTTCCACCACAAACAGGACGGCATTGATACCGAGCAACCAACGCAGGGTGCCGGACTCCTGCTCGGCCGAGATAGCCGTACCCCCGAGCGCCTTGATTGACTCAGGGTCGGCAGCGGCCGTTTCCTGAAGCGAAGCTCCCAGCCCGAGGGTTGCCAGCTTCGCGGTGATAGGCTCAGCCTCGCCATCGTGCACAACCTTCAACCGCCGATCAGACAGGTCGAAGGACAGCCCGCGAATGTCTTCAAAACCGTTCAGGGCCAGTCGAATCATCCGTTCCTCCGAAGGACAATCCATCTTCGGTACGGTATACACACTGATCCAGTTGCCGGACGCTTCAGAGGCCCCCGACCCGGCATTACCCTCGGCGGGTGTTGCTTCGCAGCCACAGGCGTCTTCACAGGGTTTACTCATGATACGGCTCCACTTGAGTATTGTCGGATTATGATTTAAAACCATATAGCCACTATAAGGTCAATAAAGCAGATACCATCTGTTGAGGAGAAACCCGATGCGCATTGGTCAGTTGGCACGGTCCGTAGGGGTCGACACCCAGACCATCCGTTTCTATGAGCGAGAGGGCTTGTTACCGCCGCCGGATCGTCAGGACAACGGCTACCGTATTTACACTGAACGGCATGTTGAGCGACTGGCCTTCATCCGGCGCTGCAGAATACTCGAGCTGTCACTCGCTGAAATTCACGAGTTACAGCGTTATCAGGGCGCGCCCCATCAGCCTTGCAGGGCCATCAACACCTTGCTTGATGATCACATCGCTCAAGTACGGTCTCAGATAACCGATCTGCAGGTACTGGAGAAACAACTTGTGTCGCTGCGAGCGAGTTGTAACGATGATCGGGAAATTGAGGCCTGCGGGGTTCTCGAAGGGCTCAGCGAAGGAAGCATGCAGTAGTAGCTTGAAGCATTACGCACCTGCCTTTTCAATTGCGTAAATCCAGTCAGTCCGGAACCCCTTCAATGGTGCGGGTCATCAAATCCACCATGGCCGGGCTGTCCCATTCCGCGGCACCGACCAGACGGCCAATTTCGCGACCGTCGTGATCAATCAGCAGCGTTGTAGGAACACCTTCTATGCCCAGTGTTGAGGTCGCCAGTGTCGACGGATCAATATACTGGCGTAGATGTTGGATGCCGGTTTTCCGGTAGAATTTTTCAACAACGCTGATGCCTGAGTGGTCAACGGACAGCGCGACCACTTCAAATTGCTCGCCGCCCAGTTGAGCCTGAAGTGAGTCCAGCGTCGGCATTTCCTCACGGCAAGGCAGGCACCAGGTCGCCCAGATATTGAGCAATATCGCCTTACCCTTAAAGTCAGCCAGTGTCAGCGGCCTGCCGTCTTCGTCCTCAAAAGCCAGCTCGGGCAGAGTGCGAGGGGACTCCCAGATCAGGAACCCCTGGGGCCCCACGGACTTCGGAACTTTCCCTGCAGCCATAACTGGAGCGGCTATGGAAATAGCAAGCGCGAAAAGGACTACGGCGATTCCACGGGCGGCGGATATGCGCTGGTGACTCATTAGACATTTCTCCTGATTAAAGTGGTCGGTTTGCTGCCCGCATGGCGCCCCACGCGTTACTCACTCTGTAACAACTCTTCAATTCGCCCGTGCAGTCGGCCCCAGAACCCATCATCGGCTGCCGCGTTGGGGCCTTTGGCAATGGCTTTCAGGTAGGTCACCAGGTGTTCAGGCTTGAATTTCAATCCATGGAATCGGGCGCGCATCTGGCCTCCCGGATCAATCACGTGGGTTACTACGCCATGAACCTGTACACCCTCCCCGGTATCCCTGAACTGAACGCCGTAGGCTTTGGCGAGCTCCGATGTCAATCCGGGCGGTTCACCTTCGCCCCGGTAAAGAAAGTGCCAATTACCAGGGTTCAGGTCGAAATTGTCGCCATACGCGCGCATGTTGTCCCGGGTCCCGGCAATATCCTCGCGATCAGTGGCAATGGTGATGAACACCACCTCTTCACTCAGTCCTTCTTCTTCAACCCCGGTTTGCAACTGCCGTATCAGGTTCATATGCAAAGGGCAGGCGTCGGTACAGCGCGTGTAGAGAAAATTGAGCACGACGGTTTTGCCGTTTAAGTCATCAAGGGAGAGGGTATTGCCGTCAGCGGCGGTAAGATCAAACGCAGGGGCCGGCTGATCCACGAACTGGGCATATCGCTCTTTCTCGTTCAATGAGGCCTCCACATCCTCCATGGAGTGGGCCATGGCATTGGTGCTGCCCAAGGCAACCACGGCAATCAGGAATACTCTGAATAAGCTGTTCACAGTCATTCTCCATTTAAGTTGTTTTCCGAAGGGAGTCCCGGGTTATTGTGGCTTGGTATCGTCCAGATTCAGCGCAACGGGCAGGTCAGCCGGCGCCAGGCAAACGCCCTCGTCACTGCAGGCCTGCACCCGTACTGTCATGTCAAGCTTGCCTGCCTCTTTCAGCGCGGTGGTCTGTTTTTCGTCTGGCAGCAGCCGGATACTCGCACCGTCGTCGTACACCTCCAGGGCGGTGTCACCCAGCGTGATGTCACTGACCCTGCCGCGGGGGTACTGGGTCGGGATGTCAAGCGACTGACCGTTGACCGAAGAACTGGCGACGGTGGGAATCAGGAACTCCATGGAGGCCGGGTTGGCGTTCACGTGCCAGCCCGATTCAATGTCCAGTGTCAGAATAATTTCACCGGTCTCCCCTATCAGGGCTTTGCCGCCTTCCGCAAGATTGAGGCGGACCTTATCGGAAGAATCTGCCAACCCCGTGCGGGCAACTGGCGCCTGGGGGTCGGAATTGGCTTGTTCAGGCTGGGCCTGGCCACCGCCATTGCCGGAATCGGTATCGGTCAGCACAAACACGGCCGCGATCGCGATCAGAAAAACCGCTACGCCGGTCAGCAATACTTTGGGTCGGGTTGTCATGGTTCATCTCCAGTATCTAGGGTTGTGAATTCTCGGTGCGGTTGATCGCCTCGACCAGGCTATCGGTGTCAAAGAGTCCCGTGAAACGGGCGACAACGGCGCCATCACCGGCAAAAACCGCTGCAAAGGGCAAGGCCTGCCCACCCGTCGCGGTTAACAATGCGTCTTTTTCGGGATCGCTTGCTGTCACGTCCACCTGAATCGGCACCATGCCGGCCCGCTCCACGGCTTCGGCCACAGCGGGCTCTTTATACACGGTGCGCTCCAGGACCTTGCAGTTGATGCACCAGTCGGCAGTGAACTCCAGCAAATACGGCGTGCCACGGGCTTTTGTTTCTGCCAGGAGTTCTGCTGAGTAGGGCTGCCAGACAAGTTCGTCTTCGCCGCTGCCCAACGGAGATGCGAATACCACTGTCACGGCAAGGGCAAGGCCTGTCGCCGTTGCAGTGATCACGCGCACGGCACCGTTCCCCTGAACGAAACGGCGGAGACCCCAGACCAGCACCAGCGCCAGCCAGGCCCACCACAGCCAGGGATATACCGCTTTGGGTACCAGGCTCGCACTGAAAAACACGGCGGCGGCCAGCAATATCAGCGCGAGCACTTCACGAATGGCTACGGTCCAGGGGCCCGCCTTGGGCAAACGACTCAGCCACTCGGGCCTGAGCATCAGTACCGCATAGGGCAACGACAGCCCCAGCCCGATACTGCCGAATATCCCCATGATGACCGGCGCCGGCTGGGTAACGGCAAAGGCCAGTACGCCCCCCAAGAAAGGGCCTGCGCAGGGCGCGGCCAGAATCGCACTCAACAGCCCGGATACATAGGCTTCAAAGTAACGCCGGCCATGCGCCGAGGCGGCGAATGTCGGGACGGGGATGGGCAGATCGAGCCAGGTAATCACCGCAAACCCGACCATTAACGCAACCAGGACGGCCACGAATAGCGTTGACTGGAACAACGTGCCCCAGTTCCACTGCAGCAGTGCGGTCAGGCCGCCCAGCGTCAGGAAAAAGGTGAGTGTTCCGGCCGTGAATGCCAACGCGGCCAGCACCCGATGGGACCTCTGGCCGCCCGCCTCCCGCAGGATGGTCCGGACCTTGATGGGGATCGCGGGCAGCACGCAGGGCGTCAGGTTCAGCAGTAGACCTGCCATAACCGCCATCATGATCTGGCCGGCAATGAGTAATGAGGGCAGCTGATCCATTACTCAGTGACTCCCAGCATCCTGCCGAGCGCTTCCTGGCTGGGCACACCAGTCTGGCCCCGCCATTGTCCGCTCGAATCCTTGTACAGCAGCCCTGGCGTCCCGCTGAAACCCGAAAGCTTATGGCAGAGCACGGTCATGCCGCGCACCAGGTATTCCAGATAGAATGACATCACAGATACGTTCCCGTTTTCATGTATTCATCAGTCGATAAAATCACCAGCAAAGCTGCCTACGTGGTGGTCTACCGCGCAAGGCCAAACGACAGGCACTCGAAGCGAAAGCCTCTGGTAATCAAAGGTTCAGGACACTGTTGAATACTTGGGAGGAAAAGGGTCTGGGCCAGAAAGTACACGGCCGGAATGAGAATAATAGCCTTTCGGGCAGGGGGAAGATAACAGCACTACCGAGTCTCTAATTGCAGATTTCCCGACATGGGACGTTGAACACGGGCTACTGCAGCTGCCCTCGGCATTGAGCCCGGCGCAGTCATGCATCACCTGGGTGTCTGGCAACATGACACAAGCCTCGGCCATGGGTTCCGCCTCAAAAGAGGTCGCGGCAACTCCCTGTGCAACGGGGAGAAGAGCCACGAGCAGTAGTACTGCCAGTCCCATAAGCCGTGTGGTCATCGCACTGATATCCTGATTACAGAACAGCTAAAACATCTTCCGCGTGGGAAGATAATCGTCCACTTTAACCTACATTGACGGAGGTGCAAACAGACACGCTCCATCACCGTATCCGCCAATGCGGCTACCAGAGTAAGATGTTGGCGGCGCACATAAGTTCCTCAGAAGCTTGGGTGTGGGGACTATCCGGGGATAAAACATCCGCTCTCCCTCGAGTCCTCAGTCGAGTGAAAATCATGTTCTTTCACGTTGATCGTTTCCCCCATTGCCCCCTCATGCAATGATGCAATCAATGGGCACGTAATATTGTCCGGATGGGCATGGCACTGCTCAACCATCTCGCCCAGTACCTTCTCGATTCTCCCCAGTTGGTCGATTTTCTCACGCACGTCCCGCAACTTGTGCTCGGCCAGAGCGCTGGCCTCCTGGCAGTGAGCGCCATCTTCAAGTTGTAGCAGGTCACTGATTTCGACAAGACTGAAGCCCAGCTGCTGAGCCGTTTTCACGAACATTAACCGCTCGATATCAGCTGGACCATAGCGCCTAATACCACCTGGAGGACGTTCCGGCTCCGGTACTAGACGTCGCCGCTGGTAATAGCGGATTGTCTCGACATGGACGTTGGCAGCCTTCGCCAGGCCACCGATGGTCAATGAATTCGCTTTATCCGGCATACCCCTTGACTCCGTAGCTGACTACGGAAGTAATCTTATCTCATCGAATGAAACCATGAAAGGTGTCAGCGTTATGTCGAATTCCAAATCGGGGCGTGTCCCCTTGGCTGCGGGAGGTATTGCGGGCCTTTTGGCTTCGGCCTGCTGCCTCGGACCGCTGGTACTTGTCGCGCTGGGTGTCTCCGGTGCCTGGATGGGCAACCTCACGGCTCTTGAACCTTACCGCCCGATTTTCATCGGCGTTGCATTGGTGGCCATGTTCTTCGCCTGGCGTCGAATCTTCCGGCCAGTGGAACAGTGTCAAACCGGTGAAGTGTGTGCCGTACCACGGGTGCGAACGGCTTATAAGGTGATCTTTTGGGCAGTAACGGCACTGATACTGGTCGCCCTGTTGTTTCCCTATGCTCTTCCTCTGTTTTATTGAAAGGAGATTGTCCCATGAAAATGCGCTTTGCCATGACGTTGCTTTTCGCCCTGCTCAGCATGCCCTCTTGGGCCGCCATGCAGACAGTGACGCTTTCGGTTCCGGGGATGACCTGTTCCGCATGCCCCATTACCATCAAGCTGGCCTTGAACAAGGTGGACGGTGTTTCACAAGTCGACGTGAGCTATCCGGATCGAGAAGCCATGATTACCTTTGACGACACACGAACATCGGTGGAAGCCTTAACCCAGGCAACGGGCGATGTCGGCTATCCCTCCACCCTGAAATCCCTGGAAACGGACAGTAAGTGAGTTGTGATAAAGGACTCCAGGCGCCCTCTGTTACACGCGACTCGGCGCCTGCCGTGACAATGCCCCAGTAATTCAAGGAACTCGGAATGAATAGTGACAAAAACCTGCATATCGCTGTGATTGGTAGCGGCGGCGCAGCCATGGCGGCTGCCCTGAAGGCCGCGGAGCGTGGCGCCCGCATCACCCTGATCGAGCGCGGCATTATTGGTGGTACCTGCGTGAATACCGGCTGCGTGCCGTCGAAAATCATGATTCGTGCCGCGCATATCGCGCATCTGCGCACGGAGAGCCCATTTGACGGGGGCGTCAGCGCCCAGATACCGAAGGTGGACCGGGCGAAACTGCTTCAGCAACAGCAGACGCGTGTCGAGGAACTGCGCGACGCCAAGTACGAAGGGATTCTGCGCGACCAGACGGCAATCACGGTCCTGAACGGTGAAGCCCGGTTTGTCGATGGCAATAACCTGGTGGTCCAGTTGAACGAGGGCGGCGAGCAGAACGTCCATTTCGATCGCGCCTTTATTGGCACTGGCGCCCGCCCCGCAGAGCCGTCGATACCGGGGCTGGCTGAGACGCCTTATCTCACCTCCACCAGTGCGCTGGCATTAATTACTGTGCCTGAACGGCTGATCGTTATCGGCGCCGGTTTTGTTGCCCTGGAATTGGCTCAGGCGTTCGCCCGGCTGGATAGCAAGGTCACCGTGTTGGCCCGCAGCCGCCTGCTATCCGGTGAAGAACCCGCCGTCGGTGAGGCCATAGAGGCGGCGTTCAGGCGCGAGGGCATCGAGGTGCTCAAGCAGACCCAGGCCAGCCGTGTGGACTATACCGACAATGAATTCGTTATCGAGACCAATGCCGGTACCTTACGAGCTGATCAACTGCTGGTGGCGACCGGCCGGATACCCAATACCGAAAACCTGAACCTGGCGGGCATCGGTGTGGAAACCTCCCGTGGCGCGATTCAGGTGGATGGGCAACTGCAAACCACGGTCCCCGGTGTCTATGCCGCCGGTGACTGCACCGATCAGCCGCAGTTTGTCTACGTCGCCGCTGCCGGGGGCAGCCGGGCTGCGGTCAACATGACGGGAGGCGAGGCCACCCTGGATCTCAGCGCCATGCCGGGGGTGATGTTTACCGACCCTCAGGTCGCCACAGTTGGCCTGACAGAGGCCGAAGCGCTCAAGCAGGGCTACAATGTGGACACCCGTCTGCTGGATCTGGAAAACGTGCCGCGAGCGCTGGTGAATTTCGACACCCATGGCTTTATTAAGATGGTGGCCGAGCGCGATTCGGGACGCTTGCTGGGGGTGCAGGCGGTAGCCGGGGAAGCCGGTGAACTGATCCAGACGGCAGTCATTGCACTTCGGTCACGGATGACCGTGCAGGACATCGGCGATGAACTGTTTCCTTATCTGACCATGGTGGAAGGCCTCAAGCTCTGCGCGCAAACCTTCACCAAAGACGTGAAACAGCTGTCCTGCTGTGCGGGATGAGTATTTGCCAAGGCGCCTTCAACCCAACCTCTATCATGCAAGTTCGGACGCTTTCTGGTGCCTTAGGCGAGCCATGAGCAGCTTGGCAACAATCGGTAACAGGGTAATGCCACTGACCAGGATCAGAAGCCCGGTCACCACCCCGGACTCAGATGCCATGAGCAAGCCACCAAACGCTGTGATCAAATACGCTGTCGGAATAACACCGGCCAGAGTTGCGACCACGAATCGCCAGAACGCGATCGGTGTCAGGCCGGCTGCATAGCTGACGGCATCGAAGGAGATAAAGGGCACCAATCGCGACGCAAAAATGACAAGCATCAACCCGCCCTGGGAGCGGTCCTTGCCCAGCCAATTCAATACCGGACGTACCCGCCTCCAGCGATGGATAACGTCGTACCCCAAGGATCGAGCAATGGCGAAAGCGATCAGTGCGCCGGCCTCAGCACCGATAACTACGATGACTGTTCCCCATAGCGATCCATAGGCCGTACCGGCAACCATGGCGATCGGGGCGCTGGGGATCGGGCTCAGGACAATGGCCGTGATCATCAGGCCAATGATACCCACCGGCCCCCAATACCCCAGTTGGTCAATCCATTCCGACAAGGCCGCCTTGTTGGTCACGGTGGTCAATGCTCCGGTCTCCAGCATGACCCAATAGATCGCAGCCAGTGCAACCAGCAAGAGCAGAACCCCGACTACTTTTGCTTTTGCGTTCGGTCTAACTCCCATGCCTGCCATGGGTACCCGATGAAATTCATGGTTCAGGGTGGTAGTCATAGTCTCCTCTGGCGTTCTTACTCGCGCGTCCAGAATCGTCCCTGTTTTTCGAAAACAGGTACTTGCCGAGGGCTGCGACGCCAAGTACCAAGGCGACGATGAGCAAAAGGGATATCAACCCCCTTCCCGCCATTCCAAACATGCATGCCTCATTCGTCATCATGTCAATCTCCTGATTCTGTGTGTGCCAGGCCTCTTACGAGACACTGGCCTGTGCGGCTCCGCTTTCGCTGATACTGTTCTCCACGGAGCTTCCGCTATCGGATTTGAACCGGCCCAGTCGGAGGGAATTGGTCACCACAAACACACTGGAAAGGCTCATGGCACCCGCAGCCAGCATGGGGTTGAGCAGATAACCGGTAAACGGGAACAGAACACCTGCGGCCACGGGGATCAGTGCCAGGTTGTATCCGTAGGCCCAGACAAAATTGCCAAGAATCGTTTTGCGGGTGCGCCGGGAGAGCGCTGCAGCATCCACGATGCCCCGGAGGTCGCCGCGCATCAGAACCACGTCGCCGGCCTCGATGGCAATGTCGGTACCGGTGCCGATGGCGATACCCACATCGGCTTGCGCCAGGGCCGGTGCGTCATTGATACCGTCACCCACAAAAGCAACCCGGGCACCTTCCTCTTGCAGGCGCTTCACTTCGGACGCTTTCTGGTCCGGCAATACCTCCGCAAGCACCCGTTCGATACCGGCTTGCCGCGCAATCGCCTCGGCGGTGGCGCGGTTGTCACCGGTGAGCATGGCCACGCTGAGCCCTGATGACTTGAGCGCAGCAATCGCTTCCACCGAGCCGTTCTTGAGCGGATCGGCCACGGCAATCAGCGCGGCGAGGCGTCCGTCGACGGCAACATACAGCGGGGATTTGGCTTTTTCAGCAAGTGACACCGCATCGTCGGCGACGCTGGCCAGGTCGATACCGAGGCGGCGCATATAACGGTCCGCGCCCACATTGATCCGGCGTCCGGCCACCTGTGCCTGGATGCCGTAGCCCGGCTCCGCCTGGAATTCACTGATCGCGGGTAACGTGAGGCCCCGATCCCTTGCGCCCTTGACGATGGCTTCCCCGATGGGATGTTCACTTTCGGTCTCCACAGCCGCAACCCAGGCCAGGACCTCATCCTCGCGGCCTTCCACCAGTATGAAATCTGTCAGCTCAGGCTGGCCCCGAGTCAGGGTGCCGGTTTTATCGAGGACGATGGTGTCCATCCGAGACAGTGTCTCCAGGGCCGCGCCTTTGCGGAACAGCACGCCCATTTCGGCGCCCTTACCGGTTCCGACCATAATGGCTGTTGGCGTAGCCAGTCCCATCGCGCAGGGACAAGCAATCAGCAGTACGCTGACCGTCGTGACGAAGGCAAAGGACAGGGCCGGCTCGGGCCCGAAGCTGAACCAGGTGATGAACGTCAGAATCGCGAGCACAATCACAATGGGAACGAAAATTCCCGCTATCTTGTCGGCCAGCGCCTGAATCGGGGGTTTATCAGCCTGGGCCGATTCCACCATTCTGATGATCTGTGCCAGAACGGTGTCCGCACCGACCCTCGTAGCCCGGAACGTCAGGGAACCGTTCTTATTAATGGTTCCACCCACCAGCTCGGCGTCTTTCTGTTTGGCCACGGGAACGGGCTCGCCGCTGATCATGGACTCGTCCACGTAGGATTGGCCTTCCTCCACCACGCCATCAACAGGAACCCGCTCTCCCGGGCGCACCTGGATACGGTCACCAGGTACCACGGCTTCGATGGGCACTTCGACGGCTTCCCCATCCCGAATGACACGGGCGGTCTTGGCCTGCAATTGCAGAAGTTTTTTGATTGCCTCCGACGTCCGGCCTTTGGCGACGTGCTCAAAGTAGCGTCCCAGCAGAATGAGCGTCACGATTACTGCCGCTGCCTCGAAATAACTCTCGGCGGTACCGGCGGGAAAGAATCCTGGAACCAGCAGTGCTGCGACGGAGTAGAAATAGGCAGCGCTGGTGCCGATCATAACCAGGCTGTTCATGCCAGGGTTGACATGGCGCAATTCAGTGTACCCGGACCGGAAAAACCTCAATCCGGCATAAAACAACACCGGCGTGGTTAGTAGCCACTCAATAGCCATCCACCCCCGATGGGGCAAAAGGCTGGAATATAGAGATTCAAGAGCGGGGATCATCTTACCCATGGCAATCAGAACTACCGGAATGGTCAACACCGCAGCGAAGATCACTTTCCGGCGGAGGTCGATGCCCTCCCTGTCCTGCTCTTCCGTTTCGCTATTGGCGTCCGGCTCCTGAGGTTCATACCCTGCGTCGCGGATAGCCTGATGAATTCGCGGCACTGACAAGGTGTCAGACAGGAACTCCACAAACGCTTTCTGGGTAGTCAGATTGACACTGGCCTTGACCATGCCGGGTTGCTTGTTCAATGCCCGCTCAACCCGGGATACGCAGGAGCCACAGGTCATTCCGATGACCGGAATTTCAGCCGACTGTACTCGTGGCTGATAACCCGCCTCCTTAATCAAGTCGATTAGCGTGGCCGGCGTGGCCGGCTGGTCAAATTTCACGGTGGCTTTTCCGGTCGCCAGATTCACCTGGGATTCCGCAACGCCGCGCTGACCCATGAGCGCCTTTTCAATCCGTCCGACGCACGAAGCGCAAGACATTCCATCAACACGAATTTCTATTCGTTGCATACCCGTTTAGCTCCTCGGCACAGATAACTGTGTGCCTCTAAATCAATGCATCCGCAGGCGATTGCCAGCTTCACCCTTGCTGGGCTATAGCTTCAACAATCGGGCAGCCATCCATCGGCCCCTCACCGGAGCATTCCTTCAGTGTTTCAGACAGGACGGCCTCGATGCGGGACAGACTCTGAATCTGATGCCGGATTTTTTCCAGTTGCTTCTTTGCAATTTGCCTGGCCTCGGCACGGTCGCCATTGGCGTCCTGAAGCATCAGGAGTTCACGAATCTCATCAAGAGTGAAACCCCACTGCTTGGCGTGGATGATGAACTGCAGCCTGGCGATCGCATCCTCGGGGTAACGACGATAATTCGATTGGGTTCGGGCAGGCTCGGGCATGAGATTTTCCCGCTCGTAAAAGCGAATGGCATGGCTGGCCACGCCGCTTTTATCAGAGAGTTCGCCAATATTGAACGTTTTCATTCTTGCACCTCAAAACAAGTGATCAATGACTGATGCCAACCATAACCTTAAAGTGAACTTTAAGGTCAAGGCATTTTTTCATGCTTTGTCAGACCGGTGGCGGTACACCAAACTGACCCAAGGTCCCCCGTTTTGAGTCAAGTGGGGCGAAAAGACGGAGACACTGTAATGAAGGGTTTTGAAAGGCTGGTTACGCTGATGTTAGGACTTTTCCCGTCCCTTTTCGCATTCGCTGATGGGCCCGGGCGCCCCCAGTGAAGTGTGGCGCTACAGGGCGGAATTGCTGAAAGGTCCAAAAAACACAGTCTCCGAAAATCCGGACAGTTACCTCGGCCCAACGATCCGGCTACGCCGCGGCCAAACCGTCAAAATCCATATTCACAATGAGCTGCCAGAGGACACCACCGTCCACTGGCACGGACTTCACGTGCCGTCCGACGTAGACGGACAGCCAAGACTACCGATCCGCCCAGGCGAGACAATGACTGTTGGCTTCGAGGTATTGGACCGGGCCGGACTGTTCTGGTACCACTCTCATGCCCACGGCAAGCAAGGTGGTCGCGTAGGATTTCAAAGTTACGCAGGGTTGGCCGGACTCCTGATCGTTGAAGACGAGGAAGAAGCGGACCTCAAATTGCCGTCGGGCGATAACGAGCTGCTGCTGGTGCTTCAGGACCGCACCTTTGCTGGTAACAATGAACTGGTTTACTTGGGCCGTGGCATGGGGTCCATGATGGACCGTATGCACGGTTTTCTGGGGGACAGAGTGCTGGCTAACGGGGCGCCTCCAACCACCCGCAAGGTTGCCACCCGCCCATACAGAATTCGAGTCCTTGATGGCTCTAACGCCCGCATCTACAAACTGGCCTGGAGCGACGGGCGACCTGTCACCGTTATCGGTGCAGACGGCGGCCTTCTTCAGGAACCGGAAGACAGGCCTTACGCCGTGCTGGCTCCGGCTCAGCGGCTTGATATATGGGGCGATCTTTCCGAGTTCCAGCCGGGTGATACGCTGGAGCTTATCAGTGACCGTTTCCGGGCAGGCATGATGAGCGGAGGTATGATGGACGGAATGGGCATGATGGGCAGCAACGCCCTGCCCCTTGGCAGCCGATTCCCCTTGGCCAGGCTGGAGGTGTCCAAGTCATTAAAGGCCAGCGAACCTTTACCGGCACAGCTAGGTGTGCAGCGGCAAAAAATACCGGTAAACAGCAATACGCGAATCCGGTCGTTCGAGTTAAGCCCGGTTATGATGCGGGGATTTGCCATGAATGGCCGGCGGTTTGACGGAACGAATGTTGCTGATGACGAAAAAGTCCGCCTTGGTGACACGGAAATCTGGGAATTCCACAACAGCACACCGATGCCTCACCCGATGCATATTCATGGCTTGCAATTCAACGTTGTAGGGCGACGAGGCGGCAACTCGGACAGTCTACAGCAGGGCCTGGTAGACAGTGGCTGGCACGACACGGTTCTGGTTATGCCTCGTGAAACGGTTCAGGTGGCGATGAAATTCGAGCGCTTTGACGGCCTTTACATCTACCACTGTCATAACATGGAACATGAGGATGCAGGGATGATGCGCTATTTTCAGGTGCAAAGCTAAGCGCTACCAGTCTCCTTGGTCTGCTCAACCGTTGTCACCGAGCCCGATTTGTCCTTGCACTTCATCATGCACAACCCAAGACCACACATGATCAGGCAGGGCAGGAGGCTGATCAGTATGGGAGCGAGCCCGAATATCACCAGCTGTTCCCAGCCAAAGGTGAGTCCCGCGATGACCCCGAAGGCGCCAAACAACCACCAACGCCGTGGCCCTGTCAGCAAACCCACCGGTCCTCCTCTCATTATCGTCCCTCATTTTTACCGTGGTTGTTGGTTGCTCATTTCCACCGCTTATGCGGTAAACAGTTGCAGTTGAGCATTTTTGAGAAAATAACGTTGAAGCACGGTTTAAGGTCAAGACTTTTGTCAGAATGGTCAAAGTGAATTCACCTTGAGCCTTTGGATATCGATGGCGTTGTGTCATTGAAATAAAAACTGCTAGGATTTGGTGAACTGAAAGTCGAGCTGTGTGTCACAGCGTTGAACCTTTACAGCTTGGTGCTTGGAATCAGGATGACCGCAACAACCCGCCAATTTATTTCCGCGCTGCTATCACTGCTTCTGGTGATAAGCGGACCGGCATTGGCTATGTCCAAAATAGCGGACAGCGACGCGGACACTGCGATGCCGGATTGTGGTTCCATGATGATGGCTCAGGCTGAGAGCGCCGGCTCCTCAACAGACACTGAAGCGGATTGTGCCTCAGCCCCTGACATGGCCTGCCCGAGCGCCAGTGGGCTGATCAAATGCGGGGTCAGCGTCAGCGTTGCCCTGTTACCGGGGGATTCCATCGGTTTTACCGATACGGGCTCCCACCCGGTATTGACCGCACGATCAACCTTCTACCAGGATCCGTTCCTGGCTTCTATTACGCCCCCTCCAGAACACCACTCCTGAGTTTTAACCCGGATTTTTGCCTCTAGGAGGCAAGCTCTTTAACGTTAATTCTTACAACAAAGTCTCGTACTTCCGTCCATCCGTAACGAGACTTTAACTGGAGTAAATCAAATGCGTAATTCAAAAATCAACCTCACCGTAACCGCCGCCGTTCTGGCAGGCAGTGTTGCCCTCTTCTCTGCCGTTGCCCACGGCGAAGGAGCCGGCATGATGGCCGGACATTCCGAGCAAAATGGCATGATGTCCTCGCAAGGCATGGAGGGTATGGGCGGCATGATGGGGATGATGTCCGATATGTCCCCAGAAGACCGCAAAGCCATGACCGAAGCGTGCATGAAGATGATGCAGGCTCATGGTGGCGATGGCATGAAAGACAAAGACACCGGCACCAAATAACCATTTGGACACCCTCATGAACTGAAGCTATGGGCCGGGGACGCATGTGCATCCCCGCGCCCTGCACTACATGTAAGCGATTCCAACCGAGGATTTTCCATGAAGACCATGAAACTCGCCCTTTATACGGGTATAGCCGCTGTCGTTATCGGCGCTGGCACCACCTTGGCCATCCAGACCAACGAATCTGACCAGTCATCGGTTGCGCAAGCCGAGAGTGGAAAGACAGGTCAGGCCATCACCATTTACAAAAGCCCCAATTGCGGTTGCTGCCAGGACTGGGCCGAGCACCTCGCGGCCAATGGCTTTGAGACCCGCATCGTTGAAACCAACAACCTTAATGAAATCAAGCAAAAGTACGACGTACCCCGAGATATGGCGTCCTGCCACACTGCGCTGATCGGAAACCTGGTGATTGAGGGCCATGTGCCGGCCAATGACATCGTCGCCTACCTTGAGGACCCGCAGTTCAATACGATTGGGCTATCAGTGCCGGGCATGCCCCATGGCACCCCCGGCATGGAAACCGGCCGGAAGGACGATTATCAGGTCATCGCTTTTAACGCCAATGGCAAGCAGGGTGTTTTCCGTGAACACAAGGATTACTGAGGTCAGCCCCATGAAAGCGAAGGTTTACCGCCTGAATTCTGGCGTTTCCAGGCTTTTCCTGTTCGCGTTGATTGCCGTCATGCCGGGTCTGGTTCAAGCCCAGTCTGCGACTGATGGCCAAGCAGTGAAGGCGCTGACGACTGACGCCTCCGGCGCCCTACTGGTGCTTCGGAATAGCGGCCTGCTTGCCGTGGAAGGCCAGAGCACTACCGAGATCCCGCTGCCACCGTCCGATTCCGGCGCTCCCCCTCGGTCCATGGCAAAGGGCGCGGACGAAAGTCTGTACCTGGCAGGGCCTGGCCTTGGTATCTGGCGCTATGACAACGCCAGCAAGCGCTGGCAATCCCTCAATGACACCCTGCCGGATCTCGGAATCACGGCGATTGCCGCCCACGCCACCCAAGCCGAAACGCTTTACGTCTATCTCGGTGAAAGTGGCATGTTCCGATCCAGGGACGGCGGTGCCGAATGGGTGAAGGTAGACAGTGGCCCCCGGGAGCCGGTGCAGGCATTCCTGCACTCGGATATGCCGGGCAGTATGGAAAGTGGCTGGCTGTTCGCTGGCACCACCCGCGGCGTTGCCCGCTCCATGGACTGTTTCTGCTTCTGGGGCGATGCCGGCGAATTACGAGGGACTGTGACTGCTATTGATTACGATCCTTCTGCCCCGGAGAACGTCTACGCCGTGATCGAGGGGCAACTTCACCACAGTTCGGACGGTGGCGAAAGCTGGGCTGGCCTTAAGATACCCGAGCCAGTCACCGCTCTGACATTCTCACTCAAGGAAGGACTCGTGGTGGGCACAGAGGATGGAGATCTGCTTTCGCAGAACGCCTCTGGCGAATGGGTACCTGTTCATGAATAAGTGGTCTTTCCCGCTGGTCTTGCTCGTTGCCCCGGCCCTTGTGGTGGCGGGGGGCGCGCCACCAAACAGTGACAGTGGGCCGACCGAGGTGGCCGAGGGTCGCCAGATTTACGAGCAATACTGCGCCGCCTGCCACGGATGGCAGGGCGAGGGTGCTGCCGACTGGACCAAACCGGATGAGAAAGGCGAAATGCCCCCGCCACCGCACGATGAGACAGGCCACACCTGGCGCCACAGCGATGCCATGTTGTTCAGGATGATTGCCGAGGGCTGGCGACATCCCTTCAATAAAACGGATAGGCTGACGATGCCGGCGTTCAAGGACATCCTCACCGACCAGGAAATTCAGTTGGTGATCGAGTACCTGAAAACGCTATGGACGGAAGACCAGCGCCGTTATCAACGGAGCGAAAGTCAGGACGTTAATTAGGCTGAGGGTCCTTCCTGATTTCTCACGGACACCAGACAACACTCACGCTAGATCTCGGGTAACTCGAAAATGTCGTTGAATCAGCACTTCAAGAAATGGTCATGGTTATTCGGTATCGCCGGTTTCAGTCTGATGGTCGCTGCAATTTTCGTGCTGCCGCAGTACCTGAAGCCAGATCTGGATGCCGGTGTCACTTTTTACGCCACCGAGGGATGCGCACCTTTCAAGGGTCAGTGTATCGGGCGAAAGGACAATCAAGCCATCACAGTCGGTTTAGGTAATGAAGCCATCGAATCTATGACAGAAATTCCCATTCGTGTGCATCTCGCTAACATGACAGCAGACTCCCTAATCGTCGATTTTGAAGGGCTTGAAATGTACATGGGCGTGGTCCGCACCCAGCTGGTACCGAATGCCCAGGGCGTCTACCAGGGAACCTTTACCCTGCCGGAGTGCGGTACAGGCAAAATGCTATGGCGCGCGCGGGCCATTATCGACAAGGGCACTTCCAAGAAAGGCATCAAATTTGATTTCTGGGCGGCTTGATGCACTCGCAGCAATAGGAGGCTAGATGCCGGATCTTGCAACCTGGGGAATTGCCGCCGCGTTTGCCGGTGGTCTCATATCGTTTTTTTCACCCTGCACGCTACCTCTGGTTCCCGGCTACCTGTCGGTTGTTACTGGAGGTGCTCTGACTGAGGCTTCGAATCGGTTGAAGGCCCTTTGGCTGAGCCTGTGTTTTGTGATGGGGTTCAGTCTGATCTTTGTTGCCTTGGGAGCAAGCGCAAGTGCTTTAGGGCAATGGTTGATGGCCTATCGTGAAGAGGCCAACCTGGTGGCCGGCGTGCTCATCGTTCTAATGGGTCTGTTTATGCTGGGCTGGTGGAGCATGCCGGCGTTGCAGCGCGAATGGCGCATTGGACAGTCACTTGAAGGCGGACGTCCCACTGCCGCCTTTCTTCTGGGGATAGCATTTGCCATCGGCTGGACACCCTGTATAGGTCCCATACTCGGGGCTATATTGGCGCTCAGCTCCACCCATGCCAATGCCGAGGCAGGTATGTTGTATCTTGCTGCCTATTCGTTAGGGCTGGCTCTTCCCTTCCTGGGAACTGCCCTATTCATTGAGCACTTTCGCCGACGAGTGCGCTGGTTCAGTCGCTGGAGTCGACTGCTGAGAGTGTTTGCAGGCCTGGTACTCGTTGTCATGGGCGTGTTGGTGCTCACCGGTCAGATGACTGTATTCGCGTCATGGATGTTGTCGACGTTTCCAGTTCTTGGAAGGCTTGGCTGAGCTTCCTACAACCAAACTAACGAGAACGGTTCACGGATTCATACTCAAATACTGCGTATGAACAGCTTTCATGAACAAATGGGGCTGCCTTTTCGTTAATGGTTTTGCATTGCCGAACCATTGAAGCGGTTCATCGTTCTTCAAGACTGGATCAAAAACCGGCTCGCAGTGGAGAGTCGCGAATGTCCGCTTTTGTTTAGTAGTGCCCTGGATGCGGCTAGATTGCAAAGCGGACATTCTGGTACGACGCCTGGAAAGCCGCTCGCATGCCTGGCGTATCGACAAACCGACCATCAATCTCTTCAACGGTCCGGCCATGGCAGTCTGGGTAGCATGGCCTCCACGTCAATCGTGTAGGTAGAGAAAAAAGCTTCCGCCGCTTCAATTAAAGCTGTCTCGTTTTCAAGTATCCCAAGATAGACCGGCCACTCGGCGTCTATCAGTTCCGTGCTATAAGGTTCCGGATCTACGTCCCCCAGCTCTGCAAGAAACCGGAACTCCGTTTCGTTCATGACGATGTAATCGCACCGTTTGCGCAAAAACATTTGCAGCATCTGCTGGGCATTGTAGCCGTCATGGCGCACCAGATGGCTCCCGATCCGCCCCTCAAGCCCATCACTGTAGACAAACCATCTGCGAAGACAGATACCTCCCTTGAGGTCATCGAAGGAGTCCGGGCGCCGGCCAGGTTGCGCGAACACGCGGTCACGCCAGGTTAACAACGGCCCTACGGCGTGCATTTGGTCCGGCAAAGGCATCCATAGCGGGTTGGCGAAAACCGCGTTGGCCAGTCCTCGTTCCAGAGCCCAGGCCTGGCGTTTACGCGCCATCGGGACGAAATCGGCTGCGATACCGGTCTGTTTGGTGAATTCATTGATCACCTCGACCAGAATGCCCTCGCTGAGATCATTGCCGTACTAAAACGGGAGAAAGCTCTCGTCCGAACCCATAATCTTGAGCGTTTGGGACGAAACTGGAAGGAACCAGAATGCCATGATGATAAACAGGACTGCTCTCATTCGGTCCTCGTTGGAGTGATCAACCGGGTAAGGCCGTCGCTTGCCCGACTCTGCCTTTCGAGTTACAGACAGTTTGGCTCGAATTCTGGCTACATACCATAAGAAAGTCGATGTCGCTGCAAAGTCAGCTTTACCCACAAAAACTGTGGATAACTTTGTGGGAACAGCTCGGATAGGTGTCTTCAGCCCTGCAATGGCAGGGCCTCAGCCATTGTGGCGTTTTAATGACCGGCCAGCGAATAAACAGCCTTATCAGGCTAGCGAATACCCTTCGACTGCAGCCATTGGCTGATCTGCGCCTGATTCATGGCGCCGCTCTGGCGGGCCACTTCCCGGCCATTCTGGAACAGGATCATGGTAGGGATGCTGCGAATGCCAAACTGGCTGGCCGGGCCTTGGGCCTGTTCCGTATTTAGCTTGGCAAAACGTACCTTGCCCCGCCAGTCTCTCGCGGCCTGTTCGAACTGAGGCGCCATCATTTTGCAGGGGCCACACCAGCTCGCCCAGAAGTCCACCAGCACCGGCAGATCACTGCGCCCGGTATGATTAGCAAAGCTCTGGTCTGTAAGTTCCAGAACCTGATCCGGCCACAACGGCTGTTTGCAGGCGCCGCAATTGCCGCCAGATGACAATTTATCCGCAGGCACGCGATTTACCTTGTGGCAGTGGGGACAGACCAGGTGTCGGATATCAGTCATGATTGATTGCCCTCAGATTGTGTACTGAGATAAATGATCAGGGCAGACCAGACGAAATCAAGCAGCGCTTCATATTACTCGTCTCGCCAAAGCGGCCAGGCGATGAAAACTGTACTAGAAATCAGACATTACGTCCTGAAGATCCTGCTTGAGCTCTGCCGGCTCGGTGATCCATACCGTTTTATCAGGGCCGGGAAATACACCCACATCGAGGCCATCCTTCGTTAAACCGGGGACCCATTTCCGGAAGAAGTCCGGCAGTGAAATACTGCGGGGCGTCAGCTCATCGCCGCCGTTGGCGTACTCGGCGGCAAACGCCGAAGCCGGCCACACGGGCAGGTATTCCACATCGCCATCGTCCGAGGCGATCTTGAGGAATTGGCTCTGGCCGTTAACCAGGATCCAGATTTCCCGTTCCTCGGCCACTTGGCTCAGGAAGTAGTCGTACCGCTCTTCACCATCCATTTCCATTACTTGATTGAGGTCTTCACTGCTCATGTCAGGTACGCCACTCCTGTCGTTTGCTTTTCGGTATTCGACGGAGCCTAACACGTATTTGGCGGAGACTGGCGGCCGCTTATCCAAAACATTATCAGCAACGCTGCAAGGGCCAGGTTGCCTAAGAGCATAAAGGGATACATTTCCGGGGAGATTCGCAACCATTCACCAGTAAAGTTCATCTTGGCGTGGAAAATCAGCACCGCTAGAACCATGCTGAACCGCAAGACACTATTCACGCGTAAAAGGAGCATCACTGAGGTCAGACCTCGAAACGGCGTCTAATTCAGAATAATCGGAGCATCCGAATGAAAAAGTACCTCGCCCTCCCGATCCTGTGCATCGCGTTGCCTGTATTCGCGCAACCGGCGCCTCCGCAAAAGGGATTCAGTGGTGAAGTCTCGCTAAATGCGGGGATCATCTCTTCAACGTCCAACTTTAACGTCGATGGCAGCGCCAGCACGTTGTTCAATAAAAGCGTTCTGATGATGAGCTCAGCCTGCTTGCAGCTTACGAGTACCCGCAATTCATGGGCTGGAAGGACTGGTCGTTTATTTCTTTTGCCGGCTTTGGCGACACCCAATCCAACCTGACCTTCTACGATGAATCCTCGTACCTGTTTGCGGTGGGGCTAAATTATAAGTTCTGATCTCGCCTGGCCTTCAAGCGCTCAACCAAGGCTCAGTTTTCAACCACTCGGGCTCGAAGCCTAGGTAGCTGAGCCGGGTAGTGTTCCTGAATGAAGGTTACCATGCCCTCCCGGACCGCACATCTCAGGTCCCAGTTCTTGCTGGAGTTGGCGGCGCTCATCAAAAAACGCACCTGAATGGCCTGATCACTGGAATCGGTCACCTGCACCGAGGAAAATTCGCCATCCCAGAGCCCCGATTCATTGAGCAAACGAGTGAATTCCTGCCGGAGCGGTTCAACCGGCATGGTGTAGTCGACCCAGATAAAAACTGTTCCCAGCAACTCTGCGGTATTCCTGGACCAGTTCTGGAACGGGTTCTCGATAAACCATTGCAGTGGCACTACAAGGCGACGCAGATCCCAGACCCGCAAAACCACATAGGTGGCTGTCACTTCCTCTACCCAGCACCACTCGCCCTGCACATACAGCACGTCGTCTATACGGAAAGGTTGGGTCAGAGCGATCTGCATACCGGCCAGCAGGTTGCTCAACACAGGACGGGCCGCGAACCCGAGAATAAGGCCGCCGACACCCGCGGAGGCAAGAAGGCTGGCGCCCATGTGCTGAACCGATTCAAAGGTCATCAGGGCAGCGCCCAGGCCGATGATCACGATGAGAATATTAAGTGCGCGGACCAGGAATCGGGTCTGGGTCTCGACCTTGCGCGCCCGCTTCCAATGCCCTTCCAGCACTGGATTGAGCGCGACAATGACCTCGCCAATGGCCGATGTCAGTCGAACGGCCGCCCAGGTGATGGCAAGGATGAGTAGAAGGGTGGTGATTTGCTGAATCGCCGCCATCAACGGGAGATCCGGTGGTGCGGCCGCCAGCGAACCTGCAAGGGTGAGCAGACAGAAAACAACACCGAGCGCCCGGGCAGCCGCATCGAGGAACAGGCGAATGACCGTCCTGGACCCTGAAAAATGCCGAAAGACTGCCAGAGCCAGTCGGTACACGACATAGGTCGCAGCAACTGCGAGAATCGCCGTAAAACCCGGCCACAACCATGCCTTGAAACCGGCTTCAAACGATTCCAGCATCTGCCCTCCCCGAGCTTTCAATCAGAAAAGTGGGCAGGCGAACACATCCCTGTATTCCGCTCAGCCCCGTAAAAGCCTAGACCAGCCCTTGCTCCCGTGCCATCGCCATGGCAGCTTTCGGTCCGGTCCAGAGCGAGGGGAGGATAACCAGTGAAACCGGAATCGCTGTCAGCACGATGAACTGCTGGAGTACGCCAATCTGGCCGGCGCCCATATACAGAAGAATGGCCGCCATCAATGCCATGGCACCGCCCCAGAACACACGGATCCAAGGGCTTGGTTCGTCGTGGCCAGCTCCGACCATAGCAATCGAATAGCTCATGGAGTCGCCGGTGGTGGCAACGAAAATGGTTGTCAGCAACAGAATCGCCGCCGCCATCCAGGTGCCGCCGGGCAAAGCCTGAGCCACGGTCAGTGTGGCGACATCAAAGCGAAAGTTGTTCAGAGCTTCAGTCAGGTCGAAAGTACCGGCTAGCTGGTGATAGATACCGGAGCCACCGAGCAGGGTGAACCAGATGGTGGTCGCGATGGGGGCCAATACGGCCACCGCCAGAACCATTTCACGAACTGTCCGGCCCCGGGAGATTCTGGCAACAAACACTGCCATCAACGGCGTATAACCAATGAACCAGGCAAAGAAAAACACCGTCCACCATTTCATCCACCAGGCCGGTGCCGTTTCTGCGGTCATGGTTGCCATGGCAAAGAACGAGGTGACGTATTCACCCATCGACTGGGTGTAGGTATTCGCCAGGAACAGCGTGGGGCCGAAGACAAAGATAACCCCGGCAATAACCAACGCCAATATCACGTTGAAACGGCTCAGCAACTGAATGCCCTTATGCAGACCGGTCATGGCAGAAGTCATGTACACCCCGGCCAGAACCACCAGAACGCTCAGCTGGGTACCGTAGCCGTCTGGCACTCCGAACAGCTCATGCAACCCAAAGCTCATCTGGGTGGCGAGAAAACCGATGGGCCCGACGGTGCCGGCCACCACGGCAATCACACAGAAGGCATCGATGACACCACCGAGGCGCCCCTGAATGACTTTCTCACCGAATACCGGGTACAACAGCGTTCTTGGTTGCAAAGGTTTGCCCTGTCCGTAGTGGGCCCGCGTCAGGACCAGGGCTGTCAGGGAGCCGAGCACGGCCCATGCCAGGAATCCCCAGTGCGTGAACGACTGGGCCATGGCGGGAGCGACCGCTGCGGCGGAGCCAGCTTCGGTATTAAAAGCCGGAGGCGTAACAACAAAGTGGTAAACCGGTTCACCAGCGGCAAAAAACACCCCGCCTCCGGCCAACAAGGTACACATGATCATCGACAGCCACCGGAAACGGCCGATTTCTGGTCGATCCAGTCCGCCTATCCGAGCGGCGCCGGCCCGGCTCAGGGCTGTTCCAATGGCGATGAAGAATGTGAGTAGCAGCAGTAACTGGAAAAAGGAGCCCAGATAGGTGGCGGTCCACGCAAACCCGCTACCGATGAGTTCCGCCACGTAGCTACTGTCGAATATTGAGGCCCCTACGAACAGAAGTATGAAGCCGATAGTGAGCACCAGAACAACGGGATCGCTGTCTGTCAGCGGCCCACTTCTGGCTCGCGGGAGAGATTCGGATTGCACGGTCATAAGGTCTGCCTCTGGAAGAAAAAGCCGCGCAGGCTACAGGAATTGAGCGGTTCATGCACGGGGATTTCTGAAAATACGCATGCTCCGATGAAAACCGCCGCCCGTGCTGTTCGGCGGGCTCTTTATATTCATGGCCGGTGCGGTCATGGTGTCGCTGGCAGATACTCTGTCAGACATGGTGTTCTGGCGGATCGCTCAAGGGATCGGCGGGGCGTTCTGTGCGGTATCGGTTCCCGCCATTATCCGGGACGAGGTCAGCGGTCAGGATGCCGCCCGGCTGTTCGGCCTCATTGGGCTGATCACGTTCATAGCGCCCGCTGCAGCACCCTCGCTGGGGTCACTCATGTTGGCGCTTGGCGAGTGGCAGTGGATACTTCTCATGCTGGCGGGCTACGCCGGGTTTCTTGTCCTGACCCTGCAGGTTGCGCTTTTTCCGAAGCCCCAGCCTCGAATCCCGACCACCACACCGATTCGGTCCCTGGTGACCAACTACCTGCTGGTGCTCAGACATAAAACCACCATGCGTTTTATCGGCATTCAGGTTCTGTGTTTCAGCACCATGCTGTTGTTCATCACCCATTCCCCGTTCATCTACCAGGAATGGTCTGGCCTCTCCAACAGCACGTTTGCCATTCTATTCGCCGCCAACATTGCGTTCATGGCTGCCCTGAACCTGATCAACCGTCCGTTACTACGGCGATTCTCCTCGGTGCAGCTGGTGCGCGCCCCGGACAGTCGCCCTGGCGAAAGAAGCTGGCGTGTAACATTTTGACCACAGGGAAGCTCTAAACGGTTTGCAGGGAGAATTGAACCATCCCTGACCATCGAAACGTATGCATGTGGGTAAAAAAACAAAGGACGTGTTCGACAATGACAGTGCCAATACCGGAAACCGCCTTCTCATCCAGAGCGGCGTGCCGCACGACAGGTTTGCTGAGGACGCCGGATACTTCCAGAAGTCGATCCCTCTGAGACACCCCCTCATTTTCTACCTTGGCCACACCGCACCATTCTTCGTTAACAAGCTGGTTCTGGCCAAGCTGCTACCCGAGCGCATCGATCCGCGCATGGAGTCGATTTTTGCAGTGGGTGTCGATGAGATGAGTTGGGACGATCTGGACGAGGACCATTACGACTGGCCTACCGTCGCCGAAGTCATGGATTACCGGGCCAAAGTCCGGGCCACCGTTCTCGAGTTGATCGAAACACTGCCGCTCAGCCTGCCAATCAATTGGGAGAGCCCCTGGTGGCCCATCGTCATGGGCGTCGAGCACGAGCGTATCCATCTGGAGACCTCGTCTGTACTGATCCGCCAGCATGATCTGGCAATGGTCCGCCCGCAGCCGGAAGGGGCCCCGATTCGTGAAACCGGTGAAGCGCCGGAAAACGAGCTGATCACCGTGCCAGCCGGCACAGTTTCAATCGGCAAACCCTACGATGACGCCTACTACGGCTGTGACAATGAATACGGCGAGCATGAAGCCGAGGTCGATGAGTTCAGGGCCAGTCAGTATCTGGTCAGCAATCAGGAATTCCTGGCGTTTGTTGAAGCTGGCGGTTACCAGGAAGACCGGTTCTGGAGTGAAGAAGGTTGCGCCTGGCGCCAATTCGCCAAGGCCAGGCATCCAACGTTCTGGCGCTGGCAGAATGGGTGGCACCTGCGACTGATGACCGAGGAAGTGGAGATGCCGTGGGACTGGCCGGTGGAAGTCAATTACCACGAAGCAAAAGCCTTTTGCGAGTGAAAACGGGAGGAAACCGGTATCAAAGAGGTGGACAACGACCCTGCCAACGCCAACCTGCACCTGGACCATGGAGCATCTTCCTGCCCGGCTTCCGCTACATCGCCTCGGAAAGCGAAGCGGTGCAACCCAATGCCTACTACGAAAGCGACCGGTTGCTGACTGAATACGCGGAGTTCCACTTCGGCGATACCTGGTTTGGTGTGGAAAACTTCCCGAAGGCCCTGGCGGATCTGGCCCTGGATGCCATGAATGGCAAGCCCACCGGCAAAGCACTGGATCTTGGCTGCGCCTGTGGCCGGTCCAGCTTCGAGCTGGCAAGGCACTTTGACCAGGTGGAAGGCGTCGATTTCTCAGCCAACTTTATCAGGCTGGGCGTGGAAATGGCCGAGCAAGGCTCTATTCGCTATGCGCTTGCAGAGGAAGGCGAACTGGTCAGCTATCACACCCGAACGCTCAAAGAACTTGGCCTCGAGGAATGTTCTGAGAACGTGAGCTTCTACCAGGGGGATGCCTGTAACCTGAAACCGCAGTACTCGGGCTACGACCTTGTTCTGGCGGCCAACCTTATTGATCGCCTCTACCGCCCAAGGCGTTTTCTGGACAGCATTCACGAGCGAATCAACGACGGTGGGCTGTTGGTTATTGCTTCACCCTACACCTGGCTGGAGGAACACACGCCGAAGGAAGAGTGGATTGGCGGTTTCAAAAAGGATGGTGAGAACCACACCACGCTGGATGGCCTGAAAGAGCACCTCTCACAGCATTTCAGGCTAGTCAGTCAGCCGAGAAAGGTGCCTTTCGTTATCCGCGAAACCCAGCACAAGTTCCAGCATACCCTCTCAGAAGTGACTATCTGGGAGCGGTTGCCACGCTGATCAGCGCGGTCACCCCCTCTTTTATCGCCTCGTGGTCCACCAACTGATCGAACCAGTTGGTGGCTACTTGACCGCTCGCCAGGCACAACAGCGTCCCCAGCACGATGTCTCTGTCAACGTTATCGCCACCCGGGTTGGTGCTCATGCGAAGCGCCAAAAGCGGTATTTTTGTTGCCGGGACTGGTTTATCTTAACTGTAGGAGACAATGTTTCTATTACGTTCATCACGCAGACACAGAGCTGCTTTGGCTCGGTAATCGGAGAACAATGAATTGAGTGACAACCCCGCTGGACTGGTTGAAGATAGCTCCGTTTACAGAACCTTATTGGAGTCAACCAAAGCGATTCCCTGGAAAATCAACTGGCGAACCATGCGATTCGAGTACATAGGGCCCCAGATTGAAGCCTTGCTCGGCTGGCCCCAGGACAGCTGGCTAACCGTAGACGACTGGGCCACCCGCATGCACCCCGAGGATCGGGAGCGGGTCGTCAATTTCTGCGTATCGCAATCCGAGGCCGGAGTCGATCATGAGGCGGACTATCGGGCCCTCACCGAACGAGGAGAATACGTCTGGTTGCGGGATGTGGTGCATGTACTGCGTGACGATAACGGTGATGTCGAGGCTCTGATCGGCTTTATGTTCGACATCAGCGAGCGCAAGAAAACCGAAGACGAATTGGTCGCTCTGCAGAAGAAATTGGAAGAGTATTCTTACAAGGATGGACTCACCGGCGTCGCAAACCGCCGAATGTTTGATACCGTCATGAACGAGAACTGGAACGACGCCATCCGACACCAGTCTTCTCTGTCAGTCATACTGCTCGATATCGACAATTTTAAAGCGTACAACGATCTTAACGGCCATTTGCAGGGTGATGAATGTCTCAAGCGAATCGCTACGCTACTGGAGAACGGGGCCCAACGGCCCCGCGACTTCGTGGCAAGGTTCGGTGGTGAGGAATTCGTGATCATCCTGCCCGAAACGGACACGCCAGCTGCCATCAGTGTGGCTGAACGTTGCCGTCAGTTGCTTCTTGAGGAACAACTTCCCCAGGGAGACAGCCCGCACAGTAAACAGGTTACTATGAGCATGGGAATAGGCACTGTGATTCCCTCACGCCACGACCGCATCGCCGATTTCTTGGATCTGGTCGACCAGCGACTCTATAAAGCGAAGCGGGACGGCCGTAATCGAATTGTCTTCGATTAAAATAGAAAAGGCCGCGCAGTAATGTGAGCGGCCTCTATCCCGATTGACTTACTTCTGGACTTGCTCAAAGTAACCGGTCAGACGGTCCTTGTTCGTTGCAGCGGCTGCAGTGAGCTTATCCACGGCGGCTTTCGCAGAGTCGTAGTTGACAGCTTCGCCTACCTGAATGACACCGGCCATGTTCAACGCGGCGTGGGGCGTGCATTTATAAACGTATACACCCTCTTCGTTCAGGGTCACCGTGATGCCCTCATTCATGGCTCCCTGCCAGCCTTCAGCACCCTCAGGCACCTCTACGGACACTGAGTTGTGGGCTGGATCGACCAGGACAAATTTGACGGTATCGCCAGGCTCGGCCTTAACAAATCCCGGTTCAAAGACCATGGCACCGTCAGCGCCGGAGTTCTTCATTTCAACGACGTGTTCGGCCGCCATTGCAACGCCAGAAATAAAAGTGAGTGCGACTGCAGCAACGGTGTGTTTAAGCGTTAATTTCATAGTGACTTCACCTCATTGGTTGGTCATTGAAAGCACTGAGTGTTACGCATCCTACCCATACCAGGATTCCTTTCGACTCTAAGGGCATATCCTTATGGGAATGACGCCCCCGGTTCGCCAGGGCTCGGTCCTGAGAACCAAGGAGGGGCTGTTTCGTACAAATTGGCATCATGTCTTCGGATATTGAATGATGGCGGAACTAAAGATCGACGGCATACACTGCCAGAGCAAGCTCGCTCCTTTGTGCAACAACAGATCCTGAACGGAGACCAGCAATCGGCCCTCCATTAGGCAAAAAGGAGTTTATGCAACGAAAGACGATCAATGACGAAACCTTGAGAATGGGCGTTGACGTTCTGGCCGAGAGAGATTCCGATTTATACAGGATCCGGGACCGGCTTGGGTACCCGCCACTCTGGGCTCGAGAGCCGGGGTTTGCCTCACTGGTGCATATCATTCTGGAACAACAGGTCTCGATCAAAGCCGCGGCCACCATGTTTCAGCGGCTCGCGTCGCATCTAGGATCGGTAACCCCGGAATTGGTCCAAAAGGCTGGCGAGTCTGAGCTGAGGCAAGTCGGGCTTACACGGCAAAAAGCCCGGTACTGCGTCGAGCTCGCCAATCGGGTTGCCAGCGGTGCGCTGGAACTCTTAAAGCTTGACACCCTTGACGATGCGCAGGGCCGAAGCCACCTTTTGGATATACCGGGTCTCGGGCCCTGGACCGTCGACGTCTATTACATGATGGCGCTCCGGCGAGCGAATGTCTGGCCTCAGGGAGACCTGGCTCTGGCATCCGCGCTACAGGACATCAAACAGCTGGAGGCCCGGCCAACCAGAGATGAACAACTTGTTTTTGCGGAACAATGGAAGCCGTGGCGAGCCGTAGCCGCTCGTATGCTTTGGATGCATTACCTGGACGCACGAGGTCAATGAAGGAGGCAGCGTGATCTACGAAACCGAAATGAAACACCTGGCCCGCTGTGTGGAGTTAGCGTCAATGGCAGTGGACAGCGGAAACCCGCCTTTTGGCTCCGTGCTGGTGGATGAAACCGGTGCCGTCAGGTACGAGGGCCATAACGAGACTGCCGGTGGAGACGAAACCCAGCACCCCGAGTTCGCAATAGCCCGTTGGGCAGCTGCCAACATGACCCCGGATGAGCGAGCCGCCTCAACGGTATACACCTCCGGCGAACACTGCCCGATGTGCGCAGCCGCTCATGGCTGGGTGGGGCTCGGCCGCATTGTTTATGCAAGCTCGTCAGAGCAGCTTTCAAGCTGGCTGGACGAGCTGCATGTGGCGCCACCACCCGTGGCAACCTTGCCAATCAATCAGGTGGTGCCGGGTGTTCCTACTGAGGGTCCTTTCCCCGCTCTTGCAGACGCCATCCGCGAGCTACACCAGCGCTACGCCTTAGCGGAGCGAAACAAAACATAGTTCCCCAACAGCGCCAGGCATGCTCCCAACACAGCCGTTGCTGTCCATTCGAAGCCCTCGAGCCAGGTCGAAACGCTCAGGGCAACCACAGGGAAAAGCACCGTCGCGTAGCCGGCCTTGTCAGCGCCCAGAGTCTGGATGACCGTGATGTAGCAATAAAACGCAATGATGGAGCCAGGCACCGCCAGGAATACAGTCGCTCCCCAGAATGTCGCTGAAGTGGGCACCACCCATTCCACACCCTGCAACAGGCACCAGATGCCAAGAATCACCGCGCCGTAAACCATGGCCCATGCGTTGGCCAGGAACAGCGGCACCTGTGACATCCGCACCTTGATGCTGACCAGGTTACCCATGGAGAACCAGAAAGTTCCTGCAATGGCGAACAAAATGCTGGTGGCGGTGGCGTTACCCAGCTGCAAATCGTGCCAGAACAGCAGGGCCACACCGGTGATCCCCAGAGAGATTGCCGGATACAGCCGAGCGGTGGGCCGCAATCGCAACCAGAGCCAGCCATTCAGGGCGTTAAACAGCGCGGCCAGGGAAAATACCACCGCCAGCAGACCGCTTGTCATCGATTCTGCCGCACGATAGATCAGAAGGAAGTTGATGCTGTACAGGGTCGCTCCCTGCAGTACCAGCCAGCCGTGCTGTTTCAGGGTAAGCCTCTCCAATTTGCGCGCGATGGCAAGAACCACCAGTGTCACCACAGAGGCCATAACGAACCGGTAAAACACGGAGATATCGACAGGGGCTGCTTCAACCTGCAGCCGAATCGCTGTCCAGGTCAGCCCCCAGATCAGTACCGTCAAACCATAGTGAGCAGAGATGGGCATGCAATTGGGATCCTGTAACTATCGGGAAGAACCGTTGGCTAGTTCACGATTCCTGATCGGGGCACCAGACACGCCATGGCCGTGAGCGAAACATCCCGGAATACCGCCTCCGAGGCAACAACACTCGGGAATCTATCGTAAAGCATCCGCCGACACGTAGAGGTTCGAGCTTCGGCTTTTTCGACGCAATCAGACTGGGCCGTCGCGCCACTACCCTCGCCCGTAACATCCGAGCAGAAGTCCGGAATCTGCCCGAAAATCCAGTCGACTGCAGCACTGAGTTCAACGGGATTGGCCCGCAAGTTGGAAAGGCGGCTTGCGTCGATGGGGTCGGGCTGTTCGCGGGTCTGGTCCCAGAGAACAAACAGCAGGGCGGCAGATACCAGTACAACAGTCACCTTTGGAAACTTCATAGGGGCCTTTTCAATCCGGTGAATCAGATCGCCGATCATAAACGCTCAGGCATGTTCTGTCCCGGTTTCCTATACTACCCGGGACTCAATGCATCGGGGCCCGCTACGGACAACGGCCCTGACACCCAGGAACCACCCTCCAAAAGCCACAAGGAGTTCTGCACATGACCACACTGATTGTTGGTCTGATTCTGTTTCTCGGCGTGCATTCGCTCTCCATCGTAAACGAGCCCCTGCGCAACCGGCTGAATGCCTCTATGGGCGAGGGAGCCTTTAAAGGACTTTATTCCCTGGTATCCCTGATAGGTCTGGTTCTGATCGTCTGGGGTTACGGTGCAGCCCGGATGGATCCGACGGTGATCTACGTGCCACCCGCCTGGCTAAAGCACGTGGCCTTCCTGCTTCTGGTACCTGTATTCCCGCTGCTGTTTGCTACCTACTTCCCAGGAAAGATCAAGGCAAAGCTGGGGCATCCCATGCTGGCTGCTGTCAAACTCTGGGCGCTGGCACACCTTCTCGCAAACGGAATGCTCCACGATCTTCTGCTGTTCGGCTCGTTCCTGGCTTGGGCCGTTGCCGACCGGATCTCCATGAAGCGGAGAACCCAGCGAGCCATTCCAACGCTGCCAGCCACCAAAGCCAATGACGTTATTGCTGTCATCGGCGGCCTGGCAGTGTATGTGGTTATGGTGGTGTGGGCCCACCAGTGGCTGTTTGGTGTGGCGCCAGCCTGATTGGCCGGCGCAAACTCTCACTAGAGGCCCTGGGCGCCCCGGCGCAACCAGTCGTGCACGAACGCGAGTTTGCGTTGCGCCGTTTCTGACAACACAAACGGGTACAGGTCAGAAAGGCCCATGGAGCGGTTCACATGGTTGACCCGAATGGCCAGCGACGCCGCGACGTTAATCAGCATGGCTGTGTCGGGCTCGGCGTAGGGATCCCAGCCCTGACTGGGCACTTCCGGCGATGTCAGCCCCGATGACACCAGGCTGTCGGTGATGTCTGTCAGGTGGAGCAGGTGCGCGGCAGTCTCTGCCCAGTCCTCGTGAGGGTGTGCCGAGGCGTAACTGGTCAGGTAGAACAGCCTCCATTCCTCTGGCGGACCGTTATGATAGTGATGCTCAAGGGCCGCCGGATAATCGGCTCGTTCATCACCAAACATTTTCCGGAACGCATCCAGAAAATCTTCCCGCAAACTCAGACGCCACCAGAGCATATGAGCGATCTCATGGCGCATATGGCCAACCATGGTGCGGTAGGGTTCATCGAGGGCTTGTCGTCGGGTGGTACGAACCACCGGATCCGCCTCTGCAACACTGATGGTAACCACACCATTGGCGTGCCCCATGGCAACAGGAGTCAGTCCCTCCGCCAACATATGAAAAACCGGGCGTGTGCCCGGATCCTCCGGGCGGAACCAGTGCCAGCGCCCGAGGTTATCCAGCACCCACCGCTTTGCAGCCTCAGTCTCGGCCCAGTTTGGCATGGCGTTGGGAATGTTCGGGTCCGGCGCCAGCGCTGTCATCGCGCACGACCTGCAGAAAGCCCCTTTCTCAGGCGCAATCCAGTTGCAGCCGATAATATCCCGATTCACACAGAAAGGCGGCATGGGGACGAACGCCCTGGCCTGTGGATCGTAAGCGACCGGCGTGCCCTCGGCAGTAGTGAGATTGTCAAACCACAGATTTCCGGAACCAACCGGGTTGGAGAAAACCTTCATAGAGCTGGTGCTCCTTTTATACGGCAGTTTGCTCGAGAATGTGTCGCCGTTCTCCCGAACCTATACCCTATAGCCAAGGAACACCAGCCAGAGAGGCCAATCGGCCCGGCCAAACCTTACATCGTGATGACCAGATCGTCGTAATCAAAACGCACTTTCGGCAAGCCAGAACTCCGGTCTCGGGCACTGCGGTAACCCAAGGCAACAATCGCCGAGCTCTCCAGCCCCAACTCTGCCAACCCCAGCACGTCATCATAGGCGTTGTGGTCAAAACCGGTCATCGGGCAGCTGTCGATCCGCATGGAGGCGGCCGCGGTGAGCAGCGTGCCCAGGGCAATATAGGCTTGCTGGTGCGCCCACGCCTGCTTCTCTGCTTGCGACTTGGATGCGAGTGCCTCTTTCATGTGAGTCACATAGCCCGAGATCTCCGCCGCAGGTACGCTCCGGATTTTCTCAAACTGCGTGACATACCTGTCGACGGTGTGATCACCAATGTCTGTCTGCGCCGCAAAAACAATCAAATGCGAGCAGTCCAAGACCTTCTGCTGGCCATACGAATAAGGCAGCAAATCCTTCCGGACCGGCTTGCTCTCAACAATCAGAATTTTGTATGGCTGCAGTCCATAGGAAGATGCGCTCTTGCGGGCTGCATCCACCAGTGTTTCCACCGTTTGGCCATCAAGCTTTTCTGGTGAAAACTCGCGGACGGCGTAACGCCAGTCCAGGGCTTCATGAATGTTCATAGCGATATCTCCAGTAAAGATTCAAAGATCTGCAATTAGCGATCAGAGGCATACGGTATTGCAATGGGCCGCAACGGCGCTGCGTCTCCGCCACGAATCTTGAGAGGTGTTCCGATGAACGCGAACTGGTACACCTTGTCTTCTGCCAGTTGCTCCAGGTTTACCAGCTCCATTATCGTTACACCCTGCTGGGCCAACAGATAGGTATGCACGGGCACGTAGTTTTCACTGTCTTCGGATGGAAACGCTTCAAAGCTCAGATTGTCAGCGCCCAGCGACAATGCCTGTTTGTCTCCTGCCAGATAGCGTGCCGCATCCATTCCCAGTCCGGGCGCATTGACCATGAAGCGGCGTCCATCGCTGTAGTGACGCATGCGGCCGGTGCGAATCAGGACCACATCACCAGGAGCAACATCGGTCCCCTGAACGGTCATGGTGTATTTGATGTCTTCCCGCGTGATCCGATAACCAGGCGAAAGCTCTTCAAGGCCTTTTGCTGCCGGAATATCCAGCAACACCCCACGGGCAATAATTGGCGGCAGTTTCTCAACGCCCGTCCGATTCCAGCCCCGGTCGCCCAAATGCTCCTCAGCGGAAAAATGATTCCAGACTTTGCCGTTCAGACCGAAATGGTTAAGTGCGTCGATATGGGTACCGGTATGCGCATACATCGAGAACGCTGAGCCTGTGTAGCTGACATGCGCGTTCATCTTGTCGCCGACCGACATGGGATCGTCCACCTGGGTGCCCTTCGGGGTATGGGTCATCCACATCTGGAAACGTGGATCGCCTGCCTCCTGCCAGCTTGGCATGCCTATGTAGTACTCGACGCTGAGATCGTAGGTTGTCGCCGGATTCAGGTTCTCGAGCGCCGCCTTTCGGGATTCCGGGGTAATCATGTTCAAGCGACCGATTTCATCATCCGGTCCCCAGGGGCTGGAGGCCACATCGGCGCCCATCACCATAGCGGGTGCGAGCAATATGGGAAAAAAGAAAGAGCGGAGAATTTTGGTTCGACGGTTCATGAGGTTTGCCTCCTTCAGATTGAGGTAACCACTCTATGGAACCGGCGAACCCTAAAAAACGGATGGAATAGAACTACATATTTTCCAAAATGGAAATAGCCAGAAGTTGAGCCACGGGATCAGCGCTATTCCCAATAAGGCTTCTCGCCCAGATGCTGGTCCAGGTGGTCAAGCAGCAGGCGAACCTTGGTGGGTTGCTTGCGCCCGGGCGGAAACAGGGCGAATACGGTATAGGGCTTGGGCGGGAAATTGGTCAACAATGGAACCAGGACGCCTTTTTCAATATCGCCCTGCACCAGAAAGCGCGGTAAGAAGCCAATACCAGTCCCTCTCAACAGACTCTGGCGAATCGCAAGGCTGCTGTCTGTCCGATAGTTACCGCTGACCATCACTTCCTGATCGCCGAGCTCCCAGACCCTGGGCCTGTCGTGAAGACTGAACGTCAGACAGTTGTGCCCTGCCAAATCATTCGGGACATGAACCTCAGGTGCGTTCTCCAGATACGCCGGTGATGCGCATACGATATTTCTGGATGTTCTGAGTGGTCTTGCCATGAGGGTGGAATCGGCCAAAGAGCTTCGAACCCGAATGGCGATGTCTACGCCCTGCTCCACCAGGTCAACCATGCGATCGGTGAGCTGGAGGTCAACGTCAATGTCAGGATAAAGGCGGAGAAAGCTGTCGATGGCCTCAGTTATGTGGGTCAACCCGAACGACATGGGAACGTTCAGCCTGATCGTGCCTCGAGGCTCTGCCTGCAACCCTCTTGCCTCAAGCTCTGCCTCTTCCAGATCATCCAACAACGCCTGAGTACGTTGCAGAAAAGCGAGCCCGGCACCAGTCAGGTTCATGCGGCGGGTGGTGCGGTTTATCAGCCTGGTATCCAGATCCCGTTCCAGAAAGGCAATATGCTTACTCACCGTTGCAGCGGTTATATCCAGGTCATCCGCAGCCCGGGTGAAACTACCCAGCTCTGCAACGCGCCTGAAAATTTTCATTGCCACCAGCTTGTCCGTAGCCACTTAAAACTCCTGATTATTTCTGATTTGGAAGGAGTATTGTTCGCCCAGACCCAATTATCAACCCAATCGATTGCTGCACACTCACTATCAACAACCCGCCTCACCAACCGGAGCATTCAGTGATGATAGCGACAGCGCAGCGTTCCTTTATCCCTCCCCAAGCCCTGATCTGGGGCCTACTACTGGCCAACGGATTTCTGATCGCGCTGATGCTGGCGCTGGCGAAAGCGGCAACATCCCAGGGTATGCCTGCCGTCACCTATGCCTTCTGGCAAACGCTCATTGCAGGAGCCGTTCTACTGTTGTGCTCCCATAAACGCCGTTCTCTACTGGAACGTCGCCTGACCCGCTATTTCCTCATCAGCGGCTTGACCGGTATCGCGATCCCGAATGTGATCGGATTTTATCTGGTGACCAAACTCGGAGCCGGTTTCACGGGAATCATGTATGCCCTCCCCCCAATCTTTACGTTCCTGCTCGCCACCAGCATCGGCCTGGAAAAACGAAGCTGGATCAAACTGACCGGGTTATCCATTGCGGTCGTCGCCTGCGCCTGGATTGTGCTGCAACGTCATTCCGAGATCAGCAGCCCGAACATAGTCTGGTTCGCCATGGGCCTGATTATCCCGGCGATGCTATCCATCGGTAACGTCTATCGCTCAGTCGCCTGGCCTGATGATGTAAAACCCATGGTCCTTGCATCGGGTACGCTGCTGGCGTCGGCCTTCACGCTTGCCCTGGTCGCCGGCCTGACGGACACCCCTATTTTTCCGGAGGGCACAGGATCGTATCTTATTGGCATTGTGGTTCTGCAGGGACTACTAACCGCGCTGACCTACCTTTGCGCCTTTGAGCTTCAGCGTCGCTCTGACCCGGTTTTTTACAGTCAGCTCGGAGCCGTGGCGGCCGTCTTCGGATTGCTCATAGGTGTTTTCTGGTTCGAGGAGCACTACTCTGTAACCATCTGGCTGGGTGCTTTCCTGGTGATCCTCGGGCTCAGGATAAGCAACAGGAAGAAAGCGCAAACCAATGTGGCTCAGGCAGAACCTGTGCGCTAGAACTGGCTTCGACCCCGCAACAGTATCTGAAAATCATCAATACTGTCGTCGCCGTCCAGCGGGAAGGCAAAGTCGAGGTGCAGCATCCGTTGCACCTCGATGCGGCTGGACGCCAGCCTCATGCCAAAGCCGACATCTTTCAGCACCCCTTCGTCAGGACCACTATTCCGGTCGTCGGTGAACCAGGCCCGGCCGACGTCAGTAAACACCACGCCGCCCACCCGGAACAACTGGAACGGATGCCAATCCGGGAAGTAACGTCTCTCAAGGGTCCAGAGCACCCGGCGATTGCCCTGCTGGTACTCACTTGGGTAACCGCGCAGCCCGTTCTCGCCCCCGATGAGCAGCTGCTGATCGGCCGTCAGATTGTGCGCTGCGGTGAACGCCAGGTTGGTGTACCAGCTGTTCCAGCGTTCCGAGCCGCCATGAAAGTATCGCACGCTTGCTGTACCCAGCAGGTTTTCCACCCGGTCCTCATCGAGGCGGTATGTGCCGCTCTGGCTGAGGGTATAGCTGGCATAGTTGGTCTCGGTTACGTGCAGCACATCCCGGAAATCCATATTGAGAACCACACGGTCCTCAGTGGCACCCAGCCCGCTGCCGGAATAACCCAGCTCGGTACGCCACACGAAGCCATCCCGCACATCTTCCACCCGCTGGAGCCGGGTCAGGTTGGTCATTTCACGGAAACGGTTCTGGCGGTAATCAAAGCCAATCCAGGGGTAACTCAGGGTCCTGTCGTCTGGAAAGATGTCGAGATCGGGTTCGTTGGGCAAACGGTCGAACATGAGTGCATTGTAGCGGTAGCCGGCGAGCAACCTCAGTTGCCGATCGTTCCTCTCGGCCAGGCGCCAGCCTCCATCGATACTGAAGAACTCCTGGCTGCGCCGATAATCGGCAATAGCCTCCGCGCCGACATAGCGGGATTCTTCCCTTACGTCATCGATGCCGCTCAACCCAAAACGCCAGTTGGTGGTCTCGCTGAAGAAAGGCCTCTCAAGGTAGGCGCCTCGGCCCCGGCCGTCGCTTCTCTCGTCGAACGAGAACCCCGCCTGCCAATGCGAACCCAGTACGTTCGGGTCATCAAAATAGAGACTGGTTTCGGTGCGGTCCGGGTCCTTCGCATAGCCAATGCCGAGGCTCTTGCCTGATCCGGCAAAGTTGGGGTCAGACAACCCGAAGTTGGTGGTATTTTCGCCCCCGGATCGGGATACCCCCACGCTCGGGAACAGTGTCCAGGTATCCCTTGTAAGCACGCTTACCTCAACCTCGTTGCCACAAACCCGGGTTACGCCTACCCAGGCAGCGGTCAAATACTCACGCTGGCGCAGCACCCGCTCGGATTCGGAGATAAGCTCGGGCTCGTAGACATCTCCTTCTTCAAACACCAACTGGGCACGCAGGGCGGACTCCCAGGTAGGCGTGTTGAGCGCGATAAGAGTTCGATAGAGCGCGTTGTCCTGCTCAGGATCGGTGGTATCAAAGATGGGACGGCGAAGAACGCGGATGCTGGCGATGCGTGCATCCTCGGGAATCACCAGATCGCTCTGGCGGGCGAGCTGATCTCTCGGCTTGTCCAGATCAATGGCTTCCGGCTGGATACTGCTGGCAATACAATCGCCCTGGTCCGATTCGGCGGCCAGGCAGGATCCGGCAAAAACCATTCCCGAGACAACAAGCGTTTTCCTGGAAACCATACTGACCTCACGAGGCGCCCAGACAATAATTTAGCCCAGCGATGCCTCCAAGTCAGCGTTCAGGCGGTCTCCAGACAGGGACATCCTCCTGCTTCGGCTCATCCCAATCACTCTGCATGGCACTGCTGAGTGCTTCTTCCAGCTTCATGAATAACTCACCGTAGCGGGGGCTGAACCGGATGCCCTCCTCGATTTCCTTCCAGGCGTCGAACAGCTCATCCTCGTGGGCTTTTTCATTGTCGAGGAAGGCCCAGGTCATCTGACGGGCACGCATCGGGTGCACACCCATGGCGGTCAGGGCATGACCCCCAAGCTCGAGTGCCGAATGATAGGTTTCACTCACCACATCATCGGCCCCGGCCTCGCGCAGTCGGTATCCGTGGCCTCTGTCGAAAGCGCGGGCCAGCACCCAGACACCGGGGAAGAACTGCTTCACATGCTCCACCATCTGCACCGAACGATCACGGTCGTCGATCGCCACGACCAGCAGCCGGGCCTGTTCGATGCCTGCGGTTTCCAGCAAATCCGGGCGACTCGCATCCCCGAAAAAACTTTTGATATTGATCTGCCGGAGGTTCTCGATCTGTTCGATCTCATGGTCCAATGCAACGATGGGAACATTATTGGCCCGCAATAGCCGGCAGACAATCTGGCCAAAGCGACCAACACCAGCGACGATAACCGGCGCCTGTTCATCGATGGTATCCGCCTCGCGCTCGTCGTTTTGTGAACGACGATAACGGGGCAACACAATCCGGTCATACACGATAAACAGCAACGGCGTCAGGAACATCGACAGCGCCACCACCAGTGAGAGGACCTGTGACGTTTCCATGGGAATCACGTTGTTCTGGACACTGTAGGTCAGAAGCACAAAGCCAAACTCACCGGCCTGTGCCAGGGACAACGTAAACAGCCAGCCATTACTGCCATGAACCCGGAACAGCAACGCCAGGCCGAGCAAAATCGCGGCCTTGACTGCGATCACCGCAACCGCAAGTGACACCACCGTACTCCATTGCTCGGACAACACATCGAAGTTGATGCCCGCGCCAACGGTGATGAAGAACAGGCCCAGCAACAGTCCCTTGAACGGTTCGATGTTCGCTTCCAGCTCATGCCGGAATTCACTGTTAGCCAGAACGACACCAGCCAGGAAGGCCCCAAGAGCCGGGGACAGATTTACCAGACTCATCAGGGCCGCAATCCCGATGACCAGCATCAGCGCCGTGGCGGTGAATACTTCACGCAAGCCCGACTGCACCACATAACGAAACAGGGGCCGGCTCAGATAATGGCCGCCAACAATCACGGCACCAACGGCCGCCACCACAACCAGCCCATGAGCCCATCCCGAGAGACTATCCACCAGGCTGAGGTGACCTTGCTTGGCGTCGGAACCTGCCGTGGCGTCCATGAGCTCCGGCAGTGCCAGCAAGGGGATGAGGGCGAGCATCGGAATAACAGCGATGTCCTGAAACAGCAGGACGGAGAACGCACTGCGACCGCCTTCGGTTTTGACCAATCCCTTTTCGTTGAGGGTTTGAAGAACAATCGCCGTGGACGACAGGGCAAAGATCAGACCGACTGCAATGGCTGTCTGCCACTGCAGTCCCAACCATGCGGCCACTGCCATGCCTGCAGCCGCCGTCAGCACCACCTGAAGCCCACCCAGTCCGACCAGGCGCACACGCATGGCCCAGAGCGCCCTGGGGTCGAGTTCCATACCCACCAGGAAGAGCATCATGACCACACCGAACTCGGCAAAATGCTGAATGGTATTGGCTTCCTGCCCTACCAGCCCCGTGACCGGTCCAATAACCACACCGGCCACGAGATACCCGAGAACAGAGCCCAGCCCCAGGCGTTTTGCCAGGGGCACAGCGATGACTGCTGCCACCAGGTAGATAAAAGCCTGGACAAAATAAACTGTCATCAATGATTTCCTTGATTCAAAGTCGGGCGGCTAGAGGATATGCGCAATACTATTACCTGCAGCACCGTTTAGCGTAGACCGAGGAACGCCTCTTTGACATGCGAGGCAAGCGCGTCATTAAGGGGATTTGAACCCCGGCGTACCAACGCCAGCTGATAGAAGCCGATTTCCGGCAGGCTATCACCGGCAACCTCTTTCAGAGGCGGACGAATCAGGCTTTGCGGAAACGGGGCCACGGCCAAGTCCGCCAGCATTGCCGCCTCCTGGCCGGAACAATGCTCACAGGTGTAGGCAATCCTGTAAGGTATACCCGCTTTGTCCAGTGTCCGAAGGGTCATACGCCGCCAGGCACATCCCTCATGGGCCATGGCAATCGGGAGCGGGGAACGCTGATAGGCCGATGAGCCCTCTCGCCCGGCCCAGACCAGCGGTTCCTCGTACACCACCTCACCGCGGGGAATACGCCCCTCATCGGCCACAGTTACCAGGGTCATATCCAGTTCCCCGGCGTCCAGGCGAGCGAGATTCTGTTTGCTCGAACCAACCACGACATCCACCAGCACGGCGGGATAGGATCTGGCAAATTCTGCCAGAACTTCCGGCAGAATCCGGGTACCCACATCGTCAGACGTGCCAATACCCACTTTCCCCTCAAGGGTTGGCGAAACGAAATACTGCACGGCCTCTTCATTCAGGCGCAGCAATCGGCGCCCATAATCAAGAAGAACCTCCCCTTCTGCGGTCAACGTGACACGCCTGGGTTCGCGAACAAACAGGGTTTTCCCGAGGTTCCGCTCAAGCTGTTTGATCTGCATGCTCAGGGCGGAAGGTGTTCGGTGAACGGCTTTGGCGGCACTGGTAAACGTGCCATGTTCCGCAATGGCAACGAAACTCCGGAGCACATCGTTATCAAGCAGAGGCATGTTCATGGGCGGACCCTACGGATAGATTTATGGCCGGCAACTGCCTTAAGCATAACTGAACAAGATCTTAAATTCTTTTCGTTTGATTGAAGGCAGAGAGAATACCAGAATAGCGGCTGTAGGCACCCGTAGGCGAGTTACAAGACGTCTCCAAACGAGCTGCTGCAAGTCATTCACCAACAGTCGGGGCCGTAGACATGTTGAAGAGCACAGAGCATCAGGCACACTCCGCAATGCAGCCGATCACCTCCTGGATTGAGGGATATTCCAGACGCCAGCAATTCCGCCGTATGGCAGAGTCATTGCTGAAAGAAAAAGACGATACGCTTTCAGATCTTGGCTACGACCGCCATGATCTGGAAGGCGCCTTGCACCTTCCCATCCGGAACGATGCAATGCAATACATCGAGGCACGTCGTTCCAGACGTGCTGTGGAAGCGCGCAGAGCCAAAGCTCCTCGGCTCGCCGGCTAACCGCGCGGCAATTCCGAGAACCGTATCAGGTTATACTCGCCTGTCAGCACATCGGCCAGGTGGCTGATGTGCTCAGGCGTGATTTCACAGCAGCCGCCAACAACACCTGCGCCGTCATCCAACCACTGTTTCACCTGAAGCCCATACACCCCGGGTGACACGTCCTGCCTGGCTTCCAGTTCATCCACGAGCGCTCCGCCGGCCATTGGTTCAACTGTTTTGAACGCGTTTGCGTAGCCACCCGTGCAGGGGTAAAGGCCGGCCAATTCAGGCATTGCCTGCGAAATCACTTCCGGATCGCAGCAATTGAGCATAATCGCCGTTGGCCCTGACGCCCTCACCGCTTCAACAGCCTCGGCGAGGGTCTCCCCTGACCGGAGCTTGCCATCGGCTTCCAGTCTGAATGCCACTCCGAAGGGTTTGCCTGATTCACTGGCGGCAGCACAGGCGGCTTTCGCCTCCAGCGAGTTGGTCATGGTTTCGATGAGGAAGACGTCCGCCCCACTCTGCAATTTAACAAGGATGTCGAATTCCGATTTCAGATCCTCGAACGTCCGGTCAGGCTGGCTCCGATAGCTTCCGACCAGGGGCGGCAGGCAGCCGGCGATATCAACGTCGGCACCCGTTAACGCGATGGCGCGCTCCAACACCTCAAACGCCCGTTGATGGATTGCACCAATCTCGTCACCAAGGCCTTCTCTGGCCAGTCGTGTGGGCGTTGCGGCATAGGTGTTCAGTGTCAGGGTACGGGCGCCGGCCCTGATAAAGTCAGCATGGACATCGGTAACAACGTCCGGCTGCTCCCGCATTACCGCCACTGACCAGAGCAGTGACGTAACATTCATGGCCCTGCGGTAGATTTCCTGGCCCAGGCCGCCATCGAGGAGTGCAACAGATTTCATAAAGTACTCATCAGGGTGTAACGATATTGAACCGGCCCTGAGGCTTGTCCAGCATACTGAAAAAGCCTATCAGGTCGAGCCGGCTTCCCTCAAAGCTGATCTCGTCGCTGAACAGAAGTTCCTTCAGCCCCGCACGGCCGATCAACAGATCCACAAACAAAGACCGCGTCAGATTCAATGTGGCGTCAGCGGGAGTGTCCTCATTAACCAGACGGTTGTGAAGCACGGAATGTTTCAAAGTCAGCAGATAACTTTCCTTGAGATCCGTGAAGGTAATCTTGATGACGGCGCTCTCCCCTTCTGCGTCTTCGGCCTTCAGCCGCACCGCCATGCTGTCGAAGAACAGGGATACCGGCGTGTTCAGCAGCACTTCTCTCATCATCGCCGGTTTGATGCCCTCTTTCGGCGAACCATGGCGCAGCTCGTATGCCCCCGTCAGGTAGAAGTCCCGCCAGGGTGCGGATTCCGCCTGATAGCCAAGCTGGTCATAGACGTTGGCCAGAAGCTGTTTTGCATCGTCATTCCCCGGCTCGGCGAAGACCACCTGATTGAGCAATTCCGCCAGCCACCGGTAGGTGTCGCGCCCTTCACTGGCCCCCATGGCAGAGGCCGCCTCGAAATCCTCGCGGGCGCTTTCCAGAACCTTTTCAGCGCCACCCATCATCTGCACATAACGCTGGGCCGAGTCACTTTCCGGAAGTGGGTCTAGCTGAGCCGGGTTCGCTGTAAACCACCCCAGGTAGTGCTGATACACCGCTTTGGCGTTGTGAGACACGGTGCCGTAGTACCCCTGGTTATGGAACGCCCGATTCAGCTCCGGCGGCAGCTTGAGCTGGTCGGCGATCTCCCGGGGCGTCGCACCCTGGTTCATCAAACGCACCGTCTGATCGTGAATGAACTTGTAGGTATCCCGCTGAACAGCCAGGAAGTCCTGGATATTCTCTTGCCCCCACAGCGGCCAGTGGTGGCTGCCGAAGTAGATATCGGCGTCGGCAAACAGCGTCTTTGCTTCGTCGATAAAGCTGCTCCATAGACGGGCATCCCGAACCTTCGCGCCCCTCAAGGTGTAGATGTTGTGCATATTGCGGCTGACCAGCTCGGCGCCGCAAAAGGCCTTTTGTTCGGGGAGGTAGAAGGTGAACTCTGCAGGCGCTTCGGAACCAGAGACAATCTGGAAAATCATCGGAACGCCGTCCACCTCCAGCTCCGTACCGGTTTCGCTGATCAGATCCGTCGCCGGGGCAAAGCCAAAGGTGCCAAAAGCCGGGCCTTTGCCCAGACCAGTGCCAACATGGCCGCGTTCGTCTCGATCCAGACGCTTGCCATACATGAACATGGCCCGGCGTGTCATGGCGGGGCCGGCGATGATGTTCTCGCTGGTTGCCTCCTCCTCAAAGCCCTCTGGCGCGATAATCCGCAGGTTGGCTTTTTCCTCGTCCGAAAGGTGCTGGAGAATGCCCTGCACGCCGCCAAAGTGATCAATGTGGCTGTGGGTAAAGAGAATCGCCCGCACCGGCTTTTCGCCCAGATGTTCTCGAGCAAACAGGAAGGCTTTGCTGGCAGTCTCTCGGGCGGTCAGAGGATCTACCAGGATCCACCCGGTTTCGCCTTCGATGATCGACATGTTCGCCAGGTCGTAACCCCGGATCTGGTAGAGCCCGTCGGTGACCTTGAACAACCCGTGAATGTTGTTGAGGGCAGCCTGGCGCCATAGGCTTGGATTGACCGAGGCCGGGGCGTTTTTTCCATCCTCGTCGATAAATCCATAGGCCGGCATGTTCCAGACTTCACCGCCATCCAGATGATCAATGACCAGTTCAGGGTCCTGGGCAATCAGTCCGCGTCGCGCGTTCTCCAAATCGTCACGGTTATCGAAGGGTCGCTGGTCCAATACATCCCGATTGGCCTGCTCGGTCGTGGCGGTCGGCGCAGTGTGTCCGGCGCTGTTGGCTGCGGAAGAATCGGGGCCGGAATCGCAACCCGTCATGACCAGGGCAATGCCCAGCAAAGGAGCAAAAAGAAACTTTCGGGATAGTGGCATCTTGAGAACCTTGTCGGTCTATTGTTATTGGTTACCCCAAGTTTACTTCAGAGTGGGCCCGGATCTGTGCAAATTAGCCAAAATACTCCTGAATCCACTCGAACAGTTTGGTGGTTGTCATTTCGCCAAGTGCCATCTGTTGAAAGTCATTGCCCACCTCATCCTCGATGGTCACGAACTGGTACAGAAGAACGCCGGGCTGTTCATCGTGCAGTATGAGCGTAATCCTTCGGCGGGTCCGCAAACAGTCGATCGTCATCACATCCGCCGGTATACCGGCGTCGCGCATACCACGACGAACCTCTACCACCGGATTAATGTGCTGATGGGTTGCCTGGATGCGGGCATGGGCATCGCTGGCAAGGTCGGACAGGGTTTTCAAAGGATCTTCAGACATTGGGCTCAAGTCGCTCCGGGGGTCGTCAGGATTGGCCCATCAGATTACCAGAGAATGAGCAATCCTTAAGCGAAATCAACGGCTCTTGTCAGTAGCCTGCGTCTGACTTGATCAACGCTGGGGGGTTATACACTATGGTCAACATGCTGGCCGCAATTCCGGTCAGGGCACTATTCGCCCGATTATTTTCGCTGGTTTTCTTCGTACTCGCTTTCACTCTGGTCAGTGCCACCGTTTTGGAAGTGATCGACGCCCTCCAGTCTGGCCAGCAACTTATGCAGGCCCTGATCAAGGGCGTTAATGGCAGCATTATCGCTCTCGCAGTTTACGAACTGGCCATGGTGATACGCTCCGAGTACAGCGGGCGGTCAGAATCCCACGACGTCATAACCATGATGAGACGCACACTGCCGCGTTTTATTGGAACAGTGTGCGTTGCCATGTCGCTTGAAGGGCTGATCATGATCATCAAATACAGTCAGTTGGAACTCGCCGGCAACCTCTATTATCCCGTTGCCATCATCGTCAGTACCGCCCTGCTGCTGGCATCCCTGGGCCTGTTTTTGAAGATGGCTCCCAAAGACCAGGCTGGCCCTTGAGTTATAGTTTCATCGACAGGTTAAACACCGGTCGGTATCAATCCGTGCCACACGGGCAGAGCCATATCTTCCGGATCGTCATTCGGACCGCCGGTACGGCTTTTGAACGCCCCTTCTTCAATCGGTATCCGGAATAACGCCGTTGCTTTTCGCTCCTTGTCATTCGGTGACCTCACCTGTTCCCACCGTCCTGGCTCAATCTGGTTGATAATCGCGCGGAACGCGGCATCAAAGTCGGCATCATCGGTTACCGGAACCGCATGGCCAAACAACACCAGTGATTCATAGTTGGCACTGTGATTGAACGCCGATTTTGTCATCACCCATTCATTTGTCACGGCGAAGGAAATGCAGAGCAATACGCCCGATTCCAGACGCCGGGACAATCGTCCACCATTGAGCGTGTGCACATAGAGGTCGTCGCCCAGTCGCCAGGCCGTGATCGGAATGATGCGAGGCTCGCCATCTTCCACAAATCCGAGATGCGCCGTTTTGAGCCGATCAATCAGCCGGTAGGCTGTTTCCCTGTCATAGCTGGCTCGCTTTACCGCCCTCTGCACCCTGCTGCGTGGACAGGAAGTCAGCGGGGAGGCGTTGGGCCCGGCCAAATCAGTCGTTGTCATCAGAAGCTCCTTTCCGGTCTTGCACTTCACAAAATGTACTTCTATTGAAAGGCACTTCTGATACCATTTAAAGATCCAGATTGTGACTTTTGATAGGACCAGTTGATGTGATTGATGATATTCGCCTGGACAGCGCGCATCCGCTGCAGCATCAGCTGTATCAACGGTTGTCCGAACGGATACTCGACCAGCGCTACCCACCCGGGCGCCAGCTTCCGCCCAGCCGCCAGATGGCGAAGGATCTTGGCATCAGCCGCAACACGGTGAACGCTGTTTATGAACAGCTCAAAGCGGAGGGCTTTCTTCAAAGCCGTGCCGGCAAGGGTGTCTTTGTCCATGAAGACATCAAATCAGCCGTGAACCCCTCAGGGCCAGGCCTGAACAACCCCGTTGGCGATTCCATGAAACTGCCACCACTACCTGCACTTCCACGGGGAAAGTCGAAGCCTGTAGAAGACGCCAGTTTGCCATTTCAGCCGGGCTTGCCAGATCTGGATGCGTTTCCCATCCGAAGCTGGAACCGGATTCTGCACCACCAGGAAAGCCGGCGGACACTGCGAGGATATGACAGCATCCAGGGGTATAAGCCCCTGAGACGCGCCATCGCCACCTACCTGCGAACCTCCCGCGGTGTTCGCTGCGAAGAGCATCAAGTCATCATCACCAACGGCGCACAACAGGCCCTCTCGCTGCTTGCCGACGTTTTTCTGCAACGGGGCGACAGTGTCCTCTGCGAAAATCCCGGATACCGTGGCGCCCGGAACGCGCTGGGCCGTCTAGGCAATCCTGTGATTCCAATTCCCCTCAGGAACCAGGTCCTGGATGTGGAAGCGTTGCCAGGCCTTGAGCCTGCCAGAGCCAGACTCCTGTTCTGCACGCCCACGCACCAATACCCCATGGGCGGCATCCTGGACCTGTCCCAGCGAATGGCGCTGGTTCAATGGGCCCAGCGCAATGAGTGCTGGATCATCGAGGATGACTACGACAGCGAGTTCCACTTCTATAACAAGCCCTTCGCCGCCATCCAGGGCCTGTTCGAGAATGCGCCCGTGCTCTACATGGGCAGTTTCAGCAAAACGCTGCTACCCGCATTGCGCGTTGGCTATCTGGTGGTCCCGGAGCCGGTGGTCGAACCCTTACTCTGGGCAAAACAGATTAGAGGTGGCGAGACGCCCCTTCTTTCCCAGGCAACCATCGCCGAATTCATTGAGAGTGGTCAGTTCACACGCCACCTGCGGCGCATGCGCCAGCTATACCGGGACAAGTGGCAACTCTTCCAGCGCGAGGTTACGGAAAAGCTCGGCGGGCTTGCTCAACCGGTGGCGGAAAGCGCGGGGATGCATCTGGTACTTGAAGGAGATTTTGACGACCTGGCGCTCAGCCAATGGTTGAAAGCCAGGGGATTTGGCAGTACACCGCTAAGCGCGCACTTTCTGGGAGATTCCTCCAGAACCGGCCTCGTAATGGGATTTGCGAGCGCCAACGAGCGCGAGATCAGAGAATGCGTCAACACCCTGCGATCGGGGCTCACCAAACCATGACATCAAAGTACGAAAAACAGATTCTTACCGCATGGAACTCAAATGCCTCGCCCTGGATCAGGGCCGTGGAACAAGCGGGCATTCGAGCGCCGGGGAACCTCTCCAGCAGCAGTGTTTTAAGAGTGATTGAAGATTACGCCCCCTCGGGTGGCTCAATTCTCGACGCAGGATGTGGCGAGGGCTGGTTGATCAGAGAAGTAACGCGCCTTGGCTACCGAGGCACCGGAACAGATGCCGTGCCGGAATTGATCGAATATGCCCGGCAACAGGGAGAGGAAGACTTCAGGGTCCTCGACTACGAACAACTGGAAAATGCCGATCTGGGCACGTTTGATCTTGTTGTGAACAACTTTGCCTTGCTGGGAGACACCTCGGTGAACGCGTTTCTCAAGGCCCTGCCCAAACTTCTCAATCCCGGTGGTGCGTGCGTCATCCAGACTCTCCACCCTGTCGCCTTTTTCCATGAAGGAGAATACGCCACTGGCTGGAAGCCCGGAACCTGGGCTGGCCTTCCCGGCGATTTCGGCGATCCGGCTCCCTGGTACTTCCGAACGCTCGCCAGTTGGCTGAACCTGTTCACGAAAACGGGATTGACGTTGGGAGAGATCAGGGAACCTTCAACCGGGGGCCAATTGCCGCAATCGGTTATTTTTGTGGTTCAAAGTACTCGGTAAGTTCAGCAGCGAGGAAATCAAAGACCGTCCGAACCCGAAGGTTCATCCTGAGCTCCCGGTGGGAGACGAGCCAGACATCGCCGCCAAAAACCTTATCCTCGAAGACTCTCTCTACTTCAGCCTCTGCATTACCCAACTCAACGGGCATCATGCCAATACCGATACCAGCCCGAGCCATTTGCCAATGCACCAGATGGCTGTCCGTCCTGGCAACGAATTGCTCTTCCCGCAGCTTGAGGCCACGCTGCGCCAGGGCTCCCACGTATCTCTCATTGTTTGAAAGAAAGCCTATGAATGGAGCCTTACAAAGACCGTCGGTCAACGGCGATGGCAGATCAGCCAGGATTTCGGGTCTGGCGTAGAGAGTCGCCGAGAATTCCCCCACCTTGCGGGCAATCAGATCGGGTTCTGTGGGTCGAAAGTTCCGGATGGCAATGTCCGCAGCACGGCGGCGAAGATCGCTGGCCTCATTGGAGGCAACAAGGTTGATACGTATTCCGGGATACTGGTACCGAAGCCTCTGAAGAATTGGAGGCAGAATGTAAGCGGCAGTGATTTCAGATGCCGAAATCGCAATCTCGCCCTCAATGGAGTTCGCCTGACCCGTTGCCGCAAGTGAGAGGCTGCTTGCGGCCTCTCCCATCGCTCGGACATAGGCAAGCAGTTCGAGGCCATTCCGAGTCAATTCCAGCCCACGACCTCCCCGCTCAAACAGCGCCGTAGAAAGTTCCTCTTCCAACGCCGCAACCTGCCTTCCGAGGGTCGGCTGCGAAACCCCCAGAGCCTTTGCTGCAGCAGAGAGGGATCCTTCCTCGGCAGTCACGAGAAAGGCTCGAGCCCGGTTCCAATCAAACTTTACAGATTGCCAATTCATTCAGATTTGCATACCAGACATTCGATTCTGGCAATATTACCAACAGCTTCGCACAGATAGAATGGGTTCACTGAATTTATGCCGCCAGGCTGGAAAGGGGAATCCATGAGCTCGTCTGTCAATTTCTGGAACCGCAGCGCAGCGCGTTACGCCCGTCGCCCTATCTCAGATCAGAATGCCTATTTAAGAAAGATTGCCCTTACCCAAAAATACTTCCACCCCGAAATGGACGTGTTGGAGTTCGGCTGCGGTACCGGTTCCACAGCATTAATTCATGCTCCAAAAGTCCGCAGCTACCTTGCAACCGACGCTTCCTCCCGAATGATCGACATTGCCCGGGAAAGGATGGCAGGAAATACTCTCAACAATCTTCGTTTCGTCGTTGCCACGCTTGAGGACATGCAACATCGGCAGCAAGCGTTCGACGCGATTCTGGGATTGAACATCCTGCACCTGCTCCGAGACCCGGAGCGGGCCATAAACCAGGTTTTCAGCATGCTCAAACCCGGCGGCGTGTTCGTCAGCAATACCGCCTGCCTTCAGGACACGCGCCCACATCTCAAGCCAGTAGCCTGCCTGGCCCGCTTACTGCGATTTGCACCCTATGTCAAATTCGTATCGCGTCGTCAGTTGGAAATGCATCTGGAAAATGCCGGATTCCAGATCGATTATCGCTGGGTACCGGAAACCTCAAAAGACGTTTACTTCCTGATTGCCAAGAAACCAGAATAGGGCTGGGCTAATCCTCAGAAGAGTAATGTCGGCCAATGAAGACAGCACTTTCTCTAATCACCCTGCTCGCAGTGACCACCGGCTGCAGCCACAGAGCTGTCTATGAGAACGTTCAAATAAATCAACGGAACGACTGTGCCAACGAGCCGCCATCGACCTACTTCGAATGCCTTGATCGCGCAAATAAATCCTTTGAGGAATACCAGCGAGAACGAAAGGATCTATTGGAAAATCCGGAATCCGATGGCAAGCTGCCCTGACCCGAGGCACGCTGAACGGCAGTGCCAATCATAAGGAGAATTCAATGGGAAGTTCCAAACTGGTCGGCATTGTTTTATTGGTCATTGGCATTGGGCTGCTCTACTTCGGCTACCAATCAACTCAGTCCCTGGGAAACCAGCTGACCGAAACGGTCACAGGCCGATTTACCGACGACACCATGTGGTATCTGATTGGCGGGGCAGCCTCGGCCGCAGCGGGCGCTTTCCTTCTATTTTTCAGGAAATAAGCCAGCCCGTTTTTTTCACCGCCTGGGCCTGACCACAAACCAACTGGCCAGGACCAGCGCGCCGAACACCGTGTAAGCCAGAATAAACACCCAGTCCGGAGCACTGTAATACAGAATGGACTGCAGCCAGTGCTGGATAAACGATCCCTCATAGCCCGCCTCCCCGGCCTTAGCCCTAAGCGCCATTTCCCAGCTCGTAAGCGGGCATAACACACCCAGCCATGATTGCAGAACCACAATAGCAATAACCGCCAGGTGGCTCAGACGGAACCAGAAATTGCGCACCCACCGCCAATTCAGGAAATAGCCAGCGAATGTGGCCACCAGTCCCAGGATGACGAAGGCCACCAGTATCGTGTGCAGGATCAGGAGCGCATCAGCAAAGATCAGTAACCATTGGCTGTCCATCGCTACTCTCCATAGCTACTCTCCATAGCTACTCTCCATAGCTATTCTCCATCGCTACTCTCCAAAGACTGCTGAGTTGCCAGTTTTGGTCTATTGTACAGGCACGTCAATCTCTGCCAGTGAGGGAGCGTTCTATGAGCCACACCCCGCCTCCAGCCAGACTCGGGTTCCTCTACCCGGGCCATGCGGCCGAAGATGATTATCCCCTGATGGGTTCCATGATAGAGCCCCCGGCGCAAATAACCCTCATCCACACTGAATTCCTGGAGGACGCCCACACCGTTGAAGCCCTCAGTGAGATGGGCAGCGTCAGCCGGCTTTCCAAGGGTGCAGAAGCGCTGGCTGGCTCAGGGATTGAGTCGGTGATGTGGACCTCCACCAGCGCCAGTTTTGTGCTCGGCCTAGATGGCATTCGCCAGCAGATCGATACGCTCGAGAAACTGCTCGGTGTACCGGCTTCGACGACAGCAATGGCATTCGCCAGAGCGGTAAAAGCCATTGACGCCAAACGGGTGGCCATCGCTGCCACCTACCCGGAGGAGGTCGCGCAGCGATTCCGGGCATTCCTGAATCATTTCGATATCGAGGTCGTGCACCTGGCCAGCCGAGGCATCATCACAGCCGCGGAAGTCGGTCTGCTTGAGAAAGACGCGGTTATCGAATTCGCTCTGGCCAACGTCAGGGAAGAGGCCGACGCCCTGCTGATGCCAGACACAGCTCTCCACTCTTCAGCTTGGCTCACCGATCTGGAGCAGGCAATCGGGCAGCCGATACTGACCGCTAATCAGGTCAGTTTCTGGGAGGCTTTGCGACTGTGCGGCAAGCTCAGTCCCCAGTCGGGGCTGGGCAGTCTGTTCGAACACATGCCCGAGGATTAGGCCACTACGTATCTGGCGCGGCCCTGTTTTTTCGCGCAATACAGGGCTTCGTCGGCCCTTCGGATCATGTCGTCGATTGAATCAAACTCGTTGGCCAGGCCCTGACAAATCCCGATGGAGCAGCTGAGCACCTTGCTATCGGGGCTGTGCTCGTTTGGCACCGCACTCTCCTGCCATTGTTTCAGAACCTCCGCAGCCAGCAGCTCAAACCGGTCGGCATGCTCGCCCTCAGGACAGACCTATTTTCATCCCACAGACCTATTTTCACCCCAAATAGATCTGTCCCGGTTTCAACTAAATAGATCTGTCCCGGTTTCAGTCCCCGGTTTCAGTCCCGGTTTCAACTGTCCGGTTTCAACTGCATGCCTGGCAACTGTTTTCAGGTCTATTTCAGCTTCGTGTGTTCGACTGCTAGAACCCCAACTTGCTCCAAATTGGTACATTTATGATATATCGTACCTGTATTAGCTTAGGGAGAATATTTTAGATTCTGGAGCATTTTTATGGGTTGGCTGACAAAAAAACAAGTTCCTATCCCTCAAGGAGATTTGTCATGAGCGTGAATTATAAAAGCATACTTCGCCGAATTCCCCCCATCTTCTTTGCGGCCATCTATATGGTCCTGATGTCTTTACCTGCAGGTGCAGCCGGGTACGACAATGCTCTGAAGGGCGTTAAAAACTATGACGCTGTCTACGAGGTGAGCCAAGGAGATCCCAAGGTCGTTAACCCCGTTTTCTTGGTAATAAAGAACTCCTACAAAGCACCTGAAGTGAAGGCACTTGCGAAAGATCCCAACATCGCCATCGTTTTTCACGGGCCGGTGGTGAAACTGCTTTCGACTGACAGCGCATCATTTAATGAGGCAGAGCTGGCCGAGGTACAGAAATTCCAGACGACTCTTAAACAAATGAAGAAGGACGGGGTGACACTGGAAGTTTGCCGTTACGCGTTGAAAGGGATGGGTGTAGATGAGGCGACGATCATTCCGGAGGTCGACCCGGTAGATAATGGTTTCGTCTCGGTCATCGGCTATCAGATGCAGGGGTACGCGGTTGTCCGAATCCCCTAAGCAAAAAATCGGTTGTTGCTCTGCGAGCTGAAGTTCACCTTGAGGTCCGCTGGTCAAGATTGATCACATAAAAGGTGGAACACGAATGCGATTGCTCGCAAACTGGAGGTTCCGGGGCCAGTGCACCACGTTCTGGTGAGGTCGGACGGTCGCTAAGCCGTTTCCACTCATCCCATGAGCGGCGGAATCAGTATTATTGATCTGGACTTCGGTCCCACCCGCAAATAAGCAGGTGGCGTGGTCAAGTCCACGCGCCACACCTGCGGCAGTCAGGAAGCAGCTTCTCGATACTTATCATGGCGAAGGCATCTCTTTGCAGCAGTTGTTACTGGATCTCCATTCTGGGCGCATTATGCGCATTGGACCTTGGATATCTGACTTATCAGCACTTGCTATTTTACTGTTAGTCATCTCCGGGTTGATTAATTGGTGCCGTCGCCCGCGCTGAAGCAGCCCTGCATTACCACGAAGAATCTCTCCACAATACCGGTCGTTCCAACAAAAACTGACACATTGGGCCAGCCGGTGGCCCGGATTCTTCGGGGCTGCCTCTGCCGTTTTTGGACAACTCGGTGTCGTATTGGATTCACCTGCACTGAGCAATTAGAGCCACATTGAATCAGGGCCCTGGCCGATATGCGGCAGCGCGAGGGCGTTCATTGCAGGCAAAGGGGAACCAAAATGGCACAACTACCGAAACGTGCAAGAGTCGTAATCATTGGCCAGGGCGGTATCGTTGGCTCCTCGGTAGCACACCACCTGATCGAACAGGGCTGGGATGACATCGTAGGGCTGGAAAAATCCGCCATTCCCTCCGACATCGGCTCCACCTCCCACGCCTCGGATTTCTGCTTCACCACTTCCCACGACAAGCTGAACATTTACACCACCAAGTACAGCCAGGCGTTTTACGAAAAACGCGGCAATTACGTGAAATGCGGCGGCATGGAAGTGGCCCGGTCTGACGACGACGAGCGGATGGACGAGCTTCGTCGCAAGGTGGGTTCCGGAAAAGCGTTCGGCACCAATGTCAGCATGATCTCGCCCAAACAGGCAAAGGAGCTGTTTCCATTGCTGGACGAAAGTCAGATCCAGGGCGCGATGTGGGATCCGGATGCCGGGCTGGTAGTGCCCCGCTCCCAGAGTGTTGCCGGCGACCTGGTGGAAGAAGCCGTGGCCACCGGCAAACTGCAGGCCTTTGCCTACACGCCGGCCATCCGCATTGATGTCCAGGACGGCCAGGTACGTGGCGTGGAAACCCACAAGGGCTACATTGAGACCGAATACGTCGTTCTCTCCATGGGCATATGGGGGCCCCTGATGGCCAACACCGCGAACGCGCCCCTGCCACTGATGCCACTGGAGCATCCGTTGCTGTTTTTCGGGCCCTACGAAGAGCTCAATGGCACCGGCAAGCAGATTGTCTATCCCCTGTTCCGCGACCAGGGTAATTCCGCCTATGTGCGGGACACCGGCGACCCGACCACCACCGAAGGCGGCCGTATCGAGTGGGGCTATTACGAAGCGGAAAACCCGCGGCTGGTCTACCCCGGCGCCATTGCGGAGCCCGGTGATGCGCGGATGTCCCCCTCAATGCGGGATCTTTCACTGGACCAGGTCATGGACGCCTACGAAAAAGCCATTGAGATGACGCCGATCCTCGGCGAACTGGGCTGGGAAGAGAAACACTCTTTCAACGGCCTGCTGTCGGTCACACCGGATGGCGGTTCACTCATGGGCGAATCCCCGGAAGTCCGTAACCTGTGGTTCTGCGAGGCGGTCTGGGTCAAGGACGGCCCGGGAGCGGGCAAGGTCCTGGCCGACTGGATGACCCACGGCTCCCCGCAGATGGATCCCCACAGTATCGATATTGCGCGTCATTACCCGCTGCAGAAAACCCCGGACTACGTGTACAACCGCTGCTACGAGACGGCCAAAAAGATCTACACCCCGGCGGTTCACCCCCGTGAGCCGTACCTTACCGGTCGCAAGATGCGAACCAGCCCTTTCTACCTGAGGGAAGTGGGTCTGGGTGCTTACTTCATGGAGGCCGCAGGCTGGGAGCGTGCTCACGGTTATGCAGCCAACGAGTCCACCCTGCTGGCGAAATACCGCGACCGGATCCCGGTGCGGGAACACGAATGGGACGCCCGGCACTTCTGGGAGGTATCCAACGCCGAACAGCTTGAGATGAGCGAATCCGTGGGCATGATCAATCTCTCGCACTTCGCCATCTTCGACATTTCCGGTGATAACGCCGAAGCGCTGCTGGAATATCTGTCGGTTGCCAAAGTCGGCGGTACCACGCCCAACGGCAAAGGTGTCTACACCCATTTCCTCGACGAGCGCGGGGGCGTGCGTTCCGACCTGACCATCATTCGGCGGGGCGCGCAAGACTATCGGGTCGTCTGCGGCGGCGACACCGGCCATCGGGACTATTGCTGGATCACCCGTATGGCCCGGGAGAAGGGGCTGGACAACATCCAGGTGCATGACCGCACGGACGAACTGGCGACCCTTGGCCTCTGGGGACCAAAGGCCCGGGAGACATTGGCCCAGTTCGTTACCGACCCGGACCAGTTGTCCGCGGACAATTTCCCGTTTGCCACCGTCCGGGAACTGAACATTCGAGGGGTCCCGGTCTGGGCCTTCCGAATATCCTACGTGGGCGAGCAGGGCTGGGAGCTCTATTTCCCCTTCAGCTATGGCCTGAGAATCTGGGACCTGCTCTACGATGCGGGCGTTACGCCGGTGGGCATTGAAACCTACGCCAATACCCGTCGCCTGGAGAAGAGCCTGCGACTGCAGAACGTGGACCTGGAAACGGAATACAATCTCTACGAAGCCGGTTTGCAACGACCCAAGGTCAAAGAAGCCGATTTTCACGGCAAGGCCGCGTATCTGGAGCAACGGGAGTGGCCACGGCAATCGGCCTACCTGTGCACGATGACCATGACCGAGCACCGGGATGCCAACGGCATTCTGCGCTACCCGGTTGGCCAATGGCCGATTCTGGACCCACAAACCGGTGAAGTGCTGGTGGATAGCCACGGCCGCCGCTCTTACAACACCAGTGTGGCGTGGGGGCCTTCGGTGAGGAAGATCATTCTGCTGGGTTACATCCCCGTCGAGTACGCCCAGGAAGGGCGTGAGCTCACCCTGGAATACTTCCAGGAGCACTACCCTATCCGAATCGAAGCGGTGGGTTACCGGGCACTGTTTGATCCGGACAACGAGCGAGTCAAATCCTGACCGGGTTCAGAGAAGAGGCGCGGTGGTCAACACTCAATGATGTTGACCGCCAGCCCTCCCCTGGCGGTTTCCTTGTATTTATCCAGCATATCGCGACCGGTTTCCCGCATGGTGTGTAGAACCTTGTCGAGCGAAACGTAATGCTTGCCGTCACCCCTCAGGGCCATGATGGCGGCATCGATAGCCTTAACCGAGGCCATGGCGTTGCGCTCGATGCAGGGAATCTGCACCAGCCCACCGATGGGGTCGCAGGTCATGCCCAGATGATGCTCCATACCGATTTCCGCGGCATTTTCTACCTGTTCCGGTGAACCGCCCGTTGCCGCAGCAAGCCCGGCCGCGGCCATGGCACAGGCCGAACCCACTTCGCCCTGGCAGCCCACCTCGGCCCCGGAAATGGACGCATTTTCCTTGAACAGCACACCAATGGCACCGGCGGTGAGCATGAAACGCACAATGCCGTCCTCGTCCGCCCGGGGACAGAATTCCCAGTAATAGTGAAGCACGGCGGGGATAATCCCTGCTGCGCCGTTGGTGGGCGCCGTCACAATCCGCCCGCCGGCGGCATTTTCCTCATTGACGGCCAGGGCATAGAGGTTTACCCAGTCCAGTGCACTCAGGGAAGGTGAAATCAGGTCCACCCGCTGCTTGTCCATCAGCGACCGATACAGCGACGCGGCCCTGCGCCGGACCTTGAGGCCACCGGGCAACTCGCCCTCGTGCTGAATGCCGCTCTGTACGCACTCCCGCATCACCTGCCATAGCGCCAGAATGCTGCTACGAACCTCCTCTTGCGTGCGCCACGCCTGTTCGTTGGCAGACATAATGTCGGCAATGGCCAGGTTGTGTTCCCGACACAGCTCCAGCAACACCCTGGCACTGCTGAATGGGTATGGCTGTGGGGTGTCATCCTCGCGCACCTTCAGGGTGCCCTCAACGGTTGCATCCACCACGAACCCACCGCCGACCGAATAATAGCTTTTCTCGAACAGGCACTGCCCGTCGCGGTCGAAAGCCTGACAGGTCATGCCGTTGGGGTGCTCGGGAAGGGATTTGCGGCGGTAATAGACCAGGTCGGTATTCTCACGGAATTCAATGGCCTGCTGCCCTGCAAGCAAGAGGTTTCCACGGTCGCGGATCTGCTCAAGACGAGCCGGCATTACCGCCGGGTCGATCTTGTCTGGTCGTTCACCTTCCAGTCCCATCATTACCGCAGGGCCGGTGCCATGCCCCTTGCCGGTGGCACCGAGAGACCCGTAAAGGGACACCTTGAGCCGACCGACAGAAGAAAGCAGACCCTCACTCACAAGAGACCCGGCAAATCTTCTGGCCGCCTCCATGGGTCCCACTGTGTGGGAACTGGAGGGGCCAATACCAACCTTGAACAGCTCAAACAGACTGACTGCCAATGTGTGGCCTCCTGTTGAGGAACGTAATTCAACACTAGCGCCAATCGAGGCCAATCGCATGCTTTTTGGCGACATGGAAACGATGATTTCCGACAGCAGGACACGTCGCGTTGAGTCCATCCTGGCATGCACCGTGTCGCATGTGGACCATCCGCATTATTGCCCCCGTCATAGAATAAAAGGAGTATGGAATTGATCACTTATTGCACGACTCGGATGCAACAGCTAGTGTTCAGGTTGGGGTGGTCGGTACGGACATTCCGGGTATTGGCCGGCGCAACTGGCCCAGGCAGGGCAAAGGGGGTTGTTTATGACCACTGATACCGGTTCGCAAACAGACAAGCCCGTCCAGCAGCCCTATCGGGTCGGCTTCCTGCTGATCGACAACTTTACCCTGATTGCCCTTGCCACGGCGGTTGAACCTCTGCGAATGGCCAACCAGCTGGCAGGCACCGAACTCTATTCCTGGCAACTGCTTACGGCCGAGGGCGATTACGCCCGCGCCAGTGACGGCATCACCATGGTCCCGGATGCCTCCATTCAGGAAGCGCACAGCTTTGATCTGGTCATCGTGGTCGCCGGGATTGATGTCACCCGCAGTTTCTCACGCAAGGAAGCGCACTGGCTGAAACAGATGGCCCGGCAGCATGTCCTGCTGGGAGCGGTCTGTACCGGCCCCTATGTGCTGGCCAGTGCCGGTCTGCTCGACGGCTACGCCTGCAGTGCCCACTGGGAATGCCTGGAAGCCATGCAGGAAGACTTTCCCCGGGTTCAGACCAACAACCGCCTGTTTACGGTCGAGCGTGAACGCATGACCTGCACCGGAGGCACGGTGCCAATGCACATGATGCTCAGCTTCCTGGCACGGCGGCATGGCCAGGAGCTCAGCAATGCCATATCCCACATGTTTGTCTGCGACCGGGTCCGGGAGGAGAGTGAGCAACAGCCCATGCCCATGCATCCGGGCCTGGCCCGGGCGCAACCCAAGCTGGCGGAAGCTGCCCAGCTGATGGAATCCAATATCGAAGAGCCGATCGAACTGCAGGAACTGGCGACTCTGGCAGGCATTTCACGCCGGCAACTGGAGCGGCTGTTCCTGAAGCACATGGGGTGCACGCCGTCGCGCTATTACCTGAGAGTGCGGCTGAACCGGGCGCGCCGTCTGCTCAAGCAGACTTCCTGTTCGATCGTGGAAATTGCCTCCATGTGCGGTTTCGTTTCCGCCACCCACTTCAGCCGTTGTTATCGCAAGACCATGGGGCGCGCGCCCAAGTATGAACGGATGGAAGTCTTTACTCCGGCCAGGGCGGACGGCCTCCTGACCGACACCATGGCCAGTTTACCGTCTTCATCCCTGCAGGCCCTGAAGCGGGCCAGGACCGAGCCCACTTACGGAACCTTTGAGGATTCCCCGGGGCACACTGTCCCAAGTTAAACCCAGTCTCAGGTTAACCCCACCACCAGGCCATTTTCATCCAGCGCAATGTCCAGGGCAGCGGGGCGCCGTGGCAGCCCCGGCATGGTCATAATGTCACCACAGACCGCCACCACGAACCCGGCTCCGGCCGCCAGGCGCACTTCCCTCACCGGCAACATATGCCCGGACGGCGCGCCCTTCACCGACGAGTCCACCGAGAAGCTGTACTGGGTCTTGGCAATGCACACCGGCAGGTGGCCAAACCCCAGGCTCTCGTATTCCTCCAGCTGTCGTTTGGCGATCGTTGTGAACTCCACGCTTCCGGCATGGTAGATACGGGTAGCAATGGTGCGAATCTTTTCCGCCAGGGGCAGGCTGTCTTCATAGAGGAATTTCACCTCCGGTTTGCCCTCATCCATCTGGTCCAGCACCGCCTGGGCCAGCTCAGTGGCGCCTTCACCACCGGTTGCCCAGTGATCCGCGGGCACTGCCCGCACGCCCAGCTCCTCGCTGATGGACTGGACCAGCGCCATCTCCTCCTCAGTGTCATCCGGGAAACGGTTGATGCACACCACCGGGGTCAGGCCAAACTGCTGCAGATTGCGGATATGCCGCTCAAGGTTGGCCGCCCCTTTTCGCAGCGCCGCCAGGTCGGGAATCCCCAGTTGGCTGCGGGGAATACCGCCCTGCATTTTGAGAGCCCGAATGGTGCAGACCACTACGGCGGCATCCGGGCGCAATCCCGTGTGCCGGCACTTGATATCAATGAACTTTTCCGCGCCCAGATCGGCACCAAAGCCCGCCTCGGTAACCACCACGTCGTTCAGGGCCAGCGCAGCCCGGGTTGCGGTGACGGAATTGCACCCGTGGGCGATATTGGCAAAGGGCCCACCATGAATAAACACCGGATTGTGCTCCAGGCTCTGCACCAGGTTTGGCTGCAGGGCTTCTTTCAGCAGTACGGTGAGTGAACCCTCGACACCCAGATCACGAACGGTTACCGGCGACATGTCCGAGCGCCGTCCAACGATGATATTTCCCAGGCGCTGCTTCAGATCCGCCCGGCCATCCGCCAGGCAAAGGATGGCCATGATTTCCGATGACACCGTGATATCGAACCCGGTCTCACGGGGCACGCCATGTGCCGCTCCGCCCAGGCCACAGACCATGTTTCGCAGCGACCGGTCGGTTATATCCATGACTCTGCGCCAGCTTATGTAACGCGGATCCAGCCCGGCTTCATTGCCCCAGTGAATGTGATTATCGATCAGTGACGCCAGCAGGTTATGAGCACTGGTAATGGCGTGGAAGTCGCCGTTGAAATGCAGGTTGATGTCTTCCATCGGGATCACCTGAGCCCGGCCTCCGCCGGCAGCACCACCCTTCATGCCAAAGCAGGGCCCCAGGGACGGTTCCCGCAGACACACGGAGGAACGCACACCCAGCCGGTTGAAGCCATCATTCAGCCCTACACTGGTGGTGGTCTTACCTTCCCCCGCAGGGGTTGGCGTAATGGCCGTCACCAGTACCAGCTTGCCTCTGGGTGCCGAGTCGGACGTATCCACGTAGGCCATGTCCAGCTTTGCCTTGTAATGGCCAAAGGGCACCAGGCTCTCCGCCGGCAAACCGAAACGCTGCTGCGCCAACAGCAGGATAGACTGGGACTGAACCGAACGGGCAATCTCGATATCCGGAGTGCCCGGCGGTGGAAACTCGGACGGCGCTGGCGTGTCGGGCGTCAGTTTACTGTACTGAAGACTCATGGCACTGCCTCCCTGTTGTTCTCGCAGGACCCACTGTGATCCCGAATCCATTGCGCTGACTGGCGCAGCCCCCCGAACGGAAACAGATGAATGCCCCGCAGCAACGTCTCCGGATTTTCCAGGCAGTACTGCACCAGCGCCCGGACCATATCGTCGGGTTTCCAGGCACCCAGCATCCGGGCACTGCCAGGGCGACGAAGCAGCATACGTGCGGATGCGCCTACCCCACACATAGCTGCATAAGCGATAAGCGTTTTAACCCGGGTTGGGCCCGCCATGCCGATATAGACAGGCACTTCTTCCAGAATATTGCCCAGCCCTTGCAGCCAGTCGATCACCACCTCAGCGTCGAAGGTGAACTGGGTGACCACCCAGAGCCTGGTAGCGGTCGTACGGGCGTATTCACGCTTGACGCTCAATGCCTGAGCCAGGGTTGCCCGATCCGCCATAGGATGGCCGTCCGGATGAGCCGCAACACCGATACCGTGGAACCGGAACTGGGCCAACAATCCCGATTCGAGCACGGCCAAAGTGTCGGGAAACGGGCCGGCCACGGCATCGCTGTCGCCCGCGATCAGCAGCAGACGGTCTACCCCGCTTTCATCTAATTGGGCCAACCAGTCCCGCAACTGCCCCCGGCTCTGGGCCATTCGGGCGGGCACATGCGGCACGGGCTGCATACCCAGATCCAGCAGACGACGGGACGCTTCCAGCGTGTCACTGAACTGCCCCTTTGGCAGGAAGGGCACGTACACGCAGGTGCCTGCCGGCAGAAGATCCGGCAAATGTTCTGTCGTCAGGATCTGGCGGGGTGTGGCCTCAATGGATGCCGAGCGCACCAGATCACGAAACCGTGCTGCTGCCTCCTCATCGGGCCGATTGAACGCCTGTCTTTCGCTAACCAGTGTCATAAACCGCGCACCCCATTGCCAACGGTGTTTACCCGACAGCTGTTATCGCCGGTTCTTCCCGTTCGGTTAATCGGCGAAGTCGATCCCCTTGGCCCGGGCTCTTTCGCGGGCGTTGGGATTCACCGAAGGCCGGAAGGGCACTTCCACCACTTCCGCCTCCACAGCGGTTGAACCATCCGCGGCGGCATATTCCACAGGAAGATGCACAGTCAGCCGCGTGCCGACAGCCCGAAGGTCAAACGGCACATACGCCAGCGCGATGTTGGTCTCAAGCTCCGGGGAGTACCAGGGGGAGGTAACATAGCCCTCCGCTTCGCCGCCGTCCGGGCCACTGATAAGCCAGAAATCGTTGGAGTAGTCAGTCACCTTGCCGCCGCCAAAACGGATGCCCACCATGATGTGGCTGAAAGGCGGGCGACCGGCGTCCAATTGCTCACGGACCTGCTCAAGCTTTTGCTTGCCGATGTAATCGGCCTCCTTGTTGCGCGGCACCTGGTAGGCCAGGTTGCACTGGAACGGCAGGGTTTCCTGATCCACATCCTGGCCCCAGGACAGAATGCCCGCAGCAATCCGGCGATGGTGGGCGGGCGCTATGACCCGCAGGTTGTGGGGCTCGCCCGCGGCAAGCACGGTATACCAGAGGTCCTCGGCGTATTTGGTCGCATCCTTGAGGTAAATCTCGTACCCCTTCTCTCCGGTAAAGCCGGTCTGGGACACGATCACGTCGTGGCCGGCCACCTGGCCTTCCATCAAGCCGTAGTAGGGAATGTCCCGGACGGCGTCGCCAAACAGGTCCGCCATCAGGGCTTCAGACTTGGGCCCCTGAATCTGCACGGGCGCCACATCGATTTCCGCAATGGTGACATTGAATCCCATGCCAACGTTTACGCCCCGCATCCACAGCTCAAGATCACTGTCGGAGAGCGAAAACCAGAACTCGTCCTCGGCGACCCGCAGCAGAACAGGATCATTGATGATGCCACCCTCTTCATTGCAGAGGATGACGTACTTGCCACGCATGGGCTTGATCTTGGTCGCATCCCGGGTGATCACGTAATTCACGAACCGCTCGGCATCCGGGCCTTTGACCTGGATCTGACGCTCAACCGCCACGTTCCACATGGTGACGTCGTGGATCAGCGACTCGTACTCCAGCATGGCGCCGCCGTCTTCCGGGCGAACATAACCCCGGGGGTGGTACATACGGTTGTAGACTGTCGCGCGCCAGCAGCCCGCCTCATAGGCCAGATGCCAGTAAGGTGACTTGCGGACCCGTGTGGAAATCAGCATCTCCACCGGCGTGGGGCCAGATTGGCGCAAGTTGATGGGAACGCGTCGATCAGACTGGTCGACGCTGTCGGGCTGGCGTGCCGCACCGGCCCGTTGTTGTGGATAATCCAGAAGTGCTTGCTCGAATTTAACAGCCATTGCTATCTCCCCCTTCCCGGGTTGTCGATAGCCCTAATGTGGCCCTCTTTGAGGTTGCCGGGAGGAACCAATACGACACTCAGTCGACTAAAAGCGTCAGAGGGACGGCAGCAGGCCTAGAGAATCAGTGTCAGACCGCCCGTAACGACAGCGAACAGCACGGACAACCAGATCACGGTCATCCAGGGGAAAGGCGGCGGGGGTGGTTCAATCGCCAACTCTTTTTCCAGGTAGTTTCTCAGCAAGCGGGTGTTGCGGGTGTTGGCTTTGTATACCGCGTCAAAGCCATCACCTATCACCGGCAGCAGGCCACCCAGGAAATCAATGCCCATATTGCGCAGCATGCGAAGCTTGACGTCCTTGCTGGCGCCCGCCCTCTGCGCTTCCACCAATACGTAGCCGGCCAGTACCAGGCCCACGGCGTCCCCCACCACGGGCAACAAGCCAATCACTGCCTCCGCACCTATTTTTATATTGGTAAACGGGATAGCAATGTTGCTGTCGGTGAACCGGCTGAATTTATCCAGCCGCTCCAGAATGGCCCGCTGCCGGGCTTCGGAAGGTTTCGGCATCTACGCTCCAGTTCCGGATTTCACTCCGGCTTTGCTCCGATTTCCTCAAACGCCTGTACCAGGGTATCCGGCTCCTGGGCGCCGGAGATCAGGTACTTACCGTTCACGATGAATGCCGGCACGGCAGAAACGCCGGCCTGCTGATAGGTCGCTTCGTCCTCCCGGACCACATTGGCGAATTCATCTGAATCCAGAATTTGCTCAGCCCTAGCGCGATCCAGGCCAAGGCTCTCGACGCAATCCAGCAACACGTTCGGCTCTGAAACATCCTCTGCCTTTCCGAAATAGGCCTCGAACAGCGCCTGCTTCATCTCCGTCTGCTTGCCCTGCTCAGCAGCCCACTTGACCAGTCGATGGGCATCGAAGGTGTTGCAGGTAAAACGTTCCTGCATTTTCTCAAAATTGAGGCCCAGATCCTTCGCAATCGTCATCATCTGGTTTTGGGTAGCGCGCATCTCATCCTCGCTCCGGCCGTACTTGCGGGCCAGAGCCGGCAGGATGGGCTCACCCTCACCCGTATGATCCGGGTTCAGTTCAAAGGCATGCCATTGGAGGCCAAATTCGTATTCAGACGCCAGCTGTTTCATGGCCTGCTCCAGGCGGGCGTAGCCAATGGCACACCAGGGGCAGGCGATGTCGGAAACAATGTCGATGTTGATCGTTTTCATGGCATATCCCGTTCATTGCATTTAGACACGATATCGTCAGCCTAACACGGGGACAGATCAGCCATCTCCCGCCAGATGCTCCCGGATCAGCTCCGCCATCTGCCGTGCAGGTTCAGTGGGGCGGCCCGATGGCCGGTGCAGAGCCATCTCGATGGATTGCAGGGCCGGCATTCCGCTTCGTTCGTCCAGAACACGCAACTGGGGCGTGAGCATATCGCGGGTTACCGGCACCACCGCCAATCCGGCCACTACCACTGGCATCAGCCCCGTCATCGACTGACTTGAGTAGGCCAGGCGCCACTGCCGACCCGCAGAAAACAGCGCCTGCTCCGCCACCTCCCTGAACACATCAGCACCCGGCGAGTAGAGCGCAAGAGGGATGGGATCTGTGAGGGACGGCTGTTTCTCGGCGCCGACCGCCCACACCAGTGGCTCCCGGCGAATCACTTCCCCCCCGGGGGAGCGGGTCTGGCGTGTTACAACCGCCAGGTCCAACTCACCGGCCTGCACCTGCTGCAAAAGCCTGACACTCGACCCGCAGATAACCTGAAGCTGAACCGCCGGAAACAGCTGGCTGAAATGGGAGAGCACGGAGGTCAGCAAAAACGCATAGTCTTCCGGGATACCCAGGCTCAGCTGCCCCGATACCTGCCGCTGCCGAAGCGAATCCAATGCCTCGTTGTTCAGGGCCAGCATCTTCCGGGCATAACCGATCAGCTGCTCGCCCTCCGCGGTAAACCGTATCCGCCGCCCTTCCCGCTCGTGAAGGGGCACCTCCAGCAGGGACTCCAGTCGATGCAACTGCATGCTCACGGTTGACTGGGTATAAGCAAGCCGGTCTGCAGCGGCGGTAACCGTTCCGGTGTCGGCAATGGCCAGTAGCGTTTGCAGCACGTTCAGATCAAGAATCCTGGGACGCAATCCATCAACTCCTGTGATGTTTTTTATCAATAACTGTTGTTTTTGTGATGCTTAATCCGAGTATATCCTGCCACTGTCAGATCGCAACACACCGGCTAAAGGAGGACTGCCCATGAGGATTCTTAACGCGACCATCGGTCTGCCAAACATCCTGAGCATCATCGCGGCTCTGGTTGCCGTGGTGCTGTGGGCCGTCGCACCTCTGCTGGTGGATGCAGCGCGCTCCATCCCTCCGTTTCAACTTACAACCATCGCCCTGATCAGTGGCGCACTGGCGGTGCTGCCAATGAGTTTCCGGGGGCGCGAAGCGCGCAGATCTGTGAAAGTGTCCTGGCAATGGAAACTGGTGATTTTCGGTCTTGTGCCTTTGCTGGTACTCGGGGCGGTCGGCGCGTATCTGGCCGGCCTGGGCATGGCGCCCACCGCAGAGGCGTCTCTGATCACCTATACCTGGCCGGTTATGTTTATCCTGATCAGCCAGTGGGCTTTCCATCGGCGGATCGCCCTCCCGGTTGTTGCGGGGGCACTGATTGCCTTTTCCGGGGCGGCTTTGCTGCTGGGCCCGGAGGCCCTGAGTAATGGTTTCTCAGGCAATCTGACCGGTTACGGATTGGCTCTTCTGGCCGGGGGCTGCTGGGCCCTGTATTCGTGGATCTGCCAGGCAACACCTGTGGCGATTGCTCCGGTAATGCCCGGCCTGTTCCTTCTGGCAGGCGCCGGAGCAGCCGCCGCAGACACCGTATCCGGCTCTGCCCATGCGCTGCCTTCAGGAACCGCGCTTGCCGCTGGTGTCGCCCTCGGTCTGGGGCCATACGGACTGGCCATGGTGGCCTGGGATCTGGCCCTTCGGAAGGGACCTACAGCCCTGGTGGGAAGCCTCGCCTATGCGGTGCCGGTGCTAGCCGCTCTTTTCCTGGTACTGGCCGGGATTGCCGCGCCAGACTGGCGGCTTCCGCTGGCTGCGATACTCGTGGTTCTGGGTTCGCTGGTGGCATCCAGCCGTCGGCGGGCCTGAACCTGAAGACTTGCGTATACTCCTCCTGTGAAACTCAAATCGCACGAGGAGTATGCCAATGGCCGACGAAGACACGCTCACCGCCCTGAAAACCGCCTTTACCTTCATGCCCCAGCCGGTCGAGATCAACCGGTTTGAATACGGAGATGATGCTGACAGAATTCTGGCTCAGGTAAATTTTGTGCGGGAAGTACTGATCAGTCACGGCATTGATCCGGAAGAAGTCTCCGGCGAAATCAACCCGGACTCGTCACCCAATTCCTGTTACTGAGCCGACACTGTTTCCAGGAGCAAGCATGCCTTATCAGTTCGAAGACCTGAAAAAGAGCTGCCAGAACGAATGGCAGGCCTACATCGAGCACGGCTTTGTGCAGCAACTCGGTAATGCGACATTAGCGCCAGAAGCGTTCCAGCATTACCTGAAGCAGGACTACCTGTTCCTGATCCAGTTTGCCCGTGCCTTTGCTCTTGCAGCCTATAAAAGCCCGACACTGTCGGACCTTCGCCAGGCAAAGGAGGGTTTGCAGGCCATCGTGGATGTGGAACTGGATCTGCACGTCAGCTACTGCAAGGAATGGGGCATTTCCGAACAAGAGCTGGCCGACCTGCCGGAAGCCCGAGCCACGCTGGCCTACACCCGCTACGTTCTGGACACCGGCAACCGGGGCGACCTGCTGGACCTGCACGTGGCCCTGTCGCCGTGCATGGTGGGCTACGGTGAGATCGCCAACTGGCTGAACAGCCGGGCAGAAACGATTCGGGGTGAGAACAACCCCTACGATGCCTGGATCGCCATGTACGAGAGCGACGAGTTCCAAGAGGCGATGCGAGCAGAGATCAGCTGGCTCAATGAGCGACTGGCCGATGTCTCCCCTGCCCGCTTCAAGGAATTAACCCGGATTTTCAGCGACGCCACCCGGCTTGAAATCGATTTCTGGGAAATGGGCCTGAAGCAGAGCGATTGACCTGCACTAATGGTGTGGCAGGTGGCGGGCAGGTTGAAGTTCAATCCTGCGCTGCCCGCTCCTCCCGCAACCTGGCCCGCACATTCATCAACACCTTTCCGTAACGGTTATCGCCCCGCCGATCCCGGCCACAGCCCCAGAAATAATCAAAATTGCTGTTTTCAACGATTTTCGTGTCGCCGGTATCCAGCAGAGCCTCTGCCAGCTCGGGATGGGTCCGGCAGCGCACGTAGATCCCCCGTGTCATAACGGTTTCGCGCACCTGCTTCCAATCCCGCCGCAGGCTCTTGTGGCGTTTGCGCCCAAGCTTTCCGGCCTTTCCGGGCGTATCGGCGTTGCGCACCTTTTCCTGGCGGTTATCGTCGGTGAACTTCATGCCCTGGAAATAGTGTTCCACGGTTGGCCAGACCTTGCCTTCCAGCTCGAAACTGTAAGGGGCATGGGTGCCCAGCGGATTGTCCGGATCTGTTCGGGACATGAACAGGTCGTTCTCACCGTTGTCGTCGGGGAAGAGAGACATTCTTGCGATCCTTTAGAAATAAGTGGTCCTGCAATACCCCTAGTATCAACGAGTACGCGCCAGGGGTCACGCCAATAAACCGGCTCATCTGCAAGACTAGAGATCTCGCAGATATCCAGCACCCAGCTGTGCAATCTGGCCCCGAATCCAGGCCACTCGCTCCAATACATACGAGGATGGCGAGTTGACACGCAGAACTTTCGGATTCGGAAGTACGGCCGCGAGCAGCGCGGCCTGGTACTCGGTAAGGTGACGGGCAGGCTTGCCGAAATAGGCCTGGCTGGCAGCTTCAACGCCATAAATACCGGGACCAAACTCGGCAATGTTCAGATAAACTTCCAGTACCCGCTGTTTTGACCACAGGCCTTCTATAACAAGCGCCAACCCCGCCTCGATGGCCTTGCGGATGAAACTACGCCCGCTCCATAGAAAGAGGTTCTTGGCCGTTTGCTGAGTGATGGTACTGGCCCCTCGAAGCCCGTCGCCGGCCTGATACTCCGAGAGCGCCTGGCGAATCGCCTCAAAATCCACGCCCACATGATGCGGGAATCGCTGATCCTCGCTGGCAACCACCGCCAGCGGCATCCAATGAGAGATCTCGCGCATGGGCACCCATTCGTGGGCGATGGATTTGTTCGGGCTCTGAAGCTGATAACCCAGCATGAAGGCCGAGGTGGGTGGATTTACGAACCGGAACATCAGAACCACCAACAGGATCAGCACGACAGCGCCACCGCATAGCAGCAAAAACCATCGCAAAAGCTTGCGACCACCTGATGCTCTGGTCATCAGTTCAAATCCTCATCTTGGTAGGAGCGAGTTCCCGGCCCTGATTGACCAATGGCCCACAGAGCGCGCAAACTGCTTGCAGTGATTCTGCAAGAGCGTATGCCATTACCATGCCTGCGAACGTAAAGACCCGGGTTCTCTTTCATTCCAGACGCCTGAATATATACCTGGTCCGATATCCAGAGGGCCACAAGGTAGGACCGCACGTGGACATGGTTTCCGAGGGCCGGCTCTACAAACTCAATTGGGTTCTGGCCAAACCCAAAGCCGGTGGCGAATTCATCTGCGACAAGAACATTTTCAACCTTTTTGGAAGATTGTATCTGTTTCGCCCGGATCTTTATCAGCATCGGGTATCAAAGATCGAGCGCGGAAATCGATGGCTGTTGAGTTTTGCGTTGACTTCCGGACTCCATAACTCAAGCAGGACAGTATCATGATGTATTTTGCCCATGAAATGAGCCGCGCAGCGCTGATGCCCTTGCGTATCGCGACAGACGCACAGAGTAAACTGCTCAGACATCCCCTGAGCCCCTTATCCCGCTTACCGGGCGCTCGCAGCATTGCCTCCGCCTATGGCGTGTTTGGCGATTTGACCCGGCGCTACCCGAAACCGGCCTTCAATCTGCACTCAACAGTGTGCGATGGCGAAAAGGTGGACGTCAGTGAAGTCATCCTCCAGCGCAAACCCTTTGCCCAGCTCAAGCATTTCCAGCGCAGCGTATCGCGGCCTGATGACCCGAAACTCCTGATCGTTGCGCCGCTTTCCGGACACTTTGCCTCACTGCTGCGCGGCACTGTGAAGGAAATGCTGCCAGACCACGACGTCTACATCACCGACTGGCGTGATGCCTGCAGGGTTCCTCTCTCCGCGGGCGACTTCGGGCTGGACGACTATATCGACTACGTGATCGATTTCATTGAAGAGCTTGGGCCGGACACTCATGTATTGGCGGTTTGCCAACCGGTAGTGCCAGTGCTCGCGGCTACCGCCATCATGGCCGAGGATAATAACCCCGCGAAACCACGCTCACTCGCCCTGATGAGCGGCCCCATAGATGGACGCGTCGACCCCACCGCGCCATGCGAGCTGGCCACTAAACACAATCTGGCGTGGTTCCGGCGCAATCTGGTTCACCCTGTGCCCGCGCCTTATCCGGGAGCCATGCGGAAAGTCTATCCCGGCTTTCTGCAACTGACCGGATTCGTGAACATGAACTTCGACCGCCACATTGATGCCTACCGGGGCCTGTTCAAGTCCATGCGTGACAAGGAGGTCGAAAAGATCAGACGTCATCGTGAATTCTATGACGAATACCTCGCGGTCATGGATCTGCCGGCCACCTATTACCTGGACACCATCCAGCGTGTCTTCCAGGAGTTTCACCTTGCCCGGGGCTGCTTCATGCACCGGGGCCGAAAAGTGAATCCGGCGGCTATCGAAAAAACAGCACTGATGACGATTGAAGGCGAGAAAGACGACATTTCCAGCCCCGGGCAGACCCGGGCCGCCCATAAACTATGCGTGAATATCCCGGACGCCAGGCGTCTGCACCATCTGCAAGAGGGGGTTGGCCATTACGGTGTCTTCAATGGCAGCCAATGGCGCGAATCCATTGCGCCGCGGCTCAAGACATTCATCCGCGAAGCGTGACGGGTATCACATTTTCTTGTCGCGACTCGGGTGCTCTGCTAGCTTGAATGAGGTGATTAATAATAAGGAATAACAACCAGAGCGGGCTACCGCTCCAGGGAGGATTTCATGCAAGACCTCAAGGGCAAGGTCGCCCTCGTAACCGGTGCCTCACGCGGCATCGGTCGTCACATCGCACTTCAGCTTGCTCAACGCGGCGCCGATGTCGCCATCAACTACCGCTCACGTCAGCCTGAAGGCGACGAAGTTGCCAGGGAAATCGAGGCCACCGGCGTCCGGGCACTTGCCTTCAAAGCAGACCTCTCGAAGATGCCGGAAGCGCGGAGCCTGGTTCGTCAGGTTCAGGACGAGTGGGGCCGCATAGACATTCTGGTGAACAACGCCGGCATCACCAAAGACAAGTCCATGAAGAAGCTTACCGACGACGATTGGAACGACGTCCTGGATACCAACCTGGGCAGCGTCTACGCCACCTGCTCAGAAGTGTTGAAAATCATGATGGACCAGAAGTACGGTCGAATAATCAACATCACCTCATTCGTCGGGCAAGCCGGCAACTTTGGGCAAGCCAACTACGCAGCCAGCAAGGGCGGTATCATTGCGTTTACCAAGACCCTGGCACTGGAAATGGCCAAGTACAACATCACAGTCAACGCCATCGCGCCCGGCTTTACCGAAACCGAAATGCTGGCCCAGGTCCCGGAGAATATCCGTGAACAGATCATTGCCAGGGTTCCCATGGGTCGGTTTGGCAAGCCGGAGGAAATTGCCCGCGCCGTGGTCTTCCTGGCCGCGGAAGGCGATTACATCACCGGCCAGCAGATCAACGTTAACGGCGGCGTTTACATGTAACACTTGAAAGACAGAAGGCGAAAAAATGGCTGATAAACCAATAAAAAAGCAATCAACGCCTGACTTCGAACCCAATGTGGTAAGCCGCTCTCTGGCACGAGTGGGTGTTCATGGTGGTCACCTGCTCAAGCGCTCCATAATGCGACGTTTGCGCGGTGGCCCGCCCAATCCGGCCAGCGTGGGGAGCATGACCAAACCCTTCTTCACCCTGACCGGCAAGCTTGCAACCCAGCCAGACACGCTTCTGTTTGCACAGATGCGGCTGCTCAAGGACACCAGTCTGTTCTGGTCTGGCATTCTGGCCAGCGGTATTGGCAAGAAACCGTTGACCGTAGCAGAACCAGAGCCTGGCGATGGTCGCTTCCGTGACCAGGCCTGGAACGACGTCATCGCCTTCAACGCCCTCAAGCAGGCGTATTTACTGTCAACTCGCTGGCTGATGGACACCATCGACGATGTCCGGGATCTGGATGATCACGATAAGCGGAAAGTCCGTTTTTTCACCAGCCAGATGACCGACGCCCTGGCCCCCAGCAACTTCATCCTGAGCAATCCGGAAGTGTTGCGCACAACCGTCAAGACACGAGGCAAGAACCTCCTGCGCGGCCTCGCCAACCTGCTGCGTGATCTGGACGAAGGCAAAGGCCCGATGCCTTTCCGTATGTCCGATCCGGACGCGTTTGAGGTGGGCGACAATCTGGCCAACACACCCGGCGACGTGGTGTTCCAGAACGATCTGATGCAACTCATTCAATACCGGCCGACCACCGAGACCGTCCATCGCCGGCCCTTGCTGGTGATACCGCCCTGGATCAACAAGTATTACATACTCGATCTTGGCGAGAAAAAATCGTTCATCCGTTATTGGGTGGAACAGGGCCACACCGTGTTTGTGGTTTCCTGGGTAAATCCCGGCCCGGAGTTGGCGCACAAGACCTTTGAAGACTACATGCTCGAAGGTCCGGTCGCCGCGATGGATGCCATTGAACAGGCAACCGGTGAGCGCGAAATCAACACGGTGGGATACTGCATTGGTGGCACCCTGCTTGGTTGCACACTTGCCTGGCTGGCGGCTCGCGGGGATGATCGCGTAAAAAGCGCGACGTTTCTCAACAGCATGATGGATTTCTCGGAAGTCGGCGATCTCGAAGTCTTCATCGACGAGGACTCTATTGCCAAAATCGAGAAGGCCATGAACAAACAGGGCTATCTTGAAGGTGCTTCCATGGCAACGGCCTTCAACATGCTACGTGCCAACAGCCTGATATGGTCTTTTTTCGTCAATAATTACCTTCTCGGCCGCGACACGGCGCCCTTTGACCTGTTGTACTGGAACTCGGACGCCACCCGCATGCCAGCGGCCATGCACAGCTTTTACCTCCGCAATATGTACCTGAACAACCGGCTGCGTGAGCCCGGGGGTATTACTCTAGCGGGTACACCGATCGATTTGCGAAAGGTGAAGTCCCCCGCCTACTTTGCATCTGCGATTGAAGACCACATCGCACCCTGGATCTCCTGCTACAAAGGCGCACGTAACCTGGGCGGCCCGTTGCGTTTTGTCCTCGGCGGTTCAGGGCACATTGCCGGCATCATTAATCCGCCCGAGAAGAAGAAGTACGGCTATCGCCTCAACGAAGACAACCCGGCCAATCCAGAGGAATGGCTGAAAGGTGCCGAGCAGTTTGAAGGTTCCTGGTGGCCGGATTGGGTGGCTTGGGCCGAGCAGTTCGGTGGCGGTGAGGTTAAGGCTCGCATTCCGGGAGAGGGCAATCTGCCGGTGATTGAACCGGCGCCCGGGGCTTACTTGCGCAACGAGCCGGCACCACCAAGCCCGGCGGTCCGGAAGCGGCGACAACCGCAACGCGGGAAATCGGGTTCCGCGAAGCAGAAAACGCCATCACCTGAGAAAGTCACGCAGTGAAGCATCCGTGGACTGAGCGGGAAACTCTGGAATAGCGGGCCGGCGAAAGCTCCCTAACGCAGCTCGGAAACCAGGTCACCGGCGCGACAACTCCTGACTGCGCGTTTGATCTTGCCCACATCCTCGCTGTCCAGATTCGCTCGAGACAGGTAAAGCGAAACCGGGAGGGTTCCCGCTGTTTGCTGGAATACCTTGACCACATCAGGACCAAAGAGATCCTCCACCAGAAGCGCCGGCAATACGACCGCATCCAGGCGGTCATAGTGAAGCATGGCAACCAGTTGGGACCACTCTGTGACTTCTTCGATTCTCGGGTTTTCGTCGGTAATGAACTGTTCACCAACAAAACTCCGAGGCAGCCCATATTTAAGGCCCGAGGTTTCAGATATCGGCGGAAGTTGGCGATTCGAGACAAAAACATAGTCCGCCGAAAACAACTCACCGGCGAACTCGCCGATTCTGTCCCGACGCTCACTCTGGGCAAGGGGCAGAACCATCGAGACTTCTCCCGAGTGCAAATACCCCAGCCCTCTTTTCAGAGGCACCTGAATAAACTGGGGCTGGATGTCAGCGCGATCAAAGACACATTCGTAGAGCGGCGCCAGGGACCCATAGAGCTTGCCATCGGAGTACCCGATCACGCCCTGCAACCCTTCACCAACGGCGACAGGAACCGAGGCGGCCGCAAGGCTGGAAAAGAAGATCTGCAGGCTGATGAAGACTGCACAGTGTGGCCGAACCATCGCTCCACTCCATGGGACTGAACGCATGAATTTCCTGCGATCAGGGTCGTCCAGGTTCGCTTACCTTTCCATACGGACCTGTACTTAACGTCCTAGATACCTGAAACGTAGCACATTCTGATACTTATCGATGTATTTCTGATTGATGAGACCAATCACACCCGATTGCCGCAAATCGTCGAAGCATTGATCAAAGGCTGCGGCGAATGCGGGGTTCCGAAAAACCATCTTGTGCGGCGCCGGGTTAAAGATTGGCGCGAAACGAAAAGCATCAGACTGCGAGGGCCAGCTTTCACCGCGGCGCTTCTTGTTGAAGATTCTCCGATTCACTTCCGCGACCACGAATCCGTCGGCCAGGATCGCATCGACCCGGCCCATAAACAGTAGCCGGGAGTGAATGGTCTGATCGGCGATTTCGGTGAGCGAGGCAAATTCAGGTACGTTATCGCTGATCCCCAGCACATCGACCCCTTCACGGAACGTCACCACGTTGAGACCGGCCAGGTCTTTGACCCTTTCAATCGGCCCGACACGGGAGTGATTGTAGAAGGCACCGTTCTGGTACCAGATGTAGGCGGATGTGGAATAACCGGGAAGACGCCAGTGCAAAGGTACTGTGGCAATAGCATCGAAGTCCTGACGATCCGTGTAGGTTCTTGCATGGCGCTCATAGGGCTGCATGATGAATTCGGCCTCAAATCCGCACTCATCGAAGGTCGCCAAAACCAATTCTATATCTCGCCCCTCGAGACTTGGCTCCGCTGCACCCGGTATCTGAGCAGCGAGAACTTTAAGCCGCGGCAGTGGCTCCGAATTCGCAGCCAAAGGGAATCCTGGCAGAAGAAATAAAAAGAAATGGGCGAGCGTTGAAATCTTCAAACCGCTGTCTTCTCACCTCGGGCTAAAAAGTTCAGTTTTTGAACAATATCCTTATCCCGGCGTGCAGGCAATCACTCTGAGCAAATGCCTGCAAATGAGGCTGCACCTCAGCCCAGTAGACACTCCTTGGCCTCATTGATGCGCGCCGCCAGGTAATTGCTGCCACCATGGTCCGGGTGAAGTTTTTGCATCATCCTCCGATGGGCTTTGATGATCTCTTCCCGACTGGCTCCGGGCTCGAGCCCCAGAATGTCCAGCGCTTCGCTCTCGGTAAGCGGGCCGCTCGTATTGCCACTGCCGCCCGACGGATCGCTTTCAGAGGCCGCCTCATCGTCTGCTCGCCAGGAGTCTCCGAACCGGCGATCCAGGTAAGTTTCAAGTAGCCGGGCAGAATCCTCGTCCTGGCCGCGGCAATAGCGCAATAGCTCGAGGAAATCGCTTTCGCTTAACTCCGCCAGTTCTCTCCCTTCCATCGGGCCCTTGATGATCTTGCCGCTCATGATTCCCGAGTCGTGGTCCAGAGTCATTTCGAGAATATCGCTGGAAACATGGGACTGGTTGCCCGACTTGGCCCCGGCACCACCGGCCACGCGACCGAGCCCGCCACGCAATAGAGATGGCAGCAGGCGACGCAACAGAGGATAGAGAAAGGCCAAACCGGCGAAGACAAAATGCAAACGCCCGGTCACAGCCAGCAAGACGACGATGCCGATGCCGGCCAGCAGAGCCAGCTTGAGAATGGCGGCATTGCGCTGACTGGCAGGCTGATTGCGCAACCACACCCAAGCCACAACCGCGACAACGATGGCAACAAGCGTTAAAGGCACTCAAATACCCCGGGCACACCGGCCCATCAATGGATTCTCACAAACACTATCGGATCTGTCTGGTCAGGCGTTTCACTTCCGGGGAACTACGGCTGGAAAAATCCTGCAGTGCCTTGGCTCCCCCGGAAGCATAGACCGCAACTGCCGCCATAAGATCCTTGAGCACCTGGGGGCTGTTACGGTCAAAGGGTGCGTATGCGCCCCCTGAAAGCTTGCTCACCTGCTGAAATACCGCCCTTGCATGGGCATCATTGCCCTCGTGAAACATGAACACCGGTGTGCGCAGCATTCCCAGTTCCCCGGCGGTGTGACAGAGCTCGTCCACCGGTTCCTCGCAACAGTCACCGATAAACACCACAGCTTTGACGGGCTTTGCACGGGTCTCTTTCACCGCGTGGGCCAATACCCGGCTGATCTGGGTGCGCCCACCGAGGCAGGAAACGCCGTTCATCAGATTCAGCAACTGCCCGGTTTCGGTCACAAACCCCGTGACCTTGAACTCACCGAAGCCACGGTAGTAGCAGAGCTGAATGGCCAGGCCACCCAGATCCCGGGTTGCTATAAACAGTTCGCTCTGCAGATGGCAGGCCTGGTCCCAGGTAGCTTCCCGACTTGCAGTCGCGTCCAGCGCGACAATCAGCCGCCCCTGCCCGCCACCCTGCTTGGGCAACGTGCGAACCTCATTGATAAACTGGTCGATCGCCTGTTTGTCGGATCGGGTGCGTAGCTCTTTATCGGACATAGGCTCCTGGAAATCACGGCGGCTGAAAAAACTGACGCTAAAATAGTAGGGCATAGATCGCGCAATTCACAGGTTTGGCTCTTTCAGTTGGCTCCCCAGAGCACGCTGGAAACAAAGCAACGCACACGGCCATTGGCTGGTAGACCTGCCTGTTCTGATGCAGTGGCAGAGCCCGGGGCAGGTTTGGGCGTTCCGGGTGGAACGAAACGGGGACCGTTGGGCCACGATGGACAAGGACAGGGAAGTAGAAAGCGCGCTCTATTTACGCGAGTGGAGAACCCAACTGACTTATCGGGTGCACCAGGGGGGACAATCCTGGCCAACCATCGCTCTTGGTATAGGAGCCAGTCTGGCTACCCGTGTTCAATACAAGGACCTGAACACGGGCACCGAGGATCTGAGCCTTGGCGATGCCCTGCTGGCAAGCCTCAGGCTCGATTGGTAGATCCAGGTTCCGAAACTGCATCCAAACCGGGTATCAGCCTACCCGGTTGAGTGTTACGTCGATGTTGCCACGGGTCGCGTTGGAATATGGGCAAAACTTGTGCGCTTCATCGATCAGCTGCTTGGCCTCGGCATCGTCCATACCCGGGAGGCTGATGCGCAATTCCACTTCAATGCCAAACCCATTGGGGATCTGGCCGATGCCAACCACGCCTTCAATGGAAGCATCCTCCGGCATCTTGAGCTTGTCGCGACCGGCCACAAATTTCATGGCGCCGATAAAGCATGCGGAATAGCCTGCAGCAAAAAGTTGCTCCGGGTTGGTCCCCTTGCCGCCGGCACCGCCCATTTCTTTCGGGGTTGCCAGCTCTACATCAAGAATGCCGTCTGACGAAATTGCACGGCCGTCACGACCACCGGTTGCTTCTGCATGGGCACGATAGAGCACTTGTTCGATAGACATAACGCTTTCCTTTTTCCTTCGAATTTGAACAGAAATACCTTCCGAGGCATTTCCGCGCGACGATTTTCTGAACGACGCGTCGCCCCGTTTTATGCGATAGAAATGGTTAACTGGATCAACCCGCCAGCGCGGCCCGCACTTTCTTGCTCAAATGCCCCATCTCAACGCGGCCAAGTACCTGGGGCTTCAGTTCATTCATCACCTTACCCATGTCCTGCATGCCCTGGGCATCCGTTGAACTGATGGCCATCCGAATCAACCCGTCAAGATCATCCTCGCTGAGAGCCGCCGGCATGAACTCTTCAATGATCACCATTTCCGCTCGCTCTTTATCGCCCAGTTCCTCGCGGCCGGCTTCGTCGTATTGACTGGCCGCGTCGCGGCGCTGTTTGAGCATCTTGTCCAGCACCTTGAGAACATCCTCGTCATTGAGCTCGCGGCGTTCATCAATCTCGATCTGCTTCACGGCAGACTGGGCCATGCGCAAAGTAACCAGGCGGGTTTTATCCTTGTTCCGCATTGCTTCTTTTACCGCGCTGTACAGTTGTTCCTTAAGGGTTGGTGCCGTCATTGCTGATCTCCTGTTGTTTGGCTTTGTTCTGGTTTATGGGGACGAATCGGGAATAATGCAAAGGGTGGGAATTCCATGATTCCTGCTGCACTGTAGAATGCAGGCATCCGAGGAAAGAAAAAGGCGCCAGGAACAATGATTGATTTCCGCAGCGATACTGTGACCCGCCCCACCCCCGAGATGCGCGAAGCCATGGCCAGCGCCGAGGTGGGAGACGATGTCTATGGCGACGACCCTACGGTTAACAGCCTGCAGGCCTACGCCGCCCAGAGGCTCGGCTTCGAAGCGGCCCTTTTTACTGCCACAGGCACCCAGGCCAACCTGCTTGCCATCATGAGTCATTGTGGCCGTGGCGATGAGTATCTCTGTGGCCAGTCCGCTCACAATTACAAGTACGAGGGCGGAGGCGCCGCGGTGCTGGGCAGTGTCCAGCCCCAACCGATCGAGAACGAGCCGGACGGGAGCATTGATCTGGAAAAAGCCCGGGCCGCGATCAAGGCGGACGATTTTCATTTTGCCGTCACCCGTCTGCTCTCCCTTGAGAACACCATCGGTGGCAAAGTACTGCCCCTTGAGTACCAGGCGCAGGCCCGTGCGTTCTGCGACGAACACGGGCTTCTTCTGCACCTGGACGGCGCCCGTATTTTCAATGCCGCCGTAAAATCAAACTGCGATGTCACCGAAATAACCCGGCACTACGATTCCGTCAGCGTGTGTCTGTCCAAAGGCCTGGGCGCACCGGTCGGATCGCTGTTGCTGGGGTCGGAATCATTCATCAAGCGGGCCACCCGGCTGCGCAAAATGGTGGGAGGCGGCATGCGCCAGGCCGGCATTCTGGCCGCCGCGGGACGTATCGCGCTCGAAAAGGGGCCGCTTAGACTGCTCGAGGACCATGAAAACGCCGAATACCTGAGCAACGGCCTGGCAAAGATTCCGGAACTTGAGGTCAACCCGGCCAGTACCCAGACCAACATCGTTTACGCAAGGTGCAAGGCGGGCCAGGCGTCACAGCTGAAAGACTACCTGGCCGAACAGGGCATCCTGATTACGGCCGGCGACCCGATCCGCTTTGTGACCCACCAGGATGTCAGCCGTGAGGATGTCGACATGCTGCTGACGGCCATCCGGCAATTCTACCCGTCCTGACCGGATACTCTCGCTCAAAAAAGGGCCCCTCAATGGGGGGCCCTTCCAGCGTCACCTGATATCAGCCTGGGGTTACACCATCTTGCCTTCGGCAATCAGCAAGCGGCGTTCATGATGAAGGCCTTTGAACAGGCTGTAGGTCATCACCAACAGCACCAGCGTAAATGGCAGCCCGACACTCAGGGCGCCAGCTTGCAGTGCGTTGAGGGCTTGCTCACCGCCAACGAACAGAAGCACCCCGGCAATGGTCCCTTCGGTGACCGCCCAGAAGATGCGCTGGGCTTTCGGGGCATCGGTCTTGCCGCCAGACGTGATGCTGTCAATCACCAGGGAACCGGAATCCGAGGATGTGACGAAGAACGTCAATACCAGAGTGATCCCGATAAACGAGGTGATTCCAGACAGTGAGATATTTTCCAGCATCTGGAACATGGCCAACGACACTTCGGTAAGACCCTCTGAACCCAACACGCCAATCTCGTTCTGGACCTGATTTAGCGCCCCGCCTCCGAATGCGCTCATCCAGAACAGAGTAATGATGGTCGGGATGATCAGAACCGCCGTGACGAACTCACGCACCGTGCGGCCATGGGATACCCGCGCGATAAACATACCTACGAACGGTGACCAGGAAATCCACCAGGCCCAGTAGAAGACCGTCCAACCATGGAACCAGGTGGTGTCTTCCTCGCGGCCAAAGGGATTACTGAGCGAGAACATATTGGACGCGTAGGAGACCGACGTATCCCAGAGCCACTGGAACACGGCGAGTGTGGGGCCGGCAAATATTACAAACAGAAGCAGCAGCCCGGCCATGATCATGTTCGCGTTACTGAGAATCCGGACACCACCATGGATCCCCCGAATCACGGAGAGGGTAGCAACAGCCGTAACGCCGGCGATCACGCCGACCTGAATATTCAGGCCTCCCTCAATATCAAACAGGTAGGAAATACCGGATGCCGCTTGCTGGGCGCCAAACCCGAGCGAGGTTGCAAGACCAAAGATGGTCGCCAGTACCGACACGGTGTCGATGACATTACCGGGCCACCCCCACACCTTGTCTCCCAGAATTGGAAAAAAGGCAGAGCGAATGGTTAGCGGCAGGCCTTTATTAAAGGCAAAAAACGACAGCGAGAGCCCGACAATCGCGTAGATTGCCCAGGGATGCAGACCCCAGTGGTACATGGTTGCGCCCATCGCAAGGCGGGCACCCTCAGCAGTGTTTGGCTCAACACCGAGGGGCGTTCCATACCAGTCGGTGTAATAGGCCACAGGCTCGGCAACCGACCAGAACATCAGCCCGGTACCCATACCAGCTGCGAACAACATGGCAAACCAGGACAGCAGAGAGAACTCTGGCTTGGCATCAAGCCCGCCAATCCTAATCTTGCCCACCGGCATGAAAATAAGGGCCAGACAGAAAACAACAAACAGGTTTGCGCTGAGAAGAAAGCCCCAGTCGAACACAGCAATCGCACCATTCTTGGCGCTATCGAGCAACTCCTTTGCACCTGCGGGGAAAATAAGTGTTCCGACAACGAAGGCAACAATCAGGATTGCGGTTAACGGAAATACGATGTTGTGGATATCGAAGCCGAACTTCTCGATATTATCCTGACCGGCTACATAGTCGGTCTGATAATCGTCTGAAATGACGTCACCCAATGTGAGGACTCCTATGACTGCATAACCCGGCAGTCGGTTGGAAAGTTTACCTCTCTAAGTGCCACCCCAATATTTTGAACTCTAAGAATTAAAATTTCCAACTCTGTTAGACTTGTGCGGTACGAATCCTCGCAACGCCTGAAGGTTCCCGCTGATGAAACTCAACCCCTTTAACACCCGCATCGGTCTGGCTCTGGGAGGCGGCGCTGCCAAAGGCATTGCGCACATTGGTGTGCTGAAAGCGTTTGAAGAAGAGCAAATCAAGATTCATTGCATTTCGGGCACGAGCGCCGGCGCGCTTATCGCGAGCTATTACGCTTTCGGCCGCCCGGCGGAATCCATCCTCAGCATTTGCTCAACGCTGAACCTCTCCAAAATCATCAACTTTACCTTTGAGCGCGGAGGGCTGTTCAGCACCAACGCCATTCGGGAGATGATTCACCGCGATCTGGGCGATGTCCGGATCGAGGACGCCGAGATTCCGCTGGCCATCTGTGCCACGGATATCGAAACCGGTGAACAGCTGATCTTCCGGGAAGGCAATCTGGCGGATGTCGTGTGCGCCTCAATGGCGGTTCCCGGCCTGTTTGTACCTGTTGAAATCGATGGGCGGATTCTGGTGGACGGGGGGCTGGTGGAAAACGTCCCCATTTCGCCATTGGCCAAAATGGGTGCTGGTATTACGGTGGCCGTTGATCTCAGCCATGTCAGCCGTTATCCGAAGCCGGACAACACCTTCGATGTCATTTCCAACGCCATCAACATTGGCATCGATTTCAACACCCGCAAGCAACTGAAGCATGCCGACATATCGGTACCTCTGGACCTGAGCGACTACAGCCTTACCAATAACGCCGACCGCGTTGACGAGCTTTATCGGGAAGGCTATCACCCGATGAAGAAGAAGATCCGCCAGGTACTCTGGTACAAAAGGATGCATGTTGCCATCAGTCTTCTGAAAACAACGCGAACGTTGATGCCCTTCAAAGTGCCCGAGATTCTGAAGGAGCTCAGGCGCCACGGCTTTGCGGTGCGCAATCGTAATTAGCCACTTAATCACCGCCAGCGGTGAACCAAAACGCTCTTTTCAGACTACTCTTCACACCCGACCATTTTTCAATGCGAACGGAGCTTGCGCATGATTACAGTTCACCACCTCAACAATTCCCGCTCACAGCGCGTTCTCTGGATGCTGGAAGAACTGGGTGTTCCCTACGAGATCAAGCATTACCAGCGAGATCCCAAGACCATGCTGGCCCCCGAAAGCCTGAAAAAGGTGCACCCGCTTGGAAAATCCCCGGTGATCACAGACGGCGAACTGGTGGTTGCCGAATCCGGTGCCATCATCGAATACCTGGCGCACACCTACGGCAAAGACACCATGCTCCCGGAGAGCGGGGGGCAAGCCTGGCTCGACTACACCTACTGGTTGCACTACGCCGAAGGCTCATTGATGCCGCCTCTGGTGTTGCGCCTTGTCTTCGAAAAGGTCAAAACCAGCCCGATGCCGTTCTTTGTTAAACCTGTCGCCAAAGGCATTTCGGACAAAACCAACGAGATGTTTATAGGCCCGATGATCAAGACCCACCTGGATTTCGTGGAAAGCCATCTGGCGAAGAACACCTGGTTCCTGGGGGACAAACTGAGCGCGGCGGACATCCAGATGAGCTTCCCGCTTGAGGCTTCCGTAGCCAGGGGCATCGTCGGCAGGAACCGGCCTCACATCAGCGGATGGGTCAAACGCGTTCATGCCCGACCGGCTTATCAGAGGGCGCTCGAGAAAGGCGGTGATTACGACTTCGCCTGAAGACCGGCGATCCGATTGTGGCTAAAAGGAGTACCAAATACTGAATTCACGGATGGAGATACTGGAATGAACGAAGTTCGCAGAACCACGCTACCCGTTGTGGAAATGGCGAAAAGCAACGAAGAGTTCCGGCAGGTATTATGGACCGGAGATCATACACAACTCGTTCTGATGGCAATTCCCGAAGGCGGCGAGATTGGCGGTGAAGTTCACGAGGGACATGATCAACTGCTTTATTTCGTCTCGGGCGAGGGAGAAGCGACGATCGGCGAAACGAAGGTTCCTGTAAAGGCGGGCGACGTCAGCATCGTGCCCTCGGGTACCTTTCACAACTTCCGTAACACCGGAAACGGCATGCTCAAGCTTTACACAACCTACTGCCCACCAGAGCACGCCCCGGGAACCGAGCATGAAACCAAGCAAGAAGCGGATGCCGCGGAATGAATCCGCGGCCTACAGTCGCTTCAAGAAATTATCCAATGCCTGATTAACCGGATCCGGATGCGAAAGATTTGCAGCATGCCCGGCACCGGGAATCACGATCAGTTCGGCATCCTACGCTCTTAGCAGTCTGTCCATCTGCCAAGAGGCGCTCGGCCAGGCCATGGTCTAACCTTGATCCTGCATCTCGTTGACTGCTGCCTTTTCTGGCTCAGGAAAGCGTACACCCAAAACAAAAACAGGAACCGGGGACCGTATGATTTTTGATTACATCATTGTAGGTGGCGGATCGGCTGGCGCCGTGATGGCGGCGCGATTGAGTGAGGACCCCGATGTCAGCGTCTGTCTCCTGGAGGCAGGCGGCAAGGGCGATCACTTGTTGACCCGCGCGCCAGCTGGTGTAGTCGCAATCATGCCCGGCCATGGCAAGATCAATAACTGGGCGCTCAATACAGAGCAGCAGCCCGAACTGGCTGGGCGTCGAGGATTCCAGCCCAGAGGCCGTGGGCTGGGTGGTTCCAGCCTGATCAACGCAATGCTTTATGTGCGTGGACACAGGGCGGATTATGATGGATGGGCCGAGCTGGGTTGCGACGGATGGGGATGGGACGATGTTTTGCCCTACTTCCGCAAAGCGGAATGCCATGAAGGTGGAGCCAGCGAATACCACGGGGCCGATGGCCCACTGCATGTTTGCAAACAGCGATCACCAAGGCCCATTTCCGAAGCCTTTATCGATGCGGCTAAAGAGCACGGCTATCCCGCAAGCGACGATTTCAATACCGGCGACAACGAGGGCGTTGGCCTCTATGAAGTTACCCAGTTTCATGACACCGAACGCAATGGTGAACGCTGCTCCACCGCTGCGGCGTATTTGTATCCGATCATGGAACAGCGCAACAACCTAAAGGTTGTGACCGGTGCCCGTGCGACCCGAATTCTTTTTAACGGAAAACGTGCTTCCGGCGTTGAGTATCGACTCAAGGGCCGATCGCTCTCGGCCTCAGCAAACCGCGAAGTCATCCTATCCGCCGGTGCCTTCGGTTCACCGCAGTTACTACAGCTATCCGGAGTGGGAAACCCTGAAGACATCCTCCCGCACGGTATTCCCATGATTCACGAACTGCCGGGTGTCGGCCGAAATCTGCAGGATCATCTGGATTTCATTCTGGCCTACAAGTCCGGGGATACCGATAACTTTGGCTTCAGTTTAACGGGCATGAAAAACATGCTTCGCCATTCCCTCCAATGGCGAACGGATGGGACGGGTATGATTGCCTCGCCCTTTGCAGAGGGGGCGGCATTCCTGAAGTCTGACCCGGAGCAGGACAAGCCAGACCTGCAGCTGCACTTCGTCGTCTCCATCGTGGAGGATCACGCCCGTAAACTGCATTGGGGACACGGCTTCAGTTGCCACGTCTGCAACCTGCGGCCGAAATCCCGAGGGCGTGTTTTTCTGCTCAGCGCCGACCCAATGACCGATCCCGGCATCGACCCCAACTATCTGTCCGATCCAGACGACCTGAATCTGACTATCAAAGGCGCAAAAATCACCCGGGAGATTCTCGAAGGGCCTGCACTCTCGCCGTACCGACAATCCGAAATGTTCGGCGTTCACGACGGCATGAGCGATGAGGAATGGGAACGCCACATTCGCGCCCGCGCGGATACGATCTATCACCCGGTAGGCACCTGCAAGATGGGCATAGATGATCTGGCCGTGGTTGACTCCAGCCTCAAGGTTCACGGACTTGAGGGTTTGCGGGTGGTCGACGCTTCAGTCATGCCGACTTTGATTGGTGGTAACACCAACGCCCCGACGATCATGATTGCTGAAAAGATCGCCGATACGATTCGAACCCACGGATAAAGGCCTCACTACAGGTGGCAAAATGACAACAACAGAAAAACCAGTTGCTCTAATCATCGGGGCCGGCGACCACCTAGGTTCTGCCATCGCCCGGCGCTTTGCAAAGGAAGGCTTCCACCTTGTGGTCACCCGCAGGCGCGGGGATCTTGATCTTCTCAGCTCGGAAATTCGGGCTCTCGGCTCGAGCGCGACAGCCATCCACTCCGATGCAAGGGACGAAGACCAGGTCATTGAGCTGGTTGAGCGCGTTGAGTCAGAGCATGGCCCAATACGGGTGGCCGTCTTCAACGTGGGCGGAAACGTTCGATACGATATCTGCGAGACCAGCACCCGGGTCTACCGGAAAGTCTGGGAGATGTGCGCACTGGCCGGGTTTCTGGTCGGGCGCGAGGTCGCAAAGAAAATGCTGCAACGCAATGAAGGCACACTCCTCTTTACCGGCGCCTCCGCCAGCCTCCGCGGCGGACGCGGCTTTGCGGCCTTTGCCGGCGGCAAGCATGCACTGCGCGCCCTGGCGCAAAGCACGGCAAGGGAATTAGGCCCGCAAGGGATTCACGTCGCTCACGTGGTGGTGGATGGCCTCATCCGCAATGAAGCCACGGCAGAATTTTTGCCGGACCTCTATGCGAGCAAGGGCGAGGACGGCATTATCGAGCCCGACGACCTCGCGGAAATCTATTGGCAGCTACACAACCAGCCACGCTCAGCCTGGACTTTCGAGCTCGATGCGCGGCCTTTCTCAGAGAACTGGTAACGCCCCGGAGAAGCTGTGTCGGACTATCAGGAGCCGGGTATCAGCCGGCTCCTGTCGTTCCTAGACGTAGAAGTCCAGCTCCTCCTGGGATTTCAGAAGATCCCGCATCTTGATCGGGTCGTCACCGAAGAAGAACACAAGCCCCCAGTGAGTACCAAAAGCGGATCGGTCCGGAACTGTTTCCTCGGCAGGGGCCACCAACTCGTGCGACTCAAAGTAAGGATGCTCAATGCACTCTTTGGGCATTTCCAGCTTGCTCACTACTCGGCGTCTCGGATAAACACCGAAGCAACCGGCATAACCTTTGGCATCGACCACTTCGCGGGGGAAGAAGGCATCGACCTCTTCCTTGGTGCTCTTGGGATCAAACACCAGCATGGAAGCCTGGTAGGCATTGAATCCATACGCGCGTTCAATCAATTCGAAGGCCTTGAACCCGGGTGGACGGTACGCAACTTCGCCAAAGTACATGGTGCCGTCGCTGGTTACGAAGTACTCCGGATGGATCAGACCGAACTGAATATCAAATGTTTTGACCAGCAATTCGATCTGCTTGGTGATTGCTTCGCGCCAGCTTTCAAGTTCCTTCGTGGCAGGAACAAACACCGAGTAACCCAGGGTGACGTACTCTGAAATATTCAGAAACTTGATTTTGCCATCGTGGATCCAGGCCTCAACAGCGAATTCCCAGCCACTCAGATGACTTTCCATGAGCAGGGGGTATTCCTCGTCCGGAATCGTATCGATTTCTTCCAGCGTGCGGATCATGCGGTGACCCAGGCAGCCGGCTTTATCGAAGGCCTTCACGTGAATCGGATCGTCCGGGTCACCATCCAGTTTAAGCAGAGTCTGGTTAACCCGCTTCATGAAGCGAATGATGTCATCTTTTTCGTGGGCTTCTTCGAAAATCCCGACGCGAATACCACCAAGCTGGGCCCGACGTTTCATCAGCGCCTTGTCCCGGAACAAAATGGATTGGCCGTACATACGCGGATTATTCAACAGAACAGAGTTGATCGCGCCTGACCATTCCACCGTTTCCTCGAACAATGGGATTGCGACATCCACCCCTTCGGCTTTCAGCTTTTCAGCGATTTCCATTGACCGATCGTTCAGGCGAACAAAATCCCAGGGGATGAAGGGAATATTGTTGGCCGTGCAAAAATCGGCAGCCCAATCCGGGGCAACCACGATATAGCGGCGATCGAACTTCTGAGCCGCCTTGATCGCATTAATACTCCAGCCAAGAAGAGCAATATAGCCCTTGTTTGGGTCCTTGGGTGTTTCCGTTCCCAGAACCGAGTCCATGGAGGGATCGCGCCAGGCCAGCACTTCCTGCGACATTTTGGATTTCGGTGTGATCGCCATAAGTTACCCCTTTATATTCGAAATAACGCAAAGGGCATTGGCAACAACCCGATGCGTCAGACCAGAGTGTCCCAGCCAGACGCGGAAATTAGTTTCCATACACAACAATTTAGACCCTTACAGGCCAGGAAGCGAGCCTGTCCCTCCACTATCAAGACGATTGCGAAAGGATCTGGAGTCACAAGATGCAAGCATCCGAAGGGCTGCCTGCAAGGATTTTCCGTTTTATCCCCGTAGCCTGTAGAAAGGTTCGAGAACCGGCTTCAATCCTTTTGCATCGTCAATGAACAGCTGCAGATGCGGGAAGGGAATCTCTATACCGGCGGCATCCAGGGCTTCTTTCATCTGCTCGAGAATATCGGCCATGATTCTGGGCCGAACATCCAGGTTATCCGGCGTTATCCACACTTTGACTTCGAGGTTCACTGACGAATCACCGAGGCTTTTGAGCAAAACACGGGGCTCCATGCCAGCGCCCTGCAAAACTTCGGGATGTGCCAGCAAAACCGGCATCAGCACTTCCCTCGCCGCCTTCGCAGATTCCTTGTAAGCAATCCCCACGGGAATATTCAGGCGTGTCACGCCCTCTGCGCTGTAATTGATGATATCCGTGGAGGCAACACTGTCGTTTGGAATCATCGTGAAGATATTATCCCGGGTTCGCAGCCAGGTGGTTCGCAAGGCAATCTTCACCACTTTGCCTTCCTGTCCGTTGATGGTGACCCAATCACCGATTCGAAAAGGCCTTTCAATGAGCAGGGTGATTCCCGCAATGAAATTGGAGAGAGTGGATTGCGCTGCAAAACCAACGGCAATACCGACGATGCCCAGACCGGCGATAATCGACACCACATCGAAACCGAACTGGGCAAGCACCGTCACCACCGCAAGGGTTGCGGCGATAACCGCAAACAGATTCTCGACCAGTTGCCGGATGGAAGGATCCATTCGATAGCGTGAAGTGCCTTCCTTGATCAGACGCCGGAAAACTACCCAGACCACGTAGAAACCGAGGACCATGAAACCTGCCCTCGCCATCGCCTTGAGAACCTCAGGAGAAACCCCGAATTGCGCAAGAATAACTATCAGCGCACCCAACCCGGCCAGATAGCGCAGGCCGCTGCGCATCTGGATGTAAAGAGGGGTTTTGGTTCGCCGCTCACCAAGACCCAGCCTGATGGCAGCGATCAGAATCAGATAAACGCCCAGGAAGACGCCAAGGTAGATTACAGAGACCAGCAGCTGGCCAAGTACCTGTACCAGCAACGCCCCCCAGTCGAGATTCTCGCCTGACACTGCCTGAAAGGCATCGCCAAGATTTCGACGGAGCTGCTCAATCAAATCTGCACCGAATGATTCCATCATGATCTGCACGACACCTTTGCTGTCCGTACATCAAGTAAAGGCGCGAATGGCATTTTGCTCAAATGCCGATCCGAGCCTCTTTGAAGCGTATGTGCAAGTTACATTGACTGGTCACTCTGCAAGGTGCTCAATATAAGAACGACGACCTTGTGGAGGAGATAACGATGAAATGAATTGTGCTCGCAGTAATTGTCGCGATCATCGCCGTCTGGCTGTATCGGGGCAAACGCAAAAACTATATTGAAGATCCTGATGTGAAAACATTCGATGAGAAAGACTACTACCTCACATCGAATGACAACGCCTCAGATGACGAGTCCTCCCCCGATCAGAGCAATCCTCGTCACTGAGATGGGCGTTACTTTTTCAGGCTGATCTGCTTTGAACCCGTGGGGGATACTTGTCCGCTTTTGCCCTTGCCGACGTATTCCACAGATCCGCCCGCTTTCAAAAACGCGGCTGTCTGTTCTTCAATGGCAGCAGAAGTCAGGGTTACTTTCTCGGGTTTCTTGCTCATAGTGATATCCAGGTCGGGATGGCTTAATTAATATCGTAAGCCCTCCATTATACCTGAAGTGGCTAAAAATTGTTCGCTCCCTATAGACTACGCGCTTCACGCGCCTCAGCCAGGCTCCCCTTGTTCTCAACATTTGTATAACCGGCACGCTCCAGAGCCGATTTTGCTTTACCTGCCCTGTTGCCACTGCGGCAATAAAGATTAATCTCGGTGTCTTTGTCCGGGAACCTCTCGGTAACCTCCGCAACGATCTGGTCATGCGGAATCAGCGGGTCTCCATCTATGTGGCTTTGCCGATGTTCCGCCTCTGTGCGGACATCGATCCACACGGGCTTCGCGTGCGCTACTATCGGTGCCAGCGCAAGTGATAGCAGGATTAGCACCGCTTTCACTGAAAAAGACACTCTCATAACCAACTTGCTCCCTATTTCGAGGCTCTACAATTAGTCTATACGGGTAAACTTACCGGAGGAGTTCACCGCATGGAAACCGCTGACATCTTCCTGTCGCTGCTGTTTGGCTGCATCGGTTTCGCCTATTTCATGTATGGCCGGCGCAGGAAAAACATCGTCACCCGCTACTGCGGCATTGCCATGATCCTGTATCCCTACCTGGCCAGCAGCGCCTGGGAGATGCTGGCAGTGGGTGTAGGGCTCATGGTTGTGCCACGGTTTGTCGAGTTATGAATAGTGTGGGCTCAGCTCAAGCTCTAGAGGCGCTCAATAGCCTTGAGCAAAGAACTGAAGGCTCTGGAAAAGCTGCGCTCAGCCAATCGGTCCATTACCCCACCCAGCAGCGGCACTTGCACGTGCCCTTCAGAAACCCAGGTAACCCGGGTCTGTTCGCCTTCTGGCTTTAAAACAATCTCTCCCTTCGTGTGCTGAACGGCGAACGGGCTCGATTTTTCAATTTGATAATGCATTCGGTTTGGCCTCTCGAACCGGGTAATACGCTCAGTGAGCTCGAGCCGGCCCGCTCCGATAATTCTCAGGGCGCCAGTGCCATTTTTCTCGTCTCTACCCTCTTCAATCAGTAAAGACTTGCTGACCCCTGGAAACCGGGAATAGCGGGCATGGTCGGAGATGGCTTCAAAGACTGACTCGATATCCTTCTCGAGAACTCGTTCGACATGAATGCGAAACATGGCTACTCCTCAACTGTGGGCTAACAGACAGGATACGCTCCCACTCCATCAAACGAGTGGGATTTAGCAGAATACCCCTGTCTCAGCCAACTGCCGAATGATCTGAATCGTCTCAATGTCTGTGACTACATAGGCCTGTTCAAGATACTGGTCATAGGGCATCGAATCACCACGGTTCTCGATGCTCGCTGTTTCATACCGGAAACGGACAAACAGTGATGCCGGCTCGGGCTCTTCGATATCCATAACAAGTGTTGCGGCCGGGAGGGTAGCCGTTGGCTGGGTCCGATACTCTATCCTCGCCTCGTGCCAGAAAGTGACTTCATCGACCACCTGCAGTCCCGGCAGCTGGAGGCTACGCTTCAGGTAAGCCGGGCCCTGATCCAGAATCTCGTAATCATCGACACCAACGAGGAACTTGTCCGGGCGCCGGGCCCTGAGCACCAGCCCCTCCCACACCTGGAATCGGGTCAGAACCGGTAGCTCTGGCTTGGTCAGGTCGTTTATCTGAACGATATGCTCGAACGTCATCTGGCCTCCTGTCGTGCGCATCGCAAGGCACGGTTTCAATCGCTCGCCTTTTTGCGATGAATGCCGGGTTATTAAAGTTCGATTCACGGTTTGGGTACGCGTTTAAAAAGTTAACAGCCTACAATTCAAAAGGATGATCACTGGAATGGTTCCAGTGCAACCTGATAGTCAAATAATTCATAAAAGGGGACGTTGAATCCCAGTGAACTATCGCCAACTCTTTCTTGCTCTGATCCTCGGAATCCTCGCCCTTGCGCTATGGGTGAGCCCAGAGTTCAAACAGATTGCCGCCGGCGTTGCCATTTTTCTGTTCGGCATGCTCTCGCTGGAGAACGGGTTTCGCCAGTTTACCGGTGGTTTTCTCGAGAGCGTGCTGCGTCGTACAACCGATACGATTCCGAAAAGCCTCGGTTTTGGCATCGTCAGTACCGCCATCATGCAGTCCAGTTCCCTGGTATCGGTGATCACGATTTCGTTTTTGAGCGCCGGCTTGCTTCCGCTGATCACGGGTATCGGCATTATCTTCGGCGCCAATCTTGGCACCACGACCGGCGCCTGGTTATTCGCCACCATCGGTATGAAAATGAGCCTTTCGGCCTTTGCCTTGCCGATGCTTGTCTTTGGCGTGGTACTGAATTTTCAGCAACCACGAGCCTGGAAAGCCTTCGGTGCAATTCTCGCCGGGCTCGGGTTTCTGTTTCTCGGTATCGATTTCATGAAGGCGGGCTTCGAAAGCTATCAGTCGGCTGTCGATCTGCGCGAGTATGCAATGGACGGTATCTCAGGACTTCTTGTCTACACAGGCCTCGGAATTCTGGCGACCGTCGTGATGCAATCCAGCCATGCGACGCTGGCGCTGACTCTGGCCGGTCTGGCCACGGGCCAGATTACCTACGAAAACGCTCTGGCCCTGGCCATTGGTGCAAATATTGGTACAACCGTCACCGCTCTGATCGGTGGTCTGGGTGCAAATATCACTGGCAAGCGTCTGGCAGGCGCCCATCTCCTGTTCAACGCGGTAACGGCGGTGATTGCCCTGGTGCTGATCGAGCCCCTGCGCTGGTCAGTGGATGCCCTGTCAGCCCTCATGTCGATCGCCGACGATGACTACACGGTCAAGCTCGCCGTATTCCACACCCTGTTCAACTGCCTTGGTGTTGCCATCATGCTGCCACTGATATCGAGAATGGCACGGGCACTCGAGCGCTGGCTGCCAGAGCGAGAGGAAGAGGTCGCCGCACAGCCGCGGTACCTGAATCAGGCTGCGATGGACTCACCCGATAGTGCAAACGCGGCAGTGCGCAGGGAGGTCTGGCACCTGTTCGATCAAGCCTTCGTTATCCTTTCCCATGGTCTCCACCTGCACCGCGAAAATATTCGCCAGAGCGATGACCTTGAAGCGATGATTAACAATTCCCGGGAACGCATCGATATCGACATCGACCTGATCTACCGACAGCGAGTAAAACGCCTGTACAACGCCATTCTCGACTTTATTTCCGGGCGAATGACCCGGGAGTCGCCGGCCAACTCCACCGAATCGCTTTATCGTCTTCAGCATGCTGCCGCGGAGATGGTCGAAGCCATCAAGCATGTCAAACACCTACGCAAGAATCTCACAATTTATATGGCGTCGGATAACGCCACGATTCGCAAAGAGTACAACGAGCTTCGACTGCGAGTCGCGATGGTACTGCGTGAGACCCATCGTTTTTACGAAGGCCGGTTTGAGGATGCCAGCGCAGCAATACTGGAGCTCGACGAGATCGCTGTGCGTGCACGAGTAGACCGCGAATCGATGGTCGGTCGTGTCACAAAACTCCTGGGTGCAAAACGGATTGATGCCGCCATGGCTACGTCTCTGCTAAACGACTCTGCCTACGCCAGCGAAACCGTCGATGCTATTCTGACAGGAACCCGCGAGCTCCTGACTGCCATGGATGTTGAAGCCGCTCGAACCACAGAGGAGCTGTCGGTGAGCGACGCAGGGCGGGCAGAAGTCATGCCATGACGAATTCCGATTAAGCTTTAAACAGAGAGGACGGAACAGTGGGTTTCAAGGATCTTGTGGCGAAGCTTGACGATATTCTGGGCGACCATGACAAGGGTAAGTCCCTGGAGCTTGAAGAACTGAAGCGGCTTGAAGAGCGGCTGGTGGAGAAGCAGGAGAAATACCGCGACCGACTGACTTCCGGCGCCCCGGGGGAAACACCCGCTCAAACAGAAGTTCGCCTGCGAGTTGTTGAGGCGCAACTTGCCAAACTGAGAGAGCTTATGGAAGAAGCATCCCCCTGATCGTGAAGAAAAGCATAGCCGCTAACAGTCCCGATAATGGAACGGTGACAATCCAGGCAGCCACAATCCTGAACACCGCTGATCGCTTTACCAGCTCCTGGCGATAAACCTTTTTCAGACCCTTGCGATCGCTTTTCGAGATCGGTGCCGTGCCACCATTATTCCTCTTGAGGTTCTGTAGAAGTTGCCCCTTCTCCTCAAAGGAAGCTTCCTCGAACTCCTCCAGCACCCGCTCTACTTTCTCCCGGTCCTCTCCGGCATAGTGCGCCTCGATCTCATCAATCTTCTGGCGATAGGTCGTTTTGAGATGTTCGCGCAAAAAGCCAACGCCAAACACACCCCCTATCGCAATATGCGTTGAGCTCACCGGAAGGCCTAACTGACTGGCAACGATAACCGTAACCGCCGCAGCCATCGCTACGCAGAAAGCCCGCATCCGGTCGAGCTCCGTTATTTCCGAACCTACCGTGCGTATGAGCTTGGGGCCAAACAGTGCCAGGCCAAGCGCGATACCAAGTGCACCCACCAACAACACCCAGCTGGGAATCGCGGCCTTGGACGCTATTCCGCCCTGAAGCACGGCTTCATTGATCGCGGCCAGCGGGCCGACTGCGTTGGCAACGTCATTCGCGCCGTGGGCAAAGCTCAGAAGCGCGGCCGCAAAAATCAGCGGGATAGTAAAAAGGCCATCAACGCCCGCCTTGCTGTTTTCCACCTCGGCGGAGTGGCGGTGAATCAACCATTTTGTAAGCCACCACACGATGGCTCCGACGATTGCCCCCAACCCAACGGCGGGGAGTAACCCGATCTCGACAATCTTGCTTAATCCCTTCAACGCCAGATAGGTCGAAAAGACCCAGGCCATGATTGCAACGAACAGGGGAACGTTGTGTTTCGCAGCTTGGGCAATATCCCGCTTGTAGGTAATCCGGCGCTTGATAAGGTATAGAGACAAGGCTGCAATGGCACCGCCAAGCACCGGGGAAATAACCCAACTGGCAGCGATCTGGCCGAACTGGCCCCAATCAACAATGCCCGTGCCACCGGCAGCGATACCCGCGCCCATAACACCACCAACAATGGAGTGTGTCGTGGAGACTGGCGCGCCGACGTATGTCGCCGTATTCAACCACAGTGCAGCGGCAAGCAGCGCGGCTATCATGAGCCAGATGAACGTATCGGCATCGGCAATCAGAGCCGGATCAATAATCCCTTTTTTGATGGTACTCACCACATCGCCACCGGCGATAAGCGCCCCGCTGGCCTCAAAAATTGCGGCGATGGCGATTGCACCGGCCAGCGTCAGGGCCTTGGAGCCAACAGCGGGGCCAACATTATTGGCAACATCGTTGGCGCCGATATTCATCGCCATGTATCCGCCAATCATGGCCGCCGCTACCAGCATGACCATATTCGGCGCATCGGCCCCGATGGAACGGACATACAACATGATCCCCACAATGAAGATCACCGCCACGCCGATGCGAAGAACCTCGGCACGCCCATAACGTGTTGCCCGCTCTATGGCATTGATTTGCTCCAACTCCATAAACCCACCGTCACCGTCTCGATAATTGGTGCGACAATCGTTTAGCAACCGTTCGCTCCAATACACTGTAGACCAAAGCCGGGAAATCTGAGGCAGTTCAGTTCGCGGCGCTGAAGCCGACCGAGTTCAGGCCATCCCCAACGTCACAGAAAATGCAAAGCCATGACTCAGCGCAAAACAAAAAACACAAGAGTCAGGCATAAAATGATGTTTACAGCCCAGATGATCAACGAAGTTCGGCGCTTCAGGCTCATGCGGCTGATGGGATTAGTCATAGCTAAAACGCTCCGACAGGATACGGTGAGAGGGCGTACCCTTCTTGATCAGATGATCTTCAACGATATCCATCATGATCGACGGCCCGCACATCACAAAGAGCCATTCGCTGATCTCTTTCTCTGAAAACACACGATCCATAAGCTCTGCATCGATGAAACCCGTCTCTCCCTGCCAGGTTTCAGGCGGTTCCGACAGCACATAGACTACGTCCTGCTCACCCAACTCCTCACGATACGCAATCTGATCAATCAGCCGATTTCCATAGATCACCCTTACCTTGCGCGAATCGCCGGTGAGGCGCATTTGCCGAAGTATGCCCAGCAGCGGAGCAAGGCCAACGCCACCTGCGATGAGAGCGACCCCGGGTTCAGTGCGACCATCGACAGAAAGATTGCCATAAGGACCGTCAACGTAGGCGACGGTACCCGCCTCTATCTGGCCAACTGTTCGCGTGAAGTCGCCAAGCTCTTTGATCATGAAAGATACTTCAGCCCCGGACGCCGGTGCCGAGCAAATGGAGAACGGGTTTTCCTTCATCGAGAAGGGGCTGTGGCCGACATTCAGCCAGGCGAATTGCCCGGCCTGGTAATCAAGCCCCCGATGACCTTCGGGTTTTACGGTCAACTCCCATTGCTTTGGCGTCAACTGGGTGACCGAGGCCACACGCCAGGGACGAGCTTTCTGCCAGAGGGGAACCAACACGTAAACCGCAAGCAATGACCCGGCAGCCACACCAGTCATGACCAGCCAAACCCAGGTCATCACAGGCTCCGATCCATAACGCCCGCCATAGACGGTGTGGTGCAACAGAAGAACCGCAATCAAAAGCGCACCGATCCCGTGCAGAAGGCGCCATGCCTCATATTTGTAGTCCAGTTGGGTGCGCCCGATCGCCATTACAACAAGGCCCGCGAGAAGCAGATAGGCGGCAATACCTGTCGACAGAGCGGAAAAATCGGTCGTGAGCGTCAATTGGCGCGTTGGGTCCCAGGGGCGCTGACCACCGGTCGGAGTTCCCTGGTAAAGGAACGGGTGCAGCACGGCAAAGACCAGTGCCGTACGAGCCATGATCTGGTGAAACCGCATGGTCACATCCATTCCAACGCCATTTGAGATGGCCTTGAAACGGCCAGACAGGATGAACTCCATCAGGATCATCGAGAAGGCAAGGATGCCAAGACCGGATGCGAGTTCCTGATGGAACTGGCGAGGAGGCCCTCCCACCCACGCGGACAAGATCAAGGGCAATGTGACAGCAAAAAGGTAAACAAGGATCAAAAAGAACGGTTTCATCTATCCAGCCTGATTTACTTCCTCTGGCCTTGCAATCTAGTCTTCCACAGAGCCCCTGGCAACGCGGACGCAACGAACACACCCCGGCCTTGCAAGATGTGTTTTACTATAGCTCTACTTACCAGAGGACAGATTTCCGTGCCCCGTAAATCCTGGGTCAGCCAATTGCGACCTCAGAAAATACCATTCCGGCGCCGATTCGCTCGCGCTTCTGTTGCGTTGATCTTTCGGAAAACAGAAGACGGCGGCAAGGAGTTGCTCTTTATCCAGCGAGCCCGCCGGGCGGGTGATCCCTGGTCCGGCGATATGGCATTCCCCGGAGGCCGGCTGCAATCCGAAGACGCGTCCGCCCGGGCCGCGGCCCAACGGGAGACGTTGGAAGAAACGGGTATCGACCTCAGTCGCCATGGCCGTTACCTAGCCCGCTTATCAGACCTGATTACCCGCCATCACAGCCGCTGGCGTCCGATGGTCGTTACACCCTACGTGTTCGAATGGCGGGGGCCAAAGGCTGTCTCGCCTAATCATGAAGTCGAGCGGGCGGTCTGGGTCCCCCTGGACTACCTCGCTGCCGGCGAGAACCAAAGCCAACTCCCCTGGCGCACGCCCCTCGGAACCCTGAACCTGCCGTGTTGCCACTACCTGGATTCATGCATCTGGGGACTGAGCTACAGCATGTTGCAGGAGCTGCTGGAGATGATTTCCGAAACAGGACGTGAGCTGGAGCCGTGAGTCGCTCCTGTGCCAGCAGTTTCCTGCCCTCGCGACACCCAATAACAACGACAGAAGACTAAAGCCTGACAATCCCCTCACCCTGATCATGCAACCAACGCCGCCAGTCCAGCCCCAACATGGTTACACCGCCGATGTAATTGTCATCCACCAGGTAGTACGAGATGGTGCGGTCACCCCGGTTAAAGTTGTGCATCAGTCGCACCACAAAGTTACGGCTGGTCGGCTTGGAAAACAGAAAATAGACAAACTGGCCGGACTGAGCCCTCAGGCTTCCGCGCCCCGACAGATCTGAATGTCGCCACTTATTGCTGGGCAGTTTCAACAACTGGTCGATAGCCGCTAAACGGCCCTGCTCACGGGCTTGATCAACAACCCACTGGTTTTCGTGATGACGCTCAAAATACAAGCCCGACTCATCACGTTCCAGCATCTCCATTTGCTCCGCAAGCCCCTCATTCAGCCAGGCAGGCGCATAGGGAACGATTGTATCGACAACCGCATGACTCACTTCATGCTTGATCGTTTTAAAGGTGAGGCTTCTGTTTTTCTGCACATAGACGACGATCTGATGCTCGGAGGGGATGTAAAGCCCGTACGAGGCAACCGACATGCCCCTGTTCTTGCGAACCAGGTAGTCCCGGTATTCGGCACTGTTCTTGAAAATCAGGATATTGACGGGCACCGTCTCGTACATGTCAAAGGACATCACCCGGTCAAAAAACTCGTAGACATTGTTCACGCCGTCAACGATCTGCCGGTGCTCTTCCTCACTCAGCTCAATATCAACAGCTTTGACATCGATCTCAAAGCGGGACCATTTCGAAGCGCTCGGCTTCACATTGACCACTTCCTGCTGAACGCTATGATCCAGACGATCGCTAAAGTGAACCTTACCGTCTTCATCTACCCATTTGTAAATCTTTGCAGAGACTGTGCTTGCAAAGATCACGAACAGCGCAAACACAAAGACTGAATGGACTGCTTTCATTAACCTTTAACCCTATTAACACTGCGCTTTACCCTCTGGAGAGCGTAAGCAGTTAATGCGGCACGAATACGAGTGCGACCGAACAAACAGATTCTGAGCCCTACCCGACCAATATACTACTGCAAAATATGAAGAACGTGACCTAAGCTTTGTGAACGAAAACCTTAGCATTCACCTTCAGCATCAACGCAATCACCTGCGCCACGAATGCCAACACCGACAAACAACAACTAACCGGAAGGAAACCTCATGATTACCATAAAAACCGCATTGGTCGCCTCGGTGGCCGCAGCCAGTTTTATCGCAGCCGATGTTCATGCGGCGACCGAGTGGAACGTATCTTTGTGGGGAAAGCGCCGAGCTTTCACCGAAAACGTCGAGAAACTCGCCGAACTGGTTGAAGCCAAAACCAATGGAGAGTTCACCCTCAACATTTCTTATGGCGGGCTGTCCAAGGCAAGGGAAAACCTTGATGGTATTTCGTTTGGCGCTTTCGAAATGGCGCAGTTTTGCTCCTTCTACCACACCGACAAAAACCCGACCATCACAGTAACCGAGCTGCCTTTCTCACAAGACGTTTCTCTGGCTCGGATCAGCGACATCTATACCGAAGTGTTCAATCACCCCGAGGTAAAGAAAGATCTGGCCCGATGGAATGCCACCCTGCTGATGCCCACCCCACTGCCTCAGTACAACATCGTCGGTAAAGGAGAGCCGATCGGGACTCTGGAAGATTTTGAAGGCATGCGCATCCGTGGCCCGGGCGGAATCATGGGTGTGCTGGGAAAACTGGGCGCGGTCAAGACAGGGGTGCCTTTCGCTGAGGTGCGCCAGGCCATGGATTCCGGAGTCATCGACGCAGCCTCCTTCGCCCCCCACGCACACCTGGCCACCACAACTTACAAAGTAGGTCAGTGGGCAACCACTAACCTTAATCTCGGCTCAGCCAATTGCCCGGTGGTCGTCAATACCGATGCCCTGGACATGCTTGAGCCGGCCCACCGCGAGGCACTGCTGGGTTCTGTAGAGGAAGCTCTCGACTACTACGTGGAAAACTACGAGCAGAACACCACGGCCAGGTTCGAGGCCGCCAAGGACGAAACCAACATTACCGAGGTTACCTTCACCCCAGAGCAGACTGCCCGACTCAACGAACTGGCTGAGTCTGTCCGCCAGGAGTGGATTGAAACCCACAAGGGCGATTTTGATGCAAAGGCTGTCTTCGATTTCACAGCCAAACTCTTCGCCGAACAGTAACCTGCCCTGAAAATCGGGGCCCGATTCAATCTCATCGGGCCCCGGTTTGGTTTTGGGAAACCGAACCATCACTAACTGGAGGCTGACATGTCTGCAGCCGCATCTGTACTTTCTGACAACTCGACGCTGAGTCGTCTGGACCGTCTGTTTTTCCGGCTGGAGTCCTTACTCACCCTTGCCGGCGGTTTTGCGATTTTTCTGCTGGTTTTGTTGGCAACGGTAAACATTCTCGGTCGCTGGATCTTTTCATCGCCAATCAGTGGCTATGTTGACTGGGTCGAACAGGCCATGGCGTTCATTGCTTTTCTTGGCATTGCTTATACCCAGAGAATGGGCGGCCACATCCGCATGGACATACTGGTTGGCAAATTCCGCGGCCGCTACCTTTGGTTTACCGAAATGGTCACAACCCTGCTGATGCTGGCAGTCACGTCTGTGCTGATCTACGGCAGCTACATGCATTTCTGGCGAGCCTACTCCATTGGTGATTCATCGCTCGACATCAATTTGCCCACCTGGCCCGCCAAACTGGTGGTTCCAATCGCTCTAACCATTCTGGCAATGCGTCTGTTACTGCAATTGTGGGGCTACCTGCGGGCGCTCAGACAGGGTGGCGATACGCCTGTGGCTGTCCCGCTTGTGGAGTCGGCGGCCGACGTTGCCGCCCGGGAAGCCAGTGCCGTCAGTGGCCACGAGGACGAAAAAACACCATGACTGAACTGTTTCAAACCATGGGCAACATGGATTCCATCGACATTGGCCTCTGGGTCACTGGCGCCATGCTGGTCTTCGTCCTGTTAGGCGTTCGAGTAGCCTTCGCAGCGGCCACAGCCGGCTTTCTCGGTCTGGTGTGGATCTTTTCCGCCAAGCTCGGTTTCGACCGGGGATTCCTGGTCGCTGTAAAAATGGCGGGCACCATTCCCCATTCAAAAGTTTCTTCGCTTGCCCTGTCACTGATTCCCGCTTTTATACTGATCGGCTTTCTTGCCTATCACGCAGGACTCACTAAAGCTCTCTTTGAAGCGGCCAAACGCTGGGTGGGCTGGCTACCAGGAGGCATGGGTGTCGCTACCGTCTTTTCCACAGCAGGCTTCGCAGCCGTGTCCGGCGCGTCAGTGGCGACTTCTGCGGTTTTCGCCCGCATCGCCGTGCCGGAAATGCTCAAACTGGGATATGACAAGCGCTTCGCCGCTGGCGTTGTTGCAGCGGGCGGAACACTGGCGTCGCTGATCCCGCCCTCTGCCATTCTGGTTATCTACGCCATTATTGTTGAACAGGACGTCGGCGCGCTGCTAATGGCCGGTTTCCTGCCCGGTGCATTTTCAGCCCTGGTTTACGGTGCACTTGTCATATTCATGGCAATGACCCGCAAGAACTTCGGCCCGCCGGTTCGAGGCTATACCTGGAAACAGCGCTTTGAGTCAGTGCCAGGCGCACTGCCTATTTTCGTGGTGGTTGGCATCATCATGGTTTGTATTTATGGCGGCGTGGGCACGCCCACTGAAGCCGGTGCCCTGGGTGCGTTTGTCATTCTCTGCATGGCGATCTACAACGGAAGCCGGTGGCCAGAGCTAAAGGCTTCCCTGATGGAAACGGCGAAGCTGTCGGCGATGATTTTTGCCATCATTTGGGGCGTTCTCATCTACGTTCGCTTTCTTGGCTTCGCCGATCTGCCCAGCGCATTTTCAGACTGGATCGTCAGCCTGGAACAGAGTCCGCTGCTAACGCTCCTGCTCATTCTCTGCGCTTACGCCGTGCTGGGGATGTTTATGGACGCCATCGGCATGCTCCTGCTGACCCTGCCCGTAGTGTACCCGGCGGTGATAGCCCTGAATGGGGGGATCGACGTTACTGCCGCCGAGTCGGCCTTCGGGGTCTCTGGCGCCGGCTGCGCCATCTGGTTTGGCATTATTGTGGTAAAGATGGCGGAGCTCTGCCTGATTACCCCTCCCATCGGACTGAACTGCTTTGTTGTTGCCGGCGTGCGCCCAGAATGTACTGTGCAGGACGTGTTCCGGGGCTGCACCCCTTTCTTTGTGGCCGATGTATTAACCATCGCCGCCTTGATCGCGCTGCCCGGCATCGTGTTGTGGTTACCGGGCATGATGGGCTATGGCTGAAAATAGGCCTGAGGCATTTTGCTATGGGCGTCTGGGATGACACCCATCTGCATACTCACGCTCCCTTATTTCCTCAATGATGGTGCCCACCCGGCCCATGGGCGTGACCGTGCGACAACTCTTCCGGAGTAGCGGCGCGCACGTCAATGACTTCAATATCAAAGGTCAGGGTTCTACCGGCCATCGGATGGTTGGTATCGACATCCGCGAACTTATGGCCGACCTTGGCAACCACCACATGCCGTGGACCCTGCTCGGTTTGCACCTGGGCGACCATGCCCGGCTTCCAGCGTTTGGCACCCATCAAATGCTTGATCGGCACCCGCTGGATGGCATCAGCCTTGCGCGGTCCGTAGGCTTTATCGGGAGTGACGGTAACACTGAACGTATCACCGGCATCGCGACCTTCCAGGGCTTCTTCCAGGCCCTTGATAATGCCACCGTGGCCATGCAGGTACGCGTTCGGCTCGCCACCATGGGAGTTTTCAACAACGTTGTCTTGTTCATCACGGACACTGTAGTGAAACAGGACGACTTGATTCTTTTCGATAGACATAGGGTTCTCTGTGGCGGTTAACGATATAGCATTATAACCAGCGGCGATGCTGACTTCAGCAGCGCCTTCGGTCAAAGCGGTTGATGGCCCAAGGGAAAAATAGGAGTCTACACTTCCTGTGCATCGCACCCACTTTCCTGCAGGGCCAGAGAAAACACCATGAACAGCGCAGTCCCAGAGCTACCCGGCACACCGGATCCCGCTGGTAACGGACTCACCCGAGCGGAAGCCAGTGCACGCCTGAAGCAATTTGGCTACAACCAACTGCCCACCCCGCCCATGCCAGGCCTGGTGGAGCTTTTTGCGCGGCAATTTCTTAGCCCTTTCATTTACATCCTCCTGATCGCTTCCGGGGTGTCATTTGCACTCGGCCAGACCCCCAGCGGGGTTTTTATCCTGATCGTCCTGCTGATCAACGCGATTATCGGCACGGTCCAGGAGTTTTCGGCCCAGAAAGCGGCTGCCGCGCTGAAGCAAATGATGAAAGGGACCACTCACGTTCTGCGGGATGGCCAGGTGGTCACCGTGGAAGTGGAGGAGGTCGTTCCGGGCGACGTGGTTCTGCTCTCTTCCGGCGACAAGGTGCCCGCTGATATTCAGTTACTCAGCGCCAGCAGCCTGGCAGTGGATGAGTCCATGCTGACGGGGGAATCCCTGGCGGTTGCCAAGAACGCCGGAGCGGCAAGCGACGACAGCACGCCACTCACAGAGCGGGTTGATCAGTGCTTTGCGGGCAGCATCATCACCCACGGGCGCGGACGCGGCCGGGTGATAGCAACCGCCTCTGACACCCAGCTTGGCAAGATTGCCCAGGGTGTCACCGGCAAAACGTCCGCCGAACCGCCCCTGATGATCCGGATCCGAAAGTTCACCTACCAGGTTGCTTTCGGCATTCTCGTGGCCATAGGCGCCCTCGCCTGCCTGATGATCCTGGATGGTGGTTATTCGATCGAAGACATGGTCCTCATGACCATCGGCCTGGCGGTCTCGGTCATTCCCGAGGGGCTGCCTGCCGCACTGACCGTGGCCCTGGCCATCGGCATGTCCCGGATGGCAAAGCGCAATGTAATCATCCGCAAGCTCGTGGCTGTGGAAGCCCTCGGATCCTGCACCCTGATCTGCTCCGACAAGACCGGCACGCTGACCGTCAACGAACTCACGATTCGCAAAGTGATGCTGCCTGATGGGCGCCAATTCGATGTCACTGGCGAGGGCGTGGCCCCTGGCGGCGAGATAACAGGCCATGGCGGAACCCAGGTGGATACAGCAGGCCAGGATACGCTGCGGGAGCTCTGTGTCGCAGGCGTCCTCGCCAATGAGAGTCATCTGGACTATAGCGGCGGCGAATGGGTGTCCCAGGGCGATATCGTCGACATCGCCTTCCTGGTTATGGCCAAAAAACTGGGTATGTCCATCACTGACCTGCGAACCCGGCAGGAGCAGGTGGCCCTGATCCCGTATGAGTCGGAAAAGGCCTACAGCGGTGTGGTCAACCGCATTGGTGATCAAACCGTCATCTATGCCAAAGGCAGCCCGGAAAAGATGCTGGCCATGTGCCACCAGATGGCAACCACTGACGGCTCCACGGCAATAGACAAGCCCGCCCTCGAAAGCCAGTTCACCGAGCTCGCGTCCCGAGGCTACCGGATTATCGCCCTGGCGAAGAAAACGTCTTCATCCGGCGACCATGAGATGGCCGATATGGTCTTTCTCGGCATGGTCGCCATGATCGACCCCCTCCGTCATGAAGCCTTTGATGCCATCGAAAAGTGCCGCACCGGCGGAATTGAGGTGGCCATGGTCACGGGCGACCATCCTGCTACTGCAAAATCGATCGCCCTGGAACTGGGCCTGTGTGACACGGACGCTACGGTTGTCACGGGGCCCATGCTTGATGAAGCCAAAGCGGAGAGCCAGGCGGCGGTCGACCAGCTCATTCGCCAGGCCCGGGTATTCGCCCGCATCGAACCCGCCAGGAAAGCCCAGATTGTGGACAGCTTCATGCGGGACGGGCATTTTGTCGCGGTCACCGGGGATGGTGTCAATGATGCGCCCGCCATGCGGCAGGCCCATGCGGGCATCGCCATGGGCAAACGCGGCACGGATGTGGCGAAGGAAACGGCAGACCTGATCGTCACCGATGATAATTTTTCCTCCATTGTTGCCGGCATCGAGCAAGGGCGGGTGGTTTACAACAATATCCGCAAGGTGATTGGACTGCTGGTTGCCACCGGTTTCTCGGCAATCCTGCTTTTCTTCTTTTGTGTACTGGCCGGCCTGCCAATGCCCATGATCGCGGTCCAGCTACTCTGGCTCAATCTGGTTGCGAACGGCTTCCAGGACGTAGCACTGGCATTTGAACCGAAGGAAGGCGGCGAATTGTCTGTAAAGCCACGCTCACCTCACGAGCCCGTATTCGACAAACACATTATTGAGCATGTCCTGGTGGTGGGATCGTGGATGGGCCTCGTCGCATTCCTCAATTTTCAGTGGACACTCGACCAGGGCCAAAGCATTGAGGAAGCGCGCAACCTGACGCTGATGCTAATGGTGCTCTTCGGCAACATTCACGCGCTGAACAGCCGCTCGGAGTCCCGTTCCCTATTCAAGATCTCCTTGTTCCGTAACCCTTTCCTGATGCTGGCAGTTCCCCTCGCGCAGCTGGCACACATTGGTGCCATGTACACCCCGGGGCTGTCCGATGTCCTGCAGATCCAGCCAATTTCAGTGGCCGAATGGTTGCAGTTGCTTGCATTGGCTATGAGCCTGCTCGCTGTGGAGGAGCTGCATAAGGTCCTGATCAGGCGGCGGGCACGCTGATCAGGACCGGCAGAATAAAACCGACTCTTGCTTTCCAATTTACCAACAAATTGACTAAAATTTAATCAGATCAAGTGCGCGGAGTTCGTGCCATGAATCTGTCTCCTGGCTCAACAAGAAGCACCTCCACCCATTCATTAGGACTGATTCCTGATCACGCGATTTCTTGGCTGGTGCTCCTTGCGGCCTTCGCAATTAGCAACCTCTCGCTCGCTGATGAACAGACCATCTCCCACCAAGCGCTGGATGGCATGTCCTTCCAGAGTAAACTCGGCCCGATGGGGCGACCCGCCGATACTGACGATCTGTTGGTATTCAAAGACGGCTATTTCGTCTCTGAGGAGTGCGCTCGGCGTTGCGGCTATGCCAAGGTCGAATACTGGGTCAGGGCGCATGATGATGGCATTCAGATGCGAGCCGAAGTGCCATGTAGCAAGTCGGATGCAGTCATGTATTGGCGGGGCACTGTGCGGGGGGACGAAATCGAGGGCTCGTTCACCTGGGTAAACAAGCGCTGGTACTGGACCTTTGAAAAAGAGTTCAGTTTCAAAGGCCGGTTGGTGGAGACCAACAGTCAATGACCCGGCAAGGCCTACTGGCGGGTAAAGGCCTGGCAGGACTCCTAAAACTTGCCCTTCTAATCAGCGTCATCATCGCCGGCAACCTGTTGACGAGCGGTATCGTTGATGGCATCGAGATGGACGTCCGCCCCACGAACGAGCCCATGCTGCACCAGATCATCATGATCTCCATGGCCGCTTATATTGTGTTGATGGCAATTCCATTTGTGCCGGGCGTCGAAATCGGACTCGCCCTGATGATGATCCTCGGACCCAAAATCGTGCCACTGGTGTATGGCTGCACACTGATATCCATGTGCCTGGCTTTTTTGATCGGTCGCCTGGTCCCGGAGAGGGGTATCATCAAGTTCTTGCGAGAAATACATCTCGTTAAAGCCGCTTCATTCCTTGAGAGCTTCAGCGGGCTATCTGCCGAGCAGCGACTGACACGTCTGTCAGACCTGTCTCCCCGGCGTTGGATCCCGTGGCTTTTGCGGCACCGTTACCTCACCCTGATGCTTGCCATCAATCTGCCGGGCAATATGGTTCTGGGCGGGGGTGGTGGGCTTGCGATGATGGCCGGAATGAGCAAGATATTCTCCGTGGGTAGGTACCTGCTTTTAGTCGCCGTCGCAATTTCTCCCCTCCCGATCATTCTGTTGATATTCGGTGATCGATTTGCCAACTGGCCGATATGAGTCAGCGATCGAGTGGCCGGCACTCCTCGCTCTCAGATTGAACAATTTAACGAAGCGGCCTTAGGTTTCATTCGCCTTACGATAGGCACCCCGATAATCAAAGATCCGCTCCTGTACCTGCCAATAGTGCTTTTGCTTGCGGGCGATGACGAAATCCGGGGCCGATAACAGGGCCTGCATCTCGAGGACCTCTTCCGCCCTATTGAAGGCTTTCGGGGCCTGGCCGTTGGCAAAACGACGCCCGAACAGTTTGTTAAAGATGGCGCGCTGTCCGGGCTTGCTGAAATCAAACGACTCGTTGAGCTCCTCGCCGTCTTCACCGTGATAGATGATCTTCAGTTTGCCGCCATCAACACCTAGCGTGATTCCGGCGCAACGGATCACCATGGCATCCTTGAGCTTCAGCGCATCTCTCAGCTGATCATCCGGGTCGATGATGGCTTTATGGCACTGGTGACAGTTGCGGGCCGCAATATCATTCTCGCCACCGCAGTGTGGGCACTCCTTGAAACGAAAACGGTAATCACACTGTTGCGGGCGCCCGTTCTGCCCGGCGGGCTCATCCCCTTCCGCCAGCTCCAGCAGCCCCTGACAACGGCGGCCGTAGTGCTCGATCACACGGCCGTCATCGTCTGTTTTGCCCCAGAAGATATTGGCAAACCCGCAGCCCGGGCAGAACACCTGCACCGGCTCACTGTCAGTGTTCGGTTTCGGCTCCCCCACCTCCGGGTGATGCAGATTCACGTGGTTTCCCGCGTAATCTATTACCAGGCAATCCTGCTTGCCTTCGTCCAGACGCAGACCACGGCCCACAATCTGCTGATACAGGCTCACGGACTGGGTCGGACGGAGAATCGCGATAAAGTCCACATGGGGCGCGTCAAAACCCGTGGTGAGCACGGACACATTCACCAGATACTTTAACTGGCGCTGCTTGAAGCGCTGAATCAGCAAGTCCCGATCCTTCAGATCGGTCGCGCCGGTCACCAGGGCCGTTTCGTGTTCCGGCAGGTAGCCGGTAATCTCCCGCGCATGCTCCACCGTGGCCGCAAAGATCATCACCCCCTGGCGTTCAGTGGCCAGCTCCATCACCTGCTCAACGATGGCTCGGGTCACCCGCTTGTGTTTGCTGAGCAACTGGTTGACGTCCTTCTCGGCGTATTCGCCAAAGCGGTCCTGGGGCAGCGCAGAGAAATCGTATTGCGCCACTGCCGCGTTCACCAGCTCCGGCCGGGTGAGATACCCCCGGTTGATCATGTAACTCAGCGGTAGCTCGTAAATGCAGTGCTGAAAAGGCTTGTCATCCTCGCCCCGAACAAAGCCCCGATAGTGATAGCGATAGATCCAGCCCATGGCCAGACGGTATGGCGTAGCAGTCAGCCCGAGCACTTTCAGAGAATCGTTCTGTTGCCGCAAGAGCTCTATGATGCGCTGATACTGACTGGTTTCTTCCCCGCTGACCCGATGGCATTCATCGATAATAACCAGCGAGTATTCGTCCCGAAACTGATCCAGGTTCGCCGATACCGACTGCACACTGGCAAAGGTCACCTGGTGGTGACTTTCCTTCCGCTTCAGCCCGGCGGAGAAAATTCCGCCGGTTAATCCATAACTCTGATACTTGGCGTGATTCTGCTCCACCAGCTCCTTTACGTGGGTTGCCACCAGGATCTTTCGCTTCGCGAGACGCGCCAACTCGGCAATAACCAGGCTTTTCCCCGCACCGGTTGGCAGCACGATAACGGCGGACTCATCGGTTTTCCGAAAATGAGCCAGCGTGGCGTCAACCGCTTCCCGCTGGTAAGGCCGGAGTTTGAAAGGAGCGTTCATTTTGGAGGGCTTACTCGTTCTCAGACAGTGTGTTTCGGCTCTTAATGTTCATTGATAAATGCTCATGTGCACAACACCACTGACTGCTATCTTTGAATTGAGGAAGTAGAGGCGTTTGAGCTGACAGATACCCTGAGTTCTCCTCCAGGTCCATTACCACAGATCAGCAACCTGACTGGATTAAAGGAATCAGTCAGGCCTCCGTTTTCCAGTATAAGGAGATATTGCATGAGCAATTATATGTCGATATTGGGCGCCGTCGGGATTGCCGGCATAGCCGTCGCTATCACCGGTTGCGCAAGCTCCGTGGAGCCCCCCACCTCTCAAATGCGAGCCGCCGAATCTTCCGTTCAACAAGCGGTGTCATCCGACGCAAGAAACTTTGAGCCAGTGCTGCTGAATCAGGCCCAGAACAAGCTTGCCGATGCCGAAGAGCTCATCGACGATGAAATGAGCGAGGAGAATTATCAGAAAGCATTGCACCTTTTGGAACAGGCATCCGTCGATGCTCAGTTGGCCGGCGCGCGTGCCGAAACTGCAAAGGCCAAACAGGCTGTGGAGGAGATCAACAGGAACATTGAGTCTCTTCGCCAACGCATGAATGGAAGCCAGTAAGGGCGCCAGCTTAAACAGGAGATTGATATGAACAATCGATACATGATTTTGAGCATGGTTGTCGGCTTTTCCATCTTCCTGGCCGGATGTGCCAGTACGCCCAAGGACAATCAGATGGTTGACGAAGCAAAGGCGGCCTATGAGGACATTCGAACCGATCCAGACGTTGCCCGCAGTGGCGACCGCCAGCTGAGAAGCGCCAGGGATCAGCTTGCCCGCGCTGAGCGATTACTGGAAGAGGGTGCCAGCACCGCGGAAATCGAGCATGCGGCCTACCTGGCCACTCGCCATGCCGAGATTGCCCGGGAGCAGGCCGAACGCGCCAAGCTGCAGCAACAGATAAACTCAGCCGAAGAAAGACGCAAGGAACTGGAGTTGCAGGCTCGCTCTGCAGAGGCCCAGGCTGCCCAGCAGGAAGCCGCTGAATTGCGCCGTCAAATGGAAGCTATGCAGGCCGAACAGACAGACCGTGGCATGGTACTTACCCTGGGTGACGTTCTGTTCGACCTGAATCGTGCTGAACTGAAACCTGCCGGGGAAACGACAGTAGGCCGCCTGGCTGAATTCATGGCTGAATATGAAAACCGTCGCGTGCGCGTGGAAGGATACACGGACAGCACCGGAGCAGAATCTTACAACCAACAACTGTCAGAGCGTCGGGCTGAGGCTGTAAGAGAGGCCCTGATGGATAGAGGTATTAATCGCGCCCGGATTGAAGTGCAGGGATTCGGGGAACAATATCCGGTTGCGACGAACGAAACATCCGCAGGGCGCCAACAAAACAGGCGGGTCGAGATAGTGATTTCCGATGCGGACGGCAATATAAAAGAACGTTAGAACGCGAATGAACACCGGAACAGAGTGTTTGCCCAGCAAACAAGTCTGTTCCGGTTTTTCGTAACAGTTGAAAACTTTGCTATGCAGGGCCTCCTAATTAGCGTACTGTCTCTCTCGTTGGAAAGATCTAGCAAAGCATTTCACGAATAAGACCTCTTGTGTTGCCACACCTTTTGTCCTGTTTTTGATCCTGCACGTTTTTTTATTTCCCGCATATCGCTGATCAATGATCACAACGATCCTTTGACGGCACCTTATTGATTAATTTCAGGATAACTATTTATGTCTACAATTACCGGCAACGTTAAGTTCTTCAACGAAGCAAAAGGTTTTGGTTTTATTACTCGTGAAGGCGGCGCAGACGTCTTTGTTCATTATAGCAATATTCAGGGTGGCGGTTTCAAAACTCTGGCCGAAGGCCAGGAAGTTGAGTTCACCGTGACTCAGGGCCAGAAAGGCCCGCAAGCAGAAAACGTTATTGGCCTGTAAATAACAGCCAATACGTGATCAAAAAAAGGCAGCCCCAGGGCTGCCTTTTTTATTGAACACACTACGCGATTTACCCATCCGTTTTTCATAGGTTAATAGCGCCGCAACAAATCCCGATAAAGCCGGTTATTCCAGTCCTGGACAATAATCTGGGATCTGAAAAGTTGCCACAATTCCCAGGAATAAACGATCGCAAGCAGGATAACTCCGGGCAAAACCAAACCAGCGACGAAACACCCGATAGCAACAAGCAAGGCGCCAATATCCATCAGCCCCCATTGCCAGCGCCCCAGGTAAAAATGGTGCAATCCGGTGATAAAAAACCAGTTCAGTGCCGCGTAGGTATCCGGATCCTTCACCGCTTTCCCGGCCTTCCGGTAGAATTCCACTCGCTGTTCTTCTGAAAGCTCTCGAATCGCCTTTCTGAGGGCTTCTTCCTCGGCATCAACCTCTTCTTGTCTCAGCATGCCCGATATCCCCCGTGACCGGCTCAATGCATTTACAGATCGCGTCCGGCCTGTTGCACCTGCGAAGACGGTGAAACGTTAACCTCACTCCCTCACAGAGACCGAACCGGCGGATAGCTTCCTCTGAATAAGCCGAGCAACTCGGCTCAAAGTTGCAGTCGATGCCAAACCATCGGGTACCACCGCCTGTCCGACGATAAAACCCGATGGCCTTCAGTGCTAACGCCTGCAGCACCGGTTAACGCCCCAGGGTCACAATCACGGATTCACGCTGCCAGAACAGCCAGAAACGCTTCATCTCCAGAACCTGGAATACTACCTGCCAACCCTCGGCAGCATACCGATTCAATTCTGCTTCGATTTTTTTCAAAGGCAGGCCAGAGGAGCCGAGCAGGAGCGTGCCACAGCCACCTTCCGAAATATGGACCATCTTGTATTCGGTGAAACGTTGAGCCGTCATTCCATTTCCTTATGTTTGAAAATTTGTCCCTGATTTGAGGGACTTGAAAGCCTATCCCAAATTTGAGGCCCGATAAACCTCGCAGTTCACATCGCACTATCAGGCAACTCCAGGGCCGTATTGATCAAACGGATTTTCAATTTCAGCACCGGAAACACAAATAAGTGACCACCGGTCATTTACAGGCAGAAAACGCCGCAGTATATTAAGTGACCATCGTTCATTTAAATGGAGAGAATCATGTCGTACGTGGTTATCACTGGCGCCAGCGCCGGCATTGGCGAGTGCTTCGCCCGGGCACTCGCCGCGGAAAAACAGAATCTGATTCTGGTGGCTCGCCGGGAAGAGCGCCTGAATGCTCTGGCCGCAGAATTAAAGAAACAGCATGGAATTGAGGCCATCGTCCTGAAAGCCGACCTGGCGGACCAGGCCGGCGCCGACGCACTGGCCCGGCGGATCAACGAGGGCGGCTGGCCGCTTGCCGGCTTGATCAACAACGCCGGGTTTGGCGACCGCGGCGCCTTTGCCGATCTGGCCCTGGAACGACAGCTGGCAATGATCCAGGTGAACATCACCTCGCTGGTCTCCCTCACCTGGCAGCTGCTGCCAGCCCTGCGCAAACAGAGCGGCAGTTTTGTGATCAACGTGGCTTCCACCGCGGCATTCCAGGCCGGGCCGAATATGGCAATTTACTACGCCACCAAAGCGTTTGTGTTGTCTTTCTCCGAAGCGCTTCATGAGGAACTCAAAGGGGCAGGTGTTGCGGTGAGTGCCTTGTGCCCCGGTGCCACTGCTTCAGAGTTTGCCCAGGAAGCACACATGACTGACACCAAACTCTTCAAAGCCGGCACCATGACAGCCGAGGATGTGGTCAAGAAATCCCTGGCCCAACGCAGAAACGCCATTGTTATTCCGGGGCTGCGCAACCTGCTGATGGTCTGGTCTGGTAAACTCTCGCCCCGGGCCGTAACACGACGGCTGGCCGGATGGCTGCAAGCCTGATGTGGGCCAACAAACGAGCATTTTGAGGTGGTTTTGAAGCACAGACTATGCGGTGGTAAACAACGCGCCCGGACCGAGTCAGACAAGGCGCTACGGGAACAGCAGATACTCGATGCGGCGGAAAGGCTGTTTCTGGAGCACCGGTTCCACGGCCTGACCCTGGCGGATGTGGCCCGCGAAACCGGGCTCACCAAAGCGGCTCTATATCGCTACTTCCGCAGCAAGGAACTGCTGTTCATTGCCGTTTACCGCCGCGCAATGTCGGGCTGGGTTTCAGACGTTGAAGCGATTGGCCCAGACGGCTTCCCTGAACAGTTCGTTGACCGCATTCTGGCTCATCCCGTGTTCTGCGGTCTCACCGCCATCCTGCACATTGCTCTTGAAACCGGCCTGAGCGAAGTGGAGGCCCGGGAGTTCAAACTGTTCCTGCTGGCACAGACCCGCCGACTGACGGCTGTCTTCGCTGCAGCGACAGGCCAGGAAGAAGCCGCCTGTTTTCGGTATCTGATGCAGTGCCAGCAGGCGTTGATTGGCTGCTGGCATATGTCCCACCCGCCGGAGCCGGCCCGCAAAGCCATGCAGGTGGAACCGTTGACCGTTTTCCAGCTGGAGTTTTCGGATACGTTAAGGCAGCACCTGTTCCTTCTGACCGAAGCGTTTATTCGACAGTAGAGTCAGTGTCTCACCCTACTCACCGTCTCCGATTTTGTGGCTACGGAAAGTGGCAAAGCAGCTTCTGCACATCTTTTTATGACCTGCAGGGTTCAGGGCGCGAAACAAAACCACCTCGTTTGTGTCCATAGAGTGGGAGCAAACATCAACGATTCAGCATGCGCCAATATCGCCAGCACAGCATGGGGTGTTTTGTGGCAAAAGGCTGCACCAGGGTTCTCGGTTAAAGAACCAAATCCTTCGGGGGACACCGACATGAACAGACAACTGACATTCATCACCCTCGTATTCTTCTTTAGCGCCACCACCTGGGCCTCTGAGCCTGCCGTCTACACCGGCCTGCTGAGCAATACCGGGGCGGGCGGCTACGACACAGTCAGCTACTTCGAAACGGGAAAACCAGCCAAAGGCTCGCGCGAATACACCACAGAGCACCTGGGCGTAACCTGGCGATTCGCGAGTGCGGAGAACCTGACGCGCTTCGAAGCCAATCCTGAACGCTACTTGCCTGCCTACGGCGGCTACTGCGCCTGGGCGGTTGCCCAAGGCTACCTCGCCAAAGGTGACCCTCAACACTGGGCCATCCGCGATGGCCGGCTGTACCTCAACTACAATGAGTCGGTTCAGGATCGATGGCTGAAGGACACAGAGGGCTTCATTCGACAGGCAGACGCAAACTGGCCAAAGATTCTGGAATGACGAAAAGAGTTTGTCGCGGTTTAATCTCAAACACGCCGGTGGTAGCAGCCCGCCAGCGGTCTGCCCCGCTGCAAATACCGTACTACTCATGATGCATTTTTAATCAGGACCAGGGTGTCTTATGGAATACGAACACGCTATTGTGAAATTTGAAGGCGACGTTGCCGTTCTGCTCTGCAACGGCTGTGGCATCAAGATCACAGAGGGCACCAAGCACGAGGACCGTGAGCATTACTGCACCATGTGCATGAGCGGGAATTGCAAAGCGAAATTCAAAAAAGGGAACTGAAACCACCGCGTTAAAGCGGTGTCATCGGCAATGAACGAAACAACCGAAGATAAACCAACATCCGCGCCACCACCCGCAAAGAAGGGCTTCAGTGGCCTGCATGTCTTTGGCATTGTCCTGCTCACCATCGTTGCCACGGCAGGCATTGGTTACTGGTGGTTAAGCCACTATGTGTTCCCAGACAACTTCGAACCCGTAACCCTGAATGCCAGTGAACAGGATTCACTCAACAGCAAATTGAACACCCTGGGGATTGACACCCAAGGTGGTGGATCTGCCGGCCCGTTAAAGCCAGAGCCCTACAGTGAGGAAGGTGCCAGCCGGGAGGTACGCTTCAGCGAGCGGGAACTCAACGGCATGCTCGCCAACAACACCGATCTGGCTCAACGACTCGCCGTCGATCTCTCGGACGATCTTCTGAGCGCGGTGCTTCTCGTACCTTTTGAAGAGGGTTTCCCTGTACTCGGCGGCAGAACGGTGCGAGTAAATGCAGGAGTGGAACTCTCCTTTGCCAACGGTCGCCCGCTGGTTAAGTTAAAGGGAGTGAGCTTGATGGGCGTTCCCATCCCGAATGCCTGGCTGGGCAACCTCAAGAACGTGGATCTGGTCAACGAGTTCGGTGCCAACCCGGGGTTCTGGCAATCCTTTGCAGCCGGTGTGGACTATATCCAGGTCCAAGATGGGCGGTTGCTCGTTCGGCTCAAGGAATAGCGTCTAGCAGAAAAAGCCCGCAGCACTGGAACAGACTCCAGAGCGGCCTCTCCGTGACATTTCACGAGATTTTACTCCGGTTAGCCCCTCAGTTCATAGCAAGCTCACCAACGCTCGGCTACCATGGCGCGCCGCCATAAGCTCCGGCGTGTCGGCAGGGAATAACTCAAAATAATCAATTAAGTAAGAAGGAATCTACTGTGCGAAACGCAAGGATCCTGGCAGTGCTGGCTGCTCTGCTGTACCTCACCGGCTGCGCCTCCGGCGCCAAAATGGGCAACATGGTGTATGAGGGGCCAGTGAAGGCCTACGACACAGCCCTGGAAGACAATGTGGATGTCACCAACGTATCTGGCGGTGAAAAAACAAACCCCGCCTGGACTTCTGAAATCGACAACGACGCGTTCGCTGGCGCCCTGAAGCAAACCCTGCAGAAACAGGGACTGCTCGCAGGCTCCGGCCGCTACCAGCTCGAAGCGCTCCTGCTGGAAGTTGACCAACCCATGTTCGGTCTGGACTTCGAGGTAACCACCCACGTGAGATACATCCTCACTGACCGCGAAAACAACGGTGCCGTGGTTCTGAATGAAACGGTTGTCGCCCCTTACACCGCCACCATTGGCGATGCATTCGCCGCTATCAAGCGCCTGAGACTGGCCAACGAAGGCTCCGGCAAAGCCAACATTCAGGGTCTGCTCGACAAACTCGCCGAACTGCAAATCCAGCCCGGTGACGTCTCCCTCACGCAATAACGTTTCTGGAACCACGTTCTACAACAAGGAAGAACCATGAAGTACTCCCTACTCCTCACACTCGCTGCAATCGCGTTTCTGTCGACCGGTTGCGCGTCGGTCGTCTCAGGAACCGACCAGAAGCTCACCTTCAACAGCGAGCCCGAAGAAGCCACCGTTACGGTTTCCGGCCGAGTGCTCGGTAAAACGCCACTGACGGTGCCAGTGGATCGGGGCTCCAACCAGTCCATTACCTTTGAGAAGGAAGGCTACAAGACCTACACCGCTCAGCTCTCTACCACAACCAACCCCTGGTTCTTCGGGAACATCGTGATCGGCGGGCTTCTGGGTTCCACTACCGATGGTGTTTCAGGTGCCATTCACGAGTTCTCGCCGGACCAGTACTTCGTTACCCTGAAGCCTGACACCCCCACCGGGATCTCCACCTCCAAGCCGCGACAGATCAAGGAAATCATCATCGCGTTCAGCGGAGAGTTTCGCCACCAGCTGGCAAGCGGTGGCGGTGAAAAGGTGGACACCATCGTGCAACTGCTGGGTGTCGATGCCTCCCAGAAAGACACCACCATCCGGGCACTGAACCAGCTCGCACTGGCGAACCAGAACGACCTGGAGCTGGCCAAGACGATTATTGAGGTTTACGGCGTTCAATAGAGCGCCAATCTGGAAAATTTCCGGCCATTACATGGATGTTTTATCCCCTTCGGACATTCCATCCTTTTTCATGGCGTCTTTTTCCATTCCCTCTTTCTCCATGTCCTCATCCATCATGCTTTCGGTCTTCATCCCGTCATGCATGGTGTCCATGGTGTCGGACTTCATGGAGTCTTTGGCCATACCGTCATCTTTCATGTCGTCCTGCATCATGGTGTCGTCCATTCCCTTGTTGCCCTTGTCCATGTCGTCTGCATGGGCCGGGGCCATCAGGGCCAGGGTGGTACCGAGGGCCAGAAGCGTCGCTGTCAGGCTTTTCATTGTGCATTCTCCTTATTGGAAATAGTGTCTATTCGACACTGCCGACCCCATACCTGAAGACCAGCAGCATCAGAATGCAGACTAAGCAGGAACGCTTACGCGGCCGTCACGGCTGGGTAAAAAGTCGATCAAGGAAAGGTCACAAAACCGTCACGGGGGACCAGGCGGATTTCGTATCTCCCTATATCGCCGTCTCCATAAGCATGCTAAAAGACTCCTCCCGGCAATAGCCCGGGCATTCTCCCCATCAGGATCTCAGCATGTCAGACAAATTTTTCTTCAAAGGCCGGCAGGACGCACGCCAGCACCACACCACTTACGGCGGCTTTCAGACCAACGCCAGCCAGAAGAGTGGCAGCAAGAAATACCCGCTTACGCTGGTGGTAACCAGTGACGCGCGCAAGCAGGAAGTCGAAGCGCAGGTGGCCAGGGCAAAGCTGTACGCAAACATTTCGGTGGATACCCGCGAGGGCGCCGTTGAGTCCATTACCGAGCTCACTGCTATCCTGACCAAAGGCGGGGCGGTTACCACGGTAAAATCGCCTTCACGTAACGATATCTGCAACTGCGGTAGCGGGCTCAAATTCAAGAAGTGCTGCGGCTGATAACAGGCGGAGACGGGGAAATGGCTATGATTGTTTGCGGTGTTGAGCTTACCGGCAGTGATGCAGTGGTGTGTTTCCTGAATATGGACCGGGGGCAGTTCAACCTGCCGGAATGCAAGGTGCGCAAACTGTCACTGCCAAAAAACCACAGCCGTGAAGACCTGAAGCAGTTCCAGGCGGCCTTTGCCGCCTTAATGGCCGAGTACGGCGTGACTCACGTCGCGATCAAAGAGCGAATGCCAAAAGGCAAATTTGCCGGTGGCGCTGTCAGCTTCAAAATGGAAGCCGCCATTCAACTGATCACCGACATCGAATTGACGGTGACTCTGCTGCCCTCCGCTCTCATCAAGTCCACACTGGCAGCCAATCCGCTGCCCATTGCGTTTGCAGAGACGGGGTTGAAGGCCTTCCAGGAAGCGGCCTTCGTTTCCGCCTATGTAGGGCAGCTACAGAGCCAATGACTTCCCGGCTATCGAGAAGCTCGAACGCAGGCCACTCACCGTCCTTGGAGCGGTGAGCCGGTGCAATAACTATCTACCGCTCAATCATTTCAACAATCTCATGGGACGACTGCGCCATTGGCTCAAAATGCGCCTGCTCGCCCGCGGTGAGCACGGAAACATGGCGTACCTGATAGATCGCATAGGTGGCGAGCAAGCCCAGAACAACCGCCATGTAAACAGGCATGCCCTGCGGGCCCACCAGATTCATAATCAAACCCACGAGCAGAGGCGCCAGGGCAGCGCCCACAATGGTGAGGCTCATCAACAGCCCCACCTCCGACAACCCGAATCCGAGCTTGCTCGCGTACAAAGGCGCCATCGCCCAGAAAGCGCCCATGGCCAGGCCGGAGAGCGCCGAGGTAGCAACGGCCAGCGGCGCAAAGCCGATGATCTTCTTCAGACTGCTCTTAGCCCGTTCGGGAATGTGGGGTTGGCTGCGACTGCTGATGGTGATGGGCAGCAGCGCCCAGCAACTGAGGATGGCCGACACCGAAAACAGCACCAACAGCTCGCCCGGGCTCAGCCTGAGCAGTTGCTGAGCAAGGGCAATTCCCCCAAGGTTGACCACCATATACATGGCGAAGACCCGCCCGCGCTCGTGCTTCTCAGCGCGGGCGTTTAGCCAGCTCTCCGTCACCGTCATCAGGGTGACCAGGGACAATCCGTAAAGAAAGCGAAGCGCCATCCATGCCCAGGGATCAACCCACAGGGAGTGCAGCAGCGCGATGGACGCGCACACCGCCGCGCAGAAGGCAAAGGTACGGATATGGCCCATGCGGCGGATCAAACGGCCACTGATAAAGATGCCGCAGGCGAACCCCACGAAAAAGCCGGACATGATGACGCCGATCCGTGCCGTGGAAAAACCCTGCTCATTGGCCGTAACCGCCAGCAGCGTATTCAACAAGCCACTGCCGAGCTGTAATAGCGCGACACTCGCGAGAATTGCACCAATAGGGCGCATTAAAGTCCAGATACACACCTCCCTGCCCTGAAATGAAAGGGCTTGTTTGCCTCAGACAGCAAGCACTTGGGGTGTGTTGTTCAGTTTTTGTATCGCCCTGATCGCCGTGCCACTGCTTACTGGCCTGCAATCGCTGCGCCATAGGTGACGCTGTTAAATCCGATTCCGGTATGAAAGCTGCAACGCATTCCTTATCTGAGCAAAAGTTTCGATAGGAGCAGACTATGTTACTGGCCACCGATCTCGATGGTACTTTTCTCGCGGGTGATCCCGACAACCGCCTCAAGCTCTACCGACTGGTTGCCGCCCACCCCGAAATAGACCTGGTATTTGTGACCGGTCGCGGCCTGGAATCCGTGCTGCCGCTGCTGTCCGACCCCACCATTCCGCAGCCGGACTACATCATCTGTGACGTCGGCTGCACCGTGGTTCACGGCGAGACCCAGCAGGCCATCCAACCGCTGCAAGGCGAGATCGACGAGCTCTGGCCGGGCGAACAGATGATCGAAGACGCCCTGCTCCCCTTTGACGGCCTGCAGCGACAGGAAGTCCCCCAGGAACGCCGCGTGTCCTATTTCTGCGACGGCGATGTGGTCACTGACGAGATGGTCGCCCGCATCAAGGCGCTGTCCTGCAATGCGCTCTTCTCCAACCACAAGTACCTGGACATCCTGCCCCAGGGCGTGAACAAGGGGCGTACCCTGTCACGACTGGTGAAACACCTGAACGTCGACCCGGAATCCGTGCTGGTGGCCGGCGACACCCTGAATGACCTGTCGATGTACGAGCACGGCTTCAAAGGCGTGTGCGTGGGCGAATCTGAGCCCGACCTGCTGGACGCTACCATGCACAAGGCAAGGGTTCTTCACGCCGGGGCAACCGGCTGCGGCGGTATCCTTGAGGCGTTCGAACACTTCGGGTATCTCGGCCATCTGGGCATTGAAGCGGAAGCGCCGGACTACATGAACCGGGGCAAATCCGACCTGGTAATCGTGTACCACCGCCTACCCTACGAAGAAGTGGTGGAAAACGGCGAACTGATCCGCCGTCGCCCAAAATCCCCCAATGGCATCATCCCCACGCTGCTGAGCTTCTTTGCCGACGGCAAAGCCGGCTCCTGGGTGGCCTGGTCCATTGACGACCCGGACCTGGGCCCGTTCCAGACCCACACCGAAGTGGATACCGACCGCTACGAAAAACTGGTGGCCGCGCGGGTGCCCCTAAGCAAAGACGACGTCGAGATTTTCTACAAGCGGTTCTCCAAGGAAGCCTTCTGGCCAACCCTGCACACCTTCTGGGAGCGGGCCACCTTCCACGATGATCACTGGCAGGTGTTCCTCAAGGTCAACAAGCAGTTTGCGGAGCGCGCGGCCGAGGAAGCCGCAGAGAACGCGGTGGTGTGGATTCACGATTACAATCTATGGATGGTGCCGGCCTATCTGCGCGAGATTCGCCCGGACCTCACCATTGCCTTTTTCCATCACACCTATTTCCCCTCAGCAGACGTGTTCAACGTGCTGCCCTGGCGCCGTGAAATCGTTGGCAGCCTGTTGCAGTGCGATCACATCGGCTTCCACATTCCCAGGCAGGCGGAAAACTTTGTCGATGTGGCTCGCGGTGTCACGCCCCTGGAAGTCACTCAGAAAGCCGGCTGTGCGCCCCGGTTCCTGACCTACGGCTGTGCCGTGGGCCTTGATGAGATGAGCACCGAAATCAAGGTGAATGATCGCAAGATCGGCCTGGGCGCCCACCCGGTGGGGCTGGACCTGAACCGGGTGCGACATGCCCTGGCGGACCAGAGCGTGATTGACCGCATGGAAACCCTGCGTAACGAACTGATGGACGTTCGGCTGATTCTGTCGGTCGAGCGCCTCGACTTCACCAAAGGCATCATCGAAAAACTGGATGCCTACGAACGCATGCTCAACGAGCACCCGGAGCTGAAAACCAAAGTTACCCTGATGATGGTCTGCGTGCCGGCGGCCGCCGGGATGACCATCTACGAGGAACTGCTTTCGCAGATCGAGCAGACGGTCGGTCGCATCAACGGCCAGTTCGCACAGGTGGGCTGGACGCCCGTGCAATTCTTCTTCCGCGCCCTGCCGTTCGAGGAACTGGTGTCTTACTACACCATGGCGGACGTGATGTGGATTACACCGCTGCGAGACGGGCTGAACCTGGTGGCCAAGGAATACATTGCCACCCAGGGCCTGACCCAGGGCAGTGGCAGGCTGGTGCTCTCGGAATTCGCCGGCGCCGCCGCCGAACTGCGCGGTGCCATCCTGGCCAATCCCCATCACCCCCAGGACCTTGCCGACACCTGCTACTACGCCCTGGCCATGAGCCGCAGCGAAGCACAGAATCGGCTCAGCGAGGCCTTTGAAGTGGTCAGCCGTTACGACATCGATTACTGGGGGCGGGAATTCATCGACACCGCCGAACAGCGCCGCACCATCAAACTGGAAAAGATTCTGCCCATTGGTCATTGCGCCGCCTGAACGGAGGAAACCACACCATGTTGCTCAAAAATGCGGTGCAGCTGATCTGTTACCCGGACCGGATCGGCAACAATCTGAAAGACCTTTACACCGTGGTGGACACGCATCTGTCCGAAGCCATCGGCGGGCTGCACATCCTGCCGTTTTTTCCCTCCAACGCCGATGGCGGCTTCTCGCCGCTGACCCACAAGGAAGTGGACCCGAAGGTGGGCACCTGGGACGACATCGAAGCCTTTACGGCAAAGTACGATCTGTGCGTGGATCTGACGGTTAATCATATCTCGGACGAATCGCCGGAGTTCACCGACTTCATTGCCAACGGCTTCGACTCGGAATACGCCGATCTGTTTGTGCACGTGGATAAATTCGGCGAGATCTCACCGGACGACATGGCGAAGATTCACATCCGCAAGGAGAAAGAGCCCTTCCGGCAAGTGACCCTGTCCGACGGCACCAAAACCCGAGTGTGGTGTACCTTCACCGAACAGCAAATCGACCTGAATTACGAATCCGACCTGGCCTATCAGCTGATGGAAAGCTACATCGGATTTCTGACATCAAAAGGCGTTAATCTGCTGCGGCTGGACGCCTTCGGATACACCACCAAACGGATCGGCACCAGCTGCTTTCTGGTGGAACCGGAGGTGTATCAAATCCTCGACTGGGTCAACCAGGTTGCCTTGAAACACGGGGCGGAATGCCTCCCGGAAGTACACGACCACACCAGCTACCAGTACGCCATCAGCCGGCGCAACATGCACCCCTATGGCTTCGCCCTGCCGCCGCTGCTGCTCTATTCACTGCTGGACGCCAACAGCACCTACCTGAAGAACTGGCTGCGCATGTGCCCGCGCAACATGGTCACCGTACTGGATACCCATGACGGCATCTGCATTCCCGATGTGGAAGGCGTTTTGCCGGATGAGAAAATCAAAGTACTGATCGACAACATCGACGCCCGCAGCGCGGACCCCATCATGCGGCGCTCAGCGGCCAACATTCACAGCGTGGGTGCCATCTATCAGCTCACCTGCACCTTTTATGACGCGCTGATGCAAAACGACGACGCCTACATCGCCGCCCGGGCCATCCAGTTTTTCACCCCGGGCATCCCACAGGTTTACTACGTGGGGCTACTGGCCGGCTGTAACGATCACGAGCTGATGGAACAAAGTGGCGAGTTGCGAGACATCAACCGCCATTACTACACCCTCGAAGAAGTGGAGCAGGACATCCAGAAACCGGTGGTACAACGCCTGCTAAGCCTGATGAAGTTCCGCAGCAACTACCCGGCCTTTGATGGGCACTTCGAACTGAACTATTCCAACAACTCAAGCGTGGCCATGGCCTGGCGCCATGGAGACTATTACTGCCACCTGTTTGTAGACCTGAACTTCAAAACCGTGAAGGTCACTTACACCGATGTGGAAACGGGGGAAACCCGGCACCTGGAGTGCTGACCGAGGGGCTGGATGCGCATCGGGCTCACCTGATCATACCCCTGGCCTGCCTTTGCATCAGCGCAACACAAAAACCAGCAGGATCAGGACCAAAGTAATATTCAGCCCCCATATGACCAAAAAAAGCCGCCGCCGCTGATTCAGCCGCTGGATTGGATTAGTCATAGCTGAACCGCTCCGAGAGAATCCGGTGAGCGGGTGTGCCCCGCTGGATCAGGTGATCCTCAACAACGTCCATCATGACCGCCGGTCCGCACATCACAAACACCCAGTCACGGAACTCCAGCTCTGAAAAGACGCGATCCATCAGCTCGCCATCAATGGAAATGGAGAAAGGGTGTTCCTTCATCGAGAAAGGGCTTTGCCCCACATTCAGCCAGGCGAATTGCCCGGCCTGATAATCCAGCCCACGGTGACCGTTGGGGGTCACCGTCACTTCCCATTGCTTCGGCGTCAACCGAACGACAGACGTCACGCGCCAGGGGCGAGCCTTCTGCAGCCAGGGAACCACCAGGTAAACCATCAGCAGTGACCCAACCGCCACACCCGTCATGACCAGCCACACCCAGGTCATCACCGGCTGCGATCCGTAACGCCCGGCATACACCGTATGGTGCAGCAGAAGTACCGCGATCAGCAGCGCGCCGAGCCCGTGTAACAGGCGCCATGTCTCGTATCGGTAGCCCAGCTGGGTGCGCCCGATGGCCATGACAACAAGGCCGGTAAGCAACAGCCAGGCGATAATGCCTGTCGCCAGATCGGAAAAATCCGTTGTAAGCGTCAACTGACGCGTGGGGTCCCATGGGCGCTGCCCTCCTGTCGGCGTTCCCTGGTAAAGAAACGGGTGCAGCAGAGCAAAAGCCAGTGCCGTGCGAGCCATGACCTGGTGAAACCGCATGGTCACATCCATGCCGACGTCATTTGAAATGGCCCGGAAACGCCCGGACAGGATGAATTCCACGAGGATCATCGAGAAGGCAAGAATGCCAAGGCCGGAGGCCAGTTCCTGGTGGAACTGGCGTGGTGGACCTCCTACCCATGCGGACAGGAGCAACGGCAGGGTGACAGCGACAAGGTAAGCAACGATCAGAAGGAGCGGTTTCATCTGGCGAGTCTTTTTCCCTTCCTTTGATCATGCAAGATACCCCTAATGATAGCCAATACTGTCAACTTGGGGGGCAACCGAGCTCCTTCTAAAAAATAAACCTGTCCCGATTTTAAATGGAGCAAAGCGACCGTCCCTGGTCGCCTGCCATCGTATTGCAGCGCTATTTCACCAGGCGAGATCCGCGATATTCCATATCGTTTTTGATCTTACCCAGCCCTTTACCTTTGTCGGTTCCGTTAACCGACGAGGTGGTCAAGGCGAAGGTCATCACAGAATGCGCAACAGCATCGGACATCTCATCGAGCGCCTGAAGGCTGATGTTATCGAAGGTGTCACAGGCAAGGTGGTAACAGGGATCGTATTGCTCACCGGCAACACCGCCATATAAACCGACTTCATCAGGTGTCTTGATCCCCTCCGCCCCGGTGAAGAGCCCACCCGCAGGGATTCCGATTTCAATAAAAGGCCCATAATCAGAGCGGCCGTCGAAGGCGGTTGCCTCAACCGGCAAGGACCTCGCTTTGAAGTACTCAAGGAAAACGCTTTCGATCGTCTTTGAACCGTTGGGGCCTGCAAGCGGAGTATCAGAACCATCGCCATCGTAGACAAAGCGAACGAAATTCGGCGAGCCAATCATGTCGAAATTCAGATTCAGCGCAATGTCCTTGATGTCACGCGGGCTCAACTGATCAACGTAATATTGTGCTCCCAGCAAGCCGGCTTCTTCCGCCCCCCACCAGGCAAAACGCACCTTATTTCTCGGGCTGATCTGCTGGTTTGCCATCTGGATCGCAACTTCCAGGATGGCCGCCGAGCCACTGCCGTTATCCTGGATACCGGGACCTTCGGACACCGAATCAAGGTGTGCGCCTACTACCACCACCCGGTCGTCCCGGCCTTCTGGCGAGTTGGCAATAACGTTCGATGTCGTGCGAATTTCCGAGCTGGCATCGACCACGAGATTTGCATCAACACCGCCGGCGGCGAGCTCAACGCCAACCTCGAAGGCGGCGCCAACCACTGGAATAGTGAAACCAGGATCACCGAGCGTTCCCAAAAAGTTTTCGGTACGCCCGGGCTGGCCTTCATTGAAGATAATCACCCCGATGGCACCGGCATCCGCAGCATTCTGCGCCTTCTGGGCGAATGAGCAGGACCCCCTCTGGATCACCGCGATATTGCCGGCTGTAAACCCAGAGAAATCCGTTGCCTCACAGCCACTGGTCGAGGTGTTGGCTTCCGTTCCAGGTGGTAAAGCCAGATCCACGCCCTCGGCGACTCCCGTCACGTTGCCACTGCCGGAGTAGGTCATGGTGGCAAAGCCGGCAAGCCCGAAATACTCGTAGACCGTCGGATTGGGGGCTAACTGCTCTAGGACGGCGGGCGAGTTTTCCTCGAAGAATGGGTAGTCGAACTCCTGGATCGTTACCTCATACCCTGCAGAGGTCATCTGTCCGACGACGTAATCTACCGAAGCCTGGTAGCCGGGCGATGATGCTTCTCGGGTTCCTCCATTGGCATCGGCTGCTGCCTGAAAGGCAGCCTGGTGACTGCGAACCCCTGCAACAGTAACCGCTTCTCGAAGGGTATAAGTATCAACGCTGGTAGCGGCGAAGACAGGTAGGCCGGTCGCTGCTGCGACCACTGCGATGGCAAGAGGTGTACGATTAAACCTGACGTTTAACATGGTGTAGCTCCTTGCTGCGTTATTTTTATCTTCCTTGAATACCGCTCGCATCCTGCCGCAGAATCAGCTGCGACCAATCAAGCGTATCAGGTTTCCCTGATTCCGCTAGTTTTCCCATCGTCCCAGCAGTTCAGTAAAGCCCATACCCGAATCGCCCCCACTTCAAACCCTGCTGGACACACTGCCTCAGTGCGGCCGCGTTGAGTGGATTGGCATCCGCCCGGCGCAACGATCAAACCTCGCTGCCCCATTTCTGCTACCTGGAAAATACTGGATGCTATCCTGCAGTTTCATCAGCTTTATGAGGCACCCATGACGAAGCCAAAACGAATCTACCTCGCCGGCCCAGAAGTTTTCTTCCCCGCAGCTGAACATCAGGCCATCGTGGCCGAGAAAAAAACGCCTGCTACAGGAAAACGGACTGGAGGGCGTAGACCCGCTGGACACTGAACTGGCGCTGTCCGCCAACGAGGCGAAATTCAGGCGCGGGCATCGGATCTACTGGGCCAACCGGGAACTGATGGACAGCTGCGAGGCCATCATCGCCAACCTGACCCCCTTCCGCGGTATCAGCGCGGACCCGGGCACCGTCTTTGAGGTGGGGTATATGATCGGACAGGGTAAACCCGCCTTCGGGTTTACCCTCGAAAGCCGATATTACCGGGAACGAGCAGGCGCCACCGACCTGGACGAACTGGGCCATACCATTGAAGACTTTGAAATGAGCGACAACCTGATGATCGAGGGCGGAATCTACAGTTCCGGTGGCCAGCTCTTCGTGGCAGAGCAGCCCGGCGAACACCGATACTTTTCGGCAGAGCTGTTCCGCCGTTGCGTGAGGGCGATAAAAAAATAAATCTGTCCCGGTTTCCACAGCGCATGAACGGCAATTGCAAACTGAAATTCAAAGAGAGAACCTAGCCAAACAGTTCGCGGTGCCCGAGGGCGAGACCAAACCTTATGGGAAAACAGGAGCATTCAGTGATGTTTGATTTCCACGGCCGGCGCGTCATCGTCGCTGGCGGCAGCAAGGGTATTGGCCGGGCAATCGCGTTGGGCTTTGCCCGAGCCGGGGCCAGCGTCTCTGTGTGCGCCCGCGGGCAGGCGTCCCTGGACGCTCTGGCAGAAGAAGTGGCAAGCGAGGGGCTGGCCCTGCATGTGGCCCCCTGCGACATCGGCGACAAGGCCGAGCTGGAAACTTATCTGCAGAACGCCATGGACGAGCTGGGCGGCCTGGACGTGCTGGTCAATTGCGCATCGGCATTCGGGCGGGAAGACAACGAAGAAGGCTGGTTGAGCAGTGTTGAAGTGGATCTGATGGGCACGGTTCGCGCTGGCCACATCTGCCTTCCGGCGCTCAAGGAAGCCGGGGGCACGATCATCAACATTGCCTCCATCGCCGCCCTGCACGCCTCGACACGCACCGCCCCCTACGCAGCCATCAAGGCCGCGGTCGCTCACTACACCGGCAGCCTGGCGGTGACCATGGCCCCGCATAAAGTGCGTGTTAATGGCATTGCCCCTGGCTCGATCGAGTTTCCGGGCGGCGTGTGGGATCAGGCCCGGCAGAACAATCCAGAGCTCTACCAGCGTATTCGCGAGGGGATTCCCTTCGGGCGCCTGGGCACGCCGGAGGAAGTCGCCGACGTCGCGTTATTCCTGGCCTCCGATATGGCCCGCTGGATTACCGGCCAGACACTGGTGGTGGACGGCGGCCAGGTTTTGTCCTGAGCCACCAACTCATCGCCCAAGGAGTTTTATAACCCCATGCCCGAATCGACCCCACTTCAAACCCTGCTCGACACACTTCCCCAATGCGGCCGCGTTCAGTGGATTGGCATCCGCCCTGCACGCGGCGAGCCCATGCAGGTGCTCGAGAGGGCAACGGTCACCCCGGGCAAAGGGCTGGACGGAGATCGATTCAAGGGCCGCGATACCAGCAAACGACAGGTGACCCTGATCCAGAAAGAACACCTGCATGCCATTGCCTCGTGCCTGCAGCGGGAAGCCATTGAACCCGAGGTTTTCCGGCGCAACATCGTTGTCTCTGGCCTGAACCTGCTGGCCCTGAAAGGCAAACGGTTCCGGATTGGGGGTGTGGTGCTGGAATACACCGGCCTGTGCCACCCCTGCAGCAAGATGGAGACGGCCCTCGGGCCGGGTGGGTACAACGCCATGCGTGGGCATGGAGGCATTACTACGCGGGTGGTTGAAGGGGGTGAGCTGGCTCGTGGTGACGAAGTGCAGGCGTTGCTACAGTGAAACAAGACCACCGGTTTCCCGTATCCACTACCTGGCAGCAAAAGTCAGCAGCCCAGGAAGGGAAGAACCCATGAGCAAAAAGATCGATCTCTACAGTAGCTCTTACAGCAATTACTCGCTGGAAACCTACAGCGAGGTCCGGCTGGAGACTTATGGCGAGGATTATGGGCAAACCAGCTGGGTTTCGACTGAAGAATCCCACGAGATACCCGAGTTACTTCAGCTGACATCAGATTCATCGGTCCTGGACATCGGTTGTGGATCTGGCGGGTACGCTGTCGGCCTGGCAAAGCGTATAGGCTGTCGGGTTGTAGGGTTCGAGATAAATGCGTCGGGCGTGAAAACGGCGAATGCGTTGGCCGAAGATGAGAAGGTCAGCGACCTCGTGAAATTCGAACAACACGATGCCTCTGAAGAATTGCCCTATGAAGATAATTCTTTCGACGCCATCTATTCCACGGATGTCCTGTGTCATGTCCCTCGTCGGCGAGAAGTTCTCTCCAACACACAAAGGTTGCTAAAACCTGGTGGGAAATTCGTCTTTAGCGACGCTTTGGTGATCGGGGGACTGATTTCCTATGAAGAGCTTGAGAATCGATGCCCAGACGGTCTGTATTTTTTCAGCCCTCCCGGCGTCAACGAGCAATTAATACAGGAATCCGGTCTCAAGCTGCTTGAAGCTCGTGATACCACTGCGAACTGTGCTCTGTTGTCCAAACGTTGGCACGATGCGCGCGAAAAACGGAAAGACGCACTGATCGACTGTGAGGGTGAAGAGAACTTTCTGGGCGTGCAGCGATTTTTGGCCGGCGTTCACCGGTTAACGAGCGAGAGGCGTTTGTTGCGCTTTTTGTACACTTGTTCGAAATAGAGAGCGGCAACCGGGCACGAGTCGCATTGCCGGCACGTCGGCATTGCGCAATTCAGATCCTCCGCAAAGCATCATCAAGATCCAACGTGCGAAACTTTTGGCGAAAGGTGTCGCCGGCCAGTCGCGCCTCCCATTGCCTGCGATGCTTCAGCACCGATTCGTCGGCAGGCACGGAATCGAGAACGGACAATGCATAACCGCGGAGCAACTCACTCCGGCATTCGATGACAAGATCGGACGACGACGCGGTACCGGACTCCGAGTAGGCAAAGCACTGCTGGACACTGCGCCTGGCGCTTTCCCGTTCAACCGGTGAGATCGCTACCTCCCGCGCGTCGTTGTCGGGAACCAGTAAAACGTTCACGCCCCGCCCGTTAATGGCCTCTGCGGTCTGCTGCGCATCGTTTGGAACGTGGACGTTCTTGTGGTTGGGCCAGATGTCGAACATGCCATAGTCGGCACAGGGGGCCTCCCGCTGAAAGGTAAAGAAATCCGGGTAGGCATAAAACTCTGGCCCGCGCTCACGATAGCGGTCATAGAACGCGGTGACGTAGGCCATGATCAGAGTCATCGCACCAATGCCCTCAAACCGACGAGGGACAACGATGCTAAGGCGATCGGTATCCTGAAACGACGAAAACAAGTCCGCGTGCCGAATGTCCTCGCCATCCTGGGTGATTTTGAAATCGCTGCCTCGCAGGCTGCTGCTGTGCATGGTTATGTCGAACGCTTTAAGAAAATGGGCCTGTCTCGATTCTGAGCGGTCACCCGGTTTCCCGAGCTTCAGCTTTCACGGACAGGGGAAATACCGTCGATCTCAGTAACCGTTTTTGCATCCGCCCGTTCAATGATTTTGAGGAGTGTGGATTGAATGGTTTCATCTTCCCTGGCATCACTGCCACTTACGAACGTTTGCTTCTGGGGTTCCGCGCCCTCTTCCTCGGTATAAGAAATCACAACCTCGCTGGCTGAATCGGGCGTTTTGCCAGAGTTCGCTTTACCAAAGTACTCCAGCGAAACCAACGGATAGCCGTGAAAGCCCTTCTTGACCTGCTTTGCGATACGCTTTTTTGCTTTATCCACATTCATAGTTAGGGCCTGTCGCTGCGGTTGTTATCTGAGTGCGCATCCGAACCCAGTCGATACCATTCGCCAATTCTATGCCCTTAACCCCATCCAAAATAGCTCTGCCCCGGTTTTCGCTGTCACCGTAAAAACCGGGCCAGGAAATTCAGCTGATCTTCGATGGACTGCTCCATAGCTTCGCCCCGATAGACATCAAAATGACCCACCGGATAGTGCTTCACTTCCGCGTTCGGCATTTTCTGGGCTGCTTTGGCTGCAGCACTCGCCGGGGCGACCGTATCGTGGTCGCAAATCAACACCAGTGCCGGGCAGGCAACTTTGCTGGCCAACCGGATGGGCCGGAAAAGAGGAATGGCATAACTCACGCCCGCCGCGACGTAATTCGACGCGTTATCGGCCAGCAAGGGAACATACCCCTCCTGGCAGTCCTCAGCCGTCATCATGCCCAACTCGCCGGGACGGCCGGCCGACGCAATATACCGGGCAGACATCCCCAGCCCACGACGAAGCCAGTCGACCGTTCCGTGCCAGGTCAGACGCATCGCCTGCATGAAGCCGGCATAACCGACAACCCCCAGCAAAGACGCCAAGCCATCCATCATCGGGCATTGGGAGATGGTGCATTGCACGTTTCCATCCTTTGCCGCGGCCGCAATCACCAGCCCGCCAGAAAACGACGTCCCCCACAGGCAAATGCGGCTGCCATCGACACGATCCAGCTGCCGCACAAAATTCAGTGCCGCCAGCCAATCTGCCACTTCCTTCCGGGGGCTCAGCGTCTGGCGTGGCTGACCATCACTGTCACCGAAATGGCGGTAGTCAAAGGCAAAGACCGCGTATCCCGCATTGCAGAAGGCTTCCTTAAACGGTGCCAGACCACTGGCATGAGTCAGCCCAAAACCATGGGCCATGACGATACACGGTAAATCTTTACTGCCGGCATCCGGCGTGTAAAGAACACCGCGACAGGTTGTACCATCGCTCTGAAATTCCAGGGGCGTTTCGATCATTGTTTGGCTCTCATGCTTGAAGGTCGAGAGTCTCAGGATAGCTCATTGCTTCAATATCAAATCGGCAGCGTAAATCGCCGGGGCACGGCAGCTAAGCGTTGCTATAGTGAAACAAGCCTGTCTCACTCCGGTATTGGCGAGATCCAGTGTAAACGTACAACCCATGGCAGGAGCTTCCCATGCCCACTTACACCGTCACGGTCGCAAATCTGTCTCTGTCGTCGCAGCAGAAATCACAGATCGCCGAGGCCATCACAGCGGCCCATAATGCCCAAACCGGCGCTCCCAGGTTCTTTGCCCAGGTTCTGTTTTCTGCGGCCAATGAGGGCGAACACTTTGTGGGTGGCAGAGTGAACACCGCGCCTCAGGTGTATGTGCACGGCCTGGTGCGGGAGGGCAGAAGCATCGAGATCAAACAGGCCCTGATGAGCCAGATGCTTGAAGAAATAGCCCAAATCGTAGACATCTCAGCTGAAGATGTCTGGATCTATCTGCAGGACATCCCGGCCACCCAGATGATCGAGTTTGGGCGGTTTTTGCCAGCGCCGGGCGGTGAGGCTGAGTGGGAGGAGGGAATGTCTCAGGAAAAGCGGGCTAGTTTACCCTCACAACAGCGATAATAGATCTGTCCAGGTTTTCCCAGGGGTCAAGACCGGCCAGTCAAAAGCGATAACATTAAGCCAGCAACCCCGAAAAGAAGCGCTGCAAAATGCACAGCCAGGTTCTTCCGGACAGTTGGGGCGGGCTTCTCGTTGAAACTGAAGTAATCCTCACCAAACAGCCCAACACCGCAGCGTTTACAGTAGTTTTTCGAATAAGAGCCCCGCGGCTCAGATGGCTCAAAGCTTCTTCGGGAACTATAACAGATGGGTTTTATCACTTCTGGCACCGAACAAAAAAGCTTTTTTGTATTCCGGGTGGTGCACTCGCCGGGCATTTTATAATTTCGCCCAGTGTTCACCTAAAGCCTGAAAAGCCTCACTATCTGTCCAGCCCCAAATCAAATTTTCTAATAGCCTTATCCTGTGTGTCCTCTAAAAGCCCAAAACCTCCCCTTTTCTCATAGACCTTTGATCCGTCCCTCGATTGACTCTCAAAAATTCCAACCTCGCGGACAGCAAACGAAACGCCACAAAGCTTGGTAACAAGAGATTGATCAAATTCCACCGTGTCTTCCCCTGCCTTAGGCCAGCCAATGGTAATATGTGGATAATAGTTAACCTGCTCAACACCAAAACCGTGACCAATCAGTAGCTTCCTAGCCAAACTATTCAATACCCGCATCTGGCCAAGAGGAAAAACCTCAATACACCAACAGCGAGAATGAAGGAGATCTATGGCTGTCAGTTTCCCAAGCTCCACATCAAATTCCGGGACTTCGATCTTCTTTTTGATGCGCAGTAATCTATCCAATTCATTAGTAGAAACGTCACCAATAAAACAGACCGTGAGGTGAAGGCGATTTTGGGCTTGCGGGACGAGCCCAACAATCCTTTCAGAAATCAAGGCCACTCGCCTCCGCAAAGCTTCCGGCAACTCAATGGATAAAAACACTCGATGTAAGATATGAAGCTCCTTCCCTAGGTTGCACCGGCGCATGATCCATCAATATTTTCCGGTTCTTAACGAAGTCTACCAGAAGCACTTCCATGCGTTCTTCGAAAAGTGCTACGCTCGACTCATGCTATTAGAATCTAGATGTTTTTTCGACAGGAAGTTCTGCACTTCTGATGGACCAGACATATGACAAACGCTCAAAATCAGCCCGAAAACAGGAATGTAGAATACAACACCCGCGAGGGCGACCTGGAAGAAAGAATAAAACTTCAGCGCGGAGTACATGATGTACTTCAAGAGAGCACCAGCTTCAAACTCAAAGTTCAAAAATCTGCTAACATATTACTCAGCGCACTTATTACTTTGGTTGTATTTACAGATATAAATATTTTAAAAAATTATTATCCGAGCATTAATGAACCAAAGATACTAATATTTTCGGGCTTATTAGCCCTTGCGATCTTTCTAATAAATGCTCTTTTTGACAGCTTTTTTGTGGAATCCAATAACTCTCTACACATTCGAGCTATTCAGCAATATACCGACTTATCATTCGACTTAAAGACTGCAAAGATTAAGTCAGAGGGCGGCTCCTTGTCAGAAGACGAACTAAACCATTTTTATCGTCGTTACCTACAAATAAGTCAAAATTCACATACCACAACAGGGAAAGCATTTGATAGCGCTCAAAAGCAGTACCTCCAAAGAAAAGCGCTACGAAAAGCACGAGAGGAAAACCCTTTCTATACAAAAAAACAAGCAAAGAGAAGAGCAGTAGAAATTTCAAAAAAACCACCGGCCGGGGGGTAGGAATCTGTGAGTAATACACAGCCTGATAGTCAGCGGGTAATAAAAAATAGAAAAGACCATTCAACAAAAAAAATTAATGAACTTCGACATGCCCTAGGCAAAACCCCTGAAGTAACAGAGTACCCAAATCTCACAATAATTGGAGCAGGCTCATTTTCGCGCTTAGAAGCGAGCGAATTCTCGGACATTGATATGTTCTTTTTCGCTAATCCTGATAAGTTGGAAGATCCGAGGACAAAAGAACTAAAGTTATTTGGAAAGCTTATCCAAGTCATATCAGACTTGAAGTTTCCAAAATTTTCAGGTGATTGTGAATATCTAGACATCCTGTCGATCGACAAAATGTTTGACATACTCGGAAGCCCCACAGACGACCACCAAAATTACTTCACCGCGCGAATGCTTTTAATTCTTGAAAGCCAATGGTTATATAACGAAGCTGAATATGAAAAACTAATTGAACGCGTCATAGATTATTACTTTAAGGATAGCGAACTACACAAAGATGACTTTCGTCCGATCTTCCTACTGAACGATATTTGTAGATACTGGAAAACGATTCTCCTCAACTATGAATATCGCCGAAAAGATGATGAGTCAAAGACGAAAAAAAAGGTACACAACTATAAGCTTAAATATAGCAGGATGATGACGTGCTTTGCCACTGTTTGCGCAATTGGCGCGATGCCAACATCAACAAATAAAGAAGAAGTAGTTAAACTAATAAAAATGACACCTCGAGAACGATTAGAAAAAGTTCCAAAATGGCTGCCAAACGCCCAAAGTATGGTGAATAATCTAATTACAAAATATTCCGTTTTTTTAGACATGACGGGCCTCTCTAAAACCGAACTCCACCAAAGATTTGCAACCGAAAATAATGGCTCGAAACTCCTCGAAGAGGCCAATGAATTCGGAGATGCAATGTTTGAACTGATAAAATTTATTGACAAAGAAAAGAACTTTGAATTAGGTCTTGTACGACACTTGGTGATCTAAATTGGCAACTGCATTCGTTCTCAATCTCGATAATACAGAGATCGGCCCACTTCTCGATGCTATCCGAAAACTTGGAAATCCGAAGTCGAGATCAAAGCCTCATGTAACTGTTCGATACATTGACCGTTTGAGGAAAAACGATCTTTCAATTTACAGGCAGTGTGCTCCTACTAGCCTGGAAATAATTGGGCCGGGTAGCTTCGGACTGGTGAAGCCCGATGATAACAGTAACAAGGTGGTGTTCATTAAATGCTCTTCGAAAGAACTCAATAGACTGGAACACAAACCGCATTTCCCCGATAGTGTATTTCATATTACGATGTATGATGGTGATGACTCAGAATTTGCCAAAAAACTTTTGAGTTTACTGGAGCGTTATGATTGGAGCTTCCAGCTTCCATTAATTGATCAGCGCTTAGACGAAATCGAAATTAGGAAAAATAGCAGAAAAAAAAACGTCAAATTTGATGTTTTCATCAAAAACAAAGGATGTTTTTGCGAAACTTTTTAGTCAAAATCTCTCACTGGAGCTTTTAGCGTCCCTGTCAGATTCAGATCGAATAGATGCCATTCGCCAAATCTGTGACGAGATCCACTTTGTTGCCAAAGATTTTGAACCGGTCGAGCATCCATATCAGCAGGACTGCAATCTGGAAAAATACGAATCCTCGCCATACGAAGCTCTTAGTTGGGATAAAAACAAAGATCCTGACGCTAATCAGTCAGGCCTCTACATTACTCCGCCCGAGCTAGCGACAGATATTACAAGGTGCGCTTTAGATCTCATGGGTGCAGGCAGAAACTCTGTGTTTTTCGGAGATCCCGCGGTTGGGAATGGCGTATTTTTTTCAATTTTACAACATCTCCTCGATGACAGTTCAATAAAATCGGCAATTGGAGTCGAATTGAACAATCAAATAGCTCAGTCCACTCGATCAAAATGGAGTAGGTATGGCTTAGAAGTCAACTCAGGAGATTATCTTCACTTTGATAGCAAACCAGACAGAAATCTTATTTTGGGAAACCCTCCTTATGTTAGATTTCAGCACATCGACAAAGCGTATGGACAGCTTTTACGTGAAAAAGCTACGAAAGCCAGTGGTTTAAAAATAAGTGGACTCTCTGGTCTTTACGTTTATTTTATTCTTGCTTCCCACTCATGGATGAGAGAGGGAGCTATTGGTGCGTGGCTTATTCCAACTGAGTTTATGGATACCAACTATGGTTTTGCGCTTCGGCAATACCTTACAACCAGCGTAAGACTCAAGAAGATACATATTTACGACGACGCATTACCACAATTCGAGAATGCGAAGGTCTCATCTTGTGTCGTATTCTTGGAGAAGAATGGCGCGCGGGAGGATGATTACGTAACGTTTAGTCACGGCGGAAGTATAGATGATCCTCAGCAATCCCGAAGTTTCTCGATTGGGTTTCTTAGAAGTAAAAGACGCTGGACCTTTGAAATGCTTTTTGGTGAGCCAGTTGATTCATACGGCCCAACGCTCGGAGAGCTTTTTGAAATCAAAAGAGGAATTGCAACCGGTGCCAATGAGTTTTTCATTCTGAAAAGAGATGAGGCTTACGACGCCAATATTCCAGATGAGTTCTTGGTTCCCCTTCTCCCAAAATCTCGAACACTTTCATCAGCTATCGTTCGCAGAGACGCCAAAGGGCTCCCTGCGGTTAATAACCAGTTATTTTTGTTTGATTGTAGCCTTGAGGAGTTAGAACTTAGAAGAAAATTTCCACTAATAAAAAAGTTCCTGGATTCCGCAGACGAGATGGGAATTAAAGATAGATCGTTGATTCGTTCGCGCAGGCTTTGGTATCGCCAGGAACGAAGGGATCCGCCGCCTTTTCTGTGTACGTATATGGGGCGCGGTACAAACACTGTCTCGCCAATTCGGTTTATTAAGAATGAGTCAGATGCTTTGGCTACGAACACATATCTCCTAATGTATCCAAAGCCCAGACTGCAAGTCATTCTAGATCAGAATCCGGTTAGAGAACGCGATCTTTTTGATCTGCTTCAGGCGGCAGAGGACGCTGACCTTAGAATAAATCTGAGAAAGTATGGTGGTGGTTTGCGTAAGATTGAACCGCGTGAGCTTGGCACAGTGAGACTTCCGACTCTACCCGAATGGTTAAAAGAAGCACTGGAAAACAAGCTTGATTTTTAGCCAGGAACTATCGGCAAGGTATGCAATCTGTCGCGTTCGACAATGAAGCTGATGATGGCTTCCAGTCTAACTCCGTTATTCAGTTTGGGAGACACTAAGAGGTATTCGTCAGGATTTTCTGGAGCCTCGACCAACTGAGTCCATGGAGGCGTGTACTTGTTCGGCAATATCGAGCTTGTTGATGATCAACGAATTGGATTTGGTGACGCCGGGGCCTCTTTTGGCGGGCTGAACAAAAACTCGGACAGATTTATTCTTAGACTGGATAATTAGAGAGCCGCTCGGTTCCCGAGCGGCTCTCTAACTATCGTTTGCAAGTTTCGAAGTGCGTATCAGGCAGCCGCCAAATACGCCCCAGCAACCGCCAACACACCACCAACACCACGACTGAACCGGCTATCTGCTTTCAGCATCAAGCTACCCAATCCACGCCCGACGAGGGTAATGGCGAGCGTAGCGATCGAGAAACCAGCCAGGTAAGCACCAAGTGTCGCGCCTGCAGGCATCTCCGCCCCATGGGCAAAACCATGGAACAGCATGAACGCACCAACCAGAGTGCCACCCACAGCCGTCGGCAGCCTCGCCAGTGTGGCAATCAGGATGCCGGCGACCAGTACTGAAAAGGTAATCCCTGTTTCCACGCCCGGCAGACTCAGGCCGCCCCAGGCAAGGGTGGCGCCGAGAATCATGCCGCCGATCACAAAGGCCGGGGTGGCGTTTTTCATGTGCTTGCTCTGGCGCACACTCCAGAAGCCGATGGCGGCCATGGCGAGCAGGTGGTCCAGGCCCAGCATGGGGTGCAGCAGACCGCTGGTGAAGCCGCCTTCGGAGTGGCCGGAGTGGGCCATGGCGGAGGCGGAAGCAGTCAGCAACGCGGCAGCTGTGAGGAGTTTGGCTGTGAGTTTCATGGTTTTCTCCTGATGGTTCCTAAGTCGTTTGTACTCGATTGGCTCAAGCAGTCTCGGCAAGCTTCTCAGGCCGTCGCTCCGGCAACATGCCCCGCTCCAGAATGAAGCTGATGATCGTCTCCAGCCCTACCCCGTCGTACAGGTTGGTGAAAACGAAGGGCCGTTCGCCGCGCATTTTCTTGCTGTCCCGCTCCATCACGTCCAGGGAGGCATGCACCTGTTCGGCGATGTCGATCTTGTTGATGATCAGCAGGTCGGATTTGGTGATGCCGGGGCCGCCTTTGCGGGGGATCTTGTCGCCGGCGGAGACGTCGATCACGTACAGGGTGAGATCGCTCAGTTCCGGGCTGAAGGTGGCGGAGAGGTTGTCACCGCCGGATTCCACCAGCACCAGTTCCAGGTTCGGGTGGCGGCGTTGGAGGTCGTCGATAGCCGCCAGATTCATGGAGGCGTCCTCACGAATGGCGGTGTGCGGGCAGCCGCCGGTTTCCACGCCGAGGATGCGGTCTGCGGCCAGGGCTTCGTGGCGCAGGAGGAAGTCGGCGTCTTCCCGGGTGTAGATGTCGTTGGTCACCACAGCGATGTCGTAGTGGTCCCGCAGGGCTTTGCACAACTGGCGCAACAGGGCGGTTTTGCCGGAACCAACCGGGCCACCCACTCCAACTCTCAGACAATGTGTCATGGCAGATCTCCTCAATTGTTATTCAGCTTCTGAAAAGCCGTGAATACTGTGTTTCATGCATTGCACTTCCGAGCGCCAGTCCCGGCAGGATGGGCCCGAGTTCGTGATCGTTTCGTTCGAGGGCGGTGTCCACCGCCACCGCCAGTTGCGGCCGTAGCCGTTCGATAATGCGCTGCGCGGCGGTATGGCCCAGGGGCAATGCCTTGCAGGCCACCGCAAGCTGGTTTTCCAGCCAGGCCCAGGCAAAGCCGAGCAGCGTCTGACGAACCGGCACAAAGCGTTTATGGGCGGCCCACGCGAACATGGTGATGTAGCCGGGCTCTTCCGGAATCAGGTGTGGCTCGGGCAGCAGTTCCAGGTTGCGCAAAAGAGTGACGAGGGCGCCGCCGAGGCGGGTGTCTTCGTCACTCAGCTCGGCGGTTTCCCGGGTGGCATGCAGCCAGTCGTTCCACTTTGCCAGCGCAATGGCATCGCCTTCCGCCCAGGCGGTCTGCAAACGTACCAGCAGGGGCAGTTCGCAGCGGCTGAGGCCGTCTTCCAGTACGCCTTCAATCCACTGAGCCAGTTCGGCTTCGTTGTTCACCCAGCCCAGTTCGAAGGCGCTTTCCAGGCCCTGGGACCAGGCGAAGGCGCCGATGGGCAGTGCCGGGCTGACCAGTTGCATCAGGCCCAGCAATGCCAGGTCGTCCACCTGCGGGGTGGCGGCCTCAGTGGGTATGTTTCTTACTGTGGCCATGGCTGTGCCCGTGGTCGTGATCGTGTGAATGACTGTGGCTGTTGCCGTGACTGTGACCATGAGAATGCCCGGCCTGGGTGTAGGCACCGGGTTCCGGATCAAACGGGGCGGTGTGATGCACCACGGTGGCGCCCAGGCGTTCGGCCAGCTCTTCCAGCACATGATCCGGCGGGAAACGCACGAAGCTGCCCTGCTCGTCTTCGCCGATGGCCAGTGTCACGTGGCGGTTGCCCAGGTGGTAGCACAGGCGGGCCAGGGGCTGGCCAGACTTGATGCGCGCCGTCACAACCTGCTCTTCGGCGGCGCGTATGCGCACGATCTCGCCGGTCCTGGCCTGCAGCAGGTCGCCGTCCCGCAGCACCGGGCCGCGATCCAGGAACAGGCCTACGTCCACGTTGGTTTCGGTGGTGGCCCGCAGCCGGCCACGGATACGCAGCTCGTAAGGCAGGATCAGGTTGTCCAGAATCTCGCTGGTATCGATGCCGGTGGACTTCACGTCACCGATGCGTTCAATCAGTTCCAACATAACAATGTCCTCTTATTCCCGGCTCAGAACAGCCTTCAGCTGTATTGACTAAAAGAGATGGTAGCGCTGGGCCAGGGGCAGCTCGGTGGCGGGCTCACAGGTGAGCAGCTCGCCATCGGCATGCACCTCGTAGGTTTGCGGGTCCACGGTGATGTGCGGGCACGCGTCGTTCAGTTTCATGTCGCCCTTGCGCACGTCACGCACGCCCTTGCAGGCGGATAATGGGCTGTCCAGGCCAAGCTCTTTGCCAATACCGGCATCAATCGCAGCCTGGCTCACAAAGCTCAGGCGGGTGGCACTGGCGGCTTTGCCAAAGGCGCCGAACATGGGGCGGTAATGCACCGGCTGGGGCGTGGGAATCGAGGCGTTCGGGTCGCCCATGGGCGCGGCGGCAATCATGCCGCCCTTGAGAATGGTGGCGGGCTTCACGCCAAAGAACGCCGGGCTCCAGAGCACCAGGTCCGCCAGCTTGCCCACTTCCACGGAACCCACTTCATGGGCGATGCCATGGGTGATGGCCGGGTTGATGGTGTACTTGGCGATGTAGCGTTTGGCACGCAGGTTGTCGGCGCCCAGGTCTTCATCCTCCGGCAGCAGGCCGCGCTGCTGTTTCATCTTGTGGGCGGTCTGCCAGGTGCGGCACACCACTTCGCCCACGCGGCCCATCGCCTGGGAGTCGGAGGCGATCATGGAGATCACGCCCATGTCCTGCAGGATGTCCTCGGCGGCGATGGTCTCGCGGCGGATGCGGGAATCCGCAAAGGCGACGTCTTCCGGGATGTTCGGGTCCAGGTGGTGGCACACCATCAGCATGTCCAGGTGTTCGTCGATGGTGTTCACGGTGTAGGGCCGTGTCGGGTTGGTGGACGACGGCAGCACGTAATCCTTGGAGCAGGCGGTGATGATGTCCGGTGCGTGGCCGCCGCCGGCGCCTTCGGTGTGGTAGGTGTGGATGCAGCGCCCCTTGAACGCGGCCAGGGTGTCTTCCACAAAGCCGGATTCGTTCAGGGTGTCGGTGTGGATCGCCACCTGCACGTCGTATTTGTCCGCCACCGTGAGGCAGTTGTCGATGCTGGCCGGGGTGGTGCCCCAGTCTTCATGCAGCTTCAGGCCAATGGCGCCGGCCCGGATCTGCAGTTCCAGGGATTCCGGCAGCGAGGCGTTGCCCTTGCCCAGGAAGCCGATGTTCATGGGCAGTGAATCCACCGCCTGGAGCATCTTGCCGATGTGCCAGGGGCCCGGTGTGCAGGTGGTGGCGTTGGTGCCCGTGGCCGGGCCGGTACCGCCACCGAGCATGGTGGTGATACCGCTCATCAACGCTTCTTCCACCTGCTGGGGGCAGATGAAATGGATGTGGGCATCGATGCCGCCGGCGGTGAGGATCTTGCCCTCGCCGGCGATGATTTCGGTGCCGGGGCCGATCACGATGGTCACGTCTGGCTGGGTGTCCGGGTTACCGGCTTTGCCGATGGCGGCGATGCGGCCTTTCTGGATGCCCACGTCGGCTTTGACGATGCCCCACCAGTCCAGAATCAGGGCGTTGGTGATCACCGTGTCCATCACCGCCGCATCGGCGCGCTGGCTCTGCCCCATGCCGTCGCGGATAACCTTGCCACCGCCGAATTTTACTTCGTCGCCGTAGTGGGCGGCGTCGCTTTCCACCTCAATCCACAGGTCGGTGTCGCCGAGCCGTACCCGGTCGCCGGTGGTTGGGCCGTACATGTCGGCGTAGGCTTGTCGGGTAATTTTCATTTCTGGCCCTCCAGTTTGCCCATGACTTCCTGCCGGAAACCGTAGATTTCACGGCCGCCCGCGAACGGGATCAGCGTGACTTCCCGGCTCTGGCCGGGTTCGAAGCGGATGGCGGTGCCGGCCGCCACATCCAGGCGATAGCCACGGGCCTTGGCGCGGTCGAAATCCAGGGCCGGGTTGGCTTCGGCAAAGTGGTAGTGAGAGCCGATCTGGATCGGGCGGTCGCCGGTATTGGCCACCTCTATCTGGATGCGCTCGCGGCCTTCACAGAGTTCGATGTCGCCGTCTTTGAGCTGGTATTCACCGGGGATCATGGCGCGCTCCTTACACGATGGGGTTGTGGACGGTGACGAGCTTGGTGCCATCGGGGAAGGTGGCTTCCACCTGCACTTCGTCGACCATTTCGGCGATGCCGTCCATCACGTCATCACGGGTGAGGACTTCGGTGCCGGCGGTCATGAGCTCGGCCACGGTACGGCCTTCGCGGGCGCCCTCCATGATTTCGGCGCTGATCAGGGCCACGGCTTCCGGGTAGTTGAGCTTCAGGCCTTTGGCTTTGCGGCGTTCAGCCAGCAGGGCTGCCGTGAACAGTAGCAGCTTGTCTTTGTCTCTCGGGGTTAGTTCCATTTTTGTTCTCCGCTTGCTTGTCGGATTACGCTTTGCTAATCCGTATATGGTCTCCTCCCCGTTTGCAAGGTCTCAGCACTCAATGTCAGGGACAGGTTTGCGCCCGTATATCCGGCCTGTTTGATGAGGCGGCTTTGTCGCCTCTGGCCTTGATGGAAGATCCGCGCCTGCCGTCCTTATCGACCTAACGGCCTCTGGGGCCCTTGGATTAGTCAGGTTTTCGGCAGGCCGGTCTGACCTGTTATGCCATCGATTGCTGTGACCCTCGCAACCTGCGGGAAGGGTAACCGCTTTACTTTCCGACGTCGCGTCGGTGATTTAGCTCAGTCAATCCCTGACTTATTCATACCGCCAGCCGTTGCTCCGATGGCTGGTAGTGCTCGCCTCGGGCGATAATCACCCAGGCAATGCGAACCAACTTGTTGGCCAATGCGACGGTTGCCTTGTTGAACCCTCGCTCTGCCTTGAGTCGCTGGATCCATCGGCTGAGGCGGTCCATTTTCCCGTCCGCACGGGCAACCACCGCTCTCGCCCCGTGAACCAGTTGGGCGCGTACGTACGGGTCGCCTCGCTTGCTGATTCCCAGTAAGACGTCTTTGCCCCCGGTGCTGTTCTGACGGGGGATCAGGCCCAGCGCTGCGCCAGCGTCTCGGCCTCGCCGGAATTGGCGGCCATCACCCATCCAGCCCTTCAGCAGACTGGCGACGACTTCACCAACGCCCGGTATCGCTTGCAGGCGCCGACAGGTCTCATCCTGTCTCGATCTCTGCTTTACTTGTTGGTCGTACCAGGCCAGTTCCTGCTCTACTTCCAGAAAACGCTGATACTGGCGGTGCAACAACTGCCGGGCCCGCTCGCTCAACCCGTTGTCAGCGTCTTCCAGTGCCAGTGGCAGCTCCCGGCGCAGCGCCGCTATTCCCTGGGGCATGATCACACCGTACTCGGCCAGCAATCCTCGAAGCTGATTGCTGATTCGTACCCGATCCTTGCTCACGCCCTGGCGCAGCTTGTGCAGCATCTGATCATCCTGCTGCTCGACCTCTTTGATCGGCACCGGGCGAATTCGCCCATGTTCACTGGCCTCCGCAATGGCCTGAGCATCGTTGTAATCGTTTTTCTGACCTCGAAGATAGCCCTTCACATGTTGAGGCGGTAACAACTCAACCTGATGCCCTAACGCTCGTATCTGGCGAGCCCAATAGTGCGAGCTCCCACACGCCTCAAGAGCGACTGTGCAAGGCTCCAAACGCACCAGCTGCTCCAGCAACTGCTTGCGGCGCACTTTGCGCTTCCACCCGCTGTGACCTTTAGGGCCCAGCCCAAAAAGGACAAACGTGTTCTTTGCGAGATCAATGCCAACCGTTGTAACCTTACTCATGGTCTCCTCCCACTCGTTTCTGATAGGAAAATTCTCCTTCCCTATCCTGGCGCATTGCGACGCCGATTAGGAGGGGAGGAGACCATCTCATCGACCTACGTTTCTTTAGCTCGCTCTTGGTGCCTGAACAGGCCGTTCCACCCTGTACCTGCACAAACATTCAGGTCAGCCAGATTCGGGGAACGCTGGCTGGCTGGCCGGTGAGTCTTGGCCGGATGAGTTCCCAGGCTTGCTGGCACAGCGCCCAGGCTTCGTTTCGTTCCTGCCCCAGGTAGCGCAGCAGCACCACACCCCTTCGGCGGGTCACCGCCCAGCGGTGGCTTGCCGGCAGGGCTTCCCTGAGTTCTTCAATGGCACCGGCTTCATCGTCCAGGCCAACCACCCAGAGGGTTGCCTGCACGGTGGCACCGCCCTGGCCCCAGTGGCCTTTGAACCGGGCGTGGTTCGGGTCCATAAGCTGGCGTTCCAGCCACAGGGGGCGGCCGTCCATCAGCAGGCGGAATTTCTGCTCCAGATGGCCGGAGACAAACGGCAGCTTGCTGGCCGGGCGGCCGAGGGCGAGGATTTCCCAGCCGATGCATCGGGCGCCGGCTTCCAGTTCGATGGTGGTGCTCTGTTCGCCCCGGGAACCATCAAACGCCAGGGTCTCCTGGGGCAGGTATTCGAGAATGCCGCCCTGCTCCACCTTCAACCGGGTGTGCTGGGCCCAGGCAACGCCGTGGCTGTCGGCCTTGTAGAGCTTGGCCGCCGCTGGCGTGGTCAGCAGGGTGTGTGAGTCTTTACCTACGCGAGCCTCGATGCTCAGGGCATCGCCACTCACCAATCCGCCCGGCGGATGCAGCAGGTACACGTGGCAGCAGCCATGGCGGCCTTCCGGATAGAAGGGACGTTGCACCCGCAACGGGCCTTTGTGGCGCACATGGGTCATCCGGGTGGCGGTGTTGCTGCCATCCGGCCGGGTGTCGAAGCCCAGGGCAATGGACGCGGCCCAGTGCCGCCCGGCGTCGAAGCGATGGCCGGAGTCGTGGGCGGGTTCGATGCGTTCAAAAACCGTCATACCGTCAGGTGCTTCTTGATGAGTTCATCGGTCAGGCCGGCGATTTCGTCTTCTGCCACCCGTCGACCCCGGTCGAGGATGGCAAACCGGTCGGCGTATTTGCGGGCGAACGGTAGCTTCTGTTCCACGAGCAGAACGGTAAGGCCGTCTTCCTCGATGAGCTTGCGAATCACCTCGCCAATCTGGGCCACGATGTTGGGCTGGATGCCCTCACCCGGTTCGTCGAGGATCAGCAGGCGCGGCTCGATCACCAGAGCGCGGCCGATGGCCAGTTGCTGCTGCTGACCGCCGGAAAGGTCACCGCCGCGGCGGTGGCGCATTTCTTTCAGAACCGGGAACAGTTCATACACCCGCTCGGGGATTTTCTTGCTGCCGTCCTTGCGAACGGCCAGGCCGGTGCGCAGGTTTTCTTCCACGGTCAGTAGCGGGAAGATCTGCCGGCCCTGGGGCACGTAGCCAATGCCCAGCCGGGAGCGGTCTTCCACTTTCTTTTTGGTGAGTTCCACGTCCCCGGCGAATTCGATGCTGCCGCTCTTGGTGGTTTCTTCACCCATGATGCATTTCATCAGGGTGGTCTTGCCCACGCCGTTGCGGCCCATCACGCAGGTGCACTGGCCCTGGGGTACGTCCAGGTCCAGATCCCAGAGGGTGTGGCTCTCGCCATAGAACTGGTTGAGCTTTTCAATCTTCAGCATTACGCCTCCTCCCCGAGATACACCTTGATCACTTCCGGATCGTTGGAGACCTGGTCCATGGAGCCTTCGGCCAGCACGCTGCCCTGGTGCAGCACGGTCACCTTGCGAGCGATGGAGCGCACAAAGCCCATGTCGTGCTCCACCACAACCACCGACTGCTTGCCGGCCAGGCTGGTGAGCAGTTCGGCGGTGCGTTCCATTTCCTGTTCGGTCATGCCCGCTACCGGTTCGTCCACCAGCAGCAGCCGGGGTTTCTGCATCAGTAGCATGCCGATTTCCAGCCACTGTTTCTGGCCGTGGGAGAGGATGCCGGCGAGGCGGTCGCGCAGGGATTCCAGGCCGATCATTTCCAGCACTTCGTCGATCCGGTCCCGGTATTCGGCTTTCATCACGGCGGTGAGGGTGGGAAACACCCGCTTGTCCGCCGCCATGGCCAGTTCCAGGTTTTCGAACACGGTGAGCGCTTCGAATACCGTGGGTTTCTGGAACTTGCGGCCGATGCCCAGGGAGGCAATGTCCGGCTCGTTCATGGTCAGCAGATTGTGGCGGCTACCGAACCAGACCGAGCCGGTGTCCGGGCGGGTTTTCCCGGTGATGATGTCCATCATGGTGGTTTTACCCGCGCCGTTGGGGCCGATGATGCAGCGCAGCTCGCCGTCGTCGATGGTGAGGTTGAGGTTGTTGATGGCCTTGAAGCCGTCAAAGCTTACGTTCACGTCTTCCAGATACAGGATCGGCCCGTGGCGCACGTCCACCGGGGACTGCACCTGGGTCAAAAACTCGAACACATGCTCGCGGTCGGTCAGCTCCTGAAAAAAGCTCATACAGTCGCCTCCTGCTCGGTGGGGGTATCGTCATCTTCCCTGGCTTTCCGACGCTTCTGCAGCAGCCCGGCAATGCCCTTGGGCAGGAACACGGTCACCAGCACGAACAGGCCACCGAGGGCGAACAGCCAGGCGTCCGGCATGATGCCGGTGAACACGGTTTTGGCGTAGTTCACCAGGATGGCCCCGATCACCGCGCCGTAGAGGGTCGCCCGGCCACCCAGGGCCACCCACACCACGATCTCGATGGAGAACAGCGGCGAGAATTCACTGGGGTTGATGATGCCTACTTGAGGCACATACAGCGCCCCTGCCACACCCGCCAGCATGGCGGAGACCACGAACACGAACAGCTGAACCCGCTCCACCCGGTAACCCAGGAAGCGGGTACGGGCCTCGGCATCCCGGCAGGCCACACTCACCCGGCCCAGCTTGCTGGTCACAATGCCCCGGCAAATCACGTAGCCAATGGCCAGGGCGATACCGGTGGCGATGAACAGCCCGAGGCGGGTGGCGTCGGTACGCAGGTTAAAGCCGAGGATGTCTTTGAAGTCGGTGAGGCCGTTGTTGCCGCCAAAGCCCATCTCGTTGCGGAAGAAGGCCAGCATCAGCGCGAAGGTAAGCGCCTGGGTAATGATGGAGAGGTACACCCCGGTTACCCGTGAGCGGAAGGCCAGGAAGCCGAACACCAGCGCCAGCAGGCCCGGGGCCAGCAGCACCATGATGAAGGCGAACCAGGCCATGTCGAACCCGTGCCAGAACCAGGGCAGCTCCTGCCAGTTCAGGAAAACCATGAAGTCCGGCAGGATCGGGTCGCCATACACGCCGCGATCACCAATCTGGCGCATCAGGTACATGCCCATGGCATAGCCGCCGAGAGCAAAGAAGGCGCCATGGCCCAGGCTGAGGATACCGAGGTAACCCCACACCAGGTCCACGGCCACTGCCAGCAGGGCGTAGCAGAGGTATTTGCCAAGAAGCGTGACGGTAAAGGCGCTCACGTGCAGGGCGCTGTCCTGGGGCATGAACAGGTGAAGGAAGGTCACCAGCACCACGGCCGCGAACAGCACGCCAAGAAATATCTGGGTTGAACGTTCCTGTAAGGGTCTTGTTAACCACATACCTTAACCCTCCGCTGCCCGGCCTTTCTGGGGGAAGAGCCCCTTCGGCCGTTTCTGGATGAACAGGATGATGAACACCAGCACGATGATCTTGGCGAGTACGGCACCGGCCCAGGGTTCAAGCAGCTGGTTGATGGTGCCCAGGGAAAGCCCGGCAATGAGCGTGCCCCAGAGGTTACCGACGCCGCCGAACACCACCACCATGAACGAATCGATGATGTAGTTCTGGCCCAGGTTCGGGCCCACGTTGGTGAGCTGGGAGAGCGCCACCCCGGCCAGGCCGGCGACGCCGGAGCCCAGGGCAAAGGTCATGATGTCTACCCGGGTGGCGCGGATGCCCATGGAGCGCGCCATGGCACGGTTCTGGGTAACAGCGCGCACTTCCAGGCCCAGGCGGGTCTTGCGCATGATCAACATCAGCCCGGCGAACACGATCAGCGCAAAGGCCAACACGTAGAGGCGGTTCAGGGTCAGCGAGAGCGCGTCGTTGATCACCAGGGAGCCGCTCATCCAGTCCGGCGTTACCACGGTGCGGTTTTGCGGAGAGATCACCGTGCGCACCAGCTGCTGCAGGATCAGGCTGATACCGAAGGTGGCCAGCAGGGTTTCCAGCGGCCGGCCTTTGAGGTACTGGATTACGCTGCGTTCAATGATGATGCCGGCGGTGGCCGCGACCATGAACCCGGCGGGAATCGACAGAATCAGCGCCAGGCCAGGTTGGCCGGGGAAGAGTTGCTGCATGCCCCAGGTGGTGTAGGCACCGAGCATGATCAGTTCGCCGTGGGCCATGTTGATCACGCCCATCACGCCAAAGGTGATGGCCAGGCCGATGGCGGCGAGTACCAGAACCGAACCGAGGGAAAGGCCGAAATACAGGGTCTCGGCGGCGCGGTTCAGTTGGAGTTTCTGTTCAATGCTTTCGAGGGCCCTGGCGGCACGTTGAGCCAGCGCCTCGTTGTCACCGCGAACGGCTTCGTTCAAAGCGGCACGGGCCCGGGGATGAAGACTGCCGGCGAGCACGTCCACGGCCTCCAGGTTGCCCTCGCCCACCCGGTAGATGGCCAGGGCTTCTTCAATGCGGTTGCGGACGGCCGCGTCTTCTTCTTTCGCCAGCTGAGCTTCCAGTGGCTCAACCAGGGAAGCATCCACTTTGCCCATCATGTCCTGCGCGGACGCTTCGCGCACATCCGGGTCTTTGGCATTCAGGTCCAGCATGGCCAGTATGCCTTCAAGCTGGCCCCGTATGCGGTTATTGATGGCGACTCTGTCCAGCTCACGGCGGGACATTTCACCCATATTCTCTCCGGTCAGCGGATCGGCAATTTCCCAGTCCCTGCCCCGGTTGTTCAGTACCAGTACAACCTGCCCGGTGTCTTTTACCCGGCTCAGGCGATTATTTCCGTAGGCTTCGAGCCAGCCCCTGGCTCTTTCATCACCACTGCTGACGATGGCGTTCACCGCCTCTTCCACTTTACTGGCCGGCGCCTCTGCGAGATTGATCAGCAGAGCCTTGCCAGGATCCTCTTCCTGCGCCGTTGCAGGCAGCGATAGCAGGGAAAACAGGGCGATAAGCAGCAATGTGAGCGATCGGCAGATGCTCATGAGAGTGTCCTGTCTGTTTCAAGCGTGTTGCGGGGCAACAACCGGAGGCGTAACTACCCCCGGCTGTCGATGGTGCTTTACCGTCTGAGCCTTACTCGGCTTCAGCCGCCATTTCGCCCGCAGACGCGCCACAGGTGCCGGTTGCGGTGTTGAACGTGCCGCAGAACAACGGCTTGCGCCAATCTGCAATCATGTCCCGCGAACCAGGCAGGTAGTCAGACCAGGCATCGCCCGCGACCAGACCAGAGGTTTCCCAGACGACGGAGAACTGGCCGTTGTCCTGGATCTCGCCGATCAGCACCGGCTTGGTGATGTGGTGGTTGGGCATCATGGCGGCGTAGCCACCGGTGAGGTTGGGTACAGTCACACCGATGATGGCGTCTTTTACCGCATCAACATCTGTGGTGCCGGCCTTCTTGACCGCTTCCACATACATGTTGAAGCCGATGTAGTGCGCTTCCATCGGGTCGTTGGTGACCGCTTCATCATTACCGGTGTGCTCGATCCACTGGTCGATGAAGTCGTAGTTGGCGTCGTTGTCCACGCTCATGAAGTAGTTCCACGCAGCCAGGTGGCCAACCAGCGGGCCGGTGTCGATACCGGAGAGTTCCTGCTCACCCACGGAGAAGGCAACAACCGGGATGTCGGAGGCCGCGATGCCCTGGTTACCCAGTTCACGGTAGAAGGGCACGTTGGCGTCGCCATTGATGGTGGAGACCACGGCGGTCTTCTTGCCGGCGGAACCAAAACGCTTGATATCAGACACGATGTTCTGCCAGTCGGAGTGACCGAAAGGCGTGTAGTTGATCATGATGTCTTCCTTGGCCACACCCATGTCCATCAGGTAGGTCTCAAGGATCTTGTTGGTGGTGCGCGGGTAGACGTAGTCGGTACCTGCCAGAACCCAGCGCTCCACGCCGATTTCGTTCATCAGATAGTTAACCGCAGGAATCGCCTGCTGGTTGGGCGCAGCGCCGGTGTAGAAGACGTTTTCGGAGGATTCCTCACCCTCGTACTGAACCGGGTAAAACAGAAGGCCGTTCAGCTCTTCCACCACCGGCAGTACGGATTTACGGGAAACCGAGGTCCAGTTACCGAAAATCACGTCGACTTCTTCCTGGGCCAGAAGCTCGCGGGCTTTTTCAGCAAACAGCGGCCAGTTGGAGGCCGGGTCTACAACAACCGCTTCCATCTGACGACCGAGCACACCGCCCTTGGCGTTCTGTTGTTCGATCAGCATTTCAACGGTGTCTTTCAGAACGGTTTCACTGATGGCCATGGTGCCGGACAGTGAGTGCAGGATGCCCACCTTGATGGGATCTTCCGCTGCAACGGAGTTAAAAGAGATGGAGAGAGCGAGCGCAGAGAGGCCAAGTTTCACGTGTTTTTTGAGGTTCATTTCAGGCGTCCTTTTCTTAGTTGGGTATGCAGTTCGTCTTCAAACGCAGCAGGGCCTTTGCATCTGCTGTTCCATAACCCTTATATCTCCATTAAAAACAGAGGCTTATCTAGTATACAAGGCAAACCAGAGGCATCCGCGCTCCTGAATACGCCTCCGGAGTGCAGCATTCTTGAGCGTTTTTGGTGCGGCCGCACCTGATATGGGCAGACCTGAACCGTCTTGTGCCTCAAAAATACTCATAACCTTATGTTTTCTGGTCACTATCAAGAAAAATTGGCAAATGGCACAAGCATTGCCATTCCACATGTATACAAGTTGATTACGCACATGAGGATGACCAATGCCTTCAATGCTCGGATGGACCATCAGAGATTGGCAGACTGCTTATAAAGAGGGCGCTACGCCCGAATCATTGCTAGGTGAGTTACTGACCCGCCTGGACAAAACAGACGTTGCCTGGATTTCGCTTCTGGATCAAAAAGGCCTGGATGAGGCACTTGCCGGGTTGAAACAGAAACTCCAGGACGCCGGCGGAGAGATCGACAACCTGCCGCTCTACGGCATTCCCTTTGCCGCCAAAGACAATATTGATGCGGCAGGATTTGAGACAACAGCGGCCTGCCCGGCCTTTGCCTATACTCCGGAAGAAGACGCCACCACCGTGGCCAGGCTCAAGGCCGCCGGCGCCATCGTCATCGGCAAAACCAACCTGGACCAGTTCGCAACCGGCCTGGTGGGCACCCGCTCTCCCTATGGCGCCGTGCCCAACAGCTTCAAACCGGACGTGGTGAGCGGCGGCTCCAGCTCCGGTTCGGCTTCTGTGGTTGCAAGAGGCCTGGTGCCTTTTGCCCTGGGTACCGACACCGCCGGTTCCGGCCGGGTGCCTGCCGGGCTGAATAATCTGGTGGGGCTGAAGCCAACCAAAGGGCTGTTCAGCATTCGCGGCGTGGTGCCGGCCTGCCGTTCACTGGATTGCGTGTCCATTTTTGCGCTGACCGTGAATGACGCCGGCCTGGTGTCGGATACCATGGCGGGCTTCGATGCCGATGATGCGTTTTCTCGCAAGGCTCCCTATGCGCTGCCCTTGGATGGCCCGGCCCTTCGGCGGCCCGGCCCCATTCAACGACTGGCGATTCCCGACCACCCGCAATGGTTTGGTGATCAGCAGGCAGAAGCGGCCTGGAATACCGCCATCAGCCAGTGGCGACAACAGAATGTGGAACTGGTGCCGCTTGATTTCAGCCCCATGCTGGAACTGGCTGCACTGCTTTACGAAGGCCCCTGGGTGGCTGAACGCCACGCGGCGGTGGAATCGTTCATGGCCAGCCACGGCGATGACATGAACCCGGTGGTCAAAGGTATTATCAGCAAGGCCGGGAATTTCAGCGCCACGGATACCTTCAAGGCCCAGTACCGCAAGGAAGAGCTGCAGCGCCAGATCGATGAACTGTTAGCCGATGTGGATGCCCTGCTGGTGCCCACGGCTCCGACGGCTCCCACCATCGAAGCGGTAAACGCGGACCCGGTTACACTGAACAGCCAACTCGGCACCTACACCAATTTCGTTAACCTGGCCGACATGAGCGCACTTGCTGTTCCTGCCGGTTTCCGGGACGACGGCCTGCCTTTTGGCTTAACCCTGATCAGTGGCGCCTGGAAAGACACCGAGCTGCAACGCCTGGCGTGCCAGTGGCTGAATGCCCACCCGACCCCTTTGGGCACTACAGGCAACGACCGCCCCGAAGAAGCCCCCGGGGCCGCCATCTCGACCCCCACCATCAAGGTGGCCGTTGTTGGTGCCCACCTCAGTGGCATGCCCCTGAACACCCAGCTCAGTGAGCGCTACTCGGTTCTGCTTGAGCAAACCACAACGTCCGCAAACTACCGGCTGTTCGCCCTGCCAAACACCACACCGCCGAAGCCCGGGCTGAAACGGGCGGCCCCTGGCGAAGGCAGGGAAATCATTGTGGAAGTCTGGGAAATGCCCGCCTCGGCTTTTGGCTCCTTTGTGGACCTGATTCCTGCGCCTCTGGGCATAGGCAACGTCGAGCTGGCTGATGGCCGGTGGGTAAACGGTTTTGTTTGTGAGGGCTACGGCTTCGAGGGTGCAGAGGACGTAACAGAGTTCGGTGGCTGGCGCGCGTATATCGCCTCCAGAGCCTGACCATACCGGGGCAATCTGGCGCTCCACGAGGGGAAACGGTGCCAATGGCAAACCCTAGACGAAAAGAGTCCGTAGCCGACAGGGTCTATGAGGCCCTGAAAGAGGACATCTTCGAGTTCCGCCTGATCCCCGGCGACCGGTTCAGCGAGGGGGATGTCGGAACCCGCCTGAACGCCAGCCGGACACCGGTGCGGGAGGCGCTTTACCGCTTGCAGCGGGAGGGCCATGTGGAGGTTCTGTTCCGCAGTGGCTGGCAGGTAAAGCCATTCGATTTCCAACAGGTGGAGGAACTCTATGACCTGCGCATCACCCTTGAGCGGGCGGCCGTGCACAAGATCTGCAACCTGCCTGACGAGCCTGCAGCACTGCGAACCCTGGTAGCCCTCTGGAACCCGGACCACCCATCCGAACGTGCGGTCGGCAGCACCGTCAGGATGCTGGACGAGAGCTTTCACTGCGATCTGGTGGCCGCTGCCGGAAACCGGGAGATGACACGAATTCATCGTGAGATCACCGACAGGCTGAGAATTGTGCGGCGCCTGGACTTCAGCCGGGACGAGCGTATTGATGCCACTTACGTGGAGCATGCCGCGATTCTGGAGGCACTGCGCAACGGGCAGGCAAGCGAGGCGGCGGATCGTCTCACCCGTCATATCCGTGCCAGCCAGAAGGCCGTGCGGGAAATCACCATGGAGCGAATCCGCGAGGCGGCTGCCGCCCACCGCAGTGAGCAATAAATTGCCTCTCAGGCCCCGAAAATACTGAACCCAGGTTCATAATTGAACCCGCCGAAACGCTTACAGATTCGTAAGATATATCGCACAAACCATGGAGCGATTCTCCGATAGGTAGGAATTCGATACACAGTAGAATGATCAGTGTCAGGGATGACAAGCCAGCAAGGAACGTTGGCTCAAGGACGAGAACTCCACGGATCGGGAGTTGCCCGAGGGATCAGGGCTTACAGGGATGATCACAGGGAAGACGCGCTCAGGATGAGTCGCACGCCTGAGGGAACAGGCAGGGGTCAGCCACGGAATCGGGGATCACAAGGAATGTGGTCCCGTCCGTGCACTCCCCGTACCCACAGACATTTCTGCTCTCTTCTTTACATTTCGCTTCTGCTGCTTTGCGCCCTGGCACAAAACCAAAAAACGCAACACAGCTTCAGGAGCTCGTATCTATGAAACGCACACCGCTTTTCGCAACACTCGTTCTGCTGTTCAGCCTGGTTACCGGTTTTGCCTACGCCCAGGACGCCGCTATCAATATCAACACGGCCGATGTGGCTACCCTCGCCAGCCTGAACGGCATTGGCCAGAGCAAGGCCGAAGCCATCGTTGCCTATCGCGAAGCGAATGGTCCTTTTGCAGTTACCGCAGACCTGGCAAATGTGAAGGGCATTGGCGAACGTACCATCGAGAAAAATGCCGCTCGCCTCACCGTGAAGTAATACCCCGGGCAGTGGCGCGCTGCCGCTGCCCTTCCTCTTTCTGAATCCCTTTCCTCCCTCTTTCCGGCTACCCATAAAGTCGTCTGGCAACACCGCGCTCGCCACCCTATTATTGCTGGATAACAATTCAAAAACCGTTGAGCATCCGCACATGGTTGATCCGATCAAGGTTTATCCTGCAAAACCCGCGAAAGTCTATTTCTACGGCACCTGTCTGGTGGACATGTTTTACCCCGATGCGGGCATTGCCGGCGTGGAACTTCTGGAGCGTGAAGGCATTGAGGTGCTGTTTCCCCAGAACCAGACCTGCTGTGGCCAGCCAGCCTACACCTCTGGTTATCACGACGAGGCCCGATCAGTAGCCAGGGCGCAGCTCGACCTGTTCCCCGGCGACTGGCCCATTGTGGTGCCATCCGGCTCCTGTGGCGGGATGATGCGCAAGCACTACCCCGACCTGTTCAAGGACACCACGGATGAGGTGAAAGCCGCTGAGGTTGCGGGCCGGGTCTGGGAGCTGACGGATTTCCTGCTCAATGTCTGCCACATCAAACTGGAAGACCTGGGTGAACCCACCACCGTGGCCATGCATACCTCCTGCTCCGCCCGCCGGGAAATGGGCGTGGCCGAGGTTGGACCAAAACTGCTGGGCCAGCTCAAAAACGTGAACCTGGTAGAGCAGATCCGGCCGGAGGAATGCTGCGGGTTTGGCGGTACCTTTGCGGTTCGCCACCCGGAGATTTCCAGCGCCATGGTGAGCGAGAAGGTGGACGCACTGGTGGATACCGGCACCAGGCAGTTTGTCACCACCGATTGCGGCTGCCTGATGAACATCGCCGGCTACGCCGAGAAAAACCAGAAGCCTGTTGAAGGCCAGCACATTCTCAGTTTCCTGTGGTCGCGCACCCAGGGCAAAGGGGGCAGCAGTCATGAGTGAGACAGCCGAGCACACTGGCCATCACATCGACGTGAAAGAGTTCCATCCGCGGGCTCAGGCGGCCATTCACGACCCCAAGATCCGCAAGAATTTCCGCAGCGCCATGGACGGGCTGATGTCCAAGCGCAAGACGGCGTTCGAGGGCTGGGATCTGGAAACCCTCCGGGATCTGGGTGCCAACGTTCGCCTCCGCGCCCTGGCCAACCTGCCAGATTTGCTGGAGCAGCTTGAGAAAAAGCTGATCGAAAACGGCATCAGGGTGCACTGGGCGGTGGATGGCGATGAGGCCTGCCGGATTGTGCGGGACATCTGCAAGGCCCGGGATGCCAAGACGGTGATCAAGGGCAAGTCCATGGTCTCCGAGGAAATGGAGCTGAACCATTACCTGGAGGAACAGGGGATCGAAGCCCTGGAATCGGACCTGGGCGAGTACATTGTGCAGTTGGCGGATGAAACGCCATCACACATTATCATGCCGGCGATTCACAAGAACACTGGAGAGATCTCCCAGTTGCTGCACGAGAAAACCGGCACGGATCTGTCCAACGATGTGGAATACCTCACCGCCAGTGCCCGCCTGCAATTGCGGGAAAAGTTCATGAATGCCGATGTGGGCGTTTCGGGGGTTAACTTTGCGGTGGCGGAGACCGGCACCCTATGCCTGGTGGAAAACGAAGGCAATGGCCGGATGACCACCACGGTGCCCAAGTGCCATATTGCCGTTACCGGCATAGAAAAGGTGGTGCCGAGCATGGAGGACGTCTCTGCCCTGCTCGCCCTGCTGACCCGGTCTGCTACCGGCCAGCACATCACCACCTACTTCAACATGATTTCCGGCCCGCGCAAGGCCGAGGAGCTGGACGGGCCCGAAGAAGTGCATCTGGTGCTGGTGGATAACGGCCGCTCGTCGATCTACCAGGACGACGAGCTGCTGGACACCCTGCGCTGCATCCGTTGCGGCGCCTGCATGAACCACTGCCCGGTGTACACACGGGTAGGCGGCCATGCCTATGGCACCACCTATCCGGGCCCGATCGGCAAGATCCTGATGCCGCACCTGATTGGCCTGGACGAAGGCCGGCACCTGCCCAGCGCCTCCAGTCTGTGTGGCGCCTGTGGCGAGGTCTGCCCGGTGAAAATCCCCATTCCCGATCTGTTGGTGCGACTGCGCCAGGAATCGGTGGATGGCGACAAGCTCCACCCGGCCAAGGTCCGTGGCCACGGGGCCAAGCGAAGCTCAATGGAAGCGATGATCTGGAAAGGCTGGGCCTGGATGCACGCCAGCCCCGGCATTTATCGCTTCGGCACCGGTGCCGCCAGCAAATTCAGGGCATTGCAGCCCTCGAAAGCGGGCGCCTGGACCGATTACCGCACGCCCCCCAAACTGGCGGCCAAAACCCTGCACCAGCGAATGAAGGAGCGTGGCCAATGAGTTCCCGGGAAACGATTCTTCAGCGTCTGCGCAACCGAACCGGCGGTGAACTGACGGTGCCGGAGTGCGACTTTTCAGTTCTGGTACGGGATGACTGGTCGACAAAGGAGCGTATCGAGCGGTTCGAGAAGATGATCGAGTCGGTCCACGGCGAGGTGCACCACTGCACCGAAGACATGTGGATGGAACGCCTGGCGGAGGTGCTGAACACCCGCGGGGCCAGGAATCTGCTGATTCCAAAACAACACGAAATCGGACAGTCACTTCGCACTGCCGGTCGTAACGATCTGCCGGAACTGTTGATCTACGACGAGCCTATCGAAAGCTGGCAGTCGCATTTGTTCAACGAGGTGGACGCCAGCATTACGTCCACCCGCGGCGGTATTGCCGAAACCGGCTCGCTGATCCTGTGGCCAAACGAGGACGAGCCACGGCTAATGAGCCTGGTGCCGCCGGTGCACGTTGCCATACTCAGGGCCTCGGAGCTCCATACCACCTTCCACGAAGCCATGAAGGCCCAGAACTGGGCCGCTGGCATGCCGACCAATGCCCTGCTAATCTCTGGCCCTTCCAAAACCGCTGACATCGAGCAAACCCTTGCCTACGGTGTTCACGGTCCCAAAGAGCTGATTGTGTTGATTATTGAATGATCCAAGGCGCCCTGTTGATCGCCCTGGCTGCCCTGCTATGGGCGACCACGGGCATTGTTGCGAAATTTCTGTTTACCGGTACCGAACTGCAGGCCATTACATTGGGCTTCCTGCGACTGGCGGTGGCCTTGCCGTTTTTCTGGCTGCTGATGCGACGGGAGCAGGCACGCCTTGAGCGAGCCAATCCGGGCGCTAAAGTGCCCGGCAGTTCCCTACGGAGCCTCACACGCAAGACCCTGATTCCGCTGGCAGCCCTTGGCCTGTTCCAGGCGTTCTACCAGGGCAGCTACCTTCTGGCCGTGGACCTCACCGGTGCCGGCATCGCCACCCTGATCGCGCTCTGCCTTCCGCCAGTGCTGGTGGCAATTCTTGCTGCGCCTCTTCTGGGAGAGAAGCCCAGCCTTTTGACGGTTCTGTCGCTGTTTGCCGCCATCGCGGGCACGGGCATGCTGGTTCTCAGCGATATGGACACCACCGGTACACTTCGGCTTGCGGGCATTCTGGTGGCGTTACTGGCCGCCTGCGTGTACACCGGTTTCACGCTGACCAGCCGTTACAGCTCTGCCGGGACACCGGTGTTCACCACGGCGTTTATCTGCTTCTTCACTGCGGCGCTGATTCTGTTGCCGGTGGTTGCCCTGTCTGGCGGTTTCGAGGGGCTGGAAACTCTCAGTATCGGGCACTGGCTGATGGTGGTGTATGTGGGGGTGGTGCCAACCTGTATTGGCTATGTGTGCTTTTTCTCTGGCATGAAAACGACACCGGCCACGCTCTCCAGCATCATTGTGACTCTGGAACCGCTGTTTGTGGCGCTGCTGGCCTGGGTGTTTCTGGAGGAGATTCTGGGGCCGATTGGTATTGCGGGGGCACTGATACTGACCGCAGCGGTGGTGGTGGCCTCCCGCTACGGCCGTAAACCCGCAGCCGGCCAGGAGGCCGGTGCGGAGTAAGGAAGATCAGTCTTCCTTGCGCTGTTTCTCAAGCATGTCCGGCTGCAGGATTTCAATCCAGTAGCCGTCCGGGTCTTTGATAAAGGCCAGGCCTTTCATCTTGCCGTCGTCCGGCTTTTTCACAAACTCCACACCGAGCTTTTCAAAGCGGTCGCAGGCGGCGTAAACGTCTGGCACCGCTACGCCGATGTGGCCGAAGCCCTGAGGTTCGTCGTTGCCATTGTGGTAGCCGAAGTCGTTGTCGTCTTCGGTGCCCCAGTTGTGGGTGAGCTCAAGCATGGCTTCGCGGCCGAAGGTGTAGGTGGTGCGGTGGGCATCGTCCTGCGGCACGAGGCCGGCCTGGCGATCATCCAGGTAGCCAAGGAAATACAGGGTGAACTTCATTTCGGGGAAGTCCAGTTTGCGAACGAGGCGCATGCCCATCACTCGGGTGTAGAAGTCCATGGAGCGCTCGGGTTCCTTGATGCGCATCATGGTCTGGTTGAAGACGTAACCTTCGGTTTCGGGAACGGTTTCTTCGTATAGGCCAGGGGCCTGTTCGAAATGCTTGGGCATGTTGGTTTTCCCTTTTTTTTCGCAGGATTCAGAGGTTATACCTGTGTGCGTTTCAGGGGGATTTCAAGGGCGTAAAAAAGACCCCGGGGCCAGAGACTAACCGCCGGGGTCTTGAGGGCCGGTTTTTTAGGCCGGCGTTTCTTCAGAGACGCTCTGAAGCTTCTGTGGCTGGCAGGGGTGCGAGGATTCATTTCTTTCGGGAAGCCGAACTCGCTTCGCTCAGACAGTCGTTTCCCTGCAGAAATGAATCCTCACACCCCTGCCGACCGAACTTTTGAGTCAGCCCGCCTTTTTAGAGCTAGGCCAACTGGTGTTCTTCGCCTTGGTAATAGGCTTCCACTCTTGGGTTCATGACTCTCCGCCAGAGTGGGGGGACCATTGCCAGGACGATCATTGCGGAGTAACCAGCCGGTAGTTGGGGAGCCACTTCGTGGTGGCGGAGGATCTGGTAGCGGCGTTTGGCCCAGGCGTGGTGGTCGCTGTGGCGTTGGAGGTGGAACAGGAAGACGTTGGTGAGGAAGTAGTTGCTGTTCCAGCTGTGTTCCGGGCCGGTGCGCTCGTAGCGGCCGTTGTCGAGTTTTCTCCGGTGCAGGCCGTAGTGTTCGAGGTAGTTGACGATTTCCAGGAGGGTGAATGCGATGAAGCTCTGGCCCAGGAAGAAGACGGCGCCGAGCCAGCCGAAGGCGATGGTGAAACCAGCCAGTGCCAGGGCGCTGATGCTGTACCACCAGATCAGTTCGTTGCGCCAGCTGAGGGCTTTGTGGCCTTTGCGTTGCAGGCGTTCGGCTTCCAGTTTCCAGGCATTCAGGAAGTTGCGCATGTAGGCCTGGGGCAAGAAGTTATACAGGGACTGGTTGTAGCGTGACGAGGAGGCATCTTCCGGGGTGGAGACGTGTACGTGGTGGCCGCGCAGGTGTTCGACTTTGAAACCGGCGTAGCAGACCAGTGACAGCAGGAAGCCGCCGGCCCGAGTTTCGAGTTTTTCGTCTTTGTGGATGAGTTCGTGGGCGACGTTGATGCCGAGGCCTCCGACGATGCCGATGGAGACGATCCAGCCAATACTGCCCACCAGGCTGAAGGTGCCGGACGCCAGTTCCAGCATGCTCCAGACCAGTAAGGCTGCAAAGCCTGCCACCCAGCCCAGGGTAATGGCTTTATAGAACCGTTCGCCGACCATCCGCGGCACGTCGGTTTCTTCATCCGGGTTCAGGGAATCCTTGCCGAGCAGCATGTCCAGTACCGGGATGATCCCGAACACGACCACGGGGACGCCCCAGGAAAACAGGTTCACCAGATCAGTGGCCTGGCCGGCGGCCAGCAGCAGAGGCGGCAGCAACAGGGGCACCATGGCGATCAGGTAGCTGTACTTCTTGAGGGTCAGCAATATCCTTCGGCGGGTGGCCTCGCGATTGACCGATAACTGCGTTGTGCTCATTGGGTTCTCTCCATCAAATGCTTGTTGGTGAAACTCTGATCACCTGTTGTTTTTTGCATTATTGTCCTACAATACATCAGTCGTCAACATTTCTGGCGAGGTTTTTTGACAATTGTCAGGAAGCCCCGCCGAATCAAGGCGTTGTCGCTATGGCACTCAGAGGCTGTGATAAACTCATGCGCATACACTCTTCCGCCGGTCGGCTTACCGCAGCAGCCGACCGGTTTTTACGACCTGTCCAGAGAGCCTTTATGGATTTTCAGGTGCCGAACACACTGGCCGAGCAGATTGCCAATTACCTGGCAGAACGAATCATGACCGGGCAGATTCGCCCGGGTGAGCGGATTCAGGAGGCCACGCTCGCCGGTGAACTGAAGGTGAGCCGGGCATCGGTGAAGGAAGCCCTGTACACCCTGGAGCGCTGGCATCTGGTGGAGATCACACCCCGTAAGGGCGCTTCGGCAACCCGGCTGGATGCGGCACACGCGTCGGAGCTCTACGACGTTTATATGCACTTGCTGATGATGATGGCGGTGCGTTTGTGCGAGCGCTGGCAGGAACGCGACAAGCCTCTGGTGCTTGGGGCGGTGAGCAAGGTTGTTGACAAGATAAACGATGGCTCTGCCGATATCTCCGGGGTGGTTGAGGCCAGTTTTGATGTGATGGATGCCTGTTGTGAGGTGGTGGGGAATCCGTATCTCACGGAGGCACTGTCGAATTTTAAGCCGGCGGTCAGTCGGGCCTATTATCTGAGTGCCGATCGGTATCGTAGGGGTTTGACGCAGACCAGTGAGTTTTTTGCCAATCTGCCGCAGGCGGTGCTGGCGCGGGATTCGGTCAAGGCGCAGGCGTTGATTCGGGAGTTTGCGGAGCACCAGAAGTCTCTTATTCAGCAGGCTTTGGCTTCGTAGTCCAAGAACATTGGGTGCACGCAAATCGGGCGGGAAGTTCTCCCAAAACACGCTGTGAATACTTCCCTGTACGCTTGGCTCCGCCATCCCTGGCTCCGCACAGTTTTGGGAGAACTTCCCGCCCGCTTTGCCCGATCCTCTCCAGTGGCCTCCCTGTGACAGAGCTCACAGATCTTTCTCCTTCCCCCGCTTATCGTAACAGTCTGTAACAAACCAAAGTTTTTGCTGCATAGGTTGTGCTGTCCCCCTGCGGCCCGGGGAGCGTTGAGCGCTCACCGCTAAAAAACAATAAACCAGACTTTTGGGGCCACCATGACTCAGTCACTAGCCTGTCGTCGAAACACCACATCTTCCACTCTCTCGCTCTGGGTGCTCGCCCTCTCGCTGCCATTGCCAGCGATGGCGGAGTTCAAGCCGTTGGACGATGGGGCGATGTCGGGTGTGACCGGGCAGGCGGGTGTGACGATTGAGCTGGAGACCAAGCTCAGCATTGATCGGTTCAGCTGGATTGATGAGGGTTCGTTGAATGTGAACGGGCTGCGGTTATCCGGGCAGAACGATACGGTGCTGGATAACATGAAGCTGACGATCGATATTGCCGGCGATGGGGAGGTGCTGGAGCACGGGTTTTCGGAGATTGCCCGGCGGGCCGATGCGGGGTTGTTGGACCCAACCAATCCGGATGTGGCCGATGCTCTGGCGAAGTATTCCGTCGCGGGCTCTTTTGGCAAGCAGTTCAACAGCGGTGATCTGGTGATGCACCTCGGTGCAACCGATTATGGCGATCCAACCAGTCTGGATGAATACCTGCAGGCGGTGGATTTTGAGCTGGCGGTAGACAGTGTGACCACTTCAGGCAGCGAGGGTTCGGCGACGCTGTTCTCGGACGTTCTTCTGCAAGGGCATATCGGGCCGACGGATCTGGTGATTCGTAACGGGGGCAGTTCCACTCGCACTCTGGCGAACGGCAACGAGGTGTCCGGTTCTGAACTGCAGCTGGATACCCATTTCGAAATTACCGACGGCAGTCTGAACTGGGATGCAGCGGATGTGATTCTGCTGTTCAACTTTGCCGCGGTCGGTATTGAAGGACTTCAGATTCATAATCGGCGCGGCGATGACACGCTGGGCCATTTCGGTATGGCCAGTGCCACTGCAAAACTGTCCAGAGGCACCAGTTCTGCTTCGGGCAACGACGGGCTTTCGGTGCACGATGTTGAGTTCCGGGCGGATATTGATATGCCGGTCTTCAAGATGGGCGGTACCAGTATCGGCAGTGTTCAGTTCACGGACTTCGCCATCATCAACACCACCATGATGGTGTATGGCCACTAGCCCGACACTGGACACCGACCACACCCTACCCTGTAAACTGCCCGTCTCACTCTGACGGGCAGCCCATGACTGACTCCACTGAAATCAGCTATTCAAAGCGCGCTTCTGGAAAAAGACTGGCGATGTTCAGTCTGTTGTTTCTGGCGCTCACCGCTGCCGGGCTGTATGCCGTTTACCATCTGTTCGCCGAACGCACCCTTACCTTCGATACCAGGCTGATCGCTCCGGGAACCCTGTTATCGGTGGCTGGCCTTCTGCTGGTTTATTTCATCTCGGATGGCCTTCGGCTCTATTTTACCCTGAGAGCCCTGGGGCACCGGCTTCCCCTGCCGGCCATGGTGCGGCTGGTGTTTATCAATCTGTTCTTTTCCAACATCACGCCGATGGCCACCGGGGGCGGTTTCGCCCAGATCTGGTTTCTGAGCCACCATGGCGTTCCGATTGGGCGTGCGACGGCTGCGACCACGATCCGGACGATCCTGGCGGTGCTGTTCATATTTTCGCTGACGCCGGTATTCCTGCTCACGCTCAAACCCCTGGACGGCAATTCCATCACTGGCGATATCGGCACCGCTCTGGCAGTTCTGATTGTGTTGTACCTCGGCTTTTTCCTGGTTCTGCTGCTCCGGACCCGCTGGCTGATCGGCCCCCTGGCCCGGCTGCTGAGGGCCGCGCGTCGGCTCCATCTGATCAGTGAACCCCGCCATCGGCGCTGGCAGTTCAAGGCACGCCGGGAAATGCTGCGGCTGTCACGGAGCTTTGGTGATTACCTGCGTGGTGCTCCGGTGTTCGTCTGGCTGTCCATCCTGTTCACCGCCGTGTTTCTGCTTAGCCTGTTCAGCTTCCCGGCGCTGCTGATGCACAGCCTGGACTACAGTGTTGATTATGTGATGTCCGTGGGCCTGCTGGTTGTGACCACCTTCGTGATGTACTTCTCGCCCACGCCGGGCGCCTCAGGCATCTCGGAGGGTGTTTTCGGGAGCTTCTTCCGGGATATCCTCTCGGGAAACCACCTGATTCTGGTCATCGTCTGCTGGCGTCTGCTGACCATCTATCTGGGCATGATTATCGGGCTGGTGGTGCTACAGAAGGAACTTGTTGCCAATCGCAGGAGAGCCGGATGATCTTCCGAAACCCACTCAAGCTGCTGTTTTACCTCTGTCTTCTGGTGGTGTTTCTGCTGGTTGGCTACAAAACCTACCTGAATCTGTTCACGGAGGATTTCGAGGGGGTTCATACCGAGCAGGTAGAACGGATTTATCAGGCACTTGAACCCGGCGAGCCCTTCAGTTTCGCGGTGGTGGGCAATATCAATAATTCGGTGGGCATCTTCGAGGACCGCATCATCCCGGAGCTGAATCGATCCGGGCTGGATTTTCTGGTTTCGGCGGGGAACGCTGTCAGTGGTGGCGGCGAAGACAAGTACCGGGCACTCTACGGCACTCTGAGCCACCTGGAGATCCCCTATCTGCTGACCTTCGGTGCCCACGAGTACGAGGACTTTGGCAGTTTCCGTTTCTACGATCACTTCGGCCCGCACTTCTTCAGTATCGAAGCGGGCAATAGCCGGCTGATTTTTCTGGACAGCACCGGTAAAACTCCCTGGCGCTGGCAGATCCGCTGGCTGAAGGATTTGCTGGCCCAGGACACGTCGAAGGCGAGGATCTTGTTCATCGGGCACCCTCCCCTTCATCCGGACGAGAATGCCCCGTTCGACCAGAAGGATGATTACCTGGCGCCGCCCGAGTTCCGGGACGCCCTTCTACAGGCCATCGAGGAGCATGACGTTGACCGGGTATTTTCAGCCAACCTCTCGCTCTATTCGGAAAAGACGGTAGAAGACACCACCTTCGTTACCACGGGTGGCGCCGGTGGCCTGGTTATGAACAACGACACCAGTTTCTATCACTACGTGCAGGTGAATGTAGACTCAGATGGCGAGGTAACACACCGTCTGCAGCGACTGGAAGTGGGCCAGCACCCGGTTCTGAAGCGGCTGGAAAGTCTCTGGTTCTTTATCTACTCCCTGTTCTACACCGGTTACCTCAACTTTATTCTGATCGTCGCCGTGTTTGCGGCCATTGCGATCAAGCTGTACGGCGCCATTTTCATCGGCAAGGATTATTACCCGGACTACGACCTGGACCCCTCGCCCTGGCTGGACAAACCGATGCGGGTGGCCATGTTTACCAACAACTACCTGCCCTTCATCGGCGGGGTACCCATTTCCATTGAACGCCTGCGCCGGGGCCTGGAAGCGCTTGGCGATAAACTGCTGGTCGTGGCGCCCCGCTACAAGGGGCAGCCGGAAACCGAATCCCACGTTTTGCGAGTGCCCTCGCTACTGGCCATGGGCGAGAAGCGGGAATTCCGGCTGGCCAATATTTTCCTCGGGCGGATTCGCAAACGGGTTCGGGCGTTCAAGCCGGATATCATCCATCTGCACCATCCGTTCTGGCTGGGGTCGCTGGGCCTGTTCGTGGCTCGCACCCTGAATATCCCGGCCATATACACCTACCATACCCGCCTGGAGCATTACGCCCACTTCGTGCCGCTACCCGGCATGCTGTTCCGGAACCTGATTTCGCACGCGCTGATCAAACGCTTTGCCAACAAGTGCGACGGTGTGATCGTGCCTACCTACTCCACGGAGGAATATCTGCGGATGATCGGGGTTAAAACACCGACCTTCGTGCAGCCTACCGGCATTGAATATCACAAGTTCCAGGAGGTTCAGGAAAAGGACGTCGAGCAACTCCGGGAGAAGCTGAAGCTCAGGAATGAGAAAGTGTTTGTCAGTGTTTCCCGGCTCTCGAACGAGAAAAACATCGACTTCATGATTGAGGCCATTGATGCCCTGCGGCGGGAAACCCATGTGCCCTTCCGGTTCCTGATGATCGGCGATGGCCACCAAAAGGACCGCTTGCAGAAGAAGATCGAAGACCTGGGACTTCAACAACACTTCACCCTTGTTGGTGCCGTGCCGCCGGACGAAATGGCCACCTGGTACCGACTGGGGGATGCCTTCCTGTTCGCCTCCATCTCCGAAACCCAGGGCATGGTAATTCTGGAGGCGATGGCTGCCGGTTTGCCGGTCGTAGCGGTTCGCTCCAGTGGCATTGAAGACGTTGTCCGACACGGGTTCAACGGCTTCAAGACGCCGGAAAAACAGGACCAGTGGCGGGCGCAAGTCAAAAAGCTACTGGAAGACGACGATCTGCGTGAAAAACTCTCCGAACAGGCCCTGGAATTTGCCAGGGACTACTCAGTGGAGCAGTTCGCCCAAGACGTCCGCACCATCTACGCCACCACACTCGCCATGGCCGCGAAGAAACGAAAAGGCTCGATAATCCATCCTGAATAGGTGGGGTTACAGTTTTCCGCAGCGGCCTGATCGGGCTAGACTGAATTCACGTATTACAAAGACAGTTTTAGCTATCAGACCTGGTTAATTATCGGAGACTAACGTGAGCGGCATCCCCGTCGGAATCAGCACCTGCCTGCTGGGCAAGGAAGTTCGCCATGATGGCGGCCATAAACATTCCCGCTACTGCACCCAGGTGCTCTCGAAACACTTTGATTTCCGCTCCATCTGCCCGGAGCTGGAAGCGGGCCTGGGCGTTCCGCGCCCGGCGATCCACCTGCGCGAATACAGTGATGGCCTGCGCCTGATCGAGACCAAGGGCGCGGCGGACCATACCGACGCCATGCAGGGCTTTATCGAACAGGTGATGCCGACCCTGGCAGACCTTCGTGGTTACATCCTGATGGCCAAGTCTCCCAGCTGTGGCATGGAGCGGATCAAGGTACATAACGAGGATGGCAATGTAACCCGCCGGGATGGCCGGGGCATGTTTGCCGAGGCGCTGTTGAAGGCCTACCCGCTAATGCCGGTGGAGGAGGAAGGCCGACTGAACGACAACATGATCCGGGAGAATTTCGTTGAGAGGGTTTTCGCCTACGACGACTGGATGCAGAACGTGGCCGGAGACAAGCTTTCGGCCAGGGCGCTGATTGAATTCCATACCCGCCACAAATTCCAGCTTCTGGCTCACTCCGAAAAGATCTACCGCCAGCTTGGTCCGATGCTTGGAGACCTGAAGTCCGAGCCGTTGGAAGACATTGCCGAACGCTATATCCACCAGTTCATGGAAGCCATGAGCAAGAAGGTGAGCCGGGGTTCACACATGAACGCCATGCAGCATCTGATGGGCTACCTCAGGGATTCCATGGGCGATGAAGACCGCAAGGTGTTGATGGAGCAGATGGAGGCTTACCATCGAGGCGAGGTCCCGCTAGTGGTTCCCATGACGCTGCTGCGTATGGCCCAGAGAAGGGAGCCGGTGGATTACCTGCATGCCCAGCAGTATTTGACGCCCTACCCAGATGAGCTGGGGCTGCGTAACAACGTCTGAAGATAAAGTTGGGGTCAGATGAAATTTTCATCTGACCCCGAATTCACGCAGTTAGAAACCGTAGAGCAGCGAGAGTGACGTTTCGGTGTCGGTGTTTTCGGAGCCGGCCGGAGCGTCAGACACGTGCTTGACCCGGAAAGCAGCCTTCATGGAGAGATTCCCCACCACGTTCGCCTGCAGCGATGTTTCCGATTCGGTCACCGTGTTGTTTTCGTCCAGGCCAACTTCGGTACTGAGCTTCTGACGGAACAGGGAATTTTCCGAAAGGGCGTAATCAAACTGGCCAGCAAGGCGGGCGATGGCCTCTTCCTCGGTATCCTCGCCTTCCGCATTCACCATATCCAGCTTGTTGTAGCGGTAACCGGCGCCTACTGAGAGGTCCAGAAACGAGCGATCTCCGGAGTTCCAGACCCGGTTGCCGTAACCCGTGGTTACGGTTGATTCGAAGTCGTAGCCGGAGAAGCGATCGTCTTCATAGGAGCCACGGAGAAACCAGTACTGGTTCTCGGCGAACTTGTAGTCGGTCTCCAGGGCGGCCTGATATTTCTCGGCAGTGGTTTCGTCTTCAGTCTCGGAATAGTTGGTGCGGAATTCGCCGGTGTTACGCCAGGTTTCGACTTCATGGACCAACCCCAGGCGACCCTTGATGTTGGTCTCTTCGGTAGTGCCCGAGGTGATCAACACACCCAGCTCGGTTTCGCCCTTCCAGTTGTCTGCCTCCTGCGCACTGGCAAAGGGCGCGATTGCAACTGCGGTAATGGCTACAGCCTGTCGTAAATCCATGAAGTCTCCTTTGGGGGTTGGTCAGGCGCCCTCGGTGCTCCTCGCCCTCTCGCCATCGAGGCTTTTCCGGGCCTGACGTTCTCTTTCAGCCTTTTTCCGGGCCTTGCGCTCGGCAATGATGCGCGCGGCTTCACCACCAACGTGGGCTTCGCCGCGCTCTTCCGCCAGACGCATCTGACGTTCACGCTCGGCAAACCGGGCTTTCTGCTCTTCAGTCAGCGAATCGATGCACTGATGGCAGCTCACGCCCTGCTCGTACTCGGGGCGCTGTTTGTCTTCCTCGGTGATTGGCCTCCGGCAGGCATGGCACTGGTCGTAATCGCCGCGCTCCAGCCGGTGGTTGACCGTTACCCGGTCATCAAACACGAAGCACTCTCCGTGCCACAGGCTCTGATCTTCCGGGACCTCCTCCAGGTATTTCAGGATGCCGCCCTTCAGGTGATAGACCTCCTCGAAACCCTGCTCCTTGAGATACGCGGTGGATTTCTCGCAACGGATACCGCCGGTACAGAACATCGCCACCTTCTTGTGCTTCGAAGGATCCAGGTTCTGTTTCACGTATTCCGGGAACTCCCGGAAGGTATCAGTGGCCGGATTGACGGCATTTTCAAAGGTGCCGATTTCCACTTCGTACTGGTTGCGGGTATCCACCAGCACCACATCCGGATCGGAAATCAGTTTGTTCCATTCTTTCGGATCCACATACGTGCCGACAATCCGCTTCGGATCAATACCGTCCACACCCATGGTGACGATCTCTTTCTTGAACTTCACTTTGGTGCGTTTGAACGGCTGGATGTCCACAAAGGACTCTTTGTAATCAATGCCGTCGAACCGCTCGTCGCTGGCGATCCAGTCTTTCACGGCATCAATGCCTTCGCGGCTGCCGGCAATGGTGCCGTTGATGCCCTCGCGCGCCAGCAGCAAAGTGCCGTGCACGTCTTTCTCGAGCATCAGGTCCAGCAGCGGCTGGCGGAGGGCTTTATAATCATTCAGGACTGCGAACTTGTACAGTGCGCAGACAACAACGTTGTTGCTCATCATGTTCTCCTGCGGGCCGGACCGTAAATCCGGAGCATGGTTTCGGGGTTCATCTGAGGCGGGAGCCTGAGAGGGCGCAAATTTTAACCAACTCAGGCTCACGATCAAGTGCGGGGTTACCCGGGGCTCAACAGGTCACTCCGCCCCGTTGGCCAGTTCACGTTCAACTACGGCAGAGAGCTGCCCCCAGCCGGGACGGGTCAGGCGGATGTTATCCACCAGAACCGTCGGTGTGCTGGTTACCCGAAGCTGCATGGCCACCTGGCGGCTCTGCTCGACAGCTTCCCGGTGCAATTCGGTGGTCATACACCGGCGGAAGCGCCGCTCTTCAAGGCCCAGATCACCGGCGTAGCGGGTAAAGGTGGCAACCGGATCGTTTGAACCACTCCATTCGGTCTGGGAATCGTAAAGGCGTTCGTGCATGGCCCAGTAGGCGTCCTGATCCCCGGCACAGCGTGCTGCCTGGGCGGCTGGCATGGCGTTCTGATGCTGCTGTAATGGCAGATCAAAGTAGACAAAGCGAACCTTGCCCTCAGCCACATACTCTTCCTTCAACTGCTTGCTGGCAGAGGCAAAGTTGCCGCAGGCGGGGCATTGATAGTCGGCAAACTCACGCACCACGACCGGTGCGTCGTCGGGACCCACGGAGACACCGAACTGGTCCAACTGGGCGGGGAAGTCCTCGGCATTCGGAGCGGCCACAGGCAGCCCGTCAGACGTGGGTTTTGGTGGAGCGGTCAGGAAAAATACGCCAAGAAGCACTGCCGCAAGCGCAAGCAGTCCGATACCCGCATACAAAAGCTTGTTTGATTTTCCTTTTTGGGGCGGCGGCGCACCGGTTTCCTTGCGACGTTTTGCTTCACCCATGGAGGGACTCCTTATTGTGTTTCTGGTTTCCGGAATTAATTAGCTCGCGACCGTTTTCAGATCGAGCGTGGCACGCTAAGATCCTTTATATCCTACAAAAGTTCCAACAAAAATTAAGGAATCCTCATGCCATTGCCCGCTTCCCTGACAGACTCTCTCTCACTGCCCCTGGTGGCCGCACCCATGTTTCTGATCTCTGGGCCCGAACTGGCGCTCGCCTGCTGCAAGCAGGGCATCGTTGGCAGTTTCCCGGCTTTGAACCAACGCACCAGCGAGGGCTTTGAGGAGTGGCTGATCCAGATGAACGAAGAGCTGGCCGCTTACCGAAGCGCCAATCCGGAAGCAAAAACGGCGCCCTACGCCGTGAACCTGATCGTGCACCGGACCAATCCGCGCTGGCAGGCAGACCTGGAACTGTGTGTTAAACACAAGGTGCCCATTATCATCACCTCCCTGGGCGCCGCCAGCCAGGTGGTGGAGGCGGTGCACAGCTACGGCGGGGTGGTGTTCCATGACGTGACCAACCAGAAGCATGCCCGCAAGGCGGCCGAAGCCGGTGTGGACGGCATTATTGCCGTGGCAGCGGGTGCCGGTGGCCATGCGGGCACGATCAACCCGTTCGTTCTGGTGCATGAAATCCGGGAAGTCTTTGGCGGCACGATTTTGCTGGCCGGGGGGCTATCCCATGGTGAGGATCTGCTGGCGGCCCATGCCCTCGGTGCGGACCTGGCCTACCTGGGTACCCGTTTTATAAACACGTTCGAGTCCCAGGCCGATGAGGCCTACCGGAACATGATCATTGAGGCAGTGTCTGGCGACATTATCCATACACCGGCGGTATCCGGTGTACCCGCCAGCTTTATGCGCCAGAGTCTGGAAGCGGCCGGCTTCCCCATGGACAAACTGAACCAGGCCGGCGAGATCAACTACGGGGAAAAGCTGAAGCCCATTGATGATGAAGCCAAGGCCTGGAAAACCGTATGGTCGGCCGGCCAGGGCGTCAGCCAGATCCACGACGTGCTCACCGTCCCGGAACTGGTGAGCCGTCTGTCCGAGGAGTACAGAAACGCCCGGGAGCGCCTGTTATCGACAGGTTCCTAAACCTGGAACTGTGAGGCTTTATCCTTCAACGAGGTCAGTGTCCGGGCAATCTGGCCGCTGGCCTCGTCGGAGCGCTCAATGGCTTCTACCGTCTGGCGGGATGAGCCTGCAATATCGCTCACGCTCACACTGACTTCACTGGCATGCCGGCCCTGCTCTTCCGCCACGGATGAAATAGCCATGGCCCGATCCTGAAGGCTGCTGAGCAACTGGTTGATCCGGTCGAAATGCTCGTCAGCCCGACGGAACTCCGACGACGACTCCGCAACCTGCCCTGACACCTCGCCAATGGCGCTGACAGCCTGCCGGCTGCCCTGCTGCAGACGTTCAATGATGGACTGGATTTCAGTGGTGGATTCCTGGGTCCGGCTCGCCAGAGTACGGACCTCATCGGCCACCACGGCAAAGCCCCGGCCGGATTCTCCGGCGCGAGCAGCCTCGATGGCAGCATTGAGAGCCAGCAGGTTGGTCTGCTCTGCGATGGCGCCGATCACCGACAGCACCGATCCGATTTCCTTGCTCTGGTGGTCCAGCTGATTGACCGCTTCCACCGCCTGTTCAACATTACGGACTACCTGATCCAACCGGTTCCGAACTTCCCGGGAAATCCCCGCGGTGGCCTCACTCTCGGAACTGACGTTGCTGACCGAGCCTGCGATATCCTGAATGTTTTCAGCCACCTCGGAAATACTACGAGACATGGCATCCATGGTGCCGGACACCTCCGCCACTTCCTGTTCCTGACGGTTCACGGCCGCCACCGCACTGCGGCTGATGTCACCCTGAGCCTGGGCCTGGCCGGCGGCCGATTCGGCAGACTCTTTGACTTCCGAGACCAGCTCCTGGATTCGTCCAATAAAGCGGTTCACGCCTTGCGCCATTTCCGTGAGCTCATCCTTGCCTTTCATGGAAACCCGGCGGGTGAGATCGGCCTCGCCATCGGCGATACCCCAGATCGCCGAGCTCAAACGGAAAACTCTGGGCAGCAAGCCTCCGCCGAGCACCAGGGCCACCAGCAGGATCAGAACCACCACGGAACCGATTGCCAGCATGCTCAAATTGGCGGAGAGGCTCGAAGCTTCGGTATTCAACGCCTCCACAGTGTTCTGGATTCTGGAGCGAGTGTCAGCGTCCATACTCGCCAACTGCTGCTGAAGGCGCCGGTTAACCTGTTCGGTTTCTGCTTCCAGGGTGTCATGCAGCGCGTCGATGCTGCCGGTTATGGTAGCGCTGAACTCCTGCTCCAGAGCCGCCAGGTCCTGATTGATGCCTTCGAGCGACAGCCCCAGCTTCAGCTGACCAATGGCGGAACCCTGGGGGGCGATATCGGCCGTAATGATGACCACGTTGGGGTCGCGACTTGCCGCATCCAGGACCCGATTTGCCGCACCGCGACCTTCCCCCTGCTCCATTAAGGTGCGCACCCGGTCGTCGGTGCGGTCCACATAACGGGTCAGCCGATCACCGTACTGGTCGTAATACACGGCAAACAGAACCGATTCACGGGCGTCGGCCAGTTCGACAAGATCGGTGAGGCGTGGGACATCCCGATCCCAGATCAGCGGGGCCGCAACAGCGGCGAGGACATCAGCCAGCCCCTGGGCTTCCGCCATGACAGCGGTGCGAACGTTGCCGGCAACGCGTTCCTGCTGCGCCGTCTGCTGGCGGGTGAGTTCGGCGGAGAGTTCCTCGGTGGTCTTCTGCCGCATGGTCTCCAGGCGGGATCGGACATCCTCACGGGTATCCCCGAAGGAGGCACTGACCTGCTGGCTACTGGCCTCAAGGGCGGACCCGGCGGTGTCGACAAGGCGCTCCACCTGGCTGGAAATTAGCCACTGGCTGACCAGGACCTGAACCAGACCGGCAACGACCAGAACCACAAAAACCGGTCTGAGAAGGCGGCTAGAAATCAGCCGCCGGATAAAACTGAGTGACATACGGACTCCGCTAGCATGTGTGCTTCATGCATCCTGCACAGTCGGCAACAGCGTCCCTGCCTGGCGTGTCCGTATGTATAGCAAAACCCGGGCCTGAATAGCGCGCTTTTATGTACGGGTTTTGTAGTTAATCGTCATCTTCGCTCTCGAGTTCAACTTCATCTGCAACGAAGCCAGAAGATGTGTTGAAGTATTCAACTTCGAGGAACACCGGCTCTGGTCCTTCAAAGGCGTCAACGATTTCCTGTCTGGCCGTGCTCTCGTTGTCTCCATCGTAATCAGCGCCAAGATCACTCATGGTAATTCCGAGGATGGACAGTCCATTCGCCGACGGATTCAAAGAGATAAACCGCAACCGGCCTTCCAACTCGAAGCTGCTGGCGTCGTCTTCCTCGCTCTCGACCTCGACTTTCAGAGCCTGAACATAAATGCTGTCTGGAGCTCCCCTCTCAATTCCCTCGACCTCAACCTTAGTTCCAAAGGCGGTGAGTTGGGCAAAATCAATTTCTCCATCGTCATCGCGGGTCAGAGTCGTCAGGGGCGTGACCTGAATCTTAACGCCGCCAACTTCGAAACGACGGCTTGAAGGATCAACCGAATTCACATCAATCGAGCCCTTCACCTTGGAGTCGGGCTCCCGTAACTCAATCTCCTCAGCTTCCACCACACTATCACCGATGAATTTCCCCTCAACCTGGATCAGGAGACCTGGCTGCAGGCTGTCGAGCGTGAGGCCATCGTCGAGTTCAGTCTCGTTGACAATCCTGATCGTAAGTCCGGCCAGGGTTAACTCTCCGGGGCGCGGATTACCACCGTCTGCCACGTAGCGAGTCTGGACAGTTCCAGTGAGCTCAATATCGTCTCCCTCTCCTTGCTGATAACGGCGGAAATCGTCCCTGTCGATACTAATGGCATTAATCTCATTGGGGACCATCAACTCTCCTTCAATCTCGAAGAATCCGCCCGCTTCAAGGTCAGCCTCTGTAAGGCCATTCGCAAAGACATTGTCGGCATAAGTAATGGTAAAACCATTGCTGAGAATTTGATTGTTGCCTGCATCAAACTCTGCGTTTGACAGGTCAACCTCAAGCTCAATATCGCTTTCGTTGCGAGTAGCAGTTCCAACAAAGCTTGCACGATAAAGCCCATCCGGCCCCCGGTAGGCACTTACTCGAACAAAATCATCGTTAGTCAGATTTGCCAAGGTGGTGCCCCGGAACACAGTCTGGGTAGTGGCAAACAGCTCTTGTCCGTATATTGTGAAGGTTACCTGTTCATTATTTTGGCTCAAAGTCACATCCGACACCGCACCCCGGAAAGTGTCGTCGTATTCAAGACTCTCAGCAACTCCCTCGCCGTTATCACTCCACTCACCATCAACGCGAAGAATCATTCCTTCACTGAGCTGAGTTTCGGCATCAATGCCATCATTGCTTTCGACAGCTCCGTTGAGATCTCTTGTGTCGAACCGCACCCCATTAACAAACACACTGCCAAACCCGGAAACAGGCCCAACGCTGGAGCCAGTGCCACGTATACCGCCATCGGCAACATCCAGGCCTCCGCCACTGCCGCCTCCGCCACAGGCGGAAATCACCCCGAAGGCCACTGTGCCGGCGGCCAGCCCGATAACACGATTGCGGATGTGCCGTTTCATATTCGAGTTCTCCATAACCGGCGTTCCTGGCCGGTGTCTGTTATATAGCATCGTTAAAGCGCCTGCGGGGAATCTCGTCCTCGTGCTCAAAAACCTGGTCGACTCGCGATTCGCGAGGAAGCCCTGGCTGTGAGGGCGCATAGATACTTCTCCTCAGCATGAGGTAACCGCTATCCAGAGGTTCGACCACACCCTTACGAAGTAATTCATTCAGAACCACCGTTGGGCTGAAATCAGGATTGGTCGCTTGCACCAGACTGCGAAAAGAATCCGTTGCGTAATTGTCCATCAGGAGCATGACCGGGTCATGATGCTCGTCGAGAAATTCACTTGAGCTGATCCAGGAGCGAATAACCTGCCGGGACGATGCGGAAAGTATGGTGCTTGCAAGCTCCGTTGGCTCCCAGCGACGAATAATGTTCGGCTGCCTCTTGAGACTCATAGCACTCAATCTCCTTTCGGCTCTTTCCCGGCAGGCTCTTCAAAAAAGAAGATGCTCACGCCGGTGCGGACCGGATCCCCGGACTCACTGTCAGAGTTCTGCCCCGATATATCGCGGTCATGAGGACCAAGCCACTTGTCCAGCTGTTCCAGCAGTGCCTGCGACTGGGCGGCTGCATGCCTGCGCCAGCGCTCCATCACTTCCGGAGGGATATTGTTGTAGGTCAGGGTTCTCTGGAACAGAGGTGGCTGCCCGGACTCGTCACTGACCAGATTGTGATCAATGGTTGCGATGAGATCCGATACGTCCTCACCGAAAATCTGCAGCATTTCCTCGCTGTCTCCGGCCGGGACAAAGGCCCTTTGCTGCAGGACCAGGCGGCCAGATTCCCCCTCCACGGAAACCACCCCCACCCGAAGCAGTTCATCCAGCACGGAACGGGGCGGCATGTCGCCGCTGTAGCGTTTGACCAGCTCGCTGAAGCTTGCAGGCCCGTCGAAAGCCAGCATGGCAGGCTCTCCGTCCTTGGCCTGAAACACCGCATCGTGGACCCAGCCCGATACCACCCGGGACGCCCGGTTGGTATGGAGCACGTCGCGGCTCCCAGCATCCTCCCCTGCCAGGATCTCCCGCTGGCGTTTGACTTCCTTGCGGGTCAGCCCGGTCATGACTGCAGCCCGTGAGTCCGTGGGCTTTCTCCGGTCGTCGGTGAAGTCCTCCAGGGCGGCTTCCACGTAGGCACGTTTAACCAGCTCGGAGAACTCACCAAAAGGAATACCATTGCGCAACAGCAACCTCGCCAGAGGGCGCAGAATGCGAAACAGCGCTTGATGCAGGGGGTTGGGCTTTTTCATGTTTGGGATTGTATTCCCATAGCGACTTCGAAAGCCAGGATGCGGGCCGACAACTGTCCGACCCGCACCTTCGGCTCACTGATCAATCATCATTGCTGCCATTGCCGTCGTCACTATCGTCATCGACTTCGACGTTGTCGGTGAGCTCATACTCGCCACCGCTGGTCTGGCGATACTCGATTTCCACTTCATCACCAACCTGGGCGCCGGACAGGCTGTAGCCATTTCGGAGCACCTCAAGATTCATGATGGTGATGGAATCGGCTCCGATGGCACTCACCCGTGCCTCAAGCTCAAAATCGTCATCGTCATCGTCATCCTCACGCTCGATGCTGATGGCCTCGAGGAATCCGCCTTCACTGCTCTGCTGGCGACCTTCAATTTCGAGATAGTCACCCACCTGCAGGCTCTGGATATCCTGGACGCGACTGCGAAGGCCATCTTCGTCATCGTCGTCGTCATCAATCAGGGTGTTGCCGGTCAGCTGAACCCGGACGCCACTGACGACCATGGTTTCATTGGTCAGATCAAGAGACTCGATGCGACCATCCAGCTCGGCATCGGAATCCCGGCCTTCGATCTCTTCAGCCACCAGGACGCCATTGCGGAAATCCCCTTCCACTTTCACGAACAGGCCATCCGCAAGGCTGCTTTCGCGGAGATCGTCGAACTCGGTGCCCCCATCAATCTGGACGCGCACCCCATTTACCGAGAACTGTCCGCTGGCGGCGTCATAGTCATAAATGCTTCCGGAGATTTCGACATCGTCATCATCGTCGAAGAGGTCATCCTCATCATCGATTTCCTCGGCCAAGATGGTGTTGCCGTTCAGCGTCCCTTCCACTTCGACAGCGATTCCGTTTGCCAGGTCATCGAGGGAGAAATCATCGTCTCCTACCGCACTGGTGTAATCGATAATAAAACCGTTGATGGTGAAGGTCTGGGCGCTTGTGTCCAGATCGGCAACAACGCCTTCGATTTCTACTTCGTTGTTGTCATCGAATTCCAGGCCAATGGCCCGGGCACCAACAAAGCTTGCCCGGAAGCTGCCATCCTCAAGACGCCAGGCGCTGACCCTTATACGATAGCCCTGGGGGTTGTCGGCAAGAGCCGTTGGTGTTGCGCCGCGGAAGACGGTTTTGCCATCCAGGGCAATGCTCTGGCCAAGCATGGTCAGAGTTCCGGTGCGGGTAACCTCATCCCAGCTCATGCCGGAAATCGGCCCGCGCAGGGTATCGTCATAACTGACTTTGTCCGCCCGCCCCTGACCACTGTCATCCCAATCGCCGTCAACTTTGAGGATCATGCCCTTTTCGAGCTGATCCTCGCGTTCCAGGCCATCGTCGCTGCTAACGCTGCCGTTGGTCTCAAAGCGGGTACCGTTCACGTAAACACTGCCGAAACCGGATACCGCCCCGACACTGGTCCCCGATGAAGCATCACTTGTTGAGGTGTCTCCAGAGCCACCGCCTCCGCAAGCGACAAGTGCGCCAGCAAGAGCGCCGGTCATGGCCAGTTTCACTGCTATTGCTAAAGGTTTGCGATTCATCGTTCTTCTCCAGGCTTGTTGTTGCGTCCCCGGGCGACCACGTCTTAACACCCGATAATAAATTGGGATATTTTTCCCACATCTGTATTTGGGAATTTAATCCCATTTTTTGGGGCTGTCCAGTTTTTGATCATGAAAATTTTGTGAACTTTATGGAGCAAAAAACGTAAATCTTTGAACGTTCAGCCAAAACAGGTTCATTACGATGTTGGGATTTTTGAAAGGCGATCCGAAGAAAAAACTGCAGAAACAATACGAGGCGAAGCTCGCCAAGGCACTGGATGCCCAGCGCAATGGCGATCTGAGAACTCATGGAACCCTCATGGAGGAGGCAGAAAAGATCTACGCCGAGATCCAGGCGCTGGACGAAAAGAAATAAGCGGGGGGAGCGTTTACTCCCCCATCAATTGCCGGATGCGGTGATTGAGGCGGGCCACTTCCCGACGCATTTCCTCCACCTCATCGAGCAGTTCCAGAGACATGGCCAGGCCGGGCAGATTCATTTTCAGGTCCCTCTGTAATCTCTGCGCTTTGCGCAATCGGCTCAGGGCAGCGACATCGAACTCCCATTGCCGTGCCTCCGGGTAATCTTCCAGCGGGGCAATGATCCCGTAGTCCACCAGTTTTATGACAAACTCGGCATGGCACTCGCCGCGCTCGCAGATTTCACGCAGGGTGAAGGTGCTGCCATCCTGGTCGACCACCTCTACCGTCAAAATATGATCCTGCTTGCTCATACCTTACTCCCGCTTACACGTGAAGCTTGCTGCGTGGATTGAAGTTTTTCTCTGCCTCGGCCAGTTGCTCGTAGAGCTTCTCGGCCTCGGCGCTGTGTTTCTCGGGCATGGCAATCTGCAGGATGACAATCTGATCGCCCGGGTGCTTGCCCGGGAAACCCTTACCCTTGAGGCGCAGCTTCCGTCCACTGGTGGAGCCCTTCGGCACCTTCACATTCACCTTTGAGCCAATCGTTGGCACGGTCACCGTTGCCCCCAGAGCGGCCTCCCAGGGGGCGATCGGAACCGTGACCAATACGTCCCGGCCCTCCACCGTGAAATGCGGGTGGGGTGCCAGCTCCACTTCAATGAACAGATCGCCCGGTTCTCCACCACCAGCGCCCGGCGCCCCCTGGCCTTTGAGGCGAATATGCTGGCCCTCGCGCATGCCTGCGGGAATCTTCACTTTCAGGGTCTTTTGCCGCGGCATCACCCGGCCATGCTCATCGGCCTCATGTACCGCGAAAGAAACCTGCTTTTCACAGCCGTGAAACGCTTCTTCCAGGAACAGCGCAATCCTGGCGTGCACGTCCTCACCGCGCATTCTCATGTTCTGGCGGAAACCGCCACCACCGTAGCCCCCGGAGAAACCGCCCTGGCGACCACCGCCGAATATCTCCTCGAAGAAGTCGCTGAACTGGCGCGCGTCGGCATCGGTATAACCTCCGCCACCGAAACCGGCACCGCTTTGCCAGCCCGGAGGCGGCTCGAAAGAACCATCCGCCCTGGCGCCGTATTTACGCAGCTGGTCGTACTCCGCGCGCTTCTCGGGATCTTTCAGTACTTCGTAGGCTTCACCCACTTCCTTGAATTTGGTGTCGGCGTCCTCTTCCTTACTGACATCCGGATGGTATTTCCGTGCCAGCTTTCGGTAGGCTTTTTTTATCTCCTCGGCGGAGGCAGACTCACTCACACCGAGCACGGCGTAATAGTCTTTGAAGTCCATCAGGATCCTCACCACTGGTTATTCTGCTGGGCGTACGCCCGCTTACTAACCACTATATTTGATGAGATTGGGGAAATTACAAGGGGAAGGTCGTTCGTACTTGAGGTGGGTCAGGCATTTGGGGCGGAGATCCGCCCCAAATGAATAACATAACTTACTTAACTTTCGGATCCAGCTCACCGGAGGCGTAACGCTCGAACATGCGCTCAAGGTTCACCGGCTTGATTTTGCTGGCGTTGCCGGCACAACCGAAGGCTTCGTAGCGTGCGATGCACACTTCGGTCATGGCCTTCATCGTTTCCTTGAGGAATTTGCGCGGGTCGAACTCGGCCGGGTTCTCAGCCAGGAAGCGACGAACGGCGCCAGTGCTGGCCAGACGCAGGTCGGTATCAATGTTGACCTTGCGCACGCCGTGCTTGATGCCCTCTACAATTTCTTCGACCGGCACACCATAGGTTTCCGGAATCTCGCCACCGTATTCGTTGATGATCTTCAGCCACTCCTGGGGTACGGAGCTGGAGCCGTGCATAACCAGGTGGGTGTCCGGGATGCGAGCGTGGATGGCTTTGATCTGGTCGATGGCCAGGATGTCGCCTGTGGGCGGACGGGTGAACTTGTAGGCGCCGTGGCTGGTGCCGATGGCAATGGCCAGGGCATCAACGTGGGTTTTCTTGACGAAGTCCGCCGCTTCTTCCGGGTCGGTCAGCATCTGGCTGTGATCCAGGGTACCTTCGGCACCGATGCCGTCTTCTTCACCGGCCTGGCCGGTTTCGAGAGAACCCAGGCAACCCAGCTCGCCTTCTACGGAGACACCGCAGGCGTGGGCCATTTCAACGGTGCGACGGGTAACATCAACGTTGTATTCGTAGTCGGTGGGGGTTTTACCGTCTTCACCGAGGGAGCCGTCCATCATCACGGAGCTGAAGCCCAGCTGGATGGAGCGCTGGCACACGGAGGGGCTGGTGCCGTGGTCCTGGTGCATGACCACCGGGATGTGCGGGAATTCTTCGATGGCCGCCAGGATCAGGTGGCGCAGGAAGGGGGCGCCAGCGTATTTGCGGGCACCGGCGGAAGCCTGGACAATCACCGGGGAGTCGGTTTTGTCGGCGGCTTCCATGATGGCGCGCATCTGTTCCAGGTTGTTGACGTTAAAGGCTGGCACACCGTAACCATGCTCGGCGGCGTGATCCAGCATTTGCCGCATCGAAATCAGGGCCATGGGTCGTCTCCTTCATTTGGACTTTGGGGATAGTTGGATTCTTTCAGTAACTCGTTACGCGCCGCGTTCTTCCAGCACCGCTACTGCCGGGAGCGTCTTACCTTCTACGAATTCCAGGAACGCGCCACCACCGGTAGAGATATACGAGATTTTGTCAGCAACGCCGTACTTGTCAACGGCGGCGACGGTATCACCACCGCCGGCGAGTGAGAAGGCGTCACTTTCGGCGATGGCATTAGCAAGCGCTTTGGTGCCGTTGCCGAACTGGTCGAATTCGAAAACGCCAACCGGGCCGTTCCAGAGGATGGTTTTGGCGTTTTTCAGCAGTTCAGCGAATTCGCCCGCGGTCTCTGGGCCCACATCGAGAATCATGTCGTCGTCGGTGACGTCGGCGATGTTCTTGGTGGTTGCGGTGGCGGTTTCTGCGAATTCGCTGGCAACCACCACGTCGACCGGCAGCGGGATTTCAACGCGGCTGGCGATTTCTTTGGCGGTGTCGATCAGGTCGTGTTCGCACAGGGATTTGCCAACCGGGTGACCAGCGGCCGCCAGGAAGGTGTTGGCGATGCCGCCGCCCACGATGATGGAGTCGCAAACCTTTTCCAGGGCGTTGAGCACGTCCAGTTTGGTGGAGACTTTGGAGCCGCCAACAATGGCCACCACTGGCTTGGCCGGGTTATCCAGGGCTTTGCCCAGGGCTTCGAGTTCGGCCGCCAGCAGCGGGCCGGCGCAGGCCTCGGGGGCGAATTTGGCTACGCCGTGGGTGGAGGCCTGGGCGCGGTGAGCAGTGCCGAAGGCGTCCATTACGTAGACGTCGCACAATGCCGCGTACTTCTTTGCGAGGTCTTCGTTGTCTTTCTTTTCGCCTTTGTTGAAGCGGACGTTCTCGAACAGGACGACTTCGCCATCGGCCACTTCAACGCCATCCAGGTAATCCTTGATCAGGCGAACTTCCTGGCCCAGTACTTTGGTCAGGTGGTCGGCGACAGGCTTCATGGAGGAGGCTTCGTCGTACACGCCTTCTTCCGGGCGGCCCAGGTGGGACATCAGCATGACTTTGGCGCCGGCGTCTTTAGCAGCCTTGATGGTGGGCAGTGAGGCGCGGATGCGGGCGTCGCTGGAGACTTTGCCGTCCTTGACCGGCACGTTCAAATCTTCGCGGATCAGCACTCGCTTACCGGCGAGGTTAAGGTCGGTCATTCTCTTGATGGCCATAACGTTCGTCCCTTCAACAAAATTTCAGATTAAGAATGTTTGGTTAACCAGCTTTTGCTGACATCGAGCATCCGGTTCGCGAACCCCCACTCATTATCGAACCAACACAGCACTTTCACCATGGTGCCCCCGGTGACCCGGGTCTGGCCGCCATCCACCACGCCGGAGTGGGCGTCGTGGTTGAAGTCGGAGCTGGCCAGCAGTTCGTCGGTATAGCCGAGTATGCTCTTTAACGGGCCGTTGGCGGCCTCTTCTAACAGGTTGTTCACCGCTGCCACGTTGGTGGCTTTGCCCACGTTCACCACCATGTCGATGGCGGAGACATTCATGGTCGGCACCCGCATGGCGACCGAACTGAACTTGCCTTCCATGCTCGGCAGCAACCGCTCAATACCTTTCGCAAGACCGGTTTCCACCGGAACGATGTTGTGCAGGGCGCTGCGGGTTCGTCGCAAATCCTGGTGGTGGTAGGCATCGATAACCGGCTGGTCATTCATGGCCGCGTGAATCGTGGTGGTACTGCCCTGCTGCACGCCAAAGGCGTCGTCCAGCACCTTGATCACAGGCACCAGGCAGTTGGTGGTGCAGGAGGCGGCTGCAACGATCACGTCTTCCGGTGTGAGATCAGCGTGGTTGACCCCGTAGACAACGGTGCGGTCCACATCGGACTCGGCCGGCTGCGAGAAGAGCAGGCGTCTGGCCCCGGAATCGATGTGCTTCTCGGCCGTAGCACGATCCGAGAAGGCGCCGGAACATTCCAGTACCAGATCGACATCAAGCAGGCGCCAGGGCAGCTCTGCCGGGTCAGCGTGACTCAACACGCGGATGGCATCGCCATTGACCATCAGGTCCTGACCCGATACCGAAATGTCACCCTGGAAACGCCCGTGGGTGGAATCGTATCGGGTCAGGTGGGCAATGGTGTCGATATCCGACAACTCGTTGATCGCGACCACCTGAAGGTGATCGCGGAAGCCGTTTTCATAAAGCGCACGCAACACGCACTGGCCGATTCGGCCGTACCCGTTGATGGCGACACGAAAAGGCGCAGAGTCCGTCATCAGGCGTCCAGAAGCTCAGCAGCCACTTCCAGGACATTGTCGACGGTAAAGCCGAATTCCTTGAACAGCTCACCGGCCGGGGCGGACTCACCAAAGGTGGTCATGCCGATGATGCGACCGTCCAGGCCAACGTACTTGTACCAGTAATCGGCAATGCCGGCTTCAATGGCGATGCGGTTGGTGACATCCAGCGGCAGGACCTGCTGCTTGTACTCGGCGCTCTGGGCATCGAACACGTCCGTGGACGGCATGGAAACCACGCGCACGTTCTTGCCCTGATCACGAAGCTGGGCAGCCGCATCCTGCGCCAGGCCGACTTCGGAGCCGGTGGCAATCAGGATCAGGTCCGGCGTGCCTTCGCTGTCTGACAGGATATAGGCGCCCTTGGCTACGTCCGCCAGCTGTTGGGCATCGCGCGGCTGTGCCGGCAGCCCCTGACGGGAGAAGACCATGGCGGTCGGGCCATCGGTGCGCTCAAGAGCTGCTTTCCAGGCCACTGCGGATTCAACAGTATCCGCCGGACGCCACATGCTCATGTTGGGCGTGGTGCGCAGACTGGCCATCTGCTCGATAGGCTGGTGAGTCGGGCCATCTTCACCCAGGCCGATGGAGTCGTGGGTGAACACGAAGATGGAACGCTGCTTCATCAGCGCAGCCATGCGCACGGCGTTGCGGCAATATTCCATGAAGATCAGGAAGGTCGCGCCGTAGGGCACGAAACCGCCGTGCAGGGCGATGCCGTTCATGATCGCAGCCATGCCGAATTCACGGACACCGTAATAGATGTAGTTACCGCTGGCATCTTCCTTGGTCAGACCCTTGGTGTCGGACCAGATAGTCAGGTTGGAACCGGCCAGGTCGGCAGAGCCGCCCATCAGTTCCGGCAGCAGCGGGCCGTAAGCGTTCAGAGTGTTCTGGGACGCCTTGCGGGAAGCCACAGTCTCGGCCTTGTCCTGGCATTCCTGGATGTAAGCCTGGGCCTTCTCGGCAAAGTCGGCGGGCAGGTCGCCAGCCATGCGGCGCTTGAACTCAGCCGCCAGTTCCGGCTCCGCTTTTTCGTAGGCGGCAAACTTCTGTTCCCACTCGGACTGGGCAGCGGCACCTTTTTCACGGGCGTTCCAGGCACTGGCGATGTCGGCCGGAATTTCGAACGGACCGTACTGCCAGCCCAACTGCTCGCGGGTCAGGGTGATTTCGTCGTCACCCAGGGGGGCACCGTGACAGCTTTCCTTGCCCTGTTTGTTCGGGGAACCAAAGCCGATGATGGTCTTGCAGCAGATCAGCGTGGGCTGTTCGGTGTTGGCACGGGCGGCTTCGATCGCGGCGCGAATGGCGTCAGCATCATGGCCGTCGACTGCGGGAATCACCTGCCAGCCGTAAGACTCGAAACGCTGCGGGGTGTTATCAGTAAACCAGCCATCCACTTCGCCATCGATGGAGATGCCGTTGTCGTCATAGAAGAACACAAGCTTGCCGAGGCCGAGGGTGCCTGCCAGGGAGGCAACTTCGTGAGAGATGCCTTCCATCAGGCAGCCGTCGCCGAGGAACGCGTAGGTGTAGTGGTCAACGATCTCGTGGCCCGGACGGTTGAACTGCGCTGCCAGGGACTTCTCGGCAATGGCGAAACCAACGGCGTTGGCAATACCCTGGCCCAGGGGGCCGGTGGTGGTTTCGATACCCGGGGTGTAGCCGTACTCGGGGTGGCCCGGCGTCTTGGAGTGCAACTGACGGAAGTTCTTGATGTCTTCGATGGAAACGTCGTAACCGCTCAGGTGCAGCAGGGAGTACTGCAGCATGGAGCCGTGACCGTTGGACAGCACGAAGCGGTCCCGGTTGGCCCACTGAGGGTTGGCCGGGTTGTGGCTCAGGTAATCGTTCCACAGAACCTCGGCGATATCCGCCATACCCATGGGCGCACCCGGGTGGCCGGACTTGGCTTTCTGAACCGCATCCATGCTCAGCGCGCGAATGGCGTTGGCGAGATCTTTACGAGACGGCATTGACGTTTCTCCAGTGTTTTGCAGGAAAAGAATTCGTAGTGATTAAAGGGCGATCAAAATGAGGCGCGTATTTTCGCCGATTAGTGTGTGCCGGGGCAAATCGGCATGTGCCTGTTTCACGATTGTTTGCCTGTGGATTTCCGAAAGGTCTGATTTCAAAGAACGATAAATCTATATCAAAATTTTTTGATATGCCTATTGATTGACCACCCGAAGCCCCCTACACTTCGTTTCCATGACATCCATGAACACATACGCCGATAACCTGTCCTCCGTGGACGCACTGGCCCCGATCTTCAAAGCGGGCGGGGATCCGTTGCGGCTGGAGATTCTGCGTGTGTTGAGACGGGATACGTTCGGAGTTCTGGAGCTCAGCCAGTTGTTTGATATGCGCCAGTCCGGTATGAGCCACCACCTGAAGGTAATGAACAAGGCTGGTCTGCTTGAGCCCCAGCGTGAAGGCAATGCGATTTTCTATCGCCGCCCGCTGCACCTGGACAGCGACAAGCCAACCGACCAGACCATCCGACAGATATTTGAAGCGGTAGACCGGGTGCCACTGCCACCACATCTGCAGGAGCGCATTGAGGCCATTCGCACTCAGCGCGCAGACCAGTCCCAGGCTTTCTTCGCCCGGCATGCAGAGCAGTTCCGCGAGCAGCAGGAACTGATCGCCGCTTTTGATCTTTACGCAGAGCCGGTCGCGGAAATGATCCGCAAACGGTCCCGCAAACATCAATGGCAGGCCGCACTGGAAATCGGCCCCGGCGAGGGTGCCTTCCTACCGGTTCTGGCAGAGCTTTGTGGGCATGTGGTTGCCCTGGATAACAGCCGGGACATGCTGGCCAAGGCCACCCGCACCTGCATTGACGAACGGCTGAACAACATCGACCTGATAGAAGGTGTTACCGACACCCTGCTGGCCAGGGGCGACGCCTTCGACCTGGTCGTTGCGAATATGGTTCTGCATCACGTGCCCAGCCCCGCTGACATCTTCCTTGATGCCGCGGCGTTGATGAACAACGGCGGCTGCTTCGTAATCAGCGACCTGTGCAGTCACGACCAGGACTGGGCAAAAGCAAACTGCGGTGATCTCTGGCTCGGGTTTGAGCCGGAAGAGCTCACCACCTGGGCCGCGGACGCCGGCCTGGTTGCCGGAGAACAGCTGTTTATCGGCTTGCGGAACGGGTTCCAGATCCAGGTTCGGGAATTCTGGAAACACAGCGGTCAGATTTGACGACCTGGATCGCAATATCAACAAATTTTGATATACGGATACGTAGTTTTACGTATCCTCACACAGACCAACAAACCGGATACCGGAAAGCGCTTTAAGAAAACCGCTTACCGGCCTGAATTTGAATCGCTCACAGAGGAGCATGCGCTATGGCTGACTACAACATCTTCACTTCCGAATCGGTCTCTGAAGGCCATCCGGACAAACTGGCAGACCAGATCTCTGATGCCGTGCTGGATGCCATCCTGACCGACGATCCCCATGCCCGCGTTGCCTGCGAGACCATGGTAAAAACCGGTGTGGCCATCGTTGGCGGTGAGATCACCACCAGCGCCTGGGTGGATCTGGAAGACCTGGTGCGCGGTGTCATCAAGGACATCGGCTACACCTCCTCGAAAGTGGGCTACGACGGCGACACCTGCGGCATCATCAACATTATCGGCAAGCAGTCCGTCGATATTGCCCAGGGCGTCGACCGCCAGAAGCCGGAAGACCAGGGCGCCGGCGACCAGGGCCTGATGTTCGGCTATGCCAGCAACGAAACCGATGTACTGATGCCGGCGCCAATCACCTTCTCTCATCGTCTGGTTCAGCGCCAGGCCGAAGCCCGCAAGAGCGGCCTGCTGCCGTGGCTGCGCCCGGACGCCAAGAGCCAGGTTACCTGCCGCTACGAAAACGGCCGGGTTGCTGGTATCGACGCAGTGGTTCTGTCCACCCAGCACGATGAAGACGTGACCCAGGAAGACCTGAAAGAAGCGGTGATGGAGCTGATCGTCAAGCACGCGCTGCCAGCTGAACTGCTGCACAAGGACACCCAGTTCCACATCAACCCGACCGGCAAGTTCGTGATCGGTGGCCCCGTTGGCGACTGTGGTCTGACGGGCCGCAAGATCATCGTAGACACGTACGGCGGCATGGCACGCCACGGTGGCGGTGCTTTCTCCGGAAAGGATCCGTCCAAGGTTGACCGCTCCGCCGCCTACGCCGGCCGCTACGTTGCCAAGAACATCGTCGCCGCCGGACTGGCTGACAAGTGTGAGATCCAGGTGTCCTACGCCATCGGTGTGGCGCAGCCGACGTCGATCTCCCTGAACACTTTCGGCACCGGCAAGATCAGCGACGACAAGATCATTGAACTGGTGCGCGACAACTTCGACCTGCGGCCCTACGCAATTACCAACATGCTCGATCTGCTGCATCCGATGTATCGGGCAACAGCCGCCTACGGCCACTTCGGTCGCGACCCCTATGAAATGACGGTTGGCGGCAAAACCTTTACCGCCTTCCCGTGGGAGAAGACCGATCGCGCCGCGGCCCTGAAAGATGCGGCTGGTATCTAAACCGATTTCGGGCGTATGTCATCAGGCATACGCCCAAGCCAAACTGATTGAACTGACAGGAGAACACCATGAGCACTCCCGCAGAAAAGCTGAACAGCTTTGACGACTACAAAGTTCGCGATATTTCCCTGGCCGGCTGGGGCCGCAAGGAAATCAACATCGCTGAAGGCGAAATGCCGGCCCTGATGAAGCTCCGCGAGAAATACAAAGCCGAGCAGCCGCTGAAAGGCGCCAATGTGATGGGCTGTATCCACATGACCATCCAGACCGCCGTGTTGATCGAGACGCTGATTGAACTGGGTGCGAACGTGCGCTGGTCTTCGTGCAACATCTTCTCCACCCAGGACCAGGCCGCTGCCGCCATCGCCGCGCAGGGCATTCCCGTGTTTGCCTGGAAGGGCGAAACCGACGAAGAGTACGACTGGTGCCTGGAGCGTACGGTCGGAGCCGATGTAGACGGCTGGGAACCGAACATGATTCTGGACGACGGCGGCGATCTGACCGCCCTGCTCCATGAGAAGTACCCGGAAATCCTGGCTAACTGCCACGGCGTGACCGAAGAAACCACCACCGGTGTGCATCGTCTGCAGGAAATGCTGCGCGAGGGCACTCTGAAGGTGCCGGCCATCAACGTGAACGACGCGGTCACCAAGGCCAAGAACGACAACAAATACGGTTGTCGCCACAGCCTGAATGACGCCATCAAGCGCGCTACCGACCACCTGATGGCAGGCAAGAAAGCCCTGGTGATTGGCTATGGTGATGTAGGCAAGGGCTCTGCTGCTTCCCTGCGCCAGGAAGGCATGATTGTAAAAGTGACCGAGGCCGACCCCATCTGTGCCATGCAAGCCTGCATGGACGGATTCGAAGTTGTGTCTCCGTACATTGACGGCGTGAACACCGGTACCGAGTCTGCCGTGAACCGCGACCTGCTGCAGAACACCGATCTGCTGGTCACCACCACCGGCAACATGAACGTGTGCGACGCGCACATGCTCAAAGCCCTGAAAAGCGGTGCTGTGGTGTGCAACATCGGTCACTTCGACAACGAGATCGATACCGCCTACATGCGCAAGAACTGGGAATGGGACGAGGTGAAGCCGCAGGTGCACGTGGTGTACCGCGACAAGGCCACCAACGACCACCTGATCCTGCTGTCCGAAGGCCGCCTGGTGAATCTGGGCAACGCCACCGGTCACCCGTCACGGATCATGGATGGCTCCTTTGCCAACCAGGTTCTGGCCCAGATGTACCTGTTCGAGCGCAAGTTCGCCGATCTGCCGGAAGATGCCCGCGAGAAAGGCGTATACGTTCAGGTTCTGCCCAAGCACCTGGACGAGGAAGTGGCCCGGGCCATGGTGGAAGGCTTTGGTGGCGTGATCACCAAGATGACTCCGGAGCAGGCGAAATACATCGGTGTACCGGTCGAAGGCCCGTACAAGCCAGAAAGCTACAAGTACTGATCGGGTAAACAGATGCAATCCCAGAAACAGTTCAAGCGTCGTTTCAGCTTTGAGTTTTTCCCGCCCAAGACCGACCAGGGCAAGGAAAAGCTGCAGAACGTGCGCAACCAGCTGGCCGAGGTGAATCCGGACTTTTTCTCCGTCACCTTCGGCGCCGGTGGTTCCACCCGGGACCGCACCATCGAGACCGTGCTCAACCTGCATAGCCAGGGCATTTCCACGGCACCTCATCTTTCCTGCGTCGGGGGCACCCGCCAGGAAATCGGGGAGCTTCTGGATCTGTACCGGGAGCACGGAATCAACCGGATTGTCGCCCTACGGGGCGACATGCCCTCCGGTATGGGTGCCGCCGGTGAGCTGCGCTACGCCAACGAGCTGGTGGAGTTTATCCGTGAGCACAGCGGCGATACGTTTAACCTGGAAGTAGCCGCGTACCCTGAGTTTCATCCTCAGGCCCGCAACGCCGAAGAAGATCTGAAGAACTTTGCCCGCAAGGTTCAGGCCGGTGCCAACAGCGCCATCACCCAGTACTTCTTCAACGCGGACAGCTACTTCTACTTCATCGACCGGCTGGAGAAAATGGGCGTTACCATTCCGGTGGTCCCGGGCATCATGCCCATCGTCAATTTCTCCAACCTGGTTCGTTTCTCGGACATGTGCGGCGCGGAAATTCCTCGCTGGATTCGCAAACAGCTCGAAGCCTACGGCGACGACAGCGATTCCATCCGCAAGTTCGGTGAGGAAGTGGTCACCGAGATGTGCGAGAAGCTGTTGAAGGCCGGCGCGCCGGGATTGCATTTCTATACCCTGAACCAGGTGGAACCCAGTATCAGCATCTGGAAGAACCTGGGCATCAGTGAGCGGGAGAAGATTGCTTTCTGATGTAGTTTGCTGGTGTCGGATTACGGCCCGTTGGGCCTAATCCGTATATGGTCTCCTCCCCGTTTGCAAGGTCTCAGCACTCAATGTCAGGGACAGGTTTGCGCCCGTATATCCGGCCTGTTTGATGAGGCGGCTTTGTCGCCTCTGGCCTTGATGGAAGATCCGCGCCTGCCGTCCTTATCGACCTAACGGCCTCTGGGGCCCTTGGATTAGTCAGGTTTTCGGCAGGCCGGTCTGACCTGTTATGCCATCGATTGCTGTGACCCTCGCAACCTGCGGGAAGGGTAACCGCTTTACTTTCCGACGTCGCGTCGGTGATTTAGCTCAGTCAATCCCTGACTTATTCATACCGCCAGCCGTTGCTCCGATGGCTGGTAGTGCTCGCCTCGGGCGATAATCACCCAGGCAATGCGAACCAACTTGTTGGCCAATGCGACGGTTGCCTTGTTGAACCCTCGCTCTGCCTTGAGTCGCTGGATCCATCGGCTGAGGCGGTCCATTTTCCCGTCCGCACGGGCAACCACCGCTCTCGCCCCGTGAACCAGTTGGGCGCGTACGTACGGGTCGCCTCGCTTGCTGATTCCCAGTAAGACGTCTTTGCCCCCGGTGCTGTTCTGACGGGGGATCAGGCCCAGCGCTGCGCCAGCGTCTCGGCCTCGCCGGAATTGGCGGCCATCACCCATCCAGCCCTTCAGCAGACTGGCGACGACTTCACCAACGCCCGGTATCGCTTGCAGGCGCCGACAGGTCTCATCCTGTCTCGATCTCTGCTTTACTTGTTGGTCGTACCAGGCCAGTTCCTGCTCTACTTCCAGAAAACGCTGATACTGGCGGTGCAACAACTGCCGGGCCCGCTCGCTCAACCCGTTGTCAGCGTCTTCCAGTGCCAGTGGCAGCTCCCGGCGCAGCGCCGCTATTCCCTGGGGCATGATCACACCGTACTCGGCCAGCAATCCTCGAAGCTGATTGCTGATTCGTACCCGATCCTTGCTCACGCCCTGGCGCAGCTTGTGCAGCATCTGATCATCCTGCTGCTCGACCTCTTTGATCGGCACCGGGCGAATTCGCCCATGTTCACTGGCCTCCGCAATGGCCTGAGCATCGTTGTAATCGTTTTTCTGACCTCGAAGATAGCCCTTCACATGTTGAGGCGGTAACAACTCAACCTGATGCCCTAACGCTCGTATCTGGCGAGCCCAATAGTGCGAGCTCCCACACGCCTCAAGAGCGACTGTGCAAGGCTCCAAACGCACCAGCTGCTCCAGCAACTGCTTGCGGCGCACTTTGCGCTTCCACCCGCTGTGACCTTTAGGGCCCAGCCCAAAAAGGACAAACGTGTTCTTTGCGAGATCAATGCCAACCGTTGTAACCTTACTCATGGTCTCCTCCCACTCGTTTCTGATAGGAAAATTCTCCTTCCCTATCCTGGCGCATTGCGACGCCGATTAGGAGGGGAGGAGACCATCTCATCGACCTACAGTACTCCTGGCAACCGGCAATGATTCTGGGTTGGCTTTGTGTCGGATTACGGCCCTTCGGGCCTAATCCGTATATGGTCTCCTCCCCGTTTGCAAGGTCTCAGCACTCAATGTCAGGGACAGGTTTGCGCCCGTATATCCGGCCTGTTTGATGAGGCGGCTTTGTCGCCTCTGGCCTTGATGGAAGATCCGCGCCTGCCGTCCTTATCGACCTAACGGCCTCTGGGGCCCTTGGATTAGTCAGGTTTTCGGCAGGCCGGTCTGACCTGTTATGCCATCGATTGCTGTGACCCTCGCAACCTGCGGGAAGGGTAACCGCTTTACTTTCCGACGTCGCGTCGGTGATTTAGCTCAGTCAATCCCTGACTTATTCATACCGCCAGCCGTTGCTCCGATGGCTGGTAGTGCTCGCCTCGGGCGATAATCACCCAGGCAATGCGAACCAACTTGTTGGCCAATGCGACGGTTGCCTTGTTGAACCCTCGCTCTGCCTTGAGTCGCTGGATCCATCGGCTGAGGCGGTCCATTTTCCCGTCCGCACGGGCAACCACCGCTCTCGCCCCGTGAACCAGTTGGGCGCGTACGTACGGGTCGCCTCGCTTGCTGATTCCCAGTAAGACGTCTTTGCCCCCGGTGCTGTTCTGACGGGGGATCAGGCCCAGCGCTGCGCCAGCGTCTCGGCCTCGCCGGAATTGGCGGCCATCACCCATCCAGCCCTTCAGCAGACTGGCGACGACTTCACCAACGCCCGGTATCGCTTGCAGGCGCCGACAGGTCTCATCCTGTCTCGATCTCTGCTTTACTTGTTGGTCGTACCAGGCCAGTTCCTGCTCTACTTCCAGAAAACGCTGATACTGGCGGTGCAACAACTGCCGGGCCCGCTCGCTCAACCCGTTGTCAGCGTCTTCCAGTGCCAGTGGCAGCTCCCGGCGCAGCGCCGCTATTCCCTGGGGCATGATCACACCGTACTCGGCCAGCAATCCTCGAAGCTGATTGCTGATTCGTACCCGATCCTTGCTCACGCCCTGGCGCAGCTTGTGCAGCATCTGATCATCCTGCTGCTCGACCTCTTTGATCGGCACCGGGCGAATTCGCCCATGTTCACTGGCCTCCGCAATGGCCTGAGCATCGTTGTAATCGTTTTTCTGACCTCGAAGATAGCCCTTCACATGTTGAGGCGGTAACAACTCAACCTGATGCCCTAACGCTCGTATCTGGCGAGCCCAATAGTGCGAGCTCCCACACGCCTCAAGAGCGACTGTGCAAGGCTCCAAACGCACCAGCTGCTCCAGCAACTGCTTGCGGCGCACTTTGCGCTTCCACCCGCTGTGACCTTTAGGGCCCAGCCCAAAAAGGACAAACGTGTTCTTTGCGAGATCAATGCCAACCGTTGTAACCTTACTCATGGTCTCCTCCCACTCGTTTCTGATAGGAAAATTCTCCTTCCCTATCCTGGCGCATTGCGACGCCGATTAGGAGGGGAGGAGACCATCTCATCGACCTACGGTTCTTACCAGCCTTCGTAGGTTGGATTAGGTCCGAAGGACCGTAATCCAACACCCGTCCTGAGCCGCCAACCTCCCCGCCAAGCATTTGATTTCCTGTGCACATCTGCGTAATAGTCTAAAGTGTATGTGATGCAGTTCCATCAACGCTCCCCGGAGATCGCAGTCAACAGCAGTGATTGGTCCGGCTTGCCTTACCGGGCAAATGGAGCCTCATAAGAAAGAAAAGGAGAATGTATGAGCACGAAGTGGCTGAAGACCGTAAGCGCCAGTCTGGCACTGACCGTTGCCGCAGGAACCGTCAGCGCAGAAACCCTGCGCGTCGTCACTGACCCCAGTTTCGTTCCGTTTGAAATGATGGACCAGGAGACCGGTGAGATGATCGGTTTCGACATGGAAATCATCCGCGAGGTGGCCGACCGTGCCGGTTTCGAGATTGACCTCAATACCATGGATTTCAACGGCATCATACCGGCCCTGCAAACCGGTAATGTAGACATTGCCATTGCCGGCATCACCATTACCGAAGAGCGTGAAGAGATCGTCGATTTCTCAGACCCGTACTACGATTCGGGTCTCCGTATTCTGGTTCGCGAGAGTAACGGCGATGTCAGCGAATTCGACGACCTCGAAGGCAAGAAAATCGGCACCAAGATCGGCAGCACCAGTTACGATTACCTGGTCAAGAACCTGGAAGCCGATGACGGCGTAACCCCCTACCCGGGCAGCTCCGATATGTACATGGCGCTGATGTCACGCTCCATCGATGCTGTTTTCTACGATGCCCCGAACGTGGGCTACTTTGCCCGCACCAAGGGTGAAGGCAAGGTAAAAACCGTTGGCCCGCTGTATGAAGGCCAGCAATACGGCATCGCCCTGAAAAATGGCAGTGAGTGGGTTGATGACGTTAACGACGCCCTCGCCGCAATGAAGGAAGATGGTACCTACAAAACCATCTACGAGAAGTGGTTTGGCCCAATGCCCGAGGGCATGTAAGGGCTCCCGGACCCCAGTGGTCTGATTCCCTGTGCCGGGGCACCATTGCCCCGGCAATTCGTGACTCCAAAACTCTGCGGAGACTTTCACTGTGGAATTCCAGTTTCAGTTCGACTGGCAGGCAGCCATCGACTCCATCCCTTTTCTGATAAAAGGGATCCCCTACACCCTGCTGATTTCCTTCGGCGGTCTTCTTATCGGTTTTGCTCTGGGCATTGTCTTTGGCCTGCTGAGCATCAACAAGAAGTGGTTCCTGCGGTGGCCGGCAACCGCCTACATCGAAATCTTTCGTGGCACTCCGATCCTGGTCCAGGTCCTGTTCATTTTCTACGGCCTGCCCGACCTTATCGGTGGCCCCATTGATCCCCTGACGGCCGGTATTGCGGCCATCGCCCTGAACTCCGGCGCCTACATTTCCGAGGTGGTTCGCGGTGGCGTACAGTCCATCGACAAGGGCCAGACCGAAGCCGGGCTTTCCCTGGGGCTGTCCCGTAACCAGACATTCTGGTCTGTCGTCTGGCCCCAGGCCTTCCGCCGGATGATTCCGCCGCTGGGTAACCAGGCCATTGTCAGCATCAAGGACACATCTCTATTCTCGGTGATTGGCGTTGGTGAACTGGTCCGTCAGGGTCAGATTTACATCGCCAACACCTTTACCGCATTTGAGGTGTACTTTGTGGTGGCGATCCTCTACCTGGCCATCACCCTGTCCCTGTCCATCATTCTCCGCTTCGTTGAGCGGCGCGGACTGGCTTCTGTCTGAAGGAACGTTACCCATGACTCAGATTGTAAAAATGAAGGGCATGAACAAGTACTTCGGGAAACTGCATGTCCTTAAAGATATTGACCTTACCGTTGAACAGGGCGAAGTGGTGGTTATTATCGGCGCCAGCGGCTCCGGCAAATCCACCCTGATTCGCTGTGTGAACGGCCTTGAAGAATATGAATCCGGAACACTGGAAGTGGACGGCCAGCAGCTCGCGCCCAAGAGCGGCAACCCGAAAGCTCTGGCTGAAATCCGCAAGGAAGTCGGGATGGTATTCCAGCAGTTCAACCTGTTCCCTCACCTCACCGTGAAGAGAAACATCATGCTGGCGCCCAAGAAGGTCAAGGATGCTCCGGAAACCGTTGCCAACGCCACCGCAGAGCGTTTGCTAAACCGGGTAGGCATCGGCAACCAGGCCGACAAGTACCCCAGCCAACTGTCCGGCGGCCAGCAACAGCGGGTCGCGATCGCCCGGGCCCTGGCCATGGAACCGCGCCTGATGCTGTTCGACGAGCCAACCTCAGCCCTGGACCCGGAAATGATCGGTGAAGTGCTGGACGTTATGCGGGAACTGGCCAAGGAAGGCATGACCATGATGGTCGTCACCCACGAGATGGGCTTCGCCCGGGAAGTGGCCGACCGCGTGATCTACATCCACGAGGGCCAGATTGTGGAACAGGGTAAACCGGACGATGTGTTCGACAACCCTCAGAACGAGCGCACCCAGGCGTTTCTTTCGCGGGTGTTGGCGCACTGAGCCAAACCCAGCTTTGAAAGCCTCCGCTTGCGGAGGCTTTTTCCTGAATGCCCGCCGGCGAACTGCAAGTTCCGGAGGAGGGAGAGCAAGTGGAGGAAGTAACCTAGCCTGTCTGCATACTGATCGCCTGCAGTACCGATAATTGCAACCCGCTCGGGGTGCAACCTGTAAGGATTAATTACAAGCTCCTCGGGAGGGCAATCGGCAGGCGCAATCATACCCGCCGACGAGCCCGAGATCGCTAATGGGCGTGCATTCCGGCAAACTCGAGAATCCTGTCTTTTTCAGTGTGCAGAGTTATCTCGATACCGTCGCCCTCCAGGTTGGCAAGGGTTTCCTCGAAAGCCTCTACACGAAGGTCATTAACCTGTCCAGGCTCCGGGCCTTTAACCGGAAATAACACGGGGCCTTTCAGCAGATGCCGCTTGCGGAGCTGATCCACTTTCAGCTTCCACTTGCCACCATGTTCGATAATGGCCGTGGAATCGGTCTGCCCCAGGAACAGGGGCTTGATTACCCGAATGGCCTCGTTGTCCTTTTGCTCAACGAAGGGGAAGGTGACTCCGTATAGCTGATCTTCGATCCGACGCTTGGTAAAACGCTTTGCCAGATCCCGCTGTTCCAGGAGTTGCTTGATGCCCTTCTCGAGAATGGTCTCCTGATATTCCCTGGTGACGAAGTTCCGGCCAACGTAATATTCGTAGAGCTCAGCCAGTGTTTGCTCTGGATTCTCCGCCAGCACTGCCCGCTGCTCGCTGAAACGAACGATGGTTTCACGGGGTCGGATCAGTTCCTGAAACAGACCTTTGTGAAATCCATAATCCCGGTCGTTGTCACCAAACTCGCCGACCTGGTCTTTGAGCATGCCCTGTACTCTGCGCAGCTCAGCATCCAGATTCGCCATGGTTTTGAGGTACAGTCCCCGGTCCAGCTCCTCAAAGAACTGGGTGATACGGGCATGCTTTTTCCGAAGCAGTTTAAAGCCCAGGTAGCGGGTTTTCGGTGCCCACAGCAAAATACCGACGTTGGCGAACTCGCCCGTCTCGATATAAGGCATAAACCGCACGATGGCGTATTGGCACGCTGTCCTGGTCATTTCCGGTTCCAAAAGTTGTCGCTACGAAAACGCTGCAAGTGTGTCAGGAATGAATCCGGATCAAAGTCCAGTTTCATCGTCATCTCAGAGTCTATGTAAAACCACTCCTCGGGAATGGCCTGGATAATGCCGTCCCACTCCCTCAAAGCCTGTTCCAGCCTTTCAGTATAGTGCTGGCGCTCAATCAAGTCATCGAACACATCTGGCACGCTGTCCTTGAAGGCGTGATACCGAAAAAATTGGTCGGCATCGAAATCAGGGTCGAACGCCTGGTTGTGGTCAATGACCACGAGGCGCTGAGTTTCCGCATCCCAGAACAGATTGGCGTTTCCGCCGTTTTTCGTCAATTGACGATCAACGTTCGATATCCACCAATCGAAAACGAGGAGAGAGCCACGCATTTCCGATGGGACATCATGAATCTGGGAGAAAGCCAACTCCGTTATCCTCTGCTCCACGGATCCAAAAGCCGGGCCGCGACCCAACGCAAGCGCATCTTCCGCTGATAATACATCGGTTAACTCGTCGGGAACATCGACAAGTCTGAACGGAGCTACGGGAATTCCCATGGCCAGAGCGAGGTTGCCAGAGATCCATTCGTTAATCTGACTCTGTCTGCCCGCCCCGCTGCCTTTGACGAAATAAATCTCTCCATCGTCGCCCCTGCAGATGAACGGCAGAGTCATGCCGTGTTCCGAGCGGCGCAACACCTCGACGATCTCGACTTCATTGGGAGGCAAACTGGACACAGGTGTGAAATTCCCTTTTTCTCGGTAGTAACCACGGTACATCTTGTTGCTGACGGTCACGGTAGAACGACCCAACCGTATCCCATATTCTCTTCTTGTGGAAGCGCAGATAAACCGGCAAGTTTATTTGATCAGTAATCGCATTGCGGCACACAAGGATACATAACTGACTGTAATTTCATGCACTTATAATTTCACCGCAAATCAAAGTCGGCCTAAACAAGACTTCGATAGAATATATAGCCAGAAAACCATGATCCGCATCCACTGCACAAAGAAACTTGATACGAAGCTGCCGCTGGATTCGTCCGCTCGTCTCAAACGCAAACTGCCGATCCCACATGCCGCTAATGACGAGCCTGAGAGCCCGCTTAGCGGCTGGCACGCCAACCTGCTCACAATCCAGCGCCGCAACTGCGTGTTTTTTGTTCACGACAGCACCCGCTTTCCGTTGCTGGCAACCTGCCTGACAAAACCGGACTTCGCGGAGCTGGACTGGTGGTTTCAGGATGCATTGATGAACACGCTGCTCAAGTCCGGCGCGAATCAGGCACAGATGGACGCTGCCGAAAGCGCCCTCGCAGAACTGGTTTGCGACTTGGAGTGCGACCGTTCCGTGCAGGCGACCATGAACCGGATGGGGCAGGATCTTGAGCATCAGATCTGGTATAACCGGCTCTCAATCAGCGATCTTGCACCCTACAGAACTGGCGCGTGGCTGGCGGAAAGGCCCTGCACGGTTAAGGGAGTCAAAGGCGCGATCTGGCCGCAGCGGGAGATGTTGGCGTTGTTGGATACCATTAATCGATAGCGCTTTGTTGTCTTAACTGCGCCTGCAATCGATGATCGATCCGCCCTGCTTCTCGCACCATATTCACGCCCATGCTTACTCGGGCCACGTCCATTAGATCAGCCGGAATCGCTCGCTTCTGTGTTTCGGAGAACCAGGCAAGGACATCACACAGATGCCAGATTGCTGACGCGCCCTCATGGACCGGCATTGGAAAACTGGCCAGATGGGTTTGAATGAGCTTTCGCATGTTCTGGCGGGAAAACATCAGCAGGCTCGCCATGTCGGAAATACCCACAAAATCCGGCCCGGCCTCCACCAGGCGGGCCTCAGGAACCGCCCGTTGCACATCCTGCAGCGCGCTCAGCATGGCTTGTTCTGCTGACTCGGCCTCGCGTGTAAAGTTCAGAGCGAGCCGGCCTTTTTGGCCGAGGCCGATGATGGCGTCGTCGCATCCCGCTTGAGACAATGAGCTCTCGAGCTGGTCATGTGCAAAGTCTTGTGGAACTGAATATTTAAGCGTGAAGTCGTATTCACGATTCATGGTCTTCAACTCCGTTAGCGAGTCAGTTCTGCACAGGCCAGCGCCGCTTCTATATCTTTGTTCGCATGTCTCTTGCGGGGCACTCGTGCCATTCCTTGGGCAAATCATATACAGCAAGGTTGTCATATGACAACCTTGCTGTATCGAAAAGTTAGGCCGGATTGAGCTTCGTGAGATACCGGCGCGCCACCTTGCCAAAGATCAGCAAGCACACGAGGGTCTGCAATAGAACGGCAACCGCAAAACCGATCATCACAAGGCCCATTGGAAGCTCTGAGATAACTATCATGAGGTCATCAATCACAGGGGCATCGGCTGAAACGAACAGCAGAGCGATGAGGGAAATGAAAGAGACAACCAGCGCACTGATGTTCACAGAGACGGACATCATCCAGTTCTCCCGGAGCGTCGGCGCCCTACCAAACGCCGAAACCGATGCGGCCATTGCGCCATAGGCGGCACCGATCATCGCCCCGATTTGCACGCCGGAATTCATATCGATGTTGAATACCTCACCGATCGTAATAATGCAGAGCTGGAGAGCGGCGTAGAGGCCGGTAAAGTTGAGAATTGTCTTTGTGATCATATTTAAGCTTCCTTGCTTTTTTGGTTTTTAATTTATTGGCACGTTCTCAAGAACTTCAAAATCTCAGACACTTGCGCTGCGGCAGATGCCGGCAAGCCCAGCAGTTTGCCATCGGCGGGAGCGCTTCATTCAGACTGCATTAATACACCTGCCACCAGAACAACGGCGAGCGTTCCATACATTGACAGAACAGGAACGAGACACCACGCTTGCCAGAGCTTTGGCAGCGGAACATCTGGGTCGCCCAACGTCGATGCTCGCCTGTGCCAGAAACGAGACGAACAATTACGGAAAACAAGGAACGCAAAGACATGGCTGCACCTGACGAGACGACCGACAAGCGCCTCTGACCAGATCTGGCTGATACTGGAAAGACTGCCAGAATGCGTCGCGACTCGTTGTTCTATTTTTTTGGCATAACGAAACCCCGTGGTCACGATCACAAAGATGAACAACAGGTTCAGCAGAATGCCTCCAGCCACCACATGTGCTGGAAAGATTCGCCATTCATCACTCACGGTTGCTCGCCCCATAGCTCGGTTTTGTAAGAGAAAAAAGGGGCTGTTCACAGCGGGCGACTTTTCACTCAACAATCACCAAAAAAATTGCCGACAACGCAAAGATCATTGCGCAGACAAAAGTAAAGCTGACAGGGATAAGCGCCCACAGCTTTAAATTCCTGGGAGTCGCCTTATCCTCTGTACCCATTCGCAACGCAACTTTGCTACCGATCACAGGGAGATTCCTGTAGGTGAAAAAGGCCCAGACGTTCATGGCACGAATCCACCTTCCCCAGGGGCCATCGCCCCACAGAATTTTTGTCATATCCAGGTAGGCGCCGGGCGCGGCAATCTTGGCCTCTACCACGCGTATCCTCGAAAACGCTACTGTCACTGTAAACAGTATTCCCAGTAAGCCGCCTATCATGGAGGCAATCCCCAAGAACGCTGAAATAACTGTGAGTGCCTCGATCATCAGCAATGACCTAAGTGATATTGGTGCCCATCATGGAGTCACCTTCACTACGCATTTCTCTTTTGCGTAACGACAGCTCAACGTCCTACCTGGCGGGCGCAGGGATGACCCCTTTGTCAATGTAATGCTGCACCTGCGCTTGATAGCCGGAGGGGTCACCATTTGCAGCTTCAGCACGTAATTCGTCGATTACCGGGGCGGCAAAACCTGAATCTTCGTCACCCGCGCAATCCCGACACGATGCTCGCCACCACGCCAGAGCCTGGCCTTTGCCTGAGAAGCCAACGATAAAGTAATGCCCATACTTCGGCGTCGGATAATCTTCGAACCACTCGGCAACGGTCTCACTGAATTCCTCGGGCATGGGTAGCGAGACCTCGTAAAATTTCTGCTCCCTGTGCGAAAACCAGCGGGCTTCGACCCGTTCCGGAACTGGTGCCGGGTCTATAACAATTCGGCCGCCAGTTGGAGGCGTTTGATCATACCCGTAACTGATTGCTCCACCGGGTATTCTGCGGTCGCCGTTCAGTGTTACCTCTTCAACCCAGACCGGCCACCCGGATGGCCCCCCGGAGACGATGACGGTGTATTCATAGGTTTTTCTCTCCGAAGAGCAGGCAACAAGGCCAGTGATCAACACCAACAACACCATCTGGCGGCTGATGGCGAGACAATTTGCAACGTGCTTTGTCATGGTCGTGCAGTGACCTCTTGTTGTTGGACGGCTAACGAGGGCCTGTTATAGAAGATCCTTCTCTTACCAGAGTTCTCAGGAAGGTGAGGCAATACATCCTCTCGATGTGAGGTATGCATGTATTTCCCCAAATACTTCCTAGCAGCAAAGAGGTTGGCTCCAGCTTCCTGCCAAGCGTCAATAGCTTTCTTAAGGTCATCGGGGATTCTGTGGTTGGCGTTTGACAAATCCATAGGCGACATGGGCAGGCCCTCTGATACCGCCACCTCATACATAAGGTGAAGAGCATGAATCGCCAATTCCTTTCGAGTTGCTCGCCTCTCCTCCGCGATTACATCCGTGCCCTCAACGCGAGCCTGGATGTTGCGGTGATCATTTCGGTTAAGCGCTTCAATTTTTTTCTGGGCACTCTGGATTGTCCGATAATTCATACCGTGACCAGAAAAGACTCTGACAGTGAAGATTTCGTGATTCTGGATACCTCCAACCGGATTTTCATAACCCCCACCAACATCCGAGTGGACACCCGGCAATGCTATCTCTGAGAAATTGGATGGAAGTCCAGCAGGTTCCCGGATACTCGAAAGGGGGAAGTTTCTACGGATCTCATGATGAGCGGTCAGATGAACAATCCTGTCGGCACTGTCCGGCCTGAGATTGACATTAAAATCCAGGTTATTTTGATTTCCGGGAAGATAGAAGCTTCCTACAGTATCGAATAATCCTATAAATCCGACTCTTGCAGTGATATCGCGAGGAAACGCATTTAACTTACGAAAGCTAACTACCGACGTTGACAGGCTCGGCTCATTTATCTCTGGCAAAATTATTGAGGCGGGCCACTCATTAACGAGATTCACGAAATGCCGGGCCAGCGCGGCTCCCCTGCTAAACCCGAATACATCCAACACAACTACATCAGGCTTACTTTCGTCCAGAATGTCGTTGAGTGCAGTGATCGCTGTCTGAATCCGTTTGTGGCCCCCTTCGGGACCTACCCCCAAGGCCAAACCAATTATGTCTTCGCGAGCGTCAAAGCCGTCTGGCGCGATATGCCCGGCAATCGTTCCTGGCCCGGGGATGTAAATCCGCTCTGAATTTGCTCCAGACTCGTAGAGATCAAACAACTTCGCGACATTGGTAATATCCCTATCTGGCAGGTGTTTGTCGTTGTCTTTGTGGTTGGCAGTTCCATCGAAGAAGATGCCTATTCTCAGCGAATTTCCAGCTTTCTCTCGCTTGTTAGGACGAGTAAGAATCTAATCTTGACTATGCTTCAAATCGGCGTCATCGGCACGACTACCGTCTCGCAATTGAGATGGCCCAGTCTTCATTTCTGCATCCAAAAGACCCTCAACTCCACTCTTGGATTCTGCAGCATCAAAAATCCTGCCTAACTTCGCAGGGGCGCTGGATACTCCCGAAAATGACGCCGGCGTGTGAGTATCACCAATAACCACCGACCCCGACCCAATAGTCACACCGCCACACGAAATCGCCCCGCCTGTCACCGCCGCCGGTTTGCCGTTGATCATCACGGTGGACGAACCACCGGTGATGGTGCGGGGATGGGGTGGATGCTTGGGTTTGGAATGGGGTGCCAGCGGGTCGCCTACCCGGGCAACGGGCCTGCCATCAATCAGCACATCGGGGGAACCGGCAATCACCGGCGTGGGCGGGAAACCTTCGTGATCGGAGCCGAGGTCTCCGAGCAGAACAATCGCTTTACTCATGTCGCGTCCTTTGCGTTATTTGCCGGGCCATCCTGGCCCGTTGCGGGTGACCCGGCAGTTTATACTGAAGCACTCTTCCGGCCAAATCGTTCGACCCCAGATTGTGATGCGATCAAGCCGTTGGAAAACGCCAGACCATAGAGGGCCAGGTCGACCCGAAATCCGGGTGGCCGATATTCGCTGTTAACTGTAATATCCGCACAGGTTAACAGCGACAACCCAGAATCAGACCGTCTGACGGAGAATTATCATGCGCAATGCTGACCTCGTCACCCGTGGCCTCAAGTCCGTGTGGCACCCCTGCACCCAGATGAAAGACCACGAAGGCGCCGTGCCCCTGGTGCCCATCAAGCGGGGCGAGGGTGTCTGGCTGGAAGACTTTGAAGGCAATCGCTTCATCGATGCCGTCAGCTCCTGGTGGGTCAATCTCTTTGGCCACGCCAATCCGAGAATCAACGCAGCGATCCAGAAGCAGATTGGCGAGTTGGAACACGTCATCCTCGCGGGTTTTACCCACGAGCCGGTGGTCAATCTGTCCGAGCGACTCATCGAGGTTACTCCACCCGGCCTGAACAAAGTCTTTTACGCCGACAACGGCTCCTCGGCCATCGAAGCGGCCCTGAAGATGAGCTTCCACTACTGGAAGAACCACGGCAAACCGGGCAAGAAGAACTTCGTGAACCTGAGCAACAGCTACCACGGTGAAACCCTGGGCGCCCTCGCACTCGGCGATGTATCGCTTTACAAGGACACCTATCAGCCGCTACTGATGGAAGTTCTGACAGCCCCCTCACCGGACGCCTTCAACAAGGAGCCGGGTGAGACCGACGAAGCCTATGCATTGCGCCAGTTTGAGGCCATGGAAAAGCTGCTGGCCGAGAAGCACGACGAAATCTGCGCCGTGGTGGTGGAGCCGCTGATCCAGTGCGCCGGCGGCATGCGCATGCACCATCCCATCTACCACACCAAACTGCGGGAAGCCTGCGACCGTTATGGCGTGCACCTGATTGCCGATGAGATTGCCGTTGGTTTTGGCCGCACCGGCACCCTGTTTGCCTGTGAGCAGTCGGGCATCACTCCGGATTTCATGTGCCTGTCCAAGGGGCTCACCGCCGGCTACCTGCCTCTGTCGGTGGTACTGACCACCGATGATGTCTACAACGCCTTCTACGACGACTATGAGACCCTCAAGGCGTTTCTGCACAGCCACAGCTACACGGGCAACCCCATTGGCTGCGCCGTGGCGTTGGCGACCCTGGACATCTTCCGGGATGACAATGTGATTGAGAGCAACCGCGCGCTCTCCACGTGCATGGCCAAATCCGTCGCCCATCTTGCGGAGCACCCCAATGTCGGCGACATTCGCCAGCATGGCATGACCATGGCGGTGGAAATGGTGAAAGATAAAGCGTCGAAAACGCCCTTCCCCTGGCAGGAGCGCCGTGGCATTCGTGTTTACCAGCATGCATTAACCCGCCAGGCCTTGCTTCGCCCCCTGGGTAATGTGGTTTACTTCATGCCGCCTTACGTGATCACCGAAGAACAGATCCGCCATCTGGGCCAGGTTGCGACGGAAGGCATTGAGATCGCAGTTCGCGACTGACAGCCGCCCGGAATCTGAGAGACCAGCTCATGCGCATACCCCGCATCTACACCGATTCCGCCCTCACCGAGGGCGGCACCGCAGCACTTGATGACAACGCCGCACAACATGTGGGCCGGGTATTGCGCATGCAGCCGGGACAGGAGCTGCTGCTTTTCAACGGTGATGGCAACGACTACCCCGCCACCATTTCCAGTGCCAGCAAGAAGAACGTGGAAGTCCAGGTTGGTACCCCGGAAGCCAACACCACCGAATCCCCACTGGAAATCGTTCTCGGCCAGACCCTCTCCAAGGGTGACCGCATGGACTACGCAGTGCAAAAAGCGGTGGAAATGGGTGTTTCCCGCATCGTGCCATTAACCACCGAACGATGCGACGTAAAACTGAAGGGCGACCGGGAAGACAAGCGCCTGCGCCACTGGCAATCCGTTGCCATCAGCGCCGCCGAGCAGTGCGGGCGCGCCCGGGTGCCAGAGATCCTGCCGGTGATGACGGTTTCCGAGTGGCTGGAACACAGCCGCGATTGCGAAGTCCGCCTGGTTCTCCACCACCGCACCGAACACGCCCTGAAGTCCATCATCCCCCCAGAACGGGTGGCTCTCATGATCGGCCCGGAAGGCGGCCTCTCCCCCGAGGAAATCGCCCAGGCGGAAAAAGAAGGTTTCCTGCCGGTGGCCCTCGGCCCCCGGGTACTGCGAACGGAAACCGCCCCAGTTGCGGCCATGGCGCTTTGCCAATGGCTTTGGGGTGACATAGGCAGCTGACCCATCCCGACCGTGCCGCCGTCTCATGTCGGCACGCAAGTCATTGACATGAAGGGGTGCCAACAACATTATCCCTGTCGACTCCGAAAGCAAAAAAACGATCACACGCGAGTAACGGGATGACAAGCCTGCTAAGCACCCAAGAATTCTGGCAATACCTCAGTATCCCGGTCATTGCCGCCCTGATTGGCTGGACCACCAACTGGCTGGCCATCAAGATGACCTTCTACCCGCTGGAATTCATCGGCAAACCACCGCTGCTTGGCTGGCAAGGCATTATTCCCTCGAAGGCCCGTAAAATGGCGGCCATCAGTGTCGATGCCACGATTTCCAAGATCGGAACCGTTCGGGAGATCTTTCAGCAGATCGATCCGAAAGTTCTCGCCACCCATATCGTTCACTCCGTCGAACCCCGCATCGAGGAATACGTGGACGAAATGATGCTCAAGGAATACCCCACCTTCTGGGAAAACCTGCCGGCCTCGGCCAGGAAGATGGTCTACGATCGCGTCCGCAAATCCACGCCCCAGCTCGTGGACAACCTGGTGGAAGATGTCTCCGACAACATTGAAGACCTGCTGGATATCAAGGGCATGGTCATTGAGCGCCTGGCCAGCGACAAGGAGCTGCTGAACCGGATCTTTATCGAGTGCGGTGAGGTGGAATTCCGGTTCATCATCAACTCTGGGCTCTACTTCGGCTTTTTGTTCGGCCTGATCCAGATGGCAGTCTGGTATGTCTATCCGAGCTGGTGGGTGCTGCCGTTCTTCGGTCTTCTGGTGGGTTGGGCAACCAACTGGATTGCCCTGAATGTGATTTTCCGGCCGCTGCACGCCAAAAAAGTCGGCCCCTTCCGGATTCAGGGTCTTTTCCTGAAACGCCAGCCGGCCGTGGCTGAGTCATTCTGCCACATCGTGACCCACGAGATTCTCACCGTTGGCAACATCATCAACGCGATTCTTGATGGGCCCAAGGGTGATCGCGCCCGCAACATGGTCAAGAAGCACATCAAACCGCTGGTGGATGAAACCGCCGGCATGGGCAAGGCGCTGACCCAGATGGCCTTCGGACCCACTGGCTTTGCAACGCTCAAGAACAAGGTTGGCGAGAAGGCCATCGAAATATCACAGACATCGTTCAACAACCCGGTGTTCGAGAAGGACCGGGCCAGAGCCGTCGAATCGATCATGGTCGAGCGGATGATTGCACTGTCTTCCGAAGAGTTTCAGGACTTGCTACGGCCCTGTTTCCAGGAGGATGAAATCAAACTGATCCTGGTGGGCGCATTCCTCGGCTTTGGCGCCGGCATATGCCAACTGGTGTTCGTGTTCGGGGAGTCGTTCCTGTAAATTCCTGCAATAATTCACCGGCTTAAAACCTGTGCAAGGATGCGTCGTACATCTATACTCTCGGAAACGGAGGTTCATTACTTCGAACAGGTTCGACCCGGAGGCAACGGATGCCAGGTTTTCTCTCCTGGATTTCAGGATTATTCCCAAGCAAACAATCTGCACCACCCGCTCCGGAAGCGCGGCTGTTCAATCCATCCCCGGAGAAGCCGGCTACCGACACCCCTGACACCAGCCCGGAGCTTGCCCAACAGCTTGAGGAACATCTGTTCTGCTGGCTGCTGGATGCCGAGCCGGCAGCCCTGCGTGTTGATCTTTCTTCCTACGAGGAAGTGCTGAAGGAGCTTTATCAGCGGCTCACCAGCAACAAAATGGAGGAACTGCCCCGCCAACCCATGAGCCTGCCCATGCTCATGCGGGCCCTGTCCGACGAGTCCACAGACCGCCAGCGGCTCACGGAGATCATTCTTGGTGATCCCTCGTTGACCGATCAATTGCTTCAGATTGCCAACAGCCCCTACTTCCGGACCAGCGACCACGCCATTGAATCGGTGGACCAGGCGGTATTTGTACTGGGGGTAGATGGCATCCGGAACGTGATTTCCGCGGCAGTTATGCGCCCCATGATGGCCGCAAGGAACAGCCGGGAAGCGCTGTTTGGTCAGCGTGGCTGGCGCTGGGGGCTGACCTGTGCCCGGGCGGCGGAACTGATCGCCAGAACCCAGGGCGAAGACACCAGTGCACACTTTATGGTAGGCCTGCTGCCCTCACTGGCGTACATCACGATCCGCCGTGAACTTCAGCGAATCTGCCGGTCGCGCACAGCAATCGGCGAACCGGAGCCAGCGCTTATTCGGCATGCTCTGGCCAGATACCAGTGGGCTACCTGCCAGCTCCTGGCGAACGAATGGAACCTTCCCCCCAAGTACCATGCCTACCTGCTGGCCGCGGAACGGCCAGCCCCAAAACAGAAGCACACTCCGCTGACGGACGGCATGGTTATTGGCACACGGGAAGTACTCAGGCACGCCCATCAACGCAACCTCGCAGAAGAGGACCTGCCGAAAGTGGTGCGCTTGACCCCGGATCAGATCAGCAACATTCGCAACGCACTGCAGAAGATGCTTCGGGAAGGCGGCCGTTCAACTGTCAGAAGTTGAGACATGCTCGCTCTCCATCACAGCTCCTGGTTTTTCCTTTGCCTCGTCGCCGCGCAACAACTCCGCAAAGGTTCGTGTTTCCTCCACCTTGCGGACTCCCACCAATTCGGCAGGAATCACTTTCGGGAGCCGATCAACAATCCGATCCTCGTCATGGCGAACAACCCTGAGAACGTCTCCGATCGTTATCAGATCCAGCGCCCGCCCGGGCACCAGTCGATCGCCCTGACTCCCGGCCAGGCTCAGTAAACCGGCACGGATCAGTTTGTCACTGAGAGCCCGGGTTACCTCACCCGGCACCCTCAGCTGGTATTCCAGTAATTCCTGCTGGGGTGCAGGCTTACCCTCGCTGAAGGGTTTGGCCACCAGCCACATGGTCGCTAACGCTACATTCTCCTGCAGTTCCGGCGCCAATTGCACTTGCCGGCGCTTGGCCACTGATCCCGGATTCTGCAGATAGAACGCCAGGCTGGCACCCAGAAGCAGGATCATCCAGTTCAGATAGATCCAGATCAGCAGGATGATGCCGATGGCGAAACTGGAATAGATTGCTGCGTACTTGGCAGAGCCCGCCACAAAGGAGGCAAACAGCATTCCGCCTGCCTGCCAGGAAACACCAGCCACCAGACCGCCGATGGCCGCATAACGCAACTTGACCCGGGTATTGGGCATGAACACGTAAACGAACGTGAATGCGCCAACCACCAGGAAAAATGGGGTGAAACGGCTGGCAACAAGAATTACCGAACCAAACGGCTCAATTTCTATGAGCTTCTGAACAATGGTTGAGGAAAAAATGGTGGCGCTGACGCCAATGGCCGAAACCATCAGCAGTGGTCCCACCATGATCACGCTCAGGTAGTTACTGAAGCGCTGCGCCATGGAGCGCATATCCGGGACGCGCCAGATCATGTTGAAGGAGCGTTCTATTTTCTGCAGCAGGGAAACCACCGTGTAGACCAACAACGCCAGCCCCACAGAACCGAGCACTCCGACTTTCATGTTATCGACGAATCCGAGAATCTGCTCGGCGAGCTCTATCCCCTGGGGTCCCAGCGGTTCAAAGAACTGGAACAGGAACGGCTCCATTCGCTGATGCACTCCCAGCGCCTTCAACACCGAGAAGCTAAGGGCAAGCAGAGGCACGATACTCAGCAGGGTTGTGTACACAAGACTCATGGCATGGAGAGTCAATTGTCCACTGAGAACATCCCGGGCCATCGCATAGGCAGTGCGGCCGACCTTGTACAACCAGGTCCAGGGCCAACTCTGGGGCGGATTGGGATTCGCCAGAATCCAGCGCTCAGCTGCCTGAAGCCGGTCTTTTAATTGGAATGAAGCCACTTTAGGTCCTGTCGTTCCATGTTTTGTTCAGATTATCAGTCAGATATCCGGTGTAACCAGAGTATGGCCGATTAACGGCAGTTTGCGAGGGACACACATCCAATATAACCATATCATCATTTATTACCTCCTCTTATAACAGATCTTCTGTAAAAAGGCCGCTATTCAAGAAATGGTATTTTCTGACCAGGTATTTTCTTATGCGAATCAAACTTGCTCTGGGCGTTGCTGCACTTACCGCCTTCTCACCGATGACTGCCCTGGCCACCAACGGCTATTTCAGTCACGGCTACGGCACCATCAGCAAAGGCATGGCCGGCGCAGGCACTGCGCTGTCCCAGGACAGCATTGCAGCGCCAACCAACCCGGCCGGTATGGCTTTTGTCGGGAACCGGATTGACGGTGGGTTCGAAGTTTTTTCGCCCCGGCGGGAATACACCGTAGAGGGTCCAGTCTCTCCTCCCCCTGCGTTCTCATTGCAGCCGGGCACATACAAAAGCAGCCGCAACGGTTTCGTTATCCCCCACCTGGGCTTTAATCGGGAACTTTCCGACACCACACGTTTCGGGGTTTCAGTGTATGCCAATCGTGGCATGAACACCGACTACTCTGGTGAAAGTGGCGGGCCTTTCTATGCAGGCCGTACCGGCGTAAACCTCGAACAGCTTTTTATTGCCCCGACCTGGTCCTGGGAGTTCTCCGACAACCAGGCCTTCGGCATTTCACCAGTCATTGCCTACCAGCGCTTCGAAGCTGAAGGCCTGCAGAGCTTCGCGCCATTCTCATCAGACCCGGGCGCGCTTTCCAACAACGGCACCGACGATGCCTGGGGCTACGGTTACCAGATCGGCTGGCAAGGTGAAATCACCGACACCCTCCGCGGCGGCCTGAGCTGGCGCAACATTCTGAAGATGAACGAATTCGACAAATACCGCGGCCTTTTTGCGGAACAGGGCGACTTCGACATTCGCCAGATGTTCAACGCGGGCATCGCCTGGTCCGGACTTGAAAACCACTGGTTCCTGCTGGATATCCAACACATCCGTTACAGCGAGATCAACAGCGTGGGCAACCCGCTGCTGCCCAATCTGCAGACCGCACAGCTTGGCGATGATAACGGCGCAGGCTTTGGCTGGGACGACATGACCATCGTCAAGCTGGGTTGGCAGTGGCAGCAAACACCGGCGCATGCCTGGCGGGCCGGCATCAGCTATGGAGAGAATCCTATCTCCGACGAAGATGTGCTGTTCAACATCCTGGCGCCGGGCGTTCAGGAGTGGCACTTGACTGGCGGATTCACCCACAGCTTCACCGAAAACCTCGATGTCTCTGGCATGGCCTTTTACTCCCCGGCCAAGACAGTGACCGGACCCAACCCACTGGCACCGAACCAGACCATTGATCTGGAAATGTACCAGCTGGGTGCCTCGGTGAGCGTGGGCTGGAAATACTGATCTCCCAAGGCCAGTCTGCAAAGCCCCGGATCTTCCGGGGCTTTCCTGTTACAGCACAGATTTCAGATTGACAGCGGTGATGCCGACGATCCTCTGCCGCGCTTCCCGACTGGCCCAGGCCGAGTGCGGGGTCATAATCAGATTGGGAATATCGTCCGCCAGCAAAGGGTTGCCGTTGCGGGGCGGTTCCTCGGTCAACACATCGAAACCGGCACCGCCGATCTCACCGGCGCGCAGCGCGTCCGCAAGCGCCTGTTCGTTTACCAGGCCTCCGCGGCTGGTGTTGATGAGCAACGAGTCGGGCTTCATCATTTTCAGTTCGCGGGCACCGATCAGATCCCGGGTCTCGTCGGTCAGCAGGCAGTGCAGCGAGAGCACGTCTGCCTGGGGTAGCAATTCGTCCAGTGGAATTCGCGAATAGCCATCGACCACACCCGGTTCCTGCCCGGGCCGAGCTCCAAGAAGAACCTTCATACCAAAGGCCGCAGCCCGCTCCGCCACGCCCTGCCCCAGATCACCGTAACCGACAATACCAAGAGTGCGCCCCTCCAGTTCCATGATCGGATGATCCATCAGGCAGAACATGTCACTTTTGCCCCATCGCCCTGCCTGGACATCGCGGGTGTAATCCAGAAGCCGAGTGGCCAGTGCCAGCATCAACGCCATGGTGTGCTGCGCCACCGTTGAGCGGCCGTAGTTGGTCACGTTCATGACCTTGATGCCGTGATCCTTCGCCGCCGCCTGATCGATGTTATTCAATCCGGTCGCCACCACGGCGATGGTCTTGAGTTCGGGGCAGGCCTCGAAATGCTCACGGGTGAGCACTACTTTATTGACCAGCACGGTATCGAACCCCCGGATGCGTTCCAGGATCTGATCCGGCGTGGTCCGATCATACTTTTCCAACCCGCCGGTCACCGACTCGATGGGCGAGAGATCCACATCGTCGCCAAGAGTTTTGGCATCAAGAAACACAGCTTTCATACTTTTCTCCTGAATCCAGATGGCCACAGATTAGGGTAGACTTGGTTAAACGTCCAAAACTCAACATGTCCAAGCACGAACAGGGTATGAACCATGGAACATGAATTCTGGCACGAACGCTGGGCCAAAAAAGAAATCGGTTTCCACGAGGGCACGGTTAACCAGTATCTCCACGACCATTGGCCGGAACTGGCTGGCAAAGGCACCGACGCCGTTTTCGTGCCCCTCTGCGGCAAAGCCCACGACATGTGGTGGCTCCACGACCGCGGCCATCCGATCATCGGTGTAGAGCTGAGCGAACTGGCCTGCAAGGACTTCTTCGAAGAAGCCGGCGAGAAAGCCAAAGTTCACCCCGGCGAACCCTTCATAACCTTCAAACACGACAACCTGCAGCTCTGGTGCGGCGACTTCTTCCAACTGGTTCCGGAAGACCTCAAACACGTTCGACTGGTCTACGACCGGGCCGCCCTGATCGCCCTGCCGCCCCACATGCGCAGAGACTACGTAAACCACCTTACCGCCATAATCCCCGACGGCACCAGAATCCTGCTCATCACCCTGGACTACGACACCGAAATCAAGGGCCCGCCGTTCAACGTCAGTGACGAGGAAGTGCGGGAACTTTACCAGGACGACTATAAAATCGAGCACATCCTGACCAATACCCTGGCCAAGGATCATCCGTTTACAAAGAGAAAAGGCCTGGAAAACGCATCTGAAAGCGTCTTCCGTTTAACCAAACTCTAGCTTCCCGGGGCATCCCCCCGGAGGCCTGATCGGAGTGTATCGGGTGGCTTTCTGACAACGAATTTGATGTCTGAGCGAAGCGAGTTGCCAATTCGTTGTCAGAAAGCCACCCGGTGCACTCCAGCCCCCTCACACGGTCCCCCCACAAACCCGGCAAGCTACAAAACCAACACACCCGCCTAACATAATTTAATGAACCTTAACCACTCACCCACTGTCCAACTCCCGAACCGTGAACTAAGCTCACAGTAAGCAAGCCGACCTCGACAAGATCGTGCACAGGCTTGTAAGTATCCATTCCTTCCACCCATAACTAAATAAACCGCCCGGACGGGCGGAACTGACTGCAACGGGGAAATTGCGTGAACTGAAAGCTGAAGATACAGCGAGCGAGGGCGATCTATGAGCATACTGCAGCACTTCAAAGACCGGTATGAGAGTACTCAGGAAGAAGAATACAGTCTTGAGGAATACCTGGAGATCTGCAAAAAGGACCCAACGGCCTACGCCACGGCCGCTGAGAGAATGTTAATTGCCATCGGCGAACCAGAGTTCGTCGACACCTCGAAAGATCAGAGGCTTTCAAGGATATTTTCCAACAAGGTCATCAAGCGGTACCCCGAGTTTTCCGAGTTCTATGGCATGGAAGACGCCGTAGAAAACATCGTCTCCTTCTTCCGCCATGCTGCCCAGGGCCTGGAAGAAAAGAAACAGATTCTTTACCTGCTTGGTCCCGTGGGCGGTGGTAAATCGTCCCTCGCGGAAAAGCTCAAGTCACTGATGCAAAAAGTGCCCTTCTACGCCATCAAGGGCTCGCCAGTGAACGAATCTCCACTTGGCCTGTTCGATCCGGCCGAAGACGCCCAGATTCTGGAAGAAGAATACGGCATCCCCGCTCGCTACCTGAAAAACATCATGTCGCCCTGGGCCGTTAAACGGCTGCACGAATTCGGCGGCGACATCAGCCAGTTCCGCGTTGTAAAGATGTATCCGTCGGTACTCGACCAGGTTGCTGTCTCCAAGACCGAACCCGGGGACGACAACAACCAGGACATTTCCGCCCTCGTGGGCAAGGTCAACATCCGCATGCTGGAGGATTTCTCCCAGGATGATCCGGATGCCTACAGCTTCAGCGGTGGCCTGTGTAAGGCCAACCAGGGCCTGATGGAGTTCGTGGAGATGTTCAAGGCTCCCATCAAAGTCCTGCATCCGTTGCTGACAGCGACCCAGGAAGGCAACTACAACACCACCGAAGGCATGGGCTCGGTGCCCTTTGATGGCGTGATCCTGGCCCACTCCAACGAATCAGAGTGGCAGACCTTCCGCAACAACAAACACAACGAGGCGTTCCTTGACCGGGTCTATATCGTCAAGGTGCCCTACTGTGTTCGGGTGACGGAAGAAATCGAGATCTACAAGAAACTGCTGAGCAACAGCTCCCTGGAAGGTGCTCCCTGCGCGCCCGACACTTTGGATATGCTGGCCCAGTTCTCGGTATTGTCGCGCATCAAGGAGCCGGAAAACTCCAGCATCTTCTCCAAGATGCGAGTTTATGACGGCCAGAACATCAAGGACACCGACCCGAAAGCCAAATCGATCCAGGAGTACCGTGACGCCGCCGGCGTGATGGAAGGTATGGATGGGCTCTCCACACGTTTCGCCTTCAAGATCCTGTCCAAGGTGTTCAATTTCGACACCACTGAAGTGGCCGCCAACCCGGTGCATCTGCTCTACGTTCTTGAAAAACAGATCGAACAGGAGCAGTTCCCTGCTGAAACTCATGAGAAGTATCTCCGGTTCATCAAGGAATTCCTGGCACCGCACTATGTGCAGTTTATCGGCAAGGAAATCCAGACCGCATACCTCGAGAGCTACAGCGAATACGGCCAGAACCTGTTCGACCGTTATGTCACCTATGCCGATTTCTGGATTCAGGATCAGGAATACCGGGATCCGGATACCGGCGAGATCCTCGACCGCTCCTCAATCAACGAAGAGCTGGAAAAAATCGAGAAACCGGCGGGCATTTCCAACCCGAAGGATTTCCGCAACGAAGTGGTCAACTTCGTCCTGCGGGCCCGGGCGAACAACGGTGGCAAGAATCCGTCCTGGCTCAGCTACGAGAAACTGCGCGCCGTGATCGAGAAGAAAATGTTCTCGAACACCGAGGATCTGTTGCCTGTGATTTCTTTCAACCCGAAAGCGAGTCAGGAAGATCAGAACAAGCACAAGCAGTTCGTCGAGCGTATGGTCGACCGAGGCTACACGGAGAAGCAGGTGCGGCTGTTGGCTGAATGGTACCTGCGGGTTCGCAAGTCTCACTAAGTCAGTGACCATTCACTGAGCTGGAGTAACGCCATGGGAATGACCCACATAGTCGACCGGCGACTGAACGGTAAGAACAAGAGCGCAGTGAACCGTGAACGGTTCCTGCGCCGTTACCGACACCACATCAAACGTGCGGTGTCGGATGCTGTTCAGAAACGCTCGATCACCGATATAGAGCGGGGCGAGAAAGTCAGTATTCCGTCTCGCGACATTGAAGAACCCATCTTTCACCATGGCCAGGGCGGCAAGCGGGAGATGGTGCATCCGGGCAACCAGGAGTTTGTGGCCGGTGACACCATTCCCAAGCCCGATGGTGGTGGGGGCCAGGGCTCCGGGCAGGGGCAGGCCAGCCCGGACGGCGAAGGCATGGATGAGTTCGCTTTCCAGATTACCCAGGAAGAATTCCTGGATTTTCTGTTCGACGATCTCGAACTGCCGAACCTGGCCCGCAAGAAACTCAAGGATACCGAAGCCTTCAAATATGTCCGCTCTGGCTTCAGCACCGATGGGGTGCCGGCCAAGCTTGATGTAGTGCGCTCATTGCGCGGGGCCCACGCGCGCAGGCTGGGCCTGGGAGGGGCGCGCAAGAAGAAGATCCGGGATCTGGAAAAGCAGCTTGAAGCGCTGAAATCGGCGCCAGAAGATCTGGACCCGGCGTTCAGCCATGAGGATCAGATCCAGGTACTCGAGGAGGAAATCGCGCGACTGAAAGCAAACGTTCGCCGCATTCCCTTCATTGATGAAATCGACCTGCGCTATCGCCAGCACCTGAAAAAACCGCAGCCGGCCACCAGCGCCGTGATGTTTTGCCTGATGGATGTATCCGGATCCATGACCCAGATGCACAAGGACATCGCCAAGCGGTTTTTCATCCTGCTGTACCTGTTCCTCAAGAAAAACTACAAGAAGATCGAAGTGGTCTTCATCCGACATCACACCAGCGCCAAGGAAGTGGACGAGGAAGAGTTCTTCTATTCGCGGGAAACCGGGGGCACGATCGTCTCCAGCGCCCTCAAGCTGATGCACAAGATTATTGAGTCCCGTTATTCCCCGGCAGAATGGAACATCTACGCAGCGCAGGCGTCAGACGGGGATAACTGGAACGACGATTCCCCGGTATGCGGCAAGATCCTGGCCGACAATATCCTGCCGCTGGTTCAGTACTTTGCCTATGTGGAAATCACGCCGCAGGACCACCAGATGCTCTGGTATGAATACGAGAAGATTCAGGAGCAATTCCCCCAGAGCTTTGCCCTGCAGCAGATCGCCGACCCCGGTGAAATCTACCCGGTATTCCGCCAGCTGTTCGAGAGGAAAGCCGCATGACCAACCTCATGGACCGCCCCAATATGCCGGGAAGTGATCAGCCCAGGGCCCGGGAGCCAATCTCCACAGGCTCTGAGTGGACCTTCGAGCTGATCCAGGAATACGATGACGAGATTGCCAAGTGCGCCGCTGAGTTCGGTCTGGACACCTACCCGAACCAGATCGAGGTGATCAGCGCCGAGCAGATGATGGACGCCTACAGCTCCGTGGGCATGCCCGTTGGCTACCATCACTGGTCCTTCGGCAAGCAGTTTCTCAGCACATCCAAGGGCTATCAGCGCGGGCAGATGGGCCTGGCCTACGAAATCGTGATCAACTCCAATCCCTGCATCGCCTATCTGATGGAGGAGAACACCCTGCCGATGCAGGCGCTGGTCATTGCCCACGCGTCCTACGGCCACAACTCATTCTTCAAGGGCAACTACCTGTTCCGCACCTGGACCGACGCCAGTGCGATCATTGATTACCTGGTGTTTGCCCGCCATTACGTGGCGGAGTGTGAGGAGCGCTACGGCGTCGATGCGGTGGAGGAAATCCTGGATTCCTGCCATGCCCTGATGAACTATGGTGTGGACCGGTACAAGCGGCCGGCTCCGATATCGGCGTCGGAAGAAATGCGTCGCCAGAAAGAGCGTGAAGATTACCAGCAACGGCGCATCAACGATCTCTGGCGCACCATTCCGAAACCGGACGACGACGATGACCCGGTAAGACGCGGCAAACGCTATCCGGAAGAGCCCCAGGAGAACATTCTCTATTTCATTGAGAAGAACGCCCCCTTGCTGGAAACCTGGCAGCGGGAAATCATCCGCATCGTTCGGAAGCTCGGCCAGTACTTCTATCCTCAGCGCCAGACCCAGGTGATGAACGAGGGCTGGGCCAGCTTCTGGCACTACACCCTGCTGCACCGCTTGTACGACAAGGGTCTGGTGACCGACGGTTTCATGCTGGAGTTTCTTCAGAGTCACTCAGCCGTGGTGTATCAGCCGCCGTTCAACAGCCCCTGGTATTCGGGCCTCAACCCCTACACCCTCGGATTCTCGATCTTCACGGACCTGCGCAGGATCTGCGAGAACCCTACTGACGAGGACCGCGAATGGTTCCCCGACATCGCCGGCAGCGACTGGCTGGAAACCCTGCATTTCGCGATGAAGAACTTCAAGGACGAGAGCTTTATCCAGCAGTTTCTCTCTCCCAAGGTAATGCGGGATCTGAAACTCTTCGCGATCCAGAACGACGATCAGGAAGACGTCTACCGGGTGACCGCCATCCACGACGAGCCGGGCTACCGGGATCTGCGCGAGAAACTGGCGCGGCAGTACAATCTCAGTTATCGGGAACCCAACATCCAGGTGTGGAATGTGGATGTGCGGGGCGACCGCTCCCTGACCCTTCGACACATTCCCGTGGACCGCGTGCCCCTGGGCAAGGAAACCGACGAAGTCCTGCGTCACGTACACCGGCTGTGGGGCTTTGATGTGCACCTGGAAAGCGTAGAGGATGGCACGGTTGTGGAAGACCACCACTGCCCGCCCCGGGAATTTGAGGAGGACTGAATCTGGAGCCTGGTGACAAATTCGGGCCGGTACTGGCCGGCCCGGTTCTACGTCATGCCGCGCCGGACTCTATTGTTCTGTGGCTGGTAACCAGCGAACAGTCAGAGTTCGCAATTCAGGTATTCAAAGGCACAGAGCTCCTGCTGGATCGTCCGTTAGCCGATTCAGAGTTTTCACGACTCAGAATTGGTACCCGAGCCTGGCTGAACCTGCTGACCATTACGCCTGAGGCTACTCTCCCAAAGGACACCCGGCTGGAATACGACCTGGGGCTCACCGCCGAAGGCTCAGAGGCTTGCCAGTGGATCCGGACGTGGGCTCCACATCTCTGCCCCGAGGGCCGGGAGAGGCCGGGCTTTACCCTGAAATCCAGGCTGGACCGAATACTCCACGGCTCCTGCCGAAGACCCCACCACCCCTCTCCTGACGGGCTGGTTCGAGTGGATGAAGAGCTGCAGAAGGCAAAGAAGCTTGAGGACGTTCCGTCTCTGCTCCTGATGACCGGCGACCAGGTTTACGCCGATGATGTGGCCGGCCCGATGTTACATGCCATCCAGTGTGTCATTCACCAACTGGGCCTTTACCAGGAGGTACTGGAAGGCGCCTCGCTGTCGCACAGCAAGGAACTGACTTCGGTGGCGAATGCCTATTACCACCGGGATGAACTGCTGCCGGAATCCGAATTCAATGAAGACCTGACCGAGCGCTTCTTCGGTGGCGTCCGCAAACCAGTGTTCACCACCGCCAATGCCGGCAATCACCTGATTTCCTTTGCCGAGGTTATGGCCATGTATCTGCTGGTCTGGTCGCCGGAACCCTGGGCTTTTGTGACCAGTGCTGAGCCGGTCGATGACCCGGACGAGCTGGCACGCTATCGGAAAGAACAGGCCGCCATCGACGAGTTCCGCAAGAGCCTTCCGCAGGCAGCGCGGGCCATGGCCAACGTGTCCGTCTATATGATCTTTGACGATCATGACGTGACGGACGACTGGAATCTCTCCGCGCTCTGGGAAACCACCGCTTACGAACACCCCTTTTCCCGGCGCATTATTGGCAATGCCCTGCTGGGCTATCTTTTGTGCCAGGGCTGGGGCAACCAGCCTGGCAATTTCGGCCAACTGATCGAACAGTGTCAGAGGCTGTTCGAGTCCAGCAACGGGCAACACGAGCTGGATACGGCCATTCAGGATGATCTGATCGACCAGCTGTTCCACTTTCAACACTGGCACTTCAGCCTGCCAACATCACCCAGACTGGTGGTGCTGGACACCCGCACCCATCGCTGGCGGAGCGAAATCCGGCGCAGTCACCCCTCCGGACTGATGGACTGGGAATCACTGACCGATTTTCAACACGAAATCATGGGCGAGGATGCCGTCGTGGTGGTTTCGCCGGCGCCAATGTTCGGGGTAAAGCTCATCGAGATGATCCAGCGGGTGTTTACCTTCTTTGGCAAGCCGCTGTTGGTGGATGCTGAAAACTGGATGGCGCATCGGGGCGCGGCCAGTGTGCTACTGAATATCTTCGGCCACCCCCGAACGCCCAGACACTTCGTGATTCTCTCAGGCGATGTTCACTATTCGTTTGCCTACGATGTGAGGGTGCGCCACAAACAGAACGGTCCCCGCGTCTGGCAGATCACCAGTAGCGGCATCAAGAACGAATTCCCCAACGCCCTGCTGGAATGGCTGGACCGGCTCAATCGCTGGCTGTTCGCACCCTGGTCGCCCCTTAACTGGTTCACCAAGAGACGGCGCATGTGGATTTCCCCCAGGCTACCCGAGGGCCGCGAGGCCGGCGAGCGGCTGTGGAACGGCGCGGGCATCGGAGACGTGCGACTGGATGACGAGGGCGCACCCACCGCCATCCGACAACTGGATGCCGGCGGCGGGGGTACGATTTTCAAACAGCGGGCGAAAGACGACTGATCAGGCGTTGACCGAGGGCAGCCCGGACAGGGCCATGGCCAGTTCCTGTTCGTCGTACTCGTGGTCGCTCAGTTCACCGGCGAAGTAGGAGGTGTAGGCTGCCATATCAAAATGGCCATGACCGCAGAGGTTGAACAGGATCACCTCATCCTTGCCTTCCCGCTTGCAGCGCAGGGCTTCGTCAATGGCACCCTTGACCGCATGGTTGGCCTCCGGAGCCGGCACGATACCTTCGTTCCTCGCAAACAGAACGCCGGCCTCGAAGCACTCCCGCTGAGTGTAGGACACCGCATCAAACAGCCCCAGCTCCTTGGCATGTGAAACCAGGGGTGCCATACCGTGGTACCGCAGACCGCCGGCGTGGAAGCCCGGCGGTGTAAAGCCGGAGCCCAGGGTATGCATCTTGGTCAGCGGGGTCATGTGGGCAGTATCACCGTAATCGTAGGCGTACTTGCCCCGGGTCAGCGTGGGACAGGCCGAGGGCTCTACCGCCACAATCCGGGATTTCTCGCCGCCTCTCAGGGCGTGCCCCATAAACGGGAAAGCAATTCCGGCAAAGTTGGAACCACCGCCAGTACAACCCACAATCACATCGGGCCAGCAGTTCGCCATTTCCATCTGCTGCATGGCTTCCAGGCCGATGATGCTCTGGTGCAGCAATACGTGGTTGAGAACCGAGCCCAGGGCATACTTGGTGTTCGGGTCCTTGACCGCCAGTTCCACCGCTTCGGAGATGGCGATGCCCAGACTACCATTGTGGTCCGGAGTCTCTGCCAGCACCTTGCGGCCAAACTCGGTCAGCTCCGAGGGCGAAGCCACACATTTGGCGCCGTAGGTTTCCATGACCGCTCGGCGATAGGGCTTCTGGTTGTAGGAAACCCTAACCTGGAACACCGTAACGTCGATATCGAACAGAGAGCCGGCAAAGGACAGCGATGTGCCCCACTGCCCTGCACCGGTTTCGGTAGTGAGGGTGCGAATGCCCGCTTCACGATTGTAGAAAGCCTGGGGAATTGCAGTATTCGGTTTGTGACTGCCCGCCGGGCTGACGCCTTCGTATTTGTAGAAGATCTTTGCCGGTGTGCCGAGGGCCTTCTCGAGACGATGGGCCCGGTACAGAGGCGCCGGCCGCCAGAGGTTGTAAACGTCACGTACCGGCTCAGGGATCTCGATTTCCCGCTCAGTGGTCACTTCCTGTTCAATCAAGGCCATCGGAAATAACGGCTCAAGATCGGACGGGCCCACTGGTTGCTGGGTGCCCGGGTGCAGCACGGCGGGCAACGGCTCAGGCAGATCCGCCTGCAGGTTGTACCAGTATTTCGGCATCTGGCTTTCTTCGAGAAGGAACTTGGTTTGCATGAATTAAAAATCCCTACTGTTTGTGTTGTTATCGCCCCTCAGAATACCCATTCCAGGCCCGCATAAAAAGTTCTTCCCGGGGCGGGTTCGAAATAGCCCCGGTCTTCCACAGGGCGGTTCGCGTTGGCATTTATCCGCACGTTACTGAAGTAGTCCTGATCCAGCAGATTGCGGATTCCGGCATACAGGTTCAGGGTCTGATCCGCCATCCGTACTGAATCGCCGGCACGCATACCGACCAGCCAATAGTCACTCACCAGGGTCTGGTTGCTGTTTTCGGCGTAGAACTCGCCCACATACTGCCACTCCAGAGCCGCGAAACGACCGGCTGCACCGCGCCACTCCAGCTCGCTCACCCAGAGTTGCTCCGGCAGACCTGGAATAGCGTTGCCGCTGGCGTCGTTGCCCTGCTCATCCACAAAGTCCCTTAGCTCGTAATCCGCCAGGGTCAGCGCGCTGGTTACCCGCCAGGCGTACGAAAGGTCCCAGGCCAGACCCAGTTCAAAACCATTGCGACGGGTTTCGCCGGCGTTTTCGTAGAAGGTCTGATCGCCCACGTTAAAGGGCAGGATCTCGTCCTCCACCCGGATGGAGAACAGGGCCATGTCATAGCTGAGGCCACGGCCAAGCATGCCGCGCATACCCATCTCGCGATTCAATGCCTGCTGCGGCTCCAGCTCGGGATTGAAGCCGCCGCCATTCGGATTGGCAAACTCGGTAAAGGTGGGTGACTCGAACGCCGTACCGAGGGTGGCGTATACCTGGTGCGCCGGTGCCAGCTTGTAGCTGATACCGGCAACGCCACTGTATTCCCGGAAAGTCCGGTTGCCCGAATCATCGTTACCGTCTTGCAGCCAGTCGTCGTCAATGGCCAGACGCAACCGGTCGAACCGCACGCCAAGGGAGACGTTGAGTGCGTCGCTCAGCGCCAGGTCGCCCTGGCCAAACACCGCCACATTGGTAGCACTCTGGTTTTCCGCCTGGGTCTGGCCGGTGATATCGCCATCGATAGACACCGAATAGCGGCGCCGGTCGTCGGACTGATGGTGAACATCCAGGCCGGTTACCCACACCAGAGGCAATCCGGCCAGCGTCGATTCCTGCTGATACTGGGAACTGATGCCGTAAAAGTGCCGGTCGTAGGCTATGCGGCTGCTTCCGGGAAACGGCAACTGCTGTGCGAAATCCCGGTGAGTGTAGAAGGTATCGAGGGTGAGTTGGCCGGGAAGGACGCCCGAGTCTTCAAATCTTACACCCAGGGTCTGCTGGTTCACGGTCTGGCTGCTGTCCAGCCTCTTGGCCAATGCGGTGGCCTGCTCCGGATCTTCTTCGGCCTGGGCCAGGGTGAGCCCACCCGGATCTTCGGATTTGGGGTTATGCAGCGCGTTGAATGTGGCGGTTATCCGCCGTCCAGAATCCAGATCCCGTGCCACACGGGCGTTGAACAGTGCTTTCTCTGCCTTGCTCTGCTCCCGGTGGCCATCAAAGGTCAGCCAGGAAAGCGTTGCTATGCCGCTGGTATCACCATCAACGCCATTTCCCTGTATCGCGGCCTTGCGATAGTCGTCACTGCCGCCATCGAGCCGCAGCCGACCGCCCTGGGGCAGCTCATCACCCAACGCAGTGGAAATATCGATCACACCGCCCGCGGCATTCCCATACTGAACGGAGGCAGGCCCCCGAATGACCTCGATTCGCTGGGCGGAATCCAGATCAATGGCATCGATCTGGGACTGGCCATCGGGCAGCGTGTAGGGGATACCATCCACCTGAATCCGGATACCCCGAATACCGAAGGGCGCTCTGGCACCAAATCCGCGAGTAGACAATCTGAGATTCTGGGCGAAGTTGTAGCGGTTCTGAAAAAACAGGCCCGGAACGGTATTGAGGGATTCATCCAGTTGCAGACGCTGCTGACCCTCACGGATATCGGGTGCGTTGATGACCGAGACTGCCGCGGGCGTTTCGTACAGATCCCGAACCAGTCTTGGTGACGTTACTTGAAGCACCAGCTCCTCATCGTTGTCCAATGACGACTGTGCAATCGCCGGAAGCGAGCTCGACATCCACACCGGTGACAGAACAAGCACTGCCAGGTAGTTATTCCTGCTCAAGGGGCCTCCTCAGGGTTCGCTTATCAAGGTTTCTCTTGATAACGGGTACGCCAGCGATGGGGAAATGGAGTTATCCCATTGAATCCATCGGAAGAGCCGGCTCAGGCGGGGATCCAGGCTTCAAGCAGATCGACCAGCCAGGGCACGAGCAAGGCGGTAGCGAAGGCGGAAAGCGCCATCGCAAGCCCGGAAAAAGCACCCATCTGCGAACTTACCTGAAACGCCCGGGCGGTCCCGATACCGTGTGCTGCAACACCCATGGCAATGCCCCTGGCGGTGTCATCGCGAACCCGGATCCACTCAAAGAGCTTGGTGCCCAGAACGGCGCCGGTGATGCCCGTGATAACAACCAATACGGCAGTCAGCGACGGAAGGCCGCCAATTTTTTCGGAAATCCCCATGGCCACCGGCGCCGTTGCCGATTTCGGGGCCAGGGACATCTGGATCTCCGTAGACCCACCCAGAAGCCGGGCCAGGCCGATAGAGCTGCCTGCGGCGATGACAACGCCGCAAAAGAGCGAAATCGTTACCGGCAACCAGAGTTGTCGAAGCCTGGAAAACTGCTGATACAGGGGAACGGCCAACGCCACCGTCGCCGGTCCCAGCAGAAAGTGAACGAACTGACCGCCTTCAAAATAGTCACTGTAGGAGGTGCCGGTGGCCAGCAACAGGATGATGAGCATGGCCACCGATGTGACCACCGGATTGGCCAGCGGATTGGAGTTGGTTTTCAGGTACAGCCGGTAGGCCAGACCATAGGCCACCAGGGTAATGGTCAGTCCGAGGAGCGGGGACGTCGAAAGGTAGACCCAGATGTCTTTCAGACCCGGCTCATTCATCGCCGCCCTCCTTTTCGGCCAGCGGCTTTGCAAACCAGCGGGTGGTCACCTGCATGATCAGCGCGGTGGCGACCATGGTTATCACGGTACTTAACAGCAGCGCCAGGGTTATGGGGACCCACTCGTCGGCGATGCGGCCAAAATGCGCCATCATGCCCACGCCCGCCGGAACGAAAAGAAGCGAGAGATGACTGAGCAAGGCCGTGGACGCCTGATCGACAGACTCCGGCGCCTTGCCCCGTATCATCAAAGTTACGAACAGCATCACCATGCCAAGTACGGGCCCGGGGATGGGAACACCGAGCAAGCGAACTGTAATCTCCCCTATCAACTGGTAGACAAGCAGAAGGGTAATGCCGTTCAGGAACTGCATAACGCAGGACTCCAGTCAGTTTTTGCTCTGTACCGTCGAAATGGGAATGATGCTTCGACCATACATGGCGAGAACAAAGCCGATGGGGAACATCAGCACCCCGTAGACCGCAGCCGGGATCGACATGGCGCTGGATTCCAGCAGAGTCAGAGTGACCATGAGGGCAATGGTGCCGTTCTTTACACCCAGCTCCACCGCCACTGCCAGGGATTCCCGCTGGGTCAGACCCGCCATCCGGCCGGCCGCCAGGCCGAGACCAATACCGGCCAGATTCAACAGGATGGTTGCCGGCCCCGCCTGCTTCAGGAGCTCCCAGATCTGGTCGCGAACACCGTACACCAGCGCCACGATCAGCACCGCCAGCACGATACCGCCGAAGATACTCACAATGCTTTCTGCCTTGCGGGCAACCTCCGGCTTGCGGGTACGAACCACCATCCCGATGGCGACCGGGAAGAGCACGATGCCAATCAGCATGCCCACGGTTTTCCAGACCGGCAGCACAATGTCTTCCTCGGTTCCCATGTAGTACTGAAGGGCAATATTGGTAAACAGCGGCAGGGTAAGAATGGTGATCAGGCTGGCGCTGACGGTCAGTACTATGGAGAGGGCAATGTTCCCCCGCGAGAGCAGCACAAACAGATTCGAGGTGGTGCCTCCAGGGCAGGCAGCGATGATCACCAGTCCGACCGCTATGGCCGGCGGAACCGCCAGCAACGTGGCCAGCATGAAGGCGATGAGGGGCATGACGAGAATCTGGGCAATGGTGCCGACGATCATCCCTTTCGGATACACCGCCACCTGGCGGAAGTCTCGTATCGTCAGGGTCATGCCGATACCGATCATTATGATGAACAGAGCAATCGGCAGACCTGCCGAGATAAGCGGGCTGGATTCCACAACGCCTCCGGATGTTTTTGTTTTTACTGCAACCAACCGATGAAAAGTAGCACACACTCGCCTCTTTCGGGAGACTAAAACGGCAAACGTTTGAGGCGATAAAGCACTGCAAAACCGGGGAACTTTATGACCTGAAACATCGTGTCACGAAGCAGTTGCAAGTATACTTGCAGCAGATAACTAAAATACGTGGATACTGGTGGAGACGCACAAGGAATGAAACGCCTGGGAACGCTGGATGCCTCTTGGCTGGCCGTAGAATCTGAAGACACCCCCATGCATGTGGGCAACCTGCAGATCTTTTCGCTACCGGAGGGCGCCCCTGAAACCTTCCTCCGGGACATGGTGACCCGCATGAAGGAAACCGGCGATGTCGCGCCCCCCTGGGGTTTAAAGCTTGCCTGGTCCGGGCTGTTGGGTCGGGTACTGGCGCCGGGCTGGAAAGTCGACAAGAAAATCGATCTGGATTACCACGTGCGTCACTCGGCACTCCCGCGCCCCGGCGGTGAACGGGAACTGGGCATACTGGTATCGCGCCTGCACTCCAACCCCCTGGATTTTGCCCGCCCACTCTGGGAATGCCACGTTATCGAGGGCCTCGAGAACAACCGTTTTGCGCTCTACACCAAGATGCATCATTCCATGATTGATGGCATCAGTGGTGTACGCCTGATGCAACGGGTACTGACAACCGATCCCGACAAACGGGACATGCCGCCACCCTGGTCGGTTCGGCCGGAGCGCCGTCGCGGCAGCAAATCCGATTCCGAGGCCAGCGTGCCCGGTGCGGTTTCACAGGCCATGGATGCCCTGAAACTGCAGGCAGATATGGCACCGCGTCTGCTGCAGGCGGGCAACCGGCTGGTGCATTCGGTCCGCCACCCCGAGGACGGTCTGACGGCGCCGTTCACCGGGCCCGTCTCCAAGATCAATCATCGGGTCACCGGCCAGCGCCGGTTTGCCACCCAGCATTATCAGCTCGACAGGATCAAGGAACTTGCCCACGTTTCCGGCGCTTCCCTCAACGATATCGTTCTGTACCTGTGCGGAACTGCCCTCAGGCGTTTTCTGCTGGAACAGAATGAACTGCCGGACGCTCCCCTCACCGCCGGCATACCGGTCAACATCCGGCCGTCCGATGACGAAGGGACAGGCACCCAGATCAGTTTCATGATCTCTTCGCTTGCGACCGACGAAGCCGATCCGCTGACCCGCCTGCAAAACATCAAGGCGTCAACGCGAAGGGCCAAAGAGCATTTGCAGAAGCTGCCCAAAAGCGCGCTCACCCAGTACACCATGCTCCTGATGTCGCCTTATATACTGCAGCTGATGTCCGGCCTTGGCGGTCGCATGCGGCCGGTATTTAACGTTACGATCTCCAATGTGCCGGGGCCCCAGAGAACGCTTTACTACGAGGGCGCGAAACTGGAAGCCATGTACCCTGTCTCGCTGATTACTCACGGTGGCGCTTTGAACATCACCTGCCTGAGCTATGACGGTTCACTGAACTTCGGCTATACGGGCTGCAGGGATACCCTGCCAAGCATGCAGAGACTTGCGGTTTACACGGGTGAAGCACTGGACGAACTGGAAAGCCTGATTCTTCCGCCAAAGGCCAAACCGAAAGCTGTGGCCAAGCCCAGTGCGCCACGCAAACAGCCAACGAAAAAGAGTAAAGCGGACTGATACAACGGACAATCAGCCCGCGCTTTGCCAGTGAGCGGCGCCCACGAAAATCAGTTGCAGGAAGCGGGTGGTCCGCTTCCTGATCTGCTCGATCTGGTAGTCGTCGTCGGCGGATACGCCGAGCAGATCAGTCAGGCTGAAGGCGACACTGCGAACCACCAGGTCACAGGTCATGTCCAGATCCTGATCGGTCAGATGGTCTACCAGCCTCAACCTGCGCAGATCATTCGCAAGCTCACTGGCAAAGAAACGCATCTCGCTCCGGATACCTTCCTGCACTGCCCTGCTCTCACCGGCCAGCCCCTGGGCCATGAACAGAAAGAAACTCCGGTTGGCCTGCGCGTGGCTGATAAAGATGGCCACCGATTCTTCAATCAGTTTGTCCGCCTGCAACACATTCGCGCGGGCTTCTCGCATCATCCTGCGCAACACCAGTCCCAGCTCATCCACCAACTGAAGCCCCAGATCGTCCATATTGCGGAAATGCCGGTAAAACGAGGTTGGTACCACGCCCGCCTGACGGGTCACTTCCCGGATACCCAAGCTGGCGAAATGCCGCCCCTTGCCGACCAGGGTCAATGCCGCGGTCATCAGTTTCTCGCGGGTTTCACCGGGCTTTCTGCGTTGTTTTTCCGCCATCTTTTGTCCGTACCGCCTGCCGTCAACGAATGGTTCACAAGTGTACACATCCGAAAAAATAAAAGTACAGAATGCTTGTCATTTCGAGCCATTACCAGCTGATCCGTTGTCACTTTAATTCTCCGTGTGTACAGTCGTACACATTAGTGAACACTTGTACACATGAATAACCGAAAGCCTCAGGGAGGCAGTCAGCATGTTAGTGAGAAACACCCAGCACAAAGCACTGCAATGGCTCGGCAGGCAGCTGTTCAACCGGAACGATCCAGAGGCATTTTTCGATCCTCTGCTCGAGCACATCAATCCAATGTGGGTACAAGAGTACACACCGGCTCGAGTGGAGCAGGTTCTCTCTGAAACCCATGACACCAAAACCCTGGTTCTGAAACCAGCCCGACGCTGGTCCGGCTTCAGTGCCGGCCAACATGTGCACATCTGTGTTGAAGTTGATGGAGTCCGCCGCAACCGCACATTCAGCCTCTCGAGTTCACCCCTGCTCTGGCGGGAACAGGGATTGGTCACCCTGACCATCAAACGCCTTCCCGGCGGTCTGGTGACCAACTGGCTTCACGATCACCTGCAAACTGGGGCGGTAATCGGTCTGGGCGAAGCCTTTGGTGATTTTCTGATACCAGAACCGGCCCAACCGGTGCTGTTTATTGCCGGTGGCAGCGGCATCACGCCAGTGTTGAGCCAGCTTGAGACCATGGCGGCCCAGGATTACCGGGCACCGGTGACTCTGCTGTATTTCGTCAGAACCCGTGATGACGTTATTGCCCGGGAGAAACTGTTGGCCCTGAAGGCACGCTATAGCGCCCTCACGCTTAATATCATCGCCACCAACGAGTCCAGGGAACCCCGCTACCTGCGTGGCCAGGATCTGGACACAGTGCCAGGCATCAAGGCTCGGCAGGTCTATCTCTGCGGCCCCAAAGGCCTGATGGATCTGGCCCAAGGCCTCCTCTCCGAGAGAGGCTTTGCTGACGCGGATATCCACAGCACGTTCTTTTCAGTGCCAAGTGCCAACCTTGGAAACGAAACACTCGGTGGTGAGGTTCAGTTTGAGAGCAGCCAGATGATGGTCGGTTCCGAGGGCGATGCCACCCTGCTGGAAATCGCCGAGGCCGCCGGACTGACACCGCGCCACGGATGCCGCATGGGCATCTGCCACCAGTGCAGTTGCCGGAAAACCACGGGTACCGTCATCAACCGTCTGACCGGCCAAACTTCCGGCCCCGGCGAGGAGACTGTCCAACTTTGTATCTCCGTTCCCCGCGGCCCGGTCTCACTCGACCTTTAAGAACCCACATCCGATTTTATTGCGGGGCCTGAGCGCACCGCAGGGAGTATGACCATGAAAAAGATGACCGAAGCGCAACTCGCAGAACTTGAAACCGATCTGAACGCGATCCGGGAGGAGGTTCTGGCGGACCTCGGAGAACGGGACGCACGTTACATCCGGAGAATGATCCGGCTGCACCGGAGTCTTGAGGCCGGTGGCCGGATCATGATGCCATTCGGCTTCCTTCCGCCGGTGTTCGTTGCTGCCACGGCAACCCTCGGCATTGCCAAGATCCTGGAAAATATGGAGATCGGTCACAATGTCATGCACGGCCAGTATGACTGGATGAACGACCCGAGCCTGAATTCCCAGACCTACGAGTGGGATACGGTCTGCACAGGTGACTCCTGGCGCCGTACCCATAACTATGAACATCACACCTACACCAACATCATCGGCAAGGACCGTGACTACGGCTACGCCGTCTTACGACTGACCGATGACGAGCCCTGGAAACCCTGGCACACGCTGCAGTTCATCAATTACATTCTGCTGAGCGTGTTCTTCCAATGGGGCGTGGGCCTGCACGAACTTGAAACCGAGAAGCTGCGAAGCCGGGAAATAAGCTGGCGGGAAAAACTGCCGTTCCTGAAGCAATTCGCCCGCAAGGGTGGCCGCCAGGCCTTCAAGGACTACGTTTTCTTCCCGCTGCTTACCTTTCCGGTGGCTCCGATTGTTCTGGCGGGGAATGTGGGCGCCAACCTGATCCGTAATCTCTGGTCATCCACGGTGATTTTTTGTGGCCACTTTACCCAGGATGCGGAAACCTTCACAGAGGAGGAATGCGAGGGCGAGAGCAAGGGCCACTGGTATTTGCGCCAGCTCACGGGGTCCTCAAACTTCACCGGGGGCCGCTGGCTTCATATTCTGAGCGGCCATCTTAGCTACCAGGTGGAACACCACGTGTTCCCGGACCTGCCCGCCCACCGGTATCCGGAGATTTCCGGGAAGGTACAGGCGGTGTGTCGAAAGCACGGCATTCACTACAACACCGGCAGTTTTGCCAAGCAGTACGGCACGGTAGTCAAACGCATACTCCGACATTCACTGCCGGAGAAGTTGATGGGAATGGCCAGAGCGGCCTGACAGGGCTGGAGCGGCCAGGCGCCAAGGGCGCGCCTGGCCGCGTCAGGCTATCTGAAGTAATCTCAAGAGCTGGGGCCTGTGCTGATCCTGGATAACATCGGCCAGGGTGTACTTATCCAGCACTTCCAGGAAGGCCTTCAACGCCTCACCGAACATCGATTTCAGGCCACACACGGGGGTTATCTTGCAGGCGTTCTTGGAGGAAAAGCACTCCACGATGCTCAGGTCCTGCTCGGTTTCCCGTACCAGGATACCGACGTTAATATCCGACGGCGCACGATGCAGACGCATCCCGCCCTTCTTACCCCGGATGGTTTCGATGTAGCCCTTTTTGTTCAGCTGATGCACCACCTTCATAAGGTGGTTTTTGGAGATATCATAGCTATCGGCGATTTCCTGAATGGTCGCCAGACGATCACCCTGCACTGCCAGATAGATCAGTACGCGAAGTGAGTAATCCGTGTAACGGGTGATGTGCATTCAATACTCCAGTCGTGTGTGCAATCGTTCAATAAGAAGGTCGGGTTACCAGATAACAGGCGGTGCCGCACAAAAATACGCCAGAAATGCCCAACACCATCGCTGACGCTCCCAACGCAAACAGCATCCCCCAACTCAGGGCCATCATGCTGCACGCCAGCACCTTCGCCCGTGCCGGCACTGCCCTGCGTGTACGCCACTGATCAATGGCAGGACCAAACCTGGGATGGTCTTCAAGCCACTGAGCAAAAGCCGGAGACCCCTTGCTGGCAAAAAATGCGGCCAGCAGAACGAAGGGTGTTGTGGGCAACAACGGCAGAACCACTCCTGCAGCAGCCAGCGTAATCGAGATATACGCAAGAATACGAAATCCGGTTTTCCCAAAACGATCGCCCATCACGGGGTTCTCACCAAGGTTCATAACTGCATCTATTCTACCGGGATTCAATGGACAGGTCTGCCCAAACGGCTGAGAAAAACCAGACGCGCCACATAGGCCACCTTGATACCGACCGCAAAAACCAGGGTTCCGATATGGGCAGCAATTTGCACAGACAGTGCAAGCGCGCCCGCCAACGGGTATGCAAGCAGAATTGTAACCATCAAACCCAACACTGACAGTCCCAGGGTGCTGTTTGCTGTGAAAAGCCACTTTTCGTATTCACTCATGAATCCACCTATAACATTTACTATAAATACATCTTAATGCTAAGCCGGCACCAGAAAAAAATCAAACCGTAGAAAGTCACCCACCTAAAAACCTTCCCTTGCCCATCTACGACTTCCGATATACCCACAAAATAAATTTGACACCTTAAATGCATCAAATCAAAATTCCTGCATAAAGATTTATCTTAAATAAATGTTTAATGAGGAGACAGTGTTATGAAACAGAAAGACGCCTACCCGACCCGACTGGGAGGAGCGCACCATGGCTAAGTACCGCCGCCTCTGGTTTTTGCTGATCGGAATCCTGGCAGTAACCTTCACGCTCCTGGGGTATTTCGGTGCCGAGGTGTACCGCGAAGCACCGCCCATCCCGGATCGCGTTGTGTCCGCCGACGGCGACACCCTGATGACCGAGGAAAGCATTCTTGATGGACAAACTGCCTGGCAGTCCGTCGGAGGCATGCAGCTTGGCTCGATCTGGGGCCACGGTGCCTACCAGGCACCGGACTGGACCGCCGACTGGCTGCACCGTGAACTGGAAACCTGGCTGGAAATCGCAGCCCAGGAAGAGTACGGGCAGGAATGGCACAGCCTCAGCGGGCAGCAGCAGAACGCCCTGCAGTACGACCTGAAAACCGAGTACCGCACCAATACCTACGACGCCGCTACCAGCACTCTGCACCTTTCCGAGCGCAGGAGCGAAGCTATTGCCAGAACAGCCGACTACTACAGCCGACTGTTCAGCGACGCTCCGGAACTGCAGTCAACCCGCGAAAACTACGCCATGAAGGAAAACACCCTGCCCAGCGCCGAGCGGCGCGAGCGGATGACCGAGTTTTTCTTCTGGACTGCCTGGTCTGGGCCTGGGCCTTCCTTCGCAAAGAAGATGAAGAACCACAGGCCCCACTCAAGGACCCGCTCAGCGAGGTTGGGCTGACGCCTTCGCAAAAAGCACTGGGCAAATACCTTTTGCTGGTGGTTGGCCTGTTCACCTTCCAGGTCATGCTGGGCCACCAGGGTTACGAGTATGTAGACCTTGGCCGCCTCTGGCAGATTGGCAAGTTCCTCGGCATCGTGTTCTGGCTGGTGCTGATGCTGTTCACCAGCCTGTTGCCCGTCGGCATCATCCAGTTCATTGCCAGCGCCAGCGAGGGCCTGTGGTACGCACGCAGCGAAGCCTTCATGCAGAGCGATATCCTGCAAACCCTGCGCTGGGTGAGAACCATTGGCGACGTGGTCTTCATCGTCGGCGCCCTCGCCGTCACCTGGCAAATCGTGAAGGGCGTTTTCTTCCCGGATCTGGAGCCGGTTGCCCTCGAAACCGATGAAAGCGGCGCAACCAGCGAGCTCAGCGCCTGAAAAAAAGAGCCCGGGCCAGGGACGGCCCACTCTGAATTACCTGACAGCAGGCTTACCTCCCGAGGGGTATCGGAATTGGTGATCCGATCTGCAATACTTGGTCTATACTCAGGTTAAAAAACAATCGGCAACAGGACCAACCCGATGCCCCAGAACAAGCTGACAGACCGTTTTGGTCGCACCGTCAACTACGTGCGTCTGTCCGTCACTGACCGGTGCGATTTCCGCTGCGTGTACTGTATGGCCGAGGACATGACTTTCCTGCCCCGCCAGCAGGTTCTCACCCTGGAAGAAATCGCCCGCGTTGCCCGCAACTTCGTTGACCTGGGTACCGAAAAAATTCGTCTGACCGGCGGCGAGCCGCTGATACGCAAGGATATCCTGGAGCTGGTAAAGGAGATTGGCACTTACGGTCTGCGCGACTTTGCCATGACCACCAATGGAAGCCAGCTCACCACCATGGCCGAGCCTCTGCGCAAGGCGGGGATGCATCGCCTGAACATCAGCCTGGATTCCCTGGACGCCGACAAATTCCGCAACATCACCCGCACCGGCAAACTGTCACATGTGCTGGACGGTATTGATGCTGCCCGGGAAGCTGGCTTCCGGGGCATCAAGATCAATACAGTGGTGATGAAGGGCCGCAACGACGAGGAGATCCCGGAGCTGATCGAGTTCGCCCGCAAGAAAAAGGTGGATATCAGCTTTATCGAAGAGATGCCGTTGGGTGAGATTTCCGAACACGATCGGGGCCTGGCGCTTTGCACCAGCGAAGAAGTTCGGGACATCATCCGCAAGCATCACGAGCTGGTGCCCGCTACCGAGGATTCCGGCGGTCCCGCCCGTTATTACCGCATGGAAGACAGCGAGACCCGGGTCGGTTTCATTTCTCCCCATTCCCACAACTTCTGTTCTACCTGTAATCGGGTGCGGGTGACCGTCGAAGGTCGGCTGCTGCTGTGCCTGGGTAACGAGCACTCGGTGGATCTGCGCAGGGTGCTACGGGGCAATCCGGTGACTGATGACAAGTTGCGGGAAACCATTATCAATGCCATGGATCTGAAGCCGGAGCGGCATCACTTCTCCAGCAACGGGGATGTGCAGATCCTCCGGTTCATGAACATGACCGGCGGCTAAGCGGCCGGCACAGCAACCAGCACAACAAAAGGGTCAGATGAAAGCTTTCATCTGACCCTTTTTCATTTCTAGTGGTCCATTCCGTCCATACCATCCATACCATGCTTCGCCATGCCGGTATTCAGATGCTCCATGGTGATCGAACTGTATTTCAGAACCTCACCGCCATGTTCCATCATGAACCCGTGGGCGGCTTCCTCGGTCGCAAAGGAGGCAAGCGTCGGCCCCATGGCGCCCGAGCGGTCAGAGCCAACCACGAAGAAAGCGTCCCGGGCGTCGATCAGGGCGGTGTCGTCCGGATGCTCCCACTCGGTCTGGGTCATGTCGTGGACGTAGAGGGTGTGATCACGGTTTTCATTCTCCGGCTGGAGCATCCAGGCGAACATGTCCTTGGTGGAGCAGAACTTACGGACGTGCTGCTCTTTCTCGGTTATGGCCTCACCCTTGGGGCCCGGGAAATTGGAGATCACCATGCCGCAGACGTGGCATTCATCGCCGCTTTCGAAATGCACCGGTTCGGGTTTGGCCATGGTCTGCTCCTCATTGCCCGAACAGGCGGTGAGGGTTATGGCTGCCAGAGCGGCGAGGAGCCAGTTGAGTTTACTTCTGTTCATCGGGATAACTCCGTTCAGATACGACGGTTTCGGAAAAGTAACAAGGCACCCGCCAGCGGGATAGCGAACCACAGCACCAGACCAATCCAGAGGCCAGCGGCGCCGATGGGCAGATCGGCACCGAGGCTGAGGACGCCACTGAGCTGGGCGCTGTCGCCGAAGGCAACGATATTGAGCAGGCGGTAGATATCCGTGGGATTGAGCATCAACAGCCAGGGCAACAGTTCCGCGCTGAACTGGCCTTCACTCGCCACGAGGGTACCCAGCAGCATCAGATCGAAGATCAGCACGAAGAAGAACCAGATCGCCAGGGCCAGGCCGGCGGCGATGGGCTTTTCGCTGACCCGGACACTGATCACGTAGGCAAGGGCAATGAAGCCCCACCCCAGAAGCACGGTGGAGCCAATAAACCGCAGCATGGCTGCTGCGAGACTGGCAATGGCAACGTTTTCCACCAGCACCGCAATGGCCACGCCGGCGACGCCGAAGCCAATCACAGTGGCGAAAGCCAGGGTCAGGCCATGGCCCAGGAACTTGCCGAGCAGCAACTGGCTGCGGCTGAGAGGGTAGGTCAACAGTAACAGCAGGGTTCCACCCTCTTCTTCCCCGACGATGGCATCGTAGGCCAGCAACAGTGCAATCAACGGGATCAGGAAGATTCCAAGGCTCGCAAGGCTGGCAATGGTGGCCGGCGTGGAGGCATATCCCACCTGCCCTGAGGCGGCGGCGCCAAACCAGGCGATGCCCAAAGCCAGGGTGGCGAAAACCAGGGAAATGGCCATCAGCCAGCGGTTGCGCAGGCTGTCACTGAGTTCCTTGCGGGCAATGGTCCAGATACTGTTCATTGGCTGCCTCCCCGGTGGGCCAGGCCACCCGAACCGATAAAGTGCACGTAGATGTCTTCCAGGCTGGGTTGATGAATGCTGATATCTGCCACTTCACCCGACGCCATCACTGCATGCAGCAAGGCCATTTTATCCCTTGGCTGCACATCCACCCGCAGGCGCCCGCTATCGGACTTGATGATCAGGCCACTGCTGCTCGAAGCGCTGTCGATCACATGTTCCAGCGCCGAGATACTGTTGGCGGGATCCAGAGACAGGGTTACCGGCATATTGGCCTGTCGCCTTAATGCCGCCAGATCGCCGGCAGCCTTCAGTGCGCCATCGGTGAGAATGGCTGCACGGTCAATATAAGGTTCGACACCGGGCAGGACATGGGAACACAGCACAATGCCGGTGCCTCCCTCACACAGTTCCCGGAGCAGCCGGTACAGATCTGCCGTGGCGACCGGATCCAGACCAACGGTAGGCTCGTCCAGCATCAGCAGCTTCGGCTTGCCCAACAGCGCCTGCGCCAGACCAAGACGCTGACGCATGCCTTTCGAGTATGTCTTCGTACGAGCATCCATGGCATCGCCAAGGCCAACCTGTTCCAGCAGTTGAGGCACCTGTTGCAGGGAGGCGCCCTTCAGCCGTGCGAAATGGTTCAGAATCTCCCGACCGGTCAGCTGCGGATAGAACATCACATTCTCCGGCAGGTAACCGATATGCTGGGTTACCTGCGGATCACCGGCGTGACCACCAAGCACGGAAACCGATCCCTGGTTAGGGGTCATAAGCCCCAGGATCAGCTTGATACAGGTTGTCTTACCGGCCCCGTTATGGCCGAACAACCCAAGAATTTCCCCCGGCTCCAGAGTCAGGTCGATCCCCGTAAGGACCGGGCTCTTATCGTACCGGTAACTCACATTATCAAGGTGAAAACAGCTCATCGGTTCTCCGGTTGAAGCTCTGCGGGCATCCGCATCAGGGGATGGGAATCGGTCACACCGGCGGACTTGACCACCGGAAACGCATCCTGCACCCAGCGCAGAGTATCCACCGCCGGGCTGAACATCAGAACCTTCGCTTCCGGGTATTTCCAAAGTAGCCGGTCCACGTTGTCATTGGGCTCATAGGGCACATCGCCAACGCCGTCCTGATTCCGGTCCCAGCCCAGATAATCACTCCAGTAATTGCCCTTCTTCCCTTTTGACCACTCCTGGGTGCGGGTGGCGACATACTTGACCTGGCGCTGATTATTCACGAACGCGTTGTCAAAAACCTCGTTGTCTTCCGAGCCCGCGGTCAGATGAATGCCGATATTACTGTCGGCAAAGACATTGCCTTCAAAGGTGTTGTACAGCGAGTTGTAGATAAACACCGCCTTGCCTTCAGCCCCCTCAATGGCAACACCGGCGGTCTGCCCCTGGGACACACCCGTCACCACATTGCCCCGCAGCTCCGACTGGGTAATGAAATTCATCAGAATCCCGTAGTTCTCATCATTCACCGACCGGTTGTTAATCACCGTCAGACGCTTGCTCTGCATCAGCGCATAACCGGTTCGCGTGTTACGGGTGACATTGTTCTCCAGCAGATTATTCATCGAGTACATGTAATGAATGCCATAACGCAGATCCGCCATCTCATTGCCCCGGATCGTATTGTTATTCGCCGTCTCGATATAAATCGCATCCCGCGTCCGACGGATGTCATTGCCCTCAATCAGCGCGCCGGTGGTATTGAACAGATGAATCCCATTGCCCCGGTCATTCGGACGCAGACTGTCATCACCGCGAATCCTATTATCGCGGACCGTCGCATCCGGCGTTGCGTCCAGCCACACCCCGAACGCCGGCCCCTGCAAACGGTTGTTCTTAACCACGGCGCCCCTGGCCTCCCGGGCCACAAAAACCCCAGCATCCAGCTCATTCAGATTGCTGCCCCAGTTACGAACGGTACAGCCGGAAAACGTCACCCCCTCGGCGATGATATCCACCGCATTGCCCTGACCGCCCGGGTCAATCACCGTCTCGGCATGGCAAGACACAGACACCCCGGGCACCCGGATTGCCAGAGACGAAATCTGCTCAGGGGGAAGCTCAAAGCTCGCGCCCGGTTCCAGGGCATCAAGCTGTTCTTGCAGCTCCGCTTGCGCGGTCAGCGATAACAGAGCGACGGTCAGGGCCACTCCATAACGCATGATTCGATACATCAATGTTTTCTCAAAAGTCAGGATGAAGGAGGACTGCACCGAGTTTGGTGCAAATCGATGGTAAAGGGCTTTCCGAAACCGTTGAGGGCCATGGATGGCCCGATTCGAGCCCTACAGGGACGTACTCGCGGGCGTGTTTCGGAAAGCCCTTTACCATCGGTTTGCCACACCCAAGCCTGCGGCCTTGCCAGGGCCCATTAATGAACCCCGGCAAGAACCTCAGTGGATCAGGCTTTCTCTACAATCATGCGACCCCGCATCTCCATATGCAGCGCATGACAGAACCAGTTGCAGTAGTACCAGTGCACCCCGGGACGATCTGCCTTGAAGGTCACAGAAGAGGTCTGCTGCGGACTGACCTCCATGCTGACACCATGGTTCACCATACAGAAACCGTGGGTCACATCCTCAATGGTGTCCAGGTTGGTCACGTACACCGTCACCTCATCACCCTGCTTCACCTTGAACTCCGTCATCCCGTACTGCGGCGCAATTGAGGTCATGTAAACACGAACCTTGTTGCCATCGCGGATAACCTTGTTGTCGGCTTCCAGAGTCACGCCATCTTTCTTGGCCTGCTCAACGGCAGAGGCAAAGAACGGATCGTCACGGTCGTAGATCTTCTTGGTCTTGATCTGATCACGACGCACCAGAATGCAATCGTGAGGCTCGGCGAAGGTCGGGCCATCATGAACCAGCTTCATTTCCTCACCGGAGATATCGATCAGCTGGTCGTTCTCCGCATGCAAAGGTCCAACCGGCAGGAACCGGTCCTTGGAGAACTTCGACAGCACCACCAGCCACTTGCCATCGGCATCCCGGGATTCGGTCAGAGACGCGTGGTTGTGGCCCGGCTGATAATGCACATCCAGCTTCTGGCGGATGTAGTTCACGTCCTCGCCGTTGTAGTGCCTGATGGCATCGGCAATGTTCCACTTGCACACCTGGCTGTCGATAAACAGAGTGGTGTAGGCGTTACCCCGACCGTCGTATGTGGTGTGCAGGGGCCCAAGACCCAGCTCTGGCTCACCCACCACGGTATCACGGGGCTCAATCGCTCCGTCGAACAGGTCATCCAGCTTCTCGATCGAAATAATGGTGACCGTTGGCGACAACTTGCCATTGGCAATAAAGTACTTGCCGTCCGGGGAGGTATTCAGGCCATGCGGGTTCTTGGGAACCGGGATGTAGCGGGTCAGGTCCGAGCCTGCACGACCGTCTACCACAGGCACCTTGGAGTCGCCCAAGGTCTTGTAGTTACCGTCCCGGACTGCCTTCTCGATGCGCTCGATGTTGAACACGACGGCCCAATCCCGATCGTTGCGCATGGTGCCGGCCAGATCCAGTGCCTTCTCCGAGTTGTAGCAGGTGGCACAGGCGTATTTGCCGGTGTAGTCGGCATCGGTGTTGTCCAGGTTGCCATCCACAATCACCTGGAAGGCCACTTCCATGGTTTCCGCGTCCACCGCGTTGAACATGGTGAAGCTGCTTTCAAGGCTGGTGTCGCTGCCATCGTTCGGATGGGGGATGACATACTCGGCGTTACAGAACACGTACTTGGTCTTGGGAACCTTCTGAAGACGCAGGCCGTGAATGGCCTGAACATTCGGAATGGTGGTGATCTTGTCGCACTTCATGATGTCCAGGCGGATCCGGGCTACACGAGTGTTGGCCTTGTCGTTAATGAACAGGTATTTGCCGTCATAACGACCATCCGTCATGGAAATGTGGGGGTGATGGGAATCGCCGTTCAGGTGGGTATTGTCATGGCCCAGCACGTCCTTGCTTTCATTGCTGATCCCCCAACCGGTGGCAGAATCCACATTGAACACGGGGATGCGCATCAGTTCCCTCATGGACGGTACACCCAGAACCCGTACTTCACCGGAGTGACCACCACTCCAGAACCCGTAGTATTCGTCGAGCTCGCCGGGATGCACCACGAACTTGTTACGGGCCTCCTCGGCGGCAGCCGCAAAGGACTCCCGCGACATCACGGCAGTACCCAGGCCGGCTGCACCGGCGACTCCCGCAAGCGCAGCAGCCCCCATAAACCGACGGCGGCTCTGGCCGCTTTCCGGAAGCTCCGGCAGGTCTTTGGTCAGATCATCTCTTTTTTTCATAACATCCAACTCCGTTATTGGTAATGGCGGTTTTACTTCTCATGCTTTCTTTTTATCGGACTACTCAAGACACCTGAACCACGGGTATTTCCTCCGGGTGGCCCGGTGCGTTATGACCCCGGCGCTTGCCGCGTCGCTTGACGATCAGCGGCGGACACTTGTGGTCATCGAAATAGGTCATCTGGCAATCGAGGCAGTAATGGCATTCCATGTAGTTGATGTGGCCGTCCGGGTGGATCGCCTGGACTTCACACTCGTGATCACACAACCGGCAGGGATTGCCACACTCCTTGCGCCGTTTGAGCCAGTCGAACACTCGCAGTTTGGTCGGCAGTGCCAAAGCCGCACCCAGCGGGCACATATAGCGGCAGAACACTTTGCGGGTGAACAGGTTGACCACCAGCAGCAGGACGGCGTAGGTCACGAAGGGCCAGCTACGATCAAACTTGAGCGTGATCGCGGTCTTGAACGGCTCCACCTCGGCCAGGCGCTCGGCGGTTGCCATGGAGTCCAGGGACACACCGAACAGCACCAGCAGGATGATGTATTTGATGGCCCAAAGCCGCTCGTGGACGGCAAACGGCACGGTGTACTGGGGAACCTTCAACTTGCGGGCGATCTCGTTAAGCAACTCCTGCAGCGCCCCGAACGGACACAGCCAGCCACAGTAGACGGCCCGCCCCCAAAGAAGGATGATGCCAGCGACTACAGCCCAGAGAATAAAAATCACGGGATCGATCAGGAAGGTCTGCCAGCTGAAGCCACTGATCAGGCTGTTTACGAACGTAAGCACGTTGACGATGGAAAGCTGCCCCATGGCGTACCAGCCGATGAAGAACAGGGTATAAGTCAGGAAGGCATGACGAATCCAACGCATCATCTTCGGCTTTTTCACCAGCCAATCCTGGAAAAACAGGATAAACATCAGCACGCCGATACCGATGCCGAGCACCACAATCTGGAACTCCCGCTGATACCACACCTGCACCCACATGGGCTGGCTTTCCAGCCACTCTTCCTCGGTCAGCATGGGCTCTGGACGGGTGTAATACTGCTCGGGCAACTGATACTCAAGGGGAAAGACCTGGAATTCGCTGTCCAGCGGGCCGGTCTGGCGCTTCACAGTGAGTTCGAGTGTCCAGGGTGTACCGGGATCGAAGTTGTACTGCTGGCGAATGATGAAGATCGCCATCTCGGTGAACTCCGGCATGCCCTCGGCATAGACATCACTCAGCCGGTAGAAGTCCAGGTCACGGAAGTTAAAGGTGTCACCAAACTGGCGAATCTGGATACGGTCGAAGATGCCGCCGCGAACGTAACCCGATCCTTTGAAGGAGTATTCACCGTTGGCCATCACGGCAATGGCATGCTCGCCCTCCTCCAGCTCGGATGTCAGCCACTGGTACTGGCTCTCGCCCAGCAGATTCCGGCCGATGGTGGGCGCATCCAGGTAAGCGGCATACAGATCAATCAGCGGCTCTTTGCGTTCCTCCGGGCCCGCGGTATCAACGCCTTCGGCTTCCGTCCCCTTGAAGGAATCATCCACCTGGCCCTTGGTAAGCATTAACCGGCGCACCGAGCCGTCACCGGTCAGTTCCTGCCAGGTTTTCTGTTCAAAGGCCTGTTTGTCGACGGTCGCCAGAGGCGGACGGGTTCCATCCTCGCCTTCAACCATGCCCAGTTCCACTCCCACCCGGTGGGCAGTGCGCATGATCACTTCATTGATCACCATCACGGTCACAGTGGCCCCGGACAATCCGTCAACGGCCACCTTTCGTTCCGAAGAGGTTCCGCCCACGGTTACCCGCTGGTCGGCTTTGAGGCCCGTGTACTGATTGGTAAAGGCGTGCATCTTACTTTCAGGTATACCCACCAGAAGAATGGGTTCGTCATGGTGGATGACCTTGGCAGCCTTGATGGTGCCTTCGATATCCAGCACCACCATGGCATTGACCGGCTTTCCTGAGTAGGCGGGCGTCTGGACAAAATCCAGGGACTGATAGGCATAGCCCACCAGTTCCTTGCGGGCATAGAGCTCCTGGATCGCTCGATTGCCTTTGCGGGGAATGACCCGGGTGACATCCGGAAACGCCTGCTTGATAACCTGACGACCGGCAACGGGCTCATACTTGGCCAAAGGCGCTGCATTCAGGGCCATGGCCATGATCAATGCGAAAAAGAGAAAAACGAAGCGGGAAAAAACGGACACTGAAGACTCCCTGAAAAAAAGCGCCTTATTGCTTAAGCCTAGGCAAATTAGAGGAAAATCAAATACCTCTTATTGAATACACCTGGCTGACGAATCGATCAGATACCCGCTGTCAGCCCAGGCTGACAGCGTTTCCGTTTGAATCGAGCGGGAGGTAATTACTGATATGGCCGAGGCGGATAGACTCCACCATCATGGTCAGTGGCTGCTGCGCTTCATCACTGGATGGAGGCGTGCCTCCCCGGCCGGACATGGCGGCAACGAACACCACATCCCAGGCTTGGCCGGTGGCACGGGATTCTTCATGCAGGACATCGAAATCCGGTGCTTCATCAGGGGTTTTATCGACGCAGACCACCGGCGTCAGGGCGCCGCCTTCGCCGCGTTCAAAAGCGGCTTTTTCCTCCGGGGAGGCCTCATCCGGCAACTCCGCCCGACAGAACACGAATAGCAGACGCTGGGGTTCCTGCTGGCTATAGGAGGCCTGAATCAGGTCACTGTAACTGCTGATCATTTTGGTGAATCCTTACTGGTACCGGGCCGCTGCGATTTACGCCTGGCGGGCAATGAGCTGGTCGGACGAGGTTAGCCTGCGGACTTCGTCGCACACTTCTTCCACGGCATCTTCGCCGTAGCTCTGTCCATAATGTTTCTTGAAGCCGAATTCGTAGAGCCGGACATGCTCATCGGGCTCAACACCGATGTTCTCGAGGCAGGCCCGGGCACAGTGCAATGGGCAGCCATCAATAACGGTGATCGGGCGACCGGACCTGGCTGTTTTCACCAGGGACGGCACCTTGCCGCCGACGCCGGAGATGCAGGACATTTCGAACTCACCGGCATGATCGAGCCTTACCGCCACATTGTTGGCCAGCTGCGCCACATCAGAGCAGCCGGAACATGAGTAAATCAGTGGACGTTGCTTTCTCGATGTCACTTGTCCCCCTTTCCAAAAAGCCTGGAGGTTTGAATGTGATCCGTTACTGGCTGATCTCAATCAGACGCTGCGGATCCGAGATGAACAGTCGGCTGCGGTTGACCCGCACCAGGCCGTTGGCTTTCAGGTCCGCCAGAATCCGGGAGAAAGTCTCCGGCTGCATGGCCAGCCTGGAGGCCACCAGGCACTTGGGTAGCGGCAACTCGACTTCTCCACCCTCATCTGCGCCATTGGGCAGCAGGTCGATCAGGTAGCGGATCAGGCGGTCACGGGCGTTCTGTACGGTCATGATTTCCAGGTCGTGGAACCGGGAAACCGCGCGTTTGGCGTAATGCCGCAGGGCTGCCTGGGCGTATTTCGGGTTGCTTTCCAGCATGTCCTGGTAGGCTTTCACGGGGATCATCAGAACCTCGCTGGATTTCAGGGCCTCGGCGTAGCAGGCATACCGGGGCGGATCGGCATAGATCATGACTTCGGCGAAGCAGTCGCCAGGGGCGATGCTGTCGAGGGTTCGGTCGATGCCGGAGGAGTCCAGGCGGTAAAGACGCAAGCGGCCGGAGATCACGAAGAAGAAATGGTGCGCCGGCATGTCCTGGCGATAGAGCAGCTGGTGATGGCCAAGGCGGATTCTTCGAGATTGCTGGATCAGGTGCTGCAGGTCTTTGCCATTGAGTTCCGAGAACAGTGGATGGCTGCGCAGGGCCTGGAGGCCGTCTTCGTCGTCAAAGGGTTTGTTGACGGCGACGAGCACGGGTTTGGTGTAGCGGGTTTCGGCCGTTTGGGTCAGTGCCATTGGTGTATCCTCTCTGCATATTCATGCATGCTAAATCATGTTTTAAATAGTAGAAGGATACTCGGTGAAAATCGCTCCCCCCATGGGGGTAGTTGGGGGGGTTATTCGGGAGTAATTGATCTAACTCAATGTGTTTTGTTGCTATCTATTCGGAGGCTAAAACTTAGACTTGGGAGCACAGGATGGTGGGCCGATTAGCTTTCCAAAACACGCTCCTTGCGGCACATCCCTGTGACGCTTGGGCTCCGCCATCCATGGCTCCGCACAGTTTTGGAAAGCTAATCGGCCCACCATCCTCCAAACCGAAGAGTTAACCTTCAGATCATCCTGCTTACTGCATTAGTGGCGAGTCGGGCAGCTCGAGATCTACTCCTTCTACCCCGGTTTCCGCTGCCAGAACCTGCAGGTACTGACGGAATGCCCGTCTGGTTACACTCTCGCTCAGATACTGTCGGATCTGGGGTTTGACGTGCTCATACGGGAGCTGCTGGCCGTCGATTCGCTGGTCGACGCGGACGATGTGCCAGCCGTAGCGGGTTTCGATCAGTTCCGGGTTGAGGCCTTCTTCCAGGGACAGGACGGGGCGCTCGAATTCTTCCACTGTCTGGCCCTTGCTGATCTGGCCGAGGCTGCCGCCCTGATGGCGGGACTCGCAGGCGGAGTATTGTTTGGCCAGTTCGGCGAACTGGGAGCGGCCGTTGATGAGGGACGACAGCAACTGTTGGCCGGCTTCTTCCTGGCGGATGCGTTCCTGGACGTCGTCCGGGGCGGCGGCAAGAAGGATGTGGCTGACGGCCATCAGTGTGGGGCTGCGGAAGCGGGCCGGATTGGCCTTGTAGAAGCGTTCGCAGTCCTCTTCGGTTGGGTCCGGTACGTTGAGTTCGAGTTCCAGGACACGGACAATGCGGTCTTCTTCGTCGGCAATGTCGTCGAGCTTGAGGCGGCTGGCCTGTTGCAGGAGGAGCTCGCGGATGACGAGGCTTCTGGCAGCGTCGTGCCAGGCTTCGGCCACTTCTTCGGCCGGGTGGTGCTGCATTTCCCGGGCGATGTCGTCTTCGCCGATGAGGGTTTCACCCACGGTGACCGGCGGGAACTGGTTTCTGGGCTTTTCGGCGTCGCCGACGGGGATGAGTTGCATAGCAATAACCTCGGTAAACATGGGGTCAGACGAACGCTTTCATCTGACCCCGTTTTCATTTGCATCAAGCGCGCTTGCGAACCACCTGGTACTTCCGTCCGAAATACTCCACCGGCACACTGAGCATGTGCACCAGTCGGGTAAACGGGAAGAGTACGAAGATGGTCAGGCCCAGGAAGATGTGGGTCTTGTAGATCCAGTGCACGTCGGCAATGTAGCCGGCCACGCCGCCCTGGAGGGTGACAATGCCCTGGGCCCAGGCAGAGAACTTGAGCATGGTGCTGCCATCCAGGTGACCCATGGTGGGCAGAATGGTCAGCAGGCCGAGTGCCAGCTGAATGACAAGGATGACGATGATCATGTTGTCCGCAAAGGTGCTGCTGGCCTTGATACGTGGATCAGTCAGACGACGCCAGGCGAGCATGCCGCCGCCAATGATAGCCATGATGCCGGCAATACCACCCACCACGATCGCCATGATCTGCTTGGTGCCGGGTGTCATGAACGGCTCGTAGAACGCGTGCGGTGTCAGCAGGCCCACCAGATGGCCGAAGAAGATCACCAGTACGCCGACGTGGAACAGCACGCTGGCCATCACCATGTTTTTCTTGCGCAACATCTGGCTGGAATGGGCTTTCCAGGTGAACTGGCCCTGGTCGTAACGGGCCCAGGTGCCGATCACGAGGATCGCGATAGCAATGTAGGGATAAACCCCGAACAGTAGTGTATTGAGATAGGACATCATTTCCGTTTCCTCCTGCGCCCTCAGGCGCGCCCTGCCTGACGGGGTGTTGCGTCCGTCATCAGCTGATCACTCAGGTGAATGGTCTGGGTCTGTTCCAGTTCCCGGCGGCGTTGGCCTACAACACTGCCGGTACTGCAGGAGCTGCCCTGATCATCAACAAACTTCACCATTTCCTCTTCCCAGACCTTGTCCAGAGCCTCCGGGGTGTCGTCGCGCTCTTCCGAGGCGACGATCCGGGCCAGCTCCTGGCGGTTTGCCGCACGCCCGGAGAGGGTCAGCAGCGAGTCCATCACCACGTGATAGAAGCTTTCCCGCTGGTACAGACGCTCACCCAGCAAGCCCAGGATGTGGTGGATGTCCTCCAACCAGTTCCGGATCTCGTCCCAGGGTCGGGTTGAGAGGTATTCCAGGAACAGTGGCAGGTAGTCCGGCAGTTCCCTGGCGTCGATTTCCAGACCGTTGCTGCGATATTCTTCCATCAGGTCCACCATGGCCTGGCCACGGTCGCGGGATTCCCCGTGCACGTGCTCGAACAGCAGCAGGGACGTGGCCCGGCCCTTGTCGAACATACCCACGTAGTTCTCCTGCATGTCCAGAAGGTCGCCATCGCAGACCATTTCCACGCAGCGCAGCAGTTGCTCCTTGTTCTGCCTCGGCAGCCGGCTGTCCTCAAGGACAGCGGCAATCAGGGCATCTTTGGAGGCCTGGAGTTCTTCGGTCGGGTACTCGAGCACCCGGGCCAGTACTTTTAAGAGTTGCATCTTGGCCTCCTTATTCCTGCAGCTGTTTCGGGTCAACCTGCTTCACGGTCGACAGCTTCTGGACCATGCTGGTGGTCTGTTTGCGGCCACCGAACATGTTGAACTTGCTGTCGCCGTTGCAGCCTTCACCGAAGCTGAAGCCGCAACCGTTGCGCTCGCCATGGGCGGTGGCATCGGGGAAGGCTTCTTTCGCCAGCTCGCGGTGGCTGGTGGGAATCACGAAGCGGTCCTCGTAGTTGGCGATGGCCAGGTAGCGGTACATCTCGTCCGCCTGGGCCTTGGTCAGACCGGCTTCTTCAAGGGCGCGCAGGTCTTCCTTGCCTTCAACGGTCTCGGCACGCTTGTACAGACGCATGGCCATGATCCGCTTGAGAGCCCGGACAATCGGCTTCTCGTCACCAGCTGTAAGCAGGTTGGCCAGATACTTCACCGGGATCCGCAAGCTTTCGATCTTCGGCAGTATGCCGTCGAATTCGACCTTGCCGGCTTCCGCCGCGGACTGGATCGGGCTCAGGGGCGGCACGTACCAGACCATGGGCAGGGTGCGGTATTCCGGGTGCAGCGGCAGGGCCAGTTTCCAGTCCACCGCCATCTTGTACACCGGGCTCTGCTGGGCGGCTTCGATCACGTTCATCGGGATGCCATCTTTCTTCGCCTGCTCGATCACTTTCGGGTCGAACGGGTCCAGGAAGATTTCCAGCTGCTTTTCATAGAGTTCATGCTCGCCCGGGGCGCTGGCCACTTCCTCGATGCGGTCTGCGTCGTACAGCAGCACACCGAGGTAGCGAATCCGGCCAACACAGGTCTCGGAGCACACGGTGGGCATGCCGGCTTCGATCCGCGGGTAGCAGAAAATGCACTTCTCGGACTTGCCGGTTTTCCAGTTGAAGTAGATCTTCTTGTACGGGCAGCCGGAGACACACATCCGCCAGCCACGGCACTTGTCCTGGTCGATCAAGACGATGCCGTCTTCCTCACGCTTGTAAATGGCACCACTCGGGCAGCTGGCAACACACGCCGGGTTCAGGCAGTGCTCGCACAGGCGCGGCAGGTACATCATGAAGGTGTTTTCGAACTGGCCGTAGATGTCCGCCTGCACCTGGTCAAAGTTCTTGTCCTTGCGGCGCTTGGCGAATTCGGTACCGAGGATTTCCTCCCAGTTCGGACCCCATTCGATTTTCTGCATGCGCTGGCCGGAGATCAGCGAGCGCGGCCGGGCAACCGGCTGGTGCTTGCTGTCGCCAGCGGTGTGCAGGTGCTGGTAGTCGAAATCGAACGGCTCGTAGTAGTCGTCAATCTGGGGCAGGTCCGGGTTGGCGAAGATGTTCGCCAGTACCCGGAAACGGCCACCGATCTTCGGGCGGATCTTGCCGGAGCTGTCACGCATCCAGCCGCCCTTCCACTTGTCCTGGTTCTCCCACTCTTTCGGGTAGCCGATACCGGGCTTGGTCTCGACGTTGTTGAACCAGGCGTATTCCATGCCTTCACGGCTGGTCCATACGTTTTTGCAGGTGACTGAACAGGTGTGGCAACCGATGCACTTGTCCAGGTTCAGCACCATGCCGACTTGGGAACGGATCTTCATTTTACAGCCTCCTGAACAGTGTCATTGCCTTCACCGTCGAGCCAGTCGACGTTGTGCATCTTGCGAACCACCACGAATTCGTCGCGGTTGGAACCTACGGTTCCGTAGTAGTTGAAGCCGTAGGAATACTGGGCGTAGCCGCCGATCATGTGGGTCGGCTTCGGGCACACCCGGGTGACCGAGTTGTGGATACCGCCACGGGTACCGGTGATTTCCGAGCCCGGAATGTTCACGATCCGCTCCTGGGCGTGGTACATCATCACCATGCCGGGCATCACCCGCTGACTCACAACCGCCCGGGCTGCAATGGCGCCATTGGCGTTGAACAGCTCGATCCAGTCGTTGTCCTCAATGGCCAGTTCTTTGGCGTCGTCCTCACTCAGCCACACAATCGGGCCACCGCGGGACAGGGTGAGCATCAACAGGTTGTCGCTGTAGGTGCTGTGGATACCCCACTTCTGGTGCGGCGTGATCCAGTTCAGCGCTTTCTCGGCGTTGCCGTTGCTGCGCTGGTTGATCATGCTGCTGACCGTCTTGGTGTTGATCGGCGGGCGATACACAAGCAGGCTCTCGCCGAAGGCGCGCATCCACTCGTGGTCCTGGTAGAACTGCTGACGACCAGTCAGGGTGCGCCAGGGGATCAGCTCATGGACGTTGGTGTAACCCGCGTTGTAGGAGACATGCTCGTCTTCAAGACCAGACCAGGTTGGGCTGGAGATGATCTTGCGCGGCTGCGCCACGATGTCCCGGAAGCGGATCTTCTCCTCTTCCTTGTTCTTCGCCAGATGGGTGTGGTCCAGACCGGTCATTTCTGACAACGCAGCCCAGGCTTTCACCGCAACCTGGCCGTTGGTTTCCGGGGCCAGGGTCAGGATCACTTCCGCGGCATCAATGGCGCTTTCAATCTTCGGACGGCCGGCGTTGGCTCCGTCGATGTGCTTGTAGTTCAGGTCACCCAGGAACGTCACTTCTTTCTCGGTGTTCCAGTTGATGCCCTTGCCACCGTTACCCAGCTTGTCCATCAAAGGACCAAGCGAAGTGAAGCGCGCGTAGGTGTTCGGGTAGTCCCGCTCAACGGTGATGAAGTTGGGCGCGGTCTTGCCCGGGATCAGGTCGCACTCGCCCCGCTTCCAATCCTTCACATCGAACGGCTGGCCCAGCTCGGCCGGAGCGTCGTGCAGCAGCGGCAGGGTAACCACGTCTTTCTCGACACCCAGGTGGCCTTCGGTGGCTTTGGAGAACGCCTTGGCGATGCCCTTGTAGATCTCCCAGTCACTGCGCGCTTCCCAGGCCGGATCGGTAGCGGCGGTCAGCGGGTGGATGAACGGGTGCATGTCGGAGGTATTCAGATCGTTCTTCTCGTACCAGGTGGCCGTCGGCAGAACGATGTCGGAATACAGACAGGTGGTGGACATGCGGAAGTCAAGGGTCACCAGCAGGTCGAGTTTGCCTTCCGGCGCTTCGTCATGCCATTTGACCTCTTTCGGCTTGGCGCCACCTTCGTGGCCCAGATCCTTGCCCTGCAGGCCGCTCTTGGTACCCAGCAGGTACTTGAGCATGTACTCGTGGCCCTTACCGGAGGACCCCAGCAGGTTGGATCGCCAGATAAACATATTGCGCGGATGGTTCTGGGGCGCTTCCGGATCCTCACTGGCAAACGCCAGGGAGCCGTCTTTCATGGACTGCGCCACATAGTCCGACACTTCCATTCCGGCTTTTTCTGCCTCAGCAGCAATACCCAACGGGTTGCGGTTGAGCTGTGGGGCAGACGGCAGCCAGCCCATGCGCTCGGCGCGCACGTTGTAGTCAATCAGGCTACCGCCGAATTTGGACTTGTCCGCCAGCGGCGACAGGATCTCGTCGACACCCAGCTTCTCGTAACGCCACTGGCCAGAATGGGCGTAGAAGAAGGAGGTGGAGTTCATATGCCGGGGCGGACGCTGCCAGTCCAGACCAAAGGCCAGGGGCTGCCAGCCGGTCTGCGGACGCAGTTTTTCCTGGCCTACGTAGTGAGCCCAACCGCCACCGCTCTGGCCGATGCAGCCACACATGATCAGCATGTTGATCAGGCCGCGGTAGTTCATGTCCATGTGGTACCAGTGGTTCATACCGGCACCGACGATGACCATGGAACGGCCCTTGGTCTTGTCGGCGTTATCGGCGAACTCACGGGCAATGCGGATCACTTTCTCGGCGGGGACGCCGGTGATCTTTTCCTGCCAGGCCGGGGTGTAAGGCTTAACTTCGTCATAGGAAGTGGCACCGTCATCCTCGCCCAGGCCACGGCTAATGCCGTAGTTGGCGACCATCAGGTCATAGACGGTAACCACACGTCCTTCGGAGCCGTCCGCAAGCTGCACTTTGCGGGTACCCAGCTTGTGCTTGAGGATGTCCTTGATTTCCACGTGTTTGAAGTGATCATGCTCGATACCACCGAAGTACGGGAAGGCGACGTCCACAACTTCATCGTGCTTCTCGACCATGGACAGCTGCAGGTTGACGTCGGAGCCTTTGGCGGTCTGCTTCAGGTTCCACTTGCCCTTTTCACCCCAGCGGTAGCCAATGGAACCATTGGGAGCCGTCAGCTCACCGGAGGCTTCATCAATGGCGATGGTTTTCCACTCGGGGTTGTTCTCTTCACCCAGACCGTCTACCAGGTCACTGGCGCGCAGGAACCGGCCCGGCACGAAGCTGCCGTCGTCCTTTTCTTCCAGCATGACCAGGTAAGGCATGTCGGTGTAGCGACGCACGTAGTCGGTGAAGTACTCACTGGGCTTGTCGACGTGGAACTCTTTCAGGATGACGTGGCCCATGGCCATGCCCAGGGCGGCGTCTGTGCCCTGCTTCGGATTCATCCACTCGTCGGACAGCTTGGAAACTTCGGCGTAGTCCGGCGTGATGGCAACGGTCTTGGTGCCTTTGTAGCGCACTTCGGTGAAGAAGTGAGCATCGGGGGTACGGGTCTGGGGCACGTTGGAGCCCCAGGCAATGATGTAGCCGGAGTTGTACCAGTCCGCGGATTCAGGCACGTCGGTCTGCTCGCCCCAGGTTTGCGGGGAGGCCGGCGGCAGATCGCAGTACCAGTCGTAGAAGCTCATGCAAACGCCGCCAATCATCGACAGGTAGCGGCTACCAGCCGCGTAGGAGACCATGGACATGGCAGGAATGGGCGAGAAGCCGATGATGCGGTCCGGGCCATACTTCTTGGCGGTGTAGACGTTGGAGGCGCCAATCAGCTCGTTGACTTCGTCCCAGCTGGAACGCACGAAGCCGCCCATACCCCGGCGCGGCTTGTACTCCGCCGTTTTCTTGGGATCTTCAACAATGGACGCCCAGGCATCCACCGGATCCTTGTGCTCAACTTTCGCCGCGCGCCAGAGCTTCATCAGGTGCTTGCGCATCAACGGGTACTTCAGGCGGTTGGCGCTGTACATGTACCAGGAGTAGCTGGCACCACGTGGGCAACCGCGGGGTTCATGGTTGGGCAGATCCGGACGGGTACGGGGGTAATCGGTCTGCTGGGTTTCCCAGGTCACCAGGCCGTTCTTGACGTAGATTTTCCAGCTGCAGGAACCGGTGCAGTTGACGCCGTGGGTGGAACGCACGATCTTGTCGTGCTGCCAGCGCTGGCGGTAGCTGTCTTCCCACTCGCGACTGACTTCGTGGGTTTCGCCATGGCCGTTGGCGAACGGCTCGCGCTTCTTCCTGAAGTAATTCAGTTTATCGATCAAATGACTCATGGTCTCTTTCTCCATCAACCCGTCTGCTGGATCGTTGCTCCGATTTGAGACCATTGTGTGTGAGAAAAACCGCGAAATCTGCGTGGTTACTACCTCATAACCCGCTTCTACCACCCAGGGGGTAGGCGGCCTATATCCCCGGGTGGAGAAGGTGCTCGCGCTCGTGCCGGCGACTTTCCCGGGCAAACAGGAACAGGCAGCCCACAAGTAAGAGGAAGAGAATCATGAAGACCGCACTGCGGATGCCCAGCCAGTGGTTCACACTGCTGAAGATCACTGGTAGAAGAAACGCCACGGAACAGGCGCTAACCAGAAGCAGCCCGGCAACAAAGGCCGCCACAGGCCGATTTTCGATAATGACCAGCCGCTGGAGACTCCCCATGGTGCAACCCATGGCCAGCCCGAGAGTCACCACAAACACGCTCTCGACCTGCATGGGCAGGGCAAATTCAACACGGATCATGGCGTCGACGCCCTGGATGAAGAGCGTCATGGGTGGGTAGGACAGAACAAACAGCGCAATCAGGCAGACAACCAGAGCCCGGCTGACAACTCTTGCACTGCCGAACCGATCGGAAAAACCTCCGCCAGCGATCTGGGCCAGGGCTCCCGGAATAACAAACCATTGCGCCAGCCGGGCACCGGAATCCACCGGCAGCTCGAACTGTGACGACAGATAATCCGGCAGCCACAGCGCCAGGGCAAAGAAACTACCGGCAACAATGCCAAAATAGCCGCAGAGCTGACCGGCTCTCTTTGACTGCATCTGGCGCAACAAAATCCTGACTGACGTTTCAGCGCTCGGGTCCGCCGCCGCGTCTTCCGGATCGGTCAGCATGACCAGCAAGGCAAGAACCAGCACCAGGACGATGAGGTACGCCAGCGGCACCCCGTGCCAGGAAAAAGCTTCATGAAATAGAGGCACGAGGTAGTAGTTGAATCCGGCGCCGGTGACTCCGGCACCGAATACCCCCAGGACAAGGCCCAGGCGTGGAGATTCACAGTGTCCCGTCACGAACTGTAACCCGGCACTGTAGAATCCGCCCGCCAGCCCCAATCCGCCAGCGGCGATCAGGTAGCCTGGAAAGGTGTCGGTGATTAAAAGTATCAGCATGCAGGCGGCAAGTCCGGCCAGACAGATCAGCATGATCCGACGGGCACCGAATTTCTGTGCAGCAATCCCTGCCGGAACGGCGAGTGCTGCCCCAACCGCCATCGGCATCGCCAGCAGGAAGCCAAACTGGATGTCGCTGAGATCCAGTTCCAGGCGCAGGTGGACTCCGGCTACCGCGAACAGGGTCCAGCATCCGGCAGCAACAACGAAGCCCGCCATCGCCAGCGGCAGTACCACCGCCAGTGACGCCAGCCGGTCCTCTGCACCATCCCTTTCGGACTTCATTGCTTTTGCTCTGCTAAAAACCTGCTTTTCAGTTTCATCTTTTGATCATAAAAGGGTCAAAGATTATGATGGGTTACCAACCATTGGGGTAATTGACTATCCTCAAGGAGGTATCAGGGACTGTCCGGGCCGGGCATAATTCAGTCCGTCCCGCCAAATACACCGATGCGCAAAAGAGTCAATGACACCCAGAAGCCCGCTTGTAACCCGAATCGCCATCGTTGTTGGCGCCGTGGTGCTGACAGCCATTGTCAGCATGGCGACCACGCTTGCGGTTTCCAAAAGCATTGAAGGCAATGCCACTGCCATCAATCTGGCAGGTGCCTTGCGCATGGGGGCATTCCAGTTACTGGCCCGGAGTGCCGGCCCGGAAGCGCCGGCATCGGGGTTAGACTCCATCGTGCAGATGCTCGACCGTTACGAGGCCAAGCTGGCCGATTCGAGCATTACCCATGCGATCCCCGAGAGCCGGGAGCATCCGCTTGCCATTCAGTACCAGATGATTCTGGAATCCTGGCAAACCATGCTCCGGCCGGCCATGCAGAATCACGATCAGGGCACGCCCATAACCGTGAATATGCTCGCCTCAACGCAACAATACGTTGATCGCGTGGACCAGCTGGTCAAGATGCTGGAACAACGCACCGAGGCGCGCATTGACCTGCTGCACCTGATCCAGATCATCAGTCTGGCCTTTTCAATCCTGATCATCGTCGCGCTGTTCATTGACCTGAAAAACCGGATTCTGCGGCCATTGCGCAAGCTGGTGAGCATTGCCAACGCCGTTGGCGAACAGGATTTCTCCCGCCGAGCCGACCTGGCCGGCTCTGACGAGCTCGCGCAACTGGGCCAGGCCTTCGACCAGATGACCAGCGAGCTGGCATTGACTTACCACGAGCTGGAGGAACGGGCGCGCCTGAAAACGGAAGAGCTCGAAAAAAGCCACACGGCCCTCCAGCTGCTGCACTCGGCAAGCCGCGACCTGTTCGCCAAGCACGATCTGTGTCACGGGGCGATCCCCATGCTTCAGGAACTTGAGCAGCTTCTGGGCATCGGGCCGATCCGCCTCTTTCTCCATGACAAGCAGTCCTCGGAACCGGTGGAAGCCATCACGACAGCCACCCGGGAACGCCCTTTCTACTGCCGCGATCATCATTGCAATGCCTGCCTGGTGACACCAGAGGCGTATGACGAGCTTCCCGTGGAAGCCAACGACGGTCGCAGACTCCTGCTTCCAATTCGCACCCCAGGGCAATTACTGGGTACTTTGGAAGTCTGGTACCCGGCCAAGGAAGGCCTGTCAAAAACCAACCGCCGCCTGCTGGAAACCCTCAGCGACCAGCTGGCCACCGCCATTTTTCTGGAACGTCAGATCACCGAGGAGCAGCAGCAGACCCTCGCCGAGGAGCGCACCGTGATCGCGCGGGAGCTTCATGATTCTCTGGCCCAGTCGCTCTCATACCTGAAAATGCAGGTGGCCCGATTGCGCCGCCTCAATATTGAGGGCGAGAAGCAAGAGATTCACGAGGCCATTCTCGATGAACTGAGTAACGGCCTGAACAGTGCTTACCGGCAGCTCAGGGAGCTGCTGGCTACCTTCCGCCTGAAGCTTGATACGCCGGACCTGTTTACTGCCCTCCAAAAGACCATTGAAGAGTTCTCGGAGCGGTTGGGTAAACCGGTTGAGCTGCACTACAATCTGCCACCGCAAACCTTGTCCCCAAACGAGGAGATCCATACCCTTCAGATCGTGAGGGAAGGTCTGGCCAACGCGGTTAAACATGCGGATGCCACAGACATAACCGTGGATGTCCTGTTCGAATCACCGCAGGTGCGGGTTCGGATTCGGGACAATGGCAAGGGGCTGCCCGGCAGTGATCAGCCCGTCAATCACTACGGCCTGATCATCATGCAGGATCGTGCCCGAACGCTGGGCGGCAAAGTCGAAGTAAGCAACCGGGAGGAAGGGGGTGTGGAAGTCACCCTGGGCTACGTCCCCAAAAGCCGTAATCTGATTCCTACAGAAGCATCAAATGCCTGACAACAAGAGAGAACCTGATGTCTGAGTCACCCGCAAGTGTTCTGCTGATCGATGATCACCCGCTTCTTCGCCAGGGCATCAAACAGCTGATCGACATGGAAGACGATATGGTCGTGGCTGGCGAGGCCAGCAACGCTGCCGACGGCATCCGGCTGGCAACCGAGCTGGAGCCAGACCTGATCCTGATGGACCTGAACATGCCGGAGATGGACGGCATTGAAGCCCTCAAGAAGTTGCGGGAACAAAACATCAGTTCCCGCATTGTCATGTTCACAGTCTCTGATCAGGAAGACGACGTGGTAGCGGCTCTCCGGGCCGGCGCTGACGGTTACCTGCTGAAGGACATGGAGCCGGAAGACATGATCACCCAGCTCCATCAGGCGGCGGTCGGCAAAATGGTCATCAGCGACCGACTCACCACGCTGCTGGCCGAAGCCCTGCGCTCCCACAAGCCCCAGCAGGCATCACGCCCGGATTTTGACAGCCTGACCCCAAGGGAAAAGGATATCCTGCGCCTGATCGCCGAGGGACTATCCAACAAGATGATTGGCCGCAAACTCGACATCAGTGACGGAACGGTCAAGGTGCACGTGAAGCACCTGCTGAAGAAACTCAACCTGCGCTCCCGGGTGGAAGTGGCCGTCTGGGCGGTAGAGGAAGGCCTTCACAAGGGCTGAGTTATATCAAATCCTTCCGGAGAACTTTGCTTTACTCTAGGCCGGTTACTGACCGCCCGGAGTAAAGCATGGCTTTTCCACTAGCTTCCATCACCTCCCTGGACTCTCCCCTCGTGGAGCAAACGTTTTCGGTCTTTCGGGAATACCTGCCCTCCCCCGTGCCCATGCTGGGCGCCATTGATCGCCGAGTCCCGGTGCCCCTGAAGCAGCTGGCCGTAGAAGCGCCGCTTAATCGCATTTTTGCCCGGGCAATCGAAGACGGAGAATTTGATGACTTCGAAGGGCGGCGTATTCGCCTCGAGGTGCATGGCGGACAACCCGGTATCACCATTGGCTTCTGGGCCGCGCGCCTCAGGGTGGTCGACGGCCCTGGCGAGGCAACCATCCGCGGCTCACTGGCTGCTTTCAGAACGCTCGCGGAACGCAGGCAGGATCCCGATCAGTTGTTTTTCCAGCGTCGGCTGGTCATTGAAGGCGACACCGAACTGGGGTTGTCGCTCAAGAATCTATTGGACAGTATCGAATGGCGTTTCCACCTTCGTTATCTGCTGATGCGATGATGTTTCAGACTTATTGGTTATTCTGCCATCGGGACGGGGCGAAAATGAGAGAGTAGCGCAAAGTGAACAGTAAACAGTTAAAAATAATGGCATAACCACCAAGTGCAATCTGCAACTACTCCCGATGGGGTAGGCCTTTCCTGGGTATGGCGCCTTCCGCAGCAATGGGTGAAAATCAAACGATGATTTTTCCAACGCAAATTCGCCAGATCCCATGAACAGCGCTCCACCTTTTTCAGCAGAACCGTTTGCCGTTGCTGACCGTCTAAAAACCCCTGTCTGGGTTTTCGATATTGAAAACCTCGGTATGTGCTGGGCCAACGCTGCCGGCGTAAGGATATGGGGCGCCAAAAATCTGGAAGAACTGCTTTCGAGGGATTTCGCTACTGAAATTTCGGTTTCCGCCCGAGCCCGCCTCCTAGACTATCTGGCCCGATTCAAGGCCGGCGAAACGGTGCTCGAGACCTGGACCCTCTACCCCAACGGTGAGCCTGTGCCCATGCGTTGCGTCTGCTCCAGCTTTCCCCTGCAGAATGGCCAGGGAATGCTGGTAGAGGCGCAGCCTGTTACAGAGCCAGACATTCAGGCCCTTCGCGCCCAGGAAGCTCTGCGTCATACCCCAACGCTTATGTCCGCCTTTGATATGCAGGGCAACTTGCTCACCCGTAATCCGTCGGCTATGACCATTCTGTCGGCTGACGCAGATTTAACCAGCAGCTTCGCTCGTCAGTCAGACAAGAAAGACGTGCGCCTCTGGGCGGAAAGCGATGCAGAAAGCTACTCGCTGGAAGCACCAGTTCAGACAAGCGCCGGGGAACGTTGGCACCGGGTGGATTTTCGACGTACTCTCGACCCTGCGACAGGTGAGCGCGTCATACTAGCCAGTGAGATAGACATAACCGCCCGAATGGAAAGCGAAACGGCCCTGATCAACGCCCGCGAACGATTAGCTGCTCTGCTGCAGAGCCTTCGGGGAGGGATTGTGGTGGAAGATGAAAACCGAAAAATGCTGCTTGCCAACCAGAGCTTCTGTGACATTTTCAGCATTCCTGTGCCACCGGAATCACTTCATGGAATGGACTGTGCGGCCGCCGCAGAGCAGAGCAAGACTTTCTTCCGCGACCCAGACTCTTTTATCGCAGGTATTGAAGCCGCATTACTTGCCAGGCAAACGAAAACAGATGAGCTGCATCTGTCCGATGGACGGATCCTGGAGCGTACCTATATCCCCGTCTTCAATGAGCAGACTTACGTTGGCCACCTCTGGCAGTACTGGGACATAACCGACCACAAAAAGACCATGGCCAAGCTTGAGCACGAGGCCTTCCACGACCCCCTGACCGGACTATGGAACCGGCGACGTTTCGAACAATCGCTGCTGGAAACTCACGAAGAAGCAATCCGGTACAGCCAGCCCTACTCCCTTGTGCTTGTCGACATTGACCACTTTAAGAGGGTCAACGATCAATTCGGCCATGACGCAGGGGATGTAACCTTACAGATCTTGACCGACGAGCTACAGCAGCGCCTGAGGCAGGCAGACCGGCTGGCACGATGGGGCGGAGAAGAATTTGTACTGCTACTTCCGCAAACTTCATTGGAAGGGGCGCTGCTATTGGCCGATGCCCTTCGCGAGAGAGTCAAGGAAGCATCCTTTCCTCTGGTAGGCCACCTGACAATTAGCCTTGGCGTTGCAGAAGTTTCACCAGAAGAACTGCCCCACCACGCGTTGATTCGGGCGGACAAGGCTTTATTCAGAGCCAAGACCAATGGTCGAGACCGGGTTGAGGCAGCGGAATCGGCCACTCAGAGAACCCGCCCCGATTGAGCCTGTCTTCTAACAGCACTAACGCACGCAAGTTAAACCCAATATCGAGGATAATCTGATGAGTAGAGAAAAGACTGAACTCCCCAAAACCTTTGTTGCTTTCAGCGATCGATTTCCAGAACTTCAAGATGCGCACCAGCAGCTTGGCAAAGTCCTCGCCGATGCCGGCCCTCTGGATGAAAAGTCGCGTGCCCTGGTCAAGCTCGGCGTATGCGTGGGTGCAGGTCGCGAATCCGCGTTGAAGTCCCACATTCGTCGGAGTCTGGAACTGGGCATCACACGCAAGGAAATTGAGCACGCGTTGGTGCTGGGTATGAATTCAATAGGCTTTCCGGCAACGGTAGCGGCCTGGCAGTGGGCGCAGGAAGCGCTAAGCAAGGAATAAGGTTCGCGAACAGATCAAGAAGGGGCGAGCGTTCTCAACAATCTGGGCGGCCTGGAAGGCGAGGTCCGCCACCCTCTAACTATTCAGAGTTGGTCGTTCAAAATATAATCCCGGAGCGCCACAGCATTGTTGTGCTCGGTATCCTTCGCGGCAAACACAAGCGTTATGCGGTCATGTTGCTCAAGCAGTTTCCTGAATGCCTCAAGATCCTCGCTGGCATCACCTGATGTCAGCTCATCAAGGTACCGCTCCCGAAACTCCGGCCATTTTCCCGGATCATGACCGAACCACTTCCGCAGTTCAGTTGACGGCGCCAATCCTTTCAGCCAATGGGCTATATGCGCATTTTCTTTGGCCACCCCTCTAGGCCAGATACGATCAACCAGTACCCGCTGCCCGTCTGAGCGGGCGGGTTGTTCATAGGCACGTTTCAGGCGAATATCCATCAGCGCTCTCCGCATGGAAGTTCCAGATCATAGAATTCCGGATATCGACCAATTCCGCTGTATTACGCTAACAAATTGCCGGCAACTTTCGCAGCAGCGGGTTTATCTGGATCAAGTCGGGACCAGATCCATCCCCGGCTTGCCATACCAGTACCCGTTGCAGGGGGGCGCCTCCACCAAATTCAGCGGATCGGTGGCCGGCAATTCACCCCGGCGTATCTGATCAAAGCGTCTGACCACTTCCTCCATGCCCTGATGCTCCGGGCTCAGGCGCACGGTGCTTACCCCCATACGCTCCATATCCGGCAACTCCCGCATCAGGTCGTAACGGGAGCCAGACAAGGTGGAAATGCCGTTGATGCGGAACAGCTCCTGGCTTTCCCGGGAGCGCAACTCCATGCCGTCCGGGTGCTGCAGGCAGCGGAACTCGCAGTTGTCTTTGGGCAGGTTGTAATGGCGGGCGGTAAAGCAACGGGAGGACCAGGCCAGGGGCAGGAAGCCCCAGGAAAACACCTCAGCGGGCAAATCCAGTTCCTCGCCTTTCAGCTCCTTGATGAGTTGCTCGAGGGTTTCCTTGCCCAGCTCCACTGGCAGATTCCAGCCCTGCAAGCCCTGCTTTGCCAGGATTTTCAGGGTAGCGGTATTGTAGATGTTCATGGACGGGCCGGTGACAAACGGAATCCTGTTCCGGATGGCCACCTGCAGGGCGCTCTGATCGTTGGCCTCTACCAGGAATTCATTCTGCTCACAGAACCGGCGCAGGCGACGCAAATCGGCCTCCGACTCAATCAGCGTGAGCGTGGAGAGCACCACATTCTTGCCACAGGCTTTCAGATCACGGGCCAGATCCAGCCAGTCATCCGGTTTCAGTTCCCGCCGGCGGGAACACACCACTTCGCCCAGATAGATGGTATCCACCGGCCACTCGGCGGCATTGACATAGAAATCGAAAACGGTCTGCCTGGACCAGAACCACAGGATCGGCCCCAGGGATAACTTCAGCATGGATGGTGAAACCTTATTTCCATTTGCGATGGTAGGCGCCCAGCGTTGTCAGGCCGCCCTCGGAAAGCCCCGCCAGTGTCTGCTGCCATTGAGGTTCAACAGTAAAGCCGTCGGTGTCGGCTTCAAGATTGTCCAGGGCATGGCGCCAGGTTCTGGCTACGTCTGCGATGTAGGCCGGGCTTCGTTGGCGCCCCTCAATCTTCACGGCACTGATACCCAGCGCCTGAAGCTCCGGCAACAGGTCCAGGGTGTTCAGGCTAACCGGCTCCTCAATGGCGTGGTAAACATGACCCTCAACCTCAAAACGGCCTTTGCACAGCGTCGGGTAGCCGGCGGATTCGCCCTGCCCATAACGGTCAATCAGGACATCGTTGAGGCGGGACTCAAGCCCCTGCGGGGTTTCCTGCCAACGCACAGCTTTGGCCGGGGAACAGGCGCCCCGGGTATTCGGGGACTCATCGGTCAGGTAGGAAGACAGGTAGCAGCGGCCCTCAGCCATGATGCACAGGCTACCGAAGGCAAACACTTCCAGTTCCACCGGGCTGTGTTTGGCCACACCACGCACTTGGTCCAGCGACAGAACCCGGGGCAGCACGGCCCGGCGAATATCGAAGTTGTCCTTATAAAAGGAGAGCGCTTCGTGGCTGGTGGCAGACCCCTGAACCGACAGATGCCGGGGGATATGCGGATATCGGTTGGCGGCATAATCCAGCAGGCCCATATCGGCCAGGATGATGGCGTCTACGCCGAGACTGGCTGCGCGATCCACCGCTCCTTTCCACTGCTCCCAACCGTCTGGCTGCGGGTAGGTATTGATGGCACAAAAAACTCTCGCGCCCCGGAGATGAGCGTACTCAATCCCTTCGGCAGCACGCTTGTCGTTGAAGTTCAGGCCGGCAAACTGACGAGCGTTGGTGCTGTCTTTAAAACCGAAATACACGGCGTTGGCACCTTTATCAACTGCGGTTTTCAGTGCCGGCAGGCTGCCGGCGGGGCACACGAGTTCCATGACATCCTCCACTGCAAGAATGCCTTTACCTTACCGTCACTTACGCAGCAACTGCCTTGACCATTGTCAGCACAGGTCGGAATGGCTTTTTGTATAAAACGTACCCGGAGTTGTCTCCACGCGCTGTCACAGACAGGCCAGCGAGGAAAACTACCTAGTGAGTAGTACTCTGCGTACTCTTACTTACCACCGTTTTTTGTCATCCATATCAGGTTGTTAACAAACAATAACAACAACTTACACGCCCGAAACTACCCCTTCAGCTACCCCCTCACGGCGATATAAAGCACACCGCATAGCCGAGGATAATGAATGCAATAACCAGACAAATAAGGCACCGCTATGAACCTCATCAACAACCTCTCCATGCGGGGCAAACTGACCACTCTGGTGGTTCCGGCCCTGCTCGTTATTCTCTATTTTGCGGTTGAAAGCATAGTTCTGAACTACGGCGAACTGCACGACATGCGCCAATTGCACTCCATGGTGGAACTCACGGAAACCGGCGATCCCCTCACCGAAACGCTGCAAAAAGAGCGTGGCCGGTCTGCGATCTTCTTTGCCAGTGAACCGGGAACCGATGCTGCCCGACAAGCTGAAAGGGATCTGGCCGAGCAACGGCGCCAAACCGACGCCCGTATCTCTGCCTATCACCAGGGGATCAACTCGCTCATGGCAGATGCCAGCTTTGAGAGCAGCGTGGAAGCGAGCATACAATCTGTCCGCCAGGGCCTGGATAATCTCGATTCCCTGCGCCGCGCGGTGGATAGCCGTAGTATCGCGGCGGGTGATTCAGCCACCCGCTACACCACTCTGATCATGGGACTGGTGGATCGAATTCCGCTTATTATCCGCGGTTCCACCGATCCCGAACTGACCCGGGAAGTTAATGCCTACTATGCACTCGCCGAAGTGGCCGAGATGGCGGGTCGGGAGCGTGCAATCGGCGCCTCACTGATTCGCAGTGGCGATTTTGACTTGCCAACTCTGCGCCGAATCGCAGGCCTCGCCGGGCAGCAGGAGGGCTACTTCAATCAGGCACTCGCCATGTTTGCTTCCGGCTCAGAACTGCGCGAAAACCTGAAAAAAGGATTGAACACACTCGCAAGCCAATCGCTGGAAGAGAAGCGCCAAACCCTTTTCAGCAGCCCATCGGGCATGTATGCCCTGGAGGCTTCCGAGTGGTTTACAACCACAACCGATCGAATTGAGGGTCTGAACGGGATCCGTCAGTCCATACTGGAAGAGCTAAGCTCACTGGTGGAACACGGTGTTACCGATGCCCGTAATGATCTGGTCGCTGCGTCGGGAATTGCCGCAGGTTCAATCCTTATCGTTCTGGTACTGATGCTGTTCATTATCAGGGCCATCAACCAACAGGTTGGCAGCCTGCTGAGTGCTGTCCGGTTCGCCATGGACAACAAGGACCTGACCCGCGAGATTGAAATCTCCAGCCATGATGAGGTGGGCACCATTGGCAAGGCCATTAACGAGCTGTTCGGACGCTTTGGCAATGCCCTGCTCCACATCGACAAATCCAGCGTCCAGCTGGCCACTGCCACGGAAGAGACCAGCTCTACGGCCGGTCAGAACGCCAGCCAGGTGAAGAACCAGCAGCAACAGATTGAGCAAGTGGCGGCGGCGACCGAAGAAATGTCCGCCACCTCCGAGGAAATCTCACGGAACACCCAGCAGGTTGCTGATGCCGCACGCAGTGCCATGGAAAAAAGCCGGAGTGGCGAGCAGGTATTGCACGGAAGCGTGAGGAGCATCCGGTCGCTGGCCAGGTCGGTTCAGAAGGTGAACGAGGTGATCGAAGAGCTGGAAAGCCGCAGCTCAACCATCGCCGATGTGGTCGATGTGATCCGGAAGGTTGCCGACCAGACCAACCTGCTGGCGCTGAACGCGGCTATTGAAGCCGCCCGCGCCGGCGAGCATGGTCGAGGGTTTGCGGTGGTCGCCGACGAAGTCCGCACTCTGGCGCAACAGACCCATGAATCCACCACCCAGATCGAGGAGATTATCACCAGCTTTCAGAGCATTACAGACAATGCCAGCCGCTCGATTGTCGAAAGCCATAAGTTGGCTAACGCCACCAGTGAGCAGGCGTCCGAGCTGGAGCAGACCTTCGCGGATATCCTGACCGACGTGAACAGCATCTCCGATATGGCCGGCCAGATTGCGACCGCCTCTGAAGAGCAGGTGGCGGTTACCCGGGAGCTGGCGGGCAGCATGGAATCAGTCAGTGAAGCCGCCATACTGACGCTGACCGGCTCCCAGGAAATCACCCAGGTGACCGGCGAGCAGGCACGGCTGGCCAGGGTCCTTCAGGACCTTGCCAACGAGTTCAAGGTGCCGGCCTACAGCTGATACTAGCAAGACGCAAAAGGGGCTCTCCGGAAACGGACAGCCCCTTTTTTGGCTCTGCAAATGAACATGGGGTCAGAAGCAAGCACTCTTCTGACCCCGACCATGCCGCTACTATCAGATAATCCGCGAGAACCGCTGGCTGGCGCCCTCTTTGCGGTACAAATCAAAAATCTGGCAGATCGCCCGGATCAGCAACCGCCCTGCAGGCTGAACCTGAAGCGCGTTACCGTCATCGGCAATCAGTTCATCCTGAACCATGGGCTTCAAACGGCTGAGCTCATCGGCAAAATAGCGGTTCAGATCTTCCTGCCAGACATCTGCAAACAGCTGACGGTCCAGCCGGAACTGGCAAATCAGCTGGCCGATCACCCAGCGGCGGATTCGGTCGTCCCGGGTCAGGTTGACGCCTTTGGTGATGGCCAGTTGGCCGGCATCAATGGATGCTTCCCAGGAAGGCAGGTCGTGATTGTTCTGGAAATAGGCATCGTCCGTCTGACCAATTGCGGAAACGCCGAGGGAAACCAGATCGCATTCGGAATGGGTGGTGTAACCCTGGAAATTCCGGTGCAGACGGCCTTCTCGTTGCGCCACCGCCAGGCTGTCGTCCGGCTTGGCGAAGTGGTCCATGCCAATGTATTCGTACCCGGCGTCCAGCAAACGGTTGATGGTGTTATGCAGGATGGTCAGCTTCTGCTGCGGACTGGGCAGGGTGTCGCCCTGAATCCGGGTCTGCGGATAGAAACGGTCCGGCAGGTGGGCATAGCTGAACACTGACAGCCGGTCCGGCGACATCTCGATCACCGCTTCCAGGGTCTCGGCAAAGCTTTCCGGCGTCTGGTATGGCAGGCCGTAAATCAGGTCCAGGTTGATGGACCGGAAGCCGATGCGCCGTGCCTCGTTGAGCACCGCTTCGGTCATGGCCCGGGGCTGGATACGGTTCACTGCTTTCTGAACCTCCGGGTTTACATCCTGTACCCCCAGACTGATCCGGTTGAAGCCCAGGTTCCACAGGGTTGGCAGGGTATCCTGGTCCACTTCCCGCGGGTCGATCTCTACACTGTAATCCCGCTCATCGCCGGTTTGCAGGTTGAACAGCTCCCCGTATCCCGCCATCAGGTGTTCCATCACATCTTTAGGCAAAAACGTGGGGGTACCGCCACCCCAATGCAGCTGTGTCACCGGCCGGTCGGCCCCGAACAGTTTTGACTGGATAGCCGCCTCTTTCAGCACCCGCTCAACATAGGGCATCGCCTTGTCACGCTTTTTGGTGATGACCTTGTTGCAGGCGCAGTAGTAGCAAAGGTGCGCGCAGAATGGCAGGTGGGTGTAGAGCGACAACGGCCGGCCACTGGCCTTGCTGCGAGCCGCAGCTTTGACCATGTCTTCAATGGGGTAGTTCTGGTTGAACTCCACGGCCGTGGGGTAGGAGGTGTACCTCGGGCCGCTGAGGTCGTAGCGGCGAATCAGGGCGTCATCCCAGATGAATTCTGGCAGTGTTGAGTCTTGGGCTTTGAGTGCGGGTGTGGAGGTCATAATAGGCGCTCTGGGGTAAAACGGGGGCATCCAGGATTTGCCGGCATTTTAGGGCAATCCTTTGACTGGTTTTTTGATTCGGGTCAGGTGACTGATGGTTTCAGTTTACCAGTCCGGTTACTGAACCACCCTTGGGCTCTTGGCGTACTTGGTTTACCCCTTTGTGGGCATAGCCCGCAGCATACTGACTGGAGAATTCCTCACCATGGCCAACCTGATTCTGATCCTCGGCGACCAATTAACGAGAGACATCAACGCACTCGAAAACGCCGACCGGGACCGGGATCTGGTGGTAATGGCGGAGGTACACGACGAGGCCAGCTACACCAACCACCACAAGAAGAAAATCGTGCTGTTGTTCAGCGCCATGCGTCACTTTGCCCGGCAACTGGAGAGCGATGGCTGGCAGGTTCATTACCAGAGCTATCATCCGGACAACCAACACCAGAGCCTTGAAGCAGTGGTTGGCGAACAGGTGAAGCGGATCAATGCGGACAAAGTAATCGCCACCGAGTGTGGCGAATGGCGGCTGCATGAGCAGATCAGTAGCTGGCACGAACGCCTTGGGGTGCCAGTGGAGATTCGGCCGGATACACGGTTTATTGCCACCAAGCAGGAGTTTGCCGACTGGGCCGAGGGCCGCAAGCAGTTGCGGATGGAATTCTTCTACCGGGAGATGCGGCGCAAGACCGGTTTGTTGATGGCCTCCGACGGTGAGCCCGAGGGCGGGCAGTGGAATTTCGATGCCGACAACCGGAAGAAATGGACCGGCAAGCCGCCGGCCCCGGCGCCATTCCGGATAGAGCCGGATGCCATTACTCGGGATGTGATCGCCCTGGTGGATGAGCATTTCAGCGATCACTTCGGCACCACCGACGATTTCCATTTTGCCGTTACCGCCGAAGACGCACAGGCGGCGCTCGAGCACTTCATCGATTATGCCCTGCCCTGCTTTGGCGATTATCAGGACGCGATTTCGGACAACGAGGACTGGCTGTTTCATTCCATCCTGTCGCCCTACATCAATTCCGGGCTTCTGGATCCGGTGGCGGTTTGCGAGGCGGCCGCTCAGGCGTGGTATTCAGGCCGTGCACCGATCAACGCGGTGGAGGGATTTATCCGTCAGATACTGGGCTGGCGCGAGTTCGTGCGGGGCATTTACTGGATGAACATGCCGGGATATGCCAAAGAAAACCGTCTGGGCAACACCCGCGCCCTGCCCTGGTTCTACTGGACCGGGGACACGAAAATGCGGTGCATGCACAAGGCCATTGATGCCACCCGCCGCAACGCGTACGCCCACCATATTCAGCGGCTGATGGTTACCGGCAACTTCGCGCTGCTGGCGGGTATCAAGCCAGAGGAAATCTGTGACTGGTACCTGGCGGTGTACGCCGATGCCTATGACTGGGTGGAACTGCCCAACGTGCTGGGGATGGTCATGCACGCGGATGGCGGCTACCTGGGCTCAAAGCCCTACGCCGCCAGCGGCAAGTATATCCAGCGCATGTCGGACCATTGCGCCAACTGTCATTATAAGGTGAACAAGGCCACCGAAGATGACGCCTGCCCGTTCAACGCCCTGTACTGGCATTTCATCGATCGCCATCGGGACGACTTTGCCAAAAACCCGCGTATGGGCATGATGTACCGGAACTGGGACAAGCAGAAGCCCGAGAAACGGGAAGCGCTGCTCAAGCGCGCGGAGAATCTGATCGCCAATATTGAAAAGCTCTAGGTCAGAACTTTGGCGTCCTGATCTTTTGCTCAGGGCGGTCCGACTTCACAGGCCAACACCAGAGCCCAGAACTCCGAGAAGTCGTTGACCACCACATCCGGCTTATCCGGGTGTTTGTGGGTACCCGGAAAAATCTTGTTCAGCCAGGGCAGATCCCACTGGGCCCCGTTGAAGAATACCGAGGTCAGGCCCGCGCGCTTGGCGGCAATAACGTCAGTCGTGCTATCGCCCACGTACCACACACTCGGGTCGGGCGGGTAATCCAGTTTCTGGACCGCCAGCAGCAGTTGATCCGGGTGGGGCTTGCGCAGGGGTGTATCGTCGCCGCAGACGTCGACATCAAACAGATGCGTCCAGCCGGTATCCTCCACCGCCGCCAGTTCGTGCTCGAAAAACTCGCGGTCCCGGTTGGTAATGACACCCACCTGGATGCCCAGCCGCCGTAACCCTTCCAGAACTTCGCGCACCTTCGGCTCAAACGCCTTCACGGTACCGTAGTGTTTCCGGTAGTGGTGGTTGAACGCCTGGTGGGCAATCTGCTTGGCTTCCTGGTCGTCCCCGAACAACACCTCAAAGATATCGGTTCGGGAAATCTTGCGGTCTGCCTTCACCTTCGGATGCAGCTTCGCAAACTCCCGCACGTAGGCCACCAGCTTCACATCTTCCGGGGTTTTGCTGTCTTCAGGCGCCACCATGCGGTCCATCAGTTTGAGTTTGTGGAAATCCGGCAGCATGTCGTCCACCGCGTGGTACATGGCGTCGAGGGTATCTACCAGGGTGGCGTGCCAGTCGAACAGGATGACTGCCGGACGGATGAGCTTGACCACCGCCGGGTGCCAGTCCGGCTCAATTCTCGGCTCGGGTCGCTTTGGCGGCGGAAAGGGCCGGGGTCGAACCTCGGCAGGCGTCTGCTCGAAGGCCTCCGGCTGGCTCCGCTCAAGCAGGGCTAAAAGGTCCATGAGGTCCTCAAAGCTGTCCAGAATGGCCGCCGGCGCGTCCCGGTGCTAAAACCAGCTGTCGATCCGGCCGGATTCCCAGCAGGCGCCGTTGTAGAACACGCCCGAGACGCCGGCCTTGTTGGCGGTGAGCATGTCGACGTAGCTGTCGCCGACATACCAGGCCGTTTCATCCGCTGGCAGACCGAGCTTTTCAAGCGCTTTGAGAATCACCTCCGGATCGGGTTTATACTCGGTTACGTCGTCGGCACACACCGTGGCATCAAACAGGTTCCGCCATCGGCCTTCGTCCACCGTCTGTAATTCCCGATCCAGAAACTCCCGGTTCCGGTTGGTGGATACCGCCAGCCGGATACCCATGGCTTTCAGGGCGGAGAGATACTCATAGGCGCCGGGCTGGAACGGTTTTACCTGCCCGAAATAGCGGCGATAGGCCTCGTTGTAGGCCTTGTGAGCGATCAGCTTGGCTTCTTTGTCATCCCCGAAGATGGCGTTGAAAATATCGGTCCTCGACACCCGGCGCTCCGCCAGAATGCGCGGATGCAGGCGCCGGAAGATACGGATGTAACGCACCAGGCGGGCATCATCCGATGTTCGGCATTTATCCTCCGGCAGCAGCCGCTCCACCAGCCCCAGATCCTCCAACTGCGGCAACATGTCTTCCATAGCACTGAACATGGCATCGTGGGTGTCTACCAGGGTGCCGTGCCAGTCGAAAATCAGCACTGACGGCGCTGAAATGGAATCACAGAATCGGGCCATGCTCCGCCTCCATCAGAAGTTTCCTGAAGCCGGCCTTGAAATCCGCCGCCGGGCCGGCAAAACTCGGCGGTACTGACAAGAAAGATAAACCCGGTTTCCAATGCGTGCACGCATCGAGTCTGATCCATGCCAGTATCGAGCTACCTGCTGCCCTATGATTTTTCACCGCTGACCCTGCTCAGTTATATGCTGGTGCTCGGGTTTTATGGTGTCGGGCTACTGAGGATGCCGGAGCAGGACCGGCCGGGATCGGGCCGCATCATCACTTTCACGCTCGGGGTCATGCTCTGTTACGCGGTGATGCAGACCCGATTTGATTACTACTCCCAGTACATGTTTTTCGTCCATCGGGGCCAGCACCTGATTCTTCACCACCTGGGGCCGATCCTGATTGCGCTATCTAACCCTCTGCCGGTGATGCGATTCTGGTACCAGAAGATTTCACCGTCTGTACGCTACTGGCTGCAGCCGCTGGGCTGGATTTACCGGCTGCTGCAGCAACCGGTTATCGCTTCGGTTCTGTTCGTGGGACTGATCTACTTCTGGCTCTGGCCGCCCATCCATTTTGACGCCATGCTCAGCCGGCAGCTCTACTGGATCATGAACTGGAGCATGCTGCTGGATGGCCTGCTGTTCTGGTGGCTGATCTTTGATCCCCGCTCCCCGGCCATCACCAGTGCCCTGGGCTACGGCAAACGTATACTCCTGCTGGCGCTGGTGGCGATCCCCCAGATGATTCTCGGGGCCTGGATCGTGTTTTCCCGCGGCATGGTTTATGACGTCTACGAAGTCTGCGGCCGGGCCTGGCCCATGCCCCCGGAAACCGACCAGTTACTGGGCGGTCTGCTGACCTGGATTCCCCCGGCCATGATGAGCATCATTGGCATCCTGATTGTGCTCCGCCGGGCCATGCATGAAGATGGCAAATTCCCCAAAAGCCGCTCGATGGCAGGAGGAAACGCATGAACAGAACGCTGCCACTATGGCCTGTTTTCGTTGCCCTGATGCTCGCCGGCTGTGCCGGGAATGAGGAAAGCTGGCATGGCAAGGACATCTCGGGCCTGATGCCCAGGCTCCAGTTCCAGCTCCAGGGCACCGACGGAAACACTGTCACTCCCGCAGACTCGCAGGGCAACATCCGCCTGGTGTATTTCGGCTTCACCTCCTGCCCGGATGTCTGCCCGACCACGCTGACTGATCTGCGCCGCTCGGTTCAGCAACTTCCCGAAAAGTATCGGGACGACGTCACCACCCTGTTCGTAAGCGTTGACCCGCGCAGGGATACCCCGGAACGCCTGGCCAGTTACGTGAATTTCTTCGGCGATCGGGTCGTTGGCCTGACTGCAGAAGAACCCGCGCTTCGAAAACTCGCCAAACGCTACCGGACCACCTTCGGTTACGACGAACCCGACGCCAGCGGCAACTACAACGTTTCACACAGCAGCGCCGTTTACGTTTTCGATCGCGACGGCAACGCCCGGCTGCTCCTGCGACCCGGACTGTCGCCAGAGCAGATCAGTGAAGATCTGGCCCAGCTGGCCCGGGAATCGAGTTAATCTCACCCTTGACCCTGTAGCAACTACAGGGTTTTGAATGCTCCCCAGAATCATCAATAAACGGAGAGCAGAAAATGCACAGCCACCACGATCACAGCCACGGGCACGGCCATGCGCAGCATTTCGACACGCATAATCGCTCGTTTGCGCTGGCCGTCGTGCTCAATGTGGTCTTTGTTGCCATTGAGGCGGTCTACGGTGTCCTGTCCGGATCCCTGGCCCTGCTGGCAGATGCCGGCCATAACCTGAGCGATGTGCTTGGCCTTGTCATGGCCTGGGTTGCGAGTTGGCTTGCCACCCAGAAAGCCACCGACCGGAACACCTACGGACTGAAAAAATCCACGATCCTGGCAGCTCTGTTCAACTCGCTTTTTCTGATTGCTGCCGTTGGCGGCATTGCCTGGGAGGCCATTGGCCGTTTCAGCGAACCGGCGGAGGTTACCGGTTTGACCGTCATCGTGGTCGCCGGCATCGGGGTCATTATCAATGGCCTCACGATGCTACTGTTCATGAAAGGCCAGGAGGGCGATCTTAATATCCGCGGGGCGTTCCTCCACATGGCGGCAGACACGGCTGTGTCCGTAGGCGTTGTGGTTGCCGGCCTTGTGATCCTGTTTACCGGCCTTGACTGGATAGATCCGCTCGTAAGTCTGGTGATCGCAGCAGTGATCTTTATGGGAACCTGGCAGTTGCTCAAGGATTCGCTCAATCTTGCGGTAGACGCGGTACCCAGGGACATCAACCCGCAGGAAGTCCTCGATAGTCTGAAAGGACTGCCCGGTGTTGAATCGGTTCATCATCTCCACATCTGGGGGCTGAGCACAACGGAGAACGCTCTCACAGTCCATCTGGTAAAGCCCGACCCGGCCAGTGACGATCAGATCATCGAGCAGGCCACCCGAATGCTGGCAAGTGACTTCAATATCCAGCATGTGACCATTCAATGGGAGCGGGAGGCCAGCAATTGCCCGACACTTGCATACTGCTGATCCCCGGGAAGGAGCCGGACGTACTATGGCCAGAAACCTGAACGGAGCTCGCTAGTGCCTCACAAAAAGCTGAATCTCCCTGAAAAGACCTGCCCGGTCTGCCAGCGGCCCTTCGCGTGGCGAAAAAAGTGGGCAAAGGACTGGGAAAATGTCCGCTACTGCAGCGAGCGTTGCCGGCGCGAGAGGAACGCATCCACATGACGACCGTTGTGTGGTTCAAGCGCGATTTGCGTGCACGCGATCATGCCCCCCTGGTGGCGGCAGCGAGCCTGGGAGAGCCCGTCATTCCGCTGTATGTTATCGAGGATGAGTACTGGCAACTGCCGGATACCAGCGGCCGGCAGTGGGCGTTTATCCGGGATTCTCTGGACGACCTGGACCGACAGTTGCGCAAGGCCGGCAGCCAGTTGCTGGTGATTCGAGGGTCGGTTATTGATGCGCTAAAGCAGCTCCTGGCCCACCAGGGCGTCAACCGCATCTTTTGTCATCAGGAAACCGGCGGAAACTGGACCTTCGAGCGTGACAGGGCGGTAATTGGCTGGTGTTCGGAAAACCAGGTGGAATTCCGTGAGTGGAACCAGTTCGGTGTGGTTCGCCGCCTGAGCGACCGGGATGTCTGGGACAGGGCGTGGACCGAGCTGATGCGCCAGCCAGTGCTGGAGGCTCCGACTGCAATCCCGACATCGAATATCCTGAAGACCGATTGGGCTGCCGACAATGGCCAGGGTTTCGAAGTGCCAGACTCATGCCCGGACCGCCAGAAAGGCGGCAGCGCAAGAGGAGAAAAGCTCCTCGGCTCCTTCCTGGATCGCCGCTGCGTCGGTTACCAGTACAACATTTCCAGCCCGAACACCGCCGTCAGGGCCTGTTCGCGCCTGAGTCCGCATATTGCCTACGGCACTGTCAGCCTGCGGGAGATCTACCAGGAGGCCAAGGCCACCGGCAACCACCGCAATACCCTGCCCCGAAAAAAGAAAAGCCTGACCAGCTTCCGGTCCCGATTGCACTGGCATTGCCATTTCATCCAGAAACTGGAAGACGAACCGGAGTTGGAGTTCCGGGCCATGCACCGGGAAATGGAGGCGTTGAAAACCGGGCCCAATGATTCCGAGCGACTGCAACGCTGGCAGGAAGGCCAGACCGGATGGCCCCTGGTGGACGCCAGCATGCGTGCACTGGCCCACTCCGGCTGGATCAACTTCCGGATGCGAGCCATGCTGATGGCAATCGCCAGCTACCAGCTGTGGCTGCACTGGCGCGATCCGGCCCTTCACCTGGCCCGCTTGTTTACCGATTTCGAGCCGGGCATACACTACTCCCAGACCCAGATGCAGTCCGGACTCACAGGCATCAACGCTCTGCGAATTTACAACCCGGTGCTGCAAAGCCAGAAACTGGACCCCGATGGCGAGTTCATCCGGCGCTGGATACCCGAGCTGGCTGGCGTGCCCAGTGAAATGATCCACACCCCCTGGTTAATGACGCCGACCCAGAAAGAGCGTTACGGCGGCAACACCTACATCTCGCCGGTGTGCGATCATGAACAGGCGGCCCGGGTTGCCCGTAAGGCGGTTGGCGACTTTCGCAAGCAGCAGGTCAGCAAGACAGAAACAGATCGGGTGCTGCTACGACACGGCAGTCGCAAGGGACCTGTTCAGAAACGCCCCCGCGTGCCATCGAAGCAGCAATCCGATCAGCTGTCACTGTTCGACTAGACCGCTTACCCGCATCAGTTGCGGTTCAGTTGCCGCTGGTGCTCCAGCATTTGCTCCATCATCATCTGCATCTGGTTCATCCGGTTCTCCATCATCTCCAGACGCTGCTCGTTGTCCATACCCGGACCACCCGAACGATTTCCCTGGGCATTGCCGGACTGTTTTTTACCCTGACCTTGGTTGTTCATCATGCCCTGGCCACTACCCATCATTCCCTGACCGTTGCCCATCATGCCCTGGCCCATCATCCCGGGCCCCATCATGCCGCCACGCATCATCTGCATATGCTCCTGCATGTACTCCATGTGTTGCTCGCGCAGTCTCTGGCGTTCAGCGTTGGAGTTCGCGTTCCGCATTTCCTGCATCATGGCCTGCATGCGTGCCATATTTTCATTCATCTGCTGCACTTGTTCCTGATTCATCATACCGCCACGAGGCATTTGCCCCGAGTTGCCCTGAGCAAGAGCAAAAGCGGGCAATACAACGAACACGGAACAGGCAACGAAACGACTTAATCTGTTCATGAGATCCTCCTTATTGGCTGCAACAATGTGCATCACCATGAGTAAAGACCATGAAACTGAATTGAAACTGAAAAATATCCATCAAGCGTGGTTAAGAGCATACAGATTGATCTGTGTCATCCAGTTGAACCGCAAACGTTCAAGAGCGATCACATTTCATTGTTTTAATTCCTGAAAAACTGGCTGGGAATGGTATTCTTTCGCTACCAACCATTGCATCGCCCCGTTGCGTATTAACGCACGTGCGGGGCTTGAGTTCAGAAGCTGGTTCTTATGATTACGGCCATTAACCGTAAAAAAAGAATTCCGATTATTGTCATGCTGATTGCTCTCATCGGCCTGACATTCTCGTTCATGGGAGAAACGTTATCCCATGGAGTACCGGAGCTGACGGAAGCCAAGCCTCTGAACGGAGGCGAGCACTCCCACGGTCATGATCATCACAGTCACGACGTGCAAGACCAGCAAGACCGCCACTCTCATCATGACTCCGGCAATCACTCCCATGAGTCAGCAGACCGGTTGAACGTGCCGGTTTTCTCCAACCTGACACCTTCACTCCGGCGCCCTGTTCCCTATGCCGGAGAGGATCCCTGCAGTTTTCGTTACCGGCTCGACCGCCCGCCGAAGCTCTACACGTTTGTCTGAGCAATGCTGCCTTAGCAGCTGAACGAAAACCCATTCTACGGAGTTACCATGCTGTCAACTTTGCTTGGCAAACCTCGCCACTGGGCGCGGGTTGCTTCCGGCGGAAATCGTTTTTTCTGGATATTCCTGACACTGGGCCTGCTCGGCCTCAGCACTGATGCGTTAGCCCATGCCGTCGCCCAGGGCGATAAAGGATACATTCAGGAAATTACCGGCATAAACCTGATTGCTTTTACCTACCTCGGTGCCAAACACATGGTCACCGGTTACGACCACCTGCTGTTTCTGCTTGGGGTCATTTTCTTCCTGTACCGCATGCAGCACATCGCTATCTACGTAAGTCTGTTTGCCCTGGGACATTCCACCACGATGCTGCTGGGCGTGTACTTCAACGTCGGCATTAACAGCTACATCATCGATGCGATTATCGGCCTGTCGATAGTGTACAAGGCACTGGACAACATCGGCGCCTATCAGCGCTGGTTTGGCTTTCAGCCCGACACCAAAGCCGCCACGCTCATCTTTGGTCTTTTCCATGGCTTTGGATTGTCCACCAAGATCCTTGAGTACGACATCTCTCCCGATGGGCTGATTCCGAACCTTCTTGCTTTCAATGTGGGCGTGGAAATCGGACAGCTCATTGCCCTGGCCATGATCCTGATTGCCATCAATTTCTGGCGCAAAACCGACGGCTTTTTCCGCCATGCCTACACCGCGAATGTGGCCATGATGAGTGCAGGCTTCCTGCTATTCGGCTATCAGCTTACCGGTTATTTCGTCGCCTGATTCTGGAGAACCTTTATGTACAACACCGACATACCTAATCGAGAAGAACTGCCCAGTACCGCGAAACTGATTCAATCAACCATTGTTGCGGCCATCGTGGCGCTGGTACTGCTGGTTACCGTTGTCATGCCTGCGGAGTACGCGCTCGATCCGACCGGAGCCGGACGACTGCTGGGCTTGACCGAAATGGGTGAAATCAAGGAACAGCTGGCCGAGGAAGCCGCCGCCGACGCGGAGGCCGAGATGGTTGCCGTTCAATCGTCGTCTGCACAAGGGCCTCAGGAAGTCGCGGAGCCTGTCATGGCCGAGCCTTCAGATGAATCGGTCTCTGCGCCCGAAGCAGAGATCACGGCTGCGAAACCAGAGCCCGCGGCTGAACCAGTAGCTGTCGAACCGCAATGGCAGGATGAAGTACGCGTGGTGCTGACGCCGGGCGAGGGAACCGAATTCAAACTCACTATGGAGGAAGGGGCTGTGGCCCGATACTCCTGGGCGTCTGAAGGCGGCCCTATCAACTACGACACCCACGGCAACGGTAGCGGCCAATCCATCTCTTACGAGAAGGGCCGAGGTGTTCCTGAAGATGAAGGAGAGCTTGAGGCCGCCTTTACCGGCGACCACGGGTGGTTTTTCCGGAACCGTAACGACAATAACATCACTCTGGTACTGCGCACTGGCGGAGACTATGGCCAGTTGAAGAAAGTGCTCTGAGGCGCGAATGTGCCGGGGTGGGTTCTGCCCCGGCACGCTATCCGAAAGATCAGAAGGCGATTCGCGCGCCAATCACGGCAAACCAGTCTTCTGTGCTTCCGCCCCCGGCTTCTGCCAGATCAGCAGTGTCGCCGTACTTGCGCTCGTGTACCACGCCCACATAGGGCGAGAAGGCCCGGTCAATCAGGTCATAACTCAGCCTCAGCCCCCACTCGGTGGAATTGAGCCCCTTGCCGACACCAATCTCCCGATCCTCTGAAAACGCCACAAGAGTCTCGAACGAAGCCGACAGGATCCAGAAGTTGGTGACCAACAACTCGTATTCCGCCTCAAAGTCCGCCGAGGCGTCGCCTTCATCGCTGACATAAAGGTTGGTGTCTACCTCGAACCAGTAGGGTGCCAGCCCGGTGACCCCAAGCACGCCATAGACCCGGTCCGGACCTTCCGGGGTATCTATGCGGATTCCGGCCTTGGCATCCCAGAAGTCATCCACCGGAGTCTGGGCAACAAACTGGTTTTCCAGGGTTTCCCAGGCATTGTGACCCTCTTCCCACTCGCCCTCGAACAACCAGCGGAATTTCAGTTCATCGGTGCCATAAAAGGCATCGCCTTCAATAACCGCCAGCTCCTCGTCCGAATCGCTATACCGGTACTCAAACTTCTCCGCAGACACACCCCAGAAGCTCTTGGCGGTCTGGGTCTTTTTGGCCGGATCGTCCTGGGCAATCGCTGGTGTGGACATTGCAGTCACGGCCAGAGTCAGGCCGCACATGGAGGCTGTTAACCGACTCATGATTCACCTCCCTGTGTGCCGCTTGGCTTGCCCTCGGCAACGGAGCTGTCCGGGCCACCTTCAACCACGATCTTGCGGAACATGCCGGAGGCGGCGTGGTAGGAAAGATGGCAATGGAACGCCCACTCACCCGGTGCATCCACCTCCGTTTCCATATAGACAGTGGTGGCTGGCGCCACGCTGATCACGTGCTTCAGGGGGTTCCATTTGCCCTCGCCCACATCAAGGATCGACCACATACCGTGCAGGTGCATGGGGTGGGTCATCATGGTTTCGTTGACGAATTTGATGCGGACCCGCTCGCCATACTGCAGGACGATGGGGTCGGCATCCTCATACTTGATGCCGTTGATGCTCCACTCATAGCGCTCCATGTTGCCAGTAAGGCGCAATTCAATCTCGCGGGTTGGCTCGCGGTGTTCGTACAACGGGTTCTGTGCCCTGAGATCGGCATAGGACAGGAACTTTCCACCATTGCTGGCGGTGGGCATCAACCCGCTGCCACTGGCATAAAAGGGATCTTCCGGCATGGAAGCTCCATCGCTCCCGCCCATACTGCCATGGCCCATGGCACTGTGATCCATCCCGGCCATTTCACCACTGTCCATGCCGTCGTCGTTCATGCCGCCCATGGCGTCTTTGCTCATGTCTCCATGATTCATATCGCCATGATCCATATGCCCGGCCATATCGGCCATGGTCAGCAATGGCGCCTCCCGAAGTTCCGGCACTTCTGCCGTCATCCCCTCTTCCGGCGCAAGAGTCCCCCTGGCAAAGCCCGAGCGGCCCATGGATTCGGCAAAGATGGTGTAGGCTTTCCTATCCGTGATGCGAACGATCACATCGTAGGTTTCTGCCACGCCAATGCGGAACTCGTCCACGTTCACCGGCTGCACATTGTTGCCATCCGCCTGGACCACGGTCATTTCCAGACCGGGAATGCGAACGTCGAAATAGGTCATGGCGGAAGAGTTGATGAAGCGCAGACGGATCCGTTCACCCGGCTCGAACAGCCCGGTCCAGTTCTGCTCTGGCCCCTTGCCGTTGATCAGCGCGGTAAAACCCTGCACATCTTCGATATCCGCTTTCATCATGCGCATATCGCCCCACATCATCCGATCCCGCAACGCTGCCATGAAACCTTTCTCTCCAGACTCCGCGAAGAAATCGCCCATGGTCTGCTGCTGGCGGTTGTAGTAATCGGCAGACATTTTCAGGTTCCGCATGATGCGATCCCCGGAATGGGGATGCTTGTCGGTCAGCTGCACCACGAATTCCCGATCGTAGCGGAACGGCTCGCGACCTTTCGGTTCAATCACGATGGCGCCGTAGGCCCCATTGGGTTCCTGAAAGCCGGAATGGCTGTGAAACCAGTAGGTGCCGGCCTGAACAATCGGAAACTGATAAGTGAAGGTTTCGCCCGGTTTGATACCTGCAAAGCTGATTCCGGGCACGCCATCCTGCTCAAACGGAAGGATCAGCCCGTGCCAGTGGATGGACGTCATCTCATCCAGGTTATTGGTTACATTGATGGTCACCTCTTCCCCTTCCTTGAACCGCAGGACCGGTCCGGGTGAGGCGCCGTTGTAACCAATGCCTTCCTTGACGAAATCGCCGGTGTCGATCTGTACCCGATCCACCGAAATATTGTACTCAGCGGCACTGGCCGCCATGGAGAGTAAACCACCGAAAATGGCGGCCAGCATTCGCTTTTTCATGGAGTAGGCCTGCTTATTCAAAATCAATGTCGCCGTACATACCGGCCTGATAGTGCCCAGGCACGTTACAGGCGAACTCGAGGTCGGCTTTTTCGGTGAAGGTCCAAACGATCTCTTTGCTCTCACCCGGCTCCAGCAGAACGCTGTTGGGATCGTCATGTTTCATGGAGTGACCATCGCCCATGTCCATTTCCATCATCTCGTGATCGATGTGATCGCCCTTGAGCACGCCGTGCTCAACCATCATCTGCATTTCCTTCTGATGGGCTTCATGCATGGACGGTGTACCAATATTGAACTCGTGAACCAGCTGGCCCCTGTTCTGCACAACAAAACGAACGGTTTCACCGGCTTTTACATCAATGGACTTCGGCTCGTAGTAATTGTCGTGCATCTCCACGTTGATGGTTCGGGTGGCTTCAGATGCCTTCCCGGGTTCACCACTGCCTGTTCCATGCCCACCGCTGTGGGCACCGGCAGCAAAAGCAGTCGCGGACATCAATAATGAGGCCGCAATATCCAGAAACGATAAGTTCCATCGCTCACCAACCTGAATCCTTTCTGAAAATGACGAATTATTTAGCGTTCAGGCTGGGTTCAGGTAAATGCTGGACACTGGCACGTTCTGCCATACCTGCAGCAAGGGGACACACATGCGTTTACTGCTCGTCGAAGATGACCGGCTGCTTGCGGACGGGCTGACCAGCCAGCTGGAAAAGGCGGGATTCAGCGTGGATACCACCTCCTCCGCCAGAGAAGCGTCGGCGCTGGCCGATCACGAGGAATATCGCGCCGTGGTCCTGTATCTCGGGCTGCCAGACGGGAATGGTCTGGACGTGCTCCGGAAATGGCGAATGCGCGGCATCAGCTTTCCGGTCCTGATTCTGACCGCCCGGGGTGACTGGCAGGACAAAGTGAACGGTCTGAAGGCCGGGGCCGACGATTACCTGGCCAAACCGTTCCAGACCGAGGAGCTGATTGCGCGGCTGAACGCCATCATTCGCCGGAGCGAGGGGCGGGTGCATTCACTGGTGAAGGCCGGCCATTTCGAACTGGACGAGAATCGCCAAAGCCTGAAACTGGCCGATGGCACAGAGCACAGCCTCACCGGAACCGAATTCCGTTTGTTGCGTTGCCTGATGAGCCGGCCAGGGCATGTTTTCTCGAAAGAACAGCTTATGGAACAGCTGTACAGCCTGAACGACAACCCCAGCGAAAACGTCATCGAGGCCTACATCCGGAGACTCCGGAAACTGGTAGGCACCGACACCATCTCGACACGACGTGGCCAGGGGTACCTGTTTAATGATCTGGTTTAAAAAACCGGTATCGGTCAAGGGGACCCTACTGGCACTGCTGCTGCCGGCCGGCATTCTCCTGATGGCTCTCGCATGGCTGGTGCACGGGCTCCTACTTGACCGGATGTCCCGCCAATTTGTGGAAACCCGGCTCAAAGACGAAGTCGCTTTTCTGGAACACCAGATTCGCGATTCCAGTGGTCGGCTGGACACCCTACAGACCGGTGATTATTTCCAGGAAGTTTTTCACCACGCATTCGCTATCCATTCCGACACCCGGACCATCATCTCCCCCGAGAATTGGGCACCGCTGTTGATGCCACTGGTGGAGTCCGGCGAGGAAGGTACACTGCGGGTCAGTGGCGCCGAAATTGCGGAGGCGCCCTCGGATATCCTTGCTTACCGGAAGTCCTTTCGCGTGGACGACCAGCCCATCGTGGTGATCGTTTCCGAAGACCTTGGTGCCTTGAGCCGGAGCCAGGCCGAGCTTCACGCCTGGACGGCCGTTGTTTCCCTGCTGCTGATCCTGCTGCTGGTTGGCACACTCTGGCTGGGTATCAACCTGTCCATGCGCCCCGTAGTAAGCCTCAAGGCCGCATTAAAGCGGCTGCAGGATGGCGAGATATCGCGGATTGATGTCAGGGCCCCCGAGGAGTTCCAACCTCTTGTACTGCAGCTCAACCAGTTGCTCGACTCATTGGACCAGCGGCTGGAGCGCTCCCGGGATGCGCTGGCGAATCTCTCCCACAGCGTTAAAACGCCCATCGCTGCCGTTCGCCAGATTCTGGAAGATACCGACCGCCCCCTCCCCAACACCCTAAGACAACAAATGGCCGGCAGGCTCGATGATATCGACAGACAACTTGAGGCAGAAATGCGGCGCAGCCGGTTCGCGGGTCCACAGGTCGGCAAAAGCGCCTACCCTCTGAAGCAGGCCCGAGACCTTCTCTGGATGCTCGGCCGGCTGTATCCGGCAAAATCCTTTGAAATGTCGACCGTACTGACCGAAGAACGACGCTGGCCCATCGAAGAGCACGACTTGAATGAGGTGCTGGGCAACCTTCTGGACAATGCCGGCAAGTGGTCCGCCAGGTTCGTGGAACTTGGTCTGCACGAGGATGGGAAAGGATTTGCCATCACCGTTGAGGACGATGGCCCCGGAATTCCTCCCGACGCGCTGGACACCCTCGGCACCCGCGGGCTGCGTCTGGATGAACAAACGCCGGGGCATGGCCTGGGGCTGGCCATCGTGCGGGAGATTACAGACCGCTATGGTGGTACCCTGAATTTCAGCTCCGGCTCGACCGGAGGATTCAAGGCAACGGTCCATTTTCCGGGTACTACCGGGGGTATCAGGCAGTGAAGATCGGTGAACTCGCAAAGACAACGGCCATTCCTGTTGAAACCATCCGCTACTATGAAAAAATCGGTTTGCTACCGGAACCGGACAGGGACGCCAGCGGCTACCGCTCGTATCGCAACGCCCATCTGGAACGCCTTCTCTTTATCAAACGCTGTCGCAACCTGGACATGGCCCAGGACGAGATCCGCGAGCTGATCCGGCTGGCCGAGCAACCGGAAGCGGATTGCAGCGAAGTAGACGCCCTGCTGGCTCGCCATCTGACTCATGTACGGGAACGGTTGAAGGAGCTGGCGAGCCTTGAAGAAACTCTCGAGCAACTTCAGGAAGCCTGCTCCGATGGCCGCACAGTGCGCGAATGCGGCATCCTCGGCGGGCTTAGCACGGAGCTCGAGACTCCAGAGCCCGAGGACCGCCACAACCACGTTCCCGGTACCCATGGGCCGGGCCAGAACTGACGAATCTCAAAATTTTCTGCAGCAACTGTTGACCCTGTAGCTACTACAGGGTTTTCAATAAGACTATCTGAACCAAGGAGGTCTTTATGGCGTGCAGTTGCTCTGCCCCCGAACCAAAATCCCCTGCCCCGGGCTTCCGCCGGGCGTTATGGATCGCCTTGTGGGTGAACCTGGCCATGTTTGTTGTGGAAGGCATCGCCAGTCTGTCATCGGGCTCTGTCTCGCTGATGGCCGATGCCATCGATTTCTTCGGCGACAGCGCCAACTACATTCTGTCCCTCACCGTCCTCTCCATGGGTATGCTCTGGCGAGGGCGCGCAGCCATGGTTAAGGGCATCACCATGACGGTGTTTGGCCTGGTGGTCTGGGCCCGGGCCGTCTGGGTGGTGCAGGCAGGCATTACACCGGAGCCGCTGACCATGGGGGCGGTTGGTCTGCTGGCACTTACCGCCAACGTGAGCGTGGCCGCAATACTGTTCAAATTCCGTGAAGGGGATTCCGACATGCGTTCGGTCTGGCTGTGCAGCCGGAACGATGCCATCAGCAACATCGCCGTTATGGTGGCCGCACTCGGTGTGTTCGGTACCGGAACTGCCTGGCCCGACCTGATCGTTGCCGCAATCATGGGTACGCTGGCGATAACGGCCGGTATCAGCGTGGTGCGCCATGCCCGCAGCGATATCGCAGAAGCCAGGGCCAGCGAAGCGCAACCGGCGGCAACACCGTCAAGCAGCCGCTAGAAAGCAAGTGAGATCATCACCGGGATAAACGCCAGGGCAAACAGCGTGGTAAGCAATACGGTACCCGCTGCCTGCCTTGGCGAGGTATCCAGCAGGGTCGCAATGACCACAGTATTCGCGGCAATCGGCGTGATCGAAATCAGGAACATGGCCTTGTGTACGGCCGGCTCATAGATGCCCAGCACGGTTGAATCCAGCCACCAGAACACAATGGCCACCAGTGGCCAGACCACGAACTTCCCGAAAAACGCCAGGGCCGTGAAACGGACATTGCCCGCCAGGCCGCGAAAGCTGGTGATGCTCATGCCAATGATCATCATGCCCAGAATGCTGTAGGCGCCGCGCAGGTTATCGAACAGCGGCACAAAGATATCCGGAATTCCGATGCCCGCCAGGTTAAGGACGACGGCCGCCAGGAAGGCGTATACCGACGGGAGCTTCAGCACCCGCCAGAGCGAATCCTTGATGCTGTAACGCCCTCTCGCCGCCAGATAGAAGCCCACGGAGTTCTCGAACAGCGTGGTGCCCAGCATGCACACGATGTAGAGCCCCAGCCCCTCCTCACCGAACAGCAACAACGCAACCGGCACACCGAAGTACCCCGTGTTACCGGAACCCACACACAGGGGAATGATGTTGGCACTGCCGTCGGAGAGCACCCGCTTTGCCAGCTTTAATTGCGCAATTCCCAGCACAGAAGAAATCCCGAATACCAGAAACGGCAACAAGATAACTTCGGGAGAAAGCGGCGCTACCATCACCCCGGAAAACACCACTGAGGGCGTCACGATATAGAGCATGATGCCGGCGATATGACGACCACTGGCCTCAAGATAACGACCGGCGACCCAGCCCAGGGCGACCGTTACGTAGAGCGGTATAAGTTTGAAGAAAAGGGCAAGGGCTGCAGCCATCGGAACTCCGTGAGGCAAGGGTAAACTTCCAGCGACAGGAGGCGGAGTCTATCACTGAACTTTCAGCGAATCGCGATATCGACTCAGTGAAAAAGCCTTAATGATTTAAGTCATTTCAAAAGATTCTTCTCTGATACCATAATTGAGGTGACACTCATAACAGGGTCAATGCCATGAACAGTATTTTCAGGCCAGACGTCTCCTCGGCTCCATGCATGCTGGGAGAAAACAACCCGGATATTGTTGAGCAGGATGCCGCACCAGAGTCGGCAGCCCTCCTGCATGGCCTGAGCCGGGTATTCGGTATTCGTCTGGCGGGCCATGAAAATGATCCGGACGCCCGGTTTCTAGCAGACCTTGCACGCCTGTTCCACCTCAGACGGGTGGACCCCGAAACTGCACTGGAAAAGCACGATAAACCCTGGGCAAACGTTTACCTGATTCAGTACGGCATACTCCGGCTTTTCCGGGAAGCGCCAAGTGGCAAGGTGTCGGTGCACCATTTCTTTTCCGAAGGCGATATGGTCTGGCCGGTTTTTGGCCGAACCCGCACGGTACGCAATACCCTTTGCCTGACTACGGTCACGCCGGTGACTACCTGGGTGGCCGACTTCTCGGCTTTCCGGTCGGCGATCCAGTCTCATGGAGAGGGGCTCTGGCCCCAGTTCGCCCTGGCACTGACAGAAGAAATCGCAGAGCTCACCAGCATGAGGGAATTCCGAAAGCACACAATGCCGGCCCGTGATCGATATCGGTTATTGCTCGAGGAATATCCGGAACTGGTCAAACGGGTGCCGGACAATCAGCTGGCGTCATGGCTCGGTGTTGTGCCGGCGACTTTTTCCCGTCTGAAAACCGGAGCCGCAAGAACCTGACTGTGAAGGCGAGGCTCCAGGAGCGCTGCATAAAAAAGGGCAGCAAGCTCTCGCCTGCCGCCCTGAAAAACGCTCAACGCTTTGCTAAAACCTCAGTCTTATCCGTGCAGCTTTACTGCCAGTTCGGCAACGTGCTTACCCTGGAAGCGGGCAATGGCGAGTTCCTTTTCACTCGGTTGCCTGGAACCATCGCCACCGGCGATGGTTGAAGCGCCATAGGGCGTTCCACCGTTCACTTCAGAGATATCGAAGAACTCTGGAATGCCATACCCGAGGGGCACAATCACCATGCCGTGGTGCGCCAGGGTGGTCCAGAAAGAGCTGATAGTATGCTCCTGTCCGCCCCCGGTGCCGGTAGACGTGAACACGCTGGCTACTTTGCCGTGGAGCTTGCCTTCAGCCCATAAGCCACCCGTCTGGTCCAGAAAGGTACGCATCTGGCCCGCCATGTTGCCGAAACGAGTGGGCGTGCCGAAAATCACCGCATCGTATTCTGCCAACTCTTTCGGATCAGCCACCGGCGCTTCCTGATCCGACTTCCCGCCAGCACTGGCAAACGCTTCGTCGCCCATCGTCTCGGGCACGCGCTTGATGGTTACATCGACACCGTCAACGCCTTTAGCGCCGTCGGCAATGGTGTTTGCCATCGTCTCGATATGGCCATACATGGAATAATAGAGCACAAGTACTTTTGCCATGAGAAAAACCTCCCGTGTCTTTAAATCGATATACGGATGCTAACCAGAGGCAGACTCGAGAGAAATCGGAAGTTTTCCGACAGGTTATTCAGTTTTTCTGAACAGCCTCACAGGATGGTCACTCTGGGCCATTGCGTACACGTGTACGCTCAAGTATTTTATTGGCATGACATATCAGGAAGACCATTCAGTGACAGCGACAGCAACTCCATCCCCGGCACCCAATACCCATCACCGCATTGAGGAATGGCTGAACAGTGCCACCCACGGGCTCGGAGCCATCCTGAGCATTATCGGCACTGCGGCCTTGATCATTGGGGCCAGCCAGTTCGGGGATATCTGGAAGATAGTCAGCTTCAGTATTTTTGGCGCTTCGCTGATCCTGCTATACCTGGCCTCCGCCCTGTATCACAGTGCCAGGCGGCCGGAACTGAAAAGCGCCTTCAAGACCCTGGATCATTGCGCCATTTTTCTGCTGATCGCCGGTACCTACACGCCGTTCCTCCTGGTAAACATGCGCGGCACAGTGGGCTGGACGCTGTTTGCGGTGATCTGGTCGCTGGCGGTTACCGGGGTGGTGTTGAAGGTTATTTTCAAGAATCGGTTCAAACTGGCGAGGGTCGGCATCTATATCGCCATGGGCTGGTTGATCACCTTCGCGTCTTCCGATCTGGTGGCCAACCTGAGTGAGACCGCCCTGAACCTGACGATTGCCGGAGGCGTTGTGTACACCGCCGGCGTCGCCTTCTACCTGGCTGACCGCATACCTTACATGCATGCGATCTGGCACCTGTTCGTGATCGGCGGCAGCGCCTGCCACTTCAGTGCCATCTACTATGGCGTGCTGCCCCATGTGGTCTGATCAGAATGCCCAGACCATGGCCATCAGAACACCCCATGCCATCAAGGACGCTGCCATCACCGTGTAAGTGGCGGACATGACCACCACATCGTTATCGCTTCGCTCGCAAAACGAACGAACGCCCTGGTACACCAGCGCGCAGGAAAGGAACAAAGCAGCGAAAACCGCCACCACGCTCACTGCCAGCACCGGCATCAACAATGCCAGTGATGACAACCAGAGCGGCAGCGGCGCAGTTGCGGCCAGCAAATAGGCATCCTGATAGCGGATTTTCAATTGATGACTGTTCATAACCGCGTGAATCAGCCACCCCATCACGAAGAACGTCAGTAGCTCTGCCAGGAAAAGGATCGTGGTTATAAACCGCCACTCTTTGTCACCGAAGCCCTGCATGAAGGCGTCGCCGTAGTGCGTGCCGGCATAATAGAGCAGCACCGTCGGCAGAAACGACATCGGTACTACCACCACCCAGGTCAGGAACGGAATGGACAGGTCGAGGCGTCGCAATTCGGACCAGGCGCCATTGCCGGAAAAAGGTAGACGGGCAAGCTCTGTAATATTCATGATGCACCTTTAAAATGTATCCCGCGTTATTTTTACTGATAGTTTCGGTGCGCCGAACGGTCAAGGACACGAGATGACTTCGGACAACTCAAGCATGCCAAGAAAGAACATTCATGCGTTCTGGCTATTCTTCCCTGCCGCATCACTATTCGCCGCATTAACGGTTCCCCTGTCGATATACAGCGTGCTGTCCGGGACAGGCTGGCCGCCCGGTTTGCTCGGTGCGGGACACGGCCATGAGTTGATATTCGGCTTCGCCCTGGCCCTCATCGCCGGCTACACCCTCGGCCCCCAACCTGGCCGGGTACTCACTCTGCTCTTTGTGCTTTGGATACTCGCGAGGGTCAGCTGGGTTCTGGCGCCGGAAAGTATTGCCGCCCAACTGTTAAGCCCGGCCTTCGCCCTCATGCTGGCGCGCTACGCGGTCCCGAGATTTCAGGCGGCCAAAAAATGGCGCAACCGGATTGCCGGCCCGCTGATTCTGCTTCTTTGCCTGTTGTCGGTCGTTTTCTGGCTTGCCAGCAACACACTGGCCGCAAGCGCACCGGCAATACTGGATAGCCGCCAGGTACTGACAACCGCCATTGTCGGTTTGCTGCTTCTGATGACGTTTATCGGCGGGCGAGTCATTGCGCCGGCTGTGGCCGGCACGCTTGAGAAACGGGGCATCCCCCTTGAGGCCCGGGTTCAGCCACATGTTGAGTGAACCCTTCTGGCCATCTTGCTGCTGGCACTGCTGCTCAGCTTTCTGCCAGTCGCGGCCCCGGCCGTGGGTCTGTTATTGCTGGTTGCGGGTTTTCTGATTGTGGTTCGCGCTGCTCGCTGGAAGCTCTGGCACTGCCGAAACCGGCCAGACCTTCTGGTACTGGCACTTGGCTACTTATGGCTGGCTGCAGGCGCTGGCGCAAGCGGGTTAAGCCTTCTGAAAGAAAACGATCCCGTCGCCTCCATGCACCTGATAACAATCGGAGCCCTCGGCACGCTTTCCACCAGTGTCATGCTGCGGCTTGCCTGGCAGCGAGCCAGACGAATGACACCACCCATCTGGCAGGTTGTTGGCATCGCCTCGGGCATGGCCATTGCGGCAGTCGCCCGACTCTACGCGGGCAACGCGCCTTTTCTTGAACCGGTTGCACTCTGGTTGGCATCGGCGAGCTGGTCCTGCATCTACGGTTTTGTGGCGCTGCAGACGATTTTACTGTTCCGGGATAGCCAGAACCGCCGGAAATGATTGGCTACCTCCACTGCGCCAGCATCCATAACGCCTACCCACTTCGGGATATCACTATCGCACCCATTTGATTTTAATAGATTTTATCGATCTGAAGCGCGCCTGGATTTTCATCAAAAAACTCACCTTCTGACACGTCATTTTGTCCTTGAGAAATATCAAGAATGACTCCCCGCCTCGCTTTGCACAATGGTGTCGAGAAGCCCGAGCGCCACCAGAAACGGGGCCAAGGGCACGTTAACCGAGGGAGTCAAAATCATGGCCAAAACCAACGCAGACATCGAACACTGGGATGTCGAGAGCGAAGAATTCTGGGAGCGGGAGGGCAAGCGCATTGCTTCCCGCAACCTGTGGATTTCCATCCCCAGCCTGCTGATGGGCTTTGCCGTCTGGCTGATGTGGGGGATGATCACCACCCAGATGAAGAACCTGGGTTTTCCTTTCAGCATTGAGCAACTGTTTACACTGTCTGCGATTGCAGGCCTGTCTGGCGCCACCCTGCGGATCCCCGCCTCGTTCATGATCAAGATCGCCGGCGGACGAAACACGGTGTTCCTGACCACTGCCCTCCTGATGATTCCTGCTGCCGGTACCGGCATCGCCCTGATGAACCCGGATACACCGTTTATCGTGTTCCAGGCCCTGGCACTGCTATCCGGTATCGGCGGCGGTAACTTCGCCTGCTCCATGAGCAACATCAGTACCTTCTACCCGAAAAGCAAGCAGGGCTATGGCCTCGGCATGAACGCCGGTCTCGGTAACTTCGGCGTCACCACCATGCAGGTGGTCATCCCACTGGTCATGACCGTGGGTATCTTCGGCGCCCTGGCCGGTGACCCTATGCAGCTGCAGAGCCCCAGCGGCACGCTGATTGGCCGCATTGAGGCGGGTACCGATACCTGGATCCAGAACGCCGGGTTTATCTGGCTGGTGTTTCTGATTCCGCTGGCGTTTGCCGGCTGGTTTGGCATGAACAACCTGAAAGTGGTTACCCCGAATCCGGGCAACCCGCTTTCGGCCTTCGGCAAGATTCTGGGGCTCTACGGCGTGGGTATTCTCGCCTCCATCGCAGGCGTCTGGGCCCTCAGCGTGCTGAACATGTGGCTGGCCCTGCCCCTGACCATCGTGCTCACACTGATTCTTCTGCGGCTGATCCCCGGCGATATCAAGCCCAACATCCAGGCCCAGTTTGCAATCTTCAGCAACAAGCACACCTGGTCCATGACCGTGCTCTACATCCTTACCTTTGGATCATTCATCGGCTTCTCCGCTGCCCTGCCGCTGTCCATTACCGTTATCTTCGGCAACATGATGGAAGTGGCAGCCGATGGCACGGTAACCCGTGTGGTCAACCCTGATGCGCCGAGCGCACTGACCTGGGCCTGGATGGGGCCGTTTGTTGGCGCGCTCATTCGCCCGGTGGGCGGCTGGATTTCCGACAAGGTGGGTGGATCCATCGTTACCCAGATCATCTCGGTTGTGATGGTCGCAGCCTCCGTGGCCACCGGCTACGTGATGATGCTGGCCTACAACTCCACTGATCCGAACGCCTACTTTGCACCGTTCCTGATCCTGTTCATCATCATGTTTGCGGCCAGTGGTATCGGTAACGGCTCCACCTTCCGCAGCATCGGTTTCATCTTCAACCAGCAGCAGAAAGGCCCGGTTCTGGGCTGGACCTCTGCGGTTGCCGCCTACGGCGCGTTTATCGCCCCCAGGGTGATGGGCCAGGAAATCCAGGCCGGCACCCCAGAGGTGGCCATGTACGGCTTTGCGGTGTTCTACGCACTCTGTCTGGTGGTTAACTGGTGGTTCTACCTGCGCAAGGATGCGTACATCAAGAACCCCTGATACAGGGTTCAAGTAACAGCCGGCGTCCGTGAAGGGCGCCGGTTTTTTTATGCCTGCTTTCCATCAAAGGCTACCTCCTTACCTGCACAAAATGACGCGCACGCTGGCAAATGCTAGATTCAGGATATTGGATTTAATCCCAAGAGAACCAGGGAGCCTGCCATGTCCTTCGAAGAGCTATTCGACGCGAGCTACGAGCGTGTCCTACAGACCCCACCCGAGGTGCCTGACTTCTTTGAAGGCTTCTATCGCCGGTTCCTGATGTCTTCTCCCGAGGTCCGGGCACTGTTTCGCAATACCGATATGGCCGTTCAGCGGAGTATGCTGAAGAAATCCTTTTTCAGCCTCGTAGCCTTTTACGCCAGCGGCAACGTTGACGATGTCCTTCATCGAATTGCCTGCCTGCACAGCGCCCGCCATCTGAGCATCAAGCCCTACCTCTACGACCTCTGGCTCGACTGCCTGACGGACACCGTAAGAGCCTATGACCAGGAGTGCAGCGACGATATCGAACTGGCCTGGCGGTTGGTTCTGAGCCCTGGAATCACCTACATGAAATTCGGCTACGACCACTTCTGATCCGTGGTCATAGTAAGACAGGCCTGGCCCCCAAAATGATGTCCCTTCAAACGCAAAAAAAGCCGCCGGGCAATGCCTCGGCGGCCTTTTCTTCAACCGTTCCGGGTTAGCTGGTAGCGGCAGCCTGCCGGCGACGCTCTTCCTCTTCGATCTGGAGATCCACAGAGGACACCTGGTATTCGTCGGCAAAGCCTGACTCCGGCTCCTTCAGCCACATGATGCACAGCAACCAACTGACAAACGCGCCACCGGCAATGATGTAGAAGAACTGGGTCGGGGTTACGAAGGTGAAGATGGTCAGGTACACCACCGCACCCACGTTACCATAAGCGCCCGCCATGCCGGAGATCTGGCCGGTCAGGCGCCTCTTGATAGAGGGTATGATGCCAAAGGTGGCGCCCTCGGCACCCTGCACGAAGAACGAGGTGAATACGGTAATACCCACGGCAATAATCAGCGGCCAGTTAGAGTTCATCAGGCCCATAAGCGCGAAGCCCACCGAGATGCCGAACATGTAACTGAGCATCACAAACCGGCGGTTGCCCATACGGTCTGAAACCAGGCCACCCATCGGGCGTGCCACCAGGTTCACGAAAGCGAAGGAGGCAGCGATAAGGCCGGCTGCGGTCGCACTCAGGCTCCAGGTTTCCTCGAAGAACATCGGCAGCATGGACACCACCGCCAGCTCGGCACCAAAATTGGCGAAGTAGGTGCTGTTCAGAGCTGCAACGCTGTTGAACGGGTACTTGTCGTCCTCGGGCACACCCTGTTTCAGCAAGGGAATATTAACCCGGAGAATCTGGATAATCTGATAGCAGACAATGGCCACGATCACCGCGTAACAGATAGCGGCTCCGGTCGCACTCAGGTACCCCATGGTCTCGATTCGCCATACCAGGATGCCCAGAACGCCCACCAGGGGAATGGTCCAGAGGATCAACTTGATCATGTCCCCCCAGCTGCTGACTTCCAGAGCCACGGCCTTGCGCGGCTTGCGATGAACGGTGCCCGCCGGGCCGTCGGTAATCGCAAACCAGTAGTACACACCATACGCCGCCATCACGATTGCGCTCTGGGCGATGGCCCAGCGCCAGCCGTCTTCACCACCGTACATGTGCAGTGCAATGGTTGGCAGAGTTATAGCCGCAGCGGCCGAGCCGAAATTGCCCCAACCGGCATAGAAGCCTTCGGCGAAGCCGATGTCTTTCGGTTTGAACCACATGGCGGTCATGTGGATACCCACCACAAAGCTGGCACCGATGGAGCTGAGCACCAGACGGCTGACCAGCAGTTGCGTCATGGTGTTACCGAACGCAAACACCAGCGCCGGGATGGACATCAGCACCATCAGAACGGAGAACACGCGACGGGGACCAAAGCGGTCCAGAGCCATGCCTACGATGATCCGGGCAGGAATGGTCAGTGCCACGTTACAGATGGCAAACAGCCGAAGGTCATCGGCGGTCAGCCAGTCGACGCTTTTGAGCATGCTCGATGCCAGCGGCGCCATGTTGAACCACACGTAGAACGTGATAAAGAATGCGATCCAGGTCAGGTGCAGTGCCCTGACTTCCAGATTCTTGACGTGGAAAACGTCTGCGACTTTCATGTCAGCCTCCCTGGGCTTTCAGATACAGAAACGGTTATGGCCAGACTCAACGGCTGGGCAGAATAAGAAGCGGGCACTGGATGCGGCGGGCGAGGAAGGAACTCACGCTGCCGAAGGTCATGTAATCCAGTTCGTCCACGAAATAGGTCAGTGAGCGGGCAATGAAGCCACCGTCGGGCTCGTGGCTGTGGCGTGCGATAACCAGCATGTCCGGGTGGACCTTCTTTTCCGCGGCGAATAGCAGCATCTTTCTCGGGTCACCCTCCAGAAGCATGCTTTCGGCGGAGACCTGTTCCTGTTCACACACCTCCATCGCCTCGGCGATGTGCTTTTTCAGATCGGCCACTTCTTCCTGGAACATGTCCTCGTTTCCCGAGGTGATGTCCCGCGGATTCTCGGCAACGGCAACCAGGGTGATCACAGGCTTGAGATCGCGAAACATGGTGATGGTCTGAGCCAGGGCCAACCTGGCATTTCGCGAGCCGTCGTAGGCAATCATGATTTTCATTTTGGGTTCTCCCAGGGCGTTTCGGGCGCCCTTTCAAAGGCCATTTCAAGGGGCATCCATTGATATCTGTCAGCATTAGCCCACACTCCGGTGCCGCCCATAATTGACGTAAATCAACCCTGGCAACGCGTACCCCACGAGAGAAATCAAGGGTCTATCCCCTGCGCCTTAAAAGCCTCGGATTGCCTACCACCACTGCACCCAGCAGGAGGTACCTCCAATGCCCCGCATGGAAAAACCCTGTTTTTGGTATGGTTTAAGAGGTGCTTTCAGACAGCACTCGATGGATATCTGAAAGGAGGGGAAACATGGCTATTAGCCCATCAAAACCCGAGCAATATCGCGCGCTGGGTTTATCCACTTTCGCCTTCACCCTGTGCTTTGCGGTGTGGACCATTTTCTCCATCATCGGGATTCGCATCAGCGAGGATCTCGGGCTGTCGGATACCCAGTTGGGTCTGCTGATGGCCACCCCCATTCTTACCGGCTCGATAAGTCGACTCTTCCTGGGCATATGGACAGACCGGTACGGCGGCCGCTGGGTGTTCGGCATTCTGATGCTCACTACCGCCGCCTGCGTGTACCTGCTCACCTTCGCGACCACGTACCTCATGCTGTTGGTAGGCGCTCTGGGCGTTGGCCTGGCAGGTGGTGCCTTTATCGTGGGGGTGGCTTACACGGCGGCCTGGTTTGAACCGGAGCGGCAGGGCACAGCCCTGGGCATTTTCGGTGCGGGCAACGTGGGCGCGGCAGTAACCAATTTCGGGGCCCCGTTCCTGCTGGTGGCATTCGGCTGGGAAAGCACCGCGCAGATCTACGCCACGGTGCTGGCGATCATGGGTGTTGTTTTCATTCTGCTGGCCAAGGAAGATCCCCTGGCGGCAGAGCGGGCTGGCAGCAAGTCCAAAACCTTCCTGGAGCAGATGGAACCCCTACGGGAGCTGAGGGTCTGGCGCTTTGCCCTGTACTACTTCTTTGTGTTCGGCGCCTTTGTGGCTTTGGCCCTCTGGCTGCCGCACTTCCTGATTGGCGTCTACGGCCTGGACATCAAAACCGCCGGCATCATTGCCGCGCTCTACACCATCCCTGCTTCCCTGTTCCGGATTCTGGGCGGCTGGATGTCAGACCGTTTCGGCGCCCGCCGGGTGATGTACTGGACCTTCGGAGCGTCGGTTCTGTGCACATTTCTGCTGAGCTATCCGCCCACCGATTACGTGGTTCAGGGAATTGATGGTGATATCCGCTTTACCCTGGCCATGAACCTGCCCATGTTCGTGGCGCTGATCTTTATCCTCGGATTCTTTATGTCCCTGGGCAAGGCAGCGGTGTACAAACACATTCCGGTTTACTACCCCATGCATGTCGGCGCCGTAGGCGGTGTAGTTGGCATGATCGGCGGGCTTGGAGGATTTATCCTGCCACTGACCTTCGGCGTACTGAACGACCTTACGGGCATCTGGCAGAGCTGCTTTATGCTGATGTTTGTGATCGTCGCAGCTGCCCTGGCGTGGATGCACTACGCGATCCGCTCTGCCGAGCGGGTGGAGTGGGCCGCCAACGAGGAAAGAACGGATTTGCCGGAACTGGCCTCGCCACAGCTGTTTTATCCACTGAACCGCAAAAAACCCAAAGAACCTCTGGCGCCACCGCCAACAGCCGGCCAATCCTGACGCCGCTTGATTGATTGCCCCTCGTTGCCCCGCACTGCGGGGCTTTTTCGTATAATCGCGGGGACTGGAATGAGGCTGATTCGGTAAATGGGAGAAACATCATGGCCAAGTGGCTGGTTAAATCAGAACCTGCAGAATGCGGCATAGAAGATTTTGCGAAAGCCCCGGACGGTGTGATCCCGTGGGACGGAGTGCGTAACTACCAGGCCCGGAATTTCCTGGCCCAAATGGCGGAGGGCGACGAGGTTTTCCTCTACCACTCCAGCTGCAAGCACATCGGGATTGCCGGCATCGTGACGGTTATTCGCAGCGCCTATCCGGACCCAACCCAGTTTGACCCGGAATCGCCCTACTACGATGGCAAGAGCACCAGGGAAAAGGCTCGCTGGCAGGCTGTCGACATGAAGTATGTCCGCACCCTGCCAAGTTTGATCCCGCTAGAGGAGCTGAAATCCATGGCCGGGCTCGAAAACCTGCCTCTAGTCCGGAAGGGTTACCGGCTCTCTGTGATGCCCGTGGGCGAGGAGGAATGGCAGATCATCCTGAGCCAGGCGGGCTGACACCAGGGATCTGCCATCGGCGCGTCACTCGTCGTGGGGAATTGGATCCGGGCTCCGGTCCCAGCCCACCAGTGCCAGGGTAGCCACCACGCCAATCAACAGCCCCATCCACGGCTCAAAGAACGCCAGCGCGGCGCCAATCAGAACCACCGTACCCCGGGAAGCATTATCCCTCGGGATCGACATGGCAATGTAAGCGCAGGCAAAGCCGGTAAGCACCAGAGTCAGCGACAGGGCAACACCCAGCAACGGTTTGAGCCCGGTCAGTAGCGGCAACAGGAAGAAGATAAACGGCAGGCCCATCAGATAGTAGGAGGCGAGGCCGCTGTGCAGGCTGTTCATCGCCTTCGGCCCCTGCTTCCAGCGCTGCACCACGATCACGTGAACGCCAGTCCAGACCGCACCCTGGGTCGGGAAGAAGGGCGCAACAATTCCCATGATGGCGTTACGGATCGACAGGGAGAAGTGGGTGCGGTTGAGGTTGATATCCACATGCTCGTCCTTGCGCACCTTCAAGCCGTCACGCAGCACTTCATTCCCGGTGACCAGATCGCCAAACAGGATGATGTAGGCAATCAGCGCCAGCGGAATACTCTGGAGAATCATCTCCTGGGAGGGCCAGCCTATGGCCAACGGCGAAACCTTCGCCAATGCCTCGCCCAGTGGTGGCACCAGGATTCCCCATTGGATATCGAAATTCACCTCACCAACCAAAGGTCCGACGATGGCCGCAGCCAGAAAGCCCGGCAGCAGGCCCAGTGCTCCCAGCATGAAGAAGAAACGGCTCCGTTCCTTGAGCTTCTGCATCGGAATGGAGAAAGTGAATATCAGGCAGATGGCACAGGCAAGACCCGTGGCGATCGGCTGTTCAAGCAGAAAGCGCTCAGCATCGTCCACGAACACCCGCTTGAGCGCAGCTATCGAGGCCCCGAGAATAATGCCGGCCTTGAGCGTATCGGGCAGCCAGATCACAAAGCGCCGGCCCAGGCCGGTTATACCGAGAAACAGGACAAGCGAGGCAAACACCAGGCTCAGCGCGGTCATCGCCTGGAACCGGCTGACCGGATCCTCATAGCCCCCTATCACAAACGCCAGAATCAGGGGCAACGCGGGGGTAATCCAGCCTCCCGCGTAGGGCTCGCCGAAGACAATCACCGCCGAGGCAATCAGTGAGGCATGGATCATGGATAATGCGACGGCTTCTTCAAAACTGAGGCCAAAGAAGGCGGTCATTACGGGAATTAATGCCAGGCCTGTCGCAGCTGAAACAAACAGCCCCTGCAGGAACTCGGACCAGCACAGGCGCGTGTGGTAAAAGGGCACGCGGAACGTGAACGGCCCCCAGCGCCAGCCGGGTAACTCCGGTCCATCTTCCATGGATTGTCACTCGCTTTTTGGTTTTATTGTTTGCGACTTGATTATGGGAAGGGTTTGCGGATCGCACGAATGAATATTTCTGATCAGGCTGAATAAATCCTGCTAATTACACCCAGCCAGGCACCTTGCAAAACGAACGACCCATGTTGAGGCTATCCAATTCTGTCCCGGCCCTTTAGAATTCGGCCTTCCCCGAATCTTCTGGAGCCGTCGCCTGCCATGCCGTCCCAACTGAACCCCGCCTCCGGTTTCGAGAAACTCCGCCGCATTGAGTCCAGCAAGGTTTTCCAGGGCGCAGTCATCACCATCATCATCCTGTCGGCACTGACCATTGGCGCCAAAACCTATGATCTGCCGCCCCTGGTGGAGAAGTCGCTCATCGTGATGGACAACGCCATCACCCTGTTTTTCCTGCTGGAAATCCTGTTCCGATTCGGTGTGTGCGCCAACAAGAAACGTTTTCTGTTCGACGGATGGAACCTGTTCGATACCCTGGTGGTCATCGGCAGCCTGATTCCTCTGGATAACTCCGAAGCGGTTCTGCTGGGACGTCTGTTGCGGGTTTTCCGGGTGTTGCGCCTGGTGTCGGTGGTTCCGGAGCTCCGGTTCCTGATCAACTCGCTGCTAAAAGCGATTCCGCGCATGGGCTACATCGCCCTGCTGATGTTCATCATTTTCTACATTTACGCGGCCATGGGTTCGATGTTCTTCGCCAGCGTGGACGAGGAGCTCTGGGGCGACGTGGCCATTGCCATGCTGACACTCTTCCGGGTGGCTACCTTCGAGGACTGGACGGATGTGATGTACGCCACCATGGAGCAGTATCCGCTGAGCTGGGTTTTCTACATCACCTTCATATTCCTGACGGCGTTTGTTTTCCTGAATATGATGATCGGGGCAATCCTGGAGGTTATGAGTGAGGAGCAGAACGCCAAGCAGGCCCAGAAGGCCCACGATGAGCGGGACGAAATTGCCCGCCAGCTCCAGGCCGTTCAGGTACAACTGGCGGAGCTGACGAAGCAGATCAGCGAAAAGCGCTGACTCAGAACGGCTTGGCCAGGGCCAAATGAAGAATGGCCGTAACCTGCACCAGGGCCAGTACCGCCGCGGAAATTCGAACGGGCTTTCCGAGGGTGGTTTTCAGGGCAAACACGCCAGCAATGATGTAGCCGACCAGTAAGACAATTTTGGCAATCAGCCAACCCGGAATGGCCGAAGCGTACCCGGCCACAAAAACCAGAGAGATCGCCGCCACCAGCAAAATGGTGTCGTTGATGTGGGGAATAAACCGCAGCGGTGTCTGTCGCCACCCAGGTCTTCCGACGGCGTCCAGGAGCAGACGCAGGGCAAAGAGGGTGATGGTGAGGTACGCGGTGGTCACGTGCAGGTGTTTCAAAATCATGTACGCGGTCATGAAAGTTCCTTGGTTAACAGGCGTTTTGCCGCATTGTACGCAATCTACCTACAAGCAGGTATGGTTAACGCGGTTGTCAGGGTTTAACATATACACAGAATACATGTATATGGGAGACATCTATGCGGGCCATTCCTACTTCCCCTGAACGGGCGTCGGTCAGCGTCAGCCAATTATTTTCCTACCCCTTTCGGATTTTCTTTCTGTCCATGACCGTTCTGGCCCTTGCCGTCATTCCCCTCTGGGTGATGCAAGTCAATGGTGTTATCAGTCTTCCACTGGCCATGCCCGGATTATTCTGGCACCAGCACGAGATGTTGTTTGGCTTTCTGTCGGCAGCGATCGCGGGGTTCCTGTTAACCGCAGTGTGCGTTTGGACCCAGACAGAACGAACCCATGGATTCAGATTGGTACTGCTCTGGGGCGTCTGGCTGGCCGGCCGTGTACTGCTGGCAACCGGTGCTGACCTGCCCTTTTGGCTGGTTCTGGGAGTAAACCTGGCATTCCTGCCCCTGGTAATGGTGGATGCCGGCTGGCGTATCTGGCACGCCCGGCAAAAACGACAACTGATGATCATGGTGGTACTCGGCCTGCTTTGGCTGATGCAGATCGGCTTTGTCACCCGCCTCGACATGGCCTTCAGCTATGGTGCCCTGATCATGGCCATGGCACTGATCAGTATTGTCGGTGGCCGCATCACTCCGGCGTTTTCCACCGGCTGGTTGCGCCAGAGGGGACTCGACAGCAACGCTGTAAAGACCATTCCCGCGCTGGACATGGCAACTGTATTCAGCCTGATTCTGCTGATGGCATCCCTGGTGACTGGCTGGCAAACCGTTACTGGTTTGCTGGCGCTGCTGTCCGGTGGGCTTATGCTGGTGCGTCTGGCGGGATGGAAGGGCTGGCTCGTACGCCAGGAGCCCCTGCTCTGGATTCTGCACCTGTCCATCCTGTGGGTGCCGGTGGCCCTGTTCCTGCTGGCAGGCACACTGTTCGCGGGCTGGCCCTCCAACGCCTGGAGCCATGCCGCCGGCACCGGGGCGGTGGCGTGCCTGATTCTGGGAGTTATTTCCCGGGTCGCCCTCGGCCACAGCGGCAGACCGCTGGTGTTGCCGAAGGGAATGGTGTTTGCCTTCGTTGCAATTCATCTGGCCGCGCTGGTGCGAGTACTCACAGCCTTCGAGATCATCCCATGGCACCCGGGCATTGGTGGCAGCGCACTGCTCTGGCTGGTCGCCTTTGGTATATTCCTGTACCGCTACACCACCATCCTGGCCAGCCCCAGACCGGATGGCCGAGAGGGCTGACCCCGGCTGGTCAGGCAGCCAACTCCTGCCTGACCAGCAACTCGAACCTTGCCCTTGCCTGGCGGAACCGGCTGGCAGGGAAGTGAATACTGATTCCTTCCAATGCCGCCAGAAGCATCTCAAGATGAGCATCCCAGCCCGCACAGGCAATCGGCACCACCTCATCATCAGGCAGTAATAATGTCAGCGACAGGCGGGTTCCCTCGTCGATGGGATCAAGGTCCCATATCAACGGACGCTCGGGGGAATCACCCGAACTCCAGGAATAGGCCAGGCGACGATTCGGCTGGCAATCCGTGACCCGACAATCGATCGGCATACCACTGTTACCGAAATCCAGCTGAACCCGACCGCCGGGCCTGGCATCCAGCGTTCCAGGCGCCAGCCACTCCGCCAGACACACCGAGTCTGTCAGCATTTTCCAGACTCGCTCAGGCAAGTGCCCGGTTTCTCTTTCAAGACGTACCAAAACCCGGTCACCCTCGCGCCGAACCTTGCTTGCGATAATTTCCTCATTCCCGGACATACGCCCTCCTTGCCAGTCTCGAATCTCCGGATGTCACAGAACGGACTTCTGATGGATGATTGTATTCGCGGGGTCGCACAAGCACCTTGATGACCATCAAACGGGATTAACAGACAAGTTCGGGGAACTTCAAACCGGCAATCATCCACTAAAGGTCAATAGCAGCTCCCGAAATTCGAGCTAAAGTATGAGGAAATCATTTTGTAACAGAGACACTGGCACTATGAACCCGGATCATTTTGATAAAGAAGACCTGATCAAATGCGGCCATGGCGAGCTCTTCCCCGGCTCCATGCGCCTGCCCATCAACGAGATGCTGATGTTTGACCGCGTCACGCACATTGCGGACGACGACGGCCTCTACGGCAAGGGCAGCCTGGTAGCGGAGCTCGACATCAATCCGGACCTGTGGTTCTTCAAGGTGCACTTCGTTGATGATCCCGTGATGCCGGGCTGCCTCGGCCTCGATGCCATGTGGCAGCTGGTAGGCTTCTTCCTCGCCTGGGGTGGCGGTGAAGGGAAAGGCCGCGCATTGGGCGCCGGTGAAGTGAAGTTCACTGGCCAGGTCTTGCCGACGGCCAAGAAAGTCACCTACCGTCTGGATCTCAAACGCGTGATCAGGCGCAAACTGACCATGGCAATTGCCGATGGCCGGATGGAAGTAGATGGCCGGGAAATCTACACAGCCAAAGACCTGCGGGTCGGCATGTTCACCTCGACCGATGATTTTTAGGAGTTAACAGGATGCGTCGTGTTGTAATCACCGGTATGGGCATTGTTTCCAGCCTTGGTACCAACCAGAAGGAAGTCGCACAGTCACTCAGGGAATCCCGTTCTGGCATCGGCTTTAGCGAAGAAGCCCGGGACAATGGTCTGCGCAGCCACATCTGCGGCCAGATCAACCTGAACCTGCCCGAATTGATTGACCGGAAACTGTGGCGTTTCATGTGCCCCGCTTCCGGTTACACCTATCTGGCGATGCTTGAGGCTATCGAGCAGGCCGAGCTGACCGATGAGCACATCAAGGCCGACACCACTGGTATCATCTTTGGCCAGGGCGGCGCCTCGACGGTTGAGCTGCTGGATTCCATCGATACCCATCGCGACCGCGGTATCCGCCGTGTCGGGCCCTATCGCGTGCCGCGCACCATGGGCAGTGCGATCAATGCGTCACTGGCAACCGGATTTGGCATTCGCGGCATCAACTACGGCATCACCTCTGCCTGCGCTACCAGCGCGCATTCGATCGGCCATGCCGCCGATCTGATCGCTCTCGGGCGCCAGGATGTCATGTTTGCCGGCGGTGGCGAAGATATCCACTGGACCCTGAGCCTGCTGTTCGATGCCATGGGCGCCCTGTCGACGAAATACAACGACACGCCTGAACTGGCGTCACGCACCTATGACGCGAATCGGGACGGCTTCGTGATTTCTGGTGGTGGCGGTGTGCTGGCCCTTGAAGCGCTGGAGCACGCGGAAGCGCGGGGCGCAAACATCCTGGCAGAGCTCGTCGGCTTCGGTGCAACTTCCGATGGCGCAGATATGGTTGCCCCGAGTGGCGAGGGCGCAGTGCGCTGCATGAAGCAGGCAATGAAGAACCTGGATGGCGAAATCAGCTACGTGAATACTCACGGCACCAGCACCCCGGCCGGAGACATCACCGAGCTGAAAGCATTGAAAGAGACGTTTGGCGACAAGATCCCGCCGCTGAGCTCCACCAAACCCCTATGCGGCCACGCTCTTGGCGCGGCGGGCGTACATGAGGCTATTTACAGCCTGATCATGCTGCGTGAAGGCTTTATTGCTCCATCGGCAAATATCCAGGACCTTGATGAAGGGGCCGAAGGCTACCCGATCGTTCGGGAACGCATGGATAACCAGAAACTGGACCTGGTGATGAGCAACAGCTTTGGCTTTGGTGGTACCAATGCCTCACTGGTGTTCAAAAAAGTCTAATCCGGATCAGGATAGCCTGACAGAGCGGTATTCAGCCGGGGATGTCCCCATCCAGCGCTTGAAAGCCCGGCTGAATGCGCTCAACTCCGAAAAACCGAGCTGCTCGGCAATCTCCACCAGCGGTTTGGTCCTGTCCTGCATGTAGGTCAGCGCCTGCCTGCGGCGAACATCCTCCAGCAAACGGGCGAAGGTCAGCCCTTCACGCTTCAGTTTCTTGTGCAACGTGTAGCGGCTCATATGCAGCTGCGACGCCACGACTTCCACACCAACTTTGCCACGAGCAAGCTGAACACTGATCAGGGAACTGACCCTGACACTCAGCGAAGCCCGCGCCACCTCTGGCGTCAGAGGCTTTGATGCCATCCTGAATTCCTCCTTTGCAACGCTTCGGCCCGAAAAGCCCGAACCGTGAGCGTACACATGTTAGCCGAAAACAATCAATAAGACCTTTGAGCAGGATCAAGGGAACGGCCGACGGCATACGGCAGAATGCCCCGTTTTCAGAATCGCCCGGAGCCACTATGAAAACCCCGGAACTGCTCGCCCCCGCGGGCACCCCCGAACACCTTGAAACCGCCTTTGCCTATGGCGCCGATGCGGTCTACGCCGGCCAGCCGCGCTATTCGCTGAGAGTAAGAAACAACAGTTTCAAAGACGTTGCAGCGCTTGGCGCGGGCATTGAACGGGCCCACGAACTGGGCAAACAGTTCTACCTTGTCTCCAACATAGCACCTCACAACGACAAGGTGCGGTCCTATCTGAGAGATCTGGCGCCAGTACTGGAACAAAAACCCGACGCGCTGATCATGTCGGATCCCGGCCTGATCATGCTGGTGCGGGAAAAATGGCCAGACCAACCCATCCATCTTTCAGTACAGGCCAACGCGGTGAACTGGGCCACGGTAGAGTTCTGGCGGCGCCAGGGAATCAGCCGGGTCATCCTCTCCCGTGAACTGGCCCTGAATGAAATTCGCGAGATCCGAGAACGGGTCCCGGAGATGGAGCTCGAAGTCTTCGTTCACGGCGCCCTGTGCATGGCTTATTCTGGCCGCTGCCTGCTCTCGGGTTACATGAACCACCGGGACGCCAACCAGGGTGCCTGCACCAACGCCTGCCGCTGGAACTACAAACAGGTCCAGCACGGCCACGACCAGACCGGCGACCTGATCGCCACCTGCGGCGGCGGCGATGTACAGGAGGTGGCACCGAAAGAAATCCTGCTGGAAGAGCCCAACCGCCCGGGCGGATTCATACCCGCCTATGAAGACGAGCACGGCACCTACATCATGAACTCAAAGGATTTGAGAGCCGTTCAACACGTCGCTGAACTGGCAAAGATGGGCGTTCATTCCCTGAAAATTGAGGGCCGCACGAAGAGCACCTACTACGTGGCCCGCACCACCCAAGTCTACCGTCGCGCCATCGACGAGGCGGTGCAGGGCAAGCCGTTCGACATGAACCTGATGGACGAATTGGAAGCCCTCTCCAACCGGGGCTATACCGAAGGCTTCCTGCGCCGCCATATGCCCCGGGAATACCAGACCTACGAACAGGGCTCCTCATTCCTTGGCACCCAGCAGGTGGTTGGCACCATTACCGGCAAGGATGACCAGTGGCTGACCATAGACGTGAAGAACAAATTCGCCCCCGGCGACCAACTGGAACTGATCAGCCCGGCCGGCAACATCCGGTTCTCGGCTAATGTCATGGAGAACCGAAACGGCCAGGCCATGGACTATGCGCCGGGCAGCGGGCATATCGTGCGGATTCCAAAACCGGCTAATCTTCCACAAACTCTGGAGCACAGCTACCTCACCAGACTCCTGGCTACCGGCGACTAGCAATTAGTCTGAGGCGCCAAGCGGGATTGCCTCCCAAAACCGTGCATTGCCATGGATGGCAATGCCGAGCCCCCAGGGATGGGTTCACGGCGTGTTTTGGGAGGCAATCCCGCTTGGCGTCCTTCTCAAAAACTCCAGTCCTGCAAGAACCTGACTATCAGCCTCATTACCACCCTCTTAGTGCCCCAAAGGCCGATTAAGGTATAATCACCCCACGTTCAAATTAATACCTGACTATTTTACTCTGGTATTGTATAATCGCTGCCCAGAAGCGATGGATTCAAGCTGCTTTTCTGCTTAATTATCAGCATCAGCTTTGGAAATCCGTCATCCAAAAAGCGATTGCAGGGCGTACTCACAGGATGAGCGATCACTGCAACACCCAAACTGATGACATCCGATCGACAGCCCATTCATGAGGCTGCCGGCGACACCAAGGGCACAAGCCCGCGATGAGAGAATACGGAGCGACGATCATGGCGACCACCGACACCGAGGTGAACGAGCTGATCAAACGGGAATACGAATACGGATTTGTAACAGACATTGAATCCGACACATTCGAACCCGGCCTTAATGAAGACGTTATCGCCCGCCTTTCCGGCCTCAAGAAAGAACCGGAATGGATGCTGGAGTGGCGGCTGAAAGCCTACCGTCGCTGGCTCGAGATGGACGAGCCGGACTGGGCCCATGTGGGCTATCCGAAAATCGACTACAACTCGATTTCATATTACTCCGCGCCCAAGCGTCCGGAAGACATGCCCCAGAGCCTGGACGAAGTGGATCCGGAACTGCTGAAAACCTACGAAAAGCTGGGCATCCCCCTGCACGAGCGTGAAAAGCTGGCGGGCGTGGCTGTTGATGCCGTCTTCGATTCGGTTTCCGTAGCAACAACGTTCAAGGAGCCACTGGCCAAGGCCGGCGTTATTTTCTGTTCCATCTCCGAAGCGATCCAGGATTACCCGGAGCTGGTCAAAAAATACCTGGGCTCGGTAGTGCCGGCCGGTGACAACTTTTTCGCCGGGCTGAACTCCGCGGTCTTCTCCGACGGTACGTTTGTCTATGTACCCAAGGGCGTTCGCTGCCCCATGGAGTTGTCCACCTATTTCCGCATCAACGCAGCCAACACCGGACAGTTCGAGCGTACTCTCATTATTGCCGAAGACAGCAGCTACGTGAGTTACCTTGAAGGTTGCACCGCGCCCATGCGGGACGAGAACCAGCTGCACGCTGCGGTTGTTGAACTGGTGGCCCTGGACGACGCCCAGATCAAATACTCCACCGTGCAGAACTGGTACCCGGGTGATGAAGAAGGTAAAGGCGGCATCTTCAACTTCGTCACCAAGCGTGGCGCCGCCATCGGCAAGAACTCCAAGATTTCCTGGACCCAGGTCGAAACCGGCTCCGCGGTCACCTGGAAGTATCCGAGCTGTGTCCTGCGTGGCGAAAACAGCGTTGGTGAGTTCTATTCCGTGGCACTGACCAACAACTACCAGCAGGCCGACACCGGCACCAAGATGATTCACCTGGGCAAGAACACCTCCAGCACAATCATCTCCAAGGGTATTTCCGCCGGCAAGAGCTCCAACGCTTACCGCGGCCTGGTGAAATTCGGCCCCGGGGCGGAAGGTGCACGTAACTTTACCCAGTGCGATTCGCTCCTGATCGGCGACCGCTGCGGCGCCCACACGTTCCCTTACATCGAAAGCAAGAACAAGTCGGCCATAGTAGAGCACGAGGCAACCACCTCGAAGGTCAGCGACGAGCAGATGTTCCTTTGCCGCCAACGTGGTATCGACCCGGAACAGGCGGTCTCCATGATCGTGAACGGCTTCTGTAAGGAAGTGTTCAAGGAGCTGCCCATGGAGTTCGCTGTCGAAGCCGGCAAACTGCTCGAAGTAAGCCTCGAAGGGTCCGTCGGTTAAACGTCTATGCCCCGCTGACCTGGAGAAGGTCAGCAAGCGGGGAAGCTTTCCGGGATACGCTGTAAATACGTCCCTGTACGCTCGACAAAATCATCCATGATTTTGACGATCCCGGAAAGCTTCCCCGCTCACTGCCCCGAACGTTTTACGGGCACCGAAAGGGTCTAAATTTACAGACTGAATTTTAGAATAGAGAGAAGCCTACAAATGCTGAGCATCAAGAACCTGCACGCATCCGTTGAGGGCAAAGAAATCCTCAAGGGCATCAACCTGGAAATCAAGGCCGGGGAAGTTCACGCCATCATGGGCCCCAACGGCTCTGGTAAGAGCACCCTGTCGCAGGTGCTGGCAGGCAACGAAGCATTTGAAGTTACCGAGGGTGAAATCACCCTGAACGGCGACAACCTGCTGGAACTTGAAACTGAAGAGCGTGCCCGCGAAGGCATTTTCCTGGCGTTCCAGTACCCGGTGGAGATCCCCGGGGTGAGCAACCTGCAGTTCCTGCGCACCGCCGTGAATGCCATGCGCCAGCACAAGGGCCAAGACGAGATGAACGCGGCGGAGTTCATGAAGCTCGCCAAAGAAATTTCCAAGCAGGTGGATCTGGATCCGGCGTTCCTGAAGCGGGGCGTCAACGAAGGCTTCTCCGGTGGTGAGAAGAAGCGTAATGAGATCATGCAGGCCCTGCTGCTGCAGCCGAAGCTGGCAATTCTCGACGAGACCGACTCCGGGCTCGATATCGACGCCCTGAAGGTTGTTTCTGACGGCGTGAATGCTCTGCGCGCGGAAGACCGCGCCATCCTGATGGTGACCCACTACCAGCGTCTGCTGAACCACATTGTGCCGGACTACGTGCACGTTCTGGCGGGCGGCAAGATCATCAAATCCGGTGGCCGCGAGCTGGCGCTGGAGCTGGAAGAACGCGGCTACGGCTGGCTGGGCATCAAGGATGAAGAAACTGCCGACAGTTCAGCCAACTAAGGAGGTCGCGGAATGAAACCAGCACCCACTCTTTCCACCGCGTTCCTGCACCCGGCCGGGCAGTCCCTGCCGGAGCCCCTGCTCGCCCTGCGCAAGCAGCGTGGAACCGCTCTGGTCGACATGCCCTTGCCGACCCGGAAAACCGAAAACTGGAAATACTCCAGCAAGTACCTGAAGCTGACCGACGACATGGCCATCTCCCTGCCGGCGGATGGCAAGACCGGCAGCGGCCTGGCAGTGCCCGGCTACAAGGTTGCGTTCCTTAACGGTGTAATGATGCCAGAGGCCTGCGAATATCCGGATCTGGACGGCATCAGCATCAAGAGCTTCGGCGATCTGAGCGATGAGGAAGCCAGCGATCTGGCGGATCGCCTGGACAGCACCCTGGACAACAAGGCGGTTCAGATGGCCCGGCTGAATTCAGCCCGTTTTGAAGACGGCCTGCTGATTCGCCTGAAGCCGGACGCAGTGCTCGACCAGCCGCTGTTCATTGTTCACGAGGTAACGGCCGAGGCCAGCGGTTCGGCTTTCCCGCGCATTTTCGTGGATGCCGGCCGTCATAGCCAGATTACGCTGGTGGAGGAGTACATCTCCAGCGGCTCGGCCCAGGTCATGGTCAATACCGTCACTGAATTCAATGTGGCCGACGGCGCCAACATCACCAGCATTCGCCTGAACATGGAAGGCGAGAACGTCCAGCACATTGGCTCCACCGGCGTCCTGCAACAGCGCAGCTCGCGGTTTGAAAGCCATACCGTTGGGTTTGGTGGCCCCCTGCGCCGGCACGATCTGCAGGTTCGGCTTGAAGGTGAAGGCGCTGAGTGCAAGCTCAACGGGGTAGTTGTTACCCAGGGCAAACAGCACTACGACAACCACACCACCATCGAGCACGTGGCTGCCCACTGCAACAGCGAAGAAACCTATCGGAATATCGCAGCGGACCAGTCCCACGCCGTGTTCAATGGCCGGATTCATATCCATCAGGACGCCCAGAAGTCCAATGCGGATATGAACAACAAGAACCTGCTGCTGTCCAACGGGGCAGAGATTGACACCAAGCCGGAACTGGAAATCTATTCCGATGACGTGAAATGTGCCCATGGCGCGACCATCGGCCAGCTTGACGAAATCTCGCTGTTTTACCTGGTTTCACGGGGTATCGGCCGGCGTCAGGCGAACGTTCTGCTCACCATGGCCTTTATCAACGAGCTGGTCGAGCAGATTCCGGTTGAAGCAGTGCGGGAGACGGTCCAGGGCCGTCTGAACCACTTCTTCGAACAGACATTTCAGGAGGCGTAACCGGTTATGACCGATCTGTCCGTGGCAAGCACCGCCAAGCGCACCACCTTCGACGTGGACGCGATTCGCCGGGATTTCCCGATCCTGTCCCAGCAGGTAAACGGAAAGCCCCTGGTGTATCTGGACAACGGTGCGTCGGCCCAGAAGCCGGAGGCTGTGCTGGATGCCATGGATCGGTATTACCGTGAGATGCACTCCAACGTCCATCGGGGCGCCCATACGCTGGGAGACCGTGCGACCTCCGCCTTCGAGGGTGCCCGCGAGACGGTTCGAAACTTCCTGAACGCCGAAAGCACCCGGGAAATTATCTGGACCCGCGGCACGACCGAGGCCATCAACCTAGTTGCCAATGGGCTCGCCCCGCGCCTGAAGGCTGGTGACGAGATCCTGGTGAGCCACATGGAACACCACGCCAACATCGTGCCCTGGCAGATGATTGCCGAGCGCACGGGTGCGAAAGTGGTGCCTGTTCAGGTGACACCGGAAGGCGAGCTGGACCTCGAGTCCTTCACCAGCCTGCTCAATGAGAAGACCCGGGTGCTGGCAATCACCCACGTTTCCAACGTGCTTGGCACGGTGAACCCGGTGGCGGCCCTGATTGAACAGGCCAAGGCCCACGGCATCATCACCCTGGTGGACGGGGCCCAGGCGGTACCTCATTACCAGCCGGACGTTCAGGCGCTGGGCTGCGACTTTTACGTGTTCTCATCGCACAAGCTGTTTGGCCCCACTGGTATTGGCGTGCTTTACGGTAAGGCCCAGTTGCTGGAGGAAATGCCTCCCTACCAGGGCGGCGGCGAGATGATCGAACGAGTGTCCTTTGAACGGACCACCTGGAATACCCTGCCCTACAAATTCGAGGCAGGCACCCCGGCCATTGCCGAGGCAGTCGGACTGGGAGCCGCCATCGACTACCTGAACGGCCTGGATCGTTCCGCCATGGAAGCGGCCGAGACCGGCCTCCTTGAGCGGGCCAACCAGCTGGTGGAAACCGTACCCGGCATGGAGATTATCGGTACGGCAAAAAACAAAGTGCCGGTTATATCCTTTAAAATTGCCGGCCTGCACCCCAGTGATATAGGCACGCTGCTGGATCAGCAGGGAATCGCAATCCGCACGGGTCACCATTGCGCCATGCCGCTGATGGATTTCTATGGAGTTCCCGGTACAGCCAGGGCTTCATTCGCGTTCTACAACACTCTGGACGAGGTGGATACATTGTTTACCGCCCTGCAGAAAGTCCAGCGTCTGTTTGCCTGATGGAGGTGGAATTATGACAGCCGAAGTCTTCACCCCGACCGTCGCCGTCACCATGACGCCCAGCGCGGTCAAGCACGTGCGCAAACAGCTGGAGAAAAAGCCGGACGCCAAGGGCATTCGGCTGGCCATCAAGAAAAGTGGCTGCTCCGGCTTCAAATACGAAACCCAATGGGTGGAAGACACCGCCGCCGACGACAAGGTGTTTCACATTGATGGCGTCGATGTTTTCGTGAAAGAAGAGCATCTGCCGCTGGTGAACGGCATCGAGATCGATTTTGTGACGGAGGGCGTGAACTCCATGTTCCAGTTCCGCAATCCGAACGCCACCGCAGAGTGCGGTTGCGGCGAGAGTTTTACCGTCGCGTAATCCGATATAAAGATTGAAAAGAGCGAGGCCCGAACAGGCATGCAAGAACGGGAAGTGGTCCTGACCAAACGCGAGGTGGAAGCCCGCCTTGTTCCTTCCGGAACCGAAATCATGATTCCGTCGGACACCTTTGTGACCATCACGCAGTCGCTGGGTGGCACCTTTACGGTCGCTGTTAACGGTAACCTTGCCCGGATTGAAGGCCACAATGCCGACGCGCTCGGCAAGAAACCCCTGGAAAGCAGCTTTGAAACCCCGGAAGACGGCACCGTCAACGAAAACCAGGTCTGGGAAGCCATGCAGAACTGCTACGATCCGGAAATTCCGGTGAACGTAGTGGATCTGGGCCTGATTTACGAGTGCAGGATTGAAAATGGCACCGAAGACGGCAACCATGTGTACGTGCTGATGACGCTGACTGCCGCCGGCTGCGGCATGGGCCCGGTGATAACCGAAGATGTGAAAACCAAGCTCGAGCATGTGCCCAATGTGGACAAGGTGACCGTTGAACTGACCTTCGATCCGCCCTGGAGCAACGAAATGCTCACCGACGAAGCCAAACTCGAACTGGGAATGCTGTAAATGACTGCCAGTGAACAGGACTTTCTGAACAACCCCTTGGGTAAAGACACCACCCTGGATGACGTTCTCGATGGCTTCGAGCTGCTGGACGACTGGGAAGAGCGCTACGCTTTTATCATTGATCTGGGCAAGCAGCTTCCTGCGTTTCCCGAGGAATCCCGGGTTGAAGAAAACTATGTTCATGGCTGCCAGAGCCAGGTCTGGCTGATTCATCATTACGATGAAGACAGTGGCCGGCTGTACCTGTTGATTGACTCCGACGCCATGATTGTTCGTGGACTGGCTGCCATCATCCTGGTCGCCCTTAACGGCAAAACCCCGAGGGACCTGCTGGCCACGGACATTGATGAGTTATTCGAGCAGCTGGACCTGTTCCGGCACATTTCCCCGACCCGCGGCAACGGGCTCAGGGCGATGGTTGGCAAGATCCGCGACATTGCGGCCGCCGAGGTGGCCAACGCCAGCAATTGATGCCCGTCAGCCCTACCAGATAATCGCTATATCATCTCTCTGGATATTCACGATGCCGCCCAGTTGCGGCATGGTACCCCGGCTAAAATGCGGCTGAACTTTTTCGAGCGTCACTGACAAGTCGCTGTCCTGCAATTCTGGTGAGTCATCTGGTGATTCCAGGTAGCGCTTGCTGCGATAGATCTTCAACTCATCACCCGGCCTGAGGCCTGCTGTAGCCCCGGATTCCAGCGTTACAGAAAAGTCGTCTACCCGCGCAATTCTGGTCATGAAGGGCTGACACGCCAATGCATCCGTTACTGCCATCGCCATGTCTGCGATAACATCCTCGACAGCCTGGCCGTAGGCGGTTTTCTGGAAGCCGGCAGAGCCGAACCCTGCTGCACTGCCAGGCCCGGCATCCCAATCGGCTGCGGCTTCAAACCTGTGACGATAGACCGGCGCGCCACTGAAGCCATCGAATATAACGAGATCAGCCGCAAACCGGCGCCGTTGATCTACCGCCCCGATGCCCCGCTGCATTTTATCCAGCACGGAGGTGCCCCACGCTGACGGATCCGCAACGCCTAGATCTCGAATTACGCCTGTCACTACGAACTGAACGCCCATTTCACGCGCCAGTTCCAGCACGTTGGTCAGTCGATTGTCGCCCTGCTGTACCGTAGGCGCGTTCAGCAGATCCGTGAACATCCGTGAGGTTGTCGCACCAAAAACCTGCAATCCGCCCTGAGCCACCAAACGCTGCTGGAGTTGTTGCGGCAAGATTTCGCCGGCGTCATCAATCCGCCCCACCCTGGCCTGGTCCGGATACAGCACAGGAAACCCGGTCACTGCGACACGCTTTTTCAGGCGCCCGGAATCTCCCGATCCGCATTGGCTGCGACTCTCGCTGATATCGCCCCGGACAATCACCCGCAACAGATTGCCACTCTGGTACTCATCAATTACCCGCACATTCCGGGCTCTGGCGCTTGACGCAAGATCCATCCGTGACTCAGTGATCACGCCGTTTTTCATGGTGTCGTGCGTGCTGACCCTGGCTTCATACTGCAGGGAAAGGTCCCGGATTGCGGCCTTGCGGGCCTCGGCCCGGGCGGCTTCCAGGTTGCCATTGTGGATATTGGCATGGCCCACGCCTTCCAGAACCACCGCATGGGCGGCAGAAACCACGAAGAGCGCCAGAGCTCCGAGCACAGCCAGTGACAGCAAGCGTTTCATAATTCTCGTTACTCCCTACACTCTCTATACTCTCGATCAATCAAGGTAATACAGGGAATCCACGCCTTTGCTCTGTACATCGCCCACGCTGTCATTTTCCTGCGGCATGGGAATCGGGCAGAGATCCTGCACCTGATCATCGGCAACCTTGGCCACACAGGCCCGGAAACGTGGCTCGAGCTTCAGCTCCATCACCGTTTCGAAGACACCGTCGCTGTGCTCGTTGACCGCAACCAACTTCGCGCCGCGAATGTAGCTGTCCACATAGGTTCTGAAGGTGTCGTTGCGCAGCACAAAATCATTAACAGTGGAACTGCCGTACACGACAGTGCCGTAGACCCGTTCAACGAGATTCCGGTAGGCGTCCAGCTGGGAGGCCCGGCGGGCCATCAGACGTTTGCGGGTATTTGAACGGTCGGCCGCAACATCCTCATAGGTCCCCAGACCGCTCACCCGCACAGTAATTGGCTCCAGCATCGCATCCTGGCGGGACTGGTTGCCGTTATCCCCCTGATAACTGCCAACCGGCGCACAAGCAGCCACCGTTGTTGCCAGCAGAGGCATAAGTATCCAGCGAAGGTTCATTGCGTGTCTCCAGAAAACGTCATTTCCGGTTTCCCATGAAAAAACTACGCCAGTTTTTCTAACTGCCTGATATTCCGATCAAAAACTCCCAACCGTATCGTTTTGCAATCCCTATGCGGCAAAAAACTGCCTCTATTTACAGATCAAAAACAAACCGTTACCCCATGCGTCATGAGCTGGATAAGGTTCTGCCTTACCCTTTCAGGTACGTAACATCTATTTTGCCTTTTAACTGACAGGATTCTTCATGACCGGATATCGCCTGACCAAACTTTCTCTGGCTATTGGTCTTTCCATTGCCACCAGTTCTGCACTGGCCAGTCCGCAGTCGTTTATGTCTGCCCGCTCTTTTGCCATGGGTGGCACTGGCGTCGCTGTAGCAACACCATCATCAGCGCCGATGGATAACCCGGCGATGATGGCCTCCGATCACCACAGCTGGAACGATGATTTTGGGTTGATGCTGCCCTCGGTGAATGCTCGCGCAGCGGATGAGGAAGAAACAGTTGACCAGGTGGATGATATCCAGGATGTAATCACTGATCTTGAATCGCTGGTTTCCGGTTTTGATCCCAATACCGACGACCCACAAAGTATTCAGGACGGCGCCGCCGATCTCAGCGACCGTTTGACCGAATTCGACAGGGACACCATGCGAATGAACGCCGGTCTGGGGCTGGGCCTGGCTGTGCCGGGACAATCTCTGGCTGTCGGCGTGTTTACCAATGCAAACCTGACAGCAACCGTTCGTGGTGACGTGTCCGATCAGGATAATACCGCACTGAATGCGATTGCCACTGCAGCAACGGCCCAGGACGTTCAGAATGCCGTCGACCAGATCAGTACGAATGGCACCCTGAACCTGACATCACAAGGAAAAATACTGGCATCCGCCGTCGGTGAAGTGGGCATCAGCTTCGCACGGGCTTTTGAGCTACAGGATGGCAACAGCTTCCAGCTTGGTCTGTCGCCGAAATACGTGGAGCTGCGCACCTTCCAGTACACGGAAGCGGTTTCCGGTTTCGAAGATGAAGAATTCGACGATGACCAGTATCAGACTGAAAAGAGCGGCTTCAACCTCGACGTGGGCGCAGCCTACAGCTTTGGTGATTCCAACCAGTGGAACACCGGAATTGTCGTTAAAAACCTGATCCCCATGGAGCTCGACTCCGCTGCGAGCCGGCCTTTGCTCGGAGAGGAAGTTCGCACATTAAAGCTGGACCCGATGGTTACAGCGGGCATCGCTCACAAGAGCGAATACCACGTTATCACCGCGGAAGTGGACCTGACCAAAAAGGAAGCCTTTGGCTTTGAGGACGACACCCAGTGGGCAGCTCTTGGCGCCGAATTCGACGCCTTCCGTTACGCCCAGTTGCGGGTGGGTGTTCGCCACAACCTGGCCAGCAACGATGACAACGACGGCATTGAAGAGAAAACCCAGTTCACTGCAGGTCTCGGACTGAACATTGTCGGCGTCCGCCTCGATATCGGCGCCCTGTACAGCGATGCCGATGTAGGCGCGGCTCTGGAGCTTGGCACCGCGTTCTGACGCAAACCTCTGTTAAAGCCCGCCCGGGCAATCCCGGGCGGGCTTTTTTTATGGCAAGCGGCGTCAGAGGTTTGCCTGCCCTGCCCGGGAACCGGATAATCCACCGACACACTTCCGAAAGGAATCAGCGATTTCATGCAGGCCTATCTGGTTGGCGGTGCCGTTCGTGACGAATTACTCGGCCTTGAGGTCAAGGACCGGGATTGGGTGGTGGTCGGCGCAACTCCAAAGGAAATGCTAGCCAACGGCTTCAAGCAGGTGGGCGCGGACTTCCCGGTATTTCTGCATCCCCGGACCCGGGAAGAATATGCCCTGGCTCGCACCGAGCGGAAACAGGGGCGCGGCTACCACGGCTTCACTGTTTACAGCGCGCCCGACGTCACCCTTGAGCAGGATTTGAAGCGCCGGGACCTGACCATCAATGCGATGGCAAAAGCTGAAAACGGCGATCTGGTCGACCCCTTTGAAGGCCGCAGAGATATTGAAGATCGCAAGCTTCGGCATGTCTCGGAGGCCTTCTCCGAGGACCCCCTGAGAATTCTGCGCACCGCCCGGTTCGCAGCCCGTTTTCACCCGCTGGGATTTTCCGTGTGCGACCAGACCATGGCCCTGATGAAGCGCATGGTGGATAGCGGAGAAGTAGACCACCTGGTGCCCGAACGGGTCTGGCAAGAATTCCAGCGGGCGCTGCATGAACAGGCGCCCGAGGCCTTTTTCGAAGTTCTTCGTGACTGCGGCGCCCTTGAGGTTCTTATTCCGGAATTAGCTTCGGAAAAAGTTTTTCAACTCGCGATGGCGGCACTTGGCTGCGTCCACCGCCGCTTGCACGCCCAGACGGAGGAGCGTTTTGCGGCCCTGCTCTCCCCCCTGGATGCCCCTGTTGCAAAGGACCGGGCCAAAGCCCTGAAGGCACCCAATGACTGTCAGAATCTGGCGCGACTGGTTACTGCCTTCACACCCCAGATCCGGGACATTGATGCGCAACGCCCGGAAGCCGAAACGCTTCTGGACCTGCTCGACCAGGCGGACGTCTGGCGCCGCCCGGAACGTTTTTCGCAACTCACGAAGGTGCTCGAGTGCGCCTTGCCGGGCGATTCCCTCACACTGGACCTGCTGCGAACCGCCTCGGAAGCGGCGACCGGCGTTGAGCCGAGAGCCCTCCTGGCGCAAGGGTATAAAGGCAAGGAACTGGGCAGCGCAATCCGGACTGAACGCCTGAAACGCATCGGCGACGCCATCGCCCCGACCAACCACTGAGGAGGCACCATGCCGCCCACAACGCCTGTTGCCCTGATCACCGGCGCAGCCCACCGTCTTGGCGCACAGACTGCCCGGACACTTCATGAAAGAGGGTGGAACCTGGTGATTCACTACCGAAGCCGGGAAGAGCAGGCGAACTCACTGATTGCGCAGATGAACCGCCAACGGCCGGACTCCGCCTGCGCCCTGCAGGCGGATTTGAGCCAGTTAGCTGGAGTGGACCGGTTGGCCAGTGACGCCGTCGCAAAGTGGGGCCGACTGGACGCATTGGTGAACAATGCATCGGTCTTCTACCCCACCCCGACCGCAGACGCCACCGGAGACGACTGGGACACAATCCTGAACACCAACCTACGGGCCCCATTTTTCCTGCTTCAGGGATGCCTGGCCGAACTTCGGCGAAACCGCGGCAGCGTCGTAAATCTGATCGATATTTACAGTGAAAGGCCCATCGATGATCACCCGCTGTACTGCGCCACCAAGGCCGGGCTGGCTGCCCTGACGCGCTCCTGGGCAAAAGACCTGGCGCCGGACGTGCGCGTGAACGGCGTATCGCCAGGCGCAATCCTCTGGCCAGAGGGCGAAGCCGAGATGGACCAATCCGCCCAGCAGGCAATTCTCCAGAAGACGCCACTGGCCCGCACCGGCAACCCCGACGATATTTCCGAAACCATTGCGTTCCTGATCTGCGATGCGCCCTTTATCACCGGGCAGATCGTCTCTGTTGATGGCGGCCGAAGCCTGAACATGTAGTACAACCCGCGCATGACGGACCTGATCTTTGGCCGGTGACCGCTTTCCGGATACAATGCCAGCAGTTTTCAATCCTGTTCGCGCCGGCCCCAATCCCGCGCGCGCCACTGATCCGGAGAATTCCCATGCGTGATGTCGTTATTGTTGCCGCCCGCCGTACTGCTATCGGAACCTTTGGCGGAGGTCTTTCCAGCCTGAGCGCAGACCAGCTGGGAACCGCCGTCATCAAGGCACTAATGGAAGAAACCGGCGTTGCCGGTGACCAGATCAACGAGGTGGTACTGGGCCAGGTTCTTACCGCCGGCTGTGGTCAGAACCCGGCTCGCCAGTCTGCCATTAACGCCGGCATTCCAGCGTCGGTGCCCGCCATGACCATCAACAAGGTCTGCGGCTCCGGTCTGAAAGCGGTTCACATGGCGGTACAGGCCATCCGCTGTGGCGACGCCGAGATGATAATCGCCGGTGGCCAGGAGAGCATGAGCCAGGCGCCCCACGTGCTGCCCAACAGCCGGAATGGCCAGCGGATGGGCAACTGGTCCATGGTGGATACCATGATCAAGGACGGCCTGTGGGACGCCTTCAACGATTACCACATGGGCATCACGGCCGAGAACATCGTCGAGAAATACGGCATCAGCCGGGACGAGCAGGACGAGTTTGCAGCGGCGTCCCAGCAGAAGGCCGCCGCCGCTCGCGAAGCCGGCTATTTCGATGGCCAGATTGTTCCAGTCTCCATTCCCCAGCGTAAGGGCGACCCGATAGTCGTTGACCGCGATGAAGGTCCTCGCGACGGCGTCACTGCCGAGGGGCTTGGCAAACTCCGTGCGGCCTTCAAGAAAGACGGCACCGTTACCGCCGGCAACGCCTCATCCCTGAACGATGGCGCCGCAGCCGTGATGGTCTGCAGTGCCGAGAAAGCGAAAGAACTGGGGCTGACTCCGATCGCCACCATCAAGGCTTACGCTAACGCGGGCGTGGACCCGACGATTATGGGCACCGGCCCGATCCCGGCCAGCCAGCGGTGTCTGAAGCTTGCCGGCTGGAGCACGGAGGATCTTGACCTGGTGGAAGCCAACGAAGCCTTCGCTGCCCAGGCCATTTCTGTAAATCGCGACATGGGCTGGGACACCGGCAAGGTTAACGTGAACGGCGGTGCCATTGCCCTGGGCCACCCCATCGGCGCATCCGGCTGCCGCATTCTGGTCTCCCTGCTGCATGAAATGGTTCGCCGTGACGTTCATAAAGGCCTGGCCACACTGTGCATCGGTGGTGGCATGGGCGTTGCCCTGGCCGTCGAGCGCTAAGCTTCATGCTCCACGTTGTGCTGTACGAGCCGGAGATACCGCCGAACACCGGCAACATCATCCGGCTGTGCGCCAACACCGGTTGCCAGCTGCATCTGATTGAACCGCTGGGTTTTAACCTGGAAGACAAACAGATGCGGCGGGCCGGGCTGGATTACAGCGAGTACGCAACGGTCAGGATCCACAAGAGTTACCAGGACTTCCTGGCCAGCGAGCAACCCGGACGCCTGTTCGGGTTCACCACCAAAGGCAGTGCCCATTACCACGAAGTGAGCTATCAGGATGGCGACTACCTGATGTTCGGCCCGGAAACCCGCGGCCTTCCCGCTGATGTCCGCGAGGGGTTGCTGCCTGAGCATCGCCTGCGGGTTCCCATGCAACCGCATAGCCGCAGCCTGAATCTCTCCAATACCGCAGCCCTGGCGGTTTACGAGGCCTGGCGGCAGCTGGGGTTTAACGGAGCGACATAAAAAAACCGGCCTGAGCCGGTTTTTTTATATCTGATCACAGTGGTTCGGATCAGTGAGTCTGCTGCTCTTCGCTTGCCTCGCCAGCAGCTTCTTCCTGCTTGCGCTTGAGCGCCTGGGCATAGATGGCGTCGAAGTTCACCGGCGCCAGCATCAGGGCCGGGAAGCTGCCCTTGCTCACAATACCGTCGATCGCTTCGCGCGCATACGGGAACAGGATGGTCGGGCAGTAGGCGCCCAGCATCTGGCCCAGCTGCTGGCCTTCGATGCCCTGCACCAGGAACACGCCGCCCTGCTGGATCTCGACGATGTAAGCTACCTTCTCACCCACTTTCGCGGTGACGGTCAGGGAAAGCACAACCTCGTACTGGTTGTCGCTGACCTTGTTGTGAGACGTATTCAGATCCAGATTCACCTGCGGCTTCCACTGCTCCTGAAATACCAGCGGAGAGTTGGGTGACTCAAAAGACAGGTCCTTCACATAGATGCGCTGAAGGGCAAACTGGGGTTGGTTCTGGTTGTCACTGCCTGCTGCGGCTTGCTGATTCTCAGCCATTTTCAATCCTTTCGTTCTCGATCATGGGCTCGGGGCCCGCTGTTATGGGATGTTATGAAGTGTGCTGCCGGGACATTTTACGTTGGCGCCGGGCCGGCTTATGTGAAACAGTGCGGCAGAATGATCTTCAGATCAAGGGCCGCTCTATTTCTTCACCAGCGGAAGATTGCTGGCTTTCCAGTCGGCAACGCCGCCGTTCAGGCGAACCACATTGCTGAAGCCTTCCGCGTTCAGCTGTTTAACCGCCATGGCAGAATGCTGGCCCATCTTGTCGGCAACGATGATCTGTTTGTCCTTGAACTTGCTCAGCTCACCAACCCGGCTCTTCAGGCTGTTCAGGGGAATGTTGATCGAGCCGGTAATGCGGCCCTCACCAAACTCCTTGCGGTCCCGGATGTCGACTACAACGGCTTCATCCTTGTTGATCAGATTGACCGCACCCTGGGCCGAGATCTTGGCACCGCCACGACGGGACTCCAGAATGAGAATGGCAACCAGGAATGCCACGAACAGCGACACAAGAATGTAGTGGTTAACGACAAATTCAAACAACCGGTCCATGAATTTACCCTGATAATGAGTTTGGCGGGATTATACACAGCCTGCTCCCCGGACAGAAGGTGACGAAAGTGGCCAGTAAATGCGAAAATAGATAAACTTCGTTTTCGTTTTAGTAAATTTACTAACATTTTACTTCCGGACTTAATGATGACTGCAATGCGCAAGCCGACTGCACTGATTATCCTGGACGGCTGGGGCCATCGCGACCCGGCTGAAGACAATGCCATCAGCAATGCCAGCACCCCGTTCTGGGACAAACTCTGGCAAAACCAGCCCAAAACCCTGATCAATACATCGGGTATGTTTGTTGGGCTGCCGCAAGGGCAAATGGGTAACTCGGAAGTTGGCCACATGAACCTGGGCGCAGGGCGCGTGGTCTATCAAAGCCTTACTCGTATCGACAAAGATCTGGAAGAAGGCACTTTCCAGCAGAACGAAGTGCTCTGCTCAGCGATCGACAAGGCTGTCCAAAGCGGCCGAGCCGTTCATCTCATGGGTCTGATGTCGCCCGGTGGTGTACACAGCCACGAAGACCACATTATTGCCGCTGCCGAACTTGCCGCCGCACGTGGCGCGAAGGAAGTTTACATCCACGCCTTCCTCGATGGCCGTGACATGCCGCCCCGCAGCGCAAAACCATCCCTGGAGAAGGCCGCGGCCAAATTGAAGAGCCTCGGCGTCGGCCGCGTTGCCTCGATCGTGGGCCGCTACTATGCCATGGATCGCGACAACCGCTGGGACCGCGTGGAAGCGGCCTACAACCTGATGACCCAGGGCACCGCGGAGTTCACTGCGGCCGATCCGGTATCCGGGCTGGAACAGGCTTATGAGCGCGGGGAAAACGACGAGTTTGTAACGCCAACCCGGATCCACGCTCCGGGCGAGCCCGAGGGAACGATCAACGATGGTGACACGGTGCTGTTCATGAATTTCCGTGCCGACCGTGCCCGGGAAATGACCCGCACCTTTGTGGAGAAGGACTTCGACGGATTCGAGCGCAAGAAGCACCCCGAACTGGCCGACTTCGTGATGCTGACCGAGTATGCGGCGGACATCAAAACTTCCTGCGCCTACCCGCCCGAACAGCTTACCAATGGCCTTGGCGAATACATGGCGAAGCAGGGCAAGACCCAGTTGCGCATCGCCGAAACAGAGAAATACGCCCACGTAACCTTCTTTTTCAATGGCGGCCTGGAAACACCGTTCGACGGTGAAGAGCGCATTCTTGTGCCCTCCCCCAAGGTGGCGACCTACGATCTGCAGCCCGAAATGAGCGCACCAGAGGTAACCGACAAGCTGGTGGAAGCGATCAAGAGCGGCAAGTACGATCTGGTTGTTTGCAATTATGCCAACGGCGACATGGTTGGTCACACCGGCAAGCTGGACGCTGCAATCAAGGCGGCCGAATGCCTGGACGAATGCGTGAAACGCGTTGTCGAGGCCCTGGATGAGGTAGGCGGCGAAGCTCTGATCACGGCTGACCACGGCAACTGCGAACAGATGACCGATCCGAATTCAGGCCAGGTTCACACTGCCCACACCATCGGCCCGGTGCCACTGGTATACACCGGCCACCGCAAAGTTGTGTTGAAGAACGACGGCAGCCTGAGCGACGTTGCGCCCTCTCTCCTAGCCCTGATGGGAATGGAGCAACCGAAGGAAATGACCGGGCACAGCCTGGTTGAGATCGGCTGATCCGGGAACGGAACCAACCCTTGCAACTCCACGCGATTCTGGCGCTCGCCCTCCTTCTGGGCGCAGCGCCGGCTACAGCCCAACAGGATGTAACCCCGGCTCAGATCGAGGAACTCAAGGAACGCATTGAGGACATCGACGACTGGCTGGAGGACGCCGAAGAGGACCGCTCCTCCCTGGAGCGGCAACTTGCCGCGACCGAAAAGAATATCAGCCGCCTGACCCGTGAACGCCGCTCCCTGCGCCAGCAGGCCGAACAGCAGCAGCAGAGGCTCCGTGAACTGGAAAGCGAGGCGCAGGAGCTCACCCAAACCCTTGACCGCCAGCGGGAGAGTCTCAAAAAGCAGATCCGCGCCGCCTGGATGGAAGGCGATGCGCCAGCCGTAAAGGTACTGCTTAACGAAATTGATCCGGACAAGATCGCCCGGACCATGACCTACTACGAATACCTTAGCAAGGACACAGTCGACCGCCTGGAGGCGTTCAGACAAAGCCTGCAAGAACTCAGAAGCACACAGGCTGCCGTGCAATCAACCCGGGTTGAACTGGCCAGAACTGAGGAAAACGTCGCTAAACGCCAGCAGGAACTGACGGCATCGAGAAAGGAGCGCCAACAGACACTGGCCGCCCTCAATGCCGACATCCAGAACCGGCGCAGCGAGCGGGAAGAACTGGAATCCGACCGCAAACGGCTTGAAAACCTGCTGGCGGAAGTGCAGCAGGCGATCAACAACATCCCCTCACCCAATGAATCCCAGCCCTTCGCCTCATTACGTAACAAACTGCCCTGGCCCGTAAAGGGACAGGTCCTGAGCCGCTACGGAGAGCGCTATGCCGACGGCAAACTCCGTCGCAACGGCCTGCTGATCGGAACCGGGGACGAAGCGGAGATCCGTGCCATACACTATGGCCGGGTGGTGTTTGCCAACTGGCTTCGGGGCTTTGGCCTGATCACCATCATCGACCACGGCGACGGCTACATGACCCTGTACGGCCACAGCAGCAGCTTGTTTACCAGCCCAGGCGACTGGGTGGCTGCCGGCGAACCCATTGCCCAGGCGGGCCGTACCGGCGGCACAGATTCCCCGGCGCTCTACTTTGAAGTCCGGCACAATGGTAAACCCGACAACCCTGGCCGATGGCTGGCAAACTGAGAGCCCCCGGGAGGGCTGACAAACGCCGCAGGTAACGCCATACTGTTCGGAGTCAGGGAAACCAGTCCAACTATCGGAATAAAAACGGGATATGTGAATGAAACGGGTCAGAAGTACACTCCACGCCTTGCCATTACGCAGCATTGCTCTCGCTACCTGTTTCGCAACCGCTTCCGGACTGGCCTGGGCCCAGGATAAAGACGCCGCCACCGAGCAGCTGCTGGAAGGCATCCAGAACGGCGAACGCGTGGAAATAAGCCTGCCGGATCCGGAGAAGCAGCTGCCACTGGAAGACCTCCGCAAGTTCACCGAGGTATTCAGCCGCATCAAAGATGCGTACGTCGAGGAAGTAAGCGATCGCAAACTCCTCGAAAGCGCCATTAAAGGCATGCTGTCAGACCTCGATCCTCACTCCACCTACCTGGCACCCAAGGACTACGAAGAGCTCGAAGAGAGCACCTCCGGCGAGTTCGGCGGGCTGGGCATTGAAGTGGGCATGGAAAACGGCTTTGTGAAAGTGATTGCCCCCATCGACGACACGCCAGCGCAGAAGGCAGGGGTTCAGGCGGGGGACCTGATCATCAAGCTGGATGAAAAACCGGTTAAAGGCATGAGCCTGGAAGAGGCTGTCCAGCTAATGCGGGGCAAACCCGGCTCGATCCTGACGCTCACCATTATGCGTGAGGGGGAAAGCGCTCCCATCGAAATCGAAGTGGAACGGGACGTTATCAAGGTCACCAGCGTGAAATCCCGAATGCTGGAAAATGGTTACGGTTATGTTCGCATTACCCAGTTCCAGGCGGATACCGGCTCGCAGTTCAAGGATGCCCTCAACGGACTGGAAGACGAACTCGGACGCGATCTTGACGGCCTTGTTATCGACCTGCGCAACAACCCGGGCGGGGTGCTGCAGGCGGCCGTAGAGACCGCAGATGCCCTGCTTGATGACGGACTGATCGTCTACACCGAGGGCCGCATCCAGAGTTCCCGCCTGCGCTTCAGCGCGCGATCGGGCGACATCATGGAAGGCACGCCTATTGTCGTGCTGATCAACGGCGGCTCCGCCTCTGCTTCAGAAATCCTCGCCGGCGCGCTTCAGGACCATGAGCGCGCTGTGGTGATGGGCACAAAGTCCTTTGGCAAGGGCAGCGTCCAGACGGTCATTCCGCTGGATGAGACCCACGCCATCAAGATGACTACCGCGCGCTATTACACACCGGATGGCCGCTCCATCCAGGCCACCGGCATCAAACCCGATATTGAAGTACGGCCGGCGGAACTCAAGGAGCTCGACAGCAAGCCGTTCTTCACCGAAGCGGATCTGAGCGGGCACCTTGAAGGGCAGAACGAGGGGCAGGACCAGGATGGAAACGATGATGCCCAGAACGCAACCGGTTCTCTTGCCGACCGGGATTATCAGCTACGCTCGGCACTGAACCTGCTCAAGGGAATCCGGATTCTGAACCCGAACAAGAGCGCCAAGGCAGAAGGAAGCGATCAGTGAGAGTAGTCAGTACTCTGCTGGCCGTAGCATTCTGTTTTACCGCCGGCACGGTGTCCGCGGAGCCGGCCCGAAAAGCACTGCCGCCCACCATTGCCATCATTATTGATGACATGGGCCACAGCCTTGTTGAAGGTGAGCGACTGGCAAACCTGGATCAGCCGCTGACACTCGCTTTTCTGCCCTACCGTCCACACACGGACAGCCTGGCCCGGCTCGCCTATAAGCAGCACAAGGAAATCATGCTGCACGCCCCCATGGCCAACACCCGCAACTATGGCCTGGGCCCGGGCGGCCTGACCCCCGAGATGGACGAACAGAGCATGGTGACCACCCTTCGCCGTGCCTTGCAGTCGATTCCCCATGTCCAGGGCGTGAACAACCACATGGGCAGCCTGCTGACCCAGCAGCTGCAGCCCATGGACTGGGTCATGAAAGAGCTGTTCCGCTACCCCGTGTACTTTATCGACAGCCGCACCATCGCCTCATCCGTGGCCGGTGATGTCGCAGCGGCGTACCGCATTCCGACCATGACCCGGGACGTGTTTCTCGACCACGAACAGACCGAAGAGTTTGTGGACCGCCAGTTCAAACTGCTGATCAAGCGCGCCAAAGAAAACGGTAGCGCCATCGGCATTGGCCATCCTCACAAAGTCACCGTGGATTACCTGGAGAAGCACCTACCCAAACTGGATGAGCAAGGCATCGCCATTGCCACGGTCAGCGGCCTTTGGGCCATGCGCAACGGCAATCGGGAGATGTTTGCGGAAGGAGAAAAGCAGGCCATTCGACCTGCTTTTGCAAAGAAGGATTAATCGCGGACTTCTATGCCCTGAGCCTTCATGAAGGCCTTCGCTTCAGGAATGGTGTGCTGTCCGAAGTGAAAGATTGACGCCGCCAATACCGCATCGGCACCGCCCTGAGTCACGCCATCAGCCAGGTGCTGCAGCTCTCCGACACCGCCTGAGGCAATCACCGGCACAATCACAGCATCGCTGATGGCTTTGGTCAGCCCGAGATCAAATCCGATCTTGGTGCCGTCCCGGTCCATGCTGGTCAGCAGTAACTCACCAGCGCCCATTTCCACCATCTTGCGGGCCCATTCCACGGCATCCAGCCCTGTGGGCTTGCGGCCACCGTGGGTAAAGATTTCCCACCGGGGCTCCTCGCCCTGTTCACTCACCCGCTTGGCATCAATGGCCACCACGATGCACTGGCTGCCAAAGCGGTCCGCCGCTTCCCGGACAAACTCCGGGTTGAACACGGCTGCGGTATTGATCGACACCTTGTCTGCGCCGGCATTCAGGAGCTTGCGTATGTCATCCACGGTACGCACACCACCGCCGACAGTCAGCGGAATGAAGACTTCCGCCGCCATTCGTTCAACGGTCTCGTAGGTGGTGTCACGGCTCTCATGGCTGGCCGTGATGTCGAGGAAGGTGATTTCATCGGCACCCTGCTCATTGTAACGACGGGCCACTTCCACCGGGTCGCCGGCATCGCGGATATCAACGAAATTGACGCCCTTCACCACGCGGCCTTTATCGACATCGAGGCAGGGAATGATGCGTTTCGCCAGAGCCATAAGCCGCCCTTACCCCTTCAGACCGTCGCAGAAAGCCTGCGCTTCAGCGACATCCAGGGTGCCTTCATAGATCGCACGACCCGTGATGGCACCAAGGATGCCCTTGTCCGCCACGGTAGCCAGGCGTTTCAGATCATCCATATTGGTCACGCCACCAGAGGCGATAACCGGAATTCCGCCCTCTTCTGCCAGTGCGGCTGTTGCTTCCACATTAACGCCCTGCATCATGCCGTCTCGGCTGATATCGGTGTACACAATCGCGTCCACGCCGTCGTTGGCAAAGCGCTTGGCAAGATCGGTAGCCATCACTTCCGAGACCTCCGCCCAGCCATCGGTGGCCACGCGGCCGTCTTTGGCGTCCAGGCCGACGATGATGTGACCCGGGAATTTTTTGCACATCTCAGTAACAAATTCCGGCTCCTTCACCGCCTTGGTGCCAATGATGACCCACTGCACACCGGCCTTCAGGTAGGCTTCGATGGTTTCTGCCGACCGGATACCGCCACCGATCTGGATGGGAAGATCCGGGTATTTACGGGCAATGGCCTGGACAATCTCGCCGTTGACCGGCTCACCGGCAAACGCGCCGTTCAGGTCAACCAGGTGCAGCCGGCGGGCGCCGGCTTCCACCCAGCGAGTGGCCATATTGACAGGATCGTCACCAAACACCGTGGAGTCGTCCATCCGGCCCTGACGCAGGCGTACACATTTACCGTCTTTCAGATCGATTGCAGGAATTATCAGCATTTTCCAGTCCAGTTTGTAAAATTCTCGAGCAACTGCAGGCCCGCCCGGGCACTTTTCTCCGGGTGGAATTGCACTGCAAAAATATTGTCTCGCGCGACTGCTGCCGCAAGGTCCACCCCATAGCGGGTGCGGCCTGCCATATCGGCGTTGCCCTCGGCTTCTGCGTAGAAGCTGTGCACGAAGTAGAAACGGTCACCCTCGGGAATGTTATGCCAAAGGGGGTGATCAATGGTCTGCTGCACCTGGTTCCAGCCCATGTGGGGCACTTTCAGGCGCTCGCCGTTTTCCGTGAGGTGGTCACCGAAATAGCGTACTTGCGAAGGAAACAGGCCGATGCAGTCAACGCCGCCGTTCTCTTCACTGCGGGACATCAGGGCCTGCATGCCCACGCAGATGCCAAGAAACGGGCGATCCTGAGAGACCTCACGAACCAGATCCACTACCCCGAGACGATGCATTTCGGCCATACAGTCGCGAATGGCACCAACGCCAGGGAGGATGACACGATCGGCTTCACGGATTTTTTCGGCGTTGTCGGTGACCAGCACGGTGGTGTCCGGGGCAACGTGCTCAACTGCTTTTTTGGCAGAGTGAAGATTGCCCATGCCGTAGTCGATAATGGCAACGGTTTTCATGGTTGTTGCGGTGTCCTTGATTGACCGGTCAAACATGACCGGTTAAAGCGAGCCTTCTGACGACGAGGCGTTTACAGCGAACCCTTGGTAGACGGTGTAATACCGGCCATCCGCTCGTCCATTTCAATCGCCATACGCAGGGCACGGCCGAAGGCCTTGAACACGGTTTCAATCTGATGGTGGGTGTTTTTACCCTTCAGATTGTCGATGTGCAGGGTCACCATGGAATGGTTCACGAAGCCGTGGAAAAACTCCTCGAACAGGTCGACGTCAAAGCCACCCACGGCACCGCGAGTGTACGGCACATCCATCATCAGGCCCGGGCGACCGGACAGATCGATAACGACTCGGGAGAGCGCCTCATCCAGCGGGACATAAGCGTGGCCGTAGCGGCGAATGCCCTTTTTGTCGCCAACCGCCTGTTTGAAGGCCTGGCCAAGGGTTATGCCGATGTCTTCCACGGTGTGGTGGTCATCAATGTGCAGGTCGCCCTTCGAAACGATATTCAGATCCACCAGACCGTGGCGGGCGATCTGGTCCATCATGTGCTCCAGAAACGGCACGCCGGTATCGAAACTGGATTTGCCGGTTCCGTCGAGATCAATCTCAACGGTGATCTGGGTTTCAAGGGTATTTCTCTCTACCCGAGCCTTGCGTTCGGCCATGGGGACTCCGTGACAATTGAGCGGCATAAAGCCGGAAAAATTCGATCCGGCGATTATACCTTTTATGTCGGCTGGAGTCCCACAACCGGTTTAATCGCTACGATAGCGAAGTGCAGGTATATGGCAGAAAGGGCTGCGTCAGAACGCCTTCTTCAGATTGTTCATGTAAGTGTCTACGAGGCTGTTGAACTCGTGCTTGATAACCGGGCTGATGGCCAACTTGAGCAGGCTGGGCAGGGGCACAGTCAACTCTGCGCTGGTCTGGAACTTCACGGCGGTGGCATTATCGCCCTTGGACTTGATGGTCCAGGAACCACTCACGACGCCATTGCCCTCGCCCTTCACCGGCTCCCAGGTAATCTTGCCGGCGTCTTTGTCCGAGTGATATTTGCAAGCGTACACCGACTGGATGGCATGTTTGTCGACGCCCACTTTTTCCATTTCCCAACGGTAGGCGTTATCGCCAAGGTCGGTAAGTTTGTGGACTTTCGGGAAGTGACTGGCTGAACGTGGCACATCCGCCAGCAAATCGAACACTTCATCATAGCTGCCCGGAATCTCAAGTTCGCGGTTCAGCTCAATCGAAACGGTAATAGCCACGGCCAACTCCTTCTTGTGTTTATAGGTATCAATGTAGTCCGAAAATCAGGGTCGTGTATTTTGGCCCAACACTACCGCATTGTCATACTCCCGCGCTGTTAATTTGTTAACCCTGCGTTATCCTTTGGGTCATTAGCGTCGGTATTCACAGCGAATACTGCAAGCTCCTAAAAATAGGAAGGAAGCCTGAATCATGAAAGCCGTCCGTTATGTGCTGATTGCCATCGTTGCACTGATCGTTCTTGCCGTGGCTGCCGTTGCCATCGCCATGGCCGTGATCAACCCCAACGATTACAAACCGCAGATTGAACAGGCCGTTGAGGATGCCACGAACCTGGATCTGGTCCTTGAAGGCGACATCGGCTGGTCTTTTATCCCACTTGGCCTTGAGCTGAATTCCGTAGAGGCCACCCTGGAAGGTGACCGCTTTGTTGCCCTTGAGCAACTGGTGGCCCAGATCGATTTCTGGTCACTGATTGCCATGTCCCCGAGGGTGAATACCTTCGTACTGGACGGGCTGGACGCCCGACTCGAAGTGGACGAACAGGGCAACGGCAACTGGACCCGCATTATGCCCGAGAAGGCGGCGGGAACGGCAACCGAGGAAACGGCCGGAACCCAGGATGAACAGGCACAGGAGAGCGAGGGCGCCGGCGGCGAGCCTCTGAACTTCAACGTTGAAAACGTTCAGATCAGCAATGCCCAGGTGCACTACACCGACAAGAGTACCGGCCAGTCGGTCACGCTGGAGAATTTCACCGTCAACGCCAGCAACATTACTCTGGGCTCCGAGTTCCCGCTGGAAATCGGGTTCCGGGTAGCCACCACCCAGCCCACGTTTGAAGTGGATGGCAATATCAGCGCCCGCCTCGCCGCCAACGAGGCTCTCAACGAGTTGGCCGTATCCGGTCTGAATGCCGTGTTCGACATGACCGGAGAGCCGTTCGGTGGCAAAGAGGTCACGGCTGAACTGGCGGGCTCTGCCAGGGCGAACCTGGAAAACGAGACCGCTAACCTGAGCGGCTTTACCGCCAGCCTGGCCAACCTGAACTTGTCGACCGATCTTGACGTTACCGGATTCGGCGACAAGCCAACCCTGAGCGGCGAGATCTCCATCGCCGAGTTCTCGCTAAAGGATCTTCTGAACAACCTCGGCCAGCCCCCGGTGGAAACCAGCGATCCGGACGTACTTGAAGCCATCGCCTTCTCCACCGGTATTGGCGGTCCGGCCGGCAAGGTGGAGCTCACCGACCTGACCATCAAACTGGATGACACCACCTTCACTGGTTCCGGCAGTTACAACCTTGCCGACACAGGCGTTGTCTTCCAGCTCCAGGGCGACCAGTTGAATGCCGACCGATACCTGCCACCGAAAGCGGAAGGAGAGGCGGAGGAAGCACCCGCATCCCAGGAAACCGCTGCAGCCGGACCCGAAGGCGACCTTCTGCCCCTGGAGACCATTCGCAGCCTGCTGCTGGATATTGATCTGGGACTCGGCCAGCTGATCGTCAGCAACCTGACTATCAACGAAATCAAAGCCAGCACCACCGCGAAAAACGGCCTGCTCAAGGTTGATGAGTTCAGCGGCAAACTGTACGAGGGCAGCTTTGGTGCCAACGTGACCATCGACGCCCGCAGCGACAATCCGAAATGGACCGTTGGCTCAGACGTAACCAATGTACAGACCCTGCCTTTGCTCACCGATCTGGCAGAAGTGGATATGCTCGCCGGCGGGGCAAATCTCAAAGTGAACGCCAACACCTCTGGCAACCGGATCTCGGCACTGCGCAGCAATGCTGACGGACAGATCAGCTTCAACCTCGCAGAGGGCGAGTTCCGCCGAATGAACCTCACACGCATGGCCTGCCAGGGCATCGCTCTGGTCAACCAGGATGAGCTGACGACCACCGATTGGGGCACTATCACGCCGTTCAACGACATGCGCGGCACCCTGGAAATCAACGGCAACAGCCTCAACAACACAGATCTCGTGGCGGCGCTGGCCGGCATGCGCCTCGAGGGCAATGGCACGGTGGATCTGGCCCAGAGCGAACTGGATTATGAGGTTGGGCTAAGAGTCGTTGGTGAAATCCACCGGGACAACGCCTGCCGCGTTACCGAATATGTAGAAAACGCGGTTATTCCCGTGGAGTGCCGTGGCAACTTCGCCGAGGACCCGGCAGGACTTTGCTCCTTTGACGGCTCCCGCTTCCGGGACACCCTGAAGACCATCGCCGAAAATGCCGCCAAGGCGAAAGCCCGTGAGGAAGTGGACAAGGCAAAAGCCAAGGCGGAAGAGAAGGTTAAAGAAAAGGTGCAGGAACAGATCGGCGACAAACTCAAAGGACTGTTCAACTGATGCCGGACAGCTTCGCCAACAAACTGCTCCAATGGTACGACTGCCACGGCCGGCATGACCTGCCGTGGCATCACAACCGGAATGCCTACCGTGTGTGGGTTTCCGAAATCATGCTGCAGCAGACACAGGTAACCACGGTTATCCCCTACTTCGAAGCGTTCATGGAACGCTTCCCGGACGTTCATGCCCTGGCCGAAGCCCCGGTGGATGATGTGCTCAGCCACTGGTCCGGCCTTGGTTACTACGCCAGGGCCCGCAACCTGCAGAAAGCCGCCCAGACGGTGGTGCGCGAGTTCGATGGTGAGTTCCCGCAAACCCAGGAGGAGCTTGAATCCCTGACCGGCATTGGCCGCTCCACAGCCGCCGCCATATTGGCCCAGGCCTTCGGCATTCGCGCCGCCATACTGGATGGCAATGTGAAACGGGTGCTGGCACGCTACCATGCCATCCCCGGCTGGCCCGGCCAGACAGCCGTGCTTAACCAGCTGTGGCAACGGGCCGAAGAGCACACTCCGGAACAGCGGGTGCGCGACTACACCCAGGGCATTATGGATCTCGGCGCCATGGTGTGTACCCGCAGCCGCCCGGCCTGCGAGAGCTGCCCGCTGCAAGAGGGCTGCAGAGCCTACGCCCAGGGTGAAACCTCACTCTACCCCGGCTCCAAACCGAAAAAGGCCAAGCCGGAGAAATCCACCTGGATGGTGATTCTTGAGGATGGCGAGGGGCGCATTCTGCTTGAGCGTCGCCCGCCCAGTGGCATCTGGGGCGGCCTCTGGAGCCTGCCGGAACTAGACCCGGCCTACGGAGCCGATGAGCTTCAGGAAGCCTGCGAACAGAGCCTGGGGCTGGATTGCGCAGAACCAGAGCTTATCAACGGCTTTCGACATACCTTTTCCCATTACCACCTGCACATACAGCCCGCCCGACTAAACGTCACCGGCGGCGCCAACACCGTTGCAGACAAGGATCATCTGAAATGGCTACACCGCCATGAAGCCCTGAACCTCGGCCTGCCTGCTCCAATCCGGTCGCTGCTTACCGAACCGGAGCAAGCAGCTCTGCTTTGATCCAGTGCGCTGGCCCCCTCAGCCGCAACGATCTGTTATCATCACCGCCAGCAACATTTGCCAACAGGAGCCATCATGAGCCGTACTGTTTTCTGCCGCAAATACCAGAAAGAACTGGAAGGCCTGGACTTCCCGCCCATGCCCGGCGCCAAGGGCCAGGACATTTTCGAGAACATCTCGAAGCAGGCCTGGGAAGAATGGCAGGCCCAGCAGACCATGCTGATCAACGAAAAACACCTGAGCCTGATGGACCCCAACACCCGCAAGTACCTGCAGGCGCAGATGGAACATTTTTTCAACAACGAACCGTTCGACAAGGCCGAGGGCTACGTTCCACCGGAACAATAACCCCGGATTGATCAAAGCCTGAGCATGCCTGAAAAGATTCAGAAATTTTTCCGGCCTAGCCTTGACTCAAAACATCGAAACCGGTTTAATAGCGCCCCGTTGCACAGCAGTAGCGCAACATGCCCGGATAGCTCAGTTGGTAGAGCAGGGGATTGAAAATCCCCGTGTCGGTGGTTCGATTCCGCCTCCGGGCACCACTCTTTCCCTCCAATCAATAACTTAGGAGGGATTTGAGAGGTTTCCCATCATTAGTCCCCACATCCCAGATTTGCTTAGAAAACATCCAAATACTGCCTAAGCGTAATTTTTCTGTATTTCTTGACGGAATTAGCTCTGTACAACCAAATCTTCCGTAATCGCCTGTTTTGCTCTTCCATTCAACCACAAAGTTACTATCCAGCCAATTACTTGGCCAAAGGCGAATTCGTCTGTATTCGAGCGAGACCTCTTAAAAGAGCAACCCCTCTAACCAACATTGCTGCGAAAGGCAGCCACGGAGCGTGCCTAACGTACCGTGGCCTGAGATTGAGGCCATGACTTGGCCGCTAAGGTCGCAAAGCGGACCTTCAGGTTGGGGTGTCAATGGCCATTTATTTTGACCCACCTTTGGCCAATAAAATTGACCAACCTTTCATAGTCTATCTTGTGGCTTTTTGCTTCAGTCGATAGCTTTCTCCTCCCAACATAAAGATGTGCGAATGGTGGATGACCCGGTCAATGATCGGCACCGCCACGTTGTCGTCGTGGAAGAACTCGCCCCAACTGGTGAAGTCCTTGTTGGTGGTCAAGATGATCGACCGGTATTCGTACAGGCTGTTGATCAACTGGAACAGATTGTAGCGGGCCTGCCGGGTCATGGGCAGGTAACCCAGCTCATCAATGATCAGCAGGTCGTATTTGGCCAGGGCGCTGACCCGTTTTTTCAGCTCACCCTTCATCTCGGCCAGTTCCAGCTCTTCCACCAGATCCAGGGCATTGCGGAACAATACCCGGTAACCAGCTTCCACTGCCTTGTGGCCAATACCGATGGCCAGGTGGGTCTTGCCCACACCCGGCGGGCCAATGAACACCAGGTTGTTCCGTTCGTCGAGGAACTGGAAGTCCAGCAAGGCGTTCACCTGGCGTTTATTAATGGTGGTCTGGTGCCGGTAGTCGAAGCCCTCAAGGCGCTTCTCGGCGGGGAACGCGGCCATCTTCCGATTCCGGTGGATGCGCTTGTCCTGCCGTTGAACCAGTTCGTGTTCGGCAAGCCGATCCGCGAAGCTGAGATAGGACATCTCGTTGGCTTCTGCCTCGGCCAGCAGGTTGATTAGTTCATCGGCGGCTGCGCTCAGGCGCAGGCTGCGGTAACGGGCTACAGTCTGTTCAAGCTGGCTCATGGGTCACCCCCTGGCCACTGGAGCGGCCAAGACGCTGGTAGGCGCTCAGATCCAATGCCTGCTTGGGTTCCGGTAACGATTCCGGCTGTCGCTCCCGCAGAACGGCCGCCTGGGCTGCTTCCAGGTAGTTTTGCAGTCGTGTGGCCGTCATGCCGGGGCGTTCTGCCAGCGCTGTGATCAACTCTGGATCCACCGGCGCATGGCGCTTGAGCAGGTCACGGGCAGCCACCAACTGATCCTTGTAGATCTTGGGCTCGGAGCGCTTGAGCTGCTGACACAACCGGTGCCCGGTCTCGTCGCTGATCAGGGCGTTGATGCCAGCTTCCAGCTTGTTCACGCGCTGGGCATGATCCCGGTAGTGATGGGTGTTCTTGATCACCTTGCCCTTGTCGGCGCACAGCGCATGACTGGCAATGACTTCGCCCGTGTTCAGGTCGCTGATATGGAGTTGACTGCCGGACTCCAGAACGCCCACCCGGGCCTGCTGCCAGGCCATGGGCACGGAGTACTTGTTGGCCTTCCAAGCGATCAGGCCGGTCTTGTCCACCTGCCGTGTCTCGCGGGCCACAGGCTGTACGCAAGCCGGTGACAGGTAGGCCTCCAGATGTTCTCGCTCATCCCGTTCGAAGCGTTCCCGGGGTGGTTCGCCGGTGGTGCCGTGGATGCGGACATTGGCCACGCTCTCAACCCAGTCCTGCATGTGCTGACGCACGTGTTCCTGATCCCGGAAGACTTCACCGTAGAGGCAATCCTGCTTGACGTACTTAACACCGGCTTCCACCTTGCCCTTGCTCTCCGGGTCATAGCCTTCGCAGGCATGGATCCGGAATCCAGCCGTGGTGGCATACTCATGAAACCGTTGGTTGAGCGTCAGTTCGCGGTACTGTTCGTTGATCACCACCAGCTTGGTCTGATCGTAAACGCTCTCATCCGGCAGGCCACCGAAGTACCGCAGGGCTTCGTCATGGAGCTGGATAAACGTCTGGGTATCCAGCGGGCGGAAGGCCAGGCCCACGTACATCAACCGCGAGTACGACAGCACGAACACCACAAAATGCAGCGTGCGTTCTTCGCCACCGATCAGCACGCCGCGCAACTCACCGGGGTCCACCTGACACTGAACACCGGGCACATCCTCCAGAATGGGCTCGTAATAGCGCATCTGGGCCGAGGCCACTTCCTCCTTGAGCACTCGCACATAACGGCGAATGGAGCGATCTGAGGCCGGTAAGTCGCCGACCTTTGCCTGAAGCTTACGGGCAATCTTGACGGCGCTGAGCTTGGGGAATTGCTTGAGCAAATGCACCAGATAATCCCGGTGATCATCGAGGCGCTTGGTGCGTGAGGGATCTTCAATCTGTTCTGAAATCACATTCTCATCCATCCGCAAATACTTGCGGACGGTATTGCGGGACAAACCCAGTTCCTGACTGATGGCGCGGATCGACAACCCTTTGCCGTTATCGTGCAGTGCCTTGATTTTGTGTATCACAACCCACTCCTTCACTGACATGCCCCCGGCTATCGATAAAAGCGGGGGACAGTAGCTGGTTCTGTGGCCTGACGGCCACCCGGGGGTGGGTCAAAATTAATGGCCAGTAGTGGGTCATTTTAATTGGCCACTAACATGGGGAATAACTTTGCGAGCATGCTCGGCTGCGGAATGGATGCGAAGCCGCAATGCAGTTGTGTGAGGAGAATAAAGTTGGTAACAGATCAGACCTATAGACAGCATGAAATAGCCTTGTGAACAAGAGCCTGAAAAATAGAGTTGGTAACTTTTGGCACAAACCGCTATTGGACTACCGAAGACTCTTCCAGTTCTTACTAATAAAGTTGGTAACTTATGCTCACGTTCGATCTTTCGCCTTGCTGTACACATCGCCGCGTTCCCGCCGCCCCACGGCTACGACGGTCACTAAAATATCACCGTCCTCAACCTGGTAGACTAAACGATATCCAACACTCTTTAATTTGATTTTGTAGCAACCTTGTAGCCCCGACAGGGCGTCAGCTAGAACGTGAGGTTCTTCGAGGCGTTTCGCTAACTTCTTCTTAAACTGATCTCGAATTGCCGGAGCGAGCTTCTTCCATTCCTTGAGAGCTGATGGTTTGAATGCAAGCGAATACTTAAAGCTCATTCAGATCGACTCGAATACTTGGCTCTACAAGTCTCTCTTTCACGATTGCCACCATCTCTTGGTCGTCTAGTCGGTCAAGCATGGCTTCGTAGATTTCAGCCGGAACGCAGTAGAACGCCGGTTTGTTGCGGTTTAGAACAACGATCGGAAACCCCTCTCCTGAATCCACGGCCGCCATCGGATTTTTTTTGAGTTCTGAAATGCTCGCGGTCACTTCAGAATAAATTTGATTGGTCACAACGCCCTCCAAAGACCTGTTAACAGGTCATACTTTAAGGGTGATCGGGCTCATGCGCAAGGCAAAGACCTTTTAATAGATCGCATAAAGCAATTTTTCGGTTACCAACTCTATTATCTTGTTACCAACTTTATTCTGATCCCACAGCAGTGGACGTCCCCGTGACTGGCATTGTTATGAAGACGGTTCAATTTGGACCCTTCCTAGCGCCAATACCTCAATATTATGATCTCCACCAAGAAACACCTAATGGCAAAGGGGCTTTTCCTCCAGCATCTTTGCTAGCTCTGCCTGGAACTCTTGGCGCCACGGAGACTCTTCCCAAGTGTATGAGAACAACTGTTGCCGATCACGCTTGACGTGAAACCGCGCATTCCGATCAAAGCTCTCATCGCAAATCTTGAGTGCTACGACGCTCTCAAAGCAGACGCGCCAACGTTTCTCACCCTCTACAAGAAACAGACAGTTCCCCGAGGTGCGCGCCCATCGATATCCAGACCTTGGGGAAGAGATGCAACAAAAAAGGTGTTTCCCAAGCTAAAAGCTTGCCCATCGCATTACCAAAAAAAGCGAGCAGCAAGGGTGTGACGTCGGGAGCATCCCTTGCCTTCACTTGTCATGCATTATGCCTCCATGTTGCCAGGAAGGTTAGCCTCCAACACTTCTATGATCTCGTGAAGTTTCTCCGTTTGGTAGTAAATAAAGACTTTACCAAATGAGCCTCCGTTTGCTACCACGGCTTTTACGCCGTTTGCACTATAGATATCGATTGATTTTAGGTACTTCAGGGGAAAGGATTTTTTTCGCCCCCAATAATTGCGTCCGCTTATAATTCCTTCTCTTATTGTTATATGTGCACATCTCAACCAAAAGGCAATGAAAAATGTGAAAATGGCGAAGAAAGCCCAACAGCCAAAGATTAGCCCCAATACTTCTAGAAACGATACGTTTCCAAATGTTTCGTTGAGATCAAATCCAGAAGTAAGGTACCGAAAGGCGAATGTGCCTACAGTTGAGAAAATGAGCAGCAACGCCATGCGCTTTGTCACCGATTTCCAAAATTCTTTCCATCGAACTTCGTATCTCATATCTCTTCTAAATTTGCATAACGCTGAGCGAAGCGGCCGCCCGACAGGGACGCCTTACGCGGCTTGTTATCACTGCCTCAGTCATTCTCAATAAATTGAGGCAAATCGTCGGTAATCTCGAACCACGGAGCTTTGCAGCCCACGAAAACATGGCGGTCTGCACGTACACCTGGATCGGTGTCGAGAGTACCCAATGGCAGCGCATAGACTTCCGGTTTTGAATCGAACTTTGTATGAATGCTTGAACCGCAGTTTGCGCAAAAAACCTTGAACTCTCCCGGCGAGGACTCGTAGGTTTTGAGCAGCTCTTGGCCCTTGACAGTCCGCCAGTCATCGACCCGTACCTTTGCACAGGTTCGGAAAGCCGCCGCATGAAGCTTGCGGCACATGGAGCAATGGCAGTTGTAAACATCGCTAAGGTCGCCCGCTACTTCATATTGGACGCCGCCGCAAAGGCAGCTTCCAGATTGAATCATTGACTCACCTCCCTGTGTGATAATCGGGATAGGGAGGCATCTCACGATGCCCCTCCTCCCACATCACCGGGCATACGGATCACGTACCACGGCGATTCAGTGACTTAATTCAACCCGTTACCGCACTGCCAATTCCGGCAGTCCATAGCTCCGGAACAACCGGGCCGGTAGGGCTTCCCGCAGGGCCGGCGAATGACTCAGCCGCCACGGGCCGTGGGCTGATTTCGCGGTGTTCCAGGCCAATCTGACCGGGACACCCCGCTTTCTCAGCTCACGATACCCCCTTCGGCCCCATTGCTTCCACACGTAACTTCTCATTCTCCGCCGTATCCACTTGTCCAGGTCCCGCAGCGGGCTCAGTACTTCGGCTGCGTCGAAGTACGCTTTCCAACCAAGCAGGGTCTCTTTCAGATCTGCGATCACCCGGGCCAGTGAGTGGCCCCGTGTTCGGCGGCTCAGTAGCCGGATCTGGGTTTTCAGCTTGGTGATGGCTTTGTCAGCCACTTTCAATCGCTGCCCTTTCCGGCTGAGGGTGAAGCCCAGGAAGCTGCGCTTCCAGGGCCGGTCTACCGCGCTCTTTCGTGTATTCACTGTGAGCCTCAGCGAGTCCTCGATAAAGCGCGTCAGACTCACCATCACCCGCTCGCCTGCGCGGTGACTGCCCACGTAGATCTGGCAGTCATCCGCGTAGCGGGCGAAGCGCAGGTTGCGCCGCTCCAGTTCCCAGTCCAGTTCATCCAGCACCACATTCGCCAACACCGGAGACTATGGCCCACCTCGCGATGACGCCCTTGCCCTTCTCCTAGCCTTCGGCTCTGCGAACACCTGGCAGGAGGACTTTCACCTCCCTAGTTCTGTGCCATGCCCGGCACACACGCCAATATTCAGCGGCGGCCTTTTCGCAGCGAAGCGGAGAAAAGGCCGTCCGGTGGAGGCCCGTCAGGGCCGGAACGAACTGGAATGACTGGTTAGCCCGGATTTCTCATGAAGAAGGTAGCATGAGGAAGGAAGAAGCGGCTTAAAGTGTTAGAATTCAAGTTCCTACACAAAAACCCACACTAAAAGCCGCTATCCAAAATGGTACCTCAAAAACTGACCTTCTCGCCACTCTCCCGCCGCCAGATTGAAGCCGATTTCTCCGGAGGCCATATCACCTCGGATGCCGGTGTGTTGTTACTGCGCGAAGTCGATAAACAACACCGGCTAACCCAGCGACTGGCCGAGACGCTGACCGACCAGCGGGATGCCCGCATGATTCGTCATGGGCTCAACACCATGATCCGGCAGCGCGTCTACGGCGTGGCCAGCGGCTACGAAGATCTGAATGATCATGAAGCGCTTCGCTTTGATCAGGCACTACAAACCGCCACGGGGAATGCCTCGACTCTGGCCGGCAAGTCCACGCTTTGTCGAATGGAGCAGGCGATGGATCGGCAAACCATTGTCAAAGCGCATGAGTTGCTCTGGCACCACTTTATCGAGCAGCATGAGAAGCCGCCCAAGGAAATCGTGCTGGATTTTGACGGCACCGATATTCCGGTGCACGGCGACCAGCCGGGTAAGTTCTTTAACCGGTATTACGACCATCACTGCTACTTCCCGCTTTACGTCTTCTGCGGTAGGCACTTGCTGGTGAGCTATCTGCGCACCAGCAATCGAGGTGATGCCCGGCACAGCTGGGCCATTCTGGCGCTGCTGGTGCGATTTATTCGCGAGTATTGGCCACAGACCCGGATCGTGTTCCGGGGCGACTCCCACTTCAGCAAGCCCCGACTGCTGGCCTGGTGCGATCGCAACCAGGTGGATTACATCGTAGGCATGGCCCGCAACCAGCGGCTGGAGGCGCTTGCCGCCCCAGCCATGGACAAAGTCCGGACCTACTACGAGGCTCATGGCCATAAGCTCGCCAGCACCTTCCGCTTCCGCTACAAAGCCCGAAGCTGGCATAAGCCACGCTGGGTGGTTGCGCGCCTGGAATATGGCCCTCAAGGCCCGAACCCCCGGTTCGTTATCAGCTCCCGCTACGATGACGGATTCAAGCTCTACTACGAACAGTATTGCGCACGGGGTGATATGGAGAACCGGATCAAGGATCAACAACTGGATCTGTTTGCCGGTCGCACCTCCAGCACACACTGGTGGACCAACCAGTGGCGGCTGATCTTATCCGGCTTCGCCTACACCCTGTTCGAGCGTTTGCGGGTGCATCTGAAAAACACGCCCTTCGAACGTATGAGTGCCGGCACCTTGCGCTTGAAGCTGATCAAGGTTGGCGCAGTCATCATCCGCAACACCCGCCGAATACGGGTGTTGATGAGTGATAGCTATCCACACAAGAACGATCTCTCAGCACTGGTTCAGCGCTTGGTGCCCCAGTAGATAATCGGGCTCCCCCGGCCCGATACCAATGGGGGAAAGGGGGAGTTGTGCCTGAATGCCGGAAACTGGCTAAATAATCGCCAACTTCGACCATGACCACTCGGATCTGGCACTACCAGGCTTGGTCTGCGAAGGTTGTTGGAGCACTATGAGAAATCCGGGTTAGGAGCGCTACCCACCGAAGCCACTTGCCAGAACAGCCAGTACCACAAAGATGCAAACATAAATTAAACCAGCCAAAGACAGACCAAAAGCAGTGTGAGACGATTTAAGGGCTGTATCACTTCTTGAGGTGCCTGATGTTTCGAAAACTGAAATGCTTCGTCGGGCTTGCACTAAAGCTGGAATACAACAAGCTGAGGCTAAGATGGCTGCTGGAAGCCACCCGATTTGAATGGGCACTATCATCAACACGATAGGTGACAAAGGTACCAAAAGCACAAGCCAGACCAGGCTTTTAGGACCCTTCAATTCATTAAAAATTGCCGACTCTCGACGGACCGATAACGCGACTCGAACTCCAACAACAAGGAATACGATAAAAAGGATTAAGTCCAACAACATTCCCTTGCTCCTAACGCTGAAATAAGCGGCGGCCCGACAGGGGCGTCCGGTGGAGGCCGCAGGCCCGGAACAGAATGCATGGCCTTGTTAACTAGCATGGGGCTCGTAATCCTCGAATTCCCAACCGAGAGTTTGGGATAGTTTTTTGGAAACTTCATTCCAGTCCGATCCCGAGCACTGCATCAGCAATTTATTAACCGCTTCCTCTACGCCTACCCAGGAAAACACAGGGAGAAGCAAATAGCCTCTCAGCCATGAGGGAGCAGGCAACGATTTGATGGCCGCAGGCGTGACCACCTCGAAAGAGAATATCTCCGCCCCTTCGCTTTCGGACGGCCCAATTTCCGCCTCGATCAGGACATGGCAGTTTTCAGGATCCTCCGGTGACGACCCGTAGTCCAAATCTGGGCTCATGATACTTTTGAGCCGGGCGTACATATGTGACTCCTCGCTAGTTAACGCCGCCAGCATGCGCGGCTACGAAATGGAGGCGAAGCCGCAATGTAGTAGGCGTCGCCGTGCCTGGCTTTGTTAAATTCAGTCTGACTGATTGCCATAGAGCCGAGCCCCATGAACGATGTGAACATAGAAAAGAAGGGGCACAAAAATGAGAAAAGCCAAACCAACGATTCCCTGATGCTCTAGGGCCTGTCGATAAGTTGGTTTAACAGATCCGAAGGAACCGATGTAAAAAACCAGCCTCGACACTGTAACAAAGGGCCAAGCCACAACCAGAAACATCATCCAAAGCACCGAAGCAACTACGAAAGATTGGGCAAGCGACTCCAGCGTGCTGACGAATCCCGATCCAGTGTCCTGCATAGGCTCCCTTAAATTTAATCGGGATAGGGAGGCACCTCACGATGCCCCTCCTCCCACATCACCGGGCATACGGATCACGTACCACGGCGATTCAGTGACTTGATTCAACCCGTTACCGCACTGCCAGTTCCGGCAGTCCATAGCTCCGGAACAACCGGGCCGGTAAGGCTTCCCGCAGGGCCGGCGAATGACTCAGCCGCCACGGGCCGTGGGCTGATTTCGCGGTGTTCCAGGCCAATCTGACCGGGACACCCCGCTTTCTCAGCTCACGATACCCCCTTCGGCCCCATTGCTTCCACACGTAACTTCTCATTCTCCGCCGTATCCACTTGTCCAGGTCCCGCAGCGGGCTCAGTACTTCGGCTGCGTCGAAGTACGCTTTCCAACCAAGCAGGGTCTCTTTCAGATCTGCGATCACCCGGGCCAGTGAGTGGCCCCGTGTTCGGCGGCTCAGTAGCCGGATCTGGGTTTTCAGCTTGGTGATGGCTTTGTCAGCCACTTTCAATCGCTGCCCTTTCCGGCTGAGGGTGAAGCCCAGGAAGCTGCGCTTCCAGGGCCGGTCTACCGCGCTCTTTCGTGTATTCACTGTGAGCCTCAGCGAGTCCTCGATAAAGCGCGTCAGACTCACCATCACCCGCTCGCCTGCGCGGTGACTGCCCACGTAGATCTGGCAGTCATCCGCGTAGCGGGCGAAGCGCAGGTTGCGCCGCTCCAGCTCCCAATCCAGTTCATCCAGCATCACATTCGCCAACACCGGAGATAGTGGCCCGCCTTGTGGTACGCCCTCGGGTGTTGGTGTTTTGCGGCTGTCGATCTGTACACCTGCCTTCAGGTACCGGTTGATCAACCTGAGCATCGGCCTGTCCGGCGTGTGCCGTTTCAGACGTGCCATCAGGCGATCATGGTTTACCCGGTCAAAGAAGGCTTCCAGGTCCAGATCCACCACCCAGTTGCGACCTTCCCGGGCGCAGCGCTGTCCGTATCGGACCGCTTGATGCGCAGAGCGTCCCGGACGGAAGCCGTAGCTGTGTGGGTGGAAGCGCGGTTCCCAGTCCTGCTGGATAACCTGAGCGATTGCTTGCTGGATAAAGCGATCCAGCACCGTTGGAATGCCCAGAGGGCGGGAACCGCCGTTGGCTTTGGGGATGGTAACCCGCCGGACCGGTTTTGGTCGGTAGGTCTGCTGGAGCAGTTGCTGCCGGATCTCGGGCCAGTGTTGGCGCAGATAATCCGGCAACTCATCCACGGTCATGCCGTCGATGCCCGGCGCTCCCTTGTTACGTCGAACCTGTTTCAGGGCGCGATTGAGGTTGTCCCTGCTCAACACACGCGCCATCCACGGTGAGGGTTGAACGGAGTGCGAGCCTTCCCGGTTTCCGGCAACGGGTTCATCCCCTGGAGACTCCAGGGGCAGCGCTAGCTGCTTTGCGGATGCCATCCCGTTTCCCTGCACGGACTCTCGACTCCTGTCTCTGTTCGGGCCTTCGGTTCACGGGCGAACCTACTATGCCCTCTGCTGATTTCTGCCACGCGATCAGAGACGATCGCTCGTCTCTCAGTGGGTCCGTCCACACGTGGCAGACCTCCCGGGGTAAGGCACAGAGCTTTCACGACGTGAACGCCCGATTTATAAAGTACACCCCAGTCGCAGAAGGAGGGCTTCGCGGTCACGTGCCCGCTCGCCCCGGATGTACCACACCTCGTATCGGGTTCCTGTTCGTCGTCCCGCCGCTTTGGATTGGGCTTCCTTCAGACCCCACCTCGCGATGACGCCCTTGCCCTTCTCCTAGCCTTCGGCTCTGCGAACACCTGGCAGGAGGACTTTCACCTCCCTAGTTCTGTGCCATGCCCGGCACACACGCTGAGCTTAGCGGCGCCACGACAGTGGCGTCCGGTGGACGGCCCTCGGGCCGGGAACGCACTACAGCGACTGGTTATACGTGAGTTTCCTCCGGAATCAGAGCCAATAGGTCAGTAACCCCAACGTCCGCACCTGCCTGTGATAATAGAGCGGAAACTTGCCCTCGATGATGAGCCTGATGGTTAAAAAAATGAAGGACAAGACTCGAATATCGCTTATTGGCCGGAATCCCTTTGGTGTTGTGGTAGCTGAGAACGAAATCCAGATCGCTTTGGGTTAACCCGGCTATCCAGCTAATAATCTGCCGGTCAAGCCAAGTCCGATGTTCGAATAAGCTACCAATATCGTCAAACACTATCTGGCTTAGGCTTGTCGGATTTGGAAGGTTGGCGACCTCCTGCAACGAGCCCACGCAGGATGGATGGTGGGCAAACCGCTTCAGCCAGATCGTGTCACCAACGACGATGTGATTCAGAGTTCCAAGAATAGAGCCGAAAAAAGCCCCGCGATCCTGAGTTAAGTCTGTTGCAGAGAGCGAACTTGCAGACTCGTAAATTCTGGAATTCATCCATTGGTTGTATATGGACAGCAATTCAAAGTGATCTTTCAGGCTCACCTGAGTTCCCTCTCATGTATAACGCTTTTGTTTAGCGGCGCACATGCAGCGCAGCGAAATGGGCGTCCGGTGTAGGGCCGGAGGCCCGGAACGAACTACAACTACTGGTTATGCAATTTTGCCGAGCCCGAAGTAGATGGCTGCGACAAAAAGCACCAAGTACAGCAACATAAAAGACAATCCGAATACGCCTTTTTGCCAAAACCGAAGCCCCAATTCATCAAATTCCTTGATCGCAACTGCCGCAGAAAACGCAAGGTAACCAAAGGCATAAACCACCAAGAGAAAGATCAGTCCATGGATAACGAAGGTGTTGCTGCCTGGCTTATCAAGCCCACGAGTGAGAAGCGCTGCTGCCACCAGCATTGCAGTTGGCGAAACAAGGCGTTTTATCGCCGAATCAATGGTATCAAGGACTTCCTTCACCTCACCCTCCTTGGTTAGATCTCAGTACCTGCATAACGCGAAGCTAAGCGGCGCCCTGACAAGGGCGTCCGGTGGACGGCCGTCAGGCCGGGAACGAACTTGAGCGACTTGTTAGCTGAAGTTGCCACAGAAACCTGATCTCTGCCGGCCAACATGGCCGAATGCTCCGTTGCCCTGGCACCGCCACACGCCGATGCACCGTGATTAAAACCACCGCCTTTGATGCGCGGATGAACCTGAACTTCAGAGTAGCAGGTAAGCAAGGAACCGGGTTTCGGCGGACGGCCCCGCAACGCAAACGCCCCCCTTTATACCAACACCAAACTCTGATGAGCTACCAGCAAGACGACGGACTTTGACGGCCTTGGCAGAACGCCATTGATTCAGGCTTTGTTACCCGGTTTCGGCCAAGGCCAACAGCACCCAACCACCAAAAAAGACCAGGGCACTACCAGCTAACAGCATATTAGTTTGTATTCTTATTAAACCCCAACGCCACCTCCCCGTCCAAACCTGATTCACATCCTAAATAACAACGACTTTTCAAAGCTTTATCTCTGGGTCAGAGCCCGCTATCGCGCTGCCGATACTGTGACAAGTTTGCACTCGGGTTATCCGTGCGCGTTTGTGCAAGTTAAACACGGAAGGCCGGAAATTTCCTCCTTTGAAACAGTAAGCTACAGAGCCTCTTTGTGAAAAACGTGCAGAACCGCGCAAATTAAACCGCAAGAATTTTGGCGTTTTGGGAGGTTTTTCATTATAACTGTATGGATGTACAGCTATCAGCCAAGGAGGGCAATCGTGTCCAAATCACCGTTTTTGCAATCGGTCCGCACAGAGATCAGGACGAAGCAGTACAGCTACCGAACCGAAAAATCCTATCTTTACTGGGTTCGCCAGTTCATCCTTTTCAATGACAAGAAGCACCCAAAAGTCATGGGCAATCACGAAATCGAGCGCTTCTTGAATCACCTCGCCGTCAATCGGCGAGTCAGTCCGGGCACTCAAAATCAGGCGCTATGTGCGATTATTTTTGTCTACAAACATGTGCTGAAACGTGAAATTGAAAACCTACACTACAAGATGACGAAAACGCCTCGGCGCATGCCGACCGTTCTGAGCCCCGAAGAAGTCGCTTCTATTCTCCGCAACATGGAAGCGGAGTATTGGCTCATTACCGCGCTTCTTTATGGATGCGGTTTGAGAATCAATGAAGCCCTCTCGCTTCGCGTGAAAGACATCGACCTCAAAAGCCGCAACTTGCTCGTATTCAACGGTAAGGGGCGGAAAGATCGATACACACTGATTCCAGGCAATCTTAGAGAAAAAATCGAGCGGCAATTCGCCCATGTCAGGACAGTACATGAGTCCGACCTGGCCGAAGGATTCGGGCTTACGTCAGTGCCGACGTCTCTTCACAAGAAGTATGGACCGGCCATGAAGGACTTTGGTTGGCAGTACCTGTTCCCATCCGCAACAAAATGCGTTCATCCCATCGCTGGTTATGTGTGCCGCCACCATCTTCATCATTCATCGTACTCGCGGCGATTGAGGCAGGCCGTTCTGGCCACGGGAATCACCAAGCGTGTGACCGCTCATACCTTTCGGCATGCCTTTGCGACAGAGTTATTGAGATCGGGTAGCGATATCAGGACGGTTCAGGAAATTCTCGGGCATAGCGACATTCGAACGACCGAAATCTACACGCATATCATTGGCGATCGACGTGCTGGAACGGTCAGCCCTTTTGATCGTTTGCCAAGTTCTTGATGGGCTATTTCTTACCCGTTTAAGGGGCATAAAAGCCAGGAATTGGGGGTGCGGCGAATGTTCGCTTTTGTTTAAAGCCGAACTTTTTGACTGCTCAAAAGTCTCGAATGGTCATATTCTATGAGACAGCGCCCTCCTCCCACTTTCTAATCAAATTTCGAACTTTCAGGACCCCCACCTCAGTGCCCATCAGCGCGACCGGGGCTTGATCGCCCAAAGCCCGAATCGGAGATGACAGCCACAGTTCAGCAGTCGCTTTATCGCCCTCGTGCAGCTCAAGAACCCCACGATAGACCTGCTTCCTCAGTTCCTGCATATTCCGGCCCATCGTGACCGGCCATTCCGTTTGAACGTGACCGCCTGTTCCGGGCGATCGTGACCGCTCATTCCGTTTTATCGTGACCGATTTCGGGTACTTTTCCGGAATCGCCGGTCACGATGCCGGAATCATCGGTCACGTTCCTCCGGAATCACTGCCAACGCGCTGGAATTCTTCAACTTTATCCGGCATACCCGTTTCTTTTTCATCACGAGGAAGGGCGGATGCCGGCAGCGAGGATTTCCATGCGACAAATCATTGAGGTCTTGCGCCTCAAGTACGAAGCGGGCCTGAGCCACGAACGCATTGCCCGTGCCTGCGGCCTCTCCAAGGGCGTGGTGGGCAAGTACGTCAGCCTGGCCACCGCACAGGGCATCACCTGGCCGTTGCCGGAAGGCACGGACGAAGCGCGGCTGGAGGCCCAGCTGTTCCCGGCCAAGACGCCGCCTGCACGCTTTGCGGAGCCCGACTACTTTCAGGTCCATCAGGAGCTGAAGACCAAGGGCGTAACCCTACAACTGCTGTGGGCTGAGTACGTGGAGCGCCACGGCGACAATGCTCGCCGGTACAGTCAGTTCTGTCATCACTACCGGCTCTGGCGTGGTCGGCAGCGGCGCAGCATGCGTCAAGTCCATCGGGCGGGTGAGAAGATCTTTATCGACTACTGCGGCCCCACGGTTCCCGTGGTGGATCGCAGCACCGGCGAAATGCGCAAGGCTCAGGTCTTTGTGGCCGTGCTGGGCGCGTCCAGCTACACCTTCGCCGAGGCCACCTGGAGCCAAAGCCTGCCGGACTGGATCGCCTCCCACCAGCGGATGCTGGCGTTCTATGGTGGCGTGCCGGAACTTCTGGTTCCGGACAACCTCAAGGCAGCGGTCACCAAGGCAGACCGATACACGCCCCAGATCAACGAGACCTACGCGGAACTGGCGGCCCATTACCAAACGGCGGTATTACCGGCACGCCCCTACAAGCCCAAGGACAAAGCGAAGGCCGAAGCCGCTGTGCTGCTGGTTGAACGCTGGATCCTGGCCCGGTTGCGACACCGGACGTTCTTCTCACTGGCCGAACTGAACTCGGCCATCGCAGAGTTGCTACCGGCACTCAACCAGCGCCCGTTCCAGGGGCGCTCAGAGAGCCGCCAGAGCCTGTTCGAAGCACTGGATCGACCTGCGCTGAAGCCACTGCCGACAACGCCCTACGTCTACGCCGAGTGGCGCAAGGCGCGACCGGGCATCGACTACCACATCGAGATCGACAAGCGGCTGTACAGCGTGCCTCACGCCCTGGTGGGCGTGAAACTGGATGTTCGGGTTACCGATACATCTGTTGAGGTCATGCACAAAGGCCAGCGCGTGGCTCTGCATCCACGGCATGGCAAGGGCCGCTTCGTCACCCTGACCGAGCACATGCCCAAGTCCCATCAGGCCCATCAGAACTGGTCACCGGGCAGGTTCCTGAACTGGGCCAGTGACATCGGCCCCGCCACGCTGGACGTGGTGCAGCGACAGCTCAAGGATCGCCCTCATCCGGAGCATGGTTACCGGTCATGCCTGGGTCTACTGAATCTCAGTCGCCGCTACAGCCGTGACCGCTTGGAGCAGGCCTGTAGTCGAGCGCTGGCCATCAACTCGGCCAGCTACCAGAGCATCAGCTCGATCCTGAAGCAGGGTCTGGATCAGTTGCCTCTGCCACTGAACGAGGAAGAGCCGGAACTGGCCGATTTGCCTGTTCACACCAACGTTCGCGGTCCCCGCTACTACCACTGATCCCGGAGAAATCGATGTTGACTCATAACACCCTCGATACCTTGCGCCAGCTCAAGCTGACTGGCATGTGCGATGCCCTGGAACAACAGCGGGCACAGCCCGACACCCACGACCTGGCGTTCGAGGAGCGCCTGGCGCTACTGATCGACCGGGAGGTACTACACCGGGAAAACCGCCGGCTGGAGAGGTTGCTCAAAGCAGCCCGGCTGCGGGTGCCAGCCTGCGTGGAAGACATTGATTACCGCCACCCACGAGGACTGGAACGCTCCCGTATGGCCGGGTTGGCCAGTTGTGACTGGATCCGTCAGTCCCTGAACCTGTGCATTACCGGGCCGACCGGTTGCGGTAAGACCTGGCTGGCGTGCGCCCTGGGCAACCAGGCCTGCCGGCAAGGCCTCTCGGTTCGCTACCTGCGGGTACCGCGCCTGTTCGAACAACTGCGCATCGCTCATGGCGATGGCAGCTATGCCCGACTGATGAACCAGTTGCTAAAAACCGACCTGCTAATCCTGGACGACTGGGGCATGCAGAAGGTAACCGCGCAACAGCGCCAGGACCTGATGGAGGTGATCGAGGACCGCCACGGCCGTGGCTCAACGCTCATTGCCAGCCAGTTACCAACGGAGCATTGGCACGATTGCATCGGCTCCGCCACGCTCGCCGACGCCATCCTGGACCGGCTCCTGCACGGTGCTCACCGGCTCAATCTGAAGGGGGAATCACTGCGAAAAGCGAAAATACAAAAGACGGAATCGGTTGACCCATCGTGACCGCTCAGAGTACAAAATCGACTCCAGCGTGATGGCCGTGTGCAAATCGGTCACGATCCCCGGAATGACCGGTCACGTTCGCCGGAATACGCAGTTCCGCTATGACTCGCTCTTCACTCATATCAATACCCCAGCCACTGCTCTTCTATCCTGACCGACATCCAAAATCCCTGCTAAGTGCGCTCTTCTGTGCAATCGCTTGGTCAAACTGCGAGTTCGTGTATTGTGGAATTAGACGGGTCAAAAATCTAATTCAATAGGGTGACACCGCGTCACTGAACCTGTCTTGTTTCGGCAGCACTGCCACAGTTACAGAGACACTCAACAAGCCTGGCGACGACACGGACTGGACTTATCCCGTTACAGTAGCCACTCCTAGCCTTTGATCCATGGAGCTTCCTCGTAAAGTTTTAGTTTATATTGACCTGCACCCAACTTTCTAATCCATCGTGATCTTAGTAATGTTCATCATTGACCCTGACCCCGTATTAGGTCCACCCAGAGTTGGAAAAATCCGGCTCCAATTGCTTCTGTTTTCTTCGTGAAACCGCATGTTTCCTGGCGTAGTCCGAGGGCGTGGACCACTCCAATGCGGAATGGGGCCTGACTTGGTTATAGAACGTCCTCCACGCTTCGATTTTCTCCCTGGCGTCGGCCAGTGACAAGAACCAATTTTCATTCAGACATTCCTGCCGGAGTCGTCCATTGAACGATTCTACCGTTGCGTTGTCGGTAGGCTTGCCTGGTCGCGAGAAGTCGATTTCGATGTTTCTCTCATAGGCCCAGCGGTCCATGACCTTGTCGGCAAACTCAGAACCGTTGTCGGTCTTGAGAACCTCCGGGTTACCTCGAAACCGTGCAATCGCCGTCAGGGCTTCTTGAACATCGTGGCCCTTCAGGCTCTGTCCAACCACAATGCCAAGGCACTCCCGGGTGAATAGGTCGATGATCGTCAGCAGGCGTAGCCTGCGGCCATCAAACAGCGCATCCGAGACAAAATCCATACCCCAGATGTGATTGGGATGATTGGCTTGTTGAAGTGGCTGACGGTTCTTGGCTGCCTTGTTGCGCCTGGGACGCTTGAGGCGAAGCGACAATCCCTGGTCCCGATAAAGCCGGCAAACCCGCTTGTGGTTATCACGCCAGCCCTCTCGTTGGAGTTGGACATGCACACGCCGGTAACCGTAGTGAAGCCGCGTGAGAGTAATCTCGCGGATCCTCATCGACAATGCCGATGAATCCCTCGCCACCGATTGGTATCGACAAGACGCCCGAGAAAACTGCAAGACCGCACACGCCTGGCGCTCGCTGACTCCGTACCGTGCTTGTAAGTCAGCCACCAGTTGGCGTTTACGAGGCGGTCTCAGAGCCTTTTTGCCACCACGTCCTGAAGCATGGCCTTGTCCAGGCTCAGGTCCGCTACCAGCTTCTTGAGGCGATGATTCTCCTCCTCCAGCTGCTTGAGTCGCTTCAGCTCGGATGGCCCCAGGCCGCCGTACTTCTCGCGCCAGTTGTAGAAGGTGGCGTCCGAGACGCCCATCTTGCGACAGACTTCCAGGATCGGGGTACCCAGCTCGGCCTGCTTCAGGGCAAAGGCTATCTGCTCTTCGGTGTAACGGGATCGCTTCATGGCATGATCTCCTGCTCAGGGTTCTATCATGCCGGATTTTCCAGTTTTAAATGGACCTAAATTCTGGGGTAGGGTCAATTGATGCAATACGAGAACGAATCATCTCCAGAGGGCGCTACGTATTTTTGCCTGAGGACTTTTCTGACTTGGGCAACGCGAGCGAAGTAGAGCAAGTCCTTGCTAACCTCACCAACGTTCCAGCACCCATTGGTGAAGGGCTTCTTGCCAGAATCAGAACCAACACAATCACACATCAGCCAATGCTCGACACCCCTGGTGGATTCGAGCAAGTAGCCAAAGAAGCCCTCGACCGACTGGGAATAGATTGGCAGCCGAGCACCGCTGAAGCGCAATATCAAAGGGGGGGACTCGCAGATTCAGGTAAACGCAGTTGTTAAAATTCAGGGCAATAGGCGTCCAAGAATCGCCTACAAACATCATTGGTTAGTTATCGAGTAGACACGTGTCTGCCTATTGGCAGCGCCTGTACCGATAGTCGGTCAGAATGTACATAATACTCAAGCGGGCTCTTCGATTGACGCGAAAAAGCCATTAGTAGAATTTTTTACTAATCGCTACTAATCAAAGCATCCGGGAAATCTCTAGCGTAATGTCCCCGCACACCAAGAGACTCATTAACCGACTTAAACGGCAGAGCACTGAAGAACAAAGCTGGTGACTGATGGGCCTGAAATCCATCAGTCACCAGCTTCCCGGCTATAAACCAAGGCTTGAACCAAGCAAGTCTTCAGCGCCCTGCGGCATTCGCTTCAAAAGCGATGATATCCTTTTCGTGCCAGCGTGTCGTAGATGGACCAAGTCGGTAGGGTTTCGGGAAAAGGCCCAGCTGAACCCAACGCCAAATGGTCGACCGAGCTACCCCGAACCTTCTCGCCACATCTTCATCTCTCATGTACATATCTGTGAACTCCTCACTGTTGATGGATACAGATACATTAGCGAGATTGAAGCTCCTGTAGACTCGTTAAATTAACCGATTCTCGTAATTAGGCGGAGATAAGCCAGGTTTTCCACTAATCTTTACCCGTTGTGCTAAAAAAGCGCTTCAACACCTTGGTCGCCTGGAAATATGACGCAATTTGCCGGCAACCGATTTCTCTGCCTGTTCTGTCATGCCGATAGGTGGTCGCCAATGATCCACCACCGTGTTCACGCATGAACTCAACGAGATCGTCCTCATCATTTTCGACAGCAAGCATCATTGGCGTATAGCCTTTAACAGGATAGGTGTGCACAGCATTCGGATCTGCCCCTTTCTGAACCAACAATCGAGCCATTGCCCGAAGTTCATCCAGATCGAGGCGATTTTTCACCTCTCCTACGAGCAAATCCTGAACCGTAGCGAGAAGAGACTGATATCGAGGATCGTTGTATTGCTGGCGGAGCTTTTTCTGCACCTGTTCAAGCGTCAGTCCCTCCCGTCCCCCGGAATAACGGCGAATAGTATCCAACAGCATTTGGTCATTAGGCGCATTCTGAAGTTGCTTCAGCGGAGACGCTTTGCCTGTCAGCAAGCCGATTTTTTCCAGACAATGGTATAGGGGGGTACTCATTTCGACCCCGGCTCGAAAGTCGGGCTCACATCCCATGTCCAGCAAGGTTTCTAGTACCTCAATCTGATTCGTATTAAGCACCGCATGCAGGGGTGCGAGTCTCTTCTTCTGAGTGCGGCAGTTCAGTGTTTGATGGTTATGCTTGGCCTGAGTGATGGCTTTAAAAAAACCGAGATCAAAGTCTTGATTGCTGAGCTCGGTAACATCAAGGGCCAGAATGGAGAGCAGTAGAGCCGACTCGCCGGATTGAGAGAGCTTATTAGGATCCGCTCCGGCTTTAAGCAAAGCGGAAACCCCATCCCGATCTCCCAACCAAGTGTAATAGACCAATTGCGGCCACTTTTTACTCGGGCCGTCTCCAGTGGCGATTCTCCTGTCAGGATGCCTAAGATCTGGTTTCTTTTGCCCCAACTCATCTGTAACCAGGATCGGCCCGACCAGTGCCTGATCGCGTCGTGGATACTTTACTCCCGGAAACGCTCCAGATTCTGGAAACCTTTTCCTGAAATGTCCCCGATATAAATCAATGAACCACGGCTCCACGTGGTCATCGTATTTGGACCTGAAGTCCTGCTGCTCAGGTTTCAGTGGCAACTCCATACCAAGCAATACCTGGGCGTTACGAAGCTTCTTCAGAAAATTTTTGTCTGGGCGGTCCAGCATCGCCGTTACTACCAGAGCTTCCAGAATAATGGTTTCCTGGTTCCGCCCTGCCCGGAAATAGGCATGTTCAAAGGCCTTTTTGTAATCGTTGGCCGCCAGCTCTAAGGAGCCCGACAGCATGTGTAACCGGGCTTCAAACCAATGCTCCCAGAAAACAGTCGTGCTGATAGGATCAAGAACCTGCCTTTTTTGGCTGAAATCGGTCAGCCTACTTCGAAGCAGTTCGCAATCAGCTGGTTGCTTAGGCCTAAAGGGATTCAGGCCCTCTGCCAGAAAGTCAATATCTGCATGCAGGCGCTGAGTATCCATCGTTTCAGCAGAATGCGCTTCCGCCAGCACATAGCCGATGGGCTTATGGTGTTTGCCGGTGCGGAGGCTGCCTAAACCATGGGTCAGTGAAATTTGCCCAAATGTCTGACGTCGAAACCAATCTACAGCGCGAGCAATTACAAATAGAGTATAGAGCCGCATCGAATCAGCTTGCCCCAACATACTCCTTGCTTCTGGCGAACGGAAAAGAGTCTTCAGTGACGATAGCGACGGCAACTCAATTCCTGACTGCCACCTTCGGAATTTATCGGCTTGTTGCTTGCTCCAAGTCGACACGTAGCCAGGCCATGGTCGAATCTTCACTGAAGCCCACGAAGCAGTAATCGCAATCGCTTGCTTTTGATCATTCAACAGCGTTTCAGCAGCCGGCCCTTGGCGCCGTCTGCATAACTCCTTGAGCACGAAGGCTCCATAAAAGCTGAATAGGTGGGCCGCCAATAACTGTTCCGCTTTCTCACGCGACAACCCCTCAAGGCTTAGTTTGGCTACGAACGAACTGTACTGTTCAAAGAAATGTTCAAGCCACCGGACTATGTCGTTCGCAAATTGCGCATCAACATGGTGCTCCAAAGGCTCGCGCAGCCCCCGTTTCACCGCCAGCCCGACAAACCGGAAATCGAAATCCGGATTGGCTACCTGATCATCCAGGAATTGGCTCTCGAACTTGAGGTCCAGAGCTCGGGAAAGTGCCCGCACGATTTCCAAATGATTTGGGTAAGGAGACTTGTTTTCAGGCATTGTTCCAGCACCTCTGCTGCTCTAGATGCCGGATGTCCCGGGTGAGGTTGAGAAGGGCCTTCCGGTCGCTGGGACTTTTCGGAATGATTACCTTGCCGATGCCGGGTAGCTCCGCTTTCCCATGTTTCTTCCCTGACTGATACACCCACCCCTCCCGGCGAAGTCTATGGACAAGTTTGTTTACGTCTTTGTTGCTGCTGATCCGTTTCATTAAACTCTCCCCTAATGAGGAAGCGGGCACAAGGCCCGCTTCTCGCCGTTACTTCTTACCAGCGTTCCGAGCCGATGCCCGCTGAGCTCTGGCACCAAACGAGTTTGCAGGTACCTGACCACCATTTTGTTGGGCGGTGGCGCTCTGGATGCGAGCTGCATCGGATTTGGTCATGGGCTTTGGGGATACTTTCTTACTCATGGGAATGTCCTCTACTCGGTTTATTGGCTGTCCGTGATGGACACCGACAAATGTACCGAGCGCGGCGACAGTGGTAAGCAGCGCGATTGGCGGGAAAATCGAGATTCTTGCGATCGAATGCCTTAAGGCATTAATTTCAAAGATTTTTATGTCGGCCGATCAGAGCGGTCTTGGATGAAAACGTGGTCTGGAACCAGGATGTGCCGGGAATTGGTCAGTGGCCCATTGCCCTGAGCTAGCAACCGGCCACTGAGTACCAGCCTACATTTTATTCGCGGCTGTTATTATCAAGGGGCAAGACGTACTTCGCGAACTGTTCCATGAGCACCCGCCGCTTTGAAACCGCCTGAACCAAAATAGGCGATCGGTTAACAGTTGCCCTATCCAACTGGGACAGCGCGAGCTTTACGAGGTGCTCTGAAGCTCCTGCTTCCCCTACAGCAAACGCTTTGAAAGCACGGCGCATACCAGAAGCAGTAGCAACTCTCCCGGTTTCCGGGTCAAGAAATCCTGACCCGCCGTTTTCCAGATCCACTTCATGCACCCTCTTTATGGCATTGTTTAGAGCGTTTTCCCCCAAGAATCTCCGCCCCCTGAGCCCGGGGAATACAGCGTCAGTCTCACTCCCCGGCAGGGATTCCAGAATCTCAATCACTCGCTCGGGGATAGGTACCATGTGGTCCCAGCCATTACGCTGGTACCTGATTTTCGACGCTGGAATTGTCCATAACCTTTTCCTGATATCAAACTCACTCCAGAGCGCAGTACGGACTTCGTCCGCTCGTGCAGCCGTGAGCACCATAACCTCCAGCGCTCGTATTTGGGTTGAATCCAAACTCCGCGACACACGAAAAAACCGGGGGAGGTCTCGATAATTGATTGCGGGCGGATACGCTGGCTGGCAGATCGCTGAAGGCCGTGGCAGAAAGTGTTCCAAATTATTCGACCAGGCAGCCGGGTTTGGACCTTCTTGGCAAATGCCAAGAGCCTGCGCCATTTCGAAGACCTTTGCGATAGTTGCTCTTGCCCGCTCTGCAACCGTCGGGTTTACTCCCCAGGTCGGTTTCAGTGCTCGTACAACATCATTTGAATTGAACTCAGACATCGAAACATTAGCAAGCGAAGGAAAGCAGTACTTTTCCAGAGTCACCTGCAGCCTCAACGCTTGCTTCTCCGGGCAGCGTCCTGCAAACGTCCGGCATTTCATCTCGTAGTATTGTTGAGCGACGGTTGCAAAAACCATTGTTCCCACAGGAATCTCATAGGCAACACCGTTCCGAACACGGTGAACGTTAGTGGTTTGATCAGGATCGATTTTCATAGAATTCTCCGAGAAAGGTGGACGTGAAAGAAATAAATTACTGGGGACAGAGATGCAGTTGGTGCGCCTAATTGCTCCTTTTGATCAATTAGACGCGTTTACTGAATTATTTCTTTCCTTCCCAGAGCGCGAGTAAACATATTTTTCAAAAGCATTCATTAGCTTTAAACGCTTTTCAAGCAAGTGTCCTCGCTGGTATGCCGCCCGGGTAGATGCTGTGTCGATATGAGAGAGAGCAAGCTCAGAAACATAATCCTGGGTGTTTCCCTTTTCAGTAGCCCAGTCCTTAAAGGCCGATCGCATTCCGTGAGCAGTTGCCGTTTTTCTGGACTCAGGATCCGCAAACCCTATTCCGCCAGCCTTTACATCTAGCTCATGGACTTCCTTAACAGTATTATTCAGAGCGTTTTCACTCATTATTTCTTTACCGCGGTATCCTGGAAAAATATAGCTTCCCTCATCTCGCGGCATCATTTTAAGAATCTCAATTGCCCGCTTTGTTAGCGGGACTTTATGAGGTTTTTTCTTGTCTCTACGACCTTTAACTTTCCATCCCGGGACTGTCCAGACCCTTGCCTTGAAATCGATTTCATCCCATTCAGCAAATCTAACTTCTCCCGGACGAGCCGCTGTGAGTATCTGAAACTCCAACGCCCTCGCAGGGACAGTGTCCCGATTCTGCAGTAACCCCCAGAACTTCGGCAGTGCTTCATAGCCCAAGGTTGGTTGGTGTTCCTCGTCGTGAATAGCTGCAGGTGAGGCTAGGAAATGTTCAAGGTTTCCACGCCAGTGCGCAGGGTTCAATCCATTTCGGAGCACGCCATCGTTCCGAACCATTTCGCACACATTTTGTATAGTGATCCGCACACGGTCGGCCGTCGGGGTCTTTTCCATCCAGATTTCACTGAGGGCTTGCACCACATGTCGGGTTTCAAGATCAGAAATCAGGATTTGGCCAAGAGTCGGTAGGCAATAGTCTTCAAGGTGCTGTTCAAGTCTACGCGCCTGTTTTTCCGGTTCACGCCCCTGAAATTCGATGCGTTTTTTGTCGTAGTACTGCCACGCCACATCCGCAAACGTTCTCTGTTTCGCTTGCTCAGCTATCAGGTTCGATTTTGCTGCTTTTTTTGCCGCGATTGGATCATGGCCCTCGAAACGAATTCGATATTTGAGCTCTCCGGCTTTCTCTCGCGCCTTAGCCAAAGAAACCTCAGGATAAGGCCCCAATCCCAAGTCAATCCGTTTAGAGCCAACTACCGTTCTTAGTATCCATGAACGTGCAGCAGCTTTATTTGATCCCGTTGGTGGCCGGCAATACAAATAGAGCCCAGAGACACCACCCACTGCATGAAGCGCTGGGCATGGATCGCCGACATTTATTCCGTTCTTCGCCTTTTTGACTGTCCCGTGAGCCAGCCGCTTGACCTGGAGAGCCCCCAGTTCTGGTGCAATTTTAGGCATTCTCTAACCTCCCGAATCTCAATGCCCCATCATCTGTCCCATCATTAACCGTGCGATTGAGCGCAGTCCGATGAGACAAAACGATACTGAAATTTGAGCAATCAGGAATATTTAATAATACAGATCAAACAGTTAGAGACTTCTTGCGGCAAGATGAGACATGAAAATGGTGCCGCCTCCGGGCACCATTAAGAATTCAGACAGAACCCGCCTTGTGCGGGTTTTGTTGTTTCTGACGCCCTAGAAAGCCGACTCATGCTGGGATTCTTTGGGCATTGCTAGTCCTGGGATCAATGCGCTCTTCCATCAACCGTCGCTCACACATGGCCCTTTTCAGTTCCGAGTAATTGGTGGGGCTCGGATCTTCTTTGTAGCGCTCCTGGGCCAGTCTCGCCAGGTCGCACTTATCAAGCCACTTCTCAATCAACTCTGCAGTCTTCATAGCCACCTCGTTTCGTTGAATTTACCCGGTCAGCATAAAGTCTCTGCCACAGAGCTATCTCGGTTGTTTTTCGCATGAATTGTGGCGAAACATGGAGTGCATTGAGGATCAGAAATGAAAAAGCCCGCTTCATGCGGGCTTTGGAGAGTCTACCAAGTTTTGCCGGTTACTCACTAACCACCGTCACCGGACGATGGGCATGCCTGACGACCTTCTCGCTCACACTGCCAAGAGTGAGGCTTCTCAACGTAGAGTCGCCGCGGCGCCCCAGAAACATATGGGAGCCGGGATGTTCATCGAGGTACTCGACGATTTCCTTGGCCGGATCACCCTTTAGCAGGACTTCTTCCGCCGGCTCAACAATCCCGCTTACCGCCTGCTTCGCGGCATCAAATGCCTTGCGTCCGTATTCGCTGGCTTGTTCGTCAATGTCACTCTGCGGTATGCCACTTACGATCAGTCTCTCGAGCTTGGTACCGGGGAAGACGGCAAGCAGTTTGAGTGGCTGGCTCGTCGCTTTGGCAAACTCTGCTGCCATTTTGGCGGCGTGTGATGAATGCTCCGAACCGTCACACGCGACTACGATGCTTTGATTTCCATTTGCCATGTCATCAACTCCTTTCCTGATCAATGTTTAACCAAACTAACATTGCTGCGGCCATACGAGGGTTGATTGAAATCAATTACAGCGGGATCGGTTTTATGGTCGAAGCGCATTTGTACCTATTGCCGGAACCTGTGGCACCATTAATCCTTGCGCTGCCGAGACGGCAATTGATGACAAGGAGTGATTGAAATGCTGATGGCCATTGGGGCGATCATTGCAGGCCTGATTCTGCTGGTGTGGAGTGCGGACAAATTTGTGGAAGGCTCGGCTACCACAGCCAGCCACTTCGGTACGCCACCACTGCTCATCGGTATGGTTGTGGTGGGTTTCGGCACGTCTGCGCCAGAGATGGCCGTGTCTGCACTGGCGGCCTCGCAGGGTAATCCCGGTCTGGCTCTGGGCAACGCCTATGGCTCAAATATCACCAACATTGCGTTGATTCTGGGCATCACAGCCCTGCTGGCGCCGATCGCCGTTCACTCCCAGGTCATGCGAAAGGAGCTACCCATACTCATTCTGGTCACCGCCTTTGCCGGCTGGCAACTGTGGGACGGAGATCTGAGCCGGATGGATGCCATCGGTCTGATGCTGGCTTTCGTTGTACTGATTGGCTGGAGCATCTACCAGGGCCTTCGGCAACCAGACGATGCTCTCGCTACAGAGATGACCGAAGAAGTGAACGCAATGCCAGTGCGCAAAGCCATTTTATGGCTGGTGGTCGGACTGCTGCTGTTGATTATCAGCTCCCGCATACTGGTGTGGGGTGCGGTTGATCTGGCGACCACCTTTGGCATCAGCGATCTGGTTATCGGCCTGACCATCGTGGCCGTTGGTACATCACTTCCGGAACTTGCCTCATCCATCATTGCCGCCCGCAAAGGAGAGCATGATCTGGCCCTGGGCAACATTCTGGGTTCCAACCTGTTTAACACCCTTGCCGTCGTGGGGATTGCAGGACTGATTGCCCCCATGCCGGTGGCGCCAGAAGTGCTCACCCGTGACTTCCCGGTAATGGCTGCCCTCACCCTGGTTCTGTTTGCCATGTGCTATGGCTTCCGCGGGCCCGGACGTGTCAACCGGTTTGAAGGGAGCGCCCTGCTACTTGCCTTCGTGGCTTATACCGTGTATCTGTTGGCTTTTTCGGGAGCGTAAATCATGTCACTTGCAGCCTGGCTGACCTTCCTTGTTGCAGCCGTTCTGATCAGTGTGTCCCCGGGTGCAGGGGCGATCAATACCATGAGTAATGGTATGCGTTACGGCGTTCGCCGATCGCTGCCGGCAATCATGGGGCTGCAGCTTGGTTTTGGCATCCAGATTCTGCTGGTGGGTGCCGGCCTCGGCGCCATCATCGCGTCCTCCAACATCGCCCTGTCGGTTATCAAATGGCTGGGTGTTGCCTACCTGATCTGGCTGGGCATTTCTAAATGGCGAGAGCCTGTGATGGAATCCATGGACGATGACCGTCAGCCCGTTAGCGGGTACAAGCGGTTCTGGAATGCCGTGTTCGTGAACCTCACCAACCCCAAGGCCACGGTCTTTCTGGTGGCCCTGTTTCCACAGTTTCTGGTAGCAGGCGCACCCCATGGCCCGCAGTTGCTCACCATGGGCATCACACTGATTCTGGTGGATTGCCTGGTAATGCTCGGCTACGCCCTGCTGGCAAGCCAGCTGTTCCGGTTTATGACCACAGCCCGGCGCCAGCGGCAGATGAACCGCGTATTTGGCGGCCTGTTTGTGACCGCCGCTGTCGCCCTGGCCAGCTTCAAGCGCGCCTGATATCAGCCTGAATCAGCGCAGGATGCACTCGCGGCTCAGCTTTTGGCTGAGCGTCCTGCGCTGCTGCCGGAGACTGTTCCCCCGGTCGTTGCTATAGCCCGCCCGCAGTTTAGACTGGATCCGCTCCAGTTTGCTTCTATAGGTTGCGCAGGTCTTCTCCAGCTCGGCATCGGCCTTTTCTTTTGCCGTTGCTCCGGAGCCCGTCGGGCGACCGGAGGCAAGCAGGCCTTCAACCTCTTTGCGGATTCCTGACACGCGTTTGCCTTGCCCGAGATTCTCGGACATCGGCACCGTGACAGGCGCCTGCACGTCAAGCTGCTTATGGGGAATTTCTCCCGGCGGGTAATCGGAAAAATGCGCTACGCCCCGGCTGTCTATCCAGGTGTATACCTCGGCACTGACTGCTGAAGTGAGAAATAAAGACAAAACAAGACCAGCCATCATCCTTGGCATACGGTTCCACTCCCTGTGGTTCGGTAATTTGGTGGGGCAGTATAGCGAAAAAAGCCCCGGGCTTGGGGGCAGATAGGCTAGGGGCCAGATGAACACCTCATCCGACCCCGATTTCGGTTTTACTGGTCGAGAAGCTCGATCCAGTGCTGCACCGGCACCGGCGACTTGGTTTCCAGGTGCATCTGGCAACCGATATTGGCGGTCACGATGCGGTCCGGATTGTCGACGGTCAAAGCCTTCAGTTTGTTACCAAGCAGCTTCTGGCTCATCTCCGGCTGGGTCACCGAATAGGTGCCCGCAGACCCACAGCAAAGGTGCTTGTCCTTGGTCGCAGCCAGGTTAACACCCGCCCGTGTCAGCACCTGCTCCACCACACCGTTCTGCTTCATTGCGTGCTGCAGGGTGCAGGGACAATGGAATGCCACCTTGCCCGGGTCCTGCCGGACCTTGAGCTTTTCCAGATCCTGTTTCAGCAAAAAGGCGCCGAGATCGGTGCACAGTTCGCTCACCTTCTGGGCCTTGGCGGCATAGACCGGATCGTCCTTCAACAGATGACCGTAATCCTGAACCATCGCCCCGCAACCGGAAGCCGTCATGATGATTGCCTCAGCACCCGCCTCGATAGCGGGCCACCAGGCATCAATGTTCTGGCGCATTCTTTCCAGGCCTTTCTCGTGCTCGGAAAGGTGATAATTCACGGCACCACAGCAGCCAGCCTCCGGGGCTTCCACCATGGTAATGCCGAGCCGATCCAGAACCCGGGCGGCGGCTGCATTGGTATTCGGAGTGGCCGAAGGCTGCACGCAACCGGCCAGTGCCAGCACAATACGGCTGTGACTGGCTGCAGGCCAGGGGCTGGCCTGCTTTCTGGGCGGCACCTTGGTGCGCAGTTTTTCCGGTAATACCGGGCGGAAAACCTGCCCCAGACGAAGCAGAACACCGAACAACTGGCGGTTGGGAATCACCCGCGCCAGGGCCCAGCGCAGCCACTTGTCTTTCGGCTCCCTGGGCATCTCCTTTTCCATCAGACCGCGGCTGATGTCCACCAGACGCCCATACTGGACACCGGACGGACAGGTGGTCTCACAGCTGCGGCAAGTCAGGCAGCGGTCCAGGTGCTCGCGGGTTTTCTCGGTAACTTCCGCCCCTTCCAGGAACATCTTCATCAGGTAGATCCGGCCACGAGGACCATCACGCTCGTCGTTCAGTTCCTGATAGGTCGGGCAGGTCGCGGTGCAAAAGCCACAATGCACACAGGCCCTCAGGATCGACTCGGCTTCCTGGCCTTCCTTGGTGTTAGCAAATTGTTGAACCAGATTCGTCTGCATAATTACAACCAGCTGTATAAACGTCCGGGATTGAAGATATTGTCCGGATCAAAGGCATTCTTGATGCGGCGCTGAATGCCCTTCAGGGCCTCCGGCTGGTGATGCATCACCTCACCGGTGCGATCGCCACCACGGAACAGGCTGACCTGGCCACCGGCAGCTCGGGCCGCAGGCTCCAGATCTTTCAGCTCACCGGCGCCACGGAACCAGCGCTGGGAACCGGCCCAGTCGATAAACCAGTTACCTTCCAGTTTCGGTGTGGCAGCTGTCGAACCAACGGAGAAGCGCCATAAAGGCACGTCGTTACCGGCAAAAAATTCGTGACGCATATCCTGCACCTGTCGCCAGAAGTGGTCGCCCTCTTCCATCACTTCGCCGGACCACTTTTCAGCGGTGGCTTCCACACCGGATTTCGCACCGGCCAGGCGCAGGTAAACCTTGCCGTCCACCCAGCAGGCGGCGGTGATGGGCTTGGGCTCGGCCGCCCGGCTGTTCATATAGTGAACCACCTCGTCCATGCCCATTTCCTGAACCAGGGTCAGGGAAGCGGCCGGTTTCGGCATCACTTTCATGCTGATTTCAGTGATTACGCCCAGAGTTCCCAGGGCACCGGCCTGAAGACGTGATACGTCATAGCCGGCCACGTTTTTCATGACCTGACCACCAAAGCGAAGATGTTCGCCCTTGCCATTGAGCAGCCGGATACCCAGCACCTGGTCACGCACCGAGCCGGCCCAGGGGCGTCCCGGACCGGAAAGGTTACAGGCCAGGGTGCCGCCGATGGTGGAGGCGGCACCAAAATGGGGTGGCTCAAAATGCAGGCACTGACCTTCTTCAGCCAGAGTCGCCTCGATTTCGCTCAGCGGCGTACCGGCACGGACGGTCAAAACAAGCTCCACCGGGTGATAGTCAACGATACCGGTATGCTCGCCCACGTTGAGGGTTCCGGCATCGGTGTCGGCTTCCCGGCCCATAAAGGCCTTGGTGCCACCGCCGACAATATTGAGTTTGTGCCCGCTCTCCCGGGCCTGGAGCACCTGCTCCTTCAACTGTTGGGAAATATCAGCCATGGGCGGCTTCCGTATGTTCGTGCGTGTGTTGTTTGTGCTCAAGGGAGCGGTATTCCTGGCAGAACCGAAGGGCCGGTACGCCCTTGCCCGGGTTCAGGATACCGGCGGGATCAAACGCGGCCTTTACGTCGTGGAACTGCTGGAGCTCCTCATCGTTGAACTGCACTGCCATCTGGCGAATCTTTTCAACGCCAACGCCGTGTTCACCGGTAATGCAGCCACCTACCTCCACACACATTTCCAGGATGCGTGAACCGAAGGCCTCCGTGCGCTCGAATTCGCCGGGCACATTCGCATCAAACAGGATCAGCGGGTGCAGGTTGCCATCGCCGGCATGGAACACGTTGGCGACGCGCAGACCAAACTCCTCGGACATCTTCTCCATTTCCGTCAGAAAATAGGCGATCTCACGACGGGGAATGGTACCGTCCATGCAGTAGTAGTCCGGTGAAATCCGGCCCACGGCCGGGAACGCAGACTTACGGCCTTTCCACAGCAGGGCTCGCTCTTCCTCGCTCTGAGAGGTCCGAACCGAAGTGGCACCCAGCTTTCGGAAGACTTCTTCGGCCTGGGCAATGTGTTCGTGAACTTCCTCCTCGGTGCCGTCCACTTCACAGAGCAACAACGCCTTGGCGTCCCGCGGGTAGCCGGCCTGGGCGAAGTCATCCGCTGCGATGATGGCGTGGCCATCCATCATTTCAAGGCCACCAGGGATAATGCCGTGGGAGATAATCCCGCCCACGGCGTCACCACCTTTCTGCACGTCATCAAACCCGGCCATGACAACCTGGGCTACTTCGGGTTTCGGCAACAGCTTCACTTTGACTTCCGTCACCACACCCAGCAGCCCCTCGGAGCCGGTCATCAGCGCAAGCAGGTCCATCCCACAGCCGTCCAGACCATCACTGCCCACGGTCACGACATCACCCTCGGCGGTGACCATTTCCACGCTCAGGATGTTGTGAACGGTCAGACCGTACTTGAGGCAATGCACGCCGCCCGAGTTCTCGGCCACGTTACCGCCAATGGTGCAGGCGATCTGCGAGGAAGGATCTGGCCCGTAATACAGACCGTACTGGGCCGCTTCTTCGCTGATGGCGAGGTTTCGCACCCCGGGCTGCAGTCTTGCCGTTCGGGCCAGCGGATCAATCTCCACGATGCGATTGAACTTGGCCAGCGACAGTACCACGCCCTCCTTGTTGGGCATGGCACCGGCACTGAGTCCCGTTCCGGCTCCACGGGCCACCACAGGTACCGCGTTCTCGTTACAGATGCGCATCACCCGCTGCACCTGTTCAACGGTTTCCGGCAGCACCACCAGCAACGGCATTTCGCAATACATCGACATGCCGTCGCATTCGTAGGGCTTCATGGTTTCGTCATCGGTGATGACGTAGTCCGGGTCGATAAACGCCCGGAACTGCTCCGCCAGCTCGGCTTTGCTGACTTTCGGCTTGGTAGTCATAGCACTCTCTGGGTTCGAATTACGTCAGTGTGACAGTCATCAACCGCGTTTTGTTTCAAAGTGGTCAAGACCGGCCTGGGCACAGTCCATATCCTGCTGGGGGGTACCGGAACTGATTCCGATACCACCCACCACTTCGCCGTCGACGATCACCGGCAGACCACCGCCAACAGAGCTGATGCGCCCGCCAACTTCGGTGTGGATACCGAAAGCGAGACTGCCGGGCACGTTCACCTTGTTGTAGTCATGGGTGGCTTTCTTGGCCGCAGCCGCCGTGAAGGCCTTGTCCTGGGCAATGGTCACACTGGTGATCTTGCCGCCGTCCATGCGCTCGAAGGCCACCAGATTGCCGGATTCGTCCACCACAGCGATGCACATGGGCACACCGATTTCACGGGCCTTTTCAGCCGCGCCCTCAATGAGGATGCGCGCCTCGGCAAGGTCCAGTCGTTTGATCGTCAACATAAAGCTTTACTCCTTGATTTGATTAACCGTAAACCAGCCCTGGCAGCCAGGTTACGATGCCGGGGATCAGGACACACATGAACAGTCCGAACGCCTGAATCGCCAGGAACACCAGGGAAGACTTGAAGATGGTACCCATGGAGATTTCCGGAGGACAAACGCCGCGGATGTAAAACAGTGCGTAACCAAACGGCGGACTCAGGAAAGACATCTGCATGTTCACCAGGTACAACACACCGAACCAGAGCACCACGTCGTCACCGGCTACCGGCGGGAAGCCGAACAAGCCAGGGAATTCCAGCGCCTTCACAATCGGAATGAAGATGGGCACTGCCAGCAGCAGGATACCAACCCAGTCAAGGAACATACCCAGAACCACCAGCAAGACCATCAGCAGGAGCAGGATCCCGTACGCCGACATGCCGGTTCCAAGTATGGCGTCGGTGACAAACTGCTGACCACCCTGGAGGATGTAGAAACCGACGAATACCGATGCACCGAACATGATCCACAGAACCATGGCAGACGCCTTGGCCGTGGTCACGGAGGCTTCGCGAAGGCCGGCAATCGAGAACTTCTTGTGCATCATCGCAACGATAATGGCACCGAACGAACCGATACCAGCCGCTTCAACCGGCGTGGCAATACCACCGAAAAGCAGGCCCAGAACCAGACCAACCAGTGCAAGGGGTGCAATCAGGTTGCCCAGAAGCTTGAGCTTTTCTTTCAGACTGATCCGGTCTTCCACCGGAATGGGCGGGCCCAGCTTCGGATTCAGCCAGCTGCGCACCAGAACATAAGTCAGGTACAGACCGGAGAGCATCAGACCGGGCAACAGAGAGCCCAGATAAAGCTCGCCCACAGACTGCTGTGCAACAACGGCATACAGAATGGCCAGAATCGAAGGCGGAATGAGGATACCCAGGGTTCCACCCGCCATGATGGAGCCGATGGCAATCTTGTGGTCGTAATGACGTTTCAACATGGCCGGCAGTGCGATAATGCCCATGGTGACAACGGCGGCACCGATAACACCGACCATCGCAGCCAGAATCGTAGAGGCGACAATGGTTGCAGCAGCAAGGCCGCCACTGATGCCGCCCATCCACTTGTAAACCACGCTGAACATTTCTTCGATCAGGCCCGCGCGTTCAAGCATCGACGCCATGAAGATGAACAGAGGGATCGCAGCAATGTCGGGGTTTGCCATCAACGGGAAGATCCGGCCGGGGACAATGTTCAACATCATGGCGTCACCCACCAGGTAGATGAACATGACACCAAGACCACCGGTCACGAAAGCAAGCGGCAGCCCCATCATCAGGGCGACAGCCAGAGATCCAAACATCAGGTAGGTCAACGGCCCGATTTCGACGCCGGACAAGCTACCCGAGAGCTTGAAGAGGAATTTGTCATCACTCCATGGGTCATAAAAGAGAATGTTGATCAGTTCAACACAGATGACAAACGCCAGACCCACGGTGGCGATGATCATTAACCATGTACCCAGTTTTCCGGCCATGCCGCTGCTGGGCGCTGCAGTTGTTGTACTCATGATGTGCGCTCCTGACCGAGACGGATGAACAGTACGATGTCTTTAAGCAGCTTCGAAAAGCCGGCGAGCAGCAACAGGATTGCGCCCACAAACATCACGCCTTTCACGGGGTAATACTGGATACCCCAGGTCTCGACAGTGGTCTCTTGCATCATCAGGGAGTCCTGGAAGAAGGTCCAGGATGTGGTGGCCAGAACGGCTGCAAATATGAAGAAGAACATGGAGGTGAAAATATCCATGCCCACGCGCCCGCGAACCGGCAGGAAGTTGTAGACGACGTCTACCCGAACGTGCGCTCCGTGCAACAGCGCAAAGGCACCGGCAAGGATGTACTGCATACCGAAGATCAGGAAGCTGGCCTCATGCACCCAGATCGTTGGCATGTTAAAGATGTATCGCATCACCACTTCAAAGAAATAGAAAAGCACGGCGTTGATGGTCCAGAACGCAACGAAAAGACCTGACTTCTCGCACATCCAGTCAACGATTTTCGTAAACCAGTTACCCTCGTACTCAAAGTGAGCAAGAGGATCATCTTCTTCAGACTGCAGCTCGGAAACCGTTTTCTCGGGCTCGGCGTCATCTCCGCCGTGCTTACTGCTCCACTTATCCCAAGCCATCATGAGCAATGGCATTACCGCAAGCCAGCCCCAGTAGAACCAGTGCGGCAAAACAAAGCCAAAGGAACTCAGATCAGACATGTTGTTACCACCCAGATCAAAGAGCGAGGAAGGGAGGGCTAATCCTTAGTCGGCTAACCCTGCCTTCCTCGTGTGTCGTTTTTTATTTGAGCTTTGGAACTCAGAAGCCCTTGATGTCTTCTTCGGTTATGTAGCCAACCGTGTCGTTCATCATGTACTTCAGCTGGATATCCAGGATGGCGCGCGCGTCATCATTCTTGTTGGCCCAGTTGAACCAGATGGGGATCGCAGCTTTACGCCAGGTTTCCAGATCTTCCTGGCTCAGGCGGGTAACCGTGTCGCCATCCGCCTTGAACTTCTCCATCGCCTCGATGTTGCGCGCCTGGATGGCCAGGTAGTGCTTCTGGGAGTAGATCCGAACCTCGTCCTCAACCAGCTGCTGAAGCTCAGGCGAGATAGAGTTCCAGGCACGCAGACTGACGGTCAGATCCATCAGGTCCACCGGCTGGTAGATAGACATCACGCCGGGAGGTCCAAAGATGATGTAGTCAGTAACCTGGGAGAAGCCCAGCTCGTAGTTGACCGCAGGACCTACAAAGTCCGCCGCGTCAATGGTGCCTTTTTCGAGAGCCGGGAAAATATCCGAGCCCGGCAGACTGACCGTGGACACGCCAAACTGCTGGAAAACCTCGGCAACCATGCCTCCGGGTACGCGGATCTTCATACCTTTCAGGTCGTCAAGACTGTTTACCGGCTGCTTGGAATGGATGATGTTGGCATCGTGCTGGATCGGGCCAACGTAGAACAGGCCGAACTTCTTGTAGATTTCCCGGGTCTTCTCGAGCATACCCATGGAGTAGAACATGGTGTCCCACTGATGGGGCTGATCCGGACCCGCTGGGTAGGAAGACAGGAACACAGAGGCAGGGATCTTGCCCGCCCAGTACAGGGTGAACGGGTTCATACCCTGCAGCACGCCGTTACGAACAGCGTCAAACAGCGCGTTGTTGTCGGCAGCAACCGCCTTGGCCGGGAAGCACTGGAACTTGAGCTCTCCGCCGGACTTGGCCTCAATACTCTTACACCACTCCTCGAAGAGCGTGTAGCCCACCGTACCCGCGTCCCAGGTCGACTGGATTTTCCACGTGGTAGCAGCTTGGACCTGACCTGCGCCCATGAGCATTGCGCCTGCCAGAGTGGCGCCCATGGCGATTGTCTTGAGGAAACTTCTGCGAGGTGGGGTCTCGCCAGTGTCACAGCTATTTCGGATGTTATTCTTCGAATTCATCGAAACGTCTCCGTTGGCTTTGTTTTTATCAGCGTCTATGGCAACGCCGGCGCAGGCCGACATTAGAATGATATTCGTAGCCAATCCGGGTTTAGTCCAGTTCGGTGAGCACTGGTCTGACCAGTTTTTGAAGTATTAAAAATGGACGAAATACTCTGAATCGGCCATATTTAACGGGCTCGGACGCACATCAGCTGAGAACGGAAACACCTACAATCAGAAGCATTCACTGGTCAGACCAGAGAGCATAAACAGGCCCCCAAATGGCAATCTCCCAGGAAATCTCATATCGGCTGGAACGCCTTATTCTCGACGGCGGGCTGGCTCCGGAGCAGAAGATACCGTCCGAGCGCCAACTGGCGACCCGGCTGGGTGTTTCCCGCGCAGTGATCCGGGAAGCCCTGCATGAGCTTCAGGGCCGCGGCGTTATTGAGACCCGCCACGGCAAGGGGTCGTTTGTGGCCAGCATGGTGCCCGGCGCGAGCGAGCTGGGAGAACAGAGTCCGCTGATGCATCTTTTCGAGGGACATCCCCGCACACTTTTCGACCTTCTGGAAGTACGCGAACAACTGGAAGGCCAGGCCGCCTATCTCGCTGCCCTGCGGGCAACCCGCCTCGACCGGCATCGCATCACGAAGGCGTTCCGGGCGCTTGAGGATACCGACCCGCTTCGTAACGCCCGTCTCGACCATGGTTTCCATCTTGCGATTGTCGAGGCATCCCATAATCCGGTACTGGTGCATGTGCTCAACAGCCTGAAAAACATGATGTTGTTGACCGTTCAGGCCTCGGTTGCCAACCTGAACCCGAGAGAAGAAATGCGGAAGAAAATCGTCCGCCAGCACCGGCAGCTGTATGAGGCCGTCATCGCTGGCAAGCCGGCCAACGCCCAGAAGGTGGCGATGGCCCACGTACGGTTTGTCAGTGAGGCCATGAGAGACATGGAGAAAGACGGAGGCAAACTGATCAGGCTGCCCATTGAACAGGACAAAGCGAATGATCATTTGCGGGCAGAAGCCTAGCATGGCAAAAAGCTTGCATTGAACAATCATTCGACCACAATGTCATGCAGCGAACGGCGGTGAAATTCGGTAAAACGCTCTCTTTAAGGGATTGATTTCCGTATCCACAGTCCGTAAAACATGCGCCTTTGAATTACAGCCCCAGGAGTCACCCATGGCGGACCAGTCGCCTTTGATCTGCAGGGACATTCACAAGACCTTTGACCAGCTTGAAGTGCTCAAAGGTATTTCACTGGAGACCCGCAAAGGCGACGTGGTTTCCCTGATCGGCAGCTCCGGCTCCGGCAAGAGCACCCTCCTGCGTTGTATAAACCTGCTGGAAACCCCCACTTCCGGCGACATTATCGTGCACGGCGACCCAATAAAGTTCACGACCAACCGCAGGGGCGAACGCATTCCCGCGGATAACAAGCAGGTTGAGCTGATCCGCGCCAAACTTTCCATGGTGTTCCAAAGCTTCAATCTCTGGTCTCACATGACGGTGCTGGAGAACATCGTTGAAGCGCCGATCCACGTGCTCAAGGTTCCCAAGAAGGAAGCCATCGAGCGCGCGGAAGCCTATCTGAACAAGGTGGGCATCTACGAGCGCAAGGACTACTACCCGGCCCAGATGTCCGGTGGCCAGCAGCAGCGGGCGGCTATTGCCCGGGCCCTGGCCATGGAACCGGAAGTCATGCTGTTTGACGAACCCACGTCGGCGCTGGACCCTGAGCTGGTGGGGGAAGTACTGAAGGTTATGCAAAGCCTGGCCGAGGAAGGCCGCACCATGATCGTGGTTACCCACGAAATGGCGTTCGCAAGGGATGTGTCGAGTCAGGTCCTGTTTTTGCATCAGGGCGTGATCGAGGAACAGGGTACCCCCGAAAAAGTGTTTGATCACCCGGATTCGGAACGCATGAAGCAGTTCCTGACTCCCAACTTCTGACACTCGGTGCTATCTTGAACCGGTGAAAAATAAAATGCTGGAACCAAAAACTTCCATCAAAAATAAAGCCCAAAAGGCAAACCACTGGAGAAGTGACACATGAAAAAAATGATTTTTGCAGCAAGCTGCGCCCTCGCCCTGATTGCTGGTGGCGCACAGGCCCAGGAACGGGATCTGCGTATCGCCTTCGACGTGCCCTACGAGCCGTTTGAGTACAAAGACGAAAATGGCGAACTGACCGGTTTCGAAGTGGAACTGGCCGAAGCCATGTGCGAAGAAATGAACGCCAACTGCGAATTCGTGATCCAGGCATGGGACGGCATGATCCCGGGCCTGCTGGCACGTAAATTCGATCTGATCATGTCGTCCATGTCCATCACGCCGGAGCGCGCAGAGCGGGTTCTGTTCTCCGAGCCGTATTACAACACCCCGGGTGGCTGGTTCGGCCCTGAGAGCTTCAACAGCGACGTCACCGACATGGATGCGATGGAAGGCAAGACCGTCGGCGTTCAGCGCGGCACCACCATGGACACCTACGTCACCGAAAACATGGGTGGCATTGTCAACATCAAGCGTTACACCACCGCCGATGACATGGTTCTGGACCTCGAAGGCCAGCGTCTGGACGTTGTGTTCGTAGACTATCCGGTTGGCGAGCAGACCGTCCTCACCAAGGAAGGCTTCAAGGAAGTCGGTGAGCCGGTCAAGCTGGGTCAGGGCGTGGGTGTTGCCATGCGCCAGCGCGATACCGAGCTTGCCGAAGAAGTGAACGCTGCCCTTCGCACCCTGAAGGAAGATGGTACCTACGACACCATCATGCAGAAGTACTTCGCTTACGACATCAAGATGTAAATCTGCCGAGGGGTGGCCCGTTGGGGCCGCCCCTGCTTACCGGACTTTCCCATGCTTGATCTGAAAGGCTATGGCCCGGCCCTGATGGATGGGGCAATAGTCACCATTGAACTGGCCTTCCTGTCTCTTGCTCTCTCGGTTGCCCTGGGACTGATTGGCGCGTCTGCCAAACTGTCGCAAAGCCGGGTTGCCAAAGGTATCGCGACCACCTACACCACTCTGATTCGTGGCGTGCCCGATCTGGTCATGATGCTGTTGTTCTACTATGGCGGCCAGGTTGCAGTGAATATGCTCTCGGATTACATCTGGGAAACTTACGAGATCGACTTTTTCTTTCAGTTCGACCCGTTTATCTCCGGCGTTGTAACGATCGGGCTGATTTTCGGCGCCTATATGACCGAAACTTTCCGGGGCGCGTTCCTGGCTGTTGAAACCGGCCAGATTGAGGCTGCCCGGGCCTATGGTTTTACCCGTTTTCATACCTTCCGCAGAATCATGCTGCCGCAGATGCTGCGCCATGCCCTGCCCGGTCTGGGCAACAACTGGCAGGTTCTGCTGAAGACCACCGCCCTGGTTTCGATCATTGGCCTGACCGACATGGTTCGTGTGGCGGAGGAAGCCGCCAAGGCGGAGCGCATGCCGTTCCACTTTTTCATTCCGGTGGCATTTGTCTATCTGGCCCTTACGGCGGGGTCTGAGCTGTTCATCAAGTGGCTCGATAAACGGGCCAATGTCGGCGTGGTTCAGGGGGGTTAACGGATGCCTGATTTCATTGCCGAGTGGCTGAACCAGAACGAAATCTTTACCGCCATGACCATCATGGAATACTGGGATGGCATGGTGACCACCGTGCATCTGGTGTTTCTGTCCCTGGTTATCGGTTTGCTGGTGGCGGTTCCGCTGGCCATCCTCCGGACGGTTCGCAACCCCTTCGTCTCCGGCCCGGTGTGGCTTTACACCTATCTGTTCCGCGGCACACCATTGCTGATCCAGCTTTACATCATCTATTACGGGCTGGCCCAGATTGAGGGCATCCAGGAGACCTTCTGGTGGGAGATTTTCCGGGAGCCTTTCTACCCGGCACTGCTGGCTTTCACACTGAACACGGCGGCCTATACCACGGAGATTATCCGCGGTGCGATCATATCTACACCCAACGGTGAAATTGAAGCAGCCAAAGCCTATGGCATGAACTGGTTTATGCGGATGCGGCGGATTGTGCTGCCAAGTGCAGCGCGGCGGGCGGTGCAGGCCTACTCCAACGAGGTGATCTTCATGCTGCACGCCAGTGCGATTGCGAGTGTAGTAACCATTGTGGATCTGACGGGAGCAGCCCGTAATATTTACTCCCGGTTTTATGCGCCGTTTGATGCGTTTATCTTTGTGGCACTTTGCTATATGGCGCTCACGTTTATACTGGTTTTTGCTTTCCGCAAACTCGAAACTCATCTTCTGAAGCATCAGCGGCCGGTGAACGGCTGAGCCCGCGGAACATCATACTTCAGTGCCCGGGCAGGCAGGGTATTGCCTCCCGGGAAACGCTACGAGCACATCCATGTGCGCTTGACTGAAGCCATCCATGGCTTCAGACATTCCCGGGAGGCAATACCCTGCCCGCCCCCAAACCTGGTTCGGGGCTTCTATGTCGGCAAAACAAGATCTGTTCGGAACGAATTGTGACTGGCTTTCCCACGCCCTGGACAACCCAGCCGCATCACTCCCAGAAATCAAGACCTTTCTCCCCGACGGTACCCGAATCAGCCGCAAGGCCGTGGGTGTTCTGGACATTGTTCCCCCGGCTGGCCGAAGCAACCCGAATGCCGAGGCCATCATCGTTTCCGCAGGTGTTCACGGGAACGAAACAGCGCCCATTGAGGTTCTTAACGGACTGGTTTCCGAACTGATTGAGGGCGAATGGGAGCTGGCTTGCCCGGTCTTGCTGATTCTGGGTAATCCCCCCGCGATGGTCGCAGGGAAGCGCTTTCTGGAAGTGAACCTCAATCGGCTGTTCGATGGCGCGCATAGTCGGAACGAGTATGAGGGGCTGGCCGAGGCTGCGCGGGCGCAGGAGCTTGAGGAGGCTTGCCGGCAGTTTGCCATGGCCAATCCCCAGGCGCTCTATCACTACGACCTGCACACGGCCATTCGGCCGTCACACCGGGAGCGGTTTGCACTGTATCCGTTTGTTGAGGGCCGGACGGTTCCGGTCGACCAGCGTGATTTTCTGCTGGAGGCGGAGGTGGAGACGCTTCTGCTGCAGCACAAGGCGGGCACCACGTTTTCGTCGTTTTCCTCGTCGCTGTTGAAGGCCGAGAGTTTTACCATGGAGTTGGGTAAGGTTCGGCCGTTTGGTCAGAATGATCTGGGGCGCTTTTCCGGCATCCAGGATGCCTTGCGACGGCGGTTCCGGGGGCTACCCTCACCTGCGCCGCAGCCGCCGTTTGATCACCTGACGGTGTTCGAGGTGGTGCATGAGATTCTGAACACCGGGAAGAACTTCCGGTTCCACATTCCGGACGATGTCGCCAATTTCACCGAGTATCAGCCCGGCACAGTCATCTGGGAGGACGACGAGACCAGTTACCGGGTGGGGCATTCACCAGAGGCGATTGTGTTCCCCAATCCGGAGGTTCCGGTGGGCCATCGAGTCGGGCTGATGATCCGGCCAGAAACGGGGTCAGATGAAAGTTTCATCTGACCCTCGTTCCGGCTGATCAGGCCGGGGCGTTTTCGGGTTCCGGCACGCTGGCTTTGATCAACTGGGTGCAGACAGCCGGGATGACCAGCAGCGTGAGCACCGTTGAGGCCAGCAGGCCGGAGATGATGGCCCAGGCCATGGGTGGCCAGAGCGTGGAGCTTGAGAACGCCAATGGCAGCAGGCCGGCCACGGTGGTTGCTGTGGTCAGCAGGATCGGGCGGGTGCGCTGCTCTACCGCGTTGCGCATGGCGTCGCGGATGTCTCTTCCTTTCTCCAGTTCCCGATCCATCACGTCCAGCAGAACGATGGCGTTGTTCACCACGATTCCCACGAGGGCGATCACGCCAAGCAGAGACTGGAAACCGAAGGGTGAGCCGGACAGCACCAATCCGGGGAAAATACCGACGGTAGCCAGCGGCACCGTCAGAAGGATAATGCCGACCCGGCGGAAGGAGTTGAACTGCAGCAGCAGGAAGAACAGCAGCAAAAGCATCCCGATGGGGGCTGCGGTGAGCAATGCGGTATTGGCTTCACCGGAGCCCTCAGCATCGCCGCCCATGGCCATGCGGGTACCCGGCGGTAACGGGTTTCTCTCAAGCCCTGCGTAAAGGCCGTCCAGAGCCTGGCTGAAGCTGTAACCGGTTTCGAGATTAGCCGTGACGGTGTTCATTCTTACGCCATCACGCAGGTATCGAGCCGCCGGTTCCCAGGTGGTATCCACTGTCGCTACTGCTGAGAGCGGTACGGCGTCCCCCCGGTCGTTGTAGATATTCACTGACAGCAACCGTGAAAGCGACAGGGCCGTGCCCTCGCGGGAACGCAGCACCAAGGGGATGGGATCCTCTTCCTGGCGATAGCGCTCAGCCACCACACCAAAGCTCTGGCCATAGAGGCTCTGGGCCACATCGGCCCGGGTCAGGCCGTAGCGGGCCGCCGTGGCATCGTCGACGTTGATGGCAATACTCGGAACGCCAATATCCAGGTCATGGCGGACATCAACCGTGCCCTCAACGCCTCTCAGAATGCTGAAGATCCGCTCCACCGCTTCGATCCGGGCACCATCATTGGCATGGTAGACACGGATTTCCACCGGCGCAGCCCTGGGCGGCCCCTGCCCGAGGATACCCACGGTCACATCCAGTTCCGGCATCTGGTCTTTCACGTGCGCGCGAATCCAGCGGATCATGCCGGTAGTGTCTTCCAGTGTGGGTGTGGTAACCACCAGCCGTGCCCGGTTCGGTGCCTGGGGGGCGCGCTGCAGGTTGTAATAAAATGAAGGTCCGGTGAAGCCTACGAACCGGTGGACCTTCAGGGCGTCCGGCTGTGAACGGATAATTCGCTCCAGACTTTCCGTGGCCTCAGCCGTGCGGGCCTGGTCGGTGCCTTCGGGCATGTAGACTTCGACAATCACCCTCGGGCGATCGGCATTCGGAAAGAACTGCTGGGCCATGAAGGGGGTCATCGCAAGGCTGATGCCCACAAGTATGGCGCCGGCGGTAATCAGCCGTCCGGGGTAACGGGATACCAGGCCACCCAGAAAACGGGCTACTCCGATCAATCGGTCCTGGCCCGCCTTGCGGCGGGGCTTCAGGAATCTGGCCGCCAGCAAGGGAACGGCGGAGATAGCCAACAGATAGCTGACGGACAGTGTCAGCATGATCATAACCGGCACGCCACGGGTGAAATCCGCAGCACCGCCCTTGGCCAGAAGCAGGGGTGCGAAGGCCGCCAGTGTCGTTCCCGTTGAGGCACCCAGCGGGCCGGCCAGCTCGCTGACGGCCTGGCGCAGGGCATCCAGCCGCCGCATGCCCTCATCCAGGTGCCCCTGGATGTTTTCGACGATCACGATGGCGTTGTCGATCAGGATGCCCAATGAGATCACCATGCCAATGACGGCGATCTGATGCAGCACGCCCCCACCGAGGTCATAGAGCCCGACACTGATCAGGGCAACCATGGGCAGAATGGACGCGACCAGCAGCCCCATACGAATGCCCATGCCGGTAAAGACCACCGCCACGATGATCAGCACTGAAAGCACCAGGCTCCAGGCCAGGTTATCGAGCCGTTCCTGCACCTTGTCCGGCTGGAAGAACATCTCCCGGATCTCGTAGGGTTCAAAGTCTCCGCGAATCTGCTCCATGCGTTCGCGCACCCGCTGACCAAAGCGGATCGCATCGGTGGTGCCCTCTTCCATAATGATGGAGACCAGCACCACCCGTTCGCCGTCGTACCAGGTTTCCGGCTGTCTGGGTTCTACTGGTCCACGCCAGACATCCGCTGCCGCGGCCAGGGGCACCTGTGAGCCATCCGGAAGTTCAATGGGCGTGGCGCGGATGGCGTCAATATCGGCAAACTCGCTGTTGGGAAGGACCGACAGGCGGCGGCCATTGACCACCACGAAGCCGCCGGGAATGGTCTGGTTTCGCCGCGCCAGCGTGTCCAGCACCCGCGCCGGTGAGATACCAAGCCGGAAGAGCGCGGCATCGTCCAGTGCCAGGGTAATCTGCTCGTCTGCATCGCCTTCCAGCTCAATCCGGGAAACCCCCGGCAAATCCGAGAGGTTCTGCTTCAACCGTTCAGCAACGTCGGATAGTTCCGTTACCGAGGGCGAGCCACCTACGGCCATGACGATGGCAGGAATATCGATTAGACGGTCATCAAGTACCATCCGGCCCACATCGTCCGGGAAGTCCTGCTTCGCGCGCTCCATGGCCTGGCGCACTCGGTCCCAGGCGGGGTCGGTGTCGTAGATGTCGTCATTCAGGCGCAGGCGCACGATGGCAACGCCGGTACGGGCGGTGGACTGGGTATAATCCACCTCCTCCACCTGCCGAAGTTCATCCACCAGGGGCCTGAGTACGAGCCGTTCAACGGCCTCGGCGCTGGCACCCGGATAGTTGATGCTGATCAGGCCGGCCCGGTAGGGAAACGACGGGTCTTCCTGGCGTGGCATGGTGCTGTAAGCCGCGATACCCAACAGGCAGAGCATGGTCACCACCATGCCCAGCAGACGCTGGCAGTTCAGAAGCCGGCGGGTCATCAGCGCACCTCCACGGCATCACCGTCCGCCAGCCGTGTCATGCCGGCATAAACCACCAGGTCACCCGGGGACAAATCGCCAGAGGTAACCACCACCCGCTCGCCCACGACCCGGTCGACTTCCACCGCAACACGGGAGGCCACATTATCCCGGACCCGGAACACACTGACGCCCTCGGCGTTGCGGATCACCGACAGCAGGGGCACTGTGATGGCAGATTCCCGAACAGGCGTGATGCCCACTTCTACCGGCTGGCCGGGCTCCAGGGTGTTTACCGGCAGGCTCACCAGAACCGGATGCAGCTCGCCGCGAATGGCGCCGGCCTGGGCAATCTCGACCACCGAACCGGATTGTGCGGGGCGGCTGCGGTCCTGGACGGACCAGACAGGCAAGGTTTGCTCCAGCTCGACATGATCCAGCAGATACGCCGGTACCCGCACCTCGACCTCACGGCCCTCGGGCGAGGAAAGCCGCATCACCGGCTGTCCGGCCGCCACGAATTCGTCCCGCTCCACCAGCAGGGCTTCAACCCGTCCGGAAAAGGGCGCCCGAAGTGTACTTTCCTCGAGCAGCTGGGTTGCCTCCGCCAGGGAGGCCCGCGCCGTTGCTACGCTGGCCTCCAGGGAATCCCGCCGAGCGGCAAGCTGCTCCAGCGTCTGCTCGGACACCACACCGCGCTCGTGCAATCGACTGGAGCGTTCCCACTCCCGCTGAGCCTGCTGATACTGGGTTCTCAACTCTTCCAGGCGGGCCCTGGCAGAATCCCGGGCCGGCTCCAGGCCTGGATTGTAGACCCGGGCGAGCAGATCACCGGCCTGCACCTTCTGACCGAGCTCCACCGCCTGCTCTTTGAGGGTGCCACTGACCTGGAAGGTCAGTGTCGCTCGCTGGGTAGCACGAACAATTCCGGAAAACCGCAGCGGCATATCCTGGCTCTCGCCGCCGGAAACTTCAGACACACGCACTGAAACCTTCTGCTGCCCGGACTCCGGGGCTACGTCACTGGCTTTACAGCCCGACAGAAACAGTGAAAAAACCGCAAGAGAAACGATGGCAACGGGGATTCGAAGTGGTGTCATGACTCTTCCTTTCATCCTTGCTTGTGTAGTTGGCGGGGTCCTGTCCCTGGAGAAACCCGATGATTGATTTAGACATCATGTCATTCTTTGACATTTTGTCAATAATCGGGTTTGATTCGATTTCAGGTATCCTATGCGTGCTGTTGCCAACTTACCGGATGATTGAATGAGCGAACCGCTGAAAACCCGTCGCGAGCGTGAGAAACAGGCCCGTTACGACACCATCCTGGACGCCGCCGAACTGGTGTTCTCGGAAAAGGGCTACGAACGCACGTCCATGGACGACATCGCCCGTACCGCCAGCCTTAGCCGGGCCTTGCTGTACGTGTACTTCAAGGACAAGGCTGCGATACAGAGGGGCATTATGCTCAGGGCTGGCCATAGCCTGTTCCGTCGATTTGAAGAGGCAAGACAGACCGCGGATAACGGGCTGAGCCAGATCCGGGCGATGGGAGAATCCTATTATCGCTTCTATCTGGAGGAACCGGATTACTTCTCGGCTTTGACCAAGGCGTCCACCGCCATGGCAGAGGCAGACGAAAGTCAGGCAGAGGAAATGTTGTGCTCCAAATCAGACCTGATGGAGCTGATGGTGGGGGCCATCGAACTGGGGCTACGGGACGGCACCATGAACCGCGACCGGATCAACGACCCCGTTCAGACCGCACTGTACCTGCGCGGGGCCCTGCACGGGGTGATCCTGCTCTGCCAGTCGGAAATGGGCGAGGGTAACCCGGCGTTTCCGGCCGAGCAGCTGATCCGGCACACCATGGATATGCTGACGTCGTCGATTTCTGCCTGACAACTCGCAGCCCGGCAGGCTGCTAGAGCTGGAAATCGTAGATGGAGCCCAGGCCCATGATCCCGGTGAGTTCGTCCAGGGCTTTGCGAACCTCCTCCAGCAACATCGGATCGCCAAGCTCGTTCTGGCTGAGTTCATCCCGGTAATGGGCTTCCACCCAGGTGGTCAGGCGCTCATAGAGTTCATCGGTGAGCAACACACCCCGGTTGATGGCTTTCAGCTCATCGTCGTTGAGCACCACCCTCAACCGCAGACAGGCCGGGCCACCGCCATTGCGCATAGACTGCTTGACGTCGAACACTTCCACCGCGGTGATCGGCCCGCCGGACTTCACCAGGCCATCCAGATAACGGCTGACCGAAGCCACTTCTCGGCACTCGCCGGGCACCGCCAGCAGCATGCCGTCGGGTGTGTTCAGCAACTGACTGTTGAACAGGTAGGAGGCCACGGCATCTTCCAGCGGCACATCGGCACTGCTGACCCGGACCGCTTCCAGCTCGGCACCGGTGAGCCGCTCCCTGATGTCCGCCAGCACCTGCGCTTCGTTAAGAAACGCCATTTCATGGTAGAAAAGCGTATTACCGTTGCCCACCGCTATCACGTCGTTGTGGAAAACGCCGCCATCAATGGCGTCCGGATTCTGTTGGGCAAACACCGCATTCTGGTCCCTGAGACCATGCAGCCGTGCCACCGCCTGGGATGCCTCAAGCGTTTGCCGTGCCGGGTATTTCTTCGGAGCCGGAGCCTGCTCGTTGAACGCCATCTGGCCATACACAAACAGTTCCACGCCGGGCTCACCGTAACCGGCACACAACCGGGTGTGGTTGGCCGCGCCCTCATCGCCAAAGTGGCTCACTGATGGCAGCGCCGGATGGTGCGCAAAATAGCTCTCGTCGGCAAAAATGGATTTCAGAGCCCGTCCGGTCACCGCATGCTCAATGGAACGGTGGAACTTGGCGCTCAGGTTGGCCGGAGTGAAATGCACGCGATGGTCAGAGGTATCGGCACTCGGCGATACCGTGGCCGCATTGGCCGTCCACATCGGCGACGCAGAAGAGACTGCCGCCAGGATCGATGGACTGGATTTGGCCGCCTGCTCGAGAACGCGAGCGTCCGGACCTTCGAACCCCAGGGCCCGAAGTGTCGGAATATGCGGCCGCTCATGGGGAGGCAGAACGCCCTGCACATAGCCCCGGTCCGCAAGGCGCTTCATTTTGGCCAGGCCCTGCAGTGCCGCCTCTTTCGGATTCGAGACGGAACTGACATTGGATTTGGAGGCTACATTGCCCCAGGACAGTCCCGCGTAATTGTGGGTGGGACCGACCAGACCATCGAAGTTTGCTTCAACCGCGTGTTTCACCATGGCACTGGGTTCCGTTAATCGAAATTGAGGCCGGGTGCCAGAGACTCTGGCATCTCACTCTTGCCGGCCTCCAGAGAAGCCATGGGCCAGGCACAGTAGTCGGCAGCGTAGTAGGCGCTCGGGCGATGATTGCCACTGGCGCCAACACCACCAAAGGGCGCCGCGCTGCTGGCGCCGGTCAGCGGCCGGTTCCAGTTCACGATACCGGCGCGCACTTCTTCCACCAGCCGTTCATAGAGTTTCCGGTCGTCCGTCAGGATGCCCGCTGACAGCCCGTAGTGAGTATCGTTCGCCAGTGCCAGTGCATCATCAAAGCTCTTGTAGCGATACACCTTCAGCAAGGGGCCAAAGAACTCTTCATCGGTCACGTCCAGACCTGTGGCATCCACGATACCAGGCGACAGCAGGCCGGTTCCGGACTTCAGGGACTTCATCTCCAGCAGGGATTTGCCGCCCTTCTCAAGCAGGCTGGCCTGGGCCGCCAGGAGTTTTTCGGCGGCCTCCGCGGAAATCACGGAGCCCATAAACGGCTGCGGATCGGCATCGAACTCGCCGACCTTGATTCGGGCGGAGACTTCCACCAGCCGGTCGATGAACGCGTCACCTTTCTTGCCCTTGGGTACCAGCAGGCGACGTGCACAGGTACAGCGCTGACCGGCCGACAGGAAGGCCGACTGCAGGGCATGGTGCACTGCACCATCCACATCAGCCACATCCTGAACGATCAGCGGGTTGTTGCCGCCCATCTCCAGGGCCAGGATTTTCTCAGGCTGGCCACCGAACTGTTTGTGCAACAGATGACCCACGGTAGAACTGCCGGTAAAGAACAGGCCGTCAATCAACGGGTGGCCGGCCAGGGATTTGCCCGTGGCAGAAGCGCCCTGGACGAGGTTGATCACTCCATCGGGAATGCCGGCCTTCTCCCAGAGTTTTACCGTCAGCTCGGCGACCCCCGGGGTCAGCTCACTCGGTTTGAACACCACCGTGTTACCGGCGAGCAAAGCCGGCACTATGTGGCCATTCGGCAAATGCCCTGGAAAGTTGTAGGGGCCGAAAACCGCAACGACCCCGTGGGGCCGGTGCCTGAGCACGGCGTGACCACCGGCAACATCGGATTCAGATGTCCCGGTACGGTCGTTGTAGGCTTTCACGGAAATGCCGATCTTGCCGATCATCGCCGCCACTTCCGTGCGGGATTCCCACAGCGGCTTGCCGGTCTCCAGGCCAATCTGGTGTGCCAGCTCTTCCTTGTGAGCCTCAAGCAGTTCACCAAAGGCTTCAACAACGGCCTGGCGTTCGGCAAAGCTCTTGCGCTGCCACTTCACAAAGGCATTGCGGGCTTCACGAACGGCCGCATCCACATCCTCCAGATTGGCGCTTTCGCCATCCCAGAGTGTTTCACCGGTCACCGGCTGGACAGATTCGAATACCGGCCCGTGGCCCGGTAGCCAGAGCCCGTCGATAAACAGTTCACCCGTCAGCTTTGCCATTTCGATGCACCTCCCGGTACTGAGCTTCTATAACTATGTTTGGTCAGCAGCCCCGAGTCTTTCAAGGGGGCCAGGCGAACCGGATCGCCAGATTCAATCTGCAAGGCTTCGGCAACTTCAGGTGGCAGGCTGACGGTATCCGGTCCGATACAATCTATCGGCACGGTAGTCACCCGGAAATCCCGGAATGAGCGGTTCGAAACCATGACCCGCTCCTCAGATGGAACGTCCAGGTTGACCGGTTTGCGAGTGACCATGGCGTGCCGGTTCATGCCTTCGCGAACCGTCCGGACATTGTGAACGAAGGCTTCAACCACGGGCCCGCCATCAAATATGTCTACCAGTCCGTTGAAGTTGAACCCCTCGGACTGAAGCATCCGGAGTGCCGGAGCGGTGTTGTCATGGACCCGGCCGATCACGGCACGTGCGGAATCCGGCAACATGGACAGGTATATCGGATACTTGGGCATCAACTCGGCAATAAACGACTTGTTGCCCAGCCCCGAGAGCATGTCCGCTTCGCTGAACTCCATGTCGAAGAATTTGGTTCCCAGCGCGTCCCACAGAGGGCTCCGGCCGTTGGCATCCGACACGCCCCGCATTTCCGCGAAGATTTTTTCCGAGAAGTGTTTGCGGAATTCATCCAGGTACATGAACCGGCAGCGGGAAAGCAGCAGGCCGCTGCCTCCGCCTTTGTACTCATCGGAGAGCAGCAGGGAGCAGATTTCGCTGGTATCGGTCATGTCGTTTGACAGATGCAGCGTTGGAGTCCGCACGTGCACACCCAGCTCTTTCGAGGCATTGACGGTGACGCTCAGACGGTAATTGTAGAAAACTTCATCCAGACCAACGCGAGCCTGGATACCGCTGATACCGACCGTTTTCTTGCGTTCGGTATCCTCCAGAGCGAAGAGATAGAGCCCTGCTTCCGGTGCAATGCGCTGGTTGAAGGTTTCACGGGCGTGATTGATCTTCTTCTGCAGCAGCTCGCGATCCGCCGGCAGGGTGGTCAGCCCTTTCCCGGCGCTTTGGGCCATGGCATACAGGTCGTCCAGATCGTTTTCCTGCAACGGGCGAATTACCAGCATGGTGTCGCCTCCGTGATCCCGGCGGGTTGATACTTAACTGCGTCCTCGGTTCCCGAATAGGTCATAGCGGCGCGATCCTTACCCGGTCACCTGCGGTCCGGTTCAGCGTATGCCAGGTCGAGACCGGCACCTTGAGTTTGTCGTCCAGTGTTTCGGCGACCGGTGTCAGGGTGCAGCGAAACTGTTCACCCTCGCCAGCGGCAATGAGACAGGTTTCGCCGGAGTCCTCGTTGGTCCCATGAAGTTCCTTCGGGTGACTGGTCACGAGGGTTTTCAGGCTGTCGGTACGAGCTTCAAGAACCGGACCGGCATCAAAAATGTCCAGATAGTTTCCGGGCTGGAACCCTTCCCGCTGGAGCAACTCAAAGTTGGGTACGGTAATCTGGTGCGGCTGCCCCATCGCCTTCTGGGCCGCTTCACTCAGCAGCGTCACATAAATGGGATTGGGCGGCATGAGCTCGGCAATGAAGGTTTTGCTGAGCTGCCCGGAGTACTGGTCCGCCGTTTCAAAATCCATATCAAAGAAATGCCGGCCAAGGCTGTCCCAAAAGGGCACGCTCCCGTCTTCGAGCTGAACGCCCTGAATTTCGACGGCCATACGCTGGGTAAACCATTCACGGTGATCAGCAATAAACAGAATCCGGGCCCGCGACAGCAACTCGAACGCATCCGTGCCCTGCAGCTCCGGGCGGATCGAGAAAGAGCACAGCAGCGATACATCGGTCAGCGAGTGGGAGGGGTACAACACCTCCACACGGCGGGACACTCCCAGTTCATGGGAGGCATGGATCAGGGCATCCCGCCGGTAACTGTAAAAAGGCTGGCCATTGCCGGCATGGGCATCGATACCGGCCGTGCCGGCGATGTCTCCGGTCTCAGTGTCCTCAAGCACGAACAGGAACCTGGGAGGGTCATCCTCTGCGCTGATCCGGCCGGCAAACGACGCCAGGGACTGCTCGATCTTGTAGGCCAGGGCGTCGCCCTGTTTGGGCAGGGTGGAAGAAAGACGGGCACACTGGGTGCCCGCAATGGCGAGAATCTGGTCCAGATCATCCGGCTCAGCCGGACGTACCAGCCACATAAGATCTCCTTAGGCCGTCAGTTTTTTCACTGCCGCTTCGAAACGCTCGAGGGCTAATTCAATGTCCGGTTCCGGGATAATCAGGGATGGCGCCAAACGAATCACGTTTGCGCCGGCCACCAGAACCATCACGCCCTCTTCCAGCCCGGCGTTCAGGAAGTCCTTGGCCTTGCCCTGCCATTTCTCGGTGAGCACGCAACCGAGCAGCAGGCCGGCACCGCGCACTTCGGTGAACACGCCGTAGCGTTCGCCAATATCCATCATGCCCTTGCGGAGCTTGTCGGAACGGGCTTTCACACCCTTGAGAATCTCCGGCTGGCTGACGGTATCCACTACCCGCTGCGCCACGGCGCAGGCCAGTGCGTTACCGCCGTAGGTACTACCGTGAGTACCGACGCCCAGGCTGGCTGCAACCTTGGCCGTGGTCAGCATGGCTGCGACCGGAAAACCGCCGCCAAGCCCCTTGGCACTGGAGAGAATATCCGGCACCACGCCATACATCTGATAGGCGTAGAAGTGGCCACTTCGGCCAACGCCGGACTGAACCTCATCAAACACCAGCAATGCGTCATTTTCGTCGCACAAATCTCGCAGCCCCTGAAGGAATGCCTGGTCGCCGGGCATAACACCACCCTCACCCTGAATGGGCTCAACCACGATGGCACAGGTTTTCTCCTTCGAGATCAGTTTCTTCACGGATTCCAGATCGTTGAACTCGGCATGGTGAATGCCGCCGGGTGCCGGCTCGAAACCTTCCAGGTACTTGGGTTGGCCGCCTACGCTCACGGTAAACAGGGTGCGCCCGTGAAACGAATTCTTGAACGAAATGATCTCGTTCTTCTCTTTACCGTGATGCTCCCAGGCGTACCGACGGGCCAGCTTGAACGCCGCTTCGTTGGCCTCGGCTCCGGAGTTGGCGAAGAACACGCGCTCGGCAAAGGTGAGGTCACACAGAGTTTTCGCCAGACGCAGGGCGGGTTCGTTAGTCATCACGTTGGACAGGTGCCAGATTTTCTCAGCCTGATCGTGCAACGCGCCCACCAGCCCCGGATGGGAATGGCCCAGGCAGGTCACTGCGATGCCGCCCTGGAGATCGATGAACTCGCGGCCTTCCTGATCCCAGATCCGGGAGCCCTCTCCTCGCACCGGAATGATGGAACCGGGAGCGTAGTTGGGCACCATGACTTCATCGAACAGTTCGCGGCTGACGGGTTCTTTATTCATAAATCTCTCTCGGGAAAGCGGCTGGCGGCCTGCCAGGCAATTAACTGAAAATCATCAGGCGGCCCGCGCCAGATCAGCACCCGGCCGCCAGACCTCATGTACCATAATACGCCACTGAGGGCATAAGAACATCCGGTGACAACCGACTGCGCCAGCGGAACCCGCAGCCAACGGAAACCGGGCTGTTCCCGAAGGGGTACTTTCAGGCAAGGCGATGCCGGTCTGCAACCTGCAGATAACCGCAGATGGCTGTATCTGCTCGAAAAGCCAGCATAGACATTGGTCTAACGTTCGAAATTATTTATTTGAATTGTCACCAATTCGTAACTACCTTATTCTCCGGGTCCGACAAAAAAAATGTGTGGAGACAACAACGATGCAAAGCAACAAACTGAGATTGGCCATTCGTGCGACCGCAGCGGCAGCAGTTCTGGGAATCACCTCCCAACCCGCCCTGGCACAATCGGCAAATGAACTTCAGAAGCAAATCAACGATCTGCGCAGCCAGGTCAGCGAAATGAAGGCAGCCAGCGATTCCAAGGGCTGGCTTCTGCCGGGCACCAACACCTCGGTAACCATTGGCGGTTATGTCAAGCTGGACATGATCTATGACACCGACCAGGATCTTGGCGACCTCGGCGACGTAACCGCGCTTGACACATCAAGTGATGGCGGGGATGCTTCATTCCGTGCCCATGCGCGCCAGTCCCGGATCCGTCTTGGCACCAGCACCCCGACCGAGCTTGGCGAAGCCAAGACCGTCGTCGAAGCCGATTTTTACGGCAACGGCGGCAACGAAGTGTTCTCCAACTCCCGTTCACTTCGCATTCGCCACGCCTACGGCCAGCTCAACGGATGGCTTGCGGGCCAGACGTGGAGTAACTTCATGCAGTTTATCGCTTACCCAAGCACGGTAGACTTTAACGGCCCGGTGGGTGTCACCTTCATCCGCCAGGCACAGCTCCGTTACACCATGGGCCTCGGCGACGGCCAGCTGTCCATGTCGGCGGAGAACTCCGAAACCACCGGTTTCGCGGGCGCACGGGATACCATGCCGGATCTGACCGCGCGGTACAAATGGTCCGGCTCTGGCGGTGGCTTCGAGGTGGGCGCCCTGGGCCGCTCCTTCACCAGCGACACCGCCACAGGTGATGATTCAGCGTTTGGCTATGGTCTGATGGCAGCCGGTCGCCTGAACGTGACCTCAGACACCACACTGATGGCAGGCGCCATTTACGGTGATGGTGTGGGTCGTTATCTTTACACCTCGTTCAGCAACAACCAAAGCGACTCAACTCGTAGCGGCATCGGCGAAGCCTACATCGGCGCCAATGGCGACTTGGAAACCATCGAAGCCTACGGCTTCAACGTGGCAGCCAGTCACGCCTGGACACCCAAGTTCACCACAAGCCTGTCCTACGGTTTTGCAGAAGGCGATCAGGATGAAGCCCTGTTCCCGAACTCATTCAAAACCTTGCAGAGCGCTCACCTGAGCAACTTCTACCAGGTGGCTGATCCTGTAACGGTGGGTGTGGAAGTGTCCTACCAGAACAAAGAAGATGCCAACGGCGATGCAGCCGAAAACACCCGCCTGCAACTGGCGGCTCAGTTCAGCTTCTGATTTCTCCTTCCGAAGTTAACTGATCCAGCAAAAACCCCGGCTCCGGCCGGGGTTTTTGTTTGGAGGAACAGAATGGCAAACCAGAGCGAAGGATACCGCTGGCCACCAACCGGGCGAGCATTGCCTGTCGGCTAGGTTCCGCTTCTTCGGGAAACAGCTTCGGCATGTCCTTTGGGAAACAGGCGCACCACCCTTTCAAGTCAAAGGAGCCGCCCCCAAACCTCAAAGGCCGGGAGCGGATCCAGCGGTCATTACAGCAGAAGGGTACGAATATCCCCAAGAAGCTGACTGAGCACCAAAGTGAACCGCGCCGCATCGGCGCCGTTCACCGCCCGGTGATCGTAAGACAGCGACAGCGGCAGCATCAACCGGGGCTGGAACGCCTGGCCATCCCAAACCGGCTTCATCGCCGCCTTGGAAACACCCAGAATCGCTACTTCCGGCGTATTCACAATCGGCGTAAATGCCGTGCCGCCAAACCGGTTCGGAATGGCCCACCCGCTCGGCAATAACAGTCGCGTGCACAGTTACATCAAAAACGAAGAGTTGGCCGATTGATCAGAATCGATTTCATCCCTGACTTGCTCGAGCAAACTGAGAACACGGCTGTGTAAAAATTCAGTGAATTTCTCCTTTGCCAGCGTCCGTTCTATCACATCCACTGGCAGAAACCGGTTCATCTCATCCCTGAAGGATTTACCTCTGATGATTTCGGGCAGCCTGCCAATAATTGCTTCCAGTTTTGCTCCATAGTCCTCGATCTGGTAATCCCGGATCTTGCTCAATACCAGATCCGGGCGCACAACTGCCTTTTCCTGAGACAAGTACGCCAGGTCCCAGATATCACGATGACGAACATACTTTTGCGTGGCCGGCAACGATACCAGCTTGTCGGCCATGATCTCGCTTTTATCCTCCGTCATGATCAACAAGTCTTCATACCCGTCGGGCAAGAAATCGTAGGTACGAATCAGCGCCTGCGGAACAGATGTGTAGGCTGGAATATTTGCCACCTCAAGCTTGACTCGCTGCCTGGGAAGGTCTGGCCGCTCAGGTGAAGCGGTAATGGCGATCTGCCACATATCCACATTGCGTTCAGAGTATGCTGGCTCCTTGCGCAATGACTTTGGTTCTTTAACACTAACCTCAACACCGGAACGGGTGCTCAGATAATCAAGGATGCAATCCTTCATCTGCGCGAGCCGGGTGGATGAAAAATCTACGCCACCAGCGAAATCCAGATCCTCACTAAACCGCTTGCCACCATAGCAAAGGCGGACAGCCGTGCCGCCCTGGAACACCAGATCGTTCAGCAGGCCCTCCTGATCCAGCACAAAAAGAAGATCGAAGTGGATGATCTCTTTTTCAATCACGGGCCGCATATTGGCAAGATTGGGATCCCGCATGGCCAATGCAACAAGCCGCTGAAAGTTCTCTTGATTGTATTTACGCACGCGCTTCCTCCGGGTCAATCAAATGAGTGTTTCGACCCACTCGCTTGAGGTCTCGCAGCGCTGCCTCTTTGGTCGCGATTCGCAGTGGACGCCCTCTATCCCTCGCTCCAGCGAGAATATCGGTAACAGACCGCTTGGTGTGGGTGAACTCAATCACCCCATACGGGGTTTTGTATTCCCCTTTCCGCCCCGTGGTAACAACCGTAATGCGACCTACCGGCACCTGGGAAATCACACCGTATTCAGACAGCGCGGATTCCAGGCTGATGTAGTTGTACTCCCCACGACGAAGAGTCTTCGCCACCCGTTCAAGTAGATCTGAATCCTTGTGACGGGAGAGCTTATACACATAGACGCCTTTGGAGGGCCGCTCAAGAATACCGCTGCTTACCAGGCGCGCAACCGTTGCCTGCCGGCTACGGTCGGATTCTTCAGAAAACAGCTTTGCCAGGTCCTTGGATGAATAGACGTACCGCCCCTCCAGGTCGAATGTTGCCAGGCGTTTAATGGCGTCTGATTGCTTCATTACCTCCCCCGCTGGTGATCACTAAAAACACTTTAAAACGCGATTAATGTCTACATAGTAAACCAGGGTGTTCAAATAAACCACTTTAAAGCGTGGTTATTGTCCACTTGACGGAGAACCTAAGGAGAAAACAGAAGCGCCGGAACGACAAAGGCGGGCATACCTTTTCAGAACTGTTGAAGGCCAGGGACGGCCCGAAACAAGCGCACATGGATGTGCTTGTAGCGTGTTCTGAAAAGGTATGCCCGCCTTTGTTGCCCCCTCAGCTCGAAGGCTGGGAGGACACACAGCACGGGGCTAAACGGTTACAGCAGCAGAGTCCGAATATCCCCAAGAAGCTGACTGAGCACCGAAGTGAACCGCGCCGCATCGGCCCCGTTCACCGCCCGGTGATCGTAAGACAGCGACAGCGGCAGCATCAACCGGGGCTGGAACGCCTGGCCATCCCAAACCGGCTTCATCGCCGCCTTGGAAACACCCAGAATCGCCACCTCCGGCGTATTCACAATCGGCGTAAATGCGGTGCCGCCAATACCACCCAGACTGGTGATGGTAAAACAGGCACCCTGCATCTCTGCCGGCTTCAACTGCTTGTCCCGGGCTTTCTGGGCAAGCTCGGCGCTCTCGGCAGCAAGCTCCCACAAGCCCTTCTTGTCCACATCCTTGATAACCGGCACCATCAGCCCGTTGGGCGTATCCACCGCAATCCCGATGTGAATGTACTTCTTGCGAACCACCTCCTTGCGCTCCATGTCCAGAGACACGTTGAACTGGGGCAGTTCTGCCAGCGCCGTGGCACAGGCCTTCAGCAGGAACGGAAGCGGCGTCATCTTAACGCCCTTCTTCTCGCCGGCTGCCTTCTGGGCCTTGCGGAAATCCTCCATATCGGTGATGTCCGCATCCTCGAACTGGGTGACGTGAGGCACGTTAAGCCAGCTGCGCTGCATGTTGTTGGCCGTGGCGAACATCATCCGCGACATGGCCTCACGCTTCACTTCACCAAACTGGCTGAAGTCTGGCAGCTTGACCCCGGGGATACCGGAGCCGGTGGCAACACCGCTACCCTGCTGAGCCTGCTTTAACTGGCTCTTCACATAGGCGTGGACATCGTCCTTGATAATCCGGCTCTTCGGGCCAGAGCCCTTGATGCGGGCCAGATCGGCACCCAGCTCACGGGCCAGCTTGCGAACAGCAGGGCCAGCATGGACCTTCGCGCCAGGCGTGGGCGGCTCATAGGTTGCACCCTGAGGTTCAGGGGCAGACTCTACTTGCTGCTTTGGCTTCTCTTCGGACTCGGGCTCCGACTTCGCTTCCTTCGCCGGTTCTTCAGACGCCGGCTCGGAGTCGTCTTCCGATTCGCCGCCCTCTTCCTGAACGGTCATCTCCAGCAGCTCATGGCCCTCGGAGAGCTTGTCACCCTCGGACACCAGGATCTTGCCCACTTTGCCCGAGTACGGCGAGGGAATCTCCATGGTGGCCTTGTCCGATTCCACGGTAACCAGCGGATCGTCAGCCTCGATGGTATCGCCTTCGGCGACATTGATTTCGATTACCGGAACATTGTCGAAGCCATCCAGCGCAGGAACCTTCACGGTCTCCTTGCGTGAGCCACCGGAAGCCTTCTTCGGCGCCGGCTTGCTCTCTTCGGATTTCTCCTGCTCCTTGGCTTCGCTCTTTTCCTCGGCTTTTCCTTCCGGCTCTTTCTTGGAATCGTCAGAGCCACCACCATCGGCACTGGCTTCCATCATCCCTACGACGTCGCCTTCCTTGACCTTGTCGCCCACCTTAACGGTGATCTTGGTAATCTTGCCGGCTCCGGGCGACGGCAGCTCCACGGAGGCCTTGTCTGACTCTACGGTCAGAATCGGATCTTCTGCTTCAACCGAATCCCCTGCGCTGACGGTGATTTCGATAACCTCGACCTCATCCGCACCGCCGAGATCCGGAACCTTGATTTCCTGTTCACTCATGGCGGTCTCCTTAGCTCAGCACCGGGTTCGTTTTGTTGCGATCGATTCCGTACTTGCGCATGGCTTCGAGAACCACATCGTTCTTCACCTCACCGTCCTTGGCCAGAGCTGACAGCGCCGTGACTGTTACGTAGTAACGGTCGACTTCAAAGAAGCTGCGCAGCTTTTCCCGGGTGTCGCTGCGGCCAAAGCCGTCGGTGCCCAGGGTCAGGAAGGTTTTCGGGATGAACGCCCGGAGCTGCTCGGAGTGCAGCTTGATGTAATCGGTGGAAGAAACCACTGGCCCGGTCTGCTTCTCCAGACACTGGGTAACATACGCCTTCTTCGGCTTGTCATCTGGGTGCAGGCGGTTCCAGCGCTCTACGTGCAGGCCCTCACGGGCGAGCTCGTTGAAGCTGGTAACACTCCACACATCGGAGGCAACACCCCAGTCGTCTTTCAGCATCTGGGCGGCAGCGCGCACCTCGTTGAGGATAGCGCCCGCACCAAGCAACTGAACCCGAGGCGTCTTCTTGTTGCCCTTGGTTTCAACAGACTCGAACTTGTACATGCCCTTGATAATGCCGTCTTCGCAATCCTTGGGCATGGCAGGCTGTTCGTAGTTCTCGTTTTCGATGGTCAGGTAGTAGAAGACGTTCTGGTTGTCCTCGAACATCTCCTTCATACCCTTGCGGAGCACGACCGCCATTTCATAACCATAAGCCGGATCGTAGGCTTTACAGTTCGGAATGGTGTTGGCCAGCACGTGGCTGTGGCCGTCCTGGTGCTGCAGGCCTTCGCCGTTCAGGGTGGTCCGGCCGGCGGTACCGCCGATCAGGAAACCACGGGCCTGGATGTCACCGGATGCCCACGCCAGATCGCCAACCCGCTGGAAACCGAACATGGAATAGAAGATGTAGAACGGAATCAACGGGAAGTTGTTGGTGCTGTAGGAGGTCGCTGCCGCCATCCACGCTGCCATGGAGCCGTCTTCGTTGATGCCTTCCTCAAGAATCTGGCCTTTCTTGTCTTCCCGGTAGTACATGATCTGGTCACGGTCTTCCGGCACATACTTCTGGCCCTCGGCGGTGTAGATGCCGAGCTGACGGAACATGCCTTCCATACCGAAGGTACGGGCTTCGTCGGGCACGATGGGTACCACACGCTTGCCGATGCGCTTGTCCTTGGTCAGAGCTGTCAGGATACGGACGAAGGCCATGGTGGTGGAGATCTTCCGGTCGCCGGAGCCCTCCAGTACCGCTTTGAAGATGTCCAGATCAGGAATCTGCAGCGGCTGGCAATCCTTGCGGCGCTTGGGATAGAAACCACCCAATTCCTGCCGGCGCTTCTTCATGTAGACGATTTCCGGGCTATCCGGCGCTGGCCGGTAGTAGGGAACGTCCTTGAGCTCCTCATCCTTCAGCGGCACTGCAAAGCGGTCGCGGAACGATTTAAGCTGCTCGATATCGAGCTTCTTAAGAGAGTGAGCGGTATTCTGCGCCTCGCCGGCCTCACCAAAGCCATAGCCTTTGATGGTATGAGCCAGTATGACGGTCGGACGCCCACCGTTCTTATTGATGGCATGATGGAAGGCTGCATAGATCTTGTAAGGATCATGGCCACCCCGGTTGAGCTTGTTGATCTCCTCATCCGACAGGTCCTCAACGAGCTTGGCTGTTTCGGGGTACTTGCCGAAGAAATTCTTACGGGTATAGGCCGGGCCATTACTCTTGAAGTTCTGAAGGTCGCCGTCACAGACCTCGTCCATGACGCGCTGCATCTTCCCTTCTTTGTCCCTCTCGAACAGGGGATCCCAGTGGCGACCCCAAACGACCTTCAACACGTTCCAGCCGGCACCGCGGAAGACACCCTCAAGTTCCTGGATAATCTTGCCATTACCACGGACTGGGCCGTCCAGACGCTGAAGGTTGCAGTTAACCACAAAGATCAGGTTGCTGAGGTTTTCCCGGCCGGCCATGGAGATAGACCCCAGGGTTTCCGGCTCGTCACACTCGCCGTCACCGACAAAGCACCAGACCTTGCGATCGCCCATCTCGATGAGCTCCCGGCTGTCCAGGTACTTCATTACGTGGGCCTGATAAATGGCCTGAATCGGGCCCAGACCCATGGAAACCGTGGGGAACTGCCAGTAATCCGGCATCAACCAGGGGTGCGGGTAAGACGAAAGGCCGGTGCCATCTACCTCTTCGCGGTACTTGTCGAGATCTTTTTCATCGAACCGGCCTTCAAGATAGGAACGTGCATAGATGCCCGGAGATGAGTGCCCCTGGAAATAAACCAGATCGGATTCGCGCTTTTCGTCGCCACCATGGAAGAAGTAGTTAAAGCCAACATCGTAGAGGGTCGCAGCCGACGAGAACGAGGAGACATGGCCGCCAAGATCTCCGGGACGCTGGTTGGCGCGCATAACCATGGCCATGGCATTCCAGCGGATCAGGGAGCGAATACGGCGCTCCATGAAGAGGTCGCCGGGCATCGGCGCCTGCTGGGACACAGGAATACTGTTCCGGAATGGCGTGGTAATGGAATATGGCAGTTCGGTTCCGTCACGGCTCGCCCGTTCAGAGAGCCTCTCAAGAATGTATTTGGCCCGGTCTACGCCTTCGTTCTCGATCAGAGATTCCAGCGCGTCCAGCCATTCACTGGTTTCAATGGGATCATCGTCCTGGTACATCAAACCCTCCCCTTGGCATCAAAAAGTGCAGCGCCGCCACGATCAGCAGCCGGGCGCGTTGCGGTGTCGATAAGCTGCGATGAAATGCAGTGTTTTGTTGTGGGTATGTCAGCCTGACAGGTGTACCGGCTCCCAGTACACAGAACCTGTACAAAGCATAGAACAGCTTTCACACTTTTCCTGCCCGATCGCACCCGATTTACGGGCTTTTGGCCCCACGAATGATCGGTATGCCGATGAAGCGCGCGGATCAGCCAACCCATTTTGTCGTCTTTTTACTACATTTTTAACGCTAAATTCAATTTACACCCTATCCAAATCCATTTCAGGGGCGCTCTTTGCGGTTACTTACGGAAGAATGACCGTTTTTGGACCATCAGACAACCAGACTGCGACCAATGTCGTAGCATTCTTATCAACCGGAAAATTGATTACCACGCTAAACGATATCCTCGCCGCAATTCGCTACACATTCGCCGCCGTTAGCGATTTTTGTTGAATATTCTGAGCCTTCAACTCTTCTACCCATCTAATTTACCGGAACTTTTTAATTAGACCTGAAAATAATCCCCCGTTTATGTATACTCGCCTGCCTGATTTTTAACCACCGAAAAGTGGTCGGACCACTTTTTCCGTCATTGGCACCAACAGAGGGCGATCTATGAACTCCATCGTCACCTTTCCGAACCGGATTCCCACTACCGAGTTCGAGGAACGGCGTTTCAAGGTCTACACAGACCGCCAGCTCGACAAGATTGAAGTTATTCAGAATCTCCCTGAGGAGACGCTGTTTGAAATGAAGGTGGTAGCCAGCGTGCTACCGTTCCGGGTCAACGAATATGTGATCAATGAACTGATCAACTGGGACAAGGTTCCCAACGACCCGATCTATCAGCTTGTCTTCCCCCAGAAAGGCATGTTGAAAGAAGAGCATTACGAGCGCATGGCAACAATGCACCGGGAAGGTGCCGACAAAAAAGAGATCCAGGCGGTTGCCAAGGAAATCCGGGATGAACTGAACCCGCACCCGGCAGGCCAGATGGAAATGAACATGCCGGAGCTCGACGGTGAGGTGCTGGACGGCGTTCAGCACAAGTACCGCGAAACAGTGCTGTTTTTCCCGGCCCAGGGTCAGACCTGCCACTCTTACTGCACCTTCTGTTTCCGCTGGGCACAGTTTGTCGGTGACAAGGACCTGAAAATGGCCAGCACCGAAGCCGAGAAGCTCCACGGCTACCTGCAGGAGCACACCGAGGTAACCGACCTGTTGGTGACCGGTGGTGATCCAATGGTCATGAAAACCAAGAACCTGGTGCAGTATCTCGAGCCACTGCTGCAGCCCGAGTTCGACCACATCCAGACCATCCGCATCGGCACCAAGGCCCTCACCTTCTGGCCCTACCGCTTTGTGACCGACAAGGATGCGGATGAGCTGATCGATCTGTTCGCTCGTCTCGTGGACGCCGGCAAGCACGTGGCCATCATGGCCCACTACAACCACTGGCAGGAAATCACCACCGAGATCGCCGAAGAGGCCATCCGACGTATCCGCGCCACCGGCGCCGAGATCCGAGCCCAGGGCCCGCTGATCAAGCACGTCAACGACGATGCCGACGCCTGGGCAAAACTGTGGAAGAAGGAAGTGCAGCTGGGCATCATCCCCTACTACATGTTTGTAGAGCGGGACACCGGTGCCAAAAACTACTTTGAAGTACCTCTCGCCGAAGCCTTCCACATCTATCGGGAAGCCATGAAAAAGGTCAGCGGCCTGGCCCGGACCGCCCGCGGCCCCTCCATGAGCGCCGGCCCCGGCAAGGTGGAGATTCAGGGTATAACTGAAATCAACGGCGAGAAGGTGTTCGTCCTGCGCTTCCTGCAGGGTCGTAATCCGGACTGGGTTCAGCGCCCGTTCTTCGCCAAGTACAGCGAGACGGCCACCTGGCTACACGAGCTGGAACCGGCCTTTGGCGAAGAGAAGTTCTTCTTTGAAGATGAGTATGAAGCCATGAAGAGGGGCAACGGCTAAAGGCCGGCCCTGGCGTGATAAAAAGCGGCCCCAGTGACGGGGCCGCTTTGCTTTTCAGCGATTGGAACGACGCGCTTTCCAGTTGGGAATAACCCAAAAGACCAGGGCTCCGAACACAGCCCCGATAATGCCAATCAACGCTACCTGCAGACCACCATTACCCAGAACCCCATCCTGGACGTTCTCCATCGCCAGCAAGCCGGCAATGAGGATCCATGGAGTGAGAAGAATAAGGGCGCTCAAAGCCAGAAATCGCTGAATTCGACGATCATCTTTTCGACTACGCATAATGACCTCTCCCAATAAATGAGCCTATGAATACTGCATCTATTAGTCATTGGATCAGGTTCGTTATTTTTGCCTCACAAACTTGGGCACAAACCCCTCTGGCTTGTCCCTGAGCCACTCAACAAACGTCCGCAACTCCTCCAGCTGCAGCAGCTTTTCCCGGGTGTTGAAGTACAGACCCAGTTCGTATTCCGAGCGAGCTTTATGAATGGCGTTATGACACGGCCTGCACACCCACAGGGTTCGGGTGATCAGATCTTCTTTGGTGAACAGTTTCTGGAAGCGCTTCTTCCGATGCAGGTGCTTGGGGATAAGGTGGTGCCGGGTGAGCCTGGCAACCGGGCGTTCGCAGAGTTCGCAATTGTCTGGCTGGGGTGGGAGCTTGAGCATTGTGTTTGCTTGAACGAGGGCCGGATGAAGACATTCACCCGGCCCCGGATTCAACCTCGGGTTCTGATCTCCCCGAGCAACCTAATCAGTGCATCAGGGTATAGAGCTTTCGCCGATAGGTCCGCACATCCGGGTTATTGTTACCCAGCTTGTCGAACAGCTCGATCAGCGTTGTCTTGGCCACTTCGTCCTTGTATTTACTGTCCACCTGCATCAAACGGATCAGAAGATCCATGGCCTCGGCGTTGTTCTCCTGTAATACGTGGTGGAGCGCCAACTGATGCAGAGCGTTCGGGTCTTTGGGATCCTGCTCCAGCGCCATTTCGAGATCCTTGATCGGTGGCAGCTCGGCAGACTGCCGGAGAAACTTCAGGCGGGCCGCCAACTGCTTTGCCTGGTGCTGCATCTTCTCCTCCGGCGGAAGGCTTTCCAGTACCTGTTCAGCCGTCTCAAGATCACCCATCTCCGCTTTCAGCTGGGCAAGATCAATCAGTACCTTCAGGTTCTCGGGATCCTCCTGGTTCATCTGCGACAGGATGGCCAGCGCTCCCTCAACATCGCCCTCTTCCCAGATCCGATGGGCCTTGTCATACGGATCCTCCTTCGGCGCTTCAACATGCTTGTCCAGAACCTTGCGGATTTCGTTTTCCGGCAGCGCACCGTTAAATCCATCCACCGCCTGGCCGTTCTTGACCAGAATGACCGTTGGCAGACTGCGCACACCAAGGCTGGAGGTAAGCTGCTCCTGCTCGTCGGCGTTCACCTTGGCGAGCATGAACGCGCCCTGGTAATCCTCAGCGAGTTTTTCCAGCAAGGGCATCAACTGCTTGCACGGAGCGCACCACTCAGCCCAGACATCGACCAGAACGGGTGTGCTGGCAGAGGCTTCCATCACCTTCTGCTGAAAGTTTTCCATGGTGGCGTCAAAAATATACGGAGAGTTGCTCATGCAAGGCACCTGAAAAGTCGTATGAATCATCGGAAACTGCCAGAGACATGGGGCCAACTCCCGGAAATTCAAGCGCCAACAGCGCCAACCCAACTCCTTGAAATCACCGTATCTGCCGTTACATAGCTAATAAGCAACGCCCCGGGGCAATGACGCAGCAGCCCGTCCCGGGCAGATTCACAACCTTTCCGGATGGATACTCGCGGCATGAATGATGAGACGCAAAACGATTCACTAGAGGAATTCGAAGAGGACGTGACCGAATATATCGGCAAGGACGAGCACAGCAAGAGCCTTGCCCTGCCCCAGCAGATGATGCCCCGGCGCATGTACGTGCTGCCGGTTTCGAACCGTCCGTTTTTCCCGGCCCAGGTGCAGCCTGTGGTGGTCAACCAGAATCCGTGGCAGGAAACCCTGAAGCGGGTCGGCGAAACCGACCACAAGGTCATGGGTATCTGTTTTGTGGAAGAAGAGGATGCGGAGGCAGGCGTACCTGCCAGCGAACAGCTGGAGACTATCGGCTGCGCCGTGCGCGTACATCATGCCCAGAATGAAAGCGGCAAGGTTCAGTTCATCGCTCAGGGGCTTCAACGCTTTAGGATTGTCCAGTGGTTGCGCCGCAAACCGCCGTACCTGGTTGAAGTGGAATATCCGGCAGAACCGGAAGAAGAGGCAGACGAACTCAAGGCCTACACCCTCGCCATTATTAGCGCGATCAAGGAGCTGCTGCGCACCAATCCGTTATACGGCGAGGAGGTAAAACAATACCTGTCCCGGTTCGGGCCGGATGACAGTTCTCCGCTTGCCGACTTTGGCGCCTCGATGACCAGCGCTCCGGGTAACGAATTGCAGGATGTGCTGGACACCGTTCCCCTGCTCCGCCGCATGGAAAAAGTCCTGCTCCTGATGCGCAAGGAACAGGAAGTCGCTCGGCTCCAGTCGGAAATCAGCGAAGAGGTTAACGCCAAGGTACAGAAGCACCAGCGCGAGTTCTTCCTGAAGGAACAGCTCAAGGTCATCCAGCGTGAGCTGGGCATGGCCAAGGACGACAAGACCGCAGACGTGGAGCGTTTCGAGCAGCGCATGGCAGAGCTGCAACCGCCCGAGGCTGTGCAGGAGCGTTTCCGGGATGAACTCGAAAAACTGCAGGTGCTGGAACAGGGCTCCCCGGAATATGGCGTTACCCGTAACTATCTCGACTGGCTAACCCAGGTTCCCTGGGGCGTTCACTCGGAAGATCACTTCGATCTGGCCGAAGCACGTCGGATACTCGACCGCGACCACGACGGCCTCGACGATGTGAAAGACCGAATCATCGAATTTCTGGCGGAAGGAACGTTCAAGGGCGAGGTCAGCGGTTCGATCCTCTTGCTGGTCGGCCCACCGGGCGTTGGCAAGACGTCCATAGGCCATTCCGTGGCGGACGCACTTGGCCGGAAATTCTACCGCTTCAGCGTGGGCGGCATGCGTGATGAAGCCGAAATCAAAGGCCACCGTCGCACCTACATCGGCGCCATGCCGGGCAAGTTTGTTCAGGCGCTGAAGGATTCCAAGGTTGCGAACCCGGTGATCATGCTGGATGAGATCGACAAGATCGGCGCCTCCTTCCAGGGTGACCCGGCATCCGCCCTGCTGGAAACGCTGGACCCGGAACAGAACCGGGACTTTCTTGATCACTATCTCGATGTTCGCATGGACCTCTCAAAGGTTCTGTTCATCTGCACCGCGAACCAGCTGGACACGATTCCGCGGCCGCTGCTGGACCGCATGGATGTCATTCGTCTGTCCGGCTATATCGCGGAAGAGAAACTGGCCATCGCCAAGCACTTCCTGCTTCCCAGACTGCTGAAGCGGGCTGGGCTGCTGAAAAAGCAGCTCAACATCACGGACGCAGCGATCAAGCAGGTTATTGAGGGCTATGCGCGAGAGGCCGGCGTGCGGAGCCTGGAAAAACTCCTGCACAAGATACTCCGCAAGGGGATCGTGAAGCTGCTGGAAAACCCGGACCAGCCGGTCAAGGTGGGCGTGTCGGATCTGCAGAGTTATCTGGGGCGGCCTTCGTTCAAGAAAGAGAAATCCCTGAAAGGCACCGGCGTTGTCACTGGCCTGGCCTGGACCGCCATGGGCGGAGCCACCCTGAGCATCGAGGCCTCCAGGATTCACAGCGCACAACGCGGCTTTAAACTGACGGGCCAGCTGGGTGATGTCATGAAAGAGTCCGCAGAAATCGCCTACAGCTATGTGTCCTCAAACCTCAAGCGCTTCAAAGGCGACCCGACGTTCTTCGACAAGTCCTTCGTGCACTTGCACGTGCCCGAAGGCGCCACGCCGAAGGATGGCCCCAGCGCCGGTGTCACGATGGCCACCGCCCTGCTGTCGATCGCACGCGGAGAGGCGCCACAACAAAACATCGCCATGACCGGAGAGCTCACCCTGACCGGACAGGTGCTGCCGGTAGGCGGCATTCGAGAGAAGGTCATTGCGGCGCGTCGGCAGAAAATCAGTAACCTGATCCTGCCGGAAGCCAATCGGGGGGATTATGAGGAGCTGCCGCAGTACCTGAAGGAAGGCCTGGCGGTGAACTTTGCCAAGCATTACAGCGATGTTTTCCAGGTGTGCTTCGCCAATAAGCCGAGGAAAGGGTCTTCGGTGCACTAATGGCAGGAGAAAGCCTGGCTCATTGAGGTCAGGCTTTCTCCTTCCACCCGTCATCCTTCAGAACCGACCCAACGGTTAGCACCGGTGATGCATCAATATCATCCGCATCCATCATGTTGGCCACCCGCTGAAGCGAAGCCAGGATCATCGTTTGCTCCCATTCTGCCAGGCTCTGGAATTTCTGGATGAAATCCTCCTGCAACGGATTGGGCGCCCGGGCCAGAAGATCTGCACCTTCCTCGGTCAGGTGCGCGTGAACCTTACGTTTGTCCTGGGTGCTGCGTACCCGATAAACCAGTTTCCGATGCTCGAGGCGATCCAGGATGGTGGTTACCGTCGCCTGGCTGAGACTGACCTTTTCCGCAATGGTGCCGATAGTCACCTCGCCCAGATCCCGAATCGTTCTCATGATCAGCAGCTGGGGCCCCGTGAGCCCGGCATGCTTGCTGAGACGCTTCGAATGAAGGTCCGTCGCCCGGATAACCCGCCTGAGAGCTACCAGTACATCTTCATAACTGTTCACAGCAATACTCCGATTCGGTCATGGGAATTTCTTTATACCCCTAACTATTAGAGGTCTTTGCACCCATGATTGCAAGTCAGGGAGATTCCCGGCATTTCTTCGGCCTTCCACTATGCTAAGGTTTCCCACTTGTTCCACTTACGACAGACGGACGGAATGCGCCCGATGATCAAGTATTTCCTGCCTTTTCTTTTGATGACGACGTTCGCCGGTACCCTCTTCGCCCAGGATAAACTGGGGCCAGAGGGAGAACTCACCTCAGAAGACCTGAGAGAGAGCATCAAGACGCTGGAAAAGCCGATGTATACCCCTTTCATCGAGCTTTACCTGTTAGAAGAGAGCAAAGCGTTGCGCAAAGAAATGCAGAACACCCGCGCAGAACTGATCGAAAAGGTGGTAGACAAGGAACTGTCCGTTGCCGACAAAACCATGTCCTATGCCACCGATACCGTTACCTACTTCTTTTACTTGATCGCCGGCGCCACCTCCATTCTCGTGGTGATCGGCTGGAACTCCATCCGGGACATGCGCAATCAGCTGACCAGTCTGGCCGAAAAACGGGTCAACGAGCTGGTGATCGAGTATGAGCAACGGCTCGAGTTCATCGAGGACCAGCTCAAGCAGAAATCCGACATCATTCACCAGAACCAGGCCGAGATCGAGCGCACCAACGAAGTGCATTCCCTGTGGCTGAAAGCCAGCCAGGAAACCTCACAGCAGAACAAGATTTCCGCCTACGACCAGATTCTGGATCTTCGCCCGGATGATGTGGAAGCTCTGAGTTACAAGGCCGACGCTGTCCTGGAAATGCAGGAACCGTTGTGGGCCATCAGTCTCTGCCAACGCGCGCTGAAGCTTGCACCGGATAATGGCCACGCGCACTATCAGCTGGCATGCGCCTATGCGGAAATCGGCCGCTGGGAGGACGCAGTAAGCACCTTGAAGAAAGCTATTGAAATTTCCGAGGCATACCGCGACGATGCTTCCGTAGACGTGAGTTTTGATCAGCTCCGCGAACATGAGAGCTTCCGGGTGCTGGTCTCAGAGGATGAAGAAGACGGCAGGGACGCGTGACAACGTTCAGAGCGGCACGGGTTTTGCCTTTGCAGACTGGCCCGTGTTCCGGAGCAAACTCCAGAGCCATCTGCTTGACAAGCAGTGAGGTGTGGTGTTTTTTTAACTCTCTGAGAACACAAGAATAACCCTGAAATAAAACAGGACAGACTCAATGAGAACTTCAGTAAAAAAACTCGTAACCGCTGTTAGTACTTCCGTCGCCCTGATGGGTGCCGGCCACGCCGCCGCAGAAATCCAGATCGGTATCGCCGGCCCCATGACTGGCCCCGTTGCCCAGTATGGTGACATGCAATTCTCTGGCGCCCGCATGGCGATCGAGCAGATCAACGCCAATGGCGGTGTCATGGGCGAAGAGCTCGTTGCCGTTGAATACGACGACGTGTGTGACCCGAAGCAGGCCGTAACGGTTGCCAACAGCCTGGTCAACGATGGCGTTCGTTTTGTAATCGGCCACCTGTGCTCCAGCTCTACCCAGCCCGCATCTGACATCTACGAAGATGAAGGCATCCTGATGGTGACGCCGGCTTCCACCAGCCCGGAAATTACCGAGCGTGGCTATGAACTGGTGTTCCGTACGATCGGCCTCGACAGCATGCAGGGCCCGGTTGCCGCCAACTACATCGCCTCACAGAGTCCTGAGCGCGTGGCCATCGTTCACGACAAGCAGCAGTACGGTGAAGGTATTGCCACCGCGGTTCGTGACACCCTGAAGGACGCTGGCGTTGAAATCGCCATGTTCGAAGGCATCACCGCCGGTGACAAGGACTTCTCATCACTGGTCACCAAGCTCAAGCAAGCTGATGTGGACTACGTTTACTACGGCGGTTACCACCCGGAGCTGGGTCTGATCCTGCGCCAGGCTGACTCCGCTGGTCTGGATGCCCGTTTCATGGGCCCAGAGGGCGTGGGTAACAAGGACATCAATACTATCGCCGGCGAAGCAGCCGAAGGCCTCCTGGTAACCCTGCCACCGGCATTCGATCAGAAAGCTGAAAACCAGGCGCTCGTGAAGGCGTTCCAGGACAAAGGCGAGGATCCTTCCGGTCCGTTCGTTCTGACCTCCTACACCGCGGTTCAACTGGTGGCAGAAGGTATTGAAGCGGCCGACTCCACCGATCCGTTCGATGTTGCCGCTGCGCTGCGCGAAGGCACCTTCCAGACTCCGATCGGCACCGTTGAATACGACAAGGCCGGCGACATGAAGTCATTCGAGTTTGTTGTGTACGAATGGCATTCAGATGGAAGCAAAACTCCGGTAAACTAAGCCAAAATCGTTAACAAACGGTAATCATGAGAACACCTTCTCACCGCGATCCGGGAGAAGGTGTTTTTCTAGGCTCCTGTTGATCCTCCCCCACTTCCTGCCCGGATATCCCGGACACGGGGTGTGGTAGCGGAGGGAGCAGGCTTTCGGAGTCCCATAACAATGCAAGACCTCCTTTATTTCTCACAGCAGCTCATCAACGGGCTGACGATCGGGAGCACTTACGCCCTGATCGCCATCGGCTACACGATGGTTTACGGCATCATCGGCATGATCAACTTTGCCCATGGTGAAATCTATATGATCGGTGCCTACACGGCGCTGATTGCCATTACCGGCCTCGCCGCTCTTGGCATTGCCTGGTTGCCACTGATACTGATCGTCGCACTGCTGTGTGCCATGATCGTCTCCAGCTCCATGGGCTGGGCAGTGGAACGGGTGGCCTACCGGCCCGTGCGGGGGCGTCACCGCCTGATCCCGCTGATCTCCGCCATCGGCATGTCCATCTTCCTGCAGAACTACGTTCACCTGGCACAGGGATCCCGCAACATTGGTTTCCCGGCCCTGATTGACGGTGGTTTCAACTTCGGTTCCGGTGACGGTTTCCAGATGTCCCTGTCCTATATGCAGATCACCATCTTCATCACCACACTGATCTGTATGACAGCCCTGTCCCTGTTTATTTCCCGTTCACGGACTGGCCGCGCCTGCCGGGCCGTGTCACAGGACCTGGGTATGGCCAACCTGCTGGGCATCGACACCAACCGGATCATCTCGGCAACCTTTGTGATCGGTGCGGCACTGGCAGCCGTTGCCGGCCTGCTTCTGGGCATGTACTACGGTTCGGTTGATCCTCTGTTCGGCTTCATTGCCGGCTTGAAAGCCTTTACCGCAGCGGTACTTGGCGGCATTGGCAGCATACCCGGCGCGATGCTGGGAGGACTGATATTGGGCGTGGCAGAGAGCATGACCTCCGGCTACCTCAGCGGTGAGTACAAGGATGTGATCTCATTCAGCCTGCTGATTCTGATTCTGCTGTTCAAACCCACCGGCCTGCTCGGCAAACCGGAGGTTGAGAAGATCTGATGGCTGCTAACAATTTCAGACACGCACTTTTCTGCGCGTTCATTACACTGATCATTTCCTACCCGATCATTGGGTTCAATCTTGAGGCCCAGGGCATCAACGTGACCCTGACCGGCGCCGATGCCACCACCATCGTGATGGTATTGCTCGCGGCAGTGATCGTATTCCTGTTCCAGATGTTCCGGGAACAGATCATGGGAGGCCTGAAGAGCATTCCCCATCCTCTGCCCGAATCCAACAAAGAGCCGATGGCGGAAAACCGTCGGGCAAAGATTGAGTCCTGGGTACTGACCGGCATCGTGGTTCTTGCACTATTCTGGCCCTTCTTCGTGTCCCGCGGTTCCGTGGATCTGGCCACACTGGTGCTGATCTATGTGATGCTGGCCCTTGGCCTGAACGTCGTGGTCGGTCTGGCCGGACTTCTGGATCTTGGCTACGTGGCATTCTACGCCGTGGGCGCCTACACCTTTGCCCTGCTCTCCCAGTACACCGGCATTTCGTTCTGGCTGGCACTGCCTATCGGTGCTCTGCTTGCCGCCCTGTTCGGTCTGGTGCTGGGCTTTCCGGTACTCCGGTTGCGGGGGGATTATCTGGCCATCGTAACCCTCGGGTTTGGCGAGATCATCCGGATACTCCTGAACAACTGGACGACGCTGACTGGCGGCCCCAACGGCATTGGTGGCATCCCCGATCCAACCCTGTTCGGCATGGAATTCGGGCGCCGGGTGAAGGAAGAGGGCAACACCTCGTTCCACGAAACCTTCGGCATCGCCTACAGCGGTGAGCACAAGGTTATCTTCCTGTACCTCATTGCCCTGGTTCTGGCGGTATTCACCGCGCTCGTAATCCGTCGATTCATGCGGATGCCCGTGGGCCGGGCCTGGGAAGCACTGCGGGAAGACGAGATCGCTGCCCGCTCCCTGGGTCTCAGCCGCACCGCAGTGAAGCTGTCCGCCTTTACCATTGGCGCCTTCTTTGCCGGTTTTGCCGGCACTGTGTTCGCCTCCAAGCAGGGCTTCATCAGCCCGGAATCGTTTGTTTTCCTGGAGTCTGCCATCATCCTGGCGATCGTGGTTCTCGGCGGCATGGGTTCCCAGATCGGTGTGGTACTGGCGGCAATCGCTGTCACCATCCTGCCGGAACTGGCCCGTGAGTTCTCCGAATACCGCATGCTGATCTTCGGTGCCGCTATGGTGCTGATGATGGTCTGGCGTCCGCAGGGCCTGATGCCCATGCGCCGCATTCATATTGAACTCAAAAGGCAGGAGTGACAGACGATGCTTGAAGTACAGAATCTGTCCATGCGCTTTGGCGGCCTGCTGGCGGTAGACGAAGTGTCTCTGGACGTTCAGGAACACGAGATTGTGTCCATCATCGGCCCCAACGGGGCTGGAAAAACCACTTTATTCAACTGCATGAGCGGTTTTTACAAGCCCACGGGCGGCAAGATCCTGTTCGAGGGCAAGGAAGTACAGGGTAAACCCGACTACAAGATCTCCCGACTGGGTATGGTGCGCACTTTCCAGCATGTGCGGCTGTTCAGCCAGATGACGGTGGTGGAAAACCTGCTGGTGGCTCAACACCGCCACCTGAACACCAACCTGATTTCGGGCCTGATCAAAACCCCCAGTTACCGGACCAAAGAGCAGAAATCCCTGGATCGGGCCGCCTACTGGCTGGATCGGGTTGGCCTGCTGGATCTGGCCAACCGGGAAGCCGGCAACCTCGCCTACGGTCAGCAACGGCGTCTGGAGATTGCCCGCTGCATGGTCACCGAGCCCAAGCTGTTAATGCTCGACGAGCCGGCAGCCGGCCTCAACCCGGCGGAAACCAAGGAACTCAACCAGCTGATCATCAGCCTGAAAGAGGACTACAACGTTTCCGTAGTGCTGATTGAGCACGACATGAGCCTGGTAATGGATATTTCCGACCGCATCAACGTCATCAACCAGGGCCGCCCCCTGGCCAGTGGCACACCGGAAGAAATCCGCCAGAACGACGACGTGATCAAAGCCTATCTGGGCGAGGCCTGAGGTAAACACATGTTAGTACTAGAAGATGTCCATACCCACTACGGCAAGATCGAGGCCTTGCACGGGGTGTCTGTCGAAGTCAAAAAGGGTGAGATCGTCTCGCTGATCGGCGCCAACGGCGCCGGCAAGACCACGCTGCTGATGACCGTCTGCGGTAACCCCCGGGCCAGTTCAGGACGCATTTTCCTGGAGGGCCGGGAAATCACCAACGAATCCACGGCGCAGATCATGCGCTCCGGCATCGCCATTGTTCCGGAGGGGCGTCGGGTGTTCTCGGGCCTGACCGTGGAGGAAAACCTCCACATGGGTGGTTTCTTCAACACCAAGGCCGAAATCCGCAAGAGCCAGGAGCACGTCTACGAGCTCTTCCCGCGCCTCAAGGAACGTGAACATCAGCGTGCCGGCACCATGTCCGGCGGCGAGCAGCAAATGCTGGCTATCGGGCGGGCCCTGATGAGCAGGCCAGAGATGATCATCCTTGATGAACCATCACTGGGCCTGGCACCGCTGATTATCAAGCAGATCTTCGAGATCATCGGCCAGCTTCGCGAGGAAGGCATTACGGTTTTCCTCGTCGAGCAGAACGCCCACCAGGCCCTCAACCTGGCAGACCGGGGTTACGTGCTGGAAACCGGAAAGATTCGCCTGCACGACACGGGCAAGAATCTGCTCAACAACCCGGATGTCCAGAACGCCTATCTGGGCGGCTGATCCTGGATCCTTGCCTCGAAGCATAAAACCGGAGCATGCACGCTGCTTCGGTTTTTTTTGGGGCTAAATCAAATACTCACCAATCTTTAAACTTGCGTTGGCTGGATTTCAACTATACTCAGATCAACGGTCAACCTGTCTCCACAAGACCAGTCAGGGCCGTTTTCGCAATGCTGCTCCACGTCAGGAGCAGCATTGTGTATTGCGACGACAGCTTTAAACCACAGGAAGGAGTGGATAATGAAAAAACTGATCGCAGGTGCAATTCTTCTTGGTGCCTCTTCCATGGCCTTTGCCCAACCGGGCTGTGGCGTCGGTGCCATGATCTGGAAAGGACAATCCGGCATTGCCCCCCACGTACTCGCTGCAACCACCAACGGTACCTTTGGTAACCAGACGTTTGGTATGACCACAGGTACCCTTGGCTGCCAGACCAACCAGTCTGTTCAGTCCATGGCCATGTACATGGACAGCAACATCGACAAGGTGGCCCGGGACATGTCCCGCGGTTCCGGCGAGAACCTGGACACCCTGGCAGTACTTCTGGGTGTTGACGAAGCGGATCGCGATGCGTTCCGCAAGGTGCTGCAGGACAACTTTGCCACCATTTTCCCGGACTCTGACACCACCTCCGGCGAAGCCGTGGACGCCATCGTCGCGCTCCTGGAGCAAAACGAGTCACTCAGCAAATACGTAGCAGCCTGATCCAGGCTCCTTGAAGGGACTCTCATGCGCCAGGGACGGCGCATCGTTCCATTCTCTACCCTGTTCAACCCCGGATGCAGCACCAACCCATGGGCAACATGCTTCGCATTGGGCCAGCCCTGATCTGGCTTGCAGTCAGCCTGCCGACCCAGGCCAATTCGCCTGAACACGCAACCGAGCTCCATCTCGACCCTGCCTGGCTCACACTCATTCATTATCAACCCGACAGGTTTGGTAGCGGATATACCAGCCAGGCCGATGATCCGGCCTTTTTCCTGAGCGAAAATGGCAAGCACTCCCCCCGGGCAGAGCTCAAAGCCACCCTGGATGCTATCCAGATAGACGGGGAAGGCGACGACCACGCCCTCTGCCGCTTCCCGGCACGGGCGACCTGGCTCAGTCAGCAACTCGATCTGTCGCTACCGGAAATCGAGTGTCCCGGCTTCCAGGAATGGTCGGAAACATTGAACACCGAGACGGTGACCCTGGTGTTTGCCGCCTCTTACCTCAACAGCCCGTCTTCCATGTTCGGCCACACGTTTCTGCGCCTGGACCCACCCCAGGATGACGACGAAACCAACCTGCTGCTGGCCAACACAATCTCCTATGCCGCTGATGCCGCCGCCCACGACAGTGAACTGCTGTTCGCGTACAAGGGCATTTTCGGCGGCTATCCCGGCATCACTACGGTCCAGCCGTACTACGAGAAAATTCGGCTTTACTCCGACATCGAACATCGTGACCTGTGGGAGTACAAACTGAACCTTACCCAGGATGAAGTGGACCTGATGATTGCCCACGCCTGGGAAATACGGGATCGGAATTTTGATTATTACTTCTTCGATGAAAACTGCGCCTATCGCCTGTTGGCGCTGATAGACATTGCCCGCCCGGGCACGGACCTTTTGGGGGAAGTAAGCACTCACGCCATTCCGTCGGACACGGTTCGCTGGGTGGTCGACAAGGATCTGGTCAGCGAAGTCTACTACCGCCCCTCGGCTGCCACGTCGGTGGCCTACAGTCTCTCTAGCCTGCCCGACGATCAACAGACCCTTGCGGCAGCCGTCGCCAACGGATATGTAGCCGCTGATGGTAGCGAAGTGAAGTCACTGCCAGCCGAGCAAAGAGCACATGTTCTGGACGCCACCTACGATTATGTTCGATACAAGAGCGAGGCCGACGGCTGGCCCCGTGAAATCGCCGCACCACTCTCCCATGACCTGTTGAGAGAGCGCAGCCAGATCAGCGACGTCGCACCGCCCGAGGAACCACCCGAACCGGTAGTTCGGGATGATCAGGGCCACGACACCTTCCGACTGAGCCTCGGAGCAGGCCAGCAGGCACACAGGGAATTCACCCAGTTGACCCTGCGCCCGGCCTACCACGATGTGCTGGACCCGCCGGCCGGCTACCGTACCGGTGCCCAGCTGCAGTTCCTCCGACTCGACGCGCGCCTGTATACCGACAACGACGAACTTCAACTGGAACAGCTTACCGGCGTGGAAATCCGCTCCCTGAGCCCGCGGAACGCCTTTTTCTCGCCACTGTCCTGGCAGGTAGGTTTTGGTGGCCGCCGCACGGATACTGGCAACGATCGGGTCCTGACGCCCTATCTCGAGGGCGGAGCTGGCGGCAGCTGGCGCCTTGGCAACCAGACCCAGGCCTTTGCCATCGCCACCGCCGACCTTGAAATCGACGACGACCTGCGCCGAGGCTACGATGCTGCCCCGGGCGCCGACATCGGCCTGCTCCATCAGAACAACCAGTTCAGCCTGCTCGCCGGTGCCAAAACCAAGGCCTGGATCGTTAGCAGCCAACACCGCCAGGATCAGCTTTACGCCAAAGCCAACTGGCACATCGGCCGGGAATTCAGCCTGTTCGCCGAATTCACCCGCGAAGATCACTACGACAGGTACCAGAGCACATGGCACGCCGGACTTCACGCCTACTTCTGATCGCCGCCAACGCCCGGATGCCCGGGCTTCTGGCTGCAGTTCTCATGCTGTCCGGTTGCAGTAGCGTGTTCTTCTACCCGGACAGGGTCACCTACATCACCCCGGACCGACTAAATCTCGAATACGAGGACGTCTACCTTGATACCGAGGACGGCGAGACCCTGCATGGCTGGTGGCTGCCCGCACAAGCACCTGAGAACAACGCCAGGGGCACGGTCTACTTCCTGCACGGCAACGCACAGAACATCAGCAGTCACATCCTCAACGTGGCGTGGTTGCCTGAGAAGGGCTACAACGTCTTTACCATCGACTATCGGGGCTACGGCAAATCTACTGGCGACCCGGACATCGAAGGCGCCCTGCACGACGTGGAAACCGGCCTGCGCTGGCTGGCCAAAAAACCTGACGTGACCGACCGCCCCCTATACATCCTCGGCCAGAGCCTCGGCGGCGGTCTCGGAATCGCCCTGGCCAGTGAATGGACTCAGAGGGAGGAACAGCCCCGGCTGGACGGTGTAATCCTGGATGGTACCTTCTCCGGCTTTCGCAAGATCGCCCGGGAGAAATTAGGTGGGTTCTGGCTTACCTGGCCGTTGCAGATCCCGCTAAGCTGGACCATACCCGACGACTACGAAGGTGTGGATCATATTCCTAGGATCAGTCCGGTGCAGGTGATGGTAATCCACAGCGTTCGAGACGGGATTATTCCCTTTCATCATGGAGAGGCGCTGTTTGAGGCAGCACAGGAGCCCAAAGAGTTCTTGCAGACGGATACGCCTCACGGGGCGACGTTTGTTATTCCCGGGTACCGGAGAGAGGTGCTTCGCTTCATGAATGCTGGGCGATAGAGTGTGGGCGGCTATTGGGTTTCCCTTTTCAAAAGTGTTGAGGGCCAAGGACGGCCCGAAACAAGCGCACATGGATGTGCTCGTAGCGTCTTTTGAAAAGGGAAACCCAACAGCCGCTTGCAACCAAGCCAAGCGCAAGAAAAAACCCGCCAATCCAGAGGAAAGGCGGGTTTTTATCAAGCCCGAAAACGATCAGGCAGAGAAATCGGTCGGCTAATCGCCTTCCTTGATTTCCTTCATGGACAGCTTCACGCGACCACGGTTGTCGACATCCAGCACCTTCACCAGAACTTCCTGACCTTCGCTCAGCTCGTCAGTCACGTTCTCGATACGGCGATCAGAGATCTGGGAAATGTGCACCAGACCATCCTTGCCGGGCAGGATGTTAACGAAGGCACCGAAGTCCACAATGCGCTCAACGCGGCCCTTGTAGATAGCACCCACTTCGATCTCGGCCGTGATTTCCTTGACCCGGTTCACCGCCGCCTGGGCAGCTTCCTGGTTGTCGGCGTAGATCTTCACGTTGCCATCATCATCCAGATCGATGGAAGCGCCGGTTTCGTCACAGATCGCGCGGATAACAGAACCGCCCTTACCGATAACGTCGCGGATTTTCTCCGGATTGATCTTGATGGTGGTAATGCTCGGCGCACGGGCAGACAGCTCGGCACGCGGCTCGGAGATCACCTTGTTCATCTCGCCCAGGATATGCAGACGCGCAGCGTGAGCCTGCTCGAGAGCGATTTCCATGATCTCGTCGGTGATGCCGTTGATCTTGATATCCATCTGCAGGGCGGTCACGCCCTCCTGGGTACCGGCCACCTTGAAGTCCATGTCGCCCAGGTGATCTTCGTCACCCAGGATATCAGTCAGGACCGCGAACTTGTCGCCTTCCTTGACCAGACCCATGGCGATACCGGCAACCGGTGCCTTGATGGGTACACCCGCGTCCATCAGCGCCAGGCTGGAACCACAGACAGAGGCCATGGAACTGGAACCGTTGGACTCGGTGATCTCGGAAACCGCACGGATAGCGTACGGGAATTCTTCCAGTGTCGGCATAACAGCCAGAACACCACGCTTGGCCAGACGACCGTGACCAACTTCGCGGCGGCCCGGGGTGCCTACACGGCCAGCTTCACCCACGGAGTACGGAGGGAAGTTGTAGTGGAACAGGAACGGATCCTTGCGCTCACCTTCCAGTGCATCAATGATTTGCACATCACGGGACGTACCCAGAGTAGTGGTCACGATGGCCTGGGTCTCGCCACGGGTAAACAGGGCGGAACCGTGAACGCTGGGCAGAACACCCACTTCAATTTCGATCGGACGGACAGTCTTGTTGTCACGACCATCGATCCGCGGCTTGCCATCAATGACCTGCTGGCGAACCACACTCTTCTCGATCTTGCCGAAGTACTTTTTGACTTCGTCTTCCGAAGGTTGGCCTTCCTCTTCACCGGCCAGTTTCTCAACGGCAGCGGCTTTTACTTCGCCAAGGCGCTCGTAGCGGGCCATCTTGTCACGAATGCCGTAGGCTTCCTCGATAGCACCGGCAAAGTCGGCCTTGATGGCATTCAGCAGCTCGGTGTTCTCGGCGGCCGGCTGCCAGTCCCAACGGGGCTTGCCTATTTCAGCGGCAAATTCCTTGATGGCGGTAACCGCTGTCTGCATTTCCTGATGACCATAAAGCACGCCGCCCAGCATCTGGTCTTCGGTCAGGCCTTTGGCTTCGGATTCAACCATCAGAACCGCGTCTTCAGTACCGGCAACGACCATATCCAGCAGGGAGGTCTGCAGTTCTTCAAACGTCGGGTTCAGGAAGTAACCGCGCTCATTGGTGTAACCCACGCGGGACGCACCGATGGGGCCATCGAACGGAATACCGGAGATGGACAGAGCGGCAGAAGCCGCCAGCATCGCGGCAATATCCGGGTCCTGGTTCTTGCTGGAGGACATGACCGTGGTGATGACCTGAACTTCGTTCATGAAGCCGTTCGGGAACAGCGGACGAATCGGACGGTCGATCAGGCGGGAGGTCAGCGTTTCCTTTTCGGAAGGACGACCTTCGCGCTTGAAGAAGCCACCGGGGATTTTGCCCACGGCGTAGGTCTTCTCGAAGTAGTTCACGGTCAGCGGGAAGAACGGCTGGCCGGGCTTGGCTTCTTTGGCGCCAACAACGGTGCCGAGAACGGAAATATCATCCACGGTTACCAGTACGGAACCGGTTGCCTGACGGGCAATGCGGCCGGTCTCCAGAGTGACGGTTTTGCCGCCAAGCTCAAATGATTTCTTGAAAGGTTTCAGATCCACAAAAAACTCCTGGTCTATCTGTTCCAGATTGATTCGTTCCGGGCGCCCCTGCGCTCGAAACCATAGTTCTGCAGATGATGTGCTGTGGTCTGAAGAGCAACCCGTCTGAAAGCTAACAGGCTGTTGCAAAACCCCGGTCTGGGAGGCGGCGGTTCCGGAGGCCGCCAGGCCCGGGCTTTTCAACAACCTGCTATCAATTTCGGCTTTCCATTACGACAGGGAATCCTTCGAACACACAGACAATCCAACTGCAGTGGGAGAAAAACACAACCAGCAGTCCCCGCGAGGAGGACTGCTGGTTGACGACTGCCGCCGGACGTACCGGCACAGCCCTCAGGTCGTAAAGACCCGGATTAGCGACGCAGACCCAGACGCTGGATGAGCTCCAGGTAACGATCGGCGTTCTTGCGCTTGAGGTAATCCAGCAGCTTACGACGCTGGTTTACCATCCGGATCAGGCCGCGGCGGGAATGGTGATCCTGCTTGTTGGCCTTGAAGTGATCCTGCAGCTTGTTGATGTTCGCGCTCAGCAGTGCCACCTGAACTTCAGGGGAACCGGTATCGCCATCACCTTGCTGAAAATCCTTAACGATCTGTGCTTTCTCGTTGGCAGAAAGTGCCATAACTCACCTCATTGTTTGCGATGCTTTCGAATACGGCCGAACCGCGCATCTCTACAGCCCGGCTAGACAGCGACGCGCCTAACGCTTTCCGCTGCTTTTCACCAGTCGGCGTGGGACCAGATTGGTCTGCTCGCCTTCCGGGAATGCTTCTGCAAGCCCGACGAAGCTTTCGTTAGCGCTCTCATTCGCATAGAGACGCACGAACCCGTCGTAAGCCTGACCCGGTATTCTAACCGGTTGTCCGTTCAAGATCGATACCAGCGCCTGCCCCGCCAGACGGTGCTCGGGGAACATGGACAGCGCGGCATCCGGTGCCACGAGGAGACCATCAAGGCTTTCACCCCGTTCACGCATCGCCTCCAGATCACTCACGGCATGGGCATCGGCCAGGGTGAACCCGGACGCCATGGTACGGCGCAGCGCCGTCACATGGGCTCCGCAGCCCAGGGCTTCACCGATATCCTCAACCAGTGAGCGAATGTACGTACCCTTGGTGCAGCTGACCGCGATATCCAGTTCATTCTCGCGAATATCCAGGAGCGTCAGTTCGTAAATGGTCACCGGTCTTGCCGGACGTTCCACCTCGATACCTTCGCGAGCATATTCGTAGAGCGGACGCCCTTTGTGCTTGAGCGCCGAGTACATGGAGGGAACCTGTTGGATATCACCCCGGAAACCGTCAAGTAACGGCTCCAACACCTCCGCGGTGAGACCGGCCGGTACCGGTTTCTCGGCAACGACGGCGCCCTCACTGTCACCGGTTTCGGTTTGGACTCCGAGCCGGGCGGTGGCAATGTAGGCCTTGTCGCTGTCGAGCATCATCTGGGAGAACTTGGTGGCCTCACCGAAGCACAGCGGCAGCACGCCCGTGGCCAGGGGATCAAGAGCACCGGTGTGGCCCGCCTTGGCGGCCCCGAACAGGCGCTTCACCTGCTGCAGGATGCCGTTGGAGGTAACACCTGCCGGCTTGTCGATAACGAGGATACCGTTAACGTCACGGCCTTTGCGTCTGCGGCTCAAGCGTTACGCTCCGGGTCATCCTGATCATCGTCGGTGCGGTCAACGGCCGGCTTGTCGCCGACCGCTTCCCGAATGAGGCTATCCATTTTGCGGCTGTATCCCTGCAGCGTATCGAAGTGGAAACGCAGCTGTGGCACAACCCGCAGCTTCATTGCGCGACCTACCTGGCCCCGCAGAAAGCCCGAGGCTTTGTTGAGCACCGCAATCGATTCCCGGACCTCCGGAGACTCTTCCGTCAGTTCTTCGGTGGAAAGCAGGGAAACATAGATATCGGCGTAGCCAAGATCACGACTGACCTTGACTGCGTTGACCGTGACCATACCCACCCGCGGGTCTTTGACTTCCCGCTGGATGAGCTGGGCCAGTTCCCGTTGCATCTGATCGCCGATGCGATCAATACGACTGAACTCTCTTGGCATTAGGCTTCCTTCAAAATCGGGCGCATCACGCGCCGGTGGACTCAAGCTTGCGCTCGACCCGGACGCGATCGAAAACCTCGATCTGGTCGCCGACTTTCACGTCGTAACCCTTAACGCCAATACCGCATTCCATACCGTTACGGACTTCAGGTACGTCGTCCTTGAAGCGACGCAGGGATTCCAGCTCGCCTTCAAAGATAACCACATTGTCCCGCAGAACCCGGATCGGCTTGTTACGGTAAACCGTGCCTTCAGTAACCATGCAACCGGCCACCTGACCAAACTTCGGCGAACGGAACACATCACGCACGTCGGCGATGCCAACAATATCTTCGCGGAATTCCGGTGCCAGCATGCCAGTCAGGGCTGCTTTCACATCATCAATCAGGTTATAGATGATGCTGTAGTAGCGCAGGTCCAGACCTTCCTGCTCAACCAGGCGCTTGGACGCTGTGTCGGCACGGACGTTGAAACCGAAGATTACCGCATTGGTTGCCATGGCCAGACTGACGTCGGTCTCGGCAATACCGCCAACACCGGACGACACGATCTTGACCTGAACCTCATCGTTACCCAAGTCCTGCAAGGCCTTGGTGATGGCTTCCAGCGAACCCCGAACGTCGGTCTTGAGCACAACATTGAGGGTTTTGACCTCGTCCTTGCCCATGTTCTCGAACAGGTTCTCAAGCTTGGCGGCCTGCTGACGCTGGAGACGCTGCTCCCGCTCACGGCTCTGACGGAACTCGGCCAGCTCTTTGGCCTTCTTCTCGTCGGCAACGGCGAAGAACTCGTCACCGGCATCCGGTGTACCGTTCAGACCGAGGATCTCGACCGGAATAGACGGGCCTGCTTCCTTGACCTGCTTGCCGGCTTCATCGGTCATCGCCCGGACCTTACCGAAGTAGGAACCGGCTACAACCATGTCGCCCTGACGCAGGGTACCGTTCTGTACCAGGACAGTCGCAACGGAACCGCGGCCACGCTCAAGGCTGGATTCGACGACCACGCCTTTGGCAGGCGCATCGGTTGCCGCCTCAAGCTCGAGCACTTCTGCCTGAAGCAGCAGCGCTTCCAGCAGATCTTCAATGCCCTCACCGGTGTGTGCTGAAACAGGCACGAACTGAACGTCACCGCCCCAGTCTTCCGGAATGACTTCCATGCCCGCCAACTCGGTCTTGACGCGATCGGGATCGGCCTCTTCCTTGTCCATCTTGTTGATGGCAACAACGATCGGCACCCCGGCGGAGCGCGCGTGCTGGACGGCTTCCTTGGTCTGTGGCATCACGCCGTCATCGGCGGCAACAACCAGGACAACGATATCCGTGCACTGGGCACCGCGGGCACGCATGGCGGTAAAGGCCGCGTGGCCCGGGGTATCCAGGAAGGACACCATGCCGTGATCCGTTTCTACGTGATAAGCACCAATGTGCTGGGTAATACCACCAGACTCACCGGAGGCCACCTTGGTACGGCGGATGTAGTCCAGCAGGGAGGTCTTACCGTGGTCAACATGACCCATCACGCTCACAACCGGAGCCCGCTTGGTCTTTTCGCCGCCCTCGAAGGAGAATTCGCTCAGAACCTCTTCCTCGAACGCATCGTCGCTGACGGTCTTGGCTTTATGACCCAATTCCTCGGTCACCAGAACGGCAGTTTCCTGGTCCAGTGCCTGGTTGATGGTGGCCATGACGCCCATGCCCATCAGGGTCTTGATAACATCAGCCGATTTGACTGCCATACGCTGGGCAAGGTCACCGACAGATATCGTTTCCGGAATCTCTACTTCTCTGACCATTGGTTTGGTCGGCCTCTCGAAAGCATGACGCTTCTCTTTGGGTTTCTTTTTCGCACGCAGCGGCTTGCGCAGCGTGGTCTCTTCCTCATCCTCGGAGATAACCAGCGGCTCTTCCACCGGACGACTGCGAGGACCACGATGGCCTGCCTGCTTCTTCTTCGGCTTGCCCTCTTCGATCTCGTCGCCGCGCTCGCGAACTTTTTCTTTCTTTTTCTTCGGCTTGCGGTCCTTGCCATCGCCCTCGGGCGGAGGCATCGGCATATCTTCCGGAGCGGGAACCGGCTCGGGCTCCGGCTCTTTCTTCGGCTCGGCCTTCTCTGCCTGCTCCGGCTGCTCTGCAGTCGCTGCCTCTGCGGGCTTCTCCGCTTCCGGCTGCTGGGCCTGCTCGGCCGCTACCTTTGGCGCCTCTTCCACCGGTGCCTGCTCCGGCTGCTGCTCAGCTACCGGCTCTTCCGGTTTAGGCGCTTCAGCCTCAGGCTGCAATTCCGCCCGTTTGATGTAGGTACGGCGCTTGCGAACCTCAACGTTGACGGTCTTTGCCTTGCCGGCCTTGAGCGTCGTAGTGGTCTTGCGCTTCAGGGTAATCTTGCGCGGTTCGGCGTCGGCCTCACCGTGGGTCTTTCTCAAATAGGCCAGCAACTGCTGCTTCTCATCGCTGGAGACAGAATCATTCTCGGAGCGGGCTTTCAGGCCAGCCTCCACAATCTGCTTCAGCAAACGATCCACGGGAGCGCCTACATCTTCGGCCAGTTGTTTTACCGTTACTTCAGCCATACTGGTCCTCCTCCCGAATTAAGCCTGGTCTTCAAACCAGGGGGCACGTGCAGTCATGATAAGCTGACCGGCACGCTCTTCATCCATACCTTCAATCTCGAGCAGATCGCCAACCGACTGCTCTGCCAGATCTTCCATGGTGCGCACACCCATGCCGGCCAGCTTGAAGGCCAGGCTACGGTCCATGCCATCCATTCCCAGAAGATCCTCTGCCGGCTCAGCGCCTTCGAGCGCTTCCTCGCTTGCCAGGGCCTGGTTCAGCAGGACGTCCTTGGCGCGACGGCGCAGCTCGGTGACGGTTTCCTCGTCAAAACCTTCGATCGCCAGCATCTCTTCCATTGGCACATAGGCCACCTCTTCAATGGAGGTAAACCCTTCCTCGATCAGTACACCGGCAAATTCTTCATCAACGTCCAGATTGCCAGTGAAATGCTCGACAAGCCGGCTGTATTCCTGCTCCTGACGCTCACCGGCTTCTTCCTCCGTCATCACGTTCAAGGTCCAGCCGGTCAGATCGGTGGCCAGGCGAACGTTCTGACCGTTACGGCCGATTGCCTGGGCCAGGTTGTCTTCCGCCACAGCCACTTCCATGGTGTGCCGGTCTTCATCCATAACGATGGACGCCACTTCTGCAGGCGCCATGGCATTGATCACCAGCTGGGCCGGGTTGTCGTCCCACAACACGATATCAACGCGCTCACCGCCCAGCTCATTGGACACGGCCTGAACCCGGGAGCCACGCATACCAACACAGGCGCCAACGGGATCAATACGGCGATCGTTGGTCTTCACCGCAATCTTGGCCCGGGAACCGGGATCACGAGCAGCACCGCGGATCTCGATCAGATCTTCAGCAATCTCCGGCACTTCGATGCGGAACAGCTCGATCAGCATCTGCGGAGAGGTGCGACTGAGAATCAACTGGGGACCGCGGTGATCCGTACGGATCTCCAGCAGCAGCGAACGCACCCTGTCACCCATCCGGAACGTCTCGCGGGGGATCAGGAATTCGCGGGGCAGCAGCGCCTCGGCATTGGCGCCCAGATCGACAATCACGTTGTCGCGAGTAACCTTCTTGACGGTACCCGACACCAGCTCACCAACGCGGTCGCGGTAGCTGTCCACAATCTTGGTGCGTTCAGCTTCACGAACCTTCTGGAAGATAATCTGCTTGGCAGCCTGGGCGCCAATGCGGCCAAAGGCTTCGGATTCGATTTTCTCCTCGTGGATATCGCCAGGCTTCAGGGCCGGGTCGATTTCCTCGGCTTCCTGCAGGGTGAGCTCAGTGCCCAGCGCAGGAACGGCATCGTTATCCACCACCAGCCAGCGGCGGAAGGTTTCGTATTCGCCGGTTTTCCGGTCGATTGATACGCGGATATCCGCCTCTTCGTCTTCAAAGCGTTTTTTGGCAGCGGTGGCCAGTGCCAGCTCGATCGCTTCAAAAATCACATCCTTCTCGACACCTTTCTCGTTCGAGACGGATTCAACCACCAGCAAGATCTCTTTACTCATTGGATTGCCCTGCCCTTAAAATCAACTGTGCGTCCACGGACTTTATTCAAATCGCTCACTCAAATACCGGCACGATGTGGGCTTTTTCAATGCTGTCGAATGGCAGCAGATACTCGTGATCATCAACGACCACAACCACATCATCACCTTCCACGCCTTTGATCAGCCCCTGAAACTTCCGGCGACCTTCAAATGCCATCCGGAGACGAATCTGAACCTGATGACCAACAAAGGCCTCGTATTGCTCTAGACGAAACAGCGGGCGATCCATCCCCGGGGATGAGACCTCCAGTGTGTATTCGGTCTGGATGGGATCTTCCACATCCATCACACCGCTGATCTGGCGACTGACTTTCTCACAGTCGTCGACTCCGATGCCGTTTTCGGCATCGTCAATAAACACCCGTAACAGGGAATGATGGCCCTGCGAGCGGAATTCAATGCCCCAGAACTCATACCCCAGACCTTCCACCACGGGCTGAAGAATGTCTTCCAGTTGCTTAAGCTTGGCTGACAAGTTGTGCCTTCTCCGTTATCAATTTACCGGCCCCAAAAACAAAAAAAGGGCTGTTTTATCAGCCCTTTTTATGCACCAGGGCCCTTTGCGCCAGGCCCCTTAATCAAAAAGCCCCTGACAATGGGGCCTTTTGTTGCAAGAACTCGCAGGAAGCAAACCGGTGTACCGCTTCCTGCTGACAGACACCTGGCCTGCCAGAAACCCGCCAGCACCAAGCGGCAGGTCCCAATATCCGCCGGAGTATAGAGACGCCGGACAGACTGGTCAAGGACTGACCAAAAAAAACGGCCTGGAAACTCCAAGCCGTTTTTCTTCTAATATGGTGCCCGGGGCCGGACTCGAACCGGCACGGCTTTCGCCACTACCCCCTCAAGATAGCGTGTCTACCAGTTTCACCACCCGGGCAACATTCTTACTCGAGTTCAGGGAGATCAGACTCCCCACCCTCGGCTTCGCTGGCTGCGGCTTCGCCATTGTCAGCAGCGGTATCAGCAGGGGCTGCGCTGCTGGATTCCTGAACAACAGGAATACCGGCTTCGCCTGCCACTTCGGCACGCTGCTTGGCAAAAATCGCCAGCGAGAAACTTGTTACAAAAAATACCACTGCGAGCAGAGTCGTGAAGCGGGTGAGAAAGCTACCGCTACCCTGACTACCAAACACAGTCTGCGATGCACCACCACCAAAGGCAGCGCCGGCATCTGCGCCTTTGCCCTGCTGGATCAGCACCAGACCCACCAGCGCCACCGCGATCACCACGTGCACAACGACTACCAGCGTTTCTACCCAATCCATAACGACTCTCGCGAACCTTTAAATTCAGGTACCCGCCGGAACACTCCGGCAAATACTTACAAAATCTTCTGCTTTGAGCGACGCTCCGCCGATCAAACCGCCGTCAATATCCGGCTCGGCAAAAAGAGCGGCTGCATTATCCGCTTTTACACTGCCCCCGTAAAGGAGGGAAATCTCATTGGCCGGCGCGCCCATCTCTGAAAGCACCTGCCGAATCGACGCATGCATTGCCTGCGCGTCCTGTGCCGTAGCGGTTTTACCTGTTCCGATCGCCCAGACAGGCTCATAGGCAACCACTACACGCTGCCACTGCTCGCTTGTGACCGTCGCAAGGCCGGCCTTTACCTGGGCGGCAACAACGGTCTCGGCCTTACCAGCCTCACGCTCTTCCAGGGTTTCACCAACACAAACCATGGCCTGGAGCCCGGAAGCGAGAATGCGACCGACTTTTTCGGCCACTGCAGCGTCTGTCTCAGCGAAGAGCTGGCGACGTTCGGAATGACCGACCAAGACGTATTGACAGCCCTGATCCAACGCCATGTCCGCGGAAATCTCACCGGTGTAGGCTCCGGACGCCCATTGCGCCACGTTCTGAACACCGACCGACAGTACATCGCCTGCGCTGGCAACTACGCCCGGGACGTAAATAGCGGGAGGAATGATAACAACCTCAACGCCATTATCAAGAGAGGCCGCCTGGGATCGCACATCGCTTACCAGCGTTTGTGCCAGGTCTTTTGACCCGTTCATTTTCCAGTTTCCGGCTACAATCTTCCGACGCATAACAGTTCCCGAACGTTAGGGAGGGCGAACTATACAGCACTCCCTCCCGGCAGACAACCGCCTGAAAACACAAAATTAAGCGGTGGATTTCTCCACAACTTTTGCCAGTTCCTCGACTACCCGAAGAATCTCGCTGGCGTCCTGCCCCTCCGCCATCACACGGATCAGCGGCTCTGTGCCAGAAGCCCTCAACAGAATCCTGCCGGAACTGCCCAGCTCGGTTTCGGCCTTGCGCACCGCAGCTACGATATCATCACGACTGAACGGATCGAAACGCTGCGCCACCCGAACGTTGATCATTTTCTGGGGGAGCTTGCTCATCCCCTTCCGCAGATCCGCAAGGGTTTTCCCGGACTTCCACACTGAAAGAAGGACCTGCAGCGCCGAAACAATACCATCACCGGTACTGGTGCAGTCGCGGATAACCATGTGGCCAGAGCCTTCGCCACCGAGCACCCAGTTGTTGGCGAGCAGCCGCTCCATCACGTAACGGTCGCCGACTTTTGCACGCTCGAACTCGATTCCGATTTCATTCAAAGCAAGCTCGACACCCAGATTGGTCATCAGCGTACCGACCACACCGCCTTTCAGGCGATCCTCGGCAAAGCGTTGGGACGCGATGACGTAGAGCAGCTCATCGCCGTCGACCTCGGATCCGTCCCGATCCACCATCAGAACCCGATCGCCATCCCCATCGAATGCGATCCCCAGATCAGCGTTTTTTTCGATCACTGCTGCCTTGAGCGCCTGCAGATGAGTGGAGCCAACGTTAAGGTTGATATTGAGCCCATCGGGATCGCCACCGATAACCGAAACCTTGGCCCCAAGCTCCCGAAATACCTTGGGGGCCACGTGATAGGTGGCGCCATGGGCACAGTCCAATACGATATTCATGCCGTCGAGCGTAAACTCATTGGGCACAGTGCTCTTGCAGAATTCCACATACCGGCCCGGCGCGTCGTCAACGCGGGAGGCCTTGCCCAGCTCAGTCGGGCCACAAACCTCAATGGGCTTGTCCAGCCAGCGCTCGATCTCGGCTTCAAGAGCATCGTCCAGCTTGGTGCCGGCCGCTGAGAAGAACTTGATGCCGTTGTCGTGGTGGGGATTGTGGGAGGCGCTGATCACAATGCCGGCCGAAGCGCGGAAAGTGCGAGTCAGGTAAGCGATTGCCGGCGTTGGCATCGGACCAAGCAGCTTTACATCCACACCCGCCGCCGCAAGGCCAGCCTCAAGGGCCGACTCAAACATGTAACCGGACAGGCGAGTATCCTTGCCGATCAGTACGCTGTTGCGCTGACCATCGCGCTTGAAGGCCTGGCCCGCAGCCCAGCCAAGTTTCAGCATGAATTCCGGCGTTATCGGAAACTCACCCACGTGCCCGCGAATACCGTCCGTACCAAAGTACTTTCTCTCGGACATTAACCTGCCTCCTTCACTGCCGCCACCACACGGATAGCGTCCACTGTTTCCCTGACATCGTGCACACGAATAATACTGGCACCCTTCATGGCCGCTATTGTCGCGGCCGCAAGGCTCGCAGGCAACCTTTCATTCACCTCACGGCCAGTGATATGGCCCAACATGGACTTCCTGGAAACGCCAACCAGCAGGGGATGCCCGAGGATGTGCATCTGCTCAAGGGAGGCCAGCAACTGCAGGTTGTGCTCAAGGCTTTTCCCAAAACCGAAGCCGGGATCCAGCAGGATGTTTTCAGGGCGAATTCCGGCCTGCTCCGCAACGCGGATGCGCTCGGTCAGAAAAGCACTGACTTCCCGACGCACATTCCGGTACTCGGGACGATCCTGCATGGTATCCGGCTCCCCCTGGATGTGCATGATGCAAACCGGTATGCCCGCTTTTGCAGCCACTTCCGGAGCACCGTCACGCTGCAGGGCCCGCACATCATTGATCAGGCCGGCCCCGAGTTTTGCCGTTTCAGCCATCACTTCCGGCGCACTGGTGTCTACCGAGATAACCGCGTCGAGCTCCCGGGCTGCTGCCTCAACCACCGGGCAGACCCGGTCCAGCTCTTCCTGCAACGACACGGGCGTGGCACCCGGGCGCGTGGATTCGCCACCGATGTCGATAAACGTGGCGCCATCGGCAACCATCTGCCTGGCCCGGACGAGAGCCGCATCCGGCCGGTTATATTGGCCACCATCGGAAAACGAATCCGGTGTTACATTCAGAACGCCCATCACGTGGCAGCGGGACATATCCAGTTCCCGCCCGGCAAAATTCATTTTCATGGCAAACCTTTTTTCACAATGACAAAAACAAACGCCGCCCGGAATCCGGGCGGCGCAGGGAACTACACTCTTTTTATAACCAAAAGCTGCTAGCCGTCAGTGTTCTCCGGCCGGCCGGCCAACGCCGGGATGACGACCGTCATCGGAAGCCTTTGGCTCCGGCGCCGTCTCAGGCTCGTCGGCCTTGACGCCACCAGCGGGACCACTGTCTCCCCAACCTTTCGGCGGGCGAGGTGTGCGGCCTTCCATGATGTCATCAATCTGGTGACGATCGATGGTTTCGTACTTCATCAACGCGTCGGCCATCATGTCGAGCTTGTCCCGGTTATCGACCAGAATCTGCTTGGCTTTTTCGTAGCAGCTGTCGATGATGTTGCGAACTTCCTCATCAATGCGCTGGGCCGTTTCCGGTGAGTACACCGTCTGGGACTGACCCGCAGACCGGCCGAGGAACGGCTCTTCGCTGTCGGTATCATACTGCAACGGACCCAGCTTCTCGGACAGACCCCAACGGGTCACCATGTTGCGGGCCAGACTGGTCGCCCGCTCGATGTCATTCGACGCACCGGTCGTCACACCATCAAAGCCCAGCGTCAGTTCTTCCGCGATGCGGCCACCGAACAGACTGCAGATCGAGCTGATCAGGAAGCGCTTGCTATGGCTGTACTTGTCTTCCTCGGGGAGGAACATGGTGACACCCAGAGCGCGGCCGCGCGGAATGATGCTCACCTTGTACACCGGATCGTGCTCCGGCATCAGACGACCCACAATAGCGTGGCCAGACTCGTGGTAAGCCGTATTCCGCTTTTCTTTCTCGCTCATCACCATGGACTTGCGCTCGGCGCCCATCATGATCTTGTCTTTGGCAAGCTCGAACTCTTCCATGGACACGAGACGCTGGTTGCGACGGGCCGCGAAGAGCGCCGCCTCGTTGACCAGGTTTGCGAGGTCCGCACCGGAGAATCCGGGCGTGCCACGAGCGATCAGAACCGGCTCTACGCCATCCGCCAGGGGCACTTTTTTCATGTGCACCTTGAGGATCTGCTCACGACCAATGATGTCTGGCAGGCCAACAACAACCTGACGGTCGAAACGGCCCGGGCGCAACAGTGCCGGGTCGAGAACGTCGGGACGGTTAGTAGCGGCAATTACGATAACGCCTTCATTACCCTCAAAACCGTCCATCTCAACGAGCAGCTGGTTGAGCGTCTGTTCACGCTCGTCATGACCGCCACCCATGCCGGCGCCACGGTGGCGACCAACAGCATCGATCTCGTCGATGAAGATAATGCAGGGGCTTTGCTTCTTGGCCTGTTCGAACATGTCACGAACCCGGGAAGCACCCACGCCCACGAACATTTCGACAAAGTCAGAACCGGAGATGGAGAAGAAGGGCACCTTGGCTTCGCCGGCAATAGCCTTGGCGAGCAGGGTTTTACCCGTACCCGGCTGACCAACCATCAGGACACCTTTGGGGATGCTGCCGCCAAGACGCTGGAATTTGCTGGGATCTCGCAGGAAATCCACCAGTTCCTTAACATCTTCCTTGGCTTCATCAACACCGGCCACGTCCGCGAAGGTGGTCTTGATCTGGTCTTCGCTCATCAGACGCGCTTTACTCTTGCCGAACGACATGGGGCCTTTGCCGCCACCGCCGCCCTGCATCTGGCGCATGAAGAACACAAACAGTGCGATGATGATCAGTATCGGAAACGCGGCTACCAGAAGCTGTGTCCACAGGCTCTGGCGCTCAGGCTCCTTACCGATAACCTCAACGTTGTTCGCGAGCAGATCGTCCATCAGCTTGTTGTCAGACACTTGAGGACGGATTGTCTGGAACTGGGAGCCGTCACCACGGGTACCCTGAACCTGCAACCCATCGATTGTGACCTGACGGACCTGGCCTTCCTGGACCATCTCCACAAACTGGGAATAGTTGACTTGTTGGCCGGTGGTGGTGGGAGAAAAGTTCTGAAACACCATCAGCAGCACGGCGGCTATAATTAGCCAGAGAACCAGATTTTTTGCCATATCGTTCAAGGATCATCACCTGTGAATTGTAGGGTTAACCTTTCTCAAAGCACCCTTTTCTGACACCTTACACCAATTGTACGCCCGTCCACCAGAAACGGCCCATCCGTATCGGCCACACGCAGCACACAGTTTTTTAATGAAAAGTCGCCTTAACCTTCATATTGGGCGCCATATCTGAAATTACAACAGCAACCCTCAATACGCCCCCAATTCCGCGAACCTTTTGACCCTTGCCACCCGGGTTGGTTCCTTCTGCTTGCTGCCCCCACGTCGATACGTGTTAACGGCCATTCTTACAGCGGAACGATCTGTTACAATTCGTCGATTATACGTTCAAGTCAGCCTTTCCGCCGCTGACCTTTTGTTAATTGCACCAATAAAGAGATTACATCATGAGTCTTTCACCGGAACAGCGCCGGGAATACCGGGCGATTGCCCACAACCTCAAGCCCGTCATCATTGTTGGCGACAAAGGCCTTTCCGAGGGACTGCAGGAAGAACTCGAGCGCGCACTGAATGATCATGAGCTGATCAAGATCAAGGTGGCGAGCCAAGACCGGGAAACCCGGCACGAGGCGATCACCGCGCTGTGCGAATCCTCTGGCGCCGAGCTCGTCCAGACCATCGGCAAGATCGCCGTCATACTGCGCCGGGCCAAAAAGCCGAACCCCAAGCTCTCCAACCTGTTGCGCCACAAACACTGATCCGCCCGGAACCCAGAAACAGAAAAGCCGGCTCGGGAAAACCCCAGCCGGCTTTTTTCGTTCAGCACAGACGAGATCAGATGTACTCGACCTGCTCAATCTCGTATTCCACGGTACCGGAAGGCACGCGAATGGCGACCACATCGCCCTCGCTCTTGCCTACCAGCGCCCGCGCAATCGGTGAGGAAATCGACAGCTTGCCTGCCTTGATATCCGCCTCATCCTCACCAACGATCTTGTAGATCACCTGTTCGTCCGTATCCATGTTAAGCAGGTGTACCGTGGTGCCGAAGATCACCTTGCCGGTATTCTCGATGGTGGTCACATCGATTACCTGAGCGGCTGAAAGCTTGCCCTCGATTTCCTGGATACGGCCTTCAATAAAGCTCTGCTGCTCGCGGGCAGCATGATATTCAGCGTTCTCTTTCAGGTCGCCGTGCTCCCGGGCATCGGCAATCGCCGCAATAACCCGGGGACGATCCTCGGACTTCAGCTTCTGAAGCTCCTCGCGGAGGCGGGTCTCGCCCGCCTTTGTCATCGGTACTCTGTCAGCCATAGTCTCACTTTCCTGCGTGAAGATCCTGGAGGCGGCGTACAGTGCGCTCCGGGCCGAACTTGATGGCCCGGCAGAAGGCTTCGCCGCCCGCCAGTGTTGTTGTGTAGGTTACCTTGGTCTGCAACGCCGACTGGCGGATCTGGGCCGAGTCGGAAATGGCCTTGCGACCTTCAGTGGTATTGATGATCAGCTGAACCTGTCCGTTCTTGATGGCGTCCACAATATGCGGACGGCCTTCACGGACCTTGTTCACCCGATCAACCTCGATTCCGGCCTCTTTCAGGGCCTTGGCGGTGCCGGTGGTAGCCACAAGCTTGAAGCCGGCTTCGACCAGATCCCGGGCCACTTTTGCGGCGCCGGGCTTGTCAACATCCCGCACAGACATGAACGCAGTGCCCTTGGCCGGCAGACGCTCACCAACAGCCAACGCGGCTTTGGCGAAGGCTTCGTCGAAGCTGTCACCCAGGCCCATGACCTCACCGGTCGATTTCATTTCCGGCCCAAGGATCGGATCCACCGCCGGGAACTTGTTGAACGGGAACACCGACTCTTTCACCGCATAATAGCTGGGGATGATTTCCTGGGTGAACTCCAGCTCTTTGAGGGTCTTGCCAGCCATCACCCGGGCCGCCACCTTGGCCAGGGACACACCGATGGCCTTGGACACGAACGGCACGGTACGCGAGGCCCGCGGGTTTACCTCGATCACGTAGATCTCGCCGTCCTGCCAGGCCAGCTGCACGTTCATCAGACCGACCACATCCAGCTCGATGGCCATCTTCTTGACGGCATCGCGCATTTCGTCCTGAACCTGCTGGGACAGGGTGTAAGGCGGCAGTGAACAGGCGGAGTCACCGGAGTGAACGCCGGCCTGCTCAATGTGCTGCATGATGCCTCCAATCACTACGTCTTTACCGTCGGAGATGGCGTCGATGTCCACCTCGATGGCGGCGTTCAGGAAGTGGTCTAGCAACACCGGGCTGTCGTTCGAGACCAGCACTGCATTGCGCATGTAGCGAACCAGTTCTTCCTCGTCATAAACGATTTCCATGGCACGGCCACCCAGAACGTAGGAGGGACGTACCACCAGCGGGTAACCGATTTCCCGGGCCGCCAGGATGCCTTCCTCGTGACTACGCACGGTGGCGTTTTCCGGCTGCTTCAGGCCCAGGCGGGTGATCATCTGCTGGAACCGTTCCCGGTCCTCGGCACGGTCAATGGCGTCCGGGCTGGTGCCGATGATCGGCACACCGGCCGCTTCCAGGCCACGGGCCAGTTTCAGCGGGGTCTGGCCGCCGTACTGCACAATCACGCCCTTGGGCTTCTCGACGTGAATGATTTCCAGCACGTCTTCCAGGGTGATCGGCTCGAAGTACAACCGGTCGGAGGTGTCGTAGTCGGTGGACACGGTCTCCGGGTTGCAGTTGATCATGATGGTTTCGTAGCCGTCTTCACGCATGGCCAGGGCCGCATGCACACAGCAGTAATCGAACTCGATGCCCTGGCCGATCCGGTTAGGGCCACCACCGATCACCACGATCTTCTCGCGGTCGCTGGCGTCCGACTCGCACTCTTCCTCATAGGTGGAGTACATGTACGCGGTGTCGGAGGCAAACTCGGCAGCGCAGGTATCCACGCGCTTGTACACCGGGCGGATATCCAGATCGTGGCGCAGCTTGCGCAGGCTTACCTCGGAGATGCCCAGCAGTTTCGCCAGGCGGGCATCGGAGAAGCCCTTGCGCTTGAGACGGAACAGGGTGGCCTGGTCAATGTCGGCCTTACCGGCACTCTTCAGCGCCTGCTCTTCCCTGATCAGGTCCTCGATCTGCACCAGGTACCAGGGATCCACGTGGGTATGCTCGTGCAGGTCCTCCACCGTCATGCCAGCCCGGAAAGCGTCGCCGATGTACCAGATGCGGTCGGCACCGGGCACGTTCAGTTCGCGGGTCAGGGTTTCCCGGGAATTCTCGGAATCCAGGTCTTCGAGTTTCTCGTCAAAGCCTTCGGAACCCACTTCCAGGCCGCGCAGGGCTTTCTGCAGGGATTCCTGGAAGGTGCGGCCAATGGCCATGACCTCACCCACGGATTTCATCTGGGTGGTCAGGCGGGCGTCGGCCTGGGGGAATTTCTCGAAGGTGAACCGGGGGATCTTGGTGACCACGTAGTCGATGGACGGCTCGAACGAAGCCGGGGTGACGCCGCCGGTGATTTCGTTGCGCAGCTCGTCCAGGGTGTAGCCCACTGCCAGCTTGGCCGCGACCTTGGCGATCGGGAAGCCGGTGGCCTTGGAGGCCAGCGCCGAAGAGCGGGACACCCGGGGGTTCATCTCGATGACGACCATGCGGCCGGTGTCCGGATTCATGCCGAACTGCACGTTGGAGCCGCCGGTTTCCACACCGATCTCACGCAGGACTGCCAACGAGGCGTTCCGCATGATCTGGTATTCCTTGTCGGTGAGGGTCTGGGCCGGGGCCACGGTGATGGAGTCACCGGTGTGCACACCCATGGCATCGAAGTTCTCGATGGCGCAGACGATGATGCAGTTGTCGTTTTTATCCCGGACAACTTCCATCTCGTACTCTTTCCAGCCGATCAGGGATTCGTCAATCAGCAGTTCGTTGGTCGGGGACAGGTCCAGACCACGAGTACAGATTTCCTCGAACTCGTCGCGGTTGTAGGCGATACCGCCGCCGGAGCCGCCCATGGTGAAAGACGGGCGGATGATGCACGGGAAGCCGATGTCGTCAGCCACTTTCCAGGCTTCTTCCATAGAGTGGGCAATCGTGGCCCGCGGACACTCGAGGCCGATCTTCTTCATGGCCTTGTCGAAGCGGTCCCGGTCTTCGGCTTTATCAATGGTGTCGGCGTTGGCGCCGATCATTTCCACGCCGTGCTTTTCCAGAATGCCGTGGCGCTCGAGGTCCAGGGCGCAGTTCAGCGCGGTCTGGCCGCCCATGGTGGGCAACAGCGCATCCGGCTGCTCTTTCTCGATGATCTTCTCGACGGTCTTCCAGGTGATCGGCTCGATGTAGGTGGCATCGGCCATGACCGGGTCGGTCATGATGGTTGCCGGGTTGGAGTTAACCAGAATAACCCGGTAACCCTCTTCGCGCAGCGCCTTGCAGGCCTGGGCTCCGGAGTAATCAAACTCGCACGCCTGCCCGATCACGATGGGGCCGGCGCCCAGGATCAGGATGCTTTGGATGTCGGTACGTTTTGGCATGTCTTGGTAAACCTGTCAGCAACTTTTGAATTCTGGCAGCGCAACACGCGGCGCCCGTGAGCTTTCCGTAGCGATCGGTCTCAGGCCGATCGCGCCTCCATCAGGCGGATAAACTCGTCAAACAGCGGGGCCACATCATGGGGGCCGGGGCTGGCTTCCGGGTGGCCCTGGAAGCTGTAGGCCGGCTTGTCGGTCCGGCGAATGCCCTGCAGGGTGCCGTCAAACAGGGACTTGTGAGTCGCCTCGACATTGGCCGGCAGAGTTGCCTCATCCACGGCAAACCCGTGGTTCTGGCTGGTGATCATCACGGTGCCGGTGGCGATATCCTGAACCGGATGGTTGGCTCCGTGGTGGCCATGCCCCATCTTCATGGTCTTGGCACCGCTGGCCAGGGCCAGCAACTGGTGCCCCAGACAGATACCAAACACCGGAATCTCGGTTTCCAGCACTTCCTTGATGGCGGTGATGGCGTAATCACAGGGCTCGGGGTCCCCGGGACCATTGGACAGGAACACACCGTCCGGGTTCATCGCCAGAACCTCGGAGGCCGGAGTCTGCGCCGGCACCACGGTGATGTCGCAGCCCCGGGAGGCGAGCATGCGCAGGATGTTCAGCTTGACGCCGTAATCCCAGGCAACCACCTTGAACCGTGATTCCTCACGCTCACCGTAACCCTCGCCCAGGGTCCACTCCGTCTCTTTCCAGGACCAGATCTTGTCGGAGGTAACCTCTTTTGCCAGATCCATACCCTTGAGGCCCGGGAAGGCTTTTGCCAGTTCCAGAGCCCGCTCGGCAGTGGCGTTTTCACCGGCAACGATGGCACCGTTCTGGGAGCCCTTGTCCCGGAGGATGCGGGTCAGACGGCGGGTATCGATGTCGGCGATCCCAACAATGTTGTTGCTTCGCAGGTAATCGTCCAGAGTTCCCTTGCTACGCCAGCTGCTGGCCAGCAGAGGCAGATCGCGGATAATCAGGCCGGCGGCCTGGATGCGGTCTGACTCAATGTCTTCTTCGTTCACACCGGTGTTACCGATATGCGGGTAGGTCAGGGTCACGATCTGGCGGGAGTAGGACGGGTCGGTCAGGATTTCCTGGTAGCCGGTCATGGCGGTGTTGAACACCACTTCGCCGCTGGTTTCTCCGTCAGCGCCGATGGCTGTGCCGTAGAACAGGCTTCCGTCTGCGAGTGCAAGGATTGCTGGTGTGCTCAAGGCTTGTATCCTCATCGAGTGGCGTATCGGTTCGTCACGAACAGGAACGCAAGCGCAAATTCAGGTTGCAAAAAAGCGAGACGGAGTCTTAACTCGGTCCCGCTTTTTCAGAATCTTTGTGCAAAGGTACGCTTGGTGCAGTCAAACCGCCTTATTGTAAAAAATATGGCGCTTTGTGTCCACGAGAAATGGCCTCACTTGAGGTCCAGCACGTCCTGCATATCATAAAGCCCGGCCGGCTTATCCTTCAGCCATAAAGCGGCCCGCATGGCACCCTTGGCAAAGGTCATCCGGCTGCTTGCCTTGTGGGTCACCTCGATACGCTCACCCTCGGTGGCGAACAAGACGGTGTGATCACCGACCACATCACCCGCCCGAATGGTTTCGAAACCGATTTCCTTGCGGGTTCGTTCGCCGGTGAAGCCCTCACGACCATAGACGGCACACTCTTTCAGGTCACGACCGAGGGCATCGGCAACAACTTCACCCATGCGCAGGGCCGTTCCCGAGGGCGCGTCTTTCTTGTGCCGGTGATGGGCTTCGATGATCTCCACGTCGTAGTCGTCACCCAGGGTTGCGGCGGCGGTGCGCAGCAGGTTGAGGACGACGTTAACACCCACACTCATGTTGGGCGCAAACACCACCGGCGTGGACTCGGCGGCCAGGGCCAGTTGCTGCTTTTCGGCGTCGGACATGCCGGTAGTGCCGATCACGAGCATCTTGCCGTTGGCCTTGCAGAACTCGGCGTTTTCCAGGGTCAGGTCCGGGAAGGTGAAGTCGACAAGCACATCGAAATCATCCTTCACATCGGCCAGGCTGCCGGCCATTTTGACGCCGGTTTTGCCGATCCCGGTCATTTCGCCGGCATCGGCGCCGATCAGGCTACTGCCGGGCTCGACCACGGCGGCACCCAGCTCGAGACCCTCAGTGCCGTCAACCGCTTCGATCAGGACTTTTCCCATGCGCCCGGCGGCGCCGATGATTGCTACCCTCATGCTCGCGTTCCTTCTTGTCGCGCCGATCAGAATTTCATTTCGTCGAAGAAGCTTTTCACACCTTCAAACCAGGAGGTCTTCTTCGGGCCGTGCTCTGTGCCGTTACTGGCATCCAGAGTTTTCTGGAACTCTTCCAGCAGCTCTTTCTGGCGCTTGGTCAGATTCACCGGCGTTTCCACGATCACACGGCACAGCAAGTCACCAGCAGGACCACCACGAACCGGGCTGACACCCTTGTTACGCAGACGGAACAGCTTTCCGGTCTGGGTCTCCGGTGGAATCTTCAGTTTCACCCGGCCATCCAGTGTCGGCACCTCGAGCTCTCCACCCAGGGAGGCATCAACGATGCTGATGGGAACTTCGCAATAGAGGTTGCGGCCATCGCGGGTAAAGATGGAATGTTCCCGCACGGCTATCTGCACATACAGATCTCCGGGAGGACCACCATCGACGCCCATCTCGCCTTCACCGGAAAGGCGAATGCGGTCACCGGTGTCAACGCCGGGCGGCACCTTGACCGACAGTGTTTTCTCTTCCTGAACCCTGCCCTGGCCGTGACAGGCCTTACAGGGGTTCTTGATGATCTGGCCGGAGCCCCGACAGGTCGGACAGGCCTGCTGTACGGTAAAGAAGCCCTGCTGCATGCGCACCTGCCCCATACCCTTACAGGTACTGCAGGTTTCCGGGCGGGAGCCTTTCTCGGCGCCGCTGCCGTCGCATACTTCACATTCGCGATGCCCCGGGATCTTGATCTGGACCGTCTTGCCTTTCACGGCCTCTTCCAGATCCAGCTCCAGGGTGTAGCGCAGGTCCGCACCCCGGGTGTTGCGGCCACGACCGCCGCCACCAAAGATGTCGCCGAATACATCGCCGAAGATATCCGAGAAGCTGGCACCGCCGCCTCCGAATCCGCCGCCACCGGCCTGGCCGTCAACGCCGGCGTGGCCGAACTGGTCGTAGGCAGCCCGCTTGGACGGCTCTGCCAGTACTTCGTAGGCTTCGCTGGCCTCCTTGAACTTGTTCTCGGCTTCGGTGTCGTCCGGGTTACGGTCGGGGTGGTACTTCATGGCGAGCTTTCGGTAGGCTCGCTTGATTTCCTTCTCGTCCGCGTCCCGGGAAATCCCGAGAATCTCGTAATAATCGCGCTTGGCCATGCTTTTAAAACCCTGTTTTTAAACGCGGAAAACGCGGGGATCTCCCCGCGTTTTCCAACTACCTGATGTACGTCAGATTTATCGCTTGTCGTCGTCTTTGACTTCTTCGAACTCAGCGTCGACAGCATCGTCAGACTTCTGGCCCTGGGCTTCTTCCTGCCCACCGGCCTGCTGGGTCTGATCCGCCTGATCTGCATACATCTTCTGGGCCAGCTCGGAAGAGACCTCGGTCAGCTTCTGAGTCTTGGCTTCGATGTCTTCCTTGTCGGAACCTTCCAGAGCGGTTTCAAGCTCCTTGATGGACGCTTCGATGGATTCTTTCTCGCTGTCGCTGACCTTGTCACCGGCTTCGTTCAATGTCTTGCGAACGGCGTGAACCATCGCGTCGCCCTGGTTGCGAACCTGGACAAGCTCTTCGAACTTGCGATCTTCCTCGGCGTTGGCCTCGGCGTCCTGAACCATCTTCTCGATTTCGTCATCGTTCAGACCGGAAGAGGCCTTGATCACGATCGACTGTTCTTTACCGGTCGCCTTGTCTTTGGCGGACACGTTCAGGATACCGTTGGCGTCGATATCGAAGGTAACTTCAATCTGCGGCACACCACGCGCTGCCGGCGGAATATCAGCCAGATCGAAACGGCCCAGCGATTTGTTCTGGGCAGCCTGCTTACGCTCACCCTGAACCACGTGGATGGTTACCGCGGTCTGGTTGTCGTCCGCTGTGGAGAACGTCTGCGACTTCTTGGTCGGAATCGTGGTGTTCTTGTCGATCAGCGGAGTTGCCACACCGCCCATGGTTTCAATACCCAGGGTCAGCGGGGTTACGTCCAGCAGCAGAACGTCCTTCACATCACCGGAGAGAACGGCCGCCTGGATGGCAGCACCCATCGCCACAGCTTCGTCCGGGTTAACGTCCTTGCGAGCTTCTTTGCCGAAGAACTCTTTCACTTTTTCCTGCACCAGCGGCATGCGGGTCTGACCGCCGACCAGGATAACCTCGTCGACTTCGCCTGCCTTCATGCCTGCGTCCTGCAGCGCCACTTTACACGGCTCGAGGCTGCGCTGAACCAGGTCTTCTACCAGAGATTCCAGCTTGGCACGGGTCAGCTTCACGTTCATGTGCTTGGGACCAGACGCGTCTGCGGTGATGTACGGCAGGTTAACGTCGGTCTGCTGGCTGCTGGAAAGCTCGATCTTGGCTTTCTCGCCCGCTTCCTTCAGACGCTGCATCGCCAGGGAATCGCCGCGCAGGTCGATACCGCTGTCTTTCTTGAACTGGTCTGCCAGGTACTCGATGATCTTCAGGTCGAAGTCTTCACCACCCAGGAAGGTGTCACCGTTGGTGGCCAGAACCTCGAACTGGTGCTCACCGTCAACATCGGCAATTTCGATGATGGACAGGTCAAAGGTACCACCGCCCAGGTCATATACCGCCACGGTACGATCGCCGCTCTTCTTGTCCAGGCCATAAGCCAGGGCTGCTGCGGTCGGCTCGTTGATAATCCGCTTCACTTCCAGACCGGCGATCTTGCCTGCATCTTTGGTAGCCTGACGCTGGCTGTCGTTGAAGTAGGCCGGAACAGTGATGACGGCTTCGGTCACTTTTTCGCCCAGGTAGTCTTCTGCAGTCTTCTTCATCTTCTTGAGAACTTCTGCAGACACCTGCGGCGGCGCCATTTTCTCGCCCTTCACTTCAACCCAGGCATCACCGTTGTCTGCCTTGGCAATCTTGTAGGGCACCATCTTGATGTCTTTCTGGACCACATCGTCTTCAAAACGACGACCGATCAGACGCTTGATGGCGTACAGAGTGTTGTTCGGGTTGGTAACCGCCTGGCGCTTGGCTGACTGGCCAACCAGGGTCTCACCATCGTCGGTGTAGGCGATGATGGACGGGGTGGTGCGATCACCCTCGGCGTTCTCGATTACCTTCACCTTGTCGCCATCCATGATGGCTACACAAGAGTTGGTCGTTCCCAGGTCGATACCGATAATCTTGCTCATTGAGTCACTCCAATTCTTCTGAATGCTTTCCAGGAGGCCATTTGCCTCCGCTTTCGCTATTTACTGGCTATATTGGCGCTTTAATCGGCTTTTCAAGCCTGCTCATCAATTTTTGGTGCATCTTCCGCTTTCGCGACCACCACCATGGCCGGCCGCACAACACGACCATTCAGCAGATACCCTTTCTGCACCACGGCTACCACGCTGTTCGGCTCGGCATCCGGCGCAGGCACCATGGACATGGCCTCGTGATGCTGGGGATCGAAGGGTGCGCCCACCGGGTTGATCTGCTCAACGTTGAATTTCTTCAGGCTGGACATGAAAAGACTCAGGGTCATTTCCACGCCTTCGCGAATTGAGGCAACCAGTTCGCCGGACTCATCGTGACCCTCGGTGCTCTCGACCGCCTTCTCAAGGCTGTCAGCTACCGGCAACAGCTCCTTGACGAACTTTTCCAGGGCAAACTTGTGCGCCTTCTCAACGTCGATCTCGGCCCGACGGCGCACGTTCTGCATTTCCGCCTGGGAGCGCAGCATCTGCTCCTGGAATTCCTGAACCTGAGCCTGGAGCGCTTCCACTTCGGAGGTTTCGTTGTCGCCGGCTTCGCCTTCAGCGGCCTGGGCCTCCTCTTTCGCAGCCTCGAGGGCTTCGTTCAGTTCCTCATGCTCGTTGCGGTTCTCGTCAGTGCTCATGGCTACTCCTGCTTCATCTAAAGCGGCCCGCTGTCAGTGGCCGGTTGAACATGGGCTCCGGCCGCCTCGAGCCGGAAAATGTCGTTGCGAACGGATATGGGGCCCGCTCTCCAGGTTTCAACCACCAAAGCCTGCAATCCTGAAGAAAATACCTGCCTCAGGTTTGCAAACCACAAAAACCCTGTATATATTCACAGTCACTGTATACATCCACAGTGTTTTGCCGGTTTCAGGAACAACGCGGAGGTTATCTGCATGCTGACTCAACTTACGGTTTCCAATTACGCCATCGCTGAACGGGTGGAACTCCAGTTCAGCAAGGGCATGACCGCATTGACCGGCGAGACCGGCGCCGGAAAATCCATCGTTCTGGACGCCCTCGGCCTGGCCATGGGTGGCAGAGCCGATGCCGGCGCCGTCCGGCATGGCGCCAAACGCGCCGACATCACAGCGACCTTCGACGTATCCGGCATTCCCGAGGCAACCGAATGGTTGGCAGAACACGAGCTGGATGACGACAACGATTGCATCCTGCGCCGGGTCATCAGCAAGGATGGCCGCTCCCGCGCCTACATCAATGGCCAACCCTGCCCCCTGAACCACCTCAAGGAACTGGGCGGTGTGCTAATGGATATTCACAGCCAGCATCAGCACCAGTCTCTTTTGCGCAAGGAAACCCACCGCAAGCTGGTGGACGAGTTCGCCGGCGTTGAGACCCTGGCCGCTGAAACACGGGAAGCCTGGAAATCCTGGAACCAGATCCGCCAGCGGCTGACCGAACGCCAGCAGAATGCCGATGAAGCAGAGGCCAAACTCCAGCTTTTGCGGTATCAGGTGGAAGAACTGGATCGTCTGGCCCTGGAAGCGGGCGAGCAGGAAAACCTGGAACAGGAACAGGCGCAGCTCAGCCAGGCTGATACGGTTCTGCACAACAGCCATCAGGCCGCCCTGCTTTGCACCGAAGATGAAACCAGCGCAGTGGATCTGGTGCGCCAGGCGTTACAGCAGCTGGAGCAGCTTCCGGTGGATGTTCCCGCACTGGCAGACACGATCCAGATGCTGAACGAAGCCCAGATCCAGATCAGTGAGGCCGGCGACAACCTTCGCCATTTCGTCGAGGACTACGAGGCCGATCCGGCTCGACTGGCGGAAGTGGAAGAACGGCTGAGCGCCATCTACCAGATGGCCCGCAAACACCGGATCACACCGGAAGAATTACCGGAACTGCATCAGCGCCTGAGTGCGGAGCTGGCCGAGCTGGACGGTGGCGAAGGCAGCCTGGAGCAGCTGGCCGCAGAGCTGGACAGCCAGCGCGGACACTTCGATGAACTGGCCGCGGAGCTGTCAGAGGCCCGTGCCAGGGCCGCCGCCGAACTGGATCAGCGGGTCGCAGCGGAGCTCGCCCAGTTAAGCATGCCCAACATGCAGTTCATTACACACCTGAACCGCAGCAACGGTGGGGAGCCGGCACCCCACGGACTGGAAGAGATTGAATTCCTGGTCAGCGCCAACCCGGGGCAACCTGCGCGGCCACTGGCCAAAGTAGCCTCCGGCGGCGAACTGTCGCGGATCAGCCTTGCCATCCAGGTGGTGGTTGCCCAGACATCAACCACACCCACACTGGTCTTCGATGAAGTGGATGTCGGCATTGGCGGCGGCACGGCCGAGGTGGTTGGCCGACTGTTACGGACTCTTGGCGGCAACGGACAGGTGCTCTGCGTCACCCACCTGCCGCAAGTGGCGGCCCAGTGTCATCAGCACCTGTTTGTCAGCAAGTTCACCGAGCAGGATGCCACCTTCTCGAAAATCGAGACGCTGGACGATCAGGGCAGAATCAGTGAAGTGGCGAGAATGCTGGGAGGCGTGGACATGACCGAACATACGATCGCTCATGCCAGGGAAATGTTTTCAAAGGGGCAGGCAACCCATCACTGAGCCGCGAGCAACGATCCACTACCCCTCTCGATCCTGAGAGCTGTTGGGGCGGGCCATAAACCCGCCCCTTTTTTCGTTCCTTCAGCCAACGACCCGAGCCAGGCTCAGGACTTGATCGGCTTTACGTACAGAATCAGGCTGTGGTCGACGATTTCGTAACCGTGCTCTTCGGCAATCTTCTTTTGTCGCTCTTCAATGACCTCGTCGACAAACTCGACTACCTCACCCGTCTGGGTGCACACCATATGGTCGTGGTGGTCGTCGCCGGCCATCTCGAACACGGCATGGCCGCCCTCAAAATTATGGCGCAGTACCAGCCCTGCTGCTTCAAACTGCGTCAGCACCCGGTAGACTGTTGCCAGCCCCACGTCATCGCCTTGCTCCAGAAGCTTCTTGTATACATCTTCGGCACTGAGGTGATGCTCCTCCGCGGTCTCCAGAATGTTGAAGATTTTGACCCGCGGCAGAGTCACTTTCAGACCGACTTTTCGTAATTCGGCGTTTTCGGATGACATGTTACTATTCACTCTTTGGTGTGCCTCACGGCTTCCGGTATGATGAAGCCGCCATTGAACGGTTAACCCGTGTCACACCTGCCTCTGGCAGGCGATTTCAAGATAGAGGATTTCCCCCGGCGATGCAAAAGCTCACAGCTCTCATTCTCACTTTCGTTCTATCCGGTTGCGTTTTCCCGGGCGTCTACAAAATCAACGTCCAGCAGGGAAACATCGTTACCGATGAGGAGCTGACGCAGCTGACCGAGGGCATGCCACGCAGCCAGGTGCACGCCGTGATGGGAACACCGCTCATGCTCAACCCGGTTGACCCCTCCCGCGAATACTACGTGTATACCTTCCAGAGAGAAGGCGGGGACATCCAGGAACAGCGCATTATCGTGTACTACGAGAACGACCAGTACGCCTATTACGAGGCACAACTGCTGGAAGAAACGCCGGCCTACTGAGCCTGACCTTTCTTTTTCGCCCGATTCAGTCGCGCCTGCTTCGGATCGATCTTCAGCGGGCGATACAACTCCACCCGGTCACCCTCACGCAGTTCATGGGCGGCCGGGTCCTTGATCACCTTGCCGAACACGCCCATATCAATCGTATCCGGATCGATCTCCGGAAAAATATCGCTGATCCCCGACAGCTTGGCCGCCTCCAGGGCGGTCGTGCCCTCGGGCACATTCACCGGCACAATCTCCTGCCGGTCAGGCCGGGCATAGGCCACTTCCACCTGAATCATGCACCCTCCTTCCGGTAGAGCTCATCAGCGCGCCGGCAAAAGGCATCCACCATCGTATTGGCCGCCTGACTGAATACCGGCCCGAAGGTCATCCTTGAAAGCGATCCGGAGAACTCGAACTCCAGGGTCAGGATCACCTTGCAGGCGTTCTCATCCAGGGATTTGAAATGCCAGCGACCAGTCAGGTTGCGAAAAGGGCCATCCACCAGGTTCATCTCGATCGCCTCAGGCATCAGCAACTGATTCCGGGTTGTGAGCGTGTGCCGCACCCCACCCTTGGCGATTTCTAGCGACGCTGTCACCTGCTCGGGCTGGCGCTCATGAATCTCCGCGCCAGCGCACCAGGGGAGAAACTCCGGGTAACGGGCGATGTCATTCACCAGGTGAAACATGCGCTCGGCGGAGTGCATAACCAAAGCTGTTTTATCAATCTGATGGGGCATTGGAACCGGTTGTCCTGCTTGCAAACACGCTGTGAAAAGGTTGCAGACTTCTGGAGAGGAAGACAGCCTCAATCACACGCTATCATAAAGGATATCGTCCTGTTTTGGGGCTTTTTCGCCTGACTTACCACGACTTTCCTCCACCCCCGGCGGCTTCTGGTCTGACGCGGGCGCTGTCTTCTCGGCCTCGGCGGCTTTCTCCTCCGGCTCGGCCGGCGTAGCGGCAAAAGGCCGATCTCTCGCTGGCACTTCCCCGTCTTCCGAGACCATGGCAGCAGGCTGATCGCACCAGGCTGCAACATTGCCGTTGCTGCACAGGTTAGCCAGTGAAAAGGCCGTGTACTGGATCCCTATCCAGGCAACCACGAGGGGCAGCACCAGGCGCATCACCCAGAACCAGATGCCGGCGAACAGTTTTGGCGTTGCGCCGAGCATGGTACCCGAAAGGTGTCGGGTCAGGCACCAGCCGGTAAACAGCGCAATCAAGATGGCCACGAGCGGAATCAGCAGGCCACCGGTGATCAGCTCCAGCCAGCGGAACATGGTGGCGCCGCCCATCCGCTCCTCGGCCCAGACATTAAACGACAGCAGAGACGCGAGCCCCGCCAGCCACACCGACAGACCAATCAGCAGCACCGAAAGCGCCCTGGGCGCCCCGGTCCACTCACGGAACCAGCCCACGATGGGCTCGAGCAGATTCAGGGATGTGGTCCAGACAATCAGCACCACCAGCAGAAAAACAGCGGCGATCACGAACTGGCTCGCGGGCAGCTGGGCCAGCGTGACCGGCATGGAAACAAAGAGCAGGCTGAAGCCCCGTTCACCGTCAAAGCTGTTGCCGTCTGTTGCGATTGCGAAGATCATCAGGCCAGCCAGGATCGCCACCAGGGTATCCATCAGCACCACGGCCAGAATCGAACGCTTCAGACGGGTTTGGGGCGTGGTGTACGAGCCCAGTATCGCCCAGACACCCATACCGAGCCCGAGCGTAAAAAAGGCATGAAACAACGCGGCTTTCAGGCTTTCCCAGGAAAGGTCCTCGGGATGCATGGCCAGAATATGGTTGATGGCCCCGTCGATCCGGCCATGCCAGGCTGCCAGGGCAAAAAGCACGAGCATCAGCACCAGGGCGCCCGGCACAACCACCCTCAGGGCCCTTTCCAGCCCCCTCACTACGCCCTGTGCCGAGACCCAGAGCACCAGTAGCAGAAAGAAGATATGCCAGGCCATGAATACACGGTACTGCCTGGGGTCGGACACCAGCCCCGCCAGAATCCCGGTTGCCTCTGCCTCACCGGCGCCGGAGAAACGGCCAAGTGCGCCGAAGAACACGTAAGCCAGAGCAATGGATCCGAAGACTGCCGTAAACGAGAGCACCAGAAAGGCGGCCAGTATGCTGAGCCGGCCAACCGCCATCCAGGCCCGAGACTGCCTGGCACTGCGAATCAACCCGTCCATGGCCAATACAATGCCGTGCCGGGAATACCGACCAACAGCCGCTTCAGTCACCATCAGAGGCAGAGTCACCAGCAGCAGACAGGCGAGATAAAGCAGGATGAACAGGCCACCACCATGCAGACTGGCCAGATACGGGAACTGCCACAGGTTGGCAAGACCCACGGTAGCGCCCACCGCGGCCCAGAAGAAGGTTGATTTTCGGGTAAAGGACCCGATATGTGTCTGATACGGCGTAGGCATTCGCGTCCCTGAGGCCACTCAACAGGTCGGGGAGAAAGTCTGGGCCAGTATTGTAGCTGAAGGATCCCGTCGCGCACGAACCGGACACCGCCACAACACCGAATTCGTGACCGGTCCGCCACTGTTGGGCTACAATGCGCCTTTTTCCGGCTGCAGCAACGCCGGCCCGTTCATTCGTCCGACCCCGGATTCATTGATTCATGAGCAAGAAAAAACCCGGAACGCCGAGCAATACCATTGCGCTGAACAAAAAGGCGAAGCACGAGTATCACATTGAGGAACGCTTTGAAGCGGGTCTCTCCCTGCTGGGCTGGGAAGTGAAGTCCCTGCGTGCGGGCAAGGCCCAGCTGGTGGACGCCTATGTGCTGCTCAAGGACGGCGAAGCCTGGTTGCTCGGCTCTCACATTACCCCGTTGATTGCGGCGTCCACCCACGTGATCGCAGACCCCACGCGCACCCGCAAGCTGCTGCTGCACGCCAAGGAAATTGCCAAGATCGTGGGCAAGGTCAACCAGGCCGGCTACACCTGCATTCCGCTGGCGTTGTACTGGAAAAACAACAAGGTCAAATGCGAAATCGCCCTGGTAAAAGGCAAGAAGCTGTTCGACAAGCGCGCCACCGAGAAAGAACGCGACTGGAACCGCCAGAAGCAACGCATCCTGCGCGAAACCAACGTTTGATCCTGCCCGCCACCAATTAACAAATACCTGACGCCGGTCATGGCCGGCGTGAACGGGTATGTCGCATACTCACTCTCTTTGTTCAGAATTCCATCGGGCCTATACTCGGGAACTCTGGTGCATGGCAAAGGGAGCCGCTTATGTCACCCAAACAGATACCAATGTCCGCCGTAGACCGCGCATGGCTACGCATGGACTCGCCCCAGAACCCCATGATGATCTGCGGGGTATGGACACTGGAACGCCCCGTATCGATGAACCGCCTCAGGCACACGCTCGAGGAGCGGTTTCTCTGCTTCAACCGCTTCCGGCAACGGGTGATCGACACTGGCGACCGGGCGTACTGGCAGGACGATCCCCTGTTCGACCTGGACAACCATCTGCACCGCATCGCCCTGCCGGGCAAGGCCGATAAGGCAGAGCTCCAGAAGCTGGTCAGTGACATGAACAGCACGTCGCTGGATTTCCGGCAACCGCTCTGGCAAATGCACTACATCGACAATTACGGGGACGGCGGCGCGCTACTCATCCGCATTCACCACTGCATCGCCGATGGCATCTCGCTGGTTCGTGTGATGCTGTCACTGACCGACAAAACGCCGGAACCCCGGCTGGGCAAAGTGGCCCGCAAGCGTCGCTCCAAACCCGGCAGGAAATCGGCCATCCAGAACTTTCTGCACCGTGCCGTGGATAGCGCGCAGACAGCCACCAACCAAGCCAGACTGTTTATCCAGTCCGTCCGTGAGGAGCCCAACTACCCGTTAAAACTGGCCACCACCGCCAGCGGTGTCGCCCTTGACCTCCTGAAACTGGGCCTGGCGCCCGGCGAACCCAAAACCGGACTGAAAGAGCCGTTATCCGGGCGCAAGCAAGTGGCCTGGGCCGATCCCCTCGACCTTGCCGAGGTAAAGGCCTGTGCCAAGGCTCTGGGGGGCACCATCAACGATGCCCTCCTTTGCACCGTTACAGGCGCCTTGCAGAGACATTTTGCCGCCCACAAAGAAACCATCCCCGAGTGCGGCATTCGGGTTGCCGTACCGTTCAATCTGCGGCCTCTTGATCAGCCCATCGAAACCCTCGGCAACAAGTTCGGGCTCGTACTGGTTACCCTGCCGGTGGAAGTGAGGGACCCGCTCATGTGCTTCCGCCAGGTGCAGGAGAACATGAACCGGCTCAAACAGTCCTATCAGGCCCAGGTTACCTACAGCCTGCTTGATATCTTCGGGCGCGGCCCCGATGTTATCGAACGAAGGGCCCTGGATCTGCTCAGCAACAAGGCCTCGGCGGTACTGACCAACGTGCCCGGCCCGAAAGAGCCCCTGTATCTGGCGGGCAGCAAGCTGACCCAGCCCATGTTCTGGGTTCCCCAGAGCGGCAGCATCGGTATCGGCATGAGTATTCTCAGTTATGCCGGCACCGTGCAATTCGGCATCACCGTGGACAAGGCGATTCACGCGGATCCGGACGCCGTGATGGGCTACTTCCGGGAAAGCTTCGAGGCCCTGAGCCACGAGGCCCTGGCAGGCCGACATGACGCCATTGAGCGCAAGGCCAGCTAGGGTTCTAGGTACATCTACAGCCCCGAAAGCACAAAACTGCAACAAAGAAACCTTGAAGTCCGGCAAACCGGACACATATACTGAAGGTAAGGGGACGACATGGCTTCGACGCCGGTGGCGAACCCTTGAGTGCATGTCGAGATGGCAGCCAATCTCGTTAATCCAAAGCTGCAACGCAATAGTCGCAAACGACGAAAACTACGCACTAGCAGCGTAAGCTGCTAGTCGTCCTGACCGGGTCGCCCGTAGCCCGGAAGCAACATCTCAGGACGTCATCGCTTACGGGATGCTCCGTTACCCAGAGTTCACTGGTTAACGGCTAAGATTTAAAGAACTCGGTTCTTGCACCCTGACTCTCGGGTCGCTTGAACTTAAATCAATAGAGAGACGCTAAACATGTAGACCTCAAGGCTGAGTACTGGCGGACGCGGGTTCAATTCCCGCCGTCTCCACCAAATTAGGAATCTCGGAAAACCGAAAACCTCTGAAACCCGCGTAACAGCGGGTTTTTTATTGCCTGATTGGTTCGTTACTGTCCGTCTGGATACGTTGAAAGCCGGGAAAAGTGGGGGTACATTAGGGGGTACATGACCCAAGGTTAGTTTTTTGTACCCCCAGATGGACACCTGCAACGATGAGTCAGGCCGTTAACAAGCTGGCAGCAACCAGCGTAAAGAATGCCGAGTTCAAAGACCGCGCCTTTAAGCTATTCGACGGAGCCGGGCTGTTCCTGCACGTTCAGAAATCCGGGAAGTACTGGCGGCTGAAGTACCGTTACGCAAAAAAAGAACGGCTCTTAGCCTTGGGGGTATATCCTGAGGTCAGTCTGAAAGATGCCAGGGCCGCACGGGATGAAGCCCGTGCACTGCTAGATAAAGGCATTGATCCGAGCAACCACCGCAAACAGGTAAAACACAGCCGGTATACGGCAGCCGTGAACACCTTTGAAGCCGTGGCCCGCGAGTGGTACCGGGAGGTACACCAAAGCGCCGTTGTTGCTGAGCACGCGGGGCGCAACCTCCGCCGCCTTGAGGTGCACGCCTTCCCCCATATTGGCAGCCGCCCCATTGGCGAAATCACCCCCGGTGAACTGCTGGAAGTCCTGCGCAAGGTAGAAAGAAAGGGCCATATAGAGACCGCCCGCCGCGTTAAAACGCTGTGCGGCCAAGTCTTCCGCTACGGGATCGCCACCGGGAGAGTTGAACGGGACATTACCCCAGACCTGCGGGATGCCCTCAAAGTACCCCCAACCAAACACCACCCCGCCATTACCAAGCCGGAAGAAATCGGGCCGCTTATGAAAGCCCTGTATGGCTATCCGGGGCACTTTGCCACCTGTGCCGCGCTCAAGATTGCCCCGCTGCTGTTTGTTCGCCCCGGTGAACTCCGCCAAGCGGAATGGGCCGATATCGACCTTGACGCGGCTGAATGGCACTACAGCGCCAGTAAAACCGGGTTCGAGCTTGTAACCCCACTCCCCCGCCAGGCTGTGGAAATCCTTCGGGAGGTTCATTCAGTCACGGGCCGGGGCCGGTATGTGTTCCCCAGCGTGCGGGACAGAAAACGCCCCATGAGTAACGCCACCATCGGGGCCGCCCTGGCACGGTTAGACCTGAAGGACAAAATGTCTGCCCACGGCTTCCGGGCCATGGCCCGCACGGTGCTGGCGGAACAGCTGGGCTTTCCCTCTGAATACATTGAACAGCAATTGGGCCACTCAGTCCGGGATGCCAACGGCAGGGCCTACAACCGAACCACCCACCTAGAAGCCCGCCGCGCCATGCTGCAAACGTGGGCCGATTACCTGGATGAATTGAGAACCGGCAAAGGGAATGTTGTACCCCTGAACCGTGGCAAAACTGCCTGAACCTGACCACCACCCAAAAGGAAAACAAGCCATGACCATTATGGAAACACTGCAAGCGGAACAACTGGAAAAGCTGAGGGAAGCCACGGAAGTAGTGGCTAGACTGCAACAGGAAATCTTAGCCGCGAGAGGATGCACGGGCCGCCCCGAGTTCCTCGACAAGGATTTGTACATTGGCGGATTAGCCACCGCTTCAGAGCTGCTGAATGGGCAACTGTTCGACCTGATAGAAGCGAAACAATCTGCCTGATTGCTGGCGGGTTCAATGCCTGAGTTCGTTGTTATCCTTGAGACCACCGGCCCGGACGGGGAACCATGGGAGCAAGTTTTATCCCCTCATTTCACGTCTGAAGTTGGGGCCGCTGCCTGGCGAAAAGAAAATAAACTACCTGACCATTGCCGTATAAGGCCGGTTGCTGGAATCGCAAATGAGGCAAAGGCGCTTCTAACTGGCCCGGTTCAGGAATCACTAAATCAGAAATGGCAGAAGGGTGATGTTCAGGCTCTATTAGAAGCGGTTCAGAAATACGGGTACTTTCATGAGCCGCTACCCCTCTGGTGCTGGTCTGCCGTTCATGATGCCGCCTTGAAGCTCTCGATGTACGAAGCGCGCGATTTAAACGAAGCTTTTGGATTCGATACGAAGGGACGCGGCAGGCTGAAAGACCGTAACAAGCAAGCCCAATTACAATGGCAAGTATTCATTATCTGTGAAGAGTTGAGAAACAAGGGCCGCCCCGTGAGTCCTGATATGTTCGATGAAGCGGCAGAGACTGCGGGGGAGAGATTCGGCGCTACGATTGGAAAAACCACTGCTGAAAAATATTATTACGCCGTAAAAAAAGAGCTTGAAAGCCTCCTGCTACCCGCCAGCGGCTGAACCTCCCTGTACCTGGTGATGTACCCCCACCGTTGGGGGTACCGGGCCGGGGCTGGCGGCCCTGCCATTGCCCTGGCACCGGCTGCCCCTGCTGGCCTTCCGGCCATGGGATCAGACCACCGGGGCCACCGGCCTACCTGAAGCGCGCTCCCGGCCCCGTGCTGCCCGCCAGCTGCCGGACGCCGCTGTACCTGGTGATGTACCCCCAGCGCTGGGGGTATCCGGTACCGGCTCCCTGCTGGCAGCCTTCCGCCCTGCTGTTGCCCTGGTATCGGGAACCCGCCTCCCGCTTCCCCTGCTGGCCTCCGGCCATGGGATCAGACACCGGGGCCACTGACTCACCTGAGGGCCGTTCCCTGCTCCCTGCTGCACGCCAGCTGCCGAACGCTGCTGTACCTGGTGATGTACCCCCAGCGCTGGGGGTATCCGGTACCGGCTCCCTGCTGGCAGCCTTCCGCCCTGCTGTTGCCCTGGTATCGGGAACCCGCCTCCCGCTTCCCCTGCTGGCCTCCGGCCATGGGATCAGACACCGGGGCCACTGACTCACCTGAGGGCCGTTCCCTGCTCCCTGCTGCACGCCAGCTGCCGAACGCTGCTGTACCTGGTGATGATCCGCCAGCAGGGGTATCGGGCCGGGGCTGGCGGCCCTGCCTTTGCCCTGGTACCGGGAACCCGCCTCCCGCTTCCCCTGCTGGCCTCCGGCCATGGGATCAGACACCGGGGCCACTGACTCACCTGAGGCCAGCTCCCGGCCCCGTGCTGCCCGCCAGCTGGTGAAGGCTGCTGTACCTGGTGACGATCCCCCAGCGCTGGGGGTATCGGGCCGGGGCTGGCGGCCATGCTGTTGCCCTAGTATCGGGAACCGCTCTCCGGCTGCCCTGCTGGCCCCCGGCCATGGGATCAGACACCGGGGCCACTGACTCACCTGAGGGCCGTTCCCTGCTCCCTGCTGCACGCCAGCTGCCGAACGCTGCTGTACCTGGTGATGTACCCCCAGCGCTGGGGGTATCGGGCCGGGGCTGGCGGCCCTGCCTTTGCCCTGGTACCGGGAACCGGCCTCCCGCTTCCCCTGCTGGCCTCCGGCCATGGGATCAGACACCGGGGCCACTGACTCACCTGAGGGCCGTTCCCTGCTCCCTGCTGCACGCCAGCTGCCGAACGCTGCTGTACCTGGTGATGTACCCCCAGCGCTGGGGGTATCCGGTACCGGCTCCCTGCTGGCAGCCTTCCGCCCTGCTGTTGCCCTGGTATCGGGAACCCGCCTCCCGCTTCCCCTGCTGGCCTCCGGCCATGGGATCAGACACCGGGGCCACTGACTCACCTGAGGCCAGCTCCCGGCCCCGTGCTGCCCGCCAGCTGGTGAAGGCTGCTGTACCTGGTGACGATCCGCCAGCGCTCCCAAGATAACCGGCAATGTTGCGGGAATATTCCTGCGGCCCGGTTAAATAACCTTATTCCGCTAACGCCCATAATCATTCTTTAACGGCCCAAGGTGGAATTTATGACTGACCGCGTATTGCGTAGAAAGGAAGTGTCCTCAATGGTTGGACTCGGAACAACCAAAATATACGAACTGATCTCAGAGGGACGATTTCCAAAACCCATAAAGCTCTCCGTTCGCTCTGTTGGCTGGCTTGAATCTGAAATTCAGGGATGGATTAAGGAACAGGCTGAAAAGCGGGAGGCTGACCAACATGCTTGAACATAGCAACCCTCTCAGTTCAGCGCCCGCGAATCTATTAACGTTGGCCGTTCGATTGATTGAGGCCCGCCAGCCCGATAGTAGCGCACAGCTACCAGATAACTTGATCACTGATCGTCTTATTCAGGGGCTGATTGAGATAGCAACAACTTCACCCTATGACCTCAACACAATTCCAATACAGGTATCGGAAAAGAAGAAAAAGCGAGCGGTTGAAGCTGTCCGAACCTTGATAGGCGGGCTTTTCCAAGGGGGATTACCTGAACAAAGCGCCTACCAGTTTTTCACAATGAAAGATTTGAACCTGTTGTTTTACACCCATAGCCAGTTGGTGGGAGCTGATGGTTACTTAGAAATACCGTTTCAGGGTATACCTGTAAGGGGCTGTGATGAATAAACATTATAGCGCCGGGGACATTATTGACCGCTTCCGGCAAGTGCTGGCGGACGCCGGGCTACCTGCCGCCCCTGAGACAAACTTTATTTGTGATGGCCTGCTGCACCGCTTCCGCGTTGAAGATGACAAGAAAGGCAGCCGTAACGGTTGGTACGTGCTCCATTTGGACGGGGTTCCCGCCGGGGCCTTTGGCAGCTGGCGGGCCGGTATTGCTGAAAACTGGTGTATCAAAGGCCTGGAACAGCTAACCGAAGACGAGCGACGCCAGCTACGGGAGCGAATGGAGCGGGCCAAAACTGCCCGCCAGTCCCAACTAAAGCAACGGCAGGCCACCGCCGCGCAACGTGCCCGGAACATGTGGCAGAAGGCAAAGCCCGCCAGCCCTGACCACCCCTACCTCGTGAAAAAGCAGGTTCCACCATTCCGAGCCCGGCAGATCGGCCCTGCCTTGGTGCTTGATATACGGGATATAACAGGACAGCTCTCAAGCCTGCAATTCATACAACCGGACGGGGCTAAAAAACTGTTATCAGGGGGAGCCAAGCAAGAGCGATTTATTCCTGTAACCGGTGCCGATGGCGGGGACCCTGAAACAATCCTGATCTGTGAGGGATGGGCCACGGGGGCAACCTTGGCCGCCTCTATGCCTGCTGCCTTGGTGCTGGCGGCCATTGATGCCGGCAACCTTCCAGCCGTAGCAGTCGCAACCCGCCAACGTTGGCCGGGCTGTGACCTCATTATCTGCGGGGATGATGACCGGAAAACCGAAGGCAACCCCGGCGCAACAGCCGCCAAAAGGGCCGCTGAACTGAGTGCCGCCCGGCTGGCCTTACCTGAATGGCCTCAAGGGTGCCCGGTGCACCTTTCCGACTTCAACGACTTGGCAACCTGGCTGAATGAGGTGAAGCAGTGACCGACACCGGAAAGAACAACCCGCCTCCCCTGGTGAATCCCAAAGAGATAAACGTACCGCTACCCCTGCCACCGGATCAGCCCCCAGTTGTACCCCTCCCGCTGGAAGCCTTACCGGAGCCACTGAGCGCTTTTGTTGCGGATGTCGCAGAGCGTCAACAATGCCCCCCTGATTACGTGGCAGTGACCGCCCTGTGTGCTCTCTCTGCCGTTGTGGGTAACAAGATCAGGGTTTGTCCAAAGCAACACGATAACTGGGCAATCGTTCCGAACCTATGGGGCGCTGTCGTTGGTGGCCCTGCCTCTAGTAAATCACCGGCCATGGGTGCTGCAATGGCACCGCTTAAGGATATGGAGCGGGCTGCCTGGCGGGTGTATGAACAGGAGAAGGCAGACTTTGAAGCCGCGCTGAAGCTGGCAACCATCGAAGAAAAGCAGGCACAGGACAACGCCAAACGACTGAACAAGAAAGGCGACAAGGAAGGGGCATTAGAGGCCCTGAAGTCAGTAGACAAACCAGAAGAACCAACCCGGCAACGGCTGATCGTGAATGATGCAACCATTGAGAAGCTGGGAGAGCTGCTCAACGAAAACCCCAACGGCCTATTGCTTGTGCGTGATGAGCTGGCGGGCTGGCTGTCGAAGCTAAGCGGGGAGGAAGGCCAGGGGGACCGGGCTTTTTACCTTGAATGTTATGACGGAGATGGGCGTTACACGTTCGATCGCATAGGCCGGGGGACCGTTGATATTGAATCAACCACCCTTGCAATCATTGGCGGGATACAACCGGCTCGGATTGCTCCACTGATCCGAGGGGCCACCCGTGGTACTGACGATGATGGATTGATTCAACGTGTTCAGCTGGCGGTATGGCCGGACATCCCATCCCGGTTCAAGTGGCACGACGTGCCGCCAGACAAGGATATTTACAAGGCATACGCCGATTGTTTCCACCGGCTGGCATCCCTTCCGAGAGAGGGCAAGCGGGCAAGGTTTAACGATGAGGCGCAACCGCTCTTTATTGAATGGATGGAAGAACTACAAGCGGAAGCGAGAAGCGGGGACCTTCACCCCGTGATAGCTGCGCACCTGGTGAAAATGCCGAAAACCATAGCGGCTCTAAGTCTGATTTTTGAGCTGATTGAATCCGGGGAAACGTCTATTTCTGCCAAATCACTGGCTATGGCCCTTGAGCTGGCGGACTACCTCAGGAGCCATTCAGAGCGGTTGTATTCGATCGTGAGCAACTCCGCTATTAAAGCTGCAAAGCTGCTGCTGAAACGAAAGGACAAATTACCGTCACCATTCACCACAAGGCAGATACAGCAGAAAGGGTGGTCTGGGCTGTCTGATAAATATGAAGTCTCCGATGCCCTGACGGTACTGCTCGATCACCACCAGATAAGGTTGGAGGCTGTGCCTAATACTGGAGGCCGGCCCTCTACCCGCTTCCATTGGACCACGGAGGCTAAATAATGGGCCGCTGGCTTGATCGAGTGAAGCAAACCACCCCCAGTAATGACCGGGCCGGGAGTGATACAACACAAGCGGGGGGAATGGTTGAACCTACAGAACCTACTAAAGCGCCTTCCGTAGGTTTTGTAGGTTGCGTGTCCGGGGGTACACCAAAAACGAAAACGATATACCGGGAGCTGATACAGGCCTGCCGAGGGTTAAGGCTTCTACCGTCTGAGCTGAAAGCCGGGCTTGATAATGACGATTTGCGGGACATAGGGGCGGGGGCTATCAATCGGGAGCATTTGCGCGCCTACGCCCGGTTCCTTGCAGAGAACGGGCACTTTGTCAGGCTGGACCGAAAAACAGACGTGCCCAACAGGGATGACGCCAAAGAACGCCCCCGCCCTTTGGATTCGCCAGCGCTGAGGCCCGCCCGTGACCGTTTCTATGGGCACATTCCTGGCTGTTCGATATGCAATCCCAACCGGGGCCGGTACTGCCGAGATGCATGGGAGCTGAGGGAACAGTACAGAGAGCCGGAGTGCACCCCGGACCGGCGGAAGGCACGGGAATGGACCGCCAACCACCTCAAGACCTGCCGCGAATGCCAGCCCCATGTATCCCGGTTCTGCCAGATCGGGCAAAACTGGCTAGAGACGTATAGCCTTACAAAGCTCCAGATCGGCCCCGCTTACCTCCCTCCCCCTGCCTCTAATCGAGTGGTCCTGAGCATCACATTAAAGGGCTGGCGGCCTACCTCTGAGATGGACAGAGATTCCGCTATGTGACCAACCCCGGCAATGCCGGGCCATACTCCCGCAAGATTGCCAACCACTGCCACTAAGGGCCCAAACAGCCCATAACGCCAGAGCATTGCCAGGCATAAACCAACAGGCAGACATTCAGAAAAAATGAACGGGTCCTTCCAAGGGGCACCACCCACTGAGGGTGCGCAGAGGCGCGGTTTTTCTGTAGACAGATCAGATACTTAGCCTTCCTTCCTCCCATTTTTTGGGCTGTTTTATAAAGTTAGAATACGGATCTACCCGGAAGCCTTGGGAAGAACCACAGATAAGAACAGAAAAACGAAGTAAGGAAGACCGGATAAATTGAACAACACTCGAAGGGACAGAACCGCCCTCTACCTGGTGATGATCTGCTGCCGCTGGGGGTACCTGAGACCGGGCCGGCTGCCCGCACTGCCTGCCACCTGCGACAACCCGCCAGCGGCTGGGGGTATCTGCCCCAGTCCGGCCCGGTGCTGGCGGTTCCACCGTCTGCCGTCGACCTGGTACCGGGAGCCGGCCTCCCGCTGTTGCTGCTGACCTTCCGGCACGGGATCAGGCCACCGGCCTGCCCGCCAGCCTGAGGGCTGCTCCCGGCTTCCTGCTGTCCGCACTGCCTGCCACCTGCGACAACCCGCCAGCGGCTGGGGGTATCTGCCCCAGTCCGGCCCGGTGCTGGCGGTTCCACCGTCTGCCGTCGACCTGGTACCGGGAGCCGGCCTCCCGCTGCCCCTGCTGGTCTCCCGGCAAGGGATCAGGCCACCAGCCTACCCGCCAGCCTGAGGGCTGCTCCCGGCTTCCTGCTGTCCGCCAGTTGCTGCCCGTCCTGCACCTGATGATGATCTGCTGCCGCTGAGCGTGCCTGAGACCGGGCCGGCTGCCCGCGTTGCCTGTCTTCCTCAGGAGCCCGCCAGCTAAAGGGGATGTAGGATACAATCACAACCGATAATCGGAAGCGTTACTGAATATTAACCACTTAATTTATAACAACAAAAAGGGTTTTGTAGGTTTTGTAGGTATTTATATATTACTAATCAACAATCAATTCCTATCAGCTCACCGGCCCGCCAGATCGAGGGCCGCTCCCGGTTCCCGCTGTCCGCCAGCTGCTGAGCTACCCTGTACCTGGTGATGATCTGCTGCCGCTGGGGGTATATGCCCCAGTCCGGCCCGGTGCTGGCGGTTCCACTGCCTGCCGTTGCCCTGGTACCGGGAGCCGGCCTCCCGCTGCCGCTGTTCACTTCCCGGCACGGGATCAGGCCAGCGGAATGCCTGCCACCCATGGAAGCCTGTCAGAGACTGGGGGGTATTTGCCCCAGTCCGGCCCGCTGCTGGCGGCTCACCGCCTGCCGTTGCCCTGGTACCGGGAGCCGGCCTCCCGCCAGCGGCTGAGCTGCCTTATACCTGGTGGCTGATCCGCTGCCGTTGGTGTGCCCCTAGTTTTGGTGTACCCCCGGATACGGTGCCTACAAAACCCACGGAAGGGGCTTTAGTAGGTTCTGTAGGTATGTAGAGCATGCCCCCGTTCGACAGCTTCCCTGTGCCCCTGCTGACCTCCCGGCGCGGGATCAGGGCACCGGCCTGCCCGCCAGCCTGAGGGCTGCTCCCGGCTTCCTGCTGTCCGCCAGTTGCTGCCCGCACTGCCTGCCACCTGCGACAACCCGCCAGCGGCTGGGGGTATCTGCCCCAGTCCGGCCCGGTGCTGGCGGTTCCACCGTCTGCCGTCGACCTGGTACCGGGAGCCGGCCTCCCGCTGCCCCTGCTGGTCTCCCGGCAAGGGATCAGGCCACCAGCCTACCCGCCAGCCTGAGGGCTGCTCCCGGCTTCCTGCTGTCCGCCAGTTGCTGCCCGTCCTGCACCTGGTGATGATCTGCTGCCGCTGGGGGTATATGCCCCAGTCCGGCCCGGTGCTGGCGGTTCCACTGCCTGCCGTTGCCCTGGTACCGGGAGCCGGCCTCCCGCCAGCGGCTGAGCTGCCTTATACCTGGTGGCTGATCCGCTGCCGTTGGTGTGCCCCTAGTTTTGGTGTACCCCCGGATACGGTGCCTACAAAACCCACGGAAGGGGCTTTAGTAGGTTATGTAGGTATGTAGAGCATGCCCCCGTTCGACAGCTTCCCTGTGCCCCTGCTGACCTCCCGGCGCGGGATCAGGGCACCGGCCTGCCCGCCAGCCTGAGGGCTGCTCCCGGCTTCCTGCTGTCCGCCAGTTGCTGCCCGCACTGCCTGCCACCTGCGACAACCCGCCAGCGGCTGGGGGTATCTGCCCCAGTCCGGCCCGGTGCTGGCGGTTCCACCGTCTGCCGTCGACCTGGTACCGGGAGCCGGCCTCCCGCTGCCCCTGCTGGTCTCCCGGCAAGGGATCAGGCCACCAGCCTACCCGCCAGCCTGAGGGCTGCTCCCGGCTTCCTGCTGTCCGCCAGTTGCTGCCCGTCCTGCACCTGGTGATGATCTGCTGCCGCTGGGGGTATATGCCCCAGTCCGGCCCGGTGCTGGCGGTTCCACTGCCTGCCGTTGCCCTGGTACCGGGAGCCGGCCTCCCGCCAGCGGCTGAGCTGCCTTATACCTGGTGGCTGATCCGCTGCCGTTGGTGTGCCCCTAGTTTTGGTGTACCCCCGGATACGGTGCCTACAAAACCCACGGAAGGGGCTTTAGTAGGTTATGTAGGTATGTAGAGCATGCCCCCGTTCGACAGCTTCCCTGTGCCCCTGCTGACCTGCCAGCGTTGGGTGCATCCGGTACCGGCCCGCTGCTGGCGGCCCCAGCCTCCGGCTGCCCTGCCGCTCCCCTGACTCCGGGAGCCGGCCTCCCGCTGCCGCTGCTGACCTTCCGGCACGGGATCAGGCCACCGGCCTGCCCGCCAGCCCTGAGGGCCTCTCCCGGTCCTCTGCTGCCCGCCAGCTGCCCGCCAGCTGCTGAATCGCCCTGCACCTGGTGATGATCTGCTGTTGCCGCTGGGGGTACCTGAGACCGGGCCGGGGCTGGCGGCCCTGCCGTTGTCCTGGTACCGGGAACCGCTCTCCTGCTGACCCTGCTGGCCTCCGGCCATGGGATCAAGCCGCCGGGGCCACCGGCTCACCTGAGGCCCGCTCCCGGCTCCACGCTTCCCGCCAGCTGCTGCGCCCCCTGTTTCTGGCGTACCCCCGGATACGGCACTGACAAAACTGACGGAAGGGGCTTTTGTCAGTTATGTCAGTGGGCATGGGGGCACCGCCCCGCTTCAACGGCTTTGACCCCGTGCCGCTGTTGGTCTCCCGGTGCTGACCTGGCAGATACCCCCACACGACATACCCCCAGCCCGTGACCCTGCTGGCGGCCTGCCCCGCTGCCGGATCACACCGCCGGGCAACCGGCCCACGGCTGCGCCCTGCCGGCCTACGGCCCTGAACCTGACCACCAGCCATACCAACGGGCCAAGCCCAACTCCGGGCCGCTTACCCAGCCTAGCCGGCGGGCAGCGAGTACCGCCCAGCGCCCATATATTCTATTTTGATATATGCCTTAATTTTTGCGCACGAATCTTGCTTGCCAATTTAACTTGTTGTTTTAAAAGTTTTTAATCACATTAAATTAGACGACTAAACCATTTAAGCAAAAATCGTTCTAAGATTTTTTTGATCTAAGTGAAAGCGTAAGCAATTAGCCTGCGCTGCGGGCCATTCCACTGGGGCACCGCTCCCCACGGCTGCACCCTGCCGGCCTCCGGCCCTGACCCCCACCGCCAGCCATACCACCAGACCAAACCCGGCTCCGGGGCTCCCGGCACCAACCCGAACGCCGCTGCTCCTGGTGATGACCTGCCATCCTGGCAGATACCCCCACACGACATACCCCCAAACCGGGGCACCTGCTGGCGGCCTGCTGCCGCTGCCGGATCACACCGCCGGGCAACCGGCCCACGGCAGCCCCTGCCGGCCTCCGGCCCTGAACCCAACCGCCAGCCACACCGCCGGGGCTTCCGGCTGCCGCCAGTTGCCAGACCTCATCACCACCAACCGAACGCTGCTGTTCCTGGTGCTCACCTGCCGCCCTGGCAGATACCCCCACACGACACACCCCCACGGCTGGCCGCCATGCTGCCGCTGCCGGATCACACCGCCGGAGAACCGGCCCACGGCTGCACCCTGCCGGCCTCCGGCCCTGACCCCCACCGCCAGCCATACCACCAGACCAAACCCGGCTCCGGGGCTCCCGGCACCAACCCGAACGCCGCTGCTCCTGGTGATGACCTGCCGCCCTGGCAGATACCCCCAGCCCGTGACCCTGCTGGCGGCCCTACTGCCGCTGCCGGATCACACCGCCGGGCAACCGGCCCACGGCTGCACCTTGCCGCCCTCCGGCCTTGAACTTCACCGCCAGCCATGCCGCCGGGCCAAACCCGGCTCCGGGGCTTCCGGCTGCCGCCAGCTGCCAAACCACACCCCACCAACCGAGCGCCCCTGTTCCTGGTGATGACCTGCCATCCTGGCAGATACCCCCACACGACATACCCCCAAACCGGGGCACCTGCTGGCGGCCTGCTGCCGCTGCCGGATCACACCGCCGGGCAACCGGCCCACGGCAGCCCCTGCCGGCCTCCGGCCCTGAACCCAACCGCCAGCCACACCGCCGGGGCTTCCGGCTGCCGCCAGTTGCCAGACCTCATCACCACCAACCGAACGCTGCTGTTCCTGGTGCTCACCTGCCGCCCTGGCAGATACCCCCACACGACACACCCCCACGGCTGGCCGCCATGCTGCCGCTGCCGGATCACACCGCCGGAGAACCGGCCCACGGCTGCACCCTGCCGGCCTCCGGCCCTGAACCTGGCCGCCAGCCGCACCGCCGGGCCAAACCCGGCTCCGGGCTCCCGCCTGCCACCAGCTGCCAGACCTCACCAAAGCGGCCAATAATTTTATTTTGTGCCAAATAAAGCCAGGGCAAACACACGCCTGAAATTTGACCAAAACAAGGGGTATGGCATTTAAAGTGGGGGTATTTCTGGGGGTATACCGAAAAATACAATTCTAGATATTCGTTTATTTTCATGCGCTTGAAGTGGTTACGGCATTGGACGCCGTCTCCACCAAACAAAGATCCAAAGCCGCCCAAGGGCGTGGGGAAAGTCACAAAGTTTGGCCATTTTGGCCAAACTTATGTACTTTTTTCAAAAAGGTTGGCCAAATTCAAGGGTATACTGACCCACTCAAAGAAAAAAAGGCCTGAGAAATCACAGACTAATGATTTCTCAGGCCTTTTTGCTTAATGTTCTTAAATCTGCAAGATTGCCGGTCGTTTGCGGAAATCGATGCCGACTAATAGGAATAACGATTCCAGGCTGTACTTCCTTTCCTAAACGAATCGAGCGTTAACCAAGCGCCCTGCTTTTTTACGAATGTATCTGACTGACCATTGGTATACCTACCTTTATCAACCAACGGATACAAACCTAAGTATTCCTGACCTTTAAATGTTGCGCCTTCATAATCAACGATTGGCAAAACTGCAACCGAGCCTCCGCTGAATCCATCAAAGTAACCTAATTCCCAAGGCATCCACTTCGACCCCGATGCATTGTCTGTAGCCAGGAATATCAACGATTTTGACTGTTTCATTCTCGTTCTCAGGAGCTCAGCGGTCTCAACGGTTACATTCTCACGATTTGCCTGTGGATCGTCATGCCAGTCAACGTACACCTTAATCCCCATGCGGGATAAAATTTCTTTTACTCCCAAGACGAGCTCAGCATCTTTGGATGAATGGGATAGAAACACATCGAAGCTTTCATAAGATGTTGTAGATCTGGCCTCCGACTCCAATATTGACTTAGCGTTGAACTGATAACTTTTATTCATTCTGGAGCGGGCTGCTTGACGCGCCTCGTCTTTCGTAAAATAAGCCATTAGAGCCTCCTACAAACTATCCAATATACGCTCAAGCGTTTTCAAATGTTCCTGCCCTGATTTGGTTTTATCGCCGAGAGAAACAAAATCAGGCTTAATACCGTGAAGACTCTTCGGGATTATTTTCTCAAAGCTATTAACAACTTCACGCCATAATTCGTCTGCCATACTCCCCGTGAATCCCAAAGGCAAGGGAGTAACTCCTTTTGCTATGGCTATATCAAACTCTTCTCTCATTCCATTGGATAAAACCAATCCATTTTCCGAGGCCTTGTTTCCGAAAACAAAGACGGCAACACCGGCATAATCCAGCATGTCTTCCCTGTATCGGCTCCACATTTTTTTAGCGTCATCGGATTGTGGAAATGGGCGAATCTGCAACTGATCGGTGAGTTTGCTTCGTTGATTTCTGTATATTTCCCTTAAGGCACCTTCTACGATTGCACTTCCAACGCCTAAACCAAGGCCATTAACAATTCGGAATCCTTTTTTCACTATCAAAGCGGATATATTCGCACACAAATCCAAAGCATCCGCCTCAGCCCATGGAGAATAATCATCTGCCGCACCACTAACAAAAATCGTTCTTTGCTTATGGACACGTTCAATTTTCGTTAGAATGTCAGTGATCTGCGCGTATGAATCTATCAATACAGTTTGAATGTTATATCTGCACTTCAAATCATTGATAAAGTGCTCTTGCTTTATCTTCCTATACTCGAAATCACCAGGAGAGTCTGAATCCAGCTTCTGTTCTTTCCGAAGTATGCAGTAATGGGTTCTCTGACAAGATCCCATTTCTGACCGTATCCTTCCTAATACATGATCTAAATTTGGATCACTAAAGCTGAACCCTAAAAACAGAAATGTTTTTGATACCAACTCGCCTGCAAGCGCAGTTACAAAAGACCCACGCGTTTGCATATATGTTTGATAGTCATCTTTTGCTATCACTGCGTCATTAGGGTGCTGCGCATCACCATGCATCTTATAAACGACAGCATCGCGATTTCGAATAGTCCTTGGTAGATCTTCCTTGGCTTGCTTAACGTCTGGAATCTTCCCAGCATCTCTCAATGACCGCTCTATTAGATCGTCATAGTTCGTTGTCCAGAACGTGGTAATCGGTAAGCGAGCCAAGATCCTGTGATTTTCCGTAACGGTATTCTCATTAAAGAAATGGTCGATTATCGCCCTATTTAGACCGTCTCGATTTGCGCCTCTGTCGTTAAGGTGATACTGGGCCAACGACACTAGGTCGTGTTCCTTGTCAACGTCCAGATTCAATTCGTCAGCAATCTCACGCAACAAATCTGACCAATTTACGAATCCTGCTCCGACTGACAGTCCTGCCCCTGCAAAGATAGCTGCATTATTCTCGTCAACTTCGCGCGAGAACTTCTTAATGAAGTTTTCGATAGAAACCAATGTAGTCACCCCAACAAATTCTTAAGGTTTTCCCAGTTCCAGCGATATAGCCTTCCAGCATTAGGAACAGCAACATAATCCCCATTTTTGTATCCAATAACTTGAACAATAGGAATGCCTTCTTCCCTAGCCATCGCAACCTCAGCCAAAACTCCCGGGGCCCGATGGGTCTTGGGGCCGACCATAACGAGAACAATATCGGACCGTTTAATCGCCGATCGAGCCTTGTCCTTCCAGGAACGCTCTGGAGCTGCCTCCTTCAAGCTGTGATCAATAACGTTAAAGGGCGAGTCAGGGTTCTTTGCTTGCTGAATAATGAAATCCTTCAAAACGCGGTCTTCATCAAAATCGAAGCTCACGAATACTCTCTTTTTTCCGACCATTGCTGTGCCTCCAAACACATTTTCTCCTAACAAATAGGACGCGCCACCGATCAGTGCTGAGCCCAATCCAGGAGCGATGAATTGACTTAAGAATGCAGCGGTTCCAAAACCTGCCGCGCTCCTCCACGCCCCCTGGGAGCGATGATGCCTACAGTATTTCTCCCCTTCGGCACATAAGATTGAACAGCGAGTTCCGTCTCGCTTAGTGCCCGCGCACATGGGCATATCTATTTCTTCTCTTTCCGTACACCTTTGAATGGTGTTTTGTCAGTCGTTTTAACATCCATAAAGCGGCCAGTATCAGCATCACGTTTTACCCAGTGGCCACTGGGAGTCTGAGTCTGAGAGCGATCACGAACCGCACCATTGCGGTGACCATCGCCTTTAGGTGGATTTGTTGCCATGCTAATTCTCCTTAAATAAAGCTGTTTAACCAGGGGTTATTAAAAATGGGTGTTTTTCACCCATGAGCGCACTTTACACGCCAAATCTGTTTAAAACAACCCGTTTAATCAGAAAATTGTGGACCTGAATAGAGAAACTCTATCCCACCCGTAAGCGAAGATGCCTCAGACCTCATTATAAGCCCTTCATTACTAAGCTTTTTTAGCCTGGTACTGGCATTCTGGACAGAGATTCCGAGAGCCTTGGCCACACTAGCTGTGCTGACCCCCCTCTGGCTTAGAACAAAGTCCAGTAGCTCTCTTGTGGACGCCTTTGCATCGGGCCCTATGACCCGTGTCTCGCTATCCGTTATGAGTATCAAAGATTGCTGTTTCGCGGTTGCGGCATAATCCCAGTTGTCGATGAGATCCGGCGAGTTCACGTGAGTGATGTAAAACCACCTTTCCCCGCGCAGCTGCTTTGCGAGGGAGATAACGCTCTCTCTTGGAAAAGAGGAATCTGTAGCCACGATACCTTCAAGCGAGATTTCAAAAGACTTCCTGCCAGGATTCTCGTCTACAACACCTTGCAGCCGTTTAAATACCTCACGGCCTATAACATTCCCGAACGGATGGTCGTTGTTATCAGTGAGTTCGAGGAGCTTAACTAACATAGATTTCTGCTTAACAGGTTTAATTTAAGGAGATTATACTAATGTTAGTCCAGATAAAAATCAAAGCAAACTTGTGTTCCGTCTATCCTGCAAAGACCCTTTTTCTCGCTTATGTCGGCTAGTTCTCCATCTTTGTATTGAATCTTCAACTCAAAAGTCGGCTGACGAACAACAACGATGGCATCGTATTTTGCGGCATGAGTCTGTGTACTTCTGAGCCCAAGCCCTCTGGCAGCTTTATCGGGGCTTGAGCCAAATTGACTTAATCCACCCTGAGTTAAAGCTTGTGACACGAGAAAGATATCCGCATCAACACTCGTTTGTTGAAGGTGCTCAAAAAGATCTGGGTAGTGCTGACTCAGAGTACGTTTTAACGTCGAAGCAATGCCCAACCCCCCATCGGAAATAACCGTCTGGATATGTCGTCGCTTACCACCATAAAGTTGCAATGCGACAAAGCCCGGCATAGGTGTTTCGCTGTGTTCTTGCACGTTACCAATTAACTCTGAAAAGATTGTAAAAGCCGATTGGTAATAAGCATCGCCAGCGTGATGCGAAAAGCGCTTTGTAAGGTTCTTAGGAAGTGAATAATCAAAGTTATTCAAATCTATTGCAGCAATTTCAACCAGATTGAGGCTGTAAACCAAATTGTGTAACTGCCCACGACTGAGTAGTCTTTTCAAAAGGATACCATCGTGGGTACGCAATTGGACCAAGAAAAACTTAAAGCTATGGCCGCCGAGCTGGCCAAGGACATCAAGTCTGAAAAAGATCTCGGAGCCCTCACACAGCAGTTGGTCAAGCTCACCGTCGAGACTGCACTCAACGCCGAACTGGATGAGCATCTTGGATACGAGAAGCACGCTCTTGAAGGCCGTGGCACCGGCAACAGCCGTAACGGCTATTCCGCCAAGCGCCTGAAGGGCCAGCACGGCGAAGTACCGATACAGACTCCTCGTGACCGGGACGGTTCCTTCGAGCCTCAGTTCGTCCGTAAAGGTCAGTCCCGCCTGACCCAGATGGATGACCAGATCTTGGCGCTTTACGCCAAGGGCCTGAGCACCCGGGATATTGTGGACGCCTTCAAGGAGATGTATGACGCCGACATCTCGGCCACGCTGGTGTCCAAAGTGACGGAACGTGTGATCGATCAGGTTCACGAGTGGCAGAATCGCCCTGTTGATCCGGTCTACCCCATCGTCTATCTGGACTGCATCGTTCTGAAAATTCGTCAGGACAAGAGAGTGATCAACAAGTCCCTATATCTGGCCCTGGGCATCAACATGGAAGGCCAGAAGGAGCTGCTGGGCCTGTGGCTTGCCGAAACTGAAGGTGCAAGGTTCTGGCTGTCGGTACTGACAGAACTCAAGAATCGGGGCCTGGAGGACATCCTGATCGCCTGTGTGGATGGCCTCAAGGGCTTCCCGGATGCTATTGCCGCTGAGTACCCGCAAACCAAAGTGCAGCTATGCATCGTGCACATGGTTCGCAACTCGCTGCGCTATGTATCCTGGAAGGACTACAAGGCCGTGACGGCCGATCTGAAGCAGATCTATCAGTCCGCCACGGAACATGAAGCCCGGCAGGCACTGGAGGCCTTTGGAGAGCGCTGGGACAGCCAATACCCACAGATCTCTCGTTCCTGGCAAAGCCACTGGGATAACCTGATCACCATCTTCGAGTACCCGCCGGCGATCCGGAAAGTGATCTACACCACCAATGCCATTGAGTCGCTGAACAGCGTGATCCGCAAAGCGACCAAGCGCCGGAAGCTGTTCCCAAGTGATGACTCGGCCCTGAAAGTGGCCTTCCTGGCGATCCAACAGGCCTCAAAGAAATGGACCATGCCGATCCGTGATTGGAAGCCGGCATTGAATCGCTTTATTATCGAATTCGGTGACCGCCTGGACGGCCACCTGTAATGGGGTGGGCAGTTACACAGATTTATTTACAGGCTCACCAGATTTTCACTGTTCCCAAGGTACTGTTTCGCTTTGGAATCCACAGGTCTTGCGGGCAACACCATTACACTGGGGTGTAAGTGATCGAAGAATCCCAGCCTATCAAGATAGCGCTTTGTACTCGGGCATTTACTGAAATCCAATTCAATAGATTTTCCAATATGGGAGGCCTGGTTTGCCAATGCAATCACTCGCGCTCCCGCAATTAGCAAGATTTTACAGTTTTCTGGAAAACGTATGACACACTTGTTTGCCGGTGCCCCTAACAGACACCCCGCAGCCGACAAGCTATCTTCAAAATCACTCTCGTCAATCCACGTCGACAGTGTCGTCAGCTCCAAAATATAATCTTCGTCAGCCAAATACCATTTCCAGCCTTCCTGCCTCAGCCCTTCTGGATTGGCATAAAGATATTTGTTGAGTGCAGACTTATCGCTAACACCTAACGCTTTAGCAATCTGTTTACCGGTCAGCCCAGGAGACTCCCGAAGGACATTTTTAATTTGTTGCTTATCAAACATTACTCAATCAAATCCTTTGAATCGCCAAGCTTCATAATGTCGTAAACCAAGCTAAAAAACGTAGCCATATTCTGAGGATCTTTCAGCAGGACTCTCGCCAAATCGTTATGCGACTTCATTGCATCAACCGTTGCCGCTCTGACAACCTGTGGCAAATCACCCTGAAGCGCCTGCTCTTTTGTATTGTTTTCAACCTGCTCGTTGACTCGTTCATTTTGCTTCGCGATATCAACTATTTGCGAAGTAAAATGACGCCGTCCAAGATCGTCTGATATTTCGCCAAACAATTCATTCATTCGTGCGATGATCTGACTTATAAACTCCTTCTCTCGATCGCTAGGCTCAGCCTCATTTGGGCCAATAGGCTTCAAGGCATATTTAGCACCTTCTTCTTTGACTTCCTTTGCACCACGTATCTGAAAATTAGCAAGCACCAATCCAGTTAAATCAATCTGCTCAGGGGAGATACCCTTCAAGCGTTTGCTGTAAAGCTTTGCGAAAGCAGCAAAATTCTCCAGCTCCGCGTCACCTAACTCAACCAACTGAGCTAAATAGTTATAAGTTCTAACAAAGCGAGCAAGATCAGTTTTAAAGCGCATTAAGGCCTCACGCTCTGTGGCAAATTCACTGCGTTGCCTTTCAGCATACTCCTGCGCTTTTTTATCTCCTTGTGCAACAGCTATATCTATTGCTGAATCCCATTTCTCAATAGCATCAGTTAGAATCTTCAATTTGTTATTGAAAATATCGGTCGGGCGCTGGGTGGCGCTGTATAGTTTCTTGTGGAGGCTTTCGTCGCTCTCTTTACCAAGAACAGCTTTGCCGCGCGCTTGTTTGAACGCTTCGAGATCCGCATGTACGTAAATGCCAACAGCATCGAGAATATCTTTCATGTCATAAATGACATTCACGTCCTGTATCGACTCTAACTCCGCCCCATCATCGTACTGTTTAAAGGCATCGAGAATGGTTTTCGGATCATTAACAAAGTCGATAACATAGGTTTCATCTTTCCCGGGATACGTTCGATTAAGGCGAGATAGCGTCTGAACAGCCTCCACTCCACTGACTTTCTTATCGAGGTACATGGCAACCAGTTTCGGCTGATTGAAACCTGTCTGAAACTTGTTGGCTACAATCATTACCCGGTATTCACTGCGCTCAAACTCATTACGCAAATCACCGGATGCGTCCGGATTCAAATTGTATTCTGTGTATTCCTTTTCGATATCAATACCCAGCGACTCTTTCTCGTCATCATCGCCAAGGGCTTTTCCTTCAACCTTTCCCGAGAAGGCGACCAACGCCTTGATGTGCTCAAGATTGTGCTTTTTGATGTATTTATCGAAGGCCAGTTTGTATTTAACAGCCTGGGGGCGACCGCTGGTAACCACCATGGCCTTCGCCTCGCCATTCAGCAGTCCGGCAATGTTTTTGCTGAAATGGTCGATGATGAACTCCACCTTCTGCGACACAATGGTCGGGTGAAGCGACTTCCAGCGAGCCAGAGCGCGGCGTGCGAACTTTTTGTCGACACGCTTATCGTTTAACCCCTGGTCGCCAAGGCGCAATGCCTGCTCGTAAGGCGTGTAGTTCCGCAGCACATCCAGAATAAATCCTTCTTCGATGGCCTGTCGTTGTGTATAACGATGAAACGAAACAGATTTGTTATCATCTGATACGGGCAACTCTGGGTTATCCGGTCGACCAAATAGTGTAAAGGTGCTGTGTTTAGGTGTAGCGGTAAAGGCAAAATGGCTGACGTTAGTCGGACGCACTCGCGATTTCTGAATTTCCAACAGCACGTCCTCAATGGTCATCTCATCGAGTTTATCTTTGGCGTCCAGCGACAGGGCTGCTCGCAAGCCTTGAGCTGTCGAACCCGTTTGTGAGGTATGGGCCTCATCAATGATGACGGCAAAGTTGCGGTCCTTTAATGACTGTTCGGTGATGATAGCTTCCATAGCAAATGGGAAGGTCTGGATCGTTACAACGATGATCGGCACCCCTTGCTTCAACGCCTCTGCCAAGCGGTTCGATTTGGATTTGCCACCGCGCTGGTTCGCCTCAATGGTTTCGATCAACCCAAACTGGTGATCAAGCTGCTTCACCGCATCCTGCAACTGCGCATCCAGAACGGTTCTATCGGTCACGATGATCACGGAATTGAAGTACGCCTTCCCATCCGGGTAGCGCAACTTAATCAGATCATGGGCTGTCCAGGCGATGGTGCTGGTTTTACCCGAGCCCGCGGAGTGCTCACACAAATATTGATGGCCCGCCCCTAGCTTACGGGCGTCGTCGATCATCCTATTCACTGCATCAAACTGGTGATAGCGAGGGAAGATAAGCGTCTCCGCTTTGTAGGGCATTCCGAACTTGTCAACCTTCTCCTTTGTTTCCACGTACACAAAGCTATGGAAAATTCGCAACCAGGCATCGCGTTGGCATATCTCTTCCCAAAAATAAGCAACGGGGTACTCACCGTCATCACGGGGTTTATTACCGGCGTGACCATCATTACCTTTGTTAAACGGCAGGAAAAAGCTCTTATCGCCCCTCAGCTCTGTACACATGGCTATTTCGCTGTCACTCATAGCAAAATGGACCACGGCTCCGCGCTTAAAGGTGAGTAGCGGCTCTTTGCGGCTGGTTTTTGGGTCTACCGGCAGACGATCTTGTTTGTACTGCAAAATGGCATCATCAATGGCCTGCGTGAAATCGGTTTTCAGCTCCACCGTAGCTACCGGCAAACCGTTGATAAACAAGCCCAGATCGATGGCCCATTCCCGAGTCGGGCAATACTTCAGCTGCCGTACAACCCGCAGAATATTGTTCTGATATTTCTCAACCTCCTTGCTGTTACGGGTATCTTCAGGGGCTGCCTGGCTCATGGCGATATTGCCGCAACCCGCCATATCAAAGCCCTGGCGAAGTACTTTCATAGTACCGCCTGTTTTGGCGGAAAGCGCCTTTTCCAGCCGATCCAAAATGGCCTTTTCAGCATCTCCTCCATTGAGGCGTGTCAGCTTTTCCCAGGTCTGCGGTTGCGAATCCTTAACCCAACCCACCACGTCTTCAGGGTATAGCGCCCGCACTGGGTCATAGTGGCTATTGTGGCCTTCCACCCAGCCACTCTCGACCAGCTTTTTAACCACATAGGATTCAAGATGTACTTCGTGATGGGCGGCCATGTGCATTCCCTGTTATTTCTTATTTGCAAATCAACTATTCAAATCGTGGTGCCAAATGCGCTCGCAAATAGCCCGATACAAGTGTTGCCGGGTATCGACATCCTGCTTCTTAAATGCCTCATGTGGCTTGAATGGCAAATTCAATTCACTCTGCAAGCGGGTAAAGTTAGGGTTGTTCTGATAGGCCAATGGGCAGAGCGATTTCACCAGCAGGTTTTCTTTGATGTAATGCGGGTGCTTTTGCTCATACGGTAAGTCTCCGTAGGACTGGTTCGTTCCTCGTGGCAACAACACCAGATCCCCCAAACGATTTCGATAGCTGTTGAATTCGTGCTCCTGCTCAAACTCATCCTGATGCCGGGAAAACTTATCAGCCCAAATATGCTCCACCTCAAAGGGTTTTCCCTTCTCAGGCTGGTAGTACGTAGCGAAACTTGTGCTCATACCTGCCTGTTGCTCAACCCAGGCCGTCATACGAGACAGCAGAAACTTCACGAAACGGTAGTTCTGGCCATGCAGGCGGAACTCATCCACACCTTCGAATGACTCCTGCATTTCGACCAGCTTTTTCGATAGCACCTGCTTAAGATCATCCAGACTCTTGCCGCGAATATCCTTCACCAAGCTATACATGGTGTAACGGATGGAGCTGGCTGAGAACTTGCGGAAGTTGACCGAGCGACGTACCACAAAGGTTTCAATATAACGGGCAACGGTATTGATCTTGGCGACAACCATGTCATCGCTGTCGTCCACATTCAACGGTGCCAGCATCAATGGGAAGCTCAACGTGGGCGCAATCCCCCAGCGATGGATGTAATACACATGCTCTAGCCGCGCATTAAGGACTTTTTCAGCTTTGAGTATGTGCGTATAGGCTTTGAGAAAGAACTGAAATTCGTGCTGAATAAACTGCTCGAAGCTTGTGCCGCTATCAGGATCTAAACCCACTTTGTTCAGGTTGTCGCGCACCCAGCTATGAAAGCGGGTACCGATCTTTTCAAAGTCTTCGTTTTTAGAGCCCGCTTTACCAGGGCGAATAGTGTCAGCATATTGCGCCCGCAGCCAGGATTGAAAGAAGCGTTGATCTTCGTCCTTTTCGAAGGCCTTTAACTCCATCATGGCCTTTTTCCAAAGATCATTCGCCTTCTGGCGTTTATCGGCATGATCAAAGCGCGACAGGATAAACCCCTTGAGCATCTCCGACGGCGTCAGGTTCAGGCCACGGTCGTTCATGGTCTCGAAAATGGTGTAGGCGTTCTCGTCCGAATAGGCGATGATCTCCACCATAATCACGTTGTATTTGAGCCAATCGATAAAGAATGGAAACGCATCATTCTTTAGCTCTTCCGGAAACGCCTCAACAATATCCTGATAGCGCTCGGCCATATTCGCTGTGGATTCATCATCGGTTTCCGCTGGGCTGTAACTTCCATAGTTGAACAAGGCTTCCAGACAAGGAATACGCTCTTCCACTGTGATATTGAAAGACTTTTCATCATACTTCTCAGAGAAAATCAGCGGTTCAATTTTCTGTGATTCACCCAGCTCTTTCTGCAAATTATTCAGATAAATAAGAAACAGGGTCAGCGAGGTTAAACGCTGTTGGCCGTCGATAATACTGCGCTTGCCATCTTTACTACTGACCACAAAAGGACCAAGGTAGTAGTTGTTATAGTTTTCAACCTCTTTTCGTTTGTCGCCTGGTGCATATTCATTGAGAAACGCTGAGGTTAAATCCGTTACCAACTCTTCAATATGTTTTTCACCCCAGCTGTATTCGCGCTGAAAATAGTCCACCGTGTACTTTTGTTCGTTAAGTACATCAAACAGGTTTCTGTGCCGCGCTTCGATTTTGTTTTCCAGCTTACTCACGCGGCCTCCTGCTTGTAATTGCGTACGTCAATTTTCCCGGTAACCGCAGAATTTATTAGAGATGTCTTATGCTCTCTAATAAAGCTTTCAATTTCCTTAACCTGATCTCGCAACCTTATTTCTTTTTTTACTATTTCAATGACAGGTTTTTGCAGTTCTTTTGGAGGAACGGGAACTTTTTCCTTAAGTAGCGAGGAAAGGTTCAAAGGGCGATTTCTTCCGGCAGCGCCATTTGAATGCTGATTTAATACAAAGTCACCCTCACGAGTCGTGAAATAAGCCCAAAGAAAAGTGGTATCTAGGCTCTCAACACCTCTTAACACGGGATATCTGTGTGAGACTATACAGCCTGCCTCTGATTCTCCGGCAATAGCGACTGAACCTTCCCATGCAAATTGCCCAGATATAATCAAGTCGCCTGGTTCAACATGAAAAAATGTGGAGCTTCCCAGATCCTTACCTAGTACTTTATTTTTGTGAAATAGTCCTCGCCCTCTATTTAACACCCCTATAGGCTCATATAGAGTTTCATCCTGTCTATTAATTTCCCTCGAAATAGTTCTAGTGCAAAACTGCAACCGTACTTTTTCGGTATTCTTATCGTTCATCGCAACATCAATAAGCGATTTCCTTTTCTCTGACAGCAATTGAACTAAGCGATGACATTCACTTAGTAAGTCATCAATTCGAGATAGCTCAAAGTCCAGAAACGCTACAATCGCTCGCTGCTCCTCAATGTCGGGATATGGTGCAAAAAATTCTTTGAATGCATCAGCAGGCAATCTCCATCTGCCAACCTGCGCGGCCCCTTGCCCATATGGAAAAAATATTTTATGCGCATAGCATAGTTGTAACAGGTAGAGATAATATCGATTCCTGAATCCGTGAGTTCAACCGGCTGAAACTGTATCCAAAGCCTGCAATAACAAAGCCTTGGGCGATATAATAGCACCTGACATCCATTCACCCAGTCAGTGCATTTAGCTCATGCGTACTTTCACTCTCCAGCAATCCCGAACCGAAGTCTATACACCCCACGGCGGACTGGCCCTGGTGGGCCACTGCCTGAACCGGCACACGTCGCTGATCAAAACCGCTCGCACAGTCGTCAAGCGGCACGGTATTCCGAACATTGAGCTGATCCGCACCTACCTGGGCCTGATCACGCTGGGCAAGAGCGATTTCGAGGCGGCCGAGCCGGTACGAACAGATCCGTTCTTCAAATCGGCGATGGGCATCAAGCAGTCGCCATCTTCAGCCCGTTTGCGCCAGCGATTTGATGAAGATGCCCAAGCCCTGACGCCATTGCTGGAGGATGCCAGCGTTGAATTTCTTCAGTCCGTCGAAGCGCCGGTGTCACCACTGGCGATGGGCCATGTTGCCCTGGATATGGATGTCTTTCCCATGGACAACAGCCAGACCCATAAAGAGGGTGTCAGCTACACCTACAAGGGTTACGACGGCTATGCACCCATTGCCGCGTATCTGGGCCAGGAAGGCTGGTGCCTGGGTTGCGAGCTACGCCCTGGCAGCCAGCACGCCAATAACGGTTTTCTGGATACCCTCAAACGGGTTTTGCCCCGGGCCCGGTCACTGACGGACAAGCCCATCCTGCTGCGTCTGGACAGTGCACACGATGCCCGTGACAATCGCGACTTCCTGCGCGAGCAGGACCAGATCGACTTCCTGATCAAGTGGAACCCTCGCAAGCAGGATCCCTTGGCTTGGGCAAACAAGGCCCAGGCCAAGGAAGTCTGGTCGCTGGACCGCGACGGCAAGATGGAAGCGGTTCTGTCAGAAGACCTTCCCGATGAACCCGGCCTGCGTCGCATCGTCAAGGTCACCGTTCGCACCAGCGATGCCTCCGGTCAGCTGTACCTGGAGCCAGAAGTTAGCATCGAAGGCTGGATTACCTCCTTGCCCGCTGACGTGGCCAGTGAGCAACACATCATGGCGCTGTACAGCGACCATGCCACCAGTGAACAATTTCACAGCGAGTTCAAGACCGACCTGGACCTGGAGCGCCTGCCCTCCGGCAAGTTCGACACCAACAACCTGGTCATGGCCTTCGCCACCATGGGTTACAACGTGCTGCGCTGGATGGGCCTGAGACTGACCGCCCCAGATGCGCCAGTGCGCCATCCGGCCAAGCGCCGCCGCCTGAGAACGGTGATGCAGGAACTGATGACCATGGCCTGCCGCCTGGTGCACAGCGGCCGGCAGTGGATTCTGCGCTTTGGTCGGCACTGTCCGGGCTTTGCCGTTTACCGCGACCTCTATGGAAGCCTTGCCGCCTCCGGTTAAGCAAGTCCGACAACAGCCGCTACCTTAAAGCCACCCGGAAAACCAGCCCGGGGCAACCCGCTATTGCCTGACGACCAGAAGTTGATCAAAACGCGCCCAAATTTGGCCGCTGATCGACGTCAGACTGCACGTTCCGGCATTATCAACCTGCTTTTGACCAAGTGATGGCTCCCGTTAGCGCCGATGGCGCTTTGCGGAGTATACTGGCCTGCAAAGTCACTGATTCAGGCGATTGTAAGCATTACGATCCTCAAGCCTGAATACACGATAGTCTGGGCTGGTCACACCATCGAATGGGGAGATATCAACATATCCAGTTAACAGATCCATATGATTCATCGCAAAGTCACCGGCAGCTACCAATTGATACTTTGTGTAATCTGATGATATTTGCCCTTCTCCACTTTCTATATCCTTTACTTTTACGCCTTTCTGAGTAATAGAAAGAACTTCGTGACCCAGCTCTCCGACTATTTCCTTTTTAATTCTAAAAAGATGCTTGAACTTCTTAATTTTCCAATGATCTGGTATTTCAGCAATCCAGTCGATGCCTGACGGTTTGTAGTTTTCGTAGCGAGTTGAAGTCACTTTGCAACCTCCGTCAACAAGCCGTGAATTTTTGACTCACATCGCTTTATATCTTGGTCTATTTCGGCCAGATTTCTCGGGGGAATATATTTATAAAAGTACAGCGTAAATTTGACTTCGTAGCCGACAACGCCCACTTCACCGTCCTTATGATCGCGTACACTGTAGTCGATAAACGCATCGGGCACATGGGGCAACACTTCGGCTTTAAAGTAGTCTTCTACCGAGGTACCAAAGGGCACGCTTTCGGTATCGTTCAGCGACGTATCAGGAATTACCTGGCCTTTGTCGTCCAACACTGGTTCGGCGTCTTCATCGCGCTCCATAAACGCGGCAATAAAGGCATTAGCCAGTGCTTTGCTGGTTTTTCCAAACCCTTCCTCTTTATTCTTAACCTTCACAATCTCAAAAGCCCAGGTGTACTCCTGATCGCCGCCATTTGGCTCTGAAATCAGTTCTCTGAAATAGTCAATCCAAGCGGTTTGCTGGGCTTCATCGAGTTTTTCAAACGCTTTCTGATCGAGCAGGGTTTTGATTTTGGCTTTGGTGATGACCAGTTTGGCTTTGAGCGGGCGCTTGATGGCGACCTTTCGGTAGGCAAAGTCTGTGGTTTTGAAGATTTTGCTGCGCTCGGTTTCGGTAAAATCGGCGTATTCGCGCACCACATCGTCGATTTGTTCATCACTTAAGAATCGACGCTTGGTACCTTCGGATTTACGCATGGCCGACCAGGTATCGCTGAGGTTAATCAGCTGCACTTTGCCTTTTCGGCGTTTTTCTTTGTGGTTAGACAGAATCCACACATAGGTGCCAATGCCGGTGTTAAAGAACATGTCGGTTGGCAAGGCCACAATGGCTTCTACCAAGTCCTGTTCCAGCAACCAGCGGCGAATTTCGCTTTCACCAGAGCCTGCATCACCGGTAAACAGCGGCGAACCCGACAGTACGATACCAACACGGCCACCGCCGTTTTCGGGGCGCTCCATCTTGCTGACCAGATGCATCAGGAACAACATGGAACCATCGCTGACGCGGGGTAATCCCGGGCCAAATCGGCCTGCGTAACCCATCTCTTTGTGTTCTTTTTCAACGGCAGGTTTGTCTTTCTCCCACTTGATGCCAAAAGGGGGATTCGCCAGGCCATAGTGGAAGCGCTTATCACGGTGCAAGTCGTTAGAGAGCGTGCTGCCCTGGGCGATGTTTTCTGATTTGTAGCCACGGATCAGCATGGCGGTGAGCGCCATAGCGTGGGTTTTCGGGTCCAGTTCCTGACCAAAAGGTACGATGGTAGCAGTGGAACCGAGCTGGTTAATCTGGTCGATGGCGTCGCTGATAAAACCCAGCAAACCACAGGCAGGGTCGTAGACAGTGCGGATCACACCCTTTTCTGAAAATACGGCTTCATCGGGTGCCAGCACCAGCTTTGTTGCCAGGCGAACCACATCTTTCGGGGTCATAAATTCCCCGGCTTTTTCGTTGATGCTGGCGGCGAACTGGCGGATCAAGTCTTCGTAGGCATTGGACATCACCCGGTCGGAGACCACTTCCGGGTGCAGGTCGATGGCGGCGAACTGACGCGTCATGCGATAAAGCAGGCGAGCTTTATCCAGCTCGTGAATGGTGTTGATGAAACCAAACTCTTCAAAGATCACCCGCACATTGGCGCTGAACTTACTGATGTAGTCTTCCAGGTTAGCGCGGGTGTTGGTGCCGCCCAGGGTATCCAGGGTGTATTGGCTGATGTTGAAAAACGGCAAGCCGGAGAACGACGGCAGGATCAGGTCCAGATCAATACCGGAGTCTTTTTCGTTTTCGTACTCTTTCAGCACTGCTTCTTTGGTGGGTTCCAGCACGCACTCAAGGCGGCGCAGAAGCAGCAATGGAATTATGATGCGGGCGAAATCCGTGTGTTTGAAATCCCCCCACAGGTCGTCGGCAACTTTCCAGATGAAGTTGGAGAGGGTGGTGCTGTCGCTGGTTCTTACTTCTTGCATTGATGGATTCCAATTCTTGATATTGTTGACTTAGAGGAGGTCGGTATTCAGACCCGCTGATTTCAAGCGCTGAGTGAGATTCCGCATTTTGCTGAACTCTGTACCAAAGCTGGGCTTGAGGCCCACACCCTCGCAGAACTCTTTGGAAGTCACGCTCTTGAGCTGGTCTGCGTACTTGATCATTTGCAGGTGCATTTCCACGGTGTACTGGTTGCGAGGTGCATCGGCCAGGGCTTTGCGAATCTGTTCATAGATCTCGGATTCGTTCATTTTTTAACCTTCAAGATCGCTCATTAGATAATTTAGCTAATTTATATACTGATTTCGCCTGGTGCAAGCCATAAGCTGCTTTTAGTTGGTCGGATTCATCGAAGCATCGGGTAGTAAGTACCTACCGGGCGGTTTTTACGACTGACCGTTACCATGGCCTGGCGCGCAAGGAGACTATTGAGCTCCCGCTTGAAGCGAGCCATTGGCATATTCACCCCAGGTTGCAACTGCTTGTAGGCTACTAGACCTTCGGCAGAGCAAATCCAGTTGAAATGTCTCTCTACATAGCTGCTCATATAATCATTGTATCGATCAGGTGATAGCCATTTCAGTAGCTCTGTGATGCGATCATGTATGAGTTTTAGCCTTTGGATTGCATCGAGTGGCGTGTTCGGGGCACTCTGCACCAAAGCTGGGGCCGGACTACCCTGGCGATATCGCCGCTCTTCGTATAGGTCACCTTGCTTCCATACAGGCTCGAAATGGGCAATTCGATTTCTGATTTTGTTTACCAGATCCATTCTTGAATAAAGGGCATCTTGGTTTCGCAGTACAGACCAATGCGCAGCAGTAGTGTAACGGTGCCCCGGAACAATTTGAGGAATCAAATCCCCCCAAGGTAAATTTGCGTCGAATAGCTTTGGCCAAAAACCAAATGTCATTCTAGAAACGACATCATTTGGTGAAGGCGCGGGAGCTTTTGGCCTCCACTGTCCAGTGCGCCGATGCCTATCGTGAGTTTCCTGTTGGATCTTTTGTGCTGACTTTGGCGGTAATGTAAGGTGGTTGTACCAGTCATTTGAATCGTTTCTACCTACGGAGCGGTGACGATGCAAGTGCAAGCTGAGCGCAGTGTGGAAGCGATTACGCATCACAACCTCGGTGATTGAAATCAACCGGAACAGCGTTGCGGAAAGGGCCTCATTCCAGCAATATATGCCATAGAGTTCATGGTCATTTGCTCCATGAAACATCGTTCGATAGCTGGACAGCCTGGCGACAGATATGTCTGTATGAGTCTGGTGAATATTGGCGGGTTGCACTCGATGGCCTCCTATCCTATACTAGATTCCGTAAGCACTTGGGTTTATATCTTTTCTCTGCTCACTTCGGTCAGCTTGAAGGGGTCCAAGATGCGAAGATTCAATCAAAAAGGCTCTCCGAAAGGAGGGCCTTTTTGCTTTTTAGATCAATAAGTTACAAACTCAAGCCGCCATATATAATTTAGCTAATTTATATATTCGGCAGCCAAAACACAAGCCTTAATGCTCGAAAACGGCAAGCCGTCCGCTGCCGGCCCCAATAGTCAACTCCGCAACAGACGCCTCCCCCCATTCGGCCTGATGACATCCCGTATCAGCCAAAAACACAAAGCGCGCCAGCTCGGAGTAGCTTGCTGTGATGGGGTAAGGCGATAACCTGCCATCCTTCAGAATGGCACCAAACAAATACTCTTGCGGTTCTTGATATCGATGAAGATGGTACCATCTCATAAGCTACGGTAGGACTGATTACCGGAAGTACTGCCAGCTCATCACGACTTAGACCGTGGTGGTAACAAAAGAGTAGCGCCGCCTTGGCCGACAAGATGTCTTGGCCAGATAGAGATGGGGCGTCCGCGCTGCTTCACGTATCAGAATTGTCTTTGTGAGCCAGCATTCCGATTGCTCAGTGATACACCCAGCAAGTTTTGCTAAGTAAGTATTATGAGTATTATCAGTCAAATCAAAATGTTGTAAGTTAGGCTTCATCTGATATTGCATGGTTATCTGGCATATAAAGGCCACATTTCACGGAAGAGAATGAATGAAAATTGAACAACCTGCCGCCCCCAACAGTCGACCTAAAACCACTAATCTATTGGCTTTAGCGATCTACGATTTCGAGCAGAAGGCTAAGGCATTTCATAATGAGCAGGCATGTAGTGTACCGAAAAATGAGACTCCAGAAGCTAGAAAAGCTCGTGACAATCAGCGCAAAGTGGACTTTGCTCACTTACAATGTGAGCGTACTCGTATCAAACAATTCGCGGCGATCCAAGCCACATTGGAGCAATACAAAAAGGATAACCATGCCCTTTCAAAAACTGATACAGGTATTGACGTTCTGATGAATGAGGCTCACCACCCAACTGAAAGCCTAAATAACCACCTCGCAGCGATAGCAGAACCAAAACCAAGCGTTAGGCATGACGCGCACCACATTGTAATGGGCAAAGGAAAATATCAGCAGGCACAAATGATAGATGCACGGCTAGCTTTGCGTCTGCATGGAATAGGGATTAACGATCCACGAAACGGCGTCTGGTTACCAAGAGAATACAAAGATAAAGGGCACTGGGCTACCCCCGGAGCACCTGCTCATAAGGAAATACACCGATACAATTATGAAACCTGGATAGTCAGTAAGTTCGCCATACCCGGAATTTCCAAGCGCGTTCTTATAGATCGACTCCGAGAGTGTAAAACGGTGCTTAAGTATGGTGGTTATCCGCCAGAAATAGTTAAACCAAAAGATACAGAATGGAGTGGTGACTAATATGATTACCTATAAGCTTAAAAATGATTCTGAGACATATAAAGTCATAGTTAAAAGCTTCTATGAGCTTTCTAAGGAATTGGGTGTTGGTGTACGTAGCCTGCAATCAATAATGGTATCAGATGAACCTATATCCGACATCTGGACGGTTATTCAAGTAATTCCCGAAAAGCAGTTTCCTACTGCGGATACGTTACCTGATATATCTGTCTGGGGGTATGGTTGGCTAGTGCTCTCAAAGAATGCCAAAGAAAAACTATTCTCTTATTTAAAGAGCTCTGGCGAATTTCTTCCAATCGTAGTCGATGGCAACGAAATGTTTATTTTTCGCTGCACGACATGGGGTGAAGAAAATGATTCGGAGTGTATTTTTCACTACGTGGATGGCGAGGTTGACGGCCTAGAATATCTCTCTTTTGACCAAACCGACATCGACAAAAAGTTGTTGTTCAAATCCAAGCTGGAAGGGGGAATGTCAGTTTACTGTACCTCTACATTTAAAGGGTTATGTAGAGAACTTAAGTTAAGCGGACTGAGATACGATGAGGATTTGATTAGCCCATTCTAACTGTGGCAACTGCCAGATTTTTCTGCACTGCCGCTCCTAGCTCTTCAGCTACGTAAAATTTGAAGAAGTCACAGTAAATTGACTACTACACACCAGGCCCACTGGCTTTACGACAAAAGCCGGCTTATTTAACAGCCCAGTGTCCGGCTGATTCCATATCGTGAAATTTAGACTGAATCTACAGAAGGAAAAGTCACCCTCCTTTGCTCAGCGCTCTTACAATAACACTCGGAACTAGCTACAAAGATAAAGCGTGTCAACTCGGCATAGGCTGCCATAATGGGGTAAGGCGATAACCGGCCATCCTTCAGAATGGCACCAAACGGGTTCTACCCCGTTACTGCGGACATTCCTAAAAAGAGGCACACTGTGCCAAAGGAGTGTTCATGTCCAGACGCAGAAAATATAGCCCAGAGTTCAAACGCGAAGCCATCGCCTTAACCCGGCAACCCGGTGTGAGTTGTCGCCAGGTAGCCTTAGAGATCGGCATCAATCCCAACCTGTTATCCCGGTGGCGCAGAGAAGCGGATGAGGAAACGGATAAGGCCTTTAAAGGCTCTGGTTCCCCCAGAGACGAAGAGGTTGCCCGCCTCAAGCGAGAATTGGCCCGCGTGAAGAAGGAGCGTGATTTTTTGCGCGAAGCGGCAGTGTTCTTCGCAAAGGAGTCGTCCTGAGGTATCAGGCGATTCAACGTTGTCGCAATACTTTCCCAATACGTCTTATGTGCCGATGCCTGAAGGTGTCGGCCAGCGGTTATTACGCTTGGGTCTCTCGCCCTGAGTCCGCCAGGTCAAAGGCGAATCAGCACTTGCTGTCACGCATCAGAGAGATTCATGACGATAGCGGGGGCATGATTGGCTCACCCCGTATGCATGAGGATCTGGTTGCTGAGGGAGCCTCAACCAGCCTGAACCGCGTCGCGCGATTGATGGCCAAACACGGCATTCAGGGGTGGCCACGCAAGAAGCGCGGACGCTTGGGACGTCAATCTTATCGACCACCGGGAATCCGGAATCATCTGGAACGGGATTTCTCCGCTCTGGAGCCAGACACCAAATGGGTGACGGATATAACAGAGATCCCGACGCAGGAAGGAAAGCTCTTTCTCTGCGTGGTTCTCGACCTGTTCAGCAAGCTGATCGTTGGCTGGTCGATGCATCACCGACAGGATCGGCATATGGTAATCAGAGCGGTTGAGATGGCCGTTTGGCAGCGCCAGGGGAAAGTTCCGGTGATATTGCATTCAGATCGAGGCAGTCAATTCACCAGCGGTGATTACCAGCGCTATCTCGGCAGCAACCGACTGGTGAGCAGCATGAGCGCGGTCGGTCATTGTGGTGATAATGCGGCCTGCGAGGGGTTCTTCGGCATGCTCAAGCGTGAGCGAATTCACCACCGGCGCTACCGAACCCAAAATGAAGCACGAGCTGATGTCTTCGATTACATTGAGCGGTTCCATAATCCTAGGATGCGACGTAGAGTTGCTGCTCAGGACAGAAAACTGTTCGCCGTTTTAAAACCGTCCGTGGAAACGGGGTAGAACCCCACCAGCTGAAGGAGAAGCAAGACCTATTGAGAAGGGAATTGACCAAAGCCCAGATAGCAGAGCTTATTAAGCTTGAACAAGCTTTACCGTATTGGTTTTGAGAAGTTAAAAATCTAGCTTTGCAGCCAAAGCAGCGCCCTTATGGCTGCAGGCAAGCCTGTACGCACATTTACAATTCAGAATTGCAATTGAGGACTGCGTTGGCTATAACTCGGGTTAACTACAAAAAGTTGACTTTGCCACGCCTCCAAGTTAAAAGGCGTCACGTCTGATGCGCTGCATTGCCAGCGAAAGGTCACTCATCGAACTAGCAGGGAGCTGTCATGTTAGCTAACAAACGTAGGACTCTCTGGAACACAGATTCCAGACAGTGGTCGAAGCTTCCCAATTTTGAGCAAGAAGTCTCACGCGAACTGGCCGCTCGCCTTGTCGACCAAGTAAGCCGCCGGTTGAAGGACGATGAGGTCGAGGAACGAACTAAACCCTACCGCACTCCGGTAACGGAAGAAGAGCTGAGATACACAATCAGGTAGTAGCGAAGCGCTATCGTTTGGATCAAAGATTTCGAAGGGTCGAGCTTTATCAGTCGGCCCTTTTTCTTTTTGAGAATCAGGGATTGATATGGCCAACACTCCTAAAAAGCTAGAAATTCATAAATTCGACAAAGCCAGCCCCCTTCACAAGCTGCCTGATTTTCGTCAGAAAAATTATCTAATTAGATACTTGGCTGATTTAGGCGCTCAAACTGTCCTTGAAGAACCGAATTATTTCGATCGAGATTATCTTGCAGAATTTGCAGCTTTCTATTGCAAAAGCACTGCGGGTTACCCCAACACTTGCCGAAGGCTGCATTTCTTCGCTGGGGCAGCGTTTAATCGCTCCACGCTGCGATCAGCAGCAGCAGGCCGTGAGCGCGCTATTAAACGTCTTCAAGAAAATTATCTTGGGTTCGTAGTGATCCGACCAATCCCCGCAACCCCGTTAGGGAGGACCGTGCTGGCTTGGTACGAAGATTTGAAGCCCGAAACCCCACGGGTAGTTACACCATCTCGCGACTACCACGCCCACGTTGCCGGAATCAGATTGACGGTCCACGGTCTTGCGTGGCAACAACAGGACACTGGCGTCGGCGCCTGTGCAACTGTCGGGCTGTGGTCGATGCTGCACTCATCTGCCTTCGATGATCACCACGCTATTCCGACGACCGCAGATATAACTCAGGCAGCACATCAAACAGCTTCTATGGGAGATCGAGTTTTCCCATCCTCAGGGCTAAGCATCGAACAAGTCCGCGAGGCAATTAAGGAACATGACCTGTCACCCATAGTATTCAACGGTGACCTTGCGGCAGTTGCCGGCGTTAAGGGTTTCAGCATTGAGCGATTTTCAAGCTCTTGCGCTTCTTTGATCAGATCAGGGTATCCTGTATTGATTGTCGGCCAACTTGGCACTGCTGGCCTGCATGCCGTATGCGCCGTTGGCTTTAGATCTTGCCCTCCAAGCACAGTAGCATCCGGCCAAATAAATCTTCAGGACTCCCATATTCCCAATTTGTACATTCACGACGACAACATTGGACCCAGCGCAAGATTGAAAGTTGTCAACAAGGGGCCGACCGCCCCTGTAGAGCTCGTTCCTGACAGCCCACCATCACTGACCAAACCAGCTTTACCGGACCCCATTGGCGATTACCCCCCTTTCACACCACACCTACTCCTGGTAGCCGCACACAACGATCTGAGAACTTCTCCAGACACACTGCATAGGTGCGGCATTACAACAGCAAAATACTTGGCTCAGATACTTCAGCTCTACTATCAAAACACTGGGAAAAGCTCTCCAGGCCTTACGCTGAGTACTCGATATCTTAAGCTGTCAGAATATATGACCTATGAGTTACATGGACTCCTCAAAGATCGCCCTCAAATTCTGGCGAGGGTGCGGCTACAATTGGCAGAAAAAGTACAGCCAATGAGCCTTCACTTGGGAATTGTGCGAATAGGTCTAGACGATGCCACTCCGCTGGCGGACATTCTCTACGACACAACCGATAACGATCGAAATCATCCAGCATTTGCACACGTATTTTACGCTGATGCTATTGGAGCTTTTATGAGCAGCCTGCATTCACAAGGCGTTTTAGATTTAGGAGTAGGGGTTTCTGCGTGTTAAAACTGGCAAGTGATAAAGAATGATTGGGGGCATATTTGGGGGCACATTTACTATATAAAAAATTAATTTTTATATTTTACATTGGCTTAGGTATTTTTTTCGGTTGTCGCCGTCCCAAACAACCAAGAGAAAGCCCCTGATTTCAGGGGCTTTTTTCGTTACACGCTGTCCAAAAGTTTTCCGAACGTCAACGCTGCATATTCCGGCGAACGTGAACGCCCATTCTGGCTGAACGTGAACACCTTTTTTCTTAACGCATCACCCACCGGAGTTTGTACCCTGGGTGTTCACGTTCAGTCAATTTCCTGAAGTCGCTTTCTCATCGATTCCCCTTTCAGAGCCCAGCGGTGAGCGTTGTGCATCAACCGATCCAGAATGGCGTCCGCCAGAGTGTTATCGCCGATGGCGGCGTACCACTGATCGGTGGGTAGCTGGCTGATGATCATGGTCGAGTGAGTGCCGTGACGGTCATCCATGATCTCCATCAGGTCGTTCCGGTGTGCAGGTTTCAGAGCTTCCAGCCCCCAGTCGTCCAGGATCAGCAGCTTTACTTTGGCTAGTTGGCTGAGGGTTTTCTGGTAGGTGCCATCGGCCTTGGCCTGGGTCAGTTCCAGCAGTAATCGGGAGATCCGGTAATACCGGGTGCTGAGGCCGTTGAGGCAGGCCTGATGCCCCACGGCGCAACCCAGATAGGTTTTGCCGCTGCCGCAAGGGCCGGTAATCAACAGGTTCTGACCCCGTTCGAGCCAGTCTGTCTGGGCCAGTTGGGCTACCTGTGTTTTCTTCAGATTGCGTGGGTGCTGGTAGTCGATGTCCTGAACCGAGGCCCGGAGTTTGAAGCGGGCCTGACGCACCAGGCGATCCTGCTTGCGGTGATCCCGGGTCTGGAACTCCCGGTCGAGCAACAGCTCCAGGCGTTCGGTGAACGACAGCTCGTCATAAGTTCCCGGCTGGTTTTGTTGATGTTCCAGGGCGGCAGCCATGCCGCCGAGCTTCAGATCTCTCAATCGTGTCAGGGTTTGCAAGGTGTTCATGCGGGTATCCTAGTGGAAGCTCTTCGGGCCACGGATGTTCTCGTGGTGCTGGGGCAGTTCTGTGTGCAAGGGCAGTTGTTCGGGCAACTTGTCCCGGTTGCTCCGGAGAATGGCCTTGATGTGTTTCAGCCGGTCCAGGCCTTCGCGGTTGGCAATGCGGCAACCGGCGTTAAGGCGCTCGCTGGGATATTCCTTGCTCAGATTGAGTAGCCCAAGACAGACCCGGTAGGCCTGCTCCGGATGCTCCCGCTCATCCAGTCGGTCACTGACCCAGATCAGGGTGTCCGGCCCGATGTCCCGGGCCCAGTTCTTAAGCCGGCCGGGGGACCACTGTTGTTGTTTTTGATGGCGGGTGGGCATGTGCCCTGACTCGGTCGTGATGCCGTACTGATGACTGCGTGGGTGGCTGGCGATCTGTCGTTGCCGGAAGTAGATCTGTACCAGTCGCTCACTGGCGTGGAGGTCCACCTGCTCGCCCACATACTGGTGCGGCACCGAGTAGTGGTGCTGGCTGAACTCGATGTGGTAATCGATGTTGACCCGGCAACGCCGGATCTCGACGTACTCATAGGGGTGTTTGGGTAGCGCCTTCAGGGCTGGCTGGTCGAGCGTCTTGAAGGCCTCCTTCCGGTTGCCTGGCAGCGCTCGGAATGGTCGGCTGTTCAGGTCGTCCAGCAGGGACCGGATGCACTGATTCAGGTCGGCCAGACAGGCTTTGTTGACACCGCTACGCAGATTATCGGGGATAATCATCTCCGGAACACCCGCAAAAAACTCAAAGGTGCGCACGTGACTCATCAACCAGTCCTGCAAGCCCTGGCTCCAGGTGGCCTCCGCATAGGTGTAATTCGAAGCCCCCAGCACGGCGACAAACACCTGGGCCGTGCGGATTTCGCCGGTTTGCGGGTTAATGATCGGAACGGTGGGGCCACAGTAGTCAATGAAGCACTTTTCACCGGCCTTGTGGATCTGGCGCATAGAGCGCCTTTGCTGCTTTTGCCAGTGCCGGAAGCGGTCACAGTATTGAGAATAGCTGTAACAGCGATTGGGGTATTGGGCGGTGTATTCCTCCCATAGCAGTTGCTTGGTAACGCCCTTGTGTTTGAGGCTCTGATGGACGGTCAACCAGTCCGGTACCTGATAGCGGCTGGAGCTGGTGGGGTCAGCACCGGGATAGAGCATGGCCGCCAGGCGGCCATCGTCCAGATCCTCGGGTAAGGGCCAGGTGATCTCTAAAGCCTGGGCTCGGGTCAGGAGCTTCTGGATAGCCCCGACACTGGTCTTGGTGCTGGCGCTGATTTGCCGGATCGAAAGCCCGGCTTCCAGCCTCAGGCGAAGCACTTCTCTTATTTTGCGCATTGGAATTCTCTTTGCTGCCATGACCCTGATTCCCAAAAAAAGAACCAGAGTAGCAAGCGGTTGAATAAACAATGCGTTAAGAAGGATTCTGGTTGAACGTGAACACCGATTCCGGCATGGTGAACACCGATTCCGGAAATTTCCGAAAAGTGTTCATCTTCGACCAGAATGACTGTTCACGTTGAACCAGAATAGGTGTTCACGTTCGTCCGGAATGGGTGTTCATGATGGGCCGGAATATGCAAACGCATAGCCAAAGGGCATGCGCCCATACCCGCCTGCGCCTCAGCCAGCCAAGAATCGCCGGTACCGCAAACATACCGATTCACAATGGCCGCAAAGGTCCCATCGTCCAGCATCGCTTGCAGCACACGATCAAAATCCGCCACAAACTCGGAACTGACCGATGCTTTGGAGAAAACGAAGAACGCGGGTTTATTAGAGACAACCATCGAGCTGGGCGTAGTCGTGCCCGACAATCCCAGCGCCTGAATTTCGTACAGGCCAGTTAGCCTGCTGGCAACCACGCCATCCACCCGGTTCCGGGCCAGCATTTTCCAGAGCGACTCTCGGCGGGAAAGATACTGAATGTTTTTTTCGTAGTCGGGATTCTGGATGAGGGCGCTGTATTCCTCGCTGTAGGACACATGAATCTGGGCACCAAGCCTGAAACCCGATTCCAGCAGCTGCCGCAAGCCATTCAGCTCGAACCTTGACTCGTCAGATCGCCGTATAAACAGGATATTGGGTGATACCAGACCGACCACGTCGGAGTAATGGGCATACTCCTCTCGCTCCGGAGTCCGGTAGGCGCCGGAGAGCATATCCACATGCCCATCACGCAACTCCCGAAGCGCCCTGGCCCATGGCATCTTCTGAAAGGAAAGCCCGCAATTCAGGCGCCCAATGGCCTCACGGACCAGGTCGGCATCAATGCCGACCAACTTACCCTCCTGAACCATGAAATAGGGCGGATCATCGTCCCAGCGCAGTGAGATGTCGCAGTCCCCATAGCTTGGGGCGGAAAAACAGAGAATGAACGCGAGCACCAAAGCAGATCTGCGCCGTGCGGGCGTCAAAAAATGCGGGTGCAACAACTTTGAGAACGGCAACCCGTTGCTCTGGCCTGGATACATCTTTGATGCCGCCGAGGAGGGGAGGTCTAATTAATATAGACTAATTAGTCAGGCACTCAATATTCTGAGCGGCAACGCCCGGGCTAACTCCCTGTCATCTTGTGTTCATGCACTCGTTGCCCAATCAAGGTAGTGTCTGCAAAACCTGTTCAATAGGAGACCACGAGCACCACCATGAACCAGCCAGACGATCCGGCCAGTCTGACAGAACTTCTGGAACGCCTTCGCGCAAACACCGGGGGACAGGTTCAGGTGTCTGTGGGCGATGTACTGGCAGCTGTTGGTGAACGTTCCTTCGGGCCGATGGTTCTGATCGCCGGCGTAATCACCCTGGCCCCGCTGATAGGTGATATTCCGGGAGTACCGACGCTGCTTGGTCTGATGGTGCTACTCACCCTGGGGCAACTGATTTTCCAGCGCCACTCGATATGGATTCCCTCAAAGCTGGCGCGCCGGAACATCGAAAGAGAAAAGCTTGCCAGGGGGCTGGACTGGATGAACAAGCCCGCCCGATTTGTGGATCGATGGACAAAACAAAGGCTGCTCTGGCTGGTTCGCGGGCCGGGGCAATACGTTATCGCCATCATTTGCATGGCCGTAGCGGCTGCCATGCCACTGATGGAAGTGATTCCATTCAGCGCCAACGGTGCCGGAATCGCCCTGATGGCGTTCGGCCTCGCCATCGTGGCGCGGGACGGTCTGCTTGCCCTGGTGGCAATCCTGGCGACCGGCGGCACCGCCTGGTTCATCCTGAATAACCTCCCCTGGTAGGCAGCACCTCCGGCAGGGATCGCCAGAGACCTGTGCTACTGTTGAGCCTCAGCCACAAGGAATACAAACATGACCATTCTTATCACAGGCGCCAATCGCGGCATCGGCAAGGGCCTGGCCGATGAATGGAGAGAGGCGGGCGAGCATGTCATCGGCACGGCCCGCAGCGAACCGGGCATGGAGGTGCTGGATGTCGCCGACCCCGCCAGCGTGACCGCGCTGGGCGAGCGCCTCGAAAATCAACCGATCTCAACCCTGGTCTGTAACGCCGGCATTCTGCTTGATCGCCATGAACAGCTGGAAGGCGGCTATCCGCCAGAACTCTGGGCGGAGCACTTCCAGGTCAATGTGACCGGCGTATTCCTCACCATACAGGCGCTGCTACCCAATCTCAGACTGGCATTGGCCGGGGTCGGCACCCCGAAAATCGCCATCATATCCAGCAAGCTTGGATCCCAGGCTTCTGCCGGTGGCGGCCGGTACATATATCGTGCCTCAAAAGCGGCGGCGCTCAATCTCGGGCGAAATCTGGCCGTGGACCTGCGTGAGCAGGGCATAGCCGTGGGCATCTACCACCCGGGCTGGGTGGCCACGGACATGGGCGGCAGCGACGCCGAGGTATCGGTTGAACAATCGGTTGATGGCCTCAGGCGGCAGATTGATAGCCTCACCCTCGCCGAAACCGGCTGCTTCAAGGCCTGGGACGGCAAGGACATGGCGTTCTGAGGGCACACTGGTATGGCAACACAAGGCCTCGCGCGGAGTGTTTCTGTCACCATTTGAAACAATCCTTCTGAATCCCGATTCACGGTAAAGCTGCTACTATTGCTACATACCTCAGGCTTATTGGCTTGGCAGCGTCCGCCCGCCAGACAGCCTGCTGAATCCAATTCTTGAAAAGCTCCTGCGGCAGGGGCTTTTGCGTTTGAAAGGACCCGGTTGTATGTCCAGCAAAGCGAAGCAGACCCAGAAACTTCTGCTGTTCCGGCTTTCCGGCGAGCGTCTGTTCGGGATCGGAACCCTGAAGATCCGGGAAATCCTGCCTTTCATGCGGCTGACGAAACTGCCCCACAGCCATCACGCCGTCATCGGCACGGCCACCTTCCGGGGTTCCGCCGTTCCGGTGATCGATATGGCTGCCGCGGTCGGCTATCCGCCGCTGACGCAGGAAGAACGGGAAAAAGCCTCGATTATTGTCACGGATATCCAGCGCCAGGAGATCGGTTTTCTGGTGCGCAGCGTGCAACAGATCATCGAGACTGACTGGAAATCGGTGATGCCGCCACCCAAAGCCCTGGGCAGCAAGGCGTTTATCACAGGGCTGCTGGACGTGGAGGGCGATATCATCCAGCTGCTGGATGTGGAATTGCTGTTGGCGAAGGTGTACCCGGAATCCCTGGACACCCAGGAGGTGGTTCTCACGGATGTGCAGAGTGAGACGCTCAAGTCCCTGAACATTCTGATGGTCGACGATTCCCAGGTGGCCCGTAAGCAACTCTCGGACGTGCTGGACAGCAAGGACATCCCCTACCAGGTGACGTCGAATGGTGATGACGCGCTGCAGATTCTGCTGCGCGACCATGAACTGGGCCGGCCCACGGACATTCTGGTCAGCGATATCGAGATGCCGGGGCTCGATGGGTACGAACTGGCGTTCAATGTGCGGGACAATTCAGCGCTGAAGCAGCCTTACATCATCCTGCATACGTCACTGAACAGTGAGATGAGCCTAAGCTATGCCAATCAGGTGGGCGCCAACGAAGCGCTGACGAAATTCGATGCCGAGGAGCTGCTTCAGGCCATGCTGCGAGGCGCCGAGCAAGCCCGCTAAAGTCTGAGCTGCTCGATAAATTCGTCCGCGTCAGCGCGCATCTCAGCCAGCCTCTGCTGCCACTCCTCCCGGTAACGATTCAGCGTTTCCTCACTCAGGCGCGTGAAGCGTTCGCCGGTTTCGGCCACGGTGCGGCTGGCACTGGCGATCGATTCCATGGTGGGCTCGTTCAGCTCATCGGCCTGGCGATCCAGATCCCGGGCAGCCTGCTCCAGAATCACCCGGTCCTCTTCCGGTGTCGGCTCACTGTCTTTCAGGGCGTCTTCCACCGAGCGCTCAAGCTCCCGCATGGCTTCCTGCAACTTCTTGCCGAACGCCTCCATGGCGCCCTCTGCCTCGCGGCCGATTTCCTCGGAGTAGGCTTCCAGATCCCGCGCCAGCTGCTCCATCTGCTGCTCAAAGTCATCCGAAGACGATGAGAAACGGGCGCTGAGCTCGTCACCGAGCCGGCTGAGCTCGCCCATGATGCTGCTGAACGGGGAAGGATTAAGGATGGCCTCGCCAGTACGGTCGTAATCCACCAGCCACTGATCCTGGAACCGTACGAGATAGGTGACCAGCTCCAGCCGCTCACCTTCGGTTCCGGCTTCGGCCGGCAGGCGGGTCACGATAGTGGCTTCGCGATCTTCAATGACGACCCGGCCGAAGGATGGCACAGCGTCGGTCCAGCTACGCTTGTAACCGTCGAACGCGGTGGCTTCTGCCAGGGTGGAGTATTCCATCACATCACCGGCGTCGTTCTCGGCCATGGCCTGCCAGAAGGCCGCCGCCACTTCCTGGGGTGTCTCGGGGTTGCTGCAACCGGCGAGCAACGTCAGTGTCGCGATGGCCACCAGGCCGCGAAAAAAGGAACGGATCATTGCAGTGCTACCTCGGGTTCATCATCCATGGACGCATAATACACCCCTCAGAGTTTGCAGGTCAGTTCCGCCAGCTCCTCATCAAACACCCGTCGGTTTTCACTGTAATCCACGGGCACGTCCACCACATGAACACCGCCTTCAGCCAGGGCACCTTCCAGGGTTGGCCGAAGGTCCTCTGTGCGGGTCACGCGGTGACCCTTGGCGCCATAGGATTGGGCATAGGTGACAAAATCCGGGTTGCGATAATCCAGGCCGAAATCGCTGTAGCCTTCCTGGCCCTGCTTCCACTTGATCATGCCGTAGGCACTGTCATTGATAATCAGGACCACCAGATTCAGGTTCAGTCGAACCGCCGTTTCCAGCTCCTGGCTGTTCATCATGAAGCCACCATCGCCACAGATCGCCATCACTTTCAGATCCGGATACAGCATGGAGGCCATCATGCCGCTGGGCAAGCCGGCGCCCATGGAGGCCAGGGCGTTGTCGAGCAGTACCGTATTGTTGTCGTAGGCGCGGTAATTGCGGGCAAACCAGAGTTTGTACATGCCGTTGTCGAGCGTGATGATGCCGTCATCGGGCATTACCTGGCGCACATCATGAACAATGCGTTGGGGGATCACCGGGAAACGATCGTCTTCAGCTCGTTCCTGCAGGTGCGCATCCACCGCCTCCTTCACCTCCATCAGGCGGGTGAAATCATGGTTGGCGCACTGGCCACAGTTCTCGGCCATGTATTCCACGCTGTTGGCGATATCCCCGACAACCTCGTGCTGGGGGAAGTACACCGGGTCCACGTCGGCCGCACTGAAGTTCACATGAATGACCTTCTTGCCGCCGGGGGTCATGAAGAAAGGTGGCTTTTCCACCACATCATGGCCCACGTTGATCACCAGGTCGGCGCGGTCGATTGCACAGTGAACGAAGTCCCCGGCCGACAGGGCAGCGTTGCCCAGGTAGCGCGGATGTCGCTCATCCACCACGCCCTTGCCCATCTGGGTGGTGAAGAACGGGATGCCGGTGACATTCACGAGATGCAGCAACGCCTGGGAAACCCGTTTCCGGTTGGCGCCGGCGCCGATCATGATCAGCGGATGCCGGGCCTCGCGCAGCATTTCGCACGCCATTTCCAGGCTTTTCGGGCTGGCCGAGGGCCGCCGGGCGTCACTGGGTTTGAAGATATGGGTATCGGATTCGGGCGCCTCATCGGCGATGTCCTCCGGCAGCTCCAGATGCACGGCACCCGGGCGCTCTTCAGAGGCCAGGCGGAAAGCTTCCCGAACCTTGGCGGGGATGGTGTTGGCATTGCTGATTTGCCGGGTGTACTTGGTGAGCGGACGCATCAGGTCCACCACATCCAGAATCTGGAATAGCCCCTGCTTGGAGGACTTGATGGGTTTCTGGCCCGAGATCATCATCATGGGCATACCGCCCAGCTGGGCGTAGGCGGCGGCAGTCACGAAGTTGGTGGCGCCGGGCCCGAGCGTGGAAAGGCAGACTCCCACGCGCCCCGTCAGGCGGCCGTAGGTGGCGGCCATGAACCCGGCAGCCTGTTCATGGCGGTTGAGGACCAGCTGAATACTGGAGGTCCTCAAAGCCTCAAGGAAGGCTAGATTCTCCTCACCGGGCACCGCGAAAATGTATTCAACGCCTTCGTTTTCCAGCGCCCGGATAAACAACTCGGCCCCATTACGGGCCGGGGTCTGTTCGTTGGCCATGGCCTTCCTCTTGATCTGTGGATTCCGGGTGATCGGCAGGTTCCGGGATCAATCGGTTATGGGCGGCTCCGCCTGCAAAGCATCCGCCGGCACGCGATCCAGACCCCAACTGCGATACACACCCTCTGTTACGCGCCGAAGGGCATCCTCGTTCACTTCCGCAGGCTCCCCCCGCTCCAGGGGATCGTAATGGAAGATGTACAGTCGCGATGTGAACTGTTCTAAAGGCAGCGACGACTCGCCAAAACGCTCTCCGTTGCCCGAGGTACTGACTTTGACTCCATCGCCCCAGTTCTGGCCGCTGTCGTTATTGGGATTGAAGAAATAAATCCGCATCTCACCTTCCGGGTCGAGCGCGGCCCGGAGAATGGTAATGGCGTGCCAGCCGATAAACCGGGCGGCACTGTCGGTCACTGCAATACCCGCAGGCTGCGGGTGGATCAGCGGCTGATTGCCGTTGTAGTAGGGGTGATAGCTGGCATAGAAATGCCGGATAAAGCCTTCCAGATCATGCAGCTTGCCAGTGGCCACATCCACGTTAATAGCAAATCCGCGCCCGGCAGACCAGCCGTGGAACTCCGGGTTCACCCATTTGTGGGGATCGCCCTGGCGGCCGACGCACAACCGGCCCATCTCCACATAAATGCGGTCCAGATGCGGCACTACAACCAGGGAGACAGGATCCAGATCGAGGGTTACCTCGGACGCGACACCGCCGACACTGCGGGCCGACGACACCGGCTGGCCTTCAAAGTGAATGACGATCTCATTGTCTCGGGCAGCCCAGGCAACCATCTGCAAGAGATAATCCGGATCGTTATAGGCCCACATCGAGAGAGCACGGGCCGACTGGCAGGTAGGATTGTTGCCCTGCCCCACGCCCAAAGGCTGGCCCAACATGTTCAACACGCCCTGAATCAGCCAGGCATTGGGTTGCGGTTGGTAGCCATAGGCCAGTTCAAGTCGCTCCCGCGCATGGGGGCACAGAGAGAGCCGTGCCTGGCGCCACAGACCCGGCGCAACAGGAGGCTGGTAAAGAATACCCCGCTCCAGCAGCAGCGCCAGGCCGTAGATGCCCTGTGCCGTTTCCGGATAGATACCTTCTTTAATCAGGGTGTGGACCAGCTCCCGATAGCACATCAGGCAATCCCGGCCGGTACTGGACAGCCCCAGCGCCTCGCTCAGCAAGGTGTCCTGGTCCAACAGAATGAAACGTATGAACGAGGCATGGTAAGGCGAGACCAGCCCGGTATCGTGCATGGAACGGGCGAACCCGGTGGCTTCGTTCTGCAGGGCCTGGGCGTCCATGGTTTCCAGCCGCTGCTCGTACACCACCGTTCCGGGGTCTTCACTGCACGCCCGGGTGGGCCCATAGAGGCTGGAGATCAATCGGTCGGCACCGCGCCCGGCACTGCCCAGATCGGCCTGCGGATCGGCCCGGCAAAGGGCAATCTGGGTAATCATCTTGCGAACGTCCGATACCTGGATCGGTCGCTGTTCAAGGATCCGCCAGATCTCCTCGATCAGACTATCAATGACATGTTCGTAGCCGATGTGGTGGGCCACGTACTGCACAAGGTTCTGGCTGATCAGCGCGAGCTTGCCCTGCTCCCGCTCAGCCTCGCCGGTCATGCCAAACAGCAGGCCGAGGTTGATGGCAAGAACCTGGGTCAGATAGTGGTGGGCCTGTTCAGCCGACACCGAAGGATGCAGATAGCTGCCCCGGGCGACGGCAAGCAGCCGCAATTCGCTGAAGGCCTCGATGACGACGGTATCGGCATTCTGGCTCTGCAGCGAATAGGTTGTCAGCGTGGGAAGGAGAATACCGGGTTCGGCCCAGTCGGTGCCGGCAAAGACACCCGCCAGTTCAAGGCGCTCAGCGCGCTCCTCGATGATCCGGCAGCCATCCGGCTGCAGCAGGATCCGGCGGGCAATATCCAGCACACGCGGCAGTTTGCCAGCCTTGGTAAAAGACCGGCTTTCTTCCAAAGCCTGAATGGCGTCATCCAGGCGTTGAGCCAGCTTGTCAAGGTTTACAGCTGGCGCTGCGCTGCCCGATTGGTGATCGTTCAAACGATAATCCTCAGGGCCTGGCACCAAACCCGGTTGTTGTTAATGCTTCTCCTGATTATACATAGAAATCGAGGTCTTCCTGATGTTTCAGGAGGTCCCGCATGACATACGGGTCTTCACCGAAGAAATACACCAGCCCCCAGTGGGTACCGAAAGCGGTACGTTTGGTGACCGTTTCTTCAAGCGGCGCAGTCAGCTCGTGGGACTCGAAATACTCGTGATTTTCGGTTTCGTCCGGGATTTCCAGCTTGCTGACAACCCGGCGGCGCGGATACACACCGAAACAACCGGCGTAACCCTTCGCATCCACCACTTCCTTCGGGAAGAAGGCCTTGATTTCCTCTTCCGTGGTCTTCGGGTCAAAGGCCAGGATCATGCCCTGATACGCGTTGAAACCATAGGCACGCTCAAGCAGCTCGAATACCTTGAAGCCCGGTGGGCGATAGGCCACCTCGCCAAAGTACATGGTCCGGTCGCTGGTCACGAAGTACTCCGGGTGGATAAACCCGAATTCGATATCGAAGGTCTTGATCAGCTTCTCGATTTCGCCGCGAATCTGGTCGCGATACTTCTCCAGGTCCGGTGTTGCGGGCACAAATACCGAATAGCCCAGCGTCACGTACTCGGAAATGTTCAGGAAGGCGATCTTGCCGTTGTGAATCCAGGCCTCTACCGCAAACTCCCAGCCATCCAGGTGCGACTCCATCAAAACCGGGAATTCTTCTTCCGGGATGGTATCGACTTCATCCGGCGTACGGATCACCCGGTGGCCAAGGCAGCCGGCCTTATCAAAGGCCTTGAGGTGAATCGGATCGTTGGGGTCACCATCCAGTTTCAGCAGAGTCTGGTTAACCCGCTTGAGGAACCGGATAACATCACCCTTGTCGTGCGCTTCCTCGAAGATACCCACCCGGATACCACCGAGCTGGGCACGGCGTTTCATCAGGGCCTTGTCACGCAGCAGCATGGCCTGACCGAGCAAACGAGGCTTGTCCATCAACACCGAGTTAATGGCACCTGCCCACTCCACAGTCTCCTCAAACAACGGGATGGCAACGTCTACGCCCATCTCCTTGAGGGTCTGCGCAATTTCTACCGAACGGTCATTCAGGCGCTCAAAATTCCAGGGCACGTAGGGAATGTCATGCTCTTCGCAATAGGCTTCGGCCCAGTCCGGTGCCACGACAACATACCGACGATCGAATTTGTCGGCCGCTTCAACCGCATTCAGGCTCCAGCCCAGTAATGCAATATACCCTTTCTCAGGATTGTACTTTTGCTCACTCACAGGCTCTCTCCTTTCATAAGGGTTGACTTATAACCCTACGCATTAGCTGTGAAATCGCAAATTTCGCCCCCATTTGAAACGCAAAAAGCACTACGACAGCCGGGAGTGAATCCAGCAATCGCAGTGCCTTAGGCTTTCTTAGATCGATTGGGAATATCAGCCCAGTTTCAGGGTCGACAGGGTCCTCTCGCGAACTTTGGTAAGCAGTGCTTCGTCCTCTACCAGGGACTGGCCATAGGACGGAACAAGCTCTTTCATCCGTTCCTGCCACTCCGGCGTCTTGATCTTCTCCGGGAAACAGCGCTCGATCACGTTGATCATGGCATTGGCTGCGGTGGAGGCTCCGGGCGAAGCACCCAGCAGCGCCGCCAGCGTTCCATCTTTTGCCGCCACAATTTCGGTGCCGAACTCAAGCTTGCCACCGCCACCATCGACCTGCTTGATGATCTGGACGCGCTGGCCGGCCATGCGCAACTGCCAATCCTCTTCCATGGCGTCCGGGAAGAAGTTGCGCAGCGATGCCACCCGGTCACCGTGGGACTGGAACACTTCACCGATGAGATAGCGTGTCAGGTCCATGTTGCTCTTGCTCACCGAGAGCATGGGCTTCAGGTTGGTGGGCTTCACCGAACCAATCAGATCAAAGATCGAGCCCTGTTTCAGGAAGCGGGTAGTGAAACCGGCGAAGGGGCCAAACAGAAGGGCCGGCTCGCCATTAATGATGCGGGTATCGAGGTGCGGTACCGACATGGGCGGTGCCCCGATCGGCGCCTTGCCGTATACCTTGGAGTTATGCTGCTTGACGATGTCGGGCTTGCCACACACCAGCCACTGACCGCTCACCGGGAAGCCACCGTAGCCCCGGGCTTCGTCGATACCGGATTTCTGCAGCAGCGGCAACGCGCCACCGCCGGCGCCGAGGAACACGAAGCCGGTTTCGAGCTTGGTCAGCTCGCCGGTCTTCTGGTTCTTGACGCGGATCTTCCATCGGCCGTTATCCCGCTGGTCGATGTAGTGCACCGGTGAGCTGAGCATCAGCTCGAAATTCGGCTGAGTTTCCAGCCAGCTCACCATGCTGCGGGTAAGAGAGCCGAAATCCACATCGGAACCGTGCTTGATCCGGGTCGCGGCAACCCGCTGCATGGGGTCCCGGTTATTGACGATCAGCGGCATCCATTCCTCGAGATCCTTCGGGGACTCTGTATATTCCATGTCGCGGAACAGGTGATGGGCACTCAGGCGTTCATAACGACGCTTGAGGAAGGCCACATCCTTCTCGCCCCAGACAAAGCTCTGATGCGGTGTGCGGTTAATAAAGCTGGAGGGTTCGGGCAGGATGCCCTGCTCCACAAGGTAGGACCACAGCTGCAGTGACACCTCGAACTGGGCGTTGATCTGCAGGGCCCGATCGATGGTGACATCGCCATCACCGGTCTCGGGAGTGTAGTTAAGCTCACAGTACCCGGCATGCCCGGTACCTGCGTTGTTCCATCCGTCTGTGCTCTCATGGGCAACGTGGTCGAGACGCTCCACCATGACGATGTCCAGGGACGGATCAAGCTGCCTGAGCATCATGCCGAGAGTGGCGCTCATGACGCCACCGCCGACCAGCACTACGTCTGCCTGTCTAACGGCCATTGGTTTTCACCCTAGCTAGTGTTGAGCCTTTTGCCCTCTCACGATCAGCAAGAGAGCCTGTCGGAAGCCGGCCGGGCGCGAGGTAAACGGCGCCGCCGTCTGCTTCCGGTCTGAATGTGCGCGCAATTATCCCGATTTTTGCCGGGATAATAAATTGCGATTGTCAATCGTTGCGTCTTTCTTCGGCATCTAATTGCTTCAGGGGCAGATACGTGCACTTACGAACAGTGGTTTGCTACGGGTCAAAGGTCTAAAATCCAATCCGCCCACGTGATCTGTCTGGCCGGCTCAGGCCTCCACTTTGACAAACCAGGACGGGATTTCCCCAATGTCTGCCCTTGATGCGTTTCTGATTATGCTCGCGGTTCTGGCACTGCTTGGCGTCATATTTGAAGAGGTCATCCACATCAACAAGGCCAAGGTAACGCTGTTCTTTGGCACCATGAGCTGGATGCTGCTGTTCCTGTTCAGTGATAACGCTGGTGAAACGTCTGCCATTTCCGATGGTCTGTCCGAGAGCATCGCCGAAATCGCCGGGCTGTGGCTGTTTCTGGTCGCAGCCATGACGTTTGTCGCCTACCTGAACAAGAAGGGTATGATCGAAAACGTGATTTACCTGATCATGCCGAAGCAGGTAAGCGAGCGACGGCTACTATTCCTGACCGGTCTTTTTTGTTTCATTTTCTCCTCTTTAGCAGACAATATCACCGCCACTTTAGTCTCATGTTCGCTGATTCTGTCTCTCGATCTGGAGCTGAAAAAACGTATCCAGTTCGTCACGCTGGTTGTGTTTGCGGTCAACTCGGGAGGTGTTTCTCTGATCACCGGCGACGTCACTACGTTGATGATTTTCCTGGCGGAAAAGGTTGAAATACTGACCCTTCTAACCCTGGCCATTCCGGCCTCGATCACCGTTTTCATCCTTGCGGTTTTCCTGTCGCGAGGGCTCACAGGAACCGTGACACTGCGCTCCAACACCACCCCGGTGCGACGGGTGGACGCGATCATCAGCGGGCTGTTTTTGTTAACAATCCTGAGCACCATTGCCGGTAATGCCCTGTTCGGGATTCCACCGGTACTGACCTTTCTGTTCGGCCTGTCCATCATGTTCCTGGTGTCTCGATTCATGAGTGACGACTCCGATCTGGACCCGATTCTCGAGTACATCCGCATCATCGAGTTTGAAACGCTCCTGTTCTTTCTCGGCATCCTCCTGCTGGTGGGCATGCTCAAGGAGATCCATGCGCTGGATTCGCTGGTGGCGATTTACGACATCCTGCCGCCGCTGTACGCCAATTACCTGATGGGCATCTTCTCGGCCGTTATCGATAACGTGCCTCTGACGGCGGCCCTGCTGAAGGCCGGCATCGACATGAGCCCCGGCGAGTGGATGGGCCTGACCTATGCCGTGGGTGTGGGTGGATCGCTCCTGGTGATTGGCTCAGCCGCCGGTATAGTGGCAATGAGCAAGATTCCGGGGCTGACCTTTGCCGCCTATATGCGGTATCTTGCACACCTTCTGGCGGCCTATACCCTGGGCTACGCCGGTGTCTACATGCTCGGGCGTTTCATCAACTGAGGTCTATCTATGCTAATGGCATTTGGCGCAATCATCGCCGGCCTGGTCCTCCTGGTCTGGAGTGCCGATAAATTTGTGGAGGGCGCCGCGGCGACCGCCAAACATCTCGGCATGCCCACCCTGCTGATCGGCATGGTGATTATCGGTTTCGGTACCTCGGCACCGGAACTGGCCGTGTCTGCCATGGCAGCCTCCGATGGCAATCCCGGGCTGGCACTGGGTAACGGCTATGGCTCCAACATTACCAACATTGCGCTCATTGTCGGCCTGACAGCCATCATCGCGCCCATCGCGGTGCACTCCCAGGTAATCCGTAAAGAACTGCCGCTGCTGATCGTGCTCACCCTCATTGCCGGCGCCCAGCTGCTCGACGGGCAACTTTCACGTATGGATGGCTGGGTGTTGCTGGCGGTATTTGCAGTGGTTATGGGCTGGTCAATCTTCCAGGGCCTGAAAGGCAAGGCAGACCCCCTGGCCGGTGATGCCGACGCCGAGATCATTGCGCACCCCATGCCCCTGAAAACCGCCGTGATCTGGCTGGTAATTGGCCTGGTACTGCTGATCGTCAGCTCCCGGATGCTGGTCTGGGGTGCCGTCACGATTGCCCAGAGCCTTGGAGTCAGCGATCTGGTGATCGGTCTCACCATCGTTGCCATCGGCACTTCCCTGCCCGAACTCGCCTCGGCTCTGGCCGCGGTCAAAAAGAACGAACACGACCTGATCCTGGGCAATATTCTGGGGTCGGGCATTTTCAACACCCTCGCCGTGGTGGGTCTCGCGGCTGTTATCGAACCCCTCGCGGTGGACCCGGAAGTGCTCTACCGTGACTGGACGCTGATGCTGGCGCTCACGGTGGGTCTGTTCCTGATGGGTTACGGGCTTACCGGATGGCGAAAACTGGTGAGCCGTGTGGATGGTGGCATCCTGGTGCTGGTGTACGTGGCCTATACCGGCTATCTGCTCTCCACGCTGGTGGCTGCCGGTACGGCCTGATCTGCGTGCCGATGTGAGGCCGGTGCTAACCGGCTTCACCGTCTCCCAACAGCTCCGTCAGCCTTGCGCGCACCTCGGTCATGACTTCGTCCAGGTCGGCTTTGGTCTTTCCTGCCGTATCCAGCGGTTCTCCTACCCTCACATCCACCGGCTGCCCGAGGTTGATCTGCCAGGTGCGGGCCGGTAAAACACGGTGGATACCCCGCACGGCCACCGGCACGATCACCGCCTCAGTATCCAGCGCCAGGTGAAAACAGCCTTTCTTGAAAGGCAGAAGTTTTCCGTCCGGCGAGCGGGTTCCCTCGGGCGCGGCCCAGAGCACGATTCCACTTTCCATCATCGCCCGCGCCTTCTCCAGATCCCTGACTGCACGTTGCCGATTGGAGCGGTCTACTGAGGGGAATTCCGCTGCACGCATGGCCCGCCCCAGCAGCGGGATACTGAACAGCTCCTTTTTTGCCAGCATACGGATCGATCCCGGCAACGATACGAAGGTGACCGGAATATCATAGTGGCTGGCATGAGTGCACATGATGATGTACCGGCGCCCGTCGCCGAAATCAGGCACTTGCCCGCGTACGGTGAGGCTGGCACGAACCAATCGTAACAGCGAGGCCGACCACTCGCGGCAGTATTTGTCGACGATGGGCCGGTTCAACCTCCCGAACAGCGCCCTCAGCAAAACCAACAGGGAAAAGAGTGCTGTCAATCCGACACTGCCCAGAACCACACCCGCCCGCCGAAGAAGCGTTGCTGACTCCGTTAGCGGATTCATCTTCAATCGAATCATCTCAGCTACCCTTCTCTGTTTCCCGGGTTCGTTCGCGGCCTCGTTGCTGCGCGTTCAATAGGGGGCGAATTATAGCGACTGAAAAACCCGTTGAATAACACACAAAAGTATTGATTAATTTTTAACCATTACCTATAAGATATAAGGATATAACCGCGAAGAATTGAAAAAGCAGTCCCACCGTCCGACGACAACCCTAAGAAGGAGACGGATAATGAAGCAGGAATCAGCGCTGATGCGCGGCCCGAATGACCCGGGCCTTCAGAACCCCTCCCGCCGCACCCTGCTACTTGGCAGTGCCGGCGCCATGGCCGCGGTAAGCGTGCTGGGATTTACGCCCCTTGCCAAAGCCGATGAACCAAAATCACTCCCGGATTACGCCGCCTGGAAAGAACGCAACGCCCTGATTGTTCACAGCGCAAACACGATGGAAACCCAACGGGGGGCCATCGGCAATGGCGTTATTACCTCAAGTGACCGCTTGTTCGTTCGTAATAACCTGCCCGCGCCACCAGCCTCGGTAACCGATAACCCCGATGTCTGGGAGGTGCGGATCGAGGGCGTGAAAAATCCCCGAACCCTGACGGTCGGCGACCTGAAACAGATGGGGGTTACCACCGTTGCCTCCGTATTACAATGTTCCGGTAACGGTCGCGCCTTCTTCCCCCATGGCGCGAGTGGTACCCAATGGTCTGTTGGCGCTGCGGGCTGCATCATGTGGACCGGTGTACCGCTGAAAGATGTTGTGGAGGCTCTTGGCGGCCCTGTTGACGGTACACGGTACATCACCAGCACCGGCGGCGAGACACTTCCCGACGGCCTGGACCCGAAAACGATTATCGTGGAACGTTCCGTTCCCACCCGTGCCATGGAAACCGCATTGCTGGCCTGGGAAATGAATGACGAGCCTCTGACCCACACGCACGGTGGCCCGCTAAGAATGGTTGTGCCGGGTTACTACGGCGTGAACAACGTGAAGTACGTCAAGAACCTTGCCTTCACCGAAAACCAGACGGACGCCAAGATCCAGGCTTCAGGCTACCGGGTTCGTGATGTCGGCGTGAAAGGCGCCCCGGATCAGCCTTCCATGTGGGAAATGAACGTCAAATCCTGGGTAACATCGCCTCTGGAAAGCGGTCAGAACGGTCGCAATATGATTTATGGCGTCGCTTTCGGTGGCACTGTTCCGCTCGAAAAAGTCGACGTTTCAGTGGATGGTGGTAAAACCTGGAAACAGGCTCGTTTCCTGGGACCGGACCTTGGCCCCTATGCCTGGAGGCCGTTTGTCCTGGCAGCGGATCTCGCGGCCGGAGAGCACCGTATTGTCAGCCGGGCGACCGACGTGCAGGGCAACACCCAGCCTGAGGGTCGGACCGAGAATGAACGTGGCTACGGTCACAATGGCTGGAGCGACCACGGAGTCACGGTTGCCATCAGTTGATCATTGGCGGAGCCGACCCGGGAGTAAGGCGGCTCCGACCTATCCGGAAAGCAATGATATGAGAAAAACTGCAGTACTGGGCGCCATAGCTCTGATCGGACTGTCGCCCCTGACGATGGCCAGCGACTTTGACAAGGGGAAACAGGTATTCACTCAGGAGGCTCAACCTTCCTGCACCATATGCCACACCCTGGCGGACGCCGGTTCGGCTGGTGCAATCGGCCCGGATCTCGATGAACTCAAACCCACGATGGAACAGGTGGTCAATGCCGTAACCAGCGGGGTGGGTGTCATGCCGGCGTTCAACGAGTCGCTGTCTGAGGAACAGATAAATGCGGTAGCACACTACGTGGCGACTGTGACAGGCGGCAATAAATAGAATCGGGGGCCCTGCGGCCCCCTTTTTTCGTCTCAGGCGTTTTCCTGAAACACCATGGCAACCGAGTTCAGGCAGTAGCGCTGCCCGGTTGGCGGCGGGCCGTCAGGAAAGACATGGCCGAGATGGCTGTCGCAACGGGGACAGCGGATTTCGGTGCGGGTCATGCCAAGACTTGTGTCCTCAATGTATCGGATATGCTCCGGATCAAAGGGCTGGAAGAAACTCGGCCAGCCGGTTCCCGAGTCAAACTTCGAGTCCGAGCTGAACAAAGGCAGATCGCAAAGCCGGCAGTGGTAAACACCGGCTTTTTTGTTATCCAGCAAGGTTCCGCAAAACGGATGCTCGGTGCCATGGTCGAGCAGCACGCGCCGCTCTTCCGATGTCAGATCCGCAGCTTTCTCCTCAACCTGTGCTTCGTTTAGTGGTGTCAGGTCATAACCTACAGCGGAAACTCCCATAGTCTGCCTCCTCAGGCGGTGCTGCCTGCGTCGTTGTCTGTAAATTCCGGCTTCAGGCGATCAGGATAGCTGTCTACAAGCTTTTCCATTTTCGGGGCGGCCACGGCCATGATGTATGGCTGGTAGGGATTCCGGGCAGCAAAATTCTGGTGGTACTCTTCTGCCGGGTAAAATGCCTCCAGCGGCTCCAGCGTGGTCACTATCGGATCCGGGTACACCTCGGCCTGATTGAGCTGGTGGATGTAGGCCTCGGCTACCCGCCGCTGTTCGGCAGTCTCGTAGAACACAGCCGAGCGGTACTGGGTGCCCCGGTCGTTGCCCTGGCGGTTCAACTGGGTGGGATCGTGAGCAACCGAGAAGAACACCTTCAGCAGTTCGCCAAAACTGACCCTGGCGGGATCATAGTGAACATCCACCACTTCTGCGTGGCCGGTAGTACCTGAGCATACGGCCTCATAATTGGCAGAGCTGGCGTGACCGCCAGCGTAACCGGACTCAACACTGGTTACGCCATCGATGGCCAGGAAAACGGCTTCCACACACCAGAAACAGCCGCCAGCCAGCACGACACGCTGTTCGCCCTCGGCCGCCGGCAGGTCCTGTTCAGGATCAGGAAAACGACTACGTGGTACGTTGAGACCCGGGATACTGCAGGATGTCGTCATGGTAACCTCTGCGTTCGAATTATCTGCCTTTAACCGCTCGATTGTGGCTGGAAACCTGCCGATTTGCCAACCCATGTGCCGGCTCAGGAAGAAGGGATTATATGTACGTTGATCAGGACAGCAGGATCACTCCAGCCAGCGCACTCAGCGGCGCCAGTACCCAGACCGGAACCCGCCAGACAGCGAGACAGACCCAAATGGCGAGCACGAGTGCCAGATCATGCGCACCATGGACGGCGGAGACCCAGACCGGATCGTAGAGAGCCGCCAGCAACAACCCCACCACGCCTGCATTCACGCCGGCCAGCGCTGACCGGGCGCGACGATGCTCCCGAAGCCAGCTCCATAGGGGAAGACCGGCGAATACAAGCAGGGTTCCCGGGAGGAACACAGCCAGTACCGCAATCACACCACCGAGAACACCGGCCTGTGAACCACCCAGAAATCCTGAAAAGGAAAACAGCGGTCCCGGCATAGCCTGGGCAACGCCATACCCCGCCAGGAAAGTGTCCGCCGGCATGGCACCGGAGGCCACGAAGCCCTCCTGCAGCCAGGGCAGCACTACATGTCCGCCGCCAAACACCAGGGCACCGGCCCGGTACATTTCAGCGCCTATCCAGCCAAGACTGCCGGTGGCCTGAGGCAGAAAGGAAACCAACAACAGAATCAAAAAGGCCCCCGCAAAAAGCGCAGGTTTCCGGGATTGCAGTGGCACATGCAGCGGCTCAGATGCCTCTCCGCTCCCCAACCCCAGAAAGGAACCCACAGCCCCGGCAATGACCAACGCCAGTATCTGCATCCAGGTTTCGCCCATCATCAGAAGGCTCACCGCTACCAGCAACGCCATGGCGATTCGGGGACGGTCCGGGCACAGGGTTGTTCCCATCTGCCAGACCGCCTTGGCCACCACCGCCACCACAAACAACTTGAGACCCTGTACCCAGCCGCCACTGCTGGCCTCTGGCCAGGCGTTCAACCCCAACGCAAGACCAATCATGATCACCGCCGATGGCAGGGTGAACCCCAGCCACGCTGCGAGTCCGCCGCGGTAATGGCCGCGCAGGAACCCGATGGTTAGACCGACCTGGCTGGAAGCCGGTCCCGGCAGCAACTGGCAGAGGGCCACAACTTCTGCGTAGGCACTGTCTGAGAGCCACCGCCGACGTTTGACAAATTCATCGTGAAAGAATCCGAGATGCGCTGCCGGACCACCAAACGACGTCAGCCCCAGCCGAAGGAACAGCAGGAAAATCTGGCTGAACGACAGCCTGTCATCACTCGATGGTTCCGTCATAAATCTCCTGAGTCTGTTGCTCCGCCGGTTTCACCGCCAGTGTGTCATCAAACATGAACATTGTGTCGTTTTGGTTGCATACCTTCGAGGGCCATCCATAATGACAGACAGGGTTTGCCACTTAGCACATCGGCCATGCCCGGCTCGGCATATAAGGGAAGAAAAATGACGGCAAGGGCTCGTACACCGGAGAACCAGGATGAACTCCTGGAATACCGCCTGAGCCTGAGGCTCGGCCCTGTTCACGCCCGCCAGAGGCTCGGCATTGAACGGGAAGCTGAAGCGAAGGTATTCGGGCAGGATCACAGCTCATTCCATCTGGAAAACTGGGCCACCGCGCCCGGCTTTATCCGTACCTGTTTGCGCATGGTTGGCCTTTGGGGCCGGGGCCAGAGCAACAGCCGGCGTCTGAACACCGTGCACAATCATTTCCAGCTTCCCGGCCTGCCGGAAGCCTTCGAGGGCTTTCGCATTCTGCATCTGACCGACCTGCACGTAGACATGGACGAAGCCAACCTGCAGGCAGTCCTGCGCCAGATCGAACCGTTAGACTACGATCTGTGCGTGTTGACCGGCGACTACCGGAAACTCACGTGGGGCCCGATTGAGGGCGCCCTGGACGGCATGGCGCGGCTGAGGGACGGTATAAAAAGCAAGCCCTATGCGGTTCTGGGTAACCACGACAGCGTTCGCATGGTACCGGCATTGGAAGACATGGGTTACCAACTGCTGATGAACGAAATGGCGCCCATTGAACGGGGAGGCCAGACCCTGTACCTCGCGGGTGTGGACGACGCCCACTTCTTCAAGGTCCACAACCTGCACCAGGCGGGGGACAATATCCCTGCGGGAGGCACCAGCATCCTCCTCAGCCATACGCCGGAGATCTGGCGCGAGGCTGCCCACGCCGGCTACGACGTCTTTCTCTGCGGACACACACACGGCGGCCAGATCTGCCTGCCCGGAGGTATACCGGTGACTCTCGACTCTGACTGCCCGCGCACACTCGGTCGAGGTTACTGGCGGATGAATGGCATGCAGGGCTACACCTCACCGGGTTCCGGAACGTCCGTGGTAAACGTTCGCCTGAACTGCCCGCCGGAAGTAACCCTTCACACCCTGACTCGCGGCCCGGTTTAGTGGGGCTGCCGGCGTATACCGAGACGGTAGAGCAGCGGTGAGCCATAGATGTTGGACAGGGTAAAAACCACCACGACAACCAACACTACCCACAGGCTCACCGGCAGCCACCACATCGCCAGCAGCATGGGCAGGAGGGCTTCCGGGATCTGATCCAGCCCGACAGCCCGGGCACTTGATGCCAAACCCATTCGACGCTTCATGAAGCTGCTCAGAAGATCTCCTCCCAGCCCCAGCAGGCCGAACAGAAGCCCGAACACGAATCCCAGCCCGGTAAACAGCGCAAAAAGCCCGCAAGCCAGTGCACCGGATACAACACCCCGCCAGGTTTTGCTTTCACCAAATACGGGGCGACCATCGGACAGCAGTCGACCGCCGTCCACCGGGGCCGACCAGCGGTTTTTCAGCAGCCCGGCCGCAACCACCGGCGTGCCGTTGGCCAGCACCAGCATCACAAACAGCTCCAGGATGATCAGCAAGCGTTTGCGCCCCTCTGAAACGACCGATCAGGCGATACCGCGCCGGGTCAGCTTGAGCGGATCCATCAACTCCTCGAGCCGCTCCCGGCTCAGGCCGCTGCGTTCCTCCGCCACATCGATGACTGGCCGGCCCGTTTTATACGCTTCCTTGGCGATGTCTGCCGCCAGGCTGTAGCCGATCTCGGGATTAAGCGCTGTCACCAGTACGGGATTCTTGCCCACACCTGCGTTCAGGTTGTCGGCATTGACCGTGAAATCCTTGATCGCCTTGTCCGCCAGCATGATGGCCGCATTGGCGAGCAAATCGGTCATGTCCAGCAGGTTGCCGCCCACCAGAGGGAGCATGACGTTGAGCTGGAAATTACCGGACTGACCGGCAATGGCCACGGCGCTGTCCAGCCCCATCACCTGGGCGCCAACCATGGCCACGGACTCCGGGATGACCGGATTGACCTTGCCCGGCATGATACTGCTGCCCGGTTGCAATGCCGGAAGACTGATTTCAGCCAGGCCGTGAATAGGGCCGCTGTTCATCCAGCGTAGATCGTTGGCGATCTTGGTCAGCACGATGGCTGCACCGCGCAATTGTGCGGAGAGGGCCACCGGGGCATCCACCGCGCTCTGGCCGGTGAATTTGTGATCGAGCGACGTAAAGGGATAGCCGGTGTTGGCCCGCAGGAACTTGACGAACTGGCCCGGAAATTCCGGGAGCGCATTGATTCCGGTACCCACCGCGGTGCCGCCCTGGGGAACGGCCAACAGCTCATCAGCTGCGGCTTCTACCCGCTTTTCCACGGCCAGAAGCTGTTCGCGCCAGGTTTTCAACTCCTGGCCGAGGGTCACCGGCATGGCATCCATCAGGTGGGTGCGGCCGGTTTTTACCTGGCTGGAAAATGCCGCTTCCTGCTCGTAGATCACACCGCAAAGATGCGACAGCGCCGGCAGTAGCTTCTCCTTGGCTGCAATCACGGCACTCACGTGGATCGCCGTTGGAATCACGTCGTTGGAGCTCTGGCTCATGTTCACGTGATCGTTCGGGTGCACCTCGAAGCCTGCGTTGCGGGCGATACTGGCGATCACCTCGTTGACATTCATATTGGTGCTGGTGCCCGAGCCGGTCTGGTAGCGGTCTACCGGAAACTGATCTGCGTATTCGCCCTTGACCAGATCTTCGCAAGCCTGGAAGATCGCATCCCGCAGATCGTTGTCGAGCAGGCCCAGGCTGGTATTGGCCTCGGCGGCTGCGCGCTTGATCTGGGCAACGGCGGCAATAAACGGCTGAGGCATTGGCTGGCCACTGACCGGGAAGTTTTCCACCGCCCGCTGGGTTTGAGCGCCCCAGAGCGCATCAGCAGGTACCTGGACGTCCCCGAGGCTGTCGGTTTCCGTTCTGAATTCGCTCATATTCCCTCCTGTCCGTGCATTTGCACTGTGGGCTTCTTGGCGTGTACGCCAGGGGCCCGGCCATGGCTCAGCCGCCGCCCTGGGATCTGAGCCGGACATGGTCGCAGATGCCCGTAACCTGTTCAAAATTGAGGATCAGGGTATGAACGGTGTTGGTGTAGGTGTCGTGCAGGTGAAACTTGTAACGGTGCTGCTTTTCACCCTGCAGAAACGCATCGTACTCGCGGACCAGCTCACGCACATCCCCACCGGAATCCTTGCTCCAGGTCGCATTGAACGGACCCAGCACGGCACCGCCAGCCAGGCAGATGGTGACTTCGTGATTCGTCAGACCATTCTCAGGAACTGTCATGGTTATCTCCCTTTCGATGAGCCTCTGGTAAGTGTAGTCGCTCCTGACGCCAGGACAGTCCATAGTGCCAAGGCTGTCACAGAACCAGATTTTCATTGCCGGCAAAGGCACTGCTGTAGGAAGTTCCTACACCGCTAAGCCACTGTTGTTGCTAATCTCTTCCCTACCCCATTAACAGGATACAGAGTAATCATGGCGACCAGCGGAGCGGCGGAGATCCTTCTCCGGTATGACGACGACCAGGACCGACAGCACTTCGAAACCTTGTTTGCCAGCGATTTCGTTATTCACGCGTTCGCCACTGACCAGGGGGCACTCGACTACCTGCCCTCGGCTGCCACCATACCCACCGCCATCGTTCTGCTTCCGAACCGCGCTGATGACTATCTTGAGTCGTCGCTACTGGCACGGGCCAGGGACCACCACCCCCGGATTCTGAAGATCCTCATAGGAGATGCCATTGCGCTGAACCTCCTCGTGAAACTGCTCGACCATCAGCTGGTCGATCGCTGCTTCGAACAGCCGGTCAATCCCGATGTTATCCGGTCGCACGTGCTCACAGCCGCGCTTACCCGCGAAGGACAAACCTTCTCTCCGGATACCAGCGAGGCCCACGAGGGCCCCAAACCGGCGATTCTGATCGTGGATGACGAACCGACTGCCACCCGTTATCTGTCGAGGCAGTTGGAGCGCATGCAGGACGAATTCCGCGTGCTGAGCGCCATCAGTGCAGAAGAGGCTCAGCTCGTGTTGCAGAAAGACAGCGATGTCGCGGTGGTGATGACAGACCAGAGAATGCCCGGGATGCATGGCAAAGAGCTGCTGGACGAACTACGCCAGTCGCACCCGACAATTGTCCGAATTCTCACGTCAGCCTGGGGCGAGGTTGATGTGGCCATGGATGCAGTTAACGAGGGCCGGATCTTCCGCTATCAGAAGAAGCCATGGAACGCAGCCGAATTGCTGTCGCTCTTCCGCAAGGCTCTTGTCCAACATCGCACCCTGGTCTCTGCAAGAGACCGTTCACGCTCAATTGCAGAACAACAGTTCGCGGAGCTTCGCCAGCAACGACGAGCCAGACTGCTTGAACATCTAAACGAGCGAGTGGACGGTTTTACCGGCGAACCGATCACCGCCGACTTTCTGGATGCCCTGGCAACCGTTCGCACACTTCCTGCCCAGCCACCCCATCTGCGCGCAAGCCGGGAAACCGCGCTTGAGCATGATCTTGTAAGAGACTTTGCCGGAATGGCGGGCAGGCAGCTCAGCACCCTTCAGCCAGGCCACGTGCACGGCATCCAGAACCGGCAAGCCTTTGACCAGGCTCTCGCGAACGCCTTGGAGAACCCGGCAGGCACGAGCGAAACACAAACACCGTTGATGGCCCTTTGCCAGGCACTGGCAACCCTGATGAAGGCCTCCGGGCTGGAGCGCTCTGCTCTGGAATTGACCCGGACCGAAAGCGGCCTCATGGTCGCCAGCGCCAGCCCACTTCACATGTACAGCCATCTGCTGGCGCCAATCACCCGCCTCTCCCGCCCCCTGCTGAAGCAGCAGAGCGCTCTTCTGATGCTCTTCGTAAGCACCCGACTGCTTGCTGGCGATATCGACGTGACCGGAGGCGACCAGTGTCTTCGATTGAGTCTCCATCTGCCGGCCAGGGCAGACTGATGGCGTCAGGTCAGCGCAGGCTCAGGTTGTACGTCACCATGGGGCAGCGACTGCTCCGTGACAGCCTGCTATTCCAGATCCTCTTGCACGATGAGGTCGAGCTGGTTGGCGAATCGGAGACCGGAGTGGCAACGCTCAATCGGCTAAAGAGGGCCACCCCTTCGGTACTGCTGATTGAGGAAAACCTGCAGGACAACGACGGGCTCACCATCGCCGAGCATGCATTGGCGGTGAATCCGTCATTGTCCGTGCTGCTGATATCGGACACGCCGGTCAGCAGCGGGCGGATGGCGATCTATCTGGAAGCAGGCATCAAGGCCGTGGTGTCCAAGGACCAGCCAGTACAGGAGTTGATCAAGACGCTGTTCTACATTCGAAACGGGCAGGTTTATGTCGGTAACTGGCAGCAGGAACCAGCACCGGCCGCCATGCTCGCCTATCAGGCCTTGTCCGGACGGGAGCGGGAAGTGGCACAGCTGATGGCCAACCGGCTGCCGGTACGCGATATTGCAGGCAGGCTTGGCGTTTCCTGCAAGACGGTGCATTCCTACAAGGACCGGATTTTCGTGAAATTGGGCTTCGAGCGCCTGCCCGAGCTCATTCTCTTTATGCAACGACACCAACACGGAGCCGCCGAGTGAAACTGCTTTCCGGGATGGATCAGATCCGCCAGCTGCCCGCCTACCGACAGCGACGCTTCGAACGCTTCTACCACACCCAGTATCGGTACCGGGTGCTGCCACTGTTCGCCGACGTTTACCTGGTGATTGCCTTTATCGGTACCCTGCTGTTTCTCGGGGGACTGGCCCTGAACCCGGATGCACCGGACGTATTCGGTATCTACCTCATCTACACCGCGATTCTGACCGGTCTGATCGCCGCTCACCGGTTCACGCGCCTGCGTCGGTCAGCGCCGATGATTGTCTACCTGGTGTTTTTCAACATGGCGGCGTTCAGCTACCTGGGATACATGGCAACGGGCGCGTCGCTCGCTCCCATCGTGGGCTTGTTCTTTTTCATCAGCTCCGTGGGCATCATTACCCTGTCCCTGTTCCACACCAGCGTGATTATCCTGATCAACCTGACACTGCTGGTACTCGCCACGTTCGTGGCGGTCGACAGCACTCAGGTAAGCGACACCCTGATCGGCATTCTGACCAACTGGCTGATTCTGATGTGCCTGGTGGTCGCACCGCTATCGGCCTGGTTCCTGTCGCAGTTCCTGCGCAACCTGCTGGCGCTCCAATTCCTGCTCCGAGACCGGAATCGACAACTTTCCCGCACTTTGGAAACCCTGAAATCAACGGAAGAAAGACTGGCCCAGGAACAGAAACATCAGGCCCTTAGCCATATGGCTAAGGGGCTGCTCCACGAGATCATGAACCCGTTGAACTGCGCCAGCCAGGCCGTGGATTTTGCCAACTCGGTAAACCGGGATGTCGAGGTCGCAGACGCCCTGACCGACGCTAGCACCCACCAGAAACGCATTGCCGATATTGTGTCTGACCTGATCGAGTTTTCCCGCCCCGTCCCTGAACACAGCCTGGAAACGGCAGACCTCGGCAAACTGGTGACCACCGCCACCCGCTTCTGCCAGCATCAGCTACGAGGTGTCGAGCTTCAGACTGACATCCCGGAGGGAACGACCGTTCCCTGCTATCCATCTGCCCTGACCCAGGTGTTCGTTAACCTGCTGCTCAATGGCGTCTCTGCCGTGAGCAAAAACCGGCAGCCCGGCAAAATCGAGATAACGGCCGAAAGCGCTGACAGTGCCCATCGAATCGTAATTCGGGACAACGGCCAGGGCATCGCGCCAGACGATATGAAGCGGCTCACTGATCCGTTCTATTCCACCAGTGATACACCGGACAACCTGGGGCTGGGCCTCAGTATCTGTCAGACCATCATGCGCCATCACAAGGGCAACATGTCGATTACCAGCGAACCCGGCCAGTGGACGCAGGTGACCCTCACGCTGCCTAGAACCGCAGCACAGCACGCAGGGTAACAGCGTCTCCGTCCGGCACGGCCATCAGGGTATTGCCGCGAATATCCGGCATCAGGTAATTCAGGCGCAGCTGGAACAGCTCGCCCAGATACCAGGCAAGACCCAGCAGCGTCACACTCGCCTCGGCGCCCAGGTTCCGGTCTCTCAGGTCCACAGCACTGTGCCGTGCGACCAGTTCCAGGGCGCCCGCCCGGTGCCGGGGCTCTATCCAGTCAAACTCACCCCGGCTGTAATAGCGCCGATCATCGGTCAGGAACACACCGGCCTGGAGGTAGGCGCCACCGAACTGCCAGCGTGACCCGTCGGTTCGACGCACGCTCTGAGCCATGGCCTCCGCCACGAGGGTCAGACGATGATAAAGCCAGGCGGCCTCGAGACCTGCCAGCCAAGCATCACCGGCCTCGAATCGTGGGCTGCGGATGACATTATCGGCACTGAACACCTCTCCCTCATCCTTGATCTGAAAGCGGCTGTCGCCAAGATCACGATAAGAGGCCGCGGCGCCCAGATGTAGGGTCTGGTTTTCTGAACGAATGGGGGCACGGGTCAGTCTCGCGGTTATAGCGTGAGTGGAGCCACCATCGGGCTCATCGGTGAACAGACCCAGGGACCAGGTGCCGCGTTTGCGGTACTGCCCCGCCATAACACCGATGGAACGCCCCGGTGCGAACGCCGAGGTCACCAGCGAACGTTCGCTGGTGTTCAGGCTGGTGTAGCTGGCGAGGCGTTCCAGGCCAAAAGGCTCCTTGAAGCGCCCAATTTGAGCCTCGAAACGGCTCTCCCCGTCATACAGGAGATAGGCATCGCCCAGATCCAGCTCTTTCTTGTCGCCTTCAATCTTGTAGCTGCCATCCAGCTCTGCCTCCCAGCGCTTGCCCAAGGCCAGTTCCAGTTCAATTTTCGCATTTCTCAGGACGCCCCGGGCTGTGCTGCGCTCACCGTCTTCATCATAAAATGACCCGTAATGGTCAACACCGGCGGCGACGTAACCGCCCACTTCTGCCTCGACAGGGGAAGCCACAGCGAGCAGAGGCTGTAACATGAACGCCAGTGTCAGACCGATCACCAGCCACGCCCATTTCAGCTCAGCGAGCATGATCGGCCTCCTGACTAAAGTGCATACGTAGCATGGCGGTGTCCCTCAGATAGCTGACAGACACCACATCCACCCGGAACACATCCAGACCGGTGCGCTCTCGCAGGTCCGCAATGAGCAACTCCCGGCGGTCCCGGTGAACGTTCTCTATCTTTTCGTACTCCACCTCTCTCTCACTGTGTCGCGGCAAAAGCACATGGGTTTCGAGCACCAGCGCCAGAACGATGACCAGCAGGTTCAGAAACACCAGCTCCAGGTGGTGCATGTTGCCAACTGCTGCCAGCAGGGCCATGGCGATCACCAGAAACAGGTAGGTCATCTCTTTTATGCCCAGGGCCTCGGTTCGGTACCGGAGCATTGAGAAAACGGCGAACAGACCGAAGGCAAAGCCCATGGTGACGGTGACCGAATGTAGCAATGCGGTCACCAGGAAAACGCCGACACCAAAAAGAATGAACGAGGCGGCATTCTCCCGGTGACGGGAAAACGCGTAGTAGCAGCGAATCAGCACAAACACGGAGGCGGTATTGATCAAAAGCCGGATCGCAAAATGGACATCAACTGCAGATTCCATGAAGTCTCCTTAACAGCGGTTTGAAGCGATTGGTTTTGCATTCGTGGCCGAACAACAGGCTTGTGCCGATGCAGTATTTGCCGAACTGCACGGGGCGGCAGCCGAGCTGACCAAGACGTTCCAGGAAAGGGGAATATGGGACCTTGCGATCGTACTTGACCTCGAAAACGGCAACATCAGGCAGGCACAGACCGCTGCGACGGTCGGCCGAGTGAAAACCCAGCCCTGTATCCACCGTAATACGCTCGGTCCCCCGTGCGCTCATGAAGGTCATCCGGCGGTAGCCGACAAAAAGAGCCGGCAGCATCCCTGCCACCGGTCGGCCCAATTGCTCTTCAAGGAAAGGGACCACCCGGCTGCTCTCAACGGTTTGCGATGTCAGCGGCAAACGGTTCTTGATGGTTCTCTCCCTGTTGTTCTTTTTCTTGACCTCCAGGAAGCTGTCCCCGGTTTCACGGTAGTGCCGGATGCGGAGCTTGAACCGGTTCAACTTGCCGTTGTGGTGATCCAGGTAAAGCTGGCGTTCCGGTGTATCGAAATACAGGGTGTCGTAGGTGAACCGCCGGCGCCCGTCGATCTCCAGGATGGAGTAATGGTGCTCCAATCCACGCAGACAGGCATCCAGCAGGTATGCAGGCACCAGAAACTTGGTGTCGACCCGATTCATCAAACGGGCCTGCATCTGTTCGGCCAGACAATGCCCGCGGAATCCTTCCAGCGGGCTGGCGACAGCCATGTTCATCGAATCGCCGAATCGTATTCCAGGGTGGCGTTCAGGCTCAGTTCCACGTCGCCCTCACTGGCCCCGGATCCCACCCCGATGACAGTAATACTGCCCTCTGCGCCAAGGGCCAGGGTGCGCACATCCCCGGGCTGGCTTTCATCCACCTCAAACAACAGAGCGTTGGTGGCAAAGCCATGGAACTCGTGTGTGCCCGGCACGTAATCGGATGCCTCGATAAACAGTTGCAGCACATAGGGCGTGAAGTTGTCGTTGATATCCGCGCCAATCAGCAGGAGGCTGATCACCGCCGGCTTTGATTCGCGATCAACCGAGTAAACCAGGCTGTCCACCTCGAAGGCGGCAAAAGTCAGGCTCGCGTTCACCGCCCGACCTCCGGGCAGCGTGAAGCGGAAGGCACCTGTGTCGGCACCGTCCTCGGACTTGATGGTGCCGGTCAGGCTGGTTGTCGCCGGCACGCTGCAATCCGGTTGCGTGTCCGCAAGCCGGTACACTTCCCCGGAGGGCGTCTCCTCGGCGATGGCCTGTTCAATAACAGCTCGACGCGCAGGCCGGAAATCGTCATCACCGGCCACGCCGCGGCCACCAATGAAGGCATTCAGGCTGGCCGTCGCCTCCGCGCTGGTGCCGGTGAGTTCACGTATCCGCTCCACTTCCGCCAGCAAATCGGCCTCATCCCACTGGGTGGCCAGCAGGTCTTCAAGCTCGGTCTCATAGCGCGCCCGGTACTCGGGAATGCTGAAAAGCCGGTCCGCCAGCGAGAAGTTGCGGTATAGCACCCCCGTGAGCGGCCTCAGGGGATGCGCCCCACGAAAGGCCGTATCAGCGCCCCAGGGAATAAAATGGAACAGGCCGTCTCCGGGGTCCCGATAGATGTGGAAATTGTTGGCGTTGCCAGTGGCGGAATCCCAGGCGCCCAACAGGGTTTCCACCGCCCAGAACCGGATGAATTCATCCACATCCACCAGCTGCGGCAATACATTCACCATCTGCTCATCGGGCAAGGCCAGAGCATCGGTAACGGCCTGCAGGTCAGTTCGGTCGTTTTCTTTTTCGTTGGTCTTTTTCTCAAAACGTTCGCTCAGCCAGGTACCGAAGTCCGCCGTTTGGGCTTCGTACTGGTTACCGTCGTCGTCCCCGAATACCCGTGCCAGAAAGGGCTTCTTGATAGGCTCGACATTGGTAAACACACCCAGATCCTCGCCATTGACAGACACTCTGGCGTAATTGCATTTCGGCGCCGCGAGCCCGGCCTGCCGAAACTGGTCATAGGCCATGCACTGGCGGGCATTGGAGGGGTCCTGGCGGTTGTTGTTCAGGGTCATCCGGGTCATGTTCTGATAGGTGCGACCAGGCCAGAGATCGTTAAAATCGAGCTTGAGAGAGGGGATACTGGGGCTCAGGGAGCCCATGTAGCCCTTCTTGCGCACGATCACCCGGTCCATGCGGTCACCGTCGATGGTGACGCTGGCCGTGAATTCCGTGTATTCGAACTCGGGCACACATTCCCGGTCGGTGCTGGCCAGGGTTCGGGCTTCCGATTTCAGTTTGCTGAAATCGGCGGAGCTCATGGTGACCGACACATCAATCAGCCGCTCGGGATCATAAAGCTCGGCATCGCCCCCTATGTTCACGGGCTCCGCCGGGGGTTCGAAATCCGAGGGGCTGGACACCTCCGTCTCGCCGCCCCCACCGCCGCAACCGGCCAACAGCACAGCGCCGATCATTGCCAGCCACCAATGCCCAAATCCACTGCCGGCTTTCCGGCCAATCGTTGTTGTTTTCATCTGTTACTCCCTCAGATGTTTGAAACCTGCCGGTATCGGAGACCGGTTGAGGGAGTATTTCGCGAAGCGCTTCAGAGTGTATGTAAGAAGGTCTTACAGGACTGGCGAGAAGGGGTCAGGCCGAGGCAGAGGTCAGCAGGCTGGTCATCAGGGCCCTGAGCCGGTTCGGTTTCACCGGCTTGTTCAGTATTGGCAGGTACTGGGCGCGCAGTATCTTGCGGGTGTCATCGCTGCGATCTGCGGTAATGATGGCGGCGGGAATATCACGACCAAGGTGGCGGCGAACCCCGTGAACTGCATCGTAACCGGTTCGCTCATTGTTCAGGTGATAGTCCGCAAGGATAAGGGCCGGTATCTGGCCGGTTTGCTCGAGAGCCTCCACGGCCTCTGCCTTGCTGGCGGCTGTGAGCACATCACAGCCCCAACGCTCCAGCAGCAACTGCATGCTCTCCAGAACCGCCGGCTCGTTGTCGATCACCAGCACCGGCACACCGTCAAAGCCATCGGCGAAATTCTGGAGCGAATCTGTACGGGCCATATCCGGTCTGGCCTGAGCGGGTTCAAGCGGCAGGGTCAGCACGAAGCGGGAGCCACGACCGGGCCGTGATGACACATCAATGTCGTACCCCAGCACCCGAACCATCCGTTCCACGATGGCCAGCCCCAGGCCCACACCCTGCCGGCCGCCGGTGCCCTGGGGCAACAGCTGGTGAAACTCGGTGAAAATGTCCCGGAGCTTGTCTTCCTCGATGCCAACACCGGTATCCCAGACTTCAATCCGCAGACGGTCGCCGCGGGATCTCAACGCCATGACAACACCGCCCTTGCGGGTGTACCGGAAGGCGTTGCTGAGCAGATTTCGGAGGATACGGGTCAGCATGCGCTGATCTGTTCGCACCATCGCCGGAATGGTGCGTACCCGGAACCCGAGGCCGGCATTGCTGGCAACGGCCTCGAACTCCTCCCCGAGGGATCTGGCCAGGGCGGCCACATCGGTATAAACCAGATTAGGCTTCATTGCCTGCTGGTCGAGCTTGGAGATATCCAGCAGGTCCGCCAGCAGGTCTTCGGCGCCCTCCAGAGCCCGATGTACCTGGTGCACCATGCGGGTTTCCTGTTCCGGCAGCGTGCTGTCCTGGAGCGCGGATATCATCAGCCGGGCTGCATTCAGCGGCTGAAGCAGGTCATGGCTGGCCGCCGCGAGATATTTATCCTTGCTGCGGTTGGCCTCTTTGGCGGCCTCCATGGCAACAAAGAGCTCGCGCTCAACCTTCTCGCGCTCCTCAATCTGGTAGCGCAGGCCCACATTGGCATTCTGCAGTGCTTCGGTCCGCTCTTCCACGCGCCGCTCGAGGGTGGCGTTCAACTGCTCCAGTTTCTGCCGGGCCAACACTCGCTCGGTAATGTCGGCAACGAAGGCTTCCACCACTTCCGGTCCGAGGTCCGGGCGTCGCAGCAGGGTGACAGCAACGTGGACCGGCGTGCGATCAGCACGCTGGAAACGGGTTTCCCGGGCACTCAGGCTGCCCTCGTTGAGAAGCTCCTGCCGTATGGCATCGAATTCACTGGAACTGCAGAACAACTGTTCACGGAGCCGGATGACCTTTTCCGTGAGCGCCTCGGGGCTGTCATAACCGCAGATTCTCGCCATCGCCGGGTTGCAGGCCAGAAAGCCGCCCCGCAGGTTGGCCTGGAAGATACCGTGCAGGGCGTTCTCGAACAGCCATTTGTAGCGGTTGCGTTCCTGCTCCAGCTCGTCAATGCGTTCCTGCAGAGCCGGGTAATAGTTCTTGCGGACGGACTGGCTGCCCAGCCCGAGAAGATCGCCAATTCCGTAGCTACTGTCCTGTTCGCCATCCTTGATGTCAGAGGGCTTCTTCATAGACAACCTGGACATCCCGCAGCGACGACTTCCGGGGGTTGGTGAGAATGCACGGGTCCTGCAACGCAAAGCCGGACAGGTGGGGAATGTCGGACACCGAAACACCCAGCTGGGCAAGACGGGCCTCCAGACCAACCCGCCGCTTGAGCTCCACAATACGGTTCATCAGCCGCTTCTTGATTTCCGCTTTGTTCATACCCCGGGTATCGATATCCATGGCTTCGGCAACGCGGCGGAAACGGTCTTCGGCAGACTGGAAGTTGTAAGCCACCACGTGCTCCAGCAGCAGCGCATTACACAGACCATGAGGCAAATCCAGGAAACCACCCAGGCTATGGGACATGGCGTGTACTGCCCCGAGAATAGCATTGGAGAAGGCCAGCCCCGCCTGCATGGAGGCCAGCATGATCTGCTCCCGGAGATAGGGATCTGCCGTGTTGTCCACCAGCGGCTCGAGATTCCGGTTGATTAACCGGATTGCCTCCAGGGCATGGGTATCGGTCAGCGGGCCGCTGCCAGTCGACACGTAAGCCTCAATGGCATGCACCAGGGCATCCACCCCGGTGCAGGCGGTGAGGTAGGCATCCATGGTCTCGGTAACTTCCGGATCGATCAGTGACACATCCGGCACTACGGCCTTGCTGATGATCGAGAATTTGAACCGGCGGTTGGGGTCGGAAATGATCGCAAACTGGGACACATCCGCCGAGGTACCTGCCGTGGTGGGAATCAGTATCAGAGGCGGTGACGGGTTGGTGATGGTATCGACGCCCTCGAACTCCAGGATGCTGCGACCGTGAGTGGCCACGATACCGATGCCCTTGGCGCAGTCCATGGGGCTGCCGCCACCGATGGCGACAATGACATCACATTCACTGGATTTGTAGAGCTCGGCCCCGGTCATCACCTCATCCACCTTGGGGTTTGGTGAAACACCGGTATAAACGGTGGAGCGGATACCTGCATCGGTCAGCAGCGTCACGATCTCATCGACCCAACCGGCGGCAGCCACACCCGGATCGGACACCAGAAAGACATGCCGGGCACCGAAATTACTGGCGAAGTTGGCCACGGACTTCCGGGAGCCGGCACCAAATACGATTTCCGGTGAGACAAACTTTCGCAAGCTGGATATATCGTGACTCATCAGACTGCACTCGACCGTTTGTTGTTATAGGAATAGCCGAGAGTTTAACTCAAGTTCTCCGCCTGATCATTGGCCTTTTGGCTATGCTTTCGGTAGAAGCTGAACATCCATTCGAGCATACCTGCCTGGTTGGCCTGTCGCCGGAAACCATGCCCCTCGTCTTCAAACCAGTGCAGCTCCGGCGCCCTGCCCGCGGCTTTCATGGCCTCGGTCATTGCCCGGGTCTGCTCAGGCACCACAACCCGGTCCTGTCCGCCCTGGAAAAAGATCATGGGCGCGGTAATGCGTTCGGCGTGCAACAGGGGCGTTCTCTCCTGCCACCGCTCCGGGTATTTTTCTGGCGACCCCAGTAGCCAATCCAGATAACCGGATTCAAACCGATGGGTCATGGCCCGTAAACGCATGGGATCCGTTACGCCGAACATGCTCGCGCCAGCGGTGAAACGCCTGCTCCGGATCATCGCCATCAGGGCCGTGTAACCCCCGGAGCTGCGACCCTGGATAAACACCCGTCTCCCATCAGCCAGGCCGAAGGAGGCAAGGTGGTCTGCCGCCCGTTCCATATCCGCGACATCCACGTCACCCCACCGACCTTCCAGGGCCAGGCGGAACTCACGACCAAAGCCGGTGCTGCCTCGATAGTTGATTTCAGCGACGGCAAAGCCCCGCTGACACCAGTACTGAACCTGGGGATTGAACACCGGATAGGCCGCCGAAGTGGGTCCTCCGTGAGCAATCAGAATCAGTGGAGGGACATCTGGCGTGGCCAGCTTCGGAGTGTAGAAAAATCCGTGGATAGAAGCTTCACCCGGGTTCAGAGCCGGAATCTCGATATCCAGCGGCAGTGCCGCCCGCGGCTCTGGCATGGCCTCCTCGCCCCCGGCAATGGTGCGGGCCTGGCCGGTCTCGAGATCAATCTGGAGGACCGCGTCCAGGCGGGTGGCGGCTCGCCCGATGCAGTAAAGATGCTCGCCAGCCGACTGCAGACATCGGAAGTCGCCAAAGCCCCGGGCAACCCGGATTGCTTCACCCGTTTCGCCGGAGCTTAGCCAGAGCTCGCCGGTCCCATTGCAGTAACGAACCCGGGCCCAACTGCCACTGCCTGTCGGGCAGTGGTGGGATTCACCCAACTGCCAGGGCGCGTTGCCATGATCCCGGGCTGGCGATTCGGTGGCGTGCCAAGCGCCCTCGCCCGAAGTATCAATATGCCAGGGTTGCCACCAACCCCCGTGGTCTGACAAAACCCAGAGTTGGTTGCCATCGAACACCGGCTGCTGTACCGACGCCTCAGAAGGTGTGGGCCATTCCCGGCCTTGATCCAGCAATCCATCTTCAGAGCAATTTGCGGTCCACAGCCGTGAACGCAGCCAGGGCATATCCGGCAACTGCCAGCTGGTCCAGGCAACCTGACTGCCATCGGCCGAGACCGCCGGCGCGCTGTAAAAATCCAGGCCGGAATGAAGCACCGAACGCTCGCCCAGCATGGAGACGGCAACCAGCTGCTGCTTGCCCTCTGCTTCCCGTACCGCGAGCACCCGTCGACGGGACTGGTCAGCGACCAACCCACCATAGGCCGCTCCGGGGTCATCGGTCAGGTTGTGGCACTGGCCGTCGGGCAGACTGACAAACCGTATCTGTTGATCCTCGCCAACCACGAACACACCGCTGTCGGCAGCCGCCAGGGCGCCACCACCATAGCCATTTACCCGGCTGCGGATGCCAAGATCATCAGGTCCAAGGCGAACAGGCCCCTGATCGGAAAGGTGCCAGAGCGTATTGCAGCCGCGTGCCGGATCCGTCTCCAGCCAGAACACACCCGCCGGGGCCACCGCAAGTTCCCCACGCTGGACATGCGCCGAGCAGGCCTCGTAGGCACTCAGTACCGTTTTGTCGTGGTGATGGCCGACCAGTGCAGGCTTGATGGCGGAGTTGTTAACCCCGGAAGAAAAGCCGTGAATTATCCGCATTTCGATATACCAGTTCAGTCAGGCCGGCCGTGGCATGATCGGCAGCTTTCCTCGCTGCCAGTATTCGATCATGATACGACGATTTGCTGCATACTGGATCTGCGTTATCCGCTTTGCCCGTCAAAAGATAGGCCTGACAGCGACAGCCACCGAAGTCCTTCTCCTTCTCATCGCAGGAACGGCAAGGCTCGGGCATCCAGGTGTCGCCGCGGTAGTGGTTGAACCCCGGGCTGTCGTACCAGATGTTTTGCAGATCCATGTCTCGGACATTGGGAAAGTCGATGGGCAGCAAACGGGCGCTGTGGCACGGCAGTGCGGTGCCATCCGGGGCCACGGTCAGGAACAGATTACCCCAGCCGTTCATACAGGCTTTCGGGCGCTCTTCGTAATAGTCCGGTGTCACAAAGATCAGCTTCATGGCCGAACCGGATTGCTGCAGCCGTTCCCGGTACCGGTTCACTTCCTGCTCTGCCTTCACCAGCTGCGCTTTGGAAGGCATCAACCCTTCCCGGTTTTCGAAGGCCCAGCCGTAATACTGGCAGGTGGCCAGCTCGACGTAGTCCGCCCCCAGGCGCTCGCACAAATCCATGATGTCGTTCATCTGGTGGATGTTGTGGCGGTGGATCACGAAGTTGAGCACCATGGGATAGCCGGCTTCCTTCACCGCCCGGGCCATGGCCAGCTTCTGGTCAAAGGCCTTTCGGGAGCCGGCCACGGCGTTGTTCAGTTCCGGATCGGACGCCTGAAAGCTCACCTGGATATGATCCAGCCCCGCCTCGGCAAAGGCATCCACCTTGGCCTCCGTCAGGCCCAGCCCTGAAGTAATCAGGTTGGTGTAATACCCCAGGTGCCGCGCCTCGGCGATCAGCTCCGCGAGGTCCTGGCGGACCAGGGGCTCGCCGCCGGAAAAACCCAGTTGCGCCGCCCCCATCGTGCGGCCCTGTCGAAGCACACTCACCCACTCCTCGGTGGTCAGCTCCTGTTGGGTTTGCGCAAAGTCCAGCGGATTGGAGCAATAGGGGCACTGCAGCGGGCAGCGATAGGTCAGTTCTGCCAATAACCACAGGGGCGGCCCGGCGTTATGGGGGTTGGCCGGTTTGATCGGTTCGGCAGTCTCGGTACGGCTCATGACAGTTCAATCCAGTGTTGGTGCCGGGCGTCCTGCAAAAATTCGCTGACGTCCTTGCCAAGCGGGCCGGCGTCGGGGAACTGCTGCTCCAGACTGGCGACGATGTCGGCCACGGTACGCTGGCCGTCCACCTCGTTGAGAATGGCGCCGGCACTGCCATTGAGCTTCACCATACCTTCCGGATAAAGCAGCACATAACTTTCCTGGGCCGGCTCCCACTGGAACCGGAATCCTCGCCGAAAACGCGGTACTTCGTGCATACCCACCTCCATTACAGTCCCCGGTGCCAGACCTGTTCGTCGGTCACGGTGTGGTACGGCGGGGTGCGGTGGCTGTAGGCCATGGTCATGGCATCCAGCATGGTCCAGAGGATGTCCAGCTTGAACTGAAGAATCTCCAGGGCCCGGGCCTGCTGCGCCTCGGTGGTGAAATGGTCCAGGGTAATGATCAGGCCATGTTCCACGTCTCGTCGAGCTTCGGACAGACGCTTGCGGAAGTAGCTGTAGCCGCTCTCTTCAATCCACGGATAGTGGGCGGGCCAGCTGTCCAGTCGAGACTGGTGGATTTCCGGGGCAAACAGCTCGGTCAGTGACGAACAGGCCGCCTCCTGCCAGGTCGCCCGGCGGGCGAAGTTCAGGTAGGCGTCCACGGCAAAGCGGACACCCGGCAAAACGTGGCGCTGGTCAATCACCTCTTCCCGGCTAAGGCCCACCGCCTCGGCCAGGGACAACCAGGCTTCGATGCCGCCGACATCGCCGTCGTGGCCATCGTGATCCAGAATCCGCTGCAGCCAGAGCCGGCGCACACCAGCGTCCGGGCAGTTGGCCATGATGGCGGAGTCTTTCTGGGGAATCTTGATCTGGTAGTAGTACCGGTTGGCCACCCAGCCGCGGATCTGTTCGGGCGTGCACTGCCCGCCGTACATGGCTTTATGGTACGGGTGGTGGATGTGGTAGTACTGGCCCTTGGCGCGCAGGGCCTGCTCGAAATCCGTCCGATTCATGGCGGTGTTGGCTTTGGCGTTCATGGCTGCCCCGAAAGGTCGATGTGCATTCCATCCCAGGACACCTCGATGCCGTGGCGGGTCAGCTCCGCCCGCTCCGGGGAGTCCTCGTTCAGGATCGGGTTGGTGTTGTTGATGTGTATCAGGATCTTGCGCTGGGCCGGCATGGTGTCGAGCACCTCGATCATGCCACCCGGGCCGCTCTGGGCCAGATGACCCATGGCCTGGCCGGTCTTGGTGCCTACTTCCTGGCGGATCATCTCGTCGTCGTGCCAGACGGTCCCGTCCACCATCAGCACGTCGGCCTGGCGCATCCAGCCGAGAATACGGTCGTCCGGCTCGCCGAGGCCCGGGGCATAAAGGACTGTCTGACCGGTGCGGGTGTCTTTCAGGAACAGGCCAATGTTATCGCCCGGATGCGGGTTGTCCCGGCGCGGTGAATACGGGGGTGCGTTGCTCAGCAGCGGAATGGCGGTCAGCTCGATGGACGGTGCGCAGGGAATGGCAAAAGGCGTCTGCTCGGATGCCTCGATGCGCTGCCAGTTCAGGCCACCGTTCCAGTGCTTGAGCATGGTGAACAGCGGAAAACCACCGCTGAGGTCTTCATGCACCTGTTCGGTACACCAGACATCCATCGGAAGACCCTCGCGCAGGGACAGCAGGCCGGTGGTGTGGTCCACCTGGCTGTCCATCAGCACAATGGCATCAATGCCGGTATCCCTTAAAGCACGTGCCGGCTGCATCGCTTCGAAGGAAGCCAACTGGGCGCGAATGTCGGGGGACGCGTTAAACAGGATCCAGTGCTCGCCGTCTTCACTGATGGCAATGGAAGACTGGGTACGGGCCCGGGCGTTCAGGGTACCCTTCCGGAAGCCGTCGCAGTTGGCGCAGTTACAGTTCCACTGGGGAAAGCCACCGCCTGCAGCGGAGCCCAGAACGTGAATCAACATGGTGGGTCACTCCACAAGCAAAACGGCCAGCTCGAGGCTGGCCGCTTCAGCACTCAGCGATTGGCGAAGTACATGGTGACTTCGAAACCGATGCGGAGATCTTCGTAGGCTGGTTTGGTCCACATAATGCTCACCTCTATTGTCATGATTGTTAGCGCATTGAGGGTGAATCAACGACATTGCCGATAACCCAGTTCCCATCCTATCGGCCGGGGCAAGGGGCCAATATGGTACTTTGGAACTGTTTTTGGCCACCACAAAGTAGCATCGCTCCCACTTGGGAGAGCGAATCCCATTCCGCCCTGGCTGCACCCCATAGCAACTTCACTTGATTTTATTAGACGACCAGTCTAGTTTATTCTGATAATTAAATAGACGATCGGTCTAAATTGAGTCAAGACGATGAACCAGACAGCAGACATCAAGCGAAAACGGGGCCGCCCCCCGAAGACTGAAAATGCCGATTTCAGGGATACCCGGGAAACGCTCATCACCGTGGGCCTGTCAGTGCTGACGGAGAAGGGTTACTCCTCCACCGGCATCGACGAAATACTTCGCAAAGCCGGCGTACCGAAAGGCTCCTTCTACCACTACTTCGACAATAAAGAAGCCTTCGGCCGGATCCTGATCGAAGCCTACGGCCGCTATTTTGCGCGCAAACTTGATCGCTGGTTTGAAGATCGCGCCCTCACTCCCCTGCAGCGGCTCGAAGCGTTTGTTGAGGATGCCAAAACGGGCATGGCCAGGTTCGAGTATCGCCGCGGCTGCCTGATCGGCAATCTGGGACAGGAAATGACCGCCCTGCCCGAGGGTTTCCGTGTTCTGTTACAGGACGTTTTCACGGACTGGGAGTGCCGCACCGCTGGGGTATTGAGAGAGGCCCAGCAGGCCGGTGAGATTTCCAAGGATCTAAAGTGCGATCAGATGGCGCACTTCTTCTGGATTGGTTGGGAGGGCGCGGTGTTGCGCGCAAAGCTGGATCAATCCCCAGAACCACTGGATCGGTTCGCCCAGGGATTTTTGTCGCTACTTCGCGGCTCATGACCCGGGACGAAAAACCATCCTCATAACCCAAACACGGAGGCAACATGTTTAAAGGCATACTCATTGAAGGATCACGCGGCGACCAAAAAGTGTCACTGACATCCATACAAGAATCGGAACTGCCGGAAGGCGACGTTACCGTGGATGTAGCCTTCTCAACCTTGAACTACAAGGATGCTCTGGCCATCACCGGAAAGTCACCGATCGTGAAACAGTACCCGATGATTCCAGGCATCGACTTTGCCGGCACCGTATCAAGCTCCACGCATGCAGACTTCAAGGCAGGCGACCCGGTTGTCTTGAACGGGTGGGGCGTTGGCGAGAAACACTGGGGCGGCCTGGCCGAAAAAGCCCGTGTTTCCGGTGACTGGCTGATTCCTCTGCCCAAGGCGTTTTCTCCTCGACAGGCCATGGCCATCGGCACCGCCGGCTATACCGCCATGCTTTGTGTCATGGCACTGGAAAAGAATGGCGTAACACCTGATTCCGGCGACATCCTGGTGACCGGGGCAACCGGCGGCGTTGGAAGCATTGCGGTGGCGCTGTTGGCCAAGCGGGGTTATTCCGTGACCGCGGTGACCGGCCGATCCGAGGAAGCAGACTATCTGAAGTCGTTGGGGGCCGGAAACATCCTCGATCGCGCTGAGCTGAGTGAACCAGGCAAACCCCTGGTGCGCGAGACCTGGGCCGGCGCCATTGATGTGGCCGGTGGACAGGTGCTGGCCAATGTCTGTGCCGGCATGAAATACCGTGGCGTCGTCGCAGCCTGTGGTCTGGCGGCCGGCATGGACTTCCCGTCCACCGTTGCCCCGTTCATTCTTCGGGGTGTGACCTTGTGTGGCGTGGACAGCGTGATGGCGCCCAAAGCTGAGCGACTCGAAGCCTGGAAGCGCCTGTCGGAGGATCTCGACATCGATCTGCTCGAGCGCATGATCACGGAAATACCCTTTGAAGACGCCATCGAAGGTGCCAGCCAACTGCTGGAAGGCAAGGTTCGTGGACGTATCGTCGTACCGGTCGCAGGCTGAACCGAAACTTCTTGAACCATAAAACCGCCATTAAAGGAATTGTTATGAGCTCGTCCAACGAACAACCAATAAGCCGATTCCCGGTTCCGTCGCTTGAATCACTCCCGGCGGACATACGGGAGAAGATTCTTGCCGTTCAGGAAAAGTCGGGGTTTATCCCCAATGTCTTTCTGGTACTGGCACATCGCCCAGCCGAGTTTCGTGCCTTCTTTGATTACCACGATGCCCTGATGGAAAAAGACAGCAACCTCACCAAAGGCGAACGCGAGATGATCGTGGTCGCTACCAGCAACCTGAACCAGTGCCAGTACTGCGTGGTGGCCCATGGCGCTATTCTGCGCATCCGTGAAAAGAACCCGGAGATCGCAGATCAGGTCGCCGTGAACTACCGAAAGGCCGACATCACTGAACGCCAGAAAGCCATGCTTGATTTCGCCATAAAGGTTTCGCAACAAGCCCAAGAGGTGTGTGACGCGGACTTTGAGGAACTCAAACGCCATGGTTTCAACGACGAGGATATCTGGGACATCTCCGGCATCGCCGCGTTCTTCGGGCTTTCCAATCGGATGGCAAACGTGACAAACATGCGGCCTAACGCAGAGTTCTACTCACTGGGGCGATAAAGCGCTTTGACACCACAATCCGCCCCAATAAAAAAGGCCCTGGGAAGGGCCAAAAGAGAGTGACAGAAAAACCCGAACTCTCGTCAGAGAGCCGCCCCAGCCAGACGCCGGGGAATGAAGGTGCACATCCGCTGTGCTGACTCACAGGCGGGCCCGTGTGGGAGGCCCGCTTACCGCTCATTGATTCAGAAGAAACCCAGCGGGTTGGTGTCGTAGCTGGTCAGCATGCACTTGGTCTGCTGATAGTGCTCGAGCGCCATCTTGTGGGTTTCACGGCCAACGCCAGACTTCTTGTAACCACCGAAGGCTGCGTGAGCCGGGTAGGCGTGGTAACAGTTCATCCACACCCGACCGGCCTGGATGTTGCGGCCCATCCGGTAGGCGAGATTGGTGTCGCGGGTCCATACACCGGCACCCAGACCAAACTCGGTGTCGTTGGCGATGGCCAGGGCTTCTTCCTCGGTCTTGAAGGTGGTAACGCCCACGACCGGTCCGAAGATTTCTTCCTGGAACACGCGCATCTTGTTGTCACCCTTGAACAGGGTGGGCTGGATGTAGAAGCCGTTGTTGAACTCTTCATCCAGATGCTCGCGGTCGCCGCCAGTCAGCACCACAGCGCCCTCTTCCTTACCAATGGCGAGGTAAGACATGATCTTGTCGAACTGTTCTTTCGACGCCTGGGCACCTACCTGAACATCGGTGTCCAGCGGGTTGCCGCGCTTGATCGATTTGGTGCGCTGAACCACCTTCTGCATAAACTCTTCGAACATGTCTTCCTGAACCAGCGCCCGCGACGGACAGGTGCAGACTTCGCCCTGGTTGAAGAACGCCAGCACCAGACCTTCCACGCACTTGTCGATGAATTCCGGCTCGGCCTTCATCACGTCGGAGAAGTAGATGTTCGGGGATTTGCCACCCAGCTCCACTGTGGACGGGATGATGTTTTCAGCCGCGCACTTGAGGATGTGGGAGCCAACCGGGGTTGAGCCGGTGAAGGCAATCTTGGCAATACGCTTGCTGGTGGCCAGGGCCTGGCCGGCCTCGATGCCGTAGCCGTTAACAATGTTCAGCACGCCCGGCGGCAGCAGGTCACCAATGATTTCCATCAGTACCAGGATGCTGGCAGGCGTCTGCTCGGCAGGCTTCAGCACGGTGCAGTTACCCGCAGCCAGACAGGGGCCCAGTTTCCAGGCCGCCATCAGAATCGGGAAGTTCCATGGAATGATCTGGCCAACGACACCCAGCGGCTCATGGAAATGGTACGCCACGGTGTTGTGGTCGATCTCGCCCATATGGCCTTCCTGGGCACGCAGACAACCCGCAAAGTAGCGGAAGTGATCAGCCGCGAGAGGAATGTCGGCATTCAGGGTTTCGCGCACGGCCTTGCCGTTGTCCCAGGTTTCAGCGACTGCGAGCTTCTCGAGGTTGGCCTCGATGCGGTCCGCAATTTTCAGCAGGATGTTGGAACGCTCGGTGGGAGAGGTCCTGCCCCACGCAGGTGCCGCCTTGTGCGCTGCGTCCAGGGCCAGATCAATATCTTCGGCACTGGAGCGCGGAATTTCACAGATCACATTGCCAGTGACCGGTGTGATGTTCTCGAAATACTGGCCTTTTACCGGGGCAACCCACTCCCCACCGATGTAGTTCTCGTAACGGGATTTGAAAGAAACGACGGAGCCATCCTTTCCTGGTTGTGCGTAGATCATGATCTCGACCTCTTGTTGTGTTTGTCGCAGGGCAACGCGGCCTTTCGCGTTTACCCATTCAATGTAGACGCCAAACCCGGAAAGTTGAATGGTGCGATGGAGGCGAAAAACTCCTCCCTTGGTAGTAGATGGCTCGAAGGCCATGCCACCATTGGCGCGGCTCCGAAATCACTCTCCGAAAATAAATGCACAGGAAAGGCACTGCTCGATGCACAAAAACAGTGCGCTCGCCCAGGCAAGAAGCAGACCTGTCAGACACCTCAAATCCCACCACAATAAAAAACAGTAATTTAGCGATTGGCATGGACTCTGCAGAGTATCCATTACGCAGCGAGAAGTCGGTTACTGAAACCACAATCAACGCGCCACAATCTGACCAATGGTCAACTAGGGTTCCGGTCTGCCATCAATCCGTGCAGACGGCTGGTCCGAGAGTTGACGACCTTTTCCAAGGTTACACGGCGGGACAAAAGCCCGGGAGGATCGCTCAGTTACTGACGCCTCTCGCTTTTTAAATGCCCTAACCAGGAGGAAAAGGCCATGTTGCAAACCGCAACCCCCCTCTACGACGATCTGATTCCCGGCGGATCCCACTGGTCCTTTATCATGCGCCGCGGCCACGTGCTGCGCCTGATTGACGAAACCGGCGGTGCCAACGTCGGCATGTTGATGTACAACCCCGAGAACCCGCTCGAGCGGTACAACATGCCGGACACCCTGAAAAACCAGCACACCTTCCTGCTCACCAAGGGCCACGTGTTGCTCTCGGACATGGGCCGGGTATTTGCCTCCATCATCCGCGATGACCTGGGCTGGCACGACACCGTCGCCGGCACCTGCAATGCCGATCTGGTGGAAAAGCGCTGGGGCAAAAAGACCTATCAGGAAGCCCATAACCACTACCACCGAAACGGTTTCAACAGCTTTCTGAACGAACTGGCCAAGTACGGCCTTGGCAAGAAAGACCTGACCGCCAACCTGAACTGGTTCAGCAAAGTAAAAACAGATGACGACGGCAACATGGCCTTCTCCGAGGGCCACTCCCACGCCGGCGCCACAGTGGACCTTCGATTCGAGATGGACACCATCGTGGTGCTGCACACCTGCCCGCATCCGATGAATCCGGCCAGCGAATACCCCAGCCATCCGCTGCGGTACCAGTTGTTCAAGGCGGCCCCGGTGACCGATGCCGATCCGTGCAAAACCTCGTCGCCCGAGGCGACACGGGCATTTGCCAACACCGCTCTTTATCACCTGATGCAGTAATGGGAGGCCGGAGATGATCAAGCAAAGCACATTGAAGCCCGAAAATGCCGCCTTCCGTGAAACCGTACCGGCAGGCGAGTATTTCCTGAAAGTGGTGAACGCCGGCGAAACCATCCGGATTCTGGATCTGGAGGGCAACCAGGCCGCCGACACCCTGTTCTACAACGCCCATAATCCGACCGAACGCTACAGCGCCGTCGACACCATCCGCGAGCAGGGCAACGTCTACCTGACGGCTGGCTCGAAACTGATGTCTTCTGAAAACAACGTGATGCTGGAAATCACCGCCGACACCTGCGGCCGTCACGACACCCTGGGCGGTGCATGTGCGGCCGAGAGCAACACAACCCGTTATGCCCTTGAGAAAAAGTGCATGCACGCCTGCCGGGACAGCTGGCTGGTGGCCGTCACCGAACACGAAGAACTGGGCATGAGCAAACGGGACATCACCCACAACATCAACTTCTTCATGAATGTCCCGGTCACGGCCGACGGCGGACTCACCTTCGCCGACGGGATTTCCGATGCCGGCAAATACGTGGAGCTGGAAGCGAAGATGGATGTTCTGGTGATGATCTCCAACTGCCCGCAGCTCAACAATCCCTGCAACGGCTGGAACCCCACACCGATTGAGGTGCTGGTATGGAGCTGAGCGGCAGATTCTCAAAGGTCCTGATCGCCAACCGCGGCGCCATCGCCTGCCGGGTTATTCGCACGCTGCGTGACATGGGGCTGACCTCGGTTGCCGTCTACGCCGAAGCGGATTCCGATTCGCTTCACGTACGGCAGGCGGACGAGGCGTATTCCCTGGGAGACGGCCCGGCAGCGACCACTTACCTGGATCAGGACAAACTGTTCGAGGTAATCCGCGAGAGCGGTGCCGGCGCCATCCACCCCGGCTACGGCTTCCTGAGCGAAAACGCCGATTTTGCCCGACGCTGTGACGCCGAAGGCGTGGTCTTCCTGGGCCCGACACCCGAGCAGATGGAGCAATTCGGTCTCAAGCATACGGCACGGTCACTGGCTGAAAGCGCCGGCGTACCACTGCTACCAGGCACCGGCTTGCTGACCAATCTGGAGGAAGCGCTAAAAGCCGCCGACACCATCGGCTACCCGGTGATGCTGAAAAGCACCGCCGGCGGTGGCGGCATCGGCATGTCCCGCTGCTATGGCCCGGATGATCTCAGCAAAAGCTTCGAGTCGGTCCAGCGCCTGAGCCAGAACAACTTCAGCAACAGCGGCGTGTTCCTGGAAAAATTCGTGGAACACGCCCGCCATGTGGAAGTGCAGCTGTTTGGCAATGGCGGAGGGCAGGTGTTGGCCCTGGGCGAGCGTGACTGCTCGGCCCAGCGTCGCAACCAAAAAGTGATCGAGGAAGCTCCGGCGCCAGGGCTATCCGACGACGTCCGCTCCCGCATGCACGCGACAGCCCGTCAGCTGGGTGAAAGCATTGGCTACCGCAGCGCCGGCACCGTGGAGTTTATCTACGACCCGGACACCACCGAGTTCTACTTCCTGGAAGTGAATACCCGCTTACAGGTGGAGCACGGTGTGACCGAGCAGGTTTATGGCGTAGACCTGGTCCGATGGATGGTGGAACTGGGCGCAGGCACCCTGCCCGACCTGGCGAAACTGGGCAGCAAACTTGCGCCTTCTGGCCACGCCAGCCAGGCCCGGATCTATGCGGAAGACCCCAACAAGGATTTCCAGCCCGGCGCCGGTCTGCTCACCAACGTGGCCTGGCCCGACGAGGATGGCCTGCGAATCGACACCTGGATCCAACCGGGTACGGAGGTGTCGCCGCTCTATGATCCCATGCTCGCCAAGGTGATTGTGCATGAGGCCGATCGCGAATCGGCCCGCCAGCGGTTGATGCAGGCACTCGACGACAGCCAGCTCTATGGCATCGAGACCAACCTGAAATACGTGCGCCAGGTACTGGACGACCCGCGCTTTGCCGAGGGCAGACTGTTTACTCGAACCCTCAACGAATTCGATTACCAGCCGGCCACCGTGGATGTGCTCAGTGGCGGCACCCTGACCACCATCCAGGACTACCCCGGTCGCATCGGCTATTGGGAAATCGGCGTACCACCGTCGGGTCCTTTCGACAGTTATTCGTTCCGGCTTGGCAATCGACTGCTGGGCAATCCGGAAGGGGCTCCAGGTCTGGAAATCACCCTGAAGGGACCAGTGCTCACCTTCAACCGCGCCACCCAGATTGCGCTGACGGGCGCCCAGCTGGACGCCACGCTGGACGATAAGCCGGTCGCCTTCTGGCAGGTGATTGACGTGCCCGCTGGCGCTACCCTGAAGCTGGGTGCCACCACGGCGGACGGAGCACGGGCCTATGTTCTATTCAGCGGTGGGCTGGACTGCCCGGAATACCTGACCTCGTGCAGCACCTTTACCCTGGGCCAGTTCGGCGGCCATTGTGGTCGCGCCTTGCGGGCCGGCGATGTGCTGGCCCTGGCGGATTCGGAGCCAACCGGTCTGACAGCCCTTCCTGCCGAACTGAAACCGACCATCGGCAAAACCTGGAAACTGCACGTCACCTATGGCCCCCATGGCGCGCCGGACTACTTCACTGGAGAAGATATAGACACCTTCTTCGCCAGCGACTGGGAGATTCACTACAACTCGAGCCGCACCGGCGTTCGCCTGATTGGCCCGAAACCGGAATGGGCGCGCAGCGATGGCGGCGAGGCCGGTATGCATCCGTCCAATATCCACGACAACGCCTACGCAGTTGGCACCGTGGATTTCACGGGCGATATGCCGGTCATTCTCGGTCCCGATGGCCCCAGCCTGGGCGGCTTTGTCTGCCCGGTGACCGTCATCAGCGCTGACCTCTGGAAACTGGGCCAGCTGAAAGCCGGTGACAAGGTGAAGTTTGTACCGGTAAGCCAGGACCAGGCCGTGGCCCTCAGGGAAGCGCTGGACGAGTCCGTGGCAACACTGACCGCCGCTACGGCCCACATCAAACCCATCAAGCCGACCACCCCGATTCTGGACTCGCTGAGCGTCAACGAGCATGAAACCGGGGTGGTCTACCGGGCCGCCGGCGACAATTACGTGCTGGTGGAATACGGCCCGATGGAACTGGATATCCGTCTGCGCTTCCGCGCCCACGCGCTGATGCTGTGGCTGCGCGATCAGGATCACGATGCCATTCTGGAGCTGACCCCCGGCATCCGCTCCCTGCAGGTGCATTACGACAGCCAGAAACTGTGCCAACGCACGCTGCTGGATCTGCTGATCAGCGCTGAAAAGGAACTGGAAAAACAGCCCGAGTGGGATGTGCCCGCACGCATCGTGCAGCTGCCCCTGTCCTGGGATGACGAGGCCTGCCAGACCGCCATCGCCAAGTACATGCAGTCAGTGCGCAAGGACGCCCCCTGGTGCCCGAGCAACCTGGAATTCATCCGCCGTATTAACGGGCTGGACAGCATCGATGAGGTGAAGAAGACGCTTTTCGAGGCGAGCTATCTGGTCATGGGCCTGGGCGATGTCTATCTGGGCGCACCGGTGGCCACGCCGCTGGATCCCCGGCACCGGCTGGTGACTACCAAATACAACCCGGCACGAACCTGGACCGCGGAGAACTCCGTGGGCATCGGCGGCGCCTACCTGTGCATCTACGGCATGGAAGGGCCAGGCGGCTACCAGTTTGTCGGTCGTACCCTGCAGATGTGGAATCGCTACCGCACCACCGATTTCTTCGAGCCCGGCAAGCCCTGGCTGCTCCGGTTCTTTGACCAGGTGCGCTTCTACGAGGTCAGTGCCGAAGAACTGCAGCAAATCCGACGGGACTTTCCCAATGGCGACTACCCGATAAAGGTCGAGGAAACCCGCTTCAACCTGAAGGACTACGAGCAGTTTCTGGCGAACAACGACGACGAAATCCAGACCTTCACAGCCAAGCGCAAACAAGCCTTCGACGAGGAACTGCAGCGCTGGATCGAATCCGGCCAGATCAATTTCAGCTCCGAGGCGCCCATCGAGGACACCGGCGAGGACGATATCGCCAACCTGCCAGCCGGCCAACACGCCGTGGAAAGCCACGTGGCCGGCAACCTTTGGGAATGCCTGGTCCAGCCCGGCGACACCATCGAGGCCCAGCGACCGGTGGCCGTCATCGAATCCATGAAAATGGAAATTGAGCTACTGAGCCCGGTGAGCGGTCGCGTGGTAGACGTGCGCCGGGAAGCCGGCCAGGCGGTATCACCCGGAACGCCGGTGGTGATCGTGGAAGAGACAAACGAGTAATGCCAGCAACCAAAAAAACCTGAAAAAGACCAAACCTGCAAACACGGGCAAGGCCCGAGGAGAGACACCATGAATACACGCGACATCACCAAACGTCTGGCGGCCGGTCTGTTCACGGCCTCCCTGTCCATGGGTGCAATGGCCCAGGAAAAGGATTCCTTCAGCATCGCCTGGACCATCTATGCCGGCTGGGTGCCCTGGCAATACGCCGAGGACTACGGAATCATGAAAAAGTGGGCGGACAAGTACGATATCGAGGTGGATATCGTGCAGGTGAACGACTACATCGAATCCATCAACCAGTACACCGCCGGCCAGTTCGATGGCGTGACCGCTACCAGCATGGACGGCCTATCGATTCCCGCAGCCTCTGGTGTGGATACCACCGCGCTGATCGTCGGTGATTACTCCAACGGCAACGACGGCCTGGTTTCAAAAGATGCGTCCAGAATCGAAGAGCTGGAAGGCGAAACCGTTCATTTGGTTGAGTTGTCCGTCTCCCACTACCTCCTGGCCCGCGCCCTGGCCAGCGTTGGCCTGGAAGAACGTGACTTGAGCGTGGTCAACATTTCTGACGCTGATCTGGTCTCTGCATTCCAGACCGACGATGTTCGCCATGTGGCAACCTGGAATCCGTTGCTGAGCGAAGTGGAAGCCTATCCCGGTGCTACAAAGCTGTTTGATTCCAGCCAGATTCCGGGCCACATCAAGGATCTGACTCTGGTAAACACCGAGACCCTGGCCGACAATCCCAAGCTGGGCAAGGCATTGGTCGGAGCCTGGTACGAGACCATGAGTATTCTTGAGTCCGATACCCCAGAGGGTGCGGAGGCGCGGGCATACCTGGGCGAGCTTTCCGGCACGGACCAGGGCGGCTACGAAGCACAGCTGGCAGGCATGAAGATGTTCTGGGAGCCGCAGATGTCGGTGGACTTCATCAACAGCGACGAGGCGTCTGAAGCGATGGACAGCGTACGTGAGTTCTCCTTCGAGAAGGGCCTGCTGGGCCAGGGGGCCATGAGCCCGGACTTCGTAGGCATTGAGTTCCCCGATGGGTCGATCATGGGTGACTCTGGCAACGTGAAGCTGCGGTTTAATGATAGCTACATGGAGATGGCGGCTGACGGAGAGATCTGAACAAGCCGCACTACTGACATTGAAGCTACGGGCACGAACATTCGTGCCCGTTTTTGTTTAGACTTCGCGGGAGGGGTGGTGTGGGGGTGCCTTTCCAAAACTGTGCGGAGCCATGGATGGCGGAGCCCAAGCGTCACATGGATGTGCCGCAAGGAGCGTGTTTTGGAAAGGCACCCTCATACCACCCCGAAACTCCCAAGCCAAGTTAAGTAGACGAATCAGATGCGCCGTACCAAGGAAGATGCCGAGAAAACCCGCCAGACTGTGCTTGAGGCCGCGCTCAAGTTGTTTAGCCGGGACGGTTACTCACTAACGACTTTGAGCCGTATTGCCAAAGAAGCCGGTTGTAGCCGTGGGCCGATCTACTGGCATTTCGAGAACAAGGATGATCTGTACGAAGCTGTACTTGCCTACTCCCAGGAACCGCTGGAAGCCCTGGTCGCGGAGTGTTCTGGCATGCGGGAAACGCCCATTGAGGCCATGGATCATTTTATTGAACGCTGGCTGAGCTTGTTGGCCAATGACCGGAAGTATCGTCAGTCGTTCGAGATTCTGTTGAACAAGACCGAACTAACCGATGCCATGAGCCGAACGCTGAAGCGGGAACGGGCGTTGACCCGGTCGATTATTGCGATGTTCCGGCACCTGGTTGCCCAGGCAGCTGAGCAGGGTCTGATTTCTACACAGGAAGACCCGGAGGATCTGGGACTGCTGAGTTACACCTATCTGATGGGCATTACCCAGACCTGGCTGTTTGCGCCGAAGCTGTTTTCGTTGAAACAGGAAACGGCGTTTTTCCAGCGACAGTTCTGGGTGCTACTGGGTCGAGGCTGAGCGCTCTTTCTCCAGCAATTGCTGTTTTCGGTCGAGGCCCCAGCGGTAACCACCGAGGGAACCGTCACTGCGCAACACCCGATGGCAGGGAATCAGCACGGCGATGCGGTTTCGCCCGCAGGCGGAGGCCACAGCCCGAACGGCTTTGGGCTCGCCCAGTCGCCTTGCCAGCTCCGTGTAACTCACCACCTCACCTTCACGGACGCTTAGCAGGAGTTTCCAGACGCGTGTCTGGAATGCGGTGCCACGGATATCCAGAGGGACATCCGGTCTGGGCATGTTCTGGCTCAAATGCTCATCCAGAGCCAACATCCACGCATCCAGCTCCGGCGATCCCTTTGCCCCAGACGGAGCCAGTCGAGCCTTCGGAAACTCCTTCTGTAACTGATCTCCCAGTGCCGTCTCATCATCCCCGAATTCGGCAAAACACACACCCTGATCGGTGGCGGCCATCATCAGCAGGCCGAGAGCCGTTTCCCGGCAGGCATAGGCAATGGTTTCACCTTCCCCACCCTTGCCGTAGCGGGAAGGCGGCATGCCGACCTGTCGGTCTGCCTTGCCATAGACGCGACTGACCGAACCAAAGCCGGCATCGTAGATTGCATCGGTCACGGTCCGGCCTGTTCTCAACGCCCGCTTGTAGTGGTTCAGGCGCAGTGCATCCTGATAAGCCTTTGGTGAGACACCGAAGGTTTCCTTGAACACCCGCTGTACGCGGGATGGCGACAACCCAACCACAGCGCCGAGGTCGGCAAGGCTCAACGGTTCATCTGGCCGGCTCTCGATGTACCTGGCCAGTGCGACCATTCGATCGGCAACGGGCATGGATGCTTTCGCGTCACTATCCTTCTCGTCCTGCATCGGGGTTCGGAAACTTTCCATGCTTCGGCTCCTTCATGTGCGCACAACCCATCATCCATATGATGCGCGTTTGCTTCGCCCCCTTCCATCCGATTCTTGCGGGCGCTACATTGACCGTCAATCAACAATAAAACCAACCGATTCCGAGGGGTCAGCACTATGTCCGAGCAATTGGCAATTCCATCCAAAAAGGGTGAAGTCAGTGAGGAGGAGTGGCAGCTTCGCATTGACCTTGCCGCCGCCTACCGACTGATTGCTCTCTACGGCTGGGACGACCTTATCTTCACCCATCTCTCGGTGCGAATTCCCGGTGACGAGCATCATTTCCTGATCAACCCCTACGGAATGATGTTCGAGGAAATTACGGCTTCCAGCCTGGTGCGCATTGATCAGGAAGGCAACAAGATCAATCCAGACGATTTCGACATCAACCCTGCCGGTTTCACCATTCACAGCGCCATCCATGCGGTTCGTGAGGATGCTGCCTGTGTCATGCACACCCACACGACCGCCGGTGTCGCTGTGTCAGCGCAGAAGGAAGGCTTGCTGCCCTTGTCCCAGCAAAGTCTTTTTCCGCTATCCGGACTCGCGTACCACGATTACGAAGGCGTGGCGCTGCGCGAAGACGAGAAAGCGCGCCTGCAGGCAGATCTGGGCCACGCCCGTTTCATGATCCTGCGCAACCACGGCCTGCTGACCACGGGACCCAGCGTCGCCGAGGCCTTCCTGAACATGTACATCCTGCAGCGCGCCTGCGAGGTCCAGATTCAGGCCATGTCCGGAGGCCAGCCGCTGGTACGTATTCCCGATACCATTCTCAGCTCCATTCGGGAGCAGGCCAAAAAGGTCACCAAGGGCATGGGTGGCAACCTTGCCTGGCCAGGACTTCTCCGGAAGTTGGACCGCATCGATCCAGGCTTCCGAAGCTGACATCAGGCCCTGTAGCTATCAGAACATTTTCAGATAACGGTCCACTTCCCAGGCCGACACGTGGTTCTGATAGCTCTCCCACTCGCCTTTCTTGAAGTCGATAAAGCTTTTGAACATGGCTTCACCGAAGACTTCTTTCGCCAGCGGATCGGCCTCAAAGGCCTCCACCGCCTCGCCCAGGTTCCGGGGCAGATACTCAATGCCCTGCTCGGCGATTTCAGCATCGCTGTAGTTGTACATGTTCTCGTGGTGGGGTACGCCCGCGTCCAGACCTTCACGGATGCCTTCCAACCCTGCAGCGAGAATCAGCGCGCTGCCAAGATAGGGATTGCAGGCAATGTCTGCGGCACGGCATTCGATACGCCCGCCCATGCCGGGGATCCGGATCATATTCGTGCGGTTGTTGGAGCCATAACACATGAATACCGGTGCCCAGGTGGAACCGGACATGCTGCCCTGGCGAACGAGCCGTTTGTAGCTGTTCACTGTCGGTGCAATCACGGCACTGATGGCCGCGCCGTGTTTCAGCACACCGGCAGTGAAGTGATAGGCGATCTTGCTGATGCCGCAGTTGTGCAGATCGTCGCCCTTGGGCTCGAACAGGTTTTCGCCGGTTTTCAGATCCGCCAGCGACATGTTGTAGTGGGCGCCACTGCCGGTGCGGTCGGCAAAGGGCTTGGGCATGAAGCTCGCGAAAGCGCCATGTTTGCGGGCAATCTCGTTGGCCATCATCCGGAAGAACACCAGGCGGTCGGACATGGTCAGTGCGTCGGCATATTTGAAGTCGGTTTCGAACTGGCCGTTGGCGTCTTCGTGATCAAACGAGTACACATCCCAGCCCAGCTCGTTCATGGCGTCTACCAGCTCATCCATGATGGGCAGGTTATCCATGAGCGTGCGGGGGTCATAACAGGGCTTGCCCAGGTTGTCGCGATCACTCAGCGGGGCAAAGCCGCCATCCTCGGTATCCCGGAACAGGAAGAACTCGGTTTCAATACCGAGATTGAAGCGATACCCCATATCGGCCGCCGCACTCAGCTGACGACGTAGAATATTCCGGGAACAGGCTTCGAAAGGCGCGCCGTTCAGGAACAGATTGCCCGGGAACCAGGCCAGCTGGCGATTCCAGGGGCAGATGGCCAGCCCATCGGCATCCGGCATGGAGGCGACCTCGTCGTCGGAGATATCCTGGGGCACGCCATCCAGGGCGGCGCCTGTGTAAAGCTCCGAGCCTTCCATCATTTGCCCCAAGTGAGCCACGGGCACGAACTTGCCTTTGGTCACACCGTGGATGTCCACGTAGCTGGCAATGGCGTATTTCACACCTTCCTCTGTGAGCTTCTCTTTCAGGGCCTGGGTGTTGGTCAATTCCGTCATCCTGTTTTTCTCCGGCCCGTCATGCGGGCAATCAGTTTGGGTTCTGGCACGTTTCTTTCTTTGTTTTTGCCATTCAACTTACATGCCAGCGTGTATATATAAGAGCGAAGGCGAGAGACTTCAGGCAAACAGTCAGCCTGAAAGAGAGGGGAAAATGGCGTCGAAGCAATGGCTTGTAGAAGATTACGAAGCAGGTGACCTGCCTCTGACTTCCGGCGAAACGTTGCACTCCGCGAGATTGCGGTACCACCGCATCGGCGAGCTGAACGCACCAAAAGACAACCTGATTATGCTGCCCACGTACTACGGTGGTGCAGCCGCGGGTAATCACCCGTGGGTTGGAGGCAACAGCCCCCTCGATCCAGACCGTTACTGCATCGTTATTCCCGCTTTGTTAGGCGCAGGCGAATCATCCTCACCCTCGAACACCGCCGGAGCGCAGCGCGGCCCGGGCTTTCCTGCCGTGTCCCTGAATGACAACGTGATGCTACAAAAGCGGTTGGTGGAGGACATCTTCGGAGACGCCCGGATCGCGCTGGTAATGGGCTGGTCCATGGGCGGGATGCAGGCACTGCAGTGGGGCTGTTTGTTTCCGACGCAGGTGCGCGCGGTGCTGGCTACCTGCTGCACCGCACGGTGCTATCCCCACAACCGGGTATTTCTTGAGGGCGTAAAGGCGGCACTGACCTGTGACCACGCCTTCGAGAATGGCCGTTACCGGAGTCCACCCGAACGCGGACTCCGGGCCTTCGGCCGGGTTTATGCGGGCTGGGCTTATTCCCAGGCGTTTTTCCGTCACGAGCTCTGGCGCGAACAGGGTTTTGGCTCCATTGAAGAGCTGCTTCGATTCTGGGAGCAGGATCATCTGGGCCAGGACGCCAATGATCTGCTCACCGTACTGAACACCTGGCAGAACGGTGATATCAGCGACAACCCCGTATTTGGCATGGATTACGAAGCGGCGCTCTCTGCCATTGCCATGCCTACCCGAATGATGCTCTGCACCACCGATCTCTACTTTACCGAGGAGGACGCCAGTGAGGATGGCCGCCGGATGCCCGGCGCAACCGTGGAATCGCTGGAATCGGACTGGGGCCACGTTGCCGGTGGTGCGGGCCGGGAGGCTGCAAGCCACAATCGCATCCTTGCGGCCGCCCGGGCCTTGCTCTCGGGAAAGGCGTCATGATCGAGCATCCGAACCTATGCCGCACCAACCCGGTGCATATTTTTGCCGATGCTTTTGCCGGGATGACCCGTTTTCGCCCGCTCTTCGGATCTGGCATGCCATCTGCACTGTTTCCGACTGACGGTTTTCAAAAACCCGATCCGTTCAAAGCACTGTTCACAACACCGCAGACAGAGCGACGGACAAAATGGGTGACTAGGGTTCCGGTCCGGGCAGTCAAGATTCCCGGATGGCTGGTCCGAGAGTTACCGACCTCTGGGGAGGTTACACGGCGGGACAAAAGCCCGGGAGACTGAATCGCAAGGGACGCTGTTACCCGCGATGACCTTGCCGTGTTGTGTAACCAGAGGAGACGATTCATGCGAATGATCAACCATCACCCCGGGCGTGTTTCCGCTACCCTCTTGGGCCTGCTGCCCTTTCTGTTGATCATGCTCATCTACAGCCTGGCCTCCCAGGAGCGCCTGGCAGACAACCCCAACGACAAACTCCTTCCCGGCCTGGAGCAGATGACCGCGGCCGTGGATCGCATGGCTTTTCAGGAGGACCGTCGCAGCGGCGACTACCTGATGTGGCAGGACACGACCGCCAGTCTGGCGCGCCTTGGAATGGGCGTCGGTATCGCCGCCTCGCTGGCGCTGGTGGTCGGTATTCTCAATGGAGTGCTGCCACTGGTCAGGGCCAACCTTGCTCCTCTGGTTTCTGCCCTTTCCATGGTGCCGCCGCTGGCCATACTACCGATTCTCTTCATTGTGTTCGGGCTGGGCGAGCTTTCCAAAGTCATGCTGATCGTAATCGGAACCGCGCCCATCATGATGCGGGATGTGGCCCAGCGGGTCCGCGAACTTCCCGGCGAGCAACTGATCAAGATCCAGACCCTGGGTGCCAATTCCTGGCAGGTGATCACCCGCATGGCCCTGCCCCAGGTGCTGCCCCGCCTGATCGACGCCGTGCGCCTTAGCCTTGGCCCCGCCTGGCTGTTCCTGATTGCTGCCGAGGCGATTGCCTCCACCGAAGGCCTCGGCTACCGGATCTTCCTGGTGCGGCGCTACCTGGCCATGGACGTGATCCTGCCCTATGTCATCTGGATCACCATTCTCGCCATTGTTATCGACCAGTGCCTGCGTCTGGCAAACCGCAGGCTGTTCCCCTGGTACAACGCAGGAGGCCACTGATGAGCTTTATTACCGTTAACAATCTCTGGAAGGAATACGGCGATCAGGTGATCCTGGAGAACCTGAACCTGAGCGTGAAACAGGGCGAGTTCTGCACCCTCGTGGGCGCCTCCGGTTGCGGCAAGTCCACCTTCCTGAAAATGCTTCTGGGCCAGGAAACCCAAACCCGCGGCGAACTGCTACTGGAGGGCGAGGCCTTCCCCGGCGAGCCGGACAGAAACCGGGGTATCGTATTCCAGCGCTACTCTGTGTTCCCGCACCTGACAGTGCGCCAGAACGTGCTGATGGGCCTGGAACTCGAACAGAAACCCTGGCTGGGCAAGCTGTTCGGCGGCGCCCGCAAGGTAGCTCTCGAAAAAGTGGACGACATGCTGGAGTCGGTGGGCCTGAGCCCATCCGCCAACAAATGGCCCCACGAACTGTCGGGCGGCATGCAGCAGCGCCTAGCTATCGCCCAGTCGCTGATCATGCGCCCGCGGGTTCTGTTGCTGGACGAGCCCTTTGGCGCATTGGACCCGGGGATTCGCGGTGACATGCACGACCTGCTGCTGAAACTCTGGCAGGAAACCGGCACCACCATCTTCATGGTGACCCACGATCTGAAGGAAGGTTTTTACCTGGGCACCCGACTGCTGGTGTTCGACAAGGTGCGCAACGATCCCCATGACCCACAGGCATTTGGTGCCACCATCACCTACGACTTGCCGATCGGGCAGACAGATCGAAAACTGTTCGAAGACATTCACCAGTCGGTCAGCGAGACAGCCCGTAATCAGGCCGCCTGATCTAACGGACAGCTCAATAAAAAAGGTCGCCCCAGGGCGACCTTTTTTTTCACTTTCGCTTGGATCAGTTGCTGGCAACCCGATCCTTCGGCAGCTTGAAGGTCCAGACCATACCGCCCTGGTTGAAGTCCTTCACTACCTTGGCCACTTCGCCACCCCAGAGCGGAACCGCGCCACCCCAGCCGGACGCCACAGAGACGTACTGCTCGCCATCCATGGTCCAGGTGATGGGCGTGCCCACGACACCGGAACCGGTGTTGAAGCGGTAGAGCTCTTCGCCGGTCTTGGCATCAAACGCCTTCAGATGGCCCTCGGGCGTACCGGTGAACACCAGACCACCGGCCGTTGTCATCACGCCACCCCACAGCGGTGCGGTGTTCTCGTAACGCCAGACTTCCTCACCGGTTTTCGGATCCATGGCCCGAAGTACGCCGATGTAGTCATCGTTGGCCGGCTTGATGGTGAACCCTGCACCCAGGAACGCAGCGCCCTTCTTGTAGGAAACAGGCTCGTTCCAGATATCCATGGACCACTCGTTCGAGGGCACGTAGAACAGACCGGTCTGCTGGCTGAAGGCCATGGGCATCCAGTTCTTGCCGCCGAGGAAGGCTGGCTGAGCCAGAACCATTTCACCCTTGCCACCTTCCATATCGGCAGGATTGCCCGGGCGTCCGCCCTCGGTGTAAATCGGACGGCCGGTCTTCGGATCCAGGCCCTCTGCCCAGGTGATCTTGTCCACGAACGGGAAGCCACGAATAAAGTCACCGTTCTCGCGGTTCAGTACGTAGAAGAACCCGTTACGGTCGGCGGTGGCCGCTGCTTTCACGGTTTTACCGTTCTCTTCGTAGTTGAAGGAGATCAGTTCGTTAACACCATCATAGTCCCAGCCATCGTTCGGGGTGGTCTGGAAGTGCCACTTGATGCTGCCGTCGTCCGGATCAATCGCCAGTCGGCTTGAGGAGAACAGGTTGTCGCCGGGGCGCAGGTGCGAGTTCCAGGGCGCCGGGTTACCGGTACCAAAGAACAGGGAATCGGTGTCCGGATCGTAGGTGCCGCCCAGCCAGGTAGCCGCGCCGCCGTTCTTCCACATTTCGCCGGGCCAGGTCACGCCTGCCTTGCCACCGGAAATGCCGTTCTCGATCTTCTTGCCGTCTTTGTAAACGTAACCCATATGGCCTTCTACCGTCGGACGGGTCCATACCAGATCACCGGTATTGGCATCGTAGGCTTCCACCTTGCCGACAATACCGAATTCACCACCGGAAACGCCGGTAATGACCTTGCCCTTGATGACCATGGGCGCGGCGGTGATTGCATAACCGGCCTGGTAATCGGCTACCTTCTTGATCCACATCGGCTTACCGGTGTCCTTGTTCAGGGCAACCAGTTTGGCGTCCAGGGTACCGAAGATCACCTTGTCGCCGTAGATGGCGGCACCGCGGTTAACCACGTCACAGCAGGGCATGATGCCATCGGGCAGACGGGCATCGTACTGCCAGATCTCTTCGCCGGTTCTGGCATCGATGGCATAGATGCGGGAGTAGGAGGCGGTCACGTACATGACGCCGTCCTTGATCAGCGGCTGGGATTCCTGGCCACGCATTTTTTCGCTGCCGAAGGAGAAAGCCCAGGCCGGCTGCAGATACTGAACGTTGCTGGTGTTCAGATCTTCCAGAATGCTGTAGCGCTGTCCCTGGGTACCCATGCCATAGCTGACAATGTCTTCAGGGGTCTTGTGATCGTTGATGATGTCTTCGTCGGTTACCGCATGGGCCCCGTAGGAAACTGCCATGGCCAGGGCGCTGGCCGCAATGCGAATCCCGAACTTGTTGGTTCTCATGGTTGCGCTCTCCAAGTCTCTTGTTTTCAGTTCTCTTGAGTTCGTTTCAGGCCGAACCGGGAACTTTTCCCGCCTCTGATACGATTCTTCGCTTTGTGGAAAAAACCAACAATTGCTCGCCGGAACAGGTTTTCTCATCACTTGGTAGTACGACTACACCGGCTCTTCCGGCCCCGGCGTTCGGGGCAACCCCTCAGAGATCCCCTTCGGCCCTGGCGATAGCCTGCTCATCCAGAAATTCCCGGTAATAACCCGGCACGCTGTATCGGAGTTTCTGGCTGGCCATCAGCTCGTTCATCTCGCCGGTCTTCACCAGCCTGTCGATGATGGCTTCAAGGGCATAGCCCAGCTGGCGATGGGTGTGTTTGATCGCCATACCCACATCCCATACCTGTTTGCCGATACCCGGAAACCCGTTTCCAGCGGCTTCGAACATGGCGTTCTCGGATTTGGCCAGTTCGTGATCGATCTCCGAGCGCATACCCATCACGGCACTTACCTCACCCTTGCGCATGGCCTCGAACGCGTCCGCCACGTTGGTGTAATGGCGAACCTGTTCCCGCATGCGGCCGCCGAACGCGGAGGTCAGATAAAAATCAGGCAAGGTATCTATCTCGACGCCAATACGGTTGTATTGAAAAACCGCCACGGTTTCGACGGCATCGAGCTTCTCGGGGTTGTAGGCAATCTGCCAGGTTTCCTGCTGATACGGGCCGAACAGAACGACCTGTTCGTTGATGTATTCGCCGGTGGAATCCTGCATGTAGGCGTAGGTCTTGTCGTAGGGCACCCGGAGCATCACATCCGCAAGCCGCTGTTTGGCCAGGTAGTGCCCTTTCCAGACGTTATTACGCAAGTCGTCTCCGAGATTCTCGTCGGGGATGATCCAGTGCACCTTGAACTCAACGCCCATTTCCTCGGCAATCCGCCGCCCGAGTTCGATGTCGATACCCATTGGCTCACCATCAACCTCGTAGGAATAAGGCGGGAAATTCTCATAGACACCGACCTTCAGGTAGCCGGAATCCAGGATGATGTCGTAGGTGCGCTCCGCAGGCCGGTTGAGCAGTTCGTTCCCGTCGTTAACCTCCTGGGCCAGGACCACCTGGGCGAACAGCAACAGGGCAAGTATTCCAAGTAGACTTTTCATTGTTTTCTCCCACCTTTTCTCCCAACGACGAAGGGCCGGCACATGGCCGACCCGAATTCAGGCGCTCGTTTTGACAGTAGCCGCGCTCATCACTCTGGCTTGGGCAGGGATTCCACATAGGTGCGGATTGCCCACATGGCGTTCTGGTCCATGCTCTTTTTCCAGGACGGCATTCCGCGATCGGTACCGTTCATCACGCGTCCGATGTAGTACTCGTCATCCCACTCGGTCAGTTCGCGAAGATCCGGCGTGAGACCGCCGGACATCGCCCGAATGCCATGGCACGCGGCGCAGTTGCCAGCGTAGGCACTTTCGCCGATTTTCGCGGCCTGGGCGTTGAACTCGCCGAATTCATTGCCCTCGCGGAAGGGGTTCTCGATGCGCACCTCATCGCCCAGCTCCGGCAGATTGCCCGTATCCACTTCCTGTGGGGTGACATTGCCATGCGCGATAGCGAAGCCGGCCAGGCCAAACATGGCCGAAGCCACGATTGCTTTGAGTGAAAAGGACATTGCCATTGGTCTTACCTCTGTTATTGGATTCCCCGTGGTTGGCTATTGGATTTGTCAGTTGCCAACTTGCTGATCACCAGTCTAGGAATCCCGATGCCCAATCCGAATGCCACTTTAAGGTTTTTGGTTTAGTTCCTTGGTAGTAGATTTTTGGTCTGCGAGAAGAAATCTCATCCTTTGGTACTGCCTGATTCCTACTTTCTGAATATTTCCGGGCCTCTCCCCCTTCCATAAGCTGGAAGCACAACAACAAACCGGAGAACCCCATGTCTTTTCTGTCCCGGACAGCGGCCACTTCATTAATCACCATGGCAGCAGCATGCCCGCTGCACGCGGAATCCCTGGACGTGCAGATTGGCTATCTACAGTGGATTCCGGACCAGGGACCGGTACTTTCCAACGTGATCCCGGAGCCGGACGATGCCGGCCTTCGCGGTGCCGAACTGGCCATGAACGACAACAGCACCACCGGTAAGTTTCTGGGCCAGACCTACTCACTCCAGAGTGACGTTGCCGATACCGAAGAAGCGGCTATCGCGGCCTTTGAGACCATGCGCGAAAGCGGTCTCGACCTGTTCGTGGTGAACGCGCCGGCCTCGACCCTGAAAACCCTCACGGAAAAAGCAGGCGACAACACCCTGATCTTCAATGCCGGCGCCAAAGACGACGCCCTGCGCACCGGCCAGTGCCACGTGAACCTGCTGCACACAATGCCCAGCTATTCTATGCTCACCGATGCCCTCGGCCAGTGGCTGAACCAGCGACGCTGGGATGAGGTGTTCCTGATTACCGGGCCAACCGAAGCTGACAAAGGCTGGGCCGATGCCTTCCGCCGTTCAGCGAAGCGCTTCGGGCTGGAGATCGTCGAAGACAAGCCCTGGACCTTTGACGCCGACCTGCGCCGAACCGCCTCGAAGGAGCTGCCGCTATTCACCCAGGCCAGCGATTACGACGCTGTGGTGGTTGCTGATGTACGCGGGGATTTTGGCGAGTACGTGCCCTTCAATACCTGGCTGCCGCGACCGGTGGTGGGTACACAGGGCATGTCACCCGTTACCTGGCACCGGGTGGTGGAGAGCTGGGGGGCTGCGCAGCTCCAGAATCGTTTTCGCGAGCTGGCAGGCAGGGACATGAACAGCGAGGACTACGCCGCCTGGACAGCCGTTCGCTCCATCGGTACCGCCATCACCGACCTGAACTCCGCCAGTCCCGCCGAGATCCGGAATTACCTGTTCAGTGACAAGTTCCAACTGGCTGCGTTCAAGGGCCGTAAGCTCACCTTCCGCAACTGGAATGGCCAGCTGAGACAACCAATTCCGCTGGTTCATCCCCGGGGACTGGTGGCGCGCGCACCCTTCGAAGGCTTTCTCCACCCCAACAGCCAGATGGACACCCTCGGTTTCGACAGACCTGAAAGCGATTGTCGAATTAACGGCTGAGCCCATGGCGGCCAACGTTCAAAACAAGAAGGAGTCACACCATGAAAACCCTGTTCAAACAGACCGCACTGGCCGCCATGATCGGCCTATCGACACCGGCACTGGCCAGCGTCGCCTATGTGTCCAACGAGAAGGACAACACACTGTCGGTGATTGATACCGAAACCCAGGAAGTGATTGAAACCATCGATGTCGGCCAGCGGCCCCGGGGCATTCTGCTCTCCAAGGACTATACCAAGCTCTACATCTGCGCCAGCGACGATGACACGGTTCAGGTGCTGGATCTGGCTACCCGCAAGATTGTCGACACCCTGCCTTCCGGTGAAGATCCGGAACAATTCGCGCTGCATCCGAATAACAAGCACCTGTACATCGCCAACGAGGACGACGCCATCGTGACCGTGGTGGATGTCGACAGCAAAGAGGTGCTCGCCCAGATTGACGTAGGTATCGAGCCGGAGGGCATGGCGGTGAGCCCGAATGGCAAGTGGGCCGTGAACACCTCCGAAACCACCAGCATGCTGCACTGGATCAACACCGAGACCTTCGAGATCGAGAAGAACATCGTAGTGGGCCAGCGTCCGCGCCACGTGGAGTTCAGCAAGGACAGCAAGATTGCCTGGGCCTCCGCGGAAATCGGCGGCACCGTGCACATCATCGATGTCGACAACCTGGAGCAGATTCACGAGATGTCCTTCAAGGTGCCTGGCGTTAATCAGGATCGGGTCCAGCCGGTGGGTATTGAACTGACTTCAGACGGCAAATACGCCTTCGTAGCGCTCGGCCCCTCCAATCATGTAGCGGTTGTTGATGCCCAGACCTATGAAGTCCTGGATTACCTGCTGGTGGGCGCCCGGGTGTGGCAGCTGGATCTGGACAAGGACGAGAAGCACCTCTACACCACCAACGGCGTGTCCGGCGATGTATCCGTGATCGATGTGGAAGACCTGAAGGTCATCAAGTCCATCAAGGTAGGCCGCTACCCCTGGGGTGTGGTCATCGATCCGACGTCATGACCATCGAAGCGAGCAACCTCAGCTTTCGTTACGGCGACAAGCCGGTGCTCCGGGAGGTCAGCTTTACGCTGACCTCTGGCCGTTTTCACGCGCTGCTTGGGCCCAACGGCGCCGGCAAATCAACCCTGTTTGGTTTGCTCACCCGACTGCTGGCCCTGCAGCAGGGCGAACTCCTGCTGGCCGGGCAATCCCTGAAAAAACAGCCGGCCGAGGCCATGCGTCAGATCGGCGTCGTATTCCAGCAGAACGCCCTGGACCTTGATCTGACCGTGCGCCAGAACCTGCAATACCACGCCGCGTTGCACGGTCTGTCCCGCAAGGAAGCCAGGGTTCGGGGTGATCGGGAACTGGAACGCTTTAGCCTTGAGGACCGGGCCAACGACGCTGTCCGCCAGCTCAACGGCGGCCATCGTCGGCGAGTGGAAATAGCACGGGCCCTGCTGCATGAACCCTCGCTGCTGTTGCTCGACGAACCCACGGTGGGGCTGGACGTTGCAAGCCGCAAAGCGCTCAACGAGCACGTCCGGACTCTGTGCGAAGAAGACGGCCTGACCGTGCTCTGGGCCACCCACCTGATTGAAGAAGTCCGCGCCGACGACCGCGTGCTAATCCTGCATCAGGGCCAGTTGCTCGCCGACGGCAACGGCCAGGCCATCTGCGACGCCGAAGGCACCCGCGACCTGGCTGAAACCTTCCATGCCCTGACCGGAGCCGGCTGATATGAACGCAGCGCACTACTGGCACTGTTTTGTTGGCATCCAGACCCGTGAATGGCTGCGGTTCTGGCAGCAGCGCACCCGCTTTGCCAGTGCCCTGGTCCGGCCACTGCTCTGGCTGGTGGTGTTCGCCGCCGGGTTCCGGGCGGTTCTTGGCATTTCCATCATCCCGCCCTATGAAACCTACATCACCTACGAGACCTACATTGCCCCCGGGCTATGCGGCATGATCATCCTGTTCAACAGTATGCAGGGCGCCCTGTCCATGGTGTACGACCGGGAGCTGGGCAGCATGCGGGTTCTCCTGATGAGCCCCCTGCACCGACCTTTCCTGCTGGTGACCAAACTGCTGGCAATGGGTGTGGTGTCCATCGGCCAGGTGTATGTGTTCCTGCTGCTGGCGCTGCTGGTGGATGTGGAGCCACCACTCTGGGGCTACCTGTCCGTGCTGCCGGCGTTGATTCTCACCAGCCTGATGCTGGGCGCGTTGGGCCTGCTGATCGCCACCTGGATCAAGCAGCTGGAGAACTTCGCCGGGGTGATGAACTTTGTCATTTTCCCGATGTTCTTCATGTCCTCTGCGCTCTATCCGCTCTGGCGCATGAACGAGGCCAGCCCCTGGCTGTACTGGATCTGCCAGTTCAATCCGTTCACCCACGCGGTAGAGGCGATACGGTTTTCACTTTACCTGGAGTGGAATCCGATGGCTTATGGGATTACAGCAGGTGTGACTGTTTTCCTGGCGTTATTTGCCACAGCTGGCTTTCGCCCGCAACGCACAAAAATACTGGGCGGGAAGCCAGCATAATGCTCGGGGCAGTTGTCGGGCAGGGCTTTCCAAAACTGTGCGGAGCCATGGATGGCGGAGCCCAAGCGTCACATGGATGTGCCGCAAGGAGCGTGTTTTGGAAAGCCCTGCCCGACAACTGACTCGCACGGATTCAGGAGCCGGCCAAGTCCAGACCACGAAGCCTGCCAAGCAGCCCATCGATCAATCCGGGTTCACAAATCGGATCATCCCACTGCAATCGGGCGGGCTTTCCATCCAGGTACCACAGACGGTTTGCCAGTACTTCTGCATCCTCGCCATCATGGGTAACGCAGATCATCGCCATCTTCGGACGCGAATCAAGAATCCGGGCAATCAGCGCCTTGAGCTCTCCCGCCATCACAGGGTCCAGCGAGGCAAACGGCTCGTCCAGCAAGAGCAAGTCGGGCTTCACCGCCAGGCAGCGGGCCAGGGCGGCTCTTCGGGCCATACCGAGTGATAGTTGGTCCGGGAGATAATGGCCGTATCCGGCCAGGCCAACCTGGCCCAGCAACGTCCCGGCCTCGTCATCGCTGGCACCAACCAGCCTGAGATTGGCGTGTAAAGTCCGCCATGGCAGCAGGCGATGCTCCTGAAACAGGTAGCCCACCCGGAGCTGCTCCCGGCCGATAACGGCGCTCTCTGGCACCGATTTATCGAGACCGGCAATGGCGTTCAACAGTGTGGTCTTGCCGATACCCGAGGGGCCCAGCAGGCAGATTCGATCGCCTCGTCCTATGGTTGCGAAAATCTCTCCCAGGACTGGCTGACCGAATTCTCGGCCCGCGATTCTAAGTTCAAGCATGAGCGGCCTCCGGCTGGCGCCAGCGGCTGGATCGACGCTCGAGGGGCTGCAGGATGGCCAGCTCGATCAGCTGGACCACGGCTATAAAGGCCAGGCTGTATGCCAGAATGGCGGCCACGTCGAATACCTGAAATGCCATATGCAGCTGGAAGCCGACGCCACTGGAGCGACCCAGCAGTTCCACCACAAGGACAATCTTCCAGATCAGGGCAAGACCACCCCGGGTGGCGGCCATGAGGTAGGGAAACAGCTGCGGCACCCACACTTCACGCAACCGTTGCCAGCGGGTGAACTCGTAAACGGTGGCCATTTCCTCAAGCCGGTAGTCGAGGCTGCGGGCGCCTTCGCGAACCGTCACCGCCACGTTGGGCACTTTGTTGATCACCACCGCCATCACGGCAGCCACTTCCACCAGGCCGAACCACACGTACATAAGGATGATGGTGACCAGCGCCGGCAGGTTGAGTAACAACACCAGCAGGGGATCGAACAGGGCATTGGTGGTTTGTGACCGGCCCATCACAATGCCGATGGCGATGCCAATCGCCATTGCCAGAACAAAGGCGACCACCACGCGGGCCAGGGTCGCCCCCAGGTGATGCCAGAGTTCGCCGGACGCTGATTCCCGAACCAGGGTATCGAGCACGCTCACTGGCGTTGGTAACAGAGGCGACTGAAGGAGCCACGCCGTCAGCGCCCAGAGCACGACAAACGAGGGCAGAACTATCCAGTAGCTCCAGAGCGGCGGGCGGCCGGGAGGGCCTTTCACGGTTGGCTCCGGTAAAACAGATTGGCGGGCATCAGGCGGTCCGGGTCGGCACCTGTGAGGGTCATCAATCGCTGCAGGTCTGCAATACGCTGTTCTGTTTGTGGCGCAGGCGTGCCGGCGACGAAGCCCTCGCGCAATGCCGTGAAGACGCCATCTTCAGGATTACCCATCAGGGGACGCAAGCGTTGCCAGGGTGATTCACTGTCCGCCAGCTCGGCTTTGGCCTCTTGAAGGGAGGCCGCGAAACCATCTATCAACGATCCGTGATCGGTCGCCCATTTCGCAGGGAAGACATAACCCAGCACCGGCAGGTTGCGATCCAGGTCCAGCTCAGTGAGCAGATCGGCCATGCTGAAGGCCGACCGCCAGCCGCCCTCACCCCGGAGACGGGCAGCGAAATGCCAGTAGGTGACGATCACGTCTACCTGTCCCCGCTTGAGAGCCTGGCTGAGCAGCGGCGGAGCAGCGAACTGGATCTCTGCGGATTCGTCCAGATTGATACCCTGCCGCTCTGCGACTTTCTGGAGCAGTATCCAGCCCTTGCTGTCCGGCCCGCCGGCTACGCCGATGCGCTTGTCCGCCAGATCCGCCACCGAGCGGATCAGGGAGGTCTCGGCGACAACGATATCGCCGATCTGGGATGAAAAAGGCACATAAAGGTAGGGCGCTCCTGCCTGAAACCTGGACTGCGCCCACAGCAGGTCGGCCACTGCGCCATTCACCGAACCGCTGGTGACCGCGAGCCTGGAGGCCGGCAGGTTCGCCACCGGTTTCAGGTCCAGCCGATAGCCATTCTCCCGATCCAGTTCCCGATGCAGGATATGGTCAAGCTCCCAGTGGGCCGTGCCGAACTGCAATACGCTGACGGACAGTACGGGCAGCTCAGAGGCTCCCTCCCCGGCCTGGGCACCACCTGCGAGGCTGAAGATAAGACACACCAGGGCTGTCACTCCCTTTTTGATCCAGCGATCGGCAAGAGAGGGTTGGGAGACTGGGGTTATTGTTGGTTGTAGGCTCATTGCTCCACGATACGAAGCCCACAGCCCGGTAAGAATAGTACTTTGGTGCCTGTTTTTTGGTGCGATGGTCGCATTCAACCCGAGACCAAGATGGCGTGTAATGAAACCATCACAATAATAAACAGAGGATCAACTCCGACTCCGGCGATTCTCTGCACAGGAGGCCGCTATGCTGAACGAGCTCGATGCCGCACTCTCTTCCGAAAACCGTTATCATGATTCGGAAGCCATTCCCGACACTGAAAACAAACAGGTAGACCCATCCATGGAGCCGGCTTACAAGATCCTGATTGCCGACGACCACCCGCTGTTCCGGGAAGCCATCAGCAGCGTTATCGCCTCTGGCTTTGAGGGCAGCGAGATCATCGAAACCGACGATCTGGACAGCGCTCTCGACATTACCCGTGAGAATGACGACCTGGACCTGATCCTGCTGGACCTGAACATGCCCGGCATGCATGGTCTCAACGGCCTGATCACGTTGCGCAACGAAGCCCCGACCATTCCGGTGGTGATTGTCTCTGCCGAGGAAGACAAGCAGGTGGTACTGCAGGCCATTACCTACGGCGCCTGCGGATTCATTACCAAGTCCTCGCCCAGGGCCCAGATGACCGAGGCCATCCAGCAGATACTGAACGGCAATGTCTACCTGCCCTCGGACATCATCCGAACCGGCAAGGAGAGCAATACTCGTCGTGGCCGCAATGAAGACAACCCGATTTCACCGGAGCTGCTCAACTCACTGACACGTCGGCAGCTGCTGGTGCTCGAGCGCATGTCCAAGGGCGAATCCAACAAGCAGATCGCCTATAACCTGAACATCGCCGAAACCACGGTGAAGGCCCATGTTTCCGCAATCCTACGCAAGCTCGGGGTTCACAACCGGGTGCAGGCGATTCTGTCTGCCAGCGATGTGGATTTCAGTCAGTATCTGAAGCGGTAATAAAGTCAGGACTTCAAAGGCTATAAAGGGTCAGGTGACATGTTCATCTGACCCTTTTCGTATGAGACCGCCGTCAGCTTCTCAGTAGATGACTCAGCGCACTGCGCAGCTTCAGAGGCTTCACCGGCTTGTTCATCAGCAGGTGCCCAAGTTCGCGGATATGCTGCTTGAGTTCGTTGGTGTAGTTAGCCGTAATCATCACCACTGGCGCCGGACATCTCCGGCGGCCATTGATCTCCGCAACCACATCCACGCCGTTTTCATCGTTGTCCAGATGGTAGTCCGCCAGGATAAGGTCCACCGCGCTGCTGGCCGGGTCCAACTGGCGTTCGAGATCTTCCAGGGATACCGCCGTCACTACCTGGCAGTCCCAACCTTCGAGCAGGGTTTGCATGCCTTGGCAAATAGACTGGTCGTTGTCGATCACCCAAATCCGGGACCCACCCAGACCGCTATCGAAAGACAGGGCCCGGTTCTGGTCGGGCGCTGCTTGCCTGGGCTTCAGCTTTCCGACGGGGACCCGGACGCTGAAGACTGACCCCCTGCCCTCGCTGGAATTCACCGTCACCTCGTGCCCCAGCATTCGGGATATTTTGTCGACGATGGCCAGACCGAGTCCCAGGCCTTTATCAGGCTGTGAACCGGCGGGGCGAATACGCTTGAATTCCTGGAAGATCTCGGTGAGTTTGTCTTCGGGAATCCCCGGGCCGGTATCCCACACCTGCAACAGCACATGATCCTTTTGTCGGCGAACGCCAAGCAGGATCCGGCCGTTGCCAGTGTAGCGAATGGCGTTGGTGAGGAAATTCCGGAGAATCCGCGCCAGCAACTGGGAATCGGACTCCACAATCGCGGAGCTGGCAATAAAGTCCAGTTGCAGCCCCTCGGCCATGGCCATCTGGCGGAATTCCCGTGCGATATTATTGAGCAGGTCCCGAAGGTCAAAGGCGGTGACATCCGGTTTGATCACGCCGGCATCGAGCTTGGAAATATCAACCAGGGTGCCCAGCAGGTTTTCAACGTCATCCAGAGAGGTGCTCACCGATCGAACCAGGCCTTCAGCCTTGGGCCCGAACGACTGTTCCAGCAATGCACTGGTGAATAACCGTGCGGCATTCAGGGGTTGCAGCAAGTCGTGGCTGACGGCCGCCAGGAACTTCGTTTTCGAGAGGTTGGCCCGCTCGGCCTCGAGCTTGGCATCCCGAAGCCGTGCCTCTACCGCCGCCCGCTCGGTGATTTCCTGGCGCAGCTGGTTGTTCAGGCCGGTCAGGGCCGCGGTGCGTTCCTTCACCCGGCGCTCCAGATTGTCATAGGCCTGCTCCAGAGCCAGGGCGGTCTTTCGACGGTCGGTAATGTCCCGGATCAGCACGAAGAAACCGATGATGTCGCCCTGCTCATCGAAATTCGGCACGTAGGAACGCAGCATGTGGCGTACCTCACCCTGTTCACCGGTCTCCTCGAATTCGAACGTCACGTTGTGGCCGTCCATGACATCGAGAATCTGGGGAAGCAGGCGCTGGTAGAACTCTGGCGAATGCACCTCGTTAAGACGTTTGCCGAGGGGCGACTCGCCTTTGCGCCCGTACCATGACTCATAGACCTTGTTGCAGAACTGGATGGTCATGTCGGCGCCGATATAGGCAATCAGCGCGGGAACATGGTCGGTCACCACCCGGATCCAGCGCTCGCTCTCTTCGAGCGCCTTGATCCGGCGGGCCATTTCGCTGTTCTTCACATCGGTGATGTCGGAATAGAGCACCACCAACCCACCTTCCCGGGTCGGTCTCTCGGTAACCTGAACCCAGCGGCCGTTGGCCAGCAGAAACACCACGCCTTCCGAATCCGGATGGCTGTGTTCCTCCAGGACCAGACCGCAGGCCACCGCCTGCCGCTTTACGTCTGAAATCCGGGTGCCCTGGCCCGGCGCATCAACGCCGGCGTGTCGCCAGTAGCTCCGGAACCGACTGTTGCTCTGGATCAGGCAATGCTTGTTATCAAAGAGCACGAAGCCATCGGCAATACTCTCTATAGCATCACTCAGTCTCTGGCGGGTTGTCTCGGCTTCCTCCCTGGCCCGGTTCAGGGCCTTGTTGCTGCCCTTGAGCTGCTCCATGGCCTGGTTCAGCGCCTCGGTCCGCTCCCGAACCTGCTCGGCAAGCACCACCGAGTGCTCGAAGGCGGCGTAGGGCTCCGGCTTATGGGCAGAGCCGGACTCCACCCGGACAATCAGGGCATCGCGAATCCGCCGCAGGCGCTCGTTCTCCGCCTCAAGTTCGGCAATCCGGAGATCCCGCCTGTCTTCAACGGGTGCTTCAATCTTGTTCGGAACGGACATCAGGCTGGCCAATGACCACCCCCGTAAACGTCTGGTTGATGTGCATACCGTCGAACTGCTCGCCGTACGTGTTAAAGCCAATCACATTGTGGTGGCGGAGGAACTGCGAGACCGCTTCCACCTCCCCGGTCAGTTCAGCCTCCAGCCTGCGCAGAAAACAATCGCAGCCGATGGTCACCAGAGGTGGCCCCACAACCCGTTCTGCGGCTTCTATCTGGGTACGAACGCTGTCCAGCAGGGATTCCGGCTCCATGGCCGTCATCACGATTCCGGTTTCCACGGCGCAATAGAAAGTCAGACTCTTGTCCGGGTTTACCCGCTGCACCGAGCGGACAAAATAGTGGCCGCCGATTTTCACCCCCATGGGCCGTAGCGCAAACACCTTGCGATCCAGTGCTTCGACATCCACGCCAACGGCTCGGGCATAGGCATCGGCCGCCGGCTCGGCGTTGAGCTCGTATACCGTGCGACTTTCCGCGCAGGCGTTGGTCACCACCAGCTTTTCACTGCGTTCGACCATGTGGTGCGTGGAAAACACCCGGAAATCCAGCGGTGTATTTACCAGCAACACCGTGGCGGCTCCGGTATGGAACTGGCCGTCGTAGAACACATGGGTGTTGGCCAGGCGCTCGTCGTCGCCGGCAGAACCGCCAAACTGGGGAATGGTGCCAAGGGCCGAGTTGAGCGTTGCCAGCACCAGCTCTTCACGACTCGAAAGGCCGTCCAGCAGCGTGATGGCAAAGGTGTTGCCTTTGACCGGCGCGAGTCTGGCATCCCGACAGGTCGAAAGCAGGCCGTCGATTACCCCCTGGGCATCCTGCAGGGTGAATCGGTCCAGCTCCCGGATCAGTGCGCAATCGATGGCGAAATAGCGGCTGTCAAACCCGATGGCGGTGATGCATCCACGTCCGTAGCCGTCCGGAGTGATCTCCCCGGCCGAAGTGCAGCCGCAGACACGCGCACCTTGAAAACTGTGCTCAAGGGCACTACCAAGTCGACCCAGGTCGTATTCCGCAGAACAGAAGAAGAGTACACAGCCAAGATGCTCGTGGCTGAGCTGGCTGGCGAGATTGGTGGCGGCCAACATGGGATCGCGAACGCTGGAGCTCGCTACCCGGACCGCAGGCAGGGTCGTCGCTGGCTTCATAAACGCGGTTCCCGAAAACGGATGACTTTTCACCGATTCTACGGCATCCGCAAACGCAGCCAATGCGACTTCAGTGCTTTTAATCGGCGCGCCAAAATGATCGTAAGCCATTGATTAAACTGCCTCCTGAATCAATGCCTGGTGGCGCTGCCGGTTTGCCTCAAGGCAAACCGGCACTTTAGTCTTAGACAAACCAGCGCAGCGAGAGGCCTCCTGCCACCCGCAACGCCAGGTAGGGCTTAGAACATCACGATGGCGCCAAGGGCGATGGTGTCCGCCTCAGTGGTGGTTGCACCGGTGGTGCGGTTGTTGTCTTCGTACATGTTGTACTCGGCAACCAGCTTGAAGTTGCTGTTTACATCGTGGAAGAACCCGAGCGTTGTGCTCTCGGTTTCCAGATTCAGGATTTCAGCGTCCGTCTCGCCGTAGGAAAGCACAACGCGATTGGCACCGAAGGCATAGGAGCCCTGAACCAGGAAGCCGTCGGCATCGTCTTCGGTCACCGCACCGTTGCCGATCAGAACCGGGTTGTCACCCTTGGAAGTAAAACCGGAAGCAGCCAGGGTCAGTCCCGCGACCGACGCCTTGATACCGTAGCCGAGGCCTGTGCTGTCGACGGTCGTGCTGCCATTTTCAGCAGACTGATAGCGCCCGTTCACCCAGCCGGTCAGGGCCACATCGTTCAGGTTGGCGTTGTAGGTTACCTCGGACTCGAAGCGGGGTGCGGCATTTTCGTCATTGGCACCGGTCACCGTATCGGCGGGATCCAGAACACCGGCCGCGACCTTGAGGCCGCCCATATCCGGCGAGCGATAGGTAATCTGGGCGGAAGGTGTCGGGTACGGATAGCCTGCGCGGATATTGCCGAAGGAAACGCCACCGGCGACGCCCGGGGAACCGAATCCCATCAGGATTTCGTCGAGGAAAATGTTGGAGCGGGCATACAGGCCGAAGTCCTTACCAATCAGCACCTGACCAAAATCGCCGTCTACCGTGGCATAGAACTGACGCACGTCGATGGCGGTGTCTGTGGGTGAATCAAGACTGTCATTGATGGTGGTCCAGAACGAAGAACGTCCGCCCAGGGTCAGATCACCCATATCCTTGCTGAAATTGAAGCCGATGGTGTTCGGCAGGAAGCCCATCTTGATGCGGGAATCCCGAACGTCGTTCTGCTTGTCGTCACGGTTTACGTAGAATGCGTTGAAGTAGCCATCCACGGAAAAGCTGGTGCCGTCCTGGTTATACAGCTCAACAGCGGCATTGGCTCCTGCGCTGGCGCCCATGGCCGCTGCCATGGCAATCGCTAACCCTGACTTTCTGACGTTATTGTTTTTCATAGTTCCCCCGGTTGTTTTTGGAAATCTGGGATCGGAGGCCCGGATCATCCGGACGCCCCAGGCGCGGTCTGTCGCCTGAATTCCATGGTCGGTGATGCAAGGGAGGGGGAAAATGCTTCGACGGAGCAGGTTTTCTGCTCATTTGGGAGGCACTTGAATTGAAACTTTGGGAGTACGACCCGGCGGATCAGTCGCCGGGGAACTGAGCCAGTTCCTGCAGGCAGTCGTTGAGGAAGTCTTCGGGGTCGGCCATCACCGCCTCATCGGCAACGACGCCAAACTGCACCTGGTCGGCGTAGCTGACAATGCTGATACCCAAACCGATATCCCCGGCCTGGGGCACCCAGAACATCTGTTCGGTTATCCGGCAGCCGGCAATATACCGGGCCTCCGGAGTGCCGGGCACGTTGGACACCACGGCACTGGCCTTGCGGTAGAACACCTCGGCCAACGGCTCCCGCCAAGGCTCTGGAACAATCGTGGCGCTGGCCGCGAGACCCCAGGCAATGCCGGGCTGCCAGCTTTTCTTAAGACGGCGGGTTTCGTGCTTGATGCGGAAAAGTCGCTCGAGGGGACTTTCACCATCCACCGGCAAAGGTACAAACACGGTGCCAAAATAATTGCCCAGCGCGCCGGGTGCCGGCTTGAGCTCCTCGGGCAGGCGACTGCGAATATCCACCGGTACGGCGGCATGCAGCACGGCTTCATCGAGGTCCTCGCCTTCAATGCCCAGGCGGGTGCGCACAGCCGCCGCCACACAGCTCAGCAACACATCGTTGATGGTTACATTGGTAGCTCGGACAATGTTTCTGAAGCGGTCGAGGGGCACCGGCTCGGACCAGCGACAATGTCGCCTCCCCAGCAACGGCTGCCTGAGATCCGTCGCCGTGTCTTCCGGCTCCACCAGGAACTCCGAAAATTCATTGACCAGCTTCAGGCTCTTCTGGGCGACCCGCTCCAGCAAGCGACCCGCGTCCTGCCATTGATTACCGGCGGACCGGTCTGCATTGCCAGCACCGTGGGATTCTTCAGAAGGCTCTTCGGATGCCATCAGTTGCCCGAACCAGGCCTTTGCCGCAGCCGTCCAGCGTGACAGCTCCGCGATTTCGGGGGCGCCGTAAATGGCGGGATGCTGCTGGGGAGAGGGCGGGCACAGTCGGTCAAAGATGCCCAGCAGAGACAGGCCATCGGCGTAACAGTGGTGAATGCGCAGCAGTAGCACCGCCCCACCCTCGGCATTGGGCGCAAGCCAGAATTTCCAGCGCGGGCGATACATGGGCAGAGGCTGGTTCAGACGCGCGGACACCCATTCCTGAAGGCTGTCGGGCGTGAAACGATCCACAACCACATCAAGGTGGTGGCTAACATCAAACGTCGGATCCTGCTCCCACCACCAGGCAGGTGAGCGCTTGACGGGCATGTACCAGAAACGCTCCCAGGCCATCCAGTACACCCGCAGAAACTCCCTGAAACGGGGCGCAGTAAGCCCATCAACCCGCAACATCACGGTGATGGTCATGGGGTTTTCCGGGCGCTCCAGGGCCAGCCAGGCCGAATCAGCAGGTAGCAGGAGATGCGATTGCTCGTGACTCAAACCCGAACGTCCCTGGAGAAGTAATGAAGAAAGGGGCCCTGGATCCAATGCCAAGCACGAGGCGCCCTAAGTAAAAACCGAACTCCGCATTGTGCCAGACAAGCCGCGCCGTCTCCATATGCGGCACCAGCGCACGCTGTTACAAAAAATTACACGTGAGTAACTGTTCAGTCCTATACTGGTTATAAGCCTTGGTGCAATGGTTATTAAACGCTGCCGATCCGTGATCGATTGGCCCTGGGACATCAAAAAATCCGTACTCAGAGCCAGTAACATAACGAGATGATCGGGGTACAAAAGGCTTACCAGCACAACCAAATTCCAACAACAGGCCATTGCCGTGCTGGGTGGGAGAACAGTTATGAAAGCGAGCCATGTTCGCAAGCTGATCAAACCGATTGAAAGCGCCTACTCGGAAATGTTTTCCGGGCATGTGTATCGCGTCGGCAAGGGCGCTGTTTCCGTTCGCAACCACAGCGGCAAAGCGGAGCAGACCGTAATTGGCGTGCACGGCTTTCTGGAAAATCACTGCTACTTCACCCAGGCCTATGAAGCGCCGACCACTGAACTGATCCTGCTCACCTGCAGCAACTACCACATCCCGGTAAACGGCGTTACGCCGGAAACGCCGGAATGGGAAGTGCCGATCAAGCAGCTGGAAGGCACGATCGAGTACGACGCCTGCATTCTTAACCAGGCGCTCTCCAGCCTCCCGACTACTCAGAACATCCGGGTTCATGGACATTCCCGTGGCGGAGCGGTCATTCTCGAGGCCATCAAGCAATGGCCCGAGCTCTATGATGACGTGGAAGTGGTTCTGGAGGCACCGGTACTCCCCAACGGCAAGCTCTCAGCTCTGGTAACCACCATTCTGGAACCGGTCAGTCACGGCATGTGGCCCTGGCTGATCCGTCTGATCAACAGCGCTCCGTCGTCGGCCTATGGCCAGACCTTTTTCGGCAAGATGAATCCGCGCAAGAAGCAGCTGTTGAGCAAGCTGTTCTCAGCCACCAAGGATCACCTGACCATTGTTCGTAACATCGAGAACATCATGGACTGGATGGCGCGGACGGACAGCAGTGTCTACGGCCATGTGCGCCACGGCACCTTCCTGATCCCTGCCGTGGATCGCATTCTCGATCGCTCATCCATGCTGGCCAGCGCCCGCCAGAGCCCGACCACCATGCGCATCGTGGAAACCGAGGCACCGAGCCACTTCATTACGCTGGACAGCAAGGAATGGGTTCCGGGGTTCGAAACGCTCCCGACAGCCGCGCAGGGCTGACGCCCGGCTTGCACCCTGCTGCAAGACCACTGCAGCTCCGCTAAACTACGCTCTTTTCCTCAGGTTTAGTGGAGCCATCGCCCATGTACCGTGAGCGCCTCGTCGCTACCGAAGCCCGCTCTGAAAGCGCTCGCCGGCTGCAGCAACTGCTTCTGGACTACCATGATTTCCGGCGCCTGAAAGCCGAGCATCCGCTGATGGAACACGCCGTCTCCGTCGCCGACTGGCAGGCGGAGCGGCTGAAGTCGACCCATGAGGATCTTTATCGCCATCCCGGATATCACCACGGCCTCGAATTTCTGCTGACCGACCTCTACGCCCCGGCCGGCATGACCCGCCGGGACGACAATATTGATCGGGTGTTTCCCAAAATGGTGAAGTGGTTGCCAGATAATCTGCTGGACACCTTCGCCGGCCTCGTGGAACTGAACCTGATCACCCAACAGCTGGACCTGGAGCTCGCCGAACTGTTCCATCAGCAAGGTGTGTCTGCGCGGGCAATCACCACGGACGCCTATTGTGCAGCCTACCGGGAGAGCCGACGGCTGGCGCAGAGAGAGAAACAGATTACCCTGGTGGCAGACGTTGGCCAGCAACTTGATCGCTATGTCCGCAACCGCACCCTTGGATGGCTGCTATCGATGACCCGGGGCCCGGCAGAGATGGCCGATCTGACGGATCTGCACAGCTTCCTGCACCGGGGCTATTCCGCCTTCCGGAAGATGGACGATGTGGAGCTACTGATCGACCGGCTGGTTTCCCGGGAGCAGCGGGTAATGCGCAACATTCTCGACCATCACCCGGACCCGTTCAGCCTGCCGGAAAACCTCTGAGCCGGGGATAGTTGGCTGGCTCAGGCCTTGATGATCTGGTCCAGCTGGGAGTGGATTTCCTGCTCGATCCGCGATTTGAAGGGCCGCAGCATCATGCCCAGCTCGAGGTGAATGTGCAGATCTGTCGGGGTGATGTTCAGGTGTCCCTTGACGCCACTGCGCTTGAACTTCAGGTGGTCGCCTTCCCACTCATAATTCACGTCAAACTGACTGGACAGGTCTTTGGCAAGGGATTCTGCGGCCTGCCTTGCGTGTTCTTGATCCAGGGTGTGCGGGCGATGTACATCAATTACAGACATGAAGCGGTTTTCTCTCGGATTTGGATAGATTTACAGTTTAGGGCGCTATTTAACTCACCGCCACCCTTGTAGCAACCCCGTCAGCGGTTAGAATACGGGGTTCAGATTCTGACAGGACATGCCCCATGAGCGAGCAGCAAACGCCAGCCAACCAGGCCGCAAACAGCAACGGCCAGGACGACGTAACCCATTTCGGTTTCCGCAATGTGCCCAAGAGCCAGAAAGCGAGCCAGGTGGCCGAGGTGTTCCACAGTGTGGCGGGCAAGTACGACCTCATGAATGACCTGATGTCCATGGGAATTCACCGGCTCTGGAAACGTTTCACCATTGAGCTTTCGGGCGTGCGTCCCGGCCACCAGGTGCTGGACATTGCCGGCGGCACTGGCGATCTCACCATGAAGTTTTCAGACCTTGTGGGTCCGTCCGGCAAGGTGGTGCTGGCCGACATCAATGCCTCCATGCTGCAGGTGGGCCGCAGCCGGCTGACAGATCGCGGCTATGCCGGCAACATTGAATACGTACAGGCGGATGCCGAGCATCTGCCGTTTCCGGACAACAACTTCAATGCGGTATCCATCGCCTTCGGTCTGCGCAATGTCACCGATAAAGACCAGGCCCTGCGCGACATGACCCGGGTTCTCAAGCCCGGCGGCAAGCTGATGATCCTGGAATTCTCCAAGCCGACCAATCCATTGCTGAGCAAGGCCTACGACACCTACTCGTTTTCCGCCCTGCCCCTGATGGGCCAGCTCATCGCCGGCGACAGTGAAAGCTACAAGTACCTGGCCGAATCCATCCGCATGCATCCCGACCAGGACACCCTCAAGGGCATGATGGAGAACGCCGGCCTGGTGAACTGCAAGTACTACAACATGACCGGCGGTATCGTCGCCCTGCATGTGGGAATCAAGCCCTGATGTTTCCCGGCCCCACCCTGCTTTCCGCTGTCTCCGCTATCCTGGAAAGCGCCCTGAACCGGGCACTGGAACTGGATCCTGCGGGGCATAGTGCCTTGATGGAAGCGTTGGCGGGGCCGGTTCAGTTCAATATCACCGACCCGATTGCCCTGACTTACACCCTGGACCGGGCCGGAAACCGCGTCCGCGTCGGCAGCCAGCCGGTCGAACAGCCAGCGCTCGAGATCACCGGCAAACCCATCGCCTTTGCAGCGCTGGCCACCGGCGATGACCGGGTCTTTGCCGACGGCCGTCTTGACGTGACCGGCGACACAGCGCTGGCCCATCAGCTGCAACGAGCCCTGAACCAGCTTGAACCGGATTGGGAAGCCGCCATGGCCCGGCACATCGGCGATGTGCCCGCACACTTCCTGGGCCAACGGGTTCGCGGCGCTATCCGATGGAGTCGACAGGCCTTTCAGTCCCTGAATGCCAACATCGAAGAGTATGTGCACGAGGAAAGTCGCGCCCTGCCCGGTCGGCGGGAGCTGGAAGCTACGTTCGAGGATATCGACGAACTGAACCTGCGCACGGAAAGACTGGAAGCGCGGCTTAATCTGATTGAAAACCGCGGCAAGACTGACGAATCGGAGAACCTGTGACCCGCCTGCAACGCCTGTTCCGAATTGCCTGGGTATTTTGCCGTTACCGGCTGGACACGTTCCTGCCAATCGCAGAACTGCCCGCGCCCCTGAAGGTGTTTTTCCTGCTGGCGCCCTGGCACCTGTTCCCGCAACCGAAGCTCGATCGTGGCGACCGCCTTCGGCTGGCGCTGGAGGAACTGGGCCCCGTGTTCGTAAAGTTCGGCCAGATCCTCTCTACCCGAAGGGATCTTCTGCCGGACGACATGGCGGAATCCCTGAAGAATCTCCAGGACCGGGTACCGCCGTTCCCGAGCAATGAAGCCCGGAGCATTATCGAAACCTCCCTCGGTGCCCCGGTTTCGGACCTGTTTGCCGAATTCAGTCCGGACCCGCTTGCCTCGGCATCGGTTGCCCAGGTGCATGCAGCCACCCTGCGCAACGGCCAGAAGGTAGTCGTGAAAGTTCTGCGACCGGGCATAGAGAAGGTAATCCGTCAGGATCTGGCCCTGATGTACCTGATGGCTGGCCTGCTGGAAAAATACTGGTCCGAAGGCAAGCGCCTGCACCCGGTGGAAGTGGTAGCCGACTACGATTCCACCATTCACGATGAGCTGGATCTCCAGCGCGAGGCCGCCAACGCCAGCCAGCTGCGCCGGAATTTCGAAAACTCCTCGCTGATCTACATTCCCTTTATCGACTGGGACTACACCCGCAAATCCGTGCTGGTGATGGAGCGGATTCACGGCATCCCCATTGCCGATACTGCGGCTCTGAAGGCCGCCGGCGTCGACATGAAGGTACTGGCTGAAAAAGGCGTGGAAATTTTCTTTACCCAGGTGTTCCGGGACAGCTTCTTCCATGCCGACATGCATCCGGGCAACATCTTTGTGGATACGTCCAATCCCTCGGATCCCCGATATATCGCCATCGATTTCGGCATCGTTGGCACCCTGGCACCGGATGACCAGAGCTATCTTGCCCGAAACCTTCTGGCCTTTTTCCGCCGGGATTATCGGCAGGTTGCGCAGCTGCATATTCAGTCCGGCTGGGTACCGCCCGACACGCCAGTGAACCAGTTTGAGGCGGCCATACGTACTGTTTGCGAGCCCATCTTCGAGAAGCCGTTGAAGGATATCTCGTTCGGCCACTTCCTGTTGCGCCTGTTCCAGACGGCACGGCGGTTCAATATGGAAGTGCAGCCCCAGCTCGTTCTGCTGCAGAAAACCCTCCTGAACGTTGAAGGTCTGGGCCGACAGCTGTATCCGGATCTGGATTTGTGGAGCACCGCGCAACCCTACCTCGAGACCTGGATGCGCAAACGCATTGGCCCTTCGGGGCTGATCAAGTCGCTGCAGTCGCACCTTCCCTCCTGGCTGGAACAGTCGCCGGAAATGCCCCAGCTGGTGCACGATGCGCTCTTGCAACTGCGGCAGGCGGGGCCCACCGAGCCCCAGAACCGGGCAACACTGGCGTTGCTCCGGGAGCAGCAGATCCGTACCGAGCGGCGTTGGCGGCGGGCGACATTGGCGGTACTGCTCATTGCCGGCGGCTTTCTGGGCACTCAGCCCGAGAGCCGGCAGTGGATTGAAAGCGTGCCTGCCTGGAGCTGGGCCCTGTTTGCCGTCGCCGGCGGGCTCATGCTCCGGGGCAGCCGATAACCGATAAAGATTTCAGGATTCACAAAAATGCAAAATAGCTCGGATAACGTCGAGACCCCTGACTGGCTGGATGCCATTCGCTGGACAGAGGACGGCCTGGTTCCGGCCATCGCCCAGGACGCCGACACCGGCGACATCCTGATGATGGCCTGGATGAACCGCGAGTCGCTCAGGCTGACCGCCGAAGAAGGCCACGCCGTATACTGGTCGCGCTCCCGGGGCAAGCTCTGGCGCAAAGGGGAAACCTCGGGGCACCAACAGGTCATCCGGGACATTCGACTGGACTGCGACGAGGACGTCATCCTGCTGAAAGTAGAACAAAAAGGCGGCATCGCCTGCCATACTGGCAGACGCAGCTGCTTCTACCGGACTTTGAAAGACGGTCAGTGGGTCAGCGTTGACCCGGTGATCAAGGACCCCGGCACTATTTACGGCAGCAACTGAGGAGCACGGACTGTGAGCGATGTATTGGAAAACCTGGCGAGGGTTCTGGAGGCCAGGAAAGAGGCAGACCCGGAAACCTCCTATGTAGCCAGCCTCCACGCCAAGGGCCTGAACAAGATCCTGGAAAAAGTGGGGGAAGAGTGCACGGAAACCCTGCTGGCAGCCAAGGACGCAGAGCATTCCGGGGAAACCCGGGACGTGGTTTATGAAACCGCCGACCTCTGGTTCCACAGCATGGTCATGCTGTCGAGACTGGGCCTTGGCCCGAAGGACATCCTGGACGAACTGGCCAGCCGGTTCGATCTGTCAGGCCTGGAAGAAAAAGCGTCGAGGAACAAGTGAGCGGTAATACCTCTAAAGGGGTTTCCGCGTAACGGTTCTGGTAACGTACAATGTCATTGAACAGAAACATTAAAATGAGGACCCCGTAATGGGTATCAGCATCTGGCAATTACTTATCGTACTCGGCATTGTCATTCTGTTGTTCGGAACCAAGAAGCTTCGCAACATCGGCAGCGACCTCGGTGGTGCCATTCGCGGCTTCAAGAAGTCCATGAGCGATGAGGACTCCAAGGCCGAGAACCAGGAATCCCTGGAAGGCAAGGAAGGGGAGCAGCCACAGCAACAAGCGGCGGCCGAAGACAAGCCCCGGGACAAGTCCCACAGCTGAGACCAGGCTGAATGTTCGATATCGGCTTTCTTGAGCTGCTGATCTGCGGCGTCATAGCGCTATTGGTACTCGGCCCCGAGCGCCTGCCTGCGGCCGCCCGTGCGGCTGGCCGCTGGGTGGGTGGTGCACGGCGCATGGTTGGCCAGTTCACCTCGGAACTGGACCGGGAGCTAAAAGCCGGCGAACTCCGCGACGAGCTTCGCAAGGCAGGAGATGTTGGCCTCGACGACGTTCAGAAAACCGTGCGTGGCGCCCTGGACGAAGCCAGGAAATACGAGCACATGATCCTGCCCGAGAACGAGACCCAGAAGCCAAGGCCTGCACCTGCGACACGGCGGGTATCCGGCCAGCCAAAGGCCTCTGAGGCTCCAGCGCAGGATCAGCCCGATGCTGGTAGCTCCTCGCAGACGCCAGATTCCGGCTCTGACGGAAACGAACAACCCAAACGCGAAACCCCGCAAAGTCCGCCGGATAATCGTTCATGAATGCAAAACCCGACGGCAACCAGCTGCCTCCGGAGCAGCAGGAAATGCCACTGATCGAGCACCTGCTCGAACTGCGTAATCGCCTTCTGAAAATGGTTCTTGCGGTGCTGGTCTGCTTCGCTGCCATTTATCCGTTTGCCAACGAACTTTACCTGTGGCTGTCGGAGCCCATCCGTTCCCTGTTGCCCGTTGGCCAGACCATGATCGCAACGGATGTTACGTCGCCCTTCTTCGCACCGCTGAAGCTGGCCCTGGTTCTGGCTGTGTTCGCTGCCATTCCGATCATTCTCTACCAGCTCTGGAGCTTTATTGCGCCGGGCCTCTACGCCCACGAAAAACGCCTGGCCTTTCCGCTGCTGTTTACCTCGGTCATCCTGTTTTACGCGGGCGCGGCGTTTGCCTATTACGTGGTTTTCCCGCTGGTGTTCGGCTTCTTTACTGCGATAGGCCCCGAAGGCATCGTCGAACTTCCGGACATCACCAGCTACCTCAATTTTGTACTCAAGATGTTCTTCGCCTTCGGTGTGGCCTTCGAAATTCCGATCGCCACGGTGCTGTTGATTCTCACCGGCGCCACCACGCCCGCCGATCTTGCAGCCAAGCGCCCCTACGTGGTGGTGGGCTGTTTCATCATCGGCATGCTGCTGACGCCGCCGGATATTATTTCCCAGACCCTTCTCGCGGTTCCCATGTGGATCCTGTTCGAGGTCGGTATCCTGTTCGGGCGGCTGGCAAAACGGGAAGTCGCAGACCCGGAAAGCGATGAGCCCGCCGGCGAATGAATCTGGCGTTACTGTTTGACGAGGATTTCGTGGCAACTGACCGTGCCGTTCTGCGCGGTCGACGCCTGGCGCACCTGCAGTCCGTGATCAAAGTGGTTGCTGGCGACACCGTGCCCGTCGGCCGCGCGGATGGCCAGTTGGGAACCGGCGAAGTGATCCGGCTTACCGATACCGAGGCGGAGCTGCGGGTGACGCTGGATCAGGCTCCGCCGCCGCCTCTACCGCTCACCCTGATACTCGCCATGCCCAGGCCCAAGATGTTCCGCCGTATCCTGCAAACCTGCGCTGCCCTCGGTGTGAAGGATCTCTGGCTGATCAACAGCTACAAGGTCGAGAAAAGCTTCTGGCAGACGCCATGGCTCTCAGACGAACAGCTTCGGGAGAACCTCACGCTGGGGCTGGAACAGGCAAAAGATACCCTGATGCCACAGGTGCATATCCGCAAGCTGTTCAAACCCTTCGTGGAAGATGAGTTGCCGGCGCTATTGGCGGATAAACGAGCCCTGGTAGCGCATCCCGGCACAAGCACCCCCTGCCCTGTGCACCTCAACCAGCCGACCGTGCTCTGCATTGGCCCGGAGGGTGGCTTCACGGCTTACGAAGTGGGCAAACTGGAAGAAGCCGGCTGCCAGAGCGTGCATCTCGGCCCCCGTATTCTGCGGGTCGAAACCGCGGTACCGGTACTGGTGAGTCGGCTGTTCGACGCCTGCCTCTAGAGCCCCGGCCTTCTCAGGCGTTCCTCGCCTGCCACCATCGCGTCAGTGGCGTGATAATGGCCACCAGTAGCGCACCTGCCAGCACACCGAACAGGCCATTGGCCACCGTTGGCACGAGCACACCAGCCACACCACTGAACCCCTCGGCAAAGTGATGAATAGCGTCGTATACCGGCGTCAGTCCGTGGGTAAGAATGCCACCGCCCACCAGAAACATTGCCAGAGTGCCCAGAATGGAGAGTGTCTTCATCAGATAGGGGGCCAGCCAGAGAATGCCTGAACCCAACTGCTGGAGCACCGGGTTCTCTTGCTGGCTGAGGTAGAGACCGCCGTCGTCCAGTTTCACGATCCCCGCCACCAGACCGTAAACACAGACCGTGATGAGGATGGCGACCACCGCCAGCACCATGAACTGCATGCCGATGGTCTGGGTCGTTACCGTTCCAAGGGTAATGGCAATGATCTCGGCAGACAGAATGAAGTCGGTGCGGATGGCGCCCTTGATCTTGTCTTTCTCGATCGCCCGCAAGTCGACGTCCGGGCTCTTCAGGGCTTCACGCAGCTCGCCTTTGCGCTTCTGGTCCTGCTCCCGGTGCAAAAACTTGTGCACCAGCTTCTCGAAGCCCTCAAAACACAGGAACGCACCGCCGAGCATCAGCAGAGGCGTTACCAGCCAGGGCATGAAAAAACTGATCGCAAGGGCCGCCGGCACCAGGATGGCCTTGTTGATCATGGAGCCGCGGGCAACCGCGAGGACCACTGGCAGTTCCCGGGCAGGCTTTACACCGGTCACCTGCTGGGCGTTGAGCGCCAGATCATCCCCCAGAACACCTGCGGTTTTCTTGGTGGCGGCTTTTGTCATCAGGGCAACATCGTCCAGAACGGTGGCGATGTCATCGATCAGAACCAGAAGGCTGCTTCCTGCCATTGGACAATTCCTTTTTTATTCAGCCGTTAAGCCCCATGGCCTCGGCAGCTATACGATTTTTCACCGGCCCCATCTGGTTGAGCCAGCGCAGGCCGGTATTTCGCAGCCAGCGGACCGGCAGCTCCTCACGGCCGAACAGCTGCTTGAAGCCCTCCATGGCGGCCATCATGGCGAGATTCTCGCCTTTCCGGCGGCGCTGATAGCGCGCCAGAACCAGCTCATTGGCTGGACTCAGGCCCGCCTTTTTGGCTCGCGAAAGCTCATCGAGCAGAGCCCGTACATCTCCGTAGCCAAGGTTGGCACCCTGTCCCGCCAGCGGATGGATGGTATGGGCCGCATCGCCGACGAGGGCAAAACCGGGGGCAATGTAGTCCTTCGCGTGGCGCTGTCGAAGCGGAAAGGCGAAGCGGCCGGAAATGGACTCCACCGATCCCAGCTCGCGCTCAATCGCACGCTCAAGTTCAGCGGCAAAGTCGGTGTCGTCCAAAGCCATCAGACGCCGCGCTTCCCCGGTATCCTGGGACCAGACAATGGAACAGTAATGCTCATCTCCGGACTCTGGCAGCAAGGGCAAAAACGCCAGCGGCCCGGTCGTCGAAAATCGCTGCCACGCGGTGAAACGGTGGCTCTGGCTGGTCTTCACCGTGCATACGATTGCCTGCTGGTCGTAGTCCCACTCACGCGTTGGCAGGCCAACCCAGTGGCGCAGACGGGAATTGGCACCGTCACAACCGACCAATAGCCCCGCCGACAAAGATCGACCATCCTCCAGCTCAACCGTATAAGTTCCAGACAACTGTTTACAGCCAGTAATCCTCGCGCCATCAATCAGTTCGACCGGACTTTGTTCCAAAGCCCTGAACAGTGATCGGACGATGCTGCGGTTCTCGACAATCGTTCCGAGGGCTCTCGCCTGCAGCTCGGCTGCCTCAAACTGTATTCGCCCCGTGCCGTCGCCATCCCAGACCGTCATGGTCTGGTAAGGACAGTGCCGACCGGCGGTCACCTCGGACCAGACTCCGAGTTGCTCCAGCAATTGCTGGCTCGCCACCGAAATGGCACTGACCCGTGGTTCAAAATCGGCAACGGTGGTGGCGGAGTCCGGCGCCTCAACCAGAGACTCATGGCCGGAACCTTCCACCAGCCCCACATGCCAACCCTGTCGTGACAGCCCGAGAGCCAGGGCGGAACCGATCATGCCACCGCCAGCCACAAGAATATCGAACGTTTGCGCCTCACTCATCAGCCGGCGCCTCCCGCTTCAGCTTACCCGGCCGCTCAATCACGGCCCGGCGGCCGCCCAGGCCCATGGCCTTGCGGGCAAACCAGCGTTTTGCCCCAGGCAACAGATCAAGACCCACCAGGCCGGCATCGCGGGCCGCCGCAACCGGCAGCATGGAATGCCCGAACAAACGCACAAGCGAATCGGAGAAGCGCACCGTCTGTTGCCAGTCTTCCCGATGCAGTGCCTGGTAGCCCTTCAGGACCTCGAGATCGCCAATCGACCTGCCCTGCTCTTCAGCCAGGCGAAACTGTTCGACCAGCGTCATGAGCCCTCTCAGCGCGAGATTGAAGCCCTGCCCGGCGACCGGATGCAGGGCATGGGCCGCATTGCCCACCAGGGCAACCCCAGGGCGTACCGGCTCGTCCACCGTCGTCAGGGTCAGCGGGTAATGGTGACAGGCGCCGATGCGGGTAAACCGGCCCAGACGCCAGCCAAACCGGTCCTGAAGCCAACGGCATTTCTCGTCGTCGGGCAGCGCCAGAACCTGCTGCAGAACCTCATCGGATAGCGTCCAGACCAGTGCCGATTGATGTCCGGCTCTGGTCGGTGATCCATGGGGCAAGAGAGCCATGGGACCGGCATCGGTAAATCGTTCAAAGGCAGTGAATCCGTGGCTGTCACTGGTAGAGACATTTGCGATCAGTGCGTTCTGGCCGTAGCTGTGACGATCCGGCCGGAACCCGAGCCTTTCCCGCAGACCGGAACGACCGCCATCTGCAACGACGAGGCAACGGGCCTTCAGTTCCGCGGTCTCTTCACCTTCTTCTGAGAGCTGAACACGGACGCCGCCGGGAATGGGCGTCATGTCCGTTACTTCTGCCGGCGCCCGCCACTGGACGTTGGTATCCAGAAGCTCACGCATCAGACACAGCCCCATCCAGCGATTGTCAGCCACGTACCCGAGCGCCGCCTGGCCATGCTCGGCAGCATGCAACCGTGTGGCGCCGAAATGGCCCCGATCTGAAACATGGATATGTTCGATGGGTGTGGCATGTTCGGCCAGCCTTTGCCACAGCCCCAGCTCCTCAAAGATTAACCGGGAGCCCCACGCCAGTGCGGTTGAACGGGCATCGTAACTCGGCTGGTAACTCTCCGGCAGGGCGTCGGGCGAGAGCGGGAAGGCCTCGACCACGGTCACGCGCAGTGACGGCACCATCCGTGCCAGCGCCAGAGCCAGGGTCGCTCCGGCGAGGCCACCGCCGGCAATGATCAGATCGGTATCAGGCTTGGTCACAGGCTGTCAGTCCGCCATCAGGGCTTCGATTTCGGCAATGGTTTTCGGCACCGCTTCGGTCAGGACCCGGCAGCCGTCTTTGGTCACCACCACATCGTCTTCGATGCGTATGCCAATGCCGCGCCATTTCTCATCCACGTCGGTGTTATCTGGCGCAATGTAGAGGCCTGGCTCGACGGTCAGGGCCATGCCGGGTTCCAGCTGGCGCCAGGCGTCACCGACCTTGTAATCGCCGACGTCGTGTACATCCAGCCCCAGCCAGTGGCCGGTTCGGTGCATGAAAAAGGGCTTGTAGGTTTCGTTGGCAATGGCATCTTCCAGGGTGCCGGACAACAGCCCCAGATCAATCAGGCCCTGGGTCAGTACTTCCAGCGCAGCCTCATGGGGCCGGTTCCAGTGATTTTCAGGCGAGACCGCCTCGATGGCCCGATACTGCGCCGCCAGCACCACCTCGTAGAGGGCCCGCTGTTCATTGCTGAACTTTCCACTGACCGGGAAGGTGCGCGTTATGTCGGAGGCGTAGCACTGGTATTCACAGCCGGCATCAATCAGCACCAGATCGCCGTCCTTCAGCGGTGCACTGTTCTCGATGTAATGCAGGATGCAGCCATTGGCGCCCCCGCCCACGATGGAGGGATAGGCCGTAGACCGTGCGCCATGCTCCATAAAGGTGTGGATAAGCTCGGCCTCGAGGTTGTACTCGAAGCCGCCCTTGCGGGCCCGTTTCATGGCCCGGCAATGGGCCTCGGCACTGATCTGGCCGGCCTTGGCCATGATCTTGATCTCATTGGCGCTCTTGTATAGCCGCAGATCATGAAGCAGGTGCTCCAGGGCTACGAACTCGCCCGGCGGATGGGCGCCGCTGCGAACCTTGCTGCGAATCATCTTCACCCAGTCCATGACACGGGCGTCAAAATGATCATCCTTGCCGAGGGGATAATACACCCGGCTGCGACCCTCGATCATGCCCGGCAGGATATCGTCGATGTCTGCAATCGGAAACGCATCGTCCAGGCCGTAGCGTTCGATGGCGCCTTCCGGGCCAACCAGGAAACCGTCCCAGAGCTCCTTCTGCGGATTGCGCTCTTTGCAGAACAGTACCGATTCCCCGTGTTCACGGCCCGGAATCAGCGCCAGGACGGCCTCCGGCTCACCAAAACCGGACAGGTAATGAAAATCGCTGTCCTGGCGGAACGGATGCAGCACGTCCCGATTACGGACACGCTCCGGAGCGGCCGGGATTATCGCAATACTGTCTGGCGCCATACGCTCCATCAGCTTGCGACGGCGCTCGGCAAACTCCTTCACGGGAATCATGGAGTTCATAGTCTCTCCTGCAATCAGGACCCGGCTCAGTGCAGGGTCGGCGAATCAGACTTCGGCGGTTCGGGGGCATTGAATTCGGTAAACACGGCGAGTGCCCCCAGCCGGATGTATTCGGTAATTTCCAGCAACTGCTGCTCGCTCTCGTCGTCCGCTTCTTCCTCTTCGGATAGCTGACTGATGGCCACCATATCCTCGATCAGCTCCCGGATCTCGTCGGGCGCCTGGCCAAGCGACTCGCCGGCCGACAATGCCATACCCTCGAGAAATCCCCGCACCCAGGAAACCAGGGCCTCCAGCCGCTGCTCGATGGCGTAGTCGTCATCCGGTAGTAAAGGATGGAAACTCATGTCGGCTGATTTCAAGAGCTCCAGGGTCTGCTCATAGGCCCGGTTCATGAACGGAGCAAGATCGTCAGACTCCTCGGCCGCGTCCTCAGCCAGCCCCATGTGCTCACACACCATTGCCAGCCACTCCGGCTCTTCAATACGGGATCCGGCCGCCAGTCGACCACAGAGCGCGCCGTGCAACTCGGATGGGTGGCTGAATGCCTTGTGAGCAGTAAAAACGTTGGCCCAGCGCTCGAATTCTGCAGCGCGGGCGGCACCGGAAGTGTCGGTTTCTGACATGAAACAGGCGGATCCTGTGTTGGTGAATTAGAGGCCTACTTTAGCATTCAGGCGATGCCAAGGCACTGCCTGTTGATTTTTATCCGGACAGAGAACAATATGTTATAACGTAACAATTGATCCTGCGAGACACTGCCATGACTTCTTCAAAGGTAACCAACGCCATCCTGGCCGCGACCATTCTGACTGCCGGCTCCACGTTCGCCAGCGACAACCCCGGCGCTCACCAGCACGGTCATGCCGAACTGCAACTGGCCATTGATGGCAACCAGATCGACCTGATTTTCACATCACCGGCCTACAACCTGCTGGGATTCGAACACCGCGCTCGCACGGAAGAGGAAAAGGCACTGGTCAACCAGACCACCACCTGGCTCGGAGAGACGCCACTGGTGGACACCGCCGAGGCCGGCTGCACAGTCATGAGTGCGGTGGTACACCATCAGGCCGGCAGTGATGATCACGGACACGATCATGGTCACGCCCACGACCACGATGACAAGCACTCGGGCGAGAACGGCTCCACCCACTCGGATTTCGAAGTCACCCAGACCCTGACCTGCGCCAGACTGAATGCTTCCGAGGCACTCTCTACACCGCTCACAGTGCGCTTTCCCGAGATTGAACACCTGAATGTCGAGTGGGTCTGGTCAGGAGGCCAGGGTTCAGGCCGCCTGGAGCGTGGAGAGACCAGCTTCAGGCCAGACGGCCGATAATGGGGCTCGCCAATTATTCCTCGTAGGGCTCAACCCCGGTTGCCACCATAGAGTACGAAGAGGTGCCAATGTCGTTCTCGGTACGGTCAATCACCAGTTTGCCCTCGATCCAGACCGGATCATACAGGGCCTCAAGCGTGAAACCTTCCTTGTACTTGACGTGAATGATCTGATTCGGAGGCGGTGGCGGCACATGAATACAGGCGCCGTAGTAGGGCACCAGGAAAAACTCCAGGATGCGCATATCCTCGGTCGTCTTCAGGGGCACCACGAAGCCGGGGATGCGCCCTTCCACACCGCCCATCTCCGGCACAACCCGACCGGTCATGATCTCGTCCGGCAACAGCGGCGGGCCATCGCCCTCGTGCTCAATCTCTGGCATATTCTCCAGCAGCGCCAGATCCTCGGCGGGCATCAGTTCAAGCCAGTCGATCTCCCGGGTTTCAGTCCGGCCTGTTGATGGAAGTACACACACCAGGGTAAGCGCGATGAAAAAAGGCAGCGCAAAGCGCGAACGTGCCGGGGCAGACATCATTGGACCAAAGACTCCTGAGATTACTATCCGGAAACCGCCATCATACACCGGGCCGACGGCAACCAACATGACCAGCAAGACAGACTCAGCCAGCAACAGTTCCCGAAGCACAGAAACTGCGATGGAAGTCAGCGGGCTCGCCTTTTCCTGGGATCCTGTCCAGCCCCGCCTCAGCTTTCCGGACATCATACTGAAACGCGGCGAACACCTTTTCCTCCACGGCCCGAGCGGCAGTGGCAAAAGCACGCTGCTCAGCCTGTTGGCAGGCATGCTTCGGCCGGCCTCTGGCACTGTCCGCGTACTCGGAACCGATATCCACCGGCTCGGTGCCGGCGCCCGCGACCAGTTCCGGGCCGACCACATGGGCGTGATCTTCCAGCAGTTCAATCTGGTGCCCTACCTGAGCACACGAGCCAACGTCACCCTGCCCTGCGGACTTTCTGAACTGCGCAGAGAGCGCACCGAACCGACCGTCGAAGACGAGGCTGAGAGATTGCTTGCCGCCCTGTCCATCCCCGCGGACCACTGGCAGAGGAAAGTCACCAGGCTGAGTATTGGCCAGCAGCAACGTATCGCAGCCGCCCGGGCGCTGATTGGCGCGCCCGGCCTGATTCTCGCGGACGAGCCGACTTCCGCACTGGATGCCGACAACCGGGACCGTTTCCTGGAACTGCTTCTAACTCTTGCGCACCGGCACAACACCTCGGTTCTGTTCGTCAGTCACGACCAGTCCCTGGCCCGCCATTTCGATAATCAGCTGGAACTGCAGGGTGACCGGACATGAAAGCACGCCTGGCCCTGACACTCGCCCTGGCCAGCCTCTGGCACCGGAAAAAAGTACTGGCCCTGGTGTGCCTGACCCTGACCCTGAGCGTTTCCCTGTTGCTGGGCATCCAATACCTCCGCACGGAGGTCAAGCAGTCCTTCACCAGCACCATCAGCGGTACAGACCTGATCATCGGCGCCCGAAGTGGCCAGTTGAACCTGCTGTTGTACACCGTGTTTCATATTGGCGATGCCACCAACAACATTCGCTGGTCGACCTATCAGGGCCTGAAACAGGATAACCGCCTGGCCTGGCTGATTCCGATTTCCCTGGGAGACAGCTACCGGGGTAATCGTGTGGTCGCCACAGATGAGAACTTTTTCAAGCACTTCCGCTACGGCCGCGACCTGCCCCTCGAACTGGATGAAGGCCAGTGGTTTGAAGGCGTCTTTGATGTAGTGTTGGGTGCCGGCGTTGCCCGCTCGCTGGCGCATCAGGTGGGCGAGCAGATCGTGCTATCCCATGGCGGTGGACGCACCAGTTTCTCCAACCACGAAGACACGCCGTTTACCGTCACCGGCATACTGGCGCCCACTGGCACGCCGGTGGACCAGGCCGTGTATATCAGCCTGGATGGCATGGAGGCCATGCACGTAGGCTGGGAATCCGGGGTCGCCATCCCCGGACGGACAATCACACCGGAGCAGGCAAAGGGCCGAGATTTCACACCCGATGCCATTACCGCCGTGTTCGTTGGTATCGACCGGCAAATCCTGACCTTCCGCATACAGCGGGAAATCAACCAGTTTGCCGGCGAGCCGCTCTCGGCCATACTTCCGGGAGTCGCCCTCAGTGAACTCTGGCGGCTGATGGGCCAGTTTGAGCGAGCACTGCTGGGCATAACCGGTTTTGTCGTGGTAACCAGCCTGATCGGGCTGATTGCCGTACTTCTGACCCTCCAGGCCCAGCGGGCCCATGAAATTGCGGTGCTGCGGGCAACCGGTGCCTCTCCGGCGCTGATTGCCTCACTTTACATCCTCGAGTGCGTGGTTCTTGCCCTTGCCGCCTGCGTGATGGCTTTGGCCCTTGGCATGGCGGGCCTTGCACTGGCGAGCCCATGGTTACTGGCCAACTATGGCCTGCAGATTGAGCTTCGCCCATTAACGCCCGAGGAATGGACTTTAATGGCCCTGGTTCCGGTTGCCGCCTTCACCGTGGCGCTGATACCCGCCTTCAACACATGGCGCCAGATCCGCCGGCTGGGCTTTGGCGAGGCAGCAGATCAGTGATGGGCATCACGCAGGGAACGCAATGACAAGCCTGTAAATTGACCGACTTAGCGTCCACACTTATAGTTGAGCTTAATATCATAAAACCACTGCTGGGCACGTCATGGAACAGTCCGAAGTACAGGCATTAGCGGACAAGCTGGACAGGCTGATTGAACGCTGTCAGAAACTTGAGCGGGACAACGCCACATTGCGGGAACTGCAGGACGACTGGAACCGGGAACGGGCCCAGCTGGTGCAGAAGAACGATCACGCGAAGCACAAGATCGAAGCCATGATCAGCCGCCTTAGGGCCCTGGAGCATCACTGATGGCACAGCAATCCACCACGGTTGAGGTGAAAATCCTCGACAAGGAATACCTGGTCGCCTGCCCCGAGGAAGAACAGGAGGCACTGCTGCGTGCCGCCCGGCATCTGGACAGCAAAATGCGGGAAATCCGCGCCGGCGGCAAGGTTTTTGGTACCGAGCGCATTGCTGTAATGGCCGCTCTCAACATAACCCACGAACTGCTCGAGCGCGACACCATGTCCGATGCCACCAGCACCTTGCTGCGAGCCATGGACAACAAACTGGACGGAGCGCTGGGTGATGGCTCCGGTCGTTAAATCCCCGGAGAATCTCAGACAGGTGTTGCAATCGGCCCCGACACTGCCCGTATAATGAGAACAACTTCCTGGGCTGTTCGGGATAGTCGGATACGTCCTCGAGCCGATGCGCACTACCCAGGTGGCTACTTCAGGGCATTGTGAGCACGTCCCCGACAGGGGAAAGCCTAATATGTCACAGCGGCCACCGACCTTGAACTTTGGGTTCAAGGGCCACATCCGATAACGGCAGCCCGGGAAGCTTTATTTTGAGCCAGTTTATCGAGCCTCAACCGTTCCAGTCCCACCCTGATACCCTGTCGCGCAGTGAACTTCGCAAACGCCTGCGGCAGAATCGTCGCGACCTGAGCGCTGAAAAACAGCAACAGGCCGCCGAGCACCTGGCCCTCAATCTGCTGAAGAATCCAGACCTGCACCGGGCCCGGCACATTGCCATCTATCTGCCCAACGACGGCGAAATTGATCCCCACGTATACCTGGACATCGCCCGGCGCAAGGGCATCCGCTTCTACCTGCCGGTACTCCATCCGATTCATGAAGGCAGGCTGGTGTTCAGCCCCTACTACGATGGCGTGGAACTCACCGCCAACCGGTTTGGCATTCCCGAGCCAGGGTTCAGCAAAGGCCTGCGGCGCCCGGCCTGGGCACTGGATGCAGTACTGTTTCCGTTAGTGGGGTTTGACGAACAGGGCGGAAGACTGGGGATGGGAGGAGGCTTTTACGACAGAACATTTGCCTTCAGCCGGATACGGCCAAGGCTGGCGCCGAAGCTGATTGGCCTGGCCCACGATTTCCAGAAAGTTAAGAAGCTGCCAATAGAGCCCTGGGACGTGCCCCTTCACAGCGTAGTGACCGATAAGCGACGTTACCGGTTCAGCGGCTGATTCATGACTTGAACGGAGCCAACCAGATTGGCCGCTCGTGCGTCTTTATCTTCGGAGGCGTGGATGGATGTGAAACCAGTAATCACAAGGCCGATGGCAAAAATCAGCACAATGGCTTTGATGATGTCAGGCTTGCCGCCCATGGCTTCAGTTCCTCAAAATGCGGTTTTAAAAGTGTCGGGAAATCAGATAGCTATTCTTGACTTCAAGAATCAGAAGAAAGACTAACACCTATCTGTACTTTTACAATTTTTCACAGATTAAAATTCAGTAAGCTTTGCATTCGGGGACCGGCCAGGGTCTGGCAGGGCTTTCCAAAACACGCTGTGGATACATCCCTGTACGCTTGGCTCCGCCATCCATGGCTCCGCACAGTTTTGGAAAGCCCTGCCAGACCCTGCCCTACCCAGAGTTAACTTGAACGCGCGTTGCCCTGCCCAAGAAACAGCTGATAGGCCTCGTTGTCCGTCATGTTGTCATAGCGGAAGCCAACCTTATCCAGCATTTTCTCGAAATCCTGCACTTCATCGTCGTCCACCTGGGCGCCCAGCAGAACACGGCTGTAGGCTGCACCGTGGTTGCGGTAGTGGAACATGGAGATATTCCAGCGGGTACCAAGAGACATCAGGAACTTCAGCAACGCCCCCGGACGCTCCGGGAACTCGAACTGGAACACCTTTTCGTTGGTGATGGTCGGCGCGTGGCCGCCCACCATGTGACGGATGTGCTGCTTGGCCAGATCGCTGTCGGTTAAATCGACCACCGAGTATCCGCTCTCCCGAAGATCCTGAACCAGATCCTCGCGGCCGTGACCACCCGCGGCAATCTGGATGCCAACGAAAATCGTGGCATTGGTAGCATCGGCGTAGCGGTAATTGAACTCGGTGATGCTGCGCTTGTGCAGGGCGTTGATGAAGGTCTTGAACGCGCCCGGTTTCTCCGGAATGGTCACCGCCAGGATGGCCTCGCGTTTCTCGCCCACTTCCGTGCGTTCGGAGATGTAGCGCAGACGGTCGAAGTTCATGTTGGCACCGCTCAGGGTGGCAATCAGGTTCTCGCCCTCGACTTTCTCGCGCTCGATGTATTTCTTGATGCCGGCCACACCCAGGGCACCGGCCGGCTCGGCAATGGAGCGGGTATCCTCGAACACATCCTTGATGGCCGCGCAGATTTCGTCGGTGGATACGGTGATCACCTCGTCCACGTGGCCCTTGCAGATCTCCCAGGGGTACTTACCAATCTGCTTGACTGCCACACCATCAGCAAAGATGCCCACTTCATCGAGCACCACGCGTTTGCCCGCTTTCATGGCGGCCTGGAGGCAGTTGGAGTCCTCCGGTTCGACACCAATCACCTTGATCTCGGGGCGCAGATACTTGATGTAAGCGGCCATGCCGGCAATCAGCCCGCCGCCACCAACACAGATGAAGATGGCGTGGATCGGCTTGCTGAACTGCCACATGATTTCCATGGCCACCGTGCCCTGGCCGGCGATCACATCGGGATCATCGTACGGCGGAATGTAGGTGTAGCCGTGCTTTGCGATCAACTCCTGAGCGTGGGCCGCCGCCTCGTCGAAGGCATCGCCCTTGAGAACCACCTTGGCACCGTGATCCCGTACCGAACGCACCTTGATCTCCGGCGTGGTCTGCGGCATCACAATTACCGCCTTGATCCCGAGATTCTTGGCAGCCAGCGCCACACCCTGGGCATGATTTCCGGCCGACGCACAAATGACACCCTTGGCCTTCTGCTCCTCGGAAAGCTGCGCAATCCGGTTATAGGCACCACGAATCTTGAAGGAAAACACCGGCTGAAGGTCTTCACGCTTGAGCAGAATATTGTTGCCAAAGCGCTTGGACAGACTGCGGGCTTCAGTCAGGGGTGTTTCGATGGCCACGTCATAGACGCGCGCATCGAGAATCTTCTTGATGTAGCGTTGCGGCATAGCAGTTCCGGCTTTTGGTCGATGTGTGAGTGATGACTGGCTGAGAAAAACCCACAGTGTAGAAAGTTTGCACGGCAGCCGTCTATAAGCAGAGGGCTCTTAAGCGCTATAATGCCGGCAAAGCCAACCTGATTTACAGCCGGAGCCAATGATGAACCAGGACGAACTGAAAAAAGCCGTCGCCAAAGCCGCCATTGATTACATTGCTCCTCGTCTTGATAGCGAGAGCGTGATCGGTGTGGGCACTGGTAGCACGGCCAATTTCTTCATCGACATGCTCGCGGAACTCAAGACCGAGTTTGACGGCGCCGTTGCCAGCTCGGAGGCCACCGCCGAGCGTCTGAAAAGCCACGGCATCCCGGTTTACGACCTTAACAGTGCCGGAGAACTGGAGTTCTATGTGGACGGCGCTGACGAAACCAACGACCGCCTGGAACTGATCAAAGGCGGCGGTGCCGCGCTGACCCGGGAAAAAATCGTGGCCGCGGTTGCCAAGACCTTCATCTGCATTGCCGATGACTCCAAGATGGTCGGCGTATTGGGCAAATTCCCGCTTCCGGTCGAAGTCATTCCCATGGCCCGGAGCCATGTTGGCCGGGAAATCGTGAAACTGGGCGGTGATCCGGTCTATCGGGAAGGGGTAGTGACCGACAACGGCAACATTATCATCGACGTCCACAACATGGACATTTCCCAACCGATCCGAGTCGAAGAAAAGCTTAACAACATCGTCGGCGTGGTCACCAATGGCCTGTTCGCCCGCCGCCGCGCTGATCTCCTGCTGCTGGGAACAAAGGACGGCGTGAAAAGCATCTCCAGCGAAGGCGCCTGACCGACTTCTGTCGCTCCTCGATGTCGAAGCTGGCCTTTCGGGCCAGCTTTTTTATTGCCTGAATGAACGAACAACCAAGCGCTTGCTTGGTAATAATATTTAGGCGACACTGCTTCCCATTGATTCCGATCAGGGAGAGCCAGACCGTGTCCGAATACTTCAACGAAACCCATCAGCAGGTCCGCGCGACCGCCCGCAAGTTCATCGAAACCCACGTGTTGCCGCACATCGACGACTGGGAAGAAGCGGGTGAATTTCCCCGGGATCTCTACAAAAAAGCCGGGGATGCAGGTTTGTTGGGCATTGGCTTTCCGGAAGCATTGGGGGGCATCGGAGAGGGCGACATTTTCCTGAAAGTAGCCGTTTCTGAAGAGCTTATGCGCTCCACATCAGGCGGTCTCGTCGCTGGCCTGGGGTCTCTGGATATCGGGCTGCCGCCAGTCGCCAGATGGGCAAAAAAGGACATCCGTGAACAGATCGTGCCGCCGGTGCTGCGGGGCGAAAAAATTGCCGCCCTGGCAGTGACCGAACCCGGCGGAGGTTCCGATGTCGCCAACCTCAAAACCCGGGCCGTCCGCGATGGCGACCATTACATTGTAAACGGCAGCAAAACCTTCATCACCAGCGGCATCCGCGCCGACCACTATACGGTTGCTGTACGCACCGGTGGAGAAGGCCACGGCGGTATCAGCCTGTTGTTGATCGACCGGGACATGCCCGGATTCTCCACCGGCAAGAAACTGCGAAAAATGGGCTGGTGGGCCAGCGATACCGCCGAGCTGTTTTTCGAGGACTGCCGCGTGCCGGCCGACCGCCTGATCGGCGCCGAAAACGCCGGCTTCATCGCCATCATGAGCAATTTCCTGTTCGAGCGTCTCAGCTTGGCCATCATGGCCTACATGACCGCCCAACTGGCCTACGAAGCGGCGCTGGAATACACCCAACAACGCACGGCGTTCGGCCGCAATATCACGGGCTTCCAGGTGACCCGCCACAAGCTTGTGGATATGGCGACCCAGATCGACGTAGCCCGGGAATACACCTACCGCTGCGCCGCCCTGATGCAGGCGGGCAAAAACCCCATCAAGGAAGTGGCGATGGCCAAGAACTTCTCGGTGGATGTCTGCGAAAAGGTCACCCGGGAAGCGGTGCAGCTGTTCGGTGGCATGGGGTATATGCGGGAAACCGTCGTCGAGCGCCTCTATCGGGATGCCAAGATTCTCTCCATCGGCGGCGGCACCACCGAGATCATGAAGGAACTCATTGCCAAGCAGATCAAGCTCTGAGCTGTGGGTTCCGCGTTCGCCCTCTTGTCCTGACCCAGCTTGCTGGGTTTTGGTGGCGGGGCATGTCAGTGGCTGTTCCAAAACACGCTACGAGCACATCCATGTGCGCTTGTTTCGGGCCATCCATGGCCCTCTACAGTTTTGGAACAGCCACTGACACGCCCCGTTCGAACACTTTGCAATCCTCGTGTTGAATATTGCGTTCTTTGTTTCGGGTTTACTTCAACGGTTTTCCTCAAAGGTTCGGGCGGGTATCTGGCGGGGCTTTCCGAAAACGTGGAGCGCCAGGGATGGCGCGACCGAGCCCTACAGGGACGTATTCACGGGCGTTTTTCGGAAAGCCCCGCCAGATAGCCGCGTGCACCCAACTCAACGACCAAGGTTTAGTTTCGAACTGCAGGATACTCCCGTATAATTGCGCCCACTTTTTAACCGCAGTTAAACGTACCTTTAACGTACCAGGAAGGATCGCACATGCAATTCGACAACATCCCCGCAGGCAAGAACCCGCCTGAAGACATCTACGTTGCTATCGAAATCCCGGCCAACAGCTCCCCGGTGAAGTACGAACTGGACAAAGACATGGGCGCCCTGCTGGTAGACCGCTTCATGGCGACCCCCATGTTCTACCCGGCCAACTACGGTTTCATCCCGCACACCCTGGCCGACGACGGTGACCCCCTGGACGTACTGGTTGTAACCCCCTACCCGATCCAGGCCGGTTCCGTGATTCGCTGCCGCCCCGTGGGTGTGCTGAACATGGAAGACGAAGCCGGTGGCGACGCCAAGCTGGTTGCAGTTCCCCATGACAAGCTGACCACCACTTACCATGACGTGAAGGAAATTGACGATCTGCCCGAGCTGCTGCGCGACCAGATCAAGCATTTCTTCGAGAACTACAAGACGCTCGAGCCCGGCAAGTGGGTAAAAGTGCAAGGCTGGGACAACGCCGACGCCGCCAGGAAAGCCATCGTGGATTCCGTTAACGCCTACAAAGGCTAAGCCGGACTCTTCTTGGTTTGATGGCATAAAAAAACCGGGCTTAGCGCCCGGTTTTTTTGTTTCTGGATCGAACTCTCCTGTCATCAGCCCCGGGACAGCAGGTCCCGCATGTCACTGATCGCCGAGTTGGCGCGGGAAAGGTAGGCGGCCATGGTCAGCGAGTGGTTGGCCAGTACGCCAAAGCCGCTGCCATTGAGAATCACCGGGCTCCACATTTCGCCCTGAGCGCCCTCAAGCTCGATGATCACCTGCCGTACGCTGGCCATGGCGTTCTTGTCCTGCAGCACTTTCCGGAAATCCACTTCAATTGCCCGGAAGATGTGCAGAAGCGCCCAGGAGCTGCCGCGGGCCTCATAGAAAACGTCATCAATTTTGGTCCAGGGTGTCTTCACGTCTTCTCCGGTCGCTTCCTCAGCAAGAGGATCACCGGAGTTCATGGTGATCACCGAGTCTGATACCGATGCCTTGCCGACACTCTCACCAAGTGTACGGGACAGACTTCCCAGGCGAGTCTCCAGGTCCGCCAACCAGTTGCTCAGGTTATCCGCTCGGGCGAAAAACTGGGCGTCGGCCTGTTCCGGGCTCGACAGCCGGTCAAGGTAACGCTTCAGAGCGGTAATACCCCGACGGTACTCGGCCTCGGTAGACGGGATTGCCCAGCTCTCGCTGTCGAAATGGAACTGGGGCTCGGCGATCGTCAGATCCCGATCTTCCGCGGACTGACTTTGCGAGCGGCTGATGTCTTTGCGCATGGCGCGCGAAAGATCCCGAAGCTGAACCAGAACGCCGTACTCCCAGTTCGGCATGTTATCCAGCCAGAGTCCAGGCGGGAAAATGTCGTTGGAAATATAGCCACCAGGCTTGTCTAACAGGGTTTCTGCGATACGAATCATGGTGACCGTGGTGGCAAAGCCGGTAATGGGCTCCCTTTCCATCGTGTTGGCCACCGACCTCGTGTGCTCGCGCACCGAGAAGGTGTCCGGCTCGCTGCTCCAGATCATGCCGAGCACCAGCGCCACCAGTAGGTAGACCACAACCAACGCCAGAATCAGTTTGCCAATTACGCCGCTGCCGCCGGCATAATCCTGAACATCGTCTTTCTTGTCCTTGAAGTACTGTCTGATTTTGCCTGGCATATGACTTTTAATCCCCTGTCTGTTGATTGTCAGCGGCAAACGGCCTGCCCAGATGGTAACCCATGGCCCCGTCGATACCCAGTTTACAGAGTACCGAGTATTCCGCGGCAGTTTCCACTCCTGTGGCGAAGACTTTCACGCCACGACTGTGAGCGATGGCCACCACAGACTCAAGGTAGAAGCGGTTATCTTCATGGGTGTCGATATTGTGGATGAAGCTGTTGTCGATACGCAGGGCCTGAAACCTCAGATTTCTCAGGTAACTGAACGGTACGCCTCCCACCCCGAAGCGGTCGACCAGTACCGGAACACCGAGTCGCCCCAACGCCCGGACCAGTAGGCCCACCGCGGTCCGGTGGTGATGGATTGCCTGTTCTGAAATACCGATCCAGAGATTCCGTGCCGGCGAACCAGCCTGCCGCAGCTGGTCCAGCAAATCCGTGCGAAATGCCTCGCTGGCCACGGAGGCATTGCCAAGCGAGACCGCCAGCGGCTGATCCGGGCTCTGTTTCAGGCAATCGAGCACCCGCTGGACCAGCAGACGATCAAGTTCCGAGATCAGCCCGAAACGCTCAGCCATTGGTACAAAAGTGCCTGCCTTCAAGGCCCCTTCGGCGGAATCGATCCGGGAAAACACCTGATGATAGACCGGCATGAGCCGGCCCTCGTTCACCATAGGCTGGAGCCACAGCGACAGGGCCTGCCGGCGGATCGCCTGACTGATAATCACCCGCCAGGTTTCGAGGTTGTGATGGCCGTCCTTTTCAGGGTCAGCCAGATGGCAGCCACTCTCGGCCCTGCTCTGGGCAGCGCGCAATGCTTCGTCCGCGGCCGCCATCAGATCCCGGGCACCACGGCCGTCCAGCGTTCTCGCCAGCCCGGCATGAACAGCGGTATCCATCGGCGAAGCAAGATCTGCATAGACCCCATCGAGGTCCGTGACCAGCTGACGACACCAGACACCGGCATCAGCCGGCATCGCACCGGGCAGAAAAATGGCAAATTCGGCGCCCGTTCGGCGCCCGGCAAACGACCCGGCATGCTGCATGACGAATTCGCCAATCCAGGTTGCCACCCGCAGCAGCAGGCGGTCGGCCTCGCTCCGGCCATAGGCCTGGTTATATCCCGAAAAGTCGGCCAGTTGAATCAGCATGAGAATTCCGGGTGCCGCCTTTTCCTCGGACTCCACCTCCACCTTCAGGCGCTGGTCGAAGGCACTCCGGCTGGCCAGCCCGGTGACCGAATCCTCGTTGTTTACCCGGCGCAGGTGCTGAATGAGTTTCGCCTGGCCTTCGAAGAGCTGGCCGAGGTCATCCGCCATCCGGTTCATGGCGTCGGTCACCTGATTGATCTCGCGGGTCGACTTGATAGAGACCCGCCTCCTGAAATCCCGCTGCCCGAGGGCCTTTGCCTGATCCTCCAGTGCATGAAGCGGGCGCAGGGTACGACGAAGCAGAAGGAAAACCGCAAACAGTCCAATCCCCCCGATGACGGCAGTACTGGCAGTCAACCCGACGGTGATTCGCCAGAGGTCCTCATAGGCGCGACCGGGATGGCTGATTACCTGCACGGTTCCCAGACGGCTCCAGCCACGGACGACTTCTGCCTCGGCAACTGGCAGCGGAAGATCTGCGAGGTCGCGGAACCAGGCGGGGACAGCCACTTTATTGAGCGTCATGGCCCGACCGGCAACCTGCTCGCCCTGATGATTCAGATAGCTGACTGACAGGTAGCGGCCACTATCAAACACCGCATCAATGAGGGAGGCGGAGGCGACCGGATCGCGGCCGTCGATGGCATTGGACAGGGACAACCCGATGGCCGTGGCCCCGTCACGGGCATGACCTGCCAGCTGATCCGAGACATAGTCCCGGAAATAACCGTAGCTGGTGATAAACACCGCAACCAACAGGGTAACCAGCAGACTTCCGGTCAACACCAGAAGCAGGGTTCGCAATGTGACCGCACCCTGTTGCGTCTGCTTCAGGGGGATGTGCTTCCGTGCCATGGGGAGCTTCTCCGCATTGGCTGTGAGCCAGCCGGCCAGGTGTTTGTGACCTGCACCGCAGAGTTGACAAACATTTACATAGCGCAACCTACGCCGACAACATTAAACACTATAGACTCTGCAAAAGGACTAAGGTTGAAAAATCGTCCACACCGGGAAAGGACGACCAATAATGAAAAAGAGACAGGCCCGAGCAACATGAACGACGAAAGCCAGAAAGAAAAACTCAGGCAGCATTTCGCACGCCGTGTGACAACCCAGGCCCGGGTTGTTCTGGATACCTGGCAGAAAATTCACGAGGACCGGGACAAGGCTTCGGCCCACCGCAACGAGTTCGCCGCGGCTACGGACAAACTGGTGCGCTACGCCCAGCGGTTTGAAATGGACAGCCACGCCCGGGCCGGTCAGACCACGCTGGCGCTGATCAACCAGTGGGAACCCGGATCTGCCCTGAACGAGAGCCTCGAGCGACAACTGCAGGATGCCATCGAGACCTTGTCCCAGAGCACTCTGCGCAGGACCGACCTCAACAGTTCTGAAGCGCCCCACCAATTTCGTCGAACCCCGGTTTACATTGCCCTGGCCAACCAGGAAATGGCAGCCCGCCTGATCCGGCAGCTGGAATTCTTCGGCTTCCGGGCATCCGCTTTTGCCAATGCCGATGAACTGACCGAAGCCTGCGCACTGCACAAGCCGGAAACCATCCTGGTAGACGTCAATTTTGGCGGCTCGCCCAATGCCGGCATTACCACCATCGAACGCCTGCAGGAACGACACGATACGCCGATTCCGATTATTTTCATGAGTGACGAGGACGGTTCTATCGAGACCCGTCTGCAGGCTTCCCGCTGCGGCGGGGAAGAGTTCTTCTACCCTGCTGTCGATCCGGGGCAACTGATCGAAAAGATCGAGACCTACACCCACGGCAACACCGTGGAGCCCTACAAGGTCCTGGTTCTGGATGATTCCCGGGCCCAGGCGAAATATATGGAAACGGTTTTGAAGAAAGCGGGTATGACCGCCCACATCATCACCGACCCGATGCAGATCATCCACGCCCTGGAGGAGTTCTCGCCGGAGATCATCATCCTGGACATGTATATGCCGGGCTGTACGGGCATGGAAATCGCCCGGGTGATCCGCCAGCAGGACCGTTTTCACAGCGTGCCCATCATTTACCTCTCGGCCGAGGAAGACGTGACGAAACAGCTCCATGCCATGAGCCTGGGCGGCGACGACTTCCTGACCAAACCGATCGACCCGAAACACCTGATTGCCACGATCCACAATCGCGGGCGACGCGCCCGCTCGTTGCTGGCCCTGATGATTCGCGACAGCCTGACGGGCCTGTTCAACCACACCCACACCCTCCACCTGCTGGACCAGGAGATCGTGCGGGCGCGCCAGAAACAACAGCCGCTGTGCTTTGCGATGATCGACATCGACTATTTCAAGAAGGTGAACGATACCTTTGGCCACCCGATCGGCGACCGGGTACTGCGCAGCCTGTCGATGTTCCTCAAACAACGCCTGCGCAAGACCGACCACATCGGACGCTACGGTGGTGAGGAATTTGCCATCATCCTGCCCAACACCCGTCCGAGCGATGCCCGGAACGTTCTCAATGAAATCCGGGAGCGATTCTCCGAGTTGCAGCAACCGGCCGGCGACCGGGAATTCAATGTCACCTTCAGTTGTGGCATCGCAGCCTGGGACGACGACACTTCCCAGGCACTGTGCGAGCGGGCCGACCGTGCGCTGTACAGCTCCAAGGAGCTTGGCCGCAACTGCGTAACCCTGGCAGATTCCTGAATCCGGGCCGTGCCGCGGCCCGAATCCCTCCCCCCAGACTTTTCAGACAATTTTCGGTCGGGCATGGCTCAGTCACTGCCCGGCTGCTACCTTTTATGAAACCAACGTCGTATGGAAGTTCGTTCCGCCGTTCACGACAATGATTGTCATCAGCGGAAAGATCCCGTTTCGATTCATTTGCCGGCTTTTTACGACCAATGGACAACAGGAACGATTGTCAAAAAGTGTTGATCTGAACAAAACAAGCACGCACCATTGGGGGAACATGCCGTTAAAATCGGCGATCCTGTAAAAAGACATCAAGGCAGACAGAACCATGTCGACAATTCTCGTGCTCCACGGACCCAACCTCAACATGCTCGGTACCCGCGAGCCGGAGGTCTATGGTTACGAGACACTGGCAGACATCGACGACCGGTTGCGCTCACTGGCAGCAGAGCATGGGCATCATCTGCTGCACCTGCAATCAAATGCCGAATACGAACTGATTGAGCGGGTTCACGAGGCCCGGGCGGAAGGCGTGGACTTCATCATCATCAACCCCGCCGCCTTCACCCATACCAGCGTTGCCCTGCGCGACGCCATGCTGGCCTCGGGAATTCCATTTATAGAAGTGCATCTTTCGAACGTGCATGCCCGGGAACCGTTCCGGCATCACTCCTATTTCTCGGATATCGCCGAAGGCGTTATCTGTGGGCTGGGTAGCCAGGGGTACGACCTCGCACTCCAGGCAGCCCTGAAACGCATTCACCGATAGACCTGACAAAACGGGACTGGACTGACTATGGATATTCGTAAAATCAAGAAACTGATTGAGCTGCTCGAGGAATCTGACGTCGAGGAGCTGGAGATTCACGAGGCCGACGATTCGGTACGCATCTCCCGCCGGCGTGAACCGGCTGCCGGCACCCAGTACGTGAGCCACTACCCTGCGCCAGCGCCTGCCCAGCAGCCAGCTCCGGCGCCGGCAGCGTCCGCTCCGGCTTCGGAAGAGTCCTCTGCGCCAGCGGCCCCGGCCGGACACAGCGTGAAGTCTCCCATGGTAGGCACTTTCTATCGCTCACCCTCGCCCACCGCCAAGGCGTTTGTGGAAGTTGGCCAGACCGTCAATGTGGGTGATGTCATCTGCATCGTGGAAGCCATGAAGATGATGAACCAGATTGAGGCCGACAAGAGCGGCACCATCCAGGACATCCTGGTCGAGAATGGCCAGCCGGTTGAGTTTGACCAGCCCCTGGTCGTCATTTCCTGAACGCGGTGATAGCTACTCATGGCCATGTTAGAAAAAGTTCTGATCGCAAACCGGGGTGAAATTGCCCTCCGGATTCTGCGCGCCTGCAAGGAGCTGGGCATCAAGACAGTGGCAGTGCATTCCCAGGTCGATCGCGACCTGATGCACGTACGGCTTGCCGACGAGTCTGTCTGTATTGGCCCGAACAGCGCGACCGACAGCTACCTGAACATCCCTACCATCATCAGCGCCGCCGAGGTAACCGATTCCGTGGGTATTCACCCCGGCTACGGCTTCCTTGCCGAGAACGCCGATTTTGCCGAACAGGTGGAAAAGAGCGGGTTCCGCTTCATCGGCCCCAAGGCCGAGACTATCCGGCTGATGGGCAACAAGGTGTCCGCCATCAACGCCATGATCAAGGCCGGCGTTCCGACCGTGCCGGGCTCCGATGGCCCGCTGGACGACGATGAAGAGCGGACCCTGAGGATTGCCAAGGAAATTGGCTACCCCGTCATGATCAAGGCGGCTTCCGGTGGCGGCGGCCGCGGGATGCAGGTGGTCCATTCTGAAGCGGCCCTGCTCAAGGGTGTCCAGATCACCCAGAGCGAGGCCAAAAATGCCTTCGGCGACCCGACGGTTTACCTCGAGAAGTTCCTGGAAGCCCCGCGTCACGTGGAAGTGCAGGTACTTGCCGACATGCATGGCAACTGCATTCACCTGGGCGATCGCGACTGCTCCATGCAGCGCCGGAACCAGAAGGTAATAGAGGAAGCACCGGCTCCGAACATCAATCCGGAATCCCGGGAACGCACCCTGAAAGCCTGTACCGATGCCTGTAAGGAAATCGGTTATGTGGGCGCCGGTACGTTCGAGTTCCTGTATCAGGACGGCGAGTTCTATTTCATCGAAATGAACACCCGTGTCCAGGTAGAACATCCGGTCTCCGAGATGGTCACCGGTGTTGATATCGTCCGCGAACAGCTCCGCATTGCCAGCGGCCTTCCGCTGCAATACACCCAGGACGACATCCGGATTTCCGGCCACGCCATGGAGTGCCGGATCAACGCCGAGGATCCGAAAACCTTTATCCCCAGCCCCGGCAAGGTTAAACACTTCCATGCCCCGGGCGGTAATGGTGTGCGGGTGGATTCTCACCTGTACAGCGGTTACACGGTTCCCCCCTACTACGATTCCCTGGTGGCCAAACTGATCACCTGGGGCGACGACAGGGACATTGCCCGGCGCCGGATGAAGAACGCGCTGGACGAACTGGTGGTCGAGGGCATCAAGACCAATCAACCACTGCATCGGAAACTGGTACGCGATGGTGGCTTTAAACAGGTAGACTTCACCATCCACTACCTTGAGAAACTGATGCGGGATTAATCATGCCCTGGATACAACTCCAGATCCCGGCTGATCCGGACAACGCGGATCAGCTGGAGGATCTGCTCATGGAGATGGGCTCTGACGCCGTCTCCATGGAAGATGCCGCCGACCAGCCCCTCTATGAGCCGGACCCCGGCACCACCCCTTTATGGAGCCAGACAACGGTGACCGGGCTGTTCGATTCCGGCCGGGATATCGAGCAGCTCTGCGCCGATATCCGGGATGCCTGGCACCAGCAAACCCAGCAGGCCCTTCCGGAAATCGACGTCACTCTGGTTGAGGACAAGGATTGGGAACGGGCCTGGATGGACGATTTCCAGCCCCTGAAATTCGGCGAGCGGCTCTGGATCGTCCCGAGCTGGCATGACGCACCTGACCCGGATGCGGCGAATCTGATGCTGGACCCCGGTCTGGCCTTCGGTACCGGCACCCATCCAACCACGGCCCTCTGCCTCGAATGGCTTGATGGCCAGGATCCCCATGGCAAGCAGGTGATCGATTACGGCTGTGGCTCCGGCATTCTCGGCCTTGCGGCCCTGCTCCTTGGCGCAGACCATGTGATTGGTGTCGATACCGACCCGCAGGCCCTCGAAGCCAGCCGGGAAAACGCCCGCCGCAACGGTGTCGAAGACAGCAAGCTGGACCTGTTCCTGCCAGACAACGAGCCCGAGACCAAAGCCGACATCATGCTTGCCAACATCCTGGCCCAGCCCCTGATCGGCCTTGCTCCCCATCTTGCCTCGCGGACCAGGCCCGGCGGCGATCTGGTGCTGTCCGGCATCCTGTCTAACCAGGCCCGGGAAGTAATGGCCGCCTATGAGCCATGGTTCGTCATGGACGAGCCCGAGCAGCGGGAAGAGTGGATACGCCTCACAGGACGGCGCCACGACAGATGACGAAACCGGTCTTAACGACTAAACTCCGAAACTCGTAGCCTAGTCGCTTTCAGGAAGAAGCATGACCCAGAGCAGCCTGCAGACACAGTGCCCGAATTGCCAGACCCGCTTCCGGGTAACCGAAGAACAGCTTGGCATTGCCAAGGGCAAAGTGCGCTGCGGGAACTGCATGAAGGTGTTCAATGCCATTGAGCACCAGGTTATCCCAGGCGGTGGCGAGAAACCACGAACCCCCGCCACCCCGGCACAACCCGCAGGTGCATCATCGCCTGCCGGCTCTACCTCCGGCTCCGGCGTCAGCGAGGAGGATTTTGTCTTCGCCGATAACCCGGAAGAAGATGCGGCGGAAGGGCCTTACGCCGGCACCAAGCTGACCTTCTCCGATGACGAGTTAAGCGATAGTTTCCGCAGCTTTGATGAGCGCGACGAAACAGATTACAAAGACGCTGACACCGACGGCCCCGATGAGCAAGTCGATGAGAGCTGGGCCGAAGCCATTCTTCAGGATGACGAGCCAGCATCCCGAAAACCTTCTGCCCCCCAGCGCCCCGAGCCTGCCCCCGAACCGGAACCTGAAGACACCTCTCCCGAACCGGAGCCGAGGCCAGCACCTCGCCCTGAGCTGAGCCTGGAGGAAGAACCGGTGTTTGAGCAGACCGGAACACCCTCCTCCGCGGCGACCGGGCCGGCCAAAGATTCTGATCCGTTCGATGACTTTGTGGACGAATCCGGTTTCGATTTTGATGAGCCGGAGCGACCGGCCGACGCGTTCCATGCCGACCCGCCCTTCCGGGATCTACGCCGGGAGCCGGTTGCTGTCGATTCCGGTGGAAGTGGCGTCCGCACGATCGTGTGGAGCGTGATTGTACTGGGTCTGATCGGTGTTCTGATCGCCCAGGTAACCTGGTTCCAGTTCGATCGACTGTCGGCCATCCCCGAGCTGCGCCCCTTCTATGAGAAAGGCTGTGAACTGGCCGGCTGCGAACTCAAACCGCTGACCAATGTGGAAGCCATCCAGAGCCGGAAACTGGTGGTGCGGACCGATCCGGATAATCGCTCGCAACTGGTGGTCGATGCCGTGATCATTAACCGGGCCGACTTCGAGCAACCCTTTCCCGCCATTGCCCTCACCTTTTCCAACCTGAATGGCGATGTGGTGGCACAGAGTCTGTTCACGCCTGAGGAGTACCTGGCCGGCGAAGGTCGGGAGCTGGACGCCATGCCCACGGATACTCCCGTTCGCATTGCCATCAACATTCGGGATCCGGGCCGTGACGCGGTGAATTACAACATCCTCTTCCGCCCCCACGCACCCTGATGCCGTAAGCAAGTATTCACTCGACAGCCATTCCCGACGGTCATCGTACAGAACAAAAGTCAACCAGAAAGGGCGAAAAATAATCAGTTTTTTCACCGCCCAGCCCCTTCAATCATTGTCCACCCGGCGGTATCATTACCGCCCTTCGGATGCTGGATCGGTTACTTATTGAACAACCGCTCAGCCCGACCTTTGCTTAACCCGCTGTGACACGGACTCAGATCATGCTGCCAACGGCAAAAATCGGGCCGTACACTTTGCCCAACCCCTTGATTGTTGCGCCCATGGCTGGCGTGACAGACCGCCCTTTCCGTCTTTTGTGCCGGAGGTTGGGCGCGGGTCTGGCGGTGTCGGAGATGGTCATAGCGGACAGCAAACTCTGGCATACGCGCAAATCACAGACCCGCCTGAACCATGAAGGCGAGCCTGAGCCCCGCTCGGTGCAGATTGCCGGCGGCGATCCGCAAATGCTGGCCGATGCCGCCCGTCAGAATGCGGAATTCGGCGCCCAGATCATCGACATTAATATGGGCTGCCCGGCCAAGAAGGTCTGTAACAAGGCCGCCGGTTCCGCCCTGATGAAAGATGAAGCCCTGGTTCGCGACATTCTGGAGTCGGTGGTTCAGGCGGTTGATGTCCCAGTCACCCTCAAGATGCGAACCGGATGGGACCGGGAAAACCGCAATGCACTGGTTATTGCCCGAATGGCGGAGGATGCCGGCATTCAGGCAGTGGCCATTCACGGTCGGACCCGTGCGGACAAATACGAGGGCAATGCCGAGTACGACACCATCGCCGATGTGAAATCCCGCATCAGCATTCCGGTGTTTGCCAACGGGGATGTTACATCGCCTGAGAAAGCCCGGGACGTCCTTCGCCATACCGGCGCCGACGGCCTGCTGATTGGCCGCGCTGCCCAGGGCAGCCCCTGGATTTTCCGGGAAATCCGGCATTTCCTGGAAACCGGTAGCCACATGGCCGCACCGGAGCTTGATGAGGTCGAGGAAATTCTGACCGAGCATCTCCAGGCGTTGCATGCTTTCTATGGTGAGACCATGGGCGTGCGTATTGCCAGAAAACACGTGGGCTGGTACCTGCAGTCCCACGATCCGGGTAAACAGTTCCGCAAACGCTTCAACGCGATCGACGATGCGCTGGAGCAGAGAGACACGATTCAACGGTATTTTGCAGGCTTACGAAATGGAGAGGTATTCGCAGCATGAGCGCTGAGACTTTGGCAAACGACAACCTGAGCACCCCGGCCAACGATGATATCCATCAGTTGCAGACGGTGAACAGCAGCGGCAACACCGTCACCCTGCGCGACAGCGTTGAGGTCGCCCTGAAAAACTACTTCGCCCAACTGGACGGCGCTCCGGTGACCGAGGTCTACCAGCTGGTGCTTTCCGAAGTGGAAGCCCCGCTGCTTGAACAGGTGATGAAATACACCCACAACAACCAGACCAAGGCCTCCACCATGCTGGGCCTGAACCGCGGGACCCTGCGCAAAAAGCTGAAGCAGTACGGTCTGCTATAATCCAGACACCCTGATTTGAAGAGGGCCTCCCGGACACCATTCGCGAGGCCCTTATTCGTTCATCTCCAGCGAAGAAAGTGACCCATGGCAAACCAGGCTAACACCTCCGTCCGTCGCGCTTTGATCAGCGTGAGTGATAAAACCGGCATCGTCGATTTCGGCCGTGCCCTGACCGAACGCGGCGTTGAGCTGCTCTCCACCGGTGGCACTTACCGGCTCCTGAAAGAAAACAGCATCCCGGTAACCGAAGTCTCCGACTACACCGGCTTTCCCGAGATGATGGATGGCCGTGTAAAAACCCTGCACCCGAAGATTCATGGCGGGATTCTCGGGCGCCGGGGCACTGACGATGCGGTGATGTCCGAGCGTGGCATTAGCCCTATCGATATGGTTGTGGTCAATCTCTACCCCTTCGAGGAGACCGTTGCAAAGCCGGACTGTGATCTGGCGACCGCTATCGAGAACATTGATATCGGCGGTCCGACCATGGTTCGCGCTGCTGCCAAGAACCACAACGACGTCGCCATCGTGGTCAACGCCAGTGATTACAGCCGGGTCCTCAAGGAACTGGAGGCCAACGATGGCCAACTGACCTACAGCACCCGGTTCGATCTGGCCGTAAAAGCGTTTGAGCACACCGCTGGCTACGATGGCGCCATCGCCAACTATCTGGGCGGCCGCACGCCGGATAACGACAACGCTGATTTCCCCCGCACCTTCAACGCCCAGTACGTGAAGGTCCAGGACATGCGTTATGGCGAAAACCCGCATCAGCGCGCCGCATTCTACGCCGAGCGCAACCCCAAGGAAGCCTGCGTGGCCACGGCCAAACAGCTTCAGGGCAAGGAGCTCAGCTACAACAACGTGGCCGATACCGATGCCGCCCTGGAATGCGTGAAGCCTTTCGCGGATCCGGCCTGCGTGATCGTCAAACATGCCAATCCCTGTGGTGTGGCGATCGGCGCCGATATCCGTCAGGCCTACGACCTGGCGTTCGCCACGGACCCCACATCGGCTTTTGGTGGCATCATCGCCTTCAACCGTGAGCTGGATGCGGAAACTGCCAAAGCCATCATTGATCGCCAGTTTGTGGAAGTGATCATCGCGCCGACCGTTGCTCCGGAAGCAGTGGAACTGGTAGCCGCAAAGAAGAACGTGCGTCTGCTTGCGTGCGGCGAGTTTGACGGCGACCGTGCCCGTTCCATGGATTACAAGCGTGTAACCGGTGGTCTGCTCGTTCAGGACCGGGACCTGGGCATGGTGGCCATGGAGGACGTCAAGGTGGTCACTGAGCGCCAGCCCTCCGAGCAGGAACTCAACGACCTGTTGTTTGCCTGGGAAGTGGCTAAATACGTCAAATCCAACGCCATTGTCTATGCCAAGGCGGGTCGCACCATCGGCGTCGGCGCTGGCCAGATGAGCCGTGTTTACAGCGCGAAGATTGCCGGTATCAAGGCCGCCGACGAGGGCCTGGAAGTGAAAGGGTCGGTCATGGCGTCCGATGCCTTCTTCCCGTTCCGCGACGGCATTGACGCTGCTGCGGCGGCTGGTATCACCGCTGTCATCCAGCCTGGTGGCTCCATGCGCGATCAGGAAGTGATTGATGCGGCCAACGAACACGGCATCGCGATGGTCTTCACCGGCATGCGCCACTTCCGGCACTGAGGGGTTATCACCATGAATATTCTCGTTATTGGCTCCGGCGGCCGCGAACACGCCCTGGCCTGGAAAGCCGCGCAATCCCCCAAGGCAGACCGTGTTTTCGTGGCGCCCGGCAACGCCGGCACGGCACGGGAAACCGGCCTGGAAAATGTCGACATCGACGTGATGGACCTGGACGGTCTCGCCAACTTCGCCGCCACCAATCATGTCGGGCTTACCATCGTCGGCCCGGAGGCGCCGTTGGTTGCAGGCATCGTCGACAAATTTGAGCAGCGTGGCCTGAGGGTTTTCGGCCCGAGTGCCGGCGCTGCCCAGCTTGAGGGCTCCAAGGCTTTCACCAAGGATTTTCTGGCGCGCCACAAAATCCCGACAGCCGGCTACGGCAACTTCACTGATGTGGACGAAGCCCTGGCCTATGTTCGCCAGCAGGGCGCTCCAATCGTCGTCAAAGCCGATGGCCTGGCTGCCGGCAAAGGCGTGATCGTTGCGATGACCCTGGAAGAAGCCGAAGATGCCATCCGCGACATGCTGGCCGGGAACGCGTTTGGTGATGCCGGTAGCCGTGTCGTCATCGAAGAGTTTCTGGAAGGCGAAGAAGCCAGCTTTATCGTGATGGTGGATGGCGAGCACGTTCTGGCCATGGCCACCTCCCAGGATCACAAACGCGTGGGCGACGGCGACACCGGTCTCAATACCGGTGGCATGGGCGCCTACTCGCCGGCCCCGGTGGTGACCGCGGATGTTCATCAGCGCATCATGGATGAAGTGATCTATCCGACCGTGCGCGGCATGGCGGCCGAGGGCCATCCCTATAAGGGGTTCCTCTACGCCGGCCTGATGATTGACAACAGCGGCACCCCCAAGGTGATCGAGTTCAACTGCCGTTTTGGCGACCCGGAAACCCAGCCGATCATGCTGCGGATGAAGTCGGACCTTGTGGAACTCTGCGACGCGGCCATCGACGGCAAGCTCGACCAGTGCGATTCCGAATGGGATGACCGCGCCTCCGTCGGTATCGTGCTGGCAGCCGGGGGTTACCCGGGCAGCTATAACAAGGGCGACGCCATTTCCGGCCTGCCGGACACCGAGACCGAAGGCGAGAAAGTGTTTCACGCCGGCACCCGTCTCAACGGAGACCAGGTGGTTACCAACGGCGGTCGGGTGCTCTGCGCCACGGCTCTGGGCAATACCGTCACCGAAGCACAGAAGCGTGCGTATGAGCTGGCCTCCCGGATCCGGTGGGATGGCGTGTTTTATCGCAAGGACATCGGCCACCGCGCCATCGGCCGCGAGACCCACTGAGCCTGGCCGACCGATCCGATCCTATTCTCAATCCCCGGCCGACCGGGGATTTCTTCGCCTGACCTGACACCTGCCTGCGTCATAAGCACTGACTATTGACTTTATAGTTACGGAACCGTAAAGTTTCGCCCGAACGTAATAGTAATGATTGTCACTTACATTTCGAAAAACAAATGGTAATGGAGATTAACCACATGTTTAAACCTTCCCGCTTATCACTGGCCGTGGCTGTCAGCCTTGCCCCGGGCGCCAGTTGGGCAGTCGGCGATGATCAGCCCCAGATGCTTGAACCCATGGAAATCATTGGCGATGCGTCCGCAGCCCAGACCTTGCCAGGGTCAGGCTACGTCGTTGGTGAGGCGCAGTTGAAAACCGAGGTTGAGACCGACATCAACCAGGTGCTGAAAACCGTCCCGGGCGTCTATGTGCGGGAAGAAGAAGGCCTGGGCCTGCGCCCCAATATCGGCATCCGCGGCGCCACGGCCGAGCGCAGCAGTAATATTACCCTGATGGAAGATGGCATTCTGATCGCACCGGCGCCCTACTCCAATCCGGCCGCCTATTATTTTCCGACACTGAAGCGCATGTCCTCGCTGGAAGTACTCAAGGGTGCCCCGCTGCTGCGCTATGGCCCGCAAACCACCGGTGGTGTCATCAACCTGATTTCCACACCCATTCCCGATCAGCGGCAGGGCTATGTTGAGACAGTCACCAACGACCGCGGCTCCACCGACGTTCATGTAACCTATGGTGACACGGCCGGCGACTGGGGCTACCTGCTTGAGACCGTCCAGCGCTCCGCGAAAGGCTTCAAGGAGATTGACCGCAGTAACCGCGATACCGGCTTTGATATCGAAGACTATGTCGGCAAGCTGCGCTGGCAGGGAGAGCGCCAGAGCGTGACAGCCAAGCTGCAATACTCCGAGGAAACCTCCAACTCCAGTTACCTCGGCCTGACCGATGCGGACTTCAGCCAGGATCCGAACCGGCGTTACGGGTTGTCCAGCATCGACCAGATGAACAATACCCACTCCGGTATCAGCCTGACCCATCAGTTCGACTGGAGTAATACCGTAAGCAGCACGGCCACCCTCTATCGCAACGACTTCAAGCGGAACTGGTTCAAGCTCAGCGGCGGCGGAAGCATCATCGACTCGGCAAACGGCGGCGACGCCAATGCCCAGGGTATTCTGGACGGCACAGTTGACGCCAGCGGCCTGGATTACAAAAACAACGCCAGGGACTACCTGTCCGAGGGCGTGCAGGTAAACTTTGATGTCGACATGGGCAGCCACCAGTTTGATTTCGGCGCCCGCTACCACGAAGATGAAATGGATCGTTTCCAGCCGGTCGATGTTTATGACCAGGTCAACGGCTCTCTGGTGTTCCAGAACACTGTCGCCCCCACGGGCAGCAATAATCGCTTTGAGACCGGCGAAGCCCTGAGCTTCTGGGCGCTCGACACCTGGCAGGCGACGGACAAGCTCAGCGTTAACCTCGCCCTGCGCTACGAGGATGTACAGACCAGCCGCACCCAATACGCGGATCCCGGCCGCACAACCGTCGACAGCACCCGCGCCAATGACAGTGCTGAACTCCTGCCCGGCGCTTCCTTTACCTATGACCTGTCCCAAAGCTGGCAGGTTCTGGGTGGCGTGCACCGGGGTTTCTCCCCTCTCGGAGGTGGTGCCAAGGCAAACGAAGATCCGGAAACCAGCAAGAACTGGGAGGCCGGCCTCCGGTACTTTGGCAATGCGTTCTTCGCGGAAATGATCGGCTTCTACAGCGACTTCTCCAACAAGGCCGAAAACTGTTCCGTGGGCTCGCCGTGCAGCAATGGCGCCACCTCTGGCAGTTTTGTAACCGGCGAGGCTGAAATTTCCGGTGTTGAGTTCCAGCTCCAGACCGGCACCCGGGCAGGCGAGTTCTACCTTCCGGTCAGCCTTACCTACACCTTTACCCAGGCGGAAATCAGCAAGGACAATGCCGCTTCGGGCCTGAAAAAAGGCGAGCAGCTCAAGGACGTACCTGAAAACCAGATGAGCTTCCGGACAGGCATGGAACACCCGAGTGGCTGGGACAACTACCTTGTGGCCACCTACGTCGATGAGATGTGTGTCAGCGCGGGATGCAACAACACCGCCACGAAACTGGACGAGACCGAGTCCCTGTTCCTGGTCGATTTCATCAGCCGCTACGCACTGACCGCCAGTGCCGATGTCTTCCTGAAAGTGGACAACCTGTTCGATGAACAGCAAATTGTCTCACGTTTGCCCGATGGCGCCATGGCGAACCTGCCGCGCACCGCTTCACTGGGGTTAAGCGTTAATTTCTGACGAATGACCGGGTTGGCCTGGTTTCCGGGCGAACCCGCTGTGAATGGCCCACTGATGAGACCCGGCCCGTTGGCCGGGTCTTTTTTTATGCCGGGCAGGGGAAGCAATTCCCATTCTCCGGCCCGAGAGTAAGGTAGACTGCGGACACAAAGTTCCGACCACATCGCCCAAAGGAGTCCCTTCGATGCGCCGCCCGTCACCGGTATACCTGCTGATCATACTGGCCGCTTCCCTGCTGTTCAGTGCCTGCTCTCGTCAGGACATCTACCAGACCGCGATTGATTTTGAACGATCATCGGCGGGTCTGGAGGCGGCGAGCGTGGCAGTGGGCAACCTTGACATCGCCTATCTCAGGAACCAGGAAATGAGCGCAGGCGACACCATCGTCATGATCCATGGCTTCGGGGCCAACAAGGACAACTGGACCCGTCTGGCCGGCCACCTGACCGACGACTTCAATGTCTATGCGATCGATCTGCCGGGGCATGGTGACAGCAGCAAGCCCCTCGACATCGGCTACCGCCTGGAAGATCAGGCCGGTTATGTCGCACGCATCCTCGACGCGCTGTCGGTTGATGAGGCACACGTCATGGGTAACTCCATGGGCGGGGCGATTACCGCGCTTTACGCCGCCAATCATCCGGACAAGGTGCAATCAGCGGTACTGTTCAGTCCCGCCGGCATCCTGGAATACGAGAGCGAACTGGTGGATCTGGTTAAGGCCGGTGACAACCCCCTGATTCCGAAACAGCCCGGTGACTTTGAACGCCTGATGGACTTCGCACTGGAGAAAAAACCGTTTGTGCCCTGGCCCATTATGGGCGTGCTGGAGGAGCGCGCCATCGCCAACCGGGAGGTCAACGAGGTCATCTTTGCCGCCATTCGTGATGCCGGTTTCGAGTCGGACTTCCGCAATGCCATCACCAGGATTCAGGCCCCGGTCCTGATCATCTGGGGCAAGGAAGACCGGGTGATCAACTACCGAAACGGCGAGGTGTTCGCAGCAGCAATCCCGAATGCCAGGCTGGAACTGATGGACGGTATCGGCCACGCACCGATGGTGGAGGCCCCGGCGGAATCCGCAGAACTGTTCCGGACCTTTATCGGGCAGCCGGTCGAGTGAGGCTCATTTGAGCAATAGTTTCCGCATTCCACCTTCAGCGACTACAAGGGCACCGCAAAACAGGGTAGCCTAGCAAGCATTATGCCCCTGACCTCTGAACTGACCACTCATGCCTGAAGCAATCTGGATAACTTTTGCCTTTGGTCTTGGCCTTCTGGTCAAGCTTGTGGGGCTCCCCCCTCTCGTCGGTTACCTGGCCGCGGGTTTTGTTCTGAGCGGCATTGCCGAAACAACCGGCGTCGTGATCGAAGAGACCGACGTCCTTGAGCGAATTGCGCACCTGGGTGTATTGCTTCTGCTGTTCACGGTGGGGCTCAAGCTGAAACTCCGGTCCGTGGTCAGCCCGGAGGTGATTGGTGGAAGCCTGCTGCATTTCGGGATCACCTGCGCCATCTTTACGCCGGGCCTCTATCTGCTGATGGAACTGTCCTGGAAGACCGCCTTTCTGCTGGCCATCGCGCTCTCGTTCTCATCTACCGTACTGGCCGCCAAGGTCCTGGAATCCAAGCGGGAGCTGCGAGCCTTTCACGGCCGAGTGGCCATTGGCATCCTGATCATGCAGGATCTTATCGCCCTGGTCGTGATGAGCGTGGCCGCCGGGCAGACGCCCTCGCAATGGGCACTGATTATCTTTGGCCTGCCCCTGCTACGCCCTGTGCTGTTCCGCCTGCTGGATGCCAGCGGCCACGACGAACTGCTGGTCCTGCTCGGGCTCTTGCTGGCACTTGTCATTGGCGGGCTGGGCTTCGAATCCGTTGGCCTGAGCTCGGAGCTGGGGGCACTGGTGTTCGGTGCCATGCTGGCGAATCATCCGCGATCCCAGGAACTCTCCAAGTCGCTCTGGAGTGTAAAAGAGGTTTTTCTGGTGGGGTTCTTCCTGCAGATTGGCATTGGCGGCCTGCCCGATGGGGAGGCCCTCCTGTTCGCGGTCATCGCTGGCCTGGTGCTGCCGCTCAAAGGCATCCTGTTCTTTTTCCTGCTACTGGCGTTCCGGTTGCGGGCCCGCAGCGGCTTCCTGAGTTCGCTAGCCCTGACCAACTACAGCGAGTTCGGGCTGATTGTCGCGAGTGTTGCGCTACCCGAATGGCTGGTTCCGCTGGCGATTTCGGTGTCGCTCTCGTTTGTCTTTTCCGCGCCACTCAACCGCTTCTCCCACACGCTTTACGAGCGTTTCGCCCATGGCCTCAGCCGCTATGAGGGCAGCAAACACCATCCGGATGAACAGCCCCTGTCGCTGGGCGATACGCGGGTCCTGATCATGGGAATGGGGAGAACGGGCACCGCTGCCTACGATTGGCTGAGGGAGAAGCAGCCGAAACTGATGGGCCTGGATTCCGATCCGGCAAAGGCCGCCCAGCACCAGAAGGAAGGGCGTAACGTGGTCTTCGCGGACGCCGAGGATGCCTCCTTCTGGAACGGTCTGCACATGCCCGCCATTGAATCGGTGATCCTGGCCATGGGCGACATCGAGGGCAAACTGATCGCCGCCCGAATGCTGCGCAAACTGGGTTTCAAGGGTTTTATCGTGGCCCACACCATGTATGAAGATGAGGCAAAACAGATCCGGGAAGCCGGGGCCGATGAAGCCTACCTGACCATGAGTGAAACCGGCGTGGCCCTTGCCAGTCATCTGATCGATAAAAAGCCCGCCAAACCATCCCTGGTTGTCGGCAAACCTGATTAACGGTATCGGCGATTACAGTCGACGTTCAGGGCTTTTCGAGCGCGCAGGTTCGAAAACCAGTGTATACGTCGTTCCGAAGCGGAAGATAGGCCTGCCGATAGGTACCCCGGATAAGGCAGGATGACGTTGCACAACTGCCCCCCTTGGTGACTTTGTGATCGCCGAACTGCAGGGTGGACATGAATGGATACATATCCACCTTGAAACCGTCATAAGGCAGAAACTGATCGCTGGTCCACTCCCAGACCGTGCCAGTCATCTGCCGGCAGCCGAACGGACTGTCACCCGCAGGAAAATCGAACACCGGGTTCTGCGCCATGGCGCGCCCGTTGAGATCCGCCAGCTGTTCGGTCGGCGCCGAGTTGCCCCAGGGAAAACGCCGGAAGGGCTCGCCCGGGCGATTGCCCAGAGCCGCCACTTCCCACTCGTATTCCGTTGGCAGCCGACGCCCTGCCCAACGGCACCAGGCCTCCGCCTCCCAGAATGTCACATGAGTGACCGGTGCATCCGGATTGAGCGGCTGCCAGCGATCGAACACCCGCTCCTGCCACTGCTCATCATGCCAGCGCCAGTAAAGCGGGTGGCGGGGCGCCCGTAAAAGAGGCTCGTCACTGCCGTGAACCAGGGCAACATCGGTTTCGGTCTGGAGCCATTTCCGCCCGCCAAAAGACCAGAGCTCTGGCCGCCGGTAGCCACCGTCTTCCACAAACTGCATAAATTCCCGGTTGCTGACCAGACATTTTGAAATTGCGAACGATTCCAGCGTCACGGTAAACCATGGCTTTTCATTGTCGAAGGCAAAATCGTCACTGGCGTACTGCCCGGACTCACTCGGCATCCCGATCAACCACTCTCCTGCCGGAACATAGGCGTCTCCCTGATGCGAGTCACCTGGCGCCGGTCGGTAAAAATCAGTACCCGGCGGAGCCGGGTAGCCGACGGTCTGACGGCACCAGATCATAGACTCGATGTGCATGTTCTGGTGGTAGATTGCGTAGCGGTAGAGGTAACGGGCCTGGTCGGTTAACGGTTGCTTCTCAATCCGCTCGGCCACGCGGTCATAGATGAGATTGAAATAGTCGAGGGTTTTCTGCCACCCGGGAAACAACTCCCGGTTCCATCTATCCCGGTGTTCGATGTGGAACGAATCCCACAGGTCGTCCATGGCAGGATCATGGCTCGGTGTGCCATCCAGCAGGTTGAAGACGAAGACTTCGTAAAAGAAGGCCGCATGCCCCATTTCCCAGAGCGGTGGATTGACGCCCGGATGGTAGGGAACGTCCAGCGCGGTCTCGGGAAGAGAACACACGAGAGTCTCGGTTCGCTTCCTTGTCCATTCAAGCTGCTCCAGCAATTCCGACTTTGCCAGATCGATTTGCTCAATCACTGTCATCGTGCCAGTCACCCATCAAAACAGATGACTAACAGCATAACAGAGAGTACAGACACCGGTTAAACGGCGTCACGCCCAGACCGCCAGAATGACCGGCACAGCTACCACGGTCACGAGGAGAGACAGCGGCAGCCCCAGCCGCCAGTAGTCCCCAAAGCGATAACCTCCGGGCTCCATAACCAGAGCATTGGATTGATGCCCTACCGGGGTCAGAAAGGCGCAGGAGGCGCCAACCGCCACCGCCATCAACATGGCATCGGCGGCAATGCCAAGCTGCCCAGAAAGACTCAAGGCAATCGGCGCAACCAGGATGGCCGCTGCCGCGTTGTTCACAACGTTCGACAGCAGCATTGTGCCCGTGAGGACAATGGTAACAACCACCCAGGCATCGCCTCCGGAACCCAGCATCAGCATCCAGGACGCGATCAATTCTGCCCCACCGGTAGTCTCAAGGGCCTGCCCCACAGGAATCATGGCGGCCAGCAGCACGATAACGGGCCAGTCAATCGCCCGGTAGGCTTCCTGGTTGCTAAGAACCTTGCTGAGAACCATGACCACGGCGCAGGCGACCAGCGCGACGGGGGGCGATAACCAGCCAACCACAATCAATGCTATGGCGGCGATAAAAAGGCCGCCAGCCAGAAGGGAGTTGCGCTCCCTGCCAAACCGGAGACCCCGCTCGGCCAGGGGCAGGCAGCCGAGCCCCTGAAGCGTGACACTCAAGGTTTCCTCCTCGCCCTGGACCAGAAGGATGTCGCCAGCCTGAAAACGAATATCACCCAGACGTCGCTGCAACCGCTGACCCTGACGCGCAATCGCAACGATGTTGAGACCGTTCTGCTCGCGAAGATTGAGCCTGTTGGCGGTTTTTCCGATCAGCCCCGATTCCGGCGTGATGACCGCTTCGATCAAACGCACGTCGCCCTCAGACAGGGACTTTTCGCCCGGCTTTCCCGACTCTGGTTCTTCCTGATCGGACGCTTCTGAAGAGGCTTCCTCCACTCTCGCCAACTCGAGCCCGGTGCTGTCCAGAAAGTCCTGCAAGGCATCGGTATCCGCTTCCACCAGGAGCAGATCATCGCCGCGCAGGACGGAGAACGTAGAGGGAGCCAGCGACCGCTTGTCATCCCGGATAAGCGCCAGAACCACGACGTCCTTCTCGGCATCGGCGCGCGTCAGAAGCCCATGAAGGGTTGCCCCAACGTGGGAGGAATCCTCAGGCACCCGAAGCTCGGTAACATAGTCGCCCACACTGAACAGCTTGCCACCGTCGTCGGGCTTACCCCGCCGCGGCGTCAGTCGCCACCCGACCAGCGTGATAAAGCCAATGCCTGCCAACGTAATGGCAAGGCCCACCGGTGCGAAGTCAAACATGCCGAACGAACCAGCTTCCCGATAACTGGCAATGATGATGTTCGGAGGCGTGCCAATCAGTGTCATGGTTCCCCCGAGCAGGGAACCAAATGCCAGGGGCATCAGCAGCAGCGAGGGCGACCGCCCGGCTTCCCTGGACATCCAGACCGCCACCGGCATCAACAGTGCGAGTGCACCAACGTTGTTGATAAACCCCGAGCAAAGGGCCACCACTGAAGTCAGCATCAGCACCTGCAGCGTCGGCCTGTGCCCGACCTTTCCAAGCAGCCTGGCCAGGCGGTCAACCACACCGCCGTTGACCAGCCCCTGGCTGATCACCAGAACCGCCGCCACCGTGACAACCGCGGGATGGCCAAAGCCGTCGAACAGCTGATCCACAGGCACGATCCCGGCAATCGAGACAGCAAGAAGCGCGATCAGGGCGACCAGATCGAACCGGATTCGGTTCCAGACGAACAGCACCAGGGCGATACCCAGTATCGAAAAAACAATGGCCTGATCCGTGTTCAACACCTTCCCTCCGGTTGGCACCGAGCTTGTTTCTCTTCAGGTTACAGTATCGAACACATCACGAGCGATACACCAAATATCCTCGCCTCAACGAAAAAACCCCGCCGAGGCGGGGTTTTTGTGGCTTCCGGATTACTCCGGAAGAGACAACTGAACTGTTCTATTAACCGAACTGGTTCATGGTGTTGTCTTTACCACCGGCCTTCAGGGCCGCTTCACCAGCGAAGAATTCCTTGTGGTCGTCACCGATGTTGGAACCAGCCATGTCCTGGTGCTTAACGGTTGCGATACCCTGACGGATTTCCTTGCGCTGTACACCAGCCACGTAGGCCAGCATGCCTTCGTCACCGAAGTAACCCTTGGCCAGGTTGTCGGTAGACAGGGCCGCGGTGTGGTAGGTCGGCAGGGTGATCAGGTGGTGGAAAATACCCGCTTCACGTGAACCGTCACGCTGGAAGTTACGGCACCACTCGTCGGCCAGCTGACCCAGCTCGGTGTTGTCGTACTCTTCGCTCATCAGCTTGGCGCGGTCGTAGGCAGAAACGTCCTTGCCTTCTTCCTTCCAGGCGTCGAATACCTGCTGACGGAAGTTCAGAGTCCAGTTGAAGGACGGGCTGTTGTTGTAAACCAGCTTGGCGTCGGGAACCACTTCCTTGATGCGGTTAACCATGGCTGCAATCTGGCCAACGTGCGGCTTCTCGGTTTCGATCCACAGCAGGTCAGCACCGTTCTGCAGGCTGGTGATGCAATCCAGAACCACACGGTCTTCGCCAGTACCCGGCTTGAACTGGAACAGGCCAGACGCCAGACGCTTCGGACGAACCAGCTGACCATTCTGCTTGATCACAACGTCGCCGTTGTTGATGTCTTCTGCCTTCTCGATCACTTCACCGTCGATGAAGCTGTTGTACTGGTCGCCCAGATCGCCCGGCTCGTTGGTCACGGCGATTTTCTGAGTCAGGCCAGCGCCCAGGGAGTCAGTACGGGCAACGATAACACCGTCGTCCACACCCAGCTCCAGGAACGCCAGACGAACGGCGTTGATCTTGGACAGGAAGTCGGCGTGGGGAACAGTTACTTTGCCGTCCTGGTGACCACACTGCTTCTCGTCAGAGACCTGGTTCTCGATCTGGATACAGCAGGCACCGGCTTCAATCATCTGCTTGGCCAGCAGGTAAGTCGCTTCGGCGTTACCGAAACCAGCGTCGATGTCAGCGATGATCGGAACAACGTGAGTTTCGTGGTTGTCGATCTGCTTGATCAGCTCTTCAGCCTTGGCGTTGTCGCCGGCATTCTCGGCTTCTTCCAGGGCACGGAACAGGTGGTTCAGTTCCCAGGCATCCGCCTGACGCAGGAAGGTGTAGAGCTCTTCGATCAGGCCAGATACGGCAGTCTTCTCGTGCATGGACTGGTCAGGCAGCGGACCGAACTCGGAACGCAGTGCAGCAACCATCCAGCCGGACAGGTACAGGTAACGACGCTTGGTGGTGCCGAAGTGCTTCTTGATGGACAGCATCTTCTGCTGACCGATGAAGCCGTGCCAGCAGCCCAGGGACTGGGTGTACTGGGAAGTGTCCTTGTCGTAGTTCGCCATGTCTTCGCGCATGATCTTGGCGGTGTACTTGGCGATGTCCAGACCAGTCTTGAACTTGTTCTGGGCGCGCATGCGAGCGGCGTGCTTCGGGTTGATGGCGTTCCAGGTCGGGTGCTGCTTCAACAGGGAAGCGATCTGGTCAACGTCTTGTGCGTAGGGCATGGTCTCAATCCTTTCTACGTTGGTTTTCTAAGTCGATGCGGAGAAGCGTACAGCCACTTCCGAAGCCAACAACCTGCTCACTTTTTGAGCGAAGCGCTGACGTTGATGGTTACTTTAGTGGTTTCAAATTTATAATTGAAATTTATATGATCTATTTTCGGCATTTTCCTGGTGAATGGTAAGAACCCCTTATTCTTGAGTTGGATCAACATCGGAAAAGTGGCTATTGTTACTGTTAACAGTGAGCAAGCATCACCCGACCCCATCAGGCGCAAACAGTGTTCTACCTGCGAGCTTTCAGCCACTCCCTTGTGCATGCCCTGAAGAACCTGTTTCCGATCATCGCCGTCGTTGTCTTCTTCCAGCTTGTTATTCTCCGGCAAATGCCGGACAACACGTTTGCGATGGCAGCGGGTCTGCTGATCGTGGCTGTCGGCGTTGCCCTGTTCCTCCAGGGCCTTGAGCTGAGCATCTTCCCGGTTGGCAAAAGTCTGTCCAATCAGTTTGCCCGCAGGGGCTCTGTGCCGGTTCTGCTCTCGTTCGGCTTCGCAATGGGCTTTTCTGCGGTGGTGGCAGAGCCGGCACTGATTGCCGTGGCCCAGCAGGCGGAGGAAATCAGCGAGGGCAAGATAAAGGCCCTGACACTCAGGATACTGGTGGCCGTTTCCGTTGGCCTCGTCGTTGCCCTGGGCGTGTTCAGAACCATATTTGGTTACCCGCTGCACTGGTTCATGATCATCGGTTACATCGTGGTGGTGATCATTACCTGGTTCGCGCCACCCGAGATTGTTGGTCTTGCCTACGATTCAGGTGGCGTGACCACCAACATCGTCACCGTTCCCCTGATTGCCGCCCTGGGCATTGGTCTCGCGGCTTCCATTCGGGGTCGAAACCCCTTGTTGGACGGCTTCGGACTGGTTGCCCTCGCGGTGATGGTTCCCATGATTACCGTTCAGCTTTACGGGATTTTTGTCTATTCCGGTGTTACCACCGATCCGACCACGGTGCCAACCCTGGTACACAATGGAACCGCCGATCAGACTCCCGTTCTGCTGACGATGCTGCTCGATCTTGCCGGCATGATCCGGGATGTACTTCCGATCATTATCACCATCCTTTTTTTCCAGTACCTGGTGTTGCGCCGGGGGCTGACCAACCCGCGCAAGATCCTGTTCGGGTTTGCGCTGGTGGTGCTCGGTCTCTATGCCTTCGTGGTCGGTCTGAAACTCGGCCTGTTCCCGATCGGCACCAGTATGGCCCGGCAACTGATGAGCATGGAGGGCTTCGTCTTTGTCTATCTCTTCGCCTTCATGATCGGGTTCGCCACCACCATGGCCGAACCCGCGTTGATCGCAATCGGACACCAGGCGGAACAGGCCGCGGCCGGTACCATAAACGGCAATGCCATCAGGATTATCGTGGCGGTCGGGGTCGCTGTCGGGATCACCCTCGGCGTCCACCGGATCATCAGTGGCGACTCCATTCACCATTACATCATTGGCGGCTATATTCTGGTCATCATCCTGACCGCGCTGGCCCCGAGATACATCATCCCGCTGGCGTACGATCTTGGCGGGGTTACCACCTCCGAGGTTACCGTACCTCTGGTAACCGCACTGGGTATTGGTCTGGCCAGCAGCATTGAAGGCCGTAACGTGCTGATCGACGGGTTCGGCCTGATTGCCTTCGCCTCCATCTTTCCGATCGTGACGGTGATGGGCTACGCCATCATTGTTGAAATGCTTGCCAAGCAGAGGAAAACAGACTCATGAAATTTTCGGTTCTGGTAGCAATTGTTCCAGAGGATCAGGAACAGGACTGCGTTAATGCCGCGAGGGACCTTGGCGCCGGTGGTATCACGGTGATTCCCGGCCGCGGCATCAGCAACACCGCGAAAAAAACCTTCTTCGGCCTGACCTACGACGGCAGCCAAAGCGTTCTGCTGATGGTGCTGGAGAAGGGCCTCTCGCTCGATATTCTGAAGGTTATCCAGAAGATACTCATGCCCGACCATAACGATTCCAGGGGACTGGTGTTCACACTTCCCCTGGAACACCTGGGCGGGATCGACATGTCCCAGGTCGCAAAATTCGAACAACATCTGAAAGATTCACTGTAACCGGAGAACAGCCATGAAACTGGTCAAAGATGTGATGGTGCGGGATGTAATGACCATCTCTCCGTTTGCCAGCATCCGTGAGGCGCTGTCACAGATGAAACAGCACTCTGTGAAATCGCTGGTGGTGGAGAAAACGAGCGAGCACGATGCCTGGGGTCTGATCACCTATACCAACGTGCTAAAAACGGTTATTGCCGAAGACGGCGACATCGACCTTCTGAACGTTTACGACGCCTGCGCCAAGCCTGTCATCAGCGTTGGCGAGAATCTGAACGTCCGACACGCTGCCAGCCTGATGAGCAAATACCGGGTAAAGCGCCTTCTGGTGCTGGCCGACAATGATCTCAAAGGCTTTGTGGTCATGGACGACATCATGGCGGCCCTGCTCGACAGCATCGACTGACCGGCATTCAGGTCATGCAAAGCACCACCAACCGGTCACCCGGCTGTAACTCAAGGTAGTCCTTGCGGGGCGGGTTCAGCTGCAGGTGGCGCTCGCTTTCATTGGCACGGTGCCGAAATATCCCGAGTGCCAGTTCACCTTCGGCCGCCACCGTTTTTTCCAGCACCTGAAACGTCGCACTGGCGGGCAAAGGGTAATCCGCCGGATCCCGGAACTGGATCTCGGCACCGCCAACGGTGAACAGTTCATCCAGCACGATGCGAAGCTCGCGCCGCAACGCCACCTGCGCCAGAACATGACTGAGAATCATGGGGCTGATCATCATCTCGCTCTGATGCCCATCCAGCAGGTGCCGGTTGTCGGGGTCGCTCAACTCCATGATCAGTTGAGGCCTCCGGGCAAAATCGGCCAGGATGTCCTCAAGCTGCAGGTACCCCACCATCGCCCGGGCATCGGCCTCTTCACCAGAAGCCAGCCGGTCACTGCTCAGCAGGATCACGGTATCGTAGCCCGCCGGCCCTATCCGGCGGAGCTCCCCCTCCACCATGTAGTCCGCCTCGATATGCCGACAGGTCAGGCGGTCCGAATTGTCGACATAGCGTGCAATGGCCTGTTCCCGTTCGGCTTTGGGAACCACGGAGACCAGATCCACCTCAAAATGACGGTGGCCATAGCTGAGGAACTCCGCGATCAGGCTGGGCACGCGTCGGTTCCAGCCTAAGACCAGAACCCGGTGATTCATCTGGTCCACGGGCCGCTCAACCCGCACCGCCTGCCCTCTCACCAAGGCAGGCAAGGGCGCCTTTTTGGGATTCGGCTCGGTCTCGGAGTAATCCCGGGCCATGATGACCACCCGATCAGCCGATGCAATGGGTGAGTCTGAGGGCGCCAGCAACTGGACGTCCCATCCTGAACCGCTGGGTTTCAACAGCCCCAGCACGATGACTTCGGGCCGGGCGGCCGCCAGCTCGCCCAGCGTCATGCCTGCCAGCGACTCGCCTCCGCGGATATAGATCTCGTTACCCTCACCGGCTGTCAGCAGCTCGTTGAACACTTCAGACAGGCCAGGATGAAGGATGTTCTGCACCATCAGGCGACTGATGGTGGCATCGCCTGCCACGACCTCCACGGCCCCGGGGTAGGCCCGCTCTATCACCGGGAGTTTGCGGACGTCCTGGATCTCGGCCACCACAAACGGCAACGAGGACTGAAAATGCCTTGCCTGCGCGGCTATGGACAGCAGCGCCTTGACCGTCTCCACGTCCGATGTGACCAGGCTGCCAGCTTCGTGGGCCGCGCTGGGCACGATAACCGCCGCTGCATCCAGGCAAGCCACCCGGTGCAGGGCATCCGGCTGGATTGCGGATCCCGATCGCAGGATGATCTGGCGGGCCCGGCGCCCGATACCAGGCTCGGTGCGCAACTCATGAACCTGGGCTGCAGACGCCTCCTCAGACAACACCACGAGGTTGAGCTTCTGGGCATCGTGCTTTTCCAGAAAACGGCGCACCCGGCCACTGGAGCCCAACAGCTCGGAGAGCAACGGGAGGGTCTGGCTGGTCCAGCCCAGCACCACCACATGATTCTTCAGCGTAACCGGCGTAAGGCCTCTCTCAAGATCCGCCATTTTAGCGATCAACCACCGTGTCAGGATCGCCACCAGAGTGCCCATGAACACCACATAGCCGCTAATAGTCAGCAGGGTCGAAACAAAGCGCTGCCAGGTGCCAACGTCGTCACCCAGGTAACCTGGATCGGTCAACCGAAGAAACGCCCACCAGATTGCAGAGCCCGGATCTTCGAAGTCGCCGCCCTGGGGAACCACAAGCAGGCCACCGATTAACGAGATCAGGCCAATGAAGACACCGACCACGAGAAGCTGAAATCCCGCGCCTTTGACGAGCTGGCGTTCCAGTATGAATTTGACTCGGTCGATCAGCCGGAAAGGCAGCATGGCAGTCCTCTTGAAGAGAGTATTTTCGTCGCGTCAGGGTAGACCATCCGGAAACGGATGGAATCAGGTTTTTATCCGGAAGCCCGATCAGTTTCAGACGCAGGGCAACTGATCAGACGCAAAGCTTCGTCCAGGGAGGAAGTATAGCGGCTAACGCCAGCTATCGGCGCAACCCCGGCACGAGCGAGGGTGCGCAAAGGCTGGAACTGAAGATCGGCAATCACAATCTGTGTACCGTCCCGTTCACAGGTAGCAATAAGCTTGTTCAAAGCGGACAGCCCGCCGGCATCGAGAATCGTCACGCCGTCCATGTACAGAATGAATCCGCGGGCGTTCCGGGCGAGCACTGCCAGTTCCCCGAAAATCCGGTCCGCAGCGGCAAAAAACAGGGGGCCGTTTATCTTGAACACCTGCCAGCCATCGGGCAGCCGGGATTCTGCAATCCGTTTGCTCTGGGTGATATCTGTAACCCGGGTCATCTGGGCCATTTCCCGCATGAACAGGACCGCCGCCAACAGGACGCCGGTGGTGATGGCAATGACCATGTCGAGCAATACCGTCAGTGAAAAGCAGGTGAGAAAAACCAGGATGTCGCTGCGCGGCGCGGTTTTCAGAAGATGCAGGGACTTGGGGGCCTCACTCATATTCCAGGCCACCATCACCAGCAGGGCGGCCATGGCCGGCATGGGAAGATACGCCAGCAGGCCCGCCAGCGAAACCAGCGCCAGCAGAACGACCAGCGAATGCACCATTGCGGAGACCGGCGACTCGGCGCCGGCCCGGTAGTTGGCCGCCGAGCGGGCGATGGCGGCCGTGGCGGTAATGCCGCCGAAAAACGGCGTGATGATGTTGCCAAGGCCCTGCCCCATGAGCTCGCTGTTGGCGCTGTGGCGTTTGCCAGTCATGCCATCAAGCACCACGGCGCACAGGAGAGACTCGATGGCCCCAAGCATGGCAATGGCAAAAGCTGCCGGCAGCAGATCCCGGACCAGCGACCATGACAGCCCGACGGGCTCGCCCGATGCCCCTGCCTGCTGCCACGGCCAGGCGAATTCCGGCAAGAACGGCGGAATACCCGCTCCCTCGGTGCCGTCCGGCAGGAGATAACTGAACCTTGAACCAATGGTATCGATAGCAGCACCCTGGGCATTCAACCAGAGCGTAAGCAGGCTTCCGATCACCACCGCTGGCAGATGCGGGGGCACCGGGGTTTTCAGGCGTGGCCAGAGCAACATGCAGGCAAGGGTGACACCGGCCACCAGGGTACTCATACCATCAAATTCCGGCAGCGCACCGGTCAGCAGGGCCAGCTTGTCCCAATAATGCTCGGGCATATCGCCAACCTGAAGGCCCAGAAAATCCCGGATCTGCAGGGTGGCAATCACCACGGCGATCCCCCCGGTAAACCCGAGGGTTACCGATTCTGGAATGTATTCGATAAAACGACCCAGTCGCATCAGAGCCATCAGAATCAGCAAAACGCCCGACATCAAGGTGGCCAAAAGCAGACCGCCCAGCCCATAGCTCTGGGCGATGGGGTACAGAATGACAACGAAAGCAGCGGTGGGGCCGGAGATGCTGAACCGGCTGCCACCGGTCAATGCGATCACAAACCCGGCAATAATGGCGGTGTAGAGGCCGTACTGGGGTGCAACACCACTGGCGATCGCCAATGCCATGGCCAGGGGTATGGCAATAATGCCCACCGTCAAACCCGCCATCACATCGCGCAGGAAACGGCGGCCCCGGTAGGGCTCATCAATACACGCTTCCCGGAATGCGTGGGCCATCCGGAGAGAAAAAAGGTGGGCTCGATGCGGCATGGGTGACTCGTTAATTGCAACTTTTAACGACTAATTATATGCTCATTATATCTACATTCAATGTTAATACGGTTAACATCATCGAAAGCCACCCGAGGTAAAGAAAAACCCAATGGAAAACCGCACTGCCCGCCTGACGTTGCTGATCGATCCCGAGAAAAAGGCCGCCTTTGAAGAACTGTGCAAGCAGGAAGATGTGACGCCATCCCAGAAAGTGCGCCAGTTCATTCGGGAATACGTGGAAGAAAGACTGGGATCGGACTGGCGCGAAGATCGTAAAAAGAAATCCTGACGGGGTTCATTACGTAAAGACTATGATGAAACCTATCGCGCCAATCCTGCTGTTTGCCACTTTGTCTGTTATGAACGGATGCACTGCCATGCCTTCATCGAAAGCCCCCGACACGCTGAATTCGGCACCGCAAACCCAGTACGATGCCCTGCTCGTAAACCCGGCAAACAAGACCGCGCTGACTCCGGAGGAACTGGCGCAGCAACTAGCCGACGTCGATGTTGTGGTTGTCGGGGAATACCACGGGCACCATGGCTCACACCTTCTGCAATCCCGGCTTCAGAGCGCCCTGTTTCGGCTGCGGCCGGAGCAGATTCTCAGCATGGAGCAGTTCAACCTGGATCGTCAGGACGAACTGAACCGTTATCTGCGGGGAGAGACGGGCGAAACCGAAATGATCGAAGACGCCGAAGCCTGGGACAATTACCGTGCCTCCTATCGTCCATTGGTGGAGTTTGCACGCCGGCACGACCTTCCGGTGATCGCGTCCAATGCGCCGGCCGACGTGGTCCGCTGCGTTGGCCGCAAGGGCCCGGGCTATCTCGACCGTATTTCAGACACCTTGAGACAGAAATTACCCGCCAAACCCTTCATGGACACCCCGGAATACCGGGAAAAGTTCATGGCGGCCATCGGTGCAAGCCACCAGGCAGACGACACCATGAGCGAGCGGATGGACAACACCTACAAGGCCCAGTTGCTCAGGGACAACGCCATGGCAACACGTATTCTTCAGGCGCGGACAGAGCACCCGGAGCACCAGGTACTGCACGTGACTGGCACCTTTCACAGTGAAAATGGCCTGGGCACCGTGGCGCTTCTGAAACAGCGCGCGCCTGAAATCTCGGTCGCCATCGTAAGCCCGGCTTTCTGGCCTTGGGACGTCAACGAAGCGCCCCTGGAGAATAATCGCGCCAAGGGTGATTTCATCTACTTTATCCAGCCTCTGCCCGACGAATTCCGGGACGCCCAGCGGGAACGTGAGGCGATGACAGCCCGCTTTCGCCGCTCGACCGACAAAAGCTGTGACTGAAACGGCCGGCTACCGGCCTGACAGGCCCGATTCCAACTCAAGTGCCTGTTCAAACACCTTCCGGTCCTCGTCGCTGAACAGCACAAACCGGACAAGGCGAACAGAGTTGAGCTCCGCCAGCGTGTCAGACACCGCCTTCATGGCCACTGCCGCCGCATCCTGCAGTGGATAGCCGAAAACCCCGGTGGAGATGGCAGGAAAAGCGATGGACGTCAGCTTATGCCGATCTGCCAGCAACAGGGCATTTCTGAAACACTCAGCCAGCAAACGGTCGGATGGCTCGTCGACCCCGTAAACCGGCCCCAGACAGTGGATTACGTGTTGGTTTGGCAGCTCGTGAGCCGAGCTGATGACTGCCTGCCCCGGCCTGATCGGCGCCAGAGCCCGGCACTCCTCTGCCAGCCCCGGTCCGGCGGCGCTGTGTATGGCGCCTGCCACGCCACTCCCTGGCAAAAGTTCGGCGTTGGCGGCATTGACGATCACATCCATATCCTGCTGTTCAGCAATGTTTCCTCTGATGCACTCAACTTTCACAACCGTCATGTTTCCTTCCTTTTCGCTTGGGGCGTGAAACGCTAATCTTGACCATGACCTCAGGATAGCAGCCAGACACCGGACGCTTTCCGGAACATTCCGGTGACGTAATACAGGGACACCCCATGAAACTTTTTGCCTCAGTGATTCTCGGCGTCAGTGCCATCATTTCTGCCGCCCTGATTGGCAATGGCCTGACCGATCTGCGCACAGGCGACCGCTACGTGACCGTTAAAGGTGTGGCTGAACGGGAAGTGAATGCCGATCTGGCCCTGTGGCCGATCCGCTTTCTCGCCACCGGTGCGTCCCTGAGTGAAGCCCAGGAAAGGGCCAGAAGCAGCCGGGACGCGATCATGGCGTTCCTCAAACTGCAGGCCATTGACCAGAATGCGGTCGAACTCCAGCGCCTGGATGTCACCGATACCCGGGCCAACCCTTACCAGGCCAACAACGGAGAGCAGAAGTTCATCATCAGCCAGACGCTGATGGTACGCAGTACTGACATCGACCGAATCCGGCAGGCAGCCCAGGGTGTCAGTGAACTGGTGGACTCCGGAGTGGTGCTGTCTTCGGACTACGGCCCGTCCGGCCCGACGTACGTATTTAACGGGCTCAACGACATCAAGCCGGAGATGATTGCCGAGGCCACGGCATCGGCCCGGGAAGCTGCCGACCAGTTCGCCCAGGATGCAAAAGCGGAACTCGGGGGGCTGCGACGTGCCAATCAGGGCGTTTTCCAGATTCTGGCCCGGGATCAGGCGCCGGGCATCATGGAACAGCAACAGCCGGTAAAAACCGTCCGGGTAGTCTCAACCGTCGAATATTACCTTCGCTAGCCCAACCGCCTACTGCGTGGCCACCATCTCATCGGTCACCTGATATTCACCCGCCAGCCAGCGCAGAATCTCGTTGGCTGCAGGGTGGTCAAAGGCATCGTAGGTATGCTGAAGGCTCTGGCGCTTTTCATCACTGATCCGGCCCAAGCCAGCGTCTTGCAGCACCAGTAAATCCGCATGCAGCTGCGCTGCCAACTCCCTGCCCAGCACCTCGCGGGCGACATGGCGGAATGCCTGGCCGTATTGATAGGAGGGTCCCAGGCGGTAGGACTCCGCCAGCGTGATAGCCGGGATGGCCGTCAGCGTTGGCTGCAGGGCCGGATTGATACCATGGCCGGCAAGGTGCGCCGCGTTGGCCGCCGGTCGCCCGGTGAAGGCTCGCAGGTGCAGATGTTGCGACATCCGGTCGCCGTCGTTGACCGGGTAGTTGTCCCAGAGCACCGGCTTGCGGCCAAGCAGGTCTCCGACACGTTTCAGATGGCCGGGTGACACTTCCCGGGAACACACTTCCTCTCCGGTCCAGAACACGTTCACCGAGTGGTCCAGCTTGCGCCCGAGCGTCTCCAGATAATCCGCCGGACGCTCCCCGAACACGCGGTCGAGAACCGGATCATCGGAATAATAGCTGGGACAGACACTCAGCTGTTTGATTGAAGTACGGTCACGGACCCAGTGCACAATGTCCGTCTGGGTACCGGCAAGGTCCGGAGTGTCTGACCGCATGTCATCGAACAGAATCGCCAGCTCATCTATCCCGATGCGCTCCAGCAGGGCGAGTTTTTCTGCCAGCGACGCCCTGGCTTCGTCGTCAAACCGGTTGAACACCTCGAACGGACTCAGGCCGACACCAAAACGAACGCCTTCGTTACGGCAAAAGCGCGAGAAATCGGCCAGCTCCGCGGCCATCGCCGGCGGGTGCGGCTGCTGCCACTTCCGACGCAGAAAAACATCCGCCTTCGGGGCATAGAGATAAAATCCGTAACCATGGGGCGCCAGGGTGCGAACCAGTTGCCGCCGCTCCTGCCAGGTCCACATGGGGCCGTAAAATCCTTCAATGATGCCGAGTGTCGTTGCCATGGCCGATTTCCGCTCCGCTGGTTCCCGGGCCCGGTTCAGGTACCCTGTAATCTCCAAGTTTGACTAGACTTACCGGTAAAGCCAACTACAACCGAACTGCCCGACAAGGAGCAACTCAATGGAAATAAAAACGTTCGAGGATCTCATCGAATGGACGAGGCAACTGCACGCGCATCTTGCAAGGTGCCTGAAAGAGTCCGCCAAGCTCAACAACGACGAGCGAGCCAGCGCCCTCCTCGACTACCTGTCCAGCCACGAAACCATTCTCGAGAAAGCCGTACGGGAATTCGAGAAACAGGCTGATCCGAAGGCTCTCAATACCCGCATGTACGACTACCTGAACCACAAACCAATTAGGGCCAGTGCTGACTCCTACACGCACTACGCGTCAATGAGCTTTCAGGATATTGCCAGGGAAATCTTCCAGTTCCACGACCAGGTGATGGATCTCTACGATTCCCTGATTGGCAAGGCAGAGATTCCCGAGGCCAAGGCCTTGCTTGAGGATCTGCTTTCCCTCGAAGAGCACGAGGCCATGCGACTGTCGAGCCAGATCAGCCGCATGGACGACATCTGATCCGCCGTACGACCAAGGTCGTACACCAAGCGGTTTTTGATTTCGTTTGTTAACGATAATTGCTAACGTGAACTAGCATTAAGAGTGATTTTCCCCAAAAGGGGAGACGCTCGACCCACAAAAAAGATAAGAGGATAGAAGAGCAATGAAGATCCGTTCTGTTCTTTCCGCGGCTGTGCTGGCTGTGGCAACAACCTTTGCCTCCTCGCAGGCGCTCGCCCAAGATACCTTCACACTCCGCCTTGCAGAAACCTGGGGGCCAAACTTCCCGATTTTCGGTGACACCACCAAGCGTTTTGCCGAAACCGTCGAGAAAATGTCTGACGGACGCCTGAAAGTCCGCATCGATTCCGCCAACAAGCACAAAGCCCCGCTGGGCGTGTTTGATATGGTCAAGGCTGGTCAGTACGACATGGGCCATTCCGCATCCTACTACTGGAAAGGCAAGGTTCCAGAGACCCTGTTCTTCACCAGTATGCCGTTTGGCATGAACGCCATGGAACAGTACGCCTGGTTCTACCACGGCGGTGGCATGGAGCTGATGCAGGAAGTCTACGAGCCGCACAACATGCTGTCGTTCCCGGGCGGTAACACCGGCGTTCAGATGGGCGGCTGGTTTCGCAAGGAAATTAACTCGCTGGAAGACCTTCAGGGTCTGAAAATGCGCATCCCTGGCTTCGCTGGTGAAGTGTTCGCAGAAGTTGGCGTTAACCCGACCAACATCGCCCCGGGCGAGCTTTACACTGCTCTGGAACGCAACACCATCGATGCTGTTGAGTGGGTAGGTCCTGCCCTGGACTTGCGTCTCGGCTTCCAGCAGATCGCCGACTACTACTATACCGGCTGGCACGAGCCTGCGACCGAACTCCAGTTCCTTGTGAACAAGCGGGTTTGGGACAAGCTGCCAGCGGACCTGCAGGAGATCATGCGTGTTGCCATGCGCACTGCGTCCTACGACATGCTGGTTCACTCCCAGCACGCCAACGCAGAAGCTTGGGCTAATATTCGCGAAGAGTACCCGAATGTCCAGATCAAGCGTTTCCCAGACGAAATCTTTGACGCCATGTACGAAGCCAACAACAAGCTGCTGAAAGAAGCAGCTGCTGAAAGCGATATGGCTGCCAAGATTATCGACTCCCAGCAGAACTATCTTGAGCAGAGCCGCGCTTACACCAACATTTCTGAGCGCGCCTACCTCAACACTATGGCTGAAGTCGAGTAAGATATAGGCTTTAACGGAGCCGGGATCGCTCTCTGAGTGATCCCGGTTTTGTCGTTTATAGCAACGGATAAAAGCGCCAGTCCGTCTGGCGGGGGATCATCAATGCGGTGGATTATCAAACTGGACGACGGGCTTGCCCGGCTGTCCATCTTCTGTGGCTGGGTTGCCTGTGTCGCGATGATACTGATGGCAGCCAACGTCTTTTACGACGTAGTGGCCCGATACGCTTTTAACAACGTTTCAATCGGCATGCAGGAAATGGAGTGGCACCTCTATTCTGTGGTGTTCCTGCTGGGTATTCCCTACGCATTGCGCACGGATGGTCATGTTCGGGTCGACGTTTTCTACACCAAATGGAGCAACAAGGCCAAGGCCTGGGTCAACCTTGTTGGCGCCTTCATTTTCGTCATTCCCTTCGCTTATCTGATCGGCATTTACGGCTACGATTTCGCCCTCGACTCTTACAGCATGGGTGAAGGTAGCGGTGATCCGGGCGGGCTGCCGCACCGATGGATTATCAAATCCGTTATCCCTGTCAGTGCCGTCTTCATCGGTATTGCCGGCCTCAATATGGCGACTTACGCCGTACGAGTGATGGCGGGGGACAAGGAGTATGAAGGTGAACACAGCGGAGGAGGCCTCGCATGATCGGTATGATTATGTTCGGTGTGGCCCTGCTGATGCTGATGCTGGGCTTCCCGGTTGCATTCACCTTCGGTGGCGTTGCGCTGTTTTTCGGAATTTTCGCCGAGGGCATGGATCTCTTTGCCTTCATGCCCTATCGCATCATGAGCGTGATGCAGAACACCGTTCTGATGGCAGTACCGCTGTTTATCTTCATGGGCGTGGTGCTCCAACGCACCAGGCTGGCGGAACAACTTCTGACCTCCATGGGCCGTCTGTTCGGTGGCCTGCCCGGTGGCCTGGCTATCTCGACGATTCTGGTCGGTGCACTGCTGGCCGCCTCTACCGGTGTTGTAGGCGCCAGCGTGGTTGCCATGGGTCTGATCTCGCTGCCGGTCATGCTGGCGCATAAATACGACAAGAGACTGGCCACCGGTACCATCTGTGCGTCCGGCACCCTCGGTCAGATCGTGCCGCCATCCATCATCCTTATTATTCTGGGCGATGTCCTTGGCCTTCCGGTTGGGGATCTGTTCAAGGCCGCGGTCTGGCCCGGCGTTGTGTTGGTGGGGCTTTACATCATCTACATCCTGGTGCTGACCAGACTGAAACCTGAAACCGCGCCGGCCATGCCGGATGAGCCAGGCGTGTCCCGTAAAAAGGAAGTCTTCAATGCGCTGTTGGCGATCATCCCGCCGCTGGCACTGATTGTGGTGGTTCTGGGCTCGATCTTCACCGGCATTGCCACGCCAACCGAGTCATCCGCTCTTGGCGGGGTTGGCGCCGTGGTTCTGGCCATCATCTACCGCCAGTTTTCCTTCAAGATGGTATGGGATGCATCCAAGGATACTGTGAAGGTGACCGCCATGGTCTTCGCGATCCTGATCGGTGCAACAGCCTTCTCCATGGTGTTCAGCTACACCGGCGGCGACTATCTGCTGGAAGAATGGTTGCTCCAGCTGCCCGGCGAGAAGTGGGGCTTCATCATTCTGGCCATGGTGGTCATTCTGGTATTGGGTTTCTTCATCGACTTCGTTGAAATCTCTTTCATCATCGTGCCGATCCTTGCCCCGGTGGCGGAAGCTATGGGCATCAACATGCTCTGGTTCGCCATCCTGATCGCCATGAACCTGCAAACGAGCTTCCTTACGCCACCGTTCGGGTTCTCGTTGTTCTACCTCAAAGGCGTCGCACCGCCGGGAGTGCGAACGACCGATATTTATAAAGGCGTACTGCCCTTCATCCTGATACAGATGTTCGTGCTGGCGCTGATTGTGATTTTCCCTGAATGGTTTGGTATGAGCTCCTCATACTGACCCGAATAATGCCGGGCCCCTGGGCCCGGCATTTTTTTATCCGCCTATTTTCGCTCTTCGCTATCCTTCCAATAGTTTTCCTCTATTTTCAGCCAACCTGACAAAATCTCACTGTTTTCTATACTGAACGGACAACCGGCGATTCTCAGACTGGTATTCGGGAACCCTGGCGCGCGCGCATCGACAAAAACATTGATGTTGAGGTTATCAAGGGAGAGCGGAGTCCATGAACCAGAGCACTGCCCAGAAAACCCGTGACAACGGGCAAGAATCCAAAAGCCATGTTCTGACCCTGCCACTGGAAAATACCCACGTGGACCGGTCACCGCACACTTACGAGCGCTGGCTGATCGCCAAGCTCATGCGGATGGCGGGATCACCGCCGCTGCGCTTCCGGCTCTGGAACGGCGATGTGATCGAACCGGAGGGTCAACACGCGCAGTTCACCCTGCATCTGACCGACCCCAAAGCCCTTTACGCGCTGGTAACCAATCCCAACCTGGCGTTCGGAGACCTCTACAGCGCCGGTCGCCTGGAGGTGGAAGGTGACCTGCCGGACCTGATGGAAACCCTCTACCGGTCCGTTCACCAGGCGCGTCAGAAGTGGCCGAAATGGCTGGAGGCCCTGTGGCGCAACCACAACCCCCGATCCACCGGCATCCCGGAAGCCAAGGAAAACATTCACCATCACTATGATCTGGGCAACGAGTTCTATCAGCTCTGGCTGGACAGCGCCGAAATGCAGTACACCTGCGCCTACTACGAGACGCCGGATCTGAGCCTTGAACAGGCCCAGCTAGCCAAACTCGAGCACGTTTGCCGCAAACTCCGGTTAAAGCCCGGCATGACGGTGGTCGAGGCCGGCTGCGGCTGGGGTGGCCTGGCCCGCTACATGGCCCGCAATTACGGCGTGAAGGTCCACTCCTACAACATCTCCAGGGAACAACTCGCATTTGCCCGAGAAGAAGCTCGCAAGCAGGAACTCGATCATCTGGTGGAGTATATCGAGGACGATTACCGGAACATCAGGGGGCAATACGACGCCTTCGTATCCATCGGCATGCTCGAACATGTGGGCAAGGAGAATTACGAGGCCCTGTCCGAGTTGATCAAACGCAGCCTCAAGCCTGACGGCATTGCCCTGCTGCATAGCATTGGCCGCAACCGCCCGATGCTGATGAACGCATGGATCGAGAAACGCATCTTCCCGGGTGCCTATCCGCCGAGCATCGGCGAATTCATGCAAATCTGTGAGCACGGCGATTTTTCAGTCCTGGACGTCGAGAACCTGCGCCTGCATTACGCCCAGACCCTGAGTCACTGGATGGAGCGCTTCAACCAGAACGAGGACAAGGTCACTGCCATGTACGACGGCCACTTCACCCGGGCCTGGCGCATGTATCTGGCCGGTTCCATCGCCGCCTTCCGGGCAGGTTCTCTGCAGCTGTTCCAGGTGGTCTTCAGCCATGGCGACAATAACCAACTTCCCCGGAACAGACGGGATCTTTACGACTTTCCTGCGGCACCCGAGGAGGCCTGATGGACTACTACGACCTGATCATCGTTGGAGCCGGCCCGGCCGGATCCACCCTGGCCAGCGCCCTCGAAAACAGCGGCAAAAAAGTGCTGATCATTGATAAACAGAACTTCCCCAGGGACAAAACCTGCGCAGGCTGGGTTACGCCTGCCGTGATGGAGACCCTGAGCATTGACCCGGAGGAATACTCCCGCGGGCGAACCCTGCAACCCATCCGGCGGTTTCGCATCGGGATGATGGGCCAGCCGGCCGTGGAGAACGATCACGGCGACGTAGTCAGCTATGGTATTCGCCGGTGTGAATTTGACGACTACCTGCTCAGCCGCGTCAACGCTCCGAAACAGCTGGCCACGCCGGTCAAATCCATCGTTCGTAAAGACGGCAACTGGGTCGTCAATGACACCTGGGAAGCGCCTCTTATTGTCGGTGCCGGCGGTCACTTCTGCCCGGTTGCGCGATTGTTGGGGGATGGCCCCGGTGGCCATGAAACCGTTGTGGCGGCCAAAGAGGTTGAATTTGAAATGACACCGGACCAGGCTTCAGCCTGCCTGGCCCGGGGCGATACGCCCGAACTCTGGTTCTGTCGGGACCTGAAGGGCTATGCCTGGGTGTTCCGTAAGGGCAATTTCCTGAATATTGGCCTGGGCCGGGAAGACAACCACAAGCTGACAGGGCATCTGGAAGCGTTTGTCGAGGAAATGAAATCCACCGGCCGGATTCCACAAGACCTGCCCGGACGCTTCAAGGGCCACGCCTATCTGCTCTACGCCCATGCCGACAGACCCCTGGTGGACGACGGTGTGATGCTGATTGGCGACGCCGCTGGCCTTGCCTACACCCAGAGTGGCGAGGGTATACGGCCGGCGATCGAATCCGCCCTTCTGGCAGCCGATGTGATTGGCGAGGCCACCGACTACTCAGCCTCCTCCCTGCAGATTTACGGTGATGCCATTGCCGAACGCTTCGGCACTCGCGCCTCCGAGCCAGACCAGGGCTGGCAGGTTCCTGACTGGGTCAAGATGCCTCTGGCCAGCAGCCTGATGCGCTCCCACTGGTTTACCCGCAAGGTGGTTACAGAGAAGTGGTTCCTGCACCAGGAGGTGCCACCGTTGAAAGTTGCTGTCTGAGGCGAAAAGCAAAACCCGGGAGCACCTATCATGATGCTTCCGGGTTTCTTTCAGGGTCAGAACTCAGTTTGCAGTCAGTTCAATTACGTCGATGCTGTACAGCGTCGTGGTGCCGCTCACTTCGTTGCCAACCGCCAGCATTGGCTTACCGCTGGGGCTGTCATCCGCAGAAATGAACGCCAGGCCTTCCGGTCCAAGATCACCGGCCATACCCGCCTCCAGATCCGCCTGGGATACCGAAAAATCTCGATTATTCAGATATTGGACAAACTCCGGATTCTGGGGATTAGTAACGTTGTAGACCATGATGCCGCCAACTCGCTCCAATCCAATAAACGCGAAAGTCTGGCCATTGATTATGCCTACGGCCACCGCCTCCGGCTCAGGGCCCTTGTCGTCCGATCGATTGTCGAAGGAATTTTCGTCATTGTTGCCGTTGAAGTTGTCGGGGATCAGGCTAGCGGTGACTCGTTCGAATTCGCTGCCGCTGTCGAAAACACGCTGGCCGTCAGCGCTCCAGATACTGAATGAGCGTGCCCCATAGCTGTACAGGGTGTCGTATTCGCAGCTGTTTTCCACGTAGAACTTGACGTCGTCCACGTCCACATTGGTGTCACCGTTCAGGTCGCCGAGTTCAGCGGGCAGCTGTGATGGGTCGCAGCCGTTGCTGATGCCCATGGTGGAGGTGGTGTTGAGACGACCCAGGTTTTCGTCTTCCAACAGATTGGTTATGGCCGCCAGCTCACCGGCTGGGTTCAAGGTCAGGTCGCCCATGCGGAATTCTTCGGTCCAGCCATCGTAATCCCGCGAATCACCCTCGTTGGCGGTGATGTAGTAGGTTTTACCGTTGTAGCCGTAGCTTGCGATGGCGTCGGGCATGTACATGCCTTTCACTGGCCAGTTGCGAATGTTGATACCGCTGTCACGGTTGCTGGCGTCCAGTTCGTTGCCGATGATGCTGTGGTCCTTGAAGCCAAGCGGCACGATGGCCGTGATTTCACCGGCAGCGATGTCCAGTTCGGCAACGGCGTTATTTTCCTGCAGGGCCACCCAGGCTTTGGTGTTGTCGATGGATACGGCTATGTATTCCGGCTCCATGTCCTGGGCCAGTGTGGCGCCTGGGCCGAAGACCCGCAGGCCCGCGGTTACCAGGTCGGCCTGGTCAGCATTGAAACCGGTGAAATCGGCGGTGGTCACGGTGGCAGACGCTACGCCGTTGGACAGATCAATAATGCTGACTGAGCCTTCAGGATCGACGCTATAGTCGTCACTCGGCTCGCCTTCGTTGGCAACCAGCACTTTCATGCCATCACGCGTGAAGGTCACCATGTCGGGCAGCGCGCCAACCACAACTTCACCAACTTTGTTGAGGTCCGTGCTGTTGTAGAACACAACCTTGCCATTTGCCTGCTTGTTCTCGGCTTCAATGGCCACTGCCACAAGATCACCATAAACCGCGACGCTATTTGCAGCAGCACCCTCAGCTGTGGCGTCAATCGTGCTCAGTTTCACAGGCATCGCTGGATCATTGATATCGAGCACATCGATCGTACTGGCGAGGGCATTCACTACGAATAGTCGCTGATTCGAGGGGTCGTGGGCGACAATCTCGGCAGCACTCTCGTCAAAAACCTCTCCTTCCGCCTGATAGGAGCCCACCACATTCAGCTCAATGAGCGTCTGACTGGTGCCAGGTGCACCGTCTGTGCCGTCGTCGCCGTCACAGCCGGCAAGGCCGAGAACTGTTGCCAGTATGGCGGTACCAAGGAGGGATTTACGCAGTTCCATATTCGCCTCGTCTTTTAAAGTGTGTTGGTTCACGACACACGTTATTGAGGCAAGGTGACATAACTGCGTCAGACAGAAGACAATCTGATGACAAACGCATTGCAGCGACAAAAAAATGGCGACCCCGCAGGGTCGCCATTCATTCAGCGCACTCGGCTCAGTGACCGAGGTAGCTGCGATACATCCACACCGTCTTCTCTTGCTGGGAGATATAGTCGCTCATCAGGGCAACGGTACCCTCGTCGTCCGCTTCACCGGCCAGACTGAGCAGTGTCCGCTGTTTGCCGATCAGCTTGGCAAAACTTTCGACAATGTTGTCCATCGCTTCCTTGCCGTCGGAAACATCTTTTCGCTCCGGCACTTCCGAACGCTCTATGTAGGTACTGTAGGCATGAGCCGGGCGATGGCCCAGCGTCAGAACCCGCTCTGCAATCTCGTCGATCTTGAGTAGCAGATCGTCGTAGAGCTCCTCGAACTTTACATGCAGCTCAAAGAAGTTGTCGCCTTTGATGTTCCAGTGGTAGCCGCGAACATTCATATAAAAGATCTGATAGTTGGACAGCAGATCATTCAGGGAATCAGCAAGCTTTGCCGTTTTCTCGGTATCAAGACCAATGAAATTCTTACCCATAACGCTTCTCCTTCGCGGTTATATAACAGGTTTATATATGAATATACGCCTGATCGGCGGACGTCAGGAAGTTTAGTTTGCTAATCTCGATGATAGGATTGATGAATGACACTATAGAAGAAGAAATAAAGATAGCCCTAACCTATCAATCATCTAAGTACATTTCATTTAACAATCATTCTCACCCGGCGTCTAATGATCGCATTAAAGAACGACACCGGAGACAATCATGAGCGCGTTAAAACTATTCGTACACAACCATGGCACGAATGGCGACCAGTCGCTGATAAAGACGGTAACGTTCGCCCTCACCCATTTTACCGTCGCTTTTACCGTGGCTTACCTGCTCACTGGTGACCTGCTCATCGGAAGCCTCATAGCCATGGTGGAACCGGCCATCAACACGGTTGCCTATTTCTTCCACGAAAAGATCTGGGCGCGGCGCCAGCGAAATGCAAGGGTTCCAGAGGGAACACTGAGCGAGGCGAGGCCTCATATCTGTTGATTCCTTTTAAGGGCCGGCTCAGACACCCGGCCCGCAATCGGTGCAACCCTCCTCTGGCGCCGGTCCGATGCTGAGGTTGCGGTTCAGGTCCTTGAGCGCGGTCCTCAGGCCTTCTTCGATAACCGGATGATAAAACGGCATTTCCAGCATCTCGGTGACGGTCAGCCTTCGCTGGGCAGACCATGCGAGCAGGTGGGCAATATGCTCCGCGGCCGGACCAAACATCTCTGCGCCCATGAACAGGCCGCTTCCATGCTCTCCATAAACTCTGAGTAGGCCCCGGTTCTTGCCGATAACCCGACTGCGGCCCTGATCCTCGAAGGACACCTCTCCAACGGCGAAACAGCCGCGGCAGCGCTCATCAACCTGGTGAATCGTCAGCCCCACCGTCGCAATCTGCGGATCGGTGAAGACCACGGCCAACGGCGTGCGGCGAAGCCCGGTTCGCACATCCGGGTATGACCCGGCGTTATCGCCCGCGATCCGGCCCTCGTCGGCTGCCTCATGCAACAGCGGCAGACTGTTATTGGCATCGCCTGCGATAAATATGTGGCTCTGGCCACAGCGCAGGGTATGGGGATCAAACAGGGGCCCTCCCTTTTTATCCAGCTCAATACCGGCGTTCTGGATATCCAGCCCGTCGACGTTAGGACGACGCCCGGTAGCCGCCAGCAGGTAATCGAAGGTTTCCGTCGTTGCACCGGCGTTGCCACTCTCAAAGGTAATGGCAACGCCCTCTTCAACACGTTCAACCTTCTTTACATCCGAATCCGGATCCAGAGGAAATTCTTCATTAAACGTTTTCAGCGCGTAATTCCGGATGGTTTCATCCTGGATAGGACCAACCGAACCGCCAACCCCGAACATACGGACACGCACACCCAGCCTGCTCAGGGCCTGGCCCAACTCCAGACCAATCACCCCCGGGCCAAAGACTGCCACCGAATCGGGAAGATCCTGCCATTCGAAGATATCGTCGTTTACAACCAGCCGATCCTTGGCATCTTTCAGGAACCCGGGAACATTGGGTCGGGAGCCAGTGGCGATGATGATACGCCCCGCCTCAACCTCGACATTGCCGTCGACGACCAGACGATTCGGGCTGGCAAACCGGGCGTGGCCTTCCATTCGATGCGCATCCGGAAACTTCTCGACCGAATCAATCACCGAAGCAACAAAGCGGTCCCGTTCGCTTCGCACCCTTTCCATCACCCGCTTTCCGTCGATCCTGATATCCCCGGCAGACACGCCGAAAAGCTCACCAAGCTGCATCTGATGAGCGTTATCAGCGGCCGCGATCAACAACTTGCTCGGCATACACCCGACTCTGGCGCAGGTGGTTCCATAATGGCCGCCTTCGATCAGCACAACCTTGTCGGTTAGTTTGCGCACGCGCTGGTAAGCCACCATACCGGCGGTTCCAGCTCCGATAATGGCAACGTCTACGGTTCGCTTTTCCATACAAGGGTCTCCTGACAGGCATTCCCGGAATCGGGAACAGGGAAGATTGGGACGGCTGTGCCCCCAGTATAGAAGCCGTGACAAGTTTCACCCACACGATGAAAAACGCACCGATTCCGCCTATGCTGTCAGACTTTTCAGGCAACGGACGTCTCAACGGAGGAATTGGGAAGATGCAGAGTTACTGGCCGGAATTTCTGACGGTAGCCTTTGTCCACCTGCTGGCAGTGGCCAGTCCCGGGCCGGACTTTGCCGTGATGCTCAGACAGGCTCTGTGCCAGACCCGGCGAAACGCGCTGCTAAGCGCCATTGGTATCGGCGGGGGCATTCTGGTGCATGTGTGTTATTCACTGCTGGGCATTGGCCTGCTGATCCAGCAATCGATCGTGCTCTTCAATGTTCTCAAGGTGCTGGGGGCACTTTACCTTGCCTGGATTGCCGTCCAGTGCCTGCGGGCAAGGGCCGGCGGCATTCATGTGGAACAGGATCCGACGGGTGGACAGTCCGGTATCGCAGCCCTGCGATTGGGCTTTCTGACCAACGCGTTGAACCCCAAGGCAACGCTGTTCTTTGTGTCCCTTTTCTCTGTTGTGATCAGCCCAGGCACACCCATTGTGCTCCAGGCCGGCTATGGCATTTACATGGCCCTGGCCACGGCACTCTGGTTCGCCATGGTTGCCATTTTCTTTACCCTGCCCCGCGTCCGCCGCGGGTTTAACCGGTTCGGGCACTGGCTCGACCGGCTGATGGGCGGCGTTCTCCTGTTGCTGGCCGGACAGCTACTGCTGTCTACAGTGAGCGGATCAGAGCCTCCGTCTGCGCCCATCCAAGACACGGATCGGTGATCGAACAGCCGTAGCGCAGATCTTCGCCGTCGTCCTGACGCCCCGGCTCCAGGAAGCTTTCCAGCATCAGACCCCGGATATGGTGGTTACCGGCGCGGCGCTGCGCCATCACGTCCTGGGCAATATCCAGCTGTCGTTCTGACTGCTTGCAGGCGTTGTCGTGACTGCAGTCCACCATGACGGCTGTGGACAATCCCGCCTCTGCCAGGGCGCCCACGGCCTGCTCAATGCTGGCCGCATCGTAATTGGTGATACCGCGGCCACCGCGCAACACCAGATGGGTGTCGGGGTTGCCCCGGGTGGTAATCATCACCGGCGCGCCTGTTGCCGAAACCCCAAGATGATGATGGGGATGGGACGCCGACTTCATGGCATTGGTAGCGACAGCGATACCACCATCGGTGCCATTCTTGAAGCCGGTCGGCATGGGTAGCCCACTGACTATCTCCCGATGCACCTGCGACTCGGTGGTTCGGGCACCAATAGCCGTCCAGCTCACCAGATCGCCCAAGTAATCCATTGCGAACGGGCTCAGGGCTTCGGTGGCCAGCGGCAGCCCCATGGCCGCCAGGTTCAGCAACAAGCGACGGGAACGAAGCAGCCCCTCATTCAGATCGCCTGCACCCGTGCGCTCCGGATCGTACAACAGCCCTTTCCAACCCACCGTGGTCCGAGGCTTTTCCAGGTAGGCCCGCATAACGATAAGGAAGCGATCACTGACTTCATCCGCCAGGGCTTTCAGCTTTTCCCCGTATTCGAGTGCGGCCACCTCATCGTGGATGGAGCAGGGCCCCATGACGATCAGCGTTCTCGTGTCGCTGCCCTGCAGAATCCGCCGGATTGCCTGCCGGTGTTCATCGACCTGCCGGACAATGTCGTCGCTGGCCGGCATCTGAAGTTTGAGCTCCGCCGGCGTTGGCAGAACCACTTCTTCCCGGTGGGTGGCCGGTGATCCGACTACCTGGTGTGTCAGTTCAGTGTTCAAGGACATATTCATGTCAGTGCTTCCGTTTCCCTGCGTCAGAATCAAAAAAGCCCCGGCTGGTGGGCTACCAGTCGGGGCTTTTCGAGTCCGGTGGCAGCCTGGGTTTTCTGCCGGGCTGCCTTCCTCGTTATTCGTTCGATGAAGATCCTATGGGCGGCCCCGGCTCTGGCTAAAATAAAAGCCATAACCAAACCACCAGAAAAACACAGCAGCGACTGCAGCCGCCGGCTTGGCGCCGAAAGCTTGCAAAACATTCAATTGACAGGTCGCGTGTGTCGTCTTCATGCTTTTCAATATATACCCACGGTTTTCACCTTGGCAACCCGCATGCCGGAGTTTTTTCACCACCGACATCAGGGTTGGGAGCAATCAATGGTCTATTTTGTCCGACGATATCCTCTGCAGCTGGCCCTGGCGTTCTTGCTTGGGCTGATCTCCAGCCAGATTCTGGCCCAGGCCGAGTCCCGCACCTACCAGCTCAACAACAGGCCGGGCGACGATGTGGCGGTGCAGATCCGCGAGCTCTATCAGGGCTCGCCCGTAACCGTGACTGCAAGGGGGCAACAACTGGTGGTGCGCGGCGAACCGCCCTTGCTGGAGGAAATCGGACGGCTTGTCGAAACGCTGGATGTAGCGCCAGTCCAGGTTCGGATCACCGTTCGCTCCAGAACCGACAGCGGCGGCAAGCGCTCAGGTGCCGGCATCTCCGCGTCCAACGGGCAGGCAGGAATATCCGCAGAGCGTCGCGTTACCAGTACCGGCAGCGCTCAGGAACGATCAGTGATCATGCAGGATGGCCAGTCGGCACACATCACCTCGGGCCAGGTCCGGACAATCCCCGTCGCTGTTCGTGGTGGCCGAAATCCTGCTGCCTTTCTACAGCAGGTCGAAACGCGCAGTGGCTTTCTGGTCAGCCCCCAGGTTATTTCTGATCAGGCGGTCGAACTGAGCATTGTTTCCTTCGAGGAAGAACCGGCAAACCTGAACGGCTACGAAACGGAGGCTGTAGTCACCATCCGGCGTGTGGAGCCGGGACAGTGGGTAACACTGGGAAGCACCGCAACCCGATCAACCCAGGAGCGCAGTGGCATTACCTATCAGGTGAACAGCAGTCGGTCCGAGAACCAGAGTTTTGAAGTGCGGGTCGACGTTTTGCCCTGATATCAGGCGTGGCGCTTGCCCAGCAGGACCTGCTTGGCTTCGTTCAGTTTGGCCGCCAGGTAGTCGTTCCCGCCGCGATCCGGGTGCAGTTTCTGCATGAGCCGGCGGTGGGCCATCACGATGTCCTCCTCGGCACAACCGGCTTTCACGCCGAGGATATCGCAGGCTTCGCGCTCTGACATCTGGCCGACCAGATCAGCGCCCGGACCAGCGTGATCGTTCCCCTGCGCATGCCCGTCTTCCCGCTGTTTCGACCCCATGAACCGGTTGATTTCAGGGGCAAACTTCAACAAGGCGGGGAGTTTGCGCAACAGCGGAATAACGGCCGCCACCGCCGCTGTAAGCACATGGATCCGGCCCGTTAGCACCATAAACACCAGCAGTGCGCCGCCCACGACCAGGATAACTTTCCAGGTGGCCGCCTTCTTCTTTTCGGCGGACAACGCACCCCATTGTTTCAGAATCACAAACACGGCGGCTGCCAACGCGATTCCCAGAATCCACTGCATTGTTGATCCTCACCCTGAATACCGTCGTAATTCTGTCACTGTCGCCTGTTACATTACCAGTGCCCTGCGCGGAAAACCCCCCGCCAAGAAAACGACCATGATATCTGTCAAATCTGACCAATCCGAAGTCTAGATAGAAATACTTACAACCCGGTGACATTAGCGACCCTGTTTTGTAGGATGCTATGCTTCCCAAAATCTGACACAGATCCTCAGGACCCGAATCATGCGCACTGCTTCCCGCTTTCTGATCGTCATTATATTTCTCGGCGTAGTGCTCGGAGGCATCTTCGGCTACAAATTCTACCAGTTTGGCCAGATGCAAGAGCAGATGTCCCAGCCCCAACCGCCGGCGCAGATTTCCGCCGTTGAGGCTCAGAACGAAGCCTGGACACCGGCCATCAAGGCCGTGGGCAGTGTTGAAGCCATTAACGGCATCCGGGTTGCCAATGAGGTACCCGGTGTGATTGAGGCCATCAATTTCGAATCCGGCGACGTGGTCAAACAGGGCGATGTATTGATCCGCATTGACGCCGCCATTGATGAGGCTGCCCTTCGCACTCGCCGTGCCGAGGCGCAACTGGCCGAGCAGGAATTCAAACGGGTATCCGACCTGTTACCCAAGCGCGCAGTGTCGCAGTCCCAATACGATGAAGCCAAGGCCAATTTCGACGCCGCCCGCGCGCGGGTCAATGAAGCCGAGGCCCAGTTGAGCAAGAAAATTATCCGCGCGCCCTTCGATGGCACGCTCGGTATCCGGATGGTCGACCAGGGCGAATACATTGCCACCGGCACCCCAATTGTCGAGATCAACATGCTGGATCCGATTTATGTCGACTATACCCTGTCCGAGAAAAACCTGCCGAACGTAGCAACAGGCTATCCGGTGGTCGCCACCGTCGCAGCTGTTCCGGAGCAGGATTTCGAGGGTTCCGTCAGCGCAATCAACACCTCGGTTAACCCGGAGACCCGGACTGTCCGGGTTCGCGCCACGCTGTCTAACCCGGACAACCTCTTACGCCCTGGCATGTTTGCCACCGTATTGACGCAGCAACCGGAAGACAACGAGGTAGTCACGGTGCCGCGCACCGCCATCTCCTACAACACTTACGGCGACTTTGTGTTTGTCGTTGAAGAGAATGACGACGGGAATCTGGTGGTTAATCGTCGCACGGTAACCACCGGCGAAACCCGCAACACCCGCGTAGCCGTTCTGTCCGGGCTGGAAGCTGGTGAAACCGTTGTAGAGAAGGGGTTGCTGCGCCTGCGCGCAGGTCAGAAAGTTGCCATTCAGGACGAAGAGCAGAAGCAGGGGGCGTCTGAGTAATGCGCTTCACCGACATTTTTATCCACCGTCCCGTACTGGCGACGGTGGTCAGCCTGCTGATTCTGCTTCTGGGCGCCCGCGCGGCCATGGAAATGGAAATCCGGCAGTACCCTGAGCTTGAAAGCACCACGGTGACCGTGACAACGGCCTACCCCGGTGCCAGCTCCGACCTGATCAAAGGCTTTATTACCACGCCGCTGCAGCAGGCCATTGCCGAGGCGAGTGGCATTGACTATCTCACATCCACAAGCTCGCAGGGCACTTCCACCATTGAAGCCAAAATGGTGCTGAACTATGACGCCAACGCAGCCCTTGCTGAAATCCAGGCGAAGGTGGCGAGCCAGCGCAACGTTCTGCCGGCGGAGGCCCAGGACCCGGTCATCACCTCCACCACCGGTGACTCAACCGCCCTGATGTATATCGCCTTCTACAGTAACGAGCTGGCGGTGCCCGAGATCACCGACTACCTGACCCGCGTTGTCCAGCCCCGACTGCAGGCGCTTTCCGGTGTCGGCAAGGCCGAACTGCTGGGGCGTAAATTTGCCCTTCGGGTTTGGCTGGATCCGGAGCGCCTGGCGGCCGTCGACATGACACCGCAGGAGGTAGTCGCAAAGCTCCGCGCCAACAACTACCAGGCTGCCGTAGGTAACACCAAGGGCACCTACACCGAAATCAGCATGACCAGCGACACCGACGTCGCTGATCCGGATGCGTTCCGCAACCTGGTCGTCAAACAGTCCGAAGGCACCCAGATCCGACTGCAGGACATCGCCCGAGTCGAACTGGGCTCGGAGACCTACGATCAACTGGCTCTTTACAAGGGACAGCCTGCCACTTACGTGGCGATTGAACTGGCCCCCGGAGCCAACCCGCTGACCGTCGCCGGCCTGGTGAAGGACGAGCTGCCGGACATCGAAAGCCAACTACCTTCGGGCCTGGATGTTCGCCTGGCTTACGACGCCTCAGACTTTATCGAAGACTCCATCAACGAGGTTATCCAGACACTGCTGGAAGCCATGATCATCGTTCTCGTGGTGGTGTTCCTCTGCCTTGGCTCCATCCGGGCGTCTATCGTGCCATCAGTCGCGGTTCCCCTTTCACTGGTTGGGGGCGCGTTCATCATGCTGATGTTCGGCTTCTCCCTGAACCTGTTGACCCTGCTCTCCATGGTGCTGGCCATCGGTCTGGTCGTGGACGATGCGATCATCATGGTCGAAAACGTGCACCGTCACATTGAGCAGGGTGAATCCCGTTTTGATGCAGCCATAAACGGCGCCCGGGAAATGGCGGTTCCGATTATTGCCATGACGACCACCCTCGTAGCAGTCTACGCGCCCATCGGTTTCATGGGAGGACTGGTCGGATCTCTGTTTACCGAGTTTGCATTCACGCTGGCCGGTACGGTGGTTATTTCCGGGATCGTCGCCCTGACGCTCTCTCCGATGTTGTCGGGTATGGTGCTGAAGCCCCATGGCAACCCGGGTAAGTTCGAAAACCTGGTAGAACGCTCTTTCAACGGACTCTCTGCCAGTTACAAAGCTGCCCTTTCGTCCCTGATGCAGACCAAGTCCGTGGTGATCTTTTTCGCCCTGGTGGTGCTCGGCTCCATCTACTTCATGGTCAGCATGAGCGAAAACGAACTGGCGCCCACTGAGGACCAGGGCATTCTGTTCTACCAGGGACTGGGCCCACAGACTTCCACCCTCGATTATCTCACCGAGCACGGTGATGAAGTTCAGAACCGCATGGAGACGGTCCCCGGCTACAACGAGGACTTCATGATCATTGGCATCACCGGCCCCAACGCGGTGTTTGGCGGCTTCAAGCTGGCGCCCTGGAGCGAGCGCGACATCACGCAGTTCGAAGCACAACCGATGCTGGATGCCGAGCTCAAGAAGGTGACCGGCCTCCAAACCGCAGTGTTCCCTCGCCCTTCTCTGCCAGGATCGGGTGGAGGCCTGCCTTTCCAGTTCGTGATTACCACTGGCAGCAGCTATGAACAGTTGAACGAGGTCGCTGATGAAATGCTGGGCAAAGCGATGGGCAGCGGCAACTTCATGTTCCTGCAGAAGTCCATCAACTTTGATCGTCCTGTCACGCGCATCAACGTCGATCGGGATCGGGTAGCTGACCTTGGCCTGTCCATGCAGGACGTCGGCCAGAGCCTGTCGAGCATGCTTGGCGGTGGCTACATTAACCGTTTCAGCATGGAAGGACGTTCCTACCAGGTCATACCACAGGTTGACCAGGAGTTCCGTCTGGATGCCCAGGCCCTCAATGAATACTACATTCGAGCGGACAACGGCGAACTGGTGCCTCTGGGCAGCGTAGTCAGCTTTACCCGGGATGTTGAACCGTCCAACCGGACCCAGTTCAACCAGCAAAACTCCCTGACACTGCAAGGTGTGGTCATGCCTGGCGTCGCTGCCGGCACCGCTATGGACTTCATGGAGCAGACCGCAGCAGAAGTCCTTCCCCAGGGGTTCAGCTACGACTACACAGGGCAAAGCCGGCAGTTGGCCACTCAAGGTAGTGCTCTGGTGGTAACCTTCTTCCTGTCGCTGCTGGTGATTTATCTGGTACTGGCGGCTCAGTTCGAAAGCTGGAGAGACCCGCTCATCATCCTGGTATCGGTGCCCATGTCGGTAGCCGGTGCCATGGCGTTTATCGTGCTTGGCTTTGCCACCATGAACATCTATACGCAGGTGGGTCTCATCACGCTGATCGGTGTAGTATCGAAAAACGGCATTCTGATCGTTGAATTCGCGAATCAGCTCCAGAAAGAGCGCGGGCTCAACAAGTTCGACGCCGTAGTCGAAGCCGCTGCGATCCGCCTACGGCCGATCATCATGACTTCTATCGCCCTGATTTTCGCGATGATACCGCTGCTGATCGCCATTGGCCCGGGTGCGGAGAGTCGTTTTGCCATCGGCCTGACCATCAGCGCGGGACTGGGCATTGGCACCCTGTTCACCATCTTCGTGTTGCCGGCTTTCTACATCTTGCTGGGCCGTGATCATCACGGTTCCGGCGAAGATAAAGAGGGCCACGGCTCGGGACTTGAAGGAAAGACGGCTCCGTCTCACTGATCCGGTGTAAGACACCAGGTCCGGCCACGGCAACGTGAGCCGGGCTTTTTTGGGCCGTGCTGATCCGCCATTTTCTGCTGATGCCATGCGGGTGACGGTTGCCGGCACCGGCAGCAGAGAAGCAGCAACGATTCCCCGAGCCGACGCAATAGGGTAGGCTGGCGATCATCCCTTTGAGCAACCGTGGAAGATCGCTGAGACCGTGACTCTTGGAACCCTGTTCTGGCTATTCGTGGCCGGATTCGCTGTCTGGTACTGGTGGCGCGCCAAAGCCATCAAGGATTTCGTGCTCCAGGCAGCGCGTCGCTATTGCAAAAGCATGGACGTGATGCTGCTGGATGATGCGGTATTCCTCCGTGGTCTATGGTTCAAACGCGACGATCAGGGGCGGATCCGAGTCTGGCGCCGCTTCCTGTTCGATTTCACATCCACCGGTGAGGAGCGCTACACCGGCCGTATCATCATGCTGGGCCAGCGCATCCAGCATATGGAGCTGGAACCCCACCGGTTTTCCTGAATACGCAGCCTTCCTGTCCTCACCCATTTGGGCGATTCCTGATCGCTCCTGACATACCAATAATCGACAACGCATCGACGACCGTCGGCTGCCTGATGCAGCCGTCAACAAAAACAACAGGAGTCACACATGCGTATTCGATTTACCACAGCAGTTGTGCTGGGGCTGGCCTTGCTGTCCGCCTCATTTTCAAGCCACGCCGGCTACACCCAGACCCGCCACCCGATTGTCCTGGTTCACGGCGTCACCGGGTTCAACACCATCGGCGGCCTGGTGAACTACTTCCATACCATTCCCTGGAATCTTGAGCGCAGTGGCGCACAGGTCTATTCCGCCAGCGTGTCCTTCGTCAACAGCAGTGAGCAGCGGGGCCAGCAACTGGCGAACTACGTCAACAGCCTCGGCCATTCCAAAGTCAACCTGATGGCCCACAGCCAGGGCGCGCCTACCTCCCGGGTGACTGCAGCCCTGATTCCTCACCGTATTGCCTCAATCACCTCCATCGACGGCGTTAACAAGGGCTCCAAAGTGGCCGATGTGGTCCGGGGAATCCTTCCGCCGGGTAGCTATGTCGAAGGCGGCGCCAACGCCATCGCCAACGCCCTGGGCGATCTGATCAATGCCTTGTCCGGAGCAGACAACCCTCAGAACGGGCTGGCGGCGCTGGAGACCCTCACCACACCTGGTACAACCAGCCTGAACGATGCCCTTGGCTGGAAAGGCGTGAACCGGAATAGCTGCGCCGGAACCAGCGAGGATGTCTGGATAGACGGCAATCGCATCAAGTTCTTTTCCTGGACCGGCCGGGGCGTGTGGACCAATGCGTTCGACATTACCGACCCGTTCCTGGGTATCACTTCACTGGCCTTTGGCAGCGAGCCCAATGACGGGCTGGTAGGCGTCTGCTCAACCATGATGGGCCGGGTGATCGGCACCCACTACGACATGAACCACGTGGACGCCATCAACCACCTTCTCGGAGCCCGTTCTCTGTGGACCAACCCTGTCACCCTTTACCGCACCCAGGCCAACCGGCTTAAAAACCGCGGTCTGTGAGGTGACCATGAAGCGGACATCCATCGAAGCGCGTCGGTGGCTGTTCCCGGGTGCACTGGCGGCCGTCCTGGTCGCCGGTGCTCTCTGGTATGGCCTTGCCGGAACAGCCCAGACAAACGCCGAAATTTCGGCTTCAATGCCACCATCATCCGCGGCCCCGGCGAAGTCGCCAACGCCAGCATCCGAGCACAGCGCCAAAGCGGTCCCGGAAGAGCCTTCTTCTGGACAGGAGCAATCCCGAACTCCTGATTCCCTCGGGCCGACCCCGTTTGCGGCGTCGCTATCAGGGACACAAATTGACGGCGCCCTGACAGCCGATGACAACGGCGAGCTGGTTATCAATCTCCGGGTGCGTGACTTTTTCGATTACTTCCTCAGCACGGTCGGCGAGGTGACTCCGGAAACAGCCATTCAACAGATCGAAACCATGGCCAGGAACCACTTGCCTGAGCCCGCTTCCACCCAGGCGCTGGCGCTCCTCGATGAGTATCTCGCCTATAAGCAGGCGTCACTGCAAGTCCTGCAAACCCGACTCGACCCAGCCCGAACGGAGGATCCGGGCTATCAGCTGACGGCGCTGGGCGATGCCCTGGCACAGCTGAAAGAACTGCGCGCCAGCACCTTCAGCCCTGATGCCCACCGGGCTTTCTTCGGGCTTGAGGAGGCTTACAGCGAATACACACTGGCGACACTGGCCATTCAGCAGCGCACAGACCTGAGCGAACAGGGCAAACAGGCACTCGTACAGTGGCACCGCAATCAGTTGCCCGAGGAATTGAGGACAACCGAAAAACACCTTCACGCGAGCAGCCGACAACAACAGGCCCGGACAGCAGCCATTGAATCTGCCTCGTCTCCGGAAGCCGCCGGCAGGCAACTGGAAGAGCTTGGCGTGGGTCCGGACGGTGTCGAGAGCGTCGTAAAGTATCTCAAGCAGCGTAAGCGCTTCGACCAGCGCTTCGATGCGTTCCGGGACGCGATGGAACGGGAGGAATCCTCGGGTCTGACCGAGGCCGACATCCAGGAACAGCAAGAAGCTCTGCTGGAACAGCATTTCCCGGATGAGCAGGACAGAACCTGGGCACGGCTGAAGATGCTCGGTAACGGCTGACCGGAATGTGCTCGGGTTCGCGAAGCCAGTCGGCCGGGGCGGATACAATCCAGAAACCTGCCCGACACTGGAAATGGCCATGACAACCGAGCAGATCAGACAACAACAGGCCGCCGGATTTCGGAACCTGCGCTTTGCGCCCGATCTGGAGGAAGCTTACCGGCGAACCCGGTCCGGACTGATCCGACAGCGAGCCCGGCCCGTTTCAGTGGCCGGCCTGTTCCTTTTTTTGATCTACGCGGTTATGGATGCACTGACCCTGCCGCCAGAACTGGCTCAGGTCACGGTCTCCATCCGGCTCGCCGTCACCTGCCCGGTGATTGCATCAGTTGTCTGGCTCGCCTACCGCGCGTCTCCCTCGGACAGGCTCTTCGAGCGCATCTATACCCTGGCCTACCTCGTAGGTGGCCTGAGCGTGGTCGCAATCATTGCCGCCGCGCGACAGGTTGCCTTTCCGCTGCCCTACGAGGGCATGATCCTGATGCTCATGTTCGGATACTTTGCCATGGGGCTGCCGTTCTTCAGCGCGTCCATGGTCTCGCTTGTTCTGATCGTCGGCTACCTTCTGACCGAACTCTGGAGCGGTATGTCCGGCTCCGACATAGCGACCAACCTGTTTTTCCTGACCACGGCCAACCTTATCGGCATGGTTGGCGCGTGGACCAGTGAATACCGCCACCGAGCGCACTTTCTGGACCGCAAGCTGCTGGATCACATGCATCAGGCGGCCCGCGACGAGAGCCGGCGAAAAACGGAACTGATCACCGCAGCCAGCCACGACCTGCGCCAGCCTCTGAACGTGATCGACATAACGCTGGAAAGCCTGTCGCCAAGCAAAGACGGCCCCGCAGCGCACCCGGCCACCCAACAGTTGCGGGACATGATTCGTCATCTCCGGCGCCTGCTGGGCACCGTATTCGACAGCGCACGGCTCAACGAGGGCATGGTGCAAGCCGTTGTCCGACCAACCACACTGGCACCGGTATTCCGGGATCTCAACGATTTGCTGGCGGACTCGCTTGGCAATAACAAGATAGAGGTTCGGATTGACCACCCGGGTAGTGATCTTCAGGTTATGGCGGATCCATCACTGTTGTCGCGGATCCTCCAGAACCTGATATTCAATGCGGTGCAACACAGCGGCGGTACTGCCGTTACCCTGTCAGCAAAACCCATGGGCTCACATGTGTTGCTGGAAGTCGCGGATGACGGCATCGGCCTGCCACCCGGGCTGGTGGATAACCTGTTCTCACCCTACGTGAGGGGCGCAGGCCCCAGTGAGTATCCGGGTCTGGGACTTGGCCTGACCATTGTTCAGGAATTTGTTGCGCTGATGCGGGGAGAGTGCGGCGCCGAGTCGAGGTCTGGCGGGGGGTCTGTGTTCTGGGTCCGGCTTCCCGCGGCCGTCACAACCACCCACGAGCCCGCGCCAGATTCACGCATTCTGTCCGGTTGTGAACACCAAGCTGGGTAAAAATCGCCTTGAGATGGGTTTTCACCGTGTGCTCCGTCAAATTCAGGCTCTGGCAAATCCGTTTATTGGGAAAGCCCTGGGCCAACAACAGGAGCACGTCCATTTGCCTCGGGGTCAACGACAGCCCCGGTGCCACAGGATCGTTACCGCCAGGGAAATACCTCTCACCGCGGCTTACAGAGCGGACCATGCTCACCAGCGCCGACCGCCCGGCAGATTTCGCCAGAAAGCCACTGGCACCGGCTGCCTGCGCAGCTCTTACCGTAGCTTCGTCTTCACTGCTGGAAATGATCACCACCGGAGGTGGCTCCCTGTGGCTTGCCAGCCTGGGTAACAACGCCAATCCTGTTTCGCCCTGCAAAGCGATATCGAGCAGGATCAGCTGAAAATCGTCCTGACGGACCAACAAATCCGAGGCGCCCTCAACGGTGCTGGCGATCACAACGGATTCGGCCAAGCCTTCCTGACGGATCAGGCCCGCCAACCCCTGGGAAAAAAGGGCATGGTCATCGACCAGCAACACCTTCTTCATGGGAACTGGTCGTGCGCCCGCAGCAGGGGCCTGCCCGGCTTTCGATGTTATGGCATCCATGGATGTGCCTCTGCCCGCTGTGTTTATTTTTGTTACGGCGGATGCGTCACTATAGGCCAGCCGAACGCTGCGCTCCGCGCACTGCTTAACATTTTTTTACAGGGACCTGCGGCCTTGCGTCCCAATGTGTAGGCAGTGAAACACAAATGTCATATTTCTGAAGCATCCTTCCAGCTTCTCAACCAACTGTCTGGTAAGGGTTTTTCGAAAGATGCCGCGATTCACACGGATGACTGCAACACTCCCGGGACTGCTACTGCCCGCTCTTATGGCCTTTCAGGCCCAGGCCTATGACCTGGAAATTCACGGTTCCAATACCGTCGGCGCTACCCTGGCGCCAATGCTGGTTACCGGCTATCTGGAAGAGCATGGCGGCGGACAGGTTGCAGCCAGGGGTACCGGCGTGGAAAACGAAAAAATCCTGCGAGCGCCTGTGAACAATCGGGCGGCCGAGGTGCTGGTTGCAGCGCACGGATCAAGCACCGGCTTCAAGGCGATGGCCGCAGGCAAGGCCGACATCTGGGCCTCTTCCCGCCCGGTAAAACCGCAGGAAGCAGAGCAATTTCGCGCCCGGGCGGACCTCACTGCGCCCGAGAGCGAGCACGTTATTGCCATTGATGGCCTGGCCATTCTGGTGCACCCGTCCAACCCCGTAAGCAAAATGAGCATCGAAACCCTGGGCCGCGTATTCTCCGGGCAGATCCGGAACTGGTCTGAGCTGGGCGGCCCGGACCGCCCGATTCATCTCTACGCCCGGGATGACCGTTCCGGAACCTGGGACACCTTCAAATCCCTGGTTCTTGGAAAACAGTTCGAACTGGACAGCAACGCCAGGCGCTACGAATCCAACGACCAGCTGTCGGATGACGTAAGCAAGGATCCCTCGGGTATTGGTTTCTCGGGCCTCGCCTCAGTGCGTAACAGCAAACTCCTGGCGATCTCGGAAGGCAATGCCCCGGCGCTTCACCCCAACCAGCTCACCGTTGCCAGCGAGGATTATCCGCTATCACGACGCCTGTTCATGTACACGCCCGGGAGTGACGTCCCGCCACTTTCCGCAGGTCTGATTGGCTTTGCCCTCGGCCAGCAAGGCCAGGCACTGGTTGCAGAATCCGGATTCATCTCCCAGAACCCCATCGCGGTCAAGCCGGAATTCGACGAATCGACGCCCGAGAGTTTTCGCCGCCTGACCGGCAACTACCATCGCCTGACGGTCAATTTCCGTTTCTCCGAAGGCCGGACCAAGCTCGACAACAAGGCCCGCCGGGACCTGCAGCGAGTTCAGCAGTATCTGAACCAGAACGGCCGATCCGCTGACGACCTGTTACTCATCGGGTTCGCCGACACCCAGAGCCATGAATTACGTGCCCAGATGATTTCCGAGCTCCGGGCCCTGTCGGTCCGCAAGGCCCTGCAGGAAGTGAACGTGCCGGATGTTGCCTACACGGGTTATGGCCAGTACATGCCGGTGGGCGGCAGCGGCAGCCCGCGCAATGGTCGGGTGGAAGTCTGGATCAAATCCCGATAGCCGAGACCAAAGTCTGAGGAAAAACTGCGGCAATCACCTATCCGCCACGACATCACAGATATGTTGGGGTTTCCTATACTGACGGGGTCATTTCCAACCAACAGACAGGGACAATGGACATCCAAAACGACCACCGTTACGCGATCAACCTGAACGTCCGGGGTATTCAGCCCTCGGCCACCCTTCGAATCAATGAGCTGAGCAATCACCTCAAATCCGAGGGCAAGGACATTATCAAACTCGGGCTGGGGCAGTCCCCTTTCCCGGTTCCCGATCGCGTGGTGGAGGCGCTCAAGGAGCACGCCCACGAAAAGGACTATTTGCCGGTAAAAGGGCTCAAAGGCTTACGCGAGGCAATCGCCGGCTACATTCGCCGTAGTGAGCGCATGCACTGCACCTGGGAAGACGTGCTGATTGGCCCGGGCTCCAAGGAACTGCTGTTCATGCTGCAGCTGGCCTACTATGGTGATCTGCTGATCCCGCGTCCGAGCTGGGTTTCCTATGCCCCGCAAGCCCGGATCATCGGCCGCTCGGTTCACTGGCTGCCAACCCATGCCGAGAACAACTGGCAGCTTACCGCCGAAGAGCTGGATATCATCTGTCGGGATGATCCCTCGCGGCCCCGGATTTTGATCCTGAACTACCCGTCCAACCCCACCGGCTGCACCTACACCGACGACCAGCTACTGGCCATTGCCAATGTGGCCCGAAAATACCGGCTGATCCTGCTCTCCGATGAGATCTACGGTGAGGTGCATTTCGAGGGCAGGCACAAATCCATTGCCCGGTATTACCCGGAAGGCACCATCATCAGTACCGGCCTCAGTAAATGGGCCGGTGCCGGCGGCTGGCGCCTTGGCACATTCATTTTCCCCCGGGAACTGAGGCCCCTGCAGGACGCCATGGCCATCATCGCCAGTGAAACCTACACAGCGACGAGCGCACCGATCCAGCACGCGGCCATTGCAGCGTTTAACGGTGGTGACGACATCGACGAATACCTCAAACAGTCCCGTCGGGTACTGAAGGTTGTTGGCGAGTACATGCACCGTCGACTGAGCGACATGGGCGCGGTGGTCCAGAAACCGGAAGGCGCGTTCTACCTGTTCCCGGACTTCTCCGGCTTCCGCGAACAACTGGCCAGTAAAGACATCAAGACCAGCCAGGCCTTCTGCCAGGCCCTGCTGGAAAACACCGGCGTGGCCATCCTGCCGGCCAGCGATTTTGGCTTCGTGCCGGATCATCTGGCGGCGCGCCTGGCCTTCGTCGACTTCGACGGCGCCGAATCCCTGGAGCTCGCCGGCGGCGACTATGCCGAACAGGAACTGGGCGACGACTTCGTGAAACAGGCTTGCCCGCGGCTGGTCACCGCCATGGACAAGATGGAGCAGTGGCTGAACAGCCTCTGATCCTGCCGTGTTAGACTGGCGCCCTCATTCTCTAACGGGATATCAACGGGGGCGCCATGTCTGATTCAGTTTCTCTGCTCGAGATTACCGACTTTGCCGAAAACCTGGCCCGCGAGGCCGGCGAACTGATTCGCCGCGAGCGGGACAACAACGCCCTGCGCACCGATTACAAGCATCAAACCGAGCTGGTAACCCACGCCGACGTGATGGCGGACGAATTCATCACAGGCGCCATCCGCAAACGCTTCCCCGGTCACCGGATTCTCTCGGAAGAGACCATGCCGGACCTTAGCCAGGCCGAGGAGCTGGATACCCCCCTCTGGATCGTCGACCCCATCGATGGCACCGTGAACTATGCCTATGGCCATCCCCAGGTAGCCGTCTCCATTGCCTATGCCGAAAAAGGTCGGGTTCAGGCCGGTGTGGTGCATGCGCCCTTCCCCGGCGAAACCTTCCGGGCGACCCGCTCAGAGGGCGCCACGCTGAACAACCATCCGATCCGCCACAGCGGCGCCACCGTGCCCCGGGATGCCCTGTTTGCAACCGGCTTCCCCTACACCAAGGACGCCCTGGAACCGCTGGTCAAACGCCTGGATGCAATGATTCACCAATGCCGCGACCTGCGGCGCATCGGTTCCGCGGCACTGGATATCTGCTGGGTGGCCTGTGGCCGACTGGATATCTACTATGAAAACGTCAGCCCATGGGACTTCGCCGCCGCCCGCCTGATCGCCCTGGAAGCAGGCGCCACCGCTGGCCATTTCAGTGAAGTGCCCGACGGTTATCCTGCCGACCTCTGGGGCCGCGATATCCTGATTTCGGCACCGGCTCTTTGGGAGCCTGTTCGGTCTATCCTGCGGTCTGCCTCGGGGTATGACTGATTAGACCTGTGCTCGCCGGTAGATTTTTGGCCGTAGCCTTCCAGCTTTGGGGCTGGCACGGAATGGGAACCTGCCGGCATTGCAGTGAGATATCGCAGAAATTTGGAAGAAAGATCGGATAGGGCGTAATCGAAAGATATATCTCTAGAGCTGGAGAGGCGCTGTTGGGTGGGGCTTTTACGGAATGTCGGCGGCCATGGATGGCCGACGCCAAGCGCACATGGATGTGCTCGTAGCGGTTCCGTAAAAGCCCCACCCAACGGCGCCAGACTCCCAAGCCTTCAGGCTACAGAATTTAAAGCAGCCGACTCCAGACTCAACCCCAAACACCTTCTGCAACCAACCCCCAACTCTCGTCGAAGTCAGTAGAAGGCAACCGCGAGAACGAGGAGCGGATAAACCGCTGGATCCGCCCTTCAACAAAAACCAGTACAAAGTCCGCGCCGCGAGCAGACGTCGTCCGGGGCCGCAGGCCCTGGCGGATTTCGCCTTCTTTGAGGGTTTGCCGTACCTGGGTTTCCAGGCGCTCGAAGAACTGGGAGGCACGCTTGCGCAGGGTGTCGTTCTCGCCCATCAAAGCATCACCGGTCAGCACACAACACAGCCCCGGATTGCGTTCAGCAAAGACCAGCACCAGGTGCACCAATTGCTGGAGACGAACCCGCACGTCCTCCTGCTCCTGCAGGATCACCTGACAGCGAGAGAACACGGCCTCTTCAGCAAACTCGATAAGCGCCTCGAACATTTTCCGCTTGCTGGGAAAGTGCCGATACAAAGCCGCCTCGGTAACGCCCACGGATTTGGCGAGACCGGCGGTGGTGATACGGGCGCCCGGATCAGTCTCCAGGAGTTCCACAAGAGCATGGAGAATCGCCTCGCGGCGACTGGGTTTCTGGTCAGTCATGGCAGGACAGCAGCGCTCTGATTTATCGTTGTCGGGGCCGGTCGTTCAGCGCCGGCCCTCGGTTATCGTTAGTCAGGATTGTGCCCGAGATCAGAAGAAGGTGCCATCAATGGGCGAGGATGCGCTGGCATAGAGCTTCTTGGGCATCCGGCCCGCCAGATAGGCTTCACGACCAGACTCAATGGCCAGGCGCATGGCATTGGCCATTCGGATCGGGTCTTTGGCCTGGGCAATGGCGGTATTCATCAGTACGCCGTCGCAGCCCAGCTCCATGGCGATGGTGGCATCCGACGCGGTGCCAACACCGGCATCCACCAGCACCGGAACATTCGCATTCTCTACGATCAGACGGATGTTATACCGGTTCTGGATACCCAGGCCGGAACCGATCGGGGCACCAAGGGGCATGATGGCCACACAGCCCATCTCTTCCAGACGCTTGGCCAGCAGCGGGTCGTCCGAACAGTAGACCATGACCTTGAAGCCGTCCTTGATGAGCTCTTCGGCGGCAACCAGGGTCTCGGTCATGTTCGGGTAAAGGGTTTTCTCCTCACCAAGAACTTCCAGCTTCACCAGGTCGTGGCCATCCAGAAGCTCGCGGGCCAGCTTGCAGGTGCGGACGGCGTCTTTCGCGGTATAGCAGCCCGCCGTGTTGGGCAAAATGGTATAGCTGCTTGGGGAAATCACATCCAGCAAGTTCGGCTCATCCGGGTTCTGGCCAAGGTTGGTCCGGCGCACCGCAACGGTAACAATTTCGGCACCGCTGGATTCGATGGCATGGCCGGTTTCCATCATGTCACGGTATTTGCCGGTCCCGACGAGCAAACGGGACTGGTAGACCCGTCCGGCAATTTCGAGCGGTCTGTCTTCTGGAAGCTGGAGTTCGGATGTCTCTGTCATAGTGTTCCTGAATCGTTTGTTACGGGAGGATGGGAACCGCCGTCATGGGTGGGCTGGGCAGACTGTTCAGCCGCCGCCAATGGCGTGAACGACTTCTACACGGTCGCCATCGCTCAAGGTAAATTCCGGGTGCCGGCTTCGTGGCACTATGTCCTCGTTGACCTCTACCGCAAGCCGCTTGCCGGCCAGCGCCATCTTTTCAATCAGCGTGGCAATGGTAGCGCCACTCGGCAGCTCCATTTGATCGCCATTTACCTGAACCTGCATCGTGACTCTTGAACCTCTGTATTCTTCACTTGTTCCGGCGGAGACCGGAGGTTATTAACAGCGCCCAGCCCACCATGAAACACAACCCACCAAGGGGCGTGATCGGACCGATCCAGCGGATGTCTGTCAGCACCAGAAGGTAAAGACTGCCACTGAATAACAGAATGCCGGCCAGGAAAAACCCGGCCGACCAGGCCAGTAGCTTTCTGGACAGGCCCTGTGCAGCCAGCAATGCCAGCAGAACCAGCGCAATGGAATGATACATTTGATATGTGACGGCGGTCTGGAAAACTTCAAGGCCCCGCTCACTGACCAGATTGCGCAGCCCGTGTGCACCGAAAGCGCCGGCCATCACTGCCACCAGGGCCAGAAAAGCACCTGCCAACAGCGGTAACCGAAGAATCCCTCTCCTGGCCGGTCGTACGGATTCAGCAGTCACAGTGGATCTTTTCTCCCGAATCCAGGTTCATCATGGTCAGTGCGCCACCCCAGACACACCCGGTGTCCAGGCCGACAAAACGGTCACTGCCGGTTTTTCCTTCCAGGGCTGCCCAGTGCCCAAACACCACCCGCACATCGTCATTGCGGGGAAAATGAAACCACGGCTGGTAACCTTCCGGCGCGCTGTCGACGCTTTCCTTGGCCGCCAGTTCCAGAGAGCCATCCTCGGCAATAAAGCGCATGCGGGTGAAATAGTTGGTAATGACCCGCCAGCGGTCCATTCCCTGCAGGGACTCGTCCCAGCGCTCGGGCTGATTGCCGTACATATGGGCAAAGTATTCCTCGGCGGTTTCGCCCCGGATCACGGCTTCAACTTCCCTGGCACACTCCATTGCCTGGCTGACCGTCCAGATATGGGGCAAACCGGCGTGGGTCATCACCAGATTCCGGGCCGGGTCGTGAACACAGAGATTCTGCTGCCGGAGCCAGTTAACCAGCGGCTCGTAATCCGGAGCGTCAAGGATATCCGACAGGGTGTCTTTGCGACGCGTCTGATGACCGCCCAGGGACACCGCCAGCAGATGCAGGTCGTGATTGCCAAGCACGACGACCGCCGAATCCCCAAGGCTCTCGATGTATCTCAGGGTTTCCAGCGAGGACGGGCCGCGGTTGATCAGATCGCCGGCCACCCATAGACGGTCACGGGAGGGAGAGAAATCCACTTTCTCCAGGACATCCCTGAGACGCTCGTAACAGCCCTGAATATCGCCGATCGCGTAGTCAGTCATCACTTACCTCGTTTGCCGGATTGGCTGCACCCTTCTCGGTAAAAAGCAGGTCGGCAATCGCCACGAAATCGGCCAGTGCGAGGTTCTCCGGTCGCAGACCGTCATTGATGCCAAGGCTCCGGAGCTGTTCGGCCGACACCATGCCGCCCAGTGCCTTGCGGAGAGTTTTCCGCCGGGCGTTAAAGGCTGTGCGGACCACGGCCTGAAGTGTCGTCAAATCCTTCGCCGGGTGTGGCAGGGTCTTGTGAGGCACCAATCGGACAATCGCCGAATCCACCTTGGGCGCCGGTCGAAAAGCGCCGGGCCCAACTTCAAACAGCGGCTGAACCCGGCAGAAATACTGGGTCATAATCCCAAGACGCCCGTAATTGTTGTCACCCGGCACCGCTGCCATTCGTTGAACCACCTCTTTCTGCAGCATGAAGTGCATATCCTGCACAACACCGGCCTGGGACAGCAGGTGGAAAATCAGCGGTGTGGAAATGTTGTACGGCAAATTACCGATGATCCGCAGGGGGCGATCCACCATGAGCTGGCTGAAATCAAACTTGAGTGCGTCCGCCTCGTGAATCCGGAATTCGGGATAGTTGAAGAACTTGGTGCGCAGCACCGGAATCAGATCCCGATCCAGTTCCACAACCTGGAGCTTCGGGTTCACCGCCAGTATTTCCTCGGTCAGTGCGCCCAGTCCAGGGCCAATTTCCACGATGGCGTCATCGGGTTTCGGGTTAATGGCGCGGATGATCTGCTCTATGACTCCCGGATCATGGAGGAAATTCTGGCCAAACCGTTTTCTGGCCTGGTGGCCGGCTTTGTTGCTCACGAACGGGTCTCTTCAATTGCAGATTTTCGACAACGAGCCATTTGCTCGCCTATCTTCAGGGCCGTATGCAGACTGCCGGCATCGGCTCGACCGGTTCCCGCCAGATCCAGAGCCGTGCCATGATCCACGGACGTGCGCACAATCGGCAGCCCCAGGGTAATGTTCACCGCACGCCCAAAGCCCTGAAACTTCAGCACCGGCAGCCCCTGATCATGATACATGGCCAGAACCGCATCGGCCTGGTCGAGCCAGTGCGGGGTAAACAGGGTATCCGCAGGTAAAGGTCCGGTCAGAGAAATGCCTTCGGCACGCAGAGCCTCCAGGGTTGGCTCGATGGTGTCGATTTCCTCCCGACCAAGGTGGCCACCTTCGCCGGCATGAGGATTCAGGCCGGCCACCAGTATCCTGGGCCTGGCAACACCGAAGAACTTTTTCAGATCAGCATCGAGAATTCGCGTTACCTGAGTCAGGCGCTCCGGGGTAATGGCGGCGGATACGTCCTTGAGCGGTAAGTGGGTGGTAACAAGCGCAACCCGCAACTCTTCGGTCGCCAGCATCATGACCACACGATCCACACCGCAGAGCTCCTGCAGGAACTCGGTATGGCCGCTGAACGCGATGCCGGCATCGTTGATAACGCCCTTATGGACAGGCGCCGTCACCATGCCGTCAAAATCGCCGCTGAGGCAGCCGTTAGCGGCGACTTCCAGCGCTCTGAGCACATAAGCACCGCTGCCGGTATCCAGTGTGCCCGGTTCATGATTGGCACAACCGTCCACATGCAGAACCGACAGCAGGCCTGCCTCCATTTCCGGCGACTCTCCGGGCTGCCAGGCACGCAGTTCAACCGCCAGGTTCATTTGCTTCGCCCGGGCCTCCAGCAATGGCCGGCTGGCAACCACCACCACACCTGCACTCCGGGCCTCAAGAGCCAGTTGCAGGCACAACTCCGGACCAATGCCGGCAGGTTCGCCGGCCGTCAGTGCCAGCACCACGGGATTACTCATCAGGAGACTGGCTCTTCTTCCGCCGGTTCGTCCTTGGCGTACTCGCCCTTGAACTCGACAAAGGCCTCATCGCGGATCTCCTGAAGCCAGTTCTGAAGTTCGGTCTCAAACTTGCGGCGATAGATCGCCTGGCGGGCCTCGGCGTCGCGCACATCACCGCTGATGTCTTTCTGGCGGCGCTCCTGAACCTGCAGAATGTGCCAGCCAAACTGGGAACGGAACGGCCCGCGCAACTCGCCAATATCAGCATCGAGCATGGCCTGCTCAAACGCCGGCACCATCTGGCCCGGGCTTACCCAGCCCAGATTACCGCCATCGGAGCCAGACACCGGATCATCGGAGTATTCTCTGGCCAGCGCACTGAAGCTGGCTCCATTCTGAAGCTGCTGGTACAGATCCCGGATCACGGTTTCAGCCTGGCTGTCCGTCGTGGCTTCGGAAGGCCGAACCAGAATGTGACGAACACGGTGCTGCTGGATCATCTGCTGCTGCTCGCCGCCGCGCTTGTCCATCACCATTACCAGGTGGAAGCCGCTGTTGTTTTCCAGGACGTCTGAGGGCTCACCCACCGGCAGCTCCGGCACGACCGGAGCAACCAGAGACGGCAGCTGACCCTCGGCACGCCAGCCCATATCGCCACCTTCCAGGGCATTACTGGCATCAGACTCGGCAACAGCCACTTCGCGGAAATCACGGCCATTGGCGATCTCACTGCGCAGCCGCTCGGCTTTCTCCCTTGCGGCATCCACCTCCGCCTCATCAGAGGGGTCGTCTACGCTCACAAAGATGTACGCCAGCCGGTACTGAGCGTTATTCCCTCCACGGGCCTCCAGACTTTCCAGATAGTTTTCAACTTCCCGATCAGTCACCCGAACCCGGTTGCCGACCTGGCGCTGCTGAACCCGGCTGGTCAGCATTTCCTTGCGGATCTGTTCGCGGGCCTGGTTGTAAGTCACGCCTTCGGCTTCGAGCTGGATTTCAAACTGCGGCAGGCTCATGCCATTGCGTTCGGCAATGTTGGCCATGGTTTCGTTCAACTCGTTATCGCTGATGCGCATACCGGCCCGATCTGCCATCTGCATCTGGATCGATTCGGTGATCAGCTGGTCAAGCACACGCTCTTCGAGGACCTGCCTTGGCGGCAGCGCCGTGCCCTGTGCACTAAGGCGACTGGTGATGGTGTTGATTCGGGCCTCCAACTCGGTCTGAAGGATGACATCCTCATCGACGATGGCCACTACCTGGTCCAGCAACTTACGCTCGGCCTGAACAGACAACGGGGCCAGGACGGCTAGAAGAACCAGTAACGCTTGTACACCATGGCGAAGGGTCGCCTTCATAATCACCTCTACAAATAGAATTTGAGCTTTTCTGGCGTTTTGGGGGCCTTAGTCCGGGATCCAGTCAGGGAGTTCCAAAACGACGACTCTCCCTTTCATCAAAACCGTAAATGGCCTCGGAAATACTCGATGAGGCACCACCACTGCCACCCAGTCCTTTCAGCTGAATCTGAAACAGTATGCGCCCCTGAAGCTCCCGGTCGTAAGTCAGGTAATTCTGGTGAACCACCTGAATGCTCCAGCAGCAGTTGTTGTATTCAAGGCCGGCCAGGGACCCCACCGTACGGTCAAGGCTTGAGTCGTAGACCCAGCGGCCGATCAGACTAACACGGTCCGTCACCGGGAAAACCGTCGCAATGTCTGACTGTTCCAGTTCATCCCGGCTATAGGTGTGCCCCAGACTGGCCAGGTAGCGGTAATCACTGGAATGGAAAGTCAGCTGACTTCGACCTTCCTCGGTATCACCGGTGTCGGGATCCCACAGGCCAGACGACCGGATCTCCAGAGTATCAAGCGGGTTGAGCACCACCTCACCCGCCAGCGGAGAGCGGCTCCGGGTTCCGCCACCCTCACCAAACAGAGTTACCTCACGGTCGTCAAAGTACTGCACCTGGCCGATACTGAACCTGGCCCGCTCGGCACCGGTGAGCAGGTCATTGAAACGGCTGGTCAGGGCCACGGTCAACTGGTTGGCGTCACCTACCCGATCACCGCCGGTAAAGCGATCCGGCTGAAACAGCTGGTCAAACCGGAACGTCTGGAGGTCGGTGTCAAAGTCAGGAATGTCATTCTGATCCGCGTCCGCATTGGCCCATACATAGTACAGCCGGGGCTCAAGGGTCTGGTTGTAGGGCACATCAAACAGACTGCCCTGACGGTCGAAATAAAGCCCGTTATCCCACTCGGCAACCGGCACCGTGCGATCAAACGCGCCATCACCGAGATCGTAATCATCGAGATCGTAGCGGGTGTAATCCACACTCACCGAGGGGCGACTGAAGCCCCACAACGCCCGCAGTGGCAGAGCCAGTTCCGGCCGGGCCCGGAACCGCTGACCGTTGGCCTGGTCCAGACCAGTCAGTCCTTCGTTATCACGGTAAAAAACGGTGTACTGACTCTCCAGATTCGCTTCCAGAATACCCGCGCCTGCCTGTCCCGCGTAGATTATTTCAGGCAGCTGGGCATAGGGCTTATCCTCATTGGCAATACTTTCACTGATGGTCTGGTAATCGTTAAGGTAGGCATCAAAATACTGCTGGTCGCTCCGGTAAGTGACCCCACCCTTTCTTTGCAGGTGGGTTGCCTGGTTAATCTCCAGGTTACGGTTCAGGTCGCTGAAATAGTCCTCGTCACTCACTACGGAAAAATCACCGTAGCCGGACCAGCCACCGCCGAACACCGCCCTCGTGGTGGCATCCAGAGCCCAGCGCTCGCCCGATTCGCCGGGATTCTCGGCCGCGAACTCCGAATCGCTGCCGATGTAGCCCAACTGCAGCGTCGTCTCGCCCAGCGAACTGAGATAGCGGCCCTCGGCCTCGTTGAACAGGCCCCGGCCATTCATGTACTGAGGCGTGAGCGTGGCGTCATAATGGGGGGCAAGATTCAGATAATAAGGTAGCGCGAGAAAGCCTCCGCTACCGGCAGTGGAAGAACCGAACTGGGGATACAGGAAACCGGACTTGCGTCGGTCATCAATGGGAAAGCTGGCCCAGGGCCAGTAGAACACCGGCACATCCAGAATCTCCAGCCGAACATGCTTTGCGGTACCAAAACCCTCGGCCCGGTCCAGCTGGATATCCGAGGCAACAATGGCCCAGTCGTTCTGCTTCGGGCCACAGGTGGTCAGAAAGCCATCTTCAATGACCACCTGCTCTTCACTGATCCGCGCCAGACGGCCTGCACGACCGCGCATTTCGGGCCCGTGCAGCAGAAACGTCGCCGTGTTGATGTCCAGCCGCCCGGTATCCACATCGTAGTTCGCGTTCTCACCGGTCAGAAGGAAGCCATCACCTCGACTGACCAGTGGCCCCTGAACCGATACCGCGCCCTGTTGCTGGCTGTAGCGGGCTTCTGAACCGGTTACCTGGAAGCCCCCCTGGCGGATCCGGACATCGCCCTGGAGAAACAGCTCGCGGTCAATTTCATACCGGGCATTCAGGCCGCTGGCCTCCAATGGCTGTTCGGCATCGCTACCACCGGCAAAGGCACTGCCAACGCCGTCGTGACTGCCGGAAGGCAAATAGCCACCATCACAGAACAGGGGCAAAGATGACCGCACCTCGGAAGGCAGTTCTGCCCTGGGGCGCCAGTCAATTTCCGCCGCTGACGGCGGTGTCTGGGCATAACCGGTGGCACCCCCCAATCCTAGAAACGCGGCCAGCAACAAACGGCCATACCGGCTCTGCCACCGGATTTCCGGCGATTGCAGTGGGCGTTCTGGACATGGCACAGTGGCTGAATCCTGTTCCGGGTGAATATGAGGACGGGCAAGGTTAACAGCGGCCTAGTTTACACGTGCACTCCGGGGTTGTTAACGGAAACTCCGCTGCAAAACCGTTTTACCCTCTTTATACTGGTCTGCTAACTTTCGCAGTCAGCGACAACTTAATTTAAAAGGATTGCAACCCGAGCCATGGATACCCGCCTGCAGTTGCTGACCAACTGGGTCAGACAATTTCCCGGCTTCGAACAGTGCGAAGCCGAACCGGTTTCCGGCGATGCCAGTTTTCGCCGTTATTTCCGGGTCTGGCAGCACGCAAATCCGACGACCGCTACCGGGGACGGTGCACCGTTTATCGTGATGGATGCGCCCCCGGAACATGAAGACTGCGAGCCCTTCGTGGCCATCGCCCGGCACTGGCACCGCCAAGGTATTGCGGTGCCGGACATTGTGCAGGCTGATCTGAAGCAGGGCTTCCTGCTACTGGAGGATTTTGGCGACCAGCTGATGCTTGGCCGACTGAACACCGAGTCCGCAGACCAGCTCTACAGGAACGCCCTGCAAGAGCTGACCCTGATCGCGAGCCAGACTTCCCCCAGTGATTACCCGCTACCGCCTTACGATGCCACCCTGCTTGAGCGGGAAATGGCGCTGTTCCCGGACTGGCTTCTGGAGAGGCATCTGGGCATGAACCTGGAAAACAGCGAGCGGGCCCTGCTGGACACGACCTTTTCCATGCTGCGGGAAAGCGCCCTGGCTCAACCCGAAGTGACGGTCCATCGGGACTACCATTCCCGAAACCTGCTGGTTCGCCAAGACCAACCTCGCCCGGGTGTCATCGATTTCCAGGATGCGGTTACTGGGCCCGTCACTTACGATGTGGTCTCGCTGCTGAAAGACTGCTACATCCAATGGCCAGAGAAGCGCATCTGCGAGTGGCTGGAAGACTACCGCCAGAGCAGCCTCGAGGCTGGCCTGCATCGTGCGGACCCGGAGACCTTCCGCCAGTGGTTTGAACTGATGGGCATGCAGCGGCACCTGAAAGCTGCCGGCATTTTTGCCCGGCTATCGATCCGCGATGGCAAGCACGGCTATCTCAAGGACATTCCCCGAACCGTTCAGTACCTGATCGTTGCCAGCGGTCGACAGCCAGCCCTGCGACACTTCCACGAATGGCTGAGCGATACGGTTATGCCCCGGATCGAGACGAGCATCGGCTCGGCCCCGGGTCAGGAGCGCTTGCCCCAGTGAAGGCTATGATTCTCGCAGCCGGCAAAGGTGAACGCATGCGGCCACTGACGCTGGCCACACCAAAGCCCCTGTTAAGGGCCGCTGGCAAACCTCTGATCACCTATCATCTGGAGCACCTGCGGCGGGCGGGAATCCGTGAGGTGGTGATCAATCATGCCTGGCTGGGCGACCAGATTGAGGAAACCCTGGGAAACGGCGAAGGGTTCGGGCTATCCATTCAATATTCCCGTGAAGGCGAGCCGCTGGAAACCGCCGGTGGCATCGTGCGCGCTCTGCCTCTGCTTGCCGGTGACAAATCTGACTGGTTTCTGGCGATCAACGGCGATATCTGGAGCGATTTCGACCTGTCTCGACTGACACCGCCGCCTGACGCAGACGCCCTGCTGGTGGTCACCAGCAATCCGCCACACCATCCGGAAGGTGACTTTCACCTCACTGACCAGGGAGTACTCCATAGCGATGGCCCGGACAAGCTGACCTTCACCGGCATTAGCCTGTTACACCAGCGACTGTTCGAAGGCCTGACCGACCGGTCCGGAAAGCTCGGGCCTGTGCTGCGCAACGCCATGGGCGAAGGCCGCGTGAAAGGCCTTTATCACCGGGGACAATGGGTGGACGTCGGCACCCCGGAACGCCTCCAGGCGCTGGACAGGCAACTGGGCAACAGGGAATCTGAAAGCCATGGCAGGGAGTAAACGACAACCGGTGCTGCCGGCACGGATGGACGCCGAGTTTTCCAGCCTGATGCGGGAACTCTCAGCCTGCGGCCATCAGGCACCCGCGCTTATCGAGCGCGCCCATCTGCCCCGCTGGTGCAGGCGCCCCCTGTTCTTCTTCCTCGGTTATATCGCCAAAGCAGAGGGGCGAGTGACCGAAGCCGACATTGGCTATGCAGAATCCCTGATCAAGGCCATGAGGCTGTCGAAGCGTCAGCGACGGCGCGCCATTGGCTGGTTCCAGGACGGCAAGTCAGCCGGGCAACTGCCTTTCATCCGCGGGTTGGCCATGCGCCTGTCCCGCCGGCTATGGCCTTCCCCGGCCCTGAAAACCGCCATCTGTCTGTGCCACGCCAGTCAACTGAACGGCCGGCCCGCCAAACCCAGGCGCTATCGCTGCGAGGATGCCATTGACCAGATTGGCCTACCGGTTAGCATCAGCGAGGACATCTTCGACAGCTATGCCAGCAAGGTATGGACCCGGCATAGCGAGAATCTCTCAAGACCCACCAGTTATCAGCAGGCCTGCGAGCTGTTGGGGGTCACCCGGCGGGATTCACTGGAGGTGATCAAGCGGGCCTACCGCAAGAAGGTATCCGAGTGCCATCCGGACAAGCTGGCCCAACAGCAGGTCAGCCCCCGCGAGCATGCACTGGCCAAGGATCGTCTGCTTCACTATCAGCAGGCCTGGGAACTGATCAAGCGCCACAACACCGTCCGCTAGTCCTGGCGGGACTCCAGCCATGCAGCAACGCGGCTGGCAATCCCATCGCCCAGGGTTCCGGGCGCTGGCGTGAGCCAGGGAATCGGTTGTCGCTCAAAGCCACTCATCCCGGCCCGGCGCAACCTCATTCCCATACTCCATTTCGTTTGATCATCAGCGGCTCCGGACGGATAAAGCTCCAGCAATTTCGTGCTCAGCGACTCCAGACGTTCGGGCAGATCTGGACGGTCAACGGGGTAAAACTGGGAAGCCACCCAGATAAGCGCAGCGGCATCAGCCCCCTCCAGTACCTGGTTGGTCACGTGTATGCTGGCTCGCCCGACTCCCAGAACAGCCGGTGTTTCATAGCCCCGCTCAGCCAACTGGGCCAGCCCTGCCTGGAGCGTCTGGCTGATCCGGCTTCGGTAGCGCGCCTCAAGATCATCGGCACTCTCTGAAGCCATGATATCGATCATGACCGATTCCGGTGCTTCCTGCTCACCCGCCTCCGTTTCCGCCGATGGTTCTTCTACCACCGGCCGCATCAGGATTTCACTCAGAACCGGTGAGGGCGACTCCAGGCCAAGGGTGAGCACGGCCCAGCCCCTGGAAGCCAGCCCCGCTGCCAGTGAGCCGGTTACCCCGGAAGCGGCAGTTTCACCTTCTTCCGACAGAACCAGCACCGCACCGCGAGCCGGCAACCTGGCTTCCGGGTAGAACAGGCCCAGCGCCCTATCACCCTCCTCAAGCTCCAGCCATACCGCTGATTCGGGAAAACGCTGGATCAGGGAGCGTTCGCCGGTGCCTGTCCAGATCAGGGCCCGACTCGCAGACTCTGACGCCTCGACGCCTTCGGCCTCACCGGCCGTCCCGCTCTCTTCCTGCCCGAGGGTGATGGACGGTGCGACACACATCAGCGCCAGGACAAAAAACCAGAACACGCCGGGCCGGTAAATCTCGAATCTCTGCACAGATACTGATCCTTTGACTGCGAAAAAACGCCACTGAGCTGTTAGACTAGCAGCCATCCTGAATGTGCGGCAGGGACCGCTGACCAAGCCATTATCCATTGTTGTGAGAGAGCCGTCATGAACCCTTACCTGATTGCCCCATCCATCCTGTCCGCCGATTTTGCCCGTCTTGGCGAGGAAGTCGATAACGTGCTGGCCGCCGGCGCCGACGTGGTGCACTTCGATGTGATGGACAATCACTACGTACCCAACCTCACCATTGGCCCCATGGTCTGCGAGGCGCTGCGCAAGCACGGCGTGACCGCCCCCATCGATGTGCACCTGATGGTGTCGCCGGTGGACGACCTCATCCGTATGTTTATCGACGCCGGGGCCAGTTACATTACCTTCCACCCGGAAGCGACCAACCACATTGATCGCTCACTGCAGCTGATCCGCGACGGTGGCTGCCAGGCGGGCCTGGTGTTCAACCCGGCCACGCCGCTGCATTATATGGATCATGTGATGGACAAACTGGACATGGTGCTGATGATGTCGGTAAACCCCGGCTTCGGTGGCCAGAAGTTCATTCCCGGCACGCTCGACAAACTCCGGGAGGCCCGCAAGCGCATCGATGCCAGTAACTACAATATCCGCCTGGAAATCGACGGTGGCGTGAAGACCGAGAACATCCGGGAAATCGCCGAGGCCGGTGCCGACACCTTCGTGGCGGGATCTGCCATCTTTAACACCGACGACTATAAAACCACCATTGATGCCATGCGCGAAGAACTGGAGCAGGCCCGCAGGGTGATCAGCCAATGAGCCTGGCAGGGCTGTTCAATCCACGCTGGCCGGGGATTGCCCTGTTTGATCTCGACGGCACCCTGGTGGACAGTGCACCGGATCTGGCGGCCGCCGTGGACCAGATGCTGGCGCATCTTGGGCGCTCACCAGCAGGCATTGACCGGGTACGGAACTGGGTAGGCAATGGCGCCAGCGTTCTGGTGCGCCGGGCCCTGGCCGGCCAGGTGGACTGGGAACCGGCGCGACCAAAAGACGAGGCCCTGTTCAAGGATGCCCTGGCGATTTTCTATCACGCCTACGGCACGCTCAACGGACAGCATTCGGTAGTCTACGCCGGAGTCGAGGCCTGTCTCACGCACCTGAAGAACCAGGGCTGCCGGCTGGGCATCGTCACCAACAAGCCGGAACAGTTTGTGGCACCGCTGCTTGAGCAAATGGGACTGGATCACTGGTTCGACCTGACCGTGGGTGGTGACACCCTGCCGGTCAAGAAACCGGACCCCGCTCCCCTGCTTCATGCCATGGAAACCCTGGGGGGCACCCGCGGAACCACAGTCATGGTAGGCGACTCCGCAGCGGATATTAACGCGGCGCTGGCCGCGGGCATTCCCTGTGTGGCGGTGCGGTACGGGTATAACTACGGGCCTGCGGTGGATACTCTGGGCGCCGACGCGGTTGTTGATTCGCTGGCCGAGCTTTTGTAATCTCACAAGGAACTTACATTGAGCACTTCTTTACGGGAGATTCCTGCCGTGCAGGGACTGAATCTGACTGCAGCGCGAGGCATCCTGACAACCCGCGCAACACGATGGTGGCGATGGCGCACCGGCTGAGCAAGCCCGGAGGCTGACTGGCGTCTGCTGGTCGAGCCCGCAGCACCTGATGGAAGCACAGGCTTTCATCCACAATGCAGATCAGATTTCAGGAAACCGTACCATGACACCCGAGCAATTCACCGAGCTCGCCGACGCCGGCTTTAACCGTATCCCTGTGTATCGTGAGGTACTGGCCGACCTCGACACGCCCCTGAGCACCTACCTCAAACTCGCCAGCGGACCCTATTCCTACCTGTTCGAATCCGTTCAGGGCGGAGAGAAATGGGGCCGGTATTCGATCATCGGCCTGCCCAGTCACGAAGTACTGAAGGTCTTCGACCACCGGGTGGAGATCAGCCGCGGCGGCGAGGTTGTTGAGACCGAGGAAGTGGACGATCCGCTCACCTTTGTCGAAGCCTATCAGAAACGCTTCCATGCACCGGATCTGGATGAGCTGCCCCGCTTTAATGGCGGCCTGGTGGGCTACTTCGGCTACGACACCGTGCGCTACATCGAAAAACGGCTGCGCAAGAGCTGTCCGCCGGACAAAATCGGCACGCCGGACATCCTGCTGATGGTGTCCAACGAGATCGTGGTATTCGACAACCTGCGGGGCAAGCTGCATCTGATTGTCCATGCCGATCCGGCCATTGAGGGCGCCTTCGAAAAGGCGCAGAGCCGCATTGATCAGCTGGAAAACCATCTGCACAGGCAGACCGCTGACGCGCCCCGCACCCCAGAACACCTGCGCGGAAAAGCCGTGGACGAGAGCGACTTTATTTCCGGCTTTACCCAGGACAAATTCGAAGCCGCGGTAGACAAGATCAAGGGCTACGTGCTCGACGGCGATGTCATGCAGACGGTGATATCACAGCGCATGTCGATTCCCTTCGAGGCGCCACCGCTGAACCTGTATCGCTCGCTCAGGGTACTGAATCCTTCCCCTTACATGTATTTCCTGGATTTGGGTGACTTCCACATCGTGGGCTCCTCCCCGGAAATCCTGGCCCGGGTGGAAGACGAGGAAGTGACGGTTCGGCCGATCGCCGGCACCCGCAAGCGCGGCGCCACCGATGCCGAGGACAAGGCGCTGGAAGCAGAACTGCTGGCTGATCCGAAAGAAATTGCCGAGCATCTGATGCTGATCGACCTGGGCCGTAACGATGCCGGCCGGGTGTCGGAAACCGGCACGGTCCGGCTGACCGACAAGATGATCGTGGAGCGCTACTCCCACGTGATGCATATCGTCTCCAACGTGACCGGCCGGCTGAAAGACAACACCAGCTGCCTGGACGTGCTGCGCGCCACCCTGCCCGCCGGCACCCTTAGCGGTGCGCCCAAGATCCGGGCCATGGAGATTATCGACGAACTGGAGCCGGTCAAGCGTGGGGTCTACGGAGGCGCCGTTGGCTATCTGTCGTTCAACGGCAACATGGACACAGCCATTGCCATCCGTACCGCCGTGATCAAGGACAACACCCTGCATATCCAGGCAGGCGCCGGCGTGGTGGCCGATTCGGTGCCCCGCCTCGAGTGGAAGGAAACCATGAACAAGGGCCGCGCCATTTTCCGCGCGGTGGCCATGACCTACAACGATTTCGACCACTGAGGCGGAGGAACAGATTATGTTGCTGATGATCGATAACTACGATTCCTTCACCTACAACGTGGTGCAGTATCTGGCCGAACTGGGTGCCGACGTGCAGGTGCACCGCAACGATGAAATTACCATCGAACAGATTGAAGCCCTGAACCCGGAGCGGCTGGTGATTTCCCCCGGCCCCTGCACCCCGAACGAGGCTGGCATCTCCATGGCGGCCATCCGGCATTTCGCCGGCAAGGTTCCGATCCTGGGCATTTGCCTGGGCCATCAAGCAATTGGCCAGGTCTACGGTGGTGACGTCATCCGCGCCGGCCGGGTCATGCATGGCAAGGTGTCCCCGGTATTCCACAAGGACACTGGCGTGTTCCGGGGCCTGAGCAACCCGCTGCAGGCGACCCGCTACCACAGCCTGGTGATCGACAAGGCCACCCTGCCCGACTGCCTGGAAGTGACCGCCTGGACCCGCAACGACGACGGTTCCATCGAGGAAATCATGGGGGTTCGCCACAAGACCCTGCCCATCGAAGGCGTGCAGTTCCATCCGGAGTCTATTATGACGGAACAGGGCCACGAGCTGCTGCGCAACTTTCTGAGAACACAATAAGAGGCCGACACATGGACATGAAAGAAGCTCTCAACCGCATTGCCTCCAACCTGGACCTTTCCCGGGAGGAAATGAAGGACGTGATGCGTATCGTCATGAACGGCGAGGCCACAGACGCCCAGATCGGCGCTTTTCTCATGGGGTTGCGTCTGAAGAGCGAAACGATTGACGAAATCACCGGCGCCACCGAGGTTATGCGCGAGCTGGCCACCAAGGTTACGGTCAAGGCCGAACCCCTGGTGGACATCGTCGGCACCGGCGGCGATGGCGCCAACCTGTTCAACGTGTCTTCCGCCGCCTCCTTCGTGGTGGCAGCAGCCGGCGGCTTTGTGGCCAAGCACGGCAACCGGGCGGTTTCCTCCAAGAGCGGCAGTGCCGACCTGTTGGAAAAGCTGGGCATCAATCTGAGCATGAAACCGGAAGAGGTGGCCCGCTGCGTCGAGGAAATTGGTGTCGGCTTCATGTTCGCTCCGGCCCACCACGGTGCCATGAAACACGCCATTGGCCCCCGCAAGGAGCTGGGCTGCCGGACCATTTTCAACATCCTGGGCCCGATGACCAACCCGGCGGGCGTTAAACGCCAACTGGTGGGCGTGTTCAACCGGGAGCTGTGCCGCCCGATGGCGGAGGTGCTGCATCGCCTTGGGGCCGAGCACATCATGGTCGTTTGCTCCAAAGACGGCCTGGATGAGATCAGTCTGGCAAGCGCCACCCACGTGGCGGAACTGAAAGACGGCAAGGTCACCGAATACGACATCACCCCGGAGGATCTTGGCATCAAGAGCCAGGCTCTGGTGGGCCTGACCGTGGACACCGCCGACGACTCACTGAAGCTCATCGAAGCAGCTTTCGGTCGTGGGCACGATGAAATGGCCGAGAAAGCCCGGGACCTGATTGCCCTCAATGCTGGCGCAGCGATCTATGTCGCTGGTTTGGCCAAGACGCCGAAAGAGGGTGTGGATATGGCCCTCGACGCCATGGGCTCTGGCCTCGCTGCCGGCAAGATGTCGGAGCTGGCTGATTTTTCTCAGTGCTTTTGATCGACCAAGCCTGCCGGATTTCGGCAGGACGACCCGGTGGGGCAGGGCTTACCAAAACACGCCCGTGAATACGTCCCTGTAGGGCTTGGCGTCAGCCATCCATGGCTGACGACAGTTTTGGCAAGCCCTGCCCCACCGGCTCTCGCTAACTACTTGCAGGCCGCTAATGACTGAACGACATTTGGAAAAGACTCCCACCATTCTTCGCAAGATCGTGGACCGCAAGTGGGAAGAAATTGACGAGCGGAAACCAAGGGTTTCGGTTGCCGACCTGAAAGCCATGGCTGGGGACCAACCAGCAGCCAGAGGCTTCGCCAACGCTCTGCGCAGCCGAATTGAAAAGCAGACTCCCGCTGTTATCGCCGAGATCAAAAAAGCCTCGCCGAGCAAGGGCATTCTGCGAGACCCCTTCGAGCCAGCGGTCATTGCCGAAAGCTACGAGAACGGAGGCGCCGCTTGTCTGTCGGTACTCACCGACCGCGACTTCTTCCAGGGCCACGAGGACTACCTTGTCGCCGCCCGCAATGCCTGCAGTCTGCCCGTGATCCGCAAGGACTTCATGGTCGCGCCCTATCAGGTCTACGAGAGCCGGGCCATTGGCGCCGACTGCATCCTTCTGATCGCCGCCTGCCTGACCAAAGACCAGATGCAAGAGCTGGAAGGTATTGCCCATGAGATCGGGCTGGATGTGTTGGTCGAAGTGCACGATGGCGAGGAACTGGATGATGCGTTGACGCTGACGACGCCTCTGGTCGGCATCAACAACCGCAATCTGCATACCTTCGATGTTTCGCTGGACACCACGTTTGACCTGCATGAGCGGATCTCCCAGGACCGGCTGACCATTACGGAAAGTGGCATCATGACCCGCAGCGACGTAGAAGCGATGACTGCTCGCGGGATTTACGGTTTCCTTGTGGGGGAATCGTTTATGCGGGCGGAAGAGCCTGGCCAGAAACTTCAAGAACTGTTCTTTCCAAAAGGCTAACTCACAAGTTTAAACAGTTCGGCGGGTACGACCTGCCAAAATCGTGCGGAGCCATGGATGGCGGAGCCGAGCGTACAGGGAGGTATTCACAGCGTATTTTGGCAGGTCGTACCCGCTGGACTGTGCACAAAAGTTCGCAACAGGCATTTGATGCTAGGCGTCGGCCAAAGCCTCCTGCAAAAGTTCCAGAAGGTGCGCCGGCATCCCCTCTGCCAGCTTGAGTGCCGCCTCGTGCCCACGGGGCGACATCTTGCCCCAGGTCCGGCGCACTATGCGTAGCCACTTCTCCCGATCGTAGTCCGCTTTTTCCTCATAGAAATCTGCGAAATATCGTTCCAGGAAGACCATGCAGGCCACGTCCTCCAGCAGTTGAGTGTCGGCATCCTGCCTCAGTTCGCGCTTGGTCAGGATGGTCTCCACCCGATCGCACTCCTCCTTCGGGTAGCCACAATCCGCCATGATTTCTGCAGCACGCCGGCCATGCATACGGCCACAGGCCTGACGCCACTGGTAATAGGCTTTACGACCTTCCGGATAGTCCTTCCGCGGCATCGTCCACCGCTCAATGTGCTGGGCGCGGCAGGCGATCTGCATGCGTTCGAAAGGGTCGGATTCAAGCTCGAACAGCCAGCGGGTCATGTGCAGGCTGTAGGCGTATTCCTTCGGGAGGCGTTCGTTGTCGAAAGACTCCTGATTGGGGTCGGCCTTATTGGCTGCGTCAATAGACGCCAGCGCGCACTGGAGTCTTGAATCCGTTATGGTCATTAAGATCTCTCTTCTGGTTTCTGACTGGCCTGTGGCTCAGACCTGGGCAGAGGGGCGTTCCTTGATGCGGTCGTACCAGGCCTGCAGATTGGCCTGCTCAGGTTTGATCCGGATGCCCACCACCCGCGCGAATGCCACTGTTGTGAAAGCGTTGATATCGGCGGCCGTAAAGCGGTCGCAGCAGATGTATTCCTTGCCTTCGAGCTGCTTGTCGAGGAAGTGCATGAACTTCTCAACGCTCTTGCCGCATTCCTCACCCCACTCCTTGATCGGGTTCATCCGGTCCTTGAAATAGCCGGTGGTGTGCTGAAAACACATGCCAGTGGGCATGAAGAAGAACAGCTCGATCCACCGGAGCCACTGCTCAAGCTGGGCTTTTTCAAGCGGGGTGTCGCCCATCAGGGTCGGCGTGTCCGGGTAGCTCTCTTCGAAATAGCGGCAGATTGCCATGGTCTCGGCAATACAGGTGCCGTCATCCAGTTCCATCACAGGCACTTTCTTCATCGGATTTCGGGCGACAAATTCAGGTGTCAGGTTTTCACCCTTCTGCAGGTCAATCTCGATGAATTCGGCCTTGTCCAACAGGCCTTTCTCGGCCATGAACATGCGCACGCGGCGGGGGTTAGGGGCGGTTTTGGTTTCGAAGATTTTCATTATTATCGGCTCCGTTCCTGATCAATGGCGGCTTAGGCGGTTTAAAACGAGAAGACTGACCGGAAAGAAGAGTTGCGTCAAGCAACCGGCGCTAGCGCGGCAACCAGTTGCGGATCTGCTGGATAATCCACTCCGGATCGTCCAGTGGAAGGTCATGGCCAGCATCCGGGTGCAGTTTCATGGTCCATTGCCAGCGCTGCTCCAGCGTGGAACTGCAGCGCCAGTGAACGATGCGATCGCCGCGGCTGGCGAGAATCAGGGCATCTGGCACAGGACGCTTTTCACCGGGTTTGTAGCGGGCGGCAGCCGCCAACTGGTTGATCGCATTGCGGGTACTGACGGGGCGTTGTCGTTGTATGCTGTACCACTGTTTTGCCAGTGACAGAGGCACCTCACGGTTAGACGTGAGCCGGAGAATATCCCGCTCACGGTCAAACAACTCCTGACGGGCCAGCAGCCGCAGAATTCGCGGCCAGACCCCAGGCCGCATGCGTTTCCAGGGCGGGCTGAAGCCGGAACTGGTATTGATCAGGACCAGGTTCTGGATCTGACCATCCGCAGCCTGCTGGGCCCAGTCCAGGGCCACCATACCGCCCATGGAAAGTGCCAGGATGCTGAAAGGACCGGGGATATGGCTAACGTGCCTGGAGACAGCTTCCCGAATCGCCGCTACCGTTGCCGGACTGTCTTCTCGATATCGCACGCCCGTCCCGGGCAGGTCGACCAGATGGAACTGGTGCTCGGGAAATGCCTCCCCAAGGCGAGCCGGGAAGCTGCCCCAGTGGGCGTGTTCCCGAGTCAGACCCCGCAACAGAATCCAGTGCATACGATAGTTCCGATTGATGGATGCCAGGGCCGGCTGGATCGCTAGAGAGTATCGCGATACCAGTGCATGATCGCGGCTTCTTTCAGCATGGACTCCTCATCCCGAGCCGGCAACCAGTTTTCGTGGCTGGCGGCGGCGTTAATCAGGAAGTCCATCCAGGTCAGATGGCTGCGCAGGACCCGCTTGTGCCGGTGCGGAACCAGGGGATTGAAAAAGCCGTCGAGTCTCAGCAACTGACGGGGCCGCTTGCGAATCCAGCGCCAGGAGCCCATCTCCAGGGTCAGGGGCAGGAAAACACCGGCATTTTCGCGATTGACCTGTTTGTAGAAGTAATCCCACAAGTCGCCATGGGTGAGATAGTGGCGGGACTGGGGCTCGAAACGGTAGTCGTGATTTGGGTATGACTGCTCCCAGATAAGCTTCAGCGCCATAACCGATGCGACTCGACGCATGGGTCGACGCCGGTAGGCGTAGGGAAACCAGATCTGGTCCTGCATCCCGAATCCGGAATGGCAGTCCAGTGCCACACTGAACGGCCGCCCCGGCAGCAGCTGTTTTATGACCGCCTCAAGAGCCAGGTTTTCGGGCTCCATGCCCTGTTCAGGGTCGCCGGTGTACCACGGCAATCGGGGTGAAATTCTCTGGCCGCCGAGCAGGAATGCGCTACGTTCCTGGGCCTGGATCGGCGCATTGCGCATCAGGTCCACGCCGTTGGGATTACTGCGCTGATTCAGGTACATACCGCCCGGGTTAAGGATTGGCAAAAGGGTAATTCGAACCTTCTGCAACAACCCCAGCAAATGTTCGTCCCAGGTCACTCTGGCGAGTAGCGACTTCAGCCAGGCCATCACTACCTGGCTTCCAATGCGTTCAAGCCCGTGCACGCCGCCAACAAGCAATACCGCTGGCACATCGGGCCGGGAAGATCCGATATCGACACGGTAGATGGGCAAGGAGAGGTCCTTGAGGGCGACCCGCTCCACCACTTCGGTTGTGATGAAATCCGGCGCTTCCGCCAGGATGCGCTCCAGGCCAACGAGCTCCGGCAGGAAGGTTCTCAGCAACCTTCGCTGACGCCCATCCCGGGAGGCCTGCTCGTGGCTGATTGATGTGTGAGGTGTCAGGTCGCGCAGCTCTGTCATGCTGTTCTCCGGGTTCAGGTACCCGGAGTGTATCCATCGATTACTACACCTTCTTGACAGTTCTCCCGGGGCATAATGTGTCTCTTTTAAAGACGCATTTGGAATACGCCCTTGTAACTGAGCTGAGGTTCGTTATCCTTACAGCTAAGTATTAACCGAGACCTCGTGATTTGTTCGACCTTAACAGCGACCATGAAAGAGCTGTTTTCCCGATCCTTATGGATCGCCGTCCCCTCGTATCGGCACTAACACCGACAACACCCTCCAAAAATCACAAACCCTGAAAAGGAGAAGTGACTATGCGAAAGCTTAAGTCTGCTGCACTGCTTTGCGCGCTATCCGTACCCGTCGCGGCCCAGGCCAATTGCGGCGAGGTATCCATTACCGAAATGAACTGGGCGTCCAACACGGTCGTCACCAACGTGGCCACCTTCATCATGGAGCAGGGTTACGGCTGTGACGTCACCATTGTTCCTTCCGATACCGTTCCGGCGGTAACTTCCGTTGCCGAAAACGGTGAGCCTGACATCGTCACCGAGCTGTGGCTGAACTCCGCGGGCGAGGCCTACCTGCGCCTGGAAGAACAGGGCAAAGTGGAGCGCCTTGGCAAGGTTCTCGATCCGGGCGGTGTTGAAGGCTGGTGGATTCCCACCTACCTCGCGGAAGAGCATCCGGAGCTGAAGACCATCGAAGGCATCATGGCCAATCCTGAGCTCGTTGGCGGCACCTTCAACAACTGCCCGGACGGCTGGGGCTGCCGAGTTGTGAGTGACAACCTGGTTCGCGCCCTGGATCTGGAAGAGTCCGGCATTGACGTATTCAACCATGGTTCCGGTGAGACCCTTGCGTCCTCCATGGCGTCCGCTGTCCAGAACAAAGAGCCCTGGTTCGGCTACTACTGGGGCCCGACCGTTCCCCTCGGCAAGTACGACATGACCCGGGTAGATCTCGGCGACATCAAGCCGGACGTGCACCAGAAGAACCAGACACAGGATGTCGACAATCCGGGCGTATCCGACTTCCCGGCGGCAACGGTTCTGACGTCGATCACTACCAGCTTCAAAGAGCGCGAGCCGGAAGTGGCCGAGATGCTCAGCAAGCTGACGTTCAAGACCGAGACCATGAGCAGCATCCTGGCCTGGATGGACTCCAACAATGCCTCGGGCGAAGAAGCTGCGGTTTACTACCTCAGCAACAACAGCGACGAGTGGTCAACCTGGCTGAACGACTCCGCGCGTGAGCGTCTGGCCAACGTTCTTAACTGATTGACCTGCCCCTCCCGGGGCATCCTTCGCGATGCCCCGGGTCGTTTCCCGAAAACCGTTCTGATTCCAGACGTGCGCAGGAGAGACTGACCGCCCATGGCAACCTACGATTCCCTTTTTTCATCGCTCGGCCTTGAGCAATGGTGCTCGGAAGGCAAAAGCAGCGGCCCCATGTCGATGGCCGACCTGCTGAATAAAACCAAGGGAGAGAGCGCCGAACCGGCCTCTATATGGGAACTCCCGTTTCCGTCCATGGACGCCCTGAACGAATCCTGCTCCGCCTTCCCCCAGTCCCGGGAACTTACCAAGGGCCTGGAACAGGGATTTCTGGCAATAAAGGACAGCCTGAGCCTGGTTCTCGATCCATTGACCCAGCCTCTCAGCTGGTTCCTGGATGGGGCACTTTACGCCATGCTGAACACGCCCTGGTGGATCGTGATTCCACTGTTACTGGCGGTTGTTTACGTGGTCACCAAATCCTGGAAACTGATGCTCTTTGTAGGCGGCAGTATCGTGCTGCTGGCCTTCATCGACCATTATGATTACGCCATGCAAACACTGGCGATCATTTTTGTATGTGCCTTCCTCTGTGTCTTGCTGGGGGTACCCATAGGCATCGCCATGGCACGCAGCAATTCCCTGCAACGGATGATCATACCGGTGCTGGACATGCTGCAGACGCTGCCACCTTTTGTGTATCTGATTCCGCTTATCTTCCTGTTCAGTGTTACCGAATCAAAGCTGTACGGCATCGCCATCATCCTCTACGCGATTGTTCCTGTGATCCGGCTGACGAACCTGGGCATCCGGCTGGTAGACAAGGACGTGATTGAGGCCGCAGACGCCTTTGGCATGACGCCCCGACAGAAACTCTACAAGGTGCAGATCCCGTTGGCGCTACCCAACATCATGGCAGGGGTTAACCAGACCATCATGATGAGTCTTGCCATGGTTGTTATCGCATCCCTGGTTTCCGCGCCCGGGCTTGGCGTTCTGGTCCTGCGGGGCATCCGTAATCTGGAACTGGGTGTTGGCCTGGTATCCGGCCTTGGCATCGTGATCCTGGCGGTTATTCTCGACAGGGTAACCAAGGCGTCCCTGGCACGAATTAACGTCTCCCAGAAGCAGTGAGGAAAGCCCCCATGGCGAAAGACATCAAGATTTCGATCCGGAACCTTTACAAGATCTTCGGCCCGACCCCGGATGTTGCCCTGGAGTATGTTCGCAAGGGCATGGGCAAAGCCGATCTGCTGGAGCAGCAGCGACACGTACTCGGTCTGCGTGATATCAACGTGGACATCCACGATGGCGAGATCACGGTCATCATGGGCCTTTCCGGCTCCGGAAAGTCCACACTCATCCGGCACCTGAACCGACTGATCGACCCCACGGCCGGCGAAATCCGTGTCGATGGCGAAGACATCATGAGCTACAGCGAAGAGCAGCTGCGAAAGCTTCGCCGCGAGCGGATGTCGATGGTGTTCCAGAAGTTTGCCCTGCTGCCCCACAAAACCGTGCTCGAGAACGCCGGCATGGCCAAGGACATTCGCGGCTATACGACATCGGACTTTGAGGCCGACGCCCGAAAATGGCTCGCGCGGGTTGGTCTGGAGGGTAACGAATACCAGTATCCACACCAGCTGTCCGGTGGCATGCAACAGCGGGTGGGCATCGCCCGAGCCCTGGTGTCCGACGCCCCGATCATGTTGATGGACGAAGCTTTCTCGGCACTGGATCCGCTGATTCGGTCCGATATGCAGGACCTGTTGCTGGAGCTCCAGGAAGAACTGCAGAAAACCATCGTGTTCATCACCCATGATCTTGATGAGGCCCTGAAACTGGCCGACCACCTGGTCATCCTGAAAGATGGCGAAGTAGTGCAGCAGGGAGATCCCCAGGAAATCCTGCTCAATCCCGGCGATCCCTACATCGTCGACTTCATCAGCGATATCAATCGGGCACGGGTGCTGAGGGTACGATCGGTCATGAGCCCCCCGGATGACGGTGAGGCCACGTTCGCCGGTGACATCTCGGAAAAGGACAACCTTGAAACGGTACTGCTGAAATCCGACGGGGATATGTCTCTGAATTTCCGGGTAGTCCGGGACGATCAGCACGTGGGCACACTGCACATGAAAGACCTCGCCCGGGCGCTGGTGCCGACCGCCGCGTCGGCTGACAGGAACAAAACCGCCGCCTAGGGGCTTTTAGCCATTACAAAACCGCGACCAGGGTCTATGCTTCAGGGAGAGCCGACGTCATCGGCATCCCGGTTTTATCACCATGGCAAAAACCCTGGTTCTTTCCATCGCGCTCTTTCTTGCCGCCTGCTCGCAGCCAGAAGACCCGCCACCGCTGGTTCCTGAAACAGCGGCAAAGGCAACGAAGACCGCTCCCGCTGCGCCGGCTCCCACAGAGCCGCGCCATAGCGTCGTCATTGCCGCTGATCCCTGGTGTCCTCACAATTGTGAAGCCGGCTCCGAGCACGAAGGCTATATGATAGATATTGCCAGGGAGGCGTTCGGACTCGCCGGTATCGATGTCGAGTACGTGAACATGAGCTGGGCACGGGCCCTGCAACAGGCCCGGGACGGGTATATTGATGCGGTTGTAGGAGCCCTTCCGGGGGATGCGCCGGACTTCGTATTTCCGGACGCCGCTACTGGTTACTCGACGATCGCGCTCTACACCCACCCTGACAACAACTGGCAGTACGCTGGCATCGACTCACTCAGCCAATCCAAGCTGCTGGCGATCAACGGCTACGCTTACTCACCGGAACTGGACAGCTATATCGAGAAGTACCAGGACGATCCGGAGCGGGTCTGGGTGCTGTCCGGGCCGGCACCACTGAGCCGGGCAATCGAACTCCTGCACCAGCAGCGCTCTGACGTATTCCCGGAAGACCGCTATGTGATGCAGTGGCAACTGGAGCAGGAGAACAACACGGAAAGCCTGCGAATGGCCGCGGTGATCCACGAGTCGCCGATCTACGTTGCATTTTCACCGGTCGGCCGTGATTCCGCCCAGCTCGCAGCGCTCCTGTCAGAGGGAGCGAGAGCCCTGCAAAGCAGTGGGCGGGTGGAAGAGATCCTGACGCGCTATGGACTGTCGTGGTCAGACTGAAACGCCCGGATCGACTCACCGCCCGGTGTCGACAACAGCAGTTGGCCCTGCTGCCCGATCCGCACTGAACTCACCTGGTCCAGCAGGTTCAGAAACCGCTCTTCCTGATTCATCAGCGCGGGCGCACAGGCCATCCGTGTTGATGCCAGTGGACCTATAGCCATGCCCTCACCCCTGAGTTCATAGGTGCCAGTGTATCGGTTGCAAGACGCCCTGCCCGCGATCCGATTGCCCTCAAGAAACTCGATCGTGATCCGGGACCGATCGATGATGCCTGCGCCCGCAAGATCCTCAACAACCCAGATTGCGCCCCGTAACAGACGCTGGCGATCACCACCACATCCCCTGAACTCATCATCACCGACCTGCAGGCGCACCTGCGCGGGATATTGAGCCCCGGACATGCTGTCGTCACAGAGCTGACGGGCGACTGTCAGGGTAATGGGGAGATCTGCCAGCGTCGCCACAAATGTCCGCCCATGCCGGTTGGCTGTTTTGACTTCAACCGGTACCCGACGGGTTCCCTGTTCCTCGAAAGGCCGTGTTATCAAGAGCTCACCGCCCTCAAGCGTCGCGTGCCAGAAAGGCTCATTCCCCCGCGCCTCAAACGGCATTTCCAGATCGCCAGGCTGCAAACACTCCGGATAGGTTTGCCCCTTCACTGTCAGGGTAGCTTTTTCACCCTTGCTCCAGAACCGCGTCTGGTCGTCGCCGGGGGCTACGTACAATGCGCCCGAGGCACTTATCTCCGGCTTGAGCAGAATACGTCGATCCAGATAGTCGATGCTGATCAAATCGCTGTCGTCCGTGCCGGAGACGGCAATATCGAGTTGCCCGCAAGCATAGCTCGCGGAAACCGGCTGACTGGTTTTGGATAGAGAGGAGCAGGCGGAGATGGCAAGGCTCGCCGCAGTGACGACGGACAACATCAAAACTCGTCGTGAGTGCATGGTCAGTTCCCTTGTTTGAGCGTCTTTTCGGCCTACAGTTTAGAACCCAACGACCGATGAGGCCACCATGGGCATCTGATGGGACTTCTTATACCGCCCCACCGGCAGTATGCTAGAACGCTGAACCAAGGAGACACCCCATGGCACTGAAACTTTACCAATTTGCCATTTCCCACTACTGCGAAAAAATACGCTGGGCCCTGGACTACAAGGGGCTCAACTACGAAACGGTGAACCTGCTGCCGGGACAACATGTGAAAACCATCCGGAAACTGACCGGTGAAGCCTCCTCTGTGCCGGTACTGGACCATGACGGCCACGTGGTTCAGGGCTCAGCCGCCATTCTGGATTACCTGGACCAGACGTTTCCCGAGCACCCGCTGACACCGGCAGACCCGGACGTTCGTGAGCAGGCGCTGGCCTGGGAGCGCCGGCTTGACGAGGAAGCGGGGCCGGCTATCCGCTGCTATTCCTACCACCACTTCCTGCAGCGCCCCAAAATTGTGGTGCCCATGCTGGCCGCGGGAACGCCTTTCTATAACCGGATACTGCTCAGCCTTGCTTTCAGCCGGGTTGATGAAGTCATGCGTCAGTGGATGAAGATCAACGAAAAAACCTCTGAAAAGTCCCGCCAGGTCATGGAAGAGTTGCTCACCGAGCTGGCTGCCATCTACGCCGAAAGGCCTTTCCTGGCCGGCGACCAGTTTTCGCGCGCAGACCTGACCGCAGCCGCCCTGTTTGCACCCATGTTCCAGCCCGCACAGTATCCGGTGCCATGGCCGAAAACTGCACGAATTCCCAAAGACATCAAACATTGGCTGGACCAGTGGCAGCCACAGATCCGGGCTCTGGAAAAAGTGTACGAAGACAACCGTCGACCAGGCTGAGTACCGGATTGTCGGAATCCGTTAGCCAATCTGGCGTGAACCGACATTCCGGTTTCCGGGTTACGTGCCAGAATCAACGGACTTGATGAGGAAACCGGCAGAAACCCGATGGCTTTGACCGACATGATACTGGCCGTACTGGAAGACAGCGGCCTGCTTTCTCTCTGGGCGATGGCTGCGCCGTGGCTGGCGCTGGATGAACGCCAACTGATCTTTGTGATTGCAACACCGGTTTTTGTGGGCGTTACCCTGTGGGAATACCTGAAGATTCGCCACGATCCGCAGCTGATGGATACCCGTGAGGCGGTCAGAAACTTTGCCCTGGGCGCCGGCTATCAGGTGACCGAACTGCTCTTCGCCGGCCTCATTGCCTTCCCTGTCTATGCCCTGTGCTACCACTACCGGCTGTTTGATCTGGAATTGAACGGATTCACCGTGCTGCTGGCTTTTCTGGGGGTGGACTTCTGTTTCTACTGGATGCACAGGGCCAGTCACAGGGTACGCTGGTTCTGGGCGGCCCATGTGGTTCACCATTCCTCCGAGCGGATGAACTTCTCCACTGCCATGCGCCAGAATGCCACCAACATTTTCAACGGCATGTGGGTGTTCTACCTGCCCCTGGCGCTGCTGGGACTCAATCCTGTCTGGATCGGCGTAGCCTATGCCCTGTCGCTGGTCTACCAGTTCTTTATTCACACCACACTGGTCGGGAAGCTGCCCGACTGGGTCGAACTGGTGTTCAACACGCCCAGCCATCACCGCGTCCATCATGGCCGAAATCCCGGCTACATCGACCGTAATTACGGCGGCACGCTGATAGTGTGGGATCGCCTGTTCGGCACGTTTGTCGATGAAAATGCCCAGGATCCGCCCGAATACGGCATCACCCGGCCTGTTCGCTCCAGTAACCTGATTGTGCTCTGGACCCACGAATACGTGGACCTGTTCCGCGACATGGCACAGCCCGGCGGATTATTGTCTCGCCTTACCCATCTATGGAAACCGCCGGAGTGGCAACGCCCGGCTGCGGAGAAAAACAACAAGGAACCGGGTCGTGACAACGAACGAACACCCTCTGACGCTGAGCAGTGGTGATGACCACAGTATAGCCGGAACAGTCTTTACCCCGACGGCTCCCACCGGCCTTCTGATCATCAGCCACGGCATGGCCGAGCATGGCGACCGTTACCAGTCCCTCGCTCGCTGGCTCTGCGAACGCGGCATGGCCGTTATCACCTTTCACCACCGGGGCCATGGCCCGAATTCAGGAGTCGAGAACCTGGGGCACTATGCGGACCAGAACGGCTGGGCCAGCGTGTTGGCCGACCTGCACCAGGTGGTCCAACACGCCCGTTCACAGTTTCCCGGGCTGCCGGTCAACCTGCTGGGCCACAGCATGGGCTCGTTCATTGCCCAGGGTTACGCCCAGAGGCACGGTGATTCCCTGGATACCCTGATCCTGAGCGCCACCAACCGGATTGATCGAGGCCAGCTATTGGCATCCCGGGCCCTGATCGGCCTGATCCGACTGCTCCGGGGCAAGCGGCACCGCAGCCCGTTGATTACCCGCATGACGTTTGAGCAGTTCAATCGCCGGTTCCGCCCCAACCGGACCCATGCCGATTGGCTCAGCCGCGATCCGCACCAGGTTGACGCCTACGTTGCCGATCCGCTTTGCGGGTTCCAATGCTCAACCGGGCTCTGGCTGGATTTTATCGGCGGCATGCTGGCCATCAAACCGCCGACCTGGCGCAAAGACCTGCCTGTGCACCTGTTCTCTGGAACGGCGGACGCGGTTGGTGAAATGGGTCGCGGCGTGCGCCAGCACTTTCAGGCCATTCGAGAGGCGGGCGTTGGCCATGTGACCCTGAGGTTGTTTGAGGGCGGGCGCCATGAGATGCTCAACGAAACCAACCGGGACGAGGTGTGGCAATACTTGCATTCCCTGTGCCTGCATAGGGACAATGCGTCTGCCCAATCAACCGCCGAACAGAAAGCCCTGCTCCATGCCAGAGCCCCATGAACGCCGCACCAGAATCTGCCACCCAATAACCCGGGCTTTCGCCTGCCTGTGCGTGTTGTTCAGTTTTGCTTCCGGAGCCATCGCCGGCGAAGTCAGTATTGGTGTGGCCGCAAACTTCACCGATACCACCCGGGAACTGACCAGGCACTTTGAAGCGGAAACCGGTCACCGGGTATCCGCCAGCTTTGGCTCTACCGGCAAACTTTACGCCCAGATCAGGAACGGCGCGCCCTTCGACGTATTCATGGCGGCCGACGTGCTCAGGCCAGAGCTGATCGAAGAGGCCCAGGCCGGGGTCAACGGAACCCGCTTTACCTATGCCCGGGGCAAGCTGGTGCTCTGGAGTCCGGCGCCCGATGCATTTGAGGATGCCCCGCGCTATCTGGAGCAGCAACCCTTCGCCAGACTGGCCATCGCCAACCCGAAAACCGCACCCTATGGCCTGGCTGCCCAGCAGGTTCTTGAGCACATCGGCCAATGGCAACCGTTACAACCGAAACTGGTCCGCGGTGATTCCATAGCCCAGACGTTCCAGTTTGTTGTCAGTCGCAATGCCCAGGCCGGTTTCGTGGCCGCTTCCCAGGTCAAAGTCTGGGACGAGGATGCCGGCACCCTATGGCAGGTGCCTCAGGCCTATTACCAGCCCATTGACCAGCAGGCCATCCTGCTGAACCGGGGCGCCAGTAATGAAGCAGCCCGCGCCTGGATGGATTTCCTGAAATCCGATACTGCCATCGGCATCATCCGGAGCTATGGTTACGACGAAGGACATGACGCGATCAACTGATGTTTGAAACCTACTGGGATCCAGTCTGGCTGACACTGAAACTGGCCACGACAACCACTCTGCTGCTGTTGCTGATAGGCACGCCCATCGCCTGGTGGCTCGCCAGAACCCGGCACTGGCTGCGCCAGCCGGTGGCGGCCGTGGTCGCGCTGCCTCTGGTTCTGCCGCCAACGGTCCTTGGCTTTTACCTGCTGCTGGTGATGGGGCCGGAAGGCTGGGTTGGCCAGTTCACCCAGTCGCTCGGCATCGGGCTGTTGCCCTTTACCTTCGAGGGTCTGGTGGTGGCTTCCGTGATCTATTCCCTGCCGTTTACGGTGCAACCGCTGCAGAATGCCTTCGAGTCGGTTGGCGACCGTTTCCTCGAGGTCGCTGCCACGCTTCGAGCCGCGCCCTGGGATCGCTTCCTGTTTGTTGCCGTGCCCCTTGCCCGCAACGGTTTCCTCACTGCCGCCGTACTGACCTTCGCCCATACCATTGGCGAGTTCGGCGTGATTCTGATGATCGGGGGTAACATTCCCGGGGAAACCAAAGTTCTCTCCGTTGCTATCTATGACCACGTGGAATCCCTCGAATACACCGAGGCACACTGGCTTTCTGCCGGCATGGTAGTGTTCTCCTTTGTGGTTCTGGTCACCCTCTACGCGCTGAACGGTAAGGCCCGGTCAGGAGCACTGAAATGAGCGAAAAGAAAAGCATCTCTGCTCGCTTCCGTTGCGCATTTCCCGGGTTTGGTCTGGACGTTGACCTGACCCTGCCCGGCACGGGCATCACCGCCCTGTTCGGGCATTCCGGCTGCGGCAAGACCACTGTTTTGCGCTGTATGGCGGGCCTGCACCGCGCAGAGGGAGCCATGACCGTTCTCGACGAACACTGGCAAAGCGCTGATACTTTCCTGCCGGTTCATAAACGTCCCCTCGCCTATGTATTCCAGGAAACCCACCTGTTTCCCCATCTGACCGTGCGCAAGAATCTTGAATTCGGATACCGGCGCATTCCGGCCACGGACCGGCAGATCGGGTTTGACGAGGCAGTGAACTGGCTGGGACTCGGCGGCCACCTGGACCGTATGCCCGCAGGCCTGTCCGGGGGCGAGCGCCAGCGGGTAGCGATAGCCCGCGCGCTGCTGACCAGTCCCCGGCTGTTACTTATGGACGAACCGATGTCGGCCCTGGACAAAGCCAGCAAACACGACATCCTGCCCTATCTGGAGCGTCTTAGGGACGCCCTGGCCATCCCGATCGTATATGTCTCCCACTCTACCGCAGAGGTGGCCCGGCTCGCCGACCATCTGGTGGTCATGGAGGACGGCAAGGTGTTAGCCAGCGGGCCGACCCGGGAGACACTTGCACGCATGGACAACCCGTTCCGTCTCGAGGACGACGCGGGCGTGCTTGTGGAGGGGACAATAAGAGAACTGGATCAGCGCTGGCACCTGGCGCGCTTTGAGTTCGACGGTGGCTCCCTGTGGCTGCGCCGGGACAACGGCATGAAAATCGGGGATCGGGTCCGGATCCAGTTGCTGTCCCGGGACATCAGCCTGGCTTTGGAAGAGAACCCTGACCAGAGCATCCAGAACCTGGTTCCGGCAACCATTGACCGGATTGAACCGGACGTTACCCCCGGCGTCAGTATCGTCCGCCTGTTCGCAGGACCCACACCGGTCATGTCCCGACTGACCACCCGGGCTGTTGACCAACTGGCCCTGGAACCCGGCCAGCAGGTGTGGATGCAGATCAAGTCCGTGGCCCTGGCCGAATGACACCGGCGCCCCTGCCCCAACCAGAAAGGCCGCTGATATCAGCGGCCCTTCTTGCTACATCGATGCTCTGCTATTCGGAGACTCAGCGGGTGCCGTACACCACCATCGTTTTGCCCTTGACCCGAACCAGGCCCTGATCTTCCAGGGTCTTCAGAACCCGTCCAACCATCTCCCGGGAACAACCCACGATACGGCCGATTTCCTGGCGGGTAATCTTGATCTGCATGCCGTCCGGGTGGGTCATGGCATCCGGCTCCTTGCAGAGATCCAGCAGGGTGCGGGCGACTCGACCGGTCACATCCAGGAACGCGAGATCACCCACCTTGCGCGTGGTCTGGCGGAGGCGGGAAGCCATCTGCTCGCCAATGAAATACAGAACCCTGGGATCCTGCTGGGCAATCTCACGGAATTTGGTGTAGCTGATCTCCGCCACTTCGCACTCGGTCTTGGCCTTTACCCAGGCGCTGCGGGAATCCATGTTGTCGAACAGCCCCATTTCACCGAAAAAGTCACCGGCGTTCAGGTAGGCCATGATCATCTCGCGACCGTCATCGTCTTCAATGATAACCGTCACCGAGCCTTTGACGATGTAGAACAGGGAATCGCTCTTGTCCCCGGCATAGATAATCGTGCTCTTGGCTGGGTAACGGCGGCGATGGCACTGCGAAAGGAAATAGTCGAGATGCTTGGTTTTCTGCTCAACCGGCTTGACGATAGTGGCCATAATGCGAGTCGTGCCTCCTCAGATACTGGCGGGTCCCAATGTTTGTTATGCACCCGGCTTTCCTTGCGGGTTCGTTCTTTTTTACTGCAAAACTGCGCAACTTATAACAAGAAGGTCTGTTGCGGGCAACCGGAAAGAGTATACAACATGTATCCGAGATCGGCCTGCCTGGCGAAGCCGGTTGTGCTAGCATCCGGCCACAGGTCATCTTTATCGGGGCCACCACACCAGTTGGTCCCGCGTCATCACAACGGAGAGTCGTCCCATGAAAGCAACCGTAGACTGGACCGGCAACGCCAGTTTCAAAGCCACCAGCGGCAGTGGCCACAGCGTGCAGCTTGATGGCCCGCCAGACCACGGCGGTGAGAACCTGGGCCCGCGCCCCATGGAAATGCTGCTGATGGGGCTCGGAGGCTGTTCGGCGTTCGACGTCATGAGCATCCTGAAGAAAAGCCGCCAGGACGTGACCGCTTGCCACGCCGAGCTCGAAGCAGAGCGGGCCGACGCGGTTCCGGCGGTGTTTACACGCATTCACCTGCACTTCGTAGTAACCGGAAACAGCCTGAAAGACAATCTGGTCAAGCGGGCCGTGGGCCTGTCGGCAGAAAAGTACTGCTCCGCATCTATCATGCTTGAGAAGGCCGGCGTCGAGATCAGTCACAGCTACGAGGTTCACCAGGCGTCATAACACGTGTGAGAAATCTCGCCAGGGCCGCTCATGGACCGATTCCCCGGGCCGGATGCAGGGGAAATCACGAATGCTAAAATGTCATTGCGAATACTATTCAACGTCACTTGCGGTGTGCATAATACGCACCCTCTCCGCCGGTCTGCGCAAAAGGTGAACAACCCGGTCAGTAGTCGGTGGCGGCCTCGGCAGAGCTCAGCAATGCAGCTCTGCAGTCATTCATCTCCACGATCCGGAGGGGCTGAGCATGGAATCAAAACTCCAGCTGCATGGTTTCAACAACCTGACCAAATCCCTGAGCTTTAACATCTACGACATCTGTTATGCGCAGACCGAAGAACAACGCAAGGCCTATATCGACTACATCGACGAGATGTACAACGCCGAGCGCCTGACCCAGATTCTGACCGACGTCGTCAAGATTATCGGCGCCAACGTTCTTAACATCGCGCGTCAGGACTACGAGCCCCATGGCGCATCTGTCACCATGCTGATCGCCGAGCACGAGCTCACCAATGGCGAAGAGCCCGACAACGAAGAGTCTCCCGGACCGCTGCCGGATACCATCGTGGCCCACCTGGACAAGAGTCACGTCACGGTGCACACCTACCCGGAAAGCCATCCCCACGATGGCGTGAGCACCTTCCGCGCTGACATCGACGTATCCACCTGTGGCCTGATCTCACCGCTGAAAGTGCTGAACTACCTGATCCACAGCTTTGATTCTGATGTCGTTACCGTGGACTACCGGGTTCGCGGCTTTACCCGTGATGTGGACGGCACCAAGCACTACATTGATCACGATATCAATTCGATCCAGAACTACCTGACCGAAGATACCCAGAACGCGTATCAGATGATCGATGTGAACGTGTACCAGGAGAACCTGTTCCACACCAAGATGATGCTGAAGAACTTCAACCTCGATAACTATGTGTTCGGGGTGAACGCCGGTGATCTTGATCCCGCCGAAGCGCAGTCCATCGAGGACCGTCTGCGTCGGGAAATGCTGGAAATCTTCTATTCCCGCAACGTCGAATGATCGCCTCCTGTGGCGCCCCGCCCGGGGCGTCACGGGTCCTTCAGTTTTTTTGATGTCACCCCCCAGATTTCTGCGTTTTATTCTCTCCTCCCATCCCGTTTAAATAGAGCCAAGAGCTAACGAGAGGAGGACATCATGACCCTGCGCTCCCTGAAACAGATCATACCCGCCCTGGAAACGTCCGACGGTGCCGGCGTGCGCATCAAGCGTTCCATTGGCCAGCAACAGAACATTCGCCTTGACCCGTTCCTGATGCTGGACGAGTTTGGTTCCGCCGAGGCCGCCGACTATATCGCAGGCTTCCCCTCGCACCCCCATCGGGGGTTCGAAACCGTGACCTATATGATCGAGGGGCACATGCTGCATGAAGATCATCTCGGAAACCGGGGCGACCTGCGCAATGGTGGTGTGCAATGGATGACCGCCGGTCGCGGCATCATCCATTCGGAGATGCCCCAGCAGGAAGAAGGCGTGATGCGCGGTTTTCAGCTCTGGCTGAACCTGCCAGCGGCGGAAAAAATGACGAAGGCCGGCTACCGGGACATCCAGCCGGAAGAGATTCCGGAGCTTGCCTTCGACGGTGGCAAACTGAAGCTCATTGCCGGCTCATTACAGATCGATGGCCAGGCCCATGCAGGGGCGATGCCCGATCGCACCACCCAGCCGATCTACGCGGATATTCACCTGGCATCCGATGGGAGCCTGAGACTGCTCCTTCCGGAAGGCCACAACGCCATGCTCTATCTTTACGAGGGTAGCGCGAGCCTGGGGGAAAGCTCGCTGCAGCGAAGCGCCGCCAACGTTCTTTCCGACGACGGCGACCAGATCGAACTCCATGCGGGGCAAGCCGGAGCGCGACTCCTGCTGATTGCCGGCAAACCGATCGGCGAGCCGGTGGTCCAGTATGGTCCGTTTGTGATGAATACCCGAGAAGAGATCGAACAGACGCTCCGGGATTATCGGGATGGACGCCTGACGGCCTGACGGCCTCAGGCAAACGGCTTTCTTGCCATCAGCCGCTGCACCATCGGCCGTACGATCAGGTCCATGGCCAGCGGCATTTTTGTGCCCGGAACCACCAGGGTGTCGTGTCTCGACAGGCTGCTGCCTGCAATCACCTGCAGCAGATAGGGAAAGTCCACCTCTGACTGATCCCGGAACCGGATCACCAGCATGCTTTCGTCCTCAGTGGGAACTTCCCGGACGACAAAGGGGTTGGAAGTATCGACCAGGGGAATGCGCTGGAAATTGATGTGGGTGTGCGAGAATTGGGGCACGATGTCGTGCACATAGTCATCCATGCGGTTGATGATAGTTTCCACCACCGCCTCCTGGCTGTAGCCCCGCTTGTGCGTGTCCCGGTGGATCTTCTGGATCCATTCAAGATTCACAATCGGAACCACACCGATCAGCAGGTCCACATACTGGGCGATATTGCAGGTTTCGCTGACCACACCCCCATGAAGCCCCTCGTAAAACAGCAGATCGGTATCGGCGGGCAAAGGCCCCCAGGGCGTGAAGGTGCCGGGCTTGTGCCCGGCTTCAACCAGCCTGCGATCCTCATCGTGAACGTATTGACGATACCGACCGTTGCCGGTGTGGCCGTAGTCGTAGAACAGTGCTTCCAGCTTGTCGATGTGATTGGCGGCCAGCGCAAAGTGGTTGCGCTCACCGAACTGGCCCTTGGCCGCAAGCCTGGCCATCTGTTCACGGTTGTAGCGATGGAAACTGTCACCGCTGACCATTGCGGCGTTCAGCCCCTCACTGGCAAACATCCGGCTGAAAATCTGGCCGGTGGTCGTGGTGCCCGCTCCGGACGAACCGGTAACCGCGATGATGGGATGACGTTTTGACATAGAGGCAGGTTGCCGGAATCAGGTTAGGCTGTCGAGCAGACGGGGTTTTTCGACCACGAAGCCCTGAGCGTAGTCCACACCCAGCTGTCGGAGCATGTCCAGAACGTCCCGGGATTCAACCTGGGAGGCAATCACTTCCCGGTTCATGTAGTGGGCCATATCCACCATTGAGCGCACCATTGCCCGGTCAGTCTCGCTGGTCGACAGCTGGCCGGTAAAGGCGCTGTCGATCTTGATCAGGTCTACCGGTAACGAACGCATGAACTCGAACGAACTGGGGCCACTGCCAAAGTTGCCGAGACAGAACCGGCAGCCAAGCTCTTTCATCTCAATGATGAAGTCTGCCACTGACTGGACGTCGTTGATCGCCGAGGCCTCGGTAATCTCGAACCACAGCCGCTCGATAGGCGCGTCTTTCTCACTCAGCTTTTCGTAGATGAACTCCAGCAGCGACTGGTCATTCATGGAATAGCCGGACAGGTTGATGCAGACGCCGCCGAAATGCCTCGGGTCCGGCGCCTGCTCCCTGAGCCAGTCCAGCATGTGGCCAACAACCCAGCGATCCACGGCCTGCATTCGGTCATAACGCTCGGCCATGCGCACGAAGTCCCGACCGGTAATGAGGTTGCCTTCGTCATCGTACATGCTGATCAGCACCTCATACTGCGCAGCCATGGAGGACTTGGCATGCAGAGGGATAATCTTCTGGCAGCGCAGCAGCATGCGCTCCTCGTTCAGGTCGCTGAGGCTGGCAACCTTGGCGGCAATCTGCTCCTGACGGGCCTGATCATCGGCGTCCAGGGCATACTCCGAAACCTTCCCGTGGCCCTGCTGGCGAGACGCGGCAAGCGCCTGCTCCGACGCCCGTAACCAGCGTTCAGCACTGACCAGGGCCGGCAACGTGGGGACCACACCGGCGCTGGCAGAGAGCTGGTAGTCGCGACCACCAAAACTGAACTCGGCGGCCTCCACTGCCCGGATGAGATCTCTTGCCGCGTCGCTGGCACTCTCGGACGGCACCAGCATGGCAAACTCATTGCCTGCAAGTCTGGCCACGGGCATACCGTCACCGACGTGGCTGCGCAGGATATCGGCAACCCGTTTCAGGGTCTCATCACCGGCCTGGTAGCCGGCGGTGTCGTTCAGCAGGCGGAACCTGCGGAGATCCAGGCGCACGAGGGAGCGCTCATCCTCCCGACGGGCCAACTGCTGATCGAGCATGCGCTCGAATTCGCGACGCCCGAGAAGGCCGGTCAATTCATCATGGGTGGAGGCCCAGGACAACTGGTCATAGACCTTGCGGACCATGCGATCGATACTCTCGTCCACCAGCGGGCGTTCATACTGGCTATCAGGCACGATGATGCCTTTTCGCATCTGCCGGGCCAGGGACTCCAGCTCCAATTCCACCACTCGCATGCCCTGGTGATTCACAAAGACAAAGCGGCTGAAACCGCGGGCCACCCAGACCAGACGAATGTACTGGGGTTCGTCCGGTTTTTCCTGGTCGCGAAGCCAGTCGCCGGTTCGCAATTTCTGCGCCCGGTTGATCCAGCGCTGAAGACTTCGTTGCTCCCGGTCGGACAGTTTTCTGGCATCCGGTTGCTCCGGTTTTGCCACTGGCACTTCAACCAGTTCGGGGCTTTTTTGCGGACTGCGAACCAGGAACTGCTTGAGCTCGTCCCGGATTTGCGAAGAAGGCATGTGGTTGCTGGAAATAGACGCCAGGCCATCCTGGATTACCCGCAGCAGCTCGGGCAGATTAATGGAGCTGTTCGGATCATCAGCGAAGGATAGGAGCGAATCGATAACTGCCAGGTAATCATGCCACAGCTGGCTGTCAGGCCCCTGCCGGATCCAGGTCAGCGAAAGCAGATCCCGCCAGCCACCATCCAACAGGCTGATTACCGCCTTTGGCACCTTGCGCCCACCCAGTTTGTTGTCCAGCACATCGGCCACAGCCTTTTTTGACTCGGCTACCTTCTGGGCCCCCTCTGCGGCCGCTGTCACTCGCTCGACATTCCGGCGATAGACAAGATTCTGGCGATCAATCAGGGTGTCCAGTTCCTGGACCGTTTGCTCGAATACCCCGGTGTCCTGCTCGAAGTCCGTTGTAATGCGCTCTACCAGCTCATCCACGCGACGCTGAACCACCGGATTGATGCGCCCGCCCTTTACCCCTAGCTGGGCCAGACGGTTCATCACCCCGCGTACCGGGCTATCCTGATCGTCAAAGAACGCAGGGTCCCTCATGACAACTTTGAGAACGGGCACTTCCAGCTGCCGCATGCGCTGCTGGGCATACTCGCTGAGCTTCGGGCTTTCCACCACCGATTTGAAAAACCGGTCGACCACATCGACCGTTTCCTGCTGTTCTTCATCCAGCCGGTTATCACCGCTTGCCTTTACTTTCTCTACCACCCGCTCCTTCAGGGGAGCCAGCTCCTCGCCAGTATCCACGGGCTGAGATTGCAGCTGCTGGAGTTCTCGCTGAAATTCTCCGGACGACAGAGGCCTGGCATTGGGCTGGAACGGCAAAGGCTCCGGATCGCCCCGGGCCACACGGCTCGCGCTCAGGGTATTCAGCAGGTTACGCACCGTAGCGAACGCAGTCTGGGCCGCCTGGGCATAACCCCGAAACTCGCCCCCCAGCATGCCGGCTCTGCGACGAGACTGGGACTGTCCGGCGTCTTCGGCACCCGCCTTCGGCTTTGACTCTGCAGCAGCACTCTCCGCGGCAACCGGCTCGGGCTCCGCGGGCTCTTGTTGTGCCTCCGGCTTTGCCCCGGCCTGCTCGCTCAGATACTTGCTGAGATCCAGGTCCGGCAGAACACCGTGACGAATCAGAATATCGTTGAGTTCTTTGTACAGAGGTCCCAGCTGCTGCAACACGGTCTGTTCAAAGACCCGCAGACAGACTTTCTCCACCCCCCGGGTCGCCTTGAGCTGGCTGAGGCCATTATGGAAGGCTTCGCAGACCAGGGAGGGCCCGAGGGGATTGTGGTGTCCCGTGGCGTTCGCGATGCCAAGTTTGTCCAGGCGAAGCTTGAGCTGCAGCAGATCGCCCCGATACTGGGTATCCGCCTTGGTCACCATCACCCGGATCGTCAACCAGTCCTCGAATTCGCCCTTGTCGACCACGGACAGCTCGGACCCCGGAAACCCCTTGGGGGCGGGCTTCAGTGGTGATTCCAGGCTGCGAGCCATCTGATGCCAGATGACCCGTTGCCGGGCCTGAATCTGGCCCGAGGCATCCATGTATTCATTGGCCTGCTGATCATTTACCGCTCTCTGGGCCGCCAGTTTGAGACCCTCCACCATTTGCACGAAACAGGCGTCCATCAACGGCTCGATAAACTGGGTCACCGCCTTGGCGGACTGATGCAGCACAAACTGTACGCGGTCACTGGGCGCGCGGAGCGAAGAGCGATCCTGACTTCGGGAGCCCCCGCATTGCTGCAGCATGGCATCAACCGCTTCCGGGTTCGGGCGGCTGAAATTGACCCCCATGGCACCATCAATGCGCCTGACAATACTGACATGAAGCTCGTGGCGACGGGCGCCATCCAGGCCACGAAAACGTACCACCAGTTCCGGCGGTGTGCCGGAAGCAAAAGCCCGGTCCAGCTTCTTCGAGGTTTCACTCGAATAGCGGACGAAAAGGCCCTCCGCACAAAAATCGGCGATCTGGCACGGCCAGGCCTCACCGGTTCCCAGATCAATCTGGGCGGCAAGCTTGATAGGTTGGCGGGGGCTGCTACGACGTTCTCTCGGATCCATGAACTACCTGATATCTCGCAAAGCCGGACCAGTCACCGGACACAATGCCCGGTACCGGCTCACGTCCCTGAAACGATGGCGGATGCCACCGGCTGCTACTATAGAGACCATGATTGTACTATAGCGGCCTGGCCCCCACAGGCAAACCAATCCACTATAACATCCTGACCCATGAAACAGCTTAGTCAGATCTATCTACTTTTGCTACTGGTAACAATGCTTAACGGCTGTTCGACCATTGGCTACTATTCGCAGGCTGTCAGTGGCCATCTCTCCCTGATGATGTCGGCGGAACCGGTCGACGACATTCTCTCCGACACCTCAACGCCGATGGACCTTCGGGGAAAACTCACGGTAGCGCAACAGGCCCGGGAATTCGCCGGTCAACGACTGGCCCTGCCGGTGGGAGAAGCCTTCAGCGACTACGTGGATCTCGACAGACCCTGGGTAGTGGTGAACCTGGTGGCTGTGCCGGAGTTCTCCCTGGAACCGCACCGCTGGTGCTATCCGGTGCTCGGCTGTCAGGCCTACCGGGGATACTACAGCCTGGCGGATGCGCGTGCCGAGGAGTCGCAGTTTCGCAACAAGGGCTTCGACACGTTTATCGGCGGCGTGACGGCCTATTCCACCCTCGGCTGGTTCGATGATCCCCTGCACACCGGCTTTACCCAACTGACGGAGGATCGCATGGTCGCCCTGATGTTCCATGAGCTGGCACACCAGGTGGTCTACATCGCCGATGACACGGCATTTAACGAAAGCTTTGCCACCGCGGTGGAGCTGGAAGGGCTCAGGCTCTGGCTATCGGACCAGGGCAAACCCGGCCAGTTCGGGGAGGCACTGGACCGCCTGGCTCGCCGAAACCAGACGCTCTCCCTGGTCGAAGACTTCAGTGCCCGGCTGGACGTTCTTTATGCTCAGCAGGACGTCTTGCCAGACCAGCAACTGCGGAATCGCAAGGCGGCAATTTACCAAGAGCTGGCTCTTGCCTATCAGGAACTTTCCGCAGAGTGGTCCGAACCGGGCCCGTTCGGACCGGTACCAGTCAGCCTGAACAATGCCAACCTGGCGCTGTTTCGTCAGTACAACCAGCACGTACCGGCGTTCCGTCAGATGCTTCGGAATGCAGGCTACGACTTTGCGGACTTTTACAAGGCCGTCGAGACGCTGTCAGAGCAACCGGAACCCCAGAGGTCTGAACATCTGGCCGCCCTGTCAGAGCGGTTTGAAGAACACCTTTGAGTTCCGCTGGGTGTTATAGGCAGCCAGCTTCGGCCCGGGCAGGGCCTGCACTGTCGAAGGCTGGAAGCCCCGCTCCCGGAACCAGTGCTCCGTCTGGGTGGTGAGCACGAACAGCTTCTGGATACCCTGCCCCCTGGCCAGCTTCTCCACCATTGCCAGAATCTCATCACCCCGTCCGGCCCGGCGATAGGTCGGGTCTACCGCGAAGCAGGACAACTCGCCGGCGCCTTCTTCAGGGTAGCTGTACAGAGCGGCACAGCCCACGATAGTGCCGTCGCGCTCCGCCACAACAAAGCGGTCAATCTCGGTTTCCAGCATCTCCCGGGAGCGGCGAACCAGAATGCCCTGCTCTTCCAGCGGCTGGATCAGCTCCAGAATCCCGCCGATGTCCTCGACCCGGGCCTGGCGAAATTGCTCGTAGTGATCGCCACTGACCAACGTGCCGGCGCCATCCCGCGTGAAGAGCTCCTTCAGCAGGGCGCCGTCATCCACATAGCTGATGATGTGGGCGCGACGCACACCCTTCACACAGGCATCACAGGCAGCTCGCAGCAAGTCGGCATCGTGACCGGTCACCGCACCGGCCGCCAGACGCTCGGACGCCTGGCGCGCCGACAGCTCCCGGATCAAAGTACCGTCCTCTTCCTGTAACCCGGGATCATCAATAAACACCATCAGCTTCTCGGCCTGCAGTGCCGCTGCCACCTGGCTGCCAACATCCTCGTAGGAGAGGTTGAAGGCATCCCCGGTGGGCGAATAGCCCATGGGCGGCAACAGGACAATGTGACCAAGCTCCAGCAGTTTCTCGATCCCGGCCACATCCACCCGGCGCACCTTGCCGGTATGGCCAAAATCAATACCGTCGAGCACACCCACGGGCTTGGCAGCCACATAGTTGCCGCCACTCACCCGGATACGGGCATTATGCATCGGCGAATTCACCAAACCCATGGAAAGGTGGCTCTCCAGGTAGGCACGCAGGCCACCGACGGCCTCCATCACCATGCTGAGGTGCTCTTGCGGCGTAATCCGCAAACCTTTTGAAAACGACGATTCGATTCCTGCAGCATCCAGCCGCGTCTGGATTTGCGGGCGGGCACCAAAGGCAACGACCAGCCGCACACCAAGGCTGCTCAGCAGCGCGATGTCATGGATGATGTTGATGAAATTCCCGTGTTCAATCGCATCCCCCGGAATGGTCAATACTACCGTCCGCCCGCGATGGGCGTTGATGTAAGGGGATGAATGGCGGAATCCATGCAGCCAGTCGTTTGATTTCAAACCTTTCTCCTGGTTTCTCGTTATCTTCTAAAGGCAGGTACTTTATCTTGAGGAGTTTGCCGAGTCCTGTCGAGGAGGGTGAGCCAAAACACGCCCGTAAATACGTCCCTGTAGGGCTCGGTCGCGTCATCCCTGGCGCTCCACGGTTTTGGCTCACCCTCCCCGCCAGGACTCTCTGCAGACGTCGGAAGTGCCTGCATGCCACTCAGAGACAGAACTGTCGAATCAGCCCTCGCAGTATTTTAACGGTTGGATCAAGCTGGGACAGCTCGATAAATTCATCGGGCTGGTGCGCCTGATCGATAGACCCAGGGCCCATAACCAGGGTTTCCAAGCCGAGTTTCTGCAACCAGGGTGCTTCCGTGGCGAAAGCAACGGCGTGAGCGGTATGGCCAGTAAGCTTTTCACAGGCTTTGACCAGAGCGGCATCGGCCGGAGTTTCGAACGGTGGCACGCCATCAAAGAGCGGCTCGAATTCCAGGGACAGTTCCCGGCGGTCCGCGATCGGCTGAACCTTGCTCAGGATGGCCTGGCGCAGGGTTTCCATGTTCATGCCCGGCAACGGGCGCAGATCAAAGTGCAGCTCGCACTGGGCACAGATACGGTTTGGATTGTCACCACCGTGGATGCAGCCAAGGTTCAGGGTTGGAAACTGTACCTCGAAGTTCGGGTTCCGGTACTTTTCCTGCCAGCCTGACCGGAGTGCCAGCAACTCGGTGAGCGCTTCGTGCATTCCTTCCATGGCGTTGCGGCCCAAGGCCGGATTGGAGGAATGACCGGACTGGCCCTCGAATTTCAGGCGCTCCATCATGATGCCCTTGTGCATGCGCACCGGTTTCAGGCTGGTTGGCTCGCCGATGACCGCGTAGCGGGCCTTGGGCTTGCCAGCTTCTGCCAGGGCCCGGGCGCCATCCATGGAGCTCTCTTCGTCGGCGGTGGCCAGTATGATCAGGGGCTGCTTGAGATCCTCGTCCACAAAGGCCCTGGCTGCTTCAATGGCCAACGGGAAAAAGCCTTTCATGTCGCAGGTACCCAGCCCGTACCAGCGATTGTCCCGCTCGGTCAGGGTAAAGGGGTCGCTCTGCCAGCGTTTGTCATCAAAGGGCACTGTATCGGTATGGCCGGACAACACAAGACCGCCCGGGCCGCTGCCAAGGGTTCCGATCAGGTTGAATTTTCCGGGCATGCCCGGCACTTCCAGGATTTCCACGGAAAACCCGAGGGCTTCGAGCCATTCTGCCAGGGTTCGCACCACAGGCTCGTTACTATGATCCCATTTTGCCGACGCGCTGCTGATTGAGGGCAGAGATATCAGACGGGCAAGCATGTCACGAATGCCCGGCACCACTGCGGATTTGCTATCGGACTGCGACATAGTTTCCTCTCAGATTCCCATTGGAATCATTGTGCACGGCCACGCCGCCAGACTTCAAAGTTGGTAATCGCCCGGATCAACATCGGGTAGGCAACTTCACCGCCAGCGATAACCCGGGCCACTTCCAGCTCGCGTTCGCTGACGCTCACCAGACGCCCTTCCACCACGTTCTCGTTGGAAAGCGTTACCCGGACCTGCCGGTCAACCCATTGTTCGGCGGTTTCAAGACTCGCCGGATACCAGGTTTCGGTCTCAGGATCCTCCCGTGGCACCACCGGCTCGACGGCCACCTCTGGTGTTTCCTGAACAACCGGCTCGGCCTCGGCCAGATAGACGTCCGGCACGCCTGCACCGTTGTAACGAACTGGCCAGCTCATGCCCGCACCCTCGTTTTCAGCCGTTCTTACAGGCACTCCGAGCAGAGGCTGGGCCGGCTGCACATCTACCGTGAGCTCACCGCCCTCCAGCAGCCACTGCCGGTACAACGCTTTCAGCTGGTCACTGGCGGCCAGGCCCCGGGCCTCAAGCCCGGCAGACAGCGCCTGCACTGCGCGCCCGGCCCATTCTCCGGTTTCGATACCGGCTTCGCGGGCGCAATAGGCGGCGATGCGACGCATCAGGCCACCATCACGCAAGGTCAGCGTCATCGGCTCGGCGCCACCGGAAACGGTCAGCTCGGCATCCTGGATCCGGATTCGGGCATCACGCCAGTCCAGCTCCAGACTGCCGGTGCTGACGGTATTCAACTCAGCATGGAGATTGCCCGGAGTCTGTCGCACAAAGCCATCCCCGGCGAGTGCTGTGATGCCCATGCGGATCAGGTCACCACTACCCAGCTGTTGGCGCGGATCTGGCGCGCAGGAAAGCGCAAACAAGGCCGGATCGCCCTCGCTGTTGGCGCCTTCTGCAGTAACCCAGTTACGAAGCATTGTCGGGTCGAGGGTCAGGCCAAGGCCGTCGAGTCGCAAGGTCCATTGTTCCGGCATGCCAGCCGGGTCGAACAGGACAGAGAGCAAGCTGACAGGTGAGCCGGTATCAAGCTCCACCCTCGCCATGTCCAGAGGCTGGGTGAGCTCGAAATCCTGCCAGCTGGCGTCGTTGAGAACCAACCGGCCCTCGACGCCGGAACTGATGCTGCCCCTGTGCAGAACACCGTGGGGCTCCAGCGCCTGTCTCGCCTCGGCCATGCGCTGATCCGCCAGCCACCAGACCCCCGCCTTGAATGCGGCAAAGCCGACCAGAACCAGTATTACCAGCGTCGCAAGCAGGCGCTTCATCCGGAGACTCCTTGTCGGGTGCCGTCAGTTACGGGAAATCAGGGTGCCGACACCCTCATCAGTGAAGATCTCCAACAGACACGCATGAGCGACCCTGCCGTCGATAATATGGGACGTGCGCACGCCATTTTCGACGGCACTCAGTGCACAACGGATCTTGGGGAGCATGCCACCATGAATGGTGCCGTCCTCGATGAGATCATTGACCTGCTTGGCCGTGAGCCCGGTAAGCACCTTGTCTTCCTTGCTCTTGAGACCGGAGACGTTGGTCAGCAGCATCAGCTTCTCGGCCTTCATGGCCTCGGCCACCTTACCCGCCACCAGATCCGCATTGATGTTGTAGGAGGCGCCATCCGGTCCCACGCCAATCGGTGCAATCACGGGAATCAGGTTGCTGCGGGTAAGCATCTCAATCACATCCACGTTGACACTGGCGACCTCGCCCACATGGCCGATGTCGATAATCTCCGGGCGTTCCAGTTCGGGAGAGCGGTCGACCACCTCCAGCTTGCGGGCTCGTATCAGATTGGCGTCTTTCCCCGTGAGCCCAACGGCCATGCCACCGTGAGAATTAATCAGGGACACGATTTCCTTGTTCACCTGACCACCAAGCACCATCTCCACCACATCCATGGTTTCGGAATCGGTTACCCGCATGCCGTTGACGAATCGGGACTGGATGTTCAAACGCTCCAGCAGCTCGCCGATCTGCGGGCCACCGCCATGGACAACGATCGGGTTGATGCCTACAAGTTTCATCAGCACCACATCGCGGGCAAAACTGCTCTTCAGGTCTTCGTTTTCCATGGCGTTACCGCCGTACTTGATGACCACGGTCTTGCCGGTAAATCTCTGAATATAAGGCAGGCCCCGGCTAAGTACCGAAGCTACCTGCATTGCTGTTTCACGATCCAGCGCCATGTTTTTGCCTTGTTGATCCTGTATTGAAACTTGCCTGTGAAACTCGGTGACTGCGAATCAGAAATCCGCCACCAGATCCGGCGCTGCCTTCTGCAGCTGGTCACGGAACACAGACTTGATACGCTCCAGCGCCTCGTCGGTCTCCGCTTCAAAGCGTAAGACCAGCACCGGCGTGGTGTTTGATGCCCGGCACAGCCCCCAGCCGTCGGCGTAGTCCACCCGGATGCCGTCGATGGTGCTGATATTGCCGTCACCGAAATCCCCGGACTCGCCGAGGCGTTTGATAATGTCGAACTTGGAACTTTCCGTCACTTCGACATTCAGCTCTGGCGTACTGATGTCATCCGGGAAATCCTCGAAAACTTCATCGCTGTGACGATCCTCAATGCCCAGAATTTCCAGCAGGCGGGCCGCAGAATACAGACCGTCATCAAACCCGTACCAGCGCTCGCCAAAGAAAATATGACCACTCATTTCCCCGGCCAGCAAAGCGCCAGTCTCTTTCATTTTTGCCTTCATCAGGGAATGACCGGTTTTCCACATGATCGGTCGGCCCCCGGCTTCTGAAATCACCCCGGCCAGCCTGCGGCTGCACTTCACATCGTAAAGGACATCAGCCCCCGGATTACGTGAAACCACATCCCGGGCGAACAGCATCATCAGCCGGTCCGGCCAGATAATCTTGCCGGAATTGGTTACTACACCGAGACGGTCACCATCGCCGTCGAAGGCCAAACCGATATCGGCCCCTTCCGATTCAACCCGGGCAATCAGATCCGCCAGATTCGCTGGCTTACCTGGGTCGGGATGGTGATTCGGGAAGTCACCGTCCACCTCGCAGTAGAGCGGAATCACTTCGCAGCCCAGCTCCTCGATCAGCATGGGTGCCAGCTCCCCGGCAATGCCATTGCCGGCATCGACGACCACCTTGAGCGGTGCCGCTACCGCAATATCGCCAACAATCCTGTCCAGGTAAGCACGGCGCACATCCTCGGTGCTCTGGCTGCCCCGACCGCTGGCAAAATCTCCGGTCTGGATGCGCTGATACAGTTTCTGGATGGCCTCACCTGAAAGGGTTTCGCCACCCAACATGATTTTCAGGCCGTTATAGTTGGCCGGGTTGTGACTGCCGGTCACCATAACGCCAGAGCCAGTCTGGAGTTCGTGGGTGGCAAAATAGAGGACCGGTGTGGGCACGGCACCCACGTGAATAACGTTGCACCCGGCTGCCATGACACCGCGTGCCAGGGCATCGGCCAAATCCGGGCTGGAATGGCGGCCGTCATAACCAATGCAAAGGCTGTCGACACCGCGCTCCCGGGCCTCCGAACCGATGGCCCGACCGATGACTTCAACGCCCTCGGCGGTCAGGGTTTCGCCGACAATACCCCGAATGTCATAGGCCCGGAAAATATCCTGGGAAAGCTCCACTTGAGGCAGGGCCACCTCTTCCACGTCCGGAGTGTCGCCGGAACCAAAGACGGTATCATCGCCGCTGCCGAAGCCCAGAACGTCCTCATCGCCATCAAGCATGTCGATATCGGGCATGTCCTTGTCCTGGAACAAAGGCTCATCGCCGCCCTTGGCGGCACCACCGCCAGACTTTCCGGAACCGGCCGGCCTGGGTTTGGCGGTTTCTACAGCCTTGGCGACCCGTTTATCAACCACCTGTGACAAACGGTAGAGCACCTCACCGGTTGAGGCGACCATATCCCAACGGAAGGTCGGCAGCTTTACCCGCTCTCCGCCGAACACCTTGTGCGCCCACTGGATCAGGGCCGTCACATCCTGACGCAAGCCCTTCTGGGCCCCGCCCAGCAGTACCCAGACGATGATGGCAGCGATCAACGCGGGCACGCCGACCAGAAGCGCGATCATTACCGTATCAACCGGCGCTGCGGACGATTTTGCAGGGGTGTAGGCTACGGTCCAGTCCGGATTGGAAAGCCGGCGGGATTCCGCGTTTCCGGAGCCGCTGCCGTTACTGACCACGGTGCGGGATGAACCGGACACGGTCTGCACCAGCGCGAGCTGACCACCGAGGCTGGAGTTGACCACTTGCAGCAACGGCTGGATCTGGCCGGAGTCGAAGATAATCAGCAGGCTGCCGATGACCGCATTGCTGGTCGGATTGCGAACCGGGGCTGCCATCTGGACAAACCACCGGTTATCCCGTGGAAACGCGTCGGGAAACAGTCGCTGGCCGGTTTCAGCGCGCCGGGCCAGCTCAAGCCCGGAGAAGCCCAGCAGGCCCTCACTGCTGGAGGTGCGTGGAATGTCACGGTAGGGAAACAGATGCACCGCCTCGATGCCGGGCAGTGAATCCGCCAGCTGCACCTCGGTCGCCGGAATCTCGTTCCGGCTGCTCAGGGCCTGAACGACATGGGGCTGCGTCGCCAGACCATTGACGCTTTTCTGGACCTGGTCAAAATACTGGTTCAGTCGAAGGGCGGCGGCATCCGCTTCCAGAACTTTCAATGACTCGAAGCGTTCCTTTGCAGACGGCTGAACCACCAGAAAATGAAGCAAGGCAACGGCAATCACCCCCGCAAGGACCACGACCAGCGACTGGCTCACCGCCACGGAATTGAGTCTCTTCAGTTTGGGTCCCGAAGAACTGGTTTTTTCCTTCTTCACCGCCTTCTTCGCCGGCTTTTCATCAACGGACGCGTCGGCATCTTTCTTTTTACCCAGCTTCATAGTCCATCCTGCAGTTGTAATTTTATCGTCCTGGACAAGCAGTTATCCGCAAAGTATAGACGCCGGCACAATGTTCTGCGTGGCCGGCTTCCCGGTCACCTTGTGCCGGTGGAGCCAAAGCCGCCTTCACCGCGGGCGCTGGCGTCGAATTCCGAAACCACCTCAAAATCAGCCTGCACAACGGGTACCAGCACCAACTGTGCCAGACGCTCCCCCACATCCACGGTAAAGCTGGTGCGCCCCCGGTTCCAGCAGGACACCATTAACTCGCCCTGGTAATCCGAATCAATCAAGCCCACCAGGTTGCCAAGCACTATACCGTGCTTGTGGCCGAGCCCGCTTCGGGGCAGGATCATGGCCGCCAGCGATGGATCGGCAATGTGGATCGACAACCCTGTCCTGATCAGTTGGGTATCGCCCGGCTCGAGGGTCAGCGGCTCGTCCAGACAGGCCCGAAGATCAAGGCCTGCGGAGCCTTCGGTGGCATACTCGGGAAAGGGAATCTGGCTGCCAATGCGATCATCCAGAATACGTACCTGAAGATTTTTCCTGCTCATGAGGGGTCCTGTCGATTGTAGTGCAGGTGCGCTTCGCTGAGTCAGCGGGCGGCCTGACCAAGATGTTCACCTATCATCGCCACAAGCTGTCGGGCAATGTTCGTTTTGCTGTCGGGACCGATCGACGTCTGGCCACCCGGCCAGAATACGCTCACCGCATTGTTGTCGCTGTTAAAGCCCAGCCCGGGCGTAGACACATCGTTGGCCACGATCATGTTCAGTTTCTTGCGTTGCATTTTGTCGGTGGCGTAGCTCGCCACATCGGTGGTTTCGGCCGCGAAACCTACGCTAAAAGGCGCATCGTCGCGGCCGGCTATGGTAGCCAGGGTGTCGGGATTGCGCACCAGCGAGAGCGCCATGGCGTCACTGGACTTCTTGATCTTGTCTCCGGCACAGGTTTCCGGACGGTAATCGGCGACCGCAGCTGTCGCAATAAACAGGTCACAGCCCTCATCCACGGCGTTTGAGGCTTCCTGCAACATGTCCTCGGCCGTTAACACCGGACGAACCTCGACACCGTTAGGCGCGGAAAGCGCTACCGGACCACTGACCAGAATCACCCGGGCACCTGCCTTCTGCGCCTCGCTGGCCAGGGCATAACCCATTTTCCCGGAGCTGTGATTGCTTATATAGCGCACCGGGTCGATAGGCTCTCGGGTCGGGCCTGCAGTAATCACGACCGTCTTGCCAGCGAGCACGCCTGTGCGACCGTGATCGACAAGCGCAACAATGTCCTCCGGCTCCAACATTCTCCCTGGCCCGGTATCACCACAGGCCTGCGCTCCCTGAGCCGGCCCCCATAATTCGATCTGGGGATCCTCTTCAAGCAGCCGGATATTTCTCTGGGTACGGCCATTGCTCCACATTGCCTGATTCATCGCAGGCACCACGGCAATGGGCGCCTCGGTTGCACAACAAACGGTGGTTAACAGATCGTCGGCCATCCCCTGGGCAAGGCGGGCGATAAAATCGGCCGACGCCGGCGCAACGACCAACTGATCAGCCCACTTGGCCAGTTCAATATGCCCCATACCAGCTTCCGCCTCAGGGTCCAGCAAGGACGTCCTCACGGGCTCGCCACTGAGGGCCTGAAAGGTCAGTGGTGCCACGAACGCTTCCGCCCCGCGGGTCATAACAACCCTCACCTCATGGCCCGCTTTCTTTAACTGGCGAACCAGCTCGGCACTTTTATAGGCAGCGATACCACCGGTTACTCCCAGGAGGATTCGTCTGGCGGCCATAGGGGCTCCGTTTCCGCATAAAATGAAAGGCTTATAAGATAGCATGCTCAGGCCGCAGCGACAGCCTGCCAGACCCGGCATACGTTTACCGATTGTTAGTTTTTAAAGTAACCTTTGTAACCCTGAGATGCCCGTCGCGGTGCAGGAAGCACCAGGGCAGGAGACAACCAATGCAAGGAAGCCACGATGTCAGACCCCGCCTGGCCCACGGACGAACGTCCACGGGAACGCCTGCTCGCCCACGGACCGCAAACCCTCTCCGACGCCGAACTGCTCGCCCTGTTTTTACGCACCGGCACCACCGGCATGCCGGTCATGGCATTGGCTCGCCACCTGATTGAGGAGTTTTCCGGGCTTCGGGGGTTGCTGACGGCTTCCCGTCGCCAGTTCTGCGATGTCAAAGGTCTGGGAACCGCCAAATACGCCCAGGTTCAGGCGGCCATGGAAATGGCGCGCCGGGTCATGGATGAACCATTGCGCCAGGGTGATCCCCTGCGCTCTCCCGAAGATACCCGCCGCTTTCTTACCAGTCGGCTCGGCACCTACCCGCACGAGGTTTTCGCAGGCCTGTTTCTGGACAATCGCCATCGCGTTATTCAATACCGTGAGTTGTTCCGGGGCACCATCGATGGCGCGGCCGTCTATCCGCGGGAAGTGGTGCGACAGGCTCTGGAGGACAATGCAGCAGCGGTGATTTTCGCTCACAACCACCCGTCGGGCGTCGCCGAACCGAGCCAGGCCGACATTTCCCTCACCCGCCGCTTGAAAGAGGCCCTCGGACTGGTGGATATCAGGGTTCTTGACCATATGGTTGTTGGCCATGGTGAGGTAGTATCTCTCGCTGAACGGGGTCTGCTGTAAAGCCCGATGGTTAACCGTGCACGTCAATGCCGGAAAACTGGCCAAATTCCCAACAATTTTTTGCGTTGGGGGGTGAGTTCTGGTATAAAAGCGTCCCTTTCTGGCGGCGTCTGGCGAGCAGCGTTCAGTTTAGAGGCGCGAATGGGGGCGTAATAGCTCCTTAGCAACCAGAGACGCATTAAAAACGAATTCGTATTATTGAGACCATTGCTCAGGTCGGAGGCAAGTATGTCCAGAGTTTGTCAGGTTACCGGTAAGCGTCCGGTATCCGGTAACAACGTTTCCCACGCGATGAACCACACTCGTCGTCGTTTTCTGCCGAATCTGCAGAACCATCGTTTCTGGGTTGAGTCCGAGAAGCGTTTCGTGAAGCTGCGCGTATCCACCAAGGGCATGCGCATCATCGACAAAAAAGGCATTGACGCTGTGCTGGCCGATCTTCGTGCCCGCGGCGAGAAATTTTAAGGAGCCGCATCATGCGCGAGAAAATCAAGCTGGTTTCATCAGCAGGTACTGGTCACTTCTACACGACCAAGAAGAACAAGCGTAACACTCCGGAAAAAATCGAGATCAAAAAGTACGATCCGGTTGTCCGCAAGCACGTTGCGTACAAGGAAGCCAAGATCAAGTAATTCCTGATCCGGCATCCAAAAAAGCCCGGCCAATGCGCCGGGCTTTTTTTTGACTTGATGCTATTCAGAACTTCTCCAGGTAGCCCTCCGGCAACGCCACATCCATGGCGATGGGCAGGTGATCCGACATCGGATAACTCACCACCTCGGACCGGCGGATCTCGAGTGAAGGACTTACCAGGATATGATCCAAAGCTTTCTCCGGCCGCCAGCTGGGGAAGCTATGGGCGGTATCCGGTAGCGGCACCAGATCGGTTTCCCTGAGGGGCGTCTGAGTCAGTAGCTGTTCGGCATGGGCGTTCATATCTCCCATCAGAACCACATGCCGGTAGTCGGCAATCAGCTCCCGGATGTAACCCAGCTGGCGTTGCTGAGCCGTCTTGCTAAGGGAAAGGTGCATCAGCACCAGCACCAGTGGATCATGCTCGGTTCCGTATCGGGCGATGATGGCGCCCCGGCCCGGAATCAGGCCCGGCAACTTGTGTTCGGTAACGTCAAGGGGCCGATACCGGCTCAGCAGGCCATTGCTGTGCTGGGCGATCTGACCGAGATTCCGGTTCAATTGCTGGTACCAGTAGGGAATGCCGGCCGCTTCGGCCAGATATTGCACCTGGTTGATATAGCCGCTGCGCAGACTGCCCCCATCGCACTCCTGCAAAGCCACCACGTCGTACCCGCGCAGCAGGGAGGCAATCCGATCCAGATTTTCGATACGGTTACGGTGAGGCAGTATGTGCTGCCAGCTTCGTGTGAGGTAATGACGGTAGGACGAGGTGTTGATTCCCACCTGAATATTGAAGGTGAGCAGGCGGATGTGCCGTTTCGGTTCGAACTCCGGCACATGCTCGGTCCCGGAACAGGCACCCCTGGGCCCGCCGGCCGGCCTCAGGATGCCATTCAACTGCTTTCGGATATGCTTGTACATAGTGGCGGCCTCAACCGGCCGGCTGGTCTTTGCAATGGGGCCGGAATCCGTAACGGGGGTTATTCCACCTCGCCACGCTCTTTGGCGACAAGGTAGTCCACCACGTCGAGAACGGCCTCATGGCTGCCGGCCATGGATGCACTGACAGTGTACTTGCCATTAACCAGCATAGTCGGCGTTCCGGTAATCCGCGCGCCACGGATTTTCGATTGAGCTTTCTGCATACGGGCATTCACGCCAAAGCTTTTGTAAGTGCTGACAAACTCATCCGGATCTACACCGTAATCCGCAACAAAGTCGGCCAGGGCTTCAGGGGTATTCAGCGGTCGACGCTCACCGGCAAGCGCCTCGAACAGGGCATCGTGCACCTTGTCCAGCTCCCCCATGGCCTCAAGCGCATAAAAAGCGTAGGCGTGGGGTTCCCAGTTTCTGCCCAGTGCCGCAGGGATCTTCACGTAATTGACGTAATCAGGAGCACTGGCCGCCCACTCCTCAATCAGAGGTTTGAAGTTGTAACAATGGGGGCAGCCATACCAGAAGACTTCCGCTACCTCGACACCGGAATCGCTTTCGGTTCTTACCGGGTTATCCAACCGGTTGTAATGGGTCCCTTCTTTCCACTCTGCAGCACTGGCCAGGCCAGAAACAGACAGCGCCAACAGGAGCAGGAAAGCCGTTCTGAAGGATCGAAACATGAAAAATCTCCGGTTATCTGAATATCGTTTTGGGAGGATTATGACCCAGCGTACCTGAAAAGTTCCACAGGTCGGCAGTTACAGAAAAGAAAGGCAGCAAAAAACCCCGCACCAGGCGGGGTTTCTAGCTGCAGACGGGCGGCTTAGTTCAGGCCGGAAATGTAGCTGGAGACCGCTTCGATCTCGGCATCGGTCAGCTTAGAGGCCACGTCCATCATGATCGATGCGTTCACGCCGCTGTCCCGCTCACCATCGCGATAGGCTTGCAACTGCTTGACCAGGTACTCTGCGTTCTGGCCACCGAGCGCCGGGTAGCCGGCCGGCTCGTTGCCAACACCTTGAGGGCTATGGCAGCCGGCGCAAGCTGGGACACCCGTTGCCATGTTGCCGCCACGGTACAGGGCAGCACCCTGATCAACCAGATCCGGATCGGCCTGGCCAACAACCATGTCTTTGGAGTTGAAATAAGCCGCCAGATCCTGCAAATCCTGATCGTCCATGTTATCCAGAATACCGGTCATTTCCGCGATATTCCGCTCTTTATCCTTGATCAACACCAACTGGCGATACAGGTACTTCTCACCAAGGCCAGACAACTTCGGGTATACGCCCATCACCGGCTTGGCACCGCCTTGACCGTGACAACCAGCACATACCGCTGCGTTCTGTTCGCCTGCTTGAGGATCTCCCGCCCCGTGCGCCATCGCTGTGAGGCCAACACCGAGAACTACTCCTGCGATCAGTTTTTTCATGCTCGCTCCGCTTCTCTCATCTTTTAAGGGTATTCTTCGCTACGCAGCCGGCAGGCACTGACCAGTCAGGCTCAAAACCGGGGCTGACAGCGGTCGCGCACAGCGCGCCGCCCGGAATTGGTGTAGCATTATACATTAATCCCTGATAACTGAAATCCAAAGGAAAGCCAACCGCTGTGGACCCTGATCTGACTCAAAAAAGCCTCTCATTTAACAGCGCCCGATTCCTCATCAGCGCCTCCCGTCTGGACGAGTGTCCGCCCGATTTCGGAGCGGAAGTTGCCTTCGCCGGCCGATCCAATGCCGGAAAGTCCAGCGCACTGAACGCGATCACCGCCAACGGCAAGCTGGCGCGAACCAGTAAAACTCCGGGGCGCACCCGACTGATCAACTTCTTCTCTCTGAACCGCGAGAACTGCCGAATGGTCGACCTGCCCGGATACGGCTATGCCAAAGTATCCCGGGACATGAAAGACGATTGGCAAAAGCACCTGGGCCACTATCTGAATGACCGGCGCTGTTTACGCGGCCTGGTTCTGGTGATGGACATTCGCCACCCACTGACCGATTTCGACCAAATGATGGTGGAATGGTGCGAACATAACAACCTGCCGCTGATGATTCTGGCCACCAAAGCCGACAAATTGAAATACGGCCAGGCCAAGACCGCCATGCTGGGCATTGCCAAGAACCTGAAATCGTATTCCTGCGTCGAACATCTGATCATGTTCTCTGCAACGTCAAAACGGGGCGTGGACGAATGCCGGGAGGCCTTGATCGAGTGGCTGGAAGCGGAGTAACAAGGAATTAAAGGGTGCCACCGCATTCTATCCGGTAACCGAGGTCAATCACCTGTTCGCCCATGTCCGCGCCGGACAGGCGAGCGATCAGGGCCTCAGCCGCCCTTTGGCCCACCTGCTCACGTGGCGTAATGACACTGGCCAGCGTCGGCACCATGACCTGGCCAACATTGTGGCCGTGAAAGCCTGCTATCGCCATCTGACCCGGCACTTCGATACCCTGCCGCTGGCACTCGAAAAAAGCGCCTATAGCCACGTCGTCGTTGGTGCAGAAGATCGCGTCAGTGTCCGGCGCTTCGATGAGTATGCGTTGCAGCAATGTGGCGCCGACACTGAATGATGAGCGCTGTTCACTGCGCAGGGTAACGGGAATCAGCCCCTGCTCCTCCATGGCGCGGGTGTAACCCTCCTGTCGTTGCAACGTGCGAGCATCCAGCCGAACCGCTAGGTACACAACATGGCGGCGACCACGGCGAATCATCTCCCGCACCATGTCATAGGCCGCACGCACATTGTCAAAACCCACCGCCTGCTCGAAGGGCGTCGTGTGGGTGTCCATGATTTCCACCGTGGGCACGCCCGCAGTCCCCAGCATTCGCAAGGTGCGGTCGGTGTGCTGGCTTTCCGACAGGATCACGCCATCGACGTTGTAGGACAGTAGCGAGGCCAGACTGCGCTCTTCCACCTCGCGGCTGTAACCGTAGTGGGCCAGCATCAGATGATAGCCCGCAGGTTCGGTGACTGATTCGACCCCCTTGATGACATCGGCGAAGACCTGGTTGGTCAGCGATGGCAGTAGCACGCCGATTGCGTGGCTAGTGGATTTGGACAGGAGATCCGGCGCTCTGTTCGGAATGTAACCCAGCGCCTCGGCCTCGGCGAAAATCCGCTCACGCATGTGTTCAGACACATTATTGCCGCCCCGCAGGCAACGGCTCACGGTCATTTTCGTAGCACCGACCCTATCGGCAATATCCTGCAGTGTTGGGCGCTTCTTTTTAACCATTCAGTTTTTCCGCCTCCGGTCGGGTGTACTCAGCACTGCCAGGCAGCGCTCAACAATGCGGTCGGGCGGCTCGCAGACGTCGACGACAATGGCCCCTTCCCCTGGTTCCGGCTCCTCCAGCGTACGAAACTGACTTTCGAGCATGGAACGACCATTGAAGTAGTGATCTTCCCGACTGGAATGCCGGGACCAGATGGTTTCCATGTCGCCCTTGAGATAGACAAACTGCAGTGACGGATTACCCGCCCTCAGCCGGTCACGGTAAGCCCGCTTGAGGGCAGAACATGCCAGCACCAGACCGCCTTGCTCACCCTTGACCAGCCCTGCCAGATCATCCAGCCAACCGCTGCGATCGGCATCGGTCAGCGGCACACCGCTGGCCATTTTGGCCACGTTGGCCGGGCTGTGAAAGTCGTCGGCGTCGAAAAACGGCACCTGAAGACGTTCCGCCAGCCGGGTACCAATCAGGCTTTTGCCACACCCGGACACACCCATGACGATGATTTTCGAAACGCTCATATCACTGCCACCACAAAGCCAGTTGCGGGAATGCGATCAACAGGGCCAGCGCAACAATCTGCAAGGCAATAAACGGCAGTAGCGACCGGAAAATCTCGCCGAGGGTGATGTCCTTGGGGGTTACCGTTTTCAGATAGAACGCGGCCGGGCCAAAGGGCGGTGACAGGAAGGATACCTGCATATTCATGCAGAACACCACACCGAACCAGATCGGGCTGTAGCCCAGCTCCGTGACAATGGGCACGAAAATCGGCATGGTCAAAAGAGCCACCCCGACCCAGTCCAGGAACATGCCCAGAATCAGCAGAATAAACATCATGAACAGGATGGTGGTCAGCCCATCGCCGCCACTGACCGCAAACACCATCTCGCGGACAAACTCGATACCGCCCATCAGGTTATAGACGCCCACAAGAGCGGTGGCGCCGATGCCAATCCAGATGATCATGCCACACACCCGCAGGGTACTGATGGTGGCTTTGCGCACCATGGCCAGAGACAGTTCGCCCCGGATCCAGGTACTGATGGCAATGCCCAGCACACCCAGGGCCGATGCCTCGGTAACCGACGCCACGCCGCCATAGATGCTGCCCAACACGACCACCACCGACAGAATCGGGAACAGCAGGGCCTTGAAGAAGTTCGGCGCCGGGGTATCCGGCTGGTCCTGGTCGGAGGGGATGGGGGCCATCTCCGGCTTCAGCCAGACCCTGACCAGCACGTAGCCCATGTAGAGCAGCGCCAGGATCAGCGCGGGCAGGAACGCGCCCTTGAAAAGGTCACCAATGGAGACGTTTGCGGTCAGGCCATAAATGATCAGGACAATGCTCGGCGGCAACATGGTGCCCAGCGCACCACCGGCACAGGTGGTGCCAATCGCCAGCTTGCGATCGTAACCCAGACGCAACATCTGCGGCAGTGCCAGGATGCCGAGCAACACGGTTTCGCCACCGATCACCCCCGACATGGAAGCAAGGATCACCGCCACCACCAGGGTCTGGAGGGCGACACCACCGCGCAGCTTGCGGCCAAAACGGGCCATGGCATCGAACAGGTCCCGGGCAATGCCGGAATGATCCAGTAGCGACGCCATCAACACGAACATCGGCACCGCCAGGAAAACGTAGTTACCGATAAAGCTGTAAAGACGACTGCTGACAATCGGCAGCGCGTCAGGGCCAAACCAGCCCAGGGCAAAGACCAGGGCCACCAGGCCGGTGGCAAAGGCCAGCTGCATGCCGGTCAGCAACAGTACGATCAGCATCACCAGCATCAGCAGGCTGCCGTAGCCAATTCCGAGGGAAGCCAGCTCAAACATTGTCTTTCTCCCCGGTCGATGCCGGACCACGCAGATCACGAATCAGGTGCAGGACAAACTGGAGGGTCATAACAGCAATCGCCACCAGAATGATCACCTTCAGAAGGGCAGGAAACGGTGGATTCCAGGCCGACCCGGAGGTCTCCAGCCGCCAGCCGCCCCAGGGCGCCCAGACAGCCCCCTTGGCCATGAACCAGCTGGCATAGAGCAGCATCGAACAGAACGCCAGCCCGAACAGATGGTGAACCACCCGCAGCCAACGCTGGACGGCCGGGGACACTGCGTCGTAGATCAGCACAATACGCACGTGGCGATCGGTGGCCAGGGCATAGAGCCCACCCAGCACGAACAGGGTGGCACCGGCGAAGGTCACCGTTTCATGCACCCAGAGCGTCGGCGAACCGAACACATATCGGCGGACAATCTCGTAGAAAGACACCAGGACGATCAACGCGAATACCAGGCTCAGCTTTTTCCCCAGCCAGACAATGGCGCGGTCAAGGCGGGTAAAGCCGATATCCTCGTCGGATTCGGGCAGCAGATCACCCTGGCCCGGAGTGCGCTCCGGGCCGGAGGAAAGGTTTGCAGCAGACATAATGAACTCCGCGCACCGGGCAGGCCCTGCCTGCCCGGTTACTGGTTACGGGGCATTGCCTTTAGAGCAGGCCCTGGGATTCCAGATAGCCGGTTACCGACTGATAGACTTTCTCGGCATTGGGGGATTGCTCAGCGTATTTCTTCCACTGGTCCCGGGCAATGGTCCGAAACTTCCGGCGCTCTTCCGCCGACCAGTCATGAACGGTGATATCCGGATTGGCGCGTGCTTCCCTGACGGCCTTCTTGTCCGCCATGGCCAGCTGGGTGCTGATATCCTGGGCGAAGTCCCGGGCCGAGACGGTCATGATCGTCTGAATGTCCTTGGGAAGCTCTTCCCAATCTTCCAGGTTCATGGCAATTTCGATCAGCGGCAGGGAGTGGAAGCCAGGGTACACCGGATGCGGGGCAATCTCGTGCAGGCCGGCTTCGTGGTTGGTGGAAAACACCGTATAGTCGGCAGCATCGATAACACCCTTGCTCAGTGCGGTGTAGACCTCGGAACCCGGCAGGTTCACTGGCGCCGCCCCGGCGGCGGCAAATACCGACTGCACCAAACCTTCGGGTGCACGCATCTTGAGGCCTTTCAAGTCTTCAACACCATCCAGCGGTTTCTTCGAAACAAACGACTCCAGGCCAGTGCCACCACCGCCAACAAACTTCACGCCATAGGGCGCGTAGAGCTCGTTCATCAGCTCATAGCCCCCGCCATAATTGATGTAATCGATGAGCTGGTCCGGGCTGGACCAGGCGCCCACGGTATTGCCAATGAGCCCGAACGCGGGATCTTTGCCGGAAAAATAACCGGTCACCGATACATGGCCATCCAGGACGCCCATATTCATGGCACCGAGAGTTTCGGTATGGCTTACCACGCTGCCCACAGGCAGAAGATCAATGGCAACGCGGCCACCGGTCATTTCTTCGACACGGTCAGCCCATTGCTGCTGAATCTCGAAGTTCTTGACGCCAGCGGGGTCGGAGGACTGGAACTTGAAGGTATAGTCCGCCGCGAAGGCGTTAAAGGCAAGTGCAGCTGACAGTAGGCCAGTCGCGAGTCGGGTCGGGAACATAATAGCGTCTCCTGATTGTTTTTGTGCCGGCATATGTTACCGGTAACATCAGAAGCCTATCGAATTCGGAAACCACTTACAAGGGTGTTTTCGAGCAGGAAACAGCGAGGATTAAAAAACCGGTCTGCCAGAAAGCAGACCGGTGAAACGTCAGGGTTTGCGACGTGCTAAAAACTGAGATCGCACTCAGGAGACGCAAGGAATGTCCGAATTCCCAACGTCACTCCATATGACTGTAGTGTTCGACAAAAGTTCCGGAATAGATCGTTTTTTGACCACATTTTCGGGTTTCACTTATAAACCCCGGTGCCGGTGTCGCCCAGTTCATGAAGCGACGGCCGGTACTTTTCTCTCAGCGCCATAACACGCTCGCGATACGCCGGGGTGAGATAGGGAATTTCCAGAGTGAGCACCTGGTAAATGCCCTGCTTCAGCTCCGTTAGCGTCAGGCAGGCGGATGCCTCGGCCGCATGTGCTGTCTTCAGGAAAGCCATCCAGTTGGTTATAACCAGCCACACGTTCAGCGACATGGCCGATCGGAGATCCTCTTCCTGGGGTTCAATAATGCCTGCTTCCGCCAGCTTCTCGAAGATACGACTGATGGACGCCAGACAGCGGTTGGTGAAATCCCGATAGTCCTGACGCAGCCTCTGATCACTATCGAGAAGGTATTCCAGATCCCGGTGGAAGAACCGATAACTCCAGAGACCGTCGAAGACCGACTCCAGGTAGAAGGTCATGTCGTCCAGGGTCATCGCCCGGTCTTCCGGAATATCCAGGTAGAAATCCACCAGTTTTTCGTATTCCAGAAAGATCTCGTAAATGATGTCCGACTTGTTGCGGAAGTGGTAATACAGGTTGCCCGGCGAGATGGCCAGGTGCGCCGCAATATGGTTGGTCGTGACGTTGCGCTCGCCACGTTCGTTAAAAAGCTCCAGGCTGGAGAGCAGAATTTTGTCTCTTGTCTTCATAGACCCGTCGGCGTTTGTTGTTGTGTCGCTCACAGATGGCCCGATTCGCCATCCGCCTCCGCTTGACTCACTAGAGTATATACTCTAATAATACCCCCAGACGCAAATTGAGTATTTTTTCGCCAGCCTTTCAATATCTGGAATAACAGGTCGCCGACGGACTCTGATCGGCACCAATGAGGAGAAAGCATCATGGGAGCCACTGTCGTCCAGCTCACCGAGAGCAAGAAACAGATCCAGCACACCCACCGCGTGTTTGAGGATCAGAAAAAGGCGTTCCGCAACAATCCGATGCCCTCCCTTGCCGAGCGGCAGGAGAACCTGAAACGCCTCAAGCGGGTTCTGCTCAACAACCAGGACAGGCTTCTGGATGCCATCGACCGGGATTTCAGCTGCCGCTCGAAGGACGAATCCCTGATTGCCGAGGTCATGCCGTCGATCCAGGGCATCAACTACACCCTGAAGAGCCTCAGCGGCTGGATGAAGCCGTCCAGGCGCCACGTCTCCGTGCTATTCCAGCCCGCCAGCAACAAGGTCCACTACCAGCCCAAGGGTGTGGTTGGCGTGATCGTGCCCTGGAACTACCCTCTGTACCTGGCGGTGGGCCCACTGGTCGCATCTCTGGCAGCGGGCAACCGCACCATGATCAAGATGTCGGAGTACACGCCACACACCTCGGCCCTGTTCAAGGAGCTGATTGAAGCCAGCTTCCCGGAGGACCTGGTCTCGGTTATTAATGGCGAGGCCGACGTGGCTGCAGACTTCTCGTCACGTCCGTTTGATCATCTGCTGTTCACAGGTTCTACGTCGGTGGGCAAGCTGGTCATGAAGGCCGCAGCGGAAAATCTGACACCGGTCACCCTGGAGCTGGGAGGCAAATCCCCGGCCGTGGTCTCCCCGGATGTGCCCATGGAAGACGCGGCCCAGAGAATCGCCTTTGGCAAGGCTTTCAATGCCGGCCAGACCTGCGTGGCGCCCGATTACGTCCTTTGCCCCGCTGACCGGGTGCAGTCGTTTGTCGACGAGTTCCGTGCCCGTTTTTCCGAGATGTATCCCAGCCTGCGGGACAATGACGACTTCACTGCCATCATCAATGAGCGGCAGTACGATCGACTGCAAGGCTACCTTGAGGACGCCCGGGAGAAAGGCGCCGAATTGGTGGAGATCAACCCTGCCCGGGAGAATCTGAAGGACGGCACCCGAAAACTGCCCCTGACGCTGGTGCTGAACACCACTCCGGATATGAAGGTGATGCAGGATGAGATCTTCGGTCCGATTCTGCCGATCGTCAGTTACGGCAGCCTGGATGAAGCCATTCACTACATCAATGATCGTCCGCGGCCTCTGGCGCTGTATTTCTTCGGGTACGACAAGACCCAGCAGCAGCATGTGGTGGATAACACCCACTCTGGAGGCATGTGCATCAACGATTCCCTGATGCACGTAGCCCAGGATGATCTGCCTTTCGGTGGCATCGGTGATTCCGGCATGGGGCACTATCACGGCCGTGAGGGGTTCCTGACCTTCTCCCATCACCGGGCCATTTTCACCAAGCAGAAATTCAACAGCGGCAAGTTTGTCTATGCGCCCCATGGGACAACTGCGCACAAATTGGTTTACAAGTTCTTTATCCGCTGAGAACTCGGAGTCTGTCGCGGGCTGGTAGCCCCTTCCAAAACACGCCGTGAATACGTCCGTGTAGGCTTGAGCAAAACATCCCTGTTTTGCACAGTTTTGGAAGGGGCTACCAGCCCGCGACGATTCAGCATTTTCCCCGCTATCCAAAAACAATAACGAGAACACACCCATGCAGAAACAGATCCCTGATCCGTCAGGACACCCTCAATTTGCCGATCTCAACCGCCGAAGCTTTCTAAAAACCGGACTTGGCGGTGCCGTGTTTCTGGGCACCGTCAGCGTCACCGCCGGGCTTAGCGGATGCGCCACTCAGCCGGCGGGCCGGCTGAGTGCCGTTGGCACCCGGATGGACGCCAGCTACCAGTTCCGGTTTTTAAACGAGGATGACATTGCGCTGTTCGAGGCCTTGTTGCCCGCCATGATTGGGCCGGGTTTGCCAGAGCAGCCACAGGCCAGAAACCTGGCAATTGCCGGGACGATCGAGCGGATTGATGCCGGCATCCACAAGTTCGGACCAGCTAACCAGAAGGAACTGCGGCAACTGTTTGACCTGCTGAACTTCGGGCTCACCCGGGTGACCGTTGCCCGGGTCTGGTCCAGCTGGCCGAATGTGACAACGGCGGAAGCCGACGCGTTTCTGGAGCGCTGGCGCACCAGCCGTATCGGGCTGTTCAACAACGGCTACATTGCGCTGACCAAGATCAGCAACGTGGCGTTTTATGGCTATCGGGATTTCTGGCACCTGTCCGGCTATCCCGGACCACCGCAATACGCGGTCGACGCATTGCCACAATTCCAAAACGCCTGATTGCCAGCTGATCTGACGGAGCACAAACATGTCATTGACCGATCGTATTGCCCAGGGCCTGGAATCAGGCTGGAACGTCACCGATAGCGCCCTCCTGACGCAAAACCTGACCGCAGAAGCGGACGTTGTTGTTATCGGAACCGGCGCCGGTGGCGGCACCACCGCCGAGATTCTGGCCCGCAGCGGGTTGTCCGTGATACTCGTGGAGGAGGGCCGGCTTTACTATCAGAAAGACTTCAAGATGGACGAGCAGACCTCCTATGCCAACCTTTACCAGGAAGGCATGAGCCGGGTAACCCGGGACGGGGCAATCGCCATTTTGCAAGGCCGCTGCGTGGGCGGTTCCACCACGGTAAACTGGACTTCCAGTTTCCGGACACCGGCGCCCACGCTCAATTACTGGGCCGAGCAGTTTGGCCTGGACGAACTTCGGCCGGACGCCATGGCGCCCTGGTTCGATGGCCGGGAAGAACGCCACTCCATGGCCCCGTGGCAGGTCGACCCGAACGTCAACAACGACATCTTGCGCCAGGGCTGCGAAAAACTGGGTTACAGCTGGCAGATCATTCCCCGCAATGTGAAAGGCTGCTGGAACCTGGGCTATTGCGGCGTCGGCTGCCCGACCAACGCCAAACAGGGCGCCCTGATGACCACCATTCCGGGGGCGCTCGATAACAACGCCCGGCTGTTCCACAGCCTGCGCGCCGACCGCCTGGTAATGAACGAGGACAAGATCGACCACCTGGAAGCCTCTGCCTTTGCGGATGATGGCGTCACCCCGACCGGGATCAAGGTCACGCTCAAAGCCCGACACTTCGTGGTCGCCGCCAGCGCCATCGGCAGCCCCGGCCTGCTGCTCCGCTCCGACATCCCGGACCCGCACCAGCGGATCGGCAAGCGTTCGTTCATCCATCCGGTCAACGCCACCGTCGCCCAGATGCCTCAGCGCGTCGATCCGTTCTATGGCGCGCCCCAGTCCATCTACTCGGACGAATTCAACTTCCGAAACGGCGTCGACGGCCCGGTTGGTTACAAACTCGAGGTGCCACCGCTGCACCCGGGCATGTCCAGCGGCGTCATACCCGGCCACGGCGAAACCCAGATCAACAACATGGCCGGCCTGCCCCACATGCAGTCCGTCATCGCCCTGCTCCGGGACGGCTTCCACCCCGAAAGCCCCGGCGGCACAGTCTCCCTCCGCGACGACGGCAGTCCGGTACTGGACTACCCCGTCAGCGACTACCTCTGGAAGGGCATCCGCGAAGCCTTCCACACCATGGCCGAAATCCAGTTCGCCGCCGGTGCCGAAAAAGTCCGCCTGATGCACCTGGATTCCGACTGGTACACCAACTGGACCGACGCCAAAGCCGCCATCGACCAGCTCCCCATGGCACCCCACCGCGTCCGCCTGTTCACCGCCCACCAGATGGGCGGCTGCGCCATGGGAAGCAATCCGCAAAACTCGGTCGTCAACGGCTTTGGTGAACACCACCAGGTCAGCAACCTCAGCATCCACGATGCCTCGATCTTCCCCACCAGCATCGGGGCAAATCCGCAGCTGTCGGTTTACGCCCTGGCGGCACGGAACAGTACAAGGTTGGCTCAAAGACTCTCGCGAGCAGCCAGCTAGCATTGCGCGCAGATAACAGCCCCAGTTTCCTTCGGGGAGGCTCGCACGGGGATGAAAGGGCTGGCTGGAAGGGCTTGTCCGGGAATGTGAGAAGCCATGGATGGCTTCGCTAAAGCGCACATGGGTGAGACAAGCGATTATGAAGCGAAGCTTCATGCGCAGGCGAACGACAGCAATCTGTGATTGCTGGCCGGACCCCGAAGGGGTGCTTGTAGCGTTTCCCGGACAAGCCCTTCCAGTCGGCCCCACCACATAGCCGACATGCACGACCTGAAGCCCCGGACGCCTACAGAGTCTCCGAAAATGCTGCTATCCTTGGGCCTCGCAAAGAAAGGAGCTGCGCATGTCCAAAGTCATCTACCCGGGCACCTTCGATCCCATCACCAACGGCCACACCGACCTGATCGAACGGGCCGGCCGAATGTTTGATGAAATCGTCGTCGCCATCGCCTACAACCCCAAGAAACAGCCACTTCTCGATCTAGAAGAACGCTGCGAACTGGTCCGCCAGGCGACCGCGCATCTCCCCAATGTCAGCGTCACCGGATTCAGCAACCTGCTCGCCGATTTCGTCCGTGAACAGGGTGCCACCGTGATCCTCCGTGGACTCCGGGCGGTATCGGATTTCGAATACGAATTCCAGCTGGCCGACATGAACCGCCGTCTGGCTCCGGAAGTGGAAAGCGTTTTCCTGACACCGGCCAATCACCTGTCCTACATCTCCTCCACCCTGATCCGGGAAATCGCATCCCTGGGTGGCGATGTCTCGGAGTTTGTTGATCCGGCGGTAGAGGCTGCCCTGAAAAAGAAGTTCAGCTGAAGCTGAACTAACAAAAAAGCCCCGACCAGCGGGGCTTTTTTATGGCAATGAAGCAGCGGCGTCAAAGCAACGGCGGCAAAGGAATTTCCACACCGTTCACGTCCAGCACAAGATCTTTCATACTGGCATCAAGCACCAGACTGTCACCCTGCTCTACCAGCAGCCCCTGCTTTATCAGCGGTGCCAGCTGTAACCGGAATTCCGGGTATTCCTCCGCGAGCGCGACGGGCAGACTGAGATCCATTTTGCCGGTCAACTGCTGCATCACCATCAGCATTTCTGCTTTCTGATCCGCCGTCAGCTCCGGATGGGCGATCCGGGCGCTGCCTTCTATCACACCCTCCGGGGTGGTCACCGTCAGCTCTGGAAAACCAACCGAGAACCCGGCTGCTGCCAAATCCCGAACGGCGGCATTCACCTGCTGCATGGCGGCCATCTGCTGCTCAAACTGCTGGGGACCGCCAGAGGCCTGAGTGATAGCCAGCGCCTGCATGGATGAAAGGCTCTCGGTCAGGTTGCTCCAGGCCGCCACATCCAGCCCGGACAATGCGAACACCAGTCTCTGGGGACCATAACGCTCATCGGCCGTTGAAACGCCAGCGACCTCGAACGTCATTCGTGAATCCAGGCGCTCACCATCGTTGACCGGCTCGCTGCTGCTAAGAACCGAAATCCCCTGAAGCATGAAGGGGGCTTCCGCCGCCGGGGTCACAGCAACCGATTCCACCGCAATCTCGCCGGAGCCGGTCCAGACCTCACCGGTCAGATGACTCATGGTTTGCTCGAGGCGGAAGTCGCTGACCTGGATATCCAGGTCCGGACCGGACAGGGTTACTCCCGGCCAGACCATCAAGGCATCGGCCTGAGAACCGGCCTCACTGACCTCAATTCTTGCCAAGCCGCCACTTGAGGCCAGGGTCTCCCCGGTATCCGGGTCCGTCAGGGTCATCTGGGGCGCTTCGAGTTCGAGAACAGCGGTACCCCAGAGACGGGTTTCCAGGGTCAGCTTCGGCTCCTCACCGGAGAACCAGTCGCTATCGCCGGCGGCCCAGCCATCCTCGGGCTGGAAATCCATCAGGCTGCCGGTCACGCCATGGGTCACATTGGCCCGGTAGGCAAGCTTCTGGGATTCACCGGTTTCCGGATTGATCAGGTTCACCGAACCTCTGAAACGGGCCCCGAGAATACCTCTCTCATAGTTATCCGTTTCCATGCGAAGGAAGGGTTGTGCATCGTTCACCTCCGCTGTTGCCTGGTGCCACTGCTGCTCAGTTACGTATCCCACGACCCAGGGCAGGCCGCCCGCTACAGCCAGCACACCAGCGCCGGCAATCATCCATTTGGTGTTCAAACAACTTTCTCCAGTTCGGGAATCAGGTTTTTCCGGTCAGCCGTTCAAGCAACACCAATTGTGAGGCAAGGCGCTCTTCACCTTCTGCGGGCTGGTTCTGAATATAACTGCCGTCCGGTTGCAGTACCCAGGACTGGCAATTGTCGGCCAGGTAGGTATCCAGATCTTCTCTGACCCGGGCGGCAAGATCAGGATCGTCCAGGGGGAAAGCGGTTTCCACCCGGCTGAGCAGGTTCCGTTCCATACCATCGGCACTCGAACAGTACACATCCGGGCGGCCATTGTTGCCAAAGTAGTAGACACGGGTGTGCTCCAGGAAGCGGCCAATGATCGACCTCACCCGAATATTCTCCGAGAGGCCCGGCACTTCCGGACGCAGACAACAGATGCCGCGGATGATCAGATCGATTTTCACACCGGCCTGTGAAGCCCGGTAAAGCGCCTTGATCAGCTGGATTTCCGTCAATGCATTGAACTTGAAGATGATCCGGCCCTTGTCCCCAAAGCCCGCTTCCCGATCAATCAGGCTCAGTAGCCGGGGATGGAGGGTGAAGGGCGAATGAAACAGCTTCTTGATCTTCAGGGCCTTACCCATGCCGGTAAGCTGCTGGAACAGCTTGTTGACGTCGTCGCTGATGGACTCATCGCAGGTCATGAAGCTGTAGTCGGTATACAGACGGGCGTTACCGGCATGGTAGTTACCGGTGCCCAGGTGCACATAGCGGCGCAGCCGTCCCTCCTCACGCCTCACAATCAGAATCATCTTGGCGTGGGTTTTGTAACCAACCACGCCGTATACCACGATCACGCCCGCTTCCTGCAGCCGACTGGCCAGCTCGAGGTTCTCGGCCTCACTGAATCGCGCCCGTAACTCGATAACCGCGGTAACCTCCTTGCCGCGGCGGGCCGCATCCGCCAGCGCCTCGACAATCTCCGAGTCTGCCCCCGTCCGATATAGGGTCTGGCGAATCGCCAGAACCTGAGGATCCTTGGCGGCCTGGCGCAACAGATCAACGACCGGGCTGAAATTTTCGTAAGGGTGCAACAATAGAATCGGGCGCTTGCGAATGGCATCGAACATCGATTCCTTGCTGCGTATCAGCTTGGGAATCGACGGCGAAAAACCGGAATAGGTGAGGTCCGGACGGTCCACCAGCCCTCCGACCGCCATCAATCGGGTCAGGTTCACCGGGCCATGGACCTGGTAAAGATCGCGCTCGGTCAGACCGAATTCCTTCAGCAGGAACTGAACCAGCTCTTCCGGGCAGTTGTCGGCAACCTCAAGGCGCACGCCGTCGCCAAACCGGCGACTGAGCAGCTCACCACGCAGGGCCGAGGCCAGGTCTTCCAGATCGTCTTCAAGCTCAAGGTCGGCGTTACGGGTCAGCCGGAACTGATAGCAGCCTTTCACCTCCATGCCGGGGAAGAGCTCGTCGGCGTGGGCGTGGATCATGGACGACAGGAACACCAGGTTTTCGCCACCATTGCAGACATCATCAGGCAGACGGACCAGGCGGGGCAGCGAACGCGGAGCCGGCACAATCGCCATGCCGGTTTCCCGCCCGAAGGCGTCCTTGCCGTCCAGCTCAACAATGAAGTTCAGGCTTTTGTTGACCAGACGCGGGAACGGGTGCGAAGGATCCAACCCGATGGGGCTGACCACCGGCAGGATCTCCTCCTCGAAATAAGTGCGCACCCACTCCGCCTGCTCCGGCGTCCACTCCCGGCGCCGGACAAAGTGAATGTTCTGCTCTTCCATCTCGGGAATCAGCACATTGTTCAGTATGTCGTACTGCTCGCGAATGTACTCGTGAGCAACACGGCTGATCTCCGCCAGGGCCTGGTCCGGCATCATGCCATCGGCACCAACGGTCTCACGGCCGTATTTCATCTGCTGCCTTAGACCGGCCACACGGATCTCGAAGAACTCGTCCATGTTGCTGCTGAAAATGCAGCAGAAAATCAGACGATTGATCAACGGGTGCGTCGTATCCAGGGCCTGCTTGAGCACGCGGTAATTAAACTGGAGCTGGCTCAGTTCCCGGTTGAAGTAATTTTCATTGGCATCCAGGTTGATCTCCTCACCAACCGGGGGCACATCCACCGGCGCAGGCACACTCCGGTCATCCCCTGCCGTCTGATTCTTCGCCGTTTCCGTTGTCATGATTCCTCGATTCCAGTGTGTTCGCCACTGCTGGCGAATGATTTTGGCCTTATCCGCGCTGACGGTCCCGCATCAGTCGGGCCGCGCGCACGGCAAAGTAGGTCAGGATTCCGTCGGCCCCGGCTCTGCGCATGGCCATCAGGCTTTCCATCATCACCGCATCCCCGTCGAGCCAGCCGTTCTGGGCTGCGGCCATATGCATGGCGTATTCGCCACTGACCTGGTAAACAAATGTTGGTACCCGCAATTCCGTCTTCACCCGGTGCACGATATCGAGATACGGCATACCGGGCTTGATCATCACCATGTCTGCGCCTTCGGCCAGGTCCATCGAGACCTCATGCAATGCCTCGTCACCGTTGGCCGGATCCATCTGGTAGGTCGCCTTGTTACCCTTGCCGAGATTGGCGGCCGAGCCTACCGCATCACGGAAAGGCCCGTAATAGCTTGATGCGTACTTGGCAGAATAGGCCAGGATCCGTGTGTTCACATGGCCGCCGTTTTCCAGGGCTTCGCGAATGGCACCAATACGGCCATCCATCATGTCAGACGGTGCGACCACATCGGCGCCCGCATCGGCATGGGAGAGCGCCTGGTTGACCAGTGCCTCGACCGTCACGTCATTGAGGACATAACCGTCGTTATCGATGATGCCGTCCTGGCCATGGGTGGTGAACGGGTCCAGCGCCACGTCTGTAATCACTCCGAGTTCCGGGTGGGCCGACTTGAGGGCGCGAACCGCTCTCTGCGCCAGACCATCGGAATCCCAGGCTCCGGAGCCGGAGAGATTTTTCTTCTCGGCCGGAACTACCGGAAACAGGGCAATTGCCGGGATACCCAATTCGCCCAGCTCCGCAGCCTGTTCAACCAGCAGATCAATGCTCAGGCGCTCCACTCCCGGCATTGAGGGCACCTGTTCCCGCTGGCCCTCACCCTCCAGCACGAATACCGGATAGATCAGGTTGTCCGGCGTGAGCTGGTTTTCCCGAACCAGGCGACGCGAGAAATCGCTGGCCCGGTTACGGCGTAAGCGGGTGGCAGGAAAAGTACGGGGAGTCGGAATCGGCACTGACAACCTCCTGGATGGCTGAACAAAAAGTCTGATGGACCGTCTCGGCATCCGCCGGGCGCCCTTTGCGCCATCATACACGGCCGGCGCCGCTGGTTGCAGACTCCCCTGGCAGGATAGGGCGATTAAATGACAGGTTAATTACCGTATCGAATCCAGCGCCTCGGCTCGAACCTGTTCGGTTTCATTGAAGTGGCTGGCCCTCAGACGCTCCAGCGCCTGTTGACGTTCCGGCTCGGCAAGCCCGGGGGACAATAGCCGGTCCCGCTCCTGTGAATAGACTTGCCAGCGGCGGTCCCAGTTCTTTTGTTCCTCCTCAAGGCGGGCCAGCCTGTCCGCCGCGGCTTCCCCAAAGGCCTCCTGACGCCAGGCCTCGAGCGCCCGGGGATCATCCGCCAGCTCCCGGCGCACCTGTTCATAGTCTGCAAACCGTCGGGTCTCCTCCCTGGCCTTGCGGAGCGGCTCCGGCAAGGCAGACTCGGCCTGGCGAAGAGCTTCTGCTTTCTGCTCATCGGTCAGGCTGTCATTGCTTGCGATCCTGAGTTTTTCGATCTGGAAGCGGTCGACTGCCTCATCGTCAGCAAAGAAAGCGGCGGCGGTATCGGCATCAAGCCAGGTCCGCCGCAGTGCCTGGATCTCTGCCATCCTTCGCTGCATCTCACCCGCGCCAAGCCCGGACACCTCACCATAGCTTTGTTCCAGCTCAGAAACCGCAAGTTTGTATTCCAGGTAGTTTCCAAGGGTTACCAGGGCCTGGGATCTCGCTGGCTCTTCCAGGCCCGACAGCGCCGCTTCAATGCGCGCCACCAACGCTTGCAGCGATTCCTCTCCCAGGGCTGACAGGAAATACTCGAACAGCTGTCGCAGATGCGGGGTCGGGACAAGATTGCCGAACCTGTCCGTTCGGGCCCAACCATCCGGGACCGAGGTGCCGGCCAGCGAGGCTGGCAACTGCTCGGGAACACGGACCGTGGAAGCGTTGTTTACCAGGTCGGAGGGCGCAGAAGAGGCCGCCCCCTTGTTCAGTGATTTCAGAGACTCATCAACAGGCGCCGATACGACCGGCTCACCCTCGGCAGCCGGATCTGTCGTCATCAGCCAGAAGCTGACAACAGCTGCTATGATCAGTAGCAAAACAAGGAAAAGATGGATTCGGCGCTTCATTACCACACAGGAGTCCAGATTACGGGTGACTGGCGATTTGCCCGGGCTAACGGCGCAAAATGATAATGAACGAGGATAAACGACGCTGACAGGTCATACCGAGACAGGGATCAAAAACGGAGCCGGGGCGAAGCGCCCCGGACTGCCGTCTGAACGTTCAGAGGGAGCGGTTGTTAAAACCCACTTCCACCTTGCGAGGTGTATCAGAACGGAAGGAGGTATCTACTTCCTGGATCCTTCCGCCCTGGCTCAGGAACGCTTCGATGTCTGCCTGCAACTGTGCGCGAACGCGGGCACGGCCGGCGATGGAATGGTTGTCGTCACTGTCGCTGGTCCAGCTTCCGGACTGCTCCAGGTTGCTTTCGTCGAATTCACTCATGATCTTTTCTCCATCAACGAAAACAGATGGTCGAGTGCTGCGACCCCGCAGGGAACCTCACTCCGTATCGACGAAAGACCGCCTGCGGCTTCGTCTTGGCGTCTTTATAATCTGCTTTTCGTGACCACGCTATTTATTGGCAACGACTTTTTTGTAAATTTTTGTAAATCACAACAAACAATTGAATTACATGCGAAAATTTTATATTCGTCTGTAGATCAAAAAATTGACAGAAAGAATGAATAGTGATTCACTGCTTATAGGGAGCCCGAATGGCCTATCGAGAAACGGAAAAAATGCGCCAGCGCAAGGCGGAGGCGCGCAAACGGATTGTGGACTGCACTTATCAGTGCGTGGCCGAAGGCGGTTTTCGAAGCGCGCGGGTTACCCGGATCGCCGGGCTGGCCGGCGTTGCCACAGGAACTATCTACCGGCACTTCGAGTCCAGAGAGGACCTGTTCGCCGAGATTTTCCGGCTGGCAACCCAGCGGGAGGTCGACAAGGTCGCCGAAGCTCTGGCCTCCGATGGCAACGCCGCCGAGCGGCTTGAGCGGGCACTCAGACAATTTGCCGAGCGGGCACTGAAAGGCCCGCAAATGGCCTGGTCACTGATCGCCGAGCCGGTGGACCCGAAAGTGGAAGAAGAACGACTGGCATACCGCAAGGCGTACGCCAACCTGTTCGAAAAAGCGATCCGCGAAGGCATTGAAGAAGGATGCATCCCGGATCAGGACGCTCGCCAAAGCAGCACCTGCCTGGTGGGCGCCATAGCGGAAAGCCTGGTTGGCCCCCTGTCACCGACACAGACCAGCCAGGCCACCAGCACAACAGAAGACAACAATGACCCGCTGGTCAATTCCATCATCTGCTTTTGTATGCAGGGGTTGACCGGCACCAGGAGGTAGCTATGAACGCGCGGCAGCCCGGGCCAGAGACGCCATCAAACGACCAGGAAGATCGCTACCTGGCCAGCACCCACGAGGTCTTCAACCAGCCACCGGCCCTGGAGAACTATAACCTGTTCGAACAGGACATTGCCCTGCAGGAAGCTGCCCTCCGGGAGGGCGCCGGTAAAGCTGCCGAGGACCTCAAGGCATTCGGAGCCCTGGCCGGGGCCGCGCAGACCATTGACCTGGGGTTTCGCGCCAACGCCAACAAACCGGTCTTCAACACCCATGACCGTTTCGGCCACCGCATCGACGAAGTGGACTTCCATCCGGCCTATCATGAGCTGATGCGGATTGCCTTCGACAATGGTCTCCACAGCAGCCCCTGGAGCCATCCAGGCCAGGGCGCGCATGTTGCCCGCGCAGCCAAGTACTACATGCACTCCCAGGTGGAGGCCGCCCACTGCTGCCCTGTAACCATGACCTTTGCCGCCATCCCGTCAATTCGCAAGCAGCCGGAACTGGCGGCCGACTGGGAAGCCAGGATCCTGGCCGACAGCTACGATCCCCGCAACCTGCCGGACAGCCAGAAAAGTTCCGTGACCATTGGCATGGCCATGACCGAGAAACAGGGTGGCAGCGACGTTCGCGCCAACAGCACCAGGGCCTACCCGATCGGCGCGGGAGGCCCGGGCCAGGCCTATGAGCTGGTGGGTCACAAATGGTTTGTCTCTGCTCCCATGTGCGACGCTTTCCTGGTACTGGCTCAGACACAGTCAGGACTGTCGTGCTTCCTGATGCCCCGCTGGCGCCCGGACGGCACCAAGAACCCCTGGCAGGTCCAGCGCCTCAAGAACAAAATGGGCAACGTTGCCAACGCCTCCAGCGAAGCCGAACTGCGCGGCGCCCTTGCATGGATGGTTGGCGAGGAAGGCCGCGGCGTGCCCACCATCATTGAAATGGTGGCCATGACCCGCTTCGACTGCATGATCGGCAGCTCCGCCGGCATGCGTCAGGCCATCGCCCAGGCCAGTCACCACTGCCGTCACCGCAGCGCCTTCGGTGCCCGCCTGATCGATCAGCCTCTGATGCAGAATGTTCTGGCCGACCTGGCCCTGGAAAGCGAAGCGGCACTGGCCTATACCATGCGCATCGCCCGCGCCCTGGACAACCAGGACAAAGAACACGAACGACTGCTGGCCCGCCTGGCCACACCGGTCGGCAAATACTGGATCTGCAAACGCACCCCGAACCATGCCTATGAGGCCATGGAATGCATCGGCGGCAGCGGCGTGATGGAAGACTGCATCATGCCCCGGCTGTTCCGGGAATCTCCCGTCAACGCCATCTGGGAAGGCAGTGGCAACGTTCAGTGCCTGGACACCCTGCGCGCCCTGCAAAAAGAGCCTGAAACCCTCGACGCCTTCTTCAAGGAAGCCGCTGAAGCCAAAGGCGCCGATCGCCGCTTCGACCAGTTCCTGGCGCAGCTGCAACACGACTTCGCCGACATCAGCGATTTCCAGTACCGCGCCCGAAACCTGGTCGATCGCATGGCCCTGGCCCTGCAGGGCTCCCTGCTGCTCCGCCACTCGGATGCCGCCGTCGCCGACGCCTTCTGCGCCTCGAGACTCGAGTCCAGTGGCGGCATGAACTACGGCAACCTGCCCTCGGGCACCGATCCGGCAGCCATTATCAAACGGGCAACGCCTGTAGTAGGCTAAGTTGCTATTGGAAGCCCACTGAGAACTCTGAGAGTCGATGGGGAATCCCCTCCCAAAAATGTGCGGAGCCATGGATGGCGGAGCCCAAGCGCCACAGGGATGTGCCGCAAGGAGCGTTTTTTGGGAGGGGATTTCTCATCGACTCCAGCACGGAATCAAAGATGTCAGAAGCCCTGAGAAAACTCCTGCGGGAAGGCCAAAAGCCCCAACAGCCGGTTATAACGCCCCACGTGGGCGTACTGACCCTGCACTTCCAGCTCTACGGCTGCGACGACCTCAAAGCCAAACGCAAAGTCTTCACCGCCCTGAAGGCCGTCTGGGGCAAAGAACCCGACCTCGCCGTCGCCGAAACCGCCGACCAGGAGGCTCTCGACTGCGCCACCTGGACCATCGCGGCCCTGGGCACCTCCTCACAGCAGATTACCCAGCGTCTGGACCAGATCGAAAAAGCCATCGAAGAACGCGTGGATGCTGCCATACTGGATATACACCGGGAAATACTCTGACCGTATAACCCCGAGGGCCGCGTGTGGCGTAACCTGTCGCCAGGCCGTATACTACGCCCCCTCAGGGATGCCAGTGCGCCTGCCAGCGGCAGGCGACCAGACATTAATGCCGGACAGCAATGCCGGCCGTATCCGCAGGGCATCCGGAACCGGCCCTTCGGATGACCACTGATTGTGAGTGGCGCCTATGACCGGAAAGAAAAAATCCGCCCAGGCCTCGGTAGAGGCCATGTATCGCGTATTCACGGTGCCCGAGGCGCCGGAATCGACGCTGAGCCGGATTGACCAGAACATCTCCCGCAATCTTGCAGGCTTTCTGCAGGAGCACATCGTTGCGGTAGAACGGGACCTCTCGGATGTGGAGAAAGACTTCTCCGACTACAGCATTCCCGAGAAGCCGGTCTTTGTGTCTGAACAGGCCCAGTTCCTGCTCGACAAACTGGTGGCCAACTCCGTTCACACCGCCTCACCAGCCTTTATCGGGCACATGACCTCAGCGCTGCCGTATTTCATGCTGCCGCTGTCGAAAATCATGATTGCCCTGAACCAGAACCTGGTCAAAACCGAAACCTCCAAGGCGTTTACACCCATGGAGCGCCAGGTGCTGGGCATGATTCACCGGCTGGTATACCAGGAAGACGGCGCCTTCTACCGCAAGTGGATGCACGACCCCCGTTACGCCCTGGGTGCCATGTGCTCTGGTGGCACAGTCGCCAACCTCACCGCCCTGTGGGTCGCCCGCAACCGGGCCTTCCCGGCCGAGGGTAGCTTCCGCGGACTGCACCAGGAAGGCCTGTTCCGGGCTCTGAAATACTACGGCTACGAAGGCGCCGCCATCGTCGTCTCGCGCCGCGGCCATTATTCCCTGCGCAAAGCCGCCGACGTACTCGGCCTGGGCCGGGAATCCCTGATTCCCGTGGATACCGACGACGAAAACCGCATCAACACCGATGCCCTGCGGGACAAGTGCCTGGAACTGCAGCGCCAGAAAATCAAAGTCATGGCCATCTGCGGCGTGGCCGGCACCACCGAAACCGGCAACGTCGACCCTCTGGACGCCATGGCCGACATCGCCCGCGAATTCGGCGCCCACTTCCACGTGGACGCCGCCTGGGGCGGGCCCACGCTGTTCTCCCGCACCTACAAACACCTGCTGCGCGGTATCGAGAAGGCAGATTCCGTCACTTTCGACGCCCACAAACAGCTCTACGTCCCCATGGGCGTGGGCCTGGTAGTCTTCCGCGACCCGAGCCTCGCCAGCGCCGTGGAACACCACGCCCAGTACATCATCCGTAAAGGCTCCCGGGACCTGGGCAGCACCACCCTCGAGGGCTCACGGCCCGGCATGTCCATGCTGATCCACTCCGGCCTGAAAATCCTGGCCCGGGAAGGCTACGAGATCCTGATCGACCAGGGTATCGACAAGGCCAAGACCTTCGCGGAAATGATCGAAGCAGAACCGGATTTCGAACTGGTCACGAGACCGGAACTGAACATCCTGACCTACCGCTACTGCCCGGAAAACGTCCAGGAAGCCCTGGCCTGCGCCGACCCGCTGCAGGCGGAAAAGCTCAACACCTGTCTGAACCGGATTACCAAGTTCATCCAGAAAACCCAGCGGGAACGGGGCAAGGCGTTCGTGTCACGTACCCGACTGGAGCCGGCCCGTTACTACAACTTCCCGTGCATCGTGTTCCGGGTGGTACTGGCCAACCCTCTGACGACCAAAGAAATCCTGGCCGACATCCTTTCGGAACAGAGAGAGTTATCACGGGATGAGGGCATAGAGGATGAGATCAGCATCCTGCACCAGATGGCGGATGCGGTATTGAAGCAGGCGACGCCGAACGCGAGACAGGCCTGAAGAGTCCAGAAGACTTAGCCATGGCGATTTTAGGCAACAACCATGGCTCAGTTGAGCCGGGCGGGGGATGGTTCAAAAACTGTGCGGAGCCAGGGATGGCGGAGCCAAGCGTACAGGGACGTATTCACAGCGTGTTTTTGAACCATCCCCCGCCCGGCTCGCTTCTCCCAAGCCTGCAGACAAGGCCTTAGTACAGGGCCTCTTCATCATCCAGAACATCATGGATGATATCCAGGAACATCTTATCCGCCTCACTCCAGTTCTCGGGAATCCGGATATTGGTGCTGGCACTGATTTCCTGCGCAATCAGCTCCTCGGCATTCGGCTGACCCCGGTGCTTGCGAGCAATCTCCATGGACTTGACGGCAATGGTCGGGTCGCTCAAAACCTTCTTGATGAAGGTCCTCAGCTCATTAATCATCTTCGCCTGACGGCCTTCAACGGATGAACTCATACTTCACTCCACGGACAAATAGGCTTGAGGGGTGAAACACCCCTTTTTACAGATAGTATGACCAAACTCGGTTTATACAACCAGCCCGGTCAGATCAACAAGCCTCGCAGGGTGAAGAACAGAATCGCTGCCATAATGGCCGATGCCGGTACGGTGATGATCCAGGCTGCGGCAATGCGCACCAGATGCGAACGCTTCACCAGCTCTTCCCGGTAGATCTTCTTCAGGCGTTTACGCTCGGACTTGGACAGAGGGACCTGCTTTTTCTTCTTGGCCCGCTTGAGCAGGTTCTCCATCTCCTCAACCGACGCATTGCGGAAATCATCCAGGAACGGCTTCAGACGCTCCTGCTCGGCAGGATCATGGTGCTCCATGATCTTGTGCAGCTGGGTTGCGTAGTTGGACTTCAGGTACTCCCGAAGGAAGCCAACGCCGAACACGCCACCAATCGCGATATGGGTGGAGCTAACAGGCAGGCCAAGCTGAGACGCAAGGATCACCGTGAGCGCTGCCGAAAGCGCGATGCAGAACGCCCTGGTCTTATCCAGTTCGGTGATTTCGCTGCCGACGGTCTTAATCAGGCGTGGGCCGAACAGCATCAGGCCAACGGCCAGACCCAGGGCACCCACCATCATGACCCACAGGGGAATATTCGCTGACATAACCACCGAATCAGCCGAGAGGGCATCGTTAATGGCAGCGAGCGGACCAATGGCGTTCGCCACGTCGTTGGCGCCGTGGGCGAAACTCAGCAGTGCCGCGGCAAAGATCAACGGCCAGGTAAACAGGGTATTCACGCCTGCCGAGCTGTTCTCCATGGTCGATGCCATGCGGCCCACCAGGGTGCGCATAACGAAGAACACCACGGCGGCCGCGGCAAGCCCGATCAGCGTCGCCTCGAGAAAATCGACTTTGACGATCTTCTTGACGCCCTTGATCATCAGGTAGGTGCCAAAGGCCCAGGCCATGATCGCCACCAGCCAGGGAACAAAGGTCCTCGCGGCCGGAATGACCTCTCTTCGATAGAGCACAGTCTTCTTGATCGCAAACAGGAACAGGGCTGCCAGAGCACCGCCCAGCACCGGCGAAATCACCCAGCTGGCGGCAATCTTGCCCATCACCGCCCAATCAGCAATACCCCAGCCACCGGCGGCGATACCGGCACCCAGAACGCCGCCAACAATGGAATGGGTTGTAGACACAGGCGCGCCCATCCAGGTGGCCAGATTCAGCCAGAGGGCGCCAGCCAGGAGGGCGGCGGTCATCAGCCACACGAACGCCCTGCTCTCTTCCAGATTGGAGGGATCAATGATGCCACCCTTGATGGTGGAGACCACATCTCCGCCGGCGATGATCGCGCCACCGGCCTCGAAAACGGCTGCGATGAGCACAGCGGCACCCAGGGACAGGGCACCAGAACCCACCGCTGGCCCCACGTTGTTGGCAACGTCATTGGCGCCAATGTTGATCGCCATGTACCCGCCAATCACCGCGGCGGCCATCAGCAACATACTGTTGGGCATTCCCTGGCTGAATGATCCGACAGTCAGCCACACGCCAAGTAAGAAAAGCAGGCTGATGCCGACCCTGTATCGTTCCGTGGTAGGGCTGGTGAGAAGGGTATCCAGGAATCCGCTCGAACGGGCCATAACAGATCAGGTCTCGTTTAGTCTGTGAGGATTGGGGGCGAACACTTTCGCGCGGCAACTATAATTTTTTTGACATGAAAATGAAATAAAACGGTCACAATTCACACAGACTAAACACATCACAGACTCGAGTGCAAAAACGCACTAAATTGACTCATAATCCCGGACATAAGCGCCAAAATCACAAAAACAGCAAAAAAAAGGTTCCCATGCCTCATTCAACTTCCTCCGGACAGCTCGCTGCCGGCGAACGGGAAGACGGCCAGGTCTCGCGTCTGCTCACCTGGCTCTCGGCAACCGCTATCGCTTTTCTGGTTGGCATCGGTACCAAGGCCTGGTTCGCCGGACACGAGACCCATGCCTGGGTGCTCTGGTCCTTCATCGGTCTGATTGCCGTGAACATGCTGCACTTTGCCAGCACCGGCAACCGGGCACGCCAGAAAGCCGGGATGATCGTTATTGTCGGCCTGCTTTTCACCTACCTGATTGCGTCCGGCGGCGAGAGCAACACCGGGCCACTCTGGTTTTACGTCTTCCCGCCTCTGCTTTTTTACCTGACTGACCTGAAAACCGGCACGGCGGTGTTGCTGTTCTGCTACCTGGTCGCGGTAGTGGTGTTCCAGTTTCCCGGGCTACCGCTGGTCTCGGCGGAATACAGCATGGATTTCAAGATCCGCTTTTTTGCGGCCCTGACCTTCGAATCGATTTTCTGTTTCGTCCTCGAAGCCAGCCGACTGAAAGCACGTAATGAACTTCTGGCGCTGGCCGAAACCCATGAGCACGCCGCCCGCACCGACGAGCTCACCGGGCTGGCCAACCGCCGTGAAATGCAGAACCGCCTGACCATGGAGTTTTCCCGCTACCAGCGCTCCGGCCACCACTTCTCCATTGCCCTGATCGATCTCGACCTTTTCAAACAGATCAACGACCAGTTCGGACACGACGCGGGCGACGATGTCCTGCGGGAGTTCGCTGCATTGATGCGAACCGTGATTCGGCAGGCGGATGTCGCGGCCCGATGGGGCGGTGAAGAATTTCTGGTGTTATTGCCTGACACTTCACTGCTCCAGGCCCTGAGCCTGGCTGAAAGACTGCGGTCGCAAGTTGCCAGGCACCCGTTCCGGTTCAGAGATCAGGCATTACCGGTAACCATCAGCGCCGGTGTCTGCTCCATCGCCAAGGCCCGGTCACTTGACGATCTTCTCAAACAGGCCGACCTGAACCTCTACAATGCCAAGGAATCCGGGCGCAACCGGATAGCACCGCGGGTTCGAAGCCAGGAAAGCGAACCTTCCCCCACCCACTCGCCTTGAGGCGAGAAAGCACTCCCGCTATGATCGTGCGCCACCGAACGACCGTATGAACAGTGCCAAGGCAGCGAGCAGATAACCTATGACATCAATCAGAATCCTGGTGGGCAGCGTCTATGGCGGCGCGCTCCTGACGGCCAGAACGCTCAAGAAAGAGCTTGAGGGGGAAGGTCACCACGTGACCGTGTTGGAAAATCCGGCACTGGATGACATCACGTCGAACAACGATGCGCTACTGGTATGCACATCGACAACCGGACAGGGCGAGCTTCCGGCCAATCTGCTGCCCTTCTACCTGGACCTGAGGGACCAGTTGCCACAACAACCCGGCCGGCCGTTTGGCATCATCGTCCTGGGTGACAGCTCCTACGGAGATACTTTCTGTGGCGCTGGCGACCTCATGGAGGAAGCGCTTTACGAAACCGCTGCCCGTAAGGTTGGTGACACGCTTCGGATTGATGCCCTGGAAACCATGGAACCGGAGGCCGAAGCGCTGCCCTGGGTCCGGGGGTGGCTGGAGCAGATCTGAGACACGGCTACAAAAATTTGCCAATCAGGCTCTGCCAGCGACTTGAGCCGCCAAAGACGACACGCCATACTCCCAGAGACAATGACAATTAAGCGGTACGACGTGGCATCCACCCTCTGGCTTCGTTTACTGATAACACTTTTGCTGTTATCCGGCCTGTCCGCCCCATCCTTCGGGGCCGAGGATTCCTATGTTCCGCAAATCGAGTACCTGCGCGTTGCCCCCGACAACAAGCTGACGGTCAGTGAAGCCCTGGCCTCCGACAGCTGGCAAACTCTCGAGGAAAAAAGTCCGAATTTTGGCTATATCCGCGATACCGTCTGGCTTCGGTTTCCGGTATCGCAGCCGGCGACCATCAACCTTCTTGAAGTTCGCTACTCGCAATTGGATAAAGTGACCTTCCACCTGATTGAGAACGGCCGAATCGCACGGCGGGTGGAGACCGGAGACCACGTTCCGTTTGAACAGCGCCCGATACTGCACCGCCATTTCCTGTTCCCCTTCGAGCAAAGCATAGCCAGCGAGTACCAGATTCTGCTGGAGGTGCGCACCGAGGGGGCCATGCAGATTCCGGTTCGTCTCTGGAACGCCCAGGCGTTCTTCGAGCATTCTTCCACCGAAGACCAGATGCACGCGCTTTACTACGGCATCCTGATCACGGTGATTTTCTTCAACCTGTTTATTTTTGCCGCGCTACGAGAGCCGGTATACCTGCTCTACGTGCTCTCGACACTCGGCTATCTATTACTTATCGGAAGCCTGAATGGCTCAACTTATCAGTTTCTCTGGCCTGACAGCCCTGCCCTACAGAATCAGATCATGTTGCTGGCTGTGCCTTTCTCTCTTTTCTTCACCCTGGTGTTCTCCCGCTCATTCCTGAAACTTGAACACACCGGGCCTGTTCTGAACCGGCTCGTACTGTTCATGATCTCACTGAATGCAGTGGTTGGTCTGATGACATTCTTTCTGGACTACAGCACGGGCAGCCGACTGACCGTGGCCCTGGCAATACCCAGCTGCCTTTTGCTCACTGTTCTGGGGCCCGTGCAATGGTGGAAGGGGAACCCGCAAGCCGGTTATTACACGGTGGCCTGGGCGGCACTGACACTGGGCAGCGCAATAACCGCGGCCAACAAGTACGGCCTGCTGCCAAACAATTTTGTGACCACCTACGGTATGCAGATTGGGTCGGCACTGGAGGCCATTCTGCTCACGCTGGCCCTCGCGGCGCGAATTTATCAGGAACGCCAGGACAAGGTTGACGCCCGGGAAGCCGAACTGAATGCTCTGGCAGCACGACGGTCAGCAGAGCTGAAACTGATGGATCATGCGCTGCATAATCCCCTTACCGGCCTCCCCAATCGGAGCAGCCTGGAAATGATGCTGAACGACCTGATGCTGCGCAGCCCCGAGCGACGCTATGGCGTCGCCGTCATCCACCTGAATAACCTGCAGTCGGTCACGAAGACGCTGGGGCATCGCAACAGCGACCGCATTCTGGCGCTGGCATCCAAGCACTACAATGCCGTGGCGAGGGAGCTCCCGGGCGCCTTGCCGATTGAGCAGAGTGATCAGCGCAATTTCTACCTGGCGTCACTGGACCCACAGACATTCGCCTTTGTTGTCGACGCCGATGCAACCGGCCACGTTCCCAGAGCCATTCTGAAGGCGCTGGAGGGCATACGCTACCCGATCGACTATCTGGGCATGCAGATACCTCTGGACCCCGCCCTGGGAGTGGCAATTTTTCCCGAGCACGGCACCGATGCCAATACCCTGATACGTCGGGCAGTGATCGCTGAAGGATCCGACTCTGCGCGGGAACGTGGCATAGCCTATTACAAATCCAAAAAGGACTCCTACAGCGCCGACCGATTGACCCTGGTGTCGGAGCTACGGCATGCGCTCAATACCAACGAGCTCGCTCTGTTCATGCAACCCAAGCAGAGCCTGAAAACGGGTCGAATCGTCGGAATTGAGGTTCTGATCCGGTGGCCCGGCCGGGCAACCCCCATCCGCGCCGATGAGATTGTCAGTCTGGCGGAACAGACCGGTCTAATTAAACCTCTGACCCGGTGGGTCATTGAGCAATCACTGGAATTGCGCTCACACTTACTGGAGCGCGGCTGGCCCCTGAACATATCCATCAATATTTCGCCCAACAACCTGCGGGAACCGGACTTTCCCATCTTTGTTCAGCGTCTGATGAACAGCTATCACAGCCATCAGGGCTCGATTATTTTCGAGGTAACGGAAACGTCCATGATGCAGGACCCGGGCAACTCCCTGCGAGCGCTGAACTCACTCAGCGCCACCGGCATTCCGGTTTCGATCGATGACTTTGGGTCCGGCTACTCTTCACTGTCATACATCAAGCAGCTACCTGCGAGCGAGGTCAAAATCGATCGGTCACTGGTCACCGAGCTGACCACCGAGGCGGAAGACCGGGTGATTGTGCAGACCACCATTGATATGTGCCACAGCCTGGGCTATCAGGTGGTGGCCGAGGGTGTGGAGGATGAGGTAACCGCCAATCTGCTCAGGGACATGGGCTGCGACATGATCCAGGGTTACCTGCTGACACCGCCACTGCCCTTCGACGAAATGATGGATTGGCTGGATAAGAATCACCAGCAGCCGGACCAGCGTAAGCTGGGCTAGCCGGCTAGGACCTCTGACGAATCAGTGCTTCCTGGGTAGTGGATGCCACCAGCACACCGTCCTGATTGAAGAAATTACCCCGATTGAATCCCCGTCCGGCCGAAGCGCTGGGGCTATCCTTGTCGTACAACAGCCATTCGTCCATGCGGAAATCCCGGTGGAACCAGATCGAGTGATCAAGGCTGGCCACCTGCAGCCCCTTGCTCATGAATGTCAGGCCGTGCGGGTTCAGGGAAGTCCCGAGGAACTGGAAATCCGATGCGTAAGTGAGCAGGCAACGGTGAAGTACGGGATCGTCTGGCAGATGCCCCTGGGCCCGGAACCAGCTCTGCTTGTGGGGCGGCCGCTTCTCCGGCTTCAGGGGATTGACCGGGTTCACCGGGCGGATCTCGATCGGGCGGTCCCGGGTCAGAATCGGGCGCATCTTCTCGGGTACCTGGGGTGCGAGCAGTTCGCCCCACTCCTGTTCCGAGCGAAGTGTTTCCGGGTCCGGCGCATCCGGCATGGTCAGCTGATGCTCGAATCCTTCCTCGGCTACCTGGAACGACATGGAACCGGTCAGGATTTCCTTGCCGTCCTGGCGGGCAATCACCCGACGTACCGAGAAACTGCCACCATCACGGACCCGCTGGACCTCGTAGTCGATGGGCATGTCCTGATTGCCGGGGCGCAAAAAGTAGGCATGAAGGGAGTGGCAAAGGCGACCTTCAACAGTTCGGCTGGCCGCCATCAGCGCCTGACCAAGAACCTGCCCGCCAAACACGTTTGGAAAGCCCAGATCCTCGCTGTCCCCCTGGAAATGGTCGTCACCGATGGGCGAGAGATCCAGCAACTCCACCAGTTTCTTGGTTACCTCAAGCATGCCTGCTCCTGTGATTTCGTTAGCACACGAAGGAGTTTTCTACCGCAAGCGGCGAAATTTCGCAATGAAAAGCCGTCGCCGGCCAAGAGAAAGCAGCCCCTTGGTATCGGGGCTGCGGATTGGAGTCCGGCTAATCAGCCGTGTATCGGAGGCACTTCCTTGGACAGGGCCTGTTTCTCCATGGCATAGCTGCCGGTTACCGCAAACCCCAGTACATCGCCCCCGGCGCTCTTGAACAGCGCCTTGACGCTGGTGCCATCCTGCTCAACTTCCCAGTTGCCCTCGGCTGCCGACGGTGGTGGACAGACGGCGGTCGGGCAGCAGGGGGTCTTGATCATCACCGGCATGGTGCCATAGCTCACTTCGGTGCGCTCACCGAGCAAGGTTTTTGCAAGCGCCCGGGAACAGGCCATCAGCGGCAGGACATAAAGCAGCACGTGGCCGTCGACTTCGGCGCAATCACCGAGTGCGTAGACATCCGGCGCGGAAGTCTCCAGCGCGCGATTCACTACGATGCCCCTGGCCGTCTCCAGCCCGGCAGCCTGGGCCAGATCGGTCCTCGGGCGCAGGCCCACAGCGGACAGTACCAGATCAGCGTCCAGAGCCTCGCCATTGGCCAGGGTCAGACTGACCCCGTCACCCCTGCGGTCGATCCGATCAACCACGGTTCCGAGATGAAACCCGACCCCCAGATTCTCGAGCTCCTGCTGAACAGCATGGGCGGCCGCCTCCGGCAGCAGCCCCGGCATCACCTCCTCGGAAGGAGCAATCACGTCAACCTCGTAACCGCCATTGCGCAGGTCGTTGGCGAACTCACAACCAATCAGACCAGCCCCCATGATCGCCACCCGCTTGCCGTCGCCCAGGGCGTCCCGGAAGGCACGGTAATCCATCAGGTCATTGATCGAAAAAACATGCTCCTGGCCATCACCGTCCAGGCCAAGCCGGATCACATCGGCGCCCCAGGCCAGAACCAGCTTGCTGTAGGCAAGTCGTTCATCACCGAGAATCAGTTCGTGGGCCTCGGTATCAATGCCGGTGACCGTGGCAAATGTGCGAATCCGGACATTCAGCTGATCCGCCATGGCGTCGGTACCGCCCTGGGCCAGGCCATCCGCGTCCTTGCCCTTGGTAAAGCCGGTGGACAACATGGGCTTGGAGTAGCTCACGCCATCGTCGGCGGTAACCATCAGAACCGGGGTTTCCTTATCCTGCTTCCGGATTTCCCGAGCCAGGGAATAACCGGACAACCCGGTACCGACAATAATGATGGGGGCCTGTTCAGTCATAACCGTGTTCCTGTATTTAACTCACCTGGGCGGCTTTTACCGGCCGTGCCGGGTGCTATCAACCGATCTCGATCATTTCAAAATCTTCCTTGCCGACACCGCAATCCGGGCATACCCAGTCTTCCGGTACGTCTTCCCACTTGGTGCCCGGCTCAATGCCGTCCTCGGGCCAGCCTTCGGCTTCATCGTAAATCAAACCACACACCACACACTGCCACTTCTTCATAACGTTCTCCCAACATCAGACGGGCGCAATAATAATTGTCAGACAATATTACACGCAAGTGTTTTATTCAGTTAACAGATACGAACAACTGTCGAATCAGGCCATCATACCCATCGCCCCGGTATTGACCAATGCCAATGCCGACGGTCCGGTCAGGGGATTTCTGCCAATAGCCACAAATACAGATCTGACAACCGGGGTGGCCCCTCCCCTCTGCAGGCCCTGTCCGGTATAATCGCCCGTTTTACGACAGGACCGACCGATATGACCGATACCGTCGCCGAAATGAACCAGGTTATGGCCGAAGCCGACTGCCTGGTGGATGAACAGCAGGTACAGACTGCAATTGGCAACTTGGCCGACGATATTACCGCCCGCCTGAAAGACAGTAACCCCCTGTTGTTCTGCGTGATGAACGGCGGGCTGATCCTGACCGGACAACTGCTACCCCGGCTCCGGTTTCCGGTCCAGGCCGAATACCTGCATGCCACCCGCTACCGTCAGGAAACTACCGGCGGCATTCTCGAGTGGAAACTGCAACCCGAAGCCGATATGCACGGCCGTACCATCCTGATTATCGATGACATTCTGGATGAGGGGACGACCCTGTGCGCCATCGCCGACTACTGCCGCGCTCACGGTGCCAGTGAGGTACTGACGGCCGTTCTGGTCGACAAGCAACATGACCGGAAAGCCCGTCCGGATCTGAAGGCCGATTTCACCGGCCTGGAAGTGGAAGACCGCTTCCTGTTCGGTTACGGCATGGACTACAAGGGCTACTGGCGCAATGCCCCCGGCATCTATGCAGTCAAGGGTCTCTGACATCGACAGTCACCTGACCATACCCCCGACGGACTGGTACCAATCGCTGACGGCCGCCGGCCTCCTGAACCCGGCGGTTCACGGGCCTGCCCGCTATTGGTTGCAGGTAGAGGGTTCGTTTACACGGGCCCTGCAGAAACAGTGCAGCCGTTCCTTTCACGTTGAGGTCCGCCGGGAGGGCTTTGCAACGCCGACACAGGAAGAGGCCCGGCGCCTGCGCATTCCCCACCGTCAACACGCCTGGATACGGGAAGTCAGCCTGTGCGGCGACAACCAGCCCTGGGTATTGGCCAGGACGGTCATTCCCCTGAAGTGTCTGGAGGGCGAGGGGCGCCGGCTGCTTCACCTGGGCAATCGACCTTTGGGCGCCTACCTGTTCACCAGCCCCCACTGGCAACGGGGCCCTCTGGAAACCGGCCTCTGCAGACCGGTAATCCCGGGACAGCCGGAACTGGCAAGGCGCTCCCTGTTCAGTGGCCACAACAGCTCCCTGCTGGTTGGTGAATACCTGCTACCGGCGCTGTTTCAGCGGAACACGCTTTAACCGGCCTCCCGCGACTGGCTATAATCCCAGCACTCATTCAATTCGAAGAACACCAGACGGACGCGCGCCATGCTGCCTGACGCTGTGCCAGAACCTATCCAGCGCCGGTTGGCCGACTACGCCAGCCTGCTCAGAATCGACCGCCCGATCGGAACCCTGCTCCTGCTGTGGCCGACCTACTGGGCCCTGTGGCTGGCCGGAGACGGCAGCCCCGCATTGGCTAATGTCATCATTTTCACCCTGGGCGTCTTCTTCATGCGCGCGGCTGGCTGCGCCATCAACGATTTCGCTGACCGGGACTGGGACAAGCATGTCAAACGCACCAAGGACCGGCCACTGACCGCGGGCCGGGTAAAACCCTGGGAAGCGGTGGCGCTGTTCGCGGGACTGTGCCTGGTTTCCTTCCTGATGGTGGTTCTGTTCACCAACCCGCTGACCCTGTATCTGTCGTTCGGCGGTGCCCTGCTGGCATTCATTTACCCGTTCATGAAGCGTTACACCCATTTGCCTCAGCTGTTTCTGGGCGCGGCCTTTTCCTGGGCCATCCCCATGGCCTGGGCGGCGGAGGCCGGCGAACTGAGTCAGCTCACCTGGCTGCTGTTCACCGCCAACGTGCTATGGACCGTTGCCTACGACACCCTGTATGCCATGGTGGATCGGGATGACGATCTGAAAGTGGGCATCAAGTCCACGGCCATCCTGTTCGGAGAAGCCGACAAGGCGATCATTGGCATGCTGCAGGCCATGGTTGTACTGATCCTGATCATGGTGGGCCATCGTGCCGAGCTGGGCACCTTCTACTATCTGGGCGTCGTGGCCATGGCCTGCCTGTTCATTTACCACCAGTACCTGGCGCGGGAACGTGAACGGGACGGCTGCTTCAAGGCGTTTCTGAACAACAACTGGGCCGGCTTTGCCGTTTTTGCCGGCCTTGTAATTGATCTCATGGTCAGCTGAACCTGTCATATACTTGTAACACTTGAGCGTTGTAATGAGGCAGCAACAAATCAAGGTCTGACACAGGTTAAAAGCTCATGACTGGAAAAACTGTCCTGATCGTCGATGATGAGGCCCCGATCCGCGAGATGATCGCGGTGGCCCTCGAAATGGCGGATTATGACTATCTGGAGGCAGCGGACGCCCGGGAAGCCCATGCCCTGATTGTCGACAAACACCCGGATCTCGTACTCCTCGACTGGATGCTGCCCGGCACCAGCGGCGTGGAACTGGCACGCCGCCTCAAGAAAGAAGAAGCGACCGCCGACATTCCCATCATCATGCTCACCGCCAAGGTCGAGGAAGACAACAAGATCCAGGGCCTGGAAGTTGGTGCCGATGATTACATCACCAAACCGTTCAGCCCCCGGGAACTGGTCGCCCGCCTGAAAGCCGTGCTTCGGCGTGCGACGCCGCCGGGCGTAGACAGCCCGATTGAAGTGGAAGGCCTGACGCTGGATCCGGTCGGGCATCGGGTCACCACCCAGGATGGCGCCCTTACCATGGGCCCGACAGAATACCGACTGCTTCAGTTCTTCATGACGCACCAGGAACGGGTATATACTCGCTCCCAGCTCCTGGACCAGGTCTGGGGTGGCAATGTCTATGTTGAGGAACGGACCGTGGATGTGCATATCCGCAGGCTCCGCAAGGCACTTGGCGACCAGTACGACCATCTGATCCAGACCGTACGCGGAACCGGATACCGCTTCTCGACCAGAGCCGCGTAAGTAACTCCGGCCAGCTGAGCATCAGCCCCGGAACGGACACAAGGCAGTTTTTGATGCAACACAACTGGTCACGATACCTGCGCTACATTATCGGTGGCCTGATTGGCTCCACCCTGGTTGGCCTCTATTTCGGAGAGCCCGTCTACGGGCTGACCTTCGGGCTGGTTGTCTATCTGTGGTGGACGCTGGTTCAGGCCAGGCGCCTCTACCAGTGGCTGTCCAACCCCAGCGCCACCGACGAAGCCCCCCAGAGCATCGGCCTGTGGGGCGACATTTTCGACAATCTTCACAAACTGCACCAGACCCACCTGAGAACCCAGGACCGGTTGAGGGCCCAGATCAATCGGGTGCAGGAATCCACCAACGCCATGCGCGATGGCGTGATCATGACCGACTCCCGCGGCGCCATGGAATGGTGGAACGGCTCCGCCGAGTATCTGCTGGGTTTCCGGCGCAACACCGATCAGGGCCAGTACATCCATAACCTGATCCGCACGCCGGCCTTCAAGACCTATTTCGATTCACGGGATTACCGCGAACCCCTGGAGATACATTCTCCGGCCAGACCTCATATTCACCTTCAGATCCAGATCAGCCTGTTTGGTGACGACGACCGTCTGATTGTCGCCAAGGACGTAACACGGCTGTACCAGCTCGAACAGATGCGCCGTGACTTTGTCGGCAATGTGTCCCACGAGATGCGCACGCCTCTCACGGTCATCAGCGGCTACCTCGAAACCCTGGTGGACAACGCCGCAGACCTGCCGCCCAAGTGGCGCCGGGCCATTAACACCATGGCTGCCCAGTCATCCCGGATGGAAGCCCTGATCACCGATCTGATCCTGCTCTCACGTATTGAAACCGGGGAGCAAACGGTCAACGACACCCTCACGGACGTGGACCAGTTGTTGACCCAGATCTGTCATGACGCCCGGGCGCTCAGTGGCGAAAAACAGCACGAGATTACCGTGCATATCGGCGACCACCGCCTGCTGAAAGGCGATGAAAGCCAGCTGCGCAGCGCTTTCTCGAACCTGATATTCAATGCGGTGAAGTACACCCCTGCAAATGGCCAGATTATCGTGTCCTGGTCCACCAACCGGGAAGGCGCACACCTTTCAGTCAGGGATACCGGCATCGGTATCGACCCGGTCCATATCCCCCGTCTGACAGAACGCTTCTATCGGGCCGATCCCAGTCGTCACAAAGACACCGGCGGCACCGGCCTTGGCCTGGCAATCGTCAAACACGTGTTGCTCAACCACGATGGCAATCTGGAGATTCGCAGCCGGATTGGCGAGGGCAGTGAGTTTATCTGTCATTTCCCGCGGGAGCGACTGGTCGAGCGGATCCCCGAGAAGGCAGAGAGCTAGCGCATACCCGCGCGGAAGCGGGCGACAAACCTCGACAGGTCCTCCAGCTTTTTCGGGTCTTCATCGACAAAACGAATGGTAACGCTGACAAAGTCCGTGTCCTGGCGTTTGTCCACCGCCTGCAACTGGTGCACATAGCCGTTCAGCCTCGCCATCTGGCCCTCGGCGATCTCGATGTCCACCACCGCCTGGTCGAGAATCCCCGGGAATACCTGGTCCCGCTTCGCGATCACCCGCACCTCCGTCAGATTGATATCCTTAACCACCGATTTCAGGGTGCTCTCGGCGAAGCGTACCGAGGCCAGGCTCATGGGCGCCCGGGCCGAGGTCGGCCTTGTCGGTGCCGAAGGCTCGGGCCGGGGGGAGGAGGGCGGTGACTCGGCGGAAACCTCCGCCGCGGCTTCGGGCTTGCGAGTCAGCAGGTTGGCCGACTCTTTGAAGGCATCGGCAGGGCTGGCCATGGATTTGCCGCTCCGGTCCATGGCATCTTTCAGTTTGCGGCCCATCACCTTGATAATTTTCTTGCTCAACCCCTCGGGGCTGAACGGTTTGCCAAGGTATTCGGAAACGCCGCCTTTGACCGCTTCGATCACGTGATCCTTGTCGCCCCGGCTGGTGATCATGATAAAAGGCACGTTTTCGTACTGGGGCTGCTGGCGCATCCATTGCAACAATTCCAGCCCGGACATTTCTGGCATCTCCCAGTCGCACAGAATCAGGTCAAACGCGGTCCTCGACATCAATGACTGCGCTCGCCGGCCGTTCTGGGCGTCGGTAGTCTCGATGACCGGGAAACGCTGGCGCACGGTTCGCTTGACCAGATCACGTACAAAGCTGGCGTCATCCACCACCAGCGCTTTCAGCATTGCCATAGTTCAGACCTTCCCCTATCCACAACCCGGTTCTATGGTGCAACTATAGAACAAACACCCACGCCAGAAACCTGTCGGCAACAAAAAGACCACAATCGCCGTTTTTCGGGAACCGTCAGGTTAAAGAATTGTCACTCCACGGGAGCCAGGACAGTGTTTCTCCGGCTGGAAAACGCGCTAACATGGGCTCAGGATACTCCACGATCATCAGCCTGATAGAGGTTTTGTGTGCTGACCAAACCTGCAAGGATTCTTCGCCAGGGCGGCGTTACTCGCGGCTTATTGTTTTCCGGTTTTCTGTCATGTCTGTCACTGCCCGCCATTGCCCAGGACAGCGCTGAAGTTGAGCCAGCGGGATTTGCCGAATGCAAGGCCCGGCTTCAGGAGCAGGCCATTGCCGCCGGGGTCAGCAGCAAGACCGCCAGCGAGGTGATGTCCGGGGTCCAGCATCTGGCACGGGTGATCGAACTGGACCGGCGGCAACCGGAGTTCACCACTACCTTTGCCGACTACCTGAGCCGGCGGGTTAACGATGCCCGGGTCAACACCGGCCGCGAACTGTTGCAGGAGCATCAGGAGCTGCTGGCCAGAGTCACCCGGGAAACCGGCGTGCCCGCGCCTTATTTGGTGGCCTTCTGGGGCCTGGAAACCAATTTTGGCAGCTATTTCGGCAAGATGCCGGTACCCAGCTCCCTGACGACACTGGCCTGCGATCCCCGCCGCAGCACCTTCTTCACCGAGCAGTTGATCGCGGCCCTGCGCATTATTGACGAGGGCGCCATTCCGGCAGACCAGATGGAAGGTTCCTGGGCCGGCGCCATGGGCCACGTTCAGTTCATGCCGACGGTTTTCCTGAAACACGCGGTGGATGCCGATGGTGATGGCCGAAGGGATCTGTGGAACAGCCTTCCGGATGCCATGATGTCTGCGGGCAGGTTTCTCGAATCCATGAACTGGGACGGCGACTACCGTTGGGGCCGAGAGGTCCTGTTACCCGAGAATTTCGACTATTCCCTTGCGGACGGACGACGTCTGCCACTCGAGCAGTGGCGCGAAATGGGCATTACGGATGCCTTCGGCAAGCCACTGGCCCGCGAACCGATTAATGCCGCCCTCGTGGTGCCGGCAGGGCACCGCGGGCCTGCGTTTCTTGCCTATCACAACTTCCGCGTGATCATGGGCTGGAACCGCTCCGAGTTCTACGCCATTGCGGTTGGTCATCTGGCTGACCGGATTGCCGGCGCGGGTAAACTGCAAAATCCTCCGCCCGAAGACGCGCCTGCGCTGTCCCGCGCCAACATCATCAACCTCCAGAAAGCCCTGCAGCAACGGGGGTATGAGCCAGGTAACCCCGATGGCATCATGGGCCCGGCAACGCGGTCTGCCATCCGACAGTTCCAGGCTGCCAACAACCTGGTGGCTGATGGCTACCCCGGTGAATCGGTGCTGGCGGCGCTGGAAATACCTGCAGGACAGTGATCCACCGGGGAGTCGGCGGCCTACTACTGCAGGACACCGTTTTGATGCGAGACTGATCTGACATGGATTCACTCACCCAGGCCGCCCTGGGCGCCTCCCTGGCCGGCGCCGTAGCCGGCAAGACTCTTGGCCGCTCGGTTTTGCTGACAGGCGCAGTTCTGGGCACCCTCCCGGATCTGGATGTCGTCATCGATTACGGCACCGCAGTGGCCAATTTCACCCAACACCGTGGATTCAGCCATTCGTTGTTCGTTCTGGCCCCTCTGGCAGTGGCCCTTGCCTGGCTGCTCTGGCGCTGGAAACCACAACTGAGTTTTCAGCGGTGGCTCGCCCTGACGGGGCTGATCCTGATTACCCATCCTTTACTGGATGCCTTTACAACCTATGGCACCCAGTTGTTCTGGCCCATCGGGCCCCCCGTAGCCGTCAGCAGCATTTTTATCATCGACCCGCTATACACCCTGCCCCTGCTGGCAGGCTGCCTGTTTTTTCTCGCCCGGCCGCCCGCCAAAACAGCGATAGTTGCAGGCCTGGCAGTGTCCACCCTGTACCTGGGCTGGAGTGCTCTGGCCCAGCAAGTGATGACACAGCGAGTTCAACCCGCGCTTGCGGCCGCCGGCCTGGAAAACCCGGACCTGCTGGTTCAGCCCATGCCATTCAGCACACTGTTGTGGCGGGCGACGGCTCTGCAGGGTGATCAGCGGGTAGAAATTGTCACCGGCTTTCTGGATGGCGACACGCCGCTGAATCTTGAATACTTTCCACGCCGCCCGGAGCTGGCGAGCGAAGTCTCGGACCTGCCCGAGGCCCGGCGTCTTGAATGGTTCACCCGGGGCTTCCTGGATTACGACCAGGCCGGCGACCGCATCACGGCCACCGATATCCGGCTGGGCATTCCAGGCGCGCACCCGTTTACCTTTGTTCTGGCGACCCGCAATGGCAGCGGCATCGACCCCACGGCGAGCTTTCGGACTCCACGCCCACCAGTAAGCTCCGAAGCCCTCGGGCTGCTCTGGTCCCGGATGATTGCCGAAACGCCGGTGCTCTGCCTGGCCAGTCTGAGCTCCCCGGCACCCGGACAAAGCTGCTGAATACCATGCGACTGGACCAGTTTATTGCCAACAGCACCGAGCTCTCCCGAAAAGAGGCCAAGCGGGCCATCGGCCGCGGAGTAGTAACGATCAATGAACAAATCTGCAAGGGCGCCAACACCAGGTTGGCCGGGGATGAACGGGTGGCCTTGTCAGGCACCCCTCTGAGCCTCCCAGGCGAGCGCTATCTGATGATGAACAAGCCAGCAGGCGTGGTGAGCGCGACGACCGACAGCGACCATCCAACAGCGCTGGACCTGTTGCCAGCAGAGATCACCCGACATCTCCATATTGCCGGGCGCCTCGATGCAGATACAACCGGCCTCCTGTTACTGACCACCGATGGGCAGTGGTCTCACCGGGTCACCTCACCGCGAACCGACTGCCCCAAGACTTACCGGGTAACCCTGAACGAACCTCTGAGCGACGCTGCGGCACAGCAACTGGAGCGAGGCGTGGACCTGCATAATGATCCGAGGCCGACGCGACCGGCCCGGGTGCATTTTCTGGAAGACAGGATCATTGAGCTGACGATTTCGGAGGGGCGCTATCATCAGGTCAAGCGCATGATGGCAGCCGTTGGCAACCACGTGGAAGCCCTTCATCGTGTCCGCATTGGACAGGTCGAACTGGACGATGCGCTGATGCCCGGCGAATACCGGGAACTGACCGCCGAGGAAAGAGACAGCCTGGCGTGATACTCAGGTGCGCTCGAAACGTTGCGCCTTGAGATTCTTGCGCACTGCACCGGCCTCGAACACTTCACCATTCATCGCGATATACACACCCGGCGGCAGCAGCTGCACCGCAGCCCAGGCAAACCCGACATTGAATACCGCATCGGTTCGGCGCATCCGGGCCGGCTGCATCGCGCCGGTCAATACGATGGTCTTGTCCTTCAGGCCGGAAAGCACCGCCGCAGTATCGGCCATGGTGTCCGTGCCGTGGGTGATAATGATTCGGCCACAATCGCATTCACTGGCCGCCGCCAGTACCTGCTGGCGATCATCATCGGTCATCTCCAGGCTGTCCTTGCGCAGCAGTTCCCGCAGGCGATAGCCCTCGTGGATGTTGGATTCAGACAGCAGCTCCGGCAGCAGGCTGTGCCCTACCTCGAACTCGCTGTTGGCATCGAAGTAGACCTTGTCGATGGTGCCACCGGTCGTGAATATCTGGATCATAACGGGATTCCTTTCAGTGTCAGTTCACACTGACCGTACTGTTACCAGCGGTCGCGTATGACGCGTTCTTTTCCTGTTCGTAACGCCGGGCGGCAGCGGCCACCGAGCCCCTGGCTCCGGTATCAAGCCAGCGCTTTATCCGTCCGGCATCGCCCATCGGCGAGCGGGTACCGAGGGAATCCAGCAGCACGGTCACCACCTCTTTGCCGTTCATCTTCGAAATCATCACCAGGCAGCGCCCGGCCTCGGAGAGATAGCCGGTCTTGCTGAGGGCCACCCCCCAGCTATCCCGATGCACCAGGGCATTGGTATTCCCGAACGACAGGCTGTAACGGGGCTGCCGGAATTGCCCACGGAAATAACCGGTGGTGGAGTACTCCCGGATTTCCGGGTAATCAGCCGCAGCGTTTACCAGCTTTACAAGATCCGCGGCGGTTGAAAGGTTCTCCGACGACAGCCCGGTCGGATCAACAAACCGGGTACCGGTCATTCCCAGGGCCGCGGCCTTGGCGTTCATCGCCTCGATAAAGGCATCGAACCCGCCCGGGTGGCTACGGGCAAGGGTGTAGGCGGCAAAATTTTCGGAGGACATCAGTGCAATGCGCAAGACATCTTTACGCCGCATCTCCGAGTCGATGCGAATCCGACTGTAGGCGTTGGCGGCGGCGGGCGTATGCCGCTCATGAAAAGTCAGCCACTCATCCAGCGGCTCGCCGGATTCCAGCACGACCAGCGCGGTCATGACCTTGGTGACAGAGGCAATGGGTACGGACCGGTCGGCATTCTTGCCGAAAATCAGCTCGTTATCACCAGCCACGGCAACCGCGGCATTCACCGATGCCAGGTTTGGACCATCCTGTTTCGACGATGCTGACGAACTGGCCGATGCCTCCTGTTGGTGAGCCTGGGACATCCCGGGCTGCAGCGCCAGCAAAAACACCCACCAGATGGCCATACTGCGGATACCCATGCTTCAAAGCCCCTTCACTTGTTAACTGTACGGGCAATCACTGCCCCGCCAGCGGCGGATTATAGCAGTGATTGCCCGGAGTCATCGGATCATGGCAGATCGGTAATGGCCCCGTTGGATGCAGAGCCCACGGTGCGAGCGTATTTTGCCAGAACGCCGCGAGTGAACCGTGGCTTGGGCGCCTGCCAGGCCTGCCGACGACGTTCCAGTTCCTGATCCGAGACATCCAGCTCAATCCGATTACTGACGGCATCAATGGTAATGGTGTCGCCATCCTCGACCAGCGCAATCGGGCCGCCCTCGGCCGCTTCCGGTGTGATATGACCAACCACGAAACCGTGGCTGCCCCCTGAGAACCGGCCATCGGTAATCAACGCGACATCGCTGCCCAGGCCCTTGCCCATGATCGCGGAGGTGGGGCTCAGCATCTCCCGCATGCCCGGTCCGCCTTTGGGGCCTTCGTAGCGGATGACCAGCACATCGCCGGCCACCACTGTGCCGTCGAGAATCCGCTCCTGGGCTTCTTCTTCCGAATGGAATACCCGGGCACGGCCGGTAAAATGCGTGCCTTCCTTGCCGGTGATCTTCGCCACCGCTCCGGTTGGCGCCAGGTTCCCGAAAAGGATCCGCAGATGGCTGTCCGCCTTGATCGGGTTGTCGAAGGCGTGAATGATGTCCTGCCCTTCCGGGTAGGGGGCAACATCAGCCAGGTTCTCCGCCAGCGTCTGACCGGTTACGGTAAGACAGTCACCGTGCAGCAGCCCGCGGTCCAGCAACATTTTCATCAGCGGCTGGATACCGCCGATGGCCACCAGCTCCGACATCATGTAGTGGCCGCTCGGGCGCAGATCCGCCAGCACCGGCACCCGCTTGCCAATCTCGACAAAGTCTTCCAGCTCCAGATCGACACCGACGGTGCTGGCCATGGCCAGCAGGTGCAGTACCGCATTGGTGGAACCGCCCAGGGCGATGACGACCGTAATGGCGTTTTCGAAGGCTTTCCGGGTCATGATGTCGCTGGGCTTGATGTCTTTCTCCAGCAGGTTCAGCACCGCAGCCCCGGCACCTCGACAATCCTCCGCCTTGGTCTCCGACACAGCGTTCTGGGCGGAGCTGCCCGGCAGGCTCATGCCCATGGCCTCGATGGCCGACGCCATCGTATTGGCGGTATACATGCCACCACAGGACCCTGGCCCCGGAATCGCGGTTTCCTCTATCTGCTTCACCTCAATCAGATCCAGATCACCCCGGGCGTGGGCACCCACGGCTTCAAACACGGAAATAATATCGGTGTGGTTCTCGCCAGGCATGATGGTGCCGCCATACACGAACACAGATGGCCGGTTCAGACGCGCCAGGCCCATCATGCAACCGGGCATGTTCTTGTCGCAGCCACCGATCGCCACCAGGCCATCGAACCCTTCACAACCGGCCACGGTCTCGATGGAATCGGCGATCACCTCCCGGGACACCAGAGAATACTTCATGCCCTCGGTACCATTAGCAATGCCGTCCGATATGGTAATGGTATTGAAAATCAGCGACTTGCCGCCTGCCTCATCGGCTCCGGCAGCCGACTCCTCGGCCAGTTGGTTGATGTGCATGTTGCACGGCGTGAGGTTACTCCATGTGGACGCAATGCCGATCTGGGGCTTTTTGAAATCCTCATCGGTAAACCCGACGGCCCGAAGCATGGCACGGCTGGCGGATTTGCCAATGCCATCAACAACGGGGGCCGAATATTTCCGGCGCTTGTCCTGATTCTTGTCTTGCGTCATGGGAGTCTCCTTATCAGGTGGCTTATTCGAACAGACTCTCAGAAACCATGGCTTTCGGCAACGGGCAGGCGAGCAAGCCTGCCCGCGGGCGGGTGGAACGCTTGGCTTGGAGCAGTCTGCAGAAAGATGCAGTTTCGACTGACCTGCATCAATGGCAGTTCACAGCGGTGGTTTTAAAATTCGCGGACACACTGACGCCATGGAGGCATCTCATGCCATTTCCCATTCAAACAGCAGCGGTGAATCACGCCGCTTCAGACTGCCCGGATTTCCGGCGCTGGTGCGATGGTTATGGCGTCATCCAGCACAGTGAAGCCACGCAACATCAGGTCAGCCTACTGGCAGAGCACCTGGTTGCTGCCGGCCACCAGCCCGATGCTGCCACGGTCTATCGTAAACTCGCCGACCTGGACAGACTCACCAGTGCCGGTCTCTGGCTGGTAGTCCACATGACCTACGCCCGCCGGGTTGATGTCTCCGGCCAGCCGCTGGCGCCTCAGGACTTCAAGACCAATCCGGAAGGCCACACCGGCGGGGCACTGAACATGGTGCCGGCCTATGCCGGCTATCTGGCTCTGAACAATCTGACCGGACGCACACGGAGCTGGCTGATGGGCCAGGGGCACTGCGTGGCAGCCGTGGACGCCCTGAATGTCCTCACCGGAAACCTTCATCCGGAACAGGCGGAACGTTATCGAGGGCCGGACGGGCTCTCAACTCTGGTTTCCGATTTCTACAGCTACCGCCAGAAGCCGGACGGTACCATGGCCGCGCCCCTTGGCAGCCACGTCAATCCGCACACCGCCGGTGGTATTCTCGAAGGGGGCTACCTCGGGTTTGCCGAGCTGCAATACGCCCATATGCCCCTGCCGGGTGAGTCTCTGGTGGCCTTTCTGTCTGATGGGGCCGCCGAGGAGCAGCGCGGCAGCGACTGGATCCCCCGCTGGTGGCGCGCCGAGGACTGCGGCGCAGTGATGCCGGTTATGATTGCCAATGGACGGCGCATTGAACAGCGAACCGAGCTGGGCACCCGCGAGGGTCTCGAACGTTTTGAAGCGCATCTCGAACACAGGGGCTTTGTGCCCTTCCGTTTTGATGGCCGCGATCCTGCCGGCTTTGTCTGTGCTCTCTATGAAATGGAGCAGGCACTCGCCACCAATGGCGAGGCGGCGCTACGGGGAGAGAGCGGCTATCCCGTTCGGGTACCCTATGGCATTGCGGAGACCACCAAGGGGTATGGTTTTTATGGCGCCAGCAGCAATGCAGCCCACAACCTGCCACTGCCCGGAAACCCGCGAATGGATGCCCGGGCCAGGGAGCTGTTTAACGAGCATGCCGCCAGATTGTGGGTGGCTCCGGATCAGCTTCAAATCGCTATCACTCATCTTAACCAGCACGCCGGGCAATCTCGCCCACTTGAGCGTGATCATGCTCTCGCGACCCGCAATCCACCGGACCCGATAATCCCCCGGCTTCCGGCCTGTCGGGAATGCACCTCGCCGATGAAGGCTGTGGATGATTTTTTCCGGGCGCTGGTAGCCCAGAACCCGGACCTCAGGGCCAGAGTGGGCAATCCGGACGAGCTGGCAAGCAATCGTCTTGGCGGAGTGCTGGATGATCTGAAGCATCGGGTGAACGATCCCGAGAACGATCAGGAGTCGGTGCACGGCAAGATCATCACGGCACTGAACGAAGAATCTGTGGTATCGGCTTGTCTGGCCAATAAGGCGGGGCTGAATCTGGTCGCCAGCTATGAGGCCTTCTGCGTGAAAATGCTTGGCGCCATCCGCCAGGAGCTGATTTTTGCCCGGCACCAGAAAGAAATCGGGCGTTCTGCCCGCTGGCTCGGCTTGCCGGTTATTGCCACCTCACACACCTGGGAAAATGGCAAGAACGAGCAGTCCCATCAGGACACCACCTTCTGCGAAAGTATGCTCGCGGAGATGAACGACGTCTCCCGGGTGCTGTTTCCGGCAGACTACAACAGCACCCTGGCAACATTGCCATCGGTATTCCGTGAAAGGGGCACGATCAGTTGCATGGTGATCCCGAAACGGGAACGCCCCTGCGTCTTCGACACCCGGGAAGCGGAACTGCTGGCGAGGCACGGGGCCCTGGTGGTGGATGAAGATACCTCGTCCGGTGAACCATTGCTGCTCATCGCCAATGGCGCCTACCAGTTATCCGAGTCAATCAGAGCCTGCGAACGCCTGAGGGAGACCGGCACCCCCTTTCGCCTGGTCTATATCCAGGAACCCGGCAGATTCCGCCAACCGAGGGACACCATGGAAGCCCAGGTATGCCTGTCCGAATTCGAGCGGGAGCGCCTGTTCCCCCACCGCATTCGCCGACGGGTTGCTCTCACGCACATGCGCCCGGAGGTCTTCCGGGGCCATCTCCATCCGCTGTTCCCGGAACCGTCGCAGGCCCGGGTTCTTGGCTACATCAACCGCGGCGGGACATTGAATGAGGCCGGCATGCTGTTTGCCAACGGCTGTTCCTGGGGCCATGCTCTGGCTGCCTGTGCCAGCGTGATGGACAAGCCCCCGGGCGAATGGCTGTCCAGTGCGGAGCTGGCAGCGGTAGAAGGCCGGGGGGACCCGGCGGTGATTACCCGGGGCCTTCCATGAGGGTGCGTTGACCGACCAGTACCCGCCGGGAAGCGGTGCGGCTCGCGTCGATCTGATATTCCTTTGGCTTGATGGTGTCCACGAAATACCAGTCGGCCCGGGCTTCTTCGGGCGTAAAGGTCACCAGCATGTAGCCACGCTGATTCACGTTCAGGTAATCCAGGTCATCCACCAGCAGACCAATGGCCTGTTCCGCGCCCTGAATCATGTCATCCGGAATGCCCAGATACTCCTCCAGGCCGGGTGATGTAACCGACGCTGTAGCGAACTCCACGCCAATCTGGTCGCCCTGGATGTCTTTCAGGTTGTTGGCCCAGGCGTTATGGGTATCCCCCGCCAGTACAACCAGGTTCTTGTTCAGCGCCTTGGCCGTTCCCAGAACCACTTCCCGTTCATATTGGTAGCCATCCCAGGCGTCCAGATTGTAGGGGGCAACTGTATTGATGCGAGCCAATTCCTCTGGAGTCAGGGACGGATCCCCCTGGAGCTCCCGGCCTTTGAGCTGGGCCAGTTCCGCCAGTTTTTCCGGCAGACCGTCAAACTGCTCAGTAGCAATGGCCACCAGCAGCTCCGCGGGCAGATTCATTCGGCCCATGAGCACCTGTTGCCCCAACACCTGCCATGTGGCGGTGGAGTAGTTCAGGGAAGACTGCAGCCAGAGCAGTTGCTCCGCACCCAGCAGGGTACGGTTCTCACTGCCAACATCCGCAGTAAAGCGGGCGGCATCAAGGCCTTCTCCCGTGAAGTAGTCCATGTAGTCCAGTTGCTGGTCGCGACCGATAATGCGGGTGTCGAGCATGTGCAGATCCACCAGGTCGCCGAACCGGAAGGTCCGGAAAATGGCCTCGTCGCTGCCCTCGAACACAGGACGGATCGGCATCCATTCAAAATAGGCCTTGAGGGCATTGAGCTTACGCTGGGTGAAATCGCCCTCGCCCTCGTTGTGGTTTTCAGCTCCCTCTTCCCAGGCGTCGTTCGCCACTTCGTGGTCGTCCCACACCACAATGAACGGCACTCTCGCATGCAGGGACTGAAGATCCGGGTCTGCCCGATACGCAGCGTAACGTTTGCGATAGTCCACCAGTTCAATCAGCTCAAGATTGTTGTCCTCAGAAAAGGTCCTCCCCAGGGCCTGGGCATCCTGTGCCGCATAACTGCTGCTGTCGGAGCTGTATTCGTAGATGTAGTCGCCCAGATGGACCACGGCATCCAGGTCATTCTGTTTACTGATTTCCCCGTAGACGTTGAAATAACCGGCCGGATAATTCGCGCAGGAGACCACGGCCAGGCGCACTGAGTCGATACTGCCTTCCGGTAAGGTCCGGGTTACGCCCACCGGTGACTGCCGATCGGTCGTCTGAAAGCGGTAATAGTAGCTCTGCCCCGGTGCCAGGCCGCGGACGTCCACCTTGACGGTGAAGTCATGGGCCTCAGTGGCCTCTGCCGTGCCGGAGTGCACAAGGTTCTCGAAACCCTCATCCGTCGATACCTCCCAGGCGACACCGACAGGTGCCGAACCGGTCGCCGGTGCAGCCCTGGTCCAGAGCATGACACCATCGGCAAGCGGGTCGCCGCTGGCCACTCCATGGGTAAAGCTGATTGTTCGCTTGTCGGAGCTGTCCAGTACACAGCCTGCGAGGCCGGTCGAAATCACCACGGCGCCCATACCCATGGCTGATGCCTTCAGAAAATCCCGTCGTGTCAGTCGTTTCATTGTTATATCTTCCCCTGCATTCGTCCCTTGTAGTCTCGACGTTCTGCACCTTTCGCCGTTTCTACTCCAAATGAAGAAGCTAATCGGGCTTGGTTAAGAACGCATTGCCAATTTGCGACAGGGGGATGGCAAATCACGACAAGTCTTTTGCAAGAACCAGAAACCATAAAAAAAGGGAGCCAGTGGCTCCCCTTTTGCGGTCCGTTTAAACCCGGTCTATCCGCTGATAAATACCGGACCAACTCCGAAGTTCCAGAGAATGACGGAACCCACGCGAGTGGATACCAGGATCACCAGGGCGACGGTCAGCAACGCTCCGGCGTACATTACCGCCCGCTCCTTTTCGATGCCCATGACAATCGGCAGCCCGTCATACATGAGATAGGCGCCATAGCAGGCGGCGGCCAGGAAGACGATGGCGTTGAACCAGGGCACTGGATACAGCAGGGCAAATCCTGCGAGGAACAGAGGAGTGCAGGAGTAGGCTGCCAGGGCAATACCGTTCGAGGGTACGTGTTCTTCCTTGGCGCCGTAGGTTCTTGCCATCCAGTTGATGGCGTAACCCAGCGCAAAAACGCCGACCAGCATTGCCAGATAGGTCAACACGCTGAGCTGCATTGCACTGATCTCGGTTAACTTGATCAGCCGCTCATTGCCGACCGTCCAGCCGAAATAGGCAGTCGATATGTAGGCACAAATGGGAGCTATCGCCGCCAGAATCAGAACATAGGCAACATAGACCCGGCGCGGAGTTTCATGTTCTTTTCGTATGGAAGCCCACTCTTCATCAGGATGGGTAAAGAGACCGAACGCATGTGACAGGAGCATGGATGACCCCCTCTCTCTTCTATTGTTGGTATTTATACGTACGGAACGCGGTAACCGGCAGATCAGACGCTGTTCCTTAATCTTAACTATAGTCAAGAACAGCGATTGCGAAAGCAAAATGACGCAGGATGATCGGGCAAGTTTTTTTTCAGCCTTGGCTGGAGGCGGCGGCCGGCGATTGCCGGCCGCGCGGAGTCAGGAATTGCGCGGATCGGTCTCGGCAACCCAGGGGTAATCCCGGTGGCTGTCGCGGAAGGATAACAGGCTCTCCACACCGGAAAAGTCCACAAGGTCCCTGAAATCCAGCCAGTCTACCAGGCAATAAAGACAGATGGCCGGGTAATTCCATTCCTCGAACTGGCCCTCTTCCGCCATTGCCGACAGCGTGCGCAAGGTTGTCATGATGCGTTCACATTGAAGGTTGTAGAACATCAGGTCGGCGCCGGTATCGATTCCGGACTTCTCCGAGAGCAGCAACGTGACCGCGGAGTCATTGGCGCCATCGATCATGGTCAGCTGGTTTTCCTGATCCCAGGTCAGCGGATCGCGGCCCTGTTTGGCACTGACGTAACGGGCGATAATCCGGGAATCATAGATTTCCTTGCCACCGTCTTCGAGTACCGGAATTTTCAGGGTCGGATTGTTTCGCCGCAGCTCGTCCCGGCCTTCACCATAGATATTGAGATTGAGGAATTCATAGGGCTCTTCGTCCAGCAGGATACGAATACGCCGAACGTAAGGTGAAGTAGTGGATCCGATCAGTTTCATGGTTTCTCCGGGGATTTCACACTCAGGATCCCAACAGGGATTCAGGGTTGGTGTATGGGTGCCCGGTCGCTTCTGCCACTTCCCTGTAGGTCACCTTGCCCGCGGCCACGTTCAGCCCGGCCCTGAGGTGTTGATCTTCCTTCATCGCCCGATCCGGACCCTTGTTGGCCAGGGCCGCCACAAAAGGCAAAGTGACGTTATTCAACGCCAGAGTCGACGTGCGCGCAACGGCACCCGGCATATTCGCCACGCAGTAATGTACCACACCATCAACAATATACGTGGGATCGTCGTGCGTCGTGGCCCGGGAGGTTTCGGCACAACCACCCTGATCAATGGCAACGTCCACGATAACGCTTCCCTCCGGCATCCGGCGGATCATATCGCGGGTGATCAGCTTTGGCGCAGAGGCCCCTGGAATGAGCACACTGCCGATGACAAGATCGGATTCCGTCACCGCCTGATCCAGAGTCTGGGCCGTTGAAAACAGGGTTGTGATGCGGTTGCCGTAGAGATGGTCCAGGTTTCTGAGTACGTCCATGTTGCGGTCCAGAACCGTGACCTGGGCACCCAACCCGACCGCCATCGCAATCGCATTCTGGCCGACAACTCCGCCACCAACGACCGCTACCCGCGCCGGACTGACACCGGGTACGCCGCCCAAAAGCACGCCGCGACCGCCCATGGCTTTCTCCAGGCAATGGGCACCGGCCTGGATCGACATGCGCCCGGCGACTTCCGACATAGGCGCCAGCAGGGGCAAATGCCCTCCATGGTCGGTCACTGTCTCATAGGCAATGCAAGTAGCGCCGGACTTCACCAGGTCGTCCGTCTGCGCTTTGTCCGGGGCCAGATGCAGATAGGTGAAAAGCGTGTGTTCCGGCTTCAGCATGGCCCGCTCTTCGGCCTGGGGCTCCTTGACCTTGACGATCAACTCTGCGGTATCGAAAACCTCCCCGGCCGTCTCAAGAATTCGCGCTCCGGCCTGCCGATAATCCTCGTCAGAAAAACCGATGGCGAGGCCAGCTCCGGTTTCCACAAACACCTCATGATTGTGGCCGCACAGCTCATGAACGGCAGCGGGTGTCATGCCTACACGGTATTCGCGGTTCTTGATTTCCCTGGGTACACCGATCCTCATACACAACCTCCAGATCATTCGGGATTTGCGGGTGTCTGACTGTAGTGTAGTCAAAAGGTCCTATACTGGATTGGCAACTGATTGCATCGGTTTACCGGTTCCGGGCGTAGATTTCCGGATAAAAAGACAATCCGACCCAAAAGGAGCAGGACAGATCATGAAAACTCTGAAAACAGCGGCGACCGCCGCAGCCCTGTCACTAACTCTGGCAAGCACGCAGGTACTGGCAGAAATGCAAACCAAGACCGTTGAATACAAGGTCGGTGAAACCACCTTCACCGGTTACATGGCCTGGGATAATGAGTTCGAAGAGAAGCGCCCGGGTGTTCTGGTGGTGCATGAGTGGTGGGGCCACAATGAATTCGCCCGGGATCAGGCAGAGCGGCTCGCCGCCGCCGGCTATACCGCGTTTGCCCTGGATATGTATGGCTCTGGCAAGCAGGCGGACCACCCTGATACCGCCCAGAAGTTCATGCAGGAAGCGACCAAGGACATGGATCAGGTGAAGGCGCGCTTCATGAAGGCGATGGAGATCCTGCAAAACCATGAAAGCGTTGATGCGTCCCGCATCGCTGCACAAGGCTACTGTTTCGGCGGCGCGGTGGTCCTGAATATGGCACGTATGGGCGTGGATCTGGACGGCGTCGTCAGCTACCACGGTGCGCTTGGCAGCCCCATAACCGCCGAAGCCGGAACAGTGAAGGCCAGGGTTCAGGTTTACACCGGTGGTGCCGACAAGATGGTTCCCTCGGACCAGGTCGCCGGCCTGGTGAAGGAGATGCAGGATGCAGAAGTCGATCTCACCCTGGTGAGCTTTCCCGGCGTGCTGCACTCATTCACCAATCCTGGCGCTGACAAGGTCGCCGAGGAGTTCGGCATGCCGATAGGTTATGACGAAGAGGCCGCCACCCGTTCCTGGGAGGGAACCATGCGTTTCTACGAGGCTATTTTCGCCCGGTAACACCGTGCGCTGAACACCGGAACCCGGCCGGACGGCCGGGTTCTTCTGCTTCAGAGGGACGACGCAATACTGTTGCGAACGTCTGTCATCAGATCATCCAGCGGCAAAGCCCCGGACGCCATCGGGGGATGAATGACGATTTCAATGTCACCGCTGCTGAAGGCAGCACTTCCCTTGGGCAATCGCTGGTGGGACCCACAGATGGTGACAGGAAGAATCGGAAGCTCGCCATCCTGTGCAATGACGAAACCACCCTTCTTGAAGGGTAGTAATTTGCCATCCCACGAACGGGTTCCTTCCGGGAAAATCAGAATGCCGGTGCCGTCCGGGAGCTGGCCGACACCCCGCTTGATGCTCTCCAGTGCATCACTGCCTTTCGAGCGATCGATAAACAAATTCCGCGAGGCTTCCAGTGCCAATCCGAACAGGGGCACCTTGCGCAACTCTTTCTTGATCACCCATCGATATTGCAGACCAAGGGCGAGCACCAGCGCCGGGGGATCAAGATAGGAGGCATGGTTGCTCAGAATGACATATCGCTGACCGGGCTCGATGTTTTCCCTGCCACGAACCTTGAGGCGGATACCGCAGACTTTCAGGATAATCCATGCATAAATCTGGGTGCCGTGGAACGCTGCATCCCCTCGCTTGCCCAAAAGGGCTGCAATAACAATCGGGAAGAACAGAATCAGGGTGAGCAGTATGGCCCAGAACAGGATCCAGGCGGCCTTGAGCGGTCGGAGCATGTAATGATTCCTGGAGATCTCGACTTCCGGTTAAACGAGCAGCAGGTCGGTAAAGATTACACAATGATGGGAAAATAACAAAAGCGTGCCACCTTGCCAGGCGTTTTTCAGCCATTAAAAAAGGCAGCCGAAGCTGCCTTTTTGGCGGTTATTGCCGAATCCATCAGGGATTACAGGGCAACAACGTTCTCCGCCTGAGGACCTTTCTGGCCCTGGGTAACGGTGAACTCAACCTGCTGGCCTTCTGCCAGAGTTTTGAAACCGCTGCCCTGAATAGCGCTGTAGTGAACAAAAACGTCCGGGCCGCCTTCACGAGTGATAAAGCCAAAGCCTTTTGCTTCGTTGAAGAACTTAACAGTACCGGTAGTAGTAGACATACTTAAACTTCCTGAAATCAATCATATTATCTGCCGCCTCGCACCTTCATGGTGTCAGGTCAGCGTTTTGCGGAAATACAGAACTCGCGGAATCAAAAACAGGACGGTCACTACTAACTGCGGAGGTACGTCTTATTCATGAAATGCTTTACTGAATCTTTCCTACGCCCTTCACTCTACTCCTGAATCCGAAGCTTGCCAAGGGTATTTTCGAGAATTTGTGTAGGTAGTGGTACCCATCATCCCTTCACCAGGCCAAAGGTGTAAATTCCCAGTGCAGTCATGAGGATGGAGCCGACAACGTGGGCCAGAATACCGGTGATGGCCATGGCCCATTTGCCGTCCTGGATTGCAGCAAACATCTCGAGTGAAAACGTCGAAAAGGTGGTCAGCGCACCGCACAATCCGGTTATGGCAAAGAGCCGCCACTCCGGTGCCAGCGTGGTGCCATGGCTGAAGTAACCGATCAGCAGCCCGATCAGCCAACCACCACTTAGGTTGGCAACCAGCGTTCCGTAAGGAACGGCATGGTAGGTCGTGTTCAACCACAACCCCAGAGCCCAACGAAGGTTGGCGCCGATAACGGCGCCAACACTCACAGCAACGAACGACAACCACATGTCAGGGCTGTCTCCTGTCAGGCAGGGTTGTGATCAATCACTGTCTCCTTGTTGCGCGCAAACTCATCAAACGGGAAGTCATCGACCGTCAGCATCTCAAGTACAACGGTCTCATACTGGCGCATGAAATCGGCCTCTTCCTTGGTATAGATACCAGCCTTCAGGGCCGCCTCAAACCGCTCTTCCGGATGCAAGGCGGTCATCGGCAATTCACCTTTGGCGTAGGCCTTGGTCGCTTTCCGGTATAGCTGTTCTGCCTTGTCATAGTCCTTGAGCAGACCGTTGTAGCGAGCCACCGGATTCTCCACGGTGCCCTCGCCATTGGTATGCCAGATGCTGGCAATCAGCTTATTGCGGATAGGCGTGTCTGTGGATATTGCACGAGCCAGTTTGCGCGCAAGGTCGTCCTGCGGACTGCCCCAGCGACGGCCAAGCGGCATCGTGACGCCCCGCAGAACCAGCGCCACGGCGCGATTCGGCAGGTTCTGGAGGAACTCATCCAGGGCGTTTTCAGTGCGATGCAGCAGCATGCCCAGGCTGTACTCCATTACTTCCTTCTCACCCTCTACCGGCTGGGTCTCGTGCCAGTTCTTGAGGACCATGGAAGCCAGGTACAGGTTGGACAGCATATCCCCCAGCCGTGCAGAGATAAGCTCCCGCATTTTCAGTTCGCTGCCAAGCGTGGTCATCGCGGCATCCGAGCACAGACCAAAGGCTGCGCTGAAGCGGGCCACGGCCTGCGCGTACTTGCGACTGGCACTGTCAAACGGCACATCTGCCCGTCCAAGACCAAGAGCCTGGGTGAAGGCGCGGGCGGCATTGCCGAAAATCAGCCCGGCGTGGCCGAAGAACGCATCGTCAAACGCGTTGATATCATCGTTGTCCTTGGCCGCCAGCTCCTTGAGCACATACGGATGGCAGCGAATGGCGCCCTGGCCGAAGATCATCAGGCTGCGGGTCATGATGTTGGCACCCTCAACAGTGATCGAGACAGCGGCACCGCTGTAGCCTATGCCCAGGTAGTTACGCGGGCCAAGCGTGACGGTCTTGCCACCGTGAACGTCCATGGCATCGGTCAATACACCGCGCTGGAACTCGGTAAGGTGGTATTTAAGGATGGCAGACGGCACTGCCGGCTTCTCACCTTTATCAATCATATTGGCAGTGTGGTTTACAGCTGCCTGAGAGATATAGGTCTTGGCGGCGATTCGGGCCAGAGGCTCCTGCACACCCTCCATATCAGCAACCGGCGTATTGAACTGACGGCGGATACGGGTGAAACCACCAGCGGTGCCAACGGCCGACGCAGCCGCACCGGCCGCACCGGACGGCAGGGTGATGCAGCGACCCACCGACAGGCACTCAACCAGCATACGCCAGCCCTGACCGGCCATATCCACGCCACCGATGATGTAGTCCAGCGGAATGAAGACATCTTTACCCTTGATCGGGCCATTCAGGAACGGGCTGCCAATCGGGCAATGACGACGGCCGATCTCCATGCCTTTGGTGTCCCTGGGGATCAGTGCGCAGGTAATACCATAGTCTTCGGTTTCGCCCAGGAGCCCGTCCGGATCGAACATGCGGAAGGCAAGGCCAACAACCGTGGCGATGGGCGCCAGGGTGATCCAGCGCTTCTCGAAATTCAGCCGGATACCGACAACTTCCTTGCCATCGACTTTCTGTTTGCAAACGATACCGGTGTCCGGAAGCGACGTCGCATCTGAACCAGCCCTTGGGCCCGTCAGACCAAAGCAAGGAATTTCACGACCGTCTGCAAGCCTTGGCAGGTAATGGTTTTTCTGCTCCTCGGTGCCGTACTTGACGAGCAGCTCGCCAGGACCAAGGGAATTGGGTACGCCCACAGACACCATGAGCGTCTCGTTGGATGCCAGTTTTTGCAGAACTGCAGACTGCGCCTTGGCAGAGAATTCGAGGCCACCGTATTCCTTGGGAATGATCATCCCGAAGAAACCTTCCTTCTTGAGGAAGTCCCACAGCTCTTTGGGCAGATCAGCCCGCTCGACCGCCACGTCCCAGGTGTTACACATGGAAATTGCCTGGACACACTGATTGTCGACGAAGGCCTGTTCTTCCTCGCTCAGGCCGGTATTGCGGTTGATCAGCAGGTTGTGCCAGTCAGGCCGACCAGTGAACAGTTCACCGTCCCAGCCGACCGTACCGGCTTCGAGAGCCACTTTCTCAGTCTCGGAAACCTTCGGTGCGACCTTCTTGAACATCGCGAAAATGCGGGGTGTCAGCCAGCTTTGGCGAAACCCGGGGAGGCCGGCAGCAGCTGTTAGGGCGGCACCAATAAACAAAACCAGGGCCAGCAAACCAGAGGCAAAAATCAGCGACAGCAGGCCGGTAACGGCCATTACGCCAATCGCGGACGTTGCACCAGACTCGCGCCGCATCACAATCAGCAGGCCAGCCAGTGCCACTACAAACAGTATGAAAGTCATCATAGGTTCTCTCTATCATCCATGGTTCGGGAATGTCGAAGACTATAAACCGTTACGTTTACGGTACCGCATCAGATGAGGGCTGACCAGCAAATGCCGCACAGTCAGCCAGTTACGGAGATCACACCTGGCATTATGCGGTCACGATCACACGAATGCCTTCCAATGCCAGACTGGCGTGCCCTATCGCCTCTTTTGCCGCTTCAAACTGATCGCGGAAAAAGTCGATTTCCTCCTCACGAATCGCCGGATTCACCTTTTGCAATGCTTCCAGCCGACGGATTTCCGGTCCGAAACTGGCCTCCAACTGCTCAAGCGCCTGAGACTTCAGGGGCTCCAGATGAGGCTCCGACAACCGCTCCACGTGGTCCACCATGGTTTCCACCTGGGGCCGGATCTGCGGAACGATGGCCTGGGCCGTGCGCCGCCGGATATTCGAGCACATCTCGTTGAGCCGGTCGTGAGGCAACGCGCCCGAAAGCTCCTTGCCATTTACATCCACCAGCAGCCGAAGTGGCGAGACCGGCAGGTAGCGGGTCAGTTGGAGCGCTTCCGGTGCCGGGCAGTGCACAGTAAACAGGGCCTCCATCAACAGCGTTCCGGGCGGCAGCGCCTTTACGGAAAGACTGGCGAGGGCGGCCTTGCCAAGGCCGGAACTGGTCACCGAGTCCATCACCCCCGTGACCATCGGGTGCTCCCAGCTCATGAAAGCCAGGTCTTCCCGCTCCAAGGCACTCTGTCGGTCCCAGGTCACGGTAATCCCGTCTTCCGGTAATTCGGCGACATGGCCGGCCTGATATTGCTCGCCGGGTCGCAGAATGTCGGAGTGATCGGCATGGTCTTCGACATCCACGCCGAGGATGTCAAAAGCCTCCATCATGTAATCCCGAACCCGGGCCTCGGATTCTTCGTCTTCGATGGCGGCGATCAGATCCTCTGCCACCTCAGGGCGACAGGAATTCAGCTCGATCAAGGCATCACGGCCAGCCTGCAAGAGCGTTTTCAGGCGCGTTGCTTCGTCCGCGGAGGCCTCGACCAGCCCATCAGCCACATCAAGGTCGCCATCAATAGCCTGCTGCCACTGGGCCTGCAACGCTTCCTGAACGGCAACGCCCACCGCGCAGCTCTCGGCAAAGGCGTTCAGGCCCTCGTGGAACCAGCGGAACTGCACCTCCTGACTGGTGCCACTGAGGTAGGGCACGTGAATATCAATCGCTTCTGTCTGACCGATCCGGTCCAGCCGCCCGATGCGCTGCTCGAGCAAGTCCGGGTTTGCAGGCAGATCGAAGAGCACGAGATGATGGGCAAACTGGAAATTGCGGCCTTCGCTGCCGATTTCAGAGCAGATCAGCGCCTGGGCACCCTGCTCCGTGTCGGCGAAATAGGCGGCGGCACGATCACGCTCGATCAGGCTCAGGTGTTCATGGAAGGCAGCACTGCGGATACCCGCTCGCAGCTGGAGATAATGCTCCAGGACCATGGCAGTCTGGGCACTGGCACAGATCACCACCACTTTGGCGGGGCGCAGGCCGATCAGCTTTTTCTCAAGCCATTCAACCCGGGGATCGTCCGCCAGCCACTGCTCCTCGGGCACCAGTTGCTCCGGGGTCAACCCCTGAATACCTGAGGCCTGCCCTTCGTACATGGCCGGACAAGGCAACGGTTCAGGATCGGGTCGACGCTCGGGAAATCCCTGGATGGCCGCCCGGGTGTTCCGGAACAGCACGCGACCGGTACCATGCCGGTCCAGCAGGGCATCGATCACCGATTGCCTCGGATTGTCACCGGCAAACAGCTGGTCCAGCTCTTCACCCAACCATTCCCGCAGCAGCTTCTGATCGCCCTCGCTGATATCGGAGCTTTCGTCCTGAAGCCGCCGGACAACACTGTTGATGGCTTCATACTGCTGCTCTTCTCTGCGGAAGGTTTCCAGATCATGGAAACGGGCCGGGTCGAGAAGCCGCAGGCGGGCAAAGTGACTGGCGATACCCACCTGCTCGGGCGTTGCTGTCAGCAAGAGCAGGCCGCGGCTGACCGCCGACAGTTCCTCAACAATCCGGTATTCCGGGCTAACCTCTTCAGGGCTCCACGCAAGATGATGGGCCTCATCAACAATCATCAGGTCCCAGTGAGCCTTGAGGGCATCGTCCTGCGCCTTCTGGCTTTTCTTCAGGAAGTCGAGACTGCAGAGCACCAGCTGTTCGCTCTCGAACGGATTCACCGCATCTTCATCGCCAAAAATATGGTTAACCAGCGCATCCACGTCGCTTTCCTGCTCTTTCAGAGCGTCGTAGCGACCCTGATCCACTATGGAAAATCGCAGATTAAAGCGGCGGAGCATTTCCACCAGCCATTGATGGGTGAGGGAATCCGGTACCACGATCAAGGCACGCTTTGCCCGGCCAGTGTGCAGCTGATAGTGGAGGATCAGCCCCGCCTCGATGGTTTTGCCAAGACCGACCTCATCTGCCAGAAGAACCCGTGGCGCATGGCGCCGGGCAACTTCATGGGCAATGTATATCTGGTGTGGCAGATGCTGCGTGCGGGCGCCGATCAACCCCTGGGCTGACGATGCCCGCAGGCGGTTCATGTGCTGAAGCGTGGCAAACCTCAGGCGAAAGGCGCCGTTGCGATCGAACTGGCCCGCAAACAGCCGCTGGTGCGGCGCAGAAAAATTCACGGATCCGGCGAGTTTCACCTCGGAAATTTCGTGCAGGTCGGTGCCGTCGTCCCCGTGATACAGGAGCACCCCGCCCCGGTCCTCAACTGCACGGACGGTGTACCGTTCGCCATCGAAGGTCTCAATCTCTTCCCCCAACTGATAGATGATGCGGGACAGCGGGGCGTTATCAATCGCGTAGCTGCGCTCCTCATCGGCGGCGGGAAACCCGAGGGTCACCCGGCGCCCGGAGATATCCGTGACGATCCCGAGCCCCAGGCCGGTATCACTGTGGCTGACCCAACGCTGACCAATAACAAATTCCGATGTATCCAAGAAACCTCCAGACCAATTAAGTTCTTGTGGCGCCGTTCTCACGCACCCAGTAAGCCGTCGCCCCACATACGGCCGCCGGCACGACAAACAGATTCAGCACCGGCACCATGGCGGCCAGCGCCACCGGCAGGCCAAAGCCGAAGGCAGACAGGCGGGTGTCGCCGAGCAACCGTCGCAGTGCGGGGAAACTGACCTTGTGGTTGTCTGCCGGGTAGTCCACGTATTGCAGCGCCATCATCCAACTGTTGAACAGGAACCAGAGAACAGCAGCCACCAGATTAACAACCGGTATAAGACCGATGATCAGTAAACCGATAGCCCGCGGCAGGTAATACAGGATCTTCTGAACCTCGCGCCAGAGTGCCCGGGGAATATCCTTGATGATCGATGCCCAACTGTCATCGGTATTCACCTCCTGGCCGGTCAGGTGCTTTTCTGTCAGTTCGGCAAGATAGCCATAGAAAGGGGAACCAATCAGATTGGCAACGATCACAAAGCCGTAGGCGAGCATCAGTACGATGACCGCCCCGTACAGAATCCAGAACAGCCAATCCAGTGCCTGAAGCCACGCCCAGTCCGGCAACCACGACATCGCGGTGGCAATCAGGCCTGCAAACAGCTCTCCCATGAAGAAGAACAGCAATCCGAAGAGCAGAATATTGATAACCAGTGGAATGATGACGAACAGCCGAAGACCGGGCTGACGAATCAGGCGGAAACCCTCACCCAGGTAGCCCAGTCCACGAAAAAAATTACCCTTGAGCATAGCTGGCAGGACCTCCGCTTCAATGACAATGACGGGGCGCAAAGCATATCATGTTGGCAACATTCCCACAGCCCGAGAACGCTCAGTGACTTCCCCGATGGATACATTGAAACAACAACTGACCAGCCTGCTGCAATTCCGCCCCCTCTGGCAGGCAGCCTTTGTGGTTTCCGTTCTGGCCATCGGGTTTCTGGCGACAACCGACAGCCCTCATGCCATACCTTCATCGTCGAACGTCAAGGTGAACCATCTGATCGCCTTCCTCGAGCTCACCATCCTCACCCGGCTGGCCTGGCCGGAGCTCCGGCCCATCTGGTTTGCGCCGGCCCTGCTGGGCTTTGGCCTTGGCATTGAGCTTATCCAGGCAACCCTGCCCTATCGGGAATTTTCCCTGGCCGATCTGGCTGCGGACGGCGCCGGCATTGCCATCGGACTTCTTCCCTGGCCCGGCATCCGAAACACCGGAAAACCGGATTTGCGAAATTCGCCAGAATCGCTGTGAGATATCTCTTACAAAGGCGTGAGATCTTACAGTGACGTTGTGTACGCGGCAGTGCCAGAAACTCTTCAGGGAAAAGCTAACTCACTGATAAATTTGTTTTATTGTAGACACCCACGCTGACATCTCCTGCGATGCGTGCACAGTTCACACGTTTGTCAGAATCCAGTTGGTATATTGTTGTTGTCAAGGATGACAGGGAAATGGACGACGCACTGGATGCACCCCGGCAAGGACCGCGGGGAGAGGTAGGGACACAAGGACGCCTCGCTTAAGGGATAACTATTCGGATAGCCGGCTCGGATGCCGGCACCACGGAGTGGCTCAAGGATCTCGCAACACGGCTGTTGCCAAATGCGCAAGGATGCGCCGACCTGTTCCGAGAAAGGGTAACCGTTTGGTTGCCCTTTATTTTTTTATACCTTCTTTTTTCTCACCTCTGATCCATCACTGGTTGTTCTCGGCCAGGTAGATACGAACCCTATTGAACTCCTCGAATTCGTTAAGATCCGGCCAGGTCCGGGCCTCAAGCGTTGTCTGCTTGCGGTAGGCATCGTCACCCAACACTTTCATCCGCGAATCCGCCAGCAGCACCCGAGGAGCCGCCTCGCGTAAAACGCCGAGCAACGGCCGGTTTTCCGGATCATAGAGCACATCCGCGGCGGTCACGACATCTATTTCGTCCGGTCGGGCTGCCCAGTCAGGGCAAAGGCCAACGGAAACACCATTGAGAGCCGCATTTGCATTGGCCGCGTCCAGCGCAGCCGGATCAATGTCACAGGCGATGGCTTCCTTCGCTCCGGCCATTGCCGCCGCGACAGCCACGATTCCGGATCCCGAGCCGAAATCCAGGACGCGCTTGCCCTCAACCCAATGGGGATTGTCCAGAATCCAGTTGGCGAGCACCTGGCCGCTGGCCCAGCAGAACGACCAGTAGGCGGGTTCGGCAACGACCGCCTGGGCCTCTTCGTGCGATAACGGCCCCTCAAGCACCCTCGGGTCAAAGAGGTACAGGGCAATGCGCTCACAACCGGCAGGACGGGAAACGGCCACCCGGCCTCGGGAGAGGGTTTTGCGCAGGTGCTGATTCAGACTGTCCACTGACATGGGGTACCCAACCTCAATTTTCCGGAAGGCGTCATTGTACCCGTGACCAGTCCGGGAAACAGGCGGCGACAAGCAGAAAAACCCCATTTCCGCTATACTGCCGCCTCCATCTGACAACTGGTTTACCGCTGAAATGGCAAGCAGACCCAACACCGACGACTACCTTTCCCTGTTCCTGAATGATGTGCCGCTGATGGACGTCCGGGCACCGGTAGAGTTCAGCCGTGGCAGCTTTCCGAATACCGAAAACGCGCCCCTGATGAACGATGAGGAGCGCCATCGGGTCGGCATCTGTTACAAGGAGAAAGGTCAGGACAAGGCGATTGAACTGGGGCACCAGCTGGTGTCCGGTGACATCAAGGCCCAGCGCATTGAAGCCTGGAAACGTTTTGTCGCCCGCCACCCGAACGGCTACCTGTTCTGTTTTCGGGGTGGCCTGCGCTCCCGGCTCACCCAGCAGTGGATCCGGGAGGCCGGAATTGACTACCCGCTGGTCAAAGGCGGCTACAAGGCATTGCGCCGATTCCTGATCGACAGTCTGGAAGCGCAGATCGAATCCGGCGAGTTCCGGATTCTCAGCGGGCGCACCGGCACCGGCAAGACCCGGGTACTGAAACAGCTCCCCAATCCGGTGGATCTTGAAGGCCTGGCCAATCACCGGGGTTCCAGCTTCGGGCGTCAGGTAACACCGCAGCCTTCACAAATCGATTTCGAGAACCGGCTGGCGGTAGCCATGCTCAAAGCCCGCCACCTGAACAGTGGTCCGGTCTATCTGGAAGATGAAAGCCGCCTTGTTGGCCGTTGCGCCCTGCCCGAATCCCTCAAGGAGCGGATGGCCAGGTCGCCGTTGCTGATCCTCGAGCAACCGATGGAAGAGCGTATTGGCATCATCCGCGAGGATTATGTTGAGGGAATGTACTCGGATTACGTGGACCGCGACGGGGCCGAAGCAGGCTGGCTGAATTTCCGGGACTATCTGCTGAGCGCCATTGACCGCATCCGCAAGCGCCTGGGCGGGGAGCGACACCAGCAGCTGCGCGGCCTGATGGACCAGGCACTCCTGCAGCAGGAAGCCACCGGAGAGACAGCGGCCCACAACGCCTGGATCCAGTCACTGCTCCAGGATTATTACGACCCAATGTACGACTACCAACTGGGCAAGAAAGAAGGCCGGATTCTTGTTCGTGGAGGCCCCAAGACCATTCTCGACTGGGCCAACAAAAGCTCGGTTGCGTAAGGCCCTGACTGAATATTACGCCTGCAGTACACACTCACGACATTTGTCTGCTATATAAAGAAGTAGACGAATCATGTTGTTGCAGGAATTTGTCCGTTAATCAGACACTTATGAAAAATACCAACGAACAAGGAGTCCTTTATGGAAGACCTATTTGGCGCTGAAGGCGGTGCCTCGGAACTCATGAATCAGGCCATGGCTCTGGTCATGACATACGCCCCCAAGGTCGTGTTGGCCATTGTCACTCTGATTGTGGGCATGTGGCTGATCAACCGGTTTGTCGGCGTTCTAGATAACAAGCTGGGCAAAAAAGACCCCACTCTGAACAAGTTTCTCTGCGGCCTGATCGGAGCAATCCTCAAGATTCTGCTGCTGATCTCTGTCGCCTCCATGGTCGGAATTGCCACCACCTCCTTCATTGCCATTATCGGTGCTGCCGGCCTGGCCGTCGGTCTTGCGCTTCAGGGCAGCCTCGCCAACTTCGCCGGCGGCGTGCTGATCCTGATCTTCAAACCGTTCAAGGTTGGTGACACGATTGATGCCCAGGGCTACCTCGGCTCCGTCCGCGAAATCTCCATCCTGTACACCATTGTCGACACCTTCGATAACCGCCGGATTGTGATCCCGAATGGTCAACTGGCCAACGCCAGCCTGACCAACCTGAGCGCCTATGAAACCCGTCGCTGCGACATGAGCTTCGGCATCGGCTACGGTGATGACATCGACAAGGCCAAGGCCATCTGCAAGCGCCTTATTGAAGAAGACGAGCGCGCACTGAAGGACCCCGAACCACTGATCGTTGTTGGTGCACTGGGCGAAAGCTCCGTCGACCTGACCGTTCGGGCCTGGACCAAATCAGGTGATCTCTGGCCCTTCTACTGGGACATGCATGAGAAAGTGAAAAAAGCATTCGACGCCGAGGGTATCAGCATTCCGTTCCCCCAGCGCGATGTTCATATGATTAAAACCGACTGAGATTCGCGATCGGTTTCTCATTGATACATCCGGTTACTCGCAAACTGCGTAACCTCAACTAAGCTGACCATTAATGGCGGGGTTGACCAACCCCGCCAGGCCATCGGGGCCAGGCAATTAGATCAACACAGGCTCCGGAACGCTGTCATTGCTGGTAGGAGGTTGTCACTATGCCGGTACAGCAGTTGAAGGAATTCCTCGATGAGGCGGGTGTGGAATACATGTGCCTCTCCCACCCTCCTGCATTTACCGCCCAGGAACTCGCCCACCACGTCAAGATTGCCGGCGACCGTGTCGTCAAAACGGTGATCATCGAACTGGATGGTAAAATGGCAATGCTGGTGATGCCGGCCACCTGGCGAATCCGCTGGGACAGGTTATCCCGCATCCTCGACACCGACTTTCTTGACCTCGCTGACGAACAGGAATTCCAGGACCGCTTCCCGGATTGCGAGGTAGGCGCCATGCCCCCCTTTGGCAACCTGTTCGGAATGACCGTCTATTGCGCCGAAGCGCTGACCGAGCAGCCCGAACTGGCGTTCGCCGCAGGCAGCCACAGCGAATCGGCACATATGAAAACCTCGGATTTCCTGACCCTCGTGCAACCCATGGTCCTGAACCAGGGATTCAACAAACCGGGTGCACAGAAGCCCGCCTGGCTGATCAAGAACCGTCGCAGGCCTGACGACGCTGCCGAGCCGCGGGTGTCAGGTATGGCAGGCTATTGAGGGTTTTCATTCCGGCTTGATCCCGGTCTCTTGTCTGGCTGCCGTCATCGCGTAAACTGAGGGCATCAGACAGGAAACCGATATGACTCAAGTCTTTGATATTGTCGTAGTTGGTGCCGGCATGGTCGGCGCTGCTCTCGCCACTGGCCTCGGCCAGAATGGCTTCCGCGTTGCCCTTGTCGACCGGGCTCCGCCCCCCGACTTTGACCCGGAAAGCGCCCCGGACATCCGGGTTTCTGCCCTGAGCGCCGGCAGTGAGCGCTATCTCCAGAGCCTGGGCGCCTGGGACCACATCCTCGGGATGCGCTCGACGCCCTATAGGCGACTGGCCGTGTGGGATGAAACCCGCTATCCACTGCAGAACCTGGTGCCCCGAAAACTGGCTGAGGTCCAATTCGACGCCACCGAGCTGGGCGCCCACCACCTGGGACACATCGTCGAAAACTCAGTAACCCAACAGGCGCTCTGGCAAACCGCCGAGGCCTGCCCCCAGATATCCCTGTTCCACGGTCAGGGTGTCGCCTCACTGGCGCAGTCCGGTGATACAGCCACGGTCACCCTGGATGACGACCGCGAGCTGCTAGCAAGCCTTGTAGTCGGTTGCGATGGCGCCCAATCCCGGATCAGGGACCTGGCCGGCATCGGCGTAACCCGTAACCAGTATGACCAGCAGGCAATGGTTATCTCGGTACGCTATCAGGGGCCGGTTGAAGACATTACCTGGCAGGGCTTTCACCCCTCGGGGCCCCGAGCCTTCCTGCCATTGCACAGTGCCGGTCCGGAACATCCGGGTGAAAGCTGGGGCTCCCTGGTCTGGTACGATTCGCCCGATGAACTGGCACGCCTGAAAGCCCTGGACGACAGCACCCTGATGAGCGAAATCCAGTCGTCGTTTCCCGCGAGTTTGCCCTTGCTGACCCACATCGACATCAAAGCCTCGTTCCCCATCGCCCGCCAGCACGCCAAACAATATCACTCTGGACGAGTTGTCCTGGCCGGTGATTCTGCCCATACCATCAACCCGCTGGCCGGCCAGGGGGTGAACCTGGGATTCCAGGATGCGCAAGCCCTCCAGTCAGCCCTCAAAGAGGCCAAGCGCGCCGGCGATGATCTGGCAAATCCGAAGTGGCTGAACCTCTACGAACAACAGCGCCGGCCGGCGAACCGCAGAATGATGCTGACCATGGATCTGTTCTACCATCTGTTCAGCAACCGGATTCCACCCGTCCACCTGCTACGCAACCTCGGCCTCGGCGCCGCCCGCGCCCTACCCTTCGCCCGCAACCGGGTTGCCCGCTACGCCATGGGCATCGACGAGAAACTGCCGGCCGTGGTGCGGCAGATAGCCTCCCGGATTCCGGGCCTGAATCAGCTTTAGAGCCAAACAACAATCCCAAGGACAAGTGCAAAGGAGCCACCATGTCAGAGACGATTTTCACCAAGATCATCAACCGGGAAATTCCCGCGGACATCCTCTACGAAGACGACATCGCCCTCGCTTTCAGCGACATAAACCCCCAGGCGCCGGTTCATTTCCTGGTCATCCCGAAAAAGGCCATCGCCACCATTAACGACATCACCGAGGAAGATCGGGAACTAGTGGGGCATCTGTATCTGGTGGCTGCGAAAATTGCCAAGGAGAAGGGCTTTGCCGACGACGGCTATCGAGTCGTCATGAACTGCGGGGAAAATTCAGGGCAGACGGTGTTCCACATTCATCTGCATGTTCTTGCCGGGAAGCCGCTGGGCTGGCCGCCGTATACCGAAAAAATGAAGCATGCCTGATTGCTTTAGGCTTGGGTGCCGGCAAGCGGTCCGGTAATGCTGTTTGGGACACGCTCAAGGCATCCATGCGCGCTTAGCTTTCGCCATCCCTGGCGAAAGATAGTCCCAAACAGCATTGCCGGCCCACTTGCTCAAACCTGGGAGCTATCGCTCGTAGGCGCCCAATTATCTGTTTTGTTAAGGGACCAGGCTGACTCCCAGCTCTGATCGGACGGCGTGTGGTGCGGCTTTCCGGGACTGTCTTTCGCCATGGATGGCGAAAGCCAAGCGACCATGGACGGCTCGAGCGTGTCTCGGAAAGCCGCACCACGCGGCGGCCCTCCTCCCAGGCCAAAAAATCAGCGGCCGACGACTTTCTCAGCCTCTTCAACCGGCGTATGACGAACGTCCTCGCCTTTGACCATGAAAATCACGTTCTCAGCAATGTTACATGCGTGGTCACCCACCCGCTCCAGGGCACGGAGCACCCACATCACCGACATGCACCGTGAAATGTTACGGGTATCTTCCATCATGAACGTCAGCAGGGTCCGAGCAGCTGCCTGATATTCCTCATCGACGCGCTTGTCTTCCTTCATGATCCGCAACGCCTGCTCGGAATCCAGCCGGGCAAAGGCATCCAGGGCATCGTGAAGCATGCTGAGCACGTGGGTGCCAATGTGGCGTACTTCCACATAGCCCCGCGGGGCCTGGCCCTCTTCCTGCAGCTTGATGGCCAGCTTGGCGATTTTCTTGGCCTCGTCGCCAACCCGTTCAAGGTCGGCCACCATCTTGATGACTGAGATCACCAGACGCAGATCCCGGGCCGTCGGCTGGCGACGGGCAATGATCAGGGTGGCCTCCTCGTCGATTTCCACTTCCATCCGGTCAACTTTCTTGTCGTTGGCACGGATTTCGTCGGCCAGATGACCATCGCCATCCACCAGGGCGAGGATGGCATTATCGACCTGGGCCTCAACCATGCCGCCCATTTTGAGGAACTCGGTCTTGAGCTCCATCAGTTCGTCATTGAACTTGTGGGAGATGTGATCCCCGTAAACGTCGTCCTTCTTTGTAGGCATACTGTTCTTCTCCAAAATTCCTCAGGTCCGGAATCAGCCAAAACGGCCGGTGATGTAGGACTCGGTCAGTTCATGTTCCGGCGAGGTGAATACCTTGTTGGTCTCGTTCACTTCAACCAGGTGTCCCAGGTGGAAGTAGGCCGTACGGTGAGATACCCGGGCCGCCTGCTGCATCGAGTGGGTCACGATAACGATCGTGTAGCTTTCGGACAGTTCGGCAATCAGCTCTTCCACTTTCGCGGTCGCAATAGGGTCCAGGGCCGAGCAGGGCTCATCCATCAGCACCACTTCCGGGCTCACGGCAATGGCACGGGCAATACACAGACGCTGTTGCTGGCCGCCGGACATGCCGGTTGCGTTGGCGTCCAGGCGATCCTTTACCTCTTCCCAGAGGCCGGCCTTGCGCAGACTGTTTTCCACTATCTCGTCCAGATCCGACTTGCGGTTGGCCAGCCCGTGAATCCGGGGGCCGTAAGCCACGTTGTCGTAGATGGACTTGGGAAAAGGGTTCGGCTTCTGGAATACCATACCGACCCTGGCCCGCAGTTCGACCACATCCCGCTTGGGGTCGTAAATGTCGTGGTCGTCCAGTTGCAGGGAACCCTTCACACGACAGATATCGATGCTGTCGTTCATGCGATTCAGGCAGCGCAGGAAGGTGGATTTGCCGCAACCGGATGGGCCGATGAAGGCAATGACTTCGTTACGGCCAATATCAAGGCTGATCTTCTTGATCGCGGGGGCATCCCCGTAGAATACCTCGACATCCCGAAGCTTGAACTTGGGGTCGTCCGAGTAAGGCTTACCGACGGTCTTGCCTTCCTCGATGATGGTTTCAGCGGGCTTCGATTCCTGAACTGGCACGGCAACCTCGTCCGGTTGGGTAACTTCACTGGTAATGGTTGTATTCACACTATTCATCTTGATTCTCCTTACCACCGGCGCTCGAGACGTTTGCGCATCCAGATGGCCAATGCGTTCATACTGATCAGGAAGGCCAGCAGCACCATGATGGCTGCCGACGCTCGCTCAATAAAGGCCAGCTCCGGGCTGCCCGCCCACAGGAACACCTGCACAGGCAGCACCGTCGCCGAATCGAAGAACCCGTCGGGTACGTCCACAATGAACGCCACCATACCGATCAGCAGCAGCGGTGCGGTTTCACCCAGTGCCTGGGCCATACCGATGATGGAACCGGTGAGCATACCCGGCATGGCCAGCGGCAGCACATGGTGCAGAACTACCTGCATCTTGGATGCACCGATACCTTCAGCGGCCTCCCGGATCGAGGGTGGTACGCTTTTGATCGCGGCCCGGCTGGAAATGATGATGGTCGGCAGAGTCATCAACGTCAGCACCAGACCACCAACCACCGGAACCGAACGTGGCATCCCGAACAGGTTGATAAACACCGCGAGGCCAAGCAGACCAAAGATGATGGAAGGAACCGCCGCCAGGTTGTTGATATTCACCTCGATAAAATCGGTGAATTTGTTCTGGGGCGCGAATTCTTCCAGGTAGATCGCCGCGGCCACACCAATCGGGAACGAGAGGATCAGGGTAACGAACATGGTCAGCAGCGAACCGACAATGGCGCCAAGAATACCTGCCTTGGACGGATCACGGGAATCGCCGCCACTGAAGAACACATCATTGAACGATGTCTCGATAACGTCCCGCTCCAGAAGCTCATCGACCCAGGTTTTTTGCTGGTCGTTCAGCTTGATCGAGTAGGCATCATCCCCTGCATGCTTGACGTAGACATCCACATCCGTGTGCGTGAGAAAGGTCATGGTCTGGGTGGTGCCCAACCAATCGGGGTTTGCCTTCAGGGCATCCCGTAGCGTCACCGAGGCGTACGGGTTGATCAGCTCGCGAACCTGATTCCGGTCATCCTCCGTTGCTCCAGGGATCTCCTTGATCAGTGCCTGAACCAGAGGCTCGACAAAATCGGCCATCTTGATCTGACGCTCGTCCGTGGGATCATCCAGATACATCATCTCACCATCCAACTGCACATCCATGGTGATGGTGGTCTTCACGAAGCCGGTATAACCCTTGCCGATGATATCGGTGAACAGGATTAACAGGGCCCCCAGGGCAATGGCGATTGCCATGATGCCGTAGGCGCGGAAACGGCGTTCCTTACGGTAGCGACGCTTGAGCGACTGGCGGACAATCTCCGCCTGTGAACGTTGGTCAGTCATACTGTTCCCGATATTTGCGTACGATTTTCAGTGCAATGACGTTGAGCAACAGGGTTGCCAGGAAGAGCATGGCGCCCAATGCGAAGGCAGCCAGCGTCTTGGCGCTGTCGAATTCCTGGTCACCGGTGAGCAGGGTCACGATCTGCACGGTTACGGTGGTAACCGTTTCCAGCGGGTTGGCCGTCAGGTTAGCAGCCAGACCAGCGGCCATGACCACGATCATGGTTTCACCGATGGCCCGGGAGACCGCCAGCAGAATACCGCCCATGATGCCGGGCAGTGCAGCCGGGAAAATCACCTTTTTCATGGTCTCGGACTGGGTGGCTCCGAGCGCAAGAGAGCCATCACGCATGGCCTGGGGCACGGCATTGATCACGTCATCCGACAGGGAAGACACAAACGGAATGATCATGATGCCCATAACGGCACCAGCGGCCAGGGCACTCTGGCTTGATGCCTCGATACCCATGGATGCGGCCAGATCGCTGATAAACGGAGCGACCGTAAGAGCGGCGAAGAAGCCGTAAACCACGGTGGGAATACCCGCCAGCATTTCCAGCAACGGCTTGACCACACCGCGCACCTTTCTACCCGCGTATTCCGACAGGTAAATGGCCGACAGCAAGCCCACCGGCACAGCCACAACCATGGCAATGGCAGAAATCAGAAGGGTACCTGTAAACAGGGGAATCATCCCGAAGGCGCCCTGAGAAGCCACCTGATCGGCCCTCAGAGCGGTCTGGGGGCTCCAGTGACTACCAAAGATAAATTCGGTGAACGGGACCTTGCCAAAGAAACGAAAAGTCTCGAACGCCACCGAGAAAATGATTCCGACGGTGGTCAATATAGCCAGGGCCGCACAGGCGAAAAATACCCACTTGAGAATGGACTCGACCTGGGAACGGGCATTCAGGCGGGGGCGAATTCTCAACCACCCGAGAAAACCCGCAAGCACGGCAACCGAGATTACAAGACCAGACATCAGGAACCGACTCTGCGTGCGCAGTGCCTGTAAACGCTCGGCGGCCTCAGCTATCGGTGCTTCAACGAAGCCAGGAGGCAAGGCTCCGCTGGCCACATTGCTGATCTTGCTCAACAGCAGGCTCGCCTCACCGTCGGTCGCCGGGATTATACCTTCAGGCAAACCACCAATAACGATCATCTGGATGACTTTGCCCTGGAATGCCGCCCAAAGACCAAGCACGATAAGAGCGGGGATACCGCTCCACAATGCCGCTCGGGCTCCGTAATAAAAAGGCAGGGACTTGAGGTGACGGATCCCACCCAGCGGCATCGCCAACGACCGGGAGCGAGCGTAACCGAGCCAATAGGCCACGATCGCCAGCACCAGAGTCAGTAATAAAAGATTAGCCGGTTGCATGAAAATTCCTGTATTCGACTTCGAATTGGCGCACAGTTTACAGATTCAGCTCTGAACTCGCACCGGATCGTCCAAACGTGCAAAAGGTGCGGGCCTCCAACGAGACCCGCACCTCCATTCTTGACCGGACGACGGTCTTACTTGAGCTCGTCCAGGGTCAGGTTCGGCATGCTTTCTGCCTTGTCCATCAGGTCCATCAAAGCAGCCCGCGGCGGCACGATCAGGCCCACATCTTTCAGGTAGCCGTTCTGGCCCATGGCAGCGTTGCTGGTGAACTCACTGACATACTCCGCAATGCCCGGAACCACACCAACATGAGCTTTCTTCACGTAGAAGAACAGCGAACGGGCCACCGGATACTCATCCGCAGCAATGGCTTCGGCAGTCGGGATCATACCGTTCAGAGTGGCAGCCTGCAGACGGTCTGCGTTTTCTTCCAGGAAGCTGTAACCGAATACACCGTACATGCCGGTGTCGCCAATCAGCTTCTGCACGATCAGGTTGTCGTTTTCACCCGCTTCGATAAAGGCGCCGTCTTCACGAACGCTTTCGCAGATGGAGGCGTGCTCGTCCTTGCTCAGGCTGGCGGCTTCAGGCAGCTCGTCGCAACCAGCGGCGAGAGCCAACTCGTTGAAGGAATCACGGGTGCCGGAAGTCGGGGGCGGACCCATTACACGAATCGGCTTGTTCGGCAGGCTGGAGTCAACATCGCTCCAGTTTTTGTTCGGGTTGGCTACCCACTCGCCGTTAACAGGCACTTTGGAACCGAGGGCCAGGAACAGCTGCTCGAGGGTGATATCGAGGTTCTCAGCTTCTTTAGAGCTGGCGATCACGATGCCGTCAGAACCAATGCGGAATTCGGTGATGTCTGTAACGCCGTTGCTCTGGCAGAGTTCGAACTCGGACGTCTTCATGCGACGTGACGCGTTGGTGATGTCCGGGTGCTGGGTGCCGATGCCCTGGCAGAAAAGCTTGAGACCGCCGCCTGAACCGGTGGATTCCAGCTTGGGTGTGCTGAAGTCGGTCTTGGTGCCGAAACGCTCGGCAACAACTGTGGCGAACGGATAAACAGTTGAGGAACCCACGATGCTGATGGTGTCACGGGCCATGGCTGGTGCAGACATGGCGGCTACGGAGCCGGCCAGTGCTACAGTCGCGAGTGCTTTGTTCAGTTTCATCACGTCATGTCTCCATTTTTTGGTTTGGACGTTTTGTCGGATGTGCTTTACCGATGGGTGCAGACTAATGGCACTCTGTGACAACTTTGTTACAGCTTCTGAAATATAGTCAGGAATGTTCAAATTTGCTTGCAGCGCTGCTTCAGCCCGCTACCATGCGTGTTAAAACAATTCCAGGCTCGCAAGAAGGCAGTACTATGACAGCGTTAGATGATGACAAACCCACGCCCCGTGGCGAACTCACCCTGCAGATTATCCCGCTCCCCTCAGACACCAATGCCAATGGCGATGTCTTTGCCGGCTGGCTGGTAAAACAGATGGATCTCGCCGCGGCGACCATGGCCGGACGGATTTCCCAGGGCCGTAACGCCACCGTGGCCATGGACCGGATGGAGTTCCTGTCACCGTTGCGAGTAGGGTCCCAGGTAGGTTGTTACTGCGAACTCGTCGATATCGGCCGCAGTTCCATGAAAATCAGCGTGGAAGTGTGGACCCTTGACCGCACTGCCAAGAATCCACGTAAGGTCACCGAGGGTCTGTTCGTCTACGTTGCCATTGATGAGCACGGTCGGATCCGCGAGGTGCCGGAGCAGGTTCTCTGACCCTGAGCCGCTCTATTTCCAGCCGTGCAGAAGGCGGGCGTAGTTAAGACGCTCCCAGGTTCGGGCATTGGGGGCGTTCGCCATTGACAGGACGCCCCGGGCTTCCGCCAGCGAGCGGTATCCCATTCCGGAGAGCCGAGCCGTCATTTCCCGGGTAATCCTCGACAGGGCGCCAGTACCCTCCGACAACACGGCCGAGACCACCTGCACAGCGGAAGCGCCCGAAAGAATGGCTTTTGCCGCATCGTCACCACTGTGAACGCCACCCGAAACCGCCATCTCCAGTGTTGTCTGGCCAAACAACATGGCGGCTGCGTGTAACCGCAACGGCAGCTCGGCACTGGTCGACAGCACCACCTCCCGGCTTAACTCCAGCTCATCCAGATCCATATCCGGCTGATAGAACCGGTTGAACAACACCACGCCCCGGGCCCCCGACTCTTCGATACCGGCGACGAACGCAGGCAAGGCCGAGTAGAAAGGCGATAGCTTGACGCTGACCGGAATGCTCACCTGCTCAGCCACTGACCTCACAACCGAGAGTTGTCTCTGTTCCAGTGCCTCCGCTGTTTCCTCCGGATCCGAGGCCAGGTCATAGAGATTCAGTTCGATAGCATGGGCGCCCGCCGCTTCCAGCTCACGTGCATGCCGGGTCCAGCCACCCGCTGAAATACCGTTGAGCGAGGCAATCACCGGCACACCCAGCGAATGTCGCAACAGCTCCAACCGCTGCAGGTAGCTGTCCGATCCCATCTCGAACAACTCGGATTCGGGAAAGAACGATCGGGCTTCGGCGTCCATGTTGATCCGCGAATCAATAAACCGGTGAGCCGCCATTTGCTCCTCCACCAACTGCTCCTCGAAGAGGGAATGCATCACCACGGCACCGGCGCCAGCGTCAACACAGGCCTTCAGCGCGTCCAGGTCATCGGTCAGGGGGCTGGCGCCGACCACAAGGGGGGAGCGAAGCTCCAACCCCAGCCAACGGGTTGCCAATTCAGTCATGACGTTCACCCTTTTCATTGTCAGCGTCAGAAGTTTCATGGGGCTCAAAGTGAATCCCCGCCAGCTGCTTGTAGAGCTCACGCTGTTCAGTGGCCGCCTCCGAAGCCGCAGCCACCAGCTGTTCATAGCGTTGGAGATCCCGCAGCTCCAGCATCCGGAAGCGGGCTTCTTCCTGCATGTAGGCTTTCATGGTGACTTTCTGACGCAGGGAGTCCAATTGCAGGGGCGGCAGCCCCTCGTGAATACGCCGGGGATCAAACCGGTACAGCGGCCAGGCCCAGCTGTCTACCGCCCGCTTCTGCTGTGCGGGCGAGTGCACCAGGTCGTAACCGTGGGCAATGCAGGGGCTGTGGGCGATGATCAGTGCCGGGCCGTCGAAGCTCTCGGCTTCCTGCAGGGCCTTGGTGGTGTGGTTGCTGTGGGATTGCATGGCAATCTGGGCCACGTAGACGTGACCATAACTCATGGCCAGCAGGCCCAGATCCTTCTTCCGGGTGGCCTTGCCGGCAGCGGCGAACTTGGCAATCGCACCCATGGGGGTGGCCTTGGACTGCTGCCCGCCGGTGTTGGAATAGACTTCGGTATCGAGTACCAACAGTTTCACATTCTGACCCGAGGCCAGGGCGTGGTCGAGACCGCCATAACCAATATCGTAGGCCCAGCCGTCGCCCCCTATTACCCAGACACTCTTCGGACAGAGCTCATCGGCCAGACTGTCCAGTTCCCGGGCCTCTGGCGTCTGCTTGTCTGCCAGCCAGTTCCGCAGCTGCTCAATGGCTGTGCGTCTGGCTGCCATTGCCCATTCATCAACGGTGGTGCAGGCGCTGGTCAGCTCCGGGTAGAGTCCGTCAGGTAGTTCTTCCCGGAACCCTTCCAGTAACTGCCAGGCCCGACCGACAAGCTTGTCCAGCCCCAGACGCATGCCCAGGCCCAGTTCCGCCGCGTCCTCAAACAACGAGTTGTTCCAGGTAGGACCACGGCCGTCGGCGTTCACTGTGTAAGGCGTGGTGGGCAGATTGCCACCATAGATCGAGGAACATCCGGTGGCATTGGCAATCAGCAACCGATCGCCCACCAGCTGGGTCAGCAGACGGATGTAGGGTGTTTCACCGCAGCCGGAGCAGGCGCCGGAATATTCGAACAGGGGAATCAGCAGCGGCAGGGATTTGAAGTCCCGGGGGATACGGTCTCTGGGCACAGCCGGCAATTGCCGGAAAAACGCCAGGTTCTCTGCCTCCACCTCACGGTGCGCTTCGATCGGCTGCATATTGATCGCTTTGCGTTTGGGCTGGGTGCGGTCCTTTGCCGGGCAGACCTCGACACACAGCCCACAACCGGTGCAGTCATCCGGCGCCACCTGAATCCGGTAATCCAGGCCCTCCAGTTCAGACGTCTGGGTTTCCGGCACCACCTCGAACGCCTCCGGCGCCCCTTTGACCGACTCGGGCTCAAACACCTTGCTGGTGATCGCGGTGTGCGGGCAAATCATCGCGCAGAAGTTGCACTGCACGCAGAGGTCGGATTCCCAGATCGGGATTTCCAGGGCGATGGTTCGCTTCTCGTACTGGCTGGTTCCCGTTGGCCAGGTACCGTCCGGCGGGAACGCACTGACCGGCAGTTTGTCACCCTGCCCCTCCAGTAACAGGCGAGTGACTTTCTGCACAAAGTCCGGCGCATTCTCGGGCACCCTTGGCGGTCGGGTGCGTGTTGCCGTCACCTTGTCCGGGACCGGCACCTCATGCAGGTTGTCCAGGGCCGAGTCCACCGCTTCCACGTTGCGGCGCACCACCTCCGGCCCACGGCGGCCCCAGGTTTTGCGAATGGATTCCTTGATATGGGCAATGGCCTCTTCCCGGGGCAGGATATCTGCCAGGGCGAAGAAGCAGACCTGCATCACGGTGTTGATCCGCCGCTCCAGACCCGCCTTTTCCGCCACCTCGGCGGCATCAATCACGAACAGCCGAGCCTTGCGCTCGACCAATACCCGCTGGACCTCGACCGAGAGCCGATCCCAGATCTCGTCCTTTGACCAGGGCACATTGAGCAGCACCGTGGCGCCCTCGGCAGCGTGTTCGAGCACATCAAACCGCTCCAGAAACTGGGGCGCGTGAATGGCGACAAACTGGGCCCTGTTGATCTGGTAACTGGAGCGGATCGGCAGCGGCCCAAATCTCAGATGGGAGACAGTGGTAGCGCCGGATTTCTTGGAGTCATAGACAAAATGGCCCTGGGCAAACAGCTCCGTGCCCTCACCCAGGATCTTGATGCTGGCCTTGTTGCTGCTGACAGTGCCATCGGCACCGAGACCGAAGAACAGCGCCCGGCGGGTTTTCGGGGATTCAATATCCAGTTCGCTATCCACCTCCAGGGAAAGGTGGCTGACATCGTCCCGCACGCCGACGGTGAAGCGGGTTTTCGGCGCTGCCGCTTTAAGTTCGTCGAAAATGGCGCAGACCATGGCCGGCGTAAACTCACGGGAAGACAGCCCATATCGGCCGCCAATCACCCGGGGCAGTACCTTCCGATCCCCCCGGCTGTAGGCCTCCATCAGGGCACCGCTGACTTCCAGCAACAAGGGCTCACCCTGGGCTCCCGGTTCCTTGGTGCGATCCAGCACCGCGAGATGTTCGACGGTATCGGGCAAAGCGTCCAGAAAACGCGACGTGGCAAAGGGCCGGAACAGGCGGACCTTGAGAACCCCGACCTTCTCACCCTGCGCCAGCAGCCACTCCACCGTTTCATGGGCGCATTCGGCCCCGGAACCCATCAGGATGACCACTCTGTCGGCCTCAGGGTGCCCAACATAATCAAACAGACGGTATTGCCGACCGGTGATACCGGCGAAACGGTCCATCACGGCTTCAAGCTTCCCCGGGAATGCCTGATAGAAGGGATTGATGGCCTCCCGGGCCTGGAAGAAGGCGTCCGGGTTCTGGGAGGTGCCGCGAACCACTGGCCGGTCCGGTGTCATCCGGCGGCTGCGATGTGCTTCAACTCCGTCGTGCGATACCAGCGCCTGCAAATCCTGGTCACTGAGCGCCGCAATCTTGGAGATTTCATGGGAGGTGCGAAAGCCGTCGAAGAAATGCATCACCGGCACCCGGCTTTCCAGGGTGACGGCGTGGCCGATGGCCGCAAGGTCCTGGGCCTCCTGTACCGACCCCGAAGCCAGCAGGGCAAAGCCGGTACCGCGGGCACTCATTACATCGGAATGGTCGCAGAAGATCGACAAGGCATGGGTGGCAACGCTGCGCGCAGCAATATGCATGCAGAAGGGCGACAGCTCACCGGCAATCTTGTACAGATTGGGCAGCATCAGCAGCAGCCCCTGGGACGCAGTAAAGGTGGTCACCAGTGAACCGGCCTGCAGTGCCCCGTGCATGGCACCCGCGGCACCAGCCTCGGACTGCATTTCGACCACACTTGGCACCTGCCCCCAGAGATTGGGCTTGCCCAGGGCCGCCCAGTCATCGGCATGCTCGCCCATGACCGAAGCAGGGGTAATCGGATAGATGGCAATGGTCTCGCTCAGGCGATAAGCCACCGAAGACACCGCTTCATTGCCATCGAGGGTATGAAACTCCATGGCCACAACTCCTTGTGGTGAGGCCGAAAGACAGTTCTGAGTCTAGTATCGGCCGGGCCAACCGCAAAGGAACGGGATTGATCTGAGACAGATTTGAGGAAGAAACAGGTTCAGGAACTGGCTGATCCTGCCTGAATCAAATCCTGGAACAGGGAATGATAATCGCCGGCCAGGCTGGATGCCCGCCAATCCTCCGGCGGGCAGGCCAGAAGCTGTCCTTCCAGCAGCTGTTCAAGCGTGTCGGCAACCACTTCAGCCTCCATCGCCGCATTTTCCTGATGACTCTCATAGCGACACAGATCCGGCACGTATTCGCGATAGGCCAGGCGATCCGGCGCCAGTGGCACGCAACCTGAAGCCATGGCTTCCAGCATCGACAGCCCCTGGAAATCGTGCAGTGCCGTGGAGATCACAATATCGGCCTGACGCAGCAACTGATCATAGTCTTCACGATTCTCGAAAAACCCCCAGTGTTCGATGCAAGGACCAAACTGTTCCCGGATCCGGTCAAATGCCTTCGGATAGCTGCGAAATCGCTCACCCACCACACTCAACCTGAACGGCATCGAACGCTGGTCCAGCACCTGCAGGAACTTCAGCAGACGGTCAGGCCCCTTGTCATATTCCCAGCGATGGTTCCAGAGCAGATGGGGGCAGGCCCGGTTCATAAGTGGCCGGCGATCAGCAAACAACCGGTCCTCGATCGGCACCGGTATCACCCTCGACTTGTCCCGCAGGGTTTCGATCAGGCCCTCGGGCACTGCGTCGGGCAGCTTCTTGAGGAAAGAGTCGGCGCCAGCCAGAAAACTGTCCCGGTTCCAGCCACTGTTGAACACGACACAATCGGCCGAAAGCGCGCTGTACAGGTTCACCATCTGCGGATCGGCACTGGCGTTCTGGCCACTGGATACCGGGAAGGCGAACTGGTTTTCATGCATGTACAGCAGGCAGGGGGTATTGGCCAGGCGCGGATGTAGCCCCCGCAAGGTTGCCAGGTCCACCATGGAGGTGGCGATGATCAGATCCCAGGATTCCTGCAGGAGCGGCTCATTCAGCCAGCTCAGTGGATTGCCACGGATACGCCAGCGGAAGAATCTTGGCGGCAAAGCAAGAAACTGCCATTCATAACGCGGAAACATGGCGCTCAACTGCTCCCGCCAGCGCCTGTGACTGGCGGCATCGTAGCCAGACAGAAGGAGTATTCTCGGCGTGGTTCCAGAGGTCGTCATACGATGTCTCACTAACCAGCCTGAATCTCAGGCCGAGCCCGGGAGAGTGCCCAAAGCCCGAGCACCGGACCGGGGAACAGCAGGAGAACCACCCAGACATTCAACTGGCCCCAGAGCCCACTGGTCAGCCAGATGGCCGGCAGCGTCAGACCAAACCCGACCGCATTCATCACCGCCAGAGAGGAGCCTACCGACTCCCTCGGCGCCGTTGCCGAGGCCAGCGCCGAGAATTGAGGTGAGTCGGCAACCACAGCAATGCCCCAGACAATGAGCAAAACGATCAGCAAGGCCGGCGATAGTCCGTTCAGCCAGGGGTAAACCAGGCAGAAGGCCCCGGACACCATCAGGGCTCGCCGGGCCACCCATTCACTACCCCGTGTTCGGCTGAGCCGGCCACCACCGACGCAACCTGCCGCACCAATGCCAATGACAGCAAACGACAACCAGGGAATAAGTGCGTCACTCTGCCCCATCCGCTGCAGCTCCCGGCCGATGAGCAGGGGTGTTAATGTCCAGAACGCGTAGAGCTCCCACATATGGCCGAAGTAACCACCGGCCACTGCCCGGAATCTCGGGATGCGCAGAGCCGCCAGCCCCTGGCTGAGGGGCAATCGCCCGCTGCTTCTAGGCAGGTGCGGGCCGTCACCCAGCAGAAACACCAGCAGCCCTCCGGCCACGGCAAGACAGGACGCCGCCATCAGCGGCCACTCCCAGGGCATGCCCAGGGTTGCTCCGCGCATCAGGTGGGGCAGCGCCGTTCCCAGTGTCAGCATGCCCACCAGCCAGGCCAGGGCAGCCCCGGCATACTTTGGCGTCCAGGCAATGACCATTTTCATGCCCAGGGGATAGATCCCGGCCAGACACAGCCCGGTGGCAAAGCGCAGGAGGAAATCGAGCGGCGGCGCACCGGCAGCGAAAATAAATCCACCGTTAACCAGAGCCCCCAACAGGCTCGACAGCGCAAAGATCCGACTCGCGCCAAAGCGGTCGGCCAGGCCGGTCACCGCAATGGTCAGGGTGCCTGCGATAAACCCGGCCTGCACCGCCAATGTCAGCCGCCCGAGATCACTTTCGGTCAGGCCAAGCTCGCCGGCCAGCGACAACCAGACACCGTTGATACTGAACCAGAGCGAAGTGCCGAAAAGCTGGGCCAGAACGATCACAGGGAGGGGGTAACGTCGTAGCAGGTCGATCATTGTTTCACCAGTCGGTCCAGTCGCAGGCGCTCCCGGTCGTCGAACAGTCTTCGCCCGCCCCAGGAAACTGCCATCAGGGCACCGAATCCGGTGCCGACGGTGATGATCAGCATCACCAGAATCTGGTATTTCACCGCCACTGCCGGCGGGCTGCCTGCGAGAATCTGGCCGGTCATCATACCGGGCAGGCTGACGATGCCGGCAGCGGCCATGGCGTTGATGGATGGCATCATACCACTGCGCATGGCGTCCCTCCGGATATCCTCCAGCGCCTGCTTCCAGGTCTGGCCCAGCATCAGGCGGTTCTCGATGACGGCCCGCTGCCGCCAGACCGATTCGTTCAAACGATCCAGCGCCAGGCTGACGCCTGTCATGGTGTTTCCGAGCATCATGCCCAGAAGGGGAATGGCATACTGTGGGGTGTACCAGGGGTCTGGGCCGATCACTACCGAGAGCGCCAGTACCGTCACCGAGAAGGACGATACGAACATCGATCCGGTGCCGATACCGAACGCCCACCAGCCCTGGAGTCTTCGGCCCTGACGTGCCACAACCTCCCGGCCGGCAACCAGAAGCATGACCAGGGCCATCAGGGCGATCCAGTAGAACCCGGACGACGCAAACAGTGCCTCCAGAACCAGCCCGATCAGCGCCAGCTGAATCACCGTTCGAAGTGCAGCGATCAACAGGTTTCGGGTAATGCCCAGCCGGGCCAGATACCCCGTCCCAGCCAGGGCGAGCACCAGCAGCGCCGCCAGCCCCAACTTCCACCAGGCCAGATCAATCACTTCCATCTGCGCGCTCCAGACTGGTGCCAAGAATCCGGTAATGGGCATCGGCCACCCGATGAATCTGGCCAACATCATGGGCGACCCAGAGCACTGCGATCTGCCGCCTCCGGATTTCCTCAAGCAACCAGGTTTCAATCGCTTCTGTGCTGTCGTTGTCGAGGTTGGCGGTGGGTTCGTCCAGTAAGAGAACCTCAGGCTCAAGCAGCAGGGCCCGCCAGAGCGCCAGCCGCTGCCGCTCACCGGAAGACAACCGGCTTACCGACCACTCCAGCACCTCGGGCGGGAAGCCCAGCGCTGACGGCAAATCTGCCTTCACATGATCCGGGAAGTGACCTCCAACCTCATCAAACCACCACTGGCTGTCTGCCGGCACCATCACCACCCGGCTTCGCCATTGGTGGGCGGGCAAATCCTCCTGGCAGGTATCAGCCACAGACACGGTGCCCCCATGGGGCTCCAGGTCCGCCACGGCTCTCAGCAGCCGACTCTTGCCACTGCCTGACGGACCGGACAGACAGACAACCTGTCCACCAGGTACCGTCAAAGACACGTTACTGAGAGTGCCAACACAGAGATTTTTCAGGACCAAATCTGTCAAGATAGCCTCATCAGGGCTCGCCAATGTTCATAACGGATATACCATTGCACAGTGTCCTGCCAACAACCAGCCACACAGGCCAGGGATGTATGAAGCTTCGATCTCTTGTTACGTTCACACTGGCAGTTGCACTGATTGCCCCGCCGTTGGCAGCAGAGGTCAGTCTGGCACCGTTTGCCGGTTTTCGCATGAGCAGTTCGGTGGATATCGAGACCGCTGGCGCCAGCACCTCAGACCAGATCGACTTCCGGGATTCTGCCAGCCAGGGACTGGTGTTCAATTTTGATCTGGCGGAGCCCGGCAAACAGGGAGAGATTTATTTCGGCCGGCAAAGCACCTCGGCCCGACTGGACAATGGTCTGTTTGCACCGGGCCAGGATTCCATCGACCTGACCATTTACCAGCTACAGTTCGGCGGGCTGTATTTCCCGGGTGGCCAGAATCATGGCGGGTTTGTCTCTGGCGTGTTCGGCCTTACCCGCCTAGAGCCGGACGATTCACGGTATGAAACCCACCACCGGGCCGCCCTGTCCATTGGCGGCGGGTACCAGTTTTTCCTGACTGAACAACTGCGCCTGAGGCTGGATCTGCGCGGTGTTTACACAGCCCTGAACTCGGGCGGTTCCGCGTTTTGCTCCGGCGGCTGCGAACTCAGATTCGACAGCAGCGGCTACCTGCAGGTGGAAGCCGCCGCAGGGCTGGCCATTCGGTTCTGAGGCCCGGTCAGGCCGTCAATGGCCGCCGCTGGGGCAACAAAACCGACAGCAACGCGGCCATGGCCACCAGACCCGACGATATCCACAAGCAGGCCTCCAGCCCCCAGGCCTGGTAGACCCACCCTGACAGAATGGTTCCCAGCAGCCGGCCGGCGGCATTGGACATGTAATAGAACCCCACATCCAGCGACACGCCATCACCACGGGCATAGCTGACAATCAAATAACTGTGCAAAGAGGAGTTGACGGCAAACAGCACGCCAAACAACAGCAGGCCACCAACAATCACGAACTGGGGTGACCAACCCGCTGCCAGGCCGATGGCAATCGCTGCCGGAATCAGCGCCAGCGCTGCTGCCCAGAGCACAGCAGGCTGTTTGCCTTCCATGTTGCCGGTGATGCGCGGGGCAATGGTCTGGATAAAGCCATAGCCGATAATCCAGCTCGCCATAAAGCCGCCTACTTTCCAGAAATCCCAGCCAAAGACCGTGTGCAGGTATACTGGCAAGGCCACCACAAACCAGACATCCCGGGCGCCGAACAGAAACATCCGGGCTGCGGACAAAACGTTGATGGCCCGGCTTTTGGAGAGGATCTCGCTGAACTTCGGTTTGGCTTTGCTCTTGCCCAGATCCTGTCCCAGCAGGAACAGGCTGGACAGCCAGACCAGTCCCAAAGCCACCGCCATGATAATCACGGCACCCTTGAAGCCGGCCGCCATCAGCAGGAGCCCACCGAGGAAAAAGCCCACACCTTTGAGGGTATTCTTGGAGCCCGTCAGAATGGCCACCCACTTGTACAGGGTGCCCTGCTGCTCATCCGGCACCAGCAGCTTGATGCCGCTCTTGGCGGACATCTTGTTCAGATCCTTGGCAATGCCTGAGAGCGCCTGCGCCGCCATTACCCAGGGCACGGTCAGCATCGCCGCCGGTACCGCCAGCATGGCCAGCGCCACAATCTGCAGGAACAACCCGATGTTCATGGTGCGGTTCAGCCCCATGCGGGCGCCCAGGTAACCACCCACCAGATTGGTGACCACCCCGAAGAACTCGTAAAAGACGAACAGCAGGGCGATTTCCAGGGGCGAGTAGCCCAACTGGTGAAAATGCAGCACTACCAGCATCCGCAGGGCGCCATCGGTAAGGGTGAAAGCCCAGTAGTTGCCGGTGATTACCAGGTAGTGTCGGATGGCAGCCGTCATATCAGGCCAGACCCACCCTGCGCGCCAGTTCCGCGGTGCGGTTGGCGTAGCCCCATTCGTTGTCGTACCAGGCGTAGATTTTCACCTGGGTGCCATTCACCACCATGGTGGACAGGGCATCGACGATGGAGGAACGCGGGTCGGTCTTGTAATCGATCGACACCAGCGGTCGCTCTTCGTAACCCAGGATGCCTTTGAGCTCGCCTTCCGCGGCTTCTTTCAAGAGCTGGTTTACTGTATCCCTGTCCGTGGCCGTTTCAACTTCAAACACGCAATCGGTGAGCGACGCATTGGTCAGCGGAACGCGCACGGCATGGCCATCCAGACGCCCTTTCAGCTCGGGGAATATTTCGATAATCGCCGTTGCCGAACCGGTGCTGGTAGGAATCAGTGAACTCCCGCAGGCCCGCGCCCGGCGCAGGTCCTTGTGGGGCGCATCAATAATGGTCTGGGTGTTGGTCAGGCTGTGAATGGTGGTGATAGAGCCGTGCTTGATGCCCAGCTTCTCGTGAATCACCTTTACCACCGGTGCCAGGCAGTTGGTGGTGCAGGAAGCAGCGGTCACAATGCGGTCGCTGGCCGGCTCGAAAATATCGTCGTTCACACCAACCACAATGTTCTTGGCGCCCGCCTCCTTCACCGGTGCGGTGACCACGACGCGTTTCACGCCCTGATCCAGATACGCCTGCAGGGCACTGACCTTCTTGTTGACGCCACTGGCCTCGATCACCAGATCGCAGCCGGACCAGTCAGTTTCGCCAATGGTGCGGTTATGGGTCACGCGGATGCGCTTCCCTTCGATCTCGATCTCCGTTCCATCGGCTGTTGCGTCATGGCTCCAACGACCATGGATGCTGTCAAAGTTGAGCAGATGCGCCAGCGTAGCTGCGTCGGCACCCGGATCGTTGATGGCTACAAACTCCATGTCTGGCCAGCCCCAGGCGGCCCGCAAGGCCAGACGACCGATACGGCCGAATCCATTAATGCCTACTTTGATCTTGCTCATGTTGTGCTCCTGATAAACCTGTTCCGTACATTAGACCCTGCGGACATTACAGACATTGGACAGATGGGCGGTCTGCCATGGCCTGCAATCGCGCAAGCGGGTTCTCTATCAATCGGCCGTTATGGCTGGCGGTTTCATCCAGCACCCGGGCCAGCCACTGCGGAATGCCCGGGTTCAGGGAATAGTAGATCCACTGGCCCCGACGCTCCGTGGCCAGCAGGCCGGCATCCCGCAACGTGGCCAGATGCCGGCTGACTTTCGGCTGGGGCGCTTCAAAGGCTTCGGTAAGCTCGCAGACACAGAGTTGCCCCTGGCTGCGGATCATTAACAGCGCCGCAAGGCGGAAATCGTCGGCCAGCGCCTTGAACACCGTGACCGGGTCATAGCTGGCGGGTTTCGCTCCAGTTTCTTTCTGATGAATGAGTGCGAACAGGGCGACTCGCTCTTTGATCTCCTTAAGCCTGAGGGCGAAAGTGGAATGGCGGTTTGCTGGTACCGGATCGGCAAAATCCCAGGCAATCTGCTGGGCCGGCTGGCAGACCGCACCGCACTCGCTGGAAGCTTTCTCGCAGAGGGTAATCACGTAATCCCAATACTGTTCCTGCAAATCTGCCAACCGCTTGCTAGAAAGCCCTTCCGTCGATACGCCGGCTTCCTCAAGAACCTGCAATGCCATCGGGTGGGGCTCGGTTGGCTCGGTACCGGCGCTGGCCACTTCAAACCGGTCCCCGGCTATGTCCCGCAGCAAGGCTTCTGCCATAAGAGAACGGGCACTGTTGGCGGTACAGACAAACAAAACGCGGCGCTTCATATCTGCTTCCCCATATATTCGGCTTTATGGATATCCAATTTTGTGCATAATAGATTCAGTCTCCCTACGAGTAAAGGAATCATCAAATACGATGAGCACCAACACAGAAATAACCCGGGCTGAAGACGCCGACGGCGGCATGGATTTGTTCGGCAAGTTCCTGTCGGTATGGGTAGCCCTGGCCATCATCGCCGGCGTGGCGCTCGGTCAGCTCGCACCAGTGGTACCCGAGACCCTGTCCCGTTTCGAATACGCGCAGGTCTCCATCCCCATCGCCATTCTGATCTGGGCGATGATTTTCCCGATGATGGCGCAGATTGATTTCAGTGCGGTGGTCGGTGTACGGAAAGAACCGAAAGGCCTGGCGATCACTACCATCGTCAACTGGCTGATCAAGCCCTTCACCATGTTTGCCATTGCCTGGTTCTTTCTGATGGTGGTGTTCGAGCCATGGATCGCGCCGGGACTGGCCAGCGAGTACCTGGCCGGGGCGATCCTGTTGGGTGCGGCGCCCTGCACCGCCATGGTGTTCGTGTGGAGCTTCCTGACCAAAGGCGATGCCGCCTACACTCTGGTGCAGGTATCGCTTAACGACATCATCATGCTGTTTGCCTTCGCGCCTATTGTTGTTTTCCTGCTGGGCATTTCCGACATCCAGGTGCCCTGGGATACCGTGCTGCTGTCCGTCGTCCTGTACATCGTGATTCCGCTAACAGCCGGCTACCTGACCCGTCGCGCCCTGATTTCGCGCCACGGTCAGCAATGGTATGACGACGTTTTCATGAAGCGCCTCAGCCCAGTCACCCCGGCGGCGCTGATCGTCACCCTTGTGCTGCTGTTCGCCTTCCAGGGCGAAGTGATCCTGAATAATCCCCTGCACATCGTGCTGATCGCCGTGCCATTGATCGTTCAGACCTTCCTGATTTTCTTCCTGGCCTACGGTTGGGCGAGGCTATGGAAAGTCCGCCATTGCATCGCTGCGCCAGGCGCCATGATTGGTGCCAGCAACTTCTTCGAACTGGCCGTGGCTGCGGCCATCGCATTGTTCGGCCTGCAATCCGGCGCAGCGCTGGCAACCGTCGTCGGGGTTCTGGTGGAGGTACCTCTGATGCTGGTGCTCGTTCGCATCGCCAACAAGACCCGGGATCGGTTCCCGGCATAAATCGCGGCGGCCAGCGCCGGGCTTTTGGTCACGGCGCTGACCTCACTCGCATTACCTGTTCAGCTCACCGTCACCCTGCTAATATCGCGGCCACATTTCTGACGCACTGACTCTGACGGAATCCACGCAATGGACGTTTTCCAGGCCCTTTTCCTTGGCCTTCTCCAGGGACTGACCGAATTCCTGCCCATCTCCAGCTCCGCTCACCTGATCCTCACCCCGGCGCTGTTCGGCTGGACCGATCAGGGCGTAGGCTTCGACCTGTCGGTGCACGTCGGGACCTTACTGGCGGTTGTGCTCTATTTCCGAAGGGATGTTTTTGGTATTGCCCGGGACGGTCTGATTTCCGTCAGCCGCCGCAAAATCGTTGGCCAGGGCGCCCTGGCCTGGTACCTCGTCATCGGCACCATCCCTGCGGGCCTGGCCGGCCTGGCGTTGCTGGATATGATCGACAATGAACTCCGGGCGGTGGAAGTCATCGTCTTCACCACCCTGTTCTTCGGCCTGCTCCTCGGCCTTGCAGACTGGCTGCCCAAACGTCAGCGCACCCTCGACAAACTGAACTGGAAAGACGCCGTCCTGGTAGGCATTGCCCAGGCCATGGCCCTCGTCCCCGGCACCTCCCGTTCCGGCGTAACCATCACCGCCGGCCTGTTCCTGGGCATGACCCGCGAAACCGCCTCCAGGTTCTCATTCCTGTTGGCAATTCCCATCATCGTGCTGGCATCGGCGGTGAAACTGCTGGAAGTAGCAACTTCGGATGTGATCGTCGACTGGAGTGGTTTTCTGATTGGCGGGGTGACTTCGTTCCTTATGGCCATTACCGCGATCCACTTCTTCCTGAAGTGGCTCAACAAGGTAGGCATGTGGCCGTATGTTATCTATCGGATTGTTCTGGCGGGTGTGATTTACGCAGTTCTGATGTAGGCCTGCTTACAATTAGCAGGCCTCTAGAGGCGCATACGCCAGAACCAGCCACTTGGCGCCCTCATCAAAATTCACCTGCACCCGAGTATGGTGCCCGGTGCCCTCCGAATTCATCACGATACCCTCGCCAAACTTGGGATGGCGCACCCGCTGCCCCAGGCTAAACCCGGATTGCTGTGCTGAATCCTGACTGAACATGCTTTGGTTGGGGCGTTCGACCATGGCCGGACGGGTGACGGTATTGCGCAGCCGCACTTCCTGCAGACAGTCGCCCGGAATCTCCCGCACAAACCGGGACAACGCGTTGAACTTTTCCTGACCGTACAAACGCCGGGATTCGGCGTAAGTGAGTACCAGCTTCTTCATGGCCCGGGTTATGCCCACGTAGGCCAATCGGCGCTCCTCCTCCATGCGACCCGGCTCTTCCAGGGACATGCCGTGGGGAAACAGCCCCTCTTCCACGCCGGCCAGGAACACCAGGGGAAACTCCAGGCCCTTGGCAGAGTGCAGGGTCATCAGCTGAACGCTGTCTTCATGATCCCCGGCCTGGGACTCACCCGCATCCAGAGCCGCCTGGGCAATGAATTCCGACAGCGCGTCGACGCCATCCTCCACTTCGTAATCAGACAGGGCATTCACCAGTTCCTCGAGGTTTTCCACCCGGGCCTGGCCTTTCTCGCCTTTTTCGCTGGCGTGATAATCCTTCAAGCCGCTGTTTTCGATGGTCTGCTTCATCAGGCCATGCAATGACGCATCGCCGACCATTTCGGAGAGGCCTTCGATGATGGCAATGAAAGACTGCAGGCCGGTTTTGGCCCGGCCTTTCACCTGCCCGGCGTCCAGCAGCCGCTCGGCGGATTCCCACAAGGAGATGCTTTGCTCGGTGGCGTATTCCCGAAGCTCCGCGAGGCTCTTTGCGCCAATGCCGCGGGGCGGCACATTCACCACTCGCTCAAATGCCGCATCGTCGCGACGATACTGGACCAGCCTCAGGTACGCCAGGGCGTTTCGGATTTCCTGGCGGTCATAGAAACGCAGACCTCCATAGACCCGATATGGGATCCCCTGGCGCATCAGCGATTCTTCCAGCACCCGGGACTGGGCGTTGGAGCGATAGAGAATCGCGGATTCACTGCGCAGATTGCCGTCCTGCACCCAGGCGGAAATGCTGTCGGCAATGTAGTTGGCTTCGTCCTGTTCGTTGAACGCCGCGTAAAGGCTGATCGGTTCGCCTTCCGGACCGTCGGTCCAGAGCTCCTTGCCCAGCCGGCCCTGGTTGTTGGCGATCACCGCGTTGGCCGCCTTCAGGATCATCTGGGTGGAGCGGTAATTCTGCTCCAGACGCACCAACCGGGCATTGGGGAAATCCCGCTGGTACTGCTGGATGTTTTCGACCTTGGCGCCCCGCCAGCCGTAGATAGACTGATCGTCGTCCCCCACCACCGTCATTGGCACGCGATTGCTGGCCAGCACCTGCAGCCAGGCGTATTGAATGGTGTTGGTGTCCTGAAACTCGTCCACCAGGATATGCTGGAACCGGCTCTGGTAATGGGCCAGCAGCTCCGGACGATGCAGCCACAGTTCATGGGATCGCAGCAACAACTCGCCAAAATCCACCAGACCACCCTGCTGGCAGAGTTTTTCGTACTGGCGATAGATCTTCAGCATGATCGACAGGAAATGGTCGCCCGGATTCTCCTGGATATGATCCGCCCGCAGCCCTTCGTCCTTCTGGCTACTGATAAACCACTGGGCCTGCTTCGGCGGCCACTTGCTCTCATCAATCTGGTTTTCCCGCATCACCCGCTTGATCAGCCGCAGCTGGTCGTCACTGTCCAGAACCTGGAAGTTCTCCGGCAAGCCAGCGTCTTTCCAGTGCGAGCGCAACAGACGGTGCGCGATGCCATGAAAGGTGCCAAACCAGAGGCCGCGAGCCGGAATGTCCATCATCTGCTCAATGCGGTAACGCATCTCCTTGGCGGCCTTGTTGGTAAACGTAACCGCCAGGATGCCAGTGGGCGGCACCCGATCCACGGTCATCAACCAGGCGATCCGGTGCACCAGAACACGGGTTTTACCACTTCCTGCACCTGCCAGAACCAAAAGGTGATCGTTCTGAGCGGTAACAGCTTCACGCTGGGCATCGTTCAACGGATCGATGATGTGGGAGACGTCCATAAAGAATCGGTTCGCTACTGGTTAAATAAACAGGTCTGAGAGTATAACAGGAGAAATGCGGGATTTCTTTTGGGCTTGGGTTAGCCCTTTTCTTGAGGGGAAAAGCACGAGGGCGGGGCTCTGTTCAGGACACGCTACGAGCACATCCATGTGCGCTTGGCTGTGGCCATCCCTGGCCACAGACAGTCCTGAACAGAGCCCCGCCCCCGCGCTTATCTCGCTTTGGAGATGGCTTCTCTGTTAAAAACCCCTTGGTACAGTCTGCGCTTCAACAAACTCGAACAGACCTTCCAGGCCGCCTTCACGACCAATACCAGAGGCTTTCATGCCACCAAACGGCGCTTCCGGTGTCGGGCCGGTGCCGGTGTTCCAGCCGCAGTGGCCGAAACGAAGGCCAGCAGCCACGCGCTGGGCGCGTTCGGCATCGTTGGTGAACACGTAGGAGGCGAGACCGAACTCGGTGTCGTTACCGGCTTCGATGACTTCCTCTTCCGTGCGGAACAGGGCCATGGGCACCAGCGGGCCGAAGGTTTCTTCCTGGTAGCAGTACATATCCCGGTTTACGCCGTGCACGACGGTCGGCGGGAAGAACAGGTCGTTACCCAGATCTTCCGGTTTCTTGCCGGCAACCAGGGTAGCGCCTTTTTCAAGGGCGTCCTGTACGTGGCGTTTGACCTTGTCGTAGCCAGCCTGGTTGATCAGGGGGCCAAGATCCACGTCGCCGTTGATGCCGTCACCGACGGTCATCTTGTTAACACGCTCGGCAAGCTTTTCACCGAAGGCATCGGCCACTTTCTCATGCACGAAAATCCGGTTGGCACAAACACAGGTCTGGCCACCACCACGGAATTTGTTGGCGATGAGGTTATCCGCCGCAGCGTCCAGATCGGCGTCGTCGAAGACGATGAACGGTGCGTTGCCGCCCAGCTCGAGGGCCAGTTTCTTGACCTGATCTGCGGTGTCGACAATCAGCTTACGGCCCACTTCGGTGGAACCGGTAAAGCTGAGCATGGGCACGTCGGGGCTCTCACAGAGAACCTTGCCGATCACACTGGCTTTACCCATCACCAGGTTCACCATGCCGTCAGGTATGTCGGTGTGCTTATCCATCAGGCTGAACAAGGCAATCATGGTCAGCGGGGTTTCACTGGCCGGTTTGATCACCGAGGGGCAGCCTGCCGCCAGCGCAGCGGAGAGCTTCTTCGCGATCATGCCAATTGGGAAGTTCCAGGGCGTGATCAGGCCGGTGACGCCAATGGGCCGGTAGTGAACGGTCCAGGTGCAGTCTTTTGGCTTTTCCGGAATGGTATGGGCATCCAGGGCCTGGATGTGCTTGGAGCAGTAATCGAAGAACCCGGCGGCGTAATCCACTTCGCCCTGGGCCTCCTGCAGCGGCTTGCCATGCTCCATGCACAGGATCCGACCGACTTCCTCCTTGTTGGCCTTGAGCGCATCCCGGATGTCTTCCAGCCACTTCCGGCGGGTCTCGATGCTGTAGGGACTGGTCAGTCGCAGTGCCGACTTGCCGGAGGCAACGGCGGCGTTCACTTCGTCTTCCGACATGGATGCGACCTGGGCGATCACCTTACCCGTTGCCGGGTTATAGACATCGAAGGTGTTGCCATGTTCATTGTCAGTCCAGCGACCACCGATATAGCCGGTCAGCTTTTCCAGCAGGGGTGACTCGATCATCTCGGCTCCTCTTCTGTGATTGGCTCCGCCCCGAGTGGGGCGCAGTAAAGGTAATCTGGTTGCGTCAGTGTTTTATGTCTTTCATAGTGGATGTTGTATCCCAACCTGTAAAGTCAAGGGCAGGCTTTTGATCATCGCCTGAGTGTGCCTATACTCGGGGGATCAGCCACCCAGGAGACCGAACAATGAAGGCATTTTTCCATCCCGCACAGGATGAGCATGTTCCACAGACCTACTTTACCCGGGGACAGATGCGCCAGCCCCAGGAAATTCCTGCCCGCACTGGTGAAATGCTGGGCGGACTCAGGGAACTGGGCATCTCTGTGCTGCAGCCAGCAGACCAGGGCGCGGGGCCGATTTCAAAAGTCCACGATCTGGGCTACCTGCGCTTTCTTGAATCTGCGCATCGGCGCTGGAAGCAGATGGATGACTGGGGCGATGAGGTTATTTCGAATATTTTCGTCCGTTCCCCGAATCACCTGACTGGCATTCTCGCAGAGGCGGCCCGCTATCAGGCTGATGGCAGCTGTCCGATTGGCGAACACACTTGGCATGCCGCGTACTGGTCTGCCCAGAGCGCGTTGGGTGCGGCTGATGCACTGATCGCCGGCGACAGAACGTCGTACGCCGTGTGCCGTCCGCCTGGGCACCATGCCCGCCGGGATGCCGCCGGTGGTTTCTGTTACCTCAACAACGCCGCAATTGCTGCCGAGCATATGAAGGCACGGTTCCCGAAAATCGTTATCCTGGATACCGACATGCACCACGGCCAGGGTATCCAGGAGATTTTCTACGATCGCAGCGATGTGCTGTACATCTCCATCCACGGCGATACCACCAACTTCTACCCGGTAGTCAGCGGCTTCGAGAACGAACGTGGTGAAGGGGAAGGTTTTGGCTACAACATCAACATGCCGATGCCCCATGGTTCCTCGGAAGATGACTTCTTCGCGAAACTGGACGACGCCCTTGCAGCGATCAAGCTGTTCCAGCCGGACGCCATAATCCTCGCCCTCGGGTTCGACATCTACAAGAACGATCCCCAGGCCAAGGTATCGGTATCATCGGAAGGTTTCTGCAGGCTCAGCACCCATGTGCGCCAGCTGGGACTGCCTACTCTGGTGGTGCAGGAAGGCGGATATGACCTGGACGCCCTGAGCGAGAACGTCCAGCAGTTCTTCAAAGGCCTGGCCGGCTGATATTTCAGGCCGCGGGCGCGTAAACCTTTACGTTTTCGTGCCCCTCGGCCCTGAGGTGCCCCGCATGCATGCGGCTCATGGTGCCGCGATCGCAATACAGGAGATACTGCCGGTTGGCCGGCAACTCCGGCAGCTGTTGATTCAGCTCGTAGAACGGAATCTGCAGAATTTCGTTGTTAGTCAGTTTCAGCGGTGACTGCTCCCCCTCGGAAGGGTGGCGGACATCAATAATCACGTCATCCACGGAGGGCGTCTGCACCATTTCCACTTCCTCAGGGGTCACGGTCGTTTCCAGCAACCGATTGACCGGCGTTTCTTCCCGGGCCTCGATTGCGCTTGCAAGCACGGAAGCATCCATCCGGGATTCATCTTCCTCTACCCGGTGTAACTTGGCACGAGTGGCCGGCTTCTGGGAAATCACACCACAGTATTCCGGCATGTTGCAGGCGTAGACTTCGGTACCAATCTCCCTGGCGATGCGGATAATGGATTCCTTGTCCATGGAAACCAACGGGCGCAGAACCACCTCGTCACTGGCCCTGTCTACCACGTTGAGGTTGCTCAGAGTCTGACTCGATACCTGGGCGACGGCATCGCCGGTTACCACGCCCACTGAGTTGTTCTTGCGAGCAATCTCGGCAGCTGCCATCAGCATCTGTCGTTTCAGAACCACGCCCCAGTGACGGTGACTCACCGAACGCATGATTTCAGCGACAACACCCTCGAAGGGCACCGAGATAAACTTGGCACTGTGGGAGGCACCGTAGCGATCCCACAGGTAGTGCACCACCTGGCGCACACCAACCTCGTGAGCCGTGCCTCCGAGGTTGAAAAACAGGAAGTGATTGCGCAAACCCCTTCGCATCATCAAGTAAGCCGCCACCGAAGAATCATAGCCCCCGGAAATCAGGGTCAGCACATTTTCGACACTGCCCAGCGGATAGCCGCCCAACCCCCGGTGCTTGCGATGGGCAATATGGAACTGGTCGTCCTGGACTTCAATCCGCACCTCAACCTGTGGGGATTTCAGATCAACCCCACTGGCACCCGATGCCTGCATAAGCGCGGCACCCACGGTGCGCTCCAGATCAATAGAGCGGAAACTGTGTTCACCGTGACGTCGGGCCCTGACGGCAAAGGTTTTGCCAGCCAACCGGTCCGCAAAGGCCTCAACAGCCTTCTCGGCAACGTCTTCCAGACTGACAAATGGAAACGCTCCGATTTCCTGGATCGTGGAAATGCCCGGTATGCGCAAAAGCAGCTCAAGGGCCGGCCCGGACAACCCACGACCGTCTGGCACCTCCACGTCCACCCTGTCCCAGCTGCCTTCAACCCGAATCTCCGGATCAAGCCGCGCCAGCAGCTTTCGGATGTTCTGGCGCAGATGACGCATCTGCTGGCGACGGACGGGTTTACTCTTGATAGCAACTTCCGGAGCGGGACGAATAAGCAGTTTCATAAATCGGAATTTTGTCGGGTGGCGTATTGTACTGAAAGGCCTTAGTCTACCCTTTTGAATGCGTGCCTCAAAATCGGGCATTTCCGCAACATCCAGGAGTTTCACCGTTAATGCAGGAAACCACCATCAATGCCCTCGTCTCACCAGAGGGCAGCCTTGAAATTCTCTCCAATCATGAGGTCAACCGCCTCAAGGACCGCAGCGAAGGCGGCCTTTACCGGCTGTTTCGCCAATGCGCGCTGGCGGTTCTCAATACCGGCATCGAGACTGACGACTGCAAGGCATTGATGGAATCCCATGCCGACTTTGATGTCCGCCTGGTACCGCAGCCCCGGGGCCTCAAACTGGAACTGATCAATGCGCCCGGCCATGCCTTTGTTGATGGCGAAATGCTGAGGGCGATCCGCGAGCACCTGTTCTCGGTTTTACGAGACATTATCTACTCGCATTCGATCCCTCAGACAGCCGCCGGTTTTCGCCGGGATGATCCGGAGGACCTGACCAATTACGTGTTCCACATTCTCCGCAACGCCCGGGTGCTGCAGGCGGGAAGACAACCAGACCTCGTGGTCTGCTGGGGTGGCCACTCCATCGGACATGAAGAATACCAGTACAGCAAGGATGTCGGTCATCAGTTGGGGCTCAGGGCCCTGAGCATCTGCACCGGATGTGGCCCGGGTGCCATGAAAGGGCCCATGAAAGGTGCCACCATTGGCCACGCCAAGCAGCGGGTAAAGAACGGTCGCTACATCGGTATTACAGAACCCGGCATCATTGGCGCCGAAGCCCCAAACCCTATCGTCAATGAACTGGTCATCATGCCGGACATTGAAAAGCGCCTGGAAGCGTTCGTCCGCTGTGGTCACGGCGTGATTGTATTCCCGGGCGGTGTCGGCACCGCCGAGGAAATTCTCTACCTGCTCGGGATCCTGCTGCATCCGGACAATGCGGATCTACCCTTCCCGGTGGTATTTACCGGCCGGCAGGAAAACGCGGAATACTTCGAGATGATCGACAAGTTCATCCGGAACGCCCTCGGGGATGAGGCTGCGAGCAAATACGAGATCATCATCGACGATCCGGTGCGCGTGGCCCAGACCATGAAAAAAGGGATGAAGGAGGTCGAGACGTTCCGGCGCGCCATGCAGGATGCCTATTATTTCAACTGGATGCTGAAGATCGACCCGGTGTTCCAGCTGCCGTTCGAGCCCAATCACGACAACATGCGGGCGCTGGAGCTGCACCGGGACCAGCCTGTGCACCTTATCGCTGCGAATTTGCGCAAGGCCTTCAGTGGCATTGTTGCCGGTAACGTCAAGGAGGGTGGCATACGACAGGTTCAGGAGAAGGGGCCATTCGAAATCGCAGGCGACCCGACTCTGATAAAACCGCTCGAAGCCATGCTCGAGCAGTTTGTGACCCAGAACCGAATGAAACTACCGGGTTCTTCGGCTTACAGACCGAGCTATCGCATCGTCAGCGGAGCGGCCTGAGCCGCTTCGCTGACAGGGTAAGGCTTACTTGCCGCCGTCTGCCGGCAGACTGGCGTAGTAGGCCGCGAGGTTGGCGATATCAGTGTCACTCAGGGCAGCAGCCTGCCCCTGCATAATCGCAGCCTGGCCGCCAGAGCGTTGCTTGTTCTTGTACGCCTTCAGGGCCGATACCAGGTACTGCTCGTTCTGGCCCGCCAGGTTCGGGTATGTCGGAATTTGCGCAAGACCATTCTGGCCATGGCACGCAGCACAGACAGCCGCCTTGGCCTTGCCGGCTTCGGCATCTGCGGCAGAAACTACTGCAGGCACAGCAGCGCCAAGCGCAAAAATTCCCGCAACAGCGTAGTGTTTCAGATTCATTGTTATTACCCTCTCATCGTCATTTTCCAGATTTTAAGGCCGGTTCGGAGGCCGGGCACTAAACTGACTTGCACTTATAGCACAGAGCGGGGCAACCTCAAATGCGATAGGTCAAGGACATCTTTTCGACGTTAGTCCTCTTTCCTGTTCTGGCTATTAGGGTGAAAGTACGTTCGATTCCGTATCCAAGATTGATTTAATTCTCCGGAGAAAACGCCAATGTCTGTAGAGGCCGAGGAACTTGCATGCCGCGAAGGGCACATGGGTGTTCTGACACTGAACTCCCCGGGCACTCTCAACGCGCTTTCCGAACACATGATCGAGCAGATCCAGGACATCCTGGACCGCTGGGCCAATGATGACCGAATCTGCATCGTGGTCATTCAGGGCGCCGGTGAGAGAGCCTTTTGCGCCGGCGGTGATATCCGCGAACTCTATGATGCAATTCTCGATGGGCAAGAGCCGGAGAAACCGGTACGGTTTTTCAGCCGGGAATACCGGATGGATTACAACATCCATCGCTTCCCAAAGCCGGTGCTGGGTATAGCCCACGGCGTGGTGATGGGCGGCGGTCTTGGTGTGTTCTCAGGCTGCCGGTATCGGCTGGTTACACCCGATGTCACGCTGGCAATGCCCGAGATCACGATCGGGCTGTTTCCGGATGTGGGTGCCAGCTGGTTTCTGAAACGGCTGCCAGGAAGGCTGGGGCTGTTCATGGGGCTGACCGGCGCCCGTTTGAACGTCAGCGATACGCTGCGGGTTGGTCTCGCCGACATGGCCATCCTGCCGGAGGACCGGGATCGCCTGCTTGACCGACTGGCCTCGGAACGCTGGACCGGCCAAACCGCCGCCGATGACAATCGACTGTTCAGGTTACTCAACCAGATCCAGACACCGGATTACCGGACACTGCCACCCAGTCACCTCGCCCGGCACGAACAGCGGATTGCCAGGCTGAGCGCCGGCGATGAACTTCCGGACATCGTTGATCAACTGCTTGCAGCGGAGGTTGACTGCGACTGGTGGCATGCGTGTATGAACACGCTCAGAAACGGATGCCCGGTCTCTGCATGGCTGGTCTGGACCCAGTTACAGAAAGCGCAGCAAATGTCCCTGAAGGACGCCTTCCGCATGGAACTGGCGATGGTTTCCGAATGCATCCGCCGGCCTGATCTGGCAGAGGGAATCCGGGCTCTGGCTATCGACAAGGACCGTCAGCCAAAATGGAGTTACCCGAGCGTGGCCGATGTGCCGGAAGACGTGGTTGCGGCTCATTTCACCCCGGAGTGGGATGACGAGACGGATCCGATGGGCCTGGAGTAAGCCGGTCGGCGCTAGAACTCGGCGCCCGCCTGCACCAGCAACATTTCCAGATCCCGATTGTTGGTGGCGCGGGCAACGTCCAGTGCCGTTTGGCCATCGCTCGCCTCGTAATTGACGTCGGCTCCGGCCGCCACCAGCCTCTCCGCCGTCAGCAAATCCCCGTTGGCCACGATTTTCATCAGCAGGGATTCGCCCCCCTGACTCACGTTGACGTTGGCACCGGCTGCCACCAATACCTTCACCACCGACAGATGGCCGTTTTCCGCCGCCCGCATCACGGGGGTATACCCGTACTGGTCACTGGTGTTCACATCGGCGCCGGCCGACAACAACAGCTGCACGCGCCGCTTTTCACCATTCCCGGCGGCTGAAACCAGCAGTGCATCCGCCTCGGCCAGGGCCTCGGGGCTCAGAGCAACCGGTTGGTTCGGGGAGGCGCAGGCGGACAGGAAAACAACAAGCGGAAGTAATATCAGCAAAAAACGGAAGGCGCCGGTTCCCTTGGCCATAACAAACAGTCTCTGTGGATCTCGTTGAAAGGATACGAGAGCCCATTCTGGGCAGACACCGGCGGAAATTAAATCGAGCGAGTCACAAACCCGGGCCATCCTTCAAAAGATCACGCACCACCTGTCGCAGACGATCTTCGCCTTCTCTCTGGCCCAGGCAAAGCCTGTCCGCCTGCAGCGCGGACCAGGGCCGCCCCTGAAGAACACCCTGGCACCAGACCGCAAGCGCCTCATGGCTTTTCAGCCACGCCATGATCCCCGGCACCTGACTCAGCTTCCGCAATACCGGGACAGTAACCTGAAAGCCACGATGCCCATTGGCGAAATTGCGGAGATCCCGCAAATCATCCTTGTCCAGCGTCGGCCCGGTGGGCAGATCGGCGGTTATCCCGGCCAGCAATGTTGGCTCCAGCCCCTGCCAGTTGCCGGGCAAGAGAGTAAGCCAATGATCGGCCAGGCGGTTGCGGATGCGCCCTTCCAGATCGCGACCAGCCTGCGAAAAGCCGGCCACCATCTGCAGTGGGTATTCGCCACTGGATGCTTCCTGCTGCAAGCCAACCCTGACCACATGCAGACCGCAGGTCTGCCAAAACGCGAGCAGGTCAGCGCTGCCACCGAAGCTGGTTCCGAGGTAATCAACATCCTGCTCGGCGGCATACGCCCTGGCAGCCTGCACCATGCTTTGGCCAATGCCCGCGCGTCTGACCTCGTCTGATACTGCAATGCGGACAACCCTCAGACCCCGCAGGACCGCGGCCTCGGGATAGCCGCTGTGGCTGGCCAACGATTGCGGCAGCAGATGGCCCCGTATTCGCCGGGTACCCAGACTGACCTGCTGTGCCAGCTCATCCGGAAGGCCACCTTCGAGCGCGCACCAGAGCACACCAACCGTCTGATCGCCAATTCGCGCGCGCCAGCTACGGGCGGCCGGGTCATCCAGCCACTGCCTCAGATCAGCGGGGCTGGTCCGGTAATGGGCATCCACCAGCAACCCAAAGGCACGGGACAGAGCTTCGTCACTTGCCGTTGCCGGCTCCCAGGGTTCGATGACCAGCTCGCCGGCGCTGTATTCAGTTTTACCGGGCAAGCGACCACCGTCGGCCTCCAGCAAAAAGAGTCGGCTAATCAGGGCTTCCAGCGGATCGTTCATGGACCAGCGTACCGGCTCGCTCAACGTTACCGACTGCCACTGGGGCGTTGATTGATCAAGGACCTGTCGAAAACGAATGGCAAAGCCCCGGCCAGCCCCTTCGTAACCATGAACCGTGGTGGCGAACGCCACTCTCGGCCAGCCGAGCAGAACCGATTTCAGCAGCGGCGCCGGAATCGCTGCTGCCTCATCCACCAGGACCACTTCGGCTTCCGGCCGCAAAGCCAGCAAGTCACGCACCGGCATAAACCTCAGGCGGCCACCGGTTCGGGAGGCGAGTATCCCCGGGCTGGCTTCGGCCAATTCGTCCCCGAGAGACTCACGGGCGTGGCGAAAGAGGGTCTCCACATTCTGCTCCGAGGGCGCGGTAACCACGATGTCCTGCCTGCCTTGGCGCAACAATTCGGCTGCAGCCATGCCCATCGCCGCAGATTTGCCACGGCCCCGGTCCGCCGTCACTACCAGCGGCCGGCGCCGTCGGCCCAGGCCAAAACGGACGAGGCGCTGAACCAATTGTTCCTGATCCCGGGTGGCGGCGATTCGAAAGCGTTTCTCAGGCAGGGGTGGAACCGGCGGCCGTGATTCCGGACGGTCGGGCGACACCCGGATGACCGCATCATCGTCGGCAAGCAGGTCGGCCATGCGGGCAGCAAACGGATGGTTCGGACCATGCTCCAGACCGGTTCTCGAGTAATCGGGATCCGCAAAGCGGGACCACTCTGCCAGCGGCGGCATCAGCCAGAACAGCAGGCCACCAGCGGTGAGCGCACCCGAGAGCGCGGCAAAGGCATCCGGAGGATTGCCGTGCCAGCCATCCCAGACGATAAGCGAGACTTCACACCCGAGCCACTTTCGAGCCCCGGGAGGCGTGACCCGGGTCAGCCGGGTATCGGGGCTATGATCCGCTGGTCCCGTCCATAGGCCGCTCTGTATTTCCAACCCGGGTAACAGACCGGAAAGCCACCTGAGGTTCTGTTCCCGATCACCCTCAAGCAGAACCAGTCGGCGTTCACCGTTGGCGGTGAGGCTGTCCTGCAGGGCACGCCATGCGGACGGATCCGCTTTGGCATCGGGTCCGGAATGGCTCATCAGCTAAGGTCGGCACCATGAGACTTGAGGTCGTCCAGGGCGCATTTTTCAAGGGCAGCCCGATGGGTGGCCCGCAGTCGAACCCTGGGGGCACAGCCGGCTTCAAAGGCTTCCTGCCAGCGGCCGGCACACAGGCACCAGCTATCGCCCGCTTTCAGGCCTTCGAAACCGAATTCAGGCCTGGGGGTGCTGAGGTCGTTGCCCTGGGCTTTGGAGAATTCGAGGAATTCGTCGGTTACCACGGCGCAGACGGCGTGCAGGCCAAAATCATCCGGGCCGACGTTGCAGCAGCCATCGCGGTAAAAGCCGGTGATCGGGTCTTTGCCGCAGGTTTCGAGTTTTTCGCCAAGTACGTTTACCGATTCGGACATTTCCATGTTTAAGACCCTTTCGCTCTCATGTTTTGATCGCAATTATGCGGGAGCGGTATCCGCTCTACCAGCAGGCCGTTACAATACCGGCCATGCCGACCGAACCCCAAATTCCTGAGACCACCAACCTTCCGGACTTCCTCACCGATGAGCAGCGGGCGATTATCACCGCGGGCTATGAGCATTCGGTGATTACCGCCGTAGCCGGCAGTGGCAAGACGTCGACGCTGGCCTGGCGAATCCGGTATCTGCTGGAACAGGGCCACGATCCGGACCGGATGCTGGTGTTGATGTTCAACCGCAGCGCCCGGGTGGATTTCGAGCGCAAGCTGCAGGAGGTGTGCGCCCGGAGCGGGCTGGCGCTGCCAGAGATACGGACGTATCACGCCATGGGCTTGAGGTTGTACAAGAGGTTTGTTCGGGAGGGCTATCTGCCGGGGTTTTCGGACAAAATCCTGACCGAGCAGGAGATCAGCTTCCAGGCCTGGCAGTTGACCCGACGGCTGGCGCCGGAGGATCTGGCGGATGAGATACGGCGCAACAAGAAGGATTTTGTCGAGACGGCGACGGGGTTTATTGATCTGGTAAAGACAACGCTGTCACCGGCGGAGATCGTGTTTGAGGAGTTGGGGTATTCGGACAAGCACAAGTACCTCATTGATCTGTTCCACAGCTTCGAGCAGTGGCGTAAAAGCCAGGGCCGGATCAGTTATGCCGACATGCTGTACGAGCCGGTGATGGCGATTCACCAGAATCCGCCGTTGCAGCGGCTGGTGGGCAACAAGATGGATCTGATTCTGGTGGATGAGTACCAGGACACCAATGAAATCCAGCACCTGCTGCTGCGCTACGTGGCTGGAGACCGGGCCCGGGTGACGGTTGTTGGCGACCCGGACCAGACGATCTACGAGTTCCGGGGCGCAAAGCCCGAGTTTATTCTCAAGCGGTTCAGCGATGAGTTCGAAAGCCCGCTGGAGCAGACGCTCAGCTATACCTTCCGGTACGGCCATCGCGTCGCTTTGCTCGCCAACCATCTGATCTGCCACAACACCGGTCGCAAGGATGTGCTTTGCCATTCCCACGCTTCCACACCCGGCACGGAGATCACCCTGCATCGGTCGGAAAGCGATGCCGATGCCGTGCTTCAAATTCTTCAGGGCCAACCGGAACCGGCTCTGGCAGGCACGGCCATACTGTTCCGGGTCTGGAGTCAGAGTGTCCCTATCGAGCTGAAGTTGCTGGCTCGTCAGATTCCCTACCGGATTGATGCCGGCAAGGGCGCGCTGTTCAGCCGGGAAGTTCAGGCGATCACTGCCCTTCTGATGGTGGTGACCGGGAAACTGGAAAACCTGCCGGACGAGGATCGCCTGGAGCTGGCACGGCAGTTGTTGCGCTTTCCTCATGTGGGTCTGAAAGAGCCGGAGCTGGAGCAGTTGGCGCGTTTCCTGGCAGGATTTTCCAGTGGCTGGCACGAGCGTCTGCTGGCGATGGACTTCGACGCGCTGGCGCCCATGGCCGCCCGCAAGCTCCGGAAACTCGGCGAAGTGCTTGCCCAACTGCGCAGCTACGGAGGTCCGGTTGCAGGACTGATCAGCGTCTATGCCGAGCACACTGATCTTTACGAGGGCATCCGCAGCCTGGCGCTGACGCATGAGAGTGCCGAGGAACGGATCGATACGATACAAGGATTCCGGCAGTACCTTAAAAGCCTTGATGTCACAGCTGAAGGCGCCTTGGAACACCTGAAAACCCTCAAACAACAGGCGGGAGAAAAACAGCAGGGTGGGGTGCTGCTCTCAACGATTCACCGCACCAAGGGTCTGGAATGGCCAACAGTTATCATTCCCGGACTACAGGAGAAATACCTGCCGTACAGCCCCCGCCCCCAGGACAATGCCAGAGCATTTCTGGAAAGCGAGCGACGGCTGCTGTATGTGGCCATGACACGCACACGCCAGCGGCTGCACATGATCACCCGACCGGCCAGCAAGCAACCGCACCTGGACGGCGATCTGGGCCCAAGCCGTTTCGTGGAAGAGTGCTGTTTTGAACTTGCCGAGGAATTCGGTCGCTGGCTGGATGATCGATCTCCGGCAGAAACATCAACCATTCGGTTAACTGCCCCCCTGACACCGGTCAGCCAGCGTTACGCCGACCGGGAGAGCGTCACCCTTGAGGGCCAGGCGGCAACATTCGAAAACTCAACGGAACCACTCTGGCATCAAAAACGTCTTGGCCACGCGATCTTTGGTCCCGGCTCGGTGGTCGCCGAAGATGAGAATTCTTTCGAGGTGCATTTCGACAACGGCGAGATGCTTAACTTCAGTAAAAAAAGCGCGCATCTGTATTTTTCCGCTCTGGCCTGAAACGACCTCGGGTACGTAAAGGTCAACTGTGTACAATTGCGGACGTAACAATCCGTATCATTTTTTTGTTTTTTTTGGCCTACTGGCCTAAATTCCGGGTATACAAGCACTTTTCATGAGGAAGTGCGGTACCACAACGATAACGAACAGGAGGTTCTGCATGAACGTCATGCGTCCGATTTCCGCGGCTGTACTGGCCGCTACCCTGGCAACCCCGGCCATGGCCGATCGTCAGGAAACCGTTTACATCAACCCGTTTGCAGGTTTTCAGCTGTTTGACGACAAGCGCGATCTGAGCGAAACCGGCACCTTCGGCGTTGGTGTGGAATACCGCTTCCGTCCCCACTGGTCGGTGGAGGCGCTTTACTCACGTGCCGATGCAGACCGCAAATACGTGCCGGGCGAATCGGAATTTGATGAAGTTCGGGTTGACGGTACGTATTACTTTGCAGGGCCGGACGAAGCCTGGAACCCATACGTTTCTCTGGGCGCAGGCCATGCAGACTTTGGTTCGGACAACAGTGGCGTTCGCACCGCGGGCAGCAACCATGACGAAACCCGAGTGAACGTGGGTACCGGCTTCCGCTACAACATCAGCGACGCCGTATCACTGCGCGGTGACCTCCGTGAATTCCACGGCATTGATGAAAGCACCTTCGACACTCAGGTCTCTCTGGGCATCAGTTTTGCGTTTACCCGCACCGTGGCGCAAGCAGCGCCGGCGCCTGTGCGCCCGGCAGATGCAGATGGTGATGGCGTGCCGGATTCGCGGGACCAGTGCCCCGGCACCCCGGCAGGCGCAACCGTTGACAGCAATGGCTGCGAGCCGGATTCGGATCGCGACGGCGTGGCCGACAGTCGTGACCAGTGCCCGGACACACCGCGCGGTGCGGAAGTAAACAGCCGTGGATGTGAGCTGGACAGCGATAATGACGGCGTGGTCAACAGCCAGGATCTGTGCCCAAATACGACCGCAGGCGCAGAGGTTGATGAGACAGGTTGTGAAGGTGTAACCGAGACCATCGAAACCTTCACCATTGAAGTCCAGTTCCCGAGCAACAGTTCGGTCATCGGCAATGCCTACGATGCGGAGATCCGTCGCGTCGCTGACTTTATGCAGGAAAACCCCGAAACCATCGTGGAAATCGCCGGTCATACCGACAGCCGTGGCGCTGCCGACTACAACCAGTTCCTGTCCCAGCGTCGCGCTGAAGCAGTTGCTGGCCGTCTGACCGGGCCTCTGGGTGTTGATCCGGCACGAGTGGAAGCCGTAGGTTACGGTGAGGAGCAGCCGATCGCATCCAACAACACAGCGGACGGCCGAGCTGCCAACCGCCGGGTTGAAGCGCGCATTCAGGTTCGCCGTTAATTTAAGGTTTTACCTGAGTGGTTTGAAAAGGCGCCTTCGGGCGCCTTTTTTTGTTTCTGCAAAAATGCGAGGAACCGATGCTCAGAGCCATGGCACTGATCTTCACGCTCTCTGTTCTGGCAGTGCCGGCGCAGTCCCAGGTTTTTCGCTGCGAAAAAGACGGCAATACGGTGTTCTCGGACCAGCCCTGCGGCGAGGATGCTGAATCGCTTGAGCTACGGGATAACCGCATTGGCGGCAGTTTCAATCAGAACCTCCCGGTGCAGGAGTCCCCTGATCCAGAAGAGCAGACCGAAGAGTCAGAACAAGAAAAAGAGGCCGGCACATGCCGTTTTATCAACTCTACCGATTTGCGTCGTTATCTGGTTCGTGAGCAGGTGGTGCGAGGCATGACCCGTGACAACGTGCGCCGTGCTTTCGGCAACCCTCCTGAGACCTACACCAGCCCCCAGGAAGTCTGGATCTACCAGACCCGCTATTACGGCGCGCTCTATGAGCTGACCTATGTGTATTTCAGGGATGGCTGTGTTGAACGGGTTGAGTACCGGAAACCCTGACCGCATCAAGCAGCAGGTTGCGGGGTGTCAGTGAACGGTCGCAGAAATGCCCCAGCCTGACCCTGTACCCCTGTTCTTCCAGAAAAAGCGCGTAATCCAACACCATCCAGAGTTCCAGAGGGCGCCGGAACAGATGCCTGACCAGCTCATGGCGGCGAACCTCGGCCAGCCGTTGCACGCCAAACGCCTGCCAGTGATCAAAGTCCACCGTATCGGGTAATCGCAGCTGTTTTTTTGCCGCCGCCCAACGGCAAAAGGCGGGAAAGCCTTTGTTCAAAAGGCGGGGCGGATTCGAAGGAACCGGCAGATACTCATCACACCCACGAAGTTGCCGCTGCAGACCATCAAATCCCAGGCGCCACTGGCTGACAAGGCGGGTCTGTTCCCTCACCCGGGCCGGTGCCGTCACGGTTTCCTGAACCGCAAGCCGAAGATCGTTACGGCTCGGCTGCAGCGCTTTTGGGTGATCCGCCGCCCGCTGTGAAAGCGGCCGGTAGTGTTCCATCTCGGTGAGGTGGTAGCAGCAGGGCGAGACGCTCAATCTTGGCAACCCGGCTTCACTGCCTCGCTGCAGCAACTGCCGGTGCAGATCGCCACAAGCATGCAGTGCAACACCGTGGTGACGGCTGGGAAGCGACAAATCCTCTGCCATAACATCCTGGCAGCGGATCGACACGGGATCTCCGAACTGTTGTGCCAGTCGGTTGCCATCGCGCACCAGCTCCGGATTCCACTCGAAACCCTGTATCTCACTGGGGCAAAACGGCGCCAGCGTCCTGGACAGATGGCCCTTACCACAACACCAGTCCAGGGCGGGGTGTTCCAGCGGTGTCAGTGCCGCCGTAAAGGCGCCCGACTGCAGGCGTTTCCGACCGGGCATATCCGTGGCCCGGATTTCCGGGAGAGTCGCCTCTGATGCCTTTTCGGGTGCCGATAACAGCTCCGGCAGTTGAACCATGTCGGCGTAACGGTCGAGGGACGGCAACCATGAGGCAACCCGAGCCGCCAACTCAACCGGGCTGCCATCCAGTTGCTGGCATTCCCCATCGGTTAGTTCCGCCAGCATGGCGGCCAGTTCCGGATAACGACGCGCCCAGGCAGGCTCCGGCGTCATGAACGGCGCCGGTTGCCAGAACTCGGAATGCTGTACCAGCCAGTCGTTCAGCTGCTGCCAATGCTGGTAAAAAGATTCCGCGCCGTGGTGTAAACTCGCCGCCGGAGGTAACGTCATGCAACTGGCCTTTGTACTTGTTGAACCCAAGGTTCCGGAAAACGTCGGTGCAGCCGCCCGTGCGTTGTGCACTATGGGCTTCGGCGAACTGTGGTTGGTCAATTCCGATCTGCACACCCGCCCGGAAGCCCACTGGCTGGCCCATGGCAGCGACCATATCCTGGACAATGCGCGCATTTTCCCCGATCTGGCTGCGGTAAGAAACTCCGTAGACCTGCTGATGGGGACCTCCGCCAAGACCCGGCATCAGCGCCAGGATTGGCACGGCCCCTCAGATCTGCGGAAGGTTCTGGCCACGAAGGGTGCGTCCGTGGCAACCGCAGCACTGGTGTTTGGCCGGGAAGATCGCGGGCTGTCCAATGAAGAGCTGGCTCTCTGCGATCTGTTAACCGGCATCCCCATGAAGGTCACCTACCCCTCCCTGAACCTTGCCCAGTCGGTGATGCTCTATGCCTGGGAAATGTCCGGGCTATCGGTAGCTACGGAGAGCCAGATTGAGCCCGCAGGTGAACATCGTCTTGGCGCGCTTCGTGGACGACTCGAAACCTTGCTACCGGAACTGGACACACCGCCTGAGGGAAAACTGTCCCAGTGGGTTTTCGAGCGTTTGCCCTTGTTGTCTGATCGGGATATCGGGTTTGTTCATACGCTGTGTTCGAACATTGAGCGCGCTGTGGATTGCAGATCTCAGTCGCGCTCGAATTCCGAGGCGGAGCAGGACGGATAGCCCCTCCCGGGATACGCTGTGAATACGTCCATGTACGCTCGACGAAAACATCCATGTTTTCGACGATCCCGGGAGGGGCTATCCGCCCTGCTCTCGGGCCTTTTGCGCGCACCGGGGTATTGAGCCTACTCCTGGAATCTTCCTGGGCGGAAGGCATCCAGGCAAACGGACGGCTCCTCGCCTTCGATTACCTGGGCGATGACATCGGCACTGCCCGCGGACAGGGTCCAGCCGAAGGTGCCGTGGCCAGTGTTGAGGTAGAGGTTGTCTCGGGGACCGCGGCCGATAATCGCAGGGCCATCCGGGGTCATGGGGCGGAAGCCGGTCCAGGTTTCCGCGGCGTCGAGATCGGCGCAGCCGGGGAACCGGGACTCCACCGATTTTCGGATCGTGGCCAGCCTCGCCTCCGGAATGTCTCTGTTGAAATCCGCTAGCTCGACAAACCCTGTGGCGCGTAATCGATTGCCCAGACGAGTAGAAACCACTTTGTAGTTGTCATCGTGAATGGTGGAAGCGGGGCCTCGTTCCGGGTCCTTCATGGGGACCGTCAGGCTGTAACCTTTTACCGGATAGATGGGCAGTTCGAGGCCCAGGGGCTGAACTAGGTGGTTGGACCAGCAGCCGGCGCTGATCACCACGGCATCCACTTCCAGGGCTTCCATGACTCCATCGCTGTTTCTGACTGAAATTGCGCTGACCCTCTGGTCATCGGCAATCAGCTTTTCCGCTTCCACGTTGTAACGAACCACTATCCCCTTTGCCTCGCAGACTTTAGCGAGTTCCCGGGAAAATTTGTGGCAATCGCCGGTTCCGTCGGTGTCATAGCTCAGGGCGCCATAAAGCGGACCATTGCCAACCATGCCGGGCTCGGCGTCGCGCACCTGTTCGGGTGTGAGCAAACGGGAAGGGATGCCCAGTTCGTTCAGCAATTCATGGGTCGTCCGGTAGCCTTCCAGCGCTTCCGGTGTGCTCGCCAGGTGCAGCAGACCCTGGTGGTCGCCATCGAAGGACAGATCAAGCTCCTTCTCAAGCGCCATGAATCGCTCCCGGCTGTGGATACCGAGGCGCAACATGGCGCGGCGATTCAACCCGAACAGCCCTGGCGACCAGGCGTAACGGAGCGTGGCGAACATGAACTTGAGTGTTTCCACAGACGGCGGAAAGCGTAGCTTCAGGGGGCCATCCTGCTTGAGGATCCAGGGGATGGCCTTGAATACAATCGCGGGATCGGCCCAGGGGTACACCACCCCATAGGATCGCTGGGCCGCGTTGGCCTTGCTGGTCTCGTTGCCGGCCATTGAATGACGTTCCAGCACAGTCACCTGGTGGCCCCGGCGATTCAGTTCATAGGCGGTGGTCATTCCCACCACGCCGCCACCAACAACAGCAATGTGCATGCATTCCTCCCTCATGTTTACTCCACGCCGGTCTTCGCCAGAAGACGCCGGTACTCTTTTAAAACGCTTTCATCTTCTTTCGGATATTCCGGCGCCAGTTTCTGCAATTGCTCAGCCAGTATGGCTGCGACAATCGGGCGCGCCTGGGGCTTCCGATCGCCCGGCACGATAAACCAGGGTGCCTGCTCTGTATGGGTCGCGGCAATGGCTTCCTCGGCAAACGCTTCGTACTCCCTGCGTTTTTCCCAGCCATCGATATCGGACCGATCAAACTTCCAGCGCTTGCGCGGCTTGTCCAGACGCTTGAGAAGCCTCTGGCGATGCTCATCCTCAGACAGGTTGAGCCAGATCTTGATCACCGTGGTGCCCTCTTCCACGAGATGATTCTCGAAGTTCCGGATGGAGCGGTAACGGTTTTCCCAGTTATAGCTGTCTGCTTCATGAACCGGCCAGACCCGTTCTGCGATCACAGCCTCATGATGGCTGCGATTGAAGGCGACCATCTCACCAAAGCCGGGCAGAAACGGCGTGACCCGCCAGAGAAAGTCATGGCGGGTTTCGGCACCCCTGGGCCGGCTGAACGACCAGGCATGGAAACCAGCGGGGTCGGCGTAGGTTGCCAGAGTACGGATCAGGCTGTCTTTTCCGCTGGTGTCCGGGCCGTGGGTAACCAATAGAACCGCCCTGGACTGGTTTGCCCAGAGCCGGCGCTGATATTCACCAATCTGATCCAGACTGGCTTCCAACCCTGGCAGGGTGGTGTCATCGCCATCCAGAAAAGTCGGGTAATCCCGGAATCTCGGTTTCCCGGGTTCATAAAGAAACGAACTGGTAAACGCCGACAACCTCATCAAATTACTCCGTGCAAGTCCCTATGGAGGTAATACAGGTCAACAATCGTACAAGCTGGTAAACTTGTGAGCCCGAATTCACAGAATAGCAGCCTGTTTGCAGGTTGCGATGGAGTGTAGTACCCGGCAATGAGTAAAAAACGTCGCGAGATTCCCGTATTTGATCACCCGATCATTGAAACCCACTGTCACCTGGATTACCTCAAGGACCGTCCGCTCGAGGAAACCCTGGAGCAGGCACGAGGGGTCAATATCGAGAAAGTGATCACCATCGCGGTCTCCCCGGACAACCTCGCCAGGGTGCGGGAGCTCAGCCACGTTGCGCCCTGGGTGTATGGCACCCAGGGCATCCACCCCCACGACGCTGAAAGCTATTCCGATGACGTAGAAGCCGAAATCCGTGCCCACGCCAGGGACGAGAAGATCGTTGCGGTGGGCGAAATCGGGCTGGACTACTTTTACGACAACGCCGACCGAGATGTTCAGCGCGAGGTGTTCCGGCGTCAGCTGCAAATCGCCTGCGACACGGATCGGCCCGTGGTTATCCATAGCCGGGAAGCCGACGAGGATACCATCGAGATCCTTGGCGAATTTGAGGACACCCTGAAACGCCGCGGTGTCATTCACAGCTTCACCTCCGGCCCGGGACTTGCCCGGTATGCCCTGGATCAGGGCTGGTGCCTGGGCTTTAACGGCATCACAACATTCAACAAGGCCGAGAATGTACGCGACATCGTGCGTATGGCTCCGATTAACCAGATCCTGCTGGAAACCGACTCGCCCTTTCTTACCCCGGTACCCTACCGCGGCAAGGAAAACGCGCCCTTCTACCTGCCGTTTGTGGCCGAGAAAATCGCTGAGGTGAAAGAGCTGCCTCTGGACGAAGTGATTGGCAAGACGTATCACAACAGCCTGAGGACGTTTTTCTCCAGCGAATGATCAAGCGCGTCCCCATTTCCGCACTCAAGGTCGGCATGTACATAACCGACCTGAACAACGACTGGATTCCCCACAACACCCAGCGCAAGCGAGGTGTTATCAAAAAAGAGGAAACCATCGAGAAAATCCGCCGGATGGGGGTAGAGTTTGTCTACATCGACGCTTCAAAAGGCCTCGATTCCCAAGACTCGGAAACGGCCGCCGACGTGGATCGTCGGAACGAGTCGGCCCTGCAAAAGGCGGGTGAACTGACGCCAGGCTTGCGGCCGCATGTTCCGCTCGCCGAAGAAATCGTGATTGCCCAGCAGATCCATAGTCAGGCCCAGGGGCTGGTGGGTGAGTTCATGAACCACGCCAAGGTGGGCAGCGCTATCGATGTGGCGCCCATCCACCAGTTGGCGGACGAACTGCAACACTCCGTGCTCAGGAATGCCAACGCACTAAGCTGCCTGGGGCGCATCCGGGAAAAGGACAATTATCTTCTGGAACACTCGGTAAATCTGAGTGTGTTGATGTCCCTGTTCGGAAACCATCGTGGCCTGTCCTCCGATGTCCTGCATCAGACCATTGTGGGCGCACTTCTCCACGACCTTGGCAAAATCCTCACACCCGACGAAATACTGCACAAACCCGGCCGCCTGACACCGGAAGAGTTTGAAGTGATGAAACTCCATGCCCGTCATTCACGGGACATTCTGGCTACCACAGAGGGCATTGGCGAGCTCACCGTCATCACGGCGGCCCAGCACCACGAACGCCTCGACGGCACAGGCTATCCGGAGGGCCTGAAGGGTGATGAGATCTCGGAATACGGTCGCATGGTGGCGATCAGCGATGTATACGATGCCATTACCGCAGACCGGGTCTATCACAAGGGCATGACACCAACACAGGGTCTGAAGAAGCTTCTGGAGTGGAGCGGCACTCACCTTGATCCCAGTCTGGTCAAACAGTTTATCCGGTGCCTGGGCCTTTACCCGGTGGGTTCGCTGGTGCTTCTGGAAAGTGGTCGCCTTGGCGTCGTGGTTGAAGCCAATGAAAGTGACCAGAGGCTGCCGACTGTGCGCGTTATGTACCACACCAAATTCCGCATGCCGATCACAGTAGATACCCTCGATCTCGCGAAACCGGGCACACAGGACCGGATTCTGCGAGCCGTTGATCCGGAAACCTACAAGATTGATGTCAGGAAATTCCTCGCCTGAGAACGCTGACAGCCGCGGACAGCTCGGAATAGAGTGGTTCAACGGCTGCTATCAGGAAGATGGATCAGAGAATCGGACATAGCGATTGCGGCCCCGGTGCTTGGCCTGATACATGGCCTGGTCGGCCTGGCGCAGGAGCTGGTCGCCGTCCAGATCCTCTGCCTGCGGGAACAGCGTGTAGCCGATACTGGCTGAAACTTCGACGCTGTGATCGGCAACCCAGACAGGTTCTGCCACCCGCGCCAAAAGACGTACCAACAGGGTCTCAAGAGATGCGTCGTCCTGAACATTCATCACGATGGCCGCAAACTCATCACCACCGAGCCTCGCCAGAGTATCCTCTTGCCGGAGTTCCGAACGCATACGGGCGGCCACCTCGACAAGCAACTGGTCACCCGCCTCATGACCGAAGGCATCGTTTACCGGCTTGAACTCGTCCAGATCAATATAAACCACCGCCAGTTTGCCGCTCTGACGCCGGGTAAGAGCCATGCCTTGCTGCAATCGGTCGGCAAACAGAACCCGGTTAGGCATTCCGGTCAGGGCATCGTAATGGGCCATGATCCGGAGCTTTCTTTCCTGCTCTTTAAGCCGACTGATGTCACTGAAAATACCGACAAAATGCGAGACTTCGCCATGATCGCCACGAACACTGCTCAGTGTTACCGACAAGGTAATCGGCTCGCCATCATTGCGTCTGCTGGAAAACTCTCCGGACCAGAAGCCCTGAGACCGGGCACTGGCGAAAATACCACTGCCTTCCTCCACCGGTAGGGGTGGCAGTCTTCCTATTGCCCGATTGCGGGGCCGGCCGGTTATCGCCAGATACGCATCGTTGGCATCAATCACGATGCCGTGATTATCAGTAATGAAAATAGCCTCGCGGGCGTATTCGAAGACGCTCGCCGCCAGCCGCTGCCGCTGTTCCGCGTGTTTCCGGAGAGTGATTTCATACAGGGAGCAAAGAATCAGAGCTTCCGGTTCGTCCTCGGTGTGGACGGGCGCCATGGTAAGCTCCACCCAGATCTCCGTGCCGTCAGAGCGATTCAGAACCCATTCGCACTGTTCCACCTGACCCGCCGAAACCCGGGCCAGCATGGGCACCATTTTTTGTCGGGAGATCTGCCCGTCTGGCTGGAATTCCGGCGAAAAGACCGCCAGATCCTTGCCGACCAGTGATTCACTGGAGGTGTACCTGAGCAGGTCAACAGAAGCCCGGTTGGTATCGATGAAAAGTCCACCCCGGATCAGCAATGCAGCTTGTGGCCAACCCCGGATAAGCTGGCGCAGACGCCTCTGTTCCGCGGCCAGCTGCCGCTTGCTCTTGCCCAGCCAGAGCGACGATGCCACCAGCAACATGACCAACACCAGAATGGTAAAGACCCAGAGCCGATACTGGTGCAACGCATCCACCCAGGTAAGTTGGGGCGCCTGGTCGTAGGGCGGCACCCGCAGAGTGCGCGCCAGATACTCAACCGACTGGTAGTCCGCGGGCGGCGAAAAACCCGAAATGCCGACTGACAGCGCAACCTCGTCTTCCGGCTCAATCGCAAAAAGCGCCGACGCGATACGACGGACGGCCCGCTCGTTGACATGGGGCAGCGCCACCACGGGCCATTCCGGATATAGACGGGTTGAAACAACGTAGGGGAAACCCGCCAGCCGCTGACGGTTCAGAACCTTCACCCGGGTAAACAGATCAGGGTCTTCCTGCGCCATCTGCTCCAGTATGCTGGTTCGGATAAAGCCAACATCGGCATCTCCGGAGAGAACCGAACGAACCACTCGGTCGTGGGTGCCCATAAACCGAATCAGATTCACTCTCCGGATATCAATACCGGCATCCATCAGCTCGAGAACCTGCGTCTGGTAGCCCCCGAGGAAATGAACGCCGGGTGAGGCAATGGTCTTATCACGAATATCGGCGAGCTGCTCAATGTCGTCGCGCTCGGCCCTGGTAAAGATCACGCCACCAAGACTGCCGGTCGCAGACTGGCCGGAGCGCCTGACCAGAGTCGCCAGAACGCCGGTCAGACTGCGTTCGCTTCGGATCAGCAGAAAATGGCTGGGATTGGTAAGAAAAAAATCCAGCCGGTTGGCGGCGATCGCCCGACTCATATTCTCCTGGTTGAGAATCTCGAGCTCTATCTGGATGCCGGTTTCTAGGGTCAGGTAGTCGGTCAAAGGCTGGTAGCGTTCCCGGAGCACGTCATCCGGGCGGTAGGCGAATACGCCCAGAGTCAGTGTTTCATCAGCATTGGCTGATGTCATCGCCACAAATTCCGTGGCAAACAGAAAACAAAGACAGACAGCAAACCGGCGAATGTTCAAGAGACCCTCGCCGGCAAAAACGAAGAATCTGACAAGCGCTGGATGACCGGATTCTGATCAATCATCCCCTCTGCCAGCATCAGGCGAGACAGGGATCCGGCCCTGGTTTCGATGGGTCCGGCTGCTCTGAGATAACGCTGGTTTGCGGCCAGATCCGGCAGCATAACGCTGGCCAGTGCCATGCGGACCTCGTCCGGGCTGATCCCCTGACGGGTGGCAATCCGGTATATTGAGTCGTGCATGCTCCGCACCAGGTGCTGCAGGCCGGTAAAATGTCCGGTCAACAGGTCGCGAACCGCTCTGGAATTGCTCTCTGCCGCTTTCCGGGTCACCACCAGCACATCAAAGATGGTTTCCGGAACGTCGCTACTATCGAAGAGTCTGACGCCTCCGGCGTTCTCTATGAGTGACGCTGTTGGCTCGTAGCACACGGAAGCATCCACTTCACCGCGGGACCAGGCTTGTGCATGCTGGCTTACCGGCAAATCCACTTTTATCACGTCGCTGCGACCGAGCCCCGCGACTTCGAGGATTTTAAACAGCATAACGCCGGAGACACCGTCCAGCTCTACCGCAATCCGCTGCCCCTTGAGGGCTGTCAATTCGGTGATTGATGGCTTGACCATCAGAACATCGGCGCCGGCGGACACATCAGCGACAGCAACCACAACCAATTCCAGCCCTCTCGACCAGACGCGTATGGTTTCATCCAGAGTCAGCGCCGCCCCATCAAGCGCCCCTGAAAGCAGGCCTTCCATGGAGTCTTTGGCAGACGTGCCCGGCACCAGCGCAACCGTATCCGGCAACCAGTTGAAATCACGGGCAAGGTACAGTGGCTCGTAGCCGATCCAGGGGTGAATACCGAACCTCAGCGGGCCGGAATCGCTGCAACCCGGCAATCCCGCCGCGGACAGTCCGGCTGCTATCGATAAACCAAGGAATTCACGGCGTTGCATCAGGCTCCGGACCGGGTAAAGACATTAACATTTGTCAATAAACGACAGTTTACTGCTTCACATACTACCCGTAAAACCGCAACTTGCCTTGCACCGTGTCAATTTATCCCAAAGACAGGAACACCCCCATCAGCACCGGCGAGAGAAAAGACAGCAAGAAACCGGAGGCGATCGCCACCGGAACACAGGTCAGCCCGCCACTGCTGCGGATTACCGGCAGGGTGAAGTCCATGGCGGTAGCGCCACCATAACCAATAGCCATGGCCGGCCTGTTGGCAATCAACAAGGGGATGATTGCCAGCGCAACAATCTCCCTGAGCACATCATTGAGGAAGGCCACGCCGCCCCACGCAGGGCCAAGGGCTTCGCCGATGACAATGCCGGACAGCGAGTACCAGCCAAACCCGGAGGCAACCGCCAGGGCGTCGTGCCAGGGCAACCCAAGCCAGGGTATCAACAGGGCACCGGCCACCAGGGAACTGAGCGTTAGAGCCAGCGCGATACCGAGCCCCTGACGATTCATCAGCAGTTTGCGCAGCGACAGCCCGGCATTGCGCAACTGCAGGCCGATCAGAAACAGCAGCAACATCAGAGACCACGTCGCCAGCTGTTCCGCCATGGGCATGTCCGGCAACAGGTAGTAGCCGGCAAGCAGCCCGGCAATAACCGCCACCAGCGGTTTCAGGCCAGCCAGAAAAAGCCGGCGGTATCCGGGGCTGACACTGCCCTCGACCCGCTCGATGGACATTGGCTGCCAGCGGTGGAACATCCAGAGCCCAAACATGTTGGCGACGAAAAGCACCAGCACCAGTGCCAGTACCTGAGTCGCCATGCCACCCAGTTGCGCCGCCAGGCCCTCCATCTGGCCAAGCCCCAGGCCCAGCAGCAACAGGATGAAGTAAACCAGTGCCTCCACCGTGTAATGGATCACCGTCATGGCCCGGCGGTTTTCCAGGGCGATGGCAAACCCCAGAAAAAGGGGAGCAAGAATGAGCAAGGCTCCAGTCAGCATGGCGTCCTCGAAACAAAAAGGGGGTTATCAGGTCAGGGGTTTGAACTGGTCGGGGTCGGCATCCGGGCTGGCCTGTTCACCCTGGGGAACGCCGATGGTGCGGGCAAGACGTTGGGCGGTAACGGACCAGACCGCATAATCTCCGGGCTTCGGCTCATAGCCTTTTCCCATCATGGTGCCGGCGACGCTCCTCAGAACCGATTCAGCCCGGGCCTGGGTTGGCCAGGGCCCACGGCAGAACTGCCCATCCGGGCGCGCCTGGTCTGGGCCAGAGAGAGCGACCAGGCCCCAATGGCCGCCGCCTGCTGGCCGGATGTGTAGCTCGATGCGTTGGCCGTCTTTCACCATGACAAGATCCCGGAGCGGGCTACGGCCGTGGAAATAGTGGAGCTTCATGGCGTTATGCTGTCAGTGCAGAACATGCCCTGACCTGTCCTGAACGAGAACCCAGGGTGCTATGACGACCGCCCAGAGTTCCGCATTGCGATCATACCAATCCTGCGCGGTGTCCGGCGCAACCTCACCAACGCGACCATCGTTCATCCACTGCTCGAAACGAGCTTTGTTATCCGCCGCCAACTCAGTCGCCACTTCAAGCAGATCCAGGTCCGGCGACACCCTGACGACCTGCCCCCTCGCAAAGTAGGTCTGCAGTTCGTGCCAGTGGATGCGAGAAGTCTCAAGATTCAGCTTGGCTTTCAGTTCGTCCCGGGACTGGGAGGAAGACATGGATACCTCATTTAAAATTCAGAACTCAAGGCTCGCCAGACTACCGGAAATTACACTCACTCGCACCTTTCCACCGCCAGTGAAGAAACCCTGCTCTACCCCTGCGCACCTTGCACCATTTCTGCAATCTGCTCAGACAAGGTCATTGGGTCAAATGGTTTTGGGATCACTCCCAGGGCGCCCAGTTCCTGGTATTCTCTGATTTCCGACTTCTGCAGCCGCGCGGTCATGAATATCACGGGAACATCGGCCATACCATCGAGCTCTCGCAAGGCTTTGAGCGTTGTCGGACCGTCCATACCGGGCATCATCACATCCAACAGGATAAGTTCAGGATCAAATCCCGATGCGGTCTCGACAGCAACGGCGCCGGACTCGCACAACGCGATTTCGAAACCACCAACATCCTGAAGGGCGATTTCAGCGATCGCTCGGATGTCCGGGTCGTCCTCAACGTACATTACCCGAGAGATTGAGGGACTGTTGACTGCTGTCATGTCGTCAATCCTTCACTGGCGCTTCTGTATCAATTCCCAGACGCCGTAGAAGCCGCTGGCACTCTTCGGAGCGATCACTGCCAGCGGCCAACATAGCTGCAGCGCGCATGATAAGTCTATCCTCCTGGGTGGAGTCCGTTGGCAAAAAATGGACGGCTCCGATCAACTCCCTTACTCGTAATGGCAAGCGCCACTGCACTTTGAGGCGGTTGCCGTAAGCCTGTGACCATTTGCGCAACAGCTGCTCTGCTTCAGTCATCTCAAGAGAGCCACCAAGCGCAATAAAATCGTTGAGCACTTTCAGAACCGCCAGCTCTCCGACGCGGCTCAGCAAACCGGCTTTCTGCAGAGGAACCGGCGGTTTTTTCAGCTTAATAGCGAGAGTCTGGGCCTTTTTAGCAACCTGGAGCGCGGCATCATAATGAGTCCTCGACAGCTCTCTCAGCGCCTCGTGCTTCAACTTACCAGTTACATCCAGGGACAGCGCCAGAACCTGATTGAGCGTGAGGGCTACTCCCATTGAGGAAATGGCATCTCTCAAGCTTTCGACCGGTTTACCAGTGCGACGAAAAGACGTGCTATTGGCCACATCCATCAACCTTGCGGTTACGCTCGCCTCTTCCCGCCAACGCTCAGCAAGTTGCGCAGGTGACAAGTCATCCTGACGGCTGATCAATTCGAGAACATCCGCGGGATCGACATCGGATGGCAACTGAACAACCTCTTCCAAGGAGCTCTCAAGCAATTCGGAAACATCAGGAACGCTCGTCTGCGAAGGTTTTAGTACTTTCACCAGACGCTCGTGCAACTGCTTCACGTCGAACGGCTTGGTCATGTATCCGTCGATACCAAAATGAGCGGCCTGTAGCACAGAATCACGATCTGATCGCCCTGAGACCATGACGATGGGCACGTCGGTATCTGTTTTTCGAATCTGTTTTACAAGATCAAGCCCGGCCCCATCCGGCAAATTCCAATCGGTAATGAAGAGATCGAACGTGTTGGCCCTTACACATTCATAAGCTTCGTCCAGGGTTTCTGCGATTTTAACCAGAGCGCCCGGGTATATCCCGGCAACCACTGTCTCCAGCAGTTCGGATACCAGATCATCATCTTCCAGGATTAGCGCTTTCAAACGACTACCACCCAATATGTAGAAAACACCATCATTACTGCGCGTCGTGAATTGTAACCCCGGCGCGACCCCCACGCTTGCGGCGATAAAGCGCCTGATCTGCTGCTTCCAGGGCCGACTCTCCACTTTCGAAGTCATTGATGCCTGCGACCCCGGCACTGAGCGTGACATGAAAGCTTTTTTCACCAACCGGAAAGGTCAGCTCGGAAAAGCTCTCGCAGATGCCACTGACCAGTTTTGCCGCTGCCTGCACCGAACAATCCGGCAAAACCAGCATGAACTCCTCACCACCGTAGCGGCCAATCATATCCGTTTCTCTCAGGCGATTCCGTAACAGATTTGCAAGCGCCCGTATCACAATATCGCCGTAGCGATGGCCCCAGGTATCGTTGACTTGCTTAAAGTAGTCCAGATCAATCATCACGACACTGGACTGGTGTCCAAGACGGCGGCAACGGGCCAATTCCTTTTCCAATTCCTGCTTGATCAACGAGTGCTTGAGCAGCCCAGTGAGGCTGTCACGATTCATCAGATCCGATAGCTGACGGGCGCGGTAACACCGAATACGAACTGAGCGGACGAGGTAATCATCCGAGACTGGCTTCACGAGAAACTCGTCAGCCCCTTTGGACAGGGCTTCCAGCTGATCGTCCGGGTTGTCCTCCGAAGAGAGATAAATGATTGGCAGACTCAGCCAACGGGACTCGAAACGAATGAGGCGAGCAAGGGTGACCCCAGAGTAATCTCCAATCTGGACATCCATCAGGACGATGTCCGGCTGGAAGGCAGAGAGCTCCGGCATCAGGCGCTCGGGCTCGGTCAGAGATCGTGCCTCAATGCCGGCGGCCCGGAGAACCAGACAATAGTGCTCCGCTAACTCCTCGTCATCTTCCACGATAAGGACTCGGCCGTTCACGCCAGTACTGCGCTCCACAGCCAGGGACTCAATGCGTTCAGCCAGTTCCGGTACATCAATTGGGGCAGCGAAGTAAGCTGAGGCACCTGCTTTCGCAACCTGGTAACTGTTCGCAAAGGAGTCATCGTTACCGACAGCAACCACTGGCAGCCGGCGCCGTGAGCCTGTTCCTCCCCGGCTTTTCAAATGCGGTATGACGACAGGCAAAACGGAGTCATAACAAAGAACGGCAGCAGCGCTGCCACTTTCCCTGGCTGAACTGCGCAAAGCTTCTTCGTCGTGCACGTCTACAAACTGGCAAACAAACCCGTAGCGTGCCAGCTCAGACAACAACGAACCAACACCACCAGTCCTGTCGGAGTCCACCACAATGATCCGCACCTGCATGCCATGACTGCCATGGCTGCCATCAACACGATGTTGTTCGGTTGAAACCGTCTTATCAGGAGCGGAAACAGGCGACTTCCGGGAATTCGTTTCCACCAATCCCGCCAGGGAATCGATACCGTCGGCAAAGCCATCAGAAACCTGGATAGACTGCTGGTGAATACCGGAAGCCGCGCCCAACTCTTCTGCCTGGCTTTTCAGCTTCTTTTCGAGCAGACGGGCTTGCTGTCCCAGTTCAGGCAGACCGAAAGTCCCGGCCGATCCGGCAAGTCGATGCAAAGACTGATAGCACCGGATGAGCCCCTCTGCAGATAACTTGCCAGCACGAGCCTGATCAGCGTAGGCGCTCAGCTCCCGAAGATCATTGTTAGCTCTCTCGAGAAATTTGGCTCTCAAAGCTTCTAACTTCTCCGAGACACTATTATCGGACTGCGAAACCACTCACTTTCCCCCGGCAAAAACAGTTTGCCGCACTGATTAAATCCACTATTCTCGGCTCTAATGAAATCACGTTCCGGGCCGCAAGGCTATTGCTCCAAGGAAGTAATTTGAAAAGTTTGTCCCTCGGTACCCGCATTGCCCTGATAACCGTTCTTACCAGCGCCGTTACAGTTTTGATTCTGCTGGGAACCGCCTACACAGAACTGCTTCGGGATTTCGAGCGGGTACTCACACAAAAGCAGTTAATCGAAACACGAAGCCTGGCGGACGAGGTCAACCGCTCCCTGGAAACACGCATTTCAGCATTACAAGCCCTCGCAGCCACGCTCACCGACGGCGAAAAACTGATTTCCAAACGTCGAATGGACAACCTGTTGGGTCGCCAAACCTCTCTCAGCAACTACTTCGGTGAGGGACTTACCGTGATGGACGCAAATGCTGTCGCCATCGCGGAGAATATTTTCGTTCCAGGACGGATCGGCACCTCCTACGCCGACCGAAGTCACTTCAGACGAGCGATCGCCACCCGCAAACCGGTGATCAGCAGCCCGATCATCGGGCGTAGAACAGGTCTCCCACTACTTTCGTTTCTGGCACCAATCGAAAGCGACGAAGGGGACTTGTTGGGCTTTGCAGGCGGCATTATCAATCTTGAGCAATCCGACCTGATCCCTTCTTCCTCAAGCAATAACCGAAATGCATTGTTCAAGGTCATCGACACTGAACGCTTCATTCAGGTGGATTCGCTAGCCTCAAACACCCCCATGCCAGAGCTTCCGACACCGGGAGAGGATCTGATCATCGACGCAGCCCTTTCAGGCGTTACCTCGGGCGTGGTAACAGACAGAGATGGCCAGAAGTGGATCTATGCCACTGAACATCTCCAACGGGTGGGATGGATGTTTCTACGCGCCGTCCCCTATGAAACCGCCACCCAACCTGCCTGGGCATCTTTCCGGAAATTCCTGATGGCAAGTGTATTTGCCACGTTGCTGCTTGCGGCAGCAGCGCTGGCCCTCACGCGCGCCGCAACCCGCCCCCTTGAGCTTATGTCCAGAAGAATACGGAGCATGACCCGTGATGGTTCGGTCTCGGGACGCGTCTCCGAGTCGGGCCCTCCGGAAATCCGTAATCTGGCTGCGGCGTTCAATACCCTGATGAAGGAACGGGAAGGGCTCGACCGCCTGAAAGACGAGTTCATCTCCACGGTAAGCCATGAACTGAGAACCCCACTCACCTCTATCAATGGCTCTCTGCAGTTACTGCGTTCCGGCGCCGCAGGCGACTTGCCGCCCAAAGCTTCGGCGATGGCTGATGTGGCCTTCCGGAACAGCGAACAGCTGCAGCACCTGATATCAGACCTGCTGGATTTCAACAAGACGGTCGCCGGCCGGATGCCCATTTACCCGCAAGAGCTGAGTGCCCGAAGGGCTGTTATTGGTGCCTGTCAGGGCAATAACGCCATGGCCAATCATTATCGTGTTCTGCTTGAACCGGATGATTCTGAAGACCATCAAATTGTCGCTGACCCCGTAAGGCTGCGGCAGATACTGGATAATTTCATAAGCAACGCTATCAAATTTTCACCGGTCGGAAGCTCAGTACGTATACGGTCCTCCGTTTCATCGGATGGACAGATAAGAATCACTGTTGCGGACGAAGGTGAGGGCGTTCCGGAAGCATTCGAAGCCCGTCTGTTCCAACGATTCGAGCAGGCAGAATCAGGAACAGATCGCGCCAAAGCCGGTACAGGCCTTGGACTCGCGATTACGAGGGAACTGTCCAGGCTCATGGATGGTGAAGTGGGCTACTATTACGACAAGGGAGCCCACTTCTGGGTTGAGTTACCTGCGGCAAAGTCGAACCATTCGCAAGCTGGAGGCGAGCGTGAAAACGCCTGAGTTCCCGCCCAACGAATCCCACCGACTGTCAGCCCTGAATGAGCTGGCGCTTCTGGATACATTGCCTGAAGAAAGGTTCGACAGACTTACTCGGCTCGCCGCGCGAACTCTTGACGCTCCAATTGCTCTCGTTTCCCTGATTGACAAGGACCGACAATGGTTTAAGTCACGGCAAGGACTGGGCGCAACGGAAACCGGCCGGGATATCTCCTTTTGCGGTCATGCGATTCTGAGCGAAGAAACGCTAGTGATCGAGAACGCACTCAACGATGAGCGATTCCATGACAACCCCCTGGTAACCGGTGACCCTAATATCCGATTTTACGCCGGTGCACCGCTTCATGATCCTCAGGGCCACAGAGTAGGAACGCTGTGTATTATCGATCGAAAGCCTCGGTTTTTTTCGGAGGAAGAGAAGACGACACTGAGAGATCTGGCAGGTCTCGTGGAACGCGAGTTTTCGATCGGTGCAATCCGGGACCACTCCGAGGATCGTACCCGAGCACTCAACGTGCTGACGGAGATTGTGCTGGATTCTGCCGGTGACACCGATGAGCGAGCGGCGAGAGCCCTGAGGATCGCCTGCGACTACCTGGGTCTAGAAACCGGCATTGTCAGCCGGGTCACCGACACGGTGTATACCATCCACTGGCATTTCACCCGTGGCACTAACCCGATCGAAAACGGCACGACCTTACCCCTCGAACAAACCTATTGCTCCCTGCTCCTCGAATCCAGCCATAAATTGTTTGCCATTCAAAACATGGCCGAATCCGGATTCACCAACCGCCCGTGTTACGAGATCTTCGGGCTAGAGACGTATCTGGCAGCGCCTATCTGGATCGACGGCGAAATCTTTGGAACCGTAAACTTCTCGTCGCACTCGCCCAGACATCGCCCGTTCAGCGCAACAGAGGAGATGTTCGTCACCCTCTTTGCAGACTGGGTGGCCGATACCCTTTATCGCGTCCAGCGCACAGAAACCCTGAACAAACTGGTAACCCAGGCGCCCGGTATGCTTTACCAATACCGCCTGTGGCCTGACGGACACAGCAGTTTTCCTTACACCAGCCCAGGCATTAAAGAGATCTATGGGATTGACGCCGAAGAAGCGGCTATCGACGCCAACAAAGCCATAGCCCGGGTACACCCTGATGACCTTCCCGGGGTGCTCAAGTCGATTGAGGAATCTGCACAGGCCCTTTCTCAATGGCAGCTCCGGTACCGAGTGCGCCTGGATACCGGTGGCTGGAGCTGGGTTGAGGGACTGGCACAACCGGAGGCTCTGCCCGATGACAGCATCCTGTGGCACGGTTACATCACCAATGTTGATGAACGCCAGAGAATCGATGAAATGAAGAACCAGTTCATCTCCACCGTCAGCCATGAATTACGAACACCATTAACCTCAATATCCGGTTCTCTGGGGCTGATCCTTGGCGGCGCAACCGGTCCAATCAACGAGAAAACCGCTCAGATGCTTGCTATTGCCCAGCGTAACAGTAAACAACTGCGGCATCTTATCGACGATCTTCTTGATATAGAAAAGCTGGTCAGCGGCAACGTGACGTTCGACGCGTCTGTCCAGAGACTGGATAAAGCAGCCGAGGCAGCCATCGAAGAGATCCAGCCGATGGCCAGAAAGCGAGGCGTCGAGGTGCAACTGAATGTCCTGGAACGAGACCTGTATGCCAACTACGACATTGTTCGGCTTACCCAGGCCATAACAAATCTTCTGTCAAACGCAATCAAGTTTTCCCCCGGAGGTGCTGCCGTTGAGGTGGATCTGCTCAAATCCGGAGATAACGCGAAACTCAAGGTCCGGGATCAGGGTCCCGGAGTACCTGAAAGTTTCCGGGAGCGGATTTTTCAGAAATTTGCCCAGGCAAATTCGACGTCTTCACGAACCAAGGAAGGAACCGGGTTGGGCCTCGCGATTACGCGGGAATTGATGCAGGCAATGGGCGGTGAGGTCGATTTCGAATCCGAAGAGGGATCTGGCGCCTGCTTCTGGATCACCTTGCCGCTCGCGGAGCCGGGGAATCAATAAGGCCCCCGGCTCGCAAACGGTATGCTGAAAACACGATAAATCAGCTGTCCAGCCCTTCCAGCAAGCCGGCCATATCGTCGGCGTGCTCTTCTTCCTGAGCCAGGATTTCCTCGATAATCCGCCGTGAGGTCGGGTCCTGATCGCCCAGATAACGGGCAATTTCGCGGTAGCTATCGATGGCAATCCGCTCCGCCACCAAATCTTCCACCACCATTTCCCGCAAGGTATCGCCCTCAACGAACTCGGCGTGGGACCTCGTTAAAAGACCTTCGGGCGAGAAGTTCGGTTTCCCACCCAACTGCACGATACGTTCGGCCAGCCAATCGGCGTGCTGCTGTTCCTGGTCTGCATGCTCCAGGAACTCCTGGGCAGCGACATTGGCGTTGATGCCGTCGGCACGGAAGTAATGGCTCTTGTAGCGCAGCGTGCAGACAATTTCGGTTGCCAGTGCCTCATTCAGGATTTTCACGACATTGTCGCGGTTGGCACCGTAGCCCTCGGTAAGCGCTCCTTCTTCGATGTGCTTGCGGGCCCGCTCTCTGAGGGTTTTCACGTCGGTCAGAAACGGTTGATCGGTCATAATGTCTCTCTCGTTTCTCTCATTGATCTCTTGAATTCGGCATAGCGGCCGCCCGCTATGCCATTTCACCCTGTCCACTCAGGCAGTGCGCAACATTTCCCGCACCACGTAATGGAGGATGCCGCCATGCTTGAAGTAGACGGCCTCGTTGGCGGTGTCGATGCGAGATTTCAGCTCGCAGGTCTCCGTGGATCCGTCCTTGTACTTCACCGTCATCTTGAGGGTCTGTCCCGGCTTGATCTCACCAGACAGGCCTTCGATGCTGATGGTTTCCTCACCGGTAAGCTTGAGGCTCTTGCGGTCCGTGCCTTCCGGGAACTGAAGTGGCATTACGCCCATACCGATCAGGTTAGAGCGGTGAATGCGCTCGTAGGATTCGGCCACCACAGCTTTTACACCCAGCAGACGGGTACCCTTGGCCGCCCAGTCGCGGCTTGAGCCGGTACCGTATTCCTTGCCGGCAATGACCACCAACGGCGTGCCGTTCTCCTGATACTTCATGGCGGCATCGTAAATCGCCATCTGTTCGCCCGTGGGCACGAATTTGGTATAACCGCCTTCCACGCCGTCGAGCATTTCGTTCCTGATACGCACATTGGCAAAGGTGCCACGCATCATGACTTCGTGGTTACCCCGGCGAGAGCCATAGGAGTTGAAGTCTTTCGGCTCAACACCGTGTTCCTGCAGGTATTTACCGGCAGGGGTGTCCGGCTTGAAGGAACCGGCCGGTGAGATGTGGTCGGTAGTCACCGAATCGCCCAGCAGTGCCAGTATGTTGGCATCCTTGATATCGTCAATCGCGTCCGGTTCTTCCTTGAGCCCTTCAAAGAACGGCGGATGCTGGATGTAGGTGGATTTATCAGACCACTCGTACACCTTGCTTTCCGGCACCTTGATGGACTTCCAGGTGGCGTCGCCATCGAAGACTTCCGCGTATTCCTTGCGGAACATGTCGGTTTTCACTTTCTCCACAGCTTCAGCGATCTCCTGCTGGCTCGGCCAGAGGTCCTTCAGGTACACCGGATTTCCATCCTTGTCGTTACCCAACGGATCTTTTGAGAGATCCAGGCGCACGTTGCCCGCCAGCGCATAGGCAACCACCAGGGGCGGCGATGCCAGCCAGTTGGTTTTCACCAGCGGATGCACACGGCCTTCGAAGTTTCGGTTGCCGGAGAGCACCGAGGCCACGGTCAGGTCACCATCACTAATGGCTTTCTCTACCGCGTCCGGCAGAGGCCCGGAGTTGCCGATGCAGGTTGTGCAGCCATAGCCGACGAGGTTGAAGCCGAGCTTGTCCAGATCGTCCTGGAAGCCACCCACTTTCAGATAGTCAGTGACGACTTTGGAACCCGGCGCCAGCGATGTCTTGACCCAGGGCTTGGTACTCAGTCCCTTCTGGACCGCTTTCTGGGCGATCAGGCCTGCGGCCATCATAACGCTCGGATTCGACGTGTTGGTGCAGGAAGTGATCGCCGCAATGACGACCGCACCCGGATCCAGCCGGCTTTTCTCGCCATTCATCTCAAGGGGCTGGCTGGCATGATGCTTGTAGCTGTCGTCAACGCCAACGGCGGTCTGACCACCCTCGGATTCAAGGTTGGCCTCACGGTTCTCGGCAGGCCCCTCGGCAGTTTCCATCAACAGCTCAAAGGAGGACTTCATGTTCTTCAGGGCAACACGATCCTGCGGGCGTTTGGGGCCGGCAAGGCTGGCCTCAACTTCGCCCATGTCGAGTTCCAGGTTGTCGGTGTACACCGGCTCATGGCCGGGCTCACGCCACAAGCCCTGGGCCTTGGCGTAGGCTTCCACCAGCTCCAGCTGTTCTTCCTCACGGCCGGTCAGGCGCATGTACTTGATGGTCTGCTCGTCTACCGGGAAGAAACCACAGGTGGCGCCGTATTCCGGGGCCATGTTGGCGATGGTGGCCCGATCTGCCACCGGCATGTCCTTCAGGCCGTCGCCGTAGAACTCCACGAATTTGCCCACCACGCCTTTCTTGCGCAGCATTTCGGTGACGGTAAGCACCAGATCTGTTGCGGTGATTCCTTCCCGAAGCTTTCCGGTGATCTTGAAGCCCACCACTTCCGGAATCAGCATGGAGACCGGCTGGCCCAGCATGGCGGCCTCCGCTTCAATACCGCCAACGCCCCAGCCAAGAATGCCCAGGCCGTTGATCATGGTGGTGTGAGAATCGGTACCGACCAGGGTGTCCGGGTAGGCGATGGTCTTGCCGTCCTGGTCCTTCTGCCAGACGGTCTTGCCGAGATATTCCAGGTTTACCTGGTGACAGATACCCGTGCCCGGTGGCACCACACGGAAATTGTCGAACGCCTGCTGGCCCCAGCGCAGGAACTCATAGCGTTCCTGGTTGCGTTCCATTTCGATGGCTACGTTGTCCTTGAACGAGGACGCGTCGCCGAATTTGTCCACCATTACCGAGTGGTCGATCACCAGGTCCACAGGCGACAGCGGGTTGATCATCGCCGGATCCTTACCGGCTGCCTTGACCGCTTCACGCATGGCAGCCAGGTCGACGACGCCGGGCACGCCGGTGAAATCCTGCATTAACACACGGGCAGGCCGGAACTGGATTTCAGTGTCGGAATGACGGTCCTTCATCCACTGCACCATGGCATCAATGTGGCTTCTGTCCACGGTGGTGCCATCCTCATTGCGCAGAAGGTTTTCCATCAGCACTTTGAGCGAAAACGGCAGGCGATTCAGGTCGCCGAGGGTGTCCGCAGCCTTGGGCAGGCTGTAGTAATGAAAGGTTTTACCGCCAGCATCCAGGCTGGAAAGGGTATTCAGACTGTCTTTACTGAGACTTTCGTTCGACATGTGGTGCCTCCTTTTTCGTCGTTATCCGCGTATTCCGGAAGGCTCTTTCGAAGCCCTTTCAGCAACGCATCGACCGGGAAAGCAATCCCATACCGGGCAATAGCCTGATGAAAGGACTCCACAGCGTGAAGTCACCTTTAACTATTGCAGCAATTAACGAGAGTTCAACCGCGGGCCGGTGAATGTTCGGCATCAGCGCGGTGAATATCAGACCAACGTCGGAGAGCCGGACGACTCTCCGACATCAGTTCCTGGAAGGTTTAGATGCGATACAGCTTCACCAGTTCATTCAGTTTTTCGGTGACCGCCTCAAGGTCTGAAGCCATGGTTCTGACCCGCTCCGCCTCGGATACCACATCGTTGTTCCGGTTGGCGATGGAATGAATATTCTCATTGATCTGAAGCGACGTGGCTGCCTGCTCTTCCGAAGCCGATGCGATCTGGTAATTCATTCGCGAAACCTCGCCGATGGCTGCTTCAACTTCGCGAATTGCCTCGCCGGTTTCTCGCATGGCCCGTGTTGACTCGGCAGAACGGGTCCGGCCCATCTCCATCGAAGCCTTGGTGGCTTCTGATATGTCGCTAAGTTCGCCGACGGTAGCCCGAATCTGGTCAGTAAATTCCTGGGTTCTCAGGGAAAGCGCCCTGACCTCATCCGCCACCACGGAGAATCCACGGCCATGCTCTCCGGCTCTTGCCGCCTCGATGGCGGCGTTCAGGGCCAGCAGGTTGGTCTGTTCGGAGATCGCATTGATAGAGCCGACGACAGAGGAAATGGATTCGATTTTTTCGCTCAGCTCATCAACCCGATTAGCACTGCTTTCAAGAGCTTCATCGGTAGACTCCGTGAGTTTCGACGCGTTAGCCATGGCCTCACCACCTCTGGTGGCGGCAGCAGAAGCATTGCTGGCCGCATCGGACGCCAACTGCGCGTTACTGGCGACTTCCTGGATACTGGCGGACATTTCATTGGTTGCCGTGGCCGCCTGATCAGTCTGAACCTGCTGCTCGTTGGCAATCTGCGTGGTTGTGTCACTGACACTGGTCATGTCATCAGCGTTTGAGCGAAGTTGTTCTGACAGCTCCCGGAGCCTGGAAATCAATTCGACAAACCGCTCCAGCATGTTATTGAACGAACCGGCCGTCACACTTTTGTCCGCGTCATCCAGACGTGTCGTCAGATCGTTGTTGGAATCGAATCCTCGAATAATCTCGATTATCTGGATCGACTGCTTTTGCTCCGCACCCATTCGAATCGCGAAGAACACCAGAATCGCCGCCTCGAAAACCACGAAAGCTGCGTGCAGAAATGCGATCGACCAGCTGCAGTCATAGTTGAAGATCATCAATGCCATGTTGCCAAAGGACGCACCGCTCAGCTGCAGGCCCGTCAACGCCAAATGATGAACAGCGATGGTACCTGCCGCGACCACCACCGGCAGCCAGTCCCGATAAATGATCACCAGAGCCAGGGCGGCAAAGATGTGGAAATGCATTTCAATGCGACCCAACTGCGCCTGGATCATGATGGCTGAGAAGAGCATCAGGCAGATTGCGAACAGTGACGACAAGGCCCTTGTTCCACGCATCGTAAAGAAGCCGGCAGTTGCAAGACCTCCCACCAGCAAAGACGCAATCAGAGCGAACATAGTGGTGCCATAGCCCATCGGCACCAGCAAGCCGACCACCGGAATATGAGCCAGAAGGATCAACAACATCTGGCGATCGGTGCGCTCCCGGATTTCAACTTCGTAAGACTGACTGTTTACTGCGCTCATCATTTGGAACTCTCGCTATTTTTGTCTTTTAGTAAGCGGCGAAGATCCTGTTCAACCAGCTTGAGATTCAGATCTGGCGTTGTGTAAACCAGCCTTCTGCGGAACTCTCCCGTCACTACATGCAGATGTGCGCTGTGAGCAATGAGATCATCCTCGGAACTACCCTGTTTAACGGCAAAATCGTTGTACGCTGAAGCCAGTTTTTGAGCGGCCCGGTGAGTTTCTGGCCGGTAGAATCTGAACACCTTCCCAAGACTCTCCATGGTCTGGTCAAGCACTTCCGGCGTGTCGTTTTCCGGGTCAAGGGTGACAAACAGGAATTCGACCTCAGCCCCATCCAAAAGCTGGCTCAACTCCATCAGATTGACCAATTGAACCGGGCAAACGGTTCCGCACTGGCGATAACCAAAGAAAATAACGGAAAGTCCGTTCTGCGGAGGCTGGTAGCCATTCAGGTTCTCTCCCGGCTCATCAATCGCCATCCCGTAAAAGCCGCTATTGTTCAGCAGCGACGGCATCACCGGGAGCGCAAGTGCCAAAAGGAAAGCTGCGGCGAAAAGCAGAATACTTGTCGTTTTCCTGTTCACTTTTCCTGTCCGTGAAAGATCCGCGCAAGTTTGCAGAGAAGTTTGAAACCGGGCTATGGGTGCATTACGCAACGTTTAGCCCCTAGAACTTGCATTTCCAATCTTTTACGGACGCAAAAAGCGACAGATCTTTTTTTGTTGTAATGAGAAGTAAACTTTAGGGACAGGATTACATCTGGCGCTCGCCATAAAGTTGGGCGTACAGCCCTTCTTTGGCAATGAGCTCGTCGTGGTGACCCTCTTCGATAATCCGGCCATCCTCGAAAACACAGGCACGATCTGCCTGTTTAACGGCGCTGAGGCGATGGGCAATGATCAGCGTGGTGCGCTGTTTGAGGAAAGCTTCGAGGTCCCGATGGAGCTGAAACTCTGTTTCCGCATCCAGAGCCGAGGTGGCTTCATCCAGGATCACCACTGAAGGCTCTGACAGGATCATCCGGGCAATGGCCAGGCGTTGACGCTGTCCGCCCGACAGGCGCACGCCCTGTCGGCCGATAACGGTATCAAGCTGGTCGTGCATTGCCGCAACCGTGCCGTCCAATTGGGCGATTCGCAGGGCATCCCAGAGCGCGGCATCGGGCTTGTCCCGGCCAAGGGTCAGGTTCTGGCGAACGGTATCGTTGAACAGCGCCGGGTGCTGAAGCACGGTCGCGACATGTTCACGAAGGCAGGGCAAGCCAATGCGCTCAACAGGCACTCCATCAATCAACACCTCGCCCTGCTGCGGTGTGTACATGCCGAGGATGACCTGAATCAGAGTCGACTTGCCGCCACCGCTGGCGCCCACCAGGGCCACTTTTTCGCCGGGCGCCAACTCCAGATTGATGCCCCGGAGCACCTGCTCCTCGCCATAAGCGAAATGGATATTGCGCAGGGTAAGCCCCACGGTATGACGGTCGCGGAACGGGTTCTCCAGCGCCGGATAGCGGGGCTCTTCTTTCAGATCCAGCAACCGGTTGATACGCCCGAGCGCCGCATTGGCGGCGAACCAGGCGTACTGCATGTTGAGCATTTCCTGAACCGGCGTCAGCATGAACCAGAGGTAGCCGAAAATGGCGAACATCATGCCGATGCTCAGGTCGCTGAACAGCACGGTTACCATCGCGGCGGCCCGGAACGCGTCGACGCCGAACTGGAACAGGGCAAAACTGGCCCGGCTGGCTGCATCGCTGCGCCATTCGAACTGGATCGCGTGGTCCCGCACGTTGCGGGCGCGGTCGATCAGCTGGCGAAGGTAATGCTTTTCCCGATTAGCCGCCCGCAGTTGGTGAATCGCATCCAGGGTTTCGGTCAGGTCGCCCTGGAAGTCTTCGTAAGCGCTGTTCTCCCGGCGCTTCAACTCCTTGACCCGCTTGCCGATCAGAATCGTGGCGAAGATAACCAGCGGATTGAACAGCAAAATGAGTAGGCCCAGCTCCCAGTGCACCCAGAGCAGGACCCCAGCGGTACCCAGCACTGTCAGGCTCGCCACCAGAAAACGGCTGATGGTGGTACCCAGAAACTGGTCTACGGTATCCAGATCGGTAATAAAGTGACTGCTGATTCCGCCCGAGCCGCGAGTTTCGTACTCGGACATGGCCACCCGTTGCAAACGCCCGAGCAGGCGGGACCGGATGCGGAACACCACATCCTTGGAAACCTTGGAAAATTCCCGGGACTGCAAAACGTTGAACGACAGTGCCGCCACACGAAGCAGAAATGCCACCACAACCATCAGGCCGATATAGACCACCGGTGTTTCCCAGCTCCCCGGCAGGAAGGAATCCATTACCGGTAACACAGGGCCAGGCTCGTCCAGCAGCACTTCGTCCACCAGAACCGGCAGCAGCAGTGGCACCGGCACACTCATCACGGTTGCCATGATAGCCAGCAGATTGGCACGCACCAGTCTTGGCTTGTGCTTGAGCGCAAGCCCAAAGATATCCCGCCAGGTGTACTGCTGCCGGGTTTCGCGAGTATCGATACCGGTTACGCTGTTTTGCGGGTGTTCCAAGCAACCTCCGGATAATCAGATGTGCCCGGTTGGATACGCCCGGGAACTGACAATAGTCTACCTGTTAACTGGTTTGCTGCGATCAAAACCGACATCTGTCATCATGAGCCAACGATTTTCTGATGGACCAGGACACAAGCACCTGTGAAACACGATTGCCACTATCACCCCGGCGACCCTGCCAAATGGCACTGTGGGGAGTGCCAGATTCACTACTGCAGCCGCTGCATGCCCGACGCCGATACCCGACAGCGTCGGGCCCTGTGTCCGCACTGCAGCAAGGCCATGCGATACCTGGGCGCCGCCACCGAAGTGGTCCCGTTTTGGCAGCGACTCGGCGCGTTCTTCCGCTACCCGTTCCATACCGATCCGCTGATCGTGATCGCCATCTGTACCCTGGTGCCGGTGGTAGCCCCCGCCAACCTGATTGGCATCCTGATCTGGCTGGTGCTTGCCCTGGCCCTGTTCAAGTACACCTATGCGGTGATTAACCACACCGCTGAAGGCCACCTGAAACCGCCCGCCGTGTCCGTCGCCTTCACCGGCAGTGGCTTTGATATTGTCATCCTGCAGTTGCTGGTCTTCGTGCTGATGGGCGGGCTGGTTGGCGCGGCTGCCATGCTCGGCGGCCCCATCCTGATGCTGCTGGCGCTGGCATTTGTCATTCTGGCATTACCGGCCAGCATCATGGTTCTGGCCATGGAACGCTCGGTGGGTGCTGCGGTGAATCCGATGAACCTGGCGGTGCTGATCTCGCGAATTGGCACCCCTTATTTCCTGCTCTACGGCTACCTGATCCTGCTGACCCTCGCCTCGGGCGCGGCCCAGGACTTTGCGGTGAATCACTTTCCGTTCTGGGTGGCCCAGCCCCTGGCCGGCTTCCTGAACAGTACCTTCACCCTGATCCTGTTCCACATGCTGGGCTACCTGCTGTTCCAGTACCAGGAAGAGCTGGGTTTTGCCTCGGATATCCAGGATGACACCACCGGGCAGGACACCCACCAGCGCGACCGTAGCGCCCGCTTTGATGCCGATATCGATATGAACCTGAAAGACGGCAACTACGATCGGGTGCAGAGCATGTTGAAGGAAGCTTTGAAGCGGGACCGGGATAACGCCCTGAGAATCGGCCAGCTGTACCAGCTACTCACCGCCCGCCAGGACACCGACGAACTCTACCGCTACCATCCACGCATTCTGGGCTGGCTGGCCGACCGCAACGACGGCGAAGGCATCGCCGATGTGCTGAATACGATCCAGAAAGCAGAACCCGGCTTCAAACTGGAGGATCCGGACCTTTCAGTGCGCTGCGCCAGGGCCTTGTATCACCGTGGCCAGTTCAAACCGGCCTTGCGAGTGCTTCAGGATTTCCACAAACGCTTCCCGGACAGCGAACAGCTGGCCCCAGCCTATCTGCTCGTCGCCCAGACCCTGGCCAACGGCTTGTCCCAGTGGGAAAAAGCGACGGCTTTCCTGACGTTTATTCAGAAAAAATGCGTGAATCATCCGCTGCATGAGCAGATTACGGTTTATCTGGAGCAGGCGCAGAATAAAGAGCCGCTGAAGGGACCGAAAGCAACGTTTTCTGCCCAGGACTGACGCAGGGTATGGGAGGGGCTTCCCAAAACCGTGCGGAGCCATGGATGGCGGAGCCGAGCGTACAGGGACGTATTCACAGCGTGTTTTGGGAAGCCCCTCCCATACCCTGCTGCCCCGAGGCTAGCCGGCCTGAAGAAGTTGACGATAATGACGAGCTTTGGGCGCCATCTGGCGCTTTTCAAACTCTTCCACAAGCAACCGACAGGCCTCGGTGGTCAGCATGTCATCGCCGGTGCTTTTCAATCGCTCAAAGGCTTTCTCGGCAGCTTTCAGATCATGCTGTTTCAGGCTGGTAAACAACACCCGGTTATGGTCTTGCGCCGATAACGGCTGATAGCTTTCCCCTTTACCCAGGTATTCCTGCCAAATCGCAATCATCTGCTCTGGCTGGCGCCGGCTGAGGGCATCGTTCATCAGCTCTTTGGCGCGATCACGATATTCGGGCAAGTCCGGGCGGAGTTTGGCCAACTGGTAAAGGTGTTCCAGCAGAATATGGCGTTCCGGATAGTGCTCACGAAGAGCCTCGAATTGCCGCCGGGCCAGATCGAACTCCATTCGGCCGAGGCTGGCCATGGCCTGGGCGTAACCGGTGGTAAACCGGGCATCCTGCTCTTCCTCTTCCGGTTCAAAAAATTCCTCTCGCACCTGCAGCCAGCTTTTGCCAAGCAGCCAGACCAGGCCGGCACCTGCGATCAGACCGCCAGCGTGGGCCATGTAGGCGATACCGGTGGCACCGGCATACCAGTAATCGTAGATTTCCTTGCCCACCCATACCGGTAACAGAGCAATAGCCGGAGCACGGAAATAGTTGAAGTAAACGCCGAGAAAATAGAAGAAACGGATCTTCTGCAGGCCATAGATGGCTACGTACATGCCCATCAGGCCGGAGATCGAGCCAGAGGCACCCACCAGGGGTACATAGCTACCCGCCGAAACCGCGGTAAACATCAGGCCGGACAAGGCACCGCAAACCAGATAGGCAATCAGGTACCGACCCGGCCCCAGGGCTTTCTCAACGGTGAATCCCAGCAGGAACAGGAAGATCAGGTTACCGATGATGTGGCCCCAGCCGCCGTGCAGAAACTGGTAGGTGATCAGGGTATACAGTGACAGATCGGCAGGAACCAGTCCCAACTGGTTGGCACTCAGCTTCTGGATGTACTGCTGCTCTATCGCAGTGCGCTGCTCCTGCCAACGGGCCCTTTCTGTCGGCGCCCAGATCACATCACGGTTCTGCAGCAGATACTGGTAGAACTCCCGATCCATCATCAGATTGATGGCCAGCCAGAAGGTTTCGTTCTCTTCCCGGAGCTGCTGAAACTGCTGTAGTTCGTATACCCGGCCTTCTTCACCCTGGAACTGGATTTGCCGTTGCAGGTAATCCTCGTAGGCCGGCGCCTCCAGCTCATGTAGATCGGCGGCCAGGTACTGTTCAACGGCCTGCTCGAGTTTCCGGCTGTCGTCCCCCTGATAAAACAGGAAAACCAGCAGGCAGGCCATGATCAGGCCCAGGGTGACCCAGGGCGGGCGTTTCCAGTTGATGGCGTTCTCGGCGGGGATAATCAGCATGGGCGGTCACAATTCATCATAATCTGTCCCTGAAAGTCTGCTTTTTACCACAGCCACGCCTTCTTTTCGCGCTCAAATGGAATCCAGCGCAAAGGTCGCTATGGGTCAATCCCGGAAATGTGGCACACCCCACAGAGTCGGAAAAGCCCGGACTACCGGTGAGACTGTCATTGGCGCGTCACACAAATGACATTAAATCATTTCCAGCGACGGACTGTGCCGGGACATGTATCGACTTTTCGCCAATTGCCGTTATTCCTGCTCCGGCCAATAGTGAACAGGAATAACAAGAAAAACCGGATACCGAACCAAGGATTTTCAGATGACCGTACTTGTATTGGATAACCCGGGCCTGATCGCCAATGCTGCGATGGCCGCAGGCTTCACCGCTGCCACTTACGATGCCGGGACCAGACGCCCGCACCGCATGAAGTTCCATTACGGCTTCAACAAGCACTCACTGGACAAGGATGACATTGCCTTCCTGCAACAGCACGCCGCCTACCTGAAGGAGCATCCTTCCGTGAGCGTGCGGATTCATGGCCATTCCGACAACTTCGGTTCGGAGGATTACAACCAGTTTCTGTCACGATTGCGGGCCAATGCAGTGGCGCGAAGTCTCATTCAGGAAGGCGTGGAGGAATCCCGGATTCTAATGCGGCACTGGGGCTCAGCGCGCCCTCTGGCAACGCCGGAAGACAGGGCTGCCAACCGCCGAGTAGAATTGGAATACATGGACATGGATGTCGCCCAGGCACTCTGAGCGGCAACACCAACCCCATAGGCCGCCCCCGGACTTACCGCGTAGCGGGGGCTGGATGCACCCTGCACAGGCGTGATGGAACACCCTGCAACCGCTGTCGGCGGCTTTTATGAAATCTTAATTATTCCGATTTCTGAAGCGGTAAACGGATCAATTTCATTAAAACTGAAATTATTATTCAATAAAAACAAGACTTTATTTACAAACTAGAAAGCAAACTTACATTTATTTAACGAACCTTTTGCCCGAATTCCTCGTCTTAGTCATGTATCCAGGGTTTAACTGTTACCTGACTAGAGAGGTCACTATGAACGCAAAAACCTTCACCACTGCCGCACTCATTGGTTCGATGTTCCTTACCAGCGCCACATTCGCTGCAGGCGGTCCGCGCAACAGCGACGGCGGGGGTCGATCGGCAGAAACTGCCGATTCGGAAGATCTGACCACCATTGAGGTGAGCGATCTGCAGTTCATGCGCGAAGAGGAAAAGCTGGCCCGAGACGTTTATCTCACAATGGACCAGTACTGGGGCGACAGAACGCAGGTATTCGCAAGAATCGCGCTGTCCGAAGAATCTCATACCAGCACCGTAGACTACCTGTTGAAAAAGTTTGATGTTGAAGACCCGGTAGTGAATGACACGATCGGCGTATTCACCAATCAGGAACTTCAGGCCCTGTATGACGAATTGGTTGCCAAGGGAAAAAACTCGTTTGTTGATGGCCTGTTCGTAGGGGGCCTGATCGAAGAGAAGGATATGAGAGATATTCTGGCTGCGATTAATCAAACCGATGAGCGCGCCATCATTCTTGCCTATTCCAACCTGCTGGATGGATCAAAAAGCCACCTGAAAGCCTTTGTAAGCGTGATCGAGGCACAGGGACTGACCTATGAGCCTCAGGTACTGGATGCGGAAGAAGTAGAGCTTATCCTGGAGGATGAGAGCCAGGTTGAAGACTGACCGGGTATAAAACCGGGTTGCTGAAAGCAGAACGGGCGGCCATTGGCCGCCCGTTCTTTTCTGGTCTAGCCATAAACCTGCCAGACGTTCCACAACAGCAATAAGGCTGTCACCAGAATCGCCAGCCAGGTCAGCAGAATGCCGATCATACGGGCCCAATGGGTGCCACCGCGACCGTTGATCATGCCGAAGGCATGAAGAATGCGGCCAACCACCAGCGCCATACCGGTCCAGTAAATCAGAGTACTGGAAACGCCGTTGAGCTCAGCGATAGCCAGCATGAGCAGACCGAGTGGCGCATACTCCACCAGGTTGGCGTGGGCCCGGACCGCGGCCTCGAAATCCCGATCATCGGTGACGCCCAGGCCCTTTTTGTACTTCAGACGAAATTTGACGACCTGCGCCGACAACACCAGCAAAAGAATGCCGATAACTGCGGCAAACACTCCGGTTACGGGTACGATCATGCTCAGGCCTTCTTGATTGCACTAACAATAGCGAGAAGCAACACAGCGCCTACCGTTGCGGTGACCAGCTCACCAACAGCACCCTGGGCCGCCAGACCCAGAAGGCGGAACACAAAACCGCCGAGAAACGAGCCGACAATACCAATACCGATGTTGGCCAGAATGCCAAAACCACGGCCCTTCATGATCAAACCAGCCAGCCAACCGGCCACACCGCCTATAATCAAAAACAGAATCAGATTCATCTCTTGCCTCTCCCTGAGGGTCGTTGAACGAAACGATCAGTCCCGCAAGACTGCCCTGTTTACCGAAGTGCTTCAAGCACTTCCAGACGAGGCGATTACAATGTGGCAATCGTCTCCGACATTTTTTTGTGGCAACGCTCGATCAGCTCCGGAATATCATCAGCCGTGAGATCCTCGGTTTCGATGGGCGGTAAAACCCGAATGGCCACTGACTCACGCCGGCCGGTCCAGCCGACGGCCTCATCGGCGTACTCCTGAACACAGACCATGGTGATGGGCGCGCCCGATGCTACCGCTGCGTGAAACGCGCCTTTCTTGAATTTCTGCAGTCCCCGGCCCCTGCTGCGGGTGCCTTCGGGGAAAACCCAGAGGCTCTTTCGATCCCGTGCGATGGCGCTGCTGGTGGCCTTCATGACCGCAATGGCTTTGTGGGAGCGTCCGCGATTAAGGATAACGTTACCGCCCAGCCAGAAGACCTGGCCAAAGAAAGGCACCCAGACCAGTGACGATTTACCAACCGTGACGGTGCGCGGCGGCAACAAGTCGCCCACAACAAACAGATCGTCATTGTGCTGGTGATTGGCAATGACGACGGTAGGCCGGTCCTGCGGCATGTTTTCCCAGCCTTCAAGAGGGCGCTCCATACCCAGAACCGCCCGCCCGAAACGAGCGACGACGCGCGCCAGGATACGGTTGTTGTCCGGATTGAACGGCCTCGCCGCGTAGAACACGAGCGCGAACAGGCAAATGATCGGTACGCTCAGCCACGCCAGCAGTTTTCTGATAATACCCATGCAACCAAACTCTGCAGCGAAATTTTGGCGCACAAGTGTACGCCAACTTTATATTCCGGCAACAGTGTCAATTTGTTCCCTTTGTTTACCCTTTGCCGAGGCTCTGACGACGTATCGCAGCGGCCCACCGGCGTCGACACTGTCGAACGGGTAACAGGTCACCAGCAGAAGCGTCCCCTCTGGCAGACGCTGGGTATCGATCAGCTCTGAACGGCTGTCCACCACCCGGGCACCCTCCACCAGGTAACTCTGCCAACGGCCATCCCTTCCCTGCAGACGCACCTCATTGCCGGTCTCCAGTGCTTTCAGGCTCCGGAAATGTGTATCCCGGTGCCCGGCAATGATCACGGCTCCCCCGACATCTGCGCCTCCGGTTAATCGGCCCGGCCCAAAGGCCAGGCTCTCACCATGGGTATCGGCCAGAACAATCATCGAGTCGTTCAGTTCCGGAATAGCCAGCCGGGCTACCGGCCAGGTGTCCGCCCAGGGCCAGGGACGCGATTCCGTCTGCCGTGCCTGGCTTTCAGCCCAGGCGATCGCCAGTAATTCCTGGGCGATAACCGCCTTGAGCGGAATCCATAACCCGAATACCAACAAGGTAGCAGAGCTGGTCAATAACAGAAGCAGAAGCCGGGTCATGAGAACGCCCTCCTCTGCAGCAGCACAATCGCCAGTGAAAACATCAACCCCACCAAACCGAGCGCGATCAGCAACGGCGCCGATGTTGCCGTCTGTGGATAGCGCAGCATGCCCGCCTGGCTGCCCGCCGGTAGAAGAGTGGGCAAATTATCCGATTCCATGGGCGCCTCTGAACTTCGGGCGGGTGTGGAATCCACGGCCACAAAACTGGTGTAGGCAGACATCAGGCCGTGCTGAACCGCCAGCTCGGTCAGGCCGGCCTCATCCGGCTCCCGGCCTGTGACCTTAGCCTCATCCTCCAAACTGTCGATTTTCTCCCTCGCCCAATGCCGATGCAGCCCCGTTGCGGGAGCGGCCTGCTGCAGATCCAGCGTTCTGGTCCAGTCCCTGCCACCCGGCAGGCGCCCCGACACCTCCAGCTGCCCCGTGGCCGGGACGCCACGGACCACATGAATCAGCGGCTCGCCCTGGAACAAATCGCCCGGGCGTCTCGGAAACGACTCCTGACCGGCTTTCTGGCCGGGCCAGTTGACCCCGATATCGGTCAGAACCGGTGACTCCATGGCTGAGAACAGGGCCTGCAGAGGTCCATCCACATCCGAAGGCGAGTGAATCGCCGTGTAGGTACCCCTCCCCCAGCGGGCGGCTTCGCGCATGAAGTGCCGGTTCGGCGCAGAGCCAATAGCCACCGTAAACAGCCTCTGGTTTCCAAGCTGCTGGCGGATCTGCCGGAACAGGGCGGCTTCATTTCCCACCGCGCCATCGGTAATGAAAATGACCTGGCGCACCCGTGCGCCGTCTTCAGTCTCGCCTCCGCCTTCCAGGGCTCTGGACAGAGCCGGTGCCATCTCGGTGCCACCGTCGGCACGAAGGCGATCCACATATTGGCGCGCCCGGGCAAGGTTGTTACCGGTGGCCACTTCAGGCTGCATGAACAGGGAATGCGTCTGGCTGTTGAACTGGATGACATTGAACCTATCCCTTGGTGTCAGTGTGCCCAGACCGGCCTGAAGAGCATCTCGGGCCTGGCGGATCGATTCGCCCGCCATGGAACCGGAGGTGTCGATCACGAACACCAGATCACGGGGCAACGCCATGGCGCCGCTTTCTCCGGGCACCAGCATGGCCATGAGGTAGTCCTCTCCTTCCCAGGACTGATGGAACACCGCTGCCGAGGGCTCTTGCCCGGCAACCGGGCGCCAGCGCACCACAAAGTCCCGGTCCATAAGGATTTCGCCGCCATCGGGACGAACTCTGAACGTCTGGCCGTCCTGACTGGTCGCAAGTCGGTGCGACGGGCTGGAGACGCTCTCAAGGGGGAGCCCGGAATCAATCACCAGATTGATCACCGCCCGATGGCTATCATCCGCCACATCACCCGGATTGACCGTAAAGGGACTGATGGCACCGGCGTCCGGCACTTCGGTCGTCGGCACTGCCCAACCACCCTGCCACTGATCCGGAGCTGCACTGAGCGCCTTTCCCGGCATGTAACGGGGCGTCAGCGTGGTTGGCACAGTGAGTTCGAACACGCCGGCCTGATACTGCACCGGTTGTTGATACTTCAGCTCCACCGATACCGTCTCCCCCGGGGGAATGTTGGCCACCCGTGCGGTAAACAGATTCGGCCGCTGCTGCTCGACATTCGCCGCGTGCTGCCCGGCCTGTTTTGCTTTCTCATAGGTCCGGCGCGCCGTCTCCTTCGGCTTTACCTTGCCTTCGATCGTCCTCTCGCCCACTTTCATGGTCAGTCCATACACACTGGCCTTTTCCGGCAACGGGAACACAAACACGCCTTCCCGCCACCGGTCGCTGGTGTTTCGGAAACGCCTCAGCAGCCGGGAGTCGGCAATCAAACCGCTGATCCGCACATCGAAATCGCTCTCCAGAACCAGGGCCGGCTCCTGCCACTGACCCTGGCCGTCAACGAAATGGAACTGGCCAACGTTGTCGGTTTCATTTGCCTCGGCATAGAGTGGGTGGACAAACAGCATCAACATAACGGCGAGCCAAAGGCTGATGCCCTCCAGGCAGCGCTTTAACCGGATTCGCTGGCCGCTGTTAGCGAAGGGACGTGAATAAAGCCTTAGAAGGGAACTGGAAATAATCATGAGGGAATCCTTGTGACTGCATGACTGTGCGAAACACCGCCATTTCAGCAATCCGGAAAGGAACTCCCATGGCAGATTGCGACAAACCGCCCTCGAAAAATGATGAATTGTGGCAACAACGCCCTTCGAACTTGTTATCAACACCTGCCGTGGTTAAATAGGCACACACCGGCAAGGGGAAGCAGCCGCCACCATGAAGAAACACGTTGTACTGATCGAAGACGAACCCGCCATCCGCGACAACTATCGCGCTGCGTTTGAGCGCCGTGGCTATCGTGTGAGCGCACACGGCGACCGGGCTTCCGCCTGGCAGGTGCTGCGTCAGTCGTTACCCGACCTGGCCATTATCGACGTCGGGCTGGGCGATGAACCGGAAGGCGGTTTTGCCCTGTGTCAGGACCTGAGATCACTGTCCCAGACCCTGCCGATTATCTTCCTGACCGCCCGAGACAGCGACATTGATTCCGTTCATGGCCTGCGCCTCGGCGCCGACGATTACGTAACCAAGGACATGAGCCTGGACCACCTGCTGGCCCGGGTTACCGCCCTGCTCAGGCGGGCCGACGCCTGGGCCGAAGCCCTGCAGAAACCGGACGAGGTGCTCGAGCGGGGCAAACTTTCCCTCAATGTGGATCGCATGACAGTGGCCTGGGATGAAACGCCCATCGACCTGACTGTCACTGAATTCTGGATGCTGCACTCGCTGGTTCAGCACCCCGGCCATGTCCGCAGCAGGGAACAATTGATGGAAGCCGCAAGCACGGTGCTGGATGACAATACGGTCACCTCCCACATCAAGCGTATCCGCCGCAAGTTCCAGCAGATTGACGCAACCTTTGACGGCATACAGACCGCCTACGGCATGGGCTACCGGTGGAACGCCCGTGAGGTCTGAGCCTTGAATCTCAAGCGCCAGCTGTTCGTTGCCAGCCTTCTGATGCTGCTGATCCCTTGGGCGGGCCTTCAGTTTGTTCTGGAGCTTGACGATGCCCTTCGCCAACAGGCCCGACAGCAACTCCAGGCCCAGGCCGAAAGACTGGCCGCGACTGCCGGCGATCAGATCATCGGTACGCCGGTGGTCCGGCCCGGTGAGCCCGCCATCTACGTGGAACCTTTTGCCGGCAACCTGAACCTGGATGGTTACGCTGACGATTGGCCAGGATATGACGAGGCAAACCAGACCAGAAACTGGCAAAGAATCACCAGCGGCAAAGCCGGGGAAACGGCTCTGCAATGGCAGGCCGCTACCGATAGACGGAACCTGTACCTGCTAATTCGCGTTAGCCATAGGCAACCCGTGTTCTTTAATCCCGGCAGCCCGGAACAGGCCCATGACCGGCTGAGGCTCTGGCTGGAGCCCTCTGGCGGCAACCTGGCCCAGGAATCCGGCCGGCAGTCCTGGTTACTGCGCACACCGGCTCCTGGCCAGCTCTATGGCCTTGAAGAGAAAGGCGGCCAGCCCGACTATCGCCTCTCCGGCTTTTTGCAGGGCGCCGGCGATGGCTGGCAGCTGGAACTGAAACTGCCCATGCCAGTCGACCGCAGCCGCCTGGGTTTTGCGGCCTTATGGAGCAGTGATCAGGTAACCGGCGTCTCCACGTCGGTTGATCCATTGCCGGTGCTGGTCAGTCGAAATCTCGCCCTGGAGCGACAGCTGGAACCACAACTTAACCCCGGCCAGCAGGCCCGACTGGTTGAACCGGCCGGATGGGTCATCGCGAGACAACAGGCTGACTCAGCCGTCACAGCGCCAGAGTTCGACAGTCTCAGCCCGGTGCAGGTGATCGAAAAGATCAGCCTCAATGCACTCAGAGGCCTGGTCCGCCTCTACCAGCCAGAACCCACCTCAATCGAAACCGACACCAACCGTGTGGACGTTGAGGCGCTACCGGAAACGAGCCTGGTCCGTCATGAAGATGACAGCGTCTGGCTGCTGACCACCCGGGAGGTTTTCGGTGGCCGCACGCTGATTCTGGAGCAATCGCTGGATCAGCTTCTTACCCTCTCCGGCTCTGCCCTCGGCTCGGTCATTGCCCGCAGCACCCTCATCATTGTTGCTCTCACCCTGGTTCTGCTTGGCTATGCCAGCTGGCTCTCCTGGCGGATTACCCGACTGCAGCGTGCTGTCAGCGCCAGTATTGATGAAGACGGCCGGATCACCGGCAGAGTGCCGGATGCCCGAAGCAAGGACGAACTGGGCCAGTTGCAGCGACACTTCAGCCTGATGGTGGATCGTCTTCACGGGTACAACCGCTACCTGGAAAGCTTCTCCCGGCGACTCTCTCACGAGCTTAAAACACCTGTCGCCGTGGTTCGTTCCTCGCTGGAAAACCTCAACCACAGCGATTCGGAGGAAGAGCGCAGGCAATACATCGAAAGGGCCGCTTCCGCCACCGAACGCCTCCGGCAGATACTCCATGGCATGAGCGAAGCGGCGCGCCTGGAACAGAGCCTGGACCATGCGGATAAAGAGCAGTTTGATCTGGCGGAGGTAGCCGCAGAAGCAACCGCTGCGTATCAGGCCCTCGACAGCAGCCATCAGATCCGTTACTCCGGGCCGAAAGCAGGCTGCAAGATCACGGGTTCGCCAGAACTGATGGTGCAACTGCTCGACAAGCTGGTCGATAACGCCCGGGATTTCACACCACAGGATGGCCTGATTGAGGTGGGCCTGGAAACAACTTCGGAAGGGCTGTGTCTGTCGGTCTTCAACGAGGGTTCAACGCTGCCCGAAGACACAACAACTGACATCTTCAGCCCCTTCGTTTCAATGCGGGACGGCCAGGAACAGGGCCACCTGGGACAGGGGCTGCTCATTGTCAACCTGATTGCCGACTACCATGGTGCCCATGTGGAAGCCCGGAACCGCGCCCAAGGTGGCATTGACGGTGTGTGCTTCCGGGTTATGATCCCAGCTATCCACTCTTGACCACAGGACCACCCCGCCGTGAGCGCACGCCTGGACTCCCTCGATATTCACCCGCTTCGGAACGATCTCTACAACGAGCTGCACTCAAGGCCGTTCCAGGTGCTACCGACACCGGCGCGGGTTACCCAGATGGCGGTTCTGACAACACCTGAGCAACGGCAGGAACAATTCCGGCACCTGCAGGAACTCCATCGGCTGATGGGGCATCCGGTCCCGGAGAACGAGGTGGGCTGCTTTGAACATACCTTCGGTGCCCTGCGGGTGCGTCGCGAGATGCACATGGAATTCGCGTCCTACACCTTTATCAACCTGGCTGCGGGTGAGGAAACACCCTTTAGCGAGACCGGCATTACACCGCTGCCCGAGGGGTGGCTGGAACAGCTGACCGGTACAGTGATTGCGGCCTTCCACCTGGAAGTACGGCCCGCCGCTGACGGAACCGAAGGCGACCTGGACTATGTACGCAAGCACTTCGAAGGCATGCGACTGGTCGGGAGCAGTCCCCAGGAGGGTGCCGCCAGGGTATGGGGCACCTTCCGGCTACACAGTGACGGCTTTGGCCGGTTCATGGTGATGAACCACCACATGTCGGACAGCCAGCTGGGCCGTCTGACCCAGCGCCTGATGGAAATCGAAACCTACCGCCTGATGTCACTGCTGGCACTTCCCGTTGCCCGGGAAATCACACCGTCGCTGAACGATATGGATGAAAAACTGGCCGTGATCACCCGGTCACTGGCGGAAAACGAGGATGTCGACGAAGAAAAACTGCTGGCCCAGCTGACCAACATTGCCGCCCGTATCGAGGCCTTCCGGGCCCACTCCACGTTCCGTTTCTCTGCCACCCGCGCCTATCACCGGCTGGTACTGACCCGCCTGGAGGAACTACGGGAAGACGAACTCTCTGGCCACCTGACCCTGACCGAATTCATGACCCGCCGGCTGACTCCGGCCGTGAAAACCTGCGAAGCGGTGAGCGAACGGCTGGAAGACCTTTCCCGACGGGTCGACCGTGCCTCGGACATGATGCGAACCCGGGTGGAGCTGGCCATCCAGAGCCAGAACCAGCAACTGCTCAGCTCCATGGACCGGCGCTCCAAGATCCAGTTGATGATGCAGCATACGGTGGAAGGCTTCTCGGTGGTGGCCATCACCTATTACCTGATCGGCCTCCTCAAATTCGGGCTGGATTCGGTTTACGAAGCCGGTGTTGTCTTTAACAAGACCCTGGTTCTGGGCATCGCCATTCCGGTGGTGATGACCCTGGTGTTTCTCGGCGTTCGGGTGGTCCACCATCACTTCATCAAGATGGCAAAACGGCAGTAGCTACTTCAGCCTGCCGAGATCCTGCTCGCCGGCAAACTGCCGGTAAAACTGCTGGGCCGTGCGACCATTGCGTACGCCCTTGGCAGTGGCGAAGCGAATCGCCTCCCGATGCAGGCCTTCCCGGTCATCAAACTCGGGGAACAGCGCGTCCACCGCCTGCAGGTATACGGCCTGCGAAAACGCATAAAACGAAAGCTGAAGACCGAAACGGTCCGCCAGGGACACCTGCTCTTCGATGGCCTCGGCCGGGTGCAGCTCACCGTCGCGCATCTCGCTCTTGAGGTTATCGGACATGAACTCCGGCATCAGATGACGGCGGTTGGAGGTGGCATACACCCTCACATTCTCCGGGGGCAGTTCCAGGGAACCTTCCAGCACACTTTTCAGGGCCTTGTAGCTGGACTCACCAACGTCAAACGACAGGTCGTCGCAGAAGATCACGAACCGGAACGGCAGCTCGCAGATGTCGTCAACGATTTCCGGCAGGTTGACCAGATCATCCTTGTCCACCTCGATCATCCGCAGCCCCCGCTCCTGGTAGCGGTTCAAAAGCGCCTTGATCAGCGACGACTTGCCGGTGCCGCGTGAGCCCCAGAGCAACGCGTTGTTGGAGGGTTCACCGGCCAGAAACCGCTCGGTATTTCGGGCCAGAGCCTGCTGCTGTCGGTCGATGCCCTTCAGATCCTGCCATTGCACCGGATCGAGCCGGCGGATGGCGCGCAGCCCCGAGCGATGCCGACGCCAGACAGCCGCTGGTGTGGATTGCCAGTCAAACGATGTTGTCGCGGACATAAACCTCTTTCCTATTCCGAACCGGGCCAGCCTGTGAAACACTGGCACCGTAAAAACCTTGATAACAGGAGACTTTACCCCAAATGGCCGTAAAATCCGTTGCTTTGGTGGCACACGACAACAAGAAAAAGGAACTGGTGGACTGGGTTGCCGAAAACCGCACCCGCTTCGCCCCGCTGAAACTCTACGCCACCGGCACCACCGGCCGGCTGCTCCGGGATAACCTGGAGCGGGACGATATCCATTGCCTGCTAAGCGGTCCGCTGGGCGGCGACCAGCAAATTGGCGCCAAGATCGCCGAGGGCGAAATCGACCTGCTGGTGTTCTTCTGGGACCCCCTGGAACCTCAACCCCATGACCCGGACATCAAGGCACTGCTGCGCATTGCCGCGCTCTGGAACATTCCCGTGGCCTGCAACCGCGCAACTGCCGAATTCATTCTTACCTCGGCGTACATGACAGACGACCAGCATCATCCGAAAAAGCCGGACTTCTCCGATTACACCGGCCGCCCAGTGAGCACCTGAGTAATGTTCAATCGAGTCGGTTAAGGCTACACTTAAGTCGAAGCTGTAAAGGATCGCCGGCTCGCCGATGAAGACTTCCGATACTCACAAAGAAACTCGATACCGGAGCGTGGCCGCGACAGTCCTCTGGGCCCTTTGCCTTTTGCTCGCATCCCCACTGGCGATGTCCGAACAGGCGGACGACACCGTGACTGTCGGCATCGTGGGCGACAACAAACCCTACTCGTTCGACGATGGCCCCGGCGCCTCCGGTTTTTCTGTTGATGTGCTTCGGGAAGTCGCCCGCAAGGCCGATCTGACCTTCCAGTTTCGCGCCGGCAGCTGGCCGGAAATCTACGATGCATTTTTGCGGGGCGAACTAGATGTTATCGACGGCATCTCGTTCAGTGCCGAGCGTGCAGAGAACATCCTGTTCACTGAGCCCTACCACCTTCGCCAGACCTATCTGATGCACAACACCCAGAGGCCACTGAGAGACATCAACACCATTTCAGATCTCAAGGGACTTAGGGTCGGCATTGTGCGCGACGTGTACTACCGCGACGCCCTCCAGGCAGAAGGTGTCTCCCTCACGAGCTACGATTCCGTTCACAGCCTCATTCGGGCCCTTGCCTTCGGCTGGGTGGATGTCGTTGTCGGCCCCAGGCTTACGCTCCAATACTATGCCAACAAGGCCGGATTCGGTTTTCTCGAAATTGCCGGCCCCGCGCCACTCGGCGATCTGGCGATCTGGCGACCGAAGATTTCCGCATTGGCGTTTTAAAGTCCAACGAGGACCTGTATCAGAAGATCGCCTCTGGTTTGGAACAGGTCCCGAAAGAGCGAATCAGCCAACTACTTCAGCGTTGGCAGGACCTTGGAGGTAACAGCCTCGTAAGCGGAACCAGTTTTTCCCTGTCGCCAGAACAGCGCCGGTTCATTGCTGAAACGGGCCCTGTTCGCGTTGGCCTGATGCGGGATTACGCACCCTACAGCTTCGAAAGCGGGACACGAATTCACGGCTTGACCGTTGATATCCTCAATCGGATATCGGACCTGACGGGATTACAGGTGATACCGGTTGAGGGGCAATGGGTAGAACTGTTGCCATTATTCCGGGATGGCGAGATCGATGTCCTGGCCAACATGTCTTTCAGACCTGAACGGCAGGCTTTCACTCGTTTCACCGAGCCCTATCACACCATCCCGAACGTCGCTTTTACCCGGGACCCAACCCTGAGAACCGAGACCCTGGCTGATCTCAAAAATCAGCGTGTTGCCCTGGGTTCCGGTATTTACTACGAAGAGCCTGTCAGAGAGGCCCTGGGCGAAAATGCCCGAATATTCACGACCCAGGAGGCCATGTTCCAGGCGCTATCCCGGGACGAGGTGGATGTTGTTCTGGCCGCCCTGCCCAATGGCAATTTCTGGATTCGCGAGTTGGGCATCCCGGGTGTCCGGATAGCCGGCGAGCTGGTACTGGACGAACAGACGGGAGAAGATCTGCGGTTCGGCGTGAGACCAGGGCTCGCGCCGCTCGCGGAAATCCTTGACGATGCATTGGCAGCAATCACGCCGGAAGAAATGCACACCATCGAGAGCCGTTGGTTGGGGGCCAGTGTTGATGTGGAAGTCCAGGAAACTGGTGAGGTTTCTCTGAACGCCGTTGAGCTCGCCTGGCTTGGGACGCATGACAATCAACTCAGCTACTGTATTGATCCGGACTGGTTCCCGTTGGAAGGCCTGGACGAGGAAGGCAGGCATGCCGGATTATCCGCAGAGGTTGCGCGACTCTTCTCCAAACGATCGCCCGTGGACTTCGAACTGGTTGCCACAGAAAGCTGGACCGAATCCATTGCCTCGATCAAACAGGGTAAATGTCAGATTTTCACCATGGCGATGCAAACGCCGGAACGGTTGGAGTTCCTCAACTTTACAGAACCCTATCTCGAAGTGCCCACAGTGGTTCTTGGCCGGATTGAAGCCCCCTTTATAGAACGCGTGGGCGATCTTCGTGGCCAGAGAATCGGTGTTGTCGAGGACTACGCGTTCGCAGAGCTGCTCCAAAGCCGCTATCCCTCCTTGAACCTGGTCGAAGTTCCCAATGAGCAGGCTGGCCTGAGGCAACTGCAGAACAACGAACTGGATGGTTACATCACCACTCTGGCAACCGCCAGTTACTATATGCAGGAACTCGGCCTCGCTGATTTGAAGGTCATCGGGCGGATTCCAGCAGACTGGTCGCTGTCTATTGCAGTCAGGAAAGACGAGCCTGTTGTTCTGGGCATCATGCAGAAACTGGTATCCAGTCTTACCACCCAGGAACGCAAAGACCTCGAAAGGCAATGGCGCAACATCCGCCTCAAAGAGCCTGTGGATTACACCCTGATCTGGCAACTGTCGATCGCCGCCATTGTGATCGCTTTCCTACTGGTTTACTGGAATAGAAAGCTGAATCGCCTCAACCATGATCTGACCGAGGCCAACGAGACGCTCGCGAAACTCAGCGTTACCGACGACCTGACAAAGTTGGGCAACCGAAGCTACTTTGACCAGGAATTCCGGAAGAGCTTCCAGTGGTGCCAGCGCCACAATTCTGGCTTTGCAGTGGCCATGGTCGACGCCGACCACTTCAAAAGGATCAACGACAATTACGGCCATGAAGCGGGCGACATCTGCCTGCAAACACTGGCAGAGCTTATGCGCAAACATTTCCGGCGGGAAACCGACCGGCTCTCGCGCTTCGGTGGCGAAGAGTTCGTTATTTTCGCCAGCTATGAGGACAACAGCGAAATTCGTAACCGACTGGAATCCTTCCGCAAACACGTCGAAAAAAGCTGCTCGGTGTGCGGAGAACACGACGTTCACCTCACCATCAGCATTGGCCTTGCCACTGGCATACCGGGCCCCGACGACTCGCCAGCAGAGTTTCTCAGACAGGCAGACCAGGCGCTCTACCAGGCCAAGCAGAACGGTCGCAACCGGCTGGAAGCGCGCTCAGTGGGTTCCTGAGTGGTGCTAGACTGAATAAAAACAAAGTAACAAGGAGAACGCCATGGCTCGCATCTACGAGGACAATTCCCTGTCCATCGGCAATACCCCACTGGTCAGACTGAACCGCGTGAACGACGGCGCCACGATCTGGGCCAAGATTGAGGGCCGAAACCCGGCCTATTCCGTTAAGTGCCGGATCGGCTCTGCCATGATCTGGGACGCCGAGAAGCGCGGTACCCTGAAGGCGGGCATGACCATCGTGGAACCCACCAGCGGCAATACCGGGATCGCCCTGGCCTACGTGGCAGCCGCCCGGGGCTACAAACTGATCCTGACCATGCCCGCCTCCATGAGCCTTGAGCGTCGCAAGGTCTTGAAGGCACTGGGAGCAGAACTGGTGCTGACCGAACCTGCCAAAGGCATGCCGGGTGCCATCGCCAAGGCCGAAGAGATCTTCTCGTCAGACCCGGATAACTATTTCCTGCCCCAGCAGTTCCAGAACCCGGCCAACCCCCGAATCCACGAGGACACCACCGGCCCGGAAATCTGGGAAGACACTGATGGTGAAATCGATATCTTCGTGGCGGGCGTGGGCACCGGTGGCACGCTGACCGGCGTTTCCCGCCACATCAAAGGCACCAAGGGCAAACAGATCGCCACCATTGCCGTCGAGCCTACCGACTCACCGGTGATCACCCAGATGATGAACGGCGAAGACATCAAGCCGGCGCCCCACAAGATCCAGGGCATCGGTGCGGGCTTCGTGCCAAAGAATCTGGATCTGGAAATGGTTGACCAAGTGGAGACGGTCACCAATGAAGAGGCCATGGACATGGCCCATCGGCTGATGAAGGAAGAGGGCATTCTCTGCGGTATTTCCTGCGGCGCAGCCGTGGCGGCTGCGGTACGCATCAGCAAGCAGCCGGAGTACCAGGGCAAGAACATTGTGGTGGTGCTGCCGGATACCGCCGAGCGTTATCTTTCCACCGCGTTATTCGCCGGCCAGTTTGGCGAGCAGGAAAACGTTCAGTAAAAGAGAAAGGCGCAGCCTCGCGCTGCGCCCTGCACTCATCAGAACTGATATTTCAGGCCGACCCGACCGGTATCAAACTCCGGTCCGCTGTTGGTTACCTGGCCGTTGAAGTCCTCTTTATCAATGTCGACGTTATAGCGATTGTATTCCGCGAATGCCGTCAGCGCGGGCGTTACCCGGAAATCCACACCGGCGCCAACAAAGGGCGATACCTCATCGTAGGTTTCACTTTCGTTGAATGCATCAACATCGAACGCAGACGCAAACGCGCCGGCCTTACCATAGACGCCGAAGCTGTCGGTCAGAGGCAGACGGCCAACAGCGCTCAGGCCAAAGCCTTTCAGCTTGCCTTCAACGTCGTCCTCGCCAAAGTTGCCGAAATCAATGTATTCGGCCTCCAGGGCAAAAAACGGACTGAACTGGTAGCCAACAGCGGCGCCAAGCAGATCGTTTTCGTCCTCGAACTCGCCGCCGTGTGATTTGTAGCCACCGTAGCTGCCGCTGACATACGGGCCTGACTGGTCCCTCTCCACGTTGCTCTGAGCTAATGCGACGGGCGCAGTAACAAACGAGGCTGTGAACAGTGCGGCGCTGGTAAAACGGATTGCGGAATTCATAGGGCGTTCCTCCTAATGAGTTCAAATATCCTTTCATTCCATGGAAATCGAAAGTTGCCTTTCAATTACCTGAACTCACCCTACTAGGAATTCCTGCCCTACCGGGTTAAACCCGGACTAAGATCCCGTAATCCGCAATTAACCTCGAAAAAACAACAACTTTGACTTATTGAGGGGTATTAGAATCTGGCTTGGTTTCACTCTCGTTCTCGGGAGTCTTATATGCAACGACCCGGTCGGGGTCAGACGACTCGGCCCGTTTCATCAGCACCATGCCACCTTCCATCAGCAATGATTTGAGCCTGGGATCCTTCTGCTCTGCGATACCCACTGCGAACGCCATCAACGCGGCCTCCAGGGGATTGGCTTTGATCAGATTGCGAATGGCATCGATACCTAAACCTGATTGCGCCTCTACCCCTTTTTGCCGTTTTCTGGAGGAAACCGGCCGTGTCAGGCGGTAGAAGACAAGCGCAAGGAAGAGAATGCAATCAGAACTGGCTGAGCCATAACACCACATTGGTGACTTCTTTGCGGAATTTAGCCGCCACGAATATCAGGCGCTAGGAACTGCTCAGATTCGCGGAGTAGCCGCCGTACTTCAGCGCCTGCCAGACCACATAACGATCGGATGTCATCCAGCTTCTTTTCGATAATGACCAGGTTGCCGTCTTTGTCGAGAACAAGTGAATCTCGGCGTCCACGGGTATCTTCAAAACCGTCGAACTCTTTCTGGATAATCGGAAGCTCTTCGCCGAAGGCTTCGGGAGCGTTTTCGAGCCATTCCTGACAGTGATTTCGCTCTAAAATCTTGCATTCTGAGAAGTTACCGCCATTGGTGTTATGCGGTTGGCTTCTGAGTCAATTTTGTACATTTGTTACTTCTGAGCCAAAAAGTCCGCCAATAAACGCTGACACAACTTCTTCGGTGAAATCGCCGCACGTGTTGCCCGAATCCCTAGTCAGGTTGGCAATCAGATCCTTACTGAGCAGGCGTCGCAGGACTTTCATCGTTGATTTGTTGGCAATCTGTGCCGTTTCCTTGCCGAGCAACTGAGCGCCCGCAAGTCTCGTATCCCAGCCGTAGGCTTCGAGGATGCTTTCATGCTGTTCGAAAAGCCGGTCCATCTGGCCAGGAATATTTTCATAGTTGGATGCCAGATAAGCGATATCGGCCGCGTCTTTGCGTCTTGTTTGCGCATCTCTTTCGGACCAGGCCACCAGTTTCAGAAGGGCCAATCCCTGAGGACTGGCAACAGGCAACTCCAGCTCTGACTCTGACTCTGACTCTGACTCTGACTCTGACTCTGCTGCTATCATCAACCAGTCGGCGTTATTCAGGGCATCCTGAAAACCGACCACGCTCATTTGCACTTCGCCAGAAGGCGGCCATTGAATAACTGAATCGTCACTTTCAACAGCTCCAAAAGGAAGAATGTCGATGGGTGCGCCGTTCGGGCCGTGCAAACGATGAGGGAGATCGGTTTTGGTATAACCTTTGCCAATCAAACTATCGCGGATGCGTTCAAAATCAGCCCAATCCGGGACCTGAACGGCAAGATCGATATCCATTGTTGCCCGTTGAATGGGTGCTCCATAGGCGTGATGCATTACCAGATCACGGGCGGAGGCGCCGACAATGATGAATGGCACATCCTGATCCACGGCGACACACTTGATGGCTCCGTAGGTCTTCAATTGAGTCGGATCAATATTCTTGGAATCGATCTTTAATCTGGGCATAAAGCCGCTCCGCTGCTTCCAGGTTACGCGAGTCGCCGGTCATCAGGAGGTCAGCATAGACAAGAATATCTGGGGCAATCCCAGGAGTTTGGTTTACGTTGAGTGAATCAGCGAGCCAGAATTTCTCGTTGATCTGCAATGTCTCGGACGTATTGGGTGAATTGCCCGGGCTTTTACGAAGCCTATATTCCATCACCAAGCTTTTCAGCTTTTCTCGGGGCAGATAAATAGTCCCCTGGGCAGGCGACAGATAGTTGCCCAGCCGAGAGACGGCAACTTCCCCGCCCCAACACCCACCCAGAAGCTCCGGCCGGATTTTCTTCCACGGCATCGCAGAGGTTGCCTGAAATAGCCCCATGTCCAACTCGGGTAGCAGTTTTTCCGGGTAGGACTCGGCCCAGCGATCAAGCAGCCCCATAGGGTTCTCAAGTGACCTTGCGCCCTTCTTTCCATGTTCTCGAACATAGCCCTTGTCTTTCAGGTCATTCAGAACCCAGCCGATGGCTCCGAGGGAAACACCGCTGACTTCTGCCATTTTTCGATAAGTTTCACCGACCAGATGAGGGTCCATTAGAAAACTGAAAATCAGCTTTAAACCAGATGAATTAAAGGCTCGGGAGGTTTTCCTTGCTGATGCATGAACCGGCCTTTTGCGATTACCTTTTACGAAGATGAAGAATGTCTTTTCGTTCAGATAAGCATTGCCGGCGGCGTCAATGAACTGTGCGCCGGCTTCTCGAAGGCGGTCTGCCATATTCGGGTTTACGTAATCAGCGACCAGCAATGCGGGCGGCGGCATTCGCCGTAGCTGAGCGACAATAGTGCCTATATTCGCCTGCTGCGCCCAGCGCTTCAGCTCAACGCTGTACTGGATGCCCGTATCGCCCAGTTCAAGAATGAGGCCATCAGAGCAGGGCATCACTTCACTCTCGACAGTAGGGTGTAAGTCTAAACCTGTCTCTTGATGGAACGCGCGGATTGCCTGGCTTAGAAATGCGCGCTCGTTGATTGATGGTTTCATAGCCTCTCCAACATTATGTTCACAAAATAGCACTGTTCATTAATAATGAACAAGACTTTTAAGTGAACAAGAGCTCAGGAGCGCTATTGTCTGTCCTCCGGAGAAACAGGCCATAGATTCACATTCTCTCCGGGGGGCCAACTTGGCGCTGCGCCGTCCCTACCTCAATGCTTAGACAACCCCATACAATTGGCATAGAAGGTCGTTGTCGCCGGCCAATCCGAGAAAACCCCAATCACACCTACCTCACGGGCCAGAACATCGATCACGGTGAGCACGTCGCCGTCGTTGTTAATGGCATCGGTCACCGTCTGGTAATACCAGCCGCCGCCCTTTTCCAGCGGACCGCTGCGCTCAACGGTCCAGGCAATCAGGTCCAGGCCGGCTTCGCGCGCATTCTCCGCGTACCGGGACGGAACGATTTGCCTCTGGCTGTCCAGAGTCAGCAGCTTCCAGAGCGCCGGCGCCAGAATGTTCACACCCCTACTTTTAAGGTAAGCCATATAGGTTGCGGACGCGTTCACAAGGGTAGACTCAGATTGGTCGAGGAAGACTGCTTGCCGACCAAATTCCGGCATCTCGTCTACCCAGAAAAGAACGTCCTTCAAATTGAAGGACTGGGGCCAGACGTCTTCCGGCTGCACACCGGCATCGATGTAATCCTGGATCATTTGGCGGGCATAGTCTTGCTGGCTGCAATCCCCCTCAAAGGGCATAGCAACCACCGGTGATTTCAATTCCGGAGTGAACTTCGCGCCCAGAGCCCTGAACAACTCGATGCTCTCCTGATGAGTCATCAAGGTGCCCCGGCTGGAGTAGAGATCAGTGCGCCAGTCTGCGGTGCCAGCCAGGTATTCCTCCGGCGTGGTTGCCATTGGGTTGTGGGCATCCATCTTGCCCTCCAGTGACTTGAACTCGGCCAGAGTGATATCGCTGGTGCGACACTCGGCCTGTGCCGGCGTGCCCGTGGCAGGATCGGCGGGCACAAAAGGCTGGGTACACTTGGCGTTCAATGCAGGGACGGCAACGATATTGGTGGTGGTATGAAGGTCGTCCTGGGCATGTCGGCAAACCAGTTCCCGATCCCTGGTGAAGGCGACATCACATTCCAGAATACCCGCACCCATGCGCGCTGCCGCAATGTAGGATTCACGGGTATGTTCGGGAAACTGCAGGGGCGCGCCACGATGGCCGATGGAGAAATCCGTTTTCTCGACAGTGTCGGTATTGCAGGCTTGCAGGCGCTCTTTGAGCGGACTGTCGTCCATTGCACCAACCAGCCAGAAAGGCCGTGGTCCCAGATGGACCGAGGGCTCCGACTGTTCAGGCGCCAGCGCAATTGATTGCGGGGAGAGCTCTTCAACGGTCGCCGCTTGTACCAGGGAAAGTACCGAGCACAGCACCAGCCCCGAAAGGATCCGTAACATCATAACCTCCTCCTTGTGAGACCGATGATACCCTATCAACAGTCTCCCCAAGGAGGATTACGGCCAATTGACAGCCGATGCTGGATTATCTGGCAGGTTGCCCTCAGCTAGCCGCCGAAGCCTCATACTCGCGAATCATGGCAAACAACTGGTCCTTCAGATTCAGCCGCTTCTTTTTGAGGTTTTCCAGATACTCATCGGAGGTGTTTTCAGCGCCCGTTTCAACGCGATGAACGGCATGGTCCACTTCATGATATTCGTCAAACAGCTTGGCGAAGTGAGTGCTGTTGGTTTTCAAAAGATGAATGGCTTCTTTGGATTCCGGCAGTTCGTGAATCAGATCGTGTTTTTCGAGGGACATTCGCGCAGTCTCCATGACTGTGGGGGATGAGATGTATTTGACTCATTCCAGTGTATGGCTAGCTGCGCTTGCCAGTCTTGACCCCCGTCAAGCGCCAGTGAGCCTGTGCGCTCAATTACCGCGCAGGTTCATCATTCCGGATACGGAGAAAGCTGGCAAAGCGAGGCAGCCCCGTGGCTGTGAGGCCATAGTGCTTGAATGTGATCGTGGTTCCGGGTCTCGGAGGAGACGCTCGCTCGGAATCGCTGAACCCCGTACCAATCCGGAATCGCCTGCCATCGTCCAACTCCACCAGCAGTGACCCCATCAGCCCCTCGTATTTGCCCTTTCCCGGCAGATGATGAACAACCACCGCTTCGGCATCCTGATACTGTTTTACTTTCAGTAGATCATCGGAGCGCCCACTTCGGTAATGACTGGACCCCAGCTTCAACATCAAACCCTCTGCGCCGCCGTCGACGATCTTATCCAAACGCTGCATCAGTTTCTCATGGGTGCTCGCCCGTTGCTGATCGACAAGCGCCATGTAGGGTGATTCAACCTCTTGGATTAATACACGCAGCCGGGCCAAACGTTGGTCGAAGGTTGCCTCCTTATCCGGAAGATCAAACACCATGAACCGAATCCGCCGCCAATCGTTGTCATCGGGCACCACCTGACGCACCGCCCCTGACAATTCCGCAAAACGGCCCCGCCCCATCCAGAGCTCACCGTCCAGGGGACGTGCCGGAAACCCTCTGGTGAACCAACCGGGTGCCCGATACTCATGACCGCCACGGGAAAGAAATCGCTCGCCAGTCCAGTATGCTCGCACCCCGTCGAGCTTTTCACTGACCCAGTAGCCGTCCAGCGGCATGCCCTTTTGATACACGTTGGCGAGTGTCAGCTCGGGCTGTTTCGCTACCGCCACGGGGGAAAACAGAAGGGAAATCAGCACCGGCAGCGCGGCGCTGAACAATCGAAACGGCATGGCAATTCCTTTGCTCTCAGTTGCTTTTTCCTACAGAGGTCAGACTTTCCTTTCCGCCCCTGGTCAGCATCCGCGTATTAGTCGTTTCCGCAGGTGCTCCTCACCTTTTCCCGGAAATCCTCACGAATACGGGTATTCTCGGCCTCATTGACATAAATCCGCTCGCCCTGATCGTTGATGTTGTAGAAGGTCGAAACGCTGGCAAGAAACTTGAGGCGCGCCCGAAGCTTTCTGCACAGCTCGGCTTGCTTCTCCGCCTTCTCCTCGGCTTTGGCATTGGCAGCCTGCCGCGTCTCACGCTCTTCCTGCTGCTGCTCCAGAAACTCGGTCATCTTCTGATGCCGCTCCCGGGCTCCCGCATCCACGCTGGCCGGGGCGGCCTTTACCGTAACTTCACTTGATGCTGCCTGAGCTGGTGGACGGTCCCCGAAATGGGTCTGACCGTTGGCATCGACCCATTTGTAGACGCCGGCGTTTGTGGAGAGGGGAATAAGGCAGAGGAGCATTAGAGCGATTTTTACAGACACCGCGAATTCCTTTTCAATGGCTAGTAGTAATTGGCTTTACCGAAAATGGCTTCAATTTCCTTCGGCCATTTGTATTTAAAGGGGGTAAAATTCCACCAAATAATACTCGGAACAAATAAAATGACCCCCAAACACTCAACAATTTTGATCCCAATTGATTTCTTTTTCAGATCCTCTTTATAGAAATCGTAATTAACCCAGGCAAGATTATCGAAGTCCTCTCTAGTGGTTCCTTCATCATAATACCTGACAATAAAATTCCATTTCTGGTAAATACGTTCTTCTTTAAAACCGGAAGATATTTTTTTCCGCTGCAGGGGCATCTTTGGGGGCTTTCCACAAAAGTAATGCTTTTCCCGCATAAAAAGGTGGGCGTAGTACTGTCGTTCCCATACAACCCCGGAGCCTAAATATTGCCAGTTGTAAGAAAAGGTCACTTCCAATTCGTCCCAAGGAATCCGGTAGAACGTCCCTCTATGCCCTACGTAAACAAATCCTTCCTTTCGGTCGATCCGGACGGGCAACGTGAGGGGAAGAAAAATTTCGAACACATAGACGGCCACCCAGACTGGCCCAAAAGCAATCAACATCGCAAACAGTGCTTTTGAATAAAAAAAGCTAATAACCCAACCCAATACCATAACAATAATCATGAAAATATTGATGATTGCTGGCAAGCCTGAGCGAAGAGACATTAAGGCAGTGCGAATGTCCACGAAACGTTCACAGATGCAGGCAAAACTGTGCTCCATCTTTTCCGACGAATCGGACACCCCCCTCACTTTTCGTGCCGGCGGACTAGCAAGCCGCGCTCCGTGGGTTCGGTACAGCTTCTTTTCCAGTTGTTGTTCCAGGTTCGTGTCCGGAAAATCACACTTCAAAGGCAAGTCTTTCATCGATACCCAGTTCCTCTACATCGTTGTTATCCAGAATGACTCTAAGCCCGTTTTCACCCGTTACGCTCCTGCCGTCTTTCTCATACTCGATCAGCATTTCGAGCTGTTCCCAATTGTCGTGATTGTAGTGCGTGAACCGATACATTAAGCCCTGCGAAGTGGAGTCTATCCTCGCTGTTCTATTAAACAGATCTGTGATTTCCCTCGACTCGTTCTCCACTAACCAGTTTCTATTAGCCACGAAAAGCTTGATGGAGACAGCGCAGTTACCTTCAATGTAACCTGGAAAATACACGATGAGACTGGTGAATTCTGATAGAACTCGCTGCTCACCCTGTTGGGTTACCGCCCAATGCTTGGGCATGTACTCAGTTATCTTTACCAGGGGGGAGAACAGCAAATAGTAGAATCCATCCAGTTCCGCTTCGAAATATCGCCTGACATCGACACCCTCACCCTGAGAAACAATGGTTCGGCTATCTTCCAGAAGCTCTGCGCTTGATGGCCTGGATTGCTCATCCCAGTACCGCAATGTAGGCGCGTTACCCCAGAATGACAGTGAAATGAAATCCTCGATCCTAGCAGCCTGTCGGACTTGCACCTGACAGACAGCGTTTAAAGTGATCTTGTTCGCTTGGCTCCCGACTTTCACCGCAAGTGGCCATCGGGGTGCACAGATTGGCCTCAATGGCACCTAAAGTACACCATGAAAGGCCTTAAAATGGCGGCAAAAGGCCCTCACACCGCCATTTTCAACACGCTCATACGCTTTACGTTCCATGCCAGCGTGGCTAACGTCCATTCGCCTGCAACCTTCTTCAGCCCCCTCATCGAGAACTGCCTCAGGCCCATCACCTGCTTGATAATTCCGAACACGGGCTCCACTGTTTGTTTTCGCAAGGCGTACAGCGCTCGCCCAGATTGGGTAGTGAGCCGGTGTTTCATCTGCACCACCGGGTCGTTCGTGACAGGCGCTGGTTCATCGGCTGCGAATCGATCAAATACGGACAGATGGTGTTGATCGCGGGCCACCGCCAGTGACGGCTGGATGTTATTTTCCCGGCACGCCTGAACATTGGTTTTACTGAAGTAGCCCGTGTCGGCCAGCAGATCAGTGACGGTGCCCAGGGCCTGCGGCAACGCACCTATCTGGGTCAGGGCTGGAGTAATCTGCTGTTTGTCGTTTGTCGCCTGGGTCATGTGGGTACTGACAACCAGCATCGTCTCGGTATCCACTCCGGCCTGAGCGTTATAACACTGCTCAAAGCCCCCGCCGGAGACGGGCATGATGCGCGATTCGTCATCGCTCAGGTTCACTTGATCGGTATCCCGAGGGCCGGGCTGCGGTGGTTTAGGTGCCCGGCCCCGGGGCTTTTTTCCGGCGTCCCTCTGGGCCTGCCGTTTGGCCTGTTTTTGCTGGTAGTCGGCCTGCTCCTGATCAAAGCGTTCTTGTGCTCGCGCCTCTATGGCCCGCTTGGCGTCTGCCAGCGCTTCCAATCGGGCTTCACGCCGGGCGATTTCGGCGGGGATATCCATACCCTCAAGTACTGGTGCCTGATCTGCGGCCTCCGCCTGAGCGGCGAGTGCGTTCACTTCCGCCTTGAGCTGCGCCTCAATCTTATTTGCGTGGGCATAGGACAGCGCTTTGTGCTTACTGGCGTTCGCTTTTACCTTGGTACCATCCAGGGCGATCCGCCCCAGCTTCACCAGATTCATTTCCCGCGCCAGCAGCAGGACCTGCACGAACAGAGCCTCAACCTGAGGAAGAAAGCGACGGCGGAAGGTGGCGATCGTGTCGTGATCCGGATGCGTGTTGGCCGCCAGGTAACGGAACGCAATCGAGTCGTGGGTAGCGCGCTCAATCTTGCGGCTGGAGAAAACGCCGGTCGCGTATCCATAAATCAACAAGCTGAGCAATACGGCAGGATGATGGGCCCGTGAGCCGCGCCCGGCATACTGCCGCGTTAGCTCAGACAGATCGAGCTGATCAACGACCTCGACGACAAAACGGGCCAGATGGTCTTCAGGCAACCAGTCTTGAACAGACGGTGGAAGCAGGAAGTCGGTGTCCCGGTCAGCTATTACGAAATGTCCCATCAGTGAATTCCGGTTGTGGCCCGTGTTGCCCCGATTATCTCATGTCGATACTGCTTGGTTAAGTCCGACAGGCTGCTAGATCGGGCTATATATAGCTGTACCATACTGATGACGAAAGAGATCGCGACCAGTACAGAACCCACCACAAGCACAACGGGTAAACCCGCCCCGGTAACGGCGCCCGCTACTGCCAAAGACGCCAGGTAAGTGATGCCGATACTCAGCCCAATCTGGACCCCGGATAGCGACGCCATTGCGTAATGGCCTGTGTTCAGAGCCTTGTGGCTCGTCCAGCCTTCCAGACCTATTGACAGTATGACACCGACGTAAGGAAGGGGCTTTAGGCTGATTCTCGCAAGACTCACCGTAATATCTGCGACCTTGCTAACAAACCTTAGCCCATTAAAAGCCACCGAAACCCTGGCACCAGCCGCAGAGAGACTTGCCCCCAAGGCTCTGGCATATTCCTCCTTGACTAATACTCCACTGAGATTAACAACGCCCTCGCCGACGCTCCATAGGCCGGACAAAACAGCCCCCCACCGGTCAATAGCTGTCCTATCGCCAATCATCACGTCCTTCCGAGTCTTATCCAACCCAGAAAACAGGTTTGCCAGATTAATCGCGTGGAAGAAAGTCACGGCGCCGATGAACTTGCCCCTATTCTGCTTGATGCTTTCAACTACCGGGTCCAGACGGGTATGAAGCCAGCCAAAGGGGTTGTCCTTGAAGTCCGGGGTCAGGTGGAATACGTCGATCAGTGCCCTGTTCAGGTAGGCCCTGATACGTGCATCCGCCATTCCGGCGGCCAGGGGTGTCATTGCAAGTTCTGAGAGATTATGGCCGGCCCCTTCCAATGATTTACGGTGGACCTCGTGGAGCAAGTCGGCCGCGGTATTCAATGTTATTCCGTGTCGGTGGACATCAATGCCATAACGTCGCTGGACGGCCCTGGTCCACTTTCTCCACTGCGGCCAAGTTTGAGGGTCTTTCGCCCAGGTGCCCATCTTGGCAGCGGGAGCGGCAAATTCCAGCATCAGAGTATCGGTGGCGGTGCTCACCTGCACATAGGCAGGCATATCGAAGATACTATCCACGATCTTTAGGCTGCCATAGTCAAAGCCGGGCAGGCCTTTCAGTTTTTCGGTCATGCCGTTGGTAGCAGATGCGAGGAACAGGACGGTTTTTAACATGTTCCCAACCGTACCCGCGTCGCCCTCATCAGCAGCTAACCAATTTTCAGAGTCTTCCTTACCTTTCTCCGAACTGACGTAGCCATCCAATATATCTGCCAGTTCCTGCTCAACCGCCTTGAACCCTTCGGCGCAGTAACAGTCGTTGAGCTCCAGCTTCCTGGCCAGTTGGTCAGAATCAATCCATCGCTTCCAATCATCGAATACCAATGTTCGAGCGTGGTCATACTTTTCAAGCTGCTTGTGGTAGCTTTCGACGAATGCGTCTTTTTCCTCTGAACGAACTCGTTCTTTAAGTTCCTCAGCAGTTTCCTGCTGGTCCTCAGGCGATTCCTTTTTGCCAGCCTCACGGGCAATGAGCGCATCTACCATCTGGGCGGTTGTATAGGCGTATGCGTTCTCCTCGGCATAGTTCGTAATCAGATTCACATAAAGAGCATGCAATTGACTCAAATCAGATGTGATACCGATTTCGTCTTCAAGAGCAACGCAGTAAGAAAATTCAGTTTCTTTTTTGCATTGGCCCTGCAAATCCGATTCACCGATTCCATGCATTAAGGTGGTCAGACTCCATTCAAAATCCAACGGTTCTGATCGAAAATCTTCAACCACCTCGCTTATCGCTTCAGTTTCACTGATATTAACGGCCTCACCTCTTCCAGGTAGGCTTCGCAAGTCGAACGGCTGCATGTGCTCTTCGCGAATTTCCGCATCCGTGCGTACAAGTTCCTGCAAACGGGAAGTCCATCGATGCTGCACAAACTTAAGAAAAACTTTTCCTTCCGCAGGGTGATGTAAGGCGGGCAAAGCGCTTTCTGCGTCCACAGCGGAAAAAAGAACCGAGTTGAACCCCGGCTGCACTTCTGTCAACTCGCCTTGTTCGTCAACACGATACTCATGCAGCGTTCCGAATACTTCGGAGAACATATACACCCAACCGGGCGTTAGTTTTCGTACACAGTAATGCGTGGTTTCAAGCGCAACGGTGGGCGGTCGGAAGTGAGGGGGCAGCGCTACTTCTTCCTGACTGATCGCCCAACGTACCGGATACAACGCAACGGTTTTGAACTGGAGCGGGCACATCTGTGCCGCTGAGTCTATGTCATCAGCACCCTGTATAAACGCTGAGCTGTTAGCGCTACCCATGAACCAGTCCCTCCGTTGACTTTTTCTCGGCGAATTCTGCAATTCGCGCTATGGCTTTGCCTGGCGCTGCGGAATTCTCTTTCCACAGAAGCTGTACTTCACTGTCGTCGAATGCCTGGTGTCCAAGCCAGCCAATCGTATTGATAAACAGCGCAATATCTCGGGTACTACAGAGTCCCCGCGCTTTCGCCGCATCGACTAAAGCAGAGACCATCCCCCAATCCTTCCCATCTGTATCCGTTTTGTGAAGCAAATGGGGAAAGTAGTTTGCAACGTGAAGTTCGAGTTTCCTGAGGGCCGTCCGTTCCGCCGCTCTTTCCATGGCAACCTGGTGTTCCTCACGAATGCTTAACCTCTCAGCCTGCCGCTCACTACTGGGCTGATCATTATGAAAATACTCCCACTCACCAGTGCGGCGATCCTGAATGGCAAACAGACTACAAGGCCCCATCAATCGCCTCACATTTTCACCTGACGAATCCAGCTTCAACAGGTGCCGCGCGATTTCAGGATCATAAAACCGGAAAACAACCTCATCTCCCGTGACCAACCTCGCCATAAGCAATCCACGCAAGTGTTGCATGACCTCTTCGAAGTGGCAGTCAGCCCGCAATACGATGGCAACACCCTGATGTTTCCAATCATTGAAGCATTTAAGTGTCAGCGAGCTATCTATTCCCGTTTCAACCAGCCACGGTGAAACTTCCAATAGGTCGGCAAGCTCCGTTTGCCTGTAGAGCGCATCACAATGAGGTGTTTCGATCTCACGATAAATAACTTGGGGCAGATTATTTACTTTGGCGCCATCAATAAGAATGAACGTCTTCCCCTCACCGGGAAGTCCAGCCAGATGCCCCATCAGATCGCACCTTGTGATTCTGGTGAGCAGACCTGGCAAATTCCCTTACCCTGATTCGCGGCATTCTTGATGGCGCGCATCTGGTCGGACTTGGCCATCGGTCTTTGCTGTGTCTCCGGCAGGGCCACCGGCGCAACAGCCCCCCCATTCTTCTCCACCAACCCCGGCATCTCCGGCACCTGAACCTTCTGCCCACTCCCCTTACCCGGCGAACCTCCGGCATTCAGCTTGATGGCAGCGCCACCCATAGCCACACCGCTGGGGTCGATCTTCACGAAACTGCCACCGGCCTTGAGGGTGATTTCCGCACCGGCTTCAATAACGGTTTTCTGGCCGGCCTTGATGTGCAGTTCGGTGCCACAGTCGGTTAGCCAAGCCGTGCCGGCTTTCAGGTGCAACGTACCAGTGACGTTGAAACTACGGTCTTTGCCGGTTTTCTCCCGTTTTTCACCGTTCACCGTGACGTGGTCACTGCCTTTGATGTGGGCCTTGCGGTCGTTGCCCACGGTCAGGTGGCGATCGTTCCTGATGACTTCAGTGCGGTTGTTCTCCGTGATCAGGGCCAGTTCTTTCTGGGCGTGAACGTAGATCTGTTCTTCGCCGGCTTCGTCTTCAAACCGAAGCTCGTTACTGCCCTCGCCCTTGTGGGTTTTGGTTTTCAGGGTGGTGCGGGTTTTGTGTTCCGGCAGCGAATACGGCGGTGTGTTGGTGGCGTGCCAAGTCCGGCCGGTGATGATCGGCTGGTCCGGATCGCCGTCCAGGAAGGAAACGATCACTTCATGGCCGATCCTCGGCAGTGCGGTGAAACCATACTGGCCGCCGGCCCAACCCTGGCTGACCCGGAGCCAGGCACTGCTGTGTTGATCATTTAACGCATAGCGATCCCAGGGAAAGCGCACTTTCACCCGGCCGTATTGGTCGCAATGAATTTCTTCGCCTTCCGGGCCGGTCACCATGGCCATCTGGGGTCCGTCCATCAATGGTTTGTGCTCACACACGGGCCGCCAGCTGCGGTCTGCGGGGATGGCGGTAAAGTGGTTGCCGTAGCGTGTCGGTTCGCTGCCACCCTCTTCTTCCAGGGCCTGGGGTTGTGAGCCAGTATGGGTGATCGCTGTGAGAAGCCAGTCGCGGTTCACAGCCTCGTTGTCGTGGTCGGTCAGCGGCACCCTGGCACCAGGTGCAAAGTCCGGACGATTGCTTTCACCAAAGGTGGTGCTGGCATCGCTGCGTAGGGCAGCAAGCCTGGCTTCAGTGAACGGCCGACCACTGGCATCCTGTTTGAATCGGCCGGGGTAGTCGTAGTGCTGGTAATCCTCCCGGTGGACGAGCTGATCGCCAGACTGCTCATGCATCAGGGCGTAGGCCGGGTTTTTGAAGGTGTAATCCTTCATGGCGACCGAAGCAGGGCGCACCCGCTCTCGGTACGCGAACCGGAACACACAGGGCGTTCGGGTGCTGCCCCCTGCTTTGCCGTTGTAGGGGACGGCTTCGAGCCGTGGCGAATCGCGATGATGATCGGCAAAAACCAGGGCCGGTGGCTCCTGACCATCGAGGCTGCCGTGCTGGTAGCGGTAGTGCCAGCCTTCTTCGGCAGCCAGACGTTCAACAAAGGCCAGATCACTTTCACGATGCTGTACGCAGTATTCCCGCTCCTCTGGGCGGCGTTCAAGGTCGAAGACGGTATCGACAACCCCCCGCTCCTCCAGCAGGGTACGCACAATCTCATCCGTGCCCCGGTTCTGGAAAATGCGGCTGTTGTGCATCAGCGCCAGGCGCCAGAGCGGCGGACGGAAAACCAGTTCGTAGCGGGTACGCCGATGGCCGGAATCGCCTCGAGCGAATTCGCTGACCACGCCGGTAAAGCGACGCAGCGGTGCCCGGTCCTGCCAGATCACGAGATCCACTGGTTGCTCCAGCACCTTCGAGGCGACAACAGACGGATCGGTACTGGCCAGGTCAAGGCGTCCCTGGAACAGCTCGGACAGCCGTTCTGTCAGCGCAAAGCCAACAACGGAAAAGTGGTCAGAGGAGTATTCGCCAATGGTGGCGGTGAATTGCAGTCCGCTTGCCTGGGGCATGTCTTCGGTCCCTGAAGAAAAAAGAAAATCCGGGCTTTCGCACCATCCTGTGCGAAGGTTCAGCCCTGATGAAAACGTCCTGCTCTCATCAGGGCGGCCCTGGTGTACTGAAAGAGTTTAATACAAGCTGCGGGGTATGCGGTACCCCGCCAGTAGTTGCTGTGTGAACGGGTTGGTATTGCTGGCCGCGTGGAGGCGATAACGCATCTCCCCGTCGTCAACCCGGAACCGGACATCCACCGCGCTGCTGCTCACGCCGGTAATGTCGGCTTTATCGAGCAGTCGGAACAGGGCCCAGGGGCCGCTTTCCGAGAGGCTGCGGGGTGAACGGTTCACCTGGACCGGCACCAGGGTAATACGGCTCTCGACAGAGTCCCGCAGGGTATTGGGCCAGACCAGCGGAATACTCTGGCGCGGGCCGTGGCTGAACTCGACCAGTTGGCCATCCACATTCACCACACTGCGACGCTTGTTGGCTGAGAGATTGAGCGGTTCCAGGGCGAACTCCACATCCAGGGAACCACCACGGGTAAAATAGGCCCTGCGGATTCGGTCGGCATTGTCCAGGGAAGTCAGTACCGCACCGCGTACCAGACCGGCACGTCGGGCATCGCCCACCTGTTCCGGGTGATCCTCGAGGAACAGTTTCAGGTTGTCCTGATAGAAGGCGTCCAATACGCCGCCCGGGGCAAAGAACCGTTCAAAATCCTGCATTGCAACATCCCGCCCGGAGTCCGGATTAAAGGGATAGTGGCGGGCCAGATTCTGCTGGAAGGGCTGATACACCTCGCGGTACCACTCATGCTCGAGCTGCGCCACCGCCTGGTCCAGAACCACCCGCCAGCTTTCCGTGGCCAACCGGGTCAGCAGCCGGTTCAGGGGCTCCGGCTGGTTGTCGGCCATGCGCTGCAGGGTGAAGATCGGGTCGGCTCCCTGCAGGCCCATGCGGGCCCGGGCGGCGGCCAACGCAGCCTTGCCCTTGTCTGGCGCTTCCTGGATGTTGCGCATGTACTCGTGAAGTTCCCCAACCACCAGCATGATCTGTTCAAGCCCGGTTGGCTGATCGCCATTTTCCCGGGTCAACTGGTTGAGCTCCGCAAACTGCCGTTCAATATCCTGCAGCATGCGGAAATGAGGCGACTGCTCCAGAAGCTCCCGGGCCGCAGCACTCTCCCCTTCCGCCGAAGGCACAAGACGCGTGTTATGGCGAACCTGCCGGAGCAGACTTGCCAGGGGCTCGTGGCCGCTGGTCAGGCTCTCCAGAATACGTACGCCGTGGTTCAGGTCCTCAAACCGCTGAATATCGATGCGGCTCAAGGCAGTACGCCAGGCCTCGGCATAGTGCTCGGCATAAAGGGTCTGCAAACTGGCCAGCAGTCTGGCTTCATCCGCCTTGCTGAAGTCAACGTTGTCCCGGCGGCCCAGCACCCAGGCGTCCACCAGAGCCAGCTCCGTTACCGAGCCGGACTTGCGCAGGAACCATTTTTCCAGTCCCTCCCGGGTCAGCAACGCGGGGATGGTCAATGGATCTTCTTCCACCTCTGCCCCCGAGTCCGACGGCTCGCCATAGCCATCCAGCCGGGTGAACACCGTGCTGAATGCCGGCCCGGATGCCCGGGCCAGTTCCAACGGTGCCCGGAATTCCTGTTCTGCTTCAATTTCCAGATCCCGGTAGACCCGGTCTGGCGTGGCAATCCGACCAAGCTCATGTTGTGCCCACTGGACACTGCTACGAAACGGCGCCAGGGTCATATCGGCAACCGCATCGCCCTGGCGAGTGAGCTGTGCCAGATCGGTATGCGCCATGGCATAGTCCAGATGACCGAGTAGCCGCTGCTGCAGTTCTCTCTGGCCAGGGAATGCCTGCTGCCAGTAGTTCTGCATGTAGCCGGTCACGATATCGTCCCGACGACCACTGGCGTCATACAGCATGCGCAACACCCGCAGATGCTCCAGGCGCTCAGTGCTATTGTCCGGCGCCTGGCCCATCTGGGCCATCACACCGAACATCAGGGCTGGCAAATACTGGTATGCCAGCATATCCAGGTAGGATTCCTCCACTTCCGGCCCCACCTTATGGCCACGGTACAGGCCCATATCGCTGAGCAGCGGCCAGTTCCGGCGATGGTCGCCAAAGGCCAGGGTCGCCTCACGAAGTTCATCCAGCGGGCCGAGCAGGTTTCGGCCGGTATTGTCCGGCTCAAAACCCACCGGCTGCCAGTTATCGATGAATCCCCGCACACGGGTTTCCACGGCGGTCGCGGCCTCTGCATTCTTGATAAAGAAATGCTGCCAGCCGGCTGTCATACCCGCTCCGGCACAAATAGCCACCACGGCGGCCACGGCCAGCCGGCGTTGCCGGGACTGAATCACCCGTCGGTTGTCACCGGCCAGGCCAGCCTCCGGATAGATGATCTCGGGGAACAGTGCCCGGGTGAACAACGTGGCGGACTGCCCTGCCCGTTGGGCAGGCTGAATGGGCCCTGCAATCTGGTAGTTGGCAGCAGCCGCTGAGACAAAGGCATCCTCCGGGACACCCTCCTGCAACACCGAGGTGAAGTAGGTGCCGCGGACCATCGCCGGTGTCGAGAACACATCCGCAGACAGCAGGTCGGTCAGGAATTGCTCCAGAACGGGCTTAAGGCCGGCAAGCTGGCGGGTAAAGGAGTAGGCCGCTGCCCGCTCCTCGGCATCCCGGGTATTGGCCAGAACATCCGGCAAGCGATCGGTAAGCCGCTCAACCATGGCGGTGTATCGGTCAGCGAACTGGTTCAGCCAATCGTCGTTATCCATCTGGCCTTCGAGGCTGAAGGTGAAGCCCAGGGCCTGCTCCTTGTCCTGCTTGCTCAGGGTCCGCACCAGAGGGCCAAAACCGTAAAGCAGATCCATCTTGGTGAAGGTGACATAAACGGGCAGACGGGAGCCGATCTGCTCCATCAGTTCCCGCAGGCGGGTGCGCAACAGGATGGCCCGGTCCCGCCTCTGGCCGGAGTCTGCCACGCTGAGACTGGCCAGATCTATGGCCAGCACCACACCATTCAGGGGGCGTTGAGGGCGATTTCGCTCAAGCCAGACGATGAAATGATGCCAAAGACGCTGCTGGATCTCCGCGCCCGCGCCCTCACCCTGACTCTGGCTCAGCAGTTCACCATCCGGATCGATAAGCACGCCTTCATCGCCGATCCACCAGTCAAAACCGAAGGCATTGCGATCCACCCGATTGTTGCGGGTTACGTTGGTGAGCGTGTAGGTCTGCCCGGACCGTTGAATCAGGCTGGTCTTGCCAGCATCCTCAAGGCCCATCACCAGATACCAGGGCAGCCGGTAAATGCCTTTGCGGCCGGGGAGGTTGCTTTTCAGGGCCGCCAGCTGACGATCCAGCAGGCGCTGCTGCTTGCGCTCCATGGGCAGAATCGGATCTTCCTGTTCCTTCTGCGCTTCGGCCTGCCGGACGTTCACCTTGCGCAGGCGGCTCGCCAGCACCATGCCCCACATCATCGCGACCACAAGGACAACGCCCAGGGTTACCAGGGCCCGCATCTGCCAGGCCGCTAATGGAAACTCACCATTGAGTTCCCAGCGCGGCCCCAGCCACCAGGTGGCCACCAGCAAGGCGATAACGCCCAGTGTCAGGGTGACCGGGGCTGCGTTTTTAAGGTATGGCAGAAGCCAGCGACCGATGAGTAAAGCTTTTCTCCACATGGTTTCCATTCCTGCTGTGATTCCTTGGTGTGCTCCGGGGATCAGCCCAGCTTTTCAAGCTGCCTGATCAGAGCGGGCTCCCAGTCCTCGAGAGCCAGCCCGCGAACCTGCGTTTGCAGATCCTGAATCTGCTGCGTGGCCAGTGATTTCAGGCCTGCGTCTTTCATCAATCGGGCGCTGGCAAGACGCCAGTAAAAGCGGTCTCTTGGCTCTCTCGCTTCCGCCAGCCCGTCCTCCAGAAGTTGCATCCCGGCAGCCAGCCCCTTTTGCCCGGCCAGCTCCCGGGCTTTGTCATAAGCCTGCTCCCAGGCGTTGGCGCTGCCGGCGGAACCACCGGTCGCCGGCGCGGACCAGAGCCACTCTTCCGCCTCCCGGGAGAGGAACGGGGTGCCATCGTTGAAGGTGAGCTCCGGCAACTGGGCAAGGCGCTCAACAAACTCCTTTGCGGACACACGGATGGCCTCAGCGCAGGCGTGGTGGCCCAGGGCCGCCGCTACCCGGGCACTTAACCAATGGCCGTCCAGCCAGAACGGACTGACCGACAGGCTCTGCTCGATTTTCTGCCACAACGCCAGGTCGGCGGATTTTTCCAGGGCTTCGCGATAGTCAGCCACCCGATCGGCACTGACGGCGGCAAGATCGGTGCGCTTTCCGTCCCGTGTCGGCGGTACCGTGGTGATGTTCTGCCAGATAGCGTAACGGCGAACCTGGTACCCCAGAGGCTGGTCCGGCCCGGTTTCGGTGAGCATGTCCGCGACTTTCAGAAGACTCTGCCGGGTTGCTCGTTCGTCGCCCGGGTCCAGAGTGAGTGCCCCCAGGGAAGGCTTCGACGGTGCAGGTTTCTGCTCTGGCGTTTCAGTTCGCGAATCCTGGCTGACCTGCCCTGCCTGCGGACGGGTTTCGGGGGCTGCCGCGGCGTCGTTAACCCTGGGCAGCTTTTCAACCGCCCGTTTAAGATCCTGCAGCGACTCCTCGGGCAATTCCCGGCCAGCGGCCTGGTCCATCAATCTCGCCAGAAGTTCAAGGCAGAACGCCCGACCGTCGCCAACACTGCCATCAAACGCCAGGGCGTCGACGCCTTTGCCGGCGCGCTGGAGCATCTGGGTGAACATCATCTTGCGTGCCCGCTTGCCCGTCTCTCCAGGGTAGGGCCAGGCCTGCTCCCACCATTCGTGCAGCACCCGGTGCAGCAGGTACAGGGATAGGGCGAACCGTTCACCATCACCACCGCGTTGCAGGGCGACCAGAAGAAAACCGAGCACTTTCAGATCCTTGCTGCGGTCCGAGAGAATCGTCAGGGCATCGCTTTCAACCTTGCTCCAGTCGATGTCGGTATGGGCCAGAGAGCCCACCTTCATAATCTCGTTTTCCAGAGACTCGAGCGTTGCATCGTCTCCGAGTGCCTCGCCGACACCGGAATCGCCGGGCAATGGTGAGACAACCTGTTCAACGTAGGGATGTTGCTCAATGATCTGCATGTTGCTGTCCTGAATCGCTGTGTTCAGCCGGCATTTACCAGCCACAGGTCTCGCGTAGCGGTTCGATGGCCCGGCGGTATCCCGAGAGATCAAACAGCAGGCCATCAATGCGACCGTTGGGCGAGTCAATGCGCGCCTCTGTGCCGTCGATCATGGCTTTCACGGTACGAATGGCTGGCAGTCCCCGGCCGCCGCTGAGCACGAAACCGTTGTCCCGCACCCGCCAGACGGTCTGTCCCCGGCCAAACCCCAGCCGAATCCGCTGCTCGTCCATTGCCTCGGGCAGCATCAGCGTGAGTTCCGTGATGTTGTTGTAGCACTGAAGGGCCAGCAGAGGTCTGGGAGGTTGAACGCCCAGAGCCGGAACCGTCACCAGGTGGCCAGCTGCTCGCCCGGTATTCCGGTAAAGCACACCGGCACCGGCATTTTCTGCATCAAGGCTGGCGTAGGCCTGTCGCCATCGCTCGGATCGCCGGGTATCCGGGGCCGCAAGTTCCTCGCCGGATGCCGCCAGGGGAGTACCAAAAACCTCGTCAAAGCAGGCCAGCCGTTCAAGTCGCTGGGGCTCACTGGTACAGAGTCGGGCATCTTCAAGCTGGTCAGCGCTGGCATTGGAGACCAGCGAAAGCAGCGCCAATGCCGCTGCAATACCACCGGTTAATCGCACTCTTCGGGGAATCATGACTCTGTCACCCGGTACTTGAGACACTTGTGGGCCAGGGTCCGCTTTGGCAGGCCGAGGCTTTCTGCCGCCTGGGCCCGGTTGCCACCATACTGGCGCAATCGCTCGCGAATAATTTCCGCTTCAAATGCCTGTGCTGCGGCTTTAAGATCCCGGATCTCTTCCACAGCAGGTAGATCGATCGGGTGTCTGTCTCTGACATCCCAGGGTGGGCTGGTCCAGCCATCGGACTCTTCGAACAGGTCATTAATCCTCAGAACCTCCGGCTGGATATCGTCACCGCATGGAGTTTGCAGGCAGGCCAGTTCAACGATGTTGCGCAGCTCACGGACATTTCCCGGGAAGTCGTATCCGGCCAGCAGGTGCAAGGCGTGGCTGGAAATGCCCATGGGTCCACTGTCCTCACGCTCGGTATATAGTCGGATAAAGTGACGGCAAAGAGCTTCGAGGTCGTCGGGCCGCTCCCGCAAGGGCGTCACCCGCAGCGGAAACTGGCTCAGGCGGTAAAACAGGTCCCGCCGGAAGCTGCCGTCTTCGATACCTGCCTGCAGCGGCTGGTGGGTGGCCGCTACCAGCCGAAAATCCGAATGCTGTTCCTCGCGGGCCCCCAACGGGCGGAACTGACGACTTTCCAACACCCGGAGCAGTTTCGACTGCAGTGCCATGGGCATGTCACCGATTTCATCCAGGAACAAAGTGCCGCCGTTGGCCTGCGCCAGAAGCCCCTGCTTGTCCTGGTCGGCGCCTGAAAACGCTCCCCTGGTATGCCCGAAAAGTTCGCTTTCCAGAAGGGTATCCGGGATGGCGGCGCAGTTGACCACTACCATCGGGCCTTCGGCCCGGTCGGACAGTTCATGGATACCCCGTGCGACGACATCCTTGCCACAGCCGGTCTCACCCTGAACCAAAACGGACAGCTGACTGCCGGCAGCCCGGACGATCTGGGCCCGGAGGCTGGTCATGGCCTGGGAGTTGCCGACCAGGGTTCGCGCCAGTTGTTCGCACCGGGTGCGAACGGTTTCGGCGTCGTGCAGATGATCCAGTGACCGCTTGAGCAGGCGACGCTGCCAGACCTGATCACGGCTCTGTAACTGGGTAATCCATTGATGAACCAGCAGTTGCCGTAGGCCACAATACAGAGGTTGGCCGATAATGCCGTCCCACTCGGGTTCGTCCCGACACAGTACGAGCACCCCCAGGGTTCGGCCATCATTACCGGTGAGGGGCTCGAGCCACAGGGAACGCGGCCGGTCGCTGGCCTCGAACAGGGCCTGGAAGCCAACGTGGTCCAGGCGGTAGCTGGCGGCACGTGTGAGTTCCCGGGCTTTGCCGGTTTGCAGAACGTGAGCAAAGGGGTGGCTGAAGTCGCCGCAGTCGAATTCGCCCTGTTCGGCGAGGTCGCTGCAGTGCAGAGTTCGGCCACTGAGGTCGAGTTCGAGTGCCCAGCAGCGGGTCAGGCCGAAGGCGTTTTCCAGCTGTCTTGTGGCGGTTCTCAGCAGGTCCGGCAGGTTGTCCTGCTGGATCAGGGCCACCGCCAGGTCGATGCCGGTGTGCAGTTCCATCTGCATCCGTCCCATGGTTCTCTTTCCTAAGATTTTTATGCTTTCGTGTTCGCCGACCGCACACCGTGCGGTTCTGCTTTACAAAACACGCCGTGAATACGTCCCTGTAGGCTCCGCTCCGCCATCCATGGCTCCGCAGGGTTTTGGAAAGCAGAACCCCCCGCTGTGCTACTTTGGATTGGCCCTAAACCACCATTCCCGTAAATCTGGCATCTTCAACACCCAACATGACCTTCGTAACCGACTCCCTCGCCGCCAGTTTCTCCAGCAACGCCAATGAAACCGGCGGCAAAAGCTCACCCTCTATGATCGACTCAAGCATCCTTGCGCCGTTTTCGCTTCTTGTCGCACGGCTACGGATGGCATCGATCAGGCCGTCCTGAAGTTCCACTTCGGTGTGATAACGGGCCTTGATCTGGTCCGCCAGGCGCTGGAGTTTGTCGCCAACGATGCGGTTGAGGGTTTCCTCGCCCAGAGGCAGGTAGGGCACCACTTCCATTCTTGCCAGCAAGGCCGGTTTGAAGAAGCTGGCCAGTTCCGGGTAGAGGGCTTCGTCCAGGCTGGCCGGGGACTCGGCGTGGTTGACGATGGTCTGGTAGCCGAGGTTGGAGGTGAGGAAGAAGACGACATTTTTGCAGTCGATGAGTCGGCCTTCGCCGTCAGCCAGTTCGCCTTTGTCGAACGCCTGGTAGAACAGGTTGAGGACTTCCGGATGGGCTTTTTCGACTTCGTCGAGCAAAACCACGGAGTAAGGTTTCTGACGGATGGCTTCGGTGAGGATGCCGCCTTCGCCGAAGCCAACGTACCCCGGAGGTGAACCGATCAGGCGCGAGACGGTGTGTTTTTCCTGGTATTCGGACATGTTGATGGTGGTGAGGAACTGGCGGCCGCCGTAGAGCAGTTCGGCGAGCTGTACCACGGTTTCGGTTTTGCCGACGCCGCTGGGCCCCACCAGCAGGAAGGCGCCCATGGGGCGGCCAGGCCGGCGCAGGTCGGCGCGGGCGGTGAGCAGGTGTTGGTGCAGGCAGTCGATGGCGGTGTCCTGGCCTTTGATGTGCTCCTGCAGATACGCCGGCAAGTGGGTGATTTTTTCCAGTTCGTCGGTGGTCATGCGATTGACCGGAATGCCGGTCCAGTCGGCGATGACTTCGGCCACCTGCCTGGCATCAACGCGGGCGTGTACCAGCGGCTCGTCGGCATGGAGTTCAGTCAGTTCCTGCTCGATGGCGGCGGCTTCGCTTTTCAGGTCCGGGCGTTCTTCTGTATCCCCATCGGTCAATTCAGAGGTATCCGCTTCGGCCTGGGATTCGCCGGTGAGCAACTGTTCACGAATCTCCACCAGTCGTGCCACCAGCTCGCGCTGGTCGTTCCAGCGTTGTTCCAGGGCTGCGGATTCAGCAGTGATCCCGGCAATGCGCTGTTCAAGTTCCCTTTCCCGGTCGGCATCCACGGTCTGGCCCAGGGTGTGTTCCCGGCTCAGCAGGTTCTGTTCCATGGCCAGCTGATGCAGCTCGCTGCGGACGTGGCTCAGGCGTCTGGGCGGCATGCTCAGATTCAGGCTGACCCGTGCGCAGGCGGTGTCCAGTACGTCGATGGCTTTGTCCGGTAGCTGACGGCCGGCAAGGTAACGGGCAGACATCTCGGCAGCGGCTTTCAGGGCGCTGTCGGCGATCAGGACCTGATGGGCTTTTTCATAGACGGTGCGCAGGCCACGGAGGATGTGGACGGCTTCTCCGGGTGTGGGTTCATCCAATGCCACGGGCTGGAAACGGCGGCTCAGGGCCGGGTCTTTTTCGAAGTATTTCTTGTACTCGCGCCAGGTGGTCGCGGCGATGGTGCGCAGCTCGCCCCGGGCCAGGGCCGGTTTGAGCAGGTTGGCCGCATCGGAGCCGCCTTCGCTGTTGCCGGCGCCAATCAGGGTATGGGCTTCGTCAATGAACAGGATGATGGGGGTAGCGGAGCCTTTGACCGCTTCAATCACGCCTTTGAGGCGTTTCTCGAACTCGCCCTTCACCGAGGCGCCGGCCTGCAGGGCGCCCATGTCCAGGGTCCAGAGCTCAACGTTTCTCAAGCGGTCAGGCACATCGCCGTTGACGATGCGCAGAGCCAGGCCCTCCACCACGGCGCTTTTGCCCACACCGGCATCGCCCACCACAATAGGGTTGTTCTTGCGGCGGCGGCAGAGGATGTCGATCATCTGGTCGATCTCGGCGTCACGGCACACCACCGGATCCAGTTTTTCTTCCCGGGCCAGTCCGGTGAAGTCGGTAGCGTAGCGTTTGAGCGGGTCCAGATCCGCGCTTGCCACCGGTTGCCCGGGTTCCTGCTCGCTCGGTTCCAGCCGCTCCGCGGAGCCCTCGGTGAACCGGTCAAATTGCTTGCGCAGCTGCTCACGGTTGATGTCCGCCAGTGCCTGTGCCACCCGGGGCATAAGGTATCGGTCGGCATTCATCAGCAGGGCCAGGAAAACCGCGCCCGAGCGCAGTTCGGTGTGCCCCAGTTCGGTGGAAGCCAGCAGCCAGGCATCCTGCATCAGTTCCACCAACAGCGGCGAGAACGATGGATAGGGCTCAGCGCTTTGCACCTCTCCGTTCAGGCTGTCGCCCACCAGCGGTTGCAGTTGCTGATGATCAATGCCGGTGTGCTCCAGAATCTGGCGCACGTCGGAAAACGGTGTTTCCAGCAGCTTGAACAGCAAATGGGCCGGAGTGATTTCCGCGCCCTGGCGGCTGATGCACAGGGCGGCGGAGGCTTCCAGCGCCTGGCGTGACATGTCGTTGAGGCGCCCGATCAGCGCCGGCAGTTCTACCCGAATCACGTTGATGTCCTTATTTCGGTAGTTGGTCGAGTACGCGCAATACGTCCGTGATGCGCTCGTTCAGTGCCATGTTATACAGGGAGTAGATGCCGGCCATGGCCGCCACAAACAGACCTGCAATGCCCCAGACGGGCATGCCGCTGCGCAACCGGTTCCGGGTTGGCGTTACGTTCGCCCGGGCATCCGCAAGAGGCGCCGGGTCCTGTTCCTCCTGCAACGCTTTCAGTTGCTCGTGCAGGCCACGAACAATCCGGTCGTATTCATCCCGGCCGTTTTCCATCACCTTGTACCGCCCTTCGAAACCCAGGGAGAGGCACAGGTAGATAAACGACAGCATGTCGCGATAACGGGCCGGTTCCTGCTCCATCCGGGCAAGAATGGCAAAAACCTTTTCCCCACCCCAGGTCTCGTTGTGGAAGCGGGACAGCAGGGAGTGCTGAGACCAGACGCTATGGGCGCCCCAGTCGGTCCCCAGCACGGCCTCATCGATGAAGGCGCAGAGGACGTACCGATAGGCGACAACAACCGGCCGGTCGTAACCCTGCTCCACCAGTTCCCGGTCGATGGCAGCAATCTCATCCACCACCTGCTGGTAGAGGGGTTCCACCGCGCGATAATCCGCCAGCCTGCGTATCCTGATCACCAGGCCAAGCAATGGTGTGGCGGCGTCAATCAGGCGGTTATGTTCCAACCCTCTGAGCTGGAACTGCTCGTCGACCTGGCCTTCCCTGTTGCCCTCAGCGGCTCCCCGGCTGTCGGCAAAGATCAGATCACTGAACGCACTGCTGCCGGAATTCCTGCTGCCGTTGGGTAAGTCCATTACCTGTGCATCTGCCATGATTTAGCTCCTGATTGCCCAGAACTGCATTTCCATGCCCGGGAAACTGCCGGCCACGTGGAATGCGAAGCCGCTGGCGTTGTCGAGCATTTGCCAGGCCTGGCTCTGGTCGTCCAGGCGGAAGTACACGAAGCCGGCGTGGTACGGCAACTGCCGGGGTGCAACCGGTAACGCAGCGAGCGGAATTCCCGGCAGCTGCAGGCTGATGAGATCCCGTATTTTCTCCACCGAGGCCACCTTGCACTGCTGGGTGAACTGCTTGCGCAGATCGTCCAGCGGCATGTCGGCTTTGACCGCAAGAATGAATTCCGCATCCCGGACCAACTGGGCATCCTGAACCGGGGCCACGGTCAGGCCGTACTGGCGCTGCTGAAGCTGGATAGCCAGGGCTCTTGGTTCCAGCACCGTGCTCAGGGACTGCCGCAGAACCTGCATGAGCGGGGTAAAACAATCCTCCGGCAGATCGTGGTCATAGGCCGGGTACTCCCTCGGCAGGCGCCCTTCATCGGTGAAGGTCACCAGCTCGCCACACAGTTCCAGCAGGGCTTCGAACAGCCGTTCAGGATGCAACTGGCGCAGGCGGGCCAGGTGCATGAACCTGGGATGGGCCCGGTTCAGCATCTGCAGCAACATGAAATCCGCCACATCCGCAACGCCCCCCTGCCCGGGCGCACCGACACGCTCGGCGATAGTGCGTGCCCGCTCCCGCATCAGGCCCGCCATTTCCCCGACAAATCGCTGCAGCCTCGGTGCCGCTCGCACACTCAGCATGGTCGGGATGAAGTTCGGGTCCATCACCAGGCTGCCGTCCGGGCGCTTCTCAAGAATCCGGCCGATGGCCAGGGCCGCATAGGCACTGCGATCGTCTCGCTCCAGCATCAGGCGGGGTGCAACCCGGCCCACATTGATGGTGTGGGCATCACCGTCGACCGAATGCAGATCCCGGATTTCCAGGGAGTCGGCACGGAACCGGCCCGCCACCGGGGCGTCCGGCCATTCCACTTCGGCGAGGCTGTCACTGCCCAGTGGCAGGGCCAGGTACACGATCTGATTGGCCACGGAGGCATCGGTGATTTCCATCGGCTCCGGCATCACATCGTCCTGGGGCAGACTGAAGCGGGTGCCATCCGGGAACAGGCCGGATGCCCGAACCAGGCCAACCCGGCCGAAACTCAGGTACTCTGCGTTCAGTTCCAGGTCGCTGAAGCCATACAGATAATCGGAGATCGCGAGCGCCCGTTCATTGATCTGGTGTTCCAGATATCGCTGCTGTTGCTGGAAGTGTTGGGGCTTGATGAACAGGCCATCACTCCAGACGACTCGATTGGTTACCGCCATCAGGTGTCATCCGAATGCTTGAGTTGAACTTCCCGCTCCCGCAGGTTCACCAGCAGGTTGTAGCGGCCACCGATTGGATCCACCTTCACCACTTTCTTCCACTGGGACAGGTTGGGATAGGCGTAAAAGGCGATCACGCCGATAAATCGGGTGTCCTCGCCAATCTCAAAGGGTTCGATGAACTTGAACTGGCCCGGCACCAGGGAGTAATCGCTGTGGTCCACATAGTTCTGGCCCAGTGACGACTCGAGGTCACTCAGTAGCTGGTCGAAATCCCCGGCCATCAGTAGTGAGCTGTCGCGCATCTCGATGATCTGAAACGCAACGGGCGTGGGTGCCAGGGATTCATTCGGGTTTACATCCGGTTCGGCCACCATGGTCAGACCGACCCGGCTGGGCAGATCCTCCGGGTATCCCACCGGGATATCCGGGTCCCAAAGCACTTTTGCGGTTTTGGTGACCGCGTTATAGGGTGTGCTGCATCCGGCAAGCACGAATACGATGGCCAGCAAACTCCATTTGCAGGTCTTCACAACGGGTTCTCCCTCTGTAGTTGGCGCAGGTTCTGGTCGTAAGCCTGTTCGAACACTTCCTGGAACAGACGCTCGAATCCCTGCTGACGACTGGATTTCAACTCTCGGTAATAATGCTGGTACATATCCCATGCCCAGCGTCCCTCGTCCTCGTTCTGGCGCAGTCCCCGGCGGTAACCATGGAAACGACGCAGCAAGGCCTCGGGCGAAAAGGCATGCAGGATGGCCTCCAATGCCTCGCTGATGGCCTCACGGGTTGCCTGCTGGTGGTGATTCAGGCTCTGCAGACTCTCCCGCACCGCCGCCGGCGCCGACAGGTGAACCGGGCTACGATGGCTGGCGAACAGGGTCTGCACCGTATCCTCATAACCCTCACCCAACCGCAGTGGATTATCCTCGATGGGTTGCAGGCGGGTTCGCAGCGCCTGATGCCTGCTGTCTTCTCCCTGATGCAGGGCCAACAGGCCTTCCACGGTCGACTTCAGTGTTTGCCCTACTTCCTCCAGGAACAGACGCATCTCGTCGCTGTCGGCAAAGTCCAGCCCGACTTCCATACCCCGCAACAGGGGGGCACCACTGATGTGCTTGCTGCTCTGATCGGAAGCCTCCCTGCGATCAGTGCTCTCTGAAATCTCAGACATCCTGTCTTTCTCTCCTTTGCGAACTGGCAGGCCCATCGCTACGTCGCGGTTTTCACGGTACTCATCCGAAACCTGCCTTTCGGCGGCGCGCCAGGAGGTCTCGCTGACCATCAGCGCGTCAGCATCCGACTTCTGTTGGTCCGGCTGTAGGTTCCAGGGTGCCAATGGGTCATCACTGACTGCCTCCCCGGCTATCGCGCCAAAATTCTGCAGCGGCTCCGGGTTCTCAGTCTGGCTGGTTAAGTACTCGGCCCGCATCAGCGGCCCTTCATCGACATCAATCAGTTGCCGGGCCTGATCTGCCTCACCTCTCTCAAGCAGCGGTTCACTTACAACCTCGGCCAACTCCGCACGAAGTTGATAGCGACCAATACTGATGGTATCGCCATGATTCAGTCGTGCCCGACGGCCCCGACCCACCGGCTGACTTGCGCTATTGATGTAGGTCCGGCCACTGCGATCAATCAGGCAGAAGCCGCCGTCCAGAAAACGGATCTCCGCGTGGCCGGGAACCGCACCCGTTCGGTGGGACGATAACCGCCAGGTATCACTGGCTGCTGTACCGATAGAGCCGCCACGAACACTGAAGCAGTGGTCGATGGTTGCCCCGCCGCCAGCAACAGTCGGATTGGTGACTGTCAGTTTGAGTCCCACAGCCTGTTGTTCATCCATGAATATCTTCCCTGCCGGATTCACCGGCGAATCTGGATCCGGACCGCCGGTCGGCGCCTGGCCTTTTCCGGGGTCACGAAGGAATTCCAGCCCAGCCGCACATCTTCTCCCAGCTCCATGGGACGGATGTCTTTCGGACGCATTTGAAGCTCCAGGTCGTACGCCAGCTGCTCCCGTGTGGTGAACTCAACGAGCTTGACCAGGCGTTGGTGGTCCTGGCCATTAGGCAGGAAATCCGCAAAGCGCTGTCGGCTGAGATTTCGCAACCGGAGCACGAATTTACCACTGCGATCCCGAATGGCCGATCCCACCAGTGTGTCGCTGCCCAGACAGGCGTTAGCCTGGCCTAGTCGGGTCTGCTGATCATCGGCGATGGCCACCTTGCGCAGGACCCACTGTTCAATACTGACATCATCCAGATCGAAGCAATGGGCAACGATGCCGCTCACCACCTCAGGCGACCGGCTACGACCGGCCATCAGGCCGGAATAGGCCAGCATCTTGGACCAGTTCACCGGTGTCGCCTCCCGCAACCGGCTGTCGCCCAGACCTATCAGGGCAAAGATCAGCTCTGAAAAGCCGTCCGAGGCACCGGGTTGAAACCGAACGTAGTAGCGATACTTGCGCCATGCCCGGTGGAACAGCGTGACCAGGCGATGATTGAAAAAATCAAGAAAATGCCGCCGGATGCCCAGATTCTGCCCCGCTTCCCAGGCCAGGTCTTCAAGGTAATAGCCCGGCAATGGCGACTGGGAGCCGTGCAACCCCAGAAAGCTGACTTCCATCTGATACGGGGCATGCTCGTGCTCCGGCGACAGCGCCGAAACCACATCGCTGCCGGGAAACCCCAACCCTGCGGAAGCAGAAAACCGGATCCGTTCCTGGCGGGGTTGGTCGTCGCTGTTTCGCTCCAGATCATCCCCGTGATGCCGGTGAATCAGGTCCACCAGCTGGAAAAAACTGTATCGCCGCGCATTGCCCAGAACGGGTTGCAGCTCGGCTACATCAGCGGCTGCTGACCTTGCTGTAACGTCCATGTGTACCGTTCCTGATTATCGGTGTTCACCACTTCCAGTTGGTGAAATGCGTTGATACTGGCGTAAAGAGCAAAGAACTGGCTGAGAACCGTGCCGAACAGGTAAAGATCACCTTCCGATGCAAAGGCCTGCTGGTCCAGTTTCAGTACCGAGCGGATCCCGCGCACCGGCAGGCCCTTGACCATCCGGTCAACCGGGGATGTCTCGATACCGGTAATACCGGCCAGACGCTTCTGGGACACCCGCTCCGCCTGACGGTCCACCAGGGCCCGGAAATCATAGACCCGCAGCACCGTGCGCAGGGCATCCACGTCCAGCATGGACAGGTAATTGAGTGACAGATTCGAGATCAGCGTCCACAACAGGCTGCCATCCAGGGTTGGCCGCAGGGTCGCGGTGGGCCGGGTAATGTTGCTGAAGGTGGCAAACGCCGGCGTGCTCTCGGTCGCCATGCAGATTTCGCCTACCGCCAGCTGGCTGGGCAAGTGGCGGTTGGTGCAGGTGAGGGTCAGGGAAACCGCTTCCTGCCGACTCAGGCACTCCGACTCGTCGCCCCGGACAAACGACATATAATGATCAAAGCCGTCCCCGCGCACGCTGTCCCGGGCCCGGACTCGATAGTACAGGGCGGTCCGTCCTCGATCCCGTTCCACCTCATGCTGGAAACTCTCAAAGGGCATGTAGATGCGGGGCTCACCGCGCCCGGACCGTCCCTCCAGCCAGCCTTCCACCTGCTCAATGCTGAACACCTCGTAGTGATCCGGCGAGCGGCTGGAAGGCGAAATCCGGTATTCGGTCTGGCGGCCGTTCAGGTCCACCGGCTCACCTTCGTGGGTAAACAGGTTCACCGCCGGGGCACAATAGAGCTGGAAATTGTCCTCCCGCACTTTTGCATCCGGTGGCAATATCCGACTGAAATGGAAACGCAGGCTTATTTCGTCGGCCTGCAGCGCTGGCAGCCGACGCCCGAGTCCGAGAATATCCACAAAACGGAAGGCCTCCGGGAAACTGAGATACTCCTGCAGAATGCGGTAACCGGGGTAGGCGTTCTTGGGATACGGCAACAGGGCCTCTTCGTTGCCAAAACCGACCGGCCGCAAAAGCGAGGCAGGCAGTCGGTAAACAGCGTCACCCACCACCAGATCGATGCGTTCCAGATAGTGGTTCAACCAGAGAAAAAGGGTTTCGGCGATATGACTCTCGCCGCCCAGATAAAAGCGCAGGCTGTCCATGCCCAGTGACGACAGGGGCTGATCGGTGTGCAGTGCCAGGTCCACGGTCACTGAGGACACTTCCCGTGAGTGCTCTGCATGGGCCGCGGCAACGCTCACAGGAAATACATCCACCGCCCGGCATGTGCGGAACCGACACTGGGTCTGGCGATTCGCATCGCCCAGGGGACGGCTCTTGATCTCGGTATGACGCTCTACCCTCTGGCGTTCACTGATTGCATGCAACTGCGGATCAAAGCGCATGATCGTGCAACTGGGTACCGGCCGCAGATAATTCGGCCACAACATGTTCAGCAGCGAGTGGGTAATCTCCGGGAACTCGTCCTCGACCTTTTCCCGGAGCTTTCCGGTCAGGAAAGCAAAACCTTCCAGCAGCCGTTCAACATCTGGATCGGTGCTCTGCTCGGACAGAAACCGTGTCAACTGCGGATGGGCATCCGCGAATTCCCGGCCCTGAAGCCTGAGAAAACTCAACTCGTCCCTGTAGAACCGATTTAACTTCATACAACTACCGCATCCTTGGGAGTATGAGACGGTCGGTACACTTTTCTTCCGGGAAAAAACAACTCGCTGCGCTCAGACATTTTTTCCCTGCAGAAAAGCATCCCCACCGTCTCTCGCTATCCTTGGTGTTTGCTTATCCGTTTCGTTACACCACCTGGTAGTAACGTTTGTCATCCAATACTAAATCTATGGTCGTTTTGTCGTCATTTGCGCCGACATTCAGGTACACGGTCACCTGAAACCGCAACTGCAGCGGATCGGGTCCCTGGGGCAGATTAACCACATCCACCCGCTTCACCCTGGGTTCGAACTTCTCGATGCACTGCCGGATCGCGCCACGGATCTGGACGCTCAGATCGTGGGTGCCGAGCGTGGCGTCGTTGAAGTCCAGCAGGCCCAGATCCGGCACGCTGGCGCTGTTGCCCGGGTGGGCGTTCAGCAGCCGAACCAGATGGCGCTTGATGGATTCAACAACGTGGGTGACTTCTCCCATACTCTGGCCGGCCGGTTCGGCAGCCTGCTCCAGTCTCTCGAACAGGCTGCCGCTGCCGGCCTGCGATCCGTCGCTGGCCGGGTGCTGGAACACGGATTAATCCTTGTCCAGCCGGCCAACCAGTGACAGTTCGAAGTTGGCACCCATGTACTTGAAGTGGGGCCGAACCGCCAGGGACACCTGGTACCAGCCCGGATCGCCTTCCACGTCAGAAACGGTGACCTGTGCCGCGCGCAGGGGGCGACGGCTGCGGACTTCGGCGGGGGGGTTTTCCTGGTCGGCCACGTACTGGCGAATCCAGGTGTTCAGCTCCCGCTCCAGGTCCTGGCGCTCTTTCCATGAGCCGATCTGTTCCCGCTGCAGGACCTTGATGTAGTGGGCCAGGCGGTTAACGATCATCATGTAAGGCAGCTGGGTACCCAGCTTGTAGTTGGTTTCCGCTTCCTTGCCTTCCTTGGTGTTGGGGAACTGCTTGGGTTTCTGCACCGAGTTGGCGGAGAAGAAGGCCGCGTTATCGCTGCCCTTGCGCATGGTCAGGGCAATGAAGCCTTCGTCGGCCATTTCGTATTCGCGACGATCGGTAATCAGCACTTCGGTCGGGATCTTGGCTTCCAGTTGACCGAAGGATTCGAACAGGTGCACCGGCAGGTCCTCGACTGCGCCACCGCTTTGGGGACCGATGATGTTCGGGCACCAGCGGTACTTGGCGAAGCTTTCGGTAAGGCGGGTGGCCAGCAGATAGGCCGTGTTGCCCCAAAGGTAATGCTCGTGGTCCGCCGATACGTCTTCCTTGTAGTTGAAGCTGCGCACCGGGTTTTCGGTAGGATCGTAAGGCACCCTCAGCAAGAAGCGGGGTGAAGTGAGGCCCAGATAACGGGCGTCTTCGGATTCACGCAGGGAGCGCCATTTGGCGTATTTCGGGCCTTCGAAAACGGCCTTCAGTTCCTTGATGGCGGGTAGTTCCTGGTAGCTGTCAACGCCAAAGAACGAAGGTGCCACTGAGGACAGAAACGGAGCATGGGCCATCGCTCCGACAGACGACACATACTGCAGCAACTTCATGTCGGGTGTGGACGGGGTAAAGGCGTAGTTGCCAACAACCGCGCCGACCGGTTCGCCACCGAACTGGCCATATTCCGTGGAATAGATGTGCTTGTAGAAGCCGGTCTGGGTAACGTCCGGCGCAAATTCGAAGTCTTCCAGCAGCTCGGTCTTGGTGGCGTGGAGGATATCCACCTTGATGTTCTCGCGGAAGTCGGTGCGGTCCACCATCAGCTTCAGGCCGCGCCAGGAAGACTCCAGCTCCTGCAGCTTGGGCGCGTGCAGGATTTCATCCATCTGGGCGCTGATCTTTCGATCCAGCTCAACCACCATCTGGTCCACCAGGGCCTTATTGACCGGCTGGCCTTTTTCATCGCTTTTCAGCAGGTTGGCGATAAATGTTGCCACGCCCTTACGGGCGACATCGTATCCCTCATCCGCCGGTGCCATACGGCTGTTGGCCATGACCTGGTCGAGGAGAGAGCCTTCAGTGACGGATTCGGAGGCAGCAGATTGCTGCACAGCAGTATCAGACATACCACATCCTTTTAGTACGTTTTGAATTCAGTCGGAAATTATGAGCGGGTATTCCCTTACTCGTTGCTGTCTGTGGCCAGTTCCAGTTCGGCCAGCAGCTTGTCCCGGGCGTCGTCGTTGTCCAGCAGTTCCTGGAGCTTGGAGCGGAACGACGGCACGTTACCCAGAGGGCCTTTCAGGGCCACCAGGGCTTCCCGCAGTTCAATCAGCTTGTTCAGCTCCGGAACCTGACGGGCAACGCTGTCGGGGGAGAAATCATCAAGGGTCTGGAATTCCAGGTTTACCGGCAGTTCGTCGGCTTCCTCATCCAGCTTGTTGGTCACGGTGGTGGAAAGGGTCAGGCCGGCTTCCTTCATGACCGAACGGAAGTTGTTCTTGTCGACGGAAATGGCCTTGCGATCTTCGATGGGGGTTTCTTCGGCGTGTCCCTTGAAATCACCAACCACGAACATCTTCAGCGGCAACTCGGTTTCTGCCTGCTGATCTCCGGTGGCGGGGACGTACTTGATATTAATGCGCTCTTTAGGCGCGACGGAACCGTCTTTTGAAGACATGCGCTTGCTCCCTGTGCAAATCATTTGCAGTTGTTCAATCCCTTGTACGCGCCCTCCTGGCACGCAACGAGCAAAACTCTACACAGATCATTTGCCTTTCTCAAGCAAAAACTGGCCAGCATTTTTCCGGAATGTGCGCCCGGGCAAGCTTTTGCCAGAATGCCCGGGATTTCCTTTCCGCCGGAGCTCTACGAAGATTCAGTCAATGACGGAGCCGATGGCTGTGGCTATACTCGCCCAACAAACAGGACCAAAGTAAAACCATACGGAGATCAACATGAGTGACCTGAAAACCCGCTTCGACGAAGCCGTCAACTACATCCAGACTGCCGAGGGCGATTTCAAACCCTCCAACGAGATGAAACTGGAATTCTATGCCCTCTACAAACAGGCCACCGAGGGCGATGTGTCCGGCAAGCGTCCGGGCATGATGGATTTTGTCGGCCGCGCCAAGTTTGATGCCTGGGAGAAGCTGAAAGGCATGTCCAGCGATGAGGCCATGCAGAAGTACATCGACAAACTCGAAGCCGTGAAGTAATCGTGTTTCCAGCCCAGACTCTGGTCATAAAATGACCAGAGTCAATCTTCCTGAATTTTGCTTTGCGCTCGTAAATTGCCTGTCATAAGATGCGCGCAAAATAACAATACAAATTCATCAGGAAGAGTAATTTATGGACATCACCGAGGCGCTGGAACAATCCCAGCCAGGCCTTGTGGGCCGGGTCAAGGACGCAATCCACAAGCACAAGCTCAATCACCGCTCAGAGCAAACCTACCTCCACTGGATCACCCGATTCGTGCTGTTTAGCGATCTGAAAGATCCGGATGCGCTTGCCAACGAAGACCGCCAGCGGTTTCTGGAGTACCTCACCAATGGTATGCGAGTATCCCGGGCGCGGTTTAATCAGGCCAGCCAGGCCCTGACATTTTTCTATGAGGATGTACTGGGTAAGACGTCCGCCGGGGACAACGGCTGCGCCGCAGCCTGATAATCTGCCTCAGCGCTCGTTCATATTGATGTTCAGAGCGTCGTAGGTGCGGTTCTCGGGTGGACGGATCACGTAGTTGTTGCTGTGGGTCTGCCCGGGAATGGATTTGGGATTGCTGAACCGGAACTCCACCGGAATCTGGGAACGGCCAAGGTCGGTACGGCTGTCACCGGGGCGAAGGCCCAGCGGATCCAGGTAAAAATCGTCCTCAACCCGGGGCTTCAGCGGCACACCCGCAGCCGGGGCCGTCAAACCACCTTCGATCACCGTGTTGGCCAGGGTCTCCTCTTCCATGGAACTCAGGGGGATGGTGTCGATGGTCGAGCGCTCCTCGTACTGAAACGCACTGTCCTCACCGTCGCCCTGCGCAAACGCGCCGCCCGTATAAACCGGAACCACTAGCAGCCCCGCCAACACCAGCGGTGTGCCCACCCTGCTCTGAACGCTCCTGGCGTTTCCACGCATACCCATGGCTTTTCCCCAACAGACTATCCTGTCTGCGTACAGTTTTGACAAATTTTGATCAGTCTATCGACAAATCACACAACCTGCCCGGGCACTCGCCAATTTTGTGACATTATTCACTTGTGGTCGGCCGGTGCCTGATAGCGGATACCAACCACGAACACCGACTTCCATCCTTCCGGGGTGCGAACGCTCACTTCATCGTCCAGGCGTTTGCCAATCAGGGCCCGGGCCAGGGGTGAGTTGATGCTGAGGTAGCCTTTGTTCAGATCAAACTCGTCCGCGCCGACCAGCCGATAGGTCTGCTCATCACCGTCCTCGTCTTCCACCGTCACCCAGGCGCCAAAAAACACCTTGTCCCGGTCATCCGGCAAACGGTCAACCACGGTAAGCTCTTCCAGGCGTTTGCTGAGGAAACGCACCCGCCGGTCGATTTCCCGTAACTGCTTCTTGCCGTAGATGTACTCGGCATTCTCGGACCGATCGCCAAGGGCGGCGGCTTCACGCACGGCCTGGGTGACTTTCGGGCGCTTTACCTTCCAGAGATACTGCAATTCATCACGCAAGGCCCGCTCGCCTTCCGGCGTGATGTATCGCGGGCGGGGGCCGCCATTACCGGGAACCTGGGTCATTGGTTTTGCAACGTCCTCTGCCAGATGGGAATCAGAAATGGGAAGGGCATAAAAAAACCCCGTAAAAACGGGGTAAGGCTAGCGCTGTGCTGGAGGGAGAAGCAAGCAACAAATCGTGCAGGCTTCCAAAGCTACAGTTTCCATTATGCACAGCCTGGATTACACCGGAGTGGCCGAGGAATTACCTTTTGGTCAGGGAATATGAAGACCCGCGAAGTCGGAATTAGGTTGCACACTCTAGGTCCTGAGCATAGCGTTAGCGTCATACAGATTTTTACCGCTTCCATTCACGGAGATACCAATATGAACACTCAGACCCTGCTGAACTTGGCGCTTAATGGCGTGGATGCCATAGGCTACCGGCTGGACCAGTACGGGATTACCGGCAAGATCAACCGCCACAACATTGCGGCTTTTCTGGCGGTAGAGCAGAAGCACCTGGAAGGTGAATGGGACAGCATTCAGGTACGCGTGAACCGTCGCCGCTCCCAGGTTGAAAGGATTACTCACGAAATCGAGTCGCGCAGAGATGCATTGGTTGCCCCGGTGCTGTCGAGGATCAACCGGTTTCGCGCCAGTCAGTGAGTATTTACGCCGGTTGATTGAGAGGCGGCCCGGGTTTCCCCGGCCGCTGAATCTGCCGGCTGTTCCGCCTGGGCCGCGCGAATGCGTTTGCGGGCTTCGGTAAAGGCGGGAATCTTCACAGCCACGGTCAGCCCCGGCGACGCCTCTCCGGGATGCGTATCGCTCAGGACAATCCGGCCCTGATGTATTTCCGCAACAGCGCTCACAAGGCTCAGGCCCAGACCATTACCCGGTAAAGAACGGCTCTTGCCTACCCGGTAAAACCGCTGGAAGACCTGGTCTTTCTCGGCATCGGGAATACCGATTCCACTGTCCCGGACTTCAAACACCGCATCGGCACCCTCGCGCCGAACAGATACGCCTATAACGCCATGCTCCGGCGTATATTTGATAGCGTTATCAATCAGGTTGCTGACCATCTGGAACAGAAGGTCGCGGTCGCCCTCGATCATCACTCCGCTTTCCAGGCCCTGCTCGAACGACTGGTCCTTATCCTCAGCCAAGGCCTCATAGAGCTCACAGGCATCGGTGACCAACTCATCCAGCGGCACAGGTTTCATGTCGGCGGTATTACCACGGGTTTCCAGGCGGGCGATGCGCAACAATGCGTTGAAGGTGGCCAGCAGCTGATCGGCCTCCGCCACGGCGCGGCCGGCCTGCTCCCTCGCCTCGTCGTTATCCACCGACATCAGCGTGTTTTCAAGCTGGTTGCGGAGTCGGGTCAGGGGCGTGCGCAAATCGTGGGCAATACTGTCGGAAACGTGCCGGATGCCCTCCATCAGATACACAATCCGGTCCAGCATCTGATTGAGGTTTTCCGCCAGCTGGTCGAAATCATCGTCGGTGCCACGGGTTGGTATCCGCAGGGAAAGGTGGCCGTTCATGATCCGACGTGATGTGTTGTTGATAACCTCGATACGCCGGGTCGTACTGCGGCTCATCAGGAAGCCACCAAGCAGCGCAAGGGCAAGGGTGATCCCCATACCCCAGTTGATGGCGGTTTCAATTACCCGCTTGAGGTTAGTGAGTTCGTCGACATCCCGCCCGACCAGCAGGCGCAAGCCACCCTGAACCTCAAAGATCCGGGCACGGGCGAGGCGTTCGGGCCCGGTCCAGCCGACGGATTCGTTCAGGGTGAAGTTGATCCAGCCGCTCTCTGAACGGCTGCCTTCCGGCCAGGTCTCTATGTTGCCGGCCAGCTTCAGAAAGTCGTCGGTGGTCAGCAGATAGATGGATTTGGCGTTGGGGTCGCGGGCAACACGTTCACGGATGATGGTGATGAGGCCATTTACGCCACGGCCACGATACTGCTCCGCCAGACCGGCGATTTCCGCTTCAATGGTTTCGTCGGTCTGGGCGGTCATGAAGCCCGCCGTACGCCAGTAGATAAAGGCCAGTAACAGAAATACCGAGGTGGCGAACACCACCATGTACAGCAGGGCTAGCTGGAAGGACGAGGTCCTGAGCTGGCTAAGCAGTTTCACGTAACATGTACCCTGCACCCCGGATGGTCTGCAGTAAGGGTGTATCGAATTCCTTATCGATCTTGGCTCGCAGCCGGCTGATGTGTACGTCGATAACGTTGGTCTGGGGATCGAAATGGTAATCCCAGACTTTCTCCAGCAACATGGTCCGGGTGACCACCTGGCCGGCATTACGCATCAGGTACTCCAGCAGACGGAACTCCCGCGGCTGGACATCAATATTCTGGCCGGCCCGCTTTACCGTGCGTGCAAGCAGATCCATTTCGAGATCGGCGACCCGCAGTACGGTCTCGGTTTCCGCCGACTGCCGATTTCTGCGCACCAGGGATTCGATACGGGCCAACAATTCGGTGAATGAAAACGGCTTGGTGAGGTAGTCATCGCCGCCGCCACGCAAACCTTCCACGCGGTCGTCCACATCACCCAGGGCGCTGAGAATCAGAACCGGCACCTGGTTTCCGGTCGCACGCACGGTTTTGATAATGGACAGACCGTCCATTCCCGGCAGCATGCGATCTACAATCATGATGTCGTAATCCTCGCTGGCCGCCATCATCATGCCTTCCTTGCCATCGGCTGCATGGTCGACCACGAAGTCGGATTCCTTCAGCCCTTTGACAAGATAATTTGCAACGTCCTGATCGTCTTCGATTACCAGCGCTTTCACCGGCTCTCCTCCCGATAGCGGATTACAGTAACGACAAGGGTACGAAGAAGTTGGCAACCCGGCCAGTTACGATCTTGTAAGAGGGTGTCGCCAATGGCGACGGTCAGGCTTTCCCCGGAAACCAGCCTAGACTGTCACCGGTTGCCCCGGTAGGCCGGTATTCCGCGCTTACCCAGCCGTCATATCCCATGGCATCGATGGCCGCAAAAACATTCGAAAAGTTAATCTCCCCCGTGCCGGGTTCATGTCGCCCCGGGTTGTCCGCAAACTGAATGTGGCCGATCCAGGGCAAAAGACACTCCATGGAGCGCACCAGATCCCCTTCCATGATTTGCATATGGTAAAGGTCGTACTGCAGGCGCACGTTGTCCGCGTCGATTTCCTCGATCAGTGCGAGCACCTTGCCGGAGGTATCCAGTACGAAGCCTGGCATATCCACGCGCGAGTTAATGGCTTCCAGGCACAGGGTGATACCCTCGTCAGCCAGCCTGCCCGCTGCCCAGGCGACATTACTCACCAACGTCTGCCAGGCAATGTCATCGGAAACGTTCGCCGGCTTCAGCCCCGCAAGGCAGTTCAGCTGCCGGCAGCCAAGGGCTTTGGCATAGTCGATCGCCTGATCCACGCCGGCCTGGAACTCCTCAACCCGGTCCGGCAGGCAGGCGATGCCCCGTTCACCGGCGTCCCAGTTACCGGGCGGCAGATTGAACAGCACCTGAGTCAGCTGATTATCGCTCAGCATCTGGCCGAGTCGCTCTTTGGGGTAGGCATAGGGGAACAGGTATTCCACGCCCTCAAAACCCGCGGCCCGGGCCATGGCAAAGCGCTCGGGAAAGTCCACTTCCGTGAACAGCATGGACAGATTGGCAGCAAAACGGGGCATGGCGTGTTTACTCCTTCGGTCCGCGGCCAAGGGAGCCAAGCAGGGCACCGTTCAGATGCTCCAGCTCCAGCAACAGGCCACTGTGGTCGACATCACTGTGGCCATTGGCCACCAGCGACAGGTATTCATTGTGCGTCTGTTGAGCCAGGGGCAGGGTCAACCCTTCCGCACGGGCCTCATCCAGAATCATCCGCATGTCCTTTAGCTGGATCCGAGCCGGCGCGCCGGGTGCAAATTCCCGGTCGATCATCCGCTGGCCATGGAGCTCCAGAATCCGGCTACCGGCAAACCCGCCCAGCAACGCTTCCCGCACAGCGGCAGGATCGGCACCGCCTTTCGCCGCCAGCAAAAGCGCCTCGGACACAGCACCAATGGTGATACCAACAATAGCCTGATTGGCCAGCTTCGCCAGTTGCCCCGCGCCAACAGGACCAATCCGCGTGCACTTGCCGAGCGCCTCGAACACCGGCCGGGCGCGATCCACATCCGCTTCCGAGCCACCCGCCATGATACTCAGGCGGGCTTCAGCCGCGCCCACAGTCCCCCCGGACACCGGCGCATCCACATACCCAGCGCCCTGCTCTGCAACCAACTCGCCATGCCGCCGGGCCACGGAAGGTTGAATTGAACTCATATCAATCACCAGCGCGCCCGGCTTCAGGGCATCAATCGCGCCCTGGGCGACCAGCACCTGCTCCACCACATCGCTGTTCTCCAGCATGGTGATCACCACATCGGCATTGGCAACCGCTTCCGCCGGGGATTCGGCGATCACCGCCTCAGAGGCAAACGGCTCGCACTTGCTGGACGTGCGGTTCCACAGAGTCATTGGAAAACCCGCGTTCAGGAGGTTACGGGTCATGGGCGCGCCCATCAGGCCGATGCCAAGGAATGCGATATGAAGGTGTTTATGAGTCATTTTTCAGGCCTTGTACGAAGGTTGGAGAAGGGATTGGGTGGGCCTTTCCAGAACCGTGCGGAGCCATGGGTGAAGCGCGAAAGCGCTTCACGGGCTGGCCATGGATGGCCTGCCCCGGACCCTCAGTGCGACGCAGGAGCAATAAGCACTGAGGGCCGGAGCCGAGCGTACATGGATGTATTCACAGCGTGTTTTGGAAAGGCCCACCCAATCGCTTCTGCACCCAGGTCAAGTTTCCGATTATACAAACAAAAACGCCACCAACCGGAACCGGTGGTGGCGTTTTTACGACTCAAGTATTCAGTGGCTAGCCAATAACTCAGGCCACCTCTGACATCTGCATGCGAATCTTCTTCATCGCATTTTTCTCCAGCTGCCGGATACGCTCGGCCGAGACGCCGTACCTGTCGGCCAGCTCGTGCAGGGTCGACTTGCTTTCAGACAACCAGCGCTCCCGGAGAATATCCTGGCTGCGCTCATCCAATTGCCCCAGAGCCTGCATCAGCCGGCCATTGGAATCGTCCGACCAATCCGCGTTCTCAAGCTGGGTCGCCGGGTTGCTGCGAGCGTCTTCCAGATAGTACGCAGGCGCCTGATAGGCGTTGTCGTCATCGTCGTCCTGAGGACCGTCAAAGGCGGTATCCTGAGACGCCAGCCGGCCTTCCATTTCGCGGACGACCCTGGGCTCGACACCCAGATCCTCGGCAACAGCGTTCAGCTCATCATGGCTGAGCCACGCAAGCTTCTTCTTCTGGCTGCGAAGGTTAAAGAACAGCTTACGCTGGGCCTTGGTGGTGGCCACTTTAACAATCCGCCAGTTACGCAGGATAAACTCGTGAATCTCTGCCTTGATCCAGTGCACCGCAAAAGACACCAGCCGCACACCGTACTCAGGATTGAAGCGCTTGACCGCCTTCATCAGGCCAACGTTGCCTTCCTGGATCAAATCCGCCTGAGCGAGGCCATAGCCGGAATAGCTCCGGGCAATGTGAATCACGAAGCGCAGGTGGGACATAACCAGCTGACGGGCGGCTTCCACATCGCCCTCGTAATGGAGCCGTTCAGCCAGCTCCCGCTCTTCGTCAACTGTGAGCACCGGGATGCGGCTCGCAGCCTGAATATAAGACTCGAGATTCTGACCCGGAACCAGTCTGTCAACCAGTTGTAAACTCGTACCCATGCTCTAACCTCCGAACCCAACGGCCCTAAATATATCAATTATCCTTTAGACCGCCAAGAACCCTGAAAGTTCCCGAAATTCCCAGTAAAACGTTATAAAACAACTATCTGGGAAATTCACCGTGGCTTTACTATCTAACAACTTACGCCAATAGAAGCTGTCTCTTCAATACGGTTTTCCCGTTATTCGGATCATGCTCCTCCGGCAATATCACCCGGCTCCATGTCATCCAGATGACGCTTCACGGCCACCCAAGCGCCTAGCCAGCCTAGCAGCATCGAAACAATTATCAACGCCAGGGCGCCATCAATGTGCAGCCCATCCAGGGAAAAGTCGCTCCTGTACAGGCCTGCCAGCCGCTCTATGGGCCCGCTGAGCCACCAAAGTGACAATTGCAGTAATATCAGGGCAACAATCCCACCACCGAGCCCGAACCAGGCGCCGGTGTACAGAAAGGGCCTGCGAACGAAGCTGTCTGTTCCGCCCACCAGCTTCGCAACCAGAATCTCGTCCCGACGGCTCTCGATTGAAAGCCGTACGGTATTGCCGATCACCAGCACAACCGCCGCCGCAAGCAGGATCGCCAACGCCCAGACAGCACGGGCAAGAAGATCCGTCATGGCGTTCAGCCGCTGCAACCAGCCCAGGTCTACCTGAACCCGCTCTATGCCTTCCATGCCCTCGATAAACCGCACCAACCCCTCAACACCCTCAGTGGACCGGGCGCCCTCTTCCGGGGTAATCAGCAGGGTATGTGGCAGCGGATTATCCTCGAGATAGTCCAGAGCATCTTCCAGGCCCGATGAAGCGCGGAACTCCGCAAGCGCCTGGTCGCGATCCACCAGCTCAACACCTGCCACCCGGCCGTCTCCGGAAATCTCGTTACCCAGCACTCGGGCTCGTTCGAGAGGCACATCCAACTCGATATAGGCGGTCACCCGGGCGCTGCTCTCCCAGCCTGCGCTGACTCCCTGAAGACTGGTCAGCAGCAACAGCAATGCCACTGGCAGCGCCAGGGCAACCCCCATGACCGTCCACGTCATCAGACTCGCCACCGGTGTATGCAAAAGGCGGTTGGCACTGTCCCTGGCGACCTTGCGGTGATGGATGAAATAACTTTCTGCCTGCTCACGCCAGGGCGCGCGAGCCTGGTTGGCGCCGCGGGTAGGCTGTGCTTTCTTGCGGGGATCAGCGGCCATGGACACCTCCCCCGAGAACTGGCGTGCCGCCGGCCACCAGACGGCCATGATCCAGCTTCAGTGTTCGACGCCCCATCTCGTTGATCAGGGCGATGTCGTGGGTTGCGATCAACACGGTCACACCCACTTGGCTGAACTGCCCGAACAGATTCATGATGTCCGCAGACAGAGCCGGGTCCAGGTTACCCGTGGGCTCATCCGCCAGCAGCACCGGGGGTTTGTTCACCACCGCCCGGGCAATACCCACGCGCTGCTGCTCCCCGCCAGAGAGCTGCATCGGGTTCATTTTTTCCTTCTGCAGCAAACCCACCTTGTCCAGGGCCGCGCGCACGCGGCGACCCGTATCTCTGGGGGAGGCGCCCATGACTTCCAGTGGCATGGCGACGTTGTCGAACACCGTGCGATCAAACAACAGTTGGTGGTTCTGGAAGACCACGCCAATGTGACGACGAATGTAGGGAATCTGGCGTCGGGGCAAACGGTTCAGAACCTGCCCCCCAACCACCACTTCACCGGCACTGGGGCGCTCCATCACCATGATCAGCTTCAGAAGGGTACTCTTGCCGGCGCCGGAATGGCCGGTCAGGAACGCCAGCTCGCCGCGTTCCAGGCCAAAATTGACCTGTCGCAGAGCGGTGTGATCACTGTCGTAACGCTTGGTGACCTGGCGAAACTCAATCATGGGCGGCTTCCGCGCGGCTGGATTCCGGGCTATTCGTCAAACAGGGCGTCCACAAAGGTTTCGGCATCAAAACTGCGCAGGTCGTCCACCTGCTCGCCGACACCAATAAACCGGATGGGCAACTGCAACTGACGGGCGATGGCAAACACGATACCGCCTTTGGCCGTGCCGTCCAGTTTCGTTAACGTAATGCCACTGACGCCGACGGCCTGCTGGAACACCTGCGCCTGGCTCAGGGCGTTCTGGCCGGTGCCTGCATCCAGCACCAGCATGACCTCGTGGGGTGCGGATTCGTCCAGCTTCTTCATAACCCGGACCACCTTTTCCAGCTCCTGCATCAGGTTGTCCTTGTTCTGCAGGCGGCCGGCAGTATCGGCAATCACCACATCAACACCGCGGGACTTGGCCGACTGGATGGCATCGAAAATCACCGAGGCACTGTCAGCGCCGGTGTGTTGCGCCACCACCGGAACCTTGTTGCGCTCGCCCCAGACCTGCAGCTGCTCAACCGCAGCGGCACGGAAGGTATCGCCGGCGGCCAGCATGACCGATTTTCCTTCGTTCTGGAATTTCTTGGTGAGCTTGCCGATGGTGGTGGTCTTGCCCACCCCATTTACGCCCACCATGAGAATCACGTAAGGCGTCTTGCCGGAGTCGATCTGCAGTGGCTTGGTGACATCCTTCAGCAGACCATGCAGTTCATCCCTCAGAGCCTTACGCAGGGCCTCGCCGTCTTTGAGCTGATTGCGCTCAAGTTTGTCGGTGAGTGAGTCGATGATTTCAGAAGTGGCGGTTACGCCGACGTCTGCCATCAGCAGCGTAGTCTCGATTTCCTCCAGCAGTTCCTCATCGATTTTCTTGCCAAGCGAGAACATGTCGGACAAGCCACCGGTCAGGCTTGCCCGGGTTTTGCCCAACCCCTTTTTGATGCGCTCGAAAACGCTGACCTGAGGCTCCGGTTCCGGTGCTTTCTGCGGTTCTTCCGCGGGCTCGGGCTCTGGGGTCGGTTCCGGCTCAGCCACCGGCTCTGGTTGTGGCTCTGCGGCAGGCGCTTCAATCTCGCCCTCTTCCGGCTCTGGTGCCGGCCCTTTGGAAACCTCGGGCTTGCGCTGCGGCACCGGCTTGGGGCGTGGTGCCCGGCTACGGTTGCCGACGATATCCAGGACAAATACGAGCACAAGAAGGGCCAGGAGGCCGATTGAAATCCACTCTGCCGTCATAAAAATCAATCCATCAGTCTGAATGGGCGGGACAAAGAAAGCCGGTATTCTAGCAGACTGTCCCGGTGAAGTGAGGGTCGCTCCGATTATCGCGACCGTAAACGTTTCCGGTAAGATGCAGGCACATATCCTGAACCGAATATTTCCGTGGAGCGGCGGCTATGGCGCGCAGACAATCCGCAAGCAGGTCTCACCAGACGAGATCCCCAGCCGGTCGCGAGGCGGCTCCGGCTGGCAAAGGCAGCGGCACAGGTGAGCTGCGAATCATTGGCGGCGACTGGCGCAGCCGCAAACTGCGCTTCCCGGACGCCGGTGGCGTTCGACCCACCCCCGCGCGCACCCGCGAAACCCTGTTCAACTGGCTTGCCTTCCACCTTGCCGGCAGTGACTGCCTCGATTTGTTCGCCGGCTCCGGCGCGCTTGGGCTAGAGGCTCTTTCCCGGGGTGCCGGGCAGGCCACCCTCGTGGACCACACGCCAGCCCTGGCCAGAGCACTGCGAGACAACCTCCGGTTGTTGAAATCCGACAACGGCGAAGTGGTGTGTTCGGACGTCGAAAGCTATCTGGCCCAGAGAAACCGACCGCCATTCGATATCGTGTTCATGGATCCGCCGTTTCGCCAGGGCTGGCTCGAAAAGCTGTTTCCGTTGCTGGAAAAACAGGCGTGGATCAAACCCGGCGGCTGGGTTTACGTGGAACACGAGAGCGAGCTGCCAACGCCTTCTGTGCCCGTTTCCTGGCAGTTGCACCGGCAAAAAAGTGCGGGACAGGTCACCTACTCCCTGTTCCGGGTTGTTTCCGGGCCAGAATAAAAAAGGGCCAGATGAACGCTTTCATCTGGCCCCGGATTCCCCGCCGAAGCAGGTTTACGTCGATTCTCTACCCGGCATCAGGTTGAGGGGCGCAGCGAGTAGGCCCGGAGGTGCTCGGCGAACTCTTCCAGATAGCGGATACCGCTGGCTTCCGCCTCACGGCACCACTCCATCAGCGCGTTCAGCTTGTCCTGGGGTTTGAGCCCACGCTGGCGCCAGAGGGCCTGCAGCTCGTGGCTCTTCTCATAGATCTGGCGCAGCACCGCATTGCGCTCCAGCACAGACTCGAGGGTTTCCTTCTCCTTCGGCTGAATCAGTGTGATCTCACGGGAGAGCAGTTGCTTGAGCTTCCGGTAACGGGGACGGATCTCATCGTCCATCAGCGACTTCTGCTGGCGCAGGACCGGCTCCATGACACGTTTACGGTACTGGCGCATGATATCGAACCGGTTGTTGGCGATGGCCTGAACCGTTTCCACATCCACCTCCAGTTTACCTGGCACATGGTGGGCAATCGGTCGATAACCCTTGGGCTTGGCCAGTCCGAACAACTGGAACAGGCGGATGTAGCCCCAGCCGATATCCACCTCGAACCAGCGGCGAGACAGCTTGGATGAGTTGGGATAGGTATGGTGGTTGTTGTGCAACTCTTCACCGCCAATCAGAAGACCCAGTGGGCTGATATTGCGGGCGTTATCGGCACATTCGTAGTTCCGGTAACCCATCCAGTGGCCGATACCGTTGACCACACCGGCAGCCCAGACCGGAATCCACATCATCTGCACCGCCCAGATCCAGATACCGTGAACGCCAAACAGGGCCAGGTTGATTACCGCCATCAACGCGATGCCGAGCATCTTGTAGCGGCTGTAAACATTGCGCTCCACCCAGTCTTCCGGTGTCCGCTGGCCGTAGCGCTCGAGCGTTTCGGGCGTCGCCGATTCCGCATAGAGTTCGGCGCCCTGGAACAGCACCTTGCGAATACCCAAGACGACCGGGCTGTGGGGATCTTCCTCGGTTTCGCACTTGGCGTGGTGTTTACGATGGATGGCGGTCCATTCCTTGGTGTTCTGCGCAGTGGTTAACCAGAGCCAGAACCGGAAGAAGTGTTTCAGGGCCGGATGCAGGTCCAGCGAGTTATGCGCCGAATGGCGATGCAGGTAGAGCGTTACACTGACAATCGTGACGTGTGTCATTCCGAGGGTGACCAGAATGAGCTGCATCACCGACAGGTCAAGAAGACCATTAAACCACATAGCAAATCCTCAAAATCAATATCTTTGGCGCGAGGCCAACCTTCACACTTTAGCGTACAGCTGTAAGCCACAACAACAGCATTTGGATGCAAAATTGTTACTGATTACACTTAGTCGTTTTCCACCGGAGATTCCCGCCCGTGCCTGAACTGCCCGAAGTAGAAACGACCCGACGGGGTATAGCACCCCACTGCGAAGGCGAGACAATAACCCGAGTGACAGTCCGCAACGGCAGTCTGCGCTGGCCTGTTCCGGCCGATCTGGGCGAGAAACTGGAAGGTCAGGTGATTAAAAGTGTAGACCGCCGGGCCAAGTATTTGTTCCTGAACATGGACCGGGGCACGGTGATTGTTCACCTTGGCATGTCCGGCAGCCTGCGCATCATCACTGACAATACCCCTCCCCTGACCCATGATCATATCGACGTGGCATTACAGTCTGGCGTCATCCTTCGATTCAACGACCCACGCCGGTTCGGCTGCTGGCTGTGGGCTGATTCCGCCGAAGAGCACCCGCTGATCACCCACCTGGGTCCGGAACCCCTGGCCCCGGAATTCAATGGCGCGCACCTGTTCCGGCTCTCCCGCGGCAAAAACACACCGGTGAAATCGTTCATCATGGACAATCAGGTGGTCGTGGGTGCCGGTAACATCTATGCCAATGAAGCGCTGTTCAAATCGGGCATTCATCCCCGGCGCAAGGCCGGGAGAATCAGCCTCGACCGCTATCACAGGCTGGCCGAAGCCATCCGGGAAACGCTCAGCGCCGCCATTCTGATGGGCGGAACCACCCTTCGGGACTTCGTGAACAGTGATGGCAAGCCCGGCTATTTTGCCCAGTCCCTGCTGGTGTACGGCCGGGGCGGCCAGCCCTGCAAGGAATGCGGGGCACCACTGAAGGAAATCCGGATGAACAATCGCTCAACGGTTTACTGTCCCCGTTGCCAGCGCTGAACGCTTACCAGATCGCACATTCTGCAACGAAAAATCGTTTGAAAATGCGCAAATATGATTCATAGTTAACAGAGGATTAACGCCCACGGTTTACAATAGGATGGTATCCGGTTGATACGATCCGGGTTTGCTTTTCTTTAAAGCACTACCCTTTCAGGGCCACTAAAGCTCAGGAGACAGTAAGATGACCCGCAAGATTTCCCGCACCCTGGTAGCCACTGTGGCGGCCTGCCTGTTGGCATTCTCATCCCTCGGGCACGCTCAGGCCGTGGACGAAACCCCGTCGGCACTGGCAATGACCGGTGATGCGATTTTTGTTCGCCCGGCCTTGCTGGCTACCACCATCGTGGGCAGCGCTGTCTACCTGGTCTCCCTGCCCTTCTCCCTGCTGGGCGGAAACGCTGATGAAGCAGGGGAAGTTCTGGTAATGGGCCCGGCCAAGGCGACCTTCGTGCGCTGCCTGGGCTGCACCCGTACCGGCAAGAAACCCGAGACGGTCCAGACCAGCAACTGATCCGGCTCCATCGGGCACGCCTCCGTACTATCACGGCTTGCCCCGACGAGCGAACTCCGGCAGCCTGAAGCAAATTCTTCAGGCTGTTTTTCTCTATGGTTGACTGGTCCTCGCTTAACACGGTGTTCCTGGATATGGACGGGACACTGCTGGATCTGCATTTCGATAACCACTTCTGGCTCGAGCATCTGCCGGCAAGGTACGCCGAGCACTACGACCTCCACCCCCAGGAAGCGAAAGACCGCCTGATTCCGATGATCATGGCCGAGCGCGGCTCACTGAACTGGTATTGCACCGATTACTGGAGCGAGCGGCTGTCCCTCGACATCACGGGGCTGAAAGCAGAGGTAGGCGACCGGATCGGTTATCGCCCCCACGTCACGGATTTTCTCGATGCCCTCCGACAAGCCGGGCTTCACTCGGTGATTGTCACCAACTGTCACCCCGACCCCCTGGCCCTGAAGCTAAAACGAACCGGCCTTGATACACGGGTGGATGCCATTGTTTCCAGCCACCAGTTGGGCAAGCCCAAGGAAGATCCCTCGTTCTGGCAGGACCTCCAGCGAGTAACGCCTTACCAGGCCGAAAGCACCCTGATGGTCGACGACAGTTTTCCGGTGCTGGAAAGTGCACTGGCGGCCGGCATTGCCCAATGTCTGGCCGTATTGGCGCCGGACAGCCAGCAGGAAGCCCGGGAACAGCACCCGGAAATACCCTGTATTCATCACTTCGATGAAATTCTCCCCGCGCTTCGCCAGCGGTCGCCCCTGCCATCCGGCCGATGACAGGGTTATAATTGGCCTACTAGCCCATCAGGTGAGGAGACATGACGGCATCAACCGCTGACGACCAACGTGTAAGACTCGATAAATGGCTCTGGGCCGCCCGATTCTACAAGACCCGCTCCCTGGCCAAGGAAGCGATCGAGGGTGGCAAGGTCCACTACAACAGCCAGAGATGCAAACCCGGCAGGCTGGTGGAAGCCGGCGCAAAGCTGACGTTGCGCCTGGGCTGGCAGGAAAAAATCATTATTGTTGATGACATCAGCGACCGGCGCCGTGGTGCACCCGAAGCTCAGAAGCTCTACCACGAAACCGAAGACAGCGTTAAGAAACGCGAGGAAATGGCCTGGCAGCGTAAAACCATGCAGGCAGCGCAGCTTCCTCCGGCCAGACGCCCCTCAAAGAAAGACCGAAGGGACATTCAGCGCTTTCGCGAACAGAACGGCCTCTGAACCCTTTATTACATCCCCGCCCTCAGTCAAACGTGCAACGACCGGCATTCAGCATTCAGGAGACACAACATGGCAGCCCGCGACCAGTTCCAGCGCTTTATCTTTGAACACAGCCAGGTGCGGGGAGCCTGGGTTCAGCTAGCGGACAGCTATCAGGAAATCGGCAGCCAGGCGCCCTACCCGGACACGGTCCGGGAACTCCTCGGAGAAGCACTGGTGGCGAGCATCCTGATGAGCAGCACCCTGAAGTTTGAGGGTACATTGTCGGTACAGGCCCAGGGTGAAGGGCCTCTGCGCACATTAATGGCCGAGTGCAGCCACGACAGACACATCCGCGGCCTGGCCCGCTTTGATGAGCATGCGGTCAGCGAAGACAGCTTCCACGATCTGCTCGGCGAGGGTCGGATGGCTATTACCATCACGCCCAACCGCGGCAACCGTTATCAGGGCGTTGTACCCCGGGATCAGGAGACACTCGCCGGCTGCCTTGAGGAATACTTTGATCGCTCGGAGCAGATTCCCACCAGCCTGTTCCTGTTTGCCGACGAAAACGGCGCCGCCGGCCTGATGCTACAGCGCCTGCCGGGCGCCACAGAGGAGGATGAAGACCTCTGGGACCGGGTAAACCATCTGGCCCGAACCGTGGAAGCCTCCGAATTACTGGAGCTGGACAGCGAAACCCTGCTTCACCGCCTGTTCCATGAGGAGACCGTACGCCTGTTTGACTCCGAACCGGTCGCCTTCCAGTGCAGCTGCTCACGGGAGCGTACCCTCGGCGCCCTGGAAGCCATCGGCCGCGAGGAGTGTTACAGCATCCTGGAGGAAGAGGGCTCTATCGAAATGGACTGCCAGTTCTGTCATGCTCACTATCGCTTCGATAGAAATGATATTGATCATCTTTTCACCGGTCATACGCTACACTAGAAACACGTTCGATTAGCCGGGAACCCGCTGATAGCAAGGCTTCCCGGGCAGTCGTTTTTTACCGGCGTCTCTGGCATAATAGCGCGCCTGAATTGACCCGATTGCTCAGATTTCCGTCAATTTTAGGAAGCGGCCTGAGCAATCACTAAGACATCCCGAGGGCGAGGTCGAAGTGAGCAACACTTATAGTGATCTGAGTACAGCACGACTGGTTGAGGTGGCACTGGCGCGTGAAGAAGGCCAGCTGGCATCCAACGGTTCCCTGGTCGTAAAAACCGGTGAGCGCACGGGCCGGTCTCCCAAGGACCGTTATATTGTCGAGGAGCCCAGCACCTCGGACGATATCCACTGGGGTCCGATCAACCGTCCTTTCGACGCTGAAAAATTCGACGCCCTCTGGGATCGTGTTGAAGCCTACATCGCCGAGAAAGACCAGTTCGTGTCTCACGTTCATGTTGGTTCCGACCCGGAACACTACCTGCCGGTCAAAATGACGACCGAGACCGCCTGGCAGAATCTGTTCGGCCGCAACCTGTTTATCCGTCCGGACAGCTATAACCCGGCCGACAAGCAGGAATGGCAGATCCTGAACGCCGCCAACTTCGAGTGCGATCCCGAGCGCGATGGCACCAACAGCAACGGCTGCGTGATGATCAACTTTGCCAAGCGCAAGGTTCTGCTGGCTGGCATGCACTACGCCGGCGAGATGAAAAAGGCCATGTTCTCCGTGCAGAATTTCCTGCTGCCGGAGAAAGACGTGTTGCCCATGCACTGCTCGGCCAACGTCGGTGAAGACGGCGAAACCTGCCTGTTCTTCGGTCTGTCCGGCACTGGCAAGACTACCCTCTCCGCCGATCCGCACCGCTTCCTCATCGGTGACGACGAGCACGGTTGGGGCCCGGGCACCGTATTCAACATCGAAGGCGGTTGCTACGCGAAGTGCATCGACCTGACCCGGAAAAATGAACCGATCATCTGGGACGCCATCCGTTTCGGTGCCATTGTCGAGAACGTGACCATCGACCCTGAGACCCGTGAGCCGGATTACACCGACGTATCCCTCACCGAAAACTCCCGCTGCGCCTACCCGCTTGAGCACGTTGAAAAGCGCGTGATCGAGAACCGCGCCGGTGAGCCATCTCACATCGTGTTCCTGACCTGCGACATGACCGGCGTCCTGCCGCCCGTGTCCATCCTGAGCCGCGAAGGCGCCGCTTACCACTTCCTGAGTGGCTATACCGCTCTGGTTGGCTCCACCGAGATGGGCTCCTCCTCGAAGCTGAAGTCCACCTTCTCAACCTGCTTCGGTGCGCCCTTCTTCCCCCGTCCGGCCGGCGTTTACGCCGAGCTTCTGATGAAGCGGATGGACGAGTTTGGCAGCAAGGTCTTCCTGGTCAACACCGGCTGGACCGGCGGTCCTTACGGTGAAGGCCAGCGATTCAGCATTCCGACCACCCGCGCCATCATCGCCTCAATCCAGAATGGCGACCTGGACGACGTGGAAACCGAACACCTGCCAACCCTGAACCTGGACGTGCCCAAGCATGTTCCGGGCGTGGACACCGAGCTGCTGAACCCGCGCAACACATGGGTAAGCCCGGACTACTACGATGGCAAGGCCCAGGAACTGATCGCCCAGTTCGTCGAGAACTTCAAGAAGTTCGACGTGGCAGATTCGATCGTCGAGGCCGGTCCGAAGCTGAGCTGAGTCGATTACGGCAAGTAAGGAAAGCGCCCTGCGAAAGCACGGCGCTTTTTTTGTATGATAGCCCAACACACTCCAGGAAATGGCTTCATGAAACAGCATCTACGCCAGCTCTTTTCGTTTATTCTCAAACCACTGGAATCCGGAAAAGTTGGGCCCAGCTACAAAGATTCGCACCGCACCGTGCTGAATGTGGTGGGCGTCCTGTTCCTCGTTCTGGCGACGGTGTCGACGGCTATGCTCGTTTACACCGGTAAGGCAGGCGCCTTGATTCCCGTGCTTGTTTTCTTCGGTATTGGTGGCGTGTCCTTGGTGGTCGGGACGTTGGGCTCGGATGCCGCGGTGTCGAAGATGTGGGGCAACCGCTAGCGGACGCCCCATATCCTGTAATCAGGCGTAGAAAATAAGCGGCACAAAGGCCACCAGAACCAGCGAAATCCCCATGGCAATCAGCGGCATGATGATACGCTCATGGCGCTGATAAAAAGTCCCCGTTTCCTGTTGCGCCGCCAGCACTTCCGCCTCTCCAACCACCTGCCGGGTCAGCAGATGGTTCAGGGCTACCGGCGGGCTCAGGTAGCCGAGTTCAAATGCCACCAGGGTCACCATCCAGAAATGGATCGGATGAATTCCGCTGGAATAGGCAATCGTGGCAACCGTGGCGGTCACCAGGATCACGGCACCGAATGCGTCCATGATCATGCCCAGGATCACCAGGATTACCACCATCAGCAGCATGGCCGACCAGGCACTGTCGAACGACTGCGGGAAAGCCTCCATCAGGTGGGCCCGCTCGATCACACCACCGATGCTGACCGACAGCCCCAGCAACAGCAGCAGCGCGCCAATTTCCGCCGTCGTATCGTTTGTGGCGCCGCGGAGACTTCGCTCCAGGCCCTGATGGTTGATCTCTCCCGAGGCTTTTCCTGACCGGTTTTTCAGGCTGACATGCTCGTACACAAGGATTGCCAGCATGATCACCGGCAGCAGCCTTGGCGCCGAGAATTCATCCATGCTCACGTCCAGCGCCAGCCGGTAAAACAGCACCACGGCAGCGATGACCAGAACGTAGGGAATCAGGGGTTTGAGCGCCTGCGTCATGGCCGGGAAGGCTTCAGCAGAGGGCGCCAGGTTGAATTCACTCTGTCGGTTCACACTGAGGGCCACGATCGCGAACATGGTGGCGGTCAGCACGAACACCCAGATGCCCCAGCCAAACAGCTCATCAGTGGTGACTTCCCGGTTCAGGTAAGCAATGACAACCACCAGCAGGCAGGGGCGCAAAACCACGCCCAGGGAACCGGACATAGCGGTCGCCGCCAGGGCCAGATGCCGCCGGGCACCGGCGGCACGCAGCTCACTGTATATCACTGCGCCGGCCGCGATCACGAAAATGCCGGAAGCGCCGGTGTAGGCCGTTGGCACGGCCGCCACCAGAACCGCTACAACCGCCAGCATTTCCGGTGGCATGCGCCAGGGCCGGAAGACATTGAACACCAGGGTGGCCAGGCGGGTCTGCTTGAGCATCATGCCCACCCACACATACAGACCGACATTCAGGAACATGTCGGACAGCTCCATCATCTTTCCGAGATAGATACCAATCCCCGACGCGTGTCCGATCAGCGCAAAATAGGTGCCGGAGATCAGACACATCACGGTATAGAGCGGAACGGCCAGGAAGGCCTTGTTCAGGCTGCCGCCCTCCTCAAGATCATCAGGCACCCGGAACAGCCGGTAGAGGCTGGCCAACGTGAGGCAGGCGAAACCGATAATCCAGAAATTGTGCAGCAACAACTCTTCGGACGAGACCGCCGTGTCTGAACCAAGGCTGGACTGGCGAAAGATTGCGCTCGACCCCAGCAGCATGGCATTGGCGATGGTTTGAAGAGTATGGGAGACCGTGTAATCCAGCCGGGTTTCCATGGCACGCATGGCGATATGATGACGAGTGAGGGTCGCCGTGACCGCGCACAGCATGACAAGGATCACGAGGATGAAACGCTGTGACTCCAGGCCAAAGGCGATCAGGTCAGCAATAAAAAGTTCGATGGCCCGATAGGCTTTCACCCCTGGTGTCAGCTGTTCACTGAGATTTTCGAAATTCTGGTGGGCCTCGCGGCAGTCAGCAACCGCTCGTTCGATGGCAAGCCGGACGTCAGCCGGGTCTTTTTCCTCGGCCCCCAGCAACGCGGCCATCGGGTCATCCGTCTCGGCATCCGCCGCCATTTCTTCAGCAACCGCCGCGTCGATATCCCGAGTCGGGTCGCAGGTGGGCTGAACCGGATCCATCCGCAACTTGTAATAGCCACTCCAGAGCTGTTCACCGCCCCGAAGCATCTGGTTGTGGATGTCGCTGCTCGTGGAGAAAATGACCACTGCAAGCAATAACAGACAGGCGGGCAGCGATGAAAACCACTCCAGCCCGCTACGATGAAAACCGCCCTTCGACATAACTGATTACTCTGGATAGGGAGTGGTTACAGCAGATCGTCCAGATCCATGGTTTCAACGGCTTCCGCCTGGTCATCCCAGAAGCTGCCCAGCTGTCCCATGGGTGTACGGTGCCCGGTGTTCTCAACCCAGAGACGGTCAGAAACCGCGACGATCATATCGGTGGCCATGGCGTCCACGAACCGCCACTGCTCATTGGCCGGCGTAGTCTCGATCGATTCGGCATGATCCCGGATCACCGAACGGACCATGGCTTCGTCTCCCTTGTTCAGGGCCGCGATGGCGTGGAACACGTGGGGCAAACGCACACCCGCAACCTCGCCCTGATCGTCGGCGATGGCCAGCCGTTCAAACGCGTTCTCACCCTCGGGCTGGGCACCCGGAATCATCGCCCACACCGTTGCCCGCAATGCCATGGGCGCACCCCACCATTTTTCATTATCGAGGCAGCTTGTGGCCCGGGCGGCAATGGAGCCAACGTTCGCCGGTACGCCAATGGACGAGGTGGACTGAATCTGGGCATTAAGCGCCTGGAGGCCGGAAAGAAGACCCGCCATGTAGATGAACTCGTCCATGTCGTCATCAAAATCCGGGCATTCGCCATCGGCAGGATTGCCGTAATGGGCATTGTGGTGCTGCCAGGCCTTGTAATAGCGCCGGGCAGCAACGCTATGTGCGCGCTTCTGCTGGATCATGGCATCCTCGGCCTCATTGCCGTTCATGGCATTCAGGGCGGCAAGTGCGGCCAGCTCGTGCTCCCTGGCCTCTTCTTCGGCGCAGCCGCCGGCACTGAGGTAGAGCATCACCGCCAACTGGTCCGGCTCATTGGTAACGCGGCCGAAGGACATCAGCAGTGGCGCAGTCGCCTCGCTCATGGCGCACCCCATGGCCAGATCGTTGCTTTCCATCAGAAAAGGCACCGTGTGATCCCTGGAGAAGCCCTGCATCACATCCCCGGTGGTCTTGTACATCACGTGATTCACCGCGCTGCAGCCGCCAAGGACCAAACTGGCCGTGAAAGCCGCCACAAGGTTACGCACTCGACGCGCGGAAAACGGCGACTTGCGGGAGGGATTCCGGAAATGGGTCATACCTTCTTCACCTTTTGCGTTTTTTGTTCTGATGCAGCCCTGCTGCAATCGCACGGCCCGGACTCTGGCGGAGAAACCGGTTTGTTACAGTCTGTAACCAGGCACGCATTATGGCGCAGGAGGCCCCGTTTTTATGCGACCGATGCCGCAAATGACGCCAATTTACACACACCTATGCCACCCCTTGGTTTGCACAATGGGCCGCGAGCCGCTATAGATTGGAGCAACCGAGAGTCGTTGTGATTCCGGCCAGTACAGACCGAACCCGCAGAAATACAATAAAAGGAGTATCCGATGCGCAAACCTGAACTCGCCGCGGCCATTGCCGACCGCACCGGGCTGACCCGGGAAAAGGCCAGCGAAGTGATTACCGCATTTACCGACCAGGTATCGGCCGCCGCCTCCCGTGGCGAGGATGTCACCCTGATCGGCTTTGGCACTTTCAACATCCGCAGCCGCGAAGCGCGTGATGGACGAAACCCGCAAACCGGCGAGACCATTCGCATCCCTGCCAGCAAAACCGTAGGCTTCAAGGCCGGCAAGGCGCTCAAAGACGAAATCCGCTAGTCAGGCACAGGCCCGCAGCTGCGGGCCTGCTTTACCCCTGGTTCAGGTTCCGGCGACGGAAGCACACTCAGAGCGAGTGGCATCTACCCGGCACCGAATCGCTTTCATCAACTTGATAGCCCGCTCATCGTATACACCGTCCTCCAGCAACGAGAGACGCACCTTGCGCAGCATCTTGTCGTATTCAGCGGTGTCTTCCTGGGGCAGCTGCATCCAGACGCCTTCCGGAATTTCAGCCTCTGCCTGGGCAATAATCTCGTAGGCCTCGTCTATGCGTTTGATGGCCTGGTCACGCACCATCTGGCCGGCGGAATCCGGGAACCGGTCACGGTGGATGATTACCTGGAAATTCATATACCCGAGGGCATATTTGACCACCGCACCGTTGGGCTGAACGCCCTTGTAAAGTTCCAGTGGTGTGTAGGCGACGGCCGGAGCATAGGCCAGGTCCACGCTACCGTTGTTGAACTTGCCGGCAAAGTTGGCGGAATTGGACCCCACCACAGATGCCCCCACATGGCGAACCATCCGCACGGATGCCTGATCGTAATCGAGGGTTGCAATCCGTTTGCCCTGCAGTTTCTCAACAGAATCAATGTTGCGGTCCCGGGTGTGGAGGTAAATGGCGCCCCCGGGGAATACACCGGCAACCTCGTAGGGACCATCAATCAGGAACGGCCGGGCTTTGGGCTGGCTGAGGGTGTTGTACAGCAGCCGCATTTCCTCTTCGCCGGGCACTGCGCCCATGGCTTCAAGGCTGCCCGTGAACTTGTTGAATTCCCGGGCCCGGGTGCCAGTAAGCAGCACTGCGTCGCACTGGCCCGCCTTGAAGTCCTCGGCGGCCACCTTCTCATCGGTGTAGGCGCGAAGGTCCAGCTTGATGCCGTTTTTCAGGGCAACCGGCTGGAAGGTTTTGGTGATGGCAAACAGGGGACCATTGGCACCAACCGGGTCAAAAACGCAAAAGCTGCGTTCCAGAGGCTCGTTCTGCGCCTGTGCCTGCCCCATCGAGGGGAATACCAGACTGGCACAGAGGGCAGTTGCCAAAGCTACCCGCTGGGGGAGGTTTGCTGATTTCACGGGATGACTCCTGATTATTATTGTCGGGCGCCGGTCTGTGAAAATGAACCGGTCAGGCCACGCTTTCCTTGGTCGACCATAGGGCGACGGCTACAAGAATACGTTGGCACAGGTGCCTGCCATCAAGGGTTTTTCAGCATAAAGGGGGGATTCTGTGATGGTGTCGACAGAGGTTCCGCAACCCCTGCCGCACTTTGTCGCCTGAGCCGGATTCAGATTGCCGGCTTTGGCCAGGCCTTTCGACCCTCACTGAGAGTGAGCCGGACGACACCCGGCAGTTCGCGATCGGTCACCGGCGCATGGCGACCGGCTGAAACCAGTGTTTTCGAGTTCGGTGTCCAGAAGGCATCAGGATCAAACACACAGACATCAGCGATTTCGCCCTCGGCAAGGCGGGCTGTTCTGCCCAGCGCGGAAGCCGGACCGTTGGTCAGCGCGCGAATCAGATCGGGCAGTGCCAGTTCATTCATCTCCACCAGTTCCAGCCCCAACGACAGCACACTCTCAATGCTCGACAGTCCCGGTTCGGTGGCTGCCATGGGCGCCTGCTTGGCGGCGGTATCGTGAGGTTGATGCTGACTGACAATGGCATCAATCACGCCGTCCCGAACACCGGCTATCAACGCCTTCCGATCACCCTCGCCGCGCAGAGGAGGCCGAACATGGAAGCGGCTGTCGAAACCGGCCAGGGCCTCCTCGGTGAACACAAGCTGGTGCATGGCCACATCGGCGGTTACCGCAATGCCGCGGCGGCGGGCTTCAGCCAGCATTTCAACACTGCGACCACAGGAGAGCTGGCTCAGATGCAACCGTACCCCGGTCTCCTCCGCCAGCAACAGCATTTCCATCACCGCGGCGGTTTCCGCCACTTCCGGAATACCGAGCAGGCCCAGGCGAGATGTTACCAGGCCATCGTGGGCGTAGCCGTCGGCGGCCAGGGCCTGGTTCTCGGGACTGAACATCACCGTCAAACCAAAGGTCTGGGCGTAGGCCATGCAGCGGCGCAAGATGCGGGCGTTGCGCACGCCCCGGGAGCCATTACCCACAGCGACACAACCCGCCGAGGCCAGGCCCGCCATGTCGCTGAGCAAATCACCCTCCAGACCCCGGGTGATGGCACCAATGGGCAACACCCGGATCGGCGACCGGCTGGCGGCGCCGTCCCGGATCAGGTGGGTGACGGCACTGGAATCGTTCACCGGCGAAGTTTCCGGCGAAGCGCAGACCGTCGTGAAACCGCCATGAGCCGCTGCGAGAGTTTCCGAGGCAATATTGCCTTTCTGGCCATTGCCCGGCTCACGGAGGTTACAGCAAAGATCGACAAACCCCGGCGTTATGACAGCGTTCTCTGCACTGATTGTCTCGTCGGCCTGTGCCCGGGCGGCAGCTTCGCCCATCGCGGCAATACGGCCATCCCGGATCAGCAGCGCGGTATTCTGCTGCTCCGGGCCCTGACCATCGAACAGTCGGCCTCCGGTAATCTTCAGGCTGGTTCCGGATGTGTTGACACTGCTCATGCCTGGCCCCTCTCACTCAATTTCTGCTGCCGTTCTGAAACCTGGCCACCCATGGCCATGGACATGACCGCCATCCGGATGGCGATGCCGTTGGTCACCTGGTTCAGAATGACCGACTGTGGTCCGTCGGCAACCGCCGATTCGATTTCAACGCCCCGATTGATCGGCCCCGGGTGCATAACGATGCATTCCGGATGGGCCAACGCCAGTTTTTGCTGGTTCAGGCCGTAGAGCCGGTAGAACTCGCGCTCGCTGGGCAGCAATGCGCCTTCCATCCGCTCTTTCTGCAGTCGCAGCATGATGACCACATCCAGATCCTTCATCCCGCGGGTCATGTCGTATTCCACCGTGCAGCCGAGGCTTTCCACGTCTTTGGGAAGCAGGGTTCCCGGGGCAATGACGCGAACTTCCTCCGCACCCAGCTCGTTGAGAGCCCGGATCTGGGAGCGGGCCACTCGGGAGTGCAGCACGTCGCCAACGATAGCGACTTTGAGGCCCTCGAAACGCCCCTTGTGCTGGCGAATCGTCAGCATATCCAGCATGGCCTGCGTCGGGTGAGCGTGGCGACCATCACCAGCGTTGATGATGGCGACGCCGGGCGTCACGCTCTCGGCAATAAAATGCGGCGCACCACTCTGGGAGTGCCGGACCACGAACATGTCGCTGGCCATGGCTTCCAGGTTGAGCAGCGTGTCAGACAGGGATTCGCCTTTGGAGGTGGCCGAGGTGCTGATATCCAGGTTGAGCACATCCGCAGAGAGGCGCTTGGCCGCCAGCTCAAAGGTACTGCGGGTTCGGGTGCTGGACTCGAAAAACAGGTTTACCACGGTTCGCCCGCGAAGCAGTGGCACTTTCTTGATGGTTCGCTCACCGACCTCGATAAAGGAGTCCGCCGTGTCCAGGATGTCGGTCAGCAGCGCCCGATCCAGACCGTCGAGAGTGAGGAAATGCCGCAACTGACCATCCCGGGTCAGCTGCAAGTGGTGCGGGGAAGAGTCGTTCGCGGTCATGGGTCGCCTGTTATCCGATTCGGAGGTTTATTGTCCGGCTTCCTGAAGCTCGATACGGAGCGGGTCGGGGCCACGCAGTTTGACGCGTTGATGGGATTCCAACGCCATTGTCTTGCCAGCCACATCCGGCTGGATGGGCAGTTCCCGGGCACCGAGGTCAATCAGGGTGGCCAGTATGATACTGGCTGGACGGCCATAATCGAAGATCTCATTCATGGCGGCGCGGATCGTCCGGCCGCTCATGATGACATCGTCAATCAGGATGATGTCACGGCCTTCGGTATCGAAGGGCAGACTCGAGGGTTTCACCCGGGGATTCAGGCCGATGCGGCTGAAATCATCGCGGTAGAAGGAGATGTCCAGTTCGCCGAACGGCTCTTCGATGCCAAGGCGTTTGCTCAGCACGTCGGCCAGCCAGACGCCTCCGGTCCGTATACCGATCAGGACCGGGGATTGCACGCCCCGTTGCTCGAGCGCCTGACGTAGCCCGGTTTCCATCTGGTCAAGCAACTGATCAATATCAAGCAATGCCGTCATTCGGTCCTCACTGTTGAAAAAAGGTTTCCAGGATCAGCACCGCGGCCCGGTCATCCACTCCGTGGCGACCAAAATCACGACTGCCTCCGGCGGCCATCACTTCACCCTTGACCTCGAAGCTGGTGAGCCGCTCGTCCACCATCTCGACCGGCATGTGGTAGCGCCCATGCAGGCGCTTGCCGAATTTGCGCGCCCGGGCACACATCTCGTTTTCGGTGTCGTCCATGTTGAGGGGCAAACCGACCACGACCAGGTCCGGACGCCACTCCTCGAGCAGGGACTCAATCTGTTGCCAATCGGGGATACCGTCTCGGGCAGGAATCAGAGCCACCGGTTGGCCGGATCCAAGCAACTCCTGACCAACCGCTACGCCAATACGGCGGGTGCCAAAATCGAACGCCATGACGCGACGGCTGGCCGGTTCAGGCATGACCGACCGACTCGCTGAGCTGATTGAGATCAATGCCGATCAGCTGCAGCACCGCCTTGTAGCGCTCTTCCCAGGGAGTACGGAACAGGATGTCGGTGTTGGCCGGACAGGTGAGCCAGGCGTTGCTGCCCAGTTCCTCTTCCAGTTGCCCTTCGCTCCAGCCGGAATAGCCCAATGCCACCAGGTACTCGTCGGGACCTTCGCCACGACCAATGCCTGCCAATACATCGCGGGATGTGGTCAGTAGAACATCGTCGGTGACCTTCGCCGTGTTCTGCCAGCTGGTGCCTGGGGGATGCAGCACAAAGCCGCGTTCCGGCTGCACCGGACCACCGCTGAATACCGGCAGATCCAGCTCGCCGCCTGGCAGATCCAGTTGTTCCAGAATCTCGCCCAGATGGATGTCCAGCGGCTGATTGATCATGAGCCCCAGGGCACCGTCGTCGGAATGCTCACAGATATAGATGACGCCGCCGTGGAAACGCGGATCAGCAAGATAGGGTGATGCCACCAGGAAATGGTGCCGCAAGCTATGGGGAGAGTGTTTCGATGCTGTCATCCGGATGTCAGCCCCCGACGCTGGAAGGACCAGGTACGTATGATTTCGAGTTCATCCACCTCTTGCCGCATTTCGTCCGGAAACGGTGCAAAAGGTGCGGCCATCCTGACAATGCGTATTGCCGCATCGTCCAGCACGGTACTGCCGGAAGACTGCAGGATAGCCACCTCTTTAATGGTGCCGTCTTTCTTCAGCGACACCAGCATTCTCAGTGTGCCATAGATTCCGGCATTGCGCGCCTCGGTCGGGTAGTTGATATTCCCCACCCGCGTTACCTTGCTCACCCAGTTCTGAACGTACCAGGCGTTGGTGGACTTGAGCGTAGAGGCGGCGGTTACCCGCATCACCCTGGGTTTGCGGGCATAGGCCTGCTGCTGGGCATCGAATCGGGCCTCAAGGCTGGCAATTTCCAGGCTGCGCTCCATCAGGCTCTTTTTCTCGCGAACCGGCAGAGGCTCCTCTTCCGGCCTGGTGCGCTCTTCAGGCTGGCGAACCTTCTGACTGGAAGAACTTTCGGTCTGAACGACCTGCTTTTCCTGACGCGGCTGCGGCTCGGTTTGCGCAGGAGGCTCGGGTTGAACCTGTGCCACCTGCGGCTGGCTCACCTCCGCCGGCTGCGGGGTGGTCATTTCCCGAACCTCTTCCTCGGTACCACTGCCCTTCTGACTGGTCTGGGCCAGGAAATCCGCCTTCTCCGGAGCTTCCTCATCGTCAAACTGGGACAGGGTGATTTCCATGGTCTGGGCAGAGGAACGGGGCGGTTCAGGCGCAAAGGTGATTCCCAGCACCACGATGGCGTGCACCGCCAGCGCCATAAACAGGGTGAAGGAAAACCGGTCGAAGTCGCTTACCTGAACTGCCATTCCTGATATGGATCCTGTCGTTATACCTGCCCGGCCGCCATCACCGGATTATGCCTGGCCCAGACGCTTCGCAATCGCGTCCATCAATAAGCCACCAATATCGATCCCGAAGGCCGCATCGAGTTCCCGGATACAGGTCGGGCTGGTGACATTGATTTCGGTAAGGTAGTCACCGATGACATCCAGGCCCACAAAAATGAGGCCCTTCTCTTTGATCACCGGGGCAACGCGTTCGCAGATCTCACGATCCCGCGCGGTCAGTTCACGACCTTCACCCCGGCCGCCGGCGGCCAGATTGCCCCGATTCTCGCCATGGGAGGGTATTCTCGCAAGTGAATAGGGTACCGGTTCACCGTCGATCAGCAGGATGCGCTTGTCGCCATCGCTGATTTCGGGGATGTATTTCTGGGCCATGGCCTGGTGCGTGCCATAGTTGGTGAGGGTTTCGATGATGACACCGAGATTGAAATCGTTTTCCCGGATACGGAAGATCGAATGACCGCCCATGCCGTCCACCGGCTTCATGATGACATCGCCGTGTTCGGCGTAGAACTCACGGAAGCGACTAGCCGAACGGCTGACAAGTAGTGGCGGTGTCAGGTCAGTAAACTGCGTGGCGAACAGCTTCTCATTGCAGTCACGCAGCGTGGACGCCGGATTGACCACCAGAGCGCCCTGCTGCTCGGCCGCCTCCAGTATATAGGTGGCCATCAGGAACTCCCGGTCTACCGGCGGGTCCTTGCGCATGAGGATGACATCCAGATCTCCCAGCGCCCGGTCCTGGGACGGCCCGAAGCCGTACCAGTTTTCCGGATCCATGTGCACAGTCAGGTCACGGGTGTGCGCCATGGCACGGCCACCGTCCAGGTACAGGTCGGGGAGCTCCATGTACTCGATTTCCCAACCGCGTTTCTGGGCAGCCAGCAACATGGCCAGTGAGCTGTCTTTCTTGAAGTGGATATCTTCAATCGGATCCATCACGATCCCGAGTCTGACGGTCATGGGCGTTCCTGCACTCCTGAGGGTTAAAAACACGAACCGGTCTGCAGAGCGGACCAGACATTAAGTGCTATGCTTTGAAATCAGATGGTATTGTACCCGAACTGCAAATGCATCCGGAGAAATCCTCAGTCAGTTACGTGACGTTGCGGGCAGTAGTACATTTGGTCACAAACTAATACTTTTTATCCGGCCATTGATAATCTATAAATGAGCGGGGTTTATAGAAGAACCTTAAGGTTTGTGTTAAAACCCCCGTTTTAAAATAACGACAGTCGCTGAGCGCAAGGCAGTTGGACAATGGATGACAACTTCGAGAACTTGAAGATCATGGTGATCGACGACAGTAAAACCATACGTCGCACCGCAGAAACCCTTCTGAAAAAGGTCGGCTGTGAGGTCATCACCGCGACTGACGGCTTTGACGCTCTTGCCAAGATTGCCGATTCACAGCCGGACATCATTTTTGTCGATATCATGATGCCCCGCCTGGACGGCTACCAGACCTGCGCACTTATCAAGAACAATTCCTCCTTCAAAAAGACGCCGGTTATCATGCTCTCCAGCAAGGACGGTCTGTTCGACAAGGCCAAGGGCCGTATCGTCGGCTCGGACCAGTATCTGACCAAACCGTTCAGTAAGGATGAGCTGCTTAATACCATCCGCCAGTATGTTCCACAGGCGGAACAGTAAACCTGCTGACCCCAAGAACTATCGAGGAAACCATGGCCCGCATTCTTATTGTTGACGATTCCCCTACCGAGGTTAAGAAAATCTCCACGATCCTGGAAAAGCATAAGCACGAGGTGCTTACAGCTGACAACGGCGCAGACGGCGTTGCCAAGGCTCGTGCAGAGACCCCGGACCTGGTTCTGATGGATGTGGTTATGCCCGGCCTGAACGGCTTTCAGGCAACCCGCCAACTGACCCGCGCCCCGGAAACCGCGTCCATCCCGGTCGTCATCGTAACCACCAAGGATCAGGAAACTGACCGCGTTTGGGGCACCCGACAGGGCGCCAAGGGTTACCTGGTCAAGCCGGTTAACGAAGACGACCTGATCAAAACAATCAACAGTCTGATTGCCTGATCCCCAACCGTGGAGTAAGCATGTCCGCCCAGGCCGCCCCTTTTGCCGTTCTGACGGATATCGCCGCGCGCAGCCGGTCGCTGGCTGCCGGCCTGCCGGAACAACAGCAAGCCGTTGAACTGTGGAACGGCATCGGCTTCGTTCTCGCAGGCGAACGGTATGTTGCCCCCATGGGCGAAGTCACTGAAATCCTCCACGTCCCCCGGTTTACCCATATACCGGGGGTTCGCCCGTTTTTGCTTGGCGCGGCCAATGTTCGCGGCCGCCTCCTGCCCCTGGTTGATCTTGCCGGCTTTTTCGATATTCCCCGCTCTTCCCGTAGCCAGCGGGAACGGCGCGTGCTGGTGGTAGAGCAGGGTGACATTTTCAGCGGGCTGGTAGTCGATAGTGTGCTGGGCATGCAGTATTTCGCAACTGACAGTTTCAAGGATTCGCCCGAGGGCGTGCCTGAAAACGTTCGACCGTTTGTCTCAGGCGGTTATGAACGCAACGAGGAAGTCTGGAAAGTGTTTTCAGCCGTCGACCTGCTCGAGGACGAACGATTTCTTGACGTCGCACAGTGGTAAGGGTGGTGACAATGGCAGGAACATCACCCTGACCGCCTGAAACCCGAAAAAACAAACTTGCCAATTTCTTGAAGAGGCCGGGAGCCAGAAAATGAAGAACAGAGCCGGAAGACTCAGTATGGGACAGGGAGGCAACAAGCTGGTTGCCGGCCTGATCGCCGCGCTGATCGCACTCACTATCCTGCTCGTTGTGGTGCTGTTCATTATCAATACAGACAGCCAGAACGATCAGGAATACATCGCCAACACCGCCGAACTGAGGGTGCTCTCTCAGGAGATTGCGAAGAACGCGACCGAGGCTGCCGGCGGTACAGCCGAGGCCTTCAACCAGCTGCGCCGCTCCCGTGACGAATTCCAGCAGCTCTGGACCAACGTAACCGAGGGTAATCCGGAAACCGGTCTGCCGCCGAGTGAACTGGCCCAGCAGAGTGGCGTTCAGGAAAACTGGAACACCGTGCGGGAAAACGCCGACAGCATCCTCTCCACCCAGGATGCGGTGCTCGGTCTCCACGAGGTTGCCCGGACTCTGAACGAAACCATTCCGCAGCTGCAGGTTGAGTACGACGATATCGTACAAATCCTGCTCGACAACGACGCACCCGCCGAACAGATCGCACTGGCGCAGCGTCAGTCACTCCTGGCGGAGCGGATTGTTCGCTCGGTTAACAACGTACTCTCCGGTGACGAAGACGCGGTTATTGCCGCGGACCGTTTCGGTCGTGACGCAAGCCTGTTCGGCCGAGTGCTTGAAGGCCAGCTGAACGGCAACCCGGCCATGGGGATCTCCCAGGTAAATGACGAAGACGCCATCTACGGCCTTGAAGCTGTCGATGAACTGTTCCAGTTCGTTTCCCAGAACGTAGACGCAATCCTTGAAGCCTCTCCCGACCTCTTCAAGGTTCGTACTGCTGCCAGCGACATCTTCCAGAATTCCGAGATCCTGCTTTCCGAACTGTCTGTACTGGCCGAGAACTTCCGGACCCAGTCCGGCTCACGTCTGGTCAGCCCGACCCTGGCCTTCGCGATCCTGGCCGCCATGGTTGCCATTGTTGTGTTTATCGGTCTGGCCCTGTACCGCGAAGCCCAGGCCCGACTGGCTACTACGCAAGAGCAGAACGAGCAGAACCAGAACGCGATCCTGCGACTGCTGGACGAACTGGCCGACCTGGCTGATGGTGACTTGACCACCGAGGCCACGGTAACCGAGGACTTCACCGGTGCCATCGCCGACTCCATCAACTACGCGATCGACCAGATGCGCGGACTGGTACAGGCGATTCGTGGTACTGCCGTACGAGTAGCGTCAGCGGCTCAGGAAACCCAGGCCACTGCGATGCATCTTGCCGATGCTTCCGAGCACCAGGCCCAGGAAATCGCCGGCGCCTCCGCCGCGGTGAACGAGATGGCCGTGTCCATCGACCAGGTATCGTCGAACGCTGCCGAGTCCTCCGCGGTTGCAGAGCGGTCGGTTGCGATCGCGAAGAAAGGCGCGGAAGTGGTACAGAACACCATCCGTGGCATGGACAACATCCGTGAGCAGATCCAGGAAACTTCCAAACGGATCAAGCGTCTGGGTGAATCTTCCCAGGAAATCGGTGACATCGTATCCCTGATCAACGACATCGCCGACCAGACCAACATCCTGTCCCTGAACGCGGCGATCCAGGCCTCCATGGCCGGTGACGCTGGCCGGGGCTTCGCGGTTGTTGCCGACGAAGTACAGCGACTGGCGGAACGCTCCTCTGCAGCGACCAAGCAGATTGAAGCGCTGGTTAAGACGATCCAGTCGGACACCAACGAAGCCGTTATCTCCATGGAACACACCACCGCCGAGGTGGTCCGTGGTGCCCGTCTGGCCCAGGACGCGGGTATCGCCCTCGAGGAAATCGAGAACGTATCCATGTCTCTGGCGGAATTGATCCAGAACATCTCCAACGCTGCACGTCAGCAGTCTTCGTCGGCGGCGCACATTTCCAACACCATGAACGTTATCCAGGAAATCACGTCCCAGACGTCTTCCGGTACCAACGCGACTGCGAAGTCTATCGGTAACCTGGCAGAAATGGCGTCCGAGCTTCGCTCCTCCGTTGCCGGCTTTACTCTGCCGGAAGAAGAAGCGGCGGATTACGAGGAAGAGGAAGACAGCGACGTTCCGGTGGTGGGCTGATTTCCGTTCCAGGGCTGTTGACGGTTTATGGCGCAAATGCATAACAACCTGTCACCTGCCGAGGGCATCTGGTCACTGCGTCGACTTCCGGATATGGACGAGGCGCAGTTCAGCCAGTGGCAAACCCTGCTGGAACACCGAACCGGGATCACCCTGTCGTCCGAGCGCCGTTCGTTTCTGGAAACGAACCTTGGCATCCGGATGCGGGAAATCGGCTGCAGCAGCTATCAGGCCTATTACGAAAAGATCGTATCCGGGCCGGATGCAATCAGGGAATGGTCAACGCTGGTGGACCGGCTCACTGTCCAGGAAACCCGGTTCTTCCGGGATCCCGACGCCTTCCGGTTGGTATCCGACTATGTCCTGACACGGCCGCGGGAACAGCTGAAAAAGCGCCCCCTGGAGGCCTGGAGTGTCGGATGTTCCACCGGGGAAGAGCCCTACACCCTGGCCATGGTGCTGAATGAATGCATGGAGCAGCTGGCATTGCAGACTCTGTTCGGTGTCACCGGCTCTGATATCAGCAAGCCGGTGATCGAGAAGGCCCGGAACGGTCAGTTCAATCCCCGCAAACTGCTGGGAATGGACGAGGAAATGAAAGCACGGTATTTCCGCCCGGCCGAGCGGAACACCGTAGAAATCGTGAACAGCATCCGCGACAGGGTGTGCTTTACCAGACTGAATGTTCTGGACCTGGATAAAGCACCCATGCACGGGATGAACATTATCTTCTGCCAGAATCTGCTGATTTATTTCCGCCGCTGGCGCCGGCGGGAAATTGTCAAGCGACTTGCAGAGCGGCTGGCGCCCGGGGGGTTGCTGGTACTGGGCCAGGGAGAGCTGACCGACTGGCAGCCTCCAGGGTTACAGAGAGTCCCCTCGGAACATGTGCTGGCGTGGATTAAACGCCAGACTGACGAAGAATAACCGGAGTGGTTATGGGCAATCACCATGACAGCATCGCCCTCGACTGGGTTCGGGGAGAGATACAGGACACGCTGACCCAGGGTCAGCATGCACTGGAAGCGTATGTCGAGAATCGTGACGACACCGCGCGCCTGCGCTTCTGCCTGAATTATCTCCATCAGGTACATGGCACCCTGCAAATGGTCGAGCTCTATGGTGCAGCCCTGCTCACCGAGGAGATGGAAAAGCTCACCCAGGCCGTACTCAACGAAACCGTTGCCAATACCGACGAAGCCGTTGAAGTCCTGATGCAGGCCATCCTGCAGTTGCCCCAGTACCTCGAGCATCTGGCCAGCAGCCAGGACGATTTTCCGATGGTGCTGCTGCCACTGCTTAACGACCTCCGGGCCGCCCGTGGCGAATCCCTGCTGTCTGATACCTCTTTGTTCAAACCAGACCTGGCCCCCTCGCGAATGACTGTGTCCGGGAAGGTCTCCCAGCGCCTGCAGGACCCCACAGTCCTGGGCCACATCCGCAAACTGCGCCAGATGTACCAGTTCGCGCTGGCCGGTGTTATCCGGGAAGCGGATCTCGATGCTCATTTCGAGTACATGCAGAAGGTTATTCAACGGTTGGTCCGTTTATGCCAGAAAACGCCCCGGGGCGAGCTCTGGAAAGCGGCCAGTGCGTTCGTGGAAACACTTCAGGCACACGTAAACCCGGTGAATGCGGCGGTGAAATCCCTGCTCAGGGAGCTGGACAGTGAAATACGCCGACTGACCGACGAGCACGCCGATATCCTTCAGCAACCGGCACCGGAAGCGCTGCTCAAACACCTGCTCTACTACGTTGCCCGTGCGCGGGATCTGGATTCACCCCAGGTCAGTGCCCTGCGGGATGCCTACCAGTTGAACCAGGCACTGCCGTCAGAAGACGATGTTGATGCCGCCCGAACCCGTGTCTCCGGCCCCGGCCGGGACGCCATCCATTCCGTTGTCGGCGCGCTCAATGAAGAACTGGCGAAACTGAAGGATCAGCTGGATCTGTTTGTCCGCTCAGAGCTCCGCCAGAACAGTGAGCTTGACGACCTGTTGCCGGGTCTGCGCCAGGTGGCCAATACCCTGGCTGTACTGGGTCTGGGCATACCGCGGAAAGTGATCACCGAGCAGGTCGAACTGGTTGAGAAACTCAGCGCCCAGGCCGAGCTGGTTGACGATGGCACGCTGATGGATATCGCCGGCGCACTGCTTTACGTCGAAGCCAGTCTCGCCGGTCTGGACAGCGAAGGTCAGCAGGAGTCGTCCGCTGACGAAACCTCTGATACACCAATTAACCTTGGCTCCCGTGAACTGGGTGAGGCCAGCGGCGCGTTGCTGCGGGAATCGCGGAACACCCTGGAGCAGGTGAAATCCGCCATCGTCAATTTCATTGCCTCGCAATGGGATACCCGGGAAATTGAGCATGTCCCCGGCCTGCTGCACAGCATTCGCGGCGGCCTAAGCCTGATCCCGCTGGACCGGGTTGCAAGCATGCTGGCCTCGGCAGAGCGCTACATCAGCGATGTGCTGCTGGACGGCAAGCAGGTTCCTGACTGGAAGCAGCTCGACATCCTGGCCGATGCGGTTACCAGCATTGAGTATTACCTGGAGCGCCTCGCTGAAGGGATTGGCGAAAACGATTCGATTCTGCGGGTTGCCGAAGACAGTCTCGCTTCCCTCGGCTTTCCGATCGGGGCTGAGCCCACCTGGACTGAAACCACGGCCCAGGAAGAGCCCGTCGTTGAACCGTCTGATGGGCAGGATGAAGCCAGCGTTTCGACCGCCCCGGAAGAAGCCAAAAGCTCGGATTCGGAGCTCCTGGACGACGAGATTCTCGGCATTTTCGTTGAGGAAGCCGAAGAGGTACTCGAGACCATTCATGAATTCTATCCCCGTCTGCGCCAGAATCACGACGACCGTGAGGCTCTGACCGAAGTTCGTCGTGCTTTCCATACGCTCAAGGGCAGCGGACGACTTGTGGGCGCGACCAGTATCGGCGAATTGGCATGGTCTGTGGAAAACCTGCTGAACCGGGTGATCGATCAGACCATTCGCCCCACCGAAGACATGTTTGCCCTGGTGGACGAGGTCAATGCCCGCATTCCGTCACTGATCCGTGAATTCAAGGACGGCCAGACCGCAGGCGACGTGGAGGAGCTCATCAACCGGGCCGAGGCCATGGCAACCACCCGTCGCACCGACGACGATGCCTTGACGACTCCGGACACTCCCGAGGTCGAAGACACCGTCGCCGACTCGGGAGAAGAAGAGCAGGAAACCCCGGAATCCATCGTTGAAGAAGCCACCGTTGAGGCCGTGTCGGATGAGTCCGCCGATGACGATGACCTGATTGACGATGAAATACTTGAAATATTCGTCGAAGAAGCCGGTGAGGTGCTGGACACCATTCGCGAATACCTGCCAATGCTTTTGCGCCAGCACGATGACCGCAGCGCTTTGTCAGAAGTTCGACGTGCCTTCCACACGCTGAAAGGCAGTGGCCGTATGGTCGGCGCGCTGGTTGTTGGCGAATTGGCCTGGTCCGTGGAAAACATGCTGAACCGCGTTATCGACGGCAGCATCTTCATGAACGATGACATCGCCAGTCTTCTGGAGGATGTCACTGCCAGCCTGCCGGCCCTGGTCGACGATTTCGAGAAGCGCCGTGCGGCTTCCTTCGATACCGCCAACCTCGAAGCCCGCGCCAACGCCCTGGCCAGCGGTGAGATTCCCGATGCCAGCATGATGCCGGCGGCCGAATCGGACGGCTCCGAAACCGTAGCGGAAGATGAGATCACCGCTGCAGACGCAGAGATCGAGACGACTGAAGAGGATGCGGTCGACCCGGTATTGCTGGATATTTTTGAAAGTGAAACCGAGACCCATCTGCAGACGCTGAAGGATTTCCTGTCAGCAGCCGGAGACAAGACCACGGTTACCTACACCGATGATCTTTCCCGGGCCCTGCATACACTCAAAGGCAGCGCCCATACCGCCGGCATCGCACCCATTGCTGCTGTAATCACACCACTGGAACGCTTCGTCAAGGAATCCCGGGCACAGAACAAGCGGGCCAACCGCGACGTGCTCTCGCTGATCGAATCCGCCTGCGATTTCCTGACCCAGGGCCTGGCCCAGATCCGTGAAAATCCACAGGCCTCGCTGCCGGGCACCGAAGCCTTCCTCGAGAAGCTGGACCAACTGACGGAAGAGACACTCCGCGGCCACAGCGAGGAAGCTCCGCGCCAGCATCCGCAGCAGGCACCGTCACGGCTGGTTCAGTTGTTCCTGAACGAAGGCCTCGACATCGTTCTGGATGCTGACCGGATTCTCGACCACTGGGCGGACAATCCCGGCGAGATGGAGTCGTTGAACCCGTTGCGTTCCGAGCTGGAGCAGTTGACCTCCGGCGCCTCAGAAGCCGGGCTCAGCGACGTTGCCGCGCTCTCAAGCGCGTTGAAAGACACCTACGACGAAGCCGCCAGACACGATGAAGCGCCGGACGAAACCTTTTTCGAGACCGTTCGGGCAGCTCACGAACAGCTAATCAACATGATGGATCAGGTGGCTGCCGGGCTTGCCACGGAATCCAGCGACGACATGGTTACCGCGCTCGAAAACCTGAAACGGGCTCCGAGCACAGAAATCCAGGAGCCCGACGCCTTCGAGCAGGAATTCACCGGTGAACTCGAGGAAATCGATCTCAGCTTTGAGATGGATGAAACCGAAGTACCGGCAAATGAAGAACCAGCGGCGGCCGAACAACCGCCGCTGCCGGAAATGTCCGAATCCGATGATGACATGGACGAAGAGCTTGCGGAGATCTTCCTGGAAGAGGCCCGCGACCTCATCGACAGCACCGCCGAAGCGCTGCAGAGCTGGAGCGAAAATACCGGAAACCTGGATATCCTTCGGTTGCTGCAGCGGGATCTGCATACCCTTAAGGGTGGTGCACGCCTGGCCGACATTCCTGCCGTAGGCGATCTTTCCCACGAGTTGGAAAACCTGTTTGAGGGACTGACCGAGCAGCGGCTATCGATCAATGATGAGCTCTCAGATCTGCTGTTCCGCTGCCACGATCGGCTTGCGGGCATGGTCGAGAACCTTGAAGCCAAGGAGCCACCGCGCCCTGCGCCGGATCTGATTGGCGAAATCCAGGCGTACATCGACAGCGCCACCGGAACACGCCCGGTCACCAATGTTGCGAGCCCTGAAGAAGCAGAACCGGATTTCAACGACGAAGAGCAGGCCCCGCTCCCGGAAGTCGAGGAACCCGTCGATTCCGATTCAGAAACCGCGGAAACCGGCGAGGTGGAAGACGGTGTTGCCGATCTCTCGCACCTGGATCCGGAGCTGGTCGGCATTTTCCTGGAAGAAGCCTACGACCTGATCAACTCTACCGGCAGCGCCCTGCACACCTGGACCGAAGACCCGTCGGACCGGAGCATTGCCGCGGAACTGCAACGGGATGTTCACACGCTCAAGGGTGGCGCCCGGATGGCTGGCGTTGAGGCCATTGGCGACCTGACCCACGTGCTCGAAGACCTGTTTGAAAAGGTTGCGGAGGGGCAGCTGGAAGCCAGCGACGCCATGAACGACCTCTTGTTCGCCTGCCATGACCGGCTGGCGCAAATGGTTGAGCAGGTGGCGACGCAGAAGCCTTGCCCACCGGCGGAGGAGCTGGTCGCTCGCGTCCAGTCCATCCTTCGGGGCGAGTCGGCGCCGTCCGATGATCGTGTACAAGAGCCGGAACAGCCGGCAGGGGCCGAAATTGCCGAGGCGCCCCCCGAGGAGTCAGCAGATGCCCCCGACCTCAGCGAGACTCTGACACAGGCCAGCGATGATGACCTGATCGGCATCTTCCTGGACGAAGGCCTGGAAATCTACGACGCCATTAGCGAGTGTCTGGACCAGTGGCGCGACGAGCCGGAGGAACTGACCGGACTGACCCAGCTGCAGCAGGAACTGCATACCCTCAAGGGTGGCGCACGGCTTTCTGACGTCGATCCGATTGCCAACCTGGCAGAAGCCTGGTCCGACGCTCTGGATCCCCTCATCTCCGGGTCCAATAACCAGAAGACGTTGCTGAAGCTCAGCGACCGGGCATTGGGCAGCCTGAAGACCATGCTCAACAGCCTGGAACAGGGCAGCAAGCCCGAGCCCGATGCGGACCTGATTGAGGACTTCCGGGTGGCCCACGAAGTGGCCGCCGAAAAGACCGCTGCTCCCCGAGAAGAGTCCCAACAGGAAGCGATCGATCCGGAAGTACTGGAAATCTTCCTGGAGGAAGCCGGTGAAATCATGGACCAGCTGGAGCAGCTGCTCGATGACTGGCGCAAGGAGCCGGCAAACCACACCTTCAACCAGGAAGCCCAGCGTGCATTGCATACGCTGAAAGGCGGCGCCCGCCTCTCCCAGCTGACCCAGCTTGGCGACAGGGCCCACGCCTTTGAGACCCGTCTGATCGACCTTGGCGGCAATGCCCCGGATGAGTCCCAGTGGCAGGCCATTACCGAAGATCACGACGCCATCATCGCCCTGGTTGCCGACATCCGTAAGGGTTATGAGTCCGGCATGGGTGTGCCCTCGGCAAAGGCCGAACAGCCTGCGCCAGCCCCGGCCGCGCCGGAACCGAAAAAGCCTGAAGAGCCGACGCCTCCCGCCCAGACAGAAAAACCGGTAGCACCGGCACCCAAGCCCGGGAAATCGCCGGCCAAGGTTCGCAAACAGGCGGCCGAGGCACAGCGGGCGGCCCAGGAGACCATTCGGGTGTCCGCGCCGCTTTTGGATGAGCTGGTCAATCTGGCGGGTGAAACCAGTATTACCCGTGGCCGGCTTGAGCAGCAGACCAGCGATTTTGGCCATACCCTGGACGAAATGGCCGCAACCATCGAGCGTCTGCGTGAGCAGCTACGCCGGATGGAAATCGAGACCGAAGCCCAGATCCTGTTCAGTGCCGAGAAAGAACACGGACCGGATTACGGCGACGACTTCGACCCGCTGGAGATGGACCGCTACTCCTCCATCCAGCAGCTGTCCCGGGCTCTGACCGAGTCCTCCTCGGACCTTGCAGACCTGCGGGAAACCCTGTCTGACCGGGTACGGGACACTGAAACCCTGCTGGTGCAGCAGTCCCGGATCAACACGGAACTCCAGGAGGGTCTGATGAAGACCCGGATGATTCCGTTCGCCTCCATGGTGCCCCGTCTACGGCGCATCGTTCGCCAGATCAGCGGCGAACTTGGCAAGAAAGTCGACTTCGATGTCCGCAACGCCGAAGGCGAAATGGACCGGAACATCCTGGAGCGCATGATCGCGCCCCTGGAGCACATGCTCCGGAACGCCCTGGACCATGGCATTGAAAGCCCGGCGGACCGTAAGCAAGCCGGAAAGCCGGAGACCGGCGAAGTCACACTGTCACTGACCCGCGAAGGTGGCGACGTTGTCCTGAGGATGATCGACGATGGCGCCGGCATTCCCTCTTCGGTCATTCGCGACAAGGCGATCCGTCAGGGCATGCTGCGGGAAGACGAGGATCTGTCCGAGCGGGAAATCCTGCAGTTTATCCTGCAACCCGGCTTCTCCACCGCCCAACAAGTGACCCAGATTTCCGGCCGCGGCGTGGGCATGGACGTCGTTGCCAGCGAGATCAAACAGCTTGGCGGCAGCCTCGACATCGATTCCGCCGTTGGCCGCGGAACCACCTTTACGGTTCGCCTGCCGTTCACGGTTTCCGTCAACCGGGCGCTGATGGTGTCCACCGGCGAGGATTTCTACGCGATCCCGCTGAACACCATCGAGGGTATTGTCCGGGTCAGCACCTACGAGCTTGAGGAATACTACAAGCCGGACGCGCCGATGTACGAATACGCCGGCCAGGAATACCGGCTCCAATATTTGGGCAGCCTGCTGAACAGCGATCACCATCCGAAGCTGCAGGGGCAGGCCCTGCCGCTGCCGGTGATTCTGGTGCGCGGCGCTGAGCAGCCCATGGCCCTGCAGGTGGACAACCTGATGGGCAGCCGGGAGATCGTTGTTAAATCCCTTGGCCCGCAGTTCAGTTCGGTGCGCGGTGTGTCCGGTGCCACCATCCTGGGTGACGGGAACGTGGTGGTGATTCTCGACCTGCCTGCGATGATCCGTTCCGACATCCTGTCCGAGCGCCAGCGCCTGGCCAATCTCGAGAAAGCCCGGGAGTCTGCACGGTACGAGGAGCAGGCTACCGTGGTCATGGTGGTGGACGACTCGGTTACCGTACGGAAGGTTACCTCACGACTGCTGGAGCGCAACGGCATGGAAGTCATCACTGCCAAAGACGGCCTGGACGCGGTCGCACAATTGCAGGATCACAAACCGGACATCATCCTGCTGGATATCGAAATGCCGAGGATGGATGGTTTCGAGGTTGCCAGCTTCGTGCGCCACGACGACAGCCTGCGGGAAATTCCGATCTGCATGATCACCTCACGGACCGGCGAGAAACACCGCGAACGTGCGCTGGCCATTGGTGTGAATGAGTACCTCGGAAAGCCGTTCCAGGAAACCGAGTTGCTTGAGACCATTGAGCGGCTGACCGGACGTCAGTGATGGCCGGCCAGTCTGGCCGGCCGCGGGTCGGGATCGTCTCGGATGTGGTTCTGCAGCGACACCGACTGCAGGCCGCAACATCCAAGTTCGGTCTGGAGGTGCGTTTTTCCGGGGATCCAGAGCGTTTGCTGGGCTACCCGGATTTCCCGGATGCCAGTCTCTGGCTGGTCACCCTCGAAGACGAGGCCGATCATCCGTTACTGTTCGATCACCTGCTTGAAAATACCGACGCACCGGTACTGTTCGGATTGGATGAAGCACCCAAGCCGGGAAGTACCGAGTATTTTCGCTGGGAACGACGTTTACTGGGCAAACTTGAGCAGCAACTGGGGCACCTGGAAGAGCTGGACTCAGAAGCCACTCTGGCAGAACTGGAGCAGGAAACGCCGGCACCAGCACCATCGCCGGACCTGCCTCACTGGATAACGCCTGCCGTACCCGGTTCGGTCGCCGAGGAAGTCTGGATTCTGGGCGCTTCACTGGGAGGGCCGGCGGCGGTTAAGACGTTTCTGGACCACCTGCCGCCGAATCTGCCCGTGGGCTTCATCTACGCCCAGCACATAGATGGGAACTTTACAGAGGTTCTTACGCGGGTACTGGGTCGCCATGCCCATTACCAGCTCAAGCGAGCCGAGGAAGGCTATCGGGTCAGGAATGGTGATGTGGTGCTGATGCCGGTAGAGCACGAATGGAAGCTGAACGAGCAGGGAGCCCTGACGGAAACCAGCAATGCCTGGCCAGGGCCCTATGGCCCTTCCATTGATCAGGTCCTGCTTAACGTCGCGGATCATTACGGCCAGCGCTGCCATGCTATTCTTTTTTCCGGCATGGGTAATGATGGCGCTATTGCAGCGCCTTTACTGAAAGCCTACGGTAGCCGGATCTGGGTCCAGGAGAGCACAAGCTGCGGCAATAGCTCTATGCCCGAATCCGTCGCCGCCACCGGTTGCAGCGGTTTCTGTGGCACCCCGGAGCAGCTGGCACGGGAACTGGTAAAAACCATCGAAGAATCCTGCCTGCTCAAGAGCCGGCAGAAACGGGACTCCGCCTGAGGTAACACGCAATGAATGACAACAGCCAATCCCTCTCCTGCGTCATGATTCCCATGAGCGGACGGCAACTGTTGCTGCCCAACGTCTCGATTGCGGAAGTGGTCGACTATGCCAGCGCTGATGCCGGCGCGAACACGCCGGAATGGCTGGTTGGCTACCTTGACTGGCGGGGCCTGCAACTTCCGGTGATTTCATACGACGCGGCTAACGGCGGAGCCCTCACCGTTCCGGGCGATAATCGGGGCCGCATCGTGGTCCTTAATACCATCGGCGATCACCACAAGGAAGTCCCGTTTATGGCACTGGTTACCCAGGGCATTCCCAGCCAGGCCCGTTTGGCGGAAGACCAGGTCAGGAAGCTGGAGGGTGAACCGGGGCCGGCGGATCTGATGCAGGTCGAGGTTGAAGGTGAGCATGCCTGGATCCCGAATCTGGAATTTCTGGAATCCCTGGTTGTAAAGTCCCGACACTGACCCGTGCCACTGCCGGACATGGCAGACAGCCCTGCAAATGTTATAATGTTTCAAATTTTGCAGGATTGCGACCATGTCTGCCCGTGCTATTCCCTACCGGCCTCACAACCACGATGCCTGTGTCAGTCAGGCCCTGACTGACGCCCGGACCATTTGCCAGCGGCAGAATGCCCGACTGACGCCCATCCGGGAACGGGTTCTGGAGCTGATCTGGCAATCCCACAAGCCGCTGGGCGCCTACGACGTGCTGGCGGAGCTGTCGTCCGATGGTCATAACGCTGCGCCGCCCACCGTTTACCGCGCACTGGATTTCCTTCAGCAGCATGGGCTGGTGCACCGCATCGCGTCGCTCAACGCCTTTATCGGCTGTACCCACGCGGGTGAAAGCCACACCGGTATGTTTCTGATCTGTCGCGCCTGCGGCAATGTGCTCGAACTGACCGCTCCAGAGGTGTCAACAGAGGTTCGTAAAGCCGCATCCGGCGAAGGCTTCCGGCCCGAGACCACGACGCTTGAAATTGCCGGCCTTTGCCCCCGATGCCAGTCGGAGCCCGGCCATGACTGATCCTCTGGTCAACCTGGAGAACCTCACTGTCCGGTTTGACGAACGCCCCGTGGTTGATCAGGTCAACCTGAAGATTCACCGTGGCGATATCATCACCATCATTGGTCCAAACGGGGCAGGCAAGACGACACTGATCAAGGCCGTACTCGGCATCCAGAAAGTGTCTGAGGGTCAGGTGTCCCTGAAAAAGAACCTGGTGATCGGGTACGTCCCGCAGCATCTGACGCTGGAGGCCACACTGCCTCTGAGCGTCAAGCGGTTCATGCTGCTCAGCGGCCAGTCCCTCGCGGAATGTGAGTCTGCCCTTGCCCGCACCGGCGTCGGACACCTGCTGCATGCCTCCGTGCACCACCTCTCCGGGGGAGAGAAGCAGAGGCTGTTGCTGGCCCGGGCCCTGGCCCGCAAACCGGACCTTCTGGTCCTTGATGAGCCCGCCCAGGGCGTCGACATCAATGGCCAGGCGTCATTGTATGATCTGATACGCCAGCTAAGGGATGACCTGAACTGCGGTGTTATCATGATCTCCCACGACCTGCACCTCGTCATGGCAGCAACCGACAAGGTTATCTGCCTGAACCAGCATGTCTGCTGCAGCGGTTATCCCGAGGACATCTCCCACGACCCGGCTTTCATCGAAACATTCGGTCGCCCCGTGGCAGAGTCCCTCGCGGTCTATCATCATCACCACAACCACAGCCACGATCTGCACGGGGATGTTGTCGAGGGCAGACACACGGAATGTGACCATGCCCATCATTGACGCAATTCTGGACGATTTCTTCTGGCGCGCCCTGATCGGCGGACTCGGCGTGGCCCTGGTAGCCGGGCCATTGGGCTGTTTCGTGGTCTGGCGACGAATGGCCTATTTTGGCGATACCCTGGCACACTCGGCCTTGCTCGGCATCGCCCTGAGCTTCCTGATCAGCGTACCGCTGAACCTTGGTGTGATCATCACCTGTGTGGTGCTGGCCATGGCACTGGTACTCCTGTCACGGACCCGGACTCTGGCAACCGATACCCTGCTGGGCATACTGGCCCACAGCGCCCTGGCCATAGGGCTGGTAACCCTGAGCTTCATGCCGGATGTCCGCGTCGATCTGACTGGCCTTCTGTTCGGGGATCTGCTGGCCATGAGCCGTGAAGACCTGCTGTGGATCTACGGCGGCGCGGCACTGATCATTATCCTCCTTGCCGTGCTCTGGCAGGGGTTGCTGATGAGCACGATTCACGAAGAACTCGCCCGGGTGGAGGGTGTTGCCGTAGAGCGGCTTCGCCTGGTTCTGATGCTGATGTTCTCACTGGTCATCGCGGTAGCCATGAAAATCGTCGGCGTGCTGCTGATTACCGCACTGCTGATCATTCCTGCGGCAACCGCCAGGCGCCTGGCCCACAATCCGGAGATCATGGCGGCCATGGCCGTCGGGTTCGGGTTTGTCGCGGTGAGCGGCGGTCTGAGTCTGTCCTGGCACCTGGACACACCGGCCGGCCCTTCCGTTGTTGTTACGGCTTTTGCCGTATTCCTGCTGGTCTACGGCGCAGCTGGCAAAGTCCGGACCTGAGCATTTCCCTCTCTTCACGAGCTGGACTAGAGTATAGGAGTAACGTCGGTCTGTTCTGAGGGTACAGACCCAGCCGCAAAGGACGCCCGGCATGGAAAGCTCGACTCCAGCCCGTTTCCGCAGACCGGTCTTATGGCCAGGAATCTGGATTCCCCTGCTTCTGGTCGCCGCCGGCCTGCTGGTAACCGGAATTACTGCAAACATTGAAGCGCGTCGGGCCATGGCGCTTGCCGAAGCGCGATATCACGCCCAGCATCAGGCCCTGGTGAATCATCTGCTGGCCAACGTTCCGGACCAGTCTATGGTGGGCGACCACAACCAACCCGTGTCTGCCTGGCTCCAGGCCTTGTTCAGTGACACCCTGCCGGATTCTCTCGGACTGCGCATCGACACCCTCGAACGACATACCAAGATGCCGCTGTTGGAACTGGGCACCAACGGTTCGGTGGACCCGACACGGGCGCTGCGTACCGAAGTTTCGCCAATGGATCAGAACTGGATACTCACGACCGTACCGTCGCCAGAGGGACTTGAAGCGGTCGCCCAAGCCTCCCGACGAACCGTCTGGATCGCCGGTGCAGCCCTGTCGGTGTTCGCGGCCGCCCTCACCCTGGTGCTGAACCGACGGCTACACCGGCAAACACTTCACATTCGTGGTCTGGAACAGAGAGAAATTGGTGCTGACCATCAGATCGCCAACTTTCAGGTCGAAAAATCGATACTTCGGCGGGCACTGAACGATAGTGAGCAACGGAGCCGGGATCTGGTGGCCCTGTCCGGTGCGGTCATATGGGAACTGGACGAAAGAGGCAGGATCGGTTTTGTTTCACCGCAAATCGCCGAACTTCTGGACCAGGCACCCGCTGACCTGGTCAACCAGCCCCTGGAGGAACTTGTTGCACCGGCGTCCCGGGACAATTTCCGGCGAGCTCTCGCGGCCGCCCGCAGTGACAGTTCCATTGAACGCGTTGACCTTTCCCTGGTCCATCGTGACCAGGAGACGGAGATTCCAGTAGTACTCAGGGTTCGGGCACTGAAAGACCCGGTTCACGGCCTCTCGGGCTTCAGGGTGAGCACCCTGCAGCGAATGGCGCTCTACTCGAGCGCTTTGTGACTGCCATCGCAGAGAGGGGCGTTACCGGTTTGCTTGCACCCGCAGAACCACACCCACTCTTTCTTCTCCGCCTCGTATTTGATCGGGGTTATCCCGGTCCCCTTGTGGGAACCGTCACAGAATGGCTGGCTACCACTGCGGCCACAGGCACACCAGAAGTAGTTCTTGCCCGCCTCAACCATCACAGAGAACGGTGTCTTGCTGGCGACCACCGGTTTTTCATCCGACATAACGTATTCCCCGATTCGTGACTTTACTGCACCAGTATAGTCACTCTTTCGGAAGCCCTGTGTTCAGAGCGGCCTGATGACATCGGGCAGGCGCCGGGTTTCCGTGAGTTCCATAAACTCATCGCCAAGGCGATCACTCTCGGCAATCGCCGAACGCCAGGCCCGTTCCCGGCCGGCATCGTCACCGGCATAGCGCTCGAAATCCTTCCGGTCCGGGAGCTTGCGGTCAGGCAGGGACTCCAGATAGCTTCTTGATGGCGCAACCAGCAGCACGTCCTGCAACCGGGAGGCGTCGCCCCGCCGCCAGGGCAGGGACTTGTCGAACCAGCCGGGAACCACCTTATCGGTGAAATGCGGGTAGAGCACCACGCCAGGCTGCTGGTAAGGCAGATCCAGGTGGTAGTCCAGCAAACCACCGTCTCGATAGACACCCTCGGGCGCGCCGGGGATATTGCGGACACCGGACATCACCAGGGGGATAGATGCGGAGGCCAGGAGAGCAGGCAACAGGTTATCGCGGTTAAACGCAACCTCGTGGCTGGGAAAATCCACCAGTTTGGACACAGGCGCTTTCAGGCGGGCGTCATGGATGATCCCCCGCTCCATGAACCTGCCCAGATGACGACGACTGACCATGTTGGCGCTGATCGCGCCCATAAGGCCGAGCCCCAGCCGGCCCCGGGCGTCTTCCGCCAGCATGCCAAGGCTGCGAACGACCACAACGTTCAGTCGGTACCATGGGTGGTTCAGAATGGCGTCTTCCCGCCCACCGAGCAGCTCTTCCAGAAACAGCACGCTCTTGCGGCTCACTTCCGCAGCGCTGACACCCTTGGCAAAGCGTTGTGCGGTATAAAGTTCTGCCAGCCGGGCAAGCTGGGCTTTCGGGTCATCGGAGGAAGCCACCGCGGCAAAACGCCAGCTGCCGATCGACGAGCCGATCAATGATCGCTCCTGCGGAACCCTTGGCAACCAGTCACCGAAAATGGCTTTATCCAGGCCACTTATTCCCAGAGCCTTGGGGCCACCGGCAGCACCCGGAATGACATGCACATCCTCGGGCGACAGCGGCGTTTCCCTGAGGCGCTGCATCGCGCGCCGGCCTGCCCGGATCGTCAGAGCCGGTTCTCGGATGTGAATAGCAGTCATAGGATGGTCCCTGGGCGTGTCCCTGAATCAGTCCCGCGGAGTTTAACGAAGTGGACAAGGCGCGGCCAACTGAACAAAACTAATGGTGGTCATAAACGGCGCTGTCTGCTTCATTAAATGAACGGCCATGCTAGACTTCAAGACTGTCCCGGCACCGGACGCGGGCGGATACGACTCAAACAGCGGGAGTATGCTGTGAATTTTTCGGTACCACCCTCCACCCTTGCCACCAACCCGACACTCGCGGTGCTGGGTTTCAAGCGCCAGTTGGTTTATCACCTGCATTTCTGGGCATTTATCGCCGTAGCGCCCCTGGTTCTGGTGCAATGGCAGCAATCCCATTATCTGCTTTCCGCGGTACTGGTCCTGTTCTGCACGAACGCCCTTCTGGTTATCGCATTCCTGAGGTTCCGGGGCACCTACTTCCTCAAAGGCCGTCTGTTTCCACTGCTCGCCGTGGTCAGTGCCGCCTACTCGACACACATCAATGGCCATGCCGGCCTGTACTGGGCCTACCCGGCGGCCACGGCCCTGTTCTTTTTACTACCGCTCAGGGAGGCGATTGGAAGTAACATTGTTTTCGTTGTCGTTATGGCCGTCGTGTCCTTTTTACGATTTCCCGAGGCCGACTTCTGGCGGATAACCTTTTCGCTGGGCCTCACGTGCCTGTTTGCCATGATTTTCGCCTGGCTGGTGGGCAAGCTTCAGCAGGAACTCACGCGACTGGCAACCACCGATCCCCTGACCGGCTGTCTGAACCGTTCGCAACTGGCTGACATCCTCAACGGTCAGATTCAGATGCGGGAGCGGTATGAGCGGGTCTCCAGCCTGATTCTGCTGGACCTTGACTACTTCAAGACGATCAACGATCAGTGGGGTCATCTGGCCGGCGACAAGGTGCTCACGGAAATGGCACTGCGCCTGAGATCCCGCCTGCGCGAGAGCGATCAGCTGTTCCGGATTGGTGGTGAGGAGTTCATGATCGTTCTGCCGGAAACCCGCCAGAAAGATGCCGATGTGCTGGCGAATCAGCTTTTGACCAGCATCAGCGCACGGCCATTCCTGGAAGATATCAAGGTAACCGCCAGTGCCAGTGTCGCCGAGGTCAGCAAGGGTGAGACCTGGTCAGTCTGGCTGAACCGGGCGGACCAGGCGCTTTACGAAGCAAAATCCCGGGGTCGCAACCAGGTCGTCAACGCGGCCCGGCCGCTACCGGTTGTAGGCCGGGGTGCCGAGGATATGCCCGATTCCGCATCGGGCTAAGGAAAGCCCGCCCCGGGGGTTATCCCTCGCAGCGCTTGCGAAACTCCCGATAGGCACTGAAAACTTCCCAGGGGCACTCCAGATGGGGGTAGTGCCCGATATTCCTGAGGGTGACCACATCACCATCGGGCATCAGTTCCCTGTAGCGTCTGACCATGCCGGCACCCGAGACCGGATCGGCGGTACCCGAAATCAATCGCATCGGCTGCGTTGCCTTCTGCAGCGCGCCAACCCACCGGTTGCGGTGACAGCGTCGTTCTTCCATGAACTGGATCAGATGATGCAGGATGCCCCGGCCGTTGTTGTAGGTCAGCAGGTGCCAGAAATCCTCCATATCCTGTCGATCAGGCGGATTCTGGCTTCCGAATAACCGGCGGAAGTTTCGCTCGAAACTGCGTCGGGTCAGGCCTCGGCTGATCAGCCCGCCAAAGGGGCTCCCCAGCAGCTTCTGAATAAGCAGGGGATTGTGGACCTCGGGGAAAAGGGCGCCGTTGAGGAAACAGACACTCGCAATCCGGAATGGCAGCAGGTCCTCTTGCTCCCTCGCCAGAAGCTCCTGGGCAACACTGCACCCGTAGTCATGAACCAGAAGGTGCACGGACGGCAGACCCAGACCCTCAATCCAGCCCTGAAACAGATCCGCCTGGTCTTCAATGCTGTAATCGTAATCGGCGGGTTTATCGGAAAAGCCAAAGCCCAGCATGTCCAGGGCCAGCACGTTGTGCTGCTGAACCAGCATCGGCCAGAGCCGATTCCAGTCCCAGCTGGCAGTGGGAAATCCATGGATCAGCACCAGCGGTTCTCCCGAGCCTGCCATCCGGCTGAAGATGGCATGTCCCCCGAAACTGAACCACTTACCTCCATGTTGCCACCCTTCCAGGGTGCCTTCCTCGCGCCCCGCGGCGGAAACCCCACCAACGGTCGGCATCACCTCATCCATGCATTGTCCCCGACGAACATTGATAGCCTGAAACTGTAGAACAAACCGGCCGCCACTGCCATAGCCCCACCGCCCATACCACTGGGCGTGGCGGCCAAAGTGGTCTTTTCCGACGATGCCTGCGTAAAGCGTAGAGATGGCGGGCAAATTGCCTTAAGCTTTGGCCCTCGTAAGACACTGCTAACCGGAAAAGACTATGAGTAAACTCCTTGACGACCTCTCAGGGCACTTCCGTGCCATCATCGATGGCCTGGGCGAAGACCCGGATCGCGAGGGTCTGCAAGACACTCCAATGCGTGCGGCCAAGGCCATGCAGTTCCTCACGTGCGGGTACCAGCAGGACCTTGGCGACCTGGTGAACAATGCGGTATTCGAATCGGCCATGGATGAAATGGTCGTGGTTCAGGATATCGAACTCTACAGCATGTGTGAGCACCATATGCTGCCGTTCATCGGCAAGTGCCACATTGCCTACCTGCCCGCTGGCAAGGTACTGGGCCTGTCCAAGTTTGCCCGCATCGTCGACATGTACGCCCGCCGTCTGCAGATCCAGGAAAACCTGACCCGACAGATTGCCGAAGCTGTTGAGAGCGTCACGGGCGCCAAGGGCGTGGCCGTTGTCATCGAAGCCCAGCACATGTGCATGATGATGCGGGGCGTGGAGAAACAGAATTCCCGCATGAAAACCTCGATGATGCTGGGGCAGTTCCGCAAATCCCAGGCGACCCGCACAGAGTTTCTGACGCTGATCAGTAACAATCGCTGAACTATCTGACCCGAGGGAGGGCGCATGACAGACGTCAACGGGAATCACCTGGCAAAAGTCCGCATCAAGGATCTTCTTCTCAGGGCCTACATCGGCATCAAGGAAGAAGAAATCAATAATCAGCAGGACGTGTTGATCAACGTCGCGCTGACTTACGATGCCTCTGAGGCGGTAAACCGGAATGAAATCTCTGCCGCCCTCAACTATCGCACCATCACCAAGCAGATCATTCACCACGTGGATGGCAATCGCTTCGCCCTGCTGGAACGCCTGACCCACGAGGTCCTGACCATTGTCATGGAACACGAGGCGGTCCAGTGGGCCGAGGTGGAAATCGACAAGCCCCACGCGCTACGCTACGCGGAGTCCGTGTCTGTCTGTCTGCAGGCACACCGTTAATCCAGCGAGGTTTCGCCAGCATCATGCCCAGTACCAGCCCGGAACAGTTGCGTGACATCCTGACCACTGTCAGGACCATCGCCCTTGTCGGCGCGAGTGAAAAGACCAGCCGGCCTTCCCATGAGGTCATGGAGTACCTGCAGTCCCAGGGCTACCGAATCCTACCGGTCAATCCCCGCCTGGCAGGTCAGACCGTGCTCGGTGAAACGGTATACGCCGACCTCCGAAGCCTTCCCGAACCGGTGGACATGGTTGACCTGTTCCTGGCGCCGGAGCGCACCGATGCGATTATCGACCAGGCCATCGATCTGAAAATCCCCGTGGTCTGGCTCCAGATTGGCGTCATCAACCATGAAGGGGCGGCGCGAGCGGAAGCCTCGGGGCTGACCGTGGTGATGGACCGTTGCCCCAAGCAGGAAATTCCCCGGCTGGGGATTGCCAGAGTTTCCGGAAACGCCTGATACCCGATCTGCATCAGGAACTGCGTCACACTTCCAGCACTCTTCTGTAACCGGTCTGTCAGGTCTGACATAATCACCGGACATAAAACAGAAGACTGGTAGAGCCATGTGGTTCCGACGTAAATCCAGCAAACAGCACCGACATTCCGTCTCGGCGCCGTCGGCGCTCGCAACTCATTCGGACTCCCCTGTTTCGACTCTCCAGCGGGTGCGCTTACCGGTGGACCTTCTCCAGCCCGGCATGCGCGTCGTGAGCCTGGACCGGCCCTGGACCCAGGTGCCGGTTCTGTTTCAGGGCTTCACCCTGACTGATGACAACCAGGCGCAGATTCTGCGGCAGTACTGTGAGTGGGTTCTGGTGGAGGATGAAGAATCACGCCTGAACCCGGTGCTCGATCAGATCTCGCTACTCAAGCGTCGCACCAGCGAACCGCTGCCGGAAACCTGCTCTCTCCAGCAGGAACTCCCAAGGGCACACGCAACCTGGAGCCGGACCCAGGCCTTTGTGGAAGAAGTCACCCGACAGATTGAAGCCGGCAATGACCTCAACCTCCAGAGCGCCCGCCCCATCATCCGGGAGTGCGTCGACAGCGTGAAAGCCAACGCAAGCGCCATGTTCTGGATGAGCAGGATAAAGTCCCGGGATGCCTACACCGCAGAGCATTGCCTCAGGGTGGCTATATTCTGTGTCGCCTTTGCCCGCTTCCTGGGCATGCCGGACGAAGACCTGGAGACCGTGGGCATGTGCGGTCTGCTGCACGACCTTGGCAAACTCAGGGTTCCCGACGAGATCCTCAATAAACCCGGCCCGTTGACGCCAGAAGAGCACAGCATCATGCGACAGCACACAACGCTGGGTTACGAATTGCTTTGTGCTGATGTCAATCTGGATCCGATTATCAGCGATGTCTCCCGTCACCACCATGAACGCATGGATGGTCGCGGCTATCCTGAACAGCTGGCGGAGTGGCAGATCAGCCGTTTCGCCCGTCTGGTTTCCATCGTCGACGCCTTCGATGCCATTACCAGCGACCGGTGTTACCGGGATGGGCTACCGGCCTCCGAAGCCATTCGCATCCTGTTCCGTAACCGCGGCCAACAGTTCGACGCTTCCATGGTGGAAGCCTTCATACGGATGATTGGCGTGTATCCGCCCGGCAGCCTGGTCGAGCTGTCGACGGGCGAAGTGGCCATCGTCCTGGCGACCCACCCCCGGCGCAAGCTGAAACCAAAGGTGGAGGTGCTGCTCAATGGCGACAAGCAGCCAGTCACCCCGCGTATCATCGACCTGGGAGGCACGGGTTCCGAACCTGACGAGGGTTCTCCGGAAATTGCACGGCCACTGTCCGACGGCGCCTTTGGAGTCTCGCTTCGGGACCGAATCAAGCAACTGATGGCGGTGGCCGGTAGAAATGCTTCATAATTGCGCTGGCGCTGCCGACTGCCCGGTACCACCGTTTAAAGTCACGGAGTAACCTGTGGAACAACCTGTATCACCTCCCAAACCTGTTGTCTCGGGCCTGCTGAGCCCGCTGTTTCCGGTGGTGATCTTTCTGGTTTTCCTGGGTCTGGCAGCCGGCCTGCGCTACGGGCTGGTACAGCAGGACAAACGTCAGATAGAAGCAAACCTGACCAACGAAGCCCGGGCCATGGCCAACCACCTGGAGCGGGAATTTCTGATCCACGCCGAAGCCATCCGGCGCATGGCCAAACGCCTGGAGGCAGACCCTGCCAAAACCAAACAGGAGTGGCGGCGGGATGCCCGCAACTACCTCGACGACTTCGGCGTTTACCAGGCCATTGAGTGGATTGACTCCGATTTCATTATCCGCTGGCTGGAGCCGATTACCGACAACGAAGAGGTCATCGGCTACAACGTCGCCTTCAACGAGGAACGGCGCCAGGCACTGGAACGGGCGAAACAGTCCGGCAGCTGGGATCTTTCCGGTATCATTAATTTGCGCCAGGGCGGCAAGGGCATGGTGATCTATGCACCGGTGGGTGCCGGCCCCGAGAATAATGGCTTTATAGCGGGCGTGTTCAGAATGGAAGTGCTGGCGCGCCAGCTTCTCACCGAGCGGGTTCTGGAATCCTTCCGGGTCGAGATTCGCGAGGCCGGCGAGGTGAGCTATGAACTGAACGTGTCCCAGCCGGTTAGTCGCGACTTTGCCCAGACCCAGGACGTTAATTTGCCGACCCTGGACTGGACATTGACCCTGCGCCCTTCCACTGAATGGGTGGAAAGCCAGTACAGCTATTGGCCGGGGATGACCTTTGCAACCCTTTTGCTGATGGGTCTGCTGACCAGTCTGACCACGCTGCTGGTACAGCTCATTCTCAAGCGCAACCGCGCGCTGCTGAAGACCCGCCGGGAACTGGATCAGGAAATCGCGCAGCGCACCGCCATTCAGAAAGATCTGGCGCGACTGGAATCCACCGACACCCTCACCGGCCTGGCGAACCGTCGGTTCTTCATGGAAGACCTGTCCCACACCCTGAACATTGCCGATCGCCAGATGCGCCAGGTTGCCCTGGTGATGCTGGACCTGGACCGTTTCCAGACCCTCAACGACTCCCTCGGCCACCAGTTCGGGGATGAACTGCTGATCAAGGTGTCCGAGCGGCTGAACCGCCTCAGCAATGAACGCCTGCTGGTGGCCTACTCCGGGGGCGATGAGTTCATGTTCTGCCAGCAACAGGTGGACGACATTGACGACATCATTCACCTGCTGGGCCAGATCAAACAGTGCTTCGACCAGCCCTTCGATGTTCAGGGACAGTCCCACAGCATTACCGCCACAATGGGTGTAGCGGTGTACCCGCAGAGCGGTCTGGATGCGGATACGCTGTTGCGCAATGCCGACATTGCCCTCTACCGGGCCAAGGAACAGGGCCGGAATACCTATCAGTTCTATACCGAGGGCATGCAGCAACGGGAAGTCATGCGTCTTGAACTGGACAAGGATCTGAGCCAGGCCCTGGCCAACAACGAATTCGTGCTCTTCTATCAACCCCAGCTGAACCTGAACACCGGTGAAATCCAGAGCGTCGAGGCGCTGATCCGCTGGCGCCATCCCCGCCGCGGTCTTCTGCCGCCGGTGGAGTTTATCCCGCTGGCGGAAGAGAGCGGTCGGATCACTGATATCGGGCGCTGGGTGGTCATGGCGGCCTGTCGGCAGTTGGCCGCATGGAAAGGCACTCCCCATGAGGGCCTGCGCATTGCGGTCAATCTCTCGGGCCGGGAGCTGGACGACGAGGATCTGGTGGACCACATTCGGGAAGCCCTGGCGGCGGAGAATGTGCCGGCGAATCGCCTGGAGGTCGAGCTCACCGAGGAAATCTTCATCCAGAACATCGAGCACAACCTGAATCAGCTTTCGCGTCTGCACCAGTTGGGTGTTCACCTTGCCATTGATGACTTCGGGGTGGGTTATTCGTCGCTCGGTTACCTTCGGGATTTCCCCGTTGACCTGCTGAAAATCGACCGCTCGTTTATCACGGAAGTCACGGAACGCCATGACGACGCGGTGATTACCCGGGCGGTGATCAACCTGGCTCACAACCTGGGTATTGAGGTGGTGGCCGAGGGTGTGGAAACCGAGGAGCAGCTGAGTTTCCTGAAGAATCATCGATGTAACTTTGCCCAGGGTTATCTGATCAGCCGACCGATTCCGGTTTCCGACCTTGAGAAGGCCTTGGCTTCCGGTGTTCTGGTGGCGGGCATTACGGCCGATTCCGGATTGTAATTGCCGCGGCCCGTCCCCAAGATACGGGTAAATCCTTCAGGTGAGATTCTATGGCCGCGCAATACCTGACTCCGGAGCAGGACGATAAAATTCGCCAGTGGGAACGCTGGAACCGGAACTATTTCATTTTCGCGTTTGTGGCGCTGACCGTCATTCTGGTGTTCAGCAGTCAGCTTGGGTTGTCCAGCGGTGAAAGCTGGGGCCCCCTGGGTGTTCTGATCGCTGCGCTGATCACGCCTATTATTGTTCTGCAGCTGAAGCTGGCGTGTCCGGCTTGTGGCCACAAGATTGGCTGGCAGGCGAAGCTGATGGCGCCGGATCAGTGCAAGACCTGCGGTACGTTTCTTCGCTCGCGGGATTGATAGCCGTCCTTCGATTTTCCCTCCTCAAGAAAACCTTTGACCTGTGAGTTGCTCACAGGTTTTAGTCTATTTTTAATTGGTTTGGAGTTTGCCGTGCTGACTTCAGTCTCTGGTTCCTGAAGCCATTATCTTTGGCACATTGAGAACAAGGCGATGAAAGTAAAAGAGCTTGCAGAAGCCGCTGACGTAAACCCGGATACGGTCCGGTTCTACACCCGCGAGAACCTGCTCAAACCGACCCGTAACCCGGACAACAACTACCAGCAGTTCGATGCCGAGGATCTTCGACGGCTTCGGTTTGCCCGTAAGGCGCGGCAGCTGGGATTTTCGTTGCCTGAGATAAGACAGATCCTGGATCAGGCGGACAATCATCATTCGCCGTGTCCGATGGTTCGGGATGTGTTTCAGCACCGGTTGGCGGAGGTTGAGCGGGAGATTCGGGAGCTGCAGCAATTGCGCAAGCGGATGACCGTTGCGCTGGCCGCCTGGCAGGACATGCCGGATGGTACGCCCGATGGCCATACCATTTGCCGGTTGATCGAACACTGGGATGATCCGGCGCCCTGTTGCGGGGCAACTGAACAGAACGAGGAGTGATTCTGGATGACTGACACACCTGTTTTACAAACCACTCTCAGCATTTCCGGGGCTTCCTGCCAGGGCTGTGTGAAGAAGATTCGCAGCGCCCTGGAGCCGTTGACAGGCGATGCTGAGCTGGTTGAGGTCGATCTGGAAAAACAGACCGTGGACCTGCCGGAGGGCGTGGATGCTGATGAGGCGGCTCGGATTGTCACCGAGACCGGCTACCCGGCCGAGCCTTTCCAGGAAGACGCCGAGCCGGCCAGTTGCTGTTCTTCAGGGAATGAGGATGAGGCCGATACCGCCGACGACTCTGAAGATCAGGCAACCGAGGCAGATTCTGCTCCGACTGGTTCTGGGGCAGCAGCCGGTGCGGACGGGCAGATTCATCTGTCCGTGACCGGTGCTACCTGTTCTTCCTGTGTAAACACCATTGAGAAGGCCCTGATGTCGGTCTCCGGTATCAGCCATTCCCATATGAACCTGGCGGACAATACCGCCACGGCCACGGGTGATGCCGATCCCGAGGCGCTGGTGAAGGCAATAGAAAATGCCGGTTATGGCGCCAGCGTGATCGAGGACGAGGACGAAGCGGACGCACGCAAGCAGGAGGAAGACCGGAAGCAGTACAAGACACTGCTGATAAAGATGGCCGTGAGTCTGAGCCTGGGTCTTGGGCTGATGGTCTACGGCATGGGTTTCGACACCATGATGGTGACGGATGCCAATCAGCTCACCTGGCTGAACCTGGGCATTCTCACTCTTGGGGTAATGATCGCTACCGGACGACACTTCTACACTGGTGCTTGGAAGGCATTCCGGCACCATAACGCCAACATGGACACCCTGATTGCCCTGGGTACCGGCACCGCCTGGCTTTATTCCATTGTCGTCACCAGTATTCCCGGCGCGTTGCCGGAGATGGCTCGCCATGTCTACTTTGAGGCCTCGGCGATGATCATCGGCCTGATCAACCTGGGTCAGGCCCTGGAGCTTCGGGCCAAAGGCAAGACATCGGAGGCGGTGCGCCGGTTGCTGGACCTGCGGGCGAAAACCGCGCGGGTGATTCGGGATGGTGAAGAGCAGGACATTCCGGTAGAGGAGGTTCTCAAGGGCGACCACATCCGGGTAAGACCCGGTGAGAAACTGCCGGTCGATGGCGTGATTGCCGAAGGCTCTACTCGCATTGATGAGAGCATGCTCACCGGTGAGCCCATGCCGGTGAGCAAATCGGAAGGCGATGAGGTGTCTGCCGGCACCCTCAACACCCATGGTTCGATTGTCTACGAGGCCACCCGGGTTGGCAGTGACACCGCGCTGGCTCAAATCATCAAGCTGGTGAAAAAAGCCCAGGGCTCGAAGCCTGCCATTGGACGGCTTGCGGACAAGATTTCGTCGGTGTTCGTGCCCACCGTGATGCTGATTGCCGTCGTGGCGGCGCTGGTCTGGTACAACGTCGGGCCGGAACCGGCGGTGGTTCATATGATGGTGGCCGCCACCACGGTGCTGATCATCGCCTGCCCCTGCGCCCTGGGCCTGGCCACGCCCATGTCGGTGATGGTTGGCGTTGGCAAGGCGGCGGAATACGGCGCCCTGATCCGCCAGGGCGATGCGCTGCAGACCGCCGGTAAGCTGGACCTGGTGATACTCGATAAAACCGGCACCATCACCGAAGGTCATCCGGCAGTTACCCGGGTTCATGCCAGCGACGGTGAAGAGCAACGCCTGCTGGCGCTCGCGGCGGGGCTGGAACAACACTCCGAACACCCTTTGGCCGAGGCGATTCTGGCGAAGGCCAAAGAAAAAAGCGTTCAGCTGGAGAAGCTGACCGGTTTCGAGGCCCTGAATGGTAAAGGCGTGCAAGGTGAACTCGACGGCAAGCCCGTGCGTCTGGGCAACCGCCGCTGGCTGGAAGACCAGGGCGTTGCGCTGGGCGATCTGGACGATGCCGCCCACTCGATTACCCAAGAAGCCGGCACGCCCCTGTTTCTGGCATTGGGCACCGAAGCTCTGGGGGTCATTGGCGTTGCCGATGCCATCAAACCGGACTCCAAGGCTGCCATCCAGCGCCTTCACAAGGCTGGCATCAAGGTGATGATGGTCACAGGCGATGTCGACGCCACCGCAAAGGCCATCGCGAAAAAAGCCGGCATCGATGACTATCGCGCGGAAGTGCTGCCTGAAGACAAGGCCGAGGTGGTCAGTGAAATGCGCGGCAAGGGCCACACAGTCGCCATGGTCGGCGACGGCATCAACGATGCTCCGGCCCTGGCGGCGGCGGACGTCGGTTTTGCCATCGGCACCGGCACGGATGTGGCCATTGAGAGCGCCGGCATCACGCTGATGCGAGGCTCGCTCCACGGCGTGCCCGATGCCATCGAGATCTCCCGGGCCACGGTGAAAAATATTCACCAGAACCTGTTTGGCGCGTTCGTATACAACACAATGGGTATTCCGGTGGCCGCCGGCCTGCTCTACCCTGTCTGGGGAATACTGATGAGTCCGATACTGGCCGGCGCTGCCATGTCCCTGTCTTCGGTGACGGTGGTTTCGAACGCCAACCGTCTGAGGTTGTTCCGAACCAGTCACCGTCCGGAACAGAACGACAGCAACAGTGATCCGAAACAGCAACAGGAGCGGAACTGATGGAAACAATGCTGGTCAACGTCGGAGGTCTTGCCCTGATGGCAGCCATCGTCTGGTGGTTCTGGCTTTCCGGTTCTGACGACACAGGCTCAAGTAAACATCAACATCACCACTGAGGTACTTGCCATGAAAAAACACACCCTGGCTTTTGGCCTGATGGCAGCCCTGGGATTCAGCACCACGGCGCTGGCAGCCGGCGCAGCCCAGAGCATCCACGTTTACAAATCCCCGACCTGCGGCTGCTGTGATGACTGGATAGATCACCTGAAAGAAAATGGCTTCGAGGTGGAGGCGACCAACACCAACGATATGGGCAGGATCAAGGCCGACGCAGGCCTGATTGCCGGTCTTGGCAGTTGCCATACCGCATTCGTGGGTGACTACGTCATCGAGGGCCATGTGCCAGCCGAGGACATCAAGCGCCTGATCAGCGAAGCACCCCAGGCCACCGGCCTCAGCGTGCCCGGGATGCCCATGGGGTCACCCGGCATGGAAATGGGCGACCGGAAAGATCATTACAAGGTCATCCTGTTTAACGAGGCGGGACAGACCCGGATCTTTTCCGAGCACAATTAACGCCAATAACCAGGCAAGGGCCGGTATTTATCGGCCCTTGCGGCCTCCTTTTCCTCCCGCTTCCTGCCAGTCCCTGTCTGTTTTTTCTACACTCTGGTTAACCAGTGTTCTATCATTGGCGCCCAGAAACCCAGAAAAATCCGAGAGGGATACTCGTTGAGCCTTAAAACCCGCATCCTTGGCCTGGCCGCCAGTCTCATCATCGTGGCTTCCGTGGCTTCGTGGCTGGCCTACCGGGAGCTGTCCGAGAGCATCATCGAACGCTGGGGCCAACAGGTCGCGGAAATACAGGTTCGCTACGACAGCGCCCGCCTGCTGCAGTCCCTGGAGCGGGAAATCGGGTTGGCCAAACAGATGGCCAGTTCCTCCGCCCTGATCAACTGGGCCGCTAATCCGGATGACACCGCACTCCAAGCTGAAGCCATCCGCCAGATGGAGAGTTTTCGTTCCAATTTCCGGGACAACAACTACTTCGTTGCCCTCGTCAACAATGCCCACTATTACTACAACAACGAGGAGAACGAATACGCCGGTAACCAGTTCCGATATGTGCTGGATAAAGACAAGCCGGATGACGCCTGGTTTTTCCAGCTCATAGAAGAAGGTCGCGACTTCCACCTCAACGTAAATCCGGATACCGAGCTGGGTGTTACCAAACTCTGGATTGATGTGCTGATGCGCGATGAGGCCGGCGAAATTGTCGGTATGGTCGGAACCGGTCTGAGTCTGGATGCTTTTCTGCAGGATATTGTCGACATCGGTCAGGAGGGCATCACCACCCTGTTCGTGGATTACAATGGCGCCATCCAGCTCTATCGCGACCGGAACTACATCGACTTCGCCAGCATCATCAAACCCGAAGGCCAGAAGAACACCATCGACCTGCTGTTCGATGATCCCCAGGACAAGCAGCAGATTCTCGGTATGTTGCAGCTTCTCAAGAAGCCGGGCGACCAGGCCGGCCAGGTGGAAAGCGGCTTCGTGACGGTGGATGGCCGCAAGCATCTGGCCGGGGTTGCCTTCCTGCCGGCGATTGGCTGGTTTGAGATCACCCTGCTTGACCTCAATACACTCTTGCCAACCAGCTATCTGTGGCCGCTGGTGGCGGTATTCCTGGGCACACTGCTGGTCACACTGGTGCTGTTCCACCTGATTATCCAGTCCCGGATTCTCAAGCCCATCATGAGCCTGAAACACGCCGTGGAAAAAGTCCGGGAGGGCAGCTTCGATCTGCCGCGGCTGGATAAACCGGATAATGAGATCGGCTGGCTGGCGGATCATTTCGAGAAAATGACCCAGAGCCTCGGCCACTCTACCCGGGAACTCGAAGAAAAAGTCGCTCAAAGAACGGATGAGTTGAACCGACTGGCCCGCGTCGATCCCCTGACCGGCCTGAAAAACCGTCGCGGCCTGGACGAAGTGCTGGATTTGGAAATCCAGCGGGCCCGCCGCCAGGAGACCGGCTTTGGCGTGATCTGGCTGGACATTGACCATTTCAAGAGCATCAATGACAACCTGGGCCATCAGGCCGGCGATCAGATCCTGTGCCGGGTTGCCCTGTGGCTGAAAGCCGGCGTGCGCCCCTACGACCATCCGGGACGCTGGGGTGGGGACGAGTTCGTGGTCCTGTTGTCGCCCTGCGATCCAGAGACACTACACCGTATCGCCCTCCGCATCCGGGAATCCGTGGAACAGGAGAGCCGCAAAACCGGCACCCAGGTCACCGTCAGTGTTGGTGGCTACTTTGCTCTGCCGGGTGACAGCACCGATACCATTCTTCGTCAAGCGGATCGGGCGCTTTATCAGGCCAAGGATGAGGGGCGCAACCGGGTCTGTATTACCACCTCGGAAGACCCGGAGATTAACCCCGCGTAACGGGTCTGACTCATACCGCCATAACCGTTATACTCCGCCCCATCATTCATTTTTTTTACCAGCCAGGTTACTTCATGCTCAATGCCGACGCCCTCAGCCAGTTGCGCCAGCTGAAATCGGATATCAAGGACAACAAGGTGGTTTTTCCCGGAACAGTCAAAGCCACCAATGGCCGCTTCGGATTTGTTGCGCTCGACGAAGGCCGGGATGTCTTCCTGCCACCCGAGGAAATGCAGAAGGTGCTGCCCGGGGACCGGGTGAATGTCACCGAGCAGGAGGTTGAGAAAGGCAAAACCCAGGGTGTTGTGGACGAACTGCTGGAAACCCGCCTGAACACCTTTGTTGGCCGTTACCTGGTGAAAGGCAAAGGCCATTTCGTGGTGCCCGAAACCCCGGGCATCAACCGCTGGATCTTCATTCCCCCCAAAGAGCGAATGAACGCCCAGCAGGACGATTACCTCTACTGTCAGATTCACAAGCATCCGATCAAGGATGGCAAGGGCCAGGCCAAGGTACTGCGGGTAATCGGCAAGGCGGGAGAACCCGGTATTGAACGCTCTTTCACCCTGGCTACCTTTGATCTGGCCGACACCTGGCCGGACGCGGTGCGTACACAGGCCGACAGCCTCAGTGAGAGTGATATCGAATCCCGGGAAGCCGGGCGGGAAGACCGCACGGATCGCCCGTATGTGACCATCGACAGCCCGGGCACCCAGGACATGGACGATGCCCTGCTGGCCGAACCCAACGCCACCGGCTGGACGCTGTCGATCGCCATTGCCGACCCGACCGCTGTGATCGAAACCGACAGCCCCGCGGAGCAGGAGGCGTTCAATCGCGCCACCGCCATTTACTTCCCGGGCGAACCCCTGCCCATGCTGCCTGACAGCATCAGCACCCGCCTGTGCTCTCTGATGCCAGACGTGAAGCGGCTGGCTCTGGTATGTGATCTTCAGGTTAACAACGATGGCAGCCTGGGCGACTACAGCTTTCACCAGGCGGTTATCCAGTCCAAGGGCAAGCTCAGCTACGAGCTCGTCTCAAACCTGATCGAAGGTCGGGAGGACGATGAGATCAAGGCACTTCCGGACGACGTTGCCAACAGCCTGGACCAGTTGCACCAGGCAGCGACAGCACTCAGGAAATGGCGCAGTGAACATGCGCTGCTGAGCGGCGACCGGCCGGAATTCCGCCTCCGGCTCGATGAAAACAAACGCATCCGGCTGATTGAACCGTCCGTCCAGAATGAAGCCCATCGGCTGGTGGAAGAGTGCATGGTCGCCGCCAACCGCTGCGCCGCAGACTTCCTCGCCAACCAGACTGCAGGGTTGTTTATCCAGCACCCCGGGCTACGGGATGATCGCGCCGACAACATCCGGGCACTGATCGACAGCCACGCACCACATCTCTCGGGGGTTGATGCCCATCAGGCCGAAGGCTTCCGGAAACTGATGAAAGAAACCGATGCCCTGGAAGCCGAGGTGCCGGTCAAAGCCATACTGTCCCGCCAGCTGGCCCGGGCCGAACTGAGCTTCAAGCCCGCGCCTCACCAGGGTATGGGCCTGGACGCCTACACCACCTTTACTTCGCCACTGCGCAAGTTCTCGGACTTCTATGTCCACCGGCTGATCAAGTCGGCGCTGTGGGACACCCCCATGAAGGCCTTGACCGAGGATCAACTCGAGGCCCTGCAGGCTGCACAGATCCGCGCCCGTCAGGCGGCAAACAGTCTGGAAGCCTGGCTCAAGAGTGACTTTGCCAAAACACTCGGCGAAGAACCCATGAGCGGTGTGATCAGCCGCACGGTGCCCGCCGGTTTCTTTGTACGGCTGGATGCCAACGGATTGGAAGGGTTCGTCAGCTGCAAGGATCTGGATGGCAAATACAGCTTTGACCCGGTCACTCTTCGCCTGATCCACAACAAGAACGGCCGAATCTTCCAGCTGGAGCAGCCGGTAACGGTAAGCTTTGCAGGCGTGGACGAAGAACGCAGGCAGATCAACTTCAAGCTGGTGGAAGCACAGGAGATCCCGACCGGGACCGGCTCCGACGACGGTTGAAAAACCACACGGGCAGGCGCATCGTACTTACAAGGACATATTCCTTTGATGGAGGTGCGCCATGCCCATCAGCCCTGACGAATTTCTGAAAAAGTACGGTTTTGACAAGGAAGAGGAAGAGCGGGACCACAGCCTGCGCCACAACGCCATGGAGCACGCCAAGCACCTGCGCCGGCCCCATGCGGGGACGCCCCACGACTGGGAAGAGTGGGAGCGCTACAAGCAGGAACACCCGGATGAAGTGGAAGACGACTCCGACAGCTGATGCCCGGTAATTACCGGGCCAGCATCCGCTCCAGCCGTTCATCCTTCGCCTGCCACTGATCCCCCAGCCAGTTTTTCACGTTCCGGCGGTGCTCTGCATCCGTTGAGTAGTCCCGGCCTTTCAGATGCTCCGGGATATCAACGGTGTGGATTTCCATTTTGACTTCCTTGACCCGGCCAGAGATAAATTCCCAGAAGGTGGGTGCTCCGTCCGGATAGGCGATGGTCACGTCCACCAGGGTCTGGATCGAATCGCCCATGGCGTCGAGCACGAAGGCGGCACCGCCAGCCTTGGGCGTCAGCAGGTGCTTGTAGGCCGACTTCTGTTTGTCGTGTTTGGCCTGGGTAAACCGGGTGCCTTCGACAAAGTTCATCACACTCACCGGGGTGTACCGGAACTTCTCACAGGCCCTGCGGGTTGACCGAAGATCCTCGCCCCGCTTCTCCGGATGTTTGATCAGGTATTCCCGGGTGTAGCGCTTCATGAACGGGAAATCCAGACCCCACCACGCGAGGCCGATCACCGGCACCCAGATCAGCTGCTGCTTGAGGAAGAACTTGAGGAACGGCGCCCGATGGTTGAACACCCGCTGCATGGCGAAGATATCCACCCAGCTCTGGTGATTGGCCAGCACCAGGTACCAGCTTTCCCGCTGGAGGTTTTCGGCACCTTTCACATCCCATTTCGTGCCATGGGTCAGCTTCATCCAGCCGGTGTTGCAGGCAACCCAGGCTTCCGCGATCCAGATGATGACCCGAGTACACAGGACCCGGAAGCCCTGGATGGGGATGATGAGTTTGAGAATGGCCGGGATGTAGAGCAGGATGCACCAGAACAGGGTGTTGATTCCCAACAGGATAGAATTGAGTACACCGATGACGGGGGCAGGGAGAAAGCTGAGCATGGCGGTCCTGTTTCTGGTTATTGTTTCCAAATAGGGGCTAATGATAGCAACCACAGACCGCATTGGGCAGTGGCCTGAAGTGACCGGTTTGCCCACCGGTTTGGACACTTCTGCCATGGTGATTTGCGCCTCACCATGGATAATCTCGATGTCTGGCCTGCGAGACGGGACAGTAGAAGTTCGGTAATCCGTATAGTGAGCGTCAAATTCTCCATGGACATTCCCATGCCCAATCTCTTCAAATCCGCCGCTGACCGGGCGGCAGGCGTTACCCGGCAAACGGCCCTTTATGCCGGCAACGCTTTCGACCGGGTGTTCCGGGCCGCCAGTCTGGTGCAGGCCGGGCAGACGCCGTTTGAAACCCTGTATACCGATGGTCTGGTCAGCCTGCGTTACTACCCACCACTGGCCGAGGATTTCATCGAGCTGGAAGGCGAGACCATTGCGGTTGAGCGCACGGCCCATAAGACACCGATTGTGATCGTGCCGCCCCTGGCGGTGAATATGCTGATCTACGATCTGTTTCCCCAGCGCAGTCTGGTTCGGTTTCTGCGTGCCAAGGGATTTGAGGTGTATCTGATCGACTGGGGCATGCCCACGCGGGAACACAGTCACTACAACCTGCATACCTATGTGGCCGAGTTGCTGCCGGCCTACCTGAACCGGGTTCGGGAGCATAGCGGTGAACAGGAGTTGTCGCTGCATGGCTGGAGTATGGGTGGCATGTTCACGCTGTTCTATTCCGCGCTCAGCAACGATCAACATGTGCGCAATGCCATTGTGCTGGGCTCGCCGATCGACAGCCATGCATCCGGGATCCTGGGGCTTGTGAATCAGCGCATGGCGGATGTGGCCGGGTTTGTGCGGAAACGCACCGGGTTCCGGCTTCACGATGTGAAACCTCACTGGTTTCATACCCCCGGCTGGGCCAATACCATCGGGTTCAAGCTGACCAATCCGATTGCCAGCGTGATGAGTTACTGGGAATTGATCATCCGTCTGGGTGACCGGGAGTTTGTCACCAGTCACGCCACCACATCGGCGTTTCTGGACCGTATGGTGGCCTACCCCGGCGGGATCATTCAGGACACGGTGGTGCGGGTCTGGATCGACAACCAGTTGTCCAAAGGGGAAATACAGATCGGCGAGGATGTTGCCAGGCTGGACAATGTGAGTGCCAACTTACTGGCCATCGCCGGGGGCGACGACACGCTCGTGACGCCGGGTGCGGCCAAGCGGGTGATGGATCATGTGAGCTCTACGGACAAGACGTTCCGGGTTGTGCCGGGTGGCCATATGGGCATCCTTGCCGGGAGCAAGGCGCCTCGTCAGAGTTGGCTGGAGTTGGCGGAGTGGTTGGCTTTGCGGTCGGACTGAGTTTTCTGCTTGGGATGCTTTGGAGTTTGCCGGCGAGTGTTGGGGTAGGCTTTCCAAAACACGCTACGAGCACATCCATGTGCGCTTGTTTCGGGCCATCCTTGGCCCTCTACAGTTTTGGAAAGCCTACCCCAACACCCGCCTCCGCTGGCATCAGAGGTTCTTCAAGGTTGCCTCTAGTTCTGAAAGACTGTTGATTACAGCAGACGGCTGAATACCCCAATCTTCAAACACCTTGTTCGGATCTCTTTGAACCCAGATTGCGAGTAATCCTGCAGCTCGGGCTCCGATTACATCCCACGCGTTACTGGACACAAGGCACAGGGGCTTTTCCCAGGAACCGGTTGCACGCCGGGCATAGGTGTAAACGGCAGGATCGGGTTTGAAACTCTTGATATCGTCTACCGATACCAGACCCTCAAATTGGTCGAGCAAGTCGTTGTGCCCGAGCACTTTCTCCAGTGCCGGATAACCGCCATTGGAAAACGCGAACAGCGGATACTGCCCTTTCAGTGTTTTCAGCGCCGGCAAGGCATCGTCAAACGCGGGCAGAGACAGGTAGGCCGCCATCAGGGCGTTTTCGTGCTCTTCGGACAGGGTCAGTTTGTGGGTTGCCATGGCGTAGCGCAGAGCTTGGCGGGTGCAGACACCGAAATCTTCGTAGACTTTCATCAGGCCCTTGCGGAACGAGAATTCCAGCTGTTTCTCCCGCCACAACGCGGCTACGCCCTCTGCCCTGTCACCAGCGTCTTCCGCCAGCAGGCGGGACATGCCCATGGGGTCAACCAGGGTTCCGTAAACGTCGAAAGCGAGGGTCATGGTCATCGGTGGGGCTCCTCATCCGGAAGGGGGTTCGGGGTCGTATACTGCAGTCACAGTATCGAGATTTGAACGATCACTCAACACAGTCAGCAATGACGACAGTAATGACCAAAGGGGCGAAACCCACACGCCGGCTATGACTATCCTCAGGACTTTACTTGTTTTACTGGTGCTGGCCGCCACTGCCGCCTGCGCCACCAGCACTCAACTCTACAGCCCCGGGCCCTCAACCCTGGGCGCCGAGCCGGTTACCGACTTCGACCGCTACGTGGAATCTGTCAAAGCCTATGTCGATACCAATCTGGTGCCGGTTTACGGGTTTGAGCGGGAGCAGCAGGTGCAGTGGAACCTGCCGTACCGGCTGGCACCGGCGGCGGGTTGCAGCTCCGGGGATCGTGCCGGGATCCTATTGGTTCACGGCCTGAGCGATTCACCCTTTGTGTTCCGGGATCTGGCCCGTTACCTGGCGGATCAGTGCGTTGAAGTCCGGACGCTGTTGCTGCAGGGACATGGCACCCGGCCCGGCGATATGGTGACGGCCAGCGCCGAGGTCTGGCGCGAACAGGTACGCAATCACTTTATTGCCCTGTCGCAGGAGGTGGATCGGGCGTTTATTGGCGGTTTTTCTCTGGGCGGGGCACTGGCCACAGATTACGCGCTTTCAGAGACCGGTCCTCGACCGGCGGGTCTGATTGCGGTTGCACCGGCCTGGCAGCTTAACGGTTTGCGGGACTACCTCTGGCTGGCGCCCATCGCCGACGTGTTTGCTGATTTTGTAGAGAAGGAGCCCGAACTTAATCCGGTGAAGTACGAGTCGTTTTCCTTCAACGCCGGCAGTCAGATCGGCGACGTTATATCGGCGGCGCAAAGCCGGATAATCCAGAAGGAAAGCCTCGATATGCCTTTGTTCCTGGCCGCCACGGAGGCCGACTCGGTGATCAATCTCGAGTATCTGGTCACGCAATTCCGGGAGCGGTTTAGCAATCCCGGGAATGCCATGATGATCTTTCGGGATACCCGTAAACCCTGGCCGGTCGCTCAGGCCGATGAGCGCATCCGTTTCCTGAGCAGTTATCTGCCTGATGCCAATATCCTGGAATTCTCTCATCAGTCCCTGCTGATTGCGCCAGACAACGAACTCTACGGCCTGGGCGCGCCACTGCAGCGATGCCTGGAACCGAATAACATCTCTCTGGAGGGTTGCCGGCAGTTGCCGGAGGAAGATCTCTGGTTCAGTGCCTGGCACGACACGGAGCGTCCGGTGTATACCAGCCGGCTGACTTACAACCCCTGGTTCGACGATCTGGCAGAGGCTGTTGGAACATTCATTCAGGCAAACGAATCCCGCGAGGCGCCGTAGCGCCACCGCAGGCATCGGGTTACACTGCCATTCATGAACCCGATTGATACATTCAACCTGGATTTCCGGGCCCTCAGCACCTTTCTGGCGGTGCTTGATGAAGGCAGCGTGTCCCGCGCGGCAGTCAGGCTGGGCGTTACCCAGTCTGCGGTGAGTCACACGCTGGAACGTCTGCGCCAGGCCCTGGGCGACCCCCTGTTCGTGAAGTCCGGGCGCGGCATTGTGCCAACCCGCTACGCACTTCAGGCCGGGCCCCATATCCGCCAGATTTTGGATGACCTGCAGTCGCTGTCCTCGGGCCCGCCGTTCAGTCCCGCCACGGCAGAGTTCACCTTCACGATTGCTGCCAATGACTACCAGCGGGACCTGCTTTTGCCGGGCCTGGTGCGAACGTTGCGGCAGGAAGCTCCGGGCATCAGCCTTCAGGTGATTCCATCTGGCATTCCTCGGGCAGACCTTTTGCGGAAGGATGTCTGTGATCTGGTGATTTCTCCCCACGCGCCGGAGGCGACGGACATTATGCAGCGGGGCCTGATGGCCGATCGCATGGTGGTGTTCTATGATCCTGAACACCGGAAACCGCCAGCGGATCTGCCGGAATACCTTAAGGCAGACCACATTGCCCTGTTGTTCGCCACCGGCGAAAAACCGACTGTGGAAACCGCCATGGACACCCGTGGTCTGGTTCGTCGCAATGTGGTGACGGTCTCCAACTTCTCCGGCCTACCGGAGTTCCTCCGCGGAACAGATATGCTTGCTACGGCCCCGGAGGGCATGAGCAAACACTTACTCCGGGACTTCGCCTGGGTTCCGCTACCTTTTGATTTCAAACCCTTTACCCTGCTAATGCTGTGGCACCGCCGCAATCAGAACGATCCCGCCCACAAGTGGCTGCGCAACCAGGTGAATGCCGTTGCCGCTACCCTCAACGGTCTTAAAAGTTAATCAATTAGTTTTGCTCATAGGTTGTATGAGCTTTGCTGGCGTTATCTTCTTACCTCCTCTCACCTAGACTGCCATTACTCGGCGGTCGGCCAGGTTGGGAAAGGCTTTCCAAAACACGCTACGAGCACATCCATGTGCGCTTGTTTCGGGCCATCCTTGGCCCTCTACAGTTTTGGAAAGCCTTTCCCAACCTGACCTGTCGTTACTCTTTCGGTAACTCTCTGAAAACGCATTAGGAAACACATGCTGACTTTGACCAGTGTCTGGACAACGATACTTCTTGCCGCCGCTGTGGCCCTTGGGCCGCTGGCAACGGACATGTATCTGCCGGCACTGCCTCAGATTGGTTCAGACTTTGGCACCGGTACCGATCAGGTTCAGCTGACGCTGAGTCTGTATATGGTCGGCTTTGCCATTGCTCAGCTGATTTGCGGTCCGTTGGCAGATCGCTTTGGTCGCAAGCCGATCATGATTGGTGGTTTCGTGCTTTTCGCCATTGCCAGCATTGGCTGTGCCCTGGCGTCGAACATCGAAACGCTGATTCTGTGCCGTTTCCTGCAAGCGCTTGGTGGTTCTGCCGGCCCGGTCCTGGGTCGGGCGGCGATTCGGGATATTTACACGCCCCGCGAAGCCGCCAAGATCCTTGCCATCCTGGCCAGTATCATGGCCCTGGCGCCGGCAGTTGCGCCGACCATTGGTGGTCTGCTAACCGCCAGCCTTGGCTGGGCTTCTGTATTCCTGGCGTTGGGTGGCTATGCCCTGGTCATGGCGTTGGTGGTGGCCTTCGGCATTCCCGAGCCGATGCGGCCTGAACATCGCCAATCGCTGAAGCTCTGCAGTCTGCTGCGTAACTATCGGATCATCGCAAAGGACATCAGCTTCCTGGGCTATACCCTGACCAATGCCCTGATCTTTTCCGGACTGTTTGCGTTCCTGTCTGGTTCTTCGTTCGTCCTGATCGATTTCCTGGGCGTGCCAACAGAACAGTTCGGTCTTTACTTTGCGTGCATGGTGGCCGGTTATATTGTCGGCAACCTGACCGCCGTCCGTCTCGGCCGTCGTCTGTTGCCGGACCAGATCCTGGTGCGCGGCCTGATTATCGCCGTGGCTGGCGGCAGTCTGATGGCCGTGCTGGCCCTTAGTGAAGTGTTCAACGTCTGGGCGGTTATCCTGCCCCAAGCCCTGTTCATGATCGGCACCGGGATGGTCCTGCCCCAGACCATGGCCGGCGCCCTGGCGAACTTCCCCACCATGGCCGGCTCCGCCTCGGCCCTGTTCGGCTTCACCCAGATGGCCGTTGCGGCCGTCGCCGGTATGCTGGTGGGCCACCTGCACGATGGCACTTCTCTGGTCATGGCCCTGATCATTGCAGCCTGCGCCGCCATCGCCACGGGCTGTTATCTGGTACTGGTTCAGCGTTATCCTGCGAAAGGTTTCGAGCCACAAGGCGCGACCGGCAATTAAGGCAAAATCATCCAAAGTGGTCTACACAGAGTACTTAACACTCTAAACCAGACACCGAGGAGCAAAGACTATGAGCAGCGTTAACCTGGACGGCAATCCCATTGAACTGAGCGGCAAATTTCCCGAAACAGGCGACAACGCGCCTCCCTTTACCCTGACCAACAGCGGCCTGGAAGAAGTCAAACTCGACAACTGGGCCGGCAAGCGCAAGATCCTGAACATCATCCCCAGCATCGACACCGGCGTCTGCGCCGCCTCCACCCGGAAATTCAACGAAAAGGCTGGCAGCCTGGACAACACCGTGGTCCTGGTCGTCTCTGCTGACCTGCCCTTCGCCGCCGCCCGATTCTGCGGCGCCGAAGGCCTGAAAAACGTCGAAACCCTCTCCACCTTCCGGAACTACAGCTTCCAGCAAGACTACGGCGTTGCCATTCAGGACGGCCCCCTGGCCGGTCTCTGCGCCCGGGCAGTGATTGTACTGGACGAAAACAATAAGGTCGTCCACAGCCAGCTGGTCGATGAGATCAAGAACGAGCCGGATTACGATGCGGCGTTGAAGGCGCTTTAAGCCCTCAAATTCAAAATCTGGCAGTTGGAAACACCACCAACGATCCGGGCAAAGGTGCCGGAACGACTTACCAGGAGTGTGCATTGCCAGGGATGGCAATGCCAAGCCCCCAGGGATGGGTTCACGGCGTCTCCTGGTAAGTCGTTCCGGCACCTTTGCTAACACCGAAAGCCAGACCTGTTAGAATCTCGCCCCCAAGCCAAACCGAAGGCCCACAACACCCCGTGCAGACCACCACCCAGAACCCATCCCTGGCCCGCCAGCTCTACAGCATGACCTGGCCCATGCTGTTCGGCGTGTTGTCCCTGATGACCTTCCAGCTGGCCGACAGTGCCTTCGTGGGTCAGCTTGGCCGGGACCCGCTGGCGGCATTGGGCTTCACCCTGCCGATGCAGCAACTGATCATCGGCCTTCAGGTGGGGCTGGGGATTGCGACCACCGCGATTGTCTCCCGCACCCTGGGTGCCGGCGATGAACTGCGCGCCTACCGTCTGGGAGGCCTGATCATTACCGTTGGCGGCAGCCTCGTTTTTGTCATCTGCGTGGCTCTGTGGTTTCTGCAGGGGCCCATCATGACCGCGCTCGGCGCCGAAGACTCACTACTGCCCCTGATCCGGCAGTACTGGGTTCCCTGGCTGATGGCCGCCTGGACCGGGGCATTCCTCTATTTCGGCTACAGTGTGTGTCGCTCCCACGGTGACACAAAATTGCCGGGGTACATGATGGTGGCCACGAGCCTGACCAACATCGCCCTGGACCCGCTCTACATCTTTGTTTTCGGCTGGGGACTGCCCGGCGCCGCCTGGGCGACCATTACCTCGTTCGGAATCGGCTGTCTGGTGATCTATCCGAAACTTCTGAAACGCCACTGGATCCGGTTCGACCTGCGCGAGCTTGCCCTCTGGAAGGCCCTGAAACAGCTCAATGGCATCATGGCTCCGGCCATGGTCAGCCAACTGATGCCGGCTGTCTCGGCCATGCTGGCGACAGCCTTGGTGGCCGGCTTCGGCTCCGCCGCCGTTGCCGCCTGGGGCCTGGGCACCCGTCTGGAGTTTTTCTCAATTGTGGTGGTGCTGGCCCTGACCATGTCGATGCCGCCGATGATTGGCCGGTTATTGGGTGCCGGGGATATCGAGCAGATCCGTAAACTGGTGCGCCTTGCGGTCCGGTTTGTGGTGGTCTGGCAGCTGGCCATCGGCCTGACCTGGGTGGTGGCTTCCGGGTTGGTGTCGGAACTGTTCTCCAGCGACAGTGATGTTCAGAAGGTTCTCGCCGGTTATCTGGTGCGGGTGCCGCTGAGCTACAGCGGTCTGGGCGTGTGCATGCTGATGGTGTCGGTGTGCAATGCCCTCGGACTGGCGATGCGGGCCCTGCTGGTGTCCACCCTGCGCCTGTTCCTGTGCTTCCTGCCCCTGCTCTGGATCGGTAGCCAGATCAACGGGGTCTATGGCCTTATGAGTGGTGCGCTGGTGGGCAATCTGTTCGCCGGCGCCATGGCTTACAGCTTCTACCGGGCCGGCATGACGCGTTTGAAGGCGGAGCTCGCCTCAGGCAAAGCGTGAGCGGAAGCTCTCGGGTACCGGCACCACTTCCTTGCGGTGGTAGTTGAAGAAGACGAATCCGTATTTGGCCAGTGCCACCGGCTGGCCGCTCTCGGCCTTGGTGACCCGGAATACGAAATCCCCGCCATACTTGTTGAAGTCCATCAGACCCACTTCAAAGCGCAGCATTTCCGGGAAGAAGGACTCGGACTGGTACATGGTGGCCAGGTCGGTGACGATAATGCCGGTGCCGTCCTTGCTGGCTTCCTGAATGCCATAGCTGACCAGGAACTGGGCCCGGGCCTCGGAGAGCATGGAGATGAGGGCGTCGTTGCCGAGGTGGTTGGCGCCGTTGATGTCGGTGATTCTGACGGGCATCCTGGTTTCGAAGCAGAAGACGTCGTCCGGGAAGGAGAGTTTGATTCGGGCCACGGGGGTTCCTGTTTTCACTGGGTATCTTGGGGCAAATCATACGCTGTTCGACTTTAGTGTTCATCTCAAGACGCCCAGTCCCAAATCGGTTATCTTGCTATGAGACCTCCGCGCCGATGGTTTTGGTGGAGCGACGGCAGGGAAGGGCTTTCCAAAACACGCTCCTTGCGGCACGTCCATGTGACGCTTGACTGTCGCCATCCCTGGCGACAGACAGTTTTGGAAAGCCCTTCCCTGCCATCGTTCGTATCACTCCCGCGCACTGACAATAAATATTTGAAGATGGAGTTTTATGGATATTCGCCCTGCTGCCACCTTGGTTCTGGTTCGAGATACAGCCGAAGGCCTTGAAGTCCTGCTGCTGCAACGCACCTGGGACGCCGTGTTTATGCCCGGCTATTTTGTATTCCCTGGCGGGCGAGTCGAGGAAAACGAGACTCACGGGCAGGACCATATTATCGGGCCCGGAGACGCCGAGATCAGTCAGACCATGAGTGTCGATGAAGGCGGCGCGGACTATATGTTGGCGGCGGTTCGGGAGTGTTTTGAGGAGTCCGGGGTTCTGGTTGCGGTGGATAAACAGGGCAACCCGATATCCGGGGATCATCCGGCCCATGCGGATCGGAGGTCGGTGTTCGACGGCGATCTGTCTCTGGCCAGTCTGTGCAAAAAGCACGGCTTGGCGCTTCCGCTGGACAGGCTTGCCTATCTCGGCCACTGGATTACGCCGCCGGGGCCGCCGAGGCGTTTCGATACACGGTTTTTCGTGACGCCCGCTCCGGAAGGTCAATTGGCCGGGCACGACGGTATCGAAACCATCGATCATGTCTGGATCCGCCCGGAACAGGCCCTTGAGGATCATCGGAACGGCCAGCGGTTGCTGGGGTTGCCAACGATTCGGACGTTGCGGGTGCTGAACGGGTTCGAGACCACCGATGCGCTGATGCGCTATGCCCACGCCAACCCGCCCGAGCCCTACCCCAACCAGCCCTGGCCGGCGGTCAAAAAGGGTAAGCCGGTGACGCTGGAGCCGGGAGCGCCGGCCTATGATGAGGCCGCGAAGCTGGATCCGGAAGGTGAAGGCTCGACCCGGGCGGAGATTAATCCCGGAGAGGCGGTTGAGGTCGCGGCCCGTGTCACCCGGCTGACGGCGCCCAACCCGGGGATGATGACCGGGCCAGGGACCAACACTTACATTCTGGGCCATGAACGCTTCACGGTGATCGACCCCGGCCCCGCCAACGAGTCCCATATCGAGCGAATTCTGGAGGTGACCGGTGGGGTGATTGATCAGGTTGTGGTTACCCACACGCACCAGGATCATTCGCCGGCGGTTGCGGCCCTGAAAGAGCGCACCGGTTGCCGGGTGTTCGGTTGGCCGGCGCCCCCGGGTGCCGGCCAGGACCAGACCTTCCGGGCCGATGATGAACCGGAGCACGGTGATCTGATTGTGACCGAAGCCGGGCTCCTGAAGGTGCTTCATACCCCGGGTCATGCCTCGAACCATCTGTGTTTTCTGCTGGTCGACCAGAAGCTGCTGTTTTCCGGTGACCACATCATGCAGGGCTCAACGGTGGTCATTAATCCGCCGGACGGCGACATGAAGGCCTACATCGAGTCGCTCTACGAGCTGCTGGCCGAATCCATTCGCTACATTGCGCCGGCACACGGCTTCCTGATGGGGCATCCCGAGGCCGTCATCGATTTCCTGATCACCCACCGTCTGTCCCGTGAGCACAAGGTGGCCCGTGCGCTGGAAGCCCTGGCTCCAGTGGATCTGAAAGCTCTTACCGCAAAAGCCTATGACGATGTTCCGGCCGCCATCCACGGCCTTGCGGCACGGTCAGCCCTGGCGCATTTGCTGAAACTGGAGGCCGAGCACAGGGCGTTCCGGGAGGAAGATCTGTGGCATGTCGTACACGACAGCTAACGCGGGAGTAACGAAAGCACACGGGATTTCGCAAAACACCCATATTTTTAATCACTTTTCCGGCGTATAACTGTTTTTGTTATAACTTGGCCGGATTTCATGAAAGTGGCATTAAACCTTTGTCACAGCAGTATTCATGACCGCCAGAGGCACTCTATCCTTGAGCGCACACTGACGAACCGTGAGGAAATATGCTGTTTGAGCGGCTTCAAAAACCGTCCCCCCGGATCCTGCTTATTGGCCTGGTCATACCCTGGCTGTCTGCACCTGTTCTGGCTGAAACCGATTCGGCAAAGGCCAGCAAAAAATCCGAAGTGCTGATCGCGGAACTGGCCGAGGACGAGAGCGTCGAAGACGTTGAACAGTCGGCCCCCCTGCAGACCAAAGGGAAGGACAACAAAGCCCGTCAGCCGGCAGTCCCACAGGGCGGAGCCGGTATCGATACGCCCTCGGCCGGTTCCCGCAAGGTAGCCCCGAACATCGATCTCAAGCAGGTTGCGCCGCCACCGGAGGCACAGGTTTCAGCGCCCGCTGATACCGATGCAGATGCCGCAGAATCCGAGGTCATGGCAACCGAAGCGGTGGCCGAACCCGAGCCGGAGCCCGAGATTCGCGAAGGCGAGGTCTTCACGCTGTTGGACAATGATGTTCTGCCCGGTACCTCGACCCGCCTGGCCTGGACCCCCGGCATCCAGATTGCCGGGCTGTCCCAGACAACCCCGGTTCTGGTGGTCAACGGTATCAACGCCGGCCCGACGCTGTGCCTCACCGGTGCTGTTCACGGGGATGAGTTGAACGGCATCGAGATCATCCGCCAGACCATGTATGACCTGAACCCGGAGAAGCTGTCGGGTACGGTCGTGGGTGTGCCGATTGTGAACCTGCCGGGATTCCAGCAGGGCAGTCGTTACCTGCCCGATCGCCGGGATCTCAACCGGCATTTCCCGGGCAGCCCCGATGGCAGCCTGGCCGACCGGATTGCCCACTCACTGTTCGAGAACGTGATTCGCAAGTGCGACATGCTGGTGGACATCCACACCGGCTCACTGAAACGCACCAACCTGCCGCAACTTCGTGCCGACATGAACAACCCGGACGTGGCGGAATTCACCCGGGGCTTTGATCGCATGGCGGTGGTGCACAGCTCTGGTTCTGGTGGCATGTTGCGCACGGCCGCTGTGGAAGCCGGTATTCGCACCGTCACCCTGGAGGCCGGAGAATCCCACCGCATCCAGCAACACCAGATCAGCGCCGGCGTGAACAGCCTCACCAGTCTGATGGAGCGTCAGGGCATGATCTCCCGGATGTTCGTATGGGGCGATCCGGAGCCTGTCTATTACGATTCCGACTGGATCCGCGCGGACCACGGCGGGATTCTGTTCAGCGAAATTGAGTTGGGGGCAAACGTATCGGAAGGAGAGATTCTCGGTTACGTCTCCGATCCGATCACCAATGCCCAGCACCCCATCCGGTCTACCACCGATGGCCGGGTTATCGGTATGGCCGTGGACCAGGTAGTGATGGCCGGTTTTGCCGCCTACCACATTGGTACGGAGGCAGAAGTTCCCGGAGAGTAGTATGCTAGGCTTTTTTCGGGCCTCACCAACCCCACAGGAGCCTTTGTGTCTTCCGAGAACGCCGGAGTCTTGTCACGAATTCCCGGCCTGGCCTACATCGGGCTGGTTCTTACACCTCTGTTCTGGGCCGGCAACGCCGTTGTCGCCCGGGGCACGGTAGAGAACATTCCGCCGCTCTCCATGTCGTTCTGGCGCTGGGTAATCGCCCTGGCCATCCTGCTGCCTTTCGGCCTGCCGGGTATCTGGCGCCACCGCGACGTTATCCGCCAGCGGTTCGGTTCCATGCTGGCCCTGGCGACCTTCAGCGTGGGGGCGTTCAATACCCTGCTGTACCTGGCGGCGACCACAACCACCGCGACCAACATTGCCCTGATCAACGCCACCATCCCCATTTTTGTGGCACTGCTGGCCTGGATTCTCCTAGGCGACCGCACCCGTCCGGTCCAGGCCTTCGGGATCGCACTGGCCATCACCGGCATCGTTACCGTGATTGCCCGCGGTGATCTCTCGGTGCTCACCAGCCTTCAGGCCCAGCCGGGGGATCTGATCATGGTGGCGGCGGTGTTCAGCTGGGGCCTGTTCTCGGTGCTACTGAGACGGCAGGCCGTACCACTGCCTGCACTAACGTTTCTGACCACCCAGATTCTCCTCGGCACACTGGTCGTCCTGCCCTTCTATCTGACGGATCTGCTGTTCTTCTCTGGTGGCTTTGAGCTGTCGCAAAGCACCGCCATGCCGTTGCTGTACTTCGCCATCTTCCCGGGGATCCTGGCCTATGGATTCTGGAACCACGGTGTGCATAAAATTGGTCCGGCCAGGGCGGCCATCTTTATGTACCTGACCCCTGTGTTTGCCACGGTTCTGGCCGGCATTTTCCTGGCCGAATCCCTCGGGCTGTTTCATGTTATCGGCGGGGCACTGATCCTGGCCGGGCTGGTGCTGGCCACGCAGACCCGGAAACACACCCACTACCCAACCCCGGAACGCTCAGCAAAAGGAGACCCCCATGATTAAACCTGTGCCAGGAAACTCTCACCGCTTCTTTTGCCTGGTTCTGGTCCTGTTGGCCGCTGGCCTGTCGGCGCCGGCTGCAGCGGAACCCTGTGATCCCGAAGAGTCAAAGTGGGTGCCTACCCGCTATTATCCAGCCGGTGCAGCGGTCTTTCACAAAGGCAGTTGGTATGAGTCCCGCGAACTGCACGAGGGCCTGGAGCCCGGCATTACGTTCGACTGGAAAGAACTGGATTCTGTGCCGGACTGCGAGGGCCGTAAGCAACCGGTTGACCAAACCCGGACCGGAGACGGCCAGAAAGGCACCGAGGCCGGCCAATCCGTTGGCAAGAGCAAACGGGGCGAGACGTCTTCCGGCATGTGCGTAAGACCGGACCCGTGGCTATTTTCCAGAAGCTACACGGTTGGCAGCCTGGTCACCCACGGCGGTCAGATCTGGGAGGCTATCCGGGCAACCAATGGTGACATGCCCGGCATGAACAAGCCTCCTCGCTGGCAACTGGTGGAGGATCATTGTTCCCTGGAAGGCCAACAGTAACGAGGAACGGGCAACTGACTAGAGAGCCGCTTCAATGCGGCCGATGACCTCTTCCAGAACCGATCTGGCGCAGCCGATGTTCAGGCGCATAAAGCCACTGCCCGGGTCGCCAAAGGAGAGTCCGGGGTTCATGCCCACACGGGCTTCCCGGACAAAAAAGCGTTTCAGGCCGGCATCGTCAAGCCCCAGTTCGCGGCAATCCAGCCACATGAGATAGGTGCCCTCCGGAGCGGACACGCGAATGGCGGGCAGGCGCTGGCCAACAGCCTCCACCACATAGTCCCGGCTGGCCTGCAGATAGGCCATCAGATCGTCCAGCCAGGGGGCACCATGGCGGTAGCCGGCCTCAAACCCGGCAATACTGAACGGATTGCACTGGGGCAGATGCATGGATTCAAACACGTCCTTCATTGCCTTGCGCCGGTCCGCATCGGGAATAACCAGAGCCGACAGGCCGAGGCCGGGCATGTTGAAACTCTTGCTCGGTGCGACCGCCGTTACCAGTGCATCTTCAGGACCGGCCAGCTTCGCCAGCATGGTGTGGCGGGGTTTATCCGTGAAGGTCAGGTCACAATGAATCTCGTCGGAGACCACCACCAGCCGGTGCCGGCGAGCAATATCCAGCACCGCCGTCAGTTCTTCCTCCGACCAAACCCGGCCAACCGGGTTATGGGGCGAGCACAGCAGCAGGATCCGGGCATCGGGGCGGGCTGCGCACTGCTCCAAGTGATCAAGATCCATGCGGTAGTGGCCCGGGTCTCCGGTGTCCGGATCCTCCGGCACCAAGGGGTTTTCGATCACCACCCGGCCACTGTGCCGCACCGAACTGAAAAACGGCGGATAAACCGGCGGCTGGATGATGACGCCCTCACCGGGTCCCGCGTAGGCCATGCACGCGGCGTTGATCGATGGCACCACGCCGGGCGCCATCAGTATCCACTCGCGCCGGATCTCCCAGTCATGGCGACTGGCAAACCAGTCGATCATCGACTGGTAAAGACTGTCCGGAAACAGGGTGTAGCCATAAACCGGATGTTCCGCCCGCTCCCTCAACGCACGGGTGACAGCCTCCGGTGCCGCGAAATCCATATCGGCCACCCAGACCGGGATAACATCCTCGGTGCCAAAAACCGCCTTGCGGGCATCAAACTTGACGGAACAGGTGTGTTCCCGGGAAACCGGCTGATCAAACGGGCTGGACACAGGGACTCTCCAGGGCAGATAACAACATTGGAAAACGGTATTGTGGTGGGCCCGAACGGCCATCGCAACCGTCGGCTGCCGATGTCGCCACCGTGTCCATATCCGGCTTTGGTCGAACATCGTCGATAAACACTTGCCCAAGCAGGGCGATACTTGCGAACCTAACGGTTTATCCAATAAAAACTTCCAAACATTCCCCGGAGCCTGTTCAATGATTGGCCAGATTCTGTCCACCATGTTGCCGGTGTTTCTGATCGCCGGTTGCGGCGCACTCTATGGCCGCTACCGGACGCCCGACATCCAGGGACTGAACGTTCTCAACATGGAACTGTTTGTGCCCATGCTGGTCTTCGCTGTTCTTGCTGACCAGCAGGCTCCGCTGCAGAACTACGCCCAGCTTGCACTGGCCGCCACGGTGGTTGTGCTCGGATCAGGAATTGTTCTGTATCCGCTGGCCAGGGTTCTGAAGCTGAACCTGAAGACCTTTCTGCCACCGATGATGTTTAACAATTCCGGCAATATGGGTCTTCCGCTGCTGGTACTGGCCTTCGGCGATGAGGCCCTGCCGGCGGCCATTGTGCTATTCATCGTGGAAATGCTGCTGCACTTTTCGGTGGGGCTGTACATGCTCGCCCCCCATACCTCCATCGTAAAACGCCTGAAGCTGCCCATCGTATTTGCCAGTATTGCCGGGCTCTCGGTCAATCTCGGGGGCGTGACCCTGCCGGAATGGCTGCTGGAAACCCTGAACATGCTCGGTGGTGTGAGCATACCGCTGATGCTCTTTGCCCTTGGCGTGCGCATGCTTGATATCGATTTCAGTGACTGGAAACTGGGTATGCTGGGCGCCATCGCCTGTCCCGCCAGCGGTCTGATCCTTGCATGGCCGATGATTGCGGTTCTGGATCTTCCCGGGATGCAGGTGGCGGCGCTGTGGGTATTTGCAGCCTTGCCTCCGGCCGTACTCAATTACATGGTGGCGGAACAGTATCGGCAGGAGCCACACAAGGTCGCCTCGCTGGTATTATTGAGCAATCTGGGCAGTCTTGTGGTTATGCCGGTTGTGCTCGGTCTGGTGTTTGCCGCCGGCTACGTCTGAGCATCTGCCCCACTAACCGCTCTGTTAGCCGAGGAAGGACCCGATGTCTGAAACCGTTGCGGTGGTGCGCGCCTCCCGACCCAATTTCCTGGTACTCGCACCGCTGTGTGCCGGCCTTGGCGTGGCGGTAGCCTGGCACCAGGGCGAGCCTCCGGCCCTGCTCAATACCCTGCTCGTCCTGATTGGCGCCCTGCTGGCCCATGCCGCCGTCAATCTGCTCAATGAGTACGAAGACTTTGCCTCCGGGCTGGATCTGATTACCCGTCGCACGCCATTCTCCGGCGGCAGTGGTGCCTTGCCGGAGGTTCCCACCGCCGCCCGGCAAGTCCTGCTGGCCGCCTTTGGCACACTGGGACTGGTTGTCGCAATCGGGTTGTATTTTCTCTGGCTCCGGGGCCTGCCAATGCTGGTGCTCGGCGCGGCCGGCGTGGTGCTGGTGCTCACGTATACCCGCTGGATTACCCGTTCGCCGCTGATTTGCCTGCTGGCTCCGGGGCTGGGGTTCGGACCGGTGATGATTCTGGGCAGTCTGATTGCCCTTGGGGCCCGGCTGGACGCAACGGCCCTTACCGTTTCCACCATCGGCCTGCTGCTCGTCAGTGAGTTGCTGCTGATCAATCAGATACCGGATGCCGACGCGGACCGGAAAGTCGGGCGCCGACATCTGGTGATTACTCTTGGAAAGAAAGCCGCCACCCGCCTGGTTGCGCTTTTGCTGCTGGGCAGCTTTGGGATTCTGGGCTCGGCGATCTGGATTGGCTGGTTACCGCTGTGGACCGCTCTCGCGTTTGCGCCTCTGCCGGCAGCGATCTGGATAAGCGTCAAGCTGCCCGGCGCGCTCAACCGCCCCGAACAGCTCAACTCTCTCCTCGGCACCAACGTCGCGGTGCTGCTGGCGACCCTGGCACTGCTGATCTCCGGCCTCAGCCTTTGAACCGGAACACACTGACCCGCGAACGCAGCTGACCGGCAAGCACGGCCAGATCCCGGCTTGCCCCGGCCACCTGCTCGGAACCGGCTGAGGTCTCCACCGTGGCATCATGGATGCGGCTGATATTGCGGTTAACTTCTTCTGCAACGGAACTCTGCTCTTCCGAGGCACTGGCGATCTGGGCATTCATGTCGTTGATGGCACCCACCTCATGACGAATCCGGGCCAGAGCAGCTTCCGCCTCGCTGGTCTTGTCCACCGTGGTGCGGGCAAGCTCCCGACTGCTTTCCATAACCTCGGTCGCCTGGCCGGCGCCCGCCTGCAGGTTTCCAATCATCTCCTGAATTTCCCGGGTGGAATCCTGGGTCCGCGATGCCAGCGACCGTACTTCGTCGGCCACGACAGCGAATCCTCGTCCATGGGTGCCGGCGCGTGCCGCCTCGATCGCAGCATTCAGCGCCAGCAGGTTGGTCTGTTCGGCGATGGCGTTGATCACCTCGATGATCTTTTCGATATTGGCGCTGTCCTGGGACACGCGCTGCACAGTCTGTGTTGCCTGCTCCAGGGTTTCCGCCAGCTCTCCGATGGAGGCCGCGGTTTCCTGCACCACGCGATTACCGCTCTCCACTTCGATGTCGGCTTTCTGGGTGGCGGTTGCCGCGCTGGCGGCAAAACCCGCCACTTCGTTCACCGTGGCGGCCATCTGGTTCACCGCCGTGGCCATCTGTTCCGCCTCGGTCGCCTGGAGACGTATCTGTCGGCTGTTGTTATCCGAAGTGCTTTCAAGTTCAGAGGAGGAAGTGGAGAGCTCTTCAGCGGCAGACCCTACTTCCCGGATAATGCCGCCCAATCGCTCCACAGTGTCCTGCAGCGCGCCCATCACGCTATCCGGGTACCGTGTCCGGAGCTCCTGGTCCAACTCACCATCGGCCAGCTGACGAATGGCCCGGGCAACGTCTTCGGGCTCACCGCCAAGAATCTTCTTCAATCGGCGAATGATCACCAGTGCCACCAGGGCACCCAGAACCACCGCGAGACCGGTGACGGCCAGGTTCAACGCATTGAATGTACTCGCTGCCTCGCGAACCTCATCCACGCCACCTGTAACCACCTCTTCCTGGTAATCAATAAAGGCATTTACCCGTTTCAACCACTCCGAGTAAGCGCCAGAGACATCGCTGAGCAGAAATGCCCGGGCCTGGTCGATCTCTCCCGCCAGGCGAAGCTCGAGGAGGTCGCCGGTCAGCGTCAGGGCCCTGCGCTGGATCTCTTTGATCGCTGCCAGGAGCTCCCTTTCCCGGCTGTTAGCGCCTTCTTCCCGGAACATCCTATCCATCGGGCCGGCGGAATCCCGATAGAACCCCTTAAGACGCTCAATGTCCGCGAGGTGCCGTTGTAGCTCCCGGTCGTTCTCAACCAGTACTGCATCGCGAATGGCTATTGCCCGGTCATGGACACTGCCCCGAAAGTTAATGGCGTAGCGCTGCTTCACGGCGGCGCCATCACCCACGTCGGTCAGGGTCCTGTCGATAAAACCGACCCGATGATTACCAACCAGACTTATGGCAATCATCAGCGACAGAATCAGACCAAAGCCAAGGGCAAGGCGTTTCGCAACGGTGAGCTGGCTAAACATCATTAGGCTCCGGGTACTTTTTATTGAATGAGGCTATGTGTTCTCCGAAAGTTGCAGTCTGGATCAATCAATGGAGAGAAACTTGCGGGTTTTTGACAATGCTTTTCATTACTGCAATCAATCTTTACATCCCGCCCCCACGCCTCTTGCAACTGGTCAGGCTTTGACCGATGGTAAAGGTCAGTTTCTCGCTGATTGCATTCACGATACGGAGGTCTTCACATGAGTGTTCTACTTCTGCTGATCAGTGCCCTGGTGCTGATCTACCTGGGTATAGGCGGCACCACAGCCGCTGCCGTCATGTCCATTGCGACCGTTGTGGGTCTGTTCCAGGATGAATGGCACCTGATCAGCATTCTTTGTGGCGGTGTACTGCTGGCGCTGGCGTTAATCCTTGTTATTCCCGGCGACTTGCGCCTCGACAAGCTCAGCCGCCCCCTGCTTGGCTGGGTGCGCAGCCGGCTGCCGAAACTCTCGGATACCGAGGCGGAAGCCCTGAAATCCGGCTCGGTGGACTGGGACGGCGAACTTTTCTCCGGCAAGCCCAAATGGAACAAGTTGCTGGACGCCAAGCCGGCGCACCTCACCAGCGAGGAACAGGCCTTCCTGGACGGCCCGGTGGAAAAGCTGTGCGCCATGCTCGACGACTGGAAAATCACCCACGAGCAATACGACCTGCCGGACAAGGTCTGGAAGTTCATCCGTGAGAACGGCTTTTTCGGCCTGGTGATTCCCAAAGAAGACGGCGGCCTGGGGTTCTCCAACACCGCCCACTCGGAAATCGTGATGAAGATTTCCACCCGGAGCGTATCGGCTGCCGTTACCGTGATGGTGCCCAACTCCCTCGGCCCGGGCGAGTTGCTGATGCACTACGGCACCGATGAGCAGAAACAGCATTATCTGCCCAGACTCGCCGGCGGCGACGAGATTCCCTGTTTCGCCCTCACCTCCCCGGTGGCCGGCTCCGACGCCGGCGCCATTCCGGACAAAGGCATCGTCTGCAAGGGCAAATGGAACGGCAAGGAAGTGCTGGGCCTGAAAGTCACCTGGAACAAGCGCTACATCACCCTGGCCCCGGTGGCGACACTGATCGGCCTGGCCATCAAGGTCTATGATCCGGACAAGCTGCTGGGCGATTCCGATGAAATCGGTGTGACCTGTGTACTGGTGCCCAAAGACACGGACGGCGTCAACGCCGGTGCCCGCCACCTGCCCATGAACACCGTATTCATGAATGGTCCCACCTGGGGCAACGACGTGTTCATTCCCATGGAACAGGTCATCGGCGGCCAGGATATGCTCGGCAAGGGCTGGACCATGCTGCTGGAGTGTCTGTCTATCGGCCGCTCCATCTCCCTGCCCGCCCTCGGCACCGGTGCCGGCAAGGTGGCCAGCCTGGCCACCGGCTCCTACGCCTACACCCGGGAACAGTTCGGCCGGACCATCAGCCAGTTTGAAGGCGTGCAGGAAGCCCTGGAGCCCATCGCAGGCTACACCTACATGATGGACGCTGCCCGGCTGCTGACCTCCGGCATGCTGGACCGTGGCGTGCGGCCCTCGGTGCCGTCCGCCGTGCTGAAATACCGCAATACCGACCTGATGCGGGAAGTCATCAACCATGCCATGGACGTGGTGGCAGGCCGCGGTGTCATCACCGGCCCCCGCAACTTCCTGGCCCGGGCCTACCAGGCGGTCCCCATCGGGATCACCGTGGAAGGCGCCAATATCCTTACCCGGAGCCTGATGATCTTCGGCCAGGGTTCCATCCGCTGCCATCCGTTCATTGTTGAGGAAATCGAAGCAGCAGGCATGGAAGACGAGGACAAGGCAGCGAAGAAATTCGACGGTATCTTCTACCGGCATCTGGCCCATACCACCCGCAACGCCCTTCGGGCCCTGCTGCTGGGACTGACCAGGGGATGGGCCGAATCGGTGCCACGGCAAGGCAACATCAAGTCCAGCTACCGACAGCTGGCGCGGTTCTCAGCAGCCTTCGCCCTGATGACTGACGTCACTCTGCTGACCGTTGGTGGAGGCCTCAAGGCCCGGCAACGCCTCTCAGGGCGCATGGCCGACTGCCTGGTGCAACTCTATTACGCCACCGCCGTCATCAAACAATGGCATGAGGAGGGTTACCCGGATGACCAGCGGCCGCTGGTAGAGTGGTGCCTACAGACCTGCCTCAGGGATCTACAGGGCTCCATGCGCGAAGCCATCATCAACTTCCCGGTTCCGGCCCTGCGCTGGCCCCTGCGACTGCTGGTGTTCCCGCTGGGTGCCACTGGCCTGAACGGCCCGGACGACAAGCTGGGCGCACAGGTCGCGGAATCCATCGTCAAGGACACCCCGGTACGCCAGCGCATCAGTCGCGGTACCTACACCACCATGGACCCGGAAGATCCGCTCGGGCGGGTGCTCAATGCCTACAAGCTGGCCAACGAGACCGCGGACATGCGCAGCCGACTGCATGACGCCATGCGTAACCGCGATGAAGACGAACTGGGCGGCATTGACCTGCTGATGGGCCATCAGCGCAAGGAACTGGTCGACTGGGCCTGTGCCCAGGGCGTGGTCAAGGCAGACGAATGCGACAAACTGCTGGAAGCACTGGAAGCGCTTTACGATGTGATTCGCGTGGATGCTTTCGATGCCGATGGCCTGAAAGCGCTGTCCCGGTGCGCCAAAGGCAAGCGCAAGGTGGTCGAACGCCCACCCAGAGACGAGAAATAAGGTACGGGCTGGTCGATGAGCGATCTTGCAGATTTGCGTCCCAATGAGGAGGCCGTGGAACTGGAACCGGCCTCTGACGCCACGTTGCGATTCATCGGCACCATTCATACCCCCTGGCGCGATCGCAAGGACTGCCCGCGCCAGGGCCGCCTTGACGGCCCGGAGTGCCAGCTGGTTCTGGACCCCGTCTGGCACAACGCGCTGGCGGGGCTCGAAGACTACGACACCATTGAGGTGCTTTACTGGCTCGACCAGAGCCGCCGGGACCTGATCCGGCAAAGCCCCAGAAGCGACGGCCAGACCTTCGGCACCTTTGCCCTGCGCTCGCCGGTTCGGCCCAATCCGATTGGCACGTCCATGGTCAAACTGGTTCGTATAGAAAAAGGGACCCTGATCGTGCGCGGCCTGGACTGTCTGGACGGCACCCCGCTGCTGGACATCAAGCCAGACCGCTGCGCCTTCAGTCCGAAAGCGCCGGATAAAACGGGCGGTGGGGAGTGACCCGTTACTGATCGAGAATGTTGATGATTTCCCGAGTGTCCTTGATCACCGTATAAATTCGGTCTTCCACTCTCACTTCTTCCCGACCATCGCCGATGTCGCGCACATCACCATAATCGTAAAGCTCACGATGCAAACGGTCGCCCCGGCCAATATCCACTTTTTTCTGCCAGCCAGGGGGCAGCGGCTTGCCCTGTTCCAACTTCTTCTGCAGCCCGGGCGGCAATGCATCGGTGTGATTGCCAGCGTTGACGGGCGTGGTCGCACCAAACAGCAATACAATAACGGCAGCAAACAGAGTTTTGTACATAGTCTTGTGGCTCCTCTCAGACAAAGGTCAGGAACGGGCTCGATGGATCGCCAAGCCCCGATAACTTTGTGTACACACGCTCAGTGTCCACGTTACGTTCCGTCGCAGGATTAACATCCTGCTCGCCTGCCCGGCTAATCGGATACCTCTTCCGGACGTAATCCTGAATTGATCGCTTCTGAAACCAGCCAACGCCGAAGAAGCTGAATCCCTCGTTCACGACGACGGCTGGTTTTCCATGCAAAGTAAAAAATGTCGCCCGTCATAACGGAGTGGCAGGGCAAGCGCACAAAGTCACCGGAATCCTTGCGGGTGCTGAGCATATAGTCGTTGGTCAGCGCAATTCCCTGGTGGAAGCGCGCAGCCTCCAGCGACAGCAGCATATGACTCGAGTGCAGTAAACGGCAGGATTTGGGCAGGTCCAGGCCCGCTTCACGATACCAGGCTTCCCAATCCCCACCCTGCCGGTTATAGATGCTGTAGGTCGACAGCAACGGAAACTCCGCCATCATCGCCGGCGTTAACGACACCGATGCCGGGTCGCCGGCAACCTCTTCCAACGCCAGCTCCCGGCGTATCTTCTGCCAGTAATCCTGGCTGCACACGGGGAACAGACGCTCCTCGTAAAGCAGCTCATAGCTGAATGCCGGCGAAGAAGGCTTAACGGTAATAAAGCAATCTGCAACCCGGTCCGACAACACCGGATTGCCACTACTCATCTCCAGCGCCAGATCCAGCTGAGGATGCAACCGCTTCAGATCCGGCAACCGTGGCACCAGCCAGCGCACGGCAAACGAACTGAACACCGAGAGCCTCAGCAAGGACTCCTCATGCCCCAGAATCTGCTCACTGGCCCGCTCAATCTGCAACAGCGCTGAACTGACCGCATCCAGGTACTGCCGGCCCTCATCGGTCAGCGACAGCGTCCGTCCACTGCGCCAGAACAACTGCTCGCCCAGGTAGGTTTCCAGCTGCTTGATCTGATGGCTGACGGCACTCTGGCTCACCGCCAACTCATCGGCAGCGAGTGAAAAGCTGTTGAGACGGGCAACGGCTTCGAAAACAGGCAGGGCTTTCAGGGGTGGCAGCTTCATTATCTAATTTTCTAATAGCACGTGAATATTGATCATTTTATCGGATATTAGCACCCACTTAGACTGCCCTCCATGTTTGTCATTCCAACTTGAGATTGAGATTCGATCTCATGATACGTGGGATTGCTCCAGGCCAGAGCTACCAAGGCTTGTGAGTCCGCTTATGTCCTATCCGAAAAAGCGCCTCACAATTTTAGCGTGAGATTCCGAGCTCTTGATGTCGTTTTGGCGCCTGTCTGTGGTCTCTGGCATTGAGCGGTAGGTAACGAAATTCACCCAGGCGCGAGGCGGGCATGAAACCGTCGACGCCGAAACTTAAAGGGGGGCACCATGTCAGGAAAAACCGTCAATAGCGCCATACTTTTGCTGGTGATCGGCAACGCTATGGCGATCATTTCCGATGTCTTTATCAAGCTGCTGGAGCCCGGTGCCCCTATTTTCCAGTTTGCCTTCCTGCGCTGCGTCCTGACTCTGTTCATGCTCATACCACTGGTTGGCAAACTGAACCGGAAGTACCTGTTCGCAGGTCTCAAGATCCACGCCCTTCGCGCGCACATCCATCTTGCTGGCATGCTGTGCATGGTCGTAGCCCTGGGCAACTTGCCCCTCGCCACGGCCAACGCCGTGTTCTACGCCGCGCCGATACTGGTGATGGTCCTGGCTGCCCTTGTGTTTGGTGAGCGCCTCACACCGATGAGCGTGACCGCGGTGTTCAGCGGGTTCCTGGGCATCGTGTTAATCCTGAGGCCTGTCGAATTTGATTGGGCAGCCATTGCCGCACTTGGCTCGGCCTTTACCCTGGCTATCAATGCCGTGATGGTGCGCAAGCTGCCCAAGCAGCAGTCTACGATTCACAAGCTGTTTCTGAACTACCTGCTAATTGTCCCGGCCGCAGCGGCTTTGGCACTCTGGGAAGGCGCTAGTTGGGATGGCTCAATGCTCATCAGTGCCTCAGGCTCGGCATTGTTCATCCTGGGCTACAACATGACCGTCCTGCTCGCGTACCAGCAGGTGGATGCGAATCAGGTCACCAGTGCTGAGTACACCGGCCTGATCTGGGCGGTATTGATCGGATGGGTAGGTTTCAATGAGATGCCCGACCTCTGGTTCGCCGTGGGCAGCGCCATGATCGTGGTGCCGTTAATTCTTATTGGGTTGCGTTCGCGTCAGAGGAGCCACCGGGTATTGCAGGCTCATCCGGCGAATGGTTGACCCCTCCACTCACAGAGATATCAAGGGATGACCCAATCCCGTCTGTAAGACCTAATGGGAGGTCAGGGTCATTCCTCAGCGTAGAACGACACACGAAACTGACTGCGGCGCTCTAAAGACTGATTGGCGGGTTACAAAAGTAAAGCTATGGTCGCAAAGCGTACGTTCAGATCTCAGTTTCAGCTGCCGGCATCATCGGCGAGGTTTAATGAAAAGACGCCCCGTAGGCTAGCAGCGGGCCTATCCAAATTGCGAAAGATACGCAAAGTCCGAATTTACCGGGCTTTAACAGTGTGCTTTTCTTCGGGTTGTTCGGGTTATAGAAAATCTTAACCAAGCCCCCGTGCCGATCCACACTTTTGAACTGATGATCGAGAATACCCCTAGCGTTTCGATTGGTGACGAAGATCCAAGGTGAGACACGTTTGCCCCGATACCTTTTGCCATCGACCTCATATTCATAGAGCGCGCTAACAACATATCGAGTGTCAGCGTCATATCGATCGCTCCCGCCGAAGGTACGGGTGCCGCCATCCAGCAATTTGCCTCTGACTGAAGGCCACTGTCGCATTCTCAACTGGCCTATGAGTGAAAGACTCATTATCAAAAAGCAGTAAAGGGCGATGAAAAATACGACACCTTGCTTATCACCGGCTCTAGCCAGCTCCCACATCGAAACGAGGTATTCCACGCTGTTCGCTCTGTTGGTCCAGGATCGATTTTCTATTTTCCATATTTTCTGGAAGGATAAAACGAATTGCTTTTCGTTGCGGTGCGCAAATAATTGACCGTTATTTATTCGTAACCGGCGGTCGCAAAGCAAACATTCAGGTTTTAATTCAAACGCATAAGCTTAAGAGCTCCCTGATTAGGGCGCTCAGTGGAGGCTTACGGCCGGAACGGCGCCTAAGCGACTGGTCAGACGGCTTGGTGGCGAAGCTCTGAGAGAGCGCCGCCAGAACCCCGGCCTGCCGAATTAGCGCCCCCTACTGCTTCAATTCGACCCGGAGGAGCCTGAGCCTCTGCGTAGTACTCAGGTTCTCGACGGAATGAGGAGCCTCCGGATCCTTCCACATCGTCAGCGGCAACGTTAGCGGCCCGCTCATCTCCCGGGAGTCGAAGATGACTTCGCCGTCCGCGTTGCGGTCAATGAAGTGACCTGCCTCCGTGATGTGAAGAACGCTGGGCCAACGGTGATGGTGCAGGTTCTCCAGTTCACCGGGGGCGAGGGTAACTTCGAACACGCGCACTCGCTCGTTTTCCAGGAGCACTGTGTGATTTTCCGGCGCGGCGATGACTGCGTCCAGCTCGGGAGGCCATTCGGTGGGGTCGCCTGTCTGGTAGAGAAGCGGCTGTGCGTCTTGATCTTGTGCACCGACGGTGGACACAAGAACGAGCATCGTCAGGGTGATTGGGAGTAATAGGTTGAAGTGAGTCATACCATTGCCTCTCGTGAGGTTGGTTGATAGAGGGTGACGGGAGGCCGTACAACCCCTATTCAGGGCGGGGGCCTTTAAGTATGACTCAAGCAGTGGGTTTCTTCCTCCAAATAGGGCAATCGGTCGCAAAGCGAACATTCACCTCGGGCGTAACGCCTGCCCTGTACTCAAAACGGGCCTTTTTTCCGGGTTGAATTGCTTGGCGCCTTCCCAAAGCGGATCTTCTGAGGCGCTCAGGACAGTTTAAACTTCTTAAAAACCTGAATATCGAGAAATTGCAAAAGGTTCGTATTGCTCAGTCAGGCGAGGTCCTTTCTAACAATTTTTAGTGTGCCAAAACAGAGCAACTGAGAGCTACAATCAGATCCAGGAGCACCATTTTTTTGCAAAAATCAATGTTTCCGTCAGTTTGGTTTACACACCGCTGGACTCCATGAGTAATGCCGCCAAAGTACCTTTATGAAAAAAAACATCTTTTTAAAGTTGGCCCACAATGTGCTGAATTTTATTTTGGATCAATTCGAGCATAGAAGGGAATCAAGTGCGATCAGACGCCAGCATACGCATTGCAGCTTGGATAATAATTACTTTAGCCGTCACCGCGTGTGGAGGGGGAAGTGACGGTAGTGCGAGTAACGACAGTGCTCCAAATACCTCAGTCACACCCATTTCAGTTAGTGGAGGAGGAGTTAAAGGTCCTCTAATAGGTGCGTTGGTTACCGCTTATCGTATCGATACAAGTCAGAGTGATTTTAAAGGTGAGGTATTTGATGTCGGCAGTACCAACAACCGGGCAGAAATCATCGATTTGAATTTAGAAGCCGGCAAATTTTATATTCTTGAAATTGTCGCCGATGCTGACACCTTAGACTTAACGACTGGGAGCGCTCCTGTTCTCAAAAAACTCACAACAGTAATGTCTCCAGCCATTTTAGATTCAGGTTCTCCGATTTATGCAACGCCAATGACGACACTTGCTGTCGAGTTAGCCATTTCAAATGCCGACAGTTCCTCCGGGGCCTTCTCGGGAAATGACGACGGCGTGACAAGCGCATCAGAGTTTACTTCCGCGCTAGACGCAGCCGCTGGCCAGGTGAAATCATTTTTGGGCTTCGGCATGAATCAAAATATCGATATTTTCACCGCAGCGCCGCTAGTCAACAATGAAACCACTTCCCAATTAGATCTGCTACAGGTCGCAGAATATCGAACCGCGATTGAAGTAATCACGGCGCTAACGGTCGCTTTGAACGACGAAATTGAAAGTCAAAATCCTACAGCTATTTCAACTCCGGACCTTATTCTAGACGCCATCGCTGCGGACATAACTGATGGACGCATTGATGGGAAGGTCTCAGGCTCGCCGATTTTAGCGTTAAACGACATTGTGGACCTCAAAAACTCGGTTGAAATTGATCCCATCACATTAACGATACCGGGAACCTCAATACCGATAAGCAGCATCCAATCGCTTCTAGACTCGGAAACGAGCGTTACCGGAACCACTACGGATACGAGTGCCTTGATAGATGGCAGAATCGAGATTTCAGTAGGTTCTCTAAATTTTATCGCCGACTCTGACAACGATGGAGCGAGTGATCTCATTGACGCTTTCCCTACAGATCCTCTTCGAATCTTTGTTGGAGATGGGAGTAATGTCGGCGAGACTGGCATATTCGGTGGCTCACAATGGAACGATGGTTCGATATTTGAATAATTGACTGATATTACAATAGGCTGGCAGGAAGCTAATATGTTCAAAAATATGTGTTTTGTTTCGGTTTTCGTGCTACTCAGCTCTGCGTCACTTGCTGACCCCATTACTGTTCCGAATACGTTTAGTGCTGGTGATCCCATCTCCGCAACGCTAATGAACGAAAACTTTACTGTAGTGGAGTCCGGGGTTAACGATGCCGACTCGACAGCAGGAGTAGCTTTAAACACAGCGCGAGATGCAAGAAATGTTGCGAACGATGCTCAAGCAAAGGCCGATGCTGCCCAGGCGAGCGCTAACGAATTGCAAATAGTTGCAGAAGAGGCAAAGCAAACTGCTGATGACGCGCAGGCGTCAGCTGATCAAGCGCAAGATGACGCCAATGCAGCGCAAGATGACGCTAATGCAGCAGCTATCGCAGCCAGCGCAGCTCAAGCGTCCGCGAACAGCGCCCAATCGACCGCCGATACGGCCACCATCGCAGCACAGAACGCACTTGATGCTGCGAACAACGCCCAAACCACGGCAGAGGTGGCAGAAGCCCAGGCTTCGATTGCACAGCTCGATGCGGCCAGCGCGGAAAACACCGCGGAAACAGCTGCGACGGATGCTGCGGAGGCAAAAACAATCGCAGAAGAGCTACAAAACCGTGTATTAACAAATGAAGTTGATGTGCAGGACTTGAAAAATAGGCTAGACGTTTTGGAACAAATCGTTGCCGGTACTGGTAAAGCTGGTGTTTACACGGTCGTGACGTTGGGAAGCGGCGCCGATGCGTCAAAGGATGACGGTCGAATTGGGTTGGTAGGTGGATCCATCTCTGTTGGCTCAGGGCAAGTCGTTGTCTCGGAAAGTGGCTCTTGCAGTGGCCAAATCAGTATAACTGGCGCCATAAGTAAGCTGGAATTCGTTGAAGAAGTAGACGGTGAATTGCTGAATGTAGAGAGGTTCAATGATGTTTCCTCTCCGAACGATGGGAGCGTTCCCGTTACCTGTGACGCGGTTTCTTATGATGGAAGTACACTGGTGGGTAAGGCCTTTTTTAGCGATACCGCAGGAAGCACGGGTTTTATTTTTGTAGGTGCCAAGCAAAACATCACAGACTAGCCGGTGTAACCATCCCCTAAAATCGGCGCATGCGTAATTAGAGTTCTCCGGCCTACAATGAGGCAAACGGAGAACGACATGAAGAAATCACGGTACAGCGAGTCACAGATCGTCAAGATCCTGAAGGAGGTCGAGGGCGGCCGCCTGGTCAAGGAAGTCTGCCGGGAGTACGGCATCTCCGATGCGACCTACTACAACTGGAAATCGAAGTATGGCGGCATGGAGGCCTCTGATGTGAAGCGCCTCAAAGAGTTGGAAGAGGAAAACCGCCGGCTGAAGCAGATGTACGCCGAGCTGAGCCTGGATCACAAGCTGCTGAAGGATGTGATCGAAAAAAAGCTGTAAAGCCAGCCGTTCGACGAGAACTGGTGGATTACCTCAAGCAGGCTCACGGTGTCAGCATCCGCAGGGCCTGCCGAATCGCTGGCATCAGTGACTCTGTGTACCGGTATCGACCAGATACCTCCCGGGATGAACCGGTGATTGCAGCACTTCAAAGCGCGACTGAACGCTATCCCGCCTACGGCTTCAGCAAGCTGTTCAAGGTGCTGAGACGCTGGGGGCACGGATGGAATCACAAGCGGGTACACCGGCTGTATTGTGCTCTCAACCTGAACAAACGACGACGGGGCAAGAAACGACTCCCGACACGAAACCCGGAGCCATTGAGCGTACCAGTCACCGTTAATCGATGCTGGTCCATGGATTTCATGAGCGACAGTCTGTTCTGTGGTCGCCGGTTCCGCACCTTCAACGTGGTGGACGATTTTAACCGGGAGGTGCTGGCTATTGAGATTGACCTGAACCTGCCAGCACCGAGGGTCATACGAGTTCTGGAGCGCATCATTGCTTGGCGAGGCTACCCGGCCAAACTACGCATGGATAACGGTCCTGAATTCATCTCGATGGCCTTGGCAGATTGGGCTGAGCAACACGGTATCGAGCTGGAGTTTATCAAGCCGGGCACACCAACTCAGAATTCGTATGTTGAGCGCTTCAATCGGACTTACAGGGACGAGATCTTGAATATGTATGTCTTCCGGAATCTCACCGAAGTCCGAGAACTGACCGAATCCTGGATGACGGAATACAACGATGAGCGCCCTCACGATTCACTGGAAGACCTGACGCCATGGGAATACCTGGCGAAACACCAACGAGCGGAAAACTCTAATCAGCGGTGCAACTGAAACAGGGATGTTTACAATTGGCTCCTAAGCGCAGCCAAGGGAACCGGAATTACTGCGCTTTTGGTTCTCCTTGAGAGCCTGATTATAAACTGGAAGTCTCAGGTATCAGCTCGATTTTTCCCAACTTGAACCTCTCAAAAGTGTCACCTTCCTCAAAAGACCAACCTTCTGGCATTTTCGATTTATACCCCAGTTCAAAATCCAGCTTTCTAGACTCTTCTTTAGTGATTTTGACAATCTTCCAGTGTTTTTTAAGCAGACGAGCGACCTGATCGTGGCTAAGGTCTCCATCTTTGAGCAACCGGAAACACTCATCAATTAGCACAGCACACGGCACTGCATTCTCAGGGTGGTTTTTAGTTTTCCCGGTCACAGATGCTGACGCGCCATAATAGACATAACGATCTTCGGGATGGAGGAAATAATTGAATATTCGGGTATGGACAACGTCCCGCCCCTCCTCTACTTGGTTGGCGAAATTATAGACAAGCGCTTTACATGCTCTCAGCAAAATCTCGTCTCTCGTGAAGTCGGGCATCATCAGACCTACTTATAAAGTTGATTTTTCCGGAGTGCCGGAGCGCAGCGTAGGTGCCTCCGGCAACTGCCACTTTTATGGTTTATTTCAGTCGTGAAAACATCTGCGCTTTATCTGGCATTTCACCAAAATCTTTCTCTAATTTGGTTGCCTGACTCTCAAAGTCATCGCTAGCAATGTCTGCCGTCCAGATAGGCCATACGCTACCGGTGAACGAATCGTCATCAAGGAATGGTGCGAAATGAGACTGAACCACCTTATAGATATTTAGCTCGACCCTCATTTTCGCAAAGTCCATCTGACTCCACGGGATCCAGCCATGTTCCGTTAAATACCAGTAGTTCTCATTTTTAGATAGCTTTTGTGGATAGCATCGAGAATCACTATTCCAGACAGTCGAGTAACTTCGATGAGCAGCCTCTAAAGACCGGAGCAGCGATGCTGCATCAACACTCAAAACAGCGTGATTGCTCCTCAAGCGATCATCAAAGTTCCGAAACACGGCGTCATTAAGCTCAATATCAACAGGCAGAGATGCGAGTAACCCATTTGCAGACTTGTAGCCTAAAGACTGAGAGAGCAGTTCTTGGGTGCGTGTCGTCTTAATTGAAACTCCATCGTCTGCGAGAAGACTACGGAGCGAACCGACCACAGCATGAAACTCTCTTTTGGAACTAATTTTCATATGAATTCTCCTCTGCGCTCCCCATTTATTAGCAGCTGAATTCAAATGAAAATGCATAAAGCAGGATTATCACGAATAGAGTTGGGGGCTCAGGCCTCGTTTAGCCCATGCAGCATGCACTACATTGGCTTTCATCTTAGCCACTGAAAAAGCTGTGTCAAATTACTAGGGTCCATAACTTCACTATTCAGTAGCCGGCTTGAGAGAGCTCTGCTTCTCCAAGTCGACCCGTTGAAGGCCCGCTCAAGCCTGAGCAAAATTAAATGACTTGCTAGGGTATTTCACGCCCCCAATTGCTAAAGCATTCAAGGCGAAGCAATGGTGTTTCATCTCGACCCATCATCCTTATTTTGGTTCTCTTTCCAGGCCGCCCCACCAAAGCCATCAGCACTTTACCTTCCCTATTTTTGGTGCTAAAAATCTATTCGGATCAATTCGTTAGCGATCGCCCACGGAAGAAATCTCATGCTATCCGTGATTAACGATTAGAAATCTCGCCTTATCACGGTCACCCAAAATCGAAATTTTGGTGACCCCGCCGCAAGTATTTGATTTCAAAGATCACCAGATCTCACCGTAGCGTTGGACTGACACATGTTACGGGAGCAGATCGTGTGGCTCCCTCCGAAAATGCTCGGAGCCATGGATGGCGGAGAGCAAGCGTACAGGGACGTATTCACAGCGGTTTTCGGAGGGAGCCGCTCGATTTGCTCTTGCACCCGAACTTGAAAAGCAAAGGAGAAAAAAATGTCAGGAAAAACCGTAAACAGCGCTATCCTGCTGCTGGTGATCGGCAACGCCATGGCATTGATCTCTGACGTGTTCATCAAACTCCTGGAGCCCGGCGCGCCCGTATTTCAGTTTGCGTTTCTGCGCTGCCTGATCACCCTGGGCCTTCTGCTGCCGCTGGCAGGACAACTGGACCGGAAAAACCTGTTCGCCGGACTGAAGATCCACACCTTCCGGGCCCACATCCACCTGGCCGGCCTCCTGTGCATGGTGATCGCCCTGGGCAACCTGCCCCTGGCGACTGCCAACGCCGTGTTCTATGCAGCGCCCATCCTCGTGATGGTGCTCTCGGTATTCCTGTTCCGGGAAAAGCTCACTCCCCTGAGCGTCACCGCCGTATTCAGTGGCTTTGCCGGCATCGTGCTCATTCTACGGCCGGTGGAATTCAACTGGGCGGCCGTGGCAGCCCTTGGCTCGGCGTTTGCCCTTGCCATCAACGCCGTCCTGGTCCGGAAACTTCCGAATCAGCAGAGCACTGTCCACAAACTATTCCTGAACTACCTGCTGATTCTGCCAGCGGCTGGCGCCCTGGCCTGGTGGGAAGGCGCACAGTGGGATTCAGGCATCCTGATCGGCGCCATGGGCTCGGCCCTGTTCATTCTGGGCTACAACATCACCGTATTGCTGGCCTACCGCCAGGTAGACGCCAACCAGGTCACCAGCGCCGAGTACACCGGTCTGATCTGGGCCGTGGGGATTGGCTGGATCTGGTTCGGAGAGGTGCCCGACCTGTGGTTCCTGGCCGGCAGCCTGATGATCGTGGTGCCCCTGCTGCTCATTGGCCTGCAGCACCGGCGCAAGGAGCCTGCAAGAGGATTTAATCCAGCCCCGGAGCAACAGCAGCTCCGGAGCCAGGAAGCTTCATTCAGTGCCGGGACGATTCAATTAGCGCGTGAGTGTCGTGAATGATCCGACCAATCCGGGCCTCCGGCGGCAATCCGTCACCGTAGCCCAGTTTGAGGCGGTAATGGCCTGAATGGTTGCGATGCCAGTCACGCCGGCGGTCATGCCTGTCGCGATAGACATCGCGCTTGTGCTTCTTGCCCCAATGGCGCTTGTCACCATGGTAGCCGTGGCGATCGTAACGATTGTGGTGCTTGCGGTCCCACTTATGCTGTTTGTAGTGCCGGGGCTTGTGATGGTGCCGATCGTAATGGCTGTCGCGGTAATGGGCCTGCAGGAACTTTTTCTCATGACCCGGAGGTGAGGCTTTGCCGCGTTCATGGTGCTTTTGCCAACCCTGACCCCGGCGGTCATCATCCGCCATCACCGGAGCAGACACCATCAGGAATGCCGTTACCAGGCTTCCGATCAACAGTCGCTTCATGATGATTCTCCCGTTCTGCTCAGAGACAGATCTCGCATCCGGACCCAGTGCCGGATGCCTCTGAACCCAGATTATCGAAGCGGGAGCGAATGTCAGTGCCTTGGGGCCTGCTTTGCAGGATCTTTACGCAAGGCCCCGTCAGCTTGACGTTTGAATGGCCGGTAGTGTCGTATTTTCTGTCAGAAGGTGAAGAAAACGTTCAGCGCCTCAGGTGGTTCTGCAGTCCTCGAAAATATTGAGCGACGGCTCGATCGCCCCGGTCTTTACGTTCATCAGTCCCAGCATGGAGGAGAACAGGTTGTCGTGGCTCAACGGTTGCGATGCGATCCGGTTGACGCACTCGGCATCAATCCGGTTATCCATCCGGAAACCGTCTGACAACCACACAACCATGGGCACATGGGTCTGGGCCTCCGGCGCCAGCATGTAAGGAATACCGTGCAGGTAGATGCCACCCTCGCCCAGTGACTCGCCATGGTCAGAGACATACACGAGGGCAGTGTTGTAATCCGCCTGCATGGATTTCAGCATGCGCACGGTTTCCCCAAGCAAGCGATCGGTTACCAGAATACTGTCATCGTAGGCGTTGATAATGGCCTGTTGGTCACAGCTCTGCAGTTCATTGCTCTGACACTCGGGCAGGTACTTTTTCTGGTCCGGTTTGCTGCGCTTGTAGTACTCGGGACCGTGACTGCCAAGCTGATGCAACACCATGAAATGGTCGTTGTTTTCTGCAACATCGAGCTGCTGATGGGCACCCTTCAGCAGCACCAGATCATCACAGTACTCGCCCTGGCAAAGGTCGGTATCCTCCGGACGAACGGTCGGAATCCGGTCACACATGCCCTTGCAGCCGGAGTTATTATCCAGCCAGGTACTGACGATGCCGGCGCGGGTCATGACATCCAGGAAGTTATCACTGTTCTTGGCCACGGCTTCATCGTAATCCGATCTGCCCAGCCACGAGAACATACAGGGCACCGACAAGGCCGTTGCGGTCCCGCAGGAGGATACGCGGGGAAAATTGACCAGTGTTCCGCCCGATTGCCGGGCCAGTTTACTGAGCTCCGGGGTGGTATCGCGCTGATAGCCATTCAGACCAAAATGGTCTGCGCGCGCAGTTTCACCAAGAACGAAAACCACCAGATTGGGTTTGGCGCGATCGGAAACCGGGAGAGAAACCGTCGCATCCAGCCCCACCTGCTGGTATTCCTGGGGAAACTGCGCCGCAGCCACCTTGCTACCCAGCGATGCCAGGGCAGCAACACTGTTCACCGGCACCACAAGATCCTTGATGTCGCGGTGATTACGGAACGTTGAAGCCATCTCCTGATAGCTGGTCAACGCCAGTACCAGAATCAGAGCGATATCAACAATGATCGGGGCCAACCAGTGAGTGACCCTTTTCAGGCCCGCCGGCCAGCTCACGCGTGCCAGGAAGAGCAGCACAACCGGAATCACAAAGAAGAGCGCCATGTGCACAAGCAGTCCGAGGCTCAGCAGGCCGCGAGCCTCCTGCACATCGGTTTCGAACACGTTCTGCAGCATGTGCTTGTCGATCAGCACGCCATACGCGTTCATGAAATACCCACTGAGCGCTGCACTTAAAAACAGAAACACCAGTACCGGCTTCAGGATAAATCGTGCCGAAAACAGGCTGATCAGGAGATGGTTGACCAGCAGCAACAAAAACGCGAGTTTGAACATCAGCATCGGCTGATCAAAGCCGACGTATCGATCAAGGGCGGTGTAGAAAGGAACGTTATACAGAGCGGTAAGTGCAAAGGCGCTGATCAACACCAGCCAATGCGGTTTGATTGCAGGCCATTGAAACCGACCGGTTCCGCTATGCACAAACGGCTGCGCGTGAAGAGTGGGTTTTGAGGACAAGCCCATGGGATTTTCCGGGATAAGTGTGATTCAAGGTCTGGTGAGTGTGCTCCCCGAACCTTAAAGCAAACTTAAACGGACTTAGCTCAACTCATCACGCAGGTGGGATTCGATGGCAAAGGTGTGCGGGCAATCCGCACCCATTGCCCTCAGGGACTCTGCAAGGCGCAAGAGATAATCGGCATTCGGGCCACTGGGGCCTGAGGCAGAGGCGATCTGGCGGGCAATATCCGCGTCCGGCGCATGGCCCAGGAAGGCCTCGTTGTCTTCGGTGGCGATATAAACCAGACCCTCGGCATGGCTGCCATCGTCGAAGGTAAGCCTGGTGCTCAGGCGCAGATAACCGTTCTTTTCCCGGACATCCAGGTGTTCGAACACATTGGGCGACACCCGGAACGCCATGCCCTTGCAGACAGCATCCGGCTTTTTCACCAGGGTTACCACCCGGCCCGGCGACTCGGGGGTTCCCCGGTGATCGTGCGACCCCTGCCAGAACCGCCGTTCCCAGCCCCGAATCGACGCCGGGCGCTGCTCCAGGAAGGGAAAATCGACCTTGTAGATCAGGGAGCCATAACCAAACAGCCAGACCGACTCGACGCCGGAGAAATCGTATCGTTGGCGATTGTGCTCAATGGTATTGGCAGACATCAGACACCCTGCTGCGAGAACGGAACGGGGAATACTCTAGGTGGACGCAATAAAACCCGCAATGCCCGTCAGCACGATTTCAGCCGCCATGGCCGAAAGGATCAGACCACTGATCTTGGACATTATGTTCAGGCCAGTCTTGCCCAGCACCTTCTCAAGGTAGCCTGACAGATGCAGCAGCACAGCCAGGATCAACAGGCTCGATACCAGCCCCAGGAGCCCGCCGGCCACCTCAGATACCCGGTTGAGTTCGGCACCGTACACCATGATCGCACCAATGGTGGCCGGGCCAATCATCACCGGAATAGCCAGTGGCACAACGGCAATGTCATCACGGTCCTCATCAGGCAGCCCGGTGGCGTGATTCCGGGTACCACTGGTCACCAGGCTGATGGCGGTCAGAAACAGCAGGCAACCGGCACCGATCCGGAACGAATTCAGGGTAATGCCGATGGCGCTGAACAACAGCGGGCCGGCAAAGAACAGAATCACGCCCATCAGAAAGGCCGAAACGCAGGCACGGCGGATGATCGATGTTTTCTCGGTTGCTGGAAGGCCCCTGGTCAGCGCCAGGAACATGGTCACTACGAAAAAAGGCGCCAGCAGGAACAGGAAGCGAATGGTGCTGCTGATGTAAGTCGAGAAAAACGTTTCAATCATTCCGTGTCGTCCGGGTGCCATCGAAAGCCCGCAAGCATAGCTTGCTACGCGGCACTCCGCCGTAAGGAAGTGAACGTATGGATAAGCTCAACCACAACCGGACGGGTGGATTCGGTTAAGTCGATAGTTCTTCCAGATAGGTTTCGCCGTCGCCGTACAGGGAGGCGAACTCCTCCTCGGGCACCACGGTCACGGCAATCTCCGGTTCATGTCCACCACCCCCCAGCAGGACGCCCCGCATCGGGGTGATATCGGAAAAGTCCCTGCCCCAGCCGAGGGTAATGTGTTCCAGGTCCGGCCTCAGGGCATTGGTAGGATCCAGCTCCAGCCAGCCGAAATCCGGCACGAACACAGCCACCCACGCATGGGTAGCATCGGCTCCAACAAGGCGCTCCTTGCCCTCGGGCGGATGGGTCAGGATATACCCGCTCATGTAACGTGCGGCCAGGCCCAACGAGCGAAGACAGGCAATCATGATGTGGGAGAAATCCTGGCAAACCCCTCGACGGGCCTTGAACGCCTGTTCGACCGGAGTGAAGGTTTCCGTCGCCGTTGCATCGAAACTGAAATCGCGATGAATCATCCGCATCAGGGCATCGGCCGCCTCTACCAGCGCGCGCCCCGGAAGGAACGCCTCCCGGGCATAGGCGGCGTACTGGGAATCAATGGGCACATTGGTGGAGACAAACCGGAACGCCGTGGCCTGAAGATGGTCCGCCGGGAACTTCCTGTCGGCACGGTACCGCAGGCTATCGCGGACGGTTTCCCAGGGAACTTTTGCCGCGGCTGCCGAGGGTTTCGGACGCTCACGAAGCTCCACCCAGAATTCGCTGATGATCCGTAAGTACTCATGTTCCGCGGTAAAATCAATCTTGGTAATCCGATTGCCGAAACTGTCCAGGAACGAGCTTCGCACCGGGGGTTCCGGTGCAATCGCCAGATGATGTTCCAGATTCCGCTGCCAGGGCAGGGCCCGTGGCGTAAGCCTCAGCAAATGGTGGGACTCCCCCACCACCTGATCGTACTGGTAGAGGGTCTCATGACGCACATGGTAACGGACAAATGTCATGACAGGTGCCTCAATCCGGGTTCACAGACCGGTCGGAATACCGGGTGTGAATAAAACACTGCCGCTGGATTTCATCAGACACACGATAGGCCTCCGACCGGATGTCACACAATAGCTCCGCCAGGGCTTCACAGGCTTTATCCGGGCGTTTGCGCTCAAACGGATGCAAATCAAGCGCTCGCAGCCGCTGCAGCGATTCGTTCAGATCCGGCGGAAACAGCTGACCGGTTTTACGACCCATCTCCGGCAGGTCCTTCTGGAGCTGGCGCAGCTGGAACATCACCGAATGAGGATTGCTTGCGTCTATCACCAGGGTATGGAGTACCCCCAGAAGCTCTGGTGTCCGACGGTATCGGGTGCGGTAGGTGACTTCCGAGTTGGCCACTTCCAGCAGCCACTCTAGCATGGCATGGCGGCTGAACCGGTCGCTGAACAGGGGCACGCAAATCAGCGTACAGAGATTGGCCAGTCGCTCCAGGCGCCGGCCGATCACGAGGAAAACCCAACTGGCATCCCGCGTAATGTCATCCATCGCAAAGCCCGCCAGGGAGATGCAGTCCAGCAACACCAGGTTCAGTGCCCGAATCGACCGGTCCGGCGTAGTTGGCGCCGGGCTCAGGGGCTTACCCACCCGATTGAGCGTGTGCCAGTTGTCGGAAGACAGACGGTCCCGGACCTGGCTGGCATTGAACAGCAACGCCTGGAGAATCGACGCAATTGAACCCGGAAATTGCAGGTCACTCACCGCTCTCAACAAGGCGTCGGGAAGCGGCTCGGGGACCGCATCTTCTTCAGGCTCCGGAAGGGTCCCGAATTGCTCGGCGGCCTGTTGCAGCCCGAGCAGGGCTTCTTCACTGGCCTGGTCGTGGCCCGACAGGCGGTTGAACGCCGCCCGCAATAAACGGGCAGTTCCCTCCGCCCGCTCCGAGTGCCGGCCCATCCAGAACAGGTTTTCTCCCACCCGGGAGGGCGTGTCCCGCTCGCCGTCGAGCAGGTCAGACACCTGCAGCCGTTTCTTGATCAGTGACTTGGAGGGGGCCGTGTAGCGAGCCTGTACCCAGGTGTCCTTCGACAGCCCTCCCCGTTGCATGGAGATGACTTCCACACCCGCATCCATGGCGACCCGGGTCAGCCCACCGGGCATGACCCGCCAGCCGGAGGGCGTGGCCGCCGCAAACAGCCGCAGGCCGATGGACCGGGTGGCCAGCGGCTGCTCCGGATCCCCCTTCCAGACCGGCGCCTGGGAAAGATGGACGAGCTCCTGGCCGACAAAGGCATGGGGATGGGCATGCATCTTCTTGATCAGGGCGTCCCGCTCTGCACCTTTCACCTGGTAACCGAACACCGGCTCCATTCGCATGCTCGCGAAGGCCGGTTTAATGACCAGCTCGTCCAGGTGCTCAATGACATAATCCAGAGCCGGTTTCTCACCACACCACCAGGACGCCACCGACGGCATAGCCAGAGGCGAGCCCAGTAATTTCTTCGAAATCTCCGGCAAAAACCCGAATAACGCCGCACTCTCAAGCACCCCGGAACCCAGGGCATTTGCCATCAGCACCTTGCCTGCCCGCACCGCTCCCAGAAGCCCGGGAATCCCCAGCACGGAATCGGCGCGAAGCTCCAGCGGATCACAGAAGCCATCGTCCAGCCGGCGATAAATGGCGTGTACCCGCCGCAGGCCCTGAAGCGTTTTCAGGTACACCGTGTCATCTCGCACGGTCAGATCCTGGCCCTCGACCAGCGGCAAACCCAGGTAACGGGCCAGGAACACATGTTCGAAATAGGTTTCGTTGAAACGGCCCGGGGTCAGCAGAACGCAAAGCGGTGACTCGGTTCCGGCTGGCGACATGCCCGCCAGGCTGTTCTGGAAACCCTGGAAGAATTCCGAAAGGTTGGTTACCGGCAGGTTGTGGAATGGCGCCGGGAACGCCCGGGAAATCACCAGCCGGTTCTGAAGGGCGTAACCGGCGCCGGAGGGCGCCTGGGTACGGTCTGCCATTACCCACCAACCGCCGTCTGGTGCGCGCGCCAGATCCACGGCATACAGGTGCAGGAACCGGCCCCCGGCAGGCTGAATCCCCTGGCAGGGCCACTGGAAACCCGCCTGCCCGTAGACCAGGGCCGGAGGCATAAGACCTTCTTTTAACAGCGACTGCTCGCCGTATAGATCGGCCAGAACGCTGTCCAGGAGCTCTGCACGCTGGGCGACGGCTTTCGAGAGCCATTGCCATTCATCGGCGCCCAACACCAGCGGCAGCAGATCCACCTCCCAGGGTCGGGTATCGCCGCGGGGGTCTTCATAGACGTTGTAGGTTACGCCATCTTCGGCGATGGCATTGGAAACCGCCTGAGCCCTGAGGTTGAGACCAGCGACAGACTCAAGGTTCAGCTGCTGCAACAACGGACGCCAGTGCGACTTGGGCCCGGAACCCCCGGTGCCAAGCTCATCAAACCGGTCCGGCACCGGATGGTACTGGCGGAGGATGTCAGTAACTGCTTGCTGCTTCGCCACCTTGAATTCAGGCTCCGTTAGTCAGTGAGCTGGAAGCATAGCCGCTTTCTACTCTCCGGAGCCAGCATCAAACCACATGTCCAGGCATCTTATTTGTGATATCGCAGATCCAGGGTAAACGGAAACTCCCGATGCTCCGGAACCGGCCGCAGGGGCTGTTGCCCCGAGCTGTGTCCCATCCGGAAGAAGCGCGCCATGCGGCGGCCTTCCGCTTCGAACGAGTTCACCGGCAAAGTCTCGAAATTCCGGCCACCGGGATGGGTCACGTGATATTCACAGCCGCCCAGGCTGCGTTCATTCCAGGTGTCCACGATATCAAACACCAAAGGCCCATCCACACCAATGGTCGGGTGCATGCACTGGGATGGCTGCCAGGCCCGGTACCGGACGCCGGCGACCGATTCACCCACCATCCCTGTTGGCTGAAGCGGCAACGGCACCTGATTGCAGGTGATCTGGTAACGATCCGGGGCAGCGCCGCGTACCTTCACCTGCAAACGCTCCAGGGAAGAATCCACGTAGCGGGCGGTGCCGCCGATAGCGCCGTGTTCCCCGGTCACATGCCAGGGCTCCAGAGCCGAACGCAGCTCAAGGGTTATGCCCTTGACCTTGTAATCGCCGATCCGGGGGAACCGGAACTCGAAATGGGGCGCGAACCACTCGCTCTCGAGCGGGTAACCCTGGGCCTTCATATCGTCGATGACGTCCTCGAAGTCCTGCCAGACATAGTGAGGTAGTAGGAACCGGTCGTGCAGCTCGGTTCCCCAGCGAACCAGCCCGCTGGGTTTGTAGGGCTGCTCCCAGAATCGGGCCACCAGCGCCCGCAGCAGCAATTGCTGGGTCAGGCTCATGCGGGCATGGGGTGGCATCTCGAAGGCCCGCAACTCGAGCAGACCATGACGCCCACCCGGGCCGTCCGGGGAATAGAGCTTGTCGATACAGAACTCGGCCCTGTGGGTATTGCCGGTGACGTCCGTAAGCAGGTCCCGGAGCAAGCGGTCCACCACCCAGGGCGCGACTTTTTTGCCCACAGGGCATAACCGCTCCATCTCCCGGAACGCCAGTTCCATTTCGAACACATGGTCGTTGCGCGCCTCATCAATCCGCGGCGCCTGGGAACTGGGACCAATAAACAGGCCGGAAAACAGATAGGACAGGCTGGGATGGTTATGCCAGTAGCTGATCAGGCTGCGCAGCAGATCCGGGCGCCGCAGGAACGGGGAATCCTCTGCCTTTTGCGAACCCAATACAAAATGGTTGCCACCACCGGTGCCGGTATGACGTCCGTCCATCATGAACTTCTCGGAGGTCAGCCGGCACTCATAGGCGTCCGCGTACAGAGTCTCAGTCTGTTCAACCAGCTCATCCCAAGTCCGGACCGGCTGCACATTCACTTCGATCACCCCGGGGTCTGGCGTGATGCGGAAATGACTCAACCGGTGATCCGAGGGTGGCTCATACCCCTCGAGCAGAACCGACTGCTGCAGCTCTTTGGCGGTTTTCTCGATGGCGGAAACCAGGGCAAGGTATGGCTCCAGCTTCTCCAGCGGCGGCATAAAAATACGAAGAATGCCCTCCCGGGGCTCCACGCACAGGGCGGTGCGGACAATCTCGGGTGCCGACTTTCCTTTTTTAGGCGGCGCCCGTTCCGGCGACACCTGCCCGGACTGGCCCCGGCTGTTCCATTGGCGGATTTCCTCGCTGGCCGGCAGCTGGCCACGGGGCGCAAACGGGTCCTGCTCATGGATCCAGGGGTAATCGGCTTCCTCCACCCAGGGCTGGCTGTCCAGAGGCAGCCGGTGCCCCATGGGGGAGCCGCCCGGAATCAGGTAACAGCGTTCACTGCGAAGGAACCACGGGCCGGTTTCCCAGGCCTGTTCCTTTTCCGACACACGCAGTGGCAGCACGTAGCCGACGGGCTCATCCAGTCCCCGGCTGAAAATCTGCTGAAGCTGCTTGCGCTCCAAGGCATTCTCGAGTTTCGCATCGAAAGGATCGACGTTGACCGGTAGACGTCGCTCCCGCCACAAGTAATAAAAGGCATCCTCGAACCCCGGGAACAGCTGTTTTTCATCAACACCAAGCTCTTTCGCCAGGGCCGACAAAAACCTGTGGGCATCTTCCGGGCTTGCGTTGCCTTCGATGCGCTCATCCGCCAGCCAGCGCTCGTCCCGCCAGATCGGCTCGCCATCCTTGCGCCAGTAACAGTTCAGGGACCATCGGGGCAGCGGCTCCCCCGGATACCACTTTCCCTGGCCGAAATGAACCAACCCGCCAGCGCCATAGCGATCCCGCATCCGGTGATAGAGCTCGATGGCCTTCTTGCGCTTGGTGGGGCCCATGGCCTCGGTGTTCCACTCCGGCTCGTCCCGGTCGTGATTCGCCACGAAGGTGGGTTCACCGCCCTGGGTCAGACGCACATCCAGTTCTGTCAGACGCTGGTCCACGTCATGGCCCAGCCCAACGATGCGTTGCCACTGGGCCTCGGTATAGGGTTTGGTCACCCGAGGTGCTTCCCAGATGCGCTGAACGCTCATCTGGTGCTCGAACTCGACCCCGCACTCCTCAACCATGCCGGTAATTGGCGCCGCCGAGGACGGATCCGGGCTGCAGGCCAGCGGGATATGCCCTTCTCCGGCAAACAGGCCGGACGTCGGATCCAGCCCCACCCAACCGGCGCCCGGCAGGAAGACTTCGCACCAGGCGTGCAAATCGGTGAAGTCTTCCTCAGCGCCCGAAGGGCCATCCAGTGCTTTCTGGTCTGCCTTGAGCTGAATCAGGTAGCCGGACACAAAGCGCGCCGCCAGCCCCAGATGCCGGAGCGTCTGCACCAGCAACCAGGTCGAATCCCGACAGGAGCCGGAGCCCTTTTTCAGGGTTTCCTCCGGGGTCTGGACGCCCGGCTCCATCCGGATCAGGTAATCAATACGGTCAGCAAGGCTCTGGTTCACACCCACCAGGAAATCCACGCTGGGAGTTTCCTTGCGGTCTATGGTGGCCATCCACTTACGGAATTCCGGTGTTTCCGGTAGTTTCTGTAAATAAGGCGCCAGCTCTGCCGTCTGCCACTCCTCGTATTCAAACGGAATGGTCTCTGCCCGGGGTTCCAGAAAGAAATCGAACGGGTTGATCACGGCCATCTCGGCAACCAGATCCACAGTGATCTTCAGTTCTTCGGTTTTCTCCGGAAACACCAGGCGGGCCAGATAATTGGCCTGGGGGTCCTGTTGCCAGTTCAGGAAATAACCCTCTGGTTCCACCTTCAGCGAGTAGCTGAGGATGCGCGTCCGCCCGTGCGGACACGGACGCAATCGAACTATTTGCGGGCCCAGGCTGATCGGGCGCTCATAGCGATAGTGGGTGGTATGGCTCAGGGCAACGTGAATCGACATGGAACCTATCTCACAGGCGAATAAAATTGGGAGTTTCAGGCTGTCTCGTAGACAGGAAACCACGTCTCTGCAATATCGTCGTGAAGCTCACCGATTTCTAACTGCAGTTTTTCCAGGAACAGGATCACGTCCTCCTTGCGGATCAGTGCATCCACGTCCCCATCCCGGGTGTGACGTACCGCCTGCAACGCGGTGCGGAGCGGAATCTCGTTCCTTGGCAGACGGTCGAGAGCGCCCGCGACTTCGCTGAGGCTGTGCAGCACCGATCGCGGGAACGGCTCATTCTGCAACAGGAAACGAATGACCAGAGGCCCGCTGACCTTCCGCCGCACATTGTGACGGTACATCTGGAAGGCACTCTGATAACGCAGGACACTGGTCCACAGCAGCCCGCCATAGGTTTCGGTGCCATCCCAGCCGTCGAGGAACTGCAGGGCGCCCACTTCAATCTGCCGGGTGGCCATGTCCGCCCGCTCCAGGTTGCGGCCTACTCGGATGAAGTCATACCCCTCATCGTGACTCATGCAACCGGCCAGCAAACCATTGAGCATCTGGCAGCGACCCACGATTTCGTTGAGGAATTCGTACCTCGCCCGCTTACCAACCCCCTGATCTATGTTCTCCAGGATGTACCGGTACAGCTCGTTGATCACCTCCCAGGCGTCGGTTGGAATCTGGTCCCGGGTGGTGCGCACGTTCTCCCGGGCGGCCTTGATGCAGGAGGCAATGGAGCTCGGGTTGTAGCCATCCGCCATCAGAAACTTCACACAGTTGCGCTCATCGGCCTTCTGATGATGCTGGTCAAACAGCGCCCCCATGCCCGTCACGGCCACCAGTCCCTTCCAGGAAAGCTGGGTTTCCCGGGGCATGTCCAACGCCAGGGAATTAAAGGCCATGATCATCCGGGCGTTGTTCTCGGCCCGCTCAAGGTATCTGGCCATCCAGTACAGTCGTTCCGCTACACGTGACAGCACATCAATTCTCCTCGTCCACGATCCAGGTATCCTTGCTTCCACCGCCCTGGGACGAATTCACCACCAGGGAGCCTTTTCGCATCGCCACCCGCGTAAGCCCGCCAGCCGTAACGTAGGTTCTCACGCCCTGCAGCACAAAAGGCCGAAGATCCAGGTGTCGGGGCGCCAGGCCCTCGTCGCACAAAGTTGGGGCCACAGAGAGACTCAATGTGGGTTGGGCGATGTAGTTGCGCGGGTTCTTCTTGATCAGGCGCGCGAACTCGGTGCGCTGCTTCTTGGTGGAATGGGGCCCCACCAGCATGCCATAGCCCCCGGACTCGTTCGCGGGCTTGACCACCAACTCGTCGAGATGCTCAAGGACATACTCCTGATCCTGCTTGTTCACACACATGTAGGTGGGCACGTTCGGGATGATCGGCTCCTCATCCAGGTAGTAACGGATCATGTCCGGCACGAAGGCGTAGATCACCTTGTCGTCGGCCACGCCGGCACCCGGTGCATTGGCGAGGCCAACCTTGCCATTGCGCCAGGCTCGCATCAGACCGGGCACGCCCAGAGTGGAATCGGAACGGAATACCTCCGGGTCCAGGAAATCGTCGTCAATGCGGCGATAAATCACATCCACGCGCTCCAGGCCCTCGACAGTACGCATGTAGACACAATCATCTTCGCCAACCACCAGGTCGGCCCCTTCTACCAGCTCGGCGCCCATGCGCTGAGCCAGGAAGGAATGTTCAAAATAGGCGGAGTTGAAAATACCTGGCGTGAGCACCGCAATTTTCGGGTGGTCCTGAGGCCGGGGCGAAATCGACGCCAGCATGTCGAACAGCTGGTTGGTGTAGTCATCGACCGGCAGAATGCTGGTTTTGTCGAACAGCTCCGGGAACACCCGTTTGGTCAACTGACGGTTCTCCAGCATGTAGGAAACACCCGAGGGGACCCGCAGGTTGTCCTCAAGAACATACACCTTGCCATCTTTATCCCGCACCAGGTCGGATCCACAGATGTGCGCCCAGACCCCCAGTGGCGGCGTGAACCCCCGACATTGCTCGCGAAAGTTCTTCGAGTTGGCGAACACATATTTGGGGATGACCTTGTCCTTGACGATGTTCTGGTCGTTGTAGATGTCGTTGATGAACATGTTTAGGGCCGTCAGGCGCTGGGCCAGACCCTGCTCGATGGTTTCCCACTCCCGACGCGAAATAACCCGGGGAATGATGTCGAAGGGCCAGGCCCGGTCAATATTTTCGCCCTCGCTATAGATAGTGAAGCTGACCCCCATCTCAAGTATCGCCAGTTCGGCCGCCTGCTGGCGCGCCTGGATTTCCTCGGAACCAAGATTGCCCAGGTAGTCGGTAATCGCCGTGGCCGCAGGCCGGGGCTTGCCCTTGGCAGCAATCAGTTCATCGTAGAACTCGTTGGGATCGTAGTTTTTCCAGTCTATCGATTTGTTCTTTTTCATTTGGGGTCCTTTCGTTAACCACCGTGAGCTATTCGGTGTACCAGACGGAGTTTCTCCACCACCGGAGCCGCAAGCACGAAGGGGTAGGCATCGTCATGCCCCATGCTTCGATTCAGGCTGTTGAGCGCAAGCGTCAGGGGTAACCAGTGCTTGATCAGTGCATCGAAATCGTCGGCCTGGTAGGGGTCAAACGCAGGGTCTGGTTCGCTGTTCATTACCGGGCGCTGGCGGGCATTCACCCGCATCCCGAACTGCCAGGCAGTCTCTAATGTATCCACCATATGCAGGTAGTGTGCCCAGGTCTCGGCCCAGTCTTCCCAGGCATGGCTGCTGGCGTAGGAGCTGATGTACCAGCTCTGCCAGTCACCCGGCGGGCCGTACTGGTAATACTGGTCCAGCGCCTGTTTGTAGTCTCTGGCGTCATCACCGAACATCTCCCGAACCGGCCCAAGCCACGGCCCGGACCGGACCAGGATGTCCCAGTAGTAATGACCGGATTCGTGACGGAAATGCCCCAAAACAGTGCGATAAGGCTCAGCCATCTGGCTGCGCATCCGCTCCCGTTCCACAGGATCTGCCTCGGCAATATTCATGGTGATCACGCCATTTGCGTGGCCGGTTTTTACTTTCGCGCGTTCGTCGAACATCGCCGGCTGGTCAGCCAGAAAATCAAACGCCAGCCCGTACTGGTCCTCATTACGGGGTTCGCAGGGCAGCTCAAGGCGCAACACCGAATACACCAGACGCCGCTTTTCCTTCTCCAGACGCCGCCAGAGATCGTTGTTCTTCAGAATGCTGAGATCGGGGATGGTGCGGTTCAGTCGGCAGGCGACACAGAAGGTGTGGGCGTCCGGAGAAGGGATCAGCCAGTTGCAGGCACCCTGGTTCTGATAGTTGCCACAAAGCCTGTAGAGGTCGCCCCGGGCGACGGCCGCCCAGGTGCCATCATCGTTTGGCTCGATAGCCAGCAAGTCCATGACATCCGGGGCAAAGCCCAGTCCAGACCCACAACTGGTACAACGACTGTTTTCAAAATACAGCAGGTTGGCGCATCGGCCACAGTGAAACAGCTTCATCAGGGGACATCCTTGGCCGAGAGCGGCAAGACCATCCTTTCAGTATTGGCCAAAAGGGCCAAAACGCAACCTGGACACGCCCGAAAGCTGCCCGAAAGTCCCCCGCTGCCAACCGTTAAACGGCCAGAGCCGATTCGCGCTCGCTAACCCCGGATTCTGGTGCACGAACCAGATATTGAGCCGCATCAAAGCGTCGTGTCTGCTGACGGAACTGCCAGGTGAAGCCTGGCCATAATGTGGTGTTCTTGCCGTTTTCGTTCACGTACCAGCTCTTGCAGCCGGTCTGCCAGACTGAATCACCAAGCTTTGCGTGAATGGAAGCGTTGTAACGGCTCTGGGCGTCCGGCTTCACTTCCATGCTGCTCCATTGCTGCCGGCGCATCTTTTGGAGGGCATCCAGCACGTACTGGATCTGACTTTCGATCATATACACCATGGAGCTGTGGCCGAGGCCGGTATTCGGCCCCATCAGCATGAAGAAATTCGGGAAACCGCTGATGGTGGTGCCTTTGTATGCTTCGGCGCCATCCTTCCAGGCATCCAGCAGATCCTGACCATTACGGCCAAAGATCATGCCCGCGGGAATCGGGTCCTGGGCTCGGAAACCGGTGCCGTAGATGATGCAATCCACTTGCCGCTTGTTGCCCTGACCATCGATCACGGTGTTGCCCTGCACCTCACGGATACCCTCGGTCACCACATCCACATGGTCCTGGGCCAGCGCCGGATAGTAGTTATTGGAAATCAGCACCCGTTTGCAGCCGAAATGAAAATCCGGGGTAACCTTTCTGCGCAAGGCCTTGTCCGGAATCTGGTTGCGGATATGCCGGCGGGCCTGCAGTTCACCCAACTTCAGAATACGCGGATTGCCCACAAAGCCCAGTACCCGCGCCTCAAGCGACCAGTAGATACTCTGCCTGAACGCATTAAGTGTTTGTGGGAACATCCGGAAAAGCCGCTTCTCCACTGGCCGGATGGCACGGTCCGGCTTGGGCATGATCCACGGTGGTGTGCGCTGGTACAGGTCTACCTTTGCCGCCTGCTTCGCCACCTCCGGAACAAACTGGATGGCCGAGGCACCGGTCCCGATCACCGCCACCCGCTTGCCGCGCAAATCGTAGTCGTGATCCCAGTCCTGGGAGTGGAAACGCTTGCCCGTGAAGGATTCGATCCCCTTGATCTCCGGATACGCCGGCGTGCTCAATCCCCCCATTCCGGAAACGAGGATATCGGCCCTCAAGGTAGTGAATTCCGGCAGCCCCTTATCGGTTCGATCCAACCGGTCTCCCGGCTTCACGCCTCTTTCCTGCATGTACGCCCAAAGCGTCGGACTATCACAGGTTTCAACAACCCACCGTTGGTGGGTCTCATCAAATCGCGCTCCCGCCACGTGGGTGTTCAGCCGGATGTGCTTCATCAGCCCGTATTTCTCGGCGCAATGTTTCAGATACGCCTTGATCTCGTGCTGCTGGGCATACATCCGGCTCCAGTTCGGGTTCTGCTCGAAGGAGAAGGAGTAGAGTGCAGACTGCACGTCACAGGCACACCCCGGGTAATGATTCTGGTGCCAGGTGCCACCGATGTCGTCACTCTGCTCCAGGATCACGAAGTCGTTGTAGCCGGCTTCCCTGAGTTTGATGGCCATGCCCAGGCCGGAGAATCCGGTGCCGATGATGGCGATCTGTGTGTTCTGTGTCATTGCTGCACTCCTGCGTTGGCCCCAGTGCCCCAGCTAAACGGGACACTAGACCTTGTCTGTTGTTATCCGGCGGGTCATCATGGCCGGTAGACACATGTATACACAGCTTGGTATACAACCGTATACTCCTGGTTCGGTGATTGGCCTCAGGTGACTGATCATTGGCCTCTGCGGCGGGCTCTGGCTGGGGGGGCTGGTCATTTGTGGGCAGGTATTCCGAAAATGCTCGGAGCCAGGGATGGCGGAGAGCAAGCGTACATGGACGTACTTGCAGCGGTTTTCGGAATACCTGCCAACGCGGCCAACCTCCAAAGCAGAGGAAAAGATGAACGGATTAACCGGCGGAAAGCTGAAACTCATCCAGGCTGCGCTTCGGCTGATTACCGAAACCCGGAGCCTGACGTCGCTGGGACTGCGGGAGCTTGCCCGGGAGGCGGGGCTGAATCCGAATACCTTTTACCGACACTTCAAGAGCCTGGATGAATTCGGCCTGCAGGTACTGGGTTACATTGCCGAGGAGATGAAAGCCGGGGTCCGGGATCTGCGGCAGATGGCGGATTCTTCCGAACAGGCGTCGCGGGATACGGTGGCGTTTGTGTACCACTACTTCCTGGCCAATCCGGCGGCAACTACGGTGGCCGTGCGGGAACTCCACGGCCCCTCCCCGATACTGCGACGGGCCCTTGAATCACAGCTTGAAGCCAGCGCCCGGGAAATGGCCGAAGACATTATCGAGCGGCAACTGGTGAGCGCCGTGCCGTCCGAGACCATTCATGAAGTCTCCCGCATGACCATCCGCTACATCCTGTTCCGGGCCATGGATTACATCGAGAAACCCGCCCAGCGCGAAACCATCCAGACCGAAACCGAACATTTCATCAACCGGCAGTTCCGGGGTGCGATGCTTGATCACCTGTCGCAAACGGAAGTCGAACGCCTCGCCCTGAGGCAGGGCTGATATACCTCCGATAAATCCGCTTTCCGGGCAGATCTGGCAACCTGCACTAGTATGTAGATAACCAGAACAAGTGATCAATCGGGAAATCCGGAGGCAAACCAATAATGAAAATCGGTATCCCCAAGGAAATCTTTGAGGACGAGCGGCGAGTGGCCGCCACGCCACCTTCTGTTCACAAGTTAATCGGACTTGGTTATGACGTGATCGTGGAAGGCGGCGCCGGCGAGGCGGCGAACTACTCCGATGCCGCCTATGAAAAAGTGGGCGCAGCCATCGCAGCCGATACCAGCTCACTGTGGAAAGAAGCCGACTTTATCCTCAAGGTCCGCGCGCCCATGGAAAATCCGGCACTGGGCAAACACGAAGCGGATCTGATGAAGGAGGGCGCGTTTCTGGTCAGCTACATCTGGCCAGCCCAGAACCCGGAATTGCTGGAAAAGCTGGCCGCCAGAAAGATCACGTCTTTCGCCATCGACAGCCTGCCCCGCATCAGCCGCGCCCAGAAGATGGACGCACTCAGCGCCATGGCCAACATCGCCGGCTATCGGGCGGTGATCGAGGCGGCGAACCACTTCGGGCGTTTCTTTACCGGGCAGGTTACCGCTGCCGGCAAGGTGCCACCCGCGAAAATCATGGTCATCGGTGCCGGAGTGGCTGGCCTGGCAGCCATTGGCGCGGCCAACAGCATGGGCGCTATCGTGCGGGCCTTTGATACCCGGCTGGAAGTAAAGGAACAGGTCGAGAGCATGGGCGCCGAGTTCCTGGAACTGGATTTCGGTGACGAGGAAGGCAGCGGCAGCGGTGGTTACGCCAAGCAGATGAGTGACGAGTTCATCAAGGCGGAGATGGCGCTGTTTGCAGAGCAGGCGGAAGAGGTGGATATCATCATCACCACCGCCCTGATTCCCGGCAAACCGGCACCGAAACTGATCACCGCCGACATGGTAAAATCCATGAAGCCCGGCAGCGTGATCGTGGATCTGGCCTCAGAGCGAGGGGGTAACTGCGAACTGACCGAACCGGGCAAAGTCGCCCATCAACACGGCGTTACCCTGATCGGCTACACCGACCTGCCCAGCCGGATGGCCAAGGTGGCCAGTGATCTGTACGCCACCAACCTGGTGCATCTGCTCACCGAGCTGACACCCGAGAAAGACGGCACGCCGCTGGTGAACATGGAAGACGAAGTCATCCGCGGCCTGACGGTGGTTCACGAGGACGAAATAACCTGGCCGCCGCCACAACCGGAATCGCCGGTCAGCCCCAAGCCCGCACCGGGCACCGAGGAGCCTTCAGCCGAAGCAAAAGCGGCCGCCAAGAAGGACGCGGACCGTCGCAGCCTGATCGGCAAAGGCGTTCTTCTGGTGGTGACGGCCCTGGCGCTCTACGGAGTGGGCGCCCACGCGCCGGAAAGCTTCCTGCAACACTTCACTGTGTTCGTACTGGCCTGCTTTATTGGCTGGCAGGTGATCTGGAACGTAACCCCTTCCCTGCATACCCCCCTGATGAGCGTTACCAACGCCATCAGCGGCATCATCGTTATCGGCGCCATTCTGCATCTGGCCCAGGCGGAGAATATTGCCGTTGGCATCATGGCGTTTGTGGCGGTGCTGATTGCCAGCATCAACGTGGGCGGTGGCTTCCGGGTCACCCATCGCATGCTCAAAATGTTCCGCAAGTAGGAGGCGCCCGATATGAGCACAGGACTGGTGAGCGTGGCCTACGTGGTCGCAAGTATCTTGTTTATTCTCAGCCTGGGTGGCCTCAGCCACCAGGAATCGGCACGGCGCGGTAATCTCTACGGCGTCGCCGGCATTATCATCGCGGTGGGGGCCACTCTGGCCAGCGTAGACGGAGGCATTACCGCCATCATCATTGCCGTGTTGCTCGGTGCCGGCATTGGCATTCCCATCGCCAACAAGGTGGAAATGACCCAGATGCCTCAGCTGGTCGCCCTGCTCCACAGTTTCGTGGGTCTGGCGGCGGTATTGGTAGGTTTTTCCGGTTATATCGAGCCGTTGATTGCCACCTCCGGTACCGAGCACACCATCAAACTGGTGGAGGTGTTTGTCGGCATTTTTATAGGTGCCATTACCTTCACTGGTTCACTGGTGGCCTGCGGCAAACTGGACGGCCGAATCGACAGCAAGGCGCTGACCCTGCCCGGACGGCATCTGATGAACCTGACAGCGATCATTGTCTGCGTCTTGCTCGGGGCCTGGTTCCTGGGCACCGAGAGCATGGCCCTGGGAATCGTTGCCCTGATCCTGATGACCGCCATTGCCTCGGTCCTCGGCATTCACCTGATCATGGCTATTGGCGGCGCCGACATGCCGGTGGTGGTATCCATGCTAAACAGTTACTCCGGGTGGGCCGCCGCTTCCATCGGTTTCATGTTGGGCAATGATCTGCTGATTGTCGTTGGTGCCCTGGTGGGCAGCAGCGGTGCCATCCTCAGCTACATCATGTGCAAGGCCATGAACCGCTCGTTCATCAGCGTGATTCTCGGTGGCTTCGGCCAGACCAGCAGCAGTTCGGCGGCCGCGGACGCCGATCAAACGGTGCACGAATCCAGTGCCGATGATGTCTGCGAGGAGTTGCGCAACGCCCAGTCGGTGATCATTGTGCCCGGTTACGGTATGGCGGTGGCCCAGGCCCAGAACGGCGTCAGCGAGATGACCAAGATCCTTCGGGAACGGGGCGTAAACGTGCGTTTCGGCATTCATCCGGTGGCCGGCCGTCTGCCAGGGCATATGAACGTGCTATTGGCGGAAGCCCACGTCCCTTATGACATCGTGCTGGAAATGGACGAAATCAACGATGACTTCCCGGATACCGACGTGGTGCTGGTCATCGGCGCCAACGACACCGTGAACCCGGCCGCCGCCGAAGACCCGGGCAGTCCGATTGCCGGCATGCCGGTGCTGGAGGTCTGGAAGGCCCACCAGGTGGTTATCCTCAAGCGGGGCATGGCCACCGGTTATTCCGGGGTGGAGAATCCACTGTTCTTCAAGGACAACGCCCGTATGCTGTTCGGCGATGCCAAGGAAAGCATCGATAAGCTGGTAGGAGGCTTGCGGGGCTGAAGGCAGCCCCGCGCCTGTTTTCTTCGGGAGTTATTCGGTGGTGTTGTACACGTAGGACGACACGGTGCCGTCCTGGTTGAACCGCACCACCAGGTCGGTGGTTTCCGCTTCACCGAAGGCAGACCACTTGTACTTGCCATAGGTCCAGGTGCGTTTGCCGTCTTCGATCCCGGTGCGCCACGGCTCGCCGAACATCTCCTGGATATCGGCCCGCGTGGTTTCACCAATCTGGATCTGGTCCACATTGTGGGTGGCGAAGTCTTTGCCGACAGTCGCACAGCCCACCATGGCCGCCATCACCAGAGCCACGCACAACGTTTTAACCGAACCAATCATCGACATACGTATCCCTCATATTCGGGTGAATTTCACCCATCATAACGTGTCTCTGAGCAGACGCGATTACGAAGACGACAGGTTTCCGGAAACAAAAAAGCCGCAGGCCGGGAGGCGCTGCGGCAGGTCGATCGTCCGATCGAAGGGGATAATCAATACAGTTTGGCGAGGGACTTCTTGGCGAAGGATTCGACTTCGTTCAACCGGCCTTCTTTCACCTTGATCAGCCATTCGGGATCCTGCAGAAGTGCCCGACCAACGGCAATCAGCTCGAACTCGTGGTTATTCATCCGCTCCACCAGCTCATCGATCCCGGCTTTCTCAACCGCTTCCTGCTTGCTGGCAAAGGTGCCGCTGATGAAATCTTCGGTCAGCCCGACACTGCCCACGGACATGGTCGGCTTGCCGGAAAGCTTCTGGGTCCAGCCTGCGAGGTTCAGATCCGAGCCTTCAAACTCCGGCTCCCAGAACCGGCGGGTAGAGGCGTGGAAAATGTCCACACCGGCTTCCACCAGTGGCTTCAGGAACCGTTCGAGTTCCTCAGGGCTGTTCACCAGTTTGGCTTCGTAATCCTGCTGCTTCCACTGGGAGAACCGCAGCATGATCGGGAAATCAGGCCCGACGCGATGGCGCACCGCCTCAACGATTTCGACCACAAAGCGCAGGCGGTTTTCCATAGAGCCGCCGTATTCATCGTCCCGCTGGTTGGTGCCTTCCCACAGGAACTGGTCCAGCAGGTAGCCATGGGCACCGTGGATCTCGACACCATCAAAACCGAGGGCTTTGGCATCCTGGGCGGCATCGGCAAAGGCGGTGACGACATCCTCAATATCCTCTTTGGTCATGGCTTTGCCGTTGGGCTTGCCAGGGCCAAACAGACCGGATGGGCTGTAACCGGGCACCGAAGGATCCGGAGGTGTGCCTTCCTTGCGTACGGCGCCAACGTGCCAGAGTTGCGGGAAAATGGCTCCACCGGCTTCGTGCACGGCATCAACAACGTTTTTCCAGCCTTGAAGGGCGTCGGAACCATGAAATGCCGGCACATTGGGATAACCACTGGCGGCGGGGTGATTTACTGTAGTGCCTTCGGTAATGATCAGACCAACGCCGGCTTCGGCGCGGCGCTGATAATAGGCCACAACATCCTCACCCGGCACACCATCAGGCGAGAAGTTGCGGGTCATCGGTGCCATCGCCACCCGGTTACGCAGCTTGAGGTTGTGAAGTTCAAACGGTTCGAAAAGCGGGCCAAGATTCATGCTCATGGTAATGTGCAACCTTACTAGTTTGGTTTCGTTAAGCAACCATATTGAATCTGGTTTTAAAATGCAACCCTATTCAGTACACTCCCACCATGGCCAGAAAACGTTTTGATGACTCCAGTTGCTCCGTCGCCCGTGCCCTCAATGAAGTGGGTGACTGGTGGTCCCTGCTGATCGTACTACACGCCATGTATGGCACCCGCCGGTTCGTGGACTTCCAGCAGGAACTGGGCATTGCCAAGAATATCCTCTGCGATCGTCTGGCCCGGCTGGTGGATAACGAGGTGTTGCGCAAGGTGGATGTGGGCGAACACGGCTCCCGCTTTGAATACCGCCTGACTGAGAAAGGCCGGGATCTGTTCCCGGTGGTGATTGCCCTGCGCCAGTGGGGAGATAAATGGAACCCCGCCCCGGATGAGGCTCCGCTGGACCTGCGCGACCGCGCCACCGGTCGCCCGATACACACGGTGGAAGTCCAGGACGCCGATGGCAAAGCCCTGTCCATTCGCGATGTGTTTGTTCCGGAAGAAAGCCTGCCAGTGCGAAAAAAGAACTCGGCCTGACTCTCCGCAGTAATCGCGGCGCCGCCCGATTTCTTGAGCTACGTCAATCTTGCGATCAAACCAGCCCCCCTGCCCGGCCAATCTTGCGCTAAATCAAGTTTCCTTTCTCCGCTGCCACTAATCTGAAGCCATCAACGATTCAGGTTAAGGAGATGGATATGTCCCGCACATTTAAACTTGGTGTTCTGGCTGCAGCGGTTATGGCTGCGGCGCCGGCTGTTCAAGCGTACGAAGCTGGTGATTTTATTGGCCGCGTTGGCGTGGTGACTGTTGATCCGGATTCCTCCAGCAGCAATTTGAACTCCAATGCTCTTGGTGAGCTTGACGGCGCCAAGGTTAGCGTTGATTCCAACACTCAGTTGGGCCTGACCGTGAGCTATATGTTCACTGATCAGATTGCTCTGGGTATTCTGGGCGCGACGCCGTTCAAGCACAACATTGAAGGTGATGGATCCATTCTGGGTGGCGCCGGCAAACTGGCCGAAACCAAGCAACTGCCGCCAACCATCACGCTGCAATACTTCCCGATGCCAAGTGGCAGCAAGTTCCAGCCTTATGTTGGCGTTGGCGTGAACTACACCAACTTCTTTGAAGAGAAAACCACCCAGACTCTGACCGATACCTATGCAACACTCGCCTCAGGCGTGGACCGCACCGACATCGAACTGGATGACAGCTTTGGCTTGGCAGCTGAGATTGGCCTGGATTACATGGTCACAGACAACATCGGTGTAAACGCCGCTATCTGGTACGCAGACATCGATACCGAGGCCACCATCAACGCCTACGCTGGCAACACTAAAGCAGACACCAGCACCATTGACGTTGATATCGACCCCTGGGTCTACATGGTAGGCCTGTCCTACAAGTTTTGATCCCCGTGCCTCCGTCAGTCGCCACGGTCTGTTGGCTGACGAAAGGTGCGCTCTCCTGTGCGGGGCCCTCCGGCCCCGCCTTTTTTTGTCCGCCAGAAACAGGAAGGCGGAGCATCTGCCCCGCCTTCCTGAACTGTCCTGACCTGCCTCAGGCACTCTGGCGCTGGGCTGAGCGGCTTCGCTGACCACCGCCATTCTGGCTCCGGCCACCACTGCGGCCACCTGGCTTGTCCCCAAAGCTTTTCGGCTTGCCTCCGGGCCGGCCATTACCACCACCGTTACTACTGCGGGTACGGGCGCGGCTGGGATCGGCCTTGGCTTTCGGCTTCAGCGGCAGGTTGTTGGTCGGCTCAAAGCCTTCCACTTCCGTGCGCGGCAGCTGCTTCTTGATCAGCCTTTCGATGCCCGCCAGCATTTTTCCTTCATCAGCACTGACCAGTGACAGGGCGTGACCACTCTCACCGGCACGGCCGGTGCGGCCAATACGATGCACATAGTCTTCCGGTACGTTGGGCAGTTCAAAGTTCACCACCTGGGGCAGCTGCTTGATGTCCAGGCCACGAGCCGCGATATCCGTTGCCACCAGCACACGCACTTCGCCAGCCTTGAAGTCCGCCAGCGCGCGGGTACGGGCACCCTGCGACTTGTTGCCGTGAATGGCAGCAGCGGTAATACCGTCCTTCTCCAGTTTCTGGGTCAGGCGGTTGGCACCGTGCTTGGTGCGGGTAAACACCAGCACCTGGTCCCAGCTGTTGTCACGCACCAGCTTGCTCAGCAGGGCGGTTTTCTGGCTCTGATCCACCGGGTAGACAGACTGCTTGATGTTTTCGGCAGAGGTGTTTCGAGCCGCCACTTCAACCTGAACCGGGTTATCCAGCAGACCTTCGGCCAGAGTACGAATCTCATTCGAGAAGGTGGCGGAGAACAACAGGTTCTGGCGCTTGGCCGGCAACAGCGAAAGGATCTTGCGAATGTCGCGGATAAAGCCCATATCCAGCATGCGGTCGGCTTCGTCCAGCACCAGGATTTCCACTTCGTTGAAGCGCACAGCGTTCTGCTGATACAGGTCCATCAGGCGGCCCGGTGTTGCCACCAGCACGTCCAGGCCTTTGCGCAGCTTCATCATCTGCGGATTGATTTTCACACCACCGAAAACCACCGCGGCCTTGGTAGGAACGTATTTGCTGTAAAGATTCACGCTGTCGTGAACCTGTGCCGCCAGTTCACGGGTGGGCGTCAGGATCAGCGCGCGGGGGCCTTTGCCGGTGCGCGGGTTTTCACCCAGACGCTGCAGCAAGGGCAAGGTAAAACCGGCGGTTTTGCCGGTACCGGTCTGGGCAGCAGCCATAACGTCCCGGCCAGAAAGCACGGCGGGAATGGCCTGGGCCTGAATGGGAGACGGGGTTTCATAACCCTGGTCAGACGTGGCACGGACCAGCTGCTCGGACAAACCGAGTGAAGAAAAACTCATATAGGATCAACTCTTGATTATTCTGCCTCCACGACCACCGTTCTCGGTGAATGCGGGCAGATGCCATGAACATTCATGGAATAAAAGACGACTACGGTCACGCGCCGTTATCGGGGTGACGTCCTCTGACAGGTCGTATGGAAAGGTCGCACGGGCTTAAAGCCTTAAACTGCGGAATCCCTAGAGGCAGGATGCGGGCACATTAACAGAGGCCCGGGCAATTAGCCATAGGTGATTATAATAAGCATCCGAAGGAACCTGGCGGACATCCTCAAGTCAGAGTGTTTTGATCACCGGAAGCCAACATGGAGTTGAGAGAATGAGCGTCAGCATCGGCCCATTGAGCCTGTCCATCGGCCACCTGCTCCTGGTCATCGCCTTCGGCCTGGCTCTGCTGGTTGGAGGGGTGCTGGGCCGCAAATATAGGGTGCCCGTAGCCGGATCGGTGGCCGATATCTTCGTGGTAGCGATGCTCTGTGCCCGGGTCGGTTTCGTTATCAGTTACTTCGAGCATTACCAGAATGATCTTCTGGGCATCATTGATATCCGGGACGGCGGTTTCGATGTGCTCTGGGGTGTCGTCGGCGCCCTCATCTTCACCGGCTTTCTGCTCTGGCGCAGGGAAGCGCAGCGCAAACCCCTGGCTACTGCTGCGCTGACGGGCGCCCTGTTCTGGGCTGCCACCGCAGGAACCATCACACTGATCGAACAGCAGGCCCGAGGCATGCCGGACGTTGCGCTGCGTTCGCTCAATGGCGAAGCAGTCCACATGGACCAGTTAGCTCCGGGCAAACCCCTGGTGGTGAACCTCTGGGCCACCTGGTGCCCGCCCTGTATTCGCGAAATGCCGGTGCTGGAGGAGGCCCAGCATATCTACCAGGATGTCGCCTTTGTGTTTGCCAACCAGAGGGAACAGCCGGAAACCATCCGTTCCTTTCTTGAGGAAAACCGTCTGAACCTGAACAATCTGTACCGGGACGATCAGGCTCAGCTGGCCCGGGCTGTGGGCAGCAATGGCTTACCAACCACGCTTTTCTACAATGCCCAGGGCCAATTAATCGATTCCCACATGGGCGAACTGTCACGGGCAACACTGGCAAGAGGCCTGGAACAGATCCGTACACCCGAGGAATGAACCTGGCTCGATTTCCCGATAGTGGCCTGAGTTTTCTCTATTGAGTGGCCGCTTTGGCAAAATTTCCCAATGCGCCACTCACTTTATCGAGCACCTCATCGCATCCTTCGATGTCATGGCGGCTCTTCAGGTATTGCGGATCGTTGTACCCCAGCCATACCTCACCGGTGGCATCCTCCCAGATCAGGGCTTTCTGGGGCAGGTCAATGGCCACACTCTGGGCGCACTGCATCAGTGGCGTGCCGACTTTGGGGTTGCCAAAAATAACCACTTCGGTCGGCCGCAGCGCCAGCCCGGCTTTTTCGGCGCCCTGCTGATGATTAACGCGGGCCATGACCGTCATGCCCTTCTCTTTGAGCACAGACTCGAGTTTGTCGGCCGTGGTTTTTACATCGTGACTGCTTTTGATCGCGATCAGTCCATCTGCGGCATGGGTGAACATGGCGAACAGCAGAGTCGATGCCACCAGAACCAGTCTGAGAGTGCAGCGCATAATATCCTCCAGAGGGTTTGCTGAAGTTTTCAGGATAGAACAGAGGCAGGCGTTACGCATGAACGCGCCTCAGTATATCGCTGCCGCACCTTCTGGCCTGCTCTTGAATCGCTTGTGCAGCCAGAGGTACTGATCGGGTTGCTCACGAACAGTGGCTTCAATAAAACCGTTCCAGACTTTGGCGTCCTGTTCCGGATGTTCGCCGAAGGATTCCTGAATCGGAGAGAACACCACCCGGTAACTGCCATCGGGCATTCGCAGGTGACTCACGCAGATAACGGCGGCGCCGGATTCCCGGGCAATGTAGCTCGGCGACGTAATACAGCCGGCACTGACCCCGAAAAAGGGCACAAACACCTCCGACTTGTTGCCGAAATCCTGATCACAGGCGAACCAGACCTGCCCCCCTTCTTTAAGGAACGACAACATGGGTCTGATCTGACGCTTGGTGAAGGGCCGGATACCAAAATGGCGTCGGCGGCCGCGTTCGATCATACGGTCGATCACCGGATTGTTGTTGGGGCGATACATGTAACCCGGCTTATCGAGCTTGCAGGCAATCAAGGGCAGTGCAAAATCGAAAATACTGTAGTGACCACCGATCAGCAGCACACCCTTGCCGCGTCGTTTTGCTTCTTCAAGGTGCTCGGTGCCATACACCGACGCGCTCTCGCAATAGGGAGTCATATCCCGCCACCAGGCATGAACGCTTTCCAGAACGCCACGCGCCGAGGCCACAAAGGCATCCTCAACCAGTTGGCGACGGGTTGCTTCATCCAGATCCGGCATGCAGGCGGCGAGATTGGCGTCCGCAACCCTGGCCCGGGATCGCATTTTTCTGGAAAGCAGCCTCCCCAGCCAGCGACCAAAGCGCTGCTTCAGTCCCATGGGAAGAAATGAGAAAAGCCAGAGCAGGAAGACCAGAGCCCAGGCCCCCCAAAAAGCGGGATGCCAGAGAGCGCGTTTTCTACTTTTTCTACCGGAGGCCATACAACGATCGCCTGTGATCTGTAATAAGGAAGGGGACGCTCAGCCTGACACATTCTCCGCTGGCGGGATACTTGAGATCCTCATGGGCCTTGTTGGCCCAAAAGGGGATCCAATTCCGGAATTCAGGAGTATGGTTTACAGGAGATACGCGTTTATACGTAGAAATCATCCTAAAAGACAGGAAATTCCTCGCTATGTCCCGATGGAAGTTCGCCCCCGGCATTCTTATCCTGCCGCTCGTATTCGCCGGCTGCAGTGAAAATAGCAGCCAACAGACGACAACACAGCCGACAGCAGAGCTCAAACCACCGTCGGAAACCGGGACACTCAAAGTCGCCACCCGCAATGGCTCCACCACCTATTACCTGGATCGCCACGAAAACCCCGTCGGTCCGGAGCACGCACTGATCAGCGCCTACGCCGAGAGTCGGGGCTGGCAGGTAGAATGGACCATGCTTGATTCCACCAGCGACGTTCTGGCGGCGTTGGAATCTGGCAACACCCATCTGGCCGCAGCGGGACTGACGCACCTCGCCTCCCGCGATGAGCGCTTTGTAAGAGGCCCGGCTCACACCGAGATTACCGAACAACTCGTCTGCCATCGCGACGCTCGGCCCATGCCCCGCAAACCTGAGGACATTCCCGGCACTGATATTGTCGTAACCGCCGGCTCCAGCTACGTTGAAACCCTGAACAAGCTGAATGAACAGCATCCGGGAATCGCTTTTGAGGAGGATGCAGATCGCACGACAGAGGTCATTCTCTCGGATGTTGCCGAACGGGATGTCGGCTGCACCGTCGCTGATTCCAACATTGTTCAGGTCATGCGCCGGCATTTCCCCCACCTGGAAGTGGCGATGACGCTCACACAGGGGCGGAATCTTGGCTGGTACATGCCCAAGGCTTCCGAAGATCTGGCCTCCGATGCCCACGAGTGGATGAATAGCGTCGAAGGCGATGAGGCCATAGGGCTGATGGAGAACCGCTACTATGCCTACATTGGCGACTTTGATTTCGTGGATCTGCGGGCCCTGAATCGACGCATTGAAGACCGCCTGCCCGATTTCATCGATCAATTCCGGGAAGCGGAGGCCAAAACCGGCATGCCCGCAGACCTGCTGGCCGCACTGGCCTATCAGGAATCCCACTGGGATCCAGCGGCGAAATCCCCCACCGGTGTCCGCGGCATCATGATGCTTACCCGACGAACCGCCGAATCTCTGGGTGTAACCAACCGGCTCGATCCCGATGCAGCTATTGATGGTGGCGCCCGCTATCTGGCCGACCGTCACCGCCGCCTGCCAGAGACTATTCCTGAGCCGGACCGCACCTTCCTGGCGCTGGCAAGCTACAACATCGGCCGTGGGCACCTGCTGGATGCCCGGGAACTGGCGCGGAACCTGAACAAGAATCCGGACTCCTGGCAGGATATGACCGAGGTGCTACCCCTGAAAGCCGACAAGCGATACTACCCCAGCACCCGCTACGGATACGCCCGAGGCTATGAGCCGGTGCATTACGTGCAGCGCATTCGCAACTACCGGGATGTCATACGTTCGGCTTTTGAGTGATCAGGTTCCGAACAGGGCCGAGCGCAGGGGCCGCAGGAAACCACCGGATTCCTTGTGGCTCGCGTGGGTCCGCTTTCCATCGAATTCCAGGTAGCCATCCTCAATCGGCTCGAATCGCAGGATTTTGACGTCCTCGAGATAATTCTGGGACGACTTCCAGGGCCCGTGAGTGCCCTGGCGGGGCAGGCGATCGGCGGCCCGGCGAATGTAGCCGGCATCCAGAGAGCCAAGCACCGTGTCGTCGCCGCGACTGTTCTCAGTGTCCCGGGCCACCACGGTACGATAGCCACGCTTGTCCATCAGGTTCATCAGCCGGCACAGGTACTCGGCGGCAATGTCCACCTTCAGGGTCCAGGAAATGTTGGTGTAACCGAAGATCATGCCGGCGTTGGGCACGCCCTCCACCATCACGTTCTTGTAGATAATCTTGTCTTTCATCACGACTTCCTGGCCGTCCACGGTCGGCCGGATTCCACCCAGCATCTGGATATCCAGACCTGTTGCCGGGATGATGATATCTGCTTCCAGTTCCTCGCCCGATTTCAGGCGGATGCCGGTTTCCGTGAAGCGGTCAATATGATCGGTGGCAATGGACGCCTTGCCCGCTTTCATGGCCTGGAAAAGGTCCCCGTCTTTTACCACACACAGGCGCTGGTCCCAAGGATTGTAATCCGGCGTGAAGTGCCGCATATCGGCGGTGTCCCCAACCTTGCGTTTGATAATGCCCAGGAACAGCCGGCGCATGAACTTCGGGCTCCTTCTGGAGCGCAAGTAAAGGAAACGGGAAATGGAAATATTCCGGGCCCGGGTCAGCCGATAGGCGGTTCTCTCGGGCAGAATTTTCTGCAGGGCCAGAGACACCTTGTCGGTTGAAGGCAGAGGCATCAGATAGGTGGGTGAGCGCTGCAGCATGGTGACATGAGCGGCCTGCTCTGCCATCGTCGGCACCAGGGTAATGGCAGTTGCGCCGCTGCCAATAACCACCACCTTCTTGCCCGCGTAGTCGAGATCTTCCGGCCAGTGCTGCGGGTGTACGATCTGGCCGCGGAAATCATTTTCACCCAGGAAGTCCGGCTTGTAGCCCTGATCATAATTGTAGTAGCCGGTACAGCCGACCATGAAGTTGGCGGTGTAGTATTCTGTTTCGCCGGTGGCTTCGTTCAGGGCCGAGAGCTTCCAGCATTTGTCGACACCTGACCAGTCCGCTGTCTTCACCGCCAGCCCGAAGCGGATGTGGCGCTCGACATCATGCTCCCTGGCGGTCTCCGCCACATAATTCTTGATCGATGCGCCGTCGGCCAGCACCTTGCCGCCTGTCCAGGGGCGGAAATTGTAGCCGAAGGTAAACATGTCCGAATCCGAGCGGATTCCCGGGTAACGGAACAGATCCCAGGTGCCACCCAGGGACTGCCGACGTTCGAGGATGGCAAACGACTTGCCGGGGCATTCACGCTTAAGATGGCATGCCATGCCAATGCCGGAAACGCCGGCGCCGATGATCAGTACATCGAAATGCTGGTTACTCATTGCCTGTCCTCTCGGATTCCAGTCCGCTTTTTATAATCAATGGCCTGCAATCAAGATAGCTCAGGCTGCGCTGGTCGGGAATTGGCCAAAGTGGTCCCTGCCCCTGGTTGTTTCAGTCAGTCTCGAGATGCGAAACCGCCGACCCGCAACGCCGTTCAACTTCCGGGCGTGAAATCGGGGTATTTCTTCTGCAGCCGATAGAGCCTGATGATGGTGATGATGTTGGTGACCAGCACCATACCCTCGGCCAGGGTGCCACCCAGGGAGCCGATCACGATGTTGTTGAGCATCCAGGCCAGTGCTGCCAGTCCAAGGATGATACGCAGGGGAATACCCCGGAGCATGAACATGCCAACGGTGCCGAAAACCGCGGCAGCCAGGGGGAACACGTCGGTGATCGATTTCCAGGTCGCCCAGGCAACCACCAGATTGACCGCCAGCATGCCCAGCATGATGGGCCAGTTGCCCTGGTATTTGCGGGCCAGGGTAATGCGCAGGATCACCAGTACCGTCAGTGCCGATGCCGTCCAGCTCTCGAAAAACGCAAACATCAGGGCAAAGGCAACGTTGGCGGAAATCAGCAGCACCATCAGCCGGTCGTCGTTCTTGTTGGCGAAGCCGGCAATGCAGAAACCCAGCGCAACAAGACCGCACACCTGGCCCAGCCCCTCGGCGAGGGTCATATCCGCGATAAATTCAGTCATTGTTCAACGGTGTATCTGTTTGTTGCCATAACGGAAATGCCTTCTCCCCGGAAAAGGCTTCAGCCTGTCATAATTACCGGAACTGAGCCACGGAGCACCGTGTGCCAAAGTAATTCGCACCTTTGAGCCAGGACTGTCCCCGACCATGAAAACCGTATTCTCTCCCCTGCACAGCCGCCGACATGTCAAAACCGAACTGGACGGCGGACTGCTGATCGAGCCCCACGAGAAGCCTTCCCGTGCCGAAACCATCCTGGCACGGGTGAAGGATCAGGCCCTTGGAGAGATTCTGGAACCGGAAGAATTCGGTCTGGAACCCGTCAAACGGGTGCACACGGCCGAGTATGTGGCTTTCCTGGAAACCTGCTGGCAGGAATGGCTGGCGGCCGGCAAACCAGGGGAAGCCATCCCGGCGGTCTGGGCCGGGCGCGGCATGCGCCATCGGCTGCCGAAAGACATCGACGGCCGGCTGGGCTACTACAGCTTTGCGGCAGAGACCTCGATTTCAGACGGCACCTGGGAAGCCGCCCGGGCATCAGCCAATGTGGCCCTGACCGCCCAGAAACTGGTGGCCGGGGGTGAACGTGCCGCCTTTGCCCTGTGCCGGCCACCCGGACACCATGCCCACGCCGATCTGTTCGGCGGTTACTGTTTCTTCAACAATGCCGCCATCGTGGCCCAGGCCTTTCGTGACCAGGGCTATGGCAAGGTCGCCGTGCTGGATGTGGACTTCCACCACGGCAACGGCACCCAGGCGATTTTCTACGATCGCAACGACGTGCTGACCATCAGCCTGCATGGCGATCCGGACCTGGTGTTCCCGCATTTTCTCGGTTTTGAAGATGAGACCGGCGAGGGCGTCGGCGAAGGCTACAACCTGAATATGGTCTACCCGCCCAACACCCCCTACAGCGTCTGGAGTCAGGGGCTGGAAACCGCCTGCGAGCGGATCCAGGCATTCCAGCCGGACGCCCTGGTGGTCGCCCTGGGTGTTGATACCTTCGAAGAAGACCCGATTTCGTTCTTCAAGCTGACGTCCGGCGATTACCTGACCCTGGGCCAGAGACTTGCCCGGCTTGGACTACCAACCGTCTTTACCATGGAAGGCGGTTACGACGTCGATGCCATCGGCGTCAATGCGGTCAACGTCATGCAGGGGTTCGACCGGGCTGCAGGCTGAATCAGCCCTTGAAGCCCTTGCCGAGGATGTAGACTTCCCGGGAGCGGGAGCGGGAGGAATCCGGCTTGCGCACCACAACCTTGTCGAAGACAGCACGGACCGATTTCAGGTACTCATCGTACCCTTCGCCCTGAAACACCTTGGCCAGGAAGCTGCCTTTGGGCTTGAGTACCTGGCTTGCCATGTCCAGGGCCAGTTCCACCAGGTACATGGAAGCGGCCTGGTCGGCAACGGTCACGCCGCTGATGTTCGGCGCCATGTCGGAAATCACCACGTCCACCGGGTCATCGCCCAGGGTGGCCATGATCGACTCGAACACATCGTTCTCGGTGAAATCACCCTGGATAAAATCCACGCCGGCAATGGCATCCATGGGCAGGATGTCGGAGGCAATCACGCGGCCCTTGTGGCCCACCAGTTTGGCCGCCACCTGGGACCAGCCACCGGGGGCGGAACCCAGATCCACCACCACCATGTTAGGGTGGATCAGCCGGTCCTTCTTGTTGATTTCAAGAAGCTTGTAACTGGCACGTGAGCGGTAGCCGTCCACCTGCGCCTGTTTCACGAAGGGGTCGTTTACGTGCTCTTCAAGCCAGCGGTTACTGCTTTTGGATCGGGCCATGGGGTCTCTTCAAAACGGGAAAACCAGGCGCTAATTGTACGTGCCGCGCCGGGCGGCGGCAAAATCCTGACAACCGGGCCGGCCACACGTACAATCCGGCCAGCATCCTGTGATTTTTCAGAACCCACCAAGCCCACCTGACGGGAGACCGCCCTCGTGAATCTGGCCGACATCAAAAAGCTGCACCAGAAAAAGTACCGGCAGTCGTTTGGCCACTACCTCGTTGAGGGCGAGCACCTGGTTCTTGAGCTGCAGAAAGCCGCGGCCCGCCAACCTGCTCTTGAAGCCTCGGAGCTCTACGCCACCAGCGCCTATGAGCACTGGCAAAGCCCGTTCAGAACCCATGCCATCAGCGATCGCCAGATGGCACAGCTCGCCGACACCCGGACACCCCAGGGGATTCTTGCGGTGGTGCCCATGCCGGAGCGCCCGGCTGAACCGGTGCCCGGGGAAAAAACGATTTACCTGCATGAGGTTCAGGACCCCGGCAACCTCGGTACGATACTGCGCACCCTCGCCTGGTTCGGCGGTTTCCGATGTCTGCTGAGCCCGGGCAGTGTCGACCCCTTCAACCCGAAGGTAGTGCGAGCCAGCATGGGGGCGCTCTTTCACGTCCCTCTTGAAACCGACGTTGCTCTGACAAGCCTTCCCGACCGATACCAGAGCCTGGCCTGCCTCGACCTCAATGGCGGTTCGATGGCATCCCGGGGCTTCAGGGAACACGACTGTTATCTGTTCGGCAACGAGGCCCGGGGCGTGCCGCGGGAGGCCCTCAATCAATTGAAGGCGGTGTCGTACAGCATTCAAGGCCAGGGGCAGATCGAGTCCCTGAACCTGGCCTCAGCGGTGAATATGTGCACCTACGAATTAATGCGGGACCTTTAGACTGCAAACCCCATGCTCTGAGCACTTTCCCCAATCGTTCTGGCGGAAACCGCCATTGCCTGTGCATTGCCAATTGAGCACGATCAGAGTCTGATCCCGAGACCGGACTGATGACTATGGAACGCTATCTCCAGCCCACCGCTTTTTTTGACTATGACCATCCCCGGCTGCAGGCCTGGATCGAGTCAGAGCTGGAGGGAGTTCCTGATGAGCCGGTGGAGCAGATCAAGGCGCTCTATCTCGCTGTTCGTGACAGCATCAGCTACAACCCCTACGTATTCCGGACCGATGCCAACACGTTCAGTGCCAGCTACGCTCTGGAAAGCGGCGAAACCTACTGCATCCCAAAGGCGGTTCTCCTGGGCGCGGCAGCTCGCTCGATTGGCGTTCCCAGCCGCCTCGGCCTGGCCGATGTACGCAACCATCTCTCAAGCCCGAAACTGATCGAATGGCTGCGGTCGGACATTTTCCGTATGCACGGGTATATCGAGCTGTTCCTGAATGGCCAATGGGTGAAGGCGACGCCGGCGTTCAATCGGCAACTGTGCGAGCTGATGAAGGTGGAGCCGCTGGAATTCGATGGGGTGCACGATTCCATGTTCCAGGAGTACACCGAGGATGGCCACGCGCACATGGAATATGTGAACGACCACGGCCTGTTCGACGACGTGCCCCATGAGTTTATCGTCTCTGGTGTCCGGGCGGCCTACAGTCATCTCTTTGCCGAAGAAGAGGAGCCTGAAGCTCCGAAAGGCAGTCTGGTGCAGGATATATCGAGCCCCTAGAGCCTGCTCGAATCCGCGAAGGCCTTATTCTCTGCTCGCTACCGAGCCCGTTTCCTGCCTTGCCAGCGCTCCAGTGATCGCATCCAGCACGGCATCCGGATCAGGCACGGCCTTCGCAGTCTCAGTCTCGCCAACACGGCTGAACTGCCGGAAATCCACACTGCTCCAATTCTCCGGATCCGCAATGCGCTGTACCTGATCAATATTGTCACGGGTTGCCGGTTCCAGCTTGTAGCGGAACACATAATCCGGTGACATATCATCGAAATCCCGGCCATGGTGATAATCATGCAGCAGGAGCAAGGCAAGCCCACCACCCATGAAATGCCGGCCCAGGCTGACCAGCAACTCCCCGGACCGGATTTTATCCAGGGCTTCGGGTTGCCAGTCGACACTGCCCACCAGCAGATCCTGCCCCGGGACCCGGCCGGCATTCCGGGCAGCTTCAATGGCCCCCAGTGCCATGCCATCGCTGGCGCTCCATATGGAAACAGTCTCCGGATAGCGTTTCAGCAGGACTTCCGTTTTTTCACGGGCCAGGGCTCCGCTCCAGTTGGCATACACAAGCTGCAGAAGCTCACTGCGCTGTTGAACGGCAGCCGCCAGCATCCCCCCGTCCCGATCCTTGCCGGCAGAGGAATCCCGTGTTCCCGAGAGGGCCAACATGGGAATTCTGGATTCGGAGGCGAGCCCTGATTGTTCAGCCTGCTTACCCAGTAGCGTTACCAGGGTGCGACCGGCGGCAATATTGTCCGGCGATAGGTGGCCGAGCCAGCCCTGCAGAACCGTTCGCGGCGTACCGATGCTGGCTCGGGCGCCGTCAGGCACATCGGTATTGAAAGTGAACACCTTTACCCCTGCCCCATCCGCGAGCCTGAGCATGGGTTCGGTAACATTCTCCTTGCACATGAACAGCAGGTAGTCGGGCTTTTCTTCGCGGGCCAGCACGTCCTTCGCCATGCGAAGGTAGCTGAATCGATGACTCTCCCGATCGTACTGAACCTCGAGGTCTACCTCGAGATCCTCCGCCACCGACTCCATGAAACCGGCCACCAGTTGCCAGAAACGGGAGTCGTCCGGGGAAAGAAAAACAACGCTTGGTCGGGTGCCGGCGTCTGCCAAAGGAACTGTAAACAGGAGCAGGAAACCGATGAGGAAGCGGGCTGGAAAGGACTTCATGTAATGAACAACCCTCTGGACGATCTGGCAACGTTCGCTTTCGCGGGGCCTAAGCTACCGACCTGTCGTGTAACACACAAGCGGAGATCCGTAACCAATGTCTCAGTTCAGAAGGGAATGTTCAGCGGCCGGAGCGGGGTCTTCAAACTCAACGTAGAGCTGGCCGGCCAATTGTTCGTAGAGCCCGGCTTCTTTGAGGCTCTTCATCCGAGCCGAGAGCCTGGTCAGGAACTGCCGGTTGGCTTCGGTGTTGTGGCAGGTAAGCCGATCGTAACTTTCAAGAAGGGGCGTCTTCGGATCGTAGCTGAGCTCGTCCATAAAAGGCCGGACATCCGGAACCGCAGCAATCATGGCGCCGAATCTCTGGTGCTCGAGCATGGCCAGGTTCTGGGCATCGCTCTTCGACCAGATCACATTAACGTCGTGGTCCTCCAGCACTCCGTCCAGATAGGTCTCATGACCAATAACCGCACCCACGGTTTTCCCCTCCAGTTGCGACAGGGAACTGATGGGATCTGCGTCCTGCGGGGTGAACAGGTAATAGGTGAATTTGCCGAGTGGAAAACTGGCAATAACCGCATCGTCGCCCAATCGACGCTCAAGGACCTCGGTGAAGGAATAGATGCAGTCTGCGCCATGCTGCTCGAATACCATCATGGCCCGTTTGTAGGGGAAGAACTGCTCGGTCACAGGCGCATCAAGGCCTTCCAGGGCCCTGTGCAGGATTCTCTGGTAAACACCATCCCGGTTTTCGGTCAGCAGACTGGTGATATCCGGAACCGCGATCCGGATCACCGGATCGGCCACGGCAGGCGTACTCAGTATGACTGCGGCAAACAGGAGTACCCGAAATCCAGAGAGGTAGCGTTTCATGACTCGCGCATCAGTCCATGACGACAAATAAATGACTATTTTTCATACAGGTTCCGCAGTATGGCAATGTCGTTTTCTATACGCCAGAAAAACCTTGTTAAATATGGGGATTTGAAAAAAAAAGGCACCGGATCGCTCCGGTGCCTTTCTCTCTCATCAGGCGGCGTTGAGTGGATTACGCCGCTTCGTCTTCGCTCTCGTCCACAGAATTGCGGATCAGGAAGTCAAAGGCGCTGAGGGCGGCTTTGGAACCTTCGCCCATGGAGATCACGATCTGCTTGTAAGGCACGGTCGTCGCGTCGCCCGCTGCAAAAACGCCCGGAATGGAGGTTTCGTTGCGGTCGTTAACGATGATCTCGCCGTGCTGGCTGAGTTCGATGTCACCCTTCAGCCATTCGGTGTTGGGCACCAGGCCGATCTGTACAAACACACCTTCCAGGGAGATGTGATGCTGCTCACCGGAGTTGCGGTCGGTGTAATTCAGACCGTTGACCTTGCCATTCTCCCCGGTAATCTCGGTGGTCTGTCCTGACGTGATGATCTCCACGTTCTTCAGACTCCGCAGTTTCTTCTGCAACACCTCATCAGCACGCATCTCGGCACCGAATTCGATCAGGGTTACATGGCCCACGATACCGGCCAGATCGATGGCTGCCTCGACACCGGAGTTACCTCCACCGATTACCGCCACGCGCTTGCCCTTGAACAGGGGGCCGTCGCAGTGCGGGCAGTAGGCCACACCCTTGTTGCGGTACTCTTCCTCTCCCGGAACGCCCATCTGGCGCCAGCGGGCACCGGTGGACAGCACCAGGCTGCGCGCTTTGAGTGTGGCACCGTTTTCCAACCTTACCTGGTGGAGCATGCCCGGGCGTGACGCCGGGATCAGCTTCTCCGCGCGCTGCATGTTCATGATCTCCACGTCGTATTCCTTGACGTTTTGCTCCATGGCCGCCACCAGTTTCGGACCCTCGGTGTAGGGTACGGAAATCAGGTTCTCAATGCCCATGGTGTCAGCTACCTGGCCACCGAAACGCTCGGCCGCGATGCCGGTGGAAATGCCCTTCCGCGCAGCGTAGATGGCAGCAGAGGCGCCAGCCGGGCCGCCACCAATGATCAGGACCTCAAAGGCGTCTTTCTGATTGATTTTCTCGGCGTCTTTCTCGCTGGAGCTGGTGTCCAGCTTGGCAACAATTTCTTCCAGGGTCATACGGCCCTGGCCCCAGGGCTCACCGTTCATGTAAACGCTGGGAACCGCCATGACTTCGCGCTGCTCCACTTCATCCTGGAACAGGGCCCCATCGATAGAGGTGTTCGTGATGTTCGGGTTCAACACGCTCATCAGGTTCAGGGCCTGAACCACGTCCGGGCAGTTCTGGCAGGACAGCGAGAAGTAGGTTTCAAACTCGAACCGGCCTTCCAGAGACTGGATCTGCTCGATCACATCCTGGGACGCCTTGGAGGGATGACCACCCACCTGCAGCAGGGCCAGGACCAGGGAAGTAAACTCGTGGCCCATGGGGATGCCCGCAAAGCGAACGCCAATATCGGTGCCTACTCGGTTGATGGCGAAGGACGGACGACGCACGTCATTGGATTCTTCAGTGCGGAGACTGATCTTGGAAGACATCGGCTCCAGCTCTTCCAGCAGCTCCCGGAGTTCCTGGGACTTCTTGCTGTCGTCATAGGCCGCAACCAGCTCAATCGGCTGCTGCAGCTTGTCCATGTAGGCCTTGAGCTGTTCCTTGATATTGGCATCCAACATAGTCTGACTTCTCCTTTAAATTTCGGAACTAAGTATTTGAATCAAATACGGTGGTTAAGTTGAGTTGGTGCAACAATACGGCCCCGCCACTCAATGCTCAAATTAATTGACCCAAACTGTTTGATAGGGCTTTGCTATACCTCCAGATTCACCGCTGCTCGGGGCTTGACCAATAGCGCATATCCACCGAAAGCCTGCCGCAGTATGATGTTGTCATATCGTCGCAACATCATTCTCTGGTATCCAGAATAGGCAAAGCATGTTTCTAGACCGTTTCCACTCCGTCCAGGACGGACACGTCGTAATTTCCGCCCTGCAGGCAAGCCAGTTCGCCAAGGAAATTGCGGGGGATTTCAATCCCATCCACGACCCGGATGCCCGCCGTTTCTGCGTTCCAGGAGACCTGCTTTTCGCCATTGTGCTTGCTCGGTTCGGGCTGTCGGAGAATATGACCTTCCGGTTCCGCAGCCTGCTTGGAGAAAATGTGCCGCTCAAGTTCGTTGAAACCGAAAACACCATTGACGTCTGTGACGATGCCGGCAAGGTCTATATCGAGGTGGCCCGCAGTGGCGCGACAACCCGGGATGAGGAGTTGATCGAGACCATCACCCGTGCCTATGTGGCGGCCTCCGGCAAGAACTTTCCCCATACCCTGAAACCTTTGATGGAGTCTAACGGGGTGATGTTCAATCCTGATCGCCCCATGGTGATGTACGAGAGCATGAGCCTGGCCCTGGAGAATCTGGATCTGCCCTCGCCCGGGCTGGAATTGCACAACGCCACCCTGGAGGCAGCCGGTAAACGGGGTAACGTTCTCCTGGAATACCGTCTGACCGCCGATCACACACCAGTGGGCGAAGTGACCAAACGGCTCGTATTAAGTGGTCTGCGGCCCTACTGTGCCGAGGCGATGGCCGGCGTAATTGAAGAGTTCTATCGCCTCAAGGCCCGGGGTGCCGACTATTTCAGCAAGGACAACAGCGGAGACCACAGCAATGCCAATTCAGCCGGGTGATACCCTGCCAGACATCGAACTTCAGGTAATGGGCGAAAAAGGCCCTGAGAAAGTCCGTACCAGTGAACTTTTTGCCGGCAAGAAAGCCGTTCTGTTTGCCGTACCCGGCGCGTTTACCCCCACCTGTTCAGCCGCCCATTTACCCGGTTTTGTGGTAAATGCCGACAAACTGCGGGCCAAAGGCATCGACAGCATCGTTTGCACATCAGTGAACGATGCGTTTGTAATGGACGCCTGGGGCAAGGCCCACAACGCCGAAGAGATCATCATGCTGGCTGATGGCGTGGCAGAGTTCGCCAAGGCTCTGGATCTGACCCAGGATCGGACCGCGAACGGCATGGGCATTCGTAGCCAGCGCTACGCCATGATCGTGAATGACGGCAAGGTTGAGCTGCTGAATATCGACGCCCAGGGATTGGACGAGACCAGCGCCGAAACCATTCTAGAGGCTCTCTGAACCTCACTTTTTCGTCAGACATAAAAAAACCCCGGATTTTCCGGGGTTTTTTGTAACCAAGCTTTCCATTCGGAGAGCTTAGATCTTGCCAACCAGGTCCAGTGACGGAGTCAGCGTTTCTTCGCCTTCCTTCCACTTGGCCGGGCATACTTCGCCAGGATTCTTGCGAACGTACTGAGCGGCTTTCACTTTGCGCATCAGGTCGTCTGCGTCACGGCCGATACCTTCAGCAGTGATTTCCATCGCCTGGATAACGCCGTCCGGATCGATCAGGAAGGTAGCGCGGTCTGCCAGGCCCTGACCTTCGCGCATCACACCAAAGTTGTTGGTGATGGTGCCGTTCTGGTCGCCAACCATGTAGTAGTTGATCTTACCGATGGTCTCGGAGCTGCTGTGCCATGCCTTGTGGGTGAAGTGCGTGTCGGTAGACACGGAGAATACTTCAACGCCCAGTTTTTGCAGCTCTTCATACTTGTCAGCCACGTCGCCCAGCTCGGTCGGGCACACGAAGGTAAAGTCGGCCGGGTAGAAGAAAAATACCGCCCACTTGCCTTTCACGTCTGCTTCGCTGATTTCAACGAACTCGCCGTTTTTGAAGGCGGTAGCGTTGAACGGTTTGATCTCGCTGTTAATGATGCCCATTAAAGAACTCCTTGTTGATGGATTCATAAGTTAATGACTTTGTGGCGCCCACAGTACGGATATCGGCGGTGCGGATAAAATTGATAATTCCCAAGCCAGGGATAGGAAAAACCTATCCCTGGCTTCTGAAGGGAATTTTTCCGCCACCCCGTTTATGGGGTCTTAGCCAGCCAGTTCAATCTTTCCAAAGTCCAGAATATTTTCTTTCGGTGACGCTTTAATGGCAGCCACTTCTGCCCGCTTGTTCGCCAGGATATAGACGAAGCAGCCAAAATACAGCGCAATCACCAGGGCGCCAACCCACTGAATCCGCAAGAAATCCAGCTGGAACAGCATGGTCAGACCAACCATCGCCAGGAAATTGAACACCACATAGTTCACCCGCCCGAGGTGCTGGGCAGTGAGATTGAGATTGTCGGTATAGAGCCGGATCAATGAATCCAGCGAGTTCACCACCATCAACACACCCACCGAAATCATGGCGAGATTGGTGAATGCCGCAATCTGCAGGCCTTCCGCGAGGTAGTGGTAAAGCACGGTAAACCAGACACCAATGGCGATGGACGGTACCACCAGCATGGCAATCAACAGCTGCCAGGTACGGATACCGCTCACAAAACGCGCGGTAAACTGGCCAATCATGATGCTCCAGGCAAACCACCAGAACAGGTAGAACTCGTGGTAGTCGTTGATCGGCAGGGCAAACTGGTGGATGTTGGCGAAGTACTCGCCGATCAATCCGGTGGTGCCAAAGAAGTCTGCCGGTGAGGCCGGAACCACATGCCCACGATCAGGGCAATAAACAACAGGCTCGAGCCCAGACTGAGGATGCGCACATATTTGATCTTGGAGCTGGAATAGACCGCCAGCGCAATCGAGGCAAATACAATGAAGTAGAACGCTGGCACCACCGATTCGCCATCACCTAGCATGGGCAGGTACCAGGGCAGATTCACCAGCAGCAGATAGGCGGTAAACGCACAGGTGCCGATGATCACCACGTTGTTTACGACCTTCACCAACGGAATCTCGAAGAACTGCACCCGCGGCTCAATGATCGCGAAGTAAAAACAGGTCAGGAAATAGAAGCCCCAGATCAGGAACGCCCAGAACCCGAATTCGATAGCCAGGGGGTTGGCAAAGCCGTACTCAGGGCTCGCAGACAGATCGCCATAGCCACCGAACTCGGTCAACGGGAACAGGATCAGCCCCACATCCAGACCTGAGGTGAACAGGATGGCGATAAAGGTGAAGGTGCGGACGGGCGTCACGCCGATGCACTGGATGTCCCACCATTTGTACAGAATCAGCACAATGGCGGCGAAGGTGAAGATCAGACCTGCAGATAACCAGAGTGTCATAAGGTCCTCCGGTTACTTTGTTTCTTTGCAATGAACAGCATGGGTGTTCCTCCTCTACTTGGTAAGCGCTGCTTCTTTCGAATCGGACACAAACCCAGGACTTGCCTATCGGGCGCCCGAAAACGGCAGAACACCGTCGCGCTGATAGGGAAATCCTGAGGGCTTGCAAAACCCCGGGCGCGTTGCACGCCCGGGTGGGATGACGACGCGCTATGCGAGCGCGCGCTTTGCCTGTCCCGGTCGCTGACGTGTCTGCCACTGGTCGTCCATTACCACAGGCGCGTCAGAGGGTTGCAGGGGCTCCCTGCCCCGGATCAGATCGGCTGCCCGCTCGGCCACCATGATGGTGGGCGAATTCAGGTTGCCATTGGGTATGGTCGGGAAGATGGACGAATCCACCACCCTGAGATTCCGGATACCGTGAACCCGCGTCTCCGGGTCCACCACCGCCAGCTCGTCGGTGCCCATCTTGCAGGAGCAGGACGGGTGGTAGGCGCTCTCCACCGCCTGGCGGACAAACGCATCAATTTCCTCGTCGGTCTGGACCTCGGCACCGGGCTGGATCTCCGCTCCGCGGTACTCGTCCATGGCCGGCTGGTTGATGATTTCCCTGGTCAGGCGCACACAGTCCCGGAAGCCCTCCCGGTCAGCCTCGTGCTGCAGATAGTTGAAGCGGATAGTCGGTGCCTGTTTCGGATCGGCCGATTGCACATGCACAAAGCCCCGACTCTTCGGCTTGTTGTGACCAATGTGCAGCTGGAATCCGTCTCCGTTGAAGGCTTCTTTACCGTCGTAGCGCATGGCTGCCGGTAAGAAGTGATATTGCAGGTCGGGCCACTCGACGCCGGCCTTGGACCGGATAAAGCCACAGGACTCGAAGTGATTGGTGGCGCCCAGACCGTCCTTGCGGAGAATCCAGCGAACACCGATCTTCAGCTTGTTCCACCAGTCCAGCTTGCCGTTGAGCGACACCGGCTGTTTGCAGCGATACTGAAAGTAGAACTCCAGGTGGTCCTGCAGGTTCTCCCCGACACCGGGTAACTCATGCTTCACCTCAATACCGGCCTGCTCCAGTACCTCACGCTTGCCAATACCAGAGAGCTGGAGCAGGTGGGGTGAACCGATAGAGCCCGCTGACAGGATGACTTCCTCGGCGGCTTTCGCCTCGTGCACCTTGCCGCCCTGCTCGTAACGGACACCGGTGGCGGTTTTGCCATCCCGTCCATCCAAAAGCACCTTGTGCACCAGGGCATGGGTGACCACGGTCAGGTTATCCCGCTCCATGGCCGGGCGCAGATAGGCATTGGCGGTGGATCAGCGACGCCCGTTCTTGACGGTCATGTGCATGGCGCCGAAGCCTTCCTGCTGGGTACCGTTGTAATCGTCGGTTTCGAAATACCCGGCATCGGAACCCGCCCTGATAAAGGCCTTATAGAGCGGATTCTGCATGTTGTTGCCGTTATTGACACCGAGCGGGCCCTTATCGCCCCGGTAGTCGTTGCCGCCAAAGGCCCAGGTCTCGGCCTTCCTGAAATAGGGCAGGACGTTGCGGTAATGCCAGCCGGTAGCGCCCTCGGAATCCCATTCGTCAAAATCCCGGGCGTGGCCACGGACATACACCATGCCGTTGATGGAGGAGGAACCACCCAGCACCTTGCCCCGGGGGCAGTGCATGCGGCGGTTGTCCAGGAACGGCTCCGGCTCGGTCTCGAACTGCCAGGCGTATTTTTTGGTGTTCATGGGAATGGACAGGGCGGTGGGCATCTGGATGAAGATGCTCTTGTCGCTGCCGCCGGTTTCCAGCAGCAGCACCCGGTGGCGCGCGTCCTCGGTCAGACGGTTGGCCAGCACGCAACCGGCGGAACCCGCACCCACAATGATGTAGTCGTATCGATTTTCTGTCATACGCGTTCTCCTGTGTCGTGTGCGGGATTAGAACGGGGCGTCGAGGTCTTCCATGCCCACATACACCGATTTGATCTGGGTGTAGTGAGCAATGGTTTCGCGCCCGTTCTCGCGGCCGATGCCGGAGAGTTTGTAGCCGCCGACCGGCATTTCCGCCGGGGAAGCGCCGTAGCTGTTGATCCAGCAGATGCCGGCCTGGATCTGGTGAATCACCCGGTGGGCCCGACGGATATCGTTGGTGAACACGCCAGCGGCCAGACCGGTATCCGTGTTATTTGCGCGGGCAATCACCTCGTCCTCATCGCGGAAAGTAAGGACCGACATCACCGGCCCGAAAATCTCTTCCTTTACGATGGTCATATCATCGGTGCAGTCGTTGAAAATGGTGGGTTCCACAAAATAGCCGCCTTTGCAATCCTCCGGCTCAAAGGCCCGACCACCGTGGCTGAGAGTCGCGCCTTCGGACAGGCCTTTGGCGATGTAATCGAGCACCAGATCCCGGTGTTTTGCGGAGATGAGCGCGCCGAAATTGGTGTCCGGATTCATCGGGTCGCCAGGCTTGATATTGTTGCGGGTGCGTTCCAGCAGACGTTCGATAAAGCGCGGGTACAGATCTTCATGAACAAACACCCGGGTGCCGTTGGTGCAGATCTCACCTTGGGTGTAGAAGTTGCCGACCATGGCGGCGGAAATGGCGTTCTCGAGATCCGCATCGTCAAAGATGATCAGCGGTGACTTCCCGCCCAGCTCCATGGTGACGTCCTTCAGGGTGGAAGATGCCGCTGCCATCACCTTCTTGCCGGTGGCCACTTCTCCCGTGAAGGAGACCTTGGCAATCTCCGGGTGGTGGGTCAGCCACTGGCCAACTTCGGCGGCGCCCTGCACCACGTTGAACACGCCCGCCGGCACGCCCGCTTCGGTAAAGATTTCCGCCAGCTTCACCGCACCCATGGGGGTTTCCTCGGATGGCTTGAAGATCATGGCGTTACCGCAGGCCAGGGCCGGCGCGGATTTCCAGCAGGCGATCTGGATCGGGTAGTTCCAGGCGCCAATGCCGGCGCAGATGCCCAGGGGCTCCCGGCGGGTGTAGTAAAAATCACCGCCCAGGTCCTGTTGGTTACCTTCGATGGAGGGTGCCAGGCCGGCAAAGAACTCAACCGCATCGGCACCGGTGACCACATCCACGGCTTCTGCTTCCTGCCAGGGCTTGCCAGTATCGCGCACCTCTGCGGCAGCCAATTCATCATTACGCTCTCTCAGAAGCGCAACCGCCCGAAGCAAAATCCGGCTGCGCTGGATGGCAGTCATGGCAGACCACTCGGCAAAACCGGCGCGGGCACTTTCAATGGCGGCCTGCTGCACGGATTCATCCGCCACTTCCACTTCGTAGATAACCTGACCCGTGGCCGGGTTCACCACAGGGAAGGTTTCGCCGGTGCTGTTGGCCAGGAAACGGCCATGGACGAAATTCTGAACAACAGGAAGAGATGCAGACATAGTCGGTAATTAACCTCAGTTCGGTGTCTTCAGGCCTTGTGGGCCGTTCGAATCAATCCCGGCTCAGGCGGTTGCCTGCGCCAGTGTCTCGTGGACAAATTTCTTGCAGAGCCGCTCACCGGCTTCAAAACTCTCTGCCGGGTCCAGGCTCAGGGCACTGCGCAACCAGAACCCATCGATCATTGCCGCGGTTTGCCGGGCGGCCTCAGTCGCTGCGCCGGGTTCAAGCACCTGTGCGAAGGAATATCGCAGGTTGCTGTACAGCCGGGCGTTGTTGATCTGCTGCAGCCGCTTGAGCCCCGGCTCATGCATCGACCGGGCCCAGAAGCTCAGCCAGGTCTTGGCCGCCAGCGCCGAGCGCTGAAACTCGGAAAAGTTCGACTCGATGATGCAATTGAGCCGCTGTTCCGGGGAGCGGTCGGTCTTGGCCATGCGCTCCCGCAGTTCCTTGCCCAGTTGATCGAGCAGATAACGCAGGGCCGCCTCAATCAGACCCTGCTTGCCGCCGAAATAATGGCTGATAATCCCGGAGGACATGCCCGCCCGTTTGCTGATGCTCACAATGGTGGTGTTCTGCATGCCCAGCTCGGCAATCGAATGCATGGTGGCTTCAATCAGCTGCTGCTTGCGTGTGTCTTTGACCCCAACTTTTGGCATGGCGGCTTCGGTTACTCGTCTTGTTTCCGGTGTTGAAAAGCAGCACCAATCAGCCCTGCTTTTTATTAATTGAACGTTCAATTAATAAAAATCTTACAGAAGCGAGGCGGGGAATTCAAACCTGATCAGAAAGCAGGGAAGCCTCGCGCCACTCTGATATGGCGCGGTTGTGACGGCAGGAAGGGCAAGCAAATATCAGCTATGGCGACGGTAATCCGGGTCTGTCCAGCACACAGGAAGCGCTTCACCGGAGGGAAATGCGAGTTCGGCTTTTTTAAACAATTCAGGATCCTGCGCCTCCTCTCCGTAATGGAGGCTGCCTCGCACCTGCTGGCTATGGGGATCAAACAGCGCCTGTGTATCCAGAACTTCGATCAGGTGCCCGGTTGCTTTTTCAGCGACGAACATAGAGGCCTCCTTGGGAATGAATGTCTCCTTTCAACGTAGCAGATGGGCCGCTATCGAGACAGGTGCTTGAGGGCTACGGGGAGCACAAAAGGACGGGTGGGCAAGGCGGAGAATCTGCAGATATGAGACATTTCGCTACATTAAATATTGGTTCTCGGCTTTTCCGGTGAAGAAAGGCTGTTAAGCTGATGATCAGGAAAATAAAAAAGCCTGATGGCGATATAACGGGGTCTACTGTTGGTGATCCTCAGCACTGCTCTGCGTATCTTTTTACTGAGTCTGGCGACTTTCACGTCGCAGTTTGCGCATGCGAATAGCGCCCCGGTCACACTTGCCTCAGAAAAACCGATTGAAAGCCATTTCCAGTACTGGGAAGACGCCAGCGCCGAAGCGGAACTGGCCGATGTTCGCGCCCTTCCCGATCGCGCCTGGCAGACCAATCCATCGGGTAAGGCCACCTTCGGGATTACCGATTCCGCCTACTGGCTGCGGGTTGAGGTGCAAAACCAGACCGGCCGCGACCAGCTTCTGATTGCAGAGCTGGGCTATTCCCAGCTTGATGACGTGGTGTTTCACGAGCTCTCCGGCGGCACCCTGCTCCGAGAATTCGCCACCGGGGACACCCGCTCTTTCTACCCCAGGGATGTCGACCATCCCAACATGCTATATCGATTCCATGTAGCCCCGGACGCCTCGAAAACGCTTTATATCCGGGTCGCCACCCAGGGCACGATGGTGGTGCCGCTGCAGATCTGGCAACAGAATGATTTTTACGAGGCCGCTGCCAACGAGCAGAAGCTGCACTTTTTCTATTACGGCAGTCTGGCAGTGATCATCCTGATCAACCTGGCCGTGTTCCTGACCCTGCGAGAAAAGCTGTACCTGTACTACGCCCTGGCCATTTCCGGCTACTTCCTGTTCTTCGCCGCTGTGCGCGGCTATACACTTCAGCACATCTACCCGGGCGCACCGTTTCTTCACACGCATGTGCTTCTGCTGTCGATGCCATTCCTGGCGATGTTTTCGATACTTTTCTGCATGGAGTTCCTCCAGGTTCGCTCTAACAGCCCCAGGCTGTACCGGGCCCTGCAGGCTATGCTCTTGTTTGAAATGCTGTTTTTCCTGTCTGCGCCGCTGCTGGATTACGACACCGGTATCCGGGTGGCGGCCGTTTCCGCGTTCGCGTTCTTCTCACTGCTCCTGGTGGCCGGCCCTGTGGCCTGGGCTGCCGGTGTCAGGGCCGGGGTGTTCTTCACGATCGCCTGGACACCTCTTACGATAGGGGTCTCGGCAACGGCGGGGCGGGCCCTGGGCCTGCTGCCGGAGAATTTCTTTACCGAGTACGCCATGCAGATCGGCTCCGGGCTCGAGGCTTTCATTCTCACGCTTGCCCTCGCCGACCGCCTATACCGGGAACGGGAACAGAAAATCCAGGCTCAGGCCGATATCCTCAAACAACAGAAGGCCCGCAACGAAGCCCAGACCCAATTGAATGAAGCACTGACCCATGACCCGGTGACCGGGCTACCAAACCGGAACCGATTCGAATGGATGGTGGATGAGCAATTGCGGCAGAACCCCAACGGCCGCTTCATGGTGGGCGTTACCCGGATAACGCAGCTCAAGGAAATCAACCGGACCCTGGGCCTGGACCGTAGCGAACGTTTGCTCAAGGCCATGGCAGAGCAGATGACCCGTTTGGCCTCAGGCCTGCCCATGGTTCATCAAACCGTCGATGCGCGTGGGAACGATGAGCGGGTATATCAGCTGTCTGGCGACAGTTTTGGTTTGTTGGTGAACGTCAGTAAAACGGCAGACGACTTCCAGTCGCTGGATAACGCACTTAAACAACTGGCGGAACCCGTGTTGCTGGATAACATCGCCATAGAGCCCAATCCCCGGTTCGGTGCCGCCAGCTATCCGGAACATGGCAAGAAAGCCGCTCTGCTGATCCGCAATGCCCATGTCGGCATGGAAATGGCGCCTCATGGCCCTTATCAAACCGGCCTGTATTCCCGCAAGGATGACATCTATGACGAAAGCCGGCTGACATTGATGTCCGACCTCCGGGAGGCACTGCACCACAATCAGACCGAGCTCTACTATCAGCCCAAAATCAGCCTGGCGACAGGTAAAGTGGTGGGTGTGGAAGCCCTGATCCGCTGGCATCACCCGGACCGGGGCTGGGTGCCACCGATCGACTTCGTTCCCATGGCGGAGAAAACCGGTGTGATCAAACACCTGACTCGCTGGGTGGTGGATCAGGCTATGAACGATCTCAAAGCACTCCACGAGATTGATCCGGAGCTGACCATCTCAGTGAATATCTCCGCTCGCGATCTCAGTTCTCCAGAACTGATTGGCCTGTTTGAAACCCGCATAAAGCGATATCAGCTACAGGCGGAACAGGTCATCATCGAACTCACCGAAACCGCGGCCATGGACGATCCACACCGGGGCCTGAAAGCCCTGAATGAATTGACGGCGATCGGGCTCAAGCTCTCAATTGACGACTTCGGCGCCGGCTACTCCTCACTCTCCTACCTGAAGAAGCTGCCCGCCAGCGAAATAAAGCTGGACCGCACCCTGCTGCAGGACATCGAGTCCAGCGACAGCGCCCGGATGATTGTGGAAACCGCCATCAGTATGGGCCAGGGCCTGGGTTATCGGGTGGTTGCCGAAGGCATTGAGACCGAAAAATCGGCACACCTCCTTGAATCTCTCGGAGCGGAAATGCTCCAGGGCTACTGGATTTGCCCACCGAAGCCTCTGGACGATCTCAAGGCATGGCTGGAGGTTGAAAGAAAGACACCGGGCCTCCAAGGACTGCACTAACAGTACACTTCTCGGGAAAGGATTGTTCTTTCTATGAGCCTTGATCAGATTCAGGCCCTTATCGACACCTGGACGGGCTTGGGCATCTGGCTGGCACTCGTTGGCGCCAGTGTTGCCTGGGTGATCTATGACCTGAAAACCAGCAACAGCCATATCGCCTCCATGATGCAGTGGGTTTGGGGGCTGACCGTGCTTTATTCGGGACCGATAGGCCTTGCCATCTACCGATATTCCGGGCGCAAACAGATCCCCACGGACAGTCTTGCCCGCAAGGGTTTTCGTTCGGTGGCCCATTGCTATTCGGGCTGCGGCATAGGCGAGATTCTCGGGGTGATCATCTCGGTTGGCCTGTTTGCCATGGGCAACTTCTGGGCAGCCATCATCACCTTTACCCTCGCGTATATATTCGGCTTTGCCCTGAACATTGGCCCGATGATGCAGAACGGGATGCCCTTCAAGGAAGCCTTCAAGGGCGCCTTCGTCGCGGAAACCATCAGTATTGTGGTCATGGAGTCCGTGGCAATCACCACCGACCTGTATCTGGGCGGAGAAGCAACCATGGGTGATGCCCTGTTCTGGTCATCACTTTACGTATCGCTCTCACTCGGGTTGTTTGCCGCCTGGCCGGCCAATCTGCTGTTGATCAAATACGGCCTCAAAGGCGGCATGGGCGACCCACGGGATGAGGACGCTGCTTCCCACGCGCACTGCCACTGACCGCTCCATGGCTCAGGCCTGCGCGGCAATGGCAGTGCACCTGCCAGGGAAGCGATCAGCTTCCGGCCGCGCGCAGGGCCTGGCCCAGGGCTGAATAATAACCCTGGAATGCACGATTAACCCGTTCCCGTTGCGCGCCAACCGGATAGAGCCCCAGTTTTGCTTCTTCGGATTCGCGGGTTCCGCTTACCAGAAAGGCATTCTTTACGTCGGAATCCTGCACAAAGGCTTCAAACGCCCGGGCGCAGAGTTCTTCGGGCAGGCTGAAGTACTGAATCCCGGCCGCTTTGTCCGCCTTCACCGAGCACCGGAAGAGCTCGCTGGGCTCTGCGCCTTCTTCGTCCAGCAAAACCGCTTTAAAGCAGGCCTGCAGACGGTCATTCAGAGGGTGGCGAACCGCATCGTCGCGGCGGAGCCAGAGTTTCGACGCAAACTGGCCTCTCTGGGCCTCACCGAAAAGCTTCTCACCAATGTAATGGTCGAAAGCGTGAAACCACTCGTGGGCAATGCTGCCCGGGCCTGCGTTCTTGGCCAGTGAGAAGCTGCGCGTGGCCGGCGTGTAGTGGGCCGACACGCCGGGCCGGCCGCCAATGCCGTACTGCAACGCCAGGGTGCCGCGCAGGGACACCAGCGACTCGGTGCCGCCAAGAATGGTCATCAGGTCGCACAGGGCATCGTAGAACAGCGACGCACTGCGCTGTTTCTCCGGCTCGGTGACCCAGCGGCCAAGCTCGATGGAACGGAACTGGAAACGACGGCGGACGTCGAGAAAGGTAACCGGCGCACTGGCACGATGGTCCGGGCCCCGACGGTAAAAAGATCTTGCCATGGCGCTATTGTACGATGAAAAACCAGGCTGTCTTTCCGACATCGGCAGAAACATCATTTGGCGGGATTGACCGGTTTTATGTGAATTATGACCGTCTGATTTTTCGCCGGCCTGTGCCACACTGCCTGAACCAATAATGACAATATCCCGAGTGAGTGTTTGCCATGACCGACACCCAGACCCATTACCGCACCTGCAATATCTGTGAAGCCATGTGTGGCCTCGAAATCCAGCATCGGGGTAACGAGATCCTGTCCATCAAGGGCGATAACAACGACCCATTCAGCCGCGGCCATATCTGCCCGAAAGCCGTCGCACTGCAGGATTTCTACAACGATAAGGACCGCCTGAAAACGCCCATGAAGCGCACCGCGGACGGCTGGCAGGAGATCAGCTGGGAAGCAGCCTTCGAGGAAATCGCCTCGCGGTTTCGGGGTATCCAGCAGGAACATGGCCAGGATGCCGTCGGGGTGTACCTGGGCAATCCGAACGCCCACAACTTTGGCAACGCCATCATGCTGCCGCGGTTCTTCAAGGCGCTGGGCACCAATAACCGCTACAGCTCCGCCTCCGCCGACCAGTTACCGCATCACGTGGCTTCCAATTACATGCTCGGCGCCGGCATGCTAATCCCAGTGCCAGACATCGACCATACCGATTTCATGCTGATCATCGGCGCCAACCCGATTGTCTCCAACGGCAGCCTGATGACCGCACCCGGCGTGGGCAAACGCCTGAAAGCCATCCAGCAACGGGGCGGCAAGGTGGTGGTGGTTGATCCACGGCGCACCGAAACCGCGAAAAAGGCCGACCAGCACCTGTTTATCCGCCCGGAAACCGATGCCCTGTTCATGCTGGCCATGGTCCACACCCTGTTCGAGGAACAGCTGGTTACCCTGGGCCACCTGGAAGACCGGATCGACGGGCTGCAGCAACTGGCCGGGGCCGTCAAACCCTATGCTCCGGAATCCGTGGCGGACGCCTGCGGTATGAGCGCTAGCGCCATCCGCGAGCTGGCCCGGGAGATGGCGGCCGCCAAAAGTGCCGTTTGCTACAGCCGCATGGGCGCCTCGACGCAGTCATTCGGCGGCCTCTGCCAGTGGCTGAACAACGTGCTGAACATTCTCACCGGCAACTTCGATAGCCGCGGTGGCGCCATGTTCCCCCAACCGGCCTTTGATCTGGTTCGGGACAAAAAGGGCAAGCCCAGTTCCTATGGCCGTTACGAGTCCCGTGTTAGAAAGCTCCCCTACTTCAACAACGAATTCCCCGTGGCCACCCTGGCGGATGAGATCCTGACCCCGGGCGAAGGCCAGATCCGCGCGATGATCACCATCGCCGGCAACCCCGTGCTTTCGGCACCCGGCGGAGCCCGACTGGAAGACGCCTTCGATGCATTAGATTTCATGGTGTCGGTGGATATCTACCTGAACGAAACCACCCGCCATGCCGACATCATCCTGCCCGCCACGACAGGGCTGGAAGTGCCCCACTTCGATGTGTTCTTCAACTCTTTCGCCGTGCGCAACACCGCCAAGTTCTCCGAGCCAATGTTCGAGAAAACCCCGAACCAGAAACACGACTGGGAAATTCTCCGGGACCTGGCCTTGCAGTTAACGGGCCTGGAAGACGATGGCGTAACGCCGGAGGCAATGCTGGATCTGGGCCTGAAACACGGCGCCTACGGAAAAGAGGGCATGAGCCTGGAGACCCTGAAAGCCAACCCCCATGGGGTGGATCTGGGGCCACTTCAGCCCTGCCTGGCGCAGCGCATCCAGACCGAGGACGGCAAGATCCGCATTGCCCCCGAGCTATACCTGAAGGATCTGAAACGCCTGGATGCCTCGGGCCTGTTGCAGGCAGATGAGAACAGCGAGTATCCGTTCACGCTGATCAGCCGCCGCCTGCCCCGCAGCCACAATACCTGGACCCAGAATTCACACCGGCTGGTAAAAGGCAAAAACCCGTGCACTTTGCAGATGAACGCGTCAGATGCCCTCAAAATCGGGCTTGAAGACGGACAACTGGCCACGGTTACGTCGGCTTCCGGGAGCATCAACCTGCCGGTGGAAATCGACGACGATATGTTCGAGGGTGTGATCAGCATGCCCCAGGGCTGGGGCCACAACCGGCCGGACACCGCCATGTCGGTCGCCCAGGGACAACCCGGCGTGAGCATGAACGACGTTACCGATTCCGGGCGCATTGACGCACTGACCGGCAACGCGGCGTTTAATGGTACGAGGGTAGCCGTACGCGCAGCCTGATGTGAGATATGGCGTGGATAAGTTTGCGCTTCTTGCTGAATAGGGGAAGGCTGTCAGTCAGTCCTGGTTGGGACTACGGGACTGATTGGCACGCAAGTAATCGTCACTGACTTCCAATTCATAGACAGTTTTCGATTGAACCAGGCAGTCGAGCATTTGTTTGCGTGCTCTATGATATTTTTCATCGATTACGGGACGATCCTTTTCCCACGTTTCCCGATCAGGCCACTGAGCATAACCAACCAGGATATTCGGTTTGTCTGAGGTATGGAGTCTTGAACCAAAACTGCCACAGTGCTCATAGATAGCTTTCGTCACTTCGAGCCAGGCTTCGCGAAATGAAGTCTCTGCGCCTTCCTTGATTTCAAACTCATAAACGGCAACAAACATTCGTTTCCTCTCTAAGTTCTAACGCCTTGGCTTTGCGGCGTGACAGAGCGCCAGAGTATGCACGTCCGACAACAGCCATTGGTTAACTGCTTGCATGCGCATAGCTATGCGCATAGGATCAAGCTTTGTATTCTAAATCTTCTGGGAGGCCCTCATGGCCGAACTCTATGACTCAGCCGCCCCCAAAAAGGCAGCGAACCTCTCAATCAATAGCGATCTTCTGCGTAAGACCCGGGAACTGAACATCAACTTGTCTGCCACCCTGGAACGAGCTCTGAAAGAAGAGCTTTCGAAACGCGAGGCCGCTCAATGGGTTGAAGAGAATCGCGCTGCGATAAAAAGCTACAACGATTTCGTCGAACAACATGGATGCTTCGGCGACGAATTCAGGGAGTTTTGATGGCACAGTTCGATGTGTACCCCAACCCGAGCAAAATCAGCAAGGCTCACTATCCTTACCTTGTGGATATTCAAAGCAGCCTTCTTAGCGATTTGGCAACTCGTATTGTCATCCCTTTGGGCAAACGTTCTGCCTTCGGTGGCGAAGCTATGCAAGGGCTCACTCCCGAAATCAGCTTTGCCGATCAAGAGCTATTGCTGTTAACTCCGCAAATTTCCTCCGTGCCTGAAAAACATCTCAAGACCCCTATTGGCTCTCTCTCACATTTCAGAGACCAGATCGTTGGAGCTTTGGACCTGGCTATAACCGGCATTTAACGCCCGCAGCATGAGCACCCTTGTAATGGAGCCAAAGACGCAATGAAAAGGGTGTCGCCCTGCCTGCGCTGGCTAGGGCGCGGTTGAACAAAGAGCCACCACTTCTTGAAGTTTAATGTTGCGAAACACCGTATCGGTTTGGGTAACTGAACTCTGTATTGTGGCGCCTGGAAGACTGCTCCCTCCGCTGGAAAATGTCCCAATATTCTGAACACCAACAGGTATTGGTACACTCATTTTAACTTGACGCTCATATTCGGTAACCGATTTCACCTTAATAACTGGCGCATTAGAGGTCGGCCCGAGTGCCTCATTACAAACCTCAGAGATTTGGGAGAGTATTTTCTCTGTACTACTGTCTGCTTCATCCACATAGGTGACTTGGATTCCAGCTGGTAGCGACTCGGTACTATAGCCAAGCACACTGTCGTACGACCTTGGCCCCGATGCGCAGCCGGAAAGAAAGAGCGCGACTGCCATAAAGCGATGAATTTTCATTCCAAGTCCATTAATTAAAACGTGTTCTAACGCCAATGTTCAGCGGCCGGTTTGGAGGCGCAACCGCGCCGGAAAACCGGTCCGGTGGAGGCCCGCCAGGGCCGGAACGAACTGCAACTACTTGTTAGAGCGATCTACCACTTCGTTTCCTTATAGCAGAATGTCCTCAACCCCTCAGAAAGTCGATCTGATGCAGCCTGTATCAGTGTGACGTCCGGGACAGCCATTGTGCCAGCCTCAAAGTACCGGAAACGGTGTTTCGTATATTCGTAACTCAATAGGTCAATCACGCCAAAATGAACGCGATCCAATTTTACCTCCCGTCCGATCTGCCTTCGCCGAGCTTCCGCACTCAGCGCTTTGAGATTGTGACCAAATCGTTTTCTGAGTTCTTCAATTGATTCACCGCGCCCCATCAGGAAAGCCTTGAACGATAATTCGATCGACTGGCCAACAAGAAAGTAGTAAGGCATGAAGTATTTGTCGTCGACTCCGTCACGAACGTATAGCGAGGCACGGCGGAAATCGTTTCCGTAACGCCACATTCCATAAGGAGTTGTACGTTCTGTGCTCATATAGCTCTAACGCCAAAATTCAGCGGCGGCCTTTGCGTAGCGAAGCAAAGCGAAGAAAAGGCCGTCCGGTGGAGGCCCATTTGGGCCGTAACGAACTGGAATGACTGGTTATGAATCTTGGAAAATAAAACACTGCTCATCATAAGCTTTGACATCACCGGCCTGTTTCGCGAGGCACATGCCCCCTTGCATTCTGAGCGACCCCTTTAAAAAATCTATGTGCAGAAGGAAGGTCATCGGGTCAATATGCCGTTTCGATACGGGATAGGCGGCTGCGGCAAAGTACATGTTTTGAATACGACCGATTAACTCAAAGGCCATTTTTGAGTCCTCGACCTCGACGACCACGTTACCGGAGATATCTTCACCATGCTGTCGCAATGTCAGCGACACTTGGATTTCATCCTTACTTCGGTCGGTGTCCATAATCCAGGTGCCATCAATTCGGACACCTCTGTACACCTTATCTGCGTACCAAGGCAAAAACCCTTTTCGGATAAACTCTGAAACCCCGATAAAAATAAGGGTTGCTATGAGGCTTCCCGAAATGCCGATTAGTAGAGACAGTGTTACTGGTTCCATCTATGTTCCCAAATCGAATTCATAACGCCAGTGGTAATGGGCGCCAACGGAGCGCAGCGTAGTTGGCGTCCCGTTGACCACCTTGTTGAGCCCTCAATCCAGCATGTCAGCCATGTGGCCGCTTGGAAAACGCCCGTGTTCTGGGCACTGAAAATACCAAACCATTGATCCGCCTTGGTCTGGACCGAAACCTGAAGGGACGCTTGGTTTACCGCAAACACGGCACGGCCTTGTCTGATCAAACATGGATATATCGATCCCATGCTTGGCTTTTTCCGGTAAGGAATCGAGAACTTTCTTTGTTCTGCCGAACTCCTCGGAAGTCTGTTTTTCGAACTCAGCAGCAGATTCCAAGTCTGCTTCTTTTATCTGAGCCAGAGAATACTGCGTCAGTTTGCCAAGAGCTGAGAGCTGAGCGGTCAATTCGCGCACCTGGTCTTGAGTGTGGGTGGTGACCTGATCTCTTGCGTCAGCGATATCCGCAGAACCCTTCCTTGCGAAGACCCAAGTAGAAATGGTGCCGAGTATCCATCCGACAATTAAGATCAAGATATCTTTCATAGATCCTCAGTGCTTAACGCCAGAGCGCACCGCCGCACTTCAGTGCCTCCGAGTGACGCTGCTTGTTAAGTTATCCTTTCTTTATTATTTCAACCAAATTTGGCGGCGCAACAAAAACATCTGTCTTAGCGACTTTATACTTTTTTAATATTTTGAACTCATCAGACAAAGCTAGCAAATCCGTCCGCGCTGTTTGATATGACACCCCATGCGAATTTTTATGTGACTTAATAGTATATTCTTGACCTGGGTTATCGAGAGCATTTTTTAGCAAACCAAGCTGCCTATGATTCAAAGCACCACTCAGCTTTGAATTTTCTAACAGTCTAGCTGCTCTTCTATACTCCCCAGTTTTATGGGCAAGATAACTATGAAGATCTCTTATAGCTTTTTTGATAACCTCAAGCTGATGAATAATAAAGTATGTAACATCATTGCTGTCAGTCTCAGTATGTAGGTAAGCATACATATACTGGGCTGGCGCCATTTTTATAACCCTAGATATGGAAATATACTCCATCAGCCAGTATCCTTCCCTCGCCATAATCCAATAAAAAAGGGCGCGAGCTGTTCTACCGTTACCATCAACAAAAGGATGATCATAACCAATCATGAAATGCACGACGATTGCTTTTATGACTGGAGGAATAAACTGGTTTTCTTTATCAAAGTCAGCATTAACAAAATCACATATCTTTTGGATCCGATCATCGAGTTCATCCGACGATGGCGGCGTGTGAAGCAACTTTTCATCATGAGAGTAGACTCTAATATCATCATCCTTTCCGCGAAAAACACCCATCTTCTCAGAGTCTTCTTCTGCAAGCGTATCCTCCGTCACAATACTATGGAGCTCTAAAATCATAGATTTTGTCAGAATCTCATCCTTATATTCCCTGATGAAATTCATGGCATTATAGTTATTGAGGATCATCTTTTCTGAATGATCGTTTGGAGACCTGCCCGTTCTAAGCATCTCCTTCGCGACCCTGCGAGTAGTAGACGCCCCCTCCAATTGGCTGGAATTAATAGCCTCTTCTATAAGCGAATTAATGAGATAGGTTTGCTTGGTTTTAGGATCTGAGATTTTACTATCAGCTTGTATCGCTCCTGTGGCATTTTCACTTATCCAGAGTATGTCTCTCATTACGGTATCTGGAATACAAAATTGAAACGGCTTTCCTCCCTTATCCCGAAAAGGAAGCTCTTTCGAAATTCTCGACCGGGACTCTCTCATTGCTAGCCAGTACAATTCGGCATCATACCCTTCGGGCATAGTGAGATGCCTGAGCTTATCCCAGTGCAGATAGCGTCCCTTAGAATCACAGGGTCCAATAGACCTATCGAAAAGCTGCGCGATCTTATCTCCGTCGCCGCTTTTAATAATTTCGAAGACTCTCTCTTGCGAGGGAGGGGAAACTGGAATTTTCATGCAATTCGCCCCAAATACTAATTTTGTTGAAATTAGTATACACCTCGACACGCCGGTCATCTACTAACTTTTCAAAAATTAGTACGAAACCCCAGCGATGGCGCTTAACAGCAATTAGACAGAGCGCTTCATGATTGCAGAAATTTGACCGCTTCGTTATTACGGCTTCTGGATCACAGTACGCAATGCCCATAAATTTATAAAACAACAGGTTAGCCCACGACACACCGCCTTTCCATGTAATCATTTGACATCTGTGATCCACTCCACCAACAATACTGTATAAATAAACAGCACTGGCAGGGAGCCAAGACGAATGAAAGGAAAACAGCCTCGCTTACGGGAGCAGGTTCGTGCGGTTATCCGCGTGAATCATTACAGCATCCGTACCGAAAAAACCTACTGGTACTGGATCCGTTACTTCATTCGTTTTCAGCAAATGAAGCACCCTCCCGATATGGGGCCCCACGAAGTCAATGAGTTTCTGACCTGGCTCGCTGTGCATCGTAATGTCGCGGCAGCCACCCAGGCGCAGGCCCTGAATGCTCTCGTTTTTCTCTACGACAAAGTGCTGGATAAGCCGCTCGGTGAAATTGGGGAAGTTATTCGCTCAAAAAAACCCCGGAAATTACCCGTGGTTTTGACGCACGAGGAAGCCATGCAGATTATCGACCGGCTTGGTAAAACCGACAGGCTGATTGCTTCCCTGCTCTATGGATCGGGCTTGCGGGTTACCGAGGCCTGTCGCTTGCGCATCAAGGACCTGGATTTAATGGCAGTGGCTGTTCCCCTCTCCCACGCTCAGCACGGATAATCTAGGTAATGTCGCTCGCCATCATCGCCATATATCCTCTGTACAGCGGGCTGTGCGCGCGGCTGCACAAGAAGCCGGCATTGGTAAGCGCGCTGGCTGCCACACCTTTCGACATACCTTTGCCACGGAACTCCTGAAGCGGGGAACCGACATCCGCACGGTTCAGGATTTACTGGGCCATGCGGATCTGCGCACCACCCAGATTTATACCCACGTCCTCGGACAAGGTTTCGCAGGGGTGCGCAGTCCGCTCGGCTAGAAGTCAGTAAGCCCTCACCACTCCAACTGAGCCCCGGTCTGATACTCAATCACCCGCGTCTCGAAGAAGTTCTTTTCCTTGCGCAGGGTGGCCTGTTCATCCAGCCAGGGCGACACGTTCTTCGCGCCTGGGAACGGCTCTTCCAGGCCGACGGTGCGGGCGCGGCGGTTGGCCACAAAGCGGAACTGTTCGCTGTGATACTCAGCCGAATAACCGAGAATCGGGTCCCGCAGGATGTAGTCCGCATAGGCCCTCTCGGCGGCTTCCGATTCGTCCCACATCTCGCGCACGGCCTTCGGATCGAAGGTGATGTTCTCCTCTTCCACGATCTGGTTGACCACTTTCAGGCCGAATGAGAAGTGCATGGCCTCGTCCCGCAGGATGTACTGCAGCTGTTCACCGGTACCACGCATCAGGCCCCGGCGCTGGAGGGCGAAGATGGGGCTGAAGCCGTTGTAGAACCAGGTGCCTTCGAACACCGCCGCGAAGAACAGGTAGGACATGATGAATTCCTGCAGGTCGTCCTTGTTACGCAGGTTCATGTCCGGGCGCATGGCCGCATCCAGCCGGCGGTTGGCAATCTGGATCTTGCCGTTGATGGCGGGTACCACGCGGTAGCGGTTGTAGATCTCGCTCTGGTCCAGGTTGAGGGTTTCGATGCAGTGCTGGTAGGCCCAGGTGTGCATGGCTTCCTCGTATACCTGCCGCGCCTGGTAGATCTGCAGCTCTGGCGCGCTCATCTTCTCCATGACCGCCAGGCCGATGTTGCGCATGGCCAGGATATCCGAGGTGGTTAAGTAGGCCAGCACGTTCTCGTACACGTGCTTTTCCGGCGCGGTTAGCCTGTGATGGTAGTCATGAACGTCCTGGGCCATGTTCACATCCAGGGGGGTCCAGTGGTTTTTGTTGGCGTTCATGAAGTACTCCCAGGCCCAGGGGTACTTGAACGGTGCCAGCTGGTTAATGTCAGTTTCGCCGTTAATGACTCGTTTGTCGTCCACGTTCACCGGTGCCGGGGCGCCGGGATGCGCCGCTTTGGGTTCAGTTTTTGGTTCGTCGTCCCAATCAAGCATGGTTTTGCCTCGAAATCGTTTAGTGAGCAGTTACTGACAGGCTTCGCAGTCCGGGTCGTCGATGCTGCACACCTGTGGCTGGGGCGCGTCAACCGGAGCGGTTTTCTCGGCACCGGTGGCACCCAGGGAGCGCAGGTAATAGGTGGTTTTCAGGCCACGTTCCCAGGCCAGCTGGTACAGGGCATCCAGCTTTTTGCCGCTGGGCTCGGCCATGTACAGGTTCAGGCTCTGGGCCTGATCGAGCCATTTCTGGCGACGGGCAGCGGCTTCCACCAGCCATCTCGCATCGATTTCGAAAGCGGTGGCGTAACGGGCCTTGAGTTCCGCCGGGATGCGGTCGATTTGCTGCACGCTGCCATCGAAGTATTTGAGGTCGTTGACCATCACGTTGTCCCACAAACCTTCGGCCTTGAGGTCACGAACCAGCGACGGATTCACCACCGTAAACTCGCCGGAGAGGTTCGATTTGACGAACAGGTTCTGGTACGCCGGTTCGATGGACTGGGACACGCCAACGATGTTGGAGATGGTCGCCGTGGGCGCGATGGCCATGACGTTGCTGTTGCGCATGCCATTTCTGGCGATCAGCTCTCTGACTGGCGACCAGTCCAGCCGGGCGTTGGTGTTTATGGCTAAATCCCCTTCCCTGCGGTTCTCCTTGAGCAGGTTGATGGAGTCGATCGGCAGGATGCCCTGCTGCCAGAGTGAGCCCTCAAAGCTCTCATAGGCGCCTCGCTCACCCGCCAACGAAGCCGAGGCGCGGATGGCGAAGTAGCTGAGTTGCTCCATGGCAACGTCGGCAAACTCAACCGCTTCCGGGCTGGAATACGGCAGGCCCAGTTGATAGAGCGCGTCCTGGAAACCCATGAGGCCAAGACCGACCGGGCGATGCCTGAGGTTGGAGTTGCGGGCCTGGGGCACGGCGTAATAGTTGATGTCAATAACGTTATCGAGCATGCGCACGGCGGTGTTCACCGTCTGTTCCAGGCGCTGCACATCCAGCTCGCCGTTGGCGATATGCGCGGCCAGGTTCACGGAACCGAGGTTGCATACGGCGATCTCTTCGGCACTGGTGTTCAGGGTGATTTCCGTGCACAGGTTAGAGCTGTGCACCACGCCCCGGTGCTGCTGGGGGGAGCGCAGGTTGCACGGGTCCTTGAAGGTGATCCAGGGGTGGCCGGTTTCGAACAGCACGGTGAGCATCTTGCGCCACAGCTGCTTGGCCGGGATTTTCTTGAACAGCTTGATTTTGCCCTGCTCCGCCAGCGCCTCGTAATGCTCGTAGCGTTCCCGGAAGGCGTTGCCATACAGGTCATGCAGATCCGGCGCATCGCTGGGGGAGAACAGGGTCCAGTCACGGTCTTCGCGCATGCGCTCGATCAGCAGATCGGGCACCCAGTTGGCAGTGTTCATATCGTGGGTGCGGCGGCGTTCGTCGCCGGTGTTCTTACGCAGTTCCAGGAATTCCTCGATGTCCAGGTGCCAGCTTTCTAGGTAGGCACACACCGCACCTTTACGCTTGCCGCCCTGGTTGACCGCCACGGCGGTGTCGTTGACTACTTTGAGGAAAGGCACCACACCCTGGCTCTGGCCGTTGGTTCCTTTGATGTGGGAGCCCAGCGCACGGACTGGCGTCCAGTCGTTGCCCAGGCCGCCAGCCCATTTCGACAGCATGGCGTTGTCGCGGATGGCGCCGTAGATGTCTTCAAGGTCGTCGCCCACCGTCGTCAGGTAACAGGACGACAGCTGAGAATGGCGGGTACCGCTGTTAAACAGCGTGGGTGTGGACGCCATGTAGTCGAACGACGACAACAGGTCGTAGAACTCGATGGCCCGGGCATTCGGGTCGTCTTCCCGCAGGGCCAGCCCCATGGCCACGCGCATGAAGAAAACCTGCGGCAACTCAAGACGGGCCTTGTTCCAGTGCAGGAAGTAGCGGTCGTACAGGGTTTGCAGGCCCAGGAAGCCGAACTGCAGGTCACGTTCCGGTTTCAGGGCGGCTCCCAAGCGCTCCAAATCGAAAGCGGCCAGGGCTTCGTCCAGCAGTTCATAACGAATACCTGCCTCGATAAAGGCACTCAGGGCCTGTGGATAAATCTCAGCCAAGGGCAAACTGATGGGCAGGCCCAGGGCGGCGGCATTCTCCAGACGAAGTTGCTCAAGGAGCAGGCGCGCGGTGACGGCACTGTAGTCCGGCTCCCGCTCAATCCGGCTGCGGGCGGTCATGATCAGGGCCGACAGCACGTCTTCCTCGGCAATGCCGTCATAAAGGTTGGTGAGGGCATCGTCTACCAGGGAATCCCCGTCAATTCCCTCCAGCCCTGTGGCGGCCTGTTCCACCTGCAGTTTCATCAGGCCCAGGTCCAGGGGAGCGATTTCACCGCTGGTCTTTTTCACGGTCAGGTGCGGGTGGGCCTCCACAGGAGCATGGCGGGCACGCTCGCGGGCGTGCTCTTCCCGGTACAGCACGTAGGCGCGGGCCACTTTCTGCTCCTCAGCCCGCATCAGGGCCAGTTCCACCTGGTCCTGAATATCCTCGATGTGCACCTTGCCACCCGCCTTCAGGCGGCGGCCAATGGCCTGGATTACCTGGTCGGTGACCCGATGTACGGCATCATTGATTCTGGCGGAGCCGGCGGCGGTGTCACCCTCGACGGCGAGGAAGGCTTTGGTCACGGCAATGCTGATCTTCGACGGATCGAAGCCGACAAGAGTGCCATTGCGTTTGATGACCTGGAGGGATTCGGTATCGGTGTGCGAGGTCGGCCGGGGTTCGGCCAGGGCTGAGGCAGACATGTGTGTTCTCCTGAATACGCGTTGAATTCCTTTCACCATCGCGTACGCAGGGGCACACCTCGCCATAGGAATGGCTGGGCATAACCGGTCTGCTCACCCTGAGTCGCGAAGGTGCAGTCAGGAGCTGTGAAGCTCCGTATCCCTGGCAGGTCTTCGGACTCAGGGGCGTGAATCGTTGGATTCGGCCTCGCTCGGCGACTTCCCGGTATCAACCAGTGTCGTAATGCCGTGCTTGTTCCCCAATACCGCTGCGCGTCAGTTCCGGAGTCTCACCGGATTCCCGATACCAGAATGTGTGGGGTGATCACGCGCTGACCGATTTGGTTACGCACTGATCACTACATCTGGTATTTGACCAAGGATGAAAACACTATATACACGATATCCAGAAGGAACAACCAGCAGAATAAAAAAAGGCCCCGGAGAGGGGGCCAAACACGTGACAGTATCAACTCAGCCAATCAGTGGCTGATCATCCAGGGCCGCATGGAGGGAAACATCTTCTTCCCATCAGCGGTGTAGAACAGCATGGACTTACCCGGTTTCTGGGAGCCGCAGCCGCAGGCCCGGCTGTGCTCCTTATCGTGGGCCCGTCGGTCCGCGGTGGAAAAAACCGGTTCGTGTCGAGACCGCTCGTTCCGGTCCTCAGCCGCCCTTTTAGCCGGGTCCATGGCCGCAATATGCGATGGCAACACGATCACCCTGGGCGAAAGCGCCTTGCAGGTCGGACATTCCGCCGGCTTGGCCGCATCCTCCATGGTAGCCAGGGTATTGAACAGGCCGTGCTCCCGGCACTTGTAGTCATACACAGGCATGGTGATTACTCCTTATCTTTCGACAACGGTACGTCCATGCCCCCGCTGACTTTCTTCTGGGGGCCTTCAGCGGACGGGTTGATGTCGAAGTCGAAGATGCCCGTGGGCAGCCAGAGTGTGGCGCAGGCATTGGGGATATCCACCACGCCGCTGATGTGGCCTTCCACCGGTGCACAACCGAGAATCGCGTAGGCCTGGGCCTTGGTGTAGCCGAACTTGGTCATGTACTCGATGGCGTTCAGGCAGGCCTGGCGATAGGCCACATGCACGTCCAGGTAATGCTGGCCGCCGTCCTCGTCTACCGAGATGCCTTCGAAGATCACGTAGTCGTCATAACGGGGCTTGATCGGACTGGGCTTGAACACCGGGTTCTTGATGCCGTATTTCTTCACGCCGTCCTTGATCAGGTTGACCCGCAGGTGAATCCAGCCGGCCATCTCGATGGCGCCGCAGAAGGTGATTTCACCATCGCCCTGGCTGAAGTGAAGGTCGCCCACGGAAAGGCCTGCACCATCCACGTATACCGGGAAGTAAACCTTGGAACCACGGGAAAGGTCTTTGATATCACAGTTACCGCCATGCTCACGTGGCGGCACGGTGCGCGCGGCCTCGGCGCCGGCAGCTTTGGCCGCTTCACCGGTCATCTGGCCCATGTGGGCGGTCTCGCCGTTGGGCAGTGTCGCCAGTTCCGGCACCCGCTCAGGATCGGTGGCCACCAGGCCGGCTTCCCGCTTGTTCCAGGTTTCCAGCAGCTCCCTGGAGGGCAGGCAGCCGATCAGGCCCGGGTGAATCAGGCCGGCAAATTCCACGTTGGGAATGTGGCGGGATTTGGTGAACATGCCGTTGAAGTCCCAGATGGATTTCTGGGCTTCCGGGAAGTGTTCGGTCAGGAAGCCACCACCGTTCTGCTTGGAGAAGAACCCGTTGAAGCCCCACTGGCTTTCTTCGAAGGTGCCGATGTCGAGGATGTCCACTTCCAGCAGGTCGCCGGGCTCGGCGCCTTCCACGCCGATCGGGCCAGACAGGAAGTGCACCTGGCTAAGATCGACATCCCGCACGTCGTCGGCACTGTCGTCGTTCTTGATCTGGCCGCCGGTCCAGTCGTAGCACTCGACGATAAAATCGTCCCCCGGCTTGACGGTGGCTACCAGCGGAATGTCCGGGTGCCAGCGGTTGTGGATTTTGTCGTTCTCATAAGCCGACTTGTTCAGATCGATCTTGATAATGGTTTCAGCCATAACGGGCGCTCCTTGGTGTTGGCTTGCACGATTAGGTAACGCCTTTACTATCCGGAATCCCGTGCCGGTGAGGTATTCGCGAAATGCCCCCGGTGCCTACGTCATTCGACGTATTGGTAAACGGTGACCGTGTTGCCCTTCAGTCCGGCACGGAACCGACGGCACTCAGGATAGGCCAGCAGTGCCCGCGCTACCGCCGGCTCCAGGCGCTGGCGAAATGCTCGCAACAGTTCCCTTGCTCCGTAGCGGGCGTCGTAACTCCGGCAGAGTTCAGCGCGCAATTCCGGCAACAGGCTGAGCTCTGCGTGCTTCTTGGAGAGCCGACGATTGAGACCTGCCAGCTCGATGTCCAGCAGGGCTTCCAGCCAGTTGTCGGTCAGCCGGTTAAAGGTGAGGATCTGGTCGATCCGGTTGAGAAACTCCGGGTCGAAATGGCGTCGCAAGGCAGCATCGCGAATGGCCTCGCCCTTGCCGGGCGATAAACCAAGCCAGCGCCGCCATCCCCGCTGGTATCGCTGTTGGTGGGTCTCAGCGTCCAGGGCACCGGCGTTGCTGGTCATGAAGATCAGGGTGTTGCGGAAGTCGATCTCCCGATTGCCGGAGGGGAAGACCAGTCGGCCGGTGTCGAGCACATTGAGCAGGGTACGGACCACTTCCTTGCTGGCCTTCTCGATTTCATCGAACAGCACGATGCCGGGTTTGCTGAAGGAACCCTGAACCTTGTCCAGATCAAACAGGCTATGGCCTTCCTTGCTGCCCACGTAGCCCGGAGGCGCGCCGGTGAGTGCCGCCGCGTAATGCTCCTGGGCCAGGGTATTCATGTCGATACGGCACAGGCCATCCCGGTTGCCATGAATGGCTTCGGCGATCAGGCGCACGGTTTCAGTCTTGCCCACACCCGTGGGCCCCAGGAACAGGTGCACCGCCAGCGGCCGGTTGTCCTCGCCAATGTCGGCTTTTACCCGCACCAGCATGGATTCCATGGCATCAAGGGCCTCGTCCTGGCCGACGATGTTTTGCCGCAGGCGGACCATGACAGCATCGGGCTCGAAACGGAACCGGGAAGCACGAACCGGGCCTGAAGCGGCCCGGTTCTTTTCGATGGACTCCCGGTTGGCTTCCAGCCGTTCGTTAATAAACGGCATCAGCACCTCCCGGGCTTATGCCCCTGCAGATTTTTCCTTGCCGTCGAACGGCAGCTCGCCCACCGGGCACTCGGCGGTACCTACCGTCTTCCGGGTCATGGCCTCCACGTTTTCCTGCGCCTTCTGGGCGTCCATCACCCAGGTACGGTAGAACTCGAACGGACAGTCGGCCACGCCCTTGTCGCCGTCCCCGGAGGCATGCACACCGGTGTAGCCCCGGTGCAGCAGCTTGAACAGGTGATTCTGGGACTGGTCGTTCGCACGGGCATCACGGATCTGGCTTACGGACAGCTGGGCATACTGAATGCCCATGTCTTCCTCACCGCATTCCCCGAGGGTACGGCCATCGAAGCCAATGATCGCGGAGTGGCCGAAGTAGGAATACACGCCGTCAAATCCGGCGGCGTTGGCCACCGCAACGTAACAGTTGTTGGCCCAGGCCATGCTCTTGGCCATCATCACCTGCTGTTCCTTGGCCGGGTACATGTAGCCCTGACAGCGAACAATCAGCTCCGCCCCCTTCATGGCGCAATCGCGCCAGATCTCGGGATAGTTGCCGTCGTCGCAGATGATCAGGCTGATCTTCATGCCCTTTGGCCCCTCGGTGACGTAGGTGGTGTCACCCGGATACCATCCCTCGATCGGACACCAGGGGATACACTTGCGGTATTTCTGGACGACCTCACCCTCGTTGTTGATCAGAACCAGGGTGTTGTACGGCGCCTTGTTGGGGTGATCCTCGTGTCGCTCTCCGGTGAGCGAAAACACGCCCCAGGTGTTCGCCTCACGACAGGCGGCGGAGAAGATGGCCGTTTCGTCACCGGGCACGGTGGCCGCGGTTTCCATCATTTCCTCGTTGTCGTACATGATGCCCATGGTGCTGTATTCCGGGAACACCACCAGGTCCATGCCCGGCAGGCCGACCTTCATACCCTTGATCATGTCAGCGATGTTGCGGGCGTTGTCCAACACCTCGGCTTTGGTATGCAGCCGCGGCATCTTGTAGTTCACCACCGCCACGCCGACGGTATCGTCGCTGCTGGAAATATCACCGTGTCTCATCGTTCTGCTCCTCGTTAAACCGCCAGATAGCTCGCAATCTTGTCCTGATCCGCTTCTTCGCGGCTCTCTTCGTGCACAATCGCGCCCTTTTCAATCACCAGGATCCGGTCTGCCGCATCCATCACGAAGCTCAGAACCTGCTCCGACACCACAATCGACAGGCCCCGCTCATCCCGGATGCGCCGAAGGGTCTGCGCAATTTCCTTGATAATGTTGGGCTGGATACCTTCCGTGGGTTCGTCAAGCAGCAGCACCTTGGGCCGGGTGGCCAGTGCCCGGGCAATAGCCAGCTGTTGTTGCTGACCGCCGGAAAGGTTGCCACCACGCCGGTTCTGCATTTCCTTCAGTACCGGGAACATCTCGTAGAGGTCCTCGGGTACCTTCTTCTCACCCACGGCGGCCAGGCCGGTCTCGATATTCTCCCGTACCGTCAGTGTCGGAAAGATCATCCGCCCCTGCGGCACGAAACCGATTCCGGCGCGCACACGCTGGAAGCTCTTCAGGCCGGAAAGGTCGTTCCCATCCAGGCTGACCTCACCGCCTCGCGTGGGGGTCATGCCCACCAGGGATTTCATCAGCGTGGTCTTGCCCATGCCGTTTCGCCCCACCACGGCGACTATTTCGTTCTTTGCCACGTCGAGGTTGAGGTCATCGATGATGGTGCTTTGGCCGTAGGCCACCGAATGATGTTTGATGCTCAGCATGATCAGTGCCCCAGGTAGACTTCGATGACTTTCGGGTCCGATTTCACGTGCTCGATGGACCCTTCGGAAAGAACTTTGCCCTGATGCATGACCGTGACCCGGTCAGCGATATCACCGACAAACTGCATATCGTGCTCGATCACCAATACCGTATGGTCCCTGGTAATCACCCTCAGCAGCTCGGCGGTTTTCTTGCGCTCGGTGACGGACATCCCGGCTACCGGCTCATCCAGCATCAGCAGGTCCGGTTTCTGGATCAGCAGCATGCCGATCTCCAGCCACTGCTTCTGGCCATGGCTCAACGATGCAGCCGGCTCATTCAGGGCCTCGGTCAGGAAGATGGTTTCAGCCACCTCCTCCACAGCATTGATCACCTCCGCGTCGCGCTTGAATCCCAGGGCGCCCATCACGCTGTGTCCCTTTGGGTAGGACACTTCAAGGTTTTCAAAGACGGTCAGGTCCTCGAACACGGACGGGGTCTGGAACTTCCGGCCCACACCCGAGTGAACAATCTGGTGCTCCTTGAGCTTGGTAAGCTCCTTACCGTCAAACTTGATGGAGCCGGACGTGGCCTTGGTCTTGCCGCAGATCAGGTCCAGAACCGTGGTTTTACCGGCACCGTTGGGGCCGATGATGACCCGGATTTCCTTGGGATCGAGGTAGAAGGACAGGTCATCCACGGCCTTGAAGCCATCGAATGACACGGTCAGGCCTTCGACCGCCAGCAGGAAATCCCCACTTTTGCTTTTGGCTGCACTCATCACGATTTCTCCGGGCTGTAGGAATCGATCATCGGATCGTAATCAGGAGTCTTCTCAGCGGTCGGCTTCGGCTCTGCGGCTTTTTCCGCGGGCTTGGCCTCCAGCTGTGCACCCTTGTTGCGCTTGAAGATCTTGTCTTCCAGAGGCATGACGTAGGTCTGATACAGGCCGGCCAGACCGTTCGGGAAGGCCAGTACGACACCGATAAACAACGCACCCATGGCAAACGGCCAGAGTTCCGGGAAGGATTCCGAGAAGCCACTCTTGGCGGCATTCACCAGCAAGGCACCGTAGACCGCGCCGAGGATGGACAACCGGCCACCCAGGGCACAGAAGATGACCATCTCGATGGAAGCGACGATGCCGATGAACGACGGCGACATGAAGCCGACAATCAGGGTGAACATGGCACCACCGACGCCGGCAAAAGCCGCTGCCAGGCAGAACACGAAGATCTTGAAGGCGGCAACGTCATAGCCGGAAAAACGCACTCGGTTTTCCTGGGCGTTCATGGCCACAAGGATGCGGCCCAGCTTCCGGTTCTGGACCAGGCGCGCCACAAACAGGCAGAGGAACAGCATGCCAACACAGACAAAGTACAGGATGGTCCGGGCCTCATCGGTGCGGATGTCCCAGCCGTTCAGCGTCTGCAGATCGGTAATGCCGTTCACACCGCCGGTATAGCCCTGCTGTCCGATAATCAGGATCGTCAGGATTGCGGCAATGGCCTGGGTGATGATGGCGAAGTACACGCCCCCCACCCGCCGGGTAAACATGGCGAAGCCGATAACGAACGCCAGCAGAACCGGCACACCGATCACCGCAAGCAGGGTGAAGGAGAAGCTGTGGAACGGTTCCCAGAACCAGGGCAGCTCGGTGAGCTGGTTCCAGTCCATGAAATCCGGGATGCCGGGGGTGGACTGGATGGCGGTGGCCTCCGGAGTGGAGGCCTCCAGCTTCAGGAACATGGCCATACAGTAGCCGCCAAGGCCAAAGAACACACCCTGGCCCAGGCTGAGAATGCCGGCCTTGCCCCAGCACATCACCAGGCCAATGACGACAAAGGCGTAGGTCAGGTACTTGCCCACCATGTTCAGGCGGAATGGGTCCAGCGCCAGTGGCAAAAGCACCACCAGCAACACGGCCAGTGCGACGTAATACAGTCCCTCGCGGGTGGCAAACCATTTCAATGGGGATGAACTCTTCATGACAATCTCCTAGCGACGGACCTTGAGGGCCATGAGTCCTTCTGGACGCAGCATCAGGATGCCGACGACGACCAGCAGGGTGAGCACCTTGGCCATGGAACCACTGAGGAAGAACTCCATGGTGGACTGGGCCTGGGATATACCGAAGGCGGACACAATGGTGCCGATCAGGCTCTGGGCACCGCCAAACACCACCACCAGGAAGGTGTCTACGATATAAGCCTGGCCAGAGGACGGACCGGTGGAACCGATCATGGTGAAGGCAGCACCCGCGACGCCGGCGATGCCACACCCGAGAGCAAAGGTGGCTCGGTCGATACCGGCACTGTTGATACCAACGGCTTCAGCCATGGGGCGATTCTGAACCACAGCCCGCACTTTCTTGCCATAGCCGGATCGGTACATCAGGAAATACACGCCCACGGCAATGGACAGCGCGATGATCATCACGAACAAGCCGTTGATGGGCAGCTCCACCAGGTCAGTCACCTGGATCGCCCCCATCATCCACTCGGGCAGGTCCACACCCACTTCCCGGGCGCCAAAGATGGATCGGTAAGCCTGCTGCATGATCAGGCTCAGACCCCAGGTGGCCAGAAGGGTATCCAGTGGTCGGTGATAGAGTCGCCGTATCATGAGCCATTCGACGAATGCCCCCAGGGCAGCACAAATCAGGAAAGCCAGAACCATGGCGACGAAGAAGTAGCCGCCAAACAGGCTCGGCAGATAGGACTGGAAAAAACCGGATGTCAGGTAGGTTGTGTAGGCGCCGAGGATCATGAACTCCCCGTGGGCCATATTGATCACCCCCATCTGACCAAAGATGATGGCCAGGCCCAATGCCATCAGTACGAACACTGAAAACAGGGAGAGCCCGGCAAACCCCTGCATGGCAAATATCGACATCAACTCACTGCTGGTGTAGCCATCAAACATGACCCTTACTCCCCTTTAGACCAACTTACCCTTCAAACCCTTAATCTTGTGTTCAGAGGCAACGGATGCTGGCGCCCGGGGGCGCCAGCAGTCCGGGCTTATTGGTAGCCTTCCGGGAACGGGTCCGGTTCCATCAGTTCTTCGGTCTCGTAGACAACCTTGTACTGGCCGTCAGGTTGAGCCTGGCCGATACGGGTCTTGGACCACAGGTGATGGTTTTCGTGGATGCGCACGTAACCTTCTGGCGCTTTGGTGAACTCAATGCCTGCGAATTCTTCACGGATCTTGTCGATGTCGAATGAGCCGGCTTTTTCAACCGCAGCTTTCCACAGCCATGGGCCGAGATAAGCCGCCTGGGTCACGTCACCGATGACCATGTCATCGCCGTAGGCTTCCTTGAAGGCCGCAACAAATTCCTTGTTGTTGGGGTTATCGAGGCTCTGGAAATACTTCATGGAGGCGTAGATGCCGTCCACGTTCTCACCGCCGATACCGCGGATTTCGTCCTCGGTCACGGAGATGGTCAGCAGAAGGGGCTTCTCATCAGTGAAATCGATACCGGCCGCTTTCATCTGCTTGTAGAAGGCCACGTTGGAGCCACCGACAACCGAGGCAAAGATCACGTCCGGCTTGCGCAGCTTGATCTTGTTGATCACCGAGTTGAACTGGGTGTGACCCAGCGGATAATACTCCTCGCCAGAGACCTTGAGGCCCAGCTTGTCCTCGATGTGCTTGCGGGCGATCTTGTTCGAAGTACGGGGCCAGATGTAGTCCGATCCGAGCAGATAGAAGCTTTTGGCACCCTTGGTTTCTGCGGCCCAGTCGATACTGGCAAGAATCTGTTGGGTCGCTTCCTGGCCGGTGTAGACCACGTTGGGCGACTGCTCAAGACCCTCGTAGAAGGTGGGATAATAGAGCATGCCGTTGTATTGCTCGATAACCGGGAGAACGGCCTTGCGGGAAGCCGAGGTCCAGGCGCCGAAGATCGCAGCAACGTTGTCCTGGCGCAGTAGCTTCCGGGATTTTTCAGCGAAGGTCGGCCAGTCACTGGCGCCGTCTTCCTGAACGAATTCAATCTGGCGGCCCAGGACACCACCGGAGGCGTTGATCTGGTCAATAGCCAGCTTTTCCGCCTGAACCGAGCCAATCTCACTGATCGCCATTGTGCCGGTGATGGAGTGCAGAATGCCGACCGTAACGGTGTCATCCGTCACCGCCAGACCAGTCGTGTTGACCTCTGCTGTGGCCGGCACTGCCGCCTGTGCCGACGTCGCAAGCATGACGGAAGCCGCCAGCGTCATCAGGCTCTTTTTCAGCCCCAGTCCCTTACCGAACGACCGCCCGTTGGCGGCTTGATCTGTCGTATCCATGGTGATTCCTCGCAGTTTTTGAAGTCCGGATCCGCGCTTCCCTTCGAAAGCACAGTGCCCACGAGAATCATTCTGCTCGGCACCCGTACAGGTGCCCATTCGGCAATCGCCCCAGCGCGCTACGTCATTTGACGCATTCCTGTAACCAACAGGACAGGCTAAAAACGCAGGCATGCAGAAGAAGAACATTCCTGCACCGGTCTATGGCACGGATATTGTTCCGGCTTTCTCATCCGGTGCATTTCAGCTTGAAGCTGCACTAACGCGGGGCACTCAAACACCAAAGGCAAGGCAGTCATGGCGGCAAGACAGAATATTTTTCGGGTTCGGCGCAGCTACAACCAGTGGGTAGCCAACCAGACCCTGGAAGACTATGCGCTTCGCTTTACCGCCAAGAGTGCCCGGCGCTGGTCCGCGGCCCGGGTAAGCAACACAGCCCTGGGCGCCATCTCCTTTCTGGCACTGGAAGCCATCGGCGGCTCCATTACCCTCCACTACGGATTCGACAATGCGGTCGCCGCGATACTGGCCGTCAGTCTGGTGATCTTCCTCACCGCCATCCCGATCAGTTACTACGCGGCCCGTTATGGCGTCGACATTGACCTGCTGACTCGCGGTGCCGGCTTTGGCTATATAGGCTCCACCATCACCTCGCTGATCTACGCCTCGTTCACGTTTATCTTTTTCGCCATCGAGGCCGCCATCATGGCCATGGCGCTGGAAATGCTGTTCGGGGTTCCCCTGGTTCTCGGCTACCTGATTTGCTCCGTGGTGATCATTCCCTTTGTAATCCACGGGATCACCACGATCAGCCGGTTCCAGGTCTGGACCCAGCCAGCCTTCATTTTTCTCCAACTGGTGCCTTTTGTTTTTATTGTTTACGCCGATGCCTCTTCAGTCAGCGACTGGACACAGTTCGAGGGACTTAACCCGGTTGATTCCGGTGGCTTCAGCATCGTTATGTTCGGGGCTGCGGCGGCTGTGGTGTTCTCATTGATTGCCCAGATCGGCGAGCAGGTGGATTTCCTGCGCTTCATTCCAGAACCCCGCAATGCCCGGGAAAAGCGACGTTGGTGGGCCGCCGTTATGGCAGGCGGACCTGGCTGGATTGTGATCGGCATGTTGAAAATCCTGGCGGGCTCCTTTCTTGCGGTTCTTGCCCTGAAACAGGGCGTTACCGCCTCGGAGGCGGCTGATCCTACCCAGATGTATCTGATCGCCTTCAATTACATTACCCATTCGCCCGAGATCTCCCTGGCGATGGCGGGCATTTTCGTCATTCTTTGCCAGCTCAAGATCAACGTTACCAATGCCTATGCCGGCTCCATCGCCTGGTCCAACTTCTTCTCGCGACTCACCCACAGCCACCCCGGACGAGTTGTCTGGCTGTTTTTCAACGTCGCGATTGCCTTGCTGGTGATGGAACTGGGTGTTTACCGGGCGCTGGAGGAAACCCTGGGTTTCTATGGCATCGTCGCCATTGCCTGGGTTGGTTCGCTGGTGGCGGATCTGGTGATCAACAAACCACTGGGGCTCAGTCCCGCACACATTGAGTTCAAACGTGCCCACCTGTACGACATCAACCCGGTCGGCGTTGGTGCCATGCTGACGGCCTCTGTAGTAGGAATCATCTGCCACACCGGCATACTGGGCGTCTATCCGGAGGCTCTGTCCCATTTTATCGCCATGGGAGTCGCGCTGATCATGGCGCCTCTGATCGCCTGGAAAACCGGTGGCCGTTTCTACACAGCACGGCCATTCGTCCCCATCGCTACTGACCATCAGCTCGTGCAATGCACGATTTGTGAACATCACTTCGAACCGGAAGATCTCACCCATTGTCCCGCGTATGACGGCACCATCTGTTCACTGTGCTGTTCACTCGATGCCCGTTGCGCAGACGCCTGCAAACCGGGGGCCGGATATCAGGAACAGCTCAATCAGTTTCTCGGGAGCCTGATGCCAAAACCGGTCTTGGCCGGTCTGCGCTCAAGGCTCGGGCATTTTCTGAGCCTGCTGGTGCTCATCAACGGCCTTTCCGGCCTGCTGCTGTCCCTGATCTATTTCAAGACGCCGGTCGCTTCACCCGCTGAAGGCATTCTTTTATCGGTAACCCTGTGGAAGGTGTTCTTCATTCTGGTGATCGTGACCGGCGTGATCTGTTGGCTGTTCGTGCTCGCCCACGAAAGCCGGGTGGTGGCCGAGGAAGAGTCCCGTCGCCAGAATCGCCTCCTGATGGAAGAGATCGTCGCCCACGAACGGACCGACCAGGCTCTTCAGCAGGCAAAGGAACAGGCGGAGGCCGCCAACGGGGCGAAAAGTCGCTACTTGACGGGGATCAGTCACGAACTCCGTTCCCCGCTCAATGCCATCCTCGGCTATGCCCAGTTGATGGAAAACGACGAGACCATTCCCTCCCACCGCAAGGAAGCCCTCGGCGTCATTCGCCGCAGCGGTGAGTACCTCGCCGATCTGATAGAGGGGCTGTTGGATATTTCCAAGATCGAGGCTGGCCGCCTGGACCTGCACCGCGATCAGGTTCGAATAGAGCTGTTGATGGAGCAACTGGTGACCATGTTCCGCCTGCAGGCAGAAGATAAAGGCCTGGCCTTCGATTACCACTGCCCCAACCCGCTTCCGGAAATGGTCACCACCGATGAGAAGCGGCTGCGCCAGATTCTGATCAATCTTCTCTCCAACGCCATCAAATACACGGATCGGGGCGGCGTCTCCCTGACCCTGCGTTATCGCAGTCAGGTCGCCGAGTTCACCGTACGCGATACCGGGGAAGGCATAGCCCCTGAGAATGTGGAACGCATCTTCCGACCCTTCGAACGTATCCGGACACCGGGGCAAAGCCGGGCCGGCACAGGCCTGGGTCTGACCATTACCCGCCTGCTCACGGAAATCATGGGTGGCGATATCTCGCTGGAGAGTGTACCGGGCCAGGGTAGTGTCTTCCGGGTCAGTCTGATGCTATCAAGCCTGCATTCTTCGACACCCCGCTCGATATCAATGCCGGCCAAGCGCATCTACGGTTACCACGGTTCGCGGCGAAAGGTACTGCTGGTGGATGACGATGTGTCCCACCGCCAGGTCATGCGGGCCATGCTCTCGCCACTGGGCTTTGAAATCGTCGATCTTGGCAATGCTCTGCAGGTTTTGGCAACCATTGAGGCTGAACGCCCTGACCTTGTGCTTCTCGACGTGTCCATGCCGGGCCAAAGCGGCTGGGAAGTCCTGGCAATGCTACGACAGCACAAGCACACCATGCCTGTCGTGATGGTCTCTGCCGACGCTAACGAGGGCCACCACGCCGCAGACTCACCGCGTCTGCACGATGGCTACATCATCAAACCGGTTCGGCTGAACCTGTTGCTCGACACCATTGCCAGCGTGCTGGATCTCAATTGGCGATTCGATAAGAGCCCGGATCCCATGGCGGCTATTCCAGCACCCGACCATGGCGTTTTGCCTTTACCCAAAATGGAGCATCGCCTGGCTCTGGCCACTCTGGCCCGGATCGGACACCGGAAAGGCCTGCTTGAGGCATTGCATGACCTGAAACACAGCGGCGAGGCGGCCGAACCCTTTGCGATTGAGCTCACCAGACTCACCAACGATTTCCAGTTTGAGAAAATTCTTGAACTACTCGAGGTAGCCGAACATGAAGCTTCATAATGACCGGAAGACTGTCGTGATGGTCGTAGATGACGCAGTCGACTCCATTCGAATGATCAACGATGCCATGGAAGAGGCAGGTATGACGGTGCTCGTTGCGCTGGAAGGAAACCAGGCCCTTACGATAAGCCAGAACATCACCCCGGATGTGGTGTTGATGGACGCTTTGATGCCCCATATGGACGGCTTTGAAACCTGTCGTCGATTGAAAGAGAACCCTGCGTTCGCCGATATTCCTATCATCTTCATGACCGGTCTAAGCGATACCGAGCACGTTGTTATGGGGCTCAACGCCGGTGGCGTGGATTACGTGACCAAACCGATTAACACCACCGAACTTCTGGCCAGAATGGATGTACACCTGACGAACGCCCGCATGACCCGCAGTGCTCGTAGCGCCCTGGATACGGCCGGTCAGAACCTGTTTGCGGTGGACCGCGAGGCGAACTTGCTGTGGGGCACGCCACAGGTTTGCCAGTACCTGCCCGACGCAGCGCATCCCGAATTCCCCGAGGTACGTGCCAGACTGGAGGAATGGCTGGGCCACCGTCCCGAGCCGGGCCACAGCATGCCAGTCGAAATCATGGGCATCGACAGAACGGTAGAGTTTCTTGCCCTTGTGGATAACCGGGAATACCTGCTGCGGCTGAAAACACCACAGAACCAGAACAGCGCAACAGCAGCCCTGCGGCAACGGTTCGAGCTGACACTGAGAGAATCCGACGTGTTACTCTGGATCGCGAACGGCAAGACCAACCGGGAGATAGGCCAGATCCTGGATATGAGTCCCCGAACCGTTAACAAACACCTGGAGCAGGTATTCCGGAAACTGGGCGTAGAAAACCGGACGGCGGCCGCAGCCAGTGCAATCCGCTTGCTCGCAATCCAGTAATGGCCTCGGGCACTTTTGCTCATAGCGTCTGTCCATCGGGGTACTGTGATCTTGAAAGCGAGAAGCTCGATGAGAAAGACTGCCACATTTTTATCAGTGCTGGTTCTGATGGGCCTGTCAGGGCTGTTGTTGGCACAGACACCATCCCCGCTCACACCTTTCTCGGAAATGCAGTCCCTGAATGATGGCTGGGAGCCTCTGGAATTCCCCAAGATAGATCAGCTCAGCCGCTATGAACTGACAACCGAATACGGTCAGCAGGTCGTGCGGGCGACCACGGACGGCGGTGCGTCGGGACTGATCGCACGGGTCAGGCTGGAGCCAACCGATTCGCTGATTCTGCAATGGCGCTGGAAGGTCTCGAATGTCTTCGAAAACGGGGATGCCCGGGAAAAGTCCGGGGACGATTACCCGGCCAGAATCTATGTGGCGTTCGAGTTCCAGCCCGAGAAGGCGGGGTTTTTCGAGCGCGCCAAACGCAAGACAGTCGAGGTGTTATTCGGTGAGTCCCTGCCGGGCAATGCCCTCAACTACATCTGGGCCAATACTCTCCCGAAGGGCGAGATTGTGCCCAACCCGTACACCGAGAAAACCATGATGATTGCCGTGAATTCCGGATCAGAACAGGTCGGCGAATGGGTCACGGTGGAGCGGGATATCATGGCCGATTATCGGGAAGCGTTTGGCGAGGAACCGCCACCGGTCGTGGGCATTGCCATCATGTCGGATTCGGACAACACCGGTGAAAAGGCCACGGCCTGGTATGGGGACATCCTTCTGAACCCGGATTCCTGAGCCCTGAACACTACTAACGGTATTGCTCGGGAAATCCGGGGATCACAAAGCTTTCTCCAAGGTTTCGTATCGGCGGCACTTCACCCTTTTCAGCCAGACGGATGTAGGCATCATTGAACTCTTCCCGCAGGATCGCTGCCCGGGGATTGGCCAGCGAGAACAGCCAGGTCAGATTCCTCAAACGGATCGCCGATTCACGGATTTTCTCGTCTTTGGGCATGGTCAGGGTTTCCACGACCGGATCCCGATGCCCAAACAGGTAATGGCCTCGGCCAAGCTTGAGCATTTCCAGAGCAGCCCGATAGTTTGGAGCCTGGGTGACGTCAATCGAACCTTCCGCCTCCAGCCAGTACAAGAGCCCTCCATAGGTGTACCCGCCTATCGTGATGACGGTCTTGCCCTGCAGTTGATCAAAATGTGTAAGTGGTTCGGTTCCCTCCAGATACCAGGCACTGAGCTGGGTCGCGAGGGGAGTGACCCAGGTCTCAAGAACTTCACCGTTAAGGGCAGGAACGTTGGCCGAACCTGGCCAAACGTCAATTCTACCGTTGCGCAGATACAGGTATACCCGGCTGATGGGCAAGAAGAGAAATTCCGGCTCGTAACCCGCTTCCACAGCGATCTTCCGGGTAAGCTCTATAAAGCTGCCAGCAGGGCGGCCATCGCTGGCCTGATAGGTAATGGGGGGAAACTCCACATAGGCAATGCGCAGAGTCTTGTTTACGGATTCCGACGCGCCAAGGGAGGCGGACGTAAATAATAAACCTACCAGCAATATCCAAAGCCGGACAACGGTCAAATGCATGGCTTCAGAGAGTCGGGAAGAATGGACCGGGCAGTTTCTGGGCATGGAATCCGTATTGTTCGGGTCTGTTTAGCCAAAGATTAACAGACCCGGAAAGATCTGCACTGACACCGCCCGCAAAAATCCGAACATAATGTCAAATATGGTTGATAACCATGTACAGACCAACACCGCCCATTACCAGCATGTAGGGAAACGCCATCACCACCATCTTGCCGTAGGACAGCCGAACCAGCGGCGCTATGGCAGACGTCAGCAGGAACAGGAAAGCCGCCTGGCCATTGGGAGTCGCAACGCTGGGAAGGTTGGTACCTGTGTTGATGGCAACTGCCAACTTCTGGAAATGCTCGTAGCTGATGGCCCCTGCATCCAGAGCCTGTTTGACTTCGCTGATATAAACAGTCGCTACGAAGACGTTATCGCTGATCATTGAGAGCACGCCGTTGGCAATGAAGAACATGCCAGGCTGCCGGGCTTCCGGAAGCGACAGCACGTAATCAATAATCGGCTTGAACAGGTGCTGTTCGTGGATCACCGCAACCACCGCGAAAAACACCACCAGCAGCGAGGTAAACGGCAGGGATTCCTGGAAGGCCTTGCCAATTTGATGCTCGTCGGTAACGCCGGTAAAGGAGGTAATCAGGATGATGACCAGCAGGCCAATCAGGCCGACCTCGGCGAGATGGAAAGCGAGGCCCACCACCAGGATCGCGGCGGCAAAGGCTTGTACCCAGAGAGCCGCCTGATCAGCCTTGGTCCGCTTGGTCCGCTCGTTCTCCGCAAATTCTTCCAGCACCTGACGCACAGGCTTGGGCAAACGCCCGCCGTAGCCAAACCAACGCAGCTTCTCCAGGGCCCAGCAGGTAAATAAACCAGCCGCCAATACCGGCAAACTCACTGGCGCCATGTGCAGGAAGAAACCGGCAAAGTCCCAACCCACGACTTTGGCAATCAACAGATTCTGGGGCTCACCTACCATGGTGGCAACGCCGCCCAACGCGGTACCGATAGCACCATGCATCAAAAGGCTGCGCAAGAACGCCCGGAAATTTTCCAGATCTTCACGGTGCAGCTCGATTACTTCGTCATCGCTGCCCGCGTTGTGGTCCTTGTGCTGGTAGCCCTTGCCGGAGGCCACCTTGTGGTAAACCGCGTAAAACCCGACCGCCACGCTAATAATAACCGCGGTAACCGTCAGTGCATCGAGGAAGGCCGAAAGCAGTGCTGCTGCGCTACAGAACAGCAACGATAACGCCGACTTGGAACGCACACCCACCAGAATCTGGGTGAACGTCACCAGCAGCAGTTCCTTCATGAAGTAGATGCCCGCCACCATGAACATCAGCAGCAGGATCACCGGGAAGTTGGTTAGCACTTCCAGATACACTGCATCCGGCGTGGTCAGGCCAATCAGCAATGCCTCTACCGCCAGCAGGCCACCCGGCAGAAGCGGGTAACATTTCAGGGCCATGGCAAGAGTAAAAATAAACTCTGCGATCAGAAGCCAGCCGGCCGTTCCGGGCCCCAGGGTCCACATGACAATCGGGTTGGCGACAAGAAACAGCAGGATCACCTGCTTGTACCAGACGGGCGCCTTGCCAAGGAAGTTGTGGGTAAAGCCGGAGATAACGGTATTGGGCATTACGGAAATCTTCTGAGAAAACGGGTTATTGGTATTGTGTGCCAGCAGGCCCGCATCTTCCTTGATATTTGCGTACCGGGGTATGGGCCAAAGGTACAAAATGAAGACCGATTTTGGTCTTACTAACAAGCAAATGGGGAATGGGCGCTGATCAACACAGATATCTTCGTAGTATTACTTGATCAACAAAGATGTAGCGCGCGTATTTTAACCGATTTGCGTGGCTGTGAGGTCGCTTTGTGAAAAAAATACACAAATGTTCTGGGGGAAGGACACTGATAGGGTCTGTTGAGAAAATGGGTCGGAGCCGGCGCGTCCCTGCGCCGGGAGGATAATGCAATCAGAACCGGTAAGTAACGGAACCGGTCACTTCACGACGGGTGCCATACGTACCGGAGCTGTCGAAAGCCGTTGCTACATACTGTTCGTCCAGCAGGTTCTGGGCATGCAGCCCCAGCGACACCTGGCCAATGTCGTAGGTAATCGCAGCATCCACCAGGGTGACATCCGGTACTTCCAGGGCAGAATTATCCGCATTGAACGCCGCGCCAAAACTCTCGCCGATGTAACGCACGCCGGCACCCAGCCCCAGGCCATGCAGCATGCCGCCCCGGAAGCTGTATTTTCCCCACAAGGCCGCTTCATGTTCCGGTGTGTATTCCAGCGGCTCGCCCTCTTCCACCGGATTGCTGGCTTTGGTGATCTCGGCGTCGGTATAGCTATAGCTGGCGATCACATCCAGCGCATGGAACAGACGGGTGCGCGCTTCCATCTCAAGGCCCTGTGAGTTGGCCTCGCCCTTCTGCTCATTGGCGAAGGTCGATGGGTTGGTGGTCAGGTAGTCTTCCCGGGTCAGGTCGAACCAGGCCAGTGTCACCAGCGTGTCCGTATTGGGCTGGTACTTTACGCCCACCTCATATTGGTGTGCGGTTTCGGGCTCGAACGGGTTGCCGGCCGCATCGATACCTGTGGTGGGGAGAAACGACTCCATGTAGCTCACATAGGGGGCAAAGCCATTCGCGAACTGGTAACTGGCACCGGCACGACCAGTGAAGGCCTCGTCTTCCCGGCTAGCTGTGGCGCCGGTGAGATTATTGAGTGTCTCGGAACGGGCCACGTCATACCGGCCGCCAAGGGAAACCGTCCAACGGTCTACCCGGATCTGATCCTGGAGGTAAATGCCGGTCTGTTTGAGTTGTCCGTCCTCGTCTTTAAACAATGGGGCATCAGGGACAGGCGCCCCATAGACAGGATCATAGATGTCCAGGTTACTTGCGGCCCCAAAGAACTGCCGGGATGACACATCGATATCCTGATGGTCAAGGCCGACCAAAACGGTATGTTCTGCCGAGCCCGTCTGGGCAGTCAACTGCAGCTGGTTATCCATGGCCAGTCCGTCAATGCGACCGAAACTGTCGAAGCGTGACCGGGTAATGGTTCTCTGATCCGCCAGCAAGCCGGTGGTGTAGATGGTCTGGTCGTCAACATCGTTACGGTAGTCCCGGACATTCTGACGCAGAACTATCTGGTCATTGATGCGGTGCTCAAACTCGTAACCAATGGCACTCTCGCGACGCTCATAGGCATCGTACCCTGGCTCGCCGGTAAACCGGTTGTCAGGAATCGGTCCATTCGGATTTGGCTCCAACGTGCCCTGCAACGGGTAACGTTGAGATGGCTGGGTATCGTCGTACTGCCAGTGCGCCAATACCGTCAGTCGGGTGGCGTCCGTGGGCTGCCAGGTCAGGCTGGGGGCCAGGTACTTTCGGTCGTCGTTGACGAAATCCACCTGGGTTTCGCTGTCGCGAACCAGGCCTACCAGGCGAACCGCGAGGGTATCACTGTCATTCACCGCCCCACTGATATCAAACTGACCCTGGACCAGATCGTTGGTACCAGCCTCAACGCGCACTTCTCGACGGGTGTCGAAAGTAGGACGTTTGGACACATAGTTCACCAACCCACCCGGGCCCGCTTGTCCGTACAGAACGGAAGAAGGCCCCTTGAGCACATCAATGCGCTCGGCGCCATAGGGCTCCAGACTGTAACCGGCGGCAAAGCCGGGGTTCGCCAGTTTCAGGTTGTCACGAAACAAGCCACTGGTGGCCACATCGAAGCCGCGTATTCTCAGAAACGTGGTGCGCGGCTCGAAACCAAAGGTCTCGCCTCGGGCGCCGGCTGTATAACGCAGAACTTCGCCCAGGTTGGCCGCGTTCTGGTCCTCGATCTGATCCGCTGTGACTGTGGAAATGGACTGGGGCGTTTCAACCACGTTGGTGGTTGTTTTCGTGCCGGTAACGGTCGCCTCTGCGGTGTAGCCATCACTCGGTGCGGTGCCGCTCGGTTCGGCGGCATCTGCCGATACTTCAATGGCATCCAGCTCGGTAATATTCGCTTCCTGCGCGTACAGTATCGGGCTTGCCAGAACCCCGGCTATGGCCACGGCCAGGCCGGACGGGAGTAAGTACTGGCGATTATCACGTAACGAATTCATTGATCAGCTCCAAACAACGCGCTTTACAGGTTTAAGTGTAATGCGAATTATTGTCGTTTAGATCCTAGTTTTGGTATTCCAGAAGCCAAAAAACCTGTGCGCAATGCTATTTCTTGTGATTGGCCGCCCGTTGTCGGGGAGAAAAGCCGAACTCTCGGCGAAACGCCGTCGAAAAATTGGTCGCGTGGGTGTAACCCACCCTGTTCGCGCTCTGTTCAACACTGAAGCCTTGCTCCAGATAATGCTTTGCCAATCGAAGTCGGCATTTTCTGAGATAGTCGAACACCGGCACTCCGTACATCGCCCGGAATTTCGCTCGCAGGCCGCTTGGGCTCATGGCAGCCATCTGTGCGAGGTCCTTTAGGGTGTGGTCATGGTCCGGAGTGAACTCCAGATGCTGCCTTACGAGCTCAAGTCGCTGACGTTGCTGGACCGGAACCACCGGAACATCCGGGGATTCATGCTCGTCGCCTGCCAGACCCAATCCGGCAAGCTGCAGCGCGAGGCCCTCCAAAACCAGGCTTTTCTGGGCGACGGTCATCGTGAGGCGTGCATGGGTCCGCAGCAACTCCTCGAACGGGTGGGGCACACTCCATTGGCGCATGGGAACCCTGGGAAGAATGGTCAGGTCTTGTAAGCTGGAGGAGACGTGGCCCAATGTTGCGCCGCGTGGGTCGAAAGCGAGTGCCACAATTTGCAGATGCTCTTGCTCAGGCTGGTGCGCCCGTAACGGATAGTCCGGGTGCAGCTGCATGCTGACAGCATCACCCGGTGACAAAACGTGTTCGACCGACCCGAGGGTAAGCTCAACGATGCCATCCAGAACGACCAGCACAAGCAACGGCGCATGACCAGAAGAGACTGATTCATACGCCTGGAGCACCTGAAGCGAAGAAAACGTAAACCGAAAACCCGATGCCAGGCTGTACTCGGCAATCTCACCCCGGGCAACGATACGGTCATCACTTCTGGTGTCGCCCTGGATGGCCGGGAACCGAAATTCTATGTCGTAAAGCTGCCCGAAACGTTCGAAATCTGCCTGACTGAATGTGTGCAACCTGCCCACTCCACGCCTATCCAACCTGGTTTGCTAACTGTGCCTGTGTTTGTCCGGTTACGAGGTCAATGGAGCGTCCGTATCATAGTTGCCCGTTTTGGTGGAACGAAAGGTAAGGAGGGCCAGTTCAGGTAGTCGGCAAAAAAGTCTGCGTGCCGTGAAGGATCTATAAGCACAGAAACGCTGTCGTGGATATCACAGCAACCGTCGATGGGGGCGGCATGGTCCGGGTGCTGAAGGCTCTCCAGTGCCCGGAGAATCACCGCGTCCATACCGGCCCGCTCACCGCGATCAGAAAGGGCCCGGGAGACCAGTATGGCTGAGAGAGTCAGTTCGATGTGCATGCAGGATTCATCCCGCGGCCCGTGCAGGCAAGCAAGATCGAAGGCGCTGCCAGCCAGCGAGATAACATCCCGCCACTGCCCCTGCTCACTGCAGTCGTGGGCATTCTCCATCCAGAACAGCCACAGGTCTTTGCGTTCTTCCAGCGGCAGGTCCGCGAACTGTTGGCGGTGATTGGGACACAGAAATTCCATCACGTTCTCCTTGTTTATTCACGATAATGATAATAATTATCATTATCGTGAAATACAAGAAAACGTTTGTTCTGTGATCAAGTGTCAGAGGACATTAATGTTTGATAAGAACCGGCCTCATTTTCGCGCATTTTGAGGCCGAGCGATTTCTAAAGTTTGATATTTTTCGACACAAACAAGATCTGGCCTACACAATCCATTGACAATAAACTTTGACATTTTTTCCGATGTGAGGAGATCCTTTCATTAGTTCTGACACTCAGGATTTAGGACTCCCAACGTATGCTAAGGGCCAGTGTCGTTTGCCCAACACAGCCTTACTAAGGTTCAATAATTTTTAAAGGACCATCTTTAGCATTCAATATCAATTGCGGGGAAACTACAGTCTCTCCTATCACAACTGTCATCAAGTTCGCTTTTCTTTAGGCCCTTGATCATTGAAGCTTTTTACATCAGAAGAACAATGTACTTTTGAGAACTCGCGCTTCCAGGAGGGCCAAGAGTTCACAATCTCCTGAGCTCTTTCGTGGTTCTTCTTTATCAATTCGTGTTCATTCATTTCTGCCCCCTACTAAACTGGAAAATAGATTCACGCTATCTGTTTCAGACTCTAGATAAGAGAGCGGTGACATTGGCACTCTGAGTTCTGCAGTCCCTCTACTCCAACTCACCACTACTCCATTTTCCTTTCTTTTTATCTTTCTCCCATTCCCTAAGTTCATCGAAAACAAGTCGATAAATTTCCTAGGACCAATCCCAACAAACTGTCTAAAGTTCACCTTATTTAATACTGGCTCTTCCAAGTCATTAATAGAGTCATCGTGCAACGTTGTCGCGAAACTTTTTGGATAAGGCTCTATGTAAACAACCTCTTTTGCCCCAGATACAACAATATGCTTTGCGCAGTTGTGACATGGGAAAGTGGTAGTATATAACCTAGCCCCTCGTATAGATATCCCGTTCCTTGAGGCTTGTAATAATGCCTCCATTTCCGCATGTACTGCTCGGCCAAATTCAGTTAAATCACCAATTCTTGTTTTTGAAAGCTTACTCTTATAAGTTTCAATTTCCGCTTTATCAACGCCTTTCCCAACAATGGACTCTATTACTTCCTCCATAATTCTATTTCGTTGCATTTCATTTGAATCTTCTTTACGAACATAGTCCCTACAATCATCCTCGCCCGGCCAATATAGCCCCCCACCAAACTTGGGGACATCGTTAGCACCAGTAGAAACAATGTCACCCATATCATTTGTCAGCACCGCTCCTACTTGTCTCGACAGATCTGCCGACCTTAATGATGCGGCATAGGCCATAAACATGGCGTACTCTTCCTCTGTAGGAGGCTGATATGGATGCGAAAATATCAGATCAACTATTCTCCCCAACTGCTTCGATAACCGAGTGTTATCATCCGTTGTTGCGAATGCATCTGCCAATTGAAATACATTTCTTGTTTGTTGTCCAAGCTTATCAACTTCCTTGTCATCTCGCTGAATAAGTCTATCGAGCTCACTTTCGTCCTCTACACCTTTTAACTCTCGCAGATAATGCTTCTTGCTTTCTGTACTTGCCGACACGCCTAACAAGAAAAACCCTTGACCATATACTTGTCTTAACGTGTTAACCTCTTCGGCATGTTTCAAAGATCGAATAACATGGACAGTGCGCTTTCTTGGCAAGACTGTTTGATGGTCAGAAGCTCGATTTAAATTTATTTCATCCATAGCCATCAACGCATATAAATCGCCGCGACCATACCTGTTACGAAGCTCTGTTCCAGTCTCCATCGCCCAGTCAAGTCTATCATTTTCTTTTAGACCTTTAGGTGGGCGCTTATCAAAATGCTTTGAAACAAGCTCGCTCAAATGTATATAATTAACTTCATAATTAAATTGACCAAAAATATCTCTTAGCCTACTCTCTACGTCATCATGATTTACGCCTACCGGGCTTGCTAGGCCAATAACCAGTTCACAGTCTTTTGCGTACTCAACCATAATGTCCGCCATCTTATTTATTTTTATACACTTCAAACTCGATAGTACTTGGCTCGCAGACTGGATCCTCAGTAATCTATTAAAGCGCGGAACGCAAGGAATCCGGATATTTCAAGTATGTATAGTTTATCCTCGGATTCTTCGCCAGTTCCTCGATAGAGATCCCAGTTTTTCTAAAGTAGTAAGCCTTTTGGCCTACAAAGTGCTAATCCTACGGCAAAAATGGCCTAATCTCATTCAGGCCCTCCTATACAAAGGCCATTTTATGAGTTTCCGTCTCGGAGACCACGTCCTGCCAATCTGAACCACCTTACTCCACGCCAACGGGTCCACCAAAATCTTAACCAAATACGAACGGTTCGATCTCATCTATATTTGCCACCACCAAAGGCTGCTCCTCCGGCTTAAACCTTTCCCTGCCCAAGAACACGTTCAGCGAGAGCATCAGGTAATGCACCATGGCCGCCCGCACACGGACATTCAGGCTTCGCTCATCACCCATCCCGTAGTCCAAAGCCACCATGCGCTGCTGCGCCTCACTTAGTTCCGGATTTGGAATTAACTTAAGGTTAATCTGGCGATTCCAGTTTTCATCTAATACTGGATCAGCCTCCGGTAGGGCTTCCCCGATCACTTCGGCACCGGGTTCAATACGTGTGAGCACAAAATCCCGAAAGTTCTTATGCTTCTCGCACCATGCACGAGCATGCCAGCGTAGTCCTGAATAGACCAAAGTGTGAGGTGCAATAATGCGATCTTCCCCATCAGGGCTTGAATGTGACCGATAAACTAACTCCAGCCTTGATCTTTGTTGCGTTGCAACAACCACTTGCCTGACAACCGAAGGGGAAACAGCCCTATGGGGAATCGAGATTGCCTCTGTCGGTGCAGGTAGATCTTTGATGCCTGAAAAAGATGGGTTCAGAGTGTTGTGTTGGGTCATAAGCGACAGGTACTCGCCCAGATCACCGATGCTGAACCGGAAGTCAAAACTGTCGCTCGGAACATAACCTCTATGGCTAGCAGAGTAGCTCAGGTTGCCACGTGTAATGCTGTTATACGCTTGGAAGAGTCGAGAGCCGGTAGTGCGGCTGTTTATTTTGAAAGCGCGCTTTAAGTGATCGTTCGTCACGCGCCCCTCCCAATAGGCAACAACTTCTATTAGGTGGAACTTACTCTTCTTTTCCCACGCGACATCATCCGCTGACATGGCTCTCCCTATTACACCTGTTCAAAAAGTGGACGCATTGTAGACCTATCCAGTATCGAGATTTCTAACGAAACCCGGCAACCTGCTATCCATCTTTGCATTAAAAGGAGTTGGGAATGATAACAGAGCGCGGGTTTGCAGGTGATTCCAAGCCACCACTCTCGCCTTTGGATGAGATCCTGCAACGCGATCTCCAAGACGTTCTGGGGGCAGAAAATGATCAAGGCTGCCTGGTGCCGATACCAGCGCCAACGGGTATAGGGAAGACTCACAGCATCAAAGTCGCCATCCTGGAAGAGCTCATCCAGTCCAAAAATCTAGATCCAAACCGCCGTCGCACGATCTACTACATTACCAACTCCGTGGACAACGTTCGTCACACCTATGAAGAACTTCTGCAATTGATTGATTCACAAGCCGTCGACGGAAAACCGCGCCTATCTGAGAACGAAAAAGAGCAGCTAAAGCAACGGATCGTCTACTTACCTGGCCAAGACTCTCAACTGCTCGACGTGAACGAATCCGTTGTTGAGTCGGTTATGGATCGATTTGGTCTGCATTCCGACCCAAGAATCCAAAACTGCTGGAGATCCTTACAAAAACTCAGGCAGTCGGTAGCCGCACACCCTTCGATGCGTCCCGGCGTGCAAGAGGTAATAAAGGAGAAGGCGGCAGAGACCTATCGGCTCATGCTCAACAGAATTCACAGCATCCTGCGCAGCGAAAAAGGGATACAACTATCGGCATCCGATTATCAGAACCTAGATCAATTGGTCCCAGGCGATCGCCTTCAACGGAAGGTGGCCAACGTTTGCTTCATGACCACTCGTAAGTTTCTCTCAGGCTATCAAACACTGAGATCAAGGGTTCATCCCATTCGGGAGCTCGATGGCGCCGTGCTCATTATCGATGAATTTGATCGCCAGAACGAAGTTATCCTTCAGCACATGGCCGAACAAACGGCCTTGGACTTAATCCAAGTGACCCGGACAATACATGCAAATCTTCAACAACATGAGCTGGAACGCTCAGAACGCTACGAAGGTATTGAGGAAATATTCAACGACCTAAAACAAAGCCTCAAAGAATTTGCTGATCGCTGGCATATTCAGTTTGCCTTCAATACTGAAGGAACAACGCTGGAGACAGAAAAGGTCCGGCTATTTTCGGATCGAACCATTACACATGCGCACAGTGCAGAGCACATGCTAAGCCTGCGCACAGATAGCGATCGGCGCAAAAACTTCATTCACAGTGAGTCCCTTCCCGCCGATGCAATGCCTCCAGAGCAGCTCTCAAACCGGCTGAGTCGATTCGTCAATGAAGCGGATTGGCAATTCCGACGCTTCATCTGGACGATGCGGGCATCAGTTTGGCGTTATCTCAGTAATAACGCCTCTTCACACTTCGGCGATTCTGGGTCGCAGAGTTCTACCTATCAAGAAGCTGTGATGTCTATTTTGCGACACTTCAACTTGCAGGACCTGAGTTCGGCAGTGTTCGCTGCTTTCGACGCTCAAGTCAGCTTTGCAGGCAGGCGCTCAAAATTTCTGCAATCCCCCACTCGTATGGCCTCTCGTACTTACCATGATAACGGCCTGAAACTCACCGATGTTCGTCGAAACGAAGGCACGAGTGACACGGTTAGCTGTTTCTATACAGGTTTCACAATTACGCCTTCTGGGCTTATGGCACGCTTGGTTGAATCAGGCGCCAAGATCCTCGGTATCAGTGCGACCGCCACCTCCCGAACTGTCATCAAGAACTTCGACCTGGAGTATATGAAAACCAGACTCGGCTCCAGATTTATCGAGTTATCCCCAACGCAGACAAAGAAAATCAGCGACTACTACCATTCTAGGCGGAGGTATAGCTCGTGTGGGGTCAGCGTGAATTCAAGCTTTTTGACGGCAGATCGCGCGTTAGTTGCCGAGGAGCTTTTTTCTCAATCCGGGAAATCCGTGCGGAAGCCAGCAATGGTCCTTAATACATGGCTGCAACTGGACCAAGATGGAGATTACGTCTTGAACTGGGTATCCAAGCTTCTCAAAGCTTTGGAGCACTTCATGGCTGCTCAACATAATCGATACATGCTAGTGATTTTGAACCGCACGATTGATTCCGTCCGTTACCCAGACTTCGTCCGCTTTCTCCAGCAATTCCTCGATGATAAGAACGTGCTGGGGAAGAGGCGAGTTCGGCTGTTTCCAGGTATGGATGCACAGTCGATGAAGCTGGGAGAGTTCAATGAGGTGCTCACTCAACTGAGCAATACCGATGACAAGGTGATTCTTTTGTCCACTTACGCATCAATGGGCGAGGGTAAGAATCCTGACTACCACGTGATGCATCCTAAAGATCAGGGTAATCTTATTTGGGTCGGTGATGGTCCTAGATCAGAGGAGGTCAAAACTGATATCGATACCCTATATCTAGAGAAGCCATCTCATCAATGGCTTTCGGACACGGACGATTATCAAATCAACCAGTTGCTGCTTTTCCACCAGATTATGGCTTTACAGGAATCAAACTGGATTCCATTTAGAGAGGCCAGGCAATGGATAAAGAATTCGCTGCTAGGCTCCCGGCACGAGCAAAACCTTAGTCGCTATCATCAAACCGGCGATTACATTTGGCTTGTTCGTAAAATTGTCGAGCAGGCTGTTGGCCGCACTGCCCGAACAGCTTTTAAAAGAGCAAATATTGAACTGCTGGCTGATGGAGACCTCCGGGAAGCTCTGGCCTCAGACCACCGGCCTGAAGAAGGACTTTCAATTGAATATGTGGCTCTTGTAAAGGCAGCACAAGCCCTGGGAACCGATACCTTTAAGGATAGGGAAACGACGCGCCTACACAATCGCGCTGCCTTCTACACTGCGGATACACTCTCACTGATAAAGGAACTGATGTCCGGTTTTCGGGGAAACGATCCCGAAGCGGCCATTCGAGATTGGGAGGCCCTACGAAGGCAGCTTCTAACTGAGCCAACACGCGAAACAGCTGCCGGAACCTATCCTCGTGTCTATATTAAATCGCCAACCCAGGATGGTTACCTCTTCACCGGAAGCCTTGAGACGAAGACGGAGGCTCTCAACTCTGAGGGCGAACTCAAGTTTTTCGACCGAGCTGACTGCGGACGCTGGGTAAGCGAGGGCGAGAGTGGCCTTCCAGAACTGATGAGAAATTCACAGGTGCGCAAGCATTTTGAAGAACAAGGCTTTGCGACAGAATGGCAACCGCATCCCTACATTATGAATCCAGCGGCATTTTTTAACTTATACAAAGGTGCTCTCGGCGAAGAGGGGATCAAAGTCATACTTCGCCATTTCGGTTTTGAGGTCTCCGACCTCCCCAGTCCTGTTTATGAAACGTTTGATTTCCTTATCAGGCCATCGCCTGACACACCTTGGATTGCTGTAGATGCAAAGCATTGGCGCAATGAAGGTATAGTCGAAAATCACTCACGCAAAGCTGCCGCCATTGAGCAAGCTATTGGGGTCACACGCTTTGTCTACATTAACCTGTTTGACTCCAAGGGTAGCAAGCTTCGGCTCTTGGACAACGAGTTAAAACCGACACATCAGGCAGCGACCTCCGTCATTGAAATACCAGGAGCGATTGAAAGAAGCTCCGGAAATGTTATCGAGAAGCACTTGATAACCCTCTTGGAGTGGATAGGGAGCGTCCAATGAAGCCAGTTTTAACGAATTTTATGACGATGACACCATCCGACTTACCTGCCTTGGCCGATCGGTTTTCGGTGGCATCGATTTCGTATCGCGGCTGGAGCGAAAAAGAAAAGGAGTCCAGATTCCCGCATCTAGCGACGAGAATTTACAAATCCGGCCCAGTGCTGGCTTTGATCAAGGAAGGGAAAGAATCACGATTTCTGGTGTTACTCCCGAAATCCGAAAACATCTCGCTGCACGACCACACGCTGAGCGTAAAAGCAGAACCGCTAGAACAGATCCCGCAATGGGCGTTGCGAGGACTCCTCATAAGGGCCATCCCAAGGGTTTTAGACCCGGATGACAAGCCCACACGGTTCGATGCCGACGGTCTTTACTACGTAATAAGGCAGAAAAAATATGCCGCGAAATGGAACGTTATTACAACGGTTCGGATAGATCCAACCTGGAGCCGGATCGCGAAACGCTGGCGCTTGGATATTCAGACGACAACATTCACTCCCGTAAAAATGCACGAAAATGAACAAGGACAGCTTCCACCAAAGATTGCCAAACTACCACGATATGAACTAGATAGCTTAGGGCAGGAGGTTCGTAAAGGTACGTCAGGCGAGTATGTCAAAAGAGCGCCGGCGACAAAAAGGAAAAACCGCGTTTCAGCAATCGATCTACAGGGCCAGCCAACACTGGAGTCCTATTACCAGACCCGTCTTGGGGTTCTCTCCATGTTTCTGGATGACCTGAAAAGAGCCTATGGCACCACCATCGATTTTAGTCAGGAATCAATCCATCCAGACATCCACCACCGAGTTAAGCACCAGCAAGTACGCGATGCGTACAAAAAGTTGAACGATCAGATGAGGCAACACCCTATTTGGGTAACAAACTCTAGCAACGATCCGGAAGCTGGAATTCGACTCACCTCGGAGCTGGACCGTCTTGGAATTCAGTCAGCGCTCACCAACGAAATCGAAGAAAATGGACTGAACATCCTGATCGTGAATACCAAGGACAGTTATGAAAGCAAGGATGTGGATCCCTATCAGATAGCTCGCAGAAAGTACCCAGATACGGTTATACAGTCCTGCTATCCTGAGCGATTGCACGAGGAGGGAAAATCCCACGTTGCTCAGGTTCTTATAAAAGAGCTATTGATCAAAATGGAGGTAAAGGAAAGAAGATTATTACTCGACTATCCGGAATTGCCGGCAGATGCCTGGTTCATCACATCCATAAGGCCGTCAACGAAAACTTTACAGCCAAAGGCACCTTGGCCGATGTTTTACGCTCACCGGGATCACGACCGATTGGTCTTCGACAGCCTTCCAGATGCGGTAAGGGATGAACTATGGATGGATCTCGATGAGAACCGACAAAAGCAGGTCTTCAAGGGCTACGATCGCGCCGATCTCATTTATTGGCCGGACGCTGGAAAATTCATCATCGCAGTTGATACCGGTGCAGTTTGCCTTCCAAACGAAGGGCAGATACATACCTGGGTCAAAGAAATGGATGCCGCGCTTACAAGCGGCATCCCCTCTGAACTCATCGCGCAGTATTGTGCTGATAACCCCGATAGCACGTTAGTACCAAGACTGATGGAATTTGGCTCCAACGCCCAGCAGACTATTTCTGCTCGTGAGTTGAGTGGCATAGACTATAAGAGCTCGGAAAAACGCCATTTCCATGACTTCCTCGCAGATCATGGATACCGGCTAAAAGCTCCCTTCGCATCTTGGGAGCTAGGCGTATTTCAAGCCTCAACAGGGACATGGATTAATCGGGAATCGGGCATGTACACGGCAGGTGCAGTTGGATCACCCGCTCGAAAGCAAGATAACTTCAATCATGTCTATATTGCAGATGCCGGAAATGACACCGTACCTGAATGGTTTTGGAGTAGCCTAGATGTTTGGCATGTCCGCCACAAAGGAATAACAGCATTTCCTTTTATTTTTAAACACGTACGAGAATATGGTGAGCGACAGGCTCAGTTGATGAGCTAATTCAAAATCTCACTTTTCTTGGGCTGACACGACGGATTCGTCTAAAAATTCACTGAGACTCATCGGAGATTCACTCATGAGCGGCCAAACCCGTTCTCTGGAAGAAGAGCAAGCGGCTGCACGGAAAGCGGTCATTGAGGCGTTTGATGGTGATGCGGAACTCGCAGAATCCTGGCTTAACCAACCGATTAAAGCTATCGGAAACGAAAAACCGATCGACCTCATGAATAGCCTCGAACGCATCCGCATTCTTAGAGGCCTCATAAAAAAACTTGAGCAGAGGCTGTAAACCAAATTGTGTAACTGCCCACGACTGAGTAGTCTTTTCAAAAGGATACCATCGTGGGTACGCAATTGGACCAAGAAAAACTTAAAGCTATGGCCGCCGAGCTGGCCAAGGACATCAAGTCTGAAAAAGATCTCGGAGCCCTCACACAGCAGTTGGTCAAGCTCACCGTCGAGACTGCACTCAACGCCGAACTGGATGAGCATCTTGGATACGAGAAGCACGCTCTTGAAGGCCGTGGCACCGGCAACAGCCGTAACGGCTATTCCGCCAAGCGCCTGAAGGGCCAGCACGGCGAAGTACCGATACAGACTCCTCGTGACCGGGACGGTTCCTTCGAGCCTCAGTTCGTCCGTAAAGGTCAGTCCCGCCTGACCCAGATGGATGACCAGATCTTGGCGCTTTACGCCAAGGGCCTGAGCACCCGGGATATTGTGGACGCCTTCAAGGAGATGTATGACGCCGACATCTCGGCCACGCTGGTGTCCAAAGTGACGGAACGTGTGATCGATCAGGTTCACGAGTGGCAGAATCGCCCTGTTGATCCGGTCTACCCCATCGTCTATCTGGACTGCATCGTTCTGAAAATTCGTCAGGACAAGAGAGTGATCAACAAGTCCCTATATCTGGCCCTGGGCATCAACATGGAAGGCCAGAAGGAGCTGCTGGGCCTGTGGCTTGCCGAAACTGAAGGTGCAAGGTTCTGGCTGTCGGTACTGACAGAACTCAAGAATCGGGGCCTGGAGGACATCCTGATCGCCTGTGTGGATGGCCTCAAGGGCTTCCCGGATGCTATTGCCGCTGAGTACCCGCAAACCAAAGTGCAGCTATGCATCGTGCACATGGTTCGCAACTCGCTGCGCTATGTATCCTGGAAGGACTACAAGGCCGTGACGGCCGATCTGAAGCAGATCTATCAGTCCGCCACGGAACATGAAGCCCGGCAGGCACTGGAGGCCTTTGGAGAGCGCTGGGACAGCCAATACCCACAGATCTCTCGTTCCTGGCAAAGCCACTGGGATAACCTGATCACCATCTTCGAGTACCCGCCGGCGATCCGGAAAGTGATCTACACCACCAATGCCATTGAGTCGCTGAACAGCGTGATCCGCAAAGCGACCAAGCGCCGGAAGCTGTTCCCAAGTGATGACTCGGCCCTGAAAGTGGCCTTCCTGGCGATCCAACAGGCCTCAAAGAAATGGACCATGCCGATCCGTGATTGGAAGCCGGCATTGAATCGCTTTATTATCGAATTCGGTGACCGCCTGGACGGCCACCTGTAATGGGGTGGGCAGTTACACAGATTTATTTACAGGCTCCTTGAGCACGGTTTTCCATGAAAAGAGAGCCATGCCTGACGCTCTAATTTCCTACACTGGGGTGCCATTGTATCTTCCACTCGACAAACTTGCCCAAGTGCTTCTAGGCCTCCAGTAGCTTTATCAAATGATTGTTTTGGTGCCGAAAATCCCGCCGACCATTCAATCCGATCTCAAGCAGCGGGTTGCTGTAACGCTTCGTGGTGACGACCTAAAGAACAGACTCCTTGGAATCCAAGTTTTGCAGTCAATCTTATTGGGATTGCTCTCTGATCATGACCGCCCCTGCAGGATGGACTTGGCACCAGTACTAAAATGAACTATCTGATTATCCATTCAGCTTGTTCAAGTCTCTGACCACACCACTAATTTCACGTTCTAATGCAGCTACCCACCTTTCCTGGTAACGGTGAGCTGGAACTTCAACGGACACACCATTTCTCCTGTCCATTCTTTTGGGGTGGCTGCAAGTGCCATAGGCGGAAGATAATCGTTCGATTTGCTTGAGGTCCCATTTGACGCCCTTCGATGAACAATTTTGAAGTACCCGCCTAATGCACCTTGGAACATCATCTTTGAACACCACGACCAAATTGCTAATAGTGTGCTCCTTGAGCAAGCTCTCAACGTCAATTTCAAAAATCGTGACGTGAGTGTTGCAGTATCTCATCTCAGCGACATAGCATTGAACCGGTTTCCCGGTAACCGTATTAGTACTGGTCGTATTGACGTCACCCGGCCAAGGCAGCTGGAAGCAGGTTTTCTTTTCCAAATAAAAATCCGGTCGTTCACTCAAGCGATTGACGACCTTTTCAAAATTCTCAAACCTACTGACCGATTCAACCTCGATGAGTGCTTCTTCTGTTAAGGTTGCACAATCTCCTGCCCTATTAATTCCATAATTCAGCTCACGGCCAAATCCGTGCTCCCCCGCATGCCCAGGACTGGTATATTCACGCGGTTTTGAAAGCTCCCCGTCCACTCTGGGTTTTACCCGATACCGCCTTCCATTCACCTGTACTTCTATATCCAGGTTTTCCTCAAATGAGAACTCAAATGCCGTGTCATTTTCCTCATCTAACTGATTACCAAGCTCCGGTTCCATATCGAGGATAAGCTCCGGATCCTCCTCTACAGTCCGAGGAATCTTTGGCCTGATACCACTTTCTGGACTTTTACTAAGGGCAATTTCAAATCTAGGGTGATCGACAACAATCCTTTTCGGATGCATAAAAACCGGGTTGTGAAGGCGCGCAATTTCATCAATCGTAAAAATGCCTTCCTCTTCACCCTCACCATAAAAGCCAAACCCAGATATTCTCCAGCCTTTTACTGAGGGGGGATGGAACGAAAACGCCCAGGGTTCACGGTCCGCTTCCATCCAACAACCTAAAATCGATCCAAAACTTTTGCGTGCTTTCTCGTCCAGAATCATCCAAGAAAGGTGTTGAAGCGCTGCTTTGTTACGCAGATTGTTCGGAGGGAAGTCCGCCATTGCCGACAGCTTAATGACGGTTGCCTCATCAGACTCAGACACCTGCGCTAAACCCGATAATCCATCGTGTCTGAACGCGGTTCTAGTCAGGTGGAAATTGTTCAAAAATAAACAGCGGGCGAACTCTATCTGACGAACTCGAACGCTGTATCCCGAGCCAGTACGAAACTGGAACCAATTTGTTCCGGCCTTTGAAGAGAAAGCCTCTGGCTCATCTGCAATGTAGAACGAAGAGTGCTGACTCTTAGAGCTGCGGATTCTCGTCTTATTGTCATACTTGCTTCCCACCACGAGCATTGGAATTAGCTCGGCCGGAACCGAGCTTTGTTTATGCCCTTCAAACTGCACATTTATGAACGGACGGCTTTTAAGAAATAACCATTTTCGCAGCCAAAGACCATCAGCATGTTGGAGAGCGGAATCGGAGGGGAATCGATTCAGAAAACTGCCAGGCGGGGATGTTCTGTTCCAGGATCTCTCGGCCAGCCTTGCGACACTTTTCCTGATCGAGCCCGGCACTTCGTTCAATTTCATGGATCGGAGTCAGCCATTGGTTGGTTCTTAACAGGCTGGCAAATATACATGCTAAGCGCCTTACCTGATACTCCTCGACGGTTTCCGCATAGCGAACAAAAAATGCCTTACACAGAGGTAGATTGCTGAGTTTCTTCTCTAAGGTTTTCCCGCCATTAACCTGCTTGCAGTACCAGTTCTTGGACCTCCTCGGTCCGTCCAGCTTTTGCCAGACTGAACGCTCTACCACTAGTAGCTCTCTCAAGATCATCCGATCCCGCCTAATCCAATCAATTTTTCCCTTGGTTTGCCGCCGTATTTCTCCTGGTTTATGAACAGAAAGCCATTTCGCATCAAATCTATACAGCCAGGAATAAACTCGCACACCATCCCTTTGCTGCCTGATCTCACGCAAAGAACCATAACGACTCATTAACTTTATCCAGCTCGCCCGATACTCATGGCAAACAGTGTCTGCACGAGGCGAGAAATATACGGCTCGCCTGTCAGGCTGCCTCGAAAACTCTGTCGCCTTGGTTAACACCGAGGTCAACAAAGGTTCGTGATCATAAAGGGCACACCAACAGGCGAAATGCTGCAGGTACGAAAAAGGACGTCGGTGTTTTCGGAACATCGAAACCAGCCAATTGTCACAGGCCCTCAACGAGAGCCCCCATCGCTCCAACCAGTCACCACCCCAGTATTCTCGAACCTGAGCTGCGATGTCGTCATGCTTCACGCCTTTTCCCTTGCACAGATTCTGCTGTTTTGCCAAAGCCCGATAGAACCTCGACCATTGATAGCTATTGGGCGCCTCGGTTGGTCGGGATTGGAGTAGCTCTGCAATAAGAGAAGACAACAGCCAATCTTTTCTCTCGCCCAGATCTGAAAGCGCGGGAATATTTTGAGTCACGGTCTGTGTACCGACGAACCGATTACGGCGCTGCGACTGAAGCGGTATACCGGTATCGATCAGCAAACACCCATGTTCGGGACACACTTCCACGCCCGGGCATTGGAAGAGCCGCTGCCAGTATAGGTAGCCAAGTCCTCTCAACTGACGCTGGCTGCACAGGGGGCAAACCCTAAAGCTTGAGGGCCAAATGATATTGGAAGCAGCCAATCCGGTTCGAAGCATACTGTGGTTCTTGGATTGACCGCATAAATCGCGAGTGAATTGATCATAGACTTTGGCAGCCACAAAAGGGCGAAATATCGGAAGAAGGGTATGGTTTTCTATCAGTTCCCGGGGCGAGATGTCCCATAGGTGCCCAATATGTGCAAGAAGCTGATTCGCATGGCCTTGAAGAACCGTTGACGGGACAATGTGCCGGGAACCAAAAAGCTGGTCCAGGACTACCTTATCGTCTTCGAGGCCCTGCCTTTGAGCGAACCTCGCAATAACGCTGCCTAGCAATTCGTCGTCGTGAGCCCGCGGAAACTGCATCAGCATACTTCATAAACTCAAGCTTAAGCTGATCAAATAATAGTCAAATAAATGCAAGTTGTCCGATCATGACAGGGAGTATCAAATTGGCCGACTTTCAGACCAGCCACTCAACACCGACGTCGGTAGGCTAAACTAACCGTTACGACCTAAGCCTTTCGTTCACTGGATCGCTACCGCAAGGAGCGCCACATGTCGACCACCAATACAATCGAAGCAGAAGAATTGGGGAGACTCAAAGCAGCTGCACATAAAGCCTCCAAAGCCTATAAGTGCGGCTTCGGGCGCTGCTTGGTCTATCGAGCTAAAACGATGGGTCTGGAACAGTCTGCCGAAGCCCTTCAAGCACTGTTATCTGAAGACCGCGTTGAGTGTTTTGTCGACTCTATTAAACAGCGAACTCCACAGCTGCCCAACAGAGACGGTGTTTGGATCATCCACAATGCACACGATCTAAACGACTTCGGAACTTCAGCCTGGTTAAAGACTGCATTGGACATCCATCCTCAGTTAAAAGTGATATTGGTAACAGACACACGGCCCGCCAAGTTAACCGAGGGGCGCCTAAATCTCCTTGGTGCACTTGCGGTCTGAAGGGCGCCAATGCGCTTATTGACCGCAAAACGCTTTCCATATGCCCAGTGTCAGTTTCCCTCAAGCGTCAGGCAAACAAGATATTGGCCTGCCTGAAAAAACGCTGATACAGTCACAACTATGTTAGGAAGATAACAACCAAGAGAGACCTAACTGTTTGTCTTATGACGAGTCGTCCCCGACTCTGAGCATTGCGAATTGAGACAGTTGGGTATAGGGAGCAGTCGTGCAGGAGAGCATTTACTCATCGGCAAACTTCGGCTTTCTGGCCGAACATGACCAATTATTTGTCGAGCTTGCAGGCACTGCAGAACGCGCTTTCTCCAGTGATCCCAACACGACTCTGATTAAACTTCGCCAGTTCGGCGAGGCATTGGCCCAGCACCTTGCCGCTCTCTCTGGAATCGAATTCGACGAGCAGACCAGCCAGGCCGACTTGCTTTACAGATTGAACCGGGAGCTGCGCCTGGAACCTCAGGTAACAGAGCTGTTCCACACCCTACGGATTGAGGGTAATAAAGCGACCCATCAGTTCCGCACCCGTCATAAAGAAGCCATGGACGGTCTGAAACTGGCTCGGGCACTCGCAATCTGGTTCCACCGCTCCTTCGGCAAAACTGGTCCCAGCTTCAAGCCCGGTCCCTTCCTGCCGCCGGCCGACCCCAGCGCCGAATTACGTCAGCTACAAGCGGATATCGATAAGCTCAGTCACGAACTCCAACAAACCAATATTGAGCTGGATAGCAGCCAGCAACTCAGCCAGCTGATCGCAAAAGAGAAGGCTGAATACGAAGCGTTAGCCCACGCGATGGACGAGGAGTCTCGTGCTCTGGCTGAACAGGCCAAGCAGCATGAGCAGGCCTTGGAAGAGCAGCAGCAGGCTTACGAATACAAGATCAAGTCGCTGCAACAGCAACTCGCGGAGCAAGGCGAAAAGACTGTCAACGCTCAACGCCAGAAGGTAGCCCAGCAAACCAAAGCCGCCAGTGACACCCTGGTCCTGAACGAAGAGCTCACTCGGATCCTCATTGACCAGCAACTCGTTGAGGCAGGATGGGAAGCTGATAGCCAGGAAATAACCTACCAGAAAGGCGCAAGGCCGGAAAAAGGTACTTACCGAGCGATTGCCGAATGGCCAACAAATAACAGTGGTGAAAAGGGTCGGGCGGATTATGTGTTGTTCGCGGGACTCACACCGATTGCAGTGGTGGAAGCCAAGAAAGAAAATACCAATGTTGCTGGCAAAATCCCCCAAGCCGAGCGTTACAGCAGAGGTTTTAAAGTCGAAGCGCCGGTCGTTGGGGCATGGGAGCTTAACGGTCGTACCATCGCCTGGCCGTCAGATGACGACGGTCATTTCATGGTTCCTTTTGTCTACTCCTGCAACGGACGCCCCTATGTCCCCCAACTGGCGGAACAATCCGGCACATGGTTCAGGGATGTACGCGAACCCAGCAACCTGCGCAGGGCTCTGCCCCGATTTCACACTCCGGGCGGCCTGTTGGATCTGCTGACGCGAGATAAAGAAAACGCCGAAAAATTGTTGAGTGACGAGCCATTCGGCTATCTGAAACTGCGCGACTATCAGCAAGAGGCCATCACTACTACAGAGCATGCCCTTGCCCGGGGTATACGGTCTGCATTGCTGGCTATGGCGACGGGTACAGGTAAAACCCGGACAATCATCGGGTTGATGTATAGATTCTTAAAAGCGGAACGCTTCGGCCGTATTCTGTTTCTGGTAGACCGCACTGCTCTTGGCCAACAGGCCATCGATGCCTTCAACGAAGCACCACTTGAGCAGAACCACACCCTCAGCAAGATCTATAACGTGGCCGAGTTGGGCGACATGGCCGCCGAAGCGGAAACGCGAATTCAAGTGGCCACGGTTCAGGCCATGGTCAAACGCATCTTCATGAGCGATGCCCCCCCACCAATCGACCAGTTCGACTGCATAATCATCGATGAAGCCCACCGGGGCTATACCCTGGATCAGGAGATGACCGAAGGCGAGCTAGCCACCCGGGATACGAGTCAATACATCTCCAGCTACCGCCGTGTGCTAGATTACTTTGATGCGGTCAAAATCGGCCTCACCGCCACGCCAGCCAAGCACACCAGTGAGATTTTCGGCAAACCCGTTTACACCTATTCCTATCGGGAAGCGGTGGCAGACGACTGGCTGATCGACCACGAACCGCCCATTCGCTATGAAACCCTGCTCACCCAGAACGGTATTAGCTTCGAAAAGGGAAAACCGGTCGAAGTGATCAATACTCAGACTGGAGAACTGGACACCACCGAGCTGGAGGATGAACTCAGTTTTGACGTGGATGCCTTCAACCGTAGGGTGATAAACGACAATTTCAACAGGGTTATATGCGAGCAGCTAGTAAAAGAACTTGATCCTTTCGGCGATGAGAAGACCATGATCTTCTGCGCCACCGATCTGCATGCTGATATGGTCAAACGGTTGTTGGATGATGCCTTCAAAGAGCTTTACAACGGGCAGTACAACGAAGCCGCAGTCGCTAAGATCACTGGCCAGAGCGACAAGGTCAACCAGCTCATTCGTCGTTATAAAAACGAACGATATCCCAACATTGCCATCACCGTAGACCTGCTCACAACTGGCATCGACGTGCCACGAATCTGCAACCTAGTGTTCATGCGCCGGGTACGTTCACGCATCTTGTACGAACAGATGATCGGGCGCGCCACCCGCCGCTGCGACGAGATCGGTAAGACCGTATTCCGCATCTACGATCCGGTAGACATCTACGCCGCATTGCAGGATGTGAACACCATGAAGCCCCTGGTGAAAGATCCAAATATCACCCTTGAGCAACTGGTGGGCGAGCTCACCGACGACGAACAATTGGAAAAGGCCCTCAGCAGTCCCGGCGAACAACCCGATGAAAGCCAGGCTGACGTAGTGCTCAGTCAGCTTAGCCAGAAACTTATGCGGGTGCTGCGTAAGGCCGACAACAAAGCTGAAAACCGCCCGGAACTGAAACAGAAACTGGACGAACTACACCAGAGCTGGGGCGTGGAGCCCAAATCCCTACACCAACACCTGCATAAGCTTGGTCCCCGGCAAGCGTCGGAGTTCATAAAACAACATAGCGGACTACTGGCCCAGTTAGCAGAAGTGAAATCTCTCGCCGGCACGGAAACCATGCCTCTGATTTCCTATGATGACGATGAGTTCAAAAAGCGAACTCAGAGCTACGGCATTCACGAACGGCCTGAAGATTATCTGGATGAATTCGGTCGGTTCATAAAGGAACAGTTGAACCAGTCCGCTGCACTCTCAGTCGTGGTCAATAGACCTCGAAACCTCACGCGTGAGCAACTGAAGGAGGTGCGCCTTCTACTGGATAACCACGGCTACTCAGAGGCCAAACTGCAGAGTGCTGTTCGTAGACAAACAAACAAGGATATTGCCGCAAGCATCGTGGGGTACATCCGCCAGGCTGCACTGGGAGAACCTCTCATCCCGTTTGAACAGCGGGTAGCGCAAGCTATGGACCATATTTACACCCAACACGAATGGAGCCCGGCTCAACGAAAATGGCTCGAACGGCTAGCCAAACAGTTGGTGCATGAAGTGATTATCGACCGCGAGTTTGTGAATAGCCGATTTGCAGATGACGGTGGCGCCAAACAGATGGACAAAATTTTGGGCGATCAGCTTGATACCGTACTGGAGGAGCTAAACGACACCATGTGGGGCGCTGAAAGCGCCTAATTTTTTGATGTTACCTATTGCTGTAGTAATCGCCACGAGGCCAAGGCCTAACCTGCTCATTAAGCATGCCCTGCCTGCTGTTGAAGCCCAGCAACGTAAACCAGACGTAATCGTGGTCGTCTCTGATGAAAGACCCTTTTCCGACGTAGAGCAAGATATGTTGAGAAGGCTTACGCCTTCAGTGAAAGTGGTCTTCGGGCAGAACCAAAACTCCCAAGGAGCTGCCGGCACCTGGAACACCGGGTTTTCAATCCTCAGAGAATTGTACAAAGATTGCTACGTCGCCATTATCGACGATGACGACCACTGGCACGCCGACCACCTCGGCTCCTGCGAAGCAACTTCGAGAAATGGGCCGGCAGATGTTGTCTTGTCTGGAATAAACGTATTCCAAGACAACACCATTCTGGCGAGAAATATCCCTGAAAATATCAGCGCGAACGATTTTTTAACCGGCAATCCTGGCTGGCAGGGCTCAAACACATTTATCAGGCTATCAACCGCATTACGCATCGGCGGATACACCGACGGACTCATCAGCTGTAACGACAGAGACTTCGCCATCCGGGCACTCGAATTGGGTGACCTCGACATTCAATACACTCGCCGGATCACCGTTGATTGGCAAATCAATCATTCTCCTGATGCATTATCCGCTGTAGGGTCTGAGCAGAAGCTGAAAGGCAGTGCTCAGTTTCTGAAGCTACATGGCCGGAAGATGTCCCTGGTCCAACAGGAGCAGTTTTTCCGTCGCATGGAATCCCTCTTTGGCCTGAATAAATCGACTATCGAACAAACCGTACAAGGAATGTAACGCTTGCCTCTTCGCGCCCCGGTCCGGAAATCGCAGACTCTCACTCTGAGAAAACTCCAGTGTCTGAAAGCCGCCAGCAATGAGTTCAGGGCCGCGCCGGTCGTTATTGCGGTCTCTCACCAGAACCAACCAGAGCTCTTGAAACGGGCTCTTAAAAGCGCCGTCGAGCAGACTCTTGTCTATGAGAGAAAGGCACAAATTACGGTACTGGATGATCAATCTGAAGAAAATTGGCGGGAGGTGACAGGCGCCATTCTCAATCATCCAGCCATTACGATACTAACTGCCCGTTGTGGTTCCCCGGCGCGATCCCGGAATCAGATTCTCGACTGGGCAGAAAAGCAGAGCCACATCCGCTGGGTCGCTCGCCTGGATGCAGACGACGAGTTTGCTGCTATCAATAGCCTCGAAGCCCTCTACTGCCAGGCGGAATCTGAAAATTCGATCGCGGCAATCGGCAGCAACAAGCTCAGAATTAATGGGTCGCTTTCCTCAAATATCAACCGTGCCTCACCTGAGGAGCTGTTGAATACAGAAGCCCTCGTCCAGCTCATCCAAAGCTTTTGTATTGAAGGCCAAGAGAGGGAGCTTCCCTCCTGTAACTTGCTACTGAGAACAGATGCCGGATTACGTTACCCGAATATCCGAAGCGCTGAAGATCATTGGTTCGTGATGCGTCTGCTTTTTGATTTTCCGGATCGAGTGAGCGTTGTCTCCCAACCCACCTATGCCATCTATTCGTTAACTGGCAATGACACTCAATCCAATCGCGACTCAGGCTACTGGTCAGATAGCCGCAAAAAACTGGCTTTTGTGGCGCAGAAGCTTCTCAATCTGAAAAACAATGATCGGAAGCTACTCGGGTACGGACTAGAGGGTGCCGTCTGGCTTGAGAGTGATACTGTCTGCAAGGAGTTCTACCCATGGTCGATTAATGCCACCGAAGTGGCAATCCTGGAGGAGCTTCTTAGGAATAAAACTGTCCCTATTCCGCCGGTTCAATGGTCTCAGGCCAGAGAAGGCTTTTGGCACTATGCAACACCGAAGGTTGCCTATTCAACGATAAGAGAACACATACCGTTCGACCAGGTCGTGCGCTTCCTTCAGGCACTTTACAAAGCTGGCATTGCCACGCTGAATATCAAGCGTGACAACCTGCGGCTAACGCCCAAGGGTGATCTTCACTACATCGACATAGGAAAAGATATCCAGCCGCTTACGAGTTCGTATTTTCTGGACATGAGCGCGCGGCTTTACGGCATCGGAATACTCGGTTACGACGATGAGGAGCTGGTGCGCAGATCGTCGACACTTCGGCCAGAAGAGGCTTTATCGGAGATTCCAGGATTTGCAGATTTTTATAGCGACTTGATTTCCGGTCTTCATGTCCCGAATGCAGCCGCTTCGGCGTCCCCAGCCGCCGACAAAGAAGCAACTGACGTTACGCTCCTTATCAAATGCTGCGCCCAGGATGCTGATGGCTTGTACGAACAAGTCGCCCATATCGTCACACAGCTATCATTCCCAACTACTTTCGCTAAAACAGTCCTGCTGGTTGATGGGTATACGGGGCCCTTTCTTCGACAATATTCAGAGCCAGACCTACAAAGCGTTCTGGATAAGGCAGCCAGGCTGAAAGCTGATGGATTAATTCACGCAGTTTTGACGCCACCAAAAGGCACCGAGTCCATACAGGCTATCTACAAGCAGTGGTTTAATGCATCGGAAGCCACGCACACCCACACCATGATGAATGCTCCGCTTTATCCCCAGATCTGGGCCTTTTCTAAGATCCAGACCCGCTATGTCCTTCAATGTGACTGCGATATTCTGGTTGGCAGAAAAAGGCTGGGCCATGATTATCTTACCGACATGCTTGACGCCATTTCTGCCGATGGTGCGCTCAGCGTAGGATTCAATATTCCCAAGGCGACGCATGACATTTTGGCGTACCACGGAGAAGCCGGTGAATTCCCTCCGGAAGTGCGGTTCGGTCTTCTCGACCTAAATCGAATCCGTCGTTGTTTGCCAATCAACAATCCGGTACACGACGGCCGCCATCAACTCACCTGGCATCGTGCCCTACAGCAATTCCAGAAAGAAAGCGGGAGACATACTTCCCTCAGAGGTGGGAACCCTGAAAGTTTCTATATCCATCCGCGGAATGAAGACAAAGCGTCGCTGAACTCCTCTGCAATACGAGATCTGGTCGCCCAGGGCATCTTTCCTTCGAAGCAAGCCGAACAGTTTGACCTCGTGCCAAACGCGGCCTGGCGGTATCCGCAGCGGCATGAGCCTGTAATTTTCTTGCTTAAGGGACGCTTTACACCTGCCATAAAACTACAGCGGTGCCTCAAATCTCTGGAACACCAGTCAGACCAGAGCTTCGGAGTAATTCTGATCGATGATGCCAGCGGCTACGCCCATTCCTGGCACTATCCCGAACGGATGCGCCCGTTCGAGAATCGTTACACGCTGGTAAGGAACATCACACGTGAGGGCCATATCGCCAATATGCAAAAAGCCGTTAGCCAGATTTGTACCAATCCATCGTCAATGATCGTGATTCTGGATCAGGATGATTACCTGATGCAGGACACCGTTGTCGAGCGGTTACTTCGGGCAAGAGCGAAGGGCCATGATCTCATTCAAATGCCGATGTTCCGACCGAACAAACCGCTGAAGCTCTATCAACCGGATTACAACTCCCCTAGGCAAAAAGGCGGTGGCAATACCTGGGCCCACATGAGGGCATTTTCCAAAGAACTCTTCGATCGCATTCCGGCTCAACATCTCAAAACGGCCGACGATGACTGGTATCGGCAGGTGACCGACTACGCCACCATGCTACCGATGGCTGAGCTGACCAGAAGCCCCGTCTATCTCGACTCCGGGTATGCATACTGGCACGAACGGGATGATTACTCAGCCACACATAAAGAACAGGAAGTCGCGGCTCTTAAAGAGATTCTGGCAAAGCCTGCACTGGAGAAAGAAGGGCCTGTTGAGCCATTGCCAGCGTGCGATGAATCCGCGCCATAAGCCCAGAAGCCTCAAAATCGAAAATCCACCAGTTCGACGTATCGCGAACACCTCTCTTCAAGAAGAACAAATGTTCTGCATGCATGAGCAGCTCTTCTGTTGCGTGTGTTTTCCAACAGGCGTGAGGTAGCCGGGCCAGCCACCGTATCAACGTCAAACCTTCCTGCCTCTCAATGGAGGACAGTGACAGAAGCCGAGGGTATGGGTCGGAAGCCTGGCTCAACTTGGAACCCTCCAATTCAGACAACCAGAACCCCGGCCAATCGAGCTTGCGCGCCCATGGCAATGCAATGCGGCGTTCGCCCAACCAATTATGAAAACAGCACGCTAGTGGCTGACGGTTCGACAAATGCTCTGGCCGGGCAATAGTGGGAAGAAGGTCCATGCAGCTAATTCGTAGGCTACAGGGCTCCTCGCCCAACGCAATAAGGGTCGTCAGCCCTGCAGAGGGACGAACTCCCAGTCGGCTTTCAAGAACCCCTGAAGTCTCATTCAAACGGCGCTCGAAATCATGAGGTGGTTGCAGCCCTTCAACGAGGAACGGTTGGTTGATCCCTTTTCCGCGACCATTTGAAACAACAAGAGTTGATGACTTTGGCCCGGGATCTGATTGATTGAAACGTATCAATCTCTCATTTGGTCTGATCTCAGCCTTGCCAGGGCCATTCCCAATCAGGTGCCATTGCTGAGTATTCGAACTCATGAGCCTGTTTTCTGAATAACAACAATGATTCGGTCTCCCTGAATCTCAACCGAAGTCACACGCGCCATACCCTCCAGCACAGAGCTTATGGATATCACTTTGCCAAAGCGGTCGGAAACGACAAACCGGCCGTTCAACTGGTTGAAGTTCCATTGGTGCAGCCCGTAATAATCTGCAGCGATACCCTCGTTCCGGTAATGGTTCAGATAAAAATGGCAGCCGGGCTTGAGTACACGAACACAATTTAGAATGACCGCAACCGGATCCAGGCAGTGATCAACACTGTTCCGAGCATGGATAAGGTCGAAACTATTCTCTGGAAACTGCTCCGTAAGCCTCTCTCCATAACCTTTCTGGGTAGGAACCGGCGGCTGCAAATCATTTTTTTCCAACAGCTGCTGGTAGTCGTCTGCCAAAGGATCAACCGGGATCAAGTCTATAGAGCGGCCATCCACGATTTTGCCGACCTTGCTGATTGGTCCTGCTCCCACATCCAGAACCTTATAGGGTGCCTTCAAATTTTCCGGAAGAAGTCGCGAGAGCTCCGATTGCAGCGGCATATTTGGGTCAAAGAGCCGCTCCAGTTTTGCCCGATTTTTTCGGAGGTTTTCACCGTGAAACTCCGTTCCTACCAATGTCAGCGCTGATTTCCAGCGAAAGTAGGCGCTCAGGCGGGAGTCCGGAAGTACTGGGTTCAGAAAACGGTGAATCAATCGATAGGCAGAGTGACGCAAATACAGCTCCGTGCATTGGCTAGGACTTAAAACAACGATTCGGACAAGGATATTACCCAGCAGAAGAGTGCTTTAACATCAAAGCCCAGAAAATGGTAAATTCCTTCGCTATCTAACCATAGCTCCTCACTACAGGCACTGGCTCATAACATGACCAACAACGACATCGTCCAGAAACTCTGGAACCTCTGCGACGTTCTGCGGGACGACGGCATCAACTACTCGGACTATGTCACCGAACTGGTGCTGCTGCTGTTCATCAAGATGGTGCACGAGAACACCGCAGCCGGCACCCTGAAAAAGCACCCGCTGCCCGAGGGCTGCCGCTGGACCGACCTGAACGGCAAGTCCGGCATCAACCTGCTGAACGACTACAAACGCATCCTGCTCAGCCTCTCCACCGGCAAGGACGGCGACAGCAATCTGGTACACGACGACCCGCTGATCAGCGCCATCTACGCCGATGCCCAGACCCGCCTGCGGGAGCCGCGCCACCTGGAACAGATGATCAAAACCCTGGACCAGATCGACTGGTTCAGCGCCCAGAAAGACGGCTTGGGCGACCTGTACGAAGGCCTGCTGGAGAAGAACGCCAACGAAACCAAATCCGGCGCCGGCCAGTACTTCACCCCACGCGCGCTGATCAACACCATGGTGCGTTGCCTGAAGCCGCAACCCGGCGAACGCATCCAAGACCCGTCCGCGGGCACGGCGGGCTTTCTGATTGCCGCCCACGAATACATCAAAAGCCAGACTGACGACCTGTATACACTGACCGCTGAACAGAAAAACTTCCAGACCACCCAGGCCTACGTGGGCATCGAACTGGTGCCCGGTACCCGCCGGCTGGCGCTAATGAACTGCCTGCTGCATGGCATGGAAGGGGATGATGAAGGTGTAATCCACTTGGGCAACGCCCTAGGTGATGCAGGTAAGGCACTGGAGGCGGCCGACGTAATCCTCGCCAACCCGCCCTTCGGCACCAGCAAGGGCGGCGATGCAAGCATCACCCGGGACGACCTCACCTACAAAACCACCAACAAACAGCTCGCCTTTTTGCAGCACATCTACCGCAACCTCAAACCCGGTGGCCGCGCCGCCGTGGTGCTGCCGGATAACGTGCTGTTCGAAGCCGGCGTGGGCACCGATGTACGCCGGGACCTGATGCACAAGTGCAATCTGCACACCATCCTGCGCCTGCCCACCGGCATCTTTTACGCCCAGGGCGTGAAAACCAATGTTCTGTTCTTCACCAAAGGCAGCGCGGCGGACAAATTCCAGGAAGAACAATGCACGGAAAACGTCTGGGTCTACGACCTGCGCACCAACATGCCCAGCTTTGGCAAACGGACGCCCTTTGGCGACCCGCACCTGAAGCCGTTTGAGACTGTGTATGGTGACAGCCCCAACGGCGACAGCGAACGCAAAGAGGGCGAATACAGCTTCCATTCTGAAGACATTGAACTGCCGGAACACAGCGACGAGAACGAAGGTATTGACCCCCGCCTGGCCCACAGTAGATGGCGCAGCTTCAGCCGCCAGTGGATTGCCGAGCACAAGGGCGACTCGCTGGATATTTCCTGGCTGAAGGACAGCGACAGTGTGGATGCGGCCAATCTACCGGAGCCGAGTGTGTTGGCGAGCGAGGCTATGGGGGAGCTGGTGCAGGCGTTGGGAGAGCTGGATGCCTTGATGCGGGAGTTGGGGGGTGAGGAGGAGGCTGATGGGGCCAAGGTGCTTCTTAGTGAAGTCTTAGCTGGTGGGAAGTCATGACTGATCCGACCACACCAAATGGCTGGACTTCCTGTCAGTTAGGGACCGTTCTTACCCTCATAAACGGAAGAGCTTATAAAAAGCCAGAGATGCTTGATGCCGGTACGCCAATTCTGAGAATTCAGAATCTGAATGGCGGAGAAAACTGGTTTTATTCAGACCTCAACCTTCAGCCAGACAAATATTGCGAAAAAGGTGACCTACTTTACGCATGGTCAGCTACTTTTGGCCCGTACTGGTCAAGATGGGACCATAAACTGATTTTCCATTACCACATATGGAAGATACTCCCCAGTAGCGCTATGGATAAGCGCTTCGCTTACTATGAGCTTCTTCGTATCACTGAGGATTTAAAAGCCTCTGCTCACGGGGTAGCAATGCCCCACATTACAAAGTCCGGCATGGAAAGTTGGAGCATTACCCTTCCACCGATCGCCGAACAAAAAGTCATCGCCGACAAACTCGATACCCTGCTGGCCCAGGTGGAAAACACGAAAGCCCGCCTCGAACGCATCCCGAAAATCCTCAAACGCTTCCGTCAGTCCGTGCTGGCTGCGGCAGTGAGTGGGCGGTTGACCGAGGAGTGGCGAGATCAGAATAGTGTAAGCATTACCGATTGGGACGCTCTTACTGTTGGTGATGTTGCAACCGTTGCAACAGGAAAAACTCCTAGCCGAAAAGAGCCCAAATACTGGAAAGATGGCGATATGCCATGGCTGACCAGCGCCAGTACAGGAGCAATTTATACAGAATCAGCGGAGCAATTTGTAACTAAAAGAGCCGTTGATGAGTGCTCTCTTAAGGTCTTTCCACCAGGCACACTGTTGTTGGCAATGTACGGTGAAGGTAAAACTCGTGGACAGGTAACAGAATTGAGACTGTCCGCCACATGTAACCAAGCCTGCGCTGCCGTCACAGCCGATGAACAAAAGATCCTACGCAGCTATCTGAAGCTGAGGCTTCTTGAGAATTACGAGGAGACCCGAAAAGCAGCGGCCGGTGGGGCTCAGCCAAACCTTAATCTCAACAAGGTTCGTGTCATTAGCATTTCAGTACCTGATGAAAAAGAACAAACCGAAATCGTCCGCCGAGTAGACCAACTCTTCGCCCACGCCGACCGCATCGAACAACAGGTCAACAACGCCCTGGCCCGCGTCAACAACCTCACACCGTCCATACTTGCCAAGGCCTTCCGCGGAGAGCTCACTGAACAATGGCGCAAGGAGAATCCGGAGCTGATCAGTGGGGAAAACAGTGCGGAGGCATTGCTGGAGAGGATCAAGGCAGAGCGAGCGGCAATGAAGCCTGTGAAGAAAACCCGAAGCAAACCGACTACCGTTTAATCTCTCTCTGAACTACCCTTTAGAATTCAGGATGTTAAAAATAATCTGAGAAAAAAGGCGAAATGATGCAACACGGATGTTTTCGGCATTTTCCGTCAAGGTCACTTGACAACAGCGGGCCTGGCTACCAAACTTCGCAACACATCCGCCCCTTGGCAGTAAGCCCCCTCACACATCCGGAGGGTGCGCCGATCCCCTGGGGCTTTCTTATTTCTGGACTCTCGAAAATCTCTGCTTTCGGGAGTCAGCCATGAGCCACCGCAACATTGCCATCCTTATCGATGGTGGCTTCTTCCTCAAGCGCCTTCCCAAGCTCGTAAATGCCGATGGTTGCGATACAGTAACCAAAATAGCCGATTGCATTCGTCGGATGTGCAAGCAGCACATTAGATCTTTGACGGGCGACAGCAATCGGCAGTGGCAGCAGCATGTTTACCGAATTTTCTTCTACGATGCGCTGCCTTACGACGGCAAGGCCCACCATCCAGTAGATAATCGTGCTATCGATTTTTCCAAGTCTGATGTCGCCAGGCAACGTCACGAACTGTTCGATGCTCTCAGAAAACAGCGAAAAGTCGCGCTTCGGCTGGGAAAGGTCAATAAAGACAGTGATTGGACCATCAATCCCAAGTACACGAAAAAACTTCTGAAGACCCGAGAGTGGTTGTCCGCGCTTGATCAGATTCCCTCGCCAGAGGGTGATTCGATGCCTGATGAAACCAAACTCACCCTGTCACCCGAACAAACGCAGAGCCTTCTGAAATTAAGGGATCTCTGGAACACACTGGATGGTGGCACCGTTAGCCTGGGGCTCAGGCAGAAAGGAGTGGATATGCGAATTGGCATCGATATCGCGTCACTGACACTCAAACAGCAGGTCGATACGATCATTCTGGTGGCCGGGGACAGCGACTTTGTTCCAGCCGCCAAAATGGCGAGACGTGAAGGTATTGAATTCATCCTCGATCCCCTGTGGCAGGAAGTTAACGCTGATTTGTTCGAGCACATTGACGGCCTCCAGTCCGGTCTCCCCAAGCCCGGTACCCGAACACCTCCCCAAGAATAAAAGGAATAGCTTGTGCACTCCGATCTCTCTAAGGACACGGAACTCAAAACCATTCTGGACGACATCTCCCCCAGTGAACGAAATCCTGACTGGGTTTCCAGCCTGGCGGATTTTCTTGAGTATGTTGAAGGGGCGGATCTGGAGACCCGCAAAACTCTCGAATTTCAGCAAAAGCTTTGGGAGGAAAATGCCGTCAGCGGTGTGGGAATGGGTACGGTCAATATCTCGGCTGCTCTTGAGGATCCTGAATTCAGATCTTGGATTGCTGAGGAGTCGCTTAAGCCACTACCTGAAAGTTCAGAAGCCCGAATCACCCGGCTCCAAGCCTTCCATGACGAAATCGCTGCATGGATGAAAAAGTACACCAATCGGATTGCGTGGGTGAAAATCTGTCGGGTAATGGCTGCCCTCTATCCGCGCTATTTCAGCACCATCACCTATGATCTTATGGCTCAGGAATGTCACAGGGCCTGGTTTGGCGATTCCTCCCGCCGGCCGAAAGTGGTCACTTGCCAATATGATCTGATGCGCCGTTTGGAACAGCTATTGGGCCCGGTAGAATGCTCACCTAAGGCGCTTGCCGAACGCATGACACTGCCCTGGTTTGTCTATGAAGGGCATGTTCAGGGCTCCCATACCGAAACGGTAGCGGAGGAGGCCGATGATAAGGGTGAAGTGAAGCTGAAACCGCTTCCTGCGATTCAAAGACGTAAGGGCCTGACCAGCATTCGTGGCGGTATTGCGACCCTGATCAAAGCACTGAGCTTTGTTGAGGATGGCGTGCGACGCGACGAGCTCATTGATTTTCTCAGGTCGGAGTTTCCAGATTACCGGGAAAGCAGCCTGCGGACGACGGTCAATGTTCTGAAGAATGAGTTCTATGTCATCGAGGAACACGAAGGCATTGTCACGAAAACCACGCGTGGGCAGCTATATCTGGATACCAAAGATCCCCGAGAACTGATCCCAATCTTTCTGACACGGGTTCTGGGAATTGATCATGTTCTTTTGGCGTTGGGGAAAGAAGACCAAACCAGCCGTCAGCTCTATAACCTGCTTAGAAAGGTGAATTCCGGCTGGACCTCGAACTTTATGCCCGGAAGCATCATCAAATGGCTGAAAGGTTTTGATCTGGTCCAAAACTCGGAGAATGGGCTGTTCTCACTCACTGAAACCGGCAAGGAATGGGCAGCACAGATTCACTGGGAGCCGGAATTCCTCGATCCCGAGGATCTCGGAGAGGAGAGTGATGCAGTAGATGGCGATGACGCGTCTTTGGATATAGGTAGTATCGATCAAGGCTCCCTGATCAAAGCCGTAACTGCCAGCACCGCTTTTTCCGCCAGACTCGTAAGCCAGCTGCACTTTGGACTGTGGTCCCACGAACGGAGGCATTTTGCCATCCTCGCTGGCCTGTCTGGGTCAGGTAAAACACTTCTGGCTCAACGGTATGGGCAAGCACTGTCAGAGCAGTTCGGGCTTCCGGCAGACAAGCACGTGTTTGTACAGGCGGTGCAGCCTGGGTGGTATGACCCATCCCCACTGTTTGGGCACATTAACCCATTACGGCCGGACAACTATGTACGCTCCCCATTGCTGGACTTTCTGCTTCAAGCCGCCAACACCCCTGGCCAACCTTTCATTGCGATCCTGGATGAGATGAACCTGTCTCACCCAGAGCAGTATTTCGCACCCGTTCTGTCTGCAATGGAAACAGGGGAACACTTGCGACTGCATAATGAAGGAAAAACCTTTGATGGAGTGCCAAGCACTATCCCATTCCCCAGTAACGTAGCTTTCATCGGCACCGTCAACATGGACGAAACCACCCATGGCATTTCCGACAAGGTGCTGGATCGTGCGTTTACCATGGAGTTCTGGGACATCAATCTGCAGGCTTATCCGAACTGGCAAAAGTTCGGACTGAATGAGCAGGATCTGGCTCGTGTGAAAAGTTGCCTAACTGATCTTCTCGCAGCACTGGAAACCGAGCGACTGCACTTTGGCTGGCGCACCGTTGAGGATGTGTTGTCCTACCTTTCTCTGGCACAGAAAACTCCGGACATCGAGCTATCTCAAGCGCTAGACGATGTTATCTACGCACGGGTGCTTCCGAAGTTGAGGGGCTCCGAAAGCCAGAGGCTGCACGAGTCCTTGTTGAAGCTGATTTCGGTTCTGGCTGACTACGACCTGAAGCGATGCCGTGCCAAGGTTGAGTCACTGAAATCTGACCTGGCAGATACTGGAATGATGCGATTCTGGCGCTGATATGAAACTACCGGTTTTCGCGTCAACGGCCTCAAACGAACCGCTTGGTTACCTGGATACTGAGCGGACTCTGCTGGGCCTGAGTGAAGCTCAAACCTATCTGATCGGCATTCCTGATCAAAATGCCAGGTGCTATGTCGATGATGCTTTACTAAATGTGGATGACATCGGGCAACACTGGGTCTGGGAACCGGGCTTTTTCGCCGGCGAGGTTGGCCTGGAGCTGGAGTTGCCTGAACTGGCACAGCCGATCCGATATCGGGTAGACGTATCCCCAGCTCCACATAAATCTGGGCGAGATCAGTTCAATCAATACCTGCAACAAATTATCGACTTTTTGCCGCAGCTGGCCACTGGAACTGAACCCGCCATGCACAACGTAAGCGGTCGGTCCGGGTTCATTTCGCTGTGGGTTCGTTATGCCAGACTTCGAAAGTTCATTGATCGTTACCTATCTGGACTCAGGGCTATACAAGACCGGCCTATCGTTCGACTTAGCAGTCGCCGTGAACAGATGCCGCTTCATATGGCAAAAAGAATTGATGGAGTTACGGTACAGCGCCTGACAGCGAACGCCGCCCTGCTTTCAGCATTATCCGGAGACCTTGACGCTGAACCCCTTCTTGCTCCCGAGCAATGCAATCTGGACGTTCCCTTTCACGAACCATCCATGGATAACCCTGCTAACCGGCTGACGGCGCGCCAGTTGATCGAAGTGCGCAGGCTTGCGCGATCCATGCTTTCAGAGCTTCAAGACTTGAGGGTGTCAGGATCGGAAACGGAAACCGACCTACAAGTGCGGTTGCCGCGGCGTATTCGTTTTTTGAAATCCATAGACAAGCAGTTGGGGCGAATCGCACGGAGCGAGCCCTTCGTGAGTGCGAGCATCGACAAACAAGGGGTTGCGGATCTCAATGCCGTTTCCGGCCATCCGCACTACAACATGACCTTTCGGGCTGGTATCCGACTTTTGCGCCAGGGCCTCTCGGATATGGGTGGCGATGAGCAGCACTACCTTGCGCCCACATGGGAAATATATGAGGTCTGGTGTTTCGTGGCGTTCGCGGAGGCCCTGCAATCCCGATACCCGGATTATGAGTGGCAATTGGAGCAGACCCCGGTATCTGCAGATCTGATTCTCCGGGGCCAGTCAGGCTCGAAGCGGATAACTCTCTTTTTCCAGATGACTTGTCCGTCCCTTGAAACACCCAACCGATACGGGTACTTCTCAGTTTCTAAGGAACGGCGCCCAGATATGCTGTTGGAAATCGTGCATGGCGAACAGAAAAAATTTATCTGCCTCGACAGCAAATACACAGCGAGTAAAAGCCGAATTCTGGACTCCATGTCTTCCGCCCACATTTACCGGGACTCTCTGCGATGCGGGCAGGCTGAGCCTTCGTTATCGATAGTCCTGGTTCCCGCTAATCAAGCCTTAGCTGTTCTGGGAAGTCAGAATTACTGGTGCAATCACGGGGTTGGATGTGCAATTCTGAAAAAAAGTGATGACGCGTACTTCATACTCGACCAAGCGTTGGGCACCTTCAGCGATATGGGGTAAGTTTTCGGCCCTGCCGACGCTCAACGTTGCCCTAAGATATTTTTCCTAACTTTCAAAAGGAATGTGCGATGTACAATGAGTTCGAAAACCCACTTCCCCCGAGGTTCGGAAGGATGTTCATTGGTAGCGATGCCAAATCGAACCAAGGGCCTCCGAAGCCAAATGACACAGTGACGGTGCGCGCCGGGGCATTCACTGATTTTTACATCCTCGTGGCAGAATGCTCGTCTGGCATGGTTAGCGGTGAATTGGTTGGGATCGGTCCTGACCCTCAATGGGAATACGAAAGCTGGTCTCATGGCGACAAAATTAAGGTTTCTGAGTCGGCAATCACGGCAATAATTCGAGCGGATTAGTTACCGAATTAGTCCATTAATTGTCAGCGTTTTGAGATTATTTATGAAGAGACGTGAGATTAAGGATGCACATGAGAGGAGTGTTATCGGCTCCTTCAAAAAGCACCTTGAAGATGCAGGCAGAGCGCTGACTGTTATAAGCCATCCTGATCCTCCCGATGCTGTAGTTGAAGTGGATAACCAACTTACTTGGCTCGAAATTACCGATGCTTTCATTGGTCCAGACTTTGCGAGAAGCCTAACTTCATATGCCGCTGACGAAATGGAACATATCCCAACAGAGCGGAAGGCTATTAGAGATCCCGACGCTCGCTTTTCTGACGTTGTTCAGTCCGTAGTTGAAAAAAAGTACGCGAGCACATCGATCGGGAATATCTATAAAAAGAGCGGAGCTGGTGTGCTTCTGGTAGGACTGTTCTCACCTTTTGTAGGCGAACCAGAACGCGATGAGCTGATCCAATGTCTGTCAGAAATGCGGCGTCAAGGAGATGGTCGTTTTAAAGAGATCTATGTTTACGATCAATCCCATAGTTTCTATCAAGTTCCTTGAACCGCCTGTAGTGGTTCAATGATTCCGGACACCAACGTAGGTGGTAATATCGCCACCATAAACGAGGTGTCTGATGACCAGAAAGCGACGTTCTTTTTCTCCTGAGTTCAAACAGGAAGCAGCCAGCTTGGTGCTGGATCAAGGTTACACGATTCCCCAGGCGAGCGTGTCTCTGGGAATTGGTGAAAGTGCTATCCGGCGCTGGGTTAACCAATTGACCGAGGAGCGTGACGGTGTCACCCCGAAGGGCAAGGCGTTAACCCCGGAGCAGCGCCGTATTCAGGAGCTGGAAGCCCGCTGCAAGCGCCTTGAACAGGAGAAAGACATACTAAAAAAGGCTACCGCTCTCTTGATGTCGGACGACATGAATCGTACGCGCTGATAGACCAGTTGAGTGAGCGAATACCTGTTGAAATGGTCTGCAATGCGTTTGATATCAGTCGTTCTAGTTACTACGAATACCGCCAACGGCGGAACCGTGTGGATGTTGAGCGTCTGGCCCTGAAGGCCCAGGTAAACCGGCTGTTCACGAAGAGCCGCAGCTCTGCCGGCAGCCGGACAATAAAGGGCTTACTCAGCGAAGAAGGCATTGTCGTCGGGCGCTTCAAGGTTCGACGTCTGATGAGCGAGTTGGGGCTGATCTGTAAGCAGCCAGGCCCTCACGCTTACAAGCAGGCCACGGTCGAACGACCGGATATCCCGAACCACCTGGCCCGCGAGTTCACGGTAGACCGGCCCAATCAGGCTTGGTGTGGTGACATCACCTACGTCTGGAGCGGCCAGCGGTGGAGTTATCTGGCTGTCGTGCTGGATCTGTATGCTCGCCGCGTTGTTGGTTGGGCGTTGTCATCCAGTCCGGATGCAGATCTGGTCGTCAAAGCTCTGGACCACGCCTGGGAACTGCGCGGTCACCCAGAGAAAGTTATGTTCCATTCGGACCAGGGAAGCCAGTATGCAAGCCGTAAGTTCCGTCAGAGACTATGGCGCTATCGAATGACACAAAGCATGAGCCGACGTGGCAACTGCTGGGACAACGCACCGATGGAGAGGCTGTTCAGGAGCCTGAAATCTGAGTGGATACCGGCCTTGGGATATCGGAACCTGCCTGAGGCCAAAAAAGATGTTGGTGGCTATCTGATGGACTACTACAACCGGCAACGACCTCACACGTTCAACGGTGGTATTTCTCCCGTTGCCGCTGAGGAAAACCTTAAAATACTGTCCGGGATTAGTTGACCACTACACTATGTAGGGGTTCAATAATTCCGGACACCAGAGTAAGTGGCAAGATCGCTACCAAAGACGAGGTGTCTTGTAACCCCCGAAAATGAAGCGGGCACGGTGAGAGGCCCTCAGGAAGCGATCAAGCTTGCATTAGAATATTCTTTAGGATTATTTGAACACTACAACTTGGCGAAAGAGTAACGAGCGGGAATTTTTATCGATCAGTTGGCCTCTTTTGATGCGATGCAGCGATGCAGCCAGACGGGGCATTGCGTGACACCGGCATAAGTGCCGTTCTTTTGTTTGACAGCCAGGTGTACCACACCACCGGCTTGCTGATGTTACGGGAAGGCATGCCCCTGGATGTTTTGTGCACAGCGCAGGTTCATGATGACCTGAGCAGTGGATTTCCATTATTCAGGATGCTTGAGCACTGTAATGGTGGTCCTCGATGGAATAAGGTTCCGGCAACCGACCAGACCTCGTTTACCATTCCCTGCGCACCCTCTCTCAGGCTGACGGCAATACCATTGCTGAGCAATGCGCCGCCCCTGGTGATGATTGCCCATGGTGGTCCTACCTCCATGGCCTCCCCCCGTACTCAGTCCTCAGATTCAATTTCTATGTCATCAGGGCTTCGCAGTAGCCGAAGTGAACTACCGCGGCAGTTCCGGTTTTGGTCGTGATTTCCGTTTGTCCCTCGCCGGACAGTGGGGAATCCTGGACGTTGAAGACATGGAGCTTGCAGCCAGACACCTCGTCAATTCCGAAAAAGCCAGCCGTCGGTCTGTCGTCATGCAGGGGCGCAGCTCTGGGGGCTACACGGCACTGATGGCACTGGTATTGTCCGGCTATTTCACCGCCGGCGTAAGCTAGTTTGGTGTGAGTGACCCTGAGCGCCTACGGCAGATGACCCATCGTTTTGAGTCCGGTTATCTGGACTGGCTGCCGGGGCCGCTGGACCAGGTGCCTCACCAGTGGGAGCAACGTTCACCTCTGGCTCAGGCCAGTCGAATCAGGCGGCCAATGGCATTCTTTCAGGGCGGCAAGGATTCCGTCGTCGTGTCGGAACAGGCGCGGAGCAAGGCGGAAGCGATCCGAGCGAATGGCCAGTAACCTCTGGTCAGGCTTTACCCGGAAGAAGGCCACGGATTCCGCAAAGCTCTCAATCACGCGGATATATTAAGCAGGCTCGCTGCTTTTTATAGTCGGTGTTGCTGAGCTCGCTGCCAATCATTTTAGCAGCTCACATATGGCGGGATTACCCTGGCTAACACCAACCTGTTCCTTGACTTCCGGGTACTCGCGAACTTTAATCTTGTTGTTATAACAAAACGTAAAGCTGCAGCCACCAGATCGCTGGCTGACTGTTAATCAGTGAATCAAGAGGGCAATAAAAACAATGAATAAAAAAGCTTTAGTTCTCGCTGTCGCGGCAGGCCTTACCGCCACACCCTTCGCTTATGGCCAGTCCAACAACCTGGAAAAGCTCGGCAAATTCCAGGTGACTGGTGAGGCGGAATTCACGACTGTTGACCAGAACAGTAGCAGTGCCGATGCCATCCGGAAAACACTTGAGAAAATTACACTGCCGGAAGGTTTTGAAATCTCTCTTTATGCTCTGGTCCCGGACGCTCGGCACATAGCGGTGGGGCCGCAGGGGGTCGTTACGTTTGTAGGTACCCGAAAAACCGAAGTCTGGGCAGTGACAGACCGCGACAAGGATCGGGTTGCGGATGAGGTGAAGAACTTTGCCCCGTCGATAGACAAGGCAGTGCCCAATGGCCCGTGTTTTTCACCGCAGGGAGTGCTTTACATTGCCGAACAGAACCGGATTCTGGCCTACCCCGCCGCAGAGTTTTTCTATGAAAGCGGCGATGTGGTGGCCTTCGAACTGATTCCCGAAGGTGAGCTGATACCAGAGGAATTTGTCAGCTACAATCATACGGCCCGGGTATGCGACATCGGCCCCGACGGCAAACTTTATGTCTCGCTGGGACAACCCTATAACGTTGCTCCGCCAGAACATCTCGATACCTTCAGTAAAGTGGGTATCGGCGGGATCATCCGTATCAACCAGGATGGCACCGGCAGGGAAGTTTATACCCGCGGTGTACGTAATTCAGTCGGACAGGACTTCCATCCTACCACCGGAAATCTTTGGTGGACTGATAACCAGGTTGACGGTATGGGTGACGATATACCTCCCGGAGAACTCAACCGACAGACAGAAATGGGCCAGCATTTTGGCCACCCCTGGTACGGCGGGGGTAACGTGCGCACAACCGAATACCAAGGAGAAGAAGTGCCCGTGGAGGTAGTATTTCCGGTTGTTGAGACCGTCGCTCATGCGGCTGATCTGGGCATGACGTTCTACACCGGAAATATGTTCCCGGAACATTACCAGGGCGGAATTTTCATCGCGCAGCATGGATCCTGGAATAGAACTGAACCTGTAGGTGCACGAGTCATGTTCACTCCGGTGGATGCCGACGGCAATGTTACTGGCGAAACCGTTCCCTTTGCAGAAGGATGGCTTAGCGAAAACGGCGAATACCTCGGCCGCCCAGTGGACGTGGCACAACTGAAAGATGGTTCATTGTTGGTCTCTGATGACCTGGCTGGCGCCATCTACCGGATTGCCTATACCGGATCCGGTTCCTGAGACGCTATCTCCAATCCCTTACGCCAGAGAGTCCCAGGCTCTCTGGCTACTCAGAGATAACAATAAATGTCACTACTGACCAAAGCGCGCTTCGGCGTGATACTCATGGGTGCGTCCCTCGGCTTTTCTGCAAACACCTTTGCCGCTGACCCGGCCGAGGGCCGCACACTCGCAGCTCAGTGTAAAACCTGCCATGGTCTTGATGGTATTGCGAAAATCCCAATTGCGCCAAACCTTGCCGGCGAAAGTCAGATTTACCTTGAGAAACAGCTGAAGGCCTTCCGCAGCGGCAAACGCGAAAACGAGATGATGTCGGTTGTCACAAAAGACCTTACGGACCAGCAAATATCAGACCTGGCCGCCTGGTACGAATCCATCAGCGTAACGGTCTCTATGCCGGAGTAGCGAAAGGCCTCCACCGGATGCCCTTTTAAGGGAACCGAACTTACCCAAGGCGTAAATCTGAATGTCGGCTTTGCGACATCAGCGTGCTTTGTTTCCGAATAGCCGGATTGGGTAAGCCCCGACCTGAAAAGGTCCGCTTAGTGGTCAATTGAATCATTTCTGAACGTCCGCTTTTGTTTAGGTGCTCCGGTCGCAAATCGGACATTCAGATTCGGGCGTAACGCCTGTGCTTTGTTCTCAAAACAGGCCTTTTCCTCGGCCGCGCGACCTTGTTCACTTCCCCCCCCCGCTGTTTCACTGGAAGATCTTCTTGTTAAACCGCAACGCAACTTGCCCGTTCAAACCTCGTTGTTTGTAGTTCTTGTCGTCAACTTTCTTTACACGAGTACAGACGATCTCAGTGACAGACCTTTGAATTAAAAGGATTTGACATCTATGGCATCACCGTTGCTTAAACACTATCCCGACCCACAAATGGAGAGGAACATCGAGATGCTAATGAGACTATTACTGAACAGTTTAGTGGCATTTTTTGTCTGGGGTGCGGTAAATGCTGTAGCAGCGCCTATTTACCTGAACGAATCAAATATTTCGGTTTCAGTAGGCTCGGGCACGTCGCCGGGTTCGTTTAACAACACCTTCTCAGGCGGCCAAACGATCAACAAAGTGATTGACGCGCCTAGCGCGACTTCCGAGGAGTTCCACAATCAAACAACACATATTTGGTATACAGCTGATGAGATCGGCGGGGGCTTGGAACTCTCATTTGACTTTGGGCAGGAGTACGACCTAAACATTCTGCACTTTTGGAATTACACAGGTGAAAACTTTGATGTCGACAATATCGCGTTCACTTTTTTTAATTCCGCGAATTCTCAAGTGGGCATTTTGGATGTTTTACCAGATCTAGGCAGTGCTCCAGGTATCACAGCTCAGGATATTACTCTGGCCGCTCCGTTAAACGTTCAATACGTTACAGCGTTTCTTACAGGATCCAACCGTCAGGTCGATTTTCAAAACATTGGTTTTACCGCAGAATTGTCGAGTCCAACCGATCCAAAACCCGTTCCAGAGCCGGGAACGTTAGGGTTGTTAGCTTTTGGCTTGGTCGCGTTGACGAGTCGCTCACGTCGGCGCAAGTGCTAATGTGCAGTTTTAGTGATAGCCGCGGTTCTGTTTTGACCGCGGCTTTCTGGATACTGGGAAAGACATCTTTTGATGTATGCCGTAAGCAACACCAGATGATGGCCTTGTTTAGGTTCTAATCACGTCGATTGGGCGGGTTTTACGATGAATGATAGCTTCAGGTCTTGGCCGCCATCTCTAATATGCTTCTCAATTGGTCAAGCCGCCCACTTGAACCGAACACACTACCTCGGGCTTCGTTTGTGACGCCATTTGACCGCTTACCAGGATCATGAAAGCTCGTTTCCTAACCAACTCAGGGTGAACTGAGGGAGCAACTCGCGGTTTTGTTTACGGTGCCGGCCGGAATCCGGGATGGTCGCAAAGCGAACATTCGAAGTAGCGCCCAGAGCACCAACTTTCAGCCGTAAAAGGTCACGGATCGTAGAGACTAAAAGCCAGCTACTGGGCCGTTTTCACAAACGTCAGCCTATCAAACTCGCCAGACACTAAGCGTCTGTTAAACAGAAGTATTTGAAGGCTTCTCGATCACTCTACCTTCAGATTTTGCTGGTATTGCAGCATTTGCTCCATCATCAGCTGCATTTGATCCATGCGCTCCTGCATCATCTGAATTTGTTGTTCGGTAGTCGGACCATCACCATTTTTTGGTTGGCTGCCATTCATCATATGCTGGCCCCCCATCATGCCCCGTTGGCCCCGCATCATGCCGGGGCCCATCATACCGTGATGCATAAAACCCATTTGCTCTTGCATCGCCTCTCTGTGTTCTCGCATCAATTGTTGCCGTTCTTGCGGTGAAGCTTCATCAGGAATGCGTTGCATCAGCTGGTTCATGTGGGACCAGTTCTGGTGCATCTGCTGCATTTGCTCCTGATCCATCATCATGCCAGGACCATGCCCTTGCCATGAGCCTTGATCACCATGCGCTAGCACGAATGCAGGAAAAACCAACAACGCAGCGGTTGCTGTAAGTCTTTTAAATGAAATCATAAAGTTTACCCCCGAAAAAAATTAGATGCCCACACCATCGCACTTATCATTGTAGATCTTTATCCAGACAAACGCCGATTTTGACGACTACTAGAGTAGATTAGTCATTGACCCTGTAGTAGCTACAGGGTTTTAAATGACATCATTTGCACGAGAACCGGAGCCGAGAAAATGAGCAAACCCTGCAATGGGCAGTGTGGCAGTGAAGACTCTGTCGTAGATGACAAGTTTCAGGGACGCGCCACCGCCGAAACAGGTAGCCAGCTAAGCACCTACAGAATACCAAAAATGGATTGTCCCTCGGAAGAGCGAATGATTCGAATGGCACTGACTGGCGTTGAAAACATTCAGTCGCTGTCATTCGATTTATCGGGTCGTACGTTGGAAATTATCCACCATGGAGAAACCGGTCCTATTACCAGCAAACTGGAAAACCTGGGCCTGGGCGCTTCCTTGCAGAGGACAGAAGACGCCAGCGCTGAATCCGTCAGAGCGGCTGAATCTTCTAAGGCCAACGAAAGCGAAGAGTCCGGCACTTTATGGATACTGCTGGCAATCAACGCACTGATGTTTCTGGTCGAGATGACGATGGGCCTGATCGCCCAGTCCGCTGGCCTGATTGCAGACTCGCTAGACATGCTTGCCGATGCCGCCGTCTACGGTCTCGCGCTTTACGCCGTTGGGCACGGCATCAAAATGCAGGTCAGAGCGGCGCATGTGGCTGGCATACTCCAGCTTATCCTTGCCGCTGGGGTACTGGTTGAAGTTGGCAGGCGCTTTCTGTTTGGCAGTGATCCCCAGTCGTCAATGATGATGGCCGTCGCATCTGTGGCCCTTATTGCCAACATCAGTTGCCTGCTCCTGATCGCCAAACACCGTGACGGCGGTGCTCACATGAAAGCCAGCTGGATATTTTCGGCCAATGATGTGGTTATCAATCTGGGAGTTATCCTTGCAGCCCTTCTTGTTGCCTGGACCGGCTCCAACTACCCGGATCTGGTTATTGGCGGTATTGTGGGAGGCATTGTACTCATTGGTGCCAAGCGCATCCTTGCGCTAAAAGGATAATTCGATGTCTGAAGACCGTTCTCGCTTTTTTACGCTCACTTTTCTCGGCTTTTCGGCACTTATAGCTCTGGCCGACCAACTTATTAAATGGCTCGTCCAGCAATCCATGGCTTACGGACAATCGGTTGAGATCACCCCTTTCTTTAATTGGGTGCACGTATGGAATAAAGGCGCTGCCTTCAGTCTCTTTGCCGATGGCGGTGGCTGGCAGCGATATTTTTTTATTGCGATAGCCATTGTCGTCTCGGCTGTTCTGGTCAAATTGATTCGGGACAGCCATAAGCGAACCGAAGCACTAGCCTATTCGATGGTACTTGGCGGTGCATTTGGAAATGTCATCGACCGAGTTTTTCGAGGCTATGTTGTCGATTACCTGGATTTTCATTGGCAATCCCGGCACTGGCCGGCGTTCAACCTTGCCGACGTGTTCATCGTCCTGGGCGTGGCCATGATTTTGGTCACGAGCTTCACAGCCGAGAAAGGTGCCGGGAATAACATGGAAAATCGCCAGAATGGCTAGTTTTCGCGCGGTCGCAACACTCGCTAAGCCCTCTGAGCCAGGCTTAGCGAGTGTTGCGACTACGTTTAATTGAACAGCAACGACCAAGGAGAAAACAATGGGCCACGAGCATGCTCACATGTCACCGGATACTAAGGATAAGAGAGTTGCAGTAGCTATCTGGGCGAACGGTATCCTAACCTTGGCTCAGATCGCTGGAGGGATCTTCGCTGGCAGCTTGGCGCTGATAGCCGACGCTATACACAACTTTTCGGATATGGCGTCACTATTTATCGCATTTGCGGCGCGGAAGATTGCACGCCGCCCGGCCGACTCGAAGATGACCTTTGGCTACGGGAGAATTGAGGTTGTTGCGGCACTCATAAATTACACCACTTTGATAATGATCGGGGCATATTTGATCTACGAAGGTGGCATGCGATTCATAGATCCCCCGGAAATCAAGGGGTGGTGGGTAGTTTGGCTTGGCATTATCGCATTGGTAGTGGATGGTTTGACCGCGCTGCTTACTTACTCCATGCAAAAGGACAGCGTCAACATCCGTGCGCTGTTTCTACACAACTTGTCTGATGCGTTTGCGTCAATTGCAGTCGTTGTAGGCGGCGCCCTGATTCTCCTGTACGACATGCGTTGGGTTGATCCCGCGATCACAATTGGTATCGCAAGCTATATTCTCTACCTGGGTCTAACGGAAATCGGCGGAACCATCCGGACACTCATGCTGGGTAGTCCATTGGATATCGACACAGATTCTGTCATCGAGGCTTTATCAAACGTAGAAGGCGTTTTAGACCTTCACCACGTACATTTCTGGCAGATGGGTGAGCATGATGCCTCCCTCGACGCCCATGTGGTGGTCGAAATAAGTGCCTGGAATGAACTTGAAAAAGTCAAGGGTGGGATAAAACGAACTTTGGAAAACGAGTTCGGCATCACTCATTCAACATTGGAGTTTGAACATCCTGATCACAGTCACAAAGATGCCCATACTTATGGCCATGGCTAGCAGGGCTGCTGAAAAGGGTACCGTGTGGCAGATATGCTGCGAATGGCCGACATTCCACTCGGTTACGAGCACGCCATGCGAGACGTAATTGAACGCCACCAGGTCTGGGCCTACCTCATCGCTGTTGTTTTCGGACTGTCTGTGGATTGGACATCGTCCCTCGGTGACAGTGTGCCGGATTACTTAATCTGGGGGTTGCTCGGAGTTCTGCTCTACGCCACATTTACTCAAACACCGTTGACCCACCTGTCTGATATGTTCCGGGACCGTCGGTTCATGGGTGCCTTGCTCACCGGAAATTTTCTGGTCATGCCGGCGATCACTGCCTTGCTGATATTGGCGCTGCCGGACAATGACGCGCTGAAGTTGGGAGTGCTTCTGGTATTGCTGATGCCCTGTACCGACTGGTTTGTCACCTTCACTCACCTAGGCAAGGGGGACAGCACCCGAGCCATTGCGGCAACACCGGTTCTGCTGATTGCTCAACTGGGTCTTCTTCCACTTTACCTCTGGCTTTTCATGGGTAATCAGTTCGACGTGAATCTTGAGCTTGGGCGGCACCTCCTGCCGGCCTTTGGCGGGCTGATTATTGTCCCGCTTATCCTGGCATTTCTGACTGAAAAATGGGCCGAAAACTCCAGAAAAGCCATCGGGTTCATTCGCTTCATGGGTCTGATGCCGGTCCCTCTGCTGACAGTCGTACTGTTCATCATCTCAATGACACAGGTCAGCCAGATCGACAGTACCGGCTCACTTATCTGGCCCTTGATGATTCTGTTTCCGGCCTATCTTCTAGCTGCGGCTCTGGTTGGAAAGGCTCTGCGCCGGGTCTTTCGATTACCGGTAGAAACCGGTCGCACCGTCATCTTCAGCCTAGGAACACGCAACTCCTTCGTGGTTTTACCTTTGGCACTGTCAATGCCAGAGGCCTGGGCTGTGGCCGTCGTGGTGATTGTCGTCCAGTCTTTGTTGGAACTGTTTGGAATGATGCTTTATCTGCGGTGGGTGCCTAGTCGGCTGCTACCGGACACCTGAATAATCTGAAACCCGTAAACTCATTTAAAATAGGAAAATCTCCCGTGCAAACCCGAACCCTGGTCATCAGTCTCCTTCTTTTTTGTCTGGTTGTCTTTGCTGGTGCTTTTGTTATTTACGATCGCTCCCAGGGCACTAATGAACCCGCCGTTGTTGAAAAAACGCCACTGGTGAGGGATTACTCTCCCGTTATTGGCCCTGAGGACGCGCCGGTAACCATTGTCGAGTTCTTCGACCCATCCTGCGAAGGTTGTCGCGCCATGAATCCCTATGTGAAACAGATTCAGGCTGCCTACCCGGACAACGTGCGTCTGGTACTGCGCTACGTATTGTTTCACAAAGGCTCGGAAGAGGCCGTCAGAATCCTGGAAACCGCCCGTGAACAGGGGGTCTATGAGCCGGTACTGGACGCTGTTATGGAAGCACAACCGAAATGGCACGATGATCCAAAGGTCGCCGCAGCATGGGATGCGGCGGAGTCAGCCGGACTTGATGTCGAAGCCGCTCGGGCCGGTATGAACTCACCCGAGATTGACGGCATTATTCAACAGGATGCTGCGGACGTTAAGGCGGTTGGAATTTCCGGAACCCCAACATTCTACGTTAACGGAGACACCTTGAGCCGCCTGGGGCCTCAGGAACTGTACGACCTGGTGACATCCAAGGTAGGGTCACTGAAATAACAACAAAACAACCGGCAACGCTATGTCACTGCTTGACTACCTTTTACCCTACGATTTCTCGCCGCTGACCATACTCAGCTACATGCTCGTGATGGGATTCTATGGCGTCGGGCTAATTCGGATGCCGGAACAGGACCGGCCAGGCTCACTGCGGATCTTTGCGTTCACCCTGGGGGTACTGATCTGTTATGCGGTGATGCAGACCCGCTTCGATTACTACGCACAATACATGTTCTTCGTCCATCGGGGCCAGCACCTGATTCTTCATCACATCGGGCCTATCCTGATCGCGCTTTCCAATCCCTTGCCAGTCATGCGGTTCTGGTTTGAAAAAATCAGCCCAGGCTGGAGGCGCACGCTCCGGCCTCTGAGTTGGGTTTATCAAGTCCTGCAACAACCCTTCATCGCCCTATTCCTGTTTGTCGGGCTCATTTATTTCTGGCTGTGGCCATCAATCCATTTCGACGCCATGCTCAGTCGAGATCTGTACTGGGTCATGAACTGGAGCATGTTACTGGATGGCCTGCTGTTCTGGTGGTTGATCTTCGACCCGCGACCGCCTGCGATCACCTCATCGTTGGGGTATGGCAGACGCATGTTGGTTCTGGCTGCCGCAGGTGTGCTTCAGATGTTTCTTGGGGCGTGGATCGTGTTCTCACGTGACATGGTCTATGACGTTTACGAAGTCTGTGGCAGGGCCTGGCCGCTGGACCCGGAAGTCGACCAGCTTCTGGGCGGCATGCTGACCTATATTCCTCCAGCCATGATGAGCATCCTTGGTATTCTTCTGATGCTCCGGCGAGCCATGCATCAGGACGGAAAATATACCAACCAATCCAAACAACTTGAGGAAACAGCGTCATGAGAACTCGCTTCTGGCGACAGCGCACCAAAATCATATCGGCGACCTTAACGCTGATAGCATCCCTATTGCTGACTGGTTGCTTTGGCAATGACGAGGAAGACTGGAACGGTAAAAACATCAGTGGCTTGATGCCTGAGCTGGAATTCGACCTGATCAATAGCCAGGGCAAGTCTGTATCTGGCGATGATTACAGTGGCCGCGTGAGAATGCTGTTTTTCGGGTTCACCTCGTGCCCCGATGTTTGCCCGACCGCCCTGCAAAAACTCAATCAGGCAACCAGTGGCCTGGACCCCGCGCTTCAGGATGAAGTACTCACTTTGTTCGTGAGTGTCGATCCGAAACGTGACACGCCTGAGCGTCTCGCAAAATACGTGGATTTCTTCGGCGACAATATTGTAGGACTCACTGGAAAAGAACCCCAGCTTCGTGAACTGGCAAAACGATATAGAACAACCTTCGGTTATGACGAACCTGCCGCTGATGGAAATTATGCGGTGTCACACAGCAGCGCGATTTATGTATTTGATCGCGAAGGTAACCCCCGCCTCTTAATGCGGCCCGATCTGAGTAGAGAAGAAATTCGGCATGACCTCGTTGCTCTTATTCAGGAGGATGCCTGACTGAATAGACTGTCCCAACTCGAATTGAGACAGTCCTGGTTGGCGGGCACATACAAAGTGGTTAAGCAGAGCCGGAGAGTGTCTCGATAATTCGGCAGTCCATAATAACTCCGCCGTCACAACACGCACTCAGTCTTTCCAACTCGTGTTCCATTGCATGTAGATCTTTCAGTCGAGAGCGCACTTGAACCAGTTGTTGTTCAACTTTGGCGTCCACACCCGCACAGGACTCCTGCTGACGATCCGCCAGTGAAAGCAGTTCACGAATATCGTCAAGGCTAAATCCGAGCCCGCGGCTTCGTCGAATAAACAGCAGCCGCGAATGATCCTCTTCGGAGTAGAGACGATAGCCCGACTCCGAGCGGGTCGCTTTCGGCAACAGTCCAATTTTTTCGTAATAACGGATGGTCACGGGCTTAACGCCCGTATCATCAGCTAGCCGACCGACCGTGTTCCTTTTTTCGCTCATCGCTATTGACCTTATAGTTACTATAACCACCAGTGTATCGATGTATTGCACGTTTTAGGAGGGTTCGTCGTGGACAGCTGCTGTGAAAACAAGGCCGGTGAACTGGCACAATTGCGAGCGAGCCAAAGCCGGGTGCTTTACATTGCGCTTGCCATCAACGCAGTGATGTTTGTGGTGGAATTCAGCGCCGGCTGGATTGCAAGCTCTACCGCGTTGCTGGGCGATTCGCTGGATATGTTTGGCGACGCGTCTGTCTATGCACTGACACTGTTCGTGCTGGACCGAAGCCGTCGCGCGCGTGCCGGAGCGGCTTTGTTCAAAGGCGGCTTTATGCTGTTGTTCGGGCTTGTTGTTGTCGCCGATGCCATCCGCAAGCTGGTGATACAGGAAGTGCCCGCCGCCGAGTGGATGGGCGCTGTCGGCGCTCTTGCCCTGTTTGCAAACGGCGTTTGTTTTGTGTTGCTCTACCGTCATCGTGCGGACGATCTCAATATGCGTTCCACCTGGATGTGTTCCAGGAACGATCTGTTCGCCAATAGCAGTGTAATCATTGCGGCAGGATTGGTCGCCCTCACCAATACCCTCTGGCCGGACATCATTGTGGGCCTCGCCATTGCTGCGCTATTCCTGCACTCCGCTTGGCAGGTCATCCGTGAGGGTATGGAGGAATGGCGTGCCGGTGGGGCTGAAACCGCCGATAAATCGAGCAAAGATGAAGGCGATACCGCTGGAAACAGCTGCTGCTCTTCTTCGCAAAGCACTTGTGCCAATGAATCCAGAGAGCCATCCCGGTGACCACCAATAACCGGGTGATTCCATGGGGGCTGCTGCTGTCAGCCTGGCTACTGGCGGCGGGGTCCTCGCTTTCAGCCATCTACATCGGGGAAGTTCTCGGGCAGGCTCCGTGCGTTCTGTGCTGGTTTCAGCGCGCCTTCATGTTTCCGTTGGCGGTGATTCTCGCAGTCGCCTGCTACTACTCGGATTTTAACGTTTGGCGCTACGCTATGCCGCTGTCTGTCATTGGCTCCCTGTTCGCTCTAGCCCACTCACTGCTTTATGTGGGGCTCATTCCACAACCCATTCAGCCCTGCACGGCCACTGGCCCGTCCTGCTCGGGTGACGGAATGACGATATTTGGTGGGCTGCCGCTTCCGTTTCTATCGCTGGCCATTTTTGTTGCCATCATCATTCTGCTCTTGCTTATCCGTCGGAGAGTTCATACATGAATCGTCGTGCCATCTTTGTTGTCGTGTGTCTCGTGCTGATCGCAGCCTTTTCAGCCGCCGTCCTATTCAAGCCACAGCCCCAGCAGCCTCAAAAAACGGCCACCACCGGCGAAAAGTCTGTTGCCGCTGCCGAACCGATCGCGAACCAACAAGCATTGGTACGCTTCCATTCGCCCACATTCGGGCCTGCCGACGCACCGGTGATCATCGTTGAGTTTTTCGACCCCTCCTGCGAAGCCTGCCGGGCGTTCTACCCGATCGTGAAACAGATACTTGCTGAGTATCCAGGCCAGGTGCGGCTTGTTTTGCGGTACACAATGTTCCATCAGGGTTCCGAGGAAGTCTCCAGAATTCTGGAAGCAGCTCGCCTGCAAGATGTCTATGAACCGGTGCTGGAAGCTGTGTTGGAGGTGCAGCCGGCCTGGCACGACGACCCGAAGGTTGCCAAGGCATGGGGAGCGGCCGAGGCAGCCGGTCTGGACCTGTCCCAAGCCCGTGAGGATATGCAATCCGAACGGATAAGCGCCATCCTTGATCAGGACATGCAGGACGTCAAAACCATCGGTGTTCGGGGCACCCCGACTTTTTTCGTGAATGGCCGCCAACTCACGGAGTTTGGTCCCAAACCGCTACTTCGTCTTGTTCAGGAGTCGCTCCCAGACGCACAGAAATAGTCGACCGGTGTCGAACAAAACACGGATGGGCTTGATGCCCTCCACCGTCAACTGAACTCAGAAAATTGAGGACTCACGGAAATGCCAGATCTTGCGACATGGGGAATGCTGGCTGCTTTTTTTGGCGGCCTGGTGTCATTTTTCTCACCCTGCACTCTGCCGCTGGTTCCGGGGTATCTATCGGTCGTTACGGGCGGCACTGTCACAGACCGTTCGAGTCGACTGCAATCTCTGTGGCTCAGTATCTGTTTTGTCCTTGGGTTCAGTGTAGTGTTCATCGCTTTTGGTGCCAGCGCTAGTCTGCTCGGTCAGTGGCTGATGGCCTACCGGCAGGAAGCCAATCTGGTGGCGGGCATTCTGATTGTGCTGATGGGGCTATTTATGCTGGGCTGGTGGAGCATGCCCGCGTTACAGCGCGACTGGCGCTTTGGGCAAACCCTTGAGGGTGGACGGCCCACGGCAGCGTTCCTTCTCGGCTTGGCCTTTGCCGTCGGGTGGACACCGTGTATTGGCCCGATATTGGGCGCTATCCTGGCTCTCAGTTCCACCCATGCGAATGCTGAAACCGGCATGCTGTACCTGGCCGTTTATTCGCTGGGGTTGGCAATTCCATTTTTGGCAACGGCTTTATTTATTAAGCACTTTCGGGCGCGAGTGCGCTGGATGAGCCGCTGGAGTCAGTCACTGAGAATCCTGGCAGGGCTGGTTCTGGTTGTTATGGGGGTAATGGTGCTGACGGGACAGATGACCCGGTTTGCATCATGGATGTTATCCGCATTTCCGGTACTCGGAAGACTCGGTTGATCCCGGGCAAATCTTTGCCCACAACTTAGCTGGCCGATAAGGCAGGAGAACTGAGCAGTGAACAGTGAACTCAAGACGTTCTATCTGACAGAACCGGCAGCAGCCGCTGATGCTGACAATCAGGGCGATGTCGCTACAGCGTTCAGACATCTTGAACGGGCTCATATTCTGAGCCAGAAGTTCGCGTTAGCGCACACGACAACACATTTGCGCATGCTCCGGCTTGGCTGGCACGCGCGCGATGCTCGCGAGGTTCTCGGTCAGCTGGCTCGGGCCTTCGCTGCGTTGCTGGTTTCACGAATCCGGGTTCCTGTCGGCAATACGGGACTTGCCAACGTCAGCGCATTTGAACCGATGGCGGTGCCGGAAGACTTGGCGATTGTTCTGGGACACCAGAATCCTTCCAACACGTAATTGAAGGACACCACTTGATGATCAAACCCTGCTTCCAACACCACGCAAAGCGCTTTGCATCCATTGCAATGATGATGCTGGCAATCCTCCTTGTTGGCTGCATGGGCGATGATCCGCCGGATTGGCACGGGACAGAAATCAGCGGCGTGATGCCCAAGCTTGAATTCGATTTGATCGACAGTCAGGGAACACGGGTTTCAGGCGATGATTACAGTGGTCAGGTACGAATGCTGTTTTTCGGATTTACCTCTTGCCCTGATGTTTGCCCCACTGCTCTGCAAAAACTCAGCCAGGCCGTCAGCGGGCTGAGCACGGAAAATCAGGAGGAAGTACTTACGTTGTTCGTCAGTGTCGATCCTCAGCGCGACACACCCGAACGCCTGGCGGAGTACGTCAATTTTTTTGGTGACAAAATCATCGGGCTGACCGGCAACGCCTCTGACCTCCGCACGCTTACCCAGCGATACCGGTAGACGTTCGGGCATGAAGAACCGGACGCAGAAGGTGACTATGCCGTTACTCACAGCGGTGCAGTCTATGTGTTTGATCGTGATGGTAATCCTCGCCTGCTTATCCGGCCGGAAGATTTAAGCGCTCAATCCATTCGGCAGGACCTTGTTGGCCTGCTTGAAGAGGATTACTGAATGACTGGAGGCTCTGGAGGAAAGCTCTGACTCGAATGTTCGCTTTTGTTTAAAACCCAACACTAACCCTTGATGCTTAGCTTTTTGGTCCTACTGGGAGTCGCCAAACAACTCATACTGTATAGCTGCCGTGAACTGCTCGCACCTCTCTAATCTAATATCCTTTCTGGCGATGGCCCTGACCTCGTATCTGATTGATCCAAAGATGGCAATTTCGACCACAGTTACACCCGGAACCCGAAACTTATCATCAGTTGAACAGTTTGCTCGCGCGCATATACGAAACATCGTGCAACTCGCAATGCTATCAACTGCTGAATCCTCAGAGGTAAGTCGAGAGTTCGATAATCACTCCTTTTTTCCTCAGAGCTTGATAGGTCATTTCTGGATCCTCCCCTTGTACCAGTCGCAGATCATCCTCAACGTACACTGGGCTGGGCTTCTTAGATTTTCGGGGAGACGTCTTTTGAACCGGCATATCCACACTTCGCTCTTCCAAATTTTTGATATGGCCGACGAGCTCAAAAAGACTGTCGTTCGGGTTCTCTGCCAACGCTTGATCCGCAACACTGGGAGCAATGTCCTCTCCAATACCCATTTGGATAAGCAAAGAAATCAGCTGCTTGGATTTTGAGATGTCTGCTTGTTCAGCAGCCTCGCCATCGTTCGGTATATATGGCATCTCCGGTAAAGAAGTTTGCGCTGCCAATGATTCCCGGGGAATATCCAGATCCGCATACTGAAGGATTGTTTCTTCCCGTCCGCTTCTCAGTGCGGAAATCATGGGATGAATCATCGCGAGCTCTTCCTTATAGACCTTGGTTACCAGGGGCCTATCAATTGCATTACGATCAGCAACGACGGCTCGCGCCTGACTGAGATAAAAGAGGGCAACCGCAATGTGCGCAATTCCTTGCGTGTACTCCCAGAACAGATCCATTATTTCCTGGCTTAGGGGAGTTGGGTTCTCAAGCCACTGAAGTTTCCATAGCCGCTTAAAAAACTGCTCCCACTCCCCGTCGCCTCTATCGGCTCCTGCCCTTGCAAAACGGCCCCAATCCAGACTGCCAAATTGGGCTGCTCGCCGCGCGGATCGCATTGTGGGCTGGAAAAGCTCCAGAGCCTTCGGTGTTCCGATGAAAAGGACGGGGACTTTGATCACGTTCGTCAACGTCACAAAGAAGTTGATCATCTTGGCTGAGCCACCTGATCGAGACTTCTCCAGATGCTGAATCTCATCAATGACCAACAGTCCTATCGAATGCAGAGCTGACACGCGAGCAATGCTTCCGAGCATGGACTCGGCAGAGGATCGGCTTTTCACATAAAGGGCTTGGTAATCTGTCCCCAGGGCAAGATCTACAGCCCTGAAAAAGTTTGTGCAAAGGTTCTTTACCGAACCATCATGCGGACACTCCACTTTCAGCCAAACGAGCTGAGAGTGCTGGTATTCGGGATGGTAAATAGCCTGTGGATAGGTTTGTAAAATTGCTTCTACTGCCGTCGACTTGCCAGTGCCGGAACATCCAATAACCGAGCTCACAAGAGCCTCGTTGCCAGCGTTTCGAGCAATCGAGGAGAAGTCGGTGTGGTCAACGTCTTCAAGATTATGGTGGTAATCCGGTGTGGCAATGTTTCGGCTGAGGTACCCTCGGCGGAGCATACCCGAAATCATTTGCTCCAATTGAAGATGTGATTTGGTTGGATAAAGAAACTGATCCAGGATTCTCATCATTGCCTGGCGTCGAATATGAGATGGAAGAGACTTCTCCGATTCGTAGACTTTTGGGAATCGCCCCAACAACTTTGCCGCTGTTTGGGGCGAATTGATTGGAGGTAAGGCATTTATTAGGGGATGGCCCTGATATTCCCGGATTTCTGCCTCTTGGTATTGGGCGAGGGGCAATTTACTCATCGTCATCCTCCAAGAAGGCATCCATATCCGGGTAATCGAGACTGTCGTTTGATTCAGTGTTGTTGGAGCGGAACGGTACTATATCCGCTGGACGATCCCGAGTAGATTGCGTGTTGGATTTAATTCCGCTGCGGTTTCGTTCCAACTCTTTTTCATTGACGCGGTTTTGCCGTATCCCTTTAAGTCGGTTCGAGTTTGTAACAGTTGGTTTTTTAGCGTCTTTCCGTTTCTTCGCATTGGCGACGATCTCCTCAACGGCGGTGAGGGCATCGGGTTTATGATAATCCTCCTCTTGCTTGGCTGTAGCTTTGGTGCGGTTCATCTCTTTCTGAATTCCTGCTGCTTCGACGAAACTCATATCCTTGAAACGGCGGCTTCGGTCAGAAAGCTCGCACACCCAGTAGTTTTCGAATTGAGAATCAGGCCTCAGGTAAACGGTGTTAGTCCGTCGCGGGTCAAAAGCGATATATACTTTTGAGGGACGGTTTTGTCGGATTCGATCAAACCAGCCCGCAGACAGCGCTTCCTGACAGGTATACACGAGGCTTTTGAAGGTGATACCCACTTGGGATACCGTGCCAGTCTCGAAAGGTAAGAGGTTGATGCGGGCGAGATTTTCCTCGCAAGATCGGAGCATGCCGGTGCGATGCTGAATGCCCCAGTTCCAAAGCTCTCTTGGCACTGCCGGCAAATCTGTTGGCATATCCGGAGCAAAGTCATAGCCTTCGACAACGTGCTGAGTGTTGTAGATGATGACCAGATTGATCAGCAATTTCATGAATTCTGGTAGGTTCAACTCCGCATCCAGTTCATAACGCTTACCATTACGCTTTTTGCCATTTACCGGCTCGACCACACCGCCTACATAGGGACGGAATTTGCTCTGAATAGTGTTGAAAAACCGCTCGCAGATCGCCTTGTCATCACCTCGGTAGGCCCGTGAGTTACTGAGTTGAATGCCAAACCTGTTAACCAACACATCGGCTTGCTTGGATAAAAGCTCTCCTCGATCAGCCATGATACCGGCCGGAACACCAACACTAGGCCAATCTTCAGTCCTGATATTCACACCGTATTCGCGACAATAGGCTGTTTTATCGCTGAAGGCGTTTCCCAAAGCTATCATCGCCGCTGCCCAGGAAGGATCTTCAAGCCCCACATACATGCCCACTACCATTCTGCTGAACACATCTTTGACGAAATACATCACGGGACGGCCAATTATCGAGCTAGGATCGTTCTCAGCCACCAGATAAACATCACCAATGGTTGCATCAATCTCATACCGAGCCCCTGGTCCAAAATTAAGATTCGCAGAGGTACTGGTAAGCGCCCGTTTATCTTTCTGATAGATACGGCTTGGCGTTCGCTTCCTTATCACCTCGTTCTTACGATAATTGGTTTCATAGAAGTATCTGAACTGCCTCATCGTGGGCAGGCTTTTTTCAGTTGCAGAGGGGTATCGGGCTTTGAAGAGCCCCACTGCTTTGTCATATGCCGCGGTAAACGGCACCTTTTCATTGGTTAGGTAAAAGCCATCCAGTACCATTCGAAACAGCTCGGCTACTTCATCGGTTACAGGAACGCCTCTTCCCGGTGAGACTGTTCGTTTTGGACCAACCTTGTTTTCGACCTCTCGTCTGGGCTGCCCTTTGGCTCCACATTTGTAGTAATCCGGCGCCAGCGCATTGGGTGCCATTCCCCTTTGCCAGTAGCGGCGAAGCTGTCGAATAATATACAGTCGGGGTTTATCGGTGGACGCTAATAGCTCCTTAATTAGCCGATTTCGTTCCTTTTTGCTAAATAATGACAAGTAATGGTTCAGCAGTGGGCTGAGCGTGTTCCAGGCTTCGTCACGCCTTTGGGCGCCAACGCTACCTTCCTCCACGGTCGATAGTGGATAGGGGTCGGGAATGGTGGTATACCCAAGCGCCTCGAATTCTGGTTCTGATATAGGGAAGGGCCAAGCCTTTTCGCTATCCACATCAATCAACATCAAATCACTAAGGTGCTCCAGGACAACGCGGTAACGCTTGCCCGTCGCAGGATCTTTGAATACCCGATTAAGAAGCATGGTTCACCCCGCTCGCGAACGCTTCGCCTCTGAGGCTTAGATCGCCAAAAGTCCAGCTGTGAAATACCTTATTCAACGGACCCCTTATGAACCGGTGGGCGACTGCATGTCGAAGGAGTCCGAGATGAAATCCCGGTTCCAACTGGTATTGGTCGTCAAACTTCGCACAAAGCTTGGTGATTTTGGTCCGGGGATGCCTTTTCAAGCGGTGTAAAAGATCCTGCACATCTGAATCACCAAGTTGCTGATAGGCGGTCATGTCTGGGTTGAGATAGGGCTGGATCCACAGGAGATTCTCCCGCAGACCGTCAGATACCTCTTTTTCTGTGAAAATCCTCCATTCAACCCCACGCGCTTCCCAGTAGATTTTTTCAATTTGTAGTTTTTCTATAACTCTCGCCTTAGAGAGCTCTTCGGAAGACTTCACCGCAATCGCAAGCTGCTGCCTGGGCGACAGGTCAACCAACAGATCAGTGGATACAACTGTCAGTCCGCCATGGATCTGTGGATGCCTGATGCCTAATCGTGAGCAGATATCGAGAGTGTCGTTTATCGGGAGGGGGTATTGTTCCCGTATATCGATCGTTTGTTCGAATTGATCAAAGACCAAGAAGGCGAGAAGCTCGATACGAGACAGTAAGTGATGAACTCTTCCGACCGAAGCACTACGGATTCGCACGCTCTCACCTGAGCTGCTGATCTCGTGAACTTTGATGAACGGCTCGTAGTCTTTGCCTCTTCCCCGCCCCCGAGTTTTAAGTAACTTTTCGTGCTTCGGATTAATCGGTTTATCAGTGTCTGTCATAAAAAAAGCCCCCTGCTAATTTGAGAATAGCAGGGGGTCCTTTTTGATCAAACTTTAATGTAAATAGTCAAACTTTAATGTTATTTATCAAACTTTAATGTCCTCTGACATCAAGGCCTTGCTGGCCTGCGGGGCTATTCTACAGTGACGCTCTTGGCCAGGTTCCGCGGCTGGTCCACATCGGTACCCTTCAACACAGCCACATGGTAGGACAGCAGCTGCAGTGGCACGGTGTACACGATCGGCGCGGTAATCGGATGCACTGACGGAATCTGCATCACGTGCAGGCCCTCTTCCGCTTTGACGTCGGCCTTTTTATCAGCAAAGACAAACAGTTCACCGCCGCGGGCCCGGACCTCTTCCAGGTTGGATTTCAGCTTCTCAACCAGGTCATTGTTGGGAGCGACAGTGACCACTGGCATTTCGCTGTCGACCAGGGCCAGGGGGCCGTGCTTGAGCTCGCCGGCAGGATAGGCCTCGGCGTGGATGTAGGAGATTTCCTTGAGCTTGAGGGCACCTTCAAGAGCCACCGGGAACTGGGAACCGCGCCCCAGGAACAGGCTGTGGTTCTTATCCATGAATGCCTTGGACATCTCGGCGATCTCGCCATCCAGGGCCAGCACATCGCTGACTTGGCCAGGCACGAGGTGAAGAGCCTCGACGATTTCAGCTTCCTGCTCCTCGGGCAGCCCATTATGACGGGCCAGGGCCAGGGTAAAGATCAGCAAAGCCGTGAGCTGGGTGGTGAACGCCTTGGTAGAGGCCACGCCGATTTCCGGTCCCGCCTGGGTCATGATCACCAGGTCGGATTCGCGAACCAGGGAGCTGCCCGGCACGTTACAGATGGCCAATGCTGCCCGGAAACCTGCTTTTTTCGCCTGACGCAGGGCCGCCAGGGTATCGGCGGTTTCGCCGGACTGGGAAATACAGAGGAACAGGGTGTCCTGCTGGATCACGTGTTTGCGATAGCGGAATTCGGAAGCCACCTCCACGGAACAGGCAACGCCCGCCAGTTCCTCAATCCAGTAACGGGCCACCATACCGGCATGGTAACTGGTGCCGCAGGCAATGATCTGGACGTGGCGAACGTTCTCCAAGAGGTTGGCGGCCTCAGTACCCAAGGCCTGCTCCAGCACCCGCGTCTTGGTAACCCGACCTTCCATCGTGGCCTTGATCACTTTCGGCTGCTCGTAGATTTCCTTGAGCATGAAGTGACGGTACTCGCCCTTATCCGCCGAGTCGGTGCCGTGCTCAAAGCGGGTTACCTCCCGCTCGACGGGGCTGCCATCGCGATCGAGTATGGCAATGGCGTCCTTTCGGATATCGGCGATATCGCCTTCTTCCAGGAACATGAACCGGTCGGTCACTGGCAGCAGCGCCAGCTGGTCAGACGCGATGAAGTTTTCGCCAATACCCACACCAATGACCAGGGGGCTGCCCTCACGGCATACCACGAGGTGCTCCGGTTCGTCGGCGTGTACCACCGCCAGGGCATAGGCTCCACGCAAACGGGCGATCGCCGAACGCACGGAATCATGGAGATTACCCAGTGTGCGGTAGTGTTTCTCAATCAGGTGCGCGACGACTTCGGTATCGGTCTGGGACGTAAACTCGAAACCGTCAGCCCGCAATTCTTCACGCAGCTCCTGATAGTTTTCGATGATCCCGTTGTGGACAATAGCCAGCCGGTCGCCGGACATGTGCGGATGGGCGTTGATCTGAGAGGGCTCGCCATGGGTTGCCCAGCGGGTATGGGCAATGCCCAGGTGGCCCGCGAGAGGGTTTGCTTCCATGGCATCGCTGAGTGCGGCAACTTTACCCACTTCCCGAGCGCGCTGGACACTGTGGTCGCCACCGATTACAGCCATACCGGCCGAATCATATCCCCGGTATTCCAGACGGCGCAGACCCTCAAGAAGGATACCCTGAACGTCCCTTTCCGAAACGGCGCCTACAATTCCACACATGCTGTTCTACCTGTCTGTTGATCGTTTGTATCAGTGTTTCTTCGGCTTTTCCCAACCGGCGATATTGCGCTGCCGGCCCCTTGCGACGGCCAGTTCGTGGTCGGCTACATCACGGGTGATGGTGGACCCGGCACCGATGGTGGCATCGGCCGCAACGGTAACCGGCGCAACCAGGGCTGTATTGGAGCCGACAAAGACCCCGTCGCCGAGCACCGTCCGGTACTTGTTCACACCATCATAATTACAGGTGATGGTTCCTGCACCCACATTCACATTACGGCCCAGTGAGGCATCACCCACATAGCTGAGATGGTTGATCTTGCTGCCCTCACCCACAATGGCCTTTTTGGTTTCCACGAAGTTGCCCACTTTGGTGTTGGCCGCCAGTTCCGTGCCCGGCCGGATACGTGCAAACGGCCCGATTTGGGCGCTGGCGCCAATTACGGCCCCTTCAATCACGCTGTTGGCCTTGATCTCCGCGCCATCTGCAATGGTGGCGTCCTTGATGACGCAACCGGGGCCAATGGATACATTACTGCCAAGGCTGACCTTGCCCTCGAATACCACGTTCACATCAATCCAGAGGTCATTGCCGATACTCAGCTCGCCACGGACATCTATCCGGGAGGGGTCCGCGAGTGTCGCTCCTTCTGTCATCAGCCGGTCAGCCTGCTGGCGCTGGAACCAGCGTTCCAGTTCAGCCAGTTGCAGGCGATTGTTGACTCCCTGGACTTCATAGGGATTCTCCGGCTGGGACACCGCAATACGGAGACCCTGTTCCACCGCCATGGCAATGATGTCGGTCAGATAATATTCGCCCTGGGCGTTGCTGTTGGAGAGCGTCGGCAACCAGGTTTTCAGGTGTTTCGCCGACACCGCCAGTATCCCGGTGTTCACTTCGCGGATCTGCTGCTGCTCGGGAGAGGCGTCTTTCTGCTCGACGATCGACTGCACGTCGCCATCAGCACTCCGGACAATCCGTCCGTATCCCTGGGGATTGTCCATGGTGACGGTCAACAAACCCAGGGTGTGGTCATCAAGTGTCCCAACCAATCCGTCGAGCGTCTCATGACGAGTCAGAGGCACATCGCCGTAAAGCACAAGAACACGGGCGTCATCGGGAAGATCCGGCAGGGCCTGAGCCACAGCATGGCCGGTACCCAACTGCTCACTCTGGGTGACCCAGTTTACCGAGGCCTCATCGGTGGTTTCCCGAACCTTGTCAGCACCATGACCTATGACCGTATGGATCCTCTCGGCGCCAAGCTGTTTGGCGGTGTCGATCACGTGATGAAGCATAGGGCGGCCGGCAATCGGATGCAGCACCTTTGGCAGTGCGGATTTCATTCTGGAACCCTGGCCAGCGGCCAGAATGACGACGTGTAGCGGGCTCATGGAAAAGTCAGGCTCCCGGAGTGTTTACTCTCTGAATGCTGAAAATAAAAAAACCGCACCCTTCAGGGCCGGACGGCCAACGCAACACGTTGGTCTTCCAGCCGCTCAGGATGCGGCTTCGGTGTTCGGCAAACCCGAAACGGAAATGCTTAGCGCATTTTGTTACGCAGCTGCTGGATGGTACGAAGCTGGGCAACAGCCTCGGCCAGCTCTGCAGCGGCACGGGAGTACTCGAATTCACCAGTCTTGTTGGCAAGTGCTTTCTCGGCTTCTTTCTGAGCTTCGAGCGCGGCTGCTTCGTCCACATCCTTTGCACGAACAGCGGTATCCGCCAACAAAGTCACCAGATTGGGCTGGACTTCCAGATACCCGCCGGACACGTAAAGAATTTCTTCCTCACCGCCCTGCTTGATAATCCGAATAGGGCCCGGCTTCAGCTGGGTCAGCAGTGGGGTGTGACCCGGGGCAATACCCAGGTCACCTTCAGAGCCCGCTGCGATCAGCATTTCCACCAATCCGGAATAGATCTTTGTTTCGGCACTTACCACATCACAATGCACGGTCATACCCATGTCAGTTGCCTCTTTGATCGATCCGGAAACAAATGCGTCGGCTCAGATTAGCTCTTTGCCTTGCTCTTCATTTCCTTCGCTTTCTCGACCGCTTCCTCAATGGTACCAACCATGTAGAACGCCTGCTCGGGCAGTTCATCATAGTCGCCATTCAGGATGCCCTTAAAGCTGCTGATGGTTTCCTTGAGGGAAACGTACTTACCGGGGGAACCGGTGAATACTTCAGCAACGTGGAACGGCTGGGACAGAAAACGCTCGATCTTACGGGCACGGGCTACAGTCAGCTTGTCTTCTTCTGACAGTTCATCCATACCCAGGATGGCGATGATGTCTTTCAGCTCCTTGTAGCGCTGCAGGTTGGTCTGCACGCCACGGGCCACTTCGTAATGCTCCTGACCGATGATCAGCGGATCCAGCTGACGAGAGGTGGAATCCAGCGGATCGATCGCCGGGTAGATACCCTTGGAAGCGATGTCACGGCTCAGTACAACGGTAGCATCCAGGTGCGAGAAGGTGGTTGCAGGCGACGGGTCAGTCAAGTCATCCGCCGGTACGTATACCGCCTGGATGGACGTGATGGAACCGTTCTTGGTGGAGGTAATACGCTCCTGCAGCTGACCCATCTCTTCAGCCAGAGTCGGCTGGTAACCTACCGCAGACGGCATACGGCCGAGCAGTGCGGATACTTCGGTACCTGCCAGGGTGTAACGGTAGATGTTGTCGACGAACAACAGTACGTCACGACCTTCGTCCCGGAACTTCTCGGCCATGGTGAGACCGGTCAGGGCCACACGCAGACGGTTTCCGGGGGGCTCATTCATCTGGCCGTAAACCATGGCAACCTTATCGAGAACGTTGGACTCCTTCATTTCGTAGTAGAAGTCGTTACCTTCCCGGGTCCGCTCACCAACACCTGCGAATACGGAGAGACCGGAGTGCTCTTTCGCGATGTTGTTGATCAGCTCCATCATGTTTACGGTTTTACCAACACCGGCACCACCGAACAGGCCAACCTTACCACCCTTGGCGAACGGGCAGATCAGGTCGATAACCTTGATGCCGGTTTCCAGCAGGTCCGCAGACGCTGCCTGATCGGCATAGCCCGGTGCCTTACGGTGAATCGCCCAACGCTCTTCTTCGCCGATCTCGCCGGCTTCGTCGATAGGACGACCCAGAACATCCATGATACGGCCCAGAGTCTGGGTACCAACCGGTACCGAAATCGGGTTGCCGGTGTTTTCTGCTTTCAGGCCACGCTTCAGGCCTTCGGTGCTGCCCATGGCGATGGTACGAACAATGCCGTCACCCAGCTGCTGCTGGACTTCCAGAGTTGTTTCGCCACCTTCAAGCAGCAGTGCGTCATATACTTTGGGTACGGAGTCACGTGGGAATTCCACGTCGATAACCGCGCCAATGATCTGAACGATTTGTCCGCTACTCATGCTCGGTTCCTCGTTATCTTGATAGTCAATAAAACCAGTTGGATTGTGGGTCGGATCAGACCGAAGCGGCGCCGCTCACAATCTCCGATATCTCTTGGGTAATGGCTGCCTGACGCGCCTTGTTATAAGCCAGCTGAAGCTCGTCGATAATGCTACCGGCGTTATCAGTTGCGCTCTTCATGGCGATCATCCGGGCTGCCTGTTCACATGCCAGATTTTCTACCACACCCTGGTACACCTGGGATTCAATAAAACGTGGCAGAAGGCCATCGAGGATCTGCCTGGCATCGGGCTCGTAGAGATAATCCCACTGGTTCTTGATCTCTTCTTCGTCTTCGCTCTCAGGCAGGGGCAGAAGCTGCTCGACCTTCGGGCTTTGGGTCATGGTGTTGACGAACTCGTTGCTGACCACATAAAGACGGTCGATCTTGCCTTCCGAGAACGCATCCAGCATAACCTTGACGTTGCCGATGAGTTTTTCAGAGCTCGGGCTGTCCCCCAGATGGGTCAGCGCCGCGACGACATTGCCGCCGTAGCTCCGGAAAAAGGAAGCCCCTTTCTGCCCGATGGCGCACAGATCGGTTTCCACTCCTTTTTCTTTCCACGCTTTCATTTCACGGACAAGCGCTTTGAACAGGTTGATGTTCAGACCACCACAGAGGCCACGATCAGTTGACACCACGATATAGCCCACGCGCTTTACCTCGCGCTCGACCATGAACGGGTGCTTGTACTGAGCATTCGCCTTGGCAATGTGCCCGATCACCTGACGCATCTTGTCGGCATACGGGCGAGTTGCCTGCATGCGTTCCTGAGCCTTACGCATTTTACTCGCAGCCACCATTTCCATGGCGCTGGTGATTTTCTGCGTGCTCTTGATGCTTGAAATCTGGTTACGTATTTCTTTGCCGACGGCCATAACTCACTGCCTTCTCAAGTTAGACACTCGTTGCTACGAAAAGCGGCCCGCGACAATTGCCGCAGGCCCGTTTTCTTACCAGCTCTGAGTGGTCTTGAATTTCTCAAGTGCAGCTTTGAGGCCGGCAGCGATTTCGTCGTTGTAATCGCCTTTCTCGTTGATCTTGTCGAGGAGGTCTTTCTGCTCGGAGCGCATCCAGTCGAGCATCTGCGCTTCAAACTTCACTACCTTGTCGACATCAACGTCGTCCAGGAAGCCTTCGTTGGCTGCGAACAGAACCGTACCCATTTCAGCCACAGACATCGGGCTGTACTGGTTCTGCTTCATGAGTTCCGTTACACGCTGACCGTGCTCAAGCTGCTGACGGGTTGCTTCGTCGAGGTCGGAAGCAAACTGTGCGAAAGCGGCCAGTTCACGATACTGGGCCAGAGCCAGACGGATGTTACCGCCGAGCTTCTTCATGATCTTGGTCTGGGCCGAACCACCTACCCGGGATACGGAGATACCGGCGTTCATCGCCGGACGGATACCGGAGTTAAACAGGTTGGTTTCCAGGAAGATCTGACCGTCGGTAATGGAGATTACGTTGGTCGGTACGAACGCGGATACGTCACCAGCCTGGGTTTCAATGATCGGCAGAGCGGTCAGGGAACCGGTCTGGCCTTTCACTTCACCGTTGGTCAGCTGCTCAACGTAATCAGCGTTAACACGGGACGCACGCTCCAGCAGACGGGAGTGCAGGTAGAATACGTCACCCGGGTATGCTTCACGGCCTGGCGGACGACGCAGCAGCAGGGAGATCTGGCGGTAAGCCACAGCCTGCTTGGACAGATCATCATAGATGATCAGGGCGTCTTCACCACGGTCACGGAAGTATTCACCCATGGAGGTACCGGAGTACGGAGCCAGGAACTGCATCGCTGCAGGATCGGCGGCACCGGCGGCAACCACGATGGTGTGATCCATGGCACCGTGCTCTTCCAGCTTGCGCACAACGGCGGCAATGGAAGACTGCTTCTGACCGACGGCAACGTAGATACACTTGATGCCGGTGTCTTTCTGGTTAATGATCGCGTCGATGGCGACAGCGGTCTTACCGATCTGACGGTCACCGATGATCAGCTCACGCTGGCCGCGACCGATCGGCACCATGGTGTCGATTGCCTTCAGACCAGTCTGAACCGGCTCATCAACGGACTGACGAGCGATAACACCCGGTGCAACCTTTTCGACCGGAGAGGTCAGGTCGGTACCGAGGTCGCCCTTGCCGTCGATGGGGTTACCCAGAGCGTCGACCACACGGCCCATCAGTTCCGGACCAACCGGTACTTCCAGGATGCGGCCGGTGCAACGAACTTTCTGGCCTTCAGCCAGATCTTCGTAGTCACCCAGCACAACCGCACCAACGGAATCACGCTCCAGGTTCAGAGCCATGCCGAACGTGCCGTTGGCAAATTCAATCATCTCGCCGTACATAACGTCGGCCAGACCGTGGATCAGCACGATACCGTCGGATACCGACAGGATCGTACCTTCGTTCTTTGCTTCGGAAGAGATGTCGAGTTTCTCGATTCTCTTCTTGATGATGTCACTGATCTCGGATGGATTCAGTTGCTGCATGCCAATATCCTCAAACCTTGTGCTGAAATCAGGAGCCCAGAGCGTCGGCCAGCTTGGTCAGCTTTCCGCGTACAGATGCGTCAATGACCAGATCGCCGGTGCGAATAATCACGCCGCCAATCAGAGACTTGTCCAATGACGCTGCGAGTGACACTTGCCGCTCGAGTTTCTTCGAAAGTGCCTGGGCGAGCTTCTGTTGCTGTTCGTCCGTCAGCTCGAAAGCCGCGGTAACTTCGATATCAACAGTGCGCTCCAGATCAGCCCGGTACGTGTTGAAGAGCGCTGCAATCTCAGGAAGAAGAGTCAGCCGGCGGTTTTCAGCCAGTACAGCGAAAAAGTTGCGGACCTGATCGGTGACGCCATCTTCAGCGACCTCCAGAATCAGTTCAGCCTTCTTCTGCTCTTCCAGACCCGGATTCGCGAGAAGCTGTCGAATGTCTTTGTTCGCGGTGACCTGCCCGGCGATCGTCAGCACCTTGGACCACTCAGCCAGCTGTTCATGCTCCTGAGCGGCACTAAATGCTGCCTTTGCGTAGGGACGGGCCAGCGTTCTCAGTTCTGCCATGATGAACCTCGTCGTTTAAAGTTCTGCCGCCAGTTTTTCCAACATCTCGTTGTGCTTGGAGGCATCGACAGAGGTTTCCAGGATCTTCTCGGCACCGGCAACGGCAATGCTGGCAATTTCTGCACGCAAAGCGTCACGAGCCTGATTCCGCTCCTGTTCAATTTCGGCCTTGGCCTGCTCAATCAGCTTCTGGCCTTCCTTGCGGGCGTCATCCTTGGATGCTTCCACAATCTGGGCCGCGCGCTTGTTGGCCTGTTCAATCAGACCAGCAGCTTGCTGCTTGGCTTCACGCAGTTCCTGAGCTGACTTTTCCTGAGCCAGTTCCAGATCGCGCGCAGCGCGGTCTGAGGCAGCCAGTCCGTCAGCGATCTTCTTTTGACGCTCCTGCAGTGCGGCCATGATTGGCGGCCACACGTACTTCATGCAGAAGACGACAAAGATAAAGAACGCGATGGCTTGACCAATCATCGTCAAATTAATGTTCACGTCTTCACCTCTCGCCTGTTTTGTTAAGAATCATCTGACCGGGGCAAAACCCCGGCTCTGGCGACTCGATTAACCGGCGATCTGGCCGACAAACGGGTTGGCGAAAGTGAAGAACAGTGCGATACCAACACCGATCATGGTTACGGCGTCCAGCAGACCTGCAACGATGAACATTTTAACCTGCAGCATCGGGGTCATTTCCGGCTGACGCGCAGCGCCTTCCAGGAACTTGCCACCGAGGATACCAAAGCCAATCGCAGTACCCAGGGCACCCAGGCCAATCAGCAGTGCAACGGCAATAGCGGTCATTCCAACTACAGTTTCCATGATAACTCCCAGTTTTCAGTTAGGTTTTTCAGTTTAAGGGTTTAGGGTTTAGAACTACGGCTTAATGGTGTCCGATCAGTGACTGTCTTCGTGAGCCATGCTCAGGTACACGATCGTCAACATCATAAAGATGAATGCCTGCAGGGTGATAACCAGAATGTGGAAAATCGCCCAGGGTACAGACAGTGCCCACTGTGCCCAGAACGGCAGCAGTGCAATCAGGATAAAGATCAGCTCGCCTGCGTACAGGTTACCGAACAGACGCAGCGCCAGTGAGATCGGCTTGGCGATCAGGCTCACGCCTTCCAGCAGGAAGTTGATCGGGACAAGCAAAATCTTCAGGAACAGGTTGTCTGAAGAGAAGGGGTGCAGGGTCAGCTCACCAACGAAGCCACCCACGCCCTTCACTTTCAGGCTGTAATAGATGATCAGAGCGAATACGGACAGGGACATACCCAGAGTTACGTTTACATCCGTAGTCGGAACGACCTTCATGTATTCCAGACCCATCAGGTGGAACAGCTGGGGCAGGAAGTCTACCGGCACCAGGTCCATCAGGTTCATCAGGAATACCCAGCAGAAGATGGTCAGCGATAGCGGCGCAATCACCTTGTTCTTGCCGTGGAAGGTTTCCTTGACGCTCTGATCGACAAACTCAACCATCACTTCAACAAAGTTCTGGAGCCCGCCGGGCTGGTCTGAGGTGGCGCGCTTGGCGGCCAAGCGGAAAATAAACAGGAACAGGGCACCGAGGGCGACTGCCCAGCCCAGTGAATCGATGTGCAGAGCCCAGAAGCCCATGTCGGATGCTTCCCTGCCGGTGTGAGCCAGCGTCCAGGTTGCATCTTGAAGTACGGTACCGTCGGCACGCTCATAGCCTGCCGGAAGTTTACCGTAGGTGAGGTTCTGGAGGTGATGCTGGATATATTCGGATGCACTTCCTGCCATAACGGTTTCCCAGGTCCAGTTAGCTTTGCTGCGTATTGCTGCCCGCCAGAAGCGGTGTCAACCAGTTGGTGACCAGCATGATCGCAAATGTTAAAAAAAGTGCCGCAATATCAAGCGGCTGAATCCATTTGAACACCATCGTGAAGAGGATGGCGCACAGGATGAGCTTGCCGGCCTCACCCTGATAAAAAGACGTCATGATCTTCTTGGCAGACCGCGCGCCGGCGTAGCGGAATGCCTTGAGCGCAAAATAACCATGGGGGATCAGAAAGATAAGTCCACCCAGCAGCGCTGAATAACCGGAAACCTCGCCTCGCAAGAGAAACGCCAGGCTGACGAAGACAAGTACCACACTCTCTATAACAAACCATCGTGCGATGGGTGGACGGCCAATGCCGCCTGAAGCTGCCTTCGTCATGTTCGTTCCGGAAGTACGGTGCTTTTCGGTCGATGTCGTTTAAAAAGTAAGCAAATACACCGACACGAGCGCCGCAGATTATATGTGTTCAATGTGCACGAATCAACAAAACCGGGAACCGGCTGATCCGTCAAAAGCGGCGTAATAACTGGGTTTTGGCAATTTTCGTCACAAATAGACGGCCGTTCAGTTTTTCACCACTACATGTTGTGTACGTAACCAGATACGAACTTTCGTAGGGGGGTCGGACGACCCACAAAACCCCGACGATTTTATTTGATGTGGCCCAGGATGCCGTCGAGTTCGTCGAGGGAACTGTACTCGATCACCAGCTTGCCTTTGCCACGCTGGCCATGATCGATGGACACTCGTGCACCCAATCGCTCCGCCAGGTCATCCTGGAGCGCGCGAATGTTGGGGTCCACCACTCCCTTTTTCCGGGATTTGCTGTCCGGTGTTTCCTGTTGCACCCGTCGTACGAGGGCTTCAGTCTGGCGAACCGACAGGGATTTGGCCACCACCTGTTTGGCCACCTGCATCTGCAGTTCCGGCGCCAGGGTCAGCATTGCCCGGCCATGGCCCATTTCCAGATCGCCATGCTCGAGCATAATACGAACGTCTTCGGACAAACCGATCAGTCGAAGCAGGTTGGTAATAGTCGTACGGGATTTGCCCACGGCTTCGGCCACCTGGGCCTGGGTCAGGCCAAACTCGTCCTGCAGGCGCTGAAGAGCGAAAGCTTCTTCAATGGGATTGAGGTTCTCACGCTGGATGTTCTCGATCAGCGCCATGGCGATGGCGGCTTCATCGGGGACATCCCGGATGATGGCAGGGATGCTGTCCAGGCCGGCCATCTGGGTGGCCCGCCAGCGGCGCTCACCGGCGATCAGCTCGTAACGGCCTTCAGCGATGGGACGAACCACCACCGGCTGCATCACGCCTTGTTGGCGGATGGAATCTGCCAGTTCCTGCAGGGCGGCGGGATCCATGTCGCGCCGGGGCTGGTACCGGCCGCGCTGGATCAGATCAATGGGAACTTCGCGGAGCTCACCGTCGTGGTCTTTCAGCTCCTGGTCAAGATTGACCTTGGAGCCCGCCAGCAGGGCGCCCAGTCCACGTTCACCCAAACCTCGTTTCTTCGCCGCCATGGTGTCAGTCATTCTTCCCGTTGAATATCGTTGTGCTTAAGTGAGTGACAGGGCGGTATGTTACACCGCAACCGGCGCGGATGTCTTTTTTGAACCGTGGCGGCGTACCATTTCGCCGGCCAGGGCCAGGTAGGCGATCGCACCCTTGGAGGCGCGGTCGTATTTCAGGGCCGGAACCCCATAGCTGGGGGCCTCGGCCAGACGGACATTGCGGGGAATCACTGCACGATACACCTTGTCGCCAAAGTACTCGCTCAGCTGGCCGGAAACGTCCAGGGTAAGGCTGTTGCGAGGGTCGTACATGGTACGCAGAATGCCTTCTACCTGCAGATTCGGATTGACCGTTTCCTGAATCTGCTCAACGGTGTTCATCAGCGCCGCTAACCCCTCAAGGGCGTAGTACTCGCACTGCATGGGAATCAGCACAGAGTCTGCCGCCGAGAGGGCATTCACCGTCAACAGGCTGAGCGATGGTGGACAATCGATGAGGATGTAATCGTAATTATCACGAACGGTGTTCAACGCCAGTCTCAGGCGGTGTTCGCGACCAATTTCGTTCATCAGTTCCACTTCGGCCGCCGTCAGGTCACCGTTGGCCGGAAGGATATCGAAGCCGGAAGCCTCGGCGGGAATGATCACCTCGGCGGCACTGGCGCGCTTGGTCAGCATGTCGTAGCCAGACAGTTCCAGGGCGTTTTTATCCACACCACTGCCCATGGTGGCGTTGCCCTGGGGATCCATATCCACCAGCAGCACCCGACGCTTGGTGGCGGCCAGGGAGGCAGCAAGGTTGACGCAGGTGGTGGTTTTGCCCACGCCGCCTTTCTGATTGGTCACTGCAATCACGCGCGCCATGTCCTGCCTCCTTGTTTATGGGTTACCGGTTCAGAAATTGGACTGCCAAACTACCGGGAATTCACGGTCCGGGCGATCACCAGCAGGTGGCGGTCGCCATCGGCGCCCGGTACGTCCAGGGAATGGCTGGATGTTACCTGCCAGCCAGCCGGAAGGGCAGACACTTCATCATCCGGAAACTGACCTTTCATGGCAAGGAACTCACCCTCATTTGCCAACAGATCACCGCACCAGCTCACCAGATTCTCGAGCGCAGTAAAGGCTCGGCTGCTGATCTGGCTGAAGGGTTCCGGAGGATTGCAATCTTCCGCGCGCCCGTGAACAACCTCGACATTTTTCAGGCCGAGCTCCAGCACACACTGGTTGAGAAAGCGGGTCTTCTTGCCGTTGCTGTCGAGCAGGGTAAAGCGTTTTTCGGGCAGGGCGATCGCCAGGGGAATACCGGGCAGGCCGCCGCCGGCGCCCACATCCAGAAGATGGTCCGTCGTTACCCACGGCAGAATGCTCAGGCTGTCGAGCAGTTGCCGGGACACCATCACACGCTCATCACGCACAGCCGTGAGGTTGTAAGCCCGGTTCCACTTGTTAAGCAGGCCCAGAAAAGCCAGCAGCTTTTCCTGCCGATCCTCATCCAGGGACAGGCCCATCGTGGCCAGTCCATCCCGGAGCTGGCCGTGCCAGAGTGACTTGGTCATGGGCGCGAATCAGGCCGACTGTTTGCGCAGCAGGTCGCGCTTTTTCAGGTGCACCAGGATCTGGCTCACCGCCGCCGGGGTCACACCCTGGATACGTGAGGCCTGAGCCACGGTTTCCGGCCGCACGGTCTTGAGCTTCTGCTTGATCTCGTTGGACAGGCCGCCGATGACGTCATAATCCAGATCCACCGGCAGGGCGGTGTTCTCGTTTTTACGGAGCCGCTCAATCTCGTCCGTCTGACGGGAAATATAACCCTCGTACTTGATCTCGATTTCCACCTGATCCGCGACCACCGGATCTTCCGCTTTCTCGGCACCGATCTCGGCAATGTGGCTGTAGACAATCTCGGGCCGGCGCAGCAGCTCTGCCAGGGACTGATCACGGGTCATCGGCTGCTTGAGAAAGCCGTTGGCGCGCTCACCGGCCTCGGTATTCGGGTGAATCCGGGTGGCCTCGAGGCGGCTACGCTCGGTGGCGATCGCCTCGCGCTTGTCATTGAACTTCTGCCAGCGCTCATCATTAACCAGGCCGAGCTTGCGACCGGTTTCGGTCAGACGCAGATCGGCGTTGTCCTCGCGCAGGATCAGGCGATACTCGGCGCGGCTGGTAAACATGCGATAGGGCTCGGACGTGCCCATGGTGATCAGGTCATCCACCAGCACACCCAGGTAAGCCTCGTCCCGGCGCGGGTACCACTCGTCTTTTTCCTGCGACCGCAGGGCAGCGTTGATCCCGGCCAGCAGCCCTTGAGCGCCCGCTTCTTCATAGCCGGTTGTGCCGTTGATCTGGCCGGCAAAATACAGGCCCTGGATAAACTTGGTTTCCAGGGTATGGCGCAGGTCCTGCGGATTCAGGTAGTCGTATTCGATGGCGTAACCCGGCCGGGTGATATGGGCATTTTCAAACCCGGGAATCGAACGCACCGCCGCCAACTGGATATCAAACGGCAGGCTGGTGGAAATCCCGTTCGGGTAGAGCTCGTTGGTGGTCAGGCCTTCCGGCTCCACAAAGATCTGGTGCGAATCCTTGTCAGCAAAGCGGTTTACCTTGTCCTCGATCGACGGGCAGTAGCGGGGACCCACACCTTCGATGCTGCCGGCAAACATCGGCGAACGGTCGAAACCGCTGCGGATAATATCGTGGGTCTGTTCGGTAGTCCGGGTCACGTAGCAGCATACCTGTTCCGGATGCTGGCTACGGCTGCCGATGAAAGACATCACCGGGGTGGGGTCATCCCCCCACTGCTCCTGCATCACCGAGAAATCCACAGACCGGGCGTCGATGCGAGGCGGCGTGCCGGTTTTAAGGCGACCAACGTTGAACGGCAGTTCCCGCAAGCGCTGTGCCAGGGCATTGGCCGGCGCATCACCGGCACGGCCGCCGGCATGGTGCTGCATACCAATGTGAATAACGCCGCCCAGGAAAGTACCGGTGGTAAGCACCACGGTCCTGGCGTTGAAGCGAATACCGGTCTGGGTCACGACACCGGTCACCTGGTCGTTTTCCACAATCAGATCGTCCGCCGCCTGCTGGAACAGTGTCAGGTTCGGCTGGCTTTCCAGGGTATGGCGGATGGCGGCCTTGTAAAGCACACGGTCAGCCTGGGCACGGGTGGCGCGCACGGCCGGTCCCTTGCGGCTGTTAAGGACCCGGAACTGGATGCCAGCCTTGTCCGTGGCCTCGGCCATGGCACCGCCAAGCGCATCGATTTCTTTTACCAGATGGCTTTTACCAATACCGCCGATGGCCGGGTTGCAGGACATCTGGCCCAGGGTCTCAATGTTGTGGGTCAGCAGCAGGGTCTGGGAACCCATGCGCGCAGCCGCCAGCGCGGCCTCGGTACCGGCATGGCCACCACCAATGACAATGACATCGAAACGGGTCGGAAAATCCACAGCTCACCTCGGAAATCGGGGGATAAAATCGGGCGGCGAGTATAACGCTTCACCCGGGAAATTGCAGTCAGGATGTGCAAATTTTAACCAGAGACGAACCACGTTGAAAGCGGCAGTGGCCTGGTCAGGGCTCAAAGGGGACTTTTCCGAGCGTCAAATGGATAGTGGAAAACCGAAACCTACGGCTTTTCATGGGTTTGGATCACTCTTCTCAGAAAAGTTTTCAAGAAAGTTATCCACATGCAAGACTACTTATTAATCACCCTAAAAAAACACCTAAGCTATTGTTTTATATTATTTTACAGAAAGTAATCCAGAGGCTTTCCGTAGGTTGTCCAACTAATTATCCACAGAACTGCCGGCTGTTTTTCGTCGAAGCCGCCAGACCACCAGCAACACCAACCCGTTCAGGAGCGAGAGCAGGAGGAAAAACCCCGGAATGCTTACCTCCAACACACCAAGCACCACAATTCCGGCCAGGGCACTCACCACCATGAACAATGCATTAATGACATTCAGCGCAGCAATGATACGGGCACGTTTGGTCCGTGGCGTTTCGTGCTGGATAAAGGCATACAGAGGCACGATGAAAAGACCGCCGCAAATCCCGATACCGACCAGATCCATCAAAACCCTCAGATAGACAGGATCGGTCAACAGGGTCCACCAGGTCGACGCCATGGGATCATCCGGCACCGCAAAATACAGGTCTATTCCGAACAGGCTCAGCCCCAGGGCGCCCCAGGGCACGGGTGACAGGGTAATGCGGTGTTTGGTGAGTCGCTCGCACATCATGGAGCCGATGGAAATGCCGATCGTGAACATGGCCAATAACAGGGTCACCACGGTCTCGTCACCCAGGAGGTTGGTGCGGGCAAAATTGGGAAACTGGGTCAGATAGGCGGCTCCGAGGAACCAGAACCAGGAGATCGTCAGCACCGCCAGCAACACCTGCCGGCGCTCGGCCGCCAGAGCCATCAGTTTCCAGGTTTCGAGCACCGGGCGAAACCGGACATTGACACCGGAACCATCGGAATCCGTCGCCGGAACCTGTCGCGCCGCCAGATAGCCAAGGACCGCCATGGCGACGACCGCAATCGCCGTTAACCGGGCCGCAGTCTCAAACCCCATCAACAAACCCGCAGCTATGGTGCCGAGAAGAATGGCCACAAACGTGCCCATACCAACCAGGCCATTGCCGCCCACCAGCTCATCGTCCGCCAACACCTGGGGCAGGATCGCGTATTTCACCGGACCGAAGAACGTGGACTGGGTACCCATCAGGAACAACAGAACCAGCAACAACTCGTACCAGCCGAACCACAGTCCGAGTGCGGCAACGGCCATGATGACAATTTCCGCCAACTTCACATTCCGGATAATCCGGGATTTTTCGTAGCGATCCGCCATCTCGCCGGCAATACCGGAAAACAGGAAAAACGGCAATATGAAGAGGAAAGCAGCCAGGTTAACCACCACATTCACCGACAACCCCATCAAACCGCCGGCACTGAAGGTGATCAGCAGGAGCAGCGCGTTCTTGAACAGATTGTCGTTGAAGGCGCCAGAGAACTGGGTCAGATAAAACGGCAGGAACCGGCGTTGGCCAAGCAAACGGAACTGACTTTTCGATGGCATCAAGAAACCCTGTTTTGGTGCGTTGCCGGCGTTGCGACCGAAAATTTGCCCGAATCCGGTGCAATAGCGCAAAAAGCGGCAATCATGTTCATTTATTTGACGGGGTTAAGCATTTTCAAACGCTTGATTTTTAGCCGTCTGGTACGAAATTCGCTTGGTCTCCTTGTTCAGACACTTTTTCATCGGGCCAGGATGGCTGGATTATTGGCACTATAAAGGTTCCTGACCATGAGCAGCGTAGTCCGACTTCCACGGCGCATCTATCGCGGAGCCGAAATATCCAAGACTCCAAAGATCATCGACGACTATGATTTCAGTTCTGTTTACCAGCCTATCCTGAGCCCAACCCATCGAAAACTGGTTGGCTACGAGGCATTGGTCCGGGTCAGAAAGAACAATGAGAGCATCTCTCCGTTTACGCTTTTCGAACAGGCCGAAAAAAACAACCAGACACCGGAGCTGGATCGGCACCTGTTGCAGCTCCATCTGGACAACTTTGCGGCCAGCTCCCAGACCGTCTGGCTGTTCCTGAATATCAATCCCGGTACCTGCATCCATCCGGAAGCCTCCCTGGAAAAGCTTGCTCTGCAATGCCAGCGTAGCGGAATCGATCCCGAGAAAGTGGTTCTGGAACTGGTCGAAACCGCGTCCGACAACCCGACCGCACTTCTGGAATTCATCCTCAAGGCCAAAGCACACGGCTTTCAGATCGCTATCGACGATTTCGGTATGGGCGATTCCAATTTTGAGCGCCTGTGGCGCATCAATCCGCTCATTGTGAAACTCGACCGGAGCCTATTGGTAAACGCCGAGAACAACAGTCGCGCCCGAATGCTGCTGGAGAGTCTGGTAAAGATGATCCGCGAAAGCGGCAGCCTCGTGCTTTTGGAAGGGATCGAGAACCACACCCAGGCTCACATTGCCCTGCAAACGGAGGCCGATCTTCTGCAGGGCTTCCTGTTCGCAAGGCCGTCCAACCTGAAACAACACGAGCCGGAGCTGACCGAACAGGCGCTAAAACGCATCATTGCCGATTCCAGCGAGTCATCAGCCCAGGACATACGGGATCAGGAGAGTTATTTCCGCCTTCTGCGTTTCGAAATTCTCGAAGCCTGCCATTCCCTGAGCCGGGAGTTGCCGTTCAGCACCGCCTGCAACAAGCTGTTGGAAGTGGATGGCGTGAAACGCTGCTTCCTGCTCAATCCACAGGGCATCCAGCAAGGCAACCTTGCCCGCGCCAATCCGGACATTCATCGCGGAAAGTTCAATCCGCTGTATCATTCCGCCGGCGCTCAATGGACCCACCGGGAGTACTTCCGGAATGCCCTGGAACGGCCCCAGCACATCAGCAGCTGTCGGCCCTACGTCGGTCTGCCGGATGCAAAACGTACCGTCACCCTCTCAACAATGCTGCCGGGGCAACAGGTCTTCTGCGTCGACATACACCCGGATGAGATGTTTGGCGGCCAGCTGGAGTTCCCGGCCACCCTGTAATCACCCGGTCAGTCAGAAATCGTCGGCGCGTTTCTGTGGCGCGGCGGCCAATCCAGTGCCACCCGCCTGTCCGGACGCCTGACGTTCCAGTTCTTTTTCCACCGCATTGGAAGACTTGGCAAACCGGGCCAACAGGTTGTAGAGCACCGGAATGATGAACAGGGTCAGCGTAGTGGCGAAGACCAGCCCGCCCAGAATGACCATACCAATCGACTCCCGGCTCTCGGCTCCGGCCCCAGTGGCAATCACCAGGGGCACGGCACCGAAAATCGTCGATATGGTGGTCATCAGTACCGGACGGAAACGCAGACAGGCGCCTTCGAGAATCGCTTCCCGCACCTCGTAACCCTTGTCCCGGAGCTGATTGGCGAACTCCACGATCAATATCCCGTTCTTCGCCATCAACCCCAGCAACATGATGATGCCGATCTGGCTGTAGATGTTCAGACTGATACCCGTCCACCAGAGCGCCAGGAGAGCCCCGGTTACCGCCAGCGGCACCGACAGCATGATAATCAACGGATGTATCCAGCTTTCAAACTGGGCTGCCAACACCAGGAACACGATGACGAAAGCCAGCGCAAAGGTAACGTAGATTGCCGCCGAGGATTCCTGGAATTCCCGGCTCAGGCCCTTGTAACTGACGCGGGCTTCCGGCGGCAGGTTATCCACAGCCAGGTTGTTCAGGTAGGTCAATGCCGAACCCAGGTCGTAACCATCCGCCAGAGATGCACTGATCACCACAGCGGGCAGGCGGTCGATGCGGCGGAGGTCCGGGTTGGCGCCGATCTCCTGCACGGAAACCAGTGCCTGCAATGGGATCAGGTTACCGCCCTCCCGGGGCCGCAGGAAAATCTGGCCGAGGTCTTCGGGCGTTGCCCGGTTGGCATCTTCCGCCTGAATGATTACATCGTATTCGCGGCCTCGATCGATGTAAGTCGTTACCTGCCGGGAAGCCAGCATGGTCTGCAAGGTGAGGCCCACGTCTTCTACCGTGATATCCAGATCCGCGGCCCGTTCCCGGTCGATGTTCACCCGAAGTTCCGGCCGGGTCAGCTCGAAATCAGTATCCAAGTTCTGGAGATTCGGGTTTTCCTTGGCGCGCTCCACGATCTCCTGGCTCCAGGCCTGAACCGACTCATAGTCCGGACCAGCCACCACGAACTCGATCGCCTGGCTGAAACCCCTTTGGCCCAGACCCGCCGGATTGACGGCCACGGTCCGGATGCCGGACACATCAGCCAACTTCCTGCGGATTTCGCTGGTCACCTCCTGCTGCTTGATATCCCGCTCTTCCCAGGGTACCAGGCCCATGATCATGAACGCATTGTCCTCTTCATTGCGGAATCCGACGATAGCAAGCAAACGGTTGGCTATCCCCTCGTCCAGATACGGGAGCAGTGTTTCTTCCACCTGCCGAACGTAGTGGTCGGTGTATTCCACCGTTGAGCCACGGGGCGCGCTGGTGGGCATGATAATCACGGCACGGTCTTCGGTAGGCGCCAGCTCCTGAGGCAATTTCGGATACACCACGGCGGCAATGACCAGCCCGACAAGTCCAAGGCCCAGCAACAAGCCCGGCTGCCTCAGGGAAAACTCCAACAGCCTGCGGTAACCATTGGTCAGGCCATTCAGGGCCTTTTCACTGGCGGCCCAGAGACGATGACCTTCTGCCGATTCGGGGCTGTGCCTGAGCCACTTGGAACACAGCATCGGCGCCAGGGTCAGGGCCACGAGGCTCGAAAACACCACTGCCGCCGCCAGGGTAAAGCCGAATTCGGCAAACAATCGGCCAATGTTGCCGCCCATGAAGGAGATGGGAACGAACACCGCCACCAGGGTCAGAGTGGTCGCAATCACGGCGAAGGCAACCTGCTTCGCGCCCCGGTAGGCGGCAAGCAACGGGGGCTCACCCTCGTCAATCCGGCGCTGGATGTTTTCCAGCATTACGATGGCATCGTCCACCACCAGGCCGATGGCAAGAATCACCGCCAGCAGGGTCAGTACGTTGATGGAAAAACCCAGGAAGCCCAGACCGATAAAGGCACCAATCACCGCAACCGGAATGGTCACCGCGGGAATGAGGGTCGCCCGCCAGGAGCGCAGGAACAGGAAGATAACCAGGATAACCAGAGACACTGCGATGGCGAGCGTGGTGACCACTTCCTTGATGGAAGCCCGAATGAAAATGGATTCGTCGTAGCTTTCCGCGATGGTGACTTCCGGTGGCAGTGTCTCCCGGATCTTCTCCAGCTCGGCGCGGACGGCATCGGAAACCGCAACGGTGTTGGCCTTGGACTGGCGGATAATCCCCATGCCGATGGCGGTCTGGCCATTGGCGCGCAGGCGGCTCACATCCGACTCCACACCCATCTGGACATTGGCCACCTCGCCCAGGCGCAACAGATCATTACCATCCCGGCGAACCACAAGCTCCCGGAACTGTTCCACGTTCGACAGCCGGCCCTCGGCCCGCACGGTGAAATTCCGGGTGGACGAATCCACCGATCCTGCCGGAAGCTCCACGTTGTTGGCACGCAGGGCCCGTTCCACTTCCGCCACGGTGATATCCCGAGCCGCAAGACGTTCGCGGTCCAGCCAGACCCGGATGGCATAGCGCCGTTCGCCACCGATACGCACGTCGGCAACACCATCGAGTACCGACAACCTGTCCGCCAGGACCCGGTCGGCAAAGTCACTCAATTCGGCACTGTCCCAGACATCACTGCGCAGGGTCACCCACATCATCGGGCGTGCATCGGAATCCGCCTTGCGCACCACCGGTGGATCGGCTTCATCTGGCAGCTGGTTGGCCACCCGGGACACCGCATCACGGACATCATTGGCGGCAATATCCACATCCCGGGCGGTGGTAAATTCAATACTGGTTCGGGACTCGCCCTGCTCGGTGGATGATTCGATCGACCGAATACCCTCAATGCCACTGATGGCACCTTCGATCACCTGGGTAATCTGGGTATCCACCACCTCGGCCGCGGCGCCGGTGTAGTCGGTAGAGATGGAAACAACGGGTGGGTCAATATCCGGGTACTCGCGCACCGGCAGGCCCATCAGGGCTGCCAGACCGAACACAACGATCAGAAGACTGAGGACCGTAGCGAACACCGGCCGCTTGATGGAGACGTCAGAGAGGACCACCGGTTACGACTCCCTGGCCGTAATAAAACGGTTCTCGGGAATGGCTTTGTCGTCTTCCAATACCCGAACCCGGTCCCCACTGCTGAGTCGGTCCTGACCGGTCACGATCACCGGGTCTTCCTGGCTCAGACCGTTCGAAACTTCCACAAAACCGGGCATGCGCGAGCCCAGGCTCACCGAAACCCGCCGGGCCACACCGTCTTCAGCCACAAACACATATTGTTCATCACCCCGGATCATCACCGCCTGCTCGGGGATTACCAGCGCCTGCCGTTGCCGGAGTGTTAGCGTCGCAGACATGAACTGTCCCGGCCGGAGCAGACCATCCGGGTTATCGATCAGTGCCCGGACAGGCAGCGAACGGCTCAACTCACTGACCCTGGAACCCAACTCCACCAGCTGGCCGGAAAAGGTCTGGTCCGGATAGGCCGGCGATGCGCCCCTTACCTCTTGCCCGAGACTCACCTGCCCCAGGAAACGCTCCGGGATCGAAAAGCCCAGTTCCATACGGTCGGTGTTATCCAGGGTAGTCACCGAGGTTCCGGTAGTGATATAGGCGCCGACGCTGATGTCACTCAGCCCGACCACACCGGCAAACGGCGCCTCGATCCGGTGGTTTTCCAGACGAACTTGAGCTGACTGGCGCTGAGCCTCGGCGACATCGACTGACGTTCTCAGTTGATCCACCTGGGACTGGGAAATACTGTTGTTCGAACGCAACCGCTGTGCCCTTTCAAGCTGTCGGCGGGCATCCGCCAGTTGCGCCTCGATCACCTGCAGGTCTGCCCGGGCCTGGCGATCATCAAGCCGCAACAGGACGTCGCCCTGCCCCACCCGGCGGCCGGTTTCCAGATTCAATTCCACCACCCGGCCACTGACTTCCGTGGTCAGTTCCACCGCGTTCAGGGCTTTGAGACTGCCAACGGCGTTGACCACATCCCGTACTGCCTCCATCTGCGGAAGCATGGTGTTAACGGCGCTGGCGGGACGTTCGCGGCCGCTCTGGGCGGCGGTCCCATCATCGAAGTTCTGATACACAAAGGCGCCGCCGATAGCGACAGCCACCAGTACCAACGCAATCAACCACTGTTTCCACATAGGATTTCCAGGTATTTCGGGGTCAGGTTAGTCGTCTGTTACTTTTTCTGGATGACCAGAACCACCTCGCCCACGTCGATTCCCCACTTGCTCATGGTGGTCTGATTGATCAACGTGTCGGGCGTAATCAGGTACATCCAGTCATCCATGCGTACGTCCAGGGTACCGTCGCCATAGGCCACCTGGAGCACATAATTCATGTGAATTGCATTGCCACTCCAACGCATGGTTCCGGGTTCAACCACGTCACCGGCGTCAGCATGGTAGCCGTCTTCCGCGGGAGTCAGGGTCCAGACGCGGGTCTGCACTTCGCCGTCATCGAAACGGAACACCTCATCCAGAGTGCCTACGCCCTCGTCATCCCACGACGCGCTAATATCCGCATCAAAGGTGCGAATCACCTCACCGGAAAAATTCTTGACCACCCCCCGGGCGGAAAGTTCGCCGGTAAAGAACTCTTCAGGGACCAGTTCTGGCGTGCGGTCGGCGTAGTCCTCGAGCGAGGGACTGGCACAGCCACTGAGCAGCAGTGCCGAAAACAATACCCAGAGTATAGGTGTCGAGAGGCGTTTCGATATCTCGGTAAACAGGCTTTGCATGACTTTTACACTCTCTGAACAGGAATATGTGGGGGTCCTCGGCGCAAGGAAATACGCCGAAAGCCTCTTTAACGATCATTACCCGGAATCCACGATCTCTGCTACGTCATCTCGGCCAATTGTCCATTCTGACAGTCTGCCCGGTGCTTTTCGTCAATGGCAGTGCCCGGGTATTGGCGTAAAACACAAGGCAACGAACGGTGGTTGCCCACCCAAGATTGTTGAGAAAGACACAGAGGATTCCGCTATGCCGGTTTACAAAGCACCCTTGCGCGACATGAAATTCCTGCTGAACGAGGTGTTCGATTACCCGGGTCATTACGCCACCCTGACCAGCGGTGAAAACGCCACGCCCGATATCGTGGACGCGATACTCGGCGAATGCGGAAAGTTTTGTGAAGAGGTGCTGAGCCCACTTTACCTCTCTGGCGACGAAGAAGGTTGCAAACTGGACAACGGTGAAGTCACCACACCCGCCGGTTACCGGGACGCCTACCAGCATTACGCCATGGGGGGCTGGCAGGGACTCTCAGCGCCCGAGGAATACGGCGGCCAGGGCCTTCCCGCGTCCATGGGACTGCTGAAACAGGAAATGATGGGTACTGCCAACTGGCCTTTCTCCATGTATCCGGGGCTGTCCCTGGGGGCCATGAACACAATTTTCCTTCATGGTACGGAAGACCAGAAACAGACCTACCTTGCGCCACTGACCGACGGCCGCTGGGCCGGCACCATGTGCCTGACCGAGCCCCAGTGTGGCACCGATCTGGGCCAGGTAAAGACCAAAGCCGAACCACAGGCCGACGGCAGCTACCGGCTTACCGGAACCAAGATCTTCATCTCCTCTGGCGACCACGACCTGACCGAGAACATTATCCATATTGTGCTGGCCCGTCTGCCCGACGCCCCCAAGGGCACCCGGGGCATCAGCCTTTTTATCGTACCCAAGTTCCTGCCCGACGGTAACGGCGATGTCGGTGAGCGCAACGGTGTCGTCTGCGGCAGCCTGGAAAAGAAAATGGGCATCAAGGCCTCGGCCACCTGTGTACTGAATTTCGATGGCGCCACCGGTTTTCTCATTGGCCCCGAGAATGAAGGGCTCAATTGCATGTTCACTTTCATGAACACCGCCCGCATCGGCACCGCCATTCAGGGCGTCGGTCCGGCGGAGCTGTCCTATCAGTGGGCGTTGGCCTATGCAAAAGATCGGCGCTCCATGCGGGCACTCTCAGGCAAGAAAGAGCCGGAGCAGGTCGCCGACAGCCTGATCCATCATGCTGATGTACGCCGGATGTTACTGACCCAGAAGGCCATCGCCGAAGGCGGTCGGGCCATGCTGTATTATGCGGCCCGCCTGGCCGATCACATGGTCGAGGGATTCACCGAGGGTGACGATAAAAAGGCGGAAAAGTACGATGACAAACTCGGCTTCCTGACGCCAATTCTGAAGGGCTTTCTCACTGAACTCGGCTGCGAAGCGGCTAACCTGGGGGTCCAGGTTTTTGGCGGCCACGGTTACATCCGCGAACACGGCATGGAGCAGATTGTCAGGGATACCCGCATCGCCACCCTGTACGAGGGCACTACCGGTATCCAGGCGCTGGACCTGCTGGGACGAAAAGTATTGCTGATGACCCAGGGCGGCGCGGTGCGCGAGTTCACCCTGAACATTGCCAATTTTGCCCGTAAGCATCTCACCGATAAACGGCTACGGCCCTGGGCTCTGGAACTGCTCAAGCTGACCGGGCAATGGAACCTGCTGACCGTCCGTATCATGCTCGCGGCGCGCAAGGATCGCGATGTGGTGAGTTCCGCATCCTACGATTTCCTGATGTATAGCGGCTACGTCACCATGGCCTATATCTGGCTGCGTCAGGCTGCGGTGGCTGTGGATAAACTCGATAACGGTGGTGAGGAATCCACCGGCTTTTACCAGGCCAAGCTCGCCACCACCGAGTTCTATTTTGAACGTTTGCTGCCCCGGGCCCAGAGCCACGCCACCAGCATGCTCAGCCCCAGCAAAAACCTGATGCAGCTCGACGCCGAAGATCTGGCCTTCACCGGGTAGGGTATCCGGTACACCTGATCCCCGGGCCTCGGCCCGGGTTTTTTTGCCCTTGAAATACGTCCGCCTGAACCCATTTTACAGGTGCATTTCCGAATTGGAGTTATTAACTCACTGAATTAAATGAAAATGTTCTGATGTCTCGAATAAAAGTAAGGAGGTTCGAATATGGAGACTCGTACTGACGACTTTTATCCCACCCGCCTGGAACGCCCCACCAAAAGCTTTGAACGTCAGGATCCCGTGGTTCACAGCAGCGGCTCGGACCGTTCCGACGGACCACTAAGTGAGACTGAGCTGGCACAGTATGAGCGCGACGGTTTTCTGGTCTTCGACAGTTTTCTCGACCAGGCCACGGTGCGCCAGTTCCGGGAGGATTTGCGGGGCTATGAGGACGATGAAAGTATTCTGCGCTCGGAAGGCACCATTACTGAACCCGGCAAGCAGGAAATCCGCTCGATTTTTGGCATTCACGAACTGTCGGACCGATTCGACCGGCTGACCCGGGATCCCAGGATTCTGGCCATGGTACGTCAGCTTCTGGGCAGTGAAGCCTACATCCACCAGTCCCGGATCAACTTCAAACCCGGTTTCCACGGCAAGGGTTTTGACTGGCACTCGGATTTTGAAACCTGGCACGCCGAGGACGGCATGCCACGGATGCGGGCAGTCAGCTTCTCCATCGCCCTCACCGACAACACGCCTTTCAACGGCCCCCTGATGCTTATTCCCGGTTCCCACAAGACCTTTGTGCCCTGCGTTGGCCGCACACCGGAGGACAACTACCAGTCGTCGCTGAAAAAACAGGAACTTGGTGTTCCCAACAATCGGGACCTGGCAGCCATGGCGGATGACTACGGTATCAAAGCGCCAACCGGCCCTGCCGGCTCGCTGATCATCTTCGAGTGCAACACGCTCCACGCCTCCAATGCCAATATGTCGCCCTGGCCGCGCAGCAACCTGTTTTTCGTCTATAACAGTGTGGAAAACCAGCTCCAGGCCCCATTCTGCGGCAACAAACCGCGCCCGGATTTCCTGGGCAACCGCAACAGCACTGAGGCATTGGTGCCAGTCACCTCCGAGGAACGCCGGAAGACCGGTTAGCGCTATTTACCGATACAGAAGCTGCTGAAGATCTTGCCCAGTAACTCATCAGGCGTCAGATGCCCGGTGATCTCGCCCAGGCTATCCTGGGCGGCACGCAGGTCTTCAGCCAGAAGCTCGCCGGCACCGAAACCCTCCAGCTGGCTCTGGCCCTGGATCAGCAGGGCCTGGGCGCGCTCCAGGGCATCAAGATGGCGGCGCCGGGCGAGGAAACCACCTTCTGTGGTGCTGGCAAACCCCATGCATTGTTTGAGATGGTCCCGGAGAATCTCCAGGCCCTCGGCAGACTTTGCTGCCAGACGGATCACCGGCGCGCTCTGATGCTCTTCGGCACTGATACCGACCGTTTCACCAGAGAGGTCCACCTTATTCCGTATCACCGTCACCGGGGCGTTGGCCGGTAGCTGGTCGATGAAATCCGGCCAGATTTCATGGGGACTGGTTTTATCGGTGGTAGTCGCATCCACCATCAGAAGAATGCGATCGGCCTGACGGATTTCCTCCCATGCCCGGGCAATACCGATCTGTTCCACTTCGTCCGGGCTGTCCCGCAGGCCGGCAGTATCGATAATGTGCAGGGGCATCCCATCGATGTGGATATGCTCCCGCAGGACATCACGGGTTGTGCCCTCAATCGCCGTAACAATGGCCGCTTCGCGACCGGCCAGGGCATTGAGGAGACTCGACTTGCCGGCATTAGGCCTTCCGCCGATCACCACTTTCATGCCGTCACGAAGAATCGTTCCCTGCTGGGCTTCGGCCAGGATTTTCCCGAGCCGCTCCAGGAGGTTTTGAAGGTCACTGGCCACCTTGCCGTCGGCCAGGAAGTCGATTTCCTCCTCGGGAAAATCGATCGCCGCCTCCACGTAGATCCGCAGATGAGTGACCGCCTCCACCAGATCCTCGATCTGCCTGGAGAACACACCCTGCATCGAACGAACCGCGCAGCGGGCCGCCTGTTCCGAACTGCTTTCAATCAGGTCGGCAATCGCTTCGGCCTGGGCCAGGTCCAGTTTGTCGTTCAGAAACGCCCGCTCGGAAAACTCGCCGGGCCGGGCGAGCCTTGCACCCTGGCTGCACACCTCACGGAGCAGAAGATCGAGAATCACCGTACCACCGTGCCCCTGAAGCTCGAACACATCTTCGCCGGTGAACGAGTGGGGGTTGGGGAAAAACAGGCCGATGCCCTCGTCTATTAACTCGCCATGGCTGTCATGGAAGGGGCCGTAATGGGCATATCGCGGTTTCGGCTCAAACCCCAGCATCTTTTTTGCAATGGCGAGGGCCTTGGGCCCAGAGATACGAACAATGCCAACTCCGGCCTGTCCCGGTGCGGTGGCGATGGCTGCGATGGTGTCAGAACTCTGGCTCATGCTTTTTCCACAGGCTGAAAACAACAAAGGCTCCATACAGGAGCCTTTGCCGGGTCGGTTCGGGCACCGGTCAGTGCTTCTTGCCGGCCATTTCTGCTTCGATCTTGCGGGTAATGTACCACTGCTGGGCAATGGACAGAATATTGTTCACCAGCCAGTACAGAACCAGACCTGCCGGGAACCACAGGAAGAAGACCGTAAAGATCAACGGCATCATCTTCATGATCTTGGCCTGCATCGGATCCGGAGGCGTCGGGTTCAGACTCATCTGCAGGAACATGCTGGCACCCATCAGTATCGGCAGGATGAAGTACGGGTCCATGACCGACAGATCCTGAATCCACAGCATGAATGGCGCGTGACGAAGCTGAACACTCTCGAACAGAACCCAGTACAGGGAGATGAACACCGGCATCTGTACCAGTATGGGCAGACAGCCACCCAGCGGATTGATCTTCTCCCGCTTGTACAACGCCATCATTTCCTGGGACATGCGCTGCCGGTCGTCTCCGTACAGTTCTTTCAGCCGGGTCAGCTGAGGCGCAACGGCCCGCATCTTGGCCATAGACTTGTAGCTGGTAGCGGACAGATGGAAAAACACCGCCTTGACCAGAACCGTCAGCAGGATGATGGACACGCCCCAGTTGCCAACCAGGCTATGGAACCAGTCCAGAATGATGAACAGCGGCAGCGAAATGAAGAACAACCAGCCGAAATCAACGGTACGGTCGAGGTTCGGAGCCATGCCTTCAAGGCGTTCAATGATCTTCGGCCCAACGTAGGCCCGGGCACCGATCTCTGCGGTTTCGCCCGGCGCCACACTGGTAGCCGGATAAACAAAGCCCATTACATAGTTCGGGCCACGGCGCGTGGTCTGGTACTGGGCGGGAATATCGCGCTCCGGTACCCATGCCGACAGGAAGTAGTGCTGCAGGAAGGCCAGCCAGCCGTTGGTAACCGACTGATTGATCTGGTTTTCCTGGAGGTCTCCGAAATCAAACTTCTCGTAGGGATCTTCCGGGGAGCTGATGACCAGACCCAGGAAGGCCTGGATACCCATGCTGGTCTGGGAGGTCGGGTCCGGGGACTGATCCCGGACGATCTTGCCGGTGAAATTGGCCTGCCATTCTTCACTCGACTGGTTTTCAACCAGATATTTGACGCCAATTTCGTAGCTGTTGCGTTCAAATTCATAACGCTTGGTGATCTGGACGCCATTATCAGAGGTGTAAGTCAGATCTACCTGAAGCTGGTTGTCGCCTTCCGCCAGTTCATAGCTTGCAGCGTCAGCACTGTAGACCGGAGCCGAACCGTTTTTGCGACTATCCGGGCCATCACGACCAATCAGCCCACTTTCGAGAACGTACAGGCGATTCTGCGTGTTGTTCAGGAGCGTCAACGGCTTTTCGCTGTTCAGGGTATCGTCGTAATCAAGCAGCCGTGCTTTTACCAGGTTACCGCTGACCCGATCGATCTGCAGATCGTAGACATCGGTGCGAACTGTGATGAATTGATCGCTGACCGCGGTGGTGGTTTCGGTTGAGCTGATGACAGCCTGACCAGTCTCCGGAGTGGTGAACTCGCCATCACCATCAACCTGAGCGGAGCTGTCCTCCGGAAGCACCATATTGTCGGAATTGCCCATGTTGCCAGCGGTTTGCGAAGGCTGGGATTCAGCGACCTGAGCCGTCTCGGGCGGCTGATGGTAGTCCTCATTCCAGGCAAGCACCATCAGATAACTGACAATAGCCAGGCCGGCAAATAATACGATGCGTTGAATATCCATAGAGTTACTGTCTGGTCTGGGTTGTTGTATGGGAGTGATCAGCGTGTACGCAGGCTGTTGCGGTTTCCGGAGCCCGGGGTTCTGCCGTTCCCGGTACAGGATCATAACCGCCTTCCGCCCAGGGATGACACCTTAACAGACGCCGGATTGCGAGAAATAATCCTTTAAGCGCGCCATGGTGGTTAATGGCTTCAACGGCGTATTGTGAGCAGGTGGGGTAGTGGCGGCAGTGACTGGCCATCAGCGGGCTGATTGCATACTGGTAGAAGCGGATGGGCAGAAGCAGAAGCTTGCGCATTAACCCGTTCCTCGATTGGCAGATTCCGATGGTGCTGCCCGGGATGGCTGAGATTGAGCGTACTTTTTCCTGAGACGTCGCCAGAGGTCATCCATGGATGCCCGAACCGAGTGGTTGTCCAGGGAAACCAGCCCCTGGCGTCCCAGAACCACGAGATCCAGGCCGGGCAGGTCCGTCTGGTGACGGAAACTTTCCCTGACCTGGCGCTTTACCCGGTTTCTCTGAACTGCAAGCTTCAGGTTTTTCTTCGAGAAGATCAAACCGATCCTGGCGTGACCGAGATTATTCGGTGTCGCCAGGATCAGAAAATTCCGGTGTGGAACTTTCAGCTGCACGTCGTTGAAGACTTTGCCGTAATCAGCAGGTCGCAAGAGACGATGTGATTTCGGGAAACTCAAAGCCTTCATGAGGCAATCAGAGCTTACGCGGACAGACGTGCGCGGCCCTTGGCACGACGACGGGAAATAACCTTGCGGCCGTTGGCAGTGGCCATACGGGCACGGAAACCGTGAACGCGCTTACGCTTCAGGACGCTTGGTTGAAACGTTCTTTTCATGGTGATGATCTCACAATTCGTAAGTTGGAAATTCAGTAACTGGCTGGAAAATGAACAGCCAAAACAGGAGCGGCATTCTATGCAAATACCGGTGGGAATTCAATGCTTATTGCTAGGGGGTTATGCGCATGCCCGAAATTCGGAATCAGGCAGGTCAGCTAATAAATTCAGTAAGTCTCTTTAGAATTTTTTTAAGGATTAATTATTACTGTTATTAGTACCGCAGGTTTCTGTGGATAAGCGAAGAAAATAACAGAAAAACAGTTCGTTGGGCGGTTTATAAGGGTATTGATAAGGCGCCCTGAGATCTGTGGACGATGGCAGGGTGAAATGTGGGTAAGTCGTTTTCGAAGCGAGGTTGAAAGTTATCCCCGGTTGCATCCCGTGGTTCCTAACAGGGTTAAACCCGGGCTGTACACACAGGGCTGTGGGTAACTTTCATTGTAGGAATTTTCTGTACACAAGGTTGTAGGTAAGTTCGTAAAAAATTGAAATACAAAGAAATAAATTTCCACAGGCTGTTCATGAACTGGCTTTAGCCCTTTCACTGGAGGGCCGGTCGGGTTAGAATTCGGGGTCATCTCACAGGACAGGAAGTCCCTTGTCCGTTCAGAGACATTTCAGGGTTATCGGGAGCAGGCTGTCGTGCCAAACAGTATGTGGCATCAATGTCTTGAAGTACTCCGGGACGAGTTTCCCGCACAACAGTTCAATACCTGGCTCAGGCCCCTGCAGTCCGATCACCGGGAGGGGCAGCTGATGCTGTTCGCCCCAAACCGTTTTGTCATGGATTGGGTAAACGAAAAGTACCTGCGACGTATCGAAGAGGTGCTCAAGGATCTGAACGGTGGGCAGGCGCCCCGGGTCAATATGAAAGTGGGTTCCGCACCCCGTGAAGGCGAACCGGTCAAACGGTCGGAAGCACCTGCCCGCGTCAACGGTCAGGTTCAGGAAGAGGCCGGCAGCCGGGTAACCGAAGAAGAAAAAGGCGTGGCCGCCACCGTTGCATCCACACCATCCGTGCGCCCGAAGAGTGACACCCAGCGGCGTCCGGTTCAGGTTGAAGGTGACATCAAACACCAGAGCTTCCTCAACGAGGGGTTCACCTTCGAAACCTTTGTGGAAGGCAAATCCAACCAGCTCGCCCGTGCCGCATCCATGCAGGTGGCCGAGAATCCGGGTGGCGCCTACAACCCTCTGTTTTTGTACGGCGGGGTTGGTCTTGGTAAAACACACCTGATGCATGCGATCGGCAACGAAATTGTCCGTCGTAACCCCAAGGCGAAGGTGGCCTATCTCCGTTCGGAGCGTTTTGTTGCCGATATGGTGAAGGCATTGCAGCTTAACGCCATCAACGAGTTCAAGCGCTATTACCGTTCAGTGGACGCGCTGTTGATTGATGATATCCAGTTCTTCGCCCGCAAGGAGCGTTCTCAGGAAGAGTTCTTCCATACCTTTAATGCGCTGTTGGAAGGCGGGCAGCAGGTAATCGTTACTTGCGATCGGTTTCCGAAAGAAATTGTGGATATGGAAGAGCGACTCAAATCGCGGTTTGGCTGGGGCCTGACGGTGATGGTAGAGCCGCCGGAACTGGAAACGCGGGTTGCCATTTTGATGAAAAAGGCCGATCAGGCCAATGTTAAGCTCAGCAGCGAAGCGGCCTTTTTTATTGCCCAGAAGATTCGTTCAAACGTTCGGGAGCTCGAAGGCGCGCTTCGTCTGGTGATAGCGAATGCTCACTTCACCGGCTCTGAAATCACTCCGCCGTTTATTCGGGAGAGCCTGAAAGACCTGTTGGCGCTGCACGAGAAACAGGTGAGCATCGACAACATTCAGCGCACGGTGGCGGAATATTACAAGATCAAGGTGGCCGATCTGCTATCCAAGCGCCGGACTCGAACGGTGACCCGGCCAAGGCAGGTCGCCATGGCGTTGTCGAAGGAGTTGACCAATCACAGCTTGCCGGAGATTGGTGATGCTTTTGGCGGGCGTGACCACACCACCGTATTGCATGCGTGCAAGAAAATCGTGGAGTTGCAGGAGACTGATCCGGGCATCCGCGAGGATTATCAGAATTTTATGAGACTGCTGACCACCTGATGCCGGGCGTTGGCGAACAACATTCACCCTTCCAACATAAAGAAAGCTGAGTGCCATGAAACTGACGATCAGCCGTGAATCCCTGCTTACCCCGCTGCAAAGCATTGCTGGCGTGGTGGAAAAAAAACAGACCATGCCCGTGCTCTCCAACGTGTTGCTGGTGGCCGAGGACAATACCCTGACCCTGACCGGTACCAATATGGAAGTGGAACTGGTGGCGCGGGTAACACCGGTGCATGTAGATCAGCCCGGCCGGATTACCGTTCCGGCCCGCAAGCTGTCGGATATCTCCCGGGCCCTGGGGGACGAGGCGCCGATGGAGCTGTCGCTTGAAGGCGATCGGTTGCACCTGCGGTGTGGCGCCAGCCACTTTACCCTGTCGACCCTGCCGGCGGAGCACTTTCCGAACGTGGAAGACGAAGACGAGAGCTTCCGTCTGGAATTGCCCCAGAAAGAACTCGGCCGGATGCTCGATGCCACGGCGTTCGCCATGGCTCAGCAGGACGTGCGCTATTACCTGAACGGACTGTTGCTGGAGGTGGACAAGGACCATGTGCGGACGGTAGCTACCGACGGCCATCGATTGGCCATGGCACATCTGGAACTGGCCACCAATTGCCCGGAGCTGCGTCAGGTTATTGTTCCGCGCAAAGGGGTACTGGAACTGGCCCGGTTGCTCGATGATGTGGAAACACCGGTGACCCTGGTTATTGGCGATAACCACCTGCGAGCGACGGTGGGGTCTTATACCTTCACCTCGAAACTGATTGAAGGCAAATTCCCCGACTACAATCGCGTGATTCCGCGCGGGGGCGACAAGATCGTCCTGGCGGACCGCGCCACCTTGAAGAATACCCTGCAACGGGCGGGCATCCTGTCCCACGAGAACATCCGCGGCGTGCGCTTGAACCTAGCATCCAATGAACTCCAGGTATTTGCCAACAACCCGGATCAGGAACAGGCCGAAGACGCGCTGCCGGTGGACTATCAGGGCGAATCCCTGCAAATCGGTTTTAATGTAGGCTATCTGGTGGATGTCATGAACGCGCTGGATGAGGACCAGGTAAAAATAACCCTGTCGAATCCGAACAGCAGTGCGTTGATAGAGGCGCAAAACGATAACCGTTGCCTCTATGTTGTCATGCCCATGAGGCTGTAGGAGGAGATGAGATTGATGAGTACCGTAACGAATGGAATCAAAGGCGCCTTCAGGATTGGCCAGACTGTGTCGGTACTCGGGCGCACCGGGATCAACTGGCTTCGGGGGGATCGCCCTCCAACGCCGCGCTTGCTGAGGCAGACGTTTGAATCCCTCGGTGCAACCTACATCAAACTGGGACAGTTCATTGCCAGCTCCCCGACGTTTTTCCCTAAGGAGTATGTCGAGGAGTTCCAGCACTGCCTGGACAGAACACCCAACCTGCCCTTTGGTGTGATCAAGAGAATTATCCGGGAAGAGCTTGGTCGGCCCCTGGACGAAGTCTATTCGGAAATCGATCCGGTGGCCCTGGCGTCGGCATCGATTGCCCAGGTTCACGCCGCGCGTCTGGTCTCCGGTGAAGAAGTGGTGATCAAGGTTCAGAAGCCGGGTGTGGAAAACATTCTCTTAACCGATCTGAACTTCCTGTACCTGTCTGCCCGTATTCTGGAAACTCTGGCACCGAAACTGTCCTGGACCTCCATGTCCGGTATCGTCGAGGAAATCCAGCGGACCATGATGGAAGAGTGCGATTTCATCAAGGAAGCGAACAACCTGAAGGTGTTCCGGGAGTTTCTGCACGCTACCCATAATGAAGATGCGGCAGTACCGAGGGTGTTTGAACACTGCAGCACCCGGCGGATCCTGACCATGGAGCGGTTCCACGGTGTGTCCCTGACCGATCTGGAAAGTATCCGCGGTTACGCCCGTGATCCGGAGCGTACGCTGATCACGGCCATGAACACCTGGTTTTCCAGTCTGACGCAATGTGAGTTTTTCCACGCGGATGTGCATGCCGGCAACCTGATGGTTCTCAAGGACGGTCGGGTTGGTTTTATCGACTTCGGAATTGTCGGCCGTATCAAGCCGGATACCTGGCAGGCGGTGAGCGATTTCATTTCAGCCGTTATGGTTGGGAATTTCGAGGGAATGGCCGACGCGATGATCCGAATCGGTATTACCCGTCAGACGGTTCGGGCAGATGATCTGGCCAGCGATTTGAGACGGCTCTACCAGCAGATGGACCGAATGGTGCCCGACGAGGTTCCCTATGAGGCGGAGCAGGCAGAAGACGATGTTAATCATATCCTGATGGATATGGTTAAGATCGGCGAAAGCCATGGCCTGCATTTTCCAAGGGAATTCGCTTTGCTACTGAAACAGTTCCTGTATTTCGATCGCTATGTTCACATCCTTGCACCAGAAATGGATGTGTTCATGGACGAACGGTTGAACATGCTCCACTGAGGCTGTCGCCTTGAGCGATTGGCTTTTGTACACTAGGGCAGCGTTACCGACGGGAAGGTAACGCTGCCTTTTTCGTTAAAGGGTTTTGTGTTGTTTCCTGCCCTCGTCCCCTTCGAGTCTGCTTTTCTATGGCGCTTGTAAAATTCCAGACTGAGAACTTCCGCAACCTGTCGTCGGCGCCGGTCAGCTTTTCATCCTCGTTTAATCTGCTTTATGGAGAAAATGGAAGCGGTAAAACAAGCGTGCTGGAAGCCATCGGTTATCTGGGATTGGGCCGTTCGTTTCGGGTGAACAGACACCAGGCAGTGGTGAGTCATGGCGAACAACGGCTGACGGTGTTTGGTGGTCTCGATCATGGGTTGGACCCACGCAGGCATAGCAGCGAGACCGATCTGGTGCATCGCCTGGGAATATCCCGGGATGTGGGTCAGAAGGAAACGATGTTACGGGTGGATGGTGAGGCGGTCAGGAGTCTTTCTGCCCTCGCCAAGCATCTGCCGGTATCTGTGATCGATCCTGGTGTTTTTGATGTGGTGGCAGGTGGACCCGGGAAGCGGCGTAAATTTCTGGACTGGTTAGTGTTCCACGTGGAACCTTCCTTTGGATCTCTCTGGCAACAATGCCAGAGAGTGACATCACAGCGGAATCAAACGCTGAGAAATGGTAGACTAGACGAAGCTTTAATGCGTGTCTGGGATCATCAGTACGCTACCCTGAGTGAGCGCATTACTGAGGCCCGTGCCGGCACCTTTGGCCGGTTCAAGTTGGCTTTTGAAAAGCTGGTTCGGGAAGTAGAGGTACCCTGGACCGAAGGTCTGAAGCTCGAGTATTACCCGGGCTGGGATGTCAGTCGGCCGCTGGCAGAATTACTGGTAGACCATCGGGATCAGGAGCGAAAAGTCGGGCACACATTATATGGTCCGAATCGCGCAGACATCCGGTTGAAGTTTCAGGGCAGGCCTGTTGCCGAAACGTTCTCCCGGGGCCAGCAGAAAACCCTGGTGATTTTGATGAAGATTGCCCAAGGCATGGTGTTGAGTGACATGGGCAAGCAGGTGACCTTTTTGCTCGACGATATTAACGCCGAGTTGGATGAGGGCCATCGCGCCATGCTGGCTATCAGGTTACAGGCATTACGTTGTCAGGTGTTTATCACGTCGATTGAGCGTCCCATGGTGGATCAGCTCTGGCCGGAGGGTAATGCACCGGATTACAGATTGTTCCACGTGGAACATGGCAAATTGACGGAAGAATAAGACCGGTGCGAAGAGCAAAGAATGCCCCGGCCTATCACGCTTCAGGAGTTTCCGAATGAGTGAATCGAACTATAATTCCTCCAGTATCAAAGTCTTGAAAGGGCTGGATGCGGTGCGAAAGCGGCCAGGCATGTACATCGGGGATACCGATGATGGCACTGGCCTGCACCACATGGTCTTTGAATTGGTGGATAACTCCATCGACGAAGCGCTTGCGGGCTACTGCTCAGAGATTGGTGTGATTATCCACCCGGACGAATCGGTAACCGTGAAGGACAACGGCCGTGGCATTCCGGTGGACCTCCACGAAGAGGAAGGCGTTTCTGCTGCGGAAGTTATCATGACCGTGCTGCACGCCGGCGGTAAGTTCGACGATAACTCCTACAAGGTGTCCGGCGGTCTTCACGGCGTGGGCGTCTCGGTGGTGAACGCATTGTCCTCTACCCTCACCCTGACCATTCGTAGAGACAACAAGGTTTACGAGCAGACCTACACCCACGGTGTTCCCAATGCACCTCTGGCAGCCGTCGGCGAGACTGACGCATCGGGTACCAAGGTGCATTTCATTCCCTCGCCGGAAACCTTTACCCACATTGAATTCCACTACGACATTCTCGCCAAGCGTCTGCGTGAGCTCGCGTTCCTGAACAGTGGCGTGCGCATTCGTCTGACCGACGAGCGTTCTGGCAAGGAAGAAGTCTTCGAGTACGAAGGTGGCCTGCGCGCCTTTGTCGAGCATCTGAATTCCAGCAAGACCCCGATCAACCGCGTTTTCCATTTTAATCGCGAGCGCGAAGACGGTATCGCGGTGGAAGTCTCCATGCAGTGGAACGATGCTTTTCAGGAGAACATCTACTGCTTTACCAACAACATCCCCCAGCGCGATGGCGGCACACACCTGGCCGGCTTCCGGGCGGCCCTGACCCGTTCCCTCAATAACTATATCGAGCAGGAAGGTCTGGGGAAGAAGGCGAAAGTTGCGACCTCCGGTGACGATGCCCGGGAAGGCCTGACTGCCATCATCAGCGTCAAGGTTCCGGACCCGAAGTTCTCCTCACAGACCAAGGACAAGCTGGTCTCCTCCGAGGTGAAGACCGCGGTTGAGCAGGAGCTGTACCAGAGTTTTGCGGAGTACCTGCAGGAGCAGCCGAACGAAGCCAAACTCATCGTCAACAAAATGCTGGAAGCCGCCAGGGCTCGTGAAGCCGCTCGAAAGGCGCGTGACATGACTCGCCGCAAAGGCGCCCTGGATATCGCCGGTCTGCCCGGCAAACTGGCCGACTGCCAGGAGAAGGACCCCGCCCTTTCCGAACTTTACATTGTGGAGGGTGACTCGGCCGGTGGTAGCGCCAAACAGGGCCGTGACCGCAAGACCCAGGCAATCCTTCCGCTGAAAGGTAAGATCCTGAACGTGGAAAAAGCCCGCTTTGACAAGATGCTGTCCTCTGCAGAAGTGGGCACCCTGATCACGGCTCTGGGCTGTGGTATCGGCCGGGAAGAATTCAATCCCGATAAACTGCGTTACCACTCCATTATCATCATGACCGACGCGGACGTGGACGGTTCTCACATCCGGACACTGCTGCTGACCTTCCTGTTCCGTCAGATGCGCGAAATCATCGAGCGTGGCCATGTCTTTATCGCCATGCCGCCGCTTTACAAGGTCAAGCGTGGCAAGCAGGAGCAGTACCTGAAGGACGAGAAGGCCAAGGAAGCTTACCTCACCCAGACCGCTCTGGAAGGTGCCCAGCTCTATGTGAACCCGGAAGCCCCGGCGATCAAGGATTCCGCTCTGGAAACCATGGTCAAGGACTACCAGGCGGTCATGAACATGATTGGGCGACTGTCTCGGGCCTATCCGGCCAAAGTGCTGGAGCAGATGCTGCAGAACGTCACGCTCAAGCCTGAGCATCTGAAGGAAGAAGCTTCCGTGGCTCGCTGGGTTGCGCGTCTCGGCGATGGCCTGGACCTGGATACCCGCACCGGTACCAAATACACCTTCTCGGTCACCAAGGATACCGAGCGGGCGCTGTACCTGCCGAAGGTAACCATCTACGTGCATGGCATTCCCTACGAGCATGTATTCGGCCATGAGTTCTTTGAATCATCCTCGTACGCAGCGATCGCCCGCATGGGTGAAACTCTGGATGGCCTCATTGAAGACGGCGCCTATATCCAACGTGGCGAGCGTAAGCAGCCGGTGCTGTCGTTCGAAGGTGCCCTGGACTGGTTGATGAAAGAGGCCCAGCGCGGTCTGAATATCCAGCGCTATAAGGGTCTTGGCGAGATGAATCCAGAGCAGTTGTGGGAAACCACCATGGATCCGGAGACCCGCCGCATGATGAAAGTGACGATCGAAGACGCCATTGCGGCAGACCAGATCTTCACAACCCTGATGGGCGACGATGTCGAACCGCGTCGTAACTTCATTCAGACCAATGCCCTGGAAGTGACCAACCTGGACGTCTGATCACAACCGTCCAAAAGGCACAAAAAAAGCGGCGAAGGCTTCAAACCTTCGCCGCTTTTTTTGTTTTCGATCCTGTTCGGCAACGACCGACCCCTGGAGGTTTTATTTACCGGTGCTCGATTCCGACGATTCGTTTCGCTCCCTCTCTTTCTCCGCCAGATGCGGTGCCATCACCTCTTCCAGCGTGTACCCGGTCAGCCGGCGAATAGTGCGCCAGAGATAATAAAAGATCAGCATCATCATAATCATGGAAGGAATGGCGATCATGGGATAGCTCACCAGGGTCATCCGACCAAGCTCCTCATTGAACGCCTCGGTACCGGACGGGCTGACCACGATCCATTTAGCAATCACGTAGTTCATGATGGATGAAAACAGGAAGGTGCCCGCAAAGAAGTAACTCGCCTTGAGCAGGCGGGCCTCGAATTCCTCAACCCGATTGTGTTCTTCAAGGGTCTTATGGATCTTATCGACATCCAGAACACTTGGGTTATACAGAAGGGTGCGTACCAGAGGGTACTTGGTTCGTGTGGAAGCCAGTACCGCCAGACCTATAATCGCGGGAATCGCGGCTTCCTTGATGGCTAACCAACCCGCATCCAGCTCAAGCAGGCCAATGCCGCCTGTCAGCCCGACACTGACCAGACCGAGTACCGCAATGAAGTTTTTCTTGCGGTACTTGATCAGTTCGAACAACCCCCAGCCCAGTGGAAACGCCAGGCCGATGACCAGTGCGTTCACGCTGCCCAGATGTTCTTCGCCACTGAACTTCATCAGGATAACGGATGGAATGATAATACTGACCAGCAAGTCGACCCAGGGCCTTGGCTTGTGGTCCGGAACGTTGGCGGAGCTCGGAGACGTCATGTTCTAGCCTGATTGGTGAAACTGGAGCAGGCCGGAAGGCACTGCCGGAGTAGTCTGGGCAGTATACGATGAATACAAGTGTGGACGTAACCGCCGTCACCGCACACAGAAGCGGCGGTCTGGCTGAATAGACGCTTTCCAAACGGGCATAAAAAAGCCGGGCTTATGCCCGGCTTTTCTGTTTCCTCTTGAACGTCAGCGCCGATCAGGCACCCACTTCCTTGAGGCTTTCTTCCACAATCGCCAGTCCTTCTTCCAGCACCTCGTCTTCGATGGTGACCGGCATCAGGAACCGCAAGGTGTTGCCGTACATACCACAGCTCAGGAGAATCAGACCCTTCTCCTTCGCCTTCTTGGTTACCGCCGCTGCCAGTTCCGGCTTCGGCGTACGGCTTTCCTTGCTTTCCACCAGCTCAAACGCAGCCATGGGACCAAGATTGCGCACATTGTCGACGTGGGCAAACTGTTCCTGCCACTGGCTGAAGCGCTGCTTCAGTTTTTCGCCCAGCGCCTGGGACTTGCCGAGGATGTCCTCTTCCTTGAACACGTCGAATACGGCCAGGGCTGCCGCACAGGCGGTCGGGCTGCCCGTGTAGGTGCCGCCCAGAGAGTTCGGGCCGGACGCGTCCATGTACTTGTCGGTACCGACGATGGCGGAAATCGGCATGCCATCAGCCATACTCTTGGCCATGGTCATCAGATCCGGCTCAACGCCACTGTGCTCGATGGCAAACATCTTGCCGGTCCGGCCAAAACCGCTCTGCACTTCGTCTGCGATCATCAGGATATCGTTCTCGTCGCAGATCTTGCGGATTTCCTTGAGGAAGCTGGTCGGAGCCGCGTAGAAGCCGCCCTCACCCAGCACCGGCTCGATAACGATCGCTGCGGTGTTGCGGGCCGGGGAATCGGCTTTCATGGCCATTTTCAGGCCACGCAGTGCTTCATCTTCACTGACGCCGTGGTACGGAACCGGATAAGGCGCGCGATAAACGGTGCCGGGCATGGGGCCGAAATCCGTCTGGTACGGCGCTGCCTTACCGTTCATGGCCATGGTGTAGAAGGTCCGGCCGTGATAACCACCGTCGAAGCAGATGACGTTGGTTTTGCCAGTCGCTGCACGGGCGATCTTCATGGCGTTTTCCAGGGCCTCGGCACCGGAGTTGGCCAGCATTACCTTGGCGTGGCCACGCACAGGAACCACACCGCTGAGCTTCTCCGCCAGTTTCACGTAGCCCTCATAGGGCATAACCGTCTGGCAGGTATGCATCAGCTTGTCCAGCTGTGCCTTGACCGCTTCCACCACCTTCGGGTGGCGATGGCCGATGTTCAGTACGCCGATGCCGCCGGCGAAATCGATCATGCGCTTGCCGTCTGCATCCCACAGCTCTGCATTCGTTGCATGGTCGGCAAACTGTTCGTTGGGACTTGCCGCGCCCGCCGCAACGTAGCGTTCTTTGAGTGCCTGCAATTCTTTATTGCTCACTTTGCCATTCTCCCTGGGTTCAGGTTCGAAAGTTTCACCTACCAGTGTAAGTAGTACGGTCACAGGAAACAAACCGACTATTGTCTCCCTCAGGCGGCATCGTCCCGAAACTGCAGTTTTGCGAGGCGCTGATAGAGGGCGTTATGGCGCATCAACTCCTCGTGACTTCCTACTGCCAGCAGGCGTCCCTGGTCCAATACCGCAATACGGTCAGCGTCCCGGACAGTGGCCAGTCGATGGGCAATCACCAGGGTGGTTCTCCCGGCGGTGAGCGCCGGCATAGCCTGTTGGATCAGGTTTTCACTTTCCGCATCCAGGGCACTGGTAGCTTCATCCAGTAACAGGATCGGGGCATCGGCCAGCAGCGCGCGGGCAATGGCAAGACGCTGCTTCTGGCCACCGGACAGGCCCAGGCCAGCATCCCCGAGTGGCGTCTCGTAGCCCTTTGGCAGGCTCTGGATGAAATCATGGGCATGGGCGATTTTCGCAGCCCGTTCGACATCCTCCTGGTTGGGATCGGGCCGGGCATAGCGGATATTGTCGGCCACGGTGCCATGGAACAGGGCGGGATTCTGAGGCACCAGTGAAAAACACCGGCGCAGGGCATCGAGAGACAGCTCGGCCGTGTCGAGACCGTCGATCAGAATTCGGCCCCCTGTCGGCTGGTAAAAGTGCAGTAACAGATCAAACAGGGTGGATTTGCCGGCTCCGGACGGGCCCACCAGGGCCAGGGTCTCGCCAGCTTTAACTTCAAGCGTAAGATCCGTCAGCGCGGGCTGTTCCAGCCGCCCCGGATAGCTGAAGCTGAGCCGGTCAATCCGGATTGCTCCCTGCACGTGTTCAGGCAGTTTCAGCGTCGACTCTTTGCGCTCAAACGCCGGCTCCGTCTGCAGCAGTTCAAACAGCCGCGCCGCCGACCCCGCAGCCCTTTGCAACTCGCCGATGACCTCGCTGATGGCGCCGGCAGCAACACCCACCAGAAGACTGTAGAAGACAAAGGCTGCCAGCTCACCCGGGCTGATCCGGCCGTGAATAACGTCCAGGCCCCCTATCCAGATAACGATGCCCACAGCGCCCATCACCAGGGAAATGGCCAGTGTGGTCAGCCAGGCGCGCTGACGGATACGCTGGCGGGCGATCTCGAACGCCCGTTCAGACACTTCGGAAAAATATTTGCGGTCGTGGGGCTGATGGTTGAAGGCCTGAACGGTCTTGATCTGCGTGAGGTTCTCGCCCACGTAACTGCCAACATCGGCAACCCGGTCTTGGCTTAAACGGGAAAGAGCCCGCACCCGCCGGCCATAGAACAGAATAGGCGCGATCACTAGGGGAAAGCCCAGCAGAATAATGCTCGCCAGTTTGGCGTTGGTGATGAACAGCAGCAGCAACCCCCCGACCAGCATCAGGGCATTGCGCAGCGCAATGGAAACGGTGGAGCCAATCACCGACTGCAGAACCGTGGTATCGGCGGTGAACCGGGACTGGATTTCCAGGGCCCGGTTCTGCTCGAAAAAGCCCGGATGAAGATCAATCAGGTGGTTAAACACCTTCTTGCGAATATCCGCCACCACCCGCTCGCCGATCCAGGACACGAGATAGAACCGGGCAAACGAGCCAAATGCGAGCCCCAATACCAGGATGAAAAACAGACCGATGGCTCTGGCCAGATTCTCCGGCGACTCGGTGGCTAATCCCTGATCGACAAGAATACGTAAACCCTGCCCTAACCCGAGCGTAATACCGGCCGTAAAAATCAGCGCCACCAGGGCACCTGCGACGGCCCGGCGATAGGGGCTGATAAAGTCGATGACCAGTCTCAGGGCCTTGCGGTGACGAGTGTTAATGATGTGCCTCCTGGATACGGGGTGCTGTAGACTCCGCTAACAATACGGTTTGTACTCCATACAAGACCTATCATACAGCTACGCAAGAGCGTGCGGGTGGAGCAGCTTGCCAGGACCGTCGAAAGCCAGGGATGGCTTTCGCCGAGCGTACAGGGACGTATTTACAGCGTGTCCTGGCAAGCTGCTCCACCCGCGCGCTCGACTACTCCGAAGCGGAAGGAACATGAATTGAGAGCCTACGCCGACAACGATTACCCGGCAGATCATAAACCGGACTGGAAAATCATTTCAGGCCTCTGGCCCTATCTCGCCGAATTCCGCGGCCGGGTAGTCCTGTCCCTGGTTTTGCTGGTGTTGGCCAAGCTGGCGACTGTTGCCACGCCCATTGCCCTGAAATACATCGTCGACTACCTCGACCAGAACCGCGGCGCGGACATGCTGCTTTGGATCCCGGTGATCCTTGTGGTGGCTTACGGCGCGTTGCGCTTTGGCGCCACCCTGTTCAATGAGCTTCGGGATGCGGTATTTGCCCGGGTAGCTGAACGGGCCATGCGCCGGGTGTCCCTGCGAGTGTTCGAGCACCTGCACCAGCGGGAACTGGCCTTCCACCTGGATCGAAAGACCGGTGGCCTGGCGCGGGATATCGAGCGGGGTACCAACGGCATCAGCTTTCTGCTCCGCTTTACCCTGTTCAACATTGTGCCCACCCTGCTGGAGATCCTGATGGTCGCCGGCATTCTTTTCGTGGTGTTCAACGTGGGTTATGTGCTGGCGATCCTGGTGGCCGTGGTGGTGTATGTGGTCTTTTCCATCAAGATCACCGAGTGGCGGACGAAATTCGTGCGCGAAGCCAATGCCCGGGATAACCAGTCGAACTCGCGGGCCATAGACAGCCTGCTGAACTATGAAACCGTCAAATACTTCAACAATGAACGCTATGAGGCGCAGTTATACGACGTTGATCTGGACGACTGGGAACAGGCCCGGCTGAAAAACCGGTTGTCCCTTGCCGCGCTTAACTCCGGTCAGGCACTGATTATTGGTCTGGCGATGATCGTGATCATGGCCATGGCTGTTCGGGAGGTGGCCAGCGGAGAGATCACCCTCGGTGACTTCACCATGATCAATGCCTACCTGCTCCAACTGTTCATTCCCCTGAATGCCCTGGGTTTCGTCTATCGGGAAATCCGGCAGGCCCTGGTGAATGTCGAGCGCCTGTTCAAACTGCTGGGGGATAAACCGGCCATTGAAGATGCCCCGGACGCCACCGAGCTGGTTGTGGATAAAGGCGAAGTCCAGTTTGAACACATCCACTTTGCCTACCGCCCTGACCGTCCGATTCTGAAGGATGTGAATTTTTCCATCCCGGCCGGTCACAAGGTGGCGGTGGTGGGCGCCAGTGGTGCGGGCAAGTCTACCCTCGCCCGCCTGTTGTTCCGCTTTTACGACGTCGATCAGGGCGCCGTACGGATCGACGGCCAGGATATCCGAAATGTGACCCAGGACAGCCTGCGGTCGGCGATCGGTGTGGTGCCCCAGGATACCGTGCTGTTCAACGATACCCTGTACCGGAACCTGGCCTATGGCCGGCCGGAAGCCACCGAGGAAGAGGTCTATCGGGCGGCTCGAATGGCTCACCTGGAAGACTTTATCCACAGCCTGCCGGAGGGTTACGAGACGAAGGTTGGCGAGCGTGGCCTGAAGCTCTCTGGTGGCGAAAAGCAGCGAGTGGCCATTGCCCGGGTGATTCTGAAGAACCCGCCGTTGCTGATCCTGGATGAGGCTACGTCATCCCTGGATTCACTCTCGGAGCAGGCCATCCTTACGGCGCTCAAGGAAGTGAGCCAAAGGCGAACAACACTAGTGATTGCGCACCGGCTGTCCACTGTTATGGATGCGGACAGCATCCTTGTGATGGAGGGTGGAAAAATCGTGGAGAGCGGACACCATCTGGATTTGTTGGCCCGGAGGGGCCATTATGCCCGGCTCTGGTCGCAGCAGCATCAATCCGACAGCAAGGATGGCGAAACCTAGTCGGTGTCCTGTTCCGACGACCGGAACACAACCACTTGATTCCGGCCTTGCGCTTTACCCCGATACATAGCCTGGTCGGCTCGCACAAGAATCTGGCTGGGCTTCTCGTCGGCCCGGTCAGCGATTGCGACGCCGCAGGTGATGGTGCCCCGGAGTTCCTTGAAGCCAACAAATTCCAACTCTTCGACGGATTGTCTTAGGCGTTCAGCCAGTTGTCTGGCACTGCCTTCATCGCTTTGGGGCATGAGCACAGCAAACTCCTCGCCACCGATCCGTCCGAGAGTGTCACCAGACCGTAGTTCACTCTTGATTCGGTGAGCCGTTTCCTTGAGCACCAGGTCGCCGATGTGGTGCCCGTAACGGTCGTTCACTTTCTTGAACCAGTCAAAATCGAGCAGTACTGCTGCATAGCCGGCTCCGTTTCGTTTCATCCTCTCAAATTCCCAAGACAAAACCTCGGTAAAGCGCCTGCGATTGGCTACGCCTGTCAGGTCGTCGATGGTCGAACTTTTCCGGAGCTGCTCTTCCAGTGCTTTTTGAGATGTGATGTCCAGGATGGCACCGTGCCAGACTACTGTGCCGTCCGGTTTGAATTCGGGCTGCGAACGACCCAGAACCCAATTGGTGACACCGTTGTTTACCACCCGATACTCGCAGATCCATTTCTCGCCGCTGCTCCGGGAGAGATTGATGGTCTGCTCTACGTATTTGAGATCTTCCGGGTGGATCGCGTTGAAAACGATCGAACCATCTTCCCGTGCCTGTTCAGGGGTGACACCATAGACCCGTTCAATGCCGGCACTGGCATAGGGAAACGTCATGGTTCCGTCCGGTCTGATCTCGAACTGGAACACCACACCCGGCAAGAGCGACGCCATTTTTTCAAAACGCTGGATCGTTTGCTGTTGCTCAGCCTTGATTTGCTCCAGTCTCTGTTCGTACTGCTTGCTGCTGGAGATCTCTATGTGCGTTCCGGAAATCCACTCGGGCTCGCCTTCAAGTGTCCGACTGACGAGGCGACCATAATCTCTGACCCAGACCCAGTGGCCGTCGCGATGACGCATGCGCGCTTCACACTCGTAATACTCTGAGTCGCCACGGAAATGAGTATTTAACTTCTGCTCGGACAGAGCCAGATCGTCCGGGTGGGCGTGCTTCATCCAGGTTTCAATGGAAATCGGTTGGAGTTCTTCCAATGAGTAGCCAATGATTTCGGCCCAGCGCTCGTTAAAAATGGTTTCCCCGGTCTGAACGTTCCATTCCCAAGTGCCGGCGGCGGTGCCATCAAGGATGGTTTTTAGACGGGAGGCTTCGTCTTGCTGAAGATAAAAAGAATGAGAGGGCATTCCATATACTGCTTGTCAGAGAATTTCCGGCGATCATATAAGAACCTGTCGCCGGAGGCGATACCCATTAGTCAGTAGATTCCGCAAGCGCGAGCGCCAATCCTGAGGCCCGGGTGACCTGTTGCGAGACGGCCTCCCTGAGCACCAGAGTATCCCCGGCAATCAGGCTGAACCAGTTCCGGGCCCGGGTAATGCCCGTATAGACCAGCTCTTTTGTCAGGACCGGGCTCAGGCGGTCTGGCAGCACCAGGCAGGTGTGGTTGAACTCCGAACCCTGGGACTTGTGCACCGTCATGGCGTACACGGTTTCCAGCTGCTGCAGACGACTGGGCGAGATCCAGCGGATACCGCCAGCGGTGTCGCTATCCGGAAACGCCACCCGCAGGGTATAGCGGGGCTCACCGGTGTCGGTCCGATCCCAGGGCACGTTGACGGCAATGCCAATGTCGCCGTTCATCAGGCCCAGGTTGTAGTCGTTGCCGGTAATCAGCACAGGCCGGCCCTCATACCAGCCCTCGGCCCGCGGGATCAGTTTTTCACCCAGTAACTGCCTTGCGATCCGGTCGTTCAGGCCTTCCACGCCCCAGGGGCCCTTGCGCAGGGCACAGAGCACCTGAAAGTCACTGAAGGCTTCAAGGAGCTGCACCGCCATCGCATCCCAGTCTTCGCGGGGGCTGTTTTCGTTCAGGCCATGATTCTGCAAGCGTTCGAGGTAATGGCGGTAACCAACTGGTGGTGGCAGGCTCTGGCCATTCACTTGCCGGCCCTGCCCGGCATTTCGGAATGCCTCGGGTGAGCCGGTGATGGCATGTCGACACACCAGGTCCAGGGTGTCTTCTGTGTCCCCACTTTTCGACCGGCTGTTAAGCAAAATGACATCGTCGAATTCTGCTTCCCGGATCTGGCGCAACACGCCGTTATCAAGCGCATTAGTATTCACTGCTTCGGCAAAGGCGCGGATACCGCTGTCCTCCCGGAACCGGTAGCTCTTGCGCAGCATGGCCACGGCCTGATCCATGGGTTGGCCGGTTTCGTCCACCAGTGACTCCGGTATCTCGCCTCCGGCCATGACGGCCAGCCACTGGGCCGTCTCCGGTGTGTAGTGGGCCTGCAGCGCCCGCTGGCACAGCTCTCCCAGAACCGCACCGGCATCCACGGAGGCCAGTTGGTCCTTGTCGCCCAGCAGGATCAGCTGGGCGTTGGCGGGCAGGGCATCGAACACCGATGCCATCAGATCCACGTCCACCATCGAGGCCTCGTCGATGACCAGGATATCCACCGGCAAAGGATTGTCCCGGTTATGGCGGAATTTGCGGGTATCCGGCCGGCTGCCCAGCAAGCGATGCAGGGTCGTGACCCTGGTAGGAATATCATTCAGGTCCACGTTGCCCGGCAGCTCGGCAAGCGGCAAGCGGCTGACCGCCCCACCGATCGATTCGTTCAGCCGGGCAGCGGCCTTGCCGGTGGGGGCGGCCAGGCGAATCCGGTATTTCCGACCCGCCCGCTCTGGGGATTCCCCGGCGACCGCCTGCAAGGCCGCCAGCAGGTTGACCACGGTGGTGGTCTTACCGGTGCCGGGCCCACCGGTGATAACGGCAAAATGGTTTCGAGCCGCCAGGGCACAGGCCAGTTTCTGGTAATCCACCGGTTCTGACGACTGAAACAGGGTGTCCAGCGCAAGAGACAGGGTGCGGGCGGGCAGGGATTCCGGGTCTGTCAGGGGCGACGGCAGAGCCAGCCGGTGCCGGATGCCGTCAGCGATACGTTGCTCGTAGCGCCAGAATCTCCGCAGGTAGAGCCGGGTCTCGTTCAGCACCAGTGGTGTTGTATGTGAGCCATCACTTACGGCGCAGGCGCTTTCCAGTATGCTCAAACATTCCGGCAGCGTTACAAGTGCAAGCACTTCGGCGGGCTTGGGCCGGTCCCGTTCGTTGGTGCCTGAATCGGTGAGCGGCTCCTGGACCGACTCCTCAGGCGGCAGTGACAGGGTATTCCCGGGATCGGTCAGGAGATTGCCCAGATCGACGCAGACATGGCCACGACCCACCTGATGCGACACCAGTGCCGCCAGCAGCAGAACCAGCGGGTGCGGGCGTTCGCCCTGCTCTTCCGACAGCTCCCGGATCAGCCGGGCGAACCCCACATCCAGCGGGCGGATCCACTCCGCCTGCTGCCAGTGCACCAGCAGAACCTCGGTTTTATCCGGGCTCGAGAGCAGATCGTTGATATCGAGGGTGGTATCACCGGTTGCCGTTACGGTCGACGTTTCCGGACCGGTGTTCTCGGCGAACAGGTCAATCTGATGGTCGGACTTTCTGGTGTGGGAACGGGAACGGCTCATGCGGCCACCTCCCCAACGGACTCGCCATCGAACAGGGCATCCAGTTGTTCAATCAGGACTCTGGACGGTTTATCGGTGAAGGCGCCACCTGTGCTGGAATCAATGCCTCGCAGGAACAGATACACCGCGCCGCCAATGTGTCGGTCGTAGTCGTAATCCGGCAAACGGGCTTTAAGCAGCCGGTGCAGGGCCAGCAGGTAGAGCACGTATTGCAGATCGTAGCGTTTATCCAGGATGGCGTTGCCCATTGCCTGATCGGTATAGGCGCTGTCGTCTTCGCCCAGGGTATTGGATTTGTAGTCCAGCACGTAATAGCGCCCGTTGTGTTCGAACACCAGATCGATAAACCCCTTGAGCATCCCGTTGAATCGGGTCTCCTCGACTCGGGGACGGTCCGCGTGATTCAGGGTGTGCGCGGTTACCAGCTCGTCGAGTTTCCGGATACTGACGTTGCGGCTTTCAAACCAGAACTCCAGTTCCGGGCGCAGGGTGGTCAGGTCCGCCAGGCAGACGGTTTCTGCACCGGCCCGGTCGAGGCTCAATGGTTTGCTGATCAATGCCAGCAACCAGCGCTCCAGCGACTCCACCCACTCGTTCCAGCCACGGGTCCCGCAGCGCCGAGTCAGTTGTTCATGAAGCAGCGGCGGGTTATCCACAACCCGCTGGAACCCCTGTTGCGTGCACCATTCCAGCAATTCGTGCAGGAAGGTGCCGGGTCCGGCGCCTTTCGGGAAGTTATGCTGGTTGCACTGGTTGGCCATTTGAGCCGGGTTTTCCTCTTCGTCCAAGGTACTTTCTTCCAGCAGGTTCTGGGTCTGGGCATCTTCCACCTCACCGGTAAACGCGATCCCGGTGCCGGTCATGCCGGTGTATTCGATGGAGGAGTAGCTGGCAATCCACCAGTCCTCTCTGGCCTCACGGGAAGAGACCATGGCCGGGCCAAGCGCTTCGGGCGCCGGTTCGTGGTAGTGCGTATCGTCCGGATCCGGTAACGGGGTTATCCGGATCTCTGCTCTGCCCTCTGCCAGTTTCCCCAGGCAATCGCTGATACGGCTTTGCCCTTCGCCGGCAATCAGGTAGCCCAGTCCGCTTTGCTGCCAGTTGTCCAGGGCCGCCGTGCCGACCCAGGTGGCGAAGCGGGCCCGGGTCAGGGCTACGTAGAACTTGCGGATATCCTCGCCGAGGCGCTCACGGTCAGCCCTGGCCACGTCGTCCGGCGACGGGTCGAATACCGTGACCAGCCTGCCCTGGTCATTGTGATAGCGCACGAAGGCCTGCTTTTCACTCTGGGCGCGAAAAGCTGTGCCAAAGGGCAGAAATACCAGCGGGTACTCCAGGCCCTTGGACTTGTGCACGGTGATGACCTTCACCAGGCCGGCATCACTCTCCAGCCGCAGGGTACGGTGTTCATCTTCCTCGTCGGCTGCACGCAGAATCTGGGTGTAGTGGTGCACCAGGGCATGTTCGCCGTCCAGTTGCAGACTGTCCTGCTGCAGCAACTCGGCAATGTGCAGAATGTCGGTCAACCGCCGTTCGCCGTCAGGGCGTTGCAGTAACCGGCCTGGCACCTCGAAATCCATCAGGAAGGTTCGCAGCATGGGCAGTACACCCTGCTTCTGCCATTGCTGCTGGTAACCAATAAAACGCTCGATTTCCCGTTCCAGCACGAGCTCATCGGTGAGCAGCTGATTCATGGCATGCCAGGACTGACCGAGGGTGGGTGTAGCGAGGGCCGCGCGGATATAGGCCAGCTGCCGGGGCTCGGCAAATGCCCGAAGCCAGCAGAGCATTTCCTGTGATTCCCGTGAGGTCAGCACCGAATCACGGTCTGACAGGTACACACTCTTGATACGTCGCTGGCCCAGAGCCTCCCGAACTGCGCTGGCCTCGTTGCGGTTGTTGACCAGTATCGCGATGTCTTTGGGGGCAACCGGCTCCAGATCCTCGGGATGATCGGGCCGCGCAAAACCGGCCTGCCCGGCCTGGCCCAGGGTCAGCAATTGGGCGATCTCACTGGCGCAGGTTTCCGCCACATCGGCGGTGGCAGTGCCCTTGGCCATACCTTTCGGATTGCCGTCCCTGTCTTCTTCCCCGGATTCGTGGGTCCAGAACACCAGGCTGGGCTGCACTTCCCCGTTGATCGACCAGCTTCGTTTGGTGCCATGGGCGTCCACACCCTGGAACGGCAGCGGTGAGGTATCGCCCTTGCCGAACAGGAAGGCGCCGTCACGGCTGTTCTGGTCGCTGTGTTCAAATACCCGGTTAACCGCCGCCACCATGGTTTTGGCGGAGCGGAAGTTTTTACCCAGTGTGTAGGTGCGCTCTTTCACGCCCTGCCGGGCCTGCAGGTAGGTGTAGATATCGGCACCCCGGAAACCGTAAATGGCCTGCTTGGGATCGCCGATCATCAGCAGACAGGTATCTTGATCGCCGTCCGCGACATCGTAGATGCGGTCGAAGATGCGGTACTGCACCGGGTCGGTGTCCTGGAATTCGTCGATCAGGGCCACCGGAAACTGGCGGCGGATGGTGGCCGCCAACTGGTCGCCCCGGGCGCCGTGCAGGGCATCGTCCAGCCGGGTGAGCAGATCGTCAAAGCCCATCTCCGAGCGTTTCTGTTTTTCCGACTCCAGCCGCTCGGCAATCCAGTGGCTGGCGTGGCGCAGGATATCGGATTTCGCGCTGGGCTGGTTCTGGCTGAAATCCAGCAACGCTTCGATGGCGTCAAAGGCTGGGTGATGGGGGGTGGCTTCATCGCCTTTAAGAATGTTGTTAAGACCCTCGGGTGTCTGATTTTTAAAACCCGCAGCCGTGTCGATTTTTTCGGGTAACAGGTCGTCGGATTCCGCCCAGGCAATCAGAAATTCCCAGACCTTTATCATGGCATTCTTGCTGGCGCCGTGAAGCCGCTTGCTCTTGTTCAGCTCGTTCAGCAGGTCGATGACCTTCCCATGCCACTGACTCCACGGGTGACCCTTCAGGGCCTGTGACTGTTCCAGACGCCGGTGGACCACCTGATCGATGGCCTGATAAACGCTGTCCGGTGGTGTGCCCAGGCTTTGCGGATCATCAATCAGGTTGCGAATACCCTGGCGCAGATCCCCCGGCGTTCTCCAGTGGCTCAGGGCCTCCTCCATCAGCGTCGGGGGCAGCGGATAAACAAAGGTGCGCCAGTAATCCCGGGCGACCTCGTCCAGCAGCTCACTCTGGTCGGTTTCCAGGGTGAGTTTGAACAGGCTGCCGCTGTCGAAGGCGTGCTCGCTGAGCATGCGATTGCAGAAACTGTGGATGGTGGATACCGCCGCCTCGTCCATCCATTCGGCGGCCAACAGCAGCTTCTTGCGGCATTCCGGCCAGCTGGCCGGATCCGGGTAGCTTTCATCCCGTAGCTGATAGATCAGCGCCGTTTCCGCGGGCGGGTTGGGCTCGTCGGCAGCCTCCGAAAACACCTCCGCTGCCTGGGTGAGCCGAGTGCGGATGCGGTCGCGAAGTTCCTTGGTGGCGGCCTCGGTAAAGGTAACCACCAGCAGGTTGGGAGGTAGCAGGTTTTGCAGCGGGCTGTCTGACGGCTGGCCGTGGCCAAGCACCAGGCGTACATACAGAATCGCGATGGTGAACGTTTTGCCGGTGCCGGCACTGGCCTCAATCAGAGCACTGCCGTTGAGGGCCAGTGCCAGGGGATCCAGGTTCGGATTCCGGTTGGTCATCTGCTCGGTCATTCCAGGCCTCCGATCTGATCTGCAGCCGATTTGTCCTGCTCGGCTTCCCAAACCGGCACGTAGAGCTGATGCAGCAGGGCTTCGAATTCACCGCTGGCCATCAGCAGCTCCGGTGTTTCAAAGGCTCCTCTCAGGTAACCGGTATCCCGCTCCAGAGCAATGGTATAGGCCTGCTGCGCCTCTGATATGGCTCGTTCATGGTCACCGACATACTTTTTACTGCCGTAGAAACTGGTGATCCAGGCAAAGCCGGCCTCGCAGTGAAGCGGCAACGCCCGGGTGGTGGCCTCCATCCACCGGGTGAGTACCGCTTCGAACAGCGGTCTGGCCTGTTCCGGCTGCAATGGGGCAAAGCGGAATTTTCGCCCCTCCTCTTTGCCCAGAACCAGGGTTTCAAAGGGTTGTCCGCCGAGCTGGCCGCTCAGATGGATCAGCCAGTCCCGTATCAGATTGGCATAGCGTACTTTCTTGCTTGAACCGGAGCCGGTCAGCAGGCTGGAGCTGGCCACCACCAGCCGGCACAGCTCGCCCTGGGCATTGCAGCGCAGGTTGTCGATCAGATCAGCGACTTCCACCGAACCCAGGGCGCTTTCAAACCAGTAATCAAAGGGCAGCGGTTCAGCAACCGCTTCCGGCCAGTCAGCCAGTGCGTTCTGGTAACGCTCGAACAGATCGGGCAAGCGCCCCGCCAGCTCGGAACGCAGGCGGTGTTCGGTCACGCCCATACCCAGGTCGCCGCGTCGCGCCATGCGGTCCAGGGTTGCCTGCAACCGGTCGTGCAGTTCCTCTTCGCTGCTGGCTTTCAGCAGCCCGTTCTGGATCAGCTCGTTGTCCAGGCGCCAGCGGTCCAGGCCGTCCAGCTCGAAATTCTCGTTGTCGGTGTCGTCGTCTTCAACATCCTCGAAGCGCACCTGCAGCCGGCGCTGGTAAAAGGTGTCGATGGGCTTTTTCAGGAAAGCCGCCAGATCGTTCAGGCTGATGGGCTCTTCGGGCGCCTGGTAAGGTAGTGCCGACTGTGTCTGCGCGGCAGCCTCACCACCATGGGCACTGCGCCATTCCCGCTCGTAGGTGAATAACCGGCGTGCTTCCAACACCTCGGCCAGGGGTCGGGGCGAACTGTTTTCCCCCTCTCCACCCTCCTCCAGCCGGTTGGCTTTCGGGAAATAGCTCCGGCTGAACGGCTGCAAAGGGTGTTGGGTAGTGAGTGCCTCGATGACCTTGGTTTCGGGTTGCCCTGCCACGGACCAGAGACTGTCCAGATGATCCTGAAGCTGCCCCACCAGAACCGACGGCGGCCGTTCCGAATCATCTTTGATGCTGCGGCCTACCCAGCTGATGTAAAGCTGCTCCCGGGCGGATAACAGGGCTTCCAGGAACAGGTAGCGATCGTCTTCCCGGCGGGAGCGGTCCCCCGGGCGGTAATCCTGGGCCATAAGATCGAAATCCACCGGCGGCCGGGAGCGGGGATAGTCGCCGTCGTTCATGCCCAGCAGGCACACTTTCCGGAAGGGTATGGCCCGCATGGGCATCAGGGTGGCGAAATTGACCTTGCCGGCCAGGAAACGCTGGTTCAGGCCGCCTTCATCCAGCCCCTCCAGCAGCACATCCTTGACGATGTTCAGGGGCAGGGTCTGTTCCTCAAGGCCCGCTGCCAGGGCGTCTTCCAGCCACTGCGCCAACTGGCGGCGGAAACGGTTCAGCAGCAACAGGTCGCTGCCTTCGACCTTATGGAAGAACTGCCCGAGCATCTCTGAGAACAGGCCCTCCCATTCGTCCGGTGTGCGATGGGTCTGCAGCGCCTGCCAGAGGGTTTCCAGCTGATGCACAAAGTCGTTCAGGCGGCCGGCAAGGCTGGCCTGCAGGCCCCCGATTTCCCCGAAGGGTTCCACACCGGCCCAGGGCTCATCGTCGCCCATGCCATAGCCCAGCAGCATCGAACGCAGCCCGGATTGCCAGGTGTTGCGCTCCAGCTCGGCGGGCAGGTCCAGGCTTTCCCGGTGCTGGCCGTGCAGACCCCAGCGGATATTGGCGCCCTCGACCCAGCGACGAGCCAGGGGGATCTCGTCTTCATTGATCCCGAAACGGTCCCGTATGCCGGGTACTTCCAGCAGGCTGATGATCTCACTCACCGCAAAACGGCTGCGGGGCAGTGACATCAGGGTTTCCAGGGCAATCAGCACCGGCTCGTGGTGGCGCTGGCCCTGGTCGGAAATGGTGAAGGGAATGTGGCGCTTCCGGCCCGGCTGGTAGCGGCCGAATACGGCCTGGATGTGGGGCGCGTACACGTTGATATCGGGCACCATCACGATGACGTCCCGGGGCCGCAGCGTGGGATCGACGTTGAAGGCGGCGAGAAGCTGATCGTGCAGAATTTCCACTTCCCGCTGGGGGCTGTGGGCCTCGTGGAACGCCAGGGAATGATCCCGCTGAATATCCAGTTGTCGTTGTTGCTGGCGGATTTCCTGGAGGGGCGTCAGGTTGTGGATATCGTTCTGCAGCTGATGCAGCAGGCGCGGTGCGTCCTCGTTGCCATGGTCCGAGAAAATATCAATTTTCTGGTCGGGGGTCTGGAAGCTGCCCCGGTACTGGTCCGGGTTGTCGAACTCGTCCAGCAGCCGGATGTAGTCCCGGCCCTGCTTGCCCCAGGCGGCCAGCAGTGGATTGGCGTGCTGGTGCAGCTGGTCCGGATCCTCAATGGCGGAAAGTGTCGGATGGGTCCTGCCCCGTTTGCGTTCGGCGGTGAGTAGTTCCCGGTCGCTGATGATGTCGGCCCAGTAGAACTGGCAGGGGTTGTGAACACACAGCACCACCTGACTGAACCGGCTCAGGACGTACAGGGCTTCCAGAGCTTGCCGTGGCAGCGACGAGACGCCAAACACCACGATCCGGGTTGGCAGCCGGGACGGGTTGGCCGGCGCCTGAAGTCGCTGGCCCTGTTCCATGAACCGGGTATGGATCTGGGAGCGGCTGGTATGAGCGTCTGCGCCCACATCCTCAACCAGCCGGCGCCAGAGCAGGGGCTGCCAGCGGGTTTCCGCATCCAACGACTTTTCCTCGGCCCGGGCCGTGATAATCACGTCCTTGCCCTGCTCCCAGGCAGCCAGCCAGTCGGCCCGGAACACCTGGTACTGATCAAACAGATCGGCCACCTTTTCGGCCAGCTGGAAATTGCGCAGGTCCGGATCGTTACCTTCCAGAAACCGGGCGAGCGGTGTAAAGGCCTCGTCCTGCCCCACCAGACGTGGCAATAACCGGTACAGCCGCCACACCAGCCGCCGTTTGTCGAAGGGCGACTGTTCCGGTACCTCACCGTCCGGAAGCACGGCCCGGTAGGCTTGCCAGATAAACCGGGCCGGGAACAGGAAATCCATACCGGCGGCAATCCCAAGGCCGCCCTCAAGGCCATCTTCGGTGCGCTTCTCCGCCAGCGCCAGCTTTAGCCACTGGGCAATACCGTTGCTCTGCACCAGGAAGGTCTCGCTCTCCAGTGGCGGCATGGGGTTGTGCCGACAGATGTAGACAACGGCCCGGCGCAAGTCTTCCAGATGGTTGGCGTGGATTGCGTGAAACCCGGGTTCGATCCTGGCGCGTTGCTCGGTGGGCTCGGTGGAGAGTGCGGCCATGAATTTCCTTGTCTGGTGTGCAGTTCAATCCTGTTGCTACAGGTTACCGTATGTGACCACAGATGCGGACTGTCTGAAACGTCTGATCTCCAAAAATCATAACGGCCCGTCGCGACAAACGGTGTCGTGAATTATCGGCAAAAGGGAGAAGCACTATGTGGACACTGATCACTGGCGCGGGGTCGGGCATTGGGCGGGCCCTGGCCCTGGAACTTGCTGCTCAAGGCCACGACCTGATCCTTGCAGGTCGCACCGTGTCGAAGCTGGAGGAGGTCGCGACAAAGCTCCGCGTGGAGGCGCCCGACCGTGAAGTGATGACGCTGGAAGTGGACCTTGCGGATCCCGAAAGCACCCGCAATCTGGCTCAACAGCTAAGTGATGCCGTCGATCATCTCTCAGCGTTCGTGTATTGCGCTGGCGTGGGTGAGCCGGCTGCGGATTTTGCCAGCCTTGGGCTCATCGATTTCCAGGAAGCCCTGGCCGTGAACGTGTCCGCGCCCATGCTGCTCACCCAATCGTTGTTACCGATACTCAAAGGGGGTGAACCCTCGTCGCGAATCGTGATGATTGGTGCGGGTATGGACAAGCATGCGCAACCCGGAACGGGCAGCTACGGGATCAGCAAGATGGCGCTGCGTCGGCTGGTGCGTCAGATGTCCGTTGAGTTCGACACCATGTCGGACGGGCCGGTTGTCAGCCTCTTTCAGCCGGGGCTGGTGGATACGCCGGGTATTCGAAGCCATATCGACAAGGCGGGCAAGTTAGATCTGCCCCACGCGGAGTGGCTGGCCAATCGTCTGACGTCGGGGGATTGCCTGAGTGCCGAACAGGCCGCCAGTGCCATCGTGTTTACGCTCAATCAGATACCGGAGAGCGATTTTCACGGGGCCGTTTTCAACGGCGCCGATCTGGTGGATTCGCTCTCATTCGCTGGAAGCTAGGGGAACGTCAAGCGGGCCCTAGAGAGGGACCCGCATGGTTTCGGAGCCGCTGTCAGGCATACCAATCATTTCATCGGTTCCAGTCGGCGGAATCACCTCGGTGCGCTCGACCTCGTATTCGTGGAAATGTTCTCGCACGGCACAGGCGCCGGTGAACATGACTGGCTTGTCGTAGGGGTCCGTCAGAACGTAGCCCTGACCCTCCAGATAGAACCGCACCATATAATAGCGTCCTTCCATCGAGACAATCTCCAACAGAGAAATCGTGTCGTGCTTGTGTTTTTTCAGTTCGCCAGTGTCCATGTGCATGGGAAGTCTCCCGCAGGTTTGTTGTCGTAAGGAAGGGTACGAACCGCTTTCCGTTACAGGTCATAAAGCGAGCAACTATGAGCAGGATTGATTTGGTGAAAGCCGCCGTGGACGAGCAGTTGAATGACAGCTACGACCTGCTGGCCATGCGGATGCTGTTCCCCCCGGACCGCGTGGAAGTGAAAATTGATCAGGAAATCAAAGATCTGTACGTGTATCCGGAAAGGCTCGATACCGGGTATCGCGACGAATGGCGAGCCATTGCTACCCGGGCCCTGTTCCGGAACGCCTTTGGCGATCACTGGCGGCCTGATGAGGAGAATCTGGAGCGCTACCTGGATTTTCTGAGGGATGAGGCCATTCCCCGCTGTGTTCACGATAATATCGAACTGTTTCGTATGCTCGGCGAGGTCCTTTCAATCGCGAGGTCTGACAACGCCATTGCCTTCCCGGATCCAAAGCGTCGGGCCCTGATGAAGATCATCTGGCCGGAGAAGGCGCGTCGGTGAGAGTAAGCTGGCTGGCGGAACGCGAATCCGGAGCCCTGATCCGACCGTATTGTTTAAAAGATGAACAATAGAGAGGTGCCATCATGGGTCACCAACACATCGTTTCCGGAAAGTGGCTGATTCCCGTGCTTCTGGCTTTCATTGGCTTCGCGGTTCTCGGGTCCCCACAGTCTGTGGCCAGTGACAAAGACGCAGAAATCCGCGACACCATCCTGCGCCAGATCGAAGCGTTTGCGAACAACGACGAGGAGCAGGCCTGGGCCCACGCCTCCGAGGGTATCAAGCGTCGATTCGGGTCGTCACAGGTGTTTGTCGATATGGTTCGTGAAGCCTACCCGGCGGTGCACCACGCCACGGCCATCGAGTTTACCCAGCGCGTGCCCCACGGCGCCTTTGAAATCCAGGTGGTGCGGTTGCAGGGGCCGGAGGGCAAGCGATGGGACGCCTATTACCGGATGGTGCTCACTGAAGGGGTCTGGAAGGTGGCCGGCGTGAGACTCCAGCCGGCCGAGCTGGGCATTTAACGGGATCAAACCAGATGGCGCCCACCATCCAGGGGCAGGGTGCGGCCCGTGATATAGGGGTTGTCCAGCAGAAACTGAAGCGTGGCGACAGCGACCTCAGCCCCCGGTTCTATTCCCATAAGCGACTTCTTCAGGGTTTTCTCCCGATACGCCTGGCTATCGCCCTGGTTGAACATGATCAGGGACGGCGCCACGGCGTTCACCTTGACCCTGGGCGCCAGTAGACGGGCGAACGACAGGGTCAGGTTAGTCAGGGCTGCCTTGCTGGCGGCATAGGCGATATGCTTCGCGCTGCCCTTCTCCACCACGTAGTCGGTCATGTGGATAATGTCGGTTGTCGAACCCTCCTGCTCCAGCATCGACCGGCACGCGAGGTTTATCCGGTAAGGTGTCATCACGTGAATCTGCATCATGGCGTTCATCACGTCTGCCGGGTCGGAGTCTTCGCTCTCTGGTATCCAGTCCGAGGCATTGTGGATAATGGCACGTAGCGTGTCCGTCCGGGATTTCAGGGCCTGGATGAAGTCATCAATGCCCGCATTCGTGGCAAAATCCGCATGGAGACACACTGCTCCCGCCTTCTGCAGCGCGTCGATGGCCGGTCGATAGGAGCGGTAGGTGACGATGATGGGCTGGCCGCGGTCAAGGCAGGCTCTGGCAAAGGCCAGGCCGATGCGTTGGCCGGCGCCGGTAATCAGGATGGGTGCGGTCATGGTGTTCTCCTGTAATCAGTGTCTTACCTACGTTAATGTCATGCCGACGGCTCAACGTGGTAGCGTCACTTTCCCGAACCATCCTGAAGGAAGATCAACCTGGCCATGTCACCGGCGAAGCGACAGAGCACACAACTGGCCACTGCGGATCTCGATAATCCGCTCTATTACCTCGAGAACATGGAAACCGTCCTTGGCTGGGTTCAGAGCCATCACGGTGACTTGCTGACAGCAGAAGAGCTGGATCGACTGGCCAGTTTTCATACCCTTTCAATGCCGGCCCGGGCCTTGCTGACCCGAATGGTGATGCGCACGGGCGATCTCTTCCGGTCGGACAAGCTCAAGTATCCGGAGCTCGGCGTACCAGAGGCCCGTGCCCTCGACGAAATCATGGAGGCAGGCTGGTTGGACACCGATCCTCTGCTCAGCCTGGATGAGCTGTTTCGGTTGTTCACGCTTGGAGAACTGCGTCCGGCCATGGAGCCGCTTTTAAAGGCGGCCGGAGAGCCCGCCAACCTGCCCAAAGGCCGGATGCGCGACGCTCTGCTTCTGCGATTTCCCGACCCTCTGATCGTTGCCGACTGGCTCGGCCAGCACGCCAGACCGGTTATCAGGCTCAAAACCATGGCGTTGTTTGACCGGGTGCGCCTGATGTTTTTCGGCAACCTCCGCCAGAGTTGGTCCGATTTTGTGCTGGTGGAACTGGGCCATCAGCAGTATGAGCCGGTGACCTTCACGCCTGATTCCCGGGCGTTCCAGTATCGTTCAGAGGTCGACCTGTATCTTGCCATGCACCAGTGCCGGGAATGGCTGGACCAGGGCGTACCCGCCCACGAGGTTTGGCAGGCGGTTCCGGCACCCTCGGATAACGCCTGGCTGACCAGCCGCCGGGACCGGCTGTTGCTGGAATTGGGCCGGCAGGCAGAGCGCCAGGGGGAACGGAAGCTGGCGTTGGAGGCTTTCGCCAGCAGCGGCCATCGGGAAGCGCGGCTGAAACAGCTCCGGTTGCTGGAGCGGATGAAGCGTCACCAGGAAGCCTGGGCCATTGCCTCCGAGTGGCAGAACCAGGAACTGAGCGATGCTGAAGCCCAGGGCCTGGCGCGGATTCTCAAGCGGCTTGCGAGCCGGCTTGGCGAGATACCGCCACCGCCCCCAGAGCAGCCGCTCATCCGGGAGATCACCTTCACCCTGCCGAAGCCAGAGGTCGGGTCGGTCGAATACGCCGTTCGGGACCACCTGTATCGGGACGAGGCGCCCGTGCTTTATGTGGAGAACACCCTGATCAACGGCCTGTTCGGCCTTCTGTGCTGGCAAACCATTTTTGCGCCGGTGCCGGGGGCCTTTTTCCATCCCTTCCATGTGGGCCCGGCGGACCTGACCCGGGAAGATTTCGTCAGCCGTCGGAAGGGATCGTTCGAGCAATGCTTTGCGCGGCTGGCGGATGGCAGTTATCGGGAGCGGATACTGGCGAATTACCGGGCCAAACAGGGCACCACCAATCCGTTCGTCATCTGGCCGGTCATCACCGAGGAACTGCTGAGCCTGGCGCTGGACTGTCTGCCACCGGCGGATCTGGAACGCCTGTTCCGTCGCCTGCTGTTGAATATCCGGGAGCATCGTAGCGGCTTTCCTGATCTGATCCGGTTTCTCCCCAATGCGGCTGAGCCTGACAAGCGTTATGAAATGATCGAAGTGAAGGGGCCGGGTGACCGTTTGCAGGACCACCAGATTCGTTGGCTCGAGTTCTTTGCGGTTGAAGGCATCCCCGCCAGTGTCTGTTACGTGCGATGGCAGGCGAGCGAGGCGATGGAATGACGGTGACAGTTGCCGTCCGGACTCTGTGCGAGTTTGCCGCGCGTAAGGGCGACCTGGACTTCCGCTATACCCCGGCACCCAGTGCCGAGGAGGGCATTGCTGGCCATCAGGCAATCCAGTCCCGGCGCGGCTACGGCTATAAAAGCGAGCATTTACTGACCGGTGAATGTATGGGGTTATTGCTTTCCGGCCGCGCCGATATCTATAACCCCCACCGAGGCCGGCTGGAAGAGATCAAAACCCATCGGGGCGACCTGTCCCGAATCCGTGAGCATCAGCGGGCACTCCATCGCGCTCAGCTGAGAGCCTACGGCGCGCTGTTGTGCCGGCAGGAAAACCGGAAAACCCTGGAGCTGGCACTGATCTATTACGACACTGGAAGAGACAAGGAAACGCCAGTGGTGGAGACCGCCAGTGCCAAAGAGCTCTGGCAGGAACTGGAAACCCTGTGTAGTCATTACAAGGCCTGGGCTGAGCAGGAAGAACATCACCGCGAGCAGCGCAATGTCCTGCTTTCAGGCCTTAGATTCCCCTTCCCCGCATTTCGCCCCCGGCAGCGCCAGCTGGCGGAGACGGTGTACAAAAACTCGGTAAAGTCCGGCACCCTTTTGCTGGAAGCCCCCACAGGCCTGGGCAAGACCCTCGGCACCCTGTTCCCGGCGTTGATGGCGATGCCAGCAGCCGGCCAGGACCGCCTGTTCTACCTCACCTGTCGCAATACCGCCCGTCAGCTGGCCATGGATGCGGTAGCCCGCCTGCGTTCGGCTCAAGCTGCCCAGCATTGGCCACTGCGAACATTGGAACTGGTCTCGAAAGACGATGCCTGCGAGCACCCGGACAAGGCCTGTCATGGCGATTCCTGCCCCCTGGCTAAAGGGTTTTTCGACCGGCTTCCTGACGCCCGGGCGGAAGCCGCCCAGAGCGAAGGCACGCTGGATCAGCACACTCTGGCGAAGATCGCCGCCGGTCACGATATTTGCCCCTACTTTCTGGCCCAGGAAATGGCCCGGTGGAGCGATGTGGTGATCGGGGATGTGAACCGGCTGTTCGATCAATCCGCCCTGCTCCACGGTTTGATTCGCCAGAACAGCTGGAAGGCCAGCGTGCTGGTGGATGAGGCCCATAACCTGGTGGACCGTGGCCGGGGTATGTATTCGGTTCGGCTGGATCAGCAGCGCTTACTGAGGATCAAAAAAACCGCACCGAAGCCGCTGAAATCCGCCATCGATCGCACCGCCCGCGCCTGGCAGAGCCTGATCCGGGATTACCAGGCTGATACAGAAAGCCCGGAGTTTCTGGAGACACTGCCGACGCAATTGCTGGGTGCCCTGCAGGCCATGGTCTCGAATCTGACCGATTACCTGGCCGATAATCCCCCGGATCTGGCCCTGCAGGAGCTGTTGTTTGAAAGCGTCGCCTTCATGAAGCTGGCGGACTCCTTTGGTGATCATTCCCTGTGTGAGTTCCAGCGCGCCGGTCGGGGGCGGGCCAGCCTGACCATCCAGAACCTCATTCCGGCGGATTTCCTGAGGGAAAGGTTCGAGGCGGCGCATTCGGTTCTGCTGTTTTCCGCCACCCTGAGCCCCGGTGTTTACTTCCGGGATTTGCTGGGGTTGCCCGAGGATTCCCGTTTTACCTCCTTGCCCAGCCCGTTCAGCGCCGACCAGCTGCAGGTGCAGTTCACGCCTGGTATCAGCACCCGCCAGGCTCACAGGGAGGCATCACTCAAACCGATTGCCGACCTGATCGCCCGCCAGTTCCGTGAGCGGCCCGGGCATTACCTGGCGTTTTTCAGCAGCTTCAAATACGCGAAGCAGGCCAGCGACGCGTTGGCGGAGCATGCGCCGGATATACCCCAGCGAGCTCAGCAACCGGGCATGTCGCCTCAGCATCGAGCAGACTTTCTGGCCGGTTTCCGGAACCCGGAGGGCAGTGTGGCGTTTGCGGTGTTGGGCGGGGTGTTCAGTGAAGGCATTGATCTGCCCGGCAATCAGTTGATCGGTGCCTTTGTGGCCACCCTGGGCTTGCCGCCGTTCGATGCCTGGCATGAAATCCTGAAGGGTCGCCTCGAAAAACGCTTCGGCGCCGGCTATGACTACACCTATCTGATTCCGGGGCTGCAGAAAGTGGCCCAGGCGGCGGGGCGGGTGATTCGCACCCCGGAAGACCGGGGGGTGATCTGGCTCATTGATGACCGGTTTCTGCAGCCGGCCATCAGCAGGTTTTTTCCGCGCTGGTGGTTTGCACAGGGCGACTCTGCCGATCCGCGGCCCGAGTCTTCAGAGACCGGTTAATCACTATGGTGTCTACAGGGCCTTCCTGTGCAATAGCCGACAGTGCCTGCTCAAGTGTCGCATTGGCGATGGCCTCATGATCCTGGGGCAGAGAGTTGACCGCCAGTGGAAGAAAGTCCAGCAGCCGGTCATCGCCGAAGGTCGCTATTTTCAGAGCCTTCGGAAGCGGGTCCGGCTGATCGAGCAGAACATCCAGAACCCCTTGAAGCAGTGTGAAAGAGGCTGTAACCAAGGCATCCGGCAAGCCATGGTCAGTCAGGATCCGACGCATCATTGCGGCACCGGAGGCGCGATCGTAGTGGAGGCCACTTTCTACCAGCGGGGCAATGCCGGCCTCATTTGCGGCCGCCAGAAAACCTTCCCGGCGCTCCCGGGTCATGGCGATCTCCGGCACGGCATCCAGCCAGGCGATACTGGCGGTTTTCCCTCCCAGCACAGAACGGGTCAGGATCTCGGCTGCTGAGCGGTTGTCGCTGACCACACATCGAATCTTATCCGGAGACTGGGCGCGATCAACAGCAATCACCGGTAGACCTTCTTTTTGCAGTTGGGGATAAAAGGGGTCGTCCAGGGCCAGAGCACTGGCAACAATCAGGGCGTCGCAGCGCCTTGCTTTCAGTGCTCGGGCCAGGGATTTTTCGGTCTCGGGGTCGTCATCAGAGCCGGCAATCAGGAGCTGATAGCCTCTCGCCCTCGCGCCCTGCTCAAGCAATTTGGCCAGGCGGGCATAACTGGTGTTCTCGAGATCCGGCAGAATAAATCCGAGGGTCCGGCTGGCGCCACCCCGTAGCGCTGCCGCCTGGGTATCTACCTGAAAGTTGTGCTTACGAGCCACCGTAAGCACTTTTTCGATGGTGTCCTGTTTGATGCGCCGTGCAGCCCCCTGACCATTAATGACATAGCTGGCCGTGGTTCTTGAAACGCCGGCAAGCCGGGCAAGTTCTACAAGGGTCATGGACGACAGCTCCGATTAAAAGATTGCTTGATTTCTGATCATATCTGTTTCACCATCGATTTTAAGCATGCTGACACGATTCAGCAAACAAAAACTGATACGCAGTATCAAAACAAAAAGCGAGGCAACCTCATGCTTACGCTAACTGCCAATGACGTTCGATTGGGTGCCACTGCCTCTGACTGGCAGGACGCACTGCAACAGGCTGCTCGAGACCTTGAGCGCGCTGGCCGGACTTGCCCGGAATACCTGGCTGGAATGAACGCCCGTGAACAACAGTCTTCCACGGTATTGGGCAACGGCATCGCCATTCCCCACGGTACACCGGAAAGCCGGGATGCCGTCCTTGAAACCGGTGTTCGCATTCTTCAATTCCCCGAGGGGGTCACCTGGCACGATGGTGCGCGGGTGCATGTACTGGTAGCCATCGCTGCACAGTCCGACGAGCACCTGGATATTCTCCGCCATTTGACCCGGGTACTGGATAAGCCAGGACTGGCTGAGAAGCTGGGCCATGCTACGGATGCCGCGGAACTGGTTGCCTTGCTTTCCAAAGCTCCGGCCGTTGCCAAATGCGACAGCGAGACGCTCTGTCTCGGAATAGATGCCTCCACACCGAACGAACTGGCCTTGATTGCAGCTGCACGTCTGCAGAGTTTGCGGTGCGTCGACACGGATTTTCTGGCCAGCATTGTCGGCCAACCGCCGGTGGATCTTGGTCAGGGCTTCTGGCTGACCCACCACACTGTTGGCGCCAGGCGCCCGACCCTTTCATTGGCAACACCAAAGCGTGCAACTGCGGAACTGCGTGGGGTGTTCTGTCTGGCCGGACCCGGTGATGAGTGCCATGACCTGCTGGAGCGCATCGATACTTTCCTGGCTGGTGATGAACCTATTCAGGGCCTGAGTGCTGAGGCCTTGTTGGCAAGGCTTTCCGGCGAGGCGGCCGATGCAGTGACGGCGAAAGTCACCCTGTTGAATACCCATGGCCTACACGCGCGACCCGCCAAGCAACTCGTCCAGGAGGCGCGTCGCCACAATGCCAGTATTCGGTTGCGCCTGTTGGAAGGCGAAGGTGCCGCAGTATCCGCTACCAGCCTGACTCGGGTGATCGGCCTGGGCGCCCGCAGGGGCCAGACGTTGGTGCTTTCGGCGACTGGGGATGACGCACGCCAGGCCATTCAGTCTCTGACCAGCGCCATTGAAGGCGGCCTGGGTGAAAAAGTTTCTCCATTGCGGTCTGCGGGTCCGCAAACCAAGGTGCCTGAAGCCGAACAGGCTCCCGCACTGACGGATGATCAGCCGGTTAAAGCGGTTGCCGCATCTCCCGGACTGGCGCTGGCACCGGCTTTCGTCATGCGACAGCCGACCCTTGAATATCCGCAATTTGCAGAAGATAGCGAACAACAGATCCAGCGCCTCAACCAGGCCGTCGATAGTGCTGACGGTCAGCTTCGAACCCTGATCCGTCAGGCGGAAGGCGGCGAAGCCGCGCCTATTCTCTCGGTACACGTGGAAATGCTTCAGGACGAAGATCTCTACCAGGCTACGTTGGAAGCGATCAACGAAGGGGCGTCCGCCGAAGCAGCCTGGTGGAAAGCCATAGATACCGCGGCCAGGGCCCAGGAAGCGCTGGCGGACCGTTTGCTGGCCGAACGTGCCGCGGATCTGCGGGATGTTGGGCGCCGGGTCCTGTCCAACCTCTGTGGCGTGGCCATGCCGACGCCGCCGGACACTCCTTATATCCTGGTGGCTGACGATCTCGGGCCATCGGATGTGGCTCGGCTGGATACCACCAGGGTGCGTGGCCTGGTCACAGCCCGCGGGGGAGCGACGTCCCACAGTGCAATTTTGGCCCGAGCCCTGGGGCTGCCTGCGGTCGTAGGTGCCGGTGAGCGAATACTGACAATCCTGAATGGCTCCGATCTGGTGGTGGATGGCGAACGGGGTTGCCTGGTGCCGAACCCCGGGGCCGAACGCTGCGAGAAGATCCGTCGCCGTCTGCAACAACTGGACGCGTTGCAGGCCGAAGCTCATGAGAACCGCAATCAACCTGCTACCACCGTAGATGGCCATACCATCGAAGTCTGCGCCAATCTCGGCAACACCGCCCACACCCCGGATGCTGTTGAACGGGGCGCCGACGGTGTTGGCCTGCTTCGAACCGAGTTCATTTTCATGGCCCATCCGGAAGCGCCGGATCTGGCCACTCAAGTCACTGAATACCAGCACGCATTCGATGCCCTGGACGGTTTGCCCCTGGTAGCCCGTACCCTGGATGTGGGTGGCGACAAGCCGCTGGATTACTGGCCGTTACCCCAGGAAGACAACCCTTTTCTGGGCATGCGTGGCATCCGCTTGTCACTGACCCGCCCGGACATTCTGGAAACCCAGGTCAGGGCCCTGCTGACTGCGGCAGGTGATCGCCCCCTTCGCATCATGTTCCCCATGGTGAAGGATCTCGAGGAGTTCCGAGCAGCCAGGGCCATTGTTACAAAAGTCCAGAGCGAGGTTTCGGCCAGTAATGTTCAGGTCGGCGTGATGATTGAAGTGCCCTCCTGTGCCTTGCTGGCTTCGACCCTGGCGCCGGAAGTGGATTTCTTCTCGATAGGTACCAATGACCTGACCCAGTACACACTGGCCATCGACCGCGGCCATGGGCAGCTCTCCGCGGAATCGGATGGACTGCACCCCTCGGTATTGCGGCTGATCCGGATGACCGTGGAAGCTGCCCATGCCCACAACCGTTGGGTCGGGGTGTGCGGGGAGCTGGCCTCAGATCCCCAGGCGATTCCGGTTCTGGTCGGGCTGGATGTCGACGAACTGTCTGTGACCAGTCGTCGGGTGCCCCTGGTGAAGGCCTGTATTCGCGGTCTGAACCTTGAAAACGCCCGACAACAGGCTGAAAAGGCGCTGTCTCTGGCGACGGCGTCCGAGGTACGTGATGCCCTGGAGGCCTGGTGATGGCCCGTATCCTGACAATCACCCTGAATCCGGCTCTCGATCTGAGTGTTGAAACGGCGCCCCTCGCTCTCGGAGAGGTAAATCGCACAGGTCATACCCTGATGGAGCCGGCCGGAAAAGGCATCAATGTAGCTCGGGTGCTGGCGCGTCTGGGCCATTCGGTCACCGTTGCAGGGCTGTTGGGAGACGCCAATGCTGCGCCCTTTGAACGTCTGTTTGAGGCAGAGGGCCTGCAGGACAGTTTTGTACGCGTTCCCGGCCAGAACCGAAACAACATCAAGATTGCTGAGGCTGGCGGCCGGGTAACCGATCTGAATGGCCCCGGTTTCCGGGTCCCGGATGACGCAGTTCAGCGCCTTCAACTCCGCCTCAAATCCCTGCTGCCGGAATGCGACGCGGTGGTCATCGGAGGCAGTTTGCCAGATGGCTTTCCGCCTTCTGGATTGGCAAACCTTGTCGAGCAAGCTTCCCAAGCAGACAAACCGGTATGGCTGGATACCAGTGGCGCGGGCCTGAAGGCCGGCATCAAAGCTGGTCCCTACGCCATCAAACCCAACACGGACGAGCTGTCTGACTGGGCCGGCACACCCCTGAAGGATTTGGCCTCAGTGGCAGCTACGGTTGACGGCATCCGTGCCGGTGGCGTGTCCGACGTGGTGGTATCCATGGGTGCAGACGGCGTGTTCTGGTCGTCACCGGCCGGCATCCTGAGGTCCCGGGTACCCCCGGTCTCGCTGGTCAGCACCGTGTGCGCCGGCGATACCTTGCTCGCAGGCATGCTCCATGGCGTGCTTGGTGGACAGTCTGAAGACACAGTGTTGGCGTTCGCCACGGCTTTGTCTGCCGAATGTGTGCAACACATTGGTGTCGGAGACCCCGGGGCCCCGGACTTTCCCTCCCTTCTCCAACAAACCCGGGTGCAGCCATGGCCCGGGCAAAACAACACCGGAGAGATACGGTTATGAATCTGATCATTGTGACCGCCTGCCCCCAGGGCGTGGCGACTCGTTTCCTGGCCGCCCGGGCCCTTGAGCGGGCGGCGAACCGGCGCGGCTGGTCTGTTACCACCGATACTCGAGGCCCGGATGGTAAAGCCGACAACAAGCCCAGCGAAGCGGCAATCCAACAGGCCGATCTTGTTATTGCCGCGGTCGGTGTTCCGGTAAATCTGGATGTCTATGCCGGCAAACGCTTGCTGCAGATTCCGGTCACCGCTGCCCTGCCAGACCCAGACGCCATCCTTTCCCGGGCGCAGGCGGAGGCCACACCCTGGGACCCGGCAATGGCCAGTCAGGAATCTATAGCAACCAGTACCGCTGTCGGCAGTACCTCTGCCGGTAAGCGGATCGTTGCCGTTACTGCATGCCCCACTGGCGTCGCCCATACCTTTATGGCGGCAGAGGCCCTGACCGCCGCGGCGCAATCCGCTGGCCACAAGATCCGTGTAGAAACCCAGGGCTCAGTTGGCGCCCAGGATCCTCTAACTGCCAAAGAAATCGCCGCTGCCGACGTGGTGATCCTGGCCTGTGATATCGAGGTGGACCCGGGACGCTTTGCCGGCAAGCGCGTGTGGCGGACCTCGACCGGTGCCGCCCTGAAAAAACCCTCCGATACCATCCGTGATGCCCTGGCCGAGGCCGTGGTTTTTGAAGGCGGCCAGCAGAAAGCTACCAGTGGTGCCGGAAGCGGCGAAAAGCGGGGCCCCTATAAGCACCTGCTCACCGGCGTGTCCTTTATGCTGCCCATGGTGGTTGCTGGCGGTTTGCTGATCGCCCTGTCCTTCGTATTCGGGATTGAAGCGTTTCAGGAGGAAGGCACGCTGGCTGCCGCCCTGATGCAGATTGGTGGTGGCACCGCCTTCAAACTGATGATTCCGTTGCTGGCCGGATACATCGCCTGGTCGATTGCCGACCGTCCCGGCCTGGCGCCGGGAATGATCGGTGGGTTTCTGGCGGGCGAACTGGGAGCCGGATTCCTCGGCGGTATTGTTGCGGGTTTTCTCGCTGGTTATGTAGCGCGCTTTATCAGCCAGAAACTGCCAATGCCCGAGAGCATCGAATCACTGAAGCCGATCCTCATCATTCCCTTGCTGGCCAGTCTGGTTACCGGCCTGGGGATGATCTATGTGATTGGAGAGCCCATGGCTGCCATCATGGGCGCCCTGACCGGATTCCTCGAGGGCATGGGAACGACCAATGCGATCCTGCTTGGTGGCATTCTGGGCGCCATGATGTGCTTTGACCTGGGAGGGCCTGTCAACAAGGCGGCCTATACTTTCGGCGTGGGACTGCTGTCTGAGGGCAGCGGCGGCTCGGCACCCATGGCGGCCATCATGGCGGCAGGAATGGTACCGGCCATCGGCATGGGTGTGGCGTCTTTCATCGCCCGGCGAAAGTTTGCAGAGGCGGAACGCCAGGCCGGACGGGCATCATTTGTCCTGGGATTGTGCTTCATCTCGGAAGGTGCAATACCGTTTATGGCAAAGGATCCGTTGCGGGTTATCCCGGTGTGTATGATCGGTGGCGCAATTACCGGTGGTTTGTCGATGCTGTTCACCGTCAAGCTGATGGCACCCCATGGCGGGCTGTTTGTGCTTGCCATTCCGAACGCGGTGAGTGCGGTATTGCCCTACCTGATTGCGATTGCGGTGGGATCACTGGTGATTGGTTTCGGTTACGCGTTGCTGAAAACTGGCAAGGCGGAAGTGGCGACAGCGGTAAGCTGAAAATGTAAAAATTGCGGCCCTCAGGCGAGGGCCGCAATTAATCAACCGAATACAAAAAACGCCAGCTTGTTGCCGTCCGGGTCTTTCACATAGGCGCCGTAGAACTGGTCCGGGATTCGCTGCCCGGGCTCACCGTCGCAGGTAGCACCAAGCTCGATCGCTTTCTTGTACATGGCATCCACATTCTCTTTGGAACCCGCGGGAAGGGCGACCATATTGCCGTTGCCGGGATGGTTGGGTTCTTCATTGAAGGGAACGCACACCGCGAGCATGGGGGCACTCATGCTTTTGCCGATAAAAGCGATGCGGCCCATGTCCAGAAGCACCTTGGCCCCCTGGTCGCTTAACAAATCGGCATAGAATGCCTTTGCTCGTTCCATATCACTGACGCCAAGGGTGACGTATCCGATCATACTCTTTCTCCGTTCATGGTTGTGTGGAGAGCCAGAATACGCTGTTTTTTGCCTGTCAGCTCTTTTCAGCGCCGATTTCGCTGACTACCACCTGATTTCTGCCCGCTCTCTTGGCCTGATAAAGCAGTTGATCGCAGGCTGACAACAGCTCCCGAACACCGTTTATACTTCTGCTCCAGCATACGACCCCGGCACTCAAGGTAACATTGAAAGGGGTGCCATCGTCGCTGACAAAGCTCTCCGTCTCCATGCCGATACGCAGGGATTCGGCAACGTGGCGGGCATCACTCAACGTGGTGTGAGGCATCAGAACGATAAACTCCTCCCCCCCGGTTCGGGCGACAATATCAGTCTTGCGAGTCCGTGTTTCGATCAGATTGGCCACCGTGCGCAATACCGTATCGCCGGTAAGATGGCCCCAGGAATCGTTGACGCTTTTGAAGAAATCAATGTCCAGGGAGAGTAATGAGAAAGGATGGTCGTAACGGGCGGATTGTTCTTCCAGTTCCTCAAGCTTTCTGAGCAGGTATCTCCGGTTATAGAGCCCTGTCAGTTCATCGGTAATCGTCAAAGCTTCCAGCTGGAATTCCAGGCGTTTCTGATCGTCGATGTCAGTAATAACACCGTGCCAGGTAGTGCTGCCGTCCGGATTTCTCTCCGGCTGGGAGACACCTCTTAGCCATCGGATTTCGCCGTCCTTGATGATCCGGTAGTCGCAAACCCATTCGCTTAGCGTCTTGCGGGAGCGCTCTATGGTTTCGTGGACTCTTGAAATATCTTCCGTATGAATGGCTTCAAACATCCGTTCCGGGTTGGTTCGGGTTTCCTCTGCTGTTAAGCCATAAAAATCCTTGGCCTTGCGACTCATGTAGGGGAAGTGAAAGCTGCCATCTTTGTTGAGGGTAAAGGTATAAATGACCCCCGGGAGAGATTCGGCAAGCTGTTGCAACTGGTGTTGGGAAACTTTCTCTTCCGTGACATCAAGATGTGTACCCATCAGCCAACGGCTTTCTGCCGTCTGGTCATTGTTGAACAGGGTCCCGCGGGTGTGGATGTAACGCCAGTCTCCGTCCTTGTGAAGCATACGCACCACGCATTCAAACTGGTGGGCATCACCGCTCAGGTACGCGGTCAATGCCTGGTTTGCTGACTCGATATCGGTGGGATGACTGAGCTTTTCCCAGGTCTGGAACGACAATGGCGAAAGCTCTTCCAGGGTGTAACCCAGCATGGTGGCCCAGCGTTCATTAAAAATGATTTCGCCGGTGTCCAGGTTGTATTCCCAGGTGCCTGCCCCGGTGCCGTCAAGAATGGCATTGAGCCTGGTTTCTGCAGTCAGGTGCATGTGATCCCTCACACGAACGCCGCTTGTTCGCGGCTAGTTGTGGCCCGAATGGTAACGAGCCCAATTGAAATTATTGGCCCAGTCGAGCGCTTCTGCCAGTGGCAGAGGTGGACTGTACCGGTAGCCCTGTCCGACATCACAGCCAAGTTCGAGGAGACGTTGTTCCTGCTCGGCGGTCTCCACCCCTTCCGCCACAGTGCGCCTCTGAAAACTCTGGGACAGGCGTAAAATAGCTTCTACGATCATCGAGTTATCCTGGTTTCCTATCAGATCGCCCACAAAGGTTCGGTCGATTTTTACTTCCTGGGCCGGCAATGTCCGGAAGTAATTCAGTGACGAGTAGCCGGTTCCGAAATCGTCCAGGGAGATGCAAAGACCGGTATTGCGACAGACACTGAGATTCTTCATGACGGTAGTGGTATCGTCCAATGCCGTCGTTTCCAGGATTTCAATGATCAGCCGGTCACGCACTTCGTGAGGGCACTCGTTCAGCGTGCCTGTGATATCGTCCGGGAAGTGTTCACTCAGGAAATGGGAGGGGCTGAGGTTGATACTGAGAGTATACGGCAGCCCCAGGCTCATGAAGTCACAGATCACGCTGACCGCGCTTTCCATCACGAACAGTCCAACCTGTCTGGCGTAGTCGGTAAACTCCAGGTGCTCCAGAAAGCGCGCCGGGGAAAGGAGTCCCTCCTCCGGGTGGTTCCAGCGAATCAGTGCTTCAAAACCCTCAACCGTTCCGGTGCGGTAGTTGATCTTCGGCTGGTAGTAGAGTTCGAACTGTTTTTTCGCCAGCGCTTCGTCAACCTGTTCGAGTACACGAACTCGCTCCTTGCGATTAAAGTGAGACGCCAGATCAAACAGGCTATAGGTATCCTTTCCCGAATCTTTGGCCGCATACATGGCTTGATCGGCATGCCGAAGCAGCGTGTCCGGGTCTTCGGCGTCATCGGGATAAACGGTCACCCCCATACTGGCCGACAGTTTCATGACGGCATTCTGGTAGCTGATGGGCCGGCGGATAGCTTCCAGAATCCGGTTGTAGACTGTTGAGTCTTCGACATCCCTGAGAACAGCGACGAATTCATCGCCCCCGAGTCTGCCGATGGCATCGTGTTGCCGTATAGTGGCTTTCAGACGTTCGGAAATGATCTTCAGAACAGCGTCGCCCAATGCATGGCCGTGGTGATCGTTGATGGCTTTGAAACCGTCCAGATCAATGAAGCAGAGCGCCACCGTGCCATGGCGGAGATTAGCCTCATGGAGCTCCTGGGTGAAGATTTCCGTGAGTCTCCGGCGGTTGGGCAACCCAGTAAGGGCGTCATAATTGGCGGCTTTTTCAAGGCGTTCCTGATGCTGTTGTTTTTCGTGATGCAGGCGCTTCCGTTCAATCAGGTTCCCGAGGGTTTGTAGCAGTGGCTCCAACTCTTCGGCTAGCCTGACCTTATATCCCCCGAGGCGATTGGCCAGCCCTACGAGCCCCACCTGTTGATCGCCCGAGAAGACCGGAATGCCGATATAGGCGTCGATGTTTGGGTGCCCCTCCGGCAATCCTCCACGGCGGGGGTCGGTGGTAACATCCTTCGAGACCACAACTTCTCCCGTGGTCATCGGAAGGGCAATTAGGGTATCAAGGCGGTCGAAAACCAGCCCTCGCCTTTCCACCTGCTGGTAAAGCGCCTGTGTTTTCGGATTCCAGGCAATGTTGGTGATCGCGCCGATTTTCAGATAAGGGTCGCCGTTGGGCCGGAACAGGGTTTCACCGATGAAACCGAACTGGCTGCCTGTGAGAGACAGCATGTCATTCAGCATTTGCTCGAAGGCAGCATGCTGGTTATCACTGGTAAGAAAGACGTTCAGGGCCCTCTGGATCGACCGGTTGAGGTGGGAAACCTCGACGAACTCATGGTTTTCGATCGACAGGTAGGTTCGCTCGAGTTCGTCTTCTATCATCGTGGCCAGGTTGCGAAGGATATCGAGGTCCAATTCCCCGAAATCCCTCGGCTTATCGTCGATAATGCAGATCGTGCCGATTTTGAAACCGGTTGGCTCGCGCACCGGCATGCCGGCATAGAATCGAATATTGGGGAAGCCGGTCACAAGGGGATTTTGCGAAAAGCGTGGATCTTTCGTGGCGTCCGACACTATAAACGCCTTGTCCTGCTGGATTGCGTAATCGCAAAAAGCAACGGAGCGGGGGGTTTGGCTGGCTTCGAGGCCCTGGCGGGATTTGAACCACTGCCGTTCGCTATCAATTATCGAAAAGAGCGCGGTTTTCACGCCATAGTATTGGCGGGCAATCCGGGTGAGCCTTTCGAACCGATCTTCCGGGGGCGTATCAAGGATGCCCAGGCGCTCAAGTGCTGTGAGCCGACGCTTCTCCAGGGTACTGCTGTCCATGGTTCTGACTCACCTTGTTTGACCAGACGACTGCTGGGAAAAAAGTTCAATGGCTTCTTCAACAGGTAACGGCCTCGACAGTAGATAGCCCTGGCACAGATGACAACCCATTTCACGTAACAGTTCGAACTGCTCAACAGTTTCTACGCCCTCTGCAATAACCTGAATATTGTGAGCGACGGCGATATCAATAATGGATTTGACGATCACTGCTCCTTTTTCCGTCGAGACCTCATCCACAAAGGTTTTGTCGATTTTCAGGTCATCAATGCCGAGGTATCGCAGATAGTTCAGTGAAGAGTAACCAGTGCCGAAATCATCAATAGCGATACGGACACCCTGGGTGCGAAGCGCATCAAGGTTATGATGGGCTTCTTCCGACCGTTCCATGACCGCACCCTCGGTAATCTCGAGTTCGACGCTTTCGATCGGAATCTGCGCCTCTGCGATGCTCGCCAATACCCACTTGTGGAAATCCGCCTGTGAAAAGTGTGCTGGTGTTATGTTGATGGCGACCGGTGGGAAACCGGGAATCGTGGCTCGAGCGGTCGATATAAGTGCAAAAACCTGACTCAGAACATACCGATCCAGCTCCAGGCCCAGAGAGGATTTTTCCGCGATGGGAACAAATTCACCCGGAGAGACAAATCCCTCCTTTGGATGGTGCCAGCGAACCAAAGCCTCATAGCCGGCTATCGATCGATCAGCACACTTGTATTTTGGTTGCAGATAGACTGCCAGTTGCCGATTCTCGATGGCATCCTTCAGCCCCTGCTCTATTTCTATTTGCCGATGAAGAACCCTGTGATGTTCGGAATCAAAAACGCCGATACGCTGGTTGCGTCGCCGTGCAGACCCTTTGGCGGACTCCGCCAATTCCGGTAATACTTCAACAACCCCGGAATCCGCAGGGTACATCGCAATCCCGATGGTTGCCCTCACGTTCAACTGGTTTTCCCGAAGTTTAAAAGGCTTCGAAACGTAGTCGACAATGCGTTCAGCAATAGCCTCTGCGTCTGCACGGCTGCTGACATGCAGTGCGACAAGGAACGTATCCGCTCCTGCGCGCGCGCAATGATTGGCGCGCTGAATAGCGCGACCGATACGGTTGGCAAGCTTGATAAGAACTGCATCGCCAATCTCGTAGCCATAACGCTGATTGATAAGGCTGAAATGTTCAATATCGATGAAGAGGAGCGCCCCGGGACTGGCGCTTTTGAACCAGACCTTGCAATCTTCAACCAGTGTTTGTTTGTTGAGCAAACCAGTTAAAGGATCGTGTGTCCTGAGGTAGTGTGCCTGCTGGAGTGCCTGCTCCTGTTCAGATACGTCGATGCCAAAGCCCTGTACCTCGGCATCATCGCTTCCGGGCGCCGAGGTCCTTCGAAAGCTCCATTCGACCAGCGTTTGCGCGCCATCTTTTCCAATCATCGTCACTTTGACGGCAATCTCTTCAGACGCATCCTTATCATTGAACAGTGAGGCCAGTCGTTGACGGATATGGTGGCCCGGTTCATTGAAGAAGACCGTGATGGGGGCGCCGATAATGTCGGTGTTCTCTGTGCCCAGGGCCCTGGTAAATGAGGCATTAGCAAAGGTAATGCGGAAATCGCTGTCGAGGCGAAGGATAAACTGTTTCTGCGCCTGGACGATTTCCCGATAGCGCTCCTCTGCTGCGGCAAGCTTGTCGAGTGCATTTTTATAACTGCTTAGGTCGTGGCAGATGCCGACAAACAGATGTTGGTCAGCAAGCCTGGTCTCGCCTACGGATAGGTGCATTGGGAAGGTTTGGCCGTTTTTCCGCTGGCCCCGGACATCACGACCGATGCCAATAATTTTTCCAACGCCGCTGCTTTTGTAGTTTTCAATGTATTGGTCATGATGCCGGGCGTCGGGCTCAGGCATGAGCATGGACACGTTATTACCCAATACCTCCTCGGGAGCATAGCCGAAAAGCACTGTCGCAGACTCAGAGAACTGCTGAATGATTCCTTTGTCATCGATAACGATAATGGCATCAACCGCCGCATCCATCAGCGCCGACGCCAGGCCTTGCTCAATCATTGTCGTCGTGCCACCTGGAATTATCCGTCATTTGAACCTAACGACGAGCTCGTGCAAATCGTTCGCAATCTGTTCAATGTTTTTCACGCATTGGGTGGACTCCTCACCTTTGGCCAGGTTGTTGGACGCCAGATCGGATATTTTTTCCACCTGCTCATTAATCTGGTCCGACACCTGAGCCTGTTCTTCCACCGCTGCCGCCATCTGCAGCGCCATTTCAGCAATGTTGGTGACGGACTCGGCGATATCATTCAGAGTGCTCTCGGCCGAGAGCATTTTTTCCATGCCTTCGTCTGCTGACAGTTTGCCTTCGTCGGCCTTTTGATTGGCCTCCTCAGAGCGAGAAATCAATTCGTTTACGATGCCATGGATTTCACTCGTCGAGTTGCGGGTGCGGGAGGCCAGACCTCGCACCTCCTCGGCTACCACAGCGAAACCGCGACCATGTTCCCCGGCCCTGGCTGCTTCTATGGCGGCATTCAGTGCCAACAGATTGGTCTGTTCGGCGATTTCCTCGATAATCTTTGCAGCGGAGGCTATTTGTTGAGTCTGTTGCGCCAATTCCCCGACGGAATCGCTGATGCCATGGACGGAACCCTTAAGGGTCTCAATCGCCTCCCGAGTGCCGCGAACAACAGAGCGACCCTCATTGGCAAATTCCTTGGCACTGTCTGCTCGCTCTGCGGTTGATTGAACATTTGATGAGACTTCAGCAATCGTTTGAGACATCTCGTGCACGGCCGCTGCAACCTGTTCGGTCTCGGACTGCTGCTGCTTCAGGGCCTCCTGTGCTTCGAAACTGACCTCCCGACCTTTAACAGAGTGCAGCCTCATCTCATCGGCAGAATCTTCAAGTCTGGTAAGTACCGCATCCAGGTGTGCTTGTTGGGCTTTCACTGCGACTTTGATGCGCCCAAGTGGCAGGTCGTCATCGGTGTAGCTCTTTGCAGCGAGATCATCCGTAAAGCTGTGTTCAAGTAGCTTCGTGACCGACCCCATTAGTTGCTTACGGGCCAGATGCATCCAGCCGGCATAAGCAATGACGCCACCGGCCAGAACCAGTTCCGAGAAGGTTTGCTGACCGGCGAGAAACAGGGCGCCTGCGACGATGAATACGAGGGCAAGAAAGATGGTGGGAGGTTGCACCCTGTGCCACAGAGGGATGCCGGACTTTCCTGCACGGATGGAGGCATACAGATTTTCCGCCCGCTCCACGTCTTCTCTGTCCGGGCAGGATCTGACGGACTCGTACCCGACCACCTTACCGTTCTCGGTTACGGGCGTAACGTAGGCACTGACCCAATAGTAGTCACCGTTCTTGCACCGATTTTTTACCAGACCCATCCAGGGTTGGCCGGCTTTCAGATGGGACCACATGTTTTCGTAGGCGGCCGGCGGCATATCCGGATGCCGGACGATGTTGTGGGGCTGGCCGATCAGCTCATCACGAGTGAAACCACTCACCTCGACAAACGCAGAGTTACAGTGGCGAATCTTCCCTTTCAGATCAGTGGAAGAAATCAGTTTCTGGTTAGGCGAGAAGGTTTTCTCGTTATCCGTGACCGGTAGATTCTTTCGCATGACGGGGCCTGATTTGAATGGAAACAGGAATGTTTACTATTTCAAAGTAGGACAATTAATGCAAAAGAACTATAGGGAGTACAGATTAAGGAGCTAAGGAAATTCCCGATTGCAATAGTAAAACTGCCCGGAATTCAAAGCCGAAGCACCTTATTTTCCAGTTGTTCTCATGTGTAACACAAGGTTTCGGTGCCTTTACCCCTAAAGGTTTGGCAACTTATCTTTTGGCCGGTTTCGCGAGCCATTCATGCCCCTTTAACATGCCATGCCAGTAAAGGGTCGGCAGCTGCTTGGCCTTCAGCCACCAGGCGGCTCGGGTAGCCTTGGTGCCATCGTTGATCCATTTCGGGAAGCTGGGCTGGAGTACGCCGCCGTAGCCGAATTCCGCCAGTACGATCTTGCCGTTTTCCACGGTCAGCGGGCAGGAACCATAGCCCAGATAGGCGGCCTCAAGGGGCTGGTCTCGGAGCGTGGCCACCAGGTTTTCCGCCACCACCGGCGCCTGTTTGCGCACCGCGGCGGCGGTTTTTGCGTTTCCGGTTCCGCTCACGTCGCCAAGGCCAAAAATGTTGGTGTAGGTTTTATGGCGCAGGGTATCGTCCTCAAGATTCAGCCAGCCGCCTTCATTTGCCAGTGCGGATTCCCGGATCAGCTTCGGTGCCCGCTGGGGCGGCACGGCGTGCAGCATATCAAAGCTTACTTCGCGGTCCTGGCTGTTGCCCTCGCCATCGGTTGAGCGGAAAACGGCTGTTTTCGAAGGCCCGTTCACGGCAACCAGTGTGCTCTGGAAATTCAGGTCGATGCCGTATTTTTCGACATAGGCTTCCAGGGCCGGGACGTAATCGGCGACACCAAACAAGACGGCTCCGGCGTTATGAAACTGGATATCCACATTGTTGAGCACGCCGTGCTTGAGCCAGTAATCGGCAGACAGATACATGGCTTTCTGAGGGGCGCCTGCACATTTGATCGGCATTGGCGGCTGGCTGAAAAGAGCCCGGCCTTTCTTGAGCTTCTGCACAATGTCCCAGGTGTAGCTGGCCATGCCTTCCCGGTAGTTGGAGGTGACCCCGTTGGAGCCCAGCGCCTCCTCAAGACCTTCGATGCCGCCCCAGTTCAGCTCCAGGCCGGGAGCGAGAACCAGCGCCTTGTATTGCATGGATGAGCCGTCACCCAGGGAAACCTGGTTGTTGTCCTGGTCGATGGCGGTCACCGGTTGCTGGTACCAGGACACGAAACTGGGCATGACGTCTGACATGGGCTTGGAGGTGACCTCGGGCCGGAAAACCCCGCCTCCCACCATCGTCCAGCCGGGCTGGTAGTGGTGCCGGATGGCTGGCTCCACGATGGCAATGTCGATGCTGCTATCCCGTTTGTGGATGCTGGATGCTACCGATATACCGGCTGCCCCGCCGCCCACGATTATGACGGTATGAGTTTTGACGCTGCCCGTGGTGGTTGTGTTGCTGGTCATGCCTCGAACCTCTTGTCTTTGTTTGCTCTGCGCGAGTGGTGTTTGAGATATATCAAAGCGTACCAAACTTTAGAGTCTAACGTTATATCAATAGGAAATATAAAGATCGGAAATGCTTTGTGTCATGCTTCAAGGGGAAGACTCTCTCAATCTCGACCTGGATGGCCCCGTGCAAAATGACTGAATGCCGAACTTTTACCCTTCTTGCACTCCTAATGCTGACAGGTCTGCTGGCAGGTTGTGCGTTGCCATCCTTGAAAGACCGCTCACAGTCTGTCGCTTTCGTTCAGGCGCAGACGGCGGATACGCGCCTTGGCAGCGCAGTTGGCAGAGAGATTGAAGCCCACCCCGATCTCAGTGGTATTACAACGCTGGAGGATCCACTGGACGCTTTCGTTGCCCGCGCTTTGCTCGCCGAGGCCAGCGAGAGATCCCTGGATGTCCAGTACTACATCTGGCGGGACGATATTACCAGCAAGCTGCTTCTGTACTCGCTATATCGCGCGGCCGAACGCGGCGTTCGGGTTCGGCTGCTTCTGGATGACAACGGCATCGCCGGCATGGACGATTTCCTGGCGGCGTTAAATCATCACGACAACGTCGAGGTTCGGCTGTTCAATCCGTTTGTGATTCGTAGTTCCAGGACTTTGGGCTTTCTGACGGACTTTGGTCGCCTGAATCGCCGGATGCACAACAAGTCATTCACGGCTGACAACCAGGCCTCCATTATTGGCGGCCGCAACATTGCTGATGAGTATTTCGGTGTGGGTGACGGTACGCTGTTCGCGGATCTGGATGTTCTGGCGATCGGGCCCGTCGTGGAGCGTGTCTCCAGGGATTTTGATCGCTACTGGGCGAGTCAGTCCGCGTATCCGGCGGATCGGTTGCTATCAGGGGCCGATGAGGAGGATCTGGATGCTATGGCAGCCGATCTTGCTTCCGTTCAACAGGATGCTGAAGCCCGGCGCTTCGTGGCTGCTTTGCAGAATTCAGAGTTTCTCAGGGAATTGCTGGACCGGGAGGTCTCTTTTGTCTGGGCGCCGGTAGAGATGGTGAGCGATGATCCTGCCAAGGCCCAGGGGCTCGAAGGAGAGCAGGGTCTATTGAGCCAACAGTTGGCTCTGGCGTTGGGTGAACCTGAAAAGACAGTGACCCTGGTTTCGCCCTACTTCGTCCCCGGTAATCGTGGTGTCGAGCTGTTTCGCGAGCTTGAAAGCGCCGGTGTGCAGGTACGGATTCTCACCAACTCCCTGGAAGCCAACGACGTCGCCCTGGTGCATTCAGGCTATGCGAAATATCGGGAGGCCTTATTAAAGGCGGGTGTGGAGTTGTTCGAGCTGCGCAAATTCAGATCGGAAGATAAAGACACCAAGTCGAGCCCTGGCGGCATTGCCGGAAGCTCGGCCGCCAGCCTTCACGCCAAAACCTTCGCCGTAGATGGTCAGTCGCTTTTCGTTGGTTCCTTCAATTTCGACCCCCGTTCAGCGAATCTGAACACCGAGCTGGGTTTTCTGATCAAGAGCCCGGAGCTGGCGACCGCACTTGAATCCGCCTTTCCCGAGAAAGTCAGGCTGGCGGCTTATGAGGTTATGCTGGATGAAGACGGCAATCTCCGATGGCTGGAGTTCACGGGTGCAGAAACGATCGAGCACTACCATGAGCCGAATACCGGCCCTTTCAAACGGGCATTGGTGTATCTGTTCTCTCTGTTGCCTGTGGAGCCGCTGCTGTAATCCTGCATGCCCGGTTACTCTCACGAATCTATCAGCGAATCCTTGAGTCCTCGTTGCTCACGTACTCTTGTGACGACACGGTGTTCTGCATAGTGAGTAACAAGTCGTTGCAGCTTTTCCATTCGCAGCGGCTTGGTGCAGTAGTCATCCATGCCAGCCTCAAGACACTGGAGTCGATAGCTTTCACTGGCGTTGGCGGTAACCGCGATAATGGGTGTGTCCAGGTTGGCGGCGGCTTTCAGTCGGATCTCACGCGTGGCCTCAATGCCGTCCATGACTGGCATCTGGCAATCCATGATAATCATATCCCACGGTTCGTTCATGGTGCATATTCCGGCCCATCGTGACCACCCATTCCGTTTGAACGTGACCGCCTGTTCCGGGCGATCGTGACCGCTCATTCCGTTTTATCGTGACCGATTTCGGGCGTTTTTCCGGAATCGCCGGTCACGATGCCGGAATCACTGCCAACACGCTGGAATTCTTCAACTTTATCCGGCATACCCGTTTCTTTTTCATCACGAGGAAGGGCGGATGCCGGCAGCGAGGATTTCCATGCGACAGATCATCGAGGTCTTGCGCCTCAAGTACGAAGCGGGCCTGAGCCATGAGCGCATTGCCCGTGCCTGCGGGCTCTCCAAGGGCGTGGTCGGCAAGTATGTCAGCCTGGCCACTGCGCAGGGCATCACCTGGCCGTTGCCGGAAGGCACGGATGAAGTACGGTTAGAGGCCCTGCTGTTCCCGGCCAAGACACCCCCATCTCGATTTGCTGAACCCGACTACTTCCAGGTCCATCAGGAACTCAAGACCAAGGGCGTGACCCTGCAACTGCTGTGGGCCGAGTACGTGGAACGCCATGGCGATAAGGCCCGCCGGTACAGCCAATTCTGCCATCATTACCGGCTCTGGCGCGGCCGGCAGCGGCGCAGCATGCGCCAGGTCCACCGGGCCGGTGAGAAGATCTTTATCGACTACTGTGGTCCCACCGTGCCGGTGGTGGACCGCAGCACTGGCGAGATGCGCAAGGCTCAGGTCTTTGTGGCCGTGCTGGGCGCGTCCAGCTATACCTTCGCCGAGGCCACCTGGAGCCAGAGCCTGCCGGACTGGATCGCCTCCCACCAGCGGATGCTGGCGTTCTACGGTGGGGTAGCTGAGCTGTTGGTGCCCGACAACCTGAAGGCAGCGGTCACCAAAGCGGACCGATACACCCCGAAGATCAACGAGACCTACGCGGAACTGGCGACCCATTACCAGACGGCGGTATTACCGGCACGACCCTACAAGCCCAAAGACAAGGCAAAGGCCGAAGCCGCAGTGCTGCTGGTTGAACGCTGGATCCTGGCCCGGTTGCGGCACCGAACGTTCTTCTCACTGGCCGAACTGAACTCGGCGATTGCAGACCTGCTACCAGCACTGAACCAGCGCCCGTTCCAGGGGCGATCCGAAAGCCGCCAGAGCCTGTTCGAAACGCTGGACCGACCCGCGCTGAAGCCACTGCCGGCAACGCCCTATGTCTACGCCGAGTGGCGCAAGGCACGGCCAGGCATCGACTACCACATCGAGATCGATAAACGCCTGTACAGCGTGCCTCACGCCCTGGTGGGGGTGAAGCTAGATGTTCGGGTTACCGATACGTCCGTTGAGGTCATGCACAAAGGCCAGCGGGTGGCCCTGCACCCTCGGCATGGCAAGGGCCGCTTCGTCACCCTGACCGAGCACATGCCTAAGTCCCATCAGGCCCATCAGAACTGGTCGCCCGGGCGGTTCCTGAACTGGGCCACTGACATCGGTCCCGCCACGCTCGACGTGGTACAGCGACAGCTTAAGGATCGCACTCATCCGGAGCATGGTTACCGATCATGCCTGGGGCTATTGAACCTGAGTCGACGTTACAGCCGTGACCGGTTGGAGCAGGCCTGTAGCCGAGCACTGGCCATCAACTCGGCCAGCTACCAGAGCATCAGCTCGATCCTGAAGCAGGGGCTGGATCAGCTCCCGTTACCCCTGGCCGAGGAGGAGTCGGAACTGACTGAGCTGCCAGTACACACCAACGTTCGCGGCCCCCGCTACTACCACTGATCCCGGAGAAACTGATGTTGACTCAAAACACCCTCGACACCCTGCGCCAACTCAAACTGACCGGCATGTGCGATGCCCTGGAACAGCAGCGGGCACAGCCCGACACCCACGACCTGGCGTTCGAGGAACGCCTGGCCTTGCTGATCGACCGGGAAGTGCTACATCGTGAAAATCGCCGTCTGGATCGGCTGCTGAAGGCTGCCCGGTTGCGGGTCCCGGCCTGCGTGGAAGACGTCGATTACCGCCATCCACGGGGGCTGGAGCGCTCCCGCATGGCGGGGCTGGCAAGCTGTGACTGGATCCGCCAATCCCTGAACCTGTGCATCACCGGCCCGACCGGTTGCGGCAAGACCTGGCTGGCCTGCGCCCTGGGCAACCAGGCCTGCCGGCAAGGGCTCTCGGTTCGCTACTTGCGCGTGCCGCGCCTGTTCGAGCAGGTGCGCATCGCCCACGGCGATGGCAGCTACGCACGGCTGATGAACCAGTTGCTGAAGACCGACCTGCTGATCCTGGACGACTGGGGCATGCAGAAGGTGACGGCACAACAACGGCAAGACCTGATGGAAGTAATCGAAGACCGGCACGGGCGAGGCTCAACGCTCATCGCGAGCCAGTTACCAACCGAACACTGGCACGACTACATCGGCTCCGCCACGCTCGCCGACGCCATCCTGGATCGGCTCCTACACGGCGCTCACCGACTCAATCTGAAGGGGGAATCACTGCGAAAAGCGAAAACACAAAAACCGGAATCGGTTGACCCATCGTGACCGCTCAGAGTACAAAACTCACTCCAGCGTGATGGCCGTGTGCAAATCGGTCACGATCCCCGGAATGACCGGTCACGTTCGCCGGAATACGCACATGGCGGCTCGTACAGCTTCCAGGCCGTTTTGGACCCCCTCTGAAATCACCCCTATTTTCTCAAGCTGTTTACGAAGAATCATCCGGTTACCGGCGTCGTCTTCCACTACGAGAACCCTGGGCACCTGAATCACGTCGCCAAGGCTCAACTGGTCAGGATCGTGGTGCTCTGACTGGTGAACATCGCCGTAGGGTACTGTGACTTCCAGCGTTGTGCCGTGATCCGATGTTTCAAGAACTCTCATCTGGCCGCCAAGGGCATTGGCCAGAGAACTGGCAAGGGGTAACCCCAGACCCACACCGCCGTAACGCCGAGTGAGGCCAGCTTCTCCCTGGCTGAAGGCCTGGAATACTTTCTCCCTCTGTGCATCCGGGATACCAGGCCCAGTGTCTGATACCAGAATCCGCAAAACGGAATCGTCTGTCAGTCTGCTCCCTCGAACCAGCACCTCGCCCCCTGCAGGTGTGAACTTCACGGCATTATCGATGAGCTGGTACAGGACTTTTTCAAGCATCAAACCATCCATGAAGACCTTCCCAGGTACTGAGTCTTCGATGCCGAAGGCGAGGGAAACCGGTTTGGCCCTTGCGGCTTCCCGGAACTCGTATTCGAGCAGGTCGAACAGGGACTGAGGCTCGAACACCTGGGGCGAGCTGAGCAGGTTCTCGTCCTGGGCATCAACGAAATCCAGAATGCCGCCGACCTGTCGGGTCATCCGCAGGTTGGCGTGCTCGATGAGACGGAACGCATCGTTCTGCTCCCGGTTCAGCGGTGCCTCCCGAAGCATATCCAGCTGGCCCTGGATGGTGTGCAGAGGTGTGCGCAGTTCATGGCTTACGGCGTTCAGGAAGTCATCCTTGATACGGTTGCTGCGTTCAAGAGCCTTACGGGCTTTTTCACTGACTTCGATCTGCTGGGCCTGCAGAGTGTCCCGTTCGTCGCGGAGGATTTTTATGCGGGATGCCAGGGCTAGTGAAAACAGAGCCATTTCCCAGGACATGGCTCCGGGGATGTAGTACATCACCCATTGGCTACCTTCAATAATACCCAGAGAATCCAAAGCCGTTACATTTTGAGCGATGATTAAGGGAATCCAGCCAATCAGAAAATACAGAGCGGGTTGGTATTTTTTCCTTGCCTGAATGAAGGCAAAAGGAATGAATGAAAGGTAAGCGGCCATCCCGATAGTTGCTCCAAGGAAGGCAACTGTCTTGAATGACAAAAAGGGCGTTGCAATCAGGAGACCCAGATAAATAAGCGATAGCAACCGGTACATCTGGTTAACCCATGGAGCGAGCTTCCCCAGCTGAAGGATTCTTGAAACGAACTGGATAGTAAGAAGGGGCATTAGGATCAGAAGGGCTTTCAACCAATTAAAGTGTTCCTCATTTATCCCCAGATAGGCCTGCAGGTTTGTTAGGCTCAACGAGTAGACCAAAACACCTACTGCCACTACCACGTAGAGTAGATAGATCGGATCTCTGATACTGAAGAAGAGGAAAAGGTTATAAACCGTGAGCGCAAAAATAACTGACGCTAAACTAACGCTCAGTGCGGTATGGAAGACCGCCTCGCTGAACAAGGCGGTTTGATCCAGAACTTTTACGGGCGTACTTATCGGAAAGTCCGCCTCGAATCGAATGTGAATATCCGAAACCGATGAGATCTTGGGTAGCTCGAAGATCAGGTGATGAAATGGAATAGTTTTCTGTTGCGGCGGTTCGAGAAAAAATTTGGGAGCCTGGGAAATTGGGGAGCCATTGATAAATACCTGGGCCCTTGAAGCAAGAGGACTTAATAGAAGCCAGCGTTGTTCAACTGTTTCAGCTGAATCTACCTTGCCCCTTATCCATACGAATGGCTCACGAGGCTCACTGGTAAACACATCGTGATTTATAGGAGACCAGGCCGCATGATTTTCCGGGGGCGGTGTTTCCTGCTCCCAAACTCCTTCGAAGACCTCCATCGTCTGGGTTAGATTTCTGGCATATCCCTGTTGCTCTGCGGCTGTTGCGCAAAAAGACAGCGATAAAAGGGATGAAAAAATCAATACCAGGAGAGAGGTCCCTCTCCGATCAACGTCAGCCATTCAAAATTCCTTGATCTACAGGCCCACACAGAACACCTACAGGTTTTGCTATCGGATCCCCGAACGATTGGTGCTTAGAAAGCAACATTCACTCTACTGATTGTCACGTAATCAGCGTTTTGTCTTCTTTGATTTGATAGGTGTGTCGCCAAAATCTATACTTCGGAGCCTACTCAGAAGGATGCTGTATGTATAGCTCAAGGTCAGGTTTTGTAAAGGAATCTCGCGCAGTTCTTGCATTGGCCGTTTTAACCCCCTTGACAGCTTTCGCTGGCGGTCTCTCCAATAGTGATCAAAGTGCCAGTACCTCCGGCGTCAGCAATGCCGGCAGTGTTGCCAACCCGGAAAATGCCTCCACGATTTTTTTTAACCCCGCTGGAATGAGCCGGCTATCCGGTACCAATTTGTCATTCGGAGCAATTCTGTTTGAGATCGATGCGGTGGGCAGGGACTCTGAAACATCGGCGACCCGAGCTAATGGCGATCCGGTTGTCGGCGATGGCGGTGGCGATCACGTTGAGACCTTTGCGGTGCCCAATGCTTACCTTACCCATGAAGTGAACGACTGGCTGGATATAGGGCTGGGGGTTTACGTCCCCTATGGTCTGGGCTTCGATTATGGGGATGCCTTTGCCGGACGGTTCATTGGTGATGAGATTGAACTGGTGTCCTATGGCGTGAGTCCTTCTTTCGCTGTGGACAGCGGAGAAGGTTTCTCATTGGGCGGCGGCATCAATGTACTCTATGCCGATGCCGAACAGCGCAACCCCGTCGATTTCAGTGGAATTGAGGCGCGTTTCTCTCTACCTCGCGGCACTCTGAACGATGGCTACGCGACATTGGAGGGAGATGATGTTGCATTGGAGTTCACTGTCGGCCTGCTCTGGCAGGCGACTCCTGAAACGTCGCTTGGACTCGCTGCCCGCACGGGCACCGAATTCAATCTGAAGGGTACCGGCACCATCAACAACTTCCCCACCCTGTCAGCCAGTGGTCTGACTCAAACAACTGTCTCTGAGCAGATAGAAGTCCCGATCACGATTCCTCAAAGCCTGAGTGTCGGTCTTGCTCACCAATGGAGTGACACACTTGAACTGCTTGCCGGAGCAACTTGGGCGAAATGGAGTGATGCTTCGGCGCTGTCGGTCGTATCCCGCGAGAAGACGCCGGCGGCTTTCCCTGCCGAGCAGCCGTCCGAGGAGCAGGTTCAGAGTTGGAAAGACACTTGGCAGTGGCGGGTTGGCGCAATCTGGCAGGTCGCACCAACATGGTCACTGAAGGCAGGCTATTTGTTTGACGAATCTCCCGTCACCATCGAGACGCGTTCGCCGCTGACACCGTTCGATGATTACCATCAGGTTTCTCTGGGTGCACAGATTCGCGATTTGGCAGGCGACTGGACGGTAGACATGTTTGTCGCACGAGTCTTTTATGAGGGCGATATTTCCATCGATTATAAGGCGACGGATCCTTTGCAGGGGCAGACTTCATTCAAAAGCGAGTACGACGTGGTGCCGTGGACAGCTGGCTTGCAGTTAAGCAGGGAGTTTTAACACGGGAAGGAATCAAAGCGGGAAAATGGTCGGCGTGGCAGGATTCGAACCTGCGACCCCTTCGTCCCGAACGAAGTGCGCTACCAAGCTGCGCCACACGCCGATCAACGGCCGGTATTATACGGATTCGCTTCGGTTTTACCAGCCCTCGGCGGATAAAAGGGCGTCCGTAAATTTGCTGAGATTATCATAGATACTGACATCGGCGCCGGGTATGGGTCTGGCGTCCAGGTGGCGTTCGGTGTCCAGTCCGTTACCGGTTCGCACGAGGACCGGACGACACCCTTCAGCGTGGCCGGCCTCCAGGTCCTTGCGGCTGTCTCCCACCATGATGACCCCTTCAAGGCTGGCGAGATGAAAATGCTCGCGGATCTGCTCCAGCAGACCGGTCAGTGGCTTGCGGCAGCAGCACTGGTCGTCGGGGTGGTGGGGGCAGTAGGCAATGAAGTCGATGCAGCCACCCTGGGCTTCCACCAGCTGCTCGAGCTTCTCATGCATGGCATCCAGCTCATCGGTGTCGTAGTAGCCGCGGCCGATGCCTGACTGGTTGGTGGCGATGGCAATGCGATGGCCGGCAATACAGAGCCGGGCCACCGCTTCAACGCTGCCGGGAATGGGGTGCCATTCATCTGCCGAGCAGATGTAATTGCCATCGTATTCGTTGATGACCCCGTCCCGGTCGAGAATGATCAACATCGCTGTGCGCGTGCCCCTTGGTCCGGCCTCAGCCTGCTGTGGGCAGCAGGGAGATATCCGCAACGCGCAGGAACAGGTTGCGCAGGCGGTTCAGCAGCGCCAGCCGGTTGTTCCTTACCGCCTCGTCGTCGGCCATGACCATCACTTCATCAAAGAAGTTGTCCACCGGTGCCCGCAGGCTGGCCAGTGAACTCAGGGCACTGGCGTAGTCGCCGTTCTCGAACAGCGGCAGAACCTTCGCGGCCTGTTGGTCGACCTGCTCGGCGAGGGCCTTTTCGGCGCTGTCCTGCAGCAGGCTGGCGTTGACCGTTTCACCGATGCTGTCGCCACCCTGTTTGGTCAGGATGTTCGAAACCCGCTTGTTGGCGCCGGCCAGGGCCTGCGCTTCGGGCAGCTGCCGGAAGGCTTCTACCGCTTTTACCCGGCGGTCGAAATCCAGCGGGCGGGTCGGACGGCGGGCGTGAACGGCCAGGTAGACCTCGGCGCCAATGCCCTGTTCGTCGTAGTGGGCACGGAAGCGCTCCAGCATATAGTCCACCACGGTGCTGGCGGTGTTCTGCTCGGTCAGCACGGTGAAGTTCTCTTCGGCCCACTCGCAGCAGGTTTGCAGGTCCAGCGGCAGTTCGCGCTCGATGATAATGCGCAGCACCCCGAGGGAGGCCCGGCGCAGGGCGAACGGGTCCCGTGTGCCGGATGGCGGCTGGTTGATGCCGAACAGGCCCACCAGGGAGTCCAGACGGTCCGCGATGGCAATGGCACAGCCGGTCAGGGTTGTTGGCAAATCGTCGCCAGCGAAACGGGGCATGTACTGTTCGTTCAGTGCCTTGGCCACGTCTTCCGGTTCGCCGTCATTGGCGGCGTAGTATTGGCCCATGATGCCCTGCAGGTCGGTGAACTCCAGGACCATTTCGGTGACCAGGTCGGTCTTCGCCAGCATGGCGGCGCGCTCGGCGAGGGCCGGATCACTGCCGATGGCGTCGGCGATTTTCTTGGCCAGTGCGGCAACGCGCACAGACTTGTCGTAGATACTGCCCAGTTTTTCCTGGAACACGATGGGCTTGAGGGCGTCGATGCGATCCTCGAGTTTGGTCTTCCGGTCGGTCTCGTAGAAGAACGCGGCATCGGAGAGCCGGGGCCGGATCACTTTCTCGTTACCGGAAACAACCTGTGACGGGTCCTTGCTTTCGATGTTTGCCACGGTGATGAACAGCGGCAGCATTTCCCCGTCGGCGGCCACCACGTGGAAGTACTTCTGGTGTTCCTTCATAGAGGAAATCAGGGCCTCCGCTGGAACCTCAAGGAACCGTTCCTCGAATCGGCCCATCAACGGCACTGGCCACTCGTTGAGCGCGGTGACTTCGTCCAGCAGGTCCTCATCGATGACGGCCTTGCCACCGGCTTCCTTCTCGGCCAGCTCGGTGACGCCGGCACGGATCTGTTCCCGGCGCTCGGCGAAATCGGCAATCACATAGCCTTCCTGCTTGAGGACGACTTCGTAATCACTCGGCGTAGGTACGATCAGGGATTTCGGGCAATGGAAGCGGTGACCGCGGGTCTTGTTGCCCGGAGTCAGGCCCATGATGGGCGCCTCAATCACCTTGTTGCCGAACAGCATTACTACCCAGTGGACCGGACGCACGAACTCGGTACGGTGGGCACCCCAGCGCATGCGCTTGGGAATCGGCAGGCCGGCCAGTGATTGCTCCACCAGTTCCGGCATCAGCTCTACGGTGGGCTTGCCCTGTTCGACTGTGCGGTAGACCACCCAGGCACCCTTGTCGGTTTCCAGGGTGTCGAGCTGGTCCGGGGTCACGCCCAGAGAGGTGGCAAAGCCGGTCAGCGCGCGGGTCGGATTGCCGGCATCATCAAAGGCCGCCTTGACGGCAGGGCCACGTTTTTCAACCGACTTGTCCGGCTGGGAGTCAGCCAGATCCCGGATGCGCACGGCCAGACGGCGCGGAGCGGCAAAGGCTTCAACTTTGCCGAATTCGATGCCCGCTTCTTCCAGGCCCCGGGCAATGCCCTGGGTGAAGGCGTCAGACAGCGGCTTGAGGGCCTTGGGGGGCAGCTCTTCGGTGCCCAGTTCGACCAGAAAATCCTGTGTTGCCATGGTTATGCGTTCCCCTGTTCCTGCTGTGCCTTCTTCGCTTTCTTGCCCTTCTTGCTTTTCGCCTTGTCGTCGGCGGCCTCAGCGGCGGCAAGGACTTCCTTGCGCAACGCCTCGGGGGCGAGCGGGAAGCCAAGCGAGCGACGGCTGTCGAAGTACGCCTGGGCTACGGCACGAGCCAGGGTGCGAACCCTCAGGATGAAGCGCTGACGCTCGGTAACCGAGATGGCATGGCGGGCGTCCAGCAGGTTAAAAGTATGGGAGGCCTTGAGAACCTGTTCATAGGCTGGCAGGGCCAGGCCGGCTTCGATCAGCCTTGCGCTCTCCCGCTCGTGAACATCAAAGCTATGAAACAGGAACTCGGTGTCAGCGTGCTCGAAGTTGTAGGTGGACATCTCCACTTCCTGCTGGTGGAACACGTCACCGTAGGTGACCACACCGTCCGGACCTTCGGTCCAGACCAGGTCGTACACGCTGTCGACGCCCTGCAGGTACATGGCGATCCGCTCAAGACCGTAGGTGAGCTCGCCGGTCACCGGGAAGCACTCCAGGCCACCGACTTGCTGGAAGTAGGTAAACTGGGTCACTTCCATGCCATTCAGCCAGATTTCCCAACCCAGGCCCCAGGCACCCAATGTCGGGGACTCCCAGTTGTCCTCTACAAACCGGATATCGTGCACCAGCGGATCAAGGCCCAGTGCACGCAGGGAATCCAGATACAGTTCCTGAATATTGTCCGGTGACGGCTTCAGAACCACCTGGAACTGGTAGTAATGCTGCAGGCGGTTTGGGTTCTCACCGTAACGGCCGTCGGTGGGACGGCGGCTGGGCTGAACGTAGGCGGCGTTCCAGGTTTCCGGCCCGATGGCACGCAGGAAGGTGGCCGGGTGGAACGTGCCGGCACCTACTTCCATGTCCAGTGGCTGGAGGACCACGCAGCCATGCTGCGCCCAGAAATTCTGCAGAGCCAGGATAAGGCCCTGGAAGGTCCCGATATCCGGAGTTGTCTGTTTCGTTGCCTTGTCTGTCACGACGGTTGCCTGCTGATCAGTCTGTGTGTGGCGCCCCGGTTGTCCTTCGGGGCGCTCCGAAAAAAGAAAGGCGCATTATACGCGTGCTGGCTGTGTATTTCTAAGTCAGAAGAAGGTAAGACCCACCTGGAACAGTTTTTCCACATCCCGGATGCGGGTTTTGTCCACCAGGAACAGGATAACGTGGTCGTCCGGCTGGATCCGGAGATGATCGTGGGCGATCAGGACTTCGTTGCGGCGCACGATGGCGCCGATGGTGGTGCCTTCTGGCAGGTTGATTTCATCAAGCCGTTTACCGACCACTTTCGAAGACCGGTGATCCCCGTGGGCAATCGCTTCAATTGCCTCTGCCGCGCCCCTGCGAAGTGAGTGAACGTTCACAACATCACCCCGGCGAACGTGGGTCAGAAGGCTGCCAATTGTGGTCTGCTGGGGTGAGATGGCCACGTCGATGTCGCCGCCCTGAATCAGGTCCACGTAGTCCGGATTGTTGATCAGGGTCAGGACCTTGCGGGCGCCCAGGCGCTTGGCCAGCAGTGACGCCATGATGTTGGCTTCATCGTCGTTGGTTACCGCACAGAACACATCGGTATTCTCGATGTTTTCTTCCAGGAGGATGTCCTTGTTGGCGGCGTTCCCCTCCAGCACCACGGTTTTCCGCAGGTTTTCCGAGAGCATGACACAGCGCTCGTGGTCCCGCTCCAGCAGTTTGACCTGGTACCGGTTCTCGAGGGTATGGGCAAGCCGCTGACCGATATTGCCGCCCCCGCAGATGAAGATGCGCTTGTAGGGTTTGACCAGGGGTTGGAGTTCGCTCATCACCGACTTGATGTGGTCACCGGCGGCAATGAAGAACACCTCGTCCCCGTCTTCAATCACCGTGTTGCCCTCGGGCATGATCGCCCGGTCTTTGCGGAAGATGGCCGCCACCCGGGTATCGATCTTGGGCATGTGGGTGCGCAGGTAAGACAGCTCATGGCCCACCAGCGGGCCACCCTTGGTGGCACGGATGGCCACAAGGCGGGTCAGGCCCTTGGAAAACTCCAGTACCTGGAGGGCGCCGGGGTTCTCGATCAACCGGGTGATGTGTTTGGTCACCAGGTGTTCGGGGCTGATCAGAACATCAATGGGAAAACCCCGCAGGCTGTCGAGGTCCTTGGTCTGGTCGCGCTGGTAGAAAAGTTCGGATTTCGCCAGATAGGCGTTGGCTCGTACCCGGCATATGGTGGTCGGGGTCTTGTACAGCAGTTTGGCCACCTGGCAGGCGACCATATTTGTCTCGTCACTGTTGGTGACGGCAATCAGCATGTCGGCGTCTTCGGCCCCGGCCTGTCGCAGTGCCGTGGGATAGGACGCCGCGCCCTGAACGGTGCGGATGTCGAGCCGGTCCTGCAATTCGCGCAATCGGGCACCATCGCTGTCGATAATGGTGATGTCGTTGGCTTCGTTGGCTAGGTTTTCGGCAAGGGTACCGCCGACCTGGCCGGCACCGAGAATCAGGATTTTCATGGTTCGGGTTTCTCCAGCACGGCGTAGAAGAAGCCGTCATGGCTGTCCGGATCCGGGAGCAGTTGCCGCCCCGCACCCATATCGCGTCCCCATTGAGCTTCCGGCTCAACGAGAATGGCATCGGTCTGCTGCTTGCAAAACCGCTGAATTATACGGTGGTTTTCCTGCGGGAACACCGAGCAGGTGGCATACACCAGCCGGCCTCCGGGTTTCAGGATAGCCCACATTGCGTCCAGCAACCCGAGCTGTATGGCCGCCAGGGGGGTAATGTCCGATTCACGGCGCAATAACTTGATATCAGGGTGGCGGCGAATCACGCCGCTGGCGCTGCAGGGCACGTCCAGAAGAATGCGATCGAATGCCTCGCCGTCCCACCATTGTTCGGTCGCAGCCGCATCCGCCTGTTTCAGGGTGGCGTTGAGATCAAGTCGGTCCAGATTCTCCTGAACCCTGGGCAGGCGATCAGCGGATTCGTCGATGGCGACCACTTCTGCCAGCTCGCCACAGCTCTCCAGAATCGCGCAGGTTTTGCCGCCGGGAGCGGCACAGGCATCGAGAACCCTCTGGCCAGGCGCCAGGTCCATCAGGGTGGTGCACAATTGCGCGGCCTCATCCTGCACGCTGACAGCGCCATCGGCGAACCAGGGCAGCCGGTCGACAGGAACCGGAGTGGCCAGTTGAATGCCGTGGGGTGCGAAGCGCGTTGCCTTTGCTTCGATGCCGGCCTCAGCCAGCAGGCCAAGATACTCATCCCGGGCAAAACGGAGGGCATTTACCCGCAGGGTCATGGGGGCCTGGGCATTGTTGGCGTCGAGAATGTGCTGCCAGTCTTCCGGCCAGTTGTGGCGGAGCTTTTCCACCATCCACACCGGGTGGCTGAACCTGGCGGCATCGTCTGCCGGTTCTTGTGCGCCTTCCCGCTCCGCGGCCCTGAGGACACCATTCACCAGCCCGGTCAGATGGGGTTTGTCCAGGGCGCGACAGGCTTCAACGGTTTCATTGAGAACGGCGTAATTGGCCTGTTGGCTGAAGCGCAACTGGAACAGGGCAACCAGCATCAGGTGATGAATGATGCGGTCGGGCTTGCGCAGAGGTTTTTTCAGCCGGCTGTTGAGCTCGCCGTCCAGGCGGTAAAACCAGCGGCAGGTGCCGTAACAGAGCGCCTGGAGAACCGGGCGTTCATTGGCGGGCAGGCGGTTCAGTGCGGGCGGCAGGCACTGGGACAGGGACTGGCCATTCTCCACGGAAAGCATCACACCCGCGGCGATGGCGCGCATGGGGTGTTGTCGGTCGCCCATCTCAGCGCAGCTCCTGGCCGGGCATGAGCAGTTCCTTGCCGCCATTGATCAGGTCGTTCACGCTTTGGGCGCGGGAGCCCGGCAGCTGGAGACGGGTGATGCGCAGGGTGCCGTTGCCGCAGGCAATGTCGATCCCGTCCCGGTCCCGTTGTACTACGGTGCCGGGGAAAGCGTCGCTGGCGGTAACCAGGGCCTGGGCTTCGTGAATCCGGATACGTTGGTCACCCAGATCGGTGTAGGTTCCGGGCCAGGGGTTAAAGGCGCGAACCAGCCGTTCAATCGCTATGGCATCTGCGGCCCAGTCAATATGGCCTTCGGTCTTGCTCAGTTTGCTGGCGTAGCAGGCCAGCTGGTCGTTCTGGGGTTCCCCGGTGAGTTCGCCCTTCTTAAGAAGCTCCAGGGCCTTGATGATGGCCTGGCCGCCCAGTTCAGCCAGGCGGTCATGGAGACTGCCGCCGGTGTCGTTGTCCTCGATGGTGGTCAGGGATTTCAACAGCATGGCGCCGGTATCCAGGCCCTCGTCCATCTGCATGATGGTGATGCCGGTTTCCGCATCGCCTGCCGCTATGGCCCGCTGAATAGGTGCGGCGCCGCGCCAGCGCGGCAGCAGCGAGGCGTGGATGTTCAGGCAGCCGTGGGTTGGAATGTCCAGGATCGCCTTCGGCAGGATCAGACCGTAGGCCGCGACAATCATCACGTCCGGATTCAGATCGGCCAATTGTTTCTGGGCGTCGGGCGTTTTCAGTGTTTCGGGCTGGAAGACCGGGATCCCGTGGTCCAGCGCCACCTGCTTGACCGGGCTGGGCTGCAGCTTCCGGCCACGGCCGGCGGGACGATCCGGCTGGGAGTAAACGCCAACAATGGTGTGGCCGGCTGCAATAAGGGCGCGGAGCGCGGTTGCCGCAAAATCCGGTGTACCAGCAAAAACAAGTCGCACGGTGTAGTGATCTCTGTTCCGTTGTATACGAAAAGACCGGGTCATGACCCGGTCCGGAATAGTGTCTGGTTTTGACGCTCGCCTGCAGCCTGATCAGGCGCTCTTCTTGTGCAGCTTCTCCAGCTTCTTGCGAATGCGAGTGCGCTTGAGCGAGCTGAGATAGTCCACGAACAGCTTGCCGTTCAGGTGATCCATCTCATGCTGGATGCAGACAGCCAGCAGGCCTTTGGCCTCCAGTTCAAACGGTTTGCCGTCCCGGTCCATTGCACGGATCATGCAGTGTTCGATCCGCTCAACGTCTTCGTAGAAACCGGGCACAGACAGGCAACCTTCCTGCATGGCTTCCCGTTCGCCGTCCAACACTTCCACCTCGGGATTGATGAACACCCGCGGCTCGCTCTTGTCCTCGGACAGATCCATAACGATGATCTGTTTGTGCACATTCACCTGGGTGGCCGCAAGGCCAATGCCGGGCGCATCGTACATGGTCTCAAACATGTCGTCGATCAGCTTGCGGTCGGCGTCTGTCACCTCTTCTACCGGTTTGGCAATGGTGCGTAGACGGGGATCCGGGTATTCGAGAATCTCTAGTATCATAGGTCGGTCTTTTAGCCTGTATGTCGGGATGCCCGCGGTATTGTGCCGGCATGCCTTTTGACTTTGCTGCTCTTTGTAACAGTGTGAAACTGATCTCCGAAATGCGACAGCGTACTGCGCAAATTTTCACCTTGCCTCTACTATTATCGGGGCAAGGCCCCAGCTTTCAACGGCTGGAGGGGTTCTCAAGCTTTATACGACTATTATCCAACAATTCGTCGATTGAGTACAAACTGATCAGTTAATAGTTAAAATCTTTCAACGACGGGATAGAATTTACTGGAAGAACAAAAGATAACATCACAATTTGCGAGACTTCTTCTATAGTAACTGGAATAACAACGTAATAAGCTGCAGGTAACTGACTGCATCCCAACAGAATGCAAAGAATCAAGGCACGCGATCAAGGACTTACACAATGAGGAAACTGCTGTACGCTCTGGCAGCAACTACGCTGCTTATAACCTCCTGGGCTCATGCTGCACCGGAGCTGCGGTCCGATCATCCCGAGCGTTACACCGTAGTTAAGGGTGACACCCTCTGGGACATTTCGGCCCGTTTTCTGAACAACCCCTGGTACTGGCCGGAAATATGGCATGTAAACCCGCAGGTCGCCAACCCTCACCTGATTTATCCCGGTGATCGCCTTGCCCTGGTTTATATTGATGGCAAGCCCCGTATTACGAAGGTTGCCAGCAACGATGTCGTAAAGCTGTCGCCCAAGGTACGTTCCGAGCCCATCGATACGCCCATCCCGGCGATCCCGCTTGATGCCATTGGCAGTTTCCTGACGGACACCCGTATTGTCAGCCCGGAAGAGATCAACGGTGCTCCGTATGTTCTCGAAGGTGAAGACGGCCGGATTATCACCGGTGCCGGCGACAAGCTCTATGCCCGCGGGGAAAAGCCTGCAGACAAGGTGGGTGTATTCCGTCGCAGCAAGGAGTTCCGGGATCCGGATACTGGCGAGTTCCTCGGTCTTGAGGCGCGCAGTATTGCCCGTGGTGATGTCGCCCGGGAAAACGGCGATGTGTTGACCGTAAACCTGACCAGCTCCAGCGAAGAAGTTCGCATTGGCGACCGACTGATGGTGAGTGAAGACCGCCGTCTGACCACCAGCTTCGTGCCCAGTGCTCCCGACCAGGATATTGAAGGGCAGATGATCTCGGTTGACGGTGGTGTGAGCCAGATCGGTCAGTTTGATGTGGTTGCCATAAACCGCGGCACCCGGGAAGGTCTGGAAGCTGGCAACGTGATGGCCGTACTGAAAAGCGGCAACCTGGTTCGCGATCCGGTGACCGGAGAAACCATCGAGCTGCCCTCCGAGCGTGCCGGGTTGTTGATGGTGTTCCAGGCCTACGAAAAAATGAGCTACGGTCTGGTGCTGCAGGCCAGCCGCGTGTTGACGGTGGGTGACAAGGTTACCAACCCCTGATTGACTGACTACCGATAGACGCAATGGCCGGACCAGGAAGGTCCGGCCTCGCTGTTTCAAGGATGATGCCGTGTTTTCCTCTGCCACAGCCCAATGGCTGTTCCTGACTTGCCTGCCCGGCCTCGGCCGTACCCGTCGGCGTGAACTGCTGACTGAATTTCCTGACTTGCCCCAAATGCTTTCCATGAATGCTGCTACCCTGCGGGCCGTGGGCATGACTGCAGACGCCATGGCCGCAATCCAGGCCTGGCAAAAGCAGGATGATGCGCATCCGGCGATTCGTGAGGTGCGGACCATCCTGCACGATTGCCAGAAGCATGCCGTCGGTATTCTGACCTGGGAAGATACCCACTACCCCGAGCAGCTCCGGCACATTCACGACGCGCCCCTGGTGCTCTTCACCCGAGGTGATACGGAGCTCCTGGCACGGGACCAGATCGGTATCATCGGTAGCCGCAAGGCTACGCCCGCCGGTCTGGATCATGCCCGGCGTTTTGCCGCCGAACTGAGCGCCCGCGATCTGATGGTGACCAGCGGTCTGGCGCTCGGGGTCGATGGCGCTGCCCATGCGGGGGCACTGGATGCGGGGTATCCCACCGTCGCGGTGATTGGCTGTGGCCTCGACCGCGTCTACCCTCACCAGCATCGCCGCCTGGGTGAGCGAGTCGTTGCCGACGGATTGATGATTTCCGAGTATCCTCCTGGCACGCCGGCAAGAGCCGCGCACTTTCCCCAACGCAACCGGATTATCAGTGGCCTGAGCCGTGGCGTGCTGGTGGTCGAGGCGGGCCTGCGCAGTGGCTCCCTGATTACCGCGAGGATGGCGCTGGAGCAGGGGCGGGAAGTATTCGCCATTCCCGGCTCGGTGCACAGCCCTGTTGCCCGGGGGTGTCATCACCTGATCAAACAGGGTGCCCGCCTGGTGGAAACGGTGGAGGATATCCTGGAGGAGCTTGGTGCCTGGTGGTCCCCGCCGCTGGCAAACGAAGCGGCTGCCACCCCGGAGCCGAAGCCCGGAGGCAAGGGCCCGCTGGCCGGCCTCGACGGCCGTGAAATCGCGGTGTTTGAGGCTTTAGGGTATGATCCACAGTCAACCGATGCACTGAGTTCAGCAACCGGCCTTCCTGCCGATCAGCTTATGCAGTCCCTGTTGCTTCTGGAGTTGCAGGGGCTGGTCAGCTCGGCACCGGGAGGCTTTCAGAAAATCGCCTGAACCCCGTGTGATCATCTAACCGGATCAACGTCTGACACAAGCAGTATGGCCCATTCCCACCCCCTATCTGACTGGCAATTGCACTGCGCTCGCCGCACGGTTCTCGGAGGCGGCGTTATTGCCTATCCCACCGAGGCTGTCTGGGGGCTGGGTTGTGATCCCTGGGACCAGGAAGCGGTGGAGAAGGTTCTGGAGCTGAAGCAGCGCCCGGTCGAGAAAGGCGTGATTCTGGTGGCTTCTTCCCTTGACCAGGTCCGCTTCCTGCTGGATCCCCTTCCCCTTCTGCTCCGGGCCGAGGCTGAGCGGCACTGGCCCGGCCCCGTGACCTGTCTGCTGCCAGACCCGGAGCGACAGGTGCCGGAATGGGTGCGCGGAAAGCACAGTTCCATCGCGGTTCGGGTCAGCGAGCACCCGGTGGTGCGGGCGCTCTGTGAAGCGACGGGCATGCCCCTGGTCTCCACGTCCTGTAATCCGGCCGGGCGACAGCCCGCCCGCCATATCTGGCAGGTGCGCGGGTATTTTGGCGATCAGTTGGACTGGATCGTTCCGGGAGCACTGGGCGGTAATCGCAAACCCAGCCGTATTATTGATATTGTCAGCGGTCAGCAACTTCGTTAGGAGCGTTTATGGCAAAGCAACCCGACAGCCAGGCGGTCAAGCAGTATCTGCTGGGCCTGCAGGAGTCCATCTGCAAACGTCTGGAGGCCCTCGATGATGGCGCATCGTTCATCAAGGATGCCTGGGACCGGCCCGAGGGTGGCGGTGGCGTCAGCCGGGTGATCACCGAAGGCCGGGTGTTTGAGAAAGGCGGTGTTAATTTCTCTCACGTCATGGGCGATACCATGCCAGCTTCGGCCACCGCTCATCGTCCCCATCTGGCCGGTGCACCCTGGCAGGCCATGGGTGTGTCCCTGGTGATCCACCCCAACAACCCCTATGTGCCGACCTCCCACGCCAATGTGCGGTTTTTTATTGCCACGCCGCAGAACAGCGAGCCGGTTTACTGGTTTGGCGGCGGCTACGACCTCACGCCTTACTACGGTTTTGAGGAAGACTGTGTGCACTGGCACCGGACAGCCCGCGATGCCTGCGAGCCGTTCGGAGAGGGCACCTACAAGCGCTTCAAGGACTGGTGCGATGATTACTTTTATCTGAAACACCGGGATGAACCCCGGGGTGTTGGTGGTCTGTTTTTTGATGACCACAACACCGGCGACTTCGAGCAGGATTTCGGCCTGATGAAAGCGGTGGGCGATAGCTACATAGACGCCTACGAGCCGATCGTCCGGCGCCGAATGGATCATCCGTTTGGTGACCGTGAGCGGGATTTCCAGCTCTACCGCCGGGGGCGCTACGTGGAATTCAACCTGGTCTATGACCGCGGCACCCTGTTTGGCCTGCAATCCGGCGGTCGCACCGAATCCATACTGATGTCGCTGCCGCCACTGGTGCGCTGGGACTACAACCGGACCGCCGAGCCCGGTTCGGAAGAAGCCCGGCTGACAGACTATTTCCTGACCGGGCGGAACTGGCTGGAGACCCAAGATGACTAACGATCTCTACGCGGTAGTTGGCAACCCCATCAGCCACAGCAAATCGCCGAGGATCCACAGCCTGTTTGCCAGCGAGACCGGTGAGCCGGTTGAGTACACCGCCATCCAGGCGCCACTGGATGATTTTGCCGGCACGGTGAGGCAATTCTTTGAACGGGGTGGCAAGGGCCTGAACGTAACCGTGCCCTTCAAGGAGGAAGCCTGGAAGCTGGCGGACCGTCGTACCGAGCGAGCCCAGAATGCCGGGGCCGCCAATACCCTGTATCTGGATGACGAGGGCCGGCTCACCGCTGACAACACTGACGGGTGCGGTATTGTGCGAGACCTGGTTGTCAACCACGGAGTTGTCCTTGGGCAGGCACGCATCCTGGTGCTGGGGGCCGGTGGCGCGGTTCGTGGTGTTCTGGGGCCGATTCTGGCGGAGCATCCTGCCGCCATTACCATTGCCAACCGGACGGTTGCCAAGGCTGACGCGCTGGTTAACCTGTTTAAACCCGTGGCGGGCGAGACCGTGCTTTCTGCCTGCGGATTCGAACAGCCCCGGGAGCCTTTTGACGTGATCATCAACGGTACCAGTGCCAGCCTCCAGGGCGATCTGCCACCGCTGTCACCGGAGGTACTCGGAGAGCAAACGGTGGTCTACGACATGATGTATTCTCTGCAGACCACCACCTTCAATCAGTGGGCACTTGAACAGGGCGCACAGATCGTCCATGACGGGCTTGGTATGCTGGTGGAGCAGGCGGCTGAATCGTTCCGGATCTGGCGCGGCATCAGCCCCGCCACACGTCCTGTCATTGAGGAATTGCGTAACGACTGAGTCGCGGCCCCCGGATTGGGCTATGCTCAGGGTCAACATTCCGTAGGGATTTTCGATGGATATTCTTACCCTTGTGGGGCTTGTGGCAGGTGTTCTGATCGTCATCATGGCGATGCTCGCCAATGCCTCCTTCCTGACGTTCCTGAACCTTCCGGGGCTTGCCATTGTGCTGGGCGGAACCTTCGCCGTTACCCTGATCAAATTCCGAATGGCGTCAGTCATGAGCGCCTTCCGCCTGGCCATGTCGGCTGCATTCACCGACCGTATGGCGCGGCCGGCGGAATTGATCCGGGAAGTGGGATCACTGGCCATGGTGGTGCGTAAAGAGGGCATTCTGGGCCTGGAAAACCACCAGACTGACAACGAGTTCCTCCAGAAGGCCATTAATCTGTGTGTCGACGGTCACCCGCCGGAACTCGTGGAGGAGGCGCTGGCCCAGGAAACCCAGCAGACCGCCGAACGGTACGAAGTGGCCGAGCGGGTGTTCCGGGGCATCGGCGAATCGGCTCCGGCCATTGGCATGCTGGGCACCCTGGTAGGCCTGGTGCAGATGCTCAACACCCTCGACGATCCGTCCTCCATCGGCCCGGCCATGGCCATCGCCCTGCTTACCACCTTGTACGGTGCGTTTATTGCCCAGCTGGTTGCCCTGCCCCTGGCCGACAAGCTGCAGCTGAAAGCCGAGGACGAGGCCCGGAACCAGGTGCTGATTATCACGTCCATCAAGAACATCATGCGCGGTGAGAATCCCCGGGTAATGACCGAACTGCTGTCGTCGTTTGTTCACCCGGAGCAGCGCACCGGCCTGGCGCCGGAGCGGGAGGCCTGAGGGTTTGGAGCTGGTCCAGAAGAAAAACAGGAAGCGTTTGCAGAACCAGACGCCGGCCTGGATCGTCACATTTGCCGATCTGGCCACCCTGCTGCTTACCTTTTTCATACTCCTGCTGTCGTTTGCCGAGATGGACGTGGAGAAGTACCGGGCCATGGCCAATTCCATGGCGGTCGCTTTTGGCTCCAGTAATGTCCTGGCCGATGATATCGGTGGTTCCCCCCTGACCATGATTGAATCCGAGACGGTATCCCTTCCCGAGCCAACGGAATCCCAGACCAGGGAGCCCGAATTTATTGATGAGCGCGCCGAGGGTGTCGCGCCCACCCAGATCCCCGGCGGCGTGATTGATCTGGCCAGCCGGATGATCCGGGAGCTGGAATCGGAAGTCGCGTCGGAAGCCCTGAGTGTCAATTACGACCAGAACCAGGTGGTGATCCGCTTTTCCGAGGAAGCCACCTTTCGATCCGGTGAGGCCGCTATAAAGCCCGAGATGATTCCGATCATCGAACGGGTGGTCAATGTGCTGTCCGCCTGTACCGGTGATGTCCTGGTGTCCGGCTACACCGATGACCGGCCCATCTCCAGTGACCGCTACCGTTCGAACTGGGATCTTTCGGCGGCCCGAGCCGTGTCCGTCGTGCACGAGCTGGTGATGAACCGTCAGGTACCCGCCGACCGCGTGGTGGCGGCCGGTCGTGCCGAGACCAATCCTCTGGCGCCCAACGATTCGCCAGAGAACCGGGCCCTTAACCGTCGGGTGGAGATCGCGATTCGTAATCCCGAGTGCAACGATGACGTCCCGACCGGCGACCTTCCGGTCGAAATCATGCCCTGAGTCTTATATCCGGCGTGAAGCTTCTCATTCGTAATCCATATAACTGTCGTGCTTTCAGGGCTTTATACTGTCCGCCGTTTATTGACTTGCACAGCGGAGCGAGAGGGTAACCATGAGTGGACCGGACAAGCCAAAAGTGATTGGCGAAGAATGGAGTGATGAGCGGGTCAGAAGTTTTCTGGCTATCCAGCCCTGGGATGCTGCCGAGAACCCTGACTTCAACGCCCTGTTGAAAGCCTATCAGGCCATGCGGGCCGAAGATTTCGAGCGCTTTATCGGCTTTTTTGTTGCCGAGGGTCGGGATCTGAATGCCGCAGGCCCAGACGGGGAAACCATTCTTGACCTGATTTCCCGTCATCGCCGCAGTGTCGATTATGCCCGGGCGCTGGAGAACGCCGGCGCCAAGAAAACGGCCGCGGCGGGCAACTGAGCCCAGCGCGGCCGCTTCATCTGGTTTGAGATCAATGGCGTTTACTGCACGTCGACTTCAATGGCCTTGGGCTCTTTCGGCTCGGCTTTCTGAAGCGTCAGTGTGAGCATGCCGTCCTTGAAGTTCGCCTTCACGCTGTTTTCGTCAACGTTGTCCGGCAGCGTGAAGCGGCGAAGGAAGCTCCCGTAGAATCGTTCGATCCGGTGATGCTTCTTGTCCTTGGATTCATCTTCACTCTTGCGTTCTCCCTGAATACTCAGAACGCCCTCGTGTACCGTTACCTTTACGTCTTCCTTGGACATACCCGGCAACTCTGCCTCGATGGTGAAGGCCTCAGGAGTTTCTTTGATGTCTACGGCCGGCGCCCAGTCGCTGCGGCTGAATACGTCTTTACCTTCGCGCTCGCCGCCTGAGCGGGCCAGGCCAAACATGCGGTTGTAGCGGTTCATCAGGTCTTCGAACTCATTGACCGGATTCCAGCGGGTAAGATTGCTCATAAAGCATCCCTCCTTTTCAAACGAAACGAATCTGAATAGTTGAGCATCAGCTTCGATCGCGGAACTGCTCCATGCCGGTGGCGCCTGCCGGATGGCTATCCGTGAACCTCTGCTAATTCCGAATGTAGGTGCAGCAAAAATGTTTTCAAGGGTGGGGTTGGTCGAATTTTGATCAGGGTCAAATTGGCTTCAGAGTTCCCCGAAATGCCGGTGTAAAAACGGGCGGAATCGGCTCATGGTGGCGCCTGCCGTCTCCGGATCGGGCCAGATACCGGGTTGGAATCCCGGGAGCTCGCCGGACAGGAAAGGTTCCACCAGCGATGGGTTGGCACTGATGACATGAACGACCACATCCCGGCTGGCATCCTCGCCGGTGATCAATGGCGCCGGCTGATGGTCACCCAGAATGATCATCAGGGCGTCCTGGCGCAGATAGTGGGCGGCGAAGCCTCCGGCAACTTCCAGAGCATAGGCAATCGCCTGACCGTAATGTTCCCGGACCCGGTCCGGATCGCGCCACAGCGAAACCGGCGCCTCGCCAGCACCCTCCCAGCGCCGGAACACTTCACCGTTGCCGATGCTTTGCCAGTCATCGAGCACCGGCAGGATCGGCACCCAGGGAGCGTGGCTGCTGATCAGCGCCAGCTCGGCAAAGAGCGGCCCCTCATTCGCATCGCGAATGTCCTGAAACCGGTGCCAGGTGTACTGGTCGGGCATGGTGACCCAGTTGAATGGTGGCCCCTGGTAACCCAGATCATCGTGATCGTAAATCCGGTCGTAGCGGAACAGCCGGCCCTCGGGCCAAGCCTGGGTGATAGCCGGCATCACGGCGACAGTGCTGTGCCCTGTGCTGCGGAAGTCATCGATCAGCGTGGCGTAGCCGGAGCTGAGGAGGGTTTCGTAGGCAAGCTGGTTGTGGATCCACTGGCCACTCAATACGGATAGATGACCAAGCCAGGACTGGCCACCCTGGATGGGTGATTGCAGCCGGCCAGTCACCACCGACAGCCCGGCCGCATCAAGGGACCGGCCCAGCGCCTCAAGGCCCGGATTGACGAGTGACCGGTAGCGCTCGTCCGTGACCGTCGACACCCCGTAGGATTCGATAAAACCCAGAATGACATCGGTATGTGCCAGCCTTGGCAGGGGCGTTGCCCGGCCTTCCCGCCCTGGCAGCGCACTCAATTCGTTGGCAAAGTTGCGGGTTGTCTGGTGAGTGTGGGTGATCAGGGAGGCCTGATTGGCAACGAAGGCCAGCGCCGGGCTGCCAATCCAGGGCGTGATGGCCCCGGCCAGAAACAGGCCGGCCACAAACCAGAGCGGTTTGCCCAAGTGTGCCGGCGAGTGGTGCGCCAGCCGTTCCAGGCCATGGCGAAACAGCCAGCCCACGCCTGCGAGCAAACCCAGCAGAGCGGTGAGGGCTGCAATCGCCAGAGCCGCCCCCAGGTTTGTGTTGAGCAGATTCCAGGCCGCATCCAACAGGCCAACTTCAAGATACAGGTTCAGGCCGCGGCCGAGACTCTCCCGAACCAGGGCATCTGCCAGAACAAGCAGGAACAGAAACGCGTAGGCGACGGCCAGCGAACGAGCGACGCGGTATCTCCGCTCGGGATCCCTGAGCCCGCAAATGATGGCCCATAGGATCAGGGCCTCCAGAGAAAGCCAGGGGGTGTTACCCGGCAATGCCAGAGATGGAAACAGGAACAGCCCGTTCAGCAGAAAAAGCCAGACCAGTATCACGAAGCGACCTCAACCCAGGCGATCTGTTCCTGCCGACGGGGCAGGGGCACCGGTATCGGCGAGTCTCCCTCAACCGATTGTGCCATACGAGTCAGTGTTTCCCGCCAGGGTGATTCATGGGAGGCATGCCAGACGCGCCAATGCAGGGCGGCTAACGCCTCTGGGTGGTTGCAGATCAGGCTGAGCTCCCGGTGAGTCAGGCCCTGCTTTCCTTCCGTGGCGCAGCGATCCACCAGAGACGCCAGGGCCCGCGCTTTCTTGCCCCTTAATGGCGAGGCACTTCGCCTGTGGTCCCGGGCGGAAACGGGAGACAGAACCATCTGTTCGAACCAGTCCAGGCCGCCCGGTGTCCGATGACCCATAGGTGCGGGACCGGCAAGATCAATCACCGTCGTTGTCCGGTAATCTTCGGGCACCGCCAACCACTGCCCTTCGCCCGGTTTTCGGCTCAGCCACCAGGCCAGAGCAGGTGAAAACAATACCGGTGCCAATACGGGCAGGGCCCAGGGTGTCAGCGACGGCGGAAGCCAGCAGGAGGGCAAATTGCCGAAGGCTGAGCCCCGGCTTGGCACCGCCGGACCGGTTCTGTCCCTGCCAGCCGACTTTGAGATTCGACAGCGCGCCCCCAACATGGAAGGTGTGAATCAACATCCGGATGGGGGCCGAACAGCAGCACCGAGGTCACCAGGACCAGCAGAAAGCCCGGACCAGAGCCGGTGTCCGTGGTAGCCATCACGCCCGGCAAAGCCGGCGTCGAATCGGCCAGCGCCACATAGCCTGACAAGCCCAGGAAAACCAGCCAGAGCGGAGAGGCCAGGTACGAGAAAATTCCGGTTACCAGGGCCATCCGATGGGCGAGCCGGATCTTCCCCAGGGTTGCCAGTAACCAAAGATGCTGGAGGTTGCCACGGCACCAGCGCCGGTCCCGGATCAGGTCATCCTCGAGGGTCGGCGGTGATTCCTCAAAACTGCCGGCGATGGCAGGTTCCAGCCAGACCTCGTAGCCGGCCCGTCCCATCAGTGCCGCTTCGATAAAATCATGGCTGAGTACCGGCCCCCGGAATAGACCGGGTCCCCGAAGCTTGCGCAGACCACAGTGGGCCATGAACGGCGCCACCCGGATAATCGCGTTGTGGCCCCAGTAGGTGGCCTCACCCAGCTGGATGGCCGCCAGTCCGGCACTGTAGAGCCTGCCATAACAGCGGTTGGCGAACTGCTGCAGCCGGCCAAAGCGGGTTTCTGCCCGGGCCAGGCGGGGTGTGGTCTGGATAATCCCCGCCTCGGGCCGGGCTTCCATGAGCTGTATCAGCCGGGTAATGCAGTTGGCACTGAGCAGGCTGTCGGCATCCAGAACCACCACATAGCGGTAGCGGCGACCCCATCGACGCAGGAAATCCGCGATATTGCCGCTCTTGTAGTTCAGGTTGATGTTGCGCCGCCGGTAGAACAATTGCTGGCCAGGGCCGAGCTCCCGGCGTATTTGTTCGCAGGTCGCCTGTTCCTCGAGCCAGATTTCCGGGTCCCGGCTGTCCGAGAGCACATAGAAATCAACGGATTCCTGCTGTCCCGTTCGTTCGAGATCGCGGATGATTGCTTTCAGACCGCCGAGGGTGCGCTGCACCGGTTCATTGCAAACGGGCATCACGACGGCGGTAGGTGCGAGCGTTGCTTCTTCGGACTCAGGCTGCCCAACGCGGCTGGACAGGCTCCAGGGGTCGCCGCCAAAGCGGAGCGCAACAAAGCCAAAAACGGCGGTCCAGAAGCCCACGCCGATCCACGCAAAGAGGAGCCCGAAGACGGCCAGCAACGTGGCAGTCGTTCCGCCATTCGCCTGCTCCGGCACTGTCTGGGCAAACAAATAGACGCCGGCCAGGGTTTGAGCGGCCACCAGGAAAATAAGCAGAAGGCGTCGCCGGAACGCGACCGGGCGCCAGCACGCGGCGCTATTCACGAGGGTAACCGATACTGGCCCGGGTAATGGGTGGCAGAGGGCGCCCCTGGCATGGCCCGGGCAGGGTAAACCAATCCGGCATCCGCGCCAGCAACTGCCCGTTGCTCAAGGCCGGGTTGTCAGCGGCGTGTACCTGCAGCAGGCTGTGCAACCGCGCCCGGGTTTCAGGACCGGTATCGTGGCCTGCCGCGCGCAGGTAGAGCAGTGCTCGATCAAACGGTTGGTCTGGTGTGTCCACAGTGGTCTCCGGGATGTAAGGTTACCCCGAAAGATACGGCCACGGCGGTGACTTCAGACCACTGGCTTACTGATCGTTAAGATACTCATTCTTCAGGCGGACATAGTTGGCGGCGGTGTATTTGAAGAACCCGCGCTCCTTCTCCGTCAGCGCCCGGGCTTTCTTGCACGGTGATCCAACAAAAAGGTGCCCGGATTCCAGGGTCTTGCCGGGCGGAACCAGGCAGCCCGCGGCAACAATCACCTCGTCCTCCACCACGGCGCCATCCATGATGATGCAGCCCATGCCGACCAGAACCCGGCTGCCAATGGAGCAACCATGCAGCAGTGCCTTGTGGCCCACCGTCACATCGTCGCCGATGGTGAGCGGATAACCGCCGGGGTTGTAGTCACTGGCATGGGTGATGTGCAGGACCGACCCATCCTGGATGCTGCACCTGTGCCCTATGCGGATTTTGTGCATATCGCCACGAACCACGGTCATCGGCCAGATGGAAACATCATCGCCGGTTTCCACATCGCCAATCACCACGGCACTTGGATCGACCCATGCCCGTTCCCCAAAATGTGGCGTGATACCCTTGTGTGAACGTATATTCGTCACCCCTTTAGCACCCATGTTACATGTAACCAATTCGTAAGTGATTGAAAAGATAGGAAGGAGTCAAAGTTACACTTTTGCCGGTTTTCACTCTAATCATGTGACGATATTGTGGCCGGTTCTGGCCAGAGATTGCCAGCTAAAATCGGCAGTGCGGGTCGCAAAGCGGACACCGCACCAAGTCGAAAATTTTTCCTGCTTAGAGGTCTATCACTTTGGATTTTTCAGTTTTTAGTAGATCTAAATCTCGGAGTAGGGTCTTCACAGGCGAGCACGATGAACATGAAAAAGCGAGTATTCATCTGTAGGATCAGCTGAAATCACCGTGCTCAATTTTCTGGAGCACCGACGCTATCCTGCAACAACCCTCAGGGGTACCCAACAGGTCGCAGGGTCTTTCATCTTCAAGCGCTGGAATCGGTCGCTGGAGCCAGTCCAATGCTCGTTCCCGCGACTCCCAGATTCGTATCGCCTGATGAACAACGTCGATTGCGTGCCGCGTGATAACCAGTTCCAATCCAACCGGCACCATCCGCTCCCATTCTCGGAGCGTATCTGGAATCGGGGCGTCCGGGTCACACTGGGCCACGAGATCACTCAGGCTGTAAGATTTTCCTTCCCTCATACAAGTCCCTCCGACTGGGCATCGTTATTCCATTTTCTAATGGACAATCCATAAAAGGAAGGGGACTCTCCCAGTGTCATGGACATCTCTGTTTTAGTCACTGCGCCAATTTGAATTTTGCCGCCCTTTGGTGTGGACAACGGCACCACCATGGCGCCAGACATTTTCAGGGATCATGAGCGTGCGGATGTCCGCATGCGTTTAAGAGCTTGGGAAGCTCGGCCCGGTCGAAAAGCGAACATTCAAAGCCAGCCACCGTTAAAGATTCCGAATGCCGTATTTATCAGGTTAAGTTGATTCTGTCTCAGTTTGTCTAACGAACACCGTTGTATGAGACCGCTTTCTTATTGATACCTATATCGGCTCTCATTGAGTTCGTGAGCTTGAGTGCTGCTTCTCGGATACTCTTCCAGGTCGTACCTTTTCCGTCATATATCAAGGCAAGAAGCATATCTATTAGATTGTCATTCGCGTCCATTACTTCCTGCGGAGCCAGCATCGCCAAATATGCGAAGAGACGGAGCCTTTCAGTCTCGAAAGCCTCTTGTTCTTCAGCTGTTAATCCGGCTCGTTTTCCAAGTGCCGTCAATTCGATTTTTGCTAGGAGAGAGGCAACGATATCTAAGCAAGCTCTGTAGATCAGCAATTTATCGTTGTGCTCTCTGAGGTGAGTCTCCTTAAAAATCTCATAGTCTTTTCTGATGGAAACCAGTTGTTCATTATTTTTCGCACGAAGATTGGATCGTAACTCTTCCAATTCCTGCTGATGACTATGCCGCTGATTGTCCATAAGCCGAGTGGCCCACACTCTTCCCAGCCAGCTCGAAAGTGCGACGACAATAAATCCTGCCCCTCCGAGTGAGCCGAGGATCCAGGCAGTCAGGCTCGCATAGTGCTCCATACTGTTGCTCTCCTAGCTATGTAAAACCATTTCAGAAATATCTTCTAGCGATCCAAGTTCAACGAAAAACGCTTGAAGCTCGCCTTCCTCTTTTCGCTTTGGTCGAAGAACGCAACGGTGCTCCTTTTGGTAAGAGAAGGAGATGTGCTTCCAAAACTCCTGATTCATATCTTTAGGAATATCGTTGAAAGGATCGTAATAGTAGACATTGCCCTCCAAGAACTGCCAGTGCGGATATTGCTGAGCGAATGCTTTCCTCAAACGATCTATGAATGCCATTTTGTCTTTGATAATCAGAGCCGCATCTGCCTCGAAATCAGTTGGCATTCGCCGACTGATGTCTGTACACGTACAGAACAAAAAGTAGTCATCCATCATGAATTCCAGATCCACCGTCCCTTTTTCAATGGGAAGTGTATGGCCCTGAAATTTAACGCTAGTCTCGCCGCGCATCGCCTCTGCAAAGGCTCTCAACTTATAAGGTCTTGCCGTTTCAAGATCCTTAACGGCTCGGAGATGGCTCCCTTTTGCGTATTCGGACGCAGGCGATATACGCAACCTGCCGTGATGAAAGGCGTCTTCGATGTACTTGCTTTTTGAGAATTTTACCAACCAATCACCCTCGACCTCTGCTCTTCCTTCGAACATTTTCACGCCAGGAGGGGTCCCGTCTGAGAAATAGGTGTTCAGTTGCTCCAGCCCTTCTGACATCGAATCTTTAGTCAGAATACCCCGCCAGTTCGTTTCTTCGATAATTTCTGTGAATAGTCTGCCAAGGCGATTATCGTTTGCTAGCATTGGCGTCGGCGTGATCTGGCCCTTGTGATTGAGGTCGAGGCCATTCATAAACACGTCCCTGAACCTCTCCAATATGGCTTCGTCAGATTGGAGCAAAAGATAGGGCTGCTTGTAGTAAGACAGTCTCCATAGATCATGCAACGCTAGTTTCCCAGCGTTTTGGCTAGCTTCGTGATGTAGCTCTTGTTCACGCTTTTTGAACCAGTCGTAAGTGGCAGCAGCTCTATCAGACATAACCATATCGACGCTCTCCCTCGAATGCTCTGATCAATTAATTCCATGATTAACATCGCAATGGATTTATTCTCTTTTATTTAGGGAATGTAAGGAGCACAGCTGGTTGAAAAGCGGACATTCAGATTTTCTAACGCTGAGTTCACCGGCTTATCCGGTGCAACCATTTGTTAACCCTTATTGCGTGATTGATACTCTTTGCTTGCGTTAGCTAGATATTCCTTTTTATCTTCGTGCTTCGCCAGATCGTCACGTATAGCTGTTAACGCATACTTAGAGTACTTGAATATCGTTGAAGCACCAGCGTCAACTTCGATTGCATATCTCTTACTGTTTTTTAGTCCCAATTTCCAGACAAGAACCTGGGCATCATAGGATCGAATTTGAAGCTCATCCGCTAAATGCTTAACCAAAAAAGGATAGTCTTTATTTGGGTCAAGGTTGGGAACCACCACCGTATCGACTGGCGCAAGATTCCCTACCAACTTAAGCGTAGGAGCCCCTTCTTTTTCCTTAAAATGGCCCTCTTGGACAAAAGAGACCTCATTTTTTAATCCGGCCAATAGTTCTTCATCTATAACAAAATTGTTCGCTATATTGGAGGATTCCATCTTGCCACTATATAGATCAAGCAACGCTACGTTTTTTGGTCCAATTCGCGATATTTTCTCAATGTGCTCCATCCATAGCTTTCTTTCTTTTTCACGAATCTCAATCTGCATTCGCTTTAGTTCAGGAAATTCGATTCGTTTACTTGTCCCACGATACCGATAATAAATATCACCATCTTTGAGAACATCACCCGAATTTTTCTTGCATATTACCGGTTTATCATCGGCCTCTTTTATTGCGATGAATCCATAGTGCTTTCTTTTAAACGTGACAACGCCTATATCCCAGTGAATTTCCGGGCTGAAATATTCTGAAAGGTATGTGGATAGCTGCTCTATTTTGATCTGCTCAAATTTGTCTTTATCGATTCCCTTCAACGTTCTCGGGTTATCAGTAACACCAAAAACAAGTATCCCGCCTTGCGTATTCGCAAAGGCACAAATAGTCTTGAGATACTTCGCTAGGCTTTTGAAGCCAAAATTTTCTTTAAATTCGAGCGACGTCGATTCTCGAGATTTGACTTTTCCATCATCACTCGAATTAGCGAGAATTTCTTTAACTCGATCTTCGTAAACGCGACTCATTCTGTTCCTTGTGCGGGGTAAACATGAAGCTTAGCGGCGCACTTGCAATGGAGGCGAAGCCGCAATGAAAAGGTCGTCCGGCGGCCATTGGCCGAGCACTACAGCGACTGGTTAAAACTAGAGGCGCTGGGGACATTCACCAAACTGCTTCAAAAGTTGAGCAACCTTTTCTTTATCCTCAGATTCCCACAATACCGAAGCCCCTTTATCCATAGAGCTGAAGGACGAGGAAAGATATTCCTGATACTCACAAGTAAGGACTCTATCGGCTGGTGGCTCGACGGTAGTAACTCCCTGATAGTCCACTTTTTCTGATCCACGCACCCAGCCAGTTGGGGTTAGATGCCATTCTGTCCATTCCTTGCTCGCTGACATAAATAGCTCCTATTTAACAGCTTATTAGTTTGAATTCGCGCTAACCCCAGTCGGCTTTTTTCAGTCTAGACCTGAATCACAGTGCGAACTTCCATTCCATTTCAAAGGGATAGTAGCTGCCTTTCCGCGATTCTGCGAACCCCGGCGGCGTCAAAAGTTTGCATGCGACTTGTTTGATCAGGTTTCTGCAAGTTTAATTCAGGAAGTCTAAAAGAATGCTAATCCAAAACTATGGCCTACAAGGGGGGGGAGGCCATCCCGTTCCCACGGACGGTTTAAAACGGCGGTGGACTTGCCCAAAAACGTATGGAAAGTCCCAGCCCCAAACGGAGGCCATTCTATTTAGGCTGATCGCTCAACCTGAATGTCTGCTTTTCTGTTCGAAAGTTCAGTCGGGGCACAGTAAAGAAGGTCAGCTTCAAAATAGAGCGAATATTCGCTTCTGTTTAGGTTCCAGCTGGAATGCGGGATGGTCGCAAAGCGAACGTTTGGGCGGCGCGCAAAAACATATCTACTTGTATTCCGACCTTAAATCAACAACCCAAAAATTCCACGCTGTGCGACGGACATTAACTTCGTTCATTCTTACGCCGACGTCGTGACGCCACGAAAACGATCACGTTCATAAGTAAAAAAGCCGTCAGGCAAACCACGCCTGTTCCAATTAGCGCAAACTCGACGCTCACGAATATTACCCCGCATACTCAGCTTCCTGTTCGTTCAGACTATCCCTGTTGCATAATATCTGTCGATAATAAGTTCAAGACAGTAAACAGGATTGCCGCTCAAACTGCCAAAGAGGCACTGGGAAAGATGCAAAGATTCACAAAGAGAGCCACCGTCTATATGCATGGAAAATTGGCGGGCCACCTTGAGCGCGCGGGGCGAAAGGTTTATTTCCAATACGATGCCGATTATCTGGAAAATGGAAGGCCGCTCAGTCTCAGCCTTCCCCTTCGAGCGGAGCGCTTTGAGTCCGATGGCTTGCCGGCTTATTTCAGTGGTCTTTGCTCAGAGGGCTGGCTTAGACGCATTCAGTCATTTGAGCAAAAGATCGACCCTAACGATCGTTTCACGCTGCTGATCAATAATGGATTAGATCTTGCCGGCGCAGTGACTATTCACCCGACGGAATAGATTTTCGACTCATGCCGCACTCAAGTACGGCGGGCGGTAAAGACTGAATGATCGAATGGGCGTTCGAGTCAGTTCCGAGGGCTAATCAGCTCCCGCAAGACCTATTGAATGAGTTTATGAGTCTGCAAGCGAGCCTAGTCCCTACAACACCAACCCAGCCAGACTTGCTTGATCACGCTCTTTGCTTCCCTGAGGCTCTGGGGACTCGCCATATGATCAACTAACAAACGTTTAGACCGAAGAACTAACGTCGGCTTCTGGCAATGTCGATTCCAATCATTATGCAGATCGACACGAGCAAAAAGCCACTTGCGGCAAGCATGAACTCAGTTGTCACTTTCCGCCCCCCTTAAAAAAGATCTTTAAAGCGGTCCAATGACCTCAACCTAGTATGCCACTCTCAGTCGCTCGTGCCACAGAACATTGACTTATAAGTTCGAAGGGAGACTTCTCCACAAAGGAGTCAGTTGGTGAGTTTTGTGGAACCTTTAGGGCTAGATCGAGCTGAACCTGGCGAATGAAAAAAAATCAGAGTAGTCAGTTCTGTGGAACCTTTGAGCGGAGATCTTCCAGCCGGAGAGCCAAGGCTGTCATGTGGTCAGTTTTGTGACTCAATAGGGGCGCCAAAAAGCGTCTAGTAGGCAGTTTTGTGGAACCTTTAAGGCTTAGACCTCTTTATCGCTTGCACTGCCAAGGAGTCACGGTAGTCAGTTCTGTAGTGGTTCAATGATTCCGGACACCAACGTAGGTGGTAATATCGCCACCATAAACGAGGTGTCTGATGACCAGAAAGCGACGTTCTTTTTCTCCTGAGTTCAAACAGGAAGCAGCCAGCTTGGTGCTGGATCAAGGTTACACGATTCCCCAGGCGAGCGTGTCTCTGGGAATTGGTGAAAGTGCTATCCGGCGCTGGGTTAACCAATTGACCGAGGAGCGTGACGGTGTCACCCCGAAGGGCAAGGCGTTAACCCCGGAGCAGCGCCGTATTCAGGAGCTGGAAGCCCGCTGCAAGCGCCTTGAACAGGAGAAAGACATACTAAAAAAGGCTACCGCTCTCTTGATGTCGGACGACATGAATCGTACGCGCTGATAGACCAGTTGAGTGAGCGAATACCTGTTGAAATGGTCTGCAATGCGTTTGATATCAGTCGTTCTAGTTACTACGAATACCGCCAACGGCGGAACCGTGTGGATGTTGAGCGTCTGGCCCTGAAGGCCCAGGTAAACCGGCTGTTCACGAAGAGCCGCAGCTCTGCCGGCAGCCGGACAATAAAGGGCTTACTCAGCGAAGAAGGCATTGTCGTCGGGCGCTTCAAGGTTCGACGTCTGATGAGCGAGTTGGGGCTGATCTGTAAGCAGCCAGGCCCTCACGCTTACAAGCAGGCCACGGTCGAACGACCGGATATCCCGAACCACCTGGCCCGCGAGTTCACGGTAGACCGGCCCAATCAGGCTTGGTGTGGTGACATCACCTACGTCTGGAGCGGCCAGCGGTGGAGTTATCTGGCTGTCGTGCTGGATCTGTATGCTCGCCGCGTTGTTGGTTGGGCGTTGTCATCCAGTCCGGATGCAGATCTGGTCGTCAAAGCTCTGGACCACGCCTGGGAACTGCGCGGTCACCCAGAGAAAGTTATGTTCCATTCGGACCAGGGAAGCCAGTATGCAAGCCGTAAGTTCCGTCAGAGACTATGGCGCTATCGAATGACACAAAGCATGAGCCGACGTGGCAACTGCTGGGACAACGCACCGATGGAGAGGCTGTTCAGGAGCCTGAAATCTGAGTGGATACCGGCCTTGGGATATCGGAACCTGCCTGAGGCCAAAAAAGATGTTGGTGGCTATCTGATGGACTACTACAACCGGCAACGACCTCACACGTTCAACGGTGGTATTTCTCCCGTTGCCGCTGAGGAAAACCTTAAAATACTGTCCGGGATTAGTTGACCACTACAGTTCTTTGGAACCTTTAGATGCAAAATCGCCTTGGAAGTTTGACCCTGACCAAGTATTAAATCCACCCAGAATGGAAAAATCCAGCTCCGAAGACTGACCTCGTTTCAGTACCACTCATTGTCAGAAAATCCGGGGAAGGCGGGCTCGGATTAAGTGCGCGATGAATGTTTGCCTTTGTCCAGCCTGGTCGCAAAGCGAACATTCGGATTCGGGAATAACGCCCGGCTCACACGCTGGAGTCCCCCGATCCACATGACACTCACCAGCCTCTTCTAGGAGCTGTCCGCTGTGGCGAGGTAAAACTCATGCTTGTACGAAGGCGTCTTGTTTAGATTAACCCCTCAGATCATCAAAAATTAATTGCTTTGACATTTACTCTTACGAATCTTCGCGGCCCTGACTAGGTAATCGATATAGCATTGCGTAAAGCGCTGGAACAAATATCAAAGTGGCGACAGTGCCAAGCGAGACCCCACCAATCAGAACGTATGCGAGAGGCCCCCAAAAGCTATCCACCGTAAGTGGAATAAAAGCCAATACCGCTGCCAGTGCAGTCAGAATGACTGGCCGAGACCTTTGAACCCCCGCCTCAACGACAGCGTTCCGAATCTGCATGCCAGAGCTGACATTGTCAGAGACCTGTTGGGTCAGAATGAGCGTATTGCGCATTAGAATGCCCGCAAGACCTATAATCCCAAGCGTTGCGACGAATCCAAATGGTTGGCTAAACATCAACATCGCAGCTACAGCGCCAATTAAACCTAACGGTGCGGTGAGTAATACAACGAGTGTTCCTCTGAAAGAGCGCATCTGTAGCATCACGAATATCAGCATCAAGACAATCATTAGAGGTTGCAGAACTTGAATGGATTTCTCGCCTTTTGCAGATTGCTCAACGGCACCGCCAATTTGAAGAGAATAACCTGCAGGAAGCCGCTCGCGGAGATCCGACAAATTCGCCCAAACGTCGGCCGTGACATCTTTCGCTTGTGCTCCACGGACATCGGCGTTGGCGGAAATGAACAACTCTCTGTTAAAACGCTTTATGACAGGTTCCTCATAGACGACATCGACTTCGCCGATCTGGTTAAAAGGAATTCGACGCCCATCTTTGCTCACAATCTCCAGATCCTGAATTTGCTCAGCATCCTCAGCTTGAGCTCTACCTACTGCTGGGACCAAACGGATACCGTCTCGCAACGTTGTTAATGTCAATCCAGATAGTTGGAACTGAAGCTGATAAGAAACGTCTTCTGGCGTCAATCCGAACAGTCGGAGTTTGTCGGTGTCGAAGACCAGGTTCAGTGTGGGAGTCCGCTCATCCCAGTCAAGATGAGTGTTTTCTGTGTTGGGGTGGTCGGAAATAACGTCTCGAACTTTTCTCGCAAGTTTGCGCAACTCATTTGCTTCGGGACCCAGGACTCGGATACTGACTGGCCAATCAACGGGCGGGCCGTAGAGCAGTGTTTCAACTCTTATCCTCGCTTCAGGAAAGAGACCAGCGGCAACGCTGCTCCGAAGCATGGTAATTAAACTGTCTCGCGCCTTCACATCCTCAGCAACCATAACTAACTTCGCAAATGCGCTGCTTGGTTGTTCGGGATTGGCTGAAATGAAGAACCTAGGGGCGCCCGCGCCAACGAAAGTGGACATCGATCTGATGCCACTTGCATCTTCCATGAGATCTTCAACCTTTTCGGCTGTTTTGTTTGTTACCTCGATAGAGGTCCCCTGAGGGTGATAAATGCTAACGAGCACCTCAGGACGATCAGATCTTGGAAAAAACTGTTTTTCAACGGGACCTATCAACCCAATAACTGAGACAATGAGCAGGAGAAAAGTCGTGAGTACCACCGATTTTCGGTGAGCCAGAGAACCAGTTATGACCTTTCTGAGAAGGCGATAGGGGCGGGAAGAGTAAGTATCAGATTGGTTATTGTGAGTCTTTGGGATGCTATCTGGCAGAAACTTCACGCCGAGATAGGGCGTGAAAGAAACCGCAACCAGCCAAGAGAGTAGAAGTGCTATTGCTAGCACCCAAAAAATGTTACCCGCATACTCTCCGACACTTGACTGAGCAAATCCTATAGGAACAAAGCCAGCAACTGTAACCAGAGTACCGTAAAGCATTGGAGCTGCCGTCACGTTCCAAGCATGAGCAGCGGCTCGTACCTTATCCCAACCTTCTTCCAATTTCACGATCATCATCTCTATAGCAATGATCGCGTCATCGACCAGAAGCCCCAGGGCAATGATGAGGGCACCAAGAGTGATTCTGTCGAGGTTGATACCCAGCGCCAGCATGACAACAGAGGAGAGTCCAAGAGTTATCGGAATAGCGATCCCTACAACAACTCCCGCTCGAAGCCCGACGGCAAACATAGTTACTGCCATCACGACAAGAACGGCAATAAGAAACTTGATCTGGAAAAGATTAACAGCATCCGAAATTGCTTCTTCTTGGTTCGTCAGCACGTCGAGCTCCATGCCAAGAGGCAAGTTAGCCCTTTCTCTTTCCCAGAATTCCCTTAAACGTTTACCGAATTCCAACCCATTCTCGCCACCTTGCATAACCACCCCGATAAGCAGCGCATCCTCCCCAAGAGAGCGAACGAGGTAGCTGGGGGGATCTTCATATCCTCTGGAGACGTTGGCGATGTCATCAAGTTGAACGAGTTGATTTCCAATTCTGATTGGTACTTCTCGCATTGCCTGGAGATTTGAGAGGTCACTATTCAATCGGAGATATACTTTGGGTCCATCCGTAACAATGTGGCCGGAGGGCAAAAGCCGGTTAAAGCCATTAATCGCCTCGACTACGTCAGGCAGGGATAATCCAAGCCCTTGCAGCTTACTCATGTCAAAGTCAACGAAAACTCTCTCCAGACGCTCACCAAGGATTTCCGCCTTTTTGACTCCAGAGACGCGCTGCACCCGATCTCTGATCTCTTCAACGTCTCTGACGAGCTCTCTTAACGGCATCCCTGAGGCAGTCAGAGCTACGAGAGTGAAATAAACATCGCCAAAGTCCTCGTTTACGATGGGGCCGATTACGCCTTCCGGTAGTGAGCCAGCTTCATCCTGCATTCGGCGCCTTACCTGATAGAAGCGGTCAGGAACGTTCTCGCCCTTGGTAAAGTCTTGAAACTCGATTTGAAGGTCGGCTCGACCTTGCCGGACTGTCGTTTCGATTCTATATAGGTCTTTAACTTCCTGTATCCGCTTTTCTAAGCGGTCTACAACACTATCCTGGAGTTCTTCAGCTGTTGCTCCCGGCCATAGAACCGAAACCACCATAACCCGAACAGTGAAGTCAGGATCTTCGGCGCGTCCAAGGGAATTGAAGGCATATAGGCCCGCCACAAGAGATATAATGATCAGGAATAAGGTAACCGAACGCTCTCGAACGGCTATTTTGGAGAGGTTAGGGAAAGACATCAGATTTCCCTCTCGCTGACGGGGCGGACCGCCATTCCAGGCTTGAGAAGATGTGTCCCCAGAGAAATAACCTCCAGGCCGTCTCTTAGCTCAGGACTAGAGACCCAAGCATACTCCGTTTCTATTTTGTGGATAGAAATGCTGATTTGCAGCGTTTCTCCATTGTCGACGGTCCAAATTAGGGGAGTTTCGCCTCTCTCATCAATGGATGAAATTTTGGTTTTATAGAGAGGTATGTCGGGCTGACTGTCACGAAATTGCGTTTTGACCAGTTGACCATACCTGAGGCCCGGGTGCTTTTGGTCGATCGCATATCGTGTTTTCCAAGTACGACTAAGAGGATCCGCAGCTCCCGAAACTTCTCTTCGCTTCAACGCAATCGCAACACCGTCGACGATAAGCTCACCAGACTCTGGCGGGTATAGGTCAGAGGGAAAATCAACTTCAACTTCAGGCTGTGCATCCGTGGCAAATTTCGCAACAGTTTGACCAGCGCTTACAACTTCTCCCGGCTCCCCGAAGGCATCCAGAATGAAGCCGTCGCTGTCAGACTTGAGCACACCGTAGTCCAGGGCATTCAGAGCTTGGCTCAGCTCGGCCTCGGCAGCATCGCGCTGGTTCTCTGCCTCTTTTAGAGCCAGAAATGTCCGTTGATATTCCCGACGACTTTTATAGCCTTGTTCAATCAGCTGACTGTCTTGTGAAAATTCGTTTTCAGCAAGCTCTAAGGTTGCTTCTGCTGCCTTCAACCTTGCCCGGGAAGTAACCACAGATTGACGAAGGTCTCGAAGGTCAAGCGCGAAAAGAACATCACCTTTCCTGATTGACTGACCTGCATCGACCAATCGCCGATCGATTTTGCCGCCAACCTGAAATGCTAGCTCCACTTCGTGACGGGCTTTTACTGTTCCCGTCAAACTGAAGAATGAATCAGAGGCCTCCACTAACGTGGTGGTTTGTACCCAACGATGTGCGCTCGATTCCCCTTCCGCTGGGCCTCCTGAATTCTGGCTGCAGCCGGAAAAGAGACTCACGATTGCGAGGCTGAAAAAAACCTTTTTCATCGACACTTCCTCGGTAACATGTTGTTTTTATGCTATTTTTATCGATGGGACGAAGTCCAAAGCAACACAGCGGTTGTTGAGAACACAGGGAGGCTGCGCTAACACTAAAACTTTCTCTCATATTGACAGTATGCTGTCAATCTGATGCAAATCTTCTATCTTTACGAAATCAAATTGAATTGGACTTGAACTCATGGACAAACATTCCGAGCTCAGCGAAGCCGCCACAGACCTCATTCTTGAAGTATTTCGGTTTAACGGAGCTCTACTGAATTCCGGCGACAACTTAGTAGGCGACTTGGGATTAACCAGTGCTCGCTGGCAGGTACTTGGGGCGATAGTGTTGGAAGAGCGTGACCTGACGGTTGCCCAAATCGCCCGCAGGATGGGGTTGGCTCGACAATCAGTACGAAGAGTCGTGAATGATTTAGTCGATTCTGACCTTTTAAAGTATTCGGAAAACCCCCATCACAAGAGAGCGAAGTTGGTTGGCCTGACACATAAAGGTGCTGAGACATACCGACTCGCCGACCAGCGTCAAATACGGTGGGCCAAAGCTTTAACGGACGGTATTACGATTAAGGACCTGAAGACATCGCTTTCAATAATTCGGTGTCTTGAGGAGAGATGCACAGAAGAAGTTGGACAAAATGATCAGGAGTGGAATCTATGAAGAACCTCCACGGTGCTGCTCCTCCAGGACTGTAGTGGTTCAATGATTCCGGACACCAACGTAGGTGGTAAGATCGCCATCATAAACGAGGTGTCTGATGACCAGAAAGCGACGTTCTTTTTCTCCTGAGTTCAAACAGGAAGCAGCCAGCATGGTGCTGGATCTATACGCTCGCCGGGTTGTTGGCTGGGCCATGTCGTCCAGTCCGGATGCGGACCTGGTTGTAAAAGCTCTGGATCACGCCTGGGAACAGTGTGGTCGTCCAGAGAAAGTCATGTTCCACTCGGATCAGGGAAGTCAGTACGCCAGTCGAAAGTTCCGTCAGAGGCTCTGGCGCTATCGAATGACACAAAGCATGAGCCGGCGTGGCAACTGCTGGGACAATGCACCGATGGAAAGGCTATTCCGGAGCCTGAAATCGGAATGGATACCGGCCCTGGGTTACCGAAATCTGCCTGAGGCTCAAAAGGATATTGGGAGCTACTTGATGGACTACTACAACCGGCAACGACCTCATGCATTCAACGGCGGCATTTCACCCGTTGCGGCCGAGGAAAACCTTAAAATACTGTCCGGGATTAGTTGACCACTACACCTTTATTTAGCCTTGATTTTCCGAACGTGATGGCACGAGTTTCGGAAATGAGGCGTTCAGGGATGGGACCATGGCCTCATGCTGTAAAGTTTGCTCTGAAAGGATGGGCGCTTAAATACACGATCCGGTCGGTTGATTGCCTAAAACTCCAGCTCCGCCGCTTGCCGGGTCGGAGCTGTGGTTGTCACCTGGAACTGACCGAGAACGCCTCCACCAGGAAATCAATCATCGCGCGGACCTTGGCCGGGAGGCGTCGATCGGGCGGAAACAGTACGTGCAGGCCGCCAAGCTGCACCACCGGAACATCCAGTACCAGTTCCACGAGGGTTCCATCGCGCAGCGCGTCGGCAACAATAAAGTCGGGCTGGTAGATCACGCCCTGACCGCCCACGGCGGCTGCCAGCAGTGCATCGCCGTTATTCGCCGTGAGCGGACCCTGTATCGGGACTTTTACCTCACCGTTGCGGCCAAACGACCAGGTTCCATCGCCCTGCTGGGAAGACAACGAATAGCTGAGGCACTGGTGACTACTCAGTTCAGAGACTTTGCGAGGGGTACCACAGCGCTCCAGATAGTCTGGCGCGGCACATACCCGCATCGGGTAGTCTCCCAAATGCCTCACTTTCAGATCACTGTCGGCCAGGTGCCCGATGCGAATCGCGAGATCCCATCCCTCCGCAATCAGATCCTGCTGCGCATCACTCAAACCGAGTTCTATGTGAACGAGCGGATAGCGGCGACTGAATGCCGGCAACAGGGGGGCGATGTAGTGAGTGCCAAAAGACAGGGGCACGTTCATCCGTAGCAGGCCAACGGCCTGATTACCCTGGGCCGCCAGCTGCGACTCGGACTCTTCAAGATCCAGGAGGATTCTCTGGCAGGTGGTGAGGTAGTCCAGCCCCGCATTGGTCAGCGTCAGGCGACGGGTCGTGCGATGACACAGGCGCACGCCCAGCCGTTGCTCAAGTGCGTCCAGATGTTTGGTGGCCATCGCCGGCGAGATCCCCAGATCACGGCCGGCTGCAGAGAGACTACCCAGCGTTGCGGCCTGAACAAACACTCGCATGCCGGTAAAACGGTCCAACATTATTTTTAACTCTCAGTTAAAACTGATCCTAAATTTAACAGGTTCTCTTTCTAAAGGTGAATAGTTATCGTTGCTCGGCAACGCTGTTTCCACAGACTGCGGTCAGGAGAGGTAGTTCCGATGCACCATAAAGCAACACAGCCAGTACTCTTTATTCCTCACGGAGCGGGGCCCTGCTTTTTTATGGACTGGAACCCGCCGACCACCTGGAATGGCATGGCTGAGTTTCTGGCCAACGTAAGCACCTCATTGCCGGAACCACCCAGGGCCATTCTCATGGTATCCGCCCACTGGCTTGCCCCCGAGTTCACAGTGACGTCGGGCCAACAGCCGGATCTGATTTACGACTACTACGGTTTTCCCGAACACACATACCGGCTCAGTTATCCCGCAGAGGGCATGCCTTCGTTGGCCAGTGAGGTTGTCTCAAGGCTCAAAGCTGCCGGCATTGAAGCCCATGAAGACGCCCACCGCGGGTTTGACCACGGTATGTTTATTCCACTGAAGCTGATGTTTCCGGAGGCCGACATCCCGGTGGTCCAACTGTCGCTGAAGGCCGATATGGACCCGGTTTCTCACCTTGAAGCGGGCGAGGCCCTGACCGGTCTTCGCGAGGAAGGCGTGTTGATCATCGGCAGCGGCATGAGCTTCCACAACATGCGAGGTTACGGCGATGCCCGCTACACCCAACCATCGGAAACGTTCAACGAGTGGCTGGTCAATGCCGTCCACGACACACCCGCTGAACGGAAACGGGCGTTGGGCAACTGGACCACGGCACCCCACGCCCGGGATTGCCATCCAACACGCGCAGAAGAACACCTGATACCAATGATGGTAGCGGCAGGTGCCGCAGGCGCGGATCAGGGGCGCACTGTCTACACCGAAAACGTTCTGAAAACCCGGCTTTCGGGATTCCGCTTCGGATGACGATGGCGTGAAAGCAAATTCAAAAAACCTTCAGGAGATTCCAGATGCAGATTGATCTCAGCGGCAAAACCGCACTGGTAACGGGTTCAACCGCCGGTATCGGGCTGGCCATTGCCAGTGGTCTGGCAAACGCCGGCGCACAGGTCACGATCACAGGCCGTCGTCAGGACAAACTGGACAACGCCCTAGCGAGTATCGAACAGACCTCCGGACGCACCGATATCCGGGGGATCGTGGCCGACCCCGGCACGGCCGAAGGTTGCCAGGCCCTGACTGAGGCCTGTCCGGACGTCGATATTCTCGTCAACAATCTGGGTATCTACGGCGCACAGCCGTTCTTCGACATTGCGGACGACGACTGGGACCACATACTTGAGGTCAATGTCATGAGTGCTGTCCGGCTCGCCAGGCACTACGCCCGAGGCATGGCGGACCGGGGTTGGGGCAGGATCCAGTTTATTTCCAGCGAGTCAGCCCTGAACATCCCGTCTGAAATGGTTCACTACGGCGTCAGCAAGGCCGCCCTGCAGGGGCTTTCCCGCGGCCTGGCGAAGGTACTCGCGGGCACAGGCGTCACAGTAAACACGATCCTGCCGGGCCCTACTCGCACCGAGGGCGCCGTAGCCATGCTTCAGGAGATGGCTTCCGAACGGGGCGTATCGATGGCAGAGATGGAAACGCTCTTCCTTGAAGAAAACCGGCCCTCAACGCTGATCAAGCGGTTCGCCGATCCGGTGGAGGTAGCCAGCCTGTGTATTTACGCGGCCTCACCCCAGGCGAGCGCTACCACCGGTTCAGCCCTGCGAGTGGAAGGCGGCATTGTTGAAAGCATCGCCTGAAACAGGGCGCTGCATCGATTACCAAAAACCTAAACCAGAGGACATCTCTTAACCATGAAAGACTCCAGGGAAAGTTACGGAACGCTCAGCAAAAGCCTGCACTGGCTGATGGCCGTGTTGATCGGCTGGCAGTTTCTAAAGTTTGGCGACCGGATTGCCGACGGCGAGCACTGGGTTGGCGAAACCCTTGTGCCCTGGCATGTGTCGATCGGAACACTATTGCTCGCATTAATCGTGCTACGCATGGTTTGGACTTTCAGTCAGCGCGGCCAACGGCCCCAACATGAGGATCCGCAGGGACGCCTGGTGAAAATCGGTCATGGTTTGCTCTATGCGGCTATGCTGTTGCTGCCCGTCACCGGAATTCTGATTCTGCTGGGCGGCGGTTATGGTCTGAACGCCTTTGGCATGCAGCTGATTGCAAAGGGTGACAAGATTGCCTGGGCATCGACCATTGGCGGCATCCATTCCACCCTCGCCTGGGCTCTGGCGGTTCTGGTGATTGGTCATATCGGTATGGCCCTGTACCACCAGCATGTGAAAGGCGACGGCACCCTGAGCCGGATGGTCTGAACTGAGCCAAACGTGCCCGCACACCGGGCCCGCTGCTGTCCGGCGCTATGCGAGCGATTCTGCAAAAAAAATCCAGAAGCAGGCGTACCTTCGGCGACAGATGACGGTCATGAGGATACACCGCCCAGATACCGTCATCGTCTTCCTGATAGTGAGTCAGCACCGGGATCAACCGCCGGGAGTCCACTGCAGCCTGAACGTAATAATCCGGCAACTGAACAATACCAATGCCCTTGAGGGCGGCATCAAGTAGTGCCCTGCCACTGTCACAACGGATGTTTCCCGTTGCCCGCACGTTGCGTGACTGGCCCGCTTCCTGAAAGCGCCAGTAATCCAGGTTTCCCAGCAAACAGTTGTGGTTCGTCAGATCGGACAGCGAGTGCGGCGTGCCGTGTGTGGCTAGATAGCTCGGCGACGCACACACGTACAAAGTGCGTGATGCCAGGCGGCGGGCCATCAGGGTCGAATCCTCGAGCTTTCCCATGCGCACGGCAAGGTCGTACCCCTCAGCGACCAGGTCCAGTATCTGGTTGGTAAATTTCATGTCCACGTCGAGTTCGGGGTATCGCAAAACAAAGTCGTTGACCAGCGGCGCATTCGATTTCGGTCTTGCTAAGCAGAGGGATAATTGGCTCAGAAGACACCGGGCGAATGTTCGCTTTTGTTTAGCTGGGTCTAGAGTAAGCCCTGGTCGCAAAGCGGACATTTGGGTAAGGCGTTCATTGCCAATGGAATAGCCTCCGCGCGGAGCTATGGGAGGTCAGGCGTTGCCGGGGTAAGTCCAATCATAGGCCAGGAGTGTCTAGTGGACCGGGGTAAGTCCACCACCGTTTTAAAAACGTCCGTGGAAACGGGGTAGAATCCAACCCGGTATTAGGTCCCACCCAGGCGTCTGCGCCGCTGAAGCAGGCTTGGCTTTTTCGCCACGTCTGAGCCTACATATAAAGTAACCATATAGTTGAAATACAACATAACTGTGCTAAAAGAAATAATGCACTAAGCAGAAAATCTCCTCCTGTATTTCGATGTATGCTTGATGTGTGCGCCAAAATCAACGTTAAGATGATGGAGCATTAACATGAGCCAGCACACTCAGACCGACCGCGAGCAAATCCAGGCTGTTACATCAAACTTGACCAAAGCCTTCTCTGAAAATCACCTGAGAAAGTTTCGGGTCATGGAACTACGAAACAGCTTCTCGGAAAAAACTACCTGCAAAGTTCAGTGGGGCCCAATGATGAGAGCGTGAGGACTTGTCGAACCAAAGCTGTTTTGGGGGTAACTCTCTCGCTTATTGATGATTTTTTCGCGGTAGGGGGGAGTCGCCCCACAAACTGACTGTCCCGCATCAACCAGAGATGATCGTGATGACAGAGCCACCTGACATTCCATCCTGGATTTCACCAATAGAACTGGTTGTCGTGCAGGGCACATCTTTTTGCAATCTGAACTGCAAGTACTGCTATCTCACCGAGGAAACCCGGCGCGACAGAGGTAGTATCCCTGTACAAAAAATCACTGATTACTTCACAAAGATTTTATCCAGTCGCTATGTAAAGGACCGTTTGGTTGTGAACTGGCACTCTGGTGAGCCGATGGTTCTCGGCACCGATTACTACGAAGCCGCTATCAACAGTATTGCAGACATTGCAACTGAACAATGTGGTTCTGATTTTCGCGTATTCCACGATTTTCAAACCAACGGGACCTTGATTGATAAACGTTGGTGTGAGTTCTTCAAACGTTACGAGGGCACTGTGACCCTTGGAGTAAGCTGCGACGGGCCTCAAGCGTTGCATGACGCATATCGCCGGGACTGGCGGAACAAGGGTTCATCTGAAAGGACCCTTTCCGGGATCCAACAGCTCATTGACCATGGAATCAAGTTCGGATTGATCGCCGTCATTTCTCCACAGGCACTTCAGCATCCTAATGAAATTTATGATTTCTTCGTTTCTTATCAGAGCCATATCTCGGAATTTCGTTTCAACCTCCTGGACGATTTCCCAGATAACGGAGAGCTTTCTTATATACGCTCTGAGCAAAGCTTCTACGACTTCCTAAAAACACTGCTGAACAGAATAGAAACCACCCCTTCCGAGAATCAGATTCTGAACATTAAGAATTTCTCTTATTTCTACGAACGACTCACAGCGACTCCTGAGCCCTCACTAACCACAACGGCCGGGTACATGAGCCAACCTTTGCGTGCCTTCAACATCGAGAGAAACGGTGATATTTCGACATTCTATGCTGGCGTTACCCAAGACGAATGCCCAAACATCTATGGTGATGGAAAAGGGCTGGTCATCGGCAACTTGAATGAGGACAGCTTGGATGACATCGTGACATCTAGGAAGCTAAAGAAGGTCTATCAGGACTTCAAACTCAGTCACTCAACCTGCGCTGAAGACTGCCCCTATTACTCGCTCTGTCCCGGAGGGTATAACCTTACAAAATACAAGCGCTTTGGGCGTTTCGATGTTAGTGAAACCCCGGAATGCCGAGTACAGATCAAGGCATTTACAGACGCGCTAATTGACCATATCAACTAAAAGGCCCGACCTAGAAGGGTAGCACACTAATGTTTGCCGACACACCAGAGCAGTGGCAGCTAAACCGCCCCCCCTTACCCCACTTCAAAGACCCGAAACAATTCCTGGAGCAAACAAGAAGTCTTTGCGCACTTCTCTCGCCGGAAACAAAAAGCATTCTGAAGAAGCTGGAGAATGGGGAGTATAAGCACTATCAATTTACTGACATCCCCATTACTGAAAGGATACCGCCAACTCCACTCGCCTACCCACCTCCGGAAGAGTCTAATGTCTCCCAGGCCACAGGAATCGTTGGATGTATCGGCCAGACTCTTGGGAAAATCTTCGGTTACCAAGAGAATAGCGACTACCTTATCTACGACATATACCCGGTTTGCGGATACGAACAATCGAGCTCCTTCATTAATTCGCGTAAAATGCTGGGGTTTCACTCGGATGGTTCCGCGCATACCCAACTGGCCCCTGACTACACGCTCTTGTTCTGCATCCGCAACGATCTACTTTCAGTTAACTTGATTGCTTATGTGGATGATGTCATCAAAATATTACCGGACAAAATAATAAAGATTCTGTTTGAACCACGATTTATACATCTGGTCAGTCAAACTCCTCAGAAAACTGTCTGTAAAGCCATACTCAATTACGAACAAGGCAACGTCACCATTAAGTACGATGAAGAGAACGTTTCCGGGACTGACAAACAATCTAGAGAAGCCATCGACATCCTTAACCTAGCCATAAGGCAGTCTGCAAAACCTGTTAAAAACTATGCAAATTCTCTCCTGATACTGAACAATAAACGCTGCTTGCATGCAAGAACCCCTTTCGAACCCCGGTACAATGGCAAGGATCGATGGATAAAAGGCACGTACGTCTCCCGAGCCCCCATCGAAAACGGAACAATTCTAAAACTCAATCCCCAAAGTTCTTCTACATATTGAAATCAGGGACGGAGGGAAAAACAAGCAGTTAATGCTGTGAGTCGTTCTCCCGCCCTTAGCCGCGGCCGCTCATGCCAGTGCTCTGATCCCAATCCGACTAAAATCCCTCCGAGCTCGGTTCGCAAAGCGGCCCTAATAGGGCCCGGTCCACCATCGTCATTCTCCAGAATACGCAACTGGAGTCCTGTATCAGCAGCCTTTCTGGCGGGCGTCCTTACATCCACGTAAAGAATAACAGTGACCGCGCATTGGCGCGGATGGTCAAGATGGGGCCCCAGGCAATCTCCTGCACTGTAGTAGGTGTAGCAACTCGCACCTTCCTCCAATTCGAGAGGTTCATTAAACAGGGCATACAAGACATTCTGAATCAGCCTTCCATGGAGAAATTCGAAACCTGCATTTCCCAACCCCGCTAGACAGGCGCTATGCAAACAGGGTTTTGTCCCGTAAACCAATCGAGCGCCCGCTCTACGTTGTGCGGCCTCTCGCTTGAGACTGGCAAGCGCGTTCGCTTCAACCGCCCCTGACAGTGCACCAAACCCGATTATCTCAAGGCTTAATGCAAGATTCTGAAGGGCTCTCGGAGCCAGACCTGATTCGAGAATTGTGGACTGATTGAAACCAGAACGCAGGGAAATATCCATTTTTACAATCCTAAACGCCGTACTGAAGTATTTAAGAGGCATTTTGCACAGTTATATTCACTATCAAGATTAAGTGGGATACCATCTTTTGCAAGAACCCGCCCGCGACTCTAAATCGGCCTTTCCACTCTCTTCCCGACGTCTCCACAATCCCGGAGCCCTTCTCTGCTTAGTAACCCCGGTTACCTTTGGACGACTATCCAGGATCACTTATCTGGATCATCTAGGAGTGATAAAAAGGTCCGCTTCTGTCTAGTCTTGTCTGGGGTACCGAAGGTCGCAAAGCGAACATTCAAATTTGGGCATAACGATGTGCTGAGTCGGGCCGCTCGACTCACTCGATAACAGGCCAAAATTGGAATTGGGCCTGTTATGCAGCCCTCACTCTTGAATTTTCAGGGTCTTCCTCGAATGGAGTCTCATCATCGAGCAGATAGTCCAAACGCCAAGTGACGTTTTCGGTATTCATTGGGCCCGCCCGTGCGGTAAGCGCTTGCAACCATGTTCCATGGCAAACCGGTCACCGATTTCAGCTGCCCGCAGATAGGACACCTAGATGACCGACGGAAAGGACTCTTCATCGGCAAAGCCTTCAGTCAGAATATCAAAAACTTTTCGAACCCTCGCCGGGACCGGCCCCCGCTGAGGTCGATAAACGTAAAGGGGCAATGGCGTTGGTTCAAACTGTCGCAACACCGGCACCAAAAGTCCTTCCCTGATGTAGGGAATTACGAGAAATGCCGCAATTTGTCCGAACGTCCAACCGTTCAATGCGGCACGCAGTTCAGTTTCCGGGTCATCCGACAGGAATCGTGGATTATGGGGCGTGTGTGTAAATCCGTTAAATCGCCATGGCCAGACCCTTCCGGAATTTCGATCAATCCTGCCTGAGATAGGACAATGCATCAGGTCCGAGATCGTTTTGGGTTCTCCTACCTCGCGGATCAATTCCGGAGTGCCTACCACCATCAAAGGAACTTTTCCGGCTTCTTTGGCGACGAACCGGTTATCCCGCAGCATGCCAACACGAATTCCTATGTCGATCTGCGCCCCGACGGTGTCGGTAACCTGGTCCTCCAATCGCAAATCAATCAAACATGCAGGGGACGTCCAGATAAAGGATTCGAGAAGAGGCAAAACACGGCCCCGGCCAATTGAGTGGGGCGCGGTAATACCTACCCTACCTTCGTAATGCTCTCTATCCGGTGATGTTGAGTCCTCGAACAGCAGCTCCAGCTCAGACAAAAGGCTGTTCGAATCCTGTAAAAACTGTTCACCGAATTTCGTCATTTGGATCCTTCGGGTACTCCGGTGAAAAAGAAGCTCTCCCAACTGATCTTCGAGCTCTTTAATTCCCCGACTGATGGTTTGGGGGGATGTACGCAACTGAAAGGCTGCATCGCGAAAACTCTCTGAGCGGGCAGCCGTCGCAAAGATTTTAAGCAAACGAAAACGATCGTACATAAACCGCAGTTCCGTAGTAGGAGCAAAAGCTCACTATTGTTCCAGTTTATGGAATTAAGAAAACCAGAAATTTTTCTGTTAAACAACCTCAACTAATGACTAATCTGAAATGACTCCAGAGGATCAAATCAACATCACAACAAAAAATGGGGAAAAGGCGCTTGGCCGACTGTGCGAAGCCCGAATCCCACGGGGAGTACCGATGTCACTATCAAGAAGAAATTTTCTCAGAAATACCCGAAATGCCCTCGTTGGAACCCTGGCATTCAGCAACGGATCAATCGCCTTACTGGCACCTTCCAGGGCCTGGTCAATGCCACTGCAGATTCTTAGCACGGCAGAGGGCGAGACAATCCTCAAACTCACCCGTCACATCTTTCCTCACGAGACCCTGGAAGATGCGGTTTATGCGTTTGTAGTCAAAGACCTCGACAAAAATCCCTCGATTCATTCCATGCTGGCTAATGGCGTGAAAGACCTTAACCAACGTGCTGGTGGTGACTGGCTTGCTCTGGGTTCGGAAGAACAATTCCGCCATGTCGAGGCAATCGCCGGCTCAGAGTTCTTCGAGACCATCCGGAGCACGGCTGTCGTCTCCCTCTATAACAATGAACTGGCCTTTGCACACTTCGGCTATGAGGGCTCCAAGGGCGACGGGGGTTACCTCTACAGCGGTTTTGATGATCTTGAATGGTTGCCAGACCCTGCCCGAGCAGACAGTGGAATCAGACCAAGCTGATTTTCCGTTGCTCCCTTTAAGAATTCCTATAAAAAAACAGTCCGGAGAAATCCCATGTCATTGACTGAAAAACAAAAAACCTTTGCCCACAACGACGATGACGTAGTCGTTATCATCGGTTCCGGGGCCGGTGGAGGAACACTGGCTAACGGCCTGGCTCAGCAAGGTATCAATACGGTCGTTCTTGAGGCTGGCCCTCTTCACGATAAGGCCGACTTTCTGGCTGATGAATGGGCTTCGTTCTCGCAACTGGCCTGGCTGGATCCCCGCACCACCTCCGGCAGTTTCCGCCTCGCCAAGGATTTCGCTGGGCTACCCGCTTGGATCGTTAAGGCGGTAGGTGGCACTACAATCCACTGGGCTGGCGCAAGTCTCCGTTTCCAACCTCACGAATTCAAGGCTTTGAGCACCTACGGCAAGGTTGACGAGGCAAACCTGCTCGACTGGCCAATCGGCTATGACGACCTGGAACCGTATTACGCAAAAGCCGAAGACCGCATGGGTGTCACGCGCACCAACGGTATTGGTGGCCTGCCCGGCAACAACAACTTCAAGGTAATGCATGCCGGCGCCGAAAAGCTTGGATACAGCTGCAACACCGGTCACATGGCCATCAATAGTCAGCCACGTGATGGTCGTCTGGCCTGCCAGCAGCGCGGCTTCTGCTTCCAGGGTTGTCGTTTCGGCGCCAAGTGGTCGACGCTGTATACCGAGTTACCCGAAGGCGTAGCAACAGGACACCTCGAAATTCGTCCCGAGTCCCACGTTGCGCGCATTGAGCATGACAAAAAAGGCCGCATCAGTGGAGTGGTCTATTTTGACAAGGACGGCAAAGAGCAGCGTCAGAAAGCGCGAGTCGTGGCGGTTGCAGGTAACTCTCTTGAGACTCCACGCATGCTGTTGAACTCTGCGTCCAGCATGTTCCCTGACGGGCTGGCAAACAGCTCCGGACAGGTGGGTCGCAACTATATGCGCCATATGACCGGTTCCGTTTATGCCACATTCGAAGAGCAGGTCAACATGTACCGTGGCACGACCATGGCGGGCATCATTTCAGATGAAGCACGCCATGACCCATCACGGGGTTTTGTAGGCGGCTATGAGATGGAAACTCTGTCCCTCGGCCTGCCATTCATGGCGGCGTTCCTGAATCCAGGCGCGTGGGGTGCCGAGTTCACCGATGCCATGGATCAATACTCCTATATGGCCGGTATGTGGCTGGTTGGCGAGGACATGCCTCGTGAGAGCAACCGCATTACGCTCAATACCGACGTCAAAGACGCCTACGGCATGCCTGTGGCGAATGTCCATTACGACGATCACCCGAACGATGTTGCAATGCGCGAGCACGCTTTTGAACGTGGTGAGGCCATTTACAATGCCGTAGGTGCCAAAAAAACCATTCGTACGCCGCCGTATCCGTCTACCCATAACCTTGGCTCATGCCGCATGAGCGCAAAGGCCCAGGACGGCGTTTGCAACGGTGTTGGACAGACCCACGACATTCCGAACCTGTTTATTTCAGATGGCAGCCAGTTCACCACCTCTGCAGCGGAAAATCCGACGCTGACCATTGTGGCCATGGCACTCCGCCAATCCGAAAAACTCGGGAAGATGCTTAAGCAGGGGGCAGTCTGAGCGCCCTCATTCAATAAACTAACCATCACTCAGGATTCGTTCTATGAGTTTTACTGGTGAAAACTACCCGGGAGTAAAATCCCCGACCAAAGAATCTTCAGGATTCCGTCTGAACCATACGATGCTCCGGATCAAAGATCCGGAGAAGGCGCTGAGCTTCTACACACACATTTTCGGGATGCGTGTGCTGCGGAAGCTGGATTTCGAGGAAATGCAGTTTTCGCTGTATTTCCTGGCCAAGCTGGATGACGACAACAACGTTCCTGAGGATAAAGGCGGTCGTACCGTCTGGACCTTCAGTCAGACAGGCATCCTGGAGCTTACACACAACTGGGGCACAGAGAGTCAGGAAAACTTCGCGTACCACGATGGAAACGCGCAACCCCAGGGCTTCGGACACATCTGTTTTTCCGTACCGGATCTGGACGCGGCAATTGCATGGTTTGACGCCAATGACGTCACCTATGTGAAACGTCCGGAACAGGGCAAGATGAAAGATGTTGCCTTTATCAAGGACGTGGACGGTTACTGGATCGAGATTGTCGAGGCGCAACGCCTGAGCAATCTGGGAGACTGATTCCTCGCCTTTTTCATGTATCAAGCACGGATCCATCTGGATCCGTGCCCAATTCAAATATGCGCTTCGTTGCGGTGAAGACAGAAGACCAGCAGGCGGTGCTGTGTCTGCATCGTATTCGAAGCGGAATAACCAAGGAACACATCGTTCGGATAAACCAGATTCGTGGATTACTGGCTGATTTCGGCCTGATTATTCCTCAGGGTCGATGGCTCGCAAGGATGAACAGGCCAAGCGACTGATGGCGATTCCCGGCATTGATCCGCATACCGCTATCGCAAAGATATTCACCTTTAATCGATCAGTCCTTTGACACTATAAAAGCAATTAGCTGTGCCTTGCATCTCTCCCATGTAATCATGAAGCGCCTGCAATTTGCACCGCCAATCATACTGGATGAAATGGCCGTGATTAGCTTGGAGACTCCGGAGAAAAGCCCTGATTTGAATGTTCGCTTCTGTTTAGTTGGGTGCAAGGGAAAGAGTACCGGCCGAACTGGCGACTTATGTCACAATAACGTGGCTGGGGCGGCAAAAATATGTATAAGACTACTCACTTGGTTTACCCCAAAAAACTGTCACGTTTTTACTTTCCAGAATTGAAGAGAGACGACGATTTTCGAGCTCTAAGGTCGCGTTTTTGGAGGCGAGTTTATTGCGCTGCTCAGTCAGCTCAACGATTTTTTCTCGCAGCTGACGGTTCTTGGCTCTCTCATCCTTGAGTTTATCGTGCTTTTCATCACGCTGTCTCTGGATCGCTTTGTTGGCATTGCCCCGGATGCGCTCCATCAGGTCAGGGTAGTCTTTGTGGATAAGGGCACGACTGACTCCGGCCTCCTCAGCCACCGCCGCTACGGAGATCTTGCGTCCCTTCTCCACCACCTTGGGCTGGCCGTTTTCCAGTCGAACAATGGCCAGACGGATACGCTTGTGGGTGTCTGATTCAGATGGCTTTGGCATCAGCCAGTTGCTCCTTGAGGCGGTTGATGTCCACGCCGAGATCGGTCAACACCTTTATACAGCGTTCCATGGTGCGCTTGACGGTCTTCAGGCCGGAGTCGGTCAGGTCGTCGATCTGACGCAGTTCAATCTGTTGTAGGTAGAGCCCTTCCCAGAACGGTTTGTGGGTATCGTCGATACAGCCGTGCTCACAGCCTTCGCATTGACCACCGGCGCAGTCCACACCCGTGTCATTGGTACACCAGGCGATGCCTGTGGAGCGCAGGTACACCAGCTCGCTGATGGCCTCGACCATCGCCCGCCGATCTTTGTAGGTGCGTACCTCCTCGGTGCGGCTGCGCATCTGAAGGATGTGACCGGCCATGCCACCGGAAAGCAGCGTATCGGGCTCCAACCAGTGACCCACAATTGCCTGACGTTTGTGATCAAACGCGGCATATATTTCGTCGTACAGCTCCAGATCCTGAGCCTCATTCATCACGTACAGGATGGTCATATCGAGGCTCCAGTGCTTGAAGTGATCCCGCAGATACCGTAGATCGCCAAGCTTGTGGTGGACCACGTAGTTGGCGAAAGTGCGCCGGAACTGGTGCGACGACAGCTTCCAGTCCAGTCCAAGAGCCTTCGTAAAGTTTTTTAAGGTTGTATCCAGAGATGCACCACTTAGTCGGGTAAGGCGGTTATTGTGGTTCGGCGGGGATTTGGTCAGTCCCACCGCGCCGGAGATCGCCCGTAAACGGGTTATTTCCTGTAGGTCTTCCGCCTCCTTGGCCGCTTCCAACGCTGCTTCCAAGCCATGCTGGAAGGGTGCTGAGAGCCGCTCCAGGACATTCACGGCTTCGATGGCAATCTTCGGGCATAGCCAGGAGGTCTTGCCCGCATGGGTTTTGTCCGAGCGGGAGACAAGGAAGTAAAATCGCTCGCCGTCCCGAACCTGGCTGAACCAGTCGCCCCGATGGATCTGGCCCAATTCATGGGCGCGGATGCCGGTGGTGGCCAGAATGATCACAAAGCACCCGTCTCGCAGGTTGGTCAGCGTTTGTTTCAGGGCTGCCACTCCCCGATCCCAGCCTCGGGTTTTCAGGAAGCGGGTTTTCTCTGTAGATTGGGTATTCGGGAGTTTCGAGCGCGGTTGATAAGCCGCCACGGCATCCCGGTGCGCCAGAAGATCGTCGGCTTGGCGGAGCAATGACTCCGCGTGCTGGAACAGCTGCTTCAGAACGTCATCGGGGATGATCTCAGTTTTGGATTTGCGATCCTGTTTCATTCCGGCCAACGCCGTGGCCGAGCCGTCGGGCCAGGGGTGATCAAAGCCGCTCGCAGTGGCCCGGAGGCCCTTCCAGCAGAGTTCGATCGCAAACAACCTGTAAAACTTTGTCGTGCCACTCAAGGGTGTTCCCGGCTTGTTGGGCAAGGTCAAACCGCGGACGTATTGCACGTAGCGTAATGCCACCAACGGGGTAACCTGCGTGTGCGAGCGAATGCCCTGACCGTGTAGCCAGTTCAGCCAATGCACCAGGTTTTCGAAGCGAGTTCTGATCGTCGCGTTGGCCAACGAATTTTCCGCCCAAATAGAGCGTGCAATCACGAGCTTGGCTTCGGCACACAGTTGCTCGCCGCTGATCCGCGTAAAGTCCAGCTTACGGTGGCTGTCGCGGTGGTTGCCGGTGTCCTTGGATTTGGGCAGCCACCACTGCGGGTCTTCGTACCTTGAGAGCACGTAGAGTGCGCCCTCGGCCCGGTCTGTGGTCATGATGCCTTGCAGCACCTCTCCACCGGGCAACGCCTTCAACAGCCGTTCGCGGTCGGTCAGCAACTCTGCGCCTGTGATTATGCTCATACCGCCATCCTCGCCATGCTGAGGTCTCGCCAGAAGGGATGGGGGTTGTGTTTGGCCTTTTCCCGTTGCTCGGACACCAGAGTCGCATCAAAGAGAGGAGCAATCTCCTCATCAATCAGACGGATGACTTGCTTGAGGTATTTCGTCCAACGCTTGCCACCAAAGGTGTCGTAGTTCCGCAGAGCGGCCCAGTAGAAGCTGAACAGCCGATACAAGTCGTCACCAGTCACCACAAAGCTCTTGCATCGGAAGCAGCCCAAGTAGTCCTGACAGGGCTCACCGTTTTTCGGGGCACGGTGCCCTCGACGGACATCCTTACACGACGACACAGGCGTTCGATCACTGGCAATGATCGTCGATGTGCTGAGCATGGCTTCCACGCGGGCTTCGCCCAGGAACCGCATGTTGGTTTCCGCTTCAGGCGGCGCTTCCCAGTAGTGGGCGTCGCCGGTCTGAACCGTATGTCGCCCCGTTCTGGCAGTAATCAACGGGTCCTGCCCGGACAGCTCCCAAACGCGATTCAGGAGCGTCTGGCGCAATCGACTGACGTTCAAAGCGAGCGGTTTGCCATCGTCCGTTTGAAGCTGGTGTCGGTCGACAAGTCGCTTGATTGATCTTTGCAAAACTTGAGCCGAAAGTCGGCAAGGTTTTCCAGCAGTAGTTCCACTACTGCTCTCGTAGACCAGCAGCCGATGTGGGTCATCGAACTGGGCGCGTATCGTGGCGTTTCTCGTATGGATCAGATCAATGGCATCGGCGGCATAGAGGTGGATACTGGCCATCTCGGCCACCTCCTCCGACTTCCGAAGAGCCACCACGTGCGTGGACCTGCCACGGCGTTTAAAGCTCACGAGCAGGCGCAGGTTGGCTTTGAGCGGGTGGGGCTGCACACAATCCGCGACCAACTCCAGGATGGGCGTCACGTTCATGCCGGTGGACAGCGCGATGGACAGGACGCACACGGTCAAATCGTAGTTGGTTAGCGGCTCCGAATGGGCCACGATGCGTTCCATCTCGATCCTTAGCGCTTTGATCAGGAGCCGCTTCTCGTTCTTGGTGAGGGCTTTCTGACTCTTAGTTCGCTTATTGAGGTTCGGGAATGGATTGCGAGGCCAGACGGTTGTCATGTCCGCCTCCGGCCAGAAGCCGAATCGATGACAGGCCCTGAGCAGAGATTTAGTAGCAGTGAAGTAGTTCTTCTGAGCCCCGTATTCGATGGGTTCGTTTCTCAGGTACTGGAGAAATTGTTTGATGGTGTCGGCGTTCAGATCCGCCATGGTCAGGCATTCTTCGCTGGCAGCGTGAAGCAGCGACAGGAAGGGCGCAAAGTAACGAAAGCCAGAGTTCCAGTAACCAACAATCGTGGTCAGGCTGAGGGACTTTCCCGTCGTTTTGACGCTCTCGGCAACCAGCTTTTCGAGGGTGCGGTGGCAGGCGGCGGTGATGTCGTCATAGCCCTGACCGTAAAACGGACTGACGTCTGCGGACCGCCTGTTTGATGTGTTTTCGGGAAAGGCAACGACGGTGTTCGCCGGTTTTAAAACCGGCGCTTGATCAACGGTGGCGGCTTTCGTCTCGGTCGCCGTCTCGCCAGCGCCCTGAACGCCGATCTCGTGCTCCTCTATCGTGAAATCCTTTTTCATGCGCAGGCTGCCTCCCTTGCCGTTTCTTCAATTTCTTCCTGATACCTGGTGCGCAGATCGTCTTCGATGTCGTCCAGAAAGTGCAGGTATTTTTCCGTGGTCGTGATGCTGTTGTGCCCCAACCGATCTCGCACATAGATCAAGGGATTGAACGTGATGCTCTTGCGGGACATCAGCGATTTCAGGGTGTGCGTCGCGTAGGTGTGACGCAGGATGTGAGGATGGCAGGCAAACGACAGTTCCAATCGGTTCAGTGAATTGTTGAGCGAGGTACGAATGCTCCAGGGATTTCCCTTTGCCGTCACGAAGAGGGTTTTGGGGGCTGTCCCGTGTTTTCGGGTCGTTTCATGACGTTCGTGAATCACGTAATCCCAGAGGTCGGCCATCAAGGAAATCGGCACATGAATCGTCCGTGGTTTGTCTCCCTTGGTGCTCATCTGTTGGGGATCAAGTTCAACCACCACATGACTTCGAGCCGAGGTCGATTGGGGTGCTGACACACAAGTAACTGGCAACGTCAGCAACTCTTCTTTTCGCAAACCGGTTAGCAAGGCCAGTCGAACGATCAACCGAAGCGTCTTGTTCTTGATATGTTTGAGCAGTTCATCCACTTGTTCTTTGTTGAGGACTTTGATCTTGGTTGGTGAGGTCTTCAGCAGCACATCCGGCTTAACGGCATACCCTCCCGATGTGTCCGTGTGTGCCAGGAATCCCTTGGGCTGTCTGACTCTTACCGTCTCAAGGTCATAAGGCAGTGTATGTACCCAACCTTGCTTCAGAGCAAATTGATAGAACTTGATGACCAGATGCAGTCGTCTGTTGACCGTCGAGGTACTGAGGTTAAAGCGATCAAAGGAAACGTCACGATACAGGGCTAACAGGGTTTCGTGATTTCGGTGATCAAGCTCTCGCCAATCAAACCCATTGGCTTCTATGAACTCGAAATAGTCACACAAGTCTCTCCCGAACGTTTCCCAACTGCTTCGGCTTTGGACACTTCCACGCTTTAAGCAGTGATAAACGAGAAACTCCATTCCTTCGACAAACACATCATGGTTGCCTTTAAGAAGAATGGGGAACCCTTGATAAGAATGGCCCCTGACCCCAAACTCTGACGTAGATAAAAGGAACTCCACCCTTGACTCTCAAATACTGTATTTTTAATCAGTATATCTGGTTTCTATTTGGGTGCAATTAAGGGGTGGCATATTCTGGGGTACAAAACATTACATAGTACCTGTTAAAGTGAAATTGAACGCGTATACCCGGAGGCCCGGGGCGCCTGTGGGAGAGGTCCTTCCAAAACTGTCTGTCGCCATGGATGGCGACAGTCAAGCGTCACATGGGTGAGGCTGAGCGTTTATGAAGCAAAGCTTCATGCTTCAGCCGAACGACTGCAATCTATGATTGCAGGCCGGACCCCGGAGGGGTGCCGCCAGGAGCGTGTTTTGGAAGGACCTCTCCCACAGGTGCCAGCCCCATAGAATTAAGAAACCAAACTACCCAAGATTCGACGAACTGAGAAGGGGACCTATGAATAACCCGTTACTGACTGACGACCTGTTGCCGAAATTTGACCATGTCCGCACCGAACACATGGAAACGGCAATTGACCAGATTCTCAGTGAAAACCGGATGAAAATCAGCCAAATCGCAGACCAGGACGATCCCACCTGGGAAACCCTGGCCCAGCCGATGCAGGCGCTGGATGACAAGCTGAGCAATGCCTGGTCAGTGATTTCGCACCTGAACGGCGTGATGAACAACGACGAGCTGCGCAAGGTTTACAAAAACTGCCTGGAGAAGCTCACCGAGTACAGCACCGAGGTGAGCCAGAATGCGGCACTCTGCAACGCCTACAAGAAGCTGGCCGAGCGAGAAGACTTCAAGAACCTGAGCGAAGCCCAGCGCAAGTCTGTGGAAAACACCCTCCGGGATTTCCATCTGGGTGGTGTCGACCTGCCGGAAGACAAGAAAAAGCAGTATGCCGAGTTGTCCCGGGAGCTGTCCGAGCTGTCCAACAAGTTCAGTGATAACGTGCTGGATGCTACCCAGCACTGGTTCAAACATATCACCGACGTCGATGAGCTCGCCGGCGTCCCCGAGACCGCTATTGAAAGCGCCAAACAGGCCGCCCGCCAGAAGGAACGGGACGGCTATGTCATCACCCTGGATTTCCCCAGCTTCTTCCCGGTCATGACCTACTGCGACAACCGGGATCTGCGCCGGGAAGTCTATGAGGCCTTTGTGACCCGCGCCTCCGACCAGGGCCCGGATGCCGGCCAGTGGGACAACACCCCGGTGATGGCGGAAATCCTCAAGCGCCGCCACGCCCAGGCCAAGCTGCTGGGCTTTGACAACTACGCCGAGCGCTCCCTGGCCACCAAGATGGCCCGCAGCAGCGAGGAGGTCCTGGACTTCCTGAACCAACTGGCGGCCAAGTCCAAGCCACAGGCCGAGAAAGAATTTGCCGAGCTCAAGGCGTTCGCGAAAGACGAGTACGGCGCCGAGGAGCTGCAGGCCTGGGATATCGGCTATTACAGCGAAAAACTTCGCCAGAAGCGCTACGACATCTCTCCGGAAACCCTGCGTCCCTGGTTCCCGGTGAACAAGGTGGTGCCCGGACTATTCCGTGTCGCAGAGAAGCTGTTCGATGTCCAGATTGAAGCGAAGCCGGAAGTGGAAACCTGGCACGAGGATGCGACGGCCTACTGTATCAGTCGCAACGGTGAGCCCCTGGCCTGGTTCTATCTCGACCTCTATGCCCGCCAAGGCAAACGTGGCGGTGCCTGGATGGCCGATTGCCGGGTGCGCTGGCGCAACCTGCGTGGCCAGCTCCAGTTGCCGGTAGCCTTCCTGACCTGCAACTTCACACCGCCGGTCAGCGGCAAGCCGTCACTGCTGACCCACGATGAGGTCACCACCCTGTTCCACGAATTCGGCCACGGCCTGCATCACATGCTGACCCAGGTGGACGTGCTGGATGTGTCCGGCATCAACGGTGTCGCCTGGGACGCCGTCGAGCTGCCCAGCCAGTTCCTGGAAAACTGGTGCTGGAATCCGGAATCCCTGGGCCTGATCGCCTCGCACCACGAAACCGGTGAGCCGCTGCCGGAAGATCTGCTGCAGAAACTGCTGGCGGCCAAGAACTTCCAGTCCGGCATGGGCATGGTGCGCCAGCTCGAATTTTCATTGTTCGACTTCCGCCTGCACGCGGAATTCACCGACGAAGCGCCCACCAACCCGCTGGATATGCATCGCAAGGTGCGAAGCGAGATTGCCGTGGTGGAAGCCCCGGAATTCAACCGCTTCCCCAACTCCTTCTCGCACATCTTTGCCGGTGGCTATGCGGCTGGCTACTACAGCTACAAGTGGGCGGAAGTGCTGGCGGCCGATGCCTTCTCCCTGTTCGAGGAAAAAGGTATCTTCGACCCGGAAACCGGCAAGGCCTTCCTCCATAATATTCTGGAGAAAGGCGGCTCACAGGAGCCGATGGAATTGTTCAAGGCCTTCCGGGGTCGCGAACCGCAGGTGGATGCGCTACTGAAACAAACCGGCATCACGGACGAAGCGGCCTGACCCAATTTGAGCCGGCAGTCGTAAAGGCTGCCGGTTGTTCCAAACGGGAGTATTTATATGGCGAGTCCAAAACGTTTTATCGCCGGCGCCGTCTGTCCTCGCTGCGCGGAGATGGACAAGATCATGATGTTCACCACCGACGACGATGACCAGGTTCGCGAGTGCGTGGCCTGTGGCTTCACCGATGCAGTGTCTGACGCCGAACAGCCGTCCAACCCCGAGCTTGAGACGCGGGTGAACAAGCGCAAGAACGAGGACGATCACACGGTCAAGCAGGTCGTGTTCTTCAAGTCTTCTGCCGACGACGAGTAAGCTGTTCTTCCTAGCCTGCAGGTTTGCGGGCGGAGAGGCCATGGGAATGCTTTTCTTCTGGGGAAAAGCAACTCGCTTCGCTCAGACATCTTTTCCCCGCCAGAAAAGCACACCCACACCCTCTCTACCTGACTCAAAAGATATTTCTTCAGAACAAGATCTTTTTAGCGATATCCGTGAGTTCTTATGTGAGGGGGCCGTACTACTTTTCCCGCCGGAAATTGATGTCTGAGCGCAGCGAGTTGCCATTTCCAAGGGAAAAGTAGTACGGCCCCCTCGCAATTCCCCTCAACACGAAGGCTACAAGGGACGGCAAACTCCAAGCTCAGAGAACCATAGCCGCCAACCACCCAAAGCCAAGCAGCGGCAAATTGTAGTGCAGGAACGTCGGCACCACGGTATCCCAGATGTGGTTGTGCTGGCCGTCGGCGTTCAGGCCGGCGGTGGGGCCGAGGGTGGAGTCGGAGGCCGGGGAACCGGCATCCCCCAGGGCGCCGGCGGTGCCGACCAGGGCCACGATGGCCAGGGGGCTGAAGCCGAGTTGCAGGGCCAGGGGCACGTATAGGGCCGCGATGATGGGGATGGTGGAGAAGGACGAGCCGATACCCATGGTAATTAGCAGACCTACCACCAGCATCAGCAGTGCGGCCATGGCCTTGTTCTCGCCGATCACGCCCACGGAGCTGTCCACCAGGCTGGCGATTTCTCCGGTTTCCCGCATCACTTCGGCAAAGCCGGAGGCGGCGATCATGATGAAGCCGATCATGGCCAGCATCTTCATACCTTCAGTGAACAGGTCATCGGCTTCTTTCCAGCGCACCACACCGGACAGGTTGAAGAGCACGAAACCGGCCAGGGCGCCCAGGATCATGGAGCCCAGCCAGAGCTGCACCACGAAGGCGGTAACGATGGCCAGCAAGGCCATAACCAGGGTGCGCGGGCTATAGCTGGTGTCTACCCGCTCGGCCTTGGTGATGGTTTCCAGGTTATAGGTGCGACCACTGCGGTAGCTGAAAAAGACTGCGATCAGCAAGCCGCACAACATGCCCAGTGCCGGCAGCGCCATGGCTTTCATGACGCTCAGACCGGAGGCGTCGACGCCGTTGGCGTTGATCTTGGCGATCAGGATTTCATTCAGGTAGATGCCGCCGAAGCCGACGGGCAGGAACATGTAGGGGGTGATCAGGCCGAAAGTCAGCACGCACGCCACCAGGCGGCGATCCATGTTCAGTTTGGCCATCACGTAGAGCAGCGGCGGTACCACCAGGGGGATGAAGGCGATGTGGATCGGCAGGATGTTCTGGGACGAGATGGCAATGGCCAGCAGCAGGCCGATGATCAGAAAGCGGATGCCGTTTACGGCGGCGCCTTCTTCCTGGCGACCGACCAGAGCCACGGCCCGGTCGGCCAGGGCGTGAGCGAGGCCGGATTTTCCGATGGCAACGGCGAAGGCACCGAGCGTGGCGTAGGACAGTGCCACGGTGGCACCGCCGCCGAGGCCGCTATTGAAGGCTTCGATGGTGGCTTCCAGGGACATTCCTGCAATCAGGCCACCGGATACGGCACCGATGATCAGGGCAACAACAACGTGGATGCGGCACAAACTCAGCACGAGCATAATCGCGACCGCGGCAACGACGGCATTCATGGCAAAACTCCGGGTAGGAATTAATAGTTGTTCCGGCCCCTTTTGGGGGCCGGCATCATGAAAAGCGCGGTAATGTGCAGGAAATGATCGCGGTAGTCAAAGCGGTTGTGTAACGGTCAGACTTCGTCAAGGCGGGCAAAGCGGGGGACCTGTTCGCCGGCCATTTCCACGGTTTCCCGGAACATGGTCAGCGGGCGTACCCAGAGGCTGTAATCACCGTACAGGCAGCGATAAACCACCATCTGTTCTTCAGTTTCACTGTGCCGGGCGATCCCGAGTACTTCGTAATCCTTGCCCTTATAGTGCCGGTAACGGCCAGGGCGTATGTCGTTCTTGCGTTCGGTCATTCTCGGCCTCGATGGTTTCAGGCTATGCTGGCCTTGCAGTTATAGAGGACGCAGCACGCGCAACCGTCTAAAATGGAAGCAACTGCAAGGATGCAAAAAGACTCAGTCAGGGCCTGAAAGTGTAGAACACCAGGAAGGGCCCGGAAACCGGAAACCGCTATGATGCGGCAGTTATCCTGCATCCTTCTGATTTTTCTGTCGCTGGCATGCCTGGCCAGCGCGCCTGTTCAGGCCGCTCCCGTCGCCTTTGACTGGCTGGAAGCGCCCGCCGATGAGCTGGCACTCGAAGACGTTCGCGCCCTGCCCCCGGGCGACTGGCAGACATCTGGCTCCAGTGAGGTGTTCAATCGTGGCTTCAGCGATGGCAGTTTCTGGCTGAAAGTCGAGATTCCGCCTGAGCCGGCGAACCGGGTGATGGAAATCGGTTATCCGTTGCTGGATGAGGTCTCTGTTTACTGGGTCCTGAACGGTGAGCTGATCCAGACCCACCATACCGGCGATACCCTGCCCTTCAGCAGTCGCCCGATTCACCATCGGAATTTTGTTTTCCTGGTGCCCTCGAACACCGAGCCGGTCACCGCCTTCGTGCGGGTGAAAACGCTGGGTTCGGTGCAGATTCCACTGGAAGTTATTCCGTCGGCGGAATTCCTCGCCAATGAGCAGTTGTCCTACGGTTGGCAGACGATGTTCCTGGGCATCATCGTTGCCATGGCGCTCTACAATCTGTTTCTGTTTGTCATCGTGCGCCATTCCACCTACTTCTGGTACGTGCTGACTGTTGTGTTTACCGGGCTGGTTCAGCTCAACTTCAATGGTGTGCTCTTCCAGTGGCTGTGGCCGAATGCCCCGGGTATCAACCGGTATTTCACCATTCCGGTTATCTGTTTCGCTCTGTTCTCCGCCATTATCTTCGCCATCCGTTTTCTCAATATCCGGTCCTACAGCCTCAGAAGTTACCGCTTCCTGCAGTGGATTCTGGCCGCCATTTCTGCCAGCTTCGTCTTTACTCTTTTTGGCAGTTACCAGACGGGGATTGTCCTGGTCAGCGCGATTGCGGCAGTGGTCACTCCCGCGGTCTGGTTCATCGGTTTCCTGGTCTGGCGGAAAGGTCAGGTATTGGGCGGTTTCTACGTTCTGGCCTGGACGCCATTGCTGATCGGCCATCTGATTCTCGCGGTCAGCAAGCTTGGCATCATGCCCCGCAGTTTCCTGACCGAGTTCATGCCTCAGATCGGCGTGGCCCTGGAGGTGGTTCTGCTTTCCTTTGCGCTTGCCTACCGGATCAACCTGGAACGTCGCAAGCGCCATGAGGCCCAGGAGCAGGCGCTGGCGATCCAGCAGCAGGCCAACCTGACCCTGGAGATGCGGGTTCAGGCGCGCACCGACGAACTGGAACGGGCCAATGAGCAGCTCAAGGCGATCAGCCTCACCGACGGTCTGACCCATGTGGCCAACCGGCGTCGGTTCGATGAAAAACTCAACGATGAGTGGCGACGGGCCCAGAGACACGGTCACCCGTTGAGCCTGTTGATGCTGGATATTGATCACTTCAAGCGGGTAAACGACGAGCTGGGACACCTGGTTGGCGACGATTGCCTGACCGCGGTGGCCGCCTTGTGCGTCGCAGAAGTGCAGCGTTCCGGGGATCTGTTGGCCCGCTATGGCGGCGAGGAATTCAGCATCCTGCTCCCGGCAACACCGGAAGAAGGCGCGGTTCGGGTTGCCGAAAAGGTACGCCAGGCCGTGGCCCGTTCGCCGGTGTACTCCGGCGAACGGGTGGCCCCGGTCAGCCTCACCATCAGTGTCGGGGTTGCCTCCCTGGTCCCGGGCCCGGGCGTGGAGCCCCAGGAGCTGATCCGTCAAGCTGATGAAGCACTCTATGCGGCCAAGGAGTCCGGCCGTAACCGTGTCATGGTGGCCCGTGATTTCAGGGCGGCGAGTGTGCCCGGCGCCTGAGTCGCGGCTCAGTTCTTCAGCTTGTAGCGCCCCGGTCCGAGGAAAATCAACGCCACTGCCGTGAACAGGAAGAAGCCCTGCAGTTCCAGTGCCCAGCCGCCGCTGCGTCCAAGGCTTAGCAACTCATTGCCGTGAACCAGGATGATGGCAAGCAGCATGTTGAAAATAATCAGTAGCGCACCGATCCGGGTCTGATAGCCAAGGATGACCATCAGAGGCGCGATTATCTCACCCACGTACACTCCGTAGGCGAGGATGGTTGGCAGGCCGTGGCTGGCCAGCTCGCCTTCGATGAAGCCGACGCCGTTGAGCAGTTTGGCAATGCCGTGGAACAGCAAGAGTCCGCCCAGGGTCAGACGGATAAACAATTTTCCCAGATCAGCGTTTTCGAGCAAGGTGCGGGTCTCCATTTTACAGGTTGCGAATGTCAGGGTACAGCGGCAGAAGCTGTTTGATCAGCCGGTTCTGGGCGCCGGTCGGTATGTCGTTCTGCTCCATGGCCAGAATCAGGTTCTCGGCCAGGGCATTGAACTGTGTATTGGTGATGGCCATGTCGGAATGCAGCTCGCGCATCTCCCGCCCGGTGTAGGTGCAGGGCCCGCCACTGAGCTCGCACAGCTGGTCTGTCAGGTTGTGGTGGAACTGGTCGACATCCATGCCCTTGAACTGCTGGTTGATGCGATCGTCGTCCACAATCAGGTAGAGCAGATCCTCCACGACGTTGGCGATGCCTTCACGTTCACCGAGCTGTTGATATAGGGAATCATCGGGTTTGTTGTTCAGACTCTGGCAGCCACCTAGAACCAGTGCGATCGCTGACAACAGGGCGACGAACAGGGGTTTCAGGTTCAGGTTGGTCATGATCAGAAACTCCCCTGCAGCGACAGATACAGACCTTGCTGGTCTTCCAGGGTGGCAACGTCACCCAGGTTGACCAGGGCCCCTGTGACAGCCAGGCGACGGTCCGGCACCCAGGCCACGAACAGGTCCCACCAGTCATTCTCGCTGGCAAAGCCCAGGTTGTCCGGCTTTTGACGGTATTCCGCGCCCACCAGCCACTGGCGGTTGAGGAAAAGCCCGACGCTGCCCTCCATCATCAGTTCGTGGCTGTTGTTACGGTCGCCGCCAAAGCCCAGGAGTCCACCCTGGTTGGCCCGGGTAGCCCTGGCGGTCAGGTTTACCAGCAGGTTTCGCTCCTTCACCGCGGCGAAGAACAGCTTGCTGCCACTGACATAGACATCGGTGCCACTGTCATCCCGGGCGCCGATCGCCGAGGGTACGGTGAAATCCCTCTGGCGCTTGTACTGAACGCCCGCAGACCACTGGCCCCAGGGACTGTACAACACATCGCCGGCGAGCCGGACCTTGGCGCCGAAAATATCCTGATTCAGTTCATCCTGCTCCAGGCCAAAGCCGTCCTTGAGGGTAAACACCAGGCTGTCCAGATCCAGGGTCTGGCGGGCCACGGTGATCTCCAGGCGGTTATTCCAGTTCAGCCCGGCACCGGTCACCGAGAGAGAGTAATCGTCCACTTCGGCCCGGCTGAGTGCCACGGTGCCGCCCCACTCCTCGTCGCTGGCGTAGCTGCCCAGTAGAGCCCAGGGAACCAGGCCACCGCCGGCACTGCCCTCAATGGTGGTGACGCCTCCGGTCGCCCAGATCCGGCTGCCGATGTCGGCCATGGCGGCCGGTGCCATCAGAAGCGCCACGGTCAGTGTCATCAGACGTCTCTTTATCATTCTGAATACTCCGGGTTGGGTCGGCTCAGCTCTCCTTTGCGGGCAGCCAGGGACAGCGCAGTCTCCGGCAGATCCTCGGGGGCAATCGGGCGGCTCAGGTAAAAACCCTGGCCGAGGTTGCAGCCCCAGTGTTGCAGCAGCTGCCAGGCTTCCAGGTTCTCGATCCCTTCTGCCACGACCTTCAGCCCGAGGCCGTGGGCCATATCAATGGTGGACCGGACAATCAGCTGGTCCTGGGGCTCGGAATCCAGCTTCAGCACGAATGACTTGTCGATTTTCAGCTCCTGTACCGGCAGCTTGCGCAGCTGGGACAACGAGGAGTAGCCGGTGCCAAAGTCGTCCACCGACAGGGTCACTCCCAGCGCCCTGAGCTGGTTCAGGGTGGCCATGGCCTCTTCCGGATCTTCCATCAGGGCACTTTCCGTGACTTCCAGGGTCACCCGTTCCAGATCGTGGTGCCAATCGTGAAAGGTTTCCGCGATGTGCCGGGTCAGGGCGGGCCAGGTGAGGTCCATGGCGGACAGATTGATGGCAACGCCCGCGTCAACACCCTGCTCGTGCCATCGCCGGGCATCGCTGGCCACCCGTTGCAGGATATGGGCTGTCAGGTCGTGGATCTGCCCTGACTGTTCGGCGAGAAAGATGAACTCCTCGGGGGAAATAAAGCCCAGTTCCGGGTGAATCCATCGCACCAGGGCCTCTACCTGCACCAATTCGCCGGTCTGGCTGTTCAGTTTGGGCTGGTAGTTCATGTGCAACCCGTTATGCAGAATTGCGGCGTGCAGGTCGGTGATCAGTTTCAGTTCTCTGAGGTGACTCTCATCCTGCCCGGGCTTGTAGCGCGTGAAGGCTTCGGGGTGGGCCTCCGCCTGCTCGAAGGTGAGATTGAGCCGGCGACGCAGGGCGTCGGTATCCGAGGCATCTTCCGGCAGTTCCATGGTGACGATGGTGACCCTGAGGGAGAAGGGCGTCTGGTCTACCTGCAAGGGAGATTCGATGAGCGCGTGCAGTTGCCGGATTCTGTCACTGCCTTGCTCCGGGGGCAGTGAAGGGATCAGGGCCAGGAATTCGCCGCCACCGGTGCGGGCGAGGATATGGGCGTCCGGGAGTTCCTGCTGCAGGCGCTTGGCAATACCGATCAGGACCTTGTCGCCGAATTCCAGCCCCAGGGTGTCGTTGATATCGGAGAGATCGTTGAGCCGGATCCCCACCAGTGAACCCGTGCCACGGTTCTCAAACAGCTCGGCGGCCTCCTGCATCAGGGCGTTGCGGTTTTTCAGTCCGGTGACGTCATCGTGGGTTGCCGCATAGCGGATCTGGGCTTCCCGCTCCCGAAGGCCAGACAGCATATCCCGCAGGGCGTTGCGGAGCTGGGTCAGTTCGCCGCCGGCCCGGATGGCCGGTGCCTCGGGTGTGGTGCCCTCACCGATAGCCCGCGCGTAGCTTGCCAGCTGCAAAACCGGGCGCCCGAGGTTCCGGGCAATGACCAGCGCCAGCAGAATGGCGAAAATCAGGATGGCGGTCACCAGCAGGGCAATTTCCACCGCTCGCCGGTAGTAATTCTGGAGCGTGGCATCACGGCTGATCAGGAGCACGGCCTGGACGGCGGCGGGGTCTGATTCGCCCAGGTTGATGATCCGGGTGAAATAACCGGCACTTTCAATAAAATTGGCGTTGGCGGATGCGCCTGCAAGCTCCTGTTCCAGCTTGGCATCGATGCTGCTGGTGGCGGCAAAACTGTTCAGGTTGTCGTTCTGGTTCGATCGCGCCCGGAAGATCACCGAGGTGCCACTGAGCCTGGCGATGACCTCTGCCAGGGACTGGTCCATGGCAAAGCCGCTGACCAGCGAGGCCCGAAGCCCCGGGGCCTCTATCGGGATGATGAGAATCTCGTAGCCCCTGCCATCAATGGCCCGCAGTGACCGGGTAAACCCATTACGACGGGTGCTTGTCAGCTGTTCCTGGCTGACGGCAGGAAAAGGGTTTTGCAGGGTCGAAGCCAGGGGCTCTCCCTGACTGTCCAGCAAGAGCGCGAAGTCGGCACCCACCCTGCCGCTGTGGTTTTCCAGGGCACTGTCGATGGTTGCCGGGTCGCGGCTGGCAATGGCCGAGCGAAAGCCGAAATCCTGCACCACAACACTGAGCCGGGACAGTTCCAGATCGGTCCGGCGATCAATGACCTCGTTGGTCAGCCGCTCTCCGATGGCCAGCTGTTCCAGTGCACGGCTTTTTTCATCCTCGAACAGGTACACCATCAGCAGGGCGATGATCACCAGGCTGACCAGCGCCACCAGTGAGATCATCGCCGCAATAAGCCGGCCCCGGAATCCGAGACGAGATACCAGACCCATCAAAGCTCCCGAAAGCGCTGCTGGAGACGGTCCAGCGAGCCTTCTGCGGCAGGCTCGGGCTCAAGATTGAGGGTGACGATTGCGGACTCGCTATCACGTTCGATTTCACGGGTGACCGGGCGGGTATTATCCGGCAGCCGTGGGTGCCAGATCTCAAGTGTCACCGTGCCCTGGCTGCCCTCGCTGGGCAGTGTATCGAGCGACAGGGTGACCTTGCCGGAGGTATCTGTCCGGCCGGTGTCAGCGGTGTCGGTGACCACCACAAAGCCCTGCATGTGGTCGTGAATGTTGCAGCCCAGTTCAACGATGCCTGGCTTGTCGAAAACAATGGGAGCCGCCGGGCGGTCGGCGTAAAGCTCGATGTTGAAGGTTTTTGCCGGCGAGAAGGAATACACGTGATGCTGGGTATTGTCGCGATTCGGGAAATCCACGCTGGAGCCGACTGGCACCACCAGTACATGGGGATGGAAGGCGCGATCCTTCTGATAGATTTCGGCAGAAACCGGTGTTGCCGGACGGGCACTGTCTACGGAAACCACGGCATTGGCCACGGGTTCGGTGTTGCCTTCCAGGGTGACGGTTACGGACAGCTCGTACGCGTTGGCTGTCGATACCATGGCAGAAATCAACAGTCCCGCCAGCACTGCAATCGCTGATACTTTCATTAAACCTCTGAACCTGTCAGGCCAGGCCGGACCCGAGAGAAAATCGAATGTGGTTCCTTACCAGCAGATTTTCCCAGTAATGCCGCATCCAGTCCCAGGCGGCGTTGTTCACCTGCTCGACAAACGGGTCGAGGTTGAGTTCGTAGTAGTCCGGCGTGCCTGCTATCTGCAACACGGTTACGGTGATGGAGTCGTCCAGCTCGTTGGCAAAGGGCTCGCCGATAAGCTGATGAGCCAGAAGATTAGCACGAGTTGCTTCCATATCCACGATTTCGCTGGCCCGGGTACACCGGTTGTTTTCGTACATTTCTTCCATCAACCGATGACAAAGGTAGGCGCGGATCAGTAGGCCATCGAGACCGTCGTAGCGAACCAGGAGCGCTGATGGCTGAGTAAAATACCGGATGGCGGCATTCACAAAGGGCTCAAACAGATCGGCTTTTCCGGCTTCCCGGGCACAGGCTTCAACGCATTCGATGAGCCTTGGTGCCATTTCGATGTACTCAACCACGAACTGGAACAGGCAGGTGGCGGGCTGATACCCCTCAATAGTGACCGCAGACGGGAGCGCGGCAACCTTTTCGTGAAGCTGTCGGAGGAAGGTCCCGGAGCGGGCTTCCTTGCGCCGCGCCTGGTCAATAATCTCAAGGACTACCTGTGGTGTCATTTCAGGAGAAGCCGATGTCTGAACGAATTGAGGTCGCAAGGCGCCTCCCGTTGTTAGCAACTGATAGCAACGAGTTCCCGGGCAGGAGAGGAGGGCTGGCTACCACATCGTGCCTGCCTTTTCAGACAAGTGTAGCCGAGATTTTTGCGACTGCTTTTCCGCTGTGATGAAAATACCCGGCTGTAATGTTACGGATTGAATCTGCGTCACTGGCTCTGGAACCAACGGTCGTTCCTGGTATGGGACCAGCACAGCCATCCCATGCTCAGGGCCCGCGCTACCATCAGAGAGATCAGCGCGAACCAGAGCCCGTGATTGCCCCAGCCCGTGGTCAGCCACCAGACCGGTGCAAACACGGCCAGGGCCGAAAACAGCATGGTGTTCTGCATGTCCCGGGTTCGGGTTGCGCCGATAAAAATCCCATCAAGAAGAAAGCCCCAGACTGCGGCAAAAGGTAGCAGCCAGAGCCAGGGCAGGTAGCGCCAGGCGGTGGCTCTCACTTCCTCGATACCGGTTAGCAGTGCAATGAGCCAATGCCCGCCGGCCACAAAAACAATGGTGAGCAAGAGGGCGCCCCAGAGTGACCATCGCAGGGCACTTCGAAAGACCACCCGGAAGCGCCGCCGGCTGCCTTTGCCGATAGCCTCGCCAATCAGCGCCTCGGCAGCATTGGCAAAACCGTCCAGGGCGTTGGAGATCAACAGAAGAAAGGTGATCAGAACGGCATTGGCAGCGAGGATGGTGTCTCCCTGACGGGCGCCCTGGGCGGTAAAAAATGCCAGCACCAATAACAGCGCGATGGTTCGGACCATGATGTAGCGGTTAACCTGGAGAATCCTCAGGTAATCCTCGAGTTTGCCGAACAGAGCCTTCGTCAGCCCCTGCCCCTCAGGCATTCGCCGTAATACGATCAGGAAACCGATGGCGGCGGCACCGTATTCGGCGATCACAGTGGCAATGGCCACGCCACGGCTGTTCCAGCCAAGCACGGTAACAAAAAGAATATCCAACACGATGTTCAGGCCGTTTGCTGCAATCAGCATGATCATCGGGCCCCGTGGAAACTGGGTGCCGATGAGCCAGCCAACCAGCGTGTACTGGCAGAGAACGGCCGGCGCGCTCCAGATCCGGATTCCGGCGTACTCGGCCGCCAGTTCGGTCACGTTGTCACTGGGATTCATCAGGCTCAGGCCGGTCTGTATCAGAGGCTGGTGAAACAGAATGAGAAGAAGGCCGATCCCGGTTGCCAACAGGATCGAGCGCAGCAGCAATGCCACCTGACTGAAGTTGTCCCGCTTGCCCCATGCCTGAGCGGCCAGGCCGGTCGTGCCCATGCGCATGAAGCCAAAGGTCCAGTACAGGATGCTGAACAGATTGGCACCAACGGCGACGGCGCCAAGATACTCCGGGCTTTCCAGGTGGCCGAGCACGGCCGTATCCACCAGTCCCAGGAGAGGGACGGTGAGGTTGGTGAGCATCAATGGCCAGGCCAGGGCCCAGAGACGTCGGTCGGTTGCCGGCAAGTTAAAAGGCATATGCGTTTTAATTCTTAAAAAATTCTGTTTAGCTTTTTTGGGTTTAGCCGATTTTTTAGTCTTTTTTTGATCTGTGTCTATACTCCAAGCTGAGTATCCGAAAGCAGGCTTCCACTCTGGTTTTGCGGTGTATGCGACGCCGAAAATGCCAGCGGGATAACGCAAAATCCGACAAGAATAACACTCTGTGGAGACACAGTATGCGCGTGCACGCTCAGCGGGCAGGTGCCCTTTTAGGCGGTCTGATGTTCCCCGCCTGGTCCATGGCGGACTGGACACTGAACATGACCCCGGGGGTGACCGGCACCAGTAACGAAATTTTCAGCCTTCACATGACCATACTCTGGATCTGCGTCGTCATTGGCGTCGTGGTCTTCGGAGTCATGTTCTGGTCTATTTTTGCCCACCGAAAATCCCAGGGCGCCAAACCGGCCAACTTTCACGAGAACACCCTGGTAGAAATTCTCTGGACCATCATACCGTTTGTGATCCTCGTTGTTATGGCGATTCCTGCCACGGCGACCCTGGTCGACATGTATGACACCTCCGAATCGGAGGTGGACATCAAGATCACCGGGTATCAGTGGAAGTGGCAATACGAATATATCAATGAAGATTTCGGCTACTTTTCCAACCTGGCGACGCCACGTGACCAGATTGAGAACCGACAGGCCAAAGGTGAAAACTACCTTCTCGAGGTGGATAACCATCTGGTGATTCCGGTCGGGAAAAAGATTCGTTTTCTGGTAACGGCGAACGATGTTATCCACTCCTGGTGGGTGCCGGACTTTGGTGTCAAGAAAGATGCGATTCCAGGCTTCATCAACGAGACCTGGACCCGCGTCGACAAGCCCGGCATTTACCGCGGTCAGTGCACCGAACTTTGTGGCAAGGACCATGGCTTCATGCCGGTGGTTGTCGAGGCGGTTCCCGAGGAGGAATACAACACCTGGGTCGCGGAGAAGAAGGAAGCTGCCGAGCGCGAGCGCCAGTTGACCCAGAAAGACTGGACCATGGCCGAGCTGATGGAACGGGGCGAAAAAGCCTACCAGACCGCTTGTGCTGCCTGCCACCAGGCCGACGGCAGCGGTGCGCCACCGGCGTTCCCGGCGCTGAAGGGCAGTCCCATTGCAACCCAGGACATGGCGGCTCACATAGACATCGTTGTGAACGGCAAGTCCGGCACGGCCATGCAGGCTTTCGGCAACCAGCTGAGCGAAGTGGACCTGGCGGCGGTGATTACCTACGAGCGGAACGCCTGGGGTAACAACACCGGTGAAATGGTCACTCCGAAAGAAATTTTTGATTACAAGAACCAGCAGTAATCAACGCCAGATAACAGATATCACCAGCCACAATAAATGGCGGTAACGGGGGTTTTCATGAGTGCGGTTGCAGATACCCACGCCCAGGATCATCATCACGGCCCGGCAAAAGGCTTCAGCCGCTGGCTGCTGACCACGAACCACAAGGATATCGGGACCATGTACCTGATATTCAGCTTCGCCATGTTCCTGTTGGGCGGGAGCATGGCCATGGTCATCCGGGCAGAACTCTTCCAGCCCGGGCTGCAAATCGTGCAGCCGGAATTCTTCAACCAGATGACCACGATGCATGGTCTGATCATGGTCTTTGGTGCGGTCATGCCAGCGTTTGTCGGCCTTGCCAACTGGATGCTGCCGTTGATGATTGGCGCCCCCGACATGGCGCTGCCCCGGATGAACAACTGGAGCTTCTGGCTGCTGCCCTGCGCCTTCCTGATTCTGGTTTCCACCCTGTTCATGGAAGGCGGCGGTCCCAACTTCGGCTGGACCTTCTACGCGCCCCTGTCCACAACCTACGGGCCGCCGAGCACGACCTTCTTCATTTTCGCGGTCCACATCATGGGTATCTCGTCGATCATGGGCGCGATCAACGTGATCGCCACCATCCTGAACCTCCGGGCGCCGGGCATGACCCTGATGAAGATGCCCCTGTTTGTCTGGACCTGGCTGATTACGGCGTTCCTGCTGATTGCGGTGATGCCGGTCCTGGCCGGTGTGGTGACCATGATGCTGATGGACATCAACTTCGGCACCAGCTTCTTTGACGCCTCCGGCGGCGGCGATCCGGTACTGTTCCAGCACGTGTTCTGGTTCTTCGGGCACCCCGAGGTATACATCATGATCCTCCCGGCCTTCGGGGCGGTCTCCCATATCATTCCGGCATTTTCCCGCAAACCCCTGTTTGGCTATGCCTCCATGGTCTATGCGGTCGGTGCCATTGCCCTGCTGTCTTTCGTGGTCTGGGCCCACCACATGTTCACCGTTGGCATTCCCATCGTTGGCCAGCTGTTCTTCATGTACGCCACCATGCTGATCGCGGTGCCCACCGGGGTGAAGGTGTTCAACTGGGTGGCCACCATGTTCCGGGGTTCTCTCACCTTTGAGGCGCCCATGCTGTTTGCCGTGGCCTTCGTGATCCTGTTCACCATTGGAGGTTTCTCCGGTCTGATGCTGGCCATCGCGCCGGCTGACTTCCAGTACCACGATACCTATTTCGTGGTTGCCCACTTCCACTATGTGCTGGTGCCGGGTGCCATCTTCGGGATCTTCGCTTCGGCTTACTTCTGGCTGCCCAAGTGGACCGGGCACATGTATGACGAAACCCTGGCCAAGACCCATTTCTGGCTGTCTTTTGTTGGCATGAACCTGGCGTTCTTCCCGATGCACTTCCTGGGACTGGCAGGCATGCCACGACGGATTCCGGATTACGCGCTGCAGTTCGCCGATTTCAACATGGTTTCCAGTGTCGGTGCATTCATGTTCGGTGCCACACAGCTGTTGTTCCTGTTTATCGTGGTCAAGTGCATCAGGGGTGGCAAAGAGGCGGCCGCCAAGCCCTGGGATGGTGCCGAAGGTCTTGAGTGGACCGTGCCCTCACCGGCGCCTTACCACACCTTCTCGACACCACCGGAAGTTAAGTAACCGGAGGCCGGCACCATGTCGAACCAGCAGGCAAACAAGGCAGGCGCATCCCGCAGCACCAACCGTGTTGTGGGTTGGTGCCTGGCCGGGGTAGTTGGCATGTTTGTCTTCGGCTTTGCCATGGTGCCTCTCTACAACGTGTTCTGTGAGATTACCGGGATAAACGGCAAAACCGGCGGGCGATACGAGTCCACCGAGGTGGCCGAAGCTGACATGAGCCGGACGGTAAAAGTTCAGTTTCTTGCGTCCAATGGCCCGGGAATGACCTGGAAGTTTCGCCCGGTTGTGCGCTCCGTGGAAGTGCATCCCGGAGAGCCGACGACGGTGAACTTCTATGCCGAGAACCCCACGGCCGAGCCGATGGTCGGGCAGGCGGTTCCCAGCCTTGCGCCCTCGGAAGGCACGCTCTACTTCCACAAGACCGAGTGCTTCTGCTTCAACCAGCAACCGCTTGAAGCCGGCGAAAGCACTGAAATGCCCCTGATTTTTATCGTCGATAAAGACCTGCCGGCGCACATCACGAAACTCACCCTGTCCTATACGCTTTACGATCAGGGCAAGCAGCCGGCGGTAACGCAAACTTCCCGGAAAGACACAACAACAAACGATAACGGATAAGCCATCGGAGACTGTCATGGCGGAAAACCAGACCTACTACGTTCCGGAACAGAGCAAGTGGCCCATCATTGCGACGGTTGGCCTCGGCGTGACCCTCTATGGGGTTGCGGCCATCATGGTCAACGGCAAGCAGGGCGAGAGCACCACCGGTGCCTGGATCATGTTCATGATTGGCGCCATCATCATGGCGTACATGTTGTTCGGCTGGTTCGGGAACGTCATCAAGGAAAGCCGGGCCGGGCTGTACAGTCCGCAGATGGATCGTTCTTTCCGCTGGGGCATGAGCTGGTTTATTTTCTCGGAAGTGATGTTCTTCGCCGCGTTTTTCGGGGCCCTGTTTTACGTTCGGGTTTTCGCTGTGCCCTGGCTGGGTGGCGAGGGCGACCGGGGTTCCTCCAACATGCTGTGGGAAGGCTTTCAGTCGAGCTGGCCTCTCATCAATAACCCTAGCCCGGAGGCCTACCCCGGACCCAAAGAGGTCATCAGTGCATGGGGCTTGCCGTTGATGAATACCATTCTGCTGGTGACATCTTCCTTCACGGTAACCGTGGCTCACCATGCCCTGAAGGCGGGCAATCGGGCGAAAACCAAGCTCTGGCTTGCCCTGACCATTGCGCTGGCCATCGTGTTCGTGTTTGTCCAGGGCTATGAGTACATGCACGCCTACCAGGACCTCGATTTGACTCTGCAATCCGGGATCTACGGCAGCACCTTCTTCATGCTGACAGGCTTCCACGGGGCACATGTGATTCTCGGGTCTCTGATGCTGATCATCATGCTGATTCGCATAAACAAAGGCCACTTCACGGCCGATAATCACTTCGGGTTTGAAGCGGCGGCCTGGTACTGGCACTTTGTGGACGTGGTGTGGCTTGGTCTCTTTGTCTTTGTCTACATTCTCTGAAAAAGGTTGATCAGGGCGTCGGGTTCAATGTCAGGGCGCCCTGCCACAGAGCAATCAGAATGACCGCCAGGAGCAGTATGCTGAGTGTGACCCGAACCGCCAGGGAGTTCACCACCCGGTTGGTTTTGCCGCCATCCTTGATGAGAAAGAACAGGCCACTGAACAGACTCACCACGACGGCAAGCATCAGAAAAACGATAAAGCCCTTGAGCATGGGAGTTCCTGTTTTTGTAGGTGCAGTGAATGTACGGGCAGGAACAGGTTCCAGACCCGTTGAGGTCACTATAGCAGAGCATGTCTGATTCGCAGGGCCAACACCGTCAATGGCACTTTGACTGGCGATTGCTGGTGTTCAGCGGCGTCTTCCTGCCCATACTTATTGGCCTCGGTGTCTGGCAGCTGAATCGGGCGGAAGAAAAGCAGCTTCTGCTGAACCAGTGGCAGCAGGAAGCGGAAAACCGGGCCTGGCAGGACATGGAGTCCGGTGATCTGACCCGTGGTCGGCCTCTGACACTGACCGGGATGTACGGAAGCCGAAACTGGCTGCTGGATAACCGGACCCGTGATGGCATCCCGGGTTATGAAGTCCTGACAGAGTTTCGTCCTCTGGAAGGGCCGCCGGTTGTGGTTAATCGCGGTTGGGTCCAGGCGCCGCGAACCCGGGATCAGCTCCCGCAGCTGGAAACGCCGGAAGGGATTTTTACCCTGGAAGGTCGACTCAGTGACTATCCGGTGCCGCCGGTGCTGGTGGATCAGCCAGAGGCAGGCGGTCCGTGGCCCCGGCGGGTACAGAGTCTGTCCGGAGAGGCCGCACGAAAGGAGATTCCGGATCTTCCCGACAAAATAGTAAGGCTTTCCGGCAATCGCCAGCCGGGCGCTTACCGGGCGGATTGGGAACCGGACCTGATGGGGCCACAAACCCATTACGGATATGCCACGCAATGGTTTGCGCTGGCCGTGGCGCTGACTATATTGACTATAGTGGCGAGTTACCGAAAGACAGGAGCCAATAATGACAATGACAATGGCTAACCGGATATCCGACCAGGAACACAACGAAGGGCCAACCCCGGAACAGGTGCGTCGCGGCCGTCGCACGGCATTCCTCCTGTTTGCGCTGGGTTTTGGCCCGATGATTGTTGCAACCATCATGTTTTATACCGGCTGGCTGAACCCGGCCGGCCACACCAATAACGGCGTTTTGCTCCAGCCAGTGGCCCCGGTTTCAACGCTCAATCTCGAAACGGCTTCCGGTACTCCGCTGGCAGAACGCTTTGGCCCGGAAAAAATCGATCCGGACTGGCTCATGATTGTGGCTGCCGGCCAATGTGGCAGTCAGTGCGAAGAGCTGCTCTATCTGGCCAGGCAGGTGAATATCGCCCTTGGCAAGAACGCCAACCGGGTCTCCCGGGCTGCCGCACTGGGTAGTGTGCCCTCCGATCTGCAGGCGCGTTGGTCCTCCGAATACAGCTCCATGGAGCGCCTTGTGCCTGCGGCGGGTGCCCGGCCGGACTGGCCAGCCGGTATCAATCCGGAAGCGGAGCCGCGCATCCTGCTGGTTGATCCGTTCGGTAATGTGATGATGCATTACGGTTCCGAGCATACTGGTAAGGATATGCTGGAGGACCTGAAACACCTGCTCAAACTGTCGCAGATCGGTTAATGGCCAGAGCGGAGAGTCAGCCTTGAATCAGTCATCTGTTTCCCCAACTACGGCAGCCCACAAGATGGCAAAGTGGGCAACCTTTGCCGTTTTGCTGGCGGTTGTCGTGATCATGCTGGGTGCCTGGACCCGCCTGGTGCACGCAGGGCTGGGGTGTCCTGACTGGCCCGGGTGCTATGGTTTTCTCACGGTGCCCCAGAGCGAATCGAACATTGCCATAGCGAATGCCCGTTTTCCCGATACGCCGGTGGATGTGCAAAAAGGCTGGCCCGAAATGATCCACCGTTACGCCGCCGGCACCCTGGGGCTGGTGGTGTTCGGCCTGGCGGCCTACGCGGTTCGTAACCGGCGCCAGGGTGTTCCGGTAAAGCTGCCTTTGTTTATCGCCGGTTTCATCATTCTTCAGGGCGCTTTCGGCATGTGGACGGTGACCCTGAAACTGTGGCCCCAGGTGGTGGCGCTGCACCTGCTTGGCGGCTTTACCACCCTGAGTCTCCTGACGCTGCTGGCCCTCCGGTTGCGACGTCAGGCCAGACGGACAGGGGATCGGGAGCCCCCGCCATCCAATGCCCTGTCCGGTTTCCGGCCCTGGCTCTATGGCGGGCTGCTGTTAGTGGTGATGCAGATTGCCCTGGGGGCCTGGACAGCGGCCAACTACGCGGCCGTTGCCTGTACCGATCTGCCCACCTGTCAGGGCCAGTGGTGGCCTGAGGGCATGGATTTCCGGCACGGCTTTGACGTGACCCAGCATGTGGGCCCGAACTACCTGGGTGGCCAGCTGACGGCGGATGGCCGGGTGGCCATTCATGTCACTCACAGACTCGGTGCCATGCTGGTGCTGGTCTATTTCGCCGCATTACTGGCGTTGATGTGGCGTCGACGTGGTGATTCCGGCCTGGATAACGCCATCCGGCTGGTGGCGGTCCTGCTGGGTGTTCAGATCCTGTTGGGTCTGGCCAACGTAATTTTCCATATTCCCCTGTCCATCGCCGTGGCCCACAACGCCATGGGCGCAGGTCTGCTGTTGTCAGTCATTCACCTGATCTGGCGGCATCAGCTGTTACTCGAACCACATAGCATCCCGGCAACACACACAACAACAATGAACCAGGAGGTTACGGCATGAGCGAGCAAGTGGAAGCACTGCCGGCCCAGGCAATTGCGAGCGACTCCAGAACAACCATTTCCTGGCGTGACTACCTGGAGCTGACCAAGCCCAGGGTTGTCGCGCTGATGATCCTCACATCGGTTATCGGGATGCTGCTGGCGGCGCCAGGCGTGCCCGGTTGGGGCGTCTTGGTCTGGGGCAATCTGGGTATCGCCCTGCTGGCCGGCGCGGCTGCAGTGGTCAACCATGTGGTAGACCAGAAAATTGACACCGTCATGGCTCGCACCCGCAAGCGCCCGGTGGCCACAGGCAAGATCTCGCCTGTGGATGCGATCCTGTTCGCAACGATACTCGCGTGTGTTGGTATGGCCGTGCTTATGTGGCAGGTGAATCACCTCACTGCCTGGCTGACCCTCGCCTCCCTGGTGGGTTACGCCGGTGTCTATACCCTGTTCCTCAAGCGTGCTACGCCCCAGAACATCACCATCGGTGGTCTTGCCGGAGCCATGCCACCGCTGTTGGGGTGGACCGCTGTGACCGGCCAGGTTGAGGGCCACGCTCTGCTGCTGGTGCTGATCATTTTTGCCTGGACCCCGCCGCATTTCTGGGCTCTGGCTATCCATCGCAAGGAAGAGTACGCCAAGGCGGGCATTCCCATGCTGCCGGTCACTCATGGCAACAAGTTCACCGAGCTGCACATCCTGCTCTACACCCTGATGTTGCTGGCGGTCAGTCTGCTACCTTTTGTCACAGGCATGTCCGGCGGTATCTACCTGGTGGGCGCCCTGGCCCTTGGCCTGCGCTTTCTGCAGTATGCGGTAAGGCTGTTGAAGGGTGACGATCGGCGGGTGGCCCTGAATACCTTCAAGTATTCCATCACTTACCTCATGGCCCTGTTTGTGGTATTGCTTGTGGATCATTTTGTATTCTTCTGAGTCAGACATTGTGCTGACGCAGGCGGGGATGGCTTTCCGAAACACGCTGTAAATACGTCCGTGTACGCCCGGCTACGCCATCCATGGCTCCGCACGGTTTCGGAAAGCCATCCCCGTCTGCTTATCTGATCAACGAAGTGGACCACCCATGAAAAGCTCCAGCTCTATTCGCCTTACCCTGTTCTGCCTTCTGCTAATCGTTGTTCTGATCTTTGGACTGGTTGTTGGACGGCAGGTATTTCTGGTGGGTAACCAGGAACCGATTCCGGCGCCGGAGCTGACGGAGTTCAATACGTATGTCTATGATCAGCCTCGTCAATTGGCAGAGTTCACGCTGACGGATGAGAACGGTGAAACGGTCACGCGGGAGAGTCTGAGGGGTCGCTGGACCATTGCATTCGTGGGCTACACCAATTGCCCGGATATCTGCCCGGCAGCCATGGCCAATTTGCGCCAGACCGACAAGCTGCTGTCCAAGGAATTGCCCCAGCCTGACTATCTGCTGGTCAGCGCTGACCCGGAGCACGATACGCCGGAGAAACTCAAAGCCTACACGGACTTCTTCGGTGAACATTTCCATGGTCTGACCGGAGATCTGGACACCTTGCGGGAACTGGCCAAAAGCCTGAACGCGGTGTTTGTCCATCGTGAGGTGGATGGCGAGCTGCTGGTGGATCACAGCGGCCATTTTGCGCTGCTGAACCCCGACGGCGAACTTGCTGCTGTGATCCAGCCGCCCCATAATCCGCACAACCTGGCCGAGGCCTTTGAGCGGATTTACCAGTGGGCAAAGGCCAATCGTGAGCGGGTGAGCTCCTGACGCTTCAGAAACCCGGAATCCGATGCTCCCTATTGATGCCATTCTTCCAGACCTGAAAGCGGCCCTGGAACGCACGACTACCTTACTTCTGCAGGCTCCGCCCGGTGCCGGTAAAACCACCCGTGTGCCTGCCGCCCTTCTGGATGCGCCCTGGCGCGGTGACGGCAAGATCCTGATGCTGGAGCCCCGTCGGCTTGCAGCTCGCTCTGCCGCCCGGTTCATGGCCCGGCAACTCAATGAACAGCCCGGACAGACGGTAGGCTATCGCACAAGGCTGGATACCCGTGTGTCTGCGGCCACCCGGATCGAAGTCGTGACCGAAGGCATCCTGACCCGGCTGATCCAGGCGGATCCGATGCTGGAGGAGTACGCGGCGGTCATCTTTGATGAGTTCCATGAGCGCTCTTTGCAGGCGGATCTGGGCCTGGCCCTGGTGCGGGAATCGCAGCAGGCGTTGCGGGAGGATCTGCGGTTGCTGGTGATGTCCGCAACCCTGGATACCGGGCCGATTGCGCAAGTGCTTGGAGACGTTCCCGTAATAACCAGTGAAGGACGGGCGTTTCCGGTCGATGTTCATTACCGGCCGTTGCCGCGCAGTGGCCGCATGGTGGATCAGGTTACCGCTGTGGTTCGGGAGGCATTGGCTGATCAAAGCGGCTCACTGCTGGTGTTTCTGCCCGGTGTGGGTGAGATACGTCGGGTTGAGCAACAGCTCCGTGCAAACCTGCCGGACCGGGTGATGCTTGCTCCACTATACGGCAATCTGAAATCGGAGCAGCAGGACCAGGCAATCTCGCCGGCTCCCGAAGGCCAGCGCAAGGTGGTGTTGGCTACGGCTATTGCCGAAACCAGTCTGACCATTGAAGGGGTTCGGGTTGTTATCGATTGCGGTCAGCAGCGTCGGGCCGTTTTTGATCCCAACAGTGGCATGACCCGCCTGGTCACTGGCCGGGTATCCAGGGCTTCTGCGGAACAGCGTAAAGGCCGGGCCGGCCGGATGGAGCCCGGGGTCTGTTATCGATTGTGGAGCGAATCGGAACAGTTCGGATTGGCCGATTACACGCCGCCCGAAATTCTGGAGGCCGATCTGGCACCCTTGGTGCTGGAATTAGCCCAGTGGGGCGCGCGGGAAGCCGATGCCGTCGCCTGGATTGATAAGCCCCCTGCCGCCCATTGGAGGCAGGCTGTGGCCCTCCTGCGGTGGCTCGATCTGCTCGATTCAGACGGAGCTATTACGGACCACGGCAAAGCGGCCCGGGAGCTGGGTATACACCCGCGACTGGCGCATATGGTGCTGAAAGGCCGTTCTATAGGGCTCGGAGGCGCGGCTGCGGCCGTGGCCGCCTTGCTGGAAGAGCGTGATCTCCTGGGCCCCGGAACTGGTGCGGACATGCACGAGCGGGTTCGGGTGTTCTTCGGGGAACGGCGGGATCGCACGCTGGATGTCGCTCGCCTGAAGGCTGTACGCCAGTCGGCCCGGCGTCTTTCCGGGCCCGGGACGACTGAGGCAACACCGCCCTCGGAGACCGAAATCGGCCGATTGCTTGCCCTGGCCTATCCGGACCGTATTGCCAGGCGGCGATCGGATAAGGCGGCGAGGTATCAGCTCAGTAATGGCAAAGGTGCGGTACTGAGAGAGGATGATCCCCTGGCACGGCACGAGTGGCTGGTGGCGGCCGAGCTGGATGGCCAGGCCCGCGAAGCCACGATTTACCTGGCCGCGCCGGTGGACATTCCGGACCTGGAGCTCGACCTGGCTGACCACATACAGGAGATCGAAGAGGCACTGTGGGACGACAGCCAGGGTAAAATTCTGGCGCGGCGTGCGCGAAAACTGGGTGAACTCGTGCTTCAGGAAAAGCCGCTCGGCCGGGTGGATCCGGAACTGGTCCGGCAGGGGCTGCTCAGCGCGATTCGGAAGAAGGGCCTGGAAAGCCTGCCCTGGAGTGATGGCAGTCGCCAGTGGCGTGCCCGAATGAGGTTGCTCGCCAGAACCTTCCCGGATTCCGGCTGGCCGGACACCGATGACGCGGCGTTACTGGATAGTCTCGAGGTTTGGCTGGGCCCGTTTCTGGTCGGCATGACCCGATGGTCCGATCTGGCCCGGATCGACTTGCTGGCGGCCCTTAACAGCCTGATTGATTACCCGTCCCAGCAGCAGCTTCAGAGTCTGGCGCCAACACATCTGACCATACCGACCGGCCAGCGGGTGAGTCTGGATTACACCGCCGACAATGGCCCGGTGTTGGCGGCCAAGCTCCAGGCGCTGTTTGGCTGGAAAGAAACCCCTGCCGTTGCCGGTGGGCGGGTACCGGTGGTGCTTCATCTGTTGTCCCCCGCGCAACGGCCTCTGGCGGTCACCGCCGATCTGGCCAGTTTCTGGCGTAACGCCTACCCCGAGGTGCGCAAGGATATGCGTGGGCGGTATCCCAAGCATCCCTGGCCGGAAGATCCGTTTACCGCCGAGGCTCAGCAGGGCACGAAAAAACGCCCAACTCGCTGATGCGTTTGCTGACCAGCGCGTGTGGCACCCGCTCAAAGTAGATATTCCGTGGCGTTATCCAGTCTCCCGGCGGTGCGTTGAGTTCTTCCGCGGGCATTTCCTCGAGTTCAACCGACCCGGGGTCGGCGTCGCTGTTCCGGAAGCTGTCGGCAAGAACCCAGAGGGGCTTCCCGGCCGCATGGGCCGCCAGAGCCAACAAGTGTGTACCGCTTTTGTTGATAAAATGCCCATTGGAAAGCCAGGTATCGCACCCGGTGATCACCAGGTCAGCCTGGGGCACAAACAGCCCCATCTGCGCATCGGTGATCAAGGTGACGGGTATGGCTAGCTCGTTCAGCGCCCGTGCCAGGGAGTGGCCCTCGAAGCCCGGGCTGCTCTGGGTGCAGATGACAGAGAAGGCCTGGCGCTGTTCCGCCATGTTACGAAACAGCGCCAGTACCGCGGAGCTGGCGCTATGGGTCAGTATCACCGGCGACTCTGGCAGAAGATCGAGGGCTTGCCGGGCAATGGTTCCGGTGGCATTTTCCAGCTGGTCTCTGATGTCCATGACGGCCTGAAGTGCGACCTGAACATCACTGGAAAGACGCTGCTCGATCATGGCCAGTGCATTGCCAATCACGATCATGCTCGGGCGTGCCGCCCGGAGTTCTGCCAGTAGCCTCAGAAATGTCTCGCCCTCTGGCTCGACCTCGTCCAGGTAAGATAGCAGTTGATCGAGGGTGTTCATTGCCAGCTGTGTAGCGCCTGACCGGGAGTCCGCTTTCAGTGCGGCCAGAAGGGACTTTGCCCTCGCATCAAGTTCCTGCATTCCGCTCTTCCGTGCTTATGTGCTGCTTCAAGGGTAGCACCTGTACGGTCTTTTCCTGATGTCTGGAGGTGAAAATAGCACTTGCCTGAATGTCAGCCCTGTATAAAATACGCGCAACTCAACCCCGAGTGCGCAGTATCCATGCACCTTGTTTCCTTCGATATTTTCCGAACCCTGGGTTTTCCCGACACCACCGTCCTCAAGCCGGACCAGTTTTTGCGTCATAAAGAACTGTTGCGGGAAGCAGATTGGGTCCTGTTTCCAGAGTACTGGCAGTTAAATGCCCTGGTTCACGGTCTCAAGTGCCGGGTGTTTCCCAGCGAAGCCAGCTACCGCATCGGCCACGACAAAGTGGAGATGACCCGTGCATTCCAGACGGTGGCCCCGGAGCACACGCCCTGGACCATGATTGAGGCCAACGGCCCGGTGGAACGTGACATGATCTGGGATGCCATGGTGCATCCGTTCGTGGCAAAGCTTCCCAAGGCCAGCATGGGCGAAGGCGTCTGGCTGATTGAATCCCGTGAGGACTGGCGCCGCTACTGCGAGCGCACTGACGTGCTCTACGCCCAGGAATACCTGCCTCTGGACCGGGATGCACGAGTTGTTGTGGTTGGCGATCAGGTGCTGACGGCTTACTGGCGAACCCAGGCCGATCAGGGCTTCTACAACAATGTGGCCCAAGGTGGCCGCATCGACAACAGCCCGGTTCCCCCGGCGATGACGGCGCTGGCATTGCGGCTGGCCCGGGATCTGGGTGTTGATCACGCCGGCTTTGATATTGCGCTGGTGGATGGCCACCCTTACGTACTGGAATTCAACCGGTTGTTCGGAAACAAGGGATTGGGCCAGGGCACGGAGCTCCAGGAAGCGATTCTCGGCTATCTACGGGAACAGACTGAACCGGAAGACCCGGACGGGCCTACCGAACCACCGCCGATATGGCCGGTGGCGGTCTAGGAAAACCCGCCAGAATTCATGCCAGTGGCGTTGCCAGTATTGCCTATTACTTATGGGTAGATATGCTCATATCCGGGCCCTCAAAAAAGCCCGATGATCGCGCTATCTAACGGGTGCTGCAGCGTTGCTGTAGTGCCTTTTTTTATGCCTGTTTGCCCTGTGGAGGGACACACCACCCATGACCGAAGCCGCTAACGCCAATATCGCCGATTACTACGAAGCCGACACGTTCAAGCGCATCAAGGACTTTGCCGACGGCAAGGAAACTCCGTTTGTGGTGATCGACACCGCAACGATTGACCGTCAGTATGACGAGCTGGTCGAGGGTTTCCCCTACGCCAAGGTTTACTATGCGGTGAAAGCCAACCCGGCCCCGCAGATCCTGACCATGCTGCGCGACAAGGGTGCCTCTTTCGATATCGCGTCGGTTTACGAGCTGGACAAGGTGATGGCCCTGGGTGTGACCGGTGAGCGGATCAGCTACGGCAATACCATCAAGAAGGCGAAGGACATTCGCACCTTCTACGAGAAAGGCGTTCGTATGTTTGCCACCGACTCGGAGGCAGACCTTCGCAACATCGCCAAGGCGGCCCCGGGCTCGAAAGTGTATGTGCGTATCCTGACCGAAGGTACCCTGACGGCAGACTGGCCGCTGTCCCGCAAGTTCGGCTGCCAGACCGACATGGCCATGGACCTGCTGATCCTTGCCCGTGACCTGGGTCTGGTGCCCTACGGCGTGTCGTTTCACGTCGGTTCCCAGCAGCGCGAGATTGGCGCCTGGGATGCGGCCCTGAACAAGGTGAAGGTGATTTTCGAGCGTCTGAAGGAAGAAGACGGTATCGAGCTTAAGATGATCAACATGGGCGGTGGTTTCCCGGCCAACTACATCACTCGCACCAATGAGCTGAAGGTGTACGCCGAGGAGATTGCCCGCTTCCTGCACGAGGACTTTGGTGCGGAGCTGCCGGAGATCATCATCGAGCCGGGCCGATCGCTGATTTCCAACGCCGGTGTTCTGGTGAGCGAGGTGGTTCTGATTTCCCGGAAATCCCGTACTGCCCTGCATCGCTGGGTGTTTACCGATGTGGGCAAGTTTTCAGGCCTGATCGAGACCCTGGATGAGGCGATCAAGTTTCCGATCTGGACTGAGAAGGCGGGCGAAGGCGAGGACTGTGTGATTGCCGGGCCGACCTGTGACAGTGCCGATATCATGTATGAGCATCACAAGTATCCGTTGCCGTTGAATCTGGCGATTGGGGATCGGATGTATTGGCTGTCTACCGGAGCCTATACAACGACATACAGCGCCATTGAGTTTAATGGGTTTCCTCCGTTGAAGGACTATTACATCTGACCCTGTATTAGTTCGGAGTCTGGCCGCGGGGCGGGGGTGTCCTTTCCTCTGGGAAAAACAACTCGCTTTGCTCAGACATTTTTTCCCGGCGGAAAGGACACCCCCGCCCCACGGCCGTTCCGGCTGGATATGGGGAGTCCGCGAAGGGAAAATTGGTATTCAGAGAAGGATCAGCTTTCGGGCTGGTCCTTTTTTCGTTCCAGGTTCAGGGTAAAGGCCAGGGGCAAGACCAGCAGGCCGTAGGTGATCATCAGCATCAGGGCATGGCGGGCATCGCCGGTCCAGTCGGCGACGACACCGCCAAGCATAGGCACGCAAAAAGCGACGGTGTAACCGACCAGGAAGGTGCCGGCGGAGAGGCGGCCAGTTTCGGCGGCGGAGACCACCAGCGGGGGTATCGCTACGAGCAGGATCAGGAGCATGCCGGCGACCAAGCTCATGAGGGTGGCACTGACGATGGACCACCAGCCGGTAAGCATGACCGCGCCAATGGCGCCGAGCAGGCTGATGCTGGCCAGGGTGGCGATGACGCCACGACGCCCGACCCAGTAGCGCGCCATTTTCAGCATGATCAGGGAGGCGAAGACCTGGGCAAGGTTGTACCAGAACAGGGCATCCGGCAGTTTGTCGAACTGGCCCTGATGCTGCAGCAGGTTGCCCATGTACGCGTTGAGGCCAAAAAACAGCGAGCCGGAGAGGCCGAGCAGTAGACCGATTCTCAGGGTCAAGGGGTTATGCCAGTCCGGTAGCCAGGCTACTTTTCGCACCGGTTTGGCCCGGTCCCGTTTGGGCAGGAACAGGGCTGCGGCAACCAGCAGCGCCGGGAGTGACCAGGCCACCAGGGTGGCGCGCCAGCTGTTGTCTAGCAGGGGCATGAGCACAGGCAGCGTGATGCCGGCACCGATGAACTCACCCATCAGCATGCCGTTCATGTAGATCGCCGAGCCTAACGCGAGGTGGTGGGGGTCCAGCCACCGGGGCAGTAGTGCCGGCAGTGATGGTTGCATCATGGAGACGCCGATGCCCATGACGGCACTGGCAATCATCAGGGTCAGGGTGTCGGGCATCAGGCCGCGCCCGGCGGAGCCGATCACCATAATCACCATGGCCAGAGCCAGGGTATTGCGGGGGCCAATCCGGGCAATGGCCAGTGAGCCGGGCATGGAGCCGATGGCCAGCATCAGGATGGGCAGGGTGGTCAGGGCGCCGGTGAGTGCCTGGGTGAGTGCCAGTTCGTTGCTGATGAACGGCGCCAGGGGCGGCGCGACCAGTACCGGTATCCGCAGGTAAACGCCGGCCAGCCAAAGCAACACCGCCACCGGCAGCAGCTTCGCTGGCGGTGGCGGTGTGGTCGCGGCCTGGTATTCAGCCACGGGCAAGACGATTCAGTCTTCGCTGGTGTCCGGCAGATAGGCACCGTCTTCGTCGTGGACTTCACGGCCGGTAACCGGTGGGTTGAAGGCACAGATCAGTCGCATGTCTTCCGTGCCACCGTACAGGGTGTGCTGGTCATGCTTGTCGAGTGCGTACAGGGTTCCGTCAGTGATCTCGTGGGTTTCACCAGTGGCTTTGTCCAGGATCTTGCCGTTGCCGGCAACACAGTAGACCGCTTCGAGGTGATGCTTGTACCAGAGGTTCAACTCGGCCCCGGCAGGGATGATGGTTTCGTGGAAGGAAAAGCCCATGCCGTCTTTCTTGAGCAGCATGCGGCGGCTTGTCCACCCTGGGCCGGTGACTTCCCGCTCGGTACCGATAATGTCTTGCACTCGTACGATTTTCATGAGCATTCCTCATTTTGTGATGGAATAGCCTTTTAGTATAAACATCCCTTTCAGGTGCGGTTCAACCGCCAATCGTCGTAAACGGCCATGGCCTGTTCGATCGAGGTGGCGAATCTTTCCCGCTGGCGTTCATCCAGGGGGCGCCGTTTCCGGCACTTGTCGAAGGCTTTCTGAATTTCTTGTCGGCTCGATTTTTCAAGTCGCTCGAGCCAGTGATGGTCTGCTGGCTCAAGGTCCAGCAGGTCGCGACCAGCGTGATTCCGATGGGAGATATGCCACCAGTGATCCACGGCCCTTCCCAATACAACATAGCCGAACTGGCTGTCCTGTACAGGACCGAAGGTGGCTGTTTTCAATCCGTCCCTTAGCACGCCGATGCTCAGCGCCGGCAGGGCCAGCCGATCGCCGTAGAAATAGCTGCCGGCAGCACCGATCAAACCGCCCACCAGAGCGCCGGTTCCAAGGGAGGAGCCGAAGGTCAGCGCGTCGATTCCGGCGCCACTGACGGCGCCCGCGCCGAAGCCGGCGGTGGCCAGGTAGCGCTTGCTGACCGCCCAGGCTTTGCGGCTGTCTTCCGAGAACAGGTCGTGTTCGCTGTGCCACTCCAGTTCGGGCTCCTGGCGACGGATGCGCTGGTGCTGATAAAGATGTTCGATATCCACGCGCAGGGTCTGTTCCCGCTTGCGCTGGTGACGATACCAACGTTCCCGCAGCTGTTCGGCCAGGGAGCCGTCACTGGTTTCTGCAGCCTGGCCGGCGGTAAGCGTCCGTTTTTCCTGGTAGGACATCATGCTCTCCAGTGTCCCGGCGATCAGTACTGCGGCCTGATGGCGGCGCTGCTGCCGCTGGGCGGACAGGTAGTGAGTGGCCTGTTCCAGTGGTGTTTCCCAGTCCGGCTCCAGTTGTCCGAAAGCCCGTAAAAGGCCCAGATGTTGCTCGAATGGGGCGCGAACAGCGTCGAAACGGCGGACAACCTGAAAGAACTGGCCCAGCGCGGCCTGCCAGGTATCACTGTAGTCGTCGGCACCGATGCTGTTGATCAGGGCCAGGCTCGGGCGGCCGGTCCAGCGCAGGATGGTCATTTCTGCCTCGTGCTCTGCGCTGTAGGGCACCGAGCCGTCCACCACGTAGATGATCCCGGCGCCTTCAATCAGCGGTCTGAGAAGCTCACATTCATCGGTGAATCGGCCGTCCCCCTCATGCTGTGCCACAAAGGCTTTGACGGTGTCTGCGTGATCAGAGGCGGAGACACTGTGAGCTTCCAGCCACTCCATTACCCGTCTCGGCCGCTGGAATCCGGGCGTGTCGACCAGAGTGTAGAGGGTCTGGCCGTCCACCTTCAGCGGGTAAGCCTGATGCCTGCGTGTGGTGCCGGGTTCCAGGGCAATGGCAATGGCATCATTCTGGGACAGGGTCGCCACCACGCTGGATTTACCCTTGTTCGGGTGTCCGACGACCGCAAACGTGGGTATCTGAGTCATGACCCGTCCCCGATGGCTGTGTAGGGATCCCGCATCTGGAGCCGGGGCAGAGACACCTGGACGAACTCGCTGCCCAACCTTTGGGCAAATCGCAGCCAGGGCTGGATCTGGTGGGCATCGGGTTGCTGATTGCTGTCCGTGGCCAGTGGCACCAGCGCGACCCTGGCGTTGTCGGGCCAGATGTCCCGGGCGGCCGCGAGGAAGTCCTGAAGCTCGCCGGTCGGGGGTTGCCAGCAGCGAACCAGCAGGATGACTGCCTTGGCGTTGTTTTTCAGATGCTCGGCGATCCGGTGCAGAGCCTGATCATCGTCCGAAAGGCTGGCGCTGCCGCCGGCCGTGAGCACGAGCTGCTTGCCTGACCGAAGCGACTCTGGCAATTCCGGTTCACCGGCGCCGGCCCAACACAACAGAATGTCGCTGTCGGGCAGTGGTAGCAGGTTGCCTCGAGTGTCGGTGTCCGGAAGATCGTCGGCGTCATGATGGCTGTTGCCAGTGTCCAGGGCGGGTGTTTCCATGCGATACAGCAGGGCGTGCATGGCTGGATGACTGGTGAGCAGGCGCCGGGATTTTTGCCGGGCCTGCACGGACGCACACGCCCAGAGAATTATCCTTGGCAGAAGAACCCAGGTTGCCCACATCATGGCCACAAACGGCCACCACAGGCCCCAGAGGGCCGGGTCAGGACTTGCCGTTGGGTTACCGGCCCGGAAAAAACGCGTCGCCTCGACCAGCGCAAGATCCGGGGCCGCGGCAGGCCAGAGCCAGGCCCAGGGCGTCGCAATGGCCTTTACCAATCCGTGATAGCTGGTGGCGGCAGTGTCCAGCGTGGTGCTCCAGCCGAAGGCGAGGTCCTGCAAGACGACCATGGCCAGCAAGGTAAACAGCCCTGCGATGGCGAACGCAATGCCGCCCAGGTGAGCCGCTCTGGCCATCAGAACAGGCTGAAGCCTGGTGAAGGCGCCATCTCCCGGGTTGACCCCCAATCGACGTGCCAACCAGCGCCAGGGCTGCCATCCGGCCATGGCTTGCACGGTGGTGAACAGGGCGAATATCAGGTGCAGCAACACGAACGCCAGGAAAACCGTGATGTTGATGCGCTGGCCGCCGTCATAGAACAGCAGCCCGGCCATCGCCAGCGTGCCCGCAACCGCGCCTGACACTGCAAAACCACCGTTGATCCGGCGCCACGATGCCAGTGTCCGGTCCGCGGATGTCGGGGTTGTCCGGGGACCGCTGAGGCGGTTCAGGTGGGCGAGCCAGCGGGCCGCGTCCGGGGCCTCGCCCTGCTCTTCACAGACGAGAGCAAACTTGCGATCGCGTCGATGCAGGAAGGTAGGCGGCTGTGATCTGTCCCGTTGCGCCTGGCTGTCAAACTCCAGCAGCAATCGGAGGGGGTTGTCGGTCATTCAGGGTTCCGGTGTCGAATTCGGGCTGTCGGGCCCCGTCGGGCTTTAGTGCTAGGATATAGGGATACCCGCACCTGATACCAGACAACGAGAGTCCATGCCCCACCATCTGATGAACCTGCGCCATGTACCCGATGACGAGGCCGAGGAAATCCGGGCCCTGTTTGATGCCCACGAGGTAGCCTATTACGAGACGCCACCAAGCCGCTGGGGCATCAGCATGGGCGGTTTCTGGGTGCACGACGACGATGAGGCGGCCAGGGCCAGGGCGCTGCTGGATGAGTATCAGAGGCAACGCTATGAAACCCAGCGACAGGCCTACGAGGAGCACCTGGCCCGGGGCGAATCCGGCGGTTTCTGGTTCATGCTCAGGCAGAGGCCAATCCGGACTCTGGCGGCCTGCATTGCCATTCTGGTCATCATGGGCCTGAGCCTGCTGCCGTTCATCCGGATCGGATAGCGACCCGGCAATCAGTCGCTGTTTTTTCGGTCGAGGAATGCGATTGCCTCGTCAACCGCATCGCCGGCTGTGAGAAAGCTGGTGACATGTCCTCGCAGATGCATTTCATAGAGTTCGCTGTATACCTGATGACTTGCGAGAGCGTCCCGGAAACGTTCGGCCTGGCTGAAGGGCACAAGCATGTCCACGGCGCCGTGAAAGAGGAAGAAGGGCGGTGCGTTGGCCGTCACGTGACTGATCGGTGAGGCACTGCGATAGGTGTCCGGCATCGCCTGCTGCTCGCCACCGAGGAACTGCCGGATCAACTTGCCCGAACCGAACGCCATGAGGTCAGACGGCAAGCCGCCGGCGACAACAGCGTGCAGCCGGGACTCCGGCCCGCCGTAGGGCTCGTTCAGCTCGCTGTCGGAGCTTGCCACCAGGGCCAGCAGGGCAATCAGATGGGCGCCGGATGAAAACCCGAAACCGCTGACTTGCTTGCGGTCTAGGCGGTATTTGTCGGCATGCTCGTTCAACCACTGGCGGGCGAGCTGGAGATCATGCAGCTGCGCCGGGAAGGTGTATTCCGGTGCAAACCGGTAGTCGATGTTCAGCACCGCGAAACCGTGGCTGGCCACTTCTTCCGCGATCCAGGCCATGTCTTCACGGGACCGTCGTTGCCAGCCACCCCCGTGAACCATCAGGACCACCGGATGGCGATGCCCTGAGGCCCCGTTCTCGGGCAGGTAAAGGTCGGCGAAGAGTTGTTGTGGCCAGTTATCTGGGGAGAACTGTAAATTGCGCTCTACCTGAAAGGATTGCTCTCCCGGCAAGGCCGCGTTCTCTGGTCCATTGTGGTGGGTCGCGCATCCGGCCAGCAACAGCAGGCTGCCAATCACGCCGACCAACCCACCCCGTCTGCCCCCTGTTCGGTAACCGGGCACTGGGCTCTCCTTTTTCAGGCGAATTGAGGTTTCACATCAAATCTACGACGCACTGATATTGATGGATGCCGGTACGGGGCGGATTGCCTCATCCAGACTCCATTGTCCGACATTCAGTACAGTGTCCGGTTTCAAGGACAATCTCTGCAAGGCTCGCAATAGGCGTGTTTTTTGATGATTGCCGGCCCCGGGACTGTCCGGAAATCCGGAATTATTCTCTCAAGTTCAAGTAATAGGTAATTTTAATATATATAAATCAGATACATAGCCAATTGGCACAGGATGCGCATGGCGTTCCCGGGGCCCGGCTTGCGGCCTGGTCTGTTCGTTTACAACAACAAACAAGGAACGATCATGAAACGAATAATGCTCTGCGCCCTGATCGGCGCCACGGGGTTGACCCTCTCAGCTTGCAAGGATAATCCACCGTTCAACGAAATCCCCGATTTCATTCAGGGCGATATCAGTCAGACCAGCTACGACGGTATCACCGATGACCTGCTTACTGCGGGCCTGGGTGCCAGCGGTCTGGCCAGTGCGCCCGGGCCTGCATTCGCAGACCCTTTGAACCCTACCGCTGCAGAACTCCGGCGGTTGGCGATCTATAACAACTACCGCGCACTGGTGGATACCGCCCCCGGAGGCGGTTATGGGACCTTCTTTGGTCCGCAGGTTAACGCCAGCGGTGAAGGCCTGATTGCGGGTGAAGAATTCATTGCCTACATGTCTGTGCCCGGAACCGACGTGCCGGTTACGGTGATGGCCCAGGTGCCCGATAGCTTTGACCCGGATCGACCCTGCATGGTCACGGCGCCGTCCTCCGGCTCCCGGGGCATCTACGGTGCTATCGGTACGGCCGGCGAGTGGGGCCTGAAAAAAGGGTGTGCTGTCGTATACACCGACAAGGGCACAGGAACAGGTTCCCATAACCTGGCTACAAACACCGCCCAGCGGATTGATGGCACGCTCACCTCCGATGTCGAACCAGTGCAGTTCCGGGCCGACCTGACCGATGGGCAGCGAGCGGATTTCGACAGCGCGTGGCCGGATCGGTTTGCCTGGAAGCACGCTCACTCCAGAGCCAATCCGGAAGCCGACTGGGGCCAGCATGTACTGCAGTCCATCGAATTCGGGTTTTACGTGCTGAACGAGAAGTTTGGCCGTGAGCTGGGCAACGGCGAAACGCTGCTGACCATCAAACCCAAAAACACCGTGGTCATTGCCTCCAGTGTCTCCAACGGTGGTGGTTCTTCCGTCCGTGCAGCCGAGCAGGATACGAAGGGCCTTATCGATGGAGTGGCGGTGTCCGAGCCCAACGTGAACCCGCAGGTGGACCGAAGCTTCACCATACGCCAGGGCGAGGGCCCGGAGATTACCGAGCACAGCCGCAGCCTGCTGGATTACACCACGGCCCTTGCCGTCTATCAGGGTTGTGCCAACCAGGCGCCGGCGATCCGGGACGATGCGCCATTGAACGCCACCTTCAATCCCCCTGCAATCGGCGAGAATATCTGTAACTCCCTTGCCAACAAGGGTCTGGTAAGTGGTGCCACGCTGGATGACCGGGCTACCGAAGCGCTGCGCATCCTGAACGAGGACTTTGGTATTCAGCCGGAGCAGAATCTGTTGGCGCCGGTGCACTTCGGGCTCGCCGTAGCCCAGAGTATTTCCATGACCTATGCCAATGCTTATAGTCGCGCCGGTGTCGAGGATCGTGTCTGTGATCTCAGCCTGGCGGCCGTGGATGGCGCCGGGGCAGTGGCTCCGATAGCGCCGGGGGTAGAGGCCGCTCTGTTCTCTATCAGCAATGGCATTCCGCCGTCGGCCGGGGTGAACATCGTCTACGATGGTGCCGATGGTCAGCCCACCAATCTGCCTGCCAGTGCTTCACCAAGTACCAACCAATTGGACTATGGCCTGGATGCACTGTTGTGCCTTCGTAGCCTTGCCCAGGGCAGCGACGCCGTCAGCGGAGCTGATCTGCAGGGCTCTGACGCCGAGCTGGCAACGGCTATTGCCGAGGGTATCGCCGAAGTCCGTGCCTCGGGTGATCTGCAGGGCAAGCCGACGGTTTTCGTGACCGGCCGTGCCGATGCGATTCTACCCATCAACCACACCTCCCGGCCCTATTTTGGCCTGAACCAGCGAGTGGAGGGGGAGAAAAGTAACCTGCGGTACTACGAAATCCTGAACGCGCATCACCTGGACGTACTTAATGGGTTCCCGGGCGTTGCTGACCGGTATGTGCCGTTGCACCACTATTATTTCCAGGCGCTGGACCTGGTCTGGGCGAATCTGACTGAAAAGCGGGCGTTGCCGCCAAGCCAGGTAGTCCGGACGGTGCCACGGGGCGCTATCACAACACCGCTGGCGGAGGTCAACCTGCCGGCGATCAATCCCGCGCCGGATGCTGGCGACCGGATTGTCTTTACTGACAATCAGGTCCGGATCCCGGAATAAGTGTGACACGCGCCGGCCCGTTGCGGGGCCGGCTTCGTTTGCCCCCGGTCCGGGGGCCCCATATACTTCCGTCACTGCACCCGGCCTGTCGGGTGCGAGGGTTATCCAGATGAATGACATTCGACCCGTTGGTGCGCGGTACATGACACAGCTGTTTTCTGACAACAATAAAAGTGGCCTGACCAGAGACCTGATCGAAGCCCTGTTTCCCATGTTCGAGGAAGCCAGCGCCGGTGCCATCGCCGTGGACTGCGATGCACGGATTACCTGGATTAACAGCAGCTACTCCCATCTTCTTGGCCTGGGCGATCCGTCTACCATCATCGGCAAACCGGTGCGCCAGCTAATCCCTCACACCCGAATGCCCGAAGTGGTCGAAACCGGTAAACCCCTGCTGCTGGACATCATGGAGCACAACCAGCAACAGTTGGTGGTAACGCGCCTGCCGTACTACGACGACAACGGAAAAATCGTCGGTGCCGTGGCCTTTGTACTTTACGACGACCTTCAGCCCCTGACGCCACTGGTGTCGAAATACCGTCGGCTCCACCAGGATCTTGCGGCCGCGCGCAAGGCGTTGGCGAAAAAGGCACGAGGTACTCGCTACAGCCTCGGTGATTTCGTTGGTGCCAGCCCGGCAGCGCTGGAGGTCAAGCGTCGCGCGCGCTTGGCGGCCGGTCGCGATATGCCGGTTCTACTGCTGGGAGAAACGGGCACCGGCAAGGAAGTACTCGCCCAGGCGATTCATACGGTCTCGGGACGTGCGGAGAAACCGTTCGTGGGAGTGAACGTGGCCGCCATTCCGGACAACCTCCTTGAGGCCGAGTTCTTTGGCGTCGCACCCGGCGCCTACACCGGTGCCGATCGCCGCACCCGGGAAGGCAAGTTTCAACTGGCTAACGGTGGCACCCTGTTTCTCGACGAGGTGGGTGACATGCCGTTGCCGCTGCAGGCCAAGCTGTTGCGGGCCCTGCAAGAGGGAGAGATTGAACCGCTGGGCTCCAACAAGGTGGTTTCGGTGGATGTTCGGGTTATTGCTGCCACCAGCAGAAATCTTGAGGTCATGATCTCCGAAGGTACTTTCCGCTCCGATCTTTATTACCGCCTTAATGTCCTGGAAATCCCCATTCCACCCTTGAGGGATCGGCTGGCGGATCTCGGTGTGCTCTGCGAAGCGCTTCTTGAAGAGATCTGCGAGGGTCTGGAGTTGCGTGGTGAGATTACGGATGCCGGCGTCTCGGCGCTGGGCAGTTATGACTGGCCGGGCAATATCCGTGAGTTGCGCAACGTTCTCGAGCGGGCAATGACCATGGGCGAGGAAGGTGGCTTGCTCGATGCCGACGCGATTTTCAAGGTGTTGCCCCGAGCCGGGACGCGCCCGGTGTCTTCTCTTGCACCGCAACCCGTGAGGCCGTTGTCCCAGACACTCGCCGAGGCAGAGGCCCAGGCGATCGAAGAAGCTCTGGTGGCAAGCCGTGGCAACCGTACCCGGGCTGCCAAGCTGTTGGGTATATCCCGATCTGTTCTGTACGAGAAACTGGCCAAGTTGTCCTGAAATCCGGACGACTGTCTGCTCATCCGTACAATCCCTTACGACTGACGTCTAATGATGTCCTAAATTCCGGACACTTTCCCTCGTGCCGGCTTCGACCGCATTTTATAACTTGCTGAATTATATCAATAAAACTAAGATGGCATAGTGTCTGCTATATCCGAGGCGCAGGACGTCAGAACAATGCACAGAACAAGACTGGCGCTAACTGTTGGACCCCAAACATCACCCTGTCCGTCTGTTCCTGCATTCTCTGATTATACTCAGTTCAGGCCTTTCTGGTTGAAAGCCGCCAGGCCAGACAAAACAACAAAGTTAGGAGACTTGCCAATGAAACTTCTCAAGGCTCTCACCGGTGTGGCCGGTGCGATCGCTCTTACCACGGGCTCCGCTTTTGCAGACGATCTGCGCTGGAAAATGCCCGTAGCCTTCGCAACCAACCTTCCTGGCCTCGGTTCTCCCGCTGCCTGGGTTGCAGACAACCTCACTACCGCTTCTGATGGCAGCATCCAGGTCCGTGTCTATGAGCCCGGCAAGCTGGTTCCGCCGTTCGACATCCTGCAGTCCGTCTCAGACGGCAAGGTTTCCGCCGGTTACACCTGGATCGGTTACGACCAGGGCAAAGTGCCTGCGATTCCCCTGTTTGCCGCTGTTCCCTTCGGCATGAAGCCGCCTGCCTACATCGGCTGGTATTACTACGGTGGCGGTCATGAAATGCTGCAGGAAACCTATGCCAACAAAGGCTTCAATGTTCACGCACAGCTGTGCGGTATCATTGGGCCTGAAACAGCGGGTTGGTATTCCGAGCCCATCGAGACCCTGGAAGATTACAAAGGCCTGAAGATCCGCTTCGCCGGCCTCGGCGGCAAGGTCCTCGAAAAGCTGGGCGCCTCTGTCACCATGATGCCTGGCGGCGAGCTCTACCAGGCACTGGAGAAGGGCACCATCGATGCCACCGAATTCTCCATGCCAGCCATCGATCAGATCCTCGGCTTCAACCAGGTGGTCAAGTACAACCTGTTCCCGGGCTGGCACCAGCAGTTCACAGCCCAGTACATGCTGATCAACAAGGACGAGTGGGCACGGGCCACCGAGGCACAGAAGGCGCTGGTTGAGGCTTCCTGCACCGCGGCAACCACCCGTGGTCTGGCCGAGGGCGAGTACAAGAACGGCAAGGTTCTGGCCGAGTTCCAGGACAAGGGCGTTCAGGCTGACCAGATCCCCCGCGACGTTCTGCTCAAGTTGCGCGAAGTAACCGAGGAAGTGCTTGAAGAAGAAGCTTCCAAGGATGCTGACTTCAAGCGTGTCTATGAAAGCCAGCAGGAGTTCATGGAATCCTACAAGGTGTGGGATACCCGCGCCTATGTTCCGGCGGACCTGTAAGGTTCGGGGCTGACCCAGGGCACCGGACGCAATGCCGGTGCTCTTTGATTTAGTCTGGATGGCCCTGCGGGGCCATCCTTGTTTCACGGCAGGCTTTCTGAACGAGGAACTGTTGTATGACAGTGTCTGATAAAGGCTCTCCGCCCGAGGTGCATGCATCGGCGTCGGACGCCGGTCAATTTATTCATCATCACACCGAGTTTCCAACCACCTGGCTAAGCCGGGTTCTGGACGCCGTGATTTCTGCAATAGGCAAGAGTGCCTCCTGGCTCTGGATTGTGGTCACGGGCGTGATTATCTACGCAGTGGTGGGGCGCTATGCCTTTGGCATGGGGTCGGTCACTCTGGAGGAAGTTCAATGGCATCTGGCTGGCGCGGGCTGGTTGTTGGGGCTGGGCTACACCCTGGTAACCGATGATCACGTGCGGGTGGACGTTATCCATGAGCGCTTGTCGTTGAAAGGCCAGGCCTGGATCGAGCTGTTTGGGCTGGTGTTCCTGTTGTTGCCGTTTTTGGTGTTGGCGGTCTACGAAATGATTCCCTATGCCGTGAGCTCCTGGGAGCAGGGCGAGACCAGTCAGGCGCCGGCGGGCCTTCCTTACCGCTGGATTCTCAAGGGCGTTCTCGCGCTGTCGTTTGGGCTCCTGATCGTCGCGGCCCTGTCCCGTCTGCTGAAAGTGACGGCTTTGCTTTTCGGCTTTCCGAAGCCAATCCGGGTCGAGTCCGGTGAGACCAAGAAAGAGGATGCGTCCTGATGGAGCTTGAAACCCTATTTGTAATCGGCATGTTCCTCACCTTCGGGGCGCTGCTGATGACCGGCTATCCGGTTGCTTGGGTACTGGGCGGCACCGCGGTTATCTGGACCGTTGTTGGTGTCGTCGCCGTTGAGAATTTTGGAGCCAATCTGTGGTTCGATTATCAATCTTCCATGGGGCTTGTGCCCGAGCGAATCTGGAAGGTGGTCAGTAGCGAAACCCTTGTGGCACTGCCCATGTTTATATTCATGGGCATCATGCTTGACCAGTCCGGCGTAGCCGAGCGACTGATGAACAGCATGGTCAAACTGTTTGGCGCCGTTCGCGGCGGCTATGCGGTGACCGTCATCGTTATCGGCGTTCTGTTGGCCGCGACCACCGGTATCATCGGGGCGTCCGTCGTGCTCCTCGGCATGTTGTCCCTGCCGGTCATGATGGAGAACAAGTACGACAAGGGCTTTGCGGTGGGTACGGCGTGTGCCACCGGAACCCTGGGTATTCTGATTCCGCCCTCCATTATGCTGGTTCTGATGGCCGACCGCCTGGCGGTTCCCGAGGCGTCAGTCGGTGACCTGTTCATGGGCGCCTTCTTCCCCGGCCTTATGCTGGGTGCCATGTACGTGGCCTACGCGATTATCCGTCCGATGCTGCAGCCGAACATTGCGCCGGTGCCGGAAGGTACCGAAAAAGTGAGCTGGGCCATCGTCTGGGAAGTGGCAAAGGCAGTAGTGCCAACCGCCGCGTTGATCCTGGGCGTACTGGGTTCCATCTTTGCCGGCATAGCGACTCCAACGGAGGCTTCCGGTGTGGGCGCCCTGGGTGCTCTCCTGCTGGCACTGATGTCTGGCCGACTGAACCTGAACGTGCTGAACTCTTCCATGCAGCAGACGACGCGCACGGCGGCGTTCATCTTTGCCATCTTCCTGGGTGCCACCGCGTTCTCCGTGGTCCTGCGGGGTCTGGGCGGCGACCAAGTGATCGAAGACGCTCTGTTGGGTCTGCCGTTCGGTCCTTATGGCGTGATTCTGACCATTCTGTTCGGCGTATTCCTGCTCGGCTTCTTCCTGGACTGGGTGGAAATCACACTGATCATCCTGCCGCTGGTTGCCCCGGTTGTGCAGAGCCTTGGCTTTGATCTGGTCTGGTTCACCATCCTGTTTGCCATGTGCCTGCAGACCTCTTTCCTGACGCCACCGGTCGGATTCGCGCTGTTCTACATCAAGGGTGTAGCGCCGCCGGAGATCGCCGTTACCGACATCTACCGTGGCGTTATACCGTTCATCATTATTCAGCTGGCAGCGCTGGCTATTGTGTTCGTGGTACCGGAAATCGCGACCTGGCTGCCCAGCGTGGCTTACGACTAAGGAGAAAATAACCATGCGTCTGGAAAACCGGATTGCTTTGATTACCGGTGCCGGTCGCGGCATCGGCCGGGCCATTGCCGAGGCCTACGGCCGCGAAGGCGCCAAGGTCGCTGTGGCTGATCTGACACTCGAGGCGGCCCAGGACACCGTAGATGCCATCGAGCAGGCCGGCGGCACTGCCATCGCCCTTGAAATGGATGTGACTGACGAAGATGCAGTTGACGTAAACGTCAACTCTGTGGTTAAACAGTGGGGTGGTCTGGACATCGCCATTGCGAACGCCGGCATCCAGCACATTGATCCGGTGCACAAACTGGCTTATTCCGATTGGCGCAAAGTCATGAATGTGCATCTTGATGGCGCTTTCCTGGTGACTCGCGCGGCACTCAAGCACATGTACGAGAGCGGCGGTGGCACCATGCTCTACATGGGGTCGGTGCATTCTCTGGAGGCTTCTCCCCTGAAAGCCCCTTATGTGGCGGCCAAGCACGGCATGCTGGGGTTGTGTCGGGCGGTGGCGAAGGAAGGTGCGGAACACGGGGTGCGGAGCAACATCATCTGCCCCGGGTTTGTGCGCACGCCCCTGGTGGACAAGCAGATTCCGGAACAGGCCAAGGAGCTGGGCATTTCCGAAGAGGAAGTGATCAGTAAAGTTATGCTCAAGAACACTGTGGACGGGGAATTCACCACCCTGGAAGACGTGGCAGAGTTGGCGGTTCATCTGGCTGCATTCCCCTCTGCGGCTTTGACTGGCCAGTCCATCGTGGTCAGTCACGGCTGGCATATGCAGTAACATTCAGGAGATATGGATGAGCAATGAAGAACAATCACCGGTAGTCTGGTCTCCGTCGGAAGACACCCTGGCCAATTCCCGTATGGGCCAGTTCAGGACATGGCTTGAGCAGCAGGGCTTCGGCCCGTTTGCTGACTACCACGCACTGCACCAGTGGTCCATTGATGAGCTGGAAACCTTCTGGCAAAAAGTCTGGGATTACTGTGGTCTTGTCTGCGATACGCCGGCTGAAAAAGTACTGGGCAAGCATGAAATGCCGGGCGCCGAATGGTTCCCCGGGATGAAGCTGAACTTTGCTGCCAACCTGCTGAGGCTGGCAGATGGTGAGCACCGCGATCGCGAAGCGGTCGTGGCGTACTGCGAAACCCGTCCGGTGCTGCGTCGCACCTACGCCGAACTGAAAGCCGATGCCGGTGCCCTGGAAGCCTTCCTGCGCAGCAAAGGCATCAAACAGGGTGACCGGGTAGCCGGTGTTGTTACCAACGGCTATGAAGCCCTGGTGGGGATGCTGGCCGCTACAAGTCTTGGGGCCATCTGGAGTTCCGCGTCACCGGATTTCGGCATCGGCGCGATTCTTGACCGCTTTGGCCAGATCGAACCTTCGGCTCTGATCGTCGTGAACGGCTACGGCTACGGCGGCAAAGTGTTTGCGCGCCAGCAGGATTTTGCCGAGCTCATTGCCGGCCTGCCAACGCTCAAGGCGGTTGTCAGTGTCCAGCAACTGCCAGACGAGGCTCCGATTTCGGGCGATCTGGTGACTACCTGGGAAAACGCCCTCGCTGCTGGCGAAGGAACGGCTCCTTCCTTTACGCCTCTGCCTCCGGATCATCCGGTGTATATCCTGTATTCCTCCGGCACCACGGGCAAACCCAAGTGCATCGTGCACGGCAATGCTGGCCTGCTGGTCAATCATGCCAAGGAGCTGATGCTTCACGGCGACGTTGGCCCCGAAGACCGATTCCTGTACTTCACCACCTGTGGCTGGATGATGTGGAACTGGCAGGCCTCCGCCCTGATGACCGGCGCCGCCGTAATCACCGTTGATGGCTCTCCGGGTTACCCGAGCCTGAACTTTCTGTGGGACACCGTTGCGGAAGAGAAGGTCACCCACTTCGGAACCAGCGCCCGGTTCATTGCCGGCTGCCGAAAAGGCGAACTCAAGCCCGCAAAAACCCTGGATCAGAGCAAGCTGCGAGTGGTGTTTTCCACCGGCTCACCGCTGTTGCCGGAAGACTATGACTGGGTTTACAGCGATGGCGCCCCCGACGCCCTGCTTGGCTCCATTGCCGGTGGCACGGACATCTGCGGCTGCTTCGTGGGTTCAACGCCACTGCTGCCTGTTCGCCGCGGCGAAATCCAGTGCCGTTTCCTGGGCGTCGACGCGGTTGCCTACGGCGACGATGGCCAGCCGGTCAGTGAAGGTCGCGGCGAGCTGGTCTGCCGTCAGCCGCTGCCATCCATGCCCGTCAGCTTCTGGCAGGATCCGGATGGCGAGCGCTACCGCGACGCCTACTTCAACACCTTCCCGGGCGTATGGGCCCATGGTGATTTCATCGAGTTCACCGAACACGGCGGCGCCATCATCTATGGCCGCTCTGACGCCACCCTGAACCCGGGCGGCGTTCGAATCGGTACCGCGGAAATCTACCGCCAGGTCGAAACCGTGGCCGAGGTCAAAGACAGCCTCGTTGTCGGCCGTCAGATCGACGGCGACGTGGAAGTGGTTTTGCTGGTGGTTCCGGCCGACGGTCAGGAAATCACCGACGATCTGCTGAAACAGCTCAAGAGTCGAATCCGCGAGGGCGCCAGCCCACGGCACGTGCCCAAGCACATTGTGGAGGTGAACGACATTCCGTACACCCGCAGTGGCAAAAAGGTGGAATTGGCAGTGGCCCGTCTGATCAATGGTTCGAAGAAGGCGGACAATCGGGATGCTTTGGGGAACCCCGAAGCGTTGGATCACATTCGGGAGCGGTTGGCCGAGGTTGGGCTGTTGCCCAGTTGAAGGTCTGAAATCTGATGGAGGCTGTCGGTTTATGCTGTGCTAATCCGACTTACTCTCTTGATTTTGTCGACAAAAATGCTTCCGAGAATGGCCTTGATTGACCGCGCGGAGGCACACCGAGAGGCCCGGTGAGCGGCAGAAGAACCCCTTTCCAAAACTGTGCGGAGCCAGGGATGGCGGAGCCCAAGCGTCACAGGGATGTGCCGTTAGGAGCGTGTTTTGGAAAGGGGTTCTTCTGCCGCTCTACCCGAATGTCCGATGTTAGAAAGTTTCGTAAATTCCCGCCATTTCATCGTCTTGTAACCGAAGATCAGGCATTTTTAGTCCGTTCTTATACTAAGATCGTAACCAAAATTAACGAAAAAATGGTATCTTAGTAGCCCTATCAAAAGTTCCTAATCAGTCATTGCTCAGGTCGGACGTTCAAAAGACGCCTGACCCCGCCATGACCGTCCTGAACCCACCCATTAGCCTGAGGACGAAAATGACATCATCCAAAGCCAAGATTGTCTACACACTGACTGACGAGGCGCCAGCCCTCGCAACACGGTCGCTTCTTCCCATCCTGGAAACCTACGCCAAGCCGGCTGGTATTGAATTCGAAACCAGCGACATCTCTCTCGCGGCGCGTATTCTGGCGAACTTCCCGGATTATCTGGAGGAAGATCAGCGGGTTCCGGATGCCCTGGCCGAACTGGGTGAATACACCAAGGACCCGGACGCCAACATCATCAAACTGCCGAATATCTCAGCGTCCATTCCCCAGCTGCGGGCCGCGATCAAGGAGCTGAACGAGCAGGGTTACAACGTTCCGGAATACAAAGAAAACCCGGAAAATGACGAAGAGAAAGAAATTCAGTCCCGCTATGCCAAGGTTCTCGGTAGTGCCGTTAACCCGGTGCTGCGTGAGGGCAACTCCGACCGTCGTGCGCCGACTGCCGTAAAGGCTTTTGCCCGCAAATACCCGCATTCCATGGGTGAGTGGAGCCCGGCCTCACGTACCCACGTGGCCCACATGCGCGGTGGTGACTTCTACTCCAGCGAGCAGTCCGTAACTCTCGACAAGGCGACCAAAGCCAACATCGTGTTCGAGAACAAGCAGGGTAAGCAGACGGTTCTGAAATCCGACCTGCCGCTGCAGGAAGGCGAAGTTCTGGACGGCATGTTCATGAGCAAGAAGGCGCTGGTGAAGTTCTTCGAGGACGCCATTGCCGATTGCGAGAACACCGGTGTCATGTTCTCCCTGCACGTGAAAGCCACCATGATGAAAATCTCCCACCCGATCGTGTTCGGTCACGCGGTGAAGGTTTTCTACAAAGATCTGTTCGACAAGTACGGCGAGCTGTTCGACGAGATCGGCGTGAACCCGAACAACGGTCTGTCCAGCGTGGTCGAGAAGATCAAGCAACTGCCGGAATCCAAGCAGGAGCAGATCCAGGAAGACCTGCACGCCTGTTACGAGCACCGTCCGGAAATCGCCATGGTTGATTCCGTCAAGGGCATCACCAACCTGCACGTTCCAAGCGACGTCATTGTTGATGCTTCCATGCCGGCGATGATCCGTAACTCCGGCAAGATGTGGGCGCGTGACAACAAGCTCAAGGACACCAAGGCGGTTATGCCCGAGTCCACCTACGCCACCATCTACCAGGAAGTGATCAACTTCTGTAAGACTCACGGTGCCTTCGATCCCACCACCATGGGGACCGTACCGAACGTTGGTCTGATGGCGCAGAAAGCCGAAGAGTACGGCTCTCACGACAAGACCTTTGAAATCAAGGAAGACGGTGTTGTTCGCGTTGTTGCCGAAGACGGCACCGTGCTGACCGAGCACAACGTTGAGAAAGGCGACATCTGGCGCGCATGCCAGACCAAGGACCTGCCGATCCGTGACTGGGTCAAGCTGGCGGTCAATCGTGCCCGTGCCACCGGTATGCCGGCCGTGTTCTGGCTGGACGACGAGCGTGCTCACGACGCGCAGCTGATCCAGAAAGTGAACACCTATCTGAAGGATCACGACACTGAAGGTCTGGATATCCGCATCATGTCCCCGGTTCGCGCCATCCGCTGGACCATGGAGCGCCTGATTCGCGGTCTCGACACCATCTCCGTGACCGGTAACGTACTGCGTGACTACCTCACCGACCTGTTCCCGATCCTTGAGCTGGGTACCAGTGCCAAGATGCTGTCCATCGTTCCGCTGCTCAACGGCGGTGGCCTGTACGAGACCGGTGCCGGCGGTTCCGCACCCAAGCACGTGCAGCAGCTGATCCAGGAAAACCACCTGCGCTGGGACTCTCTGGGTGAGTTCCTGGCCACTGCGGTCTCCCTGGACGAGCTGGGCGAGAAGCAGAACAACGAGCGCGCGCGTCTGCTGGGTCAGACCCTGGACAAGGCCACCGAGCGTCTGCTGGAAAACAACCAGTCTCCGTCCCGGGTAACCGGCGAGCTCGACAACCGTGGTTCCCACTTCCACCTCGCCCGCTACTGGGCAGAGGAACTGGCCAACCAGGACAGCGACAAGGAGCTGAAGGAGTTCTTCACCAAGCTGTCTGCACAGCTGGAAGAGAACAAGGACAAGATCCTGGAAGAGATGACGGTGGTTCAGGGCAACCCGGCGGATATCGGTGGCTACTACCACCCGCCGATGGAGAAGGTCTGCGAAGTGATGCAGCCGAGCGCCACGCTGAACCGGATTCTCGAAGAAGCTCGCGCATCCGTGAAGTAAGTCAGCCTGTGAGCATCCGGCTTAACAGGCGGATGCCCTCAAAAAACCGGACAACCCTGGCGGGTTCTCCGGTTTTTTTATGGCTGTATACCGGGCGTTCATTCCTCGTCCGGTTCGTCCTGATAGCCTTTGCCGGTTTCGCCGGCTCGCCTGAGCTGAATCAGGGTGAGTGGGGGTCCCACCAGTTCAAAGATCACCGTTGCACCAATGACCAGAGGCAGAATATACGTCAGTTCCGGCAGCCGTTCTGTGGCCAGCAGTGCCAGGCCTAGGGCAACGCCGGCCTGGGGCATGAGGCAGGCGCCGATCCGTTTCCGGGTATGAGATGCAGAACCGGCCAGATAGCCGCCGAACCGTCCGCCGGCCAACCTGCCGGCAATCCGGGCGGCAACATAGGCGAGGCCCAGTGCGCCGAGGGTTGGCAGCATGGCCCACTCGAGCTGGTAGCCGGCCATAAAGAAGAACAGGGCCAGGAACGGCTCGGAAACCCCTTCAATTGAGCGGAACGGGCGCACATGATGCCTTGCCCGGTTGGCGACCACGATGCCGAGGGTCATGCAGGTCAGCAGATAGGAGAGACCAAGAAATGACGCGATACCGGCGGCTACAAAAACAAACCCGGCGGACTCGAGCAACATCGGCTCGCCGGGCCGCAGCCGGCCCGTAAGCCAGGCCATAGGCAGACCCAGGACCGTGCCCAGCAGAACCGCCCCTCCGACATCCAAAAGACCGACTCCGAGGGTCGAAAGCCCGGTACCGCCTTCGCCCAGCAGCAGTTGTGCACCGACCAGGCAGATACTGAACAGGATGGCGCCCCAGGCATCATCAATGGCGACGACCTGGAACACCAGCCGGGTCAGCGGACCGTTCGCACCAGCTTCCTTCAACGTATCAAGTGTTGCTGCCGGTGCTGTTGCTGTTGCGATGGAACCCAGGAGCAGCGCAGCGGGTAGATTACGAGTAACAAGCCAGACTGCAACGGCAACAAATGCCGCCGTCACCAGAGTGACCGCGAGGCTCACAATCACGGCTTCCCGGCCTTCTGACAGGTTTTTCACTGCCATGCGCTCGCCCAGCAGGAAGCCGACCATGGCAAGCGTTAATTGGGTAATGAATCCGAAGTGATCGTCTGCACCTGCTGGCAGAAGATCCAGAAGTTCCGGCCCGGCAAGCGCCCCAAGCAATAGCAACAGGGTAACCCTGGGCACGTGTATGCGCTGGCCGATGCCGTGTGCGGCAAGAGCCAGCAGCAGGGTGCCGCCGATTAGTAGCAGATCCGTTGCGTGATTCACGGGCTACTCCTGGTGGGGGGTGGAATGTAGCGGAGCGAACGCGCCTTTGGTCAGGAGGGCCAGATCGCGGGGCGCAAGTTCAATCTCTAGCCCTCTGCGCCCCCCGCTGACAAATATGGTGTCGAAGTCCAATGCCGAGTCGTCAATAAAGGTTGTCAGCTGTTTTCTCTGGCCCAGGGGGCTGACACCACCCAGGACATAGCCGGTGGTGCGCTCGACCAACTGTTTGTCTGCCATCCCGGCTTTTTTCCCACCTGAGGCCCGGGCGATCAGTTTCATATTGAGCATGGTGGTCACCGGGACAATGGCAACCACCAGCTCCTTGCCGTCGATGGCCACAACCAGTGTTTTGAAGACCCGGGCGGGATCCACGCCGGTTTTCTCGGCGGCCTCGGTACCATAGCTCTCGCTGGCCGGGTCGTGGTCGTACTCATGGATGGTATGGGGTACAGAGGCTTTGCGCGCAGCGTTGATGCCAGGCGTCATGCTGGGCTCCTGAAAGACGGCAGAAACCGGGAATTAAAGCAGCTAAGCGGCATCACAACAACTGTCTGGCGTGGAGGCAAAACCCGATTCCCGGGTGGATTTTACCGGGCATGACATTTGACGCTCGACTTAAAGCGCCGTTATGACTATTTTTCGTACATTATAAATATTCAAACATCGATGGCGGTGTTCATGGAGCCTTCGTCGTCGAAATCTCAGGGAATGAAAAGCTTGAACGAAAACCGCACACCCCTGCGGCGCGCTGGCTGGGCTGCCGTGGTCTATCTGATCGCCGGCTTTGCCTGGATTGCGTTTTCCGACACTCTCGCGGAAACATGGTTTCCCGATCCGAAAACCCTCTCCGTCATCCAGACCTGGAAAGGCTCTTTCTTTGTGCTGATAACCGGGGTGATTCTCTTTTCTGTGTTGCTCCGCCAACTCACCAAGGATCGGGCCCTGCTCAACCTCCAGCACCGACAACGGCAAGCACTCCGTGAGCGCGAGCGTCAGCTCCAGATCCTGATGGACAATCTCCCGGGCATGGCCTATCGCTGCCTGTATGATCCCGACTGGACAATGAAATTTGTCTCCCAGGGATGCACCAAGCTGACTGGTTATGAGCCCGATGAGTTGGTCAACAACCGGGTCACCAGCTATGCGGCGCTGGTTAGCGACGCTTCTAATCAGCAACTGTTCGAGCAAGTCAGAGTGGCCCTGGAAAAAGAAGAATCGTTTTCCCTGGAATACGAGGTCACCCGAAAAGACGGCAGTCGTATCTGGGTCTGGGAGCGGGGACGAGGCGTTCAGGAGGACGATGGCTCGCTCCACCTGGAAGGCATCATTCTGGACATTTCTGACCGCAAAGTGCTAGAGACAGAGCTTGAGCAAATGGCCACTCGGGATCCCCTGACCGGTCTTCTGAACAGGCGGGAGATGTCCCGGGTGCTGGATGAGGAGCTTCAGAGAGCCCGTCGTTACCAGCGACCCATGGCAGTGCTCTGGGTGGATTTCGACCATTTCAAGGATGTGAATGACACCTACGGCCATGCTGCAGGTGACTCGGTTCTCAGAGCTATCAGCCGCCTGTTGCTGGGTAGCGTCCGCAGCGTCGATTCCATCGGTCGGTTTGGCGGCGAGGAGTTCGTGATTGTTTTGCCTGAAATGGATCTGGAGGAGGCCCAGGAAACGGCCGAGCGTTTACGGCGCAAAGTGGCGGAAGAGCCGCAGCCGTTGGGGAATGGCGAGGCGGTGCCCCTGACCATCAGCGTGGGCGTTGCGGTCTACCCGGATCACGGGCAGACTGCTTCGACACTCTGTGCCGCCGCCGACAAAGCCATGTATCTGGCAAAGGATAGGGGCCGCAACTGTGTCGCCATGGCGCACCTGCACGACCAGGTCCATAATCAGTAGTGAGACTCGTGTCCTGGCAGGTGGAGGAGGTGACGTCCGCTTTGCTGCGGCCCGGCCAATGTGGCCCGGGCCGGTTCTGTTGAACATAGAAAAACAACAATCGTACTGAAAAAGGTTTGAGCCGATGAACCGACTTGCCCGCCGTGCCCTCCATAGCAGTCAGATTCCCGAGGATCTCGAATCCGTCACCTTTCGGGATGATGCCGGTGAAAATCCGGCTGCTGCCGGTGTCAGTCAGGAAACGGTTGATGCCCTGTGGCGCAGCGTCCAGAGCCTTTACCGGACCGGCGTGCACCCGGGTATCCAGATTTCCATCCGCCACAAGGGTGAGCAGGTTCTGCACCGGGCGATTGGCCATGCCAGTGGCAATGGCCCCCATGACCCGCGCGACGCCGCCAAGGTTCCGATGACGACTGATACTCCGATCTGCTACTTCTCCGCCTCCAAGGCGGTGACGGCACTGCTTATGCACATGCTGGCGGAACAGGGCCTGGTCAACCTGATGGATCCCGTCTCCTACTACTGCCCGGAGTTCGGGGTTAATGGGAAAAGGACCATCACCGTTCACCAGATTCTTTCTCACCGCGGGGGCATTCCTGCCATTCCACGGGAAACGCCGATTGATGTGCTGTGGGATAACGATGAAATCTGGCGTCTGCTCTGTGCTGCACGACCGGTGGAAGTGGACGGCGCCAAGGTGGCCTATCACGCCATCACCGGCGGTTTTGTCCTGCAGCGGGTATTGGAACGCGTCACGGGCGACACCATTGAAAAATACCTCGACAAGCATTTGCGTCGGCCCATGGGCATGAAATGGTTTACCTATGGCATTGCCCCGGAGCATCTCGATGAGCTGGCCTGCAATTACGCCACCGGACCAACGCCGCGTTTCCCCGTTTCCTGGGTTGTTAACCGCGCGCTGGGTGGCGATATCCGGACCGTCGAGCGGGTTACCAATGACCCGAGGTTCCAGGAAGCGGTGATTCCGGCGGGCAATCTGTGCGGTACGGCCGAGGAAATGGGCCGCTTCTTCCAGATGATGCTGAATGGCGGGCTCTGGAACGGCCGTCGTATCTGCAGCGAAATCACCATCCGCCGGGCCATTCAACAGTTCGGTTCGCTACAGATAGACCGCACCATGATGATACCCATGCGCTTCAGTGCCGGCATGATGCTGGGTGGCAATCCTGTGGGCCTCTGGGGTCAGAACAGCCGGTTTGCTTTCGGTCACGTCGGTCTGATCAACAAGCTGTGTTGGGCGGATGCGGCCCGAGATATTTCGGTCAGTCTGCTGAACACCGGCATCCCGATCGTCGGTCATCACCTGCCGGCACTGGCGAAGTTCGTGTATACCGTGGGCAATCGTTTTCCGTTGATACCCGAGCACCGGCGACCGCTGATCGCCGCCTGAGGCAAAGGGTTCAGAGCGTCCTGAGCTGGGCTTCGAGTATGCCCAGCACGGAGGACAGAATGTCCCTGAAATCCGTCAGGGTCTGGGTGCGCTGGATGACGTCTTCCCGGTTTTCATCAAGTCGCTCAAGCTTGGGCACAACCCGGCGTATGCCTTCTGTAATTACCTCATAGGGGTAATGGTGGTCCTGGATACTGAGCTTGTTTATCTCGGCCACTTCCTGGCTGAATATGCTGATGATGTCGTACAGCATGTCCTTGTGGTGAATGCTGCTGGCTTCCCAGTAGGCATCGTCCAGCAGTTCCAGCAGCGACAGATATTCACGGAGGGTATCCGCCACGGATGTCTGGGTCATGGGAGCTCCTGTCGGTGGGCATTGTCGTCTCTACAGGGAACTATAGCAGGGGTTCTGTCGTCTGGATGACAGGTGGTCCGGCAGAGCTGAAAATAAAAATGAAACTCTATTCATTTTAATTGCACTATGTCGGACAGTTGTGCAGACTTGCGTGATGGGAAAAGGATCTATCACGACTCATTGGACGAGAAGCCGAATGGACAAGCCCACCCCCCCCAGTAACCAGCCCGCCTCCCGCGAGGTCAAGCTGGACCATCACGACAGCGTTCGCAATCATGTGCACCAACAGGTGCGCTCTGAAGTTGAACGGCTGGAGCGCCGTATAAAAACCCTGCGTCTTGTCAAAGCACCCCACGCGGCCATCATGATCTCCACCTATGAACGCATGATCGACCGCAAGAAAGGCTTCCTGCAGAACTGGGACCTCAGGGATGGCGGCGCCGGCTAGCGGCCGGCGACAGGCACCGTTGTCCAGCTGGTAATCGCGTCGGCATCTTCCTGGTAGGTGCAATTGGCCGGATTCGGTATCGTGTCCTGCTCGTCCGTTGAGTCAGGATCGTCAATGCGCGCTGGCTCGCCGTTCGAGGCAAAAATCCTGACCACGTCCATGTTGTAATCCAGCTCGACTCTCAGGCAGTCCGGGCTGTTGTCTCCCAGGCCATAACCCGGATAGCGATCGAGTGTGATCACCTCGGATTCGTCATTCTTTATAAACAGCGTGTCGGTGTTTTCGTCAATGAAATCCTGGCGCAGTTCAATGCTGCCATGGTTCCGACTCAGGTAGTCGGCGGTGGCGAATTCGGTGGGGCTGTAGCCCAGTGTCATGAAACTGTTGGCATCAAACCGGCTGCCTGCCAGCACGCTGACCAGTTCCGGCTGGGCGGCCTGCTCCTCTTCTTCAACACTGCGGCTGACATACTGGATCGTGCGATATACCTTGTTTTCGAGATCCGAGCCTTCCGGGCCATCCGGCAGGTAACGCCAGTCGAGCGTCGGGTAGATCCAGAGCTGGTCGTTCAGCGGCAGATTGGCAATCACCGCCGACTGGTCTGTGAACCGGATCTGCGCGCCTTTGCCCCGGCTGTTGTAGGTGCCTGCGACACCATCTGCAATCCTCTGGCTGATGTATCGTTTGCCTTCCTGGAAATTGGTGACTTCGCCGGAGGCCAGCACCTGGTTCATCAGGTCCAGCGGGTTGCGCACGCTGTCATAGCTGTTGCCGGCGTCCGTTGGCGTGGCGCGGATGAAAACCTCGATGTGGCTGCGTATTTCCCCGGTGGTTTGCAGGTCGTCGGAATCGTCTGCTGCCGGCTGGATGCCCCGGTAAAAGTCCCAGAAACGGGTATTGCCGAGGTTGTCCGGTGCCACCTCCGTGTTTTCCAGGTTGAAGCTCGAGAACGTCAGATCCACATTGGTCGCCGGATTGAACGCGGAAGGTCCGGTATCCTCAAGTCCGCAGCCACTCAGGACAAGTGTGGTCATGGAAACAGCGGCGAAAATGCAGGAATGTCTCATTTCAGATGGCCCCGGGATGCGAAAAACGGTGTAAACGGCTAAAGTGAGTCACCGGGACGGTATAGCCCCGGCGTGGCTACTGACAGTAAAACAAAAAACCGGTATCTACCCTCGCGGAGATCACATTTTGCGGCAACGGCTTGAATTGGCGCTTCCAGCGGTGACGTCTTTGGTAGCGGTCCTGCTGTTCCTGGTCACGGCCATGATGCCGGTGTCGGCCAGTGCGGCCGGGCCCTGCCATGATGGCGAGATTGTACTGGACGGCGGTATCGAGAGTATCCGTGATCTGGGTGGCTGCATCTGGTATCTCGAGGACCCGGGGCAGGAACTGACCCTCGATGAGGTTCGCGCTCTCGAATCGGGTGCCTTTACCCGCCACGAAGGCGGCGTGTTGAACTTCGGCTACACGGAATCCGCATACTGGGTGCGCCTGGATCTCCGCTCCGCGGGCAATCCTGACCAGAACGGATGGATCCTTGAGCTTGCCCTGCCTCTGGTGGATGAAGTCACCCTGTTCATGGTCCGCGACGGGGATCTGGTTGATCAGCGACAGGCGGGTTATGAGGACAACTGGGTGGAACGGGACCTCGCCGTCCCCAACCCGACATTCCGCCTTTCACTGGCACCGGATTCCCTGAGCCACGTCTACTTGCGGGTGGTCAACACCAATACTTTCCGTCTGCCGATCGGCCTCTGGCATCCGGACAGCTACATCGAAAAAGTCTCGGTGGATGAGCTGGTGCGGGGCATCCTGCTTGGTTCGGTGCTGGCCATTCTCGCCTACAACCTGTTCGTCGCGGTCTCGGTTCGCGAGAGGAGCAACATCTATTACGTGCTCTACCTGGTCTTTGCGGCCATCTTTATCTTCACCGAACAGGTTCACGGTATCCAGCTTCTCGACAGCCGGCCCGCTCTGTTCGACAAGCAGTTCCTGCACTTCCAGATCATTCTGACCTGGTTCTGGGGCCTGCTGATGGCAAGGTCACTGCTGGAGACCCGGGAGCGGTCGGCCGACCTTGATCAGGTGATCCGCCTCTGTCTCTATTCGGTGGTCGCGACGTTCGTGCTTTCCCTATTCCTGCCCTACCACGTGGCCATGGAATGGATTGTGGTTGGCTCTGTCCTGCTGAGCCTGATCCTGATTGTGGTCAGTTACCTGTCCTGGCGCTATTACAACCCGGCGGCCCGGTCCTACTTTTTTGCCTGGACACTGGCGCTGGTGGGCTTCGGCATCTACGCCCTGACGGTAATGGGCATACTCCCGCTGAACACATTCACCGCCTATTCGCCGCAATTCGGTCTGACCGCCCAGATCATTCTGTTCTCGTTTGCCCTGGCAGACAGGATCAAGCAGGTCCAGGGCGAGGCCCTGGGCTGGAGCCAGCGGGCGTTGTCGAACCTTCAGCGTTACCAGTCGCTGTTCGATAACGCCATCGAGGGCGTGTTCCAGATGTCACCGGACCGGCGATTTGTCACGGCCAATCCCGCTATGGCGCGGCTGCTGGGCTACAACAGCAGCCGCGAGTTGCTCAAGCGGAACCCGGACGTACTGGAAACCTGCATCGCCGACGAGCGGTTGCGGCGGCTGGTGATCGAGCAGCTGGAGGCCCGGGGCACGGTCAAGGGCATTGAGGCTCGATACCTGACCCGGGATGGTGACGAGCGCTGGGCGACCATCTCACTGCACACGGTGTATGACACCGAGGGTGAGCCGACCCATCTGGAAGGCACCTGCATCGACGCCACCGAAAGTCACAATCGCTTGAGAATCGAGAGGGAGCGCGAGCAGGAGCGTCTCGAGAAGGAGCTTGCCCGCAATTCCGCGGAGGCGAAAAGCCAGTTCCTGGCCAATATGAGCCATGAGATCCGCACACCGCTGGCAGCCATCATCGGTTACGGAGAAACGTTGCTTGATCCGGATCTCAGTGAGCCGGAGAAAAGAAGCAGTGCCGAGACGGTGGTGCGCAGCGGCCGACATCTGCTGGACTTGGTCAACGACATCCTCGACCACTCGAAAATCGACGCGAACAAACTGGATGTGGACATCGTATCGGTCAATCTGCCGGAACTTCTTGACGAGATTCGCGCCTTCTTCGCGCCAAGAGCCCGGGAAAAAGGACTGGATTTCAGCATCATCTGCGAATACCCGTTGCCGGAGCAGGTACGCACCGACCCCACCCGACTGCGCCAGATCATCATCAACCTGTGTGGTAATGGCCTTAAATTTACCGATAAGGGGTCCATTTCCCTGGTGGTCCGTTGTGATCGCGATCAGGAATTGCTCGTGGCCCGGGTCGTGGATACCGGCATTGGCATGAAGCCGGAGCAATTGGGGCGTCTGTTCGATCCCTTTGCCCAGGGCAGCGCCGCCATTTCCAGGCAATATGGTGGCACTGGCCTCGGGCTCAGCATTTCCCGGCGTCTGGCGGAAATGCTTGGCGGCAGTATCCGGGTGAACAGCACCTATGGCGAGGGCAGCGAGTTTGAGCTTTCGATCCGGACAGGGCCACTGGATGAGGTGCATTTCCTGCGCGATGCCTCGGAGCTGAGCCAGCGCCGCCGGACCATCCCCATGGTTGTCGCGCCGCGATTGTCAGGGCGTATCCTGTGTGCCGAGGACAATGAGGTGAACCGGCGGCTTGTTTCCCTGCTGGTGTCTCGAACCGGAGCCGAGCTTGTCCATGTGGGCAACGGAGCGGAAGCCCTGGAAATGGCGATTCGCGAACCCTTTGATCTGATCCTGATGGACATACAGATGCCGGTGATGAACGGCCGTGACGCGACGGCGGCACTTCGCGAAGCCGGGGTGAATACGCCAGTCATCGCGCTCACCGCCAATGTGATGTCCGAGGACATTGCCGACTATCGCCTGGCCGGCTGCAATGAACACCTGGCGAAGCCCATCGACAAGCAGCGCTTCTATGAAACACTGGGACGATACCTGTCGGTGACGCCGGCCTCCGCTAATGAACGAACCTCACGCTATCAGGGCAAGGTGCTGGTTGCCGAAGACAACACGGAAAACCGGCAGCTGGTAGAGCGTATGCTGCGCCGGGAAGGTCTGGACGTCGTGGCAGTGACCGGCGGCGAGGACGCGGTTCGGACTGCATTGTCCGATACGGTTCATCTGGTGCTGATGGACCGTCACATGCCGGGAATGGATGGTGTTGACGCCACCCGGTTGCTGCGCCAGGCCGGGTTCCGCCGGCCGGTGATTGCCTTTACAGCTGGCGATCAGCCGGAAACCGATGCATTGCTTGAGGCCGGTTGTGACGGCGTTTTGAACAAGCCCATTGATCAGTCCCACCTGACGGCCCTGCTGGACCGGCTGCTGGGCACGGGCCCCGTTTTCGCCGCGGATACTGGCGAAGACGCTGAAATTGCCCACCTGGTGGCACAGTTTCTTGATGGGCTTGCCGCGCGGCGGACCCGAATGGATGCCGCGCTGGCGGACGCAGATCGTGAAGCAATGAAAACCGAAGCCCACCAGATCAAGGGCACGGCGGGTGCCATGGGCTATCCGCTGATGACCCGACAGGCGGGTATACTGGAAGAGCTGCTGAAAGTCACTGAGCCGGACTGGGAACGTGTTCGCAGCGAACTGAAGGAACTCGGTGAAATGATAGACCGTGCCCTCGCCGCTGCGAAAACGCCAGGCTGACGTGTGTGAGTATGACCAACAGGAAGAACCCGATGAGTGAGCTGCCGGAACGCCGAGAACACCATTCCTTGAGCATGATGTATGGTACCTATGCCGACATCCTGTTTGTGTTGTTTCCCTTTCTGATTATCGGTATGCAACGGTTGTGGGAAGGCCGGCTTTACGAAACCCTGCTGCGACCGGACCTGAGCATCGCCGCCGCTATCCTTGCCGGTCTGGCTATCGGCAAGTTCGTGCTCGGTCTCGTGACCAACCGGGAGCTCGGGCGCTACAAGGAGCGGATTGTTTTCTTCATTGCCCTGACGCTTTTCGTGGTGCTGGGGCCGGCAATCATTCTGATCCTGAGTATACTGGGAAGCGCGGATGTACCCGGTTTTGTAACCTTTGTTCAGCCGATCCTTCTGATTATTGCGATATCCCTCTACACAACCGCTGTGAGCATCAGCAATATACTGACACGGTTTGGCATGGAGGACGGGACGACGGCCAATCCGGAGACCTCGCCACGCCCTGACTACAGTGACATGAGCGAGCCCCGACCAGCGCCGCTGGACCTGCCGCGGCGCACAGGCAACGACCCGACAGTTTGAGAGGAGCAACCCACATGACGGATCTGAAAGTGCTGGTAGTGGAAGATGAGCCTGTGATGCGAGAGCGGCTCGTGGATATGCTCTACAACGCTGGCGCAACCAAGGTGATCGAGTGTATTGACGCAGCTTCCGCCAGGACGGCTTTCAAAGCCGGGGAATTTCACATCATCCTGCTGGATCTGGGGTTGCCGGACGGCGATGGGCACGAACTGATGCTGGAATTCAAGGACGCCCGTGAGGAGCAGCACATTGTGCTGGTGACGGCGGACGATTCGATCGAGAGTATTCAGCGGGCGATCAGTGCCGGTGCTAACGGCTACGTGGTCAAGCCTTACTCCCAGGAAAAAATACACGATGTGGTCAACAATTACGCCATGGTTCACGGCGGCGATATGGCGATGATGCAGGGTCTGAACCGGCGCCACTGACCGGTTCAGACACGCGGCTTCTGAATCAGGCGACCTGCCGGGCAATCCATGAATTGTAACGGGTCGCCAATGCTCTGACGTACCTTGCCTCGGCGTCGTTCATATTGCCCAGGACGCCCTTGAAGATCCAGCCCCGCTCATACACTCCCAGCACCCGCTGTTCGTCATCCAGATTGACGCGCTGATTAAGTTTTTTGCAGATGGCATCCAGCAGCGGCAGCTTCTCCGGACGCTTGATCGGGCCCTGGCGATTGTTCATGGGCTGGTTTGCTGCGCGAGTTGTCGGATGTCTTTTCATGATGTTCTCCTTGTCGTTTTGCGGCTGCAAAAACAAAACCCCGGTGCCTGAAGCGACCGGGGTTTCGCGGAGAAGCTGACCCGGTCGCTACATAGGCTCCCGGGACTGACCGAAAGCCGTTAGATGTCTTTCACCATCGCGCGAACAGACTGCCCTGCATGGCAACCTGCTGCTGTGTAAGCGCTGAACTGTGGAATCATTCTGGTCATACCGGCTCTTATGTTTCGGTTCGACTACCAGTGTATAGGCTAATGGGCCGTTTGCAATAGCCCGGCTTCTTCGGCAAACCCCTACAGACGGCCTCCAGGGGCGCTTGGCATAATTCTTTCCGTCACGTGTTTTACGTTGTGCAATCCCGACTGCCTGCCGCGCCAGGCAGTTGATGGATCTCTCCTTTCTACGCAGCCTCTATGGCTGCGTTTTTTTTGGGTAGTGGAATCTTCGTAGCCATTACTTCTTACAGATTTTGCGGCCTGTCCCGGCGATAATTCGCACACTAATATTCGATTAATCGCCATCAACAGACAGAGGTTGAAACCTAGCAAAATGTCCGACGAAGCCGGATCTGCCAGTAAAAAGTTCCGTTCCCACGCATTGATTGAACTCGCCCTGATTATTGCACTTGGTCTTTACCTGCTGGTCGCGCAGGAGCAGGTCGTGGGTGAGAATCTGGTGTTTACCGTGACCGGAGCCGCGCTCATGGCCCTGGTGACCTACTGGACGCTGAATACCCTTCGGGATGGTCTCGAGGTCATCGCACTGCGTGTCCGTCACGCCAGGCACTGATCAACCGGGAATGCGTCAGGCCTGCCGGGTTTGACCCGTTAACGGCGCCAATTCGTCCTGATTCGGCGCAATCCGTTCCCAGGTTTTGTGGAGAATCAGGGCATCGTTTGCGGCCCGATGCACAGGCAGGCCAAGCTCTGTAATCACCTGTTGGCGAAGTGCTGACCATTCGCGCACCTGCCTCGTGTCCAACAGCGCTGAAATGGATTCAAGCTGAAACGTTGGCGTTATGCGGGCGGCCTTGAACAAACGATGCAGCCAGAAACTGTCGAAGGTCCAGGCATCGCAAAACACCTGTTCCGGCAGCAGTTCGTTGAGGGCACTGGCGACTTCGCTCACCGCAATACCATCCGCTTCCAGGGTCTCGCGGGAAATGCCGTGAATCTGCTCAGCGCTTTGTGACCAGTCCTGCCACAGCACGTGGGGGCTGATCAGCCAGCTGTGGAGAGTGCCATCCGGCATGCAGATTCCCACCTCAATGGGGTAGCTCGCGATCAGATCAAGGCTTGATGCCTCGAAATCGATGAATGCCGGCTGGATAGTGGTCATGGAGTCAGTGTAGCTGATGAGTTGTTTTTCGCTGAGTTTACCCGCCCCGCAAGCGAGACGCGAACCCAACCTGTTCCTGCACTGTTACAATATGTCCATTCATTGTAAAAGCCCGATGACAGCAACAGGCCTCGGGCGCGACAGTAAACCAGCCAAATCCGAACCGCACCATACGGGGAGCCCGAATGACAGACACCGTAGTCGTTATCTATTCCGGAGGCATGGACTCCTACACCCTGCTGCATCTGGCCCGGGAGCGCGGCTACCAGGTTCATGCCCTGTCCTTCAACTACGGGCAGCGCCATGTCCGGGAGCTTGAGTGCGCGCGTTCGGTCTGTGAAGCGCTGGGTGTACCCCACAAGGTGATCGATATCCGCGCCATGAGTGAGGTGATGGCCGGCTCATCGCTGACCTCGGATATCGATGTGCCGGAAGGCCACTATGAAGAAGACAGCATGAAAGCGACCGTGGTGCCTAACCGAAACATGATTCTCCTGTCCCTGGCGACCGGTTACGCCGTGACCGCAGGTGCTGGCGCCGTCTGGTACGGAGCTCATGGTGGCGACCACGCTATCTACCCGGACTGTCGCCCGGAGTTTGTGGATAAAATGGACGCGGTCTGCCGCGTGGCCAACTACGAGCCGGTCGGCATTGAGGCGCCTTTCATGACCATGGACAAGGGTCAGATCCTGGCTGAAGGCCTGCGCCTGGGACTGGACTATGCACAGACCTGGACCTGCTACAACGGCCGGGAGCGGGCTTGTGGACGCTGCGGCTCCTGTGTTGAACGACTGGAAGCCTTCGCTGCCAATGGTGTCAAAGATCCCCTGGACTACGAGGCGGCAAGCTGATGTATCGGGTCAAGGAAGCCTTCTACACGTTGCAGGGTGAAGGTGCCCAGGCCGGGCGTGCTGCCGTGTTCTGTCGTTTCAGCAAGTGCAACCTTTGGACCGGTCGCGAGAAGGACCGCGCCACTGCCGTGTGCAATTTCTGTGATACCGATTTTGTCGGTACTGATGGCCAGAATGGTGGTCGCTTTGAAACCCCGGAGGAACTGGCCCGTCACATACGCAATCTTTGGCCGGAGGCACCCGGCAAGCCCTACGTGGTCTGCACCGGTGGCGAGCCCCTGCTGCAGCTGGATGCTCCCCTGATCGAGGCTCTGCACCGGGAAGGGTTCGAGGTAGGGGTAGAGACCAACGGTACCCTGCCCGCGCCCGAAGGCATCGACTGGCTCTGCGTCAGTCCGAAAGCCGATGCCCCGGTGGTGCTTGAGGCCTGTGACGAGCTGAAGCTGGTCTATCCCCAGCCCCTGGCGATGCCGGAGCGATTCCTGGGCATTCGCGCAAGCCATTATTTCCTGTCGCCGATGGCCTCTCCCTCGATACCGGAAACGGCTGTGGATGAGATCAAACAAAGCAATACCCGACGCGCCACCGATTATTGTCTCGCGCATCCGCAGTGGCGCCTGACCCTGCAAATGCACAAGATCATCGGCATCGACTGATTACCCCGTGGCCAGTGCCCGCCTGGCGGTAATCAGCCCGGGGCCGGGTTGCGAAATTCGGTAATGGCTGGGGCTGCTGCCGGTCCAGCGCTTGAAAGCCCGGGTGAAATTCGCCGCGTCGGCGTAACCGAGGGCATCGGCAATCTGGCTCAGATTCATGGTGGTACTGCGGAGCAGATCCTGTGCCCGTTCCAGGCGGACCTGATCTACCAGCTGCTGGAAACTGGCGTCTTCTTCCTGCAGCCGCCGCTTGAGCGTTCTCTCGGACACAAACAGGGTGGCCGCTACCCTGGCCAGTTTTGGCGGGAAGGGGTGGCTGGTCTCGATTACCCGTCGGACGCGACAGGCAAATCCGGCGTCTTCGGTCAGCTGCCGCAGCGCCTCCTCGCACTGGGCTTTGGACGAGGCCGCCAGTTGATCATCGGTGAAGCGCACGGGCAGGCTCAGACGGCCAACCGGAATCACCAGGGCATTCTCCGTAGCGCCGAATTCCACCGGCACCGGGATCTGTGAGCGGAAACGCTGGAAATAGGCCGGCTCCGTTCCCCGGCGAACAATCCGCAAACCGTCAATGACCGAGCCTGTCAACTGTGCCCCCATGGAAACGCAACCAAACAGCATGGCATCCATGATAAAGCCGTGCAGAGGCCCCAGGTCGATATCACAATGCACAACGTACCAGGCCAGGTTGCCGGTCTCCCGTTTGCAGACCCGAAGGTGAGGCACCCTTAGCGTCAGGTATCGGGTCATCAGCTCCATGGCATCGCCCAGGGTACGGCTACTCATGACGGCCGTACCCAGGGCGCCGTGCAGGGGCAGCTTCAGCTCCCTGGCGAGCATGATACCGAGTCCAGGTTCGCCGCTTTCGATAATGGCCCGGGTGACGAATTCGCTGGCCTGGGTCTGGCTCACCCGCCGATCGGTGGATTGCAGGCGGACGGGGTCAAGACCGACCCGGAGGAGGAGGTCTTGTTCGTCAACACCGATGGTGTTCAGCAGTTCGGCCAGAAGATGCAGGTAGATGGCCGGCATGCCCAGGTCCTGTGCCGTTGAAACGGAGGCGCGCATGGGATTTCCTCGTCTGATTCTGTTCTTGTTATGTCGCAGAACGCTTGGTTTCGACGATTATGGCGCCTCGCGGCTCGTTGCCCCATGACTTCGGTGACGGAATAAATGGCCTGAAAGGCCAATCATCGGCTGGTTGGCAGGAAGCATCCGGATCGATCACTGGCCATGACGGCGGACAAAGTGTTCCAGGGCTGCGGCAGATCGCCCGGGCGTTTCCAGCATCGGAAGATGCCCGACACCCCGGAACATGTGGATTTCTGCCTGAGGCGTGGCCGAGCTGAACCAGTCGACGCAGCGGGTCGGGGTAATCACGTCACGGTCGCCCCACTGAACCTGCAGTGGCGGTGTCTCGGGGCCCAGGTAGCGGGCCGGTGCCAGCGCGTCTGCCACCATGTCACTGAAGATATGACGGAGGGCCTTGGTGCGGCCCAGGAGGTCCGGTCCGAGGAGGCCGGCCATGGCAAGTCCGGAGACCGTGGGCTTGCCGGTGCCAACACTGTTGAACATACGGTAGACGCCTTTCCAGTCCCGTGGAATCAGGATGCCATCCCGGTCAGGCTTCAGGGGGGCGTGAATGTCTACCTCTTCATGTTCGGGGATGCCGGCGCTGTTGAGCAACGTCACCGAGCGGGGCGCCGGATCCAGTGTGTGGGCCAGTATTGCGGCAATCGCGCCACCCATGGAGCTGCCGGCCAGATGGATGTTGTCGGTGTTAACGCCGGCAAGCCACTGAGCCAGTCGACGGGCCTGGGTTTCGTAGCGGTAGCAGGCCTCCGGCCGGTAATCACTCTCCCCGAATCCCGGCAGATCCGGCGCCAGAAGATGCCAGTGTCTTGGCAGTCTTTGCAGCCACAGCCCCCAGTTTTCCTTCATGGCGGCAAAGCCATGAATCAGGACGATCGTCGGGCGGCCGACATCTGGCGATCCCCGTTCCAGGAAAACCATCTTGTGGCCATCGACCATGGTTTCACGGCGGCGGGCCTGGAGAAGAAATCGTTGTCCCGTGCGGGCAGCGGGCCAGAAGTTGGGGGCAGGAATTCTCATGGTTGTCAGCGATCACCGGTTTTGGGTCTGACCACCAGTCTACCGGGACCAGAATCCGGAGCCTTGGCCACAGTGCCCGTGGACGTCGGCGAATGGGCAACAGATTGCCCGTGACGGGGCATCGAAAGTCAGAGCTTCAGGTCGACAATCACCGGATTATGGTCGCTGGATCGCCAGGGTCCCCGGCCGGATGCCGGGTGATCGCTCCGGTAGTCGAGTACCCGGGGCTCATCGGCGTTCACCAGCCAGCTCCAGGCGCCCATGACCCTTGGTTTTAAGGTCTCGGAGGCGAGTGCGAAATCCAGCGAGCCCTTCTGACCACGGTAACGGTAGGTGTAGTGACCACAGGTCTTTTCGGTGCAGGGATGGAAATGGTGCACCATGCTGGTAAATCCTGCCTGCTCCAGCACCGCTATGGGATGTTCGCGGGCATAGCTGTTGAGGTCACCGATTATCAGGGTGCCGACTGAATGGTGCCTGCGGGTATCGCTGCCGGACCAGGCCGCCAGTGTTTTCGCTTCGTTGGTCCGCCGGCTTGCGTAGCAGCCCTGGCCATCGGCCTGGTCTTTATCATCGCCACGGGCGCCCCGACAGGATTTCGATTTCAGGTGAGGAACAATTACCCGAACGGTAGCATCACCGTCCGTTCGGCCGAAATCCTGAGCCAGGGGAGGCCGGCCTCCCGATTCAAATGGCCCTTTGGTAAGCCGTTCTGGCGGGCCAACGGCGCTAATCCGGTCGCTGCGGTAGAGCAGGCCGGTCCGGATCTCGTCATCGCCGTCCTGGCCGGGCGTGCTGACGAACCGCCAGGTGCCGCCCAGGGCCTCTGCAAGTTTCGCTATGGAACTTGCCGGTCCATAGCCGTCGTTCTCAAGTTCGGTCAGCGCAAGAATGTCCGGATCGGGGGCCAGAAGTGTGTTCACCAGTTGTTGTTGTTGGCGCCGGAATTCCGCCGGTGTCCCGGCCCCACGACTCGTTGGAAACTCGCCGCCCCGGCCATCTCCGTTAAAGAAATTACCAAGGTTCAGAGCCATGATCCGCACCGAAGCCTCATGCCGCGGCCCGGGTGCGGTTTCTCTGGGATTGGTGGCGAGGAAAGCCGGCTCCTGAGAAGGCTGGAGCCGCCAGGCATCGAAGCGGAAATCCAGCACACCGATGAGCCCTCTAATCTGATCACCGGCCCTTACGGTTGCCGAGGACAGGCCGCCCGGGGGCCAGGGTACCGGGCGGGGGTCTCTCCTGGACCGGTTGTCATCAAGCAGAACGCGGTTTGCCCCGTTCCGGGTGAATGCCCGGTGTGCTTCTTTGCCGGGGGGCAGGTATTCCGTAGGCTGGACCTGGTCTGAGGCCGCCAGCCCAAGCTCGCCGTAGCGAGCCAGGTTGTAGTTGTCCACCACCGTCAGGGGCTGGCGAAAGGTAACTCTCATGTTCTCCAGATGTTCCGGATCGACGGTCCAGGGCAGGGTGATGGCAATGGGCGCTGGAAGCGGCCCACGCCCGCACGCCCGGATGCTCCGAACCGACACCAGTTCGGTCAGCCCGTGGTATTCCTTCACCTTTCCGGTTACCCGCACTCGCATGCCGACATCGGCGATTTCACGATCGGTGTAAATAAACAGCGCTTCGGAAGTGGCGGGATTCCCGTCGGTCTGATGGTCGGCCTGCTGCAGGTAAAAACCACCAAAGCCGCCCTTTGCCCGGGAATCCTGGGTCAGGATGCCCTCGACGGTGACGGTAGCTCCTGCCATGGGTGAGGTCGGGCCAGTTCCCTGGACCCGGGAAATCGGCGTTGCGGGATCACCGCAGACCGATTCTGCCCTCCCTGCTGCGGGCAGAAACGACAGAATCAGAACGCCGAGAAAGACATACCGCCAGGTCCCAGAGCTCACACTGGCGGTTTAGCTGAGGCCGGCAACGGCTTTGAGGGCCTGTTCGCGTTTGCTGCCAAATCCCAACTGGTCGGGATTGGCCAACTCAAGCTGTTGCACCAGAGGATCCGGGTGCTGATTGTCGAAGGTAATACCGAGCCGTGACAGCACGTAGGGGGCAAGCGCGGCACGGGTAGCAACTTCCAGACGACCATGTTCCATGCCGTAGTCACGGGCAATGATCTCTTGCTGGGCTTGGGTCAGGCGCTGATCCGGGGTGACCACCAGGGTAACCTGCCGGTTCCAGTGCTCGTCCTGGTCCCGGGTGTGTCTGGCGCGCTGCCGGAGGGCCTCCGGCGAGGTCCGGAATCGGCTCAGGGCGAAATCCCGGAATTCCCGGTTTGAGTCGCACCATGCCCGCAAATGCCAGCTGTCGCCGGCACAAACCAGAGTATGCGGCTCAAGTATGCTTTCCACCGCTTCCGGTCGGCTCAGGGAGGCATAGCTGGCCCGCAGCTGTCTTCCCTGTCGTGTTGCCGTCACCACCGCACGCATGGTTTCGGGCGCGATGACCCGATTCGGACCCTGGACCACGGTGCTGTCCGGCAGGCCAATGTTCAGGGATTCAAACGTGGTGCTCAGGTTTTGCTGGCGGGCAAGCAGGTCCAGATATTCATTGACCACGCCTCGGGTGACCACCGGGCGAAATCTATCGGCCGGGACATAACCTTTCAGGTGACGGTCGTAAACCAGATTGCCCGGCGCCAGTTCGCGCAGATAGGTGTTGATATCCTTGGACGCCTGCTGACGACCGATCCCGAAACTGTGGCAGATGTGGTTGGTAGTCAGACGACCTTCCCACAGGGCAATCGTTTCGATAAGTCGATAGCGAAGCAGCAGATCCCAGCGGATGGGCCAGTCCGTTTTTTTCATAACCAGGCGCTCACGGTCCAATGAATAGCTCGTTTTCATGTTACCTGCTCCGGCACTCATGGTCTGTTACGGCGCATTAATGTAAAACCCTGTTAAACCGCTACACGGCGGCCTTTGCGGGTTTTTGTGATGCAGTTAACAGGTTTCGGGAAGTGCCTAGTGGCTTCACTTCCCGCTACTGATCTAATACGTCGCCGGCAAAGTCCGGGACTTGTTGCTATTTTGTTTGTCATCCAAGCGAAAATACCCTGTAACGCCCGGAGCCGATGTAATGACCCGAATGGTCACCTCCCTGTCTGCCCTGATTCTAAGCATTATTCTGCTGGTCAGTGGCAATGCATTCCTGATGACACTGCTGGGCATCCGTCTGAGTATCGAGGCGATATCGCCGGATATTATCGGCTGGATTCTGGTCTGCTATTCCATCGGTTTTGTGTTGGGTACGCTCTATGTTCACCGGATTATCGGCCGGGTTGGTCATATCCGGGCGTTCGCGGTGTTTGCCGCTGCTGCCGCTGTCACGTCGTTACTCTATCCGATGGCCGTTTCCGAGATTTTCTGGGCCGTTCTGCGGGTACTCTCCGGGTTCAGTATTGCCGGTGTGCTGGTGGTCATCGAGAGCTGGTTCTCCAGCCGTGCCACCAATGCCAACCGCGGTGCGTTGTTTGCGGTGTACCAGATTGTTTTTTATCTGTCCGCCGCCGGCGGCCAGCTCATCGTAAATATCGGCGACCCCGCCAATTTCATGCCTTTCTCGATTGCCGCGATCCTGTTGGCGCTGGCGCTGATGCCGCTGGCACTGACCAAAATGGAAGCGCCCGTTATTGAGCAGGTTCAGCGCATCTCCATTTTCACTTTGGCACGGGAATCCTTTTCCGGTGTTGCCGGCGCCCTGATCTGTGGCGTCATGATTGGCGGCTTTTATGCGCTTGGGCCGGTGTACGCAACACTGGTCGGGCTGGACGTTGCACGGACATCCACGTTCATGGCCAGTGCCATTGTCGCTGCCATGATCCTTGCCTGGCCGCTGGGCCGGCTCTGCGACCGTTTCGACCGGCGCCGCGTGATGTTCTGGATCGCTCTGGTAGCGGCTTCAGCGGCAGGCGGTGTCGGAGTTCTCGGGGCCGAAAACGCGTGGCTTTTGACCCTTCTGGTTGGTGTGTTCACGGGGCTTTCAGCCGCTTTGTACCCCGTAGCCGTGGCCATCACCAATGACCGTATGGAAAGCACCCGTATTGTGGCGGCCAGTGCCACGCTGTTGCTGAGTTACGGCGTTGGCAGTGTCATCGGGCCGGTTGTCATGGCGGAGCTGATCAATCTCCTGGGGCCGAAAGGCCTGTTCTTCGGTAATGCTGGCTTCCTGCTGCTGCTGGCCGTGATTACCAGCTACCGGATCAGTCATACTGAGGACGTTGCCGTTGCAGATCAGGAGCACTTTGTGCCTGCCATGCCGGAAGCGTCGCCGGTTCTTGCCGAGATCGATCCACGAAATACCGAATTCCATGAGTCTCCTGAAGTCGAGGAGATGCACGAAGAGCAGCGTCAGGCGAGCTGACGCTGCTTTCGGTTTTCCCCGATTTTGTTTTTACTTCCGTATCTGTTTTTATCACAATGGTTAGCATACTATTGGTGACTTTCCGATAATGTGATTAATTGGCCGAAGGCGCGGCAGCGCCCGGCCCGGGCCAAGCCCTCTTTTGATATGGAGTGACGACAAATGAGAGACCAGTTTCCTTTTGCGGTAGCGCGGGTTACCCGGCGCTGGAGAAAAATGCTGGACGAGCGCCTGAAGGATCTGGGCGTCACCCAGGCGCGCTGGAGCACGATGGTGTACCTGGAAAAAGGCGGTGAGGGCCTCACACAGCGTGAGCTGGCAAGCCTGATGGCGATCGAGAATCCGACTCTGGTGCGACTGCTGGACAGTCTCGAGCAACAGAATTTGATTGAGCGCCGGCCCTGCCCGAACGATCGCCGTGCGCGGCGGCTGCATCTGACCAACGCCGGCCGGGCGTTTATGGATGACCTTTCCGAGCGAGCCGAGGTGCTGCGCGAGGAAATGCTGGAAGGCATCAGCGACAAAGAGATCGAGTGCACCGTAAAGGTGTTCCACAAGATCCTGGAAAACGCCGAAAAGCAGAAATAACCCTTGGCTGATAACTCAGTTGAGGGCCTGAAAGCCCGCTACGGGGATCGCTGGCGTTGGCTGGCGGTGGCCACGGTGATGATAGGCACCATGGCTACCGTACTCAGCGCCACCGTAGTCAACGTGGCGTTGCACGATATCATGGTGGAGTTCGGCATTCGCCAGGGCCAGGTTCACTGGCTGGCAACGGGCTTTATCGCCGCCATGACCACCACCATGCTGGCCTCCTCCTGGCTGCTGGATCACTTCGGGGTTCGCAAGACCCTTGCCGTAGCCATGTTTCTCTTTACCCTGATTTCCCTTGCCGGCGGTTTTGCCGAGACGCCGGGGCAGCTTATCGCCGCCCGGATCGGCCAGGGTGCCATGGCCGGCCTGATGCAGCCCATGGGCATGTATCTGGTGTTCCGGATTTTCCCCCGCGATCGCCGCGGCCAGGCCATGGGTATCTACGGTATGGGGGTGATTCTGGCCCCGGCCCTCGGTCCGGTGCTGGGAGGCTTTCTGGTTGATCAGCTGGACTGGCGCTACGTGATGTTTGCACCGGCTCCGGTCACGCTGCTGGGTGTTTTCATGGCCTGGCGCTTCCTGCCCTTGCCGGTGTCCCGGCCAGCCCCCTATCGCTTTGACCTCCCCGGCCTTGTATTGCTCGGGTTTACCATCGCCCTGTCGCTCGATGCTCTGAACCGGTTGCAACAGGCGGCAGGCCAGAAGAGCTGGATCTTGATCGAAGGGCTACTGGCCCTCGGCGGGCTGCTGCTATTCATACTGCGTGAGCGACAAACTGCCCATCCTCTGGTGAACATTGCCCTGCTGCGCAAGCCGGTCTTTGTTTTCGCCTGCCTGGGTGCCATGGCACTGGGGCTGGCGCTGTTCGGATCCACCTACCTCATTCCATTGTTCGTACAGACAGCTCTGGGCTTCAGCGCAACGGAGGCAGGTTTGCTGATGCTGCCTGCTGGTATTGTCCTGGGTATGACGTTTCCGTTGGCCGGCCGCATGGCCGACAGGCACAGTGCCCGGGGTTTGGTGGTGTTCGGTATTGGGGCATTTGCCCTTTCCGCCGTGCTGTTCGCGCTGTCCGATCTCGAGCTCGCCTTTGGCTGGCTGGTGCTCTGGACAGTGCTGGGCCGCATCGGTATCGGTTTCATGCTCCCGGCCCTCTCGACCGGCGCCCTGAATCCGCTGGAGCCACAGGAGCTGGGGGCCGGCTCGAGCACGCTTAACTTCATGCGCCAGCTCGGTGGCGCCTTTGGCGTTAACCTGGTGGCACTGACCATTGAATTTGGCGAGCACACCTCCGGGATGCCCACGATCAACGCGTTCCACTCGGCCTGGTGGCTGGTGGCGGCATTCGTAGCGGTTGCGGCGATCCCGGTGTGGCGAATGCGGGTCTAGGAAGACCTTTGGTTGCGGCCCCGCGCCGGATTCATTATCATGCCGGCATCTCTTCAGGGGAGTAGCCTCCGCATCGGATTGTCCGAGCGGATGATAGTCAACATACTTGGGGCCAAATCCCCATGGCTATCATGTCTCACCGCAACACCGGTGATATTGGCAAGACCTGAGGCGGTTTCACCTCCATTGGGCGGAAGGTGGGCTGCCTCATGTCTGGTTATCCGCCCTGGAGTTTTTCATGGACGCTTTTCTCGCCTCGACGGTTGCTGTTGCCATAGCGGAAATTGGTGACAAGACCCAGTTGCTCTCGCTTTTCCTGGTTGCCCGATACGCCACCCGCCTGCCTATTATTCTCGGCATTTTTGTCGCAACGGTTCTCAATCACGCCTTATCTGCCTGGCTCGGTGCCTGGGTCGCTTCTTTCATTCCGGAAGCCTGGTTGCCGTGGATTCTGGCCGGCAGTTTTGTCGCGATCGCGCTCTGGTTGCTGGTGCCGGACAAGGACGACAGCGACGATTCAAAGTTCCTGGGCATGGGGGCGTTCATGGCCACTACCATCATGTTCTTTCTGGCGGAGATCGGCGACAAGACGCAGGTTGCGACCGTCGTTCTCGCTGCCAGGTTTACCGAGACGTTCTGGGTTATTCTGGGCACCACGGTGGGTATGCTGCTGGCCAATATACCGGTTATCATGGCGGGACGCTGGCTGATGGAGAGGTTGCCCCTCGCCACAGCGCGGATTGGTGCAAGTGTGTTGTTTGTGGCACTTGCCGTCGTAACAGTATGGGCGACCTATATGAACTCCTGAGGGTACTTGCTGTCACTGTACCCGGTTGCCTGATGCTTTCGGAACGTTTTCTATGTGGTTCAGATTTTTAGCGGTTTTTTCTCTGGCACAGTTTCTGGTGTTCCCGACCGTCGTGTTTGCGGAGGCTCAGGATGCTGCCAGCGACCCGGAATCCCCCGAGGAGCCGGATCGAAGCCCTCGTGTGCCCACATTCCCTGTCCAGGGGGATCTGGCCGGAGAGCTCGGTGTTTTTGAAACCCGTTATGAGGACACCTTTGCCGCCATTGGTAACCGTTTGGCCATGGGGTACCTGGAGCTGGTCAAGGCCAACCCTGGTGTGGACCCCTGGCTACCCGGCGACGGCACCACCATCACCCTGCCGCGCCAGTACGTGCTGCCGGACGCCCGGCGGGAAGGCATCGTTATCAATCTTGCCGAGTACCGCCTGTATTACTTCACCGATGAGGGGGTGCAGGTTTACCCCGTGGGCGTTGGCACGGCAGAGAATCCGTCGCCTCTGACCGATGCCGAGGTCACCATGCCACTTGAGTCCCCGGCCTGGTATCCGCCTGCGAGCATTCGAGCAGAGTACGAGGCGTCCGGAGACTATCTGCCCAGGATGATTCCGCCCGGCCCCGGCAACCCGCTTGGCACCCACGCCCTGCTCCTGAGTGAAAAAGGCTATCTGATCCACGGTACCAACAAGAAATTTGGCGTCGGCATGCCGGTCAGCCATGGTTGTTTCCGGATGTACAACGAGGATATCTCCCGGTTCGTGTATCAGGTCGAGAAGGGCACGCCGGTCCAGGTTGTCCACGACGCCGTCAAGATCGGTTTTTCGGATGGCGAGGTCTGGCTGGAAGTCCACCGTCCCCATGAAGACTACCCCCGCGAAGATCGAGAGCGCTTGTGGCAACAGGTGTTCGCTGAAGTTGAAGCTTTCCGGAGCCGTCATCCGGACGTCGAGGTCAAACGCGGTGCCATTGAACTGGCCGTCGACCAGGCGGATGGCCTGCCGACCATGATTGGTGAGCGGGTGACCCGGATGGCCGCCGACAAGACCGTGGAAGACAAGTCGCCGGAATCGGCCAAGGAGCCGGAGCAGCGGCTATACTTCTGATGCGGTGCGCTGAACACGGTTGCCGGCCTGTGTAGGACAGAACCGCGGCCCCGCTGCCATCGTATCTGTATCAAGTTGAATTTCTTCCGGATCCGGGGAGGCTTTATGCAGGCACACCGTCCCATGCGATCACAGAATCCCGCCCGCTTCCGGGCCTGGGCTCTGGTATTCCTGGCAGGTGTGCTGCTAGCGCTGGCGTCCCTGGCCCATCAGGTTTTTGCCCAGCAGAAATCCTCCGAAACTGCTCTGGTACTCACCGTTGAGGGGGCTATCGGCCCAGCCACCATGGACTACGTGACCCGGGGCATCCGCCGCGCGGAATCCGAGGGTGCCGGTCTGGTGATTATCGAAATGGATACGCCCGGCGGCCTGATGGATTCCATGCGGGACATCATCAAGGTGATCCTGGCCTCCGACGTTCCTGTCGCGACCTATGTTTCCCCGCAGGGCGCCCGGGCTGCCAGCGCAGGCACCTACATTCTGTATGGCAGTCACATTGCCGCCATGGCGCCTGCCACCAACCTGGGATCGGCCACGCCGGTCCAGATGGGTGGGCTGCCGGGTAGCCCTGAACCCGAGAGCGATCCGGCCTCCGAAGCTCCGACCTCCGAGGAAGGGTCGGATTCCGCCTCCGAATCGTCATCCGACAATGAGCGTCAAGCCGGCGACGACGAAGGCAAACGGCGCGGAGGTACCGCCATGGAGCGCAAGGTTCTGGAGGACGCGGTCAGTTACATCCGCGGCCTGGCCGAACGCCATGGTCGCAACGCCGACTGGGCTGAAGAGGCCGTCCGTGAGGCTGTAAACCTCGGTGCCGAAGAGGCGCTGGAGAAGAACGTCATTGACGTGGTCTCCCCCAACCTCCGGGATCTGTTGCAGCAAGTGGATGGACGCACCGTTCGCATGGCGTCAGGCGACAGGACCCTGAACACGGCCAATATGGAAATCGTCCGATCCCAGCCGGACTGGCGCACCCGCCTCTTGTCGGTGATTACCAATCCGAACGTGGCCTACTTTCTGATGATCATCGGCTTCTACGGCATCATCTTCGAGCTGGCCAACCCCGGTGCCGTCGTGCCCGGCGTGATTGGCGCGATTTCGCTGATCCTTGCGCTATTCGCCTTCCAGGTCCTGTCGGTGAATTATGCCGGCCTGGCCCTCATTCTGCTCGGGTTGGCGTTCATCGTGGGCGAGGCTTTTGTGCCCAGTTTCGGGATACTGGGGGTTGGCGGGATTGTCGCCTTCGTGACTGGCTCGATCATCTTGATGGACGGCAGTCACCGGGATATTTCCCTGCCGACCATTGGCGGCACGGCCGTCGTGGCTGCCGGTTTTATCCTGTGGACGGTGACACGGTTTATCGGGCTGCGTCGACGGCATCCGGTCAGTGGTGCTGAACAGATTACCCACGAGGAAGGTGTGGCGCTGGATGACTTCTCCGGAGACCATGGTCATTTTCGCGGCCACGTCCGTCTGAGCGGTGAGCGGTGGAACGCCATCAGCGAAGGACCGGTCAACGAAGGTGACCGGGTTCAGGTGACAGCAATCGAGGGTTTGACGGTAACCGTCAGGGTTATTCCGGACAACGGCTGACCTGGCAGACAAAGTAACGGCAATACAAGGAGGCCGTATGATTGGCGATCTGATTCCCTATTTGGCACCCACGGTGGTGTTACTGCTGATTCTCGCTTCGGCCATCAAGATCCTGCCGGAGTATGAGCGGGGCGTCGTGTTCTTTCTCGGTCGGTTCCAGGGTGTTAAAGGCCCGGGGCTGATCATTGTGATTCCCGGCATTCAGCAGATGGTGCGGGTGGACCTGCGGGTCATCACTCTGGATGTGCCCAGCCAGGATGTCATTTCCCGGGATAACGTGACGGTGCGAGTGAATGCCGTGCTTTATTTCCGTGTCGTGGATCCGGAGCGGGCCATTATCCGGGTGGAGGATTTCAATTCCGCTACCAGCCAGCTTGCCCAGACAACTCTCCGGTCGGTGCTGGGTAAGCACGACCTGGATGAAATGCTGTCAGAACGGGACAAGCTCAATTCCGATATCCAGGAGATCATCGATGCCCAGACGGAGGAATGGGGCATCAAGGTGGCCAATGTTGAAATCAAGCATGTGGATCTCAACGAATCGATGATTCGTGCCATTGCCCGCCAGGCGGAGGCCGAGCGTGAGCGTCGTGCCAAGGTCATCCACGCCGAGGGCGAATTGCAGGCGTCCAGAAAGCTGGTGGAAGCGGCGGATGTCATGTCTACCAATTCCGGCTCCATGCAGTTGCGTTATCTCCAGACCCTGGCGGATATGAGCAACACAAACTCATCCACTATTGTGTTCCCTCTGCCCATGGAACTGATGACCACATTCCTGAAGGAGAACAAGCCCTTTACGCCGGACAAACCCGAACCGGAAAAGCCCGATTCCGGGGCATAAAAAAAGGCCGGCAATGCCGGCCTTTCGGTTACGTATCAGCCTTATTTCTGGCTGGCACGCTCGAGCATACGCTTGGCACGCTCGTTTGCTTCGTCAGCGGCTTTCTGGGCTGCCTTGGCAGCGGCCAGAGCTTCTTCTGCAGTCTGCTGGGCAGTACGTGCAGAGCTTGCAGCGCTGTTAGCGGTGTTCAGAGCATTTTCTGCAGTGCGCTCAGCGGAGCTGGCGGTTGCATTTGCTTCGTCGATAGCGCCCTGGTCAGTGGTGGCACAACCTGCAGTCAGAGCAGTGGCCAGTGCAATCCCGGCGATCGTCAGTTTACGCATTGTAAATCCCCTTATTGGTCGAGTTATTTCCTGTGATCCGAAAGTCAGTATAGACGACTTCCTGTCAACCTGCGCAGCAAAGTTTGTCAGGCAATGACTACCGGAGTCGTTAAATAGTGTAAAACACTGTAAGTGGGAATGTTAACTACAGATACGTAAATTTGCTAAGCATATGACAACAACTTAATGCGGCTGTCAGGTTTGGCTCATGGGTGAATGCTGATGGGGGTTCCGTTGGACACCAGTTGCCAGATTTCGTCCATCTCTTCGTTGGTGACGGCGATGCAGCCATCAGTCCAGTCCAGGCCGGTATAGGCAAAGGCCATGTCGCCCACGTTATTGGGCAGGCCATGGATCATGATGCTGCCACCGGGATCCAGGCCCCAGGCGGACGCCAGTTCCTGATCCCGCTCACTGGGATAGGAGATGTGGATGGATTTGTAGAAATCGCTCTTGGCATTGCGCCAGTCCAGGGTGTAATCGCCCTCCGGTGTGCGCTCGTCACCCTCGTACAGCTTATGGCCTTCCGGATTGTCGCCCAGGGAAATGCGGTAGCTGCGAACCACGTCCTCGCCATCCATCAGGTACAGACGGCGCTCTCCCTTGCGAACTACCACCCTACTGACGTTCTGAATGTCCGCGGGCTCATACATGGTGGCAACCGGCATCCGGGTGTCGGCCTTGGCCAGCAGCTCGGTTGCAAAGGCGGTTGGAGCGGCCGCCATGCAGAGCAGGGCGAGGCTGGATAACAGGGCGCGGAAAATGCTCATGTCCTTAACTTACCAATGATTAATCTTTGTACAGGCGTTTTATACCATAGCCCGCAAGGGATCTGTTAAGGGGTTTTGTTAACTTTTTTGGCTATCTGGTTCGCTGATCAACCATTTTGTGAATTGTCCATCTTCAGTCCCACCTTGGTTACCTGGTCAGCACTGGTGGCCCGGGCCACCAGCGTTACCGGGCCAAGGGTAACCACGTCACCGACAACCGGGTGCCCCTTGGTGCGCCTCGCAAAGCATTCAGCCAGGGACAGTTCCGGAGGCAGATCGTCGAATTCAATGCCATAAACCTGCTCGACGTCACCCAGCAGGGCATCGCCGTTGAGCACAAAATCTCCGAAAAATGCCCGTTCAGCCAGGTACTTGGGCGCGTGGCGGCCGCTCAGGGCCTTGCCGAGTTCCGGCAGCACACTGGGGGTTGCGAACATCGCCACCATGTCGCCACTGGAAACTTCCAGATCGGCTTTCGGCTGCAGGCAAACCCGGTTCCGGAAGACGCCGGCGACGGCGGTGTTCTCGGGAAACCGCAGCTGGCTCAGCCGCCGCGGCGTCTGCCAGATTTCGCCCCGCAGCGGGAAGAGCATCAATTCGTGGTCGCCAGCGGCCGGCGCATCCAGGGGCAGCCTTCGATAGGGATCCTCTCCGGCAGGAACTTCCAGGCGAAGTTTCCGGGCCAGGGGCGTCATGGTGGTGCCCTGAACCAGGAGTGAGACCAGCACGATAAAGAAAGCCGCGTGGAAGACCAGTTGAGCTTCCGGCAAGTCAGCGATGATCGGGAACAGGGCCAGTACAATCGGCACCGCACCCCGGAGGCCGACCCAGCTGATGAAACCAAGCTCGCGGCGATTGAAGGCAAACGGCCAGAGGGTGAGCATGACCGTCAGCGGGCGGATAATGAAGATCAGCGAGAGGGCCAGGATCAACCCGCCGCCGGCCAGCGGAATCAGATCGGAGGGCGTTACCAGCAGTCCGAGCATCAGGAACAGGCACAGTTGGGCCAGCCATGCCAGACCATCGTGCACCTGCAGGATCATCGGCATCATCCGGACATGGCGGTTACCGATCACCACCCCGGTCAGATAAATGGCCAGAAATCCGCTGCCGCCGAGGGCGTTTGTGGCAGAAAACACCGAGATGCCAGCAGCGGCGACCAGAAGGGGATACAGCGAAGGCGTCAGGCGGATCCGGTTGGCCAGCTCAACCACGGCGAAGCCGCCAATAATCCCGGCAACGGCGCCGACACCGAACTGCTGCACCAGCATGGTCAAGACCGCCCAGCCCGCGTGGTCGCCTTCGTTACCGATGAGCGTGACCAGCATCAGGGTCAGGAAAATCGCCATGGGGTCGTTACTGCCGGATTCGATCTCCAGGGTGGCACTGACCCGTTCGTTCAGGTGCAGGCCCCGCCCCTGAAGCAGTGAAAACACGGCTGCGGCATCGGTGGATGAGATGATGGCGCCAATCAGCAGGGCCGTCAGCCAGTGCAGGTCGAACACCCACCAGGCCACAACTGCGGCACCAGCGGCGGTCATCGCGACCCCGAGCGTAGCGAGCACCAGGGCGGGTTTCAGCCCCACGCGGAAGGTTTCGGCACGGGTGCGCATGCCGCCGTCCAGCAGGATCACGCCCAGCGCCAGATTGGCAATCAGGAACGCGAGCTCGAAATCGTCGAACTGGATGCCACCCGGGCCGTCCTCGCCCATCATCATGCCGACCACCAGAAAGATCAGCAGCACCGGCATGCCCACCCGGCTGGAAAGCGGGCTGAGCACGATACTGATGACCAGCATCAGGGCGCCAATCAGAGTCAGGGTGGGATCCATTGTTGCTCCAGACAGAATGCTTGCCCATTGCCGGGCGGACCGCTTATATTGCTTTCGCGGCCCTTTTTTTGCGGGTGTAGTTCAATGGTAGAACGGCAGCTTCCCAAGCTGCATACGAGGGTTCGATTCCCTTCACCCGCTCCACTTCATTGCCGCTCGACTGTATCTCTAGTGTAGTTTGAGTCGGGGTTGCATGGCACGGCTGATTTTATCCATCAGCCAGATAATCCCGGTGCGGAACATGCCGTGCAGGGCTACCTGATGCATTCGGTAGAGGGACAGATAGAACATGCGGGCCACCTTGCCCTCGATGTACATGCTGCGGCCGGACAGGTTGCCCATCAGATTGCCGACGGTGGTGTAGCGGCTGAAATTGATCAGCGAACCGTGGTCGTTGTAGACGAAGGGCACCGCCTCGCCATTGTCCAGGCGGTTGCAGAGGGTCTTGAACAGGGTGTCTGCCTGCTGGTGCGCAGCCTGGGCCCGGGGGGGCACCGGCAGGTCGGAATCCGGTTGCGGACAGGCAGCGCAGTCGCCGAAGGCGAAGATATTGGCATCCTGGGTGGTTTGCAGGGTCTGTTCCACCACCAGTTGATTGCTCCGGTTCACCTCCAGACCTTCCAGCTCGGCCAGGAAGGCCGGGGCCTTGATGCCCGCTGCCCAGATGGTCATTTCCGAGGGTAATTCGGTGCCGTCTTTCATCACGACCGTACTGGGCCTGACTTCACTTACCGGCTGGCCGGTCAGCACTTTCACCCGCTGGTGTTCCAGCTCCCTGGTGGCCGCTGCAGACAGCCGGCCAGGCAGGGCGGGAAGAATACGGTCGGCAGCCTCGATCACGGAAATGGAAACGTCCGAGGGCTGAAGGTGGTTCATGCCGTACACCGGCAGTTCGCGAGACGCCAGTCGCAATTCTGCTGCCAGTTCCACACCGGTGGCACCCGCGCCAATGATGCTGATATTCAGGGTATGCTCAGCCCCCTGCAACGCCTCGTGATTCTTGCGCAGAAAGGCGTTGAGCATCAGGTTGTGGAAGCGCCGGGCCTGTTTGAGGCTGTCCAGGAACAGGCAGTTGTCCTGGGCGCCGGGCGTGCCAAAGTCGTTGGCGGTGCTGCCCACGGCAATCACCAGTGTGTCGTAGGGGATATGGCGTTCGGGGACGACCTCTGTGCCGTCGACATCGTGGAACGGGGCTATGACCACTTTCTTGCTATCGCGGTCCAGTCCGCTCATGCGGCCGAGCTGGAATTCGTAATGGTGTTTGCGGGCATGGGCGCGGTAGTTGATCTCGTTCGCGCTGGCATCCAGGGAACCGGAGGCAACTTCGTGCAGCAGGGGTTTCCAGACGTGGGTCAGACCGGAATCCACCAGCGTGATTCTGGCTTTTCCCTTTTTACCCAGTTTGTTGCCGAGGCTGGTAACAAGTTCGAGACCGCCGGCGCCACCGCCGACCACAACAATGTGATGAAGGTTATCCATACCAATCAGACCTGTAAGTGAAGAGAGCCAAGCACTCTTCAGGCGAGAATGCTTGGCTGTCCTCACTCGGAACCAGACGAGCAGCCGGAATTCGATCGGGAAACAGGGCGGGGCCTGAGCCGGGCAATAATGTTAACGCGCCCGGACCTGTGGGTACAATTCTACGGAAGTGCTGTTTCCTTCCGGCCTGGCGCTCGCGAACCTGTGGGTGGCGCGCTCGCCGGAGCCGCAGAAGGAACAGCGGGTCTAATGCTGGGTGCGATACCCGTCCAGGATGGCGGCCATATCGTCACCAAGGTCTTTCATGGCTTGCGGATCCAGATTGCGTTCACCCATGGATCTCAGGCCCATGATCTGCGCCTGCAGGAGCCGGGCAAGTCGACGGCTGTCTACGGATTGCGCCAGCTCCCCTTTCACCCGAGCCTGCTCTACCAGGTCTGCAAGAGATCCCTCGATCGCGGCTAGAATGCTGTTAGCCTGGTCCGCCAGGGCCGAATGCGTATTGCTGGATTCCAGCAGCGTTTTCACGATCATGCAGGCTCGTGAGGGTGCCGCGCTTCCGTCTCCGCAACTGCAGGCGATGCCGCGTAGATAGTCCTGAAGGCCGTCAACAATGGAATCAAAACCCTTGAGGTGAACGGCCAACTCCCGGCCGCCCTGTTCCGCATAGGCGGCCAGTGCTTCTGAAAACAGACCGTCCTTGCTGCCAAACGTGGCGTAGATGCTGCCCGGCCGCATATCGAGGGCCTGCTCGATCTGCTTCATGGAGCTGCCGTGATAGCCCTTCTCCCAGAACAGGCCAACGGCCTTTTCCAGAGCGGTTTTTCGGTCATAGCGTGCGTGTCTGGCCATAACAACAATTCACCATCGTAGTGATTTGAATGACCGCTCAATTATATCTTGAATGACCGCTCAATAACAGTTAGCCTGAAGTAGTAATTGAGCAATCATTCAATAAAGGAGTTGGCAATGACAGATTTCCCCCTTCACGACAAAGACACTGCGCCGGAGAAATCCAGACCATTGCTGGACAACTCGCTCAAGGCGTTCGGCATGATTCCTGGCCTGCACGCGGTCATGGCGGAGGCGCCGGGCATCCTCGAGGGTTACCAGCAACTGCATCAACTGGTGCTGGACAGCAGCTTTGATAATGATGAAAAGACCGTCGTCTGGCAGACCATCAACGTGGAAAACGCCTGTCATTACTGCGTCCCGGCCCATACCGGCATTGCCAAAATGATGGACGTGTCTGACGACATTACCAATGCACTGAGGGACGAAACGCCGCTGCCGAGCGACAAGCTCGAGGCGCTGAGAACCTTCACTCTCGCAGTCATGCGCAAACACGGCAATGTCAGCAAAGAGGATCTGGACGCGTTTTATAAAGCGGGCTACCAGCACCGCCAGGTACTGGAAGTGATTCTGGTGTTGTCCCAGAAAGTCATGAGTAACTACGTCAACCACATTGCGGAGACGCCCGTTGATGAGCCGTTCAAGAAGTTTGAATGGCAGAAGAAGCAATAATCCGGGCTTCGCGGCAACGGGACGGGTCAGCCCGCGTCCGTTGCCAGTATGTTCGCCTGTCTTGATCGTTTTTTGGTCTCGAGCCGCTTGTCGACGCACCGGGTGTCGTCCTCGAGAATAACGACGCATTCCAGGCACTGAATGCATTCGTCGTAATCGATCCGGCCATCCTTGCGAATGGCATTGATACCGCACTCATTCTTGCAGTGCTGGCAGGGGTTGCCACAGAGCTCAACCCGGTCCAGCCAGCTGAACAAGCGTAACCGGCCGAGCGCCGCGAGGCCGGCGCCCAGCGGGCACAGGTAGCGGCAGTAGAATTTGTGGATGAACATGCCGATCACAAGCAGGCCGACGGCGTAGAGAACGAAGGGCCAGGAGCGAACGAAAAACAGGGTTATGCTGGTTTTGAATGGTTCCACCTCCGCCATTTTTTCGGCGACGGTCAGGGAGTAGAAAGCGGTGCCCACCAGAGCCAGCAGGATCGGATATTTGAGCAGAATCAGGCGCCGGTGCCAGTGCTCGGGCACTTTGATCTGGCGGAACTTCAGTTTCTCGCCAAGCCAGGCGGCCATTTCCTGCAGGGCGCCAAACGGGCAGAGCCAGCCGCAGAAAAGGCCACGGCCCCAGATGAACAGGGTTATGAATGTGTACACCCAGAGAATAAAGATGATCGGATCCAGCAGGAACACATTGAGAGAGAAACCGTCCCAGATCGCCAGGAACAGGGTGTAGATGTTAACCACCGAAAGCTGGCCCTGGGCGTAGAAGCCGATAAAGAACAGGGTGAAGAACAGAAATCCCCAGCGGAACCGGTGTACCAGCTTCGGGTTGCGGCTCAGGGTTTTCTGGCGGGCGAAGAACACGGTCAGAACGGTCAGGCCGATTACCAGCAGTGAAATCTGCCACCAACGTTCTTTCCAAAGGCCGATCCAGACCGGTTCACGGGTGTCCTCCGGGTTGGGAGCAACCTCGACGGTTTCGAACAGTTCTTCGTTGAAGCGAACCGGGATATTCAGGGACGTGCGGTCCACCATCAGGTGATTGCGGGCCAGTTCGACATTGAGCTTCAGATTGGCTTCCGCCCCGGGGTTGAAGCCGGCGTTACCGCCCACGCGGAACAGGTTTCCGGCATCGAATGACGGAATGCCGGCCGCCCGGAAATCGAGATTCTGGTCCAGCAGGTTGAGGTCGCGCATTTCCACGGCCAGGTTGTTCTGGGTGAGCCCAACACGGTCCGGAGAGCTGCCGGGCACGAACTCTCGGGAAACGTGGGGAAAGGCGCCCCGGGACATGACGGCCAGAACCTGTGCGCCGTCATCCAGCCGTTGCATGAGGCGCTGATAGCCATCGTCTCCAAGCAGGTTTCGTCCCACCATGGGCGAATTGATGTAGGCGAAGAAAAGCTCGGTAAAAGGTTCGCCGTCTGCGGGTTCGATGTCCATGGGGTAGTCTGAAAGAGGCCGGCCCAGCTCGGCCTCGATGGATTCGGCAGCAATCTGCCAGTGTCCGATGTAACCGCGATCCACCAGTTGCTGCCAGGACATGGGCTGGTAGAAATCCGGTTTCGCCCGTGTGGGTGCGCTCTGGGCAAAGCCCTCGAGTTTCTTGCGGGCCACCTTGAGGGCTGAAGAGAGCACGGTGTCGTTGATGATCAGGACCGAAACCGTGGCCTTGCTGACACCGTCAAAGTGCACCACGTTGCCGTCGCTGGTTCGTCCGGAACGGCTGGAGTTGGAGGTGCTGACAATAATCTGCTCTTGTAACGAATGCCCTTCGTATTGGTCTACAAAGTCGAACAGGGGGCCTTCGCCCAGGCCATGGAGAAAAACCGGCTCGTGGTGATTCAGCACCTTGATGCCGGTGAAACGCCCTTTGCTGTCGAGGCCGATCAGCATGCTGATCGGTTTGCCGGCAAAGCCCTGTAGGCGGCTATGGTCTGCGGTTTCGTAGGCATAGCCAAGCAGTTCCTGGAGTTGATACACCGGGTACACGGGAAAATCGGGCAGCTTGTCTTCAATGACCGTTGCCGAGGGAAACAGCTCCTGAATCAGCGCCCGCTTGCTGTCTGACAGCTCGGCGTGAACCGGGGGCACTAAAAACAGACAGGCAAGAAGGAGCACGATGCGCCCTGCCATGGGGTACTCCTGTGGTTCTTTTTGTTTGAACTTCCATGCTAGAGTTTTCGGCCCCGGGCTCAATGCGACCTCGGAGCCAGCTGAATGCTACTTTGTGAGGAGAAATGCCATGACCGACGCTACCTACACGCCACCCAAAGTCTGGAAATGGGACTCTGAGAGCGGAGGTCGGTTTGCCAGTATCAATCGCCCGATCGCCGGTCCGACCCACGACAAGGCGCTACCGGTTGGCAAGCATCCGTTGCAGCTTTATTCGCTGGCGACGCCCAACGGCGTGAAAGTAACGGTGATGCTGGAGGAGCTGCTGGAGCTGGGTATCAAGGACGCCGAGTACGATGCGTGGCTCGTCAGGATTACCGAGGGCGATCAGTTTGGCAGCGGGTTTGTGGAAGTGAACCCCAACTCCAAGATCCCGGCCATGGTGGACCACAGTGTCACCCCGTCCATCCGCCTGTTCGAATCCGGGTCCATCCTGCTTTACCTGGCGGAAAAATTCGGGGCGTTCCTGCCCAGTGACATCGCCGGACGCGCGGAGACCATGAACTGGCTGTTCTGGCAGATGGGCAGTGCGCCCATGCTCGGTGGCGGCTTCGGTCATTTCTACGCCTACGCGCCGGAATACTACGAGTACCCGATCAACCGCTACACCATGGAAGTCAAGCGTCAGCTGGATGTGCTCGACCGGCAGCTGGCCAATAACCGCTACATCGCGGGCGATGAATACACCATCGCCGATATGGCGATCTGGCCCTGGTACGGCGCCCTGGTGAAAAACAAGGTGTATGACGCGGCCGAGTTCCTGGAAGCCCACACCTATACCAACGTCATTCGCTGGGCGGATGAGATCGCCCAGCGCCCGGCGGTCAGGCGTGGCCGCATGGTCAACCGGGCCTGGGGTGAGCCGAGCAGCCAGCTGCACGAGCGTCACGACGCCAGTGATTTCGAGACCCAAACCCAGGACAAGATTGGTGACGGTGAATGAAGGTCGCGGTCTATTGCGGCTCCCGGTCCGGAAATGATCCGCTATACGCGGACAAGGCCCGGGAGCTGGGTGATTACTTCGGTCGAAATGGCATTGAGCTGGTGTTCGGTGGCGGGCACATCGGCCTGATGGGTGTTGTGGCGGATGCTGTCCTGGCCGCGGGCGGCCGGGTTCACGGGGTGATCCCCGAGCATCTGCGGGACCGGGAGCTGGCCCACTCCGGCCTGACCGAATTGCATGTGGTTAAAAACATGCACGAGCGCAAGGCCCTGATGGCCGATCTGGCCGATGGTTTCGTTGCGCTGCCGGGCGGGATTGGCACCCTGGAAGAGCTGTTCGAGGCCTGGACCTGGGGCCAGTTGGGGCTGCACCAGAAGCCCTGTGCCATCTACAACGTCAACGGGTTTTTTGACCCGTTGCTGGCGATGGCGGAGAACATGGAACGTGCCGGTTTTTTGCAGCAACAATACATCGACATGCTGATCCGGACCGACCAGCCAGATCGCCTGCATAGGGCTTTTCAGGACTATCAGGGCCCCGGGGAAAAGTGGTTGTGAGCGACCTCACTCCATCCGGCTGACTTTCGCCATCAAACGACGCCAGTCTATTGGTAGCCGGTTCTCCAGTTCCGCCAACACCGGGTCTTTCGGATGTACGGACTGGAAGTGCTGTTTGCTGGCGTAAACCACGGTGTTGTTGCTCTTGCTTCGGAAACCCAGAAGCACCGCAAAGTGCCGCTTGAGCCGCCGGAAGTAGGCCCCTTCGACATCCGGTGTTCTGTGGTAGTTCAGCACCAGCCAGCCATCGTCGGTCAGCACCCGCGTGCATTCATCAACGAACTGCTTCTGGGCCTGGGCAGGGCTCATCCGGTCTGCGTTATACAGGTCGGCCAGGATCATGTCCGTGCTCGCCTCCGGCAGCTTTTCCAGGGCATCCCGGGCATCGGCAATGGTGACCTCAAGGCGCTCACTGCCGGGCAGATCAAAAAATTCCCGGGCAGTGTCCAGTACCGCCTGGCGCAGTTCGACGGCGTGTATCCGACACTCGGGATAAAGATGGTGAAAGGCGCCGGCCATCACGCCGCCGCCCAGACCCAGAATGGTGACGTGGCGAGGGTTGGCAAAGACCGCCGGCAGCATCATGGCCCGGTTGTACTCATGAACTGGCAGATAGGGAAATCGGCGATCAATCTTGCTTTGCTCGAACACCGAATTGAAGGTAAGCACCCGGTGTTTGCGGTAATCGACCACCAGAATGCTGCCCAGGGCATCCCGGGTGTGGTGGATAATCTCGCCTTTGTTGAACATGCCGGCTTACCGGCCGGATTCTTCGAACAGGCGCTTTACGCTGTCGGTTTTTGCCAGCGACAGAGCGGTATTGCCGTTGCTGTCCTTCGCTTCGCGATCGGCGCCTTTTTCCAGCAGAAGACGTACCGTTTCCGGGTGGCCGTGCTTGCTGGCCAGGATCAGCAGGGTCTCGCCCTCGCTGGTGCGCATGTTCACCGGGACACCGGCATCAAGCATCACGCTCAGAGGTCCGGCACCGCCGTTGCGGGCCAGTTCGAAAATACCCTGGGCGAAGGCAACCGCATCCTCGTCTTTCTGGTTCGCGGGTTGTTGCGGCTTGCCGGGCTTCTGTTGGCTCATCGGGGCTCCGTGGTCAGTTCAATCGATTTTGTGTTAAAAACGTATTATCACAGAATGAGACTGTCCCAGACACAGTCAATGAGCCCAAGGCTAAAAACGACAGGAGGCAACGCCGTGAAACTACAGGTTGAAGGCATCGAAGAAGGCCAGCCGATTCCCGAGAAGTTCGCATTCGGGGTATACAGCGAAGATGACCACATGAGCTTCGGTCCCAACCGGAACCCCGAAGTTGTCTGGGACGGTGCGCCCGAGGGCACGAAAAGCTTCGTGGTGATGATGTTTGATCCGGACGTGCCCAGCGTTGCGGATGATGTAAACCAGGAAGGCAAGACGGTTTCCAGGGACATCCCGAGGGTCGATTTTTTCCACTGGCTGCTGGTTGATGTGCCTGCCGGCACCACCCGGATTCCGGAAGGCGAAGACAGCGATGGCGTGATTCCCAAGGGCAAGGAGCCGGGGCCCGGCCCCATCGGTATCCGCGGCGTGAACAATTACACCCAGTTCCTGGCGGGCAATCCCGACATGAACGGCACCTACGCCGGGTACGATGGTCCCTGTCCGCCCTGGAACGATGAGATTATCCATCACTACCACTTCGAGGTGCATGCACTGGATGTGGATACCCTTGCCCTGGATGGCGAGTTCGATGGTAACGATGTGCGCGAAGCCATGGCAGGTCACGTACTGGCCAGCGCCCGGGTGACGGGTACCTACACCCTGAATCCGGACCTGCGCTAACGGATTCAGACACCGAGCAGTGATATTCCGGTAACCCAATCGGTTACCGGATAGCCATCGTTCCCTCCCCCTGATTCCTTTCTGAACGTCACAGAAGTGTCTTGTTGTTGTCATGTCCCCGTCACCCGGTCTTGCCAAGGTGTCAGCATCCGGAATGGTTGAAAGACGGGAGGCAAGATGCGGAGCTACCGGAGCGTTTTCATTTCCGATGTGCACCTGGGCACGGCTGACTGCCAGGCCGAGTATCTGCTGGATTTCCTGAACCAGGTCCGCTGCGAAACTCTGTATCTGGTGGGCGATATCATCGACCTGATTGCGATGCAGCGACGGGTTCACTTCCCGGATTCCCATCAGGCCGTCATTCACAAACTCATTGAGCTGGCGGCCAGTGGAACGCGGGTGGTCTATGTGCCCGGTAACCACGACGATTTCCTGCGCCGGTTCTGCGGCCAGACCATTGCCGGAATTGAACTGCAGTACAAAGCTGTGCATACCACGGCTGATGGTCGACGCTTCATGGTCTGCCACGGCGACCAGTTTGATCAGGTGGTGCGATGCAGCCCACTGATGCTTCTGGTCGGTGACCGTGCCCACGGTATCCTGCTCCGCCTGAACCGCTGGTTCAACGCCTGGCGCCGGCTCAAGGGCAAGCCTTACTGGTCGCTCGCAGCCTGGGTAAAGAGCAGAATCGGCAAGGCGCGCACGTTCATCCGGCGGTTTGAACTGGCGGCGCTGACGGTCGCGGAAAAGGGCAACTACGACGGTTTCATCTGCGGCCACATCCACTCCGCCGGCTTCCTGCGCAGCGAAGATGGTCTTTACTGCAATGACGGCGATTGGGTAGAACACTGCACGGCGCTGGTGGAGCAGGAGAACGGCACACTGGAGCTGCTGCATTGGTCGGAAAACCCCAATGTTCTGGCCAGAGAGCCTGACGCCCCGCATCCGGATGTGTGTGGAGACGCCCGGCCGGTGATTGATGCCCTGCCCACAGCGTTCGTGGAGCAGGTCAACCGGCTCGTCAGCTGAGCAGAGGTGTGCGGCGACCTCGGTCGCCCACCCTGGCACTCGCTCAGGCCGATCGAGGCTTCAATATCCCTCCTTCAGGGTGGCTATTTTTCATAACGCCATCGTATCCCTTATACTCCGTGTCCCTACCAGCCCTTCATAGGCTTTATGGCTGAATATACGACATCACAGACAAGCGGTTTTGCTGGCGCTGGCCCCGGAACCGGCGCCGCCAGTCATCGCGCGCGTCGTTTCAATGCCTGGACGGTCAGCACCCTCGTGATCGCCCTGCTGGTTGCGATGCCAGTGCTGGTCATCCTTGCCCATGTGTTTTTCCCGTCCGGTGAAGTCTGGCAACACCTTGTCAGCACGGTTCTTGGAAGATACCTCAGTAACACCGTGGTGCTCAGTGTCTCTGTGGCCGTAGGAACCACCCTGATTGGCACTGCCTGTGCCTGGCTGGTGGTTATGTGCCGGTTTCCCGGCAGGCGGCTGTTCGAGTGGGCCCTTCTGCTGCCGCTGGCGGTGCCAACCTACGTTATTGCCTATGCTTACACGGATTTCCTGCAGTTTGCGGGGCCATTACAAAGCGCCTTGCGCGACTGGTTCGGCTGGGAGTTTGGCGACTATTACTTTCCAGATATCCGGTCCCTGGGCGGTGCTGCCCTGCTGATTACCATGGTGCTCTACCCCTACGTGTACCTGCTTGCCCGGGCATCGTTCATGGAGCAGTCGGTAAGTGCACTTGATGTTGGCCGCACTCTCGGCCTGGGGCCGTGGCGTATGTTCAAACGCATTGCTCTGCCGCTGTCCCGTCCTGCGATCATCGGTGGCGTTTCGCTGGTCCTGATGGAAACACTGAACGAGTTCGGGGCAGTCCAGTTCTTTGGCGTCGATACCTTCACCACAGGAATCTACCGGACATGGTTTGGCCTGGGTGAGCCGGTTGCAGCGGCTCAGCTCGCAGCCTGCCTGCTGGTGTTCGTGGTTCTTGTTGTTGTTCTGGAACGCGTTTCTCGCGGTGGCAAGCAATACCATACCTCGGCACGGTATCAGGCATTGCCCGAGTATTCGCTGAATTCAGGTCAGGCTGCGCTCGCCTTTGCAGTGTGTTTCCTGCCTGTTCTTATCGGTTTTATTGTTCCGGCCCTGATTCTGCTGGAAATGGCGATTACGACCGGTGACAGCCTTTTTGGGACGCGTTTTCTGGAATTCGCGTTCAACAGTCTGATACTCGCCTCAAGCGCGGCGCTGGTTGCCGTTACGCTTGCGGTAATGCTGAGTTACGGCGCGCGGCTGAATCCCAGCTCCTGGGTCCGGAGTGCGAACCGGATTGCAGCCATGGGCTATGCCATCCCCGGGTCTGTCATTGCCGTTGGCATCATGATTCCGCTGGCCTGGCTGGATCAGAAGCTCAATCTCTTTCTTCGTGACAACTTTGGTTTCATGGTGGGTCTGGTACTCAGTGGCAGCGCTTTTGTCCTGATCTACGCCTACACGGTGAGATTCCTGGCCGTCTCCTTCAATACGGTTGAGGCCAGTCTGGGGAAGGTTACGCCCTCAATGGACGCAGCTGCGCGAACCCTCGGTCAAACCGCCGGTGGTACCTTGCGCAAGGTTCATACGCCGATCATGCGCAGTAGCCTGCTGGCGGCCGGTATACTGGTGTTTGTGGACGTGATGAAGGAGTTGCCGGCGACCATCATACTCCGGCCGTTCAACTTCGATACCCTGGCGGTCCGTGCCTACAGCCTGGCCTCTGACGAGCGATTAGCCGAGTCGGCCATGTCATCCCTGGCCATTGTTGTGGTCGGGATCATTCCCGTGGTCATTCTGAGCCTGGCGATGCGTCGGTCCCGCCCGGGAAGTAAAACGGGGTAGCCACGGTTTACTCGGCGAAGAGAAAAACCTGCGACATATCCAGCTCAAGCGAGACAGCCTGTCCCTGTTCCGGCAGAAACACCCCGGGCACTTTTGCATGCAGGTGCATTTCCTGCCCGTCTGGCCCGTGAGCACAAATGTGCAACAGACTGGTCGGGCCGAGCAGTCGGGACATCAGAACATGGCTGTTGCGGTCATCACCGGCCTGTCCTTCAAGTTGCCTGACTTTGACCGCCTCCGGACGTATCAGAATTCGAACGCTGCTGCCGTCCTCAAAACCTTTAGCCTCCAGGTGGCCCAATGGCGTTGTCACCACGCCGTTGTGGACAACGCCGCGATGTTCGTTCACCTGCCCGAAAAAGTTGACCACGAACGGCTCGGCAGGATTGCAGTAGAGGTCTGTAGGAGTCCCCGTTTGCACGATCTCTCCGTCTCGCATAAGTGCGATCCGATCCGCCATGAACATGGCTTCCTCCGGGTCATGAGTAACCAGAAGAGTGGCCGTGTTCAGCTCTTTCAGCACATGCAGTGTATCGTCCCGAATCTGGTCGCGCAGCCGGGCGTCGAGGCTGGAGAAGGGTTCGTCCAGCAGCATGACCCGTGGCGACGGAGCAAGAGCCCTGGCCAGGGCTACCCGCTGCTGCTGACCGCCTGAGAGGGTATGTGGGTAAACATTGGCGGCATCGGCCATGCCCAGGCGCCCCAACAGTTCGAGTGCGCGCGTACGTTGCTGCTTTTTCGGCATGGAGCTGATGCCGAAGCAGACGTTCTCCAGCACCGTCAGATGGGGGAAGAGTGCAGATTCCTGGAATGCCAGGCCCACATTCCGCTTTTCCGGGGGTACCTGCACGCCACCGGGTGCCGAAACCAGGGAGCTGCCGAGAAAGACTTTGCCGCGGGACGGCGTCTGGAGGCCTGCAGCGATACGCAGCAGCGTTGTTTTGCCGCAGCCAGAAGGGCCGAGGAGGCAGACAACCTCGCCTGCTTCCAGATGCAGGTTGATGTCTTTGACAACGCTATCGCCATGGAATTGGCAATGCACGCGGTCAAGCATCAATGACGGGCCCGACAGGCCGTTCTCGAGTTGGTCGCTGTAGGTTGGGCTTTCCTGATAAATGCTCATGGTGCCGATCCAGCCTCCCGGTTCAAACTCCAGTGGAGGTGCAATTGTAAGCTTGTTGCGTCTGATTGTGTATTGAATACGTAAAAGCGACTGATTCCTATTTATTGACTTCTATGCCCGGGTTCGTTTAAATCGCATCTAAATACTAATCGTTTTCACCTGCAATAGTAATTAGCAACCAAGGAGAGATCCCGTGGTATCTCATAAAGCGAAGTTGGCAGCCGCTGCCCTGGCAACAACACTGGCAGCAACGAGTGTCTCCGCGAGTGAAGTCAACCTCTACTCTGCGCGGCACTACGATTCGGACCAGGCAATTTATAACGCCTTCACCGAGGAGACCGGCATCAAGGTCAACCTGATTGAGGGCAAGTCCGATGCGTTGATCCAGCGAATCCAGCGAGAAGGTGTCGCCAGCCCGGCGGATATCCTGATTACCGTTGACGCGGGTAACCTCTGGCGAGCCGACCAGGAAGGCATCTTCCAGCCGGTGGATTCCGAAGTTCTGAACAGCCGTCTGCCGGATTCCCTGCGTCATCCGGAAGGGCATTGGTTCGGCTTCAGTCAGCGTCTGCGCGTGATCTACTACGATCGTTCAGACTTTGATCCTTCCCGGATCAGTCAGTACGAGGACCTGGCCAAGCCGGAATTCAAGGGCGAGATCTGCATCCGGTCCTCCAGCAACATCTACAACCAGTCATTGCTGGCAAGCATGGTTGAGTACCACGGCGAAGAAGGCGCTGAGGAGTGGGCGCAGGGCGTAGTCAATAACATGGCCCGTGATCCCCAGGGTGGTGACACCGATCAGATCCGCGCTGTGGCTGCCGGTGAATGCAACCTGGCGGTTGGCAACCATTACTACTACGCGCGCCTGCTGAACTCTGATGATGTTGCAGACCGTGAAGTGGCCCGGGAGGTTGGCATTATCTTCCCGAACCAGGATGGCCGTGGTGTTCACGCCAACATCGGTGGTGCGGGTGTGGTGGCTACCGCGCCTAACCGCGACAACGCTGTCCGGTTCCTGGAGTTCCTGTCCTCCGATACCGCCCAGCAGATCTTCGCTGAGAGCAATCACGAGTTCCCGGCGGTAGACGGTGTACTGAAGAATCCGGTGCTGGATTCCTGGGGCAACCTGAACATTGATGACATCAATGTGAGCGTACTGGGCACCAACAATCCGGAAGCGGTGAAGATCTTCGACCGTGTGGGCTGGCGTTAATCGAAGTATCACGAAATTGATCGCAGATTACGCTTGAGAGAGCGTGCCCAAGGGCCGGATGTTGGTAAGACATCCGGTCCTTTTTATTTTATCGAGGCACCGGCTGTGCTTCCTGTTACCTGATGAGCGGGTAGAATAGCCGGATGACCCGATCGCCGCTGGTTTTCCGTCTCTCCTTTCTTGCCATTGTCGCGTTTTTGATGGCCACGATCTGGCTTCTGCTGCGTCAACTGGGCATGCCTGCCAGCTTTGCACCAACGGTGCTGTCTGAATGGTTTGCCAGTCAGGGGGCTCTTGGACCGGTATTACTGATGCTCCTGATGGTTCTTGCTGTCGTGGTCGGGCCAATACCCACGTTGCCGATCAGTGCGGCGTCCGGCCTGGTTTACGGAATGTTCAACGGAACGGCAATCGCGGTAGCCGGTGCACTGGCGGGTTCGCTGATTGCCTTTTATCTGGCGCGAGTGCTTGGTCGCGATGCTGTTCAGCAGAAGCTCGAAAACAACCCGGTATTCTCGGCCAGAGGGTCACAGCGGTTCCTGTTTATTGCAGTCCTCCTCACCCGGTTAATCCCGGTGTTCTCCTTCGCCCTGATCAGCTATGCCGCCGGCGTAACGGCGATACACCTTTGGCGTTACGCCTTGGCAACGGTTATTGGAATGTTACCCATGACCTTTGTGTTTGCCGGGTTGGGGCATACCCTCGAGCTTAACCCCACCCTGACCGTTATAGCGGCAGCTACGGTATTGCTGGTCATGAGCACGTTGCCCCTTTACCTGCGGCATCGCCCACATTCCCGTCTGGCTCGCTGGCTGCAGCTGGATGGAAGGGTCTGATGCCCGCTGCAGATTCTCAATTTCCCACAAGCGACTCGATATCCTGATAGACGGTCGCAGCATCCGTTACCCTGGCGAGCCAGCTCAGAGGAATGCCGTTCTCACCGCCAACACCGTGCATGGCGGCCATGGCCGGGCCAATCAGCCAGGCTCGACCGCAGGAGTCACCACCACAATGAATGTTGGCGCGGATGGCTTCGGTGTAGCTCCGGGCCGTGTTCAGAATGTGAAAGCTGACCGGCATGGCTTCCTGCAGGTAACAGGTGCGGCCAAACGTGTCACCGGCAGCAACGCCGTTCAGTTCCGAGCTCTCAAGTGCCCGTTTGAGGGACGCCTGATCGGGTGCTTCGTCGATGGCCGAATTCATTGCCTTGGCAAGAGGCTCGCCCCTGAATAGCCCGTCCAGAAGCACCGCTGCACACTTTGCCCAGGCAACGGCCTCGTCGTTGTGATTGGTAACCCGCACGGCTGCTTCAACAACGTCCAGGAGGTTTGTGCTTCCGCTATGGGCGGCAACGAGTGGCGGCAGCTTGGACACCGCAGGCAACTGCATGTCGTCGGCGCCACTCGCCGGTACCAGATTGCGGTCGATGGTTTCCGCCAGATGAACGCCGGCGTCCTGAATGGCCTTTTCCTTGTACGTCAGGCTGATGGCCTCCCGCACCGGCTGCGCAAGCGCGCTGCCGCTCAGACGGCGGGTGTAGGGCATGACCTTCTGCACCAGAATCCGCTTCTGTTTGTCGGAAAGATCATCCGGCATGCCGGACTGCGCCTCCTCGACCGCCTTGCGCTCGATCGCATTGAAATTCTCCAGCGTGATCCGTGTCGGGTTATCGATGAATCCCTGCCATTGGCCACCGGGCCCAAAGAACGAACGAAACCGGCGCTGGTAATCGCGGATGTCCAGATTGCCGTTGGTGGCCAGTAAGCTGTCGGTCAGCACGCCGGTGGCTGCGCCGTAGTGACTCACATCGCCAACCTGTTTCCCCTCGTGAGCGAAGTAACCGAATCCCTTTGTGTAGTACTCGGCTCGTGGAGGCAGGAATTCGGCCGACTGTCCACCCACCTCCAGAATGCGCTCGCTGTTGTAGAGCCAGTGCAAACCCAGGCTGGCTGCGTCTGCGACCCAGCCGCCTGCCAGAGCAGCGGTGATGGCGGCTTTTCTTCCGGGAGGGAGATTGCTGACCATGGCGGGATCCTTGATGTCCGGTTTGTGAGTCCGACCTGAAGGATTATTCGATAACGTCGCTGATCTGGACTGTTGGCTGAACGTTGGTGAAGTTCGGGATGTCGCCAAGAATTTCCTTGGCATGGGGGCCGAAGGCGGTCTGGAAATCGGCAACAGAGTCAAAATACATGTGGCCCATGGCAATGTAAGTGGGGCCCTCTCCCGGGGCGCCGCCGGCCAACCCGGATTCGATGGCTGTGCGCTTGCAGGCATCGCCCAGCCTGTCGCGGACCAACGCCATGTGCGTGTCTCGGTAGTAGGCAAGGTCAAAGGTGCTTTCTGCGGTTTTCGGATACATCACACTGACTTTGATCATTTCGGGCCTCGGTTTGTGGAATCGCGGGGACCCTCTTTTAGCGCCTCGGCCACCCGTTCGTCAATCTTGCGGATAAGCTCCTCGTCTGCCTCGCCAGAGGAATGTGCTTTTAACATGTCGGTGCTTGCCCGCAGATTGCCGATAAAGGTCCGGCAGTCCTTGCACATCATCAGGTGCATTTTGACTGACATGTTCTGGAGAACAGGCAGCTCGCCATCAATATAGTCGCTGGCAATTACCGCGAGATCCCTGCACATCAGCATTCGCCGGTCTCCTGGAAATTCTCCACCATCAGAAAGATCTTTTGCCTCGCTCGATGCAAAAGTACACGCAGATTAGAGGCACTGACGTCCAGAATGTTACAGACGTCATCGGATTTGTGCTGGTGGGCCTCATAAAGCATCAGGGCAGAACGCTGGGTCTCCGGCAGCGCAGAGAGGTGCTTGTCCAGGCAATCGCTGAGGGCGCCGTTTTCCATCAGGGTGTCGGCAGAGTCGTGAAACTGCAGTTTGGGCGGCAACTCCCATCGGCCTTTGGCGTTGAATCGGTCCGACAGTGCCGGCTCCAGGGCCTCCGAAAAATCTGAAGAAACCTCTCGCTTGGCCGATCGAAGCTGATTCTTGCAACGGTTGGCAACAACCCGGTGCAACCAGGTTTTTAAACCTGAACGACCTTCAAAGCCATGGATCGCATCAATAACTTTAACCCAGCAATCCTGAACGGCTTCCTCTGCACTGGAATGATCCAGATAGAACCGGGCGACTGCTAACATGCCGGGGGTGTAGGCACGTACTGCTTCCTGAAAAGAATCATTATCACCCGTTTTCAAGCCCTGAATCAGTTCTATCTCCTTTTCCCGACTTGAGTCAGTCATGACCGTTCCCTTTTATGAGCAATTGTTCAAGAATAGCAGTAAGTTTGGAAATCGGTCGATAAGTTCCCGGCGTATTCGGTAGGCGGTGTAATCAAATTGTTAGATATTCATGAGCAATCGTTGACACAATGCGTTGCCGAACGACGTACAACAACGGTAAGCCGGTAACGAACACTGAGCCCAAGGTTTGATGTAACACTTCCGGGATTGGGGTGTCTCTTCGTTATCACGTTCAAGGTAGAAAGGATTATTTCATGACACTCAAGAAATGGATTCTGGTCGCGTTGATTGCGGCTGTGGTTGTCGGGTTTATTGCCAGTGGCGGTAGCGAGCTTCTGACTCTCGAGAACCTGAAGGAAAACCAACAGTCCCTCGGTAACTGGATCGATCAGAATCTGTTGGTTGCGGTGCTGGGCTTCGTTGTTGTTTATGTCGTGGTAACAGCGCTTTCTCTGCCAGGCGCTACCATCATGACGCTGGCCGGTGGTGCGTTTTTCGGCAATCTCTACGGTCTGGCAGCCGTCTCCGTTGCTTCAACTATCGGTGCGTCGCTTGCTTTCCTGGTGGCGCGGTTCCTGATGCGAGACACGCTTCGAAAACGGTATGGCGAAACCGTGGCGAAGATGGATCGCGGCATTGAAAAAGACGGCGCCTTCTACCTTGCAACCCTGCGGCTTGTGCCGGTGTTTCCCTTCTTCCTGATCAACCTGGCCATGGGCCTGACGGCCATGAAGCTGCGCACCTATGCGCTGGTAAGCTGGATCGCCATGTTGCCTGGCACATTTGTTTACGTGAACGCCGGCACCCAGTTGGGCCAGATCCAGTCCACCGGGGACATTGTCTCGGCGGATCTGCTGCTCTCCTTCGCGCTACTGGGTCTGTTCCCGCTGATTGCCAAATTTGTGGTGGGCTTTATCCGCCGCCGCAAAGTGTACGCCGGCTGGCAGAAGCCCGAACATTTCGATTACAACCTGCTGGTCATAGGCGGTGGCTCTGCCGGTCTGGTCTCGGCCTACATTGCCGCAGCCGTGAAAGCCAAGGTGGCTCTTATAGAGAAGCACAAGATGGGTGGCGACTGCCTGAATACCGGCTGCGTGCCCTCCAAAGCGCTTATCCGCAGCGCCAAGGCGGCGGACACCCTGCGCCATGCCAACCGGTACGGGCTGGAATCGGTGCCCGTTAAAGGCTCGTTCAAGAACATCATGAACCGGGTCAAGGATGTCATCGCGAAAGTGGAGCCCCACGATTCGCCGGAGCGATACCGCAAGCTGGGTGTGGACTGCATTGCCGGCGAAGCCAGCTTCGTCTCGCCCTGGGAACTGGAGGTCCGGCACAATGATGGCCGCACCGAACGCCTGACCGCCCGCAGTATCGTTGTTGCCACCGGCGGCAAGCCGGCTGTACCACCAATTCCCGGCCTGAAGGACATGGAGCCGCTAACCTCGGATAACCTGTGGGAACTGCAGGAGCAGCCCGAGCGCTTGCTGGTGTTGGGCGGTGGCCCGATCGGTTCGGAGCTGGCCCATGCCTTTGCCCGACTAGGCAGCAAGGTGACCCAGGTGGAGATGGGCGATCGCCTGCTGGCCAAGGAGGATGCGGATGTCTCCGAACTGGTTCTGAAGCAGTTCCAGGCGGACGGTGTAGATGTCCGGTTGAAACATTCCGCAGCAGAGTTCCGTATAGAGGAAGGCGAGAAGGTTGCCTACTGCGAGCACGAGGGTGAGCGGGTTCGCATTCCCTTTGATGAGGTTGTCGTGGCGGTTGGCCGCAGGGCCAACACCGCAGGCCTGAATCTGGAGCGGATTGGCGTGGACACTCTGCCGAACGGAACCGTGCCGGTGGAAGAAGATATGAGCCTGCGCTATCCCAATGTGTTTGCCTGCGGCGATGTGGCCGGCCCTTATCAGTTCACCCATGCGGCGGCGCACCAGGCCTGGTATGCGGCCGTGAACGGCCTGTTTGGTCAGTTCAAGCGCTTCAAGGTGGATTACCGGGTAATGCCCTGGGTGACCTTTACCTCGCCAGAAGTGGCACGAGTGGGGCTGAGTGAAGCCGAAGCCAGGGCGCAGGGCGTGGCCTACGAGATCACCCGCTACGGTCTGGACGACCTGGACCGAGCCATTGCCGAGAGTGAGGATCATGGCTTTATCAAGGTGCTGACCCCGCCGGGCAAGGACAAGATTCTGGGCGCCGTGGTAGTTGGCAGCCACGCCGGGGAAATCCTGGCCGAGTTCACCCTGGCCATGAAGCATGGCCTGGGCCTGAACAAGATCCTGGGTACCATCCACCCGTATCCGACCTGGAACGAGTCAGCCAAGTACGCTGCCGGTGAATGGAAACGGGCCCACGCGCCTGAAGGCATCCTGAAACTGCTGGAGAAGCTCCATGGCTGGCGCCGTGGGAAAAACACGAATACACCGAGGAGCATCTATGCCCCTGATTGAAACCAGACCGGCCCGCAGTACCCGTATTCCGGCCGTGGAAGTCCTGGAGCCCCGGGCCCGTGATAGCTGGACCCACACCCGCAACGGTGACCCACGGGGTTACATCGACGCGGACAAATTGAAAGAGCTGTGGATCCACACCGGTACTGCATGCAACCTGGCCTGCCCTTTTTGCCTGGAAGGTTCCCATCCCGGCGATGGCCGGATTCCGGGCATGAAGCTCAGTGACGTGAAGCCGTTTATCCACGAAGCCATCGACATGGGCGTGGAGCAGTTTTCCTTCACCGGTGGTGAGCCCTTCGTAATCCGCGACTTCGTCAATATCCTGGATTACGCCAGCCAGCACCGGCCCTGCTTCGTGCTGACCAACGCCACCGAGCCGCTGCACAAGCGACAGCATCAGGTGCTGCCTTTGCTGGACAACCCCTACCCGATTCATTTCCGGGTCAGCCTGGACTTCCCGGACCGGGCCCGTCACGACAAGGACCGCGGTGACGGCAGCTTTGATGAGGCCTTGCAGGGCATCCGCTGGCTGGTCGATCAGGGCTTCAAGGTGTCCATTGCCCGCCAGACCGATCCGGAGGAAATTCCGGCAGATGTCGAAGCCGCGTTCCGTGACATCTTCCGGGAGTGGGGCATCCCGGAGAACCTGGCATTCACCGCATTTCCGGATCTGGGTACGCCAGGCTCGGAAGACGGCAGCCCGGAGATTACCGAGACCTGCATGGAGAAGTATCCGACCAAAGAGGCTCGCTCCCATTTCATGTGCACGTATACGCGGATGCTGGTGAAGAAGGGCGATCAGGTTCGGGTTTATGCCTGCACGCTGGTGGACGATGACCCGCAGTATGACCTGGGGGGGACGCTGGCCGAGAGTATGGATGAGCGCATTATGTTGCGGCATCACCGGTGTTTTTCCTGTTACCGCTTTGGGGCCAGCTGTTCGGCGCCGGCTTGATTCTGGTGTAGGGCCGCTAAGGACTGATAGTTGGTCATTGGCGGCCTGGGAGGTGAGGTTATTTTCCCTTGGGAAAAACAACTCGCTTCGCTCAGACATCTTTTTCCTGGCGGGAAAATAACCTCACCACCCAGACCGCGGGTACGGCTTTGCTATTCGGTCGCTGAGTGGGAAAGAAAAGAAAGAAGAAAAGTCCGTCAGAGTTCGTTGGAGCCTATTTCCGTTGCCGGGGATGCCAACACCGAGGTTAAACAAGGGGCAGGCCGGTAGGGATTTCAAAAAATGTGGAGCGCCATGGACGGCGCGACCAAGCCCCCCATGGATGGGTTCACGGGCGTTTTTTTGAAATCCCTACCGGCCTGTCCCGAAAGGCACCCAAACCAGAAACCCCGGGAAAAACCCCGGACTAAACGACAAAGAACAAGGTAAGAAAACATGAACTTCACAGAGGCCTCCCTGTTCTGGGGATTCCTGCTGGTCTACGGCGTGGTGATGTATTGGCTGTCGCCCAGGAGCAAGAACGCGAACTCTTTCTACAAGGGCGCCGATGACCAGGGTAATCCGGTGGGTCAGTGGTCGCTGACGGCGAGTATTTTTATCAGCTGGATCTTCGCCAAGTCAGTGACCAATGCGGCGAACCTGGGTGCGGCTTATGGTGTGGTGGGCGGTCTGGCCTATGCCAGTTACTGGCTCTCGATTCCTGTGGCGGGGTATGTGATTTACCTGATCCGGACCCAGACCGGGGCGCGGAGTCTGCAGGATTTTCTGACCTCCCGGTTTGGCCGGCTGGCCAGTCTGGCGTTTGCGGCGGCGATTCTGATTCGGCTGTATAACGAGGTCTGGAGTAACACGGCAGTGGTGGGTGGTTACTTCGGGTTGCCCGGTGAATGGGAGTATTACGCGGCGGCGATGTTGTTTACGGTGTTTACGCTTGCCTACAGCCTGAAGGGTGGGCTGCGGTCGTCGATTTTCACCGATGTGATTCAGGCGTTCGTGTTTGTGTTCTTTGTGGGCGCGGTGCTGTTTTTGATCATTCCTGCCAACGATACCAGCGTGCTGCTGACCGATGGTGAGTTCCGGCTCAATGCCGGGTTTGATCTGTTGCTGGTGGCTCTGCTGCAACTGTTCAGTTATCCGTTCCACGATCCGGTACTGACCGACCGGGGTTTTGTGAACAAGGAAAAGACCATGCTCAAGAGCTTTGTGGTGGCCGGACTACTGGGCTTCGTGGCGGTGTTTATCTTCAGTCTGGTGGGGGTTCACGCCCGGCTTAACGGCATTGAGGCCATGGGCAATGCGCCTGCTGCCGTGGGCCAGTCTCTGGGCCTGGCAGCGTTGTTCTTCATGAGCGTGGTAATGATGACGTCGGCGGGGTCCACCCTGGATTCCACTTTCACGTCGCTGGCCAAGTCGCTGGCGGTAGATCTGCCCAGGCTGGCGCAACGTGCCTCTGACAAGCTGCCGAGCATGCGGGTGGGTGCGGTCGTGATGGTGATCTTTGCCTTCCTGGGCAACCTGCCGATGTTCGCCGGCACCGATATCCTCAAGGCCACCACCATCTCCGGGACGATGGTCATGGGGCTGGCGCCGGTGTTCCTGTTCTACGGTTTCACCAAGTGGTCGCCGTGGAGTTTCCATCTGAGTTTCTGGACCGGCCTGGGGCTCGGGGTCTTGCTTGCGGTTGGGCTGATTCCAGCAAGCTGGGCCATTGGCGATGGCAAATACGCCATGTTGCTGGGCGTGAACGCCTATGGCTTCCTGATCTGCACGGCTGGCTTCTTTACGCCTTTAGTGCTTCGTCGTCTTGCCGGACGGTCACTGGCGGCGGGGGAGGCCTGAGCCGATGAGCGAAGGCCGCAGCTGTCCGTTGGCGTACCGGTACTCTGCCGAATCGCTTTGCGAGGATCCCCGCACGGTTTCCGAGGACGTGCTGTATATCATTGGAGGGCTTTACGGGAATCCCTGGGCCCTCGATGAAATCGAGCAGATGGCGCTGGCGGAGGAGCGTCAGGGGCACCGGGTGAAGCTGGTGTTCAATGGTGACTTCAACTGGTTCAACGCCAGCGATCGCCTGTTCCGAACCATCAATAACCGGGTGTTGGATCACACGGTCAGTCTCGGGAATGTGGATTTCGAGCTGGCGAATCCCAGTGCCGGTGCCGGATGCGGTTGCGCCTACCCGGATTTTGTCGATCAGGGCGTAGTGGAGCGGTCGAACCTTATCATGGAGCGGCTTCAGGGGATTGCCGGGGAACATCCGGATATCCAGCGTCGCTTGTCCTTGCTGCCGCGGTATCGATGCCTGATCTTTGGAGGCCTAAAGGTTTTGGTGGTGCACGGGGATCTGGAGTCCCTGGCCGGATGGGGGTTGGCTCACGAAGCTTTTGTCGAGGGTAACGATGGCAAGCTCTCGCAATGGTTCCTGGCGTCGGGGGCCGATGTCATTGCCTCAACCCACACGTGCCTGCCGGTGCTCTGGTCGGGGTTGGTGGGTGAGCAGAGTCGGGTGGTGGTGAACAATGGCTCCGCAGGCATGGGGAATCTGCAATCAGACCCGCGTGGGCTGATCACCCGAATTGGTCTGTCCAGCCCCGTCATTGAGCCTGTTGCCGGAATTGAGCGGCATGGGCTGCATGTCTCTTTGCTGCCGGTGTCCTTCCCCCTTGAAGCCTGGCTGCCGGAGTTTGACCGGTTATGGCCGGCCGGCTCGCCTGCCGCTGTGTCCTATCGGAACCGAATTCTGAAAGGCACCTCACTGAGTGCCGATGATGTGATTTTTCCTTCATTAATTTAACCATTTTGTCACTGGCGAATGCTTCAATCCGGTCTATTCTGAAAAGGTGAGCTGGAGCCTTGCCGTAGGCGGGTTTGAGCTGTACTTGAAATATATTTTGTGGTCTATATAATTCAACACTAACTTTTTGCCACGAATTGATCTCGTTATGACATCAGAAGGATCGAATACCACCGCCATCACGCTTCGCACACCGGTGAAAGATGATGGCTTCAGGCTCCACCAGCTGGTGGCAGAGTGCCCGCCGCTGGACCCCAACTCGATTTACTGCAACCTGTTGCAGTGCAGCCACTTTGCCGAAACCGGCGTGGCCGCGGAGAAGGACGGCGATCTGGTCGGCTTTATCTCCGGATACATCCCTCCCCAACAGCCCGAAACCGTGTTTGTCTGGCAAGTGGCCGTGCATGAGAAAGGTCGTGGACAGGGCCTGGCCAAGCGGATGCTGAAAGAAATCGTTGGCCGTGATGCGTGCAAGAACGTCACCCATATGGAGACAACCATCACCGAGGACAACGAGGCTTCATGGGCGCTGTTCCGTTCGTTCGCCCGTGATATGGGAGCCGAGCTCACCTACCACGAGCATTTCGAGAAAGAGACCCACTTTGGCGGCAAGCACGATTCCGAATTCTTGCTGCGCATAGGGCCTTTCACGAAGCCAGCCTGAGGGCCGCGGTCCTGGATCAGCCCTGCAACAAGATTGCGGGGCTGTGAACGACTGTAAAGCTGTGATTTGAATTAGCCGGCGGACCACTGAGGTAGGTCTGTCACAGGGCTTTAATCAACGCACGGTAGGCCTATCGCTACCCCATCAGCAGTTTTTGATAAGCCGCCGCGCATCTACCTCGAACCTGACATGCTAAGAGGCAAGACGATGGAAATTTTCAAGTCGACTGAATCCGAAGTACGTGTATACAGCCGTGCGTTTCCGGTTATCTTCAACCGCGCCAAGAACGCGCATCTGTACACCGAAGATGGCAAGGAATACCTGGATTTTCTCGCCGGCGCCGGGTCCCTGAACTACGGCCACAACAACGATACCCTGAAGAAGGCTTTGCTTGAGTACATCGAGGCAGACGGCGTGAGCCAGGGCCTGGATATGTTTACCACGGCCAAGCACGACTTCATGGAATCCTACAAGAAGCACATTCTGGATCCCCGTGGTCTGGATTACAAAATGCAGTTCACCGGTCCCACCGGCACCAACTGTGTGGAAGCGGCCCTGAAGCTGGCCCGTAAGGTGAAAGGCCGCAGCGGCATTATTTCCTTTACCAACGGTTTCCACGGCGTGACCATGGGCGCGGTTGCCACTACGGGTAACAAGCATCACCGCGGCGGTGTTGGCACGCCCCTGGGCAATGTCGACTTCATGTTCTATGACGGCTACCTGGGCGACGATGTCGATACCCTGGCGATCATGGATAAACTGCTGAGCGACGGCTCCTCCGGTTTTGAACTGCCAGCGGCGGTAATCGTCGAAGCGGTTCAGGGCGAAGGCGGTCTGAACGCCTGTCGCGCGGAATGGCTGAAAGGCCTGTCGGAGCTGTGCAAGAAGCACGATATTCTGCTGATCCTGGATGATATCCAGGCGGGCAATGGCCGCACCGGCGAGTTCTTCAGCTTTGAATTTGCCGGTATCAAGCCGGACATCGTAACGGTTTCCAAGTCCCTCAGTGGCTATGGCCTGCCGATGGCCCTGGTACTGTTCAAGCCGGAGCTGGACGTGTGGGATCCGGGCGAGCACAACGGTACCTTCCGCGGCAACAACATGGCGTTTATCACTGCCCGCGCTGCTGTCGAGAACTACTGGAAAGACGATGCCTTTGCCAATGAGGTGAAGGCCAAGACCAAGGTGCTGGGCGATGCCCTTCAGTCGATTTGCGACAAGTACCCCGGTCAGTTCAAAATGAAGGGGCGCGGTTTGATGCGTGGTATTGAAGCAAAGCACGCAGACATCACAGGCCCGATTACCAAACGTGCCTTCGAGCACGGCCTGATCATCGAGACCAGTGGTCCGAATGATGAAGTCATCAAGTGCCTGATGCCGCTTACAACCAGCGAGGAAGACCTCAAGAAAGGGGCTGCTCTGCTGGCAAAAAGTGTGGACGAAATCATGCAGGAAGGGCTTAGCGAGGCGTCGTAAGACGCCTGCACCTCCGGACATTCATGCTGCAGGATAGCAAAGGCAAGATTATGACCAGCCAACTACATACCGTTGAGAAAATCGGCGGCACCTCGATGAGTAATTACGAGGCCGTCCGTGACAACATCATTATCGGTAATCGCAAGAAGGATAACCTGTACCAGCGCATTTTTGTGGTCTCTGCCTATGGTGGCGTGACCAACGAACTGCTGGAACACAAGAAGACCGGTGAGCCAGGCGTTTATGCCCTGTTTGCGGATGCAGAGTCTGACTGGGCCTGGGGCGACGACCTCACCAAACTGGTCAAGTTCCTGACTGATATCAACGGCGAGCTGTTCGAAGACCCGATGCTAAAGCAGCAGGCGGACCAGTTTATCACCGACCGGATTGAAGGTGTTCGGGGCTGCCTGATCGACCTGCAGCGCCTGTGCTCCTATGGCCAGTTTCAGCTGGAAGAACATCTGCTGACGGTGCGTGAAATGCTGGCCGGTATTGGTGAGGCCCACAGTGCCTTCAATACCGCCCTGAAGCTCCAGCAGGAAGGCATCAATGCCCGCTTTGTGGATTTGACCGGCTGGCGCGATAACGAGTTGCTGCCGCTGGACGAAAAGCTCAAGCAGGCCTTCGATGCGGTGGACCTCACCCGTGAGCTGCCGATCGTGACCGGTTATGCCCAGTGCAAGGAAGGTCTGATGCGTACCTTCGACCGGGGTTACAGCGAGATGACCTTCAGCCGGGTAGCGGTAATCACCGAGGCCCGAGAAGCGATTATCCACAAGGAATACCACCTGAGCTCTGCCGACCCCAACATTGTTGGCGCAGACAAGGTGGTGCCCCTCGGTCGCACCAATTACGACGTGGCCGACCAGCTGGCCAATCTGGGCATGGAAGCGATTCATCCCCGTGCCGGTAAAGGCATGCGCCAGAACGAGATTCCGCTGCGTGTGATGAACACCTTTGAGCCGGAGCACACCGGTACGCTGATCACTGGCGACTACGTCAGTGAGAAGCCTCAGGTGGAGATCATCGCGGGTGCCAAAGGCGTTTTTGCCGTGGAAGTGTTCGATCAGGACATGCAGGGCGAGCCGGGCTCCGATCGCCGTATTCTGGATGTATTGAGCCGTTTCAAGGTTCGTTTCATGTCCAAGGACACCAACGCCAACACCATTACCCACTATGTGGGCAGCACGCTGAAACACGTCAAGCGGGTGGTCAAGGCGCTGAAGGAAGAGTTCCCCAATGCCGAAATCAACACCCGGAAGGTGGCGGTTGTTTCGGCCATCGGCAGCGATATGAAGGTTCCGGGTATTCTGGCCCGTTCCGTGAAGGCGCTGGCCGATGAGGAAATCAGTATTCTTGCGCTGCACCAGTGCATGCGTCAGGTGGACATCCAGTTTGTGGTGGATGAGGACGACTATGAGAAAGCCATCGTTGCTCTGCATGGCGTTCTGATCGAGCCTCACAACCATGAGTATGCGATCGTCGCAGCCTGAGTTTCTGTAACCTCCCCGCACAATACCCACAGCCGACCGTCCGTGTCGCCTGTGGGTTTTTACTGACCCTGCCCCGGTAAATCCATCAGCTACAGCACGTCGTATTCTTTGGTGTAAATTCTGACCGGTACCTAAGCCATGCGAACGACCGAAAGGCTGGGACCGTCTCCGACAACGCCCAACGATGGTGAAAGGGATTCCCTGGTCGGGCTGTACTTCAGGGATGCGTCCCGGTATGAACTGCTGACAGATGAGGCCGAACGCCGCCTCTCCCGCAAACTGACACTGTGCTACCGAATCATCAGTACCGAACTGGCCCTGCCGGAGGAGACTCCGCAGACGTTCCGGGAAGTGATTGGTAGCCTCGGCGACGCCTGTGCGTTTTCATCTCGATGTCGCCGGGCCTTTCATCTGGCGACGGCTTGTCGTCGCAAGCTGATACAGAGCAATCTGCGTCTGGCGGTGCATATTGCCCGCCGTTACGGGCAGCACGGTATCCCTATGTCTGACCTCATCCAGGACGCCAACGTCGGTCTGGTCAAGGCGGTAGAGCGTTTTGATCCCACCAAGGGCTTCCGATTCTCGACCTATGCCTACTGGTGGATAAGCGAGGAAGTCAAACGCTGCCTGCAGCGTGGGACCCGGCTGGTGCACACACCGGAAAACGTGGTGGATGAAATTCGCCAGCTGCACAAGGTGTCACTGCGAATGCATCAGAGCCTTGGGCGGACGCCTTCCCAATCGGAGCTTGCCCGCGAAATGGAGGCAAGCCCGTCGAGGATCGGCGAGTTAAGGGCGCTGGCGACCCGGGAGATATCAACCGATGTTCCCCTTGTTGAGGACGGGTCCGTCACCTTGGGAGACAGCCTGGACGCCGGCGACCAGATGGCGCCGGATCATCCGATGTCGGACAGGGACCGGCAGCGCACCCTGAAGTCGATGCTCAGCGAGCTGAATGATCGTGAGAAAGACATTCTGTCGCGTCGTTACGGTCTGGGACTGCCGGAACCGGAAACGCTGCAGGTGATTTCCGACGATCTTGGCATCAGCAGAGAGCGGGTGCGCCAGATCGAGAAAACTGCCCTGAAGAAGCTGCAGAGTCGTTACGAATCCCCCGAAGATGCGTTTGGAGCCTGACATCAGTCAGGCTCCGGCATTCCCCTTCAGAATTCAGTGAGCAGTGTGCAGCAGGAGAAACCAGGCTGCCGCTGTAAGCTGACAGACCAGTACCACCGAGGTGAGGACCAGTCTCAGACGAAGATACCAGGCTGGCCAATAGACCTTCATCCAGCGGGCGTCCACCAGATAGAGGGCGAGATAGGCACTGGTATACAACACAATCTGGCCACTGACAGGCAGAAGTAGCCCTATCCCTGCGGCCACAAAGAAGACTTGGCTGAGTAACATGGTCATCAGTGGGGACAACGGGTAGCAGCAGTTGTCCAGCTGCATGGCAATGGGCCAATAAACGCCAGCCATAAACGCCAGAATGCCTGCGCTGTACAGATAGAAGTAGCCGAGAAGCGCCACACTGTATTGCGGCATGAAAAACAGCCCCGCCAGGAGGCCGATAAACGGGATCAATCCGGCGATGCCAACAAGGATGGCAAGTCTCGCTACAGCAATCACGTTTTCTGCCTCTGCACCCGGATTCGCATCGGCTCAACGTCGGTCGGTTCCATTCCCACCATTTCGTGGTAAGCCGATGGGTGGACCACCTGGGTCTCCCGAATGTCGAACGAGGCCAGGGTGTCCTGGATCTGCCAGGCACCCCGGAAAAGGCTGGTGGTTCCGTTCTTTTCCGAGAGGAGCAGGGTCTGGTTGTCCATACTCAGGCGGGCCATGTAGTGCTGGCCCTCAAGCGAGAGGATCTCAAGCAGGTCGATAACCGGACTCTGCAGGCTTCTGAGTTGGTCAAGAGTGATTCGCACAGTAAAGCTCCGCGGTTTCAAACACTCCAGAACTTACGACCCCTCAGCCTATTGAGATCATTGGCTTAGTAAATAGCATTCCCGGTGTTGTGGGCACTGAACCAGATGATCGTTCACCATGCCGGTCGCCTGCATGAAGGCGTACACAATGGTTGGGCCGACAAAGGTGAAACCGGATCGCTTCAGAGCTTTCGACATGGCCTCGGATTCTGCGGTTGTGGTCGGTACTTCGGAGAAGGCGCGCCAATGGTTCTGGATCGGTTTATCGCCAACAAAAGACCAGAGGAAATCACTGAAACCGATACCTTGTTCCCGCAGATCCAGATAACCCCGGGCATTCTTGATGATCGACCTGACCTTTAGCCGGTTGCGGATGATGCCCGGGTCTGACAGCAGTTCCTCGACCTTCGCTTCATCGTAACGGACGATCTTTTCCGGATTGAAGTCATCGTAAGCGGCTCGGTAATTGTGCTGTTTTCGCAAGATGGTGATCCAGCTCAGGCCGGCCTGTTGGCCGTCCAGGCAGAGTTTTTCGAAAAGGGCGAGATCGTCGTACTCCGGGCGGCCCCAGACGGTGTCGTGATAGTGCACGTAAAGCGGGTCATCCCCGCACCAGGGGCAGCGTTCAGCGTTCTCCATACAATAGCCTGTGTCATTTGTGTCTGGTTCGGGTTACGTGCTTTTTCGACGAATCGTGCGTTGGAACAGTGGCTCCCAGTAGGCCTCCATCGGCTCGGCATCCACCAGGGCGAAGTCCCGTGGCGGCGGCTCAAGTAGGGTGATTTCTGGCCATAGGGGCCGGCTTCCACGGTACACCACGGTCAACAGATAGCCTTCGATGTAGCAACAGGCCGCCTGCCAGTCCTGCTCGGGCTGGTCGCCGTAGATCTCGAAATTCTTCCGCACCTCGAGCGTTTGCAGGTTGCCGGCAATGCCCCTGCCCGTGGCTTTCAGCCATGCTTCCTTCAGGGTCCAGACCTTGAGGAAGGTGTTGGAGTCGTCTTCCCGGAACAGCCACTCCTGCTCGACGGGGGAGAACCAGCGTTTTACCACTTTCTGCCATTGAGCATGGCGCTGGCAGGGTTCAAGATCCAGTCCAATGGGCGAGCCTGATAGAGTGGCGCAGGCAGACAGGCCCTGGCTGTGGCTGAGGGACAGTCGCCAGCCCTCGGGCGTGCCCGACGCGTTGGGGCGCCCGGATACCGGGCAGCAGAGGTCCGGTGCCACCTGCGCTGACTTGCCGATGGCCTGACGAATCAGCCAGCGGCTGGAAAGGTATTCTCGTTCCCGGGGACCGCTGAACTTGCTCGCTGTCTGGCGTTCGTAGTCAGTCAGCCAATGCGGGTGCGCAATTTCAGGCCCGTCGGTCTGGTGACACAGCCAGACCGACGGCCGGGATTCAGGGTTGAAGTCGCTGGATGAGCCAGCCATCGCCTTTCCTCACATATTCAAAACGGTCGTGAAGCCGGCTGGGCCTGCCCTGCCAGAATTCGATACGCTCCGGCACGATGCGATAGCCGCCCCAGAAGCTGGGAAGAGGCACTTCGCCCTCGCTGAATTTCCGCTTGATTTCGGCAACCTTCTGTTCGAGCAGGCCCCTGGACGTAATGGCCTTGCTCTGTTCGGAAACCCAGGCGCCGATCTGGCTGCCTCTGGGGCGCGATGCGAAGTAGCGCAGGGATTCGGCCTTGCTGACTTTCTCAACGGCACCCTGGATCCTCACTTGTCGGTTCAGTCCGATCCAGGGGAACAAGAGCGCCGCCTGCGGATTTTCCTCCATCTCCTTCGCTTTGCGACTGCCGTAGTTGGTGTAGAACACAAAGCCATGGTCGTCGAAGTACTTCAGCAATACCGTGCGGAGATCTGGCATGCCGTCCTGCCCCGTGGTCGCCAGCGACATGGCGTTGGGTTCCAGAATGCCTGCTTCCCGGGCATCCTCAAACCAGTTCTGGAACTGCTGCACCGGATTGTTGTCCAGTGCATCGCGATCCAGCCCCTCGCTCTCGAAATCACGACGCATATCGCCGATGTCCATAACCTGTCCTCTTGCCTGCGCGTAAAACGACCCGGGAGAAATACGAGCCAGAAGCATATCGGGTTCAGGGTTCACTGTCAGCGCTGCTTATGTCTGAAACGGTTACATAAACCCAACAATAAAGTGAGACCTGTATCACAGCTGGCCCGTATCTCCTTCGACGCTGATGCGGGTCTGGTTTGGGCAAACTGCCTGGCTGGCCCGCGCGCACACACAAAACAAAGGTTTGCACAAATGATGTCCGAATATGATTTGCCCCTGGTTGTCGCCTCCTTTCTGGTTGCTGTATTGGCAGCTTATGCGGCTCTGTTTTTTGGCGCCAGACTCGTTAATGCGGAGTCTGGCGAACGTCGGAAATGGCTACTGGCCGGCGCCCTGCTGATGGGCACCGGAGTCTGGACGATGCATTTCGTTGGAATGCGGGCTATGCCGATGGGTGTTCCCATGTCGTTTGATGTGATCATGACCTTGGTTTCCTGGTTCGCAGCCGTGCTCGCTTCCGGTGTGGCTCTGCACATCATCGGGCGCAAACAATTGGGAGTCCCTCTGTTCGTCAGTGCGACCCTGTCCATGGCCAGCGGTATCGTAGTGATGCACTACCTGGGCATGTACGCCATGCGGATGTCGGCGCCGCCGACGTTTAACACCGTATTTTTGCTGATTTCGATCGCGATTGCCGTTGTGGCTTCGGGAGCCGCACTTGCCCTCTGCCGGAAACTGCAGGGCATGGACGGATCCGGCACCCTGGCGGTCCAGTTTGTGGCGGCCCTGGCGATGGCCGCTGCAATCTGTGGAATGCATTACACGGGCATGATGGCGATGACCTTTCCGGAGGGCGCCGTACCTGCAGCTGACAACGGCCTGCGGGGGAACTGGATGGGAATACCCCTGGCCGTCTTCTGCATTGCGATGCTGGCCGTGGCCCTGGTGGTGACCGTCCTGGATGTAAAACATCAGCGGGCACTTGAGGAATTCAAGGCGGAAGAGGATAAACGGGTGGCAGAGCTTGCCTTTACCGATGCCGTTACCGGCCTGCCCAACCGGTCAGCGCTGGAACAACGCCTGCTGGATATCCTTGCCCGGGACAACGACCGCGGCAACCCGTTTGCCTTGATTTACCTCGACATCGCCAACTTCCGTGAACTGTCCACCGGAATGGGTGATGAGTCGTTGAACGCGGTCGTCAGGGAAATCAGCGAGGCATTGCGTGATCAGATGTCGGACCAGGTGTTTCTCGCCCGATACTCGGCCAGCGCCTTCTTTGCCCTGGTGCCAGATCATGAAGATAGCCAGCATGCCTTCATGTACAAGCGGTTGCGGCAGATTGATCAGCGTATCGGCACGCCTGCGATGCCGGTAACCTGGCGCGCCGGTCAGGCGGCCTATCCGAAAACCGGCAATTCGACTCGTAAGCTGGTGCGAGCTGCCATGGTACCCAGAGATCTCAATGAGATCGGCGAATTTGCGAACATGGCCGCCGACCCGGAGTTGGTGATGCCGGGTCATAACCGTCACAGCTGACAAACCGCCTCTGGGCCGACTATCCTTGTGAACAGGCAGGTGGGCAATATTGCCCCGGGAATCCGCCGTTTAGAAGGAGATGTCCGTGGCCCAGAGCCGTAAACGCAGTCATATGCCCAGGAATCTGTTGATCGGATTCCTGGTGCTTTTCATCCTCTATGCCCTGGCCGGTTTCCTGCTACTTCCCTGGTGGCTGGAGCGTCTGGTACCCGAGCAGCTGGACCAGCGTATGGGCTGGCAGGCAGAAATCACTGATATCCGAACCAACCCGTTCACCCTTCGAGTCGAGGCGCTGGGTCTGTCGGCAAAAGATCCCCAGGGTGAGCAGGTGGTTGCCTTTGACCGGCTCATGTTGGACATGAACTTTTTCCAGCTGGTTCGGGGTATTGCCGGGTTTGAAGCCATCCAGCTGGATGAGCCCTATGTTCGGGTGGATCTGCTGGAGGACTACAGCGTCAATTTTGCGAGAGACTGGCAGGCGGCCAACCCGGGACCTGCAGAGCCAGCGCCTGAAGCGTCGCAATCGGATGACGCGGCGGCGCCACCACGGCTGTACTTCGGGAAAATTGAACTCAACGGCGGCGAAATGTTGTTCCGGGATTTTACCCAGGCCGACATGGCCGAGTTCCGGATTACCCCGATGGATCTTACCCTGAGTGATCTGGCCACCTGGCGTCGCGAGGGGCAGGACAGCGATTACTCCCTGCTGGCGGCGCTGGGCAGTCAGACCATTGAGTGGCAGGGTGATCTGAGCGTAGCCCCGTTCTACTCGAACGGCACGCTCAAGGTGTCATCGGTGGGCTATGAAACCCTGGCTCATTTCCTGGCTCCTTTCTTTCCCTATGATCTGCGTGGTGGCAGCGTCACCCTGAGCTCCGACTATGAAATCCAGGCCGGCGACGGCTTTTTCCTGGAGACGACCAACGGTCAGCTGCAACTCGAGAATCTGGCCGTCGCGCTGGATGAACAGAGTGAGCAGGCGAGATTGACCAACGCTGAGCTTTCTGTGGATGCTGTCGGGTTCGACTTGAATGGCCGCGAAATCCGTATCGGCCAGGTTTCTCTGGACAAGCTCGATGTGGCCGTGGCCAGGAGCGCAAACGGAGAGATTGACTGGTTGGCGCCGCTGGCCACCAACAACGGTGAGACGGAGGGCGGCGGCGAAGCGTCCACCGGCGGACAGCCATTCCGCTGGTCAGTGGCGGGCGTCGCGCTCTCCGGTGGGCGTATTCTCTGGCAGGACAGTCAACCGGCGACAGCGACTGAAATTGCCGTAGAGCAGCTTTCCGCATCCATCGGGCCACTGAGCCATCAACTTGAAGAACCGGTCTCTTACGAAATAACCGGAAGCCTGGCCAGTGGCGGCCAACTGTCACTGAACGGCCAGCTGACACCTGCACCGTTTACCCTGGAAGCCGCCATCTCCGGAAACGGCATCGCTCTGGCCGCCTTTGAGCCCTACGTTCAGGAAGGCGCCAACCTCGCCATTACCAGCGGCACGCTGGGCGTTGACGGCAACCTTGATCTGGATGGGCAGCAGGAGCCTCTCACGGGCACCTTCAGCGGCACCGCGGAAGTGGCCGGTCTGGATCTGAAGCTGCCCGACAGTTCCGGTTCGCTGGTTTCCTGGCAAACCCTGCGCCTGGCACCTATTGAATACAACGTGTATCCGGCACGCCTGGAAATAGGAACGGTGACCCTGGCCCAGCCGGTCATCAACGTTGTCCGCAATACCGACAATATCCACAACGTCGAGCGGATCGCCAAAGCGTCAGCGGCCAGTGGTCAGCAGGAGGCGACCGCAGATGCTCAGCAGGGGGAGGATTCCGAGCCGGGGTTCATTTTCCGTATTGGCCAGCTGATGCTGGAAAATGGCGAGCTGGCGTATACCGACCGCACGTTGGCGCCGGCGTTTACCACCTCGTTTGATGAGCTGAACGGCAGCGTGACAGGCCTCAGCAACATTTCCCCACAACAGGGCAAGGTCTCTATCCGGGGCCGGGTCGGCGGCGTGGCGGACCTGGACTTTGAAGGCACCATTGGCACCCTTGGTACCGAGGATGTCAGCGATCTGAAACTGAATATGCAGGAATTGTCCCTGCCTGCGCTTTCGCCTTACTTTGGTCGTTACCTGGGTTATGGCGTGGACAGTGGCAAGCTGAACCTGAATCTTGATTATGAAATTGCCGGATCCAGGATCGATGCGTCCAATCTGGTGGTGATGGATCGTCTCGAGCTGGGTTCGGCCATCGCCAGTGATCAGGCCGTTAATGCGCCGGTAAAACTCGGCCTCGCGCTGCTTCGGGACAGTAAGGGAGTGATTGAAGTCGACTTGCCCATCAGCGGCGACCTGTCTGACCCGGACTTCAGCGTCGGAAAAGTTGTGATGCGGGCGTTCGTGAACCTTCTGGCCAAGGCAGCGGCCTCACCGTTCAGTATGCTCGGCTCGATTGCCGAGCTCGCCGGCCTGAGCGGGGAGGAGCTCGGGAAGGTGAGGTTTATCCCTGGCAGTATCCAACTGGCCGAAGGCGAGGCTGAAAAGCTGGCGGCGCTGGCAGACGCGATGCTGGAGCGCCCGGACCTGCTGCTGAATATTCGGGGTAATGTTCAGCCTCAGGCGGATGGCCTTGCCCTGCTTCGGGAAGACCTGACAGCGGGTGGCCAGCGGGATGTGTCCGAGGAGGAATGGCAAGCTGCCCGGGAGGCGTATCTTGCCGGTGAGCGTTCACTCGCTCCGGAAGCGTTGAGCAATCTGGCGTCCTCGAGAGGCGTGACCCTGCGTAATGTTCTCCAGCAGACCCACGGTGTGCCGGCTGATCAGTTGTTCCTGCTGGATCCGGCACGTAATGCGGACGTGGGCAGCGAAGGAAACGTTATCGTCGCCTTCAACCTGGACGTTCGTTGAACTCAGGGGGTCTCGAAACTGGTCAGAAAACCGGCTGGCAACTGGAGGCCCCAGTTTTCCACGATTTGCCGGTAGCGACCGTTATCGACCAGTGGCGCCAGAAGCCGCAGCATCTCGTCGGCGCTCGCAGCGCCGCCTTTGCGGGCGATGATGCTGAGCTGGTAGCGCTGGTCCGGCTCCCGTGAAACCAGCAATTTGTCCCAGTCTTCCGGGTGTCGTGCCAGGTGCCGCTGGAGGTAGGAATGGCTGACAATGGCGACTTCGGCAACGGACGGCCGGTCCGCCTTGATCAGGTTGATGTTGCGGCTGTGGCTGTCGGAGAATTCGATGTTGAATTTTTGCTCCAGCACGGAGTTGTCGGTTTCGTAACCGGTAAAACCATAGTGATAGCCTGAAATGGCGACAATCGACCGCTGTTCCAGATCGTCAAAGAACGAATCGTCTCGGCCTGGTTTTTTGAGAGCGACATACAGCTCTTCATCTGCCAGGATCGGTCGGGAGATGTCGACGTTTCTCTTGGTCCAGCCCCAGCCGGGGCTCTCAAAGAAGATAACGTCGTACAGGCCGGCCTCGAAATCCAGGTAGCGACGCTTGGGCGAGGTATGAAAGACCCGGAAAGATACCGCTGGGTTGGCCTGCTCAAGTTCTTGCAGCAGGTCTCCGAGCAGCCCGCTGGGTTTCCCGTTGGCGTCAACACTGGCAATCGGGGGGAAGTGGTAAACGCCCACGGTGATTTCGGTTTCATCGGCAAAAACCGGCGCCGCCGCCAGCATAATTGCGGCAGAAAACATGGCCAGTAGTTTCCAAATCGGTGCTTTTGTGAGCACGATGCTCCCCGGGTGTGTAACAATTGAATACGCATTCAGAATAGCACGGGGATTTTGTGCACCTGAAGCAAAAGATTATTAACTTATGCAAAACGGATCTGTAAGTGATGGGTAACGGTGTCAGCCATTTTTTTGCTTATGTCTCCCGCCTGCGCTGGATCAAGCGCTGGGGGCTGATGCGTAATGCCATTGAGGAAAACGTGGCCACCCACTCCTGGGAGGTGGCGACCCTCGCCCATGCGCTTGCCATCATCCGTAACCGGCATTTTGGCGGCCGGGTGAACGCCGATCGTATTGCCGCAGCAGCTCTTTATCATGACGCAACAGAGGTGATCACCGGCGATATGCCGACACCGGTGAAATACCATTCAAAGGTGATGCGAGAGGCCTTCGGAGATATTGAACACAAGGCGGAGGCCGAATTGCTGGCACTGCTGCCGGAGGATTTGCGGGAGGATTTTTCACCCTACGTTCGGGAATCGCAGCTACCGGCAGAAGACAAGGAACTGATCAAGGCCGCCGACAGGTTGTCGGCGTGGCTGAAGTGCCAGGCGGAGATCCGCGCCGGCAACAAGGAATTCGAGCCCGCCGCCCGACAGATCCGCAAGCGGTTGGACGAGGACGGGTTGCCAGAGGTTGCTTATTTTCTGAAGGTGTTCGCCCCCAGTTACGAGCAACCCCTGGATAATCTGCTGGGTTGAGAGGCCCTCAGGCTTTAGCTGTTACCGGCCGAGCCGACCAGCCCGCCACGCAGGCCATCGCGCTGCAAATGCTGCCGAACGGTGTCTTCCGGGCTACCGGCCAGTTCGCGGAACATGCCCATGGAGCCCAGAAGGGCCGAGGATTCATAGGGCACAAACACCCGCTCGCCTTCTTTCGCCATATTCGGCAGAACCTTGATATAGCTCTGGCCCAGCAGGTAACCAATGACGGTCTGCTTGTTTTCCTCGGAATCGCCCATGGCACTGAGTACCAGACGGATGGACTCCTGCTCGCCCTGCGCCCGGAGAATGGCCGATTCCTTGTCGCCCTGGGCGTTGAGGATGGCGGACTCCCGCTGGCCCTGGGCCATGGCGATGGCTGCTGACTTTTCACCCTCGGCTTCGGTGACCGTGGCCCGGCGTTTCCGCTCCGCAGCCATCTGCAATCGCATGGCTTCTTCCACTTCTTCCGGCATGCTGATGTCCTGAACCTCCACCCGGGTGAGTTTCACACCCCACTTGGAAGCGGCCTCTTCCATCTCGGCCTGGATCGCGTTATTCACCTCGCTGCGGGATTCAAACAGCTTGTCCAGTTCCATCTTGCCGACCACCGAGCGCAGGGTGGTCTTGGCCAGCACTTCCACCGCCTGGCTCATGTTGGCCACTTCGTACACGGCCCGGCGCGGGTCGATGATCTGGTAGTAGAGGGCGCCGTTGATCTTCACCGTCACGTTGTCGGTGGTTACCACGGGCTGTCCCGGAAAGTCCATGACCGTTTCCCGGCGGTCGATGCGGGTTTCATCGCTCATCACCGGATGATAATCCTCACCCATGCGCACGTAGCGGATCATGGTGATCGGCCGTGGGCGCTCGATGAAGGGAATAATGATGTTCACACCGCTTTCGAGGATCCGGTTGAACGACCCCAGGCGCTCAATCACCATTACCTCCGACTGGCGGACAATGACCAGACCCTTGGCAATGATGAAAATGCCAATGGCGACTACGATCAGACTGATAACCAGTCCGGGTGAAAGATACTGTTCCATGTTTACTGTTCCTTGTGTGTGATCGTCTCAACAACGGCGGTAGTGCCGTCAAACTGTTTGAAAATGACGTCGGTTCCTTCCGGAAGGTCGGTTTCCCCGGTGTCAGTCACTCGCAGGCGATAGAAATCGCCATTGACCTTGATGCCTGTGGCTCCATCGAAATCCCGCTTCAGGGTCTGATAACGCCGGCCTTGCTCCACGCCGGTACCGGTTGTGCCATATGCCACACCTTTGGGTGAGAAGCGCGGACGGATCCAGCGAATGGCGACAGGTACCAGAATTCCCGAGAACAGCCCCATACCGGCCAGCTGCCATTCGAATGGTGCTCCCAGAAAGGCCAGCAAGGCGGTCAGCGCGGCCGCAATGCCCAGGGCCAGAAGTAACAGGACACCTGAGGCCAGTTCAGCCAGGCCCAGCACCAGCGCCAGGATCAGCCAGAAATGCGTAAGACTCCATTCCATACAGAAAATCCACAGATTCGGGGGAGGTAGAGGGCCGGTGTCGTGCACCGGCCAACGGCAAGGGATTGTACCGGAAACCGGGTGCCGCGTCAGAGGGTGGCCGGAATGCCATGTGGCCTGGTTCACTAAAGCCATATCCCGCAAGCAGGCAATTGTTAGAGTATCTGCTTTAATTGATGTGCCTACAATTAAGAGGTCTGTGACCATGAAGAATCTGAAGAACAAAGTTGCCGTTGTTACCGGTGCCGGTTCGGGTATCGGCCGCGCGCTCGCCAAATCGCTGGCGGACCGGGGCTGCCGACTGGCGCTGTCCGACGTCAATGAGTCAGGCCTGGCCGAAACCGCTGCAGCGCTAAGCGGCGCTGATGTAAAAACCTACCGGCTGGACGTGTCTGATCGCGATGCCATCTTTGCCCATGCGGAGGAGGTTGTGAAAGATTTCGGTCAGGTCAATCTGGTCATCAACAACGCGGGCGTTGCCCTGTCTGCCACGGTCCGTGAGATGACCGACGAAGACTTCAAATGGGTCATGGACATTGATTTCTGGGGGGTTGCTCACGGTACCCGGGCCTTCCTGCCCCATCTGATTGCCTCGGGCGATGGCCATGTGGTGAACGTTTCCAGTGTATTTGGCCTGATTGGAGTGCCCAAGCAGAGCGCCTACAACGCCGCCAAGTTTGCGGTGCGAGGATTCACCGAAGCCCTGCGCCAGGAAATGAAGCTGGAGAACCAGCCGGTGGCGGTGAGTTGTGTGCATCCTGGTGGTATCCGCACCAACATTGTCAATGCAGCGCGCATGGGCAAGTCCGAGAACGCCGTCGCCCAGCGTAAAGGCTTCGATAAACTCGCCATGACCACGCCCGAGAAAGCCGCAGAAATCATTGTAAAAGGCATCCTCAAGAATGAGTCCCGCATATTGGTGGGCCCGGACGCCTGGGGTATTGATGCGATCAACCGCCTGCTGGGTTCTGCTTACCAGCCGCTGGTGGAGCGTTTCTCCCGCAAGAACCTCTATATCTGAAGACTCGATGCGTGCGGCGGGCCTGAAGCTTGGGCTCGCTGTACGTTTTACAAACAGTTTTTCGGGGCTATACTCGGAAGCTGATCCAAGGAAGAGTCAGCATGAATACGCCTCACCATTCTGACCTGGGGGCCACTCTGGAACAGAGCCGCTCGGGTCTGCGCGACAGCCATCGCCGCTCACTGATGCGGCTGCTTTTTCTGATCACCGGCTCGGCTCTGGTGATTTTTGCTTGCCTGCAGTTTCTCAATGGCTACCCATGGGTGGCGGTTGCTGAGCTGTTTGCCAGCACTTTGCTTTTTTTCGGCGTCTGGCGCCTGAAATCCACTCCTCATCTGCAGCAGTGGGTCTATGCCTATCTGGTGCCTTTGTTCGCGTTCTTCCTGGTGATCATGCTGTTACCGGAAGCCTCGGTGTCCGCTTTCGTCTGGGTGCTGATGATGCCGGTTCTCGCCTACCTGTTGCTTGGCAAGAAAGAAGGCATGATTCTCAGCGCACCCTTTATGCTCGTCGGGGGCGTTATCTATTACATTCACCTTGGCCAGGTCGGCAGCCCCCACGCGATGATCGATCTGCTCAACATGGTGTTGTGCGGTGCACTGATGCTGGCCTTCATTCACCTGTATGAGGTGCGCCGCGAAGAGTCCGAGCAGCGCCTGGTGGACATGGCCCAGACTGACGCACTGACCGGCCTCGCCAATCGCAGCAACTTCCAGGGTACGTTGAATCGCACCATTGCCGAGTGCGATCGCAGTGGAGCCGGTTTTGCGCTGGTGGTGATGGATATTGACCACTTCAAGGTCGTTAACGACACTCTGGGCCATGAGGCCGGAGACTTTGTTCTGAAAAACATCAGCCGATGCATGACCGAACGGCTGAGGAGCACCGATTTTGTCGGCCGCCTGGGTGGCGAGGAGTTCGGCCTGATTCTGAGAGATGTGAAGCCGGCGGATGCCTTTGTCCTGATGGACGAGCTGCGCCAGCGGATATCTGACCTTGAACTGCCCTACGGGGAAGCCCGCATCCGGGTGACTGCCTCCTTCGGGATAGCCCAGTGGCCAGACCATGGTCGCGAGGCCGAAAGCCTGTTCCGGGTTGCCGATCGGTGGCTCTACAGTGGCAAGCGAGCGGGGCGTAACTGTGTGGTCGGCGCCGGCCACAATCCCCGCCAGCTTGAGATTCTCACTGTCGAAGCGAGTTGATTACGTTATTCTTGTGGCAGACATCCTCCGGCAAGAATGACGTAACCCATGTGCGAATTACTGGCCATGAGCGCCAACACCCCCACTGACCTGTGTTTCAGCTTTACCGGCCTGACCCGTCGGGGTGGACAGACCGGCCCGCACAAGGACGGCTGGGGCGTCGCCTTTTACGAAGGCAAAGGCGTACGGGCCTTCCACGACGCCGATGCCAGCGCCAATTCCCGAATCGCCGCAGTGGTCCAGACTCATCCAATAAAAAGCGAAGTGGCCATCTGCCACATTCGCCAGGCCAACGTCGGCGACACCTGCCTGGCCAACACCCATCCCTTCATGCGCGAACTCTGGGGTCGCTACTGGGTGTTCGCCCACAATGGCCAGCTCTCCGGCTTCGGTTCGACTCCAGGGTTCTATGAGCCGGTCGGAACCACCGACAGCGAGGCGCTGTTCTGCGATATTCTTAACCACCTTCGAACGCACTGCGATCGCAATAACGGAACCGATGAAATCATCGACCGCCTGGTCCGGTTGTCCGTCGCCTACGCCAGCCAGGGCGTTTTCAACCTCCTACTGAGTAACGGTGATTGGCTGTTCACTTACTGCACCACCAAAATGGCCAGCATCACCCGGAGAGCCCCGTTTGGTCCTGCCCGTCTGAAAGACGCCGATGTAACGGTGGATTTCGAATCGGAAACGACGCCCAACGACATCGTCAGCGTGATCGTTACTGAACCTCTGACCACAGATGAAAAGTGGGATGTTTACCAGCCAGGTGAATGGCGGTTATGGAAGAAAGGTGAGGTCATTCGATCCGGAGTGGCCAAAGCGGGCAGCTGATCTCTGCCAGATCAAGCGGATGAGTGGGTGGGGAGGTCTTTGTGCAGGGAAAAAGATGTCTGAGCGCAGCGAGTTGTTTTTCCCGGAACAAAGACCTCCCCACCTGCTTGTCCGCGTAACTCCGAAGATTACTGCAGAGTCCGGCGATTACCCTTCTGATACTGCGGTGCAATATGCGCCTGGATTTCTTCCTTGAAACGGGCAATCAGATCGCTGTTGTCGTGATCCCAGGGATGGAAGCCGGGTTTGAAGTACTCCAGCCATGTGGGAATCAGGCTTGAGAAGGTGCCGTTTATGCCCCACAGGCGCCAGAGACCGGTGGCGGTGTCCTTCAACGAGAAGTTCTTGCGGTCGTTCAGCATCATCCGGCTGGTAAAATAGGTGCTCATCACGCCCAGTGCGGCGGTGCTGAACATGAGATAAAAGGCTCTTTCGGCATAAGTGCCGCCAGCCGCCTGGAACACATCGTAGGCAACCGCCTTGTGCTCGGTTTCTTCAATCGCGTGCCAGACCCACAGCGGACGCATGGATTCATCCATGTCCTGGCGCACATCGTCACGCTCCAGCAACATGTCGGCCATCATGGCGGTCAGGTGCTCGAGGGCACAGGTGATGGCCAGCTGGTGACGCTTGGGCAGCTTCCTGGCGATCCCCAGAACCACTTCCAGGTGTTTTTCCAGCTCTTCCACCGGCATGCCCTGGTCACGAACGTGCTGGTTCATGGCGATGTGCTCCAGTGAGTGCATGGCCTCCTGGCCGATGAACCCGCGTATCTCCTCTTTCAGTTTGGGATCGGAGATCTGGTCCCGGAACGCTCTTACCGAATCCACGAAGAACTGCTCGCCCTGCGGAAACAGGACCGAGAGCGCATTCATGATGTGGCTGATGGTGTAGCTGTTATCGACCCAGTAACGGGGAACCTGCTCACCGAACTCAAAGCCCATGCGCTGGGCTGTGATGGTGACGTTATCGGGTGTGTTGGAGGCTCTGGTAACCGGAGCCGTCTTCTTTTCTGTGGTTTTAGTGCTCAGCATCTGCGTACTCCTCACTCTGGCTGATGTCATGGCTCCAGTGTGGGGCAGTCAATGTCTGGCAGGAATGCGCAAAGGGGACGGTGGTCGATCAGGATGGGACACGGGCTGGAAATTGATTGGCCATGCTGACGGCGATCCGGGTGTGCCGGGCCCCACTGTTCCGGCGGGAGGCATCTGATAGAGTCAGTTGAAGTGCTTCAGCCACCTCAATCATAAGGAATGCCAATGAGCGCAAGCGGTCCGGACAAAGAACGGCAGATGCTGGGATTGTTCCTGGTGCCGGGCGCTTACCTGCGGGTTCTGGCCGAGACAGTGCGCCAGCTGGGCTATAACGACCGGTTACTCTATGAAGGCCTGGAGTTCAGCCCGGACGATCTCAAGTCCAACGACAGTCGGGTGTTTGTCACCGATGCCATCATCATGGCCAAACGGGCCGTGAACCTGGCCGGCCAGGACGGTCTCAGCTTCACGCTGGCCAGGGAGTTGCGGCTGACAATCCACGGCACCCTGGGCTTCGCGGCCCTCACCAGCCCCACCTTCGCCGATGCCCTGGATTCTGTGCGCCGATACCTGCATCTGCGGGTGCCGTTTCTCAGTATGAGCCAGTCCGAAGCGGGGGATCAGGTACTGGTAAAACTCTGCACCGAATTCGAAGTGCCCGGCCTCTACCCGTTTCTGGCCGAGACCGTCAGCGCCACCCTGATTCTGCTGACCGAACAGCTCCTGGACCGCGAGGACGCCGCCAAACACGGCTTTGCCCTGGAAGACGGCAAACTGCCGGGTGTCACCGTTCGCCTGAGCGCTCCGGAGCCGCCCTGGTACCAGCGGTTTGCCGACCAGCTTCCGGTTCGGTTCGAGTACGGCCAGGCCGACGAAATGATGGTGTTCCCCCGGGAGCTTCTCGATGTGCGTATGCGCCTGGCCGATGCGGAAGCCTCCCGAATGGCCCGGGACCAATGCGAATTCGAGCTGCAGAAGGCGCTGAAGGAACAGGGCGATATCGTCCTGGCGATCCGCAACATGCTCCGAATGATGCCCGGGCCGTTGCCGTCACTGGAAGCCATGGCCGAACGCTTCTGCGTCTCGTCGCGCACCCTGAAACGCCGGCTGGCGGACCGGGATACCAGCTATCGGGAAATTGTCGAATCGGTGCTGAAAGACCGGGCGATCCAGCTGCTCCGGTATACCAACCAATCGGTCAGCGAGATTGCCTACGAGCTGGGCTATGCCGACCTTTCCAACTTCAGCCGCGCCTTCCGGAAGTGGACCGGCAAGTCGGCCAGCGAGTTTCGCGAGGGTGGTCCGGATCCTGCCCCAGAGGTTGGGCCCTGATTTTTTGGGCCTCTTGGTTTGGAGCGTGGTCGCAGGGTGGGGCATAAATTTTTCGGGTAAAAAGCAACTCGCTTCGCTCAGACATCTTTTTCCCCGAAAAATTTATGCCCCACCCCACGCCCTGCTGACAGCTGAGAATGCCGTCAGAAGAGTTATTGCTCGTTCTTAATTTGTTTTTCTAATCCTATGCCACAATGGTTCGACGGACGGGGGGAAGGAATATTTTCCCGACAGGAAAAAGATGTCTGAGCGAAGCGAGTTGTTTTTCCCGAGGGAAAATATTCCTTCCCCCCGGCCAGCCCCCAGCACATGCAGGCTGGGTCTATAGTGTAAATCGGCTACGAATCCAGAAGGATGAGAACGGATATGACAGAACGCCCAGACACCCACAGCAAACTGATCGGCTACCTGCTCTGGATCTTCGGATTCCTGGGCTCACACCGGTTTTACTACGGCAAACCCGTTACCGGCACCATCTGGTTCTTTACCCTGGGGCTGCTGTTCATCGGCTGGATCATCGACCTGTTCCTGATCCCGGCCATGGACCGGGAGGCGGATCTTCGGTTCCGGGAAGGTGAGGTCAGCTACAACATAAGCTGGATCCTGCTGACCTTCCTGGGGGTGTTCGGGATTCATCGGATGTACATGGGCAAGTGGATTACCGGCATCATCTACCTGTTTACCGGCGGCCTGTTCCTGATCGGCGTGCTGTATGACTTCTGGACCCTGAACAACCAGATTTCCATCCGGAACGAAGAACGCCGGTTCGGTTGATCGGTTTTGCCTAAAGGCCGGCGGCGGTTTCCAGTTCGACCAGGGCCTCTTCCAGATAGTCGAGCATCCGCTGCAGGCTGGGTAGCGTGCGGCGGCAGCCGATAAGGCCGAATTCCACCTGGTCGCCGTAGCTGGTCAGGGTCATGTTCAGGGCCAGGCGATCCATGGCGATGGAGACCGGGTACATGCCGTCCATCGTGGCGCCGTTCCAGTAGCAAGTCTCTCGCGGGCCGGGAACGTTGGAAATCACCACGTTCAAGGTCTGCCATTTCGGTGCCATGCCGGTGAGCAGATTGAACGCCGCCGGCGCCAGGGTCAGGGCGGTGTAGTTGATGATTTCTTCCGCAGACATGTCGGCGTAGCGGTCCTTGGCGGCTTTCACGTCCTCATGGATCTGCATCAGTCGTGTCACCGGGCTGGTGACATCGGTGTGCAGTGAGGCGAGGATAACGCCGACCTGGTTGCCGCCGGAGCTGTCATCCTTGCGCAGGGACACCGGCACCATGGCGATCAGCGGCTTTTCCGGCAGGGCGTCCTGGTTCATCAGGTAGCTGCGCAGCGCGGTGGCGCACATGGCCATCACCACATCATTCACCGTGGTTCCGTAGATTTTACACACTGCCTTTATCCGGCTGAGGTCATAGGACTGTGCGGCGAAGCGTCGGGAGCCGGTGATCTTCTGGTTAAGAATGCTGCGGGGCGCGTGGAATATGGAGGAGTACGCGGGGTCTTTGCGGGCGTTATTGATGGTTCGCAGCAGTTCCCGGGCGACGGTGGGCACGGTACCCAGTTGCTTCCCGGATTCACCCAGCAGGTGGCCAATGCTTCGCCATAGCGAGGGGCCGCCATCATCCTTCTCACGCTCCGGGCGTGGTGGCATGGCCCAGATCGGCGGCATGTCCCGCTCGCCGGTGTCCTGGCAGAGCATCTGGGTGACCATCCGCATTGCGGATACACCATCCACCAGGGCATGGTGCACCTTGATATACACCGCAAACTGCCGTTCCCCCAGGCCTTCAATCAGATGAAACTCCCACAGCGGACGTTCCCGGTCCATCAGGTGGGAATGTTCCGCCGAGACAAACGACAAGAGTTCCCTGACCCGCCCGGGTGTCGGCAGTGCCTCGAAGCGGAAGTGGTGTTCCAGGTCCAGGTGCTCGTCTTCCACCCAGACCGGCTGGCCGAAACGGTAATCCAGACGCTGATTAAACGGCGGAGTCACCTTCGTGTACTGCCTGAGCCGGTCGGCCAGCTGTGCGACGTAATCATCCGGTGCGTCGTCGGGAAAAGAGAACAGCTGAAGACCGCCCACGTGCATGGGCTGCTGCCGCTTTTCCAGCCAGAGAAAAAGCTGATCCGTAGGGCTAAGAGGTTTCACAGGGCGTCCTTGTTGTCGGTGTTGTGACAATAGTAGCGCAGATAGCTGGCAACGTGATTGACCACGGTTCGCATTCTCCGCACCGGCCAGGTCAAACGCGGGCCAAGGTCTGGACGGGGTTTTTCTTCGTAAGCCATGAACTAAGGTTAGTAATTGCATCCATCGAAATGAATCTTGGAGAAAAGGACGTGGCTACCCCCATGAAGAGCCTGCAGGGTGTTGTTCTGTTTTTGTGCAGCCTGTTTCCGGTGCTCACCGCTGCCCAGGACCTGCCTGGTGTTCAGCTGGAAACCGTCTCTTCAGAAGATATCGTTCAGGAAGTGACCCTGAATGGTACGGTGAATGCCCTTCGGGTATCTGGCATGTCGGCGGCGGTTGCGGGCCTGCTGGACGAGGTTCGGGTGGAAACCGGTGATCGTGTTGACCGGGGCGATGTGTTGGTCGAGCTGGATGACGAATTGGTTACCTGGGAGTTGGCCGCGGCAAGAGCCGAGGCAGAAGAGGCCCGCAGTCGCCTGGAGGAAGCCCGGCGTCGCCTGCGTGAGGCCAGATCCGTCGGCGCAGGCCGCAATATCGCGGCCACCGAAGTCAGTGCACGGGAAAGTGAAGTGGCCGCCAGCGAAGCGACCCTGGCTCGCCTGGAAGCCGCCCGCCGCCAGGTGGAAGTCCGGGCCGGGCGCCACCGCGTGACCGCGCCCTTCGACGGTGTGGTCAGCCAGCGCTCCCGGGATCTCGGGGAATGGGTTACCCCCGGTGACCAGCTGCTGACTCTGGTGGATACCGACAACCTTCGTCTGGATTTCCAGGTACCCCAGTCCTTCTACAAACGCATCGACGACAACAGCCGGCTGCTGGTGCAGGATGACCAGGCACTGAGCAGCGCCACCATCGATGTTCTGGTACCGGTCAACGATCCCCAGTCCAGAACCTTTCTCCTCCGCGCCATCAAGCCCGAATCCGTGAAGCTGCTCCCGGGGATGTCGGTACAGGCGGTACTGCGGGTCACTACCGGTGAACGTGGCCTGACGGTTTCCCGCGATGCCATCAACCGGTATCCCGAAGGACGAACCACCGTGTGGATCGCCGAACCGGGGGATGAAGACACCTGGACCGTGAGCGAAAAGCGGGTGCGCCTTGGCACCGGCTTCGAGGGCCGGGTAGAGGTCACTAGTGGTCTTGAAGCGGACCAGCAGGTGGTGGTCCGTGGCAACGAGTCCCTGAGCGAGGGCATCAGCGTTCGCATTGCCGAACGGGAGAGCCGCTGATGTTTGCCGGCATTATCCGCCACGGCACTCTGGTCACCGTTATTGCCCTGATTGTCGCGATCCTTGGGGCTGCTGCAGCACTGCGGATTCCGGTCCAGATGATTCCGGATCTGGAGGTGCGGACGGTCACGGTGGAAACCAGCTGGCCAGGCGCCACGCCCCAGGACATCGAGAAAGACATCCTGATCGAGCAGGAACGGTTCCTGCGCAATGTTCCGAACCTGAGCCGGATGACCTCCACCGCCTCCAGTGGCGCAGCGGAGATTGAGCTGGAATTTCCGTTCGGGGTGGATATCACCGAGACCCTGATCCAGATCAATAATGCCCTGAGCCAGGTGCCGGATTATCCGAGGAACGTCGATGAGCCGCGCATAGTTGCGGCGTCGTTCTCCTCCAACGCATTCATGTATTTTCGCATCGCCACCCTCGAAGGCAATCCCCGTGAGCTGGACATCGAGCTGATGCGCGATTTTATCGAGGACCGCGTGCGGCCCAGGATGGAGAGCGTGCCGGGGGTTTCCGAGGTGACCGTCGGCGGCGGTGCCGACCGGCAAATGCAGGTTATCGTGGACGAAGCCGCCCTGGCCCAGCGTGGCCTGAGCTTGCTCGATCTGCGTGATGCCATTGTCAGCCGCAACCAGGACATTTCCGGTGGCGAGATTGATTCCGGCAAGCGCCGGTACCTGCTGCGCACGGTGGGTCGCTTTGATGATGTTGAATCCCTGGAGCAACTGGTGGTGCGCCGACAGGGTGACAGCGTGGTGCGCCTGGGCGAGGTTGCCCAGGTGCAGCAGGGTCACTCACGGATTAGGGAACTGTCCGTCGTCAATGGCCAGCGGGTGATCGGCCTGCAGGTGCGTCGGGAGAGCGGATCCAACGTTATCGATATCAAGCACGCCATGATGGACGAAGTCGCCGCCATCAACCGCGAAGTGCTGGAACCTGCGGGCATGACCCTGGGCCTGACCGCAGACGATGCCCGGTACGTGGAAGCCTCGGTTGCCAATGTCTGGACCAATCTGGGTATCGGTGCCGCCTTCGCAACCCTGGTGATGTTCCTGTTTCTGAGGTCCGGCCGGGCCACGTTTGCCGGGGTGGTGGGCATACCGCTGTGTGCCATAGCCGCGTTTATCGGGCTGCTGATCACCGGCCGCACCATCAACGTGATCTCTCTGGCCGGTATCGCCTTTGCCATCGGCATGACGGTGGACAACAGCATCGTGGTGCTTGAGAACATCGAGCGACACCGGCGTTTGGGGCTGGACCGTTTCGAATCGGCCCTCAAGGGCGTGCGTGAAGTCTGGCCGGCGGTGCTGGCGTCCACCACCACAACCATCCTGGTGTTCCTGCCGATCCTGTTTATCGAGGAAGAGGCGGGCCAGCTGTATTCCGACGTGGCCATTGCCATCTCTGCTGCCATTCTCGCCTCCATGTTGGTGGCAATCACCATCATACCCACCCTCTGTGCCCGGCTGGATTTCGGCCGCCGGGGCGTGACCACCGATGAATACGGCAACGAAACCTCGGGTCGCTGGAGCGGGGCCGCCATGGGGGCGGTGCGATGGCTGGTGAATGGCACGGTGCGCCGGCTTCTGGTGATGGCAGCCACCGTCGGCTTCAGCCTGTGGGTGATTTTTGTGCTGACCCCACCCGCCGAATACCTGCCGGAAGGCGAGGAGCCCAAGACCTTTGCCGCCATGTCGGCGCCGCCGGGTTACAACCTGCAGGAGATGGAAGCCATTGCCCGCCAGGTGGAAGACTACTTCCTGCCCCACGTGAACGCGGACGGCCAGGCCTACGCCGCGGGCGAAACCAGCGTGCCGCCCATGGCCTATCTCAACATGCAGGTAACGCCCACCAGGATCCGGATCATCGCCGAGACCCTGAATCCAAGGCACATCGAAGCCCTGATGGACGAGATCACCCGGTTCTATGAACAGTTCCCGGGCATGCGCGCCTTCGCGGCCAAGGGCTCCATCATTTCCAGCAACGACGGCGGCACCCGCAGCATCAACCTGGACATCTCCGGCCCGGACCTGGTGTCGGTCTACAGCGCCGCCAATGCCGCTTACCAGCGGGCCGAGGAGATCTTCGACAACCCCCGCATCCAGAGCCAGCCCTCCACGCTGTCCCTGGCGCAACCGCTGATCCAGATTATGCCCGACTGGGATCGCGCGGCTGAACTGGGTCTGGGAGCAGAAAGCATTGGCTTCACCGTAGCCTCTCTAACCGAGGGCAGCTACGTCGACGATTTCTTCCTGGACGACGAAAAGATCGATATCTACGTCTACGGCAGCGAGGGTCGCAACCCGTCACTGGACAGCCTGCCGGATGTCATGGTGCACACCCCCCAGGGTGCTACCCTGCCGCTCTCCAGCCTGGCTACCATCGAGGAAACCGTCGATACCAGCACGGTCCGCCGGGTGGACGGTCGCCGCACGGTGACTCTGAACGTGATTCCCCCGGACGATGTGCCGCTCGAAGCCGGCGTTGAGAGGGTACGCACGGAACTGTTGCAGTTCATGCGGGACAGCGGCGCATTGCCCGCGAATGTGAACGTGGATATTTCCGGCGCCAGCGATCAGCTTAATGCCACACGGGAGGCTCTGACCGGCAATTTCATCATTGCCATTGCCATTGTCTACCTGCTGCTGGTGGCCATCTTCGCGCACTGGGGATTCCCGCTGCTGATCATGACCGCAATACCGCTTGGCGTGGCCGGTGGCATTGTGGGCCTGGCCCTGATGAACCTGGTCGGTGGCCTGCTGCCCATGATCGGCCTCCAGCCTCTGCGACAACCCTTCGACATGATTACCATGCTGGGCTTCCTGATACTGATGGGAACCGTGGTGAACAACCCGATCCTGGTGGTGGACCAGGCCCGGCAGAACCTGCGCCAGAAAGGCGTTACCGTAGTACAGGCCGTCACCGCCGCCGTCCAGACCCGCCTGCGCCCGATTGCCATGACCACCCTGACCACCATCTGCGGCCTCTCGCCCCTGGTGTTCCTGCCCGGCGAAGGCACCGAGCTCTATCGCGGCGTGGGCGCTATCGTTCTGTTTGGCCTGCTGGGGGCAGCGATCGTAACCGTGACTTTTCTGCCGTCACTGACCATCTTTGTTCTTGGCTGGCGGGAGCGTTGGCGTCGCTCCAGAGAGGTTTAGCCTCGGAGTATCGCCGTCACGCGCCATGGGAAGTCTTTCTTCCGGGGAAAAGCAACTCGCTTCGCTCAGACATCTTTTCCCCTGCACAAAGACTTCCCATACCACGCGCCGGCTTTCGCCGGCATTGTTAAGGGCCTAGGCCGCGATGGATTCTCGCTGGTTGGCCCGTACTTCCAAGCGGATCTGGTTGCCGTCCAGCAGGACAGGGTAGGTTTTGACCCGCACGGTATCGTCTTCCAGACAGACACCCGTAAGCAGACTGAAATGTTGCTTGTACAACGGCGACGCCACCACCGGCTCCCCTTTCAGATCCCCGGTAATCCCCCGGGCCAGCACATTGGCGCCGCTGAACGGGTCCGTATGGCTGATGGCAAACAACGCCGGCAGCCGATGCGGCAGATAAAACACCGCCACCGGACCTTCTTCGGTCCATACCGCGATGCCAGATTCCGGCACCAGGTCGTCAACGGTACAGACGGCTTCCCAACGAGTGCGTGGTTTCATGTGCTCCTCCAATGTCGCTATTGCGAATCAACCGAATATTTCTGGTTTGTGGGGTGATTCAGCTTCAAAATTCGGTTTTATTTGTCTTATGGCGTTAACGGGTGATTTGATGAGCGTGGGGGTGGATATCTTTTACCGACAGGAAAAAGGTGTCTGAGCGCAGCGAGTTCTTTTTCCCGAGGGAAAAGATATCTGCCCCCGCGCTCCGCCCCCCAACAAGAAATCTACACGGCCTCGCTCTCCAGCTCGTTTTCGAGTAAAGGCCGACGCTGCCCCCGCTCAACAGTCCACTCCTGAACCGGATCGCACTGCGAAGGCGCATTAACAAACTCCCGGAACCGCTTCCGCTTCTCCGGATCCTCGACGGCCGTCTTCCACTCGCACTGGTAGGTCCCAACAATCCCCTCCATGTGCTCCTCCAGCTCAGCGCCGATCCCCAGACTGTCCTCAAGAACCACCTGCTTCAGGTACTCCAGGCCGCCCTCCAGATTTTCCATCCAGACACTGGTGCGCTGCAGCCGGTCGGCCGTGCGCACATAGAACATCACCACCCGGTCAATGGTCCGGATCAGCTCCTCGTCAGACAGATCCGTGGCAAACAGATCGGCGTGGCGGGGCCGCATGCCACCGTTGCCGCAGACATACAGGTTCCAGCCGTTCTCCGTGGCAATCACACCAAAGTCCTTGCTCTGGGCTTCCGCGCATTCCCGGGTACAGCCCGAGACCGCCATCTTCACCTTGTGGGGCGCCCGCAGGCCTTTGTAGCGGTCCTCCAGGCGAATCGCCATGCCCACGCTGTCCTGAACGCCGTAGCGACACCAGGTATTGCCAACGCAGGACTTCACGGTACGCAGTGACTTGCCATAGGCATGGCCGGTCTCGAACCCGGCAGCAATCAGTTTTTCCCAGATCTCCGGCAACTGGCTCAGGGTGGCGCCGAACAGGTCCACCCGCTGGCCACCGGTGATCTTGGTGTAAAGATCGTATTCCTTCGCCACCTCACCCAGCACAATCAGCTTGTCCGGTGTAATCTCGCCACCGGGGATGCGCGGCACGATGGAATAGGTGCCGTTCTTCTGCATGTTGGCCATGAAGGTGTCGTTGGTGTCCTGAAGCGGCACGTGGTCGGTGGCCAGGATGTGCTCGTTCCAGCAGGTGGCCAGAATCGAGGCCACGGCCGGTTTGCAGATGTCGCAGCCGTGGCCCTTGCCGTGCTGACTGATCAGGGTGCGGAAGGTGCGGATGCCGTTCACCTTCACCAGGTGGAACAACTCCTGGCGACTGTACGGGAAGTGCTCGCACAGATCCTTGCTGACCTCCACGCCGCGTTTTTCCAGCTCACTGTCCACCACGTTCTTGAGCAGGGCGGTGCAGCCGCCGCAGCCCGTGCTGGCCTTGGTTTCGGCCTTGACGCTGCCAAGGTCCGAGCAACCGGCATCAATGGCGCCGCAAATATCGCCCTTGGTCACGTTGTGGCAGGAGCAGATCGAGGCGGTTTCCGGAAGGGCATCCGGGCCCAGGGCCGGCGCGCCGCCCTGGCTCTCCGGCAGGATCAGCGTTTCCGGATTCTCCGGCAGGGTGATGCCATTGAGGGCGTATTGCAGCAGAGTGTCGTAGTGGCTGTTGTCGCCCACCAGAATGGCGCCCAGCAGGGTCTTGCCATCCTCGCTGATCACCATGCGCCGATAGTGGCCGGCCTGTTCATCGTTAAAGCGGATGTTGCGAGCGCCCGGGGTCTGGGCATGGGCGTCGCCGATGGAACCCACGTCTACACCCAGCAATTTGAGCTTGGTGCTCATGTCGGCACCGGTGAAAGCAGTGTCTCGATCGCCGTTCAGGGCGGAAGACAATGTGCGGGCCATGGTGTAGCCGGGGGCCACCAGGCCGAAAATTTTCTGCTCCCAGAGTGCGCACTCGCCAATAGCGTGCACATGGGGGTCCGAGGTGGTGCAGTGGTTGTCGATCACGATGCCGCCGCGCTCGCCGATCTCCAGGCCGCTGGCCCGGGCCAGGGCGTCCTGGGGCCGAATGCCTGCGGAGAAGACGATCAGGTCTGTCTCGAGGAAGGATTCGTCGCTGAAATTCATGCGCAGACGGGCATCCTCGCCCTCGGTGATCGCTGTGGTGGCCTTCTCGGTGTGTACCTGAACGCCCAACTCCTCGATCTTGTGGCGCAGCAGCGCGCCGCCATCGGCATCAAGCTGAACCGGCATCAGCCGGGGCGCAAATTCCACCACGTGGGCTTCCAGTCCGAGGCTCTTGAGCGCATTGGCAGCTTCAAGACCCAGCAGGCCACCGCCTACCACCACGCCCGTGCGGGCACCTTCTGAACTGGCGCGAATGGCATCCAGATCATCCAGGGTCCGGTAAACCAGGCAGTGCGGGCGGTCATTGCCCTTGATAGGGGGTACAAACGGATAGGAGCCGGTGGCCAGCACCAGTTCGTCGTACCGGTAGCTGCCACGGGGCGTTTCCAGAGTGCGATTTTCCCGGTTTATGCCGGTTACCTGTTCGTTCAGGTGCAGTTGAATCCCCTGCTCGGTGTACCACTCCAGGGTACCCATGGCGAGATCGGCATGGCTGGAGCCGCCGAAATACTCGGACAGGTGGACCCGGTCATAGGCCAGCTGTTTTTCCTCGCCGAACACGATGATCTCGAAATCGGCAGCGGCCGGGCTGGCGCAGAATTGTTCCAGGAAGTGATGGCCGACCATGCCGTTGCCGACGACTATCAGGGTTTTCTTGCTCATGGGTCTGTCCTCTTTCCGGAGCGGCTCATGCCGCCGCCTCGCAGTAGTTCTTGCCGAATGCAATGAAGTCCCGGTAGCGGGAAATATCGTCCTGCTGCTGAATGCGCTGGCTGTACCAGGGGCCGTCCCGGGTGTCGCCCAGCAGTACGGCGCCGGTCAGGCGCTGATTGCGGATCAGCAGCCGGCAATAGTGGTTCTGTTCGTGGTCCTGCCAGACCACGGATTCGGTGTCCCCGTCGGGGCTGATCTGTCCGCAGGAGAAAATCGGAACGCCGCTGATCTTCAGGCGGGTTGGTGTATCCACCGGCCGATACTCGGCGTCTGGAGTGTTTCCGCCGAGCACGCCTGCAAGCACCTCGGCCTGCTGGTATCCGGGTTCCACCAGTCCGAAGGTGGTGTTTCCCAACTGACAACACTCACCCAGCGCAGAGACTGCCGGATCGCTGGTGCGTAGCTGCCCGTCCACGAGAATGCCGCGATCGCATTCCAGGCCGGCAGTCCGGGCAAGCTCGGTAGCAGGCGTGATACCGGTGGCGAATAAGACCAGATCCGTGCTGACGAGAGTTTCGTCATCCAGCTGGACGGCCCGGACCATGGAACGCCCGAGCAGGGCTTTGGGAGCCGTTCCGGTGCGAATATTTACGCCCCGCTCTTCCATGTGCTGTTGCAGGAGCTGACCCCCGATTCTGTCCAACTGACGGTTCAGAAGATGGCCGCTGCGGTGCAGCAGGGTGACGGCCATACCACGCTGGCGGAGACCTTCAGCGACTTCCAGGCCAAGAAAGCCTCCGCCGACGACCACCGCCCGCCGATGGCGGCCAGCAGACTCAATCAGGGTCCTGGTGTCTTCCAGGTCCCGGAAGGTCATGACACCCGGAAGGTCTGCGCCCGGTAGCGCCGGTTTTGCAGGCCGGGATCCGGTGGCCAGCACTAGATGGGTGTAGGGCTGTACCCGACCGGATCCGGTGGTCACCGTCTGATCTTCCCGATTGATGGTGACTACCGGTTCTCCGTTGCAGACTTCAATGCCGTTGTTCCGAAACCACTCGTCCTGCTGCAAGGCCAGAGAAGCTTCGTTTGTTTCACCGGCGAGCAGCAGCGAGAGTTGTATCCGGTTGTAAGCAGCGGATGCTTCGCCGTTGAACACGATGATGCGGGTAAACGGTCTGACTCGCCCACGGCAGAGAGCTTCCAGCAGGCGTTGCGAAACCATGCCGTGCCCGCAGATCACCAGTGTCGATTCAGTGTTTCCTGTCATTTCGCTCGAACCCGTACTTTTCGACCAAACAAAAAAAGCCGGAGCATCTATTCCCGAGGGGAAGTCGATGGTCCGGCGCCAATGCCAACAACAATGATCTGATGGTCCGGCCTGATCCTTGGCCGGGACGTTCGTCCTTACCAATTGCAAAGCGATCTTCGTGCCAGTTCTTCGAACCTTTAAAAATCATACGGTTAGCGTTTTTCAGGGTTGCTATCACCTTTACGAACACTTGAAAACTGCCCTGCGACGGGGCGGATTGCACGGTTTTGGGCCAGATGCGGTGGCGCGGTAATTGCTGCGCACTGGCAAGAGGTTGGTTACGCGAGTGACTGATCTGACCGTGATTGTCGCATTAAAGGCTGTCTGCCTCCGGAGTCTGTTATGAACACCAAACGTGCCGCCGCCTATAAATCGCCATCCGCGGGCGATTACCTGATTGCCTCGAAAAGCTGCGAGTTGATGAACCTCCAGTACTTCTTGCAGATGGGCAAACTGGTCCAGTGCATCAGCAATCTGGTACATGCACTGCAGTGCGAGCGAGGTGCGTCTAACGTGTTTCTTGGTTCTTCCGGCGAAAAGTTTGCCCAGGAGCGAAAACACCTGGTTGCGACGTCGGATCGGCTCCGTTCGGAGTTTGAGCAGGCCCTTGCCGAGATACACCAGGAACTGACGGCGCATCCTGTCAGTAGCCGCCTGCTTAACCAGCTTGCGAGCGCCCTTCACGGCCTTGAGGGCTTGCCCGAACTGCGACGGTGTGTGGTGGCCCGGAAAGTAACTGCGGCCTCTGCCACCGAGGATTACAGTACCCTGATCCACAACCTGATTGCGGTTGTGTTTGAAGCTGCCGATACCGCGGTTGACCCCACCATAGCGGGGCTTCTGGTGGCCATGGTGCACCTGATGAACGGCAAAGAATTCTGTGGACAGGAGCGGGCTGTCGGTTCGGCGGGGTTTTCCAGTGGCCGGTTTGATCGTGCACTGTCAGAGCGCATGGCGCACCTGATTGAGGCGCAGGAGCGCTGTTTCGAGGTGTTTAACAGCTTTGCCGATGAGGGTTCCCTGGACCTGTGGGAAAAACTGCGCGAAAACCCCCGTGAGTCCGAAATTGAAAAACTTCGCCAGCGGGGCACTGCCATCGGTCGTTATAAAGACCTGGATCCGGCCCTGGCCGATGAATGGTTCAGGCTCATGTCTGAGCGGATGGACGAACTCAAAAAGATAGAGGATTCCGTGGAGGGCTGTTTTCATGCCCGTTGCACCGAGCGTTTTGCCGATGCCAGAAACTCGCTGGCCCACCAGGAAACCCTGATTACTTCCCTGGATGCCCAGGAACCGGCTTCTCAACCCATGTTGGTGCTGTGCGATTCCGGAAACGAACAACAGGCCGGTGAGTCCTGGGCCAGCGATGGTATTGGTCAGCAGTTTGGCCGCTCCATCTTCGATCTGGTCCAGGAGCAGACCCGGCGCCTGCAACAGATGACCGATGAACTGCAGAGTGCCAGGGAGGCTCTGGAAGACCGCAAAACCCAGGAAAAAGCCGTGCTACTGCTGATGGAGCATCGCAGGATCAGCAACGACGAAGCTCACCGGGTATTAAGGAAACTGGCCATGGACCAGGGCCGGAAGTTGCCCGAGGTAGCCCGGGCCCTGGTGTCCATGGCGGATGTGCTGAAGTAACCGAAACGTATCACGCCCTGGCGGCCCGGGCCTTCGGTTGCTCACCCTCGGAGGCTTCCGGCTTTCCCGAACGACGTGGCGAGATGTGCTCCAGCTTGCGCTGTTTCTCGTACAGGAAGCGCAAGACCTCCTGCCGGTAATGCACGTATTCCGGGTTATCGGCCAGAGTCACCCGGTTGCGCGGCCGGGGCAGGTCAATGTAGAGATCCTCGCCCACGGTGGCCTCGGGCCCGTTGGTCATCATGATGATCCGGTCTGACAGCAACACCGCCTCGTCCACATCGTGGGTGATCATGATTACCGTGTTGTTCAACTCCTGCTGAATCTCCATCAACGAGTCCTGTAAGTGGGCCCGCGTCAGTGCATCCAGCGCGCCGAACGGTTCGTCCATCAGCAGCACGCTGGGCTTCATGGCCAGGGCACGGGCAATCCCCACCCGCTGGGCCATACCACCCGATACCTCACCCGGTCGCTTGTCCGCCGCATGGGCCATATTCACCAGTTCCAGATTGTGATGAATCCAGTCGCGCCGCTCCTGCTTGCCCATCGATTTTCGAAACACCTGCTGCACTGCCAGCTCGACATTTTCGTACACCGTCAGCCAGGGCATCAGCGCATGGTTCTGAAACACCACCGCACGCTCTGGCCCCGGCGAATTCACCTCATGGCCATCCAGCACACAGCCACCCTTGGTGGCCTGAAGCAGGCCAGCCACAATGTTCAGGACGGTGGACTTGCCACAGCCGGAGTGGCCAATCAGGGAAACAAACTCGCCCTTCTGTATCTTCAGATTAATGTTGTCCAGGGCCACAAACGGTCCCTTCGGCGTATCAAACGCCATTTCAACACCGGTTAATTCAAGATGAGCCTTACTCATGGAAAGCACCTCGCGGTAATCGGAGCGCCGGGTGGGTCACGCCTCCCGAAACCCTCAAAAACATGGATGTTTTTGCGGAGCGTACAGGGATGTACTCGCCGCGTGTTTCGGGAGGCATGACCCACCCGGTGCGGCATGCTCCGTGGTAAAAGAACACTGTTGGAACTCGAAAGCTCGATGGGAGTACGTCACTCATTCCAGGCAACCTTGCGCTGGATCAGAAGCATCACCCGATCCAGCACAAACCCGATAAACCCGATAGCCAGAACCGCCACCATGATCCTGCTCAGGGACTGGCTGCTGCCGTTCTGGAATTCATCCCAGACGAATTTGCCCAACCCCGGGCTCTGGGCCAGCATCTCGGCCGCGATCAGCACCATCCAGGCAATGCCCAGCGACACCCGAAGGCCGGTGAAAATCATCGGCACCGAAGAAGGCAACACCACCTTGCGGACATGGGTCCAGAACGACAGCCGCAGCACCCGGGAGACATTCAGCAGATCCGGATTGACCGCGGCCACACCGACGCTGGTATTGATCAACGTGGGCCAGAGACTGCACAGGGTGACCGTGATCATGGAGGTCAGGAACGACTTCTCGAACATCGGGTCGTCGCTCACGTAGGTTGCTGAGACCACCATGGTCACCAGCGGCAACCAGGCCAGCGGTGACACCGGCTTGAACACCTGGATCAGCGGGTTGACCGCCGCCTGGAAGTGCCGGTTCAGGCCCACCACGATGCCCAGGGGCACGGCGATAGCGGTCGCCACGATGAATCCGGCCAGGACCGTAACCAGACTGGTCAGGATCTGGTCGGGAAAGGTGGGGGCACCGGGGTAATTCCGGATCCTGACCTCAGCCTCGGGGTTGTCCGCCAGAATCCGGGCGTTCCGCTCTTCCTGCATGGCAATGAACTTGTCGGCCCGCTCGCGTTGGTTGACGTGCTCCTGCCAGAGTTGCCCCGATTGTTCCCAGACCTGTGCCGGGCCCGGGAAGCTGCCCAGTGAGGTATCCACCTGCGGTGCCGCCAGATGCCAGAAACCGACGAATACCAGAATACCTATCAGTGGCAGCAACATCTGGCGCCCGGTGGCGGCGAGCTGGCCGGGTGTCAGCGACTCACCGAGGGACCTGAATCTCTGGCCCAGCCAGCGCGGCGGCTGGGAGGGTTTTTTGGCCGAAGTAATCGTAGTCATGGTTATCAAACCTCCTTGCAAACCCGGTTACGGGGTTTGCGTACCTTTCAGGCCGATCTCGAAACTGTCGATATAGGCGTTGGGTGTTCGGGGGGTGAAGGCGATACCGTCAATCAGCTCGCCCTGTTGCGGGCGCTGAAAGTTCTCGGCATCGAAGTCCGGAAAATCCTTGGCCTTCAGCGTGCCGTCGGCAATCAGTGAACGAGCTGCCTGCTGGTAGATGTCGGCCCGGTAAACCCGGGCTGCGGTTTCCATATACCAGTCGTCCGGCTTGGCCTCGGGTATCTGGCCCCAGCGGCGCATCTGGGTGAGATACCAGATGGCATCGGACGGATACGGGTAGGTGGCGTGATACCGGAAGAAGACATTGAAATCCGGGACTTCGCGAACGTCGCCTTTTTCATACTCGAAGGTGCCGGTCATGGAGTTGGCAATCACCGCCTCATCGGCACCTACATAGCTGGGCTGGGCCAGGATTTTCACGGCCTCGTCCCGGTTGGCATTGTTGTTCTCATCGAGCCAGTGGGCGGCGCGAATCATGGCGCGAAGCAGGCGCAGATGGGTGTTCGGGTAGTCCTCGGCCCACTGACGGGTCACGCCGAAGACCTTTTCCGGGTTATTCGGCCAGATCTCGTAGTCAGTGATCACCGGAACGCCGATGCCCATGAACACCGCCTGCTGGTTCCAGGGCTCACCCACGCAGTAGCCCTGGATGGTGCCCGCCTCCATGGTGGCCGGCATCTGCGGCGGCGGCGTCACCGACAGGTGCACGTCGGCTTCCAGGGTGCCGCTGGTGTCGCCACGCTGGGGGGCGTAGTAGCCGGGGTTCAGTCCACCGGCTGCCAGCCAGTAACGAAGCTCATAGTTATGGGTGGACACCGGAAACACCATGCCCATCCGGAATCGTTCGCCCCGATCCCGGGCCGCTTCCACCACGGGCAGAAGTGCACTGGCACTGATCGGGTGCTCGGGCTTGCCGTCGGCATTATCGGGGATATGCTGGCTCATGGTGTCCCAGACATCATTGGACACGGTTATGCCATTACCGTTCAGGTCCATGCTGAAGGCGGTGATGATATCGGCCCGGGTGCCGTAGCCGATGGAAGCGCCGAGGGGCTGGCCGGCGAGCATGTGGGCGCCGTCCAGTTCTCCGGTAATCACCCGGTCCAGCAGGACCTTCCAGTTCGCCTGCGCTTCCAGTTCAACAAACAGGCCTTCGTCCATAAAGAAGCCCTGTTCCCAGGCAATCGCAAGGGGCGCCATATCGGTCAGCTTGATAAAGCCAAGCTTGAGGTCCGGCTTCTCGGCCGGACCAATCTCCGCGTGAGCCCCTGCGCTGACTGTCCAGACGGTGGCCGTTAGCAGAATTCGAGTGAGCCAGCGGGCGGTTCTTCGTGTGAGCGTGTACATGGATATACCTCATTCTGTTTGGCCCAAATGCAAAAACGCCCGCTCTCCGTTACCGGAAAGCAGGCGCCTGTGCCTGGGGATCAGTTTTCTGTTGAGTCGTAACGCGCGTCTCTGTTTATAGTCTTGCACGGGCCGTGCCATCTCGGCTGGTCTCAATAAAACAACGAGTTAGGAGAGTTCTTCGAGGAGGCGGCAGGTATGGTGAGCGGGCATTCGTCTGGTTTTAGTGCGTGGTAGGCCAGGTTTGCACCACTTTGATACCGGATTTGATGGTTGGCCCGGAGCCTTGGCGCATTGATGCGGGGCTGAAATCCTCGAGAGCCGCCATAGTCGGTGTCTGGCAGAGCCCGGAGCCGCCCTTGATCGGAATGGCCCTGTTATTGCAGCCGGTAATGCGACTGTTCAAGACAACCTGATTCCATTGGCAAAGAAGCCCGCCCCTGATGCGCCTCCAAGGCATCCGGATTGGCGGGCTTTTTTTATGAAACCCGAGGAGGTGCTGTGACCGGTACCAACAAAAAACCGGCGACGGTTCAAACCACCTGCCCGTATTGCGGTGTGGGTTGTGGAGTGAGCGCAACGCCATCTGCGACCCGCGGGGATGAGACACATCCGGCGAATCTGGGGCGCCTTTGCGTGAAGGGCTCTGCCTTACACGAAACGCTGACTCCTGATGGACGACTGTTGCGGCCTGTTGTTCACGGTCGTGAAAGTGCCTGGCCGCAGGCAGTGGCGGAAGTGGCCCGACAGATTCGTGAATCAGTGGCGCTTCATGGGCCCGGGTCTGTGGCCTTCTATCTCTCCGGTCAGTTATTGACGGAAGATTATTACGTGGCCAACAAACTGGCCAAGGGGTTTATCCGCACACCCAACGTGGATACCAATTCCCGCCTGTGCATGTCGTCCGCCGTCGCTGCCCATAAAAGGGCCTTTGGCGGGGATCTGGTTCCTGGCTGTTATGAAGACCTGGAACTGGCGAACCTGTTGGTGCTGGCCGGCAGCAATGCCGCCTGGGCGCATCCGGTGCTCTATCAGAGAATGCAGGCTTCGGCGCGACCCGGCCGCCGGGTGGTGGTGATTGATCCCCGTAAAACCGCGACCAGCGATCTGGCGGATCTGCATCTGGCCATTCGTCCCGGGACCGATACGGTGCTGTTCAATGGCTTACTGGTCTGGCTGGCCGACCAGCAGGCAGTTGACCATGGTTACCTGGCGGATCATTGTGAAGGTTTTGACGCCAGCCTTAGCGCTGCCGAATCCGCGGCACCCTCTCCCGAAGCGGTGTCCAGGATCTGTGAACTGCCGGTAGAAGATGTCATTACCTTTTACCGATGGTTCGCAGAGGAGCAGCGCACGGTGACGGCGTTCTCCCAGGGCATCAATCAGTCTTCGGCCGGCACCGATAAAGGCAACGCCATTATCAACTGCCATCTGGCCACAGGCCGGGTGGGCAAGCCCGGCGCCAGCCCCCTTTCCCTGACCGGCCAACCCAATGCCATGGGTGGCCGGGAAGTGGGTGGGCTGGCCAACACCCTTGCCGCTCATATGGATTACGACAGCCTGGATGCCCGGGACCGCGTGGCCCGGTTCTGGGAGACCGAGGCGGTCGCAGATGGACCGGGCATGAAAGCCGTCGATCTGTTCGATGCGGTTGAGCGGGGTGATATCAAGGTGTTGTGGATCATGGCCACCAACCCTGCGGTCAGTTTGCCGGAGACCCATCGTATCCGGCGGGCCCTGGACCTGTGCCCGACTGTCATTGTGTCTGATTGCGTCAGGGACACTGACACCGCCCGGCATGCAGACATCCTGTTGCCGGCGGCGGGTTGGGGTGAGAAAGACGGCACGGTTACCAATTCTGAACGCTGCATTTCCCGTCAGCGGCGCTTTCTGCCGTTGCCCGGAGAGGCCCGGCCCGACTGGTGGATCGTCAGTGCGGTGGCCCGCGCCCTGGGACACCAGGCGGGCTTTGACTATGGGAAGCCCGCGGACATTTTCCGGGAACATGCCCGGTTGTCGGGGTTCGAGAACGCCGGTCAGCGTTTCTTTGATATTTCCGGGCTGGCGGAGTTGAGCAATGAACAATACGAGTTGCTTGAGCCTGTCCAATGGCCGGTTACCGGGGCGGCGTCTGATTCCAGGCGACTGTTCACTGACGGTCGGTTCGCGACCGCCAACGGGCGCGCTCGACTGATGCCAGTTGCCTCTCGATTACCGGCCAGGAATCCGAATGAAGCGTTTCCGTTGATCGTGAATACCGGCCGTATCCGGGACCAGTGGCACACCATGACCCGGACAGCCCGGTCCAGCCGGTTGCTGGCCCATCGCCCCGAGCCGTTCATTGAGGTGCATCCCGAGGATATTCGGGCGCTTTCCCTCACCCCGGGGGCATTGGCAACACTGAAGAGTGCCCATGGGCACTTTGTCGGCCGGGTGCGCAGTGCGCCGGAGCAGCGGCGTGGTGAGGTGTTTGTGCCGATCCACTGGAACGATCAGTTCACCGGGCAGGGTCTGGCTACAGCGCTTACTGACAGCCTGGTAGACCCGATATCCGGGCAACCGGAAGCCAAGCACGGTCGTGCTACCCTCACCCACTGGCCTGCCCGTTGGTATGGACGTTTGCTGGTGCGACGGGATCGTCCAAAACGCTGGAAGGCAGACTACTGGGCCCAACAGGTTCTGCCCGATTGCGATAGCTGGATCGTGGCGGGGCAGTGCAAAATGGATTGGAAAAGTGCTGTGCCAGACTGGCTCGGCGGCCAGCCGCAGCTGGTGATGGAAGATGTCCGCGAAGGCCGCTTCCGGGCGGCGCGGTTGCGCAATGGTCAGTTGGAGGCGGTACTCATGGTGGATCGTGACGCGGCTGCCTTGCCATCCGTGGACTGGCTGGTCAGCTGCTTTAGTCAGCCAGAGCTCGACGAGGCGAGCCGGCGCGGCCTGCTGGCGGCAAAGGCCGTCGATGGGGATGATGCTGGCAACCTGGTTTGCAGCTGCTTCCAGGTTGGGGACCGACAGATTCAGCAGGCAATTGGGCGGGGTGCCAACAGCGTCGATGCCCTCGGCCGTGAGCTCAAGTGTGGCACCAACTGTGGGTCCTGTGTGCCGGAGATACGGAGCCTCCTGGTTGCCTCTACCGAGGTGGTGTAAGCGGGCTTAGCATCTGCACAGGCACTCTGTATCGCACCCCTTTCGAGTGCCCGATGCCGTCCACGGTGCAGGTCTTTCGATTGACCCGAATGATCTGCCCGTGCAGTTCCCGCCGGCCGGCACCAAAACGCACGGTATCGCCCACCTGCCAGTGGGCCATCTGTTGCCTTGTGTCCACAGGCTCGAAGGGCGTATCCGGTAGCGCCAGACCCTGTTCCCTCGCCTCATCTGCCAGGGCCTTACGGGTCGCTTGCGCCGCCCCGTTCTCGTGCAACTCATCCAGAATGGTATAGAAATGGCGGTTGTGCACAGAGCCCCGATATCGCTGGCCGGCACTTTGCTGCAGGAGATGGGCAAACTCGTGGCAGCAGGTGTGTGCCAACAGATTCAGAGTGCTCAGTTCCCCGCCAAAGTACCCCCGTTTCCGGATCTCTCGGCCTGACAGCCAGCCGCTCGCCGTCTCCGGCTGGTGCTTGGCGGCAATCATGCGGGCACCGTAGGTGATCAGGTGTTGCCGGTCTCGAGAATCGTAACGGTGATAGGTGGCCTGGCCGGACCCAACCCGGCAATGCAGGACGCTGCCCGGATTGCGTTCCCGGACCCATTGCTCCGCCGGTTGCCAGAGCCAGTCCCGGGTGACGGCGCACATGAGTTCGCCAAGGCTGATGGCGGTCTGGGTTGGTAGGGGCGTTTTCTGCAAACTTGGGTACCTGGCTACTTCACGGATGCGTAATACCAAACAAGCTTAACGTTCGAATTTACGGTTTGCTATGGTCTGGCTCGGCAATATTATGCGGTGGTACTGATTATCGACCTTGGGAAAGGTCCAGCAAAGCCGACACTTGAATGACCTATGCCATTCAGACAAACTGTCACCATATATAAATAAGTGGTGACGATTTGTCTGGCTCCGACTCCGCCCGATCTTCCAGGGCAAAACTCCAAACCATGTTCCGTCAACGCGGCGGTCAGCTCCGCCTGACAGAAGCGCTGGCTCGGGGCTTTAGCCGGTACCAGTTCTATCAGCTTCGGGACGAGGGGCTGATTGAGCCGGTCAGCCGTGGCATTTACCGGCTGGCGGACCTGCCCTCAATAGAGAACCCGGATCTGGTGGCTGCCGCTACCCGTTTTCCCAATGCGGTGCTTTGCCTGATTTCCGCGCTGGCCTGGCACGACATTACTACACAGATTCCCCATCAGGTGCATCTGGCGGTGGAGCGGGATGCCCGTTTGCCGGTGCTGGATTATCCGCCGGTAGCCGGGTACCGGTTCTCCGGGCGGGCCTTTAGTGAAGGCATTGAACAGGTTGACGTGGATGCCATCACCCTGAACGTCTACAACCCGGAGAAAACCCTGGCCGACTGTTTCAAGTTCCGGAATCGAATCGGCATGGATGTGGTTCTGGAGGCGTTGGATCTATACCGCACCCGCAAAAACTTCCGTCCAGGAAAACTGATGGAATATGCCAGAATCTGCAGGGTCGCCAATGTCATGGCACCCTACTTGGAAGCCAAGCTGTGAACAGAATCATCCTGGCGATGGAATAAAAAGAGTGAAAGGAGATCACGGTGGCACAAAACACTGCTGCGTCCGTTCGGCAGAGATTGCTGAATAAGTCCCGGGAAGAAAAGCGTCGCTTTGATGAACTGCTGCAGTATTACGCCATGGAGCGGTTTCTTTACCGGTTGAGTCAGTCGCCCCATAACCGCTGCTTTACCCTCAAAGGTGCGCTGATGTTCTGGGCAATGCAGGGGCCGAACAGCAGACCGACACGGGATATCGATATGTCGGGCCAGACCAGCAATGATCCAGAGGCTATTCTGGCCCAGGTGGGCGAGATTATTGCGACTGAGGTGCCGGATGATGGCTTGCGATTTGATCCGGATACCCTGAAGGCGGAGACCATTACCGAAGATGCAGACTATCAGGGGCTAAGGGTGACCTTCAGCGGTTTTCTCGACAACGCCAGGATTCCAATGCAACTGGACATTGGCTTTGGCGATCCCATATTTCCGTTCCCATCCTGGCTGGAGTTCCCGGGCTTGCTGGATTTTCCAACTGCACGGATTAAGTGCTACACCCCGGAATCGTCGATTGCTGAGAAGTTCCAGGCGATGGTCAACCTTGGCGAACTGAACAGCCGGATGAAGGACTTTTACGATATCTGGCTGCTTTCGCGTCAGCACGAGTTCCGGTTGGAAAATCTCGAGGGGGCGGTTGAGGGCACCTTCCGAAAGCGTGGGACAGCAATCCCTGAAACCAGTCCCTTTTCTGCCGCTTTTATGGACAGCAAGCAACCACAGTGGCGGGCTTTCCGTAAGCGCCTTGGCCAAGAACATGTGCCAGAGGCTTTTTCGGAGGTAGTAGAGGCGGTGGTTGAGTTCCTCGGCCCTTTGATGCTGAGCAGAGACGTGGACGCGCCCAAGGAAATTTGGTGCCCACCCGGTCCATGGAGTCGGCAGGCTTATGGCTAGTCTTATTTCGGAAGACAGTATCAAGCAAGAACTTTTGCAGCGCTTGCAGCATATTTACGGCTCCAATGGGCTGGACCGTCATACCGAAAAGCTGGAAAACCTGACATAGACAGCATAGATCATTCGCGTGTTTTACTGACAGACAAAGAAGATAGAACTTCGCCGAACACGTCATCCTGAGTACTAATGGTAATCCATGAAGAAGGGTGTTCCGAGGTCGCGATAAATGCAGTGGTGTAGCCTTTGACGGTGACCGAGAAGCCGTAGGCGCTGCCACCCAAATCCAACTTTTTGACCTTACCAGAGTATTGTTGCGTTTCGTTAGATCCTTGCCGAACTTCGTCAACGGCCGTTTCAAAATCTGGGCTGGTTTCCATAGTCCTCAACGAACCAACGATTGCTGAATCAAGCCAAAGTTGTGTTTCGAAAGGCTGCACTTCGATAGCATCAAACCGACTCTTACTGAGTTCGAACGTCAGATCGTTGGAGGTGCGAAACTCAATGGATGCCTGGTCAGTTACAGCACAACCTGAGACCAGGCTGGCCAAAACAATCCTTAAAATTATGAATCTTCTCATTACCGGTTGTATTTCGACGTAAAGCTGCTGGAAGGCTGCTGAATTCGGGACTCGGGTGAGTGGTAGCTATGCATTATTCTGAAATCTTCGCGCCATTTATCCGCAATGACGTTGAGCTTTCAACTGGGCCCTGGAAGGTAATAAGCGATTGAGCTTGGCCGTTCGGTACAATAAATACGGTTCTAAAGTCCCCCTGAACTACTCCAAATACCTGAGCTTCGGGAATTTGCTCCATCCAAATTGGTTTACTTGAACCCTGATTGGCACTCTCAAAAAGCGTCGTTGAGGTGTCAATCGCTGAACTTGAGCTTACTGTACTTGGAATCTCCTCCGATCTGACAAAACCTACGACCCGGTTGTTTCTCAAAAATACAAGCTCGCCATCCCTCATCTTCACAGAGGAGAACATCTTTTCTGGTACTTCTATAGCTAGTTCGCTGTATGGTTGAATGACCAATGAAGATTGGGATGCGCAGCCGGAGAGAAGAAGTAAAAATGATAAAGCTAGGGCTATCCTTGCCATGGTGGGAGTCTCATCTCAATGTCGTTTCGATAGAGGATCTGAACTGGCCAGAACGAACAGTTCGGCAAATCCAGCTTACCTTCACTTCGTTCTGCAAAAAAGGTTTCCCTGCCTCGCGAATCAGGCGTAAAGCCCATTTTGTGATCCTGCGTGTTGGTCGTAGTAGGTCCTGTGGAGAAGGAACAGCATCAACCCATCTACTACAATCGACGGTTTCCACGAGCATATGGGCGATAGCGCGCACGGTTTCTTCGGTTACGCTGCTTTCAGTGAATCCTGAAGCAACAGAATGGCCGTAGAACGCCTTCATGATGGCTCTGATTTTATCAATGTCTTCGGCCGACAATTGACTATCCATTTTTTTCATCCCTGCAAAGGCAGAAGGACCCCTGCGGGGCCCTTCTGGCGTGATTACGCCTCGATCGGCGAACGCCAGTCGTCAGCACCGGAAGTACCGGCAACGGCGTGCTCCCAGGTTACCTTGCGGTAGGACAGGGAAACGGTGACCAGCTGGGTGAAGTCGGCGTTGCCGGCGTCCTGGCAGTGGGGCATGTTGCAGTTGATGTCGATAATGGTCGCATCTTCGAGGATGGTGGAGAAAAAGTGCTCCTGCTTGCCCTCAACAGAGGTGCGGTACCACTTCAGCTCGACCTTGGGCAGCATCTCGCCGGAGGCGAGGGCGTTGTACATCAGCGGGGTGGCCTTGTTCAGGGCGGAGGTGAACTTGAACGGCTTGTGCACGCGCTGACCGGATGGCTGACCGGACTGGGGATCGGTCGGTACGGTAACAACGTGGCTGAATTCCTGCACCAGCACTTCGTCTTCGTGGCCTTCCACGTAGATGTTACCGACAGAATCGGACGTGAATGCGCCGGCGGTGATGTTGCCCTGGGTCTGGCCTTCGATGCTGATATAACAAGGAGTTGGCATAGTCTGCTCCATGACTTGTGAATGAATAGTGTCCCCGGGTGTTCCCTGGACGCGGACTTTCATTACAAAGCCTGTGCCAGAAGAGGAAATAGTTTTTAAAACAGTGGGTTATCTTTTTTCTCGGAGATGTCCCCGGCGGGCCAGGCAACCGCGCGCCCGAACGCCGGGCGAAGGATTGCTGGTGGGGCAAAAACTTGCTCGGGCAATACCCGCTTCAGCCCAGGCCGAGGGCTGCCAGCAACGCCAGGAGCAATAACGCGGATACACCCTGCCAGAAGGCCACGGGATTGCGCTCCATTAACGGCGGCCGATGACGCTTGTGCCAGTCGACGGATGGGTGTCGCAGCTTGTACAGGTATTCCGAGAGCGCCGGGTAACGTCTGTGGGCCTGAGGGTGAACCGCTTTTTCAATTGTATCGTCGACCCAGGCGGGAAGATTCTCACGTAAGTGTCTCGCGGGCCGGTAGTTCAGCCCGCGAAGCTGGTTCCGGCTATGGATTTTCGGTACTTCCGCGCCATAGGGAAGCTGGCCGGTGAGCAACTGGTAGGTAATCACGCCCAGGGAGAACTGGTCTGATAGCCAGCTGCCGGGCTCGCCGAGAAAGGTCTCAGGGGCACTGTAAAGGGCGGCCCCCCGAGGAACCGCCTGTTCGCCGATCTCAGAGTCCTCAAGGCCGGCGACCCGGGTGGCACCGAAATCAATCAGCGTGACAGTGCCATGGGGATCCACCAGCACGTTTTCCGGCTTCAGGTCCTGGTGCACCATTTCAAGCCGGTGGAATGCCCTCAAGCCTTTACCAATCTGCTCAACGAGATCACGCACGGTATCAAGTGTCGGAGCCGGGTTGTCCAGCATCCATTGCCGCAAGGTACAGCCTTCCACGAACTCTGTGGCCTGGTAGAGAAAGCTGGGTCGTTGGCTGGACTGGAACGGTCTTGCGACATGAGCGCTGCTGATTCGCCTGGCAATCCACTGCTCGGTGGAAAACTGTTCCAGGTAGACCGGATCGTGTCTCTGTTCCAGTGAGGGCATCTTCAGCACCACCCGGGTATCGGTTTCCTCATCCACCGCCAGGTAGACATGGCTGCGGCTGCTGGCGTGAATCTGTCTCAGAATCCGGTAACCGTCCAGATGTTGGCCCGGCTGAAGTTCCGGCGCAAAGGGCAGCTGGGCCAGCTGGTGAAACAGCTCGCTGCTTTCCGGAACCGCGGGGACCGAGTTCACCCGGATGATCTGGGCGGTCAGGTTGTCATCACTGCCCTGTTCGAGGGCCTGGGCTGCCAACCGGCGGGCGGCAGCGTCCAGATCATCGCCAGATTCCCGGATGATACCGGCCATGGTTCGCTCATCCAGGTGCTCATGGATGCCGTCGGTCGCCAGCAAAAAGGTATCGCCGGGCTGGATCGGCAGGCTTCGATAATCGATATCCAGTTGATGGCCAATGCCCATGGCCCGGGTCAGGCAGCTCTCTTCCGGGGAGAGCCAGAGCCGGTGATCGGTGCTGAGCTGTTCAAGTTGGTCGTGGTGAACCCGGTAGATGCGGGTGTCGCCGATATGAAACAGATGTGCGGTGGCGGACCTGAGCACCATCACGCTCAGGGTACAGACATAGCCTCGGTCGCGGTCATAGCGGTATTGGCTTTGCCGGGTCTGGGCATGAAGCCAGGCATTGGTTGCGAGCAGCACCCGTTGGGCGGACTGTTTCACCGACCAGCTTTCCGGAGTGGAAAAGTAGTCGCTGAGGAAACCCGCGACGGCGGACTCGCTGGCAATCTGGCTGACATTGCTGGAGCTGATGCCGTCGGCGATGGCAACGGCGATGCCTTTGGTGATCAGCTGGTGGCCCTTTGGCACCAGTAAACCGTGGAAGTCCTGGTTGACTGGTTTGACGCCAGCGTCGGAGTACTGGCCGGCGGAAACGGAAAGGGAGCTGGTCATTGGGAAACGGCATTTCCTCGATCAAGGAAAACGCAACTCCGGCGGGTGCGGCAGCCGGAGTTGCAGGACGCCCCGACTCAGTTGGTACGGGCCAGGGCAGCGTCGTTGTAGGTTTCCGCAACCTTGCGCTTGGGCGCGGTGCGCACATGGGTGGTGTAGAGGGTCAGGCCGGTAAAGGCGAGGCCGCCAACCAGGTTACCCAGAACGGTGGGAATCTCGTTCCACCACAGGTAGTCCATCACCGAGAACTCGCCGCCCATGATGATGGCAGACGGGAACAGGAACATGTTCACGATGGAGTGCTCGAAACCCATGAAGAAGAACAGCATGATGGGCATCCACATAGCCAGTACCTTGCCACTGACGCTGGTGGAAATCATGGCGCCAACCACGCCCATGGAGACCATCCAGTTGCACAGCATGCCGCGAATGAAAATGGTGGCCCAGCCGGCAGCACCGAACTCCGCGTAGCCAAGCGTGCGCGCTTCACCAACACTGGCAATCTTCGCGCCAACGGCACCGGGATCGGTATTGAAACCGTAGGTGAAGATAAACGCCATCATGAAGGCGACGGTCAGTGCGCCGCCCAGGTTGCCAAGGAATACCCAACCCCAGTTGCGCAGTATGGCTGCCGGGGTCACTCCGGGGCGTTTATCAAGCAATGCAAGGGGCGTGAGCATGAACACGCCGGTCAGCAGGTCGAAGCCCATCAGGTAAAGCATGCAAAAGCCGATCGGGAACAGGATGGCGCCGATCAGGAACACGCCGGTCTCGACCGCTACGGTAATGGCAAACGCGGCAGCCAGCGCCAGAATGGCGCCCGCCATAAAGGCCCGAATCAGTGTGTCCCGCGTTGACATGTAGATCTTGGATTCGCCGGCGTCGACCATTTTGGTGACGAACTCCGAAGGCACGATGTAAGACATAATGTTTCCCCTGACTTCTCTCGGATGGCCGGACTTTTCAAGCGGCCAAAAAAAACGGCGGTACCCGGTGCCTGCAATTTGCAGGTGCGAGTAGACGCCGTCGTCTGAATGAATCTGTCGCTGTGAGCAGAACCGACATTGGTTCCGCTAACCGAGTGGGTGCAGAGACTGTGCCAGCTTGGCGGTCTGCCGGGGAAAACGGATATAAATCAAAAGGGTAACGTTCTGAGAGGGATGTCGCGCGAAGCGGGTGAAGACGCGATTGCTGATCCGACGCACCCGATCGGTGCGTGAATGGTTAAGGCTGCTGCAACCTGGCGCAGCCATGGCGAGGCTCAGCGAAGGCTGAAGCGCACTGGCAAGGCGTAGCGGAATTTTTGTCCGGCAATCTCGTCGGGTACCTCAGGCAGAGGTGCTGCCTGCTCCAGCATGGCCAGTGCCGACTCGTCCAGAAGCTGGTGTCCGGAGCTGGTTCTCAGGCTGTGGGCGATCAGCGAGCCATCCCTCTGGAATTCGAACACAATGACAGGAGTGCCTTCCTGGCCCAGGCGCCTTGCCCGGCGGGGATATTCATAATACCGGGCAAGGTGGCGGCTGAGTCTGGACAGGTAATTGTCCACTTCTGATTTGACGCCAGCGTTCTGCAATGGAACGGTCGCCTGTGATTGTTGCTCCGTTGCAGTTTCTGCCGGCTCACCGCTTGGTGCTTGCGCTTCGGCGGTCTTTGGCTCGGGCGTGGGTTCCGCTACCGGCTGAGGTTCAGGCGCTGGCTCAGGTTTCGGCTCAGGCTCAGGTTCAGGCTCCGGCTCCGGCTCCGGCTCTGGCTCTGGCTCTGGCTCTGGCTCTGGCTCTGGTTTGGGTTCCGGTTGGGGTTCGGGTTCTGACTTTGGCGCAGCTTCGGGTTTCGGCGCGGGTTCACCGGCCAGCTTTATGCGAATAGCGGGCGCCGTATTGACCGCGGATTCGCCCAAAGTGTTGAGCTCCACCGTCTTTTCGGGAGACGCGAACACCAGGGCGACAAGAGTGATCATGAATGCCAGCAGCAAGAGTGCCCACCGGAAGGGCGGTTGTTGCGGCATCATTGGCCAGGCTCCGTCAACAACAGAATATCCTTGTATCCGGCTTCCTCAAGCAACCGGAACAGTGTCTCCAGGTCCGCCATGGTGATTCGTTCTGCAGCGGCGATTTTCAGGGGCTGCTCTTCGCCAGGTTCTGGCAGTCTGGCAACCAGGGAGTCCCTGTCGAGTAGCTCGCCGTTCACTTTCCACTCGCCCTCGGCACTGACAATCATGTCCGCGTGCGGCGACTGCCGGTCCTCCGCCTGCTGCGTGGCAGGCAATTCCGGAAGTGGGTCATCGGTCAGTTGGCCGGCAACAATGAAAAACATGAGCAGCAGAAACACAAGGTTGATCAACGGCAGAAGTGCATCTTCCACACGTTCCATCAAGGTTTTGCCGGAGGTAAACGGAGGTGGAACCAGATCGCTCATGGTGTTGTCGCGTTCGTCCGCTTCCAGTGGCTGTCGATACCCTGGTCAACCAGGCTGCTGAGCACCCGGGTGAAGGCTCCCAGCGGTGTGTCGCCGGTTGTTGCGAGGTTTACTTCGGTAATACCGGCGTTGCCCAGCTCGGTCATGAGCTGGTCGAGGGCCATGGCCTGTCCCTGCCACTGCACCTTGCCATTGGCAGTCACTGTCAGCTCGGGCAGCGGCTCGCCAGTGATCGGGCTGCGGTTCGAGGTGTTGTTGGCCAGCTCCAGGTAATCCACGGGCAGTAGCCGGGTGGTCAGCATAAAGAACACCAGAAGTATGAACACCACATCAATCAGAGGCGTAATCCGGATCGGAATCGGACGACTTGGTCTCGGTTCAACCAGTTGCATGGGCGAATCGCTGACCCCGGACGGTTGAATAGCGATCAGGCTCCTCGCTGGCTGTCTCTGTATCAAGCTGTTGCGCCGGAGACTGGTACGACGTGTCCGCGGCCTCCAGAGTCTGCTCCGGCACGATATGCAGAACTGAAACCAGGGTGCTGTTGATGGTCTTGTGGATGCGGCGCAGACGGAACTCGATCCAGGCAGCCAGGGCGGCAAAGGGTATGGCGACAACCAGGCCCGCCGCCGTGGTGGTCAGCGCCTCATAGATGCCGCCACTGAGTTGAGTGGCGTTGGCCCGGCCTTCGGTAGCCGCCATGGCGCTGAAAGCTTCCATCATGCCGAGCACGGTTCCCAGCAGACCGAGCAGTGGCGCCAGGGCTGCGATGACTTCAATAATCTTGAGGGGTGCCTCGAACGGCTCGAGAGAATGTTGCGCATCCCGCGCGGCGGTTTCCCGAATCTGGCGATCATCCTGGCCGTTCTGAATGGCCTCAATCGTATCGGTGACAAGCCGCTGCAGCGGATTCATCTGCCCCCATCGTCCGGCCTGATGTCGAACCTCGGACGGTCGGACTGACGCCGGATCCTTCTGCCAGTTCATTACGGTTTGTTTAAGCCGGCCAGACAAACGCGGTGCATAGAGGGCCCCGAGAAGCATCAGATACACGAAGGTAACGAAGCCAATGACGGCAAGCACCACCAGAACAATCATGACAGGGCCACCCATATCAATAAGTTGGGTGATCGGGCCGGCATTCAGGGGCAGAGTTAGGTCCGTCATGCGAAGAGTTCTCAATGTGCAAAAATGGAACTAAATAATAACGATTATCATTGAATTTGCAAGCGTGTAACCTGACTTCACAAAGCCCTCTGTTAGAATTGAGTTAAATGTAAGAGTTGCAAAAAGAAAGAAAAAACGGAGGTCAGATCATTACCGGTTGTCGAACCCGCTGCGGAGTCTGGATGTCATGCTGATCAAGCGATGGTTGGGCAGCCTGGCGAATCGGGCCGTTGCGCTGGTGGTTGTCGCGATCATCCTGACAGCCTTGCTGGTAACCGTCGCCGGTTTCCTGCTTAGCCGTTCTGAGCTGGAACAGCAGGCCCGTAACCAGGTGGAAACGATTGCCACCCTGATTGCCGGGGAGCTGGACGACAAGCTCGCCCTGCGTCTTGAAGCACTCAATCACGTGGCCCAGAACCTGACCATGTCCAGCGATGTTCTGGACGCAAGAGCCCGGGTTCTGATCCGCCGGCAAACAGCCCTGGGTCACCTGTTCGATGCGGTCTACCTGATGGATGAAAAGGGCCTGGTTATTGCCGAGCATCCAGAGGATTACCACCAGGCGGGGTTGAATGTCAGTGACCGGGAGTATTTTCGCCGGATTTCCTCCACGCTCACACCAGTGATCAGCGAGCCCTACATCTCCAACTATCAGGACAAGCCGGCCATCATGGTGGCCGCGCCGATCTTCGACCACCGCCAGCGTTTCATTGGTGTGATTGGTGGCGCCATCGCCCTGGATGGCAACAATTTTCTTGATCAGTTTATCAATATCCGCATAGGAACTTCCGGTTATCTGGGAGTGGCAACCCGGAGTGGTTTTGTGGTCGTCAATCAGCGGGGTGACGAAGCCATGACGCCGGTGCGGGTAGCGAATCCTGTGCTCCGGGATGCCATGGAGGGCTTTGAAGGCACGCTGGAGACTCGCAGCAGCGACGGGGAAAGAACCATCATGTCGGTACAGCAGCTGACCCAGGTGCCCTGGTTTGTTTCCGCCTCCTGGCCTGCCCGGGAAGCCCTTGCACCAATTACACGCACGGTGGATGCCTTCGTTTGGATCCTGCTGCTGGTCATCCTCTTGATTGCGCCCGTGGCACTGTGGCGTTTCCGGCGGCTGATGGCGCCGCTCAAGACATTGGGCATCCAGATCCGTGAGCGCCACCTGGGTATGCGTTCCGATCCGGTGGATGTCGCCGGGGGTAAGGAAATCCGCCAGGTTGCCGAGATCTTTAACACGGTGACCGATGAGCGTGATGAAGTTCTGGTGTCTCTGGCAGAAAGAGAGGCATTTTTCCGTTCCCTTACCCAGAGTGCGCCCATCGGTATTGTCCAGACCGACGTCCTGGGCCGTATCGAGTTTGCCAACCCGGCTTTCGAGGCGATCGTCGGCAAACCGGCGGAAGATCTCACATACAGTTACCTGGCCGATCGTGTGGACAATGCCGACCGGCAGGAGGCGATTGCCGGTTGGAAGAATGCGATCAGGAGCCAGAGCGTTTTCCGGGGCCGGTTGAGACTGGCGGCTCCGGATCGGGTGATCTGGGCCGATGTGATGACGGCGGCAATCCAGACGCCTGAAAAGGCTCTCGGCACCATCACGGTCGTTCGCGATATATCCCATGAGCTGGAAGTGGAAGAGGCACTCAAGACCGAGCAGCAGCGCGCGGAAACCATACTCCGCGTTCTTCAGGAAGGCGTCCTGATGGTCGATGTCGAGGGGGTTATCCGGTTTGCCAACGATGCTGCCTGCCGCCTGCTGGGCATTGAGGGCGAGTGCGTGCTTAGAAACTTCTTCCAGTTGGTTACCATCGAGACGGAAGAGCGGGAACTGACGGCACAGGAGTTCCTGTCCGGGGATGACCTGGACAGCCTTTACGTCACCTTGCGGAACTCATTGGGCGTTCCCTTCCCCATAGACCTCACCATGCTGCACATTCGCCAGGGGCGAGAGGATGAGCGTCTGGTTTTCGTGCTGAGGGACGACAGCGATCGCCGTCGTCAGGAAGAACGGCTGTCCTGGGAGGCGACCCACGACAGCCTGACCCATTTGCTGAATCGGCGCGCGTTCAATGCGTCGCTGGTCCGTTGCCTGGGCGAGGCCGGGCGCCAGGAAGCACGTTCGGTGTTGATGCTCATTGACCTGGACTACTTCAAACCGGTCAATGATGAGGGCGGCCACCTGCTCGGCGACGATCTGCTTAAACGGCTCGCCGAACTGTTCAAGGAATCGGTTCGCCAGTCCGATACCGTGGCCAGACTGGGTGGGGATGAGTTCGGTATTATTCTACCGGCTTGTGGCATGGCCAGGGCCCAGGCACTGGCGGAACGGATTCGCGCCGATGTTGAAGCGCTTCGGATCGAACATGACGGCGGGTCCTTCGGTGTCACCACGAGCATTGGGCTCACGGAACTGACACCGGAAGATAGCGGCCCGAGAGAGGTCATGGCACGGGCCGATGAGGGTAGCTACATCGCCAAATCCCGGGGGCGCAATACGGTTGTCGTCGTCCCGTCACCACCAGCCGGCTGAGACACTGGCCTGCCACAGCAGACGAATGGCCAGCGCGGTCAGCACGATATTAAAGATCAGTGTGAACTTATGGTTGCTCAGGGACTTCAGTACATGGAGTCCGAGCCAGGTGCCGGCAAAGCCGCAGATGATCATGGCAATTATGAATGGCAGCCATTCGAAGAAGATGAATCCGGCGGCTCCGAATACGAGCGCCTTGGGGGCGTGCTGCAGCGTCATGGCCGTGGCGAAGGTGGCCACCGTTTTGAATCTGTCGTTATGGATCTGCTTGATGAACGCAGCGACCAGAGGCCCGGTGGCGCCCACGAACAGGCTGACAAAACTGGTCAAGGCCGACGCCACAAACACGCCCGGAGCCCCGAACGCGCCTTTTGGCAGAGCCGGCCCCCAGCAAAGGTAGAGAACGAACAGGGCGATGGTCAGCTGCCAGATATGGGCCGGAAGATTCACCAGCAACCAGGCGCCCAGGGCCGCGCCTACCATGACGCCGGGCAGGAACGCGGCAATGACCCGCCAGTCCACGTGTCGCCAGGTCAGTGCTGCCCGACCAACATTGGAACCCAGCTGGATCATGCCGTGAACCGGAATAATGGCGGCGGGCGGCATCCAGCTGGCCATAAGTACCAGCAGCAGAACCCCGCCACCCGCGCCGAGACTGGCAGTGATCATCGAGGTGATGGTGGAACTGGCTAGCAGGAAAACGGCGACTGGAAGGCTCAGGCTTTCGGGTATCAGTTGGTGGAGTACTTCCATTCGCAGAATTCCGTTGATTTCAGTTTGGCCGTGCGACACAGGGCCTCGGTTGCCAGTTGAACGTCGGCCACATAGTAGAGCGACGCAAGACCGAGGCGGTCCCGCCCCAGATTGTGAAAAATCAGGCCGAAGGCAATATCGCCGGCGGTAAAGCGTTCATGGTTGGCGGCAAAATACTCTGCTGGTTGCGACAGCACTGGATCGTCCAACAACGCCTGAACCCGTCCGGCGCCGCCATGATACGCCTGAACCAATAGAAGGGTGAACAGACGGTCCCTCTTGGCTTCTGGCAGATGACCAAACCGTTGCTCGAAAACCGGTGCCAGATTGCGGGCATTCTGGTTCATCAGCCGCAGGGCGCAGTCGATCTGTGCCAGCCGATGCCAGAAATTGTTGGGGGCAATCTGGCAGTCGGACAGAGCCGCAGGTGACAGCTGCAGGATGCCCCTGGCGTTTGCCCGGGAATGGGCTCTTGCCTGTGCGCCACTCTCAATCAGGATCTGGCCCGCCAGGTAGCGGGGCAAGGCTTGTGGCAGAGTCAGGCGGTTCTGACTGCTGCGGTGCTCGTACACGTAGATCAGTGCATCATGAAGGCTTTCCGGAGCACTGCTGTCGGCAAAATTGAGGTCGTCCCAGGCGCCCCAGATCCGGTCCGCCGGCAGGGTGCCAAGATACCGCGCAACGGCCTCGTCGACGTTCACATGGGGTTGGTCGCAGGAAAGGGCGAACGGATAGCCGGTCTGGCCGGTCTCGCCGGCAACCCAGTCTTCCACCTTGTCATTCTCATACAGTGATTTTCGGGTGGTGTTCAGCAGGCGCTGGGTGGCCTCGCGGTCTTCGCCATCACTGATCCAGGCCAGAAAGCGCCCCCGCATATCGTAGAGGACGTGGCGCTCGGCACTGGCGCAATAGCCGGATTCTTTTAATACCCAGCGCCGGATGGTGAGGATGTTTTCAAATACCCCCTGGCTGACCCAGTAGGGCGAGGACCGGACCACGCGAGTCCAGTCGCTGTCTTCACTGGCCGCTGGCGGCGGGTCCTGGGCGGCAACGGCAACCGGCGCTGCCAGGATGAAAATCACGGCAAGCTGGCGTAAGCTCTTGAGAATTCTGACCATAGACGATATACCCGTGACCTTCCTCAAAACAGAATAACAAAGGGAACCTGCCATGAAGCAATCTGAATATCTTCGTTACGATGCTACCGCACTCGCTGATCTTGTCCGTCGGGGTGAGGTCACTTCAAGGGAAGTATGCGAGGCAGCGGTTGAGCGGGCAACCCGCGTGAACAGCACACTTAATGCGATCTGCTATCCGCAGTTCTCCGAGGCGCCAGCACAGCACTTCCCCGAGCAGGCGGTTTTTGCCGGCGTGCCCCTGCTGCTCAAGGACCTCGCCCAGGAGCAGGCGGGTCACCCGTGTACCTACGGCAGCCGGGGGCTGATAAAGAATATTGCGCCCCAGGATTCGGAATTTGTCCGCCGGGCACGGGACGGTGGGCTGGTTTTCCTGGGGCGAACCGCCACGCCGGAGTTTGGTCTGAAAGCGGTGACCGAGTCTGAGCTCTGGGGGCCAACCCGCAACCCCTGGAACACGGAGCTGACCCCGGGTGGCTCAAGTGGCGGCTCCGGCGCGGCGGTGGCGGCCGGCATTGTACCCATGGCCGGCGCCAACGATGGCGGCGGCTCCATCCGCATTCCAGCTGCCTACAATGGCCTGTTTGGCCTCAAGCCGTCCCGGGGACGCATTTCCTCGGGTCCCTTTATGGGTGAAGCCTGGACCGGTGCGTCTACCGACCATGTGGTCAGCCGGACGGTGAGAGACAGTGCGGCGATGCTGGATGTGCTCAGTGGGCCGGCTCCGGGCGACCCGTTCGAGATTCCCGGGCCGTCTGCGGCCTACTCCGAGCTCATGCAGCGGTCTCCGGGCAAGCTAAGAATCGGCGTGTTCACGTCTTCACCCTACAATACGGAGGTAGCACCGGAGTGCGTTGCAGCCGTGGAGGAAACGGCCCGGGTTCTCGAGAATCTGGGTCACAGGGTTGAGTATGCTGCGCCGGAATTCGACGGCATGGCCCTGGCCCGCTGCTACCTCGGCCTGTATTTCGGTGAAGTGTCGGCGCTGATGGCGAAGGCGAAAGAGCAGTTCGGCGCCACCGACAGCGATTTCGAGCTGGATACCCGGCTGATTGGCATGCTTGGTGAGACGATGCCGCTGTCCGACTATGTCCGGCGGCGCCAGCAGTGGAACGAGTTTGCCAGGGCGCTGGGTGCGTTTTTCGGGAGTTACGATCTCTACCTCAGCCCGACCACCGGGCAGTTGCCGGCCGCCATCGGCGAACTGGAAACGCCGGCCCACCTCAAATTCGCTGCCCGTCTGATGCTGAAATTGAAGGCCGGTAAACTGGTTCATCGCTCTGGACAGGTGGATCAGATGGCCCTGGAAAGCCTGGCCCGGACGCCGTTTACCCAGTTGGCAAACCTGACCGGGACACCGGCCATGTCTGTGCCGATGCACTGGACTGCCGAAGGGTTACCGGTCGGGGTCCAGTTTGGCGGTCCCCACGGCGCCGAAGCGACCCTGCTTCAGCTGGCGGGCCAACTGGAAGAGGCCAATCCCTGGTTCAGCAACTACGAAAGGCTTGAGGACGCGTTCTGAGGTATCCGGGGTTGTGATCCGGCTGGGGAAACTCCACGTTTATCTTTGTAGCCGGAACAGGCTATGCTGTTAGTCAGGAAGACCCCTTCTTCCTGAACGACCCTGATGGCATCGAGGAGGCGAGCGTATTATGAACCAACCGATGGCAATCGACGAACTGGTATCAGTAGCACAGGCCGAGGCCATGGGGGAGTTAGACGCCCCCATGATGGCCATCGTCCTGTCCAGCGAACAAAGCTATGACTTGCCCATCAATTCCCTTGAAACCGATGCCGACAAGGCCCGCTGGGGGTTGATCCTCCGCGCCGCCCGCGAGCATGTTGAAGCGGATGCCGTGGCCGTGCTGTACCCGGCCTGGACCACCATCCGTCACAAGAAACCCGAAGTGGAAGCCGAAGCGGCCCCGGAAGCCATTGAGGAAGAAGCCGAGGGTGCCGACGATTCAGACGGCCCCATCGACACCCTGTTCGTGCAACTGCACACCAGGGATCACGTCTACTGGCGGGGTTTTGAACAGATTCGGGATCCCAAACACCAGCGCATCATCGGCTTCCGCCGGATCAAGGCGCTGTCCACCGATTACAAACGGGACGAAGCACCCTCCGTAGCCTCCTGGCTGAGCACCCTGTTCGAGCCGTTGCCGGAAGAAGGTGAAGAGACTAACGTAGACCGCGAGCTGGCCGACCTGCTGGAAGAGCCGGAAGTCAGCGCCGCACTTTATCCGCGTCAGATGCGGGCCCTGCATTAAGGTCATCCGGTGCGCGCTCAGGACAGGGGCGCGCGCTGGACAACCCAGAACAGGCTGATAGCACCTATGCCGGCCAGCATCACTGGCACGGCGCCCTTTTGATACATCCGATTTTTACCCAGGTAATACAGCACCGGGAATCCCACGACCAGCAGCGCCAGTTGACCGAGTTCCACACCGAGGTTGAAACCTGCCAGCGCCACCGCCAGCCCGGATACGCCACTGGTGAGATCGCCCAGAACACTGGCGAAGCCAAAACCGTGCACCAGACCGAATCCGAACGCGAGCTTCCAGGTTTTGTGCCCGAGAATCGGCCAGGCCACGTTCAATGCTGCCAAGCCAATGGAAAGCGCGATAACCGTTTCCACCCATGCGATGGGGAGTGAAACGATATCGAGGGCGGCCAGCGCCAGCGTGATGGAGTGCGCCAAGGTAAAGGCCGTGATAATGCCGGCCAGTTCAAGCAGACGGCCCCGCAAGGCTCGTGACTGGCCGCTGGATGCCTGGTTTTTGGCAGTGGACAGCGTTGCCGGAATGACCAGAACCAGCAGAAACAGGATGTGGTCCAGGCCGATAAGTAGGTGGATAACGCCCTCGTAAACGAAGGTGGTAAACACACCGAAATAGCCCGGGGTGTCCGTGCCTGTCAGATCCAGCGTTCGGGAATCGGGCCCCAGTACGGTCAGACGTTTCTGCCCATCATGGTCAAGGCTCACCAGGCCCCGATGCAGTGCATCCTGTTCAAACAGTAGGTTGTACTCAAGCGCTCTCGGCGGCTCACCATCGGGGCACTGGATAGCGTAACGGGCAGCGGAATAGAATCCGTCACTGTGCTCGCTGATACCCCAAGTCTTACCGGCCAGACCGCAGTTGCCACTGCTGTTCGAAAAGGTGAGCGCGGATTCGATGGTCCGCGTAATTTCTGGTCTTGCCTGTCGCAGTTCCTGACCGGATATTTCGTTATCTCCGTTGCTATCAATGCTCACGAGCAGCGCGAGGTCCCGTAGTGCAACATCCATTCGAAGTTCCGTCGGACCGCTGTTCAGGTAAAGAAAGCTGTCGCTTGCTTTGTGTGCTGCTGCCATCCCACTGGCTGACATCAGCGCTATTGTGGTCAAGGCGAGCCAGATTCTTATTGTTATCCTCATTGTTTGAACTCCGGATAGCGGGCATCGATCTGACCCTGCTGACTGAGCCATTCGCTCACTCTTTGATGCTGGGCCCTGTCACCTGAAGCCAGAGCAGCTCTGAGCGAAAGCCGGGTGTCCAGGGGCTCCCTCTGACTCTCCCAGTTTTCGATCGCCAGTCTCAGGGCATCGTGCGGCTGGTTCTCTACATCCAGCAGGAAACGGGCAACATCTCTGGCGTGCAGTAAAGTGCCTCGCCACCGGGCCTCTTCAAATCGTTGCCGTAAACGACCGATCAGTTCGTCACTGCCCGGGTGGCCGGAGCGTTTCATGGCGATGGCCCGAATCACGGCCAGTGTGTCAACGGCCTCGAATCCCAGGGTGAGTGTCAAAACGCGCTCGAACTGGTCCTGCTCAAGGTGCCAGTCGGCAAGTTGGGCTCGGATATACAGGTCGCTCGGAGATGCCTGCAGAACCCTTCGCCAATGCAGTTCGGCTTCGGGCAGGCCTGCCTGGGCCGCGATATCGCCAAGTGTGCCTTCGGTCCAGAGTCGACTGGTGGAATCAGCAGGCTGGCGGCCTGTCGCCTCGGCGAGTTGTTGCGCAAGATTCCGGTAGGCTTTTTGAGGGTCGGCTGTCCTCGCCTGCACGGAAGCCAGGCAGCTCTTCGCTATCAGGCCGGGATAGTCCGACTGAAGTGCCTGACAATTCCGCCCGGCCTCGGTGTAACGACCTTGAACCAGCTCGAGATTGGCAAGGGTCAGGCGAGCCTGGATACGCTGTTGATTGTCCGAAGAGCTTGAAAGTACCTGTTCAAGATCGGCGCGGGCGGAATCAAATTGATGCAGGCTCTGGCGCAGGGTTGCCCGGAGCACTCGCAGCCGGTCGGTCAGCTGCTCGTCCGGCCAGCGGTTAATCAATGTCTGGGCGTACCCCATGTATCTCGGATCACCACTGGCCCTGGCCTGTGTGATCAGCATTTGCAGACGGTCCCCAACCACTTCGGGGGAATCCGTCTCCCGTAAGAGCTCGTTAGCGGCGCCGGGTAACTCGGTCAGTATTTCATTGTCATTGAACTCCGTGATGATGGGATCCGGGGCGGCGTGTATCTGGCAGGGCGCGAAAATCGCGATCAACCAAAAAATCCTGCCCCGAAGGGCAGGCAAGGATAAGGCCGGCCCGAAACAACGGGGAAACCGGCCAAGTGGAGTGTTATTGAAGCAGGTCATCGAATGCCTGTGGATTATTCTGGTCATTGAAACTCAGGTCGATGCCGTTGACGTTCGCCGGCTGGGCGTCGTCGCTTGTCCGGGCGAACTGGGTTTTAACAAACGTTGTAAAGTCGACGGTCACAGCCGGCCTTTCCGATCGGCTGTTGGAGCCGTCGAAGCAACCTGCCATCAATAACGCAATCGCGCAGACGGCCGTAAGTTTTGTGAGGGACCTCATGGCTACCTCCCGGTTATTCGTTGGGTGAACCGGCGATGGGTGTCGCCAGGTAAGGGAACGACTCATAGTCTGCGGGCAGGCTGGTAGGATCCGCTGCCAGCTGGACGCCGTCGGTGTACTCGAGGCTGCCATCAGGCGCATCGGCGGGGTCTGCCAGTACACCCATGGCGACGCGAAGCGCAATGTCGACGGTGTCATCGTAGGGCCGACGGCCATTCGGGAAGCCGGCGTTGTCACCCGCCAGAACACCGAGATCGTTCTGGCTGTTCAGCGGCGTTGGTGCAACGGCGGGCGTCAGTCGCAACATTTCGGAGGCAGTTACGCCCTCAGGCATGTTGACTCCCGGTACGCCGGTGAGGAATGCCGTGACAAGATCGTTGCGCGGGAAGTTGTTCGGTGCAGTTACGGGGAACAGCACTTCCAGAAGCTCCGGCAGTGTCGGGTGTGTGACATAGGTGGCGAACTGCCCATCATCTTTTGGTTCACTGGCGTTGAAACGGTCTTTGTCCTTGAGCCCGATAACCACCTCATTTACCAGTGGCATGCCCAGACGCGAAACCTGGGTATAGGCACCACCTTCAACGGTTGCGCCCCGGCCTGCGGTGCTGGGAGCAGGGTTGATGATACGTGCCTGCCGGACGCTCGCTGTAGTCCAGGCACCGATTACGGGCTGGCCGTTGGAGTTCATGGCGGTGCCGGTCAGGCAATCGGTAGGCACCTCAAGGGCAAAGGAGGTGACGTTCTTGTCAGCCAGATCACCGGGGCCTTCACCATTCCGGGGGCCAAGCGGGTTGGTGTTAACCAGGTCGAAGATTTCACCCAGGTTCACCGCAAACGCCTCCTGGCGCTGCCCGACAAATACCCGACCGTTGGTTCCGCAGCCGGGAATGGCGATGTTAAACACGTGCTGGCTGGCGTAGCCGGCGTAATCACCAAAGGACTTTGCACCGATGTTATCCAGGGGTTTGTCAAAGACTTCGGTACCGGTGTTCACGTTGGTGGCTGCCTGCACGGAACCGGTGCGACGATCCCCGGAAATGACATCCACTGTGTAGGTTTGTCGCAATTGAACGTTGGCCCCGTCACTTGCATCGCCAATGTTTTTGAGGGGCACAGATACCATCCGCTGGTCGCCATCCGGCCCGACCGGCAACTGAATGTCGTTCAGGTTGTCTTCCAGCTGGAAACGGAACGTCAGGTCCTCAACGGCATCGCCGTCGTTGTCGACGTGAATTTCATAGATGGCGTCGTCATCCAGATCAAAATAATTGGGACCGCCATAGGCATCCTGCAGTGGCAGGTAATTGGCAATCAGGGTTACGAAGTCGCTTCTGCCACTTTCGTAGCTCCGGAACATATAAAAGTCAGTGCCGTCGACCTTGGGGATTTCGGTGATGAAGGGCGCTTCACGGTGACTCGAAGCCTGGGCCAGGCCGGTGGCGAGGCAGGTTCCGGCCACGGCGATAGCGAGGCTGGACCGTTTCAGAATTGTTTTCATGTCGCTTTCCTCTTTGTGTTTGGGTGCGTCGGAGGAAGGAACGAGTGGGCCCGTTGAAAAGTTTCAGTCGTTGGAAAAATCTTTTCGGCATAAGCGCAACTTCCGCCAGGCTGCCTGGAAGAACTCAGTGATGTGCAGCGGGACAGCATCCTGCTCGCCTATTACCGGGGCTTCACTCACGATGAGTTGTCGGAAACCCTGAACTCGCCGGTAGGCACGGTGAAGAGCTGGATCCGAAGGGGACTCATGGCGTTGAAGAGGTGTCATGAACGAAGAAAAAAGCACTCGAACGCGTAGAGATTCTTGCCGCGGAATATGTTCAGGGCTCCCTCAAAGGCCTTGCCCGTCACCAGGCTCTACGAGCTCTGAGTCAATGCTAATGGGTAGAGAGTAAGGTCAGGCACAGCTGCGCGTTCTGAATAAAGTGGCCGAACGCTGATAGCTGCTCTTTTGAGGGCAGGTAAGCATCGGCTGCATTGTCGGCATAGAACAGACCGATCAGCCGTCCATTTGCCTTGATCGGGCCAATCAACGCCGGCACTTTGCCCAGCCAGCGATCATACGCCACGCCTTCGGCGTTTGGTTTTGGTTCGTAGATGCTGCAATGGGCATGAGGCAGAAGCGGGCCCAGTGGCCCGGTGCCGTCCTTGGGAATCACGAAATGTTCGCGCCATTCCTCGGTGCCACGGCCGCCGAGTTTTCTGGGCACCAGTTCATTGCCGGTGCGGTCACTCATCAACAGGGCGACTCGCTGCATACCAATAGCCCGGTGTATGCCTTCAATTACCAGCTGACAGACTTCGTTGATATCCGGTTTCTCGGCGAGGCAATGGCTTAATTCGCGCAGGATTTCCAGCTGCAGCTCCGCATCCATGTCCGGCGCCCTTGCGCCGGTGTCGCCAGATTTGCCCTCGGCGCCCGGCATCATGGCAGTGACTTGCGGAATGCCCAGGGAAACGGCCACGCGGGTGGCCTCCGATGCGTTCACCTTGAGCTGGTCGCGAACCACCGCAGGGGGCTCACCAATATCCCTGCCGAGGCGTTCCAATACCTTGTCCATGTCCGGGCCGCTCCAGCCCTGTTCCGACAGTCGGGCCATTTCCACGGAATTCCGCACCAGGCTAGAAGCCATGGAATTGGCCTGACCCGGAGACACAACATCCCTGATAAATGGCCCGAGGGACCAGGCCTCCACAAGACCGCGGGTGATTTCGGTAAACGTTGAGTGCAGAACGGCTTTCTGGGCCTCAACCGGCGATTCCTCAAGCCGCAGTCGTTCCTCGAGTTCCGTCGCCTGTTGTGTCTCGCAGGACCAGAACGCCAGCTCGCCGATGTTCATCAGCAAGGCCCCGATAAAAACCTCTTCCAGGGCCGTTTCATTCCGTTTGGGCATCAGACACCGGGCCTGAACCGCGGCGTGAATGGCTCGTGCCAGGCAGCGCAGGAGGTGCGGGCGGTCGTTGCGTTTCAGGAGCGCATCGACGATCAGCGAGGAAATGGCCATGGATTTCACGGCATCGAAGCCGATCAGGGTAATGGCCCGGCTGACCGTGCTGACCTGCGTCCGCGTCTGGTTGTAGAACACGGTGTTGGACAGTCTCAGCACCTGGGAGGTGAGCTGGGCATCGTTGAGGATGACATTGGCCAGTTCGTTAACCGTGCTGTTCCGGCTGTCAGTCAACTCATTGATACGCTTGAGAGTGTTGGCCAGAACCGGCAGCTCGACCTTGCTGAGATAAGTGACCCATGCCTGGGTAGAGTTCATCCGTGAGGGCGTTGGCTGTTTTTCAATGGTCACGTTTTGGCATCTCTGGGTCGCGCTGCTCTCGAAACGGAGGGAAATTAAGGTTCTTATGACATCCAAGTTTAGTTCAGGGCTGTGGCGGATGTCAGGTAACCGTTTGTGTAGGGACATCTACCCACACTGAGAATCATTCCGGAATTCGGGTTTGCCAACCGAATGGGCTATAATCGCCAGTTTTTAACGCTGCACCCACAAGGCGCTGACCGTGATTGTATTTGACCAGGTACAGAAGTCGTATCAGGTAGGCGGCCGGGCGATCCCCGCGCTTCATCCCACCGGTATGACCATTGAAACCGGCGAGGTATTCGGCATCGTTGGCCATTCCGGCGCCGGTAAATCGACGCTGGTGCGTCTGATCAACCTGCTGGAACCACCCACCGGCGGTCGTATTCTGATCGACGACGAGAACATTACCGACTACGACGCTGCCGAACTCCGTGCCTTTCGCCGCAAGGTGGGAATGATCTTCCAGCACTTCAACCTGCTGTCGTCGAAAACCGTGGCGGACAACATTGCCTTCCCCATGAAGCTGGCGGGCATCTACTCGAAGACCGAGATCCGTGACCGGGTTGAGGAACTGCTGGCCCGGGTGAGCCTTACCGATCACGCCAACAAATACCCGTCGCAGCTTTCTGGTGGCCAGAAACAGCGAGTGGGCATTGCCCGCGCCCTGGCCTGCCGGCCCACGATCCTGCTGTGCGACGAAGCAACCAGCGCTCTCGACCCGCAAACGACCCAGTCGGTGCTGAAGCTACTTGCCGACATCAACCGTGAGCTGGGCCTGACCATCGTATTGATTACCCATGAAATGGACGTGGTGCGCCGGGTCTGCGATCGCGTGGCAGTGATGGACGCTGGTGAAGTGGTCGAAATGGGCCCGGTCAGCGAGGTGTTCCTGCACCCGAAGCACCCGACCACACGAGACTTTGTCTTCGAGAGCGAAAGCATTGACCGGGACGAACTCCAGGAGGACCTGAGCAAGGCCAGCGGCCGGATCCTCCGCCTGACCTTCAAGGGCGAATCCACCTATAAACCGCTGCTGGGCAGCGTTGCCCGGGAGTCCGGCGTGGATTTCAGCATTCTTTCCGGCCGAATCGACCACATCAAGGATACACCCTACGGCCAGCTGACCTTGTCTCTGGTGGGCGGTGATCTTGAGGTGGCCATGCAGGCGCTCAAGGCCGCCGACGTTCACGTGGAGGTGCTGCGCTGATGGAAGACCTGTTGAGCAATGTAGACTGGAGTGAAATCGGCTGGGCCAGCTGGGATACCCTGGTCATGGTGGGTATGTCCCTGCTGTTCAGCGTCCTGATCGGCCTGCCTATCGGCGTTCTTTTGTTCCTGTTCGGCAAACGCCAGCTGCTGGAACAGCCGGTGGCCTATGCGGTGCTGTCGTTCGTGGTGAACGTGCTCCGTTCCGTGCCGTTCATCATCCTGCTGATCGTCATGATCCCCTTCACCGTAATGCTGATCGGCACGTCCCTGGGCGTGGCCGGAGCGATTCCGCCATTGGTTGCTGGCGGTGCACCGTTCTTCGCCCGTTTGGTTGAAACCTCCCTCAGGGAAGTGGACAGAGGCATCATCGAAGCCACCCAGGCCATGGGCGCCAGCGTGAAACAAATTATCTTCGGTGCCCTGTTACCAGAAGCGCTTCCGGGCATCATCGCCGGGATCACTGTAACTGCAATAACGCTGGTGTCCTACGCGGCCATGTCCGGCGTAATCGGTGGCGGCGGCCTCGGCGATCTGGCGATCCGCTTCGGCTATCAACGATTCCAGACCGACGTAATGGTCATTACAGTCGCGCTACTGGTTATTTTCGTACAGGTGCTGCAGATGGTCGGCGACCGTCTGGTTCTGTACTTCAGCCGCAAATAGGCTTGCCTTGGTGCAAGCCACTGGCGGGGAAGCCCTTCCGAAAAACGCCCGTAAATACGTCCCTGTAGGGCTCGGTCGCGCCATCCCTGGCGCTCCACGTTTTCGGAAGGGCTTCCCCGCCAGCGGCCCAGGCTTCTCAGGTGAGCCAGCAAGATTTTTTCTAACTGTTAACAGGAGAATTGATTTATGAATTTGAAGAAAACACTCGCAGCACTGGCTGCCGCAGCTACTTTCTCCGGCGCCGTCGCTGCCGAAGAGCTCTCTGTTGCCGCTACTCCCGTGCCTCATGCCGAGATTTTGGAATTCGTGAAGCCTCAGCTGGCCGAGCAGGGCGTGGAACTGGACGTGAAGGTATTCACTGATTACATCCAGCCGAATATCCAGGTGGACCAGAAGCGGATGGACGCCAACTTCTTCCAGCACCAGCCGTACCTGGATGAATTCAATGAAGGCCGTGGTACCAACCTGGTAACTGTGACCGGCGTTCACGTTGAGCCGTTTGGCGCCTACTCCAGCAAGATTGATTCGCTGGACGAGCTGAAAGAAGGTGCGGTGGTTGCCATTCCGAACGACCCCACCAACGGTGGCCGTGCGCTGCTGCTCCTGCAGAAGGCCGGCGTTATCACCCTGAAAGACGAGAGCAAGATCACTGCAACACCCCGTGATATCGCCGATAACCCGAAAGATCTCGACTTCAAGGAACTGGAAGCTGCCACCCTGCCCCGTATCCTGAACCAGGTCGACCTGGCGCTGATCAATACCAACTATGCGCTGGAAGCCGGTCTGAACCCGTCTGAAGACGCGCTGGTGATCGAGGGCTCCGAGTCACCTTATGTGAACATCCTGGTCGCCCGTCCGGACAACAAGGACAGCGAGGCTATGCAGAAACTGGCTGCGGCTCTGAAGTCTGATGCGGTTCGCGACTTCATCATGGAAAAGTATGAGGGTGCCGTTGTTCCGGCGTTCTGATAGTTGAAGTATTGGGGTCAGATGAAAGCGTTCAGCTGACCCCACTTTCACAAAAAAGGCCGGACAGCTGCTTAAGCTGCCCGGCCTTTTTATTTGGATTGAAGGCTGATGATCAGTCACCGCTCCAATTGGCTTTCGGGTCTGGTGTCATCCGAAGGTAGGATTTCACAGCCTTGTAGCCTTGCGGAAAGCGTTGCTTGATTTCTTCCTCATCCTGAAGGGATGGAACGATAACCACGTCGCCACCACGCTCCCAATTGCCCGGGGTCGCGACCTTGTGTTCGTCGGTCAGCTGCAGCGAATCGATCACCCGCAGAACTTCGTTGAAGTTACGACCGGTGCTGGCCGGGTAGGTAATCATCAAGCGAACCTTCTTGTTCGGGTCGATCACAAACAGCGAGCGCACGGTAAGGCTGCTGTCGGCATTCGGGTGAATCATGTCGTACAGCTGGGACACCTTGCGATCATGGTCTGCAATGATCGGGAAGTTTACCGCGCAGCCCTGGGTTTCATTGATGTCCTTGATCCACTCGTGGTGGGAATCGACCGGATCAACGCTCAGTGCGATGGCCTTGACGCCGCGCTTGGCGAACTCGTCCTTCAGTTTGGCGGTCAGGCCCAGCTCGGTCGTGCAGACCGGGGTGAAATCCGCCGGGTGCGAGAACAGCACGCCCCAGCTGTCGCCCAGCCAGTCGTAAAACGAAATCTTCCCTTCACTGGAGTCCTGTTCAAAATCAGGGGCGGTATCTCCGAGACGTAAAGTCATGTGTACTCTCCTTTGATCATGTTAGTGACAATTTCGTTTGTTATTCCGGCCCTGAAACGGCCGGGTTGTGTTCTGAGTGTATACGACAAACCTTGGTGCCAGATGAAGCAATTACAAGGGGCTCAGACCCCCAGCGCTTTCTCCTTCTCAAAATGCTCACGGGTGAGCTTGAACACAATCGGGCTCAGCATCAGCAGGGCAATCAGGTTCGGCAATGCCATCATGGCATTCAGGGTGTCTGCCACCAGCCAGACAAAGCCCAGGTTCAGGGTGGCACCCACCGGGATAGCCAGAATCCATGCAATGCGGTACGGCACGATGGCCTTTACGCCGAACAGGAACTCAATGCAGCGCTCACCATAGAACGACCAGCCCAGAATGGTTGTGAACGCAAAAACCGCGAGGGCAATGGCTACAAGATAGTTGCCAACGCCGGGCAGCGCCTCCTGGAATGCCATGGAGGTCAGTGCGGCCCCGGATTCCCCGGAGGTCCAGGTGCCGGAGGTGATAATCACCAGTCCGGTAATCGTGCAGATGATAATGGTATCGATGAAGGTGCCGAGCATGGCCACCATGCCCTGATTGATCGGGTTTCGGGTTTGTGCGGCGGCATGGGCAATGGGCGCGGAGCCCAGGCCGGCTTCATTGGAGAAGATGCCACGGGCCACCCCGAAGCGTATAGCTGCCCAGACTGCCGCACCGGCAAACCCACCCTCGGCGGCGATGGGGCTGAAAGCATGGTTGATCACCAGGGCAAAAGCGGCAGGAATGTCGGAGGCGTTGATAGCCAATACCACAAGCCCGGCGAGCAGATAGGAAACTGCCATCAACGGAACCAGGGCGCTCGCGACATGGCCAATCCTGCGGATACCGCCGATCAGGACCATTCCCACCAGAACCATAAGAACCAGGCCGGTCAGCCAATGCGGCAGCCCAAAGTTGGTCTCCATGACATCGGCAACCGAATTTGCCTGCACAGTATTACCGATGCCGAAACCGGCGATGGCAGCAAAGACGGCAAACAGGACACCAAGCCAGGCCCACTTGCGACCCAGGCCGTTGCGGATGTAATACATGGGGCCGCCCACATGGGCACCGCGCTCGTCGACCTCACGGAAACGCACCGCCAGGACCGCCTCGGAATACTTGGTGGCCATGCCCACCAGGGCCGTAAGCCACATCCAGAAAAGCGCGCCGGGACCGCCAAGGAACACGGCAGTGGCAACCCCGGCGATGTTGCCGGTGCCTACGGTGGCTGAGAGCGCTGTCATCAACGCCTGGAACGGTGGGATTTCGCCCTCGGATTCAGCGCCCGCGGCGGTACGACCTTTCCACATCAGCCGGAAGCCGGCACCCAACTTCAGCACCGGCATCAGCTTGAGCCCGAGGCTAAGAAACAGGCCGACGCCGAGAATGAGAACCAGCATGGGCGGGCCCCAGACCAGCCCGTTTATCTGCCCTACGAATTCAGAAATAGCTTCCATGGGATCTCCCTCTGTCTGCCATGGATTGGTTTGGATTTTTGACCCGGATTGGGTATAACCCGCTGAGTTTAGTCAGAAATTTTCCCATGTAAACCGATGGCCCGGTAAAAGTGGTGGATTCAGGGGTGATTGCCTATGCTCATTACAATGGCGACCATTCACCGAGGAGAGAGATTCTGCCCATGCGTTCACTCAAAGTTTCAGATGTCATGTGGAACCACATCGAGCCGGTCCGTTGCGGCACGCAGCTCACCAAAGTGGTGAAGACGCTGCTCCACAACCACGTAACTGGTCTGCCGGTCGTTGATGACCAGCGCCATGTGATCGGTTTTATCTCCGAGCAGGATTGCATCCATGCTCTGCTGGTCAGCGGCTATCATCGGGAGGGCGACCCGCTCGTTGACGATGTCATGTTCCGGAAACCGGTCACGATTTCGGCAGAGATGTCGGTGGTCGATCTCGCCCAGAACCTCGGTGCCGGCAAGCCAAAGGTGTACCCTGTTGTGGATCACGGCAAACTGATCGGTATTGTCACGCGTACTGCTATCCTGGCCGAGCTGGCTCGCACCGGCTTTGGTCTGGAGCCGCCGAAGCACGCCAGTGCCGAATACTGAAACACACTTTTCCCAAAATTGAGGACACTATGGAACTCCTATCCACGAACGTCAGTTTCGAAGGCGAGCACCGCCGCTACCGGCATACCTCCGCTACCCTCGAATGCGACATGGAATTTGCGGTGTATCTGCCGCCCGTGGCTGTGGGCTCCAACCCGAAGAAGGTGCCAGTCCTCTACTGGCTGTCGGGGCTGACCTGCACCGACCAGAATTTCATGCAGAAAGCCGGCGCCCAGAAACGGGCCGCTCAGCTGGGGATGGCGATCGTCTGTCCTGACACCAGCCCCCGTGGCGTGAACCTGCCGGGTGAGGATGATAGTTATGACTTTGGCTCCGGCGCCGGCTTCTACATCAACTCCACCGAGCAACCCTGGGCACCCCATTACCGGATGTACGACTATGTGGTGAAGGAACTGCCGCAGTTGATCGAGAATGAATTGCCGGTAACAGACAAGCGCTCCGTCAGCGGCCACTCCATGGGCGGCCACGGCGCTCTGATCTGCGCCCTGAAGAATCCGGGCCGCTACGCCTCGGTGTCGGCGTTTGCGCCCATCGCCAACCCAACCGAGTGCCCCTGGGGTCGGAAAGCCTTCAAGGGCTATCTTGGAGACGATCCGCGAAGTTGGGAAGAATGGGATGCCACATTGCTCATTCCCACCGCTCGGGAGCGGTTGCCGCTACTGGTGGACCAGGGCACGGCGGACGAGTTTCTGGACAGCCAGCTGAACCCGGATGCGCTGGCGGACGCCTGTGAGAAGTTCCACCATCACATCAACCTGCGCATGCACCGGGGTTATGATCACAGCTATTTCTTCATTGCCTCATTCATTGATGATCACCTTGATCATCATGCAAAAGCACTGGGTTTATAGCATGGTGACGTTGGTCAGGAGCGGAAGCCCCAGACCAGGCTGAAGTCCATGGAAGGCATGACTTCCGGCTCTTCCAGGGACTGGATGCCGAAGTCCGGCTCGCTGGTGTCCCGCTCGAAGGTGCCGGTGTAGCGATTGCCACGGGGACCGAAAATGGCTTTCACGAACGGCCCCCGGGCCCGCACCGGCCGGCGGGTAACCACGCCCACTTCGTTGTTGTCGAGGCGTACCAGAATGCCGGGCGGATACTCCCCGAGAATCTGCAGCAGGGCCTTGGGGATGGCCGGTCGGAACTTGCCGTCGGCCAGGTTGGCAATCAGCTTCCTGGCGTCGGCCACGTTCATGCGCTGCCGGTAGGCCCGTTTGGTGATCATGGCCACATACCGCTCTGCCAGCGCCAGGATTTCCGCTTCCGGCCGTATTTCGGTGCCACTCAGACCTTTCGGATAGCCGCTGCCGTCGGCCTGCTCGTGGTGTTGCGCAATGATGGTCAGCAGCAGCTTGTTATCGATGCCGGCGGCCTGCAGAGCCTGGATGCTGCGTTCGGGGTGTTTGCGAATGACGCCGCGCTGTTCATCGTTCAGCACTGTATTGGACGCATTCAGCTTGTCGGCAATGGGCACGAGCCCGAGGTTGGCAGTGAGGGCGGCAGCAGTCAGTACAGCTACTCGTTTCTCCTCCAGGCCGAATTGCCGGCCAATAAACTGGCAAAGAATGGCGTAAAACAGGATCTGTTCGTGAATGACCGGGCCGATTGAGTAGAGGTGAACCAGTGCCAGGGATGCATCGGGTGATTCCGTGCAGGTGCGCTCGATCATCCGGGCCAGGCCGAGCAGCCGTTTTTGGGCCGAGGGGTCGGAATCGGTAATGGCCTTCAGGGTTGCTTCTAGGGAATGGAGCAGATCCGGGTAATCGGCAAACGGGTTCCTGTCCCGCGTATCCTCGAACGTTTCTTCCTGAGGGCGTTCGATTTTGCGAGGTTTGAATCGGCCGCGCTCGAACAATTGTTCCAGCTGGGAATCTGTCTGAATTACATAGCCCTGGCGCAGAAGGATATTGCCGTCTGCATCGTAGACGTCCCAAGGCAGGGGCCGGCCGATGGTCAGCGCCCCGGGCGCAATTCGGACAAGTTCGGTCAAATCAGGTGTCTCTGGTACAGGTTAATTGTGTCGCCAGTGTAACTCCGAATGTGGTTGGCGCTCTACCGACGCGAGCCGGTTCTGGCGGTGAAGCAGCGTGGTTTTACCTGATTTTACTGCTGGCCCTGTCTCGGGACACATAAAAATGAGCAGATGTTCACACTTTGTCTTTTTGATAGAGAATATGTAAAGAATCGTTGTCGTATAACGATCATTCAAATTGTTTGCGCTATTCTGGGATTCTGGATAGTACTTTTGTCGGACGAAAACGCTAAATGCTCCATCGCCTCAAGACCGATTTCAGGTTGTCGATTATTACCTTGCTGGGTGCCAGCGCAATATTGGGTATTACGCCCTTTGCTGCGATGCGCTTTATGCAGGGTAATACGCTTGCGGGTGCTGTCGACACGGCAATTCTTGTTGGCATTCTGATCACGTTGATTTACGCGTGGGTCAGTGGGGATACCGGAAGAAGCGGTCTGGTACTTGCGGTTATTGCTTGCAGCGGCGCGGTGACGGTTGGCGCCGTGGTAGGCGAACCCGGGCTGTTCTGGCTTTACCCCTGTCTGGTAACCACCTTCTTCCTCGCCAATCCCCGTATCGCGGTGTTTCTGAACGTTGCCTCGGTCGTTGTCCTGATGGTTCATGGTGGGGCTTTCCGCTCTGATGTCCAGATGTGGTCGTTTGCTTCAACGGCCTTTGTGGTCAGTGCCTGCGCCTATGTCTTTGCCCACAGGAACCATGATCAGCGGGAGCGTCTGGAGCATCTGGCAACGATCGATCCGCTGACCGGCATCAAGAACCGGCGCTCAATGGATCAGGAGCTGGATCTGGCGGCAGCGAATGCCGAGCGTACCGGTTTGCCCTATGCCCTGGTCATGCTGGATATCGATCATTTCAAGAAGATCAACGATGAGCATGGCCATGGCGTGGGCGATGGTGTCTTGACCGATCTGGTGGCGCTGCTGAAACAGAACACCCGCAAGTCAGACCAGCTGTTCCGGTACGGTGGCGAAGAATTCGTACTGCTACTGCCGGGTGTCGATGGCATTGGCCTAAAGGCCGTGATGAACAACCTGCAACAGGTGCTGCGCAAATACATGAAGCACCCCGGCGGTTCGGTGACGGCGTCGTTCGGCGTGGCACTGCTCGAGCATGGCGAGAGCGTTGATAGCTGGCTGGCCCGGGCGGATGCGGCACTCTATGAGGCCAAGGAAGCTGGCCGGGATTGTGTTGTATTTGCCGATGCTCAGCGCACGCCGGAGCTTGCAGCCGAAACGGCCTGACCGCTATTGGGAGCAAACAGAAAGAGTCTGCACCCCAGCAGAATACTGGCGGATGCCAGGCCGCCGGTGAGACCTACCCAGAAGCCGGCTGCGCCCATGGCCGGCACCAGCCAGTCCATGAACGTCAGTACATACCCCAGTGGCATGCCGACGCCCCAGAATGAAAACAGCATGATGAACATCGGAATGCGGGTGTCCTTGTAACCCCGCAAGGCGCTGATGCAGGTTACCTGAATAACATCGGCAATCTGGAACAGGGCCGCAAACATCAGAAGCCTCACGGTGACCGCCTGTACCTCGGTATCACTGGTATAGAGCGCAGCGATCTCCCGGGAGAACACAAACAGTAATATTGCAAAAACCAGCGCTGTAGCAGCCGCCAGAATCAGTGAACTTCGGGAGATGAGGCGTGCGGTGGCGGGCGCCCGGGCGCCCATGAGGAAGCTGACCCGGAGAGTCAGCGCCATACCGATGCTCAACGGCAGCATGAACAGTAGAGATACCACGTTCAGGGCAATCTGGTGCCCGGCCACCACCACCGGGCCAAGGGGTGCCAGAAACAGAGCAATGACCGAGAACAGGCTGGCCTCGACAAAGATGGTGAAGCCGATGGGCACGCCGATGCCGAGGATGTAGCGCATGCCTGCCAGGTCCGGCTTCACCCAATCGGCAATCAGGTGGAACTGACGGTAAACCCGGCTTCGGTTCAGATACACGAGCAGTGCCGCTGCCGCCACACCGTTGGAAATGGATGTGGCCCAGCCACAACCGACACCGCCCATCGCAGGTAGCCCCAACTTGCCGTAAATGAAGATGTAGTTCATCGGCAGATTGATCAGTGTGCTGAGTACAGAGAATGCCATGATCACGCGGGTGTGCCCGAGGCCATCGGTCAGGCCCCGTAGTGCCGTCATTAACAGCAGCGCCGGGATGCCCCAGGCGAAGGCATTGAGGTAGCCCTGGGTGATGCGTGCGGTATTGGCTTCCAGGTTCAGAAGTGCCAGCACCGGGTGCACGTGAGTCAGCAGCAGGATCATGATCACGGATCCGGCGGCGGCCAGGTAGAGCCCCTGCCAGGTTGCAGGCATGATTTTCCCCACCTCCCGGGCACCGTTGTAGCCGGAAATAATGGGCTGCAGTGCCCCCAGCATGCCCATGAAAAACAGGAACAGGGGCATCCACAGGCTGCTACCAATACCCACTGCCGCAAGATCCTCGGCACTCGCGTGGCCGGCCATGATGGTATCGATCACGCCGTTGGCCATCTGGGCCAGTTGGGCGATCAGGATCGGCCCGCCCAGAATGGCGAGGGTTCGCCACTCTGTCAGTGTTCTGGTGACCAGCGGCTGGCGGGGTTCCGGTAATGGCTGGTGGATCTCATCCATGGGGTTTTATCCCGTGTTTCTGCACTGCAAGTTTCTCCGAAAACCGTTAAAGTACGCGCCTTGATCACAACAGATGGCAGTGGCGATGGGACTTCTGGTTTTTGTTACCGTTCTGTGGGCGTTTTCATTCAGTCTGATCGGCGAATTTCTGGCCGGCCAGGTGGACAGCGATTTTGCCGTGCTCAGCCGTGTGCTGCTCGGTGCCCTGGTCTTTCTGCCGTTCACCCGTTGGCGGGGCGTGGCTTCCGGACAGAAGCTGGGTATTCTGGTTACCGGCATGCTGCAGTTCGGGATTACCTACCTCTGTCTGTACCGGTCCTTTAGCTACCTGACCGTCCCGGAAGTCCTGCTGTTCACGATTTTCACTCCGCTGTATGTGACCCTGCTGGATGACGCCCTGTTTCGCCGGTTTTCACCGGTGGCGCTCCTGGCTGCAGCCATCGCAACTGTCGGGGCGGGTATCATACGCTACGACGGGCTCAGTGAGGACTTCATTACCGGCTTCCTTTTGCTGCAGGTGGCGAATTTTACCTTTGCCGCCGGCCAGGTAGGTTACAAGCACGTGATGCAACACTACCAGAGTGGTCTGCCGGGCTACCGAACCTTCGGCTATTTCTTCTTTGGCGCCCTGATTATTGCGTTGCCGTCCTTCCTGATATTCGGCAATGCCGAGAAGCTGCCGACCACACCGGTACAGTGGGGCATCCTGGCATGGCTGGGGCTTGCTGCCTCCGGCCTGGGTCTGTTCCTGTGGAATCGCGGTGCCTGTGTGGTTGACGCCGGCACCCTGGCTATCATGAACAATGCGTTGGTGCCTGCAGGCCTGATCGTCAACCTGCTGATCTGGAATCGCGATGCCGATTTGCTGAGGCTGGCGATTGGCGGTGGCGTGATTGCCTTCTCCCTCTGGGTAAACGCCCGCTTCCATCCCCGGGCCCGGCTGGCGGTTACGACATAAGTACCTGCACGCACTAAGGTTCCGCGAACCTCTGCCGTTACACTCGACATACGCAAGGTAACCTTTGATGAATATCAATGATATTCATCGGGGCTTACCCTTGTTCGCCCATATTTATCCCCGTGGTCAGCACCGAGTCAGAAGGTCCGTTTATGCGCAAGAATCTCCCGGTAACCCAGCGTGAAGTAAAAATGCGGAAAGGCGGTCGGTTGATTACCACCACGGACCTGAAAGGGGTGATCACCTACTGCAACGAAGAGTTTGTGGAAATCAGCGGTTTCTCCCGGGAAGAGTTGGTGGGCCAGGCCCACAACATCATTCGTCATCCGGACATGCCCCAGGCCGTGTTCAAGGACATGTGGGATTACCTGAAGGCCGGCAAGGCCTGGATGGGTGTGGTGAAGAACCGGGCGAAGAGCGGCGACCATTACTGGGTCAGTGCTTACGTTACGCCGATCCGTGAGAACGGCCAGATGGTCGGCTTCGAGTCGGTTCGGGTCGAGCCGACCCGCGAGCAGATCGCCAGGGCCGAGCGGCTTTATGGTAAGATTTCCGCCGGCAAAATGACCTCATCCTTCAGTAACAGAGCGTTGTCGATGCTTCGTTCTGGCTGGCCCTTCCTGGTGTCGCTGGTACTCAGCCTCGGTGCCCTCCAGATCAACCAACCCTGGTTGGCAGCAGGCCTGATTGTTGTGGGTCACGCGCTGGGGTTTGGCCTCGTGTTCAACTCCCTGGCCGCTCGCTTGCGCAAGCTGCTGAACCTTCGCCCTGATGCCTTCCGGGATCCCATTGTTGCCCGTACCTACAGCGACGAACGCGGACTGTTCTCGCAGCTGTCGCTGTTGCTGGTCAGTGAAGAGGCCCGGGTTCGTACGGCCCTGGCGCGGATTGATGACCAGGCAGAACTGCTCTACGAGCAGGCGCGGGCTTCCCACGGCTATATCAGCGATGGCGCGGCGGCGATCGCCCGGCAGCGGGCGGAAACCGACCAGACTGCCTCGGCCATCAATGAAATGACCGCCTCGATCCAGGAAGTGGCCGAGTCGGTGACCAGTAACGCCCGTGAAGCCGAGGAGGCCAATCGTCTTGCGGGTGTGGGCAGCGACCGGAGCGCCGAAGCGCTGGTTGCGATTGAAGAGCTGGTAACCCGCGTAAATGGTATTGGTTCGACGATCAGCAAGCTGGGCGAGTCCACCAACAGCATCGGTGAAGCCGCCAACCTGATTTCCGAGATTGCCGAGCAAACCAACCTTCTGGCATTGAACGCGGCTATCGAAGCGGCGCGTGCCGGTGAGCAGGGCCGGGGGTTTGCAGTGGTAGCGGATGAGGTGCGCTCACTGGCCCGCCGGACCCGGGAATCCACCGTGCGAATCCAGAACGTGATCGATGATTTCCGTCAGCAGGTGGACTCGGCGGTCCAGGCAACCCGGGACGGTGAGGCTGTTGCCGGTCAGGGCCTTGAAAAGGTGCGGGAGGCCGAGAACTCGCTGCGCGATATCGTGACCTCGATCCAGACCATTTCCGACAGCTTTATCAGTATGTCTGCGGCCTTTGAGGAGCAGAGCCAGGTGTCCGATGAGATCAATCGCCAGATCACCAATATTGCCGAGCTGGCCGATCACAGTGATGCGCAGGCGGACTCAGCCAAGCAGAGCAGTGACCGGCTCAGCGCCATGTCCCGTGGCCTGAAAGACCTGATAGCCAGGTTTATCAGCAAAAACGGCTAGTTAGCTTTAGCTTCCTTTTCCTCCCGCCGGACCAATCCGGACCGGGAGTGCGCCAGCACTGGCATCGACGCGCCAGTGCTGGCAGAATCCCGCCCCAATTGCCCCGGCAACGCCGTGGCTATCCCTTTTTGAAGACATTCCTCAGCCAAAAGCACAGGAACACAACATGACTCAGTCCAACTCGGTTTCGGGCAACGGTTCAGGGGCCGCCCGTGGTCTCTGGTCTTCCCGGTTGGCGTTTATTCTGGCGGCAACCGGTTCGGCCGTCGGTCTCGGTAATATCTGGAAGTTCCCCTACGTTACCGGCGAAAACGGTGGTGGCGCCTTCGTGCTGGTTTATCTGCTGTGTATCGCAGTGATCGGTATCCCCATCATGATGGCGGAAGTGTTTATCGGCCGGAATGGTCGACATAACCCCATCACCAGCATGCGGCTGGTGGCAGAGCGCAACCTCAGCGCGCCGGGCTGGCGGATCTCGGCCATCATCGGGATGATCGCGGCCTTTGTGATCCTCTCTTTCTACTCGGTGATCGGCGGCTGGGCAGCGTCCTATGTGGGACATGCCGCCATGGGCGACTTTACCGGTGGCACCGCAGACTCCATCGGTGAGTTGTTCGGCGGCCTGCTGGCCAGCCCCGGGCAGCTGCTGCTCTGGCACACGATCTTCATGGCGCTGGTTATTCTGGTGGTGTCTCAGGGACTGAAAGGAGGCCTGGAACGGGCCGTTACCATCCTGATGCCGGCCCTGTTTCTGTTGCTGCTGGTGGCGGTAGGTTATGCCACCACGACAGGCCATTTTGGTGAGGCCGTCAGCTTCCTGTTTATGCCGGATTTTGGTGCCCTGACCATCAACGGGGTTCTGATCGCCCTTGGCCACGCCTTCTTTACCCTGAGCCTCGGTATGGCCATCATGATGGCCTACGGTTCCTATCTGGGTCGGGATGTGTCCATTGGTCGCACCGCTGTCAGCGTGGCCATCATGGATACCGTCGTCGCACTCCTGGCCGGTCTGGCCATTTTCCCGGTGGTGTTTGCCAACGGTCTGGAAGCCGGTGCCGGTCCCGGACTGATTTTCCAGACCCTGCCGCTGGCCTTTGGCAATATGCCCATGGGCGGCCTGTTTGGCACCCTGTTCTTTATCCTGCTGTTGTTCGCCGCCTGGACCTCCGGTATTTCCCTGCTGGAGCCGGTAGTTGAGTGGGTTGAGGAAAAAACCAGCCTGGCCCGTACAGGCAGTTCCATCCTTGTCGGTGTGCTCTGCTGGGCGCTGGGCATTGCTTCGATTCTGTCGCTGAATGTCTGGGCCGACGTCGCGCCGCTCGCCATGTTTGAGCGCTTCGAAGGCAAGACCATCTTTGACCTTCTGGACTTCTTCACAGCCAACGTGCTGCTGCCGCTCTCCGGTTTGCTGACGGCGGTATTTGTCGGCTGGTTCGTGGCCAAAGAGTCGCTGAAATCCGATCTGGCCCTTCAGGGAGGAGCCTTTACCCTCTGGTACAACCTGATCCGGTTCGTGACTCCCATCGCAGTTGCCATTGTGTTTGTTTATAACCTGATGTCGTGATGCCTGCCTGAGCGGCCTGATGGCTGCTCGCGCACAAAAAAAGCCCGGCGGGTTAAACCGTCGGGCTTTTTGTTTTTCGGCACTCGAGTATCAGTAGTTGCCAGCTTCTCGGAGGGCATCAACATGGGGGCGAACCGCTTTTATGTCTGCCGGAGGCGCATTGCTGGCGCTCTGCATCGCGCCCATGGCGCCCTCCATCATCGCCCGCATCTGAGCTTTTTGCTGGGCGGTCATATTGGGATTGTTTTCAATCTCGGACATGGCCGCGTTCATTTCTTGCTGGGCTGCCGGGCTCTGCTGCTCCATCTCGATGGCCATCCAGGCCTGGAAGATCCGGTCGCCGGTTGCCGCCCACTCTTCAAGGCTACCGAAGCCGTGGTCCTGAACCAGATCCTCGAGCTGACCATAGGCCTGGTGACCTTCCAGCTCCTTCAGCGAATCGGAGAAAATGCGTGAGAAGTCGGGCATGGTGCCATCGTTCTGGCTGTCCATGTCTTCACTCAGGTCCTCAAACTCAGGCTCCAGCTGTTCGGCAGCCTTCAGGCTGTCGATAAACGATGAGATGGTCTGGTCGGACAGGCCCTGGGCCTGGGTGCCCGCGGAGAACAATGCGAGCAGGGTAAACAGGGTGGTGATGACTGCAGTGTGGATTGATGCAGATAATGGGCCGCGCATAAGCGTCTCTCCTTGTGTTGGGCCCCGGATTCCTTATGCCGGGAGCCCTATGAGAGTAGCGCTTTCACGGATTCACTGCCAAATTTTTGCTGGGCCCAGGCTCAGAAAAACAGATCCGGCAGCCAGGTGGCGATTTCCGGGAAGATCATGATCAGGATGATGCCGATGATCTCCACAATCACGAAGGGAATGATCGACTTGTAGATGTCCTTCATGGTGATCGACGGCGGCACGATGCCCTTCAGGTAGAACAGGTTGAAGCCGAAGGGTGGCGTCATGTAGCCGATTTCCATGTTGATCACGAACAGGATGCCGAACCAGATCGGATCGAAACCCAGGGATTCCACGATCGGCATGAACACCGGCAGGGTGATCAGCATGATACCCACCGGATCCAGCACCATGGCCAGCAGGAACACGATCACCATCATGGCGATGATGATGCCCCAGGGGCCGCCGGGCACCATGTTCATCAGGCCCTCGATCAGCTCCTGGGCACCCATGCTCTGGTACGCAGCGCTGAACGCGTGGGCGGCGAACAGGATCCACATGATCATGCCGGTGAGCTTGAAGGTGCGGATCGCAGCTTCCTTCAGAATGCTCCACTTGAACTGCCGATACACGGCGGCGGAAATCAGGGCGCCGAGAACACCCATGGCGGCGGCTTCAGTCGGGGTGGTGATACCGCCGATGATAGAACCCAGCACCATGACCACCACGCCAATCGGCAGGAGCACGGCTCGCAGAGCCCGGAATTTCTCCGGCCAGGTGCCTCGTTCTTCTTTTGGCAGCGCCGGTGCCAGCTCCGGTTGCAGATGGCAGCGCACCAGGATGTAGATGGCCGTAAGTACCATCAGCAGGATACCGGGCATGATGCCTGCGGCGAACATCTTGCCGACGGACACACCGGTGATCAGGGCGTAGAGGATCATCAGGATGCTGGGCGGAATCAGGATGCCCCAGCCACCGCCGGTATTGATCACGCCCAGGGCCATACTCTTGTCATAGCCACGCTCGAGCATGGATGGCAGGGCGATGGTGCCCATGGCAACCACCGCAGCACCACTGATGCCGACCATGGCGGCAAACACCGCGCAGATGCCAAGGGTGCCGAGGGCAAGGCCGCCTCTGAGGCCGCCGCACCACAGGTGCATCATCCGATACAGATCCCGGGCCACCCCGGTGCGTTCCAGAATCATGGCCATGAATACGAACAGAGGGATGGCGACCAGGGTGAAGCTTTCCATGGTGCCCCAGATCTGGGAGGCCACCATGTAGAAGGAATCAAATCCCCAGGTGAAATACAGGAACACCACCGAGACGCCACCAAGCACAAACGCCAGCGGCAGGCCCAGCAGCAGGAAAAACAGCAGCGAACCGAAGAACAGGAGAGTCAGGGCTTCAATGCTCACAGCTGATCTCCTTCAGATTCGGACTCTTGAGGTGTGTAGTAATCCAGGTTGAAGGCCACGGCGATGTCTTCGAGCAGTTTGACCAACCCTTGCAGAACCAGCAGCGCGGTGCCGATGGGAATGGCCAGCTTCACTGGCCAGATAGGCGGATTCCAGGCCGAGTAGGAAGTTTCCCAACTGGACATGGATTCCTGGGCCATGTCGATCCCGAACCACAGCAGGGCGAGCGTGAAAATGAAAAAGACCACGGAGGTAACAATGTCCAGAGCCGCGCGTTTCCGTGGCTTCAGATGCGAATGCAACAGGTCCACGTTGACGTGGCCGCGATGGGCCATGATGTAGCCACCGGACATTATTGCGTAGATGCCGAAAAGCATCTGGGTCAGTTCGTTGGTCCAGACCGTGGGAGAATTGAGCAGATAGCGGAACCCCACTTCAAGAAGCAGGAACACGAACATTGCGAAAATCAGGAGGGCAACCCACCGGCCGATGAAATCGTTGAGACGGGTAACCCCTCTCATGAATGCGGCAATCATCACACTCATGGCATTCTCCCATGGGATGCTGGTTTGGTTCGGGGAAAGAAAGGCCGGAGTCGAAGACCCCGGCCCCGGTCAGAGCAATGGCTGATCAGAGATAGCCGAGGTCGGCCAGGTAACCTTTCAGCATGTCGAGCGCCTTCTTGGCATTCTCACTGCGCTTACCTTCCTCATCCCACATGGCCTGGGCGGTGGCGACCAGCTTGTTCTGGACTTCATCCGGGAGGACATTCACTTGCACGCCCTGTTCCTCGATGGCCTTGGCCAGGGTGATACGCTCCTTGTACTGGTACTCGTTGGTGCGGATCCAGAACTGCTCGTTGAGGGCATCCTTGACGATCTTCTGCATGTCTTCCGGCAGCTTGTTCAGAGCCTTCTGGCTGACGATGATGACATCAGTGCCGGCAATGTTCAGGGCAGGCTGCACATGGTACTTGGCCACTTCATACAGGCCCATGCTGTAGGCACCCTGGGCCGCTCCCCAGTGGGCACCGTCCACGATGCCGGAATCCAGGGCTGAGTAGAGTTCACTGCCCGGAATATAAGAGGCGGCGGCCCCGGCTTCGGTCAGGAAGGTTTGCAGGGCGCCGGAGGAGCGAATCTTCAGGCTGTTGAAGTCCTCCACGCTTTCAACCGGCTCCTTGACCACCATTTCAGTCGGGTAGACTTTGTCTGTGGCCCAGTAAACGTCATGCTCTGCCGCTTCGTCCCGGAGCATCTGTTCGAACCCCAGGTTCTGGTGGAAGTAGGCGGCCTCCCAGACGTTGCGGAAGGCAAACGGCAGGCCAGAGGCAATGCCGGCGAGGGAGATCTTGTCCTGGGCATATGACGGGGAAATAGTGCCCATTTCCAGGATGCCACGGCTTACCGCGTTGAAAGTGTCCGTGGCCTTGAACAGCGAGCCAGCCTCGTAAAGCTGCAGCTTCAGACGGCCATCAGTGCGCTCTTCCAGAACCCGTTTGATCCGGCCAAGGCTGTCTGTGTATGAGCTGCTGGAACCGGGCCAGTGGGACTGGACTTTCCAGGTTACGGTGTCCTGCGCGGCGGCCGGTGTGGCAGCCAGGGCGGCTGACAGACCAAGGGTCAGTGCCGAGGCAAAGACGGTCAGTTTTTTTCGAGCGTTATTAACTAGAGTCATGGTAGGCCTCTTTCGTTGTTGTACTTGTGCATTGAATGACTGTTTAGTTATACCAATGGATCTTTCTTTGTTTCACTGTGCAGAATTGGCGACTGCATGGTGAATCGTAGTTTTCTGAATCTAACACATGTCTTGTTTTTTGCAATAGGCGGTTGATCGGTCATTGATTACAGAATTCATAAAAGGATAGTTCATCGATTGAACGTCAGCAGTACCGACGGCCGATCTGTCTCGCGCCGCCTCAGGTTCCGGGCCAGTAAGGCGCGCGAAGTTCCCGTTTGAGCACCTTGCCAATGGCAGAGCGGGGCAACGTGGCACGGAATTCAATGGCCGCCAGACGCTGGGATTTTCCCAGCTGTGTGTTGGCCCACTCCAGTATCCCGTTTTCGGTTTCATTACGATCGGGCTGGAGAACCACCAGGCCCAGGGGCGTTTCCCCCCAGTGTTCGCTGGGAATACCGATGATCGTGGCGTCGGCTACCGCCGGGTGCGACAGCAGTACTTTTTCCAGATCCACTGGATAGATGTTAAAGCCGCCGGAAATGATCATATCCTTCCGTCGATCAAGGATGTAGATGAAGCCGTCCTCGTCGATTCGTCCCATGTCACCACTGCGGTAATACACCTTACCCTCCGGGCTCGTCCAGAGCATCTCCCGGGTCAGCTCCGGGCGATTCACATAGCCGCGCATCATGGAAATGGCGCGGCCCACGATCTCGCCATTGGAGCCCCGGGGCAGCTCACGGTCATCCTCGCCGATCACCCGCACCTCAGCGCCCTGGGTGGGTACACCAACCGAGTCCCATTTGTCCGGGTGGGCAGCGCAGTCGAGACTGGTGGATATACCGCCTTCGGTAAGGCCATAGACCTCCCGGAGGTTGCCGGGCCAGCGTGCCATGGCATCGGCAATCACCGCCGACCGCAACGGGGCACTGGTGCAGAGCTTCAGCTTGAAGCTGGAGAGGTCAAACCGGTCAAAATCCGGCTGCGCCAGGATCCGCTGGTATTGCACCGGTACCAGCATGGCGTGCGTAACACGGTGGGTTTCGGCCAGTTGCAGGAACCTGTGGGCATCGAATTTCGCCATCAGCACCAGGGTGCCGCCGTGGTAGAGCGTGGGTAACACTGAAACCAGGGTGGTGTTGGAATAAAGTGGCGTTGATACAAGGTTGATAGCCTCGCCGTCCAACCCATAGCGGCTCATCCTGACCATCTGACGCTGGCGGAAGCGATAATCGTGCAGGATCCCCTTGGGCGTGCCTGTGGTGCCGGAGCTGTAAATGATATTGAACGGATCGTCGAGGGTGACCGGCTCGGGCCGGGCGGTGGCCGTAGTCTGCGCCAGCCAGTCAACCAGGGAGTAACCGGCTCCGTCCAGGGGGCCGGCCAGGCTGATGATGCGCTCGCCGGGTACCTTGGTCAGCTGTGCTCGCAGGCGGCCAAACAGCTCCCGCTGTTGGCCGGAAACGAACAGAAAGCGTGCCTGGCAATCCGCCACCATCAGTGCAAGTGCTTCGCTACTGGCCATGCCAGACAGCGGCACCATACAGCCCCCGGCCACCAGGGTGCCAAGGTACAGGGCGACATCGTCCCGGCTGTTTCCTGACAAGGCAGCCACAGACTCGCCCGGCCGCAGACCGGCCTCGCGTAACCGGTTGGCAATACGGTTTACCTGGTCGACAAGGCTTCGCCAGTCCAGGGTGCCCTGTTCGTCAATCAGGGCCGGGTGGCTGCGACGGGTCTGGGCGTGTTGCTGGATACGATTTCCGATTGCGTCCATGGACTCACTGGGATCGATTGGCGCATAGACCGGCATGTCTCGCTTGCCGCTTTCCATTTTTTGCCCCTCAAACGTTATTGTGTTTTATCTAGTGAAATTAACTTCCGATTATATTGACTCAAAACCAACAGGCGTGACAAATTAACTGGATGGAAAGACCCCAGCACCATCAACCAACAACAATGAGACAGACCGGGGAGCATCGGCATATGGGACGGTTTGATCAACGGGTAGCCATTGTCACCGGTGCCGGCAGCGGCATTGGTCGGGCGACGGCTCTGCGACTCGCTCGGGAGGGTGCGTCAGTGATCCTGGCGGATACCTCTGAGGCCGGTCTGGTGGAAACTGAAAACCAGTTGCCAGAGCGAGCCCGGCGCCTTCGACGGCTGGTGGATGTGGCCAACGAAGCCCAGGTGGATGCGTTGGTCAACGAGGCTATCGCCAGCTTCGGTCAGATCGACGTGCTGTGCAATATCGCCGGCATTGCCAGTACCGGTCAGGGCCACCCGCCGGTGACCGGCAACGACCGTGCCGAGTGGGACCAGGTGCTATCGGTGAACCTGACAGGCACCATGCTTCTGATCAAGCACGTGGCGCCCCATATGCAGGCCCGCAAGCTCGGCGCTATCGTCAACACTGCGTCGGTGGCAGGTATCCGGTCCGGCGCGGGCGGCAACGCCTACAGTGCCTCCAAAGCCGGCGTCATCAATCTGACTATGACCGCCGCCTGTGACCTGGGCGGCGACAACGTACGGGTAAATGCAGTGTGCCCCGGTCTGGTGGAAACCGGCATGACCCGGGCGGTGTTCGACTACGCCTGGGCCAATGAAAAGGCCCATAAGCTCGGCGCCCGCTGTGAGCTGCGCCGGTATGGCAATCCGGAAGAAATCGCCGCGGCAATCCTGTTTCTGGCCAGCGACGATGCCAGCTACATCACCGGCCAGTCCTTGCCCGTGGACGGCGGCAATACCGCATCCCTTAACCTGCCAGGAATGAAAGTGTAATGAATGATCAAGAGCCCCTGTTTACCGACGGTAAGGACCTGCCCGGTTTTCACAGCCTGCTGGGTTATCGTCAGGTCTCCTGGGAGGAAGACGAGGCGGTGCTTGAGCTGGAACTGCAGCCACGGCACCTGAACCTGGGAGGGGTGATCCACGGGGGTGTGCTTACCTCGTTGCTGGATATTGTGCTGGCCCAGGCAGGCACCTATTGCCCCTACCCGGGGCGGATGCGTAAGGCCATCACCCTGTCCCTGACCACCACCTTCACCGGGCAGTGCTCCGGCGGAACGATCAGGATCACCGGACGTAAGCGCGCCGGGGGCACCCGGATTTTCAACAGTACGGGTGAGGTTCATGACGACAAGGGCAACCTGCTGGCCATCGCCGAAGGTACATTCCGGATCCGGTCCGGCAGCGACAAACCAGAGGGCGTTCCGATCTGACGGAACGGTTACCGACTTAATGCCAACAACACCAAGAGGAAGCGGACATGTTTGAACTGTCTGACAAAGCGAAACAGCTGCAGAATCAGCTGAATGAGTTCATGGATGCCTATATCTACCCGAACGAGCACAAGCATCATGAGCAGATCGAGCAGGCAGAAGACCGCTGGGCGCCGGTTCCGATTATTGAGGAACTGAAACAGAAGGCCAAATCCGCCGGCCTGTGGAACCTGTTCCTGCCGGAAAGCGAATTCGGCGCCGGGCTGACCAACTACGAATACGCCCACCTGTGTGAAGTGATGGGTCGCTCGGCCATGGCTCCTGAGGTGTTCAACTGTTCCGCTCCTGATACAGGCAACATGGAAACCATCGCCCGCTATGGCAATAAAGAGCAGCAGGAGCAATGGCTGAAGCCTCTGCTGGATGGCGAGATCCGTTCCTGTTTCTCAATGACCGAGCCGGATGTGGCGTCGTCAGATGCCACCAACATCGCCTGTGAAATCCGCCGCGAGGGTGACGAGTACGTAATCAACGGCAAAAAGTGGTGGTCCTCCGGTGCCATGACCACCACTTCGAAGATCGCCATCGTGATGGGCAAGACCGACCCTCAGGCCGAGAAGCACAAGCAACAGTCGATGATTCTGGTGCCGCTGGATGCGCCAGGCGTGAAAATGATTCGCCCCCTGACGGTGTTCGGCTATGACCATGCGCCCCATGGCCATGCGGAGATTCACTACGAAAACGTGCGGGTGCCGGTGAGCAATATCCTGCTGGGCGAGGGCCGGGGGTTCGAGATTGCCCAGGGCCGCCTCGGGCCTGGCCGTATCCATCACTGCATGCGCACCATCGGCGTCGCCGAGCGGGCTCTGGAGCTGATGTGCAAGCGTGCCAATGCCCGGGAGGCCTTCGGCAAGCCGCTGTCCAGTTTTGATTCCATCCGCAAGGACATTGCGCGCAGTCGCATCGAGATCGAGCAGGCAAGGCTGATGACCCTGAAGGCGGCGCATATGATGGACACCGTCGGCAACAAGGTGGCCCGTCAGGAAATCGCGATGATCAAGGTGATTGCACCGAGCATGGCGCTGAAGGTGCTGGACCGGGCAATTCAGGTGCACGGCGGAGCCGGTGTTTCCCAGGACACCTTCCTGGCCGAAGCCTGGGCCAAGGTACGGACTCTGCGGTTGGCAGACGGGCCCGATGAGGTTCATCTGGATTCTGTGGCCAAGATTGAGCTTCGCCAATACCGCTAAAACGATAACCTCTGAATCAGGGGGAGAGCGGTTGGGCTGATGTCCTTCCGGGACACGCCGTGAATACGTTCATGTAGGCTTGAGCAAAACATCCCTGTTTTGCACAGTCCCTGAAGGACATCACCCCGCCCACTCCCGTGCTTCAGTGCATGAGGATCGAAGAATGAATAATCCACTGTTTGACATGACCGGCAAGGTCGCGCTGATTACCGGCTCCACCAAAGGCATCGGCCGCGCCATCGCCGAAGAAATGGCCCGCCTGGGTGCCAAAGTCGTGATCTCCAGCCGAAAGGCCGAGGCCTGTGAGCAGGTGGCCAGTGAACTGAAAGCCCAGGGCTACGAGGCCATCGCCATTCCCTGCCATGTTGGTAAAAAAGACCAGCTGCAGAACCTGGTGGATAAAACCAACGAGGCCTGGGGCACTATCGATGTGCTGGTATGCAACGCCGCCACCAACCCGGTGTACGGCACCACCGCTGAAATGACCGACGACGCCTGGGACAAGATCATGGACACCAACGTCAAGGGCACCTTCTGGCTGACGAACATGGTGCTGCCGCAGATGGCGGAAAAAGGCGAAGGTGCTGTGGTGCTGCTGTCCAGCATCGCCGGTATGCGGGGCAACACCACCATCGGAACCTACGGCGTTTCCAAGGCCGCAGAAGCTGCCCTGGCGCGGAACCTGGCAGTGGAGTGGGGCCCGAAAGGTATCCGGATTAACAGCATCGCCCCCGGCCTGATCAAAACCGACTTCGCCCGGGCGCTGTGGGAAGACCCGGTACGGGTCAAACGCGCCGAAGACAAAACGCCGCTGCGCAGAATTGGCGACCCGGTCGACATCGCCGGCCTGGCGGTGTTTCTTTCCACCAGGGCCAGCGCCTACATCACCGGCCAGGTCATCGTAGCCGACGGCGGCGAAACGATTTGCTAGGGGCCGACGCCCCAAAACTGAAGGCAAAACAAAAATGAGCATCACCCCAGAGCTGGTAGACGTCCTCCCGGCCCACAAATTCGATGAAGCCAGCCTCCTGACCTGGCTGCAGCAGACCATACCGGGCTTCGGCACAAGGCTGGATGTCCGGCAATTCCAGGGTGGCCAGTCCAACCCCACGTTTCTGCTGGACACCGACAGCAGCCAATACGTGCTGCGCAAAAAGCCGCCTGGCAAAACCCTGCCCTCCGCCCACATGGTAGAACGAGAGTACAAAGTCATGCGTGCCCTGTCCAAGCACACCAGTGTCCCGGTGCCAAACACCCGGGCTCTGTGCGAAGACAGCAATGTCATCGGCACCCCGTTCTACGTCATGGACTATCTTGAGGGCCGTATTGTCAGCCACTCGGCGCTGCGGGCGCTGGATCGCCAGGAACGGCTGCCGGCCCATCACTCGGCCATCGACACCCTGGCGCGCCTTCACTCGGTGGATGTGAAGGCGGTCGGTCTTGGTGACTTTGGCAGGCCGGAAGGTTATGTGGCCCGGCAGGTGGCTCGATGGAGCAAACAGTACCTGGCTTCCAAAACCGACGAGCTTCCGGCAATGGACAAGCTTATGGCCTGGCTTCCGGAGAACCTGCCCTCGACCGACGAATGCGCCATCGCCCATGGCGATTACCGCTTTGGCAATCTGATGCTGGCGCCGCAGCGGCCCGAGGTTATTGCCATCCTCGACTGGGAGCTGTCCACCCTCGGTCACCCGCTGGCGGACCTGGCGTATTACTGTCTGCCGTACTACCTGCCGTCGGACCTGCAGGGCATGCGAGGACTGCAGGGAGAAGACCTGGAGGCGCTGGGTATTCCGGACGAACAGGAAACCATTGCCCGATACTGTCGGCAGACCGGCCGGGACGGCATCGCCGACTGGCACGTGTTCCTGGCGTTTTCCCTGTTCCGGCTGGCGTCTATTCTTCAGGGTGTCTACAAGCGGGCTCTGGATGGCAATGCCGCCAATGCCGATGCCCTGGAGGTTGGCCGGCGGGCCAGCCTTCTGGCCGATGTCGGCTGGCGGATTGCCAGTGAGGGACCATCGTCATGAACGATCCCATGGTCAAACGCATCCTAATCACCAATGATGACGGCATCAACGCGCCAGGCCTGAAAGTGCTCGAGCAGATCGCCCGCAACCTGGCCGAGGAGGTCTGGGTGGTGGCGCCGGAGCATGATCGTAGCGGCGCCGGCCAGAGCATCTCCATTCATGATCCTTTGCGGGTGTATGAGCAGGGTGACAGGCGCTATGCAGTCTCCGGTACGCCGGCGGACTGTGTGCTCTATTCGCTGGCCCGGTGGTTCGGGGAAACCCCGCCGGATCTGGTGCTTTCCGGGGTGAACTGCGGGGCCAATATCAGCGATTCCGTGCAGTATTCCGGAACCGTCGGCGCGGTGCTGAGTGCCGAACATATGGGCATACCTGCCATGGCACTGAGCCAGGCGTTTCTGAGTCGCGAAGGCGTGGACTGGTCGCCGGTTTCCATTCATGGCGAGGCCATCATCAGGCAGCTGTGGCAGCCAGGTCTGAATCGGGCCTGGAACGTCAACTTTCCCGCCTGCGAGGCGGCCGCCATCAGCCGGGCCCGGTGGTGCCGGGAGTCCAACGGCTCCATACAGCGCGCCCGCCTGCAGGCGGGTCAGGATGCCCGCAGTCTGCCGTACTGGTGGCTGGGATTTGATCGCAGTTCGCGTCACATTGTGGCGCCCGATGAAGACGCCAGCGTGCTGCGGGACAAAGCCATCGCCATTACGCCATTACGCCACCAGGACCGCCTGCCCGGCGGCGCTGACGTTTTTGATTTGGCCGCATCAGCGGCCCACTGAACCGAAAAAGGGGATCACAACAATGCCATTTACCCGCCATCACGCCGTGTGGCCCAGGGAACTGCCCAAAAGCCTGGCCTTGCCACGAACCAGCGTGTTTACCAACCTTGAGATTTCGGCGCGGCGCTATCCGGACCGTAACGCCATCGTTTTCTACGATGCACCCATGACCTACAGCCAGCTGTTCCGGGAAGTGGAGGCCATGGCCGGCTACCTGCAGGCTCAGGGCGTCGCTAAAGGTGATCGGGTGTTGCTGTACATGCAGAACTCCCCGCAATACGTCATTGCCTATTACGCCATTCTGCGGGCGGATGCCGTGGTAATCCCTATCAACCCGATGAACCGAGCGGCGGAACTGGAGCACTTTGTTGCTGATACCGGTGCCAATGTCTGCCTCGCAGGTCAGGAACTGGCCGGCTTTATTGCCCCGTTGCTGGAGACCACCGATCTCAACCACATCGTGGTAGCTTCCTACAGCAGCTATATCGCCCCGGACACCGATCTGGCCTTGCCAGCGGAAGTCGCCGCTCCAGCCTGGTCAGAGGACCTGGCCGGCATGGTCAGCTGGGAGCAGGCGCTGGCGGAAGGCCATGCGCCCTCGGCGCACACCGCAGGCCCGGCCGATCTCTCCGTGATTCCCTACAGTTCCGGCACCACCGGCGCGCCGAAGGGCTGCATGCACACTCATCGCAGCGTGATGGCTACCGCCGTGCACCGGGCCTTCTGGAACCTGAGCACCGCCAGTACGGTGCAGCTGGCCACCTTGCCATTCTTCCACGTCACCGGCATGACCGGTTCCATGAACAGCCCCATCTACAGCGGCTCCACTACAGTGATCATGACTCGCTGGGAGCGGACCACCGCGGCGCGGCTGATCGAAAGGTATAAAGTCACCGGCTGGACCAACATTGTCACCATGGCGGTGGACTTCCTCTCCAACCCCGACATTGGCCGGTACGACCTGTCGAGTCTCACCACCATCGGCGGGGGCGGGGCTGCGATGCCAGAGGCCGTGGCCGCCAAGCTCAAGGCCATGACCGGTCTTGATTATATTGAGGGGTATGGCCTTTCAGAAACCATGGCAGCCACTCACATCAACCCCTCGAGCCGTCCGAAGCCCCAGTGCCTCGGCATCCCGGTGTTTGATGTCGACAGCCGGATCATTGATGTTGACACCCTGCAGGAAAAAGGCCCTGGCGAGACCGGCGAAATCGTCTCCAGCGGGCCGCAGGTTACCATCGGGTACTGGAACCGGCCCGCGGAAACCGAAACTGCGTTTGTGGAGATCGATGGCAAGCAGTTTTTCCGCACCGGCGATCTGGGTTACTACGATGAGGAGGGCTATTTCTTCATGGTCGACCGGGTCAAGCGGATGATCAACGCATCCGGTTACAAGGTCTGGCCGTCCGAGGTGGAGGGCCTGATGTACCGCCATCCCGGGATTCATGAGGTCTGCATTATTTCCTCGCCGGACCCGAAGCGCGGAGAGACTGTTAAGGCCTGCATCGTGCTGACTCCGGAGGCGGAGGGAAAAACGAGCGAAGAGGACATCATCGCCTGGTGCAAGGAGCAGATGGCAGCCTACAAGATTCCCACCCTGATCGAGTTTGTCGACCAGCTGCCAAAGTCGCCAACCGGTAAGCTGATGTGGCGGGCGCTGCAGGAAGAGGAGTGGGAAGCCAAGTCCTGAGCGACTCAGCTCCGCACATACATGGCGAGATGTTCGGCTACGCAGGCGGGCTTTTCCCCGCCTCGGATTTCCAGGGTGGTGCGATAGGTGGCCAGCGTCCGCTGCTCATCTACCCTGGTCACGTCCAACAGCTCCATTTTGCTGCGGATCTGCGCGCCGGCTTTTACCGCTGCCGGGAAGCGCAGCTTGTTAAGCCCGTAATTGATACTGGCGCTCTTGCCTCGCACATTGATGACCTGTTGATTCAGCAGGGGAATCAGTGATGCCGTCAGAAATCCGTGCGCTACGGTGCTCTTCCAGGGCGACTCTCGCCTGGCTCTCTCCACATCAAGATGTATCCATTGATGATCGCCGGTGGCATCGGCGAAGGCCTGTATCATTTCCTGGCTGATGGTTTTCCAGGGACTGTGGCCAATCACCGAGTTCTTGTGATGGGTCAGATCGTCCAGTTGCACTGTCAGCATAGCCGTAGTCCCCGCTGGGCGTCAGACCGCATAACCCGGATTCTTGCTGTCCAGAAGCCGGATCAGTGCCGGCCAGGTCAGTTTCGCTGCCATGCCCAATTGTTGCGACTGCTCGGCGGTGGTGCGAATGGCCTGTTCCGAGGGTAGGTGGGTGGGGCCACAGCTCTGGGCCTTGACCTGGATCTCGCAGGCTTTCATCAGGAAATACAGGTAGGTAAATGTTTCCGGTACATCCTTGCCTGCAGTCAGCACGCCGTGGTTGCGCAGTATCATCATGGACCGGTTGCCCAGGTCCCTGATCAGCCGATCGCGTTCGTCCATATTGAGTGCCACGCCTTCGTACTCGTGATAGCAGAGGTGGTCGAGACACAGCATGGCGGTCTGGCTCAGGGGCAGCAGGCCGTCCCGGTGTGCCGATACCGCGACCCCGTCCGGTGCGTGCAGGTGCATCACCGCGCCGGCATCGTCCCGCCCCATATGCACCGCGCTGTGGATGGTGAAACCAGCGGGATTCACCCGCCCCAGGCCGGCGGCTTCCACCACCTGACCCTCCTGGTCGACCTTGACCAGCGACGAGGCGGTGATTTCATGAAACAGCAGCCCATAAGGGTTTATCAGGAAATGATGCTCGGGCCCGGGTACCCGGGCCGAGAGATGGGTGAACACAAGATCATCCCAGCCGAACAGGGCCACCAGTCGATAGGCGGCGGCCAGCTCGGTGCGAACCTTCCATTCGGTTTTCCTGAGATCCTGTTCCGTTGACGGCTCATTTGTTGTCATTGTGTTGCCCCCATTCCCACGAACAACTGTTGTCTACTGATTATTGTAGCAGGGCAGCGAAACGCTCCAGATGGAAGTCATCGTCACCGAGCTGATGATTGATCATTACCAGGCGCTTGGCGTAATGGGCAAAGTTGTATTCCCAGGTCATGCCGATGCCGCCGTGGGATTGGACGCCCTGCTCCGAAATGAACTGGCCACTGCGACCAATCACATTCTTGGCGGCTGCCAGAATCCGGCGGCGCTCGTCGCTCTGGGGTTCGTCGGCAACGCTGGCTGCCAGGATGGCCATGGAGCGGGCCTGCTCAAGCTCCGACATCATATCCACCATTCGATGCTGAAGTACCTGGAATTTGCCGATGGGTACGCCGAATTGCTTACGCTGTTTCAGGTACTCCAGAGTCAGGTCACAGGCCACTTCCATGGCGCCCACAGCCTCACCGCATAAAGCGGAAATGGCGCGTCCGGCCTGGTATTCAATGACTTCTGCGGCCTTGCCTTCTTCACCGAGCAGGGCATCGGGGCCCAGCTTGACGTTGTTCAGGAACAGGTCGCTGCCCTTGGAACCATCAATGGTGGGGTAGGTGCGATGGTCCAGCCCTTCGGCATCGGCGCTGATCAGGAACAGGCTGATGCCATCGGCATCGCGGCTGTCGCCGGAAGTACGGGCAGAGACGACCAATACATCGGCACAGTGGCCGCCAATGACCACGGCCTTGCGACCGTTCAGAACGTAGCCGTCCCCGGACTTCTCGGCACGGGCTTCCACGTCATTCAGGTCGTAAAAGCTCTGGGGCTCCTGAAGACCGACAGCAGCTTGTGTCTCGCCGCTGGCGATGCCGCCAAGCCATTGTTCGTGCTGCTCACTGTTGCCGGCCTGGCTGATCAGCCCGCCACCGAGAACCACGGACTGCAGGTAGGGCTCGATACACAGGCCGCGACCCAGTTCGGTCATCACGCTTTGAACTTCAACGCCAGTACCGCCAAATCCACCGAGTTCCTCCGGAAAGGGGACGGCGGTCAGGCCCAGTTCACCCAGCTGTTTCCAGAAGTCGGCGCTGAAGCCCAGCTCCGATTCGCTGTATTCCAGGCGTTTCTCAAAACTGTATTCACCGCGCACCAGGCGGGCCACGGTGTCCTGCAGCATCTGCTGCTCTTCGTTGAGTCGGAAATCCATGGTCGCCTCCTTAAAGCCCGAGAATCATTTTCGACACGATATTCTTCTGGATCTCGTTGGATCCGCCGAAAATCGACAGCTTGCGGTTGTTGAAGTACTGGGGAGTTACCGGTGCGGCGTTCTCGTCCGAGAGGAAATCGCCGTCGTAATCCAGGTCCAGTTCCTCTTCCACAAATGGAATGGCGTACGGTCCAATGGCCCGACGCGCCAGGTCATTGATCGCCTGGCGGATTTCGGTGCCGCGGACTTTCAGCATCGAGCTTTCTGCGCCCGGTACGCCGCCGCCTTCCACTGAGGCAATAATGCGCAGGTTGCTGATGGCGGCGGCCATCAGGTCAATCTCGACCTGGGCGATACGCTGGCTGAACGAGGCATCTTCGATCAGCGGTCGACCATTCTTGAGGCGGCGGCTGGCCAGCTCCTTGAGGTGCTGGAGTGCCGCCTTGGAAATGCCGATGCCGGCGAGGCCGGTGCGTTCATAGGTCAGCAGGTACTTGGCATAGGTCCAACCCTTGTCTTCCTCGCCTACCAGATTTTCCACGGGGACTTTAACGTCTTCGAAAAACACCTCGTTTACTTCGTGCTCACCGTCCAGGGTGATGATCGGACGTACGGTAATGCCCGGAGTGTTCATGTCGATCAGCAGGAATGAAATGCCTTCCTGGGCCTTCACTTCTGTGTTGGTGCGCACCAGGCAGAAAATCATGTTGGCGTGTTGGCCCAGGGTGGTCCAGGTTTTCTGACCATTGACTATGTAATGATCACCCTCGCGAACGGCGCGGGTTTTCAGGGACGCCAGGTCGGAGCCGGCCCCTGGCTCTGAATAGCCCTGGCACCACCAGTCCTCACCGCCAAGGATTCGCGGCAGGTAGCGCTGTTTCTGCTCTTCGGTGCCGAATTTGATAATCACCGGCGCCACCATGTTGACACCGAAGGGCACCGAGCGCGGTGCTCCGTAACGGGCAGACTCTTCATCCCAAATGTGTTTCTGGACAGGACCCCAGTTAACGCCGCCATAAACTTCTGGCCAGTGGGTGGCGTACCAGCCCTTTTCGCTGAGAATCTTTTGCCAGCGTTGATGATCCTGTTTGGATAGGCGGCGGAACCCCTTTACCTTGGCGGCAATATCCGCGGGTAGTTTCTCATCCAGAAAGGCCCGGACTTCATCACGGAAGGCGAGTTCCTCAGCAGTGTAGTTCAAGTTCATGGGCAACCTCGTTTGCTGAAAAGCGAAAATACGTACCGCATAGCAGAATGTACCAATGATCGAAGATTGTGATGGCTTCTGTCAACAATAATGTAAAAGCCTGTACCGCTAGGCGAAATTGGTTAAATTTTAGTGCTTAAACACCTGGCCCCGGAAAAAAGTCAATCCATCCGGTTTGGCTCGGCATCGGGCCATTCGGCAGGGCAGCCTGCCCCCATCGCCGGTGCACATTGCGCAGTTTTAACCTTGTCGGGAGCTTGCATTGCCCTCAAAAGGCTATATGTTTGAAAGGGACGAGCCGTTCAAATAACGATAGCAGAGCCTCACTATGTCGAGTTGCTCCATCAACAGAAGCACTCTGAAGCTCAGCCTCCTGGCTGTGTTGGTTGCGGGTCTGTTTGTGGTTTTTCTCAACGGTTCGTCTCACCCGGCACTGGATCCACAGCTAGACGATCACTTAACGCCCACGCTGATATCAGTTGACGGGACAGGCGATCCCTCGTCGCCGGATGCATCCGTCTCGATCACCTCACCTCTTCTGTTCCCCGGAGGAGGATTCCGGGCTGTCTTCTCGGCCAGCCTCGATTTCATTCAGCCACCGCTCCGGCTGCTTAGCTACCCGGTGCTGCCTCAGGGCCCGCCCAGCCTCGTTTAACTCTGACCATTACGGATTTGTCCCTGTGTACACAGGGAACTCCAACCTGAATTCAGATTCACGAGGTTTACCATGAACAGTGTATTCAACGCATTGCCAGTACAGGATCTGGGACGCACCGGCGCGTTACCCACCGCCAAACCCCTGTCTCATATAGGAAGCGAGGATTCGGCAGTCCACCTGCTGACAGACTTCTCCGAGCAGCGCCTGTCCGTTTTGAGTTCCGATATGTCCGTTTCGGAGGCGAGGTTGTGGATGAGACTTGCCGATACGTCTTTCAAGGTGGTGGAAAACCAGGCGGGGGATTGTCTGGGCATTCTGGCCATCGAAGATGTGAACGGCGAGAAGGCCATGAGTGTCGCCCATCGACAAGGAGTGCCCCTCAAGGACGTTCGGGTCCGCGATATCATGCGCCCGATAAGTGAGCTGCCGGCTATCCATTATCAGGATTTGCGGGCGGCAACCGTGGGCGACCTGGTCAGTACATTCCGTGAGGTTCATGAAGGCTATCTGCTTGTGCTGGATGACGACCGGCATCAGCCTTCCCGTTCCTATCTCCGGGGACTGGTCTGTGCCGAAGAGCTTCTGCAGCGGCTGGACCTGGCGATCGATCTGGAGCATCGGGCAACCAAGTTCTATGAGATCGTTCACGTGGTGAAAGGCGGTTTCTAGTCTGGCAGTTGTCATCGGCGCTCCCCGGGGCGCCGATGATTCCCGTGGAACCGGGAAAGCATCGAAAAAAACGATGTTTATTGCCCAGAAAACCGTATTGAACCGATGCCGTAATCACGTGACACTCTCTACGACTTTAGTCACATCAAAGGACGCCCATGCAGGACGCCCAACAAAAATGCCGGACGCAGGCGTTAAGCCTCTTCATAATTCTGGCATTGGGCCTGGTTTCATTGCCTACCCATTCTTCGGACTCTGCGCCAGCCCCCCTGTCCTGTGATGCGGCTTTCTGCCCGTTATTGTCGGATGTGACAAGCGACGGTGGTCAGGAGGGAGGGCTTTCCCATGGCAACCGCATGCGGGATTTCAGTCTTCACCCGGCCGGTATCCTTCCGGGCATCAGGGGCTATTCGGGTGTGGTGCATTGCGCCAGCTTTCCGGTCCTGCCGCAGGCGCCACCTGGCATCTGAGCTTTTGCCGACTGAAGGGCGTGTCTGCCCTTCGAACCAACCTTTCGATTTAAACGACTTCCATCACCTGGAGGATTTTCCATGGCTATTCGGAAGCTGCTGATCGCCAATCGCGGAGAGATTGCGGTCAGGATTGCCCGGGCCTGCAGCGAACTGGGCATCCGCTCGGTCGCTATTCATTCGGAGGCTGACGAGTACTCCCTGCACGTCAAAAAAGCCGACGAAGCTTATCAGATCAGCAAGGACCCCCTGTCGGGATACCTGAACCCCCACCATATTGTGAATATGGCGGTGGAAACCGGCTGTGATGCACTGCATCCCGGCTATGGTTTCCTGTCGGAGAATGCGGAACTGGCTGCGATTTGTGAGCAGCGAGGTATTACGTTCGTGGGACCGTCGGCGAATGCTATTTCATCCATGGGCGACAAAACCCAGGCCCGCCAGACGGCCCTTGCCGCGGGTGTCCCGGTAACGCCGGGTTCTGAAGGCAACCTGGCCGATGTCGAGGATGCCGTCGCCCAGGCCGCCGATATCGGCTATCCGGTGATGCTGAAGGCCACCTCCGGTGGGGGTGGGCGAGGCATTCGCCGGTGCGATAATGAAAAAGAGCTTCGCCAGAACTTCGAGCGGGTAATCTCCGAGGCCACCAAAGCCTTTGGCAGTGCCGAGGTGTTCCTTGAGAAGTGCATCATCGAGCCCCGTCACATCGAGGTCCAGATTCTTGCCGATACCCATGGCAATGTTGTCCACCTCTACGAGCGGGATTGCTCGATCCAGCGCCGCAACCAGAAGCTGATTGAGCTGGCGCCGTCGCCGCAGCTTGAGGAAAGTCAGCGCGAATACATCGGCGATCTGGCCAAACGGGTGGCGAAGCAGTGTGGTTACGTAAATGCCGGCACCGTCGAGTTCCTGCTGGACCACGATGGCAGCTTTTACTTCATGGAAATGAATACCCGGGTTCAGGTTGAGCACACAATCACCGAGGAAATCACCGGGGTGGATATCATCAAGGCGCAGATACGGATCGCTGCCGGCGAACCACTGGGCCTCAAGCAGGAAGACATTTCCTACCGGGGCTTTGCTGCCCAGTTCCGCATCAACGCCGAAGATCCGAAGAACGGCTTTCTGCCAAGTTTCGGCCGCATCAGCCGCTACTATTCCGCCGGCGGTCCGGGCGTGCGCACCGATGCCAATATGTATACCGGTTACGAGATTCCCCCGTATTACGACTCCATGTGCGCCAAGCTGATTGTCTGGGCCATGGACTGGGACGAGCTGATTGCCCGCTCCCGCCGTGCTCTCGGCGATATGGGCATTTACGGCGTCCAGACCACCATCCCCTATTACAAGCAGATTCTCGAGCACCCGGATTTCCAGGCCGCTGACTTCAATACCGGCTTTGTGGAACGTAACCCCCAATTGCTTGAGTACAGCAGCAAAACCCGCCCGGAATCCATCGCCACAGCCATTGCCGCAGCCATTGCGGCGCAGGCGGGCCTGTAAAAGAACATCGGAGAGATCCCAATGACCAAGCGCAAGATTCATATTACCGACGTTATTCTCAGGGACGCCCACCAATCTCTGATCGCCACCCGGATGCGCACGGAAGACATGCTTCCGGCCTGCGAGTGGCTGGACCAGGCCGGCTACTGGTCCCTGGAGTGCTGGGGGGGTGCCACGTTTGACGCCTGTGTGCGTTTCCTGAAGGAAGATCCCTGGGAGCGCCTGCGGACCCTGAGAAAGGCCCTGCCCAATACCCGCCTGCAGATGTTGCTGCGCGGCCAGAACCTGCTGGGCTATCGCCATTATGGCGATGACGTGGTTGAGGCATTCGTGGCCAAGGCTGCCGAAAATGGCATGGATGTGTTCCGCATTTTTGATGCCCTGAACGATGTGCGCAATCTCGAAACCAGCATCAAGGCGGTCAAGAAGGCTGGCAAGCATGCACAGGGCACCATCTGCTACACCGTGAGTCCGGTACATGGCACTGATGCCTATCTGGAGCAGGCCAGGGCCATGGCTGACATGGGCGCGGACAGCATCGCGATCAAGGACATGGCAGGGCTGCTGACGCCGGCGGTAACCGCTGAGCTGGTCGGTAAGCTGAAGCAGACCCTCAATCTGCCCGTTTTCCTGCACTCCCACGCCACCTCGGGCATGGCGCCCATGTGTCAGTGGGCGGCCATGGAAGCAGGCGTTGACCATATTGATACCGCGCTGTCGGCCTTTGCCGGCGGCACCAGTCATCCGCCCACGGAATCACTGGTGGCGGCGCTGCACGATGCCGGTCTGGAGACCGGGCTGAACCTGGAGCTGCTGGACAAGGCCACGCGCCATTTCCGGGAAGTGCGCAAGAAGTATCACCAGTTCGAGAGTGCCTATAACGGTGTTGATACCTCGGTGCTCCTGTCCCAGGTGCCCGGTGGCATGATGTCCAATCTCGCCAACCAGTTGAAGGAGCAGGGCGCGCTGGATCGCATCCAGGACGTATTCGAGGAAATTCCGCGGGTTCGAAAGGATCTTGGTTACCCGCCGCTGGTAACACCCACCTCCCAGATTGTGGGTACCCAGGCGGTGATCAACGTGCTTGCCGGCAAGCGCTACGAGTCCATCACGAACGAGGTGAAGAAGTACCTCCAGGGCTGGTACGGCAAGGCGCCTGCCGCGGTCGACACGGCACTCCAGCAGCGCGCCGTCGGCAAGGAAGATCTTATTGAAGAGCGCCCGGCTAACCTGATCCCCCGGGAGCTGGACGAGCTGCGCAAACAGGTGGGCGATCTGGCCACCAGCGAAGAGGATGTGCTTACTTACGCCATGTTCCCGGATCAGGCCAAAGCGTATCTTGAGCAGCGGCGTGACGGCACTCTGCAGCCGGAGCCTCTGGAGCCGATTCCCACCGGTTCGTCGGGCGGCTCGGTCTCCAGCAAATTCAAGATCACGGTTCATGGTGAGAGCTACGATATTCACGTCACCGGCGCCAATCCCTCCGGTGAGAATGAGCGTCGTTTCTACATGACCGTCGATGGGGTGCCAGAGGAAATCCACCTGGCTTCGCTGGGAGAAGACGGGGAGGGCGCGCGGTCCAGTGGTGGCCGGGCCACCGCCACCAAGGAAGGTCATGTAACCACAAGCATGCCCGGCAACATCGTGGATGTGCTGGTGAAGGAAGGTGACGAGGTTCAGGCCGGCGATCCGGTGCTGATCATCGAGGCCATGAAGATGGAAACCGAAGTAAAGGCGACCACGGCCGGAAAGGTTTCCGGCGTGTTTATTGCCAAGGGCGATCGTGTGGTGCCCGGAGAAGTTCTGGTCGAGATCGAATAGGTTCGCCAGAGCGTGATGCAGAACGGCCCCTCATCTTGAGGGGCCGTTTTCGTTTGGGGGGTAACCGGGCGAGATCAGCTGAAAGCCGGAATACCGGTCTGGCCCCGCCCCAGAATCAGGGCGTGGACATCGTGCGTACCTTCATAGGTATTTACGGCTTCGAGGTTCATCACGTGGCGGATCACGTGGTACTCGTCGGAAATGCCGTTGCCGCCGTGCATGTCCCTGGCAACCCGGGCGATGTCCAGGGCTTTGCCGCAGTTGTTGCGCTTGAGCAGCGAAATTGCATCCGGCGTTGCCGTGCCGGCATCCATCATGCGGCCCAGTTGCAGAACCGACTGAAGGCCGATGGTGATCTCGGTCTGCATATCCACCAGTTTTTTCTGGATCAGCTGGTTGGCGGCCAGGGGCTTGCCAAACTGCTTGCGCTCCAGGGTGTAGATGCGGGCCGCGTGCCAGCAGAACTCAGCGGCGCCCAGCGAGCCCCAGCTGATGCCAAAACGGGCCTTGTTAAGGCAGCTGAACGGTCCTTTCAGTCCCTCCACTTCAAGGTGGTTCTCTTCCGGAACGAACACCTCGTCCATAAAGATGGAGCCGGTTTCCGATGCGCGCAGGGAAAATTTGCCCTCAATCTTTGGGGTGTCAAGGCCTTTGGCGCCTTCGCGCTCGATCACAAAACCGTTCACCTTGCCGTCCAGTTTGGCCCAGACTACGCAAACATCGGCAATCGGGGAGTTGGTGATCCAGGTTTTGGAGCCACTCAGCAGGTAGCCTCCGTCCACTTTCTTGGCCCGGGTTTCCATGCCGCCTGGATCGGAACCGTGATCAGGTTCAGTCAGGCCAAAGCAGCCGACGTATTCGCCGGAGGCCAGTTTGGGCAGGATGCGTTTTTTCATCGCTTCCTTGCCGTAGGAATAGATCGGGTACATCACCAGAGAAGACTGAACGCTCAGGGCGGAGCGGTAGGCCGAGTCAACCCTTTCCACTTCCCGGGCAATCAGGCCGTAGCAGACATGGTTTAGCCCCGGCCCACCGTATTCTTCCGGCAGGGTCGCGCCCAGCATGCCGAGTTCGCCCATCTGGTTGAAGATAGAGCGATCGAACTGTTCATGTCGATTGGCCTCGGTGATTCCGGGCATCAGTTGCTCGTCACAGAAGCTGCGGATGCTGTCTTGGACCTGGCGCTCGGTTTCGTCCAGTTGGGCGTCGAAACCCAGCAGGTCATTCCAGGGTGCGGAAGCCATTGTTTACTCTCCTGAAAGCGAATAGTTAAAGCCCAGCGCTAGGGGCGAGGGGCCAATCTGTGCTATCTTTGTGTCAACGGTGTTTCATTAAGCGAAACACAGTTTTGTAATTTGCTTACGAAAGACTAATCCGGGTGTTATGGAAATGCAAGCGGTGTTCAAGCCTGACCAGGTGCCCCCGTGTTGAGTGGCATGCTCCAGTGGTTGGTGTCCATGGCGGTGGTTGTCGAGCTGGTGGCCATTTGCCTGGAGAGCCGCGAGCTCAGTGCTGTAGCGGGGGGTATGTTTGTATCTGCCTTTCTGGCTGGGGCCGGTCGCCTGCAGGGGTACGCCCGGATACTGCTGGTAATCGCCCTGCTGGTGCTTGGCGGCTTCGCCTGGCGCGGATCTCTCGACGCCGGGCAACTGCTGAAAGCGGCGTCTGACGCGGCCTTCTATTCCGCGTTTCTGGGTAGCCTGGGCTTGATGCAGTGCCTTGTGCGCCGGTTCGAGGTACTGCGCCGGATTCACGATGTGCTGCTGGGTGGAAAGCCCATACTGCTTTATCCCAAGTACGCCCTGGTCAGTTGTGGCGTAGCCACGGTTCTGAGCTTTGGCATGATGAACCTGTTGTGCGGAAGCCTCTCTGAAACACTGCGTGAGCGCGGTATCAGCGGCGAGTCGCGCCTGCAGTGGTTACGGAGCGTTCTGATCAGTGCCCTCAGGGGCTTTGCCCTGGTGCCGCTGGTGGCGCCCACCAGTGTGGCGGTGGCGATTCTTACCCGCGAACTGCCGCAACTCAGCTGGTCACAGCTGCTGCCATTCGGTCTGGTTGCGGCGCTTCTGATGGTGCTGATTGGCTGGGTGCTGGAACAGCGGCGCTTCCGCAAGGTCAGCAGTGAGCGCATCGCCGTTGAAGGCTGGTTGCCGGGCACCGGGCGCCTGCTTGCGCTGATCCTGGTGGTATTCACGGTGATGGCGGGCCTGGTGGCGACGACCGGTTTCAAGGTGTCGGTGGCGGCTATGTTGTCGGTGCCCACCGTTACGCTGCTTTACATGCTCTGGCAGGAGCGGGCGCTCATGCCGGTTTTGAAGGAGGGTGTGGGCCAGGTATGGGCCATGCAGAACGAAATGGCCATTTTTGCCGCCTCTGCCATCCTGGGAGTGGCCCTGTCTGCTGTCATTCCAGCGGATGCGCTTGCCGGCCTTGTCGCCACTGGTGGCGGCGTGTTCCTGGTCGCCGTTGTTGGTATGCTGATGATGCCCATGTTCTCCATGATCGGGATCATTCCCATCACGGTCCTGAGTGTTCAGGCTGGTTTGCTGCCCCAGTTGGTGGCCGAAGGGATGGAGCTTTTGCCGGTCGCCGTGGCACTGGTTATCGGCTTCTCCCTCGCCATGATGCTGTCGCCTTTTGGCCCCTCGGTGATGTTGCTGGCCCGCTTCGGGCAGATCTCACGATGGGTGGTGGCGTTCCGCTGGAACGGACTGTTCGTGCTGATTGCGCTCCCGGTGCTGCTGGTGCTGACAGCGCTGGTGGCATGGCTGGCACCCGGCCTTGCCTGACGAGCGGGCGTGGCCGGTGCCGTTGTGTTCTGGTGCCAGAGCTCAGTAACCCCGGTCAGTATCTACAATGCCGGAAATGGCGCGGCCCTCGGCGTGATCCCGAATCTTGCGGGTGATCTGCTCAATGGTGGCGTCCCTCAGGGTCCGGGCCGAGATATGTGGGGTGATGGTGATTTCTTTTCGTTGCCAGAATGGGTGCTCCTCCGGTAACGGTTCCTTCCGGAACACGTCGAGCGAGGCGCGCAACAGTTTGCCCTCGTCCAGCGTCCGAAGCAGATCTTCCTCAACCAGGTGTTCACCCCGGCCAACGTTGATCAGTACGGCGCCCGGCTGGAGCTGGCTAAGTAATTCATAGTCGATGATGTTCCGGGTCTCATCAGTCAGCGGCAGGGTGTTGACCAGAACCCGGGTGGTTTTCAGAAAGTCGCCGAGCTGATCCGGACCGGCGTAGGTATTGACTCCTTCCAGGCTATGGTCCCCGCGGGCCCAGCCGCTCACCCGATAATCCAGATTGGACAGAGTGCGGGCCACACGCTTACCAATGTGGCCAAGTCCCATGACACCCACCGGCCATTCGCTGCGTTTGATCGGGCGATGGATCTTCCAGATACCCTGGCGTTGCTGCTCCCGATAGGTTTCCATCTCGCGGCTTGCCTCCAGCAACTGGTGCAGCACGTACTCTGCCATCTGCGCCGACATGCCGGCATCCTCCAGGCGCACCACCGGAAGGTCGGCCGGCAGGTTGGGCACTTTGAGCAGGCCATCAATGCCCGCCCCGAGATTGAATACCGCCTTGAGATGCTTTTCCCGTTCGAACAGCGCCTCGGGCGGTTGCCAGACAATGGCGTAATCCGCATCGATGGCTGGGCCGTTTGGGTTCCAGACATAAACCTCGGCGTCCGGTAATTGCTCCAGGATCGGTACCGTCCAGCGTTCTGGTTTGGGGTCGCCTGCCACAAATAGAATTTTCATTTTGCCTCCGGGGGTCGCCACGGGGTTCATTGGCTGCTAATTTGTTTTGCAATGCAGAATAAGGTATCCGCGAAAACGTTGAAAGTCGGTATTCGATACCGCCATGCGATTCTGATTTTGAAACATAATTGATAAGTGTTTCATATTTGGTGCGGATTTTGAAAAGACTTTCTGGTACTTGATTTCTGCAGCGATTAAAATCATGAATCCTTTGTTATTCACCATATTAATACACCGGTTACCGGAGCGGGCGACGCGGTTGGAGGACGTCCCATTATGGCAGGAAAGAAGCAGATCTCACCCGAACTGAAAGTGGCATCCACTGACGGTGAGCCCGTGAAGCCGGAAAAAGACCGCAAGTTTGTCGAGGCCCTGTCCCGCGGCCTGGACGTGCTCCGGGCCTTCAGCCAGGGTCCTGTCATCCTGGGAAACCAGGACATTGCCCGTATCACCGGATTGCCCAAGCCGACCGTGTCGCGGATGACCTATACCCTCACCAAGCTGGGATACCTCAGCTACAACACCCAACTGGAAAAGTATCAGTTGAGTTCCGGGGTGCTTGCACTGGGTTATGCCTACGTGTCCAACCTCAAGGTTCGCCAACTGGCCAAGCCCTACATGGACGAATTCGCCCGCCAGACCAACATGTCGGTTGGCCTTACCTGCCGGGACCGGCTGCACATGATTTACGTGGAAAACCGCCTGCCACCGGAGGCGTCCCTGTTGCGCATGGACATCGGCCTGAAACTGCCCATGGCCACCACCTCTGCCGGCCGCGCCTACTACTGCGCCATCAGCGACAAGGCCCGCCTGGTAATCGACGACGCCATGGCCGCTAAATACGGTGACGACTGGCCAGAGAAAAAGGCAGGCCTGGATCAGGCCATGAAGGATTACAAGGAACACGGCTTCTGCCTGTCCATCGGCGAGTGGGACCGCAACATCAACTCCGCCGGCGTGCCCATCCATCTGCAGGATGGCACTATCATGGCTCTGACCTGTGCCGCACCGTCTTACCTGGTGCCGGCCGAAAAACTTCGCGGTTCCATAGCGCACCAGCTCGCAATGCTGGCAGGCGATATCGAATCGCTGGGTGTTTGATAACAGCCGTGAAGTAACGAAGGGAGGTGGCGAGCAGGCCCTACAGAAACCGTGCGGAGCCATGGATGGCGGAGCCGAGCGTACAAGGATGTATTCACAGCGTGTTTCTGTAGGGCCTGCTCGCCACCTCCCGACAAACTCCAAAACAAGAAACCGCAGAGGAACCCCTGCGGTTTTTTTGTGCCTGTAGTTTAATGGGTGGTTGAAACCACCAAAGAACTTGTATTAAATCGTACGCATGTTTCGCTAGTTAAAACCATATTTCAGAAAGAATGCGAGGAGAAATCATGTCTGAGGTCGTTAGCTATAACCGGGAAGGCAACATCGGCGTTATTACCGTGAATTACCCGCCGGTAAACGCCCTCGGCCAGGCTGTTCGTTCTGGTCTGCTCGCAGCCCTGGAGCAGGGCCAGAAAGATGCCGAGGCCAAGGCGCTTCTGCTGGTTTGCGAAGGGCGCACGTTCATTGCCGGCGCCGACATTCGTGAATTCGGCAAGCCCATGCAGGAGCCCACCTTGCCGACACAGGTCAACACCTTTGAAAACAGCGACAAACCGCTGGTTGCCGCGATCCACGGAACGGCTCTGGGTGGTGGTCTGGAAACCGCTCTGAGCTGTCACTACCGGGTTGCGGTGAGCAGTGCCAAGGTGGGTCTGCCGGAAGTGAAGCTGGGCCTGCTGCCCGGCGCCGGCGGTACCCAGCGGCTTCCGCGCCTGACCGGTGCTCAGAAAGCACTGGAAATGATCACCACCGGTGAATTTGTCGGTGCCAAGGATGCTCTGGCCCTGGGCATTCTCGATGCCGTGGAAGAAGGCGACAATATCCGCGCTATCGGCATGGCCTACGCGCAGAAAGTAGTCGATGAAGGAAAGCCGGTGCGTCGTGTTCGCGATATCACCGACAAGATCGAGGCTGACAAGGGCAGCGATGTCTTCGACCAGTTCCGTGACGAGCTGAAGAAGCGGGCCCGGGGTCTTTTCTCCCCGTTCAAGTGTGTCGACGCTGTGGAAGCGGCGTTCAATCTGCCTTTCGGCGAAGGCATGAAGCGCGAGCGGGAACTGTTCATGGAATGCATGGAGTCGCCCCAGCGCGCCGGTCTGATCCATTCGTTCTTTGGGGAGCGTGAAGTCTCCAAGGTCAAGGGACTGCCGAAGGATACGCCGGTTCGTGACGTGAAGAGCGTTGGCATAATTGGTGCCGGGACCATGGGTGGCGGTATTGCCATGAACTTCGTCAACGTGGGGATTCCGGTCACCATCGTTGAAGTGAAACAGGAGGCTCTCGACAAGGGCCTGGCCATCATCCGCCGCAACTATGAGAACTCCGCGAAGAAGGGCAAATTGACACAGGAGCAGGTGGAACAGCGGATGGCGCTGATCACCCCGAGCCTGACCTACGACGATTTCCGGGACGTTGACCTGGTCATCGAGGCGGTGTTCGAGAACATGGCCATCAAGAAAGAAATCTTTGCCAAGCTTGATGAGGTCTGCAAGCCGGGTGCGATCCTGGCGTCCAACACGTCCACCCTGGATATCGACGAGATTGCGTCTGCCACCAAGCGCCCGGAAGATGTGGTGGGTATGCACTTCTTCAGCCCGGCTAACGTGATGAAGCTGCTGGAGAACGTGCGTGGCAGCAAGACCTCCGACGAGGTAAAAGCCACGGTGATGGCGGTCGCCAAGAAGATCAAGAAAGTGGGGGTCATGGTGGGCAACTGCTATGGCTTTGTCGGCAACCGGATGCTCCACAAGCGTGGTACTGAAGCCATGTCCCTGGTGGACGAGGGCGCCACCCCGCAGCAGGTCGACAAGGTGCTGACCGATCTCGGCTTCCCCATGGGGCAGTTTGCGATGTCCGATCTGGCCGGGATCGATGTGGGTTACCGGATTCGCGAAGAGCGCCGCAAGGCTGGCGAAGACATTCCCGCCAGCTGGATGGATAAGCTTGCCGAACAGGGCCGCCTTGGTCAGAAGACCCAGGCAGGTGTATACAAGTATGAGGAAGGCAGCCGCAAGCCGATTCCTGATCCGGAAGTGGAGCAGCTGATCGAGCAGTTCCGCAAGGAGCAGGGGATCACGCCCCGGGAGATTTCCGACCAGGAAATCCTCGAGCGCTGCGTGTATGTGATGATCAATGAGGGCGCGAAGATCCTGGAGGAAGGCATCGCCGATCGTCCGCTGGATATCGACATTGTCTGGATCTACGGCTATGGCTTCCCGGCCTATCGCGGTGGCCCCATGTTCTGGGCCGATCAGGAAGGTCTGGACACCATTCTCTCAGCGGTTAAGAAGTACCAGGATACCGTTGGTGGCGAGCAGTGGGAGCCGGCGGCTCTGCTCGAGAAGCTGGTTGCTGAAGGCCGTAAGTTCGCTGACCTGTAACTTGGCGGGCGGGTCGCGGGGCGGGGTGTCTTTTCCTTTGGGAAAAGCAACTCGCTTTGCTCAGACATCTTTTCCCGGCGGAAAAGACACCCCGCCCCACGACCGGCTTAGCTGAGTGTTTAGGCTAACCCGACCTACATGTTTCAAAAATTGAGGGCATTGTTATGTCTGATGCAGTAATCGTCTCCACCGCGCGCACCGGCCTTGCGAAATCCTACCGGGGCTCTTTGAACAACACGCACAGCGTGGATATGGCAGGTCACGTTATCAAGCATGCTGTTGAGCGCGCAGGTATTGATCCGTCTATTGTTGAGGATGTGATCATGGGCGCGGCCTACCAGGAGGGCGCCCAGGGCCGGAATATTGCCCGTCTGGCGGCCATCCGCGCCGGTCTTCCGGTGACCACTGCCGGGTTCTCCATTAACCGGTTCTGCAGCTCGGGGTTGCAGTCCATTGCCCTGGCGGCACAGCGGGTGGTGTCCGAGAAAGTACCCGCCATGGTGGCCGGGGGCGTTGAGTCCATTTCCCTGGTGCAGAACGAGAAGATCAATAGCTTCCACGCCACCAACGAGTGGCTGATGAAGAACAAGCCCGAGCTGTACCTTTCGATGATTGAGACGGCGGATATTGTCGCCAAGCGCTACAACGTCAGCCGTGAAGCCCAGGATGAGTATTCGCTGATCTCCCAGCAGCGCACGGCGGCGGCCCAGCAGGCTAGCAAGTTTGACGATGAGATCGTGCCTTTCGATGCCACCATGCTGGTCAAGGACAAGGAAACCGGTGAGGTCAGTGAAAAGCAGGTGACCCTGAAAGGTGACGAGTGTAATCGCCCGAATACGACCCTTGAGGGCCTGGCGGGTCTGGAGCCGGTGCGTGGTCCGGAGCAGTTCATCACGGCGGGCAACGCCAGCCAGCTGTCGGACGGCGCCTCCGTTTGCACGGTGATGAACAGCACCTATGCCGAGAAGCACAACATTGAACCCATGGGTATTTTCCGTGGCTTCGCTGTGGCGGGTTGTGAGCCGGATGAGATGGGCATCGGCCCGGTGTATGCGATTCCGCGCCTGCTTGAGCGCAATGGTCTGACCATGGATGACATTGATCTGTGGGAACTGAACGAAGCCTTCGCGTCGCAGGTGATTTACTGTCGTGACCGCCTGGGCATTCCCATGGAGAAGCTGAATGTAAACGGCGGCTCAATTTCCATCGGCCACCCCTTTGGTGTTACCGGCGCCCGCCAGACAGGCCACGCCCTGATCGAAGGCAAGCGCCGTGGGGCGAAATACGTGGTGATCACCATGTGCATCGGCGGTGGCCAGGGTGCTGCTGGCCTGTTCGAGGTGGTTTGAAGCCGGCCTGTATGAGATCGGGGTCAGAAGAATGCTTTCTTTCGACCCCTTGTTGACCAAAAGGGGAAATGCATGGACAGACAAGCAAAAGCCGTCGTCTGCCGGGAATGGGGGCAGCCTGTTCAGGTGGAAACCATCACGGTGGAAGGTCCCAAGCGGGATGAAATCACCATCAAGATCGCGGCCTGCGGCGTTTGCCACAGCGATCTGTCCGCCACCACGGGTAAGATTCCCTACCCGCCTCCCCTTGTATTGGGGCACGAAGCCGCAGGCGTGGTTGTCGAAGTCGGTGAGGGCGTCACGGCCTTCAAGGAAGGCGACCATGTGGTGAGTACCTTCATATCCATGTGCGGCAAATGCAGCCAGTGTGTTCGTGGCCGCCCGGTGCTCTGTGAGAACGCCCGCAAGGCCATGTTCAACCTGCCGGATGGCACGGTCAGAACCAAAGGCGCGGACGGCGAGCCCCTGAACGTCTTCGGCGCCTGCGGCGTGATGGCCGAGTTCGCCACCATGCACGTGGACAACTGCGTGAACGTGGACGAAACCGTGCCGATGCAGAACGCCGCCCTGGTGGGTTGCGCTGTGATGACCGGTGTCGGCGCTGTCTTCAATACGGCAAAGCTGGAGCCCGGCTCCCGAGCCGCCGTGTTTGGCATCGGTGGCGTTGGCCTCAACGCGATCCAGGGCTGCGTGACCGCCGGCGCCGAGATGATCGTGGCGGTGGACAGCAACCCCGCCAAGCTGGCGATGGCGAAAGAGTTTGGTGCCACCCACACCGTGAATATCAACGAGGTGGAGGACGCCGCCAAGGCTGTGAAGAAAATGACCGGCGGCGTTGACTACGCCTTCGAATGCGTCGGTGCCGGGCCGGTGGTGGAACAGGCCTACAAGAGTCTGGGCCGTGGCGGTACCGCCGTGGTCGTGGGTGTGGCAGATCCGAAGGACAAGACCTCGCTGACCACCCTCACCCTGCCGGCGGACGAGCGAACCTTGAAAGGCAGCTGGCTGGGTTCGGCAAGGCCGCAGCACGATTTCCCCAGGATCCTGGGTCTTTACAAGGCTGGTAAACTCAAACTGGATGAACTGGTTACCCGTACCTACACCATAGAAGAAGCCGCACAGGCGTTCGATGATATGGTGGCAGGCAAGAACGCCCGTGGCGTTATCGTATTTGAATGAAGGGGGAAGCATGAACGAGCTGAACAGGAACTACATCAACGGCCAATGGGTTAGCTGGGCCGGTGACATGATCGACGTTCACGAAGCTGGCACCGGTGACGTGATTGCCCGCGTTCCCGCCGCCGGCGCGGATGAAATGGAACAGGCCATTGCCGCCGCCGATGCGGCGTTTGAAAGCTGGTCGGAAAGCACCCTGGAAGAACGGATCAAGGTGCTGGAACAGCTACACGCGGGCCTGAAAGAGCGCGCGCCGGAAATCGCCGAGACCGTCTGCCGGGAAGTGGGCATGCCCATCAAGCTGGCCACGCCGATCCAGGCTGGTATGCCGGCAGCCGTGACCAAGAGCTACCTGAAACTGCTGCCCGACTTCCCGTTTACCGAACAGTCCGGCAACTCCGAGGTGCAATATGCGCCGGTCGGTGTGGTTGGTTGCATTACCCCCTGGAACTACCCGTTGCACCAGGTGATCCTGAAAATCGTTCCGGCGATTGCGGCCGGTTGCACCGTGGTGCTCAAGCCTTCGGAGATCGCCCCCCAGACGGCGTTTATCCTTGCCGAGATCCTCGATGGCACAGACCTGCCCAAGGGCGTGTTCAACATGGTGTGCGGCTATGGTCATACCGTGGGTGATACCCTGATCAAGCATCCGGATGTGCGCATGGTGTCCTTCACCGGCTCCACCCGCACCGGCAACCTGATCGCCCACGCCGCAGCCGATGACTTCAAACGCTTTGCTCTGGAGATGGGCGGCAAATCCGCCTCCGTGATCCTCCCGGACGCCGACCTGGCGGCTGCTGTTAAAGGTACCATCAACAACTGCCTGCTGAACTCCGGCCAGACCTGCACCGCACTCACCCGCATGCTGGTTCCGGCCGACAAGCACGACGAGGCCTGTGAACTGGCCGCCGCTGCCGTGGCTAAAATGACCCCGGGTAACCCGCTGGAAGAAACCACACGGTTGGGCCCGCTGTCGTCTGCCCAGCAGCGTGACAAGGTGATCGACTACATCAAACTGGGTATCCAGGAAGGTGCCAAGCTCATCGCCGGTGGGCCGGAAGCGCCCGAGGGATGCGAGAAAGGTTACTTCGTCAAGGCGACCGTCTTCGGCAACGTAAAACCGGACAGCCGCATCGCCCAGGAGGAAATTTTCGGGCCGGTGCTGTGCGTGATCCCGTACAACGACGAAGCAGAAGCGGTGAAAATCGCCAACGGCACCCAGTACGGCCTTTCCGGTGCAGTCTGGTCCGGCGACGACGCCAAGGCCAAGAAAATTGCCAGCAAGCTGCGCACTGGCCAGGTATTCGTGAACGGTGGTGCGTTTAACCCGATGGCACCGTTTGGCGGCTTCGGCCATTCCGGTATCGGCCGCGAATTTGGCAAGTGGGGACTGGAGGAGTTTCTGGAAATCCGGTCTTTGCAGCTGTAAATGCCGATAGGCTGGGCTGCCGATCGGTGGCCCTGAGAGTTAGATCGGCCACGGGGTGGGGGTGTCTTTTCTGCCGGGAAAAAATGTCTGAGCGAAGCGAGTTGTTTTTCCCAGAAGAAAAGACACCCTCGCCTCGGGGCCAGCCCCCAAAGCCTGTAAGCCCTAGGCCTTCCCCCCAAGCAAAATCCGCACGGCCGTACAGGCATCCTCCAATTCTGCTTCCCTGGGTTCGCGTCCGGCGATGATGTCGCTGTAAAGGCAGGACTCTGCCAGTCTAATCATGAAGTAAGACAGGCTGAAGATGTTCATTGGTGGCTTGATATGCCCGGCTGCTACCTGGTCTTTCAGCATCCGCGTGTTGGTTTCGACCGTGCGAGTGTGCAGGATCGACTGGGACGAGGTGAGGATCTTCAGGGCATATTCCGGGTCCTGGTTGATGAATCGCCGCAGCGGCTCGAAGTGCAGGATCGCGGAGTTGGTGCGGCGGTACACGCCGACAATGTAGTCCACGCCAGTGCCGGGCGTTTCGGCCATGGCCTGTCGCCAAAGGGGTTCGTACAGGGACCAGAGAATCTCGCCGATCAGCAGATCCTTGTTGCCGACCCAGCGAAACAGGGTGGCGCGGCCAATTCCGAGCTCATCAGCCAGCGGCGCCAAGTGAATGCGCTCACCCTTGAGCCACATGCGACGTGCTCGCTTGAACGCCTCGGCCGGTGTTGCCCTGGTTACGGTTTTGTCTGCCACTGAAACCTCATGCCCGAATTTGGATTCATTTTAACGGCTAAACCCGGAGCCGGCTATGCGCGCGGTTCTGACGGCTTGTGATGGTTTTGTGAACTTTTCCGCCTACACTCTGCCATGAAAGCATCGAAAGCCTCCGGCAAATTCAGCGAAGCCCATCACCATGACGCGAACGGTACTGATTATTGAAGACAACCCCGGCATCGGTGAGCTGGTCCGTATGCAGGTTTCAGATCTGGGAATGAAGCCCGTGCTCGTGGACCGGGGGGACACCGGCCTGGAAAGGTTCCGTGAGGGCGGCGTCGATCTGGTTATTCTGGATCTGATGTTGCCTGGCCTGGATGGTTTGGCGGTGTGCCGCGAGATTCGTGCCTGCCCGGGCTATGTGCCGGTTCTGATGTTGACGGCAAAGAGCACAGAGCTGGATCGGGTCCTGGGCCTGGAGATGGGCGCGGACGATTACCTGACGAAGCCGTTCAGCGTGGCGGAGCTGGCAGCGCGCGTCAAAGCGCTTTTCCGACGGGTAGACGCACTCTCTCAGGCAGCGCCTGCCGGCGGTCAGGCTGATGAGATTGAGGTGGACGGGCTTCGGATTGATCCGGTTCGCCGGCGAGTGTTTGTGGATGATCGGGAAGTGGACCTGACCGCCCGCGAGTTCGACCTGCTCTGGCACTTTGCCTCCCATCGGGGCCGGGTGTTCAGCCGGGAGCAATTGCTCGATTCTGTGTGGGGTTACAACCATGAGGGCTACGAGCATACCGTGAACACCCACATCAACCGCCTGCGCAACAAGATTGAAGCCGATCCCGCCGACCCACGATACGTCCAGACGGTCTGGGGTGTTGGCTATCGGTTCATGGATTAGCGATGGCCCTGTCTGTCTTCCGCACCCTTTATGCCCGGCTGGCGATCGGTCTGTTCCTGCTGCTGCTCGTGGTGGGTGGGCTCTTTACCTTTCTGAGTCTGGCTTCGGTGAGGGAATACTCGGCTGCGGTCAACCAGCAACTGAACCGCGACCTCGCCCGTAACCTGGTGTCTGACCGCAACCTGGTAACCGATGGCAAGCTCAACCGCGATGCCCTGAAGCAGCTCTTCGAGCTGTACATGACCATCAACCCCAGTATCGAAATCTACCTGCTGGATACCGAAGGTAATATCCTTTCCTACTCCGCCGACCCGAACAAGATCAAGCGCAACCGGGTATCCCTGGAACCGGTACGCATCCTGCTTGAAAACCCGGGCGCTTACCCACTGCCCGGCGATGATCCGCGCAGTCATGACCGGCGGAAGGTGTTCTCGGTAACGCCGGTGCCTTCGGCTGCTGATCCAACGGGTTATCTGTACGTGGTTCTGCGCGGCGAGGAGTACGACCTGGCCGAGAGCATGGTGCACAGTAACCGGCTCCTCCAGTTAGGCGCGGGCGCGCTGGCGGTGAGCCTGTTCGTGGGCCTGCTGGCCGGGCTGGTGTTCTTCCGATTGCTGACGCGTCGGCTGTCGCGGCTGACCGAGCGGGTGGAATCCTTCGAGCGCGGCATGTCGCCGGAGCGCGCCGCCGCGGTGGCGGGCAAAGGCGATGACATTGATTACCTGGCCGCCCGGTTCGATCAGATGGCCCAGCGAATTGTTGCCCAGCTGGACCTTCTGAAACACAAGGATGCCCAGCGCCGGCAGCTGGTTGCCCAGGTCTCCCACGATCTGAGAACGCCACTGGCATCCATCCAGGGTTATATCGAAGCATTGCGCATGAAACAGGACACGCTCGCCGCCGAGGAGCGGGCACGTTTCCTGGATGTGGCCCTGACCGAAAGCCACCGGCTTGGTCGTCTTGTGGAGGAACTGTTTGAACTTGCCGCACTGGATGCCCGGGAGAAACAGCCGAAGACGGAACCGTTTGTGGTTGCCGAACTGCTGCATGACGTGGTGCAGAAGCACCAACCCGAGGCGGAGCGCGCAGGCGTTGCCCTGTCGATTGTTTCCGTCGCTCCGGTCCAGGTGCTGGCGGATATCGCCATGACCGAGCGGGTATTGGATAACCTGATCAGCAACGCCCTCAGCCATTCGCCGAAAGATACGGAGATCACACTGGGCGTTGTCGAACAGGCCGGGGGTGCGCAAATTACCGTCGCCGACGCTGGCCCCGGTATCGATGATGAGCACCTGGAGCACGTCTTCGAACCCTTTTATCAGGCCGCAGGTGCGTCCAGGACGGGCCATGCCGGTCTGGGGCTCGCGATTGCCCAGCGAATGGTGACGCTGCAGCAGGGAAAACTCTCGGTACGCAATGCCGATGGCGCCGTTTTCAGTGTCTGGCTGCCCCTGGCCCGCGACAGCTCGGTCGCGGGCGGCGAAAAATCCACAGCGTTATGAATTCGTAATACCTGGTGAACGTTTTCGTGAATCCACCGCCCTACGCTGTAGGTATGGAATCACGTGAAGGAGATATCTGATGAAACGCAAGATCATGGGTCTGTTTTCCGCAGTGGCATTTGTCTCTGCAGTTGGTCTGTTCACCACCTACGCGGTTGCCGAAAAGTCGGAGTCGCAGATGAGCAAATACGCACCGGATCAACCGGGTCTGGCCGTGGCGACCTTTGCTGGCGGTTGTTTCTGGTGTGTTGAGGCCGGGTACGAAAAGCGGGTGCCGGGCGTGGTGGAAGTAGTCTCGGGCTATTCTGGTGGGAAAGAGGCAAGCCCCTCCTACAAGCAGGTTGCCTCGGGGCAGACTGGCCATACCGAAGCGGTACAGGTCTATTACGACCCCAACGAAATGACATACGAGGGCTTGTTGCAGGCGCTCTGGCGGATGATGGACCCGACCGATAATCAGGGTCAGTTTGTGGACCGCGGCCAGCAGTATCGTCCTGCTATTTTCTACCATAACGCTGAGCAGAAGCGCCTGGCCGAGGCGGCCGTTGCAGAATTGGAGGCATCCGGAGTTTACGAGAAACCCGTGGTGATCGAAATCGTGCCGTTTGAGAAATTTTACCCGGCGGAGGAATACCACCAGGATTATTACGACAAAAACCCGGTGCGCTACAACTTCTACACCTTCAACTCTGGACGCTATCAGTTTATCGAGAAGGTGTATGGCGAAGATTACGAGCTCGATTACACCCGGTTCCAGGAGAATGCCACAGTGGACGCCAGTGACGATCTGGTGGGCGATGAAAGCGCCAGCACAGAGCCCGGCCAGATGGGCGTTGGCTTCGATCCGGCAAGCTTTGAAAAGCCTGCTCAGGATGTCCTGAAGCAGCGCCTGACGGATATGCAGTACGAGGTGACCCAGGAAGACGGCACCGAGCCGGCGTTTAACAACAAATACTGGGACAACAAGAAGCCAGGACTCTACGTGGATATTGTCTCCGGCGAGCCGCTGTTTTCTTCACGGGACAAGTACAAATCCGGTACCGGCTGGCCCAGCTTTACCCGGCCGATCACACCAGACGCGGTGGTGGAACGTGAGGACAACTCGTTCTTCATGACCCGTACGGAAATCCGCAGCAGCCACGCGGATTCCCACCTTGGCCATGTCTTCAACGATGGCCCTGCGCCAACCGGACTACGCTACTGTATGAACTCCGCGGCTATGGACTTTATCCCGCTGGAGAAGATGGAAGAGGCCGGTTACGGCAAATGGGTTGATGACGTCAGACCGGAGAGCGACGCCTGACTTACAACCACAAATCCGCCACCCGGGTGTCCCGGCTGAAATGTTGCAACACCTGGGCCTGCAGGAGTTCGGCCGTGGCAACCGCATCAATCAGGGCGTTGTGGGCGGCATAGTGAGGCAGCCCATAACGCAGCCGGCTATCAGCCAAGCGAATCGACACGGGCTTCTTCCCCAGCAGTTGTTGCCAGCGTGACGGGTTTCGGTCCGGGTGCAGGTGAGCCTCAATGGCCATGGTATCGATCAACGGAAACCGGATTCCTTCCCCCAGGCGCCATTGCAGGGCAACGTCGAAGAACGATCTCTCGATGTTGCGGTAGTGAACCACAGGGATACGCCCGTTCAGGCTGGCAAACAGATCCTTCAGGATATCGTTCAAATCCGGGGCCTGGTCGATATCACTGTGGGTAATGCCGTGGATAGTAATCGAGGTCTGGTGTAGCGGGAGCTTGGGCCGCACGATCCAGTGGCGGGCTTTGCCCAGCTGGATGCCGTCGAGCGTAAACGGCACCAGACCGATACTGACAATCGAATGTTGATTGGCGTCCAACCCGGTGGTCTCGAAATCGAGCGCGACAAAGGGCACCTCGGATAAGGGCGTCTCCGGCGACACACACCCACTCTCGTAATAGGCTTTAAGAATCGGGGACTTGCTCTGCTCCGCCAGGGCCTTGAATTGCTCGGGCCATGGCAGGCGTGTAACAGAATTCTCGGCCTGCTCCTCACTAGACATTACGGGCCACCCCGGCGTGATACCGGAATTTCAGGAACTTCTGGGCACCGCTGACTACCTGGAACGCATCCTTGAGATGGCTGCGCTCAAACGGTGAAAGGTCTTCGGGCCGCACGTTGTTGTCCGGCTGCCGGTCAGCCTCGATTGCCAGGGCCTGGTGTCGGATACGAACGATGGAGATAAACTCAAGCGCATCCCTCAGGTTGCCCAGATCGTCGTCCAGCAGGAGCTTGGTGTTGCCAATGGCTTTCAGTCGTTCGAACGAGTTCTGTGCACGGGAGCCGCAGGCCAGGGCATGCACCCGGATCAGATCCGACAGGGGCGCTGTTCCGCGACGTTTCAGGTTGAAGGTCTTCTGGTGCTTGCCATCCTCTTCCAGCACGAAAGTCCGGAAAAAGCCGATCGGCGGCGTGCGGTTCAGGGCGTTGCGCGCCAGCATTGCCAGGAACCGCTGGCTGTTGCTGGCTTTGTCCGCCACCAGTGTCTTGAGCTGTTCGGCAAAGTCGGTCTCGCCGTAGATGCCATCCAGATCAAAGAAAATATTGCTGTTTAACAGAGCCTCGGCTTTCGGATTATCAATCCAGTCGGTGAAGTAGTCCTTCCAGACGCGCAGTGGCTGCCGCCATTTCTGGTTGGTGGCCATGATGTCGCCGGTGCAGTAGGTATAGCCGCACTCCGCAAGGCCATCGCTGACAAATTTCGCCAGCGCCAGGAAGTATTCGTCGTGTTCTTCCGGCACAAAGCTGTCGTCCAGGATCATGGCGTTATCCTGGTCCGTGACCACCAGCTGCTCGTCCCGCGCCATGGAGCCGAGGGCCATAAAGCAGTAGGGCACGGGTGGGGGGCCGAGTTTCTCCTCGCCCAGTGTCAGCAGGCGCTGTGTAAAGCTGCGCCCGATACCGGCCATGGCACTGCCAATCATGTGGGAGTTGGCATCTTCGTTCACCATGCGAACAAAGCTGTCCCGCACATCCAGGCTGATCTTCTTCAGCCCTTTGACATCCTGCTGATGGTAGATGTTGCTGACCAGGTATAGGCTGCTCTGACTCTCGTACTTTACGATGTCAGACAGCGCAATCACGCCGCGAACCTCATCCCGATCCATCACCGGAAGATGGTGCACATTGTTGTGCAGCATGGTGAGCATGGCCTCGAATATGAACATGTTCGAGCGGATGGTGATCAGATCCTCCGACATGATCTCGCTGATCGGAGTTTCCGAGGCCAGGGCTTCGCTAAGGGCCCGGGTGCGCAGGTCCCGGTCGGTAATGATGCCTTTGAGCAGGGGCTTTTCACCTTCCTCGTCCATCAGCAGCAGTGCGGAGACGCCGTTTTCGGTCATGATCCGCGCCGCTTCCTGCAGGCGAACGGTGTGGGGCGCTGATACCGGCTCCCGGGCAATCAACCGGGTAACCTTGGACGTCATCAGCTGGTTGGACTTTTCGCGACGGGAAACGGCGGATCGCAGGCGGCTTCGGTCTTCAATTTCAACGAAATCGGCGAAGTTGTCGTCATTTTCCCAGAGGTACTGGAACGTATCGTAAGGAATCTTGTAAAGCAGGACGTCTTCCAGGGCTTTGGCTGGGAAGCGTACCTTCCTGTTCATCAGCAGGCCAAACTGGCCGAAGACTTCGCCCTCGCTGATGCGGTTGTACAGCTCCCCGGTGCGCCGATAGATCTCGACGGCGCCACTGCGCACGTAATACAGCCAGCTGCTCGGGTCACCCAGTTCGAGGATCTGGCTCCCGGCCTTGAAGTACACAATCTCGATGTCGCCAACCACTCTGTCGAGCAGCTCCTCGGCCATCTCGTCAAACGGCGGGTATTGAGCCATGTGATTGCGGATGTCGACCAGCTCGGCCTGCATAAAACTCCCTGTTCTGGCGAAGAATAAGTGATTGTCAGTCATGGAATATAGCAGTGGCAGAGGTCTGCGGCCATGTCGACCTTTGATGGATTTCATTGACCGCTTACCCGGGTGTTGCTAGCCTTGCCACACTTTTTTCAGGTGTCCGTCGCAAAGCGCGACGGGTGAAACGGGAAATCGGTGAGCCTGGTAATGCCAGTGCAAGGCCGATGCTGCCCCCGCAACGGTAAGCAGGACAACGGCAATCTATGCGCCACTGTGTCGCCACGACATGGGAAGGTGATTGCCCGGGAACCCAGGGTTCCGCCTGCCAGCCCGGAGACCGGCCTGGAAAAACACCCGATGTTGCGGTGGGCAACCTGGGTGGGTGATATGCCGGTTCCGCTCTCCTGACACCTGTCTACCGCCTGCCCCCATTCCCTGTTCCGCAACAAAACCCAGATTCCCGTGCGGGTGCGCGCGGAGTGCGGAGCAAGTTTCATGTTCAGAATTCAAAGCCCTGTTTTACTGGCCGGCGTTGCCATGGCCGCCCTGCCTCTGGCCGTTTCGGCCCAGTCTGCCCCTGAATCCGATGCCCTGGATCCCATCGTGGTTACCGCGACACTGGGGCCGAAGACCGTTGGGGAGAGCCTGTCTTCGGTTACGGTCATCGAGAAGGAGGATATTGATCGGCAACAGCCCGCGGAATTCCGCGACCTGCTGCGCGCCCAGCCGGGGATCAACGTGGTGTCGGACGGCAGTTACGGCAAGACTACCAGCGTATTCCTGCGTGGCGCTGGCAGCTCAGGTACCGTGCTGCTTCTCGATGGTATCCGCCTGCGCTCGGCCTCTGCGGGTATCCCACCCTGGCAGTTTTTGCCTCCCGAATTGATGGAACGGGTTGAGCTGGTGCGAGGTGCGAAGAGTTCCCTCTACGGTGCCGATGCGGTGGGTGGTGTCATCCAGGCGTTCACCCTGGAACCGGAGGCCGGGCGCCAGGGTTGGGGCGAGCTGAAAGGCGGTTCCCATGAAACCCGTGAGGCAACGGCCGGGCTGGCTGGCCGGGAAGGCCGTTCGTCGTTCCTGGCCGGTGGCGTTTATTCGGATACCGATGGCACGAACCTGCGTGCTGGCGGCGAGGACAAAGGATTCCGGAACGCTGGTGGCCTGGCCAAACTGAGCCACAGTTTTGACCAGGGCGGCGGCGCAGGACTGACGGTTTTCCAGTCTGAAGGTAATACCGAGTTTGAAGGCGGTGATACCGATTTCCTGATTCGTGCCATGGGGCTGCATCTGGAAGCGGTTGCCAGTGACTACTGGCGTACACGTATCCAGTTCTCGGAAGCTCGCGACGAACAGGATACCTTCGGAGCCAATCCCAGCACGTTCGACACCCTGTCTCGCTCCGCGCGCTGGGAAAACACCCTGACGGCCGGTGTTCATGAGCTGGTTCTGGGTACGGAGGTCATGCTTGACGAAGTGGATGGCACCAGCAATTTCACAGAAGACAGCCGGACCAACAGCGCGGTTTTCGGTCAGGGCCGTTTGAACTTTGATGCCACCGATCTGATGCTCAGTCTGCGTCTGGATGACAACGAGGCCTATGGCAAAGAGGAGACTGGCGGTGTGGCCTTCGGTCACCAGCTGGACCGCGCCCATCGCTTTCGCCTCAGCTATGCGACATCGTTCCGGGCACCCACCTTTAATGACCTTTACCTGACGGTGCCGTTCTACACCGGTAATCCTGACCTCGATGCGGAAGAGGGGCAGATGGTCGAAGCCGGTTTCTCCGGGCGATATGACCGGTGGTACTGGGACATTGCGCTTTATCAGAACGACGTGAAAGACCTGATTACCTACGTGTCGGACCCGGTGACCTTTGAGGGCACCATGGAAAACGTCGAGACGGCCAGAATCCGTGGCGTTGAGGTTTCTTCCGGTATCGAGACGGCTGACTGGAATCTGGCGGCAGCAGTAACCTACGCGGATACCGAGAATCGCGATACCGGCGCCCGTTTACCACGCCGCGCGGAAAAAAACGTGCGTCTGGATATTGATCGCCTGTTCTCCCAGTGGTCGGTGGGCGCCAGCTTTATTGCCGAGAGTGACCGCTATAACGATGCGGCAAATACCAGTCTGCTGCCGGGCTATGGCACGGTAGACCTGAGAGCGGCCTGGAATTTCCAGCCTGGCTGGTCGGCCTCATTCAAGGTCGATAACATGCTGGATCGTCGGTATGCCACCAGCATCGGATATGACAGTGCGACCTTCGCGCCCTTTGATTATCTGGCCGCCGGACGAACCTTCATGGCCTCGGTGCGCTATGATTTCCAACAGTAAATTCATTGATCTGAGAGGCTCCCGCCCTCTATGAGGCACCTATGGCTCGCTGCACTGTGTGTACTGTCTCTGCTTGCGCCCTCGTTGGCGCAGGCCCAGGGACCCTGCGTACGCGATGCACTGAACCAGAAGGTATGCCTGGCCGAGCCAGCGCAGCGTATTGTTTCTTTGTCACCGGGTGCCACTGAGCTGTTGTTCTCCGCCGGTGCCGGCGAAAAGGTCGTTGCGGTGAGTGCCTGGAGCGACTACCCGCCAGAGGCGGAGAACTTACCGCAGGTGGGCGACAGCAATCGCCTGGACCTGGAAGCCATTGTTTCGCTGGCACCGGACCTGGTGGTGGCCTGGGTGGATGGCAATTCCCGCAGCCAATTGGAACGGCTGTCTGACCTTGGTATTTCCGTATTCTGGCTAGCCCCGCGAACGTTTGACGACATTGCCGCGGCGGTATCGGATCTGGCGTTGCTGACGGGTTCACCGGATCTGGGCAATGAGCGGGCCGAAGCGTTTCGTGCAGATATGGCCGCGCTTGAATCTCAGTATGCCGATGCCAGACCAGTTAAGGTGTTCTACCAGATATGGGATCAGCCACTGATGACCGTGAACCGGGAAGAGCTGATCAGCAAGGCCATAAGCCTGTGCGGCGGCGTTAATGTGTTCGGCGAGTTGCCACGGCTGGTGCCCCGGATCAGTCGGGAGGCGGTTCTGGAAGCCAACCCCGAGGCCATTATTACCGCCGGATCGTCAGACGACAGGCAGTGGCTGGAGGCCTGGCGTGAGTTTCCGGGCCTGGCAGCGGTAGCCGCGGGCAACCTCTTCCTTGAACCACCTGACCTGCTGGCACGCCCGACGCTACGTATGGCAGAGGGTGCCATGCACCTGTGTCAGACCCTGGAGCAGGCCCGTGCCAATCTCTAGCCCTTCCAAGCCCCTCCTGATTCTGCTGCTGGCGGGCTTTCTGGCGGCACTGCTCTCCGTCAGCATTGGCAGTACGTCCATCGGTTTTGGTGACACTCTGAGGGTGATCACCGGCAGTGGCACCGAGTTGCAGCAAACGCTGATTCTGGAGCTGCGCCTGCCTCGCACCCTGAGCGCGTTCGCAACTGGCGGATTGCTGGCCGTGGCCGGGGCACTGATGCAGGTATTGTTGCGAAATCCCCTGGCCGATCCTTATGTGTTGGGGCTTTCTGGTGGCGCGGCAGTGGGTGCGTTATTGGCCATGCTGGCCGGCGCTGCCGGTTTTCTGATATCCGGCTCCGCGTTTGCAGGTGCCATGCTGGCCACCCTGCTGGTGTTTGGTTTGGCTCACGGCAGTGGCAGCTGGACCCCATCGCGGCTGTTGCTTACCGGTGTGGTGGTCGCCGCCGGCTGGGGCGCCATGATTACCCTGATCCTCTCGATGACCCCGGCCAGCCGATTGCCGGGCATGCTGTATTGGTTGATGGGCGATCTTTCCCACGCCGCCACTCCGTGGCCGGGACTGATCATTCTTGTGCTCGTATGCCTGATGGTGTTTCCGCTCGGCCGGGCCCTGAACGTGCTGGCACGGGGCTCCCTGCAGGCGGCGGCGCTGGGCGTTTCGGTGCGGCCACTGGAATGGTCGATCTACCTGATGGCCAGCCTGCTGACCGCAGCCGCCGTCACCATGGCCGGTTCGGTTGGTTTCGTTGGCCTGGTGGTACCGCACATGTTGCGGCTGGTGCTGGGCAACGACCAGCGCCTGATTCTGCCGGCCTGCGCACTGGCGGGCGGTACGCTGCTGGTGCTGGCGGATACCCTGGCGCGGGTGGTGATTGCGCCGGAGCAGTTGCCGGTTGGGGTGATCACCGCGCTGATCGGCGTCCCGACCTTCCTGTACCTGCTGTATAGGAGCCGATGATGACACGCCTGGCAACCGAAGCGCTGATTATCGACATTCCGGGCCGCAGCTCAGGCGTTCCCCTGAATCTGGCCATCGAACCGGGACAGGTCTGGGGCGTGCTGGGCCCTAACGGTGTGGGTAAAACCACCTTGCTCCATACTCTCGCAGGATTGCGGGAGCCCAGAAGCGGAAAGCTGCTGCTTGATGGAACGCCGTTGGACGGCATCCGCCGCAAGACCGTATCGCAACGCATGGGCCTGGTATTTCAGGACCGGCAGGATGGATTCCCGGCAACGGCACTGGAAACCGCCCTGATCGGCCGCCACCCCTGGTTATCGCCTTGGCAGATGGAGAGTGGTGATGACCTCGCGATTGCGGAAAGGGCTCTGATAGAGCTGGACGTGATCCACCTGAAAGATCGTCTGGTGAACACCCTCTCCGGCGGTGAACGCCAGCGGGTAGCCATTGCCACCCTCATGACCCAAAGCCCCGAAATCTGGCTCCTGGACGAACCCACCAATCACCTGGATTTACAGCACCAGACCGCCGTTATGAAGCTGCTGCGCCAGCAGGCAGCGTGCGACCGGGGCGTGTTCATGTGCCTCCACGACCTCAACCTGGCTGCGCGATGGTGCGACCAGATCCTCCTTCTGTACCCCGACGGCCAGGCCTGCTGGGGCCCGGCCCGCGACATGCTGGTGACTTCTGCCCTCGAAAGCCTGTTTGGCCAGCGTTTGCTATCTGCCGAACTGGATGGTTTCCCGGTGTTCGTGCCGGGCTGAAGTGTGAGGCTTTATCCTCGAGCCCGTTATTGGTTATATAGTCACTCAAATCCCCAACAAGGCCATCACCATGACCATTGAACGTATCTCCACCAACAGCCGAATGAGCAAGATCGTAAAACACAACGGCACCGCTTACCTTTGCGGTCAGGTTGCCAAGGACCGTAACGGTGACATTCATACCCAGGTAACCGGGATGCTGGAGAAAGTCGACGAGCTGCTCGAGACCGCCGGCTCCAGCCGCGATCGAATCCTTTCTGCAACCATTTACCTGGCAGACATGGCCGATTTCAAAGCCCTGAACGAGGTGTGGGACAACTGGGTGCCTGAAGGTACGGCGCCGGCCCGGGCCTGCGTTCAGGCTCAAATGGCGTCGCCGGAGTTGCTGGTGGAAATCTCGGTGATTGCCGCAACCTCCTGACGGCAGCCGGGAAGGTCTGGCGATTTGTCTGTCTGAGAAGTCGGCCGTTTATTTCTGGTAGGAACAGGAGCACACCATGGCGTCCCCACTCGTAACCACCGACTGGTTGCAGGAAAACCTCGATAACGAACGTTTGGTTCTTATCGACGCGAGTATGGCCACGGTTATTGGCAAGGAGCCGATCGTTTATGATCACCCGGTGTGGATACCGGGGAGCTTCCAGATTGATCTCGAGGGAACGCTCTGCAATACGGAATCCTCCCAGCTCCATGCGTTTCCCACCGAGGAGCAGTTCACGCAGGAAGTTCGCAGGCTGGGTATAACGCCTGAAAGCCGGGTGGTGCTTTACGACAACCAGGGAATCTATTCCGCTCCCCGGGCCTGGTGGATTCTGCGGTCGATGGGCCTCGAACAGGTTTTCGTGCTCGATGGTGGCCTGCCACAGTGGTTGGCAGAGGGGCGTGAGGCGGTTTCGGCTCCGATTAATAGTGCGGCTTCCCTCGGGAACATGGCGGGCCGTCTGGACCGCCGACGGGTTCGGGATTCCGCCTTCGTTTTACAGCATCTGGACGACGAGCGAGTTTCGGTGATTGATGCGAGATCCCGGGCGCGGTTCCTGGCTCAGGCCCCGGAACCCCGCCCGGGTGTGCGCGGCGGCCATATTCCGAACTCACTCAATCTTCCGTTTACCGAGGTACTCGATGGTTACCGGTTCAAGCCAGTTAGTGAGCTGGAATCAACGTTCAAACGGCTTGCTCCGAGCCTCCAGCCCGGAGACGGGCATCAACTGGTGTTTTCCTGCGGTTCCGGTATCACCGCCTGCATCATTCTGCTGGCGGCGGAGCTGGCCGGGTATGACCAGCTTTCTCTTTACGATGGTTCCTGGGCGGACTGGGGCAGCGACGATTCGCTGCCGGTGGCTTGAGCCCGAGGGTTTTCCTGTATCCCGGGCCGTCAGGCCATGCGCTTCATGATCCGGTCTCCCAGCAGGTACTGGTGTGCCAGGGCAGCAGCCACGTGTATGCCGATCATGAGCCACAACACGTTGGCCAGCACTTCATGAACCTCTTCCCCGCTGTCTTCCAGCCACTCGATTTCCGGGCCGTAGCCAAAGACTGTCCAGCCGAAAAAGGTAACAGGATCGCCTTCACCGAGGGAGGATGCGAGCCCTGACAGCGGCATCAGGATCATCAGGGCATAGAGCGCAATGTGCCCGAGCTTGGCCATGGTCGCCCATTGAGCCGGTGGTGTTACACGTGCGCGGTTAAGCCAGCGCCAGAGACCGCGAAAGATAACCAGCCCGAAAATGGTCAGGCCCAGGGTCTGGTGCCAGGCCATAAGCGACGCATCAGAGAGTGTGTGTTCCAGGGCTTCAAACCAGACTTCGCTGGCAAGCATTACCAGCAGCAGAACCGCCATTATCCAGTGCACAGCCCGGGAAACGGCACCATAGCGGTTGTCAGCGTCCATCAATGTCATCGCGATTCTCCTTGATCAGGGGGTGGCGGGGCACATTCCGGGCCCCGCGCTGTCAGCTGGCAATCAGTCCCGGCGGCCGCCGCGAACCGGAGCGCCGTACTGGTTGAATTCCTGCTCCCGGATCAGGTTCTGCTCGGCATCCCGCAGTTGTACCCGGTAGGTGCCATCCGGAGTTTCGTCAACGGACACCTTCACGCCCGGACCAAAGCGCCGGAGTGCCTGGCCATAGGCCATAATGCGCATCTCGTCGGTGCTGTACTGCTTGAGGCTGGCGCGCATGTGCTTGCCGTCACCGCGATGTTCATAGCGGTCTTCTTCCCAGTAGTCGTCATCGGCCGATGCCAGCAGGGGCGCCGTGCTGAGCAGAGCAGCGGCAGAGATGGCGGCAATTGTGGTGGTTTTCTTCATGGTTGAACTCCTTGGTTGGTTTAGTGCTTATCGGGAATGCCCTCGTTTGTCAGGATCTATTGCACCAAGGAAACGTCGCAGAATTGTCTCGGTGACCCACCGACTTTGTCGCAACTTGTCGCAAGGCAGGGATTTGCGACGGTTTTTGACAAGATCGCGCCCAAGCGGGAAGTCGACTCCCCTATAATCGGGGCAGACGGTAATTCAACGGAGTAACGAGTGAGCGACTCTCCCACCATCCTGGTCGTCGATGACCACCGGGACATTCGAGATCTGGTCGGCCGCTATCTTCAGGAGCATGGCCTGCGCGTGCTGCTGGCAGATGGCGGCGATGCCATGAAACGACAGTTGCGACAGCACTCCGTCGACCTGGTTGTGCTGGACATCATGATGCCCGGGGACGATGGCCTCACGCTCTGCCGTTACCTTCGTGAGCACACCGAGTTGCCTGTTATTCTGCTTACAGCCATGAGCGAGGAAACCGATCGCATTGTCGGCCTCGAGATGGGCGCCGACGACTATCTCACTAAACCCTTTAACCCCCGGGAGTTGTTGGCCCGCATAAAAGCAGTTCTGCGCCGTACCACGGCGCTGCCACCGCAACGCAGCCCCATGGCCGGGCAGTCCCTGACGTTCGAGGGCTGGACACTGGACGTCGACCGCCATCAACTCATCGATCCGGAAGGTGTCGAGGTGTCGTTGAGTACCGCCGAGTACAAGCTTCTGCTCGCCTTCCTTGAGCACGCCGGCCGCGTGTTGTCCCGTGATCAGCTGATGGACCTGACCCTCGGCAGAGAGGCGGATGCTTTCGATCGCAGCATTGATAATCATGTCAGCCGCCTGCGCCGAAAGATCGACCCGGATGCCCGCAGCCCCAGGCTGATCAAGACAATCTGGGGCGGTGGCTACCAGTGGATTGCTGCGGTCGAAGGGGCTGAACCATGAGACTGTGGCCACGGCGCGCCGGTGGGCAGCTGGCGCTGTTATTGATTCTGGTGCTGCTGGTGGCCCAGGTTATCACCATCGTTATTCTGGCGGGTGAGCGCCAGGGAGCGTTGCGCAGTGCCAGTCTGGAACACGTCCTCCAGCGGGTGGCCGATGGCTATACCCTGGCCGATACTACCGATCCGGAACGGCAGGAGCGCATCCTCCGGGCACTCTCCAGCCCGACCCTGCGGCTTTCCATTGATCCCGCGCCCTATCTGACCGAGGATCAGTCCTCCGACATGAGGCGCCGGCTGGCCGAGGAGCTGGGTCTGCCCGTGGCGCAGGTTCGAACGGCCATGGAGGCTGATGGAGACGACTGCCTGCGGGATCGCGATGATCATCGGGACCGTGAGCGGCATGACGATGAGGATGATGAACACCACGAGTATGAAGAACACCGTGATGATGACGACCATCACGATGAACGGCAGGAATGCCCGCCGGTGCTGGGTGTTTCCCTGGCGTTGTCTTCCGGCCAGTGGTTCAATGCCCGGGCACTGCCACCGGCGCCCTCCTGGCTGTGGTTAAAGGCGACGCTCACCAGCGTTGGCATTACCGCAGTGCTGCTCACGCTGACCTTGTTGCTGGCGGTTCGTCGAATCCTGCGGCCAATAAACGAGTTGAGCCAGGCGGCCCACGCGTTCGGGCGGGGGGAGAAAGTCCGGATTCCTGAAAAGGGACCGGAGGATGTTCGTGAGGTTACCCGCGCCTTCAACCAGATGCAGGATCAGGTTGGCCGCGCCCAGGAAGACCGGGCAAGGCTGCTGGCGGCTCTCGCTCACGACCTCAGGACACCCATTACCTCCATGCGGCTGCGGGTGGAAATGCTGCCGGAAGGTGAGGACAGGGACCGTCTTCTCGATTCCCTCAGGGAAATGCAGCATCTTGCCGAAGCCACCCTCGATTTCATCCGGGGCACCACCACCGAACAGCACCGTCGCTATGATCTGGCGACCCTGCTGGACAGCCTGTGTGGTGATCTCCAGGAAATGGGCTTGGCGGTGCACTGCGATGACAGCCCGAGATGTGTACTCCAGGGGCAGCCCGAAGCCGTCAAACGTGCCCTGCGTAATTTGATTGAGAACGCGGTTAATTATGGCGAGCAGGCGGAAGTAACACTGGCAACCACAGACACAGAAGCGGTTGTCACGATTGTTGATCAGGGGCCGGGTATTCTGGAGGCGGACCGGGAACGGGTTTTTGAACCCTTCTATCGGCTGGAACACTCACGCAGCCGCGAAACCGGTGGCGCAGGCCTGGGCCTGGCTATTGCCCGTACCCTGATTCGGGGGATGGGTGGCGATATCCGGCTGGATGCTGGCCCGGGAGGTCAGGGCCTGCAGGTTTCTGTGACTTTGCCCAAAACCAGGTAGGGCCTATCAGAACAGCACTTCGGCACGGGCAAATCCCAGAGCGTCGAGTGCCTCGACGGTCGCATCCAGGTTTGCGTAGCTGCAAACATGATCGTCGTCGGATATCAGGAAAAAGGTCTTTCCTTCAATATCCTTAAAAAGTATGACCCATTCGTGCGCATTCGAGGGGGATCGTACGATTTTCACGGAATCAACACGGTTTTCTTCCCGACGGGCTTTAATTTCATGCTTTTTCATCGTTTCTTCTTCTCTTAATCCCTCGCCAGCTCAATCCTGCCAACTGCCGGGCTCAGGCGTGGTAAACCGTTTGACCTTGTCTGGTGGTGCGCAGCTGGGGTTCATTTGTTCATCAGTCAATAATAGGTAGCTGTCCCGGTGGGCCGTGCCCACGGGAATGGCACCCTCTTTGGTGAAGCAGGGTAACTCAATCTGATCGGCGACGAGGAGATAGCTGTCCTCGGTTTCGCTCATCCACAACCAGGCATTGCGATTTTCCTGTTCCCGACCGGTAAAGAAGCTGAAATGGGTAAAGTCGCGTTTGGAAAACAGCAGGAACTGTTCCCGGAAGTCGATCATGCCGAGCTGCCCGCCGGGCGGGATATGCTGTTCTGCGGCGGCCAGAACGTTGCGAGGAGTTCGAAGCGGCTCAAGAATTCGATAGCCCCAGGTGCCCAGCAGCAGCCAGGTGATCATCATGGCCAGGAACAGACGCCCCAACGCACGGGAGCGCCAGAACCCGAACAGGGTGATCAGCCAGGCCAGTCCTATGACGAAGACGAACGTCCCCGCCTCGTGCAGTTTGGCCGGGTCGGTGCTGTAGTCGGCCACTTTTTCAACCAGCCTGGGGTGGTCGTTCCAGGCCAGGACGCCAACCGCCATCAACGCGATACCGAGCAGGAACTGCACACCTGTCAGGAGCGGCGGAAACCACCCCGCCGGTTTCTGGCTGCTGAGCAGCGGGGCGAGAATCAGGGCCAGCATGGGCAATGCTGGCAACAGGTAAACACCGCGCTTGCCGGGGCTGAGGCTGAAAAACACGATGACCAGGGCAATCCAGCCCAGAAGTACAGGAATAATCGGCCGGTACCGGGCGGTTTCAGACAAGGGCCGGATCAAGGCCAGGAGCAACAGCGGAAGAGGAAACCAGAGCGAGGGGATGACGCTGGTGAGGTAATAGTACCAGGGCTGGATATGGCCCCATGAGTCGGCATAGCGCTCGCCGGTCTGCTTGAACAGGATATTGTTCCGATAAGCCAGGGCCTCTTCGGTGCCGAGATTGTTAACGTAAAGCACCATGGGAATCAGCCAGGCGGCAACCACTGCCAGCATGGCCAGCGGGCCCAGTGCGCAGCGCCAGGTTAGTGTACCCCTGAACAGTGCGCGATCGCGAAGCTTCATGACCAAAATGGGAATGAGCATCAGGGCCGGCAGAAATCCGACCCCTTTGGTGATGATTCCAAGCCCCATAAACGCCCAGCCGACAAAGTACCAGCCCCAGGCGGGCCCGGTGAAAAAGTGTCGGATCAGACCGTAGCAGGCGACGGCAATCCAGCAGGCAACCATGGCATCGATCTGGGCTTTCTGGGCCTGGATCACGAACTGTGGCGCGAGCATCAGCAACATCACCGCGATGGCACCGGTTCGCTGGTTCCACAGGCGGGTGCCCAGATCAAAGACCAGTCCCAGTGTCAGCAGGCTACACAGCGCATTGGGCAGCAGGAATGCAATCTTCAGGTTGCCGGTCAGCCAGTAAAAGAAGGCAATACTCCACATGAACACCGGTGGCTTGTCCGGGTAGAACTCACCACCCCGCATGGGGATCAGCCATTGCCCGGAGGCGACCATTTCGCGGGCCACTTCCGCGAACCTCGGTTCGTCGGCAGGCCAGGGGGAACGTAGTCCGATCCCGGTAAAAATCACGACTGCGGCAAAGGCCAGCAGTAACAGCAGGAGTTGATTGCGGGACAGGTTAAACACGGTATCCGGCAGGTGGCGGACGAAGGGTGATGCAGGCATGGTTCGGTCTCAGAGAGAGTCGGAAACGGAATCGGCCAGCGTCCTGGCCCTCTGGTTGTGATAGAGAAAAGCACCAATCAGCGAGGCGAGAATAAAAAACCCGATGCTCACGGCAAGCTGATAGGCATTGGCATTGCCGATACCGGCACCGGCCAGGGCAAACACCAGCATCTGGGGCAGATAGCCCAGGGTGCTGCCGAACAGGAACGGTGAGAAACGGATCCCGGAGCAGCCTGCGACAAGGTTGGTCACCAGGTTACTGCCCACCGGCAGCAAACGCACCATGAGAACCTTCAACAGCGTCTGCTCCCGGAACAGGCGATCAAACTGCTGCATGCGATGGCTGAACCGCCGGCTCAATGGCGTTCGCAGCAGCCAGCGGGCGGTCAGGAAACAGCCGGTGGCCCCGATGGCGGCGGCCAGGGTCGACAGCAGTGTCCCGTTGAGCCCGCCCAGTGCAAAACCCAGCACGAAGGCGAGCAACTGGCGTGGAGCGCCGAGGCCGGTAAACAATGCGCCGGCGAGGGTAATCACCACCAATCCGCCGACACCATGACTGTGGAGATAGTTCGCCACTTCATTCTGGTCGGCAATGAAGTCGAGCCAGCCGTTGTGGATGGTCAGATAGCCAACCAGCACCAGGGCTGCGAAGGCCAGCCAGCGGGAACTGTTGATCATGTCAGGAGCGCTCCGCCACCGATCCCTGTGGATCGGCCTGACCGGCACTGCTGATAACAGGAACCCGGGTGCGGTGCAGCAACCAGAGTACACCGAGCAGATCCAGGATGCCGGCCCAGGTCCGGTTCCAGGCGTTGTATTTGGAAATCCCTGCGGTGCGTGGGCGGTGGTTTACCTCCACGATGGCAATGTCACCGCCGATCCCTCGTACCAGCGCCGGGATGAATCGGTGTCCGTGATCGAACCAGGGGAGTTTGAGGAAGGTTTCCCGGGGAAACAGCTTCAGGCCGCAACCGGTATCGGGCACGCCATCATGAAGCAGTGCATCCCGCACTCGATTGGCCAGGCGTGACTGGAATCGCTTCCAGGCGGTGTCCTTGCGATTCTTGCGATAGCCGGCAATACAGAAGTCCGGGTTCCGCATGGTGTTGGCTTTCTGCAGCATGGCGGGAATGTCGGCCGGATCATTCTGGCCATCGCCATCCATGGTAACAATCAACTTACTCCGGGCCTGTCGGATACCCGATGCCAGAGCACCGCTCTGGCCGATGCTGCGCTCGTGGCGAATGGTCAACAACCGGCCGCCGAGGGCCCGGGCTGTCCGAACGGCTGTGTCCAGCGTTCTGTCTGTGCTGCCATCATCCACCAGCACCACCTCAAAGCCGTGATAGTCACGCATTACCCCATAGGCCTCGGTCAGCAGGGTAGCGATGTTGGCTTCTTCATCCTTGGCCGGTATAACCAGCGAGAGAGTTCTTTCCTGACCCATGTAAAGACATCCTCGAAAACGGAATCTCAACCGGGCCGTCTGTCGGCCCTGTTCAATTGGGCCGGAGTATCCTCCTCAAACCTTAAAACAACCTTAAACCTTCTTGAGACGAGAGGTGGCACGGGCCGGGAGCCAGATGCTGACGCACAGGCCCGAGTTGCCATCCGCCCGGTCGCCCAGGGTGAGCTGGCCACCATGAAGTTCAGCGATGCGCCTGGCGATGGCCAGCCCGAGACCCGCGCCACCACCGAGTCGCTGGTCCAGCCGGACAAAACGGCTCAAAGCCCGCTCACGTGCCTCGGCTGGGATGCCGGGGCCCTGGTCGCACACGGTTATATGGTATCCCTCACCGGCAGGCGTGAGGTGTGTTTCGATGCTTGTGTGTTCGGGGCTGTACTGGATGGCGTTCGCCAGCAGGGAGCGCATTAGGGTGTTGATCAAGGCACTGTGGCAGGAGACCAGGGCCTGACCGGCATCGTCCTGCAGCACGGGGTCGATGTCCTTTTTCAGGGCCAGCGGTGCCACATCGGCAATGCTCTGTTCCACGATGGCAGACAGGTTGTGGTATTCCGGGGTGAAATCGGCACCAGAGTCGACGCGGTTGAGCAGCAGCATCTGCTCGACCAGGTGCACCATGCGGTCCACGGACTGGATCAGATCGCCGTATTGCTCCGGGTCGTTCTCGTAGACTTTTTCCAGATTCAGGCGCAGGGCCGTGAGCGGTGTCCTCAGTTCGTGGGCGGCATCGGCAGAAAACCGCCTCTCCCGTTCCAGGGCCTGGTTGAGGCGCCGGAGCAGACCATTCACCGCCTGCACCAGACCGGCGACTTCCTTGGGCGCCTGCCGGTCGTCCAGTGGGTGTATATTTTCCGGGGCCATGTTGCGTACGGGCTTCTCGAGCTTTCTAAGTGGCTGGAAGCCCACCTGGATCGACACCAGCACTGCCAGAGCCAGCACGGGCAGCACGATCAGGAAAGGCAGTACGTTGCCGAGAGCGATTTCCTGGCTGAGTTCATCCCGGACATCTTCACGCTGGGCCGTGCGGATCCAGAAACCGGTCGCCGGATCTTCAAGGGTGAAGGTTCGCCATTGATATCCGGCTACTTCCTGCCATCCGAAACCACGCTCCAGGCCCTGCGAATCGTTGGCGCGCAGGGTGTCCAGAATCGGCTCCCGGTCCGGCGACCAGACCTCAAAGGCCAGCTTCCGTTCGTATTTGTGGCCCGCGCCGCCGGGCAGGATTTCATTCTCCTCCTCGTCGCCCTGGTACACGCCGTCTGGCAGTTGGAGCGTCTTCTCCAGGGTATGACTAATCTGCTCCATCGACTGCGTGGAAGAGAGATGCTCAACCAGGCCCTGGACAATGCGGGTGCTCTGGGCCAGCTCCGCGTCGAAAAGCTCTTCCAGTTGATGGTCGCTGACGTAGAAGCCCCAGCCGGCAGCAATCAGAGTGATGAAGAACACCGTGCTGGTGATCAGAAGGATCAGTTTTCGGGTCAGGCTCATTCGGGAGAAACCTCCGCAGCGGCCTTGCTGTCCAGCATGTAGCCAACGCCACGGACGGTGCGGATGGTCTGTTTGCCAACGCGCCGGCGCAAATGATGGACATGCACCTCAAGGGCATTACTCTCTGCGCCCTGCTCCCAACCATACAGCTGCTCTTCCAGCCGACGGCGGGTTGCCACCTGGTCGGGGTGGCGCATCAGGTAGTGCAGAATCTGGAATTCGCTGCGCGGAAGAGCCGCCGTTTCGGTCCCCAGCTTGAGCTGGCCTGAATCGGGGTCCAGAATCAGCCTGCCCACCTGCAGACCGCCTGTCCGGACACCGGCTCCGCGCCGCGTAACGGCCCGAATTCGAGCTTTCAGTTCCGCCATGGCGAAGGGCTTCGTCAGGTAGTCGTCAGCGCCCGCATTGAGGCCCTGAAGTTTTTCGTCCAGATCGCCGCGGGCGGTGAGGATGATGACCGGCGTCTCGATACCCTGGCTGCGTACCTTTTTCACTATATCCAGCCCGTCCACGCGGGGCAGCGTCAGATCCAGGATGGCCAGATCGAAGCTATCGTTCAGGAGTGCATTGAGCGCCTGCTGGCCGTCATCCAGCCAGTCAACGGTGTTCTGCTCGTCACGCAACATACCCAGCATGGTGTTGGCCAAAAGATGATCGTCTTCAATCAGCAATATTCGCATACAGCAGGAATCCGGTTGGTTTTCAGCTAAGCGGGTGATCGTTGGATGCATTGTAATCGATACCGCCGGTTTTGCTTTTTTCCTGAAAGCTGGTCGCGGTATTTCCCGAGGATGGCTTCAACAGGAAAAGCCGGTAGCGACGGTTTTCCTCAATCGGTCTGGTGAGGTCTTCAAGGCGCCTGATCATTGCGGTGTTGCCCTTCTCTACAGCCAGAGCCATGGGTTCATGTAGGTTGCCCGATTCAATGCGATCGATAACGTCTTCCTGGGCAATGGCATGAGCATCGCCACGGCTGTAGAAGCGTGCCGAGAACGGGGCCTTGCCCAGGTAAAACAGATTGTCTGCGCTCATGTGGGGGAGTTGTTCGACTTGCGCGACCAGATCCCGCTCGGTTTTCAGTTGCTCCGGGTGCAGGGCAAGCCAGCCTGCGGCGGCGATCCCCATCATGGGGATTGTCAGCACTGCAGCCAGACTGGAGGCCGGCATTCGACCGGAAAGTTCCCTCGGCCAGAGGCTGGATGCCAGCACGGCAAGAAACGGCAAACCTGGAAGCACGTAGGTCCAGAGAATGTTACCGGAGAGGGTGAAAAAGACGGCAGGACTCAGCGCGGATGCCAGAACCAGCCCGCCCACGCCTTTTTCAACGGGCTGCCACTGTTGTGGTGCAGGTTGACGGCGCCAGCGGCTAACGCCAAAAGCAACAATCGCGATCAGACCCCAGGGGAAACTGGCGGCAACCAGGTACAGCCAGATGGTGCCCCGGGTAAACTCGTGTGCGTTGCCATAAAGATCACCCTGCCAGCTACTGACAAGGAATCGCTTGATGTGTTCTCCCACGATGAAGTAATCGAGAAAACCGGGTGTCTTGAGCTCGGCGAGAACGTACCAGGGGGCTGCAATGGCCATCATCAAAAGTGAACCGCGTAGCCAGGGCAGTTGCTGCCACAGGACCAGCCAGCGTCGGGTCGTCGCAACCCAGAGAAAAACCGGCAGCCCGGTCAGAACCAGAATCAGCGGGCCCTTGGCGAGCAGGCCGATGGCAAGACCGATAAAGAAGAGCCAGCCCCACACCATGGGGCCGCCCTGAAGACGAACCACAAGGCTGGTCAGTACCAGCGTTGAGCCGAGGGCAAGGAACGAATCGGTCATCACCGTGCCCGCCGTCAGGAAGCCCAGGGCCGTGGTGGCGTAAATCAGGGCGGCCCAGAGGCCGGCCGACGTTGCCGCTTGGCTGTCGCGTTCGGGATGCAGGTAACGACGCAGGGTGAAGACCAGATAGACGATAATGACATTGGCCAGCCAGGATGGCAGCCTGCCCGCGAATTCAGAAACACCCAGCAATTTGAACGACAGTGCCTGCGCCCAGAACGACAGTGGTGGCTTGCCCCAGAACGGCACTCCGTAGTCGAACCATGGGGTTATCCAATCTCCGGTGTGGGCCATTATGCGGGCAATTTCGGCATAGCGCGGTTCGGTAGTGTCCGCCAGCGGCAGTATCGCCGCCAGTCCGAGCCGTGCGGCAAGCACGGCAAACAGGAGCCAGAGCAGGGTGTTAATGTTTCTGGTCATTACCGGCTACTCGCAGTTGGGTGAGAACCGGCTGAGCAATGTCGTCGCTGTCTTCCGCAACAATAAACACCGGGCGCTGTTTGGTCTCCATATAGATCCGACCGACGTACTCCCCCAACAGGCCAACGCATAGCAGCTGAACCCCTGAGAGGAACGTGATCATGGCAATCATGGAGGCGTAACCCGGTGTGGATATGCCGAAAACCATTGCCCGGATAACTTCCCATGTGCCGAAAAGGCCTCCGGCGCCGGCGGCAAAGAGGCCGAGGATCAGGGCAATCCGCAGTGGGCGCGTGGAGAACGAGGTAATCCCTTCCATCGCCAGATGCATGAGCTTCAGATAGTTCCACTTGGTTTTGCCTGCCAGGCGTGGATCGCGGTCAAATTCGAGAGTGACCGTTGGCATGCCAACCCACGCGAACATGCCTTTCAGGTAGCGGTTGCGTTCGGGTAACCGGTTGAGGGCATCTACGGTGCGCCGGCTCATCAGTCGGAAGTCGCCAGTATCCACCGGTATCGATGCGTCACTTATATGGTTGATCAGGCGATAGAAAATGCTCGCAGTGGTGCGTTTCAGCCAGCTTTCACCGGCCCTCGATCGCCGTTTCATCAGAACGACGTCTGCCCCCTGCTGCCATGCCTGAACCATCCTCGGGATCAACTCCGGGGGATCCTGGAGATCGGCGTCCATCAGTACCACGGCATCGCCACGGGCACTCTCAAGGCCCGCGGTAACGGCCGCTTCCTTGCCAAAGTTCCGGGAGAGCTGAACGACACGGATTCCGGAGTAACGGTCCCTGGCCCGTAGCAGCTGTGCAACAGAATCGTCCCGGCTGCCATCGTCCACGAACAACAGCTCAACCTGGCCCGGCAGTTGGCGGCAGACCAGATCCAGCCGTTTCAACAGGGTTGGAATCACATCGGCTTCGTTGTGAACCGGGATAATGATGCTCAGCATCGGATTACTGAACGTTGATTGTCTGTTCTTCATGGAAAACAAACCTCTGTGCAAAGAGATAATTGGCAAAGGCAACCAGGCCGGTCGTGATTAGTTGCGAGGGGGCGACGCTGAGACCCGTAACCAGGAGTAGCGAAAAGCCCGCTAAATTGAGGGCCCAGCCCAATGCAGCCCCCGTGAGATATCGCGGGAACGCAATTCTATGAGGCAGGTTGGAACAAAAAGCGTAGCGATGCTGGCCAACATAATTTGCCAGCAATCCAGCCGTGGCACCGGTGGCGGTTGCGAGAACGGCGTTCAGTCCCCAACCGATCAAGACCAGCATGGTCAGCCAATGCAGCAGGGTGGCGACGCCACCGGCCAGCAGGAATCGTGGCAATCTGCCCCAGCCATTTGACCGCAATAACGGGAATCTCATACAGCCTCACTTAAGAACCCGGGCGTTATCGGAAGAATCCGAATGATGGCCGGCACGTTACCGGGCCATCCTTAAGCAAGCCTTAACCGCGACCTTTGAAAAACCTTAAGCCGGCCTTAAGGTTTCTCCCGGCCGTCCTTAAGCCTGGTTTAAGGCTTTGCTCCTAATCTGGTACCCGTGATCAAAGCGCCCACGGGGAGCGAAACTGGAGAGCCCATATGACAGACCCGCTGATGATGTCCACATGTTGTCCCCCGGACTCCGGGGAGGTGGTTCCGGTCATCCGTTGTGCCGGTCGCTGGTTTAACGAGATCCGTCCCGAGACGGCAATGGCCGGGACGGTCGCGGATTTTATCCGTCGGCGCTTCCTGCATGCCTATGGCGCCGAGCCTTCTCTGCGCATACCGGCATTGCTTGCCCTGACAACGGCTCAGGGCAGTCTTCTTGCCGCGGTCGGTGTTCGTAATGCTGCGCTGGAAAAACTGTTCCTGGAAGATTATCTGTCGGTGCCTGTGGAGTCGGTGATGCCGGTTGCGGGCATCGAGCGACATCGGATCGCGGAGATTGCCCATCTGGCGGGCGTTGAAGCCGGCGTTAGCCGTTTTCTGTTTGCCTCGTTGTCGGTGTGGCTGGATGGGGCCGGTTATGACTGGGTGGTGTGCACCGGCACGGATCAGCTACGCAACAGTTTTCATCGCCTGGGCATTGCCACTCAGGTCCTGGCGACTGCCGATCCCGCCATGTTGCCCGATGGCGGTGCCGGCTGGGGGCGTTATTACGACCATCATCCGGTGGTGATGGCCATTCGTGTCGCCGATGGTATGTCGGCACTGCGGACCGCCGGTTTGCTCCGGTTGATTCAGCCGGTTGAGTCCGAAGCCCCCGGGGAAGAAGCGATGGCAGGAGGTTCCTATGGCCACATTGCCTGAACTTCTGCAACGCCAGGCGGCCGTCCAACCCTCACAAACGGCGCTTCAGGGGCCGGAGTCGGCCTTCACTTATGCTCAGATGATGCAGGCGGCCGAGGCTCTCGCCGACCAGTTGACCCGCCTTGGTGTGCGCCGGGCCGGCCTGTGTGGCGACAACTCCGTGGCGTGGATTCTTGCCGATCTGGCCTGTTTGCTTGCCGGCGTGGTGTGTGTCCCCGTGCCGGTGTTTTTTTCACGGACTCAGACGAAACACCTGACTGAACGAGCTGGCCTTGATTGCCTGTTGTCAGGGGGCGCAAGCAATGGCGGTGAGCATATTGGCCATGGTGTCTGGCTTAGGCATTTGCCGGTAACAGCGGCAGCCGCCTGGATGCCGGAGCAGACCGCGAAGATAACCTTTACGTCTGGCAGTACAGGCAACCCGAAGGGCGTCTGCCTGTCGGTGGCCCAGATGACGGCCACCACGCTGGCCTTGCAGGAGCGTCTTGAGGGCGTCGACCTTGAGCGGCACCTGTGCATCCTGCCACTGGCCACATTGCTGGAGAACATTGCCGGGGTTTATCTGCCATTGCTTATGGGCAGTACGGTAATGGTCGCACCCTTGCAGGATCTGGGCATGACCGGAAGCAGTGGGCTGGACATCGGCCGGCTGGTGCAGGGCATCAACGAACACCAGCCGCAGTCCCTGATTCTGGTGCCGGAACTGGCTCTGACGCTGGTGTCTGCGGCCGAACAGAAACAGCTGGACAGTCATTCTTTCCGGTTTCTGGCGGTTGGTGGAGGACGGGTTTCGTCCGACCTGCTTGCCAGGGGGCGCGCGGTCGGCCTGCCGCTTTACGAGGGTTATGGGCTTTCCGAGTGCAGTTCCGTGGTTGCATTGAACGTGCCTGGAACCGAACGCGAAGGTGCGGTGGGTAAACCGCTCTCCCATGTTCGGGTACGGGTGGATGACCGCGGACACATTCTGGTGGCCGGGAACACCCACCTGGGTTACCTGGGGGATGAACCGGCAGGGGATGAGTGGCTGGATACCGGTGACCTGGGTTCCCGGGATGCCGGGGGTTTCCTGTCGGTGAGTGGTCGCGCGAAGAATCTTCTGATTACCAGCTTTGGTCGCAACATCAGCCCGGAATGGCTGGAGAGTGAACTCATCCAGGCGATTGGTGCCCGACAGGCGGTGGTGTTTGGTGATGGCGACCCCCGCCCTTCTGCTCTAGTGGTGGTGCAGGATGGCCGCTCACCCGATGCGTTGCGCTCCCAGCTGGACGCCCTGAACAACAATTTGCCGGACTACGCCCGTTTGTCCGGTGTCTATATCCGCCGTCAACCATTGAGCCAGGCTGAGGGCTACCTGACTGCAAACGGCCGGCCTGTTCGCCAACAGATTCAGGCGGATCTGCCAACGCTGCTGGCCGGCGCATTTCCGATTTTCATGAACCTTTCGATTTCCAATTCTGAACTTTCAAACCCGCCAGGAGGATCTTTCATGGCATTTTTCGATCGACTGCAGTCCGAAACTGCACAAGCCCGCGCCCACGTAACCGGTGCGCCTGTTATTGAGGCCATCCGCGAGGGCCGGTTTGACCTCAATGGCTATACCTGGTTTCTCACCCAGGCGTATCACCACGTGAAACACACCGTGCCCCTGATGATGGCCTGCGGTGGCCGCTTACCCGAGCGTCTGGAATTTGTGCGAAAGGCGTTGGTGGAGTACATCGAGGAGGAGTATGGCCACCATGAGTGGATCCTCAACGATCTTGCGGCCTGCGGAGAGGACAAGGAAACCATTCGTCATGGCAGCCCGGATACCTCTATCGAGCTGATGGTCGCTTACCTTTATGACCGCATTAACCGCGGTAACCCGGCGGCGTTCTTCGGTATGGTTCAGGTGCTGGAAGGCACGTCGATTGAGCTGGCGACGCCGCTCGGTGAGGCGATCCAGAAACAGCTCGGGCTGCCGGATGAGGCCTTCAGCTATCTATACTCCCATGGTGCTCTGGATCAGGAGCATTTCGAATTTTTCCGTAACCTGATGAACGAGATCACCGACCCCGATGACCAGCAGGCGATCATCGAAGCCGCGCGCATGGTCTATCGGCTCTATGGCGATATGCTGCACAGCATTCCTCTCGTTTCTGTTCCTGGGCCGTCGAACCGCAAGGAGCAGCGTCATGAGGCTGCATGATCGGGCGTTTCTTCTGCTGGGTGGCACCGGCGGTATCGGCAAGGCGCTGGTTGAACCCCTGGTGAGAGCTGGCGCCCGGGTGATTGTGGCCTCCAGGCATCCGGAAAAGCTTGAGCACCGTGAAGGTGTCTCGCTCGTTCACCTGGACCTGGCGGCGCCAGATCTCGACCAACAGCTGGTTCGTCTCAGTGACGCCTATCCGGGTATCGATGGTGTGATCCACTGTGCCGGCCAGAATCGCTTTGCAAGCCTGGAGAATATGGCAGTCAGCGAACTGGACGCCCAGATCGCCGTCAATCTCCGGTCAGCGATGATTGTGGCCAGGCACTTTACACCCAGGTTTGAAAAAGCCGGCCAGGGTGCCCTGGTGTTCGTGGGGTCCACCTTTGGCAGCATCGGCTTCCCCGGTTACACCGCCTATTGCGCCAGCAAGTTCGGTCTGCGTGGCTTTACCGAAGCGCTTCGACGGGAACTGGCCGATACCCCGGTCCAGGTGATCTATGTAGCGCCCCGGGCCACCGCCACAGACATGAATCCAGAGGCGGTAAACGAGCTTAACCGGGCCCTCGGCAATGCCATGGACGCGCCGGAAGCCGTGGCTTCGCAGATTCTTGCCGCCATGGAAAATGACGTTCGCCGGCGTTTCCTGGGCTGGCCGGAAAAGCTGTTTGTGGTGATCAACGGCATCCTGCCCAGAATTGTCGACAAGGCGATGCTGAAGCAATTACCGGTCATCCGGCGGTTTCTGAATCCGGGAGTGTTGTCATGAAACGCGTGTTATTGCTGATCCTGTGTCTGGCGGCCCAGCCACTCTGGGCGGCGGCTCTGGAGACCGAACTGGCCGATATCCAGCATCGCTGGGCGGAGATTCAGTATCAGGTGCCAGAGGACCTGAAAGAGAAAGCCTTTGAAGGTCTGGCCAGCGAGGCAGAACAGTTTGTCGCCCATTATCCGGACCGGGCAGAGCCACTGATCTGGCAGGGTATTGTGCTCAGCACCTATGCTGGCGCCAAGGGCGGTCTGGGAGCGTTGGGGTTGGTCAAGGATGCCCGTAAATCACTGGAGGCGGCCCTGGCGATTGACCCAGATGCACTGGATGGCTCGGCCTACACGTCACTGGGCAGCCTCTATTATCAGGTCCCTGGCTGGCCGCTGGGCTTTGGTGATGACGACAAGGCCCGTCAGTATCTGCAGAAAGCATTGGCTATCAATCCTGATGGCATGGATGCCAATTTCTTCTTTGGGGATTTTCTGCTGGACCAGGGCGAGCCGGAACGGGCCCGGAGATATCTGCAGAAAGCCCTCGAAGCACCCGGCAGGGCAGGACGGGAGGTCGCCGATGCTGGTCGGCGGGAAGAAGCCAGGAATCGCCTGGACTCGCTATGATTCGTCGTCTCCGGAACCGGTTTGCTTCCTGTCAGCGTGGGCTACACTCTGTTATGAGCAGGGGTGATTCGTCCGTTGGGAGGACATGGTGTCCAAGGCGTCAAGGTCCGGTAACGGGCAGCAAACCGGTTTGTCTGCCCGTTTTTTCCAGAAACTGGCCTCAGGGGTTCCTGGAGTCCTCTTCGTTTATTGGGTGAGTTCGGAAGGCGATTCCCATCGCTGTCCCTTCATTAGCGAACATGTGCAGTCGCTCTTTGGCATTGATCCCGCGGATTTGAGTGATAACGCGGATCCGATTTTTTCAATGATCCACCCGGAAGACGTTGAAGCCGTCATGGAGAGTATCCGTGCCTCGGCGGATACGTTGAGTACCTGGAGCTATCGGGCCCGGCTCAGGCTGGAGAATGGCGGTTACGAGTGGTTTGAGGTTAACGCGGAGCCCGAGCGCCAGCCCGATGGCGGCACTCTCTGGTACGGCCAGTTCCATAACATTCAGCACTACAAGGACCTGGAGCAGAGCCTGCGCGAGAGCGAGGCGGAGTTTTCCTTCCAGGCCGGTTTCCAGCGGCTGATTGCCCGTCTATCCACCGAATTCATCAACCTTGGTTTTGGCACCATTGATCAGTGCATTGATGAACTTCTGAGATCCATCGGCATGTTTTTCAAGGTAGATCGGGCCTATCTTTATTGCTTTTCCGACGACTACGCCGTGATGACCAATACCCATGAGTGGTGCAGGGACGGTGTGCCGGCGCTGCTCGATACCCAGCAGCAGGTGTCGATCGAGAATTTTCACTGGTGGCAGGAACAGATCGAGGGGATGGTCAGTGGCAGCCGGGTGGTGTTTATTGAAGATGTCGACCGGCTGCCCCGGGAAGCTGCACCCGAGCGGGCGCTGCTTCAGGAACAGGGGGTGTCGTCCATGTTCTGCGTGCCAATACGGGTGCGCGGACGGGTGACGGGTTTTTTTGGCGTCGACTCCCTTCGCCGAAGAACCTGGCGTCTGGACCAGGCCGATCTGTTGATTATCGTCTCCGGCCTTTTGTCCGGTGTCCTGGAACGCAACCGTCTGGAAGAAGAGTTGCTGAACCAGTCCATTCGGGACCCGCTGACCGGACTGCACAACCGCCGTTACCTGATGCCAAGGCTGGATGAGATGCTGGGCCGGAGCAACCGCCGGGGGGAACGCTTCGCGCTGGCCATGTTCGACATTGATCACTTCAAAAACATCAATGACTCCATCGGACACCTCGGGGGCGATTATATCCTGCAGCGGTTTGCCGATATTCTGGTAAGCCAGACCCGCTCCATGGATGTGGTTGCCCGCTTCGGAGGGGAAGAATTCATTGTTGTCTTCAGCGCCGTGGAACACGGTGACGTGCGACAGCTTGTGCAGCGAATTCTGGAAGCCGTGCATGAAGAAAGTTTTGTCTTCGATGACGAGGATATACCGGTGACCGTGAGTGCCGGGGTGGCCGGCATAGAGGAATTCGTTGACCGCCCCGCAACGCCGGACGCCCTCATCGCCGGAGCGGATTACCGGCTTTATCTGGCCAAACAGGCAGGGCGGGACTGCCTTGTTGATGTATCAGGAACACTGCGCATATAAAAAAAGATCATTTTACCTCATATTACCAAATAGTATATCCTTAGATTAAAATTGATATTTGGATCACTCAGAGGTGACTGTCATGAGCAACCCGATCGTTCAGCATTTTTTTGATGAACCCACCAATACGTTCAGCTACGTGGTGCGTGACCCGGACAGCCAGGCCTGCGCCATTCTTGATTCGGTCCTGGATTTTGATTACGCCGCGGGTACCACCGATGTGCGCTCTGCCGATGAGATTATCGAGTACATTCGCAGCAATGACCTGAAAGTAGAGTGGATCCTGGAAACCCACGTCCACGCAGATCACCTGTCTGCGGCGCCCTACCTGCATGAGAAACTGGGCGGCAAAACCGGTATCGGTGCGCACATTCGCGACGTTCAGGAGATATTTGGCAAGGCGTTTAATGCCGGCACCGAGTTCCAGCGCGACGGCAGCCAGTTCGACAAGCTGTTCAAGGAAGGCGACACCTTTGCCATTGGTGGTCTTGAGGGGCGTGTTCTGCACACCCCGGGCCATACTCCCGCGTGCCTGACCTATGTGGTTGGTGATGCCGCGTTTGTTGGCGACACCCTGTTTATGCCCGATTTCGGCACTGCCCGTTGTGATTTCCCAGGTGGTGATGCCCGCACCCTGTACCAGTCCATCCAGAAGGTACTGTCGCTGCCGGCGGAAACCCGGATTTTCCTGTGCCACGATTACAAGGCACCGGGCCGCGACGAGTACCAGCACATGACTACGGTGGCGGAGCAGAGGGAAGCGAACATTCATGTCCATGAAGGCGTTTCCGAAGAAGAGTTCGTGAAAATGCGCACCGAGCGGGATGCGACCCTGGACATGCCACGGCTGATTCTGCCGTCGGTTCAGGTCAACATGCGGGCAGGGCACATGCCGCCTGCCGAAGACAATGGGCAGGTTTACCTGAAAGTGCCAGTTAACCTGTTCTGAGATTCACGATGAATCTTAAACGCTATCTGCCCATTCTTGACTGGGCGCCACAGTACAGGCGCAATCAGGCCACCAGTGATCTGGTGGCCGCGGTTATCGTGACCGTGATGCTGATTCCCCAGTCCCTGGCTTACGCCTTGCTGGCAGGCCTGCCCGCCCAGGTGGGGCTGTACGCCAGTATCCTGCCGCTGGTGATCTATGCCGTGTTCGGTACCAGCCGCACCTTGTCCGTAGGACCGGTGGCGGTGGCTTCCCTGATGACCGCGGCCGCGCTGGCGCCGCTGGCGGAAGCGGGTACTCCGGAATACGTTTCCGGAGCGATTCTGCTGGCGGTCATGTCAGGCCTGATGCTGACCCTAATGGGTGTTTTCAGGCTTGGCTTCCTCGCCAATTTCCTCAGTCACCCGGTCATTTCCGGCTTTATTACCGCCTCCGGTATTGTCATTGCGGCCAGCCAGCTCAAGCATATTTTCGGGATTCAGGCCTCCGGCCACAACCTGTTGGCGATTGGCCAGTCCCTGATCCGGTCGATCGGCGATACCAATCCGGCGACCCTGGCCGTTGGCATCGGCGCGCTGCTGTTTCTGGTGCTGGCACGCAAGCGCCTGAAGCCGCTTCTGATGGCTGTGGGGCTGGCGCCGGGAAGGGCGGATATCCTGACCAAAACCGCTCCCATTCTGGCGGTTCTGGCCACCACCCTGGTGGCCTGGCAGTTCCAGCTTGATGCCCGGGGTGTGCGCCTGGTGGGCGATGTTCCCCGGGGATTGCCGGAGCTGGCTTTGCCCAGTCTGGATATGGGGCTTTGGCAGCAACTGGCGGTTAGCGCCCTGCTGATCAGCGTGGTCGGTTTCGTGGAATCGGTATCCGTCGGCCAGACTCTGGCCGCCAAGCGGCGCCAGCGAATCGATCCGGACCAGGAACTGATTGGCCTGGGCACCGCCAACCTGGGTGCCGGCTTTTCCGGCGGGATGCCGGTAACCGGCGGTTTCTCCCGCTCGGTGGTCAACTTTGATGCCGGTGCCGAAACGCCGGCCGCGGGCGCCTATGCGGCGGTGGGCATTGCCCTGGCAACGCTGTTCCTGACGCCGGCGATTGCGTATCTGCCCCAGGCGACTCTGGCGGCAACCATCATTGTTGCCGTCGCCACCCTGATCGACTTTCCGGCCCTGGGCCGCACCTGGCGTTATTCCCGGACGGATTTCGGTGCCATGCTCGCCACTATCGTGCTGACACTGGTGCACAGTGTGGAGGCGGGCCTCATCGCGGGTGTGGCCTTGTCCATCGGGCTGTTCCTGTATCGTACCAGCCGTCCTCACAGCGCGGTGGTTGGCCGGGTGCCCGGCACTGAGCACTTCCGCAATGTGCTCCGCCACGACGTGGAGCTGTGCCCCAAGGTCACCTTCCTGAGAGTGGATGAAAGCCTCTACTTCGCCAACGCCCGTTTCCTCGAGGAAACCGTGATGGATCTGTTGACCCGGGAACCGGAACTGAAAGACCTGGTGCTGGTGTGTCCGGCGGTCAACCTGGTGGATGCCTCTGCGCTGGAAAGCCTTGAAACTATCAACGAGCGCCTGAAGGATGCCGGGGTCCGGTTGCATCTTTCCGAGGTGAAAGGGCCGGTGATGGACAGGCTGAAGGGTACGGAACTGCTTTCCCACCTGGGCGGCGAGGTGTATTTGAGCACCTACGAAGCCTGGCAGCGCCTGACCGACCCTGGCAAGCTCGAAAAACAGGTCGCCTGATTAATCAGGATCCGCTTGCGCCGGGGGTGGGGCCGGCCGTTATGATGTCATTCCCGACCTGGTTTCTGCGGTATTTTCGCTATGGGCATGACTGAAAACCTGCTATCGACCAGCCAGTGGATCACCACCCTTCTGCTTTTCCTGGTCATTCTGGTCCGGGCAGTGCGTTCGATTGACTGGCAGGCGTTCCGAAAGGATAGCGCACTCCAGCATTCGTTTTTCGGGGCAGCCGTGGTGCTGGGGTTTGTCTGGCAGTTGCGGGCGGGGATTTCTCCGGGCCTGGCCATCCATATTTTCGGTATCACAGCTTTAACGTTGATGCTGGGTTGGGCTCTGGCGGTTCTTTCGGGGCTGCTGGCCCTGGTGATTACCGTGATTACCGGCCGCGAGCCGTTGCTGATGTTTGCCGCCAACGGCCTGGTTACGGTGATGGCGCCGGCACTTGTCAGTCACTGGATCATGCTCTGGGAGCGTCGGCGGGATTTCCAGAATTTTTTCGCCTACATCTTTTTCTGCGGCTTTTTCGGCGCGGGCATTTCGGTGGCCGCTGCGGGCATCGTCATGTGCCTGATGCTATGGACCAGCGGCGTCTATACCTTTGATGAGCTGGTGCATGAATACCTGCGCTATCTGCCTCTGTTCATGATTCCGGAGGGCTTTGTGAATGGCACCCTGGTGACCGGGCTGATGGTGTTTCACCCGGACCGGCTGACAACACTCGATCAGAGGCGTTACCGATAAGCCCATCCCGGCTCAGAGGCCTTCGCCGGAAGCCAGAACCGGATTGAACGCATCCCCGTGTTTGCCAGACGCCACCCGTTCCTGCCACTGGCGTGCCCAGTCCAGAACCTCCCCTGCGGGCATCGGGCGGGCGATACCATAACCTTGAACAAAGTTACAGCCCATCTGCCGCAGCGCCCGGGCGTGTTCCGCGGTTTCCACCCCTTCAGCGAGTACCGGGTGGGCAAACCGCTGGGCCAGGAAGATCACGCTCTCCACAATGGCGTGGTCGCTGGCATCCTCAAGCATGTTCCGCACGAAACTCTGATCAATCTTGATGATATCCACCGGCAGCGTGCGCAGGTAGGTGAGCGATGAAAATCCCGTGCCGAAGTCATCCAGGGCCACCTGCAGGCCGAGTTTCCGGCACCGAGTGAGGACATTGCTGGCCCGTTTGGTATCCTCAAGGGCCGTTGTTTCCAGTACTTCCAGGGTAATCTGCGCCGGATCGAGATCAGGGTGGCTGTGAAGGTAGCTTTCCAGATAGTCGATAAAGCTTCTGTCCATCAGGTGTGGTGCGCTGATGTTGATACTGATGGCGAGGTTCTCGCCGGCTTCCCTCCAGACGTTCATCCGGTGGATGGCCTCTTTCAGCACCCACTGGCCCAGGGGAGCCTCCAGGTGGCTGTTTTCCACAACGGGCAGAAACTCACCCGGAGAAACCAGGCCCTTTTCCGGGTGGTTCCAGCGGATCAGCGCCTCGAAACCAAGCAACTGGCAGTCGGTAACCCGGACCTGGGGCTGGAAAAAGAGCTCGAATTCCTCATTTTCGAGCGCCCGGCTGATTTCCATCAGCTGGTTGCGACGGTTCCGGCGATGCTCATCCAGGCCGGGGTCGAAGAAGTGATACTGGTTACGGCCCTTTTCTTTTGCTGAATACATGGCCTGGTCGGCGTGACGGATCAGACCTTCGGCGTCTGCCCCGTCTTCCGGGTAGCGGGTAATGCCGAGGCTTGCCGTCAGGGTAACGCTCTGGTCGCCTACTGGCACGGGTTCGCCAACGGTGGCAAGAAGGCGCTGATAGACCGCGTCGTGATTGTCGTCGCCCTGTAGCAGGAGCACAAACTCGTCGCCACCGATCCTGGCCACCGTGTCGCCACTGCGCATTGATCGTGTCAGCCGCTCGGAAAGGGTCCGCAAGGTCTGATCGCCCGCCCGTTGCCCAAGCTGGTCATTGATGGCCTTGAAGCCGTCCAAATCGAGGTAGCATACCGACAGGCTGCGGCCTTGCCGGTCAGCATGATCCCGGGCGGTGCGCAGCCGCTCCTCAAGCAGCTGGCGATTCGGCAAGCCGGTCAGGTCATCGTAGTTGGCCGCCCGGACCAGTTCCCTGGCGTGGTTCTTGATCGCCGTAATGTCTGAAAACGCCGCAACATGGTAGTGCTGGGCGGGTTCGTCCAGGTGTACGCGGCTGATGGCGAGCAGCTCAATGTATTCTTCCCCGTTTTTCCGGCGATTCCAGATTTCACCACACCAGTGACCGGTTTTCTCGATTGATCGCCACATGGACTGGTAATAGCCCGCCGAATGGCGCCCGGAACTGAGAATGGCGGGGTTGAGCCCCAGAACCTCGTTGCGGCTGTAGCCCGTGATCCGGGAAAACGCGGGATTCACATCCAGAATCTGGTTCGACTGATCGGTAATCAGAATGGCTTCGTGGCTGTGGTCAAAGACGCTGGCGGCAATGCGCAGACTGCGTTCACTGTGTTTGCGGTCTGAAATATTGTTGTGGATAGCGATAAAGCCTTGGCCAACGTCCTGATCGGCACTGATCGGAACACAATAGGTATGCACCCAGTAGGGAGAACCGGCCTTGGTGTAGTGAAGGATATCCTCTTCAATAACCTCCGCCTGGCGCAGCTTCTGGTTGATGCGTTTCGCAGTCTCCGGGTTCGTGCCGGGCCCGTACAACACGTCTCCCGGGAAGCGCCCCTTAACCTCATGAAGGCGGTAACCCGTGTGCTTTTCAAAGCTGGGATTGACCCACTCGATACGCCCCGCGTTGTCCAGCATGACCAGAAAGTTGGGCGTTACCGAGGCAATCAGGGCGAGCCGACCGGGGTCGATGTCTGAGGGCGGATTGATCGCAGTCGGGCGTCTGGCCATAAGAGCGGATTCCGGTTTCTGGGCTGGTAAATGTTACGAACTCCCTTGCCTTTGAGACACTTTTGTAAGTGTAGCAGTTGAGCAAACATTCAACGTCCATAGTTTAGGCAACGGGTCGGGGTATGGGGCTGGCTGTGTCTGGATTCTCCAATCAGGGTCCAATAGGGCAGGATAGGATGCCGGAACGGCGCTGGAAAACTATTGGTTGTTGGTCGAAGGGAATTGATGGGTGTCAGTTTTTTGCCAGATTGTTGTCGGTGTTCACGGTTGCCAGCTGGGCCACCGGGGCTTTTTCGGGGTCTGTTAAAACTTGCTCTACCTCAACTTCGGAAATGACTTGATGAACTATGCTGTTGCCATGCAGATCTGAACCAGTGGCGCGCAGCCACGTGAGGATGTGTTCAGCCCCTCCCCGAGGTTCCCGGAAAGGAGCTGTCTGCACAATGCGATTAAGGACAGGAGACCGCATCGTGACTGAAGACGAAACGCCGCCCGAAAATGCCGAAAACGATCTTGCTTCGCGATTCCCCACAGCTTACACCATTCTGTTCTGTCTGATTGCCCTGGTCGCTGCTCTGACCTGGATTATCCCGGCAGGGCAATATGAACGGGCGATGAATGAAGAGGTCGGGCGAGAGGTTGCTGTGCCTGGCACCTACCAAACGGTGGACCCCAACCCCCAGGGCTTTGTTGATGTCATGCTGGCACCGACTGCCGGGTTCTACGATCCCGACAGTTACGCGGCCAACGCCATTGATGTTGCCCTGTTCGTGCTGTTTCTCGGGGGCTTTCTCGGGGTGATGAATGCAACCGGTGCCATAGATACCGGCATTCGCAGCGCCATGCGACACCTGGAAGGCCATGAAATCTGGATGATTCCTATCCTGATGACCCTGTTTGCCCTGGGTGGCACCACCTACGGGATGGCCGAGGAAACCCTGGCCTTCTACGCGATTCTGGTTCCCGTCATACTCGCGGCCGGCTACGACGCAGTGACCGGTGTTGCCATTATCCTGGTCGGTGCCGGGGTTGGCGTGCTTGGCTCCACCATCAATCCCTTCGCCACCGTGATCGCCGCCAATGCAGCCGGCATACCGTTTACCGACGGCATCGTGCTGCGTTTCATTCTGCTGATCGGTGGCCTGCTGATCTGCATTGCCTATGTCATGCGGTATGCCCACCGGGTCAAGGCAGACCCGTCACGTTCGGTGGTGTCAAAGCAGTGGGCAGCCCACCGTAAGCTGTTCCTGCAGGGGCATGATGAAGAGATTCACAGCGCAAGCCTCACCACCATTCAGATCATTTCCCTGATTATCTTCGGGCTGACCTTTGCGGTGATGATCTGGGGCGTGTCCTCCCAGGGTTGGTGGATGGCACGAATGGGGGCCCTGTTCTTCGGCGCCGCGATTGTGATTGGCCTTATTGCCCGCCTGGGCGAAAAGAAACTGACCGGCAGCTTTGTGGATGGCGCCCGGGATCTTCTAGGTGTCGCCCTGGTGGTTGGCCTTGCCCGCGGCATCGTGGTGATCATGGAGCAGGGCATGATTGCCGATACCATCCTGCACAGCGCCGAAACCTCCCTGGGTGGTTTGCCGGAGCTGGCTTTTATCAACCTGATGTTCTGGATCGAGGTGGGCATGAGTTTCTTCGTGCCCTCGTCCTCCGGGCTGGCTGTGCTGTCCATGCCGATCCTTGCGCCGCTGGCGGATTTTGCCAACGTCGGGCGGGACCTGGTGGTGACCGCCTACCAGTCCGCCAACGGCCTGGTGAACCTGATCAATCCCACCTTCGCGGTTGTGGTTGGCGGGCTTGCCATCGGGCGGGTGTCCTACGATCGATGGCTCGCCTTCATCTGGCCCTTGCTGCTTATTCTGACGGTGTTTATCACCGTGGTCATCAGCGTCGGCACACTCTTGTGAACCTCGCTTTAAGCATCCGGCAAAAGGAGTTTTGTCATGTCTGAACAAACACTTGGAGTGCACTCTGAAACCGGGACCCTGCGCCAGGTCATCATCTGCCGGCCGGGCCTGGCTCACCGGCGGTTGACGCCGTCCAACTGCAATGCCCTGTTGTTCGATGATGTGTTCTGGGTCAAGCAGGCCCAGAAAGATCATGACGTGTTTGCCAGCGTGATGCGTGGTCGGGGCGTGGAGGTGCTCGATGTCAACGAGTTGCTGGCGGAAACGCTGGCGATTCCTGAGGGCCGGGCCTGGATTCTGGACCACCGGATCAACTGGAACCACATCGGCGTGGGCATGGTGTCGGATCTGCGGGCCTGGATGGACGAGCTCCCCGAAAAGGCACTCGCCGAATTCCTGATCGGTGGCCTGGAGGTGGGGGATCTGCCATTCGATCCCGTCGGTCTGTTTGGCAACCACCTCGGGCGTTTCGGCTTTGTTCTGCCGCCACTGCCCAACTTCCTGTTCACCCGTGACAACAGCGCCTGGGTATATGGCGGGGTCACCCTTAACCCCATGTACTGGGTTGCCCGTAAGCCTGAAACCCTTCTGATGGCCGCTATCTACCGATTCCACCCGAAATTCGCCGGCAAGGTGAACGTGCACTGGGGCGACCCACTGGAAGACCATGGCCTGGCCACCCTGGAGGGTGGGGACATCATGCCGCTGGGGAATAGAACGGTTCTGGTAGGCATGGGCGAGCGATCCTCTCCCCAGGCCATCGGTCAGCTGTCGAAAGCCTTGTTTGATGGCGGCATGGTGGACCGGGTGATTGCCTGCCAGTTGCCCAAAACCCGTTCGGCCATGCATCTGGATACCGTGTTTACCTTCTGTGGCGGCAATGTGGTTACTGCCTTCAAGGAGGTGGCCGATGCCGTGATCTGCTACGACCTGCGCCCCGGTGAGGGAGCGAAGACGCTGGCCTTCAACCAGGATTCCCGGCATCTGTTCGAGGTGGTTGCTGAAATTCTCGGCTACCCGGCCCTGGAAGTCGTGGCAACCGGCGGCGACACGCCGGAAGAACGCGAGCGGGAACAGTGGAACGACGGCAACAATGTGCTGGCCCTGAGCCCTGGTGTGGTTGTCGGCTACGACCGCAACGACGATACCAACGCGGCGCTTTCGGCCGCGGGTATCGAGGTTCTGGCCATACCCGGTGCCGAGCTGGGACGTGGCCGGGGCGGGGGTCGGTGCATGAGTTGCCCGACCATCCGGGACGCGATCTGAGAGCCAGGGAGAAACGTTATGGCATTCAATCTCAAGAACCGACATTTTCTTACCCTGCGGCATTTCAGCCCCAGGGAAATCGCTTTTTTACTGAAGCTGTCTGCGGATCTGAAGACGGCCAAGTACGCGGGCACCGAAGTGCCCAAGCTCGAAGGCAAGGATATCGCTCTGATCTTCGAGAAGAATTCCACGCGGACCCGGGTCGGGTTTGAAGTTGCTGCCTTCGACCAGGGGGCGCGGGTAACTTACCTGGGGCCGACCGGAACCCACATTGGCCACAAGGAATCAGTGAAAGACACTGCCCGGGTTCTTGGCCGGGTTTACGATGCCATTGAGTATCGGGGATTCGGACAATCGGTTGTGGAAGAGCTGGCACAGTACGCCGGCGTGCCGGTCTACAACGGGCTCACCAATGAATTTCACCCCACCCAGATCCTGGCGGATTTTCTGACCATGCAGGAGCATGTGGAAAAGCCGTTGCGGGATGTGGCCTACGTGTTCATCGGCGATGCCGCCAACAATATGGGCGACAGCCTGCTGATCGGTGGCGCCAAGATGGGCATGGACGTGCGCTTGTGCGCACCAAAAGCCTGCTGGCCTGGCCAGACCGTTCAGGAGGAGGCCCGGGCGCTGGCGGCCGAAACCGGAGCGCGCATTACCATCACGGAGGATGTTGACGCCGCCGTTTCCGGCGTCGATTTCGTGTATACCGATGTCTGGGTCTCGATGGGCGAACCGAAAGAAAAGTGGGCCGAACGGATCAAATTGCTGATGCCTTACCAGGTGAATGCGGCCCTGATGGCCAAAACCGGCAATCCGCGGGTTCGGTTTATGCACTGTCTGCCGGCCTTTCACAACACCGAGACGGTGGTGGGGAAGGAGATTCAGGAGACCTATGGCATCGACGCCATGGAGGTGACTGAAGAGGTCTTCGAAAGCCCCGCCTCGATTGTTTTCGATCAGGCCGAGAACCGCATGCACACCATCAAGGCCGTCCTCGTGGCGACCCTGGGAGGCTGACATGTTGGTTGTGGCAGCGTTGGGGGGGAATGCCCTGCTGAAACGCGGAGAACCGCTGACGGCAGGGGTCCAGCGTAAAAATGTGCAGATTGCGGCCCGATCGCTGGCCGCGGTTGTCCGGGCGGGCCACGACCTGGTGGTCACCCATGGGAATGGGCCACAGGTCGGGCTGCTGGCTTTACAGGGTGCCTCCTACAAACCGGATGAGGCCTACCCGCTGGATGTCCTGGGAGCGGAAACCGAGGGCATGATCGGCTACATGATCGAACAGGAGCTGGAGAACGCCCTGGAACATGACCGGCCTGTCGCAACCCTGCTGACCCAGGTAGTGGTGGATCCCAGAGACCCGGCTTTTGAAAAGCCGACCAAGTTTGTCGGGCCGGTCTACGATCGTGAAGAGGCCGAGCGCCGGGCCGCCGGTGCGGGCTGGAGCATTGCGCCGGATGGCGACAAGTGGCGCCGGGTAGTGCCTTCGCCCAAACCCCTGGAAATACCGGACATGCGCGTACTGAAGTTACTGCTCGACCAGGGCGTGGTTGTGGTGTGTGCCGGTGGTGGCGGAATACCGGTGCTGCGACGTGAAGACGGCAGCATGGTGGGCATTGAAGCGGTTATCGACAAGGACGCCGCCAGTGCATTGTTGGCCAGCCAACTGGGAGCGGACGCGCTGCTCTTGCTTACCGATGTGGATGCGGTCTACCGGGATTTCGGTACCGACCAGTCGACGCCGCTTTCCGAACTGACCGTGGCCGAGGCACGGGCACTGGAGATGCCGGCCGGGTCCATGGGCCCGAAACTGCAGGCCGCCTGCGATTTTGCCGAGGCTGGTGGGATAAGCGGCATCGGCCGGTTGCAGGATGCCGTGGCTATCCTTGACGGCTCGGCGGGCACCCGCGTATCGGCCGGCTAGCTGTTCCTTCCGTGTTTTCCGGGTCCAGATTCTGATAATATTTTGTTATTAGGTAATAACCAGAATTTTCCGGAGGTGCCTTATGGGGCGAATGGCTGCCGCAGGATTGCTTGTAACTCTCGGCCTGCTGGCCCAGGCGGCGCTCGGACAGCAGGCGTCGCCTTCCCGACCGGCGACGACAGCGGTCGTCGAGCTCAGCGAGCTGCAGGAGACCGTGCACCTCGATGGCGTCATTGAAGCCGTACAGCAGAGTACCGTCTCGGCCCAGACCAGTGGCACGGTCCAGAGCCTGCCTTACGACGTGGATGATTCCGTTGCGGCCGGTGATCTGATTGTCCAGCTGGAGGACAGTGAGCAGCGATCCCGTTTGCGTCAGGCCCAGGCCGGGTTGGAAGAGGCTGAAGCCGCATTGGCGGATGCGAGGCAGCGGTTTGAGCGTATTGAAGCGGTGCACGAACGGGGTCTGGTGTCCCGGCAAGAGTTCGATCAGGCCCGTAACAACCTCGCCGCCGCCCGGGCAAGGGTGGAGCGAGCCAAAGGTGCGGTTTCCGAGGCGCAGGAGCAACTCTCCTATACCCGCGTGCTGGCTCCTTACGGTGGCATTCTCACCGAGCGCCATGTCGAGGTTGGCGAATCCGTCAATCCCGGTCAGCCGTTGCTCAGTGGGTTATCCCTGGAACAGCTTCGGGTTGTGGTTGACCTTCCCCAGAAATACGCCAAACTGGCCCGCACGGAGCGTCAGGCGCAGGTTACCCTGGCCGATGGCCGGGTGCTGGAAACCGGTGAGATGACCTTCTACCCCTATGCAAATCCGCAAACTCACACCTTCCGTCTGCGGATGCGCCTGAGTGAACCCAACGGCTCCCTGTTTCCCGGCATGCTGGTTAAAGTCAGCGTGCCGGTTAACAGCCGGGAGGCTCTGTGGGTGCCGGCCAGCAGTCTGATTCAACGCAGCGAGCTCAGAGCCGTGTTCGTGCTGGACCAGCAGGATCAGCCCCGGTTGCGCCAGGTACGCACGGGGGTGCGGGATAACGGCAGGCTCGAGATCCTGGCCGGCCTCAGTGAAGGCGAGCGTGTGGTCACGAACCCCTCCGAACTGGTGGGCAGCGATCGTTTGAATCCGGCTGAAGGCGCGGTCGAGGAGTCGAATCCGTGAGCCGTGATTTGCCGCCCGTTGGCCCATCCGGGGCCATTGCCCGGGTTTTTCAGAACAACCACCTCACCCCGTTGCTGGCCATTCTGGCGATCATTCTTGGTGTGCTGGCGATGGTGGTCACCCCGAAAGAGGAAGAACCCCAGATTGACGTCACCATGGCCGACATCATGGTGGCGTTCCCTGGCGCCAGCACCCGCGAAGTGGAAAGTGCCATCGCCACGCCAGCCGAACAGGTGATGAGCGAGATCCAGGGCGTGGAACACGTCTACTCGGTGTCTCGCCAGGGCCAGGCGGTTATCACGGTTCAGTTTGAGGTGGGCATTCCACGTCAGGAGGCCCTGGTGCGGCTCTACAACCAGGTGTATTCGAACCAGGACTGGCTGCCGGCCAATCTGGGTGCGACCCAGCCGGTGATCAAACCCAGAGGCATCGATGATGTTCCGGTGATGACCCTGACCCTCTACGATCCGGTCAACGGCCACACGGGTGAGGAACTGACCCGCCTGGCGCACATGCTGGAAGTTGCCCTGAAGCGGGTTCCGGGCACCCGGGATGTCTATACCACCGGCGGCATTCCGGATCGCGTGGATATCCGTTTCGATCCGGCGTTGCTGGCTGGCTTCAACCTGACCATCGAGGATATTCGTAACGCCTTGGCCGCGGCCAACACCAGCAGCCAGGAGGCCCGGATTACCCGGGACAATCTGTCGATACCGGTCCAGGCCGGAACGCTTCTGGAAACGGTGGCGGATGTCCGGCGTCTGGTGGTGGGTATGCACAACGGCGCTGCCGTTTACCTGGAGGACGTGACGGATGTCAGCCGTGGTGGCACCGTGGCGGATCAGAGTTTGATGACCGGATTCGGACCGGCCCATGGGGACGGCAAGGCTGGCCAGCCCGGCCAGGTTTACCCGGCGGTTACCCTGGCCATCGCCAAGAAGCCTGGCGAGAACGCCATCAATATCACCACGGCTATTGAAGAACGCCTGGCGCAGTTGCGTAACCGGGCCTTGCCGGAATCCGTGGAGGTGCTGGTCACCCGGAACTATGGCGTAACCGCCTCCCAGAAAGCCCGCAAACTGATTACCGATCTGATCTCCGCCACTTTGTGCGTTGTGCTGCTGGTGCTGGCGGCCATGGGCTGGCGCCAGGCCCTGATTGTCGGCATCGCGGTTCTGATTACCCTGCTGCTGACCCTGGTGTTCTCCTGGGCATGGGGATTTACCCTGAACCGGGTGTCCCTGTTCGCGCTGATATTCTCCATCGGCATCCTGGTGGACGACGGCATCGTCATCACCGAGAACATCAATCGCCGGATCCAGAACTCCCGTCGTGCGGTCAAGGACATCATCCCGGTGGCCGTGGATGAAGTGGGCACGCCTACCATCATGGCCAGTCTCACCATCATGGCGGCGCTGATTCCGATGGCGTTTGTCAGTGGCCTGATGGGCCCCTACATGAGCCCGATTCCGATCAATGCCTCCGCGGGTATGGTGCTGTCCCAGATTGTCGCCTTCGTGGTGGCCCCCTGGCTGGCTTTCAGGCTTCTCAAACACAAGAAGGGGCAGCAGGCTGCCGAAGCCGAGGAGGCGTCCAGCTCTGCGGATGGCGTCAGCCCGTTATCCCTGCGAATTTTCCGGACCGTGCTCGGGCCATTCCTGGGGGACCATCCCTGGCGGCGCCGTTTGCTGGCACTGGGGGTGGTGGGTCTTACCCTCGTGGCTTCGTCATTGCCGGTGTTTCAGGCGGTGATCCTGAAGATGCTGCCCTTCGACAACAAGTCGGAACTGCAGGTTGTGGTCGACATGCCCGAGCGCACGCCCATGGAACAGACCCAGCGAGTGTTGCTGGATATGGGCAGCTACCTGGAAACGGTGGACGAAGTAACCAACTGGCAAACCTACGCCGGCACCGCCTCACCCATCAATTTCAATGGCCTGGTTCGTCAGTATTACCTGCGCGGCGATCCCTACCACGGGGATATACAGATCAATCTCATGGATGAAGAGAGTCGGGACCGGTCGTCCCATACGATTGCACAATCCCTCCGGGACCCACTGACCGAAATCGGTGACCGGTACGGAGCCAGTGTGAAGATTGTCGAAGTGCCGCCCGGGCCGCCGGTACTGTCACCCGTGGTGGCCGAGATTTATGCGGTGGATGAAACCCGCCGGGCAGAGCTGGCCCGGCAAGTGGCCGAAGGCATGACCAGCGTCGATGGCCTGGTGGATATCGACACCACCCTGGAGGCACCCACACGGCAGTGGGAAGTGGTGGTGGATCGGGACCGTGCGGCACGGCTTGGTGTTTCCCAGGCCCAGGTGGTTGGTGCCCTGCAGACCGCCCTGGGGGGAACCGGGGTCAGCTTCCTGCATGATGATCATGCCAAATACCCTGTTCCGATACGGGTGATTCTGGGTGAAGGCGACAAGGCCCAGCCATCGGTGCTGTTATCGCTGAAGGTGCGGAGCCGCAGCGGCGCACTGGTTCCTCTGGCAAGCATTGCGGACGTACGCGAAGCCGACTGGATGGGGGCGATCTACCACAAGGATCTGCTACCGGTAACCTACGTGACGGCAGACATGGCGGGGGAGATCGATTCGCCGCTGTACGGCATGTTTGCCATGGTCGAGCGCCTGAACCAGCAAGCGGGGGCCCCGGAGCAGTATTTCATCGACCAGCCCCCATTGCCGGAAAAGGGCACGCTCAAATGGGACGGCGAATGGCAGATCACCTACGAAACCTTCAGGGACATGGGCGCGGCTTACAGCGTGGGTGTGTTCATGATCTTCGTTCTGCTGGTGGCGCAGTTCCGTTCCTATATTCTGCCGCTGGTGATCATGGCGCCCATCCCGCTGACCCTGATCGGCATCATGCCCGGCCATGCGCTGCTGGGGCGCGAGTTCACGGCCACCAGCATGATTGGCATGATTGCCCTGGCCGGGATCATCGTGCGCAACTCGATCCTGCTGGTGGTGTTTATCCGGCAGCTGATTGAGGAGGGTGTCGAGCTTGATGAGGCGGTGGTTCTGGCGGGCGCGGTGCGCATCAAACCCATCGCGTTGACGGCGATCTCGGCGATGGTGGGTGCTTACTTTATTCTGAACGATCCGATTTTTAACGGCCTGGCGATATCGCTGGTATTTGGCCTGGCCATGTCCACCTTGTTGACCGTTCTGGTGGTGCCATTGCTTTATTACACACTGGCGCGTTGCAAGTGGGTGTGAGCTAGATTGGTTACGCCTGGCAGGGAACCAGAGCGCTGTCGGAGCTGATGATGCGGTTACGTCCGGAATCCTTGGCGTGATAGAGGTACTGGTCGGCTCGGCCGATCAGGCTGCGCAGATCGCCACCGTCCGGACCAAACTGGGCAATGCCGCCGCTGATAGTCAGGCCAATGGATTGATCCTGATAGGGCACGGGGTGAGATTCAATCGCACCCCGGATCTTGTCTGCCACCCGATGAGCCTGGTCTGCGGTGGTGTTGGTGAGCAGAATGGCGAACTCCTCGCCACCCAGCCGGGTGGCCAGATCGGTTGCTCTGAGCGAAGCGCGCAGGGTGCTGGCGACATGCCGGAGCGCAAGGTCGCCGGCCTCATGACCATGCTGATCATTGACCTGTTTGAAATGGTCCAGATCCAGTACCAGCACGGATAGTGGGGTTCCGTTACGGAGGCTGCGTTTGCGCTCCTGTTCAAACACATCGCTGAGGCGCGCCCGGTTGGCGAGGCCGGTCAGTGCGTCAGTTTGGGCCATTTTAAGCAGGCGTGATTCGGATTGCTCCCGAGTGATCTCGTAAATGTGAGAGAACGCGAGGATGGTCAGTGACATCAGCCCCATATTGGCAATAGGAAGGGGCTGTATCATGTCCGGAGCATCCTGGTATTTGAAAAAGAAGATCACGGCTGCCGTGCCCATGAACACGGCAGATACCAGCAGGCCCAGGCGCCGGCCCATCAGAAGGTGGGAAAGGATGGGAATCAACAGGACCCAGGCGAAGACCGTGGTGGTTGCCCGGGGTGATGTGAGTGCGAACATCATGGTGATGCAGAACGGCAGGATAAAGGCGAGAATCCAGCGTTCCAGGTGTCTCGTGTTGCCAATGGCCCAGAGGATGAAAACCGAGTAGCAGGCCATGCCAAGCTCGGCAAAGGCCAGGGGGTAATTCTCTCTCTGGACGTTGAGGGTAAAAAACAGCAGGCCGCTGATGGCGGTAAAGATCAGCAGCGTCTTCAGTACCGCTTTGCGGTAAGGACGGGCAAGGTGCTTCTGTGATTCCCTGTAGCTTTCCATGGGTCTGGTCTGAATGTCCGGCGCTCTGGGGCGATATGTACAAAGATAGTGCACATGCCGCAAGATCCGGGTATTAGATCAGAATCAATGCAAAGTAACCGTCGATCTTAGACTAAAGTCTAGCGGGTGGGCCAGTAGCGCTGCATTTCCACGAACAGGAAGGAGGCACTCCAGGTGATCAGAACCAGCCCGCACAGTGCTTCTATGCCGGTGAGGAAGCGCAGGACTCCGAAGGGTTCGACATCCCCGTAGCCGACGGTGGTAAATGTGGTGAAGGAGAAGTAGACGCAGTCCAGGATACTGCCGCTGAAATTGCCGCCAAGTTCGCCCCAGCCCTCGGCATGGTGCATGAGGTAAAAAGCACCGGCAAAGATCCAGACTTGCAGGGTGTGGGCTGCGAGAACGCCGAACACGGCGGAAATAAGCCGGAAGCGATGACTCTGCCGCATTTTCGACAGGAGTCCACTCAAATTAATCAGTACTTCGTGGTGGATCAGGACCACGACGGCAACGATCAACCCGTTGATCAGCGTTGCGTTCAGGAGATTGACATGATGTTCTACTGCCAAGACAGATACTCTCCGTTGCCATGAATGGAGGATACACCGCGTAAAATTGACGCAGGACCCAGGCTTGTCCGATCCGAAAACGAGCCTTGATTGTATAGTAGTCTGAACCTAACAGCCCGACGGGCTTTTTTTACCTTAGCTGGCCAGCAAGTAATGTCCAAACGACTCATTCCCGTATTGATTCTCGCCGTCGGTATCGCCGGTTTCATGATTCTCAAGATGACACGCCCGGAGCCTGCAGAGGTCAGTGCCACCGAGCGGAGTTGGCGTGTTCAGGTTCAGCAGGTTGAGCCGGGAACCCACACGCCGGTTTTGCCCCTTTACGGAGAGGTTCTTGCGCCTGAGCAACTGACGGTAACCGCTACCCTGGCGGGCCGTATCGGTGCCAGACCGGTAACGGAGGGGCAGCGTGTCAGTGAGGGAGAGCTTCTGGTGGCTCTGGATGAGGCCGATATCCAACCCGCCCTGGCTCAGGCCGAGGCTCAGGTAAACGATCTGAAAGCCCAGATCCGATCGGAGCAGGTGCGCTATCGGAATGACCAGGCAGCGCTGGCCAGCGAGCAGGCGATTCTCGAGAACGCCCGCCGACAGCTGGAGCGAACCCGATCGCTGGTTAGCCGGAACCTGGCCTCCCGCGAAGCGCTGGAGGCGGCCACCGATGCTGCCGCACGAGCCGAGCTGACGGTGAATACCCGGCAGCGCGCGATTGAAGAGCACCCGGCTCGGCTGCAGAGCCTCGAAGCAAAATTGGCCCAGGCCGAGGCAAACCTGCTCAGCACGCGGCGGGATGCCGAACGAGCCCGTATGGTTGCGCCTTTCGACGGCATGGTGACCGATATCCGGGTTGCCGAGGGAGATCAGGTAAGCCGAAACGAACCGCTGCTGTCGCTCTATCCCGTGGATGGTCTTGAACTCAGGGCCCGGGTCCCGGAGATGTTCCGTGGCGAGCTGCTGGATGCGCTGGCCCGCGGGGAAACCCTGACGGCCACCAGCGAGGGGGATCAGCACCGGTTCCGGCTCACCCGCTTCGCTGGCACCAGCGACCCCTCCGGTACCGAAGCCATTCTTGAGCTGGAAGGTGAAGCCCGGGGGATACGACCGGGTGGTCTGATTCCCGTTACCCTGGAGCGGGCGGCACGCAACAATACCGTGTCGATTCCGTTCAGCGCCCTCTACGGTGCCGACAGCGTCTACCTGATGTCCTCTGATGGCCGGATGGAGCGCGCCCGGATCGAGCGCATTGGCGAAGCCCGGGGTAGCAATGGCGAGCGTCGCCTTCTGGTGTCTGGCGAAGCCCTGGTGTCTGGCGCGCAACTGATCACCACACACCTGCCCAATGCGGTGACCGGCCTCAAGGTGGATGTCGCGGATTCCGGAGCTTCGGCACAATGAGGCGGAAAAAGGGCGTCATCGGTTTTTTTTGTTCACCATCGGGTCGCTGCCAACCTGGTGATGCTGGTCATGCTGCTGGGTGGCGTACTGGCACTCACCCGCATGAATATCCAGTTTTTCCCGACTTTTGCCCTGGACGTGGTCAGTGTCCGCGTGGTCTGGAGTGGGGCCTCCGCCGAGGACGTCGAGCAGGGCATCACCAACCCCCTTGAGCAGCGACTGCGAAGCGTCGATGGTCTGAAGAAAATGACCTCCACCTCGGCCCAGAGTGTCTCGTCCATCACGCTTGAGTTCGAGGAGGGCACCAACCCGATCCAGGCCCTGGATGACGTGCGCCAGCAGGTGGACGAGTTCACCAACTTCCCGGCCGAGGCGGAGGAGCCCCAGGTCACCCGCATTGAACGTTATGAACCGGTGGCCCGGTTGCTGGTTTATGGGGATGTCGATCGCAGTGAGTTGCGGCAGATGGCTTACCGGTTTGAAGATGAACTGCTCCAGCGCGGCATTGACCGGGTGTCGATCCGCGGCCTGCCGGAACAGCAGATCAGCATTGATGTACCGGTGGAGCGGCTCGAGACACTGGGGCTTTCACTGGAACAGATAGCCGAACGTGTGGCGGCCATTTCCCGCGACCTGCCAGCGGGCATGATGGCGCAGCAGGATGCCACCCGGGAATTGCGCGCGGTTGAGCAGCGACGCAGCCCGCAGGAATTTGAGAACATTCCGGTGCTCAGTGGTGAGCGGGTTCAGCTCCATCTTGGCGATGTCGCCATCATTCGTCAGGAGGCCCGTGAGAGCCAGGTAACGCTGGAAAAGGACGGCAAGCCGGCGGTTGAGCTGCAGTTGCAGCGATCGGAAAACGGCAATTCGCTGGAAGCGGCCAAAGTCCTGGAAAACTGGCTGACGGATACTCGGCCGGTGCTGCCGCCAACGGTGGAACTGGAGGTGTACGATGAGACCTGGCAACTGCTGGATGATCGTATTTCCCTGCTGGTGAAAAACGGTCTGGGCGGTCTGGTGCTGGTGATCTGTCTGTTGTACCTGTTTTTGCCGGGTCGGGTGGCCCTGTGGGTGGCCGTCGGGATACCCACTGCCTTTCTGGCGGCCATGGCAGTGCTCTGGCTGATCGGTGGTTCCATTAACATGATTTCCCTGTTTGCACTGATCATGGCACTGGGGGTGATCGTCGACGATGCCATTGTGGTGGGCGAGGATGCCGATGCGCATGCGCGGATGGGGGAGGAGTCCATTTATGCCTCGGAAGGTGCGGCCAAGCGCATGGTCTGGCCGGTACTGGCCTCGTCGTTAACCACCGTTGCGGCCTTCATGCCCCTGTTGGTGGTGGGCGGAGTCATCGGCAATATCCTGGGTGATATCCCACTGGTGATGATCTGTGTTCTGGTCGCCTCGCTGCTTGAGTGTTTTATCGTGTTGCCCGCGCACCTGCGCCATGCCTTTGTACCCCGGCGCAAGAAAAAATCTCCGGCGTCGGAGCCGAAAAAGCCGGGCCCGATTGAACGTTTCCGGCAGGGCTTTGAACAGCGGTTCGACCGGTTCCGGGAAGGCCGGTTCCGGCGCTTCTCCCGATACAGTCTTCAGCATCGGGGCGCCACGGTCGCCAGTGCCCTGGCCCTGGCCATCGTGACCATCGGCCTGCTGGCCGGCGGTCGGCTGGGTTTCAACTTCTTCCCGACCCCGGAGCCCTCGGTTTTCTATGCCAACGCAAGCTTTGTGGCCGGCACCGATCGCGGCACGGTGGATGATTTCCTGACCCAGATGCAGACGACGCTCAATGAGACGGAAGAAGCCCTGGGTGGCGATTTCATCCTTCACGCCGTAACGACACGGGGTGCAACCCAGGGCGCCGAGGGCAGCTCCCGAAGTGGTGACGAACTGGGCTCAATGATGATCGAACTGGTGCCTTCCGACCGCCGTTCGGTGCGCAACCCGGAATTCATCACCGAGTGGCGCAGCCGGCTGGAGACCCCCGCCGGGCTGGACAACCTGACGATTTCCGAGCGCCAGGCCGGGCCTCCTGGCCGCGACGTCAACGTGCGGCTGACCGGTGAGAACGCTGAACGCCTAAAGCAGGCCGCCGACGAACTGGGGCAGGCGCTGTCGACGCTGCCTGGCGTACTTGATGTGGAAGATGACATGCCCTGGGGGCGGGAGCAGCTGATTTACCAGGTGAGTGCCTATGGTGAGGCGTTGGGGCTGACCACGTCGGATCTGGGTCGCCAGCTCCGGGCGGCCTTTGATGGTCGCATTGCCCAGATCTACCAGGATGGCCGGGATGAAGTGGAAGTTCGTGTACAGCTGCCACAAGATCAGCGCGAGCGGCTTTCGACCCTGTCTCGTATCACGATCCGGGTTCCGGACGGTCGTTTTGTGCCCCTGACCCAGGTTATGAACCTGGATCACCGGCAGGGTTTCCAGGCCCTGCGACACGCCGAAGGGCGACTGGCTGTTGAGGTGACGTCTGGGCTGAACACCCGGGTCAGCACCACCGATCAGATCCTCACCAGCCTTGAGGCCGAGGCCCTCCCCGACATCGCCAGTCGTTATAACGTGCGTTACAGCTTCGAGGGCCGGGCGGCCGACCAGCGGGAAACCCTGGGTGATATGCAAACCGGCCTGGTTATCGGACTGGCGCTTATGTACGTGGTGCTGGCCTGGGTGTTTGCGTCCTGGAGCCTGCCGCTGATTGTCATGGCCATCATTCCCTTTGCCCTGGTGGGCGCATTGTTGGGCCACTGGCTGATGGGGCTGCAGCTGACCATTCTCTCCCTGTTTGGCCTGTTCGGTCTGTCCGGGATTGTGGTCAATAACGCGATCATCCTCGTAGCCTTCTATAACCAGCAGCGGAAAAAAGGGCTGGACATCACCGATGCGCTCAACGAAGCGGCGGTACAGCGGGTTCGGGCAGTGATGCTGACATCGCTGACAACGATCGGTGGTCTTCTGCCCCTGTTGTTCGAGACGTCCCTGCAGGCCCAGTTCCTGATTCCCATGGCCACGTCCATCGCGTTTGGTCTGGGGCTTTCGACCCTTCTGGTGTTGCTGGTGGTTCCTGCCTTGCTTTCTTGGCTGGAGCAATTCCGGGAATGGCGCGCACGGCGGCATGGCGAGATGGCAGAGCCGATCGGGGCGCCCGAGTGACAGGACAAGCATGGTGGATTCTTTGCTATCGGCCCGAGGCCTGAACAAGCAGTTTCGCAGCGGCGATGAGCCGGTGCCGGTGCTTACCGATTTCTCGTTGCAACTCGGTGCGGGTGAATCGCTGGCGCTGACAGGCCGATCGGGGTCTGGCAAAAGCACCCTGTTGAACATCCTGTGTGGCCTGGAAAAGCCTGATTCAGGTACCGTTCAGGTGCTCGGAGAAACATTTGATGCCCGGTCAACGGAGGCCGCAAGCAAGGCCGACGCGCGCTGGGGCGGTCTACGCCGACAACAGATCGGTGTGGTGTTCCAGGAAGCCAATCTGATGCCCGCCCTGTCGCTGCTGGACAATGTGCGTTTTCGGGCCCGGCTTGCTGGTCAATCCGAGGACGATTGCCGGGACTGGCTGGAGCGACTGGGCATTGGCGAGCTTGCGGACCGCTTTCCGGATCAGGTGTCAGGCGGGCAGCGCCAGCGTGCCTCGCTTGCCATGGTCTTTGCCATGAAGCCGGCCCTGATTCTTGCCGATGAACCAACCGGCAGTCTTGACCGGCATACCGCTGAGGCCGTGATCGGGCAGCTTTTCGAGCTGCAGGCCCGTCACGATTGCGGACTGATCCTCGCCACCCACGATCCCGAACTGGCGACCCGCTGCAGCCAGCACCTGGATCTGGGCCATCTGCCGCAAACCTGAGCCCGCGATGACTCTCCCGGCCGCCCTGTTCAGCCACTACCGTCGCCATCCTCTCCAGTTGCTGGCCCTGGCCGCCATGATTGTGCTTGCCACTATGCTCTGGACGGGCGTCCATCATCTCACCAGCCAGGCCCGGGCCAGTCTCGACCAGAGCGAGTCGGCGGTGGCCGAGCGCCAGCAGGTGGCTCGCACAGATGGTAGCCCCGTAACTGTGGACGACTTCGTGGAGCTGCGTCGAGCCGGGCTTTGTGTCATGCCCTGGCTGGAGGTCTCCGAGCCGGAAGGCGGTCGAGTCGTGGGTGTCGACCCTCTGGCAGCGGGCTGCTTCCAGACCCCCGGAGGGCAGGAGTCGCCCTGGGGTGGGGAGCTGAATGGCCGGCCTTTTGTCGATATCAGTGAAGCGGCGGAACTGGCCCGTGAGCAGGGCAGCGAATTGTCGCTGCTGGTATCTGATGACCACAGCAAGGGCGATCTACCACCCGGCTATCAGCTGGTGCCGTTCAGCGTTGGCCCGGCTACCGGTGAATTGGGTGACAGTTTCCTGTTGAATCTGGATGCCCTCGGGATCCTGGTTCTCCTCATTACCGCTTTGCTGGTGCGAAGTGTTTACCTGCTCGGCCTGGCCCAACGTCGCGACAGCTTTGCCCTGTTGCATCGGTTTGGCGTTCCCCATGGCCGGGTGAACCGCTTGCTGGTTGTCGAGATCCTCTTGCTGGCTGCGGTTTGTGTCCTGCCCGGAATCTGGCTTGGCCGCTGGTTGGCGGCTGGTCTGGGCAGCGGCTTCGGGCAGGCGCTTGAAGGGCTCTTCGATCAGCCGTTATACGCAGGCCAGGGCGGGAGCTGGCTGGTGCCGCTTGTCACCATGATGGCCGTGATTCTGGTAGCTTGCCTGGCGGATTTCCTCCGGCCAATTTTCCGGGGGCTTATGGGAGGCAACCGCCGATACGGCTGCCTGGTGTTGTTGGTTCTGATCGCAGGCCTCGCCTTGACGGTGTGGGTCACCGATCTGCTCTGGCTTTTCATTGCCGTGGCCATGGTTTTCGTGGCGGCGGGAATTCTCGCGCCCAGGCTGATTGCCTCGCTTGCAGACTGGCGGTCCGGCCACGACAGGGATCTGCAGGCACGCTGGCGCCATCAAGAGCTTGCCGTGCTGGCTCGTCGCCTGGCCTTGCCATTGGTAGCCCTGCAGTTCGCCATGGCGATGGTCCTTGCGGTGCAGGCACTGGTTACGACTTTTGAAAGTACGTTTGACCGGTGGCTGGCGCAGAGACTGGAAGCGGACTATTACGTCGAAGTCCCGGAATCAGCAGATGCTGCCCTGGCTCTCGACTGGCTCGCTGAACAGCCGGGGCTCTCTGCTTCCGGGCTGTGGCACCGGGTCATTCGTGGCCGGGCAACCCTGCCGGGCGGCGAGGATGAGGAAGAAACGAGGGTAGACGTCTTTGCCATCGGTCCCGTTGGCCCACTGGTGACCGGTTGGGAGTTGTTTGAATCAGCGCCGCAGCCCTGGCAGCGACTGCAACAGGGCCAGGGCGTGATGGTGAATGAACAGCTGGCGCGCCGGCAGGATATAGCGGTCGGCCAGACATTGACGGTACTTTTCGGAAGCCAGTCCTTCGAATTTCCCGTGCTGGCTATCTATCCGGATTATGGGCGTCCTGCCGGCGAGATCCTGATTCATCCTTCGGTTCTGCCGGCGGATTTCACCACCGGCTTTCAGAGCCTGTCGGTATCGCCAGGCAATCTCTCCATCGAGGAGGTGACCAATGGGCTAAAGCAGGTCTGGCAGGTTGATTCGTTGACGGTCCGGGACAACCGGGCGATTGAGGAGCTTGCCTCCGCCATTTTCGACCAGACCTTTCTGCTGACCCGGGCCATGACCACCCTGACACTCATCCTGTCGGCCATCGCCCTGCTGATGATGGGTTGGGTGTTCTTCTCGACCCGTGCCTGGTATTTCCGGCTGCTTGTGGTGTGGGGGCTGTCACGAAGGCAGGCTTCGGCCCAACTGGTCCGGTTGTCAGTGTCGTTGACCGGTGCCATTGCCCTGCTGGCCCTGCCATTGGGTGTCTGGTTGACCTGGGTGCTGGTGCATCGGATCAATCCCATCGCGTTTGGCTGGTCCCTGCCCATGGCCGTCTATCCGGGGTTCTGGCTGGAGCTTGGTGTGCTCAGCATGCTGATCGGTCTCAGCATCGCCTTACTGATGAGCCGCCAGTTGAAATCGCCGACGGTCGCACCCGTAAACGCCAATGCCCTGGCAGGAGGTGAACGATGAGGCGCTGGATCTTCCTCTGGTTCGCCGTGGTTCTGGCTGGCTGTTCGGAGCCACAGCAAGAGACAGGCTTTGCCGGACTGGCCGGCATCGCGGATAACGAATCCGGTGTGCCCTTTCTGCAGCCCGGGCCGGGAGACCGGCTGTCGTTTCCCGAGGATTATGGCCCCCACCCGCAGCACCGGATCGAATGGTGGTACCTGACCGCCAATTTGAAGACAGAGGATGGCGAGCCCCTTGGCCTGCAATGGACCCAGTTCCGCCAGGCAATCGAGCCGAGGCCGGCAGACGCTGAGCCTCCGGATGCAAATAACTGGCCTTTGGAAGCCGCCTGGATGGCTCACGCCGCAGTAAGCTTTGATACCCGGCACTACTTCGCAGAGAAGCTGGCCCGGGGAGACGTTGGCCACGCCGGAGCCCGGGCAGAGCCGATCGCCGTGTGGCTGGACGACTGGCAGCTTGAGGCTGAACCCGGGCAGAGTTCATGGCGGTTGCAGGTCGCGGCGGATGGCTGGTCCTACGATTTGACCCTGAGGGTCACCGGAAAGCCCGTTGCCCATGGCGATCAGGGTTTCAGCGCCAAATCCGCCGATGGCGAGGGTTCCATGTATTTCAGTCTGGTGGACCTTCAGATCGACGGCAGGATCACCCTGGGCGATCAGACGTTGGACGTCAGTGGGAAGGGTTGGTTTGACCGGGAGTGGAGCAGCCAGTTTCTGAAATCCGGCCAGCAGGGCTGGGACTGGTTTGCGTTGCACCTGGATTCGGGCGACAAACTGATGGCTTTCCAGCTCAGGGAAGAAGACGGTGGCTTTCGTGCCGGAACCTGGATTCCAGCTGATGGCGAGCCCACCGCTCTTGGTGCCGATCAGCTCAACCTCAAACCATTAACCCAGGGCGACGGTTATCCCCGTGCATGGCGTCTGGAAGTGCCAGACTTTGGCCTGAACCTGGAGGTGGCTGCGCCGGCGGGGGACTATCGAAACACCGGGCTCTACCCGTACTGGGAGAGCCCGGTGTCAGTATCCGGCAGCCATGGTGGCGTGGGCTACATGGAACTGACCGGATACGGCGAGTGAACTGCACCGTGACCGGTGTTACTCGACCGCGGTCGCCCCAATCCGGTGGATGCTCAGATCCGCCCCGTTGAACTCTTCCTCTTCGGTCAGGCGCAGGCCGGAGATGGCGTTGATTGCGCCATAGACAATCAGACCGCCGACAAAGGCCACCACAACGCCGGCCACTGAGCCGATGATCTGCGACATCAGGCTGACGCCGCCAAGGCCTCCCAGCGCTTCCTGGCCGAAAATGCCGCAGGCAATCGCTCCCCAGACACCACAGACTCCGTGCAGGGGCCAGACACCCAGAACATCGTCCAGCCGTTCGATCTTGGCCTGCGCCCATTCAAACAGGTAAACGAAGATGGCGCCTGCTACGCCGCCAGTCACCAGAGCACCCACCGGATGCATCAGGTCAGAGCCGGCACATACCGCCACCAGTCCCGCTAGCGGACCGTTGTGGATAAAGCCCGGGTCCTTACGGCCCAGCAGCATGGAGACGAGGATGCCGCCGACCATGGCCATCAGGCTGTTCACGGCCACCAGGCCGCTGATGCCGTCCAGGGTCTGGGCCGACATGACGTTGAAGCCAAACCAGCCAACGGTCAGAATCCAGGCGCCCAGGGCGAGGAAGGGGATATTGGAGGGGGCAAAGGCCACCACCTTGCCGTTGCGGTAGCGCCCATTTCGTGCACCCAGAACCAGTACGGCCGCCAGGGCGATCCAGCCGCCCACCGCGTGCACTACAACGGAGCCGGCAAAGTCGTGGAAGGATGCACCAAACTGGTTCTCCAGCCAGCCCTGGAAACCATAGTTGCCGTTCCAGATCAGCCCCTCAAAGAAGGGATAGATAAAGGCGACAATCAGGCCTGAGGCAATCAGCATCGGGTAGAACCTGGCGCGTTCGGCAATACCGCCGGACACGATGGCGGGAATGGCCGCGGCGAACGTCATCAGGAAGAAAAACTTCACCAGATCATAGCCGTTGGCGGCGGTGAGCTCGGCGGCACCGCTCATGAAATGGCTGCCGTAGGCAATGTAGTAGCCGATGAAGAAATAGGCCACGGCAGAGATGCCAAAGTCGGTCATGATCTTTACCAGGGCGTTGACCTGGTTCTTGTGGCGAACGGTGCCTACTTCCAGAAAAGCAAAGCCGGCATGCATGGCCAGCACCATAATGGCGCCGATGAGGATGAACAGCGTGTTGGCGCTTTCAGTCAGGGTGTGTACTGCACTCGTGATGTCCACGGGTTTTCGCTCCTGATGTTGTGTGTCCGGCCTCTAGCGGGCCGCTTTACGTTGAAATGTGCATTGATGAGGTGCAGCTAAAGCAAGAGCTGTTCCAAAATAATGCATTTCAAGCGCGGAAGGGCAGTTGGGTGGTTCTGGAAAGATGTGAGAGACGTGTTTTAGAGCCAAAGTGCACTAGCATTGTGCGTTTTGGTGTCGGGCGCACCAAAATAGAGTGCGCTTACCAGCTGATTTCGTTTGATGTCGAGCTGTCGGATTCGATCCCGAGGGCGGACTGGTCATCGTCCGATTCGGACTGGATCAGTTCCCGGAGGCGAACCTCCTGTTCCTGCATCGGGCCGGAGAGATCAATGATGATTTCCACGCGCCGGTTCTTGGCCCGGTTTTCCGCAGAGGTGTTGGGTACCCGCGGCTCGGTATCCGCCAGACCGGTGACGGACAGACGGGTGGGTTCCACCTGGTCCCGGGCGACCAGAACGTTGGCAACGGCGGCTGAGCGGGCGGCGGAGAGGTCCCAATTACTGTAAAAACGGTCGGTCCGAATAGGCACGTTGTCGGTGTGCCCCTCGATCGTCAGGTCACCGGGAATGCCTTCAATCACCTCTGCCATATCCAGAAGCAGGCCCTCGAACTCCCAGGTCAACTGAGCCGAGCCGGAAGGGAAAGAACCTTTTTCCTCAACCCGAATCACGATTCGCCGCTGATCCTCGCTCACATTGATGCGCCCATCGGCGATCGCCGGCTCGAGGACTTTCAGGATATCGTCCATGGTTTCCTGCATCTGTTCCTCCATGGCGGCTTCAACGGCCATGTCGGTGGGGCTTTTCAGGGTCTGGAGCTCCGGCGCTTCGTCCGTGGTGGTCTGTTTGACTTCGTTGACCACGGTGGGCTCTGGCGGCGCCGGGGAAAACTTGTCAAAAATGGGGCTGGTACCCTTCGGGATCTCCAGAGCCGGCACATCCCGCTGGACGCCAAAGGCTTTGGAGAGTTCACCGGCAATCTGCTTGAACTTCTGGGCGTCGATCTCGGAAAAGGACAGCAGCAGAACAAAGAAGCACATCAGCAGGGACATGAGATCGGCGAAGGTGACAACCCAGGCGGGAATTCCCGGTTTTTCCTCTTCTGGCAACTCGTCCATGATTACACGCCTTCCGGTTCAGCCACTTTTTCACGTTCCTTGGGCGGCAGGTAGCTGGAGAGCATCTGCTCGATGATGCGCGGGTTGGTACCCTCCTGGATGGCAACCAGGGCATCAATATAAAGCGACTGCATGCGCGCTTCCTCGGTCATGCGCAGAGAGAGCTTGTCGGCAATCGGGGTGGCAATCATGGTGGCAATCATGGCGCCATAAAGCGTGGTCAGCAGGGCAACTGCCATGGCCGGGCCGATGGATTTCGGGTCTTCCATGTTCGACAGCATCTGAACCAGACCTATCAGCGTGCCGATCATGCCCATGGCCGGCGCCACGTCCGCCATGGCCGTGAAGACCTTGGCGCCGGAGCGGTTGTGGTCGAGAGTCATCAGGCGCTCCTTGTTCAGAAGCTCCTTGATGGTTTTCCCGTCCTGCCCGTCCACCAGCATCTGGATACCCTGTCCAAGGAACGGGCTGCTGATCTCTCTGTCTTCCAGCCCCAGAACCCCTTCTTTCCGGGCCACATTGGCGATATCCACCAGCTCCTCAATGCTCGCCTGGGTTTCCGGCAACTTGAACTTGAAGGCGCGGGCAGCGGCTTTGAAGGCACCCAGGAACTGGGCAAAGCTGAACTTGGCGAGAACAACCAGCAGGGTACCGCCGACAACGATCAGCAGGGATGCGGGATTGATAAATACCAACGGAGAGGTGCCAAGAATAACTGCCGAAGCAATGAGTAAACTAGCGCCAACAAGACCGATAAGAGTGGCGAAATCCACGGTATCTCCAGATTTGGTTTGAGCAAGGCTGAGAAGGGGTGTGAGATTACCTTCAGATCAGAATTTAATCAATTCGTCTGATGGGTTCTTTCCAGTTCTTCCTGCTGTTCTTTCCAGGCAGCATAGCGGTGAATATCGGACTCCACCAGCTTCAGGCACAGCGCAACAACGCCGGCGTCGTCCACCAGACCGAAGCCGAAAATCAGGTCGGGAATGACATCGAGGGGGTTCATCACGTAGATCAGCGCACCGGCCACCGCTGCGATCGTTTTCCACGGAACGCTCCGGTAATTGCCGTACCAGTAATCGCGGATCATCGAAAACATCAGCTTGATGTCGGCGCTGAAGCGAGACAGTTTGCCGCTTTCTTTCACTTTTTCTTCAATACTGCGCTGGCGGTCGAGCAGCGTTTCCAGATCCGCCCGATGCACCTTGCCCGCTTCGGCGTCCAGCTGTTTCCGGGCGTTTTTCTGGTTGAACAATGCCATCGAGAGGGTTCCTCACTTGCTTGATGCCTGAGTGCTCATGATCGCGCAGCTTCGCCGTCAATGCCAATGACAAGGCGTTTATCGGTGCTTGTACTGGGTCGGACAATAGCCGCGGTCTACACCCTCAGGTCGTAGCTGGCGATGTTTGGTGTTGCGCCCGGTTACCCGCTTGCGCCATAGCCGGAAGCTACCGGGTTTGAGCTCACGACGCATCAGGCGAATAACATCTTTTTCGCGAAGGCCATAGAGGGCTTCGATGGCCTCGAAGGGTGTGCGGTCCTCCCACGCCATCTCGATGATGCGGGAGAGGTCCGCCGGTCCAAACTGCTCTGACATGGGGTTTCTCTGTTTGACTTACGTGTTCCCAGAGTACGTTTGAGCTGGCCAGTCGTCTCACCCGCCTGGTCTATTGGTAGTGCCTGTGCAGCCGGGCCGGGATCTGGGCCAGCTGTTTGTCGACCAATGTGCGCATGGCGTGGGCGATTGGTCGGGTATCCAGCTCTGGCTCAAGCACATTGAGCAGATAGGCGACGGCCTCTGCCGTGGCCAGGCGGTCTTCTCCGGGCGCCTTTCGGATGGCGTAGGCGGAGGCCGGCGGACTGGCGAAATGGAAACGCGGCAATGCAGAGAGTTCCGGGTTCTGGTGAAGGATTTTGGCGGCCTTGCGCCAGGTGCCGTCGAGAATGATCCAGTGATCGAACTGGCGTACGTCTGAGGTTTCGAGCGCCTCACTGCCGGGCCCCGGAAACAGCAGGGCCGGGTGATGACTGCCGGCGACGGAATCAAACCCGGCCTGATGGAAATCGCCCGGCATTTCGCCTGTGAAGAGCCTGAGATTTGCGAGGCACCGGGTGAGGATACGAACGGTGCCCTTGGCATGGCCGACTTCGGTCGGGTGCTGCAGTATCGTCACCCCCGTGCGGTTTCGCACGGGGGCACACGCTTCGCAAACACAGATATTCGGATGCATGCCGCAATCGGCGCAAATCGGTCTGGGCAACCCCTGTTACCCCACGAAAATACGCTTCGCCAGACCGGCCCCGCGCCAGCCCTGAATGGCCAGGGTGCTGACCAGTCCACCGATCATTGCGCCCACGACACCGCAGGTGAGGATATCCTGGCCGGTAAGGTAGAGCCCGGGGATGTCGGTCTTGGGTTTCAGCCACTCCTGTTCGAAGCGCTCGGGGTTGTGGTCCAGGCCGTAGAGCTCGCCCCGGCCGTAACGGCAGAACCAGGCGGTGGAAAGCGGCGTTGAGGTTTCCACGTAATCCACTTTTCCGCGCAGCTGGGGCAGTTTCTCGTACATCACTTCCAGCAACTGGTCGGTGATTTTCTGCTTCAGGGCCTCATAGTCGTCGCCCCGCTTGCCCCAGATGGTGTCCTGCCAGGGCTCGAACATCTCCCAGGTCGTCGGGGCGACGATCTCGATGGTGGAGGTGCCTGGCCAGCGGTTCTGGTAATCCGGATCCTTGGCTGCCGGAAAGGAGATGTAGACCACCGGGAACTCGGTGTTGTCCGGGTCATCCAGAAACTGTTGCACGTTGCCATCGTGGTCCGCGCTGGGATAGATCCAGAAATTGGTCCGCGGCAGGCCCAGTGCCTCCGGTGTGCCCTTCAGGCCAATGTAGAGGCCGATGTGGGGCATGGAGGGAATGATGTGCTGGCGTTTGCTTTTGTAGCCGATCTTCTCCGCGGACTCGGCGGGCAGCAGTTTTTCGAAAGTGTTGATAACTCCGGCGTTGCTGATGACCAGCGGTGCCCGGATTTCCTCGCCATCGGCCATGCGAACGCCGGTTGCCCTGCCTTTCTCCACCAGGATGTCGGTGACGTCGGCGTAGGTAAAGACTTCACCGCCGGGCTGCTGAATAACAGGGATAATGGTTTTGGCAATTTCCGACGCGCCGCCGACGGGGTAAAAGCCACCGTAGAGGTAATGTTTGGCAATCAGCGCATGGACCATAAAGCTGGACTGCATCGGCGTGACGCCGCAGTCGCCCCACTGGCCGGTGATAGCGCCGATCAGTTCCTTATTGTCGGTGAGCTCGCTCAGCACCTCCCACGTGGTCTTGTTGAAACAGTCAGGCAGGGCGACATCCAGCCCTTTGTTGATAACCGGGCTCAATATGCCGGGGGCGAGCTTGGAGAGTGTGTACCACTGCATGCCGTCTGCCACCTTGCCCAGCAGCTTTACATACTGGTCGATGGCTTCTTGTTCATCGGGAAAGGCATCGAGCAGGGAGAGACGCAGCCCTTCCTTGCCGGCGCGCAGATTCACGACCCTTTCGCCCAGGAAGAAGCGGTCGTAGTTCTCGTCCATGGGGGCCCATTCCAGCTTGCCGTCGGTGATGTAATCGAACAGCCTGCGGCCCAGGGTGTGGGGAGAGCCCATGTCGCCGATGTAATGGACGCCTACGTCCCATTCGTAGCCGTTGCGAGCGTAACTGTGGGTGTAGCCGCCGGCCGTGTAATGCTGCTCAAGCACGAGGACTTTCTTGCCGGCCTTGGCCAGGCAGGCTGCGGTGGTCAGGCCGCCGATGCCGGAGCCAATTACGATGGCGTCGTAGGGGCCTTTCAGGCGACTGGCCCGGTAACGGGTACCGATCCTGATCGTACTGGGCTTCAGTTTCTGAGAAGACGGACTGTTCACTTCTGTGCTTTTTACCACCATGCCTTACCCCACATTTCCGGATTGGCCCAGTTCTCTGGATTGTTCCAGGCCCGTTTGTGGTTGTAAGTATCCAGATTGTAGGTGTACAGCGTGAGTGCGCCGTTATCATTTTCCAGTTCGGCATGGCGACGGAAGCCAAGGCCGATGAAATCAGTAAAGGCCCAGCCTGGCGCTTCGCCAACCAGCACCGCGATCTGATGGGTGCCATAGTTTCTTAGCTGGCCTAGCAGCAAGGCGCCTTCATCATGAGGCAGGTGTTCCAGGGTGCCGGTTATCAGCGCCAGATCTGCAACCCGGTCGATGTGCAGCCTGGCGTTGGGGTCTATGGTGTCGAGAGTTCGAACATCGACACCTTCCTGGTGCTTCTGCCACATCCGCGACATTTCGGTTGCGAGGCTGCCACAACTCAGCAGGGTTGCCGGTGAGCTGGTTTCGATGATGCGGGCCAGTGTCTCCCGTGCTACATCCGAGTTGCTGTTGTCCGTTATTTCCGCCATGGCGATTCGCCTTTTACTACAGGGGCCAGTCTGCCGCATCCACTGTGTGTAAGCCTACGGGCTGATCCGCATGCCCGCCCCAGCGGTCAATAAAGGTGCCGGTGGGATCGTACTGCTGCGTCTGTTTTTCGAGGTTGAACTGCCGCAGGCCTCTCGGGTCCGCCCCTACGCCAGCCAGGTACTGCCAGTTGCCGTAGTTGCTCCCTACATCATAGTCGATCAACTGCTCCTCAAACCATGCCGCTCCGTAGCGCCAGTCCAACCCGAGTTCGTTGATGAAGCAACTGGCGACCAGTTGTCTGGCCCGGTTGCTCATGTAACCGGTTTCCCGCAGCTGATTCATGGCGGCGTTCACGATCGGATATTCGGTGTTGCCCTGGCACCAGGCCTTGAAACGATGGCCGTAGAAGGTGCCATGCCGACGTTTGCGCTGGACGCCGTCCCGGCGGAACAGGTTGGCGCCATGTTTCAGGGCGTACCAGTAGAAGTATTCGCGCCAGAGGAGCTCGAACCAGAGCCAGTAGGTGGATTCGTTTTTAGTCTCGCTGGCTTCGTATTCGGTGATGGTTTCTGCTACTTCCCGGACCGAGAGACAGCCGTTGGCCAGCCAGGGTGAGAACTTGGAGGAGGCATCCCAGTTGTCCAGGGCGTTCCGGGTTTCCTTGTAGCGGTCAATGCTGTGGTTGCCATAAAGGAATTCCTGCAGCCGCGCCAGGCCGGCGGCTTCACCGCCCATAAACTGTAACGGATGCACCGGTTCCGGTATCGGCGGGCAGTCGCCGCGATTGTCCTCCGGGAATCCCGGCGGTGGCGGCAGGGCCGTCAGGGTGCGGATTCGCAAGCGCTCTGAACAGCGATCTCCGGTTTTCTCAACTTGCTTGCGGAACTGGGAGAAGGTATCCGGCAACTCCTCGAGCGCCATCGGCAGGGAACCCTCGGTGAACAGGCTCAGAGTCTCGAATTGCTGGAATACTGCCTTGGGCAGCCTGTCCTTGATGGCTTGCCACTGACCGGCCTCCTGGGTGCCCGGAAGCCGGGAGCGGACAACCCGTTCAATGCTGTGGGCGTGCGCAAGTTGCGGAATGACCGTTTCCGGCTCACCAAAGGCGATGTGGAGCCGCTGGCCCAATGGTCGAAGGCTGCGTTCCAACGCCATCAGGCTCTGCCAAAGAAAGCGCCACCGATGATCCCCCATGGCCTTGCTCTGCATGGGACCGGGCGCAAACCAGCGCGGATCGACCACATAGAGGCAGAGCAGCATGTCGGACTTCGAGGCCGCCAGCAACGAAGCGTTATCGTGCAGGCGAAGATCCCGCGTAAACCAGTAAAGCGTGCGCAACGTAAGAGCTCCTCTCTCGGTATCTGTCAGCTGTGAGAAGATACGAGCCAGTTCCGAAAAAGATTTCGCCGCCCATCTGGTTGCGCACTTCGTCTAGAATGAACGAACAGCCGGCACATCGTGGCGTGAAATCCAAAACACAGATCCGAATTCAACAGGAGTCCGACAGTGATTAAATCCCGTGCAGCGGTGGCTTTTGAGGCCAACAAGCCGCTAGAAATTGTCGAAGTCGATGTGGCGCCGCCCCAGGAGGGCGAGGTTCTGGTGCGCATCGTTGCCACCGGTGTTTGTCATACCGACGCCTACACTCTGTCTGGTGCTGACCCTGAAGGCCTGTTCCCGACCATTCTGGGCCACGAAGGTGGCGGTATTGTCGAGGCGGTCGGACCCGGCGTCAAAAACCTGGAAGTGGGTGACCACGTGATTCCGCTCTACACGGCCGAATGCGGCGAGTGCAAGTTCTGCACCTCTGGCAAGACCAATCTGTGTGGTGCCGTGCGTGCGACCCAGGGCAAGGGCGTGATGCCCGACGGTACCTCCCGTTTCTCATACAACGGTCAGCCACTTTATCATTACATGGGCTGCTCCACGTTTTCCGAATACACGGTACTGCCGGAAATCTCCCTGGCCAAAATTCCCAAGGAAGCGCCCCTGGACAAGGTATGCCTGCTTGGCTGCGGCGTCACCACCGGCATCGGCGCGGTACTGAACACTGCCAAGGTTGAGGAAGGCGCCACTGTTGCCATCTTCGGCCTGGGTGGCATCGGCCTGGCGGCGATCATCGGAGCCAAGATGGCCAAGGCGGGCCGGATTATCGGCGTCGACATCAATCCGGGCAAATTCGACATCGCCAAACAGCTGGGTGCCACCGATGTGGTTAATCCCAACGACTACGACAAGCCGATTCAGGAAGTGATTGTCGACATGACCGACGGCGGCGCCGACTACACCTTCGAATGCGTAGGCAACGTGAAACTGATGCGCGCAGCGCTTGAGGCCTGCCACAAAGGCTGGGGTGAATCCACTATCATCGGTGTTGCCGGTGCCGGCGAGGAAATCAGCACCCGTCCGTTCCAGTTGGTTACGGGCCGGGTCTGGCGTGGTTCAGCCTTTGGCGGTGTGAAAGGTCGTACCGAGCTGCCGGGCTATGTGGAAAAAGCCGAAAAGGGTGAGATCCCGCTGGATGTGTTCATTACCCATGAAATGCCGTTGGAAGACATCAACAAGGCGTTTGACCTGATGCATGAGGGTAAGAGCATTCGGACGGTTATTCATTTCTGATCGCCGACTGATCGGGCGCAGTACTATGCTGCGCCCGATCAACGATCCGTGAGCTTCAGCTCAATCCTCCGGTTTCTCTGCAACGCCTCCGGAGAGGTGCCTTCCGCTACCGGGAAGAACTCGCCAAATCCAGCCGCCGCCATGCGCCGTTCCGGTACACCCTGCGCTGCAAGGTAGCGCACGACTGCCACGGCACGGGCGGTGGACAGCTCCCAGTTCGAGGGGAATCTCGGGGTATTGATAGGTATGACATCGGTATGACCATCAATCCTCAGGATCCAGTCTACGTCCTCGGGAATCTTGGCGGAAACATCCAGCAGTAGTTTGGCAAGCTTGTCGAGCTCCTGCCGGCCTTCCTCGCCCAGTTCCGCCGAGGCGGAAGCAAACAAAAGTTCGGACGGCAGCAAGAAACGGTCGCCGACGATCCGGACATTTTCGTTGCCGGCCAGAATATCCCGCAGCCGGGCAAAGAACTCGGACTGATACTGTTCGAGCTGATTGACGCGCTCGGCCAGCAGAGTATTCAGCCGTCGGCTGACCTGTTCCAGTTCCTGCTCCTTGTCGGCGGTCATCTGTTCCTGGAGCTCCAGCGCCGAGGCAATCTGCCTGAGTTGCTCTCGCAAGGAGGCTATCTGATTCGACAGCCTCAGGATCATCGCCTGCTGGCTGGCCGATACATCGTCTTTCTCGTCAATCGACTCTTCCATGCTGGCCAGTCGCTCCGATTGCGCATCGGCCATGGCGGTTTGCCGCATCAGTTGTTCACGGGTGGATTCCAGCTGACCGACCAGGCTGCTGTTCCGGTCCTGAAGGCTGGTTAACTGATTTTCCAGTGCCTCGCTTCTATTTTCTTCCAGGCCGAGCAATTCCGAGAGCTCGTTCAACTGGGCATTGAGTCGGGCGAGCTGGGTATCCCGGTCAGAGAGTGTCTGGGAGAGGTAGAGCTGGCTGACCACGTAGACCAGCAGCATGAATATGACCAGCATCAACAAGGCCGAAAGGGCATCCACATATCCCGGCCAGACGTTGGTGGTGCTTCGGCTTCGGCGCCTGGAACCGATCATGACAGGTCTTTCTCGTCGTCTATCCGGTCCACGAGGTTGGTCACACCGGTCAGCCACTCCTCGAGGCCGTCATAAAAGCGGTTCTGGGCATGGCCGGCCTGGATATCCAGGAAGCCCAGTATCAGTGAGCCGCCCAATCCCAGCAGAGAGGAACTGAACGCGGTGCCCATGCCCTCAAGCGGCGTAAGCAGGCCTTCCTGAAGCTCCGCAAACACCTTGCCGAAGTCTTCCTGGCTCATATCCAGTCCGGTGATGACCTGGCCGACCGAGTTGATGGTGCCCAGCAGGCCCCAGAAAGTACCCAGCAGGCCGAGGAAGACCAGCAGGCTGATGAAATAGCGCGTGATTTCCCGCTGTTCGTCCATGCGGGAGTGGATACCATCGAGCACGGTTCGAAGGGAAAGGGTAGACAGTGTGAACCGGTCCTTGGTTGCATCCTCGCCGAGCTGTCTTGCCAGCGGCTTCAGCAACTTGGGCTCCTGAACCACCGAAAGGCCGGCGTGTCCGGTTCTGAACTGAGCGATCCACTTCAGTTCCGGAAACAGCACGAACACCTGCCGGTAGGTGAGGGCGATGCCGATGATCAGAACCCCGAGAATCAGCAGATTGAAAACCCAGTTGGCCATAAAGGCCGAAATCAGGGGCTTGTGGATCAGGGCGCCGACGATGACGACCACGCCGAGGAACAGCGTCATCCAGAAAAGGGTGTGCTTGGGGTTGCTCATAGCGATGGCCAGCTTTTTTGAGATATTCCTCAAAACGTTAGCACAGATATGAGAAGCTGTTGGCGACAGTAACTGAACTTTAATCGGAGCGCGTCATGGCTGGTGAGTTGCCTTTCCGTTTTCGCTTCCGGGTTCGCTATGGTGAATGCGATGCCCAGGGCGTGGTGTTCAACGCACGTTATGCGGATTTCGTTGATATTGCTGTCAACGAATACATTCGCACCCTGTTTGGCGATTATCAGCACCTGCTGGATCAGGACCTGGATATCCAGGTGGTGAGCCTGACGGTGAACTGGAAGGCTCCGGCGAAGTTTGACGATGTTCTGGAAACCCGCATTCGCGCCGGGCGAATCGGAAACACCTCATTTACCCTGCATCTGGAGTTTTTCCGGTATGGGGATGACGGATTTATTGCCGATGCGGACGTCACCTATGTGCTGATTCAGCCTTCGGTGATGGGCAAGGTGGCGATACCTGATCACATTCGTCAATTGCTGGAGCTGGGCGCTCCGGGCGAGTTGATTAGTCACGCAGGGGAGTAAGCTGGGAGCAAAAAAGAAGGCCAGATGAGATTCATCTGGCCCTGGATTCATCCTGCAGTTACTGCCGGATCAGGCCTCTTGAAGAGCCTGCACAACGGCCTTCGCTGCCCCCTCGGAAGAGGCCGGGTTTTGCCCGGTAATCAGCTTGCCGTCCACCACGATGTGCGGTGCCCAGTCGTCACCGCGGGTGTAGGTGGCGGTGTTTTCCTTCAGCATGTCCTCCAGCAGGAAAGGCACTACGCCGCTAAGGCCAACCGCCTCTTCCTCGCTGTTGGTGAAGCCCGTTACTTCCCGGCCGCCAACGATGTTCTGGCCCGGTTTCACTTCCACGTTTTTGAACACGGCGGGTGCGTGGCAAACTGCACCGATCACCTTGTCCTGCTCGTAGGCCGTCTTGATCAGGGCAATGGACTTGTCGTCGTTAACCAGATCCCAGAGCGGGCCGTGGCCACCTGGATAGAAAATCGCGTCGTATTCATTCATGTCCACGTCGCTCAGCTTTTTAGTGCTGGCGAGGGATTCCTTGGCGTGGGCATCCTGCTGGAACCGACGCGTGGTCTCGGTCAGCGCTTCCTCGCTCTCACTGTTGGGATCAACTGGCGGCTGGCCACCCTTCGGTGACGCAATGGTGATGTCTGCGCCGGCATCCCGGAACACGTAGTAAGGGGCGGTGAATTCTTCGAGCCAGAAGCCGGTCTTGTGGCCGGTGTCGCCCATCTGGTCGTGTGAGGTGAGAATCATCAGAATCTTCATGGTGTCCGTCCTTTTCATTGACGAATGAATGGCGCTTCGTGATTGCTGTGATATTGAAGTTGTGCCATCAGTGACAGAATTCAACCGTCAGTACGTAAATCCGACTATCCCGGATCTTGAACCGTCTATACTGGAGACAGTTGGCCAGACCTCATAAGGATCTGAAAACCTCACAAGCAAGGACGACTGGAATGCGAGTGCTCTTCACCGCCGTGCTGATGGCGTTAGTGTTTCCTGTTTCGGCCCAGCAGGGCACAGAAACCGTCGAAGCGCTGACCGTAACCGTGGGGGCCAATCATGCGCCCCCCTATCGGATTATCCAGGGTGGGAGGCCAACGGGCCTCTATGTAGATATCTTCCAGGAAATTTCTGATCGACTGGGCTGGAAAGTGCATTATCGTGAGGCGCCTTTCCGGCGGGTCTTGAGAATGGTGCAGCAGGGTGAGGTAGATGTCATGCTGGGGCCCCTGGAGACCGCCGGACGGACCGAACTCATGGAGTTCGTGGCGCCGGCATTTCCTCCGGAGCGGCGATTGTTTTTTTACCTTAACGCAGAAAATCGCATTGAGCGCTACGCTGATCTGTATGGACGAGCCATTGGCACTTTGGAAGGGGCGTCGTATTTCTCCCGTTTTGATAGTGATGACAGACTTCTCAAGGAGCCTGCGCCCCGTTACGAAAACCTGATGCTGATGATGCAGAAAGGTCGGGTAGATGTCGTGATCGCCCCAGAGCTCGTGGGTTTATACACGGTCGAAGAGTTGGGGCTGGATGTTAAGGTTTCACCGTTCTTTGTGCCGGGAGAGCGCTCTTACATTGCTGTTGCGAAGAACTCTCCCGTGCTGAAGTATGCCGATGACATTCGGGCGGCGCTGAAACTGATTGAACTGGAAGGCATACACGAGGACCTGGTGTTGAAGTACATGGACCGAGTTGCTGAATGATTCCCGAACAGTCTGATCTCTGGTTTCTGCCTTTGGGTGGAACCGGTGAAATTGGTATGAACCTCAACCTCTATGGCCACGATGGTGCCTGGTTGATGGTGGATTGTGGTGTTACCTTTCCGAAGCCTGGTCGCATTGCTGCTGATGGCACGGTGCATCATCGTGGAGAGCCGCCAGTTCAAATGGCGGATCCTGCGTTCATCGCTGACCGCCGTGACCGGTTGGCGGGCCTGGTAATTACCCACGCCCACGAAGATCATGTCGGAGCTGTACCCTACCTTTGGCCGCTGCTGCAGTGTCCGATATACACCAGTCGGTTCACGGCCGAAATTCTGCGTCGCAAGCTGTCGGAGTTTGACCTGCTGCACCGTGTGCCGATCATCGAAGTGGAGACCGGCCAGAGCAAACAGATCGGGCCATTCACCGTGCAGTGGCTGGCGCTGACTCACTCCATCCCGGACCCTAACGCCCTGATGATTCGAACTACCGCCGGTAACATCTTCCACAGCGGAGACTGGAAACTGGATGAGCAGCCGCTGGTGGGCCATGGCTATTCGCCAAAAACCTTCACCGATCTGGCAAACGAGGGCGTGAATGCCATGGTATGTGACTCCACCAACGCCACAGTCTCGGGTCACTCGGTGTCCGAGGCGGCCTTGCATGAAGGATTGCTCAGGGCGATCCGCTCTGCCGAGGGCCGCGTTGTAGTGACCTGTTTTGGCAGTAATATCGCCCGATTACATACTCTGGCCTCAATCGCCAGGGAAACCGGCCGTTATATGGGTTTATTGGGACGCTCTTTGATCAACATGAGTGGCGCCGCCAGGGCTGCAGGGCTGTGGGATTCGGCTGACCACTTGATCAATCCGGCACATCTGGGGTACCTCCCGCGCGACGAAGTACTGGCTGTGGCCACGGGCAGTCAGGGCGAGCCGCGAACGGCTCTGCGCAGACTGGCCTCTGGTACCCATCCGGATTTTGAGCTGGAGGCGGGCGACACGGTAATCTTCAGCGCTCGCGCCATCCCCGGCAACGAGGAATCCATCGAGGCGCTGGTGGCCAGATTGAAAGAGTTGGGGGTCAGGGTAATCACCGCCGAGGATGCTGATTTGCCAATTCATGCTTCAGGTCATCCCGCGCAGGAAGAACTGGAGTTAATGTATAAGTGGGTAAAGCCTGCCATTGCCATTCCGGTCCATGGTGAGGCTGAACACATGGAAGCGCACGCTGACATTGCCAAAGCAACTGGTGTACCCCGTGCCATGGTGGGCCGAAACGGCGATCTTTTCATGATCCGGCCGGTGCCGGGAATTCGTCGCCAGGTTGTTGAAACTGGCCGTCTGGGCTGGCACAAAGAGGGTCTTGTCAGAGTTGAATAAGTCATTTACTTCTGTTGTCGGTAGGTCGCTTGTATTCGCAGTGGCTTCCGTGTTTCTGGCCCCGGTTCACGCATTGCCAGACCCTTCCTGCAATACGCACATCGTGAGCGGGAATCCGGAGTATCCGCCCCTGCTCTGGCGCGACCAGCAGCGCCCGGGCTATCTGATTGGCGCGGTGCCTGCTTTGCTCAAGGAAATTACGGAGCCATTGGGCGTGAATGTGGAAGTGAGGGACATAGGCTCTTGGGCCCGGGTCCAGCGCATGGCACGCCAGGGCGATATCGACATGGTGGCGGGCGCGTTCATTACCTCGGAACGCATTGGCTATATGGACTATTTGCTGCCGCCAATAACGCACCTGCCGACCGCTGTCTGGGTCCCCAAAGGCCGGGAGTTTGTCTATCGCCACTGGCCAGACCTGATGGGTAAGCGGGGCAGCACACTGATCAACAACAGTTTTGGCCAGAATTTCGACCGGTATGCAGAAGAAAATCTCCTCATTGAGGGAGTCAGGTCGATTGAGCAATCCTTCCAGATGGCGCTGGTTGACCGGGTGGATTATGTCCTCTATGAAGTGTTGCAGGGCGGGGTAAAACTCGAATATCTGGGCATTGCTGATCAATTCGTTTCCCTGTCGCCCCCGGTGAGTCGTGAGGGCCTGTTCTTTACTTTTTCCAAAGCCTCTCCTTGTAACTCCTTTGAGCTAAGGGAGCGTATTGCGGAGAGCCTATACGAGCTTGTGAATACTGGCCGGGTCGATGAGTTAATCCGGCGGTATAAAGACCTTTACACAGGAGCAGGTTAAGTGGAGGTCTCTTTCAGATGGGCGTGAACTTTAATGTGGCGCCTGTCGTAACTTGAGAGAGACACTCCGAGCAGGTAGAAAACAAACAGGAAGAATTGCTGGGAAGGAGTCCATGGCGATGGTGAAGGCAGTGACCCAAGATCAACGTGAGTTCGTTTACAGGCTATCTCTTGGCCTGTCGAGATCCACTGTCGACGAGCTTGATGGCAGCATCCATAGCTTCATCGCTGAGCTTGGAGATCGGCTTGATGCTGATCGCTCCTATTTGATCATGTTCGACGAAGCTACCCAGACCATTTCCATCACGCATGAAGCCTGCAGAAGTGGCGTTATACCCCAGAGAGATGCAGTTCAGAACGTACCGATGGCCCGTTTTCCCTGGCTAATGGATCAGTTGCAAACCCTATCGATGCTTGTCATCCCCGAAGTCCAAGAACTGCCCCCTGATGCGGAAGAGGAGAAATTGGAGTTCCAGCGGGAGAGTATCCGCAGTCTCGTGCTGGTTGGTTTGAGGCTGGAAGGTCAGGTCCGGGGCATCCTGGGTTTCGATTATCTTGACCAGTCTCGAGTGTTGGATTCAGAAACAGAAGAGTTCGTGCTTCAGGTTGGTGAGGTTTTGGGGGCATCTGTTCACAGACAGATACTGGCAGGCCGGAACGTCAGGTTCGAGAATAGCCTTTATCGTTATTCCGACCAGTTCCCGGGCGTTATCTTCCAGTTCAGGATGTATCCCGACGGACATGTAACTTTTCCTTTCATCAGCGAGAAAGTTGAAAATCTTTTCGGGTTTGCGGCTGATCTGCTTGGTGTCGATGCCCAGCCTCTGCTCGACCTGATCGAGGATGAAGACAAGCCATCCTTTTTTGAAAAGGTTAATGAGTCTCGCCAGCGCATGACCCCCTTTGAAACCGACTTTCGAGCCTACAAATGCGATGGCACGATGGCCTGGGTGGAAGCCAGGTCGGTGCCAGCCCGATTAGCGGACGACAGCATGACCTGGCACGGCTATTTTTTCGATGTTACGGACCGTAAGCAATCGGAATCCGAAATCGAGAAGCTCGCCTTTTACGACCCACTGACCGGCCTGCCAAACCGGCGCCTGCTCAGGGATCGCCTGGCGCAGGCGTTAACCGGGAGCAATCGGGATCATAATCATGGTGCTCTGGTATTTATTGATCTTGACAACTTCAAGAATATCAATGATTCCGCGGGTCATCTGACCGGCGATGAGCTTCTGGTCCAAGTGGGGGAGAGGTTGAAAAACACGGTCCGGGACTGGGATACCGTTGCCCGGCTCGGTGGGGACGAGTTTGTTCTCATTCTGAAGGGATTTCCCGCCGAGCCGGCCGATGCTGCTGCCAAGGTTGAGAAAGTCTGCGAGAAAATCCGCGATGCCCTCAACGAGCCCTATAATCTCAACGGCATAGAATATACGGGCACTCCAAGCATCGGCATCACACTGTTTTACGATCACGAAACGTCCCTTGAAGAGCTTCTGAGCCAGGCCGATATGGCCATGTTTCGGGCCAAGGAGGACGGCCGCAATTGCATCCGCTTCTACGACTCCATGATGCAGAAGAAAGTATCTGAGCGGCTGGCTCTTGAGTCGGACCTCAGGATGGCGATACGGAGGAAGCAGCTGGCAGTCCACTATCAGGTCATGGTTAACGAAAAAGGTGATCCTGTTGGTGCTGAGGCATTGCTTCGCTGGCACTGTCCGGGGCGCGGTATGGTTTCTCCCGCCGAGTTCATTCCTCTGGCCGAGGAAACCGGCCTCATTGAATCGGTCGGCTACTGGGTGCTGGAGGATGTTTTCTCCCGGGTGGCCAGCTGGAAGAAGCGAGGCGGTGCGTTGTCGCAGCTCCAGGTCTCGATCAACGTGAGTGCAAGGCAGTTTCACCTGCCTTCGTTCTGCTCGACGGTGATGGCACTGCTGAGAAAAACCGGTGCCTCCCCAAGAAACCTGAAAGTAGAAATCACCGAAAGCGCTCTTGCCTACGATCTCGAGTTGGTGGAGGAAACACTTCGAACCCTGAGAAGCATGGGAATACGGATCTCCCTCGATGATTTCGGCACGGGTTACTCGTCCCTCGGCTACTTGAAGCGCCTATCTCTGGATGAGTTGAAAATTGATCAGGGGTTTGTGCGAGACATCCTGGATGATCCTAATGATGCGGCTATCGCAGAGACCATCCTGGCCTTGGCCTCTGCGCTCAAACTGTCAGCAGTGGCCGAAGGTGTGGAAACCAAAGGGCAACTGGAACGCCTTGTTGGCATGGGGTGCAACCGTTTCCAGGGCTACCATTTCAGCCGCCCGCTCCCAGCGCTGGAGTTCGAGAAGTTGATTGAGCAAGCAATCGGTGATCGAAAGCGGAGGGCTTGGTAGTTCGCATCCTATCTGTATAAACTGGTACCTTGCTTCTAATCCGTTTCAAACAACATCGAGACCAGTCCCCTATGGCAATCTGGACCAGAACCCCGAACCTTGAACACCTGGCAAAATCCAGCGAAAACACCGCGGTCAGCTACATGGGTATCGAGTACCTTGAAATTGGCGACGACTATGTCAAAGGCCGTATGCCTGTTGATGAACGCACCGTACAGCCTTTTGGCATTCTGCATGGCGGCGCATCGGTGCTGCTGGCGGAAACCCTTGGCAGTATGGCGGCCAATTGCTGCCTGAAAAACCCGAAAACTGTCGCTGTTGGACTGGATATCAACGCCAATCACATCCGCCCGGTTACCAAGGGCTGGGTGTATGGCACAGCCAGGCCTATTCACATTGGTAGTGCGACTCAGGTCTGGGAAATCCTTCTGGAGAACGAAGAGGGGAAAACTACCTGTGTTTCGCGGCTGACCATGGCGGTAACAAAACGGCCAGGCTGAGAGAGGTTGGTTGGGTTTCAGGGCTGCTCGGCGGGCGCTCTTGGTCTGGTTACGATCAGCCCCTGATCTACAAACTCCTGAAGTACGATGTTGTGGGTACCGTCCGGAACCTCGCGGGCGATTCGATAGATTTCGCCTGCGGCATCCTCCGAGCTGACCTTCAGATCGACCGTTCGGTAAGGTGTCATCACGCTTTTGTCAGACTCCCTGACCAGCAGAACGCAAGGCTTGAGTTTATGCTCCGGCCGGCTCTCCACAACGATGCCCACCTCTCCGTTGATCATTTCCACGATGGAGCCCGGCGGGTAGATGCCGATGAGTTGGATAAACTCATCCGCAAGTTCGGCGTCAAACTGGGTACCCCGGTGTTTGTGGATGATATCCAGCGCCTGCATGGACGCCCTGCCTTTATCATAGACACGGTCACTGGTAATGGCGTCGTAGGTGTCGACAAGGCCCACGATCTTTGCAAAGTAGGGAATTTGATGTGCTTCGAGGCCTCTGGGGTAGCCTGAGCCATCCATCCTTTCATGATGACTGAACGCAACATCGACCGCGGTGTTGAGCGAATGGCTGGTGCCCATGAGAATCGTTCTGCCGTGAGTCGTGTGGTGCCTCATCAACTCAAACTCTTTCGGAGTCAGAGCGCCCGGTTTGTTCAGGATTTCGTCCGGGATTTTTGTTTTGCCAACATCGTGCAACAGACCGCAGAGCGCAAGGGTCTCGATTTCGCCCTGTAACAAACCGAGATGTTTTCCAAACGCTGCGCAAAGAATCGAGACGTTGATGCAGTGCTCGGCCGTATACGCGTCCTGATGCTTGATCTTGGTAAGTAGCATCAGTGCGTTCTCGTTTCTAAGCACGCTTTCAACGCATCCTTTGACGACTTTGCGCGCATTGTTGATGTCCAGGGTGCGACCGACCCGCAATCCTGACATGATCGCTTTGGCGGTCTCTTGCGCGTCCTCGAATCGGATCCTGGCCGTAGCCATCTCAGTGCCAGCGTCGACCTTATTGATGTAGGTGACTCGCTTACGAGGTACGGAAGGTTTTTGGGGTGCCGGTTCTGATGCTGATTTGCGCTTGAAAAGCCGGCGCAATCCTGATGGTTTCTGATTGCGGTTGGTTCCCTCATGAACGGTATTCGTTTTCTGAACCCGTCCCTCAATGAAAACAAACCCGCATTGAGCGCGTAGCGCCTCAATGTCTGACTGGTCTTTGATCACAAAGCCCTGAATCAGAAAATCGGTCTCCTCCCAAGGGCGGTCCAGCCGAACCACATGCATGCCGATCGCAAGTTCGGCGACGTCTAATTGGGTTTCGACAATTTCCTGATGGCTTTTATTCATGACTAGATCCTATCACCCGCTGCTGCCATTTTGACGGAAGAAGAACATAAAAGCGGAGGCTGAATTGCAAAATCTGGTCAAATAGTGTTCGCTTATCATGCGCGGGTCAAGCGCCTGAAGCACAGTCGACATTCGCTTTTCGATACTTGAACGGGAATCGTCCGTCATGTCGGATCACCGCTTTTTCCATCTCTGGTGGCTTGCACTGGCTGCGGCTCTTATCCCGCTGTTAACCATCCATATCACGTTTACAGTTTCAGTGCTGGAAGGGCATGTGGAGCTATGCAATCCCTACTGGGACAGCTGCACCAGCATCAGCCGGACTGGTCGTCACGGCACCTCCTACTTCATCTTTAAAGGTACCATGCTGCCCGCGGCCCTGCTGGGCATTCTGTTCTGGTGGCTAAACGGCCGGTGGCTGCGCCAGCTCGGCGTCCATTCGTCGGGGGTCGCCTGGATTCCCTGGCTGGGCCTGGTGGCCAGCGTCTCGCTCGGCGCCTATACCCTGGCTCTGGGACACGCCGGGGACGGCTTCAACCTGATCCGCCGTATTGGCGTGGTTCTGTATTTCTCGCTCACGTTCATCTGTGAGCTGCTGGTCAGTTCCGGATTGCGCAGCCATCCGTTGTGGAAGAACACGGGCATGAGGCTGCTGAATCTTTGCCAGCTTGTTCTGGCGGTAGGCATTCTTTCAGTCATCCTGAATGGCGTGGCGCCCGAGTTCTACAGCCGCAAGGACGATGCATTCGAGTGGATTCTGGCGTTCCTGATCAATGCTCACGCGCTCTGGCTGGCTTTGCTGTGGAAGAAAAACCGATTTCGCGTGCGCCTCTGGGCCGATTCCTAGAGTGAGATCAGCCCGCGAATCAGCGCCGCCGTTCCGGCGATGGCAGCGATACCTAGAATCACCGGGCGAAGCCCCTCGAAGGGCATACGGTGAACCAGCTTGCCTGACAGCCAGAAGCCCAGGAATACTCCAGGAAAAGTAACGGCGAACAGGAAAAGCTCTCGGGTTCCCAGGTAGCCAGAGGCGAGCAGGCCTGACAGGCTCAGCACGCTGGCAGCCAGGAAGAAGGCCGACATGTTGGCCCTGACCAACGGTCCCTTTTCATTCTGGTAAATCAGCGCAATTGGCGGTCCACCCACGGCGGTAATCGTGCCCATATAGGTGGAAGCGGCTCCGGCCAGCACGCTGTTCCTTGCGTTGAGCGCCGGCTTGAGACCGCCAACACTGAGCGCTACGCCGGCAAGGATAAGAATGCCGAAGGTCAGTTCGAAGCCTTTGGTCGAAATTACCAGCAACGTCAGTGCTGCCAGGACTGCCCCTGCAACGCCGCCACCGATGGCAAAACGCACTTCCCTGACCTGCAATGCGCCGCGATTGCGGATCAGCATGAATACAGTGAGCAGAGTGGCATTCAGAATCAGGGGGCCGGGCACTAACACCGGGCTGATCAGGAATAGCAATGGCGCGGCCAGTGTGCCAATGCCATAGCCGGCCACGCCTTGCAGGCAGGCTCCGGCAAGAATGGCAAGGTTGGCCAGAAGAATCTGTAACAGCGACACATCTGTCAAAGGAAATCACCAAAAAGGTCAGGAGAGTAGGCCGGAGCAACGCCGGTTTGATATTGATACACTGCCGGATTACGAGCATAGCCGAAACGATCGAAGCCCGATGATTCTACAGACTGAAAATCGAAACTGCCCCTGCGGAAGCGGTAAATCCTACAGCGAATGCTGCCAGCCTCTCCATCAGGGCGAAGCAGCGTCTAATCCGGAAGCGCTGATGCGATCCCGGTATGCGGCCTTCGTTCTGAAGCTGCCGGATTATCTGAGGGCCACCTGGCACGAGAGTTCACGGCCAGAGACGCTTAGCCTGGAAGACTCACCAGACTGGACCTCCTTGCAGATCCTGGACACCAACCAGTCCGGCGATCGTGGCACGGTGCTTTTTCGTGCGGTCTACCGCCTGGGCAAGGGCTGGGGGTTTCTCGAAGAAAACTCCGATTTTGTCCGTGAGCAGGGCCGCTGGTATTACCTTCGTGGTGACACCAGCGAGGGCCAGTTGAAGCCCGGTCGCAACGAACCCTGCCCCTGCGGGAGTGGCCGAAAGCACAAGGCCTGCTGCCTGTAAACGCCCGTTACTCGAAGGACGGCAGTTCGGGTTTGGCAACGGGTTTGTTGGCTTCCTGCCAGGCATCGAATCCTCCGGCGATGGACTGCACGTGCATGTAGCCCATTTCTTTCAGGGCTTTGGCACTCAGCGCAGCGCGCCCGGATGTCTTGCAGTAACACACGATGTTCATGTTGCGGCTCTCGAACGCCGGATCATTGGTGAACTTGAACTCCAGCAAACCACGGGAAATGTTGACCGCGCCGGGTATGTGGCCGGCCCGGTACTCATCCGCATCACGCACATCGAGGAGTAAGTCAGCGTTCTTGATGGCGTCTTCCGCCTGATCAAGAGGTACTTCCTGAATCTCTTTCCTGGCGGCTTCTACCAGATCATGGGCAGTTTTCATGGTTAAGCTCCTCATACTGATGGAATAAGGTTATACCTCAGGATAAGGGTTTGGGGCGCCAGGCGACACCCCGTACATGCATGATTAAGCGGTTTCGTTATCTCCGATGGCGCAGGCGTATTTGCGCTCATAGCGTTTGTCTGCCCATTTCCCGTAGATGCGCGAGGCAATCTGGAAGATACCTGGCCACAGCAGGGGTTTGAACAGAAAACCAAAGGGCGTGTGGGACCAGGCGCGAACATTTGCGGGCAGGCCGATGACCCATTCGCCGGTCCAGGTCATCAGGTGCAGGCGTCTGAGCAGAGCTTCGTGACTTGGCAGGTTGGCGCTGCCGTCGCGCTGTTCATGGATGTCTGCAAAGATCAGATTGCCACGCTGGAGTTTGCGCAGGGTGCGGATCTCTTTGGCGCAAAGTGGGCATTGTCCGTCGTAAAACAGGGTGTCATAACGGGGCTCCATCGAGTCCTCCAAGGGTCAGAATCTGTTTCCGGGCGTTCGCTTTGTGGTTTCCCAGCGTTTCCACGATTCCATTGAGCGCGGCTGGCAGTACCTCTGGCGCCGCCTGGCGGAACTGGTCGAGAAGCAAAATCTGAACGTGCAGATCCTGGAACCGGCCATAGAGCTCTTGCCGCTCCTTTAACGTTTTCAGGTTGCGCTTCCAGGTTTTTGCATCCAGTTCCATCAGGTAACGGATTCGTTTGAGTTGCTTGCGCAGCCGATGGATATCTTCATCCGGTGAAGTATGCATCAGCTCGGCAGTGCGTTTATTGAACTCCTTGATACGACGTTCCACGGCCCTTCGGATGTCTTTCGGCCGGAGTGTTGCGGCCAATTTCTGAAACTTTCGCGAATCAATCAGATTGCGCCAGTGTTCCAGGCTGTCCTGGTAGCGCTTGCTTTTCAGTCGCTTTGCCAGCTTTTTATGATGGCTGGCGGCTTCGCGCTCGAACCAGATCTGCAAGGCTGCCCGAATTTCCGCGTCATCTGCGCAAAGTTCCGGCAGGTCCTGAAGAAACACGTGAAGGTCGCGCAGTGGGCCCGTTGCCCTTGCATGGCGCTTCAGGGTTTTAACCCCCTTGGCCAGCGACTTGTCACCAGTCACGTCCTGAACCGATTCGGCGATGGCCCGGCTGCGTCGAATCGCAATCCGGTACTGGTGCAGAAATTCGTCATCCAGGCCAAGGGCGACGCCCCGTTCCAGTTGCCTTAGCCGATCAAGTTGATGGTGAAGGGCCTTGGGAATGTCGCTTGCAGGATCGTCCCCCGCGGTTCTGGCTCTCTTTTTAAGCTTTCGTTCGAAGTGGGCGTAGCTGTAATCCTTTGGCGTTATCAGAGTCACCAGTTTGCCCTTGCCGCGACCAATCTGGCGCCAGTGTTTGATCGAAAGCCGGATGTGAATAACGCTGGCGGTGGGTAGCTGTCCCGGGGGGTGCTTCAGTAGGGACTGGGCCAGTTCCAGTAACGCCGGGTTGTGGCCGACCAGGGTAATCTGTGGGGCGTCTGCCTGCTCTTCGAGCCATGCGAGTAGTCGCCGATAGTCGAAGGTATATAGCTCGCTCAGGGTATGGCAGCTCTCGGCTGCGACTGTGTCGGGCAGTATGCATTGAAGTGTCGCGACGGCCCGCCTGGCGTTGCTGCTGTAAACCTCGCCTTCGAACGCGCCGACAGATTTCAGGGCATTTCCCAATGGGGCCAATTGGCTGACGCCCCGAGCACTGAGGGGGCGTTCCCGGTCAGAAAGTGTTTCATCGGCCCAGCTGGACTTGGCGTGGCGTACCAGAAACAGGTGCTTCATTGGCCTACCTTCGTAGTGGTCCTTCAGTCTGATTCCCGCTCAAGACAATCGGGTTACTGCCGTTACTGTACCTAGCTGAAAATAATGGTGGAAGGTTTGTCCGATGGCAGGCGGCTCGGCGAATCAGTGCGCCTGCTGAAACCTGCCTTAACAAACTGGAACAGATCACGCCAAGTGGTCCGTGGATAATCCTCACCAACGGAAATTCCCTGGAGAGTTCGGAAAAATGAATGTCTTGAGTAAAGTGAAAATACGCTCGCGCTTGCTGGTGGCAGTACTTGTGCCGGTACTCGTTACGGCGGCAACATTGGCGTGGATCACCGCCAGTCAGATTCAGGCCAATGGTGAAGATGAGCTCAAGCGTCTTGAGAACAGCCTCCTCGAAGCACGGAAGGCTGGTTTACAGAATCTCATTGATGCCGCAGAGGCCGTGGTTCTGGAGGCCAAGAATGACCCATCGATGACGGAGGCGGAAGCGAAGGAGGCGGCAGCGGCGCGCCTGCGCTCGATCCGTTTTGATGAGACGAACTACGTGTTCGCCTATACCAGGGATGTATACAACCTGGCCTATGCCCCGGACCCTTCCAAAGAAGGACCGACCAAGAATCCGGTTGTCAGGGGGTTGGTGGCCGATCTGTTCGCCGCTGCCCGCGGTGAGGGCTTCTACGGCTATGACTGGATGAACCCTGCCTCCGGCAATGAAGAACCCAAGATGTCCTATTCCACCCTTATCCCGGACTGGGACTGGATGATCGGTGCTGGTGTCTACATTACCGATATTGACCGGCAGGTCGCTGCTGCTCGCGAGGACATTGAAGCGGGTATGGCGGAGGCCTTGGGCTTTATCCTCCTGGTGACGGTTGTGGTTGTCGTAATTGCTTTGGTGATCGGCGTATTCGTTGGCCGTAGCGTGACCCGGCCGCTGAAGAACGTCAGCAACATGATGCAGGAAATTGCTGATGGTGAGGGCGATCTCCGCCAGCGGTTGCCGGATGAGGGTACCGACGAGCTGGCCGAGCTCGGTCGTCGTTTCAATGCCTTTGTTGTGAAGATTCAGGACACCATGCGAGAAGTTGGCGCCACCACGGATCAGGTGGCGTCCGCGGCGGAAGAGCTCAGCCGGGTCGCGAATGAAACCCGGGCCTCGGTTCAGGAACAGGGCTCAGAGACTGACCAGATTGCCTCTGCGATCAATGAAATGGCCGCGACCATCCAGCAGATTTCCGGCAATGCCAATGAGGTTGAGAGCTCGGCCTCGGACGCCGACCGCATGGCCCGTGAGGGTGGTGAAACCATTAGCAGTGCCCAGGGCGCGGTGAACAAGCTGTCCGAGGAGATCGAGGACACGGCCCGCAGTATCAACGCCCTTGCGGAAAAATCCGATGAGATCCAGCAGGTACTGGACGTCATCCACGCGGTGACCGAACAGACCAACCTGCTGGCTCTCAATGCGGCCATCGAAGCTGCACGGGCTGGTGAGCATGGCCGAGGCTTCTCGGTGGTTGCTGATGAAGTACGCCAGCTTGCAAAACGCAGCGCCGAGTCCGCTGATCAGATTCGTACCATGATTGACGGCTTTGTGACTGAATCCAAGGCATCGGTGGAGCGGATGAACAAATCACGCAACCGTTCAACGGAAACGGTCGAAAGGATCAATCATGCAACCAGCGCGCTGCGAACCATCGAGACCTCGATTGGCAAGATTCATGATCAGGTAACCCAGATCGCAACCGCCTCAGAGCAACAAAGCCAGGTGGCTGAAGAGGTCAATCAGAACGTGGTCCGCATTGTCGACGCTGCCCAGCGTAGCGATACCGGCGTAACCCAAACCAACGAGGCCAGTCATGAACTGGCGCGTCTGGGTGAGAGCTTGCGGGATCTGGTAGGGCAGTTCAAAGTCTGAGCGCGGCTCAGGGTGTTCTGCCGATTGGCGGAACACCATGAGGAAGCTATGATGGTCACGCGAAAGAAATACCTGTTTTCATACCAACAATAATGGAAGCCAACACAATGACAATCCGGAAAACACTGCTTGCGGCCGTGGCCGCTGCGGCTACTGCGTTCAGCGTGTCCTCGGTGGCCGAGGAAAACTATACCTTGCGCCTTGCGCAAACCTGGGGGCCCAACTCTCCGGTACTGGGAGAGACAGTTCAGCATATGGCGGACATGGCAGAAACCATGTCAGACGGCCGCTTGCAGATTCGCATAGATCCGTCCAACAAGCACAAGGCGCCTTTCGGGATTTTTGATCTGGTGCGCAATGGCCAGTACGACATGGGCCATACCGCGTCCTATTACTACAAGGGCTCAATCCCGAACGCTATGTACTTCACCACCATTCCGTTCGGGCTGATCGCGCCCGAGATGTACGCCTGGTTCTACCACGGTGAGGGCATGGAGCTGATGCAGAAGGTGTATGAACCCTATGGCATGCTGTCCTTCCCGGGTGGTAATACCGGTAACCAGATGGGTGGCTGGTTCCGCGAGGAGATCAATTCACTTGAGGATCTTCAGGGCCTGAAGATGCGCACCCCGGGGTTCGCTGGCGAGGTTATGTCGGAATTGGGTGTTGCCGTGACCAACCTGCCGCCGGGTGAGCTGTACACCGCACTCGAGCGTGGCACCGTGGATGCCGTTGAATGGGTCGGTCCTGCCCTGGATTTCCAGATGGGTTTCCACCAGATCGCCAAGTACTACTATTCGGGCTGGCAGGAGCCGGGCGCGGAAGTTCAGTTCCTGATCAACAAGAAGACCTGGGAAGAGCTGCCAAAGGATCTTCAGGAGATCCTGCGGGTTGCCATGCGCACCGCTGCCTATGACATGTACATCCAGAGCACCCACCAGAGTGGCGTGGCCTGGGATCGCATGAAAGAAGACTACCCGGATGTAACTCACAAGGTATTCCCGCCGGAAGTCATTGATGCCCTGCGCAGCACCACTAACCGTTTGCTGGCCGAAGCCGCTGAGAAGGATCCGCTTGCGAAAGAAATTATCGATTCACAGCGTGACTACCTCAAGCAGGTTCGTCAGTGGACCAACATTTCCGACAAGGCCTATCTGAATAGTGTGGCTGAAGACTGAAGCCTGACAATACCTGAGAGCCCGTCGAAGGCTTGAGGGCTTTGTCAGTCAAAGGGGCGCCGGGGCTGTAATACCCCGGCGCCCCTTTTTGTTTGCGTCGGTTTCTGGAAAAATAGGCCGCTCATTCTTTGGGCAGCGCCGATGAAACAGACACTGCTATCCCTGAGCAATCTTTCCAAGCAATTCGGTGGCAAAACGGTGCTCGACGGTCTGGATCTTGAGATCTACGACGGCGAGTTCATTACCCTGTTGGGGCCTTCCGGCTGCGGTAAGACTACGCTGCTGCGCCTGATGGCGGGCTTTGAGCATCCTGACGAGGGCACCATTACCCTGGCGGGAGAAAATCTCACTCACACCGCCCCGGAAAACCGGCCGCTGAATACCGTTTTCCAGCACTACGCGCTGTTCCCCCACATGTCAGTGTTCGACAACGTGGCCTACGGCCTGAAGATGGAAAAACGTCCCAAGGACGAGATTCGCCAGCGTGTCGATGAAGCCCTGGCCATGGTGCAGTTGCAGGATTTTGCCCGGCGCAAGCCCCATCAGTTGTCCGGCGGACAGCAGCAGAGGGTCGCCATTGCCCGCGCGGTGGTCAAACGCCCACGCCTGCTGCTGCTGGATGAACCCCTTTCGGCCCTCGATTACAAACTGCGTCGCACCATGCAGGTGGAGCTGAAGCGCCTGCAGCGGGAGCTCGGCATCACCTTTGTCTTTGTGACCCACGATCAGGAAGAGGCGCTGTCGATGTCGGATCGGGTGGTGGTGCTCAAGGATGGCCTCGTTCAGCAATTGGGAACGCCCCGGGAAGTCTATGAGCGACCGGCGAATCTCTTCACCGCGCGGTTTGTGGGTGAGACGAACTTTTTTCCGGGCACCGTTGAGTCGGTTCAGAACGGTTCCATTACCGTGGATGTCTTCGGCCTCAAACGAACCCTGCGCCGTCCGGATTTCCCGGTTCGCGAAAGCCAGCGCCTGCACGTTTTGCTTCGACCGGAAGATATCCGGGTTCTCGACCCTGACGACGAGAACGGCGTCGCAGGCAAGATTGTCGAGCGCAATTACAAGGGCAGCACGCTGGATTCGGTCATCCATCTCGCCGATGGCACCGAAGTTCTGGCCAGTGAATTCTTTGATGAAGATGACCCGGCGTTTGATTACCGGCTTGGAGAGCCCGTAAAAGTCAGCTGGGTTGATGGTTGGGAATGGCTGCTTCCAGAAGAAGCCAGCCAGAGGAGCGAAGAGGAACTGCCGGCCGATGCATAGCATTATGCAGCAGCCGTTCAAAAACGCTGTCCTGATTCTGGTCTGGGGCTGGCTCCTGTTCCTGGTACTGGCGCCGAATCTGCTGGTGGTAGGCGCCAGTGTCATGACCCGTGACCCGGTCTCGTTCCTGTCTCTGCCCCTGAATCTGGATGCCTATCGCCAGCTGTTTGATCCCCTGTATCTGGACGTCTTCCTGCATTCCCTGTACATGGCGGCGATGACCACGCTGGTGTGTTTGCTGATTGGCTATCCGTTTGCCTGGGCCCTGTCCAAAGTGGGCAAGCAACGTCAGCTGGTCCTGATCTTCCTTCTGATCGTGCCGTTCTGGACCAACTCTCTGGTGCGCACATACGCACTGAAGCTGATCCTCGCCACCAATGGGCTGCTGAACAGCGCCTTGATGTCGGTCGGGCTTATCGATGAGCCGCTGCAGCTGCTTTACACCGAGGGCGCAGTGATCATTGGCCTGGTGTATCTGCTGTTGCCGTTCATGATCCTGCCACTGTATTCGGTGTTTGAGGATCTGAAGCAGGAGCTGCTGCTGGCTTCTCATGATCTGGGCGCGGGTCGGCTTTCCACCTTTGTGCACGTAATAGTTCCGCTCACATTGCCCGGAGTGCTGGCCGGCGTGATGCTGGTCTTGCTGCCGGCCATGGGCCTGTTCTTCGTTCCGGATATTCTGGGCGGTTCAAGAAACCTGCTGGTAGGCAACGTGATCAAGAACCAGTTCCTCGATGCCCGCAACTGGCCTTTCGGGGCTGCCGCCAGCATCGTGCTTACCGTGACCATGGCGTTCCTCATGTTCGCCCATCGCCTGAGTAAGCGGCGAATTGGCGAGGAGGGTGCCTGATGACACGGTGGCTGCCCCGAACCTATCTGACTCTGGTCTACATCCTTCTCTATGTGCCCATCGTGGTGCTGGTGGTGTTCTCGTTCAATGAATCCCGAACCGGTTATGCCTGGGGCGGGCTCAGCCTGCGCTGGTACGAGGCGCTTTTCAATAACCGGGCCATGGTCAATGCCATGTGGAATTCCCTCTGGCTGGCGCTGTCTGCCGCCACGGTGTCCACGGTTATCGGTGCCCTGACGGCCCTGGCCCTGCACCGGTACCGGTTCCGGGGCAAGAAGCTGCTCAACGGCATGCTGTTTGTGGTGATGATGTCGCCGGAGATTGTCCTGGCTATTTCGTTGCTGGCCCTGTTCCTGTTGGTGGGATTGCAGCTCGGCTATGTATCGCTGCTACTGGCTCACGTCACCTTCTGCCTCCCGTTTGTGGTGATCACGGTCATGGCCCGGTTGAGTGGTTTCGACGAGAGCCTGCCCGAGGCCGCCCGGGATCTGGGCGCTTCTGATTTTACGATGACCCGCACCGTGCTGATCCCGGTGATCATGCCGGCGTTACTGGCAGGCTGGCTGCTAGGGTTTACACTGTCTCTCGATGATGTGGTGGTCAGTACGTTTGTCAGTGGCCCGAGCTATGAAATTCTGCCCCTGCGCATCTATTCCATGGTGCGTGTGGGCCTGAAACCCGAGGTGAATGCCCTGGGCACACTGTTGCTGGTGTTTTCACTGGTTATGCTGATGTTGTCTCAATGGATTCTGGTAAGGAGCAAACGATGAAGAAACTGGCACTGGCCGGCTTGCTGGCAGTGGGATTGACGGGGTGCAGTTCCGAGGATCCCCGGGTTCTCAACCTCTATAACTGGTCCGAATACATGCCTCAGGAAGTCCTCGACCGTTTTACCGAGGAAACGGGCATTCAGGTGGTCTACACGACCTACGACAGTAACGAGGCCATGTATGCCCGTCTGAAGCTGCTGGATGACAGCGCAGCCTATGACCTGGCGGTGCCGTCTACCTACTACGTCAGCAAGATGCGCCAGGAAGACCTGCTGATGCCGATCGATCGCAGCAAGATCGAAGGGTTTGATAATCTGGATCCCGAGCTGGTGAACCTGGATATCGATCCGGCGAACAAATTCTCCGTGCCCTACCTCTGGGGTACCACAGGGCTGGCCGTGGACACCGCAGACATCGAAGGGGAGCCTGTCACCGCCTGGGAAGACCTGTGGGAAGACCGTTTCGAGGGGCGCGTGATGCTCACCAACGACATGCGGGAGGTTTTCCATGTTGGTCTGCGGGTACTGGGTTACTCCGGTAACAGTACCGACCCGGAGGAGATCGAGGCGGCCTATGAAAAGCTTTCCGAGCTGATGCCCTCGGTTCGTACTTTCAATTCCGATGCGCCCCGCATGCCGTATCTGGAGGGCGAGACCGATGTTGGCATGATCTGGAACGGCGAAGCCGTGATGGGCAAGGACACCATGGAGTCGCTGGAATACGTGTATCCGGAAGAAGGCATCATTGCCTGGTTGGACAGCTTCGTGATTCCGAAGAACGCCAAGAATCCGGAAGCGGCCCACCAGTTCATCAGTTTCGTACTGCAGCCTGAAATCTCCGCCCTGATCAGCGAGGAGATTGGTTATGCGACACCAAATCTGGCGGCGAGGGACCTGTTGCCGGACGAAGTTGCGAATAACCGGGCAAGCTATCCGAACGCCACCGACATGATCAATGCCGAGTTCCAGACCGACATCGGTGACGACGCCCTGCAGGTCTATGCCAAGTACTGGGAGATGTTGAAGTCCGGGCGTTGAGCGCGTCGATACTTCATGGCACCACTGAAAACGGAGGCTGCGGCCTCCGTTTTTTTGCGCCGGGTTTCACAAAACTGCAATACATGGTCTATTACTTCCTGATAACAAATGGTTAGCAAACTTCTGGAATTGCCACCAGTAAGGACACGTTATGATCATGCCCTCTCGTTCGACACTGAACCGTGCTTTTTTTTGCTGTCTGCAGCCCTTGCCACCGCCAGTTTTTCCGGCACCACGCTGGCCGAAGATCTGCGCCTGATCACCTGAGGTGGCTACGCCCCGGATGATGTGGTCGCCCAGTTTGAGGAGGAGACCGGCATCGATGTACAGGTGACCCTCTCCAACAATGAAGACATGATTTCCAAGCTCCGCGCCACAGGCGGGGCGGGGTTTGATCTGGCCGAAATCCGTCTGGATGATGGTGTGCTGGTTCAGGGCAGGGTGGCATCGGACAATCTTCGAACCGGCCATCGGGCCGAACTGTATATCCGGCCCGAATCCCTGGTGCTGTCTGGGGATGCGCTCAGTGCCGGCTTCTCATCGATGCAGGCGAAAGTGCGCACCACCCTGTTCGATGGGGCCAACAGCCGGGTCGAGGCAGAGAACTGTGGGCAACCGGTATACGCCCGCCTGCCTCAGGATGGCTCGGCACCCAGGCTGTCTGCCGACAGTTCAATCCGGCTGGCCTGGAATCCGGCCCTGGCCAGGGTTTTTGGAGCCGAGAGTCTGTGAGGTCGTCGGTCAGTCGATTATCCCTCTGGTTGCTGCTCACTCCGTTCCTGCTCTGGATCGTATTGCTGGTGATCTTGCCCCATCTCCAGATGCTCCGGGTATCGTTCCAGGTCCGGGAAAGCTGGGACACCATTGCCTGGTACATTGCCCGTCTTGCCAGAGGCTGTTCGAAAGGCATTCTGTTTCTGGCCTGCCTGATTCCGTTCTGGGCCAGTGAGTTGGTGCGTACTTACGGTTGGATGATTCTGCTGCGTGAAAGCGGCCTGTTCAGTCCCTGGCTACAGGCACTGGGCTGGGTCGATGGTCCGGTGGAAATGCTCCACAACGACGTTGCGGTCATCATCGGCCTGGTGTACAACGGCCTTCTGTTCATGGCGGTGCCACTGGTGACAACCCTCGATGGCATGGATGAGAACCTGGTCGAAGCCGGCTACGACCTGGGTGGCGGCCACGGCACGGTGCTGCGCGAAATCGTTGTGCCCTGGGGTGTGTTAATGCCGTGTTGTTTGAACGGGTACAGTTTCGGGGCAAGGAAGTCCTGTACCTGCTCATGCTGCTGCCGCTGGTGATTCCCGCCCGCCTGCGCAAGTTCGACCCCCAGCTGGAAGAAGCCGCCCTGAATCTGGGCGCCACGCCTTTGGTGGCCTGGTTTACCGTGACTCTGCCCTGGCTTTTGCCGTCTATTTTCGGAGCCGCCGCCATGGCCTTCCTGATGTCATTTGAAAACTTCAATACCACCGTTATGCTGACAGGTAGTGATACACCGTTGACGGTGGCCCTGTTCAATCGCCTTCGGGAAGGGTCGACGCCCGTGCTCAATGCGGTGGCACTGTTGCTGATGGTGGGCTCTGCGCTATTGGCGCTGCTGGTGATGGGCCGCTCCTCACGTTAACGGTGTTCGCCGCAATCACGGGATAACGCGACCGGATTGGACTGGCAGTCGCCGGGAGGTCTCATGAAGTTTATTTTCGAAGTGCATATCCGGGAAGGCCACACGGCGGAGGAATACGCGGATGCCTGGGTAAGAGCGAGCGAAATTATCCAGCAGGCGCCCGGAGCCCGGGGTACAGAGCTGCACCGCAAGATTGGCGACCCCAACACCCTGATTGCCATCGCCTCCTGGGAGAGCAAGGAACAGCGGGATGCCATGGAAGGGCAGCATAACCCTGAGGTGGCCGCTATCATTCGCAGTGCTGCGCCGTTTGTGGATATCAAACCCATTGGTGAGTTTGAGGACCCGGAATGGGTGGTGAGGCCGCAATGACAGAGAGCGGCAATACCCTTCGTGTTTTCTACGATGGAGCCTGCCCCAGCTGTCGGCGGGACCGGCGCCAGTACGAACGCCTGGCGGGCCGGGCTGCCGATCAGGTTGAGTGGGTGGATATTACGGGTCGGGATGAAGAACTGAAAGCCCGGGGTATCGACCCGGATATGGCGCTCAAGGAGCTGCACGTGGAGGACCAGAACGGCCATATCCACAGTGAGCTGGATGCCTACATCCTGCTGATGTCGCGCGTGCCGTTGCTCAAACCTCTGGCATGGATTATCAGCCTGCCGGTGATCCGGCCCCTGCTCAGCCGGCTTTATCATCGTATGGTGACGAACCGTCTTGAGCGCACCGGTCGGATGCCCTGACAGAGGGCTCCGGATTTCGCAGGGACTGGGCTATAATCTGGGCTAATCGTTACAAAACTCAGGGTTGGGAATACCGCTGGGGTGACTCACCTTTCACCAACGATGGTATCCCGAAGTGGGTGTTGCAGGATGCACCCGAAAAATGGAACAGCATTGGTTTCCCCTCCAATCCACCCGGCCGTGAAGGACGTGAAAACGTCTGGTTCCGGGTCACCCTGCCAACCGGCGAGTGGCAGGAGCCCGTCCTCTACATCTTCAGTGTCGATCTCATTGTTCAGGTCTGGCTCGAGGGTGAAAAAATCTACCAGTACGGAGAGTTCAACGCTGACGGGCGTGGCCGCTTCGAAGGCAGGCCCTGGCATGAAATCGTGCTGCCCGAGAATTACGAAGGCAAACCGGTGTACTTCCGGATCTTCTCCAACTAGACGGATATCGGTCTGTGGGGTGAAGTCTCCATCATGGACCACCCGGATCTGGTGTTATACATCCTCAAGAATTCCCTCGAAGCTCTGGTGATCGCAGGCTTTGCCACGTTGATCGCATTGCTGGCCATCATTTTTGCGCTGCCGCAAACAGAAAAGAAAACCTTTGCAGGTATCTCGCTGTTTACCCTGGCTTCCGCCCCGATGCTGGTCTCGGAAAGCCAGGCCAGTCTGCTGATTGTCGATATTGACCACTTCAAGAGATTTAATGATACCCACGGCCACGAAGCCGGGGACAACGCCCTGAAGATAGTTGCAGGCATCCTCCAGAACCAGTTCCGGGAGAGTGATATTGTTTGCCGGTATGGCGGTGAGGAGTTTGTGGTGGTCATGCCGGGGGCAACATCGGAAGCCGCCAGGGACAAGGCAAACCAGCTGTGCGAAGCCGTTGCAGCTTCTGACCCTGGCAGACAAGGCGCTCTATCGCGCCAAGTCAGCCGGTCGTAATCGGGTCGAAGTCTCTGGTTGAACGGTCACACCACCAGAACCGGGCATTTGGCGTGAGATGCAACCCGGTGTGAAACACTGCCCAGAAACAGGCCATCTTTGTCACTGTGCGTACCCTTGGTGCCGATGACGATCAGGTCCGCACCTTTTTCTTTGGCAAACTCTACAATGACTTTTGAGGGTTTACCGGCTTTGACGAAGCCGCGGACATTTTTGCCGCCGCGTTCCGCCGCCAGTTGTTTCGCGTGATTGACCACATCCTTGGCATATTCCGAAAGCACTTTATCCGGGATGTCCATTTCAGCCGGTCGTCCGATCGACAGAGATGCCTCAAACAGGCTGTGATGCTTGTACACACACAGCAGGTAGATCTCCGCATCAGTCAGTTCTTGTAGCTCAATAGCCTTGCTCAAGGCCTCGAACGAGGTCATCGAGCCGTCTACCGCCACCAGAATCCGTTTGAACATGTCGTACTCCTTTGTATTCACTCTTCAGGATGATCAGATCACCTGAAGGCCAGGTCGCGCAGGAACAACGCAATTTGCGGGAACGCAATCAGTAACCCGGCAGCGGATATCAGCATGATTACGAATGGCGGCGTGCCGCGAATAACCTCGAGATAAGGGCGCTTGAATATCGCTATGGCGGTGAAAATATCACAGCCGAACGGTGGCGTTGCCGAGCCGATGGCTACCTGAAGGGTAATCAGCACGCCCACCAGAACCGGGTCGATGCCAGAAGCTTCGATAGCCGGTGCAAAGATCGGCGTCAGCACCAGAATCACCACGATCGGGTCAACGAACATGCAGGCAATAAAGAAAGCGATACAGATGGTAATCAGCACGCCAACGGGGCCCATATCGCTAATTCCGACTGCGTCCAGAATGGCCTGGGGAATCTGGGCAAAGGAAATGATCCAGGAGAAGCCGGTGCCCACGGCTACAAGAATAAAGACGACAGCAGTGATCAGGCCGGTGGACTTTGCAATACGATAGATGTCAGCAAGCTTGAGTGAGCGGAACACTACGAATTCCAGCAGGAAGGCGTAGAGCACGCAAACGGCCGCCGCTTCTGTCGGGCTGAAGATACCCCCGTAGATCCCGCCGACGATAATAACTGGGAAAAACAGCGGCCATAGAGCCTCGCGCATGGATATGACCCGCTGGCGCCAGGTGGACTTCTCCTCGGTCGGGAGGTTGTTGACGCGAGCATAAATCAGGCAGTAGATGGAAAACATGACCAGAATCATCAAGCCTGGCCCGATACCGGCAATGAACAGCTCGGCAATGGACGTCTCGGAGATAACCCCGTAGATGATGAAGCCAATACTCGGGGGTATCAAAAAGGCAATGTCACTGGAATTGATGATCAGTGCCAGCGAAAACGAGTCTGAATAGCCCGCTTTGAGCAATTTGGGCCGCAGAGGCGAACCAACGGCTACCACCGTAGCCTGGGTCGATCCGGACACGGCACCAAAAAGCGTGCAGGACGTGGCGGTGCTGATGGCAAGGCCGCCTTTTACGTGGCCGATGAACGCCATGACCATGTTGATCAGCCGGTCAGCGGATTGACCGCGGGTCATGATGTCCGCTGCCAGAATGAACATTGGGACCGCAATCAGCGAGGCGGGCCGGATACCGCCCATCATCTGCTGGACGAAGGTGCCCATCTGGCCGAAGCCATCAAACATCATTACAAAACCGACCACCGCACCTGTGATCAGCGGTACCATCATCGGGAAGCCCAGCAGCAGCAACCCGATCATGATCAACATCATTATAGTTGCCATGATTTCCTATCCTTCCTTAACGTCAGCTGCAGGGTTCATACTTCCGATTCTGTGTCCGCGTAGCCGTCGACAACCCCAGTGGAAAGATAAACATCTTTGCTGGTGAAGTTCTTTATGGCCGTCAGGAGGTACTGAATACCTGTAATGGCAAAACCGATCGGGACCCAGATGTAAATCCACCAGATCTCAAAGCCCAGGGCGGGCAGAATTCGCCCACGACTGTAAAGGGTTTCGATGTATCCGAACGAGTGGTAGCAAAGAAAGAACATCACAAGAGACGTGAACAGGGCGATGATGATCATCAAAACCTTGCGGCCCTTGACTGGCAGTGCGTCGTAGATTGCGGACATCCGGATGTGCCTGCCGTGACGGGCTGCATAACCGATGCCTGCAAAGGTAATGAGTATAATCAGGATCCGGTTGATTTCACCTGAGAAAAAGAGGCCTTCACCGAATACATACCGCGCAATGACGTTCACACAGGTATTGATTGCCATCAGGATGACGCCAGCGGCCAGCATGAACGCCTCGACCTTGGCAATGATTTCATCAATCGTCCCCAGAAAACCGGGCAGGCCGGACTCGTAGGTGCCGGTGTCGTCTTCAAGATCCGGGGAATTCTCGGACATGGGGTCTGCTCCAGAGCATGTCGCTCCCTGCCGGTAGGGAATCCCCGGCGGGGCGGGGTTAGCAAAGCTGCCCGCCGGCCGGAGCCGGCGGGAGTGGTTCCACTAGTCTTAGTTGTTCTGAACTGCTTCCAGGTCTGCTTTGAACTGGTTCAGCAGTTCTTTGCCACTGTCGCCAGTCATTTCGATGAACTTCTCTTCCACCTGGGGCGCACGGGCCTTGAAGGCTTCGATCTGTTCGTCGTTCAGACGGGTGACGGTGACTTCATCGCTGGCTTTCTGGATCTTGGCCAGGGCTTCGTCTGCCAGACCGTCGATGTGCACAATGATTTCTTCAAAGGCAAAGTCTGCAGCGTCCTGAACCAGTTTCTTGTCGGCGTCAGACAGGCCATTATAGAAATCCTGGTTGGCCATCATGGCAGTGGTGAACCAGCCGTGCTTGGTGAAGACCAGGTTCGGGGACACTTCATAAAGACCGCCGGACTCGATCCAGAAGATCGGGTTTTCCTGCCCCTGGATCATGTTGGTCTGCAGCGCACCATAGACTTCACCCCAGGGCAGCGGGGTCGGTGTCGCGCCGAAGGCAGAATAGGTTTCTGACAGAAGCGGGTTGGTCATGACCCGGATCTTCTTGTTGTTGAAGTCCTCGGGCTGGGTGACCGGCTCATCAACCGTTACAACCATTTCCCCTTCCGGATACATCTTGAGAAGCTCCAGACCCTTCTCTGCGTAAAGCTCCGGGAAGTCTTCATTGATGGCTTTACTGGTGCGGAAGAATTCGATCACCGTATCCATGTCGGTCGGCATCAGGTAAGGAATAAAGAAGATCTGCGCTTCCGGAATCAGCGAGCCTGTAAAGCCGGGCGACTGGTTAACAAAGTTCAGAATACCTGCCTGGGTTTGCTCCATGATGTCGTCAGACTCACCCAGCTCGCCGAAACGGTATACCTGCAGGGTGTGGTCAGAGTTATCCTCAATGTATTCCTTGAACTTGTAGGCGAATACGTCCTGAACGTCGCCTTCGTACTCTTCGTGCGCATAGCGCCAGTTAGCGGCGTTTACAGAGTTCGCCATGGTCATCGCAGCGAATGCGAACGCTGAAATTCCGGCCAGTTTCTTGAACTTACTCATGCTGCTCATCGGGTTTTCTCCGTTCGTTTTTTTGCTGAAATTTATTGTTACATTAATAAAGACTGGCAAAACAAAGTGGTTTTCGCAAGAAAATGGCCAAAACAATCGTTTCAGCAGAGATGGTTTTGATCGTTTCGCAAGTTCATGAAATCACGGTCGATTCATATCTGAAAGGCAGGTTTGAAGGAATTCGCGGAACTCACTGACGACCCGATCAAGACTGTTTTCCAGTCGGTGCCCATCCGGCAGGACCAGAATCGGAAGGCCCTGATCACGGGCCAGATCAAGCACCGGCGCTACCGGTACCACGTCGTCATCCCAACCATGAATGATCTGACGGTGGTCCGCCTGGATCAGCGGGCTGGATTGGGGATACCGGGCCATCGCCAGGGCTGGCGCCAGCATGAAGCATCCCAGAACAGGCGTTTCCGAGGATGTCTGGGCGCAGACCCAGCCCCCCATGCTCGAACCGGCAAGGATGGTGTTTTCCGGCTTGGCATTGCATTCAGCCATTGCCTCGCGCATCTGGGCCAGCCGTGTCGCTGGATCCCGGGTGCTGCTGTGATCAATCGCGTGGGCCTGAATGCCCGGAAAGGTTTCCGACTCGGCTTTCATGGCCTGGATCTTGGTGCTGCCAGGGCCGCTCTCCAGGCCGTGGGAAAGGAAGACGTGGATCGGGGTGTCTGTCATGATGAATGTTGCTCCGGTGCTGAACGCTTTAATCACCTGAATGATGAGCAGCAGGGCCTGCTCTGTCCACCGTGCTGGCTGAGCCATCGGTCCGGTTGCGGCGTATAAATGAAACTTAGTTGAACAGGGAATCCGGATCCATGAAACAGGTAAAACGAGGTCTGATAATCACCGCTTTGATTTTCGGTCTATCAGGAGCGCAGGTAGCCATGGCGGACAGTTGTCCGGCGTTTCTCGATCATGAACAACGCAAGCTTCACTCAACAGACACGGTAAACCTGTGTGATCTCGCGGCTGGCAAACCCATGCTGGTGGTCAACACCGCCAGCCGTTGCGGATACACAGGGCAGTTCGAGGGGCTCGAGGCCCTGCACAAACAGTATTCGGAGAAAGGGCTGGTTGTGGTCGGCTTCGCCAGCGACGATTTCCGGCAGGAGGCAGATTCCGAAGCCGAGGCGGCCACCGTCTGTTTCAAGAACTTCGGAGTGACCTTCACCATGATCGCACCAGGAGCGGTGACCGGAGCCGAGGCCAACCCGGTGTTCCGGGCCATCAATGAGCAGAGCCAACCCCCGCGCTGGAACTTCACCAAGTATGTGATTGATCGTTCCGGCACGGTCGTCGACTCCTTTCCGAGCCGGGTGCGCCCACAGGATCCGGAGCTGATCGACGCGGTGGAATCTGTGCTTTAGGACAATGCCAGCCCGGCATTTCTGGTTTGGGCCAGGATGTCGAGCGCATGCCGGCGCGTCTCTGGGTCGTAGATATCCACCGTGAACATCAGTTCCTCGACCTCAATGTCCGAGAGAATGTGTCGCAGCTGTCTCCCGATGGTTTCGGCATCGCCAAGCAGTTGCAGACCCAGAAAATCCTTCACACTGGCTTTCTCGCCCGCGTTCCAGAGCCCGTCCATGCTGTTTACAGGCGGTTTCATCCACAGCGGTTGTCCGCGGAAGAGGGCGAGAATGCGCTGATAGCTGGTGGTAGCCAGAAACTCTGCCTCCTGAACGGAATCGGCCGGAACGGCTGGCAGGGCAAGCATGGCATAGGGCTGTTCAAGCGTTTCCGAGGGCTGGAAGTTGTCGCGGTAGACTCTGAGCGCTTCCCTGTAGAGCCGGGGTGCGAAATGTCCGGCGAAGGCATAGGGCAGACCGCGCATGGCGGCCAGCTGGGCGCTGTAAAGGCTTGATCCCAGCAGCCAGAGCGGCACATTGGTGCCCGCGCCGGGAATGGCCCTCACGGGCTGCCCTGGCTGCAGGGGGCCAAGCAGGGACTGAAGCCGGGCGACATCCTCAGGAAACTGTTCAGCACCCAGGCCGTCGCGCCTCAGGGCCCGCGCGGTCACCGGGTCAGTGCCCGGCGCGCGGCCCAGTCCAAGGTCAATCCGCCCCGGGTACAGACTCTCGAGTGTTCCGAATTGCTCGGCAATGACCAGTGGCGGGTGGTTGGGCAGCATGACACCACCGGAACCGACCCGAATAGACTTCGTTTTGCCTGCGATGTGTCCGATCAGGACAGACGTCGCGGAGCTGCTGATGCCTTCCATGTTGTGATGCTCGGCCAGCCAGAAGCGCTTGAAACCGAGTTTCTCGGCCCGTTGGGCATAGGCCACGCTGTTGGCAAGCGTGGTGCCTACCGAGTCGCCTTCGCGGACGGAGGCCAGTTCGAGCAGCGAGTAATCAGGACAGTCAGGCATGGAGCTCCCGCAGTAAAAGTGGAATTCGAGAGATAGAAAACATGGTGTCTGCCGGCGCCTGTTTCAAGATAAGCCGCGAACGGTGCTACAGATCGATCACAATCGGCGGGTTCAGCGGTTTGAAACTGCCGTTACAGGTGCTGGCGTTTACGCACAGGCAATCGCCAATCTGTTCTTCGCCGTGGCCTTCGTGAATATGGCCAAAGATATGGAGTTTCAGGGACAGTCTGGCGATTCGCTCGGCCAGGGCCTCACAGCCAGGGCGCACGATGCCAGAGGGAGACTCGATTCGGTCGAGAATACCCGCGGGAGGCCCGTGGGTGATAAGGACATCGGTGTCTCCGGGGATGCGGGCCCAGCGCTCGGCAATGGCATCGCCCCGTTCCAGATTGAATGCCCAGTTGAAGAACACTGGCGTCCATGGGCTGCCCCAGAACTTCAGGCCGGCAAGCTCCAACGGGCTGTCCTGCAAATAATGAGCGTTACGCACCAGTTCCCGGGCCTCTGCCGGTTCGTCCTGGAAACACCAGTCGTGGTTTCCGGCAATCAGTATCTTGTTGGTATGGGGCAGCTCCGAGAACCACTGGTCCAGATCCTCGAGTTCGTCCAGTGTGCCAACCCCGAGGGAATCCCCGGCGTGAATCAGCAGGTCGCCGTCCGGAACCTGGATCTGGCGGTGCATGCTGTGGGTGTCGGAGATGCAGACAATTCTCATGGTGTTGGCGGTTCCGGTCAGTGACATTCGCGCATTTTTGTTTTGTCTAAGATAGCATTTACCGCCCGTTCAGCCTTCATGCTTTTCGAGTAATGCCATGCGATTGATACTCAGCCGAAAAGGATTTGATTCTTCTGCCGGTGGATGTCCCAGCCCGGTCCTGCCGGATGGCTCGCTGTGCGTTTTGCCTATTCCTGATACCCGGTCCCGAATCCGCTATGACGATGTGGTTTTCGACAAACGCAGGCTCGGCAAGATTGCCCGGGATCTCACCGGTGGCCGAATCCGGGGTAGTCACGGTGCCCACCTGGATCCGGATCTGATAGCGGGTGCCTACCCCCGTGGAGAAGGCTGGCGACCTCTGCTGGGTCAGACTGGCTCAGCCCAGGGACACCTTCGCAATCAGGGAGTTGAGCCGGGAGATCTGTTTCTGTTCTTCGGCGTTTTTCGCCACGCCGAAATGCATAACCGGCGCTGGCGGTTTGTACCCGGATCCCGTCCGTTCCATGCCCTTTGGGGTTGGCTCCATATTGACCAGGTTCATACTGTTGACGAACTGGGTCCGGATGCCCTGCCATGGGCCCGGTATCATCCGCACCTCCACGGCGAGCCGGATCCAGGCAATACGCTCTACACGTCCTCACTGTCGTTTCCATTGGCAGGCGGCGCAGAGGTTTGGTCCGGCAGTGGCGTGTTTCCGAAGCTTCGCGAGGACCTGGTCCTGACCGCCCCGCAGAGCCGCCTGCCCACGCGGTGGCGCCTGCCCGCCGGGTTTTATCCCGGCGATAAACGGCCTCCCCTGAGCTATCACACCAGGCCGGACAGGTGGTGCCTGGAACCGCCCTGGTGCTATCTGTCTTGTGCTGCCAGGGGGCAGGAATTCGTGCTCGATCTCGACGCTTATCCCGAGCTGACGGACTGGCTCACGGGATTGCTCAGAACAGGGTCGCCCACCGAAAACTAACCGTGCTATTGATCTGCCCGGGTGATATTCACCTAAGATAGTAGGAGTTTGAACCTCAGGGAGAGGGCAATGTATCGGTACAGTCTGGGAAACCGGCGATGGCAGTTTGCAACGCTGGCAGAGTTAATGGCGAAGGCAACGCCCGCGCGCTCAGGTGACCGGCTGGCCGGCGTCATCGCCCATACCGCCGAGGAAAGGGTGGTGGCCCAGATGGCTCTGGCCGAGTTGCCCCTGAAGACCTTTCTGACTGAAGCCCTCGTCCCCTACGAGCAGGATGAGGTTACCCGGTTGATTCTCGACGACCACGATGTCGGGGCCTTTGAGCCGGTTTCCCACCTGACCGTGGGCGACTTCCGGAACTGGTTGCTGAGCGATCTGGCCACGCCCGAGATGCTGGTGCGCATCCGCGCCGGGATAACTCCGGAGATGGCGGCGGCTGTGTGCAAGATCATGCGCAACCAGGACCTGATCCTGGTCGCGCAGAAATGCCGGGTGCAAACCGCTTTCCGAAGCACCGTCGGCCTGCCGGGGCGGATGTCGACGCGGCTCCAGCCCAATCATCCCACGGATGATATAACAGGCATTGCCGCCAGCATCCTGGACGGGTTGCTGTATGGCAGCGGCGATGCGGTGATCGGAATCAATCCTGCCACGGACAACGTGGCCCAGAGTGTCCGGCTGCTGCAGTTGATGGATGAGGTGATCCGCAAGTACGAGATTCCCACCCAGTCCTGCGTACTGACCCATGTAACCAATACCCTGGAAGCCATCGAGAATCGGGCTCCGGTGGATCTGGTGTTCCAGTCCATTGGCGGCACCGAAGCCACGAACAGGAGTTTCGGATTTGATCTGGCCACCCTTGCCGAGGCCCGGGACGCAGCGCTGTCTCTAAACCGCGGCACAGTGGGTAAGAACGTGATGTATTTCGAAACCGGCCAGGGCAGCTCGCTGTCGGCCGATGCCCATCACGGTGTCGATCAGCAGACCTGCGAGGCCAGGGCGTACGCCGTGGCCCGCAAATTCGAGCCGCTTCTGGTGAATACCGTGGTCGGGTTTATCGGGCCGGAATACCTGTATGACGGCAAGGAGATCACGCGGGCCGGCCTGGAGGACCATTTTTGTGGCAAGTTGCTGGGCCTGCCAATGGGGTGTGATATCTGCTACACCAATCATGCCGAGGCCGATCAGAACGACATGGACAACCTGCTGACTTTATTGGGCGTGGCCGGCTGTAACTTCATCATGGGTATACCCGGCTCCGACGACATCATGCTGAACTATCAGACCACCTCGTTTCACGATGCCCTTTACGTTCGCCGGGTGCTCGACAAACGGCCGGCGCCGGAATTCGAACAGTGGCTCACCCGCATGCAGATTTTCCAGGATGGCGCGGGCAAGGTGCCCGCAGACGGGTTACCAGAAGCCTTCCGGAAAAGCCTGGCCAGTTTGCCCGGAGGGGTCGGATCATGACTGGCCAAAAGCCCTCAGTAATCGCCAACCCCTGGCGCCGGCTCTCAGCCTGGACCGATGCACGGATTGGTCTTGGCCGGGCCGGTATCAGCCTGCCCACGCATGAGATGCTGGCGTTTCAGCTCGCCCATGCCCAGGCAAGGGATGCGGTCCATCTGCCACTGGATACCTCAGCGTTGATGAAGGACCTGGCCGAACTGACCGAGCGGAGAAAAGCGTTATTGCCCCATGAGCCGGTTCATCTGCAAAGTCAGGCCAGCGACCGGATAACCTACCTGCAACGCCCGGATCTCGGGCGCAGGCTCAGCCAGAAATCCTGTGAGGCGCTGGACCGCCAGGGCCACACCGGTGATTCACCGGTCGACCTGGCTCTCGTGGTCGCAGACGGCTTGTCCTCCTATGGCGTACAGGAAAACGCCGTGGGGTTTCTCGAGGCGCTGCTGGCGAATCTTGAGGCCGATGATCAGACCTGGGAACTGGCGCCCCTGATCGTTGTCTCTCAGGGACGGGTTGCGATTGGTGATGATGTCGGTAACCGGCTTAACGCCCGATGTGTTGTGGTGCTGATTGGTGAGCGCCCCGGCCTGAGTTCTCCAGACAGCCTCGGGCTTTACCTGACCTGGGCGCCGGAGCCCGGACTGACTGACGCCAGCCGAAACTGCATATCCAATATCCGCCCGGCTGGGTTGTCGTTCGAAGAGGCGAGCCGGCGGCTCGGGTATTTGCTCAGGGAGGCTCGCCGTCAGGAGGTTTCCGGCGTACCTCTCAAGGATCGCTCGGAAGAGACGGTTATTGATCAGGGTATTGGCAACTTCCTGTTACGCTAGATGAAGCCGTTGAACCATTCAGGGTAGGAGAATTCTCTTGCAGCAAGCCGAGTACTATGAAAACGACACCACACTCGCCCAATACCTGGAATTTCACTTTGGCGAGCGGTGGCACGGAGAGGCCAACTTCCCCAAGGCGCTGGCGGATGCTGCCATGCATGCGATGGATGGCAGGCCCCTGGATCGTGCGCTGGATATTGGTTGTGCCGTGGGCCGCACCAGCCTTGAGTTGGCCCGCCATTTCCGGCACGTGGACGGCATTGATTTTTCCAGGGCGTTCGTCAACAAATGCCAGGAAGTCGCTCGCGACAGAAGGGTGCGTTATGCGCGCCCGGAGGAGGGGGAGCTGGTAACCTTTCAGGACCAGTCTCTTGCGTCCCTCGGGCTGGAGGAGGCCGCTGAGCGCGTGTCTTTTCATCAGGGCGACGCCTGCGATCTGCCATCGCAGTTCACCGGGTATGATCTGGTACTCGCAGGCAACCTGATCGACCGGTTGTACCAGCCATCTCTGTTTCTGGAGACCATTCATGAGCGGATTAACGAACTCGGGCTTCTGGTGATTGCCTCACCCTATACCTGGCTGGAAGAGTACACGCCGAAGGAACACTGGGTGGGCGGGTTCAAGAAGAACGGAGAAGATTTCTCGACATTCGACGGCCTCAAGGAGATGTTGGCGCCCCATTTCCGGCTGTTGTTCGAACCCTGGAGCCTGCCGTTTGTCATCAGGGAAACGAGAAACAAGTTCCAGCACAGCTTCTCCGAGCTGACCGTCTGGGAGAAAGTAAGCCAGTAAGGATGCGGGAATTTTGAGGATGGCCTGAAGGCTGTCATCAAACTGTCACCGGGAAAGCATAGCCTGAAAACTCATCAGGACGACATGCATTGTGTTGTGCATCGTGTGAATGCTTTAACCGGGGACTTCCCCGGTTTTTTTATGCCTGGATTAAGGGATCTGACAGGATGAGGACCATTGCGTTTTACAGTCTGAAGGGCGGTGTTGGCAAAACCGCCGCCGCCGTGAATATCGCCTATCTGGCCAGCCAGGCCGGCTATCCCACACTGCTCTGGGATCTTGACCCCCAGGGCGCCTCCAGCTGGTATCTGGCCGGGGCCGACAAAATCAAAGGGCACAAGTTATCGCAGCTGCTCAAGGGCAAGACGCCCATCGCCGAATTCATTCACGAAAGTGACTATGAAAACCTGGATTTCATCCCGTCTCACACCAGTTTCCGCAACCTGGATGTAAAGCTGGATCAGGAGGATGGCAGCAACCTGATCAAACAGTGGCTGGCGCCGCTGTCTGAAGAAACCAGTCTCGTGGTACTGGATTGCCCGCCGTCGCTTTCCAGGCTTTCCGAGCAGGTGCTGAAGGCGGCAGACGAGGTGTTCGTGCCGGTGATTCCCACCTGGCTGTCTCTCAACAGCTGGAAGCAATTGCTGGAGTTTGCCAAGGATAAGAAGTTGAAGCCGGGTAAGCTGCACCCGTTCTATTCCATGGCCGACCGGCGCAAAGGGCTGCACCGGGAGCTGATCAACGCGCAGGATGAGATTTTACCCAAAGGCCTGAAAACCATCATTCCGAACGCCAGCGTGGTGGAAAAGATGGGTGAGGAGGGCAGGCCGGTGGAACTGCTGGCGCCCGGCTCGGTGGCCGCCGACGCCTACCGCCGGTTGTGGAAGGAGATCAATCGCCTGCTCTGAGGCCCTCACCGCATGGGCTCAGGATCGGGCGAGCTTGTCCCTCCGCAGGGAGCGCTCCAGTCGGCGGTGGCTCTCACTGCGTTCTGAGAGTACTTGCTGAACGTACTGGATGTGCTTGCCGGCCAGTTCCCGGGCTTCCTCGGCCCTGCCTTCAGTGATGGCTTCGTACAGCATCCGGTGCTGTTCCACCAGACCCTGCCGGGTCTCCGCCTCTCTTCGATACATGCCGCCGATGTTGGTAACCACGTTGCTTTTCAGCATGTTGAACAGGTTTCGAATGGTGTGCAGGAGAATCACGTTATGGCTCGCCTCGGCAATCGCCAGGTGGAACCGGGCATCGGCTGCCCCTTCGGCTTCCAGGTCCCGGTTCCTGTCGCTGCAATAGCAGGCTTGCAGTGCCTCGTAAGCGGTTTTCAGGTGAGCCCTGTCGACCTCTGTCGCTCGCAAGGCTGCGTAATAGGCGCAGTCCGCCTCCAGTGTGCGGCGAAATTCCAGCAGATCCCGTTGTGCGTCTGGCCGGTTTTCAAGCAGAGGAATCAGCGGATCGCTGAAACTGCCGCCGAGGGACTCAGTGACATAGTTTCCTCCGCCCTGGCGGCTGATCAGCAGGCCTTTGGCGGTCAGCCGCTGAATGGCCTCCCGCAGGGAAGGGCGGGACACGCCGAACTGCTCCGACAATACCCGTTCCGGGGGCAGCCGCTCGCCCGGTTGCAGGGTGCCTTCCAGAATCATCGTTTCCAGCTGTTCCACGATGGTGTCCGCGAGTCTGCGTGGGGCGATCTGTCCGACGTCCATAAGAACGAATTTCCTGTCCAAGAATTTATTGGTAATACCAATACCACAGGGCGCGATTCAGGCCAAGCCCCGGTGTATCTGCGATCGATAGACTGAAGTCTGCTGCGGAAAACTTTGACATCAGCAAGCGGTCTCGAATACCTTGGTTATTATTGTATGTCAATTGGTATTACCAATTGTCAGTTTGTCTGTCTGAGACTGTCTTGAGGCGCAATCAATGAGTCAGCTGTTTTACGATGCCGCTCCCAATGCCACCCGGGTATCGCCCGAGCGGGAAGCCGACCGGCATTACCCGGAGAAGCCGGAAGCGGTCACTCTGTTCGGTACCTGCGTGGTGGATCTGTTCTTTCCTGAGGCCGGGCTGGATGCCATTCGCCTGCTGGAGCGGGAAGGTGTTCGCGTGCATTTCCCCCAGGAGCAGAGCTGTTGCGGGCAGCCCGCCTGGACTTCCGGATATCGGGATGAGGCCAAGGCAGTGGCCCGCGCCCAGCTGGATATCCTCGATCGATCGGGTCTGCCGGTCGTGGTGCCGTCCGGCTCCTGTGCCGGGATGTTCCGGCACCATTACCCGGCGTTGTTTGCCGATGAGCCGGACACGCTCAAGCGGGTAGAAGCGCTCGCCGAGCGCACCTTCGAGCTGACCGAGTTCCTGCTGAAAGTCTGCCGGGTGCAGCTGGCGGACCGGGGCGCGCCCAGCAAGATTGCACTGCACACCTCCTGTTCGGCCCGCCGGGAAATGAACACCCACCTGCACGCCCGCGAGCTCTTGCAGCAGCTTGAAGGTGTCGAACGTATCGATCACGACCATGAAAGCGAATGCTGTGGGTTTGGCGGCACCTTCTCGGTGCGAATGCCGGAAGTTTCAGGGGCCATGGTTAAAGACAAGACCCGTTCGCTGATCGACTCCGGCGCGGTTGAAATGGTGACCGCCGACGGCGGCTGCCTGATGAACATCAACGGGTCGCTGGAGAAACAGAAAGAGAGCTTCCGGGGCCGGCACCTGGCCAGTTTCCTCTGGGAGCGCACCAACGGCGACAACGCAGGGGAGGTGGCATGAGTCAGCGTATTCCGGTTACCGAGCTGACCCCGGACTTCCGGGGCCGCGCCGAAGAGGCCCTTGCGGACGGTCAGCTGCGCAACAATTTCCGTGTGGCCATGGACTCGCTGATGACCAAGCGGGCCAACGCCTTTCCAGATGCCGACGAGCGTGAAGGCCTGAGGGAACTGGGTAACCGGATCAAGGCCGGTGCCCTTTCCCGTCTGCCGGATTTGCTGGAGCAGCTTGAACAGAAGCTGACGGAGAACGGCGTCAAGGTTCACTGGGCGGAGACCGTCGAGGAAGCCAACAGCCTGGTGCATGGCATCATCGAAGCCCGCAAGGGCAGCCAGGTGGTGAAAGGCAAGTCCATGGTCAGCGAAGAAATGGAGATGAACGACTACCTGGCGGAGCGGGGCGTCGAATGCCTGGAATCCGACATGGGGGAATACATTGTTCAGCTCGACAACGAAAAGCCCTCCCACATCATTATGCCAGCGATCCACAAGAACGCGCGGCAGGTGTCCAAGCTGTTCCACGACAAACTGGGCGAGCCGGAGACCGAAGACGTTAACCAACTGATCCAGATTGGTCGCCGGACCCTGCGTCGGAAATTCATGGAAGCGGATGTGGGTGTTTCCGGCGTGAACTTCGCCATCGCCGAAACCGGCACCCTGCTGCTGGTGGAAAACGAAGGCAATGGGCGCATGAGCACGACGGCGCCGCCCGTGCACATTGCGGTAACAGGCATTGAAAAAGTGGTTCCGAACCTGAGGGACGTGGTGCCCCTGGTGTCCCTGCTGACCCGCTCGGCCCTTGGCCAGCCCATTACCACCTACGTGAACCTGATTTCCGGCCCCCGCAAGCCCGACGAGCTGGATGGTCCGGAAGAGGTGCACCTGGTGCTGCTGGATAACGGCCGCACCGGCGCTTTTGCCGATGCCCAGATGCGCCAGACCCTGAACTGCATCCGCTGCGGCGCCTGCATGAATCACTGCCCGGTGTATACCCGGGTGGGCGGCCACACCTACGGTGAGGTCTACCCAGGCCCTATTGGCAAGATCATCACGCCGCACATGGCAGGACTGGACAAGGTGCCGGACCATCCCAGTGCTTCCTCTCTGTGCGGAGCCTGCGGCGAGGTCTGTCCGGTCAAGATTCCCATTCCTGAACTTCTGCAGCGCCTACGTCAGGAGAACGTGAAAAACCCGGAGCAACCGCAGCAGGTGAAAGGTGGCGGCGCCAAATATTCCCGGACGGAACGGTGGATCTGGCGTGGTTGGCAGATGCTGAATACCCGGCCGGCGCTGTATCGCAGTTTTCTCTGGGCCGCGACCCGCTTCCGGGCGCTGGCTCCGAAAAAGGCCGGCCCCTGGACCGAGAATCACAGTGCGCCGGTGCCCGCCCGCCGCTCCTTGCATGATCTGGCGGCCCGGCATCTTGACCAGAACGGAGGTCGGCCATCATGAGCGCCCGCGCGAACATCCTTGGCAAATTGAGAAACAGCCTCGCCGGCACGACGCCCCGCCCCGACGAGTTCGACGAGCGGCTGGTTACGGCCCCCTGGCGGTACGCGCCGGAAGACCGGATCGACCGGTTGCGTAGCCTGATGGAAGCGGTCCACACTGAAGTGCATCCGTGCCGGTCTGACAACTGGCCGGAATTGGTGGCCGAACTTCTGAACAAACGCAACCTCACCAACCTGTTGTGCGCCCCGTCGAGAGAACATGGCCGGGCGCTGCAGGCATACTTCGAGGCCACGGAGCAGAAGGTCGAGTTATTGGCCTACGATCAGCCGGTGGAAGACTGGAAAGAAGAGCTGTTCTGGAATGTGGAGGCCAGCCTGACCGGCACCCTTGGCGGTATTGCCGCCACCGGCACGCTCGTGCTCTGGCCGGACCGCAATGAACCGCGGCTGATGAGCCTGGTGCCGCCGGTACATATTGCCCTGCTCAAGGCCAGCGAGATTCACGACAATCTGTATGACATGATGGTGGCTCAGGACTGGGCGGCCGGGCTGCCAACAAATGTTCTGCTGGTGTCTGGCCCGTCCAAGACCGCGGACATCGAACAGGTGCTGGCCTATGGCGCCCACGGCCCCCGTGAGCTCATTGTGCTGGTTCTGGAGGATGCATGACTTTTACCCCGGAAGTGTTGGCCGATATCCGGCAACGGATTCCCGAAAACCGGGTCTTTAACGATCCGGTGTCCACCCTTGCGTTCGGAACCGACGCCAGTTTCTACCGCCTGATCCCAAAGGTGGTGGTGCGGGTTCAGGATGAAGCAGAGGTTGTCGATCTCCTGGCCATCGCCCGCCGCCACAAGGTCCCGGTGACCTTCCGGGCCGCCGGTACCAGCCTTTCCGGACAGGCGATCAGTGATTCGATCCTGATTGTTCTGGGCGATCATTGGAACGGCCACGACATCCGGGAAGAAGGCCGCCAGATTCGTCTGCAACCGGGTGTGATCGGCGCTCAGGCGAATGCCTGGTTGGCACCCAAGGGCTTCAAGATCGGACCGGATCCTGCGTCCATCAACGCCTGCAAGATTGGCGGCATTGTTGCGAACAATGCCAGCGGTATGTGCTGTGGTACGGCCCAGAACAGCTACCATACGCTGGCCGGAATGCGGCTGGTGCTGGCCGACGGGGCAGTGCTGGATACCGAGGATCCGGCAAGCGTTTCGGCGTTTCGCGACAGCCACGGTGATCTGTTGGCGGCCCTGAAAAAGCTGGCCATCAATACCCGGGAGAATCCCGACCTGGCGGAGCGTATTCGACATAAATACCGCCTGAAAAACACCACCGGCCTGTCCCTGAACGCCCTGGTGGATTTTACCTGTCCACTCGACATCCTGACGCACCTGATGGTGGGCTCCGAAGGCACGCTGGGTTTCGTCAGCGCGGTAACCTACAACACCGTTCCCGAATACCCTGACAAAGCCACGGCCCTGTTGGTGTTCCGGGATGCGGAGAGCTGCTGCCGGGCAGCGTCGGCACTGCGCTCTCAGCCTGTGGCGGCGGTGGAACTGCTGGATCGACGCAGCCTTCGTTCGGTGCAGGACAAGCCGGGCCTGCCGGACTGGATTCATGATCTGTCGGAAAGCGCCTGCGCGTTGCTGGTGGAGACCCGGGCGTCGTCTTCGCAGGTTCTGGATGAGCAGCTGACCCGGATCAGGGCGTGCCTCGCTGAATTCCCGCTGGAGCAGCGGGTGGATTTCACCCGCGACGCCAAAGTGTCTGATCAGCTGTGGGCCATTCGTAAGGGTACCTTCCCTGCCGTGGGGGCAGTCAGACCGAACGGCACCACCGTGATCATCGAGGATGTGACCTTCCCGATTGATCAGCTATCCGAGGGGGTCACCCGCCTCCAGTCGCTGTTCGTCAAGCATGGTTGTGACGATGCGATCATCTTTGGCCACGCCCTGGAGGGCAACCTGCACTTTGTGTTCCCCCAGGGCTTCGACGACCCTGCGGAAGTCGCTCGCTACGAAGCTTTCATGCAGGATGTGGCACAACTCGTTGCCGTGGAATTCGGCGGTTCTCTGAAAGCGGAACATGGCACCGGTCGTAACATGGCGCCCTTCGTGGAACTGGAATGGGGGCATGATGCCTGGCAGTTGATGTGGCAGATCAAGCGGCTGCTGGACCCTGAGAACCTGCTTAATCCGGACGTGGTGCTCTCGGAAGATCCGCAGATCCACCTCAAGAATCTGAAGCCTCTTCCGGAGGCGGATCCGCTGGTGGACAAGTGCATCGAATGTGGCTTCTGTGAGCCGGTGTGTCCGTCTGAAGGGCTGACTCTGTCGCCCCGTCAGCGCATCGTGATCTGGCGGGACATCCAGGCTCGCCGCCGTGCCGGTGAAGACACGGCTGAACTGGAGAAGGCCTACCAGTATCACGGTCTGGATACCTGTGCCGCGACCGGTCTCTGCGCTCAGCGCTGCCCGGTGGGTATCAATACCGGCGATCTGGTGCGCAAGCTGCGCAGTGAAAAGGCCACCGGTCAATCCGTGGCCAATCAGTTGGCAAAGCATTTTGCCGGCGCCTTGACAGCCACCCGTTTTGTGCTGGCCAGCGCATCAATGGCCGAAAGACTGCTGGGTGCGCCACTGCTGACCCGACTCAGTGGCGGCGTTCGCAAGGTGTCTGGTGGTCGGGTCGCCCAGTGGGATCCGAGTCTGCCCCAGCCGGTGCGGTTTGTTTCACCGAACGCGCCGGAACCGTCCGATGGCCGGCCCCGGGTGGTGTATCTGGCGGCCTGTGTGTCCCGGACCATGGGCCCGGCGCGGGGCGATAAGGCGCAGGAACCGCTGATCGAAGTGACCCGGCGGCTGCTGGAGAAGGGCGGTTACCAGGTGGTGTATCCGGAGGCCCTGGACAGCTTGTGTTGTGGCCAGCCATTTGCCTCCAAGGGCTATCCGGACCAGGCGGCGACCAAGAAAGATGAGCTGATTTCGGCGCTGTTGCGGGCCAGCCGGAATGGTGTTGATCCGATCTACTGCGACACCAGCCCCTGCTCACTGCAGATCCGCGAAGCCGCCGAAGAAGCCGGCCTGACGCTGTTTGATCCTGTCCGGTTCATTCGGGATCATCTTTACGAGCGTCTGGACTTCGAGCCGGAGCAGACCCCGCTGGCGGTGCACGTCACCTGCAGCACCCAGCACCTTGGGGAGTCGCAGGGACTGATCGATATCGCCCGGCGGTGCAGCACCCAGGTGGTGGTGCCCGAGGGTATCCACTGCTGTGGCTTTGCCGGCGACAAGGGCTTCAATGTGCCCGAGCTGAATGCTCATTCTCTTAAGACACTGGCAGAGCAGACGGCCGGCTGCGAGGAAGGAATATCCACCAGCCGAACCTGCGAAATCGGGCTCAGCCGGCACAGCGGTATCGACTATCACGGCCTCGTGTATCTGGTTGACCGGGTCACGAGGCCGCGAGCAACTGCCTAGCGGTTATTTCATCTCGAAGCCGCATTTGCGCAGGAAGTCGCGCATGTGCGGTCGCAGTTTTGAGGTGAACAGCGGCTTGAGCTGCTCGGACCAGGTAGTGTCCTTGTTGCCACCGGTGCGTTCCCGATAGTACTCGTTCATGGTGCGATCGAACCCGGCGACCAGCTCCTCGTCCCGTGCATCGGAATAGTAATCTTCCCTGAGAATCGCCTCCACCGGCAGACGTGGCTTCACCTCCGGGTTCTGGTCCGGGTAGCCCAGGCACATACCGAACACCGGATAGACATGTTCGGGAAGCCGGAGAATTTCGCTAATGTCCGCGGGGTTGTTGCGTATGCCCCCGATATAGCACAGACCCAGCCCCTCTGATTCCGCGGCGATGGCCACGTTCTGGGCCATCAGGCTGGTGTCGATGGTGGCAACCAGAAGCTGCTCAGTCATCCCCCGCACCACGTCTGCCCCGGCCCGTCCGGCGGCATCGGTAGAGCGCCGCATGTCGGCACAGAACACCAGAAAGTCCGAGCAGTCGGCGATGTAGTCCTGTCCGCCCGCGAGTTCGGCGATTTTCCGGCGGTTATCCGGATCAATCACGTGAATGATTGAATACGCCTGCACATGGTTCGAGGTGGCGGCGCACTGGCCGGCGCGGATCAGCTCCCGGAGCAGATCCTCGGGAATTTTCTTGCCGGTAAATTTGCGTATCGAACGATGGGATTTCAGAAGGTCTATGGTCGGATTCATGGGGTCTCGCAGTGAGTGCATGGATGTCGAGTCAATCTGTGACAATTATCATACCAAACGCTACACGACACGTGCGCAGGCCTGGGCGGGAAGCTGATACCCTGACGTATCCCGTTGTATAGCCTGGAACGCTGTGTCTTTATGGATCTGAACATGCACCTGCCAACGCTGCTGGTCACTTCGATCATGATTAACCTCCTGATCGGCGGCATGCTCTGGGCAATCTACCATCTTCGCCACCGTGAACGTTGTTTCCTGCTCTGGGCACTGGCCTGTCTCACTTTTGTGGCGGGCACGGCGTTAGCGGTAGTTAATGAGATAACCGAAGCGCCCGCGCTCATGCAGTTTACGGTTCATCTGGCGCTTGGCGGGTCTCCCTTGTTGCTCCTCGCAGGGATACATGCCCTGATGCAGTTGCCCATGGCAGGCACCCGAGGTTCCTCCCGTTTTTTGTACGGAGCGTCTCTACTCTATCTGTTCGGTTTGGTTGTGAGCACAGGATGGGATCCGGTGGCTGCCAGATTCCTCACGGCACTGTTCTCGGCACTGGCCTTTAGCCTGGCGATCTATCGTCTGGCTTCCATTGAACGCAAACCGCGGCTGCCGCTGCGGATCCTGCAAACGCTGTTCGGCATCCACGGTACCCTCATGATGGCCCAGGTACTGGTGATTGCGGTCTCCGTGACAGGAAGTGCCCCGCTGGATCTGCACGGGCTGCTGAAACTGATTCTGGTGAACCACCTGTTGCTGGTGAGCGCGACGGCCATGGCGCTTCCGTTGCTGGCATTTACCCGTGCCGAACAGGCCCTGGTCGCGCTGGCAGAGCGAGACGGCCTTACTCAACTGTTCAATCGACGGGCCTTTTACCGGGAGGGTAATCTGGCGTTTGAAAAGGCGCGGGAAGACCGCTCACTGATCACCGTTCTCATGATCGACCTCGATCACTTCAAGCAGATCAACGACCGCTGGGGGCACGCCACTGGCGACGAGGTACTGAGAATTGTGGCGAACCTGATGAAAGCGGAACTCCGGGATGATGACATCATTGGCCGTGTTGGCGGGGAAGAATTTGCGGCCGTGCTTCGTAATAACAACCGCGAGGCGATTGAAGCTGTAACCGGGCGGCTGTTACAGCGCATTGTTGAGGCCGGTCGCGAGGTTGACGGTGTTCCGGTTCATCTGTCGGCAAGCATCGGAGGCGCCTCTCTTGCTCTCGAACATGCTGCCTTCTCAGACGTGATGGCTTCCGCGGACAGGGCGCTTTATCAGGCCAAGCACAATGGCCGCAACCGGGCCGAATTCGTAACGGCGTCAGCAGCCGCGAAACCCTGACGGCCGTTTGGCCAGAAATGCCGACACGCCCTCGGCAAAATCCTCGGTTCGGGTCATTTCAAGGAAGGCCGCGCGCTCTGCCTCCAGGTGGGCGGCCAACCGGTCACCGTTGGCACGATCGATCAGTTGGCGAAAGGCACCGAAGGCCCGAGTCGGTCCCTTGGCGACTTTTTCGATCATCCGGTTCACCCGGCTCTCGAATTCGCTGGCCGGGACGACCTCGTTGACCATTCCCCAGTCTTTTGCTTCGCCGGCATTCAAGGTGCGTCCCAGCAACATCAGCTCCGCCGCCCGACCAGCGCCCAACTTGTGGGCCAGGGCCCAGCTGCCGCCGCAATCCGGAACCGCGCCAATACCGTTGTACGCGACCAGAAATTTCGCGTCTTCCTCGGCGATCACCAGATCGGCCATCAGCGTGAGACTGAGCCCTGCGCCGGCGGCGACGCCCCTGACCGCAGCGATAACCGGTGCGTCCATGCTGCGAAGTAGCAGGATGGCGGGATTGACGGCATCCAGGATCGCGCCTATCGCTTTGCCTGCCTGCTCTGACGTTCCGGCCATGAAGGCTCGCCCTGCGCCTGCCAGGACAATGCACCGAACGCCGGAAAGGCTATTAATATGCTCGACTGCCGCAAGAAAGGCCTCTGCGAGGGGCACATTAATGGCGTTCAGGGCCTCGGGGCGATTAAAGGTCAACCTGGCTACCCCTGTTCCGGCATCAAAAGCGGTGGTTACCAGCGTGTCTGTCATGATGAATCGCCCTCCCTGTTCGGCAGGTCTGAAGATCAGAAACCTGCGTAATGATGAGGTATCAGGATAGAGCGGTTTGCCTAATGTTGCCTGAATGGACTACTTTAAATCTGGATCGGGGCTAACCCCGACGACAAGAAAAAACAAAAATTACAATCATCTTCGGGCGTGAGATGGGTATCGACAAGGCGTGTTCACGTGCCTGAGTACCCGGCGCCAGGGGTGCCGGGAGGTATAGTGAGCATCCTTGAGATCAGTAACCTGTCTCTGTCGTTTGGTGGTGTGAAGGCGCTGCAGGACGTGAGTTTCCGGGTGCCTGAAAACACGGTAACAACCATTATCGGCCCGAACGGCGCCGGAAAAACATCGCTGTTCAACTGCATCTCCGGCTTCTACAAACCCCAGCAGGGCACCATCCGCTATCAAGGGCAGCCGCTGCCGGGCAGTATCAAGCCGCCGAAACGGGCAGCATTGGGCCTTGCCCGAACCTTCCAGAACATTGCCCTGTTCCGGGGTATGACCGTCCTGGACAATATCAAGCTGGGCGCCCACGTGCACATGAAGAGCGGACTGCTCAGTGCGCTGGCCTATTTTGGCCCGGCCCGGCGTGAGGAAATGGCCGTCCGTAAGGATGTGGAAGAGCGCATCATTGATTTCCTCGAGATAGACCACATCCGTCGCCAGCCGGTTGCGAGCCTTTCCTACGGCCTTCAGAAGCGGGTCGAGCTTGCCCGGGCACTGGCCATGCAGCCGAAAGTATTGATGCTGGATGAGCCGGTGGCGGGTATGAACCGGGAGGAAAAGGAAGACATGGCCCGCTTTATTCTCGATATTCGGGAAGAGTGGGGGGTTACCGTGCTGATGGTGGAGCACGACATGGGCATGGTCATGGATATTTCCGACCACATCGCGGTGCTCAACTTTGGTCAGGTCATCACCGAAGGCCTGCCTGCGTACGTTCAGAACAACCCCGAGGTTATCAAGGCTTACCTGGGCAACAGTGATATCGAGAGCCTTCGCAAAAAGCTCAATGCCGAGGGGGAGGCCGCCTGATGGATTGGTTGTTCTTCGGCGAAATCAGCCTGGCAGGCCTTGCCATGGGTGGCCTTTACGCCCTCATCGCCCTGGGCTTTGTGATCATCTATAAAGCGACGAGGGTGATCAATTTCGCCATCGGCGAGATCATGATGTTCGCGGCCTACCTGTTCCTGGCGTTTGCCGGTGGCATGGAAATGTCGCCCTGGATTGCCCTCCCGCTGGCTGTCATCGGCGGCAGTATTCTCGGTGGCGTCATTGAAAAGACCATGATTCGTCCGATGCTGGGCGAGTCTCCGATTTCAGTGGTGATGGTGACCATAGGAATTGCGAGCATCCTGGTGGGGTTGGTGGAGTTCATCTGGACGGCAGATCCGCAGTTGCTACCCAATTTCCTGCCTCGCGAGCCGGTGTTTATTGGCGAGTTGTATCTGGCCCCGAAAATTGCCTACGGCTTTCTCATTGCTTCCGCCCTGCTGATCGTCTACCTGCTGTACTTCCGGTTTTCCCGGGGTGGGGTGGCCCTGCGAGCCACTGCCTCGGATCAGGCGGCAGCCTATTCCATGGGCATCAATGTGCGCCGGGTGTTCAACATGGCGTGGGTGTTTGGCTCTCTTGCGGCATCCCTGGCAGGTGTGCTGGTGGCGGCCACCGGGGGCCTTAGCCCGCAGTTCGGGATCATTGGCCTGAGTGTTCTTGTGGTGGTGATCGTAGGCGGCCTGGACAGTATTCTCGGCGCTCTGGTGGCCGGCGTGTTCATCGGCTGGCTGGAGACGGTAGCTGGCGCCTATCTGGGCGGTGAATACCGGATGCCGGCAACCTTCCTGGTGCTGGCGATCATCCTGGTGATCCGCCCCTACGGCCTGTTCGGCACCCACGAAATAGAGCGAGTTTAAGATGCGCATCGGTGACGCAAAACAGAGCTACGAGGCCGATGAGGCAATCTGGACAAGCCAGACCCAGAAATTGTGGCTGGGGTTCTTCCTGTTGATCTTGCTGGTATTCCCTTTTGTGGTGGACTCCTATCTTCTCTACCTGGGGTGCCTGGTCGGCATAGCGGTGATCAGTACTACCGGCCTTAACATCCTGACCGGTTTCACCGGACTGATTTCCCTGGGGCAGGCCGGGTTTATGGGTGTGGGCGCCTACACCGTTGCCTGGCTGTCGATTAACACCGCATTGCCTTTCCCGGTGACCCTGGTACTGGCCGGCCTCATGGCAGCCGCCGTCGGGATCCTCGTAGGCCTGCCCTCGCTTCGCGTCAAAGGTCTGTATCTGGCCATCGCGACTCTGGCGGCCAGCGTGTTCCTGCATTTCATCTTCGCAGAGTGGGAATCGGTAACCGGCGGGATGGGTGGCTTGAGCCTGGAACCGGCGCACCTGTTCGGCCTCACCTTCCAGAGCGATTTCATGATGTATTTCATCATTGTGCCGCTGGCGGTGCTGATGGTAGCGGGTGCCAGGAATGTATTCCGGACAAGAATTGGCCGGGCCTTTATCGCCATTCGCGACCGGGATATCTCCGCGGAGATCCTGGGCATTAATTTGTTGCGCTACAAGCTGATGTCCTTTGCGCTCAGCTCGTTCTATGCCGGGATCGCCGGCGGCCTGTTCGCCTATTTCTATCGGGTGGTCACGCCAGAGAGCTTTCCGCTTTCCATGTCCATTTTCTATCTGGCGGCCGTGATCGTCGGCGGTATGGGGAACCTGCTGGGTGGCATTCTTGGCGCCGCCTTTATGACCCTGGTGCCGGAAGCCCTGAAGCTGCTGACCGCCGCGCTGACGCCTTTCTATCCGAATGCGCCGGTGTTCATGTCGCCGATGCTGGAAATCATCTTTGGCGCCCTGATCGTGGGCTTTCTGATCTTCGAGCCCCACGGCCTGGCGGAGATCTGGCACCGGATCCGTCGCTTCTTCCGCCTGTGGCCGTTCAGAAATTAATCGTGTTTCAACGGGTTCGCTACCTGGGACCCATGCACCACCAACAACAAGAAGCAGCAAGGAGAAGAAACATGTTCAGAAACATCCTCGAAAAAGGTCGCCGGCTTGCCGGGCTTGGTAGCCTGGTCGCTGCACTGACAGTTGCTGCCCCGGCGATGGCTCAGGATAAAGAGCCCATCGTGTTCGGTGGCTCCATACCGCTTTCCGGTGTCTTTGCCTTTGCCGGTATTCATCTCCATGCCGGTCTCACCGACTATACCGATTGGATCAACAGCCAGGGCGGCATCAATGGTCATCCCGTGGAATACGTCATGGAAGACACTGCCTATGAGGTGGACCGTTCGGTCGCGGCCTTCAAGAAGATCTCCGGCAGCAGCTCGCCGGCCACCTATTACGGCGACAGCACCGGTTTCATGAAGGCCATCGCCTCGGAGCTCAACAGCCAGGGCAACACGCTTATGAGCGGCGCGTCCTTCGCTACCGTGCTGACCGACAACGAAACCTATCCGTATCAGTTCATTCCGGGGCCGAACTACAGCCAGATGTTCGGCATCATCCTCGAGTACATCGCATCCCAGGGTGAAGGCGGCGATATGCCGAACGTGGCGTTTGTCTATAGCGATACCGAATTTGGTAAGGACCCGATCGAGAATGGCAAGGCCCGCGCTGCCGAGTTGGGCATTGAAGTGGTGGAAGAAATTGTCACCAAGCCCGGCAGTGTCGACGTCTCTGCCGAGGTGCTGAAACTGCGTCGGGTGCGCCCCGATTACGTGGTCTTCCACGGTTATGTGCTGTCACCGATCAACGAATTCATGGTGCAGATGCGCCAGATGGGCCTGGATACCCAATTCATGGGTACCTTCTGGTCTTCGGACAAGCTGATTATCGACAAGATGGGTGCAGATGCTGATGGTTACATGGGCGTGATGCCCTATAACTACTACGACAGTGAGGAAAGTGGCCCGATGCTGGATGCCCTGAGGGCCCAGGCCGAGAAGAGTGATCCGGAGGCCGGCTACCGTCCCACCGGGTATATCCAGGGCTGGTTCAACGCCATGGTCTGGACCGAAGTGATCAAGCGCACCCTGGATGCCGGCAAAGAGCTGAACGCGGACAACATGGCAGAGGCCCTGGCCTCCATCGAGGACTGGGACACCGGCGGTATCATCGGGATTCCGGTGACCGTGCGGGACATGTCTTTCCCGGTAGGCCGTATCTGGCGGGTGAACGCTGACGAGGGCCGCTATGAGCCCGTGTCGGACTGGATCCACCTCGACTGAGGGGCTGTATGGAAGCCTTACTGGAAATCGATAATATCGAGGTAGTCTACAACAAGTCAGTGCAGGTCCTTCGGGGCCTGTCACTGCGGGTTCCGAAGGGGGCCATTGTAGCGCTCCTCGGCTCCAATGGTGCTGGTAAATCCACCACCCTCAAAAGCGTCTCAGGGCTGCTGACCCTGGAAGACGGAGAGGTCACTGCCGGCGAAGTACGCTTCAGGAGTAAGGATGTAAAAGGTGTTCCGCCGGAGCGGCTTGTGCGCGACGGACTCTTTCATGTCATGGAAGGCCGACGAGTGTTCGAGGACCTCACGGTTGAGGAGAACCTGATTGCCGCCACCTACGCGCTCAGTGGCAGTAAGCCGTCCCTGAGTGACAGCTATGAGCTGGTTTATAACTATTTCCCGAGACTGAAGGAGCGCCGCAAGCAGTTGGCCGGTTACCTCTCCGGCGGCGAGCAGCAGATGTTGGCCCTGGGTCGGGCGCTGATTGCACAGCCGGACCTGATCATGCTGGATGAGCCGTCCCTTGGCCTGGCGCCGCTGCTGGTGGAAGAGATCTTTACCATCGTGGCCAGAATCAACCGGGAGCAGGGGACTGCCATTCTTCTGGTGGAACAGAATGCCGCGGTGTCACTGGCGATTGCGTCCTACGGTTACATCATGGAAAACGGCAAGATCGTGATCGATGGCCCGGCAGAAAAACTCACTGCGAATGAAGATGTTCAGGAATTCTATCTGGGTGTGGGTGGCAAGGAAGGTGAGGCCCGCAGTTATCGAGACATCAAGCACTACAAACGCCGTAAACGGTGGCTGTCATGACAATGCCTTCCATCCCTGACCTCACGCTGACACAGATGCTCCGGGCACACGCCCGGGAGCGGCCGGACGCCCTGGCCCTTCGCCAGAAGGACTTCGGTATCTGGCAGGCCTATTCCTGGCAGGATTATTACCGGCGGGCCCGGCACTTCGGGCTAGGGCTGCGTGCCATGGGGCTCGAACCGGGTGGCCACGTGGCCATTATCTCGGAAAACCGGGTGGAGTGGGTCATCGGCCAGATGGGCATCGGCCTGGTGCAGGGCATCTGTGTCGGGGTCTATCCCACCAGCCCCTGGAACGAAGTGGCTTATGTTCTGGAGCACAGCGACGCGGAATTTGTGATCTGCGAAGATCAGGAACAGACCGACAAGGTGCTGGAGGCCTGGCCAGATTTGCCCAAGCTGAAACACTGCATTGCCATCGATATGAAGGGCCTGCGCTATTACCCGGAGCCGCCGTCGGCATTCGAGGATATCGAGGCGAGGGGCCGGGAATTCGAAACGCAGCATCCCAACCTGGTGGATGAATTGCTGGACAGCCAGCAAATGGATGACACCGCCCTGATGATCTATACCTCCGGGTCCACCGGCCGACCCAAGGGGGCAATGATCAGCTGGCACAACCTTCATGCCGCGGCGCCGGGGCTTATTGAGCTGTTGCAGGCGGACGAACACGGCTCGAGCCTTTCCTATCTGCCGCTTTGCCACGTTGCAGAGCAGGCCTTTACCAATATTGCGCCGGTGTATGTGGGCAGTACAGTCAGCTTTGGTGAGAGCCTGCGGACCATTCAGGAAGATTTGCGGGAAATTGCACCGACCTTTTTCCTGGGGGTACCGAGGATCTGGGAGAAGCTGCATTCTTCCATTTACATCAAGATCCAGGAGACCGGGCGGTTCCGGCAAGCCCTGTTTAACTGGGCCATCCGTGCCTGTTCACCCATGGCCATGAAACCCAGGCCGCAGTGGAGTCTGAAAGAGCGTTTCCTGTACAGCGTGAGCTATTGGCTGGTGCTCCGCGCGCTGCAGAACTTTATCGGCCTGCGCCGATGCACCATAGCGCTTACCGGGGCGGCCCCCATATCCACGGGTATTCTCGAATTCTTCCGCACCATTGGCATTCCCCTGGTGGAAGTCTATGGCCAGACGGAAAGCACCGGTGTTGCCACGGCCCAGCCGCTTGATGACGTGCATCTGGGAACGGTGGGGGAAGCTGTTTCCGGTGTCGATGTAAAGCTTGGGGAGCACAACGAGATCATCATGCGCGGTGGCAGCATGTTCAAAGGCTACTACAAGAACGACGAGGCTACCGCCTCAACCCTGAAAGACGGCTGGCTGCATACCGGGGACGTGGGCGAGTGGCGGGATGGCCAGCTCAAGATCGTCGACCGCCTGAAAGACATCATGATCACGGCTGGCGGCAAGAACCTGTCACCGACGGAAATCGAGAACACCATCAAGGCCAGTCCCTATATCAAGGAGTGCATTGTGATAGGGGAGGCCAGAAAATATGTGTCCGCGCTGATCCAGATTGATTTCGACACGGTGGCCAAATGGGCGGAGCAGGAGCGAATTGCCTACACCACGTTCCGGAGCCTGACCGAGCAGGAGCGGGTGAACGAACTGATCCAGAACGAGGTGAACCGGGGTAATGAACAGTTGCCGCAGGTAGCGCAGATCAAGCGCTTCCACCTGCTGACCAAGGAACTGGACCACGACGACGATGAAGTGACGGCCACCATGAAGGTGCGCCGGAGCAACATCTACGAGAAATACACCGACGTGATCGAATCGCTGTACGCTTGAGATTGAGGCGGCCTAGAAACGGGCGCCCTCTTCCACCCGGATTCGTTCCATGTACTGGGTCAGGGCGGCGTTAATGAGTGCCAGAACCAGGAACAGCAGGATACCCTTGGGCACCAGGGCGTGAATTTCCGGGTTGGGCGCGGTGCTGGCGGTTACCAGGATCAGGCCCAGAATGTTGCGGGCCAGGCGCATGGTGAGCATGGCGCACAAATACCCGGACTGGAAAGCCGATTCTGCCCCCCTGAGCAGACGGCCGAAGGCCGGCATCAGGTGCACGGTGTTAAACAACAGGACAGAAAAAATAACTAATTGAAGAACACTGTAAATGGTCATGACCAGAGACTACCCAACGACAACAGTACTGGTTGAAAACCTTCGAAATTATCCCTGATTGGACAGATTTAATCCAGTTCAGGCCCGTGCCGGTTAATAACTGCCGTTCAGAAGGTCGTGGTAGTCACTCTGAAATCTCTGGAAACTCAGATAGTTATTCCTGTGGTCTACCAGATTTGCCGAATTGAATGCTTCTACAAAGGCCCGGGACTCTCCGGTGCTGATCTCACCATAGGATCCGCCATCCCAGTCAAGCACCTGCACCATTTCCAGTAATACCGTCATCGCAAGGGCGCCATTGGCCTTTTCCAGGTAGCGGTAGGCTAGCCCGTAATGCTCGAACCGATAGGGGAAGTTTGCAGTGTCACCGGGAGTCACGTCCCAGAGAGGATCGTAGTCATAGTGCTGATAGACCTCGGCAATTGGCTCTCCTGCCACAACAACGGCCTGTCCCTCTGCAAACCAATAAGGCAGCAGACTGTAACTGGCGTCATACCGTGACAGGTTTTGCTGTACGAAATGGGCCAGTTCGTGGGCGACGGTGTTTCCCGTCTCGTAGGGCCACTGGCCGTAGTAAGGATTGAACGCCACGGCGGCCATCGAGGCAGACACAAACTCGCTGTGCGACACCTCCGGGCTGAGGCAACCGATTACCTGGCGGGGATAGGCAACTGCGGCGCTGCGGTCCTGGACAAATTCGGACCAGCGCAACTGGAACCGGGCCAGTACGCCGTCGATTCGACGCTCAAGCTCTGAAGCCGCGGCCCGGAACGAGGTCTCGCTGTAGGCCGGCGAGCCATAGACCCGCACCCGACCGCTATGGGTTTCGAAATACAGAGGTTCATTTTGGCATGCTTCGGTATAGCGGGTGAGTGACCAGGAACTCGTAGGGTAGAGCCTGCCAGTATCCCGTGCGTCGTAGAAAAGCCCGGACACGAAGCCCCCGGAATCCGGGTAATGATGACTGTCAGAGGTGGTGACCTTGCACCCGGTCAATGCGAGCAAGAGAACACCGAGTATCAGCATGGCTTTGATGGTTGCCATAAACGACTCCGAATCTATCCTGTTATTCAGGATCATCGCAGGGTTTTCGGGAAGGCTCCGTCAACGGGGTGTAAAAATCAGGTAAAGCGAGCTAGCGTGTTGATGCATATGGATGAGAGGGAACGGATACATGGATTACATCGCTCCTGTCAGCAGCGCCATCATGGCGGTCGTCTGGATTGTCTACTTCCAGCTGTTTTTCCTGCAGTACAAACGAAATAATCGCCCATACCTTATTATTCATCACGCCCAGAACGAAAACCCGGATGCCCTGTGTCTGCTGGTGAACATGGGCAAGGAAACGGTGCACGTGCAGTGTGTGCAGGTGGTTCTCTACACCCGCGCGGGCGAAGAGAAAATTATGACGGTGACCGAGTATCGTCGTGTCGGCGCGGATGATGCCAACGTGCACCAGGTGCTGCGCCAGGGCCCGTTACAGCCCGGTGGGTATCTGGTGCTGGGCTCGTTCAGGAACATCATCCTGGGACGTCGCAGTGAAGAAAGCGAAAGCGATTACCTGTTCGAGGATATCACCGGCGTTGAAATCCGGGCCGCCGTGATCCACGGGCCCACGAAGTATCCGGTGGGTGTACGGCGCAGCTTTTCTCTGAGTCATGAAGGAAGGCCCGAGATCTTTCCCCGCAACATTCACAGCGAGCAGCTGGTGCGCCGGAAAGATCGACACCAGGTGAGACGCTGGGTTGAAGAGGAATTGCAGCCCGAGCGCAAGGGCAGTTCGGAATCGGATGATTCCGATCAGTCCCAGTGAATGCCGGTTCGTCGGGTATTGCTGATGCGGTGAGGGTTCATGATATGGCCATGCCCGCCAGCTGGGCATGAATCATTTTTTCCAGAGCCTGGGCAGAGGGCGACAGAGAGCGAGAGGCCTGCTTGATGATGCCAATCTGGCGCACCAGTTTTGGGTCACTCAGGGGAACAAAGCACAGCTTGTCGTTGGCTACAGGGAAGGCGAGGCGAGGGAGTGTGGTGATGCCGCTGCCGGCTTCCAGCATGGCGAGCAGGGAGATCATGTTGGAGATAAAGAAGTCGTTGTTGTCGACCAGACTGGCAGCCGCCGTGTGCTTCAGAAGCCGGGAGGTGCCGTTGGCAATAAAACGCTCTTCCGTCAGTTCCTGCCATTGCAGGCTGCTGCGACTGGCCAGAGGATGGTCCTTGCGCATGACAACGCCTACGTTGTCTTCGAACAGCGGGTTGAATGCCAGGCTTTCGTCCGGAACCCACATGCTGCTGATCCCCAGATCCACCTCACCATTGGCCACCAGACGACAGACAAACTCCGCGTTTTCATCATGAAGATTGATGTTGATCTCGGGGTACTGGGCGACGAAAGCTGCGAGAAATTCGGGCATCAGCCGGCTGGCAACCGAGGGTACCGTGGCCAGCGTCACCCGCCCCTGGTGCCCCTTGGCCATCTGTTGAAGTTCACTTGCCAGCCGGTCGTGCTGGTTGATCAGTTCCCGGAATCTTGGCAGGCAATACTCGCCGAACGGAGTGAGCTGCCCTTTATGAGTTTTCTCGAACAGCGCCTGCCCCAGCTTTTCTTCCAGATCACGAATGGCCATAGATAGCGCCGGCTGGCTCCGGTGGAGTTTCAGTGCTGCGCCGTGAAAGCTGCCCTCTTCCCGCACCGCCAATACGTAACGTAAAGGCTGAATCTTGAGTTCAATCGACATGCCGTACCTGCTTCAATTTGCGCGCCCCACTAAACTATAAGAAAAACTTACTAAAAACACGATATTTTTGATTATCCTTATTTATCTGGAGCGTCTAGGCTTGGGGGATCATATAAGGAGGAACCCATGCCAAATTCACACGCACTCTACATCGGCGGAGAGTGGGTTGCGGGCGCCCATGCTGCCCAGCCCAACCAGAACCCCTCAGACCTGAGCGACACTATCGGCCACTATGACCAGGCCAGCGCAGAGCAGGTAAAGCAAGCCATCAATGCGGCACAGGCTGGCCAGAAAATCTGGGCAGAAACCGGTCTTGAGGCCCGCTACAGCGTTTTGATGGCGATTGGCAATGAGCTGATCGCCCGCAAGGATGAACTCGGCGAGCTTTTGTCCAGAGAAGAGGGCAAACCCCTGGCAGAAGGCAAGGGTGAGGTCTATCGCTCCGGACAGTTCTTCCAGTACTACGCAGCGGAAGTGCTCAGGCAGATCGACGATCGGGTCGCTTCGGTGCGACCCGGCGTTGAAATCGAAACCCGTCGTGAGCCGCTCGGTGTGGTTGGCGTTATCAGCCCCTGGAACTTCCCCATGGCCACTGCGGTCTGGAAGATCGCACCCGCCCTGGCCTTCGGTAATGCCGTGGTGTTCAAGCCCGCGAATCTGGTGCCTGCCAGCGCCTGGGCGCTGACAGAAATCATCAGCCGCCAGAATCTGCCAGCCGGCACCTTCAATCTGGTGACCGGCAGTGGACGCGAAGCCGGCGAAGCCTTGATCACCAGCCCCCATGTGCAGGCAATTACGTTTACCGGATCCCTTGAGGTCGGTCAGCGGGTAGCGTCGGCTACTGCCGCCAACCTGGTGAAATGCCAACTGGAGATGGGTTCGAAGAATGCGCTGATCGTGCTCGACGATGCCGATCTGGATCTGGCGGTGGAAGCGGCCTTTGCCGGCGCCTACTCCGGGTCCGGGCAGAAGTGCACGGCGTCTTCCAGGCTGATTGTTGTGGATGCTGTGCACGACCAGTTCGTGCAGAAGCTGACGGCGAAGCTGGCCGGCGCAAAAGTTGGCCCGGCTCTGTCCGACGGCACCGCTATCGGCCCGATAGCCAGCAAGAGCCAGCTGGAAGCCAATCAACGCTGGGTCAGCGTGGCGCTGGAAGAGGGCGCGACCATGGCCTTCGGTGGCGACCACGTCAACGTGGATGCAGACGGTTATTACATGCAGCCGGTGCTGTTCACCAACACCACCAACAACATGAGCATCAACCGCGATGAAGTGTTCGGTCCCGTTGCCTGTGTCATTCGGGTTCCGGATTACGACGCGGCATTGGCGACTCTGAACGATACCAATTACGGCCTCACCGCCGGCCTGATTACCCGCTCCCTGCAACGTGCCTCTGACTTCAAGGCCCGGGCCGAGACCGGTTGTGTAATGGTGAACCTGGCGACTGCTGGCACCGATTATCACGTGCCGTTCGGTGGCAGAAAGGACTCCAGCTTCGGGCCCCGCGAACAGGGCCAGTATGCGCGGGAGTTCTATACGGTGATCAAAACCTGTTACACCAAGGCCTGAGGTCTGCAGCCATGTCAAAGTCTGTGCTAACCATTGATGGCCTGCAGTATTCCAACTGGTCGAGAGCCATTTTTGAACAAATGCGGGAGGGCGGCGTTGATGCAGTGCACGCCACGCTCGTATACCACGAAAATTGCCGGGAAACCCTTCTGCGTTTCGGCGAGTGGCAGCGTCGCTTCGAGGAGCACTCCGACCTGATCATGCCGGTTTTTGAGGCCAGCGATATCGAACTGGCCAGGGAAACAAACCGGGTCGGTATTTTCTTCGGGGCCCAGAACTGTTCGCCGATTGAGGACGATATCGACCTGGTGGCCATCATGCGCCGGTTGGGCTTGCTGATCATGCAGCTTACCTACAACAACCAGAGTCTTCTGGCCTGTGGCTGCTACGAAGCAGAAGACAGCGGCATTACCCGGTTTGGCCGGCAGGCGATCCGGGAGATGAACCGGGTGGGGATGCTGATCGATATGTCTCACAGCGCGGAGCGCTCCACGCTGGAAGCGATTGAGCTGTCAGAGCGGCCGGTCATTATCTCCCACGCCAATCCGGCCAGCTTTCACCCTGCCAAGCGCAACAAGTCCGATACGGTGTTGCGTGCCATCGCCGAAAGCGGCGGCATTCTGGGTTTTTCAGTGTATCCGTTCCACCTCAGGAACGGGCCTGACTGCACGCTGGACGAATTCTGCGGCATGGTGGCCGATACCGCCGAGCTGATGGGGATCGATCACATCGGCATGGGTACGGATCTTTGCCAGGCCCAGCCGGAATCGGTGCTGACGTGGATGCGAAATGGGCGCTGGACCAAGGCCATGGACTACGGCGAGGGCAGCCAGTCGAATGCGGGCTGGCCTTCTCCGCTGGCCTGGTTCAGCGACAACCGTCACTTTCCGACAATTGTGGAGGGCCTCCGTCAAAAGGGGTTCAACCACGAGGAAATTGACAAAATCATGGGCCGAAACTGGCTCAGACAATTAACCGAAGGCACGCGGCCTGCCGTAAACACCGCGTTCTGATTACACACTGTTCCAAAAACAACAACAGGTAATCGCAATGACAAACTCAGCCAGCTCCATAGCTATCCCGGAAACGGGCATCAAGCGCTTCGGCGATCCAATCGTATTAGGCCTGAGTGTAGGCTTCATACTGCTCTTTCTGGGTCTTTCACTGTACGACATTCAGTGGACAGCCGGGCTGATCAGCGACGGCTTCGCCTGGACTGCCAAGTCCCTGGGCTCCTATTTCCAGCTTCTGTTGCTACTCACCTTTCTGATCGGGATGGGTGTGGCAATCTCGCCGGCAGGCAGCGCCAAGGTTGGCAACCGCGATACGCCGGAGCTCAGTACGTTTAAATGGCTGTCCATCATCATGTGCACCCTGCTTGCCGGCGGTGGCGTCTTCTTCGCGGCGGGTGAGCCGGTCTACCACTTCGTTGTCACGCCTCCGGTATTCAACACCGAAGCGGGTACGGCCGAGGCCGTAGCGCCGGCGCTGGCCCAGTCTTTCATGCACTGGGGCTTTCTGGCCTGGGCAATCCTCGGAACCCTGTCTGCCATCGTCCTGGCCCACGCCCATTACGTAAAGGGGCAGCCTCTGCAACCGCGAACCCTGTTGTATCCGGTGTTCGGGGATCGGGTAATGAAGGGCTGGTTCGGCGGCTGCGTTGACGCTGCCTGCGTAATTGCGGTGGTTGCTGGCACCGTCGGCCCGATCGGGTTTCTTGCCACCCAGGTCAGTTTTGGCCTGCATGAGCTGTTCGGGTTTTCCGAAGGCTATGGCACCCAGCTGGTCATTCTCGCGGTCCTCGCCGGTGTGTATGTGACCTCGGCGATGACCGGTATTCACCGGGGAATTCAGCTGCTGAGCCGTTTCAACGTGTTTCTTGCCCTGGCCATTGCCGCCGTTATCTTCATCTTTGGTCCGACGCTGTTTCTGACCAATGCTTACACTCAGGGCTTTGGCGAATACATCACTTCCTTTTTCGCCATGGCTACCGTGACGGCGGGCACCGCTGAAGGCTGGTGGATGCAGTGGTGGACGGTGTTCTTCTTTGCCTGGTTCCTGGGTTATGGACCGTTGATGGCCATTTTTGTTGCGCGGATCTCCCGGGGACGCACCATCCGGCAAATGATTCTTGCGGTTGGTGTCATGGCGCCGGTCGCGACCACCATCTGGTTCACGCTGCTGGGTGGTTCCGGGATTTTCTACCAGATCACCGGCGCGATCGATCTGACCGAGGCCCTCAACAACTTCCAGTTCGATGTTGCCACACTCACCATTGCCGAAGCCCTGCCGGGCGGGGCCATGATGGCGCTGGCGATTCTGCTGCTGACGACTATCTTTGTCGCTACTACCGGCGATTCCATGAGCTACGCGATCGCCGTGGTAAGTGCGGGTCATGATGAGCCCGAGCCAATCGTGCGTGCCTTCTGGGGCGTTGCCATGGCGCTGATGGCGGCAGTACTGCTTTACATGGGAGCAGGGCAGATCAGTGCGCTGCAGCAGTTCATTGTCATTACGGCCATCCCGGTGTCACTGATCCTGCTGCCATCGCTGTATATCGGCCCCAAATCTGCCTACGCCATGGCTCGTGAGCAGGGCATTGTTCCTCCCAAGGGTGAAGTGGCGCTGGTCGGTGCCACAACGGGTTCCTCCGAGAGCTCAGGAGTCTGAAACATGGCAACCCCGTTAGATGCAAAGCCTGAACTTCAGCTCCGCCCGTCGGACCAGGTGATGAACCTGGTCCGGCTCGGGAGTCTGCATGCCAGTCGTCTGAGTTTTTGCCGCAGCCTGGTTCGCCAGATGGCACGGGAGGACTGGACAGTTACCACGGTTCGTTTTGACCTGGATGCCGATGGTCACGGGGTTGTGATCTACCGTCTGAACACCCCGAACCACACCTATCATGGTGTGGTGTTCTCGCAGCATCTGGATCCGGAACTCCGGTCCGACCGTGTGATCGCGGAGGCCTGGGATGTCACCTTTGCGCTGCTGGAAGGCGAAGTGGAAGACAGCCTTCTTGAGCAGATGGCGGCCAACGTGCCGTTGCAGGAGGCGGGCCGTCAACATCCTCGATTGCTGGTGCTGTCGCGTGCCAACAAGAGCCTCAGGAACTTTGGCCACTTTGTCGATGCGCTGGCCTCGGGTCAGCAGCCCGACCCGGCCTGGCTGACACGGGTCGGTTACCTGTACCGCACAACCGCTGTCTACGGTAACGGCAAGTTCGGTATCGCGGATTACGCACGCTTGCAGAACAATCCGGATTTTAACCGGCCCTTCTCGGCGCAAATGTTTGCGGTTTACCTCTTGCGCCACTTTTCGGTGCAACAGGTTGAGCATCTTGCCAGGAATCGCTCACCGGAGCGGGCGGTTGCCCTGCACCCGGCCCTGCAGCGTTATCTGGGGATCGGTAACTCCACCGGGCTTGGTATGGCACCGTTTCTGATCAATCACCCCCAACTGATTCAGCAATGGGTTTACTGCCGTGAGAGGGCATTGGCCTATGCCCGTGAACAGCTGCCCAATGAGGCCAGTCGTCGTGAACTTCTGGCGCTGTTGCATCGGGCACACAGGCACTTCTGGGAGACCGTAACTGAAGATGCCGAGCAGACCCGGCGCAATGAGGCGACCGTTGTCTCTATTGATTCGGTTATCGAGTGGCTGGAAAGAACCCCGGCCACTCCTACCTTGTGGAGCGATCTGCTGGCCTGGGCAGACAAGCAGTGTTCACTGGAGGCCCAGGAACTGATCAATACTCTGCTGATTGAGCTGTATCCGGATCTGATCGATGCAGTTGAGGATGAGCTCGGCTGTGAGGAAATACTGGAACTGCAGCCGGAAATGCGGGCAGCAACGCTGAAGCAGGAAATTGAAGCCCGGTTTGCCTGGGCGCTGGACTATGACCCTAAAAACCCGGACCACCAGTACTGGTTCTGGTACCGCTCTGTCGAGAAAGAAGAACCGAGGCTCGGGGTGCGCGCCTGTGAACCAGGGGCGGCCAAAGAAATGCCACTTGCCATAGGGCCCCGGATTCATCGTACTCATCAATTGCTGGATGCGTTTCTTGACCGGAGCCCCCGAGGTTCCGTAGTCGAGTTCCTGATGGCCCATCCCCGACAGAAGGAATGCGTGCGCCGGATCCAGACCATGGCCGCCACACCCTACGGTGAGATCCAGGCCAACCTCTGGCACCGGGACATGAAGCCCATGCATCTGCTGCGAACCAAACTGTCGTTCTTCGGCGCCAGCCGGTTTGACCCCAAATCCGACCGTTGGGTGAGGGTAACGCTGTTCCAGGGGGCGCCCCTGTTCTGCGAACTCTTCAGTGATCATGGCACCGACAAGGCGAGACTTGCTGAACTCGACGACTGGAGCTTTCCCGTGGAACCGGAGCTGGACCTGTCATGAAAGTCTCCTTCAACGAACTGCAGGGCATTGGCAGGAAAGCGTTTATCGGAATCGGTTTTGCCGAGGGTGATGCCATTGACGCGGCTGAAATGGTCGCCTGGATGGAGGCTCACGGCCTGGGCGGGGTCGAAGCGCTGAAAAAGGGGCTCAGGTTTCTTCTGGCTGAGGATCATAACGAATCGCCAACCCTGGTTTACCAGGATGAAGACTTCAGCGTTCTTGATGCCCACAACCACAGTATTCTCGGTAACGCGAGCCTTGCTGTGGAGCTGGGGTATGCGCGAGCCCGGGGGCGAGGGCTGTCGGTTACCAAGATTCGCCACTGTCACAATCGAATCCTGATCATCGGCTATCTTTCGCGACTTGCGCGCCGGGGCATGAATGTCACGGCATTCTGGCGCAATGCCCATGACCCACTCACAGAGCTGGTGGTCGGATTCAAGGCTGGTCACCCGGTGCCCGAGATCTGTCTTTACAGCCTCGAGAATACGCCGGATGACACGGAGAAGAACGATGGCATTACGCTGATCATGGCGAACCATGTTGATTTACTGCCGAGCCTGCGGTCGGAATACGAGCTGACCAATCTGATGCGCCAGACCGAGGAGGACCTTGAACGACAGAGAGACCGGGCGCTGGTGGAAGGCATGGATGTCGATGACGAGCTTTGGCACAACCTGAAATCCCTGGCCGACCGACTGCTGGTTGAGGCAACCGATGCTTCCCGCAGCGGTGCCGGTGCAGGTACCAGTGATAACGACTGAACAGAGAAGCAACCATGACTGCAACCAGTAAGATTACCGCCATAGCTACCCAGCTCCCGCGATCAAAAGCGCCCCTTGAATGGGCGGTAAGCGCGAACGGCATTCTCTTTACCGCCCAGATTCCAATCGACGCCAGCGGTCAGGTGGTGGCAGGTGGTATCGAAGCTCAGGCCCGGCAAACCTTGGAGAACCTCAAACACACTCTTGAGTGCGCCGGCGGCGGTATGCCCAGCCTGACCCAGGCACTTATTTACGTGACCGACCGGGCCCATCTGGCCGCCGTTAATCAGGTTTATGCCGAGTATGTGAGTGCGCCCTACCCCAATCGGGCGGCTATCATCGTCTCGGGGTTTGCTCGGGAAGAAATGTTGGTCGAGATTGTGGCTTATGCTGCTACCTGAACCGTATCCTGACCGATTCGAATCAGGGGGCAGATGCGAACGTCTCGTGGTTTTCCGAAATTAGGCCCGCTGAATCTGTTGGTTACCGGCGGTGTGGGTTGTTTTTCCAGTTTGCTCTCCCAAGTACGTAACTGTAAGGAATTCATCGACTCCGTCAGGGAGAGCATTTATGTCATTGAAAGACGAACTGATCAAAAAAGCAGAAGCGCAACTTGAGGAATGGGAAAAACAAGCCGATTCCCTGAAAGCCAAGGCCAAAGCCAAAGAAGCGGAAGCCGAAAACGAGAAGGCCAGCGCGGATATCCAGCAGAGCGCCTCGGATACGTTGCGTTCGGTTGAAGATAAAATCTCGGATGGCCGCAAGAAACTGGATGAGCTCAAGGAAAGCGGCGAAGAAAATGTTGATTCCCTTCGCAAGCAGTTGTCTGACCTCATCGGACCAGGCGACAAACGCTAGGCATCCCGCTCCGGAACGTCAGGCTGCTTCTACTGGAACTGGGTATAGCAGCGCTGCCTTTTCGTTTGCCAGTCCCGCCAATGGGGCTCGCGGTGGTGGAGCTGGTAGCGCTCCATCACCGCCATGAACCTGCCCATGTAATCGCATTGACCTGAAGACGGCAGCCACTCATCAGGGCCGCGGTCATCACGCATTACCCTGTCAGGCTGACTCATTCTGATCTGGTTTTCCGTGTCGTTCAGAAACCGATTCTTCATCGAAGGTGGCCACTGATCGGCGCCGAGCTCCTCTGCAAAGGCCAGAGGAACAACCCGGGTCGTCGCCCAGCTTTCAGAGGCAGACGGTTCCTCCCGCGTCGCGGCCGCCAGTACAATCAGGATTGCTGCGATGAACAGAGCCAGCTTGGTGTCCTTCATGACTCACCTTGCTCGTACGTTGAATACACTAAAACCTACGAGCAGGTTAGGCAAAGAGGTTAACTGGATCCGGGCAAAACTTTGTGACCCGACAACTCCGAATTGCTGCAAGCAACGTACGGTTTAGCTCACCTGTGATGCAGAGAGACTGGTCAGGAGTGTAAACAAGCATGCCCGAGGGTCCCGAAATACGCCGCATGGTCGACGACATCCATAAGGCCGTTGGCGGCAAGACAGCGCAATCGGTGTTCTTTGCCTTTGAACACCTGAAACCCTTTGAGAGTGCCCTTCGGGGACGCAGAGTTGAGAGGGTGGAAGCGCGGAGTAAAACCGTGTTGGTATTTTTTGAGGCCACGGATGAAGACGGGCCGTGGTGCGTTTACAGCCATAACCAGCTCTATGGCAAGTGGCGCATGGGCACACCCGATCGGGAGCCGAGCACAAATCGGCAGTTGAGATTTGCCATTATAGGTCCGAAGAAAGCCGCCCGATTATACAGTGCCTCCGACATCCAACTGGTTCGGCCTGATCAATTAAGTGAGGTTCCTTATCTGTCACGGCTCGGGCCGGACCCTCTCAATCAGGATGTCAGCGTCGATCAGCTTCTGGCGGTGTTTGACGACAAGCGTTTCCGGGGCCGGAACCTGGGTGGTTTGCTGCTGGACCAGGCGTTCGTTGCCGGAATCGGTAATTACCTCCGCTCGGAAATCCTCTTTGAAGCGGGTGTCTCACCCCGGGCACGGCCCCGTGATCTGGACGCCGATCAGCAGTCGAAATTGGCCGAGGCCATCCTGACCCTGGTGCAGCGAACCTATCGGTTGAAGGGCATCACCAATCCGCCCGAGCTGGCAGAGCGGCTCAAAAAAGAAGGATGGACGTTCGGGCAGCGCCGACACATGGTGTTCAACCGCGATGGCCAACGCTGCCACGATTGCGCGTCGCCGCTAGTTAAAACCATGATGGCCAGCCGGCGCCTGTATTACTGCCCTGCATGCCAGGGCACGCCGGCTTAGGCGAATTGTTCGGTACAGGCCCGTCCCAGCCGATCGTGGACGGCCAGCCATTGGCTTTCCCTGGGCGGAAGCTCAATCACGATCCGATCGACGTTTGCCTTGTCCATCGAGTGCATGGCGGTGTAGAGCATGCGAGCGTATTCGTTCGGATCGGCGCTGAGCATAATGGCCTCGGATGCCCGCTCGTCTGGGGGCGACTGCCACCAGATCACGCCAATCTTTTCGCCTGCCGATGTAACTTCGGGCAGAAGCCGGGCGAATTGATCCGTGGCCACTCCAACCGTAGGCGTAACAGGCTGGTAGTGGCGCTTTACGCTCCCCGGCACCGCCTGACTGGCGCTTTTGCCCGGGGCGAGCGTGATTCCCAAGCAGGCTTCGATATCGCTCTGTGCGATCTGCCCGGGCCGGGCGATAACTGGCGTGTCGCCGGTGAGGTCGACAATGGTGGATTCAATGCCCACTGAACAGTCCCCGCCATCCAGAACCGCCTCGATCTTTCCGGACAGGCCCGCGAGCACGTGCTCTGCGGTGGTCGGGCTGATCCTGCCATAGGGGTTCGCAGATGGGGCAACCAGATCCCGGCCGAGCTGCTCCATGGTTGCCAGCGTGGCCGGGTGCGCCGGCATCCTGACCGCCACGCCCGGGTTGCCGCCGGTAATGAAATCGCTGACGCCGCTTTTCTTTGGCAGTAGCAGTGTGAGTGGCCCCGGCCAGAATGCCTTGATCAGCTGCCTGGCGGTCTCCGGCAGGTGGTCGACCCAGAGTCTGACCCTGTCAGGTGACGCAACGTGCACGATCAGAGGGTGTCCGACCGGGCGCTGCTTTGCTTCAAACACTTTTCTGACCGCCTGTTCGTTGCTGGCGTCGGCCGCGAGGCCATAGACAGTCTCGGTGGGCACAGCAACGAGATGGCCGGCAAGAAGCAGGCTGGCGGCTTTCTCAACGTCAGCGGATTGGGTCGCGTCTAACTTGATGGTTGCGGGCATAAGGTCTCAGGGTTTACCGATTGGAGTCACAGGCAACAGTTTGCCATTGATTCTGATAAAAACGCTCTATCGAGGTGTGCTCGTCGTTGATCCGGAACAGATACAGCCAGTCGTTACCGATCAAATCCTTTACGACCTTGTGTTTCCGGGCGATCTCGGCAATCGCTTCTTTCGGTGCGGCCAGGTAAACGCTCAGGCGCAGGGGCTCGTGAACCCAACGCTGGCCATCGTGTACCGACTGCAGCGGCAAACCGATTCGCAAATCGCCGCCGTTGCCCTCGAAAACCCCCAGGTGGCCGCCAACCACGTTGTGCAGGACCTTGTTGCCGCTACCGTAATGCAGATTGTCGGTAACAGACATGAAGTACTGAAGGTTGATCCAGTGGGTGACCACCATGGGCGCGGTCATGATCAGTTCGAGGATGTTGAAGCCTTCATCCTCGCGCCAGCGATAGTCGTGGAGGAAACTGCGGCCACCCAGGTCCAGGTGTCGCGTGGCCGAACGAGGCGCCACGATAAAGCTTGCGTTGCCGGCAAGACCCCATTCCGGCCGAACTTCGGACCAGTCCTGGCTGCGCTTTTTGATGGCGCTGTCAACATCGCTCTCGTTTGCGATACCAAGCCGCAGGGCGCGTTCACGACGTGCCTGGGCGCCGGCATTGGCCAGGAAACCCCGGATCTCGTCGGGAACATCACCTGAGCACTCGACCTCGTCGGTGGTTGTGTTATGCAGTGCCCCCACGAACCGGGTTTCGGAGGGGATCAAAATCCCCTGCTCAGCCAGGGCCGCACGCACGTCCTTGTCGTTCAGGATGCCGGCAAGTACGCGAACATTTACCGAACCGGTCTGTCCGCCGCAGGCGCCGCAGTCGAGGCCCGCTGCATGGGGATTGTTACGCGTACTACTGCCGTGCCCAACAAGGAGAACGGTGGGCGCAAAATCATGAGTCAGGGTCATGGCCCGGAGAATACCCCCGGCCAACTCCGCTTTCTCCGCAGCGCCCAGCAGGGTCCCGTTCTGGCGGATCTCGAACTCGGTCTGTCCCTTATGGAGTTGATCGACCGGGTTATCCGAGGACTTGCCAAAAAAGGTTTTGCGAACCATGCGTCCCAGACCTGCGAGGCCCATGCTCTCGATAAAGCTGAAGCTCGCCGGGCCGGCGTTGGAAAACTGTGACCAGTGGGAGTGGTTGGCTAATGATTGCCGGCTGAAGCTGTCGGCGGGTTCGGCCTCAGTAACCTCGAGCGCCGGCGCCAGCAAGCCCGGCAATTGTGGCCGGCAAAACCCGGTGCCCTTGGGTCGATAGGAGATCGGGAGGCCGAAGAACCCGGCAAACCCGAGGGTCTGAATAGCGGGATTCTGGGCTTCCAGCGCACGACGATAGACCTCCGACCGAACATCGATGCAGAAGGCCGCCTGTAACTTGAGCGGCTGATCGTCCGACGAGGGATTTTCAGGCCTGGTAAGAAGCTTTTCAGCCATCTGTGACTGGTAGGCCGACTCAGCCTCTGTTTGCTGGCGCCAACCTGTGGTTTGAGATTGCTCGTGGGTCTGCAGCATCTCTGGCCAGGCATCCCACTGTTTGAGCCAGCGTTGTTTCAGTTCGGCAAAAATGGCCCCGCCAACGTGTTGGACGTGCCGCCATATGGCGAGCTCCCAGGCCAGTCGGATGGCCAGGAGGCCCGGCAGCAGGTCTTCCTCGTGGCCACTGAGTCGCGCTTGCCACCGCAAGTAAGCGGCCCAGGATGACCAGCCGTTGATATCCAGCAGGAGCGCATGGGCATAATCCGGCGCATAGTCCGGTTGTGATGCCAGGGCGTCGAGAGCATCGGTAATCAGTTTTTCATGCTGATCCGGTAACACCTGAAACTGCGAGGGCAGGGATGGTTCGCCCATAACAATGGCAATGCCGCGGTCAGCCCGGGTCATTTGCAGCCAGCTATGGTAAAGGTCCTGGGCATCCGCCTTGAAATCACCGGCATCCAGACGCTGGAAATAGTCGCCGCAGAACTGGCTTATCTGATGCACAACTTCATCCTGCCAGCCTACCTGGTGGGCGGTGTCGCGATTGCGATCTAGCTGGGCGCTCAGATTCTGCCAGTGTTCGGGCATGCTGGCGGTCTCCGCGGCCGCCGGGCCGTTGCCCTGTCCGGCAAGCGCGGCCTGATTCTGGCAGCAGGTGCCATTGAGTGCCGCCATGCGTGAAGCGACCCTGGTGAATGGCAGGTCCCGCATTTCCCAGAACGGATTCACGGCGATCATCTGATCCAATGGCCAGGAGGGCGCGATTCGCGCGCAGGCATCGGTGACGGCCGCCTGCCAATCTGGTGTATGGGTGGTTGCTTCGGTGGTGGGATTAAGGCTCGACGCTAACATTATGCGGACTCCCTGGAACCAGAGGTTGAAGAGACGCTGACCACGGCTCGCGGCCGAACGACATCAGGCAGTTTGGCAGGCCATATTTTCAGGGTCAGACGGGTGGACCACTCATCGAGGTAGCCCGCGGCGAACAGGAACCGATAAAGCCTGGCGCCTGCGGGTGAGAAACGGTGGTAGCGAATCTGGTAGTAGCCGCGTACCAGTATTGCGATAAGGGCAGCGACAAAAACCACTTCCAGCAGGCTTGCCTGGCTTTCCGGTGGCGCAAGCAGCAAACCGAAGAAGGTTTTCTGTAGCCAGTACAGTGCCCAGAAGGCAGCACCAATAACCAGGCCACGGGCAACGGTGAGAACGCCGCCGCCGGCTGACAGGAACTCTGAGAGCAGAATCGTCAGGGCGATGCCTGGCACAATCCATGAAAACATGTGCGCCGTGCCGGCCTCATTGGACAGGAAAACAGTCGGCAGCATGAACAGGCCCGCCAGGGCGGCAGCGGCCAGCCACTGTTTTGGCCCGGGCTCATTGACGGCAACCAGGCGTTTTTTCATCGACAACTCAACGGTATTGCCGGCGTTCAGGAAGGTGTGTGCCTTGTAAGCGGAATGCGCAACCAGATGCAGGAGCGCCAGCTCGTACAGCCCCAGAGCGCACTCAACCAGCATCCAGCCCATCTGGGAGCAGGTTGACCAGGCCAGCCTTACCTTGATGGAAATACGGGTCATCATAACAAGGCTGGCAAACACCGCCGTGGGGCCTGCCACGGCCAGCAAAAGCCACTGGGCTGCGCTTACTTCTGAAATAAGCGGTGCCATCAGAATCATCAGGAAACCGCCAAGGTTTACAACGCCGGCGTGAAGCAGGGCGGAAACCGGCGTGGGTGATTCCACCACCTGAATCAGCCAACCGTGGAAAGGCATCTGTGCGCATTTGAGCAAAGCAGCCACAGCCATCAAAACCGCAGCGATCTGGGCGCCGGCGGGCACCTCTGTTGCACCGGATACCTGGACCAGAATCCGATCAATAAAGGGCGTGTCGTACTGGACATAAAGCAGGAGGAACGCCAGTGCCAGGCAGAGCTCCGCAATTCGGGCAAAAATGAACTTTTTGTGCGCCGCCAGGGCGGCGCGCGGGCGATCAGGAAAGAACATCAGCAACTGGTGCAGGCTTACGCTGATGGCAATCCAGCTGACGAGGAACACCAGCAAATGATTGGTGATGGCGATCATGGCCACGCTGGCGAGGATCACCTGAAGCCAGATCATAAATCGGCGCTGGCCGGGATCCCCCGCAAGATACCTCTCCGAGAAGCGTCCCAGCACCATTCCCAGCAAAGTGATAAGCAGCAACATGATTGAGGCCAGAGGCGCGTGACTGAACCAGACGCCATCGACCGGCCACCACCAACTTCCGATTGCGGCGGCCAAAGCCGATACAAAGGCAAGCTTGAAGGTCAATGACCGTGCGAGAAGGTTGCTCTGGTTGGTTGCCAATCCGGTCGCGACTGCTCCGGCACCGAAAAGCAGCGGTACCAGCAGTGAGAACAAGGATTCGATCGCCTGAACATCGAACATGCGAGGGCCTCGGAATCAGGAGTATTTAATACGCGTAGTATCCGAGGCTTTTGCTGTGAACAAAAATATATATATCCGATCGATTCGTTCGTTATTTAAGAATGATTGCCGGGTATGGAAACTGGGTCAGGTCCTGTAAGAGTCCAATTGAGACTTCAGTTTTTCCGCTAGTTGCTTCAACGTTTCTGCCGCCTCATTGGTTGATGCGGCGTTCTCCTGGCTGCTACCAGCCATTTGCCGAATGTGCTCAAGGCGCTGGTTGATGTCCTCAGAAACCTGGCTCTGCTGCTCGGCGGCGCTTGCCATTTCAATGTTGGTGTCCCGAATGGTTCGAACGCCCTCGCGCAGTGCCTCGATCGCGTTGCCGGTTTCGCGGATCATGTCGTTGGTTTCAGTTGCTAGCTGACTGCCCACCTCAATAACGTCGGTAACACCGGCAACGCCTTCCTGCAGGTGATTGATCTGGTCCTGGATCTCTTTGATGGACTCCTGGGTCCGACGGGCCAGGTTTCTGACTTCGTCTGACACCACCGCAAAACCTCTGCCGTGTTCTCCGGCTCGCGCTGCCTCAATCGCTGCATTAAGCGCCAGGAGATTAGTCTGTTCCGAAATGTTTTCTATGACGGAAAGAATATTGCCGATGTTATCCGATGCAGCTCTCAGCGAAGCACTGGTTTGCACTGAGCTCTGGTTGTTGTCGAGCTGGCTCTGTATTTTCGCCGTGGTTTTGGCAATGAGCGATTGGCCACTTTCGGCCAGACCATCCGCCTCTTTGGCAATGTTTTCAGCCCTGGAGGCGCTTTCGGCAACAGTTTGAGCGGTTGCTGTCATCTCATTCATGGCGGTTGCAACCTGCTCGGTCTCCTCGGTTTGTTGCGAGACGACGGTGGCGGAGTCTGATGCTATGCCCCTTAGACTCGACGAGGCCTCAAGCAGGCTTTCCGAGGATCTTTTGGTTTCTGAAATTGTAGTTTGTAACCGGTCTAGCAAGCGATCGAAGCCTTGGGCCATGACGTCCAATTCGCTCTTGCCGGTTGCATTGAACCTCACCGTCAGGTCGCCTTCGCCGCTGGCAATGTCGTTGATGGCATCGATCATTTTTTGGAGAGGTCGAGCCACAACCAGTTGTGCCAGGGCACTCAGGCAGCCGATCAGCACCAGTCCGCCGATCAGAATTGCCATGACCGTCTTGATGGTCTGATTGCGAACCATGGCTGCCACTTCGTCTTCCGAGTAGCCGGTGATAATCTGGTACCCCCAGGCATCGAACGCAGTACGTGCAAGGTTCCAGTCTTCCGGCTCAGATTCCAGCAGGTTTTGCAGTGGATCGGACTCAATGGAGCTGGAGTGCATGCGCAGTCGATTCTTGTCGTCCACCAGGGCGAGAAATCCTCTTTCCAGCAGGCTGGATGAGGTGATGGCCGCTTCAAGTTCTTCAAGGTCCGCTGAATAGCCCACATACCAGATGCCGATAATCTGGTTTGAGGCGTTACGGATAGGGCTGTAAGCGGTGAGGTAGGGATTGCCGAGAATATCGACCTGTCCGAAGTAGGCTTCGCCCCGGCTAATGGCCTGCCCGGCCGCGCCCGCCATATTCAGTTTGGTGCCGATGGCACGGGATCCATCGTCTTTCTTTACGTTTGTGGAAACCCTGACAAAGTCCTGTCCATCCCTGACGAATAGAGTGGCTGTGCCGTCCATGATCCCGGTTATGCCATCCACCAGGTCAAAGTTGTTGTTGATCATGGTGTCGCCGAGAAACAGTGCCGGAACGGGTTTGCCTGCGACCGGTTCGGTTCCCTGGATCCTGGCGGCTCCGAGTTGCTGGCCGCGTTCAATGAGCAGATTCAGCGAATTCTTCACCCGTTTTGACATGAGCTCGTCGGTGATGGAGAGCATTCCGGTGATCTCCTCGACAAGATCACTCTGCCTTTCAGCGACATCTGCCGTGATCGTTTTCTGCGTGTTTAAAGCGATCACAACGCTTGCGAGTATTGCGATGACCAGCAGAACAGCGGCAATCGAGACGATGAACAGTTGTCTGATAGACATGCTGATTCCCCAGAATCTATAAGCTTTACGGACTATTGGAGCACGCAAATTACTGCGATCTTTTTTTATATCGGCCGGGATCGATGCTTCCTTAATCATTATTGCGTCATTCGTGAATCATTCCAGAGATTACGACGCATATGTGCTGCCAAAAGAGCGGAAATGTCGCTCGGCAGGCACAGGCCTGGCTGCGGATTTGTAAAACCTTCTTGCAATCACCATATTTCTGCGTCCACGAAATGATCCACCGATGGGGCTCGAGCCTATCGTTCAATGGCCATTGCTGGACGACCCGTGCAAGAAGTGAAAACCGGAAAAGACCGAGGCAAAGAATTGGATTGTGAAAAAAAAGGCGCCTTCCTGGCTAGAAGGAAAAAGCATTCGACCCTGACCGCTGGGGTTTATTACCCGAAACCCGAAGCCATTGCGGCCGACTACTGGGGTGTCTTTGTTGATAATACGCCCTACATACTATTGGTGCCTGACGAAGATCGCAGTGCTCGCGAAAAGGCCGAGCGGCTGGCTGAATCAGCTAACTTCCGAACGTTGCTTGAAGCAACCCTGACAGCCTGTGAGCGGATTGAGGCGAAACCTGTTGATGGCCGCGCTGTGGATTGGGCCGAAAAGCTCACCGTGATCAGCGCCAGTCGCTCCGGAGACGTTGAGACGGGAACAAGAGAAATCGGCGAGATCAGGGCAATCCTGATGCCCGGTTGTCATCAGGCCGTGGCAGACACCCTGTGCATCGACGATACGCTGGCGACTGTGATCGATTCGAAATTTCCGCGAGTTTCGAATTTTGACGATCTTCCAGAACTTTCGGATCGAGACGTGAAAATGTCGCTGGGTAACCTGGAAGCCCGCAAGCATCCACGAGGTGGTCACTAGGGGCAGGTGCTCGCCGGGATTTCCGGAGTTTCCTGGAGGGGAATTGCGCAATCTTCCGGCAATGCGTCGGTCAGCTGCATCAGCAGATCTGTTGTGTGGCTCATCTGCTCGCTGAGTTGACTGTAATCAGTGCTCTGCTGATTCTCTGACTGCTGAGCGGCAAGCTGGTACTGCTTTTCGAGGATCAGGTCCTGCAGGAATCTTATTTGCCGGGCAGTCAGAATTACCGGTCGACTGTTGTCGCTCATTGTTTGGCCTTTTAGTCTGTATTAAATAGAAATGAGGGTAGGCTTACGGTGGTTTGCTTGCTATGGATCTGACGTTCCCGTGTTACATCAATGATCACGCTATTCCAGCATATGTCTCCGTTTTCACGCTGTTTGGGAGTGCCGGTACCACTCAGTCATTTCACAACACCGGATGCTGACTTGATCCGCCACTCGTGCCTCCAGAAGGTCATGGTTTCCGCAGCACCAGGAATCGACCGGGCCAGTCCCTCGACATTTTCAGGCATCATCATTTCCCACAGTGGGTCTGAACTCATCGGAATTCCAATTATTAGGAGTCCTAATTTAAGATAGGGGGTTGGCGCCTGATTTTCCAAGAGGGCGTGGTGAAGTGTAGGAAAAGATTGACGATTTCGATGCCGTTTTATGCCAGGGAAATGCGGTAACGAGTGACGCCAGCTTCTTCTTCTCTGGTCCATTCAATCCGGTGGCCGGTGATATCACAGAGGGCCTGAAGGTCCTTTCGGCCGGTGGGGTCATCTGCCAGGAAATCGACCAGTGTTCCGCCGGGCAGGTCTTTGGTCCGTTTTTTGAAGCGCAGGATGGGGAGAGGACATACCAGACCGACGGCGTCGATCTGGTATACCTCGGACTGATCAGTCAAGGCGAACGCTCTCTGCGCTGGTTTGTTCCGCCGACGACCAGCCAAATTGGTTCAGCACCATTGGTGCAGCCGTGGCAATGAGCAGGGCCGCGATAAAAGCCGAAATCATTACCTTCACGACGAACCTCCTTTGCCTTGTTTGGCTTCAACCTCAGCGACCCACAGGTCGTGGTGTTGACGAGCCCATTCGAGATCAACCTGGCCGTTACCCATAGCGTCGAAGGCACCTTCCATGCCGACCGAGCCGATGTAGATGTGGGCAATGATGGCCAGCATCATCACGAACGCCACGATAGAGTGCCAGATGTTGGCATACTGCATCTCTTCGTGCGGCGTCAGCACTGTCGGCAAATCCGTTCCCAAAACAGTGTTCACGACGCCAAACGTCTTGGCAAACATTGGAATTTCAAACGGAAACAACAATGACAGGCCCGACAACGAGACTGAAAAACCCAGCAACATCACGGTCCAGAAAACAATTTTCTGACCGGCGTTGAACTTCCTCGCTGACGGATGGGCGTTGGTGAAGATGCCGCCGCCCACTTTGAGCCACTGCCAATCGAGCTTGTTGGGGATGTTGTGCGCCACCCACATGAAGAAGGTCATCACCAGCCCCAACATAAAGGCCCACGCAATGTTGTTGTGAAGCCATTTGGAGCCGGCAGCCAGAGTGGCAAAGGCCTCGGGCCCCATAACTGGCATGAGGAAACTGCGACCCATCAAGGTGATTAACCCCGTTATAGCTAATGCGACAAACGAGCCCGCCAACAGCCAGTGACCAAATCGTTCGATGGCTTTGAATCGTTCAACCGTGGTGCCCGCAGGGCCGCCTTTGATTTTGATTCTTCCGCGCACAAAATAGAACACTGCCAGTAGCGCAATGATAGCCAGGATTGCACTGCCACCGTAAGTGATGACCGGCCCCTCTCGTAACTTGTACCAGGGTATGCCTCCGTCCTGGATCAGGACGTCAGCGGCAGGCCCCCGGGCCTGGGTACTGGGGTCAATCTTGTTGTATCGAATGGCACGATAGATGTCGGAATCCGAGCGCCCTCCCAGGGTGCCGAGTCGACCACTGATCGGTGCCGCATTGGCAGGATTACCCAGGTTTTCCGAGCGAAAAGACTCGTCAATTTCCAACTGTTTTTGACGAGCCAGGATGTCTTCCAGGGTTTGAGCACCCCCGGTAGACGTGCGATCAACCGCGGGGGCCTCTTGCGCCCAGACAGGATTAAACACCAGTGTCGCCAGTGCAAGGACGACAGCACCTAACAACTTACGCTTCATGCGAGCACCCCAAAAGAATCAAGAAGAAGAGTTCGTTGCCGCCATGAGTTTTGCGGGGCCCGGGGGGCCCCGAAACTCATGGCGGGCTTAAGGGACCTTCTTCCCATAGGCCGTGCCCCATCCCCAGGCGCCGGAACCGAAACCACGGCTCACCACACGCTGGCGATAGATGTCTGCCACCTCGCTGCCATCACCGGCCAGCAGCGCTTTGGTCGAGCACATTTCGGCACAGATTGGCAGCTTGCCCTCGGCAATGCGGTTGCGGCCGTACTTGGTGAACTCAGCTGTTGAATTGTCTTCTTCAGGGCCGCCTGCACAGAACGTGCATTTGTCCATCTTGCCCCGGCTGCCAAAGTTGCCCGCCTGGGGGAACTGAGGCGCACCGAAGGGGCAGGCATAAAAACAATACCCACAACCAATACACAGATCCTTGGAGTGCAACACGATACCGTCTTCGGTCTGGTAGAAGACATCCACAGGGCAAACGGCCATACAAGGCGCGTCTGAACAGTGCATGCAAGCTACCGAGATCGAGCGTTCGCCAGGCTTACCATCTCCGATGGTCACCACGCGCCGGCGGTTGATACCCCAGGGGACTTCATTCTCATTCTTACAGGCCGTTACGCAAGCATTACATTCGATGCAGCGTTCGGCATCGACCAGGAATTTTGCGCGTGCTTTTCCCTCAAGTGCCATGATTTACACCTCTTGTTATGCCGGCATAATCGAACACAGGGTGGCTTTGGTCTCTTGCATCTGCGTGACCGAGTCATACCCGTATGTTTGAACCGTGTTGGTGGATTCGCCCAGAACGATGGGGTCTGCGCCCTTGGGATACTTGTCCCTCAGGTCCTTGCCTTGATAGTGCCCGCCAAAGTGGAATGGCATGAAGGCCACCCCCTCTCCGACACGTTCGGTCACCATGGCCTTGACCTTGATCCGCGCGCCTTCGGGGCCGGAAACCCAGACATCATTGCCGTCACGGATGTTCAGGTTGTTGGCATCGCGTGGGTTAACCTCGATGAACATTTCCTGTTGCAATTCAGCCAGCCAGGGGTTTGAGCGAGTCTCATCACCACCACCCTCATATTCGACCAGACGGCCGGAGGTAAGGATGATCGGGAACTCCTTGCTGAAGTCGTTCTTCTGAATGGACTCGTACAGGGTAGGCACCCGCCAGAAAGTCTTGTCTTCGTATGTCGGGTAATCCTTAACCAAATCACGACGGTTGGTATATAGCGGTTCGCGATGCAGCGGTATCGGATCCGGGAAGTTCCAGACCACGGTGCGGGCCTTGGCATTACCGAAAGGTGCGCACTCGTGCTTGATTGCCACACGTTGAATGCCGCCAGACAGGTCTGTCTTCCAGTTGGTTTCCGGGCCGGCCACGGCTTCAATACTGGCCCGCTCCTCAGCCGTCAGATCGCCATCCCAGCCCAGATCCATTAGCATCTGCATGGTGAATTCCGGGTAGCCGTCCTTGATCTCGGAGTTCTTCGAGTAGACGCCATCTGCCAACAGGCTTTCGCCATCACGCTCGACTCCGAAGCGGGCCCGGAACGTCAGGCCGCCTTCGGAAACCGGCAACGACATGTCGTACAGGTTGGCAGTGCCCGGATGGTTCATCTCCGGTGTGCCCCATGAAGGCCACGGTAAGCCGTAGAAATCACCATCACAAGGTCCACCGACTGCACGCAGCGTAGTCTTGTCGAAGTGGTGCTGATATTTCATGTGCTTCTTGAGGCGCTCAGGGGACTGGCCGGTGTAGCCAATGGTCCACATGCCACGGTTGAACTCGCGGGTGATGTCCTCAATCGACGGTTCGTCTCCATCAATGGCAATGTTGCGGAACATGCGATCGGTGAAGCCGAACTTGTCCGCAAACAGCTTCATGATTTCATGATCGACCTTGGAGTCGAACAGCGGCTCTACTACTTTTTCTCGCCACTGCAGAGAACGGTTCGACGCGGTTACCGAGCCGTAGGTTTCGAACTGGGTGGTCGTGGGCAGCAGGTAGGCACCCTCTTTGCGATCGTGGAGTACGGCAGAAACGGTCGGGAAGGGATCCACTACAACCAACAGGTCGAGCTTTTCCATCGCTTCCTTCATTTCCGTCATACGGGTCTGGGAGTTGGGCGCGTGGCCCCACAGCACCATGGCCCGGGTGTTGTCTGGCTGCTCCAGGTTTTCTTTGGCTTCCAGGACACCGTCAATCCATCGGGATACCGGAATGCCTTTCTCGTTCATCATGGCTTTGGATTTGCCGTTCTTGTCCCACACGGCAAAGCGGCCTTTCAGGTAGTCCAGATCCTCTTCCCAGACTCTTGACCAGTGGGCCCAGGCGCCAGCGGACAGACCATAATAGCCGGGCAGAGTGTCGGCGAGCACGCCCAAGTCGGTAGCACCCTGAACGTTGTCGTGCCCCCGGAAGATGTTGGTGCCACCGCCAGCAACGCCCATGTTGCCCAGTGCCAGTTGGAGAATGCAGTAGGCCCGGGTGTTGTTGTTACCATTGGTGTGCTGGGTACCACCCATGCACCAAATAACGGTACCCGGGCGGTTGTTGACCAGAGTGCGGGCCACACGCTCGAGTTGAGCGCCCGGAGCGCCGGTTACACGCTCGACTTCTTCCGGATTCCAGCGTTTTACTTCCTCACGAATCTCATCCATGCCCCACACCCGGGTGCGGATGAACTCTTTGTCTTCCCAACCGTTTTCGAAAATGTGCCAAAGTATGCCCCAGACCAGCGCAACGTCGGAGCCCGGACGAAAACGGACGAACTCATCGGCGTGCGCGGCAGTGCGTGTGAAACGCGGATCGCAGACGATGAGAGGTGCGTTATTCTCTTCCTTCGCCTTAAGCACATGTAACAGCGAGACCGGGTGCGCTTCGGCAGGGTTACCCCCGATGATGAAGATGGCTTTGGAGTTGTGGATGTCGTTGTAGGAATTGGTCATTGCGCCGTAGCCCCAGGTATTGGCTACGCCGGCGACGGTGGTGGAGTGGCAGATACGAGCCTGGTGGTCCACGTTGTTGGTGCCCCAGTAGGCCGCAAACTTACGGAACAGGTAGGCCTGCTCGTTGTTGAACTTTGCGCTGCCCAGCCAGTAGACCGAATCGGGACCGCTTTGCTCACGAATTTCGAGCATCTTGTCGCCGATTTCGTTGATGGCGGTATCCCAGGAAATCTTCTGCCACTGGCCGTTGACCATTTTCATGGGCGACTTGAGACGACGCTCGCCGTGGGCATGCTCCCGTACGGAAGCGCCTTTGGCGCAGTGAGCACCCAGATTGAAGGGGCTGTCCCAGCCTGGTTCCTGCCCGATCCATGTTCCATTCTGCACTTCAGCCTCGACCGTGCAGCCTACCGAACAGTGCGTACAAACGGATTTTTTGACGACGACTTCGCCACCCCCGGTCGTTGGGGCCGCAGCTTCAACCCGTCCCGATGACAGCGACAGTGCGGCCAGACCACCCACTGCCACGCCAGACGTTGTCAGGAACTGACGACGGTCCAGAGTCTTGGCAGCGAGAGAAGAAAGCAAAGAGCCTGCACGGGAGCCTTTCGCTACCCCGTTGGTCTTCTTCCTTAACATGTCGTTTACCTCTCTCTTTATTATTCTCGTTTTTTCGGAAAGCTGAATCTCTCAAGGGCCTTTCGCAACCTCGATCAACTCAAATCCCCGTTAAAAGCGAGCCGATTCGAAATACTTACGTGTGTGTTCGGTATCACGTAAACCGCGGCTTTTCGGCGCGTCTTGTCTGACGACCTCCGCTGCGGCGTTCGGTGCAACCGTCATTGCCACCGCAGCCGGTGCTGCAGCAGCGGCCATTTGCAGGAAACGGCGACGGCTGTTTTCACGCTTCGGGTTGTCCATTGGACACCTCCCCCTGGGTTTATGGGACCTTGAGATCCCGGTTACTGAATTGCAAAGGCGTCGGCTTCTACCGCCATGAAGGCTCGACCGAGCGAACCCACTGGTGCGTAAAAAATGGCGCTTTGCGCTTCTTCCAAGTCGGTAAAAAACAAGGCTGCCCACTTTGCCAGGTGGGCATCAAAAAATGCTTTTTGCGACGGCAGTCCGCTGTCGCATGGAAATTCCCCGGTGATGATGCCCGCCATGATTTCGCAGAGGGTGCCGATGTGATCTTCCGGCTCCTTTACGTCGCTGCGGGATTTGATACCGCGGGTCATGAGATCCGTACGCAGCTCCGCCAGGGGCTTCTCATTCAGGAAGCCAGTGAGGTAGTAGCTGGCATAGGGGAGCAGTTCTCCGCGACCGAGTCCGACAAACAGATTGTTGAACTCTCTCTCGGCGTCATATGGGTTGGTGCGTTCGGCGAGGGCTGCCAAGTTTTTGCAGGCCGAACCGAGGGGCGTCTCGTCGCCTTGTAATGAAGCCAGCCCCTTCAGCAATTCACTGGAGGGCGGGTCTACAAGCAGGACGCCAAGCAGCTGATAGATCTGGGCCCTGGCACGATCTTCTTCAGAGATCGAACGCGGGCACTGGATTTCCGCAGTGTTACTCAATTCCTGTTCCTTCTAATTATTATGTGCGGCCTGTCACGCTATTCTAGTACACAATCCAGAATATTGGCCTGACCGACCTTTAATTTGCTAATAGCTGAAACGTATTCTGCTAATAGTCAAAACGCATACGAGGACGGAATCGTGGTTCCGGCTCCTCTTCCGAGTAGGTCGCCTCTTCTTGGGCAAGCTGCTGCTCGGGAAGTTCCGTCGGCGTTGCCATATCTTCCAGTTCGGGACTGTCCTCAGAATCCGGTTCCTCGGCGGTTGTGGAATCAGGCTCTGCCAACGATGAGACTGCCTGCTTTTCCGACTGATCGTCCACGACGTCCGCGGCTTTTTTGGCTTTGTCGACGAGCCCCTCTCCAACCTTGTATAAAGTTTTCGCCGTCTGTCCGGCCGTCGAGGCCAGTGTGTAGTCCTCATCGTAATCATTGAGGCCGTCCAGAACGGCCAGTACCGGGTTGGATTTCCAGAGTCCCCTCAGGGCCTTGCGGCGGAGGAACTCCGGAATTTCCTTGCGCATGAAACCGGTGATGTCCGTACCCAGTTCAATGTTTTCCGGGTCAGGCAGGCCATACTTCTCTAGCAGCTCGTGTTCCGGCAATGCTTCATTGATTGCCAGTTCCTGCTCCTCCGGGGCTGGCTCAGTCTCGATAACCGGAGGAGGGGATGGTTCCGGGCGCTTGGCGGCTTCGGCCTTCTTGCGAGCCCAACGCTGGAGTCTTGATTCGGCCATTACTGAATTCTCGGCTTTTTGATGTTCGCAGGGGCACGGTAAACGTCGCTTTCCTGGCGAATGCGCGGGTCGCCCTTGGCGTCCTCAACGCCATCCACGCGGACTTCGTCGCGACGACGTTTTTTGAACGGCTCCTCGATATAGTGCATATCGATAAACTCTTTTATCCAGGCTGCAAGGGATTCAGGAATAGGAACCGCCTCGACAATGCTTTCGCCACTGTCGAGGGCATCCAGAGCCTCATGGGCGCTGGCTGTGACGGTGCTGACAACCCACCCGGACGGCGACTGGCTCGTTACATCTTTGTCCAGGATGATCCAGACCGAAGGGGCAGCCATGTTCAGGGAGACCAGATAGCCTTCAACATCGGCCCGGAACAGCTCCATCGTAGCCGTGCCCGCGTGGTAATCGACCACGTCGCCCTCGCGAACCATTTCTTTCCAGAACGCCTCAGGCGCCCCCGGTATGACGGCAACAGGCTTCCAGATAACCTTTGCCCAACGAGTGACCCCCGGAGACCGGCGAACGACGGCGCCGACCTTCAATTCGCGTTGCCATTGATCTGTACGACTACTCATGGTGCTTCTCATTTTTTGTAATAGCGTAAAAATAGCAGGGCACAAACGATTATCCAATTGTCCAAAAGATAATGCCTGTGGCATGCTCGAAAAGCGATACGGAAACGTACACGTATAAAAACAACGAAAGAGTCAAACTCCTGATGACGGCATCCAAGACCCTATTACTATGTAGCTGCGACAAATCACAGACCTTCGATTCAGAGGCCCTGCGCAAAGCCGCGGCCGCGGATCAGGTCATCGCAGTGGATCAACTGTGCGGCAACGAAATGAGTATTGCCGCCGAGCACCTGGGCGCCAGCAGTGACGTGCTTATTGCCTGTGGCCAGCAGGCGGCTTTTTTCGAGCGCCTTGCGGAGGACGTTTACGCCGAGACCCAGCACTCAGCGCCGCTCCAATCCATTGATATCCGGGATCGCGCCGGCTGGAGTGCCCCCGACGCGAAGCCCGAACGGTTGCACGCCAAGCAGGCCGCCCTGGTTGCCGCTGCCCAGCTGCCGGCACCAATGGCGCCGGCAAAAACCATCCAGTCCAGCGGCGTGTGCTGCATTGTGGGTCCCACCGAACAGGCCATAAGGATGGCCGGACTGGTGCAGGACGAACTGGGCGTGACCTGCATTGTTAATGATGCCGGCCCGATCCAGCTGCCATCTGCTGCCTACGACGTGGCCAAAGGGCAGTTGACGGGCGCCTACGGCGCACTGGGCAATTTCAAGCTGGAATTTGCGCACCTGCAACCCCTGCATCCGGCCGGTCGCGGTGAGCTGGATTATGAGGCAGCCAAGCCCACCGCCCGCAGCGAATGCGACGTGTTCATCGATCTGCGTGGCGGTGCCCCGGCATTTCCCAGCCACGAGAAGCGCAACGGTTACTTCTGGGCCGACCCGAAGAAGACCGGCGAGCTGGAGCGCATTGCCCTGACGGCCAGGGAAATGGTGGGTGAGTTCGAAAAAACCGTGTACTTCAGGCTCGAAGAGTCGCTCTGCGCGCACTCCCGGGCCAACAAGCCCGGTTGTACCCGTTGCCTGGATGTATGCCCGACGGAAGCCATTTTCTCCTTTGGCGACCATATTCAGATCGATTCGGACATTTGCGCCGGCTGTGGCTCCTGCGCCGCCGTTTGTCCCACCTCTGCGGTGACCATGAATGAGACGCCATTCGAGGCGATCACCAAGGCTGTTGAAGTGATGGCCAAGGTCTATCGCGAGCATACTCACGAATCGCCACGCCTGGTGTTCCATACCCTGGAGGCTGGCACAGAGGCCATTGCCAACCTGGCCCGCTACGATAATGGCCTCGCGGATGATCTGATCCCGATGGGGCTCGAGCATGTCGACCGGATTGGGCACGCTGAAATCATGGCGGCGTTCGGCGCCGGCTACGCCGAGGTTCTGATCCTTGCGGACAATGAGCTGGATCGCCGGGCGGTGACTGCGGAAGTGGAACTGGCCCAGGCCATGCTCAAAGGCACCCACAACTCGCCGAGCCGGGTGCGGGTCATTTCCGCCATCGAACTCTGCGATGCGGGTGACAATGCCGGGCGAGTGAGCGATCCGGTTCTGCTGGTTGGCGGTCGCCGGGATATCACACGGGTGACAGTGGCTGCGATGTCGGACAAGATCGAAGAGCCGATTCCGCTCCCTGTAGGCGCGCCATACGGTGCGATCGAAATTGATTCCGATAAATGCACGCTCTGCCTTGCCTGTGTATCACTCTGCCCGACGGGCGCCCTTGGTGACCACCCGGATCGCCCCGAGGTCCAGTTCACGGAAAACGCCTGTGTCCAGTGTGGTATCTGCGAGAGTACCTGCCCTGAGACCGCCATCACCCTGAAGCCCCAGCTGGATGTGTCCAAGGCGGCGCTGAGTGCCCGGGCATTGCACGGTGAGGAGCCATTCGAATGCATCAAGTGCGGAACCCCGTTCGGCGTTGCCAGCACCATTAACCGGATCGTCGAGAAACTGGAAAACCAGCACTGGATGTACAAGAACTCTGATAACGTGCAGCTGATCAAGATGTGCGACGACTGTCGGGTCAAATCCCAGTTCCATGGTGACAACGCACCCATGGCGGCCGGTGAACGCCCCAGGGTCCGCACCAGTGATGATTATCTGGACAGCTAAAAACAACAGGACACATCATGGTTGAGTACACCGAAGTAGGAAAAAAACCGAACCTGATCGGAACCGACGCTCCCCAGCCTCAGGACAAAAACCCCAGGGGCGTTGATCGGATCATCGCCATCGCCTCGGGCAAGGGTGGCGTTGGCAAATCCACCGTGTCGTCCAACCTGGCGGTTGCCCTGGCCTCGAAAGGTCTCAAGGTCGGCCTGCTGGACGCCGACGTCTACGGCCCGAGCCAGCCCCGCATGCTGGGGGTTTCCGGTCGGCCGTCCAGCCCGGATGGAAGCACCATCCTGCCGCTGAGAAACCACGGCGTAACGCTGATGTCCCTGGGCCTGATGGCCCCGGAAGACGAAGCCATCGTCTGGCGCGGGCCGATGCTGATGGGCGCCTTGCAACAGATGATGAACCAGGTGGAATGGGGACGGCTGGATGTGCTGCTGGTGGATCTGCCGCCGGGCACGGGCGATGTCCAGATGACCCTGAGCCAGAAGTTCTTTGTTGCAGGAGCGGTTATCGTCTCGACGCCCCAGGACATCGCCCTGATGGATGCCCGCAAGGGTATTGATATGTTCAAGCGGATGGATGTGCCGCTGTTCGGGTTGATTGAAAACATGGCCTCGTTTATCTGCGATGGCTGCGGCAAAGAGCACCATCCGTTCGGACACGGTGGCGCGCGGGCGGAAGCCGAGAAACTCGGTTCGCCGTTCCTGGGAGAGATTCCGCTGGATCTCGATATCCGGGTGGGATCGGATGGCGGAGTGCCGATTGTGGTATCCAAGCCGGATAGTCCCCAGGCGCAAGCGTTCCAGCGCATCGCCGATGAAATTGTTGCCTCTGACGTCTACGCCCGGGCCATCCAATGATCGATACACCCCAGTTCCCACCGTTACTGACCGGGGAGGTGGTACCCAGGCACACCGACCCTTTTGACAAGGCCGTGAGCCGGGCCATTGCGGGCGTTGACTCCGGCACGGTGTTCTACTCCGAGCAAGGCGACAGCCTGCGTGCGGCCCTGGTGCTGGCGCCGGAAACACCCCTGGAAGAGGCCATTCAGGCGGTCTATGTCGCCCAGATAGGTCTGGCCGAGAGTCTGGGTGCTCTGGCCCCGCCCGAAGTCCCCGTACACTTTGTATGGCCCGACCGCATCAAGGTCAACGGAGCTGTCTGCGGAAGCGTCCGGTTTGCTGCGGACGTGTCTGATCCGAAAGCGCATCCTAACTGGTTGGTCATTGGCGTTGAGGTGCCCTTTATCCCGATGACCGACGAGCCGGGAGAAAATCCGAACGAAACCTGTCTGTACGAAGAAGGCTGCGTTGAAATCACGCCCATGGCCCTGTTGGAAAGCTGGTCCAAACACACGCTGTTGTGGCTGACCTACTTTATGGACAGTGGCTTCGAGCGGGTGCACAACGAATGGCGGCCCCGCTGTGACACGTTGGGCAAGACAATCGAACGGCCCCGGCCCGGACTTTTTGTTGGCCTGGATGAGAAAGGCCGGATGCTGTTGCGTCAGGATGTGATGACCGAGACATTGAGCTTGATTGAATTCGCGGAGCACGTATGAAGCTGGCCCGAACCCTGCAATTGGATATATCGGACGAGAACGTATTTGAAAAGCCTGCGCCCAGCGGCGAATGGGCGATCTCCGGTGGCTTCGAGTTTTCCAACTGGACCGAAGCAGACCTGAAAGGGAAAGCCCGCCAGGCGTTCACTAATGGCTGGTACAGCATTGAGTCTGGCGGCCGCGCCAGTTTCGTGGGTGTATGCAATATCACCGAGCCGGAACTGGAGCAGGTGCGACGAACCCTCGCCCAGACATTTGTTGACCATTATGGCGCGCCGAGTATTGATGCTGCCTATCCGGTGGCCTGTGCAGAAATCGATCAGATGCGCAACATGTGTGAAGACTTCGAGGACAACACCTTGCTGATGGTCAGCCGCACGCTGACCGAGCTGGGTGTCGAGGAAACCTACCGTTCCCGGGGGCCGCAGGATGCTTCACTGGAGGCCTTTGCGGTGCACGGCAGCGTTGACTGATTACAGCCCGAAGCTGCCGTAGGGAATAAACCGCACGGGGGTGCCCGGCTCTATCTGCTGGGCGCTTTCATCCAGTTCCACCAGTCCGTCGGACCAGGCCAGGCCGGTCACCCGGCCGGAGCCTTCCGAACCGAACACCTCAACCTGCCCATCCCGAACCCGTGCCCGCAGCATCTCGCTGCGCCCGGGTTTTTTGTTCTTGGAAAAATTGGCCGGCATCACATAGGCCTGTGGCTCAAACCATTCCGCGCCTGCCAACAACGCCATGGCCGGAGCACCAAACCGCAGGGCACAGACCCAGGCGGCCACCGGATTACCCGGCAGCCCAACGACCGGCGTGCCCTGGAACATGGCGAGCGCCAGAGGCCGGCCGGGTTTGATGGCGATGCGCCAGTTGCTGATGTCGCCATGGGCTTTCAGTGTTTTTGACACGTGGTCTTCGTCGCCGGCAGACACGCCACCGCTGGTCAGGATCAGGTCGCAGTGTTCCGCGCCGCGCTCAAGCGCTGCTTTCACCTCTTCGGCCCGGTCCAGCGCATGGCCTAGATCCACGAGCTCGTAGCCCAGTTGCGAAACCAGGGCGCTGAGCATAGGGCGGTTGGCGTCGTAAATCTGCCAGTCGGTAACAGTTGCCCCGACCGGTTTCACTTCATCACCAGTGGACAGCACACCAACTCGCAGTCGTTGATAGATGTCGACGGATTCCACGCCCACGCTGGCTAGTACCGAAATCTGGGTCGGGCTCAGGCGGGTTCCGGTTGTGAGGATCTTGTCCTTTGCCTTTATGTCTTCTCCGGCTTTGCGGGCATTGGCGCCTGCTTTTAGCGTGCCGTTCAGGTGCAGATGGCCATCCGCGACATCGCAGTCTTCTTCCAGAACCACGGTATCTGTGCCGGCTGGAATGACCGCTCCGGTCAGAATCCGGATTGCGTGGCCTTCGGGCACCTGGCCTGTGTATGGCTCACCGGCGGCACTGCGACCTTCGACCAGGGGTAGGGTGCAGGGCACGTCCGTCACCGGTCCGGCCAGGGCATAGCCGTCGACGGCGGAATTGTTGCTTGGGGGATGAGCCCGGGGCGCATGGACATCGTTTGCCAGGATGCGGCCGTTTACCTGGGAGAGGGGAACGGCGCGCTCAATCTCCACCACAGGATGTAACCGTGAACGCAAACGCTCAAGGGCCTCTTCAACCGGGGTCCAGTTGACGCCGGGGGGTAGGGCAAAGCAGTCGTTGCGAAGCGGTTTCATGGATCTTCGGCTCCTGGTTGGGCTGTTCAGGCTGGCTGACGGTTGAGAATAAAATCAGCGATGGCGGGGATATCGTTGATGTCGAACACGGGTCCCGAGAACTCGGCAGCGTAGTCCGACGCCACGGCAACAATGCTCGGATCCTCGGTGAACAGCGGTGACCGCGAACCCTCCCGCCGGTGCACCTCGATCTTGGCGTGGGAGTGGGTCTTGAAACCCTCCACCACCACCCAGTCGCAGGGGCCCAGCCGGGACAGTAATTCGTCCAGCGTTGGCTCTGTTGCCCCCCGGAGTTCGTGCATGATCGCGAAGCGCTGACCACCGGCCAGTATGACCTCACGGGCACCGGCGTCCCGGTGCTTGTAGCTGTCTGTTCCGGGCTGATCCACATCCACCATGTGGTGGGCATGCTTGATCGAATTCACCGTTAACCCCCGACTGGACAGCTCACGAATCAGGGCCGAGGCCAGGGTGGTCTTTCCGGAGTTTTTCCAACCTACAATGCCGATGACGTTCACTTCAGGTTCTGCTCCGCCCAGGCCAGATCTTCCGGCGTATTGATGTTGAAAAAGTCGCCCTCGTTGAACACCACCAGGGTTTCGCCCTGGGCCTGAGTCCACTGGCGGATCTTGCGAACCCCATCGTTCAGGGCCGCCCGAAGGTTGTGGCGCAAGGATACCTGCCAGCGACCAAAGGTTGGCTGTGGCAGTCGGCCCCGCTCGGCGTCCGGCGTGGCTGCCAGTACCACCGGGGTATCATATCCGGCCAGTCTTTCGGCCAGGTCCCGGGGAAAGGAGGGCGTGTCCGCGGCAACGCTGATCAGCCAGTCATGGCCCTGCTCGGCCGCCCAGTCCATGCCGGCCAGTACACCGGCCAGCGGGCCGGGAAAGCCCTCGATGGAGTCTGCGACCACTGGCAAACCCAGATCGTCAAACCGATGTATATCGCCGTTGGCATTCAGTACCACCGCGTCAACCTGCGGCGTGATTCGCTCAATAACCCGCTGGATCAATGACTGGTCGCCAAGCATAAGCCGGCCTTTGTCGCCGCCGCCCATCCGGTTTGCCTGGCCGCCGGCCAGGATGACTGCGCAATCGGTCACGCCGTGCCTCCGTCAATCATGCCGAGCCCCTTTTCGACGCAGCTTTTTGTCTTCATCGGGAACCTGCGAGAGGTCCTGATCGAACACCAGGCGGTGTTGGCCGCTCAGGCAGGTGAATTTCTTGCCTCGCATCCGCCCGATCAGGGTCAGCCCGACTTGCCGGGCAATATCGACGCCCCAGGCGGTGAAGCCGGAGCGGCTGATAAGAGTGGGAATGCCCATGAGCGATGTCTTGATCACCATTTCCGAGGTGAGTCGCCCGGTGGTGTACAGCACTTTATCGGCCGCAGAAATATTGTTCAGGTGCATCCAGCCAGCAATCTTGTCCACGGCATTGTGGCGCCCGACATCCTCCATATAGGCCAGGATTTTCTGGCCCTGGCAAAGCGCGGTGCCGTGGATGGCGCCGGTCTCCATGTACAGGCTGGGTGTGTGGTTGATCTGGTAGGAAAGGTCGTAAAAGGTGCTGGTGTGTACCGGGGTGTCTGGCAAAGATAGCCCTTTCAGTCCGGCCATCATGTCGCCAAAGACCGTGCCCACCGCGCATCCGGAGGTACGGGTTTTCTTTTCCAGCTTGTCCTCGACATCAGTAACGCTGGAGGTTCGAACCACGGCAACCTCGAGTTCTTCATCAAAATCGATCCCGGTGACCTCATCGGTCTCTTTCAGCATGCCCTGGTTGAGCAGGAAGCCGAGGGCCAGGTACTCGGGGTGATCGCCAATGGTCATCGCCGTGACGATCTCCTGGCTGTTCAGATAGATGGTCAGTGGGCGCTCTTCGATCACGCTGATCGATTTGGCCTCGCCGTTTTCGTCAACACCTTCTACCGGCCGGGAAAGCCGGGGATCCGTGGGATCGGGAAGTATGGGATCAATCGTCATTTTTGTTATAGCCGTTTCATGAATGCCGCAGAATGGAAGTTGTACGGAGATTGGCAGAGATTAGCTTATTTGGCATTCGGGAAAAACAGCTGCTTTCAGCCAATAAAAAGCCCCGGCCATGCCGGGGCTTTTGCTTTGGGTAAAACCGGGTCAGGCCAGGGGCCTTAGAACTTTGCCCGATTTGTCCTACTGGGCGTTCGGGAAGAACAGTTGCTGCCCGTCTACTTTGAAGTCGGCAATTGCCTTCTGTCCGTCGTCGGACAGCAGCCAGTTATGCCATTTTGCGGCCATCTCATGCTTGAGGTGCGGGTGCTTCTCTTCAGAAAGCAGCAGGCTGCCGTACTGGTTGAACAGCACTTTGTCACCTTCGAAGAGCAGCTTCAGGTTCTGGCGGTTTTCAAACGCGACCCAGGTTGCGCGGTCTGACATCACATAGGCATCCATGGCGGCGGCAGTGTTCAGGGTCGGGCCCATGCCGCTGCCCAGTTCGCGATACCAGCTGCCGCCCGGTTCAACACCGGCACTTTCCCACAGGCGAAGTTCTGCACGGTTGGTGCCACTGTCGTCACCACGAGAGGCAAACGGTGCCTCTGTTTCGGCAATGGCAGACAGCGCTTCAGCGGCGGTTTTCGCTTCGCTGATGTTGGCCGGATCATCGGCAGGGCCAATTAATACAAAGTCGTTGTACATCACGTCGGCCCGCTCTGTGGCGTAGCCGTTCTCCACAAAACGTTTCTCGCCGGCGGTGTCGTGTACCAGAAGGCTGTCGGCATCACCACGGCGGGCGATTTCGAAGGCCTGGCCGGTACCAACGGCGACAACGCGCACTTCGATGCCAGTGGTGTCCTCGAACTTTGGCAGTATCGAATCAAACAGGCCCGAGTTCTCGGTTGAGGTTGTCGAGGCCAGCGTTATGTAATCTTCGGCATGGGCGCTGAAGGCCAGGCCCACGGTAGTGACGGCTGCAAGAACCAGGTTAAGTGTCTTTTTCATCTTGTTATCTCCTTTTGGTATTCATTCATCAAGAAATCGGTAGTCCGATGCGGTTTCTTATTGGTGGATCAGGCTACGAGCTCGCCGTTGAGGTAGGCTTGTGCGTGGCGCGAGACAGGGGCTCGGAAAAAGATATCTGCGGATGTGTGCTCCTGTACTTTGCCTTCAGAAAGGAACAGGACGTCGCCGGCCAGTCGACGTGCCTGGTGGAGATCGTGCGTGGTCATTACAACGCGGGTACCCTGCTTGTGAAATTCCTGCACGGCGGCTTCCACGGCCTTGATCGCAGCCGGATCCAGTGCGGAGGTGGGTTCATCCAGAAACAGCACTGCCGGTGAAAGCGACCAGGCTCGTGCCAGTGCCAGTCGTTGTTTTTCACCACCGGACAGCACCCGGGCGGGCGTGTCGGCGCAGGAGGACAGACCGAACCGCGCCAGGGCTTCGAGTGCCAGTTCTGTTCGCAGCCTGCGTGGCACGTTGTTGACTGCCAGTGCGTGCCTGAGGTTGGCCAGCGCCGAACGGCGCAAAAGGATCGGCGTCTGGAAAACCATGGCCTGGCGGGGCGCGCTGGCGCCTGACCAGCTCACGGCGCCCTCCGTCGGTGTGAGCAGTCCGTGCGCCAGTCGCAGCATGAGGCTCTTGCCGGCGCCATTGGGGCCCATTACCAGCGTGGGGCCGGGGCCATCGAGCGTGAACGAGCAGGGACCAAAGAGCCGGTGCCCGAAAGGGTTGAACTCAACGTTTTCAAAACGCAGCGAAGGGGGTGCGCTGAGCTCGATCGAATTGTTGAGAGGCACGTTCAACGAAGTCATCCCATGCGCCTTTTTGCCATTTCACTCAGAATGTAGGCCGTTGCGTTGATGGCCATAACCAGGGTCAGGAGCACGATGCCCAGACCCAACGCCAGGGGCAGGGCGCCCTTGCTTGTTTCCAGCACGATGGCTGTGGTCATGACCCGCGTTACACCATCAATGTTGCCGCCAACCATCATCACGGCGCCTACTTCGGCGCTGGCCCGCCCGAACCCTGCGAGCAGAACGGTCAGCAGGGCGAAGCGGGCATCCCACAGCAGGGTGGGCATCATGCGCGCCCTGGACATGCCCAGAGAGACAAACTGTTCCCGGTATTCACCAAGCAACTCCTCCACTTTTTGCCGGGAAAGCGCAGCGAGAATGGGCAATACCAGAATCACCTGCGCAATCACCATGGCGCCGGGCGTGAACAGAAGCCCCAGCTCCCCGAGAGGCCCGGCCCGCGACAGCAGCAGGTAAACGCCAAGCCCGGCCACAACCGGAGGTAATCCCATGAGCGCGTTCAACGCCACAATTACCCCGCCGCGCCCGGGGAACTGCCATAACGCGACTGCCGCACCGAGCGGAAAACCCAGCGTTGCCGCTATCAGGACTGCCAGAAGCGAAACCTGCAGCGAAAGCACCACGATCTGGTACAGCGAGGCGTCGAGATTCACCAGTAGCGACAGCGCTACGTAAAACGCATTATCTTCCACAGCAGCGTCTCCTTATTGTTGAGTATCGTGGCGTTTTTAACTACGCTTTGCACAGCCTGCTGAAAAATATGCAGCCAAAAACAGTCTGGTGCTTTTGCCCGATCCGCCGGAGAAACCGATGTCCCTTCCCGCCTATCTCACTACGGCCGAGGCCGCCGAGTATCTGCGCCTGAAAGAACGCAAGGTCTACGATCTGGTCAGCCAGGGTGTCATTCCCTGTGTGCGAATTACCGGAAAGCTATTGTTCCCACGCCAGCGTATTGATTTGTGGCTGATGAACCACCTGGAAGGGGACGACGCGATCAGTGCGCCAACCCCGCCGGTGCTGGTGGGCAGTCAGGACCCGCTGCTCGAATGGGCGGTAAAGGAGAGCAACGCAGAGCTGGCCATGTTGTGCCAGGGAAGCGGTGATGGGGTGCAGCGACTGGTCGATGGTCGGGCCATGCTCGCGGGTATGCATATCTGGCACGCCGAGAGCGAGCGTTATAACGATCCGGCAACCCTGGGTTTGACCGGGATGCGAGACCTGGTGCTGATTCGTTGGGCCAAGCGACAGCAGGGCCTGCTCCTGGCGCCGGGCAATCCCCACAAACTGACACAACTGGAGGATATCGCGCGGCCCGGTCTTCGCCTGGCCCATCGACAGCCGAATGCCGGTGTCAGTCATCTGTTGCAGAGCCTGCTTGCCCGCCATCGTATCGAGGGCAGTCAGCTGACCTGGGCCGAGCATCCTTCACTCAGCGAGGATGATCTGGCCCTGGCCATTCGCCAGGGGGAGGCGGACGTGGGCATAGGTATAGAAGCGGCGGCAAGGCGCCAGGGCCTGGCGTTTATCCCGCTGCAGCAGGAGCATTTTGACTTGGCCATGCGCCGGCGTCATTACTTCGAACCCGCCATGCAGCGATTGCTGGCTTTTGCCCGCAGTGAACGATTTGTTCAGCGAGCGGAGGCATTGGGTGGTTATAATATCAGTGAGCTTGGAAACGTTGTGTACAACGCCTGAGCAAAAATAATAAACAGGCAGATCAAGCAGGGGCCTGCATGGGGTCAATCGGAAACAGAACGGTCAAAGAGTTCAGCGGCGCTTTGGGTGACATTGGTACCCTGCTGCCACTGAGCCTCGGCGCCATTGGCGTAGCCGGGCTGGCGCCGGTACCGGTTCTGCTGGGCTTTGCTCTCTTCTATATCGCCACCGGGCTGTATTATCGACTGCCGGTGCCCGTGCAACCCATGAAAGCGGTGGCCGCGCTTCTTCTTACCACCCAGGTCAGCGCCCAAAGCCTCGTTGCCAGTGGTGTTCTGATCGGTGCTATTCTTCTGATTCTCGGTTCAACCGGGTGGATCAACCGGGCTGCGCGCCTGGTACCGGGGTCGGTGTTGAGCGGCCTGCAGTTGGGGCTGGGGTTGTTGTTGGCCAGCATGAGCCTGGAACTGATGACTACCTCTTTGCCGTTGGGGCTCCTGGTCCTTGGGTTGCTGGCCGTCACCCTGAAACTTTTCCCCAGTTGGCCTGCGGCACTGCTTGGTCTTGCCGTTGCGATGGTTCTCGGGGCGCTGCTGGGCTCCCCCGGGCTACCGCTACCGGCCGATCCGGCGATTTTCTCGATGCCGGAGCTGCCCTCAATGGATGACTGGCAGCAGGGATTTTCCATCCTGGTGCTGCCACAACTGGCGCTGACCATCACCAACGCGATCGTTCTGACGGCCCTGGTGGTCGGGGATTATTTCGGCGACCAGTCCCGGGTCTCGCCTGCGCGTCTTTCCGTTACAACCGGCCTGGCCAACCTGTGCCTGGTTCCGTTCGGTGCCTTGCCCATGTGTCATGGCGCTGGGGGTGTTGCGGCACACTATCGCTTCGGTGCCCGCACGGGCGTTGCGCCCGTCCTGCTGGGCGTGGGGTTGCTTCTGGTGGCAATCGTACCCGGCGGGCTGTCGTTTATCGCGGCTGTACCCGCGGCCGGTCTCGGCGCCCTGCTCATGGTCGCAGCTGTCGAGCTTGGCCTCACCAGGCGTCTCTGGACCGCGAAACCATCCTGCTGGCCGGTGATCGGAATCACCGCACTGATTACCTTCTGGGCTGACCCGTTTTTCGGATTCCTGGCCGGGGTGGCGGCGGAGACGTTCCGGACTGCCTGGTTGCGGGGACGTTTCAACGGTGTGCATCAGGACTGAGAGAGTTGCCTCAGTCTTCCAATACCCCCCGAATGCCAACGTTTTTATCCTGCGGATCAAACAAAGCGCCCGGATTCAGGATGCCCTGAGGATCCAGGAAGTGCTTGCCCGCCGCCAGGGTCTGACGAAACAGCGGTGATGTCTGCTGCTCATAGCCAAAGCGATGATCCCGGCCAACGGCGTGGTGATGTGTGACGGTAGCGCCTTGCTCGGCCAGCACTTCCATGGAGATGCGCTTGAGCTGTTTCCACTTTTCCAAGGCCTTGCCCAGATCGCCGGTAGTGTCGCCCACGCAATAAAACGTGAAATAGGGCGCAGGCCCGTCCGGGTAAACATGGGTAAAGCGGCAGGAGAATGAAAATGGTCGTTGCGTGATCTCGCGAAGCGCGGACTCCATGGTTGATCTTACTGCCTTGTAAAGGCTCGGGAACCTGTCCCAGGTGATCGCGGTTTCGAAGGTGTCGGCAATCATGCCCATGGCGGTTAATCGATTGCGCCAGTAGGGCATTCGGATAAAGGCATTTCTCCAGGACTCGGCTTCGCTGGACCCTTTTTCTGCATGATCCGGGTTATAGCTAATGCCATCTTTTTGCAGAACACCGCCATGTTCTTCGGCAATGGCGACGGCCCGCTCGATTTTCTGGTCTTGCGGATGATCTGCGGATTCGAAACCAAGAACCAGAATGGCGCAGGGTTTGTCAGCGATCCGGTTGATCACCACTTCGGCCTCATCCAGTAGACGGCAATTCGACGGGAATAAACCCGATTGCGCGATCTGTCTGACAGCATCGACACCGTTCATGAAGCGATCAAAGCGGACGGACGCCGTGGCCCGCCACTTTGGTCGATGCTGTAATCGCATGGTGGCTTTGGTAATGATCCCCAGCGTACCTTCTGAGCCACAGATCATGCGGTCTGCCGAAGGGCCCGCGCCTGAGCCGGGCAGAGCGCGGGTCTCGATGATGCCTTTTGGCGTGACCAGCCGGGTTGCTTCCACCATGTCTTCGATGTGCGTGTATACGGTCGCAAAATGGCCGCCAGCGCGGGTTGCCAGCATGCCGCCCAGACTCACGAACGGAAAGCTCTGTGGGTAATGGCGCAGTGTCAAACCATGTTGCTTCAGTTGCCGCTCGAGATCCGGGCCTTTGATTCCTGCCTGGATCCGGGCGCGACGACTGATAGGATCAATCTCCAGAATCTGGTTCAGGTTTTCCATATCGACACTGATCGTCGCCTGGTAGGTGTCGCCAACATCGGGCTCAACGCCGCCGCAGACACTGGTGCCGCCACCGAACGGGATCAGTGCAATATTGTCTTCGGCCGCATAGCGAAACAGTTGCTGGATATCGTCTTCCGTCTTGGGAAAGGCGACGGCATCGGGCGGGTTGGGCACTTTTCGCATCAGCATCCTGGCCATGTCGGCGTAGGACTTCCCGTAGCTGTGCACCAGGCGGTCGTAGTTCGTAGTGGAAATGATGTCTGAGAGATGCTCGGGAACAGAAAGCAACCGGGATGCTGGGAGGTCAAAGTCTTCAACCTTTGGTGGCTCAATCTCCACCAGGCCTTCCGGCACCAACATTTTCGTAACGGTCTCGATCATGGCGTGTTCTTCGGGATGCAGATCCTCATCCGCATAGCCCCAACCCCAGAATCGCAGGGGTTTGCGCAGAGATTTGGTGCCGGACTCAGACATCGGATTCTCCATCAATGAGGGGTCTGCCCCCGTTACTCTGAACACTTCATCTGTTGAAATGATATCCTCGTACACCGCTATCAAGTACGCAAATCAATCCTGAATGCCGACATCGTTCAGGCCGACTTTTACCAAGAAACCCGGAGTTTGAGTCTTACTCATGAGAGTTATTATTCGCTATTTTTTTCGCACCCTGCGTCTGGTACTGACGCCCTTCATGCTGCTCAGTGAAAAGCTCAGCACGCCTGAAAGCGTGACCCGCAGTGCTGAAGAGCAAGCCCGCGCCGACGAGGCCAGCAAAAACCTCGCCCTGTACCAGTTCAAGGCCTGCCCGTTCTGCATCAAGGTAAGAAAGGAAATCGCACGGCTCGGTCTGAACATTGAAACCCGCGACGCCCAGCATGACCCGGAACATCGTGCGGCGCTGGAAGCCGGCGGCGGCCAAATCAAGGTGCCCTGCCTGAAGATTCATCAGGAGGATGGCAGTGATCGTTGGCTGTATGAGTCTGACGAGATCAAGGCGTGGCTACAGGAGCGGTTTGAGCCGGCCTGATTGCCGTTGCTGATTTTTGGAGAGGGCGTTAGCTAGTCACGATCATTCCCCTGGGATGTTCGATTCCAGGGATATGTCGATGAGTTCATGCTGAAGCTTTTTCAGAAGGTGAAGCAGGCTGACGCCGTCATCAAAACTCATCCCCTGCATGGCCTGTCTGTAAAATTCGGCAATAGTGTCCTGAAGTCGATTCCAGAAAGTGCGGCCAGATTCGGTAAGAACCACGAGTCGAGCTCGGCGATCCTGGGGATCCGGTATCCGAACAACATGCCCGTCTCGTTCCATTCGTTTGAGCACGCCATCGAGGTTTTGGCGACTGACGTAGAGGTACTCTTTCAGTTGGTTGAATGAGGTGCCATCTTCGAATCCTTCTCGAGATAATGCACCCAGTACTGCCCACTGCACGGCGCTGATGCCCATTTCATTCTGAACCTGGCGTTGCAGGATGTTTCCTGTCTGGAACAGACGGAAAAACAGGCGGTTGGGGATGCCTCCGGATTCGTTGACGATCATTTCGTATCCCGTTGGTAAAGAATGGTTCGCAAGACGTTTGAGTCTATTCATCAACGATATCTTCACATAGATCCGGGGTGATCTTCCGCATTTTCTTGGGTCACGCCGGAGGAGCAGGGCACTGTGAATCCGGAGTTTCCTGAGATCTCGCAGGAAACTCCGTAGTCGCAGTCTTCACTCAGTTGGTGATCAGCTTGCACTTGCTCTCGGAAAGCGGTCGGAACGCTTCGTCGCCGGGAATAGTTCGAACGATCTTGTACAGATCCCACTCGCCGGTAGATTCTTCCGGAGTTTTCACCTGAGCCAGAAACATGTCATGAACCATGCGGCCGTCCTCACGGATACGACCGTTTTTGGCAAACATGTCGTTGATCGGAGTCTCTATCAGATGCTGGCGGACAGTTTGGGGGTCATCCGAGCCAGTAGCTTCTACCGCCTTCAGGTATTGCATCGTGCTGGAGTAGATGCCCGCATGCACCATGGTTGGACGGGTGCCGGTTTCTTCCATGAAACGATCAGACCATGCACGAGTCTCGTCGTTCATATCCCAGTACCAACCGGTAGTCAGTTGCAGTCCCTGGGCCGCTTCGGGTCCCAGAGCGTGAATGTCACTGATAAATACGACAAGACCGGCAATGGTTTGGCCTGACTGGGTAATACCGAATTCTGCCGCAGTGGAGATCGCATTGGTGGTATCTGCACCGGCGTTTGCCAGAGCGATGACATCGGCGCCAGAAGCTTGGGCCTGCAAAATAAATGAAGAGAAGTCAGGAGTCGGGAATGGATGGCGGATGCTTCCCAGAATCTCACCGCCATTGGCTTCTACAACCCGTGTGACGTCAGCTTCCATGGCATGACCGAAGGCATAGTCTGCGGTCAGTATGTACCAGGATTTGCCGCCTTCCTGAACGATCGCGGTTGGGGTGCCAATGGACAGTGCGTAGGTGTCATAGACGTACTGAATATGATTTGGGGTGCAATGTTCGTTGGTGATGCTTGAGGCTGCGGACCCGGAGATCATTGCCAGTTTGTTGTTCTCTTCAAGGATCTTGGTGGTGGCGATTGTCACAGAAGAGGCCACCAAACCGCCAACCATGTCGACTCCGTCGTTTTCTACCCAGCGGCGCACGGTGCTGGAAGCAACGTCCGGGCTGTTGCGGTCGTCAGCACTGACGACTTCAATTCTGGCGTTGTTGACCTTGCCACCAAAATCAGCAACCGCCATTTCCATCGCAGTCAAACCGTTAGGGCCGGCAAGGTCACGGTATGTGCCGGACATGTCAGCGAGATACCCCAGCTTAACCGTATCTCCAGATATGGCGGCCTGGGCACTGCCTGCCATAAGAGCTGAGGCAACGACTGAGGGCAGAAGCTTTTTTGTATTTTTCATTGTTCTATCTCCGCTACGATACTGGTTTCGGTTCTTGTTGCTTTTGTTGGGTTGATCGGTTTGCTTACTTCTGTAGGTATTCCTTCGCAATGATGTTTTTCATGATCTGGGCTGTGCCATCGCCAATCTGAAGGCCAAGGACATCTCTCAGGCGCTGGGCAAACGGCAGATCCTCACCCCAGCCGGTATGGCCGTGAGCCAGCAGGCATTGCTTGACTACGTCGAATGCCAGCTTTGGCCCCCACCATTTGTTCATCGCCGCCTCGGCGTTGTGAGGCAGGTTGTTATCTTTTAGCCAGAGCGATTGATAACACTGCATGCGGGCGGCATGAACGTACGTCTGGTATTCCGCCAGTGGATGGGTGAGGCCCTGGAACGCCGACAGGTGCTGGCCAAAGGCGGTACGCTCGGTCAGCCACTGCCAGGTTTCATCCAGGGACTGCTGGGCCACCGCCAGGCACTGCAGGCCGATCAGCGCGCGGCTGTAATCGAAGCCCTGCATGACCTGTTTGAAGCCTTTGCCCTCGTCTCCCATCATGTTGTGGGCCGGCACTTCCACGTTGTCGAAGAATATGGAGCCGCGGCCGATGGCGCGCTGGCCGTTGTCTTCAAATCGGGTGGTGGTGATGCCCGGGCTGTCCATGGGCACCAGCAAAGCGCTAATGCCGGAGGCCCGTTGTTCCACGGTGCCCGTGCGGGCGAACACCACCGCCACGTCGGCCTGGTCGGCCATGGAGATGGACGTTTTCTCACCGTTAAGTACGTAAACGTCGCCCTTCTTCTCCGCCTTCAGGCGCAGGTTGGCGGCGTCGGAGCCGCCGTGGGGTTCGGTCAGGGCGATGCAGGCCACTTTCTGGCCGCTGGTCATGCCATGCAGCCACTCCTTCGCCAGGTCCGGGGCAGCGTGGCTGGCAATGATTTGACCATTCAGGGAGGTCAGCAGCGGAATGTAGCCAACGTTGAAATCCCCCTTGGAGATTTCCTCGATGATCAGACCGCTGGTGACACAGTCCATGCCACTGCCGCCGAATTCTTCGGGCAGTTCGCCACCGAGCAGCCCCATTTCGCCGAGCTGGCGGATGACATCCTTTTCGATGACGCCTTGCTGGTCCCGCTTGCGATAGCCCGGAGCCAGCACCTCGGCGCTAAAGCGGGCCACAACCTCGCGAATCGCGTTCTGTTCTTCATTGAATCCGAAATTCATAGTGTTCTCCGGGCATTGTTTGTGACCCGGTGGCCTTTGAGACCACCGGAGCGGTCCGCTTACTTGTAGAATTTCCGGAAGTCCGGTTTGCGCTTTTCCTTGAAAGCGTTAACACCTTCCTTGGACTCATCCGTGTCGTAATACAGGCTCAGGGCCTGCATCCCAAGGGCTCCAATACCGGCAATGTTGTCGCTATCGGCGTTGAACGAGCGCTTGGCAATGGTGAGAGCAGTGGGGCTCTTCTCCAGGATTTCCTCACACCACTTCTGTACTTCCTCGTCCAGTTGCTCCGGCGGCACCACGGCGTTCACCAGGCCCCAGTCCAGCGCCTGCTGGGCATTGTACTTGCGGCACAGGTACCAGATTTCCCGGGCGCGCTTCTCACCGACGACCCGCGCCAGGTAAGCGGTGCCGAAACCGGGATCGACCGAGCCGACTTTCGGGCCGACCTGGCCGAAGATGGCGGTTTCCGAGGCGATGCTCAGGTCACAGATCACGTGCAGCACGTGGCCGCCGCCGATGGCGAAGCCGTTGACCCGGGCGATCACCGGCTTGGGCACTTCGCGAATGGTGCGCTGAAGCTCTTCCACCGGCAGGCCGATCAGGCCGCGGCCGTCGTACTGGCCTTCGTGGGCGCCCTGGTCGCCGCCGGTGCAGAAGGCTTTTTCGCCAGCGCCGGTGAACACGATGACGCCGATGTCCTTGTTCCAGCCTGCGCGGTTGAAGGCGTCCAGCAGCTCCATGCAGGTCTGGCCGCGGAAGGCGTTGTAACGGTCCGGGCGGTTGATGGTGATGGTGGCGACACCGTTGGATTCATCGTAGAGAATGTCTTCGTAGTTCATGGTGCGTGCTCCTGATTCGTTGTCTTGATTTGTGGAAAGGGGCGCTTAGCCGGCCATGGTCAGGCCACCGGACACGCTGATCACCTGACCGGTAATGAAATTGGCGTCGTCACTGGCGAGCAGAGCGATGATGCCGGGGTAGTCTTCCGGTTGGGCCAGGCGCTTCATCGGCACGGCGTTGCGGAAGGCTTCCAGGAGTTTCTCGGGGTTCGGAGCGGTTTCCGCCACGCCCTTGAGCAGCGCGGTGTCGGTGGGGCCGGGGCAGACCACGTTAAGGCAGATGTTTTTGGTGGCCAGTTCCCGCGCCACGGTCTTGCTGAAGCCCACCAGGCCGGCCTTGCAGGCGGCGTAGACGGATTCACCGGAGGAGCCGACCCGGGCGGCGTCAGAGGCCACGTTGATGACCTTGCCACCACCGGCAGCGATCATTTTCGGCAGCACCACGTGGTGCATGTTGAGGGCGCCGGTGAGGTTCACTGCAATCAGCTGGTCCCAGAGCTTGGGCTCGGTTTTCAGGAACGGCATGAAGCGGTCGAAACCGGCGTTGTTGACCAGCACCGTGGGCACGCCCAGATCGCTTTCGATAGCCGCCACCGTCTCGGTAATAGCCGCATAATTGGTGATATCGGCGGCGTAGGCGCGGGCCTTGCCACCGGCTTCGGTGATCAGGTCCACCGTGGCCTGGGCTGTGGCTTCGTCACGGTCCAGAACCGCAACCAGGCTGCCTTCTTCGGCGAAGCGCAGGGATACGGCGCGGCCGATGCCGCCACCACCACCGGTAACAATGACTGTTTTTCCGTTAAGACCTTTCATCGGTTGTTCTCCTGTTGCTCAGAGTAATGGGTCGGGTCAGGCGCGTTTGGCCGGCTCCAGGCGCACTTCTTTCGCCTGTTCCCGCAGTTTGAATTTCTGGATCTTGCCGGAGGCGGTGCGAGGCATGGCCTCGATCACTTCCAGATATTCCGGCAGGTAGTTTTTGGACAGTTGCTGATCGGTCAGATAGGCCTTGACCTGGTCCAGGGTCAGATCGGTGGCGTTCTCGTCGAGGGTGACGTAGGCGCACAGGCGCTCACCCAGGCGTTCGTCCGGGCAGCCCACCAGGGCGACATCGACAATACCGGGGAACTTGTAGAGCAGGTTCTCCACCTCCACGACCGGAATGTTCTCACCGCCCCGGATGACCACATCCTTGGTGCGGCCGGTGATGCGGATGTAGCCGTCCTTGTCTATGCGTGCAAGGTCCCCGGTATTGAACCAACCGGCTTCGTCCACGCCATAGAGTTCGGGGCGCTTGAGGTAGCCGACAAACAGGCTGGAGCCCCGAACCAGCAGGCTGCCTTCCTCACCGGCAGGCAGTTCGTTGCCCTGGAAGTCGGTGACTTTCACTTCCATGAAGGGCAGGGCCTTGCCGTCGGACTGGCTGGCACGTTCGGCGGGATCTTCCGGGCAGGTCATGGTGACCGCGCCGTTTTCGGTCATGCCCCACGCCGAGACAATCTTTGCCTTCAGAACCTTGCCGGCCTGTTCCACCACGGCACTTGGGATGGGGGCGCCGGCTGAGACAAAGATCCGCAGGGAATCCAGTTCGCCCTCGTGCTTGGGTGCGGTTTTCACCAGATCCGCCAGGAACGGTGTGGCGGCCATGGTGAAGGCCGGCTTCTCGGCGGCAATCACCTTGCAGACGTAGTCTGCGTCCCAGATGTCCTGGAGGATGGCGGTGGTGCCCAGGTAAATGGGCATCATGATGCCGTACATGAAGCCGGTCTGGTGGGCCACCGGGGAGGCCATTAACACCTTGTCGTCCGAGCTCAGGTGCAGGCGGTCGGCGTAAGGACGCACATTGGAAAACAGGGTGTTGGAGGAGTGCATGACCCCCTTGGGTTCGCCGGTGGTACCGGAGGTGTAAAGGATCTGGATGGCGTCGTCGGCGGTGAGTTGGCGCTCGGCAAACAGGGCCTTGGTGTCTTGCTTTTCTTCCCAGGGGGTCTCCGTGAGACGTTGTTCAAAGCTACGCTCGCCCTCTCCCCCGATGACCAGCAGGGTTTCGAGATCCGGCAGCTCCCCCCGAATACCGTCAATCATGGCCTCGTAGTCAAAGCCACGAAAGACCTTTGGTATTACCAGCAGTTTGGCCTCGCCATGCTTGAGCATGAAGCGCAGTTCCCGCTCCCGGAAAATAGGCATGAGCGGATTCAGAATCGCGCCGATGCGCATGCAGGCCAGATGCAGGGCGGTGGTCTGCCACCAGTTCGGTAGCTGGTAGGCCACCACGTCGCCTTTACCGATGCCCATGCCGGCCAGGCCGGCCGCCATGCGGGTGACTTTGTTATTGAGTTGCCGATAAGTGAGGGCGGTGCGGGTGTCGCTGGTGACCTGGTAGCCGACGATGGCTTCCCGGTCTGGAGTGCTGGCGACTGCCTGATCCAGGTAGTCGGTAATGAGTTTGTCGTTCCAGGCGCCGCTTTCCAGCATGGCGTCACGGCGTTCCGGATTGAGAGTGATGCCTGTATCCATCTGATTCACCTGTTGTGTCCGGTTTGTTTTTGTTGGGTGGCCAGCCCGCATAAGCAGGTCGTTGCCTTGTCAGTTTCAACATACGCCTTCTCAAAATAATATGTCAATATGTTGCCTTAAAAAATATTCGGGTGTAGCCTCTAGAAATCGGACAAATAGTCCTACATGGGCTTCATGAAGAAGTAATAAGAAAAAATCTGTTAGCGGAGATGGTTATGGAATACAGCAATATATTGCTTGAAAAGCACGACGCTGTGGCCCTGGTCAGACTCAACCGACCAGAGGTCTACAACGCGTTGAACAACGCGCTGATGAACGAACTGACTTCCGCTCTGGAAGTCCTGGAAGCGGATGAGGCCATCCGCGCCGTTGTCATTACCGGCAACGAGAAAGCCTTTGCCGCCGGCGCGGATATTGCCGAAGTCCATGCCCTGGACTTTTCCCGGGCCTACCGTGAGCGCTTCATCTCCGCCAATTGGGAAACCGTGACCCGATGCCGAAAGCCGGTGATTGCCGCGGTGGCCGGCCTGGCACTCGGCGGTGGCTGTGAACTGGCGATGATGTGTGACCTACTGATTGCCGCCGATAACGCCCGCTTCGGCCAGCCGGAAGTGAAGATTGGCACCCTGCCCGGAGCCGGTGGTACCCAGCGGCTGGCCCGGGCCATTGGCAAGGCCAAGACTATGGACCTGTGCCTGACCGGTCGAATGATGGATGCGCAGGAAGCTGAGCGCAGTGGTCTGGTCAGCCGGGTCGTGCCAACTGACGATCTGCTTGATACGGCCATGGCGGTAGCAGGGGAAATCGCCGGCTATTCGCAGATGGCCACCATGATCAACAAGGATGCGGTTAATCAGGCGTTCGAGACCCCTTTGAGAGCGGGCGTTGAATACGAACGCCGGCTGCTGTGGTCCAGTTTTTCCAGCGAGGATCGAAGCGAGGGTATGACTGCTTTTCTCGAGAAACGTCAGCCCCAGTGGAAGCACCGTTAACCTTTACAAGCTCAGGAGCGATTATGGATATTCATTTCACCCCCGAAGAGCTGGCTTTCCGCAGTGAGGTGCGGGCGTTTCTGGGACAGAATCTGCCGGCCGACCTTGCAGAGAATGTCCGTCTGGGCCGTCGACTTGCCAAAGAGGATCATCAGCGCTGGCAGAAGATTCTTAACCAGAAGGGTTGGTATGCCGTCAACTGGCCGGTCGAGCATGGCGGTACCGACTGGTCCGTGGTGCAGAAGCACATTTTTGACGAGGAGTGCGCCGCCGCTGGAGCGCCCAGATTGGTGGCGTTCGGCGTCAACATGGTGGCACCGGTAATCATCAAGTTCGGCACCCAGACCCAGAAGGATTACTACCTGCCGCGGATTCTGCGCAGCGAGGACTGGTGGTGCCAGGGCTATTCCGAGCCCGGCGCCGGCTCCGACCTGGCCAGCCTGAAAACCCGCGCCGAGCGGGATGGCGATCATTACCTGGTCAACGGTCAAAAGACCTGGACCACCCTGGGCCAACATGCCAACCGGATCTTCTGCCTGGTTCGCACCGATCCTTCCGCCAAGAAGCAGGAGGGCATCTCCTTCCTGCTGATCGACATGGATACGCCAGGCATTACTGTGCGCCCGATCATCACCCTCGATGGTGAACACGAGGTCAACGAGGTGTTCTTCGACAACGTTCGGGTGCCGGTGGAAAACCTGGTTGGTGAGGAGAACAAGGGCTGGACCTGTGCCAAGTATCTGCTCACCCACGAGCGTACTGGCCAGGCCGGTATCGGCCAGTCAAAAGCGGCGCTGTCACACCTCAAGCAGATTGCCAGTGCCGAGACGGTGGCCGGCCAATCACTGATTGACGATCCCCTGTTCCGCGCCCGGATTGCCGAGTTGGAAATGCGCCTGCTGGCGGTGGAGATGAGCACCCTTCGCATTCTGGCCGCCACCCGCGATGGTGGGGTGCCAGGGGCGGAGAGCTCGTTGCTGAAGATTCAGGGCTCGGAGATCCGTCAGGCGATCACCGATCTGATGCGCAAGGCGCTCGGGCCGAACGCGCTGCCGTTCCTGGAGCCGGAGCTGGAACCCGACTTCCATGGCGAGCCTTTGTATCAGGATTACGGCGCGTCGCCGGCCAGCCAGTACTTCAATCTGCGCAAGCTGTCTATCTACGGCGGGTCCAACGAAATTCAGAAGAACATCATCGCCAAGCTGGTTCTGGAGCTGTAGGAGGGGACTATGAATTTTGAACTGAACGAAGAGCAACAGATGCTGGCTGATACGGTCGAGCGTCTGGTCCGCAACACCTACAGTTTTGAGCAGCGGGAGGCATTCTACCAGAGCCCCCGGGGTTACAGCCCGGAGTTCTGGCGCCAGTTGTCAGAGCTGGGCATTACCTCGGTGCCAATCGCTGCCGAGTACGAAGGCTTCGGCGGCACAGGCGTGGAAAACATGCTGGTGATGAAGGAGCTCGGCCGGGGCCTGTGTCTTGAGCCGTACCTGCATTCCCAGATCTATGCTGCCGGCCTGGTTGAGCAACTGGGTTCCGCCGAACAGCGGCAGTCGATTCTGCCAGCGGTGGCGGCAGGCGAGCGTCTGTTGACGGTGGCCGACGAGGAAGCAGGTAGCCATTACCATCCGGAGGCGATTGAATGCCAGGCGGTGCCCTGTGAACGGGGCTGGCGTCTGAGCGGCCGCAAACGGGTAGTGATCGGCGGCGAGCTTGCCCACACCATCCTGGTCACTGCCCGGATGAGTGATGGTGAAGGTGTAAGCCTGTTTCTGCTGGACCCGGCGGCTGAGGGTGTTTCGCGCACCAGCTACCCCTGCATAGACGGCCCAAGGGCCTGTGATCTTGCACTGGCGGATGTCTACGTCGAGGCGGACAGCCTGCTCGGACCGGCGGGTAAGGCCGCGCCGGCGCTGGCCTATCAGCGTGGCCGTGCGGTTGCCGCGCAGTGCGCCGAGGCGGTAGGCAGTATGGAGGAGGCCTTCCGGCTGACTCTGGACTACCTGAAAACGCGCCAGCAGTTCGGCTCACCGATTGGCCGCTTCCAGGCGCTTCAGCACCGGATGGCGGAAATGCGCGGCGAACTCGAGCTGGCGCGCTCCATGACCATTCTTGCAGCCTGTGTGGCAGACGACCCGGATTCGGAAAGTCGCAGCCGACGGCTTGCTGCTGCCAAGTTCACCGTGGCCCGGGCGTCGCAGCTGATTGCCGAGCAGTCTGTCCAGTTGCACGGCGGTATTGGTATGACCTGGGAATATTCACTGGCCCACCACGCCAAGCGCCTGGTGATGCTGACTCATCAGTTCGGGGATGACGACTTCCACCTCGGACAGTATTCGGCCCTGCTGGAGATACCCCGGCAGGCTTCACAGCAGGTGGCCTGACCACCCGCCATCAAGACAAGATCAACAATCGGAGACAACCGACATGGCCAACCAAGCAAGTTTCAATTGGGAAGACCCGCTGTTGCTGGACCAGCAACTGACCGAAGACGAGCGTATGGTGCGCGAGAGTGCTCGCCAGTTTGCCGAAAGTAAGCTCCGGCCCCGGGTGCTGGAAGCCTTCCGCAACGAACAGACCGACCCGGAGATCTTCCGGGAGATGGGCGAGACAGGCCTGCTGGGATGTACCATTCCCGAGCAATACGGCGGTAGCGGCCTGAATTACGTGTGTTATGGCCTGATCGCTCGCGAGGTGGAGCGGGTGGATTCCGGTTACCGGTCCATGATGAGTGTGCAGTCATCTCTGGTGATGGTGCCCATCTACGAATTCGGTAATGAGGAAACACGCCAGAAGTATCTGCCCAAACTCGCTTCCGGAGAATGGATCGGGTGTTTCGGGTTGACCGAACCAGACCATGGCTCCGATCCCGGCAACATGGCGACCCGCGCCCGCAAGGTGGACGGCGGTTACCGCCTGACTGGCAGCAAGATGTGGATCACTAACAGCCCAATCGCTGACGTGTTCGTGGTCTGGGCCAAGGACGATGACGGCGCAATTCGCGGCTTTGTTCTGGAGAAGGGCTGGGAGGGCCTGAGTGCCCCGGCCATTCACGGCAAGGTAGGGCTGCGGGCCTCGATCACTGGCGAGATCGTGATGGACGGCGTCTTTGTGCCGGAAGAAAACGCCTTCCCGGACGTGCGAGGGCTGAAGGGGCCGTTCACCTGCCTGAACTCCGCCCGCTACGGTATTTCCTGGGGTGCTCTGGGTGCCGCCGAGGATTGCTGGCACACCGCCCGCCAGTATGTGCTGGACCGTAAGCAGTTCGGTCGGCCGCTGGCGGCCAACCAGCTGATCCAGAAAAAGCTGGCAGATATGCAGACCGATATCACCCTGGCCCTGCAAGGCTGCCTGCGTCTTGGTCGGATGAAGGATGAGGGCACGGCTGCCGTCGAGATCACTTCCATCATGAAGCGCAATTCCTGCGGCAAGGCTCTGGATGTTGCCCGCCTGGCCAGGGATATGCTCGGGGGGAACGGCATCAGTGATGAATTCGGGGTGGCGCGACATCTGGTGAATCTGGAAGTGGTGAATACCTATGAAGGCACTCACGATGTGCACGCTCTGATTCTGGGTCGAGCCCAGACCGGTATTCAGGCGTTCTTTTGATCATTCTCATCCAGGATTGCCGGTATTGCAGGGTCTGGTCTTTGGGCAGTCCTGCACTGAAATGAGCGTTGGCCTGCTTTTTTGCACCAGGTCAGGGCGAACCCGGGATGCGACGACATCCCGACCTGGTGTGATTGTGCAAAGTGCACAGGTCAGGTGTCATCCACTCTCTCAAATCATGGTCGTGAGGACCACATGGCACAGACGTTGCCATCTTTCTCTCGTGTTTTCATCAAAGAGAGACAAGGCAATGACCTCACAAGTAACTCCACAGGAACAGGATTACCCGCTCAGCCCGGTGCCCATGGACCAGCGCCGCAGTATCTGGTCCATGGGCCTGGTTCTGCTTGGCTTCACCTTTTTCACCGCCACCATGTGGGCGGGCGGCAGTATCGGTGTTGCATTCGATTTTTCAACGATGCTGCTGGTGCTGGCAGCCGGTAACCTTCTTCTGGGTACCTACGCCGCCATTCTTGGCTACATCGCTGCAAAATCGGGGCTGAATACGGCCCTGATGTCCCGTTTTACCTTCGGTGAGCTGGGTAGCAAACTCTCCGACTTCATCCTGGGCTTTACCCAGATCGGCTGGTACGCCTGGGGCACGGCGACCATGGCCATTCTCCTGGTCAAGCTGACGGGCTTGCCCGAGAGCTGGACCACGCCGCTGATGGTGGTGTTCGGTTTCGGCTTCTGTATCACCGCGTTCATTGGCTACAAGGGGCTGGAAATGCTGTCCCGCTTTGCGGTGCCGGCGATGATTATTTTGGTAGCGGTGAGTATGACAATCGCCACCTCGGACGCCGGTGGATTTTCGGGATTACTCGCCATTACCCCCTCAGACGAAATGACCGTAGCTGCGGCCATTACCATGGTGTTCGGCACTTTCGTCAGTGGAGGCACCCAGGCTACCAACTGGACCCGTTTTGCCAAATCCGGAAAAACGGCGGTGATTGCGACCCTACTGGCGTTCTTCCTCGGTAATGGACTGATGACGCTGATTGGCGCCTTTGGTGCTCTGGTTTACCAGCAGGCGGATATCGTCGATATCATGGTGGCGCAGGGGCTGGCGACCCTGGGTATTCTCATGCTCTTCCTGAATCTTTGGACAACGCAGGATAATACCGTATACAACTTCGCCGTGGCCGGCTGCAATATGATTCGAACCCGCCGGCGCAAGCTGGTGACAGTGGGCGGTGCCGCCATCGGCACAGTGCTGGCTGTTCTGGGTATGTATGAGTGGCTTATCCCGTTCCTGGTGTTGCTTGGAACCTTCATTCCGCCCATTGGCGGCGTCATCATGGCCAGCTATTTCATTGGCTATAAGCGCGAGTACCCGTCACTCGAAACGGCGACCTTGCCCGCGTTCAATATTCCCGGGCTGGCGGCCTATGCCATAGGCTCGGCAGCGGCCTATACCTCGCCATGGATCGCGCCGATTGTTGGCGTACTGGTTGCCGCGGCCAGTTATGGTGTAGTGCTTGTGGTCAGTGAGGCCGTTCGTGATCGCCGGGCCCAGGTTCTGGGAGCGGTGTAAATGGCCCTGACGTGCCGTGACATTCCGGAGCTCCCTGGCCTTGGGGCCATCCATCTGCGGGGTGGGAGTTCCGGCGCAGACAACACGGTGCGCTGGCCTTATCTGGCGGAGAACCGGTCTTTCACCAACTGGGTCAGGGGTGGCGAGCTGGTATTTGTCACCGGTATCAGCCGCCACCGCAGCCCGGCCAATCTGGCCGAGTGCCTCTATGAAGGTCGGGACTGCGGTATATCGGGGCTGGTTGTGCTGACCGGCGATGCCTACATCGGGCAGCTACCGGCCATGTTAAGTCGTCTGGCGGATGAGCTGGCCATGCCGTTGTTTGAGCAGCCTTACTCGCTGCCAATGGTGGATGTGACCGAAACCATCGCCCGGGCGATTGTCGCATCGGAGCGGTCGCAAGAGCCCCGGGAAGGCGGGCTGGCGGAGGCGCTGATAGCCGGTATCGGCAGTCATCAGCTCGAAGGACTTATCCGGCAGTACCTGCCTGAGGTGGAAGCCGGGTTGCTGGACAGTAGTCGAGATCTCCTGGAGGTATGGCTTCAGGAGCGTGGAAACCAGTGCGCCATGGCTGAAGCCCTTGGCTGCCATAGAAATACCATCCGGAACCGGATGAATCGGTTGGTCGCGGAGATGCCTCCGGAGTCTGAACCGAATGAATATTTCAAAACCCTGGTGCTGGCCCATCTGTTGTCGCGGCCATGATTCAAGCCAGCGGAAAATCTGTGTGGAGATGTTATGAGTGAAAATCTGAACGCTATTACCAATGCTCGGTTGCAGGGCCGTGAGGGGTTATTCCGGCTGACCATCACCGATGGAAAATTCAGCAGTGTCACGGCGCAGGATGCGACTGAAAGCGTTGCCGAGAACCAGCTGGACGCCGGCGGAAATCTGGTCGCTCCTCCTTTCGTGGAGCCGCACATCCACCTGGATGCGGCCATGACCGCCGGCGAGCCACGCTGGAACCAGAGTGGTACCTTGTTTGAAGGTATCGAGTGTTGGTCTGAGCGCAAAGCCAGCCTGACTCACGACGACGTGATCGGTCGGGCCGAACAGACGTTGAAGCTGTTTGCCGATAACGGCATTCAGCACGTCCGCACCCACGTGGACGTGACGGACCCCAAGCTGACAGGGCTGAAGGCCATGCTGGAAGTGCGTGAGCGTATGGCTGACACAGTAGACCTGCAGATTGTCGCTTTTCCCCAGGAAGGTCTCTGGTCATTTCCCCAGGGCAAGGAGCTGATGGAAGAGGCGGTTCGTCTGGGGGCCGATGTGGTCGGTGGCATTCCCCATTTCGAATTCACTCGAGATTACGGCGTTGAATCGGTTCAATGGCTGGTGGCGTTGGCCCACAAAAACGACCTTCTCGTAGACGTGCATTGCGACGAGATCGACGATCCCGAATCCCGATTCCTGGAAGTGCTCGCTGCCGAGGCGCTCAAGCTGGATTATGGCTCACGGGTCACCGCCAGCCATACCTGTGCCATGGGCTCGTACAACGACCATTACTGCAGCCGGCTGTTCCGCCTGTTGAAGAAATCCGGCCTGCGCTTCCTGTCGATGCCCACCGAAAGCCTGCACCTGCAGGGCCGCTTCGATGGTTATCCGAAACGTCGTGGCCTGACCCGGGTTCCGGAACTGCTGGATGCGGGACTGAAGGTGGCCTTCGGCCAGGATTCCATCCGCGATCCCTGGTATCCACTGGGCAACGGCAACATGCTCCGTACCCTGGACGTAGGCCTGCACGCCTGCCACATGCTGGGCATGGGTTGGATTGATCGGTCGCTGGAGCTGATCACCGACAACGGTGCTGCAGCATTGGATCTGGACGAATACGGCATCGAGGAGGGACTTCCGGCTCGCTGTGTTGTTCTGCAGGGGCAGTCGCCCTACGAGGTGCTGTTGGGCCAGTTGCCGGTTGCCGCGTCTATTCGTGATGGCCGTGTTCTGATAAACCGGCAGGGTTGATGCCCGTTGAAGTAGAAGCTACAGATTCCCCGGTTTGCTAACCGGGGAATCTGCTCAACTACTCTGGTGTTCAGCGTAGCGACTTCAGGGCCGTTGCCCATTTCGCCATTTCGTCCAGCATGGCATTGGCAGAGCCGGTGTGATGCTCGGCAGGGAGGAAGTTGCGCTGGTCATCCAGTTTCTCCCACGGCATCTGCACCATTACTCCTTCCACCATCGGCATCATTTTCAGCGTAGTAACCAGCTGCTTGGCAACCTGGGCTGAACGGAGTCCACCGGAAACACCGCCGTAGCTGACAAACCCGCAAGGCTTATAGTTCCACTCGTTGTATACGTAGTTCAACGCGTTCGTGAACGATGGCGGCGGGCAAAAATTGTACTCGGGAATGACGAAGACGTAGGCATCTGCCTTATTTACGCTCGCTGACCAGGCTTTGGTGTGCTCATGCTCATATTTCTGCATGCGAGGATGGTTTGTAGTTTCATGGGGTGTCCTTAGATAGCGGTCACAAGCCGTCGAAGGCTGCTTAGTGAATCCGTGTAGGAATGTCTGCTTGGAAAAGCAGCATAAAGGGCGCCTCTTCAAAAAGATAACGGAGTAACCAGTAAGAATTAGTCAAAAATTCTGAGCCTATCAGCCCGCCGCCTCGCTCGACGTTAGCTTCCTATCTCTCTATAATGCCCGGTCTCGCAGGAGAGTGGGCCGTTGGCCCCGCCGAAGGCGCAAACTCCCATAAACGCTCAGGCACAGGTACTGCGAGCATCATCTAACGCCGTCTGGAGAGCGACTGCCACCGCAGTCCACCGAAGGGGCAAGCAGAGCCAGGCTCTGTAAACTCTCAGGTATCAGGGACAGGGGGAGAGGCCACAGAAACTCAGGAGTCCTGTGTGCTGACCTCTATCTATATGATTGCCATTACCGCCGAAGCCATGTCGGGAGCCCTCACCGCCGGGCGGAGGAACATGGATCTGTTTGGTGTCGCTGTAATTGCGTTTTTTACCGCCCTTGGTGGCGGAACTGTCCGGGACATTCTTCTGGGTAATTTCCCAGTCACCTGGACCCAGCACCCTCGCTATATCTACATGACCATTACCGGTGGCCTTGTCACCATCGTGATTGCGCGCTTCATGCGGCATCTGCATCAGTTGTTTCTGGTTCTGGATGCCATAGGTCTGGTGGCTTTTACGGTTATTGGCTGCAATGTCGCGCTCAAGCTGGGCTATGACACCGTGGTGGTGGTCATGGCCGGCATCACAACAGGGATCTTTGGCGGTATCATCCGGGATATCTTATGTAACCGCACCCCGCAGGTGCTGCGCCACGAACTCTACGCCAGCGTTTCACTGATGGTGGCTTTCCTGTACCTGACCTTGCTTCGCCAAGGGGTGGGCGAGAATGTCACTCTTTTGGCCGCTTTCAGTCTCGGGCTGCTTCTGCGTATGGCGGCCATTCGCTGGGGGTTGTCGTTGCCAGTATTCAGCTATTCGCAGACACGCTGGGAATGAGCGCGATGTGGGTTTGAGAAAGCCCTCGAATTGTGGGCATGGTCTAGCCTCAGACCTTTTCATCGTTTCATTTCCTCGTGAACTGAGCTAACGTAGCTTGCTAAGATTTTTCCTTTTTCAGAGTCGCTGAGTTTCAAAATGAAAACCGGTTTTTACTTCATCCATTCCGTTTTATCAGCGGCGGCATTTCTGGCTGCCGGGCCTCGCCGTATTTGCCATTCCTTTCGCTGAATTCGTCGAATCCCTCGTCGAATTCGGCGAAACCCTCTGAACACATCCCCTAACTGAACCTTGCCTTGCGGGCCTATAGGAGTCGGTATGTCCGAACGTCCAGCTATTTATGTCTTAGAACAGGATTTTGATCGTTTATCTGCGATGTTGGAGAAACAGCTACATGGCACTGAAACAGCCGAAGCGCTTGCGCTCGAGCTTGATAGAGCAACTCTGGTTGATGCCGAAAAGCTGCCTTCCGGCACCGTCACCATGAATTCTCTGGTCCATTTTAAAAATGAGAGTAACGACGCCGAGTACACGAAGAGACTCGTGTACTCGACCCCGCGAGACGGAAGCGAGGAGTGTGTATCCGTCCTGGCTCCGGCGGGTGCAGCCTTGCTGGGTCTTCGGGTAGGCGATCGTATTGATTGGCCTTTGGCTGGAAAGAACCAGCTGCGTCTGAAAATTATCCATGTGACTCACGCAAACTGAACGAGGAAGATGCATGCACCAGAAAGCCCCCCTTGACCAGCTGTATGAGCAGGTCGTCCTGAGAAATCCCGCGGAACCTGAATTTCATCAGGCCGTTCTGGAAGTTCTCGACTCGCTGGCGCCGGTGATTGCCAAGCATCCCGAGTATAAGGAAGCGAAGCTCCTTGAGCGTATTTGCGAACCAGAGCGGCAAATCATTTTCAGGGTCCCCTGGGTGGATGACTCTGGTACCGTGCAGATCAACCGGGGGTTTCGCGTTGAATTCAACTCGGCCCTTGGGCCCTACAAGGGGGGCTTGCGGTTCCATCCTTCCGTCAATCTGGGCGTGGTGAAATTTCTGGGTTTCGAGCAGATCTTCAAGAACTCTCTGAGCGGTATGCCGATCGGCGGAGGCAAGGGTGGTTCCGACTTTGATCCCAAGGGCCGATCTGACAATGAGATCATGCGGTTTTGCCAATCCTTCATGACCGAACTGTATCGGCATATTGGCGAGTACACCGACGTGCCAGCAGGCGACATCGGCGTAGGAGCCAGGGAGATTGGTTTTCTGTTCGGGCAATACAAGCGCCTCACCAACCGTTACGAATCTGGCGTGCTGACTGGTAAGGGCCTCGGATGGGGCGGTGCTCGTGTGCGCAAGGAAGCGACAGGTTACGGAACGGTTTATTTTGTCCGGGAGATGCTGGCGGCTCAAGGTTCCGATCTGGAGGGCAAGGACGTGGTAGTTTCCGGCTCCGGGAACGTCGCAATTTATGCGATGGAGAAGGTTCAGCAGTTTGGGGGCAGGGTGATCGCCTGCTCCGATTCCAGTGGCTACGTTTACGACCCGGGCGGAATCGATGTTGGGCTGGTTCGCCAGATCAAAGAGACGGAACGCGGCCGAATCAGCGATTATGCCGCCCGGCGGCAGAATGGAAGCGATTACGTGCGCGGGGCGTCCATTTGGGAACTGTCCTGTCAGGTAGCCCTGCCGTGCGCCACTCAGAACGAGGTGACCGGGGGCGACGCGAAGGCGTTGATTCGCAATGGCGTCCTGGCGGTTGCTGAAGGTGCCAATATGCCGTGCACTCCAGACGCGGTGAAGTTGTTCCGCGACGCCGGCATTTTATTTGGTCCTGCAAAAGCGGCTAATGCCGGTGGCGTGGCTACCAGCGCGCTGGAAATGCAGCAGAACGCCTCCCGGGACTCCTGGAGTTTCGATTACAGCGAACACCGCCTTAAGGACATCATGATCGAAATTCACCGCTCCTGTTTTGAAACCGCTGAAGAATACGGCCGGCCGGGAGACTACGTATTTGGCGCCAATACCACAGGCTTTTGCCGGGTTGCTGATGCGATGCTGGCGTTTGGGGTTATTTAAATAGTCTGGAGGCGCCTTCTGTTCGTGTAGCGCAGGCCTGCCCTTTGCCGAGGCGGGACTAAACGGGGTATTCATTAGTTCAGAGGTAGCATGACTTCAGTATCGAGATCCGGAGTCTTTTTACTATCCGCAGCGTTCTCCGCAGTTTTTATGGGAACGATCGGTGCCATTTCGGTCTATGCGGGGGTGGGGGCCGAGACGGTTACCTTCTATAGGCTCTTCATTGGGGCCGTTTTGGTGGCGGTTTATCTGCTGGCAACCAGGCAACACAGCAAGATCTTTATGTGGCCCGGTATGAAGGTGTTGGTAACCGGTGCTTTCCTGGCGGGTTTCGTGATGTTTTACATCCTGGCAATGGATTACACCAGTATGGCGAACGCTGTTATGGTGCTTTATCTGGCACCAGTGACGGCCTCTGTGGCGGCTCATTTCTTTCTCGGAGAGCGCCTCACCTCGGCCAGTGTTGGATTGGTCGGATTCGCGCTGCTGGGCTTCGCCATGATGATGGAATTCAACTTCAACCTGAGTGGACGGGCAGAAGAAGCCATCGGTCTGGCCTATGCTTTCTGCGCCATGCTCTGTTACTCGGCGTTTATGTTAACCAATCGTTCCATGGATGACCGTGTTCATGTGTTCAGCCGCAGTGGTTACCAGATGCTCGCTGGTGCTTTGTGCATGTTGCCGCTGGTGCTGCTGGAGAGCGAAGTCATTTCCGGCGCGCAGTGGGGGTGGTTGATTGCTGCCGGTATTCTGCCGGGTTTCCTGGCCATCCTGTTGGCCGTTATCGCTCTGAGGTCTCTGCCCGCGGCCACGTTCGGCACCCTGGCTTATCTGGAGCCCATTACCGTTGTGGCGCTTGCGTGGATACTGTTTGATCAGGGCCTGAATAGCCTCCAGCTGGCCGGCTGCGCCCTGATCATTCTGGCGGGTATTGCGCAGGCGTTGCTGCTGAACCGACGTTCAGAAGCTGAGGAGATACCGGGAGTGCTTGCGGATCTGGATTCCACGGTGTCGGGAGAGAGTTGAAGTTCCGGGAAATGGCTTGTGGGCCAGAAAATGACGCCTGCCTGCACTAGTGTGGGTTAGGGCTATGATGCATTGATGAACTCAGGAGGACGTGAACGATGAGAACCCTGCTACAGTTGGATTTTCCTTACGACGGCCCGTTTGGCGATGAGATGGCGAGTGCGATGGCCGAGCTTGCCGAGTCTATTGCCAGGGAGCCGGGGTTTCTCTGGAAGATTTGGACAGAAAATCCCGACTCCTGCGAGGCGGGCGGTATCTATCTCTTCGAAGATGAGAGCAGTGCAAGGGCCTATCTGAACAAGCATACGGCCCGGCTGAAAGAATTCGGTGTGCCGAAGGTCAACGGCAAAGTGTTCCAGGTGAACGAGGCCCTTTCCGCCATTGATCACGGTCCGGTCTGAATCATGTTGGCCCCTGCTTCACAAACCTGGCTTTCTGGAATGCGCCTTAAATGCCATGTTCCTGGTTCATTTCAGTTTTGCGAATTCCAGAACCATGGAATGGAACTTGGCTGCCGCCGGTGAAAGCGGCCTCCCGCAACGCTGCAAGACACCATAGCGGGTCCGAAGAGTCTCAATCCCGGATACAGAAACGGTTGTCACCTTTCCGCTATCAAGCAAATCGGCCACTATAGGTCTGGGTGCGATACTGATGGCCTTGCTGCCAGTAACAATGGCCGCAAGCATGGCAATATTGTCGCACTCGATTCTTCGTTTCAGCCCCCCTTGTTGCGCGCTCATGGCCTGAATATTCCGTTCCATATCTTCAGGAACACGTGTCATGGCTATTGGATAATCGAGTAAATCTCCCCATACCACCCCCGTCGCCTGAGCCAACGGGTGATCATGACGACAAAACACAACAACTTCGGGCTGCGGCAAGTGGGTTATTTCCAGATCGGGATCGCCAGACAACTCGCCGGTATCGGCCACAAAGAGCTCTATCTCATGGTCCAACAGCGCAAGGCGTAAATCCTGCCAGTTATCTGTCCGAATGTTGAGGCGGATTCCCGGATACTGATCCACAAACCGGGCACAGACCTTATCCATCAGTGCCAGCGCCGGGTAGGGGCCGGTTCCGATATTCAATTCGCCTGTCTCAAGCTCGTCGATGGCCTCGACTTCCTGTCTTAAAGATTCTGCCGCTGCCAGCAGGCCCCGGACGTGGGGTAGAGCGGCTCGCCCGTGCGCGGTCAAAACCACCCCGAAGCGCCCCCGATCGAACAGTCTGGCCCCGAGTTGGCGCTCCAGTTCCTGGATGCTGCGACTTAAAGCCGGTTGAGACAGGTGCACGACTTCCGAGGCGCGGGCAAAACTGCCGCACTCAACTAACGCCATGAAATGCCGGATGTGTCGTGTGTCCATGGCACTATATCTATGCGTTTTGCGCATATTAAGTCAAGAAACATTGCATTGGATGAACGGAACACCTCGCTTCAAACTGCAGTTACGTGGCGCACGATTCGAAACCAACAAAACCCAGGTGCCGCCAAAAAGAGGAGATTCCGCATGCTACCCCTATTCAAGAAGGCCATGCTGACAGCGTTCGGTGCCGGTTTACTGTTCCCGATGATCGCTCAGGCCGAAACCTCCAAGCCGGCAACGGACGTGACGGCACAGTTAAACCAGGCGGTACTGAATGAGCTGCCGTTTTCCGATACCCGTTCGTTTGAGGACGCTCGCCGTGGCTTCTTGGGTGCGTTGCCTGATGGCAGGGTGCTGGATAATGAAGGTCACGTGGCCTGGGACATGGCGCCCTACGCCTTCCTGCAGGCCGATGCCGCTCCGGATTCAGTCAATCCAAGCCTGTGGCGCATGGCGCAACTGAATGCGATCCATGGGCTGTTCGAAGTGGTCGAAGGCATGTACCAGGTCCGCAACATGGATCTGTCCAATATGACCATCATTGAGGGTGACAGCGGCCTGATCATCATCGACCCCCTTCTGACGCCCGCGACGGCGCGCGCCGGTCTGGAACTCTATTACCAGCATCGAAGCAGAAAGCCCGTGGTGGCAGTGCTTTACACACACAACCATGCGGATCATTTCGGGGGTGTGAAGGGTGTCGTTAATGAGGAGGATGTTCGAGCCGGGAAGGTTCGGATCTATGCTCCAGAGGGGTTTATGGAGCATGCAATTGCAGAGAATGTGATTGCCGGCAACGCCATGACCCGTCGCGCCACCTACCAGTTCGGCGCTGGTTTGACTCCGGGCGTGAGAGGTCATGTCGACACCGGGCTTGGCAAGGCACTGGGTAGCGGTGGGCTCAGCCTTATTGCTCCCACCGATACCGTGCCTGACAACGCCAACCTGACCATCGATGGTATCGAGATTGACTTCCAGATGGCGCACGGCACCGAAGCCGAATCTGAGATGATGATGTATTTCCCTCAGTTCCGTGTGCTCAACACCGCCGAGATCACAAGTCAGCACCTGCATAACATCTACACCATCCGCGGAGCCGCCATTCGCGACGCCAGTTCCTGGTCCAGGTTTATCGACAAGGTACTGGTTCGCTTCGCTGATCGCACGGACATTCTGGTGGCCCAGCATCACTGGCCGATCTGGAACCCGGAAGACATCACGCATTTTCTGGAAGTTCAAAGGGACCTGTACAAGTATATCCATGATCAGACGGTTCGTATGATGAACCGTGGCATGTTGCCAGGCGATATTGCTGAAAACCTGCAGTTACCTGAAAGCCTGAACCAGGAATGGTCAGCGCGCGGTTATTACGGAACCGTCAGCCACAATGCCCGCGGTGTATATCAGCGCTACATGGGTTGGTATGACGCCAATCCCGCCAACCTTAACCCTTTGCCACCTCGTGAAGAATCGAGACGCACCATCGACTACATGGGCGGTGAGGCAGAAGTGCTCCGAAAGGCCCGCGAAGATTTTGCGGACGGCGACTATCGCTGGGTTGCATCAGTGATGCGAGATCTCGTGTATGCCAACCCTGAAAACCGTGAAGCGCGCGAACTGGGCGCGGACGCTCTGGAGCAGCTTGGTTACCAGGCCGAGGCGGGCACCTGGCGTAGCGCCTACCTCGTTGGTGCGCACGAATTGCGCCACGGCGTGATTACACCGAAACATGTGGGGCTGCAGCCAGACCTGATGCAGGCACTGCAAATCAGTATGTTTTTTGATTCGATGGCAGTAAGGATTGACCCGGAAAAAGCCGCCGGAGAGCATCTGGTGATCAACTGGTCTATTACCGACCAGGGTGAGGATTATCGGCTGAACCTTCAGAACGCCACGCTGACCCATCGGTCGGGGGAGCTGGACGAGCGTGCCCACGCCAGTGTGAGTATGCACCGAGCGGTACTGGATAATATCCTTCTTCAAAAAACCAGCTTCCCGGAGGCGGTGGAGTCTGGCGAGATCCAGGTCGAGGGGGCAGTGGATGCCTTCTTTGGCCTGCTGCAAATGCTGGAAAAACCACCAGCAAACTTCTCCATCATTGAACCGGTGGGGGAAAAACCGTGAACGAGAATTTTGATTACATCGTGGTCGGTGCCGGCTCTGCCGGTAGCGTACTGGCGGATCGGCTTTCAGCCGATGGCAGATACTCGGTCTGCATACTGGAGGCGGGGCCGGGTGGGGATTCGTTCACGATCCGGACGCCGGGCGCCTTTGCCGCCCACATGTTTCTCAAGAAGTACAACTGGGCATTCAACGCCAGGCCCGACCAGAAACTGCGAGATGGTGAGCCCTTGTTTACCCCCAGGGGAAAAGGGCTTGGTGGTAGTTCGTCAATAAACGGCATGCTCTACGTGCGCGGTCAGAAAGAGGACTACGACGAGTGGGAGGCACTCGGTAATGAAGGCTGGGGCTATCGGGAGATGTTGCCTTACTTCATAAAATCGGAACACCACGAGACGCTTTCCGGAACCCCTTATCACGGCAAAGGTGGCAACCTTCACATCAGTGCACCGGAAACAGCGGAGTACCCGATGTCCGAAGCTTTCGTAGATGCGGCACGGCAGGCCGGTTTTCCCTGCAACAGCGATTTTAACGGCGCCAACCAGGAAGGCGTGGGCTATTTCCACCTGAACATCAAGAATGGCCGTCGATTCGGTGCCGCCGACGCCTATTTGAAGCCGGCCATGACTCGCCAGAACCTGACTGTATTCACCGACGCACAGGCGAAAAAAGTGGTGTTCGAGGGCAAACGGTCTGTTGCGGTAGAGCTCCGCCACAAGGGCAGAGATCGGGTGTTGCGGGCAAACCGGGAAATCATTCTAAGCGGTGGAGCGATCAACTCGCCCCAGTTGCTTCAGCTTTCCGGCATCGGAGACCGCGACACCCTGGAAAACCTGGGTATTCGGTGCCTGCACGAATTACCGGGAGTGGGTAAGAATCTTCAGGAGCATGTGGACGCCTGCGTCCTGGTCTCAAGCAGGAAGAACAGTGGCTTCACTGCCTCGTTCGGTGGCCTGCTGAAAATGCTCCCGGATACCATCCGATACTTCCTCAGTAAACGGGGCAAGCTCGCTAAATCCATCACCGAGGCTGGCGGTTTTATCAAATCCAGTGACAGCGTTAATCGCCCGGATGTTCAGCTCCACATGCTGCCGCTGCTGTTTGATGATAGCGGTCGGGACCTGAAACTCATGTCCAACCCCGGTTATTCAGTGCATGTCTGTGTGCTGCGGCCGAAGAGCTCAGGCAACGTAACCATAACGTCGGCCGATCCGTTTGCGGCGCCGGAAATCGACTACAACTTCTTTGCCGATCCCGATGACTGCAAAGCCATGGTCGATGGTATCCGCCAGGCCCGCCGGATTCTCGCGGCGAAGGCCTTTGACGATTATCGGGGTGAGGAACTCCACCCGGGTGCAGATCGCCAGTCCGATGAGCAGATCATCGAAAAGGTGAAGGAAAAGGTGGGCCTGGTATACCACCCGGTGGGCACCTGCAAAATGGGAACTGACAGGATGGCGGTCGTGGACCCACAACTCAGGGTGCACGGACTCGAAGGCCTCCGTGTGGTGGACGCGTCCATCATGCCACGGCTGATTAGCGGCAATACCAACGCGCCTACGATTGCCATTGCCGAAAAGGCTGCTGACATGATTCTCGAAAAGGCGGAGGGCTGCGATATCTGATTGTCAGCTTAAAACAAAAGCGAACATTCGAGTCAGAGCTTTCCTCCAGAGCCTCCAGTCATTCAGTAATCCTCTTCAAGCAGGCCAACAAGGTCCTGCCGAATGGATTGAGCGCTTAAATCTTCCGGCCGGATAAGCAGGCGAGGATTACCCTCACGATCAAACACATAGACTGCACCGCTGTGAGTAACGGCATAGTCACCTTCTGCGTCCGGTTCTTCATGCCCGAACGTCGTCCGGTATCGCTGGGTAAGCGTGCGGAGGTCAGAGGCGTTGCCGGTCAGCCCGATGATTTTGTCACCAAAAAAATTGACGTACTCCGCCAGGCGTTCGGGTGTGTCGCGCTGAGGATCGACACTGACGAACAACGTAAGTACTTCCTCCTGATTTTCCGTGCTCAGCCCGCTGACGGCCTGGCTGAGTTTTTGCAGAGCAGTGGGGCAAACATCAGGGCAAGAGGTAAATCCGAAAAACAGCATTCGTACCTGACCACTGTAATCATCGCCTGAAACCCGTGTTCCCTGACTGTCGATCAAATCGAATTCAAGCTTGGGCATCACGCCGCTGATGTCTGTCCCGTGCCAATCCGGCGGATCATCGCCCATGCAGCCAACAAGGAGGATTGCCAGCATCATCAATGCAATGGATGCAAAGCGCTTTGCGTGGTGTTGGAAGCAGGGTTTGATCATCAAGTGGTGTCCTTCAATTACGTGTTGGAAGGATTCTGGTGTCCCAGAACAATCGCCAAGTCTTCCGGCACCGCCATCGGTTCAAATGCGCTGACGTTGGCACGTCCCGTATTGCCGACAGGAACCCGGATTCGTGAAACCAGCAACGCAGCGAAGGCCCGAGCCAGCTGACCGAGAACCTCGCGAGCATCGCGCGCGTGCCAGCCAAGCCGGAGCATGCGCAAATGTGTTGTCGTGTGCGCTAACGCGAACTTCTGGCTCAGAATATGAGCCCGTTCAAGATGTCTGAACGCTGTAGCGACATCGCCCTGATTGTCAGCATCAGCGGCTGCTGCCGGTTCTGTCAGATAGAACGTCTTGAGTTCACTGTTCACTGCTCAGTTCTCCTGCCTTATCGGCCAGCTAAGTTGTGGGCAAAGATTTGCCCGGGATCAACCGAGTCTTCCGAGTACCGGAAATGCGGATAACATCCATGATGCAAACCGGGTCATCTGTCCCGTCAGCACCATTACCCCCATAACAACCAGAACCAGCCCTGCCAGGATTCTCAGTGACTGACTCCAGCGGCTCATCCAGCGCACTCGCGCCCGAAAGTGCTTAATAAATAAAGCCGTTGCCAAAAATGGAATTGCCAACCCCAGCGAATAAACGGCCAGGTACAGCATGCCGGTTTCAGCATTCGCATGGGTGGAACTGAGAGCCAGGATAGCGCCCAATATCGGGCCAATACACGGTGTCCACCCGACGGCAAAGGCCAAGCCGAGAAGGAACGCTGCCGTGGGCCGTCCACCCTCAAGGGTTTGCCCAAAGCGCCAGTCGCGCTGTAACGCGGGCATGCTCCACCAGCCCAGCATAAATAGCCCCATCAGCACAATCAGAATGCCCGCCACCAGATTGGCTTCCTGCCGGTAGGCCATCAGCCACTGACCGAGCAGACTAGCGCTGGCACCAAAAGCGATGAACACTACACTGAACCCAAGGACAAAACAGATACTGAGCCACAGAGATTGCAGTCGACTCGAACGGTCTGTGACAGTGCCGCCCGTAACGACCGATAGATACCCCGGAACCAGCGGCAGAGTGCAGGGTGAGAAAAATGACACCAGGCCGCCAAAAAAAGCAGCCAGCATTCCCCATGTCGCAAGATCTGGCATTTCCGTGAGTCCTCAATTTTCTGAGTTCAGTTGACGGTGGAGGGCATCAAGCCCATCCGTGTTTTGTTCGACACCGGTCGACTATTTCTGTGCGTCTGGGAGCGACTCCTGAACAAGACGAAGTAGCGGTTTGGGACCAAACTCCGTGAGTTGGCGGCCATTCACGAAAAAAGTCGGGGTGCCCCGAACACCGATGGTTTTGACGTCCTGCATGTCCTGATCAAGGATGGCGCTTATCCGTTCGGATTGCATATCCTCACGGGCTTGGGACAGGTCCAGACCGGCTGCCTCGGCCGCTCCCCATGCCTTGGCAACCTTCGGGTCGTCGTGCCAGGCCGGCTGCACCTCCAACACAGCTTCCAGCACCGGTTCATAGACATCTTGCAGGCGAGCTGCTTCCAGAATTCTGGAGACTTCCTCGGAACCCTGATGGAACATTGTGTACCGCAAAACAAGCCGCACCTGGCCTGGATACTCAGCAAGTATCTGTTTCACGATCGGGTAGAACGCCCGGCAGGCTTCGCAGGAGGGGTCGAAAAACTCAACGATGATCACCGGTGCGTCGGCAGGCCCGAATGTGGGCGAATGGAAGCGTACCAATGCTTGTTGGTTCGCGATCGGTTCGGCAGCGGCAACAGACTTTTCGCCGGTGGTGGCCGTTTTTTGAGGCTGCTGGGGCTGTGGCTTGAATAGGACGGCGGCTGAAAAGGCTGCGATCAGCACGAGACACACGACAACAAAGATGGCACGACGATTCATGTATGAACTCTCCGACGGATAAGCAAGAGCAGAATGATGATGGCAACAAAAATGGCCAGCGATAGAAACGGAAGCGGCAGCCCACCAAATATCGTCATTCCGTCACCCGAGCAGGACGGGCCAGTGGCCGTGCAGGGCTGAATGGGTTGTGGAATGAGCCCCACATAAAGCAGTGAGTGGGCTAGAGCGAACAGGGAGCCAATGACAGACAGCGGCATAGCGTAGCGCCAAACGTTAAAATCCGAGTAGTAGCAGGCGACTGCGAGAATCACCGCCAACGGAAACATGAAGGCGCGCTGAAACCAGCACAGAACGCACGGAGCCTGCCCGAGAACTTCCCCGATGTAGATGGCTGAAAGCGAGGACCCCGCCGCCAGTAGCCAGGCTGACAGCAGCAGCCCCCATGGAATCACCCGGTTATTGGTGGTCACCGGGATGGCTCTCTGGATTCATTGGCACAAGTGCTTTGCGAAGAAGAGCAGCAGCTGTTTCCAGCGGTATCGCCTTCATCTTTGCTCGATTTATCGGCGGTTTCAGCCCCACCGGCACGCCATTCCTCCATACCCTCACGGATGACCTGCCAAGCGGAGTGCAGGAATAGCGCAGCAATGGCGAGGCCCACAATGATGTCCGGCCAGAGGGTATTGGTGAGGGCGACCAATCCTGCCGCAATGATTACACTGCTATTGGCGAACAGATCGTTCCTGGAACACATCCAGGTGGAACGCATATTGAGATCGTCCGCACGATGACGGTAGAGCAACACAAAACAAACGCCGTTTGCAAACAGGGCAAGAGCGCCGACAGCGCCCATCCACTCGGCGGCGGGCACTTCCTGTATCACCAGCTTGCGGATGGCATCGGCGACAACAACAAGCCCGAACAACAGCATAAAGCCGCCTTTGAACAAAGCCGCTCCGGCACGCGCGCGACGGCTTCGGTCCAGCACGAACAGTGTCAGTGCATAGACAGACGCGTCGCCAAACATATCCAGCGAATCGCCCAGCAACGCGGTAGAGCTTGCAATCCAGCCGGCGCTGAATTCCACCACAAACATCACTGCGTTGATGGCAAGCGCAATGTAAAGCACCCGGCTTTGGCTCGCTCGCAATTGTGCCAGTTCACCGGCCTTGTTTTCACAGCAGCTGTCCACGACGAACCCTCCTAAAACGTGCAATACATCGATACACTGGTGGTTATAGTAACTATAAGGTCAATAGCGATGAGCGAAAAAAGGAACACGGTCGGTCGGCTAGCTGATGATACGGGCGTTAAGCCCGTGACCATCCGTTATTACGAAAAAATTGGACTGTTGCCGAAAGCGACCCGCTCGGAGTCGGGCTATCGTCTCTACTCCGAAGAGGATCATTCGCGGCTGCTGTTTATTCGACGAAGCCGCGGGCTCGGATTTAGCCTTGACGATATTCGTGAACTGCTTTCACTGGCGGATCGTCAGCAGGAGTCCTGTGCGGGTGTGGACGCCAAAGTTGAACAACAACTGGTTCAAGTGCGCTCTCGACTGAAAGATCTACATGCAATGGAACACGAGTTGGAAAGACTGAGTGCGTGTTGTGACGGCGGAGTTATTATGGACTGCCGAATTATCGAGACACTCTCCGGCTCTGCTTAACCACTTTGTATGTGCCCGCCAACCAGGACTGTCTCAATTCGAGTTGGGACAGTCTATTCAGTCAGGCATCCTCCTGAATAAGAGCAACGAGGTCATGCCGAATTTCTTCTCTACTCAGATCGGGCCGCATTAAGAGGCGGGGGTTACCTTCGCGATCAAATACATAAATCGCGCTGCTGTGTGACACCGCATAATTTCCATCAGCGGCAGGTTCGTCATAACCGAAGGTTGTTCTATATCGTTTTGCCAGTTCACGAAGCTGGGGTTCTTTTCCAGTGAGTCCTACAATATTGTCGCCGAAGAAATCCACGTATTTTGCGAGACGCTCAGGCGTGTCACGTTTCGGATCGACACTCACGAACAAAGTGAGTACTTCATCCTGAAGCGCGGGGTCCAGGCCACTGGTTGCCTGATTGAGTTTTTGCAGGGCGGTCGGGCAAACATCGGGGCACGAGGTGAACCCGAAAAACAGCATTCTCACGCGGCCACTGTAATCATCGCCAGATACAGACTTGCCCTGGCTATTGATCAGGTCGAATTCCAGCTCAGGCATCAAGCCACTGATGTTTTTACCGTTCCAGTCTTCCTCGTCATTGCCAAAGCAACCAGTCAGCAATAGGGATGCTATCAGCGTTAAGGTCGCCGATATGATTTTGGTGCGCTGTCGCCAGAAGCGAGTTCTCATGACGCTGTTTCCTCAAGTTGTTTGGATTGGTTGGTATATTTTCCGTCCTGATGCATGGCTCGCCGGAGCATCAGAAGAATACCAAGGATGCTCATCATGGCTGGAGGAATATAGGTCAGCATGCCGCCCAGAAGCTGGTCGACTTCCGGGTCCAGCGGCCAGGCCCTGCCACAGACTTCGTAAACGTCATAGACCATGTCACGTGAGAACACGATCCACGCCCCAAGAAACATCTGAAGCACACCTGCGGCAGCCAGAACCAACATGCGTCTGCCATACCCCAACGATGAGGTGATCGCAGGCGGTCGCGGGTCGAAGATCAACCACCAGAACAGCAGGCCATCCAGTAACATGCTCCAGTTCATGACCCAGTACAGATCTCGACTGAGCATGGCGTCGAAATGGATTGATGGCCACAGCCAGAAATAAATGAGCCCGACAAACAGGAATAGGGCGATGAAGGGTTGTTGCAGGACTTGATAAACCCAACTCAGAGGCCGGAGCGTGCGCCTCCAGCCTGGGCTGATTTTTTCAAACCAGAACCGCATGACTGGCAAGGGATTGGAAAGCGCGATCAGGATAGGCCCGATGTGATGAAGAATCAGGTGCTGGCCCCGATGGACGAAGAACATGTATTGTGCGTAGTAATCGAAGCGGGTCTGCATCACCGCATAACAGATCAGTACCCCCAGGGTGAACGCAAAGATCCGCAGTGAGCCTGGCCGGTCCTGTTCCGGCATCCGAATTAGCCCGACGCCATAGAATCCCATCACGAGCATGTAGCTGAGTATGGTCAGCGGCGAGAAATCGTAGGGTAAAAGGTAGTCAAGCAGTGACATAGCGTTGCCGGTTGTTTTGTTGTTATTTCAGTGACCCTACCTTGGATGTCACCAGGTCGTACAGTTCCTGAGGCCCCAGGCGGCTCAAGGTGTCTCCGTTAACGTAGAATGTTGGGGTTCCGGAAATTCCAACCGCCTTAACGTCCGCAGCATCCTGTTGAATAATGCCGTCAATCTCGGGTGAGTTCATACCGGCCCGAGCGGCTTCGACATCAAGTCCGGCTGACTCCGCCGCATCCCATGCTGCGGCGACCTTTGGATCATCGTGCCATTTCGGTTGTGCTTCCATAACAGCGTCCAGTACCGGCTCATAGACCCCCTGTTCACGGGCGGTTTCCAGGATTCTGACGGCCTCTTCCGAGCCTTTGTGAAACAATACGTAGCGCAGTACCAGACGCACGTTGTCCGGGTAGGCAGCCTGAATCTGTTTCACATAGGGATTCATGGCGCGACAACCTTCGCAGGATGGGTCGAAGAACTCGACAATGGTTACCGGCGCGTCCTCAGGGCCAATAACGGGAGAGTAATCCCTCACCAGTGGCGTTTTTTCAACAACGGCGGGTTCATTAGTGCCCTGGGAGCGATCGTAAATAACAAAAGCACCAGCAAAGACAACCAGACAAAAAAGAAGGAGACTGATGACCAGGGTTCGGGTTTGCACGGGAGATTTTCCTATTTTAAATGAGTTTACGGGTTTCAGATTATTCAGGTGTCCGGTAGCAGCCGACTAGGCACCCACCGCAGATAAAGCATCATTCCAAACAGTTCCAACAAAGACTGGACGACAATCACCACGACGGCCACAGCCCAGGCCTCTGGCATTGACAGTGCCAAAGGTAAAACCACGAAGGAGTTGCGTGTTCCTAGGCTGAAGATGACGGTGCGACCGGTTTCTACCGGTAATCGAAAGACCCGGCGCAGAGCCTTTCCAACCAGAGCCGCAGCTAGAAGATAGGCCGGAAACAGAATCATCAAGGGCCAGATAAGTGAGCCGGTACTGTCGATCTGGCTGACCTGTGTCATTGAGATGATGAACAGTACGACTGTCAGCAGAGGGACCGGCATCAGACCCATGAAGCGAATGAACCCGATGGCTTTTCTGGAGTTTTCGGCCCATTTTTCAGTCAGAAATGCCAGGATAAGCGGGACAATAATCAGCCCGCCAAAGGCCGGCAGGAGGTGCCGCCCAAGCTCAAGATTCACGTCGAACTGATTACCCATGAAAAGCCAGAGGTAAAGTGGAAGAAGACCCAGTTGAGCAATCAGCAGAACCGGTGTTGCCGCAATGGCTCGGGTGCTGTCCCCCTTGCCTAGGTGAGTGAAGGTGACAAACCAGTCGGTACAGGGCATCAGCAATACCAGAAGCACACCCAGCTTCAGCGCGTCATTATCCGGCAGTGCCAACACCAGCAAGGCAGTGATCGCTGGCATCACCAGGAAGTTGCCGGTGAGCAAGGCACTCATGAACCGACGATCCCGGAACACATCAGACAGGTGAGTCAACGGTGTTTGAGTAAACGTGGCGTAGAGCAAAACCCCAAGCAAGGCCCAGATCAGGTATTCCGGCACATTGTCGCCGAGAGATCCTGTCCAACCGACAACAAGACCGAGGATAACCGCGATGAGGTAGGCCCAGACCTGATGGCGTTCAATTACGTCTCGCATGGCGTGCTCGTAACCGTGAGGCATGTCGGCCATTCGCAGCATATCTGCCACACGGCACCCATTTCAGCAGCCCTGCTAGCCATGGCCATAAGTATGGGCATCTTTGTGACTGTGATCAGGATGTTCAAACTCCAATGTTGAATGAGTGATGCCGAACTCGTTTTCCAAAGTTCGTTTTATCCCACCCTTGACTTTTTCAAGTTCATTCCAGGCACTTATCTCGACCACCACATGGGCGTCAAGGGAGGCATCATGCTCACCCATCTGCCAGAAATGTACGTGGTGAAGGTCGATAACGCCCTCTACGTTTGATACAGCCTCAATGACCGAATCTGTGTCGATATCCACAGGACTGCCCAGCATGAGTGTTCGGATGGTTCCGCCGATTTCCGTCAGGCCCAGGTAGAGAATGTAGCTGGCGATACCAATTGTGATCGCTGGATCAACCCAGCGCATGTCGTAGAGCAGAATCAGGGCACCGCCTATAACGACTGCTATTGAGGCAAACGCATCAGACAAGTTGTGTAAAAACAACGCACGAATATTAACGCTGCCCTTCTGCATCGAGTAGGTCAGCAGCGCGGTCAGCGCGTCCACTACCAGTGCGACAATGCCAAGCCAGATTACCCACCATCCCTTGATTTCCGTCGGCTCAATGAATCGCATGGTACCTTCGTAGATCAGGTAAAGGCCTATCATGATCAAGGTGGTGTAGTTTATGAGTGCCGCAACGATCTCAATTCTCCCATAGCCAAAGGTCATCTTTGAGTCGGCCGGGCGGCGTGCAATTTTCCGGGCGGCAAAAGCGATAACCAGCGATGCCATGTCTGAAAAGTTATGTATAGCGTCGGCGATCAGCGCCAGGCTGCCAGCGAAGATCCCGCCCGCGATCTGGGCGACAGTCAGGACGCCATTCGCCCAGATGGCTACTGCAACTCGCTTGTCCTTGGTATCCGGCGACATGTGAGCATGCTCGTGGCCCATTATTTTCTCCTTGTTCGGTTACTGTTCAACTAAATGTAGTCGCAATACTCGCTAAGCCTGACTAAGAGGGTTATGCGTTGGCGACATCGCGCAAACTAGCCATTCTGGCGATTTTCCATGTTGTTTCCCACACTTTTTCGGCCCTGAAGCCCGTGACAAAAATCATGATCACGCCCAGGACTATGAAGGCGTCGGCAATATTGAATGCCGGCCAGTGCCAGGATTGCCAATGAAAATCCAGGTAATCGACAACATAGCCTCGAAAAACTCGGTCGATGACATTTCCGAATGCACCGCCAAGTACCATCGAATAGGCTAGGGCTTCGGTTCGCTTATGGCTGTCCCGAATCAATTTGACCAGAACAGCCGAGACGACAATGGCTATCGCAATAAAAAAATATCGCTGCCAGCCATCGCCATCGGCAAAGAGACTGAAGGCAGCGCCTTTATTCCATACGTGCACCCAATTAAAGAAAGGAGTGATCTCAACCGATTGCCCGTAAGCCATGGATTGCTGGACGAGCCATTTAATAAGCTGGTCGGCCAGTGCTATAAGTGCCGAAAAGCCGAGAAAGGTGAGCGTAAAAAAGCGAGAACGGTCTTCAGACATCGAATTATCCTTTTAGCGCAAGAATTCGCTTGGCACCAATGAGTACAATGCCTCCCACAATACCGCCAATAACCAGATCCGGGTAGTTGGAGCCGGTCCAGGCAACAAGAAGCCCTGCAAGGATAACCCCCAGATTGATGACCACGTCGTTGGCCGAAAATATCCAGCTTGCCTTCATATGCGCGCCGCCTTCGCGGTGCTTGGATATCAACAGCAGGCAACCGGTATTGGCGATCAACGCGACGAAGGCGATCGCCATCATCATCAGCGATTCAGGCTCACTACCGAAAACAAAGCGTCGCACCACCTCGACGAGTACGCCGATAGCCAAAATCAGTTGCAGTACCCCTGCCAGATGCGCGGCACGTACCTGCATTTTCGCACTGCGCCCTACGGCATAGAGAGCCAGGCCATAGACGGCTGCATCGGCAAACATATCCAGGGAATCAGCGATCAGGCCGGTAGACTGGGCGATCAGGCCAGCAGTCATTTCCACCACGAACATGATCGCATTGATACCGAGCAACACGCGCAGAGTGCCTGACTCCTGCGTAGCAGAGACCGCCGAGCTCTCAGCGGCCTTGATCGTCTCTGGGTCGGCAATGACGGTTTCCTGAAGAGAGGCGCCTAGCCCCAAGGTCGCCAGTTTCGCGGTAATGGGCTCAGCCTCGCCGTCATGCACGACCTCCAATCGGCGGTTCGACAAGTCGAAGGACAGCGTTCGAATCTCATCAAAGCCGTTCAGCGCCAAGCGGATCATCCGTTCTTCTGAGGGACAATCCATCTTCGGCACAGCATACACGCTGACCCATTCCCCTGACGCTTCGGAGGAGACCGGCATATCGGTATCCGCTGCAGGCGTTGCATCGCAGCTACATGGGCCACCACAGGCTTTACTCACGATACGGCTCCAGTTAACCAACATAGATTGCTAGTATTAAAAACTATATAGCTACTATAAGGTCAATGGGACAGATGATCCGTTGAGGAGTAAGCCTGATGCGCATTGGTCAGTTAGCCCAGATAGCGGGTATCGACACGCAGACGATCCGCTTCTATGAGCAGCAGGGCCTGTTGCCGCCGCCAGAACGGCAGGAGAATGGTTACCGTGTCTATACCGAGAAGCATGGCGAGTGGCTTGCCTTTATCCGCCGCTGCCGAATTCTGGACCTGTCACTGACAGAGATTCGCGAGCTACAGAGCTATCAGGACGACCCTCGCCAGCCTTGTACCGCCGTCAACGCCATGCTCGATGACCACATCTCTCATGTGCGGTCGCAGATAACTGCTCTGCAAGCGCTTGAGCAACAACTCGTTTCACTGAGGGCGAGTTGCAACGAGGGTCGGGAGATCAATGCCTGCGGCATCCTGACGGGGATCAGCGAGGAGAGCAAACAACAGCTGTATAGGGCTAGCTCAGGCCGTAAGGACTGAGCAGAGACATGCCGGACCTTGCAGTGACATTGTGAATGCATGGTGTGTTGATCGCGAAGCCTCACTGCGTATCTCGGCATGCGAACCTGGGCGTTGCTGCAAACTTGCAGGGGCCGTGAAGAAGAGTCGTCATCAACCAGGTAATCCGCTGAGCTGATGGTTGGTTCCGTCATCATGATATGAGCCAATCAACCAAAAAATCCGGATACCCCTTTTTTGGTGATTCCTTTGTCTATGTCATTTTCGATGACAACACCGATCTGTACTGGGCCCGCTCCCGGGTACTGGAGTACCTGAGCCAGGTGGCCGGGCAATTGCCCGATGCCGCCAAACCAGAGCTGGGGCCGGATGCAACCGGCGTTGGCTGGGTATACTCCTACGCCCTGGTGGACCGCACCGGTCAGCATGACCTGTCGGAACTGCGGGCTATTCAGGACTGGTTCCTGAAGTTTGAACTGCAAACCGTGCCCGGTGTATCCGAGGTCGCCAGCGTTGGCGGCATGGTGAAACAGTATCAGGTCGTGGTGAACCCGGACAGACTGCGGGCCCACGACATTACCCTGCAGCGCATCCATTCCGCCATCAACAGCGCCAACCAGGAAACCGGCGCCTCGGTGGTGGAGATGGCCGAGGCGGAATACATGGTACGGGTCACCGGCTACCTGCAGAACGAAGACGATCTGCGACAGGTCCCCCTGGGGGTCAACGACAACGGCAAGCCCCTGTTACTGAAAGACGTGGCCGATGTGCAGCTTGGCCCACAGGTCCGTCGCGGTATCGCCGAACTGAATGGGGAAGGGGAAGTGGCCGGAGGCATTGTGGTGATGCGTTTCGGTGAGAACGCCTTGAAAACCATCGAAGGGGTCAAGCAACGCTTGGAGGACATCAAAACCAGCCTCCCCGATGGTGTAGAAGTGGTTCCTACCTACGATCGCTCCACACTCATTAATAACGCCGTGGACAACCTGTATGGCAAGTTATTGAAAGAGTTCCTGGTGGTCGTCCTTATTTGCGCAGTATTCCTGTTCCATCTACGGTCGTCGCTGGTGGTCATCGTCAGTCTGCCCGTAGGTATCCTTGCGGCGTTCGTGGTGATGCACGCCCAGGGCATCAACGCCAATATCATGTCCCTCGGGGGTATTGCCATTGCCATCGGCGCCATGGTGGACGGGGCCATCGTGATGGTGGAGAACGTCCATAAACACATGGAGCGAACCCCGCTGACACCGGAAAACCGATGGGCCGTGATGTCGCGGGCCGCGGGTGAGGTGGGGCCCGCGCTGTTTTTCTCACTGATGATCATCACCGTGAGCTTTCTGCCGGTCTTCACCCTGGAGGCTCAGGAGGGCAAGCTCTTCGCCCCCCTGGCGTTCACCAAAACCTACGCCATGGCGGCGGCAGCCGGGCTGGCCATCACTCTCGTTCCAGTGCTGATGGGCTATTTCATCCGTGGCAAGGTATTGCCAGAACATCGCAATCCCATCAACCGACTGCTGATCGCCCTGTACCGACCGATTATCGGCTGGGCTTTGCGACGGCCGGCATTGATGCTTGCCGGAGGCCTGGTGGTGCTGATCATCGGCTTCTGGCCGGCCAACAAGCTGGGCAGTGAATTCATGCCGCCTCTGGACGAGGGGGATCTGATGTACATGCCCACCACCTATCCTGGTATCTCCATTGGCAAGGCCCGATAGATTCTGCAACAGACCGACAAGCTGATTGCCAGTATTCCGGAAGTGGAGACCGTGTTCGGAAAAATTGGCCGCGCCGATACGGCCACCGATCCTGCCCCGCTGACCATGATTGAGACCTTTATCCAGTTCAAACCACGGGACCAGTGGCGACCCGGCATGACGCCGGAATCTCTGCGCCGGGAACTGGACAGGACCGTCAGACTTCCGGGCCTTACTAACGCCTGGGTCATGCCGATCAAAACCCGCATCGACATGCTCTCCACGGGCATCAAGACCCCAGTCGGCATCAAGGTGGCCGGTCCTGACCTGGCGGTGATCCAGGGTATAGGGGAAGAGCTCGAGCGGGTGTTGACTGACATACCCGGCACAGCCTCTGCGTTTTCCGAGCGGGTGGCCGGCGGACGCTACATCAAGGTGGATATACAGCGCGAGGCTGCCGCTCGTTTCGGGCTGAATATCGCAGACATTCAATCGGTCGTACGTACCGCGATTGGCGGCATGAACGTGGCCAACACGGTGGAGGGTCTGGAGCGCTATCCCATCAATCTGCGCTATCCCCAGGGTTACCGGGATTCGGTGGAGCAGATGCGCCTGCTGCCGATGGTGACACCCAATGGCCAGCGTATCGCGTTGGCCGATGTGGCGGATATCCGGATCGACCAGGGGCCGCCCATGATCAAGTCGGAAAACGCCCGTATCAATGGCTGGACTCTGGTGGATATCGAGGGCCGGGATCTGGGCAGTTGGGTAAGGGAGGCGCAGTCCGTGGTGCAAGAACAGGTGGATCTACCTGCTGGCTACTCCCTGACTTGGTCTGGCCAATATGAGTATATGCAGCGGGCCAAGGAACGCCTGACGCTGGTGGTGCCGCTGACCCTGGCCATCATCATTCTGCTGTACCTGAACTTCCGCAACCTGACCGAGGTGGGCATTATTCTCGGCACCCTGCCATTCGGCATGATCGGTGGCATCTGGCTGATGTATCTGCTGGGTTACAACCTCTCCGTGGCCGTGGCCGTCGGTTTTATTGCCCTGGCCGGGGTGGCGGTGGAGATCGGAGTCCTGATGCTGGTGTACCTGAACCAGTCTCTGCATAACGCTTTGGAAACCGTGGATCATCAATCAGGCCAGCTGTCGGCAGATGCCCTGCGCAAGGCGATCAGTGACGGTGCTGCGCAACGGGTGCGTCCGATCATGATGACCTTCGCGGCCATTGTAGCTGGCCTGGTGCCCATCATGCTGGGCAGTGGCACCGGCTCAGAAGTCATGCAACGCATCGCCGGCCCGATGATCGGTGGCATGGTCACCACGTTGATCCTGACCCTGCTGCTGATTCCGGTGATTTTCTATCTCTGGCAGCGCGCACGGCTGAAAAAAATCGCCAAAAAAGGAACATTCCGATGATTAGACCCATTGGCATCCAAACCGTTCTGATCCTGCTGATCACAATGGCCTTGCCGATAAACGCCGAACCTATTGAGGTCGTTGACGATTGGGTTCAAGAGGCTCTGACCAATAACGCGACTCTGGGCGCGCAAAGATCTGTCGCCGAAATGTCAGAAGCCAAAGTGGAGGGCTCAGATACTTGGGCCGACCCGGTCATCAAGTATGGCATTGCGCCTGAAACTCTAGAGGGACCTAATACAGTTGGGCATCGCTTTGAGGTAAGCCAGCAGCTGCCCTGGCCGGATCATCTGTCGGCGTCTCGCAAGGCAGCGGAGGCCGGAATGCTTGCCGCCCAGCAGGAGACTCAGTGGCTAATAAGGCAGCTGACAGCTCGCGTTAAGGAGGCGTATGCATATTGGTGGTATACCAATGAAGCGATCAATCTCCATCATGAGACACGCGCTTTGGTCGAGCAACTGGCCACCGTAACGGAACAGAGGCTTGACTATGGCATCGGCTCGCAAAGTGAAATGCTCAGGGTCAAAACGGAGTTGGATACTCTAGCCCGGATTTCTCATAGGTCCCCAGCAAGTCTCGCAGACTGTGCGGGTTACCGCCATTACCGCTCATTGGCGGCCGTGACTGATCAATAATCGATCAATTCCTGTTGTCCGGACACACGGCCCCCTTTCCCCCATTGAGTCGGGCCGGGGGAGCCCGGGCTTCTATCCCGGAACCAGTTGACGCACCAGGTCAGAGAGTTCGTCTTTGTAAGGATAGGCATCGCTCATCAACACCCGTATGCGCCGAGTGTTGCGAATGATGACCGCGCCCACCTTGATCAGCTTCAGCCGCAGGTTACTGGCGCTCATTCTCTCGAAGGGCGTCTTCTTCAAGTGGGCCCGTAATCGCTCGAACAGCGTGTAGGCAAAGCCCGACAGGAGCAACCGCCACTGATTGGTCCACCACCGCGTGCTGGAGGTGCGATCTGCGAACAGACACAACTGCTGATCCTTGATCCGGTTTTCCATGTCACCCCGGGCACAGTATTGCTCGTAGTAGAGTTTAACGCCGTCGTCGTAACGGGAACTGATAATGAACCTGGGGTTGGCACCCAGTTCGCACTCCTCCAGACGCGCGATCACCCAGCGGGGGTGTTTCCAGGTTCGGGCCTGGTACTGGAACCGGTAGGTGGCGGAGACTTTTTCACCCAGTTCGTTGTGAGCCTTGCGAACCAGCATCGAGGGTACGTCTACCTCCTTGAGCAGCCGGCTGTTCTTGCTGATGCCGACCAGATAGTCCACGTTGTTCCGGTCGCACCAGCTCAGCAATCGGGGACGGTAAAAGCCGCTGTCACCCCGGAACACGATGCGGGTATCCGGCCAGTACTGCCGGATGAACTTCACCAGCAGGGCCAGAATGGCCCAGCTATGGCGGCTGTCGCTTCGATTGCTGGTGCGCAGGTAGCTCACCAACAGGTGACGGCCGCAGAACACGTACAGCGGGAAGTAACAATGGTGATCGTAGTAGGCGTTAAAGAACTTGCCGGGCTGGTCGCCATGCACCGGAACGTCGGTGCCATCGAAGTCCAGCACGATTTCCTTGGGTGGGGCGTCGTGCTGCTCAATGAAGTGATGCCACATCAGTTCGTGGGCCTTGACCACGGCCTGCCGGTCCACGCGCTGCTCCATTCGGCACAGTGTTGATTTGCCCGCTAGAATGGCCGCTTCGCCAGTCGCGGTCTGAAGTGCCTGGTCAGCGCGTAACGTTTCGTGATCGTTCAGATCTTCGTATCCGGCGGCTACGCCAAAGACCCGTTGCCGGATCATGGTTTGAAGCTTGTGGCGAACCAGTACCGGATTACGGGCATCGTCCAGCACCGTAGCCAGGCGCTGAGTGAGCTGGTGTTGGTTGTCGACTTCGCGAAGCAAAAGCAGGCCGGCATCGGAGGTGATATGACCACCGGAGAAATCGGCTTCAATTTGACGGCGAGACAGTGGCGAGAAGGTCAGTTTTTCAGGTACCATTTTGGATAGCGGCTGTTGGTGCTTGGTGAACGGTGTAAGGTCCTGAAACTATAGCACTTTCAGCCGCTTTCTTTTATCCCCTCATGAGAAATCCGGGCTAATGTCCAACGGCCACTGGCAACGGTTGTGGTTGGCGGTCTGATCACTTCAACGCTGCTGACGCTGGTGGTGTTGCCCAGTGTGTACCAGTGGTTTGCATCTGAACGTCGTGACGTTTCAGTCTGATAGTCAGGAGACGGTTTATGTATGAAATAAAAGCGTATGTCAGAGAAGTGATGGCAGAGCATGTGGTTGATGCTCTGGCCAAAGTTAAGGGGGTGGCAAGTATTGCTGTCGTGTCTCTCGGCGAATTTGGTCATCTGGTCGGCGATGAGTCGCCTCTGGAGAAAGTGAAGATGGTCAAGCTGGAAATAGACGTAGCGACCGATGATGTCGCTGGTGAAGTTGTGGAACTCATTGTCAGAACGGGCAGAACCCAGGAAGGGCACCCGGGTGACGGCAAGGTGCTTGTATCCCGCCTGGTTCGGGCTGTTCGTATCGACGATGGTGCGACCGACGAGAGCGCACTTCAACCGGCATCAAACCAGCGCTTTTCCTAGATTGGATGGCGGCATCGTGGCCATGAGTCGCGTTGCCGCTTCTCCCCGCCCTTATTGAGGAGCACTTTCAAGTTCCCTGAGCTAATGCCTTCCAAATTCAAGTTCATTTCAACCTTTTCACTTACTATCTCCACCTCTACCTACCTTGTCATGGGCGTCTCGCCCCCATGAATTGTGGCTAACAACCCCTTCGGGAGAAAGTCGATGAAGGCAAGCAAGCACTCGCCCAGGGCGTTGCTGTGTTCAGTACTATTGTCTATTCCTCTGTTCGGTCAAGCGGAGACTGTGAATTGGACAAATTGGCTCACTGGCCAGATAAGCAAGCATCCGGATGTCATGGCGGCGACAGAGCAGGCGGCAGCCCGGGATGCGGATGCTGAGGCAAGCGAACAACCGCTGTATAACCCGGAGCTGTCTGTTGGAGCAGACAGAACGGGCAGTGAAAACAACTTTGAGGCAGGGCTATCACAAACGATCGATTGGTCTGATCAACAGGGTGCGCTAAAGGACAAGGCAAAGCTGATCAGGCTTTCCGCTGAAGCTGATTTGAACGAGGCGGTTTTGGCACAAACGTCCGAGTCGCTGTTTGCGCTTGTCGAGTGGCGCGCGGCGACGCGTGCCGAAGAAATTGCGGAATCCCAGCAACACCGTCTGGATGCCTTGCTGGAGCAGGTTGAGCAACGCCAGCAGGCGGGCGACCTGGGGAGTACCGATGCAGAGCTGCTTTTTTTAAGCCTTTCTCAGCAGCTCAGTGAACTCGCCCAGGCAAAGGCTGCGGTTGATCAGGCGCAAGCCCGGGTCAGAGAGCTTCTGCCGGATTGGCGGCCTCAGGATGGGGGGATCCCCGGGCACATTTGGCCGGCTCTTGCTTCCAGGGTCGATAACGACAATTTGCTGGATCATCCGTCAATTGCTGCTGCCCGCGCGAGGTGGCAGGTGTTGCGGAGCGAAGCCGAGGTGGTCAGTCGCAGAGCGGCGGCATCTCCCACGGTCGGGCTGAGCGGAGGGCGTGATGGCGGTGAGAACCTGGTTGGCCTGACGTTCTCGATCCCTCTGAATGTCCGTAATAACTACCGTGCCGAAATCCAGGCTGCCAACCGACGATCATTAGAGGCCGAAGCTCGGTTTCAGGCACTTTATCGGAAGCAGCAGTATGATCTGGCGGGCGCCCGAGCTGCCTGGAAGCGATACGACACCCAACTTCGTCGATGGACAGAACTCTCCCAGGGGCGTGTACAGCGAAGTGCTGATTTGCTTGAGAAGCAGTGGCAGGTCGGCGACCTCTCCACCTCCGAGTATCTCCAGGCGCTGGGCCAGCGCGCAGAGAGCCTGAAAACCGGTATTGAACTGGAAAAGCAGGCGCAGTTGGGTCTGATTGAGCTCTTGAGCCAGTCTGGCGAACTGATCACCCTCTTCCAATAATAGTCTGGAAACTGGATATTCATTATGAAAAAAACTCTGATTTCTGTATTCGCATTGACGTTGCTTACAGCCCCACTTTCTTTTGTACAGGCAGAGGAAGATGCTCATCAGGAAGCCGGTCATGATCATGCTGCCAGTGGCGACGATCATCAGGAAGTCACCGGTGAGGAGGGCGAGTATAAGGAAGATCATGGTGAAGAAGGTGAGCATGAGGAGGAAGGTGAGCATGAGGAGGAAGGTGATCATGAAGAGGAAGGGGGGCACGGCCACGAAGACGAGAACGGTGGCCATGAAGAAGCAACTACCGCAAGCATCAATGCCAAACAGAAAGAGCTCGCCGGCATTGAAGTAGCAACCCTCGAAAGCAAGCACGTTGACTATGAAATCTACGCTCCCGGTGAGCTGCTGACCAACGGCTATACCAGCTATCACGTGTCCCCCCGGGTTGCCTCAGTGGTGCTGCGGCGTCACGTGGAACTGGGTGAGCACGTAACCAAGGGCCAGCCGCTGGTAACCCTGTTCAGTGAGACGGTGGCACAGGCGCAGGCGGATTACAGGAAAGCTTTTCCTGAATGGAAGCGAATCAGCGGGCTGGGTCGTTCCGTGGTTGGCGATCAGCGGTTCAATACAGCGAAAGCCAACATTGAAGCAGCAAGGGCGACTCTGCTTGCTTACGGGCTGAACGATGATGACATTGGTGCGTTGAAGGCCAGTGGTGTGGGTAGCCTCGGTGAATACATGCTCAGGGCTCGCGTGGATGGTGCAGTACTGACCGATGAGTTTGAGCAAGGACAAAGAGTTGAGGCTGGCCAGCCGCTGGTGACTCTTGCTGATGAGAGTGAGCTTTGGGTAGAAGCCCATCTGCCAGCAAGCTCCGACATTGTTCTAGAGAAGGGCGCGGAAGCCGAAGTCAGGGCAGCGGGTCGTGTGGGCGTGGCAACGGTGTCCCAGGAAGCCCACACCATTGATCCTGTGACCCGCACGCGGATTGTCAGGCTGGAGCTGGACAATCCTGAAGATCGTTTTCATCCAGGAATGTTCGCAGATGTGTATTTTCGTTTTAAGACCAGCGAGCCGGTGCTTGCCGTGCCGGAGACTGCATTGATGCGTGGCGCGGACGGCGACTGGACGGTCTATGTGGAAGAGGCCGAAGGCGAGTATGAACCCGTGGAAGTGGAACTGGGCCGCTCAATTGGCGGGCTCCGTGAGGTTTCCGGCCTGGCTGCGGGCCAACGAGTCGTTTTGCGGGGCGCATTTTTTGTGGCCTCTGAGATTGCCAAAGGCGGCTTTGATCCGCACAACCACTGATTCCGGGAGCCATTATGTTCAACCGAGTAGTCGACTTGGCGGTTCAGAACCGCCTGTTGGTTCTTATTGCGCTTGCAGTGCTTATCGCCACGGCCGCGTTTCAGATACCAAAACTGAATCTTGATGCTTTCCCCGACGTTACAAACGTCCAGGTCGCTGTTAATACAGAGGCGCCCGGACTTGCGGCTGAGGAAGTCGAGCAGCTGATCACCTATCCCATTGAAGCGGTGATGTATGCGTTGCCGGATGTTGAGGAGGTTCGGTCCATCTCCAAAACCGGGTTGTCTGGTGTCACCGTGGTCTTTAAAGAGGGCACGGATATCTATTTCGCGCGCCAACTGGTTTTCGAGCGGTTGCAGGCCGCGCGGGAGCTGATTCCGGACGGGGTCGGGGTGCCTGAAATGGGGCCGAATACGTCCGGTCTTGGCCAGGTCTACCAGTACCTGCTGATAGCGGACCCGGATTCGGGGTACGACGCAATGGAATTGCGCAGCTTGCACGACTGGCTGGTCAAACTGTTGCTGATACCGGCTGAAGGGGTTACGGAAATCCTGTCGTTTGGCGGAGAGGTCCGCCAGTACCAGGTTAACCTGAACCCGGCGCGAATGCTGTCCTATGACTTATCACAGAACGATGTCATGGAAGCCCTGGAGAACAACAACTCCAATGTTGGGGGCTGGTATATGGGCCGCGGGCAGGAGCAGTTGGTTATTCGCGGTATGGGCTGGCTGGGTAATGGCGAGCAGGGGCTCGAGCAGATCCGTCAGGTGCCCGTTAAAACCAGTGATGGCATTACAGTGACAGTGAACGATGTCGCCGAGGTAGCGCTGGGCACTGAAATTCGCCAGGGTGCGGTAACCATGACCCGGAAGGATGAAGCCGGTCAGGTTGAACAACTGGGTGAAGTGGTTTCTGGCATTGTACTCAAACGAATGGGGGCCAACACAAAAGCCACCATCGACGGCATCGAGGCCCGCATTGATCGCATAAATCAGGCGCTTCCGAGTGGGGTTCGTTTTGAGCCCTATTACAACCAGGCGGATCTGGTGACCAAGGCCGTAGAGACGGTGACCAATGCGCTTTTGTTGGCTTTTGTGTTTATTGCGATTGTGCTTGCCCTGTTCCTGATGAATCTGCGGGCAACAACGCTGGTGCTGCTTTCAATACCGATTTCCATCGGGATTGCCCTGATGATCATGGCCTGGTTCGGTCTCTCGGCCAACCTGATGTCTCTGGGCGGCATTGCTGTGGCAATCGGCATGCTGGTGGATGGCTCTGTTGTTATGGTTGAGAACATGTTCAAGCATCTGACCCATCCTGATGCTGAGCATGACGCCCATCGGGATGAGTTGGCTGGAGATGACCCCGATCCATTGGACGCGTCACACGATGATCATGGCATTGCCCTTCGTCTCCAGGAAGCCGGCCGGGAAGTGGCGCGGCCGATTTTTTTCGCGACGGCGATTATCCTGGTCGTTTTCATGCCTCTGTTCAGCTTCGAAGGTGTGGAAGCCAAGCTGTTCCAGCCAATGGCAATCAGCATCATGCTGGCTATCGTGTCGGCGGTGATCGTCGCTCTGGTGGTTGTACCCGCGCTGGCGTCATACATGTTCCGTAAGGGTATCCGGGAGCGGGAAAGCTTCATTCTAAAACCCCTGGAAAAGCTCTATCGCATGGGGCTTGCCTGGTCACTGAAGCATAGCCGCGTGGTTGTTGGCGCGGCGGCTGTTCTTGTCGTGCTGGCGGCTCTTGTTGTGCCGCGACTCGGTACGGAGTTTGTCCCTGAACTGGAAGAAGGGACGATCAACCTCCGGGTGACGCTGGCCCCTTCATCAAGCCTTGATACGGCGATTGAAGTTGCGCCAAAACTGGAAGCCATGTTGATGGAGTTTCCAGAAGTGACTTACGCTCTCTCCCGGGCTGGCCGAGCAGAAATAGGTGGCGACCCGGAGCCCGTTAACAATATAGAGATCTATATTGGCTTAAAACCAACTTCGGAGTGGACCAGCGCCAGTAATCGCTATGAATTGCAGGCTCTGTTTGAGGAGAAGCTCGAACAGCACCCGGGACTACTGTTTAACTTTTCTCAGCCTATCGCGACTCGGGTTGATGAATTGTTGTCAGGTGTTCGTGCGCAGTTGGCCATCAAACTCTTTGGCCCGGATCTCGACGTACTGGCGGAGAAAGGCCAGCAGATTGAAGCGGCGGTCCGAACAGTTCAGGGAACACGGGATGTGGCCATGGAGCAGATTGCCGGTGAAGCGCAGTTGGTGGTTCAGCCAGACCGTCAGGCACTTTCCCGGTACGGACTCGCCGTGTCTGATGTGATGAGTGTCGTCCGGGACGGACTGGGTGGTGCCGCCGCGGGCCAGATCATCAACGGAAATGAGCGGTACGATATCTATGTGCGCCTGGCCAAACGTTTCCGGGAAGACCGGGATGCCATTGCTGATCTCAGGTTGCAGGCGCCTTCCGGAGCCTGGGTGAGACTCGGTGATGTGGCCGATGTGTCTATTGAGTCTGGCCCGCCCCAGGTGCGCCGCGACGACGTTCAGCGCCGTGTGGTCATTCAGTCCAATGTGCAGGGTCGTGACATGGGCAGTGTGGTTGCCGATATTCAGGATACCATCGCGTCAGAAGTGAACCTTCCCCCCGGCTATTCGGTGGATATTGGTGGTCAGTTCGAAAACCAGCAGCGAGCTCAGAAACGATTGACCATTGTGGTACCTGTATCTCTGGGGCTGATCGCGCTGTTGCTCTACTTTGCTTTCAGTTCGGTTGGTCAAGCGCTGTTGATTCTGGTCAACGTGCCGCTTGCCGTTATTGGTGGCGTCTTTTCACTCTGGCTCTCCGGCCAGTATCTTTCGGTGCCCAGTTCGGTCGGTTTCATCACGCTGTTCGGTGTGGCAGTGCTCAATGGGGTCGTTATGGTTGAAAGCATCAATCAGCGAATACAGGATGGGTTGAGCGTGGATGCCGCGGTGTTTGAAGGTGCCGTCTCCCGTTTACGTCCTGTCTTGATGACAGCAATAACCTCGGCACTCGGTTTGATACCGATGCTGTTGTCGACGGGCGTGGGTGCTGAAATCCAGAAGCCACTGGCCAGCGTGATTGTTGGTGGTCTCGTGACTGCAACTTTCCTGACACTCTTTGTTTTGCCGGTTCTGTTCGGTCGCTTTTCGAGAGCCAAGGTGGGTGATATTCAGCGGTAGATGTGAGGCGGAAATGCATAGTTGCGGTTACATGCATGGAAGTGTAATTCCGCCCGTTTTAACGGAGACGAGGGTCTTGCTGTTGAACTTTGCTCCTAGAAAGAAGGCTGTGACTGTGATTCTGGTGCCCGATGTTTCTGAAGAGTCAATGTTCACCATTTCCGGAATTGTTGTTGAAACATCGGGCACGATGGTTAGCCACGGGTGTGTCGGCCAGGATGAAGAAGGTTCCCTTTAAAAGAATAAGTGGATTTATTGCCGCCGGAGGAATGGCAACCCTTTTCCATTGGGCGGCCATGTCCGGCCTGGTTCTGCTTGGCATGGCCCCCGTAGCAGCCACCTTTTCTGGAAGCGTTGTAGGAGCGGTTACCAACTACTGGTTGCAGCGAACTTTGGCCTTTCCAAACGCACGCCCACACATCCAGGCCATCTGGCGATATGCCTTTTCCTGTTCACTCGCAGCTCTCCTGAACGTTCTGATCTTTTTAGTCCTGCATCAACTGTTTGAAATCTCTGTTGTGCCTGCTCAGCTTCTAACCACTGCGGCTGTCGCTGTATTTAACTATGTTGTCTACCAAAGGCTGGTGTTTCATGAACAAACCTCTTGAGACTTCCCGTGCGCCGAATGAATCAGAGCTGCTTTCCCTGGTGGTTCCGGTGTTCAATGAGCGTTCGATGCTTCCCCTATTCTTTGAGCATGTATTGCCGATCCTTGCGAGCCTCGATATTCGCTCGGAGATCGTGGTTGTGGACGATGGTAGCGAGGATGGCAGTGCCGAATTTGTTAGGACTTTCATTAAAAGGAAATCGAGCATCCGTCTCGTCAAGCTAAGCCGCAACTTTGGCAAAGAGGCAGCGGTAACAGCAGGGCTGGAGCATGCCAAGGGGGATGCGGTGATCGTTCTGGATGCGGACCTTCAGGATCCACCTGAATACATTCCCGAGATGGTCAGGAGTTGGAAGTCCGGCTTTGATGTCGTTCTGATGCAACGTCGATCACGTGTAGGCGAGAGTTTTCTCAAGCGCTGGAGTGCGCACCTTTTCTATCGCTTGCTGAATAAGACCAGTCGCACTGAAATCCCGGTCGACACGGGTGATTTCCGATTGATGAGCAGGCGGGCAGTTGATGCCCTTCTCCGGTTAGGAGAGCGCAACCGCTACATGAAGGGACTCTTTGCCTGGGTTGGTATGCCAACGACGATCATCGAATACGACCGGGCATTGAGAGTGGCTGGCGAGAGTAAGTGGGACTACCCGGGCCTGGTCGGCCTGGCCCTTGAAGGCCTGACTTCCTTCTCAGTGTCACCTCTCAGATGGGCAACGCTTGTCGGCTTGCTGGCCGCCTCCGTTGGTGGATTGTTCGGTGTCTGGATTGTAGCGAAGGCAATAATGCTCGGCGATCCGACTGACGGCTACCCATCGTTAATCGCCCTCATCAGTTTTCTGGGCGGCATACAACTGGTGAGCGTTGGTATCGTTGGTGAGTATGTGGGCAAAACCTACATCGAATCGAAACAGCGACCACTGTATCTGACCGAAGAAGTGGTCGAGAACAAAGAGGTATCAAGCCGAGACCAAATCAGCAACTTCAGAGGCGTCAAGAATGCTAAAGCGATTTGAGCCCTGGTTCTGGGTACTGGCTGCCGTATTGTTCAGTCGCTTTATCGGAATGACGCTGTTTCCCTTCGTGGATACAACGGAGCCCCGATACGCTGAAATCGCTCGGTTAATGGCTGAATCCGGGGACTGGATAACGCCCTGGTTTGAACCCGGCGTTCCGTTCTGGGGGAAGCCTCCCCTGTCATTCTGGGCTCAAGCGGCCTCTCTAAAGATATTTGGACTGTCTGAATTCTCATTGCGGCTACCGGCATGGTTCGCCACGATTGGAATCGTATGGCTGACGTGGTGCCTTGCAAATCATGCGCGAGGTGCTGCGGTCGCTCGGTGGTCTACTCTTGTGCTTTCCACGATGGCACTCACTTATATCAGTGCCGGCGCAGTCATGACGGATACGTTCCTGGTATTTGGAACGACCCTCTCCTTGGTGAGCGTGTGGTTTGTGCTTTCAGGGCGCTCTGACTATTGGCGCTGGTGGTTTTTCATGGGCCTGGCCATCGGTTTGTTGTCAAAGGGACCGTTGGCTGTTGTACTGACCGTTATCCCCCTGGTGCTATGGGCTGCTATTTTCAGGCAGCGGTTACAGCCGTTGAAAAAATTACCCTGGCTTCTTGGCTCACTTCTGACACTGGCGATTGCCGTGCCATGGTACGTGCTCGCTGAATTGAAAACGCCAGGGTTCCTCAACTATTTCATCATTGGCGAACACTTTAGCCGGTTTCTGGACCCCGGGTGGGCCGGCGATTTGTACGGTAGTGCCCATGACCGGCCCAAGGGCATGATCTGGATATTCTGGCTTTGGGCTTCATTCCCCTGGGGTATCATTGGCTTGGTTGGCTTTGGCCTTGCGGCGGCGCGAGGCAAAACAAAGGATATATTCACTGGTGCTGTTCAAGACGCCTCAACGCTGTATCTGTTGTTTTGTGCGATAACGCCAATGCTGTTCTTTACCCTGGCAGGCAACACGCTCTGGACTTACATACTTCCTTCTCTGCCGTTCTCGGCCATTCTGATTGCCGGATGGGTGTCGCAGCTCAATTTACGTCCCTGGTCCAGAATCAGGTCGGGTGCTGTATTACTTGCACCCGTTCTCATTACCCTTTTTGTGTTCATAGGTGTGAGCGGAGTAAAACCACTAAAAACCGAGAAGCAATTGATAGGCCGGTATGAGAGCATTCAGCAAGCGGGAGACGGTCCAATCTTTTACATTGGCGAGATGCCATTTTCCGCACGTTTTTATTCGTTGGGCGACGCTGTCGAAATCACCTCCACAGAATTCGACAGTCTGCTGGACGCTGACGGGTACGCCAGGGTCTTTGCCGCAATTCCAAACGATGCGGTAGATAAGGTTCTTGGTCCGCGGGCCACTGACGCTCAGAAGTTGGGGGAGAACGAACGGTACCAGCTATTCTCGATCGATCTTCCGCCAACAGACAGCCAGAATGACCCCGTTGATTCTGAATTAAACTCGAAGAATGATTAATGACGCAGCTGATTACTGCTAAAACTGAGTCTTTGAAGGCCGGATTTTCAAGATGGCTGGCCTTTTGGCAGTGATCTAGTCCGGAAATGGCAGTAAAATCAGAATCCTGGCTCCTCCGTTTTTCGAGGATCCGATTTCCAGGTGTCCGAGGTTGTCTTCGACAATCTCGGACACGATGGACAATCCGAGCCCAAAACCCGCGACCGTTTCATCCAGCCTGGCACCCCTGTTCATGACAGTGGCTGCCGCCTCGGGAGAAATTCCGGGGCCATCGTCCGCTACTTCTATGGAGAGCCCTGATGACGTGCGGACGATTGTAACGTCGACGGTTGTCTGGCACCACTTCCCGCCATTTTCGAGTAAATTGCCAAGTAGCTCTGAAAGATCCTGCCGTTCCATTGGCCAGCTGAAGTTTTCAGGTAAGTTGGTGTGGAGGCGAAAAACCGTGTCAGGGAAGATTTTTTCCATAACGGTGATGACACTTGCCGTGATTTCAACCGGCATGCACGTCCGTCCCATCTGTCTGCCTGATATGTCTGCTTTGCTCATCCGGTATTTCAGGGATTTGTCAAGCTCCCGCAAGTTAGAGGCCATAAACACAACATCCTCCCGGGACGGAGGCAAGGTATCGATATCCGACAAAATGGCAAGATTGGCAGAAATAGAGGTTTTGACCAGGTGAGAGAGATCGGAATTCAGGCGGCGGTGGCGGTCCAGCCGCCGGTTTGACAGCTCGAGCAAATCATTGAGCTGCCGGATCAGCGGACGAAACTCTTCCGGCACGTGAGGGTTCAGACGACTTTGTTTCCCGGATTGGAGCCGTCTCAGGTCCTCTTTTATCCTACTGATGGGCTTTAACGTCAGATGTGTGGTGGTTCCAATCAGTGCCAGCAGTATCGCCAGAAGAACGGCCGAGGCACCGAGCAATGTCAGGTGGGCCTTCAGCGGTCGTTCAGAGAGCGCCCCCTCGGTTTCAAGAACGGTGATTGAGGCCAGCTTTCCAGTAGCAGTGAACGTACGTCTAAGCCCGAAAAGCGTGTTCGCACCCTGCGCTATGTGGATGAAACCCTCGGGCTTCTCTGCAGCGCCCTGCAGTTGGCTCTGGTCAAAGTTCGGGCTCGCCAGGACGCTTCCGCTAGCCGTTTCGATGACGATGGCATGCCCCAGAAGCATTTCAAACTGATTGATCATGTTGCTGAGGTCGTCGGTTGTGGGGGATTCAGCCTCAATGATTGCCTGAAAGTTTCCCAGCTCTTTGTTCAGGTGTTGCTTCCTGGACTCGTCCGATAGTTGCTTTATCACGTAGGTGTGTGAAAAGAATATCAGAGTAAAATATACGAGGCTGAAAACAGCACCATACTGAATGGCTGTTCTGCGGATACTTTTTGGAGCAGACATATTTTAACCTGGTTGGTTCACTCGGGCGTTCAGCGGGTAGCATCTTTTTCAAAGTAGTAGCCCTGGCCACGCAATGTTTTTATTTTATTGACCCCTATTATTTTTCTAAGCCGGGTTATGTAAACCTGAACGACATTTCTGGTGGGGCATCTTTCTATGTTGTAGAGGGATTCAACCAGTTCGTCCTGGGAAAACACTCGGTCCGGTGAACGGAGGAAACACTGTAAAAGGCGGAATTCCGTAGCTGTCAGTCTGAACTCTTTCTGGTCGGGCGTGGTAAGCGTTCGGTAGGTGGCGTTGAGACTGAATCCGTCAACACTGATCTGGTCTGTCGTTCTGCCGTCCTTTCTTCGGATAATCGCACTGAGCCGGGCTTTCAGTTCATCAAACTCAAACGGTTTGGGAAGGTAATCATCAGCTCCCGCATTCAACCCTTCTACTCTCTCAGTCCAGTTGGAGCGTGCGGTCAGAATAAGGATGGCCTCTTTTTTCCCGTTTTTTCTCCATCTTTGCATTAAAGACAGTCCATTTTCATCGGGCAGTCCGATATCGAGAATAACGGCCTGGTAGGAGCTTGTTTCAATCAACGAGTCCGCTTCTTTGCCGGTTTTGGCGATATCTACTGTGTAGTGCGCCTGCGCAAGCCAGCCCGATATTTTTTTGGCAAGTACAGCATTGTCTTCAACAATCAGAATTTTCATTTGTAAGCGCCGTTTTTCGTGGTGGGAAAGTTTCGCCAGTCTGCCATGGATTGTACCAGTAACGGCAACTCCCCAGAAAAACAGCAACCCGTTAAAAATGGGGGGTTACCGGTCGACTTTTCAGTTTGATTTCAGTTGCACCGGGTAGAGTCAACAATCGAGCCACGAACGCGAGAAGCTGTATATACATGGTTTTAGGAGCAACCTATGAGCGATAGACATTTCTATGCAGGTGTGTCCAGGCGCCGCCTTATACAAGGAGCTGCCACAATGGGACTTCTTGCCGGTTTCGACAGTTTGTTACCGGCCTATGCTAGAGGACAACTGGACAACACGAATGCATTTCACACCGTGCGTAATGGCGCTGACATTTACGACCTGACCGTCGCGAGAACACCTCTCAAGATAGGGGGCAGAGTCTCGGAACAGCCCATCACCATCAACGGCACTCTGCCAGCGCCTCTGGTGCGCCTCAAACAGGGGCGCGAGGCAATCTTGCGTGTCACCAATACGCTACCGGAGGCAACATCCATTCACTGGCACGGTCTGATTCTGCCGTACCAGATGGATGGCGTTCCTGGCGTCAGCTTTCCCGGCATCATGCCCGGCGAAACGTTTGAGTACCGTTTCCCGGTCGAACAGCATGGCACCTACTGGTACCACAGCCACTCTGGCCTTCAGGAACAGCTAGGCCACTATGGGCCGATTATCATTGATCCTGCCGAGCCCGAATCGGTGGCCTATGATCGCGAATACGTTGTGGTTCTATCTGACTGGACCTTTGACTCTCCCGAGGACGTATTCCGCAACCTGAAAGTGGCAGAGGGCTACTATAACTACAACCAGCGCACCGTTAGCGACTTCTTCAAGGATGTTGAAACCATGGGCTGGGATGCTGCGTGGAGCAAAGCCGGCATGTGGGGCAGAATGCGAATGAGCCCCCGGGATATTCTGGATGTAACCGCTTCTGAATATACCTACCTGATGAATGGATCGCCTTCCGCCAGCAACTGGACCGGGCTGTTCCGTCCCGGCGAGAAAATTCGCCTGAGATTCATCAATGCCTCGGCGATGACCTTCTTTGATGTCCGTGTCCCGGGCCTCCCGATGACGGTTATTTCCGCTGACGGCCAACCAGTGCAACCCGTTGAAACGGATGAATTCCGCATTGGCGTGGCGGAAACCTACGACGTGATTGTACAGCCAACCGACACGGCTCACACCGTGTTTGCCCAGTCACAGGATCGGTCGGGGTATGTGCGCGGAACGTTAGCCACCCGCAAGGGAATGGAGGCGCCAGTACCGCCCATGTATCCGCGAACCGAGCGCGGTATGGCCGCCATGGGCATGGGCGCGATGAGCATGGGCGCCATGGGCAAGGACGGCGATATGAACATGGACAGCGGCATGGACATGGGTGGCAAGATGGAAATGATGTCAGGCAGCAACGACAAAGCCCATGGCCAAATGATGATGAATGGCGCCGACTCGGGAATGAACAAGATGAGCTCGGACAAAGCAACGATGAATGAGGTCCCGACGGCGGGTCGGCCGATATCCCATGGCCCTGATAATCACGGTCCCGGGGCGGCCATGGTGGCTTCCAGCCCGCAATCGCGTCTGGATGACCCTGGTGTAGGCTTTGAAACAGCCAACCATCGGGTGCTGACTTATTCCCAGTTGCAGAGCATTGAGGGCTGGCCCGACAAGCGCCCGGCCGAACGCGAGGTGGAACTGCACCTTACCGGCAATATGGAACGTTACATGTGGTCGTTCGACGGCAAAAAGTTCTCTGAAGTCGATGGCCCGGTCAAGTTCTACCATGGCGAGCGCCTGCGATTGATCCTCGTCAACGACTCGATGATGGATCACCCCATTCACCTGCATGGCATGTGGATGGAACTGGAAACCGGTGCAGGTGAATATCGTCCACGCAAACACACGATTTCCGTCAAACCCGGCGAGCGTGTATCCGCGCTGATCACAGCGGATGCACCGGGTGACTGGGCTTTCCATTGCCACCTTCTGTACCACATGGACGCAGGCATGTTTCGTGTCGTGTCGGTCGTTTAACGGGATAGGGGATGAACATTATGATGAATCGCATCAAGTGGGTTGTGGGTGCCTCAGCCTTAACGCTTGCCTCGGGAGCCGGCGCCGCTGGTACTGGCGTTCAGGCCGAACCGGACTGGACACTGCCAATACATGACAACCAGGTGTTTGGCCAGGTTCTGTTTGACCGGCTGGAATACCAGCGTGACGGCAACAACGAAATGGCCCTGTGGGATGCCCAGGGATGGATTGGCAAAGATCGCAATCGGCTCTGGGTCGAAACGGAAGGTGAGACCGATCTATCCAGCGACAGCGGCGACATCGAAAATTTTGATGTGCAGTACAGCTATCGCTTCGATCGCTTCTGGGATATACAGACAGGATTGGGTGCCCAGACAACGTTTGGCCCCAGCCCTAATAAGGAACGCTATTCTGCCATCGTTGGATTGCAGGGACTTGCCCCGTACTGGTTTGAGGTAGACACCAACTTCAGAGTGACCGACGACGGTGACGTGTCATACGATCTTGAAGCCGAGTACGACTGGCTGCTGACCCAAAGGCTCATTTTGCAGGGCCGCGGCGAAACGCTCGTCGCCTTCAGCGATGTCGAGGAATGGGGCGTCGGTAGTGGCATCAACAATGTGGGCCTGGGGCTCCGCCTGAGATACCACTTTTCGAGGGAGTTTGCGCCCTACGTGGGTGTTTCTTACACCCGCTTTCTGGGCAACACAGAGGACCTTCGTGAGCGCGAGGGGAAGACGTCGAGTCCTCCAGCTTCGTGGCGGGCGTCCGGTGGTGGTTTTAACACCATAAAGCCCTAATCGGGATAGGGGGGAGCCACTAGGCTCCGCCCCTCCCACACCACCCGGCAAGCGGGTCCGCACCGGGCGGTTCGCGACGTTGAGGTATCACGAGAGACGCGGCACGCCCAACCGATCAAAGTAGGCAATCGTCAGCACGTTGTGAATGGCAGACCGACTGTTATGCCACCAGCGACGGCTCAGGGCCGCCACGGATTCCACAACCCAGGGACTCGCGCCAAGGCGCAGCAGTTCCCGTTCACTTCCGTCCGGTTTCGGGATGCCTACCCGCCGCTCCCTTGTTGGCCTTCACGCGCTTCCATGCCCGTTGCATATTCTCTCGTGCGAATACCTGCTCAAGCAGGCCTCGCCCTGCGCCCTCCGATTCTCGTCGCGGGAGTCCTGTTTCATCGCTGGTCACATCTGGCAAGGCTTCACCTTTCCGCTCCGTGTTGCCACGTTGCCCTTTCAGGCATAAGGCGAGATATCCCCGGGTAAGAACACACTCCTTCACCGCACAACCGCCGGATTTACGCCGCATCGCCTTGGCCACAAGAGCTTCGCGGCTTCTGGCCCGCTCGCCCTGCTCGGCAGTGCCTCATATCCGATTCTTGTTCATCGGCTCACGGTTTACGCTCCACGCTTCCTCTCAACAGTTGCTCGCCCTTCCGCAGTTGCGCTTCACTTCGTTCGCTGTGGCCAGCTTACGGGAGGACTTGCACCTCCAGGAGTGCGCCCCTGCCGGGCGCACAAAAAAAGGGGCAGAGTGTTCTGCCGTCGCCTCTGGTTAACCATCAAAAGACATACTGGACTCTTCCGCGAAGTTCGTCGCCGCCATTGTTATTCGCGTCTTCGCCGTCCATGTAATTTATACCAAGACTGGCCAACTGTAAGGTAAATCGCTTTTGAGCCCTTGATGTCGGACTGCAGCTCATCAATCAGCTTTATGCTTTCAGAGGTGACTGAGCCCAGCACCAGTTTTGCATCGAAGAGAAAAACCAGCCGGCCGGGGTTGTCCTGCGCTGATGTAGGCAAGGACGACACCCTCTACGGATTGAAACCCGATGGCAGAGGCAGAATCCTTCGCGGGGATGTAGCAGTATCGAACGCGGGCTTCGTATCAGCAACCCGCTCGACCTCTCCGGCCTTATCAACCAGTGTTGAAAACAGGTATTTCCGGGAGTCAGCGGATTTCATGGAGATGGCGAGATTGACGCAAGGTTGCCGGAGCTTCCGACCGAAAGCATGATCTGCCCCGGGTTGTTACCGGTACCGGCGTTGGAGATCGGACCATAACCGGCTCCGTCCAGGGCCCGGACGTTCATAACTCCAATGTTTCCAATGTACTCGACACCGAAATAGGTCGCCTGCGCGGTCTGCTGTTGGTTATCGCTATAGGTCAGGATGGGGAAACCCGGCTGTCGTTGCCAAGGTCAGTATCAAATTTCGATGCGTAAACGTCCCTGTCGGGTTCCCCGTTTGCCACGTTCGCAGTCGGCCGGCTCGGGTCGGTAGAGTTTGAAATCAACCCATCGTTAATTGGCATCCAGTAAACATCGTAGCTACCGAACGAAGTCTCGCCGGTGGCAGCGTCTTCTTTGCTGCTGTCCAGATCGAAGTTTCCGAAGTATGTGGGCTGAAACTTGCCCTGGGTGATTATGTCCAGTCTCACTCCCGATGCCGTGGTAACCTCAACAGCCATGGCGGCGGGTACGCCGTTTACAGCGATCAGCGCTCCCAGGCATCCCTAACCAATGCACTTTGGTATTGTTTTCATTATTCCTCCGACGTCTCTGATTTGAGATTTTTTGTAGGTATCGTCGACCAAGCCAATCCAGCGACAAGTAGTTATAGCAGAGATGGCAGAAAAGCGACAAGCATCTACCAGATAAAGGAAAGTTGAGCGGGGCTTGGTCATAACAGTCGGCACGGGGCACGGTAGAGTTTTTCACCCCCGAGCCTCATTGCTGCCGGGATTTCCACTGGCGAAACTGTTTCCATTCCAGCCATTTCTGAAATTCCCTGTATTCTTGTGAGTCTGGATCCATCCGCCTGAAGGCTTCGAAGCTTCTGTAGGTGTCAGAGTCCGGGGCCGCCTTCCCTCCGGCGCGTTGACTGGTCGCACAATCCGAGCAACGACCCGACAGGATAGAATATCCCTCCCGGGCGCTGTCATCGGGACTGCTGGCAAACAGGCCTGGTCCATCAGGCAGGCGGTCTTCTCCCGGCATCGTCGTCGTGTCAGCGGGTCGGACCACATTAAGTCCGCAGCCCGACAGAGCCACTACCAGCACGGGAATTATCCATAACCGCAGTTTGTGCATATTTTATTCCTGTCCGTTATTCAGGTCAGACCCGTTGGTTAAAAGGCGACCCGGATACCGGCATAGAGCTGGCTGATATCGTTGGCATCGCCCCATCCTTCAGCGGTCTTGACCGACGAAGGCAGGTCAAGCGAATACAGGTGATACGAGGAGAACAAGCGGACCGCGCTCGACCAGTCGTACACGTATGCCAGACCAATCTGGCTTCCCTTGGTTCCCTCAACAATCAGATCTTTGGTCTCGCCATAGTTGACTGCAAAGTGATGGGCGCCAGTCAAGTAGCCTACCTGACCGAATAGGTTGGTCGCATCAAAGCCTTCTTGATTAGCCTGCCCCGCATTGGCCATTGCGTCGGTTTTATCATTACCGTAGGAGACGGTAAAGTTCAGGCCACCGTCCAGCAACAAAGACGCCGAAGCACTAAGGACTTGCTTGGCTTTGAATTCCGAACCGGGGGTGAGTGGCTGACCATTGGTGGGCGAGGCCTCAATATTCAGATCATTAGTATCAACCCAGCTCAGCCCCGTGGCCAGTTTGGCTCCCGGCAAATCTACGTGGTAGCGGGCCGCCAGTTCATAGGCATTGCCGTTGTCGAGACTGGTCGACAGCACCAGACCGCCGATCGACGGGCTGTCGTAGCGGATACGCTCTTGTCGACCAACGGCATTGAAGACGCTGTTGGTTTGACCAATTTTGTAAAGTTGGTTGCCGTTATCATCGACAAAACTGATGCCGGAAGAATAAAGGGTATACCAGGCACCGCCACCGTAGTAGAGCGTTCCGGAGTAATCCATCATGTTGGCGTAGTAGCCAGCACCATCGCCTTTGCCGAAGCTCACCTTACCAAAGTCACCCTCGAGATAGATGTCAATTTTCCGGGTATCCAGGTTAACGTCACCCCCCCGGAATTTTTGCCGATATCGAACTCCGTGGATCCGAACTGAACAACTGACATTTCATAGATAAAACCGACGTTCATGCCGTTGGCCATCTTCTCATTGCCAGTGAACCGGAAACGTGAGTTGGAACCGATGTTGTCGACACTCGCGTAATCAGTCTCATTCCCGTTATCCGCGACGGTGAACGCACGATCCAGCTGGCCGGACACCTTGAACTCCATGGCGTGACCCGGCGAAGATAACCCCGCCATCACCAGTGCGAGCGCTGAACTCAGTGCCGCTTTTCTATTTGTCATTAGCATCATAAACCCCTAATTATTATTGATTTATTACTGAACGTGTCATGCGTACTACGTCCATTATCATAAAGTGCTGCGCCCTCTTGTCCCGAAACTCAAGTGGCTTCAGGTCTTGCGTCAGCGCTGGGCACAGCAACAATATTAACCACACTGATCGTAGCACAAGCCCGATGACTGAGAAGCCAATTAACATTAGACTTTAGTGCAACCGGGAGCCTCTTCAGGCACTTTCAGGAAGGCAATCAGCACCGCACGTTCAGTCCTGAATCGTGCCTTGAACTGTTCCCTGGATATCTCGGCTTCGCCCCCGTGCCACAAAATGGCTGGGCCAGATCGTCTGGTCGCTGAGGTCTGGCCGGTCAGCGACCAGACCGGTCGTGTGCTTTGGTGTGTGGCAGGCGGCACACCCCGTGTTGCTAACGAGTCTGGCGCCTTGCTGCACTTCCGGGTTTTCCATGGCGCGACGGGCGGGAACTGCAAGGCTGCTGGCGTAGAAGGTGATAAAGCCTGCCACTTTGTCGCTGACTTCGGGGTCGCCGCCATTAGCAAACTCCTGAATCCGTGAGTTCAACCGGCTGAAACTGTATCCAAAGCCTGCAATAACAAAGCCTTGGGCGATATAATAGCACCTGACATCCATTCACCCAGTCAGTGCATTTAGCTCATGCGTACTTTCACTCTCCAGCAATCCCGAACCGAAGTCTATACACCCCACGGCGGACTGGCCCTGGTGGGCCACTGCCTGAACCGGCACACGTCGCTGATCAAAACCGCTCGCACAGTCGTCAAGCGGCACGGTATTCCGAACATTGAGCTGATCCGCACCTACCTGGGCCTGATCACGCTGGGCAAGAGCGATTTCGAGGCGGCCGAGCCGGTACGAACAGATCCGTTCTTCAAATCGGCGATGGGCATCAAGCAGTCGCCATCTTCAGCCCGTTTGCGCCAGCGATTTGATGAAGATGCCCAAGCCCTGACGCCATTGCTGGAGGATGCCAGCGTTGAATTTCTTCAGTCCGTCGAAGCGCCGGTGTCACCACTGGCGATGGGCCATGTTGCCCTGGATATGGATGTCTTTCCCATGGACAACAGCCAGACCCATAAAGAGGGTGTCAGCTACACCTACAAGGGTTACGACGGCTATGCACCCATTGCCGCGTATCTGGGCCAGGAAGGCTGGTGCCTGGGTTGCGAGCTACGCCCTGGCAGCCAGCACGCCAATAACGGTTTTCTGGATACCCTCAAACGGGTTTTGCCCCGGGCCCGGTCACTGACGGACAAGCCCATCCTGCTGCGTCTGGACAGTGCACACGATGCCCGTGACAATCGCGACTTCCTGCGCGAGCAGGACCAGATCGACTTCCTGATCAAGTGGAACCCTCGCAAGCAGGATCCCTTGGCTTGGGCAAACAAGGCCCAGGCCAAGGAAGTCTGGTCGCTGGACCGCGACGGCAAGATGGAAGCGGTTCTGTCAGAAGACCTTCCCGATGAACCCGGCCTGCGTCGCATCGTCAAGGTCACCGTTCGCACCAGCGATGCCTCCGGTCAGCTGTACCTGGAGCCAGAAGTTAGCATCGAAGGCTGGATTACCTCCTTGCCCGCTGACGTGGCCAGTGAGCAACACATCATGGCGCTGTACAGCGACCATGCCACCAGTGAACAATTTCACAGCGAGTTCAAGACCGACCTGGACCTGGAGCGCCTGCCCTCCGGCAAGTTCGACACCAACAACCTGGTCATGGCCTTCGCCACCATGGGTTACAACGTGCTGCGCTGGATGGGCCTGAGACTGACCGCCCCAGATGCGCCAGTGCGCCATCCGGCCAAGCGCCGCCGCCTGAGAACGGTGATGCAGGAACTGATGACCATGGCCTGCCGCCTGGTGCACAGCGGCCGGCAGTGGATTCTGCGCTTTGGTCGGCACTGTCCGGGCTTTGCCGTTTACCGCGACCTCTATGGAAGCCTTGCCGCCTCCGGTTAAGCAAGTCCGACAACAGCCGCTACCTTAAAGCCACCCGGAAAACCAGCCCGGGGCAACCCGCTATTGCCTGACGACCAGAAGTTGATCAAAACGCGCCCAAATTTGGCCGCTGATCGACGTCAGACTGCACGTTCCGGCATTATCAACCTGCTTTTGACCAAGTGATGGCTCCCGTTAGCGCCGATGGCGCTTTGCGGAGTATACTGGCCTGCAAAGTCACTGATTCAGGTATGGGTTTCCTCTAAAAGCTCGTCGATGAAGCAAAAAGCAGAACAGCCAATGTGACGGCGATTGCGACCGCACTGATCGCCAGGCTATGATGGATAAAGCCGCTTTGGAGGTTTCGGGCTAGCGCACCCAGTGCACGCACAGCCGCCACCAGGGCGAAAATCAGGCCGTCGATACGGCGTTCATCTCCAAACCGCACATAGGTCGCGACCCTCAGGCTCACCCTGCCCACGCAAAGCACAATCTTGAACAAGCCCCGCTCCGCTCGCTCGCTCGCAGAGGCAAGGAAGAGACCGGCGCGCCCAAGAGAAAGCACAGCTTCATACAGACGCCCTTCCAAACGCTCACATCCTCGGGCCACAGCCATTGCGGGCCTACCGACCCAGACTGTAAGCCCACCGCCAACGGAAAGTCCGCGTCGCGCCCACGGATAAACCGGCCCTAGCAGGCGGGGAGCCGGCACGAGCCAGCCCAGGCCGAGGCCGCACGCGGCAGCAAGAAGCCCAAGGAGCACGGCCAATGTGCCTGCGGTGACGGCGGGCAGATCAAGAACGGCCTCGATGGGGCCGAAGGCCAGGCCGAGAATCGTGGCAGGGACCGCCAACCCCCAAATGCCCACGCGCATCCAGGCACTACCGGCAACCGGGCGGGTTTCTCCGGAGCCTCGCCATAGCAGGCACAAGGCCCGGGCCATATAGCCGCCGGTCAGCAGGGCACCGGCCAGCGCCAGGGGGCCGAGCCAGGCGGTGCCCTGCGCAGACAGGGCGGCGGCGATTACCGCGTCCTTGGAAAAGAACCCACTCAGTGGCGGGATACCGGCCAGTGCCAGCGCTGCCAGCACAAAGCCGGCAAAAGTCCAGGGTCTGTCACGACCAACACCCTCCAACTGATCGAACCCGGTACCCCCGCGGGCATGCTGGAAGTCTCCGGCGGCAAGAAACAGGGTGCTCTTGATGGCGGCGTGGGCGAGCAAATGCAGGAGGGCCGCCAGCGGAACGCCGGCTCCAACCGCAACCAGCATCAAGCCATATTGACTAGCAGTGGAAGCGGCAAGCAGGCGTTTGAGATCACGCTCGGCAAGTGCAATAACTCCGGCCGCCACCGTGGTAACGCCGCCGACAAGTCCGACGACGAGCAACACCTCCGGTGTCAGCAGCGGGGCCGAACGGATCAGCAGGATGGCACCCGCCGCCACCAGGGTGGCCGAGTGCAGCAGCGCCGAAACCGGTGTCGGCCCCGCCATCGCGCGCATAAGCCAGTCCTGCAAGGGGACTTGGGCCGACTTACCCATGGCGGCCAGCAGCAACAAAAGCCCCGCGGCAGTCGAGGCACTGCCGCCGGCCTCCAGGGAGGCGGCAATCTCGCTGGTACCGGCCGACCCAATCAGCATAAATACCGCCACGTACAAACCCAGATCGGCGCTACGAGTGTAGAGGAAGGCGCGACCGGCGGCATCCGCGGCCTCGGGTCGCTGGAACCAGAAGCCAATCAGCAGGTAACTGCACAAACCGATCAATTCCCAGGCCGCCAGCAACAGAACCCAGTCGCCGGACAGCACCAACGCCTGCATGGCAGCCAGGAACAGGGACATTACGGCGTAGAAGCGGCACAGGCCGGACTCCCGCTTCATATAACCAACTGCATAAATCAGCACGAACGTGCCTACGGTGGCCACCGCCACCGTCAACAGCGCTTCCAGAGGTCCGGCAACCATTCGAAGCGGCATGTCTGGCAGCCCCGGCAGAAGCAGGGTTTCGGCCTGCCCGCCGGCGACCCGGGTCAGTAACCATAGACTGCCGCCCAGACTCAACGTCGCCCCGCCGAGAACCAGCGCCGTGGAGCCCCGGCGCAGGACCAGCAACGCCATGGCCGCGATCAGCGGTGGCATTATCGGTAGAAGCACTGCACTCATCCTTTCAGGTCCCCGGCTTCTTCCATTTCAACCGAGCCCTTGGCCCGGAAACGCGCAATCGCGACACCGAAGCCAACCGCCATTTCGACCGCCATGACGGTCATCACCACCAGCACGAACATCTGGCCGGAGTAGCTTTCGGGGTGCAGAAAACGCCAGAAGGCGACCAGGTTCACCAACGCGCCCGCAAGAATCAGCTCCACCCCCATCATGATCATAACCAGATTGGTCTGGGACAACGCGCCATAAACACCAATACCGAACAGGATTGCACCGGTTACAAGCGCCACGATCAGGACGAGAGTCATTCCGTATCCTCCTTGTCAGCACTATTGGCCGTCGTTTGCACCGGTATCGCCACCGCCGTGGCCGCGATCATTGCGGTCAGGATAGTAACGCCGGCGGTTTCGAAGATCAGCATGGAACGTCCCAGCAACTCGATGCCCAGCGCCCGTGTCTGCATCGCCGCATCCGGCGCCTCGGCCGTTACAGGTCCCCAATCGGCCCAAAACGCGACCACTATCGCAACACCGGCAGCGACCACGCCAGCGCCAATTGAAAAGCGCTTCTGGTGGGTCATATCCATGCCCCCCATCCCGCCCGGGTCCATCATGAACATCACCATGAAAATCGCCATGATGCTCATCTCCGTGGCCATCATCATGATCTGCAGCACGCCCAGGAATTCGGTCTGCATCGCCAGGAACATGCAGCCGACGGCAGTCTGAGAAAACAACAGCGCCAGCGCGGAACGCACCATGGACGATGTGCGAAACACCACCACGCCGAAGCCGATGGCGGCCAGCCCGAAAACGGCAACAAAAAAAGCCTGAGCGTACATTATGGAACCACCAGAACCAGTAAACCGACAACAATGATATTGAGCAGTGCCAGGGGAATCCCCAGGGTCCAGCACCACCGCATCAGATCCGCCTCGCGAATGCGCGGCAGATAGCGACCGGCCAGGAGCATCGACACGGCCACGGCCAGGGTCTTGATCAGGCTCCAGGCCCAGGGAGGCAGCAGCGGCCCATGCCAGCCGCCGAGGTAGAACACCGTGGTCGCGGAAGCCAGCGTGATCACCAGCGTCAGCCTGGCCAGGCGCAACACTCCCAGGCGCACGCCGGTGTATTCCGCGTCCACACCCCCGCCCAGTTCCCCGGGTGCGGTTGGCAGATCAAAAGGCGCACGAAACGCCAGCGCCATGGCGGCAATGAAAAACAGCACGAAACCAAGCGGCTGATAGACAATGTTCCACAAGCCGTCTTGGGAGCCAACGATCACCGTGGTCACCAGGGATTCGGCGCGCATCGCCACCGCAGTGATGGGCATGACAATGAGCATGGCGTAGGCGATGAGCTGGCCAAGGAATCGCCAGCCGCCGATCATGGCGTAGGCGCCATTCGGGCCCCAGCCGGCCATGATGAGCGCCACCAGCACATAGGCAAGCGCCGCGTTGATGAACAGCGCACCGGTAGCCAGATCCGCGATCACCAGGGTCGGCGCCAGAGGCAGAACCGCCGCGCCAAGCACCGCGACGATCAGCAGTAGCACCGGCGCCGTCTCGAAAAAGACCCGGTCCGGCGTGCGCGGTACAATGGATTCACGACCGAGGTGCGCCAGGCCGCTGAGTAGGGGCGCGGCCGGACGCAGGCGGCCCGTTGTCGTCCAGCCCTCGACCACGGCGAGCAGCCAGACGCTACCAAGCAACGCAAGCAACACGATGACGAAGTTCACGAGATCACCTCCCAGGGCGAAAGGTCAAGTGATCCGACCGCCACCAGTGCGTCGCCCAGTTCCCGGCCCTCGACAAGCTTTGCGACCAGGCCGATATGGTGACTGCAGGCGGTGTCCAACCTGTAGGATTTCACCTGGCCGTGTTCCAGAATCAGGCTCAGTTGAGCCTCGCCGCGCGGGGTTTCCACGGTGGCCTCACCGGTGCCTGATCCACGCCCGATGTTTCGCAAAACAGGTAGCCCCGGCTCCCCGGTTGCCTTGATGTAGTCGAGGCTCGTGATGATTTCGTCCAGGCGCTGCCACAGGCGCGCCCAGGCATCTCCGGCGTCGTCAGCAGCGCGCGCCACGGGGCCACTCAGGCCCGCAGTGCCCGATGGCAGTACGCCGATCCCCTTCAATCGCGATTTGAGCAAAGGCGTTCGCCCAAGACGAGCCGCCAATGCCTGCAGAGCGGGCGTCAGTTCCACAAGCCGTTTTCCACTGGCGCGGCGGATCTCCAGTTGCAGGGTTGCGGCACGATCCGTCAACCAGGCGAAGCCGAGCTGGCGCCCCGTTTGCGCCAGCCAACCCAGGTGACTGGCGATGCGCTCACATTCAAGCGCCACAGCCCGGGCCTGATCGGTTGCCGAATCGTTCTCCAGACCAGCCGCCCGCTCGATTGCCAGGCAGGCCAGCAGTCGGTAGCTCACGCTGGCCAGTGGCATGGCCGACGCCAGGCGCTCGATAAAGGTCTCGGCGTCGATCTCCTTGCCTTCTTCACTCTCATTGATCATGCCCACCAAGGATGTGGCCTGTCCTTCTGTTACGCCGTCACCGTCAAGAGTCAGCGTCAACTTGAGCCCACCAGGCAGACCGGGGAAAACCGGACCGAACGGCACCTCCATCCAGTCCATCGCCAACCCGTCGGCGCTACGAGGCAGGTCCTTGGTCACTTCAATCATGGACATGAATCCCGAGGCGCCGTGGTCATGCCCACCATGATCATGACCACTATGACCGTGACCTACATGATCATGGCCACCATGTTCGTGGCTATCATGACCGTGCTCACTGTGATCATGCCCCGAATTTTTCTCCTCCGCGTCGCCGTCGGACTCATCGTGCTGGTGCTTGTGTCCGTGATCATGATGGTTTTCGTGCGAGTGCTGATGACCCTCGTGCTGCTCATGATCGTGCTCATGCGAATCATGATGGTCATGGCAGTGACCATGATCGTGTTCGTGTTCATGGTGTTCGTGCTGCTGCGCATGATCATGATGCTGGTGTTCGTGCTCATGATGCTGGTGTTCGTGCTCATGATGCTGGTGTTCGTGCTCATGGTGCCGGTGCTCGCGATGATCGTGCCCATGGTCATGCTCGGGGGCCGGCTCCCCTGCCTCCCGGGCGACCAGGTCCATGCCACACTTGGGGCAACTACCCGGCTCGTTCTGGACAACTTCCGGGTGCATGGGGCAGACATACTCGATTCTGGCGTGCAGAACAGGGGCGTCGAAATCCTCGGGGGAGTCTGAGAATGCGCCCTTGGCCAGCGCGCGCTTCAACCAGTCAACCGCGTCGATCAGGCCGGCTTGCGAAACACCCGCGGAAAAATCAGCGTCCGGTAGCGTTGACGGCGTCTGTCCGCCCAAATTGACAATGGCTCGCGGCCTCGGCATCTGCGCATAGAGCACCGCCACGGCCTCGTTCATTTTCTCTGAAAGCTCGCCGATAATCAGGAGCACGCTCGCATCGCGAGGTGTCGCGGTGATGCGCATACCTGCCGCTGTCACATCCAGGCCATGGGACAGTGCCACTTCAGGCCCCGGGACGATCAGGCAGCTCAGGTTGCCCGCGAGGGCCCGGGAAACCCACTTCTGAAGTACCGTGAACCGCTCCTGCCGCTGGCGCGCGCCCGTAATGCTCATTGTCGGGTCAGAAGTCATTGCCGCCTCAATGCCCCCTGACTCCAGCCGTAGAGCAAACCAAGAAAGAGAATGGCAAGGAACACCCCCATGTCATACAAAGCAACCAGCCCTACTTCCCTGTATACAACTGCCCAGGGGTACATAAATGCCATTTCCATGTCGAAGGCCAGAAAGAGCAGCGCGTAGCCGTAGTACCGTGCGTGATAGCGGCCCCAGACCGGGTCCCGTGACAACACTCCGGAACTCGCTGGCACGTCCTTGCCCGGCTCCCGACGCGTCGGGCCCATGGCACGGGCAATCCCAAACAGGGCCAAAACCGTAGCTGCGATGCCAAGCACCAAGGCAAGCAGCAGACCGTACTGCTCCAAAATACTCATCATCCAATCCTCAAGTCGCGCAGCGGAGTCTGCACTCCGATAGCGTTCTCCAGAGACAAGATCAATATGCCCTTAACTCGCTTCTTGGTTCCGCATGGGCGAACCGTACTTCCCGAGCAAACAGAGGCTAAAAACTCACCCTCAGATATCCTTACTCCAGTCCATGATGCTTCCCTTCATATACCTTGACGTTCCTTATCTTGCCTCCCTCATTGAGCAATTCGAAATCATTTCCAGACAAAGGCTTTATCTTGTTACAGGAATAGTCGCGACCATAGACAGATGTGCAAAATTTACCGTCTTTGACCTCCCATCTTCCGATATAGTGGGTAAGGTTTCCCTGTTGTTCGCGATATTTGGTCATTCCATAGATCGAACCATCAGGATCATAGTACTCATGAAAAGTTCGAGTGCGAAAATTGTCCTGAGCATCTCGGAATTCCATTTGCACCGTGTTTCCGACGACAACATCTGCGACATCTCCGCCAGAAAGAACTTCTTCAGCGTGCAAAAATGGCGCTTGCAAAAAAGTCAAAAATACGAAGAGTTTAAAATTTATTGCTTTCATCTGGTTATCTCCCAGTTTCTTTCAATTATTGTGATCACACGAACAACAGCCTTAAGTCGTATCGTAGGATTGTGAAGAAAGCTCAATGTATCAATTGCATTACAACAGTCCACTTATTTTCCACTCCGCTCAACTGGCCAGTCACTAAAAGCGATGAAGTAGAGCAAAACCAGATTGACGATGGGGATAAGTATCAAGACCCCCATCCAACCCGGATAGCCCGTGCGCTGGCAAATACGCCAGGCCGGGATGACGACTACGATGGCAATCACCAGCATCCACAGCCAGTGCCCGGCCCACATGGTGTTGCCAAACATGTTTTCCCCCATCGTGATACTGCCCTCCATGTTGAATTCCGATTACTGGTGACCGTGAGCATGGGATTCCTCGTGGCCGTTTTTTTCGGCTGCTGCAGCCCTTTTCAGGAAAAGCTGCCCGGATACCGCGATCACGATCATCGTGACAACCGCCACGCCAATGACAAACGGGTCGGTATTCAGTTTGACCCAGACAAAGCCGCCCAGCACGAGCAAATCCAGACCGATGGCCGTTGCCGGCACCCACGCCCTGGCCTTCACATCGTCGCGCAGGTAGCGAAGCACGCCCCAATGGATGGCAATGTCCATAACCAGGTAGAACACGATACCCAGGGCGGCAATCCGGGAGAGGTCAAAGAAGGCTGTCAGAGCCAGCCCCAGGACCACAGTGTAGACCAGCGTGTGCTTCTGGATGCTGCCCGGCATACCAAAATGACGGTGAGGGACCAGTTTCATTTCAGTCAGCATGGCAAGCATGCGCGAGACAGCAAAAATGCTGGCCAGAATGCCACCCGCGGTGGCCGTCATGGCAATGGCGACCGTGAACCAGAGGCCATAATCCCCCAGCGCCGGACGCGCGGCAGCCGCAAGGGAGTAATCCTGGGTCTTGATGATTTCCGCCAGGGACAGGTTGCTGGCCACGGCAAAACCGACCAGGGTGTAGATCACCACGCAGGCCGCGATGGAAATAATGATTGCTCGCCCCACATTCCGCTTAGGATCTATGACTTCGGAACCACTGTTAGTGATAGTGGTGAAGCCTTTGAAGGCAAGTATTCCAAGTGCCGTCGCACCCAGGAAATTGCCTGCGGTTCCGGCCTCGCCCGGGCTTGAGAAATCCACCGCCAGGCTGTCGGCAATCCAGACGCCCACCAGCCCGAAAACCAGTATACCGCCGATTTTCAGAAACCCGATAAAGGAAGCCACGCCCTGAATCATCCGGTTACCGAGCAGATTGGTCAGAAACGCCGCCAGGATCAGCGACACACCCAGAATGGACACCATGCGACCACTTTCATCACCACCGAACAGTTGCATGGTGTAGGAACCGAAAGTACGCGCGAGGAAGCTCTGGGCGATCACCATCGAGAAATACATCAGCAAGGCGTTGAACGCGGTCGGCAGCCGATTGCCATAGGCTTTGTAAAGGTACATGCCAATGCCCCCGGCTGACGGCCAGGCATTGGAAATCTTGACGTAGGAATAAGAACTGAAGCTGACGATCACCGCGGCCGCCAGAAACGCCAACGGGAAAAGAACCCCCGTCATCTGCGCCATTTGCCCGGTAAGGGCAAAGATACCGGCGCCGATCATGACGCCGGTACCCAGCATAACGGTTCCCGTGAGGGTGAGACTGCCTTCCTTGTAGCGAGTAGTTCTGTCCTGCTCCGTGCTCATCTAACCTCCAGCTATTTTCGTTTCATGGGCGGGATCTTTGAACAGCAAAACGGATCAAGTTTGGCATTGGCACGTACGTTATCATCTGTAAACCGGTACCACGCCAGTTTCCGTTTAGTCCACCACCCCCCCTTCAACCGACCGCCATGTGCTTCAATCGCCTCCAGCAACTCATCGGTGGACCAATGGGTTCCATCGAAGGTGACTTGCAGTTGGTTATTTGCCTTGCGTTCGGCAAAATCAACACAGGGGTGATGATTGAGTTCGTGAATAAAGTCAGACCATTCACTCTCTTCAAAACCTTCCACGACAAGTTTCCGTCGCAGCAGGAACTGTTCCTGGTTCGATGCTTTATGTGCTTTAGTCATGGCGGGCCCCTCTTCGCCTTATCATTTCCCCTCAATGACAACATGCGGACCTGAACTGCGACTGAAAATCAGTGAAGGTTTTCGATGAAATTGACGTACATCATAAAATAGAGCCAGGGCAACCCCTGGCTCCTTATTCATTCCGATCAGAACGAGATGCGGGCACCGACGACTGCGAACCAGTCTTCTGTGCCACCGCCTTCGGCTTTAGCGAGATCTGCGGTATCACCGTACATGCGCTCATGCACCACGCCCACGTAAGGCGAGAATGCGCGATCGATCAGGTCATAGCTTAACCGGAGGCCAGTTTCGGTGGAAACCAAGCCTTTGCCCACGCCAATTTCCTCATCCTCGCTGAATGCTACCGTCGCATCCAGGGTTGCAGACAGGATCCAGTAATTGGTGAAAAGCAGCTCGTATTCCGCGTCGATTTCGGCAGACGTATCACCATCCTTGCTGGCATACAGGTTGGCATCGACTTCAAACCATTGTGGGGCAAGCCCAGCGACACCCAGCACGGCATAAGTGCGATCCGGCCCTTCAGGGGTGTCGAAGCGAACACCCGCTTTGGCGTCGAAGAACTTGGAGATGGGGATCTGGCCGACCAACTGGTTTTCCAGTGTTTCGTAGGCCTGTTCTTCTATCTCGTATTCCCCGGTTGTGAGCAGCCGGACTTTGAACTCGTCGGTGCCATAGAAGGCATCCGCATCCCAGACGCCCAGTTCCTCATCATCATCGCTGTATCGGTACTCAAACTCCTCAAATTGAACACCCCAGGCTTTGAGCGGTTGTTTACGAGCGGTGGTATCGGAAATCATTTCCTGAGCTATCACCGTCGTTGAGAAACCAATAGAGGCAAGGAAACTGACTGCGGCAAGTGATCGAATACAGCTCATGCCTCACCTCCATCTTCAGCAACAACGCCTGTCTTGGCCTGCGTGGACTCAGGGCCACCCTCAACAATCACCTTGCGGAACATCCCGGCAGCCGCATGGTAAGAAAGATGGCAATGGAACGCCCATTGGCCTGGCTCGTCAACCTCGGTTTCCATGTACACCGTAGTGCCCGGGTTCACGCTAACGGTGTGTTTGATCGGGTTCCACTGACCTGCGCCAACATCAAGGATGGACCACATACCGTGCAGGTGCATGGGATGAGTCATCATGGTTTCGTTCACAAACTTGAAACGGACCCGTTCACCATATTTGAGACGAATGGGATCCGCGTCTTCGTATTTAACACCGTTGATACTCCACGTGTAGCGCTCCATATTGCCGGTCAAACGAAGCTCGATCTCCCGAGTCGGTTCGCGGTCTTCGTACAACGGGTCCTGAGCCTTCAGATCAGCATAGGACAGGAACTTGCCACCATTGGCCGCCGTCGGCACAACGCCACTGCCCTTGGCATAGAAGGGATCGCTGGGACCGCCTTTTCCCATCGCCATGGAACCATGGTCCATGCCGGACATGTCAGAGTGATCCATTCCCTTCATGTTGGAGTGATCCATTCCTTTCATATTCGAATGGTCCATGCTGCCCATGTTTGAGTGGTCCATTCCGGACACACCTTCTGAGCTGCCCATATCCATGTTTCCATGATCCATGCCTGCCATGCTGCCATGGTCCATACCGGGCATACCGCCCATATCCGCCATGGTCAGTCGGGCAGCTTCACGCAGTTGCGGCACGGCCGCTTCCATACCCTCTTCGGGGGCCAGTGTTGCCCTCGCATAACCGGAACGCCCCATGGATTCGGCGAAAATGGTGTAAGCCTGCTCATCTTTGGGGCGCACAATCACATCGTAGGTTTCCGCCACACCAATACGGAATTCGTCCACGTTAACCGGCTGAACGTTGTTGCCGTCCGCCTGCACGACCGTCATATCCAGGCCAGGGATCCGGACGTCAAAATAGGCCATCGCCGAGGAGTTGATGAAGCGCAGCCGGATGCGTTCGCCGGGCTCAAAGATTCCGGTCCAGTTTTGGTCCGGTCCTTTACCGTTGATCAGGCCCGTAAAGCCCTGCAGATCCTCAACGTCCGCTTTCATCATGCGCATATCGCCCCATGCCATCCGATCTCGGACAGTACTCATCAGGCCGTTTTCGGACACGTCCGAGAAAAACTCGCCCACAGTTTGCTGCTCACGGTTGTAATAATCCGACATCATTTTCAGGTTGCGCATGATGCGGTCACCGGAATGGGGGTGTTTATCGGTCAGCTGCACCACGTATTCACGATCGTAGCGGAACGGTTCACGGCCCTCGGGCTCAATGACAATGGCGCCATAGGCTCCGTCTGGCTCCTGAAAACCAGAGTGGCTGTGGAACCAATAGGTGCCTGCTTGCTGGATAGGAAATTCATAGGTGAATGTTTCACCCGGCTTGATACCTGGAAAACTGATACCTGGCACACCATCCTGGTCGAAGGGAAGGATCAGTCCGTGCCAGTGGATCGAGGTCATCTCGTCCAGGTTGTTGGTTACGTTGATCCTGACATTTTCACCTTCCTTGAAGCGCATCACCGGTCCCGGAGATGCACCATTGTAGCCGATACCTTCTTTCACGAAATCGCCGGTATCAATTTTTACCCGGTCGACCGTCAGGTCGTACTCACCGGCCATAACCATGGCTGGCATCAGCAGGCTCAAAAGTCCTGTAAAAAGAAGTGTTTTCACCTTTTTTCTCCAAACTACTACACATCATTAAAGCCGGGCCGAGAAATGTGTCTCAGCCCCGCGCTCGCGGACTTCAGTCAAGCGAGTTACTCGAAACTGATCTCACCGTACATCCCGGCTTGATAGTGGCCTGGCACGTTGCACGCAAATTCGATGTTGCCTCTATCAGAGAACTTCCAAACCACTTCTTTGCTTTGGCCGGGCTCCAGCAACACGCTGTTCGGGTCGTCATGCTTCATGGCTTTGCCATTGCCCATATCCATGTTCATCATGTCCTGGTTGAGCTTGCCGCCCTGGATCACGCCATGCTCAACCATCATCATCATTTCCTCTTGGTGAGCTTTGTGCATGTCGGGAGTGCCAACATTGAACTCATGCACGAGGTTTCCTTTGTTCTCCACCACGAAGCGAACGGTTTCACCAGGCTTCACGGTTATTTCTTCCGGCTCATAGTAGTTGTCGTACATTTCCACGGTGATGGTGCGAGCGACCTCGGAAGCCTTTCCGGGCTCTCCGCTGCTAGCCCCGTGCCCGCCACCGTGGACTCCTGCGGCAAAAGCACCCGCTGACATTGAAAAGGCCACACCCGCTACCAACAACTTTGATACATTCATACCATCTTCTCCTGTGAAATCGTTCAGCAACAATTAATTGTATTTTCAGGACACTTGATCAATGTCCAGAATCGTTACATAAGATCGCTTACCAACCTGAATTCTTACTGAAAATTCAAAAAAATTTATTTAGGCTGAATTCAGGACTACTAAAGACATTACGTTGAATTCACAGTCGCCGCTCAGCAAAAAGGAAAAAAAATGCGTTTACTACTGGTTGAAGACGATCAGATGCTCTCAAACAGCCTTTTGCATCAACTTGAAAAATCGGGGTTCAGCGTGGACCCTGCGTATACGGCAAAAGAAGCAATAACTCTGGGTGAACAGGAAGATTATCGGGTCAGCATCTTGGATCTGGGGCTGCCCGACGGCAACGGTTTAGATGTTTTAAAAAAGTGGCGCGCAAAGAACATTGCCTTTCCCGTACTAATCCTGACAGCGCGAGATGACTGGCATGATAAAGTGGCTGGACTAAAGGCAGGGGCAGACGACTACCTCGCAAAACCTTTCCAGACCGAAGAGTTAATTGCACGGCTGAATGCTATTGTTCGCAGGAGCGAAGGGAGAACACATTCATTGGTTAAGGCAGGCCGCTTTGTGCTGGATGAAAATCGTCAATGCTTGTCGGTGGACGATGGAACTGAACATCCACTTACCGGCACAGAGTTTCGTCTTCTGCGCTGCCTGATGAGTAAGCCGGGCCATGTCTTTTCAAAAGACCAACTGCTAGAGCAGCTTTACAGTCTCGAAGATAGCCCAAGCGCGAACGTTATCGAGGCATATATTCGGAGGCTGCGAAGACTGGTGGGAAATTCCACAATCTCAACCCGACGTGGCCAAGGCTATATGTTCAATGACAACGTTTAAGAAACCTGCCTCTGTAAAAGGCACCCTGCTTGTAATACTGCTGCCCGCAGGTGTTGCCTTGATGGCAATAGCCTGGTTTGCACATGGTGCTCTGCTCGAAAGAATGTCCCGTGAATTTGTCACGGACAGGCTGAAAGAGGAGGTTTCGTTTTTAGAGCATCAGATTCGGGACAGTGACGGAGCCTTCGACGGACTCAAGACGGGCGATTACTTTCAGCGCGTATTCCACCATGCTTTTGTTCAACACTCCGATTCCAGGACCATCATTTCGCCAGAATCATGGAAACCGCTACTATCGCCGCTCATCAAATCGGAAAAAGAGGGCACGATTCGGGTCGAAAATTCTGAAATAGCAGGGGCCCCAACGGACATATTGGCATATCGGAGTTCCTTCATCGCAAACGAAAAACCGTTTGTTGTTATCGTTGCAGAAGACCTCGGCGCATTGAAGAATAGCCAGGCAGAGCTACATGCATGGACGGCAATCGCATCTCTTTTACTTATCTCGCTAATGGTTTGTGCAATCTGGCTCGGCGTCAATTTGTCCATGCATTCTGTCACACGACTCAAGGCGTCACTGAAAAGACTCCAGGATGGGAGCGTCTCGCGTATAGATATGACTGTCCCCGAGGAGTTCCACCCTCTCGTCGAACAGTTGAACCAGCTGCTTGACTCACTTGATCAACGATTGGAGCGCTCGAGGAATGCGCTGGCAAACCTATCCCACAGCGTTAAAACTCCGATTGCGTCTGTCCAACAAATTCTCAGCGACACTTCTACGCCGCTAGATAGCGAGTTAAGGCAGCAAATAGCTGCGCGTCTCGGGGATATTGACAAACAACTTGAAGCTGAAATGCGCCGCAGCCGGTTTGCTGGGCCGCAGGTAGGAAAAAGCTGCTATCCAGTAGAAAAAGCACGGGACCTTCTGTGGATGATGGGAAGACTGTACCCGGCAAAATCATTTGAGTTATCAAGTTCTCTCCCAGAGAATAGCCGTTGGCCAATTGTAGAATACGACCTATCTGAAATACTGGGGATCGTGCTGGACAATGCGGGGAAGTGGTCACATAGAGAGGTGGAGCTAATATTGGAACAATGCGGCCCCTCAAAACGAATTGTCGTGACAGACGATGGTCCCGGCGTTGAGGAAGCTGAATTGAGCAAGCTTGGTCAACGAGGATTAAGGCTGGACGAACAGACTCCGGGCCACGGGCTCGGCCTTGCAATCGTTCAAGACATTGTTAGCCGGTATGGCGCAAAGATTGTCTTTTCCAATCGCCCACGAGGTGGATTAAAGGTCACGATTGAATTTTGAATTCACGGAAGTTAAAGAGCGGGTTGTCGCGTCTGAAAACTCTGATAACTCTACCCTTAGCAAGAACCAACGCAGTCAAACAAGTACGATTTGCCACATAACCGCACTGGCCTGACGGTGGCAACCATTCAGCTGGACGATGCTTCACTCCTAGGAAGCGACAACGATTGACCGAAGGTCGGTGTTTCCAGTTTGCAGCCCAAAGAGACTGAGAAGTTTATTGACCATTTTCGATTGCAGCAAGCTGACGTAGGCCTCAGAGTAGAGCAGGCGACGCCTGCTTGGCTGCGTACTATCTTTAACGTGATTTGGACGGGAAAGATCGACTATCCATGGCTATTAGCTTTTATGAAAAAGGGGAGCTGACCTCTGGCTTCCACGGTTGGCGAGTTGTTGCCACCATCCGAGGCAAACGCTATCAGAAGTATTTCTCTCTTAAGAGGCCGAACAACAGAATTACTCAAGAACTCTGGTACCAGTATCAAGAGACCAGGGCCAAGTACTATGAGGCCCGTTACATGGCCCGCTCCGCAGCACTTCAATATCTGGATTTCATTGGAAAAGACCATCCCTCAACCCTCCCCTGTCGCGGTGTTGGCTTCCAGGGCATCACGCTTGGCATCGGAAGCGGGAAAAGTGCTGCACAGGAAACCTGCTATTTCTCCGTAAACAAACGAGGAGCTGCTAACAAATTCTACATAGATGAGCGGGCATCTCTATCTCAGGCCTGGGAGCATGCCGTAAAACATTGGGGAGAAGTGTTCAATATCCGACCCAAAGACATAGCTAAAAAGCTCGAACAGGTTCCCAGTCCTGATCAGTTCAAATCGCTTCGAAAACAACTGAACAATCACGAGGGCTGCGACTATCAAGCCAGCGTCCTCCATCATGTTTACGCCGAACAACGTAGCCAGCTGGAAAAACATAAGGCTAAGGCAACCACCAGAGGAACGCTCAACGAGGATGATCTTCTGGCAATGTACGCGAACCTAGAGCGCCAGGTGTCAGAGTTTCGGAATTAGATCTATTCAGTGTCTTGGCCGAAGGACCGGCCCAGCGCGTCCGGTTTAGACGAAAAAACCCTGACCATTGGCTGTCGTCCTTCCACGACGCCAACAATTCTGTCATGTCCGATGAAAGCCCCTACCATGTAGACACCGGGGCCAAGCCGTTTGTAGGGCTCAAGAATCATCGTTCGCCAAGCTTCGATATCCAATAGAACCGACTTTAACTCTAGAACTAATCGTAGAATCCTGCGGTCCGCCACGCCGAGCCAATGAGAAAGCTCAATATTATCTTCTGTAACGATGCCGACGGTTTCCATTGACGCAAACGCTTGAAGGGTGGCGTAGTCATATTGTGTCGGCGACGAAACTCCGTCCTCAGCTCGCTAATCCCGTTCACGTGGATTTCCAACTAGTAAGGTCAGAAGGCAAATACCGTAACCTTTCCAAAGGCAATGCGGACAGTAACCGATGCTCATTGAGAGTGATGGAACACCTCTGACCCAAAACTGAATATTCGAACATTATTCTGATAATCCTGATTGACTAGGTCAAGATTGGGTCGATCAAAGGGTGCGAATTGTCACAAGCGGGGGTGGTGCCAAGTCTCTCCTTGGCGCGTCACACCACTGGGCAGGTGTCGCGTTTGCCTAGCATCCGTGCCGGCGTTGAGTCCCGGTCGTCCTGACCAGCTGACTCGGCCCCAACCCTATCATTGTCAATGCAGGATTCGTGTGAGATATATCTTAAAGCTGCGTAGGATCCTGAATTGGGCGTGGCGGCGACTGTCCGACCAGGGATGAGGAGGATTAACAATCAACCTGTTTCGCAAGGTAGGCTCTACCGACCTTCTTTGCATATCGAGTCTAATCTACCGACATATGCCTGAAGTCGTTAATTGAGAAAGACTCAGAAACAAGTTTAAACAATGAATCAGCCAACTGGTCATGCCGCTATAGCGTGGTCGGAAATTGACACAACAAATTATCCTGTGGTCGCAAAGCGGACGTTCGATAATTGGGCAGAGGCTGTCTTTTTTTGAGCGTAATCTCGTAAGCGGGGCCACTAAAATGGGGGGGGTGTTTACACTTCTTTAGCGGCAAATTGCCTCTTTAAAAATCATAAAGCCGGCTCGATGGCCGGCTTTATGGTTGGAAGTTGCGACTGTTCATTAGCAGGTGGTGTTGCCGAAGCTGTCGGTATAGCAGTTCACACTCTCTCCTCCAATCGTTCCGGTCGTGTTTCCGAATTGATCGGTATGAAGATTTACTGAATCGCCGCCAATCGTTCCCGTTGTATTCCCAAACTGATCTGAATACGTATTGATATTCTCGTTTCCAATCGACCCTGACGTGTTGCCGAAATCATCTCTGTAGGTATTGTAGGACCTCCCTCCGACAGTTCCGGATGTGTTTCCAAAGTCGTCCGTGTAGGTGTTTACTCCGCCGCCCGAGCAGTTTCCAAAATCATCACAATAAGTGCTTTGCGCCGACACGGAGCTTACAAAAATCAGGACAAAAAAGCCTAAAACGCTAACCTTCACCATTCGAAATTCTCTCTCTTTTAATTTGCTCTCAGCCAGTGTGGCTGACCGTGCTTTTTCTTTCAAAGATGTAAGGGGGTAATCAACTGCTTCGGCCGTCTTTCTGGAATGGAAAATCTGGGCTGGTTCGTTGAGCAAGAGGGTAGCAGGTCACGGTCGCAAAGCGAACCTTCAGGAAGGTTCATGAGTTTTGGTCCAAGTGGTTTGGTCGAGTCTTCGGGCATTTTGAAGGGAACTTTCTGGTGCTATCCAAAATGCCCGAAGACTTGACCATTGAATTACCTCTTTAATTTAACGCATTGATAGTACGCACCGGTATCAGGGCTTCGTACCCGGCCGAGGCACCATATAGATCACGGATCACCCCAGCTCGACGGAGTTTGGCCCCAGTAAGCTGTCTTGCGCTATTTATCGCGTCCTCCAGTCTGCCAGTGCCACTGGCCAGCTCGTTCAGACTGGCTTCCCAGTGCGCGCGCTGGTTTGGCAAGTGTCGCTCGTTGAGGATGTTCAGTCGACCATGGCCGGCCTCAACGCTTGCCCTCAGTTTAGCTATCGAGGCCCGCCATTCCCGCTGGGCCTGAGTGGCCAGCCATCGTTTTTGTGATGCTTCGGCAGTCGCCTTTCGAACGGCGCTGTGCTGGCGCTGCCCACTAAATGGGATCCGAACGCCAATGCCGACGACCCAACGTTTTCTCTCGTCAGCCCACAGGCTGTTATAGCCGGCATTAGCTGTGAACGTAGGTCGACGATCGACTTCGGCAACATCCAGCCGCGCGCGCCTCGGCTTCCCTCGCCTCGGCTGCACGAATCAGCGGATGATCTGGTTCCAACTGTCCATCGGCGAACAGAAGCGTTTCAGATGGCGCCATCAGTTGCAAACTGGCCCCCGTCGGACGACGCCCAAGCAGAGGAATCAGGTCGCTGGCTAGCCCGGCCTTTTCCGCTTGCAGCTCTACTAGTCTGGCATCTAGGAGTCTGCGCGGCAGAAACGTTTTGAGCCCTCGTTTCCGCCAGACCGGATCATTGTCTGGCCGGAAGGAGTGTTCGCGATATCGGATCGGCTCCATCATCGCTTTCGATCCAGCCAGTTAACCGGTTAAAAGGGGCATCGCAGGGCCCCAGCTGTACCTACCGTGAGCCAAAGGCTGCCTCAGCGACTTATGCCAGCCTCATCAGTGAACTCATGCGCCTGAGATTGAGCGACAGACAGACAAGATCCCATTCACCCTGCACCGCCTGAAGGCCCCGCAAGCCGAACTGCCGGAAGCCCAGGACATTCTTGATCCAGCCATTCACCGCCTCAACCATGTGCTTGCGCTGAGCGTAGACTGCTCGCCCCTCCGCCGTGGTAAGCTTCTCCTCCATGCGGGCCGTCGCCGGGTACCGGCTCGCGTTTATATCTCCGGTTTTTTTGCCTTCCCGGCGCAGCGAGACGTAGCCATCTATGCCTTTTGTCTCCAATGCCTGCAAGTCTTCCTCTTTGCGATAACCCGCATCAGCCAGACATTGGCCCGGGTAACTTCCCAGAGTTTCTTTTACCTCGCCCAGCAGCGGCACCAGACAGCCGTTATCACTGGGGTTGTTACCCTGGCGGTTGCCCACGATGATCTGGAACTCGCCATCCACGGCCAGTTGGCCGTTATAGCATTGCTGGAACCCATCATTCGTTTTCATGATCCGGCTTTGGGGGTCGGTAAAGTTACTCTGAGCCTTGTCCTCCGGAACTCCATAATCTCTCTTGAAGTTCCGGCCACCCTTGGGTGAGCGGCGATCATCGTCTGGATGCCGGCCTTTGGCCTCATCTTGCGTTTTTTGATCCGCTTCCAGTTTCTCCTTCGCTGCCCGGATCTTGTCCAGCCGCCCCTGACGGTGCTGAAGCTCTTCGGGTAACTCGTCGCCCCGCTGATCCGGGCCAAACTGTTGGTCTTCCGATTCATCCACACGGCGAGCCTGGCCACAAAGCTCATCAACCTCTTTTGACAGACGGGCTTCTTCCTCCCGCATGCGGTCATAGCTCATGGCCTTGTGCTTACTGGCGTTGGCCCGGACCTTGGTGCCATCAATCGCCAGCGTACCGAGAGTAACCAATTCCGCTTCCTGGGCGATCCGGACCACCTGAATAAATACGGCCTTGAACGCAGCCAGGTGTTGCTTGCGAAAATCGCAGATAGTGCGGTGTCTGGGGAAATTGCCAGCCGCCAGGACCCGAAGGGCGACATCTTCTTCCAACTTCCGGGCGATCTTTCGTGATGAAAACACGCCGGTCGCGTACGCATAGATCAACACCTTCAACATCATCCGCGGATCGAAAGGCGAGTTGCGCCGACCGCTCCCTTCATACCGGGCGTAGAAGGCACTCAGATCCAGTTCCTCGACCACGTCACTGATGAAATAGGCCAGATGCCCTTCGGGCAGCCACTCGTTCAGGCTCGGGGGAAGAAGCAGTTCCTGATCAGGTGAATAGGGGCGGAAGGTGGTTCCCATCGGATTCTCCGGTGCTGAAGAATTTTTACGTATTATGCCAGAAGGTGGCTCCTGCCGCGCAGACTCCTAGCATAGGCCGGTAACAAACTGTCGAAACCGGCAAGAAGTCCCATTGTGGCAGCTCCTTGTATAAGGCGGCGCCTGGACACACCTGCATAGAAATGTCTATCGCTCATAGGTTGCTCCTAAAACCATGTATATACAGCTTCTCGCGTTCGTGGCTCGATTGTTGACTCTACCCGGTGCAACTGAAATCAAACTGAAAAGTCGACCGGTAACCCCCCATTTTTAACGGGTTGCTGTTTTTCTGGGGAGTTGCCGTTACTGGTACAATCCATGGCAGACTGGCGAAACTTTCCCACCACGAAAAACGGCGCTTACAAATGAAAATTCTGATTGTTGAAGACAATGCTGTACTTGCCAAAAAAATATCGGGCTGGCTTGCGCAGGCGCACTACACAGTAGATATCGCCAAAACCGGCAAAGAAGCGGACTCGTTGATTGAAACAAGCTCCTACCAGGCCGTTATTCTCGATATCGGACTGCCCGATGAAAATGGACTGTCTTTAATGCAAAGATGGAGAAAAAACGGGAAAAAAGAGGCCATCCTTATTCTGACCGCACGCTCCAACTGGACTGAGAGAGTAGAAGGGTTGAATGCGGGAGCTGATGATTACCTTCCCAAACCGTTTGAGTTTGATGAACTGAAAGCCCGGCTCAGTGCGATTATCCGAAGAAAGGACGGCAGAACGACAGACCAGATCAGTGTTGACGGATTCAGTCTCAACGCCACCTACCGAACGCTTACCACGCCCGACCAGAAAGAGTTCAGACTGACAGCTACGGAATTCCGCCTTTTACAGTGTTTCCTCCGTTCACCGGACCGAGTGTTTTCCCAGGACGAACTGGTTGAATCCCTCTACAACATAGAAAGATGCCCCACCAGAAATGTCGTTCAGGTTTACATAACCCGGCTTAGAAAAATAATAGGGGTCAATAAAATAAAAACATTGCGTGGCCAGGGCTACTACTTTGAAAAAGATGCTACCCGCTGAACGCCCGAGTGAACCAACCAGGTTAAAATATGTCTGCTCCAAAAAGTATCCGCAGAACAGCCATTCAGTATGGTGCTGTTTTCAGCCTCGTATATTTTACTCTGATATTCTTTTCACACACCTACGTGATAAAGCAACTATCGGACGAGTCCAGGAAGCAACACCTGAACAAAGAGCTGGGAAACTTTCAGGCAATCATTGAGGCTGAATCCCCCACAACCGACGACCTCAGCAACATGATCAATCAGTTTGAAATGCTTCTGGGGCATGCCATCGTCATCGAAACGGCTAGCGGAAGCGTCCTGGCGAGCCCGAACTTTGACCAGAGCCAACTGCAGGGCGCTGCAGAGAAGCCCGAGGGTTTCATCCACATAGCGCAGGGTGCGAACACGCTTTTCGGGCTTAGACGTACGTTCACTGCTACTGGAAAGCTGGCCTCAATCACCGTTCTTGAAACCGAGGGGGCGCTCTCTGAACGACCGCTGAAGGCCCACCTGACATTGCTCGGTGCCTCGGCCGTTCTTCTGGCGATACTGCTGGCACTGATTGGAACCACCACACATCTGACGTTAAAGCCCATCAGTAGGATAAAAGAGGACCTGAGACGGCTCCAATCCGGGAAACAAAGTCGTCTGAACCCTCACGTGCCGGAAGAGTTTCGTCCGCTGATCCGGCAGCTCAATGATTTGCTCGAGCTGTCAAACCGGCGGCTGGACCGCCACCGCCGCCTGAATTCCGATCTCTCTCACCTGGTCAAAACCTCTATTTCTGCCAATCTTGCCATTTTGTCGGATATCGATACCTTGCCTCCGTCCCGGGAGGATGTTGTGTTTATGGCCTCTAACTTGCGGGAGCTTGACAAATCCCTGAAATACCGGATGAGCAAAGCAGACATATCAGGCAGACAGATGGGACGGACGTGCATGCCGGTTGAAATCACGGCAAGTGTCATCACCGTTATGGAAAAAATCTTCCCTGACACGGTTTTTCGCCTCCACACCAACTTACCTGAAAACTTCAGCTGGCCAATGGAACGGCAGGATCTTTCAGAGCTACTTGGCAATTTACTCGAAAATGGCGGGAAGTGGTGCCAGACAACCGTCGACGTTACAATCGTCCGCACGTCATCAGGGCTCTCCATAGAAGTAGCGGACGATGGCCCCGGAATTTCTCCCGAGGCGGCAGCCACTGTCATGAACAGGGGTGCCAGGCTGGATGAAACGGTCGCGGGTTTTGGGCTCGGATTGTCCATCGTGTCCGAGATTGTCGAAGACAACCTCGGACACCTGGAAATCGGATCCTCGAAAAACGGAGGAGCCAGGATTCTGATTTTACTGCCATTTCCGGACTAGATCACTGCCAAAAGGCCAGCCATCTTGAAAATCCGGCCTTCAAAGACTCAGTTTTAGCAGTAATCAGCTGCGTCATTAATCATTCTTCGAGTTTAATTCAGAATCAACGGGGTCATTCTGGCTGTCTGTTGGCGGAAGATCGATCGAGAATAGCTGGTACCGTTCGTTCTCCCCCAACTTCTGAGCGTCAGTGGCCCGCGGACCAAGAACCTTATCTACCGCATCGTTTGGAATTGCGGCAAAGACCCTGGCGTACCCGTCAGCGTCCAGCAGACTGTCGAATTCTGTGGAGGTGATTTCGACAGCGTCGCCCAACGAATAAAAACGTGCGGAAAATGGCATCTCGCCAATGTAAAAGATTGGACCGTCTCCCGCTTGCTGAATGCTCTCATACCGGCCTATCAATTGCTTCTCGGTTTTTAGTGGTTTTACTCCGCTCACACCTATGAACACAAAAAGGGTAATGAGAACGGGTGCAAGTAATACAGCACCCGACCTGATTCTGGACCAGGGACGTAAATTGAGCTGCGACACCCATCCGGCAATCAGAATGGCCGAGAACGGCAGAGAAGGAAGTATGTAAGTCCAGAGCGTGTTGCCTGCCAGGGTAAAGAACAGCATTGGCGTTATCGCACAAAACAACAGATACAGCGTTGAGGCGTCTTGAACAGCACCAGTGAATATATCCTTTGTTTTGCCTCGCGCCGCCGCAAGGCCAAAGCCAACCAAGCCAATGATACCCAGGGGAATGAAGCCCAAAGCCAGAATATCCAGATCATGCCCTTGGGCCGGTCATGGGCACTACCGTACAAATCGCCGGCCCACCCGGGGTCCAGAAACCGGCTAAAGTGTTCGCCAATGATGAAATAGTTGAGGAACCCTGGCGTTTTCAATTCAGCGAGCACGTACCATGGCACGGCAATCGCCAGTGTCAGAAGTGAGCCAAGAAGCCAGGGTAATTTTTTCAACGGCTGTAACCGCTGCCTGAAAATAGCAGCCCATAGCACCAGGGGGATAACGGTCAGTACAACAGCCAACGGTCCCTTTGACAACAAACCGATGGCCAGGCCCATGAAAAACCACCAGCGCCAATAGTCAGAGCGCCCTGAAAGCACAAACCACACGCTCACCAAGGAGAGGGTCGTTCCAAATACCAGGAACGTATCCGTCATGACTGCGCCGGCACTGATATAAGTGAGTGCCATCGTGGAAAGCACAAGAGTAGACCACCGAGCGACCGCAGCACCTCGCGCATGATTTGCAAGGCACCACGTCAGCCATACGATTCCAATCGTGGCGAACCATGCCGGTAGCCGCAATGAGAATTCAGACAGTCCAAATATCTTTAGAGAGGCCGCTTGAGCCCAGAATGACAGGGGAGGCTTCCCCAGAACGGAACGCCGGGTTCAAACCAGGGCGTTATCCAGTCCCCGGATTCAGCCATTAACCGAGCGATTTCAGCGTATCGGGCTCCGTTGTATCCACGAAGGGAAACAGCGTCATTCCGATAAAGCGACTGAACAATACGGCAGCCAGTACCCAGAACCAGGGCTCAAATCGCTTTAGCATTCTTGACGCCTCTGAAGTTGCTGATTTGGTCTCGGCTTGATACCTCTTTGTTCTCGACCACTTCTTCGGTCAGATACAGTGGTCGCTGTTTCGATTCGATGTAGGTTTTGCCCACATACTCACCAACGATACCAACGCTCACCAGTTGTATGCCGCCCAGAAAACTGATGAGGGCGATTAACGATGGGTAGCCGTCAGTCGGATCGCCGAGCATTATTGCCTTCGCTACAATCCAGACACCGAACAATCCACCAACGGAGGCGGCCAGCAAGCCGACAAGCGTTGCCCATCTGAGAGGTGACACTGAGAAGGAAGTCAGGCCTTCAAGGGCCAGGCCGACCAGGCCCGGGTAGTCCCACTTACTCTCGCCAGCCACTCTCAATGCCCGGTCGTATTCGATGATCGTCGTTGGCATACCAACCCAGGCAAAGAGTCCCTTCATGTAGCGGTTGCGCTCTCCTAACCGGAGAAGGGCATCAACTGCCCGCCTGCTCATCAATCGGAAATCACCCGTGTCGACCGGGATTTCAGTGCGACTGGTCTTATTCAGCAAGCGATAGAAAAGGTGCGCACTCCAGCGCTTGAGAAAACTCTCGCCTACACGTGATCGACGTTGCATCAGAACGACATCAAAGCCGGACTTCCAACTCCTGACCATCTCGGGAATGTATTCAGGTGGATCCTGAAGGTCCGCATCCAGAACGATCACCGCATCCCCCTTGGCATGCTCCAGCCCTGCTGTTACCGCTGCCTCTTTGCCAAAGTTGCGGCTTAGCTTGACGAGACGGATGCTCGATTTCCTTTTAATGAAAGTCCTAACAAATTCGGCACTGCCATCCTCGCTACCATCGTCCACAACCACGATCTCCGAGCGAATATCGAGGCTCGCAAGGATCGGCAATACATGCTCAAAGAATAGGGGAAGCATCGAACGCTCATTGAACACCGGAACCACCAGGGAAAGCAGCTCTGATTCATTCGGCGCACGGGAAGTCTCAAGAGGTTTGTTCATGAAACACCAGCCTTTGGTAGACAACATAGTTAAATACAGCGACAGCCGCAGTGGTTAGAAGCTGAGCAGGCACAACAGAGATTTCAAACAGTTGATGCAGGACTAAAAAGATCAGAACGTTCAGGAGAGCTGCGAGTGAACAGGAAAAGGCATATCGCCAGATGGCCTGGATGTGTGGGCGTGCGTTTGGAAAGGCCAAAGTTCGCTGCAACCAGTAGTTGGTAACCGCTCCTACAACGCTTCCAGAAAAGGTGGCTGCTACGGGGGCCATGCCAAGCAGAACCAGGCCGGACATGGCCGCCCAATGGAAAAGGGTTGCCATTCCTCCGGCGGCAATAAATCCACTTATTCTTTTAAAGGGAACCTTCTTCATCCTGGCCGACACACCCGTGGCTAACCATCGTGCCCGATGTTTCAACAACAATTCCGGAAATGGTGAACATTGACTCTTCAGAAACATCGGGCACCAGAATCACAGTCACAGCCTTCTTTCTAGGAGCAAAGTTCAACAGCAAGACCCTCGTCTCCGTTAAAACGGGCGGAATTACACTTCCATGCATGTAACCGCAACTATGCATTTCCGCCTCACATCTACCGCTGAATATCACCCACCTTGGCTCTCGAAAAGCGACCGAACAGAACCGGCAAAACAAAGAGTGTCAGGAAAGTTGCAGTCACGAGACCACCAACAATCACGCTGGCCAGTGGCTTCTGGATTTCAGCACCCACGCCCGTCGACAACAGCATCGGTATCAAACCGAGTGCCGAGGTTATTGCTGTCATCAAGACAGGACGTAAACGGGAGACGGCACCTTCAAACACCGCGGCATCCACGCTCAACCCATCCTGTATTCGCTGATTGATGCTTTCAACCATAACGACCCCATTGAGCACTGCCACACCGAACAGCGTGATGAAACCGACCGAACTGGGCACCGAAAGATACTGGCCGGAGAGCCAGAGTGAAAAGACGCCACCAATAACGGCAAGCGGCACGTTGACCAGAATCAACAGCGCTTGACCAACCGAACTGAAAGCAAAGTAGAGCAACAGCGCGATCAGCCCCAGAGATACAGGTACCACAATGGTCAATCGTTTCTGAGCTCGCTGCTGGTTTTCGAACTGACCACCAATATCCACCGAATAGCCGGGGGGAAGGTTCACTTCTGACGCGATGGTATCCTGAATATCGGCAACCACACTGCCCATGTCACGACCCTGCACATTGGACTGAATGACCACACGGCGCTGAACGTCGTCGCGGCGCACCTGGGGCGGGCCAGACTCAATAGACACATCGGCCACATCACCGAGTCTCACCCAGGCTCCGGAAGGCGCCTGCAACCTGAGATCAGCAATGGCATCCCGGTCTTCCCGGAAACGTTTGGCCAGGCGCACATAGATATCGTACCGCTCATTTCCGTTGATGATCTGGCCCGCGGCGGCACCACCCAGTCCGTCCCGGACGACACTCATCACATCAGACACGGCGAGTCCGTACCGGGAAAGTGCCTGACGGTCTGGCTGAACCACCAACTGCGCTTCACCGGCAATCTGCTCCATGGCCACATCCCGTGTTCCCTGAACTGTTCGGACCGCCGCTTCAATCTGCTGGCCTTTCTCCGCCAGTACGTCGAGATCCGGGCCAAAGAGTTTGATGGCCAACTGCGCACGAACACCTGACAACAATTCATCAACCCGAGTCGCGATAGGCTGAGAAAAGTTAAACAGTAGTCCCGGGTGCTGTTCGAGCTTCTCCTCAAACAGAGCCTGCAATTCATAGCGATTACTGGCGCTGGTCCACTCCGAAGTTGGTTTTAAGCCAATATAGATCTCTATATTGTTAACGGGCTCCGGGTCGCCACCTATTTCTGCTCGGCCAGCCCGGGAGAGAGCGTAAGTCACTTCTGGAAACTCCATCAACATGGCTTCCAGTTTTGGCGCAACTTCAATCGCCGTATCAAGGCTTGATGAAGGGGCCAGCGTCACCCGGAGGTTGATCGTCCCTTCTTCCAGTTCAGGGACAAACTCCGTACCGAGTCGCGGCACAACAAGAGCCGCCAGCACGACAAGAACAGCCGCCGCGCCAACAACCACGCGGCTATGCTTCAGTGACCAGGCAAGCCCCATGCGATAGAGCTTTTCCAGGGGTTTTAGAATGAAGCTTTCCCGCTCCCGGATACCCTTACGGAACATGTATGACGCCAGCGCGGGTACAACCACCAGAGCGACGATCACCGCCGACACGATAGCCAGCATGATGCTGATTGCCATTGGCTGGAACAGCTTGGCTTCCACACCTTCGAAGCTGAACAGAGGCATGAAAACGACCAGGATAATCGCCGTCGCGAAAAAAATCGGCCGCGCCACTTCCCGGCCGGCTTCCTGGAGACGAAGGGCAATGCCATGATCATCGTGTGACGCGTCCAATGGATCGGGGTCATCTCCAGCCAACTCATCCCGATGGGCGTCATGCTCAGCATCAGGATGGGTCAGATGCTTGAACATGTTCTCAACCATAACAACAGAGCCATCCACCAGCATGCCGATTGCCACAGCAATGCCGCCCAGAGACATCAGGTTGGCCGAGAGACCGAACCAGGCCATGATCATCAGGGCAATCCCGATGGAAATCGGTATTGAAAGCAGCACCAGCGTTGTTGCCCGCAGATTCATCAGGAACAGGGCAAGCACAATCGCAATAAACACAAAAGCCAACAAAAGCGCATTGGTCACCGTCTCTACGGCCTTGGTCACCAGATCCGCCTGGTTGTAATAGGGCTCAAAACGAACCCCACTCGGAAGCGCCTGATTTATGCGATCAATGCGGGCCTCGATGCCGTCGATGGTGGCTTTTGTGTTGGCCCCCATTCGTTTGAGTACAATGCCAGAAACCACTTCACCCAGTTGTTCAACCTGACCGGCTTCATCCTTCCGGGTCATGGTTACCGCACCCTGGCGAATTTCAGTGCCCAGCGCTACCTCGGCGACATCGTTCACTGTCACTGTAATGCCATCACTGGTTTTAACGGGCACCTGACGGATCTGCTCGAGCCCCTGCTCGCCATTACCCAGCCAGCCCATACCGCGAATAACCAACTGCTCCTGCCCGCGGCCCATATACCAGCCCCCAACATTGGAGTTGTTGTTCTCCAGGGCTTCCATGACATCGTTCTGTGATAAGTCATAGGACAGCATTCGCGCCGGGTTCAGGTTAACCTGGTACTGGCGGACCTCTCCGCCAAACGACAGGATTTCCGTAACCCCTTCAGCCGGTATCAGCAACAGTTTGACCAGCCAGTCGTGCAAGCTGCGCAATTCCATTGCGTCGTACCCCGAATCCGGGTCCGCTATCAGCAGGTACTGGTAGACCTGGCCAAGACCGGACGTATTCGGCCCCATTTCAGGCACCCCGACCCCGTCCGGAATCAGCTCCCGCGCGGCCTGCAACCGCTCGAAAACCAGTTGGCGCGCGAAATAGATATCCGTGCCCTCTTTAAAGACCACGGTGACACCAGACAACCCGGTTTTGGAGATGGACCGAACCTCCTCAACATCCGGCAACGCATACATCACCGCTTCAATGGGATAGGTGATCAGCTGCTCGACTTCCTCAGCCGCAAGTCCGGGCGCCTCTGTATTAACAGCGACCTGGACGTTTGTAACGTCGGGGAAAGCATCAAGATTCAGTTTTGGTATCTGAAACGCGGCCGTGGCGATAAGCACTGCAAGCGCAATAAGAACCAACAGGCGGTTCTGAACCGCCAAGTCGACTACTCGGTTGAACATAATGGCTCCCGGAATCAGTGGTTGTGCGGATCAAAGCCGCCTTTGGCAATCTCAGAGGCCACAAAAAATGCGCCCCGCAAAACGACTCGTTGGCCCGCAGCCAGGCCGGAAACCTCACGGAGCCCGCCAATTGAGCGGCCCAGTTCCACTTCCACGGGTTCATACTCGCCTTCGGCCTCTTCCACATAGACCGTCCAGTCGCCGTCCGCGCCACGCATCAATGCAGTCTCCGGCACGGCAAGCACCGGCTCGCTGGTCTTAAAACGAAAATACACATCTGCGAACATTCCTGGATGAAAACGATCTTCAGGATTGTCCAGCTCCAGCCTGACAATCCGCGTGCGGGTCACAGGATCAATGGTGTGGGCTTCCTGGGACACCGTTGCCACGCCCACACGACCCGCTGCCCTGACTTCGGCTTCCGCGCCCTTCTCTAGAACAATGTCGGAGCTTGCTGGCAGATGGGCTTCTACCCAAAGCTCACTCTCATCAGCAAGAGTCACCAGCGGCTGGCCAGCCTCAACTCTTTGTCCTTGCTCAAACTCATCGGTCAGTACTGCACCATCCACGCGAGCCCTGAGCATGTATTCACCGAGGCTACCCACACCACTGGCCTTCAACGCACCAATGTCATCATCGTTCAGCCCGTAAGCAAGCAGAGTCGCCCTTGCTGCTTCAATGTTGGCTTTCGCTGTATTGAACCGCTGATCGCCAACCACGGAACGACCCAGCCCGCTGATTCGCTTCCATTCAGGAAAAGCTTTCCTGTAATCCGCCTGCGCCTGTGCCACCGTCTCACTGAACAGGGTTACCAGCGGCTGGCCCTTGGTTACGTGCTCACCCAGTTCCACGTGACGCCGCAGCACCACTGAGGCAACCCGGGGGGACACGTGATAGCTGGTATAGCCGTTGGTCAGCAGCTCACCGGGAGCGTAGATTTCATAGTCAACGTGCTTGCTTTCGAGGGTTGCTACTTCAATGCCGGCGAGCTCTTTCTGTTTGGCATTGATGCTTGCGGTAGTTGCTTTTTCCTCTTCATGCTCACCTTCTTCACCATGATCTTCCTTATGCTCGCCCTTCTCACCGGTGACTTCCTGATGATCGTCGCCACTGGCAGCATGATCATGACCGGCTTCCTGATGAGCATCTTCCTCTGCCTGTACAAAAGAAAGTGGGGCTGTAAGCAACGTCAATGCGAATACTGAAATCAGAGCTTTTTTCATAATGAATATCCAGTTTCCAGACTAGTATTGGAAGAGGGTGATCAGTTCGCCAGACTGGCTCAAGAGCTCAATCAGACCCAACTGCGCCTGCTTTTCCAGTTCAATACCGGTTTTCAGGCTCTCCGCGCGCTGGCCCAGCGCCTGGAGATACTCAGAGGTGGAGAGGTCGCCGACCTGCCACTGCTTCTCAAGCAAATCGGCACTTCGCTGTACACGCCCCTGGGATAGTTCTTTCCATCGACGGAGTTGCTTGTCGTATCGCTTCCAGGAAGCGCGAGCGCCTGCCAGGTCATATTGTCGTTTCCGGTAGAGCGCCTGAAACCGCGCTTCCGCCTCCAGAGCCCGTCGATTCGCAGCCCGGGTTTCAGCGCTGTAGTTATTACGGACGTTCAGAGGGATCGAGAACGTCAGGCCAACCAGGTTCTCACCGCCATCACGCCCTCCGCTCAGCCCGACCGTGGGAGATGCCGTCGCTCTGCGACTGACCACCTCGGCTTCGCTCCGCAGCACCTGCCACCTCGCGCGGGCAGCAGCAATTGACGGATGATCCAGCAAATTGTCGTTATCGACCCTGGAAGCAAGAGCCGGCCAAATGTGCCCGGGGATTCCCCCATCCTGAGGCCTCCAGTCCGGCAGACGTTCTCTAACTTGAGTTTCTGCTCGATCAACTGCGGCCTTTGCCTGGGCGAGTTCACTGAGCTGCTGAGAAAGGCTTAAAAAAAGCAACTCTGCATCGGTACTCCCCAGGTCGCCCGCCTGCTGGCGTTGCTCAACCTGCTCCAGCAAGGCATTCAGACGGTGTTGCTGGGATTCCGCAATTTCTTCGGCACGCGTCGCCGCGCGCCACTCGACAAGCGCAAACAGCGACTCGGACGTTTGTGCCAAAACCGCTTCGTTCAAATCAGCTTCAGCGGAAAGCCTGATCAGCTTTGCCTTGTCCTTTAGCGCACCCTGTTGATCAGACCAATCGATCGTTTGTGACAGCCCTGCCTCAAAGTTGTTTTCACTGCCCGTTCTGTCTGCTCCAACAGACAGCTCCGGGTTATACAGCGGTTGTTCGCTTGCCTCAGCATCCTGATTCCGGGCTGCCGCCTGCTCTGTCGCCGCCATAACATCCGGATGTTTGCTTATCTGGCCAGTGAGCCAATTTGTCCAATTCACAGTCTCCGCTTGACCGAACAGAGGAATGGACAATAGTACTGAACACAGCAACGCTCTGGGCGAGTGCTTGCTTGCCTTCATCGACTTTCTCCCGAAGGGGTAAATAGCCACAATTCATGGGCGCGAGGCGTCCATGACAAGGTAGGAACAGGCCAGGATAGTAAGTGAAAAGGTTGAAATGAACTTGAATTCGAAGCGTCATCCACAAAAGAAACCGCCCTCCAACTCCACCAGCATTCCCGGACTGTCCTTTTGACGGACAAAATGAGTACCAAAGACTTATGTTTCTGTAGCGCTCAGATCAATAGCCTGTCATTCGATGCCCCTTACTTTCCGTCACTTCTTCAAGGTGATCTATGTCTCGAGCAACGAATAACGCAGGCGCACCGCGCCACGGATTCAAACTCAAACTGGCTTTCCTGGTTCTGTTATGGCCCCTCACGGTCAAATCAGAGCTCGCAGTCGATGAAATTTACTCCCCCCGGGTAACTGCGGGGGATCTCGAAATCGGAGTGGTTGGGGCGTTTCTGGACAGTGAGGGGAGCGAAATTGACAACCTTCGTGCCGATCAGTGGGAGGTGGGTTACGGGCTATCTGAACGCCTGAGCGCCGAACTTAACTTCAACGCAATCAAGAGACCGGGGCGAGCGTATTCACTTGAGGAATACGAAATCGAACTGATTGGAAACTTTTTTCAAGACACTGAGAGCGCTGCGGGCTTGTTCATTGAACTGTCAAAAGAACATGGCCAAAAAGCCGGTGGAGTGACCCTTGGGTCACTTTACGAGAGACAGCTATACGCGCATTACAGCATCCTGACGAACCTTCTGGTTAGCCGCTCATTTGGTGAAGACGACGAGCAGCTTGAGCCCACTGGCTCATTACAGTTCGCCTACACGAAGTCTGACACGTTTCAGCCAGGGCTGGAGTATTACGGGGCCGAAAACAACCATTTGATGGGACCTGCCATCCTGGCTGAGTTCAGAATGGGTTCCAGTATTCTGGAACTCCAGGCGGGCGTTGCATTTGGCCTCACTACGGACTCAGACGATATGATCTATCGCTGGGAACTGGAGATAGAACTGTGATGGCGGCCCGCAACCAAAAGCCGCAGAACCGCCATCCAGTTTCCAGAGCACTAGCTTGAAGCAGGCTCCAGTGCACTCTCACCGGTTTCGCTGTCCTCGATACGAACAGCCCGAACCAGGCGGGATACAAGTACCTTGCCGTCACCCGGGTGCCCATCCTGGGTTCTGCCCGTTCTGACAATGAGTTCCACAACTTCACCAGCGACATCATCGGTCGCTACGTCTACTTCCAGCTTGACCATCTTCACTTTCTCCAGAGGCGACTCATCGCCGACCAGATGACCAAATTCGCTGAGAGGCACGACAGCAATGCTTGTCACGCCCTTGACTCTGGCCAGAGCATCAACCACATGCTCTGCCATAACCTCTCTGACATAAGCCTTTATTTCATACATAAGCCTTCTCCTGCCTATCAGACTTCAACGTCACGACGTTCGGATGCAAACCACTGATACACGCTGGGCAACACTACCAACGTCAGCAACGTTGACGTGATCAGACCGCCAACCACAACCGTTGCCAGTGGCCGTTGGACATTAGAGCCAATGCCATCGGCCAGCAGCAGGGGAATCAGCCCCAGAATAGCCACAGAGGCGGTCATCAGAACCGGCCGCAAACGGCGTTGAGCACCCAGCTTGACTGCTTCAATGACTTCGTAGCCTTCGTCCCGCAACTGGTTGATGTAACTCACCATCACCACGCCGTTAAGTACGGCCACACCAAACACCGCGATGAATCCCACGGCAGCGGGCACAGAGAGGTAAAGCCCCGTCACAAACAGCGCGACAATGCCACCGGTAATCGCAAAGGGCACATTCATGAAGATCAGCACCGCATAGCGCAGACTACTGAATGCCGAGAAAAGAAGCAGGAAAATAAGCGCCAGGGTAATGGGCACAACGATCGCAAGCCGAGCCATGGCCCTTTCCTGGTTCTCAAACTGACCGCCGAACTCCACGAAATACCCCGGCGGCATGTCCACTTGCTCCTCGATCCGCTTGCGCAAGTCCTGAACAACACCGCCCATATCGCGACCACGCACGTTCATCTGCACGTACTGTCGCCGACTGGCATTGGAGCGCGAAATTTTCTTGGGGCCAGCGTACATTTCAACATCGGCCACCCGTGAAAGCGGGATGAGCTCGCCACTATTACCCCGGAGGGGAAGCTTTCTGATTTCATCGATGGACCCGCGATAGGACTCTTGCAGCCGGGCGAAGATCTCAAATCGCCGGACACCGTCGAAGACCAGCCCCGCGCCTTTACCGCCAATCCCGGTTTCGACCGTACTCATCAGGTTATCAATGCTGATGCCAAACTGCGCCAGCACTTCACGGTCGGGGCGAATAACGATCTGTTTTTTACCTGCGCTCTGCTGAGCGCGCACATCCGTCGCACCCGGCACTTCTTTCGCCAGGGCCGCCACTTCCTTGCCGATCCGGCCCAACTCGTCGAGGTCGTCGCCGAAAATGCTGGCAACCAGTTGCGCCTGAACGCCTGAGAGGAGTTCGTCGGTTCTGAGCTGAATCGGTTGTGACAGATTGTTGGCAAGCCCGGGAACCCGCTCAGCCAAAGACTCCGCAATCCGGCTCTGAAGGTCCTCATAGCTCACATCTTCTCGCCACTGATCCAGAGGCTTCAGATTGACGAGCGTCGCGACAACGTTCACGGATTCAGGATCACCGCCCACCTCGGCACGACCGATCCTGGCATAGGTGCCGGTGACCTCTGGAAATTCATCGACAACGGACTGAATCCGTTTGCCATACTTGATGGCGGATTCAAGACTGGCTCCAGGAGGCAGTGTCGAGCGAATCTGGAACGTGCCTTCCCTGAGCGTGGGCACGAACTCGCTCCCGAGATAGGGAAACAGCAGGAGACTGCCGGCAAAGGCAATGACGGCCACGCCCATCACAATTTTAGGGGCTTTGACGACAGTATTCACCACCGGCTTGTATAGCCGGTTCAGGAACAGAACCAGCTTCGGCTCTTTGTGTTGTCCACCCATCTTGAATGACAGCGAGGCCAGAACCGGCACCAACGTCAACGCGAGTAACAGCGCACCGATCAACGCAAAACTGATGGTGTAGGCCATGGGCGAAAACAGCTTGCCCTCAACGCCCTGCAGCGTAAACAGCGGCAGAAAAACGATAATAATGATGCCAATGGCAAACACAATCGGACGAGCCACTTCCCGGGCAGATTCACCTACAAGCCTCAGAACACTGACCTTTTCCTCTGATCGTTCTTCCAGATGTCGGAAGATGTTCTCTATCATCACAACGGCGCCGTCCACCATCATACCGATGCCGATAGCCAGCCCCCCCAGACTCATCAGATTGGCGGACAGGCCCGAAATCCGCATCGCAATGAATGCGAAAAGCACAGACAACGGCAAGGTCGCCACCACGATCAGTGTGGAACGAATATTTCCGAGGAACAGATAGAGGAACACCAGCACCAGAACCGAGCCCTCAAGTAACGCTTTCTCGACAGTGCCTATGGCCTTGCCCACCAACTCCGCCTGGGAGTAATAAGCTTCTATTTTCAGCCCTTCGGGAAGTGACTTGTTCAGATCATCGATTTTTGCGTTGACGTCCTCGAGTACCTGACTGGTGTTGGTTCCGATCAGCTTCATCACGTAGCCGCCCACGGACTCCTCACCCGAGGATACCTCCGCGCCGCGGCGGATCGCCGGCCCAAGGCCAACCTCTGCCACATCCCTGACATAGATAGGAGACTCTCTCTCACTTTTGGACACAATGATGTTCTGGATGTCCTCGATGCCCTCGGTACCTGAATTAACCCAACCGTAGCCGCGAACAATATATTCTTCACCGCCTCGCGTAATGAAAGAGGCGCCTACGTTTCGATTATTCTGGGTGAGAGCGCCGCGGACGTCAGACACTGTCAGGTTCCTAGCCTGAAGCTTCTGCGCATCGATATTGACCTGGTACTGTTTTACCTCGCCGCCGATGGACAGCACACCGGTTACACCCGGCACGGTTCTGAGCTGGGGTTTGACAATCCAGTCCTGGATCGTGCGGATTTCCTGCAAGCTGTACTGGCTCTCGTCCTCAGCTTTCAGGGAATACATCAGGATACGTCCCAAGCCCGTGGTGATGGGTCCTAGTTCGGGTTCCCCCATGCCCTCCGGGATCTGGCGCTTGGCTTCTGAAAGCCGTTCGTTTACCAGCCGCCTGGCGAAGTATATATCGGTGCCATCTTCGAAATAGATGGTCACCCGGGAAAGCCCGAAAATCGACGTGCTCTGAACCTTCTGCAACTTGGGGATGCCGTACATGCTGATTTCAATGGGATAGGAAATCAGCGTTTCAATATCCACCGGCGACAGACCAGGACTGGCAGTAAAAACCTGAACCATGGTAGGCGTCGCGTCGGGAAATGCGTCCACCGGCAGTTTTTGAAATGAAAATACCCCGGCAACGATCACGGCGATAGCAAAAACAATCGTCATCAGACGGTTGTTCAGCGCATAATTCACAATTGCGTTAACCATGTTCCCCCCGGGTTTTAGTGTCCGTGAGCGGCGCTACGGCCACTGGCGGTAATGGCCGACATCAGATCAAAAGCGCCTACTGAAACTACTTCCGTGTTCGCGCTGATGCCGGACTTGATCTCGATCCAGTCGTTTGCCTCCTTGCCAAGCGTGACGGGAACCGCCTGGTAGGCCCCTTTCTCATCGCCCGGAACAAACACAACGGATTCATCGCCAATGGTTTGAACCGCATCATCCGGAACCAGCGGCAGTGATGCCTCCGATTCCGTCATGATTCTGGCCGTGGCATAGGTATTCGGGCGAAGGTCGCCCCTCGGAGACTCCAGCACAACGCGAACCGGGATGGTGCGGGTCTTTTCATCGAGCATGCTCGACACCCAGGATACCTGCCCACTGTGAAACCGGTCGGAACTTGAATCCCTGGAGGAAATCTGAACCTCGTCTCCCGTTGAAATCTGGTCAATATCGGATTCGGACACCTGAAGAATGGCCCACAACACCGAGGCATCCGCCACGATGAAAGGCGTATCCGACGGACTCAGCGTTTGCCCCAGACGAACATGCATCTGCTCGACACGCCCCTCAATGGGTGAGCGGAGCGCGTATTGCGCCAGCCCCCCACTGTCACCTGACGACTCGCTGCCGTAAACCGCCAGTTGTTCCCGCACGGAATCGTACTCCGCTTTTGTTTCAAGAAAGGCAGCCTTGGCATCCAGGAACTCTTCTTCACTGGAAATACCCTGTCCCTGCAACTCCCTTTCACGATTGTAGTCAGACTCGGCCGCTTCTTTGCGGGCCTCCAGCGAGATTAACCGGGAGCGAATCCGGGCCAGCTCCACACTGTTCAGGGTTGCCAGTAACTGCCCCTTATTGACACGATCCCCCAGATCAACCGCCAACCCTGTCAGTTTTCCCTCCAGCAGCGGACCAACCTCGGCCACGCGGTCCGGCACATACTGAATCTCGGCAGGTGCCGTGACAATTGCGCCAGCGCGCCCCTTGGCAGCCGCCACAGTCTGAATCGACAGTAACTCTGTCTGCTCCGGCGTCAGATGGATCTGGCGGGACTGGTTTTCCTCTCCGGCATGCTCGGCTTCTTCATTTCCGTGCTGGTCACCCTCGGCTTCTCCGGCAGCGTATACCTGCTGCAAGCTCAGAATGCTGACAACAATTAAAAATATCTTAAGATTGCGAATCATTCATTCACCCTCAATATATAGAGAACGGTCAATTTCGAGTTTTATACCCTCAGGAACCGGCTGACATCGACAGAGCACCTCCTGTGCTTATCTCCAGCGCCCGGACGGCATCGATATAATCATTCTGCGCCTGAACGTATTCCTGCCTTACCGACAGGAGATTGTCCTGTGCCGCCAGAACATCCGAGGCACCGACCTTGCCCGCCCGAAGTGCTTTCTGCATCAACTGTAATGTTTCCTCTGAACGCTCCAGGATCGACTCGTTCATCTGGCGCAGTCGAACGGCGGTGGATTCATACCGGGCCACAGCCGACACAACCTGACGCTCTGTAGCCAGGCGCAAAGCCTCTGCCTCAAGCTCGGAGGTTTTCAGCCGCGCAGCAGCTTGTCTCTGCTCACCGGAATAATCATGAAAAACGGTCAAAGGCATCGACACCCCTGCACCGAAAAGGTTGGAGCCTTCCTCACGATCATAAAATCCGAAGACTTTCAGATTTGGAATCGTCAGGCTTTTCGCAACTTCAAGGCCAGATTCATCCGCTGCAATTCTTGCGGCCGCCGCTTTCAGGTCCGCTCTCTGACTCTGTGCCATCTCGACAAGCTGGCTGGTCGGAGGCAGGTCTTCGAGCGTCACATCAAGCTCGCCGGTCACCCCAACGGCATCGGAGGGGGACACCCCGAGCACTTCGGTAAGGTCAATTTTTGATTGCTCGAGCTTTTGTTCCGCCGAGGCTTTTTGATTCCGGGCCCTGGCAAGCCCAATGACTGCGGTATTGAGATCAATCCGGGTTTGTTTACCCTGTTTTACGGACATTTCAACCAGGTCTTTGGTGCGTTGCATAAGTTCAACGGCACGGGTTGCGGTTTCCAACTCTTTCTGAGCCAGCAGTATCCGGAAATAGGCGGCCCGCACCCGCGCCTTGGTGGCTACCTTCAGGTATTCAAGCTCCTGTTGCCGGGACGTGAGATTACTCCGGGCACGCGACTGCCCAAGGTCGCCGCGATTACCCATCCAGATCTCCTGAGTAACCCTCACCCCATATTCCAGGGACTCGTCGGCCTGATCCGGGGCCTGACGGGCCCCCAACTCAAACTCTGGATTGCTCGGCGCCCAGCGGCTGGCATGATCAAGCTGTCCCTGCTGTATCGAGACCGCGGCCCGCCTCAAAGCCAATACCGGGCTATTCTCGAAAGCCATCACCATGGCCTGGTTCAGGGAAACAGCCTGGCTGGCTTTGGCCTGCTGATATTCTTTCAGCGACACACTCTCTTTTGCCTGGGCCGACACCATGGGAGAGACGGCCAAGGCTCCCGGAACTATCATCGCGCACAACAACAATCGTTTGTTCATTCAGTATCATCCTGGCTGTTTGACTGAGGTCAGTGAGTCAGCATTTTTGCGTGGGATTCCGGAGCGATCTTACAGACAAACCTTTAATACAGTTTGAAATTCAGGCACCGGATAAGAAATGAGCTTTGGCGGCAGGGGGGGCAGAGGTAAGGGCGAGGATGTCGAGTCACCGGGCGTCAAGGCAGGCGCACGATGGTGGGTTCTTGCATGATAAATAAAAACCGGCCCGTCATTTGGGCCGGCTTTTTATTCTGGATCTGAATTGCTTGTGATCACTTGGCCGATCAGAAACTCCTGCTCCAACCCAGCCAGAACTTCGGGTCATCCGAGTTGACAGAGCCAAGCGCGTCGGTTGACTCAATGTCCGCGTACTCCACGTTAACACTGAAGGAACCGAAGTTTCCCGCATCCTTTGTAACGTTGGCGGCGACGTGTGAATAACTTGCCTCACCGACAGAAGCCTTGCCGTCATCAGCGAAGTCATAATAGCCAAGCGTAACACCGGCACTGTAGCTGTCCTGCAGAGGCACCCCAACAGAGGCGTAGTAATAGGCATCTCCTTGCACGAACACCCCATCACCACTGGTGTCGCTGTTGATCGTGTAGGCTAGGCCTACAGCAGCAATGCCATAGCTGATCTCGCCGTAAAGTTCGCCGAAATCAATGGAGTCCGGCGCGTCAGGATACGCATAATAAATGTACCCAACGTCATAACCCAGTTCTTCCACAGAGCCGGAGAATCCGGCATAAAGATCAAGCTCATAGCTGGTGCCGTCACCAAAATCGACATTGGAACCCCAACCACCGGCGTAGAAGCCCGACGCATGCTCATAATCCAACCCTCCCTGGACAGCCGCAGCCCCGTCTGTCTGGGTGACGCCCCGGAACAGATAGTTGCTGCTGGCGCTCACATTTGAGCTGACGTCAGCGCTAACAATGGCGGGCGCAGCCTGAAGTGCTGCAAGCAAAGTGATACTGATAAATCCGGATTTGGTGAAAAACTGCTTCTTCATAATGGATACCTTCGGTTGGGTTTCATTGCTCCAAATATGATTTAGCAAAAGTCTTGCCACATCTTATTTATTCTTGTTTATCATTATTATAGAGACAAATCGGCACATTCTGAGCTTGCCCCCGAAAAACGACCCAACACCTAGCGCCCCAGAACCTGTCACCGGCCCGGACCAGCGCCCTGTTTTGATGCATTCTCTGTAACCATTCTGTAATCTTTGCCAAATAGACTTTAATAGCGCTTCAACACACACAAGCAAACCGAAAAAGGTGAGACAGATCATGAGCAAGAAATATTTGGGCTTGGCTTTGGCGATTTCTGCCGCTTCTGCTGCACAGGCCGGAAACGTTACGACCAGCGGCGAAGACCTTGTGATCGATACCGACAGCGGTATCAAAGTGAAAGTGTCGGATAACTCTGCGTCTTTTCAGCTCGGCGGGCGCATTCAGTGGGATTACGACGCCACGCAGTCTGACGACAACGGTGTTGACACTACCGATTTCGATGTGCGCCGGGCACGCCTCTACGCCAAGGGCCACTTTGGCGACTGGGCGTACAAGACCCAGTTCAACGTCGCTGAAAGTGATGGCGCCGACGGCGGTACTGCTGAAGACCTGTACATTCGTTACATGGGATTTGGCTCAGCTGCAACCGTGACTATCGGTAAACAGAAAGAGCCATTCGGCCTGGAAGAATTAACGAGCTCAAAAGACATCTCAGCGCTTGAGCGATCTGCCATGACCGAGCGTTATGCCCCCGGTCGCAGCGGCGGCATCCAGCTCAGCGGCAAAGGCAGCAACTGGACCTACGGTATCGGCTACTTCGAGGCAGGCGGCAATGGCAGCGACGATTTCAATAACACGGCAGTAACCGCACGGGGCACGGTTGCACCGATTCAAACGAACAATATGGTTGTTCATCTTGGTGCGGGTTATACCACGCGTGATGCCGACACTCAGGCCGATGAGGTCGATACGTTTAATCTGGAGCTCGCCGGCGCTTCCGGGCCCTTCCATGCCCAGGCCGAATATTTCGATTCCGAGGAAGGCCAGGTGGATGTTGATGGTTATTACGTACAGCTTGGCTGGATCATCACCGGCGAAAGCCGTCCTTACAAAGCCGGAGCATTCAAGCGGGTAAAACCGGCATCACCCAAAGGGGCCTGGGAAGTTGTTGCCCGCTTTGAGGATGGTGACGGAAAATACAGTGATGTGGGGCTGGCCACGACCGACGGTGAGCAAACAACACTGGGCGTTAACTATTACGCCAACAAGAATGTTCGACTTGGAATGAGCTACATGGATGGCGAAGAAGCCAATGGCGCTAGCGGAGATGAAGTGCGTGCGAGGTTACAATATGCATTTTGACCGCATGGAGGTCGCTTGAATGAGTTTGCGGCTTGATATAGTTCTTGAGAGTTAATGAAATACTCAGGTTTTGGGCAGATATTAATCTGCCCATGCTTTTGTCTGCCCCCCCCCCACCCCGCCCCCCGCTAATAAAGTTCATCTGAGGTTTCTGGTGTACATTGAGGTGGACCCCATCAGTTGGACAGCCTGAAGGTGCAGTTAAGCTCTGATCCGGCTGTATTCCTGAAAAAAGGAGGCCCGTATGGACGGCTTTGCGAGACGTATAAGGTGGTGGCGCGTTGTTCAGCTCTTTTTGCCTGTGAGCCTATGGAGGTACCCCTTGAGAGTCAGGTTCAATCTGACCGATATCAAGGTTGTCGCTGACATTGGCGCCCTAAACTGAACGAGCGACTTATCGATGAAATGTTGACTCCATTCAACCGTTTATACGGCCGCTGAAGGTACCACTAGGATGAAAATGATGCTAACTCCGCTCACTGCCAGGAATGGCCAAAAAAACCAGAAGTCGTTGCTTGTCTTTGCCATTGGTTCGGTTCTGGCCTCTGCCGCAACGCCTGTCCTGTCCATGACCTTTACCGAAGCCTTAACCGGGGGAAAGGTTTCGCTTGATGTTCGTTACCGTTACGAATTTGTGGATCAGGACAACCCTCTTGATCAAGCCCATGCTTCTACCGTTCGAACCCGACTGGGGTACCGGACTGGTGATTTTAAGGGGTTTGAGGTGTTTGCCGAGGCGGAAGATGTGTCCGCTGTGGGGAATGAGAACTACAATAGCACCATCAATGGCATAACCGATCACTCAGTAGTCGCTGATCCGACGGAAACCGAAGTCAACCAAATTTACGTGCGTTACAAAGGTTTTTCGGATACCAGCCTGACCTACGGCCGTCAGCGCTTTGCTCTGGACAATCACCGGTTTATCGGTACGGTTGGCTGGCGCCAGAATGAGCAAACCTTCGATGCCTTTGTCGGCACCAACGAGTCGCTTCCGGACACGAAGATCACAGCGGGCTATCTTTACAATGCTAACCGGGTGTTCTCGGATGCCAGCCCTAATGGCAATTTCCCAATGCAGTCGCCGATTTTCAACGCACAGTATCATGGCTTGGCTGCCGGAACCCTGACCACTTACGGTTATCTTTTCGACTTTACCAACGCAGACGTCAACTCAACCCAGAATTTTGGTTTGCGGTTCGCAGGTGGCACCGATGTATCGGAAGACGCCAGGGTCCTGTACACCCTGGAGTACGCAATCCAGAAAGACTATGCAGACAACCCGCAAAGCTTTGAGGCCGCTTATTGGCTGGCGGAAGTGGGGCTCGCAGTCTACGGCCTGACCTTTAAGGTGGGTATGGAGACTCTGGAGTCGGACGACGGCCGGTCATTCCAGACGCCTCTGGCGACGCTTCACGCGATGAACGGTTGGGCCGACCAGTTCCTGGTCACCCCGGACGATGGCCTGCAGGATCTATACGTATCGGCGGGTGCCTCAGCAAAGGGGGTCAAGTGGCTGGCCGTTTATCATGACTACAGCAGTGACATCAATAGCCTGAGCTATGGCTCCGAGCTGGGGCTGCTGGCTGTCTACCCGATCAACAAGCACTACACGGTGGGTGCCAAGTTCGCCAGCTATGCCGCCGATGGTCGTGGCGTGGATACGGACAAGGCCTGGTTGTGGGGAGAGGTCAAGTTCTGACCTTATCACTGTTGCGGTGAACAGACATTCGCCTGATAGAGGGCGGGTCGCCCCGACCGGGGGTAGACAATCCGAAGGATAAGGGTCGCTGACGAACGCTGCGGTTGAGGAGGTCTCAGGCAGCGTTTGGCTCTTGGAAACGTCGTAAATTTACAGAAATTGATGTGTTAGCTATGCTTTGGATGGAATCTAAACAACAAGGAGAAGCACGATGGGTAAAGCTATTAATGGTAAGTTCGAGAACATGGATCAGGCACGCAATACGCGAGACGATCTTATTGGCAGCGAAATCCCACAGGATGTGATCTTTATTGATAAGGAAGAGCAGACGATCCGGGTGATGTTGCCGCAGGAGGAGGCCGGGGAAGTTTATGAGATCTTCGATCGACACGGCGTCACGTATAAGTGAAGGCTCGTGGCCCTGTGCGTTGGGCTGTTCCTGGGATCACTCCGCAGTGGTCAACGCGCGGCTGCGGTCATGACGCTGATCCAGTCGGCTATGCGGAAAGGGCATGATCCCTATGGGTATCCAAGGGATGTTCTAACCCGACTGCCGACACAGAAGAGCAGCGCCATCGGCGGACGCTTACAACGGAATAAAATAGTGTTGGTCTGTTGGGAACTTATCGGTAGATCGTATGCCTTAATTTGTTAATGTCACAGATTGGTGCTTGAAAGCAGGATGTCCGCAAAGAATCGCCCCACTATTGTTGTGTTGCTGTCACTGCTTTTGGTGTTCAGCGGGCCTGCGTTTGCTTTGCCTTGCCGCCGGGGAACTTCACAAGTTTTACCGATACCGGTTCCCAGCTGATTTTTGCCGCACAGGCGGCCCACTACCAGGATCCCTTCCTGGCTTCTATTACACCCCCTCCAGAACATTACTCCTGAGTCTTAACCGGTTTTTGCCCATCGCGGCAAACTCATTAACGTTAGTTCTTGCAACAAAGTCTCGTCCTTCGGTTCATTCGTAACGGGGCTTTATATGGAGTGAATCAAATGCGCAATTCAAAAACCAGGCTCACCATCACAGCGATTCTTCTGGCCGGAACCATTGGATCCTTCTCTGCATTGGCCCACGAGGACGAAGGAAAAGGCATGAGGGGGATGATGAATATGATGTCTGATATGTCCCCCGAAGACCGTAAAGCCATGACTGAGGCGTGCATGAAAATGATGCAGGGGCATGGAAACGGGCCGGAAGGACGATTATCAGGTCATCGCCTTCAACGCCAACGGCCAGCAGCGTGTGTTCCGCGAACACAAGGATTACTGAGGTCAGCTCTGTGAAAGTGATGCCTTTTCGCCTGAACTCCGCCACGGTGCGGTACTGGCAAGATGCTATGGCGGGCACGGGCCATTATCAATAACGGCAGGTCCAGGGAAGGCATCAAATTCGATTTCTGGGCAATTTGACAGACTCACCGAACTTGGAGGGCTAAATGCCTGATCTTGCAACTTGGGGAATTGCCGCCGCGTTTGCCGGTGGTCTCATATCGTTTTTTTCACCCTGCACGCTACCTCTGGTTCCCGGCTACCTGTCGGTCGTGACTGGAGGTGCCCTGACCGAGGCTTCGAATCGGTTGAAGGCCCTTTGGCTGAGCCTGTGTTTTGTGATGGGGTTCAGTCTGATCTTTATTGCCCTGGGAGCAAGCGCAAGTGCTTTAGGGCAATGGTTGATGGCCTATCGTGAAGAGGCCAACCTGGTGGCCGGCGTGCTCATCGTTCTAATGGGTCTGTTTATGCTGGGCTGGTGGAGCATGCCGGCGTTGCAGCGCGAATGGCGCATTGGACAGTCACTCGAAGGCGGACGTCCCACTGCCGCCTTTCTTCTGGGGATAGCATTTGCCATCGGCTGGACACCCTGTATAGGTCCCATACTCGGGGCTATATTGGCGCTCAGCTCCACCCATGCCAATGCCGAGGCGGGTATGCTTTATCTTGCTGCCTATTCTTTAGGGCTGGCTATCCCGTTCCTTGGCACCGCCCTCTTCATTGAGCACTTTCGACAACGAGTGCGCTGGCTCAGTCGCTGGAGTCGACTGCTGAGAGTGTTTGCAGGCCTGGTACTCGTTGTCATGGGCGTGTTGGTGCTCACCGGTCAGATGACTCTATTCGCCTCGTGGATGTTGTCGACGTTTCCAGTTCTTGGAAGGCTTGGCTGATCCTCTCTAATTCTTTAATTCGTGGGGATCGTTTCAGTGGGTGCTATCCTGACGCAGCCAGTGTAGCTGAGTGTAAAAAGCCTATCCGGCCCTGGGCGCTGAGCGAGTCTGCCGGTGTTCAGGATTACGTGTTAGATGGGATATTCCTGTAAGGAAGGCGAGGCCAGGCTCGACCTCAGTGCCATGCCCGCGGTCATGTTTACCGATCCTCAAGTCGCCACCGTTGGCCTCTCTGAAGCCGAAGCAGTTGCTCGGGGTGCAGGTTGTCGCAGCGGAAGGCGGTGAAATTATCCAAACGGCGGTGATGGCGTTACGAGCAGGTTTGACCGTTCAGGAAATCGGCGATGACTTGTTCCCCTATCTGACCATGGTTGAAGGACTCAAGCTCTGTGCGCAAACGTTCACCAAGGATGTAAAACAGTTGTCATGCTGTGCCGGATAAATCATTTGAACGCGGCTCTGGGGTTTCTTGACCGAGATCACAATCTGATTCGGTTTAAGCCGGTGATTCATTTTGGATTCAGGTAGATATGCTCTGATGATCTGGATGGCGCTTATGCTGGGTGTTCGTCTGCCTGATAAAAGCTCCGGTTGGCCAATTAAGGAAAGGGGACCAAGGAATGAAAAATACCGTCGTGGAGATCCGCGGCTTGCTATCGGCACTGAGTGCCCGGGGCGTGGAGAAACAGTTGTTGAGATTGCCCGGCGTTAAGAAAGCCGAGGTCAACTATGTGGCCGGCAGCGCGACCGTCACCTATGACGAGGCGACGGTGGACCTTGAGGCTATCAAGGCCCGGATACACGAGTGCGGCTATCACTGTTCCGGAGAACAGTTGCCCAGGCACGTTTGCGACCCGGGGGACCCGCCGACCGAAGCCGGGGCTGTGTCCACGCCCGTCCACGATGGCCATGCCTCCCACACCGGCCACGACGATACCGCGCATCCTGCTGAACACGGCGAACATACTGGCGCAAAGGACGAGATGGCTCACGAGATGGGCCACGGCGGCAGCATGGACATGCAGGCAATGGTGCGCGACATGCGCAACCGTTTCTGGGTCTGCCTGATCTTCAGCCTCCCGATTTTCATTTATTCGCCCATGGGTGGGCTGTTCGAACCGCCAGCACCGCCCTTCGGGCTGCGGCTAGACCTATGGTTGCTATTACTGGCAAGCATCGCCGTGCTCTGGCCAAGCTGGCCGTTCTTTGTTGCCGCCTGGCGCGCGCTGAAAAACGGCGTGCTCAACATGGCTGTGCTGGTCGTTCTCTCGGTGGGTACTGGCTACCTGTTCAGCGTCGGTTCCACGCTCTTTTTCCCGGGTGTGCAGTTTTTCGAGGCGGTGGCGGTGCTGCTGGTGTTCATCCTGCTCGGCCATTGGCTGGAGATGCGCGCCCGTGCCGGTGCCTCCGACGCCATCCGCTCGCTGATGGATCTCGCGCCGCCCAAGGCCACGGTGTTGCGTGATGGCCAGGAACGGGAGGTTCCCACCGCTGAGGTTCTGAAGGACGACATCGTCGTGATCCGCCCCGGCAATAAGATTCCGGTGGACGGCGAGGTTCTAGAGGGCGAGTCCCAGGTGGATGAGTCCATGCTCACTGGCGAGTCCATGCCGGTGGAAAAAAAGCCCGGCGATAAGGTGATCGGCGCCACCATTAACAAGAGCGGCAGCTTCAGGTATCGCGCCACCAAGGTAGGTTCCGACACCGCGTTAGCGCAGATCGTCAAGCTGGTGCAGGAGGCGCAGAACTCCAAGGCCCCGGCGCAGCTGCTGGCGGACAAAGCGTCACAGTGGCTGGTGGTGATTGCCATCGTAATCGGCCTGCTCACCTTCGCCGTCTGGTTCTGGTGGATCGGCCAAAGCCTGCTGCTTGCCGTGACCCTGACTATCACCGTGTTCGTGATCGCCTGTCCGGATGCCCTCGGCCTTGCAACGCCCATGGCGGTGATGGTGGGCACCGGCCTCGGCGCCAGGAACGGCATCTTGTTCAAGAATGCCTCTGCACTTGAGGATGCCACCCGGCTGGATATTGTGGTCTTCGACAAGACCGGCACCCTGACCATGGGCGAGCCGCAGGTGGTCGAGGTGGTCGTGGTGGCGGGCAGCACCGAGGAGGCGGTCCTCGCACTGGCGGGGACGGTGGAGCAGGGCTCGGACCATCCTCTGGCCCAGGCGATACAAAGTAAGGCCGAAGGCTTGCAGCTTGATCCGCTGACCGGCTTCACCAACATCGAGGGCAAGGGCGCGCGGGCGGAGATTGGCAGCAAGACCGTGCTGCTCGGCAACCGCCGGCTGATGGACGAAGAGAAGGTCGACATGGCGAGCCTGAAGGACGAGGCCGCGCGTCTGCAGAGCGCGGGCCAGACCGTGGTGCACGTCGCCCAGGACGGGAAGCTGGTCGGCCTTATCGCCATTGCCGATGCGCCGCGCCCCACCGCTACTGCAATGGTCAAAAAGATGCGTGAACGCGGGGTGGAGGTGGCGATGCTCACCGGCGACAACCAGGCCACCGCCGAGCGCATCGCCCGGGAACTCGGCATTGAGATGGTGATCGCCGATGTCCTTCCGGGGCAGAAAGCAGACAAGATCAAGGAGCTCCAGGCTCAGGGCAAGAAGGTTGGCATGGTGGGCGACGGTGTCAATGACGCCCCGGCACTGACCCAGGCGGAGGTGGGTTTCGCCATCGGTGCCGGCACCGATGTGGCTATTGAGAGCGCTGACGTGGTGCTGATGAAGAGCGACCCCTACGATGTGCTGGGAGCCATCGAGCTGTCGCGCGCTACCCTGCGCAAGATGCATCAGAACCTTTTCTGGGCGGTGGGCTATAACGTCATCGCCTTTCCCGCGGCGGCAGGCGTGTTCTATCCGTTGGTGATAAGCCCAGAAGTAGCGGCGCTCGCAATGTCTGGAAGCTCCGCTCTTGTTGCGGTAAATGCACTCCTGTTAAAGCGCACCCAACTGGACGGCTTAGGGTAGACGAACACTTCCAATTGGAAAAATTGATGTTCATCAAGCCCACGCTATTGAGCGACTCTTTTTGCATCTTTTGTTGGGGTTTTTCAGTGTGAATTCAGGCTTATGAGTTTAAGTGGTAGGTAATTGCTGTTTGCTGACATGATTAATGACAACAAGGGGGAACGGGTAAATGGACATCAAAACCTTTGGAGAACTTATTAGCTGGACACGGGATTTGCATGCTCACCTTGCAAGGTGTATGTCACATTGCGCTACGAAGAATGAAGAGGAGCGAGCACGGGCGCTGCTGGACTATCTGGCGACCCATGAATCGGAAATGGAACGTATCGTGAATGAATTCAAGTCGCAGGGCGATTTCAAAGCATTGGAGACAAGGGTCTACGACTACCTGTCTCACCATCCCATTAAGACCCACAGAACCTGCGATGAGCCCTACGCACAGCTGGATTTTGAGGGCATATGCAGAGAAGTATTCGATTTCCATGATCAGATAGAGGACCTTTATCGCACCATGGCCGACAAAGCCGAGATTCCCGAGGCGAAAGAATTACTGCAATCGTTGCTAACCATGGAAGAGAACGAAGCTATGCGATTGGCCAGGCAGATAGGGCGTATGAACGACCTCTGATCAGAACACTGAAATTATTCTTCGACGCAGAAAAGGATGTTGATACATGGTGGCGTCTTCCAGTCAGTTACGGGTTTTCAAGATGGGTATCAATACTCATCAGGAGCCTGTCGTCTACATGCGTGGTGATTGTGATGTGTGCCTTTCAGAAGGATTCGCCGCCAGTTCCAGGGTGGGAATTTCCTCGCAGGGACGTTCCATCATCGCAACTCTCAATATTTCGTCTGATGAAACGGTTCCCAAGGGGTATGCGGGGCTTTCAGATATCGCCATAGAGCGGCTCGGGGTGGCTCAGTCTGACCTGGTTTCAGTACATCATGCGCCCTATATCGAATCCTTGAGTCTGGTTCGTCGGAAAGTATTCGGACACAGCTTGCTTCCGGCTGAGATGGCCCGCATTGTCTCCGATATCTCCGCACACAAATACAGCGATGTCGAAATAGCCTGTTTCCTGAGCGCTTGTGCGGGTGGCAGATTAGGTTTCGATGAGATTGTTGCTTTGACCCAGGCGATGGTGAATTGCGGACAACAGCTCGATTGGCCAGGCGTGGATCGTGTGTTCGACAAACACTGTGTTGGAGGCCTGCCGGGCAACCGGACCACGCCGCTGGTTGTGTCGATCGTCAGCGCAGCAGGCTTAGTAATGCCTAAAACCTCCTCCCGTGCCATCACCTCACCGGCGGGAACAGCGGACACCATGGAAGCGCTGACCAATGTGAGGCTTGGGCTGAACGAGATTCGCCGTGTGGTCAGAGAAACCGGTGCCTGTCTCGCCTGGGGTGGGGCGATGAACCTCAGCCCGGCTGATGACCTGTTGATTCGCATCGAGAGAGCGCTGGACCTTGATGGTGAGGGCCAGCTCGTGGCCTCGGTGCTGTCCAAGAAGATTGCTGCCGGTTCCACCCATGCGGTGATTGATATTCCGGTGGGGGAGACGGCCAAGGTTCGAACGCCCGGCGATGCCGACCGGCTGGCCTCTCTTTTCACAAGCGTTGGGGCGGCCTGTGGGCTGAAGGTACGCTGCATCGCGACAGACGGCAGCAAGCCGGTTGGTGCAGGGATCGGGCCGACAGAGGAGGCCCGTGATGTTTTGGCCGTGTTGCAGGGAAAGCGGGGTGCGCCGGAGGATCTACGGAGCCGCGCCATCATGCTGGCTGGCCATTTGTTCGATCTGGCTGATGGTCGTGGCGTGAAAGAGGGGATGGTCAAAGCAGAACGACTACTTCAAAACGGCTCTGCCTGGGGGCAGTTCAAGCGTATAATAGAGGCTCAGGGAGGGCAGAGGAGCTTAGGTGAAGCCCGTTTTAGGCGCCCAGTTCTGTGCTCGGAATCCGGAACAATCGTGTCTATCGACAATCGTCGGCTTGCCCGTGTCGCCAAGCTGGCAGGTGCACCTGCCAGCTCTACCGCAGGGCTGCGGCTACTGGCGACCGTCGGTGATAGAGTCACTAAGGGAGAGCCTCTCTATGAATTGCTCAGTGACAGTCCGGGGCAGCAGGATTATGCGCTGGCGTTTAACGATATGGGGCCGGCAATCTTCACTGTAAAGCGAGAGGAATGATTGTGGGCATTACTGAAAAAAGTGTGTTGTTCAGCCTTGCTCCCCATCCATTACGGGAAAAACTTTGTGATCGGCTCAATCTGGAGCCGGGAAGTTTGGAGGTGCGGAGGTTCCCTGATGGTGAGTCCTACTTACGTGTGCTCACATCAGTCAAAGGTGCGAACTGCGTAATATTGGCCGACCTAACGCATCCAGACACCAAATACCTTGCTCTCCTGTTTCTCTTTGAAACTCTCCGGGAACTCGGTGCCAGGTCGATTGGGTTGGTGGCGCCCTATCTTTGCTATATGCGCCAGGATCGACGCTTCGAAGAAGGGGAGGCGGTCACTTCCAGGGTGTTTGCCCAGTCTTTGTCTTTACATATCGACTGGCTGATCACCGTTGATCCACATTTGCACAGGTACCAGTCTCTTGACGAAATCTACAGCATACCCACGCAAGTTGTTCAGGGAGCACCGGCGCTGGCGGATTGGCTACGGGGGCAAAACGGTCTGTTGCTGGTAGGTCCGGACGCGGAAAGTGAGCAATGGGTATCAAGTATCGCGCAGGCCAGTAACCATCCTTATGTCATTGGCACCAAGCAGCGTCTGGGTGACCGGCGCGTTGAAGTCACCTTGCCGGATATCTCGGCGTATAACGGCCGGAAAGCCGTCATCATTGATGACGTTATTTCCAGCGGCCGCACCATTGGCGAGTGTGTCAGGGCACTTAAGGCACAAGGCACGGAGGCCATCCTGTGTGCGGCGGTGCATGGCATTTTTGCGGAGGCCTCGGACACCTACCTTCTGGGTACCGGCCTGCAGACGCTGGTGACCACCAACACGGTTCCACACAGCAGCAATGAGATCGATGTCAGCGAGTTGCTGGTGCCGCCGGTCAGGCATTTTCTCAATCAGGTGGAGGATGAGCGCCGATGAACATTACATTTCTGGGTGGCACGGAAACCGTGACCGGCTCCAAGTTCCTGGTTGAAACCGGCCAGACACGTGTATTGGTCGATTGCGGCCTGTTTCAGGGGTACAAGTGGCTGAGAAAGCGCAACCGGCAACCGTTGCCGCTCGATATTGCCTCGCTGGATGCCGTGCTTCTGACCCATGCCCATCTGGATCATTCAGGCTACATCCCCGTGTTGTACAAGCAGGGCTTCCGGGGGGCGGTTTATACCCATCATGCCACCCGAGAGCTATGCAGCATATTGCTGGCCGATAGCGGCCATCTTCAGGAAGAGGAGGCACATTACCTCGGCCGCCATAAGCTGAGCAGGCATGAGAATCCGGAGCCCCTGTATGATCAGGAGGATGCAGAAGCCTGCATGGAGCTGTTTCAGTCGGTGGACTTTCACCAAGTGATCCAGCTCGGTGATATACGCTTTCATCTGCGACCGGTCGGGCACATTCTCGGGGCGGCCTGTGTCATCATCGAGGCGGAAGGTAAACGCGTCGGTTTTTCCGGCGATGTGGGCCGCCTCAATGATATTTTCATGAGGCCACCGGCACCCCTGCCAGCACTCGACATGCTGATGCTGGAATCAACATATGGCGATCGTCGCCACGAAGACGTGGATTTGCCGTCACAATTGGCGGACATCGTCAACGAAACGGTCGACAAAGGGGGCAATATACTGATTCCAGCCTTTGCCGTGGGCAGAGCGCAGGTCTTGCAACATATGCTCACCGACCTGATGAAGGCGGGACGAATTCCAAGGTTGCCAGTTTATCTGGATAGCCCCATGGCGATTGATGTTTCTGAGATTTACTGCCGCTACGAAGATCAGCATCGGTTGAGCAGTTCAGAATGCCACGAAATGTGCAGCACCGTTCATTATAGCCGCAGCGTCCAGGACTCCAAGGCGCTGGCTGATCAGGCCTACCCGCACGTAATTATTGCAGGCAGCGGTATGGCAACGGGCGGTCGCATTCTTCATCACTTCAAGCGTCTCCTCGGCCAGCACCGCACAACCGTTATCTTTGCCGGTTATCAGGCAGGGGGGACACGAGGCGCCAAAATGGTTAATGGAGCGGAAAGGATCAAGATCCACGGCGACTGGATTCCGGTCAAGGCCCGGCTGGAGGTGTTGAGTGGGCTTTCCGGACATGGAGATTTCACAGAGATCGAACAGTGGCTGGCTCAAAGTGACTTAGCCCCCGAAACGCCGATCAACTTGATTCATGGAGACCCTGATGCGCTGGAGGCCATGAAGGATCACTTGCGTCAGAACACCCGGTTTGAGGTGGATGTGGCAGGCTACCAATCCATTTTGCGTCTTTGATGTGAGACCGGGCAAATACCCGGGGTAATCCGGATATTTACGGCGAGGATTTCTAGTAGGCCACCATTAACGTCAGTAGAGTTATCAGGGAGAGATCATGAACGGCTATTCCATTGAGGATTCACATCGAATCCAGCAGCGTGCTGCCCAATACCGGCAGCGTTACCCCCAGTTTGCCAACTGGGCAAAAGGGCGCGGGGTGATCGAACATACCGATTTGACCCAGGTGCGCGTGTTCGACCTGTGCCAGGAACTCGTTTGTGCCGGGCGTTATGACTCGCTCGACGATGCCCTGATTATTTTCGAGGCTGCAGACACCCTCACCAACGCGGCCATGTGGCTGGTAGCCCACATGACTTATGCCAGCAGAGTGGACCTGTCCGGACAGCCGCTGGCGGCGGATGACTTCAAGGAAAATCCTCAGGGGCATACCGGTGGTTCGCTGAACATGGTGCCTGCCTATCTTGGCTACACGGCCGCCAACGCGTTGGCGGGGCTGACCCGTAGCTGGCTGATGGGGCAGGGGCACTGTGTGGCGGCTATCGAAAGCGTCAACATACTGCTCGGCAATCTGCATCCAGAACAGCAGGATCGGTACACGCTCGACGAGGCGGGGCTGTCCCGGCTGGTGAGTGACTTTTACAGCTACGCCGTCACTCCGGATGGCACACCGGGGGTTCCCCTGGGCAGTCACGTCAACCCCCACACTGCCGGCGGGCTGATCGAGGGCGGATACCTGGGCTTTGCGGAACTGCAATACACCCATATGCCGCTGCCGGGGGAGCGTCTGGTCGCGTTTCTCAGTGATGGGGCATTTGAGGAGCAGCGGGGCAGCGACTGGGCAAGCCGCTGGTGGCGAGCCGAGGACTGTGGCCTGGTGACCCCGGTGATGATTGCTAACGGGCGCCGCATTGATCAACGGTCAACCATCTTTCTGCAAGGAGGCACGGACTGGTTCCGGCAACACCTGGAACTCAATGGCTTTTACCCCATACTCATTGATGGCCGCGATCCTGCGGCCTTTATCTGGGGCATCTTCGAGGCCGAATCGAGGCTTCAGGCGTGCAGCGAACAGGTCAGCGCCGGCCACATGAGGTACCCTGTAAAGCTCCCCTATCTGATTGCCGAGACGGTCAAAGGCTATGGTTTCTATGGTGCTGGCTCAAACGCGGCGCATGGTACCCCGCTTCCGGCAATACCGAGATTTGATGAGGTCTCGCGCAGGCACTTTAACGAATCCATTGCCCGTTTGTTTGTGCCCGAGATCGAGATTCACGGCGCCCGCGACGTGCTGGCAACTCACCGGGCAGACGATCGGCCTGCGGAAAAGGATCATCCGCTGAGCTGTCGTGACGTCAAGCTGCAAACTGTGCCCGAACCGGTCTGGTTGCAAACGGCGGTATCAGAGTCGCCCATGGTTGCGATTGATCGGCAGTTTGTTGCCCTTGTAAAGGCCAACCCGGCGCTTCGTATTCGCCTGGGGAACCCGGATGAATTGCGTAGTAATCAGATGAACCAGTCGCTTGACCTTCTGAAGCATCGCACCCTGACGCCCGAGCCCGGCCTTGCGGAATCCCTTCACGGCTCGGTAATCACAGCCCTGAATGAGGAGGCCGTTGTCAGCGCCGCTCTGGGTAATAAGGGAGGTATGAATCTGGTGGTGTCCTACGAAGCGTTTGCCATGAAAATGATTGGCGCTCTTCGGCAGGAAATTATTTTTGCGCGACACCAGAAAAGTCTCGGTCGGCCCGCCCGATGGTTATCCGTGCCGGTCATTGCGACGTCGCACCTCTGGGAAAACGGCAAGAACGAGCAGTCTCATCAGGACCCGGCCTTCGGCGAAGTCCTGATGGGAGAAATGAGTGACACTGCCCGCGTTGTCTATCCTCCCGACTGCAATAGTGCTGTGGCGTGCCTTAACGAGTGTTTTCGAACCCAGGGGCAGTTCTGGGCCATGACGGTTCCCAAGGCAAAACTGCCTGCCGTTTTTGACGGCCGTCAGGCTGTGCAATTGCTCCGGGATGGTGCCATCGCTCTTGGTGAAGCCGGTGATGTGCAGTTGATCGCTGTCGGCGCCTATCAACTCCGGGTTTGCCTTGAGGTTGCCGAAGCGCTGGCTCAGAGAGGGCTTTCGAGTGGTGTGGTCTGCCTTCTCGAGCCCGGTCGATTCCGGAGTCCCCGGGATCCAATCGAGTCAGGACATCAGTCTGGTACTTCTTACAGGGCCGAGCTGTTTCCCCACGATACAAAACTCAGAGTGTTCGTCTGCCATATGCGCCCAGAGGCCTTGCTGGGAATCTGCCGTCCTCTCGATCTCGGGCCCGACCGGACGCTGGCGTTTGGCTATGAAAACCATGGTGGCACCCTGGATACATCGGGGCTGCTGCAGGCCAACAAATGTGATGCCCATTCGATAGTGCAGGCGATCCTGTCAAAAAGTGGCTCCTCAGGCGCTGATAAGGCGACATTGTAGCGATGGAGCGCGAGGATCGACTTACAACAGTCTTTACGGGGAAAAGTAAAGCGTTGGTGATCACCGTACTGATTCTCACACTAAAACAATCCGGGCGGCAACCGATTCAGCTAGCCGCCCCACATACAGGTCAATCATGCTATGAATGAATCGTTCAATCACGCTGGGGCCTGGGGCATCACACTGATCGTTATCGTTCTGGTGTCCTGGTTCTTTTACCGTTATTTCGCGCCGAAAAACTGGCGGGAATGGGCCGGCGCCGGAGTGGTGCAGGCCTTCATCATTGCGCTTTATGCGGAAATGTACGGTTTTCCGCTCACTATTTATCTGTTGGTGCGTTTTTTTGGCCTCGACAGTGAGTATGTCAGCGCCAGCTTGTGGTCGACCCTGGTAGGGCTGGGCGAAACCGGGATGTTGGTCTCAATGTTGCTCGGCTATGCGCTCGCGTTCACCGGGATCGGCCTCTTTATTCAGGGGTGGCGTCAGGTCCACAAGGCGCGAGGTGAAAACCGTTTGGTGAAAGACGGCTTGTATGCGTATGTGCGGCATCCGCAGTATACGGGGCTATTCATCGCTCTGTTTGGAGAAGGTGTGGTGCACTGGCCGACGCTGTTCTCGGTCGGCCTTTTTCCGGTGATCGTGCTTGTCTACACATGGCTGGCTCGGCGTGAGGAACGGCAGGTGCTCAAGGAGTTCGGTGAGGAGTACCGTGCCTACCAGCGGCAGGTGCCGATGTTCATCCCCCGCTGGGGGCGGTGGCGGCAGCTCGCCGCTGCGTCACGAAATAGTAGTGAAAATGATACGGTGTGACGCAGGTATTGGTTTTGCCGGTCGACTGGTTCGCATCAGGCTCGATTCCGTTGAGACGGCGTACAGGAGCGATCATTCCCGGGTGTCTGACTATACTGCGTGGCGCCCCCACATACGGTGCTGGCTCAATCTCATGATATCCGGCCATTGTAAAAACTGACTTGCATCAAGATAAGGGCGGCACGACTGACAATTTCAGTTTCGTTTCAGGTCAAGGGTGTCTAATTGTTAATGTTTTGGATCGATGGCTTTATTCGAAAGCCTTTTCCGGAACAGCTATATACGTCTCTTCATCTAACCCAGAAGGGTGCACCTATGAAAAAACTCCATTTTATCAAGCTGTCGCTTGCGGCCTCCGTACTCGCCAGCGGGACTGCAATCGCAAACGAAGATACTTAGTCAAAAATTGCCAACCTTGAGTCGCAGATGGCGGCACTGCGGGAGGATGTAAAGAGCAACAACCTCGATACGCTGTCCAAGCTGCACATGGCCGGATACGCCAACGTTGATGCCATAGCGGGCTCTGATCGACAGGAAGACGGTTTTACGGCAGCACGATTTGCGCCGATCTTTCATTTTCAGTTTTCCGACAGGGTGCTGTTTGAAGGCGAACTTGAAATCGAGACGAATGCAGACGGTGAAACCGAAATCGCAACAGAATATGCGACCATCGATCTTATCCTGAACGATTACATGGCACTGGTGGCGGGCAAGTTCCTGAGCCCGATCGGCCAGTTCCGCCAGAATATCCACCCAAGCTGGATCAACAAGCTGCCGACCGCGCCCGTGGGCTTTGGTCACGGGGGCGCGGCCCCGCTCTCTGATCTGGGTGTTCAGTTGCGTGGCGGCATCCCGTTGAGCGGGTCGATGCGCGCCAACTATGCGCTTTTTACCTCTAACGGCCCGACGCTGCTTGTCGATGGGCATGGTGATGAGGTTGAGCTGGAAATGGAAACCGAAGCTGCTTCATCGAATGCCGATGGCAATTTTGTCTACGGTGGCCGCATAGGCTTCCTGCCAGTGCCCGCCCTGGAGCTGGGCCTGTCCGGCGCCCTGGGCAAGGTCGGCGTGGCCGAGGGGCACGCAGTGTCTGAGCTGGCGGCGGGAGAGCCGGACCGTGACTACACCGTTCTGGGTGCGGACGCCGTTTACAACCTTGACACCCTGCAGCTGCGCGGTGAATTCATCCAGCAGACCGTGGGAAGCGAAGCCGGCAGCACAATTGCTGATGGTGAGGTGACCGGGGAACTTGACTTTACAGCCTGGTATGCGCAGGCGGCCTACCGGCTGCCGGATACCAAGTGGGAAGGTGTTGCCCGCATAGGTGACCTGGACACCCCGAATGCCGATGGAAACCGCTCCCAGTGGTCCGTTGGGGTGAATTACCTGTTCGCAAACCACGTTATCATCAAGGCGGCCTACACCGTGGACGATTACGACGACAACGCTATCGACGATGACGAGCGCTTCAACATTCAGTTGGCTTACGGCTTTTAAGAGGGTATTAACATGAAACTAATGAACCGCAACCTCATCAGCAATGCTGCACTCATGGCCGCGCTTTTCATCGGTGGCGCAGGTTCAGCCGCTGCCCAGGACGCCGACGACCCCATGGCGTTCGTCCGGGGCGCCCAGTCATGGGCTGACAGCTGCGCACGGTGCCATAACATGCGCGACCCGGCCGAGTTCCGTGACGATGTCTGGGAGCCAACCGTGCTTCACATGCGCATCCGAGCGGGCTTAACCGGGCAGGAAACAAGGGATATCCTGACCTTCCTCCAGAAAGCCAATGATCCGGCAGATAATAAGGGGGAGAATAAATGAAACGATCATCTTTTCTGGTCGCCAGCCTGGTCGCCGGGAGCTTTGCCTACTCAGGCGGAGCCGCGGCTCAGGCGGACAGCGTGGAAGCCGGCGAAAAGCTCTATAACTCCACCTGCGTTGCCTGCCATGGCGCAGACGGAAAGGGCAAGCTGCCCGGCGTTCCTGACTTCACAAAGAGCGATGGCCGGCTGACCAAGAGTGACGATGTATTGGTTACCAATATCATGGAGGGTTTCAAGAGCCCCGGCTCATCCATGGCGATGCCCGCCAAGGGTGGCATCAGCTCATTGACCAAGGAGCAGGCGGGAGCCATCGTTCAATACATGCGCCAGGCCTTTGCCAGCAATTAGTAGTTGAAGTAGGGCAACTCGAAACTCCTTGTTGCCCTACTTCTTAGCATGCGTCGTTATCGCAGAACAGCTCATACAGAACTTCTATGATCCGGCGCGCCTCCTCTCCCGCCAGGGAGTAGTGTATGGTCCGCGCTTCGCGGCGCGCAGATACCAGGCCGTCCTTGCGCAGCAGGGCGAGTTGCTGGGAGACGGCCGCCTGGCGCATCTCCAGTGCATCCGCAAGTTCGCTCACCGCCTGCTCGCCGTCGACCAGTTGGCAGAGGATCATCAGCCGGCTCCGCCCGGAGAGGGCCTTTAGCAGATTGGTGGCCTGATCCGCCGCTTCCGACATCTGATTTTTATTCATACATTCATAGCTCTGCAATCGTGAACATGTTAGGCTTGGTTCAGATGATCGGCTGCTCTTGGCCAGGTAGTCAAGTGTTGCCCGTCGTCGTCTGGCAGGCCCCGGCTCTCCATGGTCCGGCACGTGGCCATGCCAGGTATTGTGTACGGGTGCTTTCAGTGCAGCCAGCGCAGTGCGCAATCTGCTGAAAGTGCCGGAACGCGCTACTATAACAGGAGGGGCATATGTCTATCGACCGCCTTGTACTCGCCTTCGCAGGATCTTTCATTCTTGTAAGTCTGGCTCTCTCCCAGCTCCACTCACCTTACTGGTTGTGGTTCACCGCGTTTGTGGGCGCCAACATGCTGCAGGCTGCCTTCAGCGGATTCTGCCCTCTGGCGAAGATCCTCAAGGCCCTGGGCAAGAAGCCCGGCGCCGCCTTCGACTGACTTGCGGAGGCACTGTAAATGTCTGAAAACACCGAGAGTTCGTGGCTACAGTTCGCCACTGACCGTCCTCGACTGACCGTTTGGGCCATGGTGGTTGCCACGCTGGCGCTGGTGGCGCTGGCGGCGCTGCCAAGCGTCTGGCCCGAGCGGTTTGGTCTGCTTAATCCGCTGACCATCGATACCGACCCCGAGAACATGCTCTCTTCCGACGAACCCGTGCGCGTTTTCCACGACGACATGAAGGAGCAATTCTCGCTTTATGACATGGTCGTGGTGGGTGTGGTCAACGAAAGCAACCCTGACGGGGTATTCAATGTCGGTTCGCTGCGGCGCATCTATGAGCTGACGGAGTATGCCAGTACGCTCAGGTGGCCCGATCCGGACAACCCGGGCCGGCAGGAGGGCGTGGTTGAGGAGGATATGCTCGCGCTCTCGCGGGTCGACAACATTGAGCAAGAGGGGGTCGGCTCGGTTCGTTTCAGCTGGCTCATGCCAGAGCCGCCGGATACCCGCAACCAGGCGCTCGCTATTCTTGAGCGGGCGCAACGCATTCCGCTGTTCGACAATACCCTGGTCAGCGCCGATGGTAAGGCAGTCGCCCTTTACCTGCCGCTGACCAGCAAGGACATGAGTTACCGGGTCCGCGAAGCCCTGCTTGACAAAGTCGCTGGCTGGAAGGATACCGGCGATCAGGTCTACATCACCGGGCTGCCCGTGGCGGAGGACACGTTCGGTGTGCAGATGTTCTATCAGATGGCGATCTCGGCGCCACTGGCAATGCTGGTCATCTTCCTGGCGATGTGGTGGTTCTTCCGCCACATCCGGCTCATTACCTCGGCGATGATCGTGGCGATGGTGGCGGCCGCGAGCACCATGGCGCTGCTGGTGATCAGCGGCAGCACCGTCCACATCATGAGCTCGATGATCCCCGTATTCATCATGCCCATTGCGGTGCTGGACGCGGTGCATATCCTCTCGGAATTCTTCGACCGCTATCCCCTGCATCGTGACCGCCACCGGGCCATCCGGGAGGTTATGGGGATACTGTTCAAACCGATGCTGTTCACCACCCTGACGACGATGGCGGGGTTTGCCTCACTGGCACTCACCCCGATCCCGCCCGTTCAGGTGTTCGGCATCTTTATCGCGATTGGTGTGTTCCTGGCCTGGTTGTGCACGGTGACCTTCATTCCGGCTTACATCATGCTGATGCCGGAGCGGCGGCTCACCGGCTTCGGTCACGCCGCCGGGGACCCGGACCAGGATACGGTCATGGGGCGCTGGCTGCGTCGCCTCGGCGAGGGCGTGGTCAGCCACGCCAGGGCGGTGCTGGTGGTTACCATGGTCGTGGTGGTGGCCGCCGGTTATGGCATCAGCCTGATCCGCATCAACGATAACCCGGTCAAGTGGTTCGAGCCCGAGCACCCCATCCGGGTGGCAGACCGGGTGCTCAACGAACATTTCGGCGGCACCTACATGGCCTATCTGGCGCTGGTTCCGGAGGGGGATAACGCGGCCCAGGACAACCAGATCTTCAAACGCCCCGAAGTCCTGCGCTACATCGCCAGGTTGCAGCAGCGGCTGGGCGAGACCGGCGTGGTCGGCAAGTCCAACTCCGTCGCCGATCTGGTCAAAACCGTTCACCGCGAACTGCTGGGCGGCGATGCCGGAGCCTTTCGCATTCCGGACAGTCCGGCGGCGGTTGCGCAGACCCTGCTCACCTACCAGAATGGCCACCGCCCCCAGGATCTCTGGCACTTCGTTACCCCCGACTACCGCCGTGCCAGCATCTGGGTTCAGCTTACCAGTGGCGACAACCGGGATATGAGCCGGGTGGTTCAGGCGCTCGACGACTTCATCGCGGCCAACCCTCCGCCTGCGTCGATCCAGGCACGCTGGTTTGGTCTTAACTATATCAATGTGGTCTGGCAGGACAAAATGGTCAGCGGCATGGCCATGGCCCTGTTCGGCAGTTTCGTGGTCGTGCTCCTGCTGATGGCCTTATTGTTCCGCTCTTTGCTCTGGGGACTGTTGTGCATGATTCCCCTGACTGTGACCATCGGGGCCATCTACGGTCTGATCGGTATCATCGGCAAGAACTACGATATGCCGGTCGCCGTGCTGAGCGCCCTGAGTCTGGGACTCGCCGTGGACTACGCCATCCACTTCCTGGCCCGCGCCCGCGCCACCCAGGCTGAGACAGGCTCCTGGCGTCGCTCGGTGGCGCCGATGTTCGGCGAGCCGGCACGGGCGATAACCCGCAACGCCATCGTGCTTGGCGTTGGTTTCCTGCCGCTGCTGGCCGCACCGCTCGTGCCCTACCAGACGGTGGGGGTATTTATCGCGGCCATTCTGTTGACCGCCGGCCTGAGCACACTGCTGATCCTGCCGGCACTGGTAACCCTGCTGCAACGATGGCTGTTTCCCGGTGCCCGCAGGGCCGCCCCGAATCCGCAAAACCAAGAGGAAGGCGTGCAATGAGTAGATACTGGCCTGTTACCCTGTTCCAAAAGCTGGCCCTGGTGGTGATCGCTCTGGGCATCACGCCCATTGCCCTGGCCCAGGATGCCGGCGCTGCGCCCTCGGTGGAGCGCATTGTCAACCGTGCCAATATGGTCTCCTACTTTCAGGGCCGTGATGGCCGCGCCAGGGTCGCCATGAGCATCACCGACCGCCAGGGCCGTACCCGCAGTCGCGAGCTTACCATTTTGCGGCGGGACGGCCCGGAGACAGATGCCATTGAGGGGAGCGCCTATCGTGGCGAGCAGAAGTACTATGTCTATTTCCGGCGGCCGGCGGATGTGAGCCAGATGACGCTGCTGGTGTGGAAACACCAGGACCGGGACGACGACCGTTGGCTGTACCTGCCGGCGCTGGATCTGGTTAAGCGAATTGCCGCTTCCGACAAACGCACCAGCTTCGTTGGCTCGGATTTCTTTTACGAGGATATCTCCGGGCGCAGTATTGATGCCGACAGCCATGAGCTGATTGAAACCACGGACAACTACTACGTAGTGCGCAACAAACCCAAGAGGCCCGGGGAGGTTGAGTTCGCCTACTACGATGTCTATATTCACAAGCAGTCGTTCCTGCCGGTTCGCACCGAGTATGTCGACGACAGTGGCAACCTCTACCGGCGTTACACCGCGCTGGCGGTGGAGAAGGTGCAGGGTTACCCCACGGTCGTCAAGGCGAGGATGGAGAACCTGCGCAGCGGCGGCACCACGGAGCTGACCTACACTGGCATTGACTATGACCTGAGCCTGCCGGAAGACGTGTTTTCGGAGCGGTATCTGCGCCGGGCACCGAGGGAGTACTTGCAGTGACCACCGGTGCACTGAGGGCAGGAGGGCGTGGATGAACACCAGAAGCCTGCTCTGGGGCATGTTGCTGGCGGGTATCGGTCTCGGTGCAGCGCCCGGGGCGCTATGGGCGGCCGCGCCCGAGCTGCCGGAGGGGCTGGGTGCGCCAGCCAGTGATACCGCAGAACCGGCCCTGCCAGCGGGCCTCGGGGGTGAGACCGGAGCAGAACAGACCACCGACCGATCGGCTGCGGCGGCGCTGCCATTTCGTCTGCGCGGCTTCTGGGAGGCCCGCGGCGGAACCCGGCTGGGCGATGATCCTCACCAGCGCGATCTCTCCATCGCCGAAACCCGGTTGCAGCTCGAGGCGGAGAAGTATTTCAAGGGAGTAACGCTGCGCCTTACCGGCGATTTTCTCTATGACGACCTGGACGATGATCGGTCGGTGGACCTGGAATCGGGTGAGGGCGCCTTCGACCTGCGCGAGGCCAGCCTGGTGTTTTCGCCGAGCGCGGACACCGATGTCAAGCTGGGGCGCCAGATACTAACCTGGGGAACCGGCGACCTGGTGTTCATCAACGATCTGTTTCCCAAGGACTGGGTCTCGTTTTTTATCGGCCGCGATGTGGAGTACCTCAAGGCGCCCTCGGACGCGCTGAAGGTCTCGGCTTTTTCCAGCTGGGCCAATCTTGACCTTGTCTACACCCCCCGGTTTGACGCGGATCGCTTCATCGACGGCCGCCGTCTCTCTTTCTTCAACACAGGGCAAGGGCGGCTGACCGGGCGCAATGCGGTTGTACTGGCGGGCCGCCCGGCGGACGCGTTCGAAGACGACGAGTGGGCCGCCCGGCTGTACCGTAACCTTGGCGCCTACGAGGTCGCGCTCTACGGCTACGACGGCTTCTGGAAGAGCCCGGCCGGGGCTGATCCGGCCAGCGGTCGGGCCAGGTTTCCTCCGCTGTCGGTGCTCGGCGCCAGCCTGCGCGGGCCGGTGGGGCCCGGCATCGGCAACGTCGAGCTGGGCTATTACGATTCCCGCGCCGACCGCGATGGCGACGATCCCACGGTGCGCAACAGCGAGCTGCGCCTGCTGCTCGGCTATGAGCAGGAAATTGCCCGTAACCTGACCCTGGGCCTGCAATACTACCTTGAGCGCATGGGCGAGTTTGAGGCCTACCGGCGGGCCTTGCCCCCGGGTGCCCCGGTGCGGGACGAGAATCGCCACGTCCTCACCCAGCGGCTGACATGGCTGACACACAGCCAGAATCTGGAGTGGTCGTTGTTCCTGTTCTACTCGCCCTCGGACCGGGACGCGTACCTGCGCCCCCGGGTGGGCTATCAGGTTGATGACCATCTCTCTGTTGAAGCCGGCGGAAACCTGTTTTTCGGCGCCCAGGAGGAAACCTTCTTCGGTCAGTTTGAGGACAACAATAACCTGTATCTGGGGGTACGCTATGGGTTCTGAAAAGGTTAGATGTTGATATCGAAGGGCTGGCTACTGTAGGCCTTACTCGGTTTACCTAAAGAAAAGGAGATGTATATGTCTTACACAATGAATCGCGTAATTCAGAATGTGGATTTCGAGACCGTGGATGAGCGAACCCGTAAGGCCCTGGCCGATCAGGGATTCGGGGTTTTGACGGAGATAGACGTCAAGGCCACCATGAAAAAGAAACTGGACAAGGACATGCTCGCCTACCGAATTCTCGGTGCCTGCAATCCGGCCATGGCCTGGGAAGCGATTGGCGTGGAACCCCGGGTAGGCGCTATGTTGCCGTGCAATGTCATACTGCGCGAGACCCCGGAGGGCGTTGAAGTCAGTGCGGTTGATCCCGTGTTATCCATGACAGCGATCGAAAATGGGCAACTCAAGCATATTGCGGGTGAGGTGAGAGATAGGCTGTCGGAGATTATCAAGGCGGTATGACTCGACTCGCACCAAAGCACTCGCTGTGTCTTTAATCATTGCCGCACCGGGTGGCTGGGCCCCTGGTTCGGCATACCAGGCAAGTTGAGCCCCGATCTAAGTCGGCCCACGTCAAAGCCACTTGCGTAGCAACAGGCCAAGCGTGTCATACACGGCTTTTATGAAGCCGCGGTGTTTCCAGGCGATGCCAGTGATTTCACTGGCATCCTGCAAGTCAGTTACGAACTCGTTTCTTAACTGGCCATTCAAGGCTTCGTTTGTGGAAATCAGCGTCAGTTCATAGTTAATAAACAAACTTCTGTAGTCGAAGTTCGCGGTCCCTATGCTGCCCCAGACATCGTCAACGAGCAGCACTTTGGAATGCATTAGCCGGGGCGTGTACTCGAATATGCGAACGCCGTGTTCCAACAGTTCTCCGTAAATGGCGCGGGCCGCCCATTGTGCGGGGGTCGAGTCGGTCTTTTCGGTGGTCAGGATCCGCACATCGACTCCACGGCGGGCCGCGAGAGCAAGTTGTTTGCGTAATCCCCGGTCCGGTACGAAATAGGGCGTCGCCAGCCAGATTTTGTCGGATGCTCCAGCCAGTTGGTCTTTGATGGAGCACCGCAGCTGGATGCGGCAGGCGCGTGTGGTATTGGGAGTGATCCGGCTGTCACCGATGGTATGACTCTGTGGGCTCCAGTCAGGGTGACCGCACCAGAAGGCGTCAAACAGAGCGTCAGCCTCCGCCGCCAGAGGCCCCTCGAAGCACACATGCACGTCGCGCCAACGCTTTGGGCCGTAATAGCGCCTCGAGCCTTCGCGATGAATGTTGAAGCCGCCGAGGTACGCTGTTTTGCCGTCAATGACCAGCAGCTTGCGATGGTCGCGACGGTTGTAACGCATCGGTTGCCGCCAGCTCCAGCGGTGAAAGCGCTGTAGACGGACGCCGGCGGCCCTGAGCTGGCGCCGGTGCAGCCGCGTAAGGACGCCACTTGAGCCCAGCGCATCAACGTGAATTCGCACGTCGAGGCCGTGGCGGGACTGCTTCATCAGTTCATCGAGCAGTTCAGTCCCCACCTCGTCCGCCGCGAGGATATACGAAGCAAGAAAGATACGCTGGGTGGCAGCACGGACCGAGCGAATCATCTCCGCATAGAGTTCGTCTCCCTCACCGAACAGCCTGAACACACCCTTCACGGCCCCGCCCTCGGGTTCACAGGCGACGTCGCCGGGGTTGCCGTCCATATCTATAACCCCAAAGAGCCGATACCCAGGCTGTCGTTGGTGTCTCTGATCGACGTTTCCGCATCGGGTTCGGCCCCGGTCAGTGCGCGTATGGCATCGATGGTTTCCGGAACAACAATCGCCTGGTTGTCGACCATATAGGCATAAAACAGCTCATTGCCCTGCACTTTGAGCATGTCTTCCCAAAGCGCGACTTCATACAGGCTGTCGTGAGGTCGGCCAAGGTCGGCCATCAACTCCTTGACGCTGTTGATCGCGCTTAGCCCGTCGCTGTTCCGGAGGAAAACAATGCGGGAGGAGGTGCGGAACGCATCGAGCACTTCGTCCTTGCTCGCCTCACGTGTCAGTTGAACGGACCAGTAGTGCAGGTGGGCCAGTGTCTCCGGAACCTTGACCGCCATGGTTACCACATCCAGGTCCGGGTCGACACTTTGGGCATCCGGGCCCTGGTGACTGGGAATCTCCGGCTCTGGCACGACGGTATTCATGATCCCGCCCTGGTGGCTCTCCCAGGGATCGGTGGCCCGGCGCAGAAGGGTTCCCCGTGCCCGGTCCAGCAAGCCGTGGCGTTTGAGCGCTGACAGGGTACGAATGATCGACGTCGTGTTGCACGATACGACGCGCGTGCAGTCACGGCCGACAGCGCTGGCGTAGTTGGCCTCGGCAACGAATGAATGGCCCGTGCTTTGATGTTTCTCGCCGCCATGAACGATGAACCTGATACCGAGCCGCCGGTAGGTTTCGATGTTCTTGCTGGCCAGGTGTTTCGGTGTACAGTCCACCACGATGTCCGCGGCTTCAAGTAAGTCATCCAGTGTGCCGGAAACATCAAGCCCGGCTGCGCCCATGGCAACGGCGTGCTCTTCAGTCGCGCCGTACAGGGCATACCCTCTACTCAGCGCGGCCCTCACTCGCCAGTCCTGCGCGACATCAGCTACGCCAGCCACAGCCATGTCTTTTTGTACCGCAACGGCTTGCGCTACCCGTTTGCCGATAACGCCATAACCGTTGACCGCGACGCGAATAATTCTCTGACCGACCATCTTTTGTATCTCCAGCTTCTGAAAAGGGGCGAGCGAACTGTTATGTTGCTTAAGTGACCAGATTATAGACAAAGACTGAATTTCAGCTGAAAGTCCGGTTTGACGTGTACCTCAGGGCAATAGCTTTACCGAAAAGTTGATGGTGATCAAAAAAATGCAAAGCGCAGAAGTGCTTTTCAGGTTCAGTTCAGCCGGGTGTAGTGGAATGGGGTGCAGTAGAGGGCAACTACATTGCTTATGACCAGGTCGAACCTTGAGAGGCTCGAATGGTATGAAACCATCGAAAGGATGATCGGAAGATGTCTGCCAAAGAAAATAGTTCTGCTATCAAAGATAGTGCTGGGAAGGAGTCGGAGGGCCAGTATACCTGCCCGATGCATCCGGAGGTCATATCTGATGAGCCTGGGAATTGCCCGAAATGCGGGATGCACCTTGTGCCTCTGGAAAACAATAAAGTGAGTTCTCATTCAGATCACTCTCACCATTGTTCTGGAGATCATGAAAAACCGTCAGGCGACGATCGAACATATGACCGTGTACCACCCGGGTATTCGGGGGTGGTTTACACTTGTCCCATGCACCCTCAAGTCCGACAGACAAAGCCCGGGGCATGTCCTCTGTGCGGTATGGGACTGGAGCAGGAATCGGCCACCGCGGAAGATGAGGGGCCCAACCCGGAGTTGGTGGACTTTTCTCATCGGCTCTGGGTTGCCCTGGCATTTTCAGTGCCCTTGCTGATTTTGACCATGACTCCCTATATCGGTGTCATGGCGGTTCGCGACTTCTTCGGTGAGCGTTTGTCACTCTGGATTGAACTGGTGCTTGCTACTCCTGTAATCCTATGGTCCGGCTGGCCCTTCTTTGCTCGCGGTTACATCTCGTTTCGGACAATGAACCTGAATATGTTCAGCCTGATCGGCATGGGAGTTGGGGCGGCCTATATCTTCAGCATCGTAGCGGTCCTTGTGCCAGGGATCTTCCCGGAAGGCTTCCGGGATTCTGGAGGAAACGTCGGCGTTTATTTTGAGGCGGCAGCCGTTATCGTCACGCTGGTCCTGCTGGGCCAGGTGATGGAACTGAGGGCCCGTGAGGGCACCGGTAAAGCCATACGTGCGTTGCTGGATATGGCCGCCAAAACGGCGCGCCTGATCCGGCCCGATGGAACCGAAACAGAGGTTGCTCTGGAGGATGTGAAGGTCGGTGATCACCTGCGGGTGCGGCCTGGTGACAAGGTGCCGGTGGATGGTGTTGTTGTTGAAGGCCGGTCTTCCGTTGATGAATCTATGATTTCGGGGGAGCCGGTTCCGGTAGAGAAAGTGGAGGGAGACAAAGTAACCGGGGCCACCATCAACGGTACCGGAAGCCTTGTTATGGAGGCGACCCGGGTTGGCGCGGATACTACGCTCAGTCAAATCGTCGAGATGGTTGCCAATGCCCAGCGCAGCCGCGCGCCTATCCAGAAGTTTGCCGATATGGTGGCCGGCAAGTTCGTACCAGCGGTTATTGCCGTGGCGGCCCTGTCCTTTGTGGCGTGGGCCATCTGGGGGCCGGTACCAGCTTTGTCGTATGCGCTCGTGTCTGCGGTTGCGGTGCTTATCATCGCTTGCCCTTGCGCATTGGGGTTGGCTACGCCTATGTCGATCATGACGGCTACGGGGCGCGGTGCCCAGTTAGGTGTGCTGATTAAGAACGCCGAAGCGCTGGAGCGTTTTGCCAAGGTGGATACCCTGATTGTCGATAAAACCGGCACCCTGACAGAAGGCAAGCCAAAGCTGGTGGCCGTGCTGCCGGAATCGAATCATGACGAGACCGAAGTCCTGAGGCTGGCGGCCACGCTGGAGAAGGGGTCGGAGCACCCGCTTGCCGAAGCCATTGTTGCCGGTGCCGAGGCGCGCAACGTGACACTCGGCAAGGCCGACGACTTTGAAGCGGTCACGGGCAAAGGGGTTAAAGGGGTTGTTGATGGCAAGCCGGTGGCACTGGGCAATGCCAGGCTGCTGGAAGAACTGGGGCTGGACGGCGGCCATCTGATGGAGGTTGCCAATGCCAGGCGCGACGAGGGTGAAACGGTTATGTTTGTGGTGCTTGAGGGCGCCGTTGCGGGCCTTGTAAGCGTTGCCGACCCCGTCAAGGAAACAACGCCTGCCGCGCTGAGGGCGCTACATGCCGCGGGATTCCGCGTCATCATGGCAACGGGTGACAATGAGCGCACAGCTAAGGCAGTGGCGGGCAAACTCGGTATTGATGAGATTCGCGCCGACGTGCTGCCAGAAGATAAGGCCAGTATCATTCGCGAGCTTCAGAGCCAGGGACGCAAGGTGGCGATGGCAGGGGATGGGGTCAATGACGCGCCTGCCCTGGCCCAGGCCGATGTCGGTATTGCGATGGGAACCGGCGCGGATGTCGCCATTGAGAGTGCGGGCTTTACCCTGGTTAAGGGTAACCTCGACGGCATTGTCCGCGCCAGGCGGCTGTCCCAGGCGACGATGCGGAATATCAAGCAGAATCTGTTTTTTGCCCTGGTCTATAACGGCGCGGGTGTGCCAATAGCTGCGGGCGTACTCTACCCATTTTTTGGCATTCTGATAGGACCGATCTTTGCCGCTTTTGCAATGAGTGCGTCCTCGTTGTCAGTGGTGATGAACTCCCTGCGTTTGCGTCGAGAGAAAGTCTAGGCGCGAAACGACCATATCGATGACCTCAGCACAGGTAGCCCCATCCTGTGGCTACCTGTGCTGAGGTCGGAGTAAAAATGAGTTTGGCCAGGGAAAGCTAATGAAAATTGTGTTCTTTGAGGCAGAGAAGTGGGAGTGCGATATTTTGCAGCAGGCCTGCTGCAATCATGAGGTTGTTTTCACGGACGAGGAACTCGGAAGATAGGATTCGAACCTATGACCTTTGCCTCCGGAGGGCACCCTCAAAGGTAGGCAGCAACCGGTTTAAATCGGTGAAAAATCCCAAAGATCAAATGCCTAAAGCAAAAACCGCTAGCCTCCAAAACCCCGATATATCAGCATTTTAAGCCAATTAACACCTAAGTGTGGCACACATCTGTCAGGTAACTGATGTCCGGAAACAGGACATTTGATCGGTGCCCCCCAAGCACTCTGAATGGATATTTCGAGCCGATGTTGTCAGTTCGAGGAATGCAGAATTGTCAGGATTTTGGTGTCCGGAAACCGGACATCTTTTAAGGTCTGGGGAAGATTAGATCGTTGAATTAAATAAACAATAACATCCTTGTCATCTTGTTTCGATAAACCTTGTTGAGCACGATCCGCTCGGAGAAATGCTTCTGCGCGGCTTATCACTTTGCTCCACGATTTCTCGGTAAATGAGATCCCTGAGTTCAGAAACTGTGCATCTCCAATCAGATCAAGTGCTCGGAACGATGAGCTAATACAGTAGCTTGCTAGGTATTCAGCGGAAAGACCTTGCGTCCCGTTGCATGAAACAGTTCAAAGACGGAACTGTTTTATTTTCCGGTAGAGGGTTGCTCGGGTTATCCCTAATTCTCGCGCCGCAGCGCTAACATTATTGTTGTGATTTTCTAGCACTACTTGCACTACCTCACGTTCGGCATCTGCTAGCTTACCCCCTTCAGCAACACTCATCTCGTCAGGGGCAATTTGGGCGCTGATTTCCTCGGGTAGATGATCTACATCGATAATACCTTTGCTACAGAGTGCTCGCCCAAGATTCAATGCTTGCTGAAGCTCCCTGATATTTCCCTTCCAAGAATGACGCTTTAACAAGCTGCGGGCTTCCGATGTTAGTAACAATGGCGAATCAGAAGGTGACATTGATGCCAGAAGATGGTCGATCATTTCATCCATGTCTCCACGCTCCTGCAGAGCAGGCAGATATACCTTCAGGCCATTGATCCGGTAGTAGAGATCACTTCGAAAATCTCCATTTTTCATCAATTCATCAAGATCCCGATGGGTCGCACAGACCAGGGAAAAAGAGACCGAGCGAGGCTTCTCCTCTCCAAGCCGGGTCACCGTGCGTTCTTGTATGACTCGCAACAAGCGTGCTTGGAATTCCACTGGCATATCGCCTATCTCATCAAGGAAAAGCGTGCCCCCGCACGCCTCCTCAAACTTGCCCTTAGCACCACCGCGGCGAGCACCAGTGAAAGCCCCGTCGGCATAGCCGAACAACTCTGACTCAATCAATCCCGCCGGAATAGCGGAACAATTCACTGCGACGAATGGGCCTTTTGAAGAGGGTCCATTAGCGTGTAATGATCGCGCCAGGACTTCCTTGCCCGTACCGGTTTCTCCGTTGATCAAAACGGGAACCCCGAACTGAAATGCACGATGTGCCTTGTCAAAAAGAGGCTTTGTTGGTGCCCCCACATAAAATGACGGAACAGATTCCGACTTCTTTTCTAGGGGCAACACGTTAACGGCAACAGGCTTTCTACGGCGACTTTCGACTCTTAGATAGAGTTTTGATCCATTGTGGCAATCAACCTCAATAGGGCTCTTCTGTAATCCCTCCATCTCTGCAGCTCGACAGGAAAACAAGTCTTTGAAACAAACCCCGTCCTGATTCTGTTCCAGAGAGTCAAGATCCAACATTTGACGGGCCGAGGGATTTGCTCCCAATACCTCGCCATCCTCGCTGAAATGTATCAGGCCACGCATTGGTGAATCGGTAAGTTCTGGGCGATAGTGAAGCGCTACGACAAGTGCGCCGCACAAATCCCCAACCATTCGGTTTTCAACGGCTCGGCTTGTTAGCGCAACCGACTCAAGAATCCCGACTGGACGGCCATCGTAGGGTTTCGAAGCATTCAAGGCGCCAACCAATGCGCCTGCTGGATCAAAAATGGGCACAGCAACGCAAGAAAGATCACGTAGTGCATGCAAAAAATGCTCACTACCACAGACAACTGAGGGCCTTCGTTCGATTAATGCACATCCGGGAGCGTTAGTTCCGGCTACACCTTCCGAAAGATCAATGCCGGCATTTAGGGCGGCACCAAGCACTTTATAGTAAGGGCTATCATTACCAAAATACTTGATACTATGACCTTGTCGTTCCACGCATGCCAAAACCCAACCGGCAGAACCCAATGACCTAAACAACCGTTGCATTTCCGGCTCAGCATATCGCATGAGCCGCTGATGTTGTTCACGGATTTGAGATAGTTCACTTCGGCGCGCGGCGTCGTGTAAAACCTGATTACTGGGGGAAACGCCTTGAGTCCTGGAACGCGACCAAGAACGCAAAACTGCATCCCGCACCCACTGCGAGGGTACGTCCCGCCCTTCATCGAATAGTGCACGAGCTTGCTGAACCTGAGTGTTCAGATCAACGTCCTTTCTTTGCATAACCGTACCTATTACTGCGTATTGTTATTGTCCATCAGCACACACTGAGTGTATTGAAACGATCCAGTTTTTTCCAAAAATTTAAAAACTATCGTTCTTCTTGAGTTTATCTAATTGTTTTGTAGGTATTTTTTTGAAAAAAACAACCTGGCACGCAATCTGCTGATGCACATAGGCGATACCAACAAAACTAATAAGGAATCTGCACTATGTCATCTGTATTAAGCTACGACCAAAAAATGTTGCTCTCCTCTCGGCAGCGAAATAGGAGTATTGCTCCAGTTGCCTTAGCTGCATTGCTACTTTCTTCAGGCTCTGCACTGGCTATTGACGTAGATGCCGGAGACTACACCGCACTGCCCGCGGGCACTAACCTCGGACTGCTTTACTACCAATATGCCACTGCCGACGAGTTGTATGCAGACGGTGACAAAGCGCCGATTGATGCTGGACTAGACTCACAAATTGGAATTCTTCGTGGCATTCATTTCACCGAGATTGGCGGGTACACAGTCGATCCTCAATTCCTCCTTCCATTTGGCAAAGTTGAGGGAAAGGACGATACATCCGCGCTGGGAGATACCAGTGGTATCGGCGACCTCATACTTGCAGCCACGGTGTGGCTTGTTAACGAGCCTGAAAGTAATACCTATTTCGGTATTACTCCTTTCCTTTATGTTCCGGTAGGAAGTTACGATCGAAATGATCCATTGAATCTTGGCGAAAACCGATGGAAATATGCATTACAGGCCGGCTACATAACCGGTCTTACATCCAAAATCACGTTAGACTTGATCGGCGACGTGACTTTATATGGAAAAAATGATGAGCTCGGCGCTTCCAAAGCCACACTAGAACAAGACCCCTTATATCAGTTCCAAGGCTTTCTTCGGTATAACATAAACCCACAATGGGATCTTCGCACAGGCATTTCACATACATTTGGAGGAGAAACTCAGATAAACGATGTCAATCAAGACAATGAGTTAGCAACCACAAAAATGACGATAGGGACGGCATGGTTCGCCAATCCGGGGCTGCAGCTGATCGCGAATTATGGAAGAGATTTATCGGTAGAAAACGGATTTAAGGAGCAGCATCGACTCAACTTTCGTGTTTTAAAAGCTTTTTAAAATCAGAAAACAGTAATAAAAATGAAAGGACTTTAAAATGACGCTGATAAATAAGTACCCTAAAACCTGGCTCGTGAAGAAAGCATTATCTACATCATTGGTTTCTTGTTTAGTACTCGGAGCTAGTAATGTTAGCGCCGCTGATCAGGTTAACGAAAACTATATCATTGAAAATGCCAAAACAGGTAAAGACTGGCCCACCCATGGTTTCGATCACGCAGAAACCCGCTTTAGTCCTCTTTCAAAAATTTCATCTGATAACGTCGAAAACCTTGGGCTTGCTTGGTCCTATAACTTGGCGTCCATCCGTGGTGTCGAGGCTACGCCTATCGTTGTTGATGGCGTGATGTACGTCACTGCCTCTTGGAGCGTTGTACACGCACTCAATGCAAAAACCGGCGAGAAACTTTGGACTTACGATCCAGAAGTGCCAGGTGAAGCCGGTGCTTGGGGGTGTTGTGACGTTGTGAATCGTGGAGTAGCGCTTCATGAGGGCAACGTCTACGTTGCATCTTACGATGGCCGACTGATTGCTATTAATGCAAAAAATGGCAAAAAGGTCTGGGAAAAAAATACTCTGCCCGATAATGACATGAGTTACACGATAACCGGGGCACCTAGAGTAGTTAACGGCAACGTCATCATAGGAAATGGTGGCGCCGATCTTGGGGTTAGGGGTTACATTACTGCGTACGACGCCAAAACCGGTCAACAAAAATGGCGCTGGTATACCGTACCAGGAGACCCAAACGAGCCGTTTGAAAACGAAGCTATGGAGAGAGCCGCCAAAACCTGGGACCCGAGCGGGAAATACTGGGAAACTGGTGGCGGTGGTACAGTGTGGGACTCTATCGTTTTTGATCCGGACCTCAATCTCTTGTACATCGGTACAGGCAACGGATCTCCGTGGTCCCATAAAAAGCGTAGCCCAGAGGGGGGCGACAACCTTTACTTGGCTTCTATCGTAGCACTCAACCCGGATACTGGTGAGTATGTGTGGCATTACCAGGCTACACCTGGTGATAACTGGGACTATACCTCTACACAGGACATGATTCTTACCGATCTCATGATTGATGGTGAGATGCGAAAAGTTATCATGCAAGCTCCTAAAAACGGCTTCTTTTTTGTTCTCGACCGGACCGATGGAGAGTTCATCTCCGCCGAAAATTACGTCGACGTCAACTGGGCCGAAGGATACGACAGCGATGGTCGCCCCATTGAAGTTGCTGCCGCGCGAAACATGGATGAGCCTTTCGACATCATTCCAGGACCCTTCGGCGGGCATAATTGGCACTCAATGTCTTTTAACCCTCAAACAGGGCTAGCTTATTTCCCGTCTCAGCACATTCCCATCACGATGGTCGAAGACCCGACCTGGGAGGGCGTGGACAGCAATGAGCCCGGACAACCAATGAGTGGCGTTGGTTGGAATACAGCATTTAGGCTCAACGCAGCGCCACCCTCAAGCAAACCGTTTGGACGTCTAACTGCCTGGAATCCCGTTACTCAGAAGGAAGCTTGGCGCTATGAGCATGTCTCTCCATGGAACGGCGGCACTCTCTCAACGGCTGGCGATCTGGTGTTTCAAGGAACTGCAGATGCCCGATTTATGGCATTCAACGCACAAACAGGCCAGCCTCTCTGGGAATCCCCAATGGGTACCGGCGTTATCGCCGCACCGGTCACTTACGAAGTCGATGGCACTCAATACGTGTCCATTGCAGCGGGCTGGGGAGGAGTTTACGGGAAATCTCAGAGAGCTTCTGATCTGAAAACCGCCGGCACCGTTTATACATTTGCCCTGAACGGAGATGCCGAGATGCCTGAGTTCACCAAATACCAGCTGAACTCTCTTATATCGGGTGTTGAGTACAATCCGGAATTCGTCGAAGAAGGCACTGCTCTTTACGTCAGTAATTGCGTGTTTTGTCATGGTGTGCCCGGTGTAGACAAGGGCGGCAATATTCCAAATTTAGGTTATTCCCAAAAGTCAGTCATTGAAAACCTGGATGTTATGGTGTTTGAGGGCCCCCTGCTATCTAGTGGAATGCCTCATTTCACCGGAAAACTGAGCGAAATGGATGTCGAGAAAATAAAGGCATTCATCCAGGGAACTGCTGACGCTATTCGCCCCAAGACACAGTGAATTGAGGAAAAACAATGAATGACATGACACAACGAACGTCTAATTTAGACTCTAAAACGCAAGCGTTCCTGGCTCGTCAAACTCATCGTATGCTGATTGGCGGAGATTGGGTTGATGCTCTGGATGACAAACGCATTCAGGTAGAAAACCCGGCCGAAGAAACGATTATCGGAAGCATTCCATCAGCCCATTCGGATGATGTGCACAAAGCAGTGAGCTGTGCAAAGAATGCACTGAGCCAGGATGATTGGGGGCGGATGAGGCCCTCGGCCCGCCAAAATATGCTCTTGAAACTTGCTGATCTGATTGAAAGAGATGCCCGAACTATTGCGGAGTTAGAGGCTATCGACAATGGCAAGTCTGCTGCTGTGGCTCAGGCTGTTGACGTAGGCTTGGGGCTTGAATTTTTCCGCTATATGGCCGGATGGGCAACAAAAATTGAAGGATCTACGCTTGACGTGTCCATGCCCTTCCTACCTCCCGAAGCTGAATTTTCCGCATACACTCGTCGTGAACCAGTAGGCGTTGTTGCTGCAATTATACCGTGGAACTTTCCATTTCTGATGGCCTGCTGGAAGTTAGCTCCAGCACTCGCAGCAGGCTGCACGATCGTTCTAAAGCCTGCAGAGCAAACATCTCTCTCAGCACTTTACTTGGGTGAATTGATTGGAGAAGCAGGCTTTCCTGACGGGGTCGTAAATATCGTTACTGGCGATGGTCAGACCACTGGTTCGGCCTTAGTAAGTCATCCTGATGTGAATAAGATTAGCTTCACTGGGTCAACAGAAGTTGGTCAAATTATAGGCCGTGCTGCTATGGATAACATGGCCCGGGTAACTCTGGAGCTCGGCGGAAAATCGCCAATGATTGTGCTTGCGGATTGCGATCCGGAAAAAGCCGCGCAAGGCACAGCAGCAGCCATCTTTTTCAATCAGGGGCAAACATGTAGCGCCGGCTCACGGGTTTATATCCACCGAAGTATCTTTGATACGGTCGTTGACAGACTTGCGGAGTTAGCTGAAGCCATTCCCCTGGGATCAGGTTTAGACCCAGATGCACAAATGGGACCTCTTGTATCCCAAATACAGCTAGACAGGGTTTGCAGCTATATCGAGAAGGGCCGGCAGGAGGGGGCGCGATTGGTCACCGGAGGCGAAAGGGCTGACCGTAAAGGGTATTACGTGAAGCCTACCATCTTTGTCAGCGAAGATGACTCTATTGTCATCGCCAAAGAAGAGATTTTTGGCCCAGTGCTGGTAGCTATTCCGTTTGACAATGTTGACGACGCCGTGGACCGCGCCAATGACAGTCGATATGGCCTGGCGGCAAGCATCTGGTCAAATGACCTATCGCAAGTGCAAACCTTAATCCCGAAGTTGAAAGCAGGCACTGTTTGGGTGAATGGGCACAATATGCTTGACGCAAACATGCCATTCGGAGGCTATAAACTCTCCGGGGTTGGGCGTGATATGGGTAAGCAGTCACTTGACTCGTACCTTGAAACCAAGGCTGTTGTCATGGCCCTTTAGAGCCTGTGCTAAACCCCGGATCTTTTACGCCGGGGTTTAGCCCCCCATAGCCTCTCAACTTTATTAAAGTAGATATCCCTTTCCTCATAGAAGGGGCATGAGTATCTTCGAAGATCCATCTGGCTTTTTGGGGATGCAGCTGAGGTTAGTTAGTCCAATCGTGCCATGACGATGAGCGGAACACGGGACAGCCTATGTACAGTTTGGCGAGGAATAACTGATGCTAAAAGAAGCCGAAAACCTTAGACGATTGGAGAAATGCCAGGCTACGCAGCAGACGCTCGCAGTTCGTGACGTTGGGCGATCAGAAATCGAAGTGGCGCGATTACCCAAGGCTATGATCGCTGATCATCAGCCGCTATTTCGTGAGGCCCTACGAGACATTATTTTTAAAATTCATGATTGCGAACATATTTTCGAGGCATCTAGCTTGAAAGATGCCATTGAAATAATGAGTGCGCATGACAGCCTTGGTCTTTTTTTCCTCGATCTTGACATGCCGGAAATGCATGGGCTCGGAGGTCTGGATAGCTTAAATGAGATAGCACCTTCGCTACCCATCATAGTTATGTCAGCTAGAGTAAATAGGTATGTTGCTTCACAGGCGATCAGTCGCGGGGCCATGGGGTTCATAGCGAAATCCGCGTCACGAAATGAAATTGTCGACGCTATTCGACAGGTTTTGGGTGGCAAGATTTGTATTTGTGCTGGGTCTGGCGTATTCGAAAGCGGGATAGGTAGTGGAGCTGGTCGCCTGGGCTCGGAATCAGCGATTGATCCGGGCCAGTTTCAGCCCCTGACGAAGCGACAGCTGATCGTTTTAGAGAGAATGACGTTTGGTGAGTCCAACAAACAGATTGCCTATAAATTACACCTGGCCGAAACGACAGTTAAAGCTCATGTTTCGGCTGTCCTCCGTAAGCTTAATGTTCAGAACCGAGGGCAGGCGATCATTGCAGCGAGTTGTTTGGAGATAGTTTCTCAAATGCGCAAAGAGTGATTGTCAATAGCGTTAGTTTCGTCAGGACCCACGACCAGTTGATTCGCTGGAAACGCCTCGATAGCAAGGTAATGCTGGAACCTTGAGGTGGACCCCATCAGTTGGACAGCTTGAAGGTGCGGTTAAGCTCTGATCCAGTTTTATTCCCGGTTCAAGCTGCCAGGGTCATGGGTTGTTGGTAGTACACCTCATCCGGTGTTTGGTAATCAAGGGTCTGATGGTACCGGGTCTGATTGTAATGCCGGAAGTACCGGTGGAGCGCCTGCTTTAAGTGGTGTCCATCCTCGAAGGCTGTGAGGTAGACGCACTCGTGTTTGACGCTGCGCCAGAGCCGTTCCACGAAGATGTTGTCATGGTAGCAGCCCTTGCCGTCCATGCTGATCCGGATGCCATGCTCTTTGAGAGCGCTTGTGAAGGCCTCACTGGTGAACTGGACACCCTGATCGGTGTTGAAGATCTCCGGCGTTCCATGGCGCTGTAAGGCCTCCTCCAGGGCATCAATACAGAAGTCTGTGTCCATGGTATTGGAGACCCGCCAGGACAACACTTTGCGGCTGTACCAGTCGATGATGGCGACCAGGTACATGAAGCCCCGAGCCAGCGGAATATAGCTGATATCTGTTGCCCACACCTGGTTGGCGCGGTCGATTTTCAGCCCTTTGAGCAGGTACGGATACACCTTGTGCCCGTCGCCCGGAATGCTGGTTCTGGGGCGTGGATACACCGCCTGAATGCCCATGGTGCGCATCAGGCGCTGAACCCGCTTGCGGTTTATCCGGTGGCCTTTACGTTCCAGGTGGACACGCATCTTACGAGAGCCATAGTACGGCGTTTCCAAATGCTGCTGGTCAATCAGGTACATCAGATCCAGATCCTCCTGACACTGTTCACGAGGGACGTAGTACACCGACGAGCGGCTCAGTTTGAGCAGCTCGCACTGGCGCACAATGCTGACTTGGGGATGGCCATGCTCGATCATCGCCAACCGGCGTTGACGGCTTACTGATCGAGCTTGCGCGACAAAAAATCGCGTTCCACCGTCAGTCGACCGATCTCGCGGTAAAGCTCGTCAGAACTGGGCTCGTTGGACTGATTGCCGGACCTTTTTTTGCCTTCGAAGAGGTCCGGGGCATTCTCCAGCAGCTCGCGTTTCCAGGTGCTGACCATGGTCGGATGGATCTGAAACCGGGCAGCAATTTCAGATGTGGTCTGGTCACCCTTGAGGGCGGCCAGGGCGACTTTGGATTTGAATGATGCGCTGTATTGCTTGCGTTTCTTGCTCATGATTCTCCTCCTTGTGGAGATGATGAATCAGAGCTTAGGCACCTGTCCAAATTTCGGGGTCCACTTCACCTCCTCAAAAGAAGGCCCGCCGAGTTTTCTATGTTCGGCCCTGTTTTTGTCGTGATTGCTTATGGTGCAGTTTCAGCACCTGGATAAGTGTCTGCACTGAGCGGATAGATTAACTCCTCAAAGATCCCTAGCCTTTTTAAAGCTCCTCAGCTTTCTCTTGCACTATAAACTTCGCGACTTGCCTGGCGGTAAATATTCGCGTGACCCGGAATGCCTATGACGGCTGGATTTGCTCTCTTTCTTAAGCTAATTCCGCTCTACGTAACGGTTGCTCTAGGCTGGATCGCGGGCCGCTATCTGGAGGCCAACAGCCGAAACATAGCGGGCATCATGCTTTACATCGTGACTCCATCGGTCGTTTTTTCCGGTGTGATGGCCGCGCCGCTTTCAACAGAAGTTATCCTGTTGCCCTTTCTCATTTTTGCGATTGCATCTGTACTAGGTATTGTCCAGATGAAAGTAGCAAGTAAGTTTCTCAATGATGGCAGTGCCAACATCATCCCTTTGTGTGTCGGTTCAGGAAACAACGGATACTTTGGAGTGCCGGTAGCGCTACTACTTTTTGGACAAGAAGGGCTGGGGCTTTACATCATGTGCATGCTCGGAACAACGCTTTTCGAAAACTCGGTGGGTTTTTATCTCGCCGCACGAGGTCAGTTCGGAATTAAAGACGCCCTTTTCCGGGTTCTGAGGCTCCCAGCCGTGTATGCTTTTATTGCCGCTATGGCAATGAATCTTTCTGGGGTCGACATTCCAGAAATTTTCGTTCCGCTTTTCGATAATTTCAGAGGAGCTCACAGTGTTCTGGGCATGATGATTATCGGTATGAGCATCATCAGTTTCCGTGGATTGGCAGGCAACATTCGTTTTACGGCAATGGCCTTTTTTGGAAAGTTCATGATCTGGCCCTTGGTTGCGATTGCCTTCTGGTGGCTGGATGCAACATTCCTGGATATATACGACTCAGCTGCCCACAAAGCGATTTTCCTGATCTCAATCACGCCAATACCCGCGAATGCTGTTGTTATCGCCACCTTGATGGATGTGTCACCGAGCCAAGCAGCTGGAACGGTTCTACTGACTACAATTTTCGCCCTTGCTTTTATACCGATCATGATTTCTCTAGCATTCTGACCGCTTCGATTTTTAATTCCTCGCAGTATCCGCTCTCAGTTCATTGCCAGCACCTGCAGATTTGCGTTCGGCGCAACGCCATCAGGCGTTTGCTTTATCGGGGGCTTGCCAATGAGAGAAGGGCATTTGATTGGTTGTTGATTGATCATGCTGTTTTCTTTAAAGTGAACAAATTAATAATAAGTAAATGAGGCAGCTGATGTTTAGTCAACAACTTGCAGGCGAAACAATCCTCCATGGGGCACACCCGGAAGAAGTGTCATCCTTCGTCAATAAGCATATCGGACATCATAGACTCGAAATGGTAGGGGGGCAGGAACAAAAGTCACGTCTAAGTTTCAGGGAGTTTGCCGGATTTGGTTTGTCTCAAATTAGCTACGGAAATTGCGTCCGGGTAAAAAGTCCTGAACTAGAATCCATTTACCACCTGCAAATCGTCACCAAAGGGGAGTGTGTCTGGCACCAGGCTGGCGAACGAATGAAAGTTCGCAGTGGCCAGGGCCTTATGGTGAACCCCTATGAGAAAATTGATCTCGAATATTCAGAAGATTGCGAAAAGTTAATCATCAAAGTTCCTGAGTTAGCATTGATCAACGCCCGGGAGGTGTCTCTTCGGCGGTTGCCAGAAAATGGTATTCGTTTTGATCGGATTCCCGTCGATCTCAAATTATGTCCGGCACTCATCAAAATTATTGAAGCCGTTTTTTCGGAGCTTGATGATGCTGAGGATGAGGAAATAAGCGCAGTTGGAGCGCCTTACCGGGACATCATACTCAAGAAGCTGCTGAAAGCTTTTCCGAGTAACTGGTCAATTGAAGAGGGCGAAACTGCTCATACGCCCATGCTGGGCAAGATGCTGAGGCACATAGAACAGAACGTGCATCGCAATATTGATATCGAAGAACTCTCCAGCGTCTCTAATATGAGTGTTCGATCCATCTACAATGCCTTTTCAAAAGCCTTCGCAACGACTCCGAAGTGTTACATTAAACAGTTGAAATTGCAGAAGTTGCGGGAAGATCTCACACAAGGAAAATGCCGCAATGTTACCGAGATCGCGCTGGACTATGGCTTTAGCCACTTGGGCCGGTTTTCGTCGGATTATCGAAAATCCTTCGGCGAATTGCCCTCTGAAACCCTGCGAATGGCCGGTTAAGCCCGGCCATTGCCTTCTCGTTGTTGCCCGCAAATCTGGCGAGTGACCCGTTTACTGCATTCCAAGACCTTTTCGAACAGAAATGAGCCTTCGCTAATATCTGTGTCCCTATCAAGACCCAACAGTGTGATGACGGTGACAATGCTGCCGTTGATATCGAACACGGGACAGCTAAGCACATTGATTTCGGGAAGGTAATCGCTGAAAAAACGCGCAGTAGTTATCCCGTTTGATGGTGTCCAGATGAAGTTGCAGTTCGTCTCGGGTGACGGGCTTGCCCCGATGTTTTGGGAGTGACTTGGAGTTCTCGTAGTGCTGGTCTATCAACTCCTTGCGTCGTTTGTCTGGTAAGTGGGCCAGGTAAATCCTTCCCGACGCAGAGTTCAGTGGCGATAACTCCGCGCCCAACCTCACGTTGACCGAGATTGGCTGGCTTGAATCCAACCACTTGATGATCAATGGACCGTTACCATTCCATACAGTCACGGAAACCGTTTTGTCTGTTTCTTCATTAAGCCGATCAACAGCCGCATAACTCAATTGAATGGGGTTAATGCGCCGGAGCGCAGAAATGCCCAGAGTCAGGCTGGAGTTGCCGAGAGTATACTGGGTCTGATTCACCTGATTGATATACCCCTCTCTCAGCAAACTGACGAGGTACTTGTGAGCGCGGCTAGGTGAAAGGTCCAGAGCGCCCGAAAGTTCCTTCAGGGTCGGGGGTCTGGATGCTACGGATATGTAGTTGAGTATATGTAATCCAATTTCCAGCGAACCGATTCCTTGTCGCTTTGTGGTCTCTTCTGCCATGGACGTTACCGTTTTCGAATGACTGGTTCTGCCGTGTACCAGTGGAAAACAGGCGCCCTGGGGAACGCGGACGCCCGTCTTTCCGGTTTCTTTCAAAGTACCAATTCTGAAGGTCTGGATCAGAACTTGTATTTGGCCATTACCTCAACCTGCTGGCCTTCCGGTAGAAGTGGGCCGAAGGCGAGGTTGTATTTGCGCCACTCTATCCCGGCTTCCAGATCCCGCGTAATGTTGTGGATCAAGTTGACGCGGTGGGCCTCGTAGTTGGTGTCGGCGTTATCGTCCACTTCAACGGCTGTGTAGGCTACATTGGCTCGCCAATCGCTGTTTATGACGTAGCGGAATCCGACGTCGACGCCTGCCTGGCTTACAGCATCGCCGTTTTCTACATCGGGGGATGACAGGCTGTTGTTCACGCCTACACCGGTGAACGCTCCAAGTCCTTCGCCGTAGTGGGCGTTTAAGTTAATGCTGTGCGGCCCGATCATGAACTTTGATCCAATGGCACCGCCACCCACGAAGTCGCCGTTTTCAACTTCGCGGCCGGATGCGGTGAGGATAACACGGTGACCGCCGTCGAAGTTAAGGTTCCCCCTCTGTCAAGGTAGTTGACGGCCAGATCGGGGGTGTCTGCGTCGTTGTTTACTGGATCCTGTGCGGTAAAACGGAAGCCGGCCACCTCATGGCTAATCAGGTTGGTGCGGAAGTTCAACCCGCCCAAGGTGCCCCGTGGCCCACCGAGAAAATCCAGGTAGTCGTGGTATGCAACGGCCCAGAATTGGCCGGTCCATGTTTGACCTACGGTGGTCTGGTCAACCTTGATGAACGCGTGGCGAAGACGCAGGTCGTTGTTCTCCCCAGGATAGGTCCCTCCGTAAAAGTCGCCTTCCACAAAACCGACAATGGTATGGCCTTCCTTCTGGGTCACCGTCTTTAGGTTCACGCGAGACTGGTTTGAGCGACCGAAGATACGCGAGTCCCCATCATCGACCTTTTCATAGATGGCTTCGGCTTTGAAATAACCACCGATGCTGAATTTGGTGTCGTTGAACTCGCCGAGTTCGAGAGCATGAGCGGAAGGTGTTGCGCTGAGACCGGAAGCGATCGCCAGCGCTAGCAGTGAGTTACGATAGTTCATTTGCCTTCTCCTTGTTGTTTGGCACTTGAACTATCGGTTATTACGGCGGGGTCAAATATCCGGTTAATGAACATCCCTATCCGTTTTCTGTAAATTTACACGCTGAGTGCGGTTTCGACTTTTTCCAGGTTTTGGTCCAGCTCCTCAGAGCTGCCGTCGAAATGAACTTTTCCTTTTACAATAACCACATGACGGTCACAGAGCCTCTTCAGGGCCTTGATGTTCTTGTCCACGATCAATGTGGAAATGCCGGACTCGCGAATGGTTGCGATAACCTTCCATATGTCCTCTCGGATCAGCGGTGCAAGGCCCTCGGTGGCTTCGTCAAGAATCATCAGTCTCGGATTGGTGACCAGCGCCCGTCCGATCGCCAGCATCTGCTGCTCACCCCCAGAGAGTTCCGTTCCTAAATTAGACAAGCGCTCCTGAAGGCGCGGGAAAGTCGCCATAACTCGGTCGAAGTCCCAGCCGGATTTTCCATTGCTGTCCGGGCGTGCGGCCATTTGTAAGTGTTCTTTCACCGTAAGGTTGTGGAACATGCCCCGGCCCTCGGGAACGTAGGCAATGTCCCTTCTCATCCGCTTCCATGTCGGCAGGTTACTAATGTCCTGTCCGTCAAAGTAAACATGACCACTGCGGGGTGGCACGATGCCAAGAATGGACTTAAGCGTGGTGGTCTTGCCCATGCCATTGCGTCCCATCAAGCTCATGGATTGCCCTTTCTCAAGCTTGAAGGACAGGTCGTGGAGGATGTGGCTGCGGCCATAGAGTGTATTGAGATTCTTAACTGCTAGAAGGCTGTTGCTCATGCTGCTTCCTCCTCGTCTTCCTTGCCCAGGTAGGCTTCTTTCACACGGGGCTCGTTGCGAACTTCATCCACGGTGCCAGTAATCAGGTGGGTGCCGTTATCCAGCACGGTTAGTTGGTCGGACAGCTCAAAAATTGCGTCCATGTCGTGCTCCACCAGCACAATGCAGTAGGTCTGTTTGAGCTCGTTCAGCAGCGCGATAATGCGCTGAGATTCTTCGTGGCCCATGCCAGCCATGGGCTCATCCAGAAGGAGGATGCACGGATCGGTTGCCAGCACCATGGCCAGTTCGAGCTGGCGCTGCTCTCCGTATGAAATTTCCGCCGCAACGGTATGGATGCGGCTTTCGAGCCCCACCTGACATAAAGCCTTTTCAGCGGCTTCCTGAACCAGCTTGTTGGAATGACGCGACGCGAACAAATTGAAGCTACCCGCAAATCGGCGCTGAGCCGCCACCGCGCAGTTTTCCAGGCAGGTGACATCGGCGTAGATGTTGGTTTTCTGGAAGCTGCGGCCGATGCCCCGGCGCACGAATTTCCACGGCTTCATGCCTTCAATCTGCTCGCCCTTGTGGAAGATGCATCCGCTGGTTGGCTGCAGGGTGCCGCACAGCATATTCAACAGCGTGCTCTTGCCGGCGCCGTTCGGGCCGACCACGCCGTGCAGTTGTCGATCATGAAACTGCAGGGAAATGTCGTTGAGTGCCTTGATGCCGCCCCAGTGTTTACTGAGGGATTCGGTTTCCAGAATGATGTCGTTGGCCATGATTATTTCTCCAGCAGCTTTTCAAGGTATCCGGCCAGGCCTTTGCGCAGCAGCAGGACCATCAGGATGATGGCGCCGCCCATAAACAGCATCCAGTCTTCGCTCATGTGCTCAAAGAAATACTGCAGACCTTCATAGGTTATGGTGCCGATAATGGCGCCGTAGATCGTGCCCATCCCGCCGAGGATGGACATCACCAGCGCTGTTCCAGACATTTCCCAGGTCATGAATTGCGGGTTTACATAGCCGTACTGCAGGGCAAACAGCAAACCGGCGTAGGCCGCCAGGGTGCTGCCAATGACGTAGCTGATCAGGCGGAAGGCAAAGATGTTGTAGCCCAGCGCCGCGGTACGTTCCGGGTTCAGGCGGCTGGCTTCGACGATGCGGCCGAAGCGCGAACGCAGGATGATTTTGATGGCCAGCAGGGTGACCAGCACCGCCAGCAATGCCAGGTAATAGAAGTGGGTGGGGTTGTCCAGGTTCAGGAAGCTCAGTCCGAAGATACTGGTTTCCGGCTTCATGAAGATAAACAGACCGTCGTTGCCGCCGAACTCCAGGGAATCGAAGAAGTAGTAATAGGCCATCTGAGAGATGGCCAGGGTGATCATGATGAAGTAGATTCCGGAGGTGCGTAGCACCACCGCACCGATCACCAGCGCAATCAGGGCATTAAGCCCCATAATGTAAAAGGCGTAGATCCAGAAATTGACTGCCTCATACTCCGGCGTGAGGATGACGAATAAATAGCCGCCAAGGCCATAGAAGAGGGCGTGACCCAAGGTGACCAGGCCAACTCGCCCAACCAGGAAGTCCAGAGACATCACAAACACCGCCAAAATCAGGATGGTGGTGGCTTTGCCCACGAAGAAGGAGTTCTCCTCCAGGAAAAGGGGAATACAGAGGGCGATGATAAAGAAGATCGCCAGGAAAATCCGTTCGGTGCGTTTTTCGAAAATCATGTTCGGCTCCCGCTTACTTGGCGAACAGGCCCTGGGGCTTCACCAGCAGCACCAGGATCATAAAGATGTAGATAATCATGTTGGACATGGTCGGTATTAGAACCGCAGCAAAAGTGCTGATAACACCGACCAGCAGGGCTCCCACGAAGGCGCCCTTAATCGAGCCCATGCCTCCTATGACCACTACGACAAAGCAGGTGATCAACACACTTTCGCCCATGCCGGGAACAATGGAACGCATAGGTGCGGCGATGATGCCCGAAACAGCGGCTAGCATGACTCCAATCGCGAACACGATGGTGTAGAGGCTTTTGATGTTGACTCCGAGAGCTTCTACCATTTCACGGTTAGATTCGCCGGCGCGAATCAACATGCCCAGCCGGGTTTTGCTCACCACGAAGTACAGGGCAGCGGCGATGGCTATGCAGACCATTGCAGCGAAGATGCGATACACCGGATAGCTTGAGTTGTCGGTAAAAGGCACCGAACCGCTCAGTGCTTCCGGAACGGCAACGCCATAGGGATCATTGCCCCAGAGAATGCTTTGCAAAGCGTTGAACACGAAGATCATGCCTATGGTCAGCAGTACCTGGTCCAGGTGATTGCGGTTATAGAGTCGCTGGATCAATGCCCGCTCGATGAGTATGCCCAGGCCAAGCGCGATCACTGCCGACAGAATGGCCGATACCGTAAAGCTGCCGGTCACAGCGACGAAGTACCACACCAGATAGGCGCCGACCATGTACATGGAACCATGGGCCAGATTAAGGATGCCCATGACGCCGAACACCAGGGTCAGGCCGGAAGCGATCAGGAAAAGAAGCAACCCATACTGGAGGCCATTAATAAGTTGCACGAAGAAAAGTTCGGTAGACATAGTAATACCCAACGGTTTTACGGATAAGTCAATTCAGGTGTGGGCAGGGAGCTTCAGGTAAGCCCCCGGCTCTTGCCGGGGGGTAACAGAGCCCGTGCTCAGAGTTTGCAGCCACGGGCGGGATCTTCCAGCGCTTCGGCGGCGATACTCTGCACCACGTTCACGCCATCTTTCACTTCCCGCAGGTAGATGTTCTGAATCGGGTTATGTGCCTTGGAGAAGGTGAATTCCCCACGCGGGCTGTCGATGGTCAACTTTTCCATGGTGCTGATCACGGCCTGCTTGTCTGAAATATCACCTTCAAGCTGGTCGATGGTGTTGGCGATGGCCTGCCCTGCGTCATACCCTTGAACGGCGTAGATATCCGGGTAGTGGCCATACTCGGTGTTGAAGGCCTCCCGGAACTCCCGGTTCTTCGGAACGTCCAACTGTTCAGCGTAGTGCAGCCCAGTCATCACGCCTTCGGCAGCATCACCTTGTGCCTGCAGTGTACCTTCGGTGAGGAAGCCGGAGCCCATCAGCGGAATCTTGCCGCGTAGGCCCATGGCGTCGTAATCCTTCACGAACTTGATGGCGCCACCGCCGGCGAAGAATGTGAACACCGCGTCAGGATTTTCGTCAGCTATGTCGCTGACATGGGACTGGAAATTTGTGGACGGGAAAGGCAGCAATACTTTCTCGACAATCTCACCCCCACCCGCGGTGAAGGACTCTTCGAAGGCGTCGAGACTCTCGCGGCCCATGCCGTAGTTCCAACTGATCGCATAAACTTTCTTGTAGCCCTTTTCAAGCGCCACTTTGCCCATGGGGTAGGATGGCTGCCAGGATGAGAAGGAGGTGCGGAATACATTCGGAGAGCAAAGAGGACCGGTCGCCGCAGCAGAACCCGCGTTGGGGATAATCATAATGGTATCTTTACCGCGCAGCATTTTGATCATGCCCATGGCAACGCCGGAGTGAACCGGGCCAATAACGAAATCTGCTTCGTGCTGGTTCAACAGCGAAGATGCGAGCTCTGGAGCGCGTGAAGGCTTTGCTTCAGTATCAAGCTCGATGAACTCAACTTTTGATCCGTGAAGTTTTTCGGCATGCTCTTTCAGAGCGAGCTTCAGGCCATCTCGGCCGGCTTCACCAAGTTGTGCGTAAATGCCGCTGAACGGAAGCATGACACCGATCTTTACCGGGTCACCAGCGGCCGCTAGGGCAGAGGTTGAGAGCCCGGCGGTAAGGGTGGTTGCCAGTACAGCACCGGCAAGCGTTTTGATCTTGCTCATTTCAACACCTCAGATTGTTGTTGTGGGTTCTGTCATTAGAGGCGTGTGGGGGCTGCAGAGATATCCGTTTTCTGCATAGGCGTGTCCGGTTATTGCAGAGGTATTGCGAGACCTTCCAAATTCAGTAGCTTGGTCGATAAAAAAGCCTGAAGAACCGGGCGTTCTTCAGGCAAGGGCAGATCGTTCCCAGCGGGAACCGACGCTCAACAAGAAATGACAGGCGAGCTCATGGTTCAAAAAGGATACTGCATACCCTCTTCCATCACGCTCACCCATTGGCTGGTGGTGAATTCTTCAATGTTGGCTGGACCACCAAAGCGGCCGCTGTTACCCGAGCTGCCCATGCCGCCAAAGGGTACCTGGAACTCGTTGTTTACAGTTTGATCGTTGATATGAATCATCCCAACCTGGATTTGATTGGCAATCTTCAGTGCTCGTTCTGTCGAGCCTGAATGAATCGCTGCAGCCAAACCATAGGGAGACTCATTGACCAGATCACGAGCTTCTGAATCCGAGTCGAAGGTCATCACTGGTGCTACAGGCCCGAAGACTTCCTCGGAGAAGACTGGCATGTCCGAGGTGACGTCGGCTATAACTGTGGGCTCATAGTAGTTGCCATTACGTCTGCCGCCGACGACTATGCGTGCGCCCATTTCGACAGAGCGGTTGACGATACCCTCTACCCGCTTTGCCTGAACCTCGTTGATCAGTGGACCTATATGAACCTGTTCTTGCGCAGGGTTTCCGCAGGCAAGGTTTCCGGCGCGAGCGGCCAGGCGAGCAATATAAGCGTCTGCCACCGAACTTTGCACGAGGTGTCGACCGGTCTGCATACAGATTTGCCCCTGATGCAGAAAAGAGCCCCAGGAACCACACGAACTTGCAATGTCCAGGTCGGCGTCTTCGAGAACCACCTGCGCATTGTTTCCACCTAGCTCCAGCGCGGCTTTCTTAAGCATCCGACCACAGATCTCGCCAATCTTTTTCCCAACCGCGGTGGAACCGGTAAAAGAGATCATCTTGACCAGCGGATGCTCAACGAGAGCCTGGCCTACATCAGGGCCGCCCGGCAGAACATGAAACACCCCTTCGGGCAGTCCGGCGTCTTCGAGAATCTGAGCCATCAGTGCACCGCCACAAATACTGCTTTTGGGATCCGGCTTGAGTATCACACAGTTACCCATGGCCAGGGCCGGAAACACGGAACGCATTGAAAGAAGGATGGGAAAGTTCCAGGGTGCGATAACACCCACGGTACCAAGTGGTACCCGCTTCCAATAATTCCGCTTTCCGGGAATGCTTGACGGGAATATCTCGCCATTGGGCTGCATTGGCATGGCTGCAGCCATCTGAGCCTGTTCGTAGGTAGCCTGTAACTCCCAATCTGCTTTTGGACCGATTGAGCCGCACTCGCGGGTATTCCATCCGTTGATTTCTTCCGCGCGCTCCTTGAGGAGGGCTGCGGCCCTGCGCAGGATCTCGGCTTTCTGATCAAAGGGGACTGCCATCCACTTTTTCTGGGCGTCTTTGGCGATGATGGCGGCCCGGTCAACGTCAAGAGGCGTCGCCGCTTTCAGTTGTGTGATCACCTCCCCGGTCGCTGGTTCCATTATATCGATCTGCTCACCGTCGCCATTTTGCCATGAGCCCAGGAAAAGGTTCTGTTGCCAAACAGGGTTTACTGGCACATCCATGGTATTTTCTCCTCAATGCTTTCGACTGTAATCAGGTGTGCGCCCGGTTGATCTGGTCGCTTATATAGTGGGCCAGCGCGTAAACTGTTTCCGAGGGGTTGTAGCCGATCGATGTCGGCAGCAAGCTCGCATCCACGATGTAAAGGTTCTTGACCTCATGGGTTTCGCCCGTGGGAGAGACCACTGTGGATTTCGGGTCTGCACCCATACGGCAGGTACCCTGGGGGTGAAACGAGGTGTAGCGATAGCGGGCGGGCTCATTGTCGAGCCCATCGATGACAGCATCAATCTGATCTTCACTGTCGATGGTCAGCTTGTGGGATGTCGGAATGAACAGTTGCTTCGCACCGGCGGCAAAAAGTACCCGAGCATTGGTCTTAAGGCCGTTCTTCATGATTTCGAAATCACCGTCGTCGACGAAGTATTTGATCTCTTTCACGCCGTCTTTCCAGTTTACCTCGCCCACGTTTTGATCGTGGATGAGGGTTATCAGACGAACAGTGTTGCGATATTTCGACATGTAGGACATGTACGGCTTACCAGTGCCTGGCTCGGCCTGAAAACTGGCCTCCACGGGTTCCTGGATAGCGTCGAGCAGCAAGTAGCTTCCATCCCCAGGCATTACATGTTTATCCATGTATAGGGAATGGGTGGCGCCGTAGAAGTTATCAACGTTCTCCTCGAACATGCCGGTCACGGACATGGTTGGATGACACGCGAAGTTCTTACCCACCTGGCCGTTGCTGTTGGCTAGTTTGCTTTTCTGAAGCAGAATTGGCATTTGGATCGGTCCAGCCGCGCCGACGACGATCGGTGCGTTGACCTTGAGCCTGCTTTTTACCGTTTTGCTTTGCTGGTCAACAATCTCGGCCAATACGCCGGTGGCCTTGCCATTTTCTGCGAGGATCTGGGTGACCCGTGTGTCAGAATAGATGGTCGCACCATAGGCCACGGCCCAAGGCAGGTAGGTGACCATCATGGATTGTTTACGGTCGGATTTGCAGCCAGCGAAGCAGAAACCGGTCATAGCACAATTGCGAATATTGCGTTTGGCATTACCTTCGGGAAGGTTCAGCTTTTTCATGCCGCCCCTGAGTAATTGGGCGCCAGGGCTGGTCTCAAAGGACTTGTTGGGTGCAATGCCGAGATTTTCTTCGACTTTCTCAAAGTAGGGCAGCATGACCTTTGGTGTGAGGTTGGTCAGCCCGAATTCCTTCCCCCATCGGTCGAGATAGTAATCCGGGGTTCGAAAACACAGGGCAGCGTTTACGACCGTGGATCCACCAACGCAGGCACCCTGCAAGATTGATATGTCACCGGCGGAGTTGGACTGACCGCCGTGGTCCGCATACAGCTGATCCATGGAAACGGCCAACATTTCTGAAAATTTTTCGGATGGCACATAAGGGCCGGCTTCCAGAACGACCACTTTTTTGCCGGCTTTGGCCAACTCATAAGCTGCAATGGCTCCGCCGGCACCTGATCCGATTACGACAGCATCGGCGTTGAGCTCAATGTTGTCGCTGGTCACGTCTGACGCTTGGGTTACCTGCAAACCGTGCGCAGGAATTGTTTTAGCTTCGATTGTTTCTTGCATGATCTACTCCTGCCGCTCAGCTTTTTGGTAAGGGTGCATTGCCCAGAGACACCAGGTTCCATTTTTCAGTCACCGGTCCGCCGTAGCCGAGTGGCTCCCAGGTCGGGGGGTTCGCCCAATAGGCCAGCCCGATCAGCTTCTTCAGGCCCATAGCAAGTGCTCGTTGCGGTACCTCGTCTGAATCGGCCCAAGTGTCACAGAATGCCGCGGCTTGCTTGTCGGACAGTTCCACAAAAGGTTTGCCATAAAAGGCTTTGGGTCCGTCATTAAAGTAGGCGATGCCGCCTTTCAGGCCTTCGAGAATGTGAGGTGCCATGGTAGCCATAAGTGCGGCGTCCAATGTTTGCATGACCGGGATTTCACTTGCCCGAACTAGATCGGTTCCCTCGCTTGCCAGCTGAACCTGCATCAGGCGATTCATCACCTGATATTCGCTGGCGGACATAACATTTATGCCCTCTGGCATTGAGGCGAAAGCGTGCGCTGCCCCCAGAAGTCCGGTGCCGACTGTCGCAGCAACCGCAAGGCCGCTTGCCGCTTTCAGGAAGCTTCGGCGGCTTAGGCCATTGATCTGGTCGATGGCTTCTTTTGTTTGATCGCTCATCTGACTCATGGTGTTCTCCGAATTATTGCCTGTGTTCGAAAGGCATGTTCATGTTCTTGGGGGGTCAGAATACCTTCAATACTCTCAGATTTACGCGGGTATCTTCTTTGAATCCGTTTTCCACATCGATGTCCTGGCCAGCCTGAAATTGCAATTGCACAGTCGGATTAACAAAAGTTGCGTAGGTTGCCTGCCAGCGATTTGTGTTCACCCTGTCATCCTGCTTTTGGCCGCCAACAGTGGTTTCACCCCCAAACGAATGGTAGTAAGAAATTGCCACGTGGCTTTGCTTGGACAAGAGGTAACGAAGATGGCTCTGCAGGCTCTGCGCATCTTCTTGTTCGCGCTTGAAGCCGAGGAAGTCGTCGTTGTCGCCGTACACTGAATACTCTGCGATCAGGTCTAGCACTACACTGGAATTTAAATGTTTCACGTAGGCAGCTTGAAAAATTCCTTTCCAACGATTCTCGCCAATATTTACTGGACCTTTGTTCTCATCGTATTGGCCGACCGGCACGGATGCGAAAGCGGACAGGCCAACCCATTGCTGATCATCGGGGTTGTTGAGAACCCAAGCAGTTGCGCCGATGATCGGGTCACCGATACCACTTTCTGAGGTCGGCTGAAGCGGACCGAAGGGCTCTGTCAGTTCTACCTTTCCGAAAGGAACGATGATCTGGGGATCAACAATAATGCCACCAATGTCCATGTAGTGGACGAAGCGTGCCAATCCTATGGTGGTGTCCAGTCCCGCCTCGGCGGGGACTTTGTTGCCATCGGCGTAAGCTGCGTCGCGGGTGGCATATTGGCCGTATAGAATCCCAAGGTTTACCCCTGCTGGTAGCGGTGTGTAGTCGCCGGGGTCAGTGGCAATTTCGGCAGCTTGGGTTGGAACCGAGAAAATGCTCATGGCCAGCATCAGGGTTGAGCCCAAAGCAAGTGATTTTGATGGTGTGTACTTCGAGGTCGATCGCATAGTTGCTCTCCAAATTTCATGTTGTTGTTGTCAACGCGAAAACGGTTAGCGACGATCATGCCAACAGTTCGTTTCTATAAAAAAGGCTTTTTAAATCATTTGATTAAGGGAGTTTTGTTATCGTTAAGCGGGGCTATGAATGTTTCAATCGGGGAAACAGGGAGACACTGTCTCAGAATGAGACAGTAAGTGGCATGCCAACGAATTTGCAGGCGGTCCTTATTAAAGAACGTGTTAAAGTTTCAAGAACATGACAAGAAGAGCCAATAAGGCCAAAGCGCAGGGTCGCATCAAACGACAATAATCAGTCCTGCGATAGAGGTAAATCAATGAGCGCACTTATTCCTGCCGACCAGAGGCGTGCCAAGGCACGTGAAACCTTTTTTGAGCATGGTCAGATTCCAACGGGCCTGATCGATGATGCCATTGTTCATTCCTGGCAGCGTTGTTCCGCGGCGAGAAAAAACGTGAGTGAGCGTGTTCAGTTCGACACCGTGTCCAGAAACGGTTTAATAGAGCTGATGGATAACAACCGAATTTTGTTGGAGGCAGCCACCCAGCCGCTGGAACAGTTGGGCCAAACCGTTAATGGAGCAGGCTATTCCGTTCTGCTTACGGATGACAAAGGGGTTGCTCTGGCAGCGAGACGTTCGGGTCGGTGCGCCAATACACTGATTAATGACGCCTTTCGACAGGGAGTCAATCTCTCCGAGGCGAATATTGGCACTTCCGCGATGTCTTGTGCTGTGTTGGAGCGTCGTCCAGTGCTAGTTGCCGGAGTCGAGCATTACTTGCATGCAAATCGAGTATTCAATTGTGCGGCCTCTCCCATTGTAGACCCCATGGGCAGGGTATTGGGGGCCATTGATATTACTCGTGGAAATCCGTTGGAGCCGGGAAGCGCGCTTTCCTTAGTGCAACAATGTTCAGCTAGGATTGAACGCCAGTTGATGGGTATGTTGTCGCCTTGGCTTATGATTAGTCTAGGGTGGGAGCAGAGTGATCCTCATGCCACGAGTGACCTGTTGGTGGCGCTTGGGCCGGACGGACAAGTGCTTGGATTGTCGCCCCGGGTGCGCGAACTGACGGGGTTGGCCTCGACGGATGGGACGTTGCGCTTTCAGGATTTGTTTGATTTGCGCTTTGAGGCACTCGTTGATGGGTTCCGTGGCCGGAATCACCCTATAACGGCCAGGATGCACTCTGGGCTGTCATTCTCGCTACGACCGGTCGATGCTGGTTCGCGAAAAAACACGAGGCGTACGGCTTCCGCGCCTTTGGCTAAGCGTGTACCAGAATCCACAGATTTTGGTGATCATGCAATTAGTCGTCAGGTAAACCAAGCAAGCAGAGCAATGGAGAAGGGGCTGCCGGTGCTTATACTAGGTGAGACCGGGACCGGAAAGGAAGTGATGGCAACGTCACTTCATAACGGTAGCGCATTTTCTTCCGGCACGTTTGTTGCGATTAACTGTGCGGCCATCCCGGAGTCGCTTATTGAGGGTGAGCTCTTTGGTCACGCCGATGGTGCCTACACAGGTGCGCGACGAGGCGGTGCTCCAGGTAAGATCGAGCAGGCAGATGGTGGCACCCTGTTTCTGGATGAGATTGGTGACATGCCGTTGGCGCTCCAGTCCCGTTTATTGAGAGTGTTGGAAACCCGTGAAGTGACCCGTCTTGGAAGTGCTACCCCAAAGCAGGTCCGTTTCCAGTTGATCTGCGCAACACATCGGAACCTGTCGGAAGCTGCCAGGGACGGAGAATTTCGCGAGGATCTGCTCTACCGCATTAAAGGTATGGCTATACGCCTGCCAAGACTTTCGGAACGCTCGGATTTGCAAAGCTTCATCGTCGACCGATGCCGTGCTCTGACACAGGGTAGTCGCGAGTTGTCGCAAGACTGTTTGGACGGTTTAATGCGGTACGACTGGCCGGGAAATGTTCGTGAGCTCGTCTACGCCCTGACTCACGCAGACGCACTTGCGGACCCCGGTGAAGTTTTGCAACTTTGCCATCTGCCTGAAGAGATAGCGGCCCCGACAACCATGGCAGTTCGAAGCAATAGGGCAGCGAGCAAACGCGGTACCTTAAAGACTCTGGAGCGTGCCGTTATCGAAGAAGCGCTGGCAATTGAGGGGGGGAATGTCAGTCGCGCAGCAAAACGGTTGGGCATTGGTCGAGCGACACTGTATCGGAGGCTCAAAGTCGCCAATGCGGGCGTTCAGTGAAAACTTAGGTTGTTGGTCGTCACCCGGCCATGGGAAGCCCGTCCCAAAAAAGATCAATGCTCAGTGCTGAGGTCAGTGTAAAGTTGACGGGTGAGCTCGCTCTGGACCTGCAAGCGTTTGGTAATGCCCTGAACCACTTCCATACGAGCGACAGCTCCGGCCTGAATGTCTTCCATTGCTTGTAAGGCTTCCCCCGACTGGTTTAGGCAGTGATCACACGACTGGCGGATTTTTTCCATACCGCTACCGGCCTCCACGGAGGTCGAATTCAGGCTGTTGGCGATTTCACGGATGCTCTCGCTGGATTCGTTCGCTCGAACGGCTAGGTTACGCACTTCGTCGGCCACTACCGAAAAGCCGCGACCGTGTTCTCCCGCTCGCGCGGCCTCAATCGACGCGTTCAGAGCCAGCAGGTTGGTCTGTTTGGCAATATCCTGAATGTTGCCGACAATGCTACCGATTTCTTCGGACTGTTTAACCAACTGAGTGAAGACGTCATCGATACGACTCATGAACTCAGCCAGCTCCCTAATCGAGGCCTCGGCCCCGGAAATGCTGTTCGCGCTCTGGGCTACCTTCGCGCCGGACGCTTTGGCTAGTTTGCCAGCTTCATCCATTTCTTCGAGTATCATGTCCACGTTGTTTCGCAGGTCGTCTAGGTGACCGATCAGAACGGGGTCGGGTGATTTCGGTTCGGGCACAGGCGTTTCCGGTTCATGAACCGGTTCGGGACGGGACTCCACTGCTGGCACCGGTTCGCGTATCGTGACGGTGGTCGGACGCATTCGTGCGCACAGGATAAGTGCAGTAGCTGTCAGCCCAAGAGTTATGGCTGCAAGCGTGGTTTGGAATACCGTGTCTGCGTTGACAAGCATCAGTGCGGCACAGGCGAGAGCCAGGAGGAACGCTCCATATATTGGGACTCTGGAAGAACCGGTCTCAGAGGTTTCTTGTTCTAATGTGAGAGAGTTGTCCATGGTACTGTTCCCGGCGGGCAAGGGTTAGCATTGTGGAGCAACGCTAAGGTTTTTTTCGGAATGAACCTATCCGCAAAGTGCAGACAGTTATCCAGATTCTGAAGCGCGGAAGTGGTTGGCTGCAGACCAGGGCCGGAGTAAGCTGCGGTCTGGTCTGCGCGCTAAGTGCTCAGGTCAGGGCATCAAGCAGAATCTGGCTGAATGCATCGGGGCATTCAACCGACGGCACGTGGCCAATCTGCTCCAAAACGACCGGCTCCGCTGCACCGCTGACGTCGGCCAGCGCCCTGAGTGTGTCTGGGGGCGTGGCCACATCGTCTGAACCACCAAGCAGTCGGAGTGGCACTTGATGCTGCCCCAGCTGCTCTCGGAAGTCGACCCGTCCCAGCATCTCGCACAGCAGGGCATAGCTACGGTCATCACCGCGTCCCATGATCACGCTCCAGCCTTCCACCAGCGCCGGCTGCTTTTCGCACGCGTGGGGGCCGAACCAACGTGGCACGATATCCACCGCCATGGCCGGCAGGCCGAGTTCCAGAACGTTGGCCGAGCGGGTATTCCAAGCATCGGGTGTGCCGATGACGGCGCCGGTGTTTGTGAGCGTGGCTGAAAGCAGCCTTTCAGAATGCTTGCTGAGGAGTTGCTGGCCAATGGCGCCGCCAATCGATGTTCCGACAAAGTGGAACTTATCTGACTCTGCCACTTTCGCGAGCGCGATGGCTTCCTGCGCCAGGTTTTCCGGTGTGATTTCGTCGGATTCTTCCGGCCAGGCGGCGCTGGCGCCGTGTCCCGGTAAATCCCAGGCCAGTACCCGAAATTTTTCGAGTAGCGCTGGCAACATGTCGTCCCAAACCCCCTGGGTCATGCCTAGGGGATGAGCGAGCATCAGCAGCGGTTTGTTGCTGTCACCCAGCAGTCGATAACAAACCGTGCGACCGTCGTGTTTTAGAAAAGCCATGTTTGCTCCTTAGCTCAGACCCGTTCGATGAGTGTCGCAATACCCTGGCCGACACCCACGCACATGGTGCACAAGGCATAGCGGCCACCGGTGCTCTGCAGTTGGTGGGCGGCGGTCATAAGCAGTCGGGCACCGGACATCCCCAAAGGATGGCCCAGGGCGATGGCGCCGCCGTTAGGGTTCACGCGTGAATCACCATCGGCAACGCCCAATTCCCGCAGTACCGCCAACCCCTGGGCGGCAAAGGCTTCGTTCAGTTCGATCACGTCAATGTCGTCAATGCCGATGCCTTGTTTCTCCAGCAGCTTGCGAACCGCCGGGACAGGGCCGATGCCCATGATGCGCGGTTCCACGCCGGCCGTGGCCATGCCCAGTATGCGGGCCATGGGGTTTAGTCCGTGGATTTTGACGGCGGTCTCACTGGCAATCAGCATCGCAGCGGCGCCATCGTTCACGCCTGAGGCGTTGCCTGCGGTCACGCTGCCGTTTTCGCGGAATGGCGTGGGCAGGGATGCGAGCTTCTCCAGCGTACTTTCGCGGGGATGCTCGTCGGTATCGAACACCAGCGGGTCTTGTTTCCGGCGCGGAACGAACACAGGCACGATTTCTTCGGCGAAGCGTCCTTCCTTCTGGGCTCGGGCGGCCTTTTCCTGGGAACGGAAGGCGAACAGGTCCTGATCCTCCCGCGACACCTTGTATTGTTCGGCCACGTTCTCCGCCGTTTCCGGCATGGAATCGATGCCGTACTGCTTTTTCATCAGGGGATTCACAAAGCGCCAGCCGATGGTGGTGTCCTCAATCTTCTGGCCACGTGAAAAGGCGCTGTCAGCCTTGCCCATAACATAGGGTGCGCGAGACATGGATTCCACGCCTCCTGCTAACACTAGGTCCATTTCACCTGCACGAATGGCGCGGAACGCCGTACCCACGGCGTCCATGCCGGAGCCGCACAGACGATTGAGAGTGGTGCCGGGAACAGACGTAGGCAAGCCGGCCAGCAGGGCAGACATCCTCGCCACGTTGCGGTTGTCTTCACCGGCCTGGTTAGCGGAGCCCATCATCACTTCGTCGATAGCGGTCGGGTCGAGTTCTGAAGCCTGCTCCAGTACCGCTTTAAAAATGTGAGCGGCGAGGTCGTCAGGGCGAATGCTGGCAAGGGTGCCACCGAAACGGCCAATCGCCGAACGACGAGGATGGCAGAGATAAACGTCAGTCATGATATTTCTCACTGTTGACCGGCATGATGTGCATTTGTGCGTGCTTTCAGATCACGCAGAACTTCCAGCTCTTTGGCACTTGGCTCTGGCGTGGTCTCCAACGTGTCGGCAAACCGGATTTCCCACCCAGTGGCATCGATCACTTCTTCCCGAGTCACATTGGGATGCAGAGAAGTTACTACCAGTTCTTTGCTATCAGGGTCAGGCTTGAGAATGCACAGGTCGGTAATTACCACGGTGGGACCACGTCCAATGTTGGGTACATTATCCCGTGCCTTGCCGTCGCGTCCAAAGCCAACGGTGGTAACAAAGTCGACGTCCTTCACGAAGGTACGCTTGGAATGCTTGACGGTAATGAACACTTCCTTTGCATTGGTGGCAATTTCCGGAGCGCCACCACCCCCAGGCAGGCGGACTTTCGGTTCGCGGTAGTCGCCAATCAGCGTGGTGTTCAGGTTGGCGTAACGGTCAATCTGAGCGGTACCCAGGAAGCCGACGCTGATGTGTCCACCCTGCAGCCAGTAACGGAACATCTCAGGTACTGCCACGGTGGTCAGGGCGGATTCGCATAGCTCGCCGTCGCCGATGGACAGAGGCAGCACGTCCGGTTTGGTTTGCAGGGTGCCGGATTCATAAATCAGAGTCACGTCCGGTGCGTGGGTCAGTCGCGCCAGGTTGGCAGCCTCGCTGGGCAGTCCAATGCCCACGAAGCAGGTCATGTCGCTGGTCAGTGCGCGGGCGGCAGTGACGCTCATCATTTCCGAGGAGGTAAATTCAAGGCTCATCACGCAGCTCCTTTTTCAAACACGTTGTCTTTCAGCCAGGTCTGGAAAGTTTCCCGGTCACGGGCGATGCCGTCCCACTCTTTGTAGAAGGCGTTGTCACGGTCGTAGTAGCCGAGGGCGTAGGAGGGTTTGGCGCCTTTCGGGGCCTCGGCGATGGCGGTGATGGCCCAGGAGGGAAGCACGCAGGCGTTCACGGAGGCGCCGAGGTCATCCACGATCTCCTCAACGGTCACAATGCTTCGCTTAGCGGCCAGCACCACTTCCTTTTGGATACCGACGATACCCTCTATCAGCACATTACCCTTGCGGTCGGCTCGCTGGGCATGAATCACGGCTACATCCGGACGAACAGAGGGCACTGCCGCCAGGCGCTCACCGGTAAAAGGGCACTCGATGAATTTGATCTGGTCATTGACCTTGGGCAGGTCGCTGCCGACGTAACCGCGCAGAACTGCTAGCGGCAGCCCGGCGGCGCCGGCTTCATAAGCGCAGGCCATGGCTGCGTGGCTGTGTTCCAAGATCTCAAGCTTGTTTGGCCAGCCTTTCTCAACGGCATCCCGCAGACGGTGCAGGGAGCCCACGCCGGGGTTGCCACCCCAGGAGAAGATCAGTTTTTTAGCGCAGCCGGCACCAATCATCTGGTCATAAACCAGGTCTGGAGTCATGCGGATCAGGGTCAGGTCACGCTTTTCCTGGCGGATGATTTCGTGGCCAGCGGCAAACGGAATCAGGTGGGTAAAGCCTTCCATCGCAACGATGTCGCCGTTGCTGATGTGTTTGCTTACCGCGTCCTGGAGAGAGAGGAATTCAGCCATCGCAGTGTCTCCATCATATGTTGGCAAATTAAGTTCGATATACGAACATAAGTTTAATATGCGAACATAATGGCGCGATTGGTTTTAGGTCGTCAAGTACAAATTTTCACCAGTTGTTAAGAATGCACGGATGTTCGTAATGCGAACTAACTGGTACCATGCGCTGACACTGATGTGCGGCGGGCTAAATAAGCCTGTTATAGGAGCTGGAATGGACGAACAGGTTCTCAAGCCGGGAGACCGGGACTACGTGGGCGCACTGGCGTCGGGTCTGGAGGTTCTGCAGGCATTCGATGCCGATCACCCTCGTATGACCCTGAGCGAAGTGGCGGCCCGCACTGATATGGACCGGGCCAAAGCACGGCGATTTCTGTTGACCCTGCACGCGTTGGGGTTTGTGAAGCGCACCGGTCGTCAGTTCGAGCTGACTCCCCGGGTACTGCAGCTGGGTTATGCCTATCAGGCATCAAACCAGTATCGGGCAGTCATTCAACAGTATCTGGAAGACATTACCGCCGAGCTTGGTGAATCCTCATCGCTGGCGGTTCTGGATGGTGACGATGTCGTGTACGTGGTGCGATCGGCCGCCCGGCATCGACTAATGGCGATTACGCTGTCGGTGGGTACCCGCTTGCCTGCGGCCTATACCTCCATGGGGCGGGTGCTGCTTGCGCAGTTGCCGCAGAACGAGCTTGAGACCTATATTGATAGGATTCAGCTTGAGCGTCATACGTTGTCTTCCATCACAGAAAAAAACGTTTTGCGGGAGGAGATCGACAAGGCACGAAATCTCGGATACGCCGTCTTAGATCAGGAGCTTGATCTTGGTTTGCGATCTGTGGCGGTGCCCGCCTATTCTGCGAGTGGCGAGCTTTTGGGGGCGCTTAATATCAGCACAAATGCTGCCCGGGTGGACATGGATACTTTGTTGAACGTGTATTTGCCGAGGCTGCAGATTGTGGCTGATCGGATTCGCCAAGCGGCTCGATAAGCCTCATGGATAACGACCGGTGAGCCGGTTCTCCACGAGTTCATCCAGTATAGTGTTAGCCAGCCGCATTACGGCGTTCGGGTTTTCGCCCCGACGACGGGAGGCGATAACGGGCGTGGTGATGTTGTTATCCTCCAGCGGCATGAACTCCACCCCCTCACGATTAAGTTTTCGGACCTGTTCTGGCACCAGCGTGAACCCCATGTCGGAGGCGACCAGCGATAGGGCCGTTTGAAGATCGTTGACATGCTGGCTGACATGAATTTTCAGGCCGCGTCTGTGAAAAAGCCCCTGGGTGATATCTGCAAAGTTTGGGCCCGGCCCGGAAGGGAAGGCGACCATGGGGTGGGCAGAAAGCTCTTTCATAGACGGAGGGTGTTTGCTGAGCGGGTGACCCATGGGGATGGCAGCGATGATGGGCTCGTCGAACAGTAGCTCCTGCTCCACGTCGGGGTCTTCTATGCTCACCCTTCCAAAGCCAATGTCGATCTTGCCAGTTTTAAGTGCTTCGACCTGTTCCCGGGTTTTCAGTTCATGCAGGACTATTTCCAAGTTCTTGTTTCGGCGCAGACGCCGAACCATGAGAGGTAGCTGGCCATAAAAAACGGATGGGACAAACCCGATGGAAAAAATAGTCTTTCGATGCTGTGCGATCCTGCGAGTGTCATCAACCGTCGCAGTTACTTTGTCCAGTATCTGTCGGGCCTGTTCCAGAAAATATTCCCCTCCATTGGTCAGCTCAAGGCCCCTGGGCTTGCGGATAAAAAGCTCTACACCTATTTCTTCCTCAAGCTGCTTCATTGCCCGGGTTAGTGGTGGTTGTGCAATAAACAGTTTTTCTGCTGCCCGGGTGAGGTTGCCTTCCTCTGCAACGGCGACGAAATATCGCAGGTGTCTGAGTTCCATCCATACCTCCTAGGTATCGCTAGCTACTTAATCAATATTGGTTCACATCCGTGAAACTTCGTACTGTTCGAGTCACAGGCATTATAACTTGCGATTCGGAGAGCACATGTCCGCAACCATTCAGTCCATCGAAGCCATCCTGGTCGACATTCCGACCATCCGGCCGCATAAGCTTTCCATGACAACCATGGGGGTTCAGACCATGGTGATCGTGCGGATGAAGGATTCCGATGGTCTTGAAGGGTTGGGTGAAGCCACCACCATCGGTGGCCTTGCCTACGGCCCGGAAAGCCCCGAAAGCGTGAAACTTACCATCGACACCTATTTCAAGCCACAACTGATTGGCCAGCCGGCTGACGCAATCAATACCCTAAGGGTAAAGCTAAACCGAGCGTCTCGTGGAAACAATTTGGCCAAGTCCGCTATTGAAACGGCTCTGCTGGATCTGCATGGCAAGCGGTTGAACTGCCCGGTATCCGACCTATTCGGCGGTGCCGTACACCAGCATATCCCGGTGCTCTGGACCCTTGCCAGTGGCGATACCGCCAAGGATATCGAGGAGGCCCTCGGCCTAATCGAAACCCGGCGCCATTGTGATTTCAAGCTCAAGATTGGGTCGCGGGCATTGATGGACGACGTTCGTCATGTAGCGGCCATCAAGGATGCCGTGGGTGAGTCCGCCAGTGTTCGGGTTGATGTGAACCAGGCTTGGGATGAGTCAACGGCTGCCAAAGGCATGGCGGAACTGCAAGCCGCCGGTATTGACCTGGTCGAGCAGCCCACACCCATGAAGGATCACGCCGCGCTGGTGCGCCTGTCGCAGAAATTCCACCTGCCTATCCTGGCCGACGAAGCCGTCGCCGATGCCAGCGATATGTACAACCTTGCTGCCGCCGGCTTTTCGGGGGCCGTCGCCCTCAAGATCGCCAAGGCTGGCGGCCCGGCGCAGGCCCTAAAGCAGGCCGCGGTTGCCCAGGCGGCGGGTATCGGCCTGTATGGAGGTACCTTGCTGGAAGGCACGATCGGCACCGTCGCTGCACTGCATGCTTGGTCCACTCTGGAAACCCTGCACTGGGGCACGGAAATGTTCGGCCCGCTACTGATGAAGGACGACATTGTGGACAAGCCCCTGAGCTTTCAAGACAACGGAGTGGACCTACCACAAGGCCCTGGACTGGGCGTCACGCTTAACGAAGACAAGCTCGCTGAATATAGCCGCAAAGATCAATAACGGAGGAGCGCACATGCTGTTCAAAGTTGAAATGAAGGTCAATCTGCCTACCGATATGCCGACTGAGGTTGCTGGCGAGATCAAGGCCCGGGAAAAGGCCTACGCTCAAGGCCTTCAGGAAAAAGGCAAGTGGCGCCATCTGTGGCGTGTGGCGGGCAGCTACGCGAACGTCAGCATTTTCGACGTTGAGGACAACGCCGAGTTACAGGACCTGATCAGCAACCTTCCGCTGTTCCCTTATATGGACATCACCGTTGCGCCCCTGTGCCGCCATCCGTCCTCCATTCACGAGGACGATCGCTAAGCAAAATTTTTCACAAGATCCGGCCCCGTTCTGTGGTGAAAGGGGCTTCAAAGATGATGTTGCCAACTGATTGGGACGTCTTGAGCAACAACAACAAAAGACCGAGGAGACCAACAATGACTGTTAAAACCATGCAAACCGCCGAAGTGAAAGATCTTCTTGAAAAAGTTGCCGGCTTTGATCAGCAAGGCGGTGACGAGCGGATGAAAAAGATTGTCCACCGTGTAATGCACGACATTTTTCAGATCGTGGAAGATTTCGATGTCACGCCGGAGGAGTTTTGGAGCGCCGTCTATTACGTTGGCGAACTGGGTGCAAACGGCGAAGCCGCCCTGCTGGCCCCGGGCCTGGGCATGGACCGTTACCTGGATATCCGTCAGGACGCCGAGGACGAACAGGCCGGCTTGACCGGCGGCACGCCACGCACTATTGAAGGCCCGCTTTACGTGGCCGGTGCCCCAATCAGCGAAGGATTTGCTCGCATGGATGACGGCTCCGACAAAGACGCCGAGGTGATCCTGATCAAGGGCCAGGTTACCGACGAGAACGGCGCGCCGCTGGCCAATGCTATCGTGGATATCTGGCATGCTGATACCAAGGGCGCCTATTCCTACTTCGACCAGTCGCAGAGCGAGTACAACCTGCGCCGCCGCATCAAGACTGATTCTGAAGGTCGCTATGCTGCCCAGAGCATTATGCCGTCCGGTTACGGTTGCCCGCCTGAGGGTTCAACCCAGCAGCTGCTGAACCATCTGGGCCGTCACGGCCAGCGCCCGGCGCATATTCATTACTTCGTGTCCAAGCCTGGTTACAAGCACCTGACCACTCAGATCAACATCGCCGGTGACGAATACACCTACAGCGACTTTGCTTTTGCCACCCGTGAAGAGCTGGTGGTGGAAGCCAAGCGCGTAGACCAGTCCAAAGAAGGGACCAAGCACGGCGTCACAGGACCGATTACCGAAGTCGAGTTCAACGTCGCCCTGGTTGCTACTGACAAGCCCGAGCTCCAGGAACGCCACGCACGTCCGCGTGCCCTGGAAACCGACGCTGCGTAAGCGCCACCCAAGAACAAGACGGAGTGAACGACATGACCAGCAAGCTTGAAAAACTCGCCGAAAAGGTACGTGACGCGGTAATAGCCGATCCGAAAACCGGACGCTACCAGTGTGATCGCAGCATCTTCACCGATCAGGAACTGTTCGATCTGGAGATGAAGTATATTTTCGAGGGCAACTGGGTTTACCTAGCTCACGAGAGCCAGATCCCGGAGCCGGGTGACTACTTTACAGTAACTGTCGGTCGCCAGCCGGTGATCATCACTCGTACCAAGGATGGCGAGCTGAAAGCCATCCTCAACACTTGCTCGCATCGTGGTGCGACCCTGTGCCGTAAAAAACGGGGCAACAAGACCTCCTTTACTTGCCCGTTCCACGGCTGGACCTTCCGTAATGACGGTCAGCTGTTGAAGGCGAAAGACCAGAAAAAAGGCGGCTACCCAGAGCAGTTCAACACCGACGGCTCCCACGATCTGAAGCAAATGCCAAAGTTCGGCAACTACCGTGGCTTTCTGTTCGGCAGCCTCAATGCCGACGTGGTCTCTCTCGAAGAGTATCTGGGCGAGACAACCAAGATCATTGACAACATCGTGGATCAGTCCGAAGACGGCCTGGAAATCCTGCGCGGAAGCTCGACCTACACCTACGAGGGTAACTGGAAGTTGACCGCCGAGAACGGAGCCGATGGATATCACGTGGGCACCGTGCATTGGAACTACCTGTCCACCATGGGCCAGCGCAATTACGACAAAGGCGGCACTGAAGCGGTCGACGCCAAGAGCTGGTCTGCGGAAGGCGGTTTTTACTCCTTCGAGAACGGTCACATGATGCTGTGGACTCGACTGCTGAACCCAGAAGTGCGTCCGATCTTCAGCCAGCTGGAGCGCCTGAAGGAAACCTACGGAGAGGCTCGTGCGGACTCCATAGTAAGGACCACCAAGAACCTGTGTCTCTACCCGAACGTTTACTTGATGGATCAGTTCTCCACACAGATCCGCGTGACCCGGCCCATCGACGTCAACAAGACGGAAGTGACCATCTATGCCTTTGGTCCAAAGAACGAGCCGGCAGAGCTACGTGCCAAGCGTATCCGTCAATATGAAGACTTCTTCAATGTGACCGGCATGGGCACACCAGACGACCTGGAGGAATTCCGCGCCTGCCAGAACGGCTATGAAGCCCGCGACATGCGCTGGAACGACATGAGCCGTGGTGCAGCGCACTGGATCGACGGCCCCGATGAGCACGCCAACCAGATCGATATGAAGCCCATCATGAGTGGCGCGCGGCCCGACGACGAAGGGCTGTATGTTAATCACCACCAACATTGGCAGGAGGAAATGACCCGTGCCATCGAGGCGGAGCGGGCCCGTTTCATTCCAGTGACTTCAGAGGAGGCGTCGGCATGAGCCTGAGCTACCACGATATCGAGCAATTCATCATCCGCGAAGCCCGTTTTCTGGACGACCGCGAGTGGGACAAATGGCTGGCCTGCTATCACGAAGACGTCACTTACTGGATGCCGGCCTGGGACGATGACGATGAGCTGACCGAGGACCCGCAAAGCGAGATCTCGCTCATCTATTACCCCAACAAGGAAGGCCTGGAAGACCGGATCTATCGCATAAAGACTGAGCGTTCCGGTGCCAGCTCCATGCCGGAGCCGCGAACCACGCACTTCACCAGCAACTTGGAGATCCTGTCCCAGGATGAGAGTGAAGTGAAGCTGCGGTTCAACTGGCTGACCAAGGCGTACCGCTACAAGAAAACGGCGGAATTTTTCGGAACGTCCTTCTACACCCTGGACATTACTGGCGAGCAGCCGCTGATTCGGGAGAAGCGACTGGTTCTGAACAACGATTGCATCAATCAGGTGCTGGACGTTTATCACCTGTAATTGATGGGGAGAGCATCATCATGAGTTACAACATTGCGCTGAACTTTGAAGACGGCGTTACCCGTTTTGTGTCCTGCAACGAAGGCGAAACGGTTCTCGACGCCGCCTACCGTGCGCAGATCAATCTGCCCATGGACTGCTCCGATGGCGTTTGTGGCACCTGTAAGGGTGCCTGCCGTCAGGGCGACTTCGACATGGGTGAGGAATACATTGACGAAGCGCTGTCTGACGAGGAAGCCGAACAGGGCATGGTACTGACCTGCCAGATGGTGCCTTCCAGTGACTGTGTGGTGGAAGTGCCTGTCGCTTCCACCATGTGCAAAACGGGCAATGCCGAAGTCGGTGGTACCGTGGCGGAGGTGAACCTGATCTCGCCCACATCGATCGAACTGAAGATCACCGCGGACGATGACATTGCCTTCCTTCCTGGGCAGTACGTGAACATTCAGGTGCCGGGTTCTGAAGAGACGCGCGCTTATTCCTTCAGTTCCAAGCCAGGTAGCCGTGATCTGAGTTTCCTAATTCGCAATGTGCCAGGGGGGCTTATGAGCTCTTGGCTGGTGGGCAAGGCCCGCACTGGGGATAAGGTAACCCTAACCGGCCCCATGGGAAGTTTCTATCTGCGACCCATCGAGCGTCCGATACTGATGCTGGCAGGAGGCACTGGCCTAGCGCCCTTCCTATCCAAACTAGAGCATATGAAAGCCAATGGCTGCGACTTACCAACACATCTGATTTACGGCGTCACTAATGATGATGATTTGGTGTACCTCGATATCCTGGACCGTTTTACCGAGGAGTTGGCCAATTTTACATACGTCACTGTGGTTTCTGGAGAAGAGAGCGACCATCCGAGGAAAGGATATGTTACCCAGCATATGGATGACGCTCCCCTAAATGAGGGGGATGTCGATGTCTACTTGTGTGGTCCCCCTCCCATGGTTGATTCGGTGCTCGGATTTTTCCGAGAAAAGGGCTTGAAACCGAATTCGTTTCATTATGAAAAGTTCGCTCCTAGCGCTCCTGCAGAAAAGGAGAAGGTCGCATGACATCTCGCTTCACCGATAAGGTAATGGTGATCACTGGAGCCGCCCAAGGAATAGGTAAGCGTGTAGCCGAGCTGGCGGCCGCAGAAGGCGCTCGCCTGCTTCTCGTAGACATTGCGGACTATATTCACGGCGTCGCTGCAGAGTTGCGTGATGAGGGAGCTGATGCTGTTGCTGTTCAGGCCAACCTTGAAACTTGGGCAGGGGCCGAGAAAGTAATGGCGGAGGCGCATCAGCACTTTCAGCGTATCGATATTCTCATTAATAATGTCGGTGGCACTATCTGGGCTCAGCCGTTCGAGCACTACACGCCGGAACAGATTGAAAAGGAAATTCAGCGTTCGCTTTTTACGACTCTATGGTGTTGCCGCGCAGTTTTACCTTACATGCTTGAGCAAAATGAAGGAGTGATTGTCAACGTCTCCTCCATAGCAACGCGTGCTTTAATGCGGGTTCCGTACGGTGCAGCCAAAGGAGGGGTTAACGCTTTGACTGTGAACATGGCGTATGAATATGCGCCACACAATATCCGAGTAAATGCCGCAGCGGCGGGCGGTACAGAAGCGCCACCGAGACTGACGCCTCGAAATGCGGAAGAACAGAGTAAGCAGGAAAAGGCGTGGTATCAAACCCTGATTGATCAGACCATAGGGAACAGCTTCATGCATCGATACGGAACTTTGGATGAACAGGCTGAGCCAATTCTTTTCCTGGCATCTGATGCTGCCAGCTACATTACGGGAACAGTGGTCCCAGTTGCTGGGGGCGATCTAGGGTAAGTTCTGTAGGAAATGCGACCCCAGGGTAGACAGTCAGTCATGCCCTCTTTGGCCCCGGCGTTTAACCGCTCGGGGCCCTTTTTCATGACCTGAATCTACAATAATCAATAACGGATTCACACTTATGCAAAAACTTCTAAAAGACCTTTCCCTGCCGGCAGTCGTGGCGGGCTTCTTAGCGGTTCTCGTATCATATTCGGGCCCCTTAGCCATCTTTTTCCAAGCTGGAGCCAGCGCTGGAATCTCGTCCGATATGATGACCTCATGGGTTTGGGCTATTTCTGTGGGAGCCGGCATATCAGGGATCGCGTTATCGATTTGGCTTAGAGCTCCTATCGTGACCGCTTGGTCTGCACCGGGCACCGCGTTGCTGGTTACACTGTTCCCCGAGTTGTCTCTAAACGAGGCAATAGGCGCTTATATTAGCGCGGCGATTATGATCTTTATTATTGGTATTTCAGGTACCTTTGACACATTTGTCAGAGCGATTCCGAAGGGCATTGCTGCTGGGATGATGGCGGGTATTCTTTTTCAGTTTGGTGTGGGTGCTTTCACCGCAATAGAAACCACTCCCGCTTTGGCCATCGGAATGCTTGTTTCCTATGTTGTGTTTCGTCGCCTTTTTCCCAAATATACCCTGGTTCTCTTGTTAATTTCAGGGGTGGTACTTGCGGTCGCTCTGGAAGGTGCCTCCTTGTCAGGCGTTCGCTGGAGCGTTGCGGTGCCTCAGATCATTCAGCCAGAGTGGACATTAAGTTCAACCCTTAGTTTTGCCATTCCGCTTGTCTTGGTGAGTTTAACTGGACAATTTCTGCCCGGCATGGCGATCCTCCAAAGTGCAGGCTACCCGGTTAAGGCAAAGCCCATTATCGGAATAACAAGCCTGGTTTCACTCCCAATGGCTTTTTTCGGCGGAATCACTACTGTGGTAGCTGCAATTACCGCTGCCATCTGCACAGGTAAAGACGCCCATGAAGATCCGTCTCGTAGATACATCGCGGGGGTGTTCAATGGTGTTTTCTATCTGGTGGGAGGTTTGTTCGCCGGTACCATCGTTAGTCTATTTACATCACTTCCAGCGGCATTTGTAGCTGTGCTTGCCGGGCTTGCTCTCCTTGGAGCGATTGCAGGTAATCTATTCTCCGCCTTAGAGGAGCCTAGTCACCGCGAAGCGTCATTGATTACCTTTGTTGTTACAGCTTCGGGCATGTCTCTATTTGGACTCTCATCAGCTTTCTGGGGTGTTGTCATTGGTTACTTCTGTTATTTGGTTCTGAATGGTAGCGGCGGTCGCAAACGCTCCACTTGAAGTATTGGTCAACCAATCGCTCAGAAGATTTCAAGTCTACCCTCGTCTGTAACGTGCAGAATGCCCCGGTGACTGCGTAAGCTCATTGACGGTTATAAAAGCCCAGTAGAGCGCCACCGAGTTCGTTTTTACTCTGGACGAGAGCTGCTACGAAATCGCCCCTTCGGCCCACTTGCGCAGGAGGTTTCGGATTTTTTGACAGCCCTGTTTCGTTCCCATCAGCGAGATTGGGGGGTGATTACCGAGTGCCCGAACAGAAGATGATAACCACCTATCAGCGGCAACTGTGTCGCCTTCAAATAGATCAACAGCCTCCTGATAAGTGAGTTCACGAAGTTCGGCAATGTTAGGTTCTCTATTCATAGTAGAAGCTCCAGCATTTGTTTCCGTGTCAGTCTTTCATAACTTTCCACGGCTGCAAGCAAAAGATGGTGTAGACCGAGCGAAGCTTCGCCAGTCTGATCTGCCTTGTAACCATCCCCTAAAATCGGAACACGGGTAATTAAGGGTTTTCGTTTCGCAGTAAGACGATTCCAGAATGGCCTTGAGGCTTTTCAGTTTCGACCATTGTCAGACAGATGTTGGCTCCAAATTGAGGGCCAGCATCTGTCGACAAAGTTCACTACCCCCCCCCCTCTCAGATAACGGTTAGGTCGTCGGTAAACTAAAAGTTCTTTGTTTCTGACTGGTGCTCGCCAGCGTCTCGCTCATCGTGCTCTTGCAGCAGCATGTACATTTTTGCCCCGAATTCGACGGGCCTCAGCATTGGCAAGTGATCGTTGACTCCAACGATGCCTTCCAACACGGCCTGCTTGGCGAGTTCGTGCATGAGTCGCTCCTGATATTCAACAACTTCATCGTGTTTGTTTTCGGCTTCTTGGAGCTCTGCCTGATACTTATCAACAGCCTCACTCAGCCACTCGATTCTCAACCAAGCCGACTCGACGACCGAATGCATCTCGATAATTTCCCAGAGTTTTTCTTTCAAATTCATAATCTTCCTCGTGTGTGTTTTGAACATCACAGCCAGAGTAAAGAGGAATCACAATCTTGCGGTTCGTCTAATTGCACGAAAAATCGAATTAGACTGGAAATTGGCCTTTTTGCAGAAAAAAACATCTACACACCATCAGTGGATCGGTGATAGCCCCTTGTTTGAGCCGGTTTTTCCTGACCACAAGCATTACAGAAATGGAATCGGGATCATGTAGGTCTTGACGCCATGCTCCAGCCAGCCGATCAATGCCGGGAGCTTTTCTAAACCTTTCTCGGTGCTCACCAATCCCTGTAGTACTCCGTGACCAAGCCTTCGCCGAGCCGTTCAATCCATTACATGGGTGCTGTTTCTTCGCCTGCGAGCAGTGGTGTCGCTTCTCGGACAGCCGGTTTTCGCATTTCTTGGTTGATGCAAGGCTGTTGGAAAAGACAGTTACCGTTTTTTTAAAAAAAACAGAGTAAACGCATTTTTCGGTCAATTAGACAAAACAACGGTCGCTCATAGGTCGTCACAATAACTCTCATCACGTTTGAGGAGAGCAGCATGGCTGACCACATCTATACACTGAAAACGATCTCGCCTAAGGACCTTGAGGAATCCCCCGTATTGAGGGCTACTCACTTTCTTGAACAATTTGCAGCGCTACCTTTCCGGGCAAGCGCTCTGGATGAGCTGCCCGAGCCAGCAATCCTGGACTATCTGCACCGACACCCTGCGGTGGTCGAAGAGAGAAAGAAAAAGAAGAAAAAGAACGAAGAAAAAAAGGGAAAAGAAACGGGGAAAAAAACCGAGTACGTTTCATATTACATCGTAACGGGCAATCTGCGATCCGCGGCTTTGATCTCTTGTTTGAATTCTGAGACTCCGATTCCTGTCCTTGTTGAGAGCCCCCCAATCCCCACCGACATTTTGCTCACCGAAGTTATAGAGCGTGAGCTTCTGAATTTGTCCCTGATGGCAATGCAGACAGGGGGCTATTCAAAAGCTATCTCCTCTCTATTTCTCTTAATAAAGAAGCATGGCTCTGCGAGTTCGAGCTTCCCCACAAAGTCTCGCTTATCCCTGATCTCTGGCGTGAATCGCAGAGAGATTTGAGCAAGGAATCTCCGATTATTTTTCAAAAGTTAGGGAGTGAATGATGTCTCCGAGTAGTGCACTTGAGCAACTTATTCAGCCACCGGATACACGCGCCCAGATCCAGACGGTCGCTACGGCTTTTTTGCCAGTTGCGGGTCGGATGTTGTCGCTTCTAGAAAAAAAGAATCATCCTAGTATGGATGACCTGGGCAAGACATTGCCGGGAATCATCGAACTGTGTCGAGACATTATCGATGGTGTTTATGTTGACGAATTTTGGCATCCGACCTCTGACGAAAGGCCAAAAATCACTCCGTATCCTGTCTATGCCGCATTGTTGAAAATTGGAGACCAGATCTCTTTAAACAGCGAGCAAGCGTCGATTCTGGCTCATGTGTTTATCGCTATCTGGAGCGGGGTTCCCGAGGCGCCTGACGGGAAAGTTCCGCTCTCGAATCTGCAAAAAGTTTTTTTGGAGTTCCGGCGAGCTCATCTTTGGATGGATAGCCTTGAGAGAGTTGACACCTCGGAGCCTGCAAATTGCTATACCACGCTGGACCAATTGGAACAGCGACTAAGGGAGCGTGGTGACCTGCGAGCCAAGCATCTGTCGCCTATCCGTCGACTACTAGGACTGTCGTTACAAAAAGAGTCCCTAATTGAGCGGAGTGTTCGAGCTGAGACTGAAGACTTAACTGTTACAGATGAGTACGAGAATCCGGCCGGCAGCGGCCTTGAGATGGAGCGAATTCAGATTGATGTTGAGGAGAGTGATGAGACAGATTCCGCTGGGGTGATTGAGGCACTCACTTTCCCTCTTCGGACCAGTGTTGATCAGGACAAACTATTCCAAACAGCAGAGCGAAATGCGCTCCCATCAGATGACCTTGTTCACCGGCCCATAGTTGCTACAAGCCACGGCCTCTCTAAGCATCGAAAGCCTTGGGTTGGGCAAAATGGGGTTGCTAGAGACCGCGCAAAGTCCGATCAGCTTCGACGTTCTAATCAAACGCTGACAAACCGTTGGGAGCGGCCGACGGAGTACGAACTCTATGTTTACTGGAACGCGGTAACTGAGCCCGATGATGCCGATCTTTCAGCTGCTTTGGCCCTCCTTTTGGTCCTTTTGACAGGGCGAGAGCTAGATTTGGTTCTGGAGACGCAACTGAAATCCCGGCTGGGTGATTTGCCGGAACGTGGAGAAAACGGGCGAATATACATTTGCTATGAGTCTGCAGTTTGGCAAAGCGCCGCCCCGCAACCGGTACGGAAGACTCAGCTTGACGCAGAACTGCGGCATCAGTTGGTTCAGACCGTGCCGTCGGTGCGGATGCCCATTGTAGGTCCTCTCTGGAACTTGCTGGAACGTCATGTTGGCTCTGATCCCCGTGGCTGGCGTGGCGCGCTTTTTAAGAACCACGAAAAAGAGGGTGTTGCGGAACGAGCGTCTGACTTGTTTGATCGGATCAAAAAAGAAAGCGACGTCAGGCTGACCCTCAGGCGGGTTCAAAGGGCGTTGTTCCACCGTTTGTCTGACGGTGCCGGTGACATGGTTGCGTCAATTCTCATTGCCGGTGACCACGATGACATCAGCAGACATGCTGGAATCCACTACTACTGTGCCTATGAATCAGATCTGCAAGAACGTTACTTGCAGGCTATTTCACAGCTGATGCCCGAATCTCGTAATACTTTGCACCCGGTAGCATTGGTGCAGTCTGATCGGCGTATCGGGTCCCCCTATTGTCCAACGCCGGACGTTTTGAGGCAGCTGGCGACGGATTTGAAAACGCATTTCCAGGTAACGTTGCGTCAGCCAATCGGGAAATCGACGCTTCCCGATATTCATAATGCATATACGGTTTACACGGTCCTGCTGCTTTTCTTATGCACTGGGTACCGAAGCGTTCAGGCGCCTCTATCCCGGATTACCGATGTAGATCTAAATCGCAGGTGTGCCGTGATCGCGGACAAGGAAGCCGACTTTTGGAGCCACTCGCGTATTGCGCCATTGACCGAAAATTTCTTGAGCCACTGGCACTATTATCTGAGCCATCGGCGTCATGTGATGCGGATGGTCGAGACGTATCTAGGCGAGCCGGTCCCGGACCATACCCTCTTCTTTCTTTCAACGCCGAATAGGCGAATGGCCAAGCCGGTCGCTGTGACGCCTGATCAGATCGATGAGCACCTGTCGTCGTTTTCAAGTTTGCCGCTAAACGTCGGGCGCCACCTCCTACGTAGTGAGCTTTTACATCGAAGAATTCCACCAGCGTTGATTGATGCCTTGATGGGACACTGGGTGGCTGGGCGAGAGCCGATGGGGAAGTATTCGACCTTGTCTCCAGTTGAGTACAAGGAGTTTCTGGTGCCAGTGCTGGAGGAGATCCAAGTGGAGCTTGGTTGGACGCCGGTTAGGGGGCTGGGCTGATGGGCGAGACTGAGGCGAAAAATGAAAATCTTCACGGTGATGAGCTGCGTGAGAAAAAGCGCCACCAAATCGCAAAATCCGAACGTGATGCCGTGGACCGCATTCTCGACCAATCGTTTTCAAGGCTGGTGACCGGAGACGTTCCTGAACCGGTCCCTGAGGGGTTGGTAGCTTTTATCTTCGAGACCGCCTGTGCCGGAGTCACGGGGAACGCACTACGTATCCGTCACAATCACCTGGTGAGGCGTCTCGATGAGATAGCCGGGGAACATGGCTTCGAAATTCCGAACCGAGACCTAATGATAGTTGTCCGGATGGATACGCCACCGATGACCCCGCGCAGCTTTGCGCATAAATCGGTTTACGAGGTGATTGAAGCAGACTTCTGGAATAGCCTTCGGAGCGACGGGGTGAAAGGCTCGCGGCGGTTGACGCACGACGCCGGCCGACTTGTGTATTCCATGATTTGGTTTGGAGGTCTGCACTCCCAAAAATTTCTCAAGACCATCTGCGGCGCCATCACCAGTGGACTTCAAACCGCTAAGAGGTCCCGAGGAGACAAGCAACTTTATTGGTTGGAGAGTACCGAAAGCTCGGAAGGCTCCCGTTGGTTTCCTGATCCTGTCACGCTAATGCTCCTGCATCGGTTCAATCGCGAGCACGGTTTAAAGGCGTTTCCTGCCAATGCGCCGTCGCTCTTGGCAGGGTTTGTTTCACGAATTTCCTTTAGGAAGAGCGCAGTCTCTGCGGACCGTAATTTTGTCCGTAGTCTGATGGATGCAGCCTCGACCGTGGCATCACTGGACATCATGGGGTGTGCTGGCTTTGTACAGAGCGCAGCAAGTGTTTCCGTCTCTATGGGGCCTAGCTCGTGGGTTAGATTGATTACTGGTCTGGTTCCACCGAGGGTGCGTTACAACACGCCAACATCGCCCTCGGAACTGACTGTTAATAAGCCTTCTTGTCCCCTGTATGGCCCGAAAAACGGAAACGCCAAAGACGCGATCGCGTCAATACTTCGGGCCCTGGCGCTAGATGAGCGTAAAAAGAGCGCATCTGTAAAAAGTGCGAGCTATAAAGCGCTCAGGGGTATTGCTGAGTCATCTACTGTGTCACCAATTGTCAGGGTCGTTGCTTCATGGTGTGCCCTCTCTAGACTGTCTGTAACAGCGAGTACTATTCGACGGTACCTCTCCGAATTTGCTGAACCACTCATCGCTGAAATGATTGCTGAAGAGGATCTGAATGACCTAGATGAGGATGATTGGGAAGATCTTTACGCAGAGCTTTTAAAAGCCAGCTCGTCGATCCAACAGCAAGCATACCGTTCTGGGGTTCTCAGACGATTTCATCATTACCTGGTTACGCAACACGGTTTGCCAGATACGTATATTGAGGGGGTGAGCAGCAACGGTCAGGTCGATGCAGAGATATTAACGCCTGCGGAGTTCGGGCGAACACTGTCTATGCTTGAGGATGAGCCAGACCGAAGGCTATCTGAAACAAGGAAAACTGCACTGATACTGGGCTACCGGTGTGGCTTACGACGAGGGGAAATACGACGGTTACTTCTCCGGGATTTGCAGGGGTTGTATGAGCCAGCCTTGGCATTTCCGAGTTTAATTGTTAGGGGGAATAAGTTTGGCGCCACAAAGACCGCCAACGCCAATCGAGTATTGCCGTTGTGGGCCCTACTAACCGATTCTGAGCTGGATTTGGTCAGGTGTTGGTATCGTCGGCGAGTTTTGGAGCAGCCTTCGATAAAGCGTAACCAATTGGTGTTTAGCGAGTTGCACCAGCCAGATTCTTTGATGCCTGCTAGAACGTTGATTGATCCGATTCAGGATGCCATGAGATCCGCCTCGGGGACTCCGATTTTGCGCTTCCATCACCTAAGGCATTCCTGTGCCACTTTTAGTGCACTTCGGTTGATGGAATCGTGTCCCGGTGAGATTTTTCCGGTTGAATGGGCCTGCAGTGATGATGGAGCTGTCATCATGCCTCACTGGGGAGAGGACTGGTATGCGGTTTTGTGTGGGGAAGATCGTTATGTGCCTGCGTTCGAAAAGCTCCAGTACCTGACCGTCATGATGGGCCATGCGTCCCCTGGACAAACGATTCGAACTTACACCCACCTATTAGACTACGCAGTGGGTCTAATGCGCTGGTCGGTACCGATGGGCACCTTGTCGAATGTGTGCCAGGCCGAGCTACTGGGTTTCACTGATGATAATTTGCAGCAGTTTCGTAAACGGCGGGGTCTAAGTAAGAACAAGGATTCTGCGCCAGCTCAACTGGCCGCTGTTCTGTGCCGCTTTAAAAAAGGCGGAGAGGTCGCGCTAGACAAGTCGTTTACCAGTTTTGAGATGTCAGGGTCAGCTAGTAAGGCAGTGCCTGAGAACTCTCAGGTGCCAGCGTCGGCTCTGTTGGTTTACCGAGCGCTCGATCATATCTCTCAGCTCATAAAAAACGGCGCAACGTTGGAAAAGGCGATTGCCGGGACCGCAACCTTGTTTGGACTGTCTGAGGCCTGTTTAGCCCGCTGCTATAGACGTGGCGAATGGTTGATGGACCAGCGCGCACGGAATTTTAAAGAAGAGCACGCCGGTCAGCGCAACGCATTTTCTTTGAGCGAGAGACCTGATGTTGACAGCGTTGCTCACCGAAATGGGGAGGGCGGAGTAGACAACCCTGTCCAGCGCACTTGTCCGGCACCACCCAAGTTGAGAGCATGCCATTCGACCGTCGAGTTGATGTATCACAGCTTGGTGCAGCTTGCCGTCATAGACTCCGAACGCTTCGTGGCTCTTGTAGAGAACGTTGTCGAGGCGATACAGAGAAGTCATACGCAAATAAAATTTACTTCGACCGAGGGGAAAGTGCTGTATCTCAGATTTCTGGAGCTTACAGGCTTTTTACCGCTCGCGTGGGTGGATGTACGTGCACCTGAAAATGATCCTGGTAAACAGCAAATGATGGAGTATTGGAGTAAGGAGCTATCAATGCCGACATCTCGTATTCGGATTCGTTGGGATGACCCTGCGGGCCCCAGAAATGCAATGGGTGTCGCGCAAATAGAAGTCGATCCGCCGCGTAAAGGGTTTGGTGAGCGGCCGCGCCAGCATTACATGCCCGCTCTTCGATTTGTGGCATTCGTAGCGCTGATCGCATTCGCTGGAAGAGTGTATGTTGATGACGAAATGCAGAAGTAAAGGGCCATCCATGGCCACTGAATGTAGTCCTTTTTAAGGCGAGATGAGGTTTGAAGCTTGAGCCAAGTGAGTTGAAGCTGTATGCATAAGCTCTGGCTGGAGTTGCGCGGCAAGCAGGTGGGATGACTGCACAACCATTACCGTTGGATCGGGTTGTGTATGGCTTCCGATGCGGTACATCGAGGCGATAATAAACTGAATGGTTCGTGCCGCCTCAGGCAGTTCTTGCGCTAGTCGTTTTAGGTCTTCCGCCAACAAGCCCAGCCCCTTCAAAACGACCTTCAGGTAATCGACTGGTTTAGAGTCAGATAACTCAATCCGGCCCACCCCATGTAGAAGTCCCGCAATAGCAGCGAGCCAGCGTTCCGCCTCGTTATAACCGCGGCATGCATCGAACGAACGTATGGCTACATCAAGGCCGTGTCTTGCCAGGCTTCCCGGCTGTTGGAAACTGGCTTCTTGCATCGCGCCATTCAAGAAGGGAAGTCCAACTGATGGTCGCCCCAACACTCGTCGAACAAAATCAGCCAGTGGTTGAACCGGGCATGATTCGAGAAACAGTTCAATATCGACCGCCAGATCAGGGCAGGCCAGTTGTGACTCAGGCAGATGCAGCAGTGAATCAGGCGTGTCCATCAGAATTACGGTGTCTGAGCGCGATACTGCATTCCCCGACTTGCCCTCCCAGAGCACCAACTGAACAGCACAGTCCGGGATTTTTGTGAGCTGGAGGTCCGGGTGGGGTTGGAACATCACGATCCGGTATTGCTCAAAAGAATTTTCGATGATCAGTTCTAGCACCGGCAGGGCCTCCCCGTTTGGTATCTCCGTCAGATTGGTAATGGTGCCAACGAAAATCTCGGGTTCAGATTGCCACTCGGTATTCACGATAATGCTCATGCGAAGAGCTCCTGTGCAGAGGTGAGGACGCGTTCCAGGCTATTTAGCAAGGCAGGAAGCGGATCCTGCAGGTTTTCGTCGTCCATCAACCAAAGCTCATTTTCCACCCAATTAGTAAGTGCAGCGAGATTGGAGCTTTCGTCACCTTCGCCAAGCACGGCGACAAGGTGATTTCCGTCCGGAATTTGCATCGAAAATGCGAGTGCGCTTGCCAAACGATTTGCGAAAGACTTTCGGCTGATAGAAAACGGTTGGGAATGGTTCATGAGTCACCTTCCTTCTTGGAATCAGTTTTAGCGTTGAATTCGTTGATGAGCAGACGCTCGATGGCGGAGCCATCGCGACGGGTCAGGTTTGGTACATACCGTGAGTAAACCCGGAACAACATTTCCGTGGTGGTGTGGCCCATCTGCCTGGCAATCCACTCAGGATTCTCACCGGCCGCGAGCCACAGCGTGGCTGCGGTGTGACGGGTCTGGTATGGCCGGCGTTTGCGTAGTCCTAGGTGCCTAAGCAGTGGATACCAAACTCTTTTCGTGACGTTGTTATGAGTCAGCGGCCCGCCGGTCCGTGTACAGAAAACGAAGCTTTTCTTTCCAGTCGCTTTTTGCTGGTCTTTCAGAGCATCGTAGACCAGCTGAGACATCTCGATAGTTCGGAAGGAACCGTCGTTTTTGGTGTACTCCATTCGGCCATCGACCAAAGACTGGCGGATCAAGATTTGGCGACGCGTGAAATCCACGTAGTCCCATTGGAGCCCGTCGATTTCTCCCGTGCGCATTCCGGTGAAAAATCGAACCGCGTAGTAATTTTGGAAGTCTGAGCGGACCGTGTTGATGATCTGCCTTACCTCATCAATAGTGAAAGGCTCTACATCAGTGCGCGGGACCTTCAGCGATTTAATCCCATGGTAGGGTGAGCTAAACTCATACCGGTTGGCTGCTTCACTGAGGATCATGCGCAAAGGCGTCATGATTCTGTTGATCCTACTGGCTGAAAGATGTTTTCCGCTCCGGGTTGTAACTTTGGCGAGTGAGGCCCGGAAATCGAGAATGTCTTTCTTGGTGATGCGGCCAACCTCTTGTTCCCCAAAATGGGGATTGAGGTAATTGTTCAGTGTTCCCATCACCGTCTCGATATGTGACTGGCGCCATTGAATCTTCATTTCGCCGAGCCAGTCCTTTGAGAAGGCTTTGAACAGCGGCGTGTCATGGGCCTGTCGAGCCCTCTGAACCTCCGCTTGTTTCGTGAACTTTGCTGCTCTGGGACTGTTCGGGAAATGCCGGTGGTACTCGAATGTACCCAGCGTGATTTCGGCCTCGATTCGTTTGAGGATGGCTTCGAGTTTTTTGCGGTTGGCTGGCGTGTTGTCCAAAGTTGTCTGTTCTCGGCAGCGTTTGCCTGCATACCGGAAATCAAAAAAGAGTTTGCCAGTCTCCGTGCGCTCTACAATTTTACCCACGGCACATTCCTCCTCCGGCCATTGGCACGGCAAAGGCATGATTTGCGGAGTGGCCGAGCATGTCCTGCTCAATAACGTCCCATATGTAGAGAATCTTCCGCCCACCAAAAGGGCGGATGTAATGAATGCCCTCAAGCAGAACAGAGTCTTTGAGGCGTTCGCGAATGGTTCGGGCATCATATTTAATGCGCCCCGCCAGTTCTTCGGTGGTGAGATATACCTGTGACATAAGGTGGCTCCTTTGCTATCTTTGATCGCTGGAGGGCAAAAGGTTTCTTTAGTGATCAATATGTCCTCCTGTAGATCATTATGCACTCATTAAGACCTACTGCAAGTCTTTTTGATCTCCTGCGGGTTATTTTGTTCTTTGGTGGGCCAAATGGTTAAGTGCCATCTATCCAGGTTGATGGGCGAGAAGAAGCTGAAAATCGTTGATGTGGCGAGAGAGACCGGTGTAAATCGAGGAACGATTACCCGGCTATATCATGAGACCGCCAGTAGGGTGGATCTTGATGCTGTAGACGCTCTGTGTCGGTTTCTGGAGTGTGATGTTGGTGATTTGTTCGAGTTTGTGGACAAGCAGTAAGCAAAGTTCTGGCGAGGAGCAGTTTGGGCAATGGCCATACCCGATTTTCAATCAGTCATGCGTCCGGTTCTACTTGCCGTTGGTGATGGAGAGGCTAGGCCCTTAGCAGATGTTCGCGAGGCAGTGAAGGACTTTTTTCAGCTTTCAGATGCAGAGCGAAAAGAGCGACTGCCATCCGGTCATCAAACAGTGATCAACAACAGGGCTGGCTGGGCAAGGACTTACCTCAACAAGGCCGGACTTCTGACGATTCCGCAGCGGGGTATGGTGCAAATCACCGAGCGTGGGCTGGATGCGATTCAGAATGGTCCTGATCGGATCAGTGTTGCCTGGCTAAAGCAGTTCTCTGAGTTCCATGACTTCCATACGCAAAAGCCAAAGCCAGTTTCCAATAGCTCAGAAGAGGAAGTGAGCGAAGTTGACGAGATAACTCCGGATGAACAGCTAGCATCTGCCCACCAGTCTCTGATGGAAAACCTGGCGGATGATGTCTTGGAGAGCACCCGCAAGGCTTCCCCCTCTTTTTTCGAAAAGCTCGTTGTAGATCTGATGATTTCCATGGGGTATGGCGGCTCCCGGCGGGAAGCGGGGCAGGCCACACAAACGACCAATGACGATGGGATTGATGGAATCATCAAGGAAGACAAGCTAGGCCTGGATACCATATACCTGCAAGCTAAGCGATGGACCAACACAGTTCATCGCCCCGAGATCGATAAATTTATCGGCGCATTAACCCGACAGCGCGCGCGGAAAGGGGTGTTTCTTACAACGTCGGACTTCTCTGCCGGGGCCCGTGAGGCCATCGCAGGTTTGGATATGAAAGTCGTTTTGATCGACGGCCGGGAACTGGCTCAATTAATGATCGAGAATAACCTAGGGGTCAACGTCAAAGAAGTTTATGAGGTTAAGCAAGTTGATACCGATTACTTCATAGAAGAATGACAGCGCTTCATCTGAGATTGTTCGATGGCAGAGTCTGTCGCAGCTCAATATTTATGCTCGCGTTCGTCGCGATATCTTATCTGACTCATATACGGAGTTTCTTTAGGGTGAAATGTAGCCGTATTGCTACGCTGGCTTCTAGTTTCTCATTATCTGGCATGGAAAATCGCTCTGTGTCGCGTCTGCTGATTGACAAACAAATATCTGGGGTGAAGTTCTAAATTATGAAGGTCCGTTTCTGGAAACAAGATGACTGTGCTCTAGGCGAGGTAAAATATACAGATTTCAATGAGGTGCTGATTCCATATCATGATGAGAATGCCGCTGAGACGTTCATCATTAAGAGCTTCAGTGGCGACGGTAACATATCGTGGAAAGTTGAAGGTATTCAATTCACTGAGTCTGAAATCGATATTAGTCTTGCAGAGGTAAAGCACACCGATTCAATAGGATTGATGGCGTCAAAGGGTAGCTCATCTCCTAATAAAATAGTTACTCGCTTTAACATAGTTGAAGTTGATTTTGGGCACAAAGTATCTGCGATCGATTCACAAGGACAGCTGGGTCAAAGCGTTTTATGCTCAGCCTCTCACCTTCCTAGCGAATTGTACAAAAAACGGCCATGTATTGTTCTATCGGTGAACGGTGACCGAATTCAAGTCATGCCTTTGACCACCTCCCCGAATTCTGGTGACCCAGAAAGTATGGAAATATCAAAAGAATCCTTTGCAAAATTGCACGCTAAATACACCGAGAGAACGTGTCGAACTCTTCCTCGCATGATTCAGACAGTATCTTCATATCGGGTTTATCCCCCAATGCTTAAAGGCAATTCGTTTCCTGTTACTTGTTTCGCCTTTAAGCTTTGTTCCGATGATAAGGCTGAGATGAAGCTCCGGCTCGCAAGGCACTATGGGAGCGACGTAGTGGCTGACTTCGAAGCTTTAAAACAGTCTCATAGCCAGCTAAAGCATGAGCGTGGCGCCCTCTTGACGACAAAAGAGGATCTCAGAGATGCAAAGAAAGGCCTGGAGGATCGAATGACTCGACTTCTAGAAATAATAGGGGAGGTCTCGAAACAGTATGGGTTGGAGGGCGATCCTGAGGATGCCCTGAAAGCTCTCTTGGATTGAGTGGTAAGATGTTGACAGTAGGGAGTCGTTCACATAGTATTCTCTACATGGCGGTGCCAAGGTCGTATCAGCCCACCACCGCGACTAGTAGGAGGCATATGCTGTTTAGCTTGTGCTGAGCACTAATGATACAACGTAAAGTAAAAAAACCGACCTCTTGGTCGGTTTTTTTTTGGCATAAAGCGGCCGAGTGATTGGAGTCAGGCCAGCTCTGGCCTGAGAGGATAAAATCATACCGTAGCCTAAAGGTTTGAGATTGATGGGCGACAGCCAAACTACCGCCCAAGTAGCATAGTGAAATTAGCTATTTAACTAGCCTCAAACTAGGCTTGGATCTGTCAGAAAAATTGGTTGGCGAATTGCCACTCAAGGCATTCAACATCAGGCCAAATGTAAGCTCATCCAGTTCTTCCGGTTCAATCAATAGTTCTCTGGCAACGTCAATTTTCGAGATGCCATCCTCGCGCAGGCTGGCAAAAACCTTCTTGAGCACCTGCGATGTTTCGAATGGTGATGGCTCGGGCTCGTGATCCCGGCCTAATTTAGCCAAGTCAATACACAGTGTTCGATAGGTCCAGTCCGATGTTAAATTGAGTGAGTGAAGCCGGTAGTTAAGGGCCGCGGCAGAGACGTTCCAGTATTTTTTATGGGAGATAAGGCTCTTTAGCGTCACTGTTCTTGGGGCATTTGCCAGCACACTTCTCCTGGGCATTAAAAACGCTGATGCAAAAGAGTTAGCTTCCTTCTCTGCTTCTTGACCTTGCGGTGCGCCGTGTCGGTGCATTACCAAATGGCCCAATTCGTGTGCGGCATCAAACCGGCATCGTTCCGCTGTTTTCTTTGTGTTGAGAAATACAAAAGGAATATCGCCATACCACATGGAGAAGGCATCGACCTCTCTAGCATCAACTGATAGAGAAAATACACGAACGCCCTTGGATTCAAGTAAAGCGATCATGCTTTTAATTGGAAGCTCGCCTAGATCCCAGTATCGACGCAACATTTCGGCTGCGGATTCAGGATCATTTTTCTGCCCGAGGCCTGGATATTGGTCACCCTCAGACGATCTTTGGCCGGCATCAATTTTTAAATCTACATTTGACGCAATTCTGTAATCCTCAGGAAATTCAGGTGAAGGCAAATCAAACTTGCCTTCAATCCAGCGGTTCAAGAGAAGTGCCACAGCACCCGCCGATAAAGCAATATCCCTTTTAGAGGCCGTCATCTTGGTCAGCGCACGAAAGCTTGCCACCTCAACGGGGAGCTCTTCTACGTCATCAGCAAAGAAAAATTCGACCGGAAACCTGAGTGCATTCGCGATCTTGTCGACTGTGTGGTTTTCAGGCACGGTCTGCCCACTCTCATAAGCAGTGATTGACCGATCAGTCACACTAACTTCCTTAGCCAAGGCCCGCTTTGTAAGGCCTCTGCGCTTTCTCGCGAGGGCAAAACGAGTATTGTTGAACATGCTATGCCTTTTTCTTAATTGGTACTTCTATATCGGGCAAGTCAGGAAGATCGATTTCGACCGAATCATCATCTAACGGCATACTCGGCAGAACAATCCGTTCCTTCCAGCCATTGATTTTTCCGCCGGAAATGCTAGATGGAAGGGAAAGTTCACAGCGTACTTCGTTGGCAGCCAAATGCATCAAAAGTACCCAAGTCGTGAGCCCTTGGTTTTCCTCTATCGCTTGCAACAACTCACTGAACATATCCAACTGATTGTTGGCTTCAATCGCTTCAGCAGTATTAATTCCCTTTGGACACTTATTTGAAGGCGTCGGCCCGACCATACCGGTTGCATCATCTCCGGTGGTGACAACGATAGCCAAGCCGTTTTCGTCGTTCACCGTGAGCTCATAGTTGCCTTTATCTGATTTCCTCCACCCCTCAGGCCTTAGCTGTTCCCGTAATACGGCAACGGTTTCTGCCCACATGATGATCCCGCGAGAGATACTCGGATGATTGGCCGTAGTGCGAGATCTTGCCAGGTATCCCTGCCAGACGGATTCTCTAAGGACAGGTAACTGAATCCCAAGTTGGGACAGTCGATCTACAGCATTCTCTTCAGTGTGTAAAAGGTTGTGCATGAGGTTGCCTCCGGGGCGGAACTCTAGTCTTCCTGTTTTTATACCTCAAATGAGGTTAAAAAACAAGAAGAGTAATGGCGTGATGGAACTGTCCGCGTGCCAGAGCCCGAAGATTTCGTTGAGGGGACATCGAAGATCTGGCGTCGAATTGAGCATCGCCAGAGAAATTCTCGCCGGTCTACCAAAGGCGTAGGACAAGCATTTACATCGAGGGCTATGGCAGCTCTATAGGGGGCCTACCAGAGGGACTTTTTCTGGTCGTTTTCTGTGTCCAAGTTGGGAGCCTTCGGCTTCTGTGCAAAGGTCAGTTATTTCAGACTGAGAAAAACGTCTCAAAAGCCGTGGACACACCATGGACACAATTTGGACACAGGCTCAGATTTATGTGCCAAATAGTAAAATTTCACAAGCGGGGCAAAAGTCACTGCCTAGTTGGAAGTTTATTCAGAAGTAATTTGCGAGGTAAAGGAGTGTTCAGACAATTCAGGTTTGTAACTTTCTGAATTTGCGATGAAATGGCCCGCCCGAGAGGATTCGAACCTCTGACCTCCGCCTCCGGAGGGCGGCGCTCTATCCAGCTGAGCTACGGGCGGTTATCAACAAAGTTGGCATATTTGACCGTTGCCTTCGGTTCCGGATTTTTTCTCTGACCCTTGCCTCCGGAGGGCAACGCTCTATCCAGCTGAGCTACGGGCGCTTCGAGCTCGACGATGACTCGCCGATTTCGAGTGCGCAATCTTACGTGCGTAGCGGGTGTCTGTCCAGCCCCCGGCGGCAAGTCCTGACCTCAGTTCTGGGGTAGTCGCTGCTCGGGGGTAATCGATACCAGATTGTTGTCATTGCTGAAGGTGACCTCGCCATCCTGGATGGTCACCTGGAAGCTCATGGACCGGTCCGCGAGCGCTGCCAGGGCCTCAGTGCTGTCGCCGGGTAGGTGAACAATGGTGAGGTTGTCGAAACGTTCCAGCTTGCCGTGATGTTTGTCCCACCAGACTGGGAATGCGCGATCGCCATAGGTGTAGAGGATCACTTTCCCGGCGCGGTTGCAGGCCTTCCTTATTCGGTCTTCTTCTGGCAGGCCAAGCTCGATCCATAATTCAATTTCGCCGGTCAGGTCTTTCTGCCACAGCTCTGGCTCATCATCGGTGCTCAGGCCTTTGGTAAATTCGAGGGTGTCGCCGGCGTTCAGGGCAAAGGCAAGCAGCCGGATCATCACGCGCAGGTCCGTTTCCGACGGATGCTGGGCGATGGTCAATTGATGATCCGCGTAGTAGTGACGGTCCATGTCGGCGATGTTGAGCGTCGCCTTGAGGATGGTTGCTTTGAGCGCCATGGGCTTCCTGCATTGGTATCGGGATAGGGGTTTGGGCTAGTGTAATGCAATTCTTTCCCGGGTGAGTGTAAGCGCATGCCGATGTTGCGTGGTTTTCTGGTTCTGGTGCTGTTTTTTATTCTTGGCGAGTCTGTGCGCCTGCTTCTGGCGTTGCCGGTGAGTGGCGGCGTGCTGGGGATGGTGGTCATTACCTTCACGCTGATGCTTAAAGGCAACGTGAGTGATGATCTTGCTCGGGCCAGCCAGGGGCTGATATCGGTGCTGGTGCTCTTGATCATGCCGGGGGTGGTGGGTGTGTTTTTCACGGCGAACCAGTTCTCCGGGCAGTGGCTGGCGGTTGCGGCGGCATTGCTGGTGGGCACCTTTCTCAGTGTGCTGACGACGTTGTTGTTGATGAAAGCGGTGACGAAAAGAGGCGTTAGCGATGGTGAGTGAGCTACTCGCGCGCTTCCAGGCCCTGCCGGAGTCGCTTGCCGCCACCCCGATTCTTGCGATCGGTTTGACCCTCGGTGCCTTCTTTGCCGGCAACTGGCTGTTCTCCCGCATTGGCCGGCCTATCTGGCTGCCGCCGGTTGTTTTGTCTGCGTGTCTTTTATCTGGCTTCATCGCGTTGGCGGTGGATTACCAGGATTACCAACAGGGCGCGCGGTGGCTGACGGTGTTGCTGGGGCCTGCCACCGTCGCACTCGGGATTCCCTTGTACCAGCAGATGCACCATATCCGTGCCATGTGGCGCCCGATTGTGGTCACGCTGCCGATTGCCGCCACCATGGCGGCGGTTTACGCCGTGGTGATTGGCTGGGCTCTGGGGGCCACACCGGAGGTCCTGGCATCGCTGGCGCCCAAGTCGGTTACTGCGCCTATCGCCATCGGTATTACCGAGCAGTTGGGCGGTTCGGTGCCCCTGATGATGGGCGGGCTCCTGATCACGGGCGTGGTGGCAACCCTCTTCGTAGACCTGCTCGCGCGGCTTTTGCCTGTTGAGGACGAACGGATTCTGGGCTTTGCCCTGGGGCTGAATGGCCATGCCATCGGAACCGCCAGGGCGTTTGAAATCAGCCATAGCGCCGGCGCGTTTGCGTCTCTGGGGATGGGACTTACCGGTGTGTTTACTGCCCTGATCCTGCCTCTGGTTTTCCGGCTGTAAGTCTGCGCCAAATCAGGTCATTCACCTGGCGTATAGCCCCATGTCGCAATTTCGATTGCCCTAAGTGTTTTCCGAGACTAGCTTGTTGGCCAGGCATTCGGCGCCGTTCTGCGCCGATGTTCCGTGAAAATTCCTAAAACAGCGACGGAAAACGCGATGAAAAAACTGATTGCAGCATTTGTCGGTTCCATGGCCCTGGCGGCGGCGCCGGTAGCCCTGTCTGCCGAGGCGACCAAGGAACTGAAGATGGCGTACGACGCCGACCCCGTGACCCTCGACATTCATGAGCAGCTGTCTGGTGGCATTCTCCAGCTGTCTCATATGACCTTTGATCCGCTGTTGCGCTGGACCAAGGATCTTGGTTTCGAGCCGCGCCTGGCAGAGAGCTGGACCCGGGTTGATGAAAACACCATGCGCTTCAAACTCCGTTAGGGCGTGAAGTTCCATTCCGGCAACGAGCTGACGACCGCGGATGTGAAGTTCACTTTCGACCGCCTGAAGCAGAGCCAGGATTTCAAGGCCATCTTCAAGCCCTTCAGCGGCATCAACATCATCGATGATTACACCTTCGAGCTGGTCACCAGTGAGCCCTATCCGCTGCTGCTGAACACCGCCACCTATATCTTCCCGTTCGACAGCGAGTTCTACAGCGGCCAGACCGAAGACGGCAAAGACGGCAAAGACAAGAGCGCCATCCTCAAACATGGCAACTCGTTCGCATCCGAGAATCTGTCGGGCACCGGCCCTTACACCGTGACCGAACGCAAGCAGGGTGTCCGCGTCGAGTTCGAGCGCTTCGACGACTACTGGGATACCGAGTCCCCGGGTAACGTCGGCAAGATCGTGCTGACTCCGATCAAAGAGAACAACACCCGGGTTTCTGCGCTGCTGTCCGGTGGTGTCGACTTTATCGCCCCGGTTCCGCCCAATGATCTGGAGCGGATCCGCAACGACAAGAACGCCAACCTGGTCACCATGAGTGGCACCCGCATCATCCTGTTCCACATGAACCAGGAGCGAGTGGAAGCCTTCAAGAACCCGAAGGTTCGCCAGGCGATTGCCTATGCCATCAACCAGGAAGGCATTGCCGCCAAGATCATGAAAGGCTTCGCCACCCCTGCTGCCCAGATGTCGCCTGAAGGCTACCAGGGCTATAACGAGTCCCTGACACCGCGCTTCGATGTGGCCAAGGCCCAGGAGCTGATGAAGGAAGCCGGTTACGAGGACGGTTTCACAATCACCATGATGGCGCCGAACAACCGCTACGTGAACGACGACAAGATCGCTCAGGCAGTGGCTGCCATGCTGGCGCGCATCAACATCAAGGTGGATCTGAAAACCCTGCCAAAGGCCCAGTACTGGCCGGAGTATGACAACCGCGCCGCTGACATGATGATGATCGGCTGGCACGCGGATACCGAGGACTCCGCCAACTTCTACGAGTTCCTGACCTTCTGCCCGGATGCCGACACTGGCGCTGGCCAGTACAACGCCGGTAACTACTGCAACCCGGAAATCGACGCCCTGGTACAGAAGGCCAACGTCGAGATCGACCTGGACAAGCGTGCCGCCATGCTGCAGGAAGTGGAACAGCGTCTGTACGATGATGCCGCCTTTGTTCCGCTGCACTGGCAGGACCTGGCCTGGGCCTCCAAGAAGAACGTGAATATTGAGCCGGTGCTCAATGTCATGAACTTCCCGTACCTGGGTGATCTGGTTGTTGAGTAACTGCCTTTGATGGCCGGCCGGCGCTGGAGTGATCCGGCGCCGGCCTTTTGTTTGCAAGCCTTATCCGGAAGCTTTCCATGTTAGCGTTTTTGGTTCAGCGGATTTCCCAGGCGTTTCTGGTCATGTTTGTGATCAGCGTGATTGCCTTTGCCATTCAGGATGGCCTCGGGGACCCGCTTCAGGAAATGGTGGGGATGTCCGTCTCCGAAGAGGAGAGGGAAGCCATTCGAGAGGAGCTTGGCCTGAACGACCCGATGGTGGTGCAGTACCTGCGGTTTGCAGGCAATGCGCTCCAGGGCGACCTGGGCAACTCCTATTTCTACAGCAAGCCGACCCTGGAAGTGATCGCCGAGCACCTGCCGGCGACGCTGGAGCTGGTCATCGGTGCCAGTCTGATTATTGTGTTTCTTTCCGTGCCGATTGGTGTCTATGCCGCTATCCGGCCCCAGGCATGGTTATCCAAATTCTTTATGGGCGTCAGTACCGTGGGTATTTCCATCCCGGTGTTCCTGACGGCCATTGTGCTGATTCAGCTGTTCTCCATTGGTGTGACGGTGAACTGGTTTCCGTCCGATACCGGGTGGGGGCAGTGGCTGAACGACTTCTTTTCCACTGAGGGCGGCCTGCCCTCTTACGGGCGTGGTGATGAGCTGACTCACCTGTTCGGCACCTGGGAATCGGGCTTCTTCACCGGTACCGGTCTGATGCACCTGATCCTACCGTCGGTGTCGCTGGCCTCGATCATGCTGCCGCTGTTTATCCGGCTGATCCGGGCCGAGATGATGGAAGTGCTGCAGAGCGACTATGTGCGTTACGCCCGGGCCAAGGGCCTGAGCGCCGGCCGCATCAACTTCCTGCACGCACTCAAGAACACCATGCTTCCGGTGATCACCGTGGGTGGCGTGCAGATCGGCATTATGGTGGCGTACACCATCCTTACGGAAACCGTGTTCCAGTGGCCGGGCGTGGGCCTGATGTTCCTGGAGGCCATTACCCGCAGTGACATTCCGCTGATCGTGGCTTACCTGATGGTGGTGGGCCTGATTTTCGTGGTTACCAATACCCTGGTGGATCTGATCTACGGTCTGGTGAATCCCACCGTCAAACTGACAGGAAAGAAAGCATGACAACGGCAACGGTTTCCCGCTGGTACCGCTTCCGCGAGTCCTTCTTCTGGTACAGCTTCAAGCGCGACAAGGTGGCGATTGTCAGCTTTGCCGTGCTGCTGCTGATGGTGCTGGCGGCGGTGTTCGCGCCCCTGCTGGCGCCCGCCGATCCCTACGATCTGGCGCAGATCAACATTATGAATTCTGAGCTGCCCCCGGTGGGCATGAGCGGAGCCGATCCGGCATTTCCTCTGGGCACCGACGCCCAGGGCCGGGATCTGCTGTCCACGATTCTTTACGGTACCCGGGTGTCCCTGATGATCGGTTTCGGGGCGGTGGTCCTGCAGGCGTTTCTGGGCATTCTGTTCGGTCTCCTCGCCGGCTACCTGGGTGGCAAGGTCGATGCGGTGCTGATGCGCATTGCCGATGTGCAGCTGTCCTTCTCCACTCTGATGGTTGCCATCATCGTGGGCGCAGTGTTCAAGGCCAGCTTCGGTAACCTGATGTTCGGTGAGATCGCCATTTACATGCTGATCTTCATCATCGGTGTTGCCGAGTGGCCCCAGATTGCCCGGACCGTTCGTGCTTCGGTGCTGGCGGAAAAGAAGAAGGAGTACGTGGATGCGGCCAAGGTGATGGGTTTCGGGACCCGTCGGATCATGTTCCGGCACATCCTGCCCAATACGCTGTCGCCCATCTTCGTTATCGCCACGGTCCAGATCGCCAACGCCATTATCTCCGAGGCGGCGCTGTCGTTCCTGGGGCTTGGCATGCCGGAGACCCAGCCGTCGCTGGGCTCGCTGATCAAATCCGGCTTTGACTACATCCAGAGCGGTTCCTGGTGGATCACCCTGATCCCGGGCCTGGTGCTGGTGGTGCTCGTGCTGGTCATCAACCTGTTGGGTGACTGGTTGCGGGATGTGATGAACCCACGGCTGTACAAGGGGTAACACCATGGCACTGTTGGAAGTAAAAGATCTTGATGTACGTTTTGCCGTGCGTGGTGGCGACCTGACAGCGCTGCGCGGCATCAGCTTCAGCCTGGACAAGGGCGAGCGCCTGGGCCTGGTGGGGGAGTCCGGTGCCGGCAAGTCGGTGGCTGCCTTTTCCATCCTGAACCTGATTGCCAAGCCGGGCTACATCGCCGGCGGACAGATCCTGTTCGAGGGCAGGGACCTCGCCGCCATGAGCGAGCGGGAGCTGCGCCGAATCCGTGGTAACCGTATCGCCATGATCTTCCAGGATCCGATGATGACCCTGAACCCGGTCCTCACCATCGGAACCCAGATGGTGGAGGCTCTCCTTGCCCATCGGAAAATCAGTAAAAAAGAAGCCCGTGCCATTGCTCTGGACCGGCTGCAGAAGGTGCAGATTCCTTCTCCGGAGAAGCGTCTCGATCAATACCCCCATGAGCTGTCCGGGGGCATGCGCCAGCGGGTGATCATTGCCATCGCCCTGCTGCTGGATCCGGAAATCATCATCGCGGATGAGCCCACGACGGCTCTGGATGTCACCATTCAGGCGGAAATCATGGATCTGCTACTGAACCTGTGCGAACAGGAGAACGTGGCGTTGATGCTGATTACCCACGATCTGGGCGTGGTTTCCCAGGTGACCCAGCGAATGCTGGTCATGTACTCCGGCCGGATTATCGAGCAGGGGCCGACCCGGGAAATTATCAACGATGCCCAGCACCCCTACACCCAGGGGCTGATCAACGCGCTGCCCCAGATGGGCGAGCCCGGCGAGCGGCTGTTCCAGAATCCCGGCTCCATGCCATCGTTGAAGAACGTGCCCTCCGGCTGTCCGTTCCATCCCCGCTGCAACTTCGCCACCGAGCAGTGCAAGCAGGCCATGCCGGAGTATGTGCGCTCGGGCAATGTGAATGTGGCCTGTTACGAAGTTGCCAACCTGATTGAACAGGAGAAACGCATGCAGGAGGCCGAATCATGACCTCCCCTCTGGTAAGTATCAGCGGTCTCGAGAAACGCTTTGACCTGTCCGGCAGCCTGCTGGAGCAGATCACCTTTGAGGGTGGACGCTTCCGCCGCAAACAGGAGGCTGTCCACGCCATCAACGGCGTGGACCTGGAAGTGCAGAAGGGCGAGGCCCTGTGCGTGGTGGGCGAATCCGGCTGTGGCAAGTCGACCGTGGCCCGAACCGTGATGGGGTTGCTCTCGCCCAGCGCCGGCGAGATTCACTACGACGGCCAGCGCATCGACAATCTGGAGCGCAAGGATTCACTGCCGTACCGGCGCAAGATGCAGATGATCTTCCAGAATCCCTATGCGTCCCTGAACCCGCGCATGACCATCCAGCAGACCCTGGAGGAGCCGATCCGGTTCCATCATCCGGACTGGTCCCCGGTGCAGGTGCGGGACAAGATCCATGAGGTGATGCATTCGGTGGGCATTGATCAGGACTGGGGCAACCGCTTCGGCCACGAATTCTCCGGTGGCCAGCGCCAGCGGATCGCCATTGCCCGGGCCCTGGCAGTTGATCCGGAGTTCATCGTGGCCGACGAGCCGATCTCGGCCCTGGACGTCTCGATCCAGGCCCAGGTGCTGAACCTTCTGATGGACGCCCAGGAAAGCAGGGGCTTGACCTACCTGTTTATTACCCACGATCTGGCGGTGGTTGAGCATTTCGGCACCCGTGTTGCCGTCATGTACCTTGGGCGGATTTGTGAGCTGGCGGATACAAAAACGCTGTTTTCCGCGCCCCGACATCCCTACACCCAGGCGCTGTTGTCGGCTATTCCGAAACTGGAGGACGATCGCCCCAACCACATCCGCCTGAAAGGAGAGGTGCCCACGCCGGTGAACCTGCCGTCGGGCTGCGTGTTTCATGGGCGGTGCCCTTATGCCAACGAGCGATGCCGGCAGGAAGTGCCCCAGCTGATCACCACGGATGGCGGAACCCAGGTTGCGTGCCACGCGGTGGAAGAGGGCCGGTTGTAACGGCGCCGCTGCGATAGGCTATGATGCCAGCAGCAGAACTCGCATCGATACAACGACATACCCTCAGGGGACTCCATGGAAGTACGCTGGTTGGAAGATTTTCTGGCGCTGGCCCGAACGCGCCATTTCTCACGTGCTGCCGAGTTGCAGCACGTGAGCCAGCCTACGTTCAGCCGCCGGATCAAATTATTGGAAGAAGCCATGGGCAGCACGCTGGTCAACCGCCAGACGCTGCCGCTCTCGCTGACGCCCGCTGGCGAGATATTCCGGGAGCTGTGCGAGCGGATCACACGGGATGTCCGGGATACCCGCGATCGAATCAGCGCCCTTGAAGCCGAGGTGTCTGCCAGGATCAGTGTGGGTTCCACGCAGGGTCTGTTTTCGCACTTTTACCAGGGCTGGGCGAAAGACGCGGGCATTGCCGAGCGTTTGCAGCTGAACCTGAATGCCACCAGTTGGGTGGGGGAGCAGTTTCTGGAGGCGCTCGACAGTGGCGAGTGTGATCTGGTGCTGTGCTATTGGCATCCCGATCTGCCCTGGGGCGGGAGGCTGACTGCCGATAGTTACGACTGGCTGGTGCTGGCTCGCGAATCCCTCGTTCCGGTCAGTGTTGCTGACGATCAGGGGCATCCGCGGTTTGCCTTGCCGGGCAGCCCGGAACAGCCGGTACCGCTGATCGCTTATCACAGTCGTGGTTTCCTGCAATCGGCGATTGAGGGCCATCTTGCCCGCAACAGGTTGACGGCCAATCTGTTACCCCTGAACGAGAACACCCAGTCCGCCAGCATCAAGGCGCTGGTGAAGCAGGGTTTCGGCATGGGCTGGTTGCCCCGGCGCATGATGGAAAAAAGCGAACAGTTCGGCAGTCTGGTGCGAGCCGGTGACGAAGGCTGGGATGTCCCCCTGGAAATTCGCCTGATCCGTCTCCGTGACACCCGGTCGGACGATCTTTTAACGCTCTGGAAAACACTGGAAGATGGCCATGCCTGATAATGCGCTGTTGTCGCTGCAGACCGATCACCTGAAAGAACTGCAGGCCCGATACGAATCGGCCCTGGCAGAGCATGGCTACGACAGCCTGCTGATTGCTTCCGGCGCCGCGCCTTACCGTTATGGAGATGACCAGGCCTGGCATTTCCAGGGTTATGGTCCGTTTCTGCACTGGACCGGGCTGGCCGGTCGCGAACACTGCTGGCTCTGGATCCGGGCCGGGCACAAGCCCGTGCTCTGGCTGTTCGAACCGGTCGACTTCTGGCACGCCAATTCGCCACTGGCGGAAGAGCCCTGGCAGCAATTCATCGAGGTTCGCAGCAGTGCCTCACCCGAGGCCCCGTTGCTGGATGATCCGGAAAGCCTTGCGGTGATCGGGGATCCTGCCCTGATATGGAATATTCCGGGTGAGAAAAACCCGGAGGCTCTGTTGAGGGGTCTGGACGAGACCCGCGTGTGCAAAACGCCCTACGAAATCGAGTGTCTCGCGCAGGCGAACAGACTGGCTCTGGCAGGCCACGCGGCGGCCCGGGAGGCGTTCCTGGTCGGTGAGAGCGAGTTTGGCATCAATCTGGCCTACCAGCAGGCAACCGGTCAGCGGGAAGCCGAAGCGCCTTATCACAGCATTATCGGGCTGAACGAGCACGCCGGGACGTTGCACTACCAGTATTACGATACGCAGCCGCCAGGGCAGACCCGCAGCCTGCTGATTGATGCCGGGGTCCGTTTTCGGGGCTACTGCTCCGATATCACCCGTACCACGGCAGGTCCGGAAGAGTCGCACTTCGCAGCGCTGATTCACGGTCTCGACCGGCTCCAGGTCAGGCTCTGCGACATGGTCGCGCCCGGGGTGGACTACATCGACATCCATCGCAAGGCGCATCAGGGGCTTGCCGCCCTGCTGTCGGCTACCGGTCTGGTTACCGGCCTGGATGACGAGGACATCGTCGAAAAGGGCATCACCCGTGTATTCTTCCCCCATGGCATCGGTCACTTCCTGGGCGTCCAGGTGCACGACGTGGCTGGAAAACCAACGCCGCCTCCGGACGACGCGCCGTTTCTCCGTCTCACCCGCCGGCTTGAACCCGGTATGGTGGTAACCATCGAGCCGGGTCTCTATTTCATTCCGTCGCTGCTGGATCCACTGCTGGAAGGCGAGCTGGGGCAATATTTAAACCGGGAGCTGATTGGGCGGCTGAGAGGCTGCGGCGGAATCCGTATCGAGGACAACGTGGTGGTTACCGACGCAGGTTCGCGGAATCTGACCCGGGGTTTGTGAGTCTCGCAACACAAAAGTTGCACAAATTTAAGCCAGAAGGCTTGCATTTCTAGATGCCAATGACAATAATTATCACTAACTTTTATTGTCATTGGTGAGTCACTGCTATGTACGTTTGCCTTTGCCACGGCGTAACCGACCGGGAAATTCGCGAAGCTGCCGATAACGGCGTGTCATCCATGCGCCAGCTTGGCAAAGAGCTGGGTGTGGGCACCCAGTGTGGACGCTGTGCCTGCACCGCCCGCGAAATCCTGCGCGAGAGCCGCACGCCCGATTACCTGGCCATGGCCAACATGCTCGCCCAGCCTGCCTGACCGGCACGATTGGCCGGTTCTGTTTTTCTCCTGCGCCATAAGGGGCTATCCTAAGACACTGATTCATTCGGCCATCAGGGAGCCCGACCATGAAAGGCGATAAAAAGGTCATCCAGCACTTGAACAAGGTCCTCGGCAACGAGCTGACCGCGATCAACCAGTACTTTCTCCATTCCCGCATGTACAAGGATTGGGGTATTACCAAGCTGGCCGCCAAGGAATACGAAGAATCCATCGACGAGATGAAGCATGCAGACCAGCTTATCGAGCGGATCCTGTTCCTCGAAGGGCTGCCCAATCTCCAGGATCTGAACAAATTGCTGATCGGCGAAAACGTCGAGGAAATGATCTCCTGCGATCTCAAACTGGAAGAAATTGCCCACACCGACCTGAAAGAAGCGATCCTCTACTGCGAGGAAGTGCAGGATTTCACCAGCCGTGAACTGTTCCGCAGCATTCTCGATAGTGAAGAAGAGCACATCGACTGGCTGGAAACCCAGCTGGAAATGATTTCCCAGATGGGCATCCAGAACTACATCCAGCTTCAGTCATCCGCCGCGGAGTAATTTCAGACAATGGACTTGTCCTGTTTTAAAGCCTACGACCTGCGAGGCCGGGTGCCGGATCAACTGAATCCGGTCCTTGCTGAAAAAATCGGACGCGCTTACGTGGAAATCACTGGCGCGAAAAAAGTCATCGTGGGCTACGACATCCGGCTGTCCAGTCCCGACATTGCCGAGGCACTCAGCTCCGGCCTCATGGCCGCCGGCGCGGATGTGTTTGATATCGGCCTGTGCGGCACCGAGCAGGTGTATTTTGCCACCAGCCATTACAAGATGGACGGCGGCATTATGGTGACTGCCAGCCACAATCCCAAAGACCACAACGGCATGAAAATGGTCGGCCCTGCATCCCGGCCCATCAGCTCCGACAACGGTCTCAACGAGATCCGCGGCCGGGTGCTGGAGCCTTTCGGTGATGCGCCCGAGCAGGGCCGCTATGAACCGCTTGAGGTGATGAGCGCCTACGTCGACCATCTCCTCGGGTATATCGATGCCGGCTCTCTCAGCCCACTGACCATTGTCTGCAACGCCGGTAACGGCGGCGCCGGCCTGGTGATTGATGAACTCGAACAGCACCTGCCCTTTGAATTCGTGAAAGTGCACCACCAGCCAGACGGCCACTTTCCCAACGGCGTACCGAACCCGATCCTCCCGGAAAACCGGGCGGCGACGGCCGACGCCGTTATCGCGGAAGGCGCCGCCATGGGCATCGCCTGGGATGGCGATTACGACCGCTGCTTCTTCTTCGACGAAAACGGCCGTTTCATCGAGGGATACTACATTGTTGGTTTGCTTGCAGACCAGTTCCTGCGCAAAACCGGCGGCGGCAAAGTCATCCACGACCCGCGCCTGACCTGGAACACCCTGGACCTGGTGGAAGCTGCTGGCGGCGAAGCCATCGAGAGCAAGACCGGCCACGCCTTCATCAAACAGAGGATGCGTGACGAAGACGCGGTCTACGGCGGCGAAATGAGCGCCCACCACTACTTCCGCGACTTCGCCTACTGTGACAGTGGCATGATCCCCTGGTTGCTGGTCGCCGAGCGCCTCTGCCAGTCCGGTCAGACCCTGTCGTCGCTCATCGACGCTCGAATCGAAGCCTACCCGGCCAGCGGCGAAATCAACCGCACCATCGCTGATCCCCCCAAGGTTATTGCCGCGATTGAAGCCAAATACAGCGTTGGCGCCAAAAGCGTCAGCCACGTGGACGGCGTAAGCATTGAATTCGACGACTGGCGCTTCAACCTGCGGATGTCCAACACCGAGCCGGTTGTACGTTTGAACGTGGAATCAAGGGCGAATATTCCGTTGATGGAAGAGAAGACGGAAGAATTGCTGGCAGAAATGCAGAGATTGAACGAAGAGGGTTAGCGCTGCAGCTTGGGGCCGATTGGCGCGGGGTCCTTTCCTGAAACTGTGCGGAGCCATGGATGGCGGAGCCCAAGCGTCACATGGACGTGCCGTAAGGAGCGTGTTTCAGGAAAGGACCCCGTGACGAGCGGTCCTGCACCGAAGTGTCAAGGCAAAGTCAGAGCCAGTCGTTCAGCATAATCCCGATACCAAACCGCTGAATCCGGTGGTTATAGTCGATCAGACTCTCCCCATACCCGTTGTAGTACTGGAAGAACCCCTTAACCGTATCCCCCATTGGGAAACTGTACCCGAACTCCACCGACGTCTTGTTATCATCCGACCGCAGGTTATTCATCAGCCGTAACGAAAACGTCCGGTCCTCGGTCAGCTTGTACACCGCATAGTAGTTGGCATGCCCCAGATAGCGCTCAATGTCGGCGTTGTCGTCGTTGCTGTTCTCCGGAATCCGGTACCAGGGTTGAACCATAAAGAGCCAGCGATCATAGCTGTAAGCGGCAGATCCCATAATCCGGTTCCAGCTTCGGGACCGAGGCTCCGACTGGCCGTTGGACTGATGGTTGAAGCCCAGGGTCACCCCATTCAGTCGCCCCGGTCCGATATCCCAGTCGGCCTGATAGCGCGCGAATATCTCGGGTTCGTAGTTGGTTTCCCGGAAAGGCGCGGAATCGTCCTTGTTGTAGACCTGCCAGAACGACGTCTGGGTGTAGCCAAACCAGAGGGTGGTGCGGTCATCCAGAATCCCTGTCAGCAACGGCACCTTGAAGCTGATCTGGTACTTGGCCTCTTCCCGTTCCAGGTCGTAGTCATAACCTACGGAGCCCAGTCTGGGGCTGGACGGCACAACGTTGGGGTCTTTCACCCAACTGATGGGCAGGATATAGGTGGGACGGTGGCCCACGAAACTTCCGGAGAATGAGAAAACGGCTTTTTCAGCGGCCACATAACGGTCGACCACTGCCGACATGACCCCCGCATCAGGGTCGCCTTCATGGGCGTTGCCGGCAACGGCATCGAGATCCTCGCCATTTGGTGCCAATTTTTCCGCGCTCTTCTCGGCTTGTTCTTTGGCACTTTCTGAGGCCTGGGCCTGGCGCTCTGCTGGTTTATAGAGGCTATCAAAACAGGCCAGCCGTTTGACCCCGTCGTCAATCAGAGCACATTGTTCGGGAGAGTCTATCGAGGGTGTCTCGTTGGTCTGAGCCGCCACCGTGGCGGACACCGACAACAGCAGCGAGATGGTGAGAAGGCCCCGTGGTGGCGACAGCGTATGAAGGTACGTCATGAGGCGGTCTCCTAGCTGGCAGTCAGGCTGAACCAGGTATTGGCAATGCCGTAAATCCAGACGCCGATCAGGGTGACGGCCAGAAGTGAGAAAATAACCTTGTGCTTGAACCGGTTGCCACTTTCCGCCGAGGCTACCCAGCGCAGGTACATGAGGCCGATAAAGCTGATGAAGACCCCGAGGCTGGCGAAGGCTGGAATCAGCAGCCAGCCGGCGCTGATGGTCTGACCGTCGCTGGTCTGGCTGGAAAACCACCCCATGGAAGCCAGCAAAACGGCAAGCGCCGTAAATTCGGCAATCAGCAGCGGTTTGCGCAACGGGTGGGGTGAAGTCGGTTCCGAATTGGTCATGGAAACAGGTCCTGAATGATGAAACGTCGGCGAACACCATGGTAACCGGATTGTTCGCGAAACACCCTCTGACTTACGAAATCGCAATTAAAATGGTTGAAATCAATTTATGATTTTGCTGTTTGGTTTTTTTGCCGGGTTTCAGTCGCTATAATGCGGCGACCGAAGATTATAACGCTCAAATGCGAGGTGCATTGTGAAGATGAAGAGAGTCCTGGCTGCTGTGTTGGTCGTTGCAGGCCTGACAGCTAGCGCCGTAATGGCAAGCGTCGAAGATGAAATCCGTGCACGTATCCAGCCGGTTGGCGAAGTGTGTCTGCAGGGTGACGAATGTGGCAGTGCTGCTGCTCCGACCGAGACCGCCAGCTCTGGTCCTCGTTCAGGTAGCGAAGTGTATGACGCGGTTTGCATGGCGTGTCACACCACCGGTGCTGCTGGTGCACCTGTGATTGGTGATGCCGATGCCTGGGCTCCTCGCATCGATAAAGGGCTGGACACTCTGGTCAGTCACGCGATCAATGGCTTCAATGCCATGCCTGCAAAGGGCGGTTGTGCAAGCTGTCCGGATGAAGAAATTCAGGCGGCTGTCGAGCACCTGGTGGCAGAAAGTCAGTAAGGCTATTTTGAGTAAAAGAAAAGCCCCCGATATTCGGGGGCTTTTTCTTATGGCCTTTCGGCCTTCCGGTTTAGGCGGTCAGGGGAGCGGTTTACGCCTCAGCTCGCCGACTATAATCGCTGTTTCGCCGGAGGCGGTTTGCAGGCTGATCGACCAGCTCTGATGTTCTGGTTCCTGGTGATGCATGCTCTCCATCGCTGCCAGGCGTGGGTCTAGCCAGCCAAAACTGGCACTTTGCGACAGCACTGCCCATCTGTCACTCTCCTCAACGGGCGTTCCCGAGAGAGTGGGGGCGTTTGGCAGAGACCGCCAGCTCGGGCTTTCGGTATTGACCATGACGGTCTTGCCAGTAAACCTGAGAAATGCCTCGTCTTGGGTTCCCAATACTGTCAGAGGGGTGTCGCCCCGGTAGCTCAACAGGATGCCCGGGCGTGGGGCATCCAGAATCATCGCGTTCAATCCCTGAATGTTCGGCTGCTTGGTAATGCGGGCCTGTACGATCTCAGAGGGAGCTCCCTCTGCGTCAGGTGCGCCGTGCGCCCCTGCTGGCGCGGAGGCCATCAGGGGCAGCAGGCCGAAAAAAACCAGAGGCAATCCGCCTTTGCTGATTCGTCCGTTTTTCATAATGTACTCCCTTTGCCTGGTTACAGAATCTCAAGTGTTGATTCGATAATTCCGTCGGCGGTCGTGGTGTCGCCCGCCACCTGGGTTGGCGCCATGCACTCGAGATTCTCGTTGACCACGGTGATGGGAGCCGATATCGAAGGCACCCTTCCTTCAGTCGTCTCTTTGCTCACGAACAACATGTATTCGCCGGCGGGTACCACGTTGTGGTTGTCGGGCATTTTCAGGGTTAGCTTGTTGCCATTGCCTCTCTCCATGATCAGCTCAATGGCGCGCTGGTCGCCATCAATCACATGGGTCATGACCGTGCGGCGAATCAGTAGCGCTTTGTCGATCTGGTCTGCTTGGTCAACCTTTATATTGAAGCGATCCCCAATAGTCAGGTTGCGCGGCGCGCTCTGGATTTCCGGGCGGTCATCACGCATGGCATAGGGTGGTGTGTAGATTTCAAAGCTGGGATCCCGTCCGTCATACGGCGCCAAACCGAAGTCCTGAAGATCGACAAAGGTCAGGTAAGCGGTGTTGATCGGTGAATGCCCGGCAATCATCACACGACCGTCTTCCATCAGTATGGCCGTGTTGTGGTAAGTCCGTGCCCGGTGGCCGGCTGCCATTTCAGTCCAGGTGCCCGTTTCCGGATCAAAACGCTCAGCCGTGCGAATCGGCCCCTCAAGGCCGGGCGCGACAACGCCATCACGGTTGCCGCCGCTGAACACCATGACACTGCCGTCCGGCATCAGAACATTGGTGCCATACCAGCGTGGCTGGTTGAGCGGTCCAGTAAGACGGGACTCGTAGCCGATGTCATCGCCATTCGTGGTGATTCGGTCTATACGGCTCTGGTCTGTGGGCAGGTAGCCGCCGGGATTGGTCAGCAGGGCGTAACTGGGCACGCCACCGGCAGTCAACAGCTCCACGTCTGTGTATTCGCCGTTGGCATTCGGTTTCAGCGGGAGCATGGTTGAAGAGGTGGAACCGCGCATGCCGCCGGCAATGGCCATTCGCAGGTCTTCTGAAATGCCCAGCTCTGCGCCGCTTTCCAGCAGATCAGATGGAGCTTCCAGCACATCGCCCAGAAGCGAGCCTACCTGGTCGAGGGAAAGATTGGTGATATTCAGTGTGCTGCTGAGCTGGCCCAGCCCGACTTCATCCAGTCTCAGGGGCAGTCCGGCATAGCCGATGTCGTTCCAGCGCTGGGTTGCGGGATTGTAGCTGGCGACAATGTTCCACAAGGCCTGGTCATAACCCTGGCCGAAGGGATTGAATGCCTGACCTCCGGCATTATAGAGCACGTGACCGTTGGGCAGCAGATGCATGCGCGGGTACAACGGCAAAGACCTGTCTGCGGTAGAGGGATTCTCTGTCCACGTTCCTGCGCAAGGGTTGTAGGTTTCCGTCTGAACCACGTTACGACCGCTACTCAGCGGTTCATCCGGATAAACCGGTTTCAGGAGCTTGGTGACGCCACTGGCAACAAAAACGTCGCCATTGCCCAGGGTGACCAGCGACGGGTACCAGCGGCCGTAGGTCATGTCACCGCTCTGGCGCCAGGTGTTGGTTGCCTCATCGAATATCCTGGAGTTCTTGATACCCTCCAGTTCCGCGACACCCAGGGGCAGGCCGTCAATGCCGGGCTCCGAATAATAGTCCGTACCGCCGACGGCCATGACATCGCCGTTTGCGAGGCCGATAACATCCGAGCAGAACAGGGCACCGTCGTTTTTGCTGGTGTTATCTGCAGTATCAATCAAGCCGTCGAGTTCGGTGCCGTTGAGCAGGGTTTCGCTGTCATTGCCGTCCGGGTTGGCACCGGCATCCAGCGGAGAGGGTTTGAGCCACGACGGGTTGTCGTTTTCATCCAGCGAAAGTACCCGGGTCTGGTCATTGACTGAAACTTCGCCAAATTCGGCGACGATCGATAGCTCGACGTTCTCAGTTCCCTCCAGCGCATTCAGGTAAAGCAGGCGACCGTCTTTCAGCAGGGCCATGGTGCCTGCTGCCGGTTTGCATTCATCCATGCCGTCGGCCCGGGTGATGCATTTTTCATCGGTTTCAACAGCTTCGCCGTCGACGATGATGGTTGGTTCCGCAAAAGGTTCGCTAAAACGTCCCTTCTCGGAGTAATCCTCTGCTAGAGCCGTCTGGCTCGATGAATCCTCGTTAGAGGTTCCGAGGAGTCCGCCCAGCAGACCCGCGCTGGCGGTCGTGGACTCCGCCGCAATGAGCAGAAACGAACCGGTAAGCTGACACAATCGATTGCGATGTGTGGACATGAAGCCCTCCTGATCTTGTTGTTGTCGAAGTGGGATCTGGTCTCCCGCTTGCAGAAACGGATCAGGGGCGTCAAAAGTTGCAGTAATTGTGAAAAAAAGTGAATTTTAAAGGCCGAGGTCGCCCAGAAGGGCGCTCAGAGTCGCTTTTCCCTTTTTCTGATTGGCTTCCACATCCAGGTCGCCAGTGCCCTCCCACTTGAGATCTTCTTCGGGCAGTTCATCAAGAAAACGGCTCGGGATGGTTTCCAGCTTTTCCCCGTACTGTTTGCGGCTAGCCGCATAGGTCAGCGTCAGTGTTTCCCGGGCGCGGGTAATGCCCACATACATCAGCCGCCGCTCCTCCTCGATGTTGCCTTCCTCGATGCTGCTTCGGTGGGGCAGGATTTCCTCTTCAAGCCCCATGATGAACACATGGGGAAACTCCAGGCCCTTGGAAGCGTGCAGGGTGAGCAGCTGAACCTTGTCGCTGTCGTCGTCCTCTTCCCGCTGTTCCATCATGTCCCGCAGGATCAGTTTGGTAATGGCATCTTCGATGCCGAGCTCATCGGCCGTGCCCTTGCCATCGTCGAGCATGCGCTGGATGGACTCCACCAGGTACCAGATGTTCTCCATCCGCCGCTCGGCCTGTTTGGGGGTGCCGGAGTGCTGGTGCAGCCACTCCTCGTACTCGATGTCCGTGAACAGCTGTTTGATCACGGGTATCGGGTTTTCGCTGTGTAGCCGCTCGCAGGTGGCGTCCACCCAGTGGGCAAAACGCCGCAGGCGATCCAGCCCCTTCTCGGTCACGTGGGTCTCTGCGCCCATGTCACCCAGGGCCTTGAACAGGCTGACGTTGCGGGACCGGGCGTAGTGACTGAGCTGCTCCAGCGTGCGCGGACCGATCTCCCGGCGTGGCACATTGACCACCCGAAGAAACGCGGCATCGTCGTCCGGATTGATCAACAGCCGCAGGTAGGACATGGCGTCCTTGATCTCGTTCTTTGAGAAAAACGACTGGCCGCCGGAGATGCGGTAGGGGATCTGGTAGGCCTGCAGCTTCATTTCCAGCAGTCGTGCCTGGTGGTTACCCCGATACAGCACGGCAAAGTCCCGGAAATCGAGCCCTTTTTTTAGTTTCTGGTCGAGGATCTCGGTGGCAACGCGGTCGGTTTCCGCGTCTTCGTTGCGGCATCGGACAATCCGGATTTCCTCGCCGATGGTGTGATCACTCCACAACGCCTTCTCGAACACGTGGGGATTATTGGCAATTACTGTGTTGGCACTGCGCAGGATCCGGGCAGTGGACCGGTAATTCTGCTCAAGCTTGACGATTTTCAGGCTAGGGAAGTCTTCCTTGAGCTGGGCCAGGTTTTCGGGCCGGGCACCGCGCCAGGCATAGATGGACTGGTCGTCGTCTCCAACCACGGTAAACGCGGCCCGCTCGGCCACCAGCTGCTTGACTAGTTCATACTGGCACACGTTGGTGTCCTGGTATTCATCCACCAGCATGTAGCGAATCTTCCGCCGCCATTTCGCGAGCACGTCCGGATTCGAGCGGAACAGCATCACGGGCAGCAGGATCAGATCATCAAAATCGACCGCGTTGTAGGCTTTCAGGTACTCGTTGTATTTCTTGTAGATAATGGCAATACGCTGTTCACGCTCATCGGCAGCCTTGCTCAGGGCCTCGGCGGGCCCCCGCATGGCGTTTTTCCAGGAGGAGATGGTCATCTGGATGTCGTTGAGTTCGTCCCCGGCCTCGGCGCTGGCTTCCCGGAGCATCAGATCCTGTAACAGGGCCTTGGCATCCTCGGCATCAAAGATCGAGAAGCCGGGGTGGTAGCCAAGATGCGTGTGCTCCTCACGGATCATGTTGAGGCCAAGATTGTGAAAAGTAGATACAATCAGGCCCCGGGTCAGCTTCCGGTCAACGATCCTGCCAACCCGCTCTTTCATTTCACGGGCAGCCTTGTTGGTGAAGGTGACTGCGGCAATATGACGCCCCGGTATTCCAAGTTGCTCGATCAGGTAGGCAATCTTGCGGGTAATCACGCTGGTCTTGCCACTGCCTGCCCCGGCAAGCACCAGCATCGGGCCATCGGCATAGCGGACTGCTTCGCTTTGTCTCGGGTTGAGCTTGTTCACAAATAAATGGCCAGAATGGAACGAAATGGGGATAACGGACGTGGGCTTATTCTACACCAGACAGAGTTACTGTACCTTGGGGATCTATAGACTATGATTAACAGAACGGACTCGGTTGTTCACGCATAAATGGATCCTGCTTGATGACACTGCCACTGGAAACCATGAGGCCCGGACAGTTGCGCCTTTTGGTTCTTACACCAGACTACGCTGATTTTCTCTGGCTGAATGCTCTTCTGGCGGGTGACGTCGACATCAGTGCGGACGCGACCTGGTGCCCGGATCTGGTGGATTGTGATGATCTGATCCGTAACGCCAGTTTTGATGTCATCGTCTGGGACTGCGTGTTCCATGGTGGCTCAGAGGCGTCTTTCCTGCAATATCTGGCGGTCGCCAGCAATGAAAAACCGGTTCTGGCCCTCAGTGCCGAGCCGCCGATGGAGCGCGCGCCAGAGTTGCTGGCTGCCGGAGCTGCCGATTACCTTTGTCGTCAAACCCTGGACCACTGGACGTTCCGTCGGGCCGTGAAATGCCTCTGGTATCGGGACCAGTTGTCCGAGTCCGCCCATGGTCAGCTGGGCCGCGAAGTCGCCACCGGTTTTATCAACCGGGACCTTTTCTTCGATCGTCTTCAGCAAGCGCTTCTGCGTGCCGAGCGGGCGGGCCACCGTCTGGCTTTATTGCACCTCAATATTGATGATTTCCGCAGCATCAACGAGTCGTTTGGCTATCAGAAAAGTGACCAGTTGATGATGAAACTGGCAGAGCGGCTCCGACATTCGCTTCGACGCGTGGATTCGCTGATGCGCATTGGCGGTGACGAGCTGGCTATTATTGTTGAAAAGGTCGAAGACTCCCTGGATATCACCCAGATTATCCGCAAGGTGGTCAGCGCCCTTGATGAGCCTGTTACCATTGATGGCCAGACCGTCGTGGTGAGTGTCAGCCTTGGTGTTGCTACCTACCCGGAAGCCGGCGATAGCGCCGAAAATCTGTTGCGTCGGGCCAATCGTGCCATGTTTGAAGCAAAACGGGATCCGGGCACCAGCTACCGCTTCTACGACCGCCAGTTGCACATTTCCGCCGGTTACCAGCTTCGCCTGGAGGCGGATTTGCGCAATGCCCTTCGGGGCAAGGAGCTCGAACTTTACTACCAGCCCCGGATTGATCTGGCCACCGAGGAGGTTCGGGGCGTGGAATGCCTGCTGCGTTGGAATCATCCGGAGCGGGGTTTGGTGGGGCCGGACGAATTCATTCCGGTTGCCGAGCGCAGCGGGTTGATCGTGCCCATTGGTTACTGGGTCATCGAGCAGGCCTGCAAACGCCTGCAGGAGTCCGCCGAGCTCGGTTTCCCCGGGCTGGTGTTCGCGGTCAACCTGTCGTTCAGGCAGTTTCACGATCGCAAGATGACCGAAACCATTTTCCGCATCATCTTTAACGCCAACGTGGATACCAGTCTGCTGGAGCTGGAGCTGACCGAGAGTGCCATGATGCACGACCCGGAGTACGCCCAGCGCTGCCTGCGGGAATTGAACCAGCTGGGTATCAGTTTTGCCCTGGACGATTTCGGCACCGGCTTTTCATCGTTGAGCAATCTCCAGCATCTGCCCATCTCGCTGGTGAAGATCGACAAGTCGTTTGTGCAGGAGTTGGGTAATTCCGCAGACGCCGAACACATTATCCGGGCCATTATCAGCCTGGCCCACAGCCTGCAGATCAGCGTCGTCGCCGAAGGCGTGGAAACCGAAGGGCAACTGGAGTTTCTGCGCCAGCAGCATTGCGATGAAATCCAGGGCTATTACTACGCCCGGCCCATGCCCTGGGCGGATCTTGTGCAATTCCTGAACAAGCGGGGACAGGCCGCTTGCCTGCAGCAGTAAGCCGCTGTACCTTTGCTGGTTTATTGGCAAAGCATCAGACAGAGGTTGCATGAACAGTATCTCCAGGCGTATCGCCGAGGAACTCGGTGTCCGCGAGCAACAGGTTAATGCCACCGTCGAACTGCTCGACGAAGGCGCGACCGTTCCGTTTATCGCCCGCTACCGGAAAGAGATCACAGGCTCACTGGATGACAGCCAGCTGAGGAACCTGGAAGAACGTCTGCGCTATTTGCGGGAACTGGAAGACCGTCGTGCCACTATCCTCAAGAGCATTGAGGAGCAGGGCAAGCTGACCGACGAGCTCAAGGCCACCATCCAGGACGCCGACACCAAGAACCGTCTGGAAGATCTTTACCTGCCCTACAAGCCCAAGCGCCGGACCAAGGCCCAGATTGCCCGCGAGGCGGGTCTGGAGCCGCTGGCTGACGCCCTCTATGATGATCCGACTCTCGATCCTGAAACCACTGCCCAGGGCTACCTGAACAAAGAAGCCGGCGTGGAAGATACCAAGGCTGCCCTGGATGGCGCCCGCTACATTCTGATGGAGCGGTTTGCCGAGGATGCCGAGCTGCTGGGCAGCCTGCGGGACTTTATCTGGCAGGAAGGCCAGCTGAACGTCACCGTGGTGGAAGGCAAGGAAAACGAGGGGGCCAAGTTCCGTGATTATTTCGACCACGTTGAGCCGCTTAAGAAAGTTCCGTCCCACCGTGCCCTGGCCATCCTTCGGGGCAGGAACGAGGGCGTTCTTGGTTACACGATTGTTGTTGGTGATGCCGAGGATGACCGCCGTGCGCCCCACCCGGCCGAGCAGCGCATCGCCGCTCGCTGGAATATCCGGGACAATGGTCGTGCTGCCGACAAATGGCTCTCGGAGGTGGTTCGCTGGACCTGGCGGGTGAAACTCTCCACCCAGATTGAAACCGATCTCATGGCACAGGTCCGCGAAGCGGCAGAAACCGAAGCCATCAACGTGTTCGCCGCCAACCTCAAGGATCTTCTGCTGCTTGCGCCGGCCGGTCCACGTCCGACCCTGGGCCTGGATCCAGGGCTACGCACCGGGGTGAAAGTGGCTGTTATCGATGGCACTGGCCAGGTGGCCGGCCACGGTGCCATCTTCCCCCATGCGCCGCAGAACCAATGGGACCGTTCCATCGAGCAGCTGGCGGCCTGGTGTCGGGAGTACAAGATTGAACTGGTGGCCATTGGCAATGGCACCGCTTCCCGGGAAACGGAGAAGCTGGTCGGCGACCTCAGCAAGCGTTACCCCGAATTGAAGCTGGCCCGGATCGTGGTCAGTGAGTCCGGTGCTTCGGTCTATTCAGCCTCCGAGTTCGCCTCAAAAGAACTGCCCGATCTGGATGTCACCATTCGCGGCGCGGTGTCCATTGCCCGCCGGTTGCAGGATCCGCTGGCCGAACTGGTGAAAATCGAGCCGAAATCCATCGGGGTGGGGCAGTACCAGCACGACGTTTCCCAGGTGCAGCTGTCACGAAGCCTCGATGCCGTAGTGGAAGACTGCGTAAACGGCGTGGGTGTGGATCTGAATACCGCGTCAGCGCCACTGCTGGCAAGGGTCTCGGGCCTGAACCAGACCATCGCCCAGAACATCATTGAGTTCCGCAACCAGAACGGCATGTTCCGCAACCGGAAACAGCTGCTCAAGGTCACCCGTCTCGGGGACCGCACGTTCGAGCAGGCGGCGGGTTTTCTGCGTATTGCCGGCGGCGAGAACCCCCTGGACCGGTCCTCCGTGCACCCGGAAGCCTATGGCGTGGTCGAGGCCATCGCCCGGAAAAATAATCGCGAAGTGGGCGATATCATCGGCGATTCCTCGTTCCTGCGTGGTCTGAATCCCCAGGATTACGTAACAGAACAGTTCGGTTTGCCGACTATCAAGGACATCATCTCGGAACTGGAGAAACCGGGGCGGGATCCGCGACCGGAATTCAGGTTCGCAAGTTTTGAGGAAGGGGTCGAAACCCTGAGCGATCTCAAACCCGGCATGGTGCTGGAAGGGTCGGTGACCAACGTGACCAACTTTGGCGCGTTTGTGGATATTGGTGTGCATCAGGATGGCCTGGTGCACATTTCCGCGCTGTCCCACACCTTCGTCAAGGATCCCCGAGAAGTGGTCAAGGCCGGGGATATCGTCAAGGTTAAGGTGATGGACGTGGATATCCCGCGCAAGCGAATTGCCCTGACCATGCGTATGGACGATCAGCCTGGCGAGAAAAACGAAGGCAAGCCAATGGCTGCCAACCGCTCCGGAGCCAGCCGCAAGGGCGGAAACCGGAATGCCGGTAATGGCGGTTCCGGTCAGAAATCGCCACAGGGCGCCATGGCTGGTGCGCTGGCCCAGGCACTTGCCTCGGCGCGCAAGGACAGCTGACGGGTTTACAATCTTTTCACCGGCCGGTTATGCACAAGAGCAAGCCGGCCGCAGCAGGAGTCGACCATGGCTGAATCCCGCCATTCCGTATTTCGTCAGTTCGCTGCCAGCGACTGGGATGGTTTCCTCAAGGGTGTCGAAAAAGAAGGGCTGCGGGTGGATCGCAACGGCTTCATCGCCCAGACTCCGCACCCCGAAGCCCTGGGGTCGGCGCTTACCCATCCGAGGATTACCACCGACTATTCAGAGGCCTTGCTGGAGCTGATCACGCCGGTGTTCGACAGCACGGCAGGCATGCTGAAATCGCTGCGGGATATCCACACGTTTGTGCAGCAGAACCTGGGTGACGAAGTGTTCTGGGCGACAAGCATGCCCTGTGAGCTGGATGGTGACCCGAGTATCCCCATCGCCGAGTATGGCAGCTCCAATATTGGCCAACTCAAGCATGTTTACCGGCAGGGACTGGCCGTGCGCTACGGCCGTATGATGCAGAGCATCGCGGGCGCCCACTACAATCTGTCCCTGCCCGACAGTTTCTGGCACAAGTGGCAGGAATTGCTGGGCCACGAGCAAAGCCTGAAAGACTTCAAGTCGGACCAGTATTTCTGGCTGATTCGCAATTTCCGCCGCCGCAGCTGGCTGCTGATGTTGTTGTTCGGTGCTTCGCCCGCCCTGGATGCCAGCTTTGTAGCCGGCGTGAACCATGATCTCTCGCGATTTGATGAACGCACCTGGTTCGGTGAGTACGCAACCTCGTTACGGATGGGCGATCTTGGGTACCACAACAACGCACAGGCATCCCTGAATATCTGTTTCAACGAGCTGAGCACCTACACCCAGACTCTGGATCGGGCCATTCACACCACCTGGCCGGCGTATGAGTCGATCGGCACCCGCCGGGGCGACAAGTTCATCCAGATCAACACCAGCGTACTGCAGATCGAGAACGAGTATTACAGCGCGGTGCGCCCCAAACGCACGACGCAGCGTGAGGAAAAGCCCATCCAGGCCCTCGAAGCCCGGGGTGTGGAGTACATTGAGGTGCGATGTTTGGATCTTGATCCCTTCTCGCCGGTTGGTGTGAACGAGGCCCAGATCGATTTTCTGGATCTGTTCCTGCTGGACTGCCTGCTAGCAGACTCTCCCCGAATTGGCGATGCCGAATGTGAACGCCTGGATGACAACTACAAGGATGTGGTCGCCAATGGGCGTTATCGAGAGTTGGCGCTTTGCCGTGGTGGGCATCGTACCCCGGTATCCGACGCTGCGAACGACATTCTGTCGCAGCTGGAGCCCCTTGCGGAACTGCTCGATAGTTGGCGGGGTGATGACACCTACCGCAACGCCCTTGCCGCCCAGCGCGAAGTGTTGACCGGTGAATGGACCGTGCCGTCTGCCCGGGTTCTCGATGCCATGCGTTCCTCTGGCCTGGGTCACCGGGAGTGGGGTATGGAAATGGCGCGGCAGCATCAGCAGAGCCTTAGGCAGGAAGGTCTTGGTGATGATGTGCGCCGCGCGTTTGAGGCTATGACGTCAGAATCCCTGACCGAGCAGGCCGACATGGAAAGCGCCGATACCCTGTCGTTCAGCGAGTTTCTGGAACAGTACCTGCGCTCTTGAACGTTGGGTTCGGGAGGCGTCGCAGGAGTCTGCGGACCTGACGCACAGAAACTGAACAAAGATTTGTCTCCCTCCGGTCCGGCTGTTAATTTTTGTAACATCAGGATCGGGAGGGGATTGCGATGGCAAGGGATATCAAACTCGGCTGGGACGTGGAAGCCCTGAACAAGGCTTACCGACAGGGCTATATGGCGGCCAACATGGGCATGGACAAATCCCGCTGCCCCTATCGTGGTGACGTCGTTATTGCGGCCTGGGAAGCCGGTTGGGATGATGCCGATCAGGTGGCCCGTGATGACCGCGACCAGTCAGATGATCTGTTCTCGCGGATCGCCTGAACCACTGGCCGGTTCCAGCTTCACTTCTGCACGACAAACTCCGTAAACAGCACGCCGGCTATGCTTTCGCCGGTCTGCTGCTCTTCCAGTACCGCATTGATTCGCTGTTTGGCTTCTTCGCGCAGCGCCTCCTGGCCCTCCATTGAGGTGAGGCGATCGGTATCCGTTTGCTCACCAAACAGCATGACCAGTTCGTGTCGCAATCGGGGCATGTGAGCATCCACGGCAGGCCGTGCGCTCGCGCTGTTTGCCCGCAGACTGACCGCGGCTTTCAGATAGGTTGGCTTGTTGCCGGGCGTACCCACGTGGGTCACGAACGGTGGATCCATGCTGATGTAGTCGGTAAAGCTGTTTTCTTCTTCAGCCACGTCCTCGTCGGCATTTTCCTCTTCCTGGGAAACGGCCGGCAAAGAGATCGTTGCAAACAACAGAAAAAGAAGCGTCAGAACAGATTTTGGCTGGCGTGTCATAGGCTTGAAGTTGATCGTGGTTTAGGGTTAAGTGACGAGAATAGCAGGCCCTGTGGCCGCTTGCAGTTTCAATTCACGATTCGAGGTGTTCTTTTGACCAGCAGATGGGTTTTCGGGCTTATTTTCCTTGTATGTGCCGCACTCCTTGGTGTGGCTTTTTATATGGAGCATGTGATGGGGCTCGAGCCCTGCCCGCTTTGCTGGTTACAGCGCTTCGGTTTCATGGGTGCCGGTCTGGTCAGTTTCCTGGCCTTTCTCCATGGCCCCACCGGATTCGGCGTGCGGATCTATGGGTTCCTGCTGGTGCTGACCGCCGGAGCAGGGCTGGGTGTCGCCGGGCGGCAGTTGTGGCTGCAGAGCCTGCCGGCGGACCAGGTGCCGGCATGCGGGCCTTCGGTGGACTACATGCTGGACGTTCTGCCGTGGTTCGAGGTTCTGTCTACCGCGCTCCAGGGCACCGGGGACTGCGCTGAAGTGGTCTGGCGGTTCCTGGGTTTGAGCATTCCCGGCTGGACTGCTGTCTTTTTCTCGCTGCTTGTCATCACCGGTCTGGTTTTGATGTTTCGCCGGCAAAAACCCCGGGAATGGATTCGAGGCTGAAACGGTTGCGGGGAACCGCAGCCATGGGGTAACTTGATCCAAACCTAATAAAAATCAAAACCGAAACAGAAGTAGTCAAGACAAGCGGAGAACAGGCGTCATGTTGGAAAATTGCCGAAATGCCAGGGAGCGCTGGGGCGGCGTCAGCGAGCTGATTGATCGCTGGCTCAAGGAGCGTCAGGAGCTTCTGGTGCATTACTGCGACCTGTCCGGAGAAAGCGACTTCTCGCAGACCGAAGCATTGAGAGAAAAATTCGTGCGCCTGTGTGAAGTTCTGGTGGACTACGTGTCTACCGGTCATTTCGAGATCTACGAGCAGTTGGTGCGAGAGGCCCGGGAATTTAACGATGGCGGGTTGGAGCTGGCTGCCAAGGTTTATCCCCGTATTGAGCAAACCACCGAGGTTGCCCTTAACTTCAATGACCGGCTGGATGGCCGGGATTTGTCCGAAGAGGATGTCAAAGAACTGTTCGGTGAATTGTCGAAGCTGGGTGAAACTCTGGAGACCCGGTTCGAGATGGAGGATTTCCTGATCGAGCATCTGCACAATGCCCATGCCGGCAAAGTAGCCTCTGCCTGAGAAATCCCTGAATCAAAAAAGCCCCAGTCCGGCATCGCCGGCTGGGGCTTTTTCGTGTGGCAGCCTCAGAACTGACAGCTGCCTGTTCTGGCGCTTAGTCTCCGGAGCCAGGGTTGATCTCGAGTAGCTCGACATCAAACACGAGGGTCTCGTTGGGGCCGATCGCCCTGTTGCCGCCGGGGCCGTAGGCCAGATCGGACGGAATGTAGAGCTTGTAACGGGCACCCTCGCTCATCAGCTGCAGGCCCTCGGTCCAGCCGGGAATCACCTGGTTCAGGGCGAAGGTAACCGGCTCACCGCGCTCGCGGGAGCTGTCAAATACTTCACCGGACAGCAGTTCACCGGTGTAATGCACCTGAACGGTGTCTGTTGCTGCCGGCTTTTCGCCGTCACCCTGCTCAAGTACTTCGTATTGCAGGCCGGATTCAGTGGTTTCCACACCTTCACGCTCTGCGTTCTCGGCAAGGAAGGCTTCGCCGGCATCCAGGTTCTTCTGGGCCAATTCTTCCATCTGCTTGCCCTGCTCTTCCTGCAGCTGCTGCTGGTAGGTCATCAGAGCCTGCTGGATTTCCTCGCGGCTCATACGCTTGGCTTCTTCATCGCCGGCGTGGCCGTGCTGGATGCCCTGGAGGAACTGGTCCATCTGCAGATTCGGCAGGTCGTTACCCATGCGTTCACCGAGAACCAGGCCCATGCCATAGCTCACCTTCTGATCGGTGGAATCCAGTTTCGGTTGTTCCGGGGCTTCGGGGGGTGTGGAACAGCCGGCCACGAGGCCGGTCACTGCCAGTGCAAGGAGCGTTTTCTTCATTGCATTATCCTTTAACGTCGGTGCTTGGGGCAGGGCCCCGCGTTGTGTTTGTCAGAACGCAGAAGGTAACGGGTTCCGGCATCAGATGCCACTGAACATGTGTTAAGAAACCGGACGTGTCAGCTCAGCTGCCGTTGGTGCCGGCAGCGGAAGGGCCCAGGGAGAAAGGTGCGCTGTAGGGCGATTGCCAGTCTGTTTCCGGCTCTTGCGGCTGAATCCGGGGGAAGGCCTTGTCACGTCGCTCGATAGCGAGGGTATTCCAGCGGCCCTGTTCGGGCGGCTGGTCTGCGTAGTGCCAGTTGCCGTCGGTATCCTGCCATTTGAACACGATTTCGGGGCCCTCGGTGGGAATCGGGGACGGAACCAGACCTTCAAACGCGGGAATCTCGGGCTGCTCGTGCTCTGCCACAGGTTCGGAGACCTGCTCCGGGTCGTTCAGACCGAAGAAAATCAGCAACAGCAATAACCCGAGAGCCGGGAACGAGAGCCGTATGAGCCATTTCATCATCATGGCTGATGGTCTCCCTTGGGAAAGTGGGCCAGGGTATCGGCCAGTGTATTCAGCAAGGGCCTTGCATCCTCCTCAACGGGTAAGGTCGGTGCTGCCGCAAACAGATTGTTGATGATCAGTGCGTCGCGTCCCTGCATGTCTGCGTGTTCCGGGTTAATGGTCATTAGCGTTCGCCAGCTCAGGGCCAGTTCAATCTGTTCGGCTTCAAGCTCCAGGCCGGCGATGCCGGCGCGAAGCTTCTGACAGTTGTCGGCGCTGCCGGGCAGCGATTTCCGCGCGCTCCGGAGGGCAACGGTTACACGGTCGCGCCACTCTGTTACCGTAGCGTCCTCGACCCCGGCGAAGACCCTGCCAGAGAGTGCAAGCCAGGCCGCACCGAGAATCCGCGTTACGCTCCAGCCCTGATTCTGAAGCGCCAGGCAGCTGTTCTGGACATCCGGACGTTTCCAGAACGCCAGGGCAAAACGCCAGAGCGGGTTGTCCGGTTCCAGATCTGCCGGAAGTTCCAGCGGCGGTGTCGAAAAATCCGGGGTGGTCGCCGAGCGGACCGACATAGGCGCTGTGCCTTCCCTGAACACTTTACGTTGATAAAATGAAAGCATGTTAACGATAACCGATCTCAGTTTACAACGGGGCGGCGTCTGGTTGCTAGAATCCGTCAGCCTGACGGTGCAACCCGGCCAGCGTGTCGCGATCGTCGGTGCCAATGGTGCCGGCAAGTCCAGTCTTTTCCAGCTCTTGCTGGGCCAGTTGGCGCCAGAGCAGGGCGCGGTCTCTCTGCCGGGTGGGTGCCGGATTGCCCACATGGCGCAGGAGGTCGAAGCCACCGAGCGCAGCGCGAGGGATTTTGTTCTAGATGGCGACCTGGATTTGCGCCGCCTGGAAGGTGAACTTGCCAGGGCCGAGGCCGCAGGTGACGATCATGCCATTGCCCGCATACACGGCGAGCTGGATGTGCACGAGGCCTGGTCCGCCGGCCGCCGGGCCGAGGCCTTGCTGCGCGGGCTGGGATTCTCGGACGAGGACGCGAACCGGCCGGTATCGGCGTTTTCCGGTGGTTGGCGAATCCGCCTGAACCTGGCCCAGGCCCTGATGCGACCGTCCGATCTGCTGCTTCTGGACGAGCCCACTAACCACCTGGATCTGGATGCCTGTCTGTGGCTCGAGAATTGGCTGCGGCGCTATCCCGGTACCCTGCTGTTTATCTCCCACGACCGCGATTTCATGGATAGGGTCGCTACCCATGTCGTGCATTTCGATCGCCGTAACCTGGAACTGTATACGGGTAATTACTCAGCCTTTGAGGGCCAGCGCAGTGAGCGTCTGGCCCAGCAGCAGGCCGGTTTTGAACGCCAGCAGGCCAGGATCGCCGAAATCCAGCGGTTCATCGATCGGTTCAAGGCCAAGGCCACAAAGGCCCGTCAGGCCCAGAGCCGCGTCAAGGCTCTGGAGCGGATGGAGCGCATTGCCCCGGCCCATATCGATTCGCCGTTCAGCTTCGAGTTTCCGGTGGCCGAGAAGGTTTCCAATCCGCTGTTGTCGATACGCAATGGCAAGGCCGGGCACGGCAGTACCGCAATCCTGAACGGCATTAACCTGACCCTGTTGCCGGGCAGCAGGGTCGGGTTGCTGGGCCCCAATGGTGCGGGCAAGTCCACCCTGATGGATGCACTCCGGGGTGAGGACACGTTGATGTCTGGTGATCGTACCTGTGGCGAGCATCTGGCCATCGGCTACTTTGCCCAGCATCAGCTGGAGTCCCTGGATCTGGATGCCAGCCCTTTCCTGCATCTTCAGCGGCTTTCCCCGAAGGCGTCAGAGCAGAGTATACGGAATTTCCTTGGTGGCTTTGATTTTCATGGCGATGAAGCCCTGAGTGCCATCCGGTCGTTTTCCGGTGGCGAAAAGGCCCGCGTGGCGCTGGCCGTGATCGCATGGCAGAGACCCAACCTGCTCCTGCTGGACGAGCCCACGAACCACCTGGATCTGGAAATGCGCCAGGCTCTGACCATGGCGCTGCAGAACTTTGAAGGCGCTATTGTGGTGGTTTCTCACGACCGGCACTTGCTCAGGAACACCGTGGACGAGTTCTGGCTGGTCAATGATGGTCGGGTAACGGAGTACCAGGGCGATCTGGAAGACTATGAGCGTTGGCTGGCGGACCGCCGGAAAGACGAAACCGAGGCACCTAGGAGAGAGCCGGTCGGCCAGGAGGGGGCGCCCGAGGCCGCTGAGGCGGTGGGCGAGAGTGCCGAAGATCGGAAGGCGCGCAAGCGGGCAGAGGCGGCTCTTCGCCAGAAACTCAGCCCCTACCGTAAAAAACAGAGTGCGCTGGAAAAGGAAATGGACCAGCTTCAGCAGAAGCTGTCAGCTCTGGAAGAGCAGCTATCCGACCCTGACCTTTACGACGACAGCGGCAAGACCCGTCTGAAAGAGTTGTTGGCGGAGCAGGCCACCGCAACCGCCCGCCTGGAAGAGGTGGAGGCGCAGTGGCTTGAAGTTAGCGAAGAGGTGGAGTCCCTGGAGGCCGAGTTGGCTGGCTGAGCGCGCTCAGCCGCCGTTCAGTTCCAGAACAAAGTCCTGTTTGGCGAGATAGTCCCGTTCGTTTTCCAGGTCGGCCAGGGTCAGTGGCCTGTCATCCAGCCAACCTGACGGAAACTCCAGCACCAACTTGTCCTTGTGTGCCGTCAGGGTGAAGGCCGGAGGCGGCTCCATGTTGCGTGGGTGTTGAATCAGAACCGCCAGGCGCACCAGCACGCAGAGGTAACGCAGCCTGGCAATGTCTTCCGGGTCCAGGCCCTCGAAGATTGCCGAGGCGAATTTTCTCCGGTGGCCGCGCACGAGAGTTGCCAGGTCGCGCTGGAACTGCTGGGTGAAGCCGGGCAGATCCGAGTAGCGCAACAGATAGGCGCCGTGTTTATGGTACTGGCTATGGGAAATGGTCAGGCCGATCTCATGCAGTCGGCAGGCCCAGCGCAGTACTTCTTCATCTGCCGGGGTGTTCAGGGCCCAGGCGTCGGCAACCTGCCGCCATGCTGCCACGGCCGTTTCCTCAACGGCAGCGCCATGTGCCTGGTCAACGTGGTAACGCTCCTGAAGCGCGGAAATGGTTCGCTCACGGACATCCTCGTGCTGGATTCGCCCGACAATGTCGTAAAGCAGACCTTCCCTCAGAGCACCATCGGCGAACGCCATGTCCTTGATACCAAGGGATTGGAATGCCCCCATCAGGATGGCAAATCCGGCCGGGAATATGCTCTGGCGGTCCGAGCGTACGCCCAGATCTCCCAGTTTTTCTGTTTTACCCATGTCCACCAGCCGCTTGCGAAGTTCCTGCATGGCGGCGAGGGTAATGGTGCCGTCGGTGATCTTCAGGGTCGCCAATACGCTGGCAATGGCTTTGATCGAGCCGGATGAGCCCACCGCACTTTGCCACCCCACGGAGCGGTAATGCTGGCGGATGTTGAGCAGTTCCTGTTCTGCGTGGGTCACTGCCTTGTCCATCTGCCGCCTGGTTATCTTGCCGTCCGGGAAATACCGGTTACGGAACGACACGCAACCCATGTGCAGGCTTTCAAGCTCCTGGGGTTCAAACCGCTGGCCGATGATGAATTCGGTGCTGCCACCGCCAATATCAATAACCAGTCGACGCCCGATATCGTCGGAGAGGGTATGGGAAACCCCCAGATAGATCAGGCGTGCTTCCTCGCGGCCGGCAATAATCTCTACCGGATAGCCCAGCGCTTCTTCGGCCCGGGCCATGAACTGATGGGCATTGCGGGCCACGCGAAGCGCGTTGGTGCCGACAATCTGCACTGCCTCTGGCGGCATGCCCTTGAGCCGTTGAGCGAAGCGTCCCAGGCAGGCGAGGGCCCGCTCCTGGGCGTCTTCAGTGAGCCGGTTGTATTGGTCCAGTCCGGCGCCGAGCTGAACCTTTTCTCCCATCTTCTCGAGGGTCCGGATTTCCCCATGCACTAGTCGGGCAACCACCATGTGGAAGCTGTTCGAGCCCATGTCGATGGCTGCGAGTACCTCGGATGAGGCGGCAGCGTTTTCGGCGGTGGATGCGGCCGTCACGTGGTCGGAATCCTTTTGAGATGAACGTGCGGGGTACTATAAGCGAAATCCCTCAGGCCTGTCAGTAACCGGAAAACCGCGCATTTGACGAGGGTCAGGCCTGGATCGGTTCTTACCGCTTCACATCCGGCTGATCAATCGCGTAAAGTATGTCTTACCGTGATTTGGGTGAAAGGTTGTCCGTATAACCCGGACAGCCTTCAGCGACAGTCAACAGCACCTGTGCCCGGCAGGTTATTCCCTGAAAGGGACATGCCGATGTGCAGCAGTAGTGCATGAATCAGGAAAAGGTAATGAGCGGAAATATCGTAAATGTAACCGACGCTTCTTTTGAGCAGGATGTACTGCAGTCCGACGTCCCCGTTCTGGTGGACTACTGGGCAGAGTGGTGCGGCCCCTGCAAGATGATTGCCCCGGTGCTTGAAGAGATTGCCGACGAATACGACGGCAAACTGAAAGTCTGCAAGCTCAACATTGACGAGAACGAGCAGACCCCGCCGAAGTTCAACATCCGCGGTATCCCCACCCTGATGCTGTTCAAGAACGGCAACGTGGACGCCACGAAAGTCGGCGCACTCTCCAAATCCCAGCTGGCGGCTTTCCTGGACAGCAATCTCTGATTGCAGGCAGGTCACCAGAAACCGCCCCTGAGCCCAGGCTCACGGGCGGTTTTTTTATGGCCAGTTACTTCCAGTCCTCGGAGCGCGCCCGATCGGATTCTTTCTGTTCCACCCAGTGCTCTCCATCTGAGGTGATTTCCTTTTTCCAGAACGGAGCGGATGTCTTCAGGGCGTCCATGATGAACTCGCAGGCCGCGAACGCGTCTCCACGGTGGGCGCTGCACACACCGACGAAGACAATCTGGTCGCACAGCGCCAGCCTGCCTACCCGGTGAATCACCCGGGCCCTGCGCACATCCCAGCGCTTCGAGGCGTCATCAATGAGCCCCTGGATCACCTGTTCGGTCATTCCGGGGTAGTGTTCCAGGTAAAGCCCGTTAACGCCCTGCAAGTCACCGCTGTCCCGCACCAGGCCGGTAAACGTTGCAATGGCGCCGGTGCCGGCGCCACTGTCACGCAGCGCCGCGTATTCAGCGGCCACATCAAAATCGTCAGACTGGACCGAAATCATCTCAACCTCCGGTGACCGGCGGGAAAAAGGCAAGCTCGTCGCCGGCTTTCACCTCAGCGCCCGGTTTCGCCATGGCCTGGTTGATCGCAATCATAACCGGCTGGTCGCCCTGCAACTGATCCCAGGGGCCGCCCTGGCTGGCCAGCTCTGCAAGTACATCGCCCGCTGTGAGGCCGGGCCTGGCGTCGATAGCCAGCTGGTCGGTTTTCAGGTCTTCGCGCAGACGGGCGAAGAAGCGCACTGTAATCGTGTTATCACTCATGGTCAGCTCAACAGTTCCGCAAACGAGTAGTAGGTTAGCAGGTCGCCGGGGCTGACGGTGCTGTTTTCAGGCACCACGGCCAGGCCGTCAGCCCAACAAGTAGAGCTCAGGATGCCGGAGCTCTGGTTGGGATAGGCGGCCACCACCGGCCCGGATCCCCGGGATTCCTTGCGGGCCCGGACGAACTCCCGGCGTATCGACGGCGAGTCAATGGTAAAGTCTGCGGGTATCCGCTCGCCCGAGAGAGGTTTCGGGTTGCGCCCCTGGCGTTTCCGGATATAGGGCATGCCCACCATCAGGAAAGTGACCAGCACAGACCCCGGGTTGCCGGGCAGTCCCAGCACCGGGGTCCCCCCGATGGCACCAAAAGCCACCGGTTTCCCGGGCTTGATGGCCATCTTCCAGAGCGACAGACTGCCTGACTCCTCCAGCACTGCACGCACGTGGTCCTCTTCGCCCACGGATACGCCACCGCTGGTGATAACCAGGTCAGCGGCCTCGGCCGCACGCTGCAGTGTTTCGCGGGTCGCCTCGCGCTTGTCCCTGAGTGTTTCGCACAGAACGACCTCGCAACCGGCTTCGGTGAGCAGCCCCATCAGGGTGAAGCGATTGCTGTTGTAGATCTGGCCCGGCCCGAGGGGCGTGCCGGGGTCTACCAGCTCATCTCCCGTGGAGAGAATGGCGACTTTCAACCGCGCCAGGACGGCAACCCGGGCAACGCCCATGGAGGCCAGTAGTCCCATCTCATTGGGACGTACCTGTGTACCTTTTGCCAGAGCAAGATCGCCCCGGGTGAGATCCTGCCCCCGGCGGCGAATATTCTGCCCTTCGTCTACTTCCGCCTGTACAAGAATGCCGGATTCCGTCACCTCAATCCGCTCCTGCATGACCACCGAGTCGGCGCCCTCGGGAATCTCTGAGCCGGTAAAGATGCGCGCAGCGGTGCCGGGTTCCAGGGGCTTCGGCGCTTCACCGGCCGGAATCCGGGCCGAGACCGGTATTGGCCGGTCTCCATGCAGATCCTGTTTGCGCAGGGCGTATCCGTCCACCGCACTGTTGTCAGCCGGCGGCACGTCGGCCGGCACATAGTGGTTTTCGGCAAGTACCCGGCCCAGGGAGTCGGCCAGTGCGACGGTTTCAATCTGCGCAACCACCGGTGCTTCCGACAACAAGTGGTCCAGGGCATCTTCCAGGGGCGTGAGGTTTGGCTTGGCCATCAAGTCTTAACTCCGATCGGGATGTCTTCTGCCTCAGCGCTTGGCGCGCTGTCCAATGACTTCGTTGAGCCGCGACATTGGCTTCTCGGGTTTGCGCAAGACCAGCCCCGAGAAATTGCATGGTGTGTGACGGCTGTCCAGCTGACTGAGGAGAATGCCTTCCCAGCCGGTGCGGCAGGCGCCGGTCGAGCCGGGCAGGCAGAAGATCACCGTGTGGTTTGCCATTCCCGCCATCGCCCGTGACTGCACGGTTGATGATCCGATTTCGGCGGCTGACAGGCGGCGGAATTCCTCACCAAAGCCTTCGATGGTTTTGTCGAGCAAAGGCCTTACCGCCTCCGGTGTGCTATCTCGTTCAAGCAGGCCGGTGCCACCGGTAATGATCACTGCGTGCACCTGTGAATCGGCAATCCAGCCGGACAACAAGGCCCGCACCAGATAGACGTCGTCCGGCAGGATCCGGCGGGCGACCAGGTTGTGGCCGGCTTCGACCACGCTGTCCTCCAGAAATTGCCCGGACGTGTCCTGTTCAGGCCCACGGGTATCGGAGACGGTCAGCAGGGCAACGTTCAGGGGTTTCATTTCGGTACTGGGTACACTGCTCATGGATGGGCTCCATAATCGTTGAAAAGTTGTTATACGCCAGTATCGCCATCACGGGCTTTTAATGGAAGGGAGTAACCCATCAGGGGGAGGCGCCAGCGGCCGGTTGTGGCCGGTTTGGCGTGAAATTGCTGTTAATTTGTGCAGTGCACTTGACATTCGCCAGTCAGGTGGCCGATGATCGCTCTTGCCCGGCGAACGGTTGTTCCCACTCTCTGGCTTCAGTACCTGAATTCCGGACTCCATCTACACCGGTTGCTCTAACTGGCCAGCACCAAGTTCAGCGTTTTTTTACGATCAATACGTTCAGGGGCACCCCTGTCATTCCAATACTCGTTTACTTCCATTCCTGAAAATCCAACAAACTATGAATCTTACTGAACTCAAGCAGAAATCCGTGCCCGAATTGCTCGATATTGCGCAAGAGATGGGCCTCGATAACCTGGCTCGTTCGCGCAAACAGGATGTGATCTTCACCATTCTGAAGAAGCATGCGAAAAGCGGCGAAGACATCTACGGTGACGGCGTACTGGAAATTCTGCAGGACGGCTTCGGCTTCCTCCGTTCCGCTGACGCCTCCTACCTGGCAGGGCCTGACGACATCTATGTCTCTCCGAGTCAGATCCGCCGGTTTAACCTGCGCACGGGCGACACGGTCGCAGGCAAGATTCGCCCGCCCAAAGATGGTGAGCGCTACTTTGCCTTGTTGAAGGTCAGCGAGATCAATTTCGACAAGCCGGATAACGCCCGAAACAAGATTCTCTTCGAGAACCTCACGCCGCTGTTCCCGGACGAGCGCCTGATGCTCGAGGCCGGTAACGGCAGTACCGAGGATCTCTCCTCCCGGGTCCTGGACCTGGTTGCGCCCATCGGTAAAGGCCAGCGCGGGCTTATCGTTTCCCCGCCCAAGGCCGGTAAGACACTGCTGATGCAGAGCATCGCCCAGTCCATCACCCGCAACAATCCAGAGTGCCATGTCATGGTACTGCTGATTGACGAGCGGCCAGAGGAAGTGACCGAGATGCAGCGCACCGTGCGCGGCGAGGTCATCGCCTCCACGTTTGACGAGCCGCCGGCCCGCCACGTGCAGGTTGCTGAAATGGTGATTGAAAAGGCCAAGCGTCTGGTAGAGCACAAGAAGGACGTGGTCATCCTGCTGGATTCCATCACCCGTCTGGCTCGTGCCTACAACACGGTGATCCCGTCCTCCGGCAAGGTCCTGACCGGTGGTGTTGACGCCCATGCCCTGGAAAAACCCAAGCGCTTCTTCGGTGCCGCCCGTAACGTGGAAGAAGGTGGAAGCCTGACCATCCTTGCCACGGCGCTGGTCAACACTGGTTCCAAGATGGACGAGGTTATCTACGAGGAGTTCAAGGGCACCGGCAACATGGAGATCCATCTGGATCGCAAGATTGCCGAGAAGCGAACCTATCCGGCGATCAATATCCGCAGCTCCGGCACCCGTCGTGAGGATCTGCTGATGAGTGAAGCCGACATCCAGCGGGTCTGGATCCTGCGCAAGCTCCTGCATTCTATGGACGACGATACCGCCGCCATCGAGTTCCTGCTGGACAAGCTCAAGGACACCAAGACCAACGACGAGTTTTTCCAGTCCATGAAGCGTCGTTGATCTCTCCCTAAGCTAGGACTAGCGCCTCTGGTTTTGGGGGCGGGCAGAGCCGGGGAGAACCTCCCCGGACACGCCGTGAACCCATCCCTGGGGGCTCGGCATTGCCATCCCTGGCAATGCACGGTCCGGGGAGGTTCTCCCCGGCTCCGCCGTTCATGCCACGTGCGCGCAGTTTGTTCCAACTGCTTTAAAGCAGTCCAGCGACCACCGATCTCCGTAGTACTGGCATATCTGAACGGAGTAACCGATGAAATACAACGACCTGCGAGACTTCATTGACCAGCTGGAGAAGCTGGGTGAGCTGAAACGCATCAGCGTTGAAGTCGACCCCCATCTGGAAATGACCGAAATCTGCGACCGTACATTGCGGGCAGGTGGTCCTGCGTTGTTGTTTGAAAACCCCAAGGGCTATGACATGCCGGTGCTGGCCAACCTGTTCGGGACACCGAAGCGGGTAGCGTTGGGCATGGGGCAGGATAACGTCACGGCGCTTCGGGACATCGGTAAGCTCCTCGCGTTTCTCAAGGAACCGGATCCCCCCAAGGGTTTCCGCGATGCCATCGAAAAACTGCCGCTGTTCCGGCAGGTGATGCGCATGAGCCCCAAGGTACTGCGTTCCGCGCCCTGCCAGGATGTCGTGATCGAAAAGGATCAGGTGGACCTGTATCAGATTCCGGTGCAGCATTGCTGGCCTGGCGATGCCGGGCCGCTGGTGACCTGGCCACTGGTGATTACCCGTGGGCCCCATAAAGAACGCCAGAACCTGGGCATCTACCGGCAGCAGGTCATCGGTCGCAACCGTCTGATCATGCGCTGGCTGAGTCATCGCGGTGGTGCCCTGGATTTCCAGGAGTTCCAGAAGAGCAATCCCGGCCAACCCTATCCGGTGGCCGTAGCCCTCGGTGCCGATCCGGCGACCATTCTGGGGGCGGTGACGCCGGTGCCGGATACGCTGTCGGAATACGCCTTTGCCGGGCTGCTTCGCGGCAGCCGGACCGAGCTGGTCAAGGCGGGGCTGAGCGATCTGCAGGTGCCGGCAAGCGCCGAAATCGTGCTGGAAGGTTTCATCTACCCGGATGACATGGCGCCGGAAGGACCGTTCGGTGATCACACCGGTTACTACAACGAAGTGGACCACTTCCCGGTATTCACCGTAGAACGGGTCACTCATCGCCGGGATCCGATCTATCACAGTACCTATACCGGTCGCCCGCCTGATGAGCCGGCGATTCTCGGGGTGGCCCTGAACGAGGTCTTTATTCCGATTCTGCAGAAGCAGTTCCCGGAGATCGTGGATTTTTACCTGCCACCGGAAGGCTGTTCCTATCGCCTTGCAGTGGTGACCATGAAGAAACAGTACCCCGGCCATGCCAAACGGGTGATGATGGGGGTATGGTCGTTTCTTCGGCAGTTCATGTACACCAAATTTGTGATTGTCACGGATGACGACGTGAATGCCCGTAACTGGGAAGACGTGATCTGGGCGATCACTACCCGGATGGATCCAACCCGGGATACCACGCTGGTGGAGAATACGCCCATCGATTACCTGGACTTTGCCTCGCCGGTATCCGGCCTGGGTTCCAAAATGGGGATGGATGCCACCAACAAGTGGCCGGGTGAGACCACCCGGGAGTGGGGTGAGCCGATCGCCATGACCGAAGATGTGAAAAAACGCGTCGACAAGCTGTGGGATACCCTGGGTATTGAAAGTCCGGCATCGCGCCCCGACTGATATGGGCAGTGAACATCGGGCGGTGCGGCTTTGGCCCTCTGGTATCGCCTTCATTGCGGCGTCGGAGGCAGACTTGCTCGGCGCTGCCGCGCGGGCTGGCGTAGCTGTGCCGGCAGCCTGTCGCAACGGGGTATGTGAAATCTGCGAGGCCCGGTTACTGAAGGGCGCCGCGCTTAATACCCGAAACCAACAGACTATAAAGATCGGTGAGCGCTTGATGATGTGCCGTAGCATCGCGCTCACGGATCTGGAACTGGAGATATCCGCCGTTATGGCAGCTGGAAACAATCAGCCTGGCAAGTTTCAGGCAAAAGTCGTGGACGTAAGGTCGATCAGTCACGATGTCTATCGCGTTGAGCTACAGCTTCCGCGGCGTCGGGAGCTGTCGTTTCATGCCGGGCAATATCTGTCGGTCAATCTGCCTGATGCTGACCCCTGTTACTTTTCCATCGCCAGCAGTCCATCGGACCAGAATATCGAGCTGCATATCCAGGCGACCCCCGAGTGGGTGTCCGCGCAGAAGGTGATTGATGCCCTGACGTCCGGTGGCGAGGTAACCGTGGAGCTGCCCCATGGCAAAGCCTGCCTGGCGTCAGTGCCGACCAGGCCGCTGTTGCTGGTGGCTGCCGGCACCGGCTTTGCCCAGATGAAGAGCCTGGTGGATTACCTCCGGGAAACGTCCTACGACCAACCGGTCAAGCTGTACTGGGGAGTTCGTCGACACGAGGACATGTATCTTCGCGCCCTGGCACAGCAGTGGCAGGACGAGTGGCCCCGCTTCACGTTCCTGCCGGTGGTGGGAGATGACGAGGATAATGACTGGGCTGGCCATCACGACCAGCTGGTTCGCGCGGTGCTTGCATCCGGTATGGACTGGAAGAATGTGGAGGTCCATGCCAGCGGTTCGCCCACCATGGTGTACACACTGATGGATGCTCTGGTAGATGCGGGCCTGCCCGAAGAGGCGTTCTTTTCTGACGTGCTGGAGTACGCCCCCCGTTCGTGAAGCAGCCTGTGTAGTAGAATAAAAAAAGGGCCAGATGAGACGTTCATCTGGCCCTTTTTCATTACACCTTGGCGCTAAGCCCTCGGCATTGGCAGTTCCGGCAGCCCGTTATCCTTGGCCAGCCCCTGCATCAGCAATTTGACGCTGGCTTCTTCCTCGCCCATGTGGGCATTCAGGCGGCTTAGCTCTGCCAGTGCCTCCCGGCTCCGCTTCAGCCGCAGGCTGGTCTCGAAATATTCACGGGCCTTGCCCCAGAGTTCGTTGCGAAGGCTCAGCCGGCCCAGGGCCAGCAGAAGCTCGGGGTTGTTGGGCCGGTCTTTCAGCCATTGTTCGGCCAGTAACAACTGTTCATCCGGTTTCTGGCCCTTCACCCGCCCGTACAGATTGATCAGCTCATCGCTCCAGTGGTTGCGCAGCACCTTGCGCAACAGGGTTTCGGTCTGTACCTCGTCGCCAAGGCTGGCAAGCAGGCGGGCGTAGTCCCTTATGGTGTATTCGTCGCGACGCAGGAAGCCCGGCAATTCGTCCCAGAGCCTGGTCAGCGGTTCCAGGGATGCATCGGGATCCTGTTTCTGCTGGCGCCGGCAATCTTCCGCGGCACGCTCCAGCAGGTTATGCCAGACCTGGCGTTCCAGATCATTGAGTTCCGCTTCCGAGAGCACGCTGCGTTTGCGAAGTTCAGGCAATAACCTGGACAGTTCGCGCCAGTCTTCCAGGCGCAGATAGGTGTTTTTGAGCAGTTTCAGCACAAAGGGGTGATGGGGCGACTGTTTGCGAAGGCGAACCAGCGTGGCCAGGGCCTGTTCAAGGCGGTTGCCTGCCAGTTGCAGCTGGGCCTGGGTAATACCGACGGCCATGTCAGAACCGGGGGTGCTGTCGAAGGCCTTGCGCAGCAGATCATCCACGGCCTCGTGATCACCGGTTTCGAACGATGCTTGGGCGGCGGCAAGATAATTGATCAGGGGCGTGTCGGCATGGCTGGCGGAGGATGTCAGCAGTTTGCGGGCCCTGGGCCAGTTGCCTTCGGCCAGCGCCAGCAAACCCTGGGTGGTCCGGCGTCGGGCCCGGCGTTCATTGCCGCGGGCAATCCAGCCCGCCACCAGGCCGGTGCTGGTTCTGAGTCGGCGGATAAGGTTGATGGTCAGGACAGTCAGCACGATCAGGGCCACGATCAGGCCCAGCCCCACCCAGAAGTTGGTTTCGATCAGGTAATGGCCAAGGCTGATCCGGATGTAGCCCAGATCATATTGCAATCCGAGGGAAAGGCCGGTGCCAATCAGCAGCGCCAGCAGAACGATCAGTAACAGGCGAATCATGAATCATCGCCTCCATTACCGCCGTCGGCGTTGTCCTCGCCATTATCATTGTTGGCATTTAGGCGTCCGGCCAGCCGCTCCTTGAGCAGGTCCAGGGACTGACTGATATCCGGCAGCTCCGGGTCCACGTTCTTGCCGGCCAGCTCAGCCAGGGTGTCACTCAGGGCGGTGACCCGGGGATTGCTTGCGTTGTACCAGTCGTCAATGGTGGTTCGGGCCTTGGTAAGGGCGCGCTCATACAGCGGCTGGTTGCCCCGCAATACCGCCATCTCTGCCTCTTCCAGCATCAGTTGGAGGTTCAGTCGGGCATAGGCGCTCTGGTCGGGAGAGAGCAGCGGCTTGACCGGTTCGTCCATGCGGCGCACAACCACCACCTGCATCAGTGTTGCTTTCACCTTGTTCCAGGCCTGTACCACAGCGCCGGGTTCTTCGCCGGTTCCAGCGCTTTCTCCTTCTGCAGCGCTGACCACAAAGCCGGGCGCGTTCTCACTGATCAGGGCCTGGTCGGTAAGCTGGTGAATGCTGTTGATGGCCGCTTCCAGTGTCAGGTAGAGTCCGGTGCGGTCAACGCCGGTCAGGCCCTTGAGTGCGAGGATTTCGCGAGCCAGTTGCTGGCGAACCGGGTAGACACCGATGTCGTCGGATTCAGTCAGCACTTCGTCTGCCGCTTCCAGGGCCGACATGGCTCCGCGGATGTCTTTTTCGATCATCAACCGCTGATTGGCAATGCGCAGAAGGTATTCCGCCTCGGCCAGCAGCCAGTCCGTGCGTGTGCGGTTTCCAGCTTCCAGCAGTTCACGGGCATTGTGGTCGATCTGGCGCTGCTGGGTGGCGATCAGCTCCCGCTGGCTTGCCAGTTTCTCTTCCAGGGACTGCAGGCGCTGGCTCTGCTGGCTGCCGCGGTCACCATAGCGATCTTCAAGCTGGGCGGTGTCCTGTTGCAGGCTCTCGATTGTCTGCATCACGGCCTGGTGGTTGTTCCACTGTTGCCAGCTCCAGAAGGCCAGGGCGACAGCGATAATCAGCGCAATGATGGCAACAAGCCATATTGGCCAAAGTCGCTGGCGGGCTGGTGGTTCCTTGGAAACGGTTGCGGGCAGTTGATTCGTTGTCTCTGTCACGGGCGTCCTTACTTGGCTTTTCCGGAGCCACCGTCCCGGCCGGCAAGTTGCGCTGCAACCGTGGCCACGATGTCGTTATCGGCAAGGCTTCCTGGTATACACGGATTTCGGAATCCCGCTGCCCGGGCCTGTTCGGCAACCCGATCTGCGGGAACAATCAATAACCTATCGTATAGATTATGGCCGCTATTCGCACATAGTGCGATGAGATTGTTCAAGGTTTCGCCCGACAGGGCGACGATGGCCTCCGGAGCAAAGGTATCGAGGGTGGCCCGGATCCGCTCCGGCGTGTGGTCAGGGCGAAAGCGGCGGTACAGGGGCAGCAGGGTTACGCGGGCGCCCCTGGCTTCAAGGGTTTCGCGGATCAGTTCGCGTCCGGTTTCCCCGCGAGCGAGCAGAACCCGCTCATGCTGGAGGTTTTGCAGTGACGGCAATGCCAGCAGTGCCTCGCTGGTCCAGCCCTCGGGCGGCCGCCGCGGGCTGAGACCGTGTTCCGCAAGCACGGATGCGGTGCCGGCACCAACGCCATACCAGCGGATGCCCATGGGAACCTGGGGCCACCAGGTGTCCACCTCTTCCAGCAGCAGTCGGGCGGCAAACGGGCTGACCGCGATCACATGGGAAAATTCATCAAGGCTCAGAATGAGTGTGCGGCGCTCGGGCGTTTCCGGCAGAGGTTCCCGGTCAATCAGTGGCAGGATATGTACATCGGCACCGGCTGCACGAAACCGGCTGGCCAGGCGCGATGCCTCGGGTTCGGGCCGGCAGATCAGAATCCGCCGGCCGTTCAGGTCGGGATCAGGTTGGTGTGTGGCCATAGATTTCAGCCAGCACCTTGTCGGCTCCGAGAGCCAGCAGATCCTCGGCCAGTTCCCGGCCCAGACGTTCGCCTTCGGCCCGTGGCGCGCGGCCTTCGACCCGGAAAATCTGGGTGCCATCAACTGCGCCCACCAGGCCCCGCAGCCAGATTGTATCGTCGTCTTCAAGAAGCGCGTACGCCGCGATTGGCACCTGACAACCACCCTCCAGTCGACGGTTCAGAGCCCTTTCGGCAGTGACGCGATCCCAGGTGTCTTTGTGCTTCAGGGGTTCAAGCATGGCTAGCAGATCCTGGTCATCGACCCGGCATTCAATGCCCAGGGCGCCCTGGCCGACCGCCGGCAGCGACAACGTGTCGGGCAGGCAGTAGCGGATGCGCTCGTGAAAGCCCAGGCGCTTGAGCCCGGAGCTGGCCAGTACAATCGCTTCGTATTCGCCGGCATCCAGCTTGGCCAGCCGGGTGTTGACGTTGCCCCGCAGCACGCGAATTTCCAGGTCCGGGCGGTAGGCCCGCAGCTGGGCCTCCCGGCGCAGGCTCGCAGTGCCAACCACGGCGCCGTGGGGCAGGGCGTCAACGTTGTCATAGTGGTTGCTTACGAAGGCATCGGTCGGGTCTTCCCGCTCGCAGATCGCCACCAGCCCCAGTCCTTCCGGGAATTCCATGGGCACGTCTTTCATGGAGTGGACGGCCAGGTCTGCGCGGCCGTCCAGCATGGCTTCTTCCAGTTCCTTGACGAACAGGCCCTTGCCGCCGATTTTGGCCAGAGGCACGTCCAGGATCTTGTCACCCTGGGTCTTTATCTTGACCAGTTCCACGGTGATGTTGTCGTGCAGCCTTTCCAGCTCGGCCTTAATGAATTCCGCCTGCCACAGCGCAAGGGCGCTGCTGCGGGTTGCAATGCGAAGGGTACGTTTGGACATGACACTCACTGTCGGTTCGGAAAAATGTCCGCCAAGGTTACCTTGTAGCGGCAGAAAAGTCCCGCAGCTCCCGCCTCAGGCGCGCTGCTGATTCAGCCCGGCTGATGTTCCTGAAGCCACTGGCGGACATTGCTGGCATGGCGGCGACTGACCGGCAGTTCGCCCCGGCCTTCCCTCAGGGCGACCAGATTGTGGCCATCCGGCGTCCGTCTCAGTGCCTGGATAAAGCGAACCCCCACCAGGGTGTTCCGGTGGATCCTGAGCAGGGTGCTCGGGTAGCTGTTTTCCAGTTCCTTCAGCGTGTAGTCACACACGGTTTCGCCCCGGGCGTGATGGATGGTGACGTATTTTTGATCTGCCTCGCAGTAGAGGATTTCCGACAGATCGATCAGCTCGGTGCCGCGGTGCGTGCGCACCGCCAACTGTTCCTGGCTGTGGGCAGCCTGGCCGTTGAGTGCCTGCAACTGTACCCGGTTGACCCTGCCGGCCCGGGCCAGGGCCTCCGCCAAGGCCTCTTTGCGAACCGGTTTGAGCAGGTAGGCGATGGCCTGCACGTCGAATGCCTGGATAGCGTAGTGGTCGTAGGCCGTGCAGAAGATCAGCGCCGGTGGATTGGCCAGCTGGCTAAGTCTGCTGGCGGCCTCCATGCCGTCCATGCCCGGCATCCGGATATCCAGCAACAGTATGTCTGGCTCCAGTTCCGCCACCTGTTTCAAGCAACTGTCGCCGTCTGCAGCTTCGCCACAGACCCGATACCCCGGAACCGCCTCCACCAACCGGCGGATGCGTTCCCGGGCCAGGGGTTCGTCATCGGCGATCAGGACGCTGCGGGTATCAGTCATGTCTTGTCTCGGTTCCGTTGGTCAGGGGTTTATTGTTTTCGGGCTCTCTGCTCGCCGGCCTTCCGTCGCGGCAGTCGCAGGGTAACCGTGTACACATCGTGCTGGTGGCTGTGTTTGAGCACCGCCGGCTCACCGAAAAGCGCCCGTAGCCGTGACTGAATGTTGGCCAGCGCCATTCGGTTGCCGTCATGTTGCTGCTTATTCTGGTCCGGCTTTGGATTCTGTACCAGCAGGTAGACAAATTCGCCTTTGGCCTGGGCTTCAATCCTGACGGTGCCACCGTCCGGGCGCGGCTGGATACCATGGTAGATGGCGTTTTCCACCAATGGCTGCAGTGTGAGCGGGGGAATGGCCTGGTGCTCCAGGCCTTCTTCAATCTGCCATTCCAGTTTCAGGCGGTCGCCCAGGCGCAGTGCTTCGATGGCCAGGTAACGCTGGCACAAAGCCAGTTCCCTCGATAGCGGAATCAGCTGGTCGCCGGTGCGAAGGCTGGCGCGAAACAGTTCCGAAAGATCCAGAACGGCTTCTTCGGCCCGTTCCGGATTGATGGCAATCAGGCTGGCAATGGTGTTCATGCTGTTGAACAGGAAGTGTGGCTGAATGCGGGCCTGCAGTGATGCCAGATGCGCCTGCATTTCCGCTTCACGCTGCTGTTGCCACTGGTGCTGCAGGTAAAAATAGCGCAGCACCATGAGCACGATCAGCAACGCCAGCAGCATCTTCTTGGCCACGCCCTGCCAGACAGCCACGCCGTCCTGGGGGTGCAGGACGCTGTCTGCAAACAGGCTGAAGGCGAGCACATCCAGCAGCACAATGGCGACGATGGTGGTTGTCGCACCGGAGACGGACATCCGTGCAAGCCGGGTGCGCAAAAGGCAGATCAGGGCGGCACTGGTGAGGGTGGTCCACTGCACGAACAGCGACAACAGCCCGAAGTAATTCCAGTCGATCCAGCCCCGCTCCGCCTGCACGATGGCGAGCACCAGAACCAGCAGTTCACTGGTGACCAGCAACAGGAACACGGCCCGTACCCGGCACAGGTCCGGAACGAAGAACTCGCTCTCTGTCACACCTTTGTCCCCGTTACGGGGTGTCTCCTTTACCCGGGTCAGAATGGTATACTCCCGCCACGTTCAATGTACCCAGCTCCCGCCAGATGATGCCGGGCTGTCAGCAGGAAAGATAGACCATGACGGATCAGAAAAAGTCTGACCAGACCACAAGCTCTGAAAAACCCTGGGGCGGGCGCTTCAGTGAACCCACCGATGCCTTTGTTGAAAAATTTACTGCATCTGTGGGATTTGACCAGCGCCTGTACCATCACGACATCACCGGTTCCATTGCCCATGCCACCATGCTGGCCGAGGTTGGCGTGCTTACCGCCGACGAGCGGGACCAGATCATTGAGGGCCTGAAAGGCGTCAAGGCAGACATCGAGGCCGGCAACTTCCAGTGGTCGGTCAGCCTTGAAGACGTGCACATGAACATTGAAGCACGCCTCACCGACCGTATCGGTATTACGGGCAAGAAGCTGCACACCGGCCGAAGCCGCAACGATCAGGTAGCCACCGATATCCGTCTGTACCTGCGGGACGAGATCGACGTGATTGCCGAGGAACTGAATCGCCTGAAATCTGGCCTGCTGGATCTCGCCGAGCGCGAGGCGGACACCATCATGCCCGGCTTCACCCATCTGCAGACTGCCCAGCCGGTGACCTTCGGGCACCACTTGCTGGCCTGGTACGAGATGCTGGTTCGGGATGCCGAGCGTCTGCAGGATTGCCGCAAGCGGGTGAACGTAATGCCCCTGGGCGCAGCGGCCCTGGCAGGCACTACCTATCCCATTGATCGGGCAATGACCGCCCGACTGCTGGGTTTTGACCGGCCCACCGAGAACAGCCTGGACTCTGTCAGCGACCGGGACTTTGCCATTGAGTTCTGCAGCTTTGCGGCACTGCTGATGACGCATCTTTCCAGGTTCAGCGAGGAGCTTGTGCTCTGGACCTCCGCCCAGTTCGACTTCATTGATCTGCCGGACCGATTCTGCACCGGCTCGTCCATCATGCCCCAGAAAAAGAACCCCGACGTGCCGGAACTGGTCCGGGGCAAGACCGGTCGTGTCAATGGCCACCTGATCAGCCTGCTGACCCTGATGAAAAGCCAGCCGCTGGCCTACAACAAGGACAACCAGGAAGACAAGGAACCACTGTTCGACACGGTCGATACCATCAAGGGCTGTCTGAAGGCCTATGCCGATATGATTCCGGCCATTCGCTCCAAGGCCGATAACATGAGAGTGGCAGCCAAGCGCGGTTTCTCGACCGCTACCGATCTGGCGGATTACCTGGTCAAGAAAGGCGTGCCTTTCCGGGACGCCCACGAGATCGTGGGCAAGTCCGTGGCGTTCGGTGTGGCTGAAGGTCGTGACCTGTCTGATATGACCCTCGAAGAGCTGCAGCAGTTCTCCGATCATATCGGCCCCGATGTTTTCGATGTGCTGACCCTGGAAGGTTCGGTCCAGGCCCGTGATCATCTCGGCGGCACGGCGCCGGATCAGGTGCGTGCGGCGGTCGGTCGGGCCCGCAACCAGCTGGGCTGAGCCGGCGCACTCAGCGGGGCGAGACGGTTAACCGCCAATTCGCCCCGTAGCGAGGTCCACCGCGGCCGGCGTAAGCTCGTCCAGTGGCTCAGGTCGGCATAGCCGGTAGCCCTGTCCGTAATGAATGCCCAGAGTCCGGACCTTGCGAAGGGCATCGTCGCTTTCGATAAACGTGGCCACCGTCACTTTGCCGGCGGCCTCGGCAATCCGGTGCAGTGCCTCCAGCATCACCTGTTGCACCGGGTCCTCCTCCAGTTGCTGAACCATTCTCCGGTCCAGTTTGATGATATCCACGGGTAGTCTCGCCGCCAGGCTGTAGCTTTCCACCGATGCGCCGGCACCGTCCAGGGCGACACGGAAGCCTGCCCGATGCAGGGCGTCGCACAGCACGGCCACGTCGTCGGGATACTGGGTAGCGTGGGCCTCACGGATTTCCAGGCAGAAACAGTCCGGGGCAAACGGGGATTGGTTCAGGGCATCGGCCATGAAGTCGGCGAAGGTGTCATCCAGCACAGTTGCCAGTGACAGGTTAAATCCACAGTACTTCAATCGGGGTTCCAGCAAGGGCTGGTTACCGAGCCATTCCAGGGTTTGCCGGATCACCTGGCGATCCAGGCGCTTTGCCAGGTCAAACCGTTCCGCAATGGGCAGGAAATCGTCGGGCAGGAGTGTCGTCTCATCATCCAACGTTGTTGGAATCCGACAGAGGATTTCGATGTGATCGCCCCAGGTGGGGCTGGCCACCGGCCTCATGGCCTGGTATTCCAGAATCAGCGACTGTTTGTCCAGCGCGTCGCGGATCTGCTCGACCCGTTTGCTGGCCACTGAATCGTCCGTCTGGTTGGCAATGGCCCTGGCCGCGTGAACCCGGTTGCGTCCGGAGGTTTTGGCGGTGTGGCACAGGTCCGCAGCCTGGCCCAGAAGCTGCTCCGGATCCGCGGGGACGTCGCTGTCCAGGATCAACAGGCCGCCCGATGCGGTGGTCTGGAGGCTGTGGCCCTGCCAGTCGAAGACAAAGTCGCCGATCAAATCAAGGGTTTCCTGGGCAATCTTGCGGGCCCGCGCTTCCGGGCAGTTCTCGATCAGAAGGGCGAAGGTGTCGCCAGCGAGGCGGGCGAGGGCGTCACGCTGCCGGACGCGCACGCCGAGGTTGCCGGCCAGCTCCCTGAGGTAGCGATCACAGGTGCCGCTGCCAGCAAGATCGTTAAAGCGTTCGAATTCATCCAGATCCAGGTAGAGCAGGCTGTCGCAGGATTCCCGATGGGTTTTCTGCTCCAGGGTTCTTAATACTCGAGCGATGAATGCCTTTCTGTTCATCAGGCCGGTAACCGGATCGTGACGTATCCGGTATTCCTCACTGGAGGCGTGATTCAGCCTGGGCTCAATGCGACGGGCCACGTGCACCGCGCCGGTGATTTCGCCCTGGTCGTTGGTCAGGCGCTGGTAATGGAATTCATGCACTGGTAGCTGGCGCGACTGCTGGGCCATGGGCATCTCGACCACGAAGTTGTCACGTTCGAAGGCCCGGTGCCAGAGCCGTTCCATCAGCCTGCGTTCGTTCGGGAACTCCTGAAGCAAGTCGCTCAGGTTGTCGCCTGCCTCCGGGCGCCCGCCAAAGGTTTCGGCAAACTGTCTGGCCCAGGCGTCATTGAAGTGGAGCAGGTTGAACGAGAGATCGACCGCCACAACCAGATCGGAGGTGGCGCTGGTGACCGCTGCGAGCATGGTGTTTGCGTGCTGGCGAGCCCTGTCGAGTTTCATATCGGCGGTCCGGTCTACCAGGGTGCCGCCGAGCCCGGTAATCCGGCCGCCCTGTTTCAGAGCCCGACAACTGAGCGTCACCCGCCGATGGTTCTGTTGCGAGGTAACGATATCGAGGTTGAGGGAGAATGCGTCTCCGGTTCGGAGGCAACGGCGGAACATGGCCCGGACCCTGGCCTGGCCGGTCTGGCAGTAGAAAAGCGCCTGTTCGGGCGTGATTTCGGCGCCCGGTCTCAGCTCAAGAAGCTGGAACATTCCCTCGGTCCAGGTCATTTCATTCGTGCGGGTGTCCAGTTCCCAGATCCCGAAACCGGCAATGCTCTCCGCTGCTCGCAACAGGCGGGAATCCCTGCTTGAGCTGTCGCACAGGGCAATCGTGGCACTCGCCGCCTTGTCGGAATCCCGAACGTCGAGTCGCAGGCTCAGGCAGGCGGTGTAGAAGAAACCTTCCTTGTGCCGGAAGGTCACCAGGACGTTCTGGCCACGCTCGATCCGGTGGCGGTTTGCCGGTGCAAAAGGATCATCCTGGCGAGATGCCAGGATCCGGTGCACCGGTTGGCCTTCCAGTTCACTACTCTCATAACCGAGCACTGCCTCGGCCTGGTGGTCAGCGAACAGTACTTTTCCTTCATCGTCGATGCGTAAAACGGTCTGGCGCCCGGAGGTCGCGGACTGGTCCGAACGGTAGCGGCGAATGATGAATTCTTTCACAGCGGGTAAGCCTCGCGTGTCCTGCAGCTTTTATTTTTTTAAAGGTTTTGCCACGATGCCGACATCATACTCATACTGATGCTGAAAAGAACCTCTCTGCGGAGCCGCCTTGACCGCCCACGTTGCCCCGATTTCCCTCGACTTTGAGGAGGGAATAGATCGCAAGACCCTCCGTCGCCTGAGGGACCGGTTTCTGCTGGTCAATCAGCAGCGCTGGAATCGTGCCCACTCGGCCCTGTCCTATCGCCAGCAAATGGTGCTGGAGATTCTGCCACTGGTTTTTCATCTCAATCATCCGGCCCTGCCCGGTTACCTGGACAGCGATTGCCCCTATGGCCTGAGCAACTATCAGCCGTCACCGGCCACCATCAATGCCGCTCGTCGACTGGCCCGGACTTTTTCGCTGAAGGATGAAGGCAAGCGCAAACCGGATCTGGACGCCATGTTCCTGATGGGCAGCCCGGGAACCCTTGGCCATTCCGTGGCCAGTGACCTCGATGTCTGGCTCTGTCACCGCAGTGACCTGCCCGAGCGGGGTATCCGCTGTCTTGAGCGCAAAGCCGCGAAGCTGGCCCGCTGGGCGGAATCTTTCGGTGTCGAACTGCACGTATTCGTCTTCTGTGCTTCGGATTGGCGTGCCGGTCGGCAACGGGTAGAGGTGACCGGCGAGAACTGTGGCAGCGCCCAGCATTTCCTGCTGCTGGACGAGTTCTACCGGACCAGCATCCATCTGGCCGGTGCCTGGCCCATGTGGTGGCTGATTCCTGCGGAGCGGGAGGAAACCTACGATGACTGCATGCGCAGGCTGGTAGATTACCGGTTTGTGCGCGCCGAGGACTATATCGATTTTGGCCCGGTGCCGGCGATTCCGGAGGAAGAATTCCTTGGTGCGGGCGTCTGGCAGTTGTACAAGGGGATTGATGCGCCCTGGAAGTCGATTCTGAAACTCCTTCTGATCGAATGTTATGCGCGGACCACCGGTGAGGCTCTGTTGTCCAGCCAGTTCAAGCGGGCCGTTTTCCGCGGCGAAACCGATGCCGACCGTCTGGACCCTTACGTCATGCTCTACAATCGGCTGGAGGGCTGGCTGACCGGGCCGGAAGTGGCGTCGAGGCTGGACCTGATTCGCCGGAGCCTGTATCTGAAAGCCGGTTTGCCACTGACACGGTCCGAGGTCTCCGGTGAGCAGTGGCGTGCCCGCCTGCTGCGCCAGCTGGTGACAGGTTGGGGCTGGAGTGAAAACACGCTGGCGGAGCTGGATGATCGTCAACGCTGGCGGGCAGAGGATGTCACCACCCTGCGTCGCACCATCGTCAACGAATTGACCCACGGTTACCGCCTGCTGTCGAAAATGGCCAGGGAGCATGGCCAACGCGCCGCCATCAGCGCCAACGATATCAATCTCCTCGGCCGCAAGCTTTATGCCGCGTTTCAGCGCAAGGCGGGCAAGATCGAGCAGATCAATCCCGGGCTGGCCCCGTCGCTGGCGGAGGAAAACCTGGCATTTCATCATCAGTCGGAGCAGGGCGGCGACGCCGACGGCTGGCTGCTTTACCGGGACCTCGAAGACCCGGCAGACGCTTTCTGGCAGCCGGTTATCCGTCGCTCTGGCAATCTGGCGGAACTGATGGTCTGGTGCTATTGCAACGGTCTGCTGACCCGCTCGACTCGGCTGAATGTGCGGTCGGGCAACAGTATTGCGTCCGTCAGCGAGTTGCGTGAAATGCTTGATGCCCTGTCTGCGTTCCTGCCATTTCCGATTGCCCCGGCGGAACGGGAAGCGTTGTCCCGGGGCGTCCGGCCATTGAGGAATCTGCTGTTGGTGAACGTCGGCATTGACCCTCAGGCCCACCTCACGGAAAAGGGCCTTCACAAGCTCAGTTCCCGGCACGATTCCCTGGGCTTTAGCGGCGGGCGGGAGAATCTGGTCATCAGCATCGACCAGATTACCTTCAACAGCTGGCATGAAGTCAGTCTCCAGCATTACGCAGCGGGCGATACACTGATCCAGTGCCTGAAGAATGTTCTCGCCTCGGTGGCAGCCAATCCCGACGAATTGCCGGCCGTTCAGGTGCACTGCCACAACCGTGGTCATGGCTCTGCCATTGCCCGCCGGGTTCAGGAGCTGTTTGCCGATGTCCTCCGGCCCTTTTTTGCCGGAGGTACCGGCCCGCATCCGCTGCGCTATGTGATTGAAATGGATCGTCGCTACTTCCTGCTCCAGTTCAACGGCCTGGAACCGGGGTTTGTGGCACTCGACAGCTTTGAGGCGCTGATGGAGCATCTGGCGCTGCCCCAGGAGCGGTACCTGCCGGTGGTGTTCGATCGTTACGCGTTGCAGGACGAGCCGGCCTTGCGGGCGGTTTGCCTGGCCAGCGAACCGGACAACATCCAGGTGTTTTATCGTATTCTCGGCGATCAGGCCCGGCTCTGGGTCGTTGACGAACTGGGTTCTGTGTTCAGCTGGGAACAGGCGGTGACCAGTCGACGGCATTTGCTGGTGCCGGTACTGCGTTTCCTGGATAACCTGATCGAGCGGCGATTGCTGCGCCATACCGATTCCGCCGGCGTTGTGGCCGGCGTCCAGTGCTACGAAATTGTCCGGCGGGACGGGGCCTGGCGGGCCGAGTACCGGCCGGAGTCGGATTCGGGAGTGCCTCTGCCCGGATTTGAGGTGCAGGCCGTGGGCATCCACGAGGGCGACAGTCGCCTGCGCTTCGACATTTTCTGTGGTGACCAGGAATTCAGCGTCCAGGAGTACGGCGACCAGTTGATTCCGGCAGTGGCCCACTACATCCGCTCCCTCCGACATAGCGATGAGGTCTACCCGGTGTACCTGACCGATATCCACCTGCCCCACGACCTCGACCCCCGGGTGTATCAGCAGGATATCCAGACCAGCCAATACCTGTATTACCGGTCTGTGCTGGAAGATTCCCTGAACCGCCACCTCGCGAGGACTCGCTGACCTCGCGGCCCGGGGCGGGTGTCAGGTATACTGCGCCCATAGTGAACTCAGGGGTAGGTAGCCGATATGCGAGCGTGGACTCTGTCGATCATGACGTTGATGCTGGCTCTGGTTGTGAGCGGTTGCGGTCAGAAAGGTCCGTTGTACCGTGACAGTCAGGCCGCTTCGATAACGTCCGGGCCGGATTCGGCCCAGGAGCAGCCCGATCGCGAAGAAACCCGCGACTAGCGCCATGGCCTCCCGGCCCCGTTAAACGAATCAGGAAACTCATGGATCATTTCAACTACCGCGACGGCGAGCTGTACGCCGAGGATATCCCTGTCTCTGCCATTGCCGATCGTTTTGGCACACCGGCCTACGTGTATTCGCGCGCCACGCTTGAGCGACATTACCGGGCCTATGATGACGCTCTTCGGGATCACCCGCACCTGGTGTGCTACGCCGTTAAAGCCAATAGCAATCTGGCGGTGCTGAACGTTCTCGCGCGGCTCGGTGCCGGCTTTGATATCGTGTCGGCCGGTGAGCTGGAGCGGGTACTGCGGGCCGGTGGTGATCCGTCGCGGGTGGTCTTCTCCGGCGTTGGCAAGCAGGAATGGGAAATGAAGCGGGCCCTTGAAGTGGGCGTGCGCTGCTTCAACGTCGAATCCGATACCGAACTGGACAGGCTCAATGCGGTGGCGGGAGAACTCGGCGTAAAGGCGCCGATCTCTCTGCGGGTGAACCCGGATGTTGATGCCGGTACCCATCCCTATATTTCCACGGGTCTGAAAGAGAACAAGTTCGGGATTGATATTGCCGAAGCGTCGCAGGTCTATGCCCGTGCGGCAGGTATGCCGAATCTCGACGTGAAGGGTGTGGATTGTCACATCGGCTCACAGCTGACGAGCGTGTCACCGTTCCTCGACGCACTGGACCGAGTGCTGGCCCTGATTGATTCCCTGGCGGACCAGGGCATCCACATTCATCACCTGGATATGGGCGGTGGCCTGGGCGTCACCTACAACCAGGAGCAGCCACCACAGCCGTCGGATTACGTGAAAGCGCTGGCCGAGCGCCTGGGTGACCGCAAACTGGAGCTGATTCTGGAGCCCGGCCGATCCATTGCCGCCAACGCTGGCATCCTGGTTACCAGAGTCGAATTCCTGAAGTGCACCGAGCACCGGAATTTTGCCATCATTGATGCCGCCATGAATGATCTGATCCGGCCGGCCCTGTACAGCGCCTGGCAGGCGATTATCCCGGTCAAGCCACACCAGGATGGTGAGGAAAAGGCCTGGGATCTGGTTGGTCCGGTCTGTGAAACCGGCGATTTCCTGGGCAAGGACCGTCACCTGCGCCTGCAGGCCGGGGATCTGCTGGCGGTTCGCTCTGCGGGAGCCTATGGCTTTGTCATGAGCTCAAACTACAACACGCGGAACCGGCCGCCGGAACTCATGGTCGATGGCGACCAGGTGCATGTGGTCCGCCGCCGTGAAACTCTCGAAGACCAGCTCGCACCCGAGAGCTGCCTTCCGGAATGAGCGGGAGCGAGGAGATGACACAGCAACGCCGGACCCAGGGCCCCATGCTTCGATTCACCAAGATGCATGGGCTGGGTAATGATTTTATGGTGGTGGATGCCATCAGCCAGCCTTTTCGTCTGCGCCCCGAGATGATCCGCGAACTGGCCAACAGGAATTTCGGAATTGGCTTCGATCAGTTGCTGGTGGTGGAGCCGCCCGGGCTGCCGGATGTCGATTTCCGCTACCGCATTTTCAATGCGGACGGGTCCGAGGTGGAGCAGTGCGGCAACGGTGCCCGCTGCTTCGCCCGGTTTGTCCGGGACCAGCGACTGACTAACAAAAAGGTCATCCGCGTCCAGACCGCCAAGGGCGTGATCGAGCTCCGTGTCGGCCGGGAAGGCATGGTGATGGTCAATATGGGCGTGCCCGAGTTCAATCCGCCGGCCATTCCGTTCGCCGCCGACCGTCGAAAGGATGTCTACACCGTGGATGTGGACGGCCAGACAGTGGAACTGAGCGCCTTGTCCATGGGTAACCCCCATGGTGTGCTGCTGGTTGAGGATGTAGACCAGGCGCCGGTGGAAACGCTGGGGCCCAAGCTCGAGCGGCATCCCCGCTTCCCGGCACGGGCCAACATCGGGTTTCTCCAGATTCTGGATCGTACCCATGTCCGCCTGCGGGTGTTTGAGCGTGGCTCGGGCGAGACCCTCGCCTGCGGTAGTGGTGCCTGTGCCGCCGTGGTGGCCGGCTGCCTGCGAGGCCTGCTGGATGCCCGCGTGGAAGTGGAATTGCGGGGTGGCCCTCTGGTCATTGAATGGCAGGGTGAAGGGACCCCTGTTATGATGGAAGGGCCTGCAACCAGCGTATTTGAGGGGCAGTTGAGGCTGCCGGGTGATTCTGGTGGTCGTCGACGCAGGAGCGCTCGCCCCCATAAACAACGATCCTGACAGCCAGGAGTACTCCATGACAGAACAAACGGCCCGCCAGAAGGCCGGTGAGCTCACCCGGGAAGAGGTGGCGGATTACCTGCGCGCCAACCCCGATTTCTTCATCGACCAGGACGAGCTGCTGCGCAGCCTGACCCTGCCCCACGACAGTGGCCGGGCCATTTCGCTGGTCGAACGCCAGGTGCATCTGTTCCGGGAGCAGCGGGACACCCTGCGCAGGGAGTTGGTAGAGCTTGTATCCATCGCCCGCCATAACGACCGGTTGTTCGAGAAGAGCAAGCGTTTGCTGATGCAGGTGATTGAAGCGCGGACGCTCAACGATATGGCTGCTGCCATTGATGACAGTATCCGTGGTGATTTCGGTCTCGACGCCGCTTCCGTGTTGTTGTTTACCGATGTTGAGCTGCCTGAGGCCTCTCAAGGCGCCCTGCATGTGGTCAGTCCTTCTGCGGCCCGTGAGCGCCTGGGCAGCCTGCTGGAAGGTGAGCGTGCCGTGTGCGGCCAGTTCCGGGAGAGCGAACGGGAGTTTCTGTTCCCGGACCGTGAAGAACCCATTGCCTCGGTCGCCCTGGTGCCGCTGAGGCATGACGAGCTGGCGGGCGTGTTTGCGGTCGGTAGCTGCCAGCCCGGCTATTTCGACCAGAGCATGGGTTCCCTGTTCCTGAGCTACATCAGCGACACACTCAGCCGCCTGCTGCCGCCCATGGTGCAGCGCCACACAGCGGCTGCTCCGGTCACCGACATGGCGACGGAGTCCCGCTAACGTGTCAGAAGCCCCGGAGAGTCCGGCAGTGCCCAATGAGCTGACCGGGCCGCTGGCGGAATTTATCCGGCACCTGGCTTCTGAGAAACGCCATTCTCCAAGAACCTGCGACAGCTACCAGCGCGACCTGCTGCGTCTGGCGGACTGGCTGGGCCGCAGTGGATTCGTTGCCTGGCAACGGGTGACCAACCACGACCTGCGCCGCTACGTCGCGACGCTCAGCCGGGAGGGGTTGTCAGGCCGGAGCATTGCCAGACATCTCTCGGCGACCCGCCGTTTCTACCAGTTCCTGCTCAGGGAGAAGCTGGCATCGGATAATCCGGCGCTGGATATCCGGGCCCCCAAGAGTGGCCGCCGTCTGCCTCGCGTTGCAGATGTGGATCAACTGAATCATCTACTGGACGGACAGCCGGACGATCCCCTGGAAGTGCGGGATCTATGTATGTTCGAGCTGATGTATTCTTCCGGGTTGCGGCTGGCGGAGCTGGCAAGCCTGGATCTGGATACCGTCGATCTGCGCAGTGGTGAGGTTCGCGTGATGGGTAAGGGTGACAAGGAACGGCTGCTGCCCGTCGGACGAAAAGCCATTTCAGCCATACAGGCCTGGCTACCGTACAGAGCGGCGCTGGCCAATGACGGTGAGGCTGCTCTGTTCGTCAGCCAGCGGGGCGAAAGACTCAGCCACCGAAGTATCCAGGCCCGCCTTAGCCGTTGGGGAATCAGCCGTGGTGCCGACCAGAAGCTCCATCCGCACCTGCTGCGACACTCGTTTGCCAGCCACATGCTTGAATCCAGTGGTGACCTTCGTGCCGTACAGGAACTTCTGGGCCATGCCGACATTGCCACGACCCAGGTCTATACTCATCTTGATTTTCAACATTTGGCGCGGGTTTATGACCAGAGTCACCCCAGAGCACGACGCGATCGGTATCATGGTAAGACCAGTGACGAGAGTTCCTGAGGCCAGCAAGGGTCATCCAGGGGTTTTTCACACATCAACAGTACAGCAAGGATAGGCGGGAGCGCTCCATGGCATCGGATCAGTCCTGGAAGGAAAAATACCTTCAGGAACTCGAGTCTGCAGACAATCGGGAAAAGCAGTGGAAGGCGGAGCGGAATACCCTTGAACGCATGCTGGTGCGCACCAGTCTCGCCTCCGAAGGCCAGACCCCGGAGCTGGATCGGTTACTGGCTCGCATCCGGAAGGACCTGCGGAAAAACCGGGTAGATGTGGACGCCTGGAAGGACTTGCAGGATCAGATTGATCGCCAGGTCGCCCTGCTCGATGAGCGCCAGTCGGCCAACGACAGGAAGCCTTCCTTTTTCTCCCGTCTGGCGCGAGAACCAGAGCAAGAGCCCCAGCAACAGCAGCAACAGGTCAGCGCGGAACCTTTACCGGAAAGCAGCGAGCAGCCGGAGTCCCTCCCGGGCAATGACCAGGATGTCGAGGACAACGTTCAGCGGTTGCGCATTGCCCGCCGTGTGGGCCAGCTGTTGGGTCAGATGCTTACCCAGGTCTCCCTTGAGCCTGCCGCCGAGGCCCGGGCCCGGGCGTTGCAGCAATCTCTCCTGGCCAGTAACGACTGGGATGAATTGCGCGAAGGCCTGAACCATGTGGCTGAGCTGGTCATCGCTGCGGTTACCCGGAGCAAGCGCGAGTTCGAAGCCTTTCTCAAGCGTCTCGATGAACGTCTGGAGCTGTTGAGGGAACACTTCTCGGCCCAGTCTTCGGCCCAGTCCGGCCGATTGGATGCCTCAGAGCACCTTGATCGGGAGATCCGCGAGGAAATTGAGCGGGTTGGGCAACGTTTGCAGGAGAGCGATGACCTTCAGGACCTAAAACAGTCGGTCAGTCGTCATCTTGAGTCCATTGGTCAGGCGGTAGGCCGTTTCCGTACCCAGGAATCCGAGCGCGAGCGTGCGCTCTCCGAGCAGCTTGAGGCCATGCAGGAGAAAGTGGCGGCCATGGAGGCCCACTCCGAGCAGATGCAGGAACAGGTCCGTAAGGAGCGGCTCCGGGCCATGACTGACCTGCTTACCGAGTTGCCCAATCGTGAAGCCTGGCAGGAGCGACTGTCATTCGAGTACAACCGCTGGCAACGCTACAGCCATCCGTTGACCATCGGTGTGCTGGATATCGATCTTTTCAAACGGATCAACGACTCCTATGGTCACAAGGCCGGCGACAGGGTGCTGCAGCTGGTTGCGAGGGAATTCAGGGATCGCTTGCGCACCACGGATTTTGTGGCTCGTTTTGGCGGCGAGGAATTCGTGGTGTTGTTCCCGGAAACCGAACCTTCAGACGCGCGAGCAGTGGTGGACAAGTTGCGGGAACATGTCGGCAAGCTGCCGTTCCACTTCCGCGGCGAGCCGGTGACTGTGACCTTCTCAGCCGGCCTCGCGGGATTCATTGCCGGCGACACCGAGGAGTCGGTGTTTGACCGGGCCGACCGGGCCCTCTATCAGGCCAAGGACGCCGGCCGGGACCAGGTGATGATCAGCGATAGTGCCGACGTTCAGTGACGCATCATTGCGTCCAGCTCGTCGATCACCTCCGCCCAGTCGCTGTCTTCCTCCAGGCCTTCTTCCAGGAAGTGAGACTGGCTTTCGGACCAGATGGGAGCATCCTGGATGGCAACTTCGCTCGGCAGGGGCGAGTACCTGGCGACAAAATCCTCAATGCTTTTGGCGTCGGACGCCAGGCCTAGTTGCTCGAACAGAGTACTGAGGGTGTGTTTGCTGGTGTCCATGGACATTCGTCTCCCGTTGGCCGTTTGCCTGAATGAAATCAATGGCGTTTGCAGGTATTGTTCCCTGAAATGTAGCGGAACCCTTAAGGATATCCAGTGAAGGTTACCCTTGCCTTTCTACTATGCTGCCTGTTGGCGCTGTTTCAATCCCCCCTGCGGGCGGAACCGCCGCAAGCATCGCCGGCCCCCGTGCTAGGCAAAGAGGAACTGACCTGGCTGGAAGGGCAGGACCGGTTTCGTATCGGTCTCCGCAGCGATCAGGTGCCGCTGGTTTTCGATACCGGCAATGGCGTGCTTGCGGGCACCTACATTGACTACCTTGCCCGGCTCTCCGACAAACTGGGCGTCGCCATGGAGCCAATCGTCCTCGAGACCGGGCAGGATAGCGGCCCGGTCAGGAGTGAGCTGGCAACCGATGCGGTTCTGACCACAAGAATGCCGGGGATGCCGGTGGTGCCCGGCAAGCGTTTCACCGATCCCCTGATGTCTCTTACCTATGGCGTGTTCGTCAGCGCCGGCGATGCGGCTATCCGGACCCTTGCCGATCTTGAGGGCAGCCGGATTGCGGTTATTGCCGGTGACCCCAACCAGTATCCCATGCTGGACCCCGTCGAGGAGTTTACGCCGGTGCCGGTCAGCAACGTCAGCGAAGCCGTCGGCCAGATTCTTTCGGGGCAGGCCGATGCGTTTCTGGCGCCGGTGCCCGTGGTGTCCGATTACCTCCAGTCGGCGATGGTGAATGGGATCGGTCTGTCGGTACTGCTCGATAACAGCCCGGTAGATGTGGTGTTGCGGGTGGATACCGATCGGGACCTGCTTTACCAGGTGCTGAACAAGGCCATTGCCGCAATCGGCCATAACGAACACCGCACCATCCGCCAGTCATGGCTGCAGGCCGATCAGCCGTCCCTTGAACGAAGTGGCCTGGAATTGTCCGGATCGGATATGGAGTGGCTCAAACAGCATCCGGATCTGAAAGTCGCGTTTCGCGCGGACTGGCCGCCGTTTGAATACACCCAGGACGGCCGGCCCACCGGCCTGGTTCCAGATTTGCTGACCCGGCTGGAAACCGAGCTGAACGTGCGGTTTACGCGCACTGTCGCTGGAAGCCGCATGGATGCTGAAGAAAAGCTGCGTTCGGGCGAGGTGGATATTCTTCCCGGGTTGTCCCGGACGCCGCGCACCGAAGAGGCATTTCTGTTTACCCGGGCCTATCTGACCGTGCCCATCGCCCTTGCCATCCGGGACGACGGTCGCTTTATCGGCGATCTCCGGGAACTCCGCACGGAACGGGTGGGTGTGGTGAACCGGCATGCGGCCCACGATTACCTGTTGATCAATCATCCGAACCTGGATCTTTACCCGATGGATACGGTGGAGGAGGGGCTTCTGGCACTATCCAACGGCGACCTGGATGTCATGGTTACCCATATTCCGGCGGTCAGTTACACAGTCGCCCGGCTGGGACTGTCGAACCTAAGGATTACCAGCATTACTCCCTACCAGTACGACCTGCGACTGGCCGTACGCAAGGACAACCCTGAGCTGCACCGGGTGCTGAACAAGGCGCTGGGCAGCCTCGAAGCCAGCGAGACAGAATCCATCTACAACAGGTGGATTCATCTGGATATCGAGCAGGAGACCGATTACACCGTAGTGCGGCGGGTGGTGCTGATCGCCATCCTGGTCGTGCTGATCTTTCTGTACTGGAACCGCAAGTTGTCGCGGGAGGTGGATGAGCGTATCCGGTCGGAGAATGCCCTGCGCCGGAGCGAAGACGAGTTGCGGGCCGCCAAGCTCGAAGCCGAGAGGTTGGCCCGGGAGGCGGAGGCCGCCAGCCTGGCCAAGAGTGAGTTCCTGGCCAATATGTCCCACGAAATACGAACGCCGATGAACGCGGTGATCGGCTATAGCGATCTGCTCAGCAACAGTGTTACCGACCCGCAGCAGCGCAATTACCTGGACGCCATCCGGGCGGGAAGTCGAAGTCTGCTGATGCTGATCAACGACATTCTGGACCTGTCCCGAATCGAGGCGGGGAAAATGCGGTTGGACTATTCCGCCGTATCGGTCCGTCGTCTCCTGGATGATGTTCGCCACATTTTCGATCTGCGGGCCCGGGAGCAGGGCATAACCCTGGAAGTGAGTGTCGACTCGCGAATGCCCGGCGCCATGATGCTGGATGAAACCCGTCTTCGGCAGGTTCTGTTCAACCTGGTCGGCAACGCCATCAAGTTCACCCACGACGGTGGTGTCACAGTTCGGGCAACCGCGAAGCCGCTCAAGAAGCGGTCGGCAGAAGCGGAACAGAACCCGGAAGCGCCGGAACGCCAGTATTACAAGTTGATCGTCACGGTCAGCGATAGCGGTATCGGTATCCCGCCGGATCAGGTGGAGCGTATTTTCGATGCCTTTGAGCAGCAGGAGGGGCAGAATACGCGGCGCTATGGTGGAACCGGTCTCGGGTTGGCCATCAGCCGGAAGCTGGCCCGTATGATGGGCGGTGAGCTGGAAGTTGAGAGTGAGCAAGGTTCCGGTTCGGTCTTTACGGTGACCTTGCCCCGGGTTGAGGCGACGGTGGAACAGGCGGAAGACGAGGGCGTTCCCAAGGAATCCGACCGGCTGCTGGCCCAGACTCTCAGCATGCAGGAGCGGGGCTGGCTCAGGGAACAGCTCGCGGCGGATTTCGGTGACGAGTGGGAAGCTGTGAGAGAGAGTGGCGATCCGGAGCAGATGAAAGACTTTGCACGCCGGGTGCTGGCCTGGGGCCAGCGATTCCGGTCACGTTCCGTTACCCGTTACGGGGAGAAGCTGCTTGCGGATGTCGAGGCATTCAACCTGGACGCGGTCAACAGTGCTCTTGAGGCTTTCCCGAAGTTGCTCGGCCGCGAAGAGTAAGAGCCGGGTGGGTTACAGACAATCGAACTGCGAGCGACGGTCGAAAGCGACCGAGACCATGTCGTAACCGGAATCCGAGAGTTGGCGGATCAGGTCGCGGTCTTTCAGCAGAGTCATGCAGACCTTGTGCACGCTGGCCTGAAGCTGTTCAGAGGCCATGTCGTTAGAAGCCAGGCGGAAATCCACAATCAGGTATTTGCGCTCGACCGCCGCGCTGGCGGGGATATCCTGTCGTTCAACGCTCTCGTACCCGATATAGGTCGCCTGGGCTTCCGGAAACACCTGGCTCATGAGTACATCAAGATTTTCGGCATGAACAAGCGGTGCCGACAGCAAAAGGGCTGTGGCAGCGAGGCGAAGTGAGCGTGTGATCGTCATTGGAGGCCACTCCCTGGTGACATTCCGGTTAATCTGTAACCAAGTGTAAAGTTTGGTTACCGTTGATTATTGCAGAGTCTGTCGCATTTTGCGTGATATGTGACATTAATTTTTCAATTGTTTGCAGTCTCGATACAGTGACGACCGGGCTTTCGGGCTCCCGGTCCGGTGCACGATCAACTATGATGTGGGTAAGACGGACTTAGAGAGGAAAACGCATGTTTCAGCTTGTCTTTAAAGGGGAATGCGTTCCCGGAACGGATCTGGAAACGGCGCGCAACAATGCCAGAACCCTGTTCAAGGCGTCTCTTGATCAGGTTGATCGCATGTTCAGTGGTCAGCCGGTGGTTATTCGCAACAAGCTGGAAGAGGTTCAGGCTGAAAAATACCGGGCGGTGTTGAAAAAGCACGGCATGGTAGCTTATGTCCAGCCGATGGCTGACGCCCGGCCTGCTGCCAGTGCGGCACCACAGCCAGCCCCGTCGGCCCCCGCAAGTCAGCCCCGTCCGCAGCCGGCGCCCTCTGCCCCGCCGGCGGAAGGGCAGCGCCGTGGGGTTCCTGAAACCGAGCCTGGCGATCGTTTGCCGGTGGCGGGCGAGAAGGTGGATACGATACTTTCCGGCTCCGGTCTGAGTCTGGATCCGGTCGGGGTCAACCTGACAGAGAAGACCGAAGTGGAGCCACCGATGTTTCAGCATCTGGACGAGTGGAGCCTTGCTCCGGCTGGCAGTGATCTGGGTGTCGAGCGTGACCTGCCGCCGCCGATGATACCTGACGTATCCCACCTGTCACTGGCGGACGACTCCTCCGAGCGGAAATAACCCAATTGTGAGCCAGTGCAACCCCTGGGGCCGGAATGCCCCTCGACTGATCGCCGTCATCATGATTCTCTTGGCACCACTGGCTTCGGCTGAGGAGCGTCCCAAGGTAGGGCTGGTTCTGAGTGGCGGCGGCGCCAAGGGTATGGCCCATGTTGGCGTGCTGCGGGTTCTGGAGGAAATGCGGGTTCCTGTTGATCTGGTGGTGGGCACCAGCGCGGGTTCCGCAGTCGGTGCCCTGTATGCCAGTGGTATGCCGGTCAGTGACATCGAGCAGCGCTTTATCGAGATGGACTGGCTTTCCAGCTTTCGCGACGATCCCGGCCGGGTCTACAAGCCGGTTCGGCGCAAGCAGGATGACTGGCGGTTTCCGGTGGTCCCGGGCATCGGTGTTCGCGCCGATGGCCTGCGTGTCGGCGGCGGGCTGATTGCCGGGCAGAATCTAGGTTTTATCCTCAACGAGCTGACCCACAACGCCGCCCTGGTTGAAGACTTCGACCGGCTCCCCATTCCCTTCAGGGCGGTTGCCACCGATCTCGAGACCGGTGAGCAGGTGGTCATCGGTGACGGTAACCTGTCCGAGGCCATCCGTGCCAGCATGAGTATTCCCGGGGTATACGCGCCGGTGGAACGTGATGGCCAGTTGCTGGTGGATGGGGGCGTCGCCAACAACCTGCCCATCAGCGTTGCCAGGGATTTGGGCGCCGACATCATCATCGCAGTGGATATTACCGACAGTCTGATGGAAACCGACGAGCTGCGGGGCGCGTTTTCCGTTGTCGGTCAACTCACAACCATCATGACCCGTCGGAACACCGACCAGCAGCTGGATCTGCTCGCCGAAGACGATGTTCTGATCCGCCCCGACCTCGAAGGCTACACCTCCGCTGATTTTTACGATGCGCCGGTTCTGTTTGAGCTGGGCGCCAGCTCGGCCCGGGAACACGGCGTCGAACTGCGTCCGTTGGCATTATCCCGCAAGGCCTGGGCCGATTGGCGCGACAGCGTGTCAGCGCAGGACGCGGGTGCGCGTATCGTGTCACGCATCGAGATCGAAGACAGTCGTCGGTTGGCCCGGGACTTCCTCAAGGAACGAATCCGGCAGAGAATCGGAGAGCCACTGGACACCGCCCGCCTGGAAGCCGACCTCAAACGGATCTACGGGCTTGGCTATTACGAGATTGTGTCCTATTCGACCTCGTCTTTGCCCGAGGGAACCGTTCTGACCATCCGCGTCCAGGAGAAGAGCTGGGGGCCGAACTACCTGTCTTTCGGTTTGAGTTATGAGGATAACTTTGACGGGGAAACCCGGTTCAATCTTGCCTCTTCCCTTCGAATGACCGAGCTCAATGCCCTGGGCGGGGAGTGGCAGACCGGTGTTCAGCTGGGCACCGAGCCCTGGGTTCGCAGCCAGTGGTATCAGCCGCTGGATTACGGCTATGAGCGTTTTCTGGTGCTCGGTGGCGAGTACTCCCGGGATACCTTCAGCCTGTTTGATGCCGCCGGAACCCGCGTTACGGAGGTGGATGTGACCTTCCGGAAAGCGGATCTGGCACTGGGCATGGAAATCGGCGGCAATGCCGAAGTTCGCCTGATCTATGCGCGGGGCTATGCGACGGTTGACGAGCAGATCGGGCAACCGGTAGCGCCGGAGGGGTCGGTGCACCAGGGTGGGCTGGCCGTGCAACTGGTACACGACTCTCTGGACGATACTTTCTATCCTCGCGACGGTGGCTTTGCCGGCCTCCGTGGACGTTTTGAACGGGAGGGCCTGGGATCCGACCGGGAGTTCGATTCGGTAACCGGCCTGGCGCTGGGAACCGGAAGCTGGAAAGGCCTGACCCTGACCGGACTGGTCTTCGGCCATGCGGTAACCCGGGGCACTCCCGGAATTGAAAATGCCGTCCGCCTGGGTGGATTCCGCCGGCTATCGGCATACGCGCCGGGTGAGATTACCGGAGACAACGCGTTAATGGTTTCAGCCTATGCCAGCCAGACCTTTGGCGGCCCGCTGCTGCCCTGGTTCGTTGGCGCCGGGTTCGAGGCGGGTAATGCCTGGCCCTCTCTGGATGAGGCGAGCTGGGACAGTTCGGTGAAATCGTCCAGCGTATTCGCCGGCGTGGATACCTTCCTCGGCCCGGTTCAGGTGGCCGCAGCCTACAACAACGAAGACAACTGGACGGCCTACCTGAACATTGGTTTCTCGTTCACCCAGCTCTTTTACTGAGTGCCGTCAGGCCGTTCTGCTGCCGGTCTTTTCAATGGCAGTGAGAACCTGCTGGCATTGTTGCAGGGCATAGCGGTGCAGGATGTCTGCCAGGCGATCCTCATCCCGATCCTTGATGGCACTGATTGACTGTTCCATGTGGGACAGGTTGTCCTCAATGACACGATTGCCTCCTTCCTGGAAGGCGACGAAGGCACAGCGCTTTGCCGAAGGCCAGAGGTCATCAATGGCAGAGACAATGAAGTAGTTGTCGGCATAGGCCAGCGATGCCTTGGTGTACTCAATGCCCAGCTCCAGAAACGCCATAAGATCGTTTTTCCTGTAGCAGGCCTGCATCTGCTCATACAGGCTCTCCAGCCGGGCCATGTCCTCGGGCTGCCAGTGACGCACCAGCTTGCGACCGGTGTGGGTGAGGTAGAGCTCCAGAGTCTCGTACAGGCTGCGAACGAAGTATTCATCCAGCGGAGTCACGAACGCGCCTTTGCGGGGTACGTTGCGGACCAGATGCCGCTTCTCCAGCAGCAGCAAGCCCTCCCGTATGGATCCATGACTGACGTCCATCTGTTTCGCCATGGCGCCCTCGTAGATCCGTTCACCGGAGCGCAGCTGGCCAAAGGCAATCAGGTTTTCGATGTGGCGTGCGACCTGTTCGGTCAGTGTTTCTCTGGGCTTGAAGGCATTCATGGTGATCTGTCGCTACTGCATACTGGCTGAATCGTCCTGGCATAGTCGCACATCGGCTATTCCGGAGCCAGTGGGCGGATGGCCTATAGCAGTGGCGCCAGCAGGCGGACGGCCCGGCAACACAGGCGGAACAGGATCGACCGATCCTTGTAGTCGCTCTCGATCATCAGGCGGGAATTGTCCAGATCGTGTTCCAGCATGGATTCCACACTCCGGATGAAATGCCTTGCGGTGGTTATGGCGGTGATCTCGAAATTCAGTCGCATCGAGCGGTTGTCCATGTTGGCGGTTCCCACCGCCGCGTATCGATCATCCACCAGGATCACTTTCTGATGCATGAAGCCAGGCTGGTAGCGATAGATGCCGATGCCGGTCTTGCAGGCCTGGACGAGGTAAGAGTAAGCCGCCAGGCCAATCAGGCGGCTGTCCGATTTCTCCGGAATCAGGATTCGTACGTCCACGCCCCGAAGCGCCGCCAACTGAAGGGCGTTCATGATCTGGAAATCCGGAACAAAATAGGGCGAGGCGATCCAGAGCCGGGTGCGGGCATTATTGATGCAATTGAGGAAAAACAGTGTGCAGGTTTCCCAGCTGTCCGCGGGTCCTGTTGGCAGCATCAGCACCTCGTCGTCGCCGGGCTGGTTGTCGACCGGCGCCCAGTCGAGGCTGGGAAAATCGTTGCTGGCCCAGTTCCAGTCTTCCAGCCATGCCAGCTGCAGGCCGGTGACGGCCGGACCCTCAATCCGGCAGTGGGTATCGCGCCAGGGTTCCTGGTCCATGGCAGTGCCCAGGTATTCGTCTCCCAGGTTGATGCCACCCACAAAGCCGATCTTGCCGTCGCAGACCAGCAGTTTCCGGTGGTTCCGGAAATTGATCTGGAACCGCCTCCGGCGGATGTTGCCGTTACCGAACGAGGCCACGCGGGCGCCGGCGGCGGCGAGCTGGTTCAGGTACTTGCGCGGCAGCCAGACGCTGCCAATGTCGTCATACAGAAACCAGACTTCCACACCCTGGGCCAGTTTGCGCTCGAGAATTGACTTGATCCGGCGGCCAACCCGGTCTGACCGCACGATGTAGAATTCCAGCAGGATATAGTGCTCGGCGTCTTCCATGGCTTCGAACAGGGCCTCGAACGTGGCCTCACCGTCCCTGAGCAGGGTACATCGGTTGCCATCGGTGAACGGCTGCCGGCCCAGTCGGCAGAGCACCTGAAGTTCGTCGGTGAACCGTTCGCTGGCGGGGATGGGTATGGAGGTTGTTTGCTGCTCGAACCGGTTCAGCAGATTGGTCAGGGATTCGTCGCCAAGCCGTCGGGCTTTCACGTAGCCGCCAAACCGATGCCGCCCGAACAGCACGAACATGGGCACAGCCAGGTAGGGCAGGCCGATCAGGGCAATGACCCAGGCAATGGCACCCTGTGTTGTCCGATAGGTCAGAAGAATACGGTAAATACAGGCAAATGCGCCCAGGTAAACGGCCCCGACCACCAGTGCAACGAGAGACAGCTCGTCCATCATTGCGCTCCCTCATCTGCCTGGTGGCCGTAGGGCCCCGATGTGGCCAGATGCCTTGCCCGGTACTCTGCCGGTGAGGTGCCGGTCCAGCGCTTGAACGCCCGGCTGAAGGCGCTGAGCTCTGAAAAACCCAGCAGAAAAGCAATTTCACCCAGAGCGTACTGGTCGGCCGCAACATACCTGAGCGCCTTGTCCTGGCGAACCTGCTCAACCAGGCCATGGAAGCTCAGGCCTTCCTTCTTGAGCTTGCGGTAGAGCGTCTGGCGGCTCATATGGCATTGCCGGGCAAGGCTGTCGGCATCGATTCTTTCGGTCGCCATCTGCTTCGAGATCAGTCGGCGAATCCTGCGGCCGAACGAGCGGCGGCTCTGAAGCCTCGCCAGCAGCGTATTGACCTGCTTCAGTACTGCCGAATACACGTAGGGATTGCGGCGTGGTATCGGGTGCCCCAGATGCCGGCTGTTGAACGCCAGCCGGGTAATACCGCAATCAAACCGCACCGGGCCACCGAGAAGCTTTTCGTACTCGTCGGCGTACACCGGCGCCGGATGGGCGATCTCTACCCATTCCGCCCGGATGCCCGGATGAATGAAGTGGCGGGTGCGGGTGATGGCCGCAGCCAGGGTCCGGTCCATATCCTGCCGGCAGTAATGTTCGGCCATGTCCGGTTGCCAGCAGAGAATGGCCTGGTCGGCGGTCTGTTCGAAGCTTAGGAATACCGACTCGTTGATCAGCCGATGCAGGCGCACGTACTGGGTAACGGCTTCACCCAGGGTGTCACAGTTGAAAAACACATGCCCGACCAGTCCCATCCGCTCGGGATCCACCACTTTTCCGGCGTGCAGCCCGACAGCCGGATCGCCCGTTACCAGCTCGGCGTGTTCCCACAGCCGGTAATGGGCATCGGCGGGCACGCGCCGGTCCGGGTCGGTGAGCTCCGACATGGCCAGCCCGGTCAGCTGTTCCACCCTTGGCGCATTGAGAACACCCTGGCGTTCCAGATAGTGAACCAGCGCCAGCGTGCTGGAGGCAGCGACCAGGGGTGCGCTGGTGGAGTCTGATTGGGCAGATGTCACGTTGATAGTTAACGACCTGTCATGATGACTGATACAAAATGTCAAGTGGGTGCAACGGCCTGTCAAGGGTTACCCGTGGCTTTAACGATAGCATCAACGTATCAGGTTGAAGCAATGGAAAAGCAATCAGGAGGTGTTTTATGGAACAGGAAATTTTCGTACCTCATACCGAGCTTGAGCGTAAAAACGTGATTGAGCTTGCCGAGTATCTGAACAGCATCTTCTATTGCTGATCCTTCAGACGTCACGTCTATGACCTTCAAGCCGGGCTTTGCCCGGCTTTTTTTCGTCCACGGAAAATGACCGCTAATACCGGCACTTGCTCGCAAGACTGGCAGTGGTAATGTATCCGGTCTGAGAACGCAGACCAATCCGGAGACTGACTGCCCATGACTGTTGCGCTGAACCACCGCATTACCGGCGAAGGCCCGCCCCTGATACTGCTGCACGGGCTGTTCGGCTCCCTGGACAACCTGGGGGGTATCGCCCGCCGTCTGGAAGACCAGTGGCAGATTCACGCACTGGACGAGCGCAACCACGGGAGTTCGCCCCACACGGATACCATGGACTATCCGGCCATGGCCGCCGACGTCATCGCCTACATGGACGCCCAGGCGCTGGACAAGGTGAGCCTGCTGGGTCATTCCATGGGTGGCAAGGTGGCGATGCAGGTTGCCCTCCAGGCTCCGGAGCGCGTGGAAAAACTGATCGTGGCCGACATTGCCCCGGTAAACTACAAACCCCGGCACGATGCTATTCTGGACGGGTTGACCAGCATGGATCTGACCGGTGTGCGTTCCCGTCAGGACGCAGACAGGCTGATGGCAGATTTTGTCGAAGAGCCGGGTGTTCGCCAGTTCCTGCTGAAAAACCTGGAACGGATTCCCCGCGAAGACCAGCAGGAGGGCGGGCCAATGTTCCGGTGGCGGCTCAATCTGCCGGTTATCGATGCCTGCTATGAGCATCTGGCCAGGGCGCCGGAGGGTGATGGCCCGTTTGATGGTCCTGTGCTGTTTCTGAAGGGCGCGGATTCGGCCTACATCCAGGAAAAACACCGAGATGATATCCAGCGACTGTTCCCGCAGGCACAGCTGCGTATTATCCAGGGGACCGGCCACTGGCTGCACGCTGAGAAAGCCGACTCCTTTGCTGCCCTGTGCCGCCGTTTCCTCAGCGCCGATGAATGATGGTGCCCTGCGTAGGGCATTTTCCTGCTCACCGGCCCGTCTGCTAAGGTGGGCCAATCGCTGACATACGGAATGGACATAACAACAGGCGGGCAGAGTGTATGAAATGGCTGATGGTGGGTTTGCTGGTTGTCTTCCTGCTGCTTGGCAGTTTCCTGCTGACTCCGTCGCCCGTCGACAGCAAAGCCTGGAACCCGCCATCGCCACCTCCGCTGACCGGTGAGGTTGCGCCAAATGAGCGCCTGAGGCTTGCGGACCTGATCGCCAGGGGCCAGGTATACGGCCCAGAGGACACAGCCGTGAGCGAGGATGGCGTGCTTTATACCGGCACCCAGGATGGCTTCATCGTGCGGGTGTTCCCGGATGGCCGGGTTGAAAACTGGTTGTCCACCGATGGTCGGCCTCTGGGCATGGTGTTTGACAGCCAGGGCAATCTCATCGTTGCAGATTCCTGGCGGGGGCTGCTGTCTATCAGTCCTGAGGGCGAGATCACCGTATTGGCCCGCGAGGCGGAGGGAACGCTGTTCCGCTTCACCGATGACGTCGACATCGCCGATGACGGGCGCATTTATTTCACCGACGCCAGCTCCAAGTTCCACCAGCCGGAATACATGCTGGATCTTCTGGAAATGCGTCCCCATGGCCGCCTGCTCCGCTACTCTCCAAAAACCGGCAAGGCCGAGGTTCTCCTGGCCAACCTGCATTTTGCCAATGGTGTTGCGGTATCTCCGGAGGGCGACTACGTGCTGGTTAACGAAACCTGGAAATACCGCATCCTTCGATACTGGATTCACGGGCCCAAAGCCGGCCAGGCGGAAGTCTTTGCCGACAATCTGCCCGGTTTTCCCGATAACCTCGCGGTGGATGATCAGGGGCGCTACTGGGTGGCGTTTCCTACCCTTAGAGATTCGAGGATGGACGCCATGCACCCCCGGCCCTGGCTCAAGGATCTGGTGGCTAAACTCCCGAGCAGCCTGAAACCTGCGCCACAAGAATATGGTCTTGTGATTGCGTTCGACCGGGACGGTGAGGTTATTACCAGTCTCCACGACACTCGGGGGACCCATTTGCAGGAAATCACCTCGGTGAATCCTCACGATGGCAACCTGTACTTTGGTTCACTTCACAATGATCGTATTGGTCGGCTACCGTTGCAGGCCATTCCGGGTCTGGGGGACAGCAACTGATGCAGCAACACGATATTGACTGGGATCTGCCGGCGCCTTTCACGATCGAGATAGCGGTACGGCCCGAGGATACCGATCGGCTTGGGCACGCCAACAACGTTGTTTACGTACGGTGGCTGGAAGACGTCAGTTGGGCCCACATAGAAAGCCTGGGTATGACCTGGGAATTGCACGAGAAAACCGGCAAGGCGATGGCCATTACCCGAACGGAAATCGATTACCTGGCCTCGGCGAACGCCGGCGATCAACTGGTTCTTGGGACCTGGCTCACCGATTACGATGGTCGGTTCCGGTCTGCACGGCAGTTCCAGCTCGTTCGTCCCTCGGATGGCAAAACCTTGGTCAGGGCCGTTTCCACTCACGCCTGTGTTGATCTGAAAAGCCAGCGGCCTGCCCGTGCGCCCAAAGAGTTCGCCGAGATTCTCGGTTCCGCTGTGGTAGCCGGAGGCAAAGGGCTGTAGGTCACCCGAGGTCTTTTGTGCTTTACTTCAGCTAATCTTGTTCAAAGCCAATCCCGTTTAACCTGTTGTCCGGAGATCTTCATGGAAAATACTGCCGATCAGAACGCTGAAGCCACGATGCGCCATGTGATCTACGATCGCTTTGGTGAGCGTGACGTCCTGCAAGTGGTCTCGGCCGATGTGCCAGTCCCCGGAGACGATCAGGTGCTCGTCAGGGTGCACGGTGCGGGGCTCAATCCGATCGACTGGAAAACCCGGAAGGGGCTTGGTTTCGCGGCGCGGCAGATCGAGAATTCGTTGCCGTGGACGCCCGGTTACGATGTCGCCGGAGAGGTTGTCGGAGTAGGTGCCAACGTGACCACCCTTGCGCCCGGTGACCGTGTCATGGGCATGGTCGGATTCCCGGCCGGCGGTGGCGGTTATGCGCAGTATGCCCTGGCCGCGGCCGATGAACTGGCTATCGTGCCGGAAGAACTGGACCTGGTGTCTGCAGGTGCCTTGCCCCTGGCGGCACTGACCGCATGGCAGGCTCTGTTCGAGATGGCGAAACTGGAGTCGGGGCAGAAAATCCTGATCCACGCCGGCGCCGGTGGCGTGGGCCATTTTGCGGTGCAGTTTGCATTGGAGCGCGGTGCCCATGTCATTGCAACGGCCTCGGCCGGTAACCGGGATTTCCTGGCGGAACTCGGGGTCCACGAGGTGATTGACTACCGCAACACGGATATCGCCGAAGAGTGCTATGGTCTGGACGTGGTACTGGACCTTGTTGGGGGTGATACCGGCAAACGCTCCCTGCACACCCTCGGCGAACATGGAGTCCTCGTGACCATCCCGACGGTTACCGCCGACGAAATCATCAGTGCTGCCGAGGAAATGGGTTTACGCGCCCATGGCATGACTGTGCGTCCCGACGTGTTTCACCTGGATGAGATTGCCGAGCTGATTGAGGACGGCGACGTCAAGGTGCACATCGAAAAGGCGTTCGCGCTGGACGATGTCGCGCAGGCCCACGAACTGCTGGAAGGCGGGCACGTGCGCGGCAAGCTGGTGCTAGATTGTCGATGAGGGTTCCTGATCGGCCGGTTGATCCTGGCTGGCCGATGGTTCTCCTCCCTCTTTCTCCTTGCGCTCCTTGCGGGCCTGGGGCGGTACCAGGCTGATCAGGATCCAGTCGTTTTCCGGTTTCAGGTCTTTCATGCTGCAAACCGGGGCGACGTGTTCCTTGCTGTCGAACGTGAACAGCACCAGGGCCTGGTTCTGGTATTTGTTCAGGAACTCCTCGTAACCGAATTCCTCACTCAACTGGGTGGTCTTTACGGTGTAGCCCTGGCTCACCAGACTGGCCAGCTTGGCGTAGCTGACGCCATCGAACAGGCCCCGGGTCATCTGTATTTTTTCAGCCGTCTGATGCCGGGCCTTCTGGTCCTGATCACCTTCGGCCAGGCTGAACACGCACTTGTTTCCGAACCAGTCCAGGAAGTGGTACGTGGCCAGTGAGTTCATGTGCTTGTACGGGGAGATCACCAGCAGCTTACCGATGCCTGTCAGGTCCAGATGGGTCGATGCATGCTCGGAAACCGGGTTGCCGAAGTACACCTGCAGGTTCTCCATGCGGGCCTGACGGACGTTTTCCCAGTTGGTGTCCGCCAGGGTCACGGGCACCTCATACTTTTTCAGGGCCATGCCAATCATACGGGCCACCGGATTGGCGCCCAGGATCAGGAAGCCGTATTCCGCTGGTTCCGCGACCTTCAATAGGCGGGCAACCGGCCGTGCGGTGAGGCTCTGCAGAGTAACGGTGGCGATAATCAGCATAAACACCAGGGGTACCAGGGCGCCGGCACTCTCATAACCCAACTTCTGCAGCTGGAAAGCGAACAGCGCTGACACCGCGGCCGCGACGATGCCCCGGGGGGCGATCCAGCTCAGAAATAGCTTTTCCCGCAAGTTCAGGTTGGTGCCGATGGCCGACAGGAAAATACTCAGGGGGCGGGCTACCAGCATCAGCAGGGCCAGCACAGCCACCAGGCCCCAACCCAATTCGGCAATCGCCGCAAACTCAACTCGCGCCGCCAGAATAATGAACAGGGCGGATATCAGCAGAACGCTCAGGGATTCCTTGAACTCGAGGATGCTCTCTATAGGCACCTGCTTCATGTTGGCCATCCAGATGCCCATGATGGTCACGGTCAGCAGGCCAGACTCATGGGCCAGTTCGTTCGAAATGGCATAGACGCCGAGCATGAAAGTGAGTGTGCCAGCGTTATGCAGGTACTGCGGAATCCAGTGCTTGCGCAATACGATGCCGTTGAGATACCCGGCCACGGCACCGATCACAAAACCCACAGCCAGGGTTTTTCCAAAGATATACAACGAGTGGCCAAACACGTTGCCCTGGCCCCAGGAGACAATCCCCTCGAATACCAGAACCGCCAGCAGAGCGCCAACGGGGTCAATGATGATGCCTTCCCAGCGCAGTATGTTGGCCAGTTTCGAATCGGGTCGCACGGAGCGCAGCAGCGGCGCGATAACCGTCGGGCCGGTGACAATCGAGATGGCGCCAAACAGCAGGGCGACTGCCCAGGAGACATCCAGAAGCCAGCGGGCAGCCAGGGTGCCGATGATGCAGGTGACGATAGAACCGACCGGAATGAGGTTGCGGACCATTTTGCCATGGCCCCGTATCTCCTCGTAGCGCAGGGTCAGGCTGCCCTCAAACAGGATGATGGCAACGGCCAGGGAAATAACCGGAAACAGCAGATCGCCGAACACCACTTCCGGTGCCAGAAAACCCAGAACAGGCCCGGCGGCAATGCCACCCGCCAACAGGAAAAGGATGGCGGGCATACGCACGCGCCAGGCAAGCCACTGGCAGAACAATGATAAAACGCCAATGCTGGCAAGAAGCAGGACAGTGCTGACTGGCATAATGGTTTCAGTTCCGTTGATCTATTGGTTGGCGCGCCGGGCAATCCGGTTCAGGAGTCGGGAAGCCGCAAATAAACCGAAGCTGGCGGTCACCGGGCTGGCGGCGCCAAAGCCGGAGGCGCAATCCAGGCGCACCGGACCGTCGGTGGCCGGTTTCTGCAGGCACACTTCCCCGTCTCCGGCAGGATACGTCAGCTGCTCGAGGGAGTATACGGCCTCAATGCCAAAGCGCCGCTTTGGATTCCGGGAAAAGCCATATTCCCGCCGCAGAAGGTTTCGAACCTTGGCCAGCAGTGGGTCCTGGGTTGTTTTGCTGAGGTCTGCCACCTGGATCTGAGTGGGGTCGATCTGTCCGCCTGCGCCGCCGGCACAGACCAGAGGAATTTTCCGGCGCTGGCAGTGGGCAATCAGGGCGGCCTTGGCTTTGACGCTGTCGATGGCGTCGATCACCCCGGTCATGTCTTCGGTGATCAGCTCGCTGACGTTCTTCGTGGTCAGGAAGCCGAAATGCACCCGAATGTCGGCTTCCGGGTTGATCGCCCGCAACCGGTCTGCCATGGCGTCGGTTTTGGTACGGCCGTACTGGCCTTCCAGGGCGTGGAGCTGGCGGTTGGTGTTGGACACACAGACATCGTCCATGTCGATCAGGGTGATGGTACCAACGCCACTTCGGGCCAGGGCTTCAGCGGCCCAGGACCCGACCCCGCCAAGACCGACCACAGCAATATTGGCGTGACGAAAGGCTTCCAGGGCCCGGCGCCCGTAGAGTCGTTCGATGCCACCAAAGCGGAAAGCGTAATCGTCGGCGTTCATGGTGTCCCCGTGCAGGTCCGGTCGCAGACCGGACAGAATCAAAGATCGCAATTGTAACCCAGTGACCGCACAGACAAAAAAGGACCATAAAAAAAGCCACCGCGAGGGAGTATATAGTGAATTTTGTGTACTTCTGTCGGTGAGTGAGTGAATGCCCCATGAGCAAAGGCTTTTGGGGCATTTTTCATTTTTACACGGTGTGTAATTTGGTGTGTAAAAATAGGAGCGCTTGCTCCAAGGGCTCTGCCCTCTCGCCGCAAGCGGCGATTCACCCGAGGTATTTCACGACCAGCGATGTGATCGAGTGAGAGCACAGATACAGATAACTTCCTCGGGGATGCTTAAAAGTGAGTAATGGTCGTACCACCATACTCATACTGTAGCTGGAGATTGCCACAATAAATTGGCCGCCCGTAGCTCTGATCGCAAAGCGGACATTCTGTTTTGGCAATAATGCAGACAGTATGCGCGGTTTTGGAATGGAGGCGAAGCCGCAACGTAAAGCCGTCGCCGTGCCTGCGATGGTTATGGGACATGCCTATTTTAGCTGGAAATTACAGTCGAAATTCGTAGACCGCGCCTTTACTCCGCTTCTTGGCGCTCCATAGCCGCCGTATGCGTTGACTTGAGACCCAACAACTTTCTGCATTCCAATATGTATTGCATACGTCCAAACCCCCGCGGCATTTCCATTATTTCCGGGGGCTTCTACAACAATTACTAATCCAGGATTTTGCGCAAGGACATAACCCATTTTTTCATCAATACGGATTTGGTCAGGAGGAGTAAACGTGAATTTCCACGTAGACCCAAACTTTTCCGCTGTCGTCCAAACTCCGCCCGATTGGTCTTCACGAAAATCTGTTGCGTCGCGATATCCATGCGTATTCACATCTTTGCATATCGCCTCGAATGCCGGATTTTGGCCTTGCCCGAAAGCAAATGTCCCGGTGGCCGTGAGAACCAGTCCAACGATCAATGTTCTCATACCTATTTCCTCGGCATTGGCCTGTCGTAATCAAATAACGCAAACAGCAGGGGCGCGACGAAAGGAGCGTCCCTTGCCCGTATCTGTTATGCCTAGCTCTCAGGCAGCTCCCGGATAGCTCGCCGAATGTCTGATTCCGCATCATCCAATTCACGGATAGCTCGATCGATATCTGAGCTTCCTTCACCTGACCGGTTCCTCGCGCTCTGAAGAGCAGAAATTGCGTCTTCAACTGCACTCAGGGCTCTTTTCATCCGTCCTTTCGTGTCCATTTACCTCCCCCCCTCGTAACAATATGAACTACTTACCGAACTGACAAGGTGTGTTAGGCGACTCCGTAGGCCAAGCTCACCACCAGAAGCGCTGCCTGAATTACTAGCAGAACTAAGCAGCTGTTCTCTGACAAATTCGACAGCCGGTACTGCAACAGAGAATGTTTTATGTCCTTTTCTCGCTGCTCATCAGTGAGCTTTTCCGGATCCCCAGACATTACATTGCCGATACGGAAATACATCTTCTTCATTGCAAGATAGTTATATGTCAACAACGCAATTGATAGTAGAGCAAGCACGACCACAATGACCTTGATCTTCGAAAGATCATCGGCAGAAACCAAGGTGGCCGCTGCGAGAATCAATCCATTCACAGTAAGAAGGGCGTTCCACAAACCATAGCTTGCCTGGAGGTAGCGTTCGATTACTTGTTCTCGTCGAGCTTCGTGCTGATCCTGCATACACGCTTGCCTAACAGCTTGTTTTGTCTGAATTCGCACTAAACCCAGTCGGCTCCTTTATTCTAGATCTGAATCGCAGTGCAAATTTTCAGTCCAGTTCAAAGGGATACTAGCTGCCTTTCCACTATTCTGCGAACCCGGGCTCTGTCAAAAGATTGCACGCGGCTTATCTGTGCACATTTCTGCAATTAAAATCCAGGGGGCTGAAAAAGCTCTTCGCTAAAACAATGAGCCACAAGGATTCCTTGTGAAAAGTGCACAGCACCGTGCAAATTAAACCGCGAGCATTTTGCGGATTTGAGGTGCTTTCATTATATGCCCATAAATTCTACAGGCACCTATGCCGACCAAAAGCCCTCACAGAAACTCAGCTTTAGACCAATTGGTTTGCTCCAGACAGGATGGATTTCTTAGGTTTGAGCCAGGAGAACGGGCGTGAATTGAGAGCAAGGCGAATGTTCGCTTTTGTTTAAGGTATTGCCTGGGATGCGGGACGGTCGCAAAGCGAATGAACTGGACATACTCTTAGCAATTAAGTATGAAGCAGTGGCCAACTCGGCCTCACTTTGCGTAAGGTTATCGTGGAGATTAAATTCATAGAAATGCAGTAGGATCAAAAATGAGAAAAACATTAAGCATGGTAAGCGCACTTTGTCTGGCATCCATTTCAGGGTTGGTCACAGCAGAAGAGATGGGTCAGAAGGCATATGTCGGAGCAAATTATAATTTCGTCACCTATGACGAAGACACTCTGGATGACGAACTGGATTTGGGTGCTCTGTCCGGAAAAGTCGGCGCTAAGATCAATCCGTATGTTTCAGCGGAGCTGCGCGCGGGTTTTGGTGTTGCCGACGAAACAGCCAGTAACGGATCCATATCTGCGAAGCTTGAGCTGGACTACATCGTCGGGGGATATGCCCTGTTTGGTATCCCCAACGAAACTCAAATCTACCCCTACGTGGCACTGGGCTTCACGAAGGGTGAACTGACTGCGACGATCTCCGGCCCTGGTGGCAGCGTCTCGGCATCGGAATCCGAATCAGACCTATCTTACGGCGTCGGTGCCAATGTGGCTTTGACTGACAACGTCGTTTTGAACGCAGAATACATGCAATACATCGATAAAGATGAGTATGAAGTTTCTGGAATATCCATTGGTGGATCATACCTATTCTGATTACTCAGCCCCGGGGGCTCTATCTCCGGGGCTCCGATCTTCTCGCCAGATTTGATTAGAATTACTCACCTAGACGGTCTGCTCGACACTTGGAATCTCAATACGAATGCTCACAATCGCTTTAGAGATCGATTCATTGCAGAACCCCGGCTTGCCCTAAATCCCCTCAGCCGCTCCGGTCACACCAACTGTATAGACCACTTTTTACCTTACTTGTGCGATGGCAACGAAAAGATCTTCTCGTATAGTAAATCGCGGATTTGGTTAAAGTGCCACTGTGACCTGCTCCCCTTAGAACTAACCGTTATTCACTGAGTAATTTTCATCATTAACCCTTATTCCCCGCACTGGGTGCGCCCGTAGTTGCAAAAATCGGGCTTCGGCGGAAAGTAAGTTTGTTTGATTTTCTGGGGCTGGTGCGGGTCGACGCGAATGTTCACTTTTGTTTAACTAAACAACTGAGCTGAACCTGAGGTATTTGACGACCAGCGATGATCGTTTAAGATAAAGTTGCGGTACAGGGAGAGGTCCCGATGGCCGCGACCGGCGATGCGGGGGCGTGCCATTAATGGCTAACCCCGAATCCCTCTCTTCCAGCAACTCCCTCAAGAAGCTCGCCCGCCTGGTGGCATTGCTTACCGATTTTACGATGGACGCAAAATCACTAGCCTGCCCGACAATGTGTATCTCTGCCTCGGCACGGGTAATCGCCGTGTAGAGCCACGCACGGTCTGAGATTCGCCCCTTCTGGACTGCCACGATGATTCTCGGGAACTGGCTTCCTTGAGCCTTATGGAGCGTGATTCCGTAGCCAAGCTCCATGCAATCGAAGACTTCATCCGTAATTGAAATGTCTTCGCCGGTATCCAGGGTCACGACACCAAAGGTTTCCTGGCCATCCTGAGTGTCGCGCTCTGTTGAGGATAAGGTGCCAAGAGACCCATTCTGAATGCCGATGGTGTAGTTGTTCCTGGTGAAGAGGATCGGGTCGCCCACTCTCATATCGAGGAAGAATTCATCGCCATGCAGTCTAAACTGCAAGCGCTCCCCATCCGGATTGATCAGCCTTTGGCACTGACGGTTCACCTCCCCAACGAGAACCTTGGTGGCTCCGATGATCTGGGTGTTATAGGGTGACTCCGCGTACAAGGATTTGCACTTATCGACCACCTGCTGCGGAGGCGTCTCGTGGAACGTGATTGCGCCAACCGATAGCGATGGAGGCACCTCGCCCCGATTGATGGTCGCCGAGTATTCCGGGATGCCCGTTGAGCCTTCTTGGCGTTTGACGATGTTCAACTCAACTGTAGCGATTGCGCCGGATTCAACGATGTCTGAGAGCACTTTGCCACAGCCGATGGCTGGTAGCTGGTTCGGATCGCCGGTCAGGATGATGCGTACCGAAGGATCGAGGTGCGTTACGATCCGATACATGGTCGGCAGGTCGATCATACTGGCTTCGTCGATGACCAGGAGATGCTGCGCCTGTTCTAGTGACGGCGAGATCGGCTCTTCCCGCAACAGGCGAGCAATTGTCATGGTGAAGAATCCGATGCTTTCGTGCAGTCGCATGGCTGCTCGCCCCGACAGAGCGACGGCATGAACCTTATAGCCTAGTGCGGCATAGGCTTTGAGCACGGTACGAAGGACCGTGGTTTTACCCGTACCGGCACCACCCGTGATGCAGGACACCGAATTTGTCAGGCTCGACTCGATCGCTCGGAGCTGCTGCTCAGTCAGGTCGTAGGGCAACTCCTGAACGGCTTCGGTGAGCGCCTTGAAGACGGATCCATCTTCATCCTTGATGGCGGCCAAGGCCTTGAGCCGCTTGGCAACGACCGACTCCATCATGATTTGTGCGGTAGGATGGTAGGTGCCGGTTTCTGGCCTGAGAATGAACTGGCCGTTGCGATAACCGCTGGCGAACGCCTCTGCGACCAGGGCTTTATCGCCCAGAAGCTTGATCACCTCGGGCCTGAGCGCCTGATGGGAGGCGTAGGTGTGCCCCTTTTCTACCTCTTTTCGTATCGCGCTTTCTAAAGCAGCGGTGAGCCGCACCGGTGCCGATTTCTCCATGCCCATCTGTTCAGCGATGGCATCGATATCGGGAAAAGACATCCCGAATCCGAGCAATGCGTAAGGATTGCTCTTGAGTATCTCAACGGTGCGATTATCGTGGTATTTCAGGATGCGTTGCTGAATGCTCAGCGGCACTCCCAGAGAAGCCAGCCAGTTCGCATGCGCAAGGTTTTTGTACTTGGCGTAGCCCTTGTATAGCGCGGCTACCGAAACCTCGCTGAGAACCTCGCTGAGACGGCCTCTGTGCTCGGAGGTGTCGGACTGGAGCATGGGGTGCAGATCGCTGCCAAAAGCGTCCCAGAGGGCTCGTGCTTTGGCCTCACCGATACCGGTGAACTCCTTTTCATTGGCAATAAAGCGGATCAGCGTCTCACCCGTTTCCGGCAGCGTGCACTCCATCTCAGCTGGGGCGTCATACAAATGCTGCTGAAGCTCATAATCGCCTGCCTGAACGTTCTCCAGCGTCCTCACACCACGCACCCGCCATTGCTGGCCAACGGACGGCTTGATAGGCAGGGACTGGTCTTCGCATCGGATGCTGACGATGTATTTGCCCGAATTGATTTTGTAACTGTCGGCTTTAAGGGGAATGCCCGTGAAGATCGTGTATTTATAGCCGCTATGCTGGCAGCTGGTGACACGGAAATACTCTTCACGCATCGGGCGCGACTCCGAACTCTGTGAGGACTTCGGACAGTTCACCGTAACGTTTTAGCTTGGCTTCGAGGGTTGCCACCCGGGCCTTTAGCTCAATGTTCTCCTGCTCCAGCACTGAGAGCCTTCTCGATTCCCTGGCTCTTTGGTTAACGCTGGGATCATAGCGCTTCGGTTCTGATCGCTGGGCCTGGGCAGTTTCGGTCAGTTCTGGCAGAACACCCCGATCACGCAAGCTCTGCTCCAGATTCTCCAGTGCCGTTTTAATGGCCGGGTTCTGGCGCAACGCGCTCTTTCCGACGCCTATGGCTTTGGCCATTTCGCCACGGTTTAACTGGCCCCGAAAGATGATCTGCTTAAAATCATCATCCGTCTGGGTGGCCGCCCAGCTCTGGAAGGCACTCAGGTTCTGACGTGCTCTTTCCTGACCATTACTCATCCATTTCCCCCAGGATCTTCTTGAGCCCGGTCAGGAAGCCGCGAGGCAGGATTTCCGTACCCAGCTCATCTTTCACTTGGCCCAGTGCGTTCGCTCTAAATCCGAGTTTCTCCAACCATTCCTCGGTGCAGACGGTTTGCAACGCCTTGATCTCGTTTTCCGAACAGATCCCCTTTAACGAGGGCAGCAGCTCCACGCTGGCTTCAGACTGGGGCTCCACATAGGTCGTGGGACGCTTATCAATCACGATCTCGGTTGTGCTCTTGAGCATGTTCGCTTCGCTTCTGTAGCGATCCCGCTCCCGAATGATCTGTCCGAACAGCGCACGCACCGCCGCGTCATCAATGCGCTCCAGCAGTTGGTGGTCCTGGCTCATTCTCTTGGGTGGCCCCACCGGTGGCTTCTTCGTGGTGGTCTTTGCCTTGGCGGCCCACGCTTCGACCAGATCCCGATAATGCTTATTCGCGGTGGCACGAATCGACTGATAGCCCACACCGCCATCTTCCTCGGATACGCGCCCAATGGTGGTGATGGAAAAGTCCCGAGCACCGGAGTCGAAGTAGGCGCTCAACGTTTCGTGGAGCTTATCCAGAGATGCCTTCGTCTTCGCGGTCTTGCGGTCTTTTAGGGTGTCCAGAATCGCATCAACATCGATGTTCATTCGGACACCTCCAAGGCCGGAATCCGCTTCAGAGCGCCTGACGACAGCGTGATCGGGGTGATTTGTTTGACTGCCTCAAATCCGGATTTCAGCAGCCCATCGTTCTCCAGGTACTCTTGCGCTTCGATGTAATTTGTTGCGATTCGGTAGCCTTCCATCCTGTCGTCTGGGTCCGCGATCTTAGCCATCTTTCGAACGAGCGCATTACCCACGATCAACTGTGTGTTTTCGTCCATTTCCAGAAAGACGGGCTTGTACCCGGAGCGGGCCATCATTCGGCTCAAGGCATTGGTGCGCTTGGCAATCGCAGGCGTCTTGCGCAGGTCGTCCTGAAGGTCGGGGTAGAATTCAGCGTCCTCGCAGAGCAAGGACAGGTGAAGCAATTCCGAGTCGGTTTCGATGAATTTCATGCTGACATTGAGGTCTTCCGCAGATCCCACGGCAATCAGCTTTTGACTGTCATCCCCCTCAGTTCGCCCATTCTCGATCTGTACCACTTTGTTGATCAGATTGAAGATGGCGATGTAGTCTTTGGCGTACGCATCTGCCTCCACGCGCTGCTTCTCGTACCGACGCTCCAGCGCCTGAAGTTCGCTGTGCTTGAGAAACGGTTTATCTTCTTCTTCGGCGATGAACATCTCATCCTTCAGAGCCTCTAATTGGCCTTCAATCTCGACGGCCAGTTCAGCCGCCTGGTGCGCTTTGTAGCTGACTTGATTGAACTTGGAATTCAGAGCTGGCAGGTAGGTCGCATCGGTGATGTGCCAGCGACAGCGGGGGCAGTTTTCAGGGCCATGGGGTACCGGGCCATAAACCCTTGAGTGTGCCGACGCAGCATCTTTAATGAGGGGGCCGCCGTTCCAGCAGCCGCCAACGGTGGACAGTTCATCCGAACGCACGGAGTTGCCGCCGACCAGGCATAGACCGGTGGCCCGCTCTTCCCAGCCAATCGGATTCCGGTTCGCCAGCACGGCTTCGACAGAGTTGTATGTATCACCGAGCGACGCAGTGCGAAGCTGGATCTGCCTCATCTCTGCGTCCTCAAGAAAGTTCTTCAGGGACGTTTCCCCGCGTTCAACTAGGGCGGAGTCGGCCTCGCTCATTTTTTCGGCCATCACCGAGGGCGTGATCTTGTTGTAATAGATCGTCATCAACAGCCGGGTATGACCGGCCAGTAGCTTGGAGATCACCGGCAACGGCAGATCGGTGTCCATGGTGTAGCAAGTAATCAACGACACTCGAAGGCTGTGAAGCGGGTATTCCGTTGCCACCTTGGATGATTCTTGACCCTCGTAGTCCTCGTCGTAGTCTTTCACAAACCGGAGACGGTCACCATCCTTCATCCTCAGGCCTGACTGGAACAGTTCTTCTTCCAGTTTCGACAACAGTCGATACCAAGGATTAGCAAAAGAAACGTGGCCAATCGGGAACGCAGAATTTCGGTCCCGAAACAAAAGGGCAAACTCGCCCATTTCTGCTAATTGCTTCTTGGATTTGGTTGCGCCAAGATCGCGACGCGAAAGCTCTGTACCACCGATCAACCGGTTAATCGGGTTGTATTTCTCTTGCCAGTTGCGGAGTTTTTCCAGCCAATACAGCAGTTCTTCGTGCTGCCAGGGGATGGTGTAGCCGCGCTGAGGCTCGTCTTTGTTTTGGTCGGCGGTTTTGTTGGTCGAGACATACAGCCCGGTGGCATAACTCTCCGTCATCGAGTCATAAATGCGCCGGAAGACGCCTTTCTGATAGGGGCGTTTCGGGGTTCCGTACCTGAATGGATGCTTGATGTTCTCGACCCAATGACCGCGCTCGTAGCGCCAGGTATCGCCTTCACCGGAGTCTAGAAGCCGCACCTGGTAAGAACGAAGGGGCAGATGGAGCTTAGTAAATAGAAACATCGCCATCACAGGCGACCAGACCTCATGGATCTCAACTTTCTTATTGTTCCTGTTCACAATCCGTTTACGGGCAATGCAATCCGGATCATCGGGATCAATGACCTCCGGATGTACTTCCATCCACGCCTTATTGCCATCCTGAAGATGATCGATAGCCCACCGCCAGTCCCGGAAATGAAACCCGACCCATGGCGTTTTATTGCCGGGGTCATCGGTTGGATAGGGGCAAAGAATGTGCCTGGCTTGCTGGATATAGCGATACGGTAACGGGCTGTGGGCGGTTTCGGTGTTTGATATATCTCTCTTGATTTTATCGAACGGATTAGAGAACAGGGGCCGCTCGACGCCGTTATCGTCCTCGGCGATCAGATGGTGGTTGAGGATGTAGTCGCAGAATTCGACCGTGCACGAAATGAACTTATAGACCTCTGTATTCACTCCACCGCTAGTCAGAAAGGCCTCAAACTCTTCACTGGATACTTTGTGGCCGCTCGGATGGCCCTTGAACATTGTGGCCACGTCAGCGGCATACGGGGCCTTCGCGTTCAGGTAAAGAAGAAACTTTCTGATACCATCCAAATACACTCTTACGGCTTTGTCTTGCGTTTTTAGCCATTCAACGGCGTACTGCTGCCATTGCAGCCAGTCTTGCCCCAGTTCCTCAGTCACCCACCCCAGCGTCAGATCCGTGGTGTAGCCTTTCCTTCCTGATTTCTTGCTCATGTTATCGTTTCCCTAACCGTGGATTCTTGCCGGTGAAGTGGCCGTTTGGATCGAGGTCTTCAAAGCCGTGTTCTGCCAACGTCTTCCAGTCGAAAGAAGCGGGGGTCTTTTCTTTATCCGATCCCAACTGAAGTTGTTGTGTTGCTTGGGACAGCGCTTCTGAGACTTTCACGCTGGAGGGCATGGTGTAAGGAACCTGAGACTCCAGGCTTGCGTGGTGCAGGCACTTTTTGCGAATTAGCGGATCGACCCCAGCATCCGTCAATCGACGGCCATAGTTGTGGCGATGGCCATGAGGGTCTAACCCTACGGTCTTGTCGGGTTCGAGACCAATTCGTCTTAACCCAGCCGCATAGTTTTGGTTGAAGGAATTGTAGGTATAGGGGTTGCCCAGATACCGAGAATCGAAGTTGATAAACGCATAGGGGTGATGGCACTCCACCGATGCTCGGAAAACCAAATACTGTCGCCACAGCGACATGAATACCCGGGCAAACTCTTGCGGGAAGAAATACGCCTCCAGGTAACCATCCTTGTGGTCTAGGGTTTTGGATTTCCAGCCGAGAACCTGGGTGTTTTGCATCTCCTGGCGCGGTATGCGTGAGTACTTTTCTTGTAGGTACGCCTTGCGGGTTTGTATCCCTTTTCGGGACTTCCATCCTTCAGGTGCCATACCTTCTATCTCGTTGTAGATCCTCACGATTGCCCGATCCGGATCGGAGGGGTCTTCAAAGACATCTGTGACCCAAAGCAACAGTGCTTCGCTACGCCTCAATCCGGCCGCGTGCATCAGGAGCACGATAAGCTTGTCCCGCAGCGCAACTCCCGGGTCTTTGGCTCCTCCCAAGCCTTTCATGTAGAAGTCTTCAAACTTTCCCGTAGGGAAGGCGATGGCATCGTCATTGGTTTTTGCCAGAGGTGTTCTGCCCTTGATGCTGCGGGCTCTCTTTACCGTGGTATTAACCGAGGTGTCTTTAATGTGTCCGAGGAAATCGTTCTGGTTGCGCCTAAACCAAGCGGCATACTGGATGCGCTCCTCATGTCGAGTGGCCGTGCGCAAGGTATTAAGAGGCTTGGCCAGACCTTTGTCTGAGAGCCAATTGGTGAAGTTCGTCAGATTGCCGATGTGACGATTTATCGTGCCAGTGCTGGCCGGTATCCAATAAAGACCAGAGGGGTCTAATCCATCTTCACCGATGGTGCCGCTGTAGAGCCGACGGACAAAGCCCGCGAACAACTCTTCGGGTTCATGGAACATGCCTTCGTTGGCATCCATGAACTCGATGAGGAGTCTAATCGACTGAATATGGTTGGTGATGGTTGAAAGCGAGGTGCCATTTAGGTGAAGGCTAAGCACATAATCTGTGACTGACCCCAGAACCCCTTGGTCGGTCAGAATGACCGGGATCTCTGTGGCCACTCCACTTTTGTCCTGAACTACCTTGGCTGTAACCTTCGTTGCAAACATTCTTGAATCCTACACATATTACACATTATTTACTATACATATAGTGCAGTCTTCAGGAAAAAGAAACCCCCAGTTAAGGGGGTTTTTATCAAAATTACACAGTTCTATGTACTATACAGAAGCAGGGCGTGGCTTTCAAAGTGCCCAGTCCGACGGGGAGCTGGGCGGGACTAGTTCAGAGACACTAATCAACGTGATCATTATCAATGGCCAGTGCATTCACCTGAAGGTCACAAGCTGTCATTGATCGGTCATTTCCGGCCAGGCCCTGGGAGCACTGGCCGGATAGCGGATCACGCGGCCCAGTGGTCGTCCGAGAACGCCATCAGGCTGTCCTTGCCACTCTGAATGTCACCCAGCAGCCAGTCGACTTCCGGAAGCAGCCTTTCAAAGTAGAAGCGGGCAGAGACAACCTTGCTCTCGAGCAGGGGCTTGTTGCCTTCGCCGGCGGCAAGCTGTTCGTTGGCAACGTTTGCCATCCTGGACCAGAGGTAACCGATGACCGTCAGCGCCATCAGGCGCAGATACGGTGTCGCGGCGGCGCCCGCCTGCTCCGGATCTTTCGGTGCGTTGCTGGCCAGCCACATGGTGGCTGTCTCAAGCGCCTTCATGGCGTTTTTCAGCTCTTCACGGTGCGGCGCTTCCGGATTGTCCTTCAGATATCCGCTCAGGGTGCCAAAGAGGGTGCGCACCAGCTGGCCGCCTTTCAGACTCAGCTTGCGGCCCACGAGGTCCATGGCCTGAATGCCGTTGGTGCCCTCGTAGATCCTGGCGATCCGGCCGTCACGAACCAGCTGCTCCAGCGGCCAGTCGGTGGTGAAGCCCGAGCCACCCAGTACCTGCAGCCCGGTGTTGGCGTTGTTGAAGCCTTCGTCTGTCAGGAACGACTTCACCACCGGGGTAAGCAGTTGAACCAGATCGTCCGCGGATTCCCGAACGGTCTCGTCTGGATGGGCGACAGAGAGATCCAGTTGGTGGCCAGCAAACAGGGCCAGAGCACGCATGCCCTCGTTCAGAACTTTCTGGCGCATCAGCATTCGGCGTACATCCGGATGCACGATGATCGGGTCTGCGGGACCATCGGGGTTCTTCGGGCCGCTCAGTGAACGGCTCTGCAGGCGCTCACGGGCAAAGCCGAGGCTTTCCTGGTAGGCCATTTCGGCCAGGCCCAGGCCCTGCATACCAACCATCAGGCGCGCCTCGTTCATCATGGTGAACATGGCACGCATACCATCGTTCGGCTCGCCGACAAGCCAGCCTTTGGCGCCCTCGAAGTTCATGACGCAGGTTGCAGAACCCTTGATGCCCATTTTGTGCTCAAGGCCGCCACAGAAGGCCGGGTTTCGCTCCCCGGATTCCGGCAGGAACTTGGGTACCACAAACAGGGAAATGCCCTTGGTGGTATCCGGCGCGCCGGGCAGCTTGGCCAGAACCAGATGCACGATGTTGTCCACCAGATCGTGCTCTCCACCGGTGATCCAGATCTTGGTGCCTTCGAGGGCGTAGCTGCCGTCGTCGTTCGGTGTTGCGCGGGTGCGAATCAGGCCCAGGTCGGTGCCGCACTGGGGCTCGGTCAGGCACATGGTGCCGGTCCACTCACCGGAAATCAGCTTTTCCAGGTAGGTCTTTTTCAGTTCGTCGGAGCCGTGGGCATGCAGGGCGCTAATGGCGCCGTGAGTCAGGCCGGGGTACATGCCCAGAGACAGGTTGGTGGAGCAGACCATTTCATCCACCACAAACTTCAGGGTGTGTGGCAGGCCCTGGCCGCCGTATTCAAGGGGTGCGTCCAGCGCGGTCCAGCCGCCCTCGACAAACTTCTTGTAGGCGTCCTTGAAACACTCGGGTGTTTTCACAGAGTGGGTTTCAGGATCGTAGGTGCAGCCCTCGCGGTCGCCGGCCTGGTTGGTGGGCTGGATAACCTCGGCAGCCAGTTTGCCAGCCTCATCGATGACCGCGGAAATCAGATCCGGGGTGGCATCGGCGTATTTTTCCAGCTCATGCAGCCGGTCTGCGCCCAATACATCAAACAACAGAAAGCGAAGGTCATTCGCCGGAGCCTGGTATTGCATGGATACTCTCCTAGGTGCGCCGTTTTAACGGGAGCGCTGCAGCATTCGGCAGCGACCCGAAGATAATTTGAACACTGGTTTCATACGCCCGTTTTAATGCGCTGGTTCACCGTTTTGGCAGTCTGGACGATAGAATTTTCGTATGTCCTCCTGAACCAAGGAGGTATCAAATGAAACAAGTGTTGATAGCCGGGGTTTCCGGCGCAATCGGTGGCGCTTTGGCAAGCCGGTTGCTTGAGCGTGATTCCCAAACCAGGGTGATCGGGTTGTGCCGTGATCCGGAGAATGCGCCGGACGCTTTGCGCAGCCATCAGCGCATCACTTTGCTGCCCTGGGATGCCGAAAGCAGTGCCGCGCCCGGTGCGATTGCCGAGGCACTGGAATCGCTGCTAAACAGGGAGGATGGGATTGATAGCTTTATTTATGCCGCGGGGCTGCTTCACGGGCCGGATATGTTCCCGGAGAAGCGCCTTGAAGACCTCGATCCGCAGAGTATGGCGCGTGCGTTTGCTGTCAACGCAACCGGTTTCGGATTGCTGACCCAGGCGCTATTGCCATGGCTGCGACATCGGGCATTCAAACGGGTGGTGGCTATTTCCGCCAAGGTTGGCTCGATAACCGACAACGGGTTTGGCGGCTGGTATGCCTACCGGAGCTCCAAGGCGGCGCTCAACATGCTGGTGCGTAACCTGTCCATCGAATTACCCCGGCGATGCAAACCGATAGCTTGTGTTTCGTTGCATCCGGGCACCACTGAGTCGGCGTTGAGCGAACCGTTCAGCCAATCTCTCGCCAAGCTTAACGTGCATACTCCAGAGGAGACGGCTACCAACCTTCTGGAGGTGCTCGATGGACTGGGGGAAGACGATAACGGAAAGTTTCTGAGCTGGGATGGTACAGAGCTGCCCTGGTAGTTCGGGCAACCCTGGTGTCGGCTACAAAAAAGGGGCGATTTCCATCGCCCCTTTTTCGTGTCCGTCATTCGGCGGAAGGTTACCGAATAAAGGGATTGAGCATCCGGGTAAAGGTGCCCGTGAGCTTCACCGGAGCACTCAACACGGAGAGTGTTATACAGTCCTCGCAACCAACCGCTACGGGCTTGTGTTCGTCCTCATCGTTCAGGACCACGAAATCCCACTGGTTAAACACCCCTTTCTGGTCTGCAAACGCACCCTGAAGGACGATGGTCGTTTCCTCGCCGCGATGCGTGTGGGCAGGCGCTTTGCCGCCGGCAGCGAGTTTCTGGAGTACAACCTGTTCTTTCTGACCGGGGAACCGGTCGGTGATGTCCAGGACGCTCACATCACCCAGCTGGCGCTTCCACGGCAAGCTGTTGAGATCTTCACCCAGTAGCTTCTGCAGGGCGCTGACCCTCGGGGCAGCCGCTGCTGCCGGCTCAGCTGCCGGCTCGCTGTCGATCTTTGAAAGAATGCTGTCGAACATGCTTTCAGAGACAGTCACCTTTGGCTGCTGCTCCATCATCACAGCCCCAAGGCTATCAAGCGTGTCCACACGGCTGCGGCAGTGGGAACACTTGTCCAGGTGGAGCTTGATGCACAGGGCATGGGGCTCGCTCAGGTTACCTGCGCTGTACTCCATCAGGCTCAGGCTGTCGGGATGGTGCCGTGTCATACGTTCTGGTCCTGCAAAATCACTTTCAGTTTATTCAATGCCAGGCGAACCCGGCTTTTCACGGTGCCAAGAGGAATGTCCAACTCGTCCGCAACCATCTGGTGCGACTTGTTTTCCATGTACACTTTGGCAATGACCGTAATCTGTTCTTCCGGCAGATGACTCAGGGATTCCCTGATTCGCCGTTCGGACATGAGACGGTGCAAAGAAGTGACCGGCTCGTTTTCGTTCTCACCCGGAATCTGCCAAAGGTCTTCTGTCTCGACCGGCATTTCAGCACTGGTACGCTGCATCTTTCTCAGCATATCGATTCGCTGGTTCCGGGCGATGGTGAAAATCCAGGTTGATGCCGCCGCCTTGCGCCAGTCGTAGAGGCATGAGCGTCTCCAGATCGACACGAATACTTCCTGCACGAGCTCTTCCGCATGACTCGCCAGACCGTTCGCCATGGCGTAGTACTTGATTTGCGGGCCAAAATGCTCGAACAGCGCGTGGTACGCCTCGCGATCCTGGTGCTTGCCCACTTTCTGCAGCATCTGGCTCCACGGGTCCTTTCGGCCCTCGGAACTGGCTGGCTTCTGATCCAGTGTGGTCACCGGACGCTCCTTGACAGTCGCATGATTTGAGCTTGTTCTGGTCATCATTCTATGCACTCGTCCCGGTTTTGTCAGTCGCAAGATTTACGGAGTGGTTTACGCGTTGGATCTGCCGGTCCGAAAAAAATGCAAAAAAGCTGGCGCCAGAGACGGTTGCCGGTCGTCTCGCCGGTAATTGCCGGAACAGCCCGAGCGGTCTAGTCTGAGCAATAAACCGAGACCGGAAGAAAACCATCCCCATGAATGCACCCGGCATTTCCGGAAATTTGCCCGTTATCCGGGCGCACTATGCGGATATCCTCTGCCAGTTGGCGGAGGATCGGGGCCTGCAGCGTGGGCGGTTGCTGTCGGCCGCCGGAATCCGTCCGTCCATGCTTGGACACCCGGACAACTTCATCACGGTTGATCAGTTCAGCGCCCTGTGTCGGGAAAGCCTGGCGCAAAGCGGTGATCCTGCCCTGGGGCTGGAGTTCGGCAAACGACTGAAGTTTACCACCCACGGTTCCCTCGCCCAGGCTGCCATCAGTTGCGACACCCTGGAGCAGGCGCTCACCGTGTTGATCAAGTATTTCCAGATCCGTTTTGTTTACATGAGGCTGTCTTTTTTCGTGGAGGATCGTGAGGCGGTCATCCAGCTGGATCTGGCCCACGGAATCGAGGAGCTATACCGTTTCAATGTTGACGTGGTGATGGCGTCGTTGATGGATGTAAACCTTTTACTGTTCGGTCAACGACTCCTGGACGGCGGCCGCTGCCTCTTAGACTTTCCGGAGCCCGGAGATGTCTCAGCCTATCGGCAGCTGTTTGGCAGTCAGATCTCGTTTGGCAGCGGTGTGAACCAGTTAAGGTTCAGGCGGGTGTTTCTGGACTCGCCCATGTCCCTGTCGAATCCGGTGACACGCCGGATTGCCGAGGCCCAGTGCGAAGAGGAAATGCGATTTATCGAAGGAGCAACATCGGTAGCCGACAGGGTGATGCGCCTGCTTGAGACGGGACGGAGTCAACGCTTGCCGGCTCTGGAAGACGTGGCCGAGCACCTGCAAATATCCACGAGGACACTACGCAGGCAGCTGGCAGCGGAAGGGGTCCGTTTCCAGCAGTTGCAGGATTCCCTGCGCCACCGCCGAGCGTTGGAGCTGCTGCGGCGCAATGAGCTGACCATCGACGAGATTGCCGACGCCCTCGGCTACAGCGACCCTTCCAACTTTGGCCGGGCCTTCCGAAAATGGGAAGGCCTCTCGCCCAGCGCCTGGCGTCGGACGCACCAGAAACCCTGACTCTGGCTATTCTTCCAGGTAGGTGTAGCCATCAAGACCGGCGGCCAGCTCCGCCAGCAGCGCTGACTGGGTCTCCGGCGCCAGGGTGGAGGCGGCGAACTTGCGTCGGTAGGCCTCCACCAGGGCATCCGGTTCAAAGTTCACATAGCGCAACACCTTGGCTACGGTATCGCCGGTGATGGGGTCGCTGATCTCGTAGCCACCTTCTGCCGTCAAGCGGACATCCACGGAATGAGTGTCGCCGAACAGGTTGTGCATGTCCCCCAGAATTTCCTGATAGGCACCGGTCATGAAAAAACCCATCAGCAGCGGTTCGCCGGTCTTTTCTTCAGGTAGAGGCAGGGTGGTCTCGGTGCCCTGGCCATCCACGTAACGATCGATTCGTCCGTCCGAATCGCAGGTGATGTCCTGGATGACGGCGCGGCGGTTCAGCGGCCGGTCCAGGCCGTTGATCGGCATCACCGGGAAGATCTGGTCGATGCCCCAGACATCCGGCAGTGACTGGAACAGGGAGAAATTCACAAACAGCTTCTCGGCCAGTTTCTCATTGAGCTCGTCGATGATTTCCCGGTGGGCCCGGTTGCTGCTGTCCAACTGATTGCGAAGCAGGCGGCAACAGCGGGTGTACAGCGTCTCCGCATCTGCCCGTTCCTGCAGAGAGAGCACGCCGTGGGCAAACTGCGCATGGACGTCGGCCATGGCATGCAGGACGTCGTGGTAGATCTCGGCCAATGAACGCGGCGTGTTGGTATCCTGCAGGCTGTCGAGATCGCGCCAGAGGTCGTGCAGTGGCGCGGAGGCGTTATCGTCTGGTTGTTCCGGCGTCCGGTTTTCCGGTGCTTCGCGGTCGATCACGTTGGTTACCAGCACCGAATGGTGGGCGGTCAGGGCCCGGCCGGATTCGCTGATCAGGTCCGGGTGGGGAATGCCGTGGCGATCACACTCCGCCTGCAGAACATGCACCACGTTATAGGCGTATTCGTAAACGCTGTAGTTCATGGAGCAGCTGCTGCGGGAGCGGGTGCCCTCGTAGTCCACACCCAGGCCGCCGCCGATATCCACCGTGCCCACCGGAGCGCCCATCTGGCGCAGTTCACTGTAGAAGCGGGCACATTCCCGGAGACCGGTCTGGATGTCACGGATGTTGGCAATCTGGGAGCCAAGATGGAAGTGCAAAAGTTGCAGGGTGTCCAGGGCACCCGCCTCGCGCAGGGTGTCGACGACATCCAGGACCTGGCTGGCAGACAGTCCGAATTTCGACTTTTCACCACCTGTGTTCTGCCAGTTGCCCTTGCCGATGGTTGCCAGACGCGCCCGCACGCCGATCAGGGGCGAAACGCCCAGGCTTTTTGCCTCCTCCAGGATAAGTGGCAGTTCGGATTTTTTCTCCACCACGATGAACACCCGGTGACCCAGGGTCTGGCCGATCAGGGCCAGGCGGATGTACTCCCGGTCTTTGTAGCCGTTGCAGACGATCACCGATCCCGGTTGCTGTGACATCGCCAGCACCGCCATCAATTCCGGCTTGCTGCCTGCTTCGAGGCCTATCTGCCCTTTAGAGGCAGCGGGCTCGGCGGCCAGCAGTTCCTCGACCACGCGGCGTTGCTGGTTGACCTTGATCGGGTAGACCGCTGTGTAACGGCCCTGGTAGGCATGTTCTTCTGCGACCTTGTTGAAGGCATTGCACAGTTTGTTGACGCGGTCGTGGAGGATATCAACGAAGCGCACCAGCACCGGCAACTGAATCCCGGAGTCGGTCAGTGTTCGGGTCAGCTCCGGCAGGTTGATCCGTGCCGGGCTCTGGCCCCGATCCGGACGAATCAGTACCTGTCCCTGGTCGTTGACACCTATGTAGCCATCGCTCCAGTGGGCAATGTTGTAAACCTTGTGGGCCGGGGTGGCGCTGGCTTCGCTCATGCTTGCTATCCTGTCAGGAAACACTGGCCGGCAGGGAATTGTTCGGCAGCCGGCTTCTGGCCGACATTGTATGGATTCCCGCCACGGGCTAAAAGAACCGGGCAGGGAAAATATCTGGCCGGTTGCCGCGATTATCGCTTTAGCTCACGGTAAGGCGTCCCTACAATACGCCCTTTTAACACAGCCCATGGCCCACATCGGGAGGCAAGACATGACAGCACTCAATGACGGCTGGTTTACCGAGGTATTCCAGGATCAGGGGACAGCGTTCTCCCTTCAGGTGAAAAAGAAGCTCCACGAGGAGCAGACACCGTTCCAGAAACTGGAGATCTACGAGACCGAGACCTTCGGCAACCTGATGGTTCTGGACGGCTGCGTGATGCTGACCACCCGCGATAACTTCCTGTACCACGAAATGATGACCCATCCGGCCCTGTTCACCCACCGGGACCCCAAAAAGGTGGTGATTGTCGGCGGCGGTGACTGTGGCACCCTGAAAGAGGTGCTCAAGCATCCGGGCGTTGAGGAAGCCTGGCAGGTGGAAATCGACGAGCGGGTAACCCGCATGTCGGAAAAATATTTTCCGGAGCTTTGCGAAGCGAACAGTGACCCGCGCGCCAATTTCTTCTTCGGAGATGGTATCCAGTGGATGCGGGACATTGAGCCGAACAGTGTCGACCTCATTATTATCGACAGCACCGATCCTGTCGGCCCGGCCGAAGGCCTGTTTGCCCTGGATTTTTACCGGGATGCCATGTTGGCGCTTCGAGAAGGCGGCATTATTGTCCAGCAGAGCGAATCACCGCTGCTGCACACCGACAGCATCATCAAGGGCATTCACGAGGACATGCGTAAGGCCGGATTCGAGCATGTGCAGACCATGCCATTCCCGCAACCGGTCTACCCCACCGGCTGGTGGAGCTGCACCATGGCCAGCAAGGAAAACCCGATCAAATACTTCCGCGAGGAAGATGCCAACAACCGGCCGTTCGTGACCCGATACTATAATTCCGGGGTTCATCACGGTGCCCTGGCGATGCCCCAGTTCATGGTGGATGCACTGGAAGATGAGGTCCGTCCGGAAGAAGGTTAAGGGGAAAGCGGGCAGACAAAGCAGACAAAAAAAGGGCGCCAGATGGCGCCCTTTTTCGTTGCTCGTGTCAACGATTACTGCTTGCCGCTGACAAACTCCGGATAGGCTTCCATGCCGCACTCGGACAGATCCACACCTTCGTACTCGTCTTCCTCGGAAACCCTGATGCCCATGACGGCTTTCAGGATGCCCCAGACGATCAGGCTGGTGACGAACACCCAGATGAAGATGGTGAGCATGCCGACCAGCTGACCCATGAAGGTAGCGTCTGCGTCGGACAGGAGAACCGCGAAGATACCCCAGATACCCACCACGCCGTGGACAGAGATGGCACCGACCGGGTCGTCAATGCGCAGCTTGTCCATGGTTACGATGGAGAAGACAACCAGGGTGCCGCCAATGGCGCCGATGATGGTGGCCAGCAGGGGAGAAGGATCCGCCGGCTCTGCAGTGATGGCAACCAGGCCAGCCAGGGCACCGTTCAGGGCCATGGTCAGGTCCGCTTTGCCGAACATCAGGCGTGCCACGATCAGGGCGGCAATCAGGCCACCGGCTGCAGCTGCGTTGGTGTTCAGGAACACGTTGGCAACTTCGTTGGCGACACCGATGCCACCCAGCTTCAGGGTGGAGCCGCCGTTAAAGCCGAACCAGCCCATCCAGAGGATGAAGGTACCAAGCGTTGCCAGGGGCAGGTTGGCGCCCGGGAAGGCACGGATTTCGCCTTTGGCGCCGTACTTGCCTTTACGGGCACCGAGGAGAAGAACGCCTGCCAGGGCCGCTGCTGCGCCTGCCATGTGAACGATACCGGAACCGGCGTAGTCGCTGTAGCTCAGCTCGTACATGCCGAATACCGCGTCGCCGTTCCAGGTCCAGGAACCCTGCATCGGGTAGATGAAGCCACACATAACGATGGCGAAAGCCAGGAAGGCCCAGAGCTTCATGCGCTCAGCCACGGCGCCGGAAACGATGGACATGGCGGTTGCAACGAAAACAACCTGGAAGAAGAAGTCAGAAGCGCCACTGTATTCGCCCATGTCGCCGAAGCCGGCTTCAGTGGAGGCTGCAATAACGCCCGCGATCGCTGCGTCGTCCATCTCGGCAACGGTTGTTACACCGCTCAGGAAGATACCGCCGTCGTACATGATGTCGTAGCCGACAATCAGGTACATGGTACAGGCGACCGCAAACAGGGCCACGTTCTTGGTCAGGATTTCAGTGGTGTTCTTGGCACGCACCAGGCCGGCTTCCAGCATGGCAAAGCCAGCGGCCATCCACATGACCAGGGCACCGCAAATCAGGAAGTAAAAGGTATCCAGCGCATACTGGAGTTCAAAAATGTGATTAAGATTGCTTTCCATATGAAGCCCTCCGCACGAGGCTTTTCAGGTTATAAATTTTTTTGCGTTGGCTGATCGAAAAATCAGAGCTGGTTCAGACCGCTTCTTCGCCGGTTTCGCCAGTCCGGATCCGGATGGCTTGAGCCAGTTCAGTCACGAAGATCTTGCCGTCACCGATCTTGCCGGTGTTGGCCGCCTTGGTGATGGACTCGATAACTTGGTCCAGAAGGTTGTCGCCGATAGCAACTTCCACCTTCACCTTGGGCAGGAAATCCACCACGTATTCCGCGCCACGATAGAGTTCTGTGTGGCCTTTTTGCCGACCGAAGCCTTTGACTTCAGTGACGGTTACGCCTTGAACGCCAATCTCGGATAATGCCTCACGGACATCGTCCAATTTGAAAGGCTTGATGATCGCTGTCACAAGTTTCATTGCTTTCTCCTTGGTAAAGCCGTCTCAACAGTGAGGGCCCGTCGGCCGGTTGTTGAGCTCGGGATGCTGCCACCTCGCACACCAATCGTGCGGATTGCGTACGAGAGCTTTAGCATCGGGTATGCCAACGCAAAAAAATATATTTAAAACAACAGGCTACGATATCCGCGTACCAGAATGGCGCAAAGTTGTGCACCAAAATGAAGCGGGTAGCCGGCCAGTGAGCCAAATTGGAGCGGGCTGCCTGACCGTTCGACCGCTATTATAGGGCCGACCGCCTACAGTATGGCAGGGGCTGCGGTGTGATACACTCCTGCAAACCGGTAACAGGCCCTCTCTTTTAGTCGAAGCCGGATATTTCAGAAATGTGTGAGGTGATGTGTGAAAGGTCCACAGGATATTTTTGCTCAGCTGCAGGGCCAGTTTGGCCAGTTTGTACCGGACATGGCCCGCGCTGCACGGGAAGATTTTGAAACCCAGGCCCGGGCCACCGTGATGTCCGTCCTGTCCCGCCTGGAGTTGGTAACGAGGGAAGAGTTCGACGCCCAGCAGGCGGTCCTGCTGAAGACCCGTGAAAAGGTGGACGCACTCGAGAAGCGGGTAGCCGAACTGGAAAATTCCCTGCCAAAACAGTAAACCACGGACACGCCCGGCAGGACGCCGGGCAAGCAGTTCCGGTCATTACCATGGAAGGTTGTCATGCTTGCTATCGTTCATTCCCGCGCCACCATTGGCGTGTCGGCGCCCGCCGTTACCGTTGAAGTCCATCTCTCAGGCGGCTTGCCTGCGCTCTCGATTGTGGGGCTGCCGGAAACCGGTGTAAGGGAGAGCAAAGAGCGTGTTCGCAGTGCCCTTCTGAACGCCGGGTTCGAGTTCCCCGCCCGGAGAATCACCATTAATCTTGCCCCTGCCGACTTGCCCAAAGAGGGTGGTCGCTTTGATCTGCCTATTGCCCTGGGCATTCTGGCGGCCTCGGGCCAGATTCCGGCCGAGAGCCTTTCGGACTGCGAATTTCTCGGCGAATTGTCCCTTGATGGTGCATTGAGGCCGCTTAAAGGCGTGCTGCCGGCGGTATTAGCCGCCCGGCAGGAGCAACGAAACCTGCTGGTTCCCCAGGGCAATGCCGAGGAGGCGGCCCTGGCCAGCCAGGGTGACGTTCTGGCTTCCGGCCACCTGCTGGCCGTGTGCGAGCACCTGAGTGGCCGCGCCCGCCTGGTGCCGGTGCCCAGGTCCTCGCTGGAACAGGCGCCGGGCAGCAACAGGGAAGTGCCGGACCTGTCGGATGTCCGTGGTCAGCGAGTTCCCCGCCGTGCACTGGAAGTGGCTGCGGCAGGCAGCCACAATCTGCTGTTCTTCGGCCCACCGGGAACCGGCAAGAGTATGCTGGCCAGTCGTTTGCCCGGCATTCTTCCGGGGCTGGATGATGGCTCCGCCATGGAAGTCGCCAGCGTGCATTCGGTGGCCGGGCTGCCGATTCGGGCCGGGGGCTGGCGCCAGCCGCCTTTCCGGGCGCCCCATCATACCGCTTCAGCGGTGGCCCTGGTGGGCGGCGGCAGCAGCCCCAAGCCCGGAGAAATCTCACTGGCTCACCGGGGCGTACTGTTTCTCGACGAGTTGCCAGAGTTTGAACGCCGGGTGCTGGAGGTCCTGCGTGAGCCGATGGAAACCGGCGAAATCTCGATCAGCCGGGCAGCACGGCAGGTGAATTTTCCGGCGCGATTTCAGGTCGTGGCTGCAATGAATCCCTGCCCCTGTGGCTACAGTGGTCATCCCACCATCGAGTGTCAGTGTACGCCGCAACAGGTTACCCGTTACCGGTCGAAAATTTCCGGCCCCCTTCTGGACAGGTTTGATCTGCATGTGGAGGTGCCTGTGCAGGGTGGCGACGTATTGATGCAGTCGGGCGGGGATGGCGAAACCAGCGCCACCGTCCGGGAGCGTGTCCTGATTGCCAGAGCCCGGCAATCAGAGCGGGGTTGCCTGAATGCGGCCTTGTCCGGGCGTGCGTTGCAGGCTGCGTGCCGGCTGGATCGCCAGGGCGAGCAGTTGCTCACCGGTGCCATGGAAAAGCTGGGGCTTTCGGCCCGTGCACTGCACCGCATATTGCGAGTTGCCCGAACGCTTGCCGATCTTGAAGGCAGCGAGGAGCTACGACAGAGCCATCTGGTTGAGGCTCTGGGTTACCGGCAGCTCGACCGACAGCAGGGCCGCAACTCGGTGGTCTCCGCCTGAGCGACAACACTCTGGTAAACTGTTGGCAAATCCCGTTAACCATGACCCGCTGCCTGCGGTTAAGGATTGCAGATGACAGACCATAAAGAACCGCAAGATCCCAAAGAGGCCGCCGATTCGCCGGTCACCACCCGTCGCGGTGTGCGCAGCTTTGTTTTGCGCCAGGGCCGGATGACGGAAGGCCAGAAAAAGGCGTTCGAGCGGAGCTGGCCGAAGTACGGGCTGACCCGTGAGGACGGAATGATTGATCCCAGGGAAGTGTTCGGCCGCGACAACATGCTGAACCTGGAAATCGGTTTTGGTATGGGGCGGTCCCTGGCCGACATGGCTGAGGCCGCTCCCGAACAGGATTTTATCGGGGTTGAAGTTCATCAGCCCGGTGTTGGCGCGTTGCTCAAGGAGATCGAGGACCGTGGCCTGGAAAACGTCCGGATTTACAGTATTGATGCCAACGATGTGATTGACCTCTGCCTTCCGGATGCGTGCCTGGATCGCGTGATGGTGTTCTTCCCCGATCCCTGGCACAAGAAAAAGCATCACAAGCGCCGGCTGATCCAGCACGAGTTTGTCCAGCGGGTTCGTCACAAGTTGAGGGTAGGCGGCATTCTGCACCTGGCGACCGACTGGGAGAATTATGCCGAGCATATGCTCGAGGTGATGAGCGAGTCCGAGGGCTTTGCCAACACCCAGGAGACCGGTGGCTATTCACCGCGCCCTGACGACCGTCCAATTACCAAGTTTGAGAAGCGGGGCGAAACCCTCGGTCACGGTGTCTGGGACCTGTTGTTCTATCGCACCAATTAAGAGGCGTTGATCGGGGGTCAGTGATGCGCGAGCGGGTGGCGCCGTGACGCCCGGATGATGACCAGCCCGGCGATGCCGAGCGTGAGCGCCGTGAATTTGATGAGTGCGCATAGGGTTGCGGACAGGCTCATCTCATCGGTGGGCGGGTTGAAATTGTTCAGCAACAGAATGTTCTCTGCACCGTCGCTCAGGCCGGCAGTTGCGAACAGGGCCCGTACCCAACGGGCACCCACCCGCTCGCGAATGCCGGGGCGATCACGGGTAAAGTGCCGGGTAAGATGAATCAGGGCCAGCATGTAGGCAGGAATGAACAGGAAGTCCAGCCACAGCGAAACCTTCGCCCAGGCAACCCCTTCGCTTCCCCAGCTGCGAAAAATGGCGTGGGCCTGATCGGCAGTCCCGGCCAGCTGATAGCTCACGATACCCTGGGGTGCTGATGCCGTCTGCAGAGGCTGGTTGACCATAAGCAGAGCGAACAGCAGCACGGCAGCCACGACCAGGCTGGCTTTCAGGCTTTTGGGAAATGCTGCCACTCCGTGTGCAGGGTCCATTACAGAAAACGCTCCAACAGGCTGTTAAGGTATCTCTGGCCCAGGTCGGTTGCCTGGAGTCGATCGCTTACCAGCAGCTTTTCATTCCGCAGTTGTTCAAGTTTTACTCCAACTGTTGTCAGGGGTAAACCCGTTCGTTCAGAAAAAAGGCTTTCATCCACTCCTTCTTTCAGTCTGAGGGCGTTCATCAGGAATTCCAGCGGCAGATCGTCCACGGCAATCGCATCAGAACCGGCCGTTCGGCTGCCGATCCGGTTCAGGTAAGCGTCCGGCTGCCGGGTCTTCCAGTATCGCCTGATACCCCCGTCCACCAGGCTGATCTTGCCGTGGGCCCCAGCCCCGAGGGCCAGGTAGTCCCCGAACGTCCAGTAGTTCAGATTGTGACGGGAGGCCCTTCCCTGGAGGCTCCAGGCCGAGACTTCGTAATCCTCGTAGCCGTGTTGGTGCAGGTAATCGGAACCCCGGCGATAGATGTCCCAGAGATGATCGTCGTCGGGCAGTTCTGGCGGACGGCTGTAAAACTCGGTATTGGGCTCGAGGGTCAGCTGGTACCAGGAGAGATGCGGTGGTTTGTAGTCCAGGGCAGTCTGGATGTCCTCAAGTGCCTGCCCGGGCGTCTGGCCCGGCAGACCGTGCATCAGATCGATATTGAAGTTATCGAACCCGGCACGGCGAGCGGCGCGTATGGCCCGGTGGGCGGCATCGGCATCGTGAATGCGCCCCAGCGTTTTGAGATGGTCGGGATTGAAACTCTGGACCCCGATGGACAGACGGTTGATGCCCGCTGCCCGGAACGCGTCGAACCGGCCGGCTTCGAGCGTGCCGGGGTTGGCTTCCAGGGTAATTTCGGCATTTGTGGCGAAGGCAAGGCGTGCCCGCAGTTCCCTGAACAGGCGATCGTAGAAGTCGCCGCTCATCAGGGACGGAGTGCCGCCTCCGATGAACACGGTCTCTATTGGTCGATCGGTGGCAAAGGCCAGGTCCTGGTCGAGATCTTCGAGCAGAGCCTGCAGATAGGCGGATTCCGGGATTGTCCCGGTGAAAGCGTGGGAGTTGAAGTCACAGTAGGGGCACTTCCGCACGCACCAGGGTACGTGAATATAGAGGCTCAACGGCGGCCTAACCGCCGCTGGCTGCTGATCGTCCCCGGGGCTGGTATTACTCAACTGTTTCAGGCCTCGGCCTTCAGCTGATCCAGCAGAATCTTAAGGGCGCGTCCGCGGTGGCTGATGCTGCCCTTTTCGGCGCGAGACAGTTCCGCCGCACTGCAGCCGTGCTCTGGTGCCAGGAACACCGGGTCATAACCGAAGCCGCCATCGCCCTGAGGGGATCTGAGGATCGAGCCCGGCCAGCGGCCATGGCAGATGATCGGGGTCGGGTCTTCGGCATGGCGCAGGTATACCAGCACACAGTGAAACTGGGCGCCCCGCTGCCCGTCCGGCACGCCCGCCATGGCGTCGAGCAGCGCGTCCACATTGTCCTGATCGGTTGCATCATCGCCGGCAAAGCGGGCAGAGCGCACGCCCGGACGGCCCTCAAGCGCGTCCACCGCCAGACCACTGTCGTCAGCGAGTGCTGGCAGCCCGGTTTCCCGGGCCGCGTGGCGCGCTTTGAGAATCGCGTTTTCTACAAAGGTGACCGCCGGCTCCTCGGCTTCACCGACGCCCAGATCGCCCTGGGCAATCGGCGTCATGCCAAGAGGTGCCAGGAGCTCGGTCAACTCGGCGATTTTGCCCTTGTTATTGCTGGCGATGACAAGTCGGTTGGTCATAGAGGCTTAATCGCTGAACAGTGTGTGAGCAAACCGTACCGCCAGGTCCTGCTGGTGTCCGGTAGGGCGTGCGGTAATATTGAAAGTCATCAGTTCGCCGGAGGAATACTGATACTCGGCAATAAAGTACACGGAGTCGCCCTCCTGGATGCGGCGGAACGCCAGGAAGCGCACCTGCTGGACATCGTTGGTTACCTTGCCTTCCACCTGGCCGCTCACCGGGGACATTGAGCCATCGTCGTTTTCCTCCATGATGGAGATATTGACGATGCCTATGCCCTTGCTCCGCTGAAGATTATTGGCCTGGGCGACTTCCGGAGCCAGGAAGGTGCTGGGCAGGACACTCCAGAGTACCTTGTAGTCTCCGAAATCCTTCGAGCCGGCCTGTGCCTGCAGGCTGAACAGGCCAATCAGCGTAATTGCCAGCAGCGTACGGAATGTGGAAAAGGTTTTTGCGATCATTGCTAGGTCTCCCGTGTGATTCGGTAAATGGCAATTTCGCCCAACAAGTTCGGCCAGAGACGAGCCAGCCAGCTGTTCTGGTGCTGGCCGTCAACCACCCGGCGGCTTTTGATCCTGATGCCTTTCTGACGGCACAGTGCCTCAAAATCCTTGAAGGTGCACAACCTTATGTTGGGCGTGTTATACCATTTATACGGCAGTGCCTCGGATTCGGGCATACGACCGCTCAAAGTCAGTCCCCAGCGCAATCGCCAATGAGCAAAGTTGGGGAAGGTCACGATGCCTTCGCTGCCAACCCGCAGCATTTCATCCAGTACCCTGTCAGGGCGCCGGACCGCCTGAAGCGCCTGGGTCATCAGAACAATATCGAAACTGCCATCTTCAAAGTTCCCCAGCCCCTGGGTGTCCAGGTTCTGTTCGATAACCGCCACTCCGCGGCCCATGCAGGCGGTGATGTGGTCCGGGTTAATCTCCAGGCCGAAGCCACTGGCACCCCGTTCCCGCTGAAGGAAATCAAGCAGAGTGCCGTCGCCACAGCCCAGGTCCAGAACATGGTGGCCGGGCTGAACCCACTGCTGGATGATTTCGAGATCCGGTCTCATGCGCCGACCTCCCGTGCTACCCGGTCCATGTAGGCGTTAAAGATGTCAGTGTACCGCGGGGTCGGAATCAGAAACGCGTCGTGTCCCCAGGGTGCGTCCACCTCGGCGTAGCTGACCTTTCTGCGCGCGCCAATCATGGCATTGACCATTTCTTCCGAGCGGGCCGGCGTGAAGCGCCAGTCGGTGCTAAATGACAACACCAGGTATTCGCAACTGGCCGCTGCCAGTGCTTTCGAGAGGTCGCCGCCAAACTCGTAGGCCGGATCAAAGTAGTCCAGGGCACGGGTCATCAGCAGGTAGGTGTTGGCGTCAAACGATTCGGAAAAGCGTTCGCCCTGATAGCGGAGGTAGCTCTCGACCTGGAACTCCGCGTCATAACCAAACTTGTAAGCCTGGTCACGGAGTTCGCGGCCAAATTTCTCGCCCATGGAGGCATCAGACAGATACGTGATATGGCCAACCATCCGCGCCAGCATAAGGCCACGCCTGGGAACCGTATCAAAGTCGTAATAGCGCCCCTCGTGAAACTCCCGATCAGAGGTTATTGCCTGGCGTGCCACTTCATTGAAGGCAATATTCTGGGCGGTCAATCGCGGAGTGGACGCAATCACCACCGCATGCCGCAGGCGATCGGGGTAGTCCAGGCTCCACTGCAGGGCCTGCATGCCGCCGAGGGAGCCGCCAACAACGGCCGCCCAGCATTGAATGCCGAGCCGATCTGCCAGCAGCGCCTGACTCTTGACCCAGTCGCCCACGGTGATAACCGGAAACTCCGGGCCAAACGGCTTTCCGGTTTCGGGATTGATGCTGTTGGGGCCGGTGCTGCCGTGGCAGCCCCCCAGATTGTTCAGGCTGACAACAAAAAAACGATCGGTATCGATGGGTTTTCCGGGGCCGATACAGCTGTCCCACCAGCCGGGTTTGCGGTCCTCGGCAGAGTGGTAGCCGGCCGCGTGGTGATGGCCACTCAAGGCATGGCAGATAAGAACGGCATTGCTGGCGTCGGCATTCAGGGTGCCGTAGGTTTCCACCACCAGGTCGTAGTTTTCCAGGGACTGGCCGCAGGCCAGATCGATGGGAGCGTCGAAATGATAGGTCTGCGGGGAGACAATCCCGACAGAATCCGCAGGCAGGGTATCAGGCATCGGCGCGAATGGTTCCTGGTTCGATCCGTAAGTGTCTGGAAAAGCAATGACAAAGCCATCGCCAGCCCAGCAGTTTAAAGCCGGGGCATGATGGCTGCAACCGCCTGAATGGTCGCGCTTGCGGGACACTACACAGCGCCGGAGATGTTCACCACTTTTTGCTGGATCAGGGTGGGGGCCGGTTTGCGGATCTGGCGCTGCATCGCGTCGGCCAGTTCCAGTTGCCTGCGCAGGTCGGCAATGGTGTTGGTCAGGCGCAGGCGCTCGGTGCGGCTGTCCTTGTCGTTGCGGACCATATCGCGAAGGCGCCGGATCTGGTGCTCCAGAAGCTGCTTCTGCTCCATGGAATACTGCATGATCGGTAGCAGGGCTTCCGATGGCCAGCGCTCAACGTCCTGGCGTACACGGGCATGCAGTGTGCGGGCTTCGCCCACCATGACATTGAAAAAACGGCGAACCAGGACCGACTGCTCGGTGAGCAGGTTCTTCGGACTGATGCGGAAGCGTCTCGCTTTTTTGCGCAACTCGCGGATGGCAATAACATGGCGCCCGGCCCGCAGCGGGATGGGCTCAAGGTGACGGGCCCGGTTGTCTTCGTTATAGCGACGGTAAATCGCGCCCACCATTTTTTCGGCCAGGTGCCCTTCGCTCAGAAGGTTGGTCAAGTCGCTTTCGAGCAGTTCGAAAAACTGATCCATCGCGCGGTTCATCCCGGCAGTGGTCCAGCTCTTCGACATACTGGTACGGACATGTTCCGCATGGGCTTCGAAGCGGTCTTCGCTCACCAGCTTCTTCAGCAGGTCGCCCTGGGAGTCCATGAGGCGACGGCTGGAGCGCAGGGTGATCAGCTTCTTGTAGTAAAAGTCGTAGTCTTTCTGGGCGCGTTCTGCGAGGCGGCCCAGCGCTGCCTTGTCCATGGTAACGCCCGCGCACGCCTGGAGTTCTTCCTCCAGGGATTCGAGGCGGTACTGCATGGCTGCCTGGCTGTTCTGGAGCATGCCTAGCAGGTCGTTGATCAGACTCTGGGTGATCAGCTGTTCCTTGTGCATGAGAATGCGCTGGATAATCAGCTGCTCAAGCTGATTGATATTGGAACGGTCAAACAGGTCGTTGTCTTTCTTTACCCTTGCGACCAGCCCCTGCTTGGCAGAAACCGGGATAACATCGTGCTGGCGCATGCCCAGGTGGTCGGCCGTATAACCGCGCACCCGCTCAATCGCCTCGTTGGTGTGGCGCTCGCCCTGGAGGTCATCCCAGAGCACGTCGATCTTGTTCAGCACGGCAAAGCGGCCGGCGCGATGATCGGCGTGCTGGGTGTCGATGTGCTCTTTCCAGATGGTCATGTCGCTGGCAGTCACACCGGTGTCGGCACTCAGCACAAAGATCACCGCATGGGCGCGGGGCAGCATGCTGATCGTCAGCTCCGGCTCGGAGCCAAGAGCATTCAGGCCCGGCGTATCGAGGATCCGCAGGCCGCGCTCGAACAGGGGGTGGCGGATGCTGATCTGTGCGTTCCGCCAGGCAGGTACAAGTACATTGCCCGGGTTGTTGCGATCATTCTCGAGCATGCCTTCGTCGAAGCCGAGTGCGCGAGCCTCCTCAGGTGGCACACTCTTGACGCGGGCAACCTCGGCAAGCACCTCCCGCATGATCTCAGGGTCGCGCTCATCCAGCTCATGTTTGACCCAGCGTTCCGGCTGCTTGCGCAACTGCTGCAGGGACAGTTCGCCGTTTCGGGTCTCGATGGGAAGCAGGAGCAGGTAGTTTTCATTGGCGCTGCGATCGAAGAACAGCTCCGTGGGGCACATGGTCGTGCGCCCCGCCTGAGACGGGAGCATGCGCTGGCCATACTCGGAGAAGAACAGGGCGTTGATCAGTTCGGTTTTACCGCGGGAGTATTCGCCGACAAACGCAATGGTCAGTTCATCCTCAATCAGCAGCTCCAGCCCGTGGCGTATGCGGGTGCTGACATCGTCGGAGAACAGATTGTTATCCTGCAGCCACAGCCGGTACCTGCCGATCTGGCGGATCAGCTCTTTTTTCCAGTTGTGATAAGCCTCTACCTGCTGCGACAGAGTTCCCTGTTGGTTCATCGGATTTTCCTTCTGCGCGACTTCCTGGTATCCCGCTCAGAACGGGGTGCTCACGGGTGACGGATTAATTACCGTTAATACTATCCTGTTATTTCCAAGTTTGTGGCTGGGCCGGAGTGGAAGAAATGGCCAAACTTGCCGGAAATTCACTAAAAAAGCTGCAAAATCAGTTACATGACTTTGCAGCTCGGGAATGATGGATTTCGTGGCTAAGTGTTACAAAGTGTATATTTGAGACGGCGTTTACATACCGAGCCCGATGGAGCCGAGGCCTGCGGCCATTTTCATGTGTTCAATCACCACTGAGATCACGTTCAGAATCAGGAAAACGATGATGGGTGACAGGTCCAGGCCGCCCATGGAGGGCATGATATTGCGCACCGGGCGCATGACCGGCTCGGTGATCTGGGCGACCAGCTGGATGGCCGGATGGCCGCTGCCCGGCGCGATCCAACTGACGACGACCACTGCAATTACCGACCAGAAATAGATCTTCACGATCAGGTCCAGTACGTTCAGTACCGCCCACACCAGCAGCGTAATCGGATTTATGGCCGGAATGCCGCCGTTCAGCGCCACCAGGATCAGGAAGAAGGTGATGCCCTGAATGATGACTGCAAGAACCAGCGAAGCTCCATCGAAACCGCCCAGGCCAGGAATAACCCGCTGTAGCGGGCGTAGCGGTGGATTGGTGGCCTTGACCACGAATTGAGTGATGGGATTGTAGAAGTCGGCCCTGGCCAGTTGAAGCAGGAACCGAAGCAGCACAATGGTCAGGTAAAAGGTGGATGCGATGAGCAGGATGGTAATCAGAATATCTGCCAGCATGAAGCCGTGTCTCCGTTATCGGTTACTGTTTGCCTGCCAGTTCTTTGGCCATTTCTTCCGAACGCTTGAAGGCGGCCTTGTACGCTTTGGCTACCAGATCGCGCATACCACCTTCCTCGAACGTGTTGATGGCCTGTTCGGTGGTTCCGCCAGGAGACATCACATTACGCTTGAGCTGGCCGGGATCGTGCTCGCTTCGACCGGCCATTTCCGCGGCTCCCGCCATGGTCTGGATAGCCAGTTCCCTCGCGGTTCCGGCGGCGATGCCAGCCTCGGTGGCCGCTTCCTCAAGCGCCTCAAGCATCAGGAAGAAATAGGCGGGGCCGCTGCCGGAGAGGGCGGTAACCGCGTGCAGCAGGTTTTCGTCCTCAACCCAGAGCGCTGACCCGATGCTTTCGAACACCGATTCCACCATCTTCTTCTGTTTGTCTTTCACTTCTTTGTTGGCAAACAGGCCTGCAGCCCCTTTGCCGACCAGGGACGGTGTGTTGGGCATTACCCGAACCATCGGCAGGCCGCCACCAAGCCAACCATCGAGGGTATCCGCTGTCAGGCCGGCGGCGATGGATACCATCAGTGGGCGAGTGTTCTGGACCACTGGTGCAATGTCGCGACAGACATCGGCCATGACCTGGGGTTTCACCGCCAGAACTACCATGTCAGCCTGCTGGGCGCAGTACCGGTTGTCTGTGGTGACGCTTACGCCAAAGCGCTTGCGGATTGTCTGCAGGTGCGCGTCATCCGGCGCGCTGACCCAGATATTGCCGGCCTTATAGCCGTTATCCAGCATACCGCCAATGATGGCGCTGGCCATGTTGCCGGCGCCAATAAAAGAAATGGTTGGTGATGTGCTCAAGGTTAACTCCCCGGTTGATCGGTTAAACGTCCGGCCCTGATCATAGCAGGAACCGGCCGGTTCAGCTCTTTACTGGGCGTTTGCCGAATAGGGCAGTGCCGACCCGTACCCAGGTGGCGCCTTCCGCAATCGCGACTTCCAGGTCGCCGGACATGCCTATCGACAGTGTGTCGAGTGGGCCGGCGTCGGGATGGTCTGACCGCAGCTGTTTCAGAGTATTGGCAAGTTTCCGGAAACTGGCTCTTAACCCTGCTTCGGGCTGATCCGGATCCGGAATGGCCATCAGCCCTCTCAGGCTGAGGTTTGGCAATTCGCCGATTTCGGCCACCAGATCCGGCAGCTCATCCAGAGTGCAGCCGGATTTGCTCTCTTCCTCATTAATATTGACCTGAAGACAGATATTCAATGGCGGCAGCGCAGGATCGCGCTGTTCGCTCAGGCGACGGGCAATCTTGAGGCGGTCCACGCTGTGCACCCAGGCGAAGGCAGAGGCCATCTGCCGGGTCTTGTTGGACTGGATCGGGCCGATGAAATGCCATTCCAGTCCGTCAAGACCAGACAGCGCCTCGATCTTTTTCAGCGCTTCCTGGAGGTAGTTCTCACCAAAGGCCCGCTGCCCGGCAGCGAAGGCTTCCCGCAGGTCTTCCGGTGGTCGGGTTTTGCTGACGGCGAGCAAATGCACAGACCCGGGCGCACGGCCTGCCTGCAATGTTGCTTTTTGTATGCGTCGGGTTACGCTCCCGATGTTGTCTGCTATGCTGCTCATAGTGTGAGAATGCCACGCTCGGTCTGTCACTTGTACGGTGACACGTTACCCGCAGGTCACTGAAATGCCAAGTGAACCGCGCCGGGGCCCCGCCGGGCGGAAGCTACCGGGATAAAAGAAAAAGCCTTCCGAGGATTCCTATGGATATTACTGAACTGCTTGCCTTTTCGGCGAAACAGGGTGCGTCTGACTTGCACCTCTCTGCCGGTTTGCCCCCGATGATTCGTGTTGATGGTGATGTACGCCGCATCAACCTGCCGCCCATGGAGCACAAAGAAGTCCACGGGCTCATCTACGACATCATGAATGACAAGCAGCGTAAGGACTACGAGGAATTCCTGGAAACCGACTTCTCCTTCGAAGTTCCGGGCGTCGCCCGTTTCCGTGTTAACGCTTTTAACCAGAACCGTGGCGCAGGCGCCGTGTTCCGGACCATCCCTTCCAAAGTACTGACCATGGAAGATCTGGGTATGGGGCAGGTGTTCAAGGACGTGTCTTCAGTGCCCCGGGGGCTGGTTCTGGTGACCGGCCCGACCGGCTCGGGTAAGTCCACCACGCTGGCGGCGATGATCGATTACATCAACGACACCCGCTACGAACACGTTCTTACCATTGAAGACCCCATTGAATTTGTACACGACTCCAAGAAATGTCTGGTCAACCAGCGTGAAGTTCACCGCGATACCCTGGGCTTCAACGAAGCACTGCGTTCAGCACTGCGGGAAGACCCCGACATCATTCTGGTGGGTGAGCTTCGGGATCTGGAAACCATCCGCCTCGCGCTGACGGCGGCCGAAACGGGCCACCTTGTGTTCGGCACACTTCACACCACCTCTGCCGCCAAGACCATTGACCGTGTGGTCGACGTGTTCCCGGCGGAGGAAAAGTCCATGGTGCGGTCGATGCTGTCAGAATCCCTGCAGGCAGTTATATCCCAGACCCTGATGAAGAAAATGGGCGGCGGCCGGATTGCGGCGCACGAGATCATGATCGGTACGTCTGCGATCCGGAACCTGATCCGGGAAGACAAGATCGCGCAGATGTATTCGTCGATCCAGACCGGCGGTTCACTGGGCATGCAGACGTTGGACCAGTGCCTGGAGCGGCTGCTGCAGAAAGGGCTTATTTCCCGTGAAGCGGCGCGGGCCAAGGCCAAGATGCCCGATAATTTTTAACTGGTAGGTTCCTGGTGCCTGGAAGTCAGGCACCAAACAAAGAAGACTGGGTACAAAAATGGAATTCGAAAAACTGTTACGGCTGATGGTGGAGAAGGGCGGTTCGGACCTGTTTATTACAGCGGGTGTGCCGCCGAGTATGAAGGTGAACGGGAAGGTTCTACCGGTCACCAAGAACGCGTTGACGCCGGAGCAGACCAGGGAGTTCGTTTACGGCGCCATGAACGACAAGCAGCGCGCCGAATTCGAGGAAACCCATGAGTGTAACTTCGCTATCAGTGCCCGTGGCATTGGCCGTTTCCGTGTTTCTGCCTTTTTCCAGCGCAACCTGTGCGGGATGGTGCTGCGTCGGATCGAGGTAAAGATCCCGCAAATCGATGATCTGTCGTTGCCGGAGGTAATCAAGGAACTGGCCATGACCAAGCGTGGCCTGATCATGTTCGTGGGCGCTACCGGTACCGGCAAGTCTACGTCCCTTGCGGCCATGCTCGGGCATCGTAACCGCAACAGCCGTGGCCACATCATTTCCATCGAAGACCCGATCGAATTCGTGCACCAGCATCAGGGTTGTATCGTCACCCAGCGCGAGGTGGGTATCGACACCGAGAGCTTTGAAGTGGCCCTGAAGAACACCCTGCGCCAGGCACCAGACGTTATTCTGATCGGTGAGGTTCGTACCCGGCAGACCATGGAATATTCCGTGCAATTCGCCGAGACCGGTCACCTGTGTCTGGCGACCCTGCACGCCAACAACGCCAACCAGGCGCTGGACCGGATCATCCAGTTCTTCCCGCCGGAACAGCACAACCAGATCTGGATGGACCTGTCCCTGAACCTCAAGGCGATCGTGGCTCAGCAGCTGGTGCCAACGCCAGATGGCAAGGGCCGTAAGGCGGTTATCGAGGTGCTGATCAATACCCCGCTGGTATCGGACCTCATCCGGAAGGGCGAGGTGCATCGGCTGAAAGAGCTGATGTCCAAATCCAACGAATCCGGCATGCAGACCTTTGACCAGGCGCTTTATCAGCTCTATGCAGAAGGGTCGATTACTTATGAGGACGCCCTGGCTCATGCTGATTCTGCTAACGACCTGCGCCTGATGATCAAACTGGGTGCCGACGCCCAGGGAGCCGACAAGCTCTCGTCTTCCGTCGACAAGCTTTCCATTCAGGATGACTGAATACCGGCTGAGCATAAGACGTTGGTCGTAGAAAGTTAGGGCCCCGAACCGTTAGGGATGGCATTTGAGGCCAGTAAGGGGTGGTGCGTATACTCCGCGCGATTCAATAAGGAGATACCATGCACCACCGTTCCTCAACGCTTGCACGAGCTGTACGTCTTACCACCCTCGCGGCGCTCGCCGCACCTGCCTCTACCCTGGCAGGCGGCTTCTCCCTCAATGAGCAGAGCGCCAGTGCGATGGGCACCGCTAACGCCGGTGCCGCCGCCAACCCCGAAAATGCGACCACCGTTCTTTTTAACCCCGCCGGTATGAGCCAGTTGTCGGGCACAAATATTTCGTTTGGTGCTGCGGTTCTGGATATTGATGCTGAGGCCAAGGAAAGTAGTATCCGGACCTCCAGAAACAATCCCTCGGTGCCTGTAAGCCCGGCCAGTAGCGGAGGGGATATTGCAGACCCTGCGGTGCTGCCGAATTTTTATCTAAGTCATGAAATCAACGAGTCGATAGATGTAGGTTTTGGAATCCATGCGCCCTATGGTTTGGCGGCGGATTACGATAACGACTTTGCAGGGCGTTTTTTCGCTGACAAGACAGAGCTCACGGCGATCGCATTCACGCCCTCGGTTTCTCTTAACAATGGCCAGGGCCTGTCAATGGGTGTTGGTTTGAATGTCCTATACGCGGAAGGACGCTTGAGCCGCTACCAGGACATCAGTGCTCAAGTAGGGACAGCGGCGCTTGCACTTGAGGAGCCTTATGCGGATGCAGAGGGTGACGATGTTGGCATGACGTTCCGTGTTGGCTTTCTTTATGAGCTGACCAGCGCTACTCAGATTGGCCTCACGCTTCAGACGGGTACGGAACTCGAGCTGGAGGGTGACCTGGAAATCTCTGGCATAACCAATCCGTCCAACCCGATGGGGCCGACGCTGTCCGCCTCAGAGAGTATCAAGGTGCCTCTTGCGATTCCTGAGAGCGCGACCCTGGGGCTTCGTCACAGCCTTACCGATAACGTTACTCTTCTGGCTGGAGCAACTTACGCTCGTTGGAGCCGATTCGAGGAGCTTGATATCGTCAGCACCGAAGCTGGTGGTGCCGTTAGTGGTGCGCCGCAAGAAGGCGCTGTGATTTCTCATGTTACCGAACAATGGGAAAACAGCTGGCAGATCAACGCTGGTGCTATCTGGCAGGCTTCGCCTGAATGGGCGTTTAAAGCCGGATATGCCTGGGATGAGTCGCCCGTGAATCAGTATGTTACCGCCCGAATTCCCTCCAGTGATCGTCACTGGCTGACTCTCGGTGCCCAATGGGCTGACGCCCAAAGTGGCTGGACGGTCGACGTAGCGGTTGGAACGCTCTTGTTCACGGACGATCCACGAGTCAACGATCGGAATTACCAGCATGAAAACCCGAGCGAGATCGCGCAACTGGCGCCTGGTGTCGAGGATCCAAGCCTTTACGCTGCTGAGTACGATCTGAGCGCCTGGAGCGCTGCGTTCGAAGTAAGCAAGTCCTTCTAAAATCCGGAGAATCTGGCCGGCTGAAGGCCGGTCAGCCAACCACCTGGCCACGGTAGATGACTTTTTTCTTCCGTGGCGGGTCGATCTGTCCCTCCTCGTCCTGTTCCGCTGATGCGGGCGGAGCATCGGCAATGACCTGGCCTCTGTAGTTACGCTTGAGGGCGTCATCTTCTTCCTCGGGCTCAATATTGAGCTGCGGAACCCGTTCTTTGAGGGTCTCCCAAACACGAGTCAGCTGACTGGAGCGGGTTTTCCGCGCGTAATCGGCCAGTTGTTGTTCCAGATGCTCTTCCGTGAGGTGCAGTTTGACGCCGAATTCCGTGTGAATCAGGCGGCGGCACTGGTGAACCAGTTTCAGCACGCTGGGGTCCAGCAGCCAGCTACGTTCAGATGCCAGAGAAGTCATGGTATGAGCCTCGGAGATGGGTGTCACAACATGGCGCAGCCCGGAGTGTCTGATGGGGCGGCGCCGACTCTGATTATGTAGCGAATATCGTGCCGTGACGGTGGTATTTCGCCGGGAGGTAGTGCGTGCGGCCTGCCCTGGAATCGCGGGACTTGAGAGCAGACCAGGCGGTGGATATTGCGGTCGATTTCGGTGCATTTTCGGGCATCCATGCCCTTTTCTGGGTCGAATCAGTGCGCCTCGTCCCAGTTGTCACCAGCACCGGCTTCCACCAGCAGTGGAACATCCAGTTCAGCTGCTGCGGACATGCGCTGCTCCAGGCCTGACCGGATCTTGTCGAGGGCCGATTCCTTCACTTCCAGGATCAGTTCATCGTGAACCTGCATGGTCATGCGGGCTTCATTGGCGTGCTCCTTGAGCAGCCAATTCTCCACATCCACCATCGCTCGTTTGATGATGTCGGCGGCTGTGCCCTGCATGGGAGCATTGATCGCGGTGCGCTCCGCAGCCTGTTGCAGCTGTTTGTTGCGGGCGTTTATCTCTGGCAGGTACAGGCGGCGGCCGAAGAGCGTCTCCACGAAACCGTCGTCATGGGCCTGTTTGCGGATGTTGTCCATGTATTTAAGAACGCCGGGATAGCGTTCGAAATAACGATCGATGTATTCCTGGGCGAGTTTGCGCTCAACGTCCAGTTGCCGGGAAAGGCCAAAGGCGGACATGCCGTAGATCAGGCCGAAGTTGATGGCCTTGGCGCTCCGACGCTGGTCTGAGGACACATCGTCAAGGCTGACCCCGAATACTTCCGATGCCGTTGCCTTGTGAATGTCTTCGCCCTTCTCAAACGCTTTGAGCAGTCCTTTGTCTCCCGAGAGATGGGCCATGATCCGAAGCTCGATCTGAGAGTAGTCGGCAGCGACGAGCTTGTATCCCTCGGGCGCAATAAAGGCCTGCCGTATACGGCGTCCCTGTTCGCTCCTGATGGGGATATTCTGCAGGTTGGGTTCCGACGAGGACAGTCGACCGGTAGCAGTGACAGCCTGATGGTAGGACGTGTGTACCCGGCCGGTACGATGGTGAATCAGCTCCGGCAGCGTGTCGGTGTAGGTCGACTTCAGCTTGCTCAGGCTTCGGTGCTCAAGAATCAGACGCGGCAGTTCGTGTTCGTGGGCGAGTTCCTGAAGCACCGGCTCCGCTGTTGACGGCGCGCCCTTTGGGGTTTTCTTGATGACCGGCAGCCCCATCTTGTCGTAGAAGATCGCCTGCAGCTGCTTGGTAGAGCCCAGGTTGAAGGTTTCCCCGGCCACTTCATGGGCCTCTTTTTCCAGCTCCGCCATGCGCTCTGCCAGTTCCTGGCTGTGCTGTCGCAGGGTGCTGGCGCTGATCAGGGTGCCGCGCTGCTCCATGCGCGACAGTACCGGCACCAGAGGCAAATCGATGTCTTCGTAGACAGAGGCCAGCTTCCCGGTTTCCTTCAGTTTTGGTCTCAAGGTCTGGTGTAGGCGCAGGGTAATGTCCGCATCCTCGGCGGCATAGGGTGCGGCCTTTTCCAGTTCGATCTGGTTGAAGGTGAGCTGTTTCGCGCCTTTGCCGGCAATGGATTCGAAGCTGATGGTCTTCTCGCCCAGGTAATACATGGCAAGGCTGTCCATGTCGTGCCGGGTAGCGACAGAATTCAGCACGTAGGATTCCAGCATGGTGTCTTCGGCAATGCCCTCCAGGGTAATGCCGTGGTTGGCCAGTACGTTCTTGTCGTACTTCAGGTTCTGGCCGACCTTGGCCACGTCGGGGTTCTCCAGCAGTGGTTTAAGCTGGTCCAGCACCTGATCACGGTCCAGCTGCTCGGGCGCGCCCATATAGTCGTGCCCCAGCGGGACATAGGCGGCTTCGCCCGGCTTTACGGCAAAGGAGACACCGACGATTTCGGCGTCCATGTAGCGAAGGCTGGTGGTCTCTGTGTCGAAGGCAAACAGCTCCGCCGCCCCAAGGCGCTCCATCCACTGATCCAGTTCTTTCTGGTCGGTGATGATGCTGTAGTCTTTTTCGCCGGTTTCCGGTTTGGGGTTTTCATCGCCGGCTCTGGCATTGCTGGAAGAGGAACTTTCGTCCTCTTCGAGTTCGGCGATCCAGCTTCGGAATTCATACTCCCTGAACAGCTCAAGCAATTGCTGGTCGTCCTGCTCCCGGAGTTTCAGGTCTTCCAGGCCAAAATCCAGTTCCACGTCGGTGCGGATGGTCGCCAGTTCACGGCTCAGGGGCAGGGTCTCCGTTGCGTCCCGCAGGTATTCACCGATCTTGCCTTTGATATCGTCGGCGTGTTCGATGACGTTGTCCAGGTTGTCGTAGCTCTGAAGCCATTTGACCGCGGTCTTCGGTCCGCACTTGTTGACGCCGGGGATGTTGTCCACCTTATCGCCCACCAGGGCCAGGTAATCGACAATCTGCTCCGGAGTAACGCCGAATTTCTCCACCACGCCGTCCCGGTCCATCCGGGTCTCGGTCATGGTGTTAATCAGCGTAACGTGATCGCTGACCAGCTGCGCCATGTCCTTGTCGCCGGTGGAGACCACCACATCGATGCCTTTGCTGGTTGCTTCGTTGGCAAGGGTGCCGATCACGTCGTCGGCCTCAACGCCTGTCACCGTTAGCAGCGGCAGCCCCATGGCCTTTACGATCTCGTGAATAGGCTCGATCTGGCAGGCGAGATCCTCCGGCATGGGAGGTCGGTTGGCCTTGTACTCTTCATAGAGATCGTGCCGGAAGGTTTTGCCCTTGGCGTCGAACACCACCACCATCTTGGACCCGGGAAAATCCTGCTCCAGGCGGCGGAGCATGCTGATCACGCCTTTAATGGCTCCTGTCGGATGATCCTTGCTTGTGGTGAGCGGTGGAAGTGCATGATAAGCACGGAAAAGATAGGACGATCCGTCCACAAGAACCACAGGTGGTGTGTTTTTGCTGGTCATGTCAAAACAGGTCCGGAATCTGATTGAAGCGTGGGTTGGCTTATGCAACTCTGTACTGAAATCGATGGACGAAAGGGTATCACGAAAATGAAACGAATCGCCTGCCCGGCTTTGTTGCTCGCCTGTCTGCCTTTGGCTGCTCTGGCCCAGGAAGAAGGCGCTCTGGATGAGACGCCGGTGACAACTCCCGACGAGCCAGTGGTGATCTCGGATTACCAGCCTGCAAGCCAGGGCCCCGAGATTGTTATTCGCCCGGGTGAGCAGGAAGTGTTCTATGAATACCGGGTCAACGGACAGCTGATGGAAATCAAGGTTGTACCGGAAGTCGGACCGGAGTATTACCTGGTGCCGGCGGATGGCGGCGGTTGGATCCGGGAAACCGAGTCCGACATGTTGGTGCCTAGCTGGGTGATTTTCCGCTGGTAAACCTCAGTCAGATCAGATCGACGTTGACCGGAGTTGAGCGCCGGCTCTCCAACCCCTGAATATCCACGGTGGTGATGGCGAACTCGTAAGCGCCTGGCGCCATCTCCGCCAGAGAGAGTCTTGTGGTTGCAGGACTCTCAATGTGGATAACCTTGAAGTTGTCCTGGTGTCTGAACCGATAGTAGACCCTGAATTCCGCAATCTCTCCAAGTGCCAGTGACGAGCCGTCCTCACGGGTCAGTGGAGCTGTCCATGTCAACTCCTTCGGCTCAGTGGCTGTATATCCGGTTTCCCGAGTCTGCCCAAGTGTGGTCATGAGCCCGTCGGTCGCCTTGTTCAGCCGCGAATTTGCGATTTCACTGGCCCTGTCAGAGCTGGTGCTGACGGCGCGGGAATCTTCCTGGCAGGCAGCAAGGAGGAAAGAGGCGGCAATCACTGGTAAAAGAAATATGAAGAAATGCGGTTGTCGGGTTTTGCTGGTGGTCATGGTTACTCGCATACGGGCCTGATCGAGGCCTTTGGTGATTAAGCGTATGGAGCCTGAATAAAACGGGGAGACGGGCTTCTGTGAAAGCACGGCATTATGCCAGCCGGGTTTTCAGGATCAAGTGAATAATCCGTAAAAGCCCTTATTCGTTCACTTCCTGCTTTTAGTATGAACATTCTAATTTTAAGGCGTAACTTGGGTGGTGAGATTGAAGTAAGGCCTTCGTTGCACTCGTTTCGACAGGGCCTTGGAACTTTCAGGAAACCAAGGGGATTTATCATGGGTAAACTCAAGTCTTATCAGGAACAGCTCCAGGAAATCGTGGACAAGGGTATCAACGCCGCTGAAGAGCAGCAGAAGAAGCTGGCTTCCAAGCCGTTCGATTACGCCGAGAAGCTCGAGTCTGAAGCGCGCGAGTACAGCGTGAAGACCCTGCGCAAGCGTTACAACGGCTACAGCGATAGCCTGTTCGATCAGCTGCGCAACCTGAACAGCCGTTTTGGCAGCTTTGCTGGTGACCTGGTCGCCAAGCTGGAAAAAGAAGCAGCCGAAGGCGCTGATGCAGTTGCAGAAGCCGCGGAAGATGTGTCTGACGCTGCGAAGGATGCGAAAAAAACGGTTGAGCCGAAGAAGACGGCTGCACGCAAGACCACTGCGCGCAAGACCACTTCCACTGCCAAGAAGAGCACTGCATCCGCCTGAATTGTGGATAGCACCTCATCGGTAGGTGAGTGAAATGAAAAAGCCACCGGCTAACACCGGTGGCTTTTTTTTTGGTCTCGGAAATTTCAGTGCAGAATCAGTTGTCGGTCTTGGTGTGATCCAGTGGCAGAGTTCGTGCCTCGCCGGTAACTTCTTCCAGGCGTTCGATGTCGTCCTCAAAAGCCTTTCGTAGTTCGTCGATTTCCTGGGTCTGTGAGGCAATTTCCCGCTCAATGTCGCGAATCTGGGCCTCCAGCCGCCGGATCTTCTCCAGCGTGCCCTCGGGAATCTCGCGACCGGCCCGCTCCATGTTGGCGGCCCGACTCTGTTCGTTATCCAGCTGGCTCGATATCACCGATATATTGCCGCGCTTGAGCTGGATAAGACCCTCTAGCTCGCGGATTTTCCGGTGCATGGCTTTCGCGGCCTGATCCGGATGGCTGAAGCGTTTCAGCAGCGCGCGGTCTTGCTCGCGCTGTTCTGCGAGTTCCTTCTGGCGCTGTTTTTCCGCTTCCCGGGCAGCAATTTCTTCTTCGGTTGGTGCCGGTGGAATGGTTTCGATCACGCGGCCATTGTTGCTCAGGATGTCATAGCCCCGCTTGGTGGCTTCCTGGGGGATGGTGCTGCTGATTACGATCTGGCCGTTCTCATCCGTGTAACGGTACATATTGGCTGCTGCTTGGGCAGAAAAACCCAGAGCCAGCGCCAATGCCGTTGCTTTGACAGAGATTGCGGTCAGACGATTGGTCATCAATCAGACTCCGTAGCGATCCCGATAACTGGCTACCTTTTCAGCATGCCCGGCAAATTCCGGGTTGGCTTTAAGGTAGTCCAGCACCTGCTCAAGACGAATGATGCTCACCACAGGGATGCCGAATTCCTTCTCCACTTCCTGGATGGCGGATAGCTCGCCATTGCCTTTTTCCTGACGATCCAGCGCAATAAGCACGCCTGCCGGTTCGGCCCCGGCGGCACGGATGATATCGATGGATTCCCGGATCGCGGTACCGGCGGTAATCACATCATCGACAATCAGCACTTTGCCCTGTAACGGTGCGCCAACAATATTGCCGCCCTCACCATGATCTTTCTTTTCCTTGCGGTTAAACGCAAAGGGTTTGCTGTTACCGTCTGTAGCCAGTGCCATTGCTGTGACAGTGGCCAACGGAATGCCCTTATAGGCAGGGCCGAAAATAATGTCATAATCCAGCCCGCTGCGTGCGATCGCGGCGGCATAGGCCTTGCTTAATTGAAGCAGGTCGTCCCCGGTATTGAACAGGCCAGCGTTAAAGAAGTAGGGGCTGGTTCGGCCCGACTTGAGCGTGAACTCACCAAAGCGTAGTACATTTCGGCGGATGGCAAATTCGATAAATTTCTGCTGATAGTCGTGCATGACAAGGCTTCTGGCGGGTGTTGATCTTTAATTAGCTCGTAAAAACGGTATCATACACACAAACCGAATCAGGGAACACGTATGCGGGTAGTATCAATCAGCGTCAATGGCCTCGCCCAGGCTGTTGAAAAAGGTTTTTTCGACTGGCTGGCGGAGCAGGACGCTGACGTGGTCTGCGTCCAGGACCATCGCATGCGGGCCTACGAGATTGAGGACTATAACCTGATTCCGGAAGGTTACGAGGCCTACTTTATTGATGGCGAAAAGAATGAAGATGGCGGTGTTGGTATCTACACCCGTCATTTCCCGAAGGCCATCATGTATGGATTTGCCAACGAACAGGCCGATCGGGAAGGCCGGTTCATTCAGGCCGATTTTGACAAGGTCTCGGTTGCCTGCGTCCTGGCGCCCTGTGCGCTGGGTCGTGAGGACGAGCTGATTGGCGAGGACGACCTGACGGTTCTCGACCACAAGGACGAATTCATGGAGTCCTTCGGTCTGCACATGCAAAAGACCCTTCGTAAGCGCCGTCAGTTCATCTTCTGCGCCAACCTGCAGACTGCTCATCACGTAACCGACGCCAGCCCGCTGTACCACAAACTGGATTTCTCTGGTTTCTTGCCCCACGAGCGTGCCTGGTTGGATCGTCTGTTCGATGAGATGGGCTGCGTTGACGGCTTCCGGGAGATCAACAAGCAGAGCAACCAGTTCACCTGGTGGCCCGAGCAGGCCGAGGGTTCCCGCAAGAATGCCGGCATCCGGGTGGATTACCAGCTGCTGACACCGGGAATCCGCAAGACCATCGAAGATGGCTGGATTGACGACTCAACCCGCTTCTCTGATCACGCCCCGGTGATCATGGATTACGACATCGAAATCGGCTTCTAAGCTCTGAGGAAGGCGCCTGCGCGGCAACGCTTTCCCAGACACGCTACAAGCACTTCCCTGTGCGCTTGAATCGGGCCATCCATGGCCCTCAACAGTCTGGGAAAGGTTTCCCCCTCCGGACACGCGGGCAACAAACTTAATCTGCCAGCGCCGCCTTCTGAATCTCAAACAACTGCTCAATACCCTGTTTGGCCAGAGTCAGCATGCTGTCCAGTTCTGACTGGTCGAACGGTGCACCTTCCGCAGTCCCCTGAATCTCAATGAAACCGCCCTGGTCCGTCATGATGACGTTCATGTCGGTTTCGGCTTCGGAGTCTTCCGGGTAGTCCAGATCCACCACCGGGGTGCCTTTGTAAACACCGACTGAAAGCGCGGCGACCATCTGCTTGAGCGGAGATTTCTTGAGGCGCTTGTCAGCAACCAGGTGGTTCAGGGCATCAACCAGTGCCACGCAGCCGCCGGTGATGGCTGCGGTGCGGGTGCCGCCATCGGCCTGGATGACATCGCAGTCAATGGTGATGGAGTGTTCACCGAGAGCGGTCAGATCCACCGCTGCACGCAGGGAGCGGCCAATCAGGCGCTGGATTTCGACGGTCCGGCCACCCTGCTTGCCGCGGGCAGCTTCACGGCCCATTCGGCTGCCGGTAGAGCGGGGCAGCATGCCGTATTCGGCGGTGATCCAGCCCTTGCCTTCACCCCTCAGAAACGGAGGGACCTTGTTTTCGACGGAGGCAGTGCAGATGACTTTTGTGTCCCCGAATTCCACCAGCACAGAGCCTTCGGCGTGACGGGTGTAGTTGCGGGTGATTCGAACATCTCTGGGTTGTTCGGGCGTTCTGCCGCTTGGACGCATAGTTTTTCCTGAAGTCAGTTTTGAATGTCCGGGAGCGAGTCCCGGGCGAACGTTTGTCGAAAAGGCCGGTCAGTATATCACGTTGGGGTTGGCCTTTTGTCCGGTTCGCCGTTGCTGTTAAGAGCCTGTTAAACTTCATCAATACAACACTATCGAAGCGGAGCTGACATGATCCGAAGTATGACTGCATTTGCCCGCAAGGACGTCCAGGGAGACTGGGGAACGTTGACCTGTGAAATCCGGACCGTGAATCACCGGTATCTCGAACCCTCCTTCCGCCTGCCGGAAGCGTTCCGTGAGCTGGAGAACCGGTTCCGGGAGGAACTGAGAAAGCAGTTGAAGCGGGGCAAGGTGGATGTCTCCATGCGCTTGCAGTCGGCAGAGAAAGGCTCGCAAAGTTTCGAGATCAGCGAAGACATGGCCCAGGCGGTGAATGAGGCGGCCAACCACATCAACCGGATTCTGGATAATCCGGCCCACATCAATGCCCTGGACATACTCAGGTGGCCGGGCGTGCTGTCAGTGCCGGAACAGGATTATAGCCCTGCAAAAGAGGCTGCCGTCGGACTGTTCGAGCAAACCGTGGCCGAACTTGCATCGGTGCGCGAGCGGGAGGGGGAGCGCCTGCGGCCACTGTTCGAAGATCGCCTGAAAACCATGGGTGATCTCGTTGCCGACGTCCGTAGGCGTATGCCGGAATTGCTCGAGGCGCAGGAGAAAGCGCTGCGAGATCGGTTCGAAAAAGCCAAAGTGGAACTGGATGCCGAGCGGGTTGCCCAGGAGATGGTGATGCTGGCTCAGAAAAGCGATGTGGCCGAGGAGCTGGACCGGCTGGATGCCCATATCGGTGAGGTGTCCGATACTCTGAAAAGCGAAGATGCCATTGGCCGGCGGCTGGATTTTCTCATGCAGGAGCTCAATCGAGAGGCCAACACCCTGAGCAGCAAGAGCATTGATGCCGGCGTTACCCGTACTGCAGTGGATCTCAAGGTTCTGATCGAACAGATGCGAGAGCAGGTGCAGAATCTGGAATAAGCCGGATCTCTACGCCGGTGGTCAATTCAGTGTGAGGTCGCTCAGTTCCGCCGGCAGTTCGAACGTCATCTTGCGCTTGTTCAGGGGGCAGTCGAATTCCAGGTAAAAGGCGAGGAGCTGCAAGGGTACGCCGGCCGGTCGCCCGTAAAGGCGATCACCGATGATCGGATGGCCGAGGCCCGCCAGATGCCGGCGAATCTGGTGTTTTCGTCCGGTTTCGATACTGATTTCCAACAGTGAAGTTTCCCCGGTTTCGTCCAGCTCGAGCGTTGATACACGGCTGACGGCCGCCTTGCCCTCGACGGGCGCATCAACGAGCTGCTCCCGAGCGTCCATAAGGCCGGCCACTCGCGCCTTGTAATGTTTGGTCATGGTCCGCCCCGAAAAACACTGGGAAAGGGCGCCGGCCGCTTTCGAGTCATGGGCGATCAGCATCAGCCCGGCAGCGTCGGCGTCAAGCCTGTGGATCAGATGGCATGGTTGCTCAAGCTGGATTTCGGCCAGGCGAAGCAAACTGCAGTGGTCGCCCCACTGCGAGCCCTGGGCAAGTAGCCCATGAGGTTTGAACCAGACGGTGTAGCGCCCCGCATTCTCAAGGAGAATCGGCTTTTCCGGTTTCCTCTCAAGCACCTTCTCGTCGTAGTAAAGCTGTAGTCGGATACCCGGTTTCAGCTCCTTTGTGGCACGGCGTAGCCGAAGGCGTTTGCCTTTGTGAGTCCACCAGCAGGCGCCTTTGGTCATGGCGTCCTTGATTTTCTGACGCGAAAGCCCGGGGGCCGCCTCGCTCAGGGCGTCGATGGCTTTGCCGGGCTGCCTCACGGTGATGTCGATGGTGGTTCGCATGGGTTCTTGCAGTCGCTGAACAGTGGATAGGCAAATGGTATCAGCTGACGCCCTTGTGGGGTGCGGTGTTTTGCCAAAGTCCGTATAATTCCGTGCTTTACTGGCCGGAATACGCGGCCGCCGTGTCCAGGTTTGGAGTTCTCGGGTTATGAGTCAGGCAGTTGAGCAGGGTACTCTGTACGTTATCTCCGCGCCATCCGGTGCCGGCAAGACCAGCCTTGTGGCGGAAATGCTCCGCAATGACGAGAAGCTCGGTGTTTCCGTCTCGCACACGACCCGCTCGATGCGGGAGGGCGAACAGAACGGGGTGAACTATCACTTTGTCAGCCGGACCGTGTTCGAGGCGATGATTGGCGAGGGCGACTTTCTGGAGCACGCCGATGTCTTCGGCAATTACTACGGCACTTCCCAGGCATGGGTTCGGGAAACTCTGGCAACAGGCCAGGATGTGATCCTGGAGATCGACTGGCAGGGTGCCGCTCAGGTGCGACGGCTTATTCCCGAGTGTGTCAGTATTTTCATCGTGCCACCCTCTCCGGAAGTGCTGCGCGACCGACTGGTCGGGCGTGGCACCGATGCGCCGGAGATAGTGGAGCGGCGCCTGGCCGAGGCTGAGGAAGAGTGCCGTCACGCAGTGGAGTTCGACTTTCTGGTGGTCAATGACGACTTCGAAGCGGCCCTCGGAGATCTGCTCGCGATTGTCCGGGCCCAGCGCCTTCGCATGGAAGTGCAGCAGCCAAGGCATCGAGCGTTGCTGGCGGGATTGTCCGGCCCGGCGTGATACGGGGTTTTCCTGTATACAAATTGAACCGGCCACAGTAAACTGTGCGGTCTGCTGAAACAGTCATTTTATGAGTCGGGGAAGTTATGGCACGAGTTACCGTTGAAGATTGTCTGGAAAACGTTGATAACCGCTTCCAGCTGGTAATGCTGGCAACCAAGCGTGCCCGTCAGCTCGCTACCAAGGGTGCCGAGCCGATGGTGGCTGAAGAAAATGATAAGCCCACGGTTATCGCTCTGCGCGAAATTGCCGAAGGCAAGATTACTCGTGATCTCCTCAAGGAAGAAGACGACGAGTGACCCAGCTGCGGACCCGGGTATATAAGTATCTGTCCGCAAGCGAGAAGCATTGAAATCTGTCCCCGCGGTTTTATAGTGTAGCTATAGAGCGTTGCTGGAAGGACTCTGGAAGGACCCGGATGCGTGCATTCGGGTTTTTTTGTCCCTGAATTTCATGAAGTCGTGGAGGCGCGGTGTCGGCAGAGGCTACGGTTGAAGGACTGGCTCGAGAGCTAAGTTCCTATCTGGATACCACTCGCATCAATCAGGTGCGACGCGCCTATTATTATGCCGAGCAGGCCCATGAGGGCCAGATGCGTAAGAGCGGCGACCGGTACATTACTCACCCCCTGGCTGTCGCCCATATTCTCGCCGATCTCCGTCTGGATCATCAGAGCCTGATGGCGGCGATGCTTCACGATGTGATCGAAGACACCGGCATTCCCAAGGATGCCCTGGCGGAGCAGTTCGGCGACGATGTTGCGGAACTGGTGGATGGCGTCAGCAAGCTTACCCAGATCGAATTCCGGTCCCGGGCGGAAGCCCAGGCTGAAAACTTCCAGAAGATGACTCTGGCCATGGCCAGAGATATTCGGGTCATTCTGGTGAAGCTGGCGGACCGCCTTCACAATATGCGCACCCTGGGCCCCATGCCCTATGAGAAGCGCCAGCGCATTGCCACCGAGACCCTCGATATCTACGCCCCCATCGCGAACCGCCTGGGTATGCACTCGATCTGCACCGAGCTCGAGGATCTGGGGTTTACCTCGCTGTATCCGATGCGTTCGAGATACATTTCAAAAGCGGTGGACAAGCTCAGGGGCAGCCACCGCGAAATCATCGAGGATATTCGTGGCAAATTGCAGGAGAAGCTTGAAGAGCGCGGCCTGCCGGGGCGGATTCTGGGCCGGGAAAAGCACTTGAACAGCATCTACAACAAGATGAAGTTCAAGCAGAAATCCTTCCATGAAATCATGGACGTTTACGCGTTCCGGATCATCACCGATACCGAAGACGACTGCTACCGGATCCTTGGTGCCGTACACAGCCTCTACAAACCCCTCCCGGGCCGCTTCAAGGACTACATAGCCATGCCCAAGGCCAATGGCTACCAGTCCATCCACACCACTCTGTTCGGGATGCACGTGAACATCGAGATCCAGATCCGTACCGAGGAGATGGAGCATATCGCCAATAACGGGATTGCGGCGCACTGGATGTATAAGAATGAACCCAGCAGCGTGACCAGCGCCAACCAGGCCCGGGTCGACCGCTGGGTGAAGGGGCTGATGGAAATGCGGGAACGGGCCGATGACTCTATGGAGTTTATCGAGCATGTAAAGGTAGACCTGTTCCCGGACGAGATATACGTTTTCACCCCGAAAGGCCGCATCATGGAGTTGCCAAGCGGGGCAACGCCAGTAGACTTTGCCTATGCCATCCACACGGACATCGGCAACGCCACCGTAGCCTGTCGAATCAACCGCAACCTGGGTTCCCTCAGCCAGCCTCTGCAGAGTGGCCAGACCGTGGAAATCATCACTGCGCCCGGCGCCCGCCCCAACCCGGCCTGGCTCAGTTTCGTGGTGACCGGCAAGGCCCGGAGCAGTATCCGGCACGTGCTCAAGAGCCAGAAGCGCGCGGAATCGCTGGAGCTCGGTCGCACCCTGCTGAAGAAATCCCTGAAGGGGTTTGGTGCGAAACTGTCCGAGATCAGCGACGCCCAGAAGCAAGCCGTGGTGAACCACAATCAGGTGAACAGTTTTGATGATCTGATCAGTGACATCGGGCTCGGCAACCGGATGGCCTATCTGGTGGCTCGTCAGCTCGCGAGCGGCTCAGAGGTTGCCGAAGCCATTGAGGCTCCCAGGGATATCGAGGGTGGCAATCATAGCCCGGTGACCATTCGTGGCACGGAAGGCCTTCTGGTCCGGTTCGCCAGCTGTTGCAAACCGATTCCGGGAGACCCGGTGGTTGGGGTGATGGATTCCGGCAAAGGTATGGTGATTCATTCCGATACCTGCTCCCGGTTGCCCGAGGACGATGAGGGGCGGGCTCGCCTCACGCATCTTAAATGGGCCAAGGACATTACCGACGAATTTTCCGTGGAGCTCCGGGTAGAGCTGGAGCGCCAGCGCGGTGTGATTGCCGAGATGGCCAATGCGGTTGCCATGGCGGACGGCAACATCGAGCGCATTAACGTGGAAGAGCAGAACGCCCGCTTTGGCGTTGTCAGTCTAGTGGTACACGTTAATGGTCGCCGGCACCTGGCCCGGGTGATGCGCCGGATCCGCAACATTCGTGCGATTACCCACATCAGCCGTGTGCGGCACTGACCCCGACCAAAGCCCGGTTGACAGGCGCGCCACGCAAGGGCGAGGATTGGCGTTTTGGAAGAGAGGAAACCAAGGGTCATGACCAACAAATCCGTAATTCAGACCGAGAATGCGCCCCAGGCGATCGGCACATACTCCCAGGCGGTAAAGGCAGGGGATACCGTGTACCTGTCTGGCCAGATTCCGCTGGTGCCGGAAACCATGGAAGTGGTCGCCGGCGATTTCTCTGCCAAGACCCGGCAGGTATTCGATAACCTCAAGGCCGTTTGCGAGGCCGCCGGTGGCGAGCTGAAGGACATTGTGAAACTGAACATCTACATGACAGACCTGGCCAATTTCGCCACGGTCAACGAGATCATGGCCACCTATTTCCAGGAACCGTATCCGGCCCGAGCGGCGGTAGGTGTCGCGGCGCTACCCAAGGGAGTGCCCATTGAAATGGAAGCGGTGATGGTGCTCAGCTAAGACCTGAGAACACCTGAATTGAGAAAAGGCGGCCTTGGCCGCCTTTTTTAATGCCGAAGGCTCATCCCTGGTCAATCATGGCGCGGTAGCCGGCACGGAAATCCGGGTAGCGGAACTGGAAGCCGGTGCCCAGCAGTCGCTTGTTGCTGCAGCGTTTGCTCCCGGCCCGGCCACCTTTCCGGGCATCAGGCTGCGGATCGGCGCAGGGCGTTTGCTGCCGCACCCAATCTACTACCTCATCAAGTCTTACCGGCTCGCAATCGCTGGCAAGGTAGCAGGTCTCCAGTGACGCTCCCGAAAGTGCCAGCTTCACAAGGTGGGCAGCGGCCTCCGCTGCATCCTCCTCATGAATCCGGTTACTGAACGGTGCTGGCTTCGCCGGATTCATGCGCCCCTCCTGGACCTCCTCGAGAAAACGCCGCCGTGAAGGCCCGTAAATGCCGCTGTATCGAATGATTGTCGCCGGATGGCCGCTTTCCAATGCGGTCTGTTCACCGGCCAGGACCTGCTCGCCGCTGAACCGGGCCGGTTCTGTGGGGCTGGATTCATCTACCCAGCTGTCGTCATCCTGTGAATAGACACTGCTGCTGCTCACAAAGAAAAGGTGCTTCAGAGACTGACTGCCGACGGCCGCCAACAAATTTTCCAGGCCAGTCACATAGGCATCGCGATAGCCCTGCTGGTCGTAGCTGGAGGGCGTCAGGCAATAGAGGATGATATCGAGATCAGCAGGAAGTTTGCGGGCCAGGGTCTCAGGCCTGGTCAGATCGGCGCCAATGCCGTGAACGCCCTCGGGAACAAGCCCGGGATTTCGCCGCAGGCCAAACACGGTGGCCGAGGTTGTCAGCCGGCTGGCAATGGCGCCACCGAGTTTGCCGCAACCGGCAACGAGAATTCGGGGCGTCTTACGACTTTCAGTGATTGCCATAGACAATTTCAATCCTTATGCTTTACCTCATAAATTCGTGAAACTTCGACCCGCATCTATCTGACCGGAGCTCACCATGACTCTCACCGAGTTACGATACGTCGTTACGCTGGCCCGCGAAAGGCATTTTGGCCGGGCTGCAGAGCGTTGCCATGTCAGCCAGCCAACGCTCAGTGTTGCTGTGAAAAAGCTGGAAGACGAGCTCGGTATCCCTCTATTCGAGCGAAGCAAAAGCAGCATCCGCGTGACCGAAACCGGTCTGCGCATTATCGAGCAGGCCCAGCGGGTGCTCGATCAGGTCGGCCTGATCAAAGACATGGCTCAGGATGGCAAGAACCAGCTCAATTCGCCTCTGAAGGTCGGTGCGATCTACACCATCGGTCCCTATCTGTTCCCACACCTGCTCCCCGAATTGAGGCGTGCGGCCCCGGAAATGCCGCTTTATATCGAAGAGAACTATACCGCCAACCTGAGGCAGAAACTCCGGCAGTCTGAGCTGGATGCCATTATTATTGCCCTGCCGTTCGAGGAGCCGGAAGTAGTTACCCTGCCGCTCTACGACGAACCGTTCGTAGTGTTGCTGCCCGCGGGACATCCGCTGGCCAGCAAGGAGCAGTTGACTGCCGACGAGCTGGCCAAGGAGCAATTGCTATTACTCGGGCCCGGACACTGTTTCCGGGATCAGGTTCTGGAATCCTGCCCACCCCTGGTAGAAGCCGTAACCCACCGGGCAAACAACGGCTCACCGGCGCTGGTGACCGAAGGCAGTTCTCTGGAAACCATTCGCCATATGGTCGCTTCCGGCCTGGGTATTACGGTGTTACCGCTCTCGGCCGCCACCGCCATGCAGTACCACGAGGACATTCTGGCCGTTCGACCGTTTGCGCCCCCGGTGCCGTTCCGCACGGTGGCTCTGGCCTGGCGGGTCACGTTCCCGCGGCCCAAGGCTATTGATGTGCTTTCCCTGGCTGCCAGCCAGTGCCGGGTAATCGAAAAGGCGAAAACAGACACACCAGTTGTGGCCGAAAGCGCCTGAGCCTGACTATGACGTCACTGGATGACATACCGGTCACCCAGCTCAAGGGCGTAGGAAACGCCCTGGCAGAAAAGCTCGCCAAGCTGGGTATTATCTCCCTGCAGGACCTGCTGTTTCACCTGCCTCACCGATACGAAGACAGAACCCGGGTAATACCCATGGGAAGTCTTCGCATCGGTGACGTGGCCGTGGTGGAAGGGGAGGTTATGAAAGCGGACCTGATCATGGGTCGCAGACGCAGTTTGCAAGTAACCCTCCGGGATAACAGCGGGTTTCTGGTGATGCGCTTTTTTCATTTCAACGCGGCCCAGAAAAACCAGTTTAGCGAGGGCGCCAGGGTTCGCTGCTTTGGCGAAGTCCGGCCCGGGCGCGCAGGTTATGAGTTCTACCACCCGGAGTACCAGACCAATCCGCCGCCCATGCCGGCGGAAGGTGATGCGACCCTGACCCCGGTTTACCCGCTGACAGAGGGCATCCAGCAGCCACGCGTTCGCTCGCTCTGCCAGCAGGCTCTGGGCTATCTTGACCGGTTCCCGATCCGTGACTGGTTGCCCGGAAACCTGCTGGCCGAGTATCAGCTGCCCGGAATCACCGAAGCTGTCCAGCTGGTGCATTCCCCGCCAGCCAGCGCGCCGGTCAACCTGCTTATGGAAGGGCGCCATCCGGCGCAACAGCGCCTGGTGATGGAAGAACTGCTGGCCCATCAGCTGAGCTTGCTCCAGGTGCGTGAACAGATTCAGGCCCGTGAAGCGCTCCCGCTCCTGCCCACGGGGGATTTGCCCGAGCGTTTCCTCGGTTCCCTGCCCTTTGCACTCACCGGTGCCCAGCGCCATGTGCTGGCCGACATCCGTCAGGACCTGAGCCAGCCACTGCCGATGCTCCGGCTTGTTCAGGGCGATGTTGGCTCGGGCAAGACCGTCGTCGCGGCATTGGCGGCGTTGCAGGCTATTGGCGCCGGTGCACAAGTAGCCCTGATGGCGCCCACCGAAATCCTTGCCGAACAGCATTTTCAGAATTTCCGGGCATGGCTGGAGCCTCTGGGCATCCGTCTCGCGTGGCTATCCGGGAAGGTAAAAGGAAAGACCCGGACGGAAACGCTGGAAGCGGTCCAGTCAGGGGATGCCGCCGTGGTGATCGGCACCCATGCCCTGTTTCAGGACGACGTCAGGTTCCATCGTCTTGCCCTGGTCATCGTCGATGAACAGCATCGTTTCGGCGTACACCAGAGGCTGGCCTTGCGGGAAAAGGGTGTCGGTGGCTCACTGGCACCTCACCAGTTGATCATGACCGCAACACCCATTCCCCGTACGCTTGCCATGAGCGCCTATGCCGATCTCGATACCTCGGTGATTGATGAACTGCCTCCAGGACGGAAGCCGATCGAAACCATCGTGATTCCCGACAGCCGCAGGGAAGATGTGATTGAACGGGTTCGGGGCGCCTGCAGGGAAGGTCGACAGGCCTATTGGGTGTGCACTCTGATCGAGGAGTCCGAGGCTCTGCAGTGTCAAGCCGCGGAGGTGACTGCCCAGGAGCTTGCCGAGCGATTGCCGGACCTGAAAGTGGGGCTGGTGCATGGCCGGCTAAAGGCTCAGGAAAAGGCGGCGGTGATGGAGCAGTTCAAAGTTGGCGAGCTGGACCTGCTGGTCGCGACCACGGTGATTGAGGTTGGGGTGGACGTCCCCAACGCGTCGCTGATCATCATTGAAAACCCGGAACGCCTGGGGCTGGCCCAGTTGCATCAACTCCGTGGTCGTGTTGGCCGGGGCGAGCAGGCAAGTTTCTGTGTCCTGATGTACCACCCGCCTTTGTCCGCCAATGGCAAGGCCCGGCTGCAGGCGCTCAGGGACAGCCAGGATGGCTTCTTTATTGCCGAGAAAGACCTGGAGATTCGGGGGCCGGGCGAAGTATTGGGTACCCGGCAGACCGGTATGATGCAGTTTCGTCTGGCGGACTTCGAACGCGACAAGGGCTGGATTGAGCCAGTTCGGAAAATGGCGCCGGGATTGATGGTTCATCCGGAGACTGTCCGCGCTCTGGTGCGACGATGGCTCGGTGAGAGAACGCGTTACGGCGATGTGTAAAGGCGTCCGTTTATTCACTGAAAGCGTATGAAAACGCTCTGGAAATAGAGTTCAGTCAACGTCAGAGTCATTTCTTTGCCCTATACTGGGTTTAGTATGATTTTCGGGTTCGGGTTATCCGGCGGGAAACAGCAATATTCGGGAGAAATTTATGGAATTACCTGTCGCAGTTCAGCAGGCTCTGGGTGAGACCGCAGCGGGTGTATCCTTGAGGGATGTCAGCACCGCCAGCCGAAAAGAACTGTTACGCATGGTCTTGCTGACTGATGAGCAAGGTAACCTTCAGGTGATTTGTCGCAAGGACGATCTGATTGATTTAGAACAGATGAACAAGGAACTCGGGCGTGATCTGCGTCTGATGAAGCGCCGCGAGCAAGTGCGGGTGAGAGAGCGGGCTGGCCTTAAAGCGCTTCCAGCACTGCCTTCATTGACCGGCTGGCCGACGCTTGTTGATGAGCGTGTGGATCAACTTTCTGCGGTTGCGTTGGAGCTTGGCGAACAGAATCTCGCGATGGTCATGCCTGCAGAGGACTTTCAGGCTCTGACAGCCAACGCCGATCGACACTCTCTTGCAGTCGCCCTGGAATCCATTTCGGTTAATTATGATGACCACGACAGAGATCGGGATCAATTCCATTCGGCCATCAAAAAATTCACCGGTTTAAGAATACAGCAGAGACTTGAAGATACGCTTGAGTTACCACCACTGCCTGAAACCGCGCAGAGAATCATCCATTTACGAGTAAATCCCAATGCTGTGATGGGGGACCTCGTTGATATCGTCGAGAGCGATCCAAGCTTGGCAGCGCAGGTGGTCAGTTGGGCGTCGTCTTCGTTCTATGCCGCCGCCGGCCGGGTAAAATCAGTCCATGATGCGGTGTCCCGAGTTCTCGGATTCGACCTTGTCATGAACCTGGCCATGGGCCTTTCGTTGGGGCGGGCATTAAAGCAGCCTCAGGATCATCCCGAAGGTTATGTGGATTACTGGCAGCAGGCTATCTGGCAAGCCCAGTCCGCCGGTATTTTGGCCAGCATGATGCCCCGCGGAGAGCGTCCTGTCTTTGGTCTTGCCTATCTGGGAGGCCTTCTCCACAACTTTGGCCACCTGGTTCTGGCGCAAGTGTTTCCGCCACATTTCAAGCTGGTATGCCGTTCGCTGGAAGTGAATCCTGATATTGATTCCTCCGTTACTGAACACTATTTACTTGGCATTACCCGAGAGCAGATTGCAGCCCAGCTCATGGAAAACTGGGGCATGCCCGACGAGGTCACACTGGCAATCCGTTATCAAAAGAATCGCTTCTACAGTGGATCGAACAGCGTTTACGCCCGTTTGCTCTGGCTCGGCCGGCAGTTGCTAACGGCACGAGGTGTAGCTCTCGGCGCCGGTGAAGAGGTTGATCAGGCAGTCTTCGATGAGTTGGGTCTTGATCGAGGGCAGGTTGAGGAACAGTTCGATGAACTGGTTCACAATAAAGATAGCGTTATGGCAATGGCCGGTATGATGAGCCAGTAAGGTCTACATCCCCATATTTTGATTCAAAAAAAGCCGGCTCAGAGGCCGGCAAGCTCACCCGCTTTATTGCAGAGTCGTCCAAACTTATCAGGAGAAAACAACGTTAGGTGGCACCTGCCGCAGATGGTCGGTGCCCCCTTGCTTATAATTTAGACCCTGATGGAAAAAAGAAAAGTCAACAGTTGTAACCTGGAAGGAATGATCGTCGTGTCAGTTTTTCACCGCGTCAGAACCTTTTGATTTGATGAGCTAAATTATTCTTTTTGTCGACCGAATAGTTACAAAATGTTACAAAAATAAGGTCTGACCAGTTCCTGGATGCTTGTATAGCTGACTCTAACCTGAAAAGGAGTGGTGTCGGATAGCGGTTGCGGCCCGGCGAATCGCATCGGCATGCTTCTGTTCCACTTCGAAACGTTCCTTGTCCATCTTGTCCACGAACTTTGTCTCCGTTGCTTGCCGTGCCCGGTGCGTGGGCATGTGCTGCAACTGGTCATGCACTTCCTGGAATACACTGAAAGGTGATTGCTCCAGCAACTCCGGAGCAATGTGATCGAGCAGGCCCTTGAGTCTCAGGCAGGCTTCCGAGTATTCGATCTGATCCTCTTCAACCGCCATCGCAATAACATGAACACTGCGGATCATGTCTTGTCTGCGGTTGGTCTGGAACGCCTCGGCTTTGGCCTGTCGTTTGCGATTTTCCGAAAGCAACCCCATCTGACGCCGGATGAAGACCGCCAGCAGAACGATGGCGATGAGACCAGCAATAATCAGACTCCACTGCAGCCACTGGGGCATTTTCGGCTCCTTTTATGAATCAGGCCCGTTTGCGTTGACGCTCCGGGCGCCAGACTTTGACAGCAACGGGCTGTCCATTCAATACGGAAGTGCCAGAGAGCGGATCAATTCGACCGTCGCTGAGCAAGTCGTTGATGCTGGCACCGGCATGGGCAGCTGCCACTGACTGACCAGTGCCCTCGCGGTCATGGCCCCAGCCATGGGGAATGGATACCACGCCGGGCATGACATCCTCGGTAATCTCCACCGGCAAGACAATCTGCCTGGATTCCGAAGATATTTCTGCCGAGTCAGCGGCCTGCAAACCCAGGCGGCTGGCATCTTTGGGATGAATCATCAGGGTGCACCGGTCCTTGCCCTTAACCAGCCGCTGACTGTTGTGCATCCACGAGTTGTTGCTCCGGACGTGGCGCCGGCCAATCAGTTGCAGAGACTCGCCGGCCGGTGCAGCCAGGGCCTCATGCAGCCTGCCAAGGTCGTCCAGGTAGCGCCTTGGTGCAAGGTTGATCTTGCCATCGCGGGTAAACAGGCGTTCAGGCAGGGACGGCTGGAGAGGGCCCAGATCGACGCCGTTCGGGTTGTCCTTCAGGGCACTCAGGGAAAGCCCTTTCGGTAGCTCCTGCCAGTGGCGGTTCAGGGGGCTGAGCTTGGCCATTCCACGAAGCGGGTGTCGTTTCGGCAGGATATCCATCACCAGATCGACCGCAGGCTGCAGCAAGCCCCGCGCACGCCCGGCATCAGCGCCATAGGGGCCGGATCGCAAGAGCAGATCAAGAATCGGGTCTGGCCCAATCTGCTTGAAGGCGCGCCAGCCGAGCTCCGCCCGCAGGGCCAGTTGCCCACCTTTCCGGAGCTTTTCCAGCCGGTGGGCCAGTTCCAGTAGAATCTGCCAGTCATGGCGGGCACCCGGGCCGGCATCGAACAGTGCTTCGCTGTATTTGGCGAAATTGCGCACCGCAAACATGCTGAAAATCAGATCGTAGTGGCTCCGTTCCAGCGCCGCGGTCGGGGGCAGGATGATATCCGCATGCCGGGTTGTTTCGTTGAGGTAGTAATCCACCGAGACCATGAAATCGAGCCCGCCCAGAGCCTCCTCAAGACGCCGCCCGTTGGGGCTGGAGAGCACCGGGTTGCCGGCAACAGTGACAAAGGCCCTGATCTGCCCATCGCCGGGAGTTAACATCTCATCGGCCATGGTGCTGGCCGGGTATTCTCCGCCGAATTCAGGCAGCCCCTTCACGCGGCTGTGGCGCTTGCCGAAGTGACCTTTCTGACCGGCCATGGCACCAAGCTCTACCAGATCAATCGCCGGCTGCGAGAACAGAACGCCGCCGGGCAGGTCCAGTTTCCCGGTCAGGATGTTGAGGCAATAGGCCAGCCAGGTTGCCACACCGCCAAAGGTCTGGGTGCTTGTCCCCATGCGCGTGTAAAGAGCCGCCTTTCGCGTGGTGGCGAGCTGTCGGGTGAGGGCGCGAATGTCCTCCGCGGAAATGCCAGTGTGGGCGCTGACCGCTTCCGGGGTGAAGCTGAGAGCGGCCAGGCGCAGAAGGTCTGCGTCTTTCACCAGTCTTTCCGCCGGGCCGGGATCCACAAGCTCTTCTTCAAACAATGTATGCACCATGGCCATCATCAGAAGGGCATCGCTTCCGGGCCGGACGAAGTGGAATTCGTCGGCAAGCTTTGCGGTCTCGGTGCGGCGGGGGTCCACCACAACCATCTTGCCGCCGCGCTGCTTCAGGGCCTTGAGTCGCCCGCGGAAGTCCGGAACCGTCATCAGGCTGCCATTGGACGCCATGGGATTAGCGCCAATGCAGATAAACAGATCCGTGTGATCGATATCGGGAATGGGAAACAGAACCTGATGCCCGAACATCTCGAGACTGGCGAGCATGTGAGGCAGCTGATCGTTGGACGTTGCTGAAAACCGGTTCTGGGTTCCGATGGCCCGCAGCAATGGCATGGTGGCAACCAGAGAGCCATGGTTGTGTACGTTCGGGTTGCCGAGGTAAACGCCGATGCTGTTGCGGCCGTGGTCCTGGCGGGTCTGGTGGAGCTTTTCGGCGACCAGGTCAAACGCCTCTGCCCACTCCATTTCCTGCCAGCCGGTCCCGGTTTTGCGTATGGGCTTTTTCAGGCGGTCCGGATCTTCGTGCAGATCCTGAAGCGCAACCGCCTTCGGACAGATATGCCCCCGGCTGAGCGGATCATTCTCATCGCCCTTGATGGAAGCAATCCGGCCGTCCTTCATTTCGATCGCGACACCGCACATGGCCTCGCAAAGGTGACAGGTACGATAGTGGGTGCCGTTTTCCATGAAGGGGCTCTCCTGAAGGGTTGTTGTTTTGCTATAGCAGTTTCAATCTGCAACCAGATTAGCAGCAAATGGCTTGGATGGGGAAATAACCACCGCTTGTACCCTGTGCAAAAAGGGCCAACCCGAAGGCTGGCCCCTTGCAATGGTTTCAGAGCATTTTTAATGCTCTGTCGGGATCTCTTTGACCGGGTTGGATATGAAGTTGAGGTAAACGCCCTGTTCGGGGATTTGTAGCGGCAGATCAATCGTCACGATTTCGCCGCCAGGCACCCCAAGCGCCCGCGCCCGGACATTAATGTCGACCAGGTTTGAATTGCGTTGCTCAATCTGCATCCGGCCGTCATCGAAGAAGGTAATATTGCCCTCCAGTTCAAGCACAAACTCCCGACCGTACAGGTCGTGGCGGCCCCCCAGCGGGATTTCCATATCGGGCGCATCGAGCATCAATTCGGCCCGGGTCTTGAAGACCGGCTGGCCATTTTCACCCTCTGTTATAACCCCGGGTATCAGGCCAGAGCGGCTGCAGCCCGGGCCGGAACACGCCGGGTCGTCCTTGGCATAGCGCATGCGGAGGACCTGGGTATTGGTAATGGACTCCTCCTGGAGTGGGATAAATCCAAAAACCCTAAGCTCTGTGAACACACTGATCGATGTGGTCGCCAACTGCGTGGGATACAGGTTCACCAGAATCCCCTCATCGCCGGTTGGCTCATAAACGCCAGGGCCAATAACTTCCGTGTTGAGGGCGTAGGTCTGGTAGATGAACTTATCTTTGGGGCAACGCTCGCCGGTCTCGCAGCCAACCCGCGCATCGGCGGTACTGGCCACAATCACGGGCGGAGAGGCTGATGCTTCGTTATTGCGAACCCTTAGTTTCGTTGAATTGGCTGAAGCGGCCCAGCCCTCAGCGTCGCTGCCCTGATGGTCAAACGGCTCAAGACAGTCCGGGTTGGTGTTGGAGTCACAGTCCACAATGAAGTTGGCATTGGTGTCGCGAACTGGCAGGTTTCGCAGAGGCGTGAAAACGCTGTCCAGAGGCTCGGTTCCGGTGAAATAGATCACCATGTCGTCCGGTCCGTTGTTGCCACCTCCGTCATCAAGCCCTTCAAGCAGGTCGGTTTTCAGTGCCAGGCCATCGGAATCGCAAACTGAGGTGTAGCTTCCAGTCGAGCAGCTTCCTGCATCCTCCGATGACTTCAGGGTGTACCGATAGTGTGCGTCGGCTTCCCAGGGCTGGTCCGGGTAGAACCGGATCCGCTGGAGATTCTTTTCAAGCCGGCCAGGTACGTTGCTTTCCACAACCGTGACCGAACCACTGGGTTCCTGCCTCACTTTCTCGACGATGAAGGTGTCTCCCTGAATAATGGAATTCAGGTCCATGGACTTGGAGAAGACAACGGTAATGGGACGATCTGACGGCATGGTGCTGACTGGTAGAGTGTCACCCACACCTCCATCGGAATAGCACTGTCCCAGTACGCCGGCGGAGAGATCCAGCAGACTATGATCGGTTTCGCAGGGGTAGCCCGGATAGGTGGTCAGGGCCAGGGCAGGGCGTCGGGTTACAGCGGAGCCGCCAATATCATCCAGTGAAAACTGTAACGGTGCCACGGTGGCTGGGTTGCCGGCCAGATCGGTCAAACCATCGATGACGATTTCGTAGTCAACGCCATGGCGCAGGCCATCGCCCGGATTCACGATAACGGCAGTTCCGTCCAGTTGTGTCTCAAGTGTCTCAACAGGAACACCATCCGCGAACAGTGAAATTCCGGTATCAATGGAGTCCGCGGCAAGCGGCTCATCAAAGAACAGAATGACCGGATCCCCGGGGCGCTGCATGGACTGGCGCGTATCCGGAATGGCGTTGTCCGGTCCGGGCATCCAGCTGATCAGGCTGGGCGAAGTGCTGTCCAGCTCGCGGAGTAGCTCGGCATCCAGAACCGAATCGGCATCGGTGGCCGCCTGAAGATGGAACGCGATGGTCGAGTCAGTGTACTCCTGGCCGAGAAGGTTTGGCTCCACCATTCCGATGGCATCGATGGTCAATACGCCATCCTGCACCAGTGCGATGCCGCGCAACTCGACCCCCATCAGATCCTGGGAGAGTGCTGCGTTGGGCTGGGCGTTTTCGGTGTTCATGGAGACATCCATAAACAGCGTGATATGTCTGGGCGCGTTAATGTCATTGGTGTAGGGGTTGGGGCTCAGGTAGCCGGATGCGTCTGACAACATGGTGACCTTGATGTTGCCAGTAGTCTGGAGCTGACCGTTGGCGGCATCCAGCACAGGAACCTCGCCGCCCACCAGAACATCCAGACTGGTACTGTTCAGCACGCTGCCCCGGGCGATACGCAACGGAAGCGCTTCATCAGCCTCGAAGGCCGGCGCATAAGCCAGCTCTGCAAACAGATCGCCGGTCTGTTGGGAGGGGCCTGCTTCTCCCTGGAGCACCGAGTTGAGCGTGACGCCGTTAATGGCCTGGCCGTTCAGGACTGATCGGGTGACGTCTTGCTCCGCAATACCTGCGGCCAGCCCGGAATCAACAGCAGACTGCTGAAGTACGACCGTTGGGCCTGTCTCGCGGGGCGTGAATGCGATTTCCTCACTGAACCGGTCTGCTTCGGGCGAAGTCAGGCTGGCCAGGTTTTCCAGGCGCAGGGTATAGGTCTGGCCGGTGTCCAGGACATCGTCCTTGCTGCCACAGTCCCTGGGATCCTCGACCACACAAGGGTCCACCGTTATCCGATTGCCTTTCACCAGAACCATCGCTGGAACAACCTCTCCGCTGCCATCCAGCAGCTGGATGGAACCGCCGAGAGCCTTCCAGTCCGGATGGATCGGGTGGGTCATGGCCAGGCGGAATGTGGAAAAGTTCATGGCCTCGAACGGGCTGTTGTTTGCCGGAACCTGCCAGGCGATATCAAAATCCGCGGCCGAGTTGGTTATGCTTGCGGGTCCGGAGAAACTTCCCCGAGTCTCGAACTGGATGCCGGCATCGCCGACCGCGTTGGGGGTGTCGATCTGGCGACCGCCCTCCGCAGCCAGCGGTTCGCTGAACGTCACCGTGTAGTCGCCGAGCGTGTCGAGTTCCGACGAGGGCGACAGCATGAGGCTTTTACCGCCGTCAATCCGGCTGATAGAAAAGGGCAGTGACTGTTCCTGAGATTGCAGCAGAATCTTGTTTTGGAGATCTGCATCCTCATCGGTCAACGCATGGCTGAAGCGCAGAACAATGTCGGCTTTCGGGCTGACATCTGCCTGGCCATCAGCAGGGTAGGAATACACCACCGAGCCGGAGGAGACTTTCTCATTCATGGTCTGTTCGTCGCCACCACAGGCGGCCAGTAACAGGGCGGGTATAAGTGCCAGTGTGTTGTTGTACTTCATGGCGTGCCCTCCTTAAAACTTCAGGGTGATGGAGCCGCTGACAACGTGAACGTCGCCGTCTGCAGTAACCGGCGTTTCGTTGCCGTCAAAATCCACCAGTGTGAAATCGCGCTCCTGCAGTTGCTGGTACTGGTAACCGATGTCCAGACGGACGGGATAGGCCAGCAGACGGGTGCGGTCGTAGGTGGCACTCAGTCCGAGGCCGACGACAATCTTGTCGGTATCGAGATAATTGATCTCCGGATTGCGAGTGGACTTGAGCGGCGACTCCTCATAGGCAACGCCGCCGCGCACAGAAAAGTTCTTGTTGAGTGCGTACTCGGCGCCGATCCGTGGAATCAGCACGTCGTCGAACTGAATCCGGCTGCCCGCTGGCGCAGACTGCTGATCCTTGATCGTATCGGAAGAAAATTCCTTCTCCAGCTCTGACCAGTTCTGCTGCTCTACGCTGCCACCAATCCGCCAGTTTTCGCCCATGTATTGAGCGCCAAATCCGAAGGTTTCCGGCTGGAAGGAATCAATGGTAGAGACCGCCAGACTCAGGCCGGGATCGGGAATGGTCTGGGTGACAATGATGTTGGAGTCCACGGATGTGGAGGCCGCTGACTTGGTTCGATAAGTGAGTGCGGTTTCCCAACCGTTCAGGAAGCAGTCGCTGTCCGGGCAGAACGTGCTGCCCAGATCAATGGTGGTGCCCAGAATGGTTTTCAGTGAGGGCTCGGCATTGACCGCAAGGCGTTCCCGGCTGGTCTCGCCACCCAGAGTAGAGACCGCATCGAGGTTTGCCTGGGCATCCAGGGTGACGCGCACCGAAGCACCGGCGGAGATGCCGCGCCAGATCGGCGTAGCGCCACCGATGTTCAGGAACAGGGGCTCTTTACCGTACTGAAGGAACTGGCCGTTCTCCGTGGTCTGCGAATCGAACGCCAGCATTTCCTTGCCGTATTTCTCGACGCCTGCAATGAAGCCCAGATAGATCGGGTGCTTGAAGCGAGTCAGCGAACCCAGATTGGTTTTCATGCCAATCAGCACCTGCTGGCTTGGTGAGTTGGCCAGGATGTCGCCATTGGCATTCGGATTGGCAGAACGCAGTTCCTGTTCGGCATGCAGAATGCCAGCCGTCAGCTCCCCACGCTCATCTTTGGTCAGATAGGCTGGGTTGTAATAGGTGGCCGACACCTGGTCATTGAACATTGATAAGGATTGGGCCGTAGCGACATCCACCGGCATGACGCCATAGGTGGTGCCGAGGTTGCCCATACTGGCGTTAACCGAAACAGAGAAACCGACAGAGGCGGTGGCGATTGCAAGGGAAAGTGCCCTTGACCGGGAACGGGAGGAAAAAGCCATTGATACACTCCATTACTTCGTTGTTTTTATACTCGGGCCGCGAAAGGACGGCTGGTATTTTTGTTCAGGAGGTAGTGTATTCGGCTTGTCTTTGGGGGACGTTGGCTTTTTTGACAGTTTAATGTGTCTGTGTGACCACCTTAAAAGCTGATGCTGTTGCGAGGATGTTCCCAAAGATGTGTAAAAATTATCGACAAAACTCTCGATGGCGATTTATGTGCGAGAAACCAGGACAGTTGATAAAACGATAACAGGAAAGCCCCGCCACATGGCGGGGCCCTGTGGATCAGAGCTTTACGCCAACTTTCGTTTCCGGCTGATGCCTAGACCAATCAAACCCAATCCCAGAAGGGCAATGGTGCTCGGCTCCGGCACTGTAACGGGCGGTTGCTTTGTCACGAACCAATCGCTATAGCCATCGTCACCCGTAATGCTCTGGACATGGAGTGCAATAACCAAGTCTCCACTGTAAAACCCACTTTCAACGTCATCAAAGACCGCTGAACCCAAATAGTCGAAATAGAAGGCGAGGGACTCGCCAACGTCAATGCCGTATTTGTTGTAACCAGGGTTGTCAGCATCGGATGCGAACGCTGCGTCCCACTTAATGCCGCCGCCGGGCTCATTGGGCTTCGCTCCTTCAGAGAATTTTACGCCAGACTTTTCTGACGTATCGAAACTTTGAACGAGGTTGGAGAACGAAAGAAGTGAATCAAACTCGCCTTTTTTGCCGAAGTAAATCGCAGTAATGCTGGCCTCATCGACCTTGTTCACATTAAAAAACTCAAACTTGGCATCACCACCATCTTCGGTAACGTCAACGCCAAAGTTCCCCGCCACGTCTGTGTCGCCATTGTTAGAGGTATTGCTGAAGGTGAGAGGAAATGCACTAATCGCTGGCGCGAAAACTATGGCAGCGAGAGACAAGCCAACCCTTTTTAAAATGTCCATTTTTATGACTCCAAGTGAAACTTTTGCCGCTGATACGCTTGCCAACAAATACCGGCGCTCATGCTACTCCTGAAGCATAAATTGAGCCACCTGTCGAAACATTCGTGAAAACAATTAAGTATACAGGCCTTCAGATAAATTCTTCTTTCAGGCGAGTTGAAAGAGTAAAAAAGGTTGACAGATCAATTCAGCCCCTATGATTCGGCTAGGATGGCTTCTCTGTGGTGGCGTGAGCAATGAGAGGTCTAGCCGTTTGGCAGGGGGTGGGGAATTAATAAATAGAGGTTGTTACAAGCTGCGATAGAGTGGTGGGCCCAGCTGGACTCGAACCAGCGACCAAGGGATTATGAGTCCCCTGCTCTAACCAACTGAGCTATAGGCCCGTTCAGCGAATGCTGTTTTGAAAGGTGTTTCCTGGGGGGAAACAAAGCGGGCGCCATTATACCGGTGAGGTGTGGCGCCCGCTACTGTTTGGGAAATTATCCCTGATTGCCCTGATCGTCGATGAAGCCACGCAGGTGATCGGAGCGTGAAGGATGGCGCAGTTTGCGCAGGGCCTTGGCTTCGATCTGACGGATCCGCTCACGGGTAACGTCAAACTGTTTGCCGACTTCTTCCAGGGTGTGGTCGGTGTTCATCTCGATACCGAAACGCATCCGGAGAACCTTGGACTCGCGGGCGGTGAGGCCGGCCAGTACCGAGCGGGTGGCTTCGCGCAGACCTTCGGCGGTGGCGGAATCCACCGGGGAGAGGGCCTGGATATCTTCGATGAAGTCGCCCAGATGGCTGTCTTCGTCGTCACCAATCGGAGTCTCCATGGAGATCGGCTCTTTGGCGATCTTCAATACCTTGCGGATCTTGTCCTCAGGCATTTCCATGCGCTCGCCCAGTTCTTCCGGCGTGGGTTCGCGACCCATCTCCTGCAACATCTGGCGGGAGATGCGGTTGAGCTTGTTGATGGTCTCGATCATGTGCACCGGAATACGGATGGTGCGGGCCTGGTCCGCGATAGAGCGGGTGATGGCCTGACGAATCCACCAGGTGGCGTATGTAGAGAACTTGTAGCCCCGGCGATACTCGAACTTGTCGACGGCCTTCATCAGGCCGATATTGCCCTCCTGGATCAGGTCCAGGAACTGCAGGCCGCGATTGGTGTATTTCTTGGCAATGGAAATAACCAGACGCAGGTTGGCCTCAACCATCTCTTTCTTGGCGCGGCGGGCCTTGGCTTCACCGATGGAAACCCGACGGTTGATTTCCTTGATGTCGGCAACGTCCAGATCCACTTCAGTCTGCAGGTTCTGGATGCGCTTCTGCAGACGAACGACTTCGTCGATACGCTCGGCCAAGGGCGCTGCGTAAGGCTTCTTGCTCTTGGCAATTTTGTCGGCCCAATCCAGGTTGGTCTCGTTGCCCGGGAACGACTTGATGAAGTCCTTGCGGGGCATTTTGCACTCGCGAACACAGATCTGCATGATCGCGCGCTCGTTCTCACGAACCAGGTCGTTGGTGGAGCGAACCACGTTCACCAGCTCGTCAAAGGCTTTATTGGCGAGTTTGAACGGTGCGAAAACCTGTCCCAGCTCGTTCAGGGCTTCCTGGGTCTTCTTGTCGGACCGACCGTGCTTGGCCAGGGCCTTGTTGGCGGCCTCCAGCTTTTCGTTGAGCAGTTCGAACCGGAGACGTGTCTCTTCCGGATCCGGGCCGTTATCGGTTTCTTCTTCCGAGGAATCGTCGTCATCGTCTGAATCCGAGTCGGAATCATCAGAGCTTTCGGGTGTGGTGTCCTCACCCATGAACGGCTCGGCATCGTCCGGATCCAGGAAGCCGGTTACGATGTCGCTGATACGGCCTTCGTTTTCGAGAATGCGGTCGTAGGCCTGGATAACGGTGCCAGCGGTGCCCGGGAAGTGGGCAACGGCGGCCATCACATCGCGAATGCCTTCCTCGATGCGCTTGGCAATGACGATTTCGCCCTCGCGAGTCAGCAGCTCGACGGTGCCCATTTCGCGCATGTACATGCGAACAGGATCCGTAGTGCGGCCGGCGTCGGTCTCAACAGCGGCCAGAGCGGCAGCGGCTTCAGCGGCGGCGGCTTCGTCAGCGGTGGAGTCACCCTCGGTCATCAGCAGGGTATCGGCGTCCGGTGTTTCTTCGCACACCTGGATACCCATGTCGTTAATCATGCGAATGATGTCTTCGACCTGATCCGGATCGGCGATGTCTTCCGGGAGGTGGTCGTTTACCTCGGCGTAAGTCAGGTAACCTTGTTCCTTGCCTCGTGCAATGAGGTCTTTCAAACGTGATTTTTGCGAATTGCCTGACATAGACACCCTGTAAACTCGCTTTTAGAAGGAAAAAAGTTAAACAGCCATTATAGCTGTCGCTTAGTTGCTCTGCCACCAAGGAGCCTAGGCTCAAAGGTTAGATGGTGATCAGTGCCTCAAGTTTCAAGTGCTGCTAGTCCCCGGTGCCGCTGCTCAGGGCCCTCAGCTCCTGTCGTTCCTCACTCGAGAGGTTGGACAGGTTTCGTAACAGTGTGGCAAGCCGCTGCTGGCGGGATGCCTCTTCGTTCGGGCTCAGAAGCTCCCGGGCGGCGGCCAGTGTGCTCTCACGCGCCGGAATATGTTCAATCCCGTCAAACAGGTGGTAAAACCGCTCCCGAGCGGTCGTATCCAGTGCCAGCGTGCGCACCAGTGTTTTCCGGTTCAGGATCTCGTTCGCCAGAATCCACTCGGCAAAATTCCGGGCCTGATTGAACTGCCGGGAACTGCGGGCCAGTTCGGTAACCTCGGTGGCCAGGTCCGGTGCTTCCAGCAGGGCAAGGCACAGAATGCTGTCCTTGCTGAGCTTTACATCAATGCGATCTTCGGAAACCCGGTCCCGTCGCTCGCTGTTCCGCCATCCTTTCTGGCCCTGCTGGCGGTTTTGCCACTGGTTCCGGCCACCGCAAAGACGGAGCATTTCGTGCCACATGGCATCCCGGAGGGTGCTTCTGGGCATCTTGTTGAGCAGCGGTTCAACCCTGGCTCGCAGTTCGCCCCGGTGCTCCGGCAGTTGCAGGTCCAAACCTTCGCTCTGCCGGTCAAACAAATACCGTGACAGAGGCGTTGCCCCTTCAATGCGCTTCTGGAACGCCTCGGGCCCCTCCTTGCGCACCAGGGTGTCCGGGTCCTCGCCCTGGGGCAGCATCAGGAACTGAAGGTGCAGGCCGTCGGCCATCAGTTCCAGTGCGTTCTCCATGGCCCGGTCGGCGGCCCGGAAACCGGCCTGGTCGCCATCAAAGCAGAACACAATGTGCCTTACCTGCTTCAACAGGGCTGTCAGGCTGTCCTGGTTCGTCGCCGTGCCCAGTGTCGCAACCGCATAGTGAATGCCGTGCTGGGCGAGGGCGATCACATCCATGTAGCCCTCAACCACCAGCAGCTTGTCCAGCTGCCGGATGGCCTGCTTGGCTTCAAACAGACCGTAGATCTCTCGGCTCTTATGGAATACATCCGACTCCGGGGAGTTGATGTATTTCGCCTTGTCATCGCCCAGGGTGCGGCCGCCAAACGCCACGGTTCTGCCCCGGGTGTTACGAATCGGGAACATTACCCGGTTGCGGAACAGGTCCCTGGGCCTGCCGTACTTGTCGGAAACCGTGCCGGTTTCGATCAGCGGGCCCTGCAGGTCCTTGCTGGCGGCATCAAACAGGGCGGTCCCTGTTGAGGGCGCGTAGCCTACCTGATACTGCTCGATAATGGCATTGTCCAGGCCCCGTTGTTGCAGGTAATCCCTGGCATAGGCGCCTTGCTGGCCCTTCAGTGATGTCTGGTAGAAGCGGCTCGCAAAATCCAGGGCGTCAGTTAATGTTCGCGCCTGCTGGATTTCCTGTTTTGCTGCCCGGTCGTAGGGCACTTCCAATCCCACCCGTTTGGCCAGTTCCTCGACCGCCTCGATAAAGCCCAGCCCTTCAAACTCTCTGACAAAGCTGATGGCATCACCATGGGCGCCGCAGCCGAAACAGTGATAGAAACCCTTGTCCGGCCGGACATTGAACGAGGGTGTTTTCTCGTCGTGGAACGGGCAGCAGGCCTTGTAGTTGGCCCCGGCTTTCTTGAGCGTGATGCGCGAACCGATCAGTTCTGCCAGGTCGATACGATCCAGCAGGTTTTCAACAAACTGTTGAGGGATCAGTCCGCTCATGGGGGCTCCACATCAGGCCGTCATCGGAGTTGGCCAATAGCCAAAAATGCCGCCGAAGCCAGGCCTCGGCGGCATTTTTGAGTCGCTCTGTGCAGCCTGCGGCTGGACAGGCAATCAGTGCTTTGCAGTCAAGCGGCGTCAGGTAAAACTCAGTACAGACGCTCGAACTTGCGCTGTTCCCGCTGAAGCTTCTTGAGGTGACGCTTAACGGCAGCGGCTGCTTTGCGCTTACGAACAGCGGTCGGCTTCTCATAGTGCTCACGACGACGTACTTCGGAAAGTACCCCTGCTTTTTCGCAGGAACGCTTGAAGCGACGCAGTGCTACGTCAAACGGTTCATTCTCTTTCACTTTAACAGCTGGCATTCGAAAATCACCTACCTGATAGATTCGGTTTCAATTTTGTCCGTCTGGCTGGGCCAGACCGGTTCTCGATCCCTGGTCAGATTGGCTAAAACTCGACCAGTGCATATTTTAGGGCGGCAATGATAGCGCTTGCCTTATGGTGAGGTCAATGTTTGTTCGATGAATCTGCCAGTGGGTTTCGGGTTTCTGCTAAAATGCGCGTCGTTTTCATTTCTGCCAACCAATGTGGCCCGACATTATGCTGATTCTAGGTATTGAAACCTCCTGCGATGAAACCGGCGTAGCGCTGTATGACACCGAAACAGGGCTGCTGGGGCACGCCCTGTTCAGTCAGATCGACATGCACGCCGATTACGGCGGTGTCGTGCCTGAGCTGGCGTCCCGGGATCACGTCCGCAAGCTTCTGCCCCTGTGCGATCAGGTACTGTCAGATGCGGGCAAACGTCGGGCCGATATAGACGGCATTGCCTACACCGCCGGGCCGGGCCTGGTGGGCGCCCTGATGGTCGGAGGCTCGGTGGCCCATGCGCTCGGTTTTGCTCTCGGTGTTCCTGTGCTGGGCGTGCACCACATGGAAGGGCATCTGCTGGCGCCCATGCTGGAGGACAATCCGCCTGCGTTTCCGTTTGTGGCACTGCTTGTTTCCGGTGGTCATACCCAGCTGGTAAGGGTAGATGGCATTGGCGAATACCAAATGCTTGGAGAATCGGTGGACGATGCTGCCGGTGAGGCCTTTGACAAGACCGCCAAAATGCTCGGTCTGGACTATCCGGGCGGCCCCCGGGTGGCGGCACTTGCGGAAAAAGGCGCGGAAGGCCGCTACCGGTTCCCGAGGCCAATGACCGACCGGCCCGGGCTGGATTTCAGTTTCAGCGGCCTGAAAACCTTCACCCTCAACACCGTGAATGCAGCCCGGGAGGCCGGTGGCCTGGATGATCAGACCCGAGCGGATATCGCCCTGGCGTTCGAAGCCGCCGTGGTGGATACACTCACCATCAAGTGTCGCCGGGCCCTGGAGCAGACAGGCTGCAAGCGTCTGGTGATCGCCGGGGGTGTCAGTGCCAATAAGCGGCTGCGGGCGGGCCTTGAGAAAATGACCGGCAAACTCAAAGCCAAGGTGTTTTATGCCCGCCCCGAATTCTGCACGGATAACGGCGCGATGATTGCCTACGCCGGTGCCCAGCGCATGAAGGCCGGCCAGCAGGATGGTGAGCGTATCGTGGCGGTGCCCCGATGGCCCATGAACACACTGCCACCGATCAACGAACCTCGATCCACCGGATTGGTGGACGGATAGTTAAAGCCCTGCTTCGCGACCCTGGGCCAGTCGGATCAGGTTGTTGCGGTGGCGAACCACGATCAGCAGCGCCAGCAGGCCGAACAGGGGCAGAGTGTCTGGTTCAAGGAAGGCGCTGATCAGCGGGCCACTGATGATGGCAATCAGGGAGGCCAGCGCTGAAATGCGCCAGCGCCAGATCACCAGCATCCAGATCACCGCCATCATCAGTGTTGTCATGGGGGCCAGTGCAAGCCCGGCGCCAAGCGCTGTTGCCACACCTTTCCCGCCCTTGAATCGGTAGAAGATCGGGATCATGTGGCCGGTAACGGCGAACAGGGCTACGACAGCCTGAACCATCACCGAAAGGCCGGCGGCATGGGCCAGCCACACGGGCAACCAGCCCTTGGCCGCATCCAGTGCAAGAGTCAGCAGGGCTGGCGGCCAACCGCCGGTGCGGTAGACGTTCGTAGCGCCGGGGTTGCCAGACCCCTGGGCCCGGGGATCGGGTAGCTTCCATAGCTGGCAGACCGGCAGGGCAAACAGCACCGAACCTGCCACATAAGCGGCGGCGCAGAGCAAGACCGTTAACACCGGATCACTGGGAAGCATGCTATGGGCCCGGAAGCGAAGACGTATCTGGTTAATGTGTGCGAAAATGCCCGCCCTGAAAGCACGGGCCAGCCTGTTCACAGTATCCCCTGGTTGTGCGTTATTCAATCACCAAAGAGTGGAAGATCCCGGGAGCACCCTTGGCAGACAATGTATTGATCGAAGGCCTGGCTGTGGAAACTGTGGTTGGTGTTTATGACTGGGAGCGGGAAGTCACCCAGAGCCTGGTGGTTGATCTGGAAATGGCCTGGGATAACACGGTACCGGGCCGCTCGGACGACGTCGCCGATGCCCTGGATTACGCGGCCGTCAGTGCCCGGGTCGAGTCCTGCCTGCAGACGCTCAGGCCAAAACTGCTTGAGCATGGGGCGGAGGTCCTCGCCAGAACCTTGCGGGAGGAATTCGGCATCAAGTGGTTACGACTGGCGATACGTAAGCCGGGCGCCGTACCCGCGGCACAGGCGGTGGGCGTTCGGATCGAGCGGGGAGAGAACACTGAGACAGGAGTGCGGTAATGGCAGCGGCCGTCCGGGTTTACATCAGCATCGGCAGCAACGTGGACAGGGAACGTTACGTAACAGCCGCGCTTGATGCCCTGTCTGCATGGTTTGGCGAACTGATTATCTCCCCGGTTTATGACAGCGAGGCAGTCGGATTTGACGGGTCTCCGTTTCTGAACCTGGTGGTGGGTGTGGATACGACCCTGCCGGTTGCCGAGCTGTCACAGCGTTTCAAGCAACTGGAAGCCGAGAACGGTCGCCGTCGGGACGTGCCGAAATTCAGCGCGCGTACCCTTGATCTGGATATTCTCACCTACGGCGATGCGGTCGGCCGGATAGAAGGCGTCGAGCTGCCTCGGGGGGAGATTCTGAAAAACGCCTTCGTGCTACGGCCGCTCGCCGACATCGCGCCGGAGGCCGTGCATCCGGTGTGCGGAAAATCCTATGGCCAGTTGTGGCGGGAATACAGCACTGGCCAGAAGCTTTGGCCGGTGGATTTCAGCTGGCAGGGGCGGCAGATCTCAAGTGCCGCCGGCTGAGCGGAACCGTTCAATAAGGTGATCGGTCGAGCTGTCGCTGGCCTGATTGCCGTCTTCCTGGCCAAGCAAACGCGGCAGGATGCCCTTGCCCAACTGTTTCCCGAGCTCCACACCCCACTGATCAAACGAATCCACATCCCAGATCACCCCCTGTACGAAGGTGCGATGCTCGTAGAGGGCAATGAGTGCGCCCACGGTCTCCGGCGTAACCTTTTCCATGGTCAGGGTGTTGCTCGGTTTGTTGCCCGGGATGACCTTGTGGGGGGCAAGCTGTTCAATCTCGGCTTCGGTCAGACCTTCCGCGGCCAGTTCTGCCCTGGCTTCGTCCAGTGATTTCCCGGCCATCATGGCCCGGGACTGGCTCAGACAGTTGGCGAACAGATCTGCGTGATGGGTGGCCACCGGATTGTGGGTTTTCAGGGGGATGATGAAATCGGCCGGAATCAGGCGGGTGCCCTGGTGGATCAGTTGGTGATAGGCGTGCTGGCCATTGGCACCGACGCCGCCCCAGATCACCGGGCCGGACTGCCAGGCGAGTGGGGTGCCCGCTTGCGTAACGCTCTTGCCGTTGCTTTCCATATCCAGCTGCTGGAGGTGGTCTGGCAGGCTGCGCAGGTAATGATCGTAGGGCAGTATCGCGTGGGTCTCGGCTGCCCAGAAATTGGTGTACCAGATGCCCAGCATGGCCATAACCACCGGCAGATTCTTTGCCAGCGGCGCTTCACGAAAGTGCTGGTCCATGGCATGGGCGCCGGCCAGCAGGGCCCGGAAGTTGGTCATGCCAACGCTAAAGGCAATGGGCAGGCCGATGGCTGACCACAGTGAATAACGGCCGCCGACCCAGTCCCACATCGGGAAGACGTTCTCCGGATCGATACCGAAGTCCTGCGCCGCCGGCACATTGGCCGTCACGGCCATGAAATGCTGCGAGACGGCCTGTTCATCCCCGCAATGATCCAGAAACCACTGTTTTGCGACTTTACTGTTCTCGAGGGTTTCCTGCGTGCGGAATGACTTGGACTGGATCAGGAACAGAGTGGTTTCCGGATTGACCTGGCGCAGAGCCTCGCAAATCTCGGTGCCATCAATGTTGGCCACGTAATGGCAGCGAATGCCGGCCTGGGCGTAAGGTTGAAGGGCTTCGCCAACCAGCTTCGGGCCCAGGTAGGAGCCGCCGATACCGATGCTTACCACATCGGTGAAAGGTTTGCCGGTGTACCCGGTGCGGTGTTGGCCCAACACCTCCTCCACCAGGGTTTCCATGCGTTGCAGGGTGCGCTGCACCTCGGCGACCACGTTTTCGCCGTCAACGGTGATGGCGTCGGTTCCCGGGTTGCGCAATGCCGTGTGCAGGGCAGGGCGATCTTCGGTAACGTTGACTCTCTTTCCGCTGAGCAAGGCCTCCCGCCGTGCTTCCAGGTTACAGCTGCTGGCCAGTGCCAGAAGCGCGTCGAGCACGTCGTCAGTGATCCGATTCTTGGAAAAATCCAGTGACAGCCCTGCGCCTTCAATGAAATAACGCTTTGCCCGCCCGGGATCCTGGTTGAACAGGTCCTTCATGAGAACGCCGTCCAGGCGTTGCCGATGTTCCTTCAGTGTCTGCCATTCGGGTTTCGAGGTCAGTACTTCAGGATGTGCGGGCATCAGAGGTTCCTTTTCTGTTGGCTTATCGGGTCAGGGACAAGTTATCGATCAAGCGGGTGGTGCCCAGGAAAGCTGCCGTCAGGATGGTAATCTCCCGATCCTCGGCCGTGGCCGGTTTGAGTGTCTGACTGTTGACGATATTGAAGTAGTCCGGCCTGAGCCCTGCGTCCCCGAGACTTTGCTCAGCTTCGCTTTCCAGGGCCTGGAAGTCTGTACGACCATCGGTGATCTTGGCGGCAGTGGCCTGCAGCGTCTGGTAGACCGCCGGCGCAATCTGCCGTTCCTCGGGCGTCAGGTAACCATTGCGCGAGCTTTTCGCCAGGCCGTCGTCCTCTCTCACCGTGGGGCCGCCCACCACATCCACAGGGATCATCAGATCCCGGACCATTTTCCGGATCACGGCCAGTTGCTGAAAATCCTTCTCGCCGAATACAGCGAAGTCCGGCTGCACCATATTAAACAGCATGGTGACCACCGTGGCTACGCCCTCAAAGTGACCCGGGCGACTGGCGCCACAGTGGCCGTCGCTGACATCCGGCACGACCACCTGGGTCTGACTTGCCAGCCCTTCCGGATAGATTTCCTCTGCGGAGGGCGCGAATACCAGTGTGTTACCGGCCGAGGCGAGCTTGTCCTGGTCTTCAGCCAGGGTTCTCGGGTAGGTCTCGAGATCTTCGCCGGCTCCGAACTGCATCGGGTTCACGAAGATGCTGGTAACCACCACATCCGCCATCTCCGCTGCTTTGCGCACGAGGGAGATATGGCCCTCGTGCAGGTTGCCCATGGTGGGTACCAGGCCGATGGTTTTGCCCTGCTGCCGGTAGCCGCGGAGGATGGTTCTCAATTCTTTCAAAGAATGTACGGTTCTCATGCCTTGAACGTATGCTCCTCAGCGGGGAATGAGCGCTCGCCTACGGCTTTCACGTAGGCCTGGAGGGCTTCCTGTACCGAATCTGTTTCTGCCAGGAAGTTCTTGACGAATCGTGGCTTACGGCCAGTGGTAATGCCCAGCATATCGTGCAATACCAGAATCTGTCCGTCGGTGTCTGGCCCGGCACCTATCCCGATGACCGGTGCTTTGACGGCCTGGGAGATGCGTGCCGCCAGCGGCGCGGGAACGCACTCCAGCAGTATGGCATCGGCGCCGGCGGCTTCCAGCTCGCAGGCGTGCTCAATCATCATCTCCGCCGCTTTCTCGTCACGGCCCTGGACCTTGTAGCCGCCAAATTTATTGACGAACTGCGGCGTGAGGCCCAGATGTGCGCACACGGGCACGGCGCGCTCGGTCAGAGCGGTAATGGTTTCTTTCATCCAGTCCGTACCCTCGAGTTTTACCATGTGCGCGCCCGCGCGCATCAGTTCCGCTGCGTTCTCCAGGGCAGACTCGACCGTGCCGTAGCTCATGAAGGGCATGTCGGCCATGATCAGGGACCCACGGTTTCCTTTGGCCACGCAGCTGACGTGATACACCATCTGGTCCATGGTCACCGGCAGGGTGCTGTCATGCCCCTGAAGCACCATCCCGAGGGAGTCGCCGATAAGGATTACGTGAACGCCCGCTTCACTGACCACCTGGGAAAAGGTGGCGTCATAGGAGGTAAGGGCAGCGAAGGCTTCGCCCTTCTGCTTGAACTCACGCAGGGTATTGATGGTAACAGCCATAGAATCCTTGCCTTTTGGGTGGATGGGCCTGGGCGTGCCGGGGTATCGGCATTGAAGTGTTAAGGGTAATCCGCCGGTGGAAGCTTGCGCAAGCCGTTGTCGGGGCATTGGCTACGCAGTTTGGCAATCGGTGTGCCGTCGGGCAGAGTCAGGCCGGCCTTCAGGTCCAGCAGAGGCTGGAGCGCAAAGTCCCGGTTCCGCAGTTCCCGATGAGGTACGGTGAGGCGCTCGTCGTCCAACATCTGATCGCCGAAGATCAGTATGTCCAGATCAAGCGTTCGGGGTCCCCAGTGGCGAAGTCTCTCCCGGCCGTGCTGTTGTTCGACGTTCTGCAGTTCATCAAGCAGTTGGTGTGGTAGCAGGGAGGTTCTGAGCCATACCGCGCCGTTGACGAAGTCGGGCTGGTCCTGGGGGCCGACCGGGCGGCTGGCATAAAAGGGCGATTGGGCCACCAGTACCGTCTCCGGCAGGTTGGCCAGGGCGGAGACCGCCCGGGCCAACTGGGCTGCAGGGTCTTTCAGGTTGCTGCCAAGACCGATAAAGACGTCTGTCATCATTACTGGGCTGGGCGTTTGACCGGTTTGCGGCGGCGCCGCCGCTTCTTGGGGGCGTCGGTGCTCAGTTGTGAGAGCATTCGCTCCTGGCCCCGTTCATCTTCCTGCTGGAACTCGGTCCACCATTGGCCAAGCCCGGGCTCAATCTCACCAGACGCCTCGCGAACCAGCAGGAAATCGTAAGCGGCCCGGAACCGTGGATGAGTCATGGTGGCAAAGGCCCGCTTGCCCTGGCGTCGGGGCAGTCGCATCTGAAGTTCCCAGATCTCCTTCATCGGGCCAGAGAATCGTTTCGGAATCGAGGTTGCCTGCACCTGACGGCCAATCACCTTTCCAATGGCGCCGTGCAATGCGGGCTGGACCGGGTCACCGTTGTCCTGCCTGCGATGCCACTCTGCCTGAAGTGCCGGCCAAAGCATGGCGGCAAACAGGAAATAGGGCGTGACCGATTTGCCCTGGGCAATCCGGGCATCCGTGTTTCTCAGGGCCTGGCGGATCAGCTCGTCCGGCTCACCCGACTCAATGGCCCTGACCGTCTCCGGGAACAGAGGCTCCAGCAGATTGTAACGGGTCAGCAGGTCGTAAGTGGCTTCGCCATGGCCTGCGGAAAACAGTTTGAGCACTTCATCAAACAGGCGGGCCGGCGGAATATGGGTTAACAGTGGGGCCAGTTCCCCGATCGGGGCCTCGGTCTCCGGTTCGATGTCAAAGCCGAGTTTGGCGGCAAAACGGATAGCGCGAAGCATGCGCACGGGGTCTTCCCGGTACCGCGTCTCGGGATCGCCAATCAGTCGCAGCTGGCGGTTGCGCAGATCCTCGATCCCGTTGGCAAAGTCGATTACGGTAAAGTCGCGGATGCAGTAGTAAAGCGCATTGACGGTGAAGTCGCGACGCAGGGCGTCTTCTTCCTGGTTGCCGTATACGTTGTCACGCAGAAGCAGGCCGTGTTCACTGGTCCGGCGATCGTCATCATCGGTGTCGGTGTCTGCTTCGGCAGCGTTGCCCCTGAACGTGGTCACCTCGATGACCTCGCGGCCAAACACCACGTGGACAATCCGGAATCGCCGTCCGATCAACCGGGAGTTCCGGAACAGGTCGTGCACTTCCTCGGGGGTGGCATTGGTCGCGATGTCGAAATCCTTGGGCTTGCCGCCCAGCAGGATGTCTCTTACGCCGCCGCCCACGAGGTATGCTTCATAGCCTGATTTGTTCAGGCGATGCAGAACTTTCTTGGCGGGTTCGCTGATAACCGAGCGGGAGACGTTGTGCTGGTCCCTGGGGATTTCCCGTCGCTGGTAGGTGCGGGCTTTCTTTTTTCCGTTGCCGGGCATGAAGGAACGGAGTTTGTCGACAAGTCGTTTAGGCATTGAAATCCGTGGTTGCGATGAGCAAAAACCGAGAGTTTAACGGTTTGAGCAGGATTTGCACACGTTTGCCGTGGATTACCGTTTCGGAGCCCAGATAATCAAAAGGCGGATCCGTTTTCACGAATCCGCCCTCAAAGCGTTGACGATCTGCATTGTTTTTGTTTTTGCCGGGATTTTTCTTGGTTTTTGTACCCCACTGCATATCCCCACTTCAGGGGCATCTCAGCAGTGCAAACGGAAAGCTTTGAATACACAGAGCGGTCAGAGACATCGAGCGGGCCTTGGGTAGCTGCAGCGTCACCTGGAAGGTGATTCTTCTCTACATCTACAACTCGCACGTGCCGTGGGACCACTAAAAAGCAAAGTACCCAAAACACTCAGTTCGCTTACGTTCTGTTGTTGTTTTTGTTACCGAACGCATCCTGCAGCTTTTTGTTCTTGTTGTTGGCGCTGCTTTGTCACTCTTGTTTTTGTTGTTGTGCGCCAAATAGGTTGCAGTCCATGTGCCAGTTTTTGAATTTCTTTTATTAACAGGGCCTTACGATTTTGTAGGTCATAAGTGTTACCCCGTATTCAACCTAAGTGTTACTGAGGTCACGTTACTTTCGTGAGGAGTGTTACCGACAGGAACATGAGGTAACAACTGAGCCCGGGTTCATACTATGCCGGACTCAGTTGCCAGAGGATTTTTTCCGGGGTATGCCGAGACGCTGGCGACGTTCCCAGAGCGATTTTCGGCTGATGCCCAGTTTCTGGGCCAATTCTGTCTCGCTCATGCGGTCCTGGTTCTCGAGAACAAAATGCTGGAAGTAATCTTCGAGGGAGAGATCGTTGGACGCGTCCACCTCCCGGGTATGTGTCTGCTCGTTGTTGCCGTCCACGAGAGTCTCGGGGATGTATTCGTCGCTGCCTTCGCTGTCCAGGTCCAGCAATGAGGGCGTGATCACGTCGCCGTCACACAGGATGGTTGCGCGCTCAATGGCGTTCTCCAGTTCCCGTACGTTTCCCGGCCAGCGATGGCGTTCGAGGGCGCGCATCGCCTCGGGGCTTAGATTGAGATCGGGCTTGCCCATTCTCTCGCCCTGGCGTTTCAGGAAGCGGCGGGCCAGTCCCAGAATATCGCTCTGGCGCTCACGCAGCGGCGGGATACGGATCTGCATGACGTTCAACCGGTAGTAGAGGTCTTCCCGGAATTCCCCGGTACGCGTCATGGCCTTGAGGTTTCGGTGGGTGGCGGCAATCATCCGCACGTTGACGGTACGGCTCTGGGTGGAGCCGACTTTCCGGATCTCGCTCTCTTGCAGAACCCGTAGCAGGCGTGCCTGGGCTTCGGCCGGCAGTTCGCCGATTTCGTCCAGAAACAGGCTGCCGCCATCGGCGGCCTCGATCAGGCCGGTCCTGGCCGATACCGCGCCGGTGAAAGCGCCCTTTTCATGGCCGAACAGTTCCGATTCAATCAGGCTTTCGGGGATGGCCGCGCAGTTGACCGAGATCAGCGGCTTGGCAGCGCGCGGGCTGAGCAGGTGCAGGGCGCGGGCCGCCAACTCCTTGCCGGTTCCTGATTCGCCCTGGATCAGGACAGTGGTTTCTGTCGGTGCTACTTTACGGATCAGCGTGAACACCCGCTGCATTGGCTCACACTGGCCGAACATGATGTTGGCAGGATCGCTGCTTTCCGGCGTTTCCAGGGCTGGTGCCGAGTCGTCACCCGAGTTCCGGCCGGCGGGTTTCCGGGCCAGAATGTTTTCGACCGCGGCCAGCATTTCATCGTGATCAAACGGTTTGGCGATGTACTCAACGGCGCCCATTTTCATGGAGTCCACCGCTGATCTCAGGCTGGCATAGCTGGTCATGATCAGCACCGGCGTGTTGGGTGCGCGATTGATCAGTTCGGTGCCCGCAGCGCCTGGCAGACGCAGGTCGGAAATGATCAGATCGAACTGATCGGGTTCGTGGTTCTGTTCGGCTTCCTCAACGGAGGCCGCATCGGCGACCTCATAGCCGGCATGCAACAACAGTTTGCGCACTGCCGAGCGAATAATGTCTTCGTCTTCCACGATCAGAATGCGAGGCATAACAGTCTCAAGACCTTTGGTTCTGGCTGATGGCAATAGTGCCGGTTTCCGGTTCGTAGGCTGGCAATCTCAGCCTCACGCAGGTTCCGCGGCCGGTGTCGGCATTAGCCGGGCTTTCCACCTGAACGTTGCCATAGTGCTCTTCAATAATGCTGTACACCAGCGACAGGCCAAGACCGGTTCCCTTGTTGGGGGCCTTGGTGGTGTAAAACGGCTCGAAGATATGATCGAGTTGATCCCCGGGAATACCGGAGCCCTCATCAACCACCTCGATGATAGCGGAGTAGCCATCGCCCTTTCCACTGACCCGGATGGTACCGCCTTCCGGTGAGGCATCGCGGGCGTTCGCCAGCAGGTTGACGAATACCTGGACCAGACGCTGCTCATCTCCCAGCACCTGCAAAGAGGGCGGGCAGTCGTTGACATAGTGAATGCCCAGGCCCTTGTCGCTGAGCGACAGCAGGTTGATTGATTCTTCCACACAGCGATGAATCGCTACCGGCTCGTACCGGTTGGCCTGGGCATGATTGCCGGTGCGGGCAAAGTTCATCAGCGACTGCAAAATGGTAGAGATGCGCCGGGTCTGCTGCTGGATCTGGTCAGCGGTGTCCAGGATGTCCGGGTTGTCGGTTTCCAGTTTCAGGTTCTGGGCCAGGGATGAGATACCGGTGACCGGGTTCCCGATCTCGTGGGCGACACCGGCGGCGAGTCTTCCCACCGATGCCAGCCGTTCGCTGTGCATCAGTTCGTCCTCAAGCAGCCGCGTTTCGGTCTGGTCCTCGACCAGGATAATGCTGCCACCTTCGGTGTGGTCCGGTCCGCTCAGGGCCGCTTTGTGGAGGTTCAGCCAGTGGGGTTTGCCACGCAGGTCCAGGCGATGCTTGTAGCGATGCAGGTCCGGGCCACGGTTGAAGTCATCAAGCAGCAGGTGCCAGTGCTCGGGCAGTGCCATCAGCCTGGCACCGACCACGTCATCGGCGGTGATGCCGGTGAGCGCCTCCATGGCGTGGTTCCACATCAGGATTTCACCGTCCTCGCCCACGGAGCAGGCAGGAATCGGCAGGTTCTGAAGGGTCTGGCGGTAATGCCGGCGCAGGTTGTCCAGCTCGCCGGCCAGGCCGGTCAATCGGTTCTGGTAGTCGCCGAGGGCGCGTTCTACATAGCGGATGTCCTGGGCAGTGCCGCCCTGGGCCATGGGCTTGAAGCCGAGATGGCGCTTGACCATGTCCCGGGCCACGGAGGGGCCGAGCAGGCCAGACAGGTTTATTTCCACCTGGTCGCGCAGTCGCCTGAGCTGGTACGGCCGATACTCCACATTGGGCAGTTTCAACTGGCCCAGTGCCCGCTCCACTTCTCGCCGCGCCACACCGTAGCCCAGCGGCTCCGCTAACTGTCTCACAAAGTCACTGGAGGACGTGGCCAGCAATTCACGGCGTTGCGGACGGGACAGTGCGCCCAGTGAGCAGGCTTGGGCTGCGCTGTTCTCCTCACTGGTGCTGGTGCTGAGGATGGAAATCAGCGCAAACACGGTAATGTTGGCAGTCAGGCTTACGAACGTGAAGATATGCCAGTTGCTGTAGTCCGGTATCAGTGGCGCATCCAGCCAGGCCAGCAGATTGGCCGTGTGCGAGAATGGCAGCACGAGCGTCACCACCCAGATGGCCAGCCCGACAACAAGGCCGGCGATCAGGCCGCGGCGATTGCCCTCGGGCCAGTAAATCACGCCCAGGGCGCCGGGCAGCAGTTGCAAAGTGCCGGAGAGGGAAATGGCGCCGAGAATGGACAGGTCGAGGTTTTTGCCGACAACTTCATGAAACAGCAGCGCCAGGAAAATGATCACGGCGATGAGCAGGCGCTTGATCCACTGCAGCCACCGGTAGATATCGCCCTGGTCTTTCGGGGTTTTCAGGGGCAACACCACGTGGTTCAACGCCATGCCCGCCAGTGCCAGGGTGCTGACGATCATCAGGCCGCTGGCCGCTGACAGGCCGGCAATGTACATCAGCAGTGTCAGTGCCGGGCTTTCCATGGCCTGGGCTGCCCCGATGGCAAAGAATCCGGGCCCTGTGGTCACCGCCAGCTCCTGGCCTCCCCAGAGAATCAGGGGCACCGGCAGGCCGAGCAGCAACAGATAGAGTGGCAGGCCCCAGCTGGCTTTTGCCAGGGCCTTGGGCGAGGGGTTTTCGCTGAAGGTCATGTGGTACATGTGTGGCAGTACCAGAGCAGCAGCAAAGGACATCAGCATCAGTGCCCGCCAACTGCCGTCGTCAATGCTCAGGGTCATGGTTGTGGCTGGCGACGTCCGGTTGTCCAGCCAGCTTTCCAGTCCGCTCATGCCGTCAAAGACCCCGAAGAGAATGACGCCCCCGAGCACCAGCAATGCCACAAGTTTCACCAGCGAATCAAAAGCAATGGCCAGCACCAGTCCCTGATGGTTTTCCGAGTTCTGGTCGCGCCTTGCCCCGAATAGCATGGCGAAAAGCACCACGATCAAGCTGAACATCACGCTGATTACCGCAGGCGATGTGTCCGGCGCAAGAATGCTGGCAGAGGTGGCGACGGCCTGTATCTGCATGCTCAGCAAGGCCAGAATGGCCCCGCCGGAGCAGAGGGTGACCAGGGTGCCAGCCCACTGGCTTCGGTAGCGGTAGGCAAACAGATCGGCGAGGGACGTGAGCTGATAGGCGCGTCCGATCCTCATGACCGGGTTCAGAAGCACAGGCGCCAGCAGGAAAGCGCCGCTGATGCCGAGATAGTAAGCCAGAAAGCCGTAGCCGGATTCGGCGGCCATACCAACCGCGCCGTAGACCGCCCATATGCCGGCATAGACACCCAGACTGAGCACATAAACCAGGGGGTGGCGAACCCAGCGCCGGGGGACCATGCCTTTTTCGGTAAACCAGGCGATGCCGAACAGCAGAATCAGATACAGGAGGCTGGCGAGCAGCAGGCCGGAGGGACTAAAACTCATTGGGGTCCCGCCGCCATTCAAGCCAGAAACCGATGGCGATCAGCCCGGCCCAGATAAGGTAGGGGCTATACCAGACGTTTCCCGGCGAAGTCCACCAGTCAAGGATGTTGGGAGAAAAGATATAGATGGCCAGTACCAACAGGAAGACCAGACGGTAGATATACATCAGGCATGCTATCCGCGCTGAGGTGTGAGAAGGGCTTTATACCATGTCCCTCACCGGGATGTCAGGTGGATGGCGCCCCGTCGCCAGTTACTCCGGCCCCACTCCAGCAGCGAATCCAGCGAACCGCTGGCAAGGTTGGCAGGCGGGTTCTGACCAAGAGCAACGAGCGCCATGAACAGGTTGTCGACAGGCTTGTCATCATCAAGAGCTGGCGCATGGGTCTGCTTGCTCAGCTTCTGACCCTGCGCGTTGAGTATGACCGGGATGTGAAGCCAGCGTGGAGGAAGAGCACCCAGGGCACGATAAATCTGTTGCTGCTGCGCCGTCATGTCCAGCAGATCCGAACCACGCACCACGTCCGTGATGCCCTGATCAATGTCATCGACCACCACCGCCATTTGATAGGCGTAGAACCCCTCCTTGCGGAGGATGACCGGATCGTCAAGCTCTGCTTGCACCGTCTGGTGCTGGGGTCCCAGCAGCTGGTCCTGCCAGTGGCAGTCTTCGTCTTCGAGGGCAAAGCGGATTGCGAATGGCCGGTCACCGTCGATTTCTGTGCGAGTGCGGCACTGGTTCGGGTGGCGCCCCTCATTGGCCTGCAATTCCTTGCGCGAGCACTGGCAACGATACGCGTAGCCGCTTTCAAGCAGCCGGTTAACGGCGTGCTGATAGGCGTCGTGACGTCTGGATTGAAAGCGTACCGGCTCGTCGGGAAACAGCCCGTGGGCGTCAAGGCTGGCAATGATCTGGCCGGTCGCCTCCGGCGGCTCTCTCAGAGGATCCAGGTCTTCAATGCGGATAAACCACTGGCCGCCCTGGCTGCGGGCTTCCAGAAAGCTGGCAAGTGCGGTAACGAGGGAGCCAAAGTGCAGCGGGCCTGTCGGAGAGGGCGCAAACCGGCCCCGGTAGTGAGGGTTGTTCATGGCGGTCAGTCAGCCGGCGGGGCTGGGAAGAGCCCCAACCGGCAGCTGTTGCGTAGTAGGCTCAGATGCCGGTCTGGCGTTCGCGAATCTCGGCCAGTGTCTTGCAGTCGATGCACAGGGTGGCTGTTGGTCGAGCTTCCAGACGGCGGATACCGATTTCCACGCCACACTGATCGCAGAAGCCATAGTCGTCTTTGTCGATGCGGTCGATGGTCTGGTCAATCTTCTTGATCAGCTTCCGCTCGCGGTCGCGGGTACGCAGCTCCAGGCTGAATTCTTCCTCCTGGGTTGCGCGATCGCTGGGATCCGCGTAATTTGCGGCGTCTTCCTGCATGTGGTGCATGGTGCGGTCGACTTCTTCCATCAGCTCCTGCTTCCATTGCAGCAGCAGATCTTTGAAGTGCTGGAGCATTTCCGCACTCATGTACTCTTCACCCTTCTTCATTTCATAGGGGGTGAAGTTGGTAAAACGTTCGCGTGGTTGTTCTGCAGTAGTTGCCATTGAACCCGGCCTCTTGTTTGTACTTCACAAGAACGGTTTGCTTCCCTCCGCGTGAGCCCCCGTGGCTGCGCGGTTGTACCCTGGATGAAGCATTCGTCCTGAAACGGGAATTTGCGGAAAATAGCAGATTAGTCACGGGGGTGCCAGCCTTGTGACATCGACTTTTGTACGGAGATCACATGAAGTTTCCAGAACCGCTGGTTGAAGGCCGGCTTATCCGCCGCTACAAACGCTTTCTGGCAGACGTGCGTCTGCCGGATGGTTCAGAAATTACGGCCCATTGTCCGAACACCGGCTCCATGCTGGGCTGTCAGCCGGAGGACGCGCGAGTCTGGCTTAGCCATAGCGATAACCCCAAGCGCAAACTCCAGTACACCTGGGAGTTGGTGGAAACCTCGCCCGGGCAACTGGCCTGCGTGAACACCGCCCGGCCGAACAGCCAGGCCCGGGCGGCCGTGCAGGCCGGCACCGTGGTGGAGCTGGCCGGCTATTCCGAGTGCCGCGCCGAGGTTAAGTACGGTTCGGAGAAGAGCCGGATCGACCTGCTGCTTTCCGGCCATGACACCGCGGCCGATGCCTGGGTGGAGGTCAAGAATGTCACGCTGGCGGAAGATGCTCAGGGTTTTTTCCCCGATGCGGTGACCGAGCGCGGCCAGAAGCATCTGCGGGAGCTGATTGCCCAGGTTGAGCAGGGCGATCGCGCGGTGCTGTTTTTCGTGGTGAATCACACCGGTATTCAAACCGTTCGCCCGGCGGACCATATTGATCGAAAATACGGTGAGTTACTGCGGGAGGCCTGCGATTCTGGCGTGGAAGTGATCGCCTATCGTGCCGATCTGAGCGAGAGCGACGGCACGCCAACAGGTGTGTTGACCCTGACCGAATCGGTGCCCGTTATTCTGGAAGTCTGACCTCAATCTGGCCGTCCCGCTCCCGCAGGTCCAGCTGGGTGAGCGCATCGCCCTGGCAGGGCCCGGCAATGCATTCGCCGTCTGAGGGCTTGAACAGGGCGCCGTGGGTGGAACACTGGATAAACAGGTTGTCGGAATCCATGAACCGGCCGGGCATCCAGTTCAGTTCAACGCCCAGATGCGGGCAGATGTTCAGGTAGGCGCGGGGCGTGCCACCGTCCAGAAACAGGAACCCGGTCAGCGGCATGCCTGCCGGCTCCCGGGCCTTTTCCCGGAGCCGGAATTCCACGAATTGGCCCGGTGTCAGCTCGGAGGCCGGACAGACGGGCTGCCAGGTATGCGGGACGCTGCTCATTTCGGCAAGATCGTGTATCGCATGCGGGTCCCGTGATTCAGGGACATGACGATCTCATCGGCGTCCAGGCGATGCGGAAAATAGCAGCCGGAAATCTTGGCGCTGGCAATACTGGAGCCTTCCATTCGGGATTTCGAGAAGTCGACACCTCGCAGGTCGGCGCCCCGGAAGTAGGCGTGGCGGAAATCCAGCCCCTTGGCATCCATTCCCCTGAGATCCAGACCCCGGAAATCGCCATGGGCGAAACTGGGTAACTCTGCAAGCTTTGCCTTTTCAGCATTGAACGCCTGCATGTCCTCGCTACGAAGAATATCGTAGAGCGGGTGGCTGATCTGATGTACTTCGTGTTCGCTTTTATCGTCCATATCGAACCTCGCGCTCGCCAGTGGGAGCCAGTTGTTGTTCTTAGTCGGCCTTGCCGCCGGGGATACCCAGATGTTGGCGGATCCGGTCGGCCACCGCCTCTGCCACATGCTCCTGGTCAGTGTGAAGGTGGATGGTGTGGCTCTTCTCCTCCGCGGTTAACGGTTCAAACCAGGTTTGCTGGGCGTCCAGCAATTCCTCGGTTGCCTCGGAGGCATCGCCCTTGCGATTGCGGATCCACTCCCGGCGCAGATCTTCCGGCGCCTCGCAATGGATCAGGGCAAAGGGCACACCCTGATCTTCGGCTATCGATGCCAGCAGGGCCCGCTCTTTCTGTTTCAGGCTGGCGGCGTCCACAATCACCGGGAAACCGGCTGCCAGAACGTGACTGGCAAGCTCCGCCAGCCGCTGATAGGTTTTCTCTGTCGCTTCCTCGGTGTAAAGATTGCCGCCGGTCGGTGAGCGGGAGCTGTCGAGTGGGGCCAGTCCGTGCAGGCGCTTGCGCTCGACATCGGAGCGCAGGCGTATCAGCCCCAGTTCATTGGCCATGGCGGCGCTGACGCAGGTCTTGCCGCTGGCGGACAGCCCGGTGGTTGCCAGCAGATAGTGATTCGGAATAGTGCCGTAATCCTCGGCCAGCTGGGCGTAGGCTCGATAGCGCTGCATCAGGTCGGCTTTTTCAGCATCGGTGAGCCCCGGGTTCCCCATGGTAAACAGGGCTATCTTGGCGCGCACCATAGCCCGGTATGCCTTATAAAGCGGCAACAAGGGCAGGGCTTCGAAGTCGTCGCGGTATTCCAGGTACGTATTGAGCACCTGATTGGCAAGGGCGCTTTCCCCACGGGACTCCAGATCCATCAACAGGAACGCGAGATCGTTGATCACGTCGATCCATCGGAAGGGCTCGTTGAATTCGATGCAGTCGAAAACGGTGACCTCGCCCTCGAAGCGGGTGATGTTCGCCAGATGCAGGTCGCCGTGGCACTCCCGGACCATACCGCTGGCGCGGCGAAGGGCAATCAGCTCCCGGTGGCGCTCGAAGGTGGATTCGGTCCAGGCCTGGAGGTTGTCCAGCTGCATAAGCAGATCCGAATCGTCAATCATCGGACGGATCTGGTCGAAGTTCTCCTGCATGGCGGCGAATACGGCTTCCGGAGTGCCAAGCGGCTTGTCGTCCGGCACAGGCGGTAGCTGCTCATGGAAGGCCGCGACCTGACGGGCCAGGTCCGTGAGTGGTTCGGGCGTCAGCTTTCCCTGTTCCTGCAGGCGATCGAAGAGATGCTCCTGGCCGAACTGACGCATCTTGATGGCGTATTCGAAGGCTTCTCCCTCCCCACCGAGGATGGGGTTGTCGGGCGTGCCGGTGATGGGTACCACCTCCAGATACAGTTTGTTGGCCAGTCGCCGATTGAGCCTGAGCTCCTCCTCGCAGAAATGCTTTCGGCGATCGAGGGTGGAGAAGTTCAGGAAGCCGAAATCCATGGGCTTCTTGATCTTGTAGGCGTAGTCACCGGTCAGGATCACCTGTGAGATGTGAGTTTCGATAACCTGCAAACCATCGACAGGATGGTCGTACAGGTATGGATTCTGCATGGCCAGAATCAGATTGCCTGGGGATGTCTCACTCACCGTGCTCTCCTCGCGTTCCCTGAACCCATTGATTTTTCTTGCTCTATCATAACGGGCAGATTACAGAAATAACACACGGATGGCCTGCCTTCCTCACCGCTCCCTTCGTTATAATCGCGGCATGAAAAAATCCAAAGCATCTTCCAGCCCGAGGCGAAAGCCCTCCAGACGTTCCTCCAACAACGGTCGCCGGCCGTGGTTCTGGCGTTTTATGTTCCGGTTATGTGCCATCGGTCTCGTTTTGCTGGCTGGCTGGATGGTTTACCTCGATGCCGTGGTGACCTCCCGTTTCGAGGGCCGGCGTTTCGAGGTTCCGTCCCGGGTTTACGCGCGCCCTCTGGAGCTTTTCGATGGCGCCAGCGTCAGTGCCGGTGCCCTGGAGAGGGAACTGAGCCTCTCCGGTTTCCGTAAGGGTGACGGCAGGAAATCCGGCAGTTACCAGCGCACGGGCAATCGCTTTGTGATCAGTACCCGGGGCTTTTCCTTCCCGGACGGCGATGAACCCAGGCGCAGGATCTCACTGATGATATCTGGCGATCGGGTTCAGGGCTTTTCGGTGATTGAAGGCGATAATGCCCCGATTGTGCGGCTTGAGCCGGCGCAGATTGGCGGCATCTACCCGGCGCACAAGGAGGACCGGGTGCTGGTTCAGCTGGATGAAGTGCCGGCCCTGTTGCCCACCACTCTGATGGCGGTGGAGGATCGTAACTTCTACGACCATTTCGGCATCGCGCCACTTTCTATTGGCCGGGCCATGCTGGCCAACATCCAGGCCGGGCGAATCGTTCAGGGTGGCAGCACGCTGACCCAGCAGTTGGTGAAGAACTTCTTCCTCACGCGCGAGCAGACACTGGTGAGAAAGGCCAACGAAGCCCTGATGTCGGTGCTGCTGGAGTTGCACTATGAAAAAGACGACATCCTGGAAACCTACCTGAACGAGGTTTACCTCGGGCAGGCCGGCACTCGTAGCATTCATGGTTTCGGCCTGGCCAGCCAGTTCTATTTTGGCGAATCCCTGAAGGATCTGGATGTGCATCAGATTGCGTTGCTGGTGGGCATGGTAAAAGGCCCCAGCTACTACAATCCGCGCCGTCATCCGGAGCGTGCAACAGAGCGGCGAAATCTGGTGATTTCTGAAATGGAACAGGCCGGCCTGATTGAACCCGGCCGCGCGGCCAGGGCCCGGGGGTTGCAGCTGGGCGTCAGTGAGCGCCCCTCGTATTCCGAGAATCGCTACCCCGCCTACATTGATCTGGTCAGAAGGCACCTGGCCCGCGATTACAAGGAAGAGGATCTGCGCAGTGAAGGTTTGCGGATTTTCACGACCCTGAACCCGGCGATCCAGTACGCGGCAGAGTATGCGGTAACCTATACCCTCCCGAGGCTGGGCGGCGGGCAGAATGCCGAGGCGCTGGAAGCGACTCTGGTGGTAACGGCGAAGGATTCCGGGGAAGTGCTGGCACTTGTGGGTGGCCGCGATCCGCAATTTGCCGGGTTCAACCGGGCACTGGATGCCAACCGTCCCATCGGGTCGTTGATCAAGCCGTTTATCTATCTGTCGGCGTTGCAGGAGCCGGAGAGGTATACCCTGACCACACCGGTGCTGGATAAGAGCTTTACCCTGGAATTCGACGATGGCAAACGCTGGCAGCCCAAGAACTACGATGGCGAGGAGCGGGGCGAAGTACCCCTGCACAAGGCCCTGTCCCGCTCTTACAACCTGCCTGCCGTGCGTGTCGGGCTGGATATCGGAGTGGATCGGGTGCAGGAGACGCTGACAGCGTTCGGCGTCGATACCCCGATTTCCCGTTACCCGTCGATGCTTCTGGGCTCGGTTTCCATGAGCCCGGTGACCGTGGCGCAGATCTACCAGGGGCTGGCGACATCCGGCTTCAATACGCCGCTGCGCACGATCCGTGAAGTCACGGACGCCGGCGGTGAGGCGCTATCCCGTTACAGTCTTGAAGTTGAGCAAGTGGCCGATCCCGCCGCCGTGCACCTGGTGCAATACGCCATGCAGGAAACCATGCAGGAGGGGACAGGACGCTCTGCCTATTACACGGTGCCTGAAGAGCTCAGTCTTGCCGGCAAGACCGGCACCACCGATGATGGTCGGGACTCCTGGTTTGCCGGGTTCAGTGGCGACCTGCTTGCGGTGGCCTGGGTTGGGCGGGATGATAACGGGCCAACTTCACTGACCGGGGCCAGTGGCGCTCTGCCGGTGTGGTCGAGGTTTATGGCGCAGGTTCCCCAGCACGGCTTCTCGCCGGTGGTACCCGACGGGGTCAGTTATCACTGGGTGAATTCGGAGCAGCAGGCACTCACAGACGAATACTGCGACAATGCCCGTCTGCTGCCCTACATTGCTGGTAGTGAACCCACGCAGACAATTTCATGCTCCGGAACTCTGGAACGTCGAATCCGGGGTTGGTTTGAAGGACTGTTTCAATGATTGACCGACTTTCGTTAAGGACTGCCCTGATCGCCACGCTGCTGTCCGTGGCCGGTTGTGCTTCCGGGCCAGGAGGCGGAATCTACGTGCCGATCGGCAGTGAGCCGGCCAAGGCGCCGGAACCACCCAGAACCAGTACTGATAGCGAAGAAAGCGAAGCCCCCGTGTGGCGCAAGAGCGAACAGCCAGAGGTGGCTCCGGAAACCCGGGAACCGGCCCGGTCCAGCTCCCCTAGCTATCGGGAAACCGGGGATGGGCTCTCACCGGCGGCGCTCAGCCTGGTACGTGAGGCCGATCAGCTGTTGGCCCAAGGTAACATCTCTGGCGCTATCGCACGCCTCGAGCGCGCACAGCGGATCGCCCCCCGATCTGCGGAGGTGTATTTCAAGTTGTCCGAGGCCTATGTGGCGGGTAATAAGTTGGGCTCAGCGGAGCAGTTCACCCTGAAGGGGTTGTCCCTGGCGGGAAGTGATATTCGGCTGCAGAGAGCCGGCTGGCTGTTGCTGGCGGATATTCGCCGGGCTCGAGGTAATGTGGCGGGTGCGGATCAGGCGGAAGCGAGGGCTGCGGCGTTATAAATTTGGTTATAAAAAGAGGGGCATCAGCCCCTCTTTTTCGGCTTGTCATTCCGGAGTTGATGCTTCGAACTTGACTGTAGAAGTCTCGCCGCTGACTACCTCAACCTGACTGTCGCCAATGATGAACGTGAGCTCGTCATCGGATGGTTCGCCTTCTGCAGTTTCGATCTCATCATTGTCACAAGTATATGAGACAGTGTATTCACCCTCAGGTATGAATGCCGCAGTGTAAACATACTGGTCGTTCTCGTAGTTGACCGGCACGGCAACTAGGGGCTCTTGGTCGCTGCCGATGTCATCAGGCGTAACATCGAAGCCCTCGTGAATGTAGACGCTGCCATTGAAAGTCTCGACTGAGCCCGCGTTCTCTTCACTGCATTGATTTGCGATAACTTCTCCAGAGACTGTGCCTGCGATGGTGCCTACTTCAGAGTTGTCGACCAGACGAATCACCGGTTTCAGTCGGTAGACGTCAGGATTGTTCTGGGGATTTACAATAGATTTCCTGACGTCGAAGTCGATGGTCAGGTTTATCTCACCGCCTGCAGGCACGATAAATCCGCTAGTTTGGACGCCTCGCGCTGAGGGAGTTGTCAGGACGTATTCTCCGCCGTCGATAACAATGGTATTTCCATCGCCGAGCTCCAGGCGCATCCAGGAATAATCGCCCGCAGCTACCTCTTCATCGGCCAACAGAGACATTACTGTTCCACCGGTAAGGGTCAACAAGTTCACAGGCTCTGCCATGTCGAACTCGAACCGGCTTCGTTCACCATTGGAGTGTTGCAGTACCAATGCCTCGACCTCTATGTTCACTTCTTGCGCGCTATCGACGGGCGCATCGGTTAAGCCTACGTTAACCGTGCCTGTAGAATCAGTCGCACCTGTGCCGTCACTACCCCCGCCACACGCAGCAATGCCGGCAGCCAGAGCGGATACGGTGAAAAGGCGGATCGAACGTTTCATATAAACCTCCAAGGTTTATTCGGTAGATTTGTAGCGAGTTGAAACGCCACGTAACACCACTATCACGAGTACCCGGGCAGCATAGTTCCCGACTTTTTGTTAACGTGTCTTAATGAGGTCGGGCCAACTGGCAGAACATTCTGAGACACTGGCAAATGCATCAGTCCGGCCATTTGATATAGACTGCGCCGCTGGCACAAACCCACTCAGGTAAACAACGGCTTTGGCACTCTCTTTTTTCAAGCCTTCCAAGTCCCGGCGTTTTGACGCTCTGGTGCGGCCCCATCTGGATGCGATGTACCGGTTTGCTTACCGTCTGGCGGGGCAGCAACAGGATGCTGAGGATCTGGTTCAGGATGTCGTGGTCAAGCTGTTCCCAAAGCTTGATGAGCTGGAAAGCGTTGACCAGCTGAGGCCCTGGCTGAATCGGGTGCTCTACAGGCAGTTTATTGATCAGGTGCGGCGTAAGAACCGACAGAGTGACCGCCCGTTGACGGAGCTGGTCGGCAGTGAAAGCCAGGCCGATTGGCTGGACAGCCTCGAATCCGACAGTGTTGGCCCGGACCTGCAGCTGGAGCAGTCGCGCCTTGGGCCGGCGTTGGATCGGGTCATGATGACTCTGACGCCCGATCAGCGAACTCTTTTGTTGCTTCATGATGTGGACGGCTGGCGCCAGGAAGACATCGCGGAGGTGCTGGACATCCCGTTGGGAACCGTGAAATCGCGATTGCACAGGTGTCGGGCCGCCCTGCGAAAGAAATTGCAGCGGGAGCTGGAACCAACCGAGCCGGCCGGACGTGTGGGGGAGTGAGGTGAAGACAATGTCCTGCAATGAAATCCGGGTGGATCTACCCGCCTACATCAACAATGAGCTTTCCGCCCCCGCCCTGGATCGAGTGCAGGAGCATATTGCTGCCTGCCCGACGTGCAGTGATTGGCTTGCTTCTGAGCGTGCTCTGAACCGGGCGTTGCAGGAACAGTTCAGCGTTCCGGCACCTTCCCCTGATTTCCACAATCGTGTCTTGTCTTCGGCCCGAGGTGCAGTCAATCCGACGGCCGGATGGAGCCACGGGGCGCTGGGTGGCGCCATTGCGGCAGCACTCGCGCTGGGCATTGGTCTGGGTGTCTTTTTGCAGCCGGGTGGTGTTGCTGACATTGCAGACCCTGCCGTTGCGCTATCGGAAAGTGCGAGTGAAGAACCGGCAATCGGAATTGCCGAACCGGTTGAAAAACTCGTGCGTCTTGCCTTCCACTCCGGTGAAGCTCTGGAAGATGTCACGCTGACTCTGGAGCTGCCGCCCAATGTGGAGGTGGCCTCCTGGCCGGGTCAGCGAGAGCTTAGCTGGCAGGTTAGCCTTGATGCGGGTGAGAACGTACTGTCGTTGCCATTGAAGTTACTATTCCCTGGTTCTGGAGAACTGGTGGCCCGACTGGACACCGGAGAGCGCCAGAAAACCTTTCGGGCCCCGATTCCCGAATACCCACAACGCCCGGTCGAGGATCCCGAATCATGACAGGTTGCAGGTTCGTATTGAGCGCCAGGTTGGTCGGATTGCTGATGTTGGGGTTTTGGGTCCCGGCGACAACACTGGCTAATGATGATCTGGATGTTACCATGCGCATGGTGACTGACGACGCAGAACTCACCGATTCGGTAGTGCGGGAAATCGAGTTGCCCCGCGCTATCGGAAAACCCGGGAATCCGGGTGAGTCTGGCTCTCGCGGGCTGGATGCGGCGAGTGAAGCCCGAGAAAGGGGGCGCGAGTTTGGTGAGTCCATGTCCGAAAAAGCCAGGCAATCCCGGGAGCTGATCAAGGGTAAGCCTGAGTTGCCGGAGCGGCCGGAACGCCCAGAGCTGCCGGATGCACCAGGGCTGGATCGCTGAAACCGGATACATAACCGGTCCTGCCCCGCGTGGATTAATCCGGAGAAACCTGTTTGCTGGTATTTTGGCGCGCCCTGTCCCTGATCCTGTTGTTAATGCCTATGGTGATTCTTCAGGCGGCTGAAACGGAAGCCGGCATGGGGGATTTCCGTGCCGGCGTTGAAGCCTTTGAAGCAGGAGACCTGAACGCCGCGAAACAGCGCTTTCAGAGAGCCGTTGATGCTGGCCTGAGATCTCCTTCGCTTTTCTATAACCTCGGTGTTGTTTGCTACCAGCTGGGCGATTACGGCGCCGCTGAATCTGCCTTCCGTTCCTTGCTCGACGGCTCCAATAGTGCCCTGGCGCGTTATAACCTCGGTCTGGTCGCGCTTGCCACGGAGGAGTCTGCCGAAGCCCGTCGCTGGTTCGAGCAGGCCTCGGCCGAGAGCGCTCCGGATAAAATCCGGACACTGGCCCGGGCGCAACTGAATAAACTGGATGGTGGATCGCCCCGGTTGGCCCGCCAGCCCTCTATTCGCGGCTATCTGGGTATCTCTGGCGGTTACGATTCCAATATTGCCGGCCTGCCCGAGGATACGGCGTCGAGTGAAGGTGGGGTGTTCCTCGAAGCGCTGGCTGCCGGAACCTACGAGCGGCCAGTCGGTACCCGCTCACGGCTTGCCCTCGATGCTGCCGCCTATTCCCGGGAACATCCGTCCGATGACGAATACGACACTCAGGTGTTGCAGGGACGACTGGCCTGGTCTGAGACCCTCGCTGCAGGTGAACGCGGCGCTCTGGTGTCGTTGGTGAAGTCCTGGTTTGGCAGCGAATCCCTTGAAACGCGATACGGCATCGAGGGGTTTTATCGTTGGCGTGCGTGTTCGCTACCCGTAGCCCCGGATCAGTGTGGAATCGCCCTGGCGGCGGCTACCGTGAATGGTGGTTCAGGCTTCGAGGCCTATGACGGACAGTGGTATCGGGCACGCGTTCATGCGCGGAAGTACCTGGGACCCTGGCGATTGGACGGCGACTACTCACTGGAAATCAATGACCGGCGGGATCTGCAAACAACCAGTGAGTTTATCAGTGTCTCACCTACCCACCACACACTGGAGTTTGCCGGTCGCTACCGGTGGCGGCCAGATATCGTGTTCGGAACAACGGGCTCTGTTCGCCACAGTCGATACCGGGACGTCCATCAGTTGGTGTCCGGGGAAGGCGAGAGCGGTCGCAGAACAGATAACCGCCTCGAGATCGGGTTGCTGGTGGAGAAGTCCCTGGACAGCCGTTGGCTGGTCCGGGGGGAGTGGCTGGTTCGGGATAACAGAAGCAGTCTGTCGCAGTATGACTATCAGCGCCAGACGCTGATGTTCACCCTGGAAGGGGCCTTCTAGCTCTGCAAGTCAAAGCCAGAAGGCCGGCTACCCGTTACAGTCCTGCGTTTCTCAGGCGGTTGGCGTGTTGCTTGAAAACCGCTTTTGGATCAGTTTCGAAGAGGCTGTGCAGGCCCAACGCCTGATTCACTTCATCCAGATGGTTCATGAAGTAATTATCCCGGATAACCTTGCCAAACCGGCTGCTGCAGCGGCCTACCAGACCGTCGTTCTGGCTGAAGCCGAAGGCGAGGCTGGTTGTGCCCAACAACGCGTCGGACGGATCCAGTACGTTGGTCAGAACACCGGTGCCACCCCAGGAGTAGAAGCGGACGCCATTTGCCGAGTAGGCACCTTCACCGCAAGAAGTGGTTGGAATCCCGGCAGGGGCGAAGTTGTTGAATTCGGCGCTGCCTTGGGTGGTGAGGGATTCCAGGCTTGACCGCAGGTCCTGGTTATAACCGCCACCGGACAGCAGATCGATAAGCCCACCCAATGCATTCCCCAGACTGGCCGCCAGGCTTTCGGCAGGGGAGCCGTAGATAAGGTCGGCGACCGGCGAGCCTTTATGGGGCGAGCCGACGGACGTCACTGAGGCGACCAGATCCGGCCGCACCCTGGCGATGTAACGGGCCGTGGGGCCCCCGTGGCTGTGGCCAATCAGATTGACCTTGCCATGCACCGCGGCGATCGCCTGTACCTGCGGCAGAAGCGCTTCACCGCGAGCAATGGTGCTATCCAGGGCGGGCACCTGAGTGGTGTAGACATCAGCGCCGTATTTGCGGAGATCCTCGGCGACGCCGTACCAGTAGTCCACGCCGGCAATGGAATCAAAGCCGAACATGCCATGCACCAGCACAACCGGGTAGCGAGTATCCGTATAGTTTGAAGGGGTAGAGTCCCACCACCAGGCGGCGGAGGGGGCCGACCAGGCCACAGTCAGGGCCAGGGCCATTGCTTGGATCCAGAGTTTCATTGTCGTTCCTACAGTTTGATGTTGTGTTTGTTATTCAAACTGCGGCTCAACCTAACGGGTTGCTCCAGAGACTTCCTGCTCGTACTGCATCTGCCTGTAAGCAGACCGAGTGCTTCCGTGCGCTGACTTGATTTTTGTGTTTGTTAGATTTGGTGCCGTCAGAGCATCTCGGTAGAGATTAGATCAACATTTGATCAGGTTGGATGGTAAGTCAACGGCACAAGAGGCCAGGCAGGTGTGTTCGCCGTGGAACTGTGATGCCCATCACATCGGTGGCCCCGCAGGACATGTTCCGACCTGCGGGGCAGCGATGGGGACAGCGGAAATATCAGAGCGTGGCCATGACCTTTTTGGCCGCCGCTACCGTATCGGCGATGTCCTGTTCGGACAGTGCCGCTGTCGTAAAGCCAGCCTCAAAGGCGGATGGTGCCAGATATACGCCTTCTTTAAGCATGCCCTGGAAGAACTTCTTGAAGCGTTCGACATCACAGCCCATCACCTGTTCAAAGCGGGTAACAGAGCTTTCCTCGGTAAAGAAGAATCCGAACATGGCCCCGGCACTCTGGACCGTCAACGGGATGCCAGTGGCATCAGCGGCTTCTTTCAGGCCGTCGCGAACGGCATTGGTTTTCTCGGTCAGCCGGTCGTGGAAACCGGGCTCGGAGATTGCGTTCAGTGTCGTCAGGCCGGCGCACATGGCCAGGGGGTTACCGCTCAGGGTGCCTGCCTGGTAAACCGGTCCCAATGGTGAGATGTGTTCCATGATTTCCCGTTTGCCGCCAAAGGCGCCGACCGGAAGCCCGCCACCAATCACCTTGCCCAGTGCGGTGAGGTCCGGGGTTACGCCATACAGCCCCTGAGCACCGCCGAGGGAAACCCGGAACCCGGTCATTACTTCGTCGAAGATCAGCACGGTGCCGTGCTCGTCGCACACTTCCCGCAACCCCTCGAGGAAGCCGGGGACCGGTGGAATGCAGTTCATATTGCCAGCGACCGGCTCTACGATAATCGCGGCGATCTGGTCGCCCATCTCCCGGAAGCATTCGCGAACGCTGTCCATGTCGTTGTAGGTCAGCGTGATGGTGTGCTCAGCCAGGCTGGCGGGGATGCCCGGGGAATTCGGCACGCCCAGGGTGAGGGCGCCGGAGCCTGCTTTGACCAACAGTGAATCCACGTGGCCGTGGTAGCAGCCCTCGAACTTCACGATCTTGTCGCGACCGGTGTAGCCCCTCGCCAGGCGGACAGTGCTCATGGTGGCCTCGGTACCTGAATTCACCATGCGGACCAGTTCGATGGATGGCACGAGTTCGCACACCTTCTTGGCCATCTCGGTTTCGAGGGCGGTCGGCGCACCATAGCCAACGCCCAGATCAACCTGCGCATGCAGGGCGTCTTTGATGCGTTGGTCACCGTGGCCAAGAATCATGGGGCCCCAGGAACCGATGTAATCGATGTAGCGCTGATCGTCTTCGTCGTAAAGATAGGCGCCCTGGGCGTGCTTGAAGAAGATCGGCGTGCCGCCAACGCCTCGAAAGGCCCGGACCGGAGAATTCACGCCACCGGGGATGTATTTCTGGGCCTGCTCGAACAGGGTTTCGGAGTGCGTCATGGATCTGGGCTCCTGTTATTCCGGAAGTGAAAAAAGTGGGTGATGGCTTGCGAACAGGCGCTTAAACGCTTTGGCTCGCATCTCAATGTCATGTGTGTCGCCGCCAAAAAGGCCGCCTACCACGGCGAGCATGTCGGCCCCGGCACGGATAAGAGGTTCGCTGTTGTCTGTGGTTACCCCGCCGATGGCGGTGATCGGGAGGCCGAAACGCTTTGCGTCGGTCAGAACACCGGGAGGCGCTGCGGGGGCGCCGGGTTTGGTCGACGACGTATAAAATCGCCCGAACGCCAGATAGTCCGCGCCCGCCCCCAGAGCAGATTGTGCAAGTGCGAGATCGGCGTGACAGGTTATGCCGATTATGGCCTCATCACCGAGAAGGCGGCGGGCCGCTGCCACTGAGCCGTCCGTCTGACCCATGTGTACGCCGGCAGCCCCGACCCGTTTTGCGAGATCGGGATCGTCATTGATCAGCAACGGAACGCCCGCATTTCGGCATACAGCCTGCAAACTGACCGCCTGGGAAATCCGTTCAGCCATCGGCGCGCTCTTTTCGCGGTATTGTACCATGACCGCGCCGCCCCGAAGCGCAGCCTCAACCGATTCGAACAGTGTTTCGGGTGGTGTCAGTACGCTGTCGGTAATGGCGTAGAGCCCCGGGCGCAGCCCTTTACTCATCGCTCCCACAGAATACCTCGATCCGGCACCGGCTGGCCTTTACCGACTTCCAGGGCGTGGAGTATGGCGCGATGAACGTAGTTCTGGGCCTGGGAAATGGCGGCTCGGGGCGACAGCCCGGAGGCTCTGCCGGCAGAAATGGCCGCTGCCAGGGTGCAGCCGGTGCCATGGTACTCACCACCGATTCGTTCAATTTCCCAGCGCATGGGCTCCGGGGCGTGGTTATAGAGCGTGTTAATAATGTGAATGCCGGTGCCGTGTCCACCAGTGGCCAGCACGGATTCGCAGCCGCCCTTCAGCAGATTGTCGGCGGCCTGATCGGCGTCTTCACTGTTGCCGAGCATGGCCAGTTCGACGCCATTGGGTGTGATCATTTCGGCCACGGGAAAGAGCTTCTCCTTCATGGCACTGACCAGTTCGTCGTCGGCCAGATCACCGCCGCCTGCGGCCTTGATCACCGGGTCGGTAATCACGGGAATGCCCGGATGTTCACGGATGAAATCCACGAGCACATCCACCACCGCAGCATTGCCCAGAGCACCGGTTTTGATGGCATGAATCGGGGAATCATCGGCGAGACACTGGAGTTGTTTTCGGATCAGGTCTGCCGATACGGGCTCGGCGCCATACACGTTACGGGTGTCCTGCACGGTGAGGCAGGTAAGAACCGGCAAGGGATGGCAGCCAAGGGAGGTGACGGCCTGGATGTCGGCCTGAATGCCGGCGCCGCCGGACGGATCAAGCCCGGAAAGAATCAGAACCTGTGGTCGGGTATAGCGTTTGATGACTCAGCTCCTCAAAACGGTTTGACAACAGCCAGAATTACAACGGCCAGAAGAATCAGCACCGGCAGTTCGTTGAACCACCGGTAGAATACGTGGCTTCTGGTGTTCCGGTCGTCCCGGAAGACCTTTACAAGGTGCCCGCAATAGAAATGGTAAACGATCAGAATGGCCACCAGAAACAGCTTGGCATGCATCCAGCCCTGGCTGAAATAGCCGGAGGCATTGTAACTGATCAGCCAGACACCGAAGACGACGGTGGCGACCATTGAAGGGGTGGTAATCCCCCGGTAAAGCTTGCGTTCCATGATCTTGAAGCGCTCACGACCGGGCTCGTCCTCGCAGGCAGCGTGGTAGACGAACAGTCTGGGCAGATAGAAAATGCCGGCGAACCAGCACACCAGTGAAATAATATGGAAGGCTTTCACCCACAGCATTCGTCAGCTCCGTCGGTATTGGTAGTAACTCTCGATATCGGCTTTCAGCACCACGCCGTATACCCGCTGGATCATTGGCGCGACGTGACGTTGTACGTAGAGGGCCTCGGCATTGGTTGCATCGAACTCGTTTAATGCCTCCTCCAGGGTGGCCTGGTATTGCACGGGGGCCACGTCGCGACGGTTCGCAGGTATGTCCATCAGGTCAATGGACTCCGGCGGTTCGATCTCTTCCTCGGACACCAGCTTTTCGGTGTCCTCCAGATATCGGGCGAGATCCACGGCCGGCAACAGGGCGGTCGGCCCGCTGCTGCCCTCAACCACCAGCCACTTCGGCTCGGATTTCAGTACTTTCCGCGCTTCTTCCACTGTCAGGTGCCGTTCGGTGCGCAATATACTGCGATCCATGATTGCGCCAACCGATACCCGCCGCAGCGCCTGAATCACCGGGGAATTCTGATAGCTAAGCCCCTGGTTCTTGAGAATGGTCAGGAACAGTGACCTCTTCCCGAACGCCTCGCTGGTCACCAGGCTCGAGGTGGTGATGATCAGCATGCCCGGGAGGATGATGTTGGGGTTACGCGTGAGCTCCATCAATGCCATCAGGGCGGCGAGTGGCGCCTGCAGTACGGCGCCCATCATGGCTCCCATGCCGAGCATGGCGTAGAAGCCAACAGAGGAAGCCTGCTCCGGCATGATCTGGGCGCCAATCAGCCCCATGGCGCCGCCCAGGGTTGCCCCCATAAACAGGGTGGGGCCGATCACGCCACTTGGCATGCCCAGCCCGATGGAGAGCGATGTAATCACCAGTTTGGCGGCGCCGGCTCCGAGCAGGAGCCAGAACCCGAGTTCGCCGTTGATGGTTTCGTTGACGGTGTCGTAACCGATACCCATGGTTTCCGGAATAAAAATGGCGAATGGCACCATCAGAAGACCCGCAAACGTGATGCGCAACAGAACGGGGCGATGGTGATGCTTGCCCATAGTGTCAACCAGCTGGATAAACAGCGCGGCCGAAATGCCGATAATCACCGCTATGGCGAGTATCCAGGGGATTTCCGTTAGCGAGTTCATGGTCAGCGCCGGCACGTTAAAGGCCGGCTCTGTGCCATAGACCGCCTGGGTAACGATGGCAGCACTGACAGAGGCCAGGATGATCGGTGTAAAACCGGCAATGGTGTATTCCATCATCACCACTTCCATGGCGAAGATGACGCCGGAGATCGGCGTGTTGAAAGAGGCTGAAATGGCGGCCGCACAACCGCAGGCCACCAGTGTCCGGATGCTGTTGTTCGGAAGCCGCATCCACTGGCCCATCAGGCTGGAAAAAGCCGCTCCCAGGTGCACGGCAGGCCCCTCACGACCCGCCGACTGACCACTGACCACGGTGGCAACGCCCGAGATGAACTGCACGATCGCGCTGCGCATGGAAATGTAGCCCTGGTGGTAGTTCAGGCGCTCCATCACATGCACAATCCCGACCTTGCGGTCATGGGTGGCCAGACGATGCATCAAAAGCCCCAGACTGAGGGCGCCAGCCAGGGGCAGGAGCCCGCGGGTAATCAGGTCCAGTTGTTCGAAGGATTCGGAGCCATCCCCGGGCAGGAAATGCTCAAGCGGCCATTCGATAGCCAGCCGAAAAAGCAGGATCACGCCCCCGGTTATCAAACCGGACAGCAGGCCAAGCACGGCCAGTTGCGGCAAAGCATCAACACCGGAGAGTCGGCGCCGGAAAACAGGAATCAGATGCTCGGTAATCTGGTGCCAGATTTTCTGCATGAGGCCAGAGTTCCGGTGGATTTGAATGGACTGCCAGAAGGATTCTGACAACATTGTAACGGTCGCCCTGAGGGCTGCAATAAGTCATTGGTTTATCATGGTAGACTACGACGTTAAAGCTCTTAATTCTGATACGACGTCGCTGGAGAAAATGGTGATTAAAGTAGGCATCGTTGGTGGCACCGGCTACACCGGTGTGGAACTGCTGAGAATTCTTGCGGTTCACCCTGAAGTTTCGGTCAGTTGCATTACCTCCCGTTCCGAGGCGGGTATGCCGGTTGCGGAGATGTACCCCAATTTGCGAGGCCATTATGACCTCGCGTTCTCAGAGCCGGACGTCAATGTGCTTGGGGCCTGCGATCTGGTGTTCTTCGCCACGCCCCATGGCGTGGCCATGAGGATGGTGCCGGAACTGATGTCCGCCGGCGTGCGTGTAGTGGATCTGTCCGCCGATTTCCGTCTTAAAGATCTGGATGTCTGGGCCAACTGGTATGGCATGGCCCATGAGAGCCCGGAGTGGGCGGAGAAGGCGGTTTACGGTTTGCCGGAAGTGGTGCGTGATGAAATCCGCACTGCTCAACTGGTGGCCAATCCGGGTTGCTATCCGACTGCAGTTCAGCTGGGATTCCTCCCGTTGCTGGAGCAGGGACTGGTGGATCCAAAGCGCCTGATCGCCGATGCCAAATCCGGCGCCAGCGGCGCGGGCAGGCAGGGCAAGATCGGCATGCTCCACGGGGAGATCGGTGAAAGCTTCAAGGCCTACGGCGCCTCGGGGCACCGTCATCTGCCGGAAATCCGCCAGGGTTTGTGCGGTGCTGCTGGCGGGGATGTGGGTGTGACGTTCGTGCCCCACCTGATTCCGATGATCCGCGGCATCGAGGCGACGCTCTACGCCGAGCTGAGGAATCCGGCGGACTTTGATCGGCTCCAGGCCCTGTTCGAGCAGCGTTTCGATGACGAGCCTTTTGTCGATGTGATGCCTTTCGGCAGCCATCCGGAAACCCGGAGCGTGCGTGGGGCGAACCAGTGTCGCATGGCACTGCACAGGCAGGAACAGAGCAACATTGTTATTGTTTCTTCCGTCATTGATAACCTGGTGAAAGGTGCAGCCGGGCAGGCGGTCCAGAATATGAACATCATGTTTGGCCTGAAAGAAACCATGGGGCTTGAGGCCCCGGCGCTTTTGCCTTGATACCCAAGGGAAGATTGTGAGCGAACAGCGAAAGCCGGCTGAAGAGTATGTGGTCATCCGGCATCGACCGGGTTATCGCCTGCGCAGAACCGCCATCCTTCTGGTTTTTACCGTGGTAGCTGCGGTCGTGGGGTATGCCGCCGGGCTCGCCCAGGGCGGGTTCCGTTTTTCCAGTGCCGAGGAGTCGAACCAGGTGCTGGAAAACGAGGTCGAGAAGCTCAGGGATGATTATCGCAAGGCCCGGCAGCAGCTGATCAATCTTGAGCGTGGGCAGGCGATTGACGAGCAGGCCCTGAACCAGGCGCGAAAAACCATTGTGGATCTGGAAACCCGCATTGTGTCACTGCAATCGGACCTGACTTTCTATAAAAACATCATGGCTCCGTCGGAAACCAGCAAGGGGCTTCAGGTAGACAGCTTTTCACTGGTTCGGGCTCGCAATCAGGACAGTTATGACTTCAAGTTGGTGCTGACCCAGGTCGGCAACAACAAGAGCTACATTTCCGGTGTGGTGGCAGTCAATGTCATTGGTTTGCGGGATGAGGAAAAAGAGGTCATCGCCTTGCGTGATCTCTCGGAGGACATAGCCGATCTCGGTGTGAAATTCCGTTTCCGGTACTTTCAGGATGTCGAAGGCTCCCTGAAACTGCCGGAACAATTTGAACCGCTTGAGATCCAGGTGGTTGCCCAGGCAGAGGGAAAAAAATCCTCGCAAGCCGAGCGCACCTTTAACTGGGACGATTTAACGGAGAACTGACATGCTTGGCAAGAAAAAGCAGAAGCCGCGCCGGCCCACGGGCCATTTTGACACCCTGATCTCTTCCCGTACGACGGTTGAAGGCGATGTGCATTTCAGCGGTGGGCTTCACGTGGATGGCCGGATTCGTGGCAAGGTCGTTGCCGATGAGGGCACCGACGCGGTATTGAGGATTTCAGAAGTTGGCGAAGTGACGGGTGATATCAATGCGCCGCACGTCATTATCAACGGAACCGTGAATGGTGATGTCTACGCCTCGGCACATCTTGAACTGGCGGAAAAAGCCTCTATCAATGGAAGCGTTTACTACAACCTCATTGAAATGGCGATGGGGGCGTCTGTAAACGGAAATCTGGTGCATCAGCGGGAGCCGGTAGGGTTGCTCTCTCAGGATTCCAAAGCCGCCGTGTCCGGTGAAAAGCAGGCTTCCGCTGGCGATTCGGCAGGGGAGCCCAGCGGTGCGGACGATGGTGGAAAGTCCGAATAGTTGATTGTTTTGGTCAGGAATACCATAATCGCCTGAGTTGTTCATAATTATCCGGAGGCGAACTTGAGCGCAGTTCAGCAACAAATAGCTACACCGCTGTTCTTCAGTGACAGTGCCGTTGCCAAAGTACGTGAGTTGATCGAGGAAGAAGAAAATCCCGAGCTCAAACTCCGCGTCTTTGTGACGGGCGGGGGCTGCTCCGGATTTCAGTACGGCTTCTCGTTTGATGAAAGCCAGGATGAGGAAGACACCGTGATCGAGCGTGATGGCGTTTCTCTTCTGGTGGATCCGATGAGTTACCAGTATTTGGTGGGCGCTACCATTGATTATCAGGAAGGCCTGCAGGGCTCACAGTTCGTGGTTCAGAACCCCAATGCCAGCTCCACTTGCGGGTGTGGTAGCTCCTTCTCCATCTGAGTGGCAGTGGTTTTCAGGCCGGGTAAATGGCACCCAGAATACGAGGGCCAGATGCTCCGGTCACGTCCGGCAGGTTGCCGGGCTTTCCTTCCAGTGCCTGCTTTGCCAGCCAGGCAAAGGCGACAGGCTCCACCAGTTGAGGGTCTAATCCCAGCTCCGTTGTGAGTGAAAGCGAAACGCCGGGAAGCGCTTTGGCGAACGCCTCCATCAGCAGCGGATTGCGTGCCCCGCCACCACACACGTAAATCCTGAGATCCGAGATCTCGGGCAGTTGCTGCACGACGCTTTTGACGGTTAATTCCAGCAGGGTTCTCTGAATATCTTCGGCTGGAATGTCCCGGTGGCGGCTTACCAGTGTTTTTACCCAATCAAGATTGAACCGCTCTTTGCCCGTGCTTTTCGGGGGTGCCTTCGAGAAATAGGCATCGGAGAGCATGTCATCAAGAAGTTCCTGGTTAATCGAACCCTCCATGGCCCAATGACCGTCGCTGTCGAAAGGCAGCCCGGTCTGGTCGAGGCACCAGGCATCCATCAGCGCATTGGCAGGGCCCGTGTCAAAACCGGTTGCCGGTATCTCGTCACTGGCGGGGAGCCAGGTAATGTTGGCGATTCCCCCGAGGTTGAGAATACAGCGGTTCTCCTCATCTGAGCTGAAAAAGGCCTTGTGGAAGGCCGGGACCAGCGGTGCGCCCTGGCCTCCGGCGGCCATGTCCCGTCGTCGGAAGTCCGCAACTGTTGTGATGTTGGTGGCTTCGGACAGCACGCAAGGGTTGCCGATCTGTATGGAGAAAGGTGCGGTGCCAGAAGGCTGGTGTCGAATGGTTTGTCCATGGCTGCCAATGCCCCGAATCTTCGCTCGATCGAATTCCGATCTTTGGATGACCGCGTCCGCGGCCTGGGCAAACAGATGACCGACCAGAGTATCCAGTTCGCCGATTTCGTCGGGTTCGGCCTGGTTCTGGCTGGCGGCAATGAGTCGGTGGCGAATCTGATCGGGGTAGGGGATCGTGTGCGATGCGTGGATCTTTACGGCGCTGTGATTGAAAGACACCAGCACGGCATCAATGCCATCCATGCTGGTGCCTGACATCAATCCAATCCAGGCTTCCATTTGTTTCTCAGTCGTCTGAAGCCAGTGCGAGTTGCTGATAGCTCTCGCGGAACACGTCAAACTGCGCGATTCGCTGTTCGGTGAATTGTTTGAATCGGGCCATCTCGGAAGACGGAATGGGCTTTGCGTCCGGCAACTTGACCGTGCGGGAGTTGCGCGGCGACCCGTTCAGTCTGAACTCGTAGTGCAGGTGAGGTCCGGTAACCATGCCCGATGAACCAACATGCCCGATGGTTTGGCCCTGCTTGACTCGGGTGCCATTCTTGATGCCTTTACCCAGGCGGCTCATGTGTGCATACAGCGTGGTGATGTTGTCGCCGTGCTGGAGGATGACAGTTCGTCCGTAACCACCTTTCCAGCCTGCGAATTTCACCCGACCGGAACCTGCCGCCTTGATGGGAGTTCCGGGAGGCGCTGCGTAATCGGTGCCTTCATGCGGACGTACTACGTCCAGAACGGGATGGCGGCGCTGAAGGTTGAACGGAGAAGAAATCCGGGCATTGATGGGGGTTCGCAGGAATGCCTTGCGCATGCTTTTGCCATCGGGAGCGTAGTAATCGCTGTCGCCATTGCTGTCGGTATAAAGCAGTGCGAGGTTTTCTTCGCCGCGGTTAACGAATCGTGCAGACAGGATCCGGCCCGTGTCGAACTTTTCGCCGTCAAGGTAGAGTTCTTCGTAAACCACTTCGAACTGGTCGCCCTTCCGGACGTCGTAAACAAAGTCGATATCCCAGCCGAAGATGCCTGCCAGCTCCATGGTCAGGCTGTCGTTAAGGCCCGCTTCGCGCGCAGCCAGATAGAGGGAGCCGTCAATGGTGCCTGATGCAAAGGCTGGCCGCGCTTCCGGTTTGCGAACTTCGGTTTCGCCGGTAAAGCTTTCGCCTTCTTTGGTAATCTTCAGGGTTTCCAGACGGTTTCTCTGCAAGTCGATGGCCGCAAGCCCACCGTCTTCGGTTGTTGCAAAGCGAATGGTTTCGCCGGCGTACAAGCGCTGGAGTTTTTCGGCCTCACCGTCGCCATGAATAACCGAGAGCATGATGCCATCATTAAAGCCAGCTTTCTTGAACAGGGAGGAGAGCGTGTCACCAGACTTGATCGCGAAGGTTTGCCATTCGAGTTCCGGCAACTTCGGAGCGACAGGTTGCTCGGGAGCGGAAACGCTCGCCTGCTGCGTGCCTTCTGCCGCGACCTCGGATTCAGGCGCTTTCGGCTGGGTGTCCGCTACGGGAGCCTCTGTCGGCATTGCTTGCTCAGGCGCTGCGCCGGTTTCGGAAACGGTGCCTTGCTCCAAGTCCAGGGCATAGGACATCCGTTTGGCTTCAACGTTGCTGCTGGGGCTCATGAGAATGGCAGCGGTAACAACAACGGTAGCCGCGGCAGCAATGGTAATGTGAGTTTTAGGAAACATTTTCAGCACGTATCGCACCCGTTTTAATCGGTATTACGGCAGCTTGTACTACCTAATTAAAGCTGTTGTTCAAGTATAGTCCAACAGATTACCGTATAAAATGCATGCGGGACAGCGTGGAACATTACGGTTGCTGCTCCATCCTCCGGATTTCTTTTGACAGCGTTGTTATAATACGCCGCCCTGCAAAGTCGGTGTTGGTCAAAATCTGGTCAGCATACTGTAGCAGGGGAACAGGTAACTCACAGATTTCTTTTGTTGAACTCTGTAACTGACAGAATCTTTCCAAGATCAAAGCGGGGACGTGTTGTTCATGGCATCCATTGATGAAGCGTTGGCGATAATCAAGCGAGGCGTAGACGAACTCATTCCGGAAGATGAGCTCATCGAAAAATTGAAGGAAGGTCGTCCGCTGCGGATTAAGGCGGGTTTCGACCCCACTGCGCCGGACCTTCATCTTGGGCACACCGTTCTTATTAACAAGCTGCGGCAGTTTCAGGATCTTGGTCACGAGGTGATGTTTCTGATTGGAGATTTCACCGGAATGATCGGTGACCCCACCGGGAAAAGCGCCACGCGTCCTCCTCTAACAGAGCAGCAGGTCGCCGAGAACGCGGTCAGCTATAAAGAGCAGGTGTTCAAGATTCTTGATCCCGCGAAAACGCGCGTCATGTTCAATTCCGACTGGATGGGTAAGATGAGCGCCGCCGATATGATCAAGCTGGCGGGACAATACACCGTTGCGCGCATGCTGGAGCGGGATGACTTCACCAAGCGCTATCGTGCCGAGCAGGCGATTGCGATTCACGAGTTTCTCTACCCTCTGGTCCAGGGGTATGACTCCGTGGCCATGGAGGCGGATGTTGAGCTGGGCGGTACCGACCAGAAGTTTAATCTCCTGATGGGGCGCATTCTGCAGAAGCATTACGGCCAGTCGCCCCAGGTGATCCTCACCATGCCAATTCTGGAAGGGCTCGATGGTGTCCAGAAGATGTCCAAGTCTCTGGGGAACTACGTCGGCGTCAACGACTCGCCTGGCGAAATGTACACCAAGCTGCTCTCCATGCCGGATGATCTCCTGTGGCGCTACTTTGAACTGCTGAGCTTCCGGCCGCTTGCCGAGGTGGACGAGTTCCGCAAGGCGGTTGCTGGTGGTGCAAACCCCCAGGATTATAAAAAGCTGCTCGCGGAAGAGATTATTACCCGCTTCCATGATGAAGAGGCGGCCCGGACCGCTCACAAGTCGGCGGGTAACCGGGTGGCGCTCGGCGAGATCCCGGACAATGTGCCAACTGTTGAGGTGCCTTTGGAGGGGCAGTCCGAGATCCCGATGGCGGCGGTGCTTCGCCTGGCCGGTTTGGTAAAGAACGGCGCGGCAGCCCGGGATGTCCTGGGGCGTGGTGCGGTATTTGTCGATGGCCAGAAATTCGAGGGCGACCGGATGTTTGTGGAAGGCGATGATTGCGTCATCCAGGCTGGCAAGAAGAAGATCGCCCGGGTTCTGATTACTGTCTGATCGATTTTGGGCGATTTTGAGTTTTTTTCAGAATCGCCGTTGACACCCACGGGCAGGTCTGTAGAATGCGCATCTCTTTCGAGGGGAGCACCGCTGAGGCGGCTCAGAAATCGAAAGATAACTGTTTGAAAGCGCTGAAGAAAATGAGTTTCAAAATTCTTCAGAAAGCAGTTGACAGGCAAGCGATTCACTGTAGAATGCGCGCCTCGAAACAAGCAGTAAGCCGGGTCATTTTTCGGCGCTTTCCGGAGACGGAAAACATCGAAAAATAAACGGTTGACAAGGCGGCGCTACGATGTAGAATACGCGGCCTTGATTGAGCAACAGCTCAAACGCTCTTTAAAAAGTTGACCAAGTAATTCGTGTGGGCGCTGGCCGAGGTATTTCGGATATGAAATATCAGGACAGTGACTCGTCGAAATTGAGTTTTGTCTTGAGCAAGAATAGAGAATCTTCGGATTCTTGTATGATTTAAACTGAAGAGTTTGATCATGGCTCAGATTGAACGCTGGCGGCAGGCTTAACACATGCAAGTCGAGCGGTAACAGGGGGTGCTTGCACCCCGCTGACGAGCGGCGGACGGGTGAGTAATGCATAGGAAACTGCCCAGTAGTGGGGGATAGCCCGGGGAAACCCGGATTAATACCGCGTACGCCCTTCGGGGGAAAGCAGGGGATCTTCGGACCTTGCGCTATTGGATGTGCCTATGTCGGATTAGCTAGTTGGTGGGGTAAAGGCCTACCAAGGCGACGATCCGTAGCTGGTCTGAGAGGATGATCAGCCACATCGGGACTGAGACACGGCCCGAACTCCTACGGGAGGCAGCAGTGGGGAATATTGGACAATGGGGGCAACCCTGATCCAGCCATGCCGCGTGTGTGAAGAAGGCTTTCGGGTTGTAAAGCACTTTCAGTGAGGAGGAAAACTCTGCGACTAATACTCGTAGGGCTTGACGTTACTCACAGAAGAAGCACCGGCTAACTCCGTGCCAGCAGCCGCGGTAATACGGAGGGTGCAAGCGTTAATCGGAATTACTGGGCGTAAAGCGCGCGTAGGTGGTTTGATAAGCGAGATGTGAAAGCCCCGGGCTTAACCTGGGAACGGCATTTCGAACTGTCAGGCTAGAGTATGGTAGAGGGTAGTGGAATTTCCTGTGTAGCGGTGAAATGCGTAGATATAGGAAGGAACACCAGTGGCGAAGGCGGCTACCTGGACCAATACTGACACTGAGGTGCGAAAGCGTGGGGAGCAAACAGGATTAGATACCCTGGTAGTCCACGCCGTAAACGATGTCTACTAGCCGTTGGGACTCTTGAAGTCTTAGTGGCGCAGCTAACGCACTAAGTAGACCGCCTGGGGAGTACGGCCGCAAGGTTAAAACTCAAATGAATTGACGGGGGCCCGCACAAGCGGTGGAGCATGTGGTTTAATTCGACGCAACGCGAAGAACCTTACCTGGCCTTGACATGCAGAGAACTTTCCAGAGATGGATTGGTGCCTTCGGGAACTCTGACACAGGTGCTGCATGGCCGTCGTCAGCTCGTGTCGTGAGATGTTGGGTTAAGTCCCGTAACGAGCGCAACCCCTATCCCTAGTTGCTAGCAGTTCGGCTGAGAACTCTAGGGAGACTGCCGGTGACAAACCGGAGGAAGGTGGGGATGACGTCAGGTCATCATGGCCCTTACGGCCAGGGCTACACACGTGCTACAATGGTGCGCACAGAGGGCTGCAAACCCGCGAGGGGGAGCCAATCTCACAAAACGCATCGTAGTCCGGATCGCAGTCTGCAACTCGACTGCGTGAAGTCGGAATCGCTAGTAATCGTGAATCAGAATGTCACGGTGAATACGTTCCCGGGCCTTGTACACACCGCCCGTCACACCATGGGAGTGGATTGCACCAGAAGTGGTTAGTCTAACCTTCGGGAGGACGATCACCACGGTGTGGTTCATGACTGGGGTGAAGTCGTAACAAGGTAGCCGTAGGGGAACCTGCGGCTGGATCACCTCCTTAAACGAAGCCGAATGCTTCGGTCAGAGTCCACACGAATTACTTGGTTAGCTGAATAAAGAGAGCAGATGGGTCGTTGCAGGCCCGTGTTTTTGGGTCTGTAGCTCAGGTGGTTAGAGCGCACCCCTGATAAGGGTGAGGTCGGTGGTTCAAGTCCACCCAGACCCACCAGAATTATCCAGCTCGGCGTTATCAGGTACGTTGATCTGAATAATTCTTGTAATAGCTTTTATGGGGCTATAGCTCAGCTGGGAGAGCGCCTGCCTTGCACGCAGGAGGTCGGCAGTTCGATCCTGCCTAGCTCCACCAAATTACTGACTAACTTCGGTTAGCAGTGTACAGAAACAAGCTTTTCAGTTGCGTGACTCGATTAAGAGTTGTGGCTGAAGATCTTCTTTCTGATCACTGGGTCAGATTTGCTCTTTAACAAATTGGACGAGATAGAACACGATTGATGAATTCCATTATCTCCGGAATTCATTGATCAGAGTGATAACGATTTCAAGCGTTATCCGGTGTTGTCGTTGAAGTGGTTGTTATATCGCTTCAAGGAACTGTCTCCACTTATTGATGCCCTGGTTTACCAGGTTGTCGATGAATGGAGCACAGTTGTCTTGGGGTTATATAGTCAAGCAACTAAGCGCATACGGTGGATGCCTTGGCAGTCAGAGGCGATGAAAGACGTGGAAGCCTGCGATAAGGTTCGGGGAGCTGGCAAACAAGCTGTGATCCGGGCATTTCTGAATGGGGAAACCCACCGACTTTCGGGTCGGTATCTTGCACTGAATACATAGGTGTAAGAGGCGAACCGGGGGAACTGAAACATCTAAGTACCCCGAGGAAAAGAAATCAACCGAGATTCCCTAAGTAGCGGCGAGCGAACGGGGACTAGCCCTTAAGCTAGACAACTGGTAGGAGAAGGCTCTGGAAAGTGCCGCCATAGTGGGTGATAGCCCCGTATCCGAAACCTGAGTTTAGTGAAATCGAGTAGGACGGGACACGTGATATCCTGTCTGAACATGGGGGGACCATCCTCCAAGGCTAAATACTCCTGACTGACCGATAGTGAACCAGTACCGTGAGGGAAAGGCGAAAAGAACCCCTGTGAGGGGAGTGAAATAGATCCTGAAACCGTATGCGTACAAGCAGTCGGAGCGGACTTGTTCCGTGACGGCGTACCTTTTGTATAATGGGTCAGCGACTTATGTTCAGTGGCGAGGTTAACCGTTTAGGGGAGCCGTAGGGAAACCGAGTCTGAATAGGGCGATTTAGTCGCTGGGCATAGACCCGAAACCGGGCGATCTATCCATGAGCAGGTTGAAGGTGCCGTAACAGGCACTGGAGGACCGAACCCACTGTCGTTGAAAAGCCAGGGGATGACTTGTGGATCGGAGTGAAAGGCTAATCAAGCCCGGAGATAGCTGGTTCTCCCCGAAAGCTATTTAGGTAGCGCCTCGGACGAATACCACAGGGGGTAGAGCACTGTTTCGGCTAGGGGGTCATCCCGACTTACCAACCCGATGCAAACTCCGAATACCTGTGAGTACTATCCGGGAGACACACGGCGGGTGCTAACGTCCGTCGTGAAGAGGGAAACAACCCAGACCGCCAGCTAAGGTCCCCAAGTACCAGTTAAGTGGGAAACGATGTGGGAAGGCTCAGACAGCTAGGAGGTTGGCTTAGAAGCAGCCATCCTTTAAAGAAAGCGTAATAGCTCACTAGTCGAGTCGGCCTGCGCGGAAGATGTAACGGGGCTCAAACTGGTCACCGAAGCTGCGGCTGCATACTTTGTATGCGGGGTAGGGGAGCGTTCTGTAAGCCTGCGAAGGTGTGTTGAGAAGCATGCTGGAGGTATCAGAAGTGCGAATGCTGACATGAGTAACGACAATGCGGGTGAAAAACCCGCACGCCGGAAGACCAAGGGTTCCTGCGCAACGCTAATCGGCGCAGGGTGAGTCGGCCCCTAAGGCGAGACCGAAAGGTGTAGTCGATGGGAAACGGGTTAATATTCCCGTACCTTGGATAGCTGCGATGGAGAGACGGAGAAGGCTAGGTGAGCCGGGCGACGGTTGTCCCGGTTTAAGCGAGTAGGGAGTGGACTTAGGCAAATCCGGGTCCACAATCTCGAGACGCGACGACGACTGCTCTTAGAGCGGGAAGTCATTGATGCCATGCTTCCAGGAAAATCTTCTAAGCTTCAGGCTATTCGAGACCGTACCCCAAACCGACACAGGTGGTCAGGTAGAGAATACCAAGGCGCTTGAGAGAACTCGGGTAAAGGAACTAGGCAAAATGGTGCCGTAACTTCGGGAGAAGGCACGCTGGTGGTAAGTGAAATCCCTGCGGGTGGAGCTGAAGCCAGTCGAAGATACCAGGCCCCTGCGACTGTTTATTAAAAACACAGCACTGTGCAAACACGAAAGTGGACGTATACGGTGTGACGCCTGCCCGGTGCCGGAAGGTTAATTGATGGGGTTAGCGCTTGCGCGAAGCTCTTGATCGAAGCCCCGGTAAACGGCGGCCGTAACTATAACGGTCCTAAGGTAGCGAAATTCCTTGTCGGGTAAGTTCCGACCTGCACGAATGGCGTAACGATGGGGGCGCTGTCTCTACCCGAGACTCAGTGAAATTGAAATCGCCGTGAAGATGCGGTGTATCCGCGGCTAGACGGAAAGACCCCGTGAACCTTTACTATAGCTTCACAGTGAACTTTGAGCATGTTTGTGTAGGATAGCTGGGAGGCTTTGAAGTGGGAACGCCAGTTCTCATGGAGCCAACCTTGAAATACCAGCCTGACATGTTTGAGGTTCTAACTTGGACCCCTTATCGGGGTTGAGGACACTGTGTGGTGGGTAGTTTGACTGGGGCGGTCTCCTCCCAAAGCGTAACGGAGGAGCACAAAGGTGGGCTAAGCATGGTCGGACATCATGCGGTTAGTGTAATGGCACAAGCCCGCTTAACTGCGAGACAGACACGTCGAGCAGGTACGAAAGTAGGTCATAGTGATCCGGTGGTTCTGTATGGAAGGGCCATCGCTCAACGGATAAAAGGTACTCCGGGGATAACAGGCTGATACCGCCCAAGAGTTCACATCGACGGCGGTGTTTGGCACCTCGATGTCGGCTCATCACATCCTGGGGCTGAAGCCGGTCCCAAGGGTATGGCTGTTCGCCATTTAAAGTGGTACGCGAGCTGGGTTTAGAACGTCGTGAGACAGTTCGGTCCCTATCTGCCGTGGACGTTGGAGATTTGAGGAAAGCTGCTCCTAGTACGAGAGGACCGGAGTGGACGAACCTCTGGTGTTCGGGTTGTGACGCCAGTCGCATTGCCCGGTAGCTATGTTCGGACAGGATAACCGCTGAAAGCATCTAAGCGGGAAGCCCCTTCCAAGATGAGATCTCCCTGGACCCTTGAGGTCCCTGAAGAGCCGTTCAAGACCAGGACGTTGATAGGTCGGGTGTGTAAGCGCTGCGAGGCGTTGAGCTAACCGATACTAATTGCTCGTGCGGCTTGACTATATAACACCCAAGACAATTGCGGATAACGCAGAGCTTAACCGCTCAATCGAAATCAACATCACTCAGTTCCTTCTCGTCCCCCAGTGATCAACCGTTTTGCCTGACGACCATAGCGGTCTGGAACCACCTGATCCCATCCCGAACTCAGAAGTGAAACAGACCAGCGCCGATGGTAGTGTGGCGTTGCCCATGTGAGAGTAGGTCATCGTCAGGCTCCTAATACCGAAAACCCCAGCATCCTTGATGCTGGGGTTTTTTATTGCCTGAAATTTGGCAAATGCCAAAACCATGACGCTGCGCACAGTGACAACATGTAACCGAGGTTACACTTCTGTAAAAGAACTGGCTAAAACAACACCAAAAATCCAAGCCAGCCTCAGAGACGCTCATCAGTCATCTTTAAATCAGCCGCCAATAACAAGAAGCGGCCGCGGTGAGATGTGACTATGAGTAAACTATTTTATTCGCTTCTCCTCCTGCCTTTACTGGCTTCGGGGGTCAACGCCGAACTGCGCCCGATTTCAGATCGACAGATGTCTGAAGTCACAGGGCAGGCCTTTGTGTCGGTTGACCGCCAGTACCATCCTGATGCCAACGACAACACCGCCTATACCCGGGTCAATCTCGGAATGGACATTGAAATCCAGACCAATGTGGATGTGCTGGAAATGGGCCGTTACGACCGGGAAGGTGAGAAACCGGGCACTTCGGATGTCTATATTGAAGATTTTGCCCTTGGATACATTAACAATCAGGCTTACTTTGACGCCAATCCCAAAGCTCCGAGACAGCGAAAGCCCGATGGCAGTGCCTATGCAGAGGGGGAGATCGTTCCTTTCTTGATCCAGAATCCGTTTCTGGAGTTTGCCTTCGATGAACAAACTGAAGAAGTGGTCGGCTTCCGACTGGGTTTCGGTGAATCCATGGGTGTCCTGTCCGGCAAGATTGAAACGCTGACTGGCAATGTGAACGTGGACATCATTGACCGCGGTGAAGGGCTGAGCCAGGCCAGCTCAAGCGGTAACCTTTTTGATCAAATCATCGTGCTCCTCACCCCTCTACTCGAAGGCGGTAGTCCATTATCCACCAAGGCAGAGCTGGTTTACGGTGCGGAGGGCGATCCAAACATTGGCTCCCTGGACCCGGTAAGAGCGGAATACATCGGTATCCCGGATGGCGAACGGTTCATCCTCGAGGGCGCAAGCGGCTTTACCCGCTGGTCGGTAAAGAACCTGATCGGCTGGGGTTCGAGTTCCCGAATCGAGGTTCCGGATTGTTCCTTTTTCAGCTGTTCAGGCGGTGACATTTATGTTTACGCGGAGGACTGCCTGGTCCTTGGAATAGATTCCTGTTTCGACCTGGATATCTATAACAGCTTCCCGGTAGGAGAGGTTGGTGAGGTCAATGGCGAGCGACGTATCACCGGGCCGGCCGACGGTGCTTTTATCTCATTCCAGACCAAAGATCTTGATTGGCTGAAGGATGTAAAGAAAACAGACTTCACGCCCGAAGATTTTATCAAGGCCACATCAGGTGCCTTCTTCAATATTCCCAACGGCGCTACTGAGGTGAATCTCAACGAGGCGCTCTATGGCACCCAGCGTTACCGCACTGAATACATCGACCGCGGCAAAGGTCTGTTCTGAGGGGCTTCGTATGAAATGGTTGAGTTTCAGTCAGCTTCCTGTTTTCGCGCGGCTCCTTCCGGTGGTGGCGGCTGTTCTGACCGCCCCAGTGCCTGTTGAGGCGGAACTTCAGGGGCTTTCGGAAACTGAAATGTCCTCGATTGATGGAGCCGGGATCGGCCTTGTACTGGAGAATTTCAAATTCTCCCACGGAACGGATGAGCCGGATGCCTCGGGAGAGCAGGCACGCATTTTCCGGATTGGCGGGATCAAAAGCACCGACGGCCGTGATGTCGATATTACGGTAAACCATCTCTACATCGCCGGGGCCAATAGCAACTACGGAGAGACCCTGGGCCCGGTCAATCTCGGGAGACTCCTGAACCCGTGGAAAATTGATATGGTGGATGGCAATGATATTGGTATCGCTAACAAGGCGGTGCTGGAGTTCGCGGCCAGTGCCATGGTCAATAGCGACCAGGGTTATGACTGCATGGACTCCGGGGCCGGTCCTGGCAGCGGCACCTGTTCGAGTCGCCCGGCGTCCGCTGGATACATCGGGGAACGAGCGGACATCGGCATGCAGATGAACGTGGCAGTTGGTGACGACCGGTCTGCCAATATCAATATCCACGCAAAGAGTGCTGTCATCGATGGTAGCTATCTGCGCCTTTGGGGCGATAACGATCGGCGCCAGATGGTCGGCCAGTTCAAGCTGAATTTCTATTCCCCGGAACTTTCTATCAATGCCTGCGTACAGGACGGTTCCACCTGCGGATCACGAATACTGATGAGCAATTTTGCGCTCGAACTGGCGATTGGCAACCAGCTTCAACCGGTATTCTTCGACGTTGATGGCAGTGGAAACTTTGTAGTGGAGGTTGCTGCAATTCGGCGCCCTCAGCCGGGCGAGATCGGTGCCGACGGTCTCCGCGGCAGCAGTGATGCGGATGCCTGGGATTTCTACGAGTCCTACTACACGAACCCGGAGTTTCGTAGCAATCTCAAGATCGGAAATTTCAGTGTTGGCGACCGCGATTTTGGTTCGGCCCGTGTACAGGGAATGCTGATACAACACTTGAACATTAAGACCAGGGATCTGAGCCAATGAAATCCTTTCTGCGCAGAACAATACTGGCTCTCCCTGTTTTTCTGTTTTCACTCCCCAGCCTTGCCGAACTCGCCCGCCTGGGAGATGAAGCTCTCTCGGATATCTCCGGACAGGGTGGGATCTACCTGTCCGGCGATATCAGCATCAATGAAATGGGCGGTCCGGTCGAGAACAGTTATTTCGGACGTTGTGATGACGTGGACAAGAAGTGTGGCGCCCGTTTTGCTTACCGGCTGAAAGAAAACGGCGGATGGATGGTGCTTGATGATATTCGGGGCAATTTCGCGTTTGAGGGCCTGACACTGCGGGTCCGCAAAGTCGATTCGGGATTCGGTGGTGATGGCGAACTGTTCAATCGGGATGTGCTGGAGCTTGGGCTGCCCAATACGGTTCGGTTCAACGACGTTCAATTCAAGATTTCTTCCAGCAGCACGGCCCGGCCCACCGACCCCGGCTTTCAGCAGACCGACATATTCTCTGTTGATATGCGGGGTGACGTTGTGATGGAAGGAAACCTGCTCGTGTTCCCGGCGGGGAATCCGTGAGATTGAAGAGGTTAACGGTTATGGGCGCGCCAGACAAAATCAAACAACTTGCCCCGATGGCCACTGGGCTGTTTTGTGTGGTCCTCGCCTCCCCGGTGGTCGCCGACATGAAAAGCCTGGACGATTCCACGCTGGCAAACATCAGCGGCCAGAGTGGTTTGTCCGTAGAGCTCGATCTTGGCGTGACGGCAGATCGACTGTCCTATGTTGATGATGGCAGCGGCATCCATCTGGACGGTTTTCGCATTGGTTCCGCCGTTGATCCTTCTGGTCAGGCATTCCACCTGATTCGCATCGATGTTGAGGAGGATGCATCCCTTAACCTCGATTACCTGGTGAAAGACCGACGGATCGAGTTCGGTGATATCCGGCTCGCCGGGGCCCCCGGTGTCAGTATGGGGGGGATCTTTTTCGATCATTCTCTGGAAGGGTATTTAAGTATAAGGCAGGGCAGCTCCGTTGGCGGGGCCGGATATACCTTTGACTCCGCCTACACGATGACTGGCGGCCGTCTGGGATATCGCACCAATGGCAATGAAGTTTTTCTGGACGATATCACCATGAATGTGGAGGCACTGGGAGTAACCCTGGATGTGGTCGGCGACACTCTGGCTCTGAATGCGCCCAGAATAACCGGGGATTGGGAAGTCGGCGCGATTCGTTACAGCAGCAACCCCCTGAATCATGGCGTATCCGTCGATTCCGGCAACGGACAGCCTCTACCCAGCTATGGCAGCCTGAGTGGAAGTTACGAGCTTTCCTCCAGCACCAGCCTGACTGCCGGCGGCCGATCCGGAGAGGGCCTTCGAATCGATAACGAGACCGTTATACACTCGGCCTCTTTTCTATATAGGGATGACGGAAAGGCCCTCGCGCTTCGAGACATCACTGGCGTCTATCGGATTAACGACCTCCGGCTCGATGTGGCGACCGACTGGCAGAATAGATCGGCCCTGGCCCTGACCCTTGGCTCCATGGATGGTGAATTCAGCATTGGCGCTATTGAGGTGGGTGGCAATGGCAAGAGTATCGGTCAGGTGAATGTCAGCTTTTTGCTTGAAGATCAGGTGTTCAACGGCCGCAGCTATTCCAATGCGATCTATCTGCAGGGGGGTGGACACCCTGACGCCGGGCCGCAGGGCTTGCGACTTGCCACTGAATGGAGTCTTCGGCTTGCCGATTTCAGCTACACCGAAGACGGCAACCGGGTGATCTTCAGTGGCCTGCAGTCCTGGGGGCAGGGCGATGTAACGGTCAATGTAACTCGAGATGGCGTCACCAACGGTACCGAGTTCTTCGATGGTCTGCGGATTGGTTTCGAGGACATCAGGGCCGGCTACCGGATCAACGGTCTGCGAGTAGGAAGTGATGACGCCCCCTTGCAGGGTGGCACAGAGCTGCTGCTGGCACTGGGGTTCTATCCGGCTTACGAATTCGAGCTTGATGGCCATGTGACGCTCGGTGCAGGCGGCGCATCGGGTGAGGGGATAACCATCAATTCCGATGTCAGCATCAGGAACGGCAAGGCGGCGATTATCGCGGTGCCCTACGATGAAGGTAATGGTGAAATTCCCCAGAAGGGCCTCTGGATTACTGAACTGGATTATGACGCGCATGTGCGCGACATGACCGTTGATGTCAGGCAGGAAGGGCTTGCGGTGATCATGGGCGAATCCTGGAGCACCATGGATATCGGCAATCTGAGAATCGGCGACAAGGAAACCGGTCAGAGTTTCGGGAGGTTCGTGATTCAGAAATACGAAACCGGCAGCAGCATGACCGTCGTCCCCGGCGGGGCCGGCGATGTCTGCGCCGGTGGCATGGGTGATAGTCCATCCGCCTGTGCGGCTTCCGGAGGCGTCTGGGAAACCCGGGGTGAGGAGGGGCTGACGGTCCGCCTGAAGCAGGTGCTTGCCAAGGCCATCAATGAAGCCCGGAAGAACTCGCTGACCTGGGAAACCAACCGGCAAAGCAGCGGTGTTGGTGAGGCCATGAACGGAACCGGGACGAGCCTCGTTCTGAACGATATCCATACCAGCGATGGTGGGGACTTTGATGGTGATGGCGTAGACGACAACTCGTTTGGGCTACGGACCGATCTTTCCGTGGATGTCTATCAAACCCGGGTTGTGAAGAAGGAGGACGGTCCGGATGCAATGGGAGTGACAGGCAACCGGGGCGATGAAAAAATCATGGATGGTTCGTCCACTGCCGGTTACCGCTATGTCTCCAATCCAACCCTCGCCGAGGCCGACAACAGACCGCTCGGGTTTGCTGTGAAGGCGAGAAGCCGGTTCAAGGAACTCTCGATCAACAATATCGACCTGGTTCATCCCGTTGGTGGTGCTCAGACGGCCGTCTATGGCGTCAAAATGCAGAACTTTGATATCAAGGCCAATCTGACCGCAACCCCGATTCCCTGATCTTCCCGCAGGCGGTTCGCAAAGCGACGCCGTCAACTTTGTCTTTTTCCCTTCCCTGGTGTTTAATCCGGCCTTACCCAATTTCATGGCTGGATGCATCTTATGAAATCCAAAGCACTTATAGAGCTGCTCAGTGACGGTCAGGTTCACTCCGGAGCCGCGCTGGCCGAAAAGCTCGGGGTTAGTCGTACCGCAATCTGGAAGCAGATTCGTCGCGCGATGGAGGAAGGTGCTGACATTGCCACGATTCGCGGACGTGGATATCAGCTGGTGTCCCGGGTCGACCTGCTCGATAGGGCACGGGTGCTTCGTGAAATTGCCGCCGGCCGGGAACAGGAGCTTTCACTGACAGTCCTCGACGAGGTTGACTCGACCAATGCCGAGGTGATCAGGCAGATTAACGCCGGAAGCAAGGGTGTCCCGGTGGCTATCGCCGACTGTCAGACGTCCGGCCGAGGCCGACGGGGGCGTGTATGGCAAAGCCCCCGGGGCGAAAACCTGTACCTGAGCATGGGGCTCACCTTCCACGGCGGCTTCGGAGTACTGGATGGGTTGAGTCTGGTGCTCGGCGTTGCGGTGGCCAATGCCCTGGAACGACTGGGAGTGCCGGAGGTCGGACTCAAGTGGCCAAATGATATTTTTCTGCCGGACGGCAAGCTTGGCGGCATCCTGGTGGAGCTCCAGGGTGAGCTGGAGGAAGGCGTGGTGCAGGTAATTGCGGGTATCGGGCTGAATGTACATATGTCCCGGGCTGATGGCGTCGATCAACCCTGGAGCAGCCTCGCCAGGGCCTGCCCTCAAGTCGAGTGGTCGCGCAGCCAGATCGGTGGTGCAATCATCGATGCTGTATTCGATGCTGTCGCGCTGTTCTCGGATATCGGGTTTGCAGATTTTCGGGAGTCCTGGCAGCGTCGCGATGTGTTCATGGGAAAATCGCTCAAGGCCCGGGGCGGTGATGTCGAAGGTGTCGGTTGTGGCATTGATGACGCCGGCAACTATCAAATCCGGACCGAAAACGGGCTTGTTCCGGTGCGCGCAGGGGAAATCAGTCTGCGAGTGGCAAAATGAATCTGTTTATTGACGCGGGTAACACCCGGCTGAAGTGGTGTCTTGCAAACCAGGATGAGGTTCTGGCCTCGGGGACCGGCTCTCTCGAAGACGAGAACCCCCTGGGCATGTCGGGAGAACTGATCGGAAAGGTTGTGTCTGTCGCCATATCCACCGTCGCCTCTGAAGAAAGGCGAACTCATTTGGCGGGCTCCGTCGAGAAGCTGTGTCAGGCGCCGGTTCGCTTTTACTGGTCGGAACAGTCCCGGAATGGCCTCATGAACGCCTACCAGGATGTCTCGAGAATGGGGGCTGATCGGTGGCATGGAATGTACGGTGCCTGGCTCGATCACAGGCAGGGCTTTGCGGTCTTGGACGCAGGCAGTGCCGTTACTGTCGATTATGTTGATCGGCATGGTCAGCATCTGGGTGGTTATATTCTTCCTGGCCTGCAGATGATGCTGCGCAGTCTCCGGACCGATGCCGCCCGGATCTGGTTCGACCCGGACCAGGGGCTGGCAACGGACCCTGGCAAGAGTACCGGAGAATGCGTGAACCATGGTCTTGCCTGGCTGTCTGCTGCGATGATTGAGCGGGTGATCGCTGACGCCCGAAAACTGTCACTGTCTGAAATTCTGGTTACTGGCGGCGATGCTGACCGGCTTATCGGTCTTGGTCTGCCCGGTATTTCTCGCCCGGATCTTGTGTTGTCGGGACTTCGTGCAATTCATGCGGAGGAAACCTCCGGATGAGGTGGTTGGCGTTGGTGCTGGTGCTGGTGAGTATTGCTATTTATTACCTGCCGGACTTCGTGGGGCCATCGGGCGGCATGGCCAATGTTGCCAGTGGCAGCCTGCCAAGGGTGGCCAGCCTCAAATCGCCGGGGCCGGCAGACTCCGGTGTCGGGCCTGGTGCACCCGCCGACGAATCCGAAATGTCCTGTGCCCGCCTTGGATGGATTGAAACCGCGGAGCGCGCCCGAAGCCTGGTGGACAGTCAACCTCTCGCGGAGGAGGCGGGTTTCAGGATTGAAGAAGTCGAAAGAGAGCTGGCACCCCTGCACTGGGTTCTTATTCCACCCCAGCCCGAGGCTGTCGCCCTGAGCCAGTTCCGTGACATTCAGAGGCAGGGGATCGACTCCTATCTGGTTACCGAGGGCGAAAACCGCAATGCCATTTCGCTGGGGCTGTTCGAGTCCCGCGAATCTGCAATTTCCGTGCTGGAAGAAAAAAAACGTCAGAATCTTAATGCGGTACTGGTCAACTTCCCCCGAAATCAGATAAGCTACGCGCTCTCTTTTGAGGCGGAACCAGAACTCGCTGAAGAACTGGTTCAGGCGGTGAAAGCGGATTACGGCAGCAATTTTGATTTCGTTGAAATCAGGCCTTGTGAAGGTGTTGCAACGCCAGAAAAAAATCCGTAGTATACCGCCCTCGCTGACGAGGCGAATGTGAGCTGGCGTAGCTCAGTTGGTAGAGCAGCTGACTTGTAATCAGCAGGTCGGGGGTTCGATTCCGTCCGCCAGCTCCACTTTAAGTTTTGACGGATTTGCTCACGCGAATCCGACTCGGAGGGGTTCCCGAGTGGCCAAAGGGATCAGACTGTAAATCTGACGGCATCGCCTTCGCAGGTTCGAATCCTGCCCCCTCCACCACTAAATTGCTCGCGGGCATCGTATAGTGGCTATTACCTCAGCCTTCCAAGCTGATGACGCGGGTTCGATTCCCGCTGCCCGCTCCAATTTGTTTTGTAATGCTCATGTAGCTCAGTTGGTAGAGCACACCCTTGGTAAGGGTGAGGTCGGCGGTTCAAATCCGCCCATGAGCTCCATTATTTATCCGGTCAACGTTACGATCCTGGTTGATTAGGGAGATTGGTCGAATGTCTAAGTCTAAGTTTGAACGTAATAAGCCGCACTTGAACGTAGGCACCATTGGTCACGTTGACCATGGTAAAACCACTTTGACTGCTGCCCTGACCCGTGTATGTCACGAAGTTTGGGGTACAGGCTCTGCGAGTGCCTTCGACCAGATCGATAACGCACCGGAAGAGAAGGCGCGTGGTATTACTATTGCGACTTCCCACGTTGAGTACGATTCCCCGAATCGCCACTACGCTCACGTAGACTGCCCGGGCCACGCTGACTATGTGAAGAACATGATCACTGGTGCAGCGCAGATGGACGGCGCGATCCTGGTTTGCTCCGCAGCTGACGGCCCCATGCCGCAGACCCGTGAGCACATCCTGCTGTCCCGTCAGGTTGGCGTACCTTTCATCGTTGTGTTCCTGAACAAAGCGGACATGGTAGACGATGAAGAGCTGCTCGAGCTGGTTGAGATGGAAGTTCGTGACCTGCTGAGCCAGTACGACTTCCCGGGTGACGACACTCCGATCATCACCGGTTCTGCGCTGATGGCGCTGGAAGGCAAAGACGACAACGAGATGGGTACTACCGCTGTTAAGAAGCTGGTAGAAGCTCTGGATGACTACATCCCCGAGCCGGAGCGTGCGATCGATCAGCCGTTCCTGATGCCGATCGAGGACGTCTTCTCTATCTCTGGTCGTGGTACTGTTGTGACCGGCCGTGTTGAGCGTGGCGTTATCAAGACTGGTGACGAAGTGGAAATCGTTGGTATCAAGGATACCGTGAAGACCACTTGTACTGGTGTTGAGATGTTCCGCAAGCTGCTGGACGAAGGTCGTGCCGGTGAGAACATTGGTGCGCTTCTGCGTGGCACCAAGCGTGACGACGTTGAGCGTGGTCAGGTTCTGGCGGTTCCGGGTTCCATCACTCCGCACACCAAGTTCGAGTGCGAAGTGTACGTACTGTCCAAAGAAGAAGGCGGCCGTCATACTCCGTTCTTCAAGGGCTATCGTCCGCAGTTCTACTTCCGTACCACCGACGTGACCGGTTCTTGCGAACTGCCGGAAGGTGTGGAAATGGTTATGCCGGGTGACAACGTCAAGATGAGTGTTACCCTGATTGCTCCGATCGCCATGGAAGATGGCCTGCGCTTCGCGATTCGTGAAGGCGGCCGTACCGTTGGTGCCGGCGTAGTCTCCAAGATTATCGAGTAATAGACTCGAGAGTAAGTGCACTGAGTTGTTTCGGTGCAGGCCAGTAGCTCAATTGGCAGAGCAGCGGTCTCCAAAACCGCAGGTTGGGGGTTCGATTCCCTCCTGGCCTGCCATTTTTTAACATCCGGATACATAAGTTGATTCCTATGGAGTCAAAAGCCGTTCAGTCAGCCAGCCGTTTCGATTTCGTGAAGTGGCTGGTTGTTTTCGTTCTGATCGCCATCGGTGTGGTGGGGAATCAGTATTATAGTGCCGAGTCTCTGCTGTATCGGGTTCTGGCTCTTGTAGGTCTCGCAATTGTGGCGGCGCTTGTTGCCCTCCAGACCGACCGTGGTCGTCGCTTCGCGACGCTGCTGAAGGAAGCGAGAGTCGAGATCCGGAAAGTGGTATGGCCCACCAGGCCCGAGCTCGTGCAGACGACAGCGATTGTTGTGGTGTTTGTGCTCGTTGTGGCTCTGTTGTTGTGGGGTATGGATTCGTTGATCAGCTGGCTGGTCGCCGGGTTTATCGGTTAACAGGAGTGGGCAATGGCTAAGCGCTGGTACGTCGTTCATGCGTATTCTGGCTTCGAAAAGCAGGTGATGCGCACTCTCAGGGAGCGCGTTGCGCTGCACGAGATGGAAGACCGTTTCGGCGAGATCCTGGTTCCGACCGAGGAAGTCGTCGAAATGCGAGAAGGGAAGAAGCGCAAGAGTGAGCGCAAATTCTATCCCGGGTACGTACTGGTCCAGATGGAAATGGACGATGCGACGTGGCACCTTGTGAAGAACACCCCGCGTGTTCTTGGTTTTATTGGTGGTACCAAGGATAAGCCTGCACCGATCACCGAAAAGGAAGCGGAAGCGATCCTTCGTCGAGTCGAAAGCGGTGCAGACAAGCCCAAGCCGAAGACGCTGTTCGAGCCGGGTGAGATTGTTCGCGTTGTTGAAGGTCCTTTTGCGGACTTCAATGGTGTGGTTGAGGAAGTTGACTACGACAAGAGTCGGGTCAAGGTTGCCGTTCTGATCTTTGGTCGTTCAACTCCGGTAGAGCTGGAGTTTGGGCAGGTCGAAAAAGACTGACCGGTAACGGGAAAGCTGAAAGCTCGCGCGCTCAAGCGACGCGGGCTTTTTGTGTCTGCTCTTAGCAGTTGTAAAAACGGGGAGCCGAGAGGCGTTTGAACCCACAGGAGATCTATCATGGCAAAGAAAATTGAAGCGTACATCAAGCTTCAGGTTGCTGCCGGCAAGGCCAACCCGAGTCCCCCCGTTGGTCCTGCACTGGGTCAGCGCGGCGTAAACATCATGGAATTCTGCAAGGCGTTCAACGCCCAGACTCAGGACATGGAGCCTGGTCTGCCGATTCCGACCGTGATCACCGTTTACAGTGATCGCAGCTTTACCTTTATTACCAAGACTCCGCCTGCACCGGTTCTTCTCCTGAAGGCCGCTGGCATCAAGAGTGGCTCCGGTCGTCCGAATACCGAGAAAGTCGGTACCGTGACCCGCGAGCAGCTTGAAGAAATTGCCAAGACCAAAGAGCCGGACCTGACTGCAGCCGATATGGACGCAGCGGTACGTACCATTGCAGGAACAGCCCGCAGCATGGGCCTGAACGTGGAGGGCCTGTAACATGGCGAAGCTGAGCAAGCGTCAGAAGCTTATTCGTGAAAAGGTAGACTCTACTCGTTCCTACTCTGTCGACGAAGCAGTTGCACTGCTGGTTGAGCTGGGCCAGAACGTGAAGTTCAAAGAGTCTGTCGACGTAGCCGTCAATCTGGGCGTTGACGCACGTAAATCCGACCAGGTTGTCCGTAGCAGCACTGTTCTGCCTCACGGCACCGGCAAGACCGTTCGCGTCGCTGTATTTACCCAGGGCGCCAATGCCGAGAAAGCAACGGCTGCTGGTGCAGACGTTGTAGGCATGGACGATCTGGCGGACGAAGTTAAGAAAGGCAACATGGATTTCGACGTGGTTATCGCCACTCCGGACGCCATGCGTGTTGTTGGTCAGCTGGGCCAGATTCTTGGTCCCCGTGGCCTGATGCCGAACCCGAAGGTGGGTACTGTGACTCCTGACGTCGAGACTGCGGTCAAGAACGCCAAGGCCGGTCAGGTTCGTTACCGCACCGACAAGAACGGTATTATCCACGCTCCGCTGGGTAACGTTGAATTCTCTGCGCAGAACATCAAGGAAAACCTTGAAGCTCTGGTAGCAGATCTGAAAAAGGCCAAGCCGTCGTCGGCGAAAGGTGTGTATCTCAAAAAGATCACCATTTCCTCGACTATGGGTCCTGGCCTGACTATCGATCAGAGCGGTCTCGCTATTTGATCCTTTGATCGGTGGTTACTTTGTAGTCTGGGCGGAAGCCAAGGCTGTCAAAGACCGCAGGCCCTCGAAGCACTTTCGGTCTGACTGGAAGTGCTGCAAGGGTTAAAGCAACGCCTGCGCAGACGGTGTGAAGACGTTCTCTCTGAACCCAAACACCGTTAGGAGCCCCGCGAGGGGTATATGTGGGTTTGCCGGGAAGACCCGGCGAAATCGAGGAGAAATCCAGTGGCAATTAGACTCGAAGACAAGAAAGCGATCGTCGCTGAAGTCAACGAGACTGCCGGTGGTGCTCTGTCTGTGGTTATGGCTGACTACCGTGGTGTTACCTCTGGTGACATGACGGCGCTTCGTGCCAAGGCTCGTGCCGAAAACGTGCGTCTGAAGGTTGTTCGTAACAACCTGGCGAAGATCGCGATTCGCGGTACCGAGTTCGAGTGCATCGACGAAGCCCTGGTCGGCCCGACCATTCTGGCATTCTCTATGGAAGATCCGGGCGCGGCAGCGCGTCTGTTGAAGGATTTTGCGAAAGAGAAAGAGGCGTTCGAGATTAAGGCACTGGCCGTCGGCGGAGAGCTGATGGGTGCAGACCAGATCGACCGTCTTGCCAAGCTGCCAACACGTCACGAAGCGCTGACAATGCTGGCCGCAGTAACACAGGCACCGATCACCAAGCTGGCACGGACACTGAACGAAGTTCCTTCGAAAGTGACTCGTGCTGTAGCGGCAGTTCGCGACCAGAAGCAAGAAGCTGCTTGATTCTGTTGAACACCATTTTTTATATTTTTGGGAGAAAGTCATGGCTCTGTCTAACGAAGACATTTTGAACGCAATCGCTGAAATGAGCGTAATGGACGTAGTTGCGCTGGTTGAAGCAATGGAAGAAAAATTCGGTGTTTCTGCCGCTGCAGCCGTTGCTGCTGCGCCGGCAGCTGCTGGTGGTGGCGAAGCCGCTGCTGAAGAGCAGACCGAGTTTGACGTTGTACTTACCGGTCCTGGTGAGAAGAAAGTAAACGTAATCAAGGCCGTTCGTGAACTGACTGGCCTGGGTCTGAAAGAAGCCAAGGAAATGGTCGACAGCGCTCCTTCCGTTATCAAGGAAGCAGCTAGCAAAGACGACGCTGAAGAAGCCAAGAAGAAGCTTGAGGAAGCAGGCGCTTCTGTTGAGCTCAAGTAAGAGTCGGCTGTTGATCGAAACCGTGCGATAAGCATGGACAGGCTGGTGGCTTTGGGCCACCGGCCTTTTTCTGTTGTATATGCTATAGAGTCTGGTGAGCAATTGCAGGTTGATGTCAGATCTATAACCTACAGCCAGAGTCTTGTTCAAGACGGCGCGATAAGCCGAGCAATTCGGCCCCGAAGCAGAACATTGGTTGCTTCTTGATACCAGGTATCAGGTCTAAAGCTGGGGAATGCAGATGACTTACTCCTACACTGAGAAAAAGCGGATTCGCAAAGATTTTAGTAAATTGCCTTCCGTGATGGACGTCCCCTATTTGCTGTCTATTCAGCTGGATTCGTTCCGGGACTTCCTCCAAATGGAAGCCGCTCCTGAAGACCGCCGGGAAACCGGTCTTCACGCAGCATTCAAATCCGTATTCCCGATTGTCAGTTACTCTGGCAATGCCGCGCTCGAATACGTGAGCTATCGTATTGGCGAGCCGGTTTTTGATGTCAAGGAATGCCAGCTTAGGGGCGTAACCTATGCAGCGCCGCTGCGGGTGAAGGTCCGCCTTATCATTTACGATAAGGAATCGTCCAACAAGGCGATCAAGGACATTAAAGAGCAGGAAGTCTACATGGGCGAGATGCCCCTGATGACCGAGAACGGTACCTTCGTTATCAACGGTACCGAGCGCGTTATTGTTTCCCAGCTCCACCGGTCTCCGGGTGTGTTCTTCGATCACGATAAGGGCAAGACCCATTCCTCCGGCAAGCTGCTGTATTCTGCCCGGGTGATTCCTTACCGTGGTTCCTGGCTGGACTTCGAGTTTGATCCGAAGGACTCCGTGTTCGTTCGTATCGACCGTCGTCGTAAGCTTCCGGCATCCATTCTGTTGCGTGCCCTGGGCTACACCTCCGAGCAGATGCTGGAGATGTTCTTCGAAACCAGTAAATTCAGCCTGGGCGCGGAAGTGTGCAAGCTGGAGCTGGTGCCGAGCCGTCTGCGTGGCGACATCGCAACCTTCGATATCAAGGACAATGACGGTAACGTGATTGTCGAGGAAGGTCGCCGGATTACGGCCCGCCACATCAAGCAGTTGGAAAAAGCCGGCATCAACGAGCTTGAGGTGCCGACCGAGTACCTGTACGGCCGTGTACTGGCGAAAGACATGATCGATCAGGCTTCCGGTGAAGTCCTGGTGGAGTGTAACTCCGAGCTGACCGAAGAGCTGGTTACCAAGATCCTCGACGCTGGCGTGAAGGAAATCGAAACCCTTTACACCAACGACCTGGACTGCGGACCCTTCATGTCCGACACCCTGCGTATCGATCCGACCCGCACGCCGCTGGAAGCGCTGGTTGAGATCTACCGTATGATGCGCCCGGGTGAGCCGCCCACCAAGGAGTCGGCTGAGAATCTGTTCAACAACCTGTTTTTCTCTGAAGAGCGGTACGATCTGTCTGCGGTTGGCCGGATGAAGCTCAACCGTCGTCTGCGCCGTGAAGAGAGCACCGGTGAAGGCACGCTGACTCACGAAGACATCATCGATGTTCTGAAGACTCTGATCGATATCCGTAACGGCCAGGGCAATGTGGACGACATCGATAACCTGGGTAACCGTCGTGTTCGCTGTGTTGGCGAAATGGCCGAAAACCAGTTCCGTGTCGGGCTTGTGCGCGTTGAGCGCGCGGTTCGTGAGCGTCTGAGCCTTGCTGAAAGTGAAGGCCTGATGCCGCAGGATCTGATTAACGCCAAGCCGGTGGCTGCCGCGGTTAAAGAATTCTTCGGCTCCAGCCAGTTGTCCCAGTTCATGGACCAGAACAACCCGCTCTCCGAGGTCACGCACAAGCGTCGTATCTCTGCGTTGGGCCCTGGCGGTCTGACCCGTGAGCGTGCAGGCTTTGAGGTTCGTGACGTACACCCGACCCACTACGGTCGTGTATGCCCGATCGAGACGCCGGAAGGTCCGAACATCGGTCTGATCAACTCGCTGGCGACTTACGCGCGGTCCAACTCCTACGGTTTTCTCGAGAGCCCGTACCGGAAGGTCGAAAATGGCGTGGTCACCGATGAAGTGGTTTACCTTTCCGCTATCGAGGAGAGCAACTACGTCATTGCCCAGGCCAGCGCAGCCATGGACGAGAAGACCAAGCGTCTGACTGACGAGCTGGTTACCGTTCGCCATCAGAACGAATTTACCGTTACTCCGCCGGAAAGCGTCAACTTCATGGACGTCTCTCCGCGCCAGGTAGTTTCGGTGGCTGCGTCTCTGATTCCGTTCCTCGAGCACGACGACGCCAACCGGGCACTGATGGGTGCCAACATGCAGCGTCAGGCGGTTCCGACCCTGCGTTCCCAGGTACCTCTCGTAGGTACGGGTGTAGAGCGTACGGTGGCGCAGGACTCCGGTGTCTGTGTCACGGCCCGTCGTGGCGGTGTGATTGAGAGTGTCGACGCGGCCCGTATCGTAGTTCGTGTCAATAACGAGGAAACCGAAGCGGGTGATGCAGGTGTGGATATCTACAACCTGACCAAGTACACCCGTTCAAACCAGAACACCTGTATCAACCAGCGTTCCATCGTGCGTCAGGGTGACGTGATTGCCCGTGGCGACGTGCTGGCCGACGGTCCGTCCGTGGATCTGGGTGAACTGGCCCTGGGGCAGAACATGCGCATCGCGTTCATGCCCTGGAACGGTTACAACTTTGAGGACTCCATCCTCATCTCCGAGAAAGTGGTGCAGGAAGATCGCCTGACCACCATCCACATCCAGGAACTGACGTGTGTGGCTCGGGATACCAAGCTGGGTAGCGAAGAAATCACCGCGGATATTCCGAACGTTGGTGAAAGTGCGCTGTCCAAGCTGGATGAGTCCGGTATTGTTTACATCGGTGCTGAAGTGGGCCCCGGTGACATTCTGGTAGGCAAGGTCACACCGAAGGGTGAGACCCAGCTGACGCCGGAAGAGAAGCTGCTGCGTGCCATCTTCGGTGAGAAGGCGTCCGATGTTAAGGACACCTCCTCCCGCGTGCCGACCGGCACCCGCGGCACCGTTATCGACGTGCAGGTCTTTACCCGCGACGGTATCGAGAAGGATCAGCGTGCCCAGTCCATCGAGAAAGAGCAGTTGGACCAGTACCGCAAGGATCTGAAGGACGAGTACCGGATTGTCGAAGGTGCCACATTCGAGCGTCTGATGAGTGCTCTGAAAGGGCAGGAAGTGATCAGTGGGCCGGGCCTGAAGAAAGGCGCCACCCTCGAAGAGAGCTATCTGGCCGAGCTGCCGCGTTCTGACTGGTTCAAGCTCCGGATGAAAGACGAGAGCCTGAACGAGCTGCTGGAGAAATCCGAGCAGGGTCTGGAAGACCGCAAGAAGGAACACGAAGCGCGCTTTGACGACAAGAAAGGCAAGCTTCAGCAGGGCGACGACCTCGCACCGGGCGTACTGAAGATCGTCAAGGTATACCTGGCTATCAAGCGTCGTATCCAGCCGGGTGACAAGATGGCCGGTCGTCACGGTAACAAGGGTGTTATTTCCTCGGTGATGCCGATCGAAGACATGCCTTACGACGAGCACGGCAACACCGTTGACGTGGTTCTGAACCCGCTGGGTGTTCCCTCGCGGATGAACGTAGGTCAGGTGCTTGAGACTCATCTGGGTGCTGCAGCCAAGGGTCTGGGTGAGCGTATCAGCCAGATGCTGGACGAGCAGCGCAAGGTGGCTGAATTACGCAAGCTGCTGGATGAGATCTACAATCACTCAGACGAAGTGTTCAAGGTGGACCTGGATTCCCTGTCCGACAAGGAAATCCTGGAGATGTGCCACAACCTTCGCGGCGGTGTGCCCATGGCAACGCCGGTATTCGACGGTGCCAAGGAAGCCGAGGTCAAGCGCATGCTTGAGCTTGCGGGACTGAGCACCACCGGTCAGACCATGCTGTATGACGGTCGTACTGGTGATATGTTCGACCGCCCGGTAACGGTTGGCTACATGTACATCCTGAAGCTGAACCACCTGATCGACGACAAGATGCATGCTCGTTCCACCGGCTCTTACAGCCTGGTTACCCAGCAGCCGCTGGGTGGTAAGGCGCAGTTCGGTGGCCAGCGCTTCGGTGAGATGGAAGTGTGGGCTCTCGAGGCCTACGGTGCGGCTTACACGCTGCAGGAGATGCTCACCGTCAAGTCTGATGACGTGAACGGTCGGACCAAGATGTACAAGAACATTGTCGATGGCGATCATCGGATGGAGCCGGGCATGCCCGAATCCTTCAACGTTCTTGTCAAGGAAATCCGCTCGCTGGGTATCGACATCGAGCTGGAATCCGAGTGAGCCGAATTGTTTTTGGCAGCGTGAGCGGGCACGACCAGTGCCCGCCCGAGATTAACGCCATCCGGAGCTTTTACTGATGAAAGATTTGCTGAATCTTCTCAAGAGCCAGAACCAAAGCAAGGAATTCGACGCCATCCGTATTGGCCTGGCGTCGCCTGACATGATCCGTTCCTGGTCCTTTGGCGAAGTGAAGAAGCCTGAGACCATTAACTACCGTACCTTCAAGCCGGAGCGCGACGGTCTTTTCTGTGCCAAGATCTTCGGCCCGATCAAGGACTACGAGTGCCTGTGCGGTAAATACAAGCGCCTCAAGCATCGCGGTGTTATCTGCGAGAAGTGTGGCGTTGAGGTTGCGCTGGCCAGTGTCCGCCGTGAGCGGATGGGCCACATCGAGCTGGCCAGCCCGGTCGCGCACATCTGGTTCCTGAAGTCACTGCCGTCCCGTATCGGTCTGATGCTGGACATGACCCTGCGCGATATCGAGCGGGTCCTGTACTTCGAGTCCTTTATTGTTATCGATCCGGGGATGACCACCCTGGAGAAGGGCCAGCTGCTGAACGATGAGCAGTACTATGAAGCCCTGGAAGAATTCGGTGACGAGTTCGACGCCCGCATGGGTGCCGAAGCGGTCAAGGAGCTCCTTGAAGGTATTGACCTGCAGGAAGAGGTCGATGCCCTACGTGAGGAGATTCCGCAGACCAACTCCGAAACCAAGATCAAGAAGTTCAGCAAGCGTCTGAAAATTCTTGAGGCGTTCCTGTATTCCGGCAACAAGCCAGGCGACATGGTCATGACCGTGCTGCCGGTGCTTCCGCCGGATCTGCGCCCGCTGGTACCGCTGGACGGTGGCCGCTTCGCGACCTCTGATCTGAACGATCTTTACCGTCGGGTGATCAACCGGAACAACCGTCTCAAGCGCCTGCTGGAGCTGAACGCTCCGGATATCATCGTGCGTAACGAGAAACGGATGCTGCAGGAAGCCGTTGACGCGCTGCTGGACAACGGACGCCGTGGCCGGGCCATTACCGGCACCAACAAGCGCCCGCTGAAGTCCCTGGCTGACATGATCAAGGGTAAGCAGGGTCGTTTCCGTCAGAACCTGCTTGGTAAGCGTGTGGACTACTCCGGTCGTTCAGTGATCGTGGTCGGTCCGTACCTGCGCCTGCACCAGTGTGGTCTTCCAAAGAAGATGGCACTGGAATTGTTCAAGCCGTTTATTTTCTCCAAGTTGGAGCACCGCGGCCTGGCGACCACCATCAAGGCCGCCAAGAAGATGGTCGAGCGCGAGGAAGGCGTGGTCTGGGATATCCTGGACGAAGTCATCCGTGAGCATCCGATCATGCTGAACCGTGCGCCGACCCTGCACCGTCTGGGTATCCAGGCGTTCGAGCCGGTTCTGATCGAAGGCAAGGCGATCCAGCTGCATCCGCTGGTATGTGCGGCCTACAACGCCGACTTTGACGGCGACCAGATGGCGGTTCACGTACCGCTGACCCTGGAAGCCCAGCTCGAAGCCCGTGCGCTGATGATGTCCACCAACAACGTGCTGTCGCCGGCCAACGGCGAGCCGATTATCGTGCCGTCCCAGGACGTGGTACTCGGCCTGTACTACATGACCCGTGAGCGCAAGAGCGCCCTGGGTGAGGGTATGGTGTTTGCCGACGTCAAAGAGGCGCATCGTGCCTACGGCGCTGGCAAGGTCGACCTTCAGGCGATCGTCAAGGTTCGCGTGAAGGAAGTGGCGATTGCCGAAGATGGCTCCCGTACCGAGCAATACAAGATTGTTGATACCACGGTTGGTCGTGCTCTGCTGTTTGACATCGTGCCTGATGGCCTGTCCTACGAGCTGGTCAACAAGCCGATGGTCAAGAAGGCAATCTCTAACCTGATCAACACCTGCTACCGTGATGCCGGTCTGAAAGACACCGTCATCTTCGCGGATCAGTTGATGTACATGGGTTATCACTACGCGACCGTTTCCGGTATCTCTATTGGTTTCAACGATTTCGAGATTCCGCCGGAGAAGTACGAGCTGGTTGATGCCGCATCCGCTGAGGTGAAGGATATCGAAACCCAGTACGCATCCGGTCTGCTGACCCAGGGCGAGAAGTACAACAAGGTTATCGACATCTGGTCACGTGCCAACGATAAAGTTTCCAAAGCCATGATGGAGCGTCTGGCGAAGGAGCAGGTTATCGGGCCTGACGGACAGCCGGTGAAGGGCGAGGACGGCGAATACCTGATGCAGGAGTCGTTCAACTCGGTTTACATGATGGCCGATTCCGGCGCCCGGGGTTCCGCGGCCCAGATCCGTCAGCTGGCCGGTATGCGTGGCCTTATGGCCAAGCCGGACGGCTCTATCATCGAAACGCCGATTACTGCGAACTTCCGTGAAGGTCTGAACGTACTCCAGTACTTCATCTCCACTCACGGTGCCCGTAAGGGTCTGGCGGATACCGCTCTGAAGACCGCGAACTCCGGTTACCTGACCCGTCGTCTGGTAGACGTCTCCCAGGATCTGGTCGTTACCGAGCCTGACTGTGGTACCGACGAAGGTCTGCTGATGACGCCGCACATCGAAGGTGGCGACGTTGTAGTACCGCTGGGTGACCGGGTTCTGGGTCGTGTGACCGCCCGTGATGCGTTTACTCCGACCGACAAGGACAACGCCGTTATCGAAGCCGGCACTCTGCTGGACGAGAAGGCCGTTGAAACCCTCGAGCGGGCCGGTGTGGATGAAGTCTGGGTTCGCTCTGCGATCACCTGTGAAACCCGCCACGGTATCTGCTCCAAGTGCTACGGCCGTGATCTGGCCCGTGGTCACGAGGTTAACGTCGGTGAAGCTGTGGGCGTTATCGCTGCGCAGTCCATCGGTGAGCCGGGTACCCAGCTGACTATGCGTACCTTCCACATTGGTGGTGCGGCCAGCCGGGCGTCCGCGGTGGACAATATCCAGGTCAAGCATGGCGGTACCGTCCGTCTGCACAATATGAAGTCGATCGAGAAGGCCGACGGTACTCTGGTGGTGATTTCCCGTTCCTCCGCGTTGGCCATTGCCGATGACCAGGGTCGTGAGCGTGAATGGTACAAGCTGCCATACGGTGCTGTTCTATCCGTCAAGCACGGTGATGCGGTTGAAGCGGGCGTTGTGGTTGCCAAGTGGGATCCGCACACCCACCCGATCATCGCCGAGGCTGGTGGTACCGCGAAATTCGTCAACATGGACCAGGGCATCACTGTCCGCACCCAGACCGACGAATTGACGGGCCTGTCCACCATGGAGGTCATCGACTCCAAGGAGCGTCCTGCAGCTGGTAAGGACATTCGTCCTGCGATCCAGCTCATTGATGAGAAGGGTGAAGAAGTGGAGCTGCCAGGTGGCGGTACTGCGATCTTCTTCCTGCCGGCAAACGCTCTGGTCACCATGGCCAACGGTGCGCGGATCGAACTGGGTGACGTGGTAGCACGGATCCCGCAGGAAAGCTCCAAGACCCGGGATATCACCGGTGGTCTGCCGCGGGTTGCCGACCTGTTCGAGGCCCGTCGTCCGAAGGAATCCTCCATCCTGGCTGAAATCAGCGGTATGGTCTCGTTCGGCAAGGAAACCAAGGGCAAAAAGCGTCTGGTTATCACACCGAAGGATGGGGATGCTTACGAAGTTCTGATTCCGAAGCACCGTCAGCTCAACGTCTTCGAAGGCGAGACCGTTGAGAAGGGTGAGGTAATCTCGGACGGTCCGTCCAACCCGCACGATATTCTGCGTCTGCTGGGTGTGGTTGAACTGGCCAAGTACATCACCAACGAAATCCAGGACGTTTACCGGCTGCAGGGTGTTGTCATCAACGATAAACACATTGAGGTTATCGTTCGTCAGATGCTGCGGAAGGTGGAAATCACCGATCCCGGCGATACCACTCTGCTCTCCGGCGACCAGGTGGAAATCACCCAGGTGCTGGAAGAAAACGAGAAGGCCGATGCCGCCGACAAAGAGCCTGCACGGTTCGAGCGTCTGCTGCTGGGTATCACCAAGGCTTCCCTGGCCACCGAGTCGTTCATTTCTGCGGCTTCGTTCCAGGAAACTACCCGGGTACTCACCGAAGGTGCGGTTACCGGTAAGCGTGATTACCTGCGCGGCCTGAAGGAAAACGTTGTGGTTGGTCGACTGATTCCGGCCGGTACCGGTCTGGCATACCACAACGAGCGTCGTCGCAAGCGTGACCTGGAAGAGCAGGGCGTAACCGCGGCCGACGTGGAAGAAGCTCTGAGTGCCGAGCTCAACCGCGAAAGCTGAGTTGGGACGACGCGCCGCCTCCGGGTAGTTACCTACCCGAGAGGTGGTCAAAAAGAGACCAGTCATCTTGACTGTCCGGGGGCGCAGGCTTACACTTGCGTCCCTTAAATTTTACCCCCTGCACAGGGGGTAAGTTTCATTGATATGGTTTTTTGGAGTTTGCTTACATGGCAACGATTAATCAGTTGGTGCGTAAGCCTCGTAAGCGCAAGGTAGCCAAGAGCGATGTTCCTGCTCTCCAGGCCTGCCCTCAGCGCCGTGGTGTGTGCACTCGTGTGTATACCACAACGCCGAAGAAGCCGAACTCAGCACTGCGTAAAGTGTGCCGTGTTCGTCTGACCAACGGCTACGAGGTTTCCTCATACATTGGTGGTGAAGGTCACAACCTTCAGGAGCACAGTGTTGTGCTTATCCGTGGCGGTCGAGTAAAAGACCTTCCGGGTGTGCGCTATCACACTGTTCGCGGAACGCTGGACACCCAGGGTGTACAGAACCGTAAGCAGGGCCGCTCCAAGTACGGTGCAAAACGACCCAAGTCCTGATGTCCCGAGCGGGTGTCTTTTATCGTTGCTTGTCAGAACGGTAAGAGTAAGGCTGAGTAGCATTTGCTATCTCAGGGGTTCCTGAAGACCTTTTAGATATATAAGGGCTTATCGATGCCTAGAAGAAGAGTTGCAGCTAAACGGGAAATTATCCCGGATCCGAAATTCGGCAGTGCACGTCTTGCCAAGTTCATCAACCACGTGATGGAAAGTGGCAAGAAGTCTACCGCAGAGCGCATTGTTTACGGCGCTCTGGACATTGTTGCCGAGAAATCCAAAGAAGAGCCGATCGACATGTTCGAGAAGGCCCTGGAGAACATCCAGCCGATGGTTGAGGTTAAGTCCCGTCGTGTTGGTGGTGCTACTTACCAGGTGCCTGTCGAAGTACGGCCTTCCCGTCAGAACGCGTTGGCAATGCGCTGGCTCGTAGAATATTCACGGAAGCGCGGTGAGAAGTCCATGGCTCAGCGTCTGGCTGGTGAAATCCTGGACGCCGCTGACAGCAAAGGCTCCGCTGTTAAGAAGCGTGAAGATGTTCACCGCATGGCAGAAGCCAACAAGGCGTTCTCTCACTTCCGTTTCTAATCAGCCGAGGTTTATACAGTGGCACGCAAGACTCCTATCAAGCGTTACAGAAACATTGGTATTTGTGCGCACGTTGATGCGGGCAAAACCACGACCACCGAGCGGGTACTGTTCTATACAGGTATTTCCCACAAGATCGGTGAAGTTCATGATGGTGCAGCTACCATGGACTGGATGGAGCAGGAGCAGGAGCGTGGTATTACCATCACCTCTGCTGCGACTACGACATTCTGGCAGGGTATGGACAAGCAGTACCCGGAGCACCGGATCAACATCATCGACACCCCGGGGCACGTTGACTTCACTATCGAAGTAGAGCGCTCCCTGCGCGTACTCGACGGTGCGGTTGTCGTGTTCTGTGGTTCCTCCGGTGTTGAGCCGCAGTCCGAGACTGTATGGCGTCAGGCCAACAAGTACGAAGTTCCCCGCATGGTGTTCGTCAACAAGATGGACCGTGCCGGTGCAAACTTCCTGCGCGTCGTCGAGCAGATCAAAAAGCGTCTCGGTGCGAACTGCGTTCCCATCCAGTTGCCGATCGGTGCTGAAGACAACTTCGCCGGTATCGTTGACCTGATCCGGAACAAGGCTATCTACTGGAACGAAGCTGACTCTGGCGCAACTTACGAGCAGAAAGACGTTCCCGCGGAAATGGAAGACGAAGTCGCCATGTACCGCGAGCAGATGGTTGAAGCTGCTGCAGAAGCCAACGAAGAGTTGATGGAAAAGTACCTCGAAGAGGGTGAGCTCTCCATCGACGATATCAAGAAGGGTCTGCGTATGCGTACCCTGGCGAACGAGATCGTTGTTGCTACCTGTGGTTCTGCGTTCAAGAACAAGGGTGTCCAGGCGGTTCTGGATTCCGTTATTGAGTTCCTGCCGGCGCCGGACGAAGTCAAGGCCATCCGTGGTGAAGTTGACGAAGACGGTACCGAGGAGCTTCGTGAGGCGGATGATGATGCGCCGTTCGCGGCACTGGCGTTCAAGATCGCCACAGACCCGTTTGTGGGCACGCTGACCTTCTTCCGGGTTTACTCCGGTAAGCTTGAGTCCGGTAATGCCGTTTACAACTCGGTCAAAGGCAAGAAAGAGCGCGTCGGTCGTATGGTTCAGATGCACTCCAAGGATCGCCAGGAAATCAAAGAAGTACTGGCGGGCGACATCGCTGCTGCGATCGGCCTGAAGAGCGTGACCACCGGTGACACCCTGTGCGACGAGAATCACAAGATCATTCTCGAGCGCATGGAATTCCCGGAGCCGGTAATCTCCGTTGCTGTTGAGCCGAAGTCCAAGGCGGACCAGGAAAAGATGGGCGTTGCCCTGGGTAAGCTGGCTCAGGAAGATCCGTCGTTCCGCGTTCGTACCGACGAAGAATCCGGTCAGACTATCATCTCTGGCATGGGTGAGCTTCACCTGGACATCATCGTTGACCGTATGCGTCGCGAGTTCAAGGTAGAGGCGAACATCGGCAAGCCGCAGGTGGCCTACCGTGAGCGCATTCGCAAGTCGGTAGACGTCGAAGGCAAATTCGTGCGTCAGTCTGGTGGTCGTGGTCAGTATGGTCACGTCAAGATCAAGCTTGAGCCGTTGCCGCTGGATGATGAAGATGGCGAAAACTTTATCTTCGTGAATGAGATTGTTGGTGGTGTTGTTCCCAAGGAATACATCCCGGCAGTTCAGCAGGGTATTGAAGAGCAGATGCAGAACGGCTGTCTGGCCGGTTATCCGCTGCTGCGTATCAAGGCAACCCTGTACGACGGTTCCTACCACGACGTCGACTCGAACGAGATGGCCTTCAAGGTCGCTGGTTCCATGGCAATGAAGAAGGGTGCCCTCGAGGCGAACCCGGCACTGCTCGAGCCGATCATGCGTGTTGAAGTTGTGACGCCGGAAGATTACATGGGTGATGTTGTGGGCGACCTGAACCGTCGTCGCGGCGTTATCCAGGGCATGGACGAAGGTCCTGCCGGTAAGGTCATCCGTGCAGAGGTTCCGTTGTCGGAAATGTTCGGTTACGCCACCGACCTGCGTTCTGCAACGCAAGGCCGGGCGTCCTATGCGATGGAGTTCTCTGGTTATTCAGAGGCGCCTTCGAACATTGCCGAAGCGATCATTAAAAAGGGTTGATCCCCAGGACTTAAGAAACAGGAAGAGGTGTAACCGTGTCTAAATCTAAATTTGAGCGTAATAAGCCGCACTTGAACGTAGGCACCATTGGTCACGTTGACCATGGTAAAACCACTTTGACTGCTGCCCTGACCCGTGTATGTCACGAAGTTTGGGGTACAGGCTCTGCGAGTGCCTTCGACCAGATCGATAACGCACCGGAAGAGAAGGCGCGTGGTATTACCATTGCGACTTCCCACGTTGAGTACGATTCCCCGAATCGCCACTACGCTCACGTAGACTGCCCGGGCCACGCTGACTATGTGAAGAACATGATCACTGGTGCAGCGCAGATGGACGGCGCGATCCTGGTTTGCTCCGCAGCTGACGGCCCCATGCCGCAGACCCGTGAGCACATCCTGCTGTCCCGTCAGGTTGGCGTACCTTTCATCGTTGTGTTCCTGAACAAAGCGGACATGGTAGACGATGAAGAGCTGCTCGAGCTGGTTGAGATGGAAGTTCGTGACCTGCTGAGCCAGTACGACTTCCCGGGTGACGACACTCCGATCATCACCGGTTCTGCGCTGATGGCGCTGGAAGGCAAAGACGACAACGAGATGGGTACTACCGCTGTTAAGAAGCTGGTAGAAGCTCTGGATGACTACATCCCCGAGCCGGAGCGTGCGATCGATCAGCCGTTCCTGATGCCGATCGAGGACGTCTTCTCTATCTCTGGTCGTGGTACTGTTGTGACCGGCCGTGTTGAGCGTGGCGTTATCAAGACTGGTGACGAAGTGGAAATCGTTGGTATCAAGGATACCGTGAAGACCACTTGTACTGGTGTTGAGATGTTCCGCAAGCTGCTGGACGAAGGTCGTGCCGGTGAGAACATTGGTGCGCTTCTGCGTGGCACCAAGCGTGACGACGTTGAGCGTGGTCAGGTTCTGGCGGTTCCGGGTTCCATCACTCCGCACACCAAGTTCGAGTGCGAAGTGTACGTACTGTCCAAAGAAGAAGGCGGCCGTCATACTCCGTTCTTCAAGGGCTATCGTCCGCAGTTCTACTTCCGTACCACCGATGTAACCGGTTCTTGCGAACTGCCGGAAGGTGTGGAAATGGTTATGCCGGGTGACAACGTCAAGATGAGTGTTACCCTGATTGCTCCGATCGCCATGGAAGATGGCCTGCGCTTCGCGATTCGTGAAGGCGGCCGTACCGTTGGTGCCGGCGTAGTCTCCAAGATCATCGAGTAATCTGCTCGTTTGATCAGGAAAAAAGGGGCTGATTCTTCAGCCCCTTTTTCTGTTTCAGCCGCAAAGCCAGCCTGACCCGGTCAACCAGTATTGCTGTTGACAGGGTTGGGTATTATGCATACAATGCGGCTCCTTTTTTTGAAGGTCGGCTAACTAGTAGCTGCTACGAGTGGAGTTTGGTGCATCATGCAAAGCCAAAAAATTCGAATCCGGTTGAAGGCGTTTGATTATCGCCTGATCGACCAGTCCACGCAGGAGATCGTCGATACCGCCAAGCGGACCGGCGCTCAGGTGCGTGGCCCTATCCCTCTGCCGACGCGGAAGGAAAAGTACACCGTATTGATCTCTCCGCACGTCAACAAGGACGCGCGCGATCAGTATGAAATTCGTACGCATAAGCGTTTGCTCGACATCGTTGAGCCGACGGAAAAGACAGTAGATGCTCTGATGAAACTGGACCTGGCAGCAGGTGTAGACGTTCAGATCAGCCTCGGCTAATACCGCCCGGTATTAGTCTGTGTAACTGTCATAAGGCCATAGAGGGTGAGAGCCCCGTACACTTAAGAGGTGAAACATGGCAATTGGTGTTGTCGGTCGTAAGGCCGGTATGACCCGTATTTTTACGGAAGATGGGCAGGCGCTGCCCGTAACGGTAATTGAGGTTGAGCCCAACCGCATTACCCAACTGAAAACTCTTGAAAGCGATGGCTACCGCGCCGTTCAGGTGACTGTCGGTACTCGTCGTTCCTCTCGTGTTACCAAGAGCGAAGCGGGCCACTTTGCCAAGGCGGGTGTTGAAGCCGGTCGTGGTATGTGGGAATTCCGTCTTGCCGATGGCGAAGGTGAGGATCTGGCCGCCGGTGGCGAGATTACGGCTTCTGTATTCGAAGACGGTCAGGTGGTAGATGCCATCGGCCAGTCCAAGGGTAAGGGCTTCCAGGGCGGTGTTAAGCGCTGGAACTTCTCCATGCAGGATGCCACTCACGGTAACTCTCTGTCTCACCGTGCTCCGGGTTCCATTGGTCAGAACCAGACTCCGGGCAAGGTATTCAAGGGCAAAAAGATGGCGGGCCAGATGGGTAATGCTCAGGTAACTGTGCAGAACCTGAAAATTGTCCGTGTCGACGCCGAGCGCAACCTGCTGCTGGTAAGTGGTGCCGTTCCCGGCGCAACTGGCGGCGATGTTGTCATCAAGCCTGCAGTTAAAGCCTGAGGAGCGGTGCGATGGAATTGACTATTACAGGTAGCGGCAAGGGAATTTCTGTTTCCGACGCTGCATTCGCCAAAGATTTTAACGAGTCGCTGGTTCACCAGGTAGTGACTGCCTACATGGCAGGCGCCCGCCAGGGTACCAAGGCTCAGAAAACGCGTTCCGAAGTAAGCGGTGGCGGTAAGAAGCCATGGCGCCAGAAGGGCACCGGTCGTGCCCGTGCCGGTACTATCCGTAGTCCGATCTGGCGCTCCGGTGGCGTTACCTTTGCAGCCAAGCCTCGCGGCTTTGAGCAGAAGGTAAACCGCAAAATGTACCGCGCAGCGATGCGCTCCATTTTTTCCGAGCTGGTTCGCCAAGAGCGTCTGGTTGTTGTTGACGACATGAACGTTGACAGCCCGAAGACCAAGGCATTCAACGCCAAGCTGAAGGATATCGGTGTGACCAATGCGCTGATTCTGTCCGACAACGTCGAACAGAACCTGCATCTGGCCTCACGCAACATTCCGCACGTTGACGTGCGTGATATTGCCGGTCTGGATCCGGTTAGCCTGGTTGCCTTCGAGAAGGTCGTTGTGACCGTTCCCGCTCTGAAGAAGATCGAGGAGATGCTGGGATGAATCAGGAACGTATTTACAAGGTCCTGCTTGGGCCGCACGTATCGGAAAAAGCGTCTCTGGCAGCAGAGCGTGGTCAGGTAGTGTTTCGTGTAGCACCTGATGCCACCAAGCCCGAGATCAAAAAAGCCGTTGAGCAGCTGTTCAACGTCACCGTAGAAGGTGTTCAGGTTCTGAACCGTAAGGGTAAGCTCAAGCGCACTATCCGCGGGTTCGGCAAGCGTAATGACATTCGTAAGGCTTACGTAAAGCTGGCAGAAGGTCAGGACATCGATTTTCTGGATGTGGAATAAGGTAAAGGGGTCGTAATATGCCGATCGTCAAAACCAAACCAACATCTGCCGGACGCCGTCACGTTGTAAAGCTTTACAACCCGGATCTGCACACTGGGCGCCCCTACGAGCCGTTGGTAGAAAGAAAGAACAAGACGGGTGGTCGTAACAATGTAGGCCGCATCACAACCCGTCACACGGGTGGTGGCCACAAGAAGCACTACCGTGTCATCGATTTCAAGCGGACCAAAGATGGTATCCCGGCGACTATTGAGCGCCTGGAATATGATCCGAACCGCTCTGCGCACATTGCACTGTTGAAGTATGCCGATGGCGAGCGTCGTTACATCATCGCTCCCAAGGGTATGCAGATCGGTGATCCTGTGCGCTCCGGTATCGACGCGCCAATCAAGGTGGGTAGCACGCTGCCGCTCCGGAATATTCCGGTCGGTTCTGTGATCCACTGCGTCGAACTCAAGCCTGGCAAAGGTGCACAGCTGGCTCGCTCTGCGGGCGCATCCGTACAGCTGGTTGCCCGGGAAGGTGCTTATGCCACCATCCGCCTGCGCTCAGGTGAAATGCGTAAGGTGCTTGTTGACTGTCGCGCAACGTTGGGTGAAGTGTCCAACAGCGAACACAGCCTCAAGCAGCTTGGTAAAGCGGGTGCATCACGTTGGCGCGGCAAACGGCCAACAGTACGTGGTGTTGCTATGAACCCAGTTGACCACCCACATGGTGGTGGTGAAGGGCGTACCTCTGGCGGGCGTCACCCGGTTACTCCGTGGGGTGTTCCGACCAAAGGGCATAAGACTCGTAAGAACAAGCGTACTGACAAAATGATAGTACGTCGTCGTTCGGCCAAGTAAACGACTACATAGAGGTAATTGCTGTGCCACGTTCTTTGAAGAAAGGTCCTTTTATAGACCTGCATCTGTTGAAGAAGGTCGAGGCAGCTCTGGAAGCTAACGACAAGCGGCCGATCAAAACCTGGTCCCGCCGGTCGACAGTCTTTCCGGAGATGGTAGGCCTGACCATTGCAGTCCACAACGGCAAGCAGCACGTGCCGGTTTATGTCACCGAAGATATGGTTGGACATAAGCTGGGTGAGTTCGCGGCAACGCGTACTTATCGTGGTCATGCGGCCGACAAGAAAGCTAAACGCTGATTCTGAGGTAATCAAAATGGAAGTAGCAGCCAAGTATAAGGGCGCTAACCTCTCAGCTCAGAAAGCACGTCTTGTCGCTGACCAAGTACGTGGCAAGGCTGTTGAGGATGCCCTGAACATTCTGACTTTCAGCCCGAAGAAGGCGGCGGTCGTGATCAAGAAAGCTCTTGAGTCCGCCATCGCCAACGCTGAGCATAACGAAGGTCTGGACGTTGACGAACTGCGGGTTTCCACCGTGATGGTGGATGAGGGTCCGACGCTCAAGCGAATCAAAGCTCGAGCCAAGGGGCGCGCTGACCGTATTTTCAAGCGCACCTGCCATATCACCGTCAAGGTCGCCGACAAGTAGGAGATGCTCAGATGGGTCATAAAGTAAATCCAACCGGCATTCGCCTGGGTGTGATCAAAGAGCACAACTCAGTCTGGTATGCCGACAAAAAGGAATACTCCAAGAACCTGCTGAATGATATTCAGGTTCGCGAGTTCCTCGACAAGCGTCTGGTTAAGGCGTCTGTCAGCAAGATTGTGATCGAGCGCCCTGCTCAGAACGCCCGTATCACGATCCATACTGCCCGTCCCGGTATTGTTATCGGTAAGAAGGGTGAAGATGTTGATCGTCTGCGTCGCGAAGTCAGCGACATGATGGGTGTGCCTGTGCACATCAACATCGAAGAAGTCCGCAAGCCGGACCTCGATGCCCGCCTGGTAGCGCAAAACGTTGCCGGCCAGCTGGAGCGTCGTGTGATGTTCCGTCGCGCTATGAAGCGTGCGGTCCAGAACGCCATGCGCCAGGGTGCCAAGGGTATCAAGATCCAGGTTGGCGGTCGTCTCGGGGGTGCTGAAATCGCGCGTTCCGAGTGGTATCGCGAAGGTCGTGTTCCGCTGCACACACTGCGTGCAGATATTGATTACGCAACCTACGAAGCGCATACCACTTACGGCGTAATCGGCGTCAAGGTATGGATCTTCAAAGGTGAGATTCTTGGTGGTATGGAGCAGGTCCGTGCTGACAAGAAAGCCTCTGGGAAGAAAGGTTCTAAGTAAAGGGGCACTCTTATGCTGCAACCAAAACGCACCAAATTCCGCAAGGTAATGAAAGGCCGTAACACCGGTCTTGCTCACCGCGCCAACAAGGTGAGCTTCGGTGAATACGGATTGAAGGCTACGAGCCGTGGGCGTATAACTGCGCGCCAGATTGAGGCAGCGCGTCGTACCATGACTCGTCGCATCAAGCGGGGCGGTAAGATCTGGATTCGGGTATTCCCGGACAAGCCGATCACCGGTAAGCCGCTTGAAGTTCGAATGGGTAAAGGTAAGGGTTCTGTCGAGTATTGGGTGGCTGAAATCCAGCCTGGCCGTATGCTCTACGAGATGGAAGGTGTTTCCGAGGAAATCGCTCGTGACGCATTCACTCTTGCGGCGGCCAAACTGCCGGTACAGACCACCTTTGTAACGAGGACGGTGATGTGATGAAAGCAACAGAGCTGCGTGAAAAGTCAGTCGAGGAGCTGAACAAAGAGCTGATCGACCTCCTGAAGGAGCAGTTCAACCTGCGCATGCGTAAGGCGACAGGTCAGCTGAATCAGTCTCACCTTCTCGGCAAGGTGAAGCGCGACATCGCTCGCGTGAAAACAGTATTGAACGAAAAGGCAGGACAGTGACATGACCGAAGCTACCCAAACTGCCAGAACTCTGAGCGGCAAGGTCGTGAGCAACAAGATGGAGAAGTCCATCGTGGTGCTGGTCGAGCGTCAGGTGAAACACCCGCTGTACGGTAAGTACATGAAGCGTTCAACCAAGATCCACGCTCACGATGAGAGCAATCAGTGCAACATCGGTGACACTGTGACCATTCAGGAAACCCGTCCGGTCTCCAAGACCAAGAGCTGGGCCCTGGTGGAAGTCACTGAACGTGCATCCAAGGTGTAATTCGCCCGGAGAACAACCATGATTCAGACTCAAACAATGCTTGAAGTCGCGGATAACAGCGGTGCGCGTCAGGTGATGTGCATCAAGGTCCTGGGCGGTTCACATCGGCGTTATGCCAGCGTAGGGGATATCATCAAGGTGACCGTCAAGGAAGCCATCCCCCGCGGTAAAGTGAAGAAAGGCCAGGTCCTGAAAGCTGTCGTGGTACGCACCCGCAAGGGTGTTCGCCGTCCCGACGGTTCGCTGATCCGTTTCGACGGAAACGCGGCGGTACTTCTGAACAATCAGGACGCACCGATTGGTACCCGTATCTTCGGACCGGTTACCCGTGAACTGCGTAATGAAAAGTTCATGAAGATTATCTCACTGGCACCCGAAGTACTTTAAAGGACCAGAGGCCGGTTATGAAAAAGATCAAACGAGATTACGAAGTAATCGTCACCACGGGGAAAGATAAAGGCAAACGTGGTAAAGTCCTGAAGGTTCAGGACGATGGCCGCATGGTGGTTTCTGGGATCAATATGATCAAGAAGCACACCAAGCCGAACCCGATGCTGGGCTCCCCAGGTGGCATCGTCGAAAAAGAAGCACCTATCCAGGCTTCCAACGTGGCTATTTTTAATCCGCAGACCGGCAAAGCCGATCGTGTAGGCTTCCAGATCAAGGAAGACGGCGCGAAAGTGCGGATCTTCAAGTCCACGAATGAAGCTGTCGATAACCAGTAAGCGGTGGTGGTTACGATGCTTAACATGAAAGAGCAGTACAGTAAGGAAGTGGTACCCGCCCTGCAGAAAGAGTTCAGCTACAAGAACATCATGCAGGTGCCGCGTATCGAAAAGATCACCCTTAACATGGGTGTCGGCGAAGCGGTTGGTGACAAGAAGCTGATTGAGAATGCTGTGGCGGATCTCGAGCGCCTGGCAGGTCAGAAAGCGGTTGTTACCAAGGCTCGTAAATCCGTCGCGGGTTTCAAAATCCGTGAAGGTTGGCCTATCGGTTGTAAAGTTACCCTGCGCGGCGAGCGTATGTGGGACTTCTTTGATCGTCTGGTTCACATTGCGGTTCCCCGCATTCGTGACTTCCGCGGTCTGAATCCCAAATCGTTCGACGGTCGCGGTAACTACAGCATGGGTGTGCGTGAGCAGATCATTTTCCCCGAGATCGAGTACGACAAAGTCGACAAGATCCGTGGTCTGGATATCACCATTACCACCACTGCCGGTACCGACGATGAAGGTCGCGAACTGTTGAAAGCCTTTGGCTTTCCGTTCAAGAAATAAGGAACGAGTGTAATGGCTAAGGTTTCCATGAAAAACCGTGAGCTCAAGCGCGAAAAGACCGTTGCGAAGTTTGCAGCGAAGCGTGCCGAGCTCAAGGCGATTATCAAGAACCCGAATACCAGCGATGATGACCGTTGGGACGCACAGATGAAGCTTCAGCAGCTTCCTCGCGATGCTTCTCCTTCGCGTCTTCGTAATCGTTGCCAGGTGACTGGTCGTCCCCACGGCGTTCTGCGCAAGTTTGAGCTGTCACGGATCAAACTCCGTGAATACGGCATGCGCGGTGACGTTCCGGGCCTGACCAAGGCAAGCTGGTAAGATAGGCACCCTGACCTCGGTCGGGTGCCTGTTGGTAAGCGGTGCGGCAAGCCGCTGCACAACTAAAAAGATCAGGAGCCTCATACCAATGAGTATGCAAGACACGCTTGCGGATATGTTTACCCGTATCCGTAATGCACAGATGGCATCGAAAGCAGACGTTACGATGCCGTCTTCAAAAATGAAGATCTCCGTAGCCCAAGTCCTCAAGGACGAAGGTTACGTCGACGATTTCTCCGTTTCAGCCGACGCGAAGCCCGAGCTGACGATTACTCTGAAATACTTCGGTGGCAAGCCGGTTATTGAAGAGATCAAGCGGGTCAGCCGTCCGAGTCTGCGCCAGTACAACGGCGCTGGGGAACTGCCGAAAGTATCCGGTGGTCTGGGAGTCGCGATTGTCTCAACGTCCAAGGGCGTTATGACAGACCGCGCCGCACGAGCTGCTGGCGTGGGTGGCGAAGTCATCTGCACCGTATTCTAGGAGATACACATGTCCAGGGTTGCCAATAATCCTGTCGTGCTGCCTTCCGGTGTTGAGGTTAAGCTGAACGGACAGGAAATTAGTGTGAAGGGCTCCAAGGGAGCGCTTCAAATCACCATTCACCAGGCGGTTGAAGTAAAGCAGGAAGAAAATGTTCTGCGCTTTGCGGCCCGCGATGGTGCTACCAAGTCCCGCGCTCTTGCTGGTACTACTCGTGCACTGGTCAACAACATGGTGACCGGTGTTTCCACAGGCTGGGAACGTAAACTCCAGCTGACGGGCGTAGGTTACCGTGCCCAGGCGCAAGGTAAGAAGCTCAATCTGACTCTGGGTTTCTCACACCCGGTCGAGTATGAGCTGCCCGAGGGGATTACCGCAGAAACTCCGTCCAATACGGAAGTTGTAATTCGCGGTATCGACAAGCAACAGGTTGGCCAGGTCGCTGCGGAAGTCCGCGCGTTCCGTCCGCCCGAGCCTTATAAGGGCAAGGGTGTTCGTTATGCGGATGAGCAGGTCAGACGCAAAGAAGCCAAGAAGAAATAAGGCGGGACTATGAGCGCGAATACTGAAAGATTGCGTCGCGCACGCAAAGTGCGCATGAAGATCCGTGAACTGGGTACCAATCGTCTGTGCGTTCACCGCACACCGCGTCACATGTACGCCCAGGTCACAACTGCAGACGGCAGCAAGGTGCTGGCTTCTGCCTCCACGTTGGATAAGGAACTGCGCCAGGGTGCAACCGGTAACGTGGACGCTGCCAAAAAGGTCGGTCAGCTGATCGCTGAGCGTGCCAAGGCAGCAGGTGTAGAGCAGGTTGCTTTTGACCGCTCCGGTTACCGTTATCACGGCCGTATTCAGGCTCTGGCCGACGCAGCCCGTGAAGCTGGCTTGCAATTCTAAGAGGTGGAGAAGATGAGCGTTAACGAACAGAAGGCGCCTGAGCTCCAGGAAAAGCTGGTTCAGGTCAATCGTGTCGCCAAGGTTGTTAAAGGTGGCCGTATTTTCGCCTTCACCGCACTGACTGTAGTGGGTGATGGTAAAGGTCGCGTTGGTTTCGGTCGTGGCAAGGCGCGTGAAGTGCCGGTTGCCATCCAGAAGGCCATGGAAGCTGCACGCAAGAACATGGTAGAAGTTCCGCTTGACGGTACTACCCTGCAATACCCGGTCAAGGCTCAGCATGGCGGCTCCAAGGTCTACATGCAGCCTGCGTCCGAAGGTACTGGTATCATCGCCGGCGGTGCGATGCGCGCAGTACTGGAAGTGGCGGGTGTTCAGAACGTACTGTCCAAGTGTTACGGGTCTACCAACCCGGTGAACGTGGTACGTTCCACCATCAAGGGTCTCCAGGCAACTCAAGCGCCTGAAGATATTGCAGCCAAGCGCGGTAAGACCGTGGAAGAGATTCTGGGTTGAAGTCATGGCGAACGCAAAAACGATCAAAGTAACTCTGACCCGCAGCCCCATCGGCTGCCAGCCCAAGCACAAGTTGTGTGTGAAGGGCCTGGGTCTTCGTAAAATCGGTCACACCGTGGAAGTGGAAGATACCCCTTCCATCCGCGGCATGATCAACCGGGTTGATTACCTGGTTCGGGTTGAGGAGAACTAAGATGCGTCTGAACGAACTTAGTCCGGAACCCGGTTCACGCCAGGCCCCCAAGCGGGTCGGTCGTGGTATCGGTAGCGGTCTCGGTAAAACCGGCGGTCGTGGTCACAAGGGTCTGAAAGCCCGCTCCGGCGGCAGTGTAGCGCCCGGTTTCGAGGGTGGTCAGCAGCCGTTGGCCCGTCGTCTGCCGAAGTTTGGCTTCACCTCCCGTCAGCAGCGCTACGTTGCTGAAATTCGCCTGAACGAGTTGGCGAAGGTTGAAGGCGATGTGGTGGATCTGGAAGCCCTGAAAAAGGCAGACATTATTCGCGGAGAGATTCGCGAAGCCAAGGTTATCATGTCCGGCGAACTGAGCCGCGCGGTAACTGTGAAGGGACTTCGGGTAACCAAAGGCGCGCGCGAGGCAATTTCTGCCGCGGGTGGTAAAGTCGAAGACTAAGGCGAGTCGAGGACTAAATGGCCAAGAACGCATCATTGCCTGCGGGCGCGGGTAAAGGACTGGCAGAGCTGCGATCGCGGCTCTGGTTTGTCTTCCTGGCATTGCTGGTGTACCGGATTGGTGCCCACATTCCGGTGCCGGGTATCAACCCCGACCGTCTGGCGGCACTGTTTGAACAGAACCAGGGCACAATCCTGAGCATGTTCAACATGTTTTCCGGTGGTGCGCTTGAGCGCATGAGTATCTTCGCTCTCGGTATCATGCCGTACATTTCGGCCTCTATCATCATGCAGCTCATGACTGCGGTTAGTCCGCAGCTTGAGCAGCTGAAGAAAGAAGGTGAGGCTGGCCGTCGAAAGATCAGCCAGTACACACGGTATGGTACGGTTATCCTGGCCCTGGTTCAGGGTTTCGGTATTTCTGTCGGTCTGGCATCTCAGGGTGTCACTTTCAATGACAGCTTCAGCTTCCACTTTGTGGCGGTTGTGTCATTCGTGAGTGGTGCCGTGTTCATGATGTGGCTTGGCGAGCAGATCACCGAGCGGGGTGTTGGTAACGGCATCTCCCTGCTGATCTTCGCCGGTATCGTCGCCGGGCTTCCCGGTGCGATCGGTCAGACGCTCGAGCAGGCCCGAAATGGTGAGATGAGCCTGCTTGTCGTACTCGGTATTGGTGTTCTTGCGGTTGCTGTTATCGGCTTCGTGGTCTTCATGGAGCGCGGGCAGCGCAGGCTGACAATCAATTACGCCAAGCGGCAACAGGGTCGCCGGGTGTTCGCCCAGCAGTCCAGTCACCTTCCCCTGAAGGTAAATATGGCCGGTGTTATTCCGCCCATCTTTGCGTCTTCCATTCTGCTCTTCCCGGCTTCGCTGGGGCAGTGGTTTGGTCAGGGTGAGGGTATGGAATGGCTGAGCGATGTATCCCAGGCCCTGGCGCCGAGCCAGCCGTTGTACATTATCCTGTTTGCAGCAGCAGTGGTTTTCTTCTGCTTCTTCTATACAGCCCTGATGTACAACCCGAAGGAAGTTGCGGATAACCTCAAGCGCTCTGGAGCGTTTATTCCGGGCATTCGTCCTGGTGATCAGACTGCCAAGTATATCGATGGTGTTCTGACCCGTCTGACGCTGTTCGGTGCAATGTACATTGCAGCAGTTTCCCTGTTCCCTCAGTTCCTGATGGTGGCCGGGAATGTACCGTTCTATCTGGGTGGTACCTCTCTGCTGATTGTTGTAGTCGTGGTGATGGATTTCATGGCGCAGGTTCAGTCGCACCTGATGTCCCATCAGTATGAATCGCTGATGAAGAAGTCCAATCTCAAGGGCTATGGTCGGAACGGTTAATCCCGTTCCCCTTGAAAACTGGAGTCGACAATGAAAGTACGCGCTTCGGTAAAGAAAATTTGCCGTAACTGCAAAGTAATTCGTCGCAATGGCTCGGTACGAGTCATTTGCTCGGAGCCTCGTCACAAGCAACGCCAGGGTTGATTCCGAGAGGAATCGTTCCTGACATTGTAGGGTTTCGGAATGATGGCGCTTGACTACATGCGGGGTCAGGCGCTATTATTTCGCGCCCTTTTTGTGGCGGAAAATTCACACAGCAAAGCTTTGAACGCGGAGTAATTTGGATGGCACGTATAGCCGGTGTCAATATACCCGATCACAAACATGCTGTTGTCTCGCTGACCTACATCTTTGGTGTTGGCAAGACCACAGCCCAGAAGCTTTGCGATGCAACCGGCGTCAAGCCGGACGTCAAGGTCAAAGACCTTAGCGACGAGCAGCTTGAAGCACTTCGTACTGAAGTGGGCAAGGTGTCTGTCGAAGGCGATCTGCGTCGTGAAGTACAGATGAACATCAAGCGTTTGAAGGATCTCGGATGCCACCGTGGTCTGCGTCATCGTCATGGCCTTCCGGTCCGTGGCCAGCGCACCAAGACCAACGCACGCACCCGTAAAGGTCCACGCAAACCTATTCGTAAGTAACAGGTAGGCAAACATGGCAAAGCCAGGTACACGTACCCGTAAAAAGGTGAAAAAGACGGTTGTTGATGGCGTCGCGCACATTCACGCGTCCTTCAACAACACTATCGTGACCATTTCTGACCGTCAGGGCAACGTCCTGTCCTGGGCCACTTCTGGTGGTTCCGGTTTCCGTGGGTCACGCAAGAGTACACCTTTTGCTGCGCAGGTAGCAGCTGAAAGAGCCGGTAATGCGGCTGCTGAATACGGCCTTAAAAACCTGGACGTAGAGGTTAAGGGTCCTGGGCCCGGACGTGAGTCTGCAGTTCGCGCGCTGAATGCGTGTGGCTACAAGATCACCAACATCACAGATGTGACGCCGATTCCCCACAACGGCTGTCGTCCGCCCAAGAAGCGCCGCGTCTAACACAGGAGACAGTGAATTATGGCTCGTTATATAGGCCCGAAGTGCAAGCTGTCTCGTCGTGAAGGGACAGATCTTTTTCTGAAGAGCGGTGTTCGCGCGCTCGATTCCAAGTGCAACATCGAGACTCCGCCGGGTATGCACGGCGCGCGTCGCGGTCGTCTGTCCGAGTACGGCGTACAGCTTCGTGAGAAACAGAAAGTTCGTCGTATCTACGGCGTTCTCGAGAAGCAGTTCCGCAACTATTACAAAGAGGCCGCCCGAGGCAAAGGTGCAACTGGTGAAAACCTGCTGCAACTGCTGGAAGGTCGTCTCGATAACGTTGTATACCGCATGGGCTTTGGTTCTACCCGTGCAGAAGCCCGTCAGCTCGTCTCTCACAAGGCGATCCTGGTCAACGACAAGACGGTTAATATTCCGTCCTACCAGGTCCGGCCGGGTGATGTTGTGAGCGTGCGTGAAAAGGCGAAGAACCAGCTGCGTGTGAAAGGCGCACTGGATCTGTCTGCAAGCCGTGCACCGGTGAGCTGGGTAGAGGTCGACGCCAACAAGATGTCCGGCGTTTACAAGTCAGTACCCGAGCGTACTGAACTGCCGGCCGACATCAACGAGAACCTCATCGTCGAGCTTTACTCCAAGTAAAGCCCAGTTAGCAACGATAGCAGATAGGGGCGTCTATGCAGCGTTCAGTACATGAGTTATTGACACCTCGTACCATTGACGTGAAGGAATCAAGCGCCACACGTGCCAAGGTTACGCTTGAGCCTCTGGAAAGGGGCTTTGGCCATACCTTGGGCAGTGCACTGCGCCGGATTCTCTTGTCTTCGATGCCGGGCTGCGCCGTGACTGAAGCGCAGATTGACGGTGTCCTGCACGAGTACAGCGCCATTGAGGGTGTCCAGGAAGACGTCATTGAGATTCTTCTGAATCTCAAAGGCGTTGCCGTAAAAATGAACGGTCGGGACGATGCCGAGCTTACGCTCAGCAAGAAAGGCCCGGGCGTTGTGACAGCCGGTGATATCAAGCTGGATCATGACGTCGAGATTGCCAACCCGGAGCACGTGATCTGTCACCTTAGCGAGAATGGTGAAGTGAACATGCGCCTCCGTGTTGCACGCGGTCGCGGCTATGAGCCGGCGGACCAGCGCGGTCTTGACGAGGACGAAACTCGCGCCATCGGACGCCTGCAGCTGGATGCAACATTCAGCCCGGTTCGTCGTGTGGCTTACGCCGTGGAAAGTGCACGGGTAGAGCAGCGGACCGATCTGGATAAGCTGGTTATCGACCTGGAGACCAATGGCACCATCGACCCGGAAGAAGCAATTCGCCGGGCGGCCACCATCCTCCAGCAGCAACTGGCGGTGTTTGTCGATTTCGATCATGAGAAAGAGCCCGAGCGCGTTGAGGAGGAGGAAGAAATTGATCCGATCCTGCTGCGTCCGGTTGATGATCTGGAATTGACAGTGCGTTCAGCTAACTGCTTGAAGGCTGAGAACATTTACTACATCGGCGATCTTATCCAGCGCACAGAAGTTGAGCTGTTGAAGACGCCTAACCTTGGTAAAAAGTCGCTGACCGAGATCAAGGACGTTCTGGCGTCCCGTGGTCTGTCACTGGGCATGCGTCTTGATAACTGGCCGCCGGCTAGCCTTCGTGGCGACGACCGGGTTCTGGGCGGTTAATCGCCGATTAGTTTAAGGTAAGGAATCAGAGCAATGCGTCATCGTAAGAGTGGTCGTAAGTTCAGCAGGACCAGTGCGCATCGCAAGGCCATGTTCCGTAACATGACTGCGTCACTGGTTGAACACGAGCTGATCAAAACAACGCTGCCGAAAGCCAAAGAGCTTCGTCGGGTAGCTGAGCCTTTGATCACGCTTTCCAAGAATGATTCGGTCGCGAATCGTCGTCTGGCGTTCTCACGCCTGCGTGACGATGCAGCGGTTGCCAAGCTGTTTGACGAGCTTGGTCCTCGCTACAACGAGCGTCCGGGTGGATACCTTCGTATCCTGAAGTGCGGCTTCCGTGCTGGCGACAATGCCCCTATGGCATTCGTTGAGCTGGTCGGTCGTCCTCTGGATATCGAAGCTGAAGAGGTGGACGAAGACGAGGATTAATTCCCTCGGCTTTGGCCAACCACAAAAAAACCGGGTTCCGCGAGGTTCCCGGTTTTTTTGTGCCTCGTTTGTAGATAACTCGTAGCCTGGAAGTAAGGGGGCTGGCAAGGGGGTGGAGGTTTATTTTCTTTGGAAAAATAACTCGCTGCGCTCAGACATCTTTTTCCGGCAGAAAATAAACCTCCACCCCCTCGCCGACAGAGCTATTCGTTGCCCGCCAATGACTTCGCCAACATTGGCTTCAGATAGCGGCCTGTGTGAGAAGCGGGGTTCTCGGCGACCTCCTCCGGCGTTCCCTCGGCAATGATCTGGCCGCCGCCAGAGCCGCCTTCCGGGCCCAGATCGATAATCCAGTCTGCGGTTTTGATGACATCCAAGTTGTGCTCGATCACGACGATGGTATTACCGTGATCACGTAGGCGCTCCAGTACATTCAACAGCTGCTGAATGTCGTAGAAGTGCAGGCCGGTTGTGGGCTCGTCCAGGATGTAGAGGGTTTTGCCAGTATCCCGTTTGGACAATTCTTTGGCCAGCTTTACCCGCTGGGCTTCGCCGCCCGAGAGCGTCACTGCGCTTTGCCCCAGTCGGATGTAGGAGAGGCCGACATCCATCAATGTCTGTAGTTTGCGGGCCAGGAAAGGCACGGCGTCGAAGAACTCCCGGCCTTCCTCAACAGTCATCTCCAGCACTTCGTTGATGTTCTTGCCCTTGTAGCGCACTTCCAGGGTTTCCCGGTTGTAGCGCTTGCCCTTGCAGACGTCGCAGGGCACGTAGACATCCGGCAGGAAATGCATCTCTACCTTGATCACGCCGTCGCCCTGGCATGCCTCGCATCGACCACCTTTGACGTTGAAAGAGAATCGGCCAGGTTTGTAACCCCGGGAACGTGCCTCCTGTGTTCCGGCAAAGAGTTCACGGATGGGAGTGAACAGGCCGGTGTAGGTGGCGGGATTCGAGCGGGGGGTGCGGCCGATGGGGCTCTGGTCAATGTCGATGACCTTGTCCAGGTGGTCCAGTCCTTTGAGCGACTGGTAGGGGGCATGGTTGAGGCTGGTGGCCTTGTTGAGTTTGGCGGCAGCTACCGGATAAAGGGTGCTGTTGATCAACGTGGACTTGCCAGACCCGGATACACCGGTGACGCAGGTCATGATACCCAGAGGTAAATCGAGCGTAACGTCTTTCAGGTTGTTGCCAGTAGCACCTGACAGGGTCAGTGCTTTTCCGCTGCCTTTGTTGCGCTGTTTCGGGATGGCGATTTCCCGGGTGCCGTTGAGGTATTGCCCGGTAAGTGAATCGGGGTTGTTGATGATCTGTTGCGGTGTGCCCTGGCCGATAACCTTGCCGCCATGAACGCCAGCGCCCGGTCCGATATCAATGACATGATCTGCAGCGCGGATCGCATCCTCATCGTGTTCGACAACAATCACGGTGTTGCCCAGATCCCGGAGATGGGTGAGGGTGGCCAAAAGCCGGTCATTGTCCCGTTGATGCAAGCCGATGGAGGGTTCGTCAAGAATGTACATGACGCCTACCAGCCCGGCGCCGATCTGGCTTGCCAGGCGAATACGCTGCGCTTCACCCCCGGAGAGGGTATCGGCACTTCGTTCAAGCGTGAGGTATTCCAGCCCGACGTTCACCAGGAACTGAAGGCGCTGCCGCACTTCCTTCAGAATTTTTTCGGCTATCTCACCTTTTCGACCCGGTAGCGCGAGGGTTTCGAAGTAATCATGTGCGTCACCCACCGGGAGATGGGTGACATCGGAAATATTGTGCTCTTCGATAAAGACGTGGCGGGCGCTGCGGCGCAGTCGTGAGCCGCCGCATTCTTTGCACGGCTGGGTGCTCAGATTGCGGGCGAGCTCTTCCCGCATGCTCTGTGAGTCGGTCTCGCGGTAGCGCCGTTCAAGGTTAGGCAGAATGCCCTCGAATGGATGTGCCTTCTCCATGATATGGCCACGGGAATTCACATAACGGAATGGGATATCCTCATCGCCCGAGCCGAACAGCAGCACGTTGCGAAAATCCTCGGGGAGATCCGCCCAGGGTGTTTCCAGATCGATGCCGTAGTGATCTGCCACGCTGCCCAGCATCTGGAAGTAGTAGACGGCCCGGCGATCCCAGCCCTTGATGGCGCCGGATGCCAAAGTGGCTTCCGGGTGCTGGACAATTTTTTCGGGATCAAAGAACTGTTTAACACCCAGTCCGTCGCAGGTAGGGCAGGCACCCGCCGGGTTGTTAAAGGAAAACAGTTTCGGCTCGAGCTCGCTCAGGGCATAGCCGCACTGGGTGCAGGCATAACGGGCGGAGAAGGTCTGTTCTTCCCCCTCACCACTCATGGGCGCCACAAGGGCAATCCCGTCAGCCAGGTCAAGGGCGGTTTCGAAACTCTCGGCAAGCCGTTGCTCCAGGCCTGGCTTGACCTTGAACCGATCGACGACCACATCAATCTGATGTTTGCGTTTTTTGTCCAGCGCCGGCACATCGTCGATGTCATAAACCGTGCCGTCCACGCGCAGGCGGATAAAGCCCTGGCTGCGCATGGTTTCGATAACTTGAAGATGTTCGCCTTTCCGATCCCGTATTACCGGTGCCAAGATCATCAGTTTGCTGTCATCTGGCATGGCCACCACCTGGTCCACCATCTGGCTGATGGTCTGCGCTTCCAGGGGTTGGCCGTGGTCGGGGCACCGGGGCTCCCCGGCGCGGGCGAAGAGCAGGCGCAGGTAATCGTAGATTTCTGTGATGGTGCCAACGGTGGAGCGAGGGTTGTGGGAAGTGGACTTCTGCTCAATGGATATCGCTGGCGACAGCCCTTCGATATGGTCCACATCCGGCTTCTCCATCATCGAGAGAAACTGGCGGGCATAGGTAGACAGCGACTCCACATAACGTCGCTGCCCTTCAGCATAGAGCGTATCGAACGCAAGGGACGATTTACCGGAACCGGAGAGGCCGGTAATCACGATCAGTTTGTCCCTTGGCATATCCAGGTCGATGTTCTTCAGGTTGTGGGTTCGTGCCCCTTTGATCTGGATATGGTCCATAACACCTCGCTCGGATAAAAACGAAAATTATACCGCGTTGGGCCCGCTGCGGCGAAAATGATACCGGGGCCAGCATCACGCGGGTTGTCCCCCCGTCAGCGCCCCTTCTGTTACAATGCGCCGCCTGCGATGGGTATCTGCCCTCAATCTGACCGCTTTCAACCCCGGCTGAGGTACGTAATTGCCATGAATGCGCTGGAAAAACGCTCCGTATTCGCCCTGGCGTCTGTTTACGCCATGCGCATGCTCGGACTGTTCATGGTGCTGCCGGTATTCATGTTGCTGGGCGAAGATCTCAAGGATGCAACGCCCGCACTGCTGGGTCTCGCTATAGGCGCCTATGGACTCAGTCAGGCCCTGTTGCAGATTCCCTTCGGCATGCTGTCTGATCGGGTTGGCCGAAAGCGCATGATCTATATCGGGCTGGTACTTTTTGCCGCAGGCAGTTTGCTGGCCGGAGCCACGGACTCCATATACGTTGTAATTGCCGGTCGGATTCTTCAAGGCGCCGGTGCGATCGCCAGTGTGCTGATGGCGCTGCTCAGTGACCTGACTCGCGAGGAAGAGCGGACCAAGGCCATGGCAACGGTGGGGATCACCATCGGCCTGTCGTTTTCGGTATCGCTGGTTCTTGGGCCCCTTCTCGGAGCCTGGTGGGGACTGTCCGGGATCTTCTACGCCACGGCAGCACTGGCCGTGGTGGCGCTGGTGATCGTCAACCGCGTGGTTCCGACGCCCCATCAGCACAAGACCAGCCCCGACACGCATCCTGCCCGGGAGATGCTGGGGCGCGTGCTTTCAGACGGTCGTCTTCTCCGGTTGGATTTCGGTATCTTCGCACTGCATCTGGTGCTGACCGCCCTGTTTCTGGTGTTTCCCTCCATGCTTCAGGAGCGGTTTGGCCTTGCCAGCAGTTCACACTGGTGGTTTTACCTGAGCGTGATGGTCACGTCTTTCTTCGCCATGGTGCCGTTCATCATCATTGGCGAGAAAAAGCGCAGGATGAAACCGGTGCTTTGCGGGGCGATTGCCTTGCTGACATTGGCCACTGCCGGGTTTACCGGTGTTTCCAGCAGCCTGGTTGCGGCCTGGGCTGTGCTGTTTTTCTTCTTCATGGCCTTCAACCTGCTCGAGGCCAGCCTGCCGTCATTGATCAGCAAGGAGGCGCCGGCTGCAAGCAAAGGCACGGCGATGGGGGTTTACTCCACCTCCCAGTTCATGGGTGCGTTTCTGGGGGGCGCATTCGGCGGCTACCTCCTGGAGGTAGCCGGGCTGCAGGGCGTGCTCTGGTTCATGGTGGTAGTGCTGGGCCTCTGGCTGCTGATAGCGCTCACCATGCCCGCGCCCGGTCACACCACAAGTTTCGTGGTACAGTTGCAGCAGGTAATGAACGACCAGTACGACGACATCGATGACAATCTCCGCCGCCTTCCGGGCGTTCAGGATGTGGTGATTGTGGAAGACGCTGCCACCGCCTATCTTAAGGTGGATCGTCAGCAATTTGATGAAGCGTTACTTGCGGACTTTTCCTTTGTCCGGCAGGCTAACCATTCTTGAAATCCGGAGGCTCGCACGGAACGCGGGCGTCCCTGAAAACAGAGTCAGGAGCAGAACATGGCACGAGGCGTAAACAAGGTAATCCTAATCGGTAATCTGGGGCAGGACCCGGATACCCGCTACACCCCCAACGGCAATGCCGTAGTAAACCTGAACCTTGCAACAGACGAAAGCTACAAGGATCGTCAGACCGGTCAGCTGGTGCCGAAAACCGAATGGCACCGGGTTGTCATGTTCGGCAAGATCGCCGAAGTTGCGGGACAGTACCTGCGAAAGGGCTCAAAGGTTTATATTGAGGGCAAGCTTCAGACCCGCAAATGGCAGAACAAGGAAGGGCAGGATGTCTATACCACCGAGGTTGTGGTGGATATCAATGGCCAGATGCAGATGCTGGACAGCCGTGGCGGCGAAGGCGGAATGAGCCAGGGTGCGCCGGCAGGACGGCCTCAGCAGTCCGGCTACAACGCGCCGGCTGGACAGCAGAACAATCCGCCACCGCAATCCGGTGGCTACAGCAACCAGCCTTCGCAGGGCAGCATGCCCGAACCGGTTGACGACTTTGATGATGACATCCCGTTCTGAGTGCGCCGTTTTGCTAGGTAAATCAGGCACTTACGGCATTCGTGCTACAAGTATAGGCTGTTGGTAGGCCTATTGCAAACCTGACTTATCCTCGCCCAGTAATGGGCTTGAACCTCGAAAGAGGGAGGGGAGTGCAGCATGTCAGGAAAAGGCGGGTGGCGGTGAAAGAGTCTAACTTGCGCCCGTCATTGCAAGTCCCATACGGTTAAGCCTGATTGGTTGAACCATAGTCCTTTGTGGGTTTCGGGATATCAGTGACCTATGACTCTTGAGAGGTCACTTCACGTGTAGTCGGGGAGATGATTAGAACACCCGGCTAACCAACCACGTGACACGCGCTCGGTGAGAGTGTTAAGGGGACGTAAGTGGAACCTAAGTGGGACGCACCTTGACTACCTAGAAATGCGGGATTGCCTAAACAGGTCTCAACTATGGGCCTGCACGGCAACGGAGACTTCGTAGTACCCAATGTTGACCTGTAACGGGTCTAGCAGTCAGTAACCAACCTGACCTGAAAGCTGGATATAAGTTTCTAGCAATAGTAATGAAAGTCCAACCGTAAGGGGGAAGGGAGTCAGACAAGAACATGCCAATAGAGCGAGGTTCGATAGTCAGTGCTATCTCAAAGAACACTCAATGCGCTAGGTGGTATAGGCAAAGCGAGTAAAAGTGGAGCCAAGGTAAGGAAGCTGCACAAGATCATGTGTAGCAACAGGGACTTGTGGACTCAAGCGTATGCGAACATTTACGCCAATAAAGGGGCTTTGACCCGAGGGGTAAATGGAAACACGCTGGATGGATTCGGGGAAGACCGGGTGACTCATCTGATCTACTTGATCCAGACCGGAGTTTACAAACCAAGTCCTTGCCGCAGAGTGGAGATACCGAAAGACCCGAGGAACCCAAAAGGCAAAACCAGACCTCTGGGGGTGCCAAATGGTGATGACAAACTCATCCAAGAAGTAATGCGGATGTTGTTGGAGGAGATCTATGAACCGGTCTTCTCAGATTGGAGCTTTGGCTTTCGGCCAAACCGATCATGTCATACCGCCCTCAATGAGATAAGGGATAGCTGGAAGGGAACCAAATGGGTCTGTGACGTAGACATCAAAGGGTACTTCGACAATATCGACCATGATCGCTTGCTGCATTTTATGAGCAAACGTGTTGATGACCGAAAGTTTCTGAACCTGGTTCGGAGATTTCTGAAGGCCGGATACATGGAAGACTGGCGATACTACGGCACGCACAGCGGGACACCTCAAGGAGGGATTATCTCTCCAATTCTGGCCAACATTTACCTGCACGAACTCGATGAGTTCATGGTGAGTAAGGTCAAGGAGTTCAGCATGGGCAGCCGGAGAAGACCCAACCCTGAATACCGAAAACTTCTGTGCAATCGGAGTAATCGGATAAAATGGCTCAAAGAGCGAAGCGACATAACTGAAGAAAAGGCTGCTATATGGCGGCGTGAGATTCAGGAATGGGGGGAAAGACTCGGCAACATGAGCAGTGTGCTGATGGACGACCCCGGCTTCAAGCGTCTGAGGTATGTCAGATATGCGGACGACTTTTTGATTGGTGTCATTGGCACTAAGCAGGAAGCGAAAGCAATCATGGCAGACGTCACCCGCTTCGTGGAAACGGAGTTGAGGCTGGAAATCTCGCAAGAGAAATCTGGCATCGTGGACCCAAAACAAGGATTTACCTTTCTAGGCTATTCCGTCGTCTGTCGGCGCGAAAGCAAGAGGGTAAAGTGCGTGGTCAGTCATAAGGCTGATGGAAGCAAGGTGCATGGAACTAAACGTACCATTACCGAGCACGTACATCTTGGGGTTCCTCGGGAAAAAGCGCAGAAGTTCGTGGAGCTTAAGGGCTACGGTCTCTATGACTCAGGAAAGGCGTTGGCCAAGAAGGCGCTCCTATTCCATAGCGACACCGAGATTGTTGGTCAGTACAACGCAGAGCTGAGAGGCTTTGCGAACTACTACAACCTCGCGCCGCAATTCTACCTGAATAAGGTAGAGTGGATATGGCAGAACAGTCTCTTCAAAACGCTTGCTGCAAAGCACAAGACGAGCAGGGCCAAAATCGCCAGTCAACTCAAAAGAGGGGACGGCTCCTTTGTTCTCAAGGAGTGGCGAGGGGATAAAGTCTTCGAAACAACGGTGTTTAAGCTGAAAAACCGGGCTGCACCTAGGCCAGGTCAGGTGGATATCCTCCCCAACCCCTATAAATACTCGGGGCGAACGGAGCTGCTTGACCGGTTGAATGCTAGTGTCTGTGAATACTGCACCCAACCCTCGGGTCGTCTGGAAGTGCACCATGTGCGCAAACTGAAGGACATCTCGAAGGGTACGGAGCCATGGAAAAGGCTCATGATGGCAAGACGCAGAAAGACCCTGGTCCTATGCTTTGACTGCCACCGTGATCTGCACAAGGGGACACTACCCGACCTACGCGCTTTCCGGAAAAAGCTTGTTGGAGAGCCGTATGCATAGAAATGTGCACGTACGGTTCGGTGGGGGGGCAACGGCTAACCTCTTTGTGAGGCGCACGTGCCCTACCCAACCGCTTCAATTCGTTATGGTCGAATGGTTTTAGAGAACGCTTATGGCCCTGAAACCCTCGATCTGGCGATGCCGTTTGAAGTCCAGATCTGGAACGGGACTGATTTTGAGCTGCACAGTGATGAAATTTGCTGGGCTTACAATACCGCTGATGCGGTGATAACGGACATACCTCCGAACACCTCCGTGGATGCCAATTCAGGGACAATCAATAGCGGTCGGCCTGCCGCTGGAGCGCCGATCCGTCTCACTGCGCCGGGAGAAGGTAACACCGGTAATGTTCAGGTTGAATATCCCGTGCCTCTATATTGGCAGTCTGACTTCGACGGCGACGGTGTTGAGGAAAATCCGCAAGCAACCGCGACATTCGGCGTCTATCGGGGCCACGACAGAGTGATCTACTGGCAGGAACGATAAAAAAGGGCAGGACCTGAGTCCTGCCCCAAAACATCAACGAACCCCGGCGGTTCGCCAATCGTCAGTCGTCTTCGTGTTCCGGATGGTCCATCCCCAGTTCGTTGATCTTCCGGGTCAGCGTATTCCGTCCCCAGCCCAGAAGTATTGACGCATCACGGCGTCTGCCGCCGGTGTGCTTCAGGGCGGTCTCGATCATGATTTTCTCGAACTCGGGCACGGCCGTATCGAGAATGCCTTTCTTGCCCCGCTTGAGTTCCTGTTCGGCCCAGTTTTTCAGGCCTTCCTGCCAGGTTGTCCCGGTGGTCGGTGTTTCTGCCTGGTGCAGCAATTCCGGGGGCAAGTCATCAATGTGGATCTCGCGACCGCTGGCCATGACGGTCAGCCAGCGGCAGGTGTTCTCCAGCTGGCGGACGTTGCCCGGCCAGGGCAGGGTGGTCAGGTATTCTTCCGCTTCTTCACGCAGGATCTTCGGCTCTACGGCCAGCTCTTTTGCGGCCCGTTTCAGGAAGTGCTGCATCAGGCGGGGGATGTCTTCCCGCCGCTCGGCCAGCTTTGGCAGATGCACGCGAATAACGTTCAGGCGGTGGAAGAGGTCTTCACGGAAGGTGCCCGCCTGGACCAGCTTTTCCAGATCCTGGTGCGTTGCCGCGATGATGCGCACATCCACCTTTATCGGGGTGGTGCCACCTACGCGGTAGAACTCGCCATCGGCCAGAACCCGCAATAGTCGGGTCTGGGTGTCCGCGGGCATGTCGCCGATTTCATCGAGGAAAAGGGTGCCGCCGTTGGCCTGTTCAAAACGACCCTGTCGGGCGGCGCCGGCACCGGTAAAGGCGCCTTTTTCGTGGCCAAACAGTTCGGATTCAATCAGGTCCTTTGGAATAGCGGCCATGTTCAGGGCAATGAACGGGTGGTTGGCCCTGGGGCTGTGGTTATGCAGTGCCTGAGCCACCAGCTCCTTGCCTGTGCCGCTCTCGCCGTTGATCAGCACGGTAATATTGGAGTGGGACAGCCTGCCAATGGCGCGGAAAACTTCCTGCATGGCCGGTGCTTCACCAATAATTTCGGCGTTTCGCTGGGCCATCTCGGCCTGAGGCTCACCACTGGCCCGCTTCTCGTGGCTATGGGCCACAGCGCGTTTGACCAGCGCCACGGCGTCATCCACATCGAAGGGCTTGGGAAGGTATTCAAACGCGCCGGTCTGGTAGCTGGTCACCGCGCTCTCGAGGTCCGAGTGGGCGGTCATTATGATCACGGGCACGTCCGGGTGAACGTCCACAATCTGGGAAAGCAGGGTGATGCCGTCAACGCCGGGCATGCGGATATCGCTGACGATGGCATCCGGCTGTTCGTGCTCCAGCCGCATCATGATGCTTTCACCACTGTCAAAAACTCGGGGCTGCATACCGGCCTGGTTAAGGGCGCGCTCCAGCACCCAGCGAATACTGCGGTCGTCGTCTATGATCCAGACGTTCGCCGGTTGGCTCATGGGGTGTCCTCCAGAGGCAGGAAGATGATGAAGTCGGTTCGGCCTGGTTCGCTTTCGCATTCAACCAGTCCGCGGTGTTGACCGATGATGCTCTGGGTGATGGAAAGCCCCAGACCGGTGCCACTGGCACGGCCACTGATCATCGGATAGAAAATGTTCTGCACCAGCTCCGGCGGAATTCCGGGTCCGTTGTCGATCACGTCGACCCGACACACCAGTTTGTGGCGGCGGTTGCCAATGGTGAACTGACGCAGGGTGCGGGTGCGGAAGGTAATAGTCGGCGGTTCCTCGGAACTATGCCCCGCCTGGTTTTCGAAGGCCGCTTCCATTGCGTTCCGGGCGATGTTTAGAAACGCCTGGATCAGTTGTTCCTTGTCACCCTTGAACTCCGGAATGCTGGGGTCGTAATCCCGTTTGAAATTCAGTCGCCCTTTGCTCTCAGCCTCGAGCAGTGTGCCAACTCTTTCCAGTATTTCATGGATGTTGGTCGGCGCCAGCTTCAGTGCCTTGTTGGGGCCCAGCATCCGGTCAACAAGGCTTCTGAGGCGGTCTGCCTCGTCAATGATGACCCGAGTGTATTCCCGCTGGTCTTCACTGCTGAGTTCACGATCAAGCAGCTGGGCCGCGCCACGGATGCCGCCCAGCGGATTCTTGATCTCGTGGGCCATGCCCCGCACCAGGATACGGGTGGTCTCCTGCTGGGAGATGATGTCTTCCTCACGGCTGATCCGCATCAGCCTGTCCCTGGGCTGGATTTCGATCAGCAGTTCCGTCGGCTCCAGGCTGATAGGCGTTACGGAATAATCCACAGTGAGTCGGGAGCCGCTGGCGAGCAGAAACTCGGCTTCGCGGCGAGTGTAGGATTGCCCGTTACGGACGGCGGCAAACAGGGTTTTCAGGGCGTCTTCGGACTCGACCAGAATGTCCTGGAAGGGCTGGCCCTGGCTTCGGGTCATGCTGGTTTCGAACAGGCTTTCGGCGGCCGGATTAAGATACTGAATGCTCAGATTATCCTCGAGCACCAGGACGGCCGTAGTCAGGCTGTCGAGAATGCTCTTGTATCCGTTTTGCTGGGCCGAAGGCAATGCCATGCGTGAATCCCGTTGGTTCGACAAAGTGTGACCTCCGGAGTTTTGCAAAAAGCGAACCACTTTAGCCAGGTTCACAAATGAATGAGCAAAGTGCGGGCAAAAGGGGACATTGGCGCGGAAAAGTGCCGTAAGCTGGTGCAAATGGAAAGAAAGCCTCTGATCAGTCCGGAAAATGCGCCCCGTTGCTGATCAGAGTATGGCTGCTTTTTGGTGCGATCGCACCAAAATGGTGCGGATATGTGGGCGGCTTGGCTAGTTCAGAGCGGAAGGACGGTGAACCGTGAAGGTAATCGGTGAGCCGGTTTTTACCTGAACCCCGTTTTCATCCACGATATGGACCCGGGCTTCATGGGTTCCACGAAACACGTTGTTGACGGTGATTGAGCCGGAGGTGCTTTGCCCGACAGGCTGCCCGTCCAGGGTCACTTCGTATTTGTGGCCGGGCTGGAGGCCGGGGGTGCTGCGCACCTCGAACTGGACATCGCCGCTGCCACTGTAGAACGCCTGGTTGTTATCCGGATAGGCGAAGGACAGACTTTCGTAGGCAGCGCCTTCTCGCTGAACTTCTTCACGAAGCTTTTCGGTTTCCTGCACAGCCTCTGGCTTGGGCAGGGTGATCGTCGTGACCGGCTTGACCTCTACCGCTTCAGCGCCTTCGCTGGGCTCGTCAGAATAGGTGACGTTGCCGTAGGCATCAACGTTGCGATAAACCTCGGCCGAGACCGGAATCGCCAGAAAAAACAGAAGGCCGGTAACCAATCCAGACTTTGGATTCATAAGCTCACCTGTTATTGGGTTTCCCCGATTATCGGTGGCGCCCGGGGTCTTTTCAACGTCTGCAGCCCCGGATGTTGGTTACATATCGTTAAGGGCTGCAGGCACTGTGCTTTTGCTCAAAAAAAGCCCCGCACGAGGGCGGGGCTTGTCTGCTTTCTCTCTAAAGAGAGATATTAGCAGGAGTAGTACAGATCGAACTCGACCGGGTGAGTGGTCATGTTCAGCTTCTCGACTTCACCGCGCTTCAGATCCACGTAGCCCGCGATCATGTCCTCGGTGAATACGCCGCCACGGGTCAGGAACTCGTGGTCCGCTTCCAGGCAGTCCAGGGCTTCAGACAGGGTTTCGGCAACCTTCGGAATGCTCAGCGCCTCTTCCTTCGGCAGGTCGTACAGATCCTTGTCCATGGCATCGCCAGGGTGGATCTTGTTCTGGATGCCGTCCAGGCCGGCCATCATCAGCGCCGCGAACGCCAGGTACGGGTTGGCCGCCGGGTCAGGGAAGCGAACTTCGATACGACGCGCCTTCGGGCTGTTCACGTACGGGATACGGATGGAGGCCGAACGGTTGCGGGCGGAGTAGGCCAGCATAACCGGTGCTTCGTAGCCCGGAACCAGGCGCTTGTAGCTGTTGGTTGCCGGGTTGGTGAAGGCGTTGATGGCCTTGGCGTGCTTGATAACACCACCAACATAGTACAGTGCCGCTTCGCTCAGGCCGGCATAGCTGTCGCCTGCGAACAGGTTCTTGCCGTCTTTGCTCAGGGACATGTGTACGTGCATGCCGGAACCGTTGTCACCAACCACCGGCTTGGGCATGAAGGTGGCGGTTTTGCCGTAGGCGTGGGCCACGTTGTGTACGCAGTACTTGAGAATCTGTACTTCGTCAGCCTTGCGGGTCAGGGTGTTGGCGCCAACGCCGATTTCACACTGGCCGGCAGTACCGACTTCGTGGTGGTGTACTTCAATTTCCAGGCCCATGGATTCCATGGCGGCACACATGGCGCCACGCAGGTCGTGCAGGCTGTCCACCGGCGGAACCGGGAAGTAGCCGCCTTTAACGCCCGGGCGGTGACCGATGTTGTTGCGGTCGAAATCTTCGCCGGATACCCAGGCGGCTTCCTCAGAGTGGATATGGTAAGAAGCGCCCTGCATGTCTACATTCCACTTCACGGAATCAAACACGAAGAACTCCGGCTCCGGGCCGAACAGCGCGCCATCGGCGATGCCGGTGGACTTCAGGTATTCCTCGGCACGGCGAGCAACGGAACGCGGGTCACGCTCATAACCCTGCATGGTAGAAGGCTCTACGATGTTGCAGGTGATGTTGACAGTGGTTTCTTCGGTGAAGGGATCAAGAACGGAGGTTTCGTCGTCCGGCATCAGGATCATGTCGGATTCGTTGATGCCTTTCCAGCCCGCGATTGAGGAGCCGTCAAACATCTTGCCGTCTGCGAAAAAGTCTTCATCCACTTCGGTGGCAGGCAGTGTAACGTGCTGCTCTTTACCGCGGCTGTCGGTGAAGCGCAGGTCAACCCATTTGACTTCGTGTTCTTTGATCAAATCAACTGTCTTGGACATTGTGCATGCTCCGTAAGTTATACCGCACAGGCGGCTGTATTCATGTTCGTGGTGCCGGATCGCCCGGATAAACGGGTTCCGATCTGTTTCTCAGGTTCGCGCAGCTTAGCAAATGCCGTTGCGTCTTACCTGCAAATTTCGGCTGATTTCGATAAAGCAAGGCGCTTGCCAATTTTTAGGGCATGCTCCAGAACAGCGCAACTGCAAGGGTTTGGGGCATGTTCACGAGAAATTAGTAGCTCTGGGCTGGTCGCTTGCACTTAATTGGTGCACCGCGTTGGTGCATTTATTGGCTATGCGCCCTAAATGAGTGCGAGTGCTTAGTGTAGAGAATAGGCGTTTTTCTTCATATTAACGACACAGACTTTTCGCTATAATGCGCGCCGCTTCATTTTTTACCCTGTCATTTCCAGATCCCGGATCGGAAAGCACCGTGCAGGGTGCCGGGCAGCCAGCTCCGGTGAATGAGTTCATTTTACGGATTTGAGACGGCATGTGCTGGGATTCCCCCTGCGAACGACCTTCTCAGGTCATTGAGTGCATGCCGCAGGAATATTTTTGTGATTGAAAAACTTCGTAATATCGCCATTATCGCCCACGTTGACCATGGTAAAACCACGCTTGTCGACAAGCTTCTTCGCCAGTCCGGTACGCTGGATCGGAAAGAACTCGAGAACGAGCGGGTCATGGATTCCAATGACCAGGAAAAAGAGCGGGGTATTACCATTCTGGCGAAAAACACCGCCCTGAAATGGAATGGCTACGACATTAATATTGTCGACACCCCGGGCCACGCTGATTTTGGTGGTGAGGTTGAGCGTGTCATGAGCATGGTGGACTGTGTGCTGCTGGTGGTCGACTCCATCGACGGCCCCATGCCTCAGACCCGTTTCGTTACCCAGAAAGCATTTGCTGCGGGGCTTCGCCCGATTGTGGTGGTAAACAAGATTGACCGCCCGGGTGCGCGCCCTGATTGGGTGGTGGATCAGGTGTTCGACCTGTTCGATAACCTCGGTGCCACCGATGAGCAGCTGGACTTCCCGATTGTGTTTGCCAGTGCGTTGAACGGCATTGCCGGAATGGATCACGAGAATCTGGATGACAACATGGATGCCGTGTTCCAGGCGATCGTTGATCACGTACCTGCTCCGAATGTTGATCCGGACGGCCCGTTCCAGATGCAGATCTCCCAGTTGGACTACAACAGCTTCCTGGGCGTAATCGGCATTGGCCGCATCATGCGCGGCAAGGTGAAGACCAATTCGCCGGTGACCGCCATCGGCGCCAACGGCAAGAAGCGTAACGGTCGTATTCTCAAGATCATGGGCCACTCCGGTCTTCAGCGTGTTGAAGTCGACGAAGCCCAGGCTGGCGATATTGTCTGTGTCAGCGGCATGGACGAGCTGTTCATCTCCGACACCCTCTGTGACCAGGCCAACGTTGAAGCGCTTCCGCCGCTGACGGTGGATCAGCCGACGGTATCCATGACGTTCCAGGTGAACGATTCGCCCTTCGCCGGAAAGGAAGGCAAATACGTTACCAGCCGGAATATCAAGGAACGTCTGGAAAAGGAGTTGCTGCACAACGTTGCGCTGCGCGTTGAAGAAGGCGATTCGGCTGACAAGTTCAAGGTGTCCGGTCGTGGGGAGCTGCACCTGTCAGTGTTGATCGAAAACATGCGCCGCGAGAATTTCGAGCTGGCCGTAGGGCGGCCTGAAGTTGTGATCCGCGAGATTGACGGTGTCAAGCAGGAGCCGTACGAGAGCGTCATCGTTGATATTGAGGAGCAGCACCAGGGGCCGATCATGGAGCAGATGGGCCTGCGCCGGGGCGATCTGACCAATATGGTGCCGGATGGAAAGGGGCGTATGCGCCTTGAGTACACCATTCCCGCCCGCGGCCTCATTGGTTTCCGGAACACCTTCCTGACCATGACCTCGGGTACCGGCATCCTGACCTCTACCTTCAGCCATTACGGTCCGATCAAGGTGGGCGATGTCACCAGCCGCCAGAACGGTGTCATCGTGTCTATGGCCACAGGTACCGCACTGACCTACTCGCTGGAAACCCTGCAGAGCCGGGGCAAGCTCTTCCTCGATCCGGGGCAGGAAATCTATGAGGGGCAGTTGTGTGGCATCCACAGCCGTGACAACGACCTGGTGGTTAACCCCACCAAGGGCAAAAAGCTGGATAACATGCGTGCCTCTGGCAAGGATGAAGTGATCGGGCTCGTGCCGCCCATCAAATTTACCCTTGAGCAGGCGCTTGAGTTTATTGATGACGACGAGCTGGTTGAGGTAACCCCGAAGTCCATCCGGCTGCGCAAGAAGCTTCTGACCGAAAACGAGCGCAAGCGCGCCAACAAGAAGTAATCGCCCGGCTCTTATCGAGCATGGGTAACAAGGGCTGGATGAATGTTTCATCTGGCCCTTTTTTTATGGGGTTAAGCTAAACTCCGGTTAAATCCTTCACGCGGAGCGTTTCATGCTCACCCTCTACCCGGAAATCAAGCCCAATGCCCAGCATCGCATAGCCGTTGATCCTCCCCATGAACTCTACGTTGAGGAAAGCGGGAACCCGGACGGGATACCTGTTCTGGTGGTCCACGGCGGCCCCGGTGGCGGCTGTGAAGACTACCATCGGCGCTTTTTCGACGCCGAGAGATTCCGGATCATTCTGATGGATCAGCGCGGTGCCGGGCGGTCCAGCCCCCTGGCAGAGCTCGAAGGCAACAGCACGGACAAGCTGGTTGAAGACATGGAAGTGGTGCGTTCGTTTCTCGGTATCGACAAGTGGCTTCTGTTTGGTGGCAGTTGGGGATCGACTCTCAGCCTGGTATACGCCCAGGCCCATCCGGAAAGGGTGTCGGGACTGGTTCTTCGTGGGATTTTTCTCTGTCGCCCGCGGGATATTCACTGGTTTTATCAGGAGGGGGCGAGCCGGGTGTTCCCGGATTACTGGTCTGACTTCGAGGCGCAGATTCCGGAAGCCGACCGGGCTGACATGGTTTCGGCCTACTATCGCAAGCTGACCAGTTCCAACGAGCTGGAGCAGATCCAGGCGGCCAAGGCCTGGTCGGTCTGGGAGGGCAGGTGTGCGACGCTGCACCCGAACCCGAGGGTCGTTGAGCACTTTGGCCATCCTCATGTGGCCATCGCCCTGGCCCGCATTGAATGCCACTATTTCATGAATTCGGCCTTTCTCGAGCCGGACCAGATCATTCGCGATGCAGGCCGCCTGGCGGACATTCCCGGAATAATCGTCCACGGCAGATACGATATGGTCTGCCCTCTGGAGAATGCGCTGGCACTCAGCAAGGCCTGGCCGGAAGCGGAATTCCAGATCATTCGCGACGCCGGCCACTCGGCTTCCGAGCCGGCGATTGTTGATGCCCTCATTCGCGGTGTTGAGTCCGTTGTCGCGAAAACTGAAAAAAGTGCTGGCTGAATCCCGTTTTCAGGGTTGCGGCCCGTAATGGCCACGGATACACTCTTGCCCGATCTTAATGTTCGCCTGTTCAAACGTCCTCAAGGCAGTGAATGAAAGGATTGATCCAGCGAGTGTCGCAAGCCAGTGTTACCGTGGACGGTGAGCAGATAGCCTCGATCGACACAGGCCTTTTGCTGTTGCTGGGTGTGGAAAAGGGAGATAGCGAGCACGAGGCAAGGGAGCTTTGCCGAAAAATTCTCACTTATCGTGTGTTTCCCGATGAGACTGGCCGGATGAATCGTAGCCTGCTGGATATCGGTGGTTCCCTTCTTGTTGTTTCCCAGTTTACTTTGGCGGCGGATACGTCCTCCGGAACCAGGCCGGGCTTCTCTCATGCAGCGGGGCCGGATGCCGCCAACACGCTGTATGAACGGTTTGTGGTAGAAGCACGTTCCGGTTTGGGGCCGGAAAAGGTGGGTGAGGGCAGATTTGGCGCAGATATGAAGGTCGGGTTGGTGAATGACGGGCCCGTCACGTTCATGCTCGAGACTCGATAACAGAGTGTATAAGTATTTGCGCTATTGTAGTGCGCGGGTGGTCATGCCGGCCTTTAATGGTGCGGAAATGTCCTCGGAGTCGTTGCGATCCAAGGGTTTTTTCAGTCTAAGTTTTGTTGATAAGGGGTTTGTTAAAATCTGGCCTCGGATTTGATATGCAACTGTAACGCAGCTCACGAGCACAAAATTGCATAAATGATTGCGTTTCTGGTGCCAAAAGAGCTAAAAACGCACTGCAGTTAATTTGCAAAATGAGAATGATTGTATTAAAGCATTTTCATCATCCAGAACTTTAAGAAAGTTCGATAAGTGATTGAGCTGTATAGATCTGGAATCTGCAAGATTTATTCGAAAAAGAAGAAAAGTTACTCCTTTGTCATAAAACTGACATAGGGTGATGCAGAATCGGCCTCATCCAGCCTGACTGGTGAAGCCTTACAAAATCGGGATAAGAACCCGTCGCTAAAACCTGAGTTAACTCAAAAAGGAAGGCGCAACATGAAAAAAACGCTCCTCGCATCTGCTATCGCAGTCGCAACGTTCTCTGGCTCCGCGCTGGCCCAGGAAACCATGTCTGCTTCCGAGCTGGCAGCCAAAATGGATTCCATGCCGACCGTGTAAGGTAACATCCAGTACGTTCTGTACCATGACAGCGTCAAAGGCGGAAGCTCTGAAGTTGAGCACGCTGACAACGGTTCCACCATCGGTGTTTAGCACGACCACGAATTCGCCCCTGGCTGACGACGCCAACGACACTGAAACTTCTACCGTAACCTTCCAGGCTCTGCACAACCTGTCTGACCACATGTATGTGTACTTCGAAGGCTACCTCGGTGGCGGTGACGACGGTGTATACGGCGTTGCTGACGAAAGCGAGCGTTCTATCGCTTCCGTTGGTGGTGTTTACTACTTCTGATCAGCCAATCGGCTAATCCTGTAGTATGAAAACCGGCGACCTCAGGGTCGCCGGTTTTTTGCGTTTATGAATCCCGAAAAATAAGGCATTGGCATGGCAACCGAACTGGAAATCAAGCTCAGTGTTTCTGAGGCCGCACAGGCACAGGCTTTAAAGTGGCTTTCCTCACTTCCTGAAGTCCGAGCTGGAAAAACCAAATCCCTGATCAATCACTATTTCGACACGCCCAATGCCGATCTGAATCGAGCCAAAGCTGCGCTGAGGGTTCGCAAAGCAGGTGATGACTATATCCAGACCCTGAAAACCCGGGGCGAATTCGTTGATGGCGCCCACCGACGCGAGGAGTGGGAGTGGCCTGTATCCAGTCCTGAACTGGCTTTGTCGTTACTGGAAGACACACCGCTGAATGCCGGGTTGGACCTCAGCCGGCTCCAGATTGTGTTTGCAACCAACTTTCAGCGCCAGGTGCTCTGGCTGGAAGAAGGGCAGACTTCCATTGAGATAGCAGTCGATTCCGGCACTGTGGCCGGCAATGATGCCAGGTGGCCGCTCCACGAGGTGGAGTTTGAGCTCAAGAGTGGGGACGACAGCAAGCTGGTGGCTTGGGCGCTCGAGCTGGCCAGGGAAGTGCCGGTTTTCCTGAATCTGGTCAGTAAGGCCGAGCAGGGCTATTTTCTGGCGGGCCTGTATCACCCGGAGCCGGCGCGTAAAAGCGAGGCGCTTTCCATTACCGAATTCCTTCAGGCCTTGAGTGTCTGTTGGTTGCTGGATCAGCCGTTTCCTGCACAGGAATACGACCTGTCGCGCGTCGCAAATGCGGCTGGCGCCGCAGGGTGCGGTGAACTCTGGGAGTGTGTGATGTCTGATCTGGCCACGGGCGCTGCAATTCGTGATCTCGCTGAAGGCTCCACGACGTTGGGTGTCCTCCAGTTACAGCTTGCCACTGCCGGTCAGTAATCGCCGGTTTCCTGATCCGCGGAATGGGCGCGCCACTGCTTCAGGAATGCCCGGTACCGCTCCAGTGCTTCCTGCACCACAGAGACCTCCGGTGTTTCAGAAGATTTAACCAGTACTATCAGCCCCTTGCCTTCGATTTCTTCGTTGGTTGGCGGATGACAGATAACCTCGTCATCTTCATCAATGTAGGCGAGAGCGGTGCCAATGCCGTGGCGTACCAGAGCGCTTACGATGTCGGCCCAATTCAGGTCGTCCAGCTGCAAGTCATAACGATGAGGGTGGTCATGCTCGTAGTTGAACATATCTTCCAGCACTTTCTCGGAACCGGGTGCAACCACAGAACGAACCATAATCTCCGGGTATGTTCTCACTGGGCGGAGCACAATGCGCACTCCGAGGGATTTGAAGCGCCCACGGTTCTGGTCGTTTACACACTCGACAATGGTGCGATGGCCCAGATTGATTTCTGTGAGGCGGTGGGCAATATCGAACGTCAGGCTGTCTGAAAATGGGTCCGCTTCGTCTGCGGCCAGCACAATGATATGCCTCGCGCTGCCTGCATGGACGGCCTTCAGCGCCTCTGGATCAAAGCCTGCTCCGTGGTGATGCACCACCCCGATGTCCGAGAGCTCGGTGGGTAGCCCCATTGGAAACTTCCGGGTCAGAATCATGATTGGAATGGTTTCGTACCCTGGAATCTCCCGAATCTGGGAAGCAAATCTCATAAAATACTGGTCGCCGCCGTGCTGGGGCGTGTTAATGATGATGATGTGGTTATTCATTTTGTAGATCCACCTTCCCGACAAAATACGTTCCCGGCGGTAGAACCGGTATTCGATATAGTCGCTGACGATCAGTGTCAGCAGCGTAATTGAGGAGATAAACATCAGCACAATGGTGCTGAACCGCCCGATCATCGTCTGGGGTGCGTAATCGCCATAGCCGACCGTTACCAGCGTGGTCATGGTCAGCCAGGCGGCTTCGAATAGTTCCAGGTCCTCGACCGCCCAGATGATCAGGACCTGCACCAATAGCAGTGTTCCCAGGATCGCAAAGAGGCGCTTCATCCGGCTCCGAATCATCCCGCCCATGGGCAGGTGAGTTTGCTGATGCTCCGGATTCAGTGGGCGGCGGTTTCGTTGCATCCGTGTCTGCGGCCTGTTCAGTTGCGGGTAAGTTCGTTATACAGTACCCGAAATATAACAGAGAGACAGGGGTTTGCATTATGTCCGAGCCATGGCACAGCCTTCCGAAACCGCTGGCGGATGATGTCGCCGGGTGCTGGGAATCAGTGTTCCCGGAAGGGGTTCCGGCCTGGTTGACCTCACCGGAGGGTATGGATGACACCTTAGTGGCTACGGCGATCTCCCGCAGTTTGTTCCTTCGCCAGACTCTGGAACGCCATGCCGATCAGGTAGAGGCATTGATGGCCTCTCGTTCGTTGTCTGAGCCAACCACTCCGGATTATCTGGAAAGTCGATGGCAAGAGTATCTCTCTGAAGTTGATGGTGAGCCTGGCCTGCACTCGGCCCTCAGACAATTCCGCATGGAGACCCAGTTCCGGATTATATGGCGGGATCTGATGCGATGGGCAGACCTGGCTGAGACCATGTCGGCGACGAGTGTATTTGCCGATATCTGTATTGATGGAGCGCTCAGCTGGCTATACCAGGACGCCTGCGAGCAATACGGTACGCCTCGAGGGGCTGACCCGGTAACCGGCCAGGAAACCGACCAGAAAATGGTGGTTCTGGGTATGGGTAAGCTGGGTGGTCGGGAGCTGAACGTCTCCTCGGACATTGATCTTATCTTTGCCTTTCCGAGCAAGGGGGAAACCGTTGGCGGGCGGCGCTCACTGGATAATCAGCAGTTCTTCGTTCGCCTTGGCCAGCGGCTGATCCAGGCTCTGGACCAGATTACGGCAGATGGTTTTGTGTTCCGGGTGGACATGCGTCTCCGGCCTTATGGCCAGAGTGGCGCGCTGGCGCTGAGTTTTGCTGCTCTGGAAACCTACTATCAGGACCAGGGGCGGGATTGGGAGCGGTACGCCATGGTCAAGGCCCGGGTGGTGGCGGGCGATCAAAGGGCGGGTCAGGTGCTCATGGAGACGCTGCGCCCCTTCGTGTACCGCAAGTACATCGATTTCAGCGCGTTCGAGTCCCTGCGTAGCATGAAGGCCATGATTGGCCGGGAGGTGCGCAGAAAGGGGCTCGAAAACAATATCAAGCTGGGTAGCGGCGGTATCCGAGAGATCGAGTTTGTGGTTCAGGCATTCCAGCTCATTCGCGGTGGCCGGGACAGGGAGCTTCAGCAGCGGGAGCTGCTGGTCATCCTGAAAGAGCTGGAAGAGCTCGAGCTGTTGCCGTCGCCGGTGGTTGGTGAGCTTCGCGACGCCTATGTGTTTCTCAGAAACCTGGAGCATGCGCTCCAGGGTATGGAAGACAAGCAAACCCAGTTGCTGCCGGAAGATGAGCTGTCCCGGGCACGGGTCGCCACAATTATGGATTTCGAGAACTGGCAGGCGTGCGAACAGTGCCTCAGAGAACACCGGGAGCGGGTCGCCACGCATTTTTCCAACATTATTACCACGGAAGATGACGAAGATGAGGGGCAGGGGGCCCTCGAAGAAGGGTGGTTCGAGCTCTGGCTTTCCGAAATGGAAGAGGCGGCCGCCGCCGACTGGCTCAAATCACGGGGCTATGAAGACCCCGGTGCTACGTTGGCGGAGCTGGCTGAACTTCGTGAAAACAGGACTGTTCAGAATCTACAGACCCAGGGGCGCCGGCGACTCAATCAGTTCATGCCCATGCTGCTTGAGGCGCTCACCCAGGTTGATAACCCGTCCGAGACCCTGTCCAGGGTGTTGCAGCTGGTGGAAGCCATACTGCGTCGCACGGCCTACATGGTGTTGCTGCTGGAAAATCCGGGCGCCTGTACCCAACTGGTGCGGTTGTGCAGTGAGAGCCCCTGGATTGCCAGGCAGCTGGCGGAAACACCGCTCCTGCTGGATGAGCTGTTGAACGCCGAGAGCCTGTACAGCCCACCCGCGAAAGCAGAATTGCAGGATGATTTGCGCCAGCAGATGCTTCGGATTCCGTTTGAGGATCTGGAAGAGCAGATGGAGTCACTGCGGCATTTCAAGAAAGCCCATATCCTGCGGGTTGCGGCGTCCGAACTGAAAGGCACATTACCGTTGATGAAGGTCAGTGACTACCTCACCTGGATCGCCGAGGTTGTTCTGGATCATGTGGTGGACGTAGCCTTCGCCAACCTGGTCAGCCGCCACGGCTATCCGCGCCGGGAAGATGGCTCCGCCTGTGAAACCGATTTTGCCATCATTGGCTATGGCAAGCTGGGCGGGATCGAACTGGGCTATACCTCCGATCTTGACCTGGTGTTTGTGCACAAAGCTGATCCGGAGCTGGCCACCGACGGTGAAAAGCCCATCGACAATGCGGTTTTTTACACGCGGCTTGGGCAAAGGATCGTCCACATCCTCAACACCCAGACGCCCTCGGGGCAGCTTTATGAGGTTGATATGCGCTTGAGGCCGTCCGGTAACTCCGGGCTGCTGGTCAGTACTCTGCAGGCCTTCGAAAAATATCAGCGCGAGGACGCCTGGACCTGGGAGCATCAGGCGCTTGCCCGGGCCCGGGGTGTTGCCGGATGCACGGAGACCCTTGAAGCTTTTGAATCCATACGCCACGAGATCCTTTGTCAGCCCCGTGACCGTGAGAAACTCCGGAACGAGGTGGTCGAAATGAGGGAGAAGATGCGGGCCAGTCTGGCCACGCCGGAAAGCCGGCAGGACGAGGTGTTTCATATCAAGCATGATACCGGCGGCATCGTTGATATCGAGTTTATCGTCCAGTACCTGATGCTGGCGTGGTCCGCTGAGCACCCGGAGCTGACCCAGTGGTCCGATAACATTCGCCAGATGGAGGAGCTGGGGCGCGCCGGGGTGATGGCGGTCGAAGATGCCGAAAAACTCAGGGAAACCTTCATCGCCCTGCGTTCCACGATTCACCGGCGGGCGCTTCAGAACCTCAATAGTCAGGTGGAGGGTGATGCCTTCTCACAAGAGCGTGACTACATCCGCGCCATGTGGAAAAAAGTGATGATTGAGGCCTGAGGCAAATTCAATTCCGGCAGATTTTCCTGCTAGAATGCCGGTTCCCCCGAAAAACGCTTTTTTAGGAGCAATGAAGAATGTCGATGGCTGATCGCGATGGCGTTATCTGGATGGATGGTGAAATGGTTCCCTGGCGGGATGCCAAGACCCACGTCCTGACTCACACCCTGCATTACGGCCTGGGCTGTTTTGAAGGTGTGCGGGCCTACAACACCGCGAATGGCCCGGCCATTTTCCGCCTGAAAGAGCACACGGATCGTCTTTTCCGTTCCGCCCACATCCTGAACATGAAAATGCCGTTCAGTAAGGACGAGATCAACGAAGCCCAGCGTGCGGCGGTCCGGGAAAACAATCTTGACGAAGCCTACCTGCGCCCAATGGCGTTTCTCGGTTCCGAGGGTATGGGGCTCAGGGCTGATAACCTGAAGGTGCACGTAATGGTTGCGGCCTGGAGCTGGCCTTCCTACATGTCACCGGAAGCGAAGGAAATGGGGATCAAGGTGCGCACGTCCTCCTACACGCGTCACCACGTCAATATCACCATGTGCAAGGCCAAGGCGAACGGCAACTACATTAACTCGATGCTGGCCCTGAACGAGGCCATTTCCGGTGGTGCCGAGGAAGCCCTGCTGCTGGACAACGAAGGTTACGTTGCCGAAGGCTCCGGAGAAAACATTTTCATCATGCGTGATGGTGTGCTGCATACGCCTGAACTCACCTCCTGCCTGGAGGGTATTACCCGTGCCACGATCATGGATTTTGCGCGCGAGCTCAACATTCCGATCAAGGAGCGCCGGATTACCCGCGATGAGGTCTACATCGCCGATGAAGCCTTCTTCACAGGCACAGCGGCCGAGGTGCTGCCGATCCGCGAACTGGATGGCCGTGTGATCGGTGCCGGCAAGCGTGGCCCGGTGACCGAGAAGCTTCAGGCTATGTACTTTGATGCAGTCAAGGGCAAGCTGGCTGAGCACAGCGGTTGGCTGACGCACGTTAAAGGCTGATTCCAGAATAATTACAGGCCGCCGTTTGCTGTTTCAGCCCGGCGGCTTTGTTGTTTAACACACCCTGTTTACTGGCGGGACGAGCAAATGGCAGACGTTATCAAGGTACCGGTATCTTTTGGCGAGGTGCTGGACAAAATCACCATTCTCGAAATCAAGTCCGAGCGCATCAAGGATGAAACGAAGGTCAAGAATGTCCGGCTTGAGCTTGATGAGCTGAGCGCTACCTGGGACGAGGCGGTAAAGGACAAGGCTGCTGAAATCGCCGATCTCCGCAAGCAGCTGAAAGCGGTCAACGAAGAGCTGTGGGTGATTGAAGACGATATTCGGGATCAGGAAGCCGCCCAGGACTTTGGCGCGAGATTTATTGAGCTGGCACGCGCTGTATACGTCACCAATGACAAGCGCGCTGCGATCAAAAAAGAGGTCAACCTGGCCCTGGGGTCTCGTTTCGTGGAAGAGAAGTCCTACCAGGACTACACCGCACGGAAGTGAAATTTTGGGTCAGATGAACGCTTTCATCTGACCCAGCTTTCAGCTTTGGCCACCGGGTTAACTTCAACCCACCGATCCAGCATATTCGTGGCATCTGCAACCGTGATCAGGTCCATCGCCCCCTCGAACTCTGCTTTCGCCCCCCACCGGGCCTGTTCCACCGTTTTGCCGGTAAACTTCTCCAGTGCTTCAGGATACCGGTTCACACACCAGTCCAGAGAATTATAGGGCCCGGAGCGGTAAGGATTGCTTGCGGCAAACAACCCAAGGACATCGGTGCCCACCGCACTGGCGATATGTGCCGGCCCAGTATCGGGCGCTACCACGAGGTCGGCATGGGTCATTAACGCTGTCAGTTGCTTCAGGGTGTCCTTGCCGCAGATGTTGTGCGCTTTTTCCTTCATTGCGGCTTCGATGGCGGCGCAGTACTCGGCCTCGAACGGGGCGGGGCTGCCCACCAGAATCACCTTCATACCGTGCTTCTGAATCGCGTGATCAGCCAGCTGTGCGTAACGCTCAGCGGGCCAGTTACGCAGTGTGTGGCTGGCACACGGACTTATTACAAGGTTCTTGCGGTCATTAGCCAGTTGCTCGCGCGCAAACGCATGGTCTGAATTGTTCAACGGAATCTGCCAGCGCGGCGGCGCGGCCTTGAGGTCCAAAGGTTCGAGGAAGCTGGCAAGGCAGTCTCGCACGTGCTGTTTCGGTGCCGGTTTGATCCGGTGGTTGATAAACAGGCTGTGAAGATCCTTGCTGCGGGCCTTGTCATAGCCAATCCTGACTCTGGCCGGAATGCAGGCAGCGGCGAGGTTGGCTCGGAAAGCCACCTGCATGTGAAGCAGCGCGTCAAACTTGCGATCCGTCATTTGTCTGCGAAGCTCAGCGTAGCCTTTGCGACCAGTCTTTTTGTCGAAAATAATGAACTCAACGCCGGGCAGATCGCCAACCAGCTTGGCTTCGATCTTGCCGATAACCCAGGTAATCTTCACGCCGGGAAGCTGCTCCTGGAGGCTCAGTACGACAGGTATTACGTGAGTCACGTCGCCGATGGCGGACAGGCGAAGAATGCAGATGGAGTTCATCAGATATTGATCCGGTTCAGGTTGTGGCCTGGTGCTGTGGAGCTTTGTCGGCAATCATTGGTAAACTGGCCGCCATTCTAACTTACTCGCGCGTTTCCGTCCCGGCGTGAGTGGGTAGTACGTGCCTTCTTTCAATTTCGGTGACCGGGGACCCAGCATGGTGGAGTCTGAAATCTGTATCCGGGAAAGGGCTTCGGCAATGCTGATTCACCCGGATTACGAGGGCAGGGTTACCGAGGACTGGTTCAATTCCGCCTCTTGGGGCAATCAAGCCCGCCCGGTAAGCAGCGGGGGCCGCGGCGGCGCCTGGTTTTTGCAGGCCGGAGAGGACAGACTGGTGCTTCGAGAATATCGCCGGGGCGGGTTGATGGCGAAATTTGCGCGATACGCCTATGCCTTCACCGGCGAGGAGCATGTGCGGTCCTTTGCAGAGTTCCGGTTGCTCAACAAGCTGGTTAGCCAGGGGCTTCCCGTACCCTGTCCTGTTGCGGCCTGGTATCGGAAACTGTCGCCAATTCAGTATCGGGCCGCCATCATCATTGAACGGTTGGAGAACACCACGCCCCTGGCTGACCTTATCTCGGAGCTGGGCAATGAGGCGTGGACGTCCATTGGAGAAACCATTCGTCGATTTCACGACGCCGGCGTCATGCATGCGGACCTGAACTGCTTCAATGTACTGGTCCGGGGCAACGAATACTTTCTGATTGATTTCGACAAGAGCAGGTTGATGACTGGCAGTGCCCCGGCGCGCTGGAAAGAGGCCAATCTTGATCGCTTCTCGCGATCGCTGGTAAAGGTGGCCGGAGAAGACGCACGGGCAAAAGCCTGGAGTTATTTCATGAACGGATACAACAGGGGAATGGCCACTTGACCAATCCACAACAGGGCGGATCGCTTCCGTCGATACTTTGTCTTACGGATGCCTGTGATCGTCCGGAGACTGAACTCTTTATCGGGCTCAGAAAGGCCGGGTTCGACGTCGACGTCATGTGTAACCCCAAGGGTCGGAACTATCAGCGTCTTGTCGACGAGGGCATGGTTGCCTGCCCCATGGCCTTGAAGAACCGCTTTGACAAAGAGGGCACCGAGTCCATCCGCCAACAACTGGCCAAGAAAAACTACGAGGTCATTCACGCTTATAATCCCCGGGCCCTGGCCTGCGGATTACGGGCTTCCCGGGGCACGGATATCAAGATCGTCGCCTATCGCGGTGTGATCGGTAACATCAGTTTTCTCAATCCGGAATCCTGGATTACCTTCCTGCATCCTCGCGTCAGCAAGATTGTCTGTGTCGCTGATGCCATCAAGGATTACCTGGCCAGCCTCCGGTTTCTGTGGATGCACATTCCTGAACGGAAGCTTCAGAGAATCTACAAAGGGCACGACCTGGACTGGTATCAATCGCCCAAGGCCGACCTGACACAGTTTGGTGTTCCGGAAGATGCCTTCGTGGTGTGCTGCACCGGGAGAAATACCCCGAGAAAAGGCTTCGATGACCTGATTGAAGCGATCGATAAGCTGCCTGAGGATGTAGATATACATTTGCTGCTGGTGGGAGACGTTATTGATAACAAAGAGATTCAGGCGCAGGCCGCTGCCACCTCTCACCCCGAGCGGATTCACTTTACGGGTTACCGCAACGATGCGCCGGCCATAGCGGCGGCCAGTGATGTGTTTGTGCTTCCCTCGAAGGAAAGGGAAGGTCTGCCCCGTGCGGTCATCGAGGCGATGGTCTACGGAGTGACGCCGGTAGTGACCAGTGTTGGCGGTATGCCGGAGCTGGTGGAAGATGGCGTCAGCGGTATTGTGGTTGAACCGAAAAATGCTCCCGGGCTTTCAGCGGCTATTGAGCGGCTTTACCGCGATCGTGAATTGGCGGCCTCTCTTGGGCAGGCTGCGAGGCAACGGATAGCCCGGCATTTTCACACCTCACAGACCGTCACTGAGACGGGTGAGCTATACAAATCGCTGACGGGCAGGGCTTGAATGCGCCGGTACCTGTTTTTTGTAAACCAACCCTATTCCTATTCAATACTGCGACCGCTGCAGGAAGAGATACGGCGCCGGGGCGATGAGGCTGCCTGGTTCGTCGCCGGGTGCTCAACAGCTCCACTTCAGGCCGATGAGCGCCGTCTCGTTTCCGTAAAAGAGGTCATGGATTACAACGCGGATGCGACCTTCGTTCCCGGTGATTGGGTGCCTTACTTTTTTCCCGGAATCAAGGTTGAGGTATTCCATGGCATGGCGCGCAACAAAAGGGGCCATAGCAGCGAAGATGAAAGTGACCATTACCGAATTCGGGGATGGTTTGATCTTTACTGTACGCATGCCCTTAAAGACACGGAAAAGTTCCGTGAACTGGCCGAGCGGTACCAGCATTTCGGGGTTGCTCACACAGGTTGGCCAAAGCTCGATCCATTGCTGTCGCGGAATGAAATCGGGAAGAGAAACCGTCTGGAAAATGAGTTGCCGGTTGTTTTTTACGCTTCAACGTTCAGCCGGTCCGTTACGTCAGCTCCGGATTTGGTGGAGAAGATCGGCGAGCTCTCCAGAAGTGGTCGCTGGAAGTTCATTGTAACGCTTCATCCGAAAATGGATCCCGCGGTAGTGGATCAGTATCGCAAGCTGAGTGGCGAGAACCTTCGTTTTGTCGAGAGCGATGAAGATCTGCTGCCTCTGCTGCCGCAGGCTGATGTGATGCTCTGCGACACCTCGTCCATCATGTTCGAGTTCATGTTCCTGGATCGCCCGGTGGTCACATTCAGAACCAAAATGCCGGGGCCTTATCTGATCGATGTCCAGGAAGTGGCGGGCGTTGAGAAAGCTCTGGAAGAGGCGGTGCAGTATCCCGATCCGCTGATGAAAGAAACGCGAGCTCTTTGCGACCAGTTGCACAGTTTCCGGGATGGTCGTTCCAGCAAGCGGGTTCTTGATGCGGTCGAGGATTTCCTGATCAACAAGCGTAGCCAACTCAAGCCAAAGCCGATAAACCTTTTGCGCAAACTGAAAGTCCGGCGCCGGTTGCGGAAGGAACTTGCACGCATGGCACCGGAAAGCTCAGGGTAGACCAAGTGAAGATCCCGACTAGGAAGCGAACGATTTGATCAGCGCCGCAAGCCCAACCAATGTCTTTGTTGCGAGTACGCCCCTGCAACTGATCAATTGCTCCGAGGCTCGTTACCTCTATGGCTGCAGCGCTGAAACAACACTTCTTGTCATTGCCAGGCCTGATAACCGGGAGACCGAGGAACAGATGGCCTTCCTGGCCGAGGCTCTTGGCTGGCAAGGCATTGAAACTATCTATCTGAAAAAAAGTTCCTTTTACCTTCGTCTGGGTGCGGTTGCCAAGAGCCTTTCACGACGCCACATTGAACGGCTATTTATCGGGAACAAATCCAGTTGGATCCACGAAGTATTTTATCGGGGGTTCGATAGCGAGCAGCTGATTTTCGTGGATGACGGCCTGGCGACAGTGACGTACTACCATGCCATTCACGACGAGGGTATTGCCTCCCGGATTTCACCAGCAAAAAAACGGCTTCTGAGAACCATGGGAATCCGGATTCATCGCGTGGTTCCGGAGGTGATCGCTTTCTTCACGTTTTTTCCGCTACCGAGCTCAGAGCTTGTTCAGGTACAGGTTCATGATTTTCCGGTGTTTCGCAGCACCTTCAAAACCTCTGACCGTGATAATACTCAGGCCCCTGTGGTCGGTTTTCTTGGACAGCCCTTTGGTGGTGAGGATCGGCCTCAGCAATTGACACTGCAGATTCAGCACGTGGTGGAACGTCATCCTAATAGCCGCGTGGTGTACTTCATGCACCGAAAGGAAAGCCGGGAAGAGTTGGAGGCATTGTTGGCAGAATTTCCGCTCGAGATACGGCAGGCCGGTCGTCCGATCGAGGTCGAAGTGGCTCTGTCCGGGGAAATCTATCTCGCTTTCTACAGCTTTACTTCAACCGCTCTTTTTACCCTGAAAAAGATATTCCCGGAAATCCAGGTATTCCAGATCGATGATACCTCTATGGGTGCCCGGCTCCCATACTACGACGAAATAAGGCGTATGTTCAGGAGCGTCGGCGTCGAAACGACGTTCCTTCGTAGGTCAGGACTTTTCAAAGCGGGCCGGCCGGTCCAGCGTCCATAATCCGGCATACTTGTTGAACGTTACCTGTGCGTACGTCACAGCGGTAAGATAGCCCACAGCACCGTCCAGAAACCCGAACCGAATAAAGTACACCTGCACGAATGTCATCAGGCCCCGCAGGGTGGGGTAGATCATGGTGCGGGTCTTCTTGCCTTTGCGATGTTTCTCCAGTGAGCCAAGCCAGGCGTACTTGGCGCTTTTTTCCAGCGAGTGGCCGAAATCCCTGTGTGTATAATGTGTCAGGCGGCCCCTTAGGGTTTTGATCTTGCGTCCGGACGGAATCAGTATCCGCTCGTGTACGAGGGCGTCCGAAAAGCTTACTCCCTCGCGACGGAACAGCCGGAGGGGGGCTCGGCCGCTGCGCCCGAAATCCAGGCGGCTGCCGTAGATCGTTACGGCCCAGGGAAGCTTGTACGCGTCCGCGTCAGGATCTACCAGGTGATCGTTGATCTCCCTTGCCAGCTCGGGTGTGACACGCTCATCGGCATCCAGTGACAGCACCCACTCTCCTGTCGCTTTCTCGAGAGCTCGCTGTTTCTGGATGCCAAAGCCAGGCCAGTCTGTGACTTCGACAACATCTGCAAGCTCTCTGGCCAGTTCCACCGTTCTGTCAGTACTGCCGCTATCCAGAACGATAATTTCGTCGGCAACCAGCCTTGCGGACTTCAAGCAGTCGGTGATGTGGTCTTCTTCGTTTTTCGTGATGATAGTGGCAGACACCTTGCGGGCCCTGTTTCGAACATAGGACGCACTCAGCTCTGTAAACATGGCCGAGGCGATGGAGCTAACAGCCAGCAGATAGAAGGTGAGGAACAAAGTCCGATTGAAGGTGGCTTCGGTCAGGCCAAAGAAAAAGTATCCAAGGGATACCATGCAGCCAGCCGCCGCAAGGTGCGCCGTGGCTGCGTGGCGGCTGGACAGGTTTCTGCCAAAGATGGCCAGCGGAATGAAAATAAGCAGGGCCCAGCTGAGAATGCCGGGAATACCGCTGGTTGCGGCATTGTTCAGCAGATCGTTATGCGCATGCCCCGTGCAACAGTCCAGGAAATGCTCTGGCAGATTGCCCGCGGCAACTTCCGATTCTATGCGGTGGGTATAGCCACCAAGGCCAGCGCCCGACCAGGGGCTTTCTCTGAGCATGTTCAGCGCCTGCCCCCAGACCTCCAGGCGAATTTCCATGCCGGAGTCCAGTTGGCCATCATGTAGCAGTCCATTGAGCGAGCTGGACATGCGGTCGCTGGTAATAATCGCGCCGGCGACGAGCATTGGCACAACAATCAATCCGGCAATTCGAAGTCTTTTACCGACTAGTGGTACCAGCGCAATCAGAAGGAAGGGTAGAGCGACCAGATTGCTGCGGGTTTCCGACAACATGGAAATGAGAACGGCCGCCGTTCCACCGATAAAGAACAGTACCGCCAGGCCCCCCCGTTTTTCCCGGACAAAAAACATGGCAGCGACGATCGTCAACATGCCCCCCAGGAGGGCGAGATTGCCAAAGCTGATAGGGTTGATTCCACCGCCAAAACGGGAATTCAAGACCTGACCAAGCGCGCCCTGGCGGGCAGCAATGGTCACCAGAAAAATCCCGATGACAGACACGGCCACCAGTCCGATGGCGGCGAAAGTCGTGCGGGCGCCAATCCGTGCATAGCTGATGGCAACAATCAGGGGCCAGAACAGGATGAACCGGGCGTGCGTGCCAAGGGTTTTTCCACCCTCGTAATCAAACCCTTCAAGGGCCCAGGACAGAAAACTCACCAGCACGAAGAACCAGAAGGAAAAGTGAAGCAGCCTGAGCTCTTTGGGTTTGTCCCAGCCGTCTTTATACAAAGATTTGCGGGCACTGAGCACCATTCCGGCAATCGCAAGCAAGAGAGTCGCGCCGGCCAGGATGCTTGAGGACAGGAGCGCGCCGCCGAGCCCGATGATCAGCAGCGCATGAAAGGCGAGTCTGGGGTTCAACATACTCGGTCCGGATTATAGGGGTTGATTTCGCCGGGCGGCCGATGGCGCATACGCTTGTATTCCCATTGATACTGCTCGGGGATCTCTCGCACGCATTGCTCAATCGCCTGATTCATGGCACTGGTCGCGGCAACAGGATCCTTGTCACCGAGGCCCGGGCCGGTCTCACGTACAACGATCCGGAACCCGGAAGCGTCGTGCAGGCGCTCGGCATAAGTAATCAGCACGTTGGCACCGGTGCGCTGAATCAGCTTGGATACGAGAGTCATGGTTTTCACTTCCATGCCGAAGAAAGGCGCAAAGGCGTTGCCCTTTCCGCGGGGCGACTGGTCCGGCAGGATTCCGGCAACCCCGCCTTCCCGAAGAATCGAGGCGAGCCTGGCCAGGCCGCGGCGGTCGCCCCGGACCAGCTCCGAGCCAAGTCGCCCGCGTACCTTGATCATGTAGTCCTCGAACTCGGGCATATTCGGCGGACTATAGAGCGCTGCCATTTTGTAGCGTGAGGAAAAGAACAACCCGGCCAGCTCCCAGTTACCGAGGTGCGGCGCCAGGAGAATCAGGCCTTTGTCGCCGGCCATGGCCTCGTCGATAAGATCCAGGCCTTCGGTTTCCCGGATCAGGCCAAGGCATTTCTCCACCGGCCACTCCCACATCAAGGGCACCTCGAGCATGGTCATGCCGGTCTGGGCCAGGGATCTCTTTGACATAACCGCGCGTTCGGTGTCTGAAAGTTCGGGGAAGCAAATGGACAGGTTAATGTCGGTTACCTGGCGAGATTTGGTGGGCAATCGCCATACCAGATAACCGACGAAACGACCTACCCTCTGGGCACCGGCAAGGGATAGCCAGCCGGCAATCCTGAGCAGCCCGGCGATGATGAAATACTTGAGCTTGCTCATTTCCTACCGTACCGATCCTCGTAACGAACAATGTCGTCTTCACCCAGGTAAGAGCCGGACTGAACTTCGATCAGTTCCAGGTCGATGACGCCCGGATTCTCCAACGAGTGCACCTGACCAACCGGAATGTAGGTGGACTGGTTCTCGGTGACCAGGTAGGTTTTCTCGCCGTTGGTGACCCGGGCCGTGCCGCTTACCACGATCCAGTGCTCGGCGCGATGGTGATGCATCTGCACGGAGAGCTTGGCGCCGGGTTTCACAGTGATGCGTTTGACCTGATAGCGGGCACCGTTGTCGATGGAATCGTAGACGCCCCAGGGGCGGTAGACTTCCCGATGGTTCATGTGTTCGTGGCGGCCATCGGTTTTTATCCGTTCCACCACGGTTTTGACGTCCTGAACACTGTCTTTATGGGCGACCAGCAGGGCATCCTTGGTTTCGATAACCACCAGGTTGTCCACACCAACGGTGGCCACCAGCCGGCTATCGGCACGGATCAGCGTGTTGGCGGTGTTATGGGTGATCACGTCGCCGGTCAGGCTGTTGCCGGCCGCGTCCTTGTCACTGACTTCCCATAGCGCGGACCAGGAGCCAATATCGCTCCAGCCGGCATCCAGGGAAACCACGGCGGCCTTGTCGGTCTTCTCCATGACGGCGTAGTCCACCGAGTCTGACGGGCATTCGGCGAAGCGTTCGGCGTTGATTCGCGTGAAGTGCAGGTCATCGGCGGTGTCTGCGATGGCGGCACGGCACGCGGCCAGGATATCAGGGCGATGGGCTTCCAGCTCCTCGAGGTACTGACGGGCACCAAACAGGAACATTCCGCTGTTCCAGAGGTACTCTCCGGAATCGAGGTAACCATTGGCGGTCGCCTGGTCCGGCTTTTCGACAAACTTGTCCACCAGGTAGCTGTCAGGGCCCAGCTCGGTGCCACGATGAATGTAGCCGTAGCCAGTTTCAGGATGGTTAGGGACAATGCCGAAGGTGACCAGCTTCCCTTCCCGCGCCAGCGGAATGGCTTTCTTCACCCCTTCCTGAAAGGCGGTGACGTCCTTGATCAGGTGGTCGGCTGCCAGCACCAGCATCAGGGGATCATCGGCACCGTTTTCTGCAGCCTCGGTCAGCTGCAGCGCTGCCAAGGCAATCGCCGGCGCCGTATTCCGGCCACAGGGCTCCAGAATGATCCGCGTATCCTCGTGGCCGGATTGCCGCATCTGTTCCGCAGCCAGGAACCGGTGTTCCTCGTTGCAGATCAGAAGAGGGTTTGCTGCGTCCATGCCCTCAAGCCGCGCAACGGTGGCCTGCAACATCGACAGGGGGCCGTTGGTCAGTTTCAGGAACTGCTTCGGATTCAGCTGGCGCGACATCGGCCAAAGGCGTGAGCCGGTACCGCCAGCCATAATGACGGGGTGAATCATCTGTACACTCCGGGCTTGAGTTAGAGAATGCCAAGAAAAACATCGAAATCAGGCGCGTCATCTTATCATAAGGCAACCATGATATTGTTCTGATCAGACCCTAAACCGATGGCCCTGATAACAGGAATTTTGATGAAGTTACCGTTATCTGTTTATTACATCACCCAGGACGAAGAACTGCGACTGCCAGAGTCCCTGGCAAAGGTTTCCGGCTGGGTCGATGAGATTATCGTAGTTGATTCCGGGAGCACTGACCGAACCCGCGAAATTGCAGAAGCGGCGGGAGCTCGGTTTGTTCATAACGACTGGCAGGGGTTTGCCTGCCAGAAAGCCTTTGCTGCAAGCCTTTGTCGTAATGACTGGGTGCTGGACCTGGATGCGGATGAGGTGCTATCGGACGAGCTTGTGGCCAACATCCAGGACCTGTTTTCAAAGCCGATTGACCCGGCCATTGCGGGATTCCGGATGCGCTGGGTGCTGTCCCAGCCGGATCCCCGGCATCCGTTCCGCCATGATAAATCGAAGAAGATCCTCAGGCTCTACAATCGTAACAAGGCAGTGATTGAGCCCGAAAAAGACAGCAACAATGACCGGCCGCAGGTGAAGGCTGGCCGGGTTGTGGATTTAAAGGGCGATGTGTTGCACCGCACGCTGATTTCTCTGGAGCAGATGGAGCGCAAGTACTGCCAGTTGTCGACGGAGCAGGCCCGCTTTATCGCCGCAAAGGGACGGCGAATTTCCAGCCCCCGCCTGTTTGCCGAGTTTCCCTTGAAGTTCCTGAAATATTACCTGCTTCACCGCCAGATCCTGAACGGTTGGTTTGGTCTGAGCGTTGCCATTACCGCAGCCAACAGGAATTTCATGCGCCTGGCCAAGGCTCGCGAGATGCAGATGCTATCCGAATTTGAGAGGGAAAATACACGCTAGCTCTCAGCCCAATACAGCGGACATCAGGTGCCTCGTTGCTCGCCCATTGCCCTCAGGTATAGCGCTTCCGTTTGCTCCGCCATGGCGTTGATCGTGAGAGTTTTACGGGCAAATGCTATTGCGGGCTGCTCACTCTGTTTCAGTGTCTCCAGATCAGCGAGCGCTCGCGCTATCAGTTCGGCAAGGTCCTGATCCCGGTGGCCTGCACTGAGAGACGTTTCTGGAAGAATATCCCGCGGTCCGGACACCGGAGTGGAGACCACGGGGCAACCATTGAGAAGGGACTCCGCCAGTACGTAGGGAAAGCCTTCCCGTTCGGAGCTGATCACCGTCAATTCGGCCCTGTCGTAGATGGGCGCCAGATTCTCCCGGAACCCTGCGAGGGTTACCGAGGTTTCCAGTTTCAACTGGCGAATCAAGTGCTCAAGCCGTGATCGCTGGCTGCCTTCGCCAAAAATGGTCAGATGGTAGCGATGTGCCGAATCGCCGAGCATGGCCCAGGCTCTGATCAGCGCATCAAAACCTTTGACGGATTCGAGTCGTCCGACGGCGATTACATTGGTGACTCCCGGCGGTAGCTCCGGGCCGTCGTCTGTTGTTGTTCGTTCGCTCCCGGAATCCACGCCGTTGTAGATAAGGTGTTTTCGGGGGTGTCGCAGAGTAGCCAGAATCCTGGGGCTTACGGCAATGACCTCATCAAGTCGATCAAATGCCTTATGGTTGGACTTGGTGCCGTGCACCGTGCCGATTCGCACGCGGACAAGGTTTCCGGTTTTCGCCGCGAGTTGTGCAGCCTTGTTGCCTTGGGCGTGCAGAATATCAGGTGCTATTTCTCGAAGTCGCCGGCGGAGGGCCAGTTGGAGCCAGAGGTTCCGTCGCCCCAGTTGAACGGGCAGCGCATGAAAGTGGATGCCGGAATGAAATCTATCCCGGTAGTCTTTGTGAGCCACTACATGGACGCAATGCCCCCGTCTGGCCAGGTTGGCTGCCAGATCGGCGGTGTGTTTTTCCATGCCGCCCCAGGTTGTGCCGGGCGTGGCAATCAGAAGGGCGATCGTAAATCGGGGCGGTGAGGTCATGATCGACTTGCGGCATTCTGAAGCACCGTCTCGTAAACGGCCAGGCTCGCTTCTGTTTGTGCCTCCAGGCGGAACCGGTAGGGGATCTCAATGGCCGGAGGCCCGGCATCCAACATCCGGGAAACGGCCTTTGCGAACTCCTCCACGTTATCCGGCGCCACCAGGCCTTCCCGGAAGCACGCCTGCAGTGTTTCCGCCGCCCCGCCACGATTATAGGCCACGACCGGTGTTCCCGAAGCCAGGGCTTCGGTCACTGTCCGGCCAAAGGGTTCCGGTTTGGTGCTCATATGGCAGACCACATCGGCGAGCAGGTACAGCGTGGTCATGTCATTGCGCTGGCCGAGAAAGCTGACCTTGTCGGTCAGGTCCAGGCGTGCCCGCTCCTTTTCCAGTTCATCCAGGAAGTGCTCTTTGCCGGGCTCCGCGCCACCGACAATGATGCCATGGCAATCGGGCCGCTCGCGCACCAGCTTCGCCATCATGGCCAGGAAATCCAGTTGGCCTTTCCAGCGGGAAATCCGTCCGGGCATCATGATGATTTTCTTGCCGGCAAGCTGCGGATACTGACGGAACCAGCGGTCCAGCCATTGCTGGCTAAGTTCACGTTGGTGGAACGCATCCACATCGACACCACGCTGAATAACCGTCAGCTTCTCCGCCGGAACGGGGTAGTTGTTCATCACGTAGTCCCGCACACACTGGGACACAGCAATGATGTGATCGGCGCGGGTCATGATGGCGCTGTAGGGTGTTACCGAATACATGCCGTGGAATGTGGACACAACCGCCGGGCGTTCCCGTTTCGGGATGCTTTTCAGAGCCAGGAAGATAATCCAGGCGGGCATGCGCGAGCGGACATGAACGATGTCCGGCTTCAGTTCAAGAAGCAGTTTTCGCATCGGCAGGATTTGCCCGAAGGACGCCGGATTTTTCCGGTGAATCGGCATGAAAATATGCTTTGAACCCTGTCCCCGCAGTTGTTCCGCCATGGGTCCGCCCTTGGAGACGACAAAGGATTCGTGGCCGCGTTTGACGAGGTCTGCAGCGAACTCTACGGTACCTCTTTCTACACCGCCGCTGTACAGCGCTGGAAGTGCCTGAAGAATTCTCAAGGCTGGGCCCCCTTGGGCAGGCGTTGATTGGTTTTGTGGCTCTTTGGCAGTAACCCGTTTTCGATGACCCATAGGGCTGCGCGATTGGCTTCCCAGAGCGACTGGTTGTGGTCGGCCCTGCCGGCCATGACGCTGGCGTGATCCGTCCACTTGGCAACATAGCCGTCCCGGACCAGCCGTTCCACTCCGTCCACGACCCGGCTGCCGGGTCTCGCCGCCAACTCGAAAAGGCCCGTTGGCACTCCGGAGGTTGCCGCCTCGCAAACCATGGACATGCTGTCGGGAGTCACCCAGACCGCCCGTGAGGCGGAAAGTTGATGGCTTAGCCAATCCTCGTGGGTCTGCTGGGGGTGAACAACGGTGATCCGCACTCCGGCCATGTCGTCGAGGCGGTCCTGCAGGGGCTCCGGTGTTCGCCGTGAGGTGCTGATGGTCCAGCGCCAGTCAGGGTACTGACCGATCAGGTGGGATATCTGGCCCAGGACGACATCGTCGTCCCAGTCGAAGTGCGGCGAAGGCCCGCCTATGAGTAATAACGCTTCCCGTTTCTCGGTGATTCTGGCCAGGGGTGTGATGGTGTTCAGAACGCCTTCGGTTAACAGCACCCGCGGGCCTGGTTGGACGCGATCATGGGCTGGAATCAGGGCGCCGCTGACCAGAGACAGCGGAAACGCGGGCTTCATGATGACCAGCGTTCGGGTCCCGCGACGTTTTCGCAGCGCAAGCAGTAATCGATGCGTGCCGGACCCTGCCGCGACGACAAGATCGGGGCGAGGCAGTGACGCCTCCATACGTGGCGAAGAGGCCAGCAATGCCCGCCACAGAGGTACCTCTACGGTGGAGGCATCAACCCAGTAGGTGCTTGCTCCCGCCAGGACGCGAAGCCGGTTGCCAAGCCCCTTCAGCTGATTCCGGTGACCCGGCTTGTTGTCGGTCAGAAGCCACACCACCGGAGTGGATGCATCCTGCGTTCTGGGCTCGGGTTTGGCCATGGTGTTCCGGCATGTATTGCCGGCCTCCGTGTTGCCTGAGTTCGTTATTACCGGCGTTTGTAGAATCCCGGATCGTTCTCATCAGGGCGGGTCTTGAAGCGCCGGTGCATCCACAGATATTGATCCGGGGCGCGCCGCACTTCTCGCTCGATAGTCTGGTTGATCAATGTTGCATCCTGAAGATCGTCCCCGCTGGGAAAGCTCTCAAGGGCAGGATGGAAGTAGATGTCGTAACCCGGACCATCGTCACGTCGGAAATGACTGAACGGGACGACCTTGCAGCCGCTGCGCTCCGCGATCCTGGACGTAGCGGTAATCGTGCCCGCCGGTATTCCGAAGAAGGGCGCAAAGACAATATCCTTGCGGCCGTAATCCTGATCGGTGGCATACCAGACGGCCCGGTTTTTCTTAAGGCTGCGAAACAGGCCCCGGAGGTCCTTGGCGCCGAGCACGTTGCCATACCGGCGTTCACGGGCTCTCGTCATCACGGCGTTCATCAAAGGGTTGTTATGGTCCCGCTGCATCACGTCTGCTTCAATGAACTCGGTCACCAGGCTCCCGCCCAGATCCAGAGTGCTGTAATGGCCTCCCAGTAATAAAACGCCTTTGCCCTGCGCCAGAGCATGCTCGAAATGCTCAAGGCCATGGACCTGTGTGATGCCTGTCAGTTTGGCTGGATCGCGGAACCAGGCGATGCCAATTTCCAGCAAGCCAATACCATTGGCAATAAACGCTTTCCGAACCAGCGCAGATTGCTGAGCGGCCGTGAGTTCCGGGAAGCACAGCCGAATGTTCACCTCGGCGATGTGCCGACGTTCCCGGGCAAGGCGGAACGCCAGCAGTCCCGCCAGTTTGCCCAGCCACCACTGAACGCGTATTGGCAGCCGGGACACACACCACATCAAAAAGACTCCCAGCCAGGTGGGCCACCATCGGGGATGGCGGTAGGCCGAGTAATCCGTGTTTCGCGGTATTTTGCGGTATTTCGTTTTCACGTAAAGCCGGTCCTGCAAAGTCTGAATCGATTGATGGTGGCACAATGGCCCGAGCCATCAATCGGAAGCAAATCAATAGGTTTTGCGCTATGATAGCGCACTGTTTTGCCCGGAGTCCTGTGTGCTGCAATTTATCTATTCCCAGCTTATTAGGCTGATTCTGCCGTTCATTCTGCTGCGCCTGTGGTGGAACGGACGTCGAGCTCCGGAACTCAGGCGCAACTGGTACCAGCGCTTGGGCATTGTGCCCCGGGCTAGCGGCAGGGTTGTGTGGGTTCATGCTGTCTCGGTGGGTGAAACCATAGCGGCAGCGCCCATGGTTCGACGATTGCTGGCCCGGAACCCGGGTATCACCATCCTGATGACAGCCATGACCGACACCGGCCTGGCCCAGGCACGCAAGATGTTTGGTGATCAGGTGCAGTACGCCTACGCACCCTATGATACGCCGGGCGCCATCCGGCGTTTCCTGGATCGCGCCAGCCCGCGAATACTGGTCATCATGGAAACCGAAATCTGGCCGAACATGATTCGTCAGTGCCGGGCTCGCCGGGTTCCGGTGTTTTTGATCAACGCCCGCCTGTCAGAACGATCCGCCCGGGGCTATGAGCGTATTCGCGGCCTCGCAGCCCCAATCATGCGCAGTATCAGTTGGGTGGCGGCCCAGGCAGAGAAAGACGCCGAGAGGTTTCGGCGAATTGGCGTTGCGCCTGAGAAAGTGGCCGTAACGGGTAGTGTCAAATTTGACGTTGATATCCCTGAAGATGTGCGAGCTGCGGCTATGGCGCTCCGACAGGAGCTGGCGGGGCGGCCAGTCTGGATTGCCGGCAGCACCCACGGCAGCGAAAACGATCAACTGCTGGCGGCTCATGGAAAAGTTTTGGCAGAACATCCAGGCGCTCTGCTGATCCTGGTTCCGAGACACCCCGACCGCTTTGAGCCTGTGGCAGAAAAAGCGGTCAAGGAGGGGCTGACTCTGGCCCGTCGCTCCCTTGGAGAGGGCCCTGCCCAGGCCCAGGTGTATCTCGGAGATACCATGGGGGAGCTGATGATGCTTTACGGCGCCAGTGACCTGGCCTTTGTAGGCGGCTCACTGATCGAGCGCGGCGGCCACAACCCCCTCGAACCCGCCGGATGGGGTATTCCGGTGTTTTCAGGCCCGCATATCTTTAATTTCGAAACTATATACCAGAGCCTGCTGAATGACCGGGGCGTTAAACTGGTTACCGATGCAGATGATCTGGCCGCTCACGTGTCGTCTCTTTTTAGTGACGGTCAGGAACGTGAAGCGATTGGTCAGCGAGCCCTGGAAGTGGTGAACAAGAACCGCGGGGCGTTAGACAAGGTGGTTGATGGGATTATTGAGCGGGTGTGATACATCCGCCCAAAAGATGCGGGCGAGCCTTCGGGCCCGCCCTGGTGGTTACTGGGTAGGATCGTCCAAGGTTTTCTTCTCGTTGGCCAGCGCCCCGATGCCGGGTGCAGCGGCGCTCAGCCAGTTGTTCAGGTCGATCAGGTCCCGAGGGGTCAGGGTTCCGGCGGCCTGTTTGAGCTGAAGCGAGTTGATCAGGTAATCATAGCGGGCGTTGGCGTAATCTCTCAGGGCTACGTAGTAGGCCCGTTCCGCATCCAGTACTTCCACAATATTGCGCGTTCCAACCTCATAGCCGGCGCGGGTGGCGTCGAGGGCGCTGCGGCGAGAGATGATGGTCTGTTCCAGGGCGGAAGCGGTCTCTATATTGTTGTTGACCGTCAGGAACAGGCTCCGGGTATTCACCCGTACGTCCCGGCGCACCGTATTCAGGTCCTGTTCGGCGGCGGTGAGCAGCGAGCGCTGTTCCCGGACGCCGGCCTGGGTGCCGCCGCCCGTGTAGAACGGGATGGTCAGTGACAGTGAGACAATCGATTGGTTGCCTTCTTGCTGAGTAAAAAGGGCGTTCTCCAGACTGGTTTCCTGGTAGGAGGCGCTCAGCTCAAGAGTTGGTAAATGATCAGACTTTGCCGCTTTCAGGCTGGCTTCGCTGGCACTGAACTGTCTCTGGGCCGCCTGAATGGACCAGTTCTGCTCCACGGCGGTTGTTTCCCAGGAAGTTGGATCCATAGGCTCCGGGCGCCCGAGCGGAAAATTCTGCCTGAGATTTTCCATGGCGTCCGGATATTCTCCGGTTAACCGGGCCAGTTGTTCTTTGGCCACATTGAGGTCGTTGTCGGCGGCGATGCGCTGGCTTCTGGCATCGTCGTAGCTGGCACGCGCCTCATAGACTTCGGTGATGGCAATGAGCCCCACGTCAAACCGTTCCTGGGCCTGTTCGTACTGGCGCTGGATGGCCGTTTCAGTTGCTTTGGCGGTTGTGACGGTGTCTTTGGCGCGCAAGACATCGAAGTAGGCGGTTGCTACATCAAGAATCAGCTGTTGCTGGGCCAGGTTGTACTGGGCCTCGGCCGCCTCGGTCTGGAACTGGCTGGCCTCATAGCTGAACCAGTCTTGAGCCCGGAACAGTGGCTGAGTCAGTTCGATTCCGTAGCGGTAGGTGCGATAACTGTCTCCCGAGAAGAGTTGCCGCGTCAGTTCATCGGCGTTTGCCCCCCCGGGTATATTCCTGGGCTCGAAACTTGTGTAGCTTGCTGACCCAACCGCCGAGATTTTGGGCAGCAGGGCGCTCTTGCTGACATCGCTGGTTGCCTGCTGTGCCTGGAACTGCGCCAGGGACGAGGCAATGCCGGAGTCATAGGACAGTGCCTTTTCATAGGTTTCCATCAGATCCAGAGAGAACGCAGGCTGGGCTGCGAGCAGGCTGATCAATCCTGGAAGTAAACGCTTATTCATTGCTTCTCCTGACAAACTATCTCCGGGTATCCCTGATCTGGATAGGGGGTTCGGAAGGCATGTATTCAAGGTATGGGCCGGTGCCGACGGTGACCCAAAGGTATTGGTTGCTCATTATGGACAATAAACGCCTCCGCCTCTACACTTGCAGAGTTCACTCATTTTGTGAGCAGTTCGCGTCTTGACGGGGTGCTGATACACCGAAAACCGGTGGTTGGCTGAGATTGCAGTGCGGAACCCGCAACCTGATCCGGATAATGCCGGCGTAGGGATTAAGACCATTCAAAACGTGCTGGTTCCAGCCTCTTCCGTACCGGAAGGCCCGTCATACGCGACCCGACAACCCTCCAATACCGGGAGCAGACCATGACGGACTTGCCAGCCTATCTCAGTGAATCCGCAGCGGCGGATTCCGCCGCCATCAAACCATTATCAGGCTCACGAAAAGTATACGTGCAGGGTAGCCGATCCGATCTGCGGGTACCTATGCGGGAAATTACCGTGCAGGACACGCCCACGGAGATGGGCGGCGAGCCGAACCCTCCGGTGGTTGTGTACGATACGTCCGGCCCGTACACAGATCCTGAAGCTGCTATTGATCTTCGTAAAGGTCTCAAACAAGTCCGCGCCGCCTGGATCGCCGAACGCGGTGATGTGGAGCAGCTTCCGGACTACTCTTCCGGGTTCACCCGCCGCCGCATGAAAGACCCCCAGCTTGACCCGCTGAGGTTCATGGACGAGCGAAAACCGCTACGGGCCAAACCTGGCCAAAACGTTTCCCAGATGCACTACGCCCGGCAGGGTATCGTGACCCCGGAGATGGAGTACATCGCCATCCGTGAAAACATGAAGCTGCAGGAGGCCCGGGAACAGGGTCTGCTGAAAGACCAGCATCCCGGACAGTCCTTCGGTGCGGGCCTGCCGGACCAGATTACCCCCGAATTCGTCCGGGACGAAGTGGCTCGCGGCCGCGCCATTATCCCCGCGAACATCAATCACCCGGAATCCGAGCCGATGATCATTGGCCGTAACTTTCTGGTGAAGATTAACGGCAACATTGGCAACTCAGCGGTCAGCTCCTCCATTGAGGAAGAAGTCGAGAAACTGACCTGGGGCATCCGCTGGGGCGCCGATACCATCATGGACCTGTCTACCGGCAAGAACATTCACGAGACCCGGGAATGGATCATCCGCAACTCCCCGGTACCCATCGGCACCGTGCCGATTTACCAGGCCCTGGAAAAAGTCGGCGGCGTGGCCGAGGACCTGACCTGGGAAATCTTCCGGGATACCCTGATCGAACAGGCCGAGCAGGGCGTGGATTACTTCACCATCCATGCGGGCGTCCGCCTGCACCATGTGCCTATGACTGCCAAGCGCACCACAGGCATCGTCTCCCGGGGTGGTTCGATCATGGCCAAATGGTGCCTGGCTCACCACAAGGAAAGCTTCCTGTACGAGCACTTCGAAGACATCTGCGAAATCATGAAAGCCTACGATGTCTCTTTCAGCCTTGGCGACGGCCTGCGCCCCGGCTCCATCGCCGACGCCAACGACGCAGCCCAGTTCGGCGAACTGGAAACCCTCGGTGAGCTCACCAAGATCGCCTGGAAACACGATGTGCAGTGCATGATTGAAGGCCCCGGCCATGTGCCCATGCATCTGGTGAAAGAGAATATGGACAAGCAGCTCGAATGTTGCGACGAAGCGCCGTTCTACACCCTGGGCCCGCTGATTACCGATATTGCGCCGGGCTACGATCACATCACGTCCGGTATTGGTGCCGCCATGATAGGCTGGTATGGCTGCGCCATGCTTTGCTACGTCACACCCAAGGAACACCTGGGGCTGCCCAACAAGGACGATGTGAAAACCGGCATCATCACTTACAAGATCGCCGCCCACGCCGCGGACCTGGCGAAGGGGCACCCGGGTGCCCAGATTCGCGATAATGCGCTCTCCAAGGCCCGTTTCGAATTCCGTTGGGAAGACCAGTTCAACCTCGGTCTGGACCCGGATACGGCTCGCGCCTACCACGATGAGACCCTGCCGAAGGAATCCGCCAAGGTGGCGCATTTCTGTTCCATGTGCGGACCGAAGTTCTGCTCCATGCAGATTTCCCAGGAAGTTCGGGATTATGCGAAGGAGCACGGCCTGGATGAGGTGTCGGCAGTGGATGCCGGCATGCAGGAGAAATCCCGCGAGTTCGTGGAGTCCGGGAGTAAGCTTTACGACAAGGTTTGAACTTGAAGTAATACCCAACTAAAGGCTATCGTTCCAAGTCGATTCAACGACCGGACAAAAAATGGCCAAACCGTTCCAGTTCAACGCCGACGACGTCAACGTCGAAAAACGTGAAACCGTCTTCCAGGGCTTCTTCCGCATGGATAAGCTCTGGTTGACCCATCCGCGTTTTGACGGCCGGGACATGCCGGTGTTTACCCGAGAACTCTTCATTCGTGGCGATGCCACCTGTGTACTTCCCTACGACCCGGAACGGGACGAGGTAGTCCTTCTTGAGCAGTTCCGTCTTGGTGCCCTGGGTCGTGATCAGTCGCCGTGGCTGCTGGAGCTGGTGGCTGGTATGAACGAAGACGGCGAGAGCCCTGAAGAAGTCGCTCAACGCGAGGGCCAGGAAGAGGCCGGACTTACCTTTGAGCCGCTGGAAAAAATCTGCGATTACCTGGTGTCACCCGGCGGCAGCACGGAAATGATTCACCTTTATTGCGGGTGTGTCAGCACCGCGGATGCCGGTGGTCTGTATGGTATGGAACATGAACATGAGGATATCCGTGCCCATGTGGTGTCATCCGACGACGCCATAGCGATGATCCACGATGGTCGCATCAACAACGCGGCCGCCATTATAGCCCTGCAGTGGCTCGAGCTGAATCGGGCCCGTTTGAGGAAAGGGTGGCAGTGATGGGCGAGTGGACCATGAAACCCAGGCGGTATGTTCCGGATCTCAGACAGCTCGGCGCCTTGTGTGACGGAAACTATCAGCGGCTCCGTAAGCTGAGGCAGCTGGAGGTGGACGGCAAGCCCGTGTGCGAGTTCGAGCTGCATCGGGAGAACCACTACCTGGGACGAGTCCGGATTCAGGTGCTCCAGACAGCAAAGTTCACCGAAACCCTGTTGCTTGAGCAGGTCCATAATTCCGGTCGTTGGTTAAACAACCCTCAAATGACCGTACGGGTCTACCACGACGCCAGCATGGCGGAAGTGATCAGCTGCTACCGTGATCGCCAGATTGCTCCCGTCAACGATTACCCCAATCGCTTCATGCACCATCCGGATGAAAAGGTCCAGGTCAACGGCTTCCTCGCCGATTGGCTGGATTACTGTCTCAGGTTTGGTCACCTGCCCATGGAACATGCAGCCTGGTCTGCCGGCGAAGGCGTCGACTGAGGCGGTTCGATACACGCTTATCCTGTACTAAAGTGGTGTGGCTATGGCGCACCGATGTGCCATAGTTGTCAAAAATTGCAATATATCGTCTAAGCCTTGCCAGAATGTGACCCGGGTTCGATTCGAAAGTGATAAATCTGTGAATCGGCGTCGTACACTTGTTATCAGACCACGTATTGCCAGCGAGTAGATCCAGAACGCCATGACCACGAAGGAAAAAAACCGGCCACTGCGGGTACTGCAGCTGACTGATCCGCACCTGATGGCGCGTGCCGACGGAGATCTGTTGGGCGTTAGAACCCGGGAAAGCCTGCAGGCGGTTATTGCAGAGGTATTGAAAGTGCACGGTCAGCCGGATCTGATTCTGGCTACCGGGGATCTCGCTCAAGACGGGTCGGTGGAAGCGTACCGAGTCTTTGGTGAGAGCCTGAAGTCTTTCTCCTGTCCCTCAGTCTGGATCGCTGGTAATCACGATCATATCGATAACCTGCTCCAGGTTTCTCGCGAGTACAACGCTTCTGATCGTCACGTGATTCAGGGTGGCTGGCAGTTTGTGATGCTGGATTCCTCTGTGCCCGGCAAGGTTTTCGGCGCTTTGGCTGAATCCGAACTGGCGTTCCTCTCGGAGACGCTTGAGCAACATCCGGACATACCGGCAGTGATTGCACTCCATCATCATCCGGTGGATATCGGCTCCGACTGGATGGAGAAAATTGGCCTAACCAATCGCGATGCGTTCTGGCAGGTGCTAGATCGATTTCCTCAGGTCAGGATCGTGTTGTGGGGGCATATCCATCAGGAGCACGAGCGCGAGCGCAACGGCGTGCAGCTGTTGGCCACGCCGTCCACCTGCATCCAGTTTACTTCCGGTTCCAGCAAGTTTTCGGTTGAGGATTTACCGCCCGGTTACCGCTGGTTCGAATTCCACGATTATGGCGACTTCGCAACGGAAGTCCGCCGGGCCGAGGATTTCCAGTTCGAGCTGGATCAGAACAGTTCCGGTTACTGAATACTTTCTCTGAGTTCCCGAGCGGCGGCGACCATGCCTTTCAGGGCAGGGCGGACCTCCTCCCACTGACGGGTCTTCAGGCCACAGTCTGGGTTCACCCATAGCCGCTCTGCTGGTATCCGCTCTGCCGCCTTTATCATCAATGATCGAATCTGCTCGCTGTCGGGAATATTCGGCGAGTGTATGTCATAGACACCGGGCCCGATGTCGTTCGGGTAATGGAAACCACGGAAGGCATCGAGAAGCTCCATGTCCGACCGGGAGGTCTCGATGGTAATCACATCAGCGTCCATCCGGGCGATGGCTTCGATAATGTCGTTGAACTCCGAATAGCACATGTGGGTGTGGATCTGGGTTTCGTCTCGAACGCCGTTGGCAGATATCCGGAATGACTCGATGGCCCAGTCCAGATAGTTCTTCCAATCGGCTTGCCGCAGCGGCAAGCCCTCCCGAAGGGCGGCTTCATCGATCTGGATAATTCGGGCGCCCGAGGCCTCCAGATCCAGCACCTCCTCCCGGATGGCCAGTGCCAGTTGAAGGCAGGTCTCTCGCCGTGGCTGGTCGTCCCGCACGAACGACCAGTTGAGGATGGTGACAGGTCCGGTCAGCATGCCCTTCAGAGGCTTTTTCGTGAGCGACTGGGCATAGCGGATCCATTCGACGGTCATGGCTTTCGGGCGAGATATGTCTCCGAACAGGATGGGTGGTTTCACGCATCGCGAGCCGTAGGACTGAACCCACCCGAACTGACTGAAGGCATAGCCGTCCAGTTGTTCGCCGAAATATTCGACCATGTCGTTTCGCTCGGCTTCGCCGTGAACAAGCACATCGAGCCCCAGGGCCTCCTGCTCGACAATGCAGCGACGAACCTCTTCGCGAATCCGGGCGTTGTATTGCGGCTCCGTTAGCTCACCCTTTCGGAACTGCAAGCGGGTCTGGCGGATATCCCGTGTTTGGGGAAAGGACCCGATGGTGGTTGTCGGGAAGCGGGGTAGGCCAAGCTTCCGTTGCTGTATGGCGATGCGGTCCGGGAAACGGCTTTGCCGCTGACCGAGTGCCGGACTGACGTCGGCGAGACGGGCCTGCACAGAAGCGCTGTGAACTTGTTCGGATGTTGCCCGACTGTTGACGGCTACCGTCGATTCCGCCAGTTGTTCGCGAACGGCCGCTCTTCCATTACTCAACGCTGTGGCGAGAGTCTTCAGTTCATCCAGTTTCTGGACGGCGAATGCCAGCCAGCTGCGGATTTCCGGGTCAAGCTTGTCTTCACTCGTTAGATCGACAGGCACATGAATCAGTGAGCAGGATGGCGCGAGCCAGAGACGATTCCCCAACTTTTCATAGACCGGTTCGAGCCAGTCGAGGGTCTTCTCCAGATCCGATCGCCAGATATTCCGGCCATTGATAACGCCCAAAGAAAGTTGCTTGTGGGGCGGTAGCCAGTCGACCACACGGGGGACTTCCTGTGGCGCACTGATGGCATCGAGGTGCAATCCGGCCACGGGTAATTCACAGGCCAGCTGCAGATTTTCTCGCAATTCACCGAAGTAAGTGGTTACCAACAACTTCGGCGTGCTTGTCTTGAGGTGGTGATAAGCGAGGCTGAAGGCGTGGCGCCAGTCCGCATCCAGGTCGGTCACAAGCGCGGGTTCGTCTACCTGAACCCACTCAACGCCACGGTCTGCTAACAGTTCCAGAAGCTCTGAGTACACGGGCAGTAAAGACTCCAGCAGCAATAGTCGGTCGCTGTCGTCTTTGGCTTTGCCAAGCCAGAGATAGGTGACGGGGCCGATAATCACCGGCTTTGGTGTTAATCCTTGGGCTCGCGCCTCGTCGATCTGATCGATTAGTCGGTTGCCATTGAGTCGAAAGCGGGTGTTTTGGTGGAACTCGGGCACGATGTAGTGATAGTTGGTGTCGAACCATTTGGTCATTTCCCCTGCCTGAACACCACAGCAGGCTGATTCCTGCCCGGAACGCCCCCGGGCTACCCGGAAATAACGGTCGAGTTCGCTGCCTTTGGTGTCGTTCACCCGCTCAGGCAGGTTGCCCAGGGTGACACTCATATCCAGTATCTGATCGTAAAAGGAGAAGTCTCCGACGGGCACTCGGTCCAGTGGGCGTTGGTTCTGCCAATGCCTGCGCCGGAGATCGGCACCGGTAATCTGCAGATCCTCCTCGTTTATCCGGCCTTTCCAGAAGGCTTCCTGGGCAAACTTCAGCTCGCGGCGGGCCCCGATTCGTGGGAAGCCGAGATTGTGGGTGGTTACCATGGTGTGTCCTCTGCTTGATTTCGTGATTTTGAAGAAAGTGCAGAATATCCACCTGGCGGAATGAAAAATAATGGTATTATTTCAGAGATCAATGAATATTGCTCATGCGAAGGGTGATAATGATCGAGCGAAGCCATCTGGAAATTCTCCGGGCAGTGAATCAGCAGGGGTCTTTGACGGCGGCCGCCGAGTGCCTGCACTTGACGCAATCTGCCCTCAGCCATTCCATCCGTAAGCTGGAACACCAGTTGGGTACCGACGTCTGGGTGCGGGAAGGGCGGCAGTTGCGACTGACCCAGTCGGGGGAATACCTGCTTTCGCTGGCCAACAGGCTGCTGCCGCAGATGGAGCACGCGGAGATGCTGATCGGCCAGTTTGCCAGGGGGCAGCGTGGCACGCTGCGTATCGGAATAGAGTGCCATCCTTGCTATCAATGGCTGTTGAAAGTAGTCGGGCCCTATCTGGAGGGCTGGCCCGGGGTGGATGTGGATGTAAAACAGAAATTCCAGTTTGGCGGCATTGGCGCCCTGTTCGGTCACGACATCGACATGCTGGTAACTCCGGACCCCCTGCAGCGCCCGGGCCTGGTTTTCGAGCCGGTGTTCGACTACGAGCAGGTGTTGGTGGTGGCCGCGGACCATGCTCTGGCGGACAAGGCCTGGGCTGAACCCGGGGATCTGGAGAAAGAAACCCTGATCACCTACCCGGTGGAAATCGAACGTCTGGATATCTACACGCGGTTCTTGCTTCCGGCCCACGCCAGTCCCGCGCGGCACAAAACCATCGAGACCACCGATATCATGTTGCAAATGGTTGCGGCAGGGCGCGGGGTGGCCGCGCTCCCACGCTGGCTGGTCGAGGATTACGGTACCCGGATTCCGGTTCGGCCGGTTCAGCTCGGGGAAACGGGGATTCCGAAACAGATCTTTTTGGGACTTCGTGAGCGGGATCGGGAGGTGGATTACCTGAATTCGTTCATGAAGCTGGCACGTGAGGTTCGCTGGAATTAACCTCTTCAGTTAAACTGCGCAAAAAATTCGTTCAGGAAACCAGACTATGAGTGAGATACCCGCAGACCTGAAATACATTGAGACCCATCAATGGGTTCGCGTGTCAGACGATGGCACGGCGACTGTCGGTATTACGGATTTTGCCCAGGAGCAACTGGGTGATGTGGTATACATCGGTGTTCCGGATGTGGGCGCAACGGTTAACGGTGGAGAGGAAGCCGGAGTCGCTGAGTCTGTGAAGTCGGCTTCGGATGTGTTCAGCCCGGTGACCGGTGAGGTTATCGAGGTGAATGAGAGCCTTGAGGACGAGCCGGAGAAGGTCAACGAAGATCCCTACGGTGACGGCTGGCTTTACAAGGTGCGGCTTGAGGATGCTGGTGAGCTGGATGGCCTGATGGATTCTACAGCTTATGCGGAGCATGTGGCGGCCGAGGAATAACACTTCCGCTTGGGAGGCTGGCCTGACGGGGCGGGCCTTCCAAAACACGCTGTGAATACGTCCCTGTACGCTTGGCTCCGCCATCCCTGGCTCCGCACAGTTTTGGAAGGCCCGCCCCGTCAGCCCGTCATACATCGGTATCAGTTTCAACTCATCTTGTATAATCCCTGTCTTTCCTTTCCAGGTGGTCTTTATGAATTTTCCGGTTCTGTATCTTCGAAAAGGCGCAGAGCGCCGTCTCCGTGCTGGCCATCTATGGGTTTACAGCAATGAGGTGGACACCCGCCGCAGTCCGCTGACGGAATTCGAGGCCGGTGCTCAGGCGGAGCTTCGGGCTTCGAATGACAAGCCTTTGGGGACGGTGTTTGTGAACCCCCATGCGCTGATTTGTGGCCGGCTGATCAGTCGGGATCCGGGCCACGGTATGACGCCCCAGCGGTTGACCCAGCGGATGGAGGCTGCGCTTGCGCTCAGAGAACGGCTTTTCGACAAGCCGTTTTACCGTTGGGTGTTTGGCGACAGTGATGGGCTTTCGGGGCTGGTGATTGACCGGTTTGATTCCCTCGTGGTGGTGCAGATTTCCACGGCCGGTATGGAGGCCATGAAGGAGGCGGTGGTTCGGGCAGTTCAGCGGCTGGTGCACCCGGCGGCGATCATCCTCAAGAACGATGGCAAGATGCGCAAGGTGGAGGGGCTGGATACCTACGTGGAGCAGGCCCATGGCGCTGCGGTGAGTCTGCTGGAGGTGGAGGAGAACGGTGTCCGGTTCGAGGTGCCGTTGGAAGGCGGCCAGAAGACGGGCTGGTTTTACGATCATCGGATGAACCGTGCCCGTTTGCAGGCCTATGCGCCGGGCAAGCGGGTGTTGGATGTGTTCAGTTATGTCGGTGGCTGGGGCATTCAGGCCGCTTGTGCCGGGGCCACCCAAGTGACCTGTGTCGACAGTTCGGCCGGTGCCATTGATTCGGTTCACCACAACGCCAGGCTCAATGGCCTCGACAATGTGGAAACCATTGAGGGAGATGCCTTCGAGGCCCTGAAGGCGCTGGCGGATGAGAAGGAGAAGTTTGATGTGGTGGTTCTCGATCCGCCGGCACTGATTCCCCGGCGCAGGGACCAGAAGGCGGGTGAAGAGGCCTATGCCCGGCTGAACCAGCTCGGTCTGCGGTTGCTGGAGCGCGATGGGATACTGGTTTCCGCGTCCTGTTCGATGCATCTCTCGCAGGAGAAGCTGGTGGACATCATTCGAGGCAGCGGCCGCAAGATCGACCGCTTTGTCCAGTTGCTCGAGCAGGGGCATCAGGCTCCGGATCACCCGGTGATTCCGGGCATCCCCGAGACCGATTACATCAAGTCCTGCTTTGTACGCTCACTAACAGGCTTCTTCTGAAGCATTTGAAGTCGGGGTCAGATGAAAGCTTTCATCTGACCCCATATTCACATTTCAGCCTCTCAGTGACATCACTTTCCAGCCGTTGTCCCGGGCAAATTGCTCCAGGGTCGGGTCCGGGTCGACGGCTACCGGGTTGTCCACTTTTTTCAGCAGCGGCAAGTCATTGTGGGAGTCGCTGTAGAACCAGGCCCCCTCGAGTGTCCTGTTATGGGCACTCAGCCAGTCATCCAGTCGCGCGACTTTGCCATCCTGAAAGCTCGGAGTGCCGGCCACTTCGCCTGTATAACGGCCGTTGACAAGCTCGGGCTCGGTGGCAATCAGATGTTCGATGCCGAGGGCCTCGGCAATGGGTTCAGTCACAAAACGGTTGGTGGCGGTGATGATCATCAGGGTGTGACCCTGCTCCCGGTGGCTGTCCAGCAGCGTATTCGCAGTGGCCTGCATCATGGGGCGTACTTTTTTCTCCATAAAGGCTTCCCGCCACGCCAGTAGCTCTTCCATGTTGTGACTGGCCAAAGGCTGAAGGGCAAACCCCAGGTAGTGCAGAATATCCAGCTCGCCGTTCAGGTATTCCTGATAGAAGCGGTCGTTGGCAAGGCGGTATTCCTCGGCATCGACAATGCCTTCCTCCACCAGAAATTCGCCCCAGGCGTGGTCGCTGTCTCCGGCTAAAAGGGTGTTGTCGAGATCAAAAATTGCGAGCGTCAAGCGGCTACCTCCGGTGATCACAGGGCTTGCAGTAAAACGCCAAGTCTATCATGACCTGTCCCCAACGGCTCCGTTTGCCGAACCCTTGGGATTCTGTAAGAATGAGAGCAACTTGGACAAATCCGACCGGTGAATTTTTGTACCGGTCAACCGACTTTTGAGAGGACTGTGCCGTGATCGATTCAGACGGTTTCAGACCCAACGTCGGAATCATTCTGGCCAATCACAGAGGAGAAGTTCTCTGGGCAAGGCGAATAGGGCAGGACTCCTGGCAGTTTCCCCAGGGTGGCATCAAACATGATGAATCCCCCGAGGATGCGCTGTACCGGGAGCTTGGAGAGGAAATCGGCCTCTGTGCAAACGATGTGGAAATCATCAGCTGCACGCGAGGCTGGCTGAGGTATCGACTCCCGAGGAGGATGGTACGCCAAAACTCCCACCCCGTTTGTGTGGGCCAAAAACAGAAATGGTTCCTGCTGAGGATGTTATCGCCGGACGCGCAGGTTTGCGTGGACGGTACGGATTCACCGGAGTTCGACGGCTGGCAGTGGGTAAGCTACTGGTATCCGTTGGGGCAGGTGGTTTCATTCAAGCGAGAAGTGTATCGACGCGCGCTGAGAGAGCTTGCGCCGCGACTGTTCTACAACATGGAGCAGTGGCACAGGGCGGAGCAGAATCGGCGTTTACAGGAACACCAGAAATGACGGACTGACACCGCCATGCTGAGCATTCTGCGAAGTCTAGTACAAGAGGTAAACAGCGCCCGCGATCTGCAGGAGGCGCTGGATATCATTGTATCGCGGGTGCAGAAAGCCATGGGAACCGAGGTCTGTTCCGTCTACCTGCTTGACCCTGCCACCAACCGCTACATTTTGATGGCCACCGAAGGCCTTTACCGCAAGGCGGTTGGCCAGGTGAGCCTGGCCTATTCAGAGGGTCTTGTCGGCCTGGTGGGCTCTCGTGAGGAGCCTATCAACCTCGAGGATGCGCCCTCCCATCCACGCTATCGTTACTTCCCCGAGACTGGTGAGGAGCGCTTCCGCTCGTTCCTGGGTGTTCCGATCATTCACCATCGCCGGGTGTTGGGTGTGCTCGTTGTCCAGCAGAGGGAGAGTTCCCGGTGCTTTGATGAGGGCGAAGAGGCATTCCTGGTAACCGTTTCCGCTCAGCTGGCGGGGGTCATAGCCCATAGTGAAGCCACCGGCGCCATCAGTGGCCTGTCCCTGACCGGTGAGGAGGCACACGATGTCAGTTTTAACGGCGTGCCGGGTGCTCCAGGTGTTGCCATCGGCAATGGCGTTGTCGTTTATCCATCCGCTGACCTTGATGTGGTTCCGGAAAAGCCGACTGACGATATTGATCAGGAACTGGCCCTGTTCGGAGCGTCGGTTAAAGCGGTGAGGGAAGATATCGAGCGGGTTGCCAAGCGGTTGGCTTCGCAGCTGCGTCCTGAAGAGCAGGCCCTGTTCGATGTCTATCTGAGAATGCTGGGCGACGATGCCATGCCTGGTGAGGTGTCGAACAAGATCAGGGAAGGGATCTGGGCCCAGGGCGCTCTCAAGCAGGTGGTCCAGCAGTACATCCGTCATTTCGAGATGATGGACGATCATTACCTGCAGGAACGCGCTGTTGATATCCGGGACCTGGGCCGCCGTCTGCTGTCTCATCTGCAGGAAGGCGAGCAGAAACACCTGAACTACCCCGAGCGCACGGTCCTGGTCAGCGAAGAGCTGACACCGGCCATGCTTGGCGAGGTCCCCAAGGGGCAGCTGGTGGGTCTGGTGTCGGTCAAAGGCTCCAGTAACTCTCATGTCGCCATTCTGGCACGCGCCATGGGCGTGCCGACTGTTATGGGGCTGGTCGATATTCCCGTAAATCAGCTCGACGGCAAGGAGCTGATCGTAGACGGCTTTGAGGGCCAGATTTTTGCTTCGCCATCGGCAGACCTCCGCTCCTACTACCAGGCGATCTGCGACGAAGAAGACGAACTTATTCGCGGGCTTGAAGTTCTCAAGGACAAGCCCTGTGAAACCACCGATCACCATCGGGTCTCACTGCTGGTGAACACCGGGTTGATGACCGATGTGGTGCGCTCGCTCTCGCACGGTGCCGAGGGTATCGGTCTTTACCGGACCGAAGTGCCCTTCATGATCAAGGACCGCTTCCCCTCAGAGCAGGAGCAGCGAGAGTATTACCGGGAGCAGCTCGAAGCCTTCGCGCCGAGCCCCGTTACCATGCGTACGCTGGATATTGGCGGCGACAAGGCGCTGACCTATTTCCCGATCCAGGAGGAAAACCCGTTCCTGGGCTGGCGGGGTATCCGCGTTACCCTCGACCACCCGGAGATCTTCCTGGTTCAGGTTCGGGCCATGCTCAAGGCCAGCGAGGGGTTGAACAACCTCCAGATCATGCTGCCAATGATCTCCAACATCTCGGAGGTGGAGGAGTCCCTGCACCTGATTTACCGGGTGTACCACGAAGTTCGGGAAGAGGGTTACGACATTCACATGCCCAAGGTGGGCGTGATGGTCGAAATCCCCGCTGCCGTTTACCAGATTCGGGAACTGGCGGACAGGGTGGACTTCCTCTCTGTTGGTTCCAACGACCTGACCCAGTATCTGCTGGCGGTGGATCGTAACAATCCCCGGGTTGCCCAGCTCTATCACTCGTATCACCCGGCGGTGCTCCAGGCGCTGGTGCGAATCGCCCAGGACGCTCACTCGGTGGGCAAGCCTGTTGGCATCTGCGGTGAACTGGCGGGTGATCCCGGCGGTGCGCTGCTGTTGATGGCCATGGGTTACGATTCCCTGTCCATGAACGCCGCCAGCTTGCCCAAGGTCAAATCGGTGATTCGCAGTGTCAGCCGTGAGTGGGCCATTCAGCTATTGGAGGATGTGTTGTTACTGGACTCGCCTCACGTGATCAAGAGCTGTGTCGACCTGGCGTTGCGTAATGCCGGCTTCGGCCGTTACCTGCGCCCCGGCAAGTCGACGGCTATGGTGGTATCAGAGGCCGCCGTTTCCTGATCGCAGGTACGGGTTTGGGCAATATAGGGTGCGCACTCTAAATACGGTTGTTATCTTGAAACTGGAATTATCCGGCGGTCTGCCTGAAGGACCCGCATTCTTAATCCGGAAAAGGGAAGGCTATGAGCTCGCCAATTGACCATAAACCCGCTCCCCGCATCGGGCTTGCCCTTGGTGGCGGTGGTCCTCTGGGCGGCATTTATGAAATCGGAGCGCTCCGGGCGCTGGATGAGGCACTTGATGGTCTCGATTTCAACAACATCGATGTCTATGTTGGTGTTAATGGCGGCTCTTTTGTGGCGGCGAATCTCGCCAACCAGATGACCACGGCGCAACTTTGCCGGATTTTCGTGCGTAACGAGGCGGAAGTACACCCGTTCCATCCGGAAGTATTCTATCGCCCGGCTTTCCGGGAGATTGGCAGTCGATTGCTGGCAATTCCCGGGTTGGTTTCGACGGCAGTGAGTCGCTTCGTCAACAACCCCTACGATCAGAGTCTGCTGGAAGCCATGACCATCCTGGCCCAGGCAGCCCCTGCCGGCTTGTTTGATAACGAGGGCCTGCATGAGTATCTCAAGCGGGCCTTTACCATGCTTGGCCGCACCAACGATTTCCGTCAGCTCAAGCGCAGCCTCTACATCGTGGCTGCCGATGTTGAGAGTACCGAAGCGGTCTGTTTTGGCGCTCCCGGTTTTGACCATGTGCCCATTTCCAAGGCGATTCAGGCCAGCACTGCCTCGCCGGGGTTGTATGTGCCAGTGGAAATCGATGGGCGGTATTATGTGGACGGTACACTGCGCAAGGGTTTGCACGCCTCCGTGGCTTTTGAAGACGGTGCCGACCTGGTTTTCGCCGTGAATCCCCAGGTGCCGATTGATGCCAGTGCAGCGGTCCGGGCCGGCTCCATGAAGCCGGGCGAGCTGACCCGCTCAGGTATGCCAAACGTTCTGTCACAGACCTTCAGGACCATGGTGTACTCAAGGATGCAGTCGGGCATTGCCCAGTATGCCCGGGATTATCCCGACAAGGATATTCTGCTGTTTGAACCCACCCGAGACGACGCCAAGCTGTTCTTCTCCAACGTATTCAGCTTCCAGTCCCGTAGAATGGTGTGTGAGCACGCCTATCAGATGACACGGCGGGATCTTCTGAGTCGCGCAGATCAGCTGGAGCCCAAGCTGGCGAAATATGGCATCAAGCTTCGCCGGGATCGCCTTGAAGACGAGCAGCGGACGATCAGTACCAGTCTATATGGCGAAATGCTGCCACTGTATGTGGCCAAGGGCAGGAAGAAAAAAGCCGAGAAGGGCCGGTTGGCGGGTGGCTTGACTAACGTGTCGCACCTCTTTTCAAAGGCGCAGTAATGTTCAGTAGGTGAGGGGGGCAGATGACTGTGTCATCTGCCCCGTCTCGCTCACGCCTACAGGATGTACCGGCTCAGATCCTCGTCTTCGGACAACTCTCCAAGTTTTTCATCCACGTATTCGGCGGTTACCTCGAAGCCATCGGTAACCTTGTCGCCGGCATCGAAGGACAGGGTTTCAAGCAACCGCTCAAGGACGGTGTGCAGCCGCCGGGCACCGATGTTTTCAGTGCTCTCGTTCACCTTCCAGGCAACCTCGGCGATACGGGCAATGGCATCCTCCCGGAACGTCAGTTTTACTCCTTCGGTCAGCATCAGGGCTTCGTATTGCTGTACCAGGGAGGCATCCGGTTCTGTCAGGATGCGCTTGAAATCTTCGGGTGTCAGTGCCTGAAGCTCAACGCGGATCGGCAAGCGGCCCTGCAGCTCCGGAATCAGGTCCGAGGGCTTGGACAGATGGAACGCGCCGGAGGCAATAAACAGAATATGATCGGTGCGCACAGAACCGTATTTCGTGCTCACGGTGCTGCCCTCGATTAACGGGAGCAGATCGCGTTGGACGCCTTCGCGGGAAACATCCGACGAGGTATTCTCGGATCGCTTGGCGACCTTGTCGATCTCATCCACGAACACGATGCCATTCTGCTCGACGGCCTGAATGGCTTTCTGTTTGATCTCTTCTTCGTTGACCAGCTTCGCAGCCTCTTCTTCCTTGGCCCGCTTGAGGGCGTCTGAAACCTTCATCTTCCGTGTTTTTCGCTTGTCGGAAGACAGGTTGGAGAACATGCTCTGCAGCTGGTTGGTCATCTCCTCCATGCCCGGGGGCGCCATAATTTCGACTCCGGCGCTGGAATTACGCAGGTCGATCTCGATTTCCTTGTCATCCAGTTCGCCCTCCCGGAGTTTTTTCCGGAACAGCTGGCGAGTGGAGGAGTCGGAACTGCGTTGGCTGTCTTCACCGAAATCCCGGGGCGGCGGGATCAGTGCATCAAGGATGCGCTCTTCCGCCGCGTCCAATGCCCGTTCTTCGTGACGCTTCATTTCTGCTTCGCGCAGCATCTTGACGGCCATATCCGCCAGATCACGAATGATGGATTCCACGTCGCGGCCGACGTAGCCGACTTCGGTGAATTTGGTGGCCTCCACTTTCAGAAACGGGGCATCGGCCAATTTTGCGAGGCGCCGGGCAATCTCGGTTTTACCCACACCCGTGGGACCGATCATCAGGATGTTCTTGGGAGTGATCTCATCGCGCAGGCTGCTGTCCAGCTGCATCCGGCGCCAGCGATTTCTCAGGGCGATAGCCACCGCCCGCTTGGCTTCTTCCTGGCCCACGATGTGTTTGTTGAGCTCGTGGACAATCTCACGGGGAGTCATTGCAGACATGGTCGCTCCGGATCAGTCGTTTTTGGAGAGCACTTCAAGGGTGCGATTGTGGTTGGTGTAGATACAAATATCGGCGGCGATATCCAGACCTTTCTCGACTATCTCGTGGGCGGACAGGTCTGTGTTTTCCAGCAAGGCCCGGGCTGAAGCCTGGGCAAAGGGCCCGCCAGACCCGATGGCAATCAGGCCCTGTTCCGGCTCGATCACATCCCCGTTGCCGGTGATGATCAGCGAGGCGGTTTTGTCCGCTACAGCCAGCAAGGCCTCGAGCCGGCGCAGCGCACGGTCAGTTCGCCAGTCTTTCGCCAATTCCACCGCAGCCCTGGTGAGGTTGCCCTGGTGTTTTTCAAGCTGGGCTTCGAATCGCTCGAACAGGGTGAAGGCATCGGCGGTACCGCCCGCGAAGCCGGCGATCACCTGGCCGTTGTAGAGGCGGCGAACCTTCCGGGCATTGCCTTTCATTACGGTATTGCCGAGGGAAACCTGGCCGTCGCCACCCATGGCAACTTCGTCATCGCGCCTGACGGAAAGAATGGTAGTCATTTGGGCTCCAATTGCCTGATTGAAATTGGTATCCCGTTGTTATGGAGGCTTCTGGTGCGAATTCAAGGTGTTCGCAACAGGCCCGAAAGATCAGCCTTCCTTGGGGATCTTCCGGACCAGTGGCTGGATATTCAGGGAAACCAGTTTGTCGATGGCGGAGTTCATCTGGCTTCGGGAGGTGAAGGGGCCAACGTTGACGCGGTACCAGACCGAACCGTTGTCCAGGTCAATCCTCTGGGTACTTGCCCGCAAACCCTGGAAGGCAATCTGGGCCCGCTGTCGTTCGGCGTCCTCCTTGCTGCGGAAAGAGCCGGACTGAAGCAGATAATTGAAATCTGTTTGAGTCGGTCCAGGCGTGTATTCTTCGACTTTCGGCGGCACCACCTCGGATTCCGGCAGCATTTCGTAGAAACGGAAGCCGGGTTTTTCCTCTTCCTTCGCGGTCTCTGCGGGCGTCTTCGCAGGTTTCTGGACCGGTTTCTCAGTGACTGATGGCTGCTGCGAATGCGGACTCGTTGGCAAGGAGTTCAGGTAGACGATAAACCCGATAAAGCCGCCCACGGCCGCCAGGGACAGAATCCACTTGAGTGACAAGCTGCCGTGCTGGGCACGGGCACTGGCCTTGGGTTTTGGGCGGGCCGCTTTTGGCTTTGTCTGCCTCGCCGGTTTCGTGCGCGACGTGGCCGACGCTTTGGCGGGCCTGTCCTTGCGGGCGTAATCTCGGGACATTCGTGTTACATCTCTTCCGGTGCGCTGACGCCCAACAGGTCCAAGCCGTTGGCAATAACCTGCCGGATGGCAAGGTAGAGGCTGATCCTGGCATCACGAACGGCGGCATCTTCAATCAATACCTTATGGGCGTTGTAATACGTATGGAACTGGCCCGCCAGGTCCCGCAGGTAGTGCGTGAGATGGTGCGGCTCACGTTGCGCGGCGGAATTGGCAATGAGCTCCGGATACTTGGCCAGCTGGTTGGCCAAGTCCTTTTCCTCGTCAAGCGTCAGCAGGGAGAGGTCGCCAATACATTCGTTGCGACTGCGCTCTACACCTTGCTCGGCCAGTTTTCGAAGCACGCTGCAGATGCGCGCGTGGGCATACTGAACGTAATAGACCGGGTTTTCATTGGTCTGGGAGCGAGCCAGATCGATATCGAAGGTCAATTGTGAATCGACGCGGCGCGCGGCCAGGAAGAATCGGGTGGCATCGCGGCCCACTTCATCAATCAGGTCCCGGACTGTGACATAGCTGCCCGCGCGTTTGGAGATTTTTACCTCTTGGCCGGAGCGGGTCACCATTACCATCTGGTGCAGCACGTAATCAGGCCAGCCTTGAGGAATGCCAGCATTCAGTGCCTGCAAGCCGGCGCGGACGCGGGTAACGGTTGAGTGATGGTCGGCTCCCTGTTCGTTAATCACGGTGGTGAAGCCCCGTTGCCACTTGTCCAGATGATAGGCGACATCCGGCAGGAAGTAGGTGTAACCACCATCCTTCTTGCGCATGACCCGGTCCTTGTCATCGCCGAACTCGGTGGTCTTCAGCCACATGGCGCCATCCTGCTCGTAGGTGTAGCCATTTTCCTGCAGGCGTTTGACCGTGGCTTCGACCTTGCCGTCTTCGTACAGGGAGGATTCCAGGAAATAGACATCGAACTGAACCCCGAAGGCTTTCAGGTCCAGATCCTGCTCCCGCCGCAGGTAGGCGACGGCGAATTCGCGGATGGCATCGCGGTCCTCCGGATCCGCCTTGGCGGTCACTTCCCGATCGTCTGCAGTAACGGTGTCGCCGGCAAGGTAGGCCTTGGCAACATCAACAATGTAATCGCCCCGGTAGCCGTCCGCCGGCCAGCTTTCGTCGTCCGGCGTCAGACCTTTCACCCGCGACTGGACTGAGAGCGCCAGGTTATCAATCTGCGCCCCGGCGTCGTTGTAGTAGAACTCCCGGGTTACATCGTAACCGTTTGCTTCCAACAGCCGGCAAAGGCAGTCGCCGATCGCAGCGCCACGGCCGTGGCCAACGTGGAGGGGGCCTGTGGGGTTGGCCGAGACAAACTCCACCTGAACTTTTTCGCCCTGGCCCTGATTGTTGCGGCCGAAACGATCGCCTTCATCCAGTATGGTATTGACCACTTCGAAGGCACTCGCAGTGCTCATAAAGAAGTTGATAAAACCGGGCCCGGCAATCTCCACCTTCTCCACCGCACTGCTCTCAGGCAGGTTCTCGATCAGAGCCTCCGCCAGTTTGCGGGGCGCGCAGCCAGCCGCTTTCGAGGCAACCAGGGCAATGTTGCAGGCATAATCGCCGTGGGACTTGTCCTTGGTATTGCCCACCTGTGGAGTGAAGGACTGGTCCGCAGGCAGCGTGCCATCGGCTTGGAGTGCTGCCAGTGCAGACTGGAGCAGATCGGAAACGGTCTCTTTCATGCTGTCAGATGACTCGGTTTACAGGAGAATTGGATTCGGGGCAGGAGGCCCGTTGAAAACAGAAGGCGGCTATTATCGCGGAAAGTTTGGCTGCAAGCAAAAGGCTCGGGATTCCGCAGTCTCGGCTCAAATTATCCTGTCTCCTGCGGATCAACATCAATCATCCATTTGACCCCGGCAGGCAGCTTTCTCTGGTCCAGTTCCTGACAGATTCCGGTCAGCAGGCTGTTCAGCTTTTTCCGGTTGCGGGCGTTGAGAATCAGTTGCGCACGGTGCTTGTCAGCGCGCCGGGCAATCATGGCTGGCAACGGCCCCCAGGTTTCGATGCCTGTGGTATTCGCGAGGGGCTTAATTGTATCCAGCGCTTGCAAGCTTTTCTCCATGGTGTCGCCTTCTGCCCTGAAGATAGCCATGGCGCGGAATGGCGGGAATTGGCCTTCTTCCCGCTCTTTCAGGAGTTGGTCGGCGATGTCGAGGTAGTGGCCCTCGCACAGTGTCTTTAACAGCGGGTGGTCGCTGTGGCAGGTTTGCACAAGCACTTTGCCGGGCTTTGTGCCCCGTCCGGCACGGCCACTGACCTGCAGAAGAGTCTGTATGAGTTGCTCGGGGGCGCGAAAGTCCACGCTAAACAGCCCACCATCCGCGTTTACCACCACCACGAGTGTGACATTCGGGAAGTCGTGTCCTTTCGCCAGCATCTGGGTGCCCACAAGCACGCACGGTTTGCCGGTGTTTACCTGGTTCAGGATGCCCTGGATGCTGCCTTTGCGCTGCGTACTGTCGCGATCCACTCGCACCACTGGTGTATCCGGGAAAGCCGTGGCAAGAATGTCCTCCGTTCTCTCGGTGCCCTGCCCAACCGGTTTGAAGGCCTCACTCTTGCACTTTGGGCACTGCTCGGTCGCCGCCGTCTGGTAGTCGCAGTGGTGGCATCTCATCGCCCGGTCCCGGCGGTGGTAGGTTAGGCGAGTGTCACAGCGCGGGCATTCAACCATGTGGCCGCAGTCAAAGCACATCATGACCGGGGCAAATCCTCGCCGATTGACGAAAACCAGCGCCTGCTCCCCTTTTGCCAGAATCTGTTCGATGGCATTCAAGGCGGGGCGGGAGAGGCCGCCCTCCAATGGGCGACTCCGGATATCCAGCAAGCTGATGACCGGAGGCGCAGCATTGCCGGCGCGCTCTTCAAGCTTCACCAGATGGTATTTGGCCTGCTTCGCGTTATGAACGGATTCCAGCGACGGAGTGGCGGATCCCAGAATGACGGGACACTTGTTCAGGTGCGCGCGGTAGACGGCCAGGTCCCGGCCGGAGTACCGAAAACCTTCACCCTGCTTGTAAGAGCTGTCATGTTCTTCATCGACAATGATCGTTCGCAGGTTGGTGAACGGTAGCAAAGCAGCCGATCGCGTACCTACAAGGATAACGGGCTCGCCGTTCCGCACTTTCAGCCATGTCGTCAGACGTTCACTGTCGTTCAGCGCTGAGTGCCATACGACAATCCGTGCGCCAAAATAGCGCTGGAATCGGGCGACCGTTTGGGGCGTCAGATTGATCTCCGGAACCAGTACCAGGGCCTGATCCTGATTTCCCAGGTGTTCTTTCAGGTAATGAAGGTAGATCTCGGTTTTTCCGCTACCGGTGATGCCGTACAGAAGGAAGGCGGAAAACCCTTCGTCCGGGGTAGCCAGCTGCTCGGCGGCAGATGTCTGCGCCTCGGATAATCTGGGTCGGCGGGCCAGCAGCTCGGGGGCTTCATTGAAATCCGCCGGTCGGGCTGGCGAGACAACCTCGATCAGTTGCTTCTCCTGCAGTGCCTTGAGTTGCGCCCGGTTGAATCCCGCCCTCAGAATATCGGTTGTCGGGGCGCCGTTGGATCGCTGGTTCAGCCAATCCCAAAGGGCTTTTTGTTTATGCGCATTCGCGGGAATCGTCGAGCCGCTGTCGATTGCCAGCCACCACTGATCCTTTTTTTCCTCTGCAATGCGCCCTCGTCTGAGTGCTGGGGGCAGGGCAGTGAACAGGCATTCGCCGAGCGGATGCTGGTAATAGTCGCTTGCCCAACTGAGAAGCTTGAAGGTTTCCACGGGCAATGCAGGCCAGTTTTCCATTGCCCCTGCCACAGCCTTGAGAGTGATGCCGGGAGGAGGCTCAACGCCCACCTGAACAACAAGACCCGTTGCCTGCTGCCGGCCAAAGGGTATTCGCACCCTCTGACCAGGCGTCAGTTCAAGGCCTTCCGGGATAATGTAATCGAAGAGTCGACGCAGGGGACGATTCAAGGCAATGCGTGCGATCAACGGCACTGAGTGCTCCACGGGATGACGGGTGTCACGGTTTTTCCTTATCCTGTCTAGTCGGCGGCCTGCCGCGAAATCCAAGGTGGGCGAGTCCGGAAGTCAGTGTGGTGCTTGCCTGCAGAACTAATTGCAAGTAAGATTCGCGGTCTGTTTCCGGCAGGGCATGATTGTGCCCCGTCTTCTCAATTGATTCAAACGTGCGGTGCCTGGCGCCTGGGCAGATTCGATGCCCCGTGATCAGGTAGCGGCATGACCTAACGAGGTTCGCCATGAAAGAAGGTATCCACCCGAAGTACGAAGAGATTACTGCGACCTGCTCTTGCGGTAATACATTCAAGACTCGTTCTACCTACACCCATGATCTGCAGCTGGATGTGTGTTCCCAGTGCCACCCATTCTACACCGGCAAGCAGAAAGTTATGGATACCGGTGGTCGTATCGACCGTTTCCAGAAGCGTTTCGGTGGTCGCATCGGCGCCAAGAAAGACTGATCGAGCTGGATTCGGGAAAAGCGCCTTCGGGCGCTTTTTTTGTGCTCGGTTGTCAGAGTGTATCTATAAGATACATACGCAATTAGCCCTATTGACTGTTCACAAAATGTTCATGAGGCACTTGTCGTTTCCGGGCTGGCGGGCCATAATGGCGCGCTCCGCCGAGTAGGGGCCTTCGATTCGGAGTTGATCTGAGGCTCTCTGGCTTCGGCGGTTCACTACCTTTAAACGTGACAAACGGAACAGTGGCAATGTCTCAAGATCTGAAAGAAGCAGCCCTTGAATATCACGCCAAGCCGCGGCCTGGTAAGCTGAGTGTCGAAATCACCAAGCCAACCAAGACCTCCCGCGACCTTTCCCTGGCGTATAGCCCCGGGGTTGCCGAACCGGTCCGCGAGATCGCAAAGGACCCGGAGAACGCATACAAGTACACTGCCAAGGGCAACCTGGTGGCTGTCATCTCTGATGGTTCTGCGATTCTTGGTCTGGGTAACCTGGGTCCGCTGGCAAGCAAGCCGGTTATGGAAGGCAAGGGCGTACTGTTCAAGCGCTTTGCCGGAATTGATGTCTTCGATATTGAAGTCAATTCCGAGAGCCCGCAGGCGTTTATCGAAACAGTTGAGCGTATTGCAGATACCTTCGGTGGTATCAATCTGGAAGACATCAAAGCGCCCGAGTGCTTTGAAATTGAGCGCGCGCTGATCGAAAAGTGCAACGTGCCCATCTTCCACGATGACCAGCATGGTACTGCCATCGTAACTGCAGCCGGCATGATCAATGCCCTCGAGCTGCAGGGCAAAAAGATTGAAGAGGCGAGGGTGGTCTGCCTGGGTGCCGGTGCTGCCGCCATTGCCTGCATGAAGATTCTGATCAGCTGCGGTATTCGTTCTGAGAACATCTTCATGCTTGACCGCAAGGGTGTGATCCACTCTGGTCGTGATGATTTGAATCAGTACAAGGCAATGTTCGCCAACGACACGGACAAGCGCACTCTGGACGACGCGATTGATGGTGCTGACGTATTCCTGGGGCTGTCCGGTCCGGATCTCCTGACTGCTGAACAGCTCAAGAAAATGGCTCCCAAGCCGATCGTTTTCGCCTGCTCCAACCCGGATCCGGAGATTAGCCCGGAAATTGCCCTGGCAACCCGCGATGATCTGATCATGGCCACCGGTCGCTCTGATTATCCGAACCAGGTTAACAATGTGTTGGGTTTCCCGTTCATTTTCCGTGGAGCGCTGGACGTTCGTGCCACCGCGATCAACGAGGAAATGAAGGTGGCGGCCGTCAATGCAATCCGTGAGCTGGCCAAGGAGCCTGTGCCTCAGGAAATTTGCGAGGCATACGGTGTGGAGAGTTTCGAGTTCGGGAAAGAGTACATCATTCCCAAGCCGATGGACGTCCGCTTGCTGGAAGTTGTGCCGGCCGCCGTTGCTCGCGCTGCCGTGGATTCCGGCGTTGCACGTAATCCATACCCTGCGCACTACCCGCTGAAGTCAATGGACGACATTATCTGATCTGTCATCCAGGGTATAAAAAACCGGCGGTGATCCCGCCGGTTTTTTTGTGCCTGCTCCTGATGTCAGAAGATTCGCCTTGACAGGTCGTCTTCCTCGGAGCCTCCATTGCGGTCGTTCTCGGTTTCGGATGTCAGGGGCGGTGGCGCATCCTCTTCCCGGAAGACCTCGAAAATGCCATCCTCGCCCGGCCTTGCGCGCTGTCCGGTTTCGGGGTTGATCCGGATATTGACGATGCCATTGGGTCGAGGCATGAAGGAAGAGGGTGCCCCTTCGAGCGCCACTTCCATATAGTCCAGCCAGATGGGGAGCGCGGTGCTGGCGCCAAATTCGCGTCTGCCCAAAGGTGCCGGTTGGTCGAATCCGACCCAGGTAGTTGTTGTCACTTCGTGATTGAAGCCGGCAAACCAGGTGTCTTTCTGTTCGTTGGTGGTGCCGGTTTTGCCGGCGATGTCATCCCGGCCAAGGGCCAGCGCTCGTCTGCCGGTACCGCGACGAATGACGTCCTGCATCATTGAATGCAGAATAAAGACCGAGCGTTCGTCCGCCAGTCTTGGCATAACCCGAACCTCGGGCGAGTCCTCACTTGTTTCAGAGACATTGGCGCCGGTGTTTGGCGAGCCTTCTTGCTCGCCCGATGGTTCCTGTGCTGTATCGTCGTCGCAGTCTTTGTCGCACAGAACGGTTTTCGGCGCCTGGTAAATGGTCTCACCGCTAAAGTCAGTGATAGTCTCGATGAGGTAGGGTTCAACGTCGTAGCCTCCGTTGGCAATCACGGCCATGCCTCGGGCAAGTTCCATGGGAGTAAGCTGCCCGCTGCCCAGGGAGAGTGACAGATCGTCCGGCATGTTTTCTACCGGGATTTCCAGTTGTGCCAGGTAATCCAGCGTGTTCTGGATGCCCAGGTCGCGCAGCAGTCGGATTGAGACCAGGTTGCGTGAGCGATAGAGTGCTTCCCGCAGGCGGGTTGGGCCATAGAACTGTCCGGAGGAGTTCTGGGGGCGCCAGGCAGTCTCCAGTTCCGAGTCATCGAAGACAATCGGCGCATCGTTGTAGATGGTCGCCGGTGTCATGCCGCTTTCCAGAGCGCTCAGATAAAGAAAGGGCTTGAAGGTGGAGCCAGGCTGTCGTCTTGCCTGTATGGCACGGTTATATTTGCTCTGACCAAAACTGTAGCCTCCGCTCAGTGCCTCAATGGCGCCGGTTTTGGCTTTCAGTGAAATGAGCGCGCCTTCAACCCTCGGGATTTGAGCAAGCGCAACAGAGGCTTCAGCGAGCTGCTCCGACTGCTCATTCGGGGATTCGTTCCCGTTGGCTTCTGGCTCTGGCGAGGCCGATTCCGGGTTCTGGGCGCGCACATAGATAACGTCGCCGGGAGCCACAACATCGGAGGGTTTCTCAGGCTCAGGGCCTGTGAGATTTTCAGTTTTGTAGCGCCTCGCCCAGGTCATGGTTTCGAAAGCCATGGTGGCGGGGCCGATGCGGCGCGCGTGCACCGCCACTTTGCCGGATTCGTCGTCAACCTCTGTGACGATTGCGGGAAGCAGGGACTCCACGCGAGGGTAGTTCAGGATCAGATCTGATGGCTCACTCTCGGCGAGGGTTTCCTGATCAATCTGCCCAATGGGGCCCCTGAAGCCGTGGCGCCGATCATAGGCTTCAAGGCCGTCTCTTAATGCCTCTGTGGCAACCTGCTGTTTCTTGCCGTCAACTGTGAGGGTGACGGTGTAGCCATCGGTGTAGGCGTCCTCGCCGAACCGCCGAACCATCTCGGATCTCGCCATTTCGGCAACATAGTCGGCGTCGACTTCAGTCTCCGTGCTGTTGTAGCTGGCAGTAATGGGGGCGGAAACAGCAAGTTCGTGGGCATCCGGAGTGATGTATCCCAGGTCGCGCATTCGTCCGAGAATCCAGTTGCGCCGGATCATCGCACGGTCCGGATTGGCCAGGGGGTTGAATGCCGAGGGCGCTTTTGGCAAGCCGGCGAGCATGGCCATTTGGGCCAGGGACAGTTCCGAGACCGGCTTGTTGTAATAAACCTGTGCAGCGGCGGCAATTCCGTAGGCCCGATTGCCCAGATAGATCTTGTTCAGATAGAGCTCGAGAATGCGGTTTTTATCCAGTTCACGTTCGATCTGAAGAGCCAGAAGTATCTCGTTGAACTTCCGGATAAAGGTTCTGTCCCGTGACAAAAAGTAATTTTTTGCAACCTGCATTGTGATGGTACTGCCCCCGGACTGGATCTCGCCGGTAGAGACCAGTTCGATTGCAGCCCGCGCCAGGCCTTTGATGTCGACCCCGAAGTGCTCGTAAAAACGCGAGTCTTCAGCTGCCATAAAGGCTTGTAACTGAATTGTTGGGATCTGTTCGATTGTGATGGGTGCCCTTCTCTTTTCACCGAATTCTGCTATTAATCTGTTGTCTTTGCTATAGACCCGTAATGGCGTCTGAAGCTTGATGTCCAGAAGCTGATGTACCGGCGGAAGGCCAGGGCGAAGGTAAAGATAGAAGCCTGAGGTTACGATAACGGCGACACTCAGTCCGGTAAGAAACAACCAGGCAAAAAGGCGAGATGTGCGCAACAAATGAGACATTTTTTTCTGACAACTGTTGGATATAGGTCTATCATTTGAGAAATTGCTTTAGGATGGAAGAGGTGCTTCACCGCTGCAATAGTTCTCAACTAAAGAAGAACACGCATTGTAGACGGAATGGTGAAGAAATTCTCTTAAATAAAAAACACATAAGTTACGTAACCGGGTGCATCTAACCAGGTATAGGGTGAGCGCGTGTTTGGATTAGGAAAGAAATCCAGTGCAGTGCTGGGCGTGGATATAAGCTCCAGCTCGGTCAAACTTCTGGAGCTATCGAAGCAGGGCGACCGTTATAAGGTCGAAAGCTACGCGGTGGAGCCTTTGCCGGCCAATGCCGTGGTGGAAAAGAACATTACGGACGTAGAAGCTGTGGGCGAGGTAATGAAGCGCGTAGCTTCCAAGTCCCGTTCTGGTGTCAAACAGGTGGCTGTTGCGGTCTCTGGTTCTGCGGTTATTACCAAGCTTATCCAGATGGATGGCGGCCTGAACGAATTCGAGATGGAAGATCAGATTGCCCTTGAGGCCGATCAATATATTCCATACCCGCTGGATGAAGTGGCGATCGACTTCGAGGTTCAGGGACCTTCCGAGAACAACCCCGACCAGGTGGATGTGCTTCTGGCTGCTTGCCGGAAGGAAAACGTCGACATGCGCGAGGATGCACTCGAGATAGCTTCACTGACTACCAAGGTGGTTGACGTTGAAGCCTATGCCCTTGAGCGTGCCTATGCACTGATCGAGCCTCAGCTGGACTCTCAGGGAGAGGAGCTGGTGGTAGCGATCGTGGACATTGGCGCGACCATGACCACGCTGAGTGTTCTGGCCGGTGGCAAGACCGTTTACACGCGAGAGCAGATTTTCGGTGGCAAACAGCTGACCGAGGAAATCCAGCGCCGATACGGTTTGTCGCTCGAGGAAGCCGGTCTTGCGAAAAAGCAGGGCGGACTGCCTGACGATTACGAGTCAGAAGTGCTTACGCCGTTCCGCGAGGCTGTCGTGCAGCAGGTTGCCCGCGCGCTTCAGTTCTTCTTTGGTGCCAGTCAATACAATGCCGTCGATTACGTGGTTCTGGCCGGAGGCACGGCCTCGATTCAGGGGCTCACTGAAATGGTCGAAGAAAAAACGGGAACGCCGACCATGGTCGCGAATCCTTTTGCAGATATGGCGGTAGGTTCAAAGGTGAACGCGTCGGCACTGAGTAATGATGCGCCTTCCCTGATGATTGCCTGCGGCCTGGCAATGAGGAGCTTCGACTGATGGCAAAGATTAACCTACGACCATGGCGCGAGGAGCTTCGCGCCGAGAAACAGAAACAGTTCGTGGTCATGATTCTGGGCGCTGCGATTATTGCTGGCGGCCTGGTCTTCCTCTGGAAAACCGATATGGATAGCCGGATTGCCTACCAGCAATCCCGCAACGCCTACATCGAGACCGCCACCAAAAAGCTGGACCAGCAGATCAAGGAGATCGAAAACCTCAAGCGCAAGCGGGATGAGCTCCTTGCCAGAATGCAGGTTATTCAGGATCTCCAGGGCAAGCGACCCGTGATCGTGCGCGTCTTCGACGAACTGGTGCGGACATTGCCCGATGGCTTGTTCTACACCGATCTCAAGCGAACCGGCGAGCGCGTTGATATTGTGGGGATGGCGGAGTCTAACAGTCGGGTTTCCACGCTTATGCGCCAGTTCGAGGACTCCGAATGGTTCACGGATCCCAACCTCTCGAATGTCTCTGCAGCTGATAGTCGCCGGGCCGGTTACAGCCAGTTCAATCTCTCGGTTAAACAGAAAACGCCCGAGCCCGAAGGGGAGGATAAGTAATGAGCCTCGCGGACTCTCTGAAAAGTCTCAATGAATTTGATATCAACGACCTTGATGTCAATAACGCGGGTATCTGGCCTGCTCCAATCAAGTTCATCGTAGTTCTGATTATCTTCGGGCTGATTGCCGGAGGTGGTTACTGGTTCTTTATCAAGGATCAGTATGCTCAACTTGAGCGTGTAGAGCGCACCGAGCAGGAACTCCGGAAAACTTATGAAGAGAAAGCCTATCAGGTTGCAAACCTTGAGGTTTTCAAGGCCCAGATGGCGGAAATGGAAGAAACCTTTGGCGCCTTGGTAAGACAGCTGCCAAGTGAGACCGAAGTGCCAGGATTGCTTGAAGACATTACGAATACGGCTTTGGGTAGTGGTTTGGCACTTCAGGAAGTGAAGCTGCAACCGGAACAGCGTCGGGACTTCTATTCCGAGCTGCCAATCAATATTCGGGTGTCCGGTTCTTACCATGAGCTGGCATCATTTGTCAGCAGCGTTGCCAGCCTTCCACGGATCGTAACGCTACACGACTTGACGATAAAACCAACTGGCGGAGATGCGGACCGGCTTGATATGCAGGTTTTGGCTCGTACTTACCGCTACCGGGCTGGAGAATGAGCATGACAGGAAAGCATGCGGTAAAAGCCTGGCTGGGTGTGTGTCTGGTGTCTCTCCTGACAGCATGCTCCCAGGGCAGCGGATTTTCAGATCTTGATCAGTTCATGGCCGAGACGCGGGCAAAACCGAGAGGGTATGTTGAGCCCTTGCCGGAGTTCAAGGCGTACGAAGCTTTCAGTTACTCAGCGGCAGATCGTCGGGCGCCCTTTGAGCCGCCGATTGATGTCCAGCTCACTATGGTGGACGAACAGCCGATCAGTGATGTGGAGCCGGATCTGGATCGTCCCAGAGAGGTTCTCGAGAATTTTGACCTGAAAGCACTTCAAATGGTCGGCACGCTTCAGGGTGCATCGGGTAATCTGTTTGCTCTGATTGAAGACGATACCGGCGGGATCCATCGAGTCCGCACGGGAAATTACATGGGGCAGAACTACGGTCGCATTGTGGGCGTTAGTGAAACCCGTATCGAGCTCATTGAAATCGTTCCCAATGGCCGGGGTGGCTGGGTAGAGCGTCCTCGCTCCCTGACCCTGGAAGAGGGCGCAGGCTAAGGAGCGGCTGGATGAAAGTTGAAAGAAACATGCACGTACAAAAAAGTTTAGGGTCGAGGCTAGCGATGTTCAGAAAACTCAATGTATACGTCAGCGTGATTGCTTTTGGGTTGTTATCCGGCCTGGCCAACGCGGTCACGCTGGAAGACGTGTCGTTTTCGTCGCTACCGGGCGAGCGGCTTGAGGTGACACTGCAATTTGATGGGGCGCCACCGGAACCCTCCGGTTACACCATTGAGCGCCCCGCTCGGATCGCGGTGGATCTTCGGGATACGACCAGTGGTCTTGATAGCCGAAGCGTGCCTCTGGGGTCGGGTAATGCCCAGAGCATGACCGTGGTCGAAACCAAGGATCGAACACGGTTGATTTTCAACCTTGTCGAGCTGGTGCCCTATGACACAGTTCGTTCTGGTAACTCCCTGGTCATGACGATTGGTGGGCAGTCTGAGGGAGTTGTTGCCAGCGCCTCAACCTCCTCTTCACAGAGCAGTGGAACAACCAACGCGGCACCATCTAATACTCTTGCCGGCGTCGATTTCCGTCGTGGCAAAGACGGCGAAGGACGTGTGCTTGTGGATCTTGGCAGCTCCAGCACGCCAGTCGACCTGACAGAGCGTTCCGGCAAAATTCGTCTTACGATGAATGGTATTGCGGTGCCTGCAGATCTGCGGCGCCGGCTCGACGTGACGGATTTCGCCACGCCGGTTACTCGCATTGACACCTTTGTGGAAGATGGCAATGCCGTTGTTGAGATCAGCCCCCAGGGCAACTACGACTACATCGCTTACCAGTCTGGCACTCAGTTTACCGTCAGTGTCGAGGAGCTGAGTCAGGAAGAAGCGGAATCCCGCCGGGAAGAGAAGTTCCCTTATACCGGCGACAAGCTGTCCCTGAATTTCCAGGATATCGAAGTGCGCTCGGTGCTCCAGTTGATCGCCGACTTCACTGGACTGAATCTGGTGGCCAGTGACACCGTAGGTGGCAGCATCACTCTGCGACTTCAGAATGTACCCTGGGATCAGGCGCTTGATCTGATCCTGAAGACCAAAGGTCTTGATAAGCGTCAGATCGGTAATGTGTTGCTGGTAGCCCCTGCCGATGAAATTGCAGCTAGGGAGAAGCTGGAGCTCGAGACCAACAAGCAGATCGCCGAATTGGCACCGGTTCGCCTGGATATTATTCAGGTAAATTACGCAAAGGCAGCCGATATCGTTGGGTTGATTCAAGAGGACGAAGAACTGATCTCTGATCGCGGTTTCGTTTCCTCGGATGTCCGCACCAACACCATCAGTGTTCGTGAGACTGCAGAAAAGCTTGATGAAATCCGCCGCCTGGTCTCTACATGGGATGTGCCGGTACGGCAGGTCTCTATTGAGGCCCGGATTGTGCGTGCCCAGACCAACGTAGCTGAGAACCTTGGTGTTCGCTGGGGTGGCGCAGCATATGACATTAGCGGAGACAACATCTTTTCGGTCGGCGGTGGTCTTGATGGCGTGCAAGATGCCCGTGATTCCGCCGCGACTCCGGGATCTTTCCAGACGTCTTTCCCCGGCGCACTTGCGGTAGATCTGGGAGTGAGTGGTGACGGAGCGTCCTCCTTCGCAATCGGTTGGGGCAGCGACGACTTCCTGGTGGATCTTGAACTCTCGGCCCTTGAGAGCGATGGTCAGGCTGAAGTGGTCTCCCAGCCACGCGTTGTAACTGCCGATCGCCAGACGGCGTCGATCAAGTCTGGTGAGGAGATCCCTTATCAGAAAGCGTCCTCAAGCGGTGCGACGTCTGTTTCATTCAAGGAAGCCGTGCTCTCGCTCGTGGTCACGCCGCAGATTACACCAGATGACAAGATCATCATGGACCTGGTGGTCAATCAGGACTCCCGAGGCGAGGTAACTGCAGGTATCCCGTCCATCAACACCAATGAAGTCACCACACAGGTTCTGGTCGGCAATGGCGAGACAGTGGTTCTTGGCGGTATCTTCCAGTCGGAAGTGGCGACCCAGACCACCAAGACCCCATTCCTGGGCGATATCCCTTACCTGGGGCGTATCTTCAAGCGCACCGAACACATTGACGAGCGCAGCGAGCTGTTGATCTTCATTACGCCGAAGATCATCAAGAACGATCTGCTTCGTTAATCTGTGCAGTAAAAAAGCCGCCGCTTGAAACCGGCGGCTTTTTTGTGTCCGAAATTGGCCCGATACGGGTCCTGAACTTATGCAAGCACGGGCCCTGTGATATTCTCACCCGCCTGAACAAAACTGAGCGGAAGTTATGTCTTTGCCGAAACGCGTTGTCCTGGTTGGCCCCATGGGAGCAGGTAAAAGCACGATTGGCCGGATGCTCGCCAAAGAGCTCGGCTATCGTTTTCTTGATTCTGATCGAATCATTGAAGAGCGGTGCGGGGCTAACATTCCGTGGATTTTTGATGTTGAGGGCGAGGATGGATTCCGTTTGCGGGAAACAGCCATGCTGGACGAGCTGTCCCACGAGGACCGAACCGTGCTGGCTACTGGTGGCGGAGCTGTGATGCGCCAGGAAAACCACCCGATTCTCAAGAGAGATGCAACGGTCATCTATCTGAAAACATCCATAGAGCAGCAGGTAGAGCGTACACGCAAGGACCGCAATCGGCCTTTGCTACAGAACGACGACCCTGAGGCGGTCTTGCGGAAACTTTTCTCAATCCGCGATCCGCTGTATTCAGGTCTCGCGGACATCATCATGTTCACGGACAGAAAGAGTCCCCGGCTGGTGGTGCGTCAGCTGGTCAATCGGCTGAACCCGAAAACGCCGCGTCACAAAAGGCAGATACGTAAGGAAGGTCGCAACCATGTCTAATCGGTATCGGGAGCTCTCGGTAGAGCTCGGTGAACGCAGCTACCCCATATTTATCGGTGAGGGGCTTCTCGGCACTCAGGATCTGTCAGCTTTTGTTTCCGGGGCGCAGGTCATGATCGTTACCAATGAGACTGTGGCACCACTCTATCTTGAGCGGGCGAAAGCCAGCTTTCCGGGGAAGCGGGTTGATACCGTCGTACTTCCGGATGGCGAGAGGTTCAAGGATTGGCAGACTCTTAACAGCATCTTTGACGGTCTCCTTGAACATCGCCACACCCGAAAAACCCTTCTGGTTGCCCTCGGTGGAGGTGTGGTCGGGGATATGGCTGGTTTTGCAGCAGCCTGTTATCAACGTGGTGTACCGTTCATCCAGATTCCAACGACGCTGCTTTCCCAGGTCGACTCTTCTGTCGGTGGCAAAACTGGCATTAATCACCCGCTTGGCAAGAACATGGTTGGGGCTTTCCATCAGCCGCAAGCGGTGTTGATAGACACGGCAAGTCTACAGACTTTGCCCGCCAGAGAGGTGTCAGCGGGGCTGGCGGAAGTTATCAAATATGGGCTGATCCGGGATCAGGGCTTTCTTGGCTGGCTTGAAGAGCGCATGGATGCATTGGTCAGTCTTGATCCGGAGGCGCTGGCAGAGGCCATCTTCAGGTCCTGCGCTTGCAAGGCCGAAATTGTTGCACTTGACGAGCGCGAAGGTGGCCTCAGGGCGATCCTGAATCTTGGTCACACCTTCGGCCACGCGATCGAAACCTATGCCGGTTATGGCAACTGGCTGCACGGGGAAGCAGTGGGCACCGGTATGCTGATGGCCGCCGAATTGTCCGCGCTTGAAGGGATGATCAGCCGTGACGATTGTGATCGTATTAACCGACTGATCCTCCGGGCCGGTTTACCGGATAAGCCCCCGGTTGCAATGACGGCCGATGACTTTATGGGGCTGATGGCTGTCGACAAGAAGAACGTGGATGGCCTTTTGAGGCTGGTCCTGCTTCGGTCGGTTGGAGACGCCGTGGTCACAGCCGAAGCGAGTCCTGAAAACCTTGCTCTCACCTTTGCACGTTTTTGCAGCTCGACATGATGACGGCCCGAAGGCATCAATGATTTGGTAGCGGACCAGAAGACAAGGAAGACCCGTGACTGAAGAAAGCTTGAACAGTCTTGATGGCGGAGGCCTGTTCCCCAGGTTGCAGCAGCGCTACAGCCTCCGTGCCAACCCGCTGGAAATGGAGACGCCGTTCTTTCCGGATGCCATGCGTCATCACGCTCTGGAAGCGTTGCGCCATCTATGCGGCTTCGGTGATATGGCTCTGTTATTGACCGGAGCTGCTGGCTCGGGCAAAACCCGAATACTGGCGGAGCTGGTCCGCAGCGAATCATCCAGACTCGACTTTCACCGTATACCGGCGGCAGCGCTGACCAGCGTCCAGGCCCTTGCCCGGGACCTGAAAGCGGTTTCCCGCTCAAATCTCGGCCCGGAAGACAGCCCCCGAGACCTGGTTTATGGCTTTTTCAAGTGGTCTGAATCGCGGGTCCGAAAGGGCCAGCGTATGGTCCTTTTGATTGACGATGCCGACCGGGCGCCGACGGAGTTGCTAAGGCTTATCCTGTCCGCCTATCTGGCTTCAGAGCGTGGCTCTTCTGCCGTTCCGGTGTTTGCCGGAACGGATAGCCTGGTCCAGTCGATGGGCCTGGATGATGCGAGCACAAGTGTCCACCAGATACATCTGCGGCCTCTCACCAGGGATGAAATCGTTGCCTATCTGGAACCACGGGTTCACGCTGCCGGCGGCAAGGCAGGGGAACTTCTGAGTCCGGCCCGGGTCTCCAAAATTCACGCCCTGAGCCAGGGTAGCTTTGCGCGACTCAAGCGTGTGACTCCGGGCGTTTGGCTGGACATTGTGGCCTCGCCGAGTGTCGATCGCCCGAAGCACGTTCCGTGGAAGCGGTTCCTTTTGCCCGGGCTGGCCCTTGTGCTCCTTGCGGGCTCCTGGTGGTTTGTGTCGCGCCAGTATGATGAATCCGTGGCCGGCGAGACTGTAAAAGCACCGGAGCCGGTGAGAAAGAGTATAACCATTGGGCCTGAAACAGAGAATTCAGTGCCATCCCCGGAAGAGCCGTCGCAGGACCAGCCTGCCGTGGAGCCTGAAACGGTATTGACAGAGCCGGTAACCGAGCCGGAAGCTGACCAGCCAGAGCCAGAGCCAGAGCCAGAGCCAGAGCCAGAGCCAGAGCCAGAGCCAGAGCCAGAGCCAGAGCCAGAGCCAGAGCCAGAGCCAGAGCCAGAGCCAGAGCCAGAGCCAGAGCCAGAGCCAGAGCCAGAGCCAGAGCCGAGCTTCACTCCAGCAAACCCGGCGTATTTTTCGGCGATTGATCAGGTTCGGGCGCGTGGAGGCTGGACCATTCAACTGGTGGCCGGCAATCTCGAACAGACCGCTCTGAATGTTATTTCCCGCTATTCACAGCTTGGTGATCTGGTCTACACCCGCGGGGAAAGGCAAGGCCAGCCCTGGTTTATGGTATTCTATGGGGAGTTTCCTACCCGGGAGGCGGCAAATGCCGCGGCAGCTGGCTTGCCAGAGGAGCTGGCTTCCAGGTCACCCTGGGTGCGTCCGGTCGACAATTTATAGCGCCGCTGTTTCGGCGCTAACTCGTTGTTCCATAACCTTGTCGACTGGTAATCCCGGTTTCGGCTTCCCACAATAACGTCACGCCGATTTGAGTACGTATTTCTACGTGTGTAAAATAGCCAGCCCCCATTTTCAGTGTCGAAGGGTGGTTGTTTGGCTGTGCGCCAATTAACTCTTTGATTGAAAAGCATTTCTACGCGAGAGAACGCTTATGATGACAGGTTTGTATCATCCCGATGAATTCAGGGACAACTGCGGATTCGGTCTGATTGCCCACATGAAGGGCGAGGCCAGCCACAAGTTGTTGCAAACTGCCATCGAGTCTCTGACCTGCATGACCCACCGAGGTGGTATCGCTGCAGACGGAAAGACCGGCGATGGTTGTGGCCTTCTGATCCAGAGCCCGGATGGCTTTCTGAAAAAAGCCGCCAAGGCAGCGTTTGGTAAGGAGCCGGGTGATCTTTTTGCTGTCGGCCAGGTCTTCCTGAACCCCGACGAAGCCAAGGCTTCGGCTGGTCGTGCGGCCATCGAGAAACGGTTGACCGAGCAGGGCCTGGAGATTCTCGGCTGGCGCGAAGTGCCGGTCGATGACAGCTGTCTCGGTCCTATGGCGCTTGATTGCCTGCCCCGTATCGAGCAGGTCTTCGTGGTGCCTGGTGGCAAGGCGGAGCGTGATTTTGCGATCAGTCTGTTCGTGGGCCGTCGCCACGCCGAAAGCGATATGGCCGACGATCCCGAGTTCTACATCTGTAGCCTGTCACACCGCACCCTGGCCTATAAAGGCCTGATGATGCCGGCAGATCTGGCCAACTTCTACAAGGATCTGGGTGACCCCGATCTCGAGACCGCCATCTGTGTTTTCCATCAGCGGTTCTCCACCAACACCATGCCACGCTGGCCGCTGGCCCAGCCGTTCCGGTATCTGGCTCACAACGGTGAGATCAACACCATCGACGGCAACCGTAACTGGGCCATCGCCCGGGCCGCCAAGTTCAGCTCTCCGGAATTGCCAGATCTGCAGACCCTGCAGCCTCTGGTGAACCTCACCGGTTCTGACTCCTCAAGCATGGACAACATGCTGGAAGTGCTGCTTGCCGGCGGTGTTGACCTGTTCCGCGCGGTCCGCATGATGATTCCGCCAGCCTGGCAGAATGTCGACAGCATGGATTCAGAGCTGCGTGCGTTTTACGAGTACAACTCCATGCACATGGAGCCTTGGGATGGTCCTGCCGGTCTGGTCATGTCGGACGGCCGCTATGCCGTCTGTATGCTCGACCGGAATGGTCTGCGCCCGGCCCGGTGGGTCATCACCAAGGATGATTTCATCACGCTGGCCTCAGAGATCGGAACTTACGGTTATCAGCCGGACGATGTGGTAGCCAAAGGCCGTGTCGGACCGGGTCAGATGCTGGCGATCGACACAGAGTCCGGTGAAGTCCTGCACACCAAGGACATTGATCAGCGTCTCAAGACCGCTCAGCCTTACAAGCGCTGGCTGCGGGAAAACGCTCTCCGCGTCGAGACCACTCTGAATCAGGACACCCCGGATTTCAGGCTGATGGATTCCGACGAGCTTCTGGTGCACCAGAAGATGTTCATGGTCTCCTTCGAAGAGCGTGACCAGGTATTGCGTCCGCTTGCGGAGAACGGCCAGGAAGCGGTTGGATCCATGGGCGACGATACCCCAATGGCCGTGCTCTCGAGCAAGGTACGCCACGTGGCGGACTACTTCCGGCAGAAGTTCGCCCAGGTGACCAACCCGGCGATTGACCCTCTGCGTGAGTCGATTGTCATGTCCCTGGAGACCTGTCTGGGTGCCGAGCGCAACGTATTCGAGGAAACCGCCGATCACGCAGACCGCATTATTCTGACGACACCGGTTCTGTCGCCTGCCAAGTTCCTCAAGATTGCCAACAATGAGCGCCCGGGTTTCGAGGTCGCGCGTATTTCCATGAGCTACCGCCCGGAACAGGGATTGGAGCAGGCGATTCGCCAGGTTTGTGAGGAAGCGGAACAGGCCGTCCGGGATGGTAAGGTGCTGCTGATCCTCACCGACAAAGATTTGAAGGAAGGTGAACTGCCGGTCAATGCCCTGATGGCAACCGGTGCGGTCCACCACCATCTGGTCAAGAAAGGACTGCGTTGCGATTCCAACATCGTTGTTGAAACCGGTTGGGCTCGCGATCCCCATCATTTCGCCGTGCTCTTCGGTTTTGGTGCAACAGCGGTCTATCCGTACCTGGCTTACCAGGTTCTGAACGACCTGATCCGTACCGGCGAACTGCTGATGGATCCGATTGATGCCAAGAATAACTACCGGAAGGGCATCAACAAAGGGTTGCTGAAGATACTGTCGAAGATGGGAATTTCCACCATCACTTCCTATCGTGGCGCCCAGCTGTTTGAGGCGGTCGGTCTGGCCGATGATGTCGTTGACCTGTGCTTCAAGGGTGTGCCCAGCCGAATCCAGGGTGCCGGGTTCTACGATTTCCAGCAGGACCAGGAGCAATTGGCGTCCGTGGCCTGGAAGCCGCGCAAGCCCATCATTCAGGGCGGTCTTCTGAAGTACGTCCATGGCCAGGAGTATCATGCCTTTAACCCGGATGTGGTCGGTAAGCTCCAGGAGGCGGTGACCAGCGGCGACTATGGCCACTACAAGGAATACGCGGGTCTGGTTAACGAGCGTCCGGTTGCGACGCTCCGTGACCTTCTTGTCTTCCGGAAAGACATCAAGCCGATTGATATTTCGGAAGTAGAGCCGGTTGAAAACATCTTCCCCCGCTTTGATTCGGCCGGTATGTCACTTGGTGCCCTGTCACCCGAGGCCCACGAAGCCTTGGCGGTGGCCATGAATACCCTGGGCAGCCGGTCTAATTCGGGCGAGGGCGGTGAAGATCCCGCTCGCTATGGCACTGAAAAACGCTCGAAAATCAAACAGATCGCGTCCGGACGTTTTGGCGTTACAGCCGAATATCTGCGTAGTGCGGATGTCATGCAGATCAAGGTGGCCCAAGGTGCCAAGCCGGGCGAAGGCGGCCAGTTGCCCGGTGGCAAGGTCAATGAACTGATCGCCCGCCTGCGTTATTCGGTCCCGGGCGTAACGCTGATTTCACCGCCGCCGCATCACGATATCTATTCCATCGAGGATCTGGCCCAGCTGATTTTCGACCTCAAACAGGTCAATCCGCAGGCTCTGGTGTCTGTGAAGCTGGTCTCTGAGCCCGGCGTCGGTACGATTGCCGCAGGTGTGGCTAAGGCGTACGCCGACCTGATCACGGTGTCCGGGTACGATGGCGGTACAGCGGCGAGCCCGCTGACGTCGATCCGCTACGCCGGTTCTCCCTGGGAGCTGGGGCTTACCGAAACCCAGCAGGCGCTGCGAGCCAATGACCTGCGTGGCAAGATTCGCCTGCAGACTGATGGCGGCCTGAAAACAGGTCTGGACGTGGTAAAGGGCGCGATCCTTGGTGCCGAGAGCTTCGGTTTTGGTACCACCCCGATGGTTGCGCTGGGTTGTAAATACCTGCGTATCTGTCACCTGAATAACTGCGCGACCGGTGTGGCTACACAGAACGACCACCTCCGTGAAGAGCACTTCAAGGGCACGGTGGAAATGGCGATGAATTTCTTCCGCTTCGTGGCCGAAGAGACCCGGGAGTGGATGGCCAAGCTGGGCGTGCGTACCCTGGAAGAGCTTGTGGGTCGCGTTGACCTGCTGGAGCGCCTGCCCGGTGATACCGAACGTCAGAAGAAACTGGATCTGAGTCGCCTGCTGTCTAACGACCATATTCCTGCAGACAAGCCGCAGACCTGTCAGGTCGAACGGAATCACCCGTTTGATGAGGGCAGGCTCGCGGAACAGATGGTTCAGGATACCGCTGCGGCGATCAAAGAGAAGAGTGGAGGCGCGTGGTCCTATCGAGTCACCAACTGTGATCGCTCTATTGGCGCCCGCCTCTCTGGCGAAATCGCCCAGATCCATGGTAACCAGGGTATGGTGGATGCACCGATCACCCTGGACCTGACCGGTACCGCTGGCCAGAGTTTTGGTGTCTGGAACGTGGGTGGTCTCAACCTGATCCTTGAAGGGGACGCCAACGACTACGTCGGTAAGGGCATGACCGGTGGCAAGCTGGTTGTGAAGCCGCCCCGCGGCAGCGCGTTCAAGACCCAGGAAACCTCTATCGTCGGCAATACCTGTCTCTACGGCGCAACCGGCGGCAAACTCTTTGCTGCCGGAACCGCGGGTGAGCGATTTGCAGTTCGTAATTCCGGTGCCCATGCCGTTGTGGAAGGCGCCGGAGACCATTGCTGTGAATACATGACCGGTGGTCTGGTGACGGTGCTGGGCTCTACTGGCCACAACTTCGGTGCTGGTATGACCGGTGGCTTTGCTTACGTCATGGATATCAACAACACGTTCGTGGACAAATACAACCACGAGCTGGTGGAAATTCAGCGGATTTCCAGCGAGGACATGGAGTCCTACCGCAATCACCTGCGTGGTGTAATCCGGGAGCATATCTCGGAAACCGGCAGTGAGTGGGCAGAGCACATTCTTGAGAATTTCGACGACTACATTGGCCGCTTCTGGCTGGTGAAACCCAAGGCTGCGAATCTGCGCAGTCTGCTGGCCAGCACCCGGGCGCGTCCGGAATAAGAGGCTGAGAGGGTTTGGGGCGAGCAGCCTGGCTGCCGCCCTTGTCGAAATCGAGTTGATGAGAGCATCCAGATGAAAGAACGACTGAGTAATGACTTCCAGTTTGTCGAGGTTGGACGTGTCGACCCGAAAAAGGTCCCGGCCAAGAAGCGGAAGAAAGAGTTTGGTGAAATTTACCACCCCTTCACAGCAGATAACGCGGCGTCCCAGTCCCATCGCTGTCTTGAGTGTGGTAACCCCTATTGCGAGTGGAAGTGCCCGGTTCACAACTATATTCCGAACTGGCTCAAGCTGGTGTCCGAAGGCAATATCATGCGGGCCGTCGAGTTGTGTCACCAGACCAACTCCCTGCCTGAAGTTTGCGGCCGCGTTTGTCCGCAGGATCGCCTGTGTGAAGGTGCCTGCACCCTGAACGACGGGTACGGCGCGGTTACCATCGGGTCTGTCGAGAAGTACATTACCGATACCGCCTTTGCCCTGGGCTGGAAACCGGATATGTCCGCCGTGAAGTGGACAGACAAGAAGGTTGCCGTCATCGGCGCTGGGCCTGCGGGTCTGGGCTGCGCGGACGTTCTGGTTCGCAATGGCGTCAAGCCGGTTGTATTCGATATCTATCCGGAAATCGGTGGTCTGCTGACCTTCGGCATTCCCGAGTTCAAGCTGGAAAAATCCGTTATGACCCGCCGCCGCAAGGTGTTCGAGGAGATGGGCGTGGAATTCCGCCTGTCTACCGAGGTGGGCAAGGACGTTCAGTTGCAGGAGATCATTGACGAGTACGATGCCGTTTTCATGGGCATGGGCACCTACACCTACATGAAGGGAGGTTTCCCGGGTGAGAACCTGCCGGGCGTGTACGATGCACTGCCGTTCCTCGTTTCGAACGTCAACCGTCGTCTCGGCTTCGAGAAAGACGAAGCAGACTTCATCGACATGAAAGGCAAGCGGGTTGTTGTCCTGGGTGGCGGCGATACGGCCATGGACTGCAACCGCACCTCGATCCGTCAGCAGGCCGAGAGCGTCACCTGTGCCTACCGCCGGGATGAAGCCAACATGCCGGGTTCTCGCCGGGAAGTGGCCAACGCCAAGGAAGAGGGCGTTAAGTTCTTCTTCAATCGTCAGCCCATCGCCATTATTGGTGAAGACCGGGTTGAGGGTGTGAAGGTGGTTCAGACCCGTCTGGGCGATCCCGACGAAAATGGTCGTCGCCGTCCGGAAGTGGTCCCGGGTAGCGAGGAGGTTATTCCTGCGGACGCGGTTCTGGTCGCCTTCGGTTTCCGTCCGAGCCCGGCCGACTGGTTCGATGAGCTGAAGGTGAATACCGACGATTCGGGCCGGGTAACTGCTCCGGAAGGCGCAGAATTCATGTTCCAGACCAGCAACGAGAAGATCTTTGCGGGCGGGGACATGGTCCGTGGTTCCGATCTGGTCGTAACCGCTATCTGGGAAGGCCGTCAGGCTGCCGAAGGCATCATGGATTACCTGGATATCTGATTGCACGGTTGATCCTGATCAGAAGGGCGGTTTCCTAAGGGAAAGCCGCCCTTTTTTATTCCCGCAAACCGGGTATTATGGCCTCCATCCAATTTTCCCCTTTGTACAGAACACGCTGGATTTCCTATGACCGAGCTGAAGAATGATCGTTTCCTGCGCGCCCTGATGCGCCAGCCCGTGGACCGCACACCGGTCTGGATGATGCGACAGGCGGGGCGTTACCTGCCGGAATACCGTGCGACAAGGGCGAAGGCCGGGGATTTTCTCAGCTTGTGCAAGAACACGCCGCTGGCCTGTGAAGTGACGCTACAGCCCCTGGAGCGTTTCCCGCTGGATGCGGCCATCCTGTTCTCAGACATCCTGACCATTCCGGATGCTCTGGGTCTCGGCCTGTACTTCGAAACCGGCGAGGGCCCGAAATTCCGGAACACGATCCGCTCCGAAGCCGATGTTGCCGCTCTGCCGAAGATCAACGCTGAGGTGGACCTGGATTACGTCATGAACGCGGTCTCCACCATCCGCGGTGCGCTGAATGGCAGTGTTCCCCTGATCGGCTTCTCCGGCAGCCCGTGGACCCTCGCCACCTATATGATTGAAGGGGGCTCTTCCAAGGATTTCCGGGAGGCCAAGAAGCTCATGTATGGCCAGCCAGAGGTTATGCACCGCTTGCTGGATCATCTGGCGGACGCGGTCATTGACTACCTCAACGGCCAGATCAAGGCCGGTGCCCAGGCTGTACAGATTTTCGATACCTGGGGAGGCGTTTTGAGCAGCTGGGCGTACGAAGAGTTCTCGCTCCGCTACATGAGGAAGATCGTTGACGGCCTGATTCGCGAGAGCGATGGTCGCCGGGTGCCAGTGATCCTGTTTACCAAGAATGGCGGTCAGTGGCTGGAATCCATTGCCGATTCCGGTGCGGATGCCGTTGGTCTGGACTGGACTACCGATATCGGTAATGCCCGGGCCCGGATTGGTGATCGAGTGGCCCTTCAGGGCAACATGGATCCGGCGATGCTGTATGCACCGCCTGAGCGGATCCGGCAGGAAGTGGCTGATATCCTCAAGCGCTTCGGTTCCGGCAATGGGCACATATTTAACCTTGGTCACGGGATTACGCCGGATGTCGATCCGGAGCATGCAAAGGCGTTCATTGAAGCTGTGGTCGAGCTGAGCCCAGAGTATCACCGCTAAGACTTGGATTTTTGCGTCTCCTAGCCTGTGAATATGCGGGCTAGCCTGCTGTAGGGCCCTTTCCAAAAACCGCTACGAGCACGTCCATGTGGCTTGTCTCCGGCCTTCCATGGCCTCCGACATTTTTGGAAAGGGCCCTACAGCAGCCTTGTTTGTTCTGCAGAGATATATCTGCTCAAAAACTCCTCTGGAAGCGATCTTCTGTCCGGTCTATAGTCAGGTAAAACAAGACCGGTAAACAGGAGTAACCACTTGCCCACCAAGACCCCAGAAAAGCGCCGGTTCCACCGGATCGAGTTTGATGCGCCGTGTGAGCTCCACTGCCAGGAATCCGTCTGGACGACGGAGGTGCTGGATATTTCGCTGAAAGGTGTTCTGGTGAAGCGGCCGGAGGGTTGGCAGGTCCCCTTAAAGCAGCCCTGCGAAGTGATTATTCATCTGAATGATCATGAGGCAGGTATTGTTATGGCGGTAGAGCTTAGGCACGTGGAGCCGCACCGGCTGGGTTTCAAATGCCAGTACATAGATCTCGATAGTGCTACCCACTTAAAACGCCTAGTGGAACTTAACCTCGGAGATCAGGCGTTGCTGGAAAGAGAGTTTGCCCACCTCATTGATTAGAGCTTTTGCAGCCGGACTTTGGCACCGCTGCCTGCAGGTCAGGTTGACTTCGGAGCTTTCAAAAATGTCGGAGGCCAAGGATGGCCGAGGACAAGCGCACAGGGATGTGCTTGTAGCGGTTTTTGGAAGCTCCGAAGTCAACCTGACCGTTCACTCCGAAGATGGCAGGCTTAAAGGTCTTCCAGAGCAGTAAGAGCATCACTCAGTTTGGTAACGGGAATCACCTTCATGCCGTCGATGGCCTTGCGCGGGGCATTGGATTTCGGTACCAGAGCCCGCGTGAAGCCGTGTTTGGCGGCTTCGTAGATGCGCTCCTGGCCACTGGGCACCGGGCGGATTTCCCCGGAGAGGCCGACTTCGCCGAAGATCACCAGGTCCTGGGGTAGGGCTCGGTCGCGGAAGGAGGAGACAATGGCGGCCAGCAGCGCGAGGTCGGCGCTGGTTTCGTTGACCTTTACACCACCAACCACGTTCACGAACACGTCCTGGTCGGATACGTGCATGCCGCCATGGCGGTGCAATACGGCAAGGAGCATGGCCAGCCGGTTCTGATCGAGGCCCACCGCGACTCGTCTGGGGTAGCCGCCCTGAGCCATATCCACAAGGGCCTGGATTTCCACCAGCATGGGGCGGGTGCCTTCCCAGACGACCATCACCACGCTTCCCGGGGCCGCGTCTTCTCCGCGGTTCAGGAAGATCGCGCTGGGGTTCTTCACTTCCTTCAGCCCTTGTTCCAGCATGGCGAATACGCCCAGCTCGTTCACCGCACCGAACCGGTTCTTGATGCCACGCAGGGTTCGATAACGGCTGTCGCTGGAGCCTTCCAGCAGGATCGAGCAGTCAATCATGTGTTCCAGGACCTTCGGGCCGGCCAGACTACCGTCTTTGGTGACGTGGCCGACCAGGAACAGGATGGTGCCGGTCTGCTTGGCGAAGCGTGTCAGGTAGGCGGCGCTTTCGCGTACCTGGGAGACACTGCCAGGGGCGGACTCGATGTCCGCCATGTGCATCACCTGAATACTGTCTACCACCAGAATTCGGGGTTTTTCGGCCTCGGCTACCTGCATGACCCGTTCGACACTGGTTTCGGACAGCATCTTCAGGTCTTTGGTCGGAAGGCCCAGCCGTTTGGCGCGCATGGCCACCTGCTGCAGGGATTCCTCACCGGTGACGTACAGAGCGGGGACGCTTGCAGCCAGATGGCAGACCGCCTGGAGAAGAAGGGTGCTCTTGCCGGCGCCCGGATGGCCTCCCATCAGAACAGCCGAGCCCTCGACGAGACCTCCGCCCAGAACCCGATCGAACTCCTGCATGCCGGAGCTGATGCGGGGCTGCTCGGCGAGGCTGACGTCATCCAGGCTCTGGACCTCGGACAAGCTGCCGGCAAATCCCTCAAAGCGGGCACCGCGGGCGCCTTTGCTGTTGCTACTGACGCCGCGGACTTCACTGATGGTGTTCCAGGCCTGGCAGGCGGTGCACTGGCCCTGCCATTTGGAATAGTCTGCACCGCATTCAGTGCAGACGTAGGCGGTTTTGGATTTGGCCATGAAGGGTACTTGCCTGATTAATTGTCGGATTACGGCTGCGCCTAATCCGACCTACGGTGTGGTTCTGATCCTAGTAGGTCGATGAGATGGTCTCCTCCCCTCCTAATCGGCGTCGCAATGCGCCAGGATAGGGAAGGAGAATTTTCCTATCAGAAACGAGTGGGAGGAGACCATGAGTAAGGTTACAACGGTTGGCATTGATCTCGCAAAGAACACGTTTGTCCTTTTTGGGCTGGGCCCTAAAGGTCACAGCGGGTGGAAGCGCAAAGTGCGCCGCAAGCAGTTGCTGGAGCAGCTGGTGCGTTTGGAGCCTTGCACAGTCGCTCTTGAGGCGTGTGGGAGCTCGCACTATTGGGCTCGCCAGATACGAGCGTTAGGGCATCAGGTTGAGTTGTTACCGCCTCAACATGTGAAGGGCTATCTTCGAGGTCAGAAAAACGATTACAACGATGCTCAGGCCATTGCGGAGGCCAGTGAACATGGGCGAATTCGCCCGGTGCCGATCAAAGAGGTCGAGCAGCAGGATGATCAGATGCTGCACAAGCTGCGCCAGGGCGTGAGCAAGGATCGGGTACGAATCAGCAATCAGCTTCGAGGATTGCTGGCCGAGTACGGTGTGATCATGCCCCAGGGAATAGCGGCGCTGCGCCGGGAGCTGCCACTGGCACTGGAAGACGCTGACAACGGGTTGAGCGAGCGGGCCCGGCAGTTGTTGCACCGCCAGTATCAGCGTTTTCTGGAAGTAGAGCAGGAACTGGCCTGGTACGACCAACAAGTAAAGCAGAGATCGAGACAGGATGAGACCTGTCGGCGCCTGCAAGCGATACCGGGCGTTGGTGAAGTCGTCGCCAGTCTGCTGAAGGGCTGGATGGGTGATGGCCGCCAATTCCGGCGAGGCCGAGACGCTGGCGCAGCGCTGGGCCTGATCCCCCGTCAGAACAGCACCGGGGGCAAAGACGTCTTACTGGGAATCAGCAAGCGAGGCGACCCGTACGTACGCGCCCAACTGGTTCACGGGGCGAGAGCGGTGGTTGCCCGTGCGGACGGGAAAATGGACCGCCTCAGCCGATGGATCCAGCGACTCAAGGCAGAGCGAGGGTTCAACAAGGCAACCGTCGCATTGGCCAACAAGTTGGTTCGCATTGCCTGGGTGATTATCGCCCGAGGCGAGCACTACCAGCCATCGGAGCAACGGCTGGCGGTATGAATAAGTCAGGGATTGACTGAGCTAAATCACCGACGCGACGTCGGAAAGTAAAGCGGTTACCCTTCCCGCAGGTTGCGAGGGTCACAGCAATCGATGGCATAACAGGTCAGACCGGCCTGCCGAAAACCTGACTAATCCAAGGGCCCCAGAGGCCGTTAGGTCGATAAGGACGGCAGGCGCGGATCTTCCATCAAGGCCAGAGGCGACAAAGCCGCCTCATCAAACAGGCCGGATATACGGGCGCAAACCTGTCCCTGACATTGAGTGCTGAGACCTTGCAAACGGGGAGGAGACCATATACGGATTAGGCCCTCAGGGCCGTAATCCGACAAAGGCTCTTACGCGAGTCTTTTGTACTTCATACGCTTGGGCTGCATGGCTGAATCGCCCTTACGCTTCTTGAAGTCTTCGTCGTACTCGGTGAAGTTGCCTTCGAAGTACACCACCTCGCCATCATCCTCGAACGCCAGGATGTGGCTGGCCACACGGTCGAGGAACCAACGGTCGTGCGAGATAACCAGCGCAGAGCCCGGGAAATTCAGCAGGGCTTCTTCCAGGGCGCGAAGGGTTTCCACGTCGAGATCGTTGGTCGGCTCATCCAGCAGCAGCACGTTGCCGCCCTGTTTCAGCAGTTTGGCCAGGTGCAGACGGTTACGCTCACCGCCGGACAGGTCGCCAACCCGTTTCTGCTGGTCGCTGCCCTTGAAGTTGAAGCGGCCAACGTAGGCCCGGGAAGGGGTCTCGTAGTTGCCGACCTTGATGATGTCGTTGCCGTCCGAGAGTTCCTCCCAGACGGTTTTGCTGCCATCCAGATCACGCATCTGGTCCACGTAGGCCAGCTCCACGGTTTCGCCGACGGTGATGTCGCCAGAATCCGGCTTGTCGAAACCGGCAATCATCTTGAACAGGGTGGATTTACCGGCACCGTTACCACCGATAATGCCCACGATGGCGCCGGGCGGCACGCTGAAGGACACGTCTTCATAGAGCAGGCGGTCACCGAAGGACTTGCTGATGCCGTCTACTTCGATCACCTTGTTGCCCAGACGGGGTCCGGGTGGAATGTAAAGCTCGTTGGTTTCGTTACGCTTCTGGAATTCCTGGGAACTCATCTCCTCGAAACGGGCCAGACGGGCCTTGCTCTTCGATTGACGGCCCTTGGCGTTGCTGCGTACCCATTCCAGTTCCTGTTTGATGGCTTTCTGGTGAGAGGCTTCCTGCTTGGATTCCATCTCCAGGCGCTTCTCCTTGTTCTCCAGCCACTGGCTATAGTTGCCTTCAAAAGGAATACCGTGGCCACGGTCCAGCTCCAGGATCCAGCCAGCGACGTTGTCGAGGAAGTAGCGGTCGTGGGTGATGGCAACCACGGTGCCTTCGTAGTCGTGGAGGAAGCGCTCGAGCCAGGCTACGGATTCGGCATCCAGGTGGTTGGTGGGCTCGTCCAGCAGCAGCATGTCCGGGCCCGACAGCAGCAGGCGGCACAAGGCTGCCCGGCGGCGTTCACCACCAGAAAGAACGCTGACTTTCTGATCCCAGGGTGGAAGGCGCAGTGCGTCGGCGGCAACTTCCATCTTGCGCTCAATATCGTGGCCGTCAGTGGCCTGGATGTAGGCTTCCAGCTCGCCCTGTTTCTTGGCCAGGGCATCAAAATCCGCATCCGGTTCGGCGTAGGCGGCGTACACCTGGTCCAGTTCGGCCAGCGCGTCATGAACGCCGGAAACTGCCTCGTCGACGATCTCCTTGACGGTTTTGTCTTCGTCCAGCTCCGGCTCCTGGGGCAGGTAGCCTACGTTGATGCCAGGCTGCGGGCGGGCTTCACCGATGTAATCCTGGTCCACGCCCGCCATAATGCGGAGCAGGGTGGATTTACCGGCACCGTTGAGGCCCAGTACGCCGATCTTGGCGCCGGGGAAGAAGCTTAACGAGATGTCTTTCAGAATCTCGCGCTTGGGCGGGACTACTTTGCCCACCCGGTTCATGGTGTATACGTAAGAGCCTGTTTTCCCGATTTTGTCACTTTTCGACATAATCTGTTTCGCCTTTAAGTCAGTTATCATGAGGCTTTGAGGGAGATGATAAGCGCTCAAAGCAGAAAAACAAAAAGTTAAGTTTTTCTTGTGCAAGTCCCTGTTCGTTACTATACTTAAAAAAGTCACGTTTTAAGGAAGAACAATATGGGTCATCAAGTTATCGAGCAAGTGGTGAATGCTGCGCGAAGAAAGCTGCTTGTGCAAGACCTCATTCCCCTCTACTACCCAAATCTGTACGCAACCTTTGAACTGTCAGGCAAGGCCCTCGAAACCACGAAAAAGTATCTTGAGCACTTGGCCGTTTTTGAGGGCTTTCTCGCTTTCTCATCCATCGATTTGATTTCCCGCCTAGAACAGCGTCCCAAGTCAAACTACCTGACGGACAGCGAAATTTCTCGGTTTGTATCAGACGCAGGGTTCCACAAGGAAACCTTGGCTAAGAAGTATGCGGGTATGCGCTTGCATCCAACTGCATACAAATCGGTTGGTAAGGTCCATGCGAAGCAGCGCCTTGAAGCAGTGCGCGATTACCTAGCTTTTTTATACGAAAAGCTGGGTGATGACCTGACGCGATACGAAGCGGTTGACGATGTTAGGAAGCGATTCAACCGCAAGATTAAAGCTGCTAGTCCAGGGTGGAAAAAGACGCGAATCGGTGAGGTGAAAGGGCTGACAGATGGGGAACGAGATCAATTGTTGGAGGTCATGCATCCGGAAAGTCCCGCAAATCCATTTGCAAATGAAGCTATTAAGCTGCGTAACTTCATCATTTTGTTGCTCGGTCTCGATATGGGGTTGCGCCGTTCTGAAATGCTCTTGATTAAGACTAGCGATATTCACTGGCACAATCGTCAGCTCGCGGTGGTCAATATCGAAGATGAAAGCATGGACCCGCGTAGGGTGGCCCCGCAATTTAAAACCCACGAACGCATGCTGGTCATGACCGATGAAGTCTACGACGCGATCATTGAATATGAGTCGAAGTATCGGCGCACAAAGCCCCGTCAAGGTTCATCGCAGGCGAGAAAGCATCCTTTTTTGCTTGTTTCTCATAGAAAAAATGAAGGCGAGGCGATGAGCATTAAAGCGCTGGATGGCGTTTTTGCCCGAGTCGGAGAAGTAGTGCCTGAGCTGGCTCACATCCACCCTCACATTTTGAGGCATGACTCGGTCTACACGATGCTCGAAAGCATGCGCGAGGAGCTTGAAACGCTCACGCCAGAGGACCGCACAACTCAAGTTCAAAAGACGCTTACTTGGATGTTCGGGTGGAGTCCTGAATCGCACATGCCGGGTCTATACGGAGCGAAATTTTGGAAGGAAGAAGCAGATAAAGCGATGAAGAAGCGCTCCGGGAGGCTTAAGGCGATCCGTGAAAATGTTGAGGATAAAGTGCGAAAAGGAGCTACGAAGTGAATATTCCCGTCAGTGCACTCCAAGCGCCAACGCAGGATACCCTCGATGCGTGGTTGAGCGCGCCTCGCCTCGCTAAATGTGGAAAGTTTTTCACGCCCTCTGAACCGATGTGGTGGCCTGACAGAGCAAGTAATTGGGCTGTTAACTGGCAAGCCGCAATAGTCTGTGTCGCGTCCGAATGGCAACGCTGGTTACACGCCGCCTTGGCATACCGCATGGCAGATGTGTCACAGGCAACTATTTCAGGCGTTGCCAGTGTGCTGTCGAGGTCTGCGGAAGCAGGGTTTAATCCCCTCAATGAAGATCACCTGACCGAACTGCGGGAACGCTTTAACACCGGGGAGTTTGCTACTCTGGCCAGTTTCATGGAGTTCTGGCACACCTGTGAGTCTGTTAGACAGCGTCCTTGGCAATCCCTAATAGATGCGTACAAGGGGCTGCCGAGGAAAAAGTGTGTCCAGAAGGATGTCATCCTGAGCTTGGACCCTGAGCAAGGCCCTTTTACGCAGGCGGAGCAGGACGCCCTACACCAGTGGGCGCATGAGCAATTTTGCCACGCTAAGTTAGACCCTGAGCAATACCTCTATTTGCGCTTGCTGATGATTTACGGGCAGCGCAGCGTACAGCTGCGCATGCTGGTTTTTGATGATTTCATCAAAACCGATGAGGGCTACAAGATCAGGCTCTTTTGGGCGAAACAAAGAGACGACGATGCGGGCTGGCGAGCAAAGGCAGAGACGTTTAGCCTGGATGAAGACCTCTACAACACCGTGCAGGCCTATAAGGCGATAATCCTCGCCAGACTCTGGCAAGAATATCCAAGCGGCGCCGATTGGGATAAGGCGATCAAACACGTGCCTCTTTTTCGACGTAAGTTACAAGAGGTGGGCGTCGGATCTTTTAACCCACCAGTTTTGATTGGTCTCCCCAATCAAAAAGCACTGGAAGACGCGCCGAAACCTGAGTTTCATGTCCGAGCAAGCGGGGTAAGATTTTGGCTTTATCGCATAGAGCGTATGGCTGATTTTCCGATTTCGCACCGCACACATCAGCCGCTGAAAATCAGTCGAGGCCATCGGTTCAGACACACCCTCGGCACGGACCTATCCAATGCAGGGCTGGACGAGTGGTCGATGGCAAATGCACTGATGCACAAAGATACTCGTACAGCCCGGAAGTACCGAGCGGTCTCCGTTGAGTTGATGAATTTAATTGATGCGAAGATGAGTGATCATCTCGCGATCGTTGTTGGTGCGTTTACCGGCACTATTGTGACGGATCGTGCCTCAGCGAAGAACGGGAACCTAGTGGATCGGCAGATTGAGGATCTTGCGGTCTGTGGTGCCGATGCTGCCTGCCATCTGGACGCGCCCTTTACCTGTTACGGATGCGGTAAATTCCAACCACTTTTGGAGGCGGATCACGCTGCCGCACTTGAGCGGTTGGAGCGTCGTCGAGCGCAAGCAATTGCCATGGATAAAACCACGGGAGTGCTCTGGGATCGTGCCATTTTAGCCTGCCGCAAAGTTATTCTCGATTGTCGGGACATGCGCCAAGTAATCCAGTCAGAGGGATGTGGCGCATGACTAACTTCGTCGACTTTAAGCCGAAGATTCACCTGGATGCCGAAGCACAATTAAATGCGTTTATTCAATGGGCAAAAGCAATCCTTCCAAAGGGAATTCCGGATCGGGTTTACAGGAGTATTCGCTGGGAAGACAAGAGTTGGCATGCTCACGGTTTTGAGGGTTGTGCCTTCACGGCGATTACATCGACTAGGTCGACTCAAGTGACGATGCCGCCCCCCTTCTCGGACTTCGCCAAGGCATTGATGGTGTACCGCCGTGTCTATCAGACAAAGAAGTCGATGAAGGCTTGGTTAGATGCCGTCAAGGCCCTTGAGGCCGCACTGGTCGAATTGACCTGTACGCGGGATGTGACGAGAGTTTCAGCGGCTGTATGTAATCGAGCCTGCGAATACATGCAAACCCATTGGGTAAAAGGCAATACGGCGTACGTCACCAGCAAGGCTCTTGAGAAGATCATCACCCTGATGAAGGACAAACAGCTGCTCAAGACTAATTTTCGGTGGACTTCTTCGCTCAAAGTTAGACCCGTTGGTACGCTGAAGCAGCAAAAAGCGAATCGTGAGCAGAAACTTCCCAGTACCGAAGCGATAAAGGCTTTGGGGGAGGTGTTTAATAACGATTTGATCACTCCTATGGATATTGTCGTGACATCGGCGAGCGCTTTTTTGCTCAGTGTGCCCAGTCGCATTGGCGAGTTGGCCGATGTTGAGCGCGATTGCGTGGTGTTCAAAGAGGATGATAAAGGCCATCGGCGCATGTTCTTGCGTTGGTACGCCGAAAAGATAAACAAGCCAATGCTGAAACCTGTCGTTAAACCTGAGATGGAGTCGGTCTTAGAGCGTGCCATTACGTTGTTGAAACCGGTTACCGATGACGGGCGGGCCTACGCCGCATGGCTGGAAGATCATCCCGATGAATTTCCACCCCATGAAGGAGTGCCAAAAAAGGGCGCCGATGACCTGCTCACCTATGCAGAAGCATGTGCAGCTTTTGCATTGTCCACCAAAAACGCCAGCCCGCGAGGGGTTTTCAAACAACACATTTTGAGGGGCGTCGAGAAGCGACGGGCGATCAGCCCAGCCGCTAAAGCGATATTGGACGAGATACGCGAGGGTTGGGACACAGGTAAGAGAAAATCAATCTACATGAAGGGCAAGATTGGAGTTCAGGGTTATAAGTTTAACGACAGGGGCGAAATTACGCTGCGCAAACTTAATGTCCTGATGCGTGAAAAATACTTGCCTAAACACTTCCCGTACACAACACCCTATACCGAGGGCAAAGAGCGGGTGAAGTACCGTGATGCGCTGTTCACTGTGCGCACAGGCATTCTGGCAGATGAAACGGCGGGCAACCCCGCTAGGGTAAAAGGTCTCGGCGTAGAGATCGCCGCCAACGCAGACCGTATGAGGGTCCAGTTGGGAGGCGGCCCCGTGCTCAGCATCTTTGAGCGCCATGGCTACCACGGTGTGAAGGTGAGGACGCACGCCTTCCGTCACCAGTTGAACACGGAGATGCACAGAGCAGGCCTGTCACAGTTGCTGATCGACGCATTTTCAGGGCGCACGACTATGGGGTCTGTATACAACCATGAGACCGTCGAGGAGCGCACCCAGACTGTTGCGGCCTATCACCCCAAAACGAAGCATAGCAATGCCGCTCAGCGGTTGGAGAAGGTCAAAACAAATCAACCTTTGAGCCTCAGTGATGTGAGAGATCTGCATGAGGATGATCAGGACCGGGTCATCCATCAGACCCACGTTGGAATCTGTGTACACAACTTTGCCGCCGAACCCTGTCCGAAAATGGGGGCGTGCTTGACCTGCGGAAAGCTCGGTTGTGTAAAAGGTGATGATGTGAAACTTGCCAATCTCAAAGAAGAGGGTGAGGACCTTAAACGCCGCTACAACAAGGCGCTTGATGCGCAGTCTCGCGACATTTTTGGGGCCTCAGAATGGGCTAAAAAAGTGGGTATGGATCTCTATAAGTGTGACGCGCTGATCCAAACCCTGGAGAACCCTGATCTCGAAAACGGCGACATCGTGTGGAATGTCGATAACGGTTGGACACTGACAAACAATGCCGCATCAATGGCAGGGTTGATCGATGCCAAAGTCATTGAGGCAGAAACTGAACAACAGGCGTTGCCATCGTTGGATGAGTTGTCGGCAATGCTAGATGAGATCAAGGTATAGCGATGGGGCACTTAACGGAGAGGGATGTAAAGCGCATCATCAAATTAATTGAGGAATGGCAGGAGCCAAAGTTAACGTGGCCGTTACTCGTAGACGCGTGCAAAGAAAAACTGGGTATCAGTCGCGCTCGGCAGTCCCTAATGAAACTGCCCGCCGTCGATATGGCGATGAAGAACCGCAAAGCCGCATTGAAGGCCCCGATGGAAAAACCGGGATGGATAAGTGACATTCACAAGGCGAATAAGCGCATCGAAGAGCTGACCGAAACCAATCAAAAGCTCAAGGCTATCAATCAGAAGCTCGTTGAACGCTTCCTCATTTGGCAGGCAAACGCTGATATGCATGGGTTGACCCAGTCGATGCTTGATCAACCAGTTTCGCAGCTTCGGAAAAGAACCTGATCGAGTGCACAAAATAGCATTCATAGGGAGTTCAAAGGCAGAATTGTTGTGCAATATTTGGGCACGTGCAGTGGTCCCATGTCCGTCTCGTTAAGCAGGCGTAAAAGCTCAATGGTGCGTTGTGCTTATCCTCTGAAACTCGATGAGTCCGTTTTCATTTAACCCTCAAAGCGAAACAATTATTCACTACAGAAAACGGTCGTTTGTTGGACGCCTAGAGCTCTCCCTTGAAAACCTGCAATTTTCCGTTGTTTTCTGTCCATAAATCACGTACAAAAAACTATGATTAGAAAAGGTGCGTTTAATGATCATAGGCTATGCGCGTGTCAGTACTCAGGATCAGAACTCTGAGTTTCAGGTGGACGCTTTGGAAAAAGCTGGGTGCGAGCAGATCTTCCAGGAAAAGGTTACCGGCAAACTTCGCGAGCGACCCGAGCTGTCGCAGTGCCTTCGTACCCTCCGGAAAGGGGACGTTCTCGTCGTCTGGAAGCTGGATCGGCTGGCACGCTCACTGAAAGACCTGGTTGAGATCGTCCAGGATCTGAATGATCGAGAAGTTGGCTTCAAATCACTTACCGAGGCAATCGACACAACCAACTCAGGCGGACGCCTGGTGTTCCATATCTTCGGCGCATTGGCTGAGTTTGCGTATTCCAGACCAAGGTTGCCACTGATTCCAGACGAAGCCTGCCACCCATTCCACGCGAAAGCTGCCACTGATTCCACGGCAAAGCTGCCACCCTGGCAGGCTGCCTGATTTCCCCATCAAAACGTCCGGCGCGGGATAACTAACGGTACTCTGCTCCTTTTCATCCGGAGAGGGCCAGATGCCAGCGATGAGGTTATCCATGCGTAAAATCAAAGAAGTCCTTCGCCTCAAGTGGGAGCGAGGGCTGAGTAACCGGCAGGTTGCCGCAGCCTGCGGCATCAGTCGCCCCACTGTGAGCGAGTATCTGCGGCGTGCTGCTGAGGCGGAGCTTGGCTGGCCGCTGCCAGAGGATCTGAGTGAAGCCCAGCTGGAGCAACGGCTGTTCCCGCCACCACCGGATCTGCCGGCACAGGCCCGAGGCATTCCGGATTGGAAGCGAATCCACGATGAACTCCGGGGCAAGAACGTCACCCTGTTCCTGCTCTGGCAGGAGTACCGGGAAGCCAATCCGGATGGCTACCAGTACAGCTGGTTCTGCGAGCACTACCGGGCCTGGCAGGGCAAGCTGGATCTGGTGATGCGTCAGGACCACCGAGCCGGTGAAAAGCTGTTCGTGGACTATGCTGGGCACACGGTGCCCGTCATTGATCGCACCACCGGTGAGATCCATGAGGCGCAAGTCTTTGTGGCGGTGATGGGTGCGTCCAATTACACCTACGCCGAGGCCACCTGGAGCCAGACCCTGCCGGACTGGATCGGCTCTCACATCCGAGCCTTCGAGTTCCTGGGCGGCGTGCCGGAACTGGTGGTTCCGGATAACCTCCGTTCCGGCGTCAGCAAGGCCCATCGCTACGAGCCGGATCTCAATCCGACCTATCAGGATATGGCTAGCCATTATGGCGTGGCCGTTGTCCCCACACGGGTTCGCAAGCCCCGTGACAAGGCCAAGGTGGAAGGTGGCGTATTGATCGTTGAGCGCTGGATCCTGGCGGCCCTGCGCCATCGTCAGCACTTCTCCCTGGGGCAGCTCAACGCCACCATCCGTGAGCTGTTGGAGAAGCTCAATAGCCGCCCCTTCCGCAAGTTGCCCGGGTGCCGGCTTGATCACTTCAAACAGCTGGACCAGCCGGTTCTACAACCGCTACCCGCCGAGCCGTATGTCTACGCCGAGTGGAAAAAAGCCCGGGTACACATCGACTACCACGTGGCCATCGATGGGCACTACTACTCGGTGCCCTACACCCTGATCAAGAAAGAGGTGGAGGTCCGGATCACCCACAACACCATCGAATGCTTCCACCGGGGCAACCGGATCGCCAGCCACCGGCGTTCGGATCAGAAGGGTCGGCATAGCACCATCGCCGCTCACATGCCGGAGTCCCATCGCCAAGCCGGCGAGTGGACCCCAGAGCGACTGACCGCCTGGGCAGCCAAGACTGGACCGGCAACTGAAAAGCTTATCCGTACCGCGCTGGGGGCAAGAAAGCATCCGCAACAGGCCTATCGGTCCTGTCTGGGCATTCTCCGGCTGGGCCAGAGCTACGGCGAGGCACGATTAGAACGTGCCTGCCAACGCGCCCTGATGCTGGGCAGTTGCCGATACAAGAGCATCGAATCCATCCTCAAGCACCGCCTGGATGAGCAGCCCCTGGAAGAGCAACAAGAACTGGCCTTACCCGACACACACGACAACATCCGTGGCCCCGCCTACTACCACTGAAGGAACCTGACATGCTGAAACATCCCACGCTGGATAAGCTCCACGCCCTCAAACTGACCGGCATGGCCGCCGCCCTGGCGGATCAATCGGCCACCCCCGACATTACCGACCTGAGCTTCGAGGAGCGCCTTGGCCTGCTGGTCGACCGGGAAATGACGGAACGGGACAACCGACGCATGAGCAGCCGCCTGCGCCGGGCCAAGCTGCGACACGCCGCCATCCTCGAAGACATTGATTACCGGAACTCACGGGGCCTGGATAAAGGGCTTGTCCAGAGTCTGGCCAGCTGCCAGTGGGTGAAGGAACACCTGAACGTGCTCATCACCGGCCCGACTGGCGTCGGGAAAACCTGGTTGGCCTGTGCTCTGGCACACAAGGCCTGCCGGGAGGGTTACACCGCCCAGTACGTCCGCCTGACCCGGCTGCTACGAGAGCTGACCATCGCCAAGGGCGATGGCCAATACTCAAAGCTCCTGACCAGCCTGGCCAAGGTCGACGTGCTGATCCTGGATGACTGGGGGCTGATGAAGCTGAGCGCGGAGAACCGGCGGGACTTGCTGGAGGTGCTGGAAGACCGACATGGCCGGCGCTCCACCATCGCCACTAGCCAATTACCCATCGAGGAATGGCACGGCATCATCGGTGACGCCACTCTGGCAGATGCCATCCTGGACCGGCTCGTACACAACGCCTACAAGATCAATCTGCGGGGCGAATCCATGCGAAAACAGCAGGCAAAGTTGACGGGCACTGAGACTTCGGAGTAAGAAGAGAAACCCCGCGTCGCTACGCTCCGATGGGTGGCAGCCTTGCTCCGGTCCGGGTGGCAGGCTTCACGTGGAATGGGTGGCAACCTTCAGCGGTTTACGCATGAGTTCGAGCATGATCTGATTAGAGAGCGCACAAAGGCTGGTCTTCAGGCAGCCAGGGCGAGGGGACGTAAAGGTGGGCGTAAACCATCAATGTCCGACTCAGATATCCGTAAAGCAGCGGCCATGCTCTCTGACCCTCAAATCACGAAAACAGAAGTTGCGGCTCACTTCGGTGTAACTCGAACGACGTTGAACGCATCACTAAAAAGAATTGGATTGGCTGCCTGAGATAAGCGCCGCCCGACAACATGCTGTATTGGAGCTCCACGGATGACTGACGACAAAACCAACCACTCCCAAACCGCCGCTTTTATATGGTCGGTTGCCGATCTCCTGCGCGGTGATTTCAAGCAGAGCCAATATGGGCGCGTCATTCTGCCGTTTACTCTGCTGCGTCGTCTGGAGTGTGTGCTGGAGCCAACGAAGGCTCAGGTACTCTCCGCGGCCCAGGAACACCAGACCAAACCGGATGCAGTTCGCGAGAAGCTTTTGCTCCGGGCTGCCGATCAGCAATTCTTCAATGCCTCCCCCTTGAGTCTGGCTACCCTATCTGACAGCCAGACGGCCGACGATCTGATGAGCTATGTTCAGTCGTTCAGCCAGGACGCCCGGGAGATCTTCGAACATTTCCATTTCGAGGACTTCGTTCAGCAGCTCAGCTCCAACAACTTGCTCTATCAAGTCGTTCAGCGGTTTGCCAGTATCGATCTGAGCCCGGCAACCATCAGCAACTTCGGTATGGGGATCATCTTCGAAGAATTGATCCGTAAGTTCGCCGAGAGCTCCAACGAAACTGCCGGGGAGCACTTCACCCCCCGGGACATCGTTCACTTGACCACTTCTCTTGTCCTCACCGGACAGGAGAACCGACTCTCGCCCAACAGCATTGTGACCATCTATGATCCCACGGCGGGTACCGGTGGGTTCTTGTCCGAAGGCGACGAGTACATTCAGCAGATCAGCGAGAATGTCACCGTCTCCCTGCACGGCCAGGAGCTGAACCCTGAGTCTTACGCAATCTGTAAGGCAGATATGCTGATCAAGGGGCAGGAAGTCAGCAATATCAAGCTGGGGAATACCTTGTCTGATGACCAGCTGGCTGCCAACAAGTTTGACCTGATGCTCAGTAACCCGCCATTTGGTGTGGAGTGGAAAAAGGTTCAGAAGCAGGTCACCGACGAGCACAAACACCGTGGTTTCGATGGTCGTTTCGGACCTGGTTTACCCCGCGTTTCAGATGGCTCCCTGCTGTTCCTGATGCACCTGGTCAGCAAGATGCGAGATGCGCGTGATGGCGGGGCCCGGATCGGCATCATTCTCAATGGTAGCCCGCTGTTTACGGGTGGTGCTGGCAGTGGCGAATCTGAAATCCGGCGCTATCTGCTGCAGAACGACATGGTCGAGGCCATCGTGGCCCTGCCCACGGATATGTTCTACAACACCGGCATCTCCACCTATGTGTGGGTGCTCTCCAACAACAAACCGGCCGAACGCAGAGGCAAGGTCCAACTGATCGATGCAACTGACCGGGCGACCAAAATGCGTAAGTCCCTTGGCAGTAAGCGCCAGTTTGTCAGCGAGTCCGACCAGGACGAGATCGTGCGGATGTATGGGGACTTCCAGGAAACCAAGAAAAGTAAAACCTTCCCCATCGAAGCCTTCGGTTACCGACGTATCACGGTGGAGCGTCCGCTGCAGCTGAACTTCCAGACTTCAGAAGAGCGCATCGCTCGGATTGCGGATGAAAAAGCCATCCTGAAAATGGATCAGGAAGACCAGGGCAATATCCACGCTGCCTGTCGTGCTATGGATGCCAAGACGGTCTACCGGAATCGCAAGCAGTTCCAGAAGGCCCTGAAGGCTTCGCTCACCGATCATCAGGTGTACCTGAGTGCGCCTCAACTGAAAGCCCTGCTCAATGCCTTGAGTGAGCGCGACCCAGAGGCGGATATTTGCACGGACAGCAAAGGCAATCCAGAAGCCGACACGGGTCTCCGGGACTATGAGAACGTGCCCCTAGCAGAGTCTGTGTATGACTACTTTGAGCGGGAAGTGAAACCCCATGTGCCGGATGCTTGGATCGACGAGTCGAAGCGGGACGACAGAGATGGTGAAGTAGGCATCGTGGGCTTCGAGATTCCGTTTAACCGGCACTTCTATGAGTTCACGCCGCCGCGTCCGCTGGAAGATATCGATGCTGATCTGAAGCAATGTACGGACCGGATCAAGCAGATGATCGAGGAGTTGTCTGCATGACTTTTCAGATGTATTCGAGTTACAAGGATGCTGGCTTCGTGGGGCTTGACCAAGTGCCGTCACACTGGGACGTTCTGCGATTTAAACAGGTGTTTGGGGAGGTAAACGAACGCTCAACAACAGGTGAAGAGGAGTTGCTCTCGGTTTCGGAGTATTACGGAGTGAAGCCACGATCACAAAAGATTGATGAGGGCGAACACCTTAGCCCGGATTTCTCATAGCTACTCAGCCAGTCTCGCAGACTGAGCGGTTTACCGCCATGACCGCTCAGATGAAGCCATCACAGCCTGATAATTGATCAATTTCTGTTGTCCGGACATACTGCCCCCTTTCCCCCATTGCGTCGGGCCGGGGGAGCCCGAGCATCTATCCCGGAACCAGGCGACTTACCAGATCCGTGAGTTCGTGCTTGTAAGGATAGGCGTCACTCATCAGCACCCGGACTCGACGGGTATTGCGGATGATGACTGCGCCAACCTTGATCAGCTTCAGTCGCAGATTGCCAGCACTCATTCGTTCGAAGGGTGTCTTTTTCAGGTGCGCTCGTAATCGCTCGAACAGGGTGTAAGCGAAGCCGGACAAGATCAGCCGCCATTGATTGGTCCACCACCGGACGCTCGATGTTCGATCCGCGAACAGGTACAACTGCTGATCCTTGATCCGGTTTTCCATATCGCCTCGGGCGCAGTACTGCTCGTAGTAGAGCTTGAAGCCGTCATCGTAGCGGGAGCTGATGACGAAGCGAGGGTTGGAACCCAGCTCGCCTTCTTCCAGGCGGGCCACCACCCAGCGAGGGAACTTCCAGGAACGCGCCTGATAGCGGAATCGGTAAACGGCAGAGACTTTTTCACCGACTTTCTGGTGCGTGTCCCGGACCAGTCGTGAAGGCGCTTCCACATCCTTGAGCAACCGGCTGTTCTTGCTGATGCCGACCAGGTAATCCACATTATTCCGGTCGCACCAGCTCAATAGGCGAGGCCGATAGAAGCCACTGTCACCTCGGAACACGATGCGTGTATCGGGCCAATATTGCCGGATGAACTTTACCAGCAGGGCCAGAATGGCCCAGCTGTGGCGGCTGTCACTGCGGCTGCTGGTGCGCAGGTAGCTCACCAGCAGGTGACGGCCGCAGAACACGTACAGCGGAAAGTAGCAGTGGTGGTCGTAATAAGCGTTAAAGAACTTGCCGGGCTGGTCGCCATGAACGGGGATATCGGTACCGTCAAAATCCAGCACGATTTCCTTCGGCGGTGTCTCGTGCTGTTCGATGAAATGCTGCCACAGCAATTCGTGGGCCTTGACCACCGACTGACGGGTTACTTGCTGCTCCATTCGGCAGAGCGTGGACTTGCCGGCCAAGTCGCGCTCTTTGCCGACCGCGGTTTGCAGAGCCTGATCAAAACGCAGCGCTTCATGATCGTTCAGATCTTCGTATCCTGCAGCCACGCCGAAGACCCGTTGCCGAGTCATGGTTTCCAGCTTGTGGCGAACCAGCACTGGATTCCGTGAATCGTTAAGCACCGAGGCCAGGCGCTGAGTCAGACGGTGCTGTTTGTCGACTTCCCGAAGCAGGAGCAACCCTGCATCGGAGGTGATATGACCACCGGAGAAATCGGCTTCAATTTGGCGGCGAGAGAGTGGCGAGAAGGTCAGTTTTTCAGGTAACATTTTGGATAGCGGCTGTTGGTTCAGTGGTGATGGTGTAAGGTCCTGAAACCATAGCACTTTCAGCCGCTCCCTTCCTCCTTACGCTACCCTCTCATGAGAAATCCGGGTTAGCAGAGCCGAATCGTTGGAGGGCTATAAGCTTTGCGACGAGGGTGACTTGGTAATGAACATTATGCTTGCGTGGAAGCGCGGACTTGGCGTGACAAACTATCGGGGGATCGTCAGCCCTGCTTATGCCGTGTTCCGGCTCGTAAGAGATGATTTTCCCTTTTATTACCATTACTTGCTACGCAGCAATGAATACATCGGTTACTTCAAAACCTTCTCATCTGGCGTTATTGATTCTCGCCTGAGGCTGTATCCCGAGGTATTTGGTCGACTTACGGCTATTGTGCCTCCTCTCAACGAACAAACCCAAATCGCCCGCTTTCTAGACCACGAAACCGCCAAAATCGACGGCCTGATCCGCGAGCAGGAACGCCTGATAGGGCTGCTTCAGGAAAAGCGCCAGGCGGTAATTTCTCACGCGGTAACCAAGGGCCTGAAGCCGGATGTGCCGATGAAGGACTCCGGGGTGGAGTGGCTTGGGCGTGTGCCGGCGCATTGGACGAGCAGCTCAATCAAGCGGTTCTGCTCCCTCGTTAAAGATGGTACGCATTTACCTCCTCCGCGCGTTTCGGAAGGAATACCTCTGCTCAGCGTCCGGAATATTGTGGGCGGAGAATTCGTTAGGCGCTCGGATGATTCGAAGATTTCTGAAAACGATTACGTCGCTCTTTGTCGATCTTTCACGCCACAGCAAAGAGACGTTTTGCTAGCTATTGTTGGTGCAACGCTTGGTAAAACGGCAATAATTTCTGATGCTATGGGACACTTTCACATCCAGCGTAGCTTGGCATTATTTCGCGCGGACGCATCGAAGCTAAACCCACACTGGCTGCACTGGGTTTTTCAAAGTGCAGGCTTTCAGAGCCTCTTGTGGGAATATGCGGGTTTTTCAGCCCAACCAGGTATTTATCTCGGCACATTGGCTTCATTTAAAATTCCTGTTCCTCCGATTAAAGAGCAAATTGAGATTAACGAGTGGATTGGGCGTCAAATTGATCCAATGAACACGTTAATTAAGGAAGCGGAGAGCGCTGTTTTGTTAATGAAAGAACGTCGTTCTTCTTTAATTTCTGCTGCCGTTACAGGGAAGATTGATATTCGGAATTGGCAACCGCCGGCAGATAGTATGGTTTTGAACGAAGGGGCGAGCGAGCTAGGGGTCGAGGAGACTGCGGCGGGCCGAAAGGTTTGAAGGATACAAGGAGTAGTCATGGCTGACAGCCGAGAGAGAGCATTCCAAAACGACATCATTACGACCCTGAGCGACCAGGGCTGGCTGGTAGGCAAGGCGTCGGACTACGACAAGGTGCAAGCTCTGTATCCGGAAGACCTGATCGGTTACTTCCAGAAGGCTTGGCCAGATCGTTGGGAAAAGTTCTGTAAGGGCAACCCGCAGAACCCGGAACAAGTGCTCATCCAGAAAACGGTTCGGGAGCTGGAAAAGAAAGGCACGCTCGATGTGCTGCGCCATGGCTTCAAAGTACCGGGTGTAAAGGTCGATCTCTGCAGCTTCAAGCCGGATCACGGCATGAACCCAGACACGGAGCGCCGATACAACGCCAACCGGTTACGTGTGGTCGAGGAAGTCTCCTATTCGCCTCATGCCCGCACCGGTGACTACAATCCCCGTCTCGACCTGGTGCTCTTCGTGAACGGGATTCCGACGGCGACACTGGAGCTCAAAAGCGAGTTCAAGCAGACCGTGGAACACGCCAAGCGCCAGTACAAAAAGGATCGCCCGGTAAAGGATCCGGTTACACGTAAGCCGGAGCCATTGTTGACGTTCAAGCGTGGGGCATTGGTCCATTTCGCGGTCAGCCAGGACGAGGTGGCGATGACCACCCGGCTGAATGGAAAGGACACGTTCTTCCTGCCGTTTAACCGAGGCACGGCTGATGGTGGTGCCGGGAATCCCCGCGCCGAGGATGAGGGTAGCTACGCCACGGCTTACCTATGGGAGCAGCTGTTCCAGAAAGACGCCTGGCTTAAGGTCCTTGGCCGTTTTCTGCACCTGGAAAAGAAAACCGAAGAAGATTTCCATGGCAACCGGAAGACCAAGGAAACCCTGATTTTCCCCCGGTACCACCAGTGGGACGTGGTCAACCATCTGATTCAGACGACCCGCGAAGAAGGTGCCGGCAAGCGCTACCTCATCCAGCACAGTGCGGGCTCCGGCAAATCCAACTCCATTGCCTGGGCGGCCCATCAGCTGGCGCAGCTCTACGATAACGAGGGCAATAAGCTGTTCAGCTCGGTCATCGTCGTGACCGACCGAACGGTGCTGGATAGCCAGCTTCAGGACACCATCTACCAGTTTGAGCACGCTCAGGGCGTGGTTCGACCCATCAATCGTGATTTGGGCAACCAGAGTAAATCGGAGCAGCTGGCTGAAGCTCTGGCCGAGCAGACCCGTATCATCATTGTGACCATCCAGACCTTCCCGGCGTTGTTCGATGCGCTGGAGAAGTATCCCAAACTGGCGTCCGGACGGTACGCCGTCATTGCGGACGAGGCTCACTCTTCGCAAACTGGCTCTTCCGCAACCAAGCTGAAGGCCATCCTGGGTGGTGATTTACCTGAAGGAGAGGAAATCAGTGCAGAAGAGCTGCTGGATGCTGCCGTCTCTGCGCGAAAGCCTAGTCAGGACATCAGCTACTACGCTTTTACCGCGACGCCTAAGGCCAAAACCATTGAGCTGTTTGGCCGTGAGCCGGATCCGTCACAGCCTCGAAGTGAGTCCAATAAGCCTGAGCCTTTCCATGTGTACTCCATGAGACAGGCCATCGAAGAGGGTTTCATTATCGATGTACTACGGCGCTACACCACCTATGCCGTCGCCTGGAAGCTGGCTCACCCGGACGCAGAGGACGATGAGGTCGACTCCAAGAAGGCCCGAACCACACTGGCCAAGTGGGTGCGCCTGCACCCTTATAACATCAGCCAGAAGGTTGAGGTGATCGTAGAGCACTTCCGCGAGAATGTCCGGCACCTGCTGGATGGCCAGGCCAAGGCCATGGTGGTGACCAGCAGTCGGCAGGAGGCCGTGCGTTACCAGCTGGCCTTGCAGCAGTATATCCAGGACAAGGGCTATCAGGACGTTCACCCCCTGGTGGCCTTCTCCGGAAGTCTGCCACCCGATGACGTGATCCCGGAAGAAGTCACCGAAACCAGCAGCCTTTTGAACCCAGGCTTGAATGGCCGCGATCACGCCAAGGCGTTCGAGACGGACGAGTACAACGTGATGCTGGTGGCCAATAAATACCAGACGGGCTTTGACCAGCCGAAGCTGTGCGCCATGTACGTGGACAAGAAGCTCAAGGGTGTGGAGTGCGTTCAGACACTCTCACGGCTGAACCGGCTGTTCCCGGGCAAAGAAACCTTCATCCTGGATTTCATCAACGATGCTCAGGACATCCTCGACTCCTTCCTGCCGTACTACAACAAGGCTGAACTGACCGGGGTTTCTGACGCCCAGGTGGTTTATGACATCCAGGAAGCTCTGGATGCCGAGCAGGTGTACCACTGGGACGAAGTAGAAGCCTTTGCGCGGGCGTTCTTCGATCCCAAAGCAGAATCCTCCAAGCTCAGCTATTACTGCCAACCGGCCCGGGAGCGCTTCAACAAGCGGTACAAGCTGCTTCACGACGAGCGAGCACAGGTCCGAGCGGCCCGGAAACAGGCTGAGGCTGATGGGAATACCATTGGTCTGAAGCAGGCCGACGCATCTTTGAAGGAGATTGACGAAGGTCTGGATCAGCTCGATCTGTTCAAGAAAAACCTTGGAAGTTTTGTTCGGACCTACGAGTTCCTGTCCCAGATCGTATTTTTTGAGGATTCAGAGCTCGAGCAGTTGTGTGTTTTTTCAAAACACCTGTTACCACTGCTGCGCCAGGAGGTTTTGGACGATGATGAAATTGATATCTCAGAGCTAGCACTGAGTCATTACCGAATCACCAAGCGAAAGGAGCATGAGCTGCGATTAGAGGGGGAGGATGACCCGGACGGCTTGGATCCGATTACAGGTGTTGGCACCGGAAAACCTCATGATATAGAGATGAAGCGCCTCTCCGAAATCATCGAAAAGTTAAATGACATCTTCGGTGCTGAAGTCAGTGATGAAGACCAGCTGCACTTTGCCAATGGCATTGCTGATCGGGTTCGCCGGGATGAAGCAGTGATGGCACAGGTAAACAGCCATTCAACGGATCAAGTGATGCATGGGCTGTTTCCGAAGCGGCTTACCGATTTGGTTCTGGATTCGATGACGGATCACGAAAAGCTGTCGATGGAAATTTTGGATAATGAAGATAATCAAAAAGCTTTCGCACTTTTGATACTGAGGCTGTTAACGGAACAGCGCCGAGAGATTATGAGCTGGGTAACCCCTGATCCTTAATATTGAAGAAACGATTTAATGCGTAAGCTTGGCACCTTTAGGGCATATCTCCAAAGAACTCTCCTTGAATGAACAAGAGGGTTTTAGCATAAGCTGTTAAGGACACTGCTGACAGGGTAATTTCCCACCCTGATGGACAAAGGGTGGGTTGATCCTGAGATGTTAATGTGACTCCTTCGTATGACAGCCGCACTGGATTTAATTTGGTCCCTCGAGCCGCAAAAAAACTGTGGAAGTGGGGGTTACTCCAGCCCCAGAGAATACGATTACAACTGTCTACCATCACAATAGCACATGGTTTAAATGATACCTCCACAAGTCTGCAAGCAGTTGCTGTCAAACTAGTGTGATATCGGGCAGCGAGACTAGCGGCCAGCTCAAGGTTGAAAATTTTCGCGTTAACCACCTGTCCCCGAATATCCGAAGTTGGCATTAACAAGTTTGAGGCAAAAACATTCGCCTCTCGCTCAATATCTATCCCGTGGGGCGGACCGCCCAGATTCTCTATATCTTCTGCGGAACAGCGTATTTCTTTACGGTCTTTGTGTAGGCAATAATGGCCAAGCTCGTGGCCAATGGTGAAGTTTTTTGCCCACGCTTAAGGCCACACCTTGAATTGCTGCCCGTTTCCAGATCCACCCCACCATAGTCAGCACCTGGAAGCGCGACCTATTGGAGAGCGCGTCCGACCTCCTCGAAGGCAAGAGTATAGTTGCATATTCCGGCCCATCGTGACCGCCCATTCCGTTTGAACGTGACCGCCTGTTCCGGGCGATCGTGACCGCTCATTCCGTTTTATCGTGACCGATTTCGGGTAGTTTTCCGGAATCGCCGGTCACGATGCCGGAATCACCGGTCACGTTCCTCCGGAATCCCTGCCAACACGCTGGAATTCTTCAACTTTATCCGGCATACCCCTTCCTTTTTCATCACGAGGAAGGGCAGATGCCGGCAGCGAGGATTTCCATGCGACAAATCATCGAGGTCTTGCGCCTCAAGTACGAAGCGGGCCTGAGCCACGAACGCATTGCCCGTGCCTGCGGGCTCTCCAAGGGCGTGGTCGGCAAGTACGTCAGCCTGGCCACCGCGCAGGGCATCACCTGGCCGTTGCCGGAAGGCACGGATGAAGCACGGTTAGAGGCCCAGCTGTTCCCGGCCAAGACGCCGCGCGAACGCTTTGCCGAGCCCGACTACTTCCAGGTCCATCAGGAACTGAAGACCAAGGGCGTGACCCTGCAACTGCTCTGGGCTGAGTACGTAGAGCGCCACGGCGACAAGGCTCGCCGGTACAGCCAGTTCTGCCATCACTACCGGCTCTGGCGCGGCCGGCAGCGACGCAGCATGCGTCAGGTCCACCGGGCCGGTGAAAAGATCTTTATCGATTACTGCGGCCCCACCGTGCCGGTGGTGGACCGCAGCACTGGCGAGATGCGCAAGGCCCAGGTCTTTGTGGCCGTGCTGGGTGCGTCCAGCTATACCTTCGCCGAGGCCACCTGGAGCCAGAGCCTCCCGGACTGGGTCGCCTCCCATCAGCGCATGCTGGCGTTCTACGGTGGCGTGCCGGAACTGCTGGTTCCGGACAATCTCAAGGCAGCGGTCACCAAGGCAGACCGATACACGCCCCAGATCAACGAGACCTATGCGGAACTGGCCGCCCATTACCAGACGGCAGTCTTACCGGCACGCCCCTACAAGCCCAAGGACAAAGCGAAGGCCGAAGCCGCTGTGCTGCTGGTTGAACGCTGGATCCTGGCCCGGTTGCGGCACCGAACGTTCTTCTCACTGGCCGAGCTGAACGCAGCCATCGCCGGACTGCTACCGGCGCTGAACCAGCGCCGGTTCCAGGGGCGTTCCGAGAGCCGCCAGAGTCTGTTCGAAACGCTGGACCGACCCGCACTGAAGCCACTGCCGGCAACGCCCTACGTTTATGCCGAGTGGCGTAAGGCACGACCGGGCATCGACTACCACATTGAGATCGACAAACGGCTGTACAGCGTGCCTCACGCTCTCGTGGGCGTGAAGCTGGATGTACGGGTGACCGACACCGCCGTGGAAGTCATGCACAAGGGCCAGCGGGTGGCGTTGCATCCCCGCCACGGCAAGAGCCGCTTCGTCACCCTGACCGAGCACATGCCCAAATCCCACCAGGCCCATCAGAACTGGTCTCCCGGACGGTTCCTGAACTGGGCCGCGGACATCGGCCCCGCCACGCTCGACGTGGTGCAGCGACAGCTCAAGGATCGCCCCCATCCCGAACATGGCTACCGGGCCTGCCTGGGGCTGTTGAACCTGAGTCGACGTTACAGCCGTGACCGGCTGGAGCAAGCCTGTGCCCGGGCGCTGTCCATCAACTCGGCCAGCTACCAGAGCATCACCTCGATCCTGAAGCAGGGCCTGGATCAGCTTCCCCTGACACTGACCGAGGAAGAACCGGAACTGGCCGATCTGCCCGTTCACACCAACGTTCGTGGCCCCCACTACTACCACTGATCCCGGAGACACTGATGTTGACTCAAAACACTCTCGACACCCTGCGCCAGCTCAAGCTGACCGGCATGTGCGATGCCCTGGAACAACAGCGGGCGCAGCCTGACACCCACGACCTGGCGTTCGAGGAGCGTCTTGCCCTGCTGGTAGATCGCGAAGTGCTGCACCGCGAAAACCGGCGACTGGAGCGGCTGCTCAAGGCCGCCCGGTTGCGTGTGCCGGCCTGCATTGAAGATATCGACTACCATCACCCGAGAGGGCTGGAGCGCTCCCGCATGGCCGGACTGGCCAGCTGTGACTGGATCCGCCAATCCCTGAACCTGTGCATCACCGGGCCCACCGGGTGCGGTAAGACCTGGCTGGCATGCGCCCTGGGCAACCAGGCCTGCCGGCAAGGCCTCTCAGTTCGCTACCTGCGGGTACCGCGTCTGTTCGAACAACTACGCATCGCCCATGGCGATGGCAGCTATGCCCGGCTGATGAACCAGTTGCTAAAAACCGACCTGCTGATCCTGGATGACTGGGGCATGCAGAAGGTAACCGCGCAACAGCGACAGGACCTGATGGAAGTGATCGAAGACCGGCACGGCAGGGGTTCAACTCTCATTGCCAGCCAGTTACCCACGGAGCATTGGCACGATTACATCGGCTCCGCCACGCTCGCCGACGCCATCCTGGACCGGCTCCTGCACGGCGCTCACCGGCTCAATCTGAAGGGGGAATCACTGCGAAAAGCAAAAACACAAAAGACGGAATCTGTTGACCCATCGTGACCGCTCAGAGTACAAAATCGACTCCAGCGTGATGGCCGTGTGCAAATCGGTCACGATCCCCGGAATGACCGGTCACGTTCGCCGGAATACGCAATAGTCGGTAAGCAATTCGATGAACTCAGCACGGACGAACTGTACCGTGAGATTCGCCGACTGACGGTGGAACGCAATTTTTGTTGCTTAAGCTCCTGGGTGGCTCGTTCCACTTTGGCTGAGCTCCATGTATTTCACAGAGCCCTTCGGAAAATCCTTGCGAACCAAAAGCACTTCATCAACCTGTCACGTCAGTGACACGACAGTGTCATCCCTCAGCTTTACCGTTCAATTGTAACTCGCAATACGGCGAGCTTATTTATTGCAAAAGGTGATCCTGTGGCCCCAACTCAATCAACCAATGTGATGCTTCGAGTCGAGAGTATGGGCGTAACCTACCCGGGAAACGTCCTCGCGCTCAAACCCACCAACGTTCACTTTCACAAGGGCGAATTCACCGTGCTACTGGGACTTTCAGGCGCGGGTAAATCCACTCTGCTTCGTTCACTGAATCACCTGGTTAAGCCCACAACCGGGAAGGTTGTGTCTGGCGAGTTTGGTGAACTGACCAACCGTAGAATCCTGCGACAGCACCGCAGCCGCACCGCCATGGTGTTCCAGCATCACCAGCTGATCGAACGATACACCGCGTTACAGAATGTGCTGACAGGCAGACTTGCGTATCACGGTACTTGGCGAAGCCTGCTTCCCCTGCCCCGGCAGGACCTGGAGTTGGCTCTGCAATGCCTCGACCGCGTAGGTCTGGCTGACAAAGCGCTTTCCCGAGTAGATCAGTTGTCCGGCGGCCAGCAGCAGCGGGTTGGAATCGCCAGAGCATTGGTGCAGCAACCATCCATGATTCTTGCCGATGAGCCCGTTGCCAGCCTGGATCCGGCCACTTCTGAAAAGGTACTCGGCCTACTGCGCGATATTTGTCAGGAAGATGGAATCACCGCGGTTATTTCCTTGCACCAATTGGAATACGCCCAGCGTTTTGCAGACCGGATCATCGGCCTTTCGAACGCTCATATCGTTTTTGACGATGCTCCTGAAAACCTGAAATCGAAACACCTGGACGAGATTTACCACCGTTCACCCAGCGTGGTAGCTGCGGAAGGCAAACCAGCCATCCATAAACCTAAGACCACCCTGATAACGACAGACGTACTGGAGATAGCACAATGAAGACAATGATTCACTCTTTGCTGGCTCTGATAATGATGCTCGGCATCCATTGGTCAGCCCATGCCGCAGATACAGACCCTGATCTTTTGAAAGTTGCCTTGCTGCCGGATGAGAACGCGTCAGAACTGATCAAGCGAAACCAACCTTTGAAGGATTACCTGGAAACCACTCTTGGTAAGGAAGTAGAACTGATTGTTACCACCGATTACTCCTCCATGATCGAAGCCATGCGTTTTGGCCGAATTGACCTGGCTTACTTTGGTCCGTTGTCCTATGTGATGGCCAAGAGTAAGAGTGACATTGAACCCTTTGCCGCCATGGTGGTAGACGGGAAGCCGACTTATCGCTCCATCATTATTGCCAATGCAGACTCTGGCGTTGGCTCCTTCGCGGATATCAAAGGCAAGAAAATGGCCTACGGTGACCGCGCATCCACTTCCAGCCACCTGATCCCCAAGACCGTACTCCTTGAGAAGGCAGAGCTCGAAGCCGGAAAGGACTATGAGGCTCATTTCGTCGGTAGCCATGACGCTGTTGCGGTTAACGTCGCCAATGGCAATGCCGACGCCGGAGGGTTGTCCGAAGTTATCTTCGAGCATGTGATGGACCGCGGCTTGATTGATCGGAGCAAGGTCAAGGTGCTGGGCTACAGCGGTGACTTTCCTCAATACCCCTGGGCCCTGCGTTCGAACCTGGCCCCTGAGCTGAAGAGCAACATTCAGAAAGCCTTTCTGCAGATCGATGACCCGGAGATTCTCGACAACCTGAAGGCTGAGGGATTCGCGGCAATTACCGACGAAGATTACGATGTCATCCGCGCTATGGGTGGCCTGCTCAATCTTGATTTCGCAAAAATGTGAGGAGTGCCCCATGAGCTATACAACGACGGAACCGGCGACTCTGTCGCCGGCCCCGTCGGCCTCCGTGCTGGATGAGCACGCGAAAGGCTGGCGGAAAAAACTCGGACAGTCGCTGTTAGTGCTGCTCATCATTTTTGTCGCAAGTTGGTACGTAGGGCTGCTCAATTTCAATACACTTGCCAATGGCGTGCCAGCCATAGGCACACTCATTGGCGAATCTCTTCCACCTGACTTCACCAATGTGGCCAGCTGGGTGTCGCCGTTAATCGACACGCTTGCGATGAGCATTGCCGGTACTGCCATTGCAGTAACCTTGTCTGTGCCACTGGCATTCCTGGCTGCGCGCAACACCTCTCCACATCCGGTGGTGTTCCAAGTAACTCGAACCCTTTTAAACGGTTTGCGTTCAGTCCCGGAACTAATCATGGGCATCATCTTCGTGGCTGCTGTTGGTTTTGGGGCGTTGCCTGGCGTACTGGCGCTCGGTCTTCACTCCATTGGCATGGTTGGAAAGTTTTTTGCCGAAGCGATTGAGCATGTAGATGAGGCGCCAGTGGAAGCGGCCGATGCTGCCGGCGCTACTCGCTTGCAGGTGCTCTATCACGCCGTGCTGCCACAAGTACTTCCTCAGTTCGCGGACGTGTCCATTTATCGCTGGGAATACAATTTCCGTGCCTCGACCGTAATGGGCATGGTGGGTGCCGGTGGTATTGGCTTCGAATTGATGGGCTCGCTGAGAATCATGCAGTATCAGGAAGTCAGCGCCATTCTCATTGTCATCTTGTTGATGGTCACCGTCGTGGACAGTCTCAGTGGCCGCCTTCGTAAGAAATTCAAATAAGGAGCGTCGATGAAACCCAAGGTTGTGATAACCCATAAGGTCCATGACAGTGTTCTGGATGAACTTGCCCAAGATTGCGAGCTGGTCACCAACCAATCCGGCGCCACGTTGCCCCAGGAGGAAGTGGCTGCGCGCGTTGCAGACGCTGATGCGATGATGGCGTTCATGCCAGACCGAGTTGGAGTGGACTTCCTACAGGGGTGTCCGCGCTTGAAGGTGATTGGTGCAGCCCTGAAAGGCTATGACAACTTTGATGTGGATGCCTGCACGCGTCATGGGGTTTGGCTGACATTTGTACCGGATTTGCTAACCGTGCCTACTGCAGAGCTAACGGTCGGGCTGACGATCAGTCTCACCCGACAAGTCAAGGCGGCGGACCACTTCGTTCGATCCGGTGAATTTACTGGCTGGACACCACGCTTCTATGGGCAGGGGATCGAAGGCTCACGGATTGGTATTGTGGGTATGGGGGCCATCGGCCAAGCGGTGGCGCAGCGCCTGAACGGATGGGGAGCGGATTTAATCTATTCCCAGCCGGAACGTTTACCCGTGCAGCATGAGCAGGCACTGGGTTTGTCCCATACTCCCCTCAAGATGCTGCTGGCCCAGTCAGATATTGTGATCCTGGCACTGGCGCTCAATGAGCAAACCCTCCACACCATTAATCGCGAAACGCTAACAGGAATGAAACCGGGCGCATTCCTTATCAATCCCTGCCGTGGATCTGTGGTGGATGAGGGTAGTGTTCTGCAAGCGCTTCAATCCGGTCAGTTGGGGGGGTACGCCGCTGATGTGTTTGAGATGGAAGATTGGGCGAGAGAAGATCGTCCGAGGGAGATCGCCCAGGGGCTCAGGGCCCACCCCAACACGCTGTTTACTGCTCACATCGGATCGGCAGTCAGCCAGGTGCGTCTGGCTATCGAGCAACGCGCTGCTCGGAACATTCTGCAAGTGCTTCGGGGTGAGCGGCCGGGTGATGCGATCAATGATCCCAGTGGCCGCGAGAGCGGCCCATGCTGAATCTTGTCTGGCTGAAGAGTTTCGTGGCGGTGCTGGACCACAACGGGTTTCAGGCCGCAGCCCGCCAGTTGGACATCGCACAACCCACACTGTCCCAGCACCTTCAAAAACTCGAAAACCAACTTGGCGTTTTATTGGTCCACAGGGGGCGCTCTGGCTGTGAGCCAACCCGGGCTGCCTTAACCTTGTTGCCTTTTGCCCGAAGTCTGCTCCGGCTGGAGGAGCAGGCGAGATCTTCCATTATGGAGGCTCGACTTCGCGTTGGGGCGAGCTCCAATATTGGGATTTATATGCTCCAGCCCTACATCCGTCGTTACAAGGAGCTGGGCGTAGGGCCCGAGGTGGATGTGGTAATAGATTCCAATCCGACTATTGCACGGCATTTATCGGACGGTGAGCTGGACGTGGCGATTATGGAGTGGTGGCATGATCTACCCGGATTCCATGCTCAGGCGTGGCGTAACGAGCCCGTTGTTCTAATCGTTCCGCCTGGTCACCCGTTAGCCCGTCGAACCGATATCGACCGCGATACGCTGTCTAACATGGCTCTGATCGGCGGCGAACCCGGCACCGGCACTGGCCGGCTTTTGGCGACCTACTTCGGTGAGCATGGGCCATTTCCGACGGTATCTATGCAGCTGGGTAGCACCGAAGCCGTCAAGCAAGCGGTTAAGGTCGGACTTGGCGCATCGTTGGTGCTTGAAAGTTCTGTACGGGAGGAGGTCCAAAATGGAAGTCTGGTGGCTATTCCCGTGAGTGAGCCTGGCCTTAGCAAGGAGCTGATGGTGATTTATCCGAGCAGCCTGGACAAACACAGGCCAGTATACTCGTTTGTTGGGCATCTCTGTGAATAGCTATTGGGTCCACCTCACGCATATCTAGCTGGGAATGCAGATACTGAGCCTCACGCTCACTTCGACAACGCAGTATTCCGTCATCTGCATATCGGCAGAATGGGATATCCGGATGACGAACGGTCAGCCAACGATCCAATGCATAATGCAGAAACAGGTTTGCCAGAACTGGCGATAACGGGCCACCTTGTGGTGTGCCAACGTTCCGTCGTTCCTGCTTACCATCTTTCGTCTGCATCGGTGCCGTTAGCCAGCGCCTCACATACAGCAGCACCCAGGATTCAGAGCAATGGTGGTCAAGAGCCTTGAGCAATAGCTCATGATCAATATGATCAAACAAGCCACGGATGTCATACTCCAGCACCCAGTCCCTTTCCCAGCACCGCTTTCGCGTGTTTGCGCCCATTTCCGGGGTTGGCCAAACCGCTAAATGAGGACGATGCCGAGGGCATCCCTCGGCATCGCTAGAATCTTTTCATTGATGTGAGGTGACGCATGTCCAAAAAATACCGAAGCGCTGTAACGGGCCGTTATGTAACCGAGACCTTTGCCAAGAAACACCCACGGGAAACCGTCGGTGAAAAGAGTAAATCGCCTCGGAAGAAAAAATAACGAAACCGGCACAAGGACGTGCCCTGGAACCCGCTTCAGGCTCTGGTGGTCTTCCAATTACACTGCGCATAATCTGGGGTTATGGTGAACCGACTTTGAGGAAATGGGAACTAGGAGTCTGCGCGGCAGAAGCTACATTCTGGCACAATAGATCAAAATTCTTCAGCAACAGGATGACTGATGGGAACCACTTTCCGCCCGTATTCGCCTGGCCAGGAACTGCTTCTTCCCCCGAGCCTGAACGAGTGGCTGCCTGAGGGGCATCTGGCCTATTTTGTCAGTGATGTCGTCGAGGAGCTGGATTTAAGCGCGTTTTATGCCCGCTACGAAGGCAACGGCCGACGCAACTCGCCCTTCGATCCACGAATGATGCTGAAGGTTCTGATCTACGCCTACGCCACCGGCGTTTTCTCTTCACGCAAGATCGCCCGGAAGCTGGAAGAAGACGTGGCCTTCCGGGTTCTGGCGGCAGGCAACTTCCCCAGGCATCGCACGATCTGTGATTTCCGCAAACACCATTTGGTTGCCTTCAAGGCCGTGTTTATTCAGGTGGTCCGGATTGCCCGGGAAGCGGAGCTGATCACGCTGGGAACACTGGCGATTGATGGCACCAAGGTTCGGGCTAATGCCAGCAAGCACAAGGCCATGAGCTATGGCCGCATGGGCGAGGAAGACGATCGTTTATCGAAAGAGATCGATGCACTTTGTCGTCAGGCGCGTCAGACAGACCAGTCGGAAGACCGACAGTTCGGCCCGGATAACCGGGGTGATGAACTGCCTGAAGAGCTTCAGTACCGGCAGGCGCGGCTGGACAAGATTCGTGCCGCCAAAGAGAAATTGGAAGCAGACCAGAAAGAGCGGGACAAGGCCCGGGGTCGGTCCCCGGACGATGATCGGCGCTCACCTCGCGGGGGCCCGAACTTCAAGCGGGATTATGGGGTTCCGGATGACAAGGATCAGAGCAATTTTACCGATCCGCAAAGCCGGATTATGAAAACGGCGGACGGGTTCCAGCAATGCTACAACGGCCAGTTGGCCGTGGATGGTGAATTCCAGCTGATTGTCGCCAACCACCTGGGCAATAATCCCAGTGACAATGGCTGTCTGATACCACTGCTGGATCAGGCAAAAGACACTCTGGAAACCTATCCGGATCAGTGTCTGGCTGACGCGGGTTACCGTAAAGAAGAAGATCTACAGACCCTGGAAGACAAAAGCATCGACGGCTATGTCTCGCTGCGCCGGGAGGGCAAGAAGAGTTCAGAGATAGACGCGAGCCGTTATCCGGCCAGCGCCCGGATGGCCGGGAAGCTGGCCACGGCAACCGGGCGATCGGTTTACGCTCAGCGCAAGCATCTGGTTGAGGCGGTCAACGGCTGGATCAAGCATGTTCTGGGCTTCCGACAGTTCAGTCTGCGGGGCCTTCACGCCGTGCAGGGTGAATGGGATCTGGTCTGTCTGTCGCTTAATCTCAGGCGGATGAGTTCACTGATGAGGCTGAAATAGAGGGTCCGAGGGATCCTTGGGCGTACTGAGTGATCGGACTACGATAACGCATTCGCTGATAACCGTCTTGACTGACTGAATAGAGAGAATCGAGACTCTATTCGGCTGGATATTGTGGATACGTTCTCGGGCCGAACTGTGATTCGACGCGGCGGGGTCACTTGCTCAAAATACTTCTGCCGCGCAGACCCCTAGGCGTCTCCCTGGCGCGTCACACCACTGGGCAGGTGTCGCGTTTGCCTGGCATCCGTGCGGGCGCTGAGTTTCGGTCCTATTGACTGAAATCCCGGACAAATAATACCACTCGAGAAACCTTAAGCTGTGCGAGATCTCGCATCGGCGTTTGAGAAGTTGCTTTCTAAAGGGGAGTGTGCGGACAAAATGAGAGGTGGTTTGCACACTGGTGTCGATGGTTTGCACATCGCTGACTCAGGTTATTTTTCTTTGTCGTTAATCTCCAAGTAGCGCGAATACAAACACCAGGCAGTCAGCAGTGCGCTGCCAAAGATCCCGATACCCATCGTTAGGAGCAGCGCTTTTTCCATAGGTGACTCCTGTCTCAAAGATAACCGATTCGTGGATGTGCAGAATAGTGGGTCAGCCACGAACCAGGGCGCGATCTCTAGGAAAACTCGCCACATTCGATTTTCCTGAGAACCCCCGTAACCTCTCGACGACCTTCGGACGTCTCGCATAGTTCAATAGGTCGCCGATGGCCAAGTGCGGCAACAGGACCGTTTAGCCAGTCGCAAGCTAGCTGGCGAGATTCAAAGACCTGCGAGGCGTACTCGATTAATTCGTCCATATTCTTGGGGGCTCTTGGACCATGGATTAACCATACAGTATAGGGCCGGAAGTCTTTCTTACCCAAGTCATGCTGAGTTGAGGTGGCCTTGGTCTTGCCCCTGGCCTGGCTGTCCATGTAAGGGGCTAGTCAGGCCCGGGAATTGTTGCCTTAGGACTGGGAAGCTGCTGGTGGCCGCCCAAAATGTTTTCTTTTAAACAAAAGCGAACATTCATGGCGCCTGTAATCCTCGGGGCTGTCTGCCTAGTTGAGCGCTTGGTCATTCTTCAAGAACCTAGCAAACGGTCAAATGGACTAACTGTTCCAGCTCGTCGATCGCCAATAACGTGGGTGTAGATTTCAGTCGTGCGAATATCGCTGTGGCCGCGGATCTCCTGAACCGTTCGGATATCACTTCGGGATCTCAGTACCAAAAGCGTGGCGAAAAGTATGCGCCGTCACCCGATTGGTAATTCCGCTCGTTTGCACAGCCTGCCTTAATTGCCTCGCGTGTGTAGAGTGATGAGAGTGATGTCAGCAAATATAGGCAGCGATGAGGTGAACGCATCTTGTTGGGGGCGGGAATAGATAATGCCTGACCTGCCCCCAGTCTTTAATCCAACTGCTTCCTAGTAATGTCCGTTACTGCTGAATCAGTTTTGCCAAGTCGGAGAGCGGAGGCAAACTCCAGGGGTGTCTGATACACTAGGGATGAGTGCGGACGCTGCTCACTGTAGTCCAAGCGCCAATTGCTGATCTTCTCCCGGGCGTGTGCGAGATCTCGGAACCAGTGTTCATTCAGACACTCATCCCGGAATTTTCCGTTAAAGCTCTCGACGTAACCATTCTGCATCGGCTTTCCGGGCTGAATCAGCTTCAGTTCAACGCCATGACGATAGGCCCATTGATCGAGTGCTTTGCCAGTGAATTTCGGCCCTTGGTCGGTTCTAACGGCTTTCGGGTAGCCTCGGAAGGCCGCAATGCCATCCAGGGTACGGGCTACCTGTTCACCCGAGATGCCCATGGCCACGGGAATGTCGAGGCATTCCTTGGTGAAGTCATTCACGATAGTCAGGCATTTGATCCTGCGCCCGTTGGCCAAGGAATCCATCACGAAGTCCATGGACCACGTATGATTCGGTGCATCGGGCAACACCAGGGGCTGTCGTTCCACCATCACACCTTTACGGCGCTTGCGTTTTCGGACGGCCAGGCCTGCCTCCCGGTAAAGCCGATAAACCTTCTTGTGATTCACCTCAGCAGCAACGCCAATCAGGGCGGAATTCATGGGAGATCGATCGGGACTGATCACCAACAGAGCGCAGATGGCCAGAATTGCGCAATTAAAGAAGATGGAGTAGCCCGCACCAAGAAAGTACATCAGCACCGAAGACGTCAGCAGGCAGCCAACAACATTGCCGATTGTGCTCAAGGCTGTAGCACTACCGGCGGCTTCGCTTTTTCTCGTATTCTGGTCTGCCGCGTTAAGTAGCAATGGCACGGTCTGGCCAAGAAAGAATATTAGCCGTGCCATGATAGTCGGACAGAAGGCTAGCAGGTGGGTTAGAGCATTGCTGAGTACCGGGATTACCGCAGTGAGGTCCGTCACCGTCAGAACATACCAGCTGAAGAACGGGTAGGAGAGACCAATACCGAATAATCCTGTGGCGAAAACGAGGTTGATCAGCAGGGCACTGGAAAATTTCTCGGATGATCTCTTCCCAGCCTGATAATAGCCAAGTCCAGGGCCGCCAAAAAGCAAGTTATGAAAATTGAGGTGTAAGACACTGATCTGCCGATAAACGCGATGGTTTGACGGTTAGTGACCATCTGAATACCTGCACTGGCCAAGCCAGGGACCGCCCCTTCCGGTCGTTTCATATGTTCCAGAAACGCCTACCAAAAAATGACGCTATCTAGCAATTGGGATTGTCAAAGCTGATAAGGCCTGGAATTCCCGCGCCCTCTGCTAGTTTTGTCTTGCCGTAGCAGAGTTACTGCACCCCCGGATGTCCTGGGAACGCCCACGAGCTGGCTAATCGACCGTTGTTGATAACAGGCCTCTTAGAAAACTAAGTATCTAGAAAATTGATCATTGGCCCTACCCCCGCTTTTGAGGGGGGTGAAGCCAAAACGATTGAGATACGGTTAGAAATATCCAACAAACCCGAGCTGCCAACGATAGCTCTCCCTTAGTTAGAAAGGCGATTTTATGACCATGCAGATGACAGAAGAACAAAGAATGGCCACGGACGGCTTGAGGAAGGTTCTCGACGCTGAGATTGAGCCAAAATTGAGAGCCCACGGTGAAAAGTTTATTCCCAAAGAGATGATGAAGGGCTTCATCAAAACGTTGACAGAATATGGTCTGATCAGAGCGCCGTTCCCAGAACAGTGGGGGGGCTTAGAGATGGATTGGGTCACACATTTGCGCTTGTGGGAGGAGGTTGGTGTCAGTGCAATCGATCTGGCGCTACCAATCCTTATCAATGTTTCCGGCGCAGACATGTTAATCAGAAATGCTTCTGATTCCGTGAAGGAAAAATATGTCCCTGGACTGCTCTCTGGTGAAGTTTTCATAAGCATGGGGATATCTGAGCCTGACGTCGGTTCGGACGTTGCTGCTGCAAAGACGCGTGCAGTCCGTGATGGGGATTATTGGGTCATTAATGGAGAGAAAACGTGGATTTCCAATGGAGAGCATATGGATATCTTCGTATGCACCTGTAAGACCGGCGAAGGCGAATTGACACACATCCTTATCGAGGCAGATACACCGGGCCTCGAAGTGCGTGGCATTCCTAAAATGGCGTTGAACGGACAATCAACCTCTCAAATTTTCCTCGCGGATGTACGCGTACCCGTCGAGAACACTGTCGGGGAGATCGGGCAGGGATTAAAGAACACGCTAGTAACCTTTGAGCGTGCCCGGTGTCACATGGCCGCGTGGGGCTATTCGATTGCAAGACGGGCGATGGAAGAGTCAATTAAATACAGTCAAACCCGATCTCAACATGGGAAATTGATTGCAGGTCATCAGCTGATTGCAGAGAAAATTGCCAACATGGCTACGCAGATTGATGCCGCTCGATTACTTACGCTCAGGGCAGCAGAAATGATTGATCAAGGTTTGCGGTGTGACAAGGAGTGTGCGATGGCAAAGTGGTTTAGCACAGAAATCGCGGTAAAAGCCTGTCGAGATGCGGTTCAGATCCACGGCGGTAATGGTGTTACTAAAGAGTTCATCGTAGAGCGACTAGCGAGGGAGGCAATAATTGGCCCTATTCCAGATGGAACGACTGAAATCCAAAAGCTGTTAATCGCCCGATCACTAACTGGTGTACCGGCCTTCAGTTAAAAAGCCACCAAAACAAGATGACTTGGCGAGGTAATCAAATGACGAACAGTGCCTTACTTTATGAGCAATCTGGACCCGTTGGGTGGATTAATCTAAACCGCCCGAATGAAATGAATGCGATCAATCTGCAGATGCTGGATGAGTTTGAAGAGATTTTGCCCAGGATCGCTAATGATGATGCCGTAAAAGTCATTGTTTTGACTGGAAAGGGGAGAGCCTTTTGCGCCGGAGCAGATCTGAAAGAGATCCTTAATTCTGCTCGCTTACAACCCGGAGAAGCGGATTTTATCGATCGATTGACTGGGCGCGTTTTGAATGTACTTCGTGACTTCCCTAAGCCGGTAATCGCGGCCTTGAACGGCATCACGATGGCTGGAGGCCTTGAAACCGCCATGTGTGCGGACATCGTGGTTGCGGCTGATAGCGCAAGAATCGGAGACGCGCACGCCAACTACGGCGTATACCCTGGAGCTGGCGGCGCAGCAGTTTTACCAAGAATCATTCCTCTTAACGTAGCGAAATTTCTGCTTTTCACCGGTAGCACGCTTTCTGCAGAAGAAATGAAAATTTACGGATTTGTGAATCAAGTGGTGGATCTTAATTCCCTGCGAGCTGAAACACAAAGGATTGCAGAGTTAATCGCAGAGAAAAGCCCAATTGCGCTTCAACGTATGAAAACTGTGGCGAATGAAACAGGCAGCAAGGCTCTTCACGATGCCTTGGAGCATGAACAGGTACTCTTCCGACGCCACATGCGTTCATATGACGCTATGGAAGGCCTTAATGCATTTAGTGAAAAGCGAAGGCCTCAATTCAAAGGTTACTAAGTCACATTTAGGTCTCAAATATTCAAACAGGAGTAGATCATGAATTTGGAAAATAAAGTAGTTGTGATTAGCGGAGGTGCATCTGGTCTAGGGCTAGCAACTGCGCGCTATCTTGTGAAAAAGAAAAAGGCAAAGGTCGCTTTACTAGATATGAACCGAGAAGCCGGACTGAGTGCTGTAGAAGAGCTCGGTGATGAAAACGCGATTTTTATAGCCACTGATGTCACCGAAGAGAACGATGTGGATGCCGCGATTAGCGCAACGATCCAAAAATTTGGCGCAATCCATGTGGACATAAATGCGGCGGGGATTGTAGCCCCAAAAAAGATTCTCGATAAAAATGGAATTGCGGGCTCGATCAATAATTTTAGAAATGTAATAAACGTCAATCTAGTGGGCCTATATACAGTAATGGCTAAGTGTGCAGAAAAGATGGCACTGAATGAACCGGATCAAAATGGTGAACGGGGCGTCATTATTAACGTTTCATCGGGCGCTGCTTGGGAGGGACAGCTTGGACAGTGCGCTTATGGCGCTTCCAAGTCCGGGGTTAACGGAATCAATATTCCAGCAGCACGTGAACTAGGTTCAATCGGTGTTCGCGTCAATTCAATTGCCCCAGGGTTATTCGCAACTCCGATGGTAGATGCGCTGGATTCAAAGGTGAAAAATGCCTTGATCGAAATGTGCGAAGCACCCAAACGGATGGGTAATGTTGATGAGTTTGCTTCAGCATGCGTATTTCTAGTTGAAAACGGATATATGAATGGTCGCTATATCCGTCTTGATGCTGCAACAGTTATGCAGGCGAAATAGCGGTAAAAGGATGTGTCCCTTTAGCCCTCCAAAATGGGGGGCTCTTTTTAAATTAATTAAATAAAATTTAACAGTTCGTTGAGGGATAAATTGTGCATACCACCAATAGAAGCGTTGCTCAGGGAAACATAATAAATATAGCTCCTCCTAAATTTGGAGAGCTGGTTTCTATCAGTGCTGGTCTGCTCTGGACGAGGCTTACAATTCCCTCAAAGCTTGACCATATAAATATCTATCTGATTAAAGATAAAGGCGGTTGGTTTGCCATTGATAGTGGCCCAAGTTCGGATGCTAATCGGGAAATTTGGGAAGAAATAGTACAAAAACTACCTGAGCCAAAAAAGCTCACTGGATTGTTGGTTACACACTGTCATCCTGACCATATTGGCCTCTCCGGCTGGATTCAGCAACATTTCCAAGTACCAGTCTATGCCTCCGAGAATGAAATTTCCAAAGCCAGGCGTGACGAGTTTAGCAGGTTATCCAGTGACCATGAAAAGGATGACTTTTTCTATAGAACTTTGGGGGTTTCGAATACAGAAATACCTGAGTTAAAGAAATACGCAAGAGTAATGGATAACCTTTATGGTCCTCTCCCAGAGAAAGTAAAAATAATTGAAAAAGGCGAATCTATAATTATAGGAGAAAATGATTGGGATATTTGGTCCGGATCTGGTCATTCCGTTGAGCATATATGTCTTAAAAACGACAAGCTAGGAATATTTATCTCTGGGGACCAAGTGCTTCCAGGCATAACGCCTCATGTAGGTACGGATATAATAAGCTTAAATGACAATCCTATCAAAAATTGGCTCGAAAGCTTAACTGATCTAAAGTCATGGGTTAACCCAGATTATTTAGTTTTACCAGCGCATGAAAGGATATTTTTCAATGCAATAGCTAGGGTTGACGAGATTTTAGAGCATCATCACAACCTGTTAAGAACGTTAATTCGAAAGCTTGATCAATGGTTAACTACAGATGAATTGTTATCTTTTGTAGGTTGGGGCGCGGTGAAAGGCTTCGGTCGCTGCCTCGCACTTGAGGAAACATTTGCGCACTTAATTTTTCTGGTCAATTCGGGAGAAGTAAAGATTCAGAAAAACGAGTCTTCTGACGCTATAGAGTTTCGCTCAATTTTAGTTGAAAAATAGTTATTTTACTGTTTTCGATTAAATAATGACCTGAGACCATAGCTTATATAAAAATAAGTCCTAACAAGCGAGGAATTTATGAAAATTAATTTCAGTAATCACATGGAAAATTTGGCAAATCGATATGGTGAATGTGAAGCTATTGTAAATATTGAGCGTAATAGGCGCTACAGCTTCGCAGAGTTTCATGCACTGACTAACAGAATTGTAAACATGATGACGTCTTTAGGGCTCGGTGCTGGTGATAGGTTTGTTAATATTTTGGATAACGACAATCTTTCGTTACTTCATGCTCCTACTATTTTTAAAGGTTGTGTGACCGGAGCTTTTACAAACTTTAGAGATTCCTTGGAAGAACATACTTGGCAAGTTGAAGCTTCTGGTGCCAAAGTGGCATTTATTGAAAATGAGCTCCTCGACTCTCATTACAAGATGCTACGGGATAGAAACGTTACTGTGATTGTAATGGATGAGCCTAAAGAAAGTCTTGATGGTGTTTTCTATTTCTGGGATTTGGTCAACAAGGCGTCGGATCATAATCCAGATATAGTCGTTGATGACAGAGAACATTGCGCAATAATTCGGTTTACAGGAGGTACAACAGGTAAGGGCAAACCAGCAATGTACAGCATTGATAACTGGCTTAGCTGCCGTGACACGGCATTTGCCTTGCAAGATAAGGATGCATGGATCAGAAATCCCAGATGCATTCATATTGCACCAATAAGTCACGGAAGTGGTATGTTATTTTTGCCAACGTTGTATTCTGGTGGTTGCACCATTACACAAAATGAACCTGACTTGAATCTATACTGCAAAAACATTGAAAAAGAAAAAGCGACGCTCACGTTTCTTGTTCCCACGATACTTTATCGTATGCTTGAGATCGATTCAGATTTGAGTTCTCTGAGGTTCGTGATCTATGGCGCTGCGCCTATGAGTCCCGGAAAGCTTAAAAAGTTGCAAGAAAAACTTGGGAATATTTTTGTTCAGTGTTATGGCTCTACCGAACATTTTGGTTTTGCGTCGAACATGGGGACGAGTCAGCATTTGATTAATAGAGAAGAAGATGAGGTTAGGCTTAGTTCAGCTGGGCAGCCGACCCCTGGCGTTGAATGCATAATCGTGAACGAAAAAGGTGAGAAGGTCCAGAAGGGAGAAACCGGTGAGATTTGGGTACGTTCCCGAAGTATATGTCTCGGATATTTAAATGCTCCTGAGCAAACTGGGGCTGAGTTTAAGGACGGATTTTGGAAGTCGGGCGACCTTGGTTATATGGATGATGAAGGATTTATTTACTTGGTTGACCGGAAAAAAGATATGATTATTTCAGGTGGCTTTAACGTTTATGCTAATGAAGTCGAAGCGGCACTTAATAGCCACCCTTCAATTTTAATGTCGGCAGTTGTTGGTATCCCGCATGAAGAGTGGGGCGAGGCGGTTCATGCTGAGGTTACTTTACGCGAAGGTTGTGATGTAGGCGAAGATGAATTAGTTGCGCATGTTAAAGGTCTGATCGGTGGATACAAAGCGCCAAAATCTCTAATGATTGTCGATCAGCTTCCTACTAGTGTGGTTGGTAAGGTTTTACGCAGGAAAGTGCGTGAAAAATACTGGAAAGGTGAACGGAAAATTTCGTAATAGCAAGGTAAAAAAGTCATAAATCATAGTGACAACAAATGTCAAATTTGTGATTTAAAAGTTCTAATCTCGGAGAAATATAATGGAAGATATTTTTGTCGCCGGCGTTGGTATGACAAAATTTGGTCGTCATTTTGATCATAGTTATAAGGAACTGGCGAGAGAGGCTATCGAGCAGGCGCTTACTGATGCTGGAGCTAGCAAGGCTGATGTAAAGCAAGCATTTTTCGCCTCTTGCGTTATCGGTTTAATGCATGATCAACATATGATTCCTGGTCACGTTGCTTTGCGGTCGATGGGATTTGAGGGCATTCCTATCTTTAACCTTGAGGGGGCTTGCGCATCTGCTAGCACAGCCCTTCATTTGGCAGAGAACGCTATTAGGAGCGGGTCTTGTGACATCGCAATTGCTGTGGGCGTAGAGAAAATGAACAGCCCTGATAAGGCAAAAATGTTTTCGGCGTTTGACTCTGCTTGGGATGTTGAAACCGTGAGTGATAACCGGGACATCCTCTTAAAGATGGGGGAGGGAGTCGAATGCCCGGAGGGCTCTCAGTCCCCTAGACCATATTCCATGTTTATGGATGTGTATGCAGCGTTCTCCCGGTTCCATATGAAAACATTCGGAACGACCCAAAGACAAATCGCTGCCGTATCCGCAAAAAACCATCGACACTCTGTTCATAATCCTCTCTCGCAGTATCAGGTTGCGTATACTATCGAGGAGGTTTTGGCCGCACCGCCTATTACTTACCCACTTACATTGCCGATGTGCGCTCCTATTTCGGATGGCGCGGCGGCTGCGGTTTTGTGTAGCGCTGCGGGGCTAAAGAGGCTTAAGGGAGACAGCTCAAGAGCCATTAGGCTGCTTGCCAGTGTTGTGCGATCGAGCTCAGATCGAAGTTTCGATGATTTTGAAAATCACCTAACTGCTTTAGCTGCTAAAGATGCTTATGAAAAGTCTGGCGTTGCTCCAACCGATATTGACGTAGCCGAGGTTCACGATGCGACTGCGATGGGGGAAATAATACAGGCAGAGAATCTCCAGCTAGCGCCATATGGTGGGGCTGGGTGGGCTGCTGAAGCTGGCGAGTTCACTGTAGGAGGCCGAATTCCCATCAATCCATCGGGCGGTCTGGAATCCAAAGGGCACCCGATTGGCGCAACCGGAATAGGGCAAGTTTATGAGCTAGTGACTCAATTGAGAGGCGAAGCTGGAAAAAGGCAAGTCGAAAATGCTCAAATCGCCATTCAAGAAAATGGCGGCGGCATTTACGGAGTTGAGGAAGCTACAGCTGTAGTAAATATTTTTTCTAAATAGTACAAGGTTAGCATGGGCCATGTCGGGGCGCATATAGAGTGTCCCGCCATGGCAACTCAAGCTTTTCGACCTGTTGACTCAATGGATCAATTGGATTATTTGAGACTGAAAATTTTGTATTGTCGTTCCTCAACCCTAAAGGGTGATTTAGTGCGCCGTCTGATCAATATCATCTATGATTGAAGTTTTTCTGTCAGTAAGAGAAGTATTCAATTGTGCCCATGCCGATAGCTCCATTTAATCTGACCCTAAACGATCAATTGAAACTCCATGGCAGGTGCCGAGCCAGCACTTTGATCAAACGCCTAGTTCATCGTGTCAGTCTTCATTTCATAGGGAATGCATGCGAGACGGTCCCAGGGATATCCAGCTTGCTTCAGGTTAACACTCAAATGGTATTCAAGTGGCGCAAGCGCTACCGTGTGCGAGATTTTAAAGGGTTTTATGATTCACCGCGCCTGAGCCAGCACCGAAAACTGAACCGTGGAGACGTCAAAATTTATGAGCACACGGTTCATCAGGGTCCGATACAAGCCTTGCACTGGAGTATCAGCCTCATACGAACATGCCGGGGGCGCGTGTTGGCAAGTGCATTAGCTGAAGAATGCGTTAAATTTGAAGCCGCAACGGCTCACTACGTTAAAATCACGAATAATCCGTATTTTCTCGAGAAAGTTTGCGACATTGTCGGCCTTTATCTGAATCCGACGGACAATGCGCTGGTCCTCATTGTTGATGAAAAGACCCAAATTCAGACGTTCGATCGAACACACCCAAATCTACAGCTCAAGCCAGGCCAAGTTGAGCGTCATCCGTACGATTACAAGCAACATAGCACGACAAGCCTTTACGCGGACTTCAACATTTTGACGGGCGAAGTTATTGGCCGTGTCGCCCAGAGTCATCACGCCTTGGAATTTATAGATGTTTTAAGACAGATTGATTGGGAAGCTCCGCAGGATCTGCAGCTGTGTATCATCTTAGATAGCAACTCTTCTCACAACACCTTGGAGGTCAAAGCCTGGCTCGCCAAGAATCCTAGGTTCAAGGTGCATTTCACCCCAACCAGCGCGTCGTGGTTGAATGAGGTTGAGAAGTGGTTTGGTCAACTGGAACGGCGCGCACTTTATCGAGGAAATTCAATTAGCGTTGGTGAATCGAAGTCAGGGATTAAGAAGTGTATTAAGGTTCACAACGAAAAACTGGCCAAGCCCTTCCGGTGGAATAAAACTACTGGACACGATTGTATCATTGGCATGGCAATTTTGCGCTTAATCGATAATAAGCGTGTAAATTTAATAGGCGCTATATTTGGTGGGCTGGAATGAGGCAAAAACAAGATCTAAGAGGCATGCGACATCATCTGAGTTCGAATTGGCGCCTGCCGTTGATTCCGACCAAACTTTCACCGCCAAGGAGGTCTCAGCCTCTCTTTTCCCGAAAACGGCTGGAGAGTCTTGCCCCGGCAATCATGAAGCATGCTTTGACACTAGTCCAGGCGCCTGCAGGGTATGGAAAGACTACAATCGTTGGCCAATGGGCGGACATGTATCGAGGTGAAGATAAGCTTATAGCTTGGTTAAGTCTCTCAGAAGAAGACAACTCAGAAAAACGATTCTTATCATATCTCATCGCCTCACTGTCAATAACGAAGTCGAATTTCTGCAATGAATCTATTTTAGCGATTAACTCTGAACTATCTTCATCGATTGAAGTTGTTGAATCGATTTTGCTCGCCGAGTTAGAGGCCTCTCGAGAGGAAATCCTACTTACATTAGACGACTACCACTGCATTACTAATCCTGAAATTCACTCGCTAATGTTGCGTCTGATAAAGAATCGACCCGAAAATCTCCATATTATCATTGCAACCAGATCCGAAATTCCCATACGGCTATCTAAGCTGAAGTTGGAAAACCAATTGTTAATCTTGGGTGTCTCTGATCTTCGAATGGATTTTAGTGAGCTTGAGATGTTTCTAAACGAAGTTGTTGAGTTGGATCTACCTAAGAACGTCGCGAGATTGCTTTACGAGGTTAGCGAGGGATGGGTTGCCGGCGTGCAAATGGCGGCTTTGTCACCAAGGCTTCGCAAAGAACCAAAACAATTCCTTAATGAATTTGCAAGCGGATCGAAGGATCTTAAAAACTACCTCCATGAGGTATTAGTGGAACTATTACCTTCAGATTGTGAGGAAGCCCTTGTACGCTGCTCAATTTTAGAGCGCTTCAACGTATCGCTATGCGAGGTGGTTGGTGGGGTAAGCGATGGGAATGCCTTTTTAGAGAAATTGTCTCGGTTGAATTTGTTTATATTTTCGCTTGATGACAATAATGAGTGGTTCCGGTTTCATCGGTTATTTTCTGATTTTCTTCGAGAACGTTTGGGTCAGTTAGGTAAAAAGGAGGTGTTAGCCCTTCATCGTCTTGCTTGCAACTGGTTCGTCGCTCATGAGTTGTGGTCTGAAGCAGTGAGTCACGCTTTAGCCATTGGTTATTCAGATCTTGCTAAAACGTTCATCGAACGCTGTGCATCGGAAATGCTAGAAAAAAAGCCGAACGGCCACACTGGTCAATTGGGGGAAGCAAATACCAGAGCATGAGTTGAGCAAGAATATTGACATACGCTTGGCAATCGTCCGGGCTCAGATGCTAATGATGGAGCTTCCTCCCATTCATGGCTTGCTTCATGAGATAGAGTCTGACTTGCAGAAAAGTGATGATGTTGATTTGATGGAAAGAAGAGAGGATTTGCAAAAACAAATACAGACAACGTCATTGCTACTTGCACTACTTGAGGACCGATTGGAAGACGCTAGGCGCTCTGCGGAGCCATGGATGGAAGCGCCTAGTGAGCTCAATAGATTTGAGTACGAAGTGGTCTTCAATGTCCTAGGCTATATTTATCTCCATCAAATGCGTTTTGATGAGATAGTTGAGGTACAGCGGCAAGCAGCTCGAATGACCAATAAGCTTCACTTCGGTGAGGGATACCGAAAAAGTTTTGAAGGCTTGGCCTGGTTCTGGCGTGGACGCTTAGATAGAGCTAAAGCATTGCTGGGAGAGTCTTTAGCGATTTCTGAAAAAATCGCCGGTCGGCGTTCGATGGCTTCTGTGACAGCCATCGCGAGCTTGGCCGAGCTTTGCTATGAGCGTAACAAAATAGAGGAGGCGGAGGAATTATTGGCATCTGCAATGACGGGCTCTTTGGACGCCTGCCTATTGATAACAGCACAAACCATTTATTCGCTTCTTGCTCGAATAAGTAAGCTGCGCGGAGAAAAAGCAGAATCTTGGATATTACTGGATAAGCTCGAAAAGGTTGCCATGAAAAGAGGGTGGGTCCGACTGGAGGGCCACTGCTATGCAGAGCGTATTCAGTCTGATATTTGGGAGGGTGATGGGGTATCAGCAACGAGAGAGCTAGGGCGTTTTGAACAGTATCTTGAGACCGTGAATCCGGATGTTATTGCTAAAGAACTCCTACATGATGATTGGCTAATATCGAAGGCACGAATTGAACTCCTTAATCAACCATCCAAGGGTTTTATAAAGGAGTTGCATGAGCGTATTACTGTTCTAGACCGTCAGGGTGCGTTTTATCGTAGTGCTAAATTCAGAATGCTGGCTGCGCTTGGAGAGTGGAAAATTGGCCAAACCAAGGCGGCTAAGAAAAGCTTAATTCCAGCACTCGCACTAGGTCAAGCGCAAGGCATGTTTAGAACCTTTGCAGATGAACTTCAAGGTGGGCAGTGTCTTCTAAAAAATATTGCTTCAAGTTTAGACGCACACGAAATGCGGTTGATGCCTTATATTGAAGGCTTAGTAAACAATATGGAACCTGCACCAAAATTGTTAGGCAATTTTGAAAAAGACCTTGAATCTGACTCGTTACCATCTGACATTTCTGATCTCGAACTCTTGAGTGCATCAGAGGTTACTGAAAGGGAGCGTGAGATTCTGGAACTAATCGGGGATGGTCTATTTAATAAGGAAGTTGCGAACCTATTAGGAATATCCGAGGGTACTGTCAAATGGCACCTAAAAAACCTATACAGTAAATTGGGCGTTTCCAGCCGAACTCAAGCCTTAAAAAGGGCGCATAGTCTAAAACTGATAAATTAACCTTCCCTCCCTGTCCCGCCCTTTCGAGGGGGGGAAGGTTGTTTATTTTTGGTTAGTATTTTGGGCCGCGAGAGTAAAGTAATACTGCTGAATTAAATGCCATTTCGATCGAAAGCATCTCGGAATATTAGGAGTTTTTATGGGGCCTCTTGAGGGAGTCAAAGTTGTAGAGTTTGCAGGGATTGGTCCAGCGCCGATAGTGGGTATGCTGTTAGCTGACTTGGGAGCCCAAGTTGTGCTAATTGAACGCAAAGTGATGAATTCAAACGCTGCAACAGTTGATCCCACTTTGATGGGAAAGGCTGCATTTTTTAAACGAGGTAAGAAGTCAATCACACTAAACCTCAGCAAATGTAGTGATGTTGAGGCTGCTTTGAGTTTAGTTGCAAAGGCTGATGTGCTCGTGGAGGGTTTCCGCCCTGGCGTTATGGAGAGATTGGGGATTGGACCAGAGGTATGCCTCGAAAAAAATCCAAAACTAATCTACGGTCGGATGACTGGATGGGGACAGACGGGACCGCTAGCGCCTTCGGCCGGTCATGACCTGAACTTTTCTGCCATCACAGGAGCTCTTTTTTACGGCGGTTTGCCAGGGGATATTCCGTTCCCGACGCCAACTTTGCAGGGTGATGTGGGGGGAGGGAGCATGTCTTTGGCGCTCGGTATCCTATCTGCACTGTTTCATGTCAATAAAACTGGCCAAGGTCAAGTGATTGATGCGGCTATTTCTGATGGTGTAATTTATAACATGATGCTTCTGGCCAGTTTGAGGGAACAAGGAGTCATTAGTGATGGCGACCGTAATGACTTTTTCAGTGGTGCGGCTCCGTGGTGCAGCACTTATCGGTGTGCCGATGATCGCTTTGTTACCGTTCAAGCATTAGAGCCTAATTTTTACCAAAAGCTAGTTTCTATTTGTGGTTTTAGCGATGATCCAGACTTTGTAGACCAATACGATAAGAGTTGCTGGCAGATAGCGAAGACGAAGATGTCAGCGTTTTTTGGCTCCCGTACGCAGGCTGAATGTTGTTCGCTTTTGGAGGGAACAGACGCTTGTTTCGCTCCGATTTTGAATTTTTCTGAGGCTGCAAATCATCCTCATAATCAGGCGCGTGAAAGCTTCATTCGTATTGACGGAGTGCTGCAGCCTGCACCCGCACCTAAGTTTAGTCTCACTAAGCAGGTGGTTGGTAGTATACCTGATTTGGGTGAGCACAATGACAATATTTTGGGACCGCTAGGTTTGTATAACAAATCCAATCTCTCTGATTGATATCAGAATCTTAGACGCGAAAGGTCAGAGGGGTTCTACCCCATTTCCACGGACGGTTTTAAAACGGCTGACAACTTCCGATCCTGAACGGCAACTCTACGTCGCATCCTGGGATTATGGAACCGCTCAATGTAGTCGAATACATCAGCTCGCGCTTCGTTCTGAGTGCGGTAATGCCGGTGGTGAATTCGCTCCCGCTTGAGCATCCCGAAGAATGTAACCGTCCGGTAAACCCATCTTGAGCCAGGTGCTGCGGCCGTCAGGATAGTGTCCACTTATTTTTAAGTGGACACTTAACATGACCAACATAAGCGTAACCAAGCCCTACCAAAAACGTCGTCGTTACTCTAAAGAGCTGAAGGCTCGTATCGTCGCCGAATGTTTGAAGCCCGGGGCGTCTGTTTCCCGGATTTCGCTGGATAACGGTCTCAACGCCAACATGGTCCGGCGCTGGATGAGCGAAGCGCGAAGGGCGGCTAAAACACCGGAAACACCTGGATTCGTTCCGGTCCGTCTGCCAGCAGTGGCCTCTGCACCGAGCAACCAATCCGTTTCAGACAAGCGTAGCACCATCCGCATCGAGATTCCCCGCGCCGGTGGTGCGGTTGTGGTGGAGTGGCCTGCGGAGCAGGCCCATCAGTGTGCGGCTTTGCTTCGGGATCTGTTGGGATGATCCGCATTGATGAGATCTGGCTGGCCACCGAACCGCTGGATATGCGGGCCGGACCCGACAAGGCCCTGGCGCGGGTTATTCAGGTATTCGGTTCGGCTAAACCCCATTGCGCCTACCTGTTCGCCAACAAGCGAGGCAATCGGATGAAGGTGCTGATCCATGATGGCCTGGGCATCTAGTTGTGCGCCCGCCGGCTGAACCGGGGTAAATTCCACTGGGGCGAAACCTGGCGCGGTGACCAACTGCGCCTGACCGAGGAACAGTTGTCTGCCTTGGTTCAGGGCCTGCCCTGGCAGCGCATTGGCGCGGAGGGCGTCATCTGCATCCTGTAATCACAAGTGCTGTGATGCCGCTATAGCCAGAACCGCGAATCGCCTGCCGAGCAGGGACTTGGCATACTAGGCGGCATGACTCAGCGCCCCGATATCAACCAACTCTCAGCCGATCAGCTCCGTGCTCTGGCGACGGAACTGATGGACTCCCTGGACGCCAAGGATCAAGCCTTGGGCCGGAAGGAGCGGGAGTTGGTGCGCCGCAATGCCATCATCGAGAAGCTGACCCACGAAGTCGCCATCCTCAAACGTCACAAGTTCGCCCGCCGCAGTGAGCAACTCGATGCCGTTCAGGGCAAGCTCCTGGACGAGCTGATCGACAGTGACCTGGCCGCCATCGAAGCCGAGCTGGACCAGGCGATGACTGAGGAGCAGAAGGCCGCTCGACCCAAGCAGAAGCCTAAGCGCACCCCGCTGCCACCGGAGCTGCCCCGTACCCTGATCCACCATGAACCGGTCAATACCCAGTGCCATTGCGGCTGCCAGCTCAAGCGTATTGGCGAGGACGTGAGCGAAAAGCTGGATTACGTCCCGGGCGAGTTCACCGTGGAGCGGCACATCCGGGGCAAGTGGGCCTGCGAGCAGTGCGAGACCTTGATCCAGGCACCGGTACCACCGCAGGTGATCGACAAGGGCATCCCCACCGCCGGCCTGCTGGCTCAGGTGTTGGTGGCCAAGTACGCGGACCACCTGCCACTGTACCGTCAGGAACGCATCTTCGGCCGTGCCGGCCTGGAAATACCCCGTTCCACACTCGCCGAATGGGTCGGTGCCTGCGGTGTGCAGTTGCAGCCCCTGGCAGATGCGTTGAGAAACGCCTTGCTGGAACACAACGTTCTGCACGCCGATGAAACGCCGGTCAGCATGTTGGCTCCGGGTAAGAAGAAAACCCATAAGGCCTACGTCTGGGCTTACTGCACCACACCGTTCTCGGACCTGAAAGCCACCGTTTACGACTTCGCCCCAAGCCGGGCGGGTGAACACGCCCGCACCTTCCTGGGTGACTGGCAGGGCAAGCTGGTCTGTGACGATTACGCCGGCTACAAGGCCGGGTTCGGCAACGGCATCACCGAAATTGGCTGTATGGCACACGCCCGACGCAAGTTCTACGACCTGCACGAGGCCAACAAGAGCGAACTGGCGGCCAAGGCCTTGGAATACATCGGCGGCCTCTACGAGATCGAACGGGAAACCAAAGACCTGCCGCCGGATAAGCGGCTGGAAATCCGACAAACCAAAGCCAAACCGCTTGCTGATGCACTACAGCAATGGATGCAGGCGCATCGTCAGAAAGTGCCGGATGGCTCCGGCACGGCCAAAGCACTGGATTACAGTCTCAAACGTTGGGCAGCGCTGACGCGCTACCTGGACGATGGTGCGGTGCCCATCGACAACAACTGGGTGGAAAACCAGATCCGGCCCTGGGCATTAGGCCGCAGCAACTGGCTGTTCGCGGGATCACTACGCAGTGGTCAACGGGCGGCTGCGGTGATGACCCTGATCCAGTCCGCCAAGCTGAACGGGCATGATCCTTATGCCTACCTGAAGGATGTGCTGACCCGGCTGCCAACGCAGAAGAACAACGCCATCGACGAGCTGTTGCCCCACCACTGGAAGCCGGCTACACCTGACAAGGTGTGATCACCGGCCGCTTACCGAAGAATCCCTCGCAGGCAGCATTATCGCCACAATGACCGACCGCACTCATGCTGCTTACCAAACGGTTGCTACCAAGATATCGCTGGTAGTCACCACTGGTAAATTGACTGCCTCGATCTGAATGCAATACCACCGGGACTTTCCCCTGGCGCTGCCAAACGGCCATCTCAACGGCTCTGATCACCATATGCCGATCCTGCCGGTAATGCATGGGCCAACCAACGATCAGCTTGCTGTATAGGTCGAGAACCACGCACAGAAAGAGCTTTCCTTCCTGCGTGGGCACATAATACGTATTGGGAAATGGCTGCGACAACGTTGAATCGCCTGATACCTCAGGGCGACTCCTTTGCGAAGAACACCGCCGCTTCGCGCAAAAAATCACGCTCCTTCTTCACGCGAACCAATTCTCGTTTGAGACGGGCAACCTCCTCGTCTCTGGGAGAACCAGAGCCCTTGAAGGCCTTGTCTGTCTCCTCATCCGCTTCTCTGCGCCACCGAGACAGCAGGTTGGGATTAATACCAACCTCCAGGGCAATCTGGCGACAGCTCACACCGGGCTGACGGGTTAAAGCGATGGCTTCGCGTTTGAACTCTGGGCTATATCTTCTGCGTCTGAATATGAACACTCCTTTGGCACAGTGTGCCTCTTTTTAGGAATGTCCGCAGTAACGGGGTAGAACCCATCCGCCTCGGAGTGGCTGTAGCCCCCAGGCCACAGAGCCAGCTACTTTCCTTGCTGGATTAGCAGTTCCACGACGAACGGAAAACCTGGTGTTTATCAGCCCGTCAGGTGTGGGCAGGTCAACCCAGCAGGCCCGCTACAACTTGCTCCAGTTGATCGATAGCCTTTACGAATACCGGTCGATCATCCTGACCACCACCAAGAACCTCATCAGTTGGGGCGAGTTCTTCCGCGACGACAACGTGGAGGTGCCGATCATCGACAGGACGATACAGCCACTCACACTTCTTGTGTTGGGAGGCGAAACTCTCGACTGAGGCAGAAAGCTACAAGATTCACGATGAAGAGCGGGCAAAGTAGATGGCCATTGGAAAATCTTTACGCGGCCCCTTCTTTTGGGGGGGGAGTCATATGATTTATGAAGATACTTTGGACAAAGTTCAAAAACAAAAATAGTAGGCAAGAAATGAGTAATCCATATGTATTGCAAACCCGAGGCCTCGTAAAGAAGTTTAGGGGATTTCAGGCCGTTGATCATGTCGATCTACAAATTCGGCAGGGCGATATTCATGCCTTAATTGGCCCTAACGGTGCCGGCAAGACCACGGTTTTCAATCTCCTGACCAAGTTCCTGATCCCGACCAGGGGGCAGATCCTTTATAAGGGAGAGGACATCACCTCTCTGAAATCCGCCGCCATCGCCCGTAGGGGTGTGGTTCGGTCCTTCCAGATTTCCGCTGTGTTCCCGCACATGACTGCCCTCGAGAATATCCGCGTCGCATTGCAGACGTTCGAGGGCAACTCTTTCAGCTTCTGGCAATCCGGAGCCCGTCTGAACAAGCTCAATGAGCGCGCTATGGAATTGCTGGATGCGGTGGGACTGACCAGTTTTGCCAATACCACCACCGTGGAGCTGGCCTACGGCCGCAAACGGGCATTGGAGCTGGCGACCACGCTGGCGATGGAGCCGGAAATCCTGCTGCTCGACGAACCCACCCAGGGTATGGGCAGCGAGGATGTGGATCGCGTGGTGGAACTGGTGCGCAGCGCGGCCAAGGGCCGTACCGTGCTGATGGTGGAGCATAACCTGAGCGTGGTCAGCAAACTGTGTGACCGCATCACCGTGCTGGCCCAGGGGGCCGTTCTGACTGAAGGCGACTACGAAACCGTGTCTGCCGATCCCCGTGTGCGCGAGGTTTACATGGGATCCGACGGTAGTGGCGAGCGAGGCGCGACCGAGACCAATCCCGCCAGTGCGGAGGCCGCCCAATGAGTCACGGACCGGACAAGGAATACGAACAGCTGCGGGTTTCCGGACTGCACGCCTTCTACGGCGAGTCCCATATCCTGCATGGCATCGACATGGTGGTGCACCGGGGTGAACTGGTAACCCTGCTGGGGCGCAATGGCGCCGGCCGCACCACGACCCTCAAAGCGATCATGAACATGGTGGGCCGCCGCACCGGCTCCATCATGATCAACGGGGAGGAGACCATGTCCTGCGCTCCCCATCATATTGCCAGGTTGGGTGTCGGGTATTGCCCCGAACATCGGGGCATTTTTTCGTCACTCAACGTCCAGGAAAACCTGACCCTGCCACCGGTGGTGCGCAGCGGCGGCATGAGCCTGGAAGAAATCTACACCATGTTCCCCAACCTCTACGAACGCCGATTCAGTCAGGGGACGAAGCTCTCTGGCGGTGAGCAGCAGATGCTGGCCATGGCGCGCATCCTGCGCACCGGTGCCAATATGCTGTTGCTCGACGAAATTACCGAGGGGCTGGCGCCTGTCATCGTGGAAACGTTGGGTGAGGTGTTGGTGGCCTTGAAGAAAAAGGGCCTGACAATCGTTCTAGCTGAGCAGAACTTTCACTTTGCAGCGTCCCTCGCAGATCGCCATTACGTTTTGGAGTACGGCCAGATTGTGGAAGAGATTAGCTCACATGAGCTGAGTTCTAAAAGGGCATTGCTGGATCATTATCTCTGTGTATAGCGAAAGCCAACAATAGGAAAAGAAGTTTGGAATATTGGCGTGCAGTAACTCACTAGTTTTAAACCACAATACAATTAGCGACCTAGTTGGAGATATAAAAATGATAAATATGAAAAAGTCTTTCTTGGCGATGATTTTGTCCGCAGTGATCGTTAGCGATGCGAAAGCAGAAATTTCTGACGATATTGTGAAAATTGGCTATCTAGCTGATATGTCCGGTACCTACCGAGATTTGGTTGGGCCAAATGGCCTTGCTGCACTGGAGATGGCGGTGGATGATTTCGGCGGCAAGGTTGGCATGGCCGATATCCAAATCGTTAGCGCTGATGATCGTAATAGCCCCGACGTGGCTTCAAGCACAGTGCGCCGGTGGTTAGAGAATGAAGACGTGGATATGGTAGCGGGATTTGTAGCCTCTTCTGTATCTCTAGCGGCCATTGAAGTTATAAAAGAGAATAATAAGTTAGGCATCGTGTCGGGCTCAATCGCATCAAGTATCACGAATGAGCATTGCTCTCTGAACCATATTCATTATGTATACGATACATATCCGTTAGCTGTTGGAACTGCCCGTGCTGTCGTAGAGGAAGGAGGAGAGTCATGGTTCATTTTGGCTGTCGACTATAGTGGAGGCCATGAACTTGAAGCGGCGGTTTCAAGTGTTGTCGAGGCGAGTGGAGGTGAAGTTATAAAGACCCTTCGCCATCCGTTTCCTACACCAGACTTTTCTTCATTCATCCTTCAAGCCCAGGCCTCAGGAGCAGATGTGGTCGCTCTAGCCAACGCCGGAGCTGACGCGATTAACGCTATCAATACCGCTGGCGAATTTGGCTTGACTCAATCCGGCCAGAAACTCGCAGCATTGCTGCTCTTTCTTACAGAAGTGCACTCGCTTGGAGTTGAGACTGCTCAGGGGATCCAACTCACAACAGGTTGGTATTGGGATATGAATCCGGAAGCTCGCGCTTGGGCAGACCGATTCTTTGAAAAAACAGGTGTGCGTCCGACAATGGTTCATGCCGGTATCTACTCCAGCACAATACATTATCTTAATGCTGTCGAAGCTACGGGCTCCGACGACTCTCAGATCGTTCGCACTCAGATGATTAATACCCCAATCAACGACATGTTCGCAACTAACGGAAGGATTCGTCAGGACGGTCGTATGGTCCATGATATGTATTTGGCTCAGGTTAAGACCCCGGAGGAATCCCAAGGGGAATGGGATCTATATAAGATTGTCCGCACAATTCCTGCCGAAGAAGCGTTCCGTCCCCTTTCAAATAGTGTTTGTCCTCTAGTCACCGACAACAGGTAATTTTTCGACATGGGCTCTTGAATATTGAGATTGAAGAGCCCTTGCCGGTCGGTTCGAATAACTTTTGACTATACATTTTTATTAGCTAATTTGGAGTCCGTTGCATGTCAATGGTGTTCGGCGTTCCTCTTGCTGTGCTGTCCGGCCAGCTCCTGATCGGGATTATTAACGGTGCCTTTTACGCCCTGTTAAGCCTCGGCCTTGCGGTTATCTTCGGTCTGTTGAAAATCATCAACTTCGCCCATGGCGCCATGTATATGCTCGGTGCCCTGGTCACCGTGGTTCTGTTTGACCTGTTGGGCGTCAATTACTGGGTAGCTCTGTTTGTGGCCCCAGTCCTAGTTGGCGCTTTCGGCTTGTTGATTGAATACTTCCTGCTCCGGCGCATTGCTGGTCAGGATCACATCTACAGCCTGCTGCTCACCTTCGGGGCGGCCCTGATCATCCAGGGCGTCCTCACCAACATCTACGGAGTGTCCGGGTTGCGCTATTCCATGCCGGATATGTTCAAAGGGGGCATCAACTTGGGTTTCATGTTCCTGCCGTACTACCGGGCCTGGGTGATCGTGGTGGCCCTGCTGGTGTGTTTCGGCACCTGGTTCATCATCGAGAAAACCAAGCTGGGTTCCTACTTGAGGGCGGGCACAGAAGACTCGCAGCTGATGCAGGGCTTCGGCATTAACGTACCCTTGCTGGTGAGCCTGACCTACGGATTCGGCGTCATGCTGGCGGCTTTCGCCGGTGTGCTGGCGGCACCCATATATTCGGTAACTCCGGTGATGGGGTCCAACATTCTCATCGTGGTCTTTGCGGTGGTGGTGATTGGAGGCATGGGCTCCATTGGCGGGGCCATAATCACGGGCATCCTGATGGGCGTGATCGAAGGCCTCACCAAAACGTTTTACCCGCCGGCGTCTTCGGCCGTTATCTTCCTGGTGATGGTCCTGGTGCTGATGATCCGACCCACCGGCCTGTTCGGTAAGGAGGCATAATCATGAACCAGCCTGTTAATCCTGCCGATATCCACAAAGCCATTGTCGAGCAGCAAAAGATCCAGGACCGCAAGAAACTGATGGTGAACGGCGTGCTGCTGCTGTTGCTGCTGGCCGCGCCCTTCGTGATGTACCCGGTCTTCCTGATGAAGATCCTGTGTTTTGCCCTGTTTGCGGTGGCCTTCAACCTGCTGTTCGGCTTTACCGGTTTGCTGTCCTTCGGCCATGCCGCCTTCCTGGCCACCGGGGGTTACACCACCGGCTACCTGCTCAGTCATTTCTCCGGCCTGACCACCGAGGTGGGCATCATTGCCGGTACCGCCACGGCCACCCTGTTGGGGCTGGCCTTTGCGTTACTGTCGATCCGCCGGCAAGGCATCTACTTTGCCATGGTGACCCTGGCGCTGTCACAGCTGGTGTTCTTCTTCTTTGTGCAGTCGGAATTCACCGGCGGCGAAGACGGCATGCACGGCATCCCCCGGGGCGAGCTGTTTGGTCTGATTAACCTCGAAGACAACCTCAATATGTATTACTTCGTGCTGGTGGTGTTTATCGCCTGTTACCTGCTGGTGCAGCGCATTGTCAGCAGCCCGTACGGGCAGATCCTGAAAGCCATCAAGCAGAACGAACCGCGGGCGGTCTCGCTGGGTTACAACGTGGACCGCTACAAGGTCCTGGCCTTTGTGATCTCCGCGGCGCTGGCGGGCCTGGCCGGCTCCATGAAATCTGTGGTGTTCCAGTTGGCGTCTCTCAATGATGCCCACTGGCATATGTCGGGCGAGGTCATCCTGATGACCCTGGTGGGCGGCATGGGTACGCTGCTTGGACCGGTGGTGGGCGCCACCTTTGTGGTGAACATTGAATACCAGCTGTCCCAGGGGCCGCTGCGCGACTGGGTAGACCCGATCCTTGGCGGCATCTTTGTGTTGACGGTACTGGCCTTCCGCAGCGGGATTGTGGGTGAAATCCAAAAAGTCATAAAAAAGAACCTGGGGTGATTTAAACAGAATGTGGCTGGTTTTATTTTGGCGAATCGAGCTTCTAGTCATTCTAAATAACGAAATTTTTAGCTTCCTGCAAAAATCCATAAAGACAGTATTTCTATAAGTAAAAGCTACGTGACTAAAAGACATTATCTCAGTTCTACTGATATTCTGAAGTTGAAATTAAATTCGTGGGTATTCGATTTATTCCGGCAGTGGGCATTAATTTTTGGTGCCCTGAAAAATTAGTGTACGGATCTATATTTTCTAAATGTTAGACATATACGTTGAAGACCGAATATATGCATCAACCCTCTCCCCCCTCCTTTTGAGAGGGGAGCCCATCAAAGGGGTGCATTACGATTGATTGAGCATCGCAAATTAAGTTTGAGATGCAAGAAGGTTTCAATAATTTCAAAAGGGAAATAATTAATGCACTATAACAAAACCAATATCTATAAACTAAGTGCCCTTGCAGCAATTACTATGTTTTCTACATGTTCGGTATCTGCCTTTGAACTAGATGTGGCTGATATGAAGGCTAGCATTTATGGATATGCGAAGCTCGACATGATTTATGACGTTGACGGGTATATTGGACCTACCGTTACCCACCGTTTAATTTCCCTCGACAGTCAGGAGGGGGCGGAGGGGCATGCTAATCTTCACGCCTTTCAAAGTCGATTAGGGTTTAGGACTTCCACTCCCGTCGCCGGAAGCACGCTCAACACAACTATCGAGGGCGATTTTTACGGAGGTGGAGGCGGTCAGTTCCGGCTGCGACATGCATATGGTGAATGGAATGGAGTTCTTGCAGGGCAAACATGGACGAATTTTGGAGGTTTCCTGGGCTTTACGCCGGTTGTTGATTTCACTGCTCAGTTTGGACAGGGGAACATTACACGCCAAGCACAGTTGCGATATACGAGCGGTGGATTATCCATAGCATTCGAGGACCCCGGAAACATCGGAAGCAATGTTGATATGACTAATAGCTCCAGTACTGATGATGAGTTAAAGAATGGATATCCCGATTTAACTCTTCGGTATGGAGATCGTTATGGCGCTATTAGTTATGGCGTCTCCACGGTTTTAAGGGAGATCGCATATTACAATTCTGCTAGTAATAGCGATGAAAGTATTCTGGGCTGGGGGGTAAATTTTGAGGCTGCTTCGAAGGTGACGGATAGATTTAGCCTTAGCCCGGATTTCTCATGAGAGGGTAGCGTAAGGAGGAAGGGAGCGGCTGAAAGTGCTATGGTTTCAGGACCTTACACCATCACCACTGAACCAACAGCCGCTATCCAAAATGTTACCTGAAAAACTGACCTTCTCGCCACTCTCTCGCCGCCAAATTGAAGCCGATTTCTCCGGTGGTCATATCACCTCCGATGCAGGGTTGCTCCTGCTTCGGGAAGTCGACAAACAGCACCGTCTGACTCAGCGCCTGGCCTCGGTGCTTAACGATTCACGGAATCCAGTGCTGGTTCGCCACAAGCTGGAAACCATGACTCGGCAACGGGTCTTCGGCGTGGCTGCAGGATACGAAGATCTGAACGATCATGAAGCGCTGCGTTTTGATCAGGCTCTGCAAACCGCGGTCGGCAAAGAGCGCGACTTGGCCGGCAAGTCCACGCTCTGCCGAATGGAGCAGCAAGTAACCCGTCAGTCGGTGGTCAAGGCCCACGAATTGCTGTGGCAGCATTTCATCGAACAGCACGAGACACCGCCGAAGGAAATCGTGCTGGATTTTGACGGTACCGATATCCCCGTTCATGGCGACCAGCCCGGCAAGTTCTTTAACGCTTATTACGACCACCACTGCTACTTTCCGCTGTACGTGTTCTGCGGCCGTCACCTGCTGGTGAGCTACCTGCGCACCAGCAGCCGCAGTGACAGCCGCCACAGCTGGGCCATTCTGGCCCTGCTGGTAAAGTTCATCCGGCAATATTGGCCCGATACACGCATCGTGTTCCGAGGTGACAGTGGCTTCTATCGGCCTCGCCTATTGAGCTGGTGCGACCGGAATAATGTGGATTACCTGGTCGGCATCAGCAAGAACAGCCGGTTGCTCAAGGATGTGGAAGCGCCTTCACGACTGGTCCGGGACACGCACCAGAAAGTCGGTGAAAAAGTCTCTGCCGTTTACCGATTCCGCTATCAGGCGCGTTCCTGGAAGTTCCCTCGCTGGGTGGTGGCCCGCCTGGAAGAAGGCGAGCTGGGTTCCAACCCTCGCTTCGTCATCAGCTCCCGCTACGATGACGGCTTCAAGCTCTACTACGAGCAGTACTGCGCCCGAGGCGATATGGAAAACCGGATCAAGGATCAGCAGTTGTACCTGTTCGCGGATCGAACATCGAGCGTCCGGTGGTGGACCAATCAATGGCGGCTGATCTTGTCCGGCTTCGCTTACACCCTGTTCGAGCGATTACGAGCGCACCTGAAAAAGACACCCTTCGAACGAATGAGTGCTGGCAATCTGCGACTGAAGCTGATCAAGGTTGGCGCAGTCATCATCCGCAATACCCGTCGAGTCCGGGTGCTGATGAGTGACGCCTATCCTTACAAGCACGAACTCACGGATCTGGTAAGTCGCCTGGTTCCGGGATAGATGCTCGGGCTCCCCCGGCCCGACGCAATGGGGGAAAGGGGGCAGTATGTCCGGACAACAGAAATTGATCAATTATCAGGCTGTGATGGCTTCATCTGAGCGGTCATGGCGGTAAACCGCTCAGTCTGCGAGACTGGCTGAGTAGCTATGAGAAATCCGGGTTAGGGGCGCATTTACTCATGGTGATGGATTGGGGGGCTATCTTTACGGGTCACCTAGTGGTGCCGGATTTATTGACGCTAGCGGGTCTGTAGAGGGAATTAAGGGTGTTGGCGGCACTGTTGGTATGACGATTTCGGTTGGTACCGGAAACGTGAATGTTGCTTATGGAATTGCAAAGGTGGACTTGGATGATGCAGTTGGCCAGGGTGCAATGTCTTCGCTAGCGACCGACAGAGCGGAAAGCATCTACCTAAATTATATTTGGTCGCCTGCTAAGCGTATCAACTATGGCGTTGAGGCCGGTTATCACAGTCGTAGAACACAAAGTGGTGAGGAGGGTGATGCAGTTCGTTTACAAGGAATGGTGCAGTATGTTTTCTGACGTGCCGTATATGAAAATGTTTGGATAGAATAAAGTCTTATCCCGAATATAAATCGACATTTTGCCCCCGTTAGTATCTTGCCAACGGGGGATTTTACTTGGTGGAGTGTAGAGTTTAGCAAATCTATTGGAAAGTCAAAGTATGAATTTTAATATTTAAATAATATATTGTGCTAGTGTTTTTGATAATAATAAATAAGTAAAAGTGTAAATTCACGATGAGAATAAATTTCTCTAAATAACAATTAAGTTTGAAATTGGCAAGATCGAATTTATTGACTTAATTGAATTTACCTTGCGAAGCGTGCCCCCCCCCTTTTGAGGGGGGATGATTTGGAAATAGGAAACTAATATCCGTTTGTGGCTAAAAGAATGGTTTGATATCGGTGCCTTTGGTGAGTCAGATGTCTTCGATAGAGCTAATACAATTTACCGGCTTTCGCATTGGTTGAGTGCGGAAAGTGTAGCTAGCTAATAACTAAGGATCGGTATTTTTATAAGTTTGAAATATTTATTTTGATAGGAGGCTTTCAAATGGCGGCGTTCATCGCTGGTACAAGTCTTGTGCCGTTTGCGAAACCGGGCTTCTCTGAAATGTATGACAGAATGGGCTCCGATGCACTTTTGCTGGCATTAAACGACGCTGGACTCTCACTCAAGCATCTAGATCAGGCTTATGTTGGGTATGTCTACGGCGACAGCACTTCAGGGCAACGAGCCGTTTACCGTGTTGGAATGACCGGAATTCCCATTATCAATGTAAATAACAACTGTGCGAGTGGATCAACCGCCCTGTTTTTAGCGCGACAGGCTGTAGAAAGCGGTGTTGCCGACTGTGTCTTAGCTTTAGGCTTTGAACAGATGAAACCTGGCGCACTTGAGCAAGTCTTTAGTGATCGACCCTCTCCTTTAGAAAAATGGGTATACGGATTTAATGATTGCTGATGAAGCCTTTTTCGATAAGCGTGATTTGCCGGTAACGTTAAAGTTGTTTGGCGGGGCAGGGAAGGCTCATATGGATCTTTACGGAACAAAGCTCGAAACGTTCGCTCGAATTCGCGCAAAAGCCAGTGATCATGCTTTCAACAATCCTCAGGCGCTTTTTCGGAAAAAAGTTTCTACAGAAGAAGTGCTTCATGCTCAATCAATTTGGCCAGGCGTAATGACGAAAATGATGGCATGTCCGCCAACCTGTGGAGCTTCAGCTGCTGTCGTGGTTTCGGAAAGATTTGCGTTGAAGCATGGGTTAGATGCAACTGTTCGAATCAGGTCGCAGGCGATGGTTTCCGATTTGCAAGATACTTTCGAAGGTCCAGACATGATTAAGTTGGTTGGAGCCGGCCTAACGGAGTTGGCGGCCGAAAAAGTATATGAGCAAGCTGGAGTGGCACCTGAAGATATTGACGTAATTGAGTTGCACGATTGCTTTGCTCAAAACGAACTTATCACCTATGAGGCTCTTGGTCTTTGTTCTCCAGGAGAGGGTGAGCGTTTAGTTGAAGATGGTGATAACACATACGGTGGAACGTTCGTTACAAATCCTTCCGGTGGTCTTCTTTCAAAAGGACATCCTTTGGGCGCAACTGGGCTGGCTCAGTGTTTTGAGTTGACTCAACAATTGCGCGGGAACGCTGGAGCTCGTCAGGTCGACAATGCCCGATTTGGATTACAGCATAACTTAGGGCTTGGTAGCGCAGCTGTAGTTACATTATATGAAAGAACGAGATAAGGCTTTCAGAAATCCTATAATTTTTTTGGTAGAAGCTGAATTAACAAAACTAATAAAGGAGTTAAAGAAATGATTAACATAAAATACATACAAAAAAGAATTAAGTCTGGGACTGCCAAAAAGTTGGCATTAAGGTTAGTACTGTTGAGTGGTTTTTGTAGCGGTGCAGCGCCCGTGTCATCTCAAGAGATTGAGCGTGTGCGGTGGCAAGTTCCTACTGGCGCACCCACTACAGTTCCCGGTCTTGATGCAATAGTTCATGCTTCAAAATGGCTCAGCGAAATTTCGAATGGCCACGTTACCTTGAGAACCTATGAGCCGGGTGAGCTCATACCGGGATTTGAGGTAAGCAGTGCTGTTGAAAAAGGAACGTATCCAGCAGGGTTCACTTATACAGCATATGATCAGGGTTCTATGCCTGAAGCTTCACTTTTCTCATATATCCCTTTTTATTTGGGGCCAATAGACTATATCGCCTGGCATTATAGCGGCGGCGGTGAAGAACTGCTAGTTGATGCTTATAGTAAGAGAAATATACACCCAATTCTTTGTGGTGTTACCGGACCTCAATTGGGTGGGTGGTTTACATCACCTGTCAGTTCTATCGAGGATCTTAAGGACCTGAACTTCAGAATTGCAGGCTTTGGCGCAGATGTTCTTTCTGAACTTGGAGTAAATGTATCTTCAATTTCTGCAGCGGAGACTTATCAGGCGTTGGAACGTGGTGTGGTGGACGCTGCAAAACTAGGCCAACCTCTTGTGGGCTTAAAGTTTGGCTTTCCAGAGATTGCGAGATACTACATGGTTCCAGATTGGGCCCAGCCGAGCACTGCAACTCACCTCATGATAAATAAGGGCAAATGGAATGAGTTGGCGGTACCCACTAGAAGATTGATTGAAATGTCTTGTAAGGCAGCAACACTTTATACCCTTTCTGAAACCGAATTTTTGCAAGGTAAGGCAATTAAGGCCATAAATGAAGCTGGGGCTTCGCCAATTCAGCTTTCTGAAAATGACTTGACTAAATTGAAAGAGATAACAGACCAAGTACTGTCGAAGAATAGTGAAAACAGTGCGGCGTTTGCGCGTGTTTTACGAAGTCAGGTTGAGTTCTCAGAGTCCTATAAAAAATGGTCTCAGCAAGGTTATCTTCCTAACAAATATTGACATCTGAGGTATTAGGGAGAGTAGGTGAGCTCTCCCTAATATTGGTGAGGGTTATATATTTTATTAAAACATCTGGGGGCAGGGTGGTTAAAAAAAAGGAAGGCCATTTAAAAGGCGGGTTAAAATTAGAGTATATAAGTTTCTATATAGATAGTTTTGTTGTATTGATAGGGAAGGCGGTGTCATGGATTTGGTTAGTGGTTCTGCTCGTCGTATTATTTAATGTTTTTAGTCGTTATTTGTTTAATAGCGGGTCAGCTGCCATGTTGGAGTTATCTTGGCACCTGTTTGGAGCGACCATGTTGATAGTTTTATCATACGCTGTTGTTACAGACGATCATGTGCGCGTAGATTTTTTGTCAGAGAAGCTCCCCGTTAGATGCGTAGCTTTAATTGAATTTTTATTAATTAGCGTTTTGGTAATTCCTCTTTTAGTTTTTATGACTGAAACTCTTGTACAGTACGCTTGGAATTCATTTGTTAAAGGTGAATCGTCTATGGCTCCCGATGGGTTGCCATATAGGTTTATTCTTAAAAGTATTATTCCATTCTCTATCCTGTTGTTGATGCTCTCATTGGTTTCTCGACTTATAAAAGATATCGCTTTAGTGCTCGGAAAACCAAAAAAATAGTAATATTATTGCAGATTTATCGGTTAACTATATGATTAGTGAGCAAGTTCTTGTAAGTTCGATGTTTGGATGCTTCTTCCTATTTCTGCTGATGGGTTTACCGGTAGCGTGGGCGCTATCTGCAGCCGGTTTTTTGTTTGCGATCATAGGATTCTTGTTAGTTGAGTATTTCAATTCGGATATTTGGTTTACGTGGCAAGGAACTATTGGTTCCTTAGATGCGAGAATTTACGGGTTGGTTGCAAATGAATTGCTGGTTGCGTTGCCAATGTTCATTTTTATGGGGATCATGCTTGATCGATCAGGAGTTGCTGAGAAATTGATGCACTCGCTTACTGGCCTATTTTCCACTCTGAAGGGAGGATATGCGGTATCAGTTGTCATCGTAGGAATTCTTTTGGCGGCTTCGACCGGGATCGTAGGCGCTTCTGTGGTGCTATTAGGAATGCTTTCTATCGGCCCTATGCTTTCTCAAAGTTATAATAAGGGTTTGGCGGTAGGGACGGCTTCAGCTGTCGGTGTTTTAGGGGTAATCATTCCACCGAGTATTATGTTGGTGTTGCTTGCTGATAGACTCGGTACACCCGAGGCCTCTGTTGGACGGCTTTTTATGGCTGCAGTTGTCCCGGGGTTACTTCTGGCTTTTGGATATATACTCTATATTGTAACCTCTGCATATTTAAGACCTAGCTTTGCCCCATCGCAAGACACCGTTAGAAATTTTTCAATTCGTTATTTAATTGGTTTTTTACGGGCCGCTTTACCAGCCCTCGCTTTAATATTTGGCGTTCTTGGTTCAATTGTCTCCGGTATTGCCACTACAACCGAGGCATCGGCTATTGGAGCTGCTGGAGCTCTAGTTCTCGCAGGGCTTAACAAGCAGTTGAATATAATGGTTGTATCTGCAGCGCTTCATCAAACGAGCCGAACGATTGCATTTATATTTGGTATTTTTCTAGGAGCAACCGTATTTGCATCAGTTTTACGTGGTGTTGGTGGGGACGACGTAATTAGAAATTTAATAATTGATCTTCCGTTTGGTGCGACGGGTGTCGTAATTTGTATTTTGCTGTTAACATTTGTCTTGGGTTTTTTTCTTGATTGGATTGAGATAACGCTTATAGTTCTTCCCCTGGTTGCCCCAACTGTTTTTAGTTTAGGTGTTGACCCTGTTTGGTTTGCGGTTTTATTCGCTTTGTGTCTTCAAACATCTTTTTTGACTCCTCCAGTAGGACCTGCTCTTTTTTACATTAAAGGCGTATGTCCGACCGCTATTAAAACCAGGGATATTTATACTGGCGTTTTTCCGTTCATTATTATTCAGTTGTTGGTTCTTTTTGCGGTTTTTGTTTTAGATGATTTGGCTACCTGGCTTCCAGATATTATTCATAATTAGAGATTCCCATTGCATTGTGTTGCGATCCTTTTGGCCCCTTGTGGGGCCATTTTTTTGCTTGCGAAGCCGGCAATCCCGGCCATCTGAAACTCAGTGGTAATAGCAGAGAACAATTCTACTGGCAGTGGCGTCGCTGGCTTACGTGGGTCTTGAAGAATCCTTAGGACGGTAACGGTACATAAGGCAAGTGGACCTGTTTCTGAAGCCCGGGAGGGTAGGTGTGCAGAAATGCGCGACACCCGTTACTCAGTTAGACCTGTGCTTTGCTAGTAGAGCGTGTGATCTTCAAACCGTGAGCCAATTTAGCAATCGGGAAAGTGTGGCACAGAATCCTGGCGCAGCTGGGTGCAGCTGCGCGAGGTAAAATCCGAGGTCGCGGTGTGTGTGAGGTGGCTGATGAAGTTGTAATAGCGACTATTTTTCGGATTTAGAAACCTCTTATCAGCGTGGATCACAAAACCGGGATGACTGCTAGGGAGTTTCAGCGAACCTGTCTGGGCTACATACTATGGTTGGATGCGAAGGGAGGGCGAAAATCATTGAAGTGAAATGCGGAGGACCAGTGTGAGGGATGCTGCGTTCAAAGGCTGCCCGACGGGTTAGGGATGTGCATCGAGGCGCTGCGGGGACACATTGGCTTGGTAAGGGAGCAGAGAGATACTGTGGCGGCCGACTGCCAGAGTGCTAGTACCCGGACGGATCGGTTGATACAGACCGGCAGCCAGGCCTATCCTCTATGCCGGCACGACAGAGATGTGCAGGCAGGAATGCATACTATAGTCTGAACTGTTTGATGAAGCATGATGGGCAGTTGTTGTTCTCTTATACGGGCCAGGTTTACCAAGGGTGCTGTCATAAGGGCCAGATCATTGCATAAGCCTGACCTTCGCTGGTTCTTGGATTGCCTTAAGAATCGCTACTGGAACCTCGTTGCATAACCATCTATCAACTAACCTGTGGCTGTTGGCGAACGCTCCTACGCTGTCGCTCCGGCACGCCGCAAAGCCAAGGCGTTATTCCAAAATCTTAATGTCCGCTTTGCGACCTCAGCGCGCTTTATTTCCGAATAGCGGATTAGGCAGGCCCCTATCTGAAAAGGTCCGCTTTGTGGTCATAGCGAAGAAGTTGGACCCGACACCGGCCCCACAACTGTGTGAAACGGCGGCTAAATTAGTTGAGCCGATCATTTGGAAATATTTTCTTTGACGGGTCTTTCGTCGGCACAGCAGGCTATTTAAAATGCGCGTCGTCTCGGCCGAAGTGGAAAGGAATCAACAACAGAAGTGGACACCAGGCCTCTCCCCGGCGAGTCACACCACTTGGCAGGTGTCGCGTTTGCCAGGCATCCTTGCCGGCGTTGAGCCCTGATCATCCTGATCAAACGGCTCGACCGCATTGTCTGGTTTTCAGCCGACCGCCTAAAGCGGATAAATCCGAAAGGCGGGTGGGATTTATCCTACAGAGAATACCGGTGACCATTGTCTTTAACATGACGTTCGGGTCTGTGCTTTTGAGATATAGGGGAAGTCAGTGAAGTATTTCCAGCATTCTCTGTTGGCTGTAATGCTGCTTATCGCGTCCGGAGTTGCCAGTGCAGCCGTGGTCAAGAAGACGTCGTCTGGCATTTGCCATCCACCCGCAAGCCCTTATTACGAACGAACCCGGGATTTTGAGCCTTTTGACTCCGTTGACGCTTGCGTAACAAGTGGCGGACGCTTACCAAAGACATTGGTGCAAAACCAATCAACTCAGCCGACGGAGGCCAGCTCAACGTCCTACGCGAGATCAGCATTTGGCAATGGGTGGGATGACGCAGATGGCGATTGCCAGAACAGTCGGGCCGAGGCACTAATCGAAACTTCCAGCACTACGGTGCGATTCGCTACAGACAAAGAGTGTCGAGTCGTCACCGGTCGCTGGATAAGTCCCTTCACGGGCAACGTCATCCAGAACAGTAGCGAGATCGACATTGACCACGTGGTCCCTCTTAATTGGGCCTGGAAGCGTGGCGCACAGCTTTGGCCCCAAGCGAAAAGAGAACGGTTTGCAAACGATATGGTCAATCTCTGGCCTGTCGAGCTAAGCCTAAATAGGAGCACTATAACAATATAAAATATCCCAAATGATCGTATGAGTGAGTGAATTAGCGTTTTTAGGTTTAGTAAGCATACTAATCTAAAATCCCAAAAGTTAGCTGAAAGAAACCATGGCATGACTTCTGTTCATGTAGTAGCACGCAAAAAAATCACCCCACTTTTGCGTCCACTCTGTTTTCAAAAGCGGACCTTTCTGGACGTTCAGTTAAGCTCAGGCTCTTTAAACAAAAGCGAACATGTTCGAGACGTGTTTTACGGTGCCTGTCAGGACTGCTTTTGATAAAAAGCGGACCTTTTGGCGAGACGGGTTTCCTTCCCCAAAGGAGCCTGCTGTGGCAGAGTTTTAGTCATCACCACACAGGGATGACGCCCTCATGAAACGGATTTTCTTTGCTCTGCTTTGCGCCTGTCTTGCGGCCCCGATGTCTGTGGCATCCTTGGCCAGCGCCTCAACTCGGCTAAAGTCAGATATCGATTTTGGAATACTTGCTGAACGCATCTGTTACATGTATCTGAAGCCCGGAGACAAAGCTTCAAATGTAAAACACACAATAATAGACTTTGCTGAGGATGCCCTTGGTTTAGATAGCCCCTCCAAAGAACAGATCATCACTATCCTGAACGACCACAAACACGAGCTGACGTGCGGTGATAAACACTTCATGAGCCATGCCATCAAGCGCGGTCTGTACAACGAAATCTTCTATTTTCTCTTCTTTGACGAATCCGACCTTTACTCCGAAGAGCACAAGCTGGATTTCAATGCGGTGACGAAGACCTATAACCCGGTGACCGAGCAGTATGAATACATGACGGTGCTGGATTACATCGAGCAGGTGGCGCTGAATTCAAGACAGACGCCAGGATCGACGAGAGAACTCAAAGAAATGAGAGAGGACATTATTGATCTGTTCGGGGCCAAGCGCTACTCGGAGCTTAGCCCAGAAGAACAGGCCGAAGGTCTCGCGGTGATTCGGGCCCGTGAAGCCGAAAGGCAAGAAGCCCAGTGAGACGCCGGATATCAAAGCCGCCGATCGTGCACTTGCTGCCCATTCTGGTTCTCGTGGGGCTGATACCGCATGTCGCTCAGGCCGACGCCGAGTCGTTTGAGTTGCCCTCAGACATTCATTTTTTCACCGATGAGGAGATCAGAAACCTGCCTGCCGGGATCACTTACGAAGCGCTACAGGCGCAGTTTGGTCCGCCCATTTATCCACGCCACCGCATGATTGCCTGGCCAAAGAAGGCGACCCGATCTGACGCATCGGCGATGGAGAAGTGGCGCAGAGGCTACTGGTTTTTCTTCGACGTCGACAGACACGGTTTGAAGAAACCGCTGACGGTGGCGTATGTCGCGTCGGTCAGGCAGGAAGCGTCGATTGATCCGAACATTGCGCTGTTTGATTTGTTGCCGTTCATGACGATTGATTGGCCGATGGACAAACGGGGCCGCTCCTTCACAGAGACGTTCGAAAGGGACATGCAGCAGCGACACGGAGAAGCGCAAAAGCAGCCGTAGAAAAGGTCCGCTTTGAAAACAAAGCGCCGGATTTACTCACGAATCCGAATGTTCGCTTTGCGACCTCAGCGTGCTTAATCTCCCGGAATCTCGGCGACAAAAAAGGTCCGCTTTTATCAAAAAACGGACTTAGCCTCGATTTTAATTGAGGGCTCTGCCCTCGCGCCGCAAGCGGCGACTTCGCCACGGTTTAGCTGGCCCCGAAAGACGATTTGCTTTAAATCGTCATCGGTTTTCGCAGCGGTCCAACGCTGAAAGGCAACAAGGTTTTCGCGAGCTTTCTCTTGTCCGTTAGTCATTCCCGATACTCAACGCTTTTTCAAGGGCATCCACAAAACCGTTTCTGAGGACAACCTTGCCGTTTTGGTCCTTGATGCTGCCACGTTCTGTTTTAGTCCAGCCCTTTAATTTAAGGGACTCCTCAGAGATGGCGTCTCTCAATGCATCAATCTCGTGATTCAACAGGCTCGGTAACCGCGATTCAGATTTGTCTTCAGCACCCGCTCGGTAGTCAATTTCCAATTTCTTGATCGATGCAAACCTTTTATTTTCGGCCCTCAATTTACGGACCTTCGAAATCAGGTCGAGTATGAGGAAGCGGTGAGTTTTATTGCTTACCTCATCAACCCAATCGTACTCGCCCGAGGGCGTGGTCTGTGCTTTGATCGCTTTCTTTTTCTGGTCTCCAAGCGCCTGCCAAGCCTCAATGACCGCTCTATAATGTTCTCCGGTTTTGTTTCGGATGGTCTGCTCGCTAGGAGCGCCACGACTGGCTCCAAGCTTCGCAATCGTTGAGATTCTGAAATCAACCGAGCCTGACTCATGATGTTCCTTGCAAACGGCGTGAAGGGCCTCCAGGGACTTCCTGGAACGAGAATTTTTCAGTTGGCCCAGTATGGCCTCGTAGACTTCGCTCGGTTCACTCATTGCAGCCCTCGATTTCTAGCGGGAATTTCAAAGACCCGTTCATGGCTGACTCGATCTCTTGGCGCACATCACCTAGCTGTAGTGGTTCGGCGAGATCTTCCAAGGTGATTTGCCCATTGATCAACTGGTCAGCGACGTGCCAGTTATTCTGTGTCACTTGCATAATCAGCCGGACGACCTGATTGGCAGCTTTGAGCTGCTGATCCTCGGTCAACCGAAATATCGCGGGTGCAATCCCATTGGTGTCCGCCAATTTGTCGAGCATCTGACTGAGCAGGGGGCGTGCTCTGGAGGCACTGGCACTCTCGTAAATTTCAGCGTTGGCACAGACTTCAGCGAGCAACCGAAATTCGCTGCTTTGCTCCTCCAAATGCATCTCCATTTCCACGTAATTGCCGCTGACGATCAGCTGGTGCTGGCCTGTCTCGGAGGTTTTCAGCAGTTCGGTAGATTGAGAAATCAGGCGGTATAAGTGCTGGAGATCCGTGAGAAGCGTGTCGAGCTTTTTGGCTTTTTCCTCATACGCCGAGGTGATCTTTTTCAGCGTTCGCTCTTTACCAAAAAACTGTCCCGAAGACTCGGCATCGTACCGCTCGTCATCGAGCGTCTGCCTTTTTTCTTCGAGTTCGTGGTATTCATTGCGGGTGACATTGATTTCCAGAATGATTTCGTTGGCAATGGCCGACAAACCGCCCAGAAACGCCGGGCCGGTAATGAAGAAGCGGCACTGGGGACAATTTCGAGTCCCAAGGTAGCCATTGGGCACCGGTGCGTACTGTGCTTCAACCTTCCGCTCAACCAGTGCCATGCCACCTTCGTCACACTTGTTGCCGCTCATGGGGCAGATTCCGAAACTCATAAGTTGGAAGGCTCCAGAAGGCCAATTAGGTGTCAGACACTGATCCATGATGCGTCGGTCTGTGGCGATTAATTCCGGACGCGCCTCTTCGATTTTCTTCTGGAGGATGAGGTCTTCGTAACGATAGTGACTCTGCTCAAGTGCCCGTTTTTCAGCCGCCGCCATCTCCAGCCGCATTTTGCTGGCTCCTACCTTTGTGTAGTAAATTGTCATCACCAGAGAGGAATGACCAACCAGCTTTGAAATCACGGCTATGGGCGCTCTGCCGTCGACAATGTAGGCAGTGATAAGGCTGACGCGGAGAGCATGAGGTGTAAATTGGCTCTTGTAATCCACGCTGCTCTTTTTTTCGATTTTCTCAGCGAGGTCCGCGCCTGGCCTCTGACTATGGAACAACAGAGCAGGCAGGGTTCGTGTAAACGCGGTTGTCGTACGCATGGGCGACGCCTTCTCATCACAGGCGTGTGAGGCCGGGTCTCGGAACAGGAACGATTGTTTACCGCGCCTTTTGAGGATGTCTTTGTGTATCCTTTGCTGCGGGTTGATTTGCGTCCACAGTGTCAGTTCTTCGATTGGGTTGTATTTGGATTGCCACTCCCGAAGCTGGATAATCCAATACGCCAGATCTTCCGGCATGAACGGAATATCGTAGCCGCCCAATTTCTTTCCGGTTTTGTTCGTCGTGATGTAGGCGCTCAACTCACCGTCATTGTTCCCTTTCTGAATAAAGCCCTTATTCCGCTTTCGGGTCGCAAGCTGACTTGGATTTTCGATCCAGTGAACCTTCCCATCACGCCATAACGGAATAAATTCATCTCCCTCTCCGCTGTCGAGCCAACAGATTTGCTGTCCTCGCAACGGAATGGATAGCAATGTGTAGTTTGCGACAATTTTTACGGGCGACCATAACTCGTGCACCTCTTCAATATAGCGCTTGCGACCTCGCTTCCGCTCTTTTTGGACCACTCGATAAATGCAGTTTGGATCGTTGTCATCAATTAACTGTGGATCAACCCCGAACCAGCAGTCTTCGAGGAAGGGATGCAATTGATAGAGATCGCGAAACGACGTCGCCTTCAGCGGAATCAGATGCTGCTTGGCTCGTACAATGGCATCCATGGGCAATGGAGGCTTGTCTGATTCACTGCGCTTGTAACTGGGTAACTGATCTAACAAACCCTTGAGAACTGTTCTAAGAGGATTGCGGTAGCCGGGCAGAACTATCAGCTCACCGTTATCGTCCTCGTCAGAGCAATAAGTCTCCAAAATCCACTCGAAAAAAGCGGAACAGGCGTTATGCCGTGATTTTTTTACAGTATCTGCGGTGGCATTTATAAAGTTTTCGTACGCTCTCTCATTAAACGGGATATCCCTTGACAACATGGCTCCCGGATCGTCAACAAAGCCCAACTTGTCCACGTAAAATCTAAGGAATGCTCTTAAATGTGAGTATTTGTTGGATTGGCCTGTACCAGCCTCGACATAACTTTGTATGGCCTTCCAAAACTCGGGGTATTTGCTGGTCAGTTCTCGATAAATGGCGTTTTCATTGCCGAGGAAGTGAGGCCAAGATATCCAATGTTCGGAATAAGCTCTATTCGGCTGTGCTGGCAACTTCGGGTCTTGTTTGTAGCCCTCATAGTATTCCGCCCCTGATTTAAACTCTAAGAATTGAGCGGCTTCGGACGCCTCGGCGAGAGTCGCGTACCTCTTCACGGGACGCTCAATGCCAAGGTAGCTGTACCAATCATCCCAATCTTCGGCATAGAAGTCGCAGGGAGATACTGTCAGCTTTGGGTCTTTTTTGTAGCCCTTCAGGTATTCTTTAATTGATTTGAATTCCAAGCGCTGAGCGACTTCGGAGGCCTCGGCGAGCGTCGCGTACTTTTCTTTGGGACGCTCATTGCCAAGAAAACTATACCAATCACCCCAATTTCTGCGATAAGTTCCGTCGGGATGGCGTGGCAGCTTCGGGTCTTGTTTGTAGCCCTCAAAGTATTCTGTGGACGTTTTGAATCCCAGGCGTTGAGCGGCTTCGGACGCCTCGACGAGCGTCGCGTACTTCCCATCGGGGCGTTCGGTGCCAAGGAATCTGTACCAACTAATCCAATCTTCGGCATAGAATTTATCGGGAGTTGCTGGCAGCTTCGGGTCTTTTTGGTAACCCTCATAGTATTCCCCCTGTGTTTTTAACCCCAAGCGTTGAGCAGTTTTTGACGCCTCGACGAGCGTCGCGTACTTCTCGGGACGCTCGTTGCCAAGGAAGCTGTACCAATCAGCCCAATCTTCGGCATAGAAAACAGAGGGATTGGACGGCAACTTCGGGTCTTTTTGGTAGCACTCATAGTATTCCTGCTGCGTTTTGAACCCCAGACGCTGAGCGGCTTCGGACGCCTCGGCAAGCGCCGCGTACCTCTCGGGGCGCTCAACGCCAAGAAAGCTATACCAATCATCCCACTCTCCGGCATAACTTCGTTGGGGATTCGATGGCAACTTCGGGTCTTTTTGGTAGCCCTCATGGTATTCGGTGCGTGTTTTGAAGCCCAATCGCTGAGCGACTTCGGACGCCTCGGCGAGCGTCACGTATTTTTCTCTAGGGCGCTCATTGCGAAGGAAGTTGGGCCAATCAGCCCAATCTTCGGCATAGTGTTTGTCGGGAGCTGCTGGCAGCTTCGGGTCTTTTTTGTAGCCCTTGTTGTATTCATCTCTTATTTCGAATCCCAAGCGTTGAGCGGCCTCGGACGCCTCGGCGACAGTGGCGTACTTCTCACCGGGGTGTTCAGTGCCAAGGAAGCTATACCAATCATCCCAATCTCCGGCATAGAGTTGGTTGGGATTTGCTGGCAGCTTCGGATCTTGTTTGTAGTCCCTCTTGTATTCCGGCTGCGTTTTGAATTCCAAGCGCTGAGCGGCTTCTGATGCATCGGCGAGCGTGGCGTACTTAGTTGCCATGAGTGAGTCCTTTCTTGATTGGAGAAATTAAGCCGTGCTCGGGCGACAATCTGCTCAAATGCGCACGCATCTGCGTATCAGTGAGTTCGGTGTAGACCTGCTGACTTTCTATCGATTTATGGTGTAGGGCGTTTTTAATGATCAGAGAATCAGCGTTTGCATCAGCCAGAGCTTGCCCATACGAGTGTCGGTGGGCGTGTGCTGTCGTTCCCGCTTCTTTTGAAAACGGTAAACCAATTCTCTCAACGGCTCTTTTAAGCGATTGGTTATAGCCTTTGATTGAGTGTGGAGCGCCTGATTGCGTCGTGAATGCAAACGGATGTTTACCGCCATCGGGGTATCGCTGGTAGGTCAGGTAAAGCCGCCAAAGGTCGTTAAAGGTTTCACCAGCACTTCTTGGAAACCACCAAACCTGAAGAAAGTGGCGACTTTCATTGTCCTCTTTGGGCGATTTCCAACCTGCATGCAGCGTATGGGATTTCGAATATTCAAATCGCGGTTTCATCCCATACTTGTTGAGCAACTCTTCGCGCCTGCTGGGGCCGTTTGGACAGGGCCGCCCTTTATCGGGATGAAAAATTTTGACCAGTGCGGTTCCGTCCTCCCACGGCACGACATCTTCTAACCAAAGGTGAAAGCACTCGCTGAGCCTGAGTCCGCCGTAATGCATCAGCATGGTAATGAGCACATTCTTCAGGTCCAGGCGCTCATAAACTACGTCGCTCGTTTCAAAGCCATATCGCGTAAGGCCATTCCACAAGAGGTCGTCAATTCGTCCAGGAGGAAAGCTTTTCTTACCCTCATTGTCGTTAGAACGCGACACCGTCCTGGGCATAACCTTCCGGAAATAAGCAGGGGCTGGTTTGTTAGCCCAAAGGTGGGAAAGAAAAGCCCGCCGTTTCTTTTGGTAGAAGGCTGCGAGGCCCATCCACTCCTCGTAACGAGTAGGTTTCACCGTTGGGTTTATCTGAAGCTTTTTCTCTTCATACTGCTCAGAGAGCCAGTCTGTGTATTGTGTTATCAGGCTGATTAGAAAGTTCGCGTCCTTATCCTCGCGTGGTTTCCACCGCAGCCAACTCGGATCGCTACCGTCTTCGCCAATCGTTCCGGTGTAGAGGCTGTTTGAAAACTCCCGAAACAGTTGGTGAGGAGCTTCAAAGCAGTCTTTATTCTGATTCGTGTAATCGATGAGGAGTCGAACCGCAAACGCGCTCCTGTCTTTCCAGCTCCGAGATTTGTATCGATGAACGATCAAATAATCCAAATAACTTTTCAGTAAACCATCTTGGGTGACGATCACCGGAAGACTTATCTTCGTCCCCGTGTTGTCTACTTTGATATTTGCCTCTATGCAGACGCTGTTCAGCACGCAATTTCCAATTGGTAAAATAGTACCTTCGTAATTCCACTATATATGCATGTATGCTCAAGAAAAACCAGGTTTCGATTTCTGGCATAGGTTTTTGATGCTTTTTAGGATATTTTTTCTATTCCACTAAGAAGTAAGGGCGCCCAGGGCCCGGACGAGTGGTTGCCACCATCTGGAAAGTGCGGATACGTGGCGCGATTTCGCCGAATCGTAAAACAATATGATCTTCAGCTGTCTCCGGCGGAAGCCAGTTGGACCAAGTCTTTCCTCAATAGGTGTCGCACCTGACCAATTGCTATACTAAGGGTGTAATGATTCGCTCTCAAAAGAGGCGGTATGAAAAAGAAAAGGTTCACTGAAGAAGAGCTGCTTGACGGCCTGGATCCCTATGCGGCCCATGCGGATGAGCTTGCCGAGCCGCAGGGTAATGAGCCGACAGCTCTGGAACGTTTAAAAGGTTCCGTCCTTCGCTACGAACGGCCAACTGATCCCGTGTGGGATGAGTGCTTTGAGGCTGAGGGCGTAACGGAGGATTTTATGGAAAATCGAGATCAACCGGATAACAAAGAGCAAAAATGATAACCCGTTACATTCCTCTCAGTATGAAAAGTGCCATACCGCTAATATTTTCAGATCGTTAAAAATACCAGCCTCTGGCTTTTCAGGCCTGCACGGCTCCAAAAACTGACTAATTGCACCAAAGTGGAGCCGACCGTGAAGTTTATTGGAACAAATTGCTTGTTTTAGAGAGAAATTGTCCCCAAATTTGTGGGCAAACGCCATTAAACTGGGCTCCACAAGCGTGCATAAACGAACCATCAAGTTCTGAGGATTCGTCCACTCATTGTCTGAGAAAAGTCCGCGGGAATATTCCGATAATGGAACTCAGAAAAAATTTTCGGGGAAGCCGTCACAGCATCCTATCCCCGAATAAAGACAGAACTTCTTTCCAGTAATGATTGCTCATGGAGAGTTCAGTTGTTTCCTTTTGCCATGTTTGGTCAGGCCTTGCTGTCCGGGTATCCGTCCCATTGACACTGAAGTCCCACTCGGATGCGTCACTGTCTTCGGGTACAACTGCTCGCTCCATAGTGCCATCCGCGTTTTGCCTTGAAGCCCTGGGTGAAAATGAAACCACGTTTTGCTCTGGGAGATCTTCGCCAATTCGACGCGCAAACTCTGTCAGGCTGGGTTCCGCGAGTACGTAGAGCCAGCCTCCTATGTCAGAAGGTTCGCCTGCCTGGCAACGGAGGATTCTGCCGAGAACCTGCCGGAAATGGAGCTCTGTTCGAATTCTACTAAGGTGACAGCATACTTGGAGTCGAGGAATGTCGGTTCCTTCACTGATCATCCCTACAGAAATGATCCATCGATCAGAGGAGGTTCTGAAGTTATTGATGACCTCATGAGCTTCCGGAGTCCGGCTCGTCACAACAACGGGTTTCTCACCCAAGGCTGAAAACCTGGTCGCTATTTGTTCTGCGTGAACCACGGTGGCTGCTACGACCAACCCGGCCGCAGTAGGAACGCGCCGCCGAATCTTTGATAGCCTTTTTGATGCCTCAGAAAGCGTGTGGTCGATCACCTCGTTCCGGTAAAGAAAGTCGGGATAAGAAATATGACCCTGCTTGATAGTGTCACGGATACTGGAATAGGTTTTAAGGCCGAGTTCAGATGACTTCAGATGGATCTCTCGATTGTCAGTGAGCACGATATTTGGAGCTCGGCACACTCCGTCGAGAACAGCCCGTTGTAGGCCATATTCGTAGTCACAATGCAGCTCGCCGTCCGGTTGAGAATATCGAGCGAGAACAATAGGGTTGTCGTCCGTTCTCCATGGCGTTCCGGATAAAGCGATTGTGAAGGATGCCTTTCCCTGAATTCTATCGAGAATGATTCTCCCCCAACTGTTGCCCATAGAGAATTCGTCCCAGCTACTACCAGAGCAGTGATGGACCTCATCCAATACTACGAGGACTCGATGGTCGCTCAGCACTCGCCAAAGCTCACTGGGGAGCGTACTCATCGACTGATAGGTATAAGACCCACCTGCAGCACCGATTTGGCCATTAAAGCTTCTCCCGAGAATCTGGCTAAAAGTTGTGGCGACACTTTGTGCTACTGCTCGCGAAGGTGAAAAACATACGACAAAATCGATGTTGCCCCGTTCAAAAAGGGCCTTAGCGACAGACGCAACCATGACAGTTTTCCCGGCCGCGGGTGTCGCATGACATAGAAAGTGGGACTGGCGTTCAAAAGATTTCAGAGCCTGAGCAATACACTCACTCTGCCACGCGCGCAACTGCATCATGAGGGAAAGCCAACTTTCGTGATCACGGACTCGACAGCGCGCAGCTGGCCCAGGAGTTTCGTGCTCTTCTCTCGAGACTCCAGATATTGCTCCTTCACGGCCCCTCGAAGCGCTGGGTATTTGTTATATAGGCGCTGGTATTCTTCCGCTTCACCAATGCTGGCGACAAGCTCGATCCTCCTTTGGGAGAGCTCTTCTTGCAGCGCTCTCTGTGTTTTAACGTCCATCGGTGACTCAACATGAGGATCACTGGTTTCGAACGGCGAGGGCCTGGCTTCGAGCTCGACGCTTGAATGTTCTGGACGGAAGATAAATTTGCACCCGCGGCCCGTGGAGCCGCCATGTCGTTCAATCACCTTGGCCGATTCAAGTCGCAGCAGTTCTCTATAGATGTGCTTGCGGAGTTGGTTGCGACCCGGTCGCTGACCTTCAGGTATTTGAAGGACGTACAGATCCCGAATACTGGTGGTGGAAAAAGGAGTGTCTAACTGCTTTCGCAACAGTTCGATCAGTATCTTATCGACTTGCAGTGACTGTGTCTTTTCCATTCGGCGGCCCAATTGGTCTTTTGATCGAACAAGTCGATCTTAAAAAAATGGGTATTATATGCCGTGGCCTGTGATGCCTCAAGAAACCATAGTCTTGCCTTTTGTGAGGGCGAGAAATGGGCTCACTGGTTTGCGAGGCTTTTGGCCGGAATTTGCGTGCGATTCGAAAATCCAAAGGGTTTTCGCAAGAGCGTCTTGCTTACGAGGCGGGAATAGACAGGAGCTATGTAGGCAAAATTGAGCGGGGGGAAGTCAACGTCACTATTGAGAAGCTCTACTTACTCGCCGAATGCCTGAGATGTCACCCTTCAGAGCTATTGCTCGATCAGCCTCGATTGAAAGAATAAGCTTGTCATCTATGTTTAACAGAAAAGTGTTGTTGGCAACCGTCTGTCGATGTCGACGGCGGACCGTTTCAATTAGGTTCCGCTGAATATTGTAGTGGATGTGCAGCACGCAAGTGCGGTGACTTGATGGTGGCGTCAGCGATCAGTCGATCTGTCAGGCGGAGCTGCTGGCTTGGCTCAGCGATTTGAGCATCCGCCTGGCGTGTGACCAGGAAATCCCTCTCTGTCGCATTTGATGCTCTGCAATTTCATCTTGGCCCGTAGGCTGAGTCAGGATGCCCGGCGCTTCCGCTAAATAGACCGCGACAAGGTTTGCACATCGAATCTATTCGGCCCAGAGGTGCTCATCAAGGTGTGCTTCGATGATTGCATTTGGCTCTTCAATGAGAAGAGTTTCGATATACCTAAATATTGCGGCATGTGAAATGTCTAGAAGCTGTGTATAGGGTCGGGGGTGCCGACCTTTGACAGTCTCGATGGTGGCTGCTCGTCATTCACTGATCCTCGCGCCATCCACGATGAGTCTGATCCTGGTGGTAAAGCTGAGCGTACAGGAGAAATGTGTCTAAAGGAGATATGTGCTGGCCAAGCTGTCCACTAGGAAGGTTAGTGCGATCTGCGGTTTGTTGTCTCAGAGCTGGAGCGCGGCTGTTTACTTCTGGCAAGGTTTGATCAGTGGGCGCGTACAAAAAAGTTAAGTTTTTGAGTCCAATTTGGTCCGAAATCGGTAAAAGTTAACTAAAACGACTGGTTTTTCGTGAAGATGACAGGGTGGAGGTACTAGGAAGGGGTGGAAGGCCAGCTGGTACAGGGAGTGGTTGTGTACCGATAAAACATAACGAAAAACTAATGGGATAGATAAGCAGATTGGGCCATACTGGCATAAACCTCTTGATATAACAGGTTCGTGAATTCGAATACTGGTGGCTCGGGCGGCGGGGCTGGCCTTCCGGGATACGCTGTGAATACGTCCATGTACGCTCGACAAAATCATCCCTGATTTTGACGATCCCGGAAGGCCAGCCCCACCGCCCTTGATCGGAGCTCGTGTTATTGATCCGGTAAGGTAACGAAACGCACCAGTGATAGCAATTGAGCAGAAACTGGAGTTGGCCGTATGCCGGTATCTGCGGACGGTATAAAGGATGATTTTTCACCCTTTTGTAAGATAGAATAGCGGCCCAATTTTTCAGGGGGTCTGCGGAGCTTGCCAAAGCTCTCCGGGCCAGCCAAGCACACAGGGGCAGCGCATCCATGTTTAATCGTGAAATGAAAATCGCCGGCTTTGATGACGAACTCTGGAACGCCATGCAGGCGGAAGAGAAGCGCCAGGAAGCTCACATCGAGCTGATCGCGTCCGAGAACTACACCAGCCCCCGGGTGATGGAAGCCCAGGGCAGCGTGCTGACCAACAAGTACGCGGAAGGCTATCCGGGCAAGCGCTACTATGGCGGCTGCGAGTTCGTGGATATTGCCGAAGACCTGGCGATTGAGCGTGCCAAAGAGCTGTTTGGTGCTGCCTATGCCAACGTCCAGCCGCATTCGGGCTCCCAGGCCAATTCCGCTGTCTTCATGGCCCTGCTCAAGCCCGGTGACACCGTTCTGGGCATGAGTCTCGCCCATGGTGGGCACCTCACTCACGGCGCCAGTGTCAACTTCTCGGGCAAGATCTACAATGCCGTGCAGTACGGTATTAACACCGACACCGGCCTTCTCGACTACGATGAAATCGAAGCGCTGGCTCTTGAGCATAAGCCCAAAATGATTATCGCCGGCTTCTCCGCCTACTCCCAGGAGCTGGACTTTGCCCGCTTCCGCGAGATTGCCGACAAGGTGGGTGCCTATCTGTTCGTTGATATGGCCCACGTTGCTGGTCTCGTAGCCGCCGGCGTTTACCCGGATCCGGTTCCGCATGCTCATGTTATTGCGACCACAACCCACAAGACCCTGCGCGGTCCCCGTGGCGGTCTGATTCTGGCCTGTGATGACGCGGATCTGCAGAAGAAACTGAACTCTGCGGTATTCCCGGGCGGCCAGGGTGGCCCGCTGATGCACGTTATTGCCGCGAAGGCTATCTGCTTCAAGGAAGCCATGAGCGACGAGTTCAAGACCTACCAGCAGCAGGTTGTGAAGAACGCCTCCGCCATGGCCCAGGTTTTTGTGGATCGTGGTTATGACGTGGTTTCCGGCGGCACCAAGAACCACTTGTTCCTGGTCAGCCTGATCAAGCAGGACATTACCGGTAAAGATGCGGATGCGGCTCTGGGTCGTGCCCACATTACCGTGAACAAGAACGCGGTTCCCAATGATCCCCGGTCTCCGTTTGTCACCTCCGGTCTTCGTATTGGTACCCCGGCAATCACCACCCGTGGTTTCGGCGAGTCCGAGTGTCGCGATCTGGCCGGCTGGATCTGCGATATCCTCGATAACCTGGACGACGAGGCTGTAAATAGCCGTGTTCGTGAGCAGGTGGGAGCGCTTTGCGCCCGTTTCCCTGTCTATGGCTAATCGTTTTATAGCTAGACTACAGGCATGACCTGCCGGGCCGACTTTTTGGCCCGGCTTTCTCTTCGGAGCTCCTGACTATGCATTGTCCCTTCTGTGGTGAAGCAGATACCAAGGTGATTGACTCCCGGCTGGTGGCCGAAGGTGATCAGGTGCGTCGCCGCAGGGAGTGTCTGTCCTGTCGGGAGCGGTTTACCACTTTCGAGTCTGCCGAGCTGGTGATGCCAAGGGTCGTCAAGCAGGACGGTACCCGGCAACCGTTCGATGAGGAAAAGCTGCGCGCCGGGCTGATGAAAGCGCTCGAAAAGCGTCCTGTGAGCATCGAGCAGATCGATGCTGCCCTGAATCGTATCAAATACCGTCTTCGGGCAACGGGTGAGCGGGAAGTGAAATCCATGCAACTGGGCGAGGAGGTAATGACCGAATTGCGCCAGTTGGACAAGGTCGCTTATGTCCGTTTCGCTTCTGTGTATCGCAGCTTCCAGGATATCAACGAGTTCAAGGAAGAGATTGAGAGGTTGTCGGCCAGCAACGGCGAGGCGGCTGTAGATGTCGCCAAAGCACTGGCGGATAACCACGCCCCGAAAGGAAAGGCATGATCGAGAACCGCGACAGGGCCATGATGGCGCGGGCTGTCCAGCTTGCCTGGCGCGGTCGGTACTCTACCCATCCCAATCCCCGGGTTGGCTGTGTCATTGCTCGCGGCGATCTGATACTCGGTGAGGGTTGGCATGAGCGAGCCGGAGAAGCCCACGCCGAGACCCGTGCCCTGAGTCAGGCTGGTCCCGATGCGCGGGGGGCGACAGCGTACGTAACACTGGAGCCGTGCAGCCATTTTGGCCGTACACCCCCCTGTGCCAGAGCGCTGATCGATGCCGGTATTGCCCATGTGTACGCTGCAACCAAGGATCCGAATCCGTCAGTGTCGGGTCGCGGGCTGGACATGCTCAGGGAAGCGGGTGTGCGGGTTACCGAAGGCCTGTTGGCGGAAGAAGCTGCCCGCCTGAATCCGGGCTTCATGAAGCGCATGAACACCGGGAGACCCTGGGTGCGGCTGAAAATGGCGGCAAGCCTGGATGGTCGTACCGCCATGGCCTCCGGTGAGAGCCAGTGGATAACCGGTGCCGAGGCTCGTCAGGATGTTCAGCGTCTTAGAGCGATCAGTGATGCCATTCTGACCGGAGTCGGGACCGTGCTCGCCGACGACCCCTCACTGACTGTCCGACGTGAGGAGCTGGGGGATATTGGCGACGCGACGGAGCCGTCCAGGCAGCCGCTTCGGGTGATTGCCGACCGCGACGCGCGCACACCGTCTTCTGCCAAGATCCTTCAGGGCGGCAACGTACAGGTGTTCTGTGCGTCATCAACGCTGGCCACTGCGCCAGCTCAGGATCTCGCGGCCCTGGGCATCAGCCTTACCGGTGTCGCCTGGAAAGATAACGGGATCGACCTGGCCGAACTGCTGGACTCGCTCGGCGAGCTCGGAATCAACGAGCTGCTGGTCGAGGCGGGGCCCACTCTGGCCGGCACCTTTATCAACGAAAATCTGGTCGATGAACTCTGGCTCTATCAGGCGCCGGTTTTCCTCGGCAGCACGGGGCGTCCGACCGCACATCTGCCGCTGGAGACCATGGCAGATAAAGTACAATGGAAGGTGCTGGACCGACGTCAGGTAGGTGAGGATCAGCGTCTGATCCTCACCCGCCGGTAATCCATAAACTCAGGTTGTTCCGCCAGCAAATATTTGCCGGAACGCCGCAAGGGTGCAAAACCATATGGCACTGAACAGCATTGAAGACATCATTGAAGATATCCGTCAGGGCAAGATGGTCATACTGATGGATGACGAAGATCGCGAGAATGAGGGCGATCTCGTGATGGCTGCTGAGCATTGCACGGCCGAAGCCATCAATTTCATGGCCCGTTTTGGTCGTGGCCTGATCTGTATGCCGATGACCCGGGATCGCTGCGAGCAACTCGGTTTGCCGTTGATGGTTCAGCAGAACGCTTCTGGCTTTGGAACCAAGTTTACCCTCTCGATTGAGGCTGCAGTGGGCGTGACCACTGGTATCTCGGCGGCAGACCGTGCACGCACGGTGCAGGCTGCGGTAGCACGCAACGCAAAAGCGAGTGATCTGGTTCAGCCCGGCCATATTTTCCCGTTGATGTCTGATCCCGGTGGTGTTTTGAGCCGCGCGGGGCACACGGAAGCTTCCTGTGATCTTGCCGCACTGGCAGGTTGCGAGCCGGCAGGCGTGATCTGCGAGATCATGAATGACGACGGCTCTATGGCCCGCCGGGAAGATCTGGAGCGATTCGCCGAAGAGCACGACCTGAAGATTGGCACCATTGCCGATCTGATCCACTACCGCACCATGAACGAGCGAACCGTTGAGTGTGTGGAAGAAAACGACCTCGACACCGAGTACGGCGTGTTCAAGCTTCGGACATACCGCGACAACATCCAGGGAGCCACCCATCTGGCGATGTTGATGGGAGAGATTTCTCCCGATGAACCGGTCTATGTTCGGGTCCACATCACGGACACCCTTCGGGACCTCCTCGGCGCGCGCCGCAAGGATTCTCGCAGCTGGCCCCTGCACCACGCCCTTGAAAAGGTGGCAGAGGAAGGTCGGGGCGCGGTCGTCCTGCTGAACAGCGCCGAGGACAGCTACAACCTGGAAGACCGGATCCAGGAATTCTTTGATGAGGGTAAGGGCTCCTCAGGCAAGGGAAGCTCCGGCGTTTACTTCACGGTAGGTACCGGCTCCCAGATTCTCCGGGATATCGGTGTTGGCAAGATGCGCCTGCTGAGCCCGCCGATCAAATTCTCCGCCATTTCCGGTTTCGATCTGGAAGTGGTCGAATACGTTCCCTACACCCCTGAATGATAAACCCGGTCGTGGCCCCATGCCACGACACGTGAAGGAGCCATCGATGGCAGATATCAGAGTAATTGAAGGTGATTTTACCGAGTGCAGCGGGCGCTATGCGCTGGTAGTGGGCCGTTTTAACGGCTTTGTTGTGGAAAGCCTGGTCGATGGTGCGTTGGATACCCTGCGCCGCCACGGCATTTCCGATGACGACGTCACCATCGTTCGCGTACCGGGGGCCTATGAAATGCCCCTGGCCGTCAAACGCGTTGCCGAAACCGGCGACTACGATGCGATTATCGCACTGGGTGCGGTCATCCGTGGCGGCACGCCCCATTTTGAATACGTTGCCGGCGAGGCCTCCAGCGGCCTTGGCGCGGTCAGTCTGGATACCGATGTGCCGGTGACTTTCGGTGTGCTGACGGTGGACTCCATCGAACAGGCCATCGAGCGCTCCGGAACCAAGGCTGGTAATAAAGGTGCTGAAGCTGCAATAACGGCCCTTGAAATGGTCAGCCTGTTCAAGAAACTGGGTGAGTAATGAGCGAAACCGAAGGTACATCACCGCAGCCGGCTCCGTCCGGCCAACCGAAAGCCGGTGATCGACGCCGTGCCAGGGCCCTCGCCATGCAGGGGCTCTATCAGCGCCATTTCAGCAAAACGGCGATTTCTGACATCGAAGCTGAGTTCATGGTCGACAACGATATAAGCAAGGTTGACCTGCTGTATTTCCGCGATCTGCTCCGCGGTGTCCATCGCGAGCAGGGCGAACTGGACAAGCTGATCGAGCCGTTCCTGGATCGGCCTATCAACGAGGTTGATCCCGTGGAACTGGCCATTGTCCGCCTGGGAGCCTATGAGCTCAAGCATCGGCTTGATGTGCCCTACAAGGTGGTCATTAACGAGGGCATTGAAATGGCCAAGCGCTTCGGAGGCACCGAGGGTCATAAATTCGTCAATAGCATCCTCGACAAGCTGAGCGGCCGACTCCGGCTTGCCGAGACCCGCGCCCGCTAGCCGATGGGCGAGTTCGAGCTGATCCGGCGTTACTTTCTGCCGTTGGCAGAGCGGCAGGAATCCGGATCCCTGATTCTGGGGCCCGGGGACGATTGCGCGATTCAGCGGATTCCCCCTGGCCGGGATCTTGTTTTTTCCGTAGACGCCCTCGTGGAGGGTGTCCATTTTCCCCGGAACTACCGCCCCGATTATCTGGGTTGGCGAGCGCTTGCCGCGGCTGCCAGTGATCTTGCTGCCATGGGCGCCGACCTGGACTGTTTCACGCTTGCACTGACGCTGCCAGCCGTGGATGAGCAGTGGCTTGAAGACTTCTCGATGGGATTGCGAAAGGCCAGCGAGGCGTTTGGTCTGGCGCTGGCCGGCGGGGATACCACCTCCGGGCCGCTCACCCTGAGCCTGCAGGTGCATGGCACTGTAGAGCAGGGAGCCGGGATTCGACGCTCCGGCGCCCGTCCCGGAGATCTGATTGCCGTGTCCGGAACCCTGGGGGATGCCGGCGCCGCTTTAGACTATCTTTCGGAGCCTGCCCCTTCCGCTGACATGCTTGCCGTGCTCGAACGCTATCACCATCCCTGGCCGAGACTGGATCTGGCAGGTGCTATACGCCAATATGCCACTGCGGCGGTTGATATCTCTGATGGCTTGCTGGCAGATCTCGGGCACATTCTTTCCGCATCAGGGGTCGGTGCCCGGATCGAGAGTGCCAGGATGCCTCTTTCGCCAGCGCTTGTTCGGCTAAAGGGTGAGAAGGCCCTGGACTGTGCACTGCGCTCCGGAGACGATTACGAACTGTGCCTGTGTTTCTCGCGAGAAAACTGGGAGCGTGCCCCGGAATCACTGAAGCGCCAACTCACCGTGATCGGCTTCGTTGAAGCTGAGCCGGGCCTGTATCTCGACGGTGTCGATTGCGGTTTGGAAGCGGTGCCCGCCGGGTTTGACCATTTCAGGAGTGAATCATGAGTCAGGAAGGCGAGACCCCGGAACCGGAGGCGCCGGCAGTCATACTCCCGCCGGGATTCTTGCGTAACCCGGTGCATCTGCTCGCTTTTGGTTTTGGCAGCGGTGCAACGGCGAGGGCGCCCGGCACCTGGGGCAGCCTGGCCGCCATTCCGCTCTGGTACGTCTTCGCCTGGTTACCGCCCGTGGGCTACTGGCTGGTGGTACTGGCTGCTTTTATCGTGGGTATCTGGCTCTGCGGAAAGACGGCTGAAGACCTGAAGGTTCACGACCATGGCGGCATTGTGTGGGACGAATTCGTCGGGATGTGGATTGCCCTTGGCCTCTTCCCTGACACTATCTATGGGGTTCTGGGGGCGTTCGCTCTGTTCCGGCTTTTTGACATTGCAAAACCGTGGCCCATCAATTGGCTGGACCAGCACCTGCCTGGTGGTCTGGGTATTATGGTTGACGATGTTATTGCCGGCGTCATGGCCCTGATCTGCCTTTGGGCAGTAGACGTGTGGCTGGTGCCCGTCATGGTCTAGACGGGCACGAAGGCCTGTCAGTGAAGCTGTTGTTCTTCCGGCAGCATACGGACCACGTGCAGAAAGCGCTTGAGGCCTGTTTCCGCCCGCTCCCGTGAAGCGAACGGGCCACTGTCAAACCCTTCCCGGGTGGTAAAGTACCATTTGCTCCCTACGCAGAAGAATCGACTACTGCGAAAGGGAACCGGCCCTTCTTCTCCGGTCCTGCGATGGGTGTCCATGGCGTCTCCTGTACTGCCCGCTTTTTGTTCTTGCTTCTCGGGCGCCGCGTTAATATCAGCCGATCTGTTTAAAATTAACCCAATTCGGGGCGAATTCAACATTTTTTTACAATTTTACGGGTTGGGTCTCAATCGGGATCAGCGTTGAAAACGCCGGAGTGGGGGAGCGAAGCCCGCCGTTGTCTTGCACTCGTCAGAATGCTACCAAAGCGGCGGAAGCCGGGGAGACCTATGGGTTCGAATTTGATCGGCCCGAGTCGCGTCAGGAGGCCGAGCAGGAAATGCCGGAGTTCTCCGGCAAGTGCTGAAAACGCGCTTGAACGGTTGAAAACCATTTGGGAAACAGCGAGTGACGAAGAAAAGAAGGCGTTTCTTCGTTGGGCGTTCGAATAAGCGAGTCTTGCTTGACCGTTTCCGGGTCCGGTTCAGGCCCGGAAACGTTTCAGAGCTTTCTTCAGAAGTCCTTCCAATGCCGTCATGGCATCATCCGCCAGGGTCTGTGTCGGCGAGGCCGCTATCGGCTCTTTGGTGTCCTCCGCTCCGAGCCGATGCATGGCCACCTCAATGGCATTGAGGCTCTCGCACACGTGAGCGTGCAGCGATTCTCCGTTCGCCACCACATCCGGGCAGGTGGTGAAATTCAGTGTCAGCCTTCCCTCATAGCTCACCGCTACAATCACCAGTCCCATACTGTCGAACAGCGGCGCCGTATTGTATTGCTGAACCAGGCGTGCACCCTGCAGATACAGTGGAACCTGTGGTCCGGGAACGTTGGTGATTGGCAGATTGAATACCGGCTGGTAACGCTGGGCAATTTGCAATTCCGAATAAAGCCTCGCGGACAGCGCCAGCATGGTTGAAGGCAGCAGTTCCGTCAGCCGATCTGCAGCAATAGCCTCCCGGTAGGGCTCCGAAGCAACCGCGTTCCAGTGTATGCGCCGTATCCGCTGGGCGGGATTGGTTTCATCGGTCGCCAGATCCAGCAGCATGGCAGACATCTGGTTCCCGGTGGCTCGGCGCAGGCTGTTGGAACGAACCGAAATCGGTGTCATTGCCACCAGGGATTTGTCGGCATTGACGCCCTCGCTGATCAGATAGCGTTTCAGGGTTTCGGCGCACAGTCCCAGAACCACATCGTTCAACGTTACGTCCCCGAGAAACGCCTTGATCGCCTTCAGGCGCGAAAGCTCCACGCTGGCGGCGACAATCTGCCGATTTGCCGTAATCTGCCGATTGAAAGGGCTGTTTGGGGCGGAAAACAGGGGCAGCGGGAGTGGCAGTTTGCGCAATTGCTTCTGGATCAGTCCCCGGGCTGTAGCCTCGGCTGCGTTGAACGCCAGAGAGGTGAACTGCAGTGGCGTGCGAACGATGTTCGCACCGGCCTGGAGCATGACCCGTTCTTCCGAGGGTTCTGGTCTGGGCTGCCAGGGTCGAGGTGGCGCAATCGGGCTGGGCTCGGGCGTATACTCCAGCAGTTTGCCAATAATCTCCTCGCCACTGAATGCGTCGATGGCAGCGTGGTGCAATTTGACGATCAAGGCGAAGCCGTCACTGCCGGTGTCCTCCTCGTCCAGTTTGAAACCGTCTACGAAGGTGATGTGCCACAGCGGGCGGTCCCTTTTCAGAGGTTCTTCCAGAATCCGTGAGGCCAGCGTCATCAGGCTTGCCTTGCGGCCGTGTTCGCCCAGATTAACGTAGGCAAGGTGGCGCTCGATGCTGAAATCGGGGTCATCAATCCAGTAGGGGCGGCCCAGGCGCAGGGGAATTTCTTTCAGGCGTTGCCGGAAAACCGGCACAACATGCAGGCGGCTTCGAAGGTAGGCGACAAAGGTGCTGAAGGCCAGCGGTTTCTCCCGTTCGGAAGCATCGAAGAGGTAGATGCCTCCGATGTGCATCGGTGTGGTTTCCGACTCGAGATACAGGAACGAGGCATCCAGTTCCGACAGTTGCCGCATCAGAGAGCTCCCTTCGGCGTTGGTTTCAGCTGCAGTATAAACGAAGTGCCCGCGCAAACGGTTGACTCATTTGCCTGGTATGACTTCGAGTTGGAGTCATACCATTTGCTTTATTTTCAGCCTGTTAGCCAGTCTGAAACGGCTCCCTCCGCGCTAAGTCGGTCCCAGAACCACATCAGGGCCTTGCCCTGGTCCTCGGCATGCCTGGCCAGGTGCAGTTTGATTGGTTGGCGCGATTCCTGAACTTCCTTGATGACCAGCTTGCCTTCCTTCAGTTCTGCGCTGATTCGTGCCCTTGGTAACCATCCCACGCCGAGGCCGGCTACCTGTATGGCGATCTTCTGGTCAATGTTGGCCACCGTCAGGGTTCGCTGGCGGTGGAATATGCCGGCGTGGCCCGGGGGCAAGGACCTTGATGTGTCTGCAGCGACGGCTGCCGGATAACGGGAGATATCTTCCTCGGAAAGCGGGGCTTGGGCATCGGCCAGGGGGTGATCGGCGGCAACGGCGAATACGAATGTCATGTCGCCCAGGGATTGGGTTGTGTAGTTTCCCGCAGGCTTGCTGAAATTATCGGCGCCGATGATCAGATCCACGCGGCGGCTTTGCAGGGCATCCCAGGTGCCGGCAAAGACCTCTTCCACAATTTGTACATCTACCGGTACGCCCAGCTCATAGAATTCCTCGATTGCCGGAAACAGGCATTCCGCCGGCAGCAGTGAGTTGAACCCGATCCGTAACCGCGTTTCCCAGCCCTGGGCGACCTGGCGCGTGGTGTGCGCGAGGTTTTCTGCCGCCTCGAGCAGTGTGCGGCCCTCTTCCAAAAGGTAGCGGCCGGCCGGTGTCAGTCGGGCGCGGTGACCGGTTCGGTCGTAAATGGCGACATTCAGGTCTTCTTCCAGCTTCTGCACGGTGTAACTGATGGCGGAGGGAACCCGGAACAGTTCGTTGGCGGCACCGGCGAAACTGCCTTTGCGGTCAATGGCATCAAGGACTTTGAGGGCGTCAATGGTGATGGCTGTATGCATGTTCGAATTATCTGAGGTTGTTGGCCAGAAATGCTTGTTTGAGAGCGTAGCAGGGTCCCCGGTATTCTGCCTGTATTGATTTCATCATGTTCAGGAATTTTAACGGGAGGGCTTTATGGGCCTGCTGATTGATGGCAAATGGCACGACAAGTGGTATGACACCGACAAGACCGGTGGCAAATTTGAACGGGAAGCGGCGCGTTTCCGGAACTGGGTGACCGCCGATGGCTCGCCGGGGCCGGATGGCGAAGGCGGTTTCAAGGCGGAATCCGGGCGCTATCACCTGTATGTCTCAATGGCCTGCCCCTGGGCGCATCGGACGTTGATTTTCCGGAAGCTCAAAGGTCTGGAGAAGCACATTTCAGTGTCAGTGGTGCACCCTGACATGGTTGAAAACGGCTGGGAATTCCGGCCCGACAGCGAGCAGCACCGGGACCATCTCCATGGATTCCGCTTCATGCATCAGGTCTACACCAAGGCTGCACCGGAATATTCTGGCCGGGTAACAGTGCCGACCTTGTGGGATAAAAAGAAAGAAACGATTGCGAGCAACGAGTCGGCCGAAATTATCCGGATGTTCAATTCGGCATTTGATGGCCTTGAGGGTGTTCGTACCGATCTGGATTTCTATCCCGGGGAGCTGCAAGAAGAGATTGATACTGTGAACGCCCGGGTTTACGACACGGTTAATAATGGCGTTTACAAGGCGGGCTTTGCCACTGCGCAGGATAAGTACGAGGAAGCCTACAATGCGTTGTTTGATTCTCTCGACTGGCTTGAGGAGCGGTTGTCTTCTCAACGGTATCTGGTTGGTGGCCGGCTGACCGAGGCTGACTGGCGGTTGTTCACCACGTTGATCCGGTTTGATGCAGTGTATTACAGCCACTTCAAGTGCAACCGCCAGCGGATCAGCGATTTCCCGGCGCTTTCTGCCTACGTTCGGGACCTCTACCAGGTGCCAGGCGTGGCGGAGACCGTGGATATTAATCAGATCAAACGCCACTACTACGTAAGCCAGAGAACCATCAACCCGACTCAGATAGTACCGGTTGGTCCGGAGCTGGACTTTGACTCACCCCACGGGCGTGAGTCGCTTAGCTAACTCTCGCGACTGCGACCTCGGTCAGCAGTTCCATGGCTTCTTTATGGCCTGAGTCTGGAAGGGGGTGAAGGCAGGTCTGGGCCAGTTCCGCCTGCTCCCGCGCTTTTGCCATGGTGTATTCGATTGCGCCTGAGCGCTCAACAATATCGAGGATGCGGGGCAGATCGTCCAGGCCGCCCTTGCGGATGGCCTGACGGATCAACTGCCGTTCTTCCCCGGTGCCATGGTTCATGGCGTGGATCAGCGGCAGGGTGGTCTTGCCTTCAGCCAGATCGTCGCCCACGTTTTTGCCCATGGCTTCGGCGTCGCCGCGGTAATCCAGGACATCGTCCACCAGCTGGAAAGCCAGGCCCAGATGCTTGCCGTAGTCTTTCAGGCCCAGCTCCTGCTCTGCATTGGCGTTGGCAAGCAGTGCGCCGGTGTGGGAGGCGGCTTCGAACAGCATGGCAGTCTTGTTGTGGATGACCTTCATGTACTGCTCTTCGGTGAGGTCCGGGTTTTTCACGTTCATCAGTTGCATAACCTCGCCCTCGGCGATTACCGCCGTGGCGTGGGACAAAACGTCCATGATTCGCAGGCTTTTCAGCTCCACCATCATCTCGAAAGCACGGGCGTAGAGGAAATCACCTACCAGAACGCTTGGCGCGTTGCCCCAGCGGGCGTTGGCGGTGCTTCGGCCGCGGCGCATGTCCGAGGTGTCTACTACATCATCGTGCAGCAGGGTGGCGGTGTGCAGGAATTCGATCACGGCTGCGAGCTTGAGGTGGTCGTTTTCCTCGTAGCCGGCGGCCTGGCTGGAAAGCAGAACCAGTAGCGGTCTCAAGCGCTTACCGCCGCTTTCAATGATGTACTGGGCGATTTTCTCCACCAGGGGAACATCTGAGGAAAGCCGCTGGATGATCAGATCATTAACGCGGCTGAAGTCGTCGGCCACGGTGTCGTAAATGCGCTGGGCTGTCATGCGGCTTGTGGATCCCTTGCTGGTGTTATCGTCGTTACGATTGTTGATATTAAAGGCAGGTCGCGGCAATGCTAGGTATTGCCGAAGGTAGTGTCAACTTGGCTTGTGTTGCGGTGCGTCTTTTCGTACAATCACGCGCCCAACTCATCCCAACCTGCGCTCCCTGCTATAGGGTCGCCAGAGCGCCTCCCTTAGAACCAGGTGGATAAGAGCAGGGATGGGTCAATCGTGGAGAACGAGTGAATGTACGCAGTTATTGTTAGCGGTGGCAAGCAGCACCGTGTAAAAGAAGGCGAAACCCTGAAGCTGGAAAAGCTGGAAGTTGAAACCGGTGGCAACGTTGAGTTTGATCGCGTTCTGCTGATCGCCGACGGCGACAAGGTTCAGGTAGGCGCGCCGGTAGTTGATGGTGCCAAAGTGACCGCAGAAGTGGTTAGCCACGGCCGTCACGACAAGGTTCAGATCATCAAGTTCCGTCGTCGTAAGCATCACATGAAGCGTCAGGGCCACCGTCAGTGGTTTACTGAAGTCAAGATCACGGGTATCAAGGGCTGAGGCTCTCGAATTACCCCTTAAATAAGGAGGCTGGTAATGGCTCATAAAAAGGCAGCAGGTAGTACCCGTAACGGTCGCGATTCCGAGTCGAAACGACTTGGTGTGAAGCGCTTTGGCGGCGAGACTGTATCTGCAGGCAGCATCATCATCCGTCAGCGTGGCACTCGTTTCCACGCTGGTAGCAATGTTGGCATTGGCAAGGACCACACTCTGTTTGCGAAAGCAGACGGCCAGGTGAAGTTCGAAACCAAAGGCCCGCAGAGCCGTAAGTTCGTGAGCATCGTTCCGGCTGCGTAAGCAGCGGCGATCCGGTTCTGTCGAACCTTGGGTGGCGCTGATATCCTGATATTATCAGGTGCTCAGAACCATCCGGAGCCCCGCAAAGCTTCCTAGAGGCTGCGGGGCTTTTTAGTTTATGCGCATGGCGCAAAGGGTTGATTCATGAAATTCGTAGACGAAGCCACCATCATTGTGGAAGCCGGCAAGGGCGGTCACGGCTGCCTGAGCTTCCGGCGAGAAAAATACGTTCCCAAGGGTGGCCCCGATGGCGGCGACGGGGGCGATGGTGGTTCCGTATATCTGGAAGCCGAGGAGTCGCTGAACACGCTGATCGACTACCGGTTCCAGCGCAAACACAAAGCCCAGAACGGCGAGCCCGGTTCTGGCCGCAACTGTACCGGTAATAAAGGCGAAGATCTGGTTCTGCCGGTTCCGGTCGGTACCACCGTTGTTGATATGGATACCCATGAGGTCCTGGGAGATCTGACCCACGCAGGCCAGCGCCTGAAGGTGGCCCAGGGCGGGTTTCATGGTCTTGGCAACACCCGTTTCAAATCCTCGGTGAATCGCGCCCCGCGCCAGACTACCAAGGGTTCCGAGGGCGAGTTGCGTAACCTGAGGCTGGAGCTGAAGGTGCTGGCAGACGTGGGTTTGCTGGGCATGCCCAATGCCGGCAAGTCTACCTTTATCCGTTCGGTGTCGGCGGCTCGCCCGAAGGTTGCGGACTATCCGTTTACCACGCTGGTACCCAATCTTGGTGTTGTCAGTGTACAGGCGCACCAGAGTTTCGTGATTGCCGATATCCCGGGTCTGATTGAAGGTGCCGCCGAAGGTGCCGGCTTGGGTATCCGCTTCCTGAAGCATCTCGTGCGCACCCGTCTACTGCTGCACCTTGTGGATGTGGCACCGTACGATGGCTCATCGCCCGCCGATGCGGTTAGAGCGATCGAGCATGAGCTTGAGAAGTTCAGCGAAACTCTGGCCAACCGTCCGAGATGGCTCGTGCTGAACAAGGTCGACATGGTGGCCGAAGAAGATCGCGATGCTCATTGTCAGGCCATTGTCGATGAGCTCGGATGGGACGGGCCGGTTTTCTGGATCTCTGCGCTCAGTGGCGAGGGCACCAAGTCCCTGGCTCAGGCCGTTATGCGCTGGATCGAAGAGCAAGCTGAGGAAGAGGCCCAGAATCCGGAATTCGCGGAGCGGGAGGCCCAACGTCGCCGGCAGATGGACGACGAAGCTCGCGCCCGTATTGAAGCCGAGCGTCAGGCACGCCGCGCGGCCCGCGAAGAGGACGATGACGACGACTTTGACGATGATGATTACGATGTCGAAGTGGTCTACGCCCCGGAGTAAACCAAGGACTGATACCAGAGAGATCGCTCAAGCACCATGACTGAACGCCTACAGCTGCGCCAGGCCCGTCGCCTGGTTATCAAGATCGGAAGCGCTTTGCTGACCAACGATGGTCGTGGCCTGGATGTGGCGGCCCTGGGTTTGTGGGTGGATCAGATCGCCGAGCTTATTGAAGATGGCGTGGAGGTGGTTGTCGTTTCCTCTGGTTCCGTCGCCGAGGGAATGAGTCGTCTTGGCTGGACTGTCCGGCCAGAGCAGCTCCATGAGTTGCAGGCTGCTGCGGCAGTTGGTCAGATGGGTCTGGTGCAGACCTGGGAGGCCCAGTTCAAACGGCACGATATCCATACCGCCCAGATTCTGTTGACTCATGACGACCTCTCCGACCGCAAGCGTTATCTGAATGGCCGGGGAACCCTCAGAGCCCTGCTGAACCTCGGTGTCGTGCCCATTGTGAACGAAAACGACACTGTGGTTACCGACGAGATCCGGTTTGGTGATAACGACACCCTGGGCGCCCTGGTTGCCAATCTGATTGAGGCGGATGGCCTGATTATCCTCACTGACCAGCTGGGCCTATTTGACAAGGATCCCAGGAAGCATTCGGATGCGTGTCTGGTGACCGAGCGCAGGGCCGGAGATCGCGAACTGGATGCCATGGCGGGTGGCGGCGCCGGTGTTCTCGGGCGCGGCGGCATGCAGACAAAGTTGCGTGCTGCGCGGCTTGCTGCCCGGTCCGGGGCTTTCACCGTCATCGTTGGTGGTCGCATCGAGGGCGTGATTGGTCGCCTGCGGCAGGGTGATGTAATCGGTACTCTGTTATTGCCGGAGCAGGGCCGGATTGCTGCCCGAAAGCAATGGCTCGCCAGCCACCTGCAGACCCGTGGCAGGCTGACTCTGGATGATGGTGCGGTGAAAGTGCTGTGCCTGGGTGGCCGCAGTCTTCTGCCGGTGGGTGTTAAAGGTGTGTCGGGGCAGTTTCGCCGTGGCGAGATGGTGTCCTGCTTCGACCAGAGTGGTCGTGAAATCGCCCGGGGGTTGGTTAATTACGACGCCGACGAAGCCAGGGCTATTGCCGGCCGTTCCAGTGACCGGATTACCGAGATCCTTGGCTATATGTCAGGCGAGGAGATGATCCACCGGGACAATCTGGTGATTGTGTGATAATCGCTCGTCCATAAAAAAACCGGCCAGATGGCCGGTTTTTTTGCCTGAATCGAGCTAATTAGGCGCTCTTCAGGGCCTTGATCTTGGCGCTCAGGCGGCTCTTGCTACGAGCCACCTTGTTCTTCGCGAAGATGCCTTTGTTGACCATGCTGTCCAGAATCGGCTGAGCCTGCTGGAAAGCGGCCTGGGCTTCTTCGTAGTTGCCGGCTTCGATCTTGGATTGGATCTTTTTCACATAAGTACGAGCCATGGAGCGCAGGCTTGCATTGTGCTTGCGGTTCTTCTCGTTCTGACGTGCGCGCTTCTTGGCTTGCGGGGAATTTGCCACCGTAAAACTCCTGAAAATCTCAAATTCGTTGCTGAATGATTCGTTACATCGCGGGCGCGCCAAAACCAGCGCGTCGAAATAAATGACGCGGAACTATGCCGCTCAAACCTTCAAATGTCAAGGCTAAAACCCATTTCATGCCCCGACACAGAAGGCCTGTGGTAAACTCGCGGCTCACTGAGCGCGGGCTTGACCGGGAAGCAGGTAATTCCCGAAATACGAGCGCCAAAAGGATATCCAGAATGCCAAGCAAGGGCCTGCATGTCGTCGGAACCTGAATCAACGCCTGAACAGAAGCAATTACCCAAGCCGCCAGGACTGCTCAGATCGTCGGGGCTCGTCGGTATTATGACCATGCTGTCCCGGGTGCTGGGTCTGGTTCGGGATATGGTCATCGCTCGCTATTTCGGTGCCGGTGCCGGTGCCGATGCTTTTTTTGTGGCTTTCAAGATTCCGAATTTCCTGCGTCGGCTATTTGCAGAAGGCGCCTTCTCCCAGGCGTTCGTGCCGGTATTGTCCTCCTACCGGGAAAATCAGTCGCTCTCGGACGTTCAGCGGCTGGTCAATGCGGTGGCTGGCTCCCTCGGCTTGGTGCTGTTGGGCGTCACGCTGGTGGCCATTCTCGGGGCGCCGGTGCTGACGGCGGTCTTTGCCCCTGGTTTCCTGGATGATGAGGTGAAATTTGCGCTGACCAGCGATATGTTGCGCATCACCTTTCCGTACCTGTTGCTGATATCCCTGACAGCCTTCGCCGGCGGCATCCTCAACAGTTACGATCGCTTTGCGGTACCCGCGTTTACCCCGGTTCTTCTCAATCTGGCGATGATTGCGGCAGCCATCTGGTTGACGCCGCTGATGGATGAGCCGGTGATGGCTCTGGCCTGGGGTGTTTTCATTGCCGGGGCACTGCAGTTGTTTTTCCAGTTGCCGTTTCTGATGCGATTGGGCCTGTTGCCACGGCCTCGTGTGGATTATCGCCACGAAGGTGTCAGCCGGATTCTCAAGCTGATGGCGCCTGCGCTGTTCGGGGTATCCGTCAGCCAGATCAATCTGCTGTTGGATACGGTTCTGGCGTCCTTTCTCCAGACCGGCAGCGTTTCCTGGTTGTATTACTCCGATCGGCTCTCGGAATTGCCCCTCGGCGTGTTCGGGATAGCCATTGCGACGGTTATTCTCCCGAGCCTTTCCCGTAAACACGCAGCGGCGTCAGCGGACCAGTTCGCGGCCACCCTGGATTGGGCGGTTCGGGCGGTCCTTTTGATTGGTCTTCCGGCTGCCCTGGCGCTTGCGCTGTTGGCCGAGCCGCTGATTGCCACCCTGTTCCACTATGGCGCGGTTACCGACCGGGATGTGGCCATGTCGGCCCAGAGCTTGCGAGCCTATTCCGCAGGATTGCTGGCGTTCATGCTCATCAAGGTTCTGGCGCCGGGGTTTTTCGCAAGAGAAGACACCAAAACCCCGGTCAAGATCGGCATCCTTGCCATGGTGGCAAACATGGTGTTCAACCTGATTCTCATTTTCCCGCTGGCCCACGCCGGCCTCGCGCTGGCCACCTCAATATCGGCCTGGTTGAATGGCTACCTTCTTTGGCGCGGACTGCGTAAGGAAGGGGCCTGGCAGAGCCAGCCCGGCTGGCCCCGGTTTCTGCTACAGCTGCTTTTTGCCAACGGTGCCCTGGCGGCCGTCATTGTCTGGCTCAACGCCCCGGTGTCGGTGTGGCTGGCAAACGGAGGCTATCAGCGTGCAGCGGACATGGCGATGCTGGTAGGGGCGGGTGTCGCCGTGTACTTCGTTGCACTGGCGCTGGCCGGGGTTCGGGTAAGACATTTCCGCCACAGGTAAGGTATAATCGCGCGTTTTCTCACCAGCGTTGCGGCAAAAGTGAGCGCTGAAAGCTAGCTGGCAATTGAAGGTTCGCATTGCATGCGTCTGATCCGGGGCCTGACCAACCTGAAAATGCTTTCCCGTCGGGAGGATTCACCGCTCGCCAACGGGTGTGTCGCCACCATCGGTAACTTCGACGGTGTGCACTTTGGGCACAAAACCATTATTGATCAGGTCAAAAGCAAGGCCAAGGCTCTGGGCGTGCCCTCGGTGGTGATGATTTTCGAGCCCCAACCCCGGGAGTTTTTTCAGGGCAGGGAAGCGCCGCCAAGGCTGATGGGATTTCGTCAGAAGTTCGAGGCCCTGCTGGCGGAAGGTATCGATATTGTGCTGTGCCTGCGCTTCAACCAGGCGTTCCGTAGTTATTCGGCCATGGGCTTTATCGACGATGTTCTGATCCATGGATTGGCCGTTCGTCACCTGGTGGTCGGCGATGATTTCCGGTTTGGCTGTGATCGGGCGGGCGATTTCGCGCTTCTCGAGAAAGTTGGATACGACGCCGGATTTTCTGTCGAGAATACCCTGACAGTAACCGTCGACGGCGAGCGAGTAAGCAGCACACGTGTCAGGGATTTACTCACGGTGAATGGGCTCGAGAAAGCCGAATCGCTGCTGGGCCACCCCTATCGAATCCGGGGGAGGGTCGTGTATGGCCGCCAACTGGGGCGCCAGATTGGTGCGCCAACCGCGAATATTCTGTTACATCGGACACCCGCCCTGCGCGGTGTCTATGTGGTTGCCGCCACCCTGGACGACGGCGCCCGATTCGATGGTGTTGCCAATATTGGTGTACGTCCGACCGTTGACGGCAAGCGGCCCTCACTGGAAGTGCACCTGTTTGACTTTGCTGGCACACTTTATGGCCAGCACCTGGAGGTTGTGTTCCGGCATGGCCTGCGGGACGAGGAAAAATTCGGTTCTGTGGACGAGCTGAAAGATCAGATTGCCCGGGATTTTGACCAGGCCCGAGCGTGGATTGCCGAAAACGGCTCTGTGAAAAGCGCGGATTGAAACGCCCGGCTGCGCCCCAACGAATAAATGACTGACTCAAACTGACCAAGACCAAAAGAGTACGCACACAAACCATGAGCGACTACAAGCACACCCTGAATCTGCCGGAAACCGCCTTCCCCATGCGCGGCAACCTGGCCAAGCGCGAGCCGGAAATGCTCAAGCGCTGGCAGGATCTCGACGTCTACGGCAACCTGCGCAAGCAGCGTGAAGGGCGGGAAAAGTTCATCCTTCATGATGGCCCTCCTTACGCCAACGGCAGCATTCACATTGGTCACGCGGTCAACAAGATTCTCAAGGACATGATCGTCAAGTCCCGCAGCTTCATGGGCTATGACGCGCCTTACGTGCCGGGCTGGGACTGTCATGGTCTGCCGATCGAGCACAAGGTGGAGCAGGAGATTGGCAAGGCCGGTGTGAAGGTGGATTACAAGACCTTCCGCCAGGCCTGTCGCGACTACGCCACCAAGCAGATTGCCGGTCAGAAAACCGATTTCATTCGCCTGGGCGTGATGGGGGAGTGGGACAAACCCTACCTGACCATGGATCCCAAAGTTGAGGCGGGTATTGTTCGTGCCCTGGGCAAGATTGTCGCCAAGGGCCACCTCGTGCGTGGTTACAAGCCGGTTTACTGGAGTGTGGTGGGTCAGTCCGCACTGGCAGAAGCCGAGGTTGAATACCAGGACAAGACCTCGACCCAGATCGATGTGCGCTTTACCGCGGTTGATCAGGCAAAAGCCTTGTCGCTGTTCGGCACCGATAATGGCGGTGGCGATGTGTCCGTTGTGATCTGGACCACCACGCCCTGGACCATTCCGGCCAACCAGGCGGTTTCGCTGAATGCGGAGCTGGACTACGCGTTGGTGCAGACCGATGTCGGCCAGGGGCCTGAGCGCATGATTCTGGCCGCCGACATGGTGGAAGGCATCATGGCGCGCTGGCAGGTTGAGAGCTACGAAGTGCTGGCGACCTGCTCTGGTGCGGCCCTGGAAAACCTGGTTCTCCAGCATCCGATCTACGACAAGCAGGTGCCGGTGATCCTGGGTGACCATGTGTCCACCGATGCCGGTACCGGCGCTGTTCATACCGCGCCCGATCACGGTATGGAAGACTTTGAAGTGGGCAAGGCCTACAACATCGGCACCATCAACCTGGTTCAGGCCGACGGCACCTACACCTCGGCCGCCGGTGAGCTGGCAGGCGTGCATGTTTACAAGGCGGATGAGCCGGTTTGCAGTGCGCTCGAGCGCGAGGGCAAGCTGGTCCGCTCCGAGAAGTTCCGCCACAGCTATCCCCACTGCTGGCGGACCAAGACCCCGCTGATCTACCGGGCCACGCCCCAGTGGTTTATCAGCATGGACAAGGAAAACCTGCGCGCTGATGCTCTTGAAGCTATCCAGGGTGTGCGCTGGGTGCCTTCCTGGGGTAAGAACCGTATCGAAGCCATGTTCAACCAGTCTCCGGACTGGTGCATCTCCCGGCAGCGGACCTGGGGCGTGCCCATCACCCTGTTTATCCATAAGGAAACCCAGGAACTGCACCCGGATACCCAGAACCTGATCGAAAAGGTGGCGCAGCAGATCGAGGAGGGCGGTATCGACGCCTGGTACGAGCTGGATGCGTCTTCCCTGCTGGGCAGTGATGCCGAGCAATACGAGAAGGTAACGGATACCCTGGATGTCTGGTTCGATTCCGGTGTCACCCACGAGTCTGTCCTGCGGGTTCGCGAGGAGCTGGGCCAGTTCCCGGCGGATATGTACCTCGAAGGCTCAGACCAGCACCGTGGCTGGTTCCAGTCGTCCTTGAAAACCTCCATCGCCATGAATGGCGTGGCGCCTTACAGGCAGGTTCTGACCCACGGCTTTACCGTCGATGGCAAGGGCCACAAGATGTCCAAATCCCTGGGCAACGTGATCGCGCCCCAGGAAGTCATGAACGAGCTGGGCGCCGACATCCTGCGCCTGTGGGTGGCCGCAACCGACTACAGCGGCGAAATGACCGTTTCCAAGGACATTCTGCGCCAGACCGCCGATGGTTACCGCCGGATCCGGAATACCTCCCGCTTCCTGCTGAGCAACCTCACCGGATTTGATCCGGAGCAGCACATGGTGGCGCCGGAAGACATGATCGCACTGGATCGCTGGATGGTGGACCGTGCCCTGCAATTGCAGGAAGAGCTCCATGAGGACTATGGCAACTACGCCTTCCTGCGGATTTACCAGAAGGTGTACAACTTTTGTGAAGCCACCCTGGGTGGTTTCTATCTGGATATCATCAAGGATCGCCAGTACACCACCCAGGCCGACAGTCTGGCGCGGCGTTCCTGCCAGACGGCCCTGTACCACGTTGCCGAGGCGCTGGTTCGTTGGATCGCTCCGATCCTCAGCTTCACCGCTGATGAAATCTGGCAGCATCTGCCGGGCAAGCGCAGCGATACCGTATTCTATGAAACCTGGTATGAAGGCCTTACTGCGTTGCCGGATAACGCCGAGCTTGGCCGCGACTACTGGCGCGAGATGTACAGTGTGAAAGAGGCCGTCAACAAGTGCCTGGAGGAAGCCAGGGCACGGGGTGAAATCAAAGGCTCTTTGAGTGCCGAAGTCACCCTGTTCTGTGAAGGCGATCTGGCAGCTGATCTGAAGCACCTCGGTGAAGAGCTGCGCTTTGTTCTGATCACTTCAGAGGCCAGCGTTAAGCCAGTTTCAGAAGCCGGCGATGCGGAAATGACTTCCCACGAGGGTCTTCGAGTCAACGTAGCACCGGCTGCCCATACCAAGTGCGAGCGCTGCTGGCACCACCGGGAAGACGTCGGCCGCAATGCCAAGTACGACGACCTCTGTGGTCGCTGTGTGACCAACGTGGAAGGGCCCGGCGAAGCCCGCGCCTACGCCTGATGGAGGCGACCATGGCTGAGCAGGTCACCGGGAGCAAATTGAAGTGGCTTTGGCTGGCGGTGCTGGTGATCGTTCTGGATCTCGGCACCAAAGCCATGGCCACCGCTATGCTGACCTACGGCGATCCGGTTCCCGTGATTCCGATGTTCAATCTGACGCTGCTTCACAACACCGGGGCGGCGTTCAGTTTTCTGGCCGGAGCGGCCGGCTGGCAGCGCTGGTTCTTCGTAACTCTGGCCCTTGTGGTCAGCGTGGTGCTGGTCTACTGGCTGAAAAACCTTCAGCGTCATGAAACCTGGACGGCCATTGCCATCGTACTCATACTCGGCGGCGCCCTGGGCAACGTCTACGATCGGGTGGTGCACGGCTACGTAGTCGACTTCCTGCACTTCTACTGGCAGGACTGGCACTTTCCCGCTTTTAACCTGGCTGACACCGCGATCACCATCGGTGCCGCCATGATGATTCTTGATATGTTCCGCAAACCCGCCGATTCGGACGGGGATGCGCAAAGGAGTGAGTAACTCTTATGAATGAACTGCCTGTCGACAAGGGTACCCGGGTAAAACTGCACTTCGCCCTGAAGTTCCCGGATGGCGAAGTGATTGATTCGACCTTTGAGAAAGAGCCGGCGTCCCTGGAAATCGGCGATGACAACCTGCCGGAGAATTTCGAGGCTTACCTGATGGGTATGAAAGCTGGTGATAAAGACAGCTTCCAGGTGCCGCCCGAGAAAGCCTTTGGCCAGCACAACCCGAATAACGTACAGACGTTCAAGCGCCATGAGTTCAGCCCCGATATGGTGCTGGAACCCGGCGTAATGATTTCCTTTGCCGACGCGCGCCAGAGCGAGTTGCCCGGTGTTGTCAGCCGTGTAGAAGGTGACGAAGTTGAGGTGGATTTCAATCACCCCCTGGCAGGGCGTACACTGACGTTTGAAGTAGAAATCATCGACGTGGAACCGGCAGGCCCGGCCCACTAACCAGAATAGCAGGTTGATATGCAGATCCGACTCGCCAATCCCCGAGGTTTTTGTGCCGGCGTGGACCGCGCCATCGAAATTGTAAACCGGGCGCTGGACGTGTTCGGGGCGCCTATCTACGTTAGGCACGAGGTGGTCCACAATAAATTCGTGGTGGATAACCTGCGCAACCGTGGCGCCATTTTCGTGGACGAGCTGGACGAAGTTCCAGACGACAAGCTCGTTATCTTCAGCGCCCACGGCGTTTCCCAGGCGGTACAGAGCGAAGCCGCCCGCCGCGGCCTGAAAGTCTTCGACGCCACCTGTCCGCTGGTTACCAAGGTTCACCTGGAAGTCATGCGCTACAGCCGCGATGGCAGGGAATGCGTGCTGATCGGCCACCACGGCCATCCGGAAGTAGAAGGCACCATGGGGCAGTACGACCATAGCAATGGTGGCGAAATCTACCTCGTCGAAGACGAGGAAGACGTGGCGAACCTGGAGGTTAAAGACCCCGGTAAGCTCTCTTACGTTACCCAGACCACCCTGTCCATGGACGATACCGCCCGCGTCATTGACGCGCTCCGCGCAAAGTTCCCGGAGATCCAGGGCCCTCGCAAGGACGATATCTGCTACGCCACCCAGAACCGCCAGGATGCCGTGAAGCAGTTGGCCGGCGACTGCGACCTGATGCTGGTGGTTGGCTCGCCGAACAGCTCCAACTCAAACCGCCTGCGCGAGCTCGCGGAGAGAATGGGCACGCCGGCCTATCTGATTGATGAGGCCTCCCAGATCGATGCTGCCTGGCTGGAAGGTAAGACTTCGATTGGGGTTACTGCGGGAGCTTCTGCCCCCGAGGTTCTGGTGAACGATGTGATTACTCGTCTGCGAGAGCTTGGCGGCAGCGTTCCGGAGGAAATTGCCGGGCGTGAGGAGAATATTGTGTTTTCTATGCCGCGGGAGTTGCGGATAGATGTTGTGAATGTTTCCTAAAAGTTAGTGTTCACCTACTGCCTTCCTTCTTGAGGCGGCTTAAAGATTATGGCCACCTCCAAAAATGCGAATGTCTTCTCGAAATTTCCCTATCTAATTGCCGCTCGTCCGCTTTCGTGCGCCGCTAGTCAGATACTGCTGGCGAGCTCCGCTCCAAGCTTTTAATTTAAGGATAGTTAATGTGGGATAAGACTATGTACCTGACGACGAATAACAGAGGCTTCACTCTCGTTGAGTTGATGATTGTGATTGCACTTATCGCAGTTATTGCAGGCTTTGCCATACCCCAGTTTGGAAGGATTATTGATAACAATCGGGTGGTATCTACCACTAACTCTATCGTTGGCTTGTTGAATTACTCGCGAAGCGAGGCTGTCAGAAGAGGAGAAAGAGTAACGGTTACCTCGGCTGCAGACACTCTTGTTACGACTTTGACTTCGAATGGCAATGTCATCAGGCAGATAGAGGAGTCTGATGGTGGTCTGAGTATCACAGCTGGGGCTGTGACGTTTCGTGCGAACGGTCTTACCACTAGCGGCGGCAATGTGGCATTCAACGTTTGTGCGGGAGCCAGTGATGGCAGAACCGTAACGGTAACGCCCGGCGGGCGTGTGGACACAACCGATTTTAACTGCCCTTAGTAAAGTGATTAATTACTGAGGACTCCGGAGAAAAGTTCATGTTTGGAATATCAAACCCACGCTCCCAGCGAGGCTTCACTCTCATAGAAGTGCTTGTTGCCTTGCTGGTACTGCTTGTTGGGCTGCTTGGTGTAGTAGGCATGCAGTACTTGTCTTTGCAGCAGGTGAACAACGCGAACCTTCGATCCCAAGTCAATCTGCATGCACTCGAGATGGTGGAGATGATTCGAGCAAACGACAACGCCGCTTTGACAGCAGGTGAGGTCGATTCCTGGGAGGCTGCTTTAGATCGGGACATTCCCGGCGCTGAGGGTGACGTGACGTTCAATGCCAACACAGTGGATGTGACGATCACCTGGGACGAACGCCAGTATGGGAGTAACGCCGAAGAGCAAACGTTTACGATGACAGCGAGGTTAGAGCAATGAACGTTTCGGTAAGACAATCTGGCCTGTCAATTATCGAAGTAATAGTTGCGTTGGCTCTGTCGCTCATTATTACGCTTGGTTTGACCCAGATTTTCACCTCCAACAGTCAGAGTTTTCGCGTCTCCGAGGCGAGCGCCCGAATACAGGAAACCGGCCGGTTGGCAACGTCTATTATCGGGCGGGAAATTCGTAATGCGTCCTATTGGGGGTGTTTGGGGAGTCAGGGAGTTCGAGATGGGCGCTTGAACAGTATACTCAACGACACAGGTTTTGACGTTGGCGCGCTGCTTCGGGGGCTTGACGCGGAGGACAACCAGGGTGCTGGTAACTCAGATGTGCTGTATCTGGGAGGCGTGAACGGAAATTCTGCCGTTAGGGTCACGTTTCAGCCTAGTCAGCAAGCGGCAAATTTGAGGGTTGATGACAGCGACTCCTTCAATGAAAACGACATCCTTATTGTTACCAACTGCAGTGAAGGAGATATTTTCCAGGTCACTAATTTGAATACCAACAACGAAGTCGTGGTGCACAACTCGGGGAACGTGAGTGATGGCCCGGGTAACTCAACACAGGCTTTATCAACGAACTACAATGACGATCCCGACGGTGCATCAGTCTTCCGGCCCCGACAGCAGCGTTTTTACCTTCAAGATAACGCAAATGGTGCCCGGGAACTTGTAACCGACGGTGTCGGAATAACTGGAAGTGGTATCGGTAATTTCTCCACACCGGTTGCGCTGTTGCAAGATGTCATCGATTTTCAAATTCAGTTTGGTGTCGATGGTGATCAGGATGGCCAAGTTAACGCTTGGGAGGATCCCGTAGGTCTTACAACGGCGGGAAGGACGCAGGCAGACAACGCTATCGCTGTGCGTTTGAGTGTTCTTGTGCGGTCACCAAATGACGGCGTCACTGACGGCGCGCAAGAGTATTGCTTCCCCGGCTGGCTGGATTGTGTCGCTGATGACACTCTGCTGACCACTGCAAATGCCAACGATACATTCCTGTATCGGGTTTATTCCACCACTATTACTATGAGAAACAGGATCTGACGTTATGCGTGACAATTGTATTCGCAACCAGTCGGGTGCCGCGCTAATTCTGTCTTTGCTCCTATTGCTGGTACTGACTCTTCTGGCTGTCTCGAGTATGCAGGGCACTATTATGCAGGAGCGTATGGTGTCCGGTGAAAGAGAAGGGATGCAATCTTTGGAGATTGCTGAGTCTGCACTTCGTGATGCTGAGTTATTTGTAGAGAATGTAAACCTTCTGTCGGAGTTTGATGGCACCGGTGGGTTATACGGCGAAAATGACGTGGCTCCAGACCCTCTGGCCCTGGATTGGGGAGCCAGTGAGGATGTTTTGAGTGCCGATGCCGTTGACGGAGTGACGCCGCGTTATTTTATTCAACACATGGGTGAGGCCCGACAGCCGGAGCAACTTACGGATCTAGTCGTTGAGGGATATTCACACGAAACTGGCGCAACTCAGGCCCAAGCATTCCGTATCGTGACATGGAGTCCGGGCCCGACCGGTGAATCGACCCGGATTATAGAATCCTACTATGCACGGGAAATGTGAGCTTCTGCTCCAAGGATAATGGTATGAATCAGTTGAAAAGAAAACTATGTAACTTCTGCTTTGGTCTAGCCATTGTAATTCCTGCGCAAGGCTACTCTGCTCCCGGGATCTTGGCGGACCAACCCTTATACCTGGCAGGCGGTCGTGGTGTTCCCGGGAACCTGGTCCTGACTCCATCTGTCGAATTTCCGACTGTTCAGAGTCTGGCTAACCTTGGAGCCTATACCACTGACCGAACGTTCGAGGGGTATTTCGATCCGAACAAGTGTTACGTCTACAACTACGACCAAGATTCCGACAAGCGCCATTTTTCCCCGACACGGGTATCGGAATCCAAAACCTGCGGTGGTTCAGGGGAATGGAGTGGTAACTTTTTGAACTGGTCGACTACCCAAACCATTGATCCGTTTCGGAAAGTATTGACAGGGGGTTACCGATTCCTTGATACAGAAACCGAAACCTGGTTGGAGAAGGCAAGACATCCTGGCCAAAGCGGTTTAGCAGTTCGTGAAATAAGCGGATCTACGCTGGTGTCTGGGGCAACGCCATTTACAGCCAATCGTGTCCGAGTTCGAATACAGGGGCTCGGTGTGGAAATGAGATTTAGCGTCGGAGATACGGGCGTAAATCTCAACACGGTTAACTACAACCCGGGCGTCGAGTTTGACGCCGATCGTGCACATGAAGCCCATGTTCGAGTCAAAGTGTGTGACGAGTCAGTGGGGCTTGAAGCAGACTGTGTTGAGTATGCCAATGCCTGGAAGCCCGAAGGGCTATTGCAGAAGAACTCAGAGACGCTCCGATACAGTGTATTCGGTTATCTGAATGACGACAGCAATTCCAGGGACGGTGGTGTTCTCAGAGCACAACAAAAATTTATCGGTCCGGATCAATTCCTTCCTTCGACAGGATTGGCGAGCAATCCGAACGCCGAGTGGGATGAAACGACAGGGGTTCTGTATACGAATCCCGATCCCGATGCGGCCTCTAGTACCCCTGGCAACGTGGTAAACAGTGGTGTTATCAACTACATCAACAAGTTTGGTCAGTTGAATAATAACAACCATAAGTCATTGGACCCGGTCAGTGAACTCTACTATGCGGCAACACGCTACTTGAAAGGACTTGGAGGTGTTGCAGCTTACTCCAATTTGAGTGGCTACAGTTCAAGTGAAATCGACAAGTTCACTGACGGTTTTCCCGTTATTACTGATTGGGCCGATCCCGTTCAGTATGAGTGTCAACCTGCAGCGATCCTGGGTATCGGCGACGTCAACACTCATGACGATAAGAACCTGCCTGGAAACGAATCCAGCTATCGTCGGGATGAACCGACGATGCCTGACGAGGTTCGCAACGACGACACGATCGATGTTATCGCGATGACAAATCGAGTGGGGGTTATCGAAGGCCTTGGTGATAGCTTAGGTGAGGGCAACTCGTTTACAGGTCGTGAGAATTCCGCACATATTGCGGGTCTCGCATATGACAATCTTGTGAACGATATGCGGCCTAATGATTTTGGTAAGCAGACAGCGACCACGCATTGGGTGGACGTTCTTGAAAACCAGGTGTTACAGCCAACCAACCGAAACCAGTACTACTTGGCTGCGAAATACGGTGGTTTTGATGTGCCTGATGATTTCGACCCAGAAACTCGTACTGAGGAGTTGCCTGAGGAATGGTGGCATACAAATGGCGAAACGGTATCGCTTGGTTCCACCAGCTTTAAGCGCCCGGATAATTACTATATTGCGGGCCAGGCCGACCGTATGATCGCAAGCTTGGAGAAAGCGTTTGAAAGTATTGTAGCTGAGGCAGTAGGCAGCTCCACGGGTGTAACTTTCAACACGGCTACATTGGAAACTGACACGCTTCTCTTCGGTGCTCGCTTTGATTCTGCGAACTGGACTGGGGATCTGTTTGCTACGGGTCTTACCGAAAATGAATCTGGGCCGCCCACTATTGACGAGACGGAGACCTGGGAGGCGGGAAGTGTTCTGGACGCAAGAGACCTTACTCAGGATGCTCGTAATATCATCACGTACGACGGATCCGAGGGGTTGCCATTTATTTGGTCAAATTGGGGTAGCTTGACAGCTCGCCAACAGAACGACCTCAAATATAATGGGGGCGCCGGCAGTCTTACCCTGGCTGAGAATCGCATATCCTATTTGCGCGGAAATCCAGTCACAGGGATGCGGACTCGCGCTAGCCTCCTCGGCGATATTATTAATTCAACACCTGTATACGTTGCCCAGCCGGACCTGGGATGGCCAACCGGTGTACCCTTTGGCACAGCCACTGACACTTACGCTGATTTTCGCAGTGACAAACGCAGCCGGACGCCCGTCGTTTACGTTGGCGCCAATGACGGCATGCTTCACGCGTTCCGAGGCAGTGATGGAAAAGAACTTTTTGGTTATATTCCCGAGTTTATTTTCTCTGACGAAGCTACTGCAGGGCTGCATTACCTGACACAGCAGGCCTATCAACATCGCTATTATGTTGATCTGACACCTGTTGTGTCAGATGTCTACACGCAAGGTGCTCGAAACACCGCTGCGGACTGGCGAACCATTCTTATTGGTGGTGCACGTACAGGTGGCAAAGGTGTCTTCGCGCTGGATGTCACCGATCCCGGCAGTTTCTCCCAAGCGAATGCTTCCGACATCGTTATGTGGGAGTTCAGTAGCGAAGATAACGATCGGATGGGCTTCATTACCGAGCCGCCTACGGTTTCGCTGGTTCAATGGGGTAACAATGATTACCGCTGGACCGCCTTCGTGCCTAATGGCTATAACTCATCTACGTCCTCGACCGGCCTGTTTATGCTAGACATTGAAGGTGGCCTGGACGGGGATTGGACCGATAGCGGGGATTATCGTTATATCGAGTTCGAGAGTTCCAGTGATGCGACTGGCCTATCCCCGGTCCGTCAGGTAGACCTCAACGGCGACCGAATCGTAGATCGCGTGTATGCAGGCGACTTGAAGGGCAACATTTGGGTTGCATCCAACGCCGGGAACGGTAGTTGGGGTTCTGCTTATCGCCAGGGGGGCACTGCGGAACCCTTATTCACGGCAATTCGATCTGGTGAAGTGCAGCCAGTTACTGCTGCGCCGATGATTGTCCGTAATCCGAATGATAACGAAAACAACCCGGATCCAGATGTCATGGTTTTGTTCGGCACTGGTCAGTATCTGACTCAGGATGACACGGTCAGTGAGGATGTTCAGTCTTTTTATGGCGTGCTCGACCAGGGCACATCGGAACTTGAGCGAGACGATCTGATAGACCGGGATATTACCGACTCGGTGATAACAGTGGAGGGTGAGGTATTCGATGTGCGCTCCTCAACGGGTGAAGATTTCGATACCCAGAACGGCTGGTATGTCGATTTCACAACAGAAACCGGGGAGCGCATCGTGCAGGCACCTCAGGTCCGAGGCGAGTATGTGTTTGTGAACTCGACAATACCGTCAAGCAATCCCTGTGACGTTGGCGGTAGTGGTTGGCTGATGGCATTTGGACTTGACGGCCAAACGCCTGACCGCGCGGTCTGGCCCAAGTTGGGGCAACCATTCGTGGGCTTCAAAACCGAGGGCGGTCTGCCAAATAAAACCGGTTTCCTGGGTGACTACGCCCTGATCCCCCGTTCTGACAGTGAAATTCTCTCTGAAGAGATTGATGTCGGTAGTATGTCGGAGAACACAGGAAGAATGAGCTGGCAGGAACTGTACGACTGATTGTGATTTTAATTAGCTGGGGCGTAGTTGCGCCCCAGCAAACCTAACAGGAATGGGAATTGAAGATGAAGTTGATCAGGCGAGAATCAGGCATTACCTTGATCGAGTTGATGATTGTGGTGGCCATCATCGGCATCATTGCGGCCATCGCCTTGCCAAGCTACAACCGCTATGTGGAGGATGCCAGAGCGGCGGATGCCAAAAGCGCTTTGATGTCCCTGGCAAACGCATTAGAGCGGTACCACACGCAAAACATGTCGTATGTCGGTGCAACTATCGGCAGTGACGCAGATGACATCTTTCCGGATGAAGCGCCTTTGGATGGGAATGCCAAATTCTATGACCTGGTAATAGACAGCCAGACTGCGACTGCGTTCCGCATTGAGGCCCAGCCGAAAAATGGCCAGGGCGGCGGGACAATAGCGTTACTGTCCAATGGGCAGAGGGTCAATTGGGATTAGAGCCATCGTTTTTCAGACGCCTTCGCAAGTTATCGGATCGCCGGAGGCATCTTCTACCACCCCGTCGCCATCATAATCTCTCGCCATTTGTGGTCGCCCTCCCATATTTATTCTTACCTGAGCCGCGTATTGATTGTCATCTGAGTCGGGGCACCAGATAAAATGGCCTAAAGTGCCTCTCGACCAACCGCTGCTCTGGAATCGGAAGTAATTGTGGATCCCGGATCTAACTACCAACCGTCCAGTTTCAACGGAGTGAAGTATCCGTACTATTTGGCTATCGTCTGTAATCTGTTTCGTACGAGAGGGATCGCGAAACGCAACGATCGGAAAGGACCAGTCATTGGCACATTTTGAATCGTTGCCTATTGCGCACAGAGTCACGGTTGTCTGCTCGTTGATCGCGGTATTTCGTGCAAGATTCAACGTTGAGATGAGGTCGGCAAGCGCCGTATGACGTCCTGAATGATTCATCAGATTTGCGGTGCCCGGGATGGCAAATGCAAGAATAATCGCGCTAATCGCCAATACAACAGAAAGTTCAACCAGCGTGAAACCGGATTGGGAATAATTATTCACTTTAAACATCCTTGTATGAGGTTTTTCGTCAATCACTAAAGCAAGGCGGAACATCCTGTTCCGACTTTTTGAACCCGAATAATATCAGGTTTACTGATTTTGGATTTGTGAAACAGTCACTCCATCCCCAACTTCTTCAACCGATACCTTAACGCCCGAAAACTGATTCCCAGTCGTTTCGCCGCCGCCGTCTTGTTCCATCGTGTTGCCTCAAGCGCCTTTTCTATAGCCTGTCGCTCAATACTTTCAAGATACCCTTCCAGGTCGATTTCACCATCAGGTACAGATATGCCTTCTTCGCCGGCCTCTCCTTCGGCAATGATCTGCGACGCCGAAGCTGCATGCTGAACACCATTCCCCAGATGCAGATCATCAGCATCGATCTGATCGGCGTCGCACAGGGTAAAAGCCCGCTCCAAGACGTTTTCCAGTTCCCGGACATTGCCCGGAAAGTCATAGCCTCGCAGTCTGTCCACGGCCGCTGGCGTTAACGAGGCAGGGTCACACTCATACTCTTTCGCAATCCGTTCAAGAATGTGATTCGAAAGCAGAGAAATATCATCCGGCCGCTCTCTCAGGGGTGGTACTGCGAGTTCGATCACGTTAATCCGGTAGAAAAGATCCTGACGAAAGCTGCCTTCCTGGACCAGCTCCGGCAGATTCTTGTGGGTGGCGCTCAGTACCCGAATGTCGACGGGCACTTCCTTGGTGTCCCCGACGGGCCGAACGGCTTTTTCCTGTATGGCGCGGAGCAGTTTCACCTGCATGGCCAGGGGCAGGTCTGCCACTTCATCAAGGAATAGGGTACCTCCGTTGGCAGAGCGGAACAGGCCGTCTTTGTTCTCCACGGCCCCGGTAAAGCTGCCTTTCTTGTGGCCGAAGAATTCGCTTTCCATCAGTTCCGAGGGAATCGCACCGCAGTTAACCGCGATGAACGGTCCTTCGCGGCGGGGCCCCTGGAGGTGGATCATTCTGGCTACCAATTCCTTGCCGCTGCCAGACTCGCCACTGATAAAGACCGGTGCCTGACTTCTGGCCAGTTTTCGGGTCTGGTTTCGGAGTTTTCGAATCTCTGGTGATTTGCCGAGTAGCAGGCCTGGCTCGTCGGCTGTATCTTCCGCGTCTGGCTTGGGCTCAGCGAGTTTGAGGGCGCTATTGACCAGTTCCCTCAGTCGGGGCAGTTCCACCGGTTTGGACACGAAATCAAAGGCCCCGGCTTTGAGCGACTCAATCGCGGTGTCCATGTTGCCGTAGGCTGTGATCACGGCGACAGGCGTGGCCGGAGAGTGTTTCTGAATCCACTGCACGAGTTCGATGCCATTACCGTCTGGCAGGTTCATGTCGGTCAGGCAGAGGTGGGTGGTGTTCTGTTCCAGCAATTTCCGCGCGCTGGTGAGGTCGGGTGCCGTGAGGGTTGTTATGCCCATCCGGGTGAGGGTGATCTCAAGTAACTCCCGGATGTCCGGTTCATCATCAACGATCAGCGCTGTGTATGTGGTCATCTTGTGTCGTCGGTTCCATGTCGTTGTTCAAGCGCCCGTTATCCGCCGGCGCCGGTTCAGATCATTCGCCCCGGGTGAGCAAATGTAATGCGAAAACAGCAGCCGGGCTTGTTATCTTCTACCAGGGAAAGATGCGCCTGATTAGCCTCGCACAGTTCCCGGGCCAGATAAAGCCCGAGCCCGGTTCCGGTCTTGTCTGTAGTAAAAAACGGTTCAAACACGGAGTTTCTGTTCTCCGGCGCTATGCCGGGACCCAGATCCCGCACATCGATATAGGCCCGTTCACCATCCTCGGTTGCCCCGGCATGGATGCCGATCTTTCGTTGCCCCGAGTGCTGTTCGCTGTAGCGTAAACCGTTATCGCAAAGATTTACCATCACCTGTTCAATCTGGCTTTTGTCGAATCGGGCCGGCGGCAGTTGCGGATCTATTTTCAGAACGATGTTGGCTGTGGTGCAGTCATCGTCCTGCGTTTGCAGGAAGTCTTCCCGAAATTCCTGGAGCCAGGGTGCCACTTCGATCAGGTCCGCATTGGCGGCCCGGCGCCTGGAAAGATCAAGAACGTTCTCGATAATCCCGTTCACCCGGCGGGAGTGTCGCTGGATGATCGCTAGCCCGGATTTCTCATGAAGAAGGTAGCATGAGGAAGGAAGAAGCGGCTTAAAGTGTTAGAATTCAAGTTCCTACACAAAAACCCACACTAAAAGCCGCTATCCAAAATGGTACCTCAAAAACTGACCTTCTCGCCACTCTCCCGCCGCCAGATTGAAGCCGATTTCTCCGGAGGCCATATCACCTCGGATGCCGGTGTGTTGTTACTGCGCGAAGTCGATAAACAACACCGGCTAACCCAGCGACTGGCCGAGACGCTGACCGACCAGCGGGATGCCCGCATGATTCGTCATGGGCTCAACACCATGATCCGGCAGCGCGTCTACGGCGTGGCCAGCGGCTACGAAGATCTGAATGATCATGAAGCGCTTCGCTTTGATCAGGCACTACAAACCGCCACGGGGAATGCCTCGACTCTGGCCGGCAAGTCCACGCTTTGTCGAATGGAGCAGGCGATGGATCGGCAAACCATTGTCAAAGCGCATGAGTTGCTCTGGCACCACTTTATCGAGCAGCATGAGAAGCCGCCCAAGGAAATCGTGCTGGATTTTGACGGCACCGATATTCCGGTGCACGGCGACCAGCCGGGTAAGTTCTTTAACCGGTATTACGACCATCACTGCTACTTCCCGCTTTACGTCTTCTGCGGTAGGCACTTGCTGGTGAGCTATCTGCGCACCAGCAATCGAGGTGATGCCCGGCACAGCTGGGCCATTCTGGCGCTGCTGGTGCGATTTATTCGCGAGTATTGGCCACAGACCCGGATCGTGTTCCGGGGCGACTCCCACTTCAGCAAGCCCCGACTGCTGGCCTGGTGCGATCGCAACCAGGTGGATTACATCGTAGGCATGGCCCGCAACCAGCGGCTGGAGGCGCTTGCCGCCCCAGCCATGGACAAAGTCCGGACCTACTACGAGGCTCATGGCCATAAGCTCGCCAGCACCTTCCGCTTCCGCTACAAAGCCCGAAGCTGGCATAAGCCACGCTGGGTGGTTGCGCGCCTGGAATATGGCCCTCAAGGCCCGAACCCCCGGTTCGTTATCAGCTCCCGCTACGATGACGGATTCAAGCTCTACTACGAACAGTATTGCGCACGGGGTGATATGGAGAACCGGATCAAGGATCAACAACTGGATCTGTTTGCCGGTCGCACCTCCAGCACACACTGGTGGACCAACCAGTGGCGGCTGATCTTATCCGGCTTCGCCTACACCCTGTTCGAGCGTTTGCGGGTGCATCTGAAAAACACGCCCTTCGAACGTATGAGTGCCGGCACCTTGCGCTTGAAGCTGATCAAGGTTGGCGCAGTCATCATCCGCAACACCCGCCGAATACGGGTGTTGATGAGTGATAGCTATCCACACAAGAACGATCTCTCAGCACTGGTTCAGCGCTTGGTGCCCCAGTAGATAATCGGGCTCCCCCGGCCCGATACCAATGGGGGAAAGGGGGAGTTGTGCCTGAATGCCGGAAACTGGCTAAATAATCGCCAACTTCGACCATGACCACTCGGATCTGGCACTACCAGGCTTGGTCTGCGAAGGTTGTTGGAGCACTATGAGAAATCCGGGCTAGCATCTGGCGGTCGCTGGCTTCCAGGTTCGGAGCCTCTTCCATAAGCTGGGCCGCGTGGCTGATTGCACCCAATGGGTTGCGGATTTCATGGGCGATGCCGGCAGTCAGCCGACCCAGCGATGCCAGTTTCATTTGCTGGGCCTGCTGGGTGACTTTGCTCATGTCCTCGATGAACACAAGGATCTGGTCGCCCCGCTCCTGGTCCAGCTGGGTGAAATTGGCCTGCAGCAGCGGCGAGGTCGGTGAGGGCTGGAACGGCTCAATGCGCTGTGCTGGGTCCTTCAGCCAAACGTCCAGGCCCTGCTTGAGCGGCTTGGGCAACACGGTTGCGCGTTCCTGGATCGGTACTGAGGTTTTTGGCGCGCCATATAAAAGCTCCTCGGCAGCCGCGTTGGCAAGACGGATCTGGCCGAAACGGTCCAGTACCAGAATACCGGTACGCATGCGCTGGATAATCTGTTTGTTGATCTGTTCCAGTTCGGCAATGCTGCGAGCCCGGCTGCTGGCCAGAGCCTCGCTGCGCATCATTCGGCGGGAAATGCTTTGCAGGACGAAAGCTGCGGCAAAATAAAGTATGCCCAGTGAGCCGGCCCGGACGATATCATCAGCGGACTCACCCAGCGCCAGTAAGGCCCATCCGGATATGCCCAGGGAGCAGATAGCAGCGAGAGCCGCATAGAAGGTTCCCATCCGGCTGGGCGTCAGGATGTTACCCGCCGCTACAGACACAATCACCAGGTTGGCCAGACCGTTGGTAATACCTGTACTGGCCAGCAACAGGCCATGCATGATCAGAATGTCAAGCAGGATCGAAAGCGTTATATGGCGTCGGCTGGGGTGAAAACCGGCCACAAGAAGCAGGGCAATGAAGGCATTTAGACCCAGGTAAGCGGAAACGCCGGCCTGATAATAATCCAGCAGTCGGAAGCGCATATCAAAGTTGACGGGATCCACGAATAGCAGTGCCACCAGCATCAGGCTCACCACTAGTCGGTAGTGGTTGTAGATCCTGAACAGCTTGGCCTGTTGGATTCCGGACGGTGTCGAGGGGGCCGGGCCGAGCGCCTCGGCCGATCGTACTGGTGTATCTGCTGCCATGATTTACAGGAATCCGCTGTTGGTCGGAAGAAATCCACGCCTATGCGGGGTTATAATAGCCTTTTCATGGCAATGAGTTACAGGAGCCGATTTATGTCCGTGTCCGGAAACCAGGCAGCGTCCGGGGAGTCTCCAAGAAAATTGCGGGTGGTGATGGCCCAATTGGATTTTCTGGTAGGCGATATTCCTGGCAATACCGAGCTTATCCTTGAGGCTGCCCGCCGGGCATCGTCCGAGCATCAGGCGGACATTGTGGTTTTTCCCGAGCTTTGCCTGACCGGCTATCCGCCGGAGGATCTACTGTTGCGCCCGAGCCTGGAAGTCCGGGTCAACGAAGCGTTGGAAAGGCTGCAGGCGGAAAAGCTGGATCCGGTGATTGTTATCGGTGCTCCTCTTCGCCATGGCGCGCTGCTGTACAACGCGGCGGTGGTCATTGATGGAGGCGAAATCACCGGTCGGTACTTCAAGCGTTTCCCACCCAACTATCAGGTGTTCGATGAGAAGCGTTACTTCGCCGAGGGCCGGGATGTCCTGACTCTGGATATCCGGGGCGTTCCGGTGGGAATTACTGTGTGTGAAGATCTCTGGAAAGAAGGGCCGGTGGAGGACTGCGCCGCTGCAGGCGCCCGCCTTATCCTGAACCTAAATGCCTCGCCCTATGATATCGACAAACAGGCACGCAGGAAGGCATTGCTAGAGCGGAAGTCCCGGGAGAATCTGGTCAGTATCGTGTACGTGAACCTGGTGGGTGGCCAGGACGAGCTGGTTTTTGACGGTGGCTCCATGGTGTTCGACCATTCCGGTGTGCTCACTGCAGAAGCTCCGCAGTTTGGCGAAGGCCTTTATCCGGTCGACTTCCTATGCGAGCACCATTGTCAGCCAGTATCCCAGCCCTTGCCGGAAGAGCCTTCGCTTGAGGCCAATGTCTACAGCGCTTTGGTGACCGGTGTTCGGGATTACGTCAACAAGAACGGATTCAAATCCGTGGTTCTGGGGCTATCAGGAGGCATCGACTCGGCAGTGACTCTGGCTGTGGCAGTGGATGCTCTGGGCAAGGATCGGGTCCGCGCGGTGATGATGCCGTTCCGCTACACCTCAAGTATGAGCCTGGAGGATGCTGAGGCCGAGGCGGTTAGGCTGGGTGTGCAGTACGATGTGTTCTCGATTGAGCCGATGTACGACGCCTTCATGGAATCTTTGGCAGCGCCTTTCGAGGGCTCCAAGCCCGATACAACTGAGGAAAACCTGCAGGCGCGTCTGCGCGGTGTTTTGCTGATGTCCCTGTCCAACAAGTTCGGGTCGCTGGTGCTGACCACCGGGAACAAGAGCGAGATGGCGGTGGGTTACTCAACCCTGTACGGGGATATGGCTGGCGGCTTTGACGTCCTCAAGGACGTGCCCAAAACCCTGGTATTCCGCCTGGCCAAATACCGCAATACGCTTTCGGAGGGAGAAGTGATCCCTGAGCGTGTAATCACCCGCCCGCCGTCAGCAGAGCTCGCGCCCGACCAGAAAGACGAGGACAGCCTGCCCGGTTACGACGTGCTCGATCAGATACTGAATCTTTATGTCGAGAGGGATTTCAGCGCTGATGCGATCGTTGCTGAAGGCTTCGATAGGGTTGACGTTGAACGGGTGATACGTCTGGTGGATGTCAACGAATACAAGCGTCGGCAGGCGCCAATTGGTGTTCGGATTACCGAGCGCGGGTTTGGGAAAGACCGGCGCTATCCGATCACAAATGGCTGGAAAAGCGGGAAGTAGACGCGGGAGTTCGGGGTCAGATGGCATTACCACCTGGCCCCGATTTCAGACTTTATTCGTCGCCCATCAAACCAAAGGTTACGACGTTCGTTAGTGACCGGTTTTCGCCCTTCAGCAGGTCCACATCAAACTCGCCGTCGGCATTGAAGGCGTCACTCTCCGGAAAGTTGGTGCGCAGCATGGCAATAGCATCCTGCGATCCTTTTCTCAGTTCGAGGAAGCGGAAGGTTTCCGCGAGGATAATCAGGGCTTCTTCGGTGACCGTCGCTGTCGGGTAATTCTCGATGATGTATCTTGCCCGGTTGTTGGCTGCGACATAGGCCTGGCGTTTCACATAGTAGCGGGCCGCGTAGAGTTCCAGTTCGGCCATGCGATTGCGCACCGCGATCATTCGCTGGCGGGCATCCGCGACGTACTGGCTGTCCGGATAGCGGTTCAGCAGTTCAGAAAAATCGCGGAAAGACTGCAACTGCTCGCCCGGATCCCGAGCCGCGACATCAATCGGGAAATAGCGGGCCGCAAGGCCGATATCGAGGTTATAGGAGGCCAGGCCGCGCATGTAGAGTGCGTAGTCTGCATGGTCGCTTTGAGGGTTAAGACGCAGGAACCGGTCGGCGGCCGCACGGGAGCCCTCGAGGTCGAGGTTCTGGTAGCGGGCATAGATCAGGTCAAGCTGGGCCTGCTCTGCGTAGCGACCGAAGGGGTAATAGGTTTCCAGGGCGTCCAGGTTCTGCTCTGCCTCATTGAAGTTTCCAGAGGTCATGGCCTCGCGGGCGTTCTCGTAATAGGTATTCTCCGGAAGCACTTCCTCCTGCTTGTTGGAGGCGCAGGCACTGACCAGAACAACCAGTGTGGAAAGTAGGAGCAAACGAAGACCTGATCTCATTCCGGAATCCCGTATAATGTCGATTGATTCAAGGGCAGTCATTGTAGCGGGGAAGTGACGCCATGTGCAGAGCAATGCCCCGCTGTTTCCAATAATCTGACCGAAACGTAACACACACAGGCCCTGGGGGCTTAATGTCATCTGAAAAACGAATCCTCGCCAACTTTGTTGTGCCGCCGGAATTGAGCGACAGGCGCCTGGACCAGGCCGCAGCAGAGCTGATGCCCGAACACTCCCGTTCCCGCCTGCAATCCTGGATCAAAAGCGGTGCGCTAACAGTAAATGGCGAGGTGCGAAAGCCTCGGGACAAAGTGATGCTGGACGATCGCCTGGCGCTGGATGCCGAGCCGGAAGCTCAGGTGAGCTGGCAGGCCGAGGAAATCTCGCTCGATATCGTCTATGAGGACGAGCACTTGCTGGTCATCAACAAGCCCGCGGGCCTGGTGGTGCACCCGGCCGCCGGCCATGCCGATGGAACCCTGGTCAATGCCCTGCTGAACTACGCACCGGAGGTCGAGAATCTGCCGAGGGCGGGTATCGTACACCGCCTCGACAAAGACACCTCGGGCATTATGGTCGTGGCCCGTAGCCTGATTGCGCACACGTCCCTGGTCGATCAGTTGCAAACCCGAACCATGGGTCGTGAGTACGAGGCCGTCGTCGTTGGCACCCTAACCGGCGGCGCAACGGTTGATGCGCCCATCGGCCGGCATCCTCGGGAGCGCAAGAAAATGGCGGTCGTCGCCTCCGGCAAACCGGCGGTCACCCATTATCGACTGGTGGAACGTTTTGCCGCCCACACTCACGTCCGCTGCAAACTGGAAAGCGGCCGAACCCATCAGATCCGGGTTCATATGGCCCATGTAAAACACCCGCTGGTCGGAGATCCGCTCTATGGAGGTCGGCTGAGACTGCCCAAGGGAACCACTGACGAGCTTAGAGAGGCCCTCTCGGCGTTCAATCGTCAGGCCCTCCACGCCCGGCAATTGACCCTGGAACACCCGGAAACCGGTGAAATCCTGACCTGGGAGGTTCCCTTGCCTGAGGATATGGTTGCGTTGATTGAAGCTCTGCGCAAACACGCCCGGGAGCTGGAAACCCGTGACTATTGAAGGTAACGCCCTGAAACCGGACTGGCCTGCGCCCGATAGAGTGCGGGCGGTCAGCACAACTCGCGTCGGGGGTGTCAGCGTTCCACCCTGGAACAGTCTTAACCTCGGTAGTCACGTCGAAGACAACCCGGAACACGTCCAAGAGAATCGGCGAAGACTCGCCGAGTCCTTGAAGCTGGATAGCGCCCGTATTGGTTGGCTCAACCAGGTACACGGTACCGCGGTCGTTGAGCTAACCCCGAACAACGTCGGACAAACGGCCGAGGCTGACGCCAGCTACACCTGTCATCCGGGCATCGCCTGCGCCATCCTTACCGCCGACTGCCTGCCCGTTATCCTTGCCGATCGCGAAGGAACGGTTGTTGGCGCCGCCCACTGTGGCTGGCGAAGCCTGTGTGGCGGTGTTATCGAGAATCTGGTGAGCGAGATGGCGGTTGCGCCCGAAACCCTGCAAGCCTGGCTCGGCCCGGCCATCGGTCCGACCAGCTTCGAGGTCGGCCCGGAAGTGCGTGACGCCTTCCTTGAGCATGATCCGAAAGCGGTCCAAGCCTTCAGAGCCGAAGGCGCTCGGCCGGGTCATTTCATGGCAGATATCTATGCCCTTGCCACTTTGCGGCTAAATCATCTCGGTGTTTCCAACGTGACTGGCGGTGGGCTTTGTACCGTTAAGGATTCAGATCGGTTTTTTTCTTACCGCAGGGATGGTCGAACCGGGCGTATGGCCACGCTGGTCTGGCTAACAAGTTAAATGTCCAGCTTGAATTGGCGGCGGCGAGGCGGTTACTGAAAAGTCCGGTGGCTGGTGCGAGGCTGCTTTCCAGAACTGTCTGCAGCATGGATGCTGCAGCCAAGCCTACAGGGATGTATTCACGGCGTGTTCTGGAAAGCAGCCTCGCGCCAGCCTTGCACCCAGCACCAAACTCAAACCTGACGGCCGTCAATTTTCTGACGAATACATCGCAGCCCCGCTTGAAGTCGCTCTACTTGCCCCTACATTAACTGTCAAAGCAATCGAATATCCGCCACCCAAGGCACCATGGTATTCGCAGAAATTTGGGGAAAGTACACATGAGAATCGACAAGCTGACCAGCAAGCTGCAGACCGCCCTCGCGGACGCACAGTCCATCGCGGTCGGAAAAGATCACAACTTTATTGAGCCGGTGCACCTGATGCAGGCACTGCTTGATCAGGAAGGCAGCGCGATCAAGCCGCTGCTCAAGCAGGCCGGCGCAGAGCCCGGACGCATTCGCCAGGCGATCGCCCGGGAAATCGAAAACCTGCCGGAAGTGCAGGGATCGGCCGGCGACGTCTCCATGTCCAATGACATGGGCCGGCTGTTCAACATTGCCGACAAGCTCGCCCAGAAGCGCAAAGACCAGTACATCTCCAGTGAGCTCATGTTGCTGGCCGCTCTGGAAGACCGGGGTACCCTTGGCCGGGTGCTCAGGGAGCAGGGCGTTGATAAAGCTGCCCTCGAAAAGGCCATTGATGACGTTCGCGGCGGCGAAGCCGTCAACGACGCCAGCGCCGAAGAAAACCGTCAGGCTCTGTCCAAATACACCATCGACCTTACCGAGCGAGCGGAGGCCGGCAAGTTGGACCCGGTGATCGGTCGCGATGATGAAATTCGCCGCACCATTCAGGTATTGCAGCGTCGCCGGAAGAACAACCCGGTCCTCATCGGTGAGCCCGGCGTTGGTAAAACCGCCATCGTCGAAGGGTTGGCCCAGCGTATCGTCAACGGCGAGGTGCCCGATGGCCTCAAGGACAAGAAAGTCCTGTCACTCGATATGGGTGCCCTTATTGCCGGCGCCAAGTTCCGGGGTGAGTTTGAAGAACGCCTGAAAGCTGTTCTGAACGAACTGTCCAAGCAGGAAGGTCAGATCATCCTGTTCATCGACGAGATTCACACCATGGTTGGTGCCGGCAAGGCCGAAGGCTCCATGGATGCGGGTAATATGCTCAAGCCGGCGCTCGCTCGTGGCGAGCTGCACTGCGTGGGCGCGACCACCCTGGACGAATACCGTGAAAATATCGAGAAGGACGCGGCTCTTGAGCGTCGCTTCCAGAAAGTGCTGGTGAGCGAACCCAGTGAGGAAGATACCATCGCCATCCTGCGGGGCTTGAAAGAGCGTTACGAAGTGCACCACGGGGTTGAGGTGACAGACGGTGCCATCATCGCCGCCGCCAAGCTGTCTCACCGTTACATTGCCGACCGGCAGCTGCCGGACAAGGCCATTGACCTTGTGGACGAGGCAGCTTCCCAGATCCGCATGGAAATGGATTCCAAACCCGAGGCCCTGGATCGTCTTGAGCGTCGCCTGATTCAGTTGAAAATCGAGCGTGAAGCTCTCAAGAAAGAGACCGATGCCGCCTCGAAAAAGCGCCTGTCGGAGCTGTCCGACGTGATCACTGGTGTCGAGCGAGAATACGCTGATCTGGAAGAAGTCTGGAATACCGAAAAGGCCGCGTTGCACGGTTCCCAGAAGATCAAGAGCCGCCTGGAACAGGCCCGCATTGATCTGGAGAATGCCCGTCGTGCCGGTGACCTCGGTAAGATGTCTGAGCTCCAGTACGGGCAGATCCCTGAGCTGGAGCGCCAGCTGGATATGGCCAGCCAGGCCGAGATGATGGAAATGAAGCTGCTCCGGAACCGGGTAACCGACGAGGAAATCGCCGAGATCGTTTCCAAGTGGACCGGCATTCCGGTCTCCAAGATGCTTGAAGGTGAGCGCGATAAGCTGATGCGCATGGAAGAGGCGCTTCATGGTCGGGTTATCGGCCAGGATGAAGCGGTTGAAGCTGTTTCCAACGCCGTGCGCCGTTCGCGGGCGGGGTTGTCCGATCCCAATCGCCCCAACGGTTCGTTCCTGTTCCTTGGCCCGACCGGTGTGGGTAAAACCGAGCTGTGCAAGGCCCTGGCGTCCTTCCTGTTTGATACCGAGGAAGCCATGGTGCGCATCGATATGTCCGAGTTCATGGAGAAGCATTCCGTGGCCCGCCTGATTGGTGCGCCTCCGGGCTATGTCGGCTACGAGGAAGGTGGCTACCTGACCGAGGCGGTTCGCCGCCGGCCGTATTCCGTCTTGTTGCTGGATGAGGTGGAAAAAGCCCATCCGGATGTGTTCAACATACTTTTGCAGGTACTTGAGGATGGTCGCCTGACGGACGGGCAGGGCAGGACCGTCGACTTCCGGAACACGGTCATTGTCATGACCTCAAACCTCGGCTCGGACATCATCCAGCAGAAAGCCGGCGAGGAGAACTACGAGGTCATGAAGAATGCCGTCATGGAAGTCGTCGGCACTCATTTCCGCCCCGAGTTCATCAACCGCGTGGATGAAGTGGTGGTGTTCCACCCGCTGGCGGAGAGTCAAATCCAGGGCATTGCCCGGATTCAGATCGAGTCTCTGAGCAAGCGCCTGAAAGAACAGGATATGAAGCTGGAGCTGGATGACGCTGCGATGGAGCTGCTGGCCGAAGTCGGGTACGACCCGGTATATGGCGCGCGGCCTTTGAAGCGGGCTATTCAGCGAATGATCGAGAATCCGCTGGCTCAGCGTTTGCTAAAGGGAGAGTTTGTACCGGGGGATGTCATCAAGGGTACGGTGGAGGACCACCACCTGGCATTCGCCAAGGCTTGAGCTTGAAACCGGGGTCAGATGAAGGCTTTCATCTGACCCCTTTTTTTCATCTTACTGTTCTTCTGGTCCGCAGTTCTCTTCCGCAATTCGCTCAAATTCTGCCCGCTTTTCGGCAATTTCCTCTGGGCTGAGGTAGCGTTGCTCGCCATTTTCTTCAATGCGGATTCGTGCGTTACGGTCAATCACTTCCAGGTTGGAGCGTGCGGTCGCGCAGTTCGCCTCCCGCTGTTTTCTGCGGGCCTCCTCAACTGCCGTTTCCTGGCGCTGTTCCGCCTGCTCGTTCTGCTGTTCCTGCATATTCTGCAGACGCTCCTGAGGGCTCTGCCGGTTGCCAGAAGCATCGGTAGAAGTGCCGGAACGCACATTGACCCGCTCGGCCTTCGAGCCCGTGGGCTGTCGGTCGCCAAAGTGGGTAACTCCGTTTTCATCGGTCCATTTATAGACAGAGGCGCTCGTGGCGACACCTGGTACAACGGCCAGCAATAAGGTCAGCGTCAGGATTTTTCTGTTCATGGTTCAACTCGCGTATGTTCACTGCTCCCGGGCAGGCAGACAACCTGGATAGACCGGGCCCGTTTTTTTAATTTCAATGTTGCCTATCATGCCATCGCTATTGCGGATTTTCTTCTGTCTGGTTCAAATCTTTGTATCGGATTTGTTCCAAGTATGGCAGACCTTCGGCCAGTATAGGCACAGAAACCTGCAGCGGCTATTGACAGGGAGTTTCGCGCTGTCAGAATTACCGATTGCCTGAAGACTGGGGTCAATACGGCAGGCAATCCCGAGCGAGTATCCCCCATCAATTACCACACTGAACGCGCCGCGCATCCGTCGCGGGATGGTTGTTGCTTACGTGCAACCCGTTGATTGGCCGTTCTCCGCAACCCTCAGGAGGGCGGCTGGCCAGGAGACAACCTCTTAACAAGGTGTGGAGGAGCAGCCGGTTCCGCTTTCAAAAGAAGCATGGACACCGTGAATCCAGGCAACCGGGAGCCTTCCCGGCTCATTCACTCGTAGAAGAGGGTAGAAAATCGTGGAGTTATTGTCTGGCGCCGATATGCTGATCCGGTCCCTTCAAGATGAAGGTATCGAATACATATACGGCTATCCGGGTGGTGCAGCCCTTCATATTTATGATGCGCTGTTCAGGCAGGACAAAGTCAAGCACATTCTGGTAAGGCACGAGCAGGCGGCGGTCCACATGGCCGACGGTTATGCCCGCGCGACCGGAAAACCAGGTACCGTACTGGTGACCTCGGGTCCTGGAGCCACCAACACCATCACTGGCATTGCCACCGCATTCATGGATTCCATCCCCATGGTGGTTCTGTGCGGCCAGGTTGCGTCCACCCTCATCGGCGAGGACGCGTTCCAGGAAACCGATATGATGGGTGTCTCCCGTCCGGTGGTTAAGCACAATCTCAGTGTCCGTCATCCCGAGGAAATCCCGGAGATTATCCGTAAGGCGTATTACATTGCCGCGACCGGCCGCCCCGGTCCTGTGGTCGTGGATATTCCCAAGGATATGACCACGCCGAACGAGCGTTACGAGTACGCCTATCCCAAGAAGGTCAAACTGCGCTCCTACAACCCCGCTATTCGCGGCCATGCCGGTCAGATCAAGAAAGCGGTCGACATGATGCTGGCGGCGAAGCGCCCAATTATCTACGCAGGTGGTGGGGTTGTTCTGGGCAAGGCATCGGATCAGCTGACCGAGCTGGTAAGGCTGCTGGGCTATCCAATCACCAATACCCTGATGGGCATTGGCTGTTACCCGGCCAGCGATAAACAGCACCTCGGCTGGCTTGGCATGCACGGCACCTACGAAGCCAACATGGCCATGCACCACTCGGATCTCATTCTCTGCGTGGGAGCCCGGTTTGACGATCGGGTGACCAACGCTACCGAGAAGTTCTGTCCGGGCGCGCGCATCATCCATATCGACATTGATCCAGCCTCGATTTCCAAGACCGTCGATGCCGATGTGCCCATCGTTGGCCCGGTTGACGCTGTGCTCAAGGAAATGCTGTCGCTGGTGAAGGAAGCCAAGGAAAAGCCGGACGCGGACGCAATCGCTTCCTGGTGGAAGCAGATCGACGAGTGGCGGGCATTCCATGGCATGCGCTATGAGACCAGCCCGGATGTGATCAAGCCCCAGGAAGTCATTGAAATGCTGTGTCGCTTGACCAACGGCGAGGCCTTCGTGACTTCCGATGTGGGTCAGCACCAGATGTTCGCGGCCCAGTACTACAAGTTCGATAAGCCCAACCGCTGGATCAATTCCGGTGGTCTCGGCACCATGGGCTTCGGCCTGCCGGCGGCCATGGGGGTAAAGCTGACCCATCCGGACGACGAAGTGCTGTGCATTACCGGTGAGGGCAGTATCCAGATGAACATCCAGGAGCTGTCGACCTGCAAGCAGTACAACCTGCCGGTTAAGATCATTAACCTGAATAACCAGGCTCTGGGTATGGTCAAGCAATGGCAGGACATGAACTACGAGTCCCGCCATGCCGAGTCCTACATGGAATCCCTGCCCGACTTCATCAAGCTGGCGGAAGCCTACGGCCACAAGGGTGTCCGGATTGAGAAGAAGGAGGATCTGGAGACCAAGCTGAAAGAAGTGCTGGCCATGAAAGACGAGCTGGTATTCGTGGATATCTACGTGGACCGTTTTGAGCACGTGTATCCGATGCAGGTTGCCCGAGGTTCCATGAAAGATATGTGGCTCAGCAAGACGGAGAGGGTCTGATCATGCGTCGAATCATTTCTGTTTTGCTTGAAAACGAACCTGGCGCCCTGTCGCGGGTGGTAGGTCTGTTTTCCCAGCGCAACTACAACATCGAAACACTCACCGTGGCGCCAACCGAGGACGAGACGTTGTCCCGTCTTACGGTGACCACCACGGGTTCTGACAAGGTGATCGAACAGATCACCAAACAACTGAACAAGCTGATTGAAGTCGTCAAGCTGGTGGATCTCACCGAAGGCGCCCATATCGAACGCGAACTGATGCTGGTCAAGCTGAAAGCCACGGGTTCCCAGCGTGCCGAGATCAAGCGTACGGTGGACATTTTCCGCGGCCAGATCGTGGATGTGACCAGCTCCGTTTACACGGTTCAGTTGGCAGGTGACAGCGAGAAGCTGGACGGCTTTATTCAGGCCGTTGGCACGTCGGGCGTACTGGAAGTGGTGCGCAGCGGTGTATCCGGTATCGCCCGGGGCGAGAAGGTGCTCAGCCTTTAACGATTTCAAACAGGGTTTGAACAATATGGCTCTTCGGGGCCATCACAAATAACAGAGGTTTCTCATGCAGGTTTACTACGATAAGGATTGCGATCTTTCCATCATCCAGGGCAAGAAAGTTGCCATCATTGGTTTCGGCTCCCAGGGCCACGCTCACGCGTGTAACCTGAAAGAGTCCGGTGTTGACGTGACCGTGGGCCTGCGCCCGGGTTCTTCTTCCATCGCCAAGGCGGAAGCCTATGGTCTGAAGACCAGCGACGTGCCGTCTGCCGTTGCCGCCGCCGACGTTGTCATGGTTCTGACTCCGGACGAATACCAGGCCCAGCTGTACAAGGCGGAAATCGAGCCGAATCTGCAGCAAGGCGCCACCCTGGCGTTCGCCCACGGCTTTGCCATCCACTACAACCAGATCGTTCCGCGTAAGGATCTGGACGTCATCATGATTGCTCCGAAGGCACCGGGCCACACCGTGCGCACCGAGTTCGCCAACGGTGGTGGTATTCCCGACCTGATCGCTATCTTCCAGGATTCCTCCGGCAACGCCAAGAATCTGGCTCTGTCCTACGCCAGCGGTATCGGTGGCGGCCGTACCGGCATCATCGAAACCACGTTCAAGGATGAGACCGAAACCGATCTGTTCGGTGAGCAGGCCGTTCTCTGCGGTGGTACCGTGGAGCTAGTTAAAGCGGCGTTCGAAACGCTCGTGGAAGGCGGTTATGAGCCGGAAATGGCGTACTTCGAGTGTCTGCACGAGCTAAAGTTGATCGTCGATCTGATGTACGAGGGCGGTATCGCCAACATGAACTACTCCATCTCCAACAACGCGGAGTATGGCGAGTATGTGACCGGTCCCGAAATCATCAACGAGCAGTCCCGTGAAGCGATGCGCAACGCGCTGAAGCGTATTCAGAGCGGCGAGTACGCCAAGATGTTTATCTCTGAAGGCGCTCTGAACTATCCGTCCATGACGGCGCGTCGTCGCCAGAACGCTGCCCACGAAATCGAAGTGGTTGGTGAAAAACTGCGCGGCATGATGCCCTGGATCTCCGCGAACAAGATCGTGGATAAGGACAAAAACTAAGCGGAATTCCGCCTGGTTTTGAAAAACGCGGCCCGGGTGGCCGCGTTTTTCGTATATACTCCGCCCAAACGCTTTCCGGAGTAATGGGAATGACTGAAGAAAGAAAATCCGCCGACGGCAAGCAGAACCCGGACTATGAAGTCGAGGCCGGGGAAGTGGTTGAAGAAGAGCTGGTAGGAGGTGCGCCCGTGCGCCGCAAGGGGATATATCTGCTTCCCAATGCGCTCACAACCGCTTCGCTGTTCTCAGGTTTCTACGCCATTGTTTCTGCCGCCAACGGCGTCTTTGACAATGCCGCCATCGCTATTTTTGTGTCGATGATTCTGGACGGTCTCGACGGCCGGGTTGCCCGGATGACCAATACCCAGAGTAAATTCGGTGAGGAGTACGACAGTCTGGCCGACATGGTGGCCTTCGGCGTCGCTCCCGGGCTGGTAGCCTTTTTCTGGTCACTGAACGCCTTCGACAAGGTTGGTTGGGCCATCACCTTTATCTACGTGGCTGGCGCCGCTTTGCGCCTGGCACGGTTCAATACCCAGATTGGCTCGGTCGATAAGAAGTTCTTTGTCGGCTTGCCGAGTCCGGCTGCGGCTGCCTGTGTCGCGGGCCTGGTCTGGTGTTTCCATCTTTTCGAACCGTCTACCTGGCTCACCTTGTTGACCATGTTTGTGGTCGGCGGTGCCGGTGTTTTGATGGTGAGCAATATTCTGTACCGCAGTTTCAAGGATCTGGACCTGCGTGGCCGTGTACCGTTTGCCGCCATTCTGCTTGTGGTGCTGGTTTTTGTAGTGATCGCGCTGGATCCTGCAACCGTATTGTTTACTGGATTTCTGATATACGCGTTGTCCGGCCCTGTTCGTGCGCTTTTCCGTGGCAAGCCACGGAAAGCTCCAGGCGCCGCTGACTGAGCACCCCTTCCGGGCCTCCTCAGTGAGGTCCGGGAATTTTCAATACAGTCTCCGGTCAACGCCTTTGCTGGCTGATGCCCCGACGGAGACTTTCCATGCTCATCAAGAAACGCCCTTCCTGGGCTTTGCCTCATTCTGAAGTTACGCCCGAGTCTGTTTACCTGAACCGACGTCAATTTATGTCCGGCACCCTGGCTGTGGCCGCTGGCCTTTCAGTGCCCGGTCTGTTGTCGGCAGCGAAGCTTCCTGTCCCGGGAGAAGCGCTGGATTTTGTTCCGATGCCCGGCTTTTCCACCGACGAGGAGAAAACCCCTTTTGAGGACGTAACCCGTTACAACAACTTTTACGAGTTCGGCACTGGAAAAGGGGATCCGGCGAAGTACGCCGATGAGATGACCGTTGATCCCTGGTCCGTGGTTGTTGAAGGCGCATGTGATCGGCCCGGTGCGTATGCGTTGGAAGATCTGCTGAAACCTCACGAGTATCAGGAACGGGTGTATCGGCTTCGTTGTGTCGAGGCCTGGTCGATGGTGATTCCCTGGATCGGGATCCCCTTGGCCGACATTCTCAAGCGGCTCGAACCGACTTCCAGGGCGAAGTACGTCTATTTCGAGACCCTCTATGATCCGGACCAGATGCGAGGTCAGCGCTCGCTGTTCAGCACCATCGACTGGCCTTATCAGGAAGGTCTTCGCATGGACGAGGCAATGAACGAGTTAAGCTTCCTGGCTGTTGGGCTCTACGGCAAGACCATGCCAAACCAGAATGGCGCGCCTATCCGGCTGGTCGTGCCCTGGAAGTACGGTTTCAAGAGCATCAAGTCGATCGTCAAGATTCGCTTTCAGGAGGAGCGCCCCAAGACTACCTGGGAAATGCTTGCGCCCCAGGAGTATGGCTTCTATGCCAACGTGAACCCTGAAGTTGACCATCCGAGGTGGAGCCAGAAGCGGGAGCGCAGGCTGCCCTCTGGCTTGCTCTCTCCCAACTACATGGAAACCGTCAAGTTCAATGGTTATGGAGAACAGGTTGCCGATCTGTACAAGGGCATGGATTTGAGCAAGTTCTATTGATGAATGAGAAGCGTGTGCTGAACCAACCGGGGTTTGTGCTGGCGTTTCGCCTGCTGGTAGCGCTGCTCGCCAGCGTTCCCCTGTTGGTGCTGATTGCCAGCATTGCCAGCCAGTCCCTCGGCCCGGATCCCGGGCAAGAAGTAACAGAGTCGCTGGGCATCGCGGCATTTCAGTTATTGATTGCTACCTTATGCATGACACCGCTCAAGCGTTGGACAGGGTGGGGAGCGTGGATCCGGGTTCGCCGGATGCTTGGTCTGTTTGCGTTCTTTTATGCGGTGTTGCATGTATTGGCGTTTCTGCAGTTTATTCTTGGCTGGAGCGATCTATGGGCCACGTTCACCAAGCGGCCATATATCCTGGCGGGGGCGGTGTCTTTCCTTATGCTTGTGCCACTGGCGTTAACCTCAACAAAGGGGATGATGAGGCGGATGGGCCGGCAATGGAAAGCCTTGCATAAGCTGGTGTACCCGATTGCGATAGCGGCATGGGTTCATTTCATCTGGCAGTCCCGCAGTGACGTTGGAGAAATGGTGGTGTACGGCCTGATAATCGCAGTTCTGCTGGCGCTTCGTTGGAAATGGAGCGGGAGTCGCGCGCTGATTCCGTTTGTCAGAGGCTGATTTTGAGTAAAAAGAATACGATCTGATCACTGACTGATCAGGCGGATACGTGGAAACCGATACCGCTATAAATTAATTCAAAAACCTCGTTGACAGTTTTCCTGACGCCTGTAGAATGCGCACCACTTCTGAGGGACAAGCCACTCACAGCGGTTTTCCGAGCAGAAGTAACCGTCTGAAAGTACTGAAGAAAATGAGTTTTAAAATTCTTCGGATTAACGGTTGACAAGGCGGCGCTACGATGTAGAATACGCGGCCTTGATTGAGCAACAGCTCAAACGCTCTTTAAAAAGTTGACCAAGTAATTCGTGTGGGCGCTGGCCGAGGTATTTCGGATATGAAATATCAGGACAGTGACTCGTCGAAATTGAGTTTTGTCTTGAGCAAGAATAGAGAATCTTCGGATTCTTGTATGATTTAAACTGAAGAGTTTGATCATGGCTCAGATTGAACGCTGGCGGCAGGCTTAACACATGCAAGTCGAGCGGTAACAGGGGGTGCTTGCACCCCGCTGACGAGCGGCGGACGGGTGAGTAATGCATAGGAAACTGCCCAGTAGTGGGGGATAGCCCGGGGAAACCCGGATTAATACCGCGTACGCCCTTCGGGGGAAAGCAGGGGATCTTCGGACCTTGCGCTATTGGATGTGCCTATGTCGGATTAGCTAGTTGGTGGGGTAAAGGCCTACCAAGGCGACGATCCGTAGCTGGTCTGAGAGGATGATCAGCCACATCGGGACTGAGACACGGCCCGAACTCCTACGGGAGGCAGCAGTGGGGAATATTGGACAATGGGGGCAACCCTGATCCAGCCATGCCGCGTGTGTGAAGAAGGCTTTCGGGTTGTAAAGCACTTTCAGTGAGGAGGAAAACTCTGCGACTAATACTCGTAGGGCTTGACGTTACTCACAGAAGAAGCACCGGCTAACTCCGTGCCAGCAGCCGCGGTAATACGGAGGGTGCAAGCGTTAATCGGAATTACTGGGCGTAAAGCGCGCGTAGGTGGTTTGATAAGCGAGATGTGAAAGCCCCGGGCTTAACCTGGGAACGGCATTTCGAACTGTCAGGCTAGAGTATGGTAGAGGGTAGTGGAATTTCCTGTGTAGCGGTGAAATGCGTAGATATAGGAAGGAACACCAGTGGCGAAGGCGGCTACCTGGACCAATACTGACACTGAGGTGCGAAAGCGTGGGGAGCAAACAGGATTAGATACCCTGGTAGTCCACGCCGTAAACGATGTCTACTAGCCGTTGGGACTCTTGAAGTCTTAGTGGCGCAGCTAACGCACTAAGTAGACCGCCTGGGGAGTACGGCCGCAAGGTTAAAACTCAAATGAATTGACGGGGGCCCGCACAAGCGGTGGAGCATGTGGTTTAATTCGACGCAACGCGAAGAACCTTACCTGGCCTTGACATGCAGAGAACTTTCCAGAGATGGATTGGTGCCTTCGGGAACTCTGACACAGGTGCTGCATGGCCGTCGTCAGCTCGTGTCGTGAGATGTTGGGTTAAGTCCCGTAACGAGCGCAACCCCTATCCCTAGTTGCTAGCAGTTCGGCTGAGAACTCTAGGGAGACTGCCGGTGACAAACCGGAGGAAGGTGGGGATGACGTCAGGTCATCATGGCCCTTACGGCCAGGGCTACACACGTGCTACAATGGTGCGCACAGAGGGCTGCAAACCCGCGAGGGGGAGCCAATCTCACAAAACGCATCGTAGTCCGGATCGCAGTCTGCAACTCGACTGCGTGAAGTCGGAATCGCTAGTAATCGTGAATCAGAATGTCACGGTGAATACGTTCCCGGGCCTTGTACACACCGCCCGTCACACCATGGGAGTGGATTGCACCAGAAGTGGTTAGTCTAACCTTCGGGAGGACGATCACCACGGTGTGGTTCATGACTGGGGTGAAGTCGTAACAAGGTAGCCGTAGGGGAACCTGCGGCTGGATCACCTCCTTAAACGAAGCCGAACGCTTCGGTCAGAGTCCACACGAATTACTTGGTTAGCTGAATAAAGAGAGCAGATGGGTCGTTGCAGGCCCGTGTTTTTGGGTCTGTAGCTCAGGTGGTTAGAGCGCACCCCTGATAAGGGTGAGGTCGGTGGTTCAAGTCCACCCAGACCCACCAGAATTTCACTGCTCGTCGTTGTCGAAGTACTTGCATAGCAGGCTATGCGGCGCACTTCGACGCCTAGATCAGCAAAATCCTGGTCTATCGACGATAGCAGAGCGCAGGACAGATTTCGTTAATCTAGGCGCAGCTTGAATGAGTAAAGGAGTGACCCTCGATGGGTCATGACTGAAACGAATGAATGCTGCAACGACGAGTAACGGAAGCTGGACAAGTTCTGGGGCTATAGCTCAGCTGGGAGAGCGCCTGCCTTGCACGCAGGAGGTCGGCAGTTCGATCCTGCCTAGCTCCACCAAATAACTGGCTAACTTCGGTTGGCAGTGTACAGAAACGAATGTTTCATGTTGGTGAAGCCTTCCTTTCTGATCACTGGGTCAGATTTGCTCTTTAACAAATTGGACGAGATAGAACACAGAATTTTTTCTCTCATTATCTCCGAGAGAAGAGTTCAAAAGTGATAACGATTTCAAGCGTTATCCGGTGTTGTCGTTGAAGTGGTTGTTCTATTGCTTCAAGTGGCTGTCTCGAAGAAACCTCTGAATCAGGCTTGCCTGGTGATGGGTGTGGATTCGTGATCAGTTGTCTTGGGGTTATATAGTCAAGCAACTAAGCGCATACGGTGGATGCCTTGGCAGTCAGAGGCGATGAAAGACGTGGAAGCCTGCGATAAGGTTCGGGGAGCTGGCAAACAAGCTGTGATCCGGGCATTTCTGAATGGGGAAACCCACCGACTTTCGGGTCGGTATCTTGCACTGAATACATAGGTGTAAGAGGCGAACCGGGGGAACTGAAACATCTAAGTACCCCGAGGAAAAGAAATCAACCGAGATTCCCTAAGTAGCGGCGAGCGAACGGGGACTAGCCCTTAAGCTAGACAACTGGTAGGAGAAGGCTCTGGAAAGTGCCGCCATAGTGGGTGATAGCCCCGTATCCGAAACCTGAGTTTAGTGAAATCGAGTAGGACGGGACACGTGATATCCTGTCTGAACATGGGGGGACCATCCTCCAAGGCTAAATACTCCTGACTGACCGATAGTGAACCAGTACCGTGAGGGAAAGGCGAAAAGAACCCCTGTGAGGGGAGTGAAATAGATCCTGAAACCGTATGCGTACAAGCAGTCGGAGCGGACTTGTTCCGTGACGGCGTACCTTTTGTATAATGGGTCAGCGACTTATGTTCAGTGGCGAGGTTAACCGTTTAGGGGAGCCGTAGGGAAACCGAGTCTGAATAGGGCGATTTAGTCGCTGGGCATAGACCCGAAACCGGGCGATCTATCCATGAGCAGGTTGAAGGTGCCGTAACAGGCACTGGAGGACCGAACCCACTGTCGTTGAAAAGCCAGGGGATGACTTGTGGATCGGAGTGAAAGGCTAATCAAGCCCGGAGATAGCTGGTTCTCCCCGAAAGCTATTTAGGTAGCGCCTCGGACGAATACCACAGGGGGTAGAGCACTGTTTCGGCTAGGGGGTCATCCCGACTTACCAACCCGATGCAAACTCCGAATACCTGTGAGTACTATCCGGGAGACACACGGCGGGTGCTAACGTCCGTCGTGAAGAGGGAAACAACCCAGACCGCCAGCTAAGGTCCCCAAGTACCAGTTAAGTGGGAAACGATGTGGGAAGGCTCAGACAGCTAGGAGGTTGGCTTAGAAGCAGCCATCCTTTAAAGAAAGCGTAATAGCTCACTAGTCGAGTCGGCCTGCGCGGAAGATGTAACGGGGCTCAAACTGGTCACCGAAGCTGCGGCTGCATACTTTGTATGCGGGGTAGGGGAGCGTTCTGTAAGCCTGCGAAGGTGTGTTGAGAAGCATGCTGGAGGTATCAGAAGTGCGAATGCTGACATGAGTAACGACAATGCGGGTGAAAAACCCGCACGCCGGAAGACCAAGGGTTCCTGCGCAACGCTAATCGGCGCAGGGTGAGTCGGCCCCTAAGGCGAGACCGAAAGGTGTAGTCGATGGGAAACGGGTTAATATTCCCGTACCTTGGATAGCTGCGATGGAGAGACGGAGAAGGCTAGGTGAGCCGGGCGACGGTTGTCCCGGTTTAAGCGAGTAGGGAGTGGACTTAGGCAAATCCGGGTCCACAATCTCGAGACGCGACGACGACTGCTCTTAGAGCGGGAAGTCATTGATGCCATGCTTCCAGGAAAATCTTCTAAGCTTCAGGCTATTCGAGACCGTACCCCAAACCGACACAGGTGGTCAGGTAGAGAATACCAAGGCGCTTGAGAGAACTCGGGTAAAGGAACTAGGCAAAATGGTGCCGTAACTTCGGGAGAAGGCACGCTGGTGGTAAGTGAAATCCCTGCGGGTGGAGCTGAAGCCAGTCGAAGATACCAGGCCCCTGCGACTGTTTATTAAAAACACAGCACTGTGCAAACACGAAAGTGGACGTATACGGTGTGACGCCTGCCCGGTGCCGGAAGGTTAATTGATGGGGTTAGCGCTTGCGCGAAGCTCTTGATCGAAGCCCCGGTAAACGGCGGCCGTAACTATAACGGTCCTAAGGTAGCGAAATTCCTTGTCGGGTAAGTTCCGACCTGCACGAATGGCGTAACGATGGGGGCGCTGTCTCTACCCGAGACTCAGTGAAATTGAAATCGCCGTGAAGATGCGGTGTATCCGCGGCTAGACGGAAAGACCCCGTGAACCTTTACTATAGCTTCACAGTGAACTTTGAGCATGTTTGTGTAGGATAGCTGGGAGGCTTTGAAGTGGGAACGCCAGTTCTCATGGAGCCAACCTTGAAATACCAGCCTGACATGTTTGAGGTTCTAACTTGGTCCCCTTATCGGGGATGAGGACACTGTGTGGTGGGTAGTTTGACTGGGGCGGTCTCCTCCCAAAGCGTAACGGAGGAGCACAAAGGTGGGCTAAGCATGGTCGGACATCATGCGGTTAGTGTAATGGCACAAGCCCGCTTAACTGCGAGACAGACACGTCGAGCAGGTACGAAAGTAGGTCATAGTGATCCGGTGGTTCTGTATGGAAGGGCCATCGCTCAACGGATAAAAGGTACTCCGGGGATAACAGGCTGATACCGCCCAAGAGTTCACATCGACGGCGGTGTTTGGCACCTCGATGTCGGCTCATCACATCCTGGGGCTGAAGCCGGTCCCAAGGGTATGGCTGTTCGCCATTTAAAGTGGTACGCGAGCTGGGTTTAGAACGTCGTGAGACAGTTCGGTCCCTATCTGCCGTGGACGTTGGAGATTTGAGGAAAGCTGCTCCTAGTACGAGAGGACCGGAGTGGACGAACCTCTGGTGTTCGGGTTGTGACGCCAGTCGCATTGCCCGGTAGCTATGTTCGGACAGGATAACCGCTGAAAGCATCTAAGCGGGAAGCCCCTTCCAAGATGAGATCTCCCTGGACCCTCGAGGTCCCTGAAGAGCCGTTCAAGACCAGGACGTTGATAGGTCGGGTGTGTAAGCGCTGCGAGGCGTTGAGCTAACCGATACTAATTGCTCGTGCGGCTTGACTATATAACACCCAAGACAATTGCGGATAACGCAGAGCTTAACCGCTCAAACGAAATCAACATCACTCAGTTCCTTCTCGTCCCCCAGTGATCAACCGTTTTGCCTGACGACCATAGCGGTCTGGAACCACCTGATCCCATCCCGAACTCAGAAGTGAAACAGACCAGCGCCGATGGTAGTGTGGCGTTGCCCATGTGAGAGTAGGTCATCGTCAGGCTCCTAATACCAAAAACCCCAGCATCCTTGATGCTGGGGTTTTTTATTGCCTGAAATTCACGGCCTCACTCACGGCAGGCCGGTGATATACTCTCCCCATAACGAACGACATCTCAGAATGGAGCCTGCCAATGCCTGCCACTGATCACCTGGTCATCTTCGATACAACGCTCCGTGATGGCGAGCAAAGCCCCGGTGCCACCATGAACAAAGCCGAGAAGCTCCGCATTGCGAAAGCGCTGGAAAAGCTCCGGGTGGATGTTATTGAGGCAGGATTCGCGATTGCCAGCCAGGGTGATTTCGAGGCGGTGAAAGCGATCGCCGAGTCCATCAAGGACTCAACGATCTGCAGTCTTGCTCGGGCGCTCGACAAGGATATCGATCGCGCGGCAGAAGCTATCCGGCCGGCACAGCGCGGGCGTATTCATACGTTTATAGCCACGTCGCCCATTCACATGAAGCACAAGCTGCAGATGCAGCCGGATGAAGTGATTGAGCAGGCGGTTCGCTCAGTGAAACGTGCGCGGAGTCATGTCGACGACGTCGAATTCTCCTGCGAGGACGCCGGACGTTCCGAACTGGACTTCCTCTGCCGGATCATTGAGGCCGCCATCGATGCCGGTGCCAGCACGATCAATATCCCGGATACGGTCGGTTACGCCATTCCCGAGCAGTTCGGTGAAACCATCCGTCAGTTGTTGAACCGGATTCCAAACGCGGACAAAGCTATTTTTTCAGTGCATTGCCACAACGACCTGGGACTGGCTGTATCGAACTCCCTGGCGGCGGTTTCCCAGGGAGCCCGTCAGGTAGAGTGCACCATCAATGGGTTGGGTGAGCGGGCCGGTAACGCGGCGCTCGAAGAAATTGTCATGGCGGTTCGTACCCGCCAGGATCTGTTCCATATCGATACCCGCATTGATGCCCAGCACATCGTGCCGGCGTCTCGTCTTGTTTCTACAATCACCGGTTTTCCGGTACAGCCCAACAAGGCTATCGTCGGCGCCAATGCCTTTGCCCATGAATCCGGGATACACCAGGATGGGGTTCTGAAGCACCGGGAGACCTATGAGATCATGCGGGCGCAGGACGTTGGTTGGCATACCAACAGCCTCGTCCTGGGCAAACACTCCGGTCGGAACGCCTTCCGTACCCGTTTGCTGGAGCTCGGAATTCAGTTTGAGACCGAGACGGAGCTGAATGAGGCCTTTACACGGTTCAAGGCGCTGGCAGATCTGAAACATGAGATTTTCGATGAGGATCTTCAGGCGATTGCCAGCGATACCCGGCAGAAAGAGGAAGACGGCCGTTATGGCCTGGTCTGTATGCAGGTCTGCTCGGAGACCGGAGTCGTGCCCAAAGCCAATCTCACGCTGAGCGTAGACGGCAAAGAGCACAAGGTTGAAGCCGAGGGCAGCGGGCCGGTCGATGCCACGTTCAAGGCAATCGAATCTCTGGTGGATTCCGGCTGCAATCTCCAGCTGTATTCCGTAAACAACATTACCAGCGGCACCGATGCCCAGGGCGAGGTAACGGTACGCCTGGAGCGCGGTGGCCGTATCGTTAACGGCGTGGGTGCTGATACTGATATCATCATCGCGTCCGCCAAGGCTTACATTGAGGCCCTGAACCTGATCAGCAAGGGCGGAATTCGACAGCATCCCCAGGTCGCGGATGTGTGAGAATGGTTATTCGGTGAGTCGCGACAGGCGAAGGTAATGATTGGATCGGAAGCAGAGCGTCAGTTTTATCTGGGAGCAGCGGGGATACGAATGTGGTATGCCCGGCAACCGTTGCCCGGCGCGGCGCCAAGCCCGGATTTTGAGTTTCCCGAGGAGAGTCAGGTTCCGGAGCCAATGCCTGGAACTTCTGAGACCATACCCAGTCCGGTAAGAGATGCCGGTCGGCCTGCGCCGCGTAAACCGACGGGACCAGATAGAACTGAAGGCGTGGCCCGAATAGCGGATCTTCAGGCCTTGATGGAAGGTGAGGCTGTCGCGCCAGGCAACGCCTCCCGACAGCCTCCCCAATCGCCTGCCGTGTTGGATGACGCTGCGAACTCTCCGGAGCCCGCAGCGCCAGAGGAGATGTCAGAGCAGCCTGCCGGGATTCCCTCTGAAAGCGTTAACGTCATGATCTGGGCGGGAAAAAGGGCGGTACTGATCGGAGGTATGTCTGCGGATGCCAGCAGTCGACTGCAGGAAACCCTCGCACTGAATATTCTCAAGAGCCTTGGTGAGGGGCAGCCTCAAGTGCTCGGACAAGTCTCCTGGCCTATCTTCAACAATCTGTTGGTGCCCGGGAACTCCGGCCATGACTTTGTTGAGGTGATGCGCAGTGTTCTGTCGGGCCTGGAAGGTCGGCAGGTTGTTGTCTTGCAGGGTGGAGCGGATGCAGAAAAGAGCTGGCTGAGCGAAGCCCTTGGACACGACGCAGCAGTCCGGTTCCCGCACACCCTTGCTGAGATTGCCGGCTACCCGACATTGAAGCGCTCCCTGTGGCACCAGATACGGCCTCTGGTTGCCCGTTAATGCCTTATCCGGAAACCTACCAAAAAGTTCTTGATGCCGATCTTATTGTGCGCCCCCTGGTGCCCGAGGATGTCCCGGATGTGCTCGATATAGAGCGCCAGGGTTATTCGCACCCCTGGAGCGAATCGGTGTTTCTGGATTGTTTCAAGGACAACTACCGGCTCTGGGGTGCCTGCCATGGGGGCAGACTCACAGCGTACGCTGTCGTGGCCTACATGGTTGATGAAGCGCATTTGCTGAATATCTGCGTCCACCCGAGAGCCCGCGGTGAGGGGGTGGGACGCTACCTTCTGAGGCATGTTCTGGCAACCGCAGCTCATGAAGGTATGGCTCAGCTGTTGCTCGAAGTCAGGGACAGCAATCATGCCGCTATCGCGTTGTACCAGAATGAAGGCTTTCACGAGATCGGCCAGCGCCCCGGGTATTATCCGTCTGCCAGTGGGCGGGAGGATGCCCGGGTCCTGATGCTTGCCCTCGGCCAGTGATCACTGCAGTGCGAGTTAGCGTCACAGCGGCATAGGGCCTATAATGGCCGCCTTTTCCAGAACTTCAGATTCAGGTTGCTTTTCGATTATGTCTAACCTTTCCCAGGAAGTGGCCAAGCGCCGCACCTTCGCCATTATCTCGCACCCGGATGCCGGTAAGACCACGATTACCGAGAAGGTGCTTTTGTTCGGGCAGGCAATCCAGAAGGCCGGTACCGTCAAGGGAAAGAAGTCTGGCCAGCATGCCAAGTCCGACTGGATGGAAATGGAGAAAGAGCGGGGTATTTCGGTAACCACCTCCGTCATGCAGTTTCCTTATGGTGGCAAGCTGGTGAACCTGCTGGATACGCCTGGCCACGAAGACTTCTCGGAAGACACCTACCGCACGCTCACGGCGGTGGACTCCTGTCTGATGGTTATTGACAGCGCCAAGGGTGTCGAGGAACGGACCATCAAACTGATGGAGGTTACCCGGCTGCGGGATACGCCGATTATCACGTTCATGAACAAGCTGGATCGGGACACCCGGGATCCGGTGGAGCTGATGGACGAGGTTGAGGAAGTTCTGAAAATTGCCTGTGCACCGATCACCTGGCCCATCGGTATGGGCAAGAGCTTCAAAGGGGTTTATCACCTGCTTCGGGACGAGGTTATTCTGTATCAGTCCGGCCAGGGCCATATGATTCAGGACAAGCGCGTTATCTCGGGGCTGGACAATCCCGAGCTTGATCAGGCGATTGGCGCTTACGCCGACGATCTGCGTGATGAAATTGAGCTGGTCAAAGGCGCGTCCCACGAGTTTGATCAGGAAGCTTTTCTTGCCGGCGAACTGACGCCAGTCTTCTTTGGTACCGCACTGGGTAACTTCGGCGTGGACCACATGCTCGATGGTCTGGTGGAGTGGGCCCCGGCGCCGCAACCGCGGGAAACCGACCAGAGACTGGTCCAGCCGGCCGAGGACGGGTTCTCGGGCTTCGTATTCAAGATTCAGGCAAATATGGATCCACAGCATCGTGACCGTGTTGCCTTCCTCCGCATTGTCTCGGGCAGTTACAACCAGGGTATGAAGGCCCGTCATGTCCGTATTGGCAAGGAAGTGCGGTTTTCCGACGCGCTGACGTTCATGGCCGGCGACCGCGAACACGCCGAGCAGGCGTTTGCCGGCGATATTATCGGCCTGCACAACCATGGCACCATTCAGTTGGGTGATACCTTTACTGCTGGCGACGACATGAAGTTCACCGGCATCCCCAACTTTGCGCCCGAATTGTTCCGCCGGATTCGCCTGAAGGATCCGCTCAAGGCCAAGCAGCTCCAGAAAGGACTGATACAGCTGTCCGAAGAGGGTGCCGTCCAGGTGTTCAGGCCGCTTCGGAATAACGATCTCATCGTCGGGGCGGTCGGTGTGCTGCAGTTCGATGTGGTGGTCAGTCGCTTGAAAAGCGAATACAAAGTGGAGGCCATCTACGAGCCAATTAACGTAGCTACTGCGCGGTGGGTCACCTGCAGCGATGAGCGCAAGCTTGATGAGTTCCAGCGCAAGAATAACGACAACCTGGCCCTCGATGGGAGTGACAGGCTGGCCTACATTGCTCCGACCATGGTCAACCTGAACCTGGCCCAGGAGCGGTATCCGGACATCCAGTTCCACAAGACCCGGGAGCATTAACGGTTCCGGGCGGAGGTGACTGTGCAGCTGATCGACGCCCATTGCCATTTCGATTTTCCCCAGTTCGATGGCCGCCGCGATAAAGAGCTTGAGCAGGGCCGATCGCGCGGACTCCGGGGGCTGGTGATACCCGGTGTCCGGCGACCGGACTGGGACCGCGTCCGCGAGACAGCGCTGGCTCATGATGGTCTGTTTTACTGTCTCGGCATTCACCCCTGGTTTGTGGAAGAGCACTCGGAGGCAGACTTGGTCGAGCTTAGGCGGCGGCTGGAGGGTCGTCCCGACCGCTGTGTGGCAATCGGTGAATGCGGACTCGATCGAATCCGGGGAAGTCTCGAAGCGCAGTGGCCCTGGTTTGAAGCCCAGGTGGCGCTGGCTGACGAACTGAATCTGCCGCTGGTGATCCACTCCGTCAAGACCCATGACGAAGTTCACGGTGTGCTCAATCGTCGCCAGTGGCAGGGTCGAGCCCTGATTCACGGATTTAGCGGAAGCTTTCAGCAGGCCGCAAAGCTGGTCGATCTTGGGTGCTTTATCGGGGTAGGGGGCGTGATCACCCATCCCAGGGCCCGAAAGGCCCGCGACGCAGTCGCAAAATTGCCACTGGAGGCGCTGGTGCTTGAGACCGACGCCCCGGACATGGCGCCGGAAGGCGTGCCACAGGGAGAGAACTCCCCACGCTATCTGCCGGATATTCTGGACGCGCTCGCGGAGCTCCGTGGCACGTCGCCGGAGCATCTGGCGCCGGCGCTTCTGGATAACGTGTCGCGGCTGTACGGTTGGGCAACCGCCGGTATAGGGGAATAACGAAACGAATCCACACAGGGTTGGCTTTCCTGGGTGGTTCGAGTATACTTCGCGCCCTGGCTTTTCAAGGCGATGTCATTATCTCAGCCCCGAATGATGGCAACGCAACACAGGTATGGAACCCCCTCCGGATGCCTTGCATTTACCGGCGGTGGTTTTTAACGTTTCTTATATAGCGTTCAAGGCGGAATCAATGAAGACTCTGAGTGCGAAACCAGAAACAGTAAAACGTGACTGGTACGTTGTAGACGCAGCCGGCAAGACGCTGGGTCGTCTGTCAACCGAAATCGCCCTTCGTCTGCGGGGCAAGCATAAGCCTGAGTACACCCCCCACGTAGACACTGGCGATTACATTGTAGTGATTAACGCCAGCCAGGTGCGGGTTACCGGCAAGAAAGCATCTGACAAGATGTACTACAGTCATACCGGCTTTCCGGGTGGAATCAAATCCATCAACTTCGAGAAGCTGGTCGACAAGGCACCCGAGCAAATCATCCAGAAGTCTGTCAAAGGCATGCTTCCGAAGGGACCGCTCGGTCGCGCCATGTTCAAGAAGCTGAAAATCTATGCCGGCGCTGAGCACCCTCACGCAGCCCAGCAGCCCAAAGAACTCGACATTTAACGGAAGGCGGATATGTCTGTAGCACAAAATTACGGTACTGGTCGCCGCAAGACATCCACGGCTCGGGTTTTTATCAAGCCGGGAAGCGGTAACATCTCCATCAACGGTCGCACCATCGAAGATTTCTTCGGTCGCGAGACCCTGCGCATGATCGTTCGTCAGCCCCTGGTGGTTGCCGAGTCTACCGATCGTTTTGATATCAACATTACCGTTAAGGGTGGTGGTATCAGTGGCCAGGCCGGCGCAATTCGCCACGGTCTGACCCGCGCTCTGATGGATTACGACGAAACTCTGCGCCCGGCGCTGCGTAAAGCGGGTTATGTTACCCGTGATGCACGTGAAGTTGAGCGTAAGAAAGTGGGTCTGCGCAAGGCGCGTAAGCGTCCTCAGTACTCCAAGCGTTAATTCCGCTGGAGCAGATCCTGGAAAACCCGGCCCTTTTCGGTCGGGTTTTTTTATGTTCCAGTGATTTGTCAGCAAATTGATCTGGAACAGGGATGGAGCGCCAGTGGCGGCTTTCCGACTTGTAAGCCCTTGGTAATTTCATTACCATTTGGGCGCTTATATTTTTGGGTTGTGAAGTCCTTTTAGATGCACATTGCCGGCTGCGTTGCGGGCTGTGACATCGCCTGATGGGAGAAAACCATAATGAGTAATGGCGACGTGAGCCAAGGCAGGCGCCGGTTTCTGATCGGTGCTACGTCTGTGGTGGGTGGAGTCGGCGTCGTCGGTGCGGCGGTTCCGTTCCTGGGGTCATGGAATCCCAGTGCAAAAGCGGAAGCGGCCGGTGCACCGGTAACCGTCAATATCAGCAAGATCGAGCCGGGCCAGCAGATTACTGTTGAATGGCGAGGCAAGCCGGTCTGGATCATCCGCCGTACCGAAGAAATGCGCGCAAATATCGAGAAGCTGAACGACCGGGTGAAAGATCCCCAGTCCGAAGCGCCGCAGCAGCCGCCGTATATCGATGGCATCCTGCGCTCGCTGAAACCGGAATTTGCCGTGCTTGTAGGTCTGTGTACCCACCTTGGCTGTGTTCCATCCTATCGCCCGGAAGTTGCTCCGGCAGACCTGGGTGACGAGTGGCTGGGCGGCCTGTTCTGTCCCTGTCACGGTTCACGATACGATATGGCCGGCCGGGTTTTCGAAGCGCAGCCTGCTCCCCTGAACCTGGAGGTGCCGCCCTATCGTTACGACGATGATGTGACCCTCACGATTGGTCTTGATCCGGAGGCAGCGTAATGAGCAAGTTACTCAACTGGGTAGATGAACGGCTTCCGGTCATTGATGCCTGGAACAAGCACCTTGGCAAGTACTACGCGCCGAAAAACTTCAACCTGTGGTACTTCTTTGGTTCCCTCGCGATGCTGGTTCTCGTGAACCAGTTGGTCACGGGAATCTGGCTGACCATGAGCTACAACCCTTCGGCGGAAGGCGCATTCGCATCCGTTGAATACATCATGCGTGATGTCGAGTGGGGTTGGCTGCTGCGTTACCTGCATTCTACCGGTGCCTCGGCCTTCTTCATTGTGGTCTATCTCCACATGTTCCGGGGGTTGATGTACGGCTCCTATCAGAAGCCGCGTGAGCTGATCTGGATCTTCGGTATGCTGATCTACCTGATCCTGATGGCTGAAGCGTTCATGGGCTACCTCCTGCCGTGGGGCCAGATGTCCTACTGGGGTGCGCAGGTTATCGTTAACCTGTTCGGGGCTATCCCCGTGATCGGTGAGGACCTCTCTCTCTGGATTCGTGGTGACTACCTGATTTCCGGTATTACCCTCAACCGATTCTTCGCGTTGCACGTAGTGGCACTGCCGATCGTTCTGCTGGGCCTGGTAGTGCTTCACATCCTGGCACTGCACGAAGTGGGCTCCAACAACCCCGACGGTATCGATATCAAGAAGAACAAGGACGAAAACGGCATCCCCAAAGACGGAATTCCGTTCCATCCTTACTACACCGTGCACGATCTGCTCGGCGTGGGCGTTTTCTTCTTCATCTTCTTTATTGTTGTGTTCTTCTTCCCGGAAGGTGGCGGGTTGTTCATCGAGAAGCCGAACTTCGAGCCGGCAAACCCGTTGAAAACACCAAATCACATTGCGCCCGTTTGGTACTTCACTCCGTTCTACGCAATGCTGCGTGCGGTGACGATCGACCTGTTCGGTCTTGACGCCAAGTTCTGGGGTGTTGTTGTAATGGGTGCGGCAATTGCCATCCTGTTCGTACTGCCCTGGCTGGACAAGAGCCCGGTACGGTCCATGCGTTACAAAGGCTGGCTGAGCCGTATTGCACTGGCCATCTTCGTGGTGAGCTTTGTGATCCTCGGCTACCTCGGTCTTGTACCCGCTACCGAAGGCCGCACAATGGTTGCCCAGGTTCTGACGGTGCTGTACTTCCTCTACTTTATCCTCATGCCGTTCTACACGCGCATGGAGAAAACCAAGCCAGTTCCAGAGAGGGTGACAGGATAATGAGAAAGCTGATTTTTGGTCTTTTCATCGCGGTCCTGCCAGCTCTCGGGCTGGCAGCGGGTTCAACCGTGCCGCTGGACAGCTTCGAGTCAGATCACTCTGACAAGGCATCTCTCCAGCGCGGAGCGGCAACCTTTACCAACTATTGCATGGGTTGTCATTCCATGGAGTACGCGCGCTACAAGCGTGTGGCTGAGGATCTCGAAATTCCCGATGAGCTGTATGAGGAAAACCTGATCTTCACCGGCGCCAAAATTGGCGAGCTGATGAAAAACTCCATGAACAAAGACATGGCGGCTGACTGGTTCGGTGCTCCGCCACCGGATCTTACGCTCGAAACCCGTCTGCGTGGCGAAGCGTGGGTATATTCCTACCTCCGCGGTTTCTACAAGGACGAGTCCCGTCCGCTGGGCGTCAATAACGTGGTATTCCCGAATGTCGGTATGCCCCATGTTCTGGTTGGTTTGCAGGGCCTCTGTGCCGTTGAACCGAAAATCGGAACGCCGGCCAGCGTTGAGCCGTTGAGTGGGAATATCAACAACGCGGATGCTTGCCCGGAGTACGCAATCGAAGGCAGCATGTCTGGAGCCGACTTCGACCAGGCGATGTACGACCTGACCAACTTCATGTCGTACATGGCGGATCCGGTCAAACTCGAGCGTGAGCGTCTGGGGATCTTTGTTCTGATCTTTGTGGCCATCTTCTTCGTGTTCGCTTACCTGCTCAATCGTGAGTACTGGAAGGACGTACACTGAGAAATAGGGTATAATCCCGACCCCTGAGTTCCAGCGGGCATAACCGGCCCGCTGGATTTTTGCGTTTTTTCAGGATCATTTCGGTTTGTTTACTCGTGAGGTAGTTCTATGGGCGTTGTGACCAAGCGGTCATCAATGACGTTTTTCTCGGATCCGGCCAGCCATTACAGCCACAGGGTGCGTATTGTTCTGGCAGAGAAGGGTGTTACCGTCGATATCGTTGATGTGGATCCGGATAACCCGCCGGCTGAACTGGCGGACCTGAACCCATACAACGCCCTGCCGACGCTGGTAGATCGTGATCTTGTGCTCTATGAGCCCAACATCATGATGGAATACCTCGACGAGCGTTTCCCGCATCCGCCTTTATTGCCGGTGTATCCTGTGGCGCGAGCCAACAGCCGTCTGATGATCCATCGGATCCAGAAAGACTGGTGTGGCCTGGTCGACCAGATTCTGGCTCAGCCGAACGCCAAGGCGTCCGACACAGCTCGCAAAGAGCTGAAGGAAAGTCTGTTGGCAACGGCGCCGCTGTTTGGTGAGATGCCGTTTTTCCTGTCTGAAGAGTTCACCATTGTGGACTGTTGCATTGCTCCCATCCTGTGGCGTCTTCCGTCGCTGGGTATTGAGCTGAATGAGAAGCAGGCCAAGCCGCTGCAGAAGTACATGGAGAGCATCTTCAGTCGGGATGGCTTCAAGGCAAGCCTGTCAGATCTGGAAGAAGACATTCGCAGCTGATTTGGTAACGTTCCGCTTGCCGGAGCAGGAGAGTGGCAGTGGCTGAGAGTAAAAACACCATGACGTCCAGCCGTCCGTACCTGGTACGAGCATTCAATGAGTGGATTCTGGACAATGACTGTACCCCCTACATTGTGGTGGACGCAGGCATTCAGGGTGTGCAGGTGCCGACAGAGCATGTCGCGAACGGGCAGATTGTGCTGAATATCAGCCCGGGCGCCGTGCGCGGCCTGGTCATCGGGAATGGAGCGCTGGAATTCAGTGCCCGTTTCGGTGGAGTGCCCATGCAGGTGTTTATTCCGTTGCAGGCGGTGATGGCAATCTACGCCAAGGAAAACGGCGAGGGCATGGTCTTCGGCAGTGAGCCGGGCTCTCCCGATCCTGACGGTACCTCGAAGGAGCGCGATGGTGAGCAGGCGTCACCTGGTCAGGAGGATCGCCCCTCTGGCAGGCCTACCCTCAAGGTTGTGAAATAACGCCAGCGCACTCGTTTTGAAAAAGCCAGCTTACGCTGGCTTTTTTTATCCCCCGAAGATTTTTGCGTCGATAAGCCCGCAAAGGGCATTGATGATGAGCAGTAGCAGAGGTGTAGCCTCCGTGGGACTGAGATCGTTCAGGGCGATTTCGTGGTCCTCCGGATGCAACAAAGAGGTTATGTCCGATTTCTCCCTGGCACTGAGAACCACAACACTCATTTCCCGATCATGGGCAACCTGGATAGCCTGGATAAGATTTGCCTTGTGGCCATCGTCGACGATCACGAACAACAGGTCCCCGGGTTTGCCAATCGCCCGGACCTGACGCGAGAAGGTATCGTTGAAACGGTTATCCCGGCAGATGGCCGAATAGGTCGTTGCGTCGGCGCCGAGATTGATGGCGGGCAGTGCCGGCCTGTCCTGTTCGAAACGGTTCAGAAGCGCGGTACAGAAGTACTGGGCCAGAATGTTGGCATTACCGTTGGCGCAGGTAACTATTTTCCCGTCCTGGAGCAGAGTTTCCACGAAGGCGTTGGCAACCTCCTCGATAGCAGGGCCGGCCGTACTCGCGGCCTGCGCGGTATGCTCCATATGGCTTGCGAACCACTGGTTGATCTGGTGTTCGGTGTCGGTCATTTTCGGTATCACTATCCTGCCAGAATTGCATTCCTGATCCATTGTACCCGGTATTTTTTGACGGTACCCGGGCTGATGGCAACCACATCTATCCGTGAGAGGCTGTTCCAGAGCCCGTGCCTGTGCAGGTAAAACGAGACTGCACGAATCAGGCGTTTCTGTTTGGGGTAATTGATGGAGCTTGCAGGATCTACAAGGCTGCCAGCGCCCCGATAGCGGACCTCGAAGAATACGAGAGTCTCACCTTCCTGTCCGACGAGATCAATCTCGCCGCCGCGATTGTAGACGTTGCGCTCAATAATCCGGACGCCCCGACTGGCGAGGTAGCGGGCTGCAACGCCCTCAAAGTGGTTACCCAGGGTTTTGGTGCCATCCATGGCTACTGCCTTTCTCCTTCGGTGTTATTCGCTGAGAGGTGGGGCTTCCTCTTGAGCGCCTTCCATCTCTCCCTCTTCGGTTACCGGTTCAGGGATGAGTTCAGGAGCGCCGTTGCGGAACTGGGCCCAGAGTTGTTCCCGATGGATGCTGCCCTCGGGTGTCATGGTCAGCACACCTGTTTGGCCTGATATCGAGGCGCTTTCCACCTGTTTCAGCAACGGCAGGCGTTTGCTCAGGTGCCACGCATCGGCGCCCATGGCGAAAAGGCGCCCGGGCTGGCCACGGGTTCCGGACAGATTTTCGGTAGCTCGCGTACGCAGCTCATTGTCGTCGCCCAGGACCCAGGGAATATCAGTGAAAATAACGCCGTTCAGGTCACGGTCCCGTGAAGGTGCGGGTGTGCCCTCATAGATAATGGAAGGCGAGTACACAGGCAGGTCCCCGCCGAAATAGAAGGCGAAAAGAGGTTTGAACTGTCGGGCAACAGTGGGCTCTGCCACCATGACGATGGCGTCGGCATCCTGCCGGCGACGCGGCTCGAATTCGACATTCATGCCAATGGTGCGTTCAACCTGGATGGCCCGGTCGCGGGAAACGGTAATGCCCAGCAGGTCAGCCGTTACCGCCCTTAGGTTGTCTTCCCGATAGAAGCGCTCGATGTCCAGGGCAACGCCTTCATGGGAGGCCATGCGTTTCAGCAACGCAGCCTCAACGCGATCGCCCCATTCGCCGCCGGGGATAAGCACCAGAACCTGGCGCAGCTGTTCTGCGGCAAGTCGGTCGGCAATTTGCCGGGCCTCGTCCTCTGCCGAGAGACCGAACTGGTAGAGTCCGTCAGCGGGCTTGGTATCCGCCGGCAGGTAATTCAGCCCGAGAGCGGGTACGGGCAGCGTATTCATTGAACCCAGTCCGGCCAGTGCCTCTTTTTCCAGGGGGCCAACAATCAGGTCGATATCCTGTTCCGATAGCTGCTTGTAAAGTTCGCTGAAAGACGTGCCGGCGGTATCAAAGATCCGAATGTCGGTTTTGCCCCGGTCAGCAGTGTCATCCAGGTAGTACGCTGCCAGAAAGCCATCCCGGATGGCCTTGCCCGCCGTTGCCAGCGGGCCCTGGAGAGGCAGGGCAAGAGCGATTTTTTCCGGACGGCTGTCTGCCAGTGTGGCGATCAGTTGGAGTTCCGAGGGCAGAGCCTGGGCTGCGGGATGGCCGGGCCAGTTGTTTTGCCAACCCCGGATGAGTCGGCCCTGCTCGTCTATGCCGGTTTCTGCAGTGCGCACCAGGTTTGCCAGCTCCAGCCAGCCCTGGGCCTCATAGCCAATCGCTTCGGCAGAGGCCGAGCTCAGCTCGGTGCCCGGTACCTTCTCCAGCAGGGACCAGATGCGGTTATGAATCTGTTGCGCATCCGCGGTGTTATCCGTCTGGGCCAGCAGGATAAGGGTCATGGCCGCAGGCATCGGCTTGCCCGCCAGGTCATAAGTGTCCGCCTGCAGGCTGGCGGCCCGGGCCATCAGGTCGGCCGGGTACTCTATAAAGGTCGACGGCGTGAGTTCGGCGGAAAGCGCCTCTGCCCAGGATTCGTCCTCAAGGGCCTTGGCGCTTGCCATGGCTAGCAGGAGTTTCTGGTTGCCAAGGTCCGCAGCCGGTTGCGCCAGCTGCGAACTTTGAAGTAGCGTTCGTGCTGCCACGTGGTTGCCCTGGTCCTGGAACCTGCTGGCGATCCGGAGGAGGTAGGCCTGGGCGGTCTCGATATTATCTTCGTTGCCGGCAAGCTCGAGGGCCTGGTCGGCCGTTTGCGCGACGTGGGTTTCGAGATTGACGGTGGCGCAGCCCGCCGACAAAAGGGCGGCAGTAAATACGCTGGCCAGGGCTCGTTGATGAATACGGATATTTAACATGGCAGGCTCGACATACTCCGGATGATTGGGCTTGTAGCGCCAGACTAACGCTGGCAAGTTTAACAGCTCCGGGGTTAATTCACATGACGTAACTGTCACGCTCCCGGATACCCCATCACAGAGGCACACGCTTTGAAAAACGAGGTCAGCGATTACCCGTCATCCGATAGCCGCAGGGATGAACCGGGCGGCACTCTTTATGTTGTTGCCACCCCGATTGGCAACCTTGATGATCTATCTCCAAGAGCAACCCGGACCCTCGCCCACGTGGACGTGGTCGCGGCAGAGGATACGCGCCACAGTGGCCGGCTATTGAGCCATCTGGGCATTCAGAAGCGAATGATCGCATTGCATGACCATAACGAAAAAGATCGCGCAGCCGGGATCCTCGCTGAGCTTAAGGCCGGGCGCGATGTGGCGCTGATCTCCGACGCCGGTACACCGCTTATCTCCGATCCCGGATACGTGCTGGTGCGAGACGCCAGGGCTGCGGGGTATCGGGTGAGCCCGATTCCGGGGCCCTGTGCACTGGTAGTGGCTCTGAGCGCGGCCGGCCTGCCGACGGACCGCTTTCTGTACGTGGGGTTTCTGCCTGCCAAGCGCTCGGGTCGCAGGGCCAGTCTTGAGCCGCTGGCCAGTGAGCCGGCCACTCTGGTGTTCTATGAATCGCCGCACAGGATTCTAGAGTCGGTACGGGATATTGCCGAGGTGCTGGGCGAGGATCGTGAGATGGTTCTGGGGCGGGAAATCACCAAGACCTTCGAAACCTTCTATTCCGGTTCGGTTGCGGAGGTTCTGGCAGAGTTGGAGCAGGATCCCCACGGAACCCGTGGGGAGTTCGTGGTCATGGTTCGAGGTGCGATGGCGCAACCTGGTAATGATGACGCGGCTACCATGGATGTGGACCGTGTGCTTCGGGTTTTGCTGGCAGAGCTTCCGGTGAAGAAGGTCGCCAAAATGGCCTCAGAACTGACCGGTCTGTCGAAAAATGAGCTGTACCAGCGCGCACTGGCGCTAAAAGACAACTGAGTACAGTGGCGTTTTCCCTTGCAAGGCTTTGGGCGCAGGAGTATTGTCTCGCCCGAGCTCGCCAGACAGTCGCCGCCGGTTTTCCGGGGGAGGAAAGTCCGGGCTCCATAGGGCAAGGTGCCAGGTAACGCCTGGGCGGCGCGAGCCGACGGAAAGTGCAACAGAAAGTATACCGCCTAAGCGCCCTCGGGCGCCGGTAAGGGTGAAACGGTGCGGTAAGAGCGCACCGCGTGGCTGGCAACAGTCCACGGCGATGGTAAACCCCACCTGGAGCAAGACCAAATAGGAATCCAATGGCGTGGCCCGCGCTGGATTCGGGTAGGTTGCTTGAGGTCTGTGGTGACGCAGACCCTAGATGAATGACTGTCCAAGACAGAACCCGGCTTATCGGCGAGCTCGCTCTTTTCCCTTCCTGTGACATTCGTCATTCTCAACAGATGTCCTTTATAGCCAAAAAATCTTAAACCTCACTTGCAGTCTTCAGACTTTTTTGCAGGTATTTGATTTTACTTCTTTTCTTTTCCGTAATCTCACCATTTCATCGAATCCGCCTCCGTAACCTCTTGTCATAAAAGGAACTTTTGCAAGTGTGGCGCTGTTTGCGGCGCTTGCATTGTGTATTGCGTGTTTCTATAGTGTGCAGAAGTGGGAAAAAGTGGTTTCTAGTGGTTTTTTGTGGATATTGGGCACCCAGAGACAGCGTAAATGAGTAATTTTCTCGGCAGTCATGCCATCAATATGGATGCGAAGGGTCGCCTGGCGATCCCCTCCAAGGTGCGCGAAGAGCTCGCGCAGGCCTGTGGTGGGCGCATTGTATTGACAGCAAACGCTGACGAGGAGCGGTGTCTGCTGGTCTATCCGGAGCCCGAGTGGGAAGTTCTACGGCCCAAAATCGAGGCGCTTCCCAACATGAATAAGGCGGCCCGGCGGCTGCAGCGTCTGATCCTGGGTAATGCTGCGCCCATGGAGCTGGATTCGGCCGGTCGTATTCTGATTCCGCCAACCCTTAGAAGCTATGCCCATCTGGAGAAAAAGCTGATGTTGATCGGGCAAGGCAAGAAGCTAGAGCTCTGGAGCGAAGAGCGCTGGTTTGCCTGGCTGGATGAATCCTCTGATGACGAAGACATGCCGCCCGAGATGGAGGCGCTGTCCTTATGACCACCGATCGCAACCAGGAGGCCGGGGCGGCGTACTCGCATCGCTCGGTGCTCCTGGATTCGGCGGTCGACTATCTGGTCAACGACCCCGACGGTTATTACGTGGATGGCACCTTTGGGCGGGGTGGTCACAGCCGCCTGATTCTCGGTCGCCTCGGCCCGTCGGCGCGGTTGCTGGGTATCGACAAGGATCCCGAGGCGATACGCGCGGCGAAGGAATTGGAAGCCCAGGATAACCGGTTCCACAGTTTCCACGGTTCGTTTGCGGAGCTGGGCGCTGCGGTGGTCGGTCAGGGTTGGCAGACAGTGAATGGTGTGTTGCTGGATCTCGGCGTGTCATCGCCGCAGCTTGATGATGCCTCCCGTGGATTCAGTTTCATGCGTGATGGTCCACTGGACATGCGCATGAATACCGAACAATCGCCCAGCGCCGCCGAATGGCTTGCAACAGCGGACGAGTCGGATATCGCAAACGTGATTTTCCGTTACGGCGAAGAGAAATTCTCGCGGCGCATTGCCCGGCTACTGGTCGCGCGTCGGCAGGAAGCGCCCGTCGAAACCACTCGCCAGTTGGCAGAGTTGGTCAGCGAGGCGGTCCCGAAAAAGGAAAAGCACAAGCATCCGGCTACCCGGACCTTCCAGGCAATCCGGATTTTTATCAACCGGGAGCTGGAAGATCTCGAAGTGGGTCTTCAGTCTGCTGTTGACCACCTCGCTCCCGGAGGGCGTCTGGTGGTCATCAGCTTTCATTCGCTGGAAGACCGGTTGGTCAAGCGGTTCATGAGGGATCTGGCGCGCGGGCCACAGCTGCCCAAAGGGGTGCCCGTAACCGCGGAACAGGAAGCCTCGGATTTCCGGCTCGTTGGCAAAGCCAGCAAGGCCGGCGCTGAAGAAGTAAGTGACAACGTACGTGCCCGCAGCGCAGTCATGCGGGTGCTCGAACGCACCGATATCAGGAAAAACTCGCAGGGGAGCGCGTAACCATGGGCGCTGTTGCCATTGAAGAGCCGGTAAAAACGGCGAAGCTCAACAAGCAGAAGGTCCGGGACGGTGTTGCAACCGCGGTCCGTATCTCAAGGCAGGTTTTCGCTGCCACGAAGCAGGGCAAGGTGCTTGTCTCGCTCGGTCTGGTCGCCGTGTTGCTGGCTTCCTCTATTGGCGTGGTGGTCAGTGCCCACGAGAACCGGGAGCTTTTCAACACGCTGTCGCAACTTCAGTCCGAGCGCGACCGTTATCAGAGCGAATGGAGCCAGCTTCTGCTCGAGCAGAGTGCGTTAAGCGCTCATGGCCGGGTCGAAAAGCTGGCGGCTGAGCGTTTCGGCATGGTGGTGCCGGGACGTCAGGATATTGTGCTGGTGCCACTGATGTCGCCGGTTACCAGCCGGTAATCAACGAGAACAACAACGATTCAGGGTGATCGACGTGTCCGATCAGGGAAAGAAGACAACATGGGGGCAGCGTTTGGCGTCCGGGCTGGCAGCCTGGCGTTTTGGCTCCGTCGTGGGCGTCTTCCTCCTGGTGGTGGGTGTGCTTGGCTGGCGCCTGGTCGACCTCCACGTCGTGGATAATGATTTCCTGCGCAAGCAGGGTGATGTTCGTACGATCCGGGTTGAGAGTATTGATGCTCATCGTGGTGTTGTCACCGATCGTTATGACGAGCCTCTGGCCGTCAGCACGCCAGTGCAGACCATCTGGGCGAATCCTTCTGAAGCCAATCCCTCCGAGGCGCGACTCACCAACCTTGCGCGGCTGCTCGATATCAATGAAGCCTCTCTCCGGCAGCGTCTCGAAGAATACTCCGGGCGGGAATTCATCTATCTGCGCCGCAAGGTTCAGCCGGATCTGGCCAGAAAGGTTCTCGAATTGGAGATTGACGGGATATACACCCGTCAGGAGTACCGTCGCTATTACCCCGCCGGCGAAGTGACTGCTCACGTTGTGGGCTTCACCGACATCGACGAACGCGGGCAGGAAGGGATCGAGCTCGCCTACAACCAGTGGCTGTCCGGTGAAACCGGCCGGAAGCGGGTCCTGAAAGACAACCGCGGCCGGGTTATCAAGGATCTGACCCTGATTCGCGATGCCAGCCCCGGCCAGAACCTCGCCCTCAGCATCGACCTGCGCCTCCAGTACCTGGCCTATCGGGAACTCAAGGCTGTGGTGGCGGCTCATAATGCCAGAGGGGGTACGCTGGTCATGCTCGACGTGGATACCGGTGAGGTCCTGGCGATGGTCAACCAGGGGTCCTATAACCCCAATGACCGCAGTCAGCTCGCAGCGGAAAATCTTCGAAACAAGGCTATCACCGACCTGTTCGAGCCAGGCTCAACCATGAAGCCGATCACCATGGCGGCGGCTCTGGAATCCGGCAGCTACTCGGTTAACAGCACCATTGATACCAACCCGGGTTTTCGCCGTTTCGGTCGTTTCACCATCCGGGATCATCGCAACTATGGCGTCATGGATATGACCGAGATCATCGTCAAGTCCAGCAACGTCGGAATCAGCCGGATTGCTACCGACCTTGGCGGCGATGTGATTCGTGATCTCTACGCCCGTCTGGGACTTGGCCAGCCAACGGGGATCGGTTTTCCCGGCGAAGCCGTGGGCGTATTGCCATCGCCGCCCAAGTGGCGCCCCGTGGAAGAGGCGACACTGTCCTACGGATACGGTATGAGCGTGAACGCTCTTCAACTGGCCCAGGCCTATATGGTGATCGCCAATGGTGGCGTGCGCTATCCCCTGAGCCTGGTCCGGCAGGACAAGAAGCCGGAGGGGCAGCGAGTGCTCTCGGAGCAGGTCACCCTCCAGGTTCGCAATATGCTGCGCGAGGCCGTTTCAAGGGGTACCGGTAAGCGGGCCCAGCCTGGATTTTACTCGGCTGGCGGCAAGACCGGGACTGTTCATCTTGTTGGGGCCCAGGGTTACGAGGATAGCCAGTACAAGGCGATTTTTGCCGGTATGGCGCCTATTGATAACCCGAGGCTGGTTACGGTTGTGGCCGTTGATGCGCCGCAGTCCGGAGAATACTACGGTGGTGAAGTGGCCGCGCCAGTATTCTCACGGGTAATGAGTGACGCACTGCGACTGTTGAATGTGAAGCCTGAACTGGAAGTGGGAGAGGCCGAAATGGCTGCTTCTGCATCCGGAGAGCGAGGGTAGGCCTATGTGCATCACATCTCTCAGCACGTTATTGCAGGGTATCGTAGCGGTTCCGTCGGTGTTCGACGTGACCATCCACGGACTGAAAACCGACAGTCGGGAAGTCGCCTCCGGCGATGCCTTTATCGCCCTCTCGGGCGCCCGAACGCCGGCTGACTTCTATGTCGATAAGGCCATTGCAGCGGGCGCAACGGTCATCCTCCTGGAAGCGCAGCAGGCGGGAGAGTGCACCGAACACCACGGTGCCTTGATCGTACCTGTCCCTGGCCTGCGCAGTCTGGTGGGGCGAATCGCAGACCGCTTTTTCGAGCATCCGTCGCAACGGCTTCGCCTGATTGGCGTGACCGGAACCAATGGCAAGACGTCGGTCTGCCAGTATGTCGCACAGCTGCTCAAGGAAACGGGAACGCCCTGCGGTATCCTCGGCACTCTGGGCTATGGCATGCCTGGCGCCCTGCAACCCGCGACGCATACGACACCGGATGCGGTTCAGGTAAACCGGGTGCTGTCCCGGATCGTGAAACAGGAAGGTCGGGCAGCCGTGATGGAGGTGTCCTCCCATGCCCTTGATCAGGGCCGCGTGGATAACCTCTCGATGACCGGCGCTGTATTCACGAATCTGACCCGGGATCATCTGGATTATCACGGTTCCATGGAAGCCTATGGTGCCGCCAAGGCGCAGCTTTTCCAGCGTGAAGAGCTGCATTTTTCGGTAATCAACTTTGACGATCCATTTGGTCGACAGCTCTTCGAACAGCTGGACGGCAAATGTGATCGCGTGCGCTACAGCCTGCACGAGGCCCAGACCGAGCTCTGGTTACGGGAATTCCGACCAACCGACGAAGGCTTTGAAGCTGAGGTCGATGGCGAGTGGGGCCGGTTTGTTGTCTCGGTTCCGCTGATGGGAAGTTTCAACGCGAGCAATGTGTTGGCGGCTATGGCAACGGTTCTGACGCTTGGCGTGCCGATCGAGCGCGTGCAGCAGGCTGTGGGTCGGCTCACACCGCCACCGGGCAGGCTGGAGCGGTTTGTGGGTGCTAATGGTGTCAGGGTGGTGGTCGATTACGCCCACACCCCGGATGCCCTCGCCAATGCTCTGACAGCACTGCGTCCGCACGTTACCGGTGAACTGGTGTGCGTGTTTGGTTGCGGCGGTGACCGTGATGCCGGTAAACGTCCGGAAATGGCCCGGGAAGCCGAGAGGCTTGCAGATCGGGTGGTCGTTACTGATGACAATCCCCGCAGTGAGGACCCCGAAACAATTGCGCGACACATCCTCGCCGGTTTCACGGACGCTGCCCGGGTATCTGTTATCCATGACCGGGCCGAGGCCATTCAGTCGACGATCCGCTCGGCCACGCCAAACGACGTAGTTCTGATCGCAGGGAAAGGCCACGAGGCTTATCAGGAAATCGCCGGCCAGAAATACCCGTTCAGTGATGCGGAGCAGGTTCGCCACGTCTTGAAACTCAATGGGGGTGTGGCATGATGCGCGCCTTTTCGCTGGCGGAAGCCAAGGGTTGGCTGGGCGCCCAGTGCGCTTCGGGCGACCTTGCGTCGGTGAGCTTCGCCGGAGTTTCCACTGATACCCGCACCCTCGAGCCTGGCCAGCTGTTTGTGGCCCTGCGCGGCGAAAATTTCGATGGCCATCGTTTCCTGCAACAGGCCATGGATAAAGGCGCAGTTGGCCTGGTGGTCGATACGCCTGATACCAACCTGGCTCTGCCTCAGTTGGTAGTGAATGACACACTGGAGGCCCTTGCCCGGCTAGCGGCCGCCAACCGTGAAGAAAGCACAGCGGCCATCCTCGCGATCACTGGCAGCAGCGGCAAGACCACCGTCAAGGAAATGTGCGCCGCCATTCTGTCGCAGATGGGCAAGACGCTTTCAACGAAAGGCAACCTGAACAATCACATCGGCGTCCCGCTTACGCTGTTCGGCCTTTCTCCGGAACACCAGTACGGCGTGATTGAACTGGGTGCCAGTGGGTTGGGTGAAATTGCCCATACCGTCGCCCTGGCAAAGCCCCGCGTTGCCATTCTCACGAATGCTGGCGAGGCTCATCTGGAAGGGTTTGGCAGCTACGAGAACATTGTCCTGGCCAAGGGCGAAATCATTGACGGCGTCGCGTCAGACGGTCTGATGGTGCTCAACGGTGACGATCCGGCCTTCGCGCAGTGGCGCACCCGAGCCGGGGCCCGCCGCGTCGCAGGTGTCAGCCGTCTCGGCGCCGAGGCGGATTATCACGCAGTCATTGAGGGCCAGGACGCCGGAACCAGAACCTTTCAGGTCAGCGGCCCGAACGGCTGGCTATCCAGGGTCACGCTGGGTCTGGAGGGCGATCACAACATCACCAACATGCTGCTTGCCATCGCGGCAACCCGTGAGTTGGGTGCCAGTGATCAGGCGATTGTTGCAGGGCTGGCAAGTGTTGCGCCGGTGAAAGGGCGGCTTCAGGTCTTGGAGTTGTCGCCGGAAATGACGCTGATTGACGACAGTTACAACGCCAACCCGTCGTCCATGAAAGCTGCGCTCGGGGTGCTGGCCGGCCGTGCAGGTCAGAAGATTGCTGTACTCGGTGCCATGGCAGAGCTTGGCGCCAAGGCAAATGCGTTGCACAGGGAAGTTGGAGTGTGCGCCCGGGAGCATGGTATCGATCGACTGATTACCGTGGGGCCGGGTTGTGAAGGTTATGCCGACGGGTTTGGCGAGTCCACGGAACTCGGACTGAGCCATGAGCAGGCCGTTGAATCGGCGATTGGGGACAAAAACACACCATTGACAGTGCTGGTCAAGGGTTCTCGCAGTTCCGCCATGGAGCGTGTGGTGGAGGGAATTAAAGAAAAGGTGAATAACTCATGCTGCTCTGGCTGACAGAGGTCCTATCACAGTATTTCTCCGCACTGACGGTGTTTCAGTACCTGACCCTGCGTGGAATTCTGGGCACACTCACCGCGCTGCTGATTTCGCTGATCATCGGCCCCGTGATGATCCGCAAGCTGAGCCAGTACCAGATTGGTCAGGCGGTGAGAGATGACGGTCCGCAAACCCATCTCAGCAAAGCTGGCACCCCGACTATGGGTGGCGCACTGATCCTGGTAGCCATTGGCATCAGTACGCTTCTCTGGGCGGATCTTGGTAACCGCTACGTCTGGGTCACCCTGCTGGTGACGCTCCTGTTCGGCGCAATCGGTTGGGTTGATGACTATCGCAAAGTGGTGGAACGTAACCCGCGGGGCCTGCCGGCTCGCTGGAAGTATTTTTGGCAGTCGGTTATCGGCGCTACGGCGGCCGTTGTGTTGTTCTTCAGTTCCGCCTTGCCCCAGGAGACGTCTCTGTATGTGCCCTTTGTAAAGCAGGTATCCCTCACCCTTGGCCCGGTGCTGTTCATTCTGCTCACCTATTTCGTGATCGTTGGCAGCAGCAATGCCGTCAACCTGACGGACGGCCTTGATGGCCTGGCAATCATGCCGACGGTGATGGTCGCCGGAGCGCTTGGTATCTTCGCTTACCTGTCCGGGCACGCCCAGTTCGCCAATTACCTGTTGATCCCGCATCTCCCGGGCACCGGGGAGCTTATCGTATTCTGCGGCGCACTCGTTGGCGCCGGGCTTGGTTTCCTCTGGTTCAACACCTACCCGGCCCAGGTCTTCATGGGGGATGTGGGCGCCTTGGCCCTCGGTGCCGCCCTGGGTGTGGTCGCGGTGATTGTTCGCCAGGAAATTGTGCTGTTCATCATGGGCGGTGTGTTCGTGATGGAAACCGTGTCAGTGATCTTGCAGGTAGCGTCCTTCCGTCTGACCGGGCGGCGGATATTCCGCATGGCGCCGCTGCATCACCACTTTGAACTGAAAGGCTGGCCGGAGCCACGAGTGATTGTCCGGTTCTGGGTTATCACGGTCGTTCTGGTCCTGATTGGCATTGCCAGTCTGAAACTGAGATAGGAAAGCGCTGCAACTATGAGTGTCATTGTTTCGGATCGTCGCACACTGGTCGTAGGGCTCGGTAAAACCGGGCTTTCCTGCGTGCGCTATCTGTCCGAACAGGGGCGGGACGTTGCTGTGGCCGATAGCCGCAAGGCTCCTCCGGGTCTTGATCAGCTGAAGGTCGGTTGGCCGGATATTCCGGTACACCTCGGGACCTTTGACGCAGAGCTGTTTTCCGGTTTCAACGAACTGGTGGTCAGCCCGGGAATCAGCATTGCCGAACCAGCCATTGCAGCTGCCGCCCGCCAGGGAGCAAGAATCCGGGGTGACATTGATCTGTTCGCCGAGGCTGCCGATGCGCCGATCGTCGCGATCACTGGCTCCAATGGCAAAACCACCGTCACCACACTTGTGGGTGAGATGGCCAAAGCGGCGGGCCGGAAAGTCGCCGTTGGCGGCAATATCGGTACCCCGGCCCTTGATCTTCTTGGCCAGGGCGCAGACCTGTATGTGCTCGAGCTTTCGAGTTTCCAGCTTGAGACCACGGAAGAGCTGAACGCCCTTGCGGCAACGGTCCTCAACCTCAGTGACGACCACATGGACCGTTACCCCAACAAGATGGCGTATTTCCAGGCCAAGCAGCGGATATTCCGGGGTTGCAAGAACGCCATTGTTAATCTGGACGATGCCCTGAGCACCCCCATGGCAAGGGACAACCTGAGGTTCCTGTGTTTCGGCTTCCATCGGGTGAATCCCGAGACGTTCAGCACCCGAGACGATGACCAGGGCACCTGGATTACCTTCGGGTTTGATAACCTCTTGCTGGCCAGCGAGTTGAAGCTGATGGGGCATCACAACATCAGCAACGTGATGGCTGCTCTGGCACTGGGCCATGCCGCCGGGCTGCCCATGGATGTGATGCTCAGGGTCGCGCGGGAATTTCCGGGGCTGCCGCATCGCTGTGAATTCGTGCGCCGGCTGAAGGATGTGGACTTCATCAACGATTCCAAGGGAACCAACGTTGGCGCCACGGTAGCCGCTATTGAAAGCCTCGCTCCGGACAAAGGCAAAGTGGTGCTGATTGCCGGTGGTGATGGCAAAGGGGCTGATTTTACCGCCCTGGAAGCCCCCATCGCCCTGCATTGCCGGGCCGTGCTGCTGATCGGGCGTGATGCGCCGGCCATCGCCGATGTGCTGGGCAGCGGTATTCCAGTACACCGGGTAGGTAGCCTTGCCGAGGCGGTTTCCCGCTCTGCCGAACTGGCCATGCCCGGAGACCGGGTGTTGCTCTCGCCGGCATGCGCCAGCTTTGACATGTTCCGCGACTATCTTGATCGCGGTGACCAGTTCCGTTCTCTGGTGGAGGCCCTGTGATGCACGCAGATCTTCCACTCCAGAACCGGAACCCGTGGCTGGGCGAGATACAACCCCTGCCGATGTTGGTGATCAGCTCCGTGGCATTGCTGGTGATGGGCGTGGTCATGATTTCCTCGGCGTCCATGGATATGGCTGCCGAAACCATGGGTAACAGCTACCACTATGTGATCCGTCAGCTGATGTTTGCCGGTCTTGGTTGCCTGTTGGCCCTGGTAGCGGTGAACGTGCCAGTGGCCTGGTGGGAGCGCAGCGGCTGGCTGCTGCTGGGCATCGGTCTGTTGGTCCTGGTTCTGGTGTTGACGCCCCTGGGCCGTACCGTGAACGGCTCCACCCGCTGGATTCCGTTCGGCCTGTTCAACGTCCAGGTCTCGGAAGTGGCGAAACTCTGCCTGATTGCCTACCTGGCCGGCTACGTGGTCCGTCGTCGGGATGAACTGCTCAATACCTGGCTTGGTTTCCTGAAGCCGTTGGTCGTCCTCGGTTTGGCATCGGTTCTGCTGGTGATTCAGCCGGACTTCGGTGCCACCGTGGTGTTGGTGACGGCAGCGGCGGGGATGATTTTTCTGAGCGGTGTCCGGCTGAGCCGGTTCGTGCCCCTGATCGGCACGCTGGTGGTTCTGGGTGCCATTCTGATCGTTACCCAGCCTTACCGTCTGAAACGGGTTGTCAGCTATCTCGATCCCTGGAAAGACCAGTTCGACAGCGGTTACCAGTTGACCCAGTCCCTGATTGCCTTCGGTCGCGGAGACTGGGGTGGTGTCGGCCTGGGTAACTCCATCCAGAAGCTGTTCTACCTGCCGGAGGCCCACACCGACTTTATCTTCGCCATTATCGCCGAGGAATTCGGTCTCCTGGGATCCTTGCTGGTACTTAGTCTGTTCACCCTGCTGGTGGTGACCGGATTCGTCATTGCCCGCCGGGCCGAGAAGGCGGACATGCCGTTCGGCGCCTGTTTTGCCTATGGGCTTACCCTGCTGATTGGCCTGCAGGCAGGCATCAACATGGCGGTTAGCACCGGGCTTCTGCCAACCAAGGGGCTGACTCTGCCGCTGGTGAGCTACGGTGGATCCAGTCTGATGATTACCTGTATCTGCATTGGCGTTCTTGCCCGTGTGGAAATGGAGCGCCTGGATCAGGAAAAGCTGGCCCGAGAGAAAACCGGTCCGAAAACGCGGGGAGGTGCGGTGTATGACTGAACAGCGTCGCTTCCTGATGATGGCCGGCGGTACCGGCGGGCACGTGTTCCCGGCCCTGGCAACGGCTCGGGCGCTTGAGGCTCGTGGTCACCAGGTGTACTGGCTCGGAGCCAGTGGCGGAATGGAACAGAGGCTGATCGGCGAAACCGATATCCCGCTGTCACTGATTCATATTTCCGGTTTGCGGGGCAAGGGTAAGCTCGCTCTCTTGCTGGCGCCGTTCCGGCTGATGCGGGCGCTGGGTGAAGCCTTCACCATCCTGCGCCGGATTCGCCCGGATTGCGTTGTAGGCATGGGCGGATTTGTTACCGGGCCCGGTGGTGTTGCCGCCTGGCTGAACCGTACGCCGCTGGTGATTCATGAACAGAACGCCATCGCCGGCATGACCAACCGCATCCTGGTCAGGTTTGCAGAAACCGTGCTGGAGGCGTTTCCGGGTAGCTTCGGGCCGAAAGTGGTTACCCGCTGTACCGGCAATCCGGTGCGGGAAGACCTCGCGGCCTTGCCCGTTCCGGAAAAGCGCCTGGCGGACCGTGAAGGTGCTCTCAGGTTGCTGGTGATCGGCGGCAGTCTCGGCGCCCAGGTCTTCAACGAACAGCTCCCCGAGGCGCTGGCCATGTTGCCGGAAGGTGACCGGCCCGTGGTCCGCCACCAGTGTGGTGAGCGGCATGCCGAGGCGGCGAAGCAGGCCTATGAGGAGCATGGCGTGGAGGCGGCCGTTGAGCCGTTCATCAAGGACATGGCCGAGGCCTATCAGTGGGCCGATCTGGTGCTGTGCCGGGCAGGCGCACTGACGGTTTCGGAATTGTGCGCCGCGGGTATCGGCGCTGTGCTGGTGCCTTTTCCCCACGCCGTGGATGACCACCAGACGAAAAACGGGCAACAAATGGTGTCGGCGAAGGCAGCCATTCTGATTCCACAGGCAAAAATGACCCCGGCGGTGCTTGCGGAAACCCTGGGTGATCTGGCCCGGAATCGTGACCGGGTAAACGAAATGGCGAAGGCCGCCCGAACGTTGGCCCGCCCTGATGCAACGGAGAGAGTCGTGAATTACTGTCTGGAGGCCGCCAATGGCTGATGCAAATAATCCGCCCCTGGTCTATCAGGTGCCTGAAATGCGCCGGATCCGTCACATCCACTTTGTGGGGATTGGTGGTGCGGGGATGAGCGGCATCGCCGAGGTTCTCAAGAATCAGGGCTACGACGTTTCCGGATCGGATCTGAAAGAAGGGGCGGTTACCGATCGTCTCAAGGGTATGGGCGTAGAAGTGCAGATCGGTCACCGGGAAGAGAACAGCGCCAGTGCCGATGTGGTTGTGGTGTCTTCAGCGGTGTCCGCGGAAAACCCGGAAGTCGTGGCGGCCCGCAGTCGTCGGGTGCCGATTGTACCCAGGGCAGAAATGCTGGCGGAAATCATGCGCTATCGCCACGGCATCGCCGTTGCTGGAACCCATGGCAAGACCACAACCACCAGCCTGATTGCATCCATTCTGGGTGAGGCGGGCCTGGACCCGACTTTCGTGATTGGCGGCAAGCTGAACAGCGCCGGCACTAACGCTCAGTTGGGCGGTTCCCGCTATCTGGTGGCGGAGGCCGACGAGAGTGATGCGTCCTTCCTGCATCTGACGCCGGTGATTTCAGTGGTGACCAACATCGAAGCGGACCATATGGATACCTATGGAGGCGATGTCGAGAAGCTGAAGCAGACCTTTGTGGACTTTCTGCACAACCTGCCGTTTTACGGTGTTGCGGTGATGTGCGTCGATGACGGTTACGTTCAGGAGATCATCCCCCGGATATCCCGAGCCATCATCACCTACGGAATTGACAACCCGGAGGCGGATTACCGGGCGGAAAGCATCAATTCCGACGGTTTGCGGACCCACTTTGTGGTGAAGCGTCCGGCCGGGCGCAGCGACCTCGCGGTCGAGCTGAAAATGCCGGGCCGTCATAACGTGCTGAACGCGCTGGCGGCCATAGCCGTGGCCACAGACGAAGGCGTCGCCGATGATGCAATCTGCCGCGGGCTGGCCGGATTTGCCGGTGTCGGTCGCCGGTTCCAGGTCTACGGCGATTACCAGACCCCCAAGGGCACGGTCACCCTGGTGGACGATTACGGTCACCACCCGACGGAGGTAGAGGCTGTTATCCGGGCTGCACATGATGCCTGGCCCGACCGGCGTCTGGTCATGCTTTACCAGCCGCACCGCTTTACGCGGACCCGCGACCTTTATGAAGACTTTGTCCGGGTGCTTTCGGAAGTGGACGGCCTGCTTTTAATGGACGTGTATTCCGCCGGCGAACCGGCGATTCCGGGGGCCGATGGTCGGGCCCTGTGTCGCAGTATTCGCCAGCGCGGGCAGGTGGAACCGGTATTTGTTGAAGACAATCTGGAAATCGAGTCCCTGCTGGCCAATGTGCTGCAGGACGGTGATCTGCTGATAACCCAGGGCGCCGGCGATATTGGCGGCGTGGCAGCGCGGCTGGCAGCCGCGGGAGTGATAGCTGGTGAGTGACATGCATCATGGGGAACCACAGGCTTATCAGGCCGACCCGGAGCTCGTTCGGTCGCTCGGTCGGGTGGCCGTGTTCATGGGTGGAGATTCCGCTGAAAGGGAAGTGTCCCTGAAAAGCGGCAAGGCGGTACTGGCGGCGCTGGTGTCAGCCGGCGTGGATGCGTTTGCAGTGGACGTCCGCGGCTGCCTGCTGAGAACCGTCGACAACCCTGATTTTGACCGGGTGTTCATCGCGCTGCATGGTCGTGGAGGCGAGGACGGTACCTTGCAGGCCATCCTCTCGCAGGCCGGTATTCCCTACACCGGCAGCGATGTGCTGGCCTCGGCACTGGCCATGGACAAGCTGAGAACCAAGTATGTGTTCGAAGGCTGTGGCCTGCCAACGCCGAAGTTCCGCACCATGTCCGGAGCAGATCAGGCCGAACAGATCATTGGTGAACTGCGGGCGCCCTTGAGTGTGAAACCTTCCCGGGAAGGCTCCAGCATCGGCATCCGCAAGGTACACACGGTGGCCGAACTGGCTGACGCCTACGAAGCCGCCGCCGCGCTGGACAATCTGGTGCTGGTGGAGGAGTGGATCGAAGGGCCGGAGTTCACCGTCAGCCTGTTGCAGGATCGGGCGCTTCCGGCCATTGGCCTGAGCGCAAGCACCGAGCACGTTTTTTACGATTACGAGGCCAAGTACCTGGCAGACGATACCCGGTATCGCATTCCCTGTGGTCTGGCGCCTGAAGACGAAGTCCGTCTTCAGCACCTGGCACTGGAGGCCTTCCGGGTTGTTGGCTGTCGGACCTGGGGCCGGGTCGACATCATGCAGGACAGCGACGGCAAGTTCTGGCTGCTGGAGGTCAATACCGTGCCCGGTATGACGGACCACAGTCTTGTGCCCATGGCTGCGAAGGCCGCAGGCATCAGCTTCGAAGAGCTGGTGGTCCGGATACTGAAAGACAGTCTGGAGGACGCCCATGCTTGAAACACTGCTGATCCGGAGCCGGGCGACTCCGTCCGAGCCCCCGCGACGCCGGGGGGCAACGTCCCTCGGTCCCGAGCGGGACCGGTTTGGCGTGTTGAAGGGTGTGCTGGCAGCTGTACCCTGGCTCCAGGTGGGCATGGGCGCGGTGATTGTGCTGTTGGCTGCACTGGTGCCCTGGGGCACTGGCAAGGTGCTGGGTGCCATGGATCAGCAGATCCTTGCCGTCGATGTGAAAGGAGAACTTGTGGGCGATAGCCGGGTCGCCATTGAGCGCGCCGCTGGCGACTGGATTGGCAAGAGCTATTTCGCCACGGATCTTTCGGAAATCAAAGACAGCCTGGAGCGTCGGCCCTGGGTTGAGTCCGCGGCGGTGCGTCGGGTATGGCCGGATCGCCTGGTGATCGATATCAGGGAGAAGAAACCCCTGGCTTACTGGACCGATGGACGTCTCGTAAGCCGCACCGGTGAGCTGTTCGCGCCGGCGAATCCCGAAGTTGCGGGGCGGTTGCCGCGACTCGCAGGGCCGGATGAAAGGGTGCGGGATGTGATCGATATGGCGCGGGACATGAGCGACAAGCTGGTCGCCCGGGGGCTTGGATTTTCAGGCCTGACGCTGGAACACCGGGGTGCGTGGACCCTGCAGCTGGCCAACGGCATCGAGGTGGTGCTTGGCCGCGATCAGGTGGCGCAACGGTTTGATCGGTTTATCACGGTTTATGAAAACCGACTGGCAGCAAGGTCGGACGAAGTCAGTCGGGTAGATGCCCGCTACACCAACGGTGTGGCGGTCAAGTGGAAGGCTGTCGAGACAGCCTCCAGCCCAAAATCATAGCAACGGTTAATTCAGACCTACGGTTTGGTGGAACACATGTCATCGGTTGAAACGGAAAACATGATTGTCGGCCTCGATATCGGAACCTCGAAGGTGGTTGCGATTGTCGGCAAGCGCAAGATGGACGGCACCATCGAAGTGGTGGGCATTGGTTCCCATCCTTCCCGGGGCCTAAAGCGTGGAGTGGTGGTGAATATTGAAACCACGGTCCAGGCAATTCAGCGCGCGGTGGAAGAGGCGGAATTGATGGCGGGGTGCCGCATTCACTCGGTGTATGCGGGTATTGCCGGCAGCCACATCAAGAGCCTGAATTCCCACGGCATTGTTGCAATCCGTGACCGTGAGGTCACCCAGGCCGACATAGACCGGGTCATTGACGCCGCCCAGGCGGTTGCGATTCCTGCAGACCAGAAGATTCTCCATATTCTGCCCCAGGAGTTCGTGATCGACAGCCAGGAAGGCATCAAGGAACCCATGGGCATGTCCGGTGTGCGCCTGGAAGCAAAGGTGCATCTGGTGACCTGCGCGGTCAATGCTGCCCAGAACATAGAGAAATGCGTGAAGCGCTGCGGGCTTGAGGTGGATGACATCATCCTGGAGCAGCTGGCATCCAGCCACGCCATTCTCACCGAGGATGAGAAAGAGCTGGGTGTCTGCGTGGTGGATATCGGTGGTGGCACTACCGACATTGCCGTGTTCACCGGCGGCGCTATTCGCCACACGGCGGTGATTCCGATTGCCGGCGACCAGGTGACCAACGACATCGCGATGGCGTTGCGCACACCGACCCAGAATGCTGAAGAAATCAAGATCAAGTATGCCTGTGCGCTGACCCAGCTGGCCGGTGCGGATGAAACCATCAAGGTGCCCAGTGTTGGCGATCGCGCGCCGCGGGATCTGTCCAGGCAGGCCCTGGCTGAGGTGGTGGAGCCGCGCTATGAGGAGCTGTTCACTCTGGTTCAGTCAGAATTGCGCCGGTCCGGGTTCGAGGATCTGATTCCGGCAGGCATCGTGATAACCGGCGGTTCCTCCACCATGGAAGGTGTGGTGGAACTGGCCGAAGAGATCTTCCACATGCCGGTAAGGCTGGCCTGTCCGCAGGCAGTCTCCGGTATGACGGAGGTGGTCAACAATCCGATCTACGCCACTGGCGTTGGTTTGTTGATTCATGGTTTCCGCCAGATGGATCTGGGGCGGGCACCGGTGCTCAAGGGTGAAGATGCACCCTCGCTGTTTGAGCGCATGAAAGCCTGGTTTACCGGTCATTTCTGACGGAACCGGGTAGTTAGTACACGAAGGTATCTCGAAAACACAATCTCGAACAAACAGCCCGGAACAAGGGCTGAAAACAGCACGAAGGAGTAGGGGAAATGTTTGAACTCGTCGATAATGTCCAGCAAAACGCTGTCATTAAAGTCGTCGGTGTAGGCGGTGGTGGCGGCAACGCCGTTCGCCATATGCTTAACAGCGACATCGAAGGTGTGGAATTCATCTGCGCCAACACGGACGCCCAGGCGCTGACCGATATGGACGCGCGTCAGATCATCCAGCTCGGTGGCAACATCACCAAGGGGCTGGGTGCCGGCGCCAATCCGGAAGTCGGTCGCCAGTCTGCCCTGGAAGACCGCGATCGTATCGCCGAAGCCATCAAGGGCGCGGATATGGTCTTCATTACCGCGGGCATGGGCGGTGGTACCGGTACCGGTGCCGCGCCGATCGTAGCGGAAGTAGCCCGCGAACTGGGCATCCTGACCGTTGCCGTGGTCACCAAGCCTTTCATGTTCGAAGGCGGCAAGCGCATGAGCGTTGCTGAATCCGGTCTGAAAGAGCTGGAAGAAAGCGTTGATTCCCTGATTACCATTCCCAATGAAAAGCTGCTGGCGGTCATGGGCAAGAAAACCAGCCTGCTGGACGCATTTGCCGCAGCTAACGATGTGCTTCTGGGCGCAGTTCAGGGCATCGCTGATCTGATTACCCGCAACGGTATGATCAACGTCGACTTCGCCGACGTGAAGACGGTCATGTCCGAAATGGGTATGGCGATGATGGGCACCGCCCGTGCCACGGGTGAAAATCGTGCGCGGGAAGCCGCCGAAGCGGCTGTTCGCAGCCCGCTGCTCGAAGACATCAACCTGCAGGGTGCCAAGGGTATTCTGGTCAACATTACCGCGGGCATGGATCTCAACCTGGGCGAATTCTCCGAGGTTGGCGACATTGTGCGTGAGTTTGCTTCTGACTCTGCCACCGTTGTTGTCGGTACCGTTATTGATCCGGAAATGACCGACGAACTGAAGGTAACGGTTGTTGCGACCGGCCTGGGTGGTGATCGTGAGAAGCCGACCAAGGTGGTGGACAATACCCGCACTCTGGATGGAAAAACCGATTACAACCAGCTGGATCGTCCCGCTGTTCTGCGTCGCCGGGCCGTTTCCCATGGAAACGTGGCTATCGACCAGAGCAAGGATAGCGAGGAGCAGGGTGTCGACTATCTCGATATTCCCGCATTCCTCCGTCGCCAGGCTGACTGATAATCTGATGCAATTGTGATCCGGTTGTGGTTCTTGTGCGAAACATGGAACCCGGTATCCGGTAAATACGTGCACTGATTGCCATGGGTTGGATGCTGGATGAACATTCAGCAACAACGGATTGGTTAAATGGTATTCAGTCTTATTTTCTGATATTCTCCGGGCAGATTTTTGCCTAGAATATCGCCTTTTTGTGACGGAATTATGTACCGATGATCAGACAACGGACACTTAAAAACACCATCCGTGCCACCGGTGTTGGCTTGCACTCGGGTGAGAAGGTCTACCTGACCCTCAAGCCTGCCCCGGTGGACTCCGGTATCATCTTCCGCCGTACCGATCTTGACCCGATGGTTGAGATTCGTGCCTGCGCGGAGAATGTAGGTGAGACCATGCTGTCCACGACGCTGGTAAAAAACGGTGTCCGTGTGGCGACTGTGGAGCATTTGCTCTCGGCCATGGCTGGTCTCGGGATTGATAACTGTTTCGTCGAACTAAGTGCCGCGGAAGTGCCCATCATGGACGGCTCTGCCGGTCCTTTTGTGTTCCTTCTGCAGTCCGCCGGCATTGCCGAGCAGGATGCAGCCAAGCGTTTCATCCGCATCAAGCGTGAGGTAACGGTTGAGGAAGGCGACAAGAAGGCGACCCTGCTGCCTTTCGAAGGCTTCAAGGTGAGCTTCGGTATCGACTTTGATCACCCCGTGTTCAAGGGCCGCGCCCAGACAGCAACCGTCGATTTTTCCAGCACCTCCTTTGTCAAGGAAGTGAGTCGCGCTCGGACTTTCGGGTTCATGCGTGACATCGAAAAATTGCGTGCCATGAACCTTGCTCTCGGCGGCAGTGTGGACAACGCCATCGTTGTTGATGACTACAAGATCCTCAACGAAGACGGTCTGCGCTATGACGACGAATTTGTGAAGCACAAGCTGCTTGATGCCATCGGCGATCTCTATCAGTTGGGCAACAGCCTGATTGGTGAGTTCCGGGGGATCAAATCCGGCCACGATCTGAATAACAAGCTGTTGCGCAAGCTCAGGGCAGAAGAGGATGCCTGGGAAGTGGTTACCTTCGATGATGAGGCCACTGCCCCGATTTCCTACATGAAGCCTGTGCTGGCGGCGGGTTAAAGCAGGAGGCTTTAATCCCGGGCGTGGCTAGCGAGTTTTTCGAGAACCTCGCGTAATGCTTTATCCTTCGTGTGCCCGGCTTCCTCTTTGAGGAGCCGGGCATTTTCTTTGCTCAAAGGCTCTTTTTTGAAAACCAGCTTTTCCCGGAATCTGGGCGGGGCAACCTTGACCTTCAGTTTCCAGACGAACCGGAACAGTTCGTTCTCTCGCAGCTTTTCCATGATTTCGTGCTGGCGGAACCGGATCTGACTCGCTTTACCCGCGGTTTCGGTGGTCAGGACCAGCTCTCCGTCCTTGCAGCTGACAAAGCGTGTCCCGTTGAACAGCTCGCTCGGCAGGGCGGCCAGGACTTCTCCTTCCGCCTGTCGATGGAGCTCGGCCTTTGCCACAAGATCCTTCAGTACCGGGGTTCTGCCAAGCTTGTCGAAGGTCATTTTTTGCTCGCTTTTGCGTTTCATGGCGGCGTTTTTACTCGACGGCTGCGTTTACGATTGGTTACACTTCGGCACGGTTTATGCGTAGTGCCTGTATTACACTCGTTTTACATTGTGATAAATGAGTATGTCTACCGGGCGCTGCAATTTTTTCAGTATGTAGCTGTTGCCAAAGGATGGCAGACCCCCTTCGGATTTTTCCGGGGCGCAACACTACAGGATGCGGTTGCGGCTCAACGATGAAACCAGATGATGATATGAACATTATTCTCGTTGGCAAACGCCACGGAAAGTCCCGTGTGCTGTCGATCAACAGCACGCTTGCTGCCTGCTTGCTGTTCCTCGTGCTCTCCCTGCTGGTCGCGGCCGGCTGGGCAGGGTATCAAATGGCTGTGCAGCAGGTAGAGGCCAGAGAGCCCACCAACTCCGAGCTGGTCGCCGATTGGAAACAGAAGCTGGCAGACCAGAAGGCAGAACTGGCCAGTATTGAGGAGAACGTTCAGCAACAGGTTGATGCGCTGACTCTTCGCCTCGGCGAGATCCAGGGCCGTCTCCTGCGACTGGATGCGCTGGGCCAGCGGTTTGTGGAATCCGGCCTCGTGGCCAGTGACGAATTCAACTTCGATCAGCCGGCTGCAGTCGGCGGGCCAGAAGATGCCTTGTCCGGGGATTCCTTCTCCGCACCTGAGCTGACCCGGATGATTGAGGAAATGGAATGGCGAATCGAAGACCGCGAGCAGCAACTGCGGTTGCTCGACCAGCTGGCCTCCAGCAAGCGGCTCGAAGATGAGCTGTACCTGGAAGGCCGTCCGATCACCTGGGGCTGGCTGTCTTCGAAGTACGGTTACCGGTCCGATCCGTTTACCGGCAAGCGGACCTGGCATGCCGGTGTTGATTTGGCCGGCAAGGATGGCAGTGACATTATTTCGGTCGCCGGCGGTGTCGTTACCTATGCCGGAGAGCGCTATGGCTACGGTAACCTTGTGGAAGTCGACCATGGTGATGGTCTGATAACCCGCTATGCCCACTGCAAGACTATCAAGGTGAAGGTGGGCGATGTTGTCCAGAAAGGCCAGGTAGTCGCGCTGATGGGCAGCACAGGCCGTTCCACCGGGCCTCACGTGCACTTTGAAGTCATCCGGAATGGCAAGTCTGAAAACCCGGAAACCTACATCAAGCGGGCGAGCCGCTAATTCGGTTCCGGCCCGCAAGCCGTTGTCAGTACTTTCCCGCCAGTCGGCCTCCGGCCAGTTTTTATCCGTGAATCCGGTGCCTCATCAGCGACTTATTGCGCCTGTGTGAGGCCTACCTTTTGTCCTGTTACAAAATAAGGTTAGAATGCCGGCTTCCTCCGTTTAATCAAAGAAGCAGTGGTCTATGTTCACAAAGCTTGCAACCAAGATGTTCGGCAGTAAAAACGCCAGAGAAATCAAGAGAATGCGCAAGACGGTCATGCGCATTAACGAGCTTGAAGAGCAATATGGCAATCTGTCCGACTCCGAGTTGCAGGGTAAGACCGCGGAGTTTCGTCGTCGGATCGACGAAGGCGAATCCCTGGATGCGCTTCTTGCGGAAGCCTTCGCAACCGTGCGTGAAGCGGGCCGCCGGGTTATGGGCATGCGTCATTACGACGTCCAGCTGATCGGTGGTATCACCCTGCACGAAGGCCGGATCGCGGAAATGAAGACCGGTGAGGGCAAGACGCTGGTTGCTACCGCTTCTGTGTACCTCAACGCGTTGTCCGGCAAGGGTGTCCACGTGGTTACCGTGAACGATTACCTGGCCCGTCGTGATGCCGACTGGATGGGCAAGCTCTATCGGTTCCTGGGCATGCAGGTGGGTGTCGTGGCCTCGGGCCAGCCAGCGGAGGAAAAGCGGGCAGCCTACCAGGCCGATATTACCTACGGTACCAACAACGAATTCGGCTTCGACTACCTGCGCGACAACATGGCGTTCAGTACCGAAGACAAGGTCCAGCGCGGGCTGAACTATGCGATCGTGGACGAGGTGGACTCCATCCTGATCGACGAAGCCAGAACGCCGCTGATTATCTCCGGGGCAGCCGAGGACAGTTCAAAGCTGTACCAGGCCATCAATGAACTGATCCCCAACCTCGAAAAGGGCGAAGTGCCTGAGGAAGGAGAGCCGACCGGTGACTTCACCATCGATGAGAAATCCCGCCAGGTCGAGCTGACAGAGAGCGGTCACGAGAAGGTTGAAGAGCTGCTGCTTGAGCGTGGCCTTCTGAAGGAAGGTGAAAGCCTCTATTCCGCCGCCAACCTCAGCCTGTTGCACCATGTGCACTCAGCATTGCGGGCCCACCACCTGTTCCAGAAAGACGTGGATTATATCGTCCAGGGCGGCCAGGTGGTCATCGTCGACGAGCATACCGGTCGTACCATGCCGGGTCGTCGCTGGAGTGAAGGTCTGCACCAGGCCGTTGAGGCCAAAGAGGGCGTCAAGATTCAGGCCGAAAGCCAGACGCTGGCATCGACCACCTTCCAGAATTATTTCCGGCTGTACGACAAACTGGCCGGCATGACCGGTACGGCAGATACCGAAGCCTTCGAGTTTCGCCAGATCTACGGCCTCGATGTGGTGGTCATTCCTCCCAACAAACCGATCCAGCGGACCGATTACAACGACCTGGTCTACCTGACCCAGGAAGAGAAATTCCACGCCATTATTGACGAGATCAAGGATGTCACTGCCGAAGGACGTCCGATTCTCGTCGGTACCGCCTCCATCGAGGCCTCCGAACTGCTCTCCATGCTGCTCAAGAAGGCGCGGATCGAACACAAGATCCTGAACGCCAAGCAGCACGAATCCGAAGCCCATATCATTGCCCAGGCGGGCCGCCCCGGGGCGGTCACCATCGCCACCAACATGGCCGGCCGTGGTACTGATATCGTGCTGGGCGGTAACTGGGAACACGAAGTTGCCGCCATGGACAATCCCTCAGAAGAGGAGATTGCCCGGGCCAAGGCCGAGTGGACCGAGCGTCACAATCAGGTGCTGGAGGCCGGTGGTCTGCACATCATTGGTACCGAGCGTCACGAATCCCGTCGAATTGACAACCAGCTTCGCGGTCGTGCCGGGCGTCAGGGTGATCCTGGCTCCTCAAGGTTCTTCCTGTCTCTGGAAGACAACCTCATGCGCATCTTTGCCCCAGACCGGGTGAAGAGCCTGATGCAGGCCATGGGCATGAAGAAGGGGGAGGCCATCGAGCACCGGATGGTGACCAACGCGATCGAGAAATCCCAGCGCAAGGTGGAAGGTCGCAACTTCGACATGCGTAAGACCCTGCTGGAATACGATGACGTGGCCAACGACCAGCGCACGGTTATCTACGACCAGCGCAACGAAGTCATGTCTTCCGACGACATTTCGGACATGGTGACGACCATTCGGGAAGACGTTGTCGACTCGCTGATCAGTGAATACATTCCGCCCCAGAGTATGCCGGAACAATGGGACGTCGCCGGGCTGGAAGCACAGCTCCAGTCGGAGATGGCGATTGATCTGCCGGTTCAGAAGTGGCTGGAAGAAGACAACAAGCTGTACGAAGAAAACCTGCGCCAGAAGATTCTCGACGAGATCGTGGCTGCCTACCAGGCCAAGGAAGAGATTGCCGGTTCCGAGGCCATGCGCAAGTTCGAGAAGCAGGTGTTCCTGCAGGTGCTCGATACCCTCTGGAAAGAGCATCTTTCCAACATGGACCATCTGCGCCGTGGTATCCATCTGCGGGGTTATGCCCAGAAGAACCCCAAGCAGGAGTACAAGCGCGAGGCGTTCAACCTGTTTGAAACCATGCTTGATACCATGAAGCGGGATGTTACCCGGGTACTTTGCCACGTGCGTGTCCAGAGCCGTGAGGAGATGGAAGAAGTCGAGCGCCGTCGCAAACAGGAGCTGGAAGAAGAGCTCGCAAAGGCCCGTCTGCGCCACGACGAAACCAGCGCCACGGCCCAGAGCCAGGGTGAGGGTGAGGCTGACGAAGCCCGGCAGTCGACTCCGGAAACCTTCGTTCGACAGGAGCGCAAGGTGGGTCGAAACGAACCCTGCCCCTGCGGGTCCGGCAAGAAGTACAAGCAGTGTCATGGCAAGGTCAGCTGATTCAGAGCACTGACCGCACCATCGGAACCCGCACTCTGCCAGCCACAACTGGTGGGATGCGGGTTTTTTCGTTTTCAGCGGGTCGTGTGTTACCTCGAGCGCACCCCCAGACAAGAGGAGTGGCAGAATGGCGGTAGGTCCGGGAACCTTACCTGAGTTTTATCCGGTAGCCGGAATCAAGGTCGGCATAGCCAGTGCCGGTATAAAGAAGCCGGGACGTAAGGACGTGGTTGTTTTCGAGCTGGCCCCGGAAAGCCGGGTTGCCGGTATCTTCACGAAAAACCAGTTCTGTGCAGCGCCGGTTACCCTCAGCCGCCGGCATCTGGCCGAGACCTCGCCCCGGTACCTCTTGATCAACACGGGCAATGCCAACGCCGGTACTGGTGAGCAAGGTATGCGGGATGCTATGGCCTGTTGCCAGGCCCTGGCAAAGCAGGCGGGCGTCACGGAAGCCGAAATTCTGCCGTTTTCCACGGGGGTGATTGGCGAGCCGTTGCCGGTCCAGAAGATCGTTGGCGCGCTTCCGGAGGCTTTGGCGAACACTGCAGAGAATCGCTGGGCTGAAGCGGCCAGTGGCATCATGACCACGGACACCCGCCCCAAGGGCGCTTCCTGTCAGATTGAGCTGGATGGTCACACGGTAACCATCTCGGGCATCAGCAAGGGTGCGGGCATGATTCGTCCCAACATGGCGACGATGCTCGGTTTTATTGCCACCGATGCCCGGATTGCGCCGGAACTGTTGCAGACGCTTGCCTCGGAACTGGGGGAAAAGTCCTTCAACCGCATCACTATCGATGGCGACACCTCTACCAATGACGCCTGCATGCTGATGGCCAGCGGCCAGTATTCCGGCCCCGAGATCACGGCCTCCAGCGCGGCGCTGCCGAAGCTGCGGGAGGCCTTGCAGGCAATCTATCTGGAACTGGCCCACGCCATTGTCCGCGACGGCGAAGGAGCAACCAAGTTTGTCACCATCGACGTCAGCGGAGCGGCTGGTCAGCAGGAGGCTCTGGACGTTGCCTATACCGTGGCGCATTCGCCGTTGGTCAAGACCGCACTGTTCGCCTCGGACCCCAATTGGGGCCGGATTCTGGCGGCGGTTGGTCGCGCCGGTGTCGAAGGACTGGACCTCAATGCCCTTGAAATCTATCTGGGCGATGTCTGCCTGGTCCGCAACGGTGGCCGGGCCGAGGATTACTCGGAAGCCCGCGGGCAGGCCGTGATGGACCGGGAAGAGATCACCATTGCCATCGACCTCAAGCGGGGTGATGTTCGGGAAACGGTGTGGACCTGCGATTTCTCCCACGATTACGTGACTATCAACGCCGAGTATCGTACCTGAGCATGTCTGCCAGAGAGGCGTCGGTCAAAGAGGTTCACGTTGCCGTGGCGGTCATCGTCCGTGATGGCCGGGTGCTGATCGCCCGACGGCCAGACCACGTTCACCAGGGGGGCTTACTGGAGTTTCCCGGTGGCAAGGTGGAGCCTGGCGAGACGGTTCAGGTGGCGCTTGTGCGCGAAATTGCCGAGGAAACCGGTCTTCACGTGCCGGAGAGTTCCCTGGAGCCTGTTATCGGTATTCGGCACGATTATGGCGACAAGCGGGTTTTCCTGGACGTCTGGGAAACTAGCGCTGCCGAGGGCGAGGCAAGGGGATGTGAGGGGCAGCCCGTGGAATGGCTGACCCCGGAGCAGCTTCGGGATGAGGATTTCCCCGCCGCCAACCGGCCGATCATTCGCGCTCTGCGTCTGCCCCGGCAGTTGGCAATCACCGGTTCCGAGAATGGCCTGGAGCCAGCCCTTGCGCACCTGCAGGAGGGTCTTAGCGCCGCTCGACCACCGCTAGTGCTGCTCCGGGCTCCGGCGTTGAGACCGCTGGCCTATCGGGAGTTGGCGGCGAACGCATTGCCGATTTGTGAAAAGGCCGGAGCTGCCCTGATTGTGCACGGTGGACCGGAGGTATTCCGCGCTATACCCGGCGCCCATGGGCTACACCTGCCCTGGCGCGAGGCGACCAAGCTCTCGGCGAGACCGGTTCCGGAAGATGTCTGGCTGGGGGTTTCCTGCCATGACAGGCAGGAGATCGATCATGCGAAGGCTATCGGAGCGGACTACGTGACCCTGGGGCCAGTCCAGCCGACCGAGAGCCATCCGGGTGCGCCGACCCTGGGATGGTCGGTCTTTGCCGACCTGGTGTCGGAAGCGGTGCTTCCGGTATTTGCCCTGGGCGGTTTGTCGCCCGGCGATCTCCGCGAGGCTCGCCAGCGGGGCGGTCAGGGCATCGCCGGAATCCGCTTCTGGTGGCCGCAAAGCTGACACTTGTCAGCGACGCCGTGGCCATGTCTGTTATGCTGTCGTTCCTGCATTTTTCACCATCTTGCACAACCGATTCCGGGAGAGACCGTGAGTAAACTGACCCATCTCGACGACAAGGGCGAAGCCCGCATGGTGGACGTGACCGACAAGGCGGCCACCGAACGCGAGGCCCGCGCTGAAGCTACCATCCGCATGGCGCCGGAAACCCTGAACATGATTATTGAGGGTGAGCATCCCAAAGGGGATGTCCTGGCTGTTGCCCGCATCGCCGGTATCATGGCCGCAAAGAAAACCCATGATCTGATTCCCTTGTGTCATGCGCTGAACCTGACGTCTGTGAAAGTTGAACTGACTCCGGGCGACGACGGGGCATCTGTACATATTCTGACCCGCTGCAAACTGTCCGGCCAGACCGGTGTCGAGATGGAGGCGTTAACCGCGGCAAGCGTGGCGGCACTGACCCTGTACGACATGTGCAAGGCGGTCGATCGTGGCATGGAGATTGATTCCGTGCGTCTGTTGGAGAAGAAAGGCGGCCGCAGTGGCCACTGGGTCGCCGATAAAGCCTGATCTGGCGGACCGCCGCGCTCGTAAGTGTTGGTTACCAAGACCACTCCGGAGGAGCGACAGTGCCGAGACTACGCCAAGCGGGCGGGCCCGTGATAGAATGCGCGGCCCGATTGACTGAACCACGAGGAAACACTGTGGCTGTTCGTTACATCCAGACCTGCCGGTTGCCGACCCCGTTCGGGGTATTTGATATGCACGGCTTTGAAGAACCGGACACCGGAAAGGAACACGTTGCCCTGACTCTCGGCGACCTGGATAGCGACGAACCCATGCTGGCCCGCACGCATTCCGAATGTCTGACCGGCGACGCCCTCTATAGCATGCGGTGTGATTGCGGCTACCAGCTGGAAGAGGCGCTGCGCAGCATTGCCCGGGAAGGTCGGGGTATCCTCATGTATCTGCGTCAGGAGGGTCGGGGAATCGGCCTGTTGAACAAGATCCGCGCCTACCATCTGCAGGATCAGGGCGCTGATACGGTAGAGGCCAACGAGCGTCTGGGTTTCGCGGCCGATCTTCGTGATTACAGCATGTGCAAGGACATGTTGGAGCATCTCGGTATCAGGAGCCTGAGGCTGATGACCAATAATCCCCGAAAGGTCAAAGCGCTCTCCTCCTACGGCATCGACATTACGGAAAGGGTACCTCTGCACGTGGGCCGCAACCCCCACAATGAACACTACCTCGATACCAAGCAGAGCAAGCTCGGCCACTGGCTGGAGACCCATCAGGATGACGATCCGGAAATCTGAGCTGGATTTGTCGCCACATACGAAAAAGCCCGCGAACTCCGCGGGCTTTTTGCATTCTCAGGTTTGTGTTCCGTCTATTTGACGGCTTTCAGGTTCTGGTGGCGCAGGGTCTCGATCCGCGTGCGGATAGACGATTCAATACCTGCGGCGTCCAGGCCACATTCGGCCAGCAGCTCGCCGTGCTTGCCGTGGTCCATAAAGGTATCGGGCAGGCCCAGTTGAAGTACCGGCATGGTAACCAGGCGGCTGTTCAGGAATTCGGTCACGGCGCTGCCTGCACCACCGGCAATGGCGTTTTCTTCCAGGGTCACCAGTAGTTCATGCTGCTCGGCCAGCTCCAGCACCAGTTCTTCATCCAGGGGTTTTACGAAACGCATGTCTGCGACCGTCGCGCCGATGGCTTCTGCGGCCTCCAGAGCAGGCGCCAGCAGGGTGCCAAAGTTGAGGATGGCAACACCTTTGCCGTTGCGAATCCGGCGGCCCTTGCCAATCTCAAGCGGCGTCAGTTCCTGCTGAATTTCGGCACCGGGGCCTGTGCCACGCGGGTAGCGCACCGATGCCGGTCCTTCGTAGAGCATGCCGGTCTGGAGCATCTGGCGGGTTTCATTTTCGTCCGATGGTGTCATCACCACCATGTTCGGCACGCAGCGCAGGTAGCTGATGTCGAAAGCGCCAGCGTGGGTCGGGCCGTCTTCACCGACCAGGCCTGCGCGATCAATCGCGAACAGCACATCCAGGTTCTGGATAGCGACATCGTGAATCAGTTGATCGTAAGCCCGCTGCAGGAACGTCGAGTAGATGGCGACCACCGGCTTGGCGCCGTCACAGGCGAGCCCTGCGGCCAGCGTGACTGCGTGCTGTTCGGCGATGGCGACATCGAAGTAGCGTTCCGGGAAGCGCTGTGAGAATGCCAGCAGATCCGAGCCTTCACACATGGCCGGGGTGATGCCCACCACGCGCTCATCCTGTTCGGCGGAATCGCACAGCCATTGCCCGAAGACGTTGGCATATTTGGGCTTCTTCGGTTTCGGCTTGACCGGTTCGGGTTTACTGGGTGGAACCGGCTCGATCTTGTTGATGGCGTGATAGCCGATCGGATCGGCTTCAGCCGGGGCAAAACCCTTGCCTTTGGTCGTCACCACATGCAGGAACTGCGGACCTTCAAGTTCGCGGATGTTCTCCAGGGTTTCCACCAGCAGGGGCAGATCGTGGCCATCGATTGGGCCGATGTAGTTGAACCCCAGTTCCTCGAACAGTGTGCCAGGGGCAATCATGCCCTTGAAGTGTTCCTCGGTCTTCTTGGCCAGCGCCATCAGGTGTGGCGCTCCCTGCAGAACCTTCTTGCTGCTATCGCGGACCTGATTGTAGGTCCGACTGGACAGCAGTTTGGCAAAGTAGTTGGACAGCCCGCCAACGTTCCGGGAAATCGACATGTCATTGTCGTTGAGGATCACCAGCATGTCGGCGTGCAGGTGACCGGCGTGGTTCAGTGCCTCGAACGCCATGCCGGCGGTCATGGCGCCGTCACCAATAACGGCAATGCTCTTTCGACCGGTCTGCTGCAGGCGTGCTGCGATCGCCATGCCCAGCGCTGCGCTGATGGAAGTGCTGGAATGGCCGACGCCAAAGGTGTCGTAGTCGCTTTCGGCCCGTTTCGGGAAGCCGGCCAGACCGCCTTTGCGGCGGATGCTTCCCATGGACTCTTTCCGTCCGGTCAGGATCTTGTGGGGGTAGGCCTGATGGCCGACGTCCCACACCAGGCGGTCGCTCGGCGTATCAAAGACGTAGTGAAGGGCGACGGTAAGCTCAAGCACGCCCAGGCCGGCCCCGAAATGACCGCCAGTCTGGCCCACTGACCATAACAGAAAGGCCCTGAGCTCCCGGGCCAGCCGGGTCAGCTGTTCCGGGGCCAGCTCTCTGAGCTGGGCCGGTTCGTCAATCCGGTCCAGAAGCGGCGTATTGGGCCGCTGTGACGGGATTTCCTTGAAAATATAAGTGTCCTGCATCTGCTCGGGTCTTTTCCGGTACGTTCAGTAACTGACTGGCATTATAAGGGAACAGGGGAAGCTGTTTCACACAAAGCGGGCCAGTTGTTACGAAAATATTTACGGCCAGTGTGCGCCTTCGGAGCGCCGGGATTCAATGGGTTCTTGCCACCACGTAATCGGCCATTGCCCGCAGGGGGTCTGCTTCGGGACCAAACGCCTGCAAACTTTGCTGGGCCTGTTCCAGCAGATTGGCCAGGTGCTCCCTGGCGCCTTCCAGGCCAAGCAGGGCGGGGTAGGTGGGTTTGGCGCGGGCGGCATCCGAGCCCTGGGGTTTGCCAATGACCGTTGTATCGCCCTCGATGTCCAGAAGGTCATCCTGAACCTGGAAGGCCAGGCCCAGGGCTTTGGCATACTGGGTCAGGGAAGCCAGGGCCTGTTCGTCGACCGACGGCGCCGTCAGGGCGCCAATTCGCACGCTGGTTTCGATAAGGGCGCCAGTCTTGTGGCGGTGCATGGTTTCAAGTTGCGCCAGGGCCAGGGTTTTGCCGACGGACTCCAGATCGATGGCCTGGCCACCAACCATTCCTCCGTGGCCACTTGCCCGGGCCAGTTCCCGGACCATGATCAGACGCACCGATTCAGACAGTCCCGGCGCTTCGGCAAGCCAGCCAAAAGCCAGTGCCTGCAGGGCATCGCCAGCAAGGATGGCGGTGGCTTCGTCGAAGGCAATGTGGGTAGTGGGCCGTCCGCGGCGCAATTCATCGTCATCCATGGCCGGCAGGTCATCGTGGATCAGCGAGTAGGCGTGGATCAGTTCCACTGAGCAGGCCGGGATCAGGGCCTCGTCACCGGTTTGTCCCATTGCCTTTGCCGCTGCAAGACACAGTGCCGGCCGGATTCGCTTGCCACCGCCCAGCACGCTGTAGCGCATGGCTTCCTGCAGCCGGCCAGAGGCGGAATCACGGGTAATGCACCGGTCCAGTTCCGCATCGACGCGGGCCCGGCAGGTTTCCAGAAAATCAGAGGCAAGCAGGTTCTTTCCGGACATCAGTCAGCATCATCCGGTGAGAACGGGAGGGTTTCCAGGGTGCCGTCGCTGTTCTGGACCAGTTGTTCGACCCGTTGCTCGGCGCTCTTCAACGCCTGCTGGCATTCACGGGTCAGCTTTACACCCCGCTCGAACGCCGTCAGGGACTGTTCCAGGGACAGCTCGCCCTGCTCCAGATCGCGAACCAGCTTTTCCAGTTCATCAAGAGACTTCTCAAAATCAGCTATCGATGTGGCGCCTTGTTCACCGGCCATCAGGGGCCCTCCGATCGGGTGGCAGAATTTCGCGGATTATACCAGAGCCAGATCGCTATCGCCGCCAGTGGAAGTGACGTCGTTCACCGGTCCGGGCATCCGGACCCCAGTTCTGTTCCGTCACCTCGATTTCACCGCTGGCTGAAACGGTCACCACGGTGGTTGCCCGTGTGCCGTAGTCCGAACCCACGATGAATGGCGACGACAGAAAGCGTTCCGTCTCCAGGCCAACGCCTGTATCGGGCAGCATATGGTCTGGCGCGGGCGTGCTGTCCTGGAGCAGCGGAATCAGCTCGTTGTGCAGTTTTGCCGCATCCCGTCCGGCGGCGGCAATGGTATCTCCCGCAGCCTGCCGGAGGCGCAGAAGCTTGGGCCAGGGCGTCTGCAACAGATGATTGCTCAGTCCGTAGACCCCACGGTGGATTTGTCGGCCCGGATGGGCATCCCGATTGCTGAAATACCATCCGTCTGCTGTGGTCAGCTGCACCAGGTTGAAGCCGGAAAACTGGTCGGCGGTGTCGAGCAGATAGCGTTCAAGATGCTCCCGGGAATCAGTGAGTGCCCGCAAAGGCAGTTCACCACGACTGATACGGCCGGTTTCCGGTGCCCCTTCCCGGACGTTGGTCACGGCGCTGACCTCTCCCGCGGTATTAATCGCAAGCCAGGTGCCACCGGAGAGCAGGTCACGGCCGGCAAGCACTCGGGTACCGGATTCGGTGGTCCACCAGTCCATGGCGGCCGTCGGGCGGCGGAAAAATTCATCCCGATTGGCGGCAACCACCAATGGGAAATGAGGGTTCTGGCCAACGGCGAAAGCGATCAGGCACATGGTGTAGGAGTGGGCTCCCGGATTTAATGAAGTTGACTCTTGCGCTGTGTATCATACCAGCCTTGGTTTCCCGGGTGCGGCTCAAACAATGACTCTGTTTTACGTAATAGCTTCTTATCTGGCCCTCGGTGCCCTGGCAGGCACCGTGGCGGGGCTGTTCGGCATTGGTGGCGGGCTGATTATCGTGCCCGTGTTGATGTTCACCTTTGGTCTGCAGGGAATCGACCCGGATATCATTCCCCATCTGGCCGTAGGCACCTCGCTCGCGACCATCGTGTTCACCTCGGTTAGCTCCATTCGCTCCCATAACAAGCACGGTGCGGTGCGCTGGGATCTGTTCCGGCCCATGACGGTCGGGATTATTGGCGGCGCCCTGGTTGGCGCCTGGACGGCATCCCTGATGAGCGGGCGCGCGCTCGAACTGGTCATCGGCATTTTTGTCATTCTGGTGGGGCTGAAAATGTTTTTCCAGGTTGACCCCAAGCCGGGTCGCGACGTTCCCGGGGTGGCAGGCCTCGGCGTCGCCGGTGGTTTTATCGGCTGGGGGTCGGCGATTTTCGGAATCGGCGGGGGAACCCTTACGGTGCCTTACCTGAGCTGGTGTAACGTGCGGATGCAGCAGGCGGTCGGTACATCTGCTGCCTGTGGCCTGCCCATCGCCGTGTCCGGTGCGCTGGGTAACATCTGGACCGGGTGGCATCATCCCGCAGTGCCGGAACTGAGCGCCGGCTTCATTTATCTGCCTGCGCTCATAGGTATCATTCTCACCAGCGTTTTCTTTGCCCGGGTTGGCGCCAATCTGGCCCATCGGCTGAACCCGCAGATTCTCAAGCGTACGTTCTCCATCATGCTCCTGCTGGTGGGTCTCCGTTTTCTCCTGAGCTGAGAGGTAGTTGATGCTGCAGCATCCCCAGATTGATCCGGTGGCCATTGCCATCGGCCCCCTCAAGATCCACTGGTACGGTCTGACTTATCTGTTCGGTTTTCTAGCCGGCTGGTGGCTTGGACGCATTCGCACCCGCAAGCCTTGGTCGCCTATCAACGAAGAGCAGATGGGCGACCTTCTGTTTTACCTGGCCCTGGGGGTCATCCTGGGCGGCCGCTTCGGCTATGTCCTGTTCTACAACTTTGACGCCTTCCTGGCGGACCCGCTCTGGCTGCTGCGGGTCTGGGAAGGGGGCATGTCTTTCCACGGCGGTTTGCTGGGCGTGATGTTTGCCATGTGGTGGTATGGCCGCAAGGTGGGCAGCGGATTCTGGCGCCTGGCCGACTTCGTGGCGCCGCTGGTGCCCCTTGGACTCGGTGCAGGGCGGATCGGCAACTTTATTAACGGCGAGTTGTGGGGCAAGCCCACTGACGTTGCCTGGGGTATGGCGTTTCGAACGGCTCCGGATTCTCTCGCCCGTCATCCCTCCCAGCTTTACCAGTTTGCCCTGGAAGGCGTTGCCCTGTTCGTGATCCTGTGGTGGTTCTCATCCCGGCAGCGCCCGACCATGGCGGTTTCCGGTCTGTTCCTCATCTGCTACGGCGTGTTCCGCTTCCTGGTGGAATTCGTGCGTCAGCCGGATCCGCAGCTGGGCTATCTTGCCTTTGACTGGCTTACCATGGGACAGGTACTGTCCTTCCCGATGATCGTTGCCGGCGCCGCCCTGATGTTTATTGCCTACCGGAGACAAGCCCGATGAAAGCCTATCTCGACCTTATGCAAGACGTTGTTGATAACGGATTCGACAAGGGAGACCGCACCGGTGTCGGAACCCGGTCGGTGTTTGGCCGTCAGATTCGCTTCAACCTGCAGGAGGGCTTCCCTCTGGTAACTACCAAAAAGGTCCACCTGCGCAGTATCATCTACGAATTGCTCTGGTTTCTCCGCGGCTCCACTGACAACACCTGGCTTCAGGAGCGCAAAGTCTCGATCTGGAACGAGTGGGCATTGGAAAATGGTGATCTCGGGCCGATCTATGGCAAACAATGGCGCAGCTGGCAGTGCCCCAATGGCGAGGTGGTTGACCAGATCAGCGAAGTGATCGAGCAGATTCGCACCAAACCGAATTCCCGCAGGCTGATCGTGTCCGCCTGGAATCCCGCTGAGCTTCCGGATGAGTCCATCGGTCCCCAGGATAACGTTCGCGAGGGGCGAATGGCGCTGGCGCCCTGCCACTGTCTGTTCCAGTTCTACGTGGCGGACGGCAAGCTGTCCTGCCAGCTATACCAGCGCAGCGCCGACCTGTTCCTGGGCGTGCCTTTTAATATTGCCTCGTACGCCTTGCTGACGCACATGATTGCCCAGCAGTGTGATCTGGATGTCGGTGAGTTTGTGCATACCTTCGGCGACTGTCATCTCTACCAGAACCATCTGACCGATGACATCGTCTTCGAACAGTTGAAGCGCGAGCCCCGCGCGTTGCCGACGTTGGTGATCAAACGCAAACCCGCGAGTATCTTCGAGTACGAACTGGAAGACTTCGACTTTGAGGGCTATGACCCCTACCCGGGCATCAAGGCGCCGATTGCCATCTGACCGAACCCCGAAGAGGCCAGTACATGAGAAAAGCCCTGATCGTTGCCATGTCCCGTAACCGGGTCATCGGCCGCAATAACAATCTGCCCTGGTATCTGCCGGGTGACCTTCGTTATTTCAAGCAGGCCACCATGGGCAAGCCCATCATCATGGGTCGGAAGACCTGGGATTCCATCGGTCGGCCGCTGCCGGGGCGGATGAACGTGGTGATCTCGCGCAACGAAGCCTGGGAAGCACCAACCGGAACAGTGGCTGCGAAGTCTTTGCCCGAAGCGCTGGTGAAGGCCGAGGCGCAGGCGGAGCTGGAAGGTGGTGACGAAGTGATGATTATCGGTGGCGGGCAGATCTACGCCGAGGCATTGCCGATGGTTGATCGGATGTACATCACCCAGGTGCACGCTGAGGTGGACGGCGATACGTTTTTTCCGGAAGTAAACTGGGATGAGTGGGAAGAAATCGGACGGGAGGATTTCTCCGCGTCCGATAACAACCCTTACGACTACAGTTTCGTGGTCTATCAGCGTCAGGCTTAAGCCTGACGAGGCGGACGCTTGCCTGCGGGCTTGCCGCCGCCCTTGCCGGGCGGTTTGCCTCGACCACCGGGGCCGCCACGACCCTTCGGGCCACCTTTCTTGAAACCGCCTTTCGGGCCCTTGCGATTCTCGCTCGGACGACCGCCGCCACCTTTACGATCACGGCGGGGAGGTGTTGCCGACACGGTTGGCAAGGCCTCTGGTTGCTCGAGGGGCAGGGAGCCTGGCTGAGCTGCTTCCATCCAGCAGGCGAGGGCGCCGGCTACCATGGCCATGTCCATGTCATTGCGCTCGGCGATTTCGTCCAGCAGCGACATCGCCTTTGCCAACTTCTTGTCTTCCGCAAAGCCCAGAAGTTGGGACTCGAACTGCTGCTCCCTCATTTTCTTGAGCTCGACGGGAGACGGCAACTCGTAAGCTTCCATCGGCGAGTTCGTTGCGCGTTCAAGCGTTCGCAGCCAACTGCGCTCGCGCGGTGTTACCAGCAGGATCGCCTTGCCTTCGCGACCGGCACGACCAGTACGACCAACCCGATGGATGTACGCTTCAGTGTCGTAGGGAACGTCGTAGTTGATGACGTGCGTGATACGGGACACGTCCAGACCGCGTGCTGCCACGTCTGTGGCAATGATAATGTCTTTCTTTCCGCGCTTCAGGTCTTCAACCGTTTGTTCACGCTGGCGTTGGTTCAGGTCACCGCTCAGGGGCGCGACCGCATGGCCCCGGGCAGAAAGCTTTTCGGCCAGCATGGTGGTTTCCGCTTTGGTGCGCACAAAAATAATGGCGGCATCAATCGGCTCAACTTCCAGAATGCGGGTCAGGGCATCCAGCTTGCGCTCAGCATAGACCGGCAGAACGAACTGGGAGATACGCTCGACAGTGCGGGTTTCGCTTTCAATGCGAACTTCTGTGGCGTTGCGCAGGTAGGTCTGGGCCACTTTCTTGATCTGCGGCGGCATGGTGGCGGAGAACAATGCCCGTTGGCAGTTCTCCGGCGTCTTCGCCAGGATCGCTTCCACGTCGTCGATAAAGCCCATGCGCAGCATTTCGTCGGCTTCATCAAGAACCAGCGCTTTCAGGCTGTCCAGCTTCAGGGTGCCTTTGCGCAGGTGGTCGAGCATCCGGCCCGGCGTGCCCACGATCACCTGGGCACCGCGACGCAGGCCCTTGATCTGGGGATAAAAGTCCTGGCCACCGTAAATGGGCAGAACGTGGAAATTCCGGAACTTGCTGGCGTAGGTGGTAAACGCTTCCGCCACCTGGATGGCAAGTTCCCGTGTTGGGGCCAGAACCAGAATCTGGGGATCGGTAACAGAGGCGTCAATCCGGCTCAGGAGGGGCAATGCAAATGCCGCGGTCTTGCCGGTTCCGGTCTGGGCAACGCCCAGCAGATGGTTACCGGCCAGCAGCGCGGGGATCGCCTGGGCCTGGATGGGTGACGGGGTTTCGTAGCCAACGGCGGACACAGCTTCAAGTACGGCTGGATCCAGCCCCAGTTCGGCAAAGGACAATTCAGACATTGATTCACTCGGAATTCGGGAGGTAGAGCATTGCCGGGCAATGCATGTTGTGCCGACATTATAGCGGCTTTGTTGCTGCTTTAATACGCAAAACCCCGGCGAGGCTATAGGTAGTTGCCGGGGACAGGCCATTGCGTTGCCATCCGATCTTGGGCACTCTTCGTAGCTATCCCGATAGGTTGCTAACAGGAACTCGAAATGACCTTTGACGAATTATTGCGGGCGGCTCGTGGCAGTGAGGAGCTGACCATGCCCGAGAGCTGGTCCCAGGGCAGAGCCACCTTTGGCGGTCTCACGGCAGCGTTGATGTTTGAGCGCATGGAAAAACTTGTCGCCGAGGGCCGTGCGATGAGGTCATTGCAAGTATCATTCGTGGGGCCGGTGGAGCCGGAAGTCCCCGCCAGTTTCGAGGCCGAGATTCTGCGTGAGGGAAAAGCGGTCAGTCAGGTACAGGGCCGCATTGTCCAGAAGGGTGAACCCCGGCTGGTCTGCCTGGCCACCGGCGGTTCTGCCCTATGTAAAACAGCGGGTGAGGACCAGTTCCCTGAGCTGGGCGCTGGATATTGTACATCCGAGGCCGGTTATGGAGCCGGGTGACTGGCTCCTGTACAAGGTTTCCATTGATCAGGCGGGTGCCGGTTATGGTCACACCCAGGCCGGAATCTGGACCGCCAGAGGCGAGCTCGTGGCGCTGAGTCGCCAGACGGTAACGGTCTTCGGTTGACGGAAATGGCGGCTCAGGCCGCCATTTCCGATTTCAGAGCATCGATGATGATACGGGCGAAATCTTCCGGTGAATCTTCCTGGAGAAAGTGCCCGCCTCTGAGTGTGATATGAGGTTGTCCGTGGGCACCGGGAATCCGGCGCTGCATGTGCCTGTCGCCGCCCCGGGTAATCGGGTCGCCACTGCTGAAGCAGGTGATGAAGGGCTTCTTCCACTTCTCCAGGACCTGCCAGGCCGCCTTGTTGGCGTCGCTGTCCGGTGTATCCGGTTCCGTCGGAACCAGTTTTGGAAACGCCCTGGCTCCGGCCTTGAACTCTGCTGACGGGAATGGGGCTTCGTAAGCGGCAATTTCAGCTTTGCTCAGGGTGCGATCGGTGCCCAGTTGCACGATACGACCGACCGGGAACCAGGGGCTGTGGGTGGCAAATGCCTTCCACATGGAAAATACCGCTGGAACAGGCGTTTCGCCGGTCGGCAGCATGCCGTTTCCGACGATGATTCGGCTGAATCGCTGACGGTGTTCCGCGGCCAGTCGCAGGCCCAGCAACGATCCCCAGTTCTGGCACACAAGGGTGATATTGGTCAGGTTGAGCTGTTCAAGCCAACTGGCCAGCCACGTGAGATGGCGGCCGTAACTGTAGTCTGTAACCGACGCCGGCTTGTCGGATTTGCCGAAGCCGATCAGATCCGGGGCCAACACCCGGTGACCGGCCTCGGCCACCAGAGGGATCATGTGCCGGTACAGGTAGGACCAGGATGGTTCGCCGTGGAGCATGAGAACCGGCGAGGCGTTTCTAGGGCCTTCGTCAACGTAGTGCATCCGGAGACCCGGTTCTACGTCAAGATGGTTTGGAGCAAAGGGGTAATCCGGAAGACCTGCGAAGCGGGCTTCATCGGTTCTCAGAATACGCATGCCATCGACTGTCCTGACTGATTGGTTGCGTGATTGCCGGGCGGCATCCGGTGCTCATAGTGCCCTACTACAATCGTCGAAGATCAGGATAAAGCAGATGGAAATTTTGTGTGTTTGAGTTGCGTAACAGAGCGTTGTGGCTTTGAATCAGGACGCAATGCCAAACAGGCGTTCGGGGTTGTCAACGCGGGCCAGAGCGTCATCGCAACAATTGACGGCGCCGCAATCGTCGGCTGAGCAAAGGCCAATGGTCTGGCACTCCATGTTCTGGTGCTGGTCGCCCTCATTCCGGAAAATCCGGGCCCTGGAGAGAATCGAGTGGCAGTGGCCACAAAGGAGTGTGGGAACCGCGCTGCCTTCAGCAAGAAGTGCTGTGTATTGATGTTGTTCAGTCATAAATATCCTCCTGATACTGCCCAACATATGGGCCAAGTATGACATTTCAAAGTCGGGATGCCGGTGTTATACGGCTTAACTGTCAGGATCGACCAGTGGCCGACGGTTGGAGCGCTTGTCATCCCAGTCAAGCTCCTTGGGGTCATACCAGCCGATTGCCCCCAGCACTCTCTCCCGAGTCTGTGGCGACAGGGTAGGCCACAGCTCCTGGAAGTCCTCGAGGCCGAGCTCCCTCTGCTTCATCTGCTTGCTCTGGAGCCGGTTGATAATGCGTGGTAGCTGCAGGGCCTCGCCTAGCTGACCCGGCACCATGACTTCCTGACCCATCACTTTGCGCCGGTGCGTTCGGGCGGCCAGAACCTTGCGCAACTCGGTGGCCGCATCCAGGGCTGTTTCGATGGTGAAGGTTTCCAGTTCCAACAACATGACCTGTCTATTAGTTGATCAACAACCGTCCACTATAACCCGAAGACAGCTACAGTGGCCACGCCAGCGTGGTAGGGTAGAATGACTCGTTATATCGCAGAACCAACATCAGGGAACCGCATAATCTATGTACGCAAAACTTGAAACACGGACTTTTCTGGCGTTGCTGGTCGGCGTTTCCCTTGCCTTTGTTTTTCTTATGAAGCCCTTTTTCGGGCCCATATTCTGGGCGGTCGCCATCGCCCTGATTTTCCACCCGGTGCAGCAACTGCTGGAGCGGAAACTCGGGGACAGGCCCAATGTAAATGCACTGATTACCCTGTGTATCTGCATGTTCATCGTGGTTATCCCGGTTCTGGTACTGGTGACCTCATTGGTTGCCGAGGGCGTCGCGCTTTATCAGCAGATCCAGAGTGGTGAAATACGCCCCGGGGAATACATAGATCGGGTCAACCAGTCGTTCCCCGCCATCCAGGCCTTCCTGGCACAGTTTGATATCAGCTTTGCCGAGCTGAGGGACCGAGCCGTGAGTATCTTTGTCGGAGGAAGCCAGTTCCTGGGCAGGCAGGCGCTGGGCGTGGGCCAGAATACCTTCCAGTTTTTCCTGGGCCTGGCCTTGATGGTGTATCTGGCGTTCTTTCTGCTTCGGGATGGCCGTGCGCTGGTCGAGCTGATGATTCGGGCTCTGCCGCTGGGCGATGAGCGGGAGCGGTTGCTGTTTGCCAAGTTTGCGGAGGTGACCCGCGCGACCGTCAAGGGCAACCTGCTGATTGCCATCATCCAGGGGGCTCTGGGCGGGCTGATTTTCTGGATCCTGGGCATCAGCGGTGCGTTGCTCTGGGGTGTGGTTATGGCGATCGTATCGCTGTTGCCGGCTGTGGGTGCGGCGTTGGTCTGGGTGCCGGCAGCCATCTACCTGGCGGCCGTGGGCGATGTTGTCGAAGCGGTGGTGCTGACAGCCTTTGGCGTGGTGGTCATCGGGTTGGCAGACAACCTGCTGCGCCCGGTACTGGTTGGTCGTGATACCAAACTGCCGGACTACATTGTTCTGTTGTCGACCCTTGGGGGCATTGTCATGTTCGGCATCAACGGATTCGTAATGGGACCGCTGGTAGCTGCACTGTTTATGGCGTTCTGGGGCATTTTCATCCGCGAATTCAGCGAAGAAGCCCACCGCCCAGCCGCTTCTGCGGACGAAGAGACCCCTGCGCAAAGCAAGAAAACGGGACATGATGTCCCGTAAGGCGACATGCGACAAAAGTATGGTAGTCTTTTAACCGTTTGCCCCAGCCTGTGGAGATAGGCACCACACAACAAGAAAGAAACGGATATCGATGAGATATCAGGAGTTAGCAGGTGAGTACCATGAGAAACGCAACAACCCGATTGGGACGCCTGGCCGCAGCGGCCGGATTGGCGGTCACACTGGGCTTTGCCCCTGCAGCCTTCGCGGATGAGATCGTTGCACTCAAGAACGCGCTCTACGGAGCAGGATACGACATTACCAATGTCAGCCCGCAGATGGATGACTCAACCCGGTCCGCGCTAACCCGGTTCCAGCAGGATAATGGTCTTCAGGCCACGGGAAATCTGGACGATCCGACCAAGGAAGCCTTGGGTATGATATCGGTTCAGGTTGCCGCTTCGGCACCGTCACAGTCCGCCGCAGCCAGCAGCGCGCCGGCTCAGGAGTCGGCTTCTTCCGCGGCAGAAACCTCGGCCCCGGAGCCTGAGCAGGATGACGCCATTGAAGAAGAGGAAGATGGCGGCTGGTCGCTCTGGTAATCGGAGTTTCCTGAACAAAAAAGCCCGGCGAGATGTCCCGCCGGGCTTTTTTGTTGGTTCAGGATCTCAGTGCTCAGTCGAGCTTTTCGAGATCCCTAACGGCGCCCTTATCGGCGCTCGTGGCCAGTAGCGCATAGGCTTTCAGGGCTGCAGACACCTTGCGGTCCCGTGGCAGTTCCGGTTTCCAGCCCTTGGCGTCCCTGGCTTTCCGGCGACGATCCAGTTCGGGCTGATCCAGCTCCACGTTGATGCTCCGGTTCGGAATGTCGATGCGGATTGTGTCGCCATTTTCGATCAGGCCAATGGCTCCGCCGGCGGCCGCTTCCGGCGACGCGTGGCCGATGGACAGGCCCGACGTGCCGCCAGAGAAACGTCCGTCCGTCAGTAGCGCGCAGTCTTTGCCGAGTCCCTTGGATTTCAGGTAGCTGGTCGGATACAGCATTTCCTGCATGCCCGGTCCGCCACGGGGCCCTTCGTAACGGATGATGACAACCTCGCCCGGCTTGACCTCGTCAGAGAGAATTCCGGCAACGGCGGAATCCTGACTCTCGAATACCCTTGCCTTGCCTTCGAACACGAAGATGCTCTCGTCTACGCCCGCAGTCTTGACCACGCAGCCGTCCAGGGCAATATTGCCATAGAGTACGGCCAGGCCGCCTTCGGAACTATAGGCATTCTCAACCGAACGGATGCAGCCGGTTTCCCGGTCACCGTCCAGGGTTGGCCAGCGGGTGCTCTGGGAGAAGGCGGTCTGCGTGGGAATGCCGGCGGGACCGGCCTTGTAGAACTCGACCACTTCGGTGGGCGGCGACCTCATGATATCCCAGGTCTCGAGCGCTTCTCGCATGGTCTTGCTGTGCACGGTGGGAAGGTCGGTATTGATCAGACCGCCCCGTTCCAGCTCGCCGAGAATGCCCATGATACCGCCGGCCCGGTGCACATCTTCCATGTGATATTTGGGTGAGTTCGGAGCCACTTTGCAGAGTTGCGGAACACGACGTGACAGCTGGTCGATCTCGTTCAGGGTGAACGGAACACCGCCTTCCTGGGCAGCCGCCAGCAAGTGAAGGATGGTGTTCGTTGAGCCGCCCATGGCGATGTCCATGACCATGGCGTTTTCAAAAGCCGCCATTGAAGCAATGCTCAACGGCAGTACGCTGGCGTCATCCTCCTCGTAATAGCGCCGCGCATTCTCCACAATCTGTCGACCGGCTTTGAGGAACAGCTGCTCCCGATCGGCGTGCGTTGCCAGGAGTGAACCGTTGCCCGGCAGCGCCAGACCGATGGCTTCGGTGAGGCAGTTCATGGAGTTGGCGGTGAACATGCCGGAACAGGAGCCACAGGTCGGACAGGCGCTGCGCTCATACTCTTCCACCTGTTCGTCGGAGGCATTGGGATCTGCAGCAATGACCATGGCGTCCACCAGGTCGAGCTTGTGCTCCGACAGTTTGGTCTTGCCTGCTTCCATGGGGCCGCCGGAGACGAAAATCGTGGGGATGTTGAGGCGCATGGCAGCCATCAGCATGCCCGGGGTGATCTTGTCGCAGTTGGAAATACACACAAGCGCATCGGCACAGTGGGCATTGACCATGTACTCTACGGAGTCGGCGATGATTTCCCGGGATGGCAGGGAGTACAGCATGCCGTCATGGCCCATGGCGATGCCGTCGTCGACCGCGATGGTGTTGAATTCCTTTGCAACACCCCCGGCGGACTCGATTTCGCGGCACACCAGTTGCCCGAGGTCCTTAAGGTGCACGTGGCCGGGCACGAACTGGGTGAAAGAGTTGGCAACCGCGATGATCGGTTTGCCGAAGTCGCCGTCTTTCATGCCGGTGGCGCGCCAGAGGGCACGGGCGCCGGCCATGTTGCGGCCTGCGGTGGAGGTCCGCGAACGATACTGAGGCATGGGGTTCTTTTCTCTCTGTTGTTACCTGATGACGTTGATCAAAAAAACAGAGGATACCAGATTAGACTCCGGGCGCATGGTTGTTTTCAGAGCCTCTGTTTACAATAGTTAACACAGTTGCCAACTTATTTTCCGGTTTGATCCGACAAGGAGTATGCCTATGGCCGGCCAGGAAAGCCTGCCGCTTCGTCGCCTTAAAGAGTTCCAGCCTTTGAACCGGCTGACCGATGACCAGTTGGTTTTGCTTGCCAGCCGGGCCGAGCGTCGTACCCATGGGCCCGGGCAGAGGGTTCTGGAACGTGGTGTCCGTGACGGTCTCGATTTTTTCCTGGTGGCAGGAAAGATTGAGCTTGAGTCCGTGGATGGCCGAAAAACGATCATCGAAGCCGAAACAGAGAAAGCCCAGAACCCGATTGCCAGACTCCAGCCACGGATGTACGACGTTACAGCCGTCAAACCCTCGGAATTCCTGGTCGTCGAGCAGGACATCCTTAACCAGTTGCTGCGATCGGCGCCTGTCGAACAGGTTGAGATGGATTCAGGTGAAGGCAATGGAGGGCTCGAGAGCGAGGAACATCACCTGCTGATGGAATTCCTGTCGGAGCTGAGATCGAACCAGGTGAAGCTTCCCAGTGTGCCGGATGTGGCCTGGAAGGTCCGGCGGGCGGTAGATCGCGAGGAGTCGACGGCGGATCAGGTGGCCCTTGCCGTATCGGCCGACCCGGCGATGGCGGCCAAGCTCGTTCGCGCCTGTAACAGCCCGCTATATCGCGGATTCAGTGATGTCCGGAATGTCCGGGAAGCAGTGGTCCGTTTGGGCATGCGCACCACCCGCCAGCTGGTGACGGTGTTTTCCATGCGTGAGGTGTTCAAGACTCGTCAGGCGTCGCTTCAGAAAGAGATGGAAAAGCTTTGGCGTCACTCTCGTGAAGTGGCTGCCCTTTGCTGGGTCCTGGCGGATCACGCCACCAAATTGAATCCGGAGGAGGCGTTGCTGGCGGGTCTGCTCCATGATATCGGCGTGGTACCGATCCTGGTCCAGGCGGAACATCATGTGAATCTCTTTGCCGATGAGGCCAACCTCAGCCATGCAATCCGCGAACTCAGGGCGGATGTGGGTACGGCGGTTCTGGAGAACTGGTCGTTCCCGCCGGCGTTCGTTGAGGCAGTCCGTCATGCCGAGGACTGGGGCTATGAATGCCGAGAGACATCCCCCCAATTGGTGGATGTGGTTATCGTGGCGCAATTGCATTCGATGATCGGTTCCAGCCAGAATGCCGAGCTTCCCCCGTTCGACCAGGTGCCGGCGTATCGGCGTCTGGGCGAGCTTGAACTCAATGCTTCTCGCAGTTTGCAGCTTCTGACGGAGGCCAGGGCCCGGGTCGACGAAGTTCAGCAATTGCTGTCCATCCGGTGATTGTCCGGGCTGTGTAAACTGTGGAGTCTGCTTTCCGGTGACTGTTGCACTTATGAATGTACCTTTGTTCCCCCTGAATTCCATCGTCCTGCCCAGGGGGAGGATTCCCTTGCAGCTGTTCGAGCCGCGCTACATCGACATGCTGACCCGTTGTCTCAAGGAGGATCGTGGGTTCGTTGTGGTGCTGTTGCAGGAAGGCGGAGAGGCCGGGCGCACCGCCGCCTTCTACGATATCGGCACCTATGTACGTATTATTGATTTCCAGCAGCTGGAAAACGGCCTTCTGGGGATTACCGTTGAGGGCGAATCCAAGGTCTCCGTGGTCCGCAGCTGGCAGCAGGAAGACGGCCTGAATGTGGGGGACGTCGAGTGCCTGATTGAAGAGGCAGAGAGTGAGGTGCCGGAGCGTTTCAGCGAGTTGCCCTCGGTTCTGAAGGCGTTGTTTCGTCATCCGGTCATCCGGGACCTGAACATGGACATTGACTATGGTGATGCCCGGGATGTTGGCTGGCGGCTCACGGAACTTCTGCCCCTGGACAAACAGGAGAAGCAGAAGCTGGTGGAATTGCAGGACCCTCTGGAGCGGCTCACCCGGCTACAGGGGCTTCTGGAGGCGCTGGAAGAAGGCTAGGTGCCAGCAACCGGCCTGAAGTTCAGAACCGCCTGATCCCAGGACAGCAGGATGTAGGCTCCCGTAAGGATTAACCAAACCACCGCTGCACCAACGATGGTGATATCCGGCGCCAACGGAACCTTGTCATAGCGGCTGTAACTGGCCCGCACCGCACCGGTAACGGCCAGGGCAAGCAGCAGTCCTCCAATCACATCGGTGAACCAGTGCACCCCAAGGTAGAGTCGGCTCAAAGCCACGGGCACCAGTGGCAGCGAGAGCAGCACGTAGTATTGCCAACGTCTCCGATGCCTGCTTTCGCCGGCGACGAAACTTGCCAGCAGCGTCACCAGCAGGGTGATGCCCGCCGTGTGACCACTGGGAAAAGCGCCGGAATTCGGCGGGCCCATGACTTCATCTGGCCGGGGCACGCCCAGCAGCGCCTTCAGGCCCCAGACCAGAACCACCGTCACTGCGATAGCCGCCAGAACATGGATGGCCGCGGCGTAATAGCCCCGGAATAGCAGTGCCGCGCAGGCGAGCACTCCGGCGGTCATTAACACCGGCGCGTCACCCAGCAGGGTAATGGCAATGAAGGGACCGTCCAGCAGAGGTTGCCGGAGTTGCTCAAACCAGAGAAGGGTGGCCTGATCGAACCCATCCAGGAGGCTGGTGGCGGTAGCCAACTGCCCCCAGATCAGAAGTAGTGCGGAGGCACCCAGCGCCAGCATGAATGAGGCCAGCGGGAATTCGCCCTCCCGGGCCGGCCGTTGATTCGTGTACAAGCGCCAGAAACGGTTCGTAGCCTCGTACTGCGCCATCCACTGCTTCAGCCAGCGGTAGAAACGGCTGTCCTCCCCGAGCCCCAGCTGAAACCTCAACAGCACGAAATAGACCACCGTCAGGGCGGCTAGGCTGATGCCGATGACCGCGTAAAAATGCGCCGGAGGCCTGATATCACTGGCCAGGGCACTGCCCACCAGAAACCCCGGGAAGATGTAGACTGGCGCCCAGGCAACAGCGGAGCCGATGTTGAAAGCCAGAAAGCGTCGCCAGGACATCATCAGGGCCCCGGCCACGAGCGGGATGATCGGTCTGACCGGGCCGACGAAGCGGCCGATGATCACACTCTTGCCGCCGTGACGCTTGAAGAAGCGCTCCCCGGTACCGATGATTTTTGGATAGCGGCTCAGTGGCCAGGCGGTTGTCAGGCGCCCCTGCAGCAGTCGCCCCAGGCCAAAACTTGCCGTGTCGCCGGCGATGGCCCCAAGGCCCGCCCAAAGCAGTGCTTCCGCAAGCGGCATGCCGGTCTCCCCCGCCAATACGGCGACGGCAAACAGGATGGCGACACCCGGGACAATAATGCCGGCTATAGCGAGTGATTCGATGAAGGCAGTCGTAAACAGGGCTGTTGCCAGCCAGCCGGGATGCAGGCTGAGCCATGCCGACAGATCGTTCAGCCAGGCACTGCTCATGTTTCGATGGTTTCTCCCGGGCTGAACCAGACCGAATCCGTACCGCGTCTGCGAGCTTCTTCCATGGCCTGGTGGGCCCGGTCCCTGAGTGTGTCGGTACGGGTGTCGCCACTGCCGCGGGTGGTGCAGCCGAGGCTTACTGTGGCTTTGCCAACCACCGGCCAGTGGTGTTCGGCAATGGTGCGGCGAATCCGCTCGGCAATCACTCGCACGCCTTCTTCCGGAGTAAACGGCAGGATCAGGAAAAACTCCGAGTCTTTCAGTGTGTACAGGGTATCGCCGGCTCGAATCACGCCGAAGAGGTGCTCGGTCATATCCCTGAACAGGCCCTGAACCTGGTCCCTGCCGTGAAGGTCGGCCACTTCGTCGGCGTAATCAATGCTCAGGTCGATGACGGACAGGCAGTGCCCCGTGGCGATGGCACGGCTGATCTCTTTCTGAAGGGTTTCATCCAGAAAGCGGGCATTATGGGCGCCAGTCACCGGATCGGTAATGGCGAAATCCTCTGCCGACTGGGCCATGTGGTCATAGTGCCAGATGTACAGGGCTGCAACCGCCAGAAGGATGAACAGGCCCCCCGTGATGGCAATGGCGTCAGCCGGTGCCTTTTCGAGGAACAGGATGATCGACATGGGTACCAGCAGCAGGAGCGATAGCCCGACGCCCTGACGCAGGGGCAGGATAAGCAGATTCAGCACCAGCAGGGGCATGGCCCAGTGGCTGATGCCAGGGGCATCCATGGTCAGTAGCGCTGCCAGCATGCCACTGTTCAGGCCGGAGAGGATGACCAGGTGCCCGGGGGCCGACAGCTGGTGCCGGCGGCAAATGATGGTGTAAACGGCACCCGCGAGGGTCAGAACAGCCATCCCTGAGGCCAGGTAAAAGAGTTCGTAGAAACCATAGCGGAGGTTCTGCATCGCCAGGGTGAAAATGAACAGGCAGGCGATGCCGTAGCCAAAGGCATGTGTCCAGGTTCTCAGTCGGGTCTCTGTCATGCCACTGGCCCCTCTGCCCGAGGCTGGCTTGGTTGTGCCGGCTGCGACCATGAACTGTAGGCCTGGCTTCGGTTGCCTCCCTGCTGCTGGGCCCGGCGCAGGGCATTCGCGGCACTCTGCTGCAGACTGTTGGCATCGTCACCGATATTCAGGCCGGCGATACCGGTGCTGACGGTCAGGTTCATACCGTGGGATTCCAGAAGCGTTGCCAGGCCCTTGCGGATCGTCTCGGCGCGGGCGATCGCGTCGCTGGTGGAAATGCCCGGCAGGATCACCAGAAACTGCAGGTCCGCGACCCGGTAGTAGGTGTCGAAATCACGGATCTGGGAATGCAGGTAGCGACCAATGCGGGGAAGAATCGAGCGGATGTCCTCATCCGGTTCGTCATCGCTCAAATGGGTGTCCAGCCCGATCATGATAATCGACATATCGGTGCCCTCCCGCTCACTGCGCTGGATTTCCTTGTGCAGGTCGGCAGACAGGTATTCCCGGCTGGCTGCCTGGGTCAGCTCGTCGGTACGGCGCAACGGCGCGAGTTGACGGGTCTTGTAATCCCGCAGGAAGACCAGCAACGCCGAAAGCAGCAGGGTAAGAAGAAAGGCGCTGATCATCTGGTGGCGGTCGGCAAGGCCTACCGCCCATTGTGTCGCGATCATTGCCAGTACAGCGATGATCAGTGTTACCACGGCTGCGGCCGCTGGCGGAACCAGGGCGAAAGCAACCAAAGGCAGCGCGTAAAGCCAGTGGCTCAGGATCCATGGGCCGGTCCAGAAACTGGCCAGCAGTATCAGCAGAAGCACGACAAAGAAAGCCTGCTGGATTCTCGGCCAGGGCTGGTGGACCCGGTTGGGGTGGAACGTCTTTCCGGCAATGACAACACCTGCCGCGGCAGCCGCGGCTGCGGCAACCATGGGTTCGCCCAGCACGGCGCAAAGGGTCGCAATGGCGATCAGGGCCACGAAGCCCGCTCGCGACAACTTGCTCAACAGGAATTTTTCGGCCATCTGGGCCATGGTGTCCTTCCTTTTCCCGAACTCCCTTGAAAAACCGTCCCCGGGGAACCTTTATAGGTCCGAGTATGGCATATCGCAGCGGTATAATATCTGTTTGGGATGCGTACTTGAAACGGGAAAGGTAAAGTTAGGCCCTGATTCCTGATTCCGCTTGAAAACAGAAAGGTATTTGAATGGATATTGCAGCGTACATGGCTGAGGTTGGGCAGCAGGCCCGTGCAGCGGCAACCGGAGTGGCTCGTTCGACCACCGCCGTGCGTAATCAGGCGCTCCTGGCGACGGCCGAGGCCCTGGATGCAGCCCGGGAAGAGCTGGCCCTCGCCAATGGCAAGGATCTGCAGATGGGCCGGGAAAATGGCCTGGATGCGGCGATGCTTGACCGGCTGGAGCTGACACCCCAGCGAATCGATACCATGATTGAGGGCCTGCGCCAGGTGGCCTCCCTGCCAGACCCGATCGGTGCCATCACCGACATGAACTACCGGCCCTCCGGTATCCAGGTGGGCAAGATGCGTGTTCCGCTGGGCGTCATCGGTATTATTTACGAGTCCCGTCCCAACGTGACGGTCGAGGCTGCGAGTCTGTGCCTCAAGTCGGGCAATGCGACCATTCTCCGGGGCGGCTCAGAGTCCATTCATTCCAACCAGGCCATTGCCCGCTGTCTTTCCGTGGGGCTCGCGAAAGCGGGACTGCCCGAGAATGCGGTGCAGGTGATCAAGACAACGGACCGCGCTGCGGTCGGAGAGTTGATCACCATGCCGGACTACGTTGATGTGATTGTGCCCAGGGGCGGCAAGGGGCTGATCGAGCGCATCAGCCGCGATGCCCGGGTGCCTGTTATCAAACACCTTGATGGCGTCTGCCATGTCTACATCGATAGCCATGCCGATCCGGAAAAGGCGCTGAAGGTGGCGATCAACGCCAAAACCCACCGGTACGGAACCTGCAACACCATGGAAACCCTATTGGTGGATGCAGAAATCGCCGAGGATATCCTGCCTCTGCTGGCCCAGGCTTTTGTTGAAAAAGGCGTGGAATTGCGGGGCTGCGAGCGGACACGGGCCATCGTCGAAGGCGTGGTAGAAGCTACCGAGGCAGACTGGGAAGCCGAATATCTGGCTCCGGTCCTGGCAGTGCGTGTGGTTGACGGCCTGGAAGGCGCCATTGCCCATATCAACCGCTACAGCTCCCAGCATACCGACAGCATCATTACTGAGAACTACACGCGGGCACGGCGCTTCATCACGGAGGTGGATTCCAGTTCGGTGATGGTCAATGCCTCCACGCGCTTCGCCGATGGGTTCGAGTATGGTCTGGGGGCCGAAATCGGCATCTCCACTGACAAGATCCACGCCCGGGGACCGGTGGGGCTGGAAGGCCTCACATCCCAGAAATACGTGGTCTTCGGTGACGGGCACATCCGGACCTGATGCCCATGCATGTCATTTATGGGGGGACCTTCGACCCGGTGCATCATGGCCATCTCAGGCTTTCGCTGGAAATCAGCGATCGTCTTGGCGTGGATTACGTCAGCCTGGTGCCCTGTCATATTCCGCCGCACCGGGGGCAAACCGGGGCGTCTTCCAGTCAGCGCCTGGAGTTGTTGAGGCTGGCAGTGGCCGGTGAGCCCCAGTTGCGGATTGACGACCGTGAGCTCTCACGGGAAGGAGCGTCCTACACCGCCGATACCCTTCGCCAACTCCGGGCCGAGCTTGGCCCGGATGAACCCCTGGTGATGGTGGTTGGCACGGACGCATTTGCTGGCTTCGATCGCTGGCGGGAATGGCAGCAGATTCCGGGTCTGGCGCATGTGGTTGTGGTCCGTCGGCCGGGCCCGGCATTGGACCCATCCTCCGAACCGGCCCGATTACTGGCAGAGCGTGGTGTGGAAAGCCCGGAGGCCCTGCATGACAGCCCCTGCGGCTGCGTTCTCGAGCTGGATCCACCCTTGCTGGATGTTTCCGCGACCGGTATTCGGGAGCGTATCGGTGACGGCCGTTCGCCACGCTATCTGGTGCCTGACTCGGTCTGGACAGAAATTCGCCGCCAGGGGCTCTATGGAGCATGCCCTGACGGGAACTTTTAGTGCTACAATCGCGTCTGAATATGACATTTCGGGCGGCCATACCGGCAAACGCCCGTCCAACAGGGTGATTATGCAGGCAGAGCAACTGAAAGATCTGGTAATTAATGCGCTTGAAGATGTGAAAGCACAGGACATCAGCGTAATCGATGTCCGTGACCGCACCAGTGTCACCGACTTCATGGTTCTGGCATCCGGAACGTCCAACCGACATGTAAAATCCCTGGCAGACTCCGTCGTGGTCGAAGCGAAGGAGAAGGGCGTGCGCGCGAGCAATGTTGAAGGTGCCGGCGTCAGCGACTGGATTCTCGTGGATCTGGGCGATGTGGTTGTTCACGTCATGATGCCTGCCACACGAGAATTTTACGATCTGGAGCGCTTCTGGCGTGATGCTCCGGATCTTGGTGTTGCGGGCAGCGAATAATCATGCGGTTACGCCTGATCTGTGTGGGGCAGAAAATGCCCGACTGGGTCAGTACCGGATTCGGAGATTACGCCCGCCGCATGCCGCCGGAGCTACCCGTGGAACTGGTTGAAATCCCCGTCGCCCATCGGGGCAAGAATCCCGATATCCCCAGGCTGATGCAGCGAGAAAGTGACGCCATTCTGGCGGCCACCGGGGCGAAAGACCGGGTCATCGCGCTGGAGGTTGGTGGGCGGCCGTGGTCGACCGAAAAGCTTGCGGCGCAGCTGGAGAACTGGCAACAGGATGGCCGGGACGTCAGCTTTCTGGTGGGCGGCCCGGATGGCCTCGCCGACGATTGCCGCAAACGGGCCGACCAGCAATGGTCGCTGTCGCCCCTGACCCTGCCTCATCCCCTGGTCCGTATTGTTCTGGCAGAGCAGCTCTACCGGGCCTGGTCGATCACCCGCAATCACCCGTATCACCGGGCCTAGGGGGACGTTATGCCATGGGGTGAGTTCAAGGATACGGCAGCGGAACGCCGGCTGTTCCAGCGGCGGAGCCTGGTCATGCTGGTGCTTGTCATGCTCGCTATCGGTGGCCTGATTGCCCGGATGTACCAGCTTCAGGTCGTGGAACATGAGATATACACCACGCTCTCAGACAAGAATCGCGTCCAGGTCCAGTCCGTGCCTCCTCCCCGGGGGCTGGTATACGACCGCAATAACACCCTGCTGGCGGAGAACCGCCCCGTTTTCAGTGTGACGCTTGTGCCCGAGCGGGTACAGGGCATGGACGATACCCTGGCGCAGCTTGACGCGATCCTGGAGATCTCTGAGGAAGACCGCGAACGGTTTCAGCGTCGGCTTCAGGAGCCCCGCCGACCCTTCCAGGAAATCCCCCTTCGCTATGACCTGAATGAGCAGGAGATGGCACGCCTCGCCGTGCATCGCCACGAGCTACCGGGCGTCGAGGTCAAGGCTGAGCTGGTACGGTATTACCCCAACAGTGAGCTGACGGCCCATGCCCTGGGATTTGTCGGGCGTATCAATCGGGATGAGTTGCAGAGGATCGATCCGGTCAACTACGCAGGCACCAACTACATCGGCAAGTCGGGCATTGAGCGGTTCTACGAGGAAATCCTCCACGGCCAGGTCGGCTACCAGCATGTAGAAACCAATGCCCGTGGCCGGACTCTCAGGGTTCTGGAACGTGAGAACCCGGTTCCCGGGGAGGATCTGCAGCTGCATCTGGATCTCAGGCTGCAACAGCGTGCCCACGAGCTTCTTGATGGTCGTCGGGGCGCCATCATTGCCATAGAACCGGATACCGGCGGCATTCTCGCGCTGGCCAGCGTGCCGGGGTTTGATGCCAACAAATTCGTCACCGGTATCAGCGTCAACGATTATCGGGAATTGAGCGACAGCAAAGACAAGCCCCTGTTTAATCGTGCCTTGCGCGGTCAGTACCCGCCAGGCTCAACCCTCAAGCCCATGCTTGCGGTCGCCGCCCTCGACAGTGGCGCGACCACCCGGGATTACACCATCTGGGATCCGGGGCATTTCCGACTGAATCAGGGTGGCCGGGTCTGGCGCGACTGGAAGCGGACGGGGCACGGCTGGGTTGATCTCAAGGACGCTGTGGCCGAATCCTGTGACGTCTACTTCTACGAGGCGGCGGTCGAAATGGGCGTGGATACCATGCACAGCTACCTGTCTCATTTTGGCTTCGGGGAAGACGCGACGCTTGATGTCTCCGGGGCCCTGAGCGGCTTGCTTCCTTCCAGAGACTGGAAAAGGGCAGTGCGCAATGAACCCTGGTATCCGGGAGATTCCGTGAACCTGGGTATCGGCCAGGGCTTCATGTTGGCAACACCGTTGCAACTGGCGACAGCGACCGCCCTAATCGCCAATCGAGGCGAGTGGGTCGAGCCGAGGTTACTGAAAGATATCAAGGGGGATCGCCCGGTCGAGGAGTTCCTACCCGCCGAAACCCACGAGCCGCTCAAGTTGAAGAACCCGGACGACTGGGAGTATGTGGTGGAAACCATGGTTGAAGTCATGCACGGAGCGAAGGGCACTGCCCGGGGTGCTGGCCGTGGTGCCCCCTACAAGATGGCAGGCAAGACAGGAACTGCCCAGGTCTTCAGTCTGGCCGAGGATGAAGAATACGATGAGGAAGAAATCCGCGAGCGGCTTCGGGATCATGCGCTTTTCGTGGGTTTTGCGCCGGTAGATAACCCGAAAATTGCCGTCGCCGTTATTGTCGAGAACGGCGGCAGCGGCAGTGGCACCGCGGCACCGGTCGCGCGGGCGCTGTTTGACTCCTGGTTGCTGGATTATGGCCAGGGGGATAGCGCATTGGTCAGTGGTGTCGGCGAGGTGGCTGACTGATGGCGTTCAAGGCGTTACTGGATTCAACCGCAAGCAACCCTCTTGGCCGGCACCGGAGCATCTGGACAGCGCTGCATCTGGATCCAATCCTGTTGCTGCTGTTACTCCTGCTGGTTTCCGGCGGGCTGTTCGTACTCTACAGCGGTGCCGATCGGAACCTTGAGGTCGTCAAGGCCCAGGGCATCCGGCTGGGCGTGGCGTTTGTCGTGATGCTGGTATTTGCCCAGCTGGATCCCTCGGTGTTTCGCCGTTGGGCGCCGTGGCTCTACGGCGCCGGTATTGTGGCCCTGATTGCGGTTCTGCTGGTGGGCGTTGGTGCCAAGGGTGCGCAACGATGGCTGGCTATTCCGGGACTTCCGCGTTTCCAGCCATCGGAATTGATGAAGCTGGTGGTTCCCATGATGGCGGCCTGGTATCTGTCCAGGCATTTCCTGCCGCCCAGATTCCGGCATGTGACCGTCGGGCTGGCGATCGTTCTGGTGCCCATGGTCATGATCATGCAGCAGCCGGACCTGGGGACCTCGCTGCTGGTCGGCATGGCCGGTATCTTCGTGGTGTTTTTTGCGGGCATCAGCTGGAAACTGATCACGGCGTTCGTGGCCATGGTGTCCGTTTCGGCCCCGCTGATGTGGTTCTTCGTCATGAGGGAATACCAGAAACAGCGTGTATTGACGCTTCTGGACCCTCAGAGTGACCCCCTTGGCGCCGGCTGGAACATCATCCAGTCCAAGACCGCCATCGGTTCCGGTGGCGTGGATGGCAAGGGCTGGCTTCAGGGAACCCAGTCGCACCTGGAGTTTCTGCCAGAGAGCCATACCGACTTCATCGTCGCAGTGCTGGCTGAAGAGTTCGGGTTCGTGGGCATGCTGATCCTGATGACGGTGTATTTCCTGATCATATTGCGGTGTCTGTATATTGCCGCGACGGCCCAGGATTCATTCAGCCGCCTTCTCGCGGGTGCGCTCACCATGACGTTCTTCATCTACATCTTCGTAAATGTCGGGATGGTAAGTGGACTTTTGCCAATCGTTGGTGTGCCATTGCCCCTGATCAGCTACGGTGGGACATCGGGGGTCACCCTGATGGCAGCCTTTGGTGTTTTGATGTCGATTCATACCCATCGGCGAATGATTGGCGCCTGATTCGGTCAATCAAACCATGGCCACAGGGTAATGGTGATTCCGTCGGAGAACCCGTTACAATGGAGGCTGGACCACCGGGAACCTGATATCGGTGGCCAGTGTAGTCAAGAGGAATTCCGGACAGTGAACTGCAAGCCCTCATTCTCCCTCCTGCTGTCGGTGGTTGTGTCGCTGATACTCAGCGGCTGCGCGTCGGCCCCGGAAACGGACCATTCGTCCCGCTATACCCTGGCAACTGACAGGGCCCCTTCGGGTAACTTCGATGTGTCCGGTCTTGACGATGCGGTTCCGGTTTACGAGGCCCCCAGGAGGGCGGGCAACAAATCGCCCTACCAGGTCTGGGGCAAGCAATACCACGTGCTCGACAGCAACGACGGTTATGTCGCACGGGGTACGGCGAGCTGGTACGGCGAGAAATTTCATGGCCACAAGACCTCCAACGGCGAAACCTTTAACATGTACACCATGTCCGCCGCGCACAAATCCCTGCGAATCCCCGGCTATGCACGTGTAACGAACCTTGATAACGGTCGCTCGGTGATTGTCCGTGTCAACGACCGCGGTCCCTTTCACAGCGACAGGATCATCGACCTGTCATACGCCGCTGCCAAGAAGCTGGGGTACCAGGCCAGGGGCACGGCCCGTGTAGAGGTGGCTGCCATCACCGTCAGGCCGGATGGCGCCATGTTCATTGCCGGCGAGCCTTATTCCCCGGGAGATCCGGCCGGATACGCTGAAAGCCGGGTGGAGGCAAGCGGCGACATGGCCATGACCAACCGGTCATTGTTTGTGCAGCTGGGGTCCTTCAGCAGCCGGGATCCGGCTGAAAAACTGCTCAGCCAGGTGAGGGCGGTGCTGGAGAATCCGATGCGCGTTCGGGCAGTGGATACCTCCGCGGGGCGCTTCCATCGGGTCCAGGTGGGCCCCTTCAATGACGAAGACAGCGCCAGGCGTACCCAAAGCCTGCTGGAAGCCCGTGGTTTCGATCAGTCCATCCTGCTGACCGATACGCACTGAATAAGCCGAACACGACATATTTAAAAAAATACACTTAACGACGAATGAATGGACCCATGGCCTTAAACTCTGCTTTTCGAACTCTCTCCGTTGTCCTTGTGCTGATGCTTGCCCTGACAGGCAAGGCAATGTCCCAGTCGGTGCTGATTCCGTCGCCGCCGCAGATTGCCGGCAGCTCCTACGTGTTGATGGATCCCAAGAGCGGACGGATCATCATGGAGGAGAATAGCCACGAGCGTTTGCCTCCGGCCAGTCTGACCAAAATGATGACGGCCTATATTGTCGAGCGTGAGCTTGATGAGGGCCGCATTGCCATGTCCGACATGGTTCCCATCAGCGTCAATGCCTGGAAGACCGAAGGTTCGCGCACCTTCGTTCGGGAAGGCACCCAGGTTTCGGTCGAAGATCTGCTCAGGGGGGTCATCATTCAGTCGGGCAACGACGCGTCTGTTGCCCTGGCGGAATTCGTTGCAGGCAGTGAAGGAGCCTTCGTTGACATCATGAACCAGCAGGCCCAACTGCTGGGAATGAAAGACACCAATTTCGTGAACGCGACCGGCCTGCCCTCGCCGGAGCATTTCTCAACAGCCTATGACCTGGCGATGCTGGCCCGCGCGATCATCAACGATTACCCGGAGAACTATCCGCTCTACGCTGAAAAACATTTCACCTACAACAACATTCGCCAGCCGAACCGGAACAGTCTGCTCTGGCGCGATGATAGCGTCGACGGCCTGAAAACAGGCCATACCGAGGAGGCGGGTTATTGCCTTGTTGCCTCTGCCAAACGCAACGACACCCGTTTTATTGCCGTGGTTATGGGCACCAACAGTTCAGAAGCACGGGCCCAGGAAATCCAGAAAATGCTGAACTACGGCTTCCGCTACTATGAGAGCGAACGCCTGTTCCGGTCAGGCCAGGAGCTCATCGAAGCCCGTGTCTGGGGCGGTCAGGCTGATCAGCTCTCCGTTGGCATGACTGAGGATGTCTACGTGACCATTCCACGGGGTTCACGAAACGATCTGGAATCGACGGTCGACCTTGATTCTGTGATTAAGGCACCCATTAAAGTTGGGGACGAGCTGGGACGGGTGAAGGTCTCCTATAACGGCGAGGTACTGGTTGATCAGCCGGTGTTGGCCCTGACCGAGGTTCCCGAAGGTGGCTTTTTCAAACGCATCTGGGACGCCATCAAGCTCTTTTTCATTCAGTTATTTCAGTAAGGTGATGTTGATCCCGGGGAGTAAAACGGCATGAGTGAGCCGAAAGCACCAAAAATTGAGTTTCCTTGCGACTATGTGATCAAGGTGATTGGCAATGCGGCCCCGGATTTCACCGAGTTCGTGGTCGAGGTTGTGGAGCAGCATGCCCCCGGAATCAGCGAGACCGACATCACCGTTAACGACAGCAGCAAAGGCCGTTTTTCCTCGGTTCAACTGAAGATTGTGGCCACGGGTGAGGCGCAGCTGAAGGCCCTGTTCGAGGATCTCAAGGCCAGTGGCCGCGTACACATGGTGCTCTGAGCCCGATGCCTGACCTGATTGTCCGATCCCTGGGTGCGCAGCCCTATCTGGAAACCTGGGAGGCCATGAAGGCCTTCACCGCCGACCGCGATGACAGTGTGGCGGATGAACTCTGGTGTTTGCAGCATCCGCGGGTTTATACCCAGGGCCAGGCGGGGAAGGCCGAACATATTCTTGCCCCGGGCGACATCCCGGTGATCCCGGTGGATCGGGGCGGGCAGGTGACCTACCACGGTCCCGGCCAGCTCGTGATTTACCTGATGATCAATCTGACTCGCAAAAAACTTGGTGTACGTTCTCTGGTGGACGAGATCGAACAGGCCATCGTCCGCACGCTTGCAGAATTGGGCGTTGAGGCCGCTCCGAGACCGGACGCCCCGGGCGTTTACGTGGGCGACGCCAAGATTGCCTCGCTCGGACTGAGGGTTCGCCGGGGTTGTTCCTTTCATGGCCTGGCGCTGAATGTGGATATGGACATGGAGCCTTTTCAGCGCATAAACCCCTGCGGCTATGCCGGAATGGCCATGTGTCAGGTTCGCGACTTTGTTCCCGGTGTGACACTGGCTGACGTGCAGCAGCGGTTGTCGCAGCAGCTGGTCAGTGGCCTGGCCCACCACGATGTCGATTTCCGCGAGGGCTGGTAGCTCAGGCCGCGGCTTCATTCTCGTAACCGCATGCGCGGTTACGTCCCTCGGATTTCGCCCGATACAGGGCTTCGTCTGACCGCTGCAGCAGGCGATCGATGGATTCCGAGCCACGGATCGACGCCACCCCCACACTGATGGTTGCCTGAATCGGGCCCTTCTCCGTGCTTACGGATCTGGCGGCAAAAGCTTCACGGATCCGGTTTGCGGATGCCAGCGCCTCCCCGGTATTGGTTTCGGGCAGCAGAACCAGGTACTCCTCACCGCCCCATCGGGCCAGCGTATCAACTTTGCGGCATTGTTCCCGAAGGGTCCTGGCCACCAGAATGATCAATTCGTCACCCACATGGTGCCCATAGTTGTCGTTAACGCTCTTGAACAGGTCAATGTCCATCAGCAGCACCGAAAAGGGCCGGGCATTGCGAAGATAGCGCTGATACTCGATGTCCAGTTGCTCAAGCGCTTCGCGGCGATTGGCCAGGCCGGTCAGGGCATCGTGCTTGGCGGCATACTCGAATTCCGCGGCCAGCTTCAGCAACCCCAGCTTGCTGCGTCGACGGCTCTGGTCAAGGATGTAACAGGTGACCATTTCAAAACCCAGCACCGCTATCATGGTGATTCTGAAACTGGTGCTGTGCGGCGGATCGAACAGGAAATCCCCCAGTGGGCTGAACAGGAAGATGACGGCGGCGAACCCGCCACAGCAGGCGAGCACCCCAACCCGGGATTCGCTGATGTAGAAAATGATGGGCGGGTAGGCAAACAACCAGATAATGGCGGAACCGTCCTCTACCGCGTTGATAGCCAGGTAGGTGAACAGCACCGTAATCAGGGTTATGAAGCCGCGACGCTGCAGGGTCTTGTTACCGAAGAGCAGGTAGCTCACAGAGTTGACGGCAAGAAGAACGGCGAAGCCAACCAGTAGTGGCGGCGTGATCGGGTCGTTCTGCAGGCTGGAGCGCCAGGCAAAGAAACAGAGCAGGGGTACGGCAACAGCAGTCAGCCAGTTGATCAGGATCGGGACAGGAATCTCGCCCTTGACCCGGAACTGCGACAGCTCCGTATCCGGCGTTTTTCTTGCTGTTTGCGGCATTTTCAGATCTTGTTGTTGTGATAGTCGTTGTTGGACCTTACGTATCTAGAAATACTAGACCGGTTTCCCGGCGGAAACTGTGTCGAAACGTAAACGATCCGGTTGTGCAGGTGTAAACCGGCAACGGGGCTGGCGCATTGGCCCCGTGGCCGCGGCAGGCCGGTCGACTCGGTTAGGTCAGCTCCCCTGACTATCCGTATAATGGTGTAAGCCGCCAAACGTGGTGAAATTCTCTGATCCGAACAGGTCACTATGTCTTCCAGACGTTCAGGAAATTCGGTTTCCCGCATCAAGACAGGCAGTTTCGAGCGCAGGCTGAGTCTGACCCGTGCCGGGTTGTTTGCCGGTACCCGTATGGCTTCACACATGGCAACCAACTGGTTCAGCACTCGGGAAAACCGGGAAAAACGTCACCGCGCCATGCTTTCGAGCCAGGCCCGGTTCCTGGTGGATGAACTGGGCAAGTTAAAGGGCAGCGTGGTCAAGATTGGCCAGGTTATGGCTCTGTACGGCGAGCATTTTTTGCCCGAGGAAGTCACCGAAGCGCTCCACACCCTGGAAGATCAGACCACTTCTCTGGAATGGCCGGCTATCGAGCGTGTGCTGAAAGACGAGCTGGGCGCGGAGCGTCTGGCGCAACTGGATGTAGAGCCCGAGCCTATTGGCGCTGCGTCGCTGGGGCAGGTCCACCGGGCCTGGCGCCGCAGTGACGGCCTGGAGCTGGTGCTGAAGGTGCAATACCCGGGCGTTGCCGACGCGGTAGACAGCGACCTGAATGCTGTCGCCCAGTTGCTGCGAGTGGCCAGGCTGGTCAGTTTTGGCCCCGAGTTCAATGACTGGCTGGAGGAAGTCCGGCAGATGATGCATCGGGAGGTGGACTATCGCCTTGAGGCGAAGACCACCGAGAAATTCCGCAACATGCTGGCATCGGATCCGAGGTTCATTGTGCCCAGGGTCCTGCCGGAGTTTTCAACCGAGCACGTTATTTGTTCAACCTACGAACACGGGCATTCGGTCAGTTCCCAGTCGGTGAGGGACCTCCCGCTGGAACGTCGCAGTGCCCTTGGCAAGGCCGCCCTGGAGCTGTTTTTCCGGGAGTTGTTCATCTGGGGCGAAATACAGACCGATCCTAACTTCGGCAACTACCGCATCCGGATTGCCGGGGAGAAAGGGGATGACCCGGGGTACGACCGTATCGTCCTCCTCGATTTCGGCGCCGTGCAGTCCTACTCGGACGAGTTTCTCAAACCGGTCATCCAGATGATCAGGGCATCCTACGAGAACGATCTCGATGCGGTAATCGATGGTGGCGTGAAGCTGCGTTTCATGAGCACCGAATGGCCGGAGGAGGTACTGGAGAAGTTTGGCCAGGTCTGTATGTCGGTGCTTGAACCGCTTTCCAGCGACAAGGATTCCTGGCCGGACTATGCAGTGAACAGCCACGGCCAGTATCGTTGGAAACAGAGTGAACTGCCGTCCCGGGTGGCGCGTCAGGCGGCCCGGTCGGCGATCAGTCGCTATTTCCGGGTGCCCCCGAAGGAGTTCGTGTTCCTTAACCGTAAACTGATCGGGGTCTACACCTTCGTTGCGGTTCTGAATTCCGAATTTAACGGCGAGCCGCTGCTTCGAAAATACCTCTACGGTGAAGGTGACGATGCACCGGACGCCTCCGCGACGAGCCAGAGCACAAAGGCGTAGCGGGCACCCTTGCCAATTCCTACCAGTATCACAAAATTGAGCCACGGCACGCGCATGATCCCGCCAACCAGGGTCAGCGCGTCGCCGCCCAGAGGCAGCCAGCCCATCAGCAGAGACCATTGGCCATATCGGTTAAAGCGGTTCCTCGCCTTGTGCAATTGCATCTCGCTGATCGGAAACCAGCGTTTATGTTTAAAGCGATCTACCTGCCGGCCGATAACTCCATTAACGACCGAGCCCAGCGTGTTACCCAGTGTGGCCCAGAACCACAGCCACCACCAGGAGTAACCCTGTGTTATCAGCGTGCCCAGCAGAACTTCCGAGTAAGCGGGCAGCAGCGTGGCAGCGGCGAACGCGGTCAGAAATAGCGTCAGGTAGGCCACCGGCCCCTCCGTGCTCTAAAATAGATTGAACCTCCAACTCCCCGCAGGTCCGCCTTCACCATGAAACAGTTATCGCTCCGCTTCAAGCTCTACGCCCTCGTTGTGTCCCTGCTTCTGATAATGGGCATCAGTATCGTGGTGACTGCCCAGCTGTCTCTCGGAGCCATGGAGAAGAGGTTGAGTGTCGAGACCCGGGATACGGTGCAGGGCATTGTAATGGATCAGCTCAGCGCAACCGCTGGCAAGTTCGGCGAGCTAGTCAGTGGTCAGTTTGCAACTGCCTTTCGGACCCCGGAAGTCGTCCGCAATGTCATTACCCGCAATATTCAGTCCGACAGTTCCGGTCGAATCAGCAGGACGGCCCTGCAGGAGACTGTTGGCGCCGTGCTTGAGGAGCAGAAAAGTCTGAGTTCAATATACGCCCAGTTCGAGCCGGATGGCTATGACGGGCAGGATCGCTATTTCACCGGTGGTGTTGAGGAGCACAGCAGTGACGAGGGTACCCTGGAAATCTATTACTACCGGGATCCGGAGGGCAAGGTTCACTTTAGCCGCACCGAGGACCCGGCTACGAAGTATCTGGATAGCCTGAACGAATTCGGGATTCGGGAAGCCGAGTGGTATCTGTGCTCGCGGGACACCAGGGCACCCTGCATCATGGAGCCCTATGATTACGAAATCAGTGAGGGCTATTCCGAGCTGATGACCAGCCTGGTGGTGCCGATTCTGGACGACGGAGCATTCGCCGGCGTGGTGGGCGTCGATATCAATCTCTCGACACTGCAAAGAACCATTTCCGGTGTCAGCAAGGAACTGTTTGACGGCAAGTCCCGGGTCACGCTGATCAGCGAGCAGGGTCTTATCGCGGCATCCAGTCATTATGAGGCTCATCTTGGTCGGCCCCTCCCGGAAGCTTTGCCGGAGCATGGCGATACCTTCTCAGGACTGCATCAGGGTGAGGGGACCTTCGATGACGGCCAGACCCTGGCCGTGGCCTATCCCGTCGAAATCAGCCTGCCCGATGCCGAGTGGTCGTTGTTGATTGAACTGCCAAGAGATGCCGCGCTTGCCAGCGTTTCCGAAATCACGGGCCTGCTGTCAGACGAAGTGGCCACGACCGCGACCCGCCAGACCCTGGTAGGCATCGGTGTCGTGGTTCTCGCTGTTGTTGCCCTTGTTCTCCTGGTCCGCTCGGTGACCCGCCCGCTGGATGAGATCCGGGATCGCATGAAGAACCTGGCCAGTGCCGAGGGGGACCTCACCCGTGAGCTGGAAATCGACACCCACGCCGAGCTGATCGAGCTGGCTGGCGGATTCAATGCCTTCCTGGCGAGGCTGAGAGAGATGATCAACGACCTGAAGGATGTAAACGCCAAGGTCCGCGAACAGGCCAGGGATGTCGGAAGTATTGCGGTTGAGACTGATGAGCAGACCGGCAGGCAACATCAGGACATCGACAGCGTGGTGACCGCCATGAACGAAATGTCTGTCGCTGCCGGTGAGGTCGCGGGATTTGCCGGCGAGGCGGCGGACAACGCCCGGATGGCCCAGGACGGCATCCGCTTTACCCAGGACACCTTGTCGTCCGCAGTCAACGGCGTGAGCGCGGTGGCCAATGATATGGGCGAGGCCAGCACTGCGATCGGCCAGGTGGCCAATCGCAGTGAGGACATCAACCGGATCCTGGATGTCATCCGTGGCGTCGCAGAACAGACCAACCTGCTGGCGCTTAACGCCGCCATCGAGGCGGCAAGGGCCGGTGAGCAGGGGCGCGGCTTTGCCGTTGTCGCCGATGAGGTCCGAACCCTTGCCTCCCGGACGCGGGAATCCACCGATGAAATCAGCACCATGATCGACGGTCTCAAGCAGGATGTGAACGGGGCGGTTTCGGTGATCCAGAGCGGTGTTGATCGCGCCACCTCGGCGGTGGATGGCACCCAGGAGGCGGCCCATTCCCTGGCCACGGTTGTCGAGCGGATCGGAACCATTGTCGAACACGTGACCCAGGTGGCGACCGCAGCGGAAGAGCAAAGCTCGGTGAGCGAGGAAATCAATCGCAACCTCACTCATATCGGTGACGCCGCCAACGATCTCCGGGAACTTGCTGGTCGCGTCAAAGGCAGTGGTCAGGCCCTGGACAATGAAGTGCAGGTTCTGGAGCGGGAGCTCGGTCGCCTGAGGACATGATGGGCGGCTACTATGGTGGCGATTCAAAGCATCAATTTTAAATTAGCGTGCGCCGTGCCATCATTCAGCCATAGGATTTCAGTCCCGAAACATACAGCCAGAGACTTTAGGGAGGTGTTTATGGAGCAGGTCACGATTTATGGCCGCTCGAGTTGTGGTTTCTGCGTTCAGGCAAAGCGCCTGTGTGAGGCCAGGAACATTCCCTACGTCTGGGTCGATATGATCGAGAAGGGCATGAGCAAGCAGGATATCGCGGACAAGATTGGCCGGCCGGTTTATACCGTGCCGCAGATCCTGGTGGGCAACCAATACGTGGGTGGGTTTGATCAGTTCTACGCCTACATGCGCGACCAGCAATCGGAGCTGGCCCGCTAACCATCTGCGTTTAGTGTCTGAACAATGAAAAAGCCTGACAGAGCTACTCTGTCAGGCTTTTTTTGCTTTCCGGTACGCTGTTCGTTCGGTTACAGCTGGAACTCGGTCTTCAGTTTCTTCTCGGTCAGCGTGTTCTGGAGTTTGGCAACACGCGGCAGGCCGTTATCGAATGGCGGGAAACTCTCACCGGCAATCAGAGGTTCCAGGTAGTCCCGGCAGTCCTGGGTGATACCAAAGCCATCGTCGGTGATGAAGTGGATCGGCATCTTTTTCTCCTGGTTTGCCACTTCGCTCAGCGGGGCCTCACCGATCTTCCAGACGTAAGGTTTGCCCTGTTCGCGGACGATCGTGGGCATCAGAGCCTGCTTTCCCTCAAGTGCCATTTCCACGGCGGCCTTGCCAACCGCATAGGCCTGCTCCACGTCGGTGGCGGAGGCAATGTGGCGGGCACTGCGCTGGAGGTAGTCGGCAACGGCCCAGTGGTATTTGTGGCCCAGGGCCTGCTTGACCATATTGGCCAGGGCCGGAGCAACACCGCCCAGCTGGGTGTGGCCAAACGCGTCCTTGGCTCCGGCGTCCGCCAGGAAGCGACCATCTTCGTACTGGGCACCTTCGGAGGCCACGACTACACAGTAGCCATACTCTTTCACGCAATGATCCACGCGCTCAAGGAACGCGTCGCGATTAAAAGGGATTTCCGGGAACAGGATGACGTGGGGCGGTTCGCCCTCGCCCTGTCCTGCCAGGCCGCCGGATGCGGCAATCCAGCCGGCGTGGCGACCCATTACTTCCAGGATGAACACCTTGGTGGACGTTTCGCACATGGACTTGATGTCCAGGCTGGCTTCCAGGGTGGACGTGGCAATGTATTTGGCAACCGACCCGAAGCCCGGGCAGCAGTCGGTGAACGGCAGATCGTTGTCCACGGTCTTGGGCACGCCGATGCAGGTAATTGGGTAGCCCATCTTGTCGGCGATCTGGGAAACCTTGTAGGCGGTGTCCTGTGAATCCCCACCGCCGTTGTAGAAGAAGTAGCCAATGTCGTGGGCCCGGAACACCTCGATAAGGCGTTCGTACTCGCGCCGGTTCTCGGAAATGTTCTTGAGCTTGTGACGGCAGGAGCCGAAGGCGCCGCCCGGGGTATGAATCAGCGCCTGGATGGCATCGTCGCTCTCGAGGCTGGTATCAATCAGTTCTTCCTTCAGCGCCCCGATAATGCCGTTGCGTCCGGCAAACACCTTGCCGATTTTGTCCGGATGCTTGCGGGCGGTCTGGATGACGCCACAGGCACTGGCATTGATGACGGCGGTGACACCGCCGGACTGAGCGTAGAATGCATTCTTGATGGCCATCTCGGGCTGGAGCCTCCTGCTGGTTCGACAATGGCGCAGATGATACGCCAATCGACGGCAATTTTCATGGGCAGGATTGCGGATAGCGTGGCTCTTGACGGGGTGGGGCGGATACGGGAGGCTTGTCGGGTTTCAACTCAGAGGGCAGTTGCCGAATGCACATTCATATCCTCGGAATCTGTGGCACTTTCATGGGCAGCCTGGCCGTTCTGGCCCGGGAGCTCGGCCATACGGTGACAGGCTCCGATCAGGGTGTTTATCCACCCATGAGCACCCAGCTGGAGGCTCAGGGTATCAGTCTGATGGAAGGGTATAGCCCGGATCACCTGGAGCCGAAACCGGACCTGGTGCTCATCGGTAACGCCATGTCCCGCGGCAATCCGGAAGTCGAAGCGGTGCTCAACCGCAATATCGACTACATGTCCGGGCCCGAGTGGCTGAGCCGCGAGGTGCTCAGGCACCGTTGGGTCATGGCGGTAGCCGGTACCCACGGCAAGACCACAACCACGTCCATGCTGCTCTGGATCCTGGATCAGGCCGGGTTTGAACCGGGATACCTGGTTGGCGGTGTTCCCCGGGACTTTCCCGTGTCGGCGCGTCTGGGCAACAGCGACTTTTTTGTAATCGAAGCAGACGAGTACGACAGCGCCTTTTTCGACAAGCGCTCCAAGTTCGTCCATTACCGCCCCCATACCCTGATCCTGAATAATCTGGAATTTGATCACGCCGATATCTTTGAAAACGTCGAGGCCATCGAGCGGCAGTTTCATCATTTGATCCGGACCGTCCCTTCCCAGGGCCTGATTATCCGTCCCGCGGTGGATGGCCACCTGGACAATGCCCTGGCACTGGGCTGTTGGAGCCCGGTCCAGGACACCGCCATTGGCAGCGAGACCCCGCGCATGTCGGACTGGCGGGCCGAGCTGCTATCGGAGGATGGCAGCCGGTTTCTTGTGATTCACCACGAACAGCCGGTGGCAACGCTGAAGTGGGATCAGACCGGTCTTCATAACGTCCGCAATGCTCTTGCTGCCATTGCTGCCGCCCGCCACGTGGGCGTCACCCCAGACCATGCGGTGGCCGCCCTGTGCCGGTTCTCCGGCGTCAAACGGCGGATGGAGTTGCTGGCGGACATAGACGGGGTGCGCGTATACGACGACTTTGCCCACCACCCCACGGCCATTGCCACCACACTTGAGGGCTTGCGCAACCAGGTGGGTGATGAGCCTATCCTGGCATTGATTGAGCCGCGCTCGAACACCATGAAGCAGGGCGTCCACCAGCAGACACTGCTGCCCAGCGCGGAAATCGCGGACCGGGTTCTGTGGGCGAACCTGAATGACATGGAGTGGCTGCCCGAACTGATTGCCGGTTGGCAGGCGCTGAATGCCGGTTCCGATCGACACCGGGTGGAGGCTACAGTGGAAGATTTGCTGGCGCGCACCCTGGAAGATCTTCCCAGCCCCTGCCACATTGTGATCATGAGCAACGGCGGCTTTGGTGGTATTCACGGTAAACTTATTGCCGAGCTTGAGCGTATCCGTGGCTGATCCGGCGCAACCGGCGACTCCCCCTGACTGACAAGTGGCGATATTCATGACCAACGACCATAACCGGCCAACGACCGTTAACCTGGCCTTCACTGGCGCGTCCGGTGCCCAGTATGGCCTGCGCCTGTTGCAGTGCCTGGTCTCAGCAGGCTGCCGGGTGAATGTGATGGTCAGCCGGGCTGCGCAGGTGGTGATCGCCACGGAAACCGATCTGAAACTGCCGGGAACGCCGCCGGCGATGCAGGAAACATTGTCTGCCTACTCGGGCGCTGAACCGGGGCAGGTTCTGGTGTTTGGTCGGGAAGACTGGTTTGCACCGCCGGCTTCCGGCTCCGGGGAGAAAGCGCCACTGGTGGTCTGCCCCTGTAGTACCGGAACGCTCTCGGCCCTGGCTACCGGTGCCAGTAACAACCTGATTGAGCGGGCCGGAGATGTTGCGCTGAAAGAGCGTCGCACGCTCATTCTGGTTCCCAGGGAGGCACCTTTCTCCGAGGTGCATCTGGAGAATATGCTGAAACTGACCCGCATGGGTGCCGTCATCATGCCGGCGAGCCCCGGCTTCTATCACAAGCCCCAGTCGCTCGAGGATCTGGTGGATTTTATTGTTGCCCGAATCCTTGATCATCTGAACCTGCCCCAGGACCTGATGCCCCGATGGGGCGAAGCCCGGGCCGAGGACAAGCGCAAGGGCTGAGGCTGCTCTAAGCGATGGTTTTGGCCAGCCCGATTGATGCTTTTCATCATTGAGCAAACCGGGCTCCGGGCAGAGACTTGGTGAACGACAATCACAACACAGGTTATTCACCGAGGTTCACCATGATTCCACGCACTCTCTTCGACGCCGACCTTGAAGGCTTTCGCGATTCTGTCCGCAAGTTCCTGGAGCAGGAGGCAACGCCTTACCATGATCAGTGGGAGAAAGACGGCCAGGTTAGCCGCGAGCTCTGGCAGAAAGCTGGTGAGCTGGGCTTCCTTTGCCCATGCCTGCCGGAAGAGTTTGGCGGTGTTGGCGCGGATTTCCGGTATAGCGCGGTGTTGATCGAAGAGGTAGCCAGGGCCGGCTTGACGGGCATAGGCTGGGGCCTGCACTCTGACATTGTTGCACCTTACGTGCTCAACTACGGCTCCGACGAGCTGAAAAATCATTATCTGCCCAAACTGGCCAGCGGCGAAATGATTGGCGCCATTGCCATGACGGAGCCGGGTGCCGGCTCGGACCTGCAGGGCGTGAAAACGACGGCGGTGAAAAACGGCGATCATTACGTGCTGAACGGTTCCAAGACCTTCATCACTAACGGCCAGCTTGCTGACGTGGTTATTGTTGTTGCCAAGACCGATCCTAAGGAAGGCGCCAAAGGCATCAGCCTGTTCATGGTGGAAACCGCGTGGGAAGGTTTCGAGAAAGGCCAGAACCTGAACAAGGTGGGCATGAAGGCCCAGGACACCTCAGAGCTGTTCTTCCAGGATGTGAAAGTACCTGAGAAGAATCTGATCGGCCCGGGCGAAGGCCAGGGCTTTTTCCAGCTGATGCAGGAGCTGGCAGCCGAGCGCCTTCAGGTGGCCCTGGGTGCTGTTGCCGCAGCCGAAGCCGCCTGGCAGTGGACCCTGGATTACGTCAAGGAGCGCAACGCCTTCGGAAAGCCGGTGATTGCGTTTCAGAATACCCGCTTCAAGATGGCGGAAATGAAGGCGGAAATTACCGCTGCCCGGGTGTTCACCGATCGGTGCCTGGAGCTGCATCTGGACAAGAAGCTCGACATCCCCACCGCGGCGATGCTGAAGCAGCTCACCACAGACCTGCAGTGCAAAGTGATGGATGAGTGTGTTCAACTTCACGGCGGCTACGGCTACATGTGGGAATACCCGATCGCACGGGCCTGGGCGGACTCAAGGGTGCAGCGGATCTACGCCGGCACCAATGAAATCATGAAGGAAATCGTTGCCCGTTCATTCTGAACCCTCGCCACGGGGGCTGGTCATAAGGGCAAGTGAGGGCAGTGCTGGCACTGCCCGTTTCCTTTGATCAGGAGAGGCACAGATGAAACAGCCGTTGTCGCGAGAAACCGTTTTCGAGGTGACCAACCTCGAAGAACTTGCACCGATGGCCGATTATTCGCTGATGGATCATCTTACCCCTGATCCTGACGCCACGTCTGATGGTGTTGACCATCGGCCAAGGCAGGTCTTTTCGGGGCATTATGTGCCGGTCAGGCCCACGGCCATCGAAACCCCTGAATACGTTGCCCACAGTGAGGATTTGTTCCGCGAACTGGGCTTTGCCGACAGCCTGGCCCAGTCCGACGACTTTATCCGGATGTTCTCCGGCGACCTCTCGCTTGTACCGGAGCCGATGCGAAAACTGGGCTGGGCCTCTGGCTACGCGCTTTCCATCTACGGCAACGAATACACCCAACAGTGCCCGTTTCAGACCGGCAACGGCTACGGAGACGGTCGTGCCATTTCGGTACTCGAAGCCGTTTTCAACGGTCGGCGCTGGGAAATGCAGCTCAAGGGTGGCGGGCAGACCCCGTATTGTCGCGGTGGCGATGGCCGCGCCGTTCTGCGTTCCAGCGTTCGTGAATTCCTGGCGCAAGAGCACATGTACGCCCTGGGTGTGCCAACCTCGCGATCACTGAGCCTCTATGTCTCGAAAACGGAGCGGGTGCGACGTCCCTGGTACTCCGAGGGCTCACATTCCCGGGATCCCGACCAGCTCGTTTCGGAGCCGGTTGCCATTTCCACCCGCGTTGCGCCTTCCTTCATCCGGGTTGGCCAGCTTGAACTCTTTGGTCGCAGGGCCAGAAAACAGGAGCACCCTCGAGCGATCGAAGAGCTCGAACAGCTGGTGCTGCACCTGATTGATCGGGAGTACAGCGGGGTCATTGACCAGACGGTCGCAACTCCCACGAAAGTTGTCATGCTTGCACAGGCGTTCCGCGGCCGCCTTGCCTCGCTGGTCGCAAACTGGATCCGAGTCGGCTATTGCCAGGGCAATTTCAACAGCGACAACTGCGCCGCTGGCGGCTTCACACTGGACTACGGGCCTTTCGGCTTCTGCGAAGTGTTTGAGCCGTTTTATCAACCGTGGACCGGTGGCGGACAACACTTTGCCTTCCTGAATCAACCGGCGGCCGCCGAGCAGAACTTCAAGAGTTTTTGCTCGGCCCTCCGTCCACTGCTCAATGGACATGAAGACGAACTGGCTCAGCTCGACGAGATTCAGAAGGGTTTTCCGGAGGTGATGCAGGCGGAAATGGAACGGATGTGGTCAGCGAAACTGGGGCTGAAAGGTTTTGACGCCGAACTTTTCCGGGAGCTGATGATGCTGATGACCCGTACCCCGGTGGATTACACCATTTTCTTTCGTGAGCTGTCCTCGGTACCCGACGATATTGAGCCACTAAAGCAGAGCTTTTACAGGTCACTGGATGAAGCAGGTGGAACTGATTCGGAAGGGCTTCTCAAGCGGTGGTCCGAATGGCTTGCCAAGTGGAAATGCCAGATTGGAATCGACGGAGCGGGCAACGGTTCCCGGCTCCGCGAGGAGCTCTCCCGGGACATGAAACTCGTGAACCCGAAATACACCATGCGCGAGTGGTTCGTGGTTCCGGCCTATCAGCAAGCTGCTGACGGTGATTATCTGCCACTGAGGGAGCTGCAAAAAGTATTGAATCAACCCTATGACGAGCAATCGGATGGGGTTGAGCATCGCTACAACCGTCTGAAGCCTTTCGAGCTGTTCGATCTCGGCGGGTTTTCCCATTACAGCTGTTCGTCGTGAAGAGTTTCCCGTCTGGTTACCAAACTTTACAAATTGCCAAACCTATCAAGGTCTCCGATCACCACATCCCCTAAAGTAGCGGCACAACCTCTAACAAGGATAAACGGTTGCCGCGATGAAACGCCTGATAGGTTTCTCTGTGTCTGTTCTCTACCTCGCTCTGGCCGGTTGCGGCGAGGAATCCGATGAACTGCCCGTGGACGGGCGGGATTTTGATGGTGTGGAGTACAGTGAGCCGGCGCCCTATACCGGCAAGGTTATCGACGGATACCTGAACAACGCCCGGGTCTGGCTGGATATGGATGGCGACAGCCAGTTTACGCCGGGGCCCCTGGTCATCGAACTGGATAACGGGGCAGAAGTCACCCTTGCCTCGGGTGAGCCCACGGCAATGAGCGGTACCGGTGGCCGTTTCACAATCGACATCTCGGAGTTGGTTCTACCCCCTTCCGTGGGCCCGGACCTGGATCCCAGGGACTATCCATTACATGCAGTCGCCCTGCCGGGTAAAACCCTTGAGGAAACACACAACGGCGAGGTGCCGGTGGCCAACGCCTATCTGATGTCGGCGCCTCCCGGTGTCCGCAATATCACGCCAATGACAACACTGGCCCGTTATCGGGGTGTTGTCGGGCTGGGTTCGTTCCTGGAAACGCCATCTGGCGTTGCTGCCAGCCTGGCGGACCTGAATCTGGTGCGGGATTACATTCTCGCCCAGGACGACCGCTCACACGCCTACGCCAGGGCATTGGCAAGATTCATGGCCAGTCAGATCCCCGAGGCCTACAACGACCTGCTGGCAGCAGAGAACAGTGACGGCACGGAGCGATTCCTGAGCAGGGAAGCGGCGTTTCTGCTGGGCGTCTCTCTGATTCAGAATGCCGCGGACGTTATTGCGGTGGTCGATACTGCTGCTCAGGGTGACTTTGCCAATGTCGATGCCGACGCCCTGGCCCTGCCCGAAGTGGATGTGGAATTGAGCGATCCCGTGCTGCTCACCGGCCAGAAGGTATACGCCGAGCCTTCCAACCAGGACACCCTGCCTGCCAATCGTTCGGGCCTGCAGATCTCCGCCGAGCTGGCCTTCGATTACAGTGAGAGCGGGCGTCTGCTATCCGTCTCGGCGAATGGCTGTCTGTCACCGTCCATGCCGGAGTTGGCGCGCCTGATTGGTGTAAATGGTTATATGGCGAACCTGCACACCCAGTGGCTACCCTCTGCCGCACTGTCGGAGCAGAGCCGCTTGAATTTCGATGAAGACGGAACGGATGAGCGTCTGATTTTCGACTGGGACAACCGCCGTGCCTATTTCGAAACCAGTACCACCTGCCATCAGTATCGCGGGATTTCAGCAGGCTCGACTGAACTCGGCGGTAACCCCGAGGTAACATACAGCTGGACAAAGGACAGTGGTGAGCTGGCCGAGCTGGTTGCAGAGTATGGCGCCGGCAAGACCCGCACGCTGGTTCCGGACATGGCGAATTCGTCTTCTGTATTTCCGGGTTATCGGCTTTCAGAGCAGGGCAGTGAGGTGGAGGCCGTGACGTTTGCGGTCGGCATCAGTAACTGTACCCCGCAAGAGGATGCCGTGGGCGCGAATCAGGTTGTCACTGGCGTTCAGTCTTACCAGTTTTCGGGCTACGACCCTCAGCCCGAGGGTTTTACCGATACCGTCCTGGAATTCGACCGCAGGGAGTTTTCCGGCCCGGAGCAACCGGATCTTCGACTGCTGCGATACGGATTCCTTGATCCCGATCGTCTTGGGCTAGACAGGGTAACCGGGGATGGCAGTTTCGAGTGGGTGATGAATTACCCGACAGCAGGCGGGCCGGGCTTCGTTGCTGAACAACCGAATCTTATTCGTGATGCCTACCTGACACGATACAGTGCGGGCGGTGACTGTGGCCGCGAGTTCGAGGGCATTCCCAGCTCCGCGTATGCGCGGGTGGAGTATAGCTACCAGCGTTTGTCTGGGTATCTGGTTGAACTGCTGGAATAGGTACTATTGAGCCGGATTCTTTTCTGGCTGCAGGGAGCGCGTGCAAGGGATTACAGGAGTTGGCTGTGCTTCAAAGGAAGTCAACATGTGGCCGGTTGGCCAATTAACCACTTCCTGAGGGAGGAAATGGTGCCGAGGAGAGGACTTGAACCTCCACGGGGTTGCCCCCACTAGCACCTGAAGCTAGCGTGTCTACCAATTTCACCACCTCGGCAGGTGATTTGCAGAACCTTAGCTTGTTGAAAACTAAACGTTTCTGCCAACGTTGAGGTGTGTGCCTCAACCGATGGCGCGTACTTTAATAATTCCGGCCTGGGCTGTCAAACATTTTTTCGCAAAAAGAATGGCAGGTATTTATGCCTATTCCGGGCAGGTTGATAGGCAGGACCTCCATCCCAACGTTATACTCGTTGCAAACGAATCTATACTGTGCCGCGTTGGTGCAGCCTCAGGACAAGGATCCGAATGGTTTCCAGGAAGAAAAACGACCGGGATCCTCACGCCAGCCGTGAGGCCCAAAAATACGATAATCCTATTCAAAGCCGGGAATTTATCCTCTCGCATCTCAAGGATCGCGGGGCTCCCGCAACACATGAAACATTGTGTTCCGAGCTTGGTCAGTCTTCGGAAGAGGGTATTGAAGCCCTTCGGCGGCGTTTGATCGCCATGTGCCGGGATGGACAACTGATCTGCAATCGCCGTGGCGCCTACCTGCCCATTGAAGAAGCGGATCTGGTTACCGGTCGCGTGATCGGACACAAGGATGGCTTCGGGTTTCTGGTGCCGGACGATGGCGGTTCCGACCTGTTCCTTACAGCCCGCCAGATGCGTCAGGTGTTTCACGGTGACCGGGTGGCTGCCCGGGTAGATCGGGTGGATGACCGCGGTCGACGTGAGGGTGTGATTGTCGAGGTTCTTGAATACCGGACCAGCCAGACAGTAGGGCGTTTTTTCCAGGAGAGCGGTATCAGCTTCGTGGTTCCGGAAAATGCGCGGATCAACCATGAGGTGCTCATTCCCCAGGAAAATTGCGGCAACGCCCGTCATGGCCAGTACGTGGTGGTGGATATTGTTCGTCAGCCTACCGTACGCACCCAGCCATTGGGCAAGGTTGTTGAGGTGCTGGGAGAGCATATGGCGCCGGGAATGGAGATTGACGTTGCCATTCGTTCCTACGACATTCCCCATAGCTGGCCACCCGCCGTGGGTGAGCAAACAGCCGCAATTCCGGAAGAAGTCACAGAAAAAGACAAGGTCAACCGGAAGGATATCCGCAATCTCAGGCTGGTAACGATCGACGACGAGACGGCACGGGATTTTGATGATGCCGTGTATTGCGAGCCAAGGCCCCGTGGTGGCTATCGTCTGCTGGTCGCGATTGCCGATGTTTCCCACTACGTCCGTCCGGGTACACCACTGGACGAAGAGGCGGTAAACCGCAGTACCTCGGTTTATTTCCCGGATCACGTTGTGCCAATGCTGCCGGAAAAGCTGTCCAACGGCCTGTGTTCGCTGAACCCGGGGGTCGACCGCCTCTGCATGGTGGCCGATATGACCATCAGCGCCGCTGGCAATATCAGCAGCTACAGTTTTTATCAAGCGGTCATGTTCAGTCATGCTCGGCTTACCTATAACAAGGTAAGCACCATGCTGGAGCACCCGGACACCGAACAGGGCTACAAGCTGTGTGAGCAATACGCCAACGTGCTCCCGCAGTTGCACAATCTTTATGGCCTCTACCAGTTGTTGCGCAAGGCCCGTACCGAGCGTGGTGCAATTGACTTCGAAACCACCGAAACCAAGATTGTGTTTGACGCCGACCGGAAGATAGAAGAGATCGTTCCGGTGCAGCGCAACGACGCCCACAAGATCATCGAGGAATGCATGCTGTGTGCGAACGTTGCCACAGCGCGATTCCTGAAAAAACACAAACTGCCGGCACTCTACCGGGTCCATGATGGCCCGTCAGAAGAGCGACTTAATGCAGTGCGGCTGTTCCTGGGTGAGCTGGGTCTGCAATTGGGTGGTGGCGATAGCCCCACGTCTGCGGACTATCAGGAGCTGCTGAACAGTATCAAGGACCGCTCGGATGCCAATGTGATACAGACGGTTATGCTGCGTTCGCTCAGCCAGGCCGTCTACAGTCCGGAAGAGGGTGGCCATTTTGGCCTTGGCTACGCGGGTTACGCCCACTTTACGTCGCCGATCCGGCGTTATCCGGACCTCATTAATCATCGGGCCATCAAGTCGGTTATTCACGGCGGGCAGCCTTCCAAGGATGTGGTTCCGCCACCGAAGCCGGATCCCGAGCTTGCCGAATATCCTTACGATATGGCCCGGATGGAGCAGTTGGGTGAGCACACCTCGATGGCAGAGCGCCGTGCCGATGATGCCACCCGTGACGTCATGGCCTGGCTGAAGTGTGAGTACCTCAGTGATCATGTCGGTGAGGAGTACGACGGTGTCATTGCGTCCGTTGTGCCCTTCGGTTTCTTTGTGGAGCTTTCTGGCGTCTACATAGAGGGGCTGGTGCACGTGTCGACGCTCAGCGGTGACTTCTTCCATCACGATTCAGCCAAGCATCGCCTCATCGGTGAGCGCACGGCAATGAGCTTCCGGCTTGGTGATGAGGTTCGTGTGAAGGTCGTTCGGGTTGGGATGGAAGATCGCAAGATCGACCTGGAGCTGATCAGCGAGCCCGTGCATCGACAGGCAGATCGCGACGCGCTCAAGGTTCCAGATAAAGGCGAGCGAGGAAAGGGCAAGCGCGGCCCCGGCAAAGGTGGCAAGCCGCCCGGCAGAACCAAGCCTGGCCAGAAGAGTGCGTCACCCGGCGAGCCTGGCCTGAAGCGCCCGAGAAAGCGCCCGGCGTCGGCGTCATCGAAGAAAAAGGGGCCTGAGGCCTTCGATGATAACGAAACGCCATCTGCCAGAGATGAGCTGGTTGCAAAGGCTGCGAAACTTGCCCTGAAAAAAGGCAAGAAGGGCAGTGGCGCTGGCAAAGACGACAAGAAAGCCAAGCCGCGAAAATCAGGCAAGTAACAGGAATCAGAACCAGTGTCCGGAGAGTTTGTGTTTGGCTGGCACGCGGTTGAGGCTGTCCTCAAGCGCGAGCCTGAGCGTCTTCAGCAGGTCTGGATCCAGACCGGCCGGCAGGATAAACGGGTCAAGAGCATTACCGATACCCTGGACAGCCTTGGGGTGAAATGGAAGGTTGTGCACCGGAAGGAGCTTGATGAGCGGGTGTCCGGTGTCCATCAGGGTGTTGTGGCGGCTGTCAGTGAAAGCCGGGAATGGACCGAAGATGATCTGCTGGCCCAGTTGGCCGCCAGTGACAAACCGCCGTTCCTGCTGGTACTTGATGGCGTAACCGATCCTCACAATCTTGGTGCCTGCATGCGCACCGCCGATGCGGTTGGTGTTCAGGCGGTTATCGTGCCCAAGGACAAGTCTGCGTCACTGACGCCGGTTGCCCGAAAAGTCGCCTGTGGGGCTGCCGAAACGGTGCCCTTTGTGCGAGTCACCAACCTTGCCCGTTTTCTGCGCAGTTTGCAGGATCAGGGTGTCTGGCTGATTGGCACCGCCGGTGAGGCGGACGCCACCCTTTACCAAGCCGATTTCAAAGGGCCGGTAGCGCTGGTGATGGGCGCCGAAGGCAAGGGTATGCGCCGGCTCACCCGCGAGCACTGCGATCAGCTGATCAATATCCCCATGCTCGGCCACGTAGACAGCCTCAACGTCTCTGTGGCTACGGGTGTTTGCCTATACGAAGCGCTGCGCCAGCGGCTTGGTTAACCCTTGCACACAGGGCCTTCCCCGCCTAGAATACGTGACCCCTTTTTTAAGGGGTGGTTTTGTATTGCCTGATTGCAGGCAATGCCGGGCCAAGCTTTTGATCAAGCCTTTCTTGTAAAGCCTTATTGATAAAGCAAAAAGAAACCGGCAGCAGCAGCTGTCAACTCCTTGCTTTCATGTTTGTCGGTCGCGGGTTCAACGCCGTGCCGGTAAAAAGGAAGCTGTTTAAACCGTAGGGAGAACTCATGCGTCACTACGAAATCGTTTTTATGGTACATCCGGATCAGAGCGAGCAGGTGCCCGCGATGATCGAGCGTTATACCGGCGTCATCACTGAAGATGGCGGCAAGGTACATCGCCTGGAAGATTGGGGCCGTCGTCACCTGGCATACCCGATCAACAAGATTCACAAGGCTCACTACGTACTGATGAACGTTGAATGTTCACAGGCCGCGATGGACGAGCTGACTCACAACTTCCGTTTCAACGATGCAATCATCCGCGACATGATCCTGCGCCGTGATGGTGCGGATACAGACCTGTCCCCGATGAAAGCTTCCGAGTCCCGTGAAGACCGTCGTGGCGGCGATGATCGCCCGCGTCGTTCAGCCGAATCTGACGAGCCACGTCAGCGTGCTGAAACCCAGGACGAAGAAGAGTAATTAACCGGAGTTGAGGAGTTAAGTTATGGCTCGTTTTTTCAGACGTCGTAAGTTCTGCCGCTTCACGGCAGAGGGTGTTAAGGAGATCGATTACAAAGATCTGGACACCCTGAAAGGCTACATCACTGAAACCGGCAAAATCGTGCCCAGCCGCATCACCGGCACCAAAGCACGTTATCAGCGTCAGCTGGCTACCGCTATCAAGCGTGCCCGCTACCTGGCACTGCTGCCGTACTCGGACAGCCACGATAACTAAGTAACAGAAACACAGGACTTGGGACCATGCGTGCACTTGCACAGTATGTAATGCGCGGTCCCTTCCAGGCCGGCGGGGTAGCAGCAGTCACGACTGCAGTGCCCTTGTTGTTCTGGATTGGCGCAGCCGTTGTCGGCCTGGTTATTCTCAGGCTTGGCATCAGCCAGGGGCTCAATATCGGGCTCTGGGCATTACTTCCGGCGCTTGGCTGGAGCATTTTCGGGCAGGACCCGACCGCTCTGGCTGTATTGCTCCAGGTGATGCTCATGGCGTCGCTGATCAGAACCACGCAGTCCTGGGAAAAGGCCCTGCTTGCGGGAAGTTTTCTCGCAATCGTCACAGGCCTGATGTTGCCTGTGGTCTACCCGGGCTTGCTGGATGATCTGGTCCAGGCCGGGGTGAGCTTTTACCAACAGTACAATGCCGAAATCGCGCAGAGTCTCGGCGATGACCTCGACAGGGTTATCCGGGACACGATGAACGCGAGTATGGCCGGCACCTACCTGGCAACGGGTGTGGGCATGACCATGCTGGCGCGGTCCTGGCAGGCGGGGCTTTATAACCCCGGTGGGTTCCGCAAGGAATTCCATAGCCTGCGGCTGTCGGCGCCGATTGCGGTGTTGTGTGCAGTGACCATGGTGGTTGGTCCGATCCTCGGGCTGAATTCCATGTTGCTTGCCTGGGCTGCGGGAACACCGCTGTTCCTGGCCAGCCTGGCACTGGTGCACGGCGTTGTTGGTTTGAAAAAGCTCAGTGGGAACTGGTTGGCGATGTTTTATGTAGCGCTGATCCTTTTGGGCCCAAGCCTGATGATTCTGTTAGTGGTTCTGGCTTTTGTGGATAGCTGGCTGGATATCCGGAGGCGTATAAGCCCTGCCGGGCCGGCTGAATAAAGCACGAAGAGGTTAACGAGATGGAAGTTATTCTGCTCGAGAAAGTTGCAAACCTTGGCTCCCTGGGTGACAAGGTAAAGGTTAAGGCCGGTTACGGTCGTAATTTCCTGCTTCCTTATGGCAAGGCTGTACCTGCCACCGAAGCAAACCTGAAGGCGTTCGAAGAGCGTCGTGCCGAGCTTGAGAAAGCAGCTGCTGAGAAGCTGTCTGCTGCCCAGGCCCGCGCCGAGGCCCTCGAGGGTGCCGCTTTCACCATCAGCTCCAAGGCTGGTGAAGAAGGCAAGCTGTTCGGTTCTATCGGTGTGCGCGACATCGCTGACGCGATCACTGCCGGTGGTACCGAAGTAGAGAAGAGCGAAGTTCGTCTGCCGGAAGGCCCGATCCGGGTGACTGGCGAGTACGAGATCGAGCTTCAGCTGCACTCCGACGTTGAAGTTAACGTCAAGCTGGCGGTTGTTGCCGAGTAAGCCGTTTTCTCTGGAAACGGTGCTGGGGTTGCCCCGGCTCTGGTAATACGCTGGTGGCCCCACTGCCTCTTTAGAGGCTGGTGCCGGCCAACCTGACAGGCCCGAACCGCATCTCGCGGCTTTCGGGCCTGTTGCTTTCTGGTATGCTGTTAAGACCCTGTAACCCCCTCCCATTGCTTCGGCAGGTCGCTTAAACTGTCGTGGTTATGATGTGCAACTGAAGATGTGTTCATGGCCAAGCCCAATCTGAAGCCCGCGAGTACCGATCTCGAAACCAGCCGGATCAAGGTTCCCCCTCATTCTGTCGAAGCAGAGCAGGCAGTCCTGGGCGGCCTGATGCTGGACAATCGCCGGTTTGACGAGATCTCCGAAGTGATTTCGGCCGCCGATTTTTACCGACAGGACCACCGGCTGATCTTTGGCGCTGTGGAGCGCCTTGCCAGTGAGAGTGAGCCGCTGGATGTGGTAACCCTTGCGGAATTCCTCGAGCGGGCCGGTGATATCGAAGATGCCGGTGGTTTGTCCTATCTGGCCGAGCTGGCCGAGAAAACCCCGGGCGCCGCAAACATTCGTGCCTACGCCGATATCGTTCGGGAACGCTCCATTCTGCGCCAACTGGTGGAGGTGTCCGGCAAGATTTCTGATTCGGCCTTTAATCCACTCGGGCGAAACAGCAATGAGATTCTGGATGAGGCTGAGCGCAGCGTTTTCCAGATTGCCGAAGCGCGGGTCAAGGAGGGTTCCGGGCCGCAGGCCATCAACCCCATTCTGGCCAAGACTCTGAGCCGGATTGAGGAACTGTTTGAGTCGGGTGAGCAGACCACTGGCCTGACCACCGGCTTCAAGGATCTGGATGAGCAGACCTCGGGCATGCAGCCCTCGGACCTGATCATCGTGGCGGGTCGCCCCTCCATGGGTAAGACGACCTTTGCGATGAATATTGTCGAGAATGCCCTGATCAGCACCGGCACGCCGGTTCTGGTGTTCAGTATGGAGATGCCGGCGGATGCCCTTGCCATGCGTATGCTCTCGTCGCTCGGTCGCATTGACCAGACCAAGGTTCGCGGCGGCAAGCTTGAAGAAGACGACTGGCCCCGGCTGACGTCGGCGGTGAGCCTTCTGAAAGACAAGCCGCTTTATATCGACGATACGCCGGGCCTGAGCCCCACCGAGATGCGTTCCCGGGCGCGCCGCATTGCCCGGGAAAACGACGGCAAGATTGGCCTGATCATGGTCGACTACCTGCAGCTTATGCGGGTGCCCGGCAACACCGAGGGTCGGACCGCTGAGATCTCGGAAATTTCCCGGTCACTGAAGGGTATCGCCAAAGAGTTGAGTTGCCCGGTGGTGGCCCTGTCCCAGCTTAACCGGAGTCTTGAGCAGCGGCCCAACAAGCGCCCGGTGAACTCGGATTTGCGGGAATCCGGCGCCATCGAGCAGGACGCCGACGTCATCATGTTTGTGTACCGGGATGAAGTCTACAACGAGGACACCCCGGACAAGGGCATTGCCGAGATCATTATTGGTAAGCAGCGGAACGGCCCCATCGGCACTATCCGACTTGCGTTTATCGGCAAGTACACGAAATTTGAAGATCTGGCCCACGGCGATTACAGCGACTACGGCGGGGAGTATTGATGCCCCGCAGTACGATTGCCAGGATTGATCTGGACGCCTTGCGCCGGAACTTCCAGACTGCCCAGCGGCGGGCAGGCGGGGCCAGGGTGATGGCCGTGGTGAAAGCTGATGGCTATGGCCACGGTATCGGGCCGGTGGCTTCGGCGCTGGATAGCCTGGCGCCAAAATACGCAGTGGCTTGCCTGGAAGAAGCGCGTGCTATTCGGGAAACAGGTCTGATACAGCCGGTCGTCCTGCTGCAGGGGGTCCATGCTGAAGCGGATATCGATGAATGCGCCCGGAGTGGCTTTGAGCCGGTGTTCCACAGTTTCCAGCAACTGGCGTGGCTGGAGGGCCTGGAGAATTGGCCCGCTTTCTGGCTGAAAGTGAACAGCGGTATGAATCGTCTCGGCTTTCATCCGGACGAACTGGCCGGGGTGATGAGCCGGTTACAGGCCATGAGCGCTGATACAGAACTCCTGGGGTTCGTCACGCATTTTGCGTGCGCCGACGATCCAGACAGCGGAATGACGGCGCAGCAGACTGCGGTGTTCGAAAAGGCCACGTCTTCGTTCCCGGATTTAATGAAGAGCGTTGCCAATTCGGCCGCCCATTTTCGACCGGGCCAGCCGATGTTTGACTGGAGCCGCCCCGGAATCATGTTGTATGGCGGCTCACCAATGGTGGGCACGACCGGTCCCGAGCTTGGCCTGGAGCCGGTAATGTCGCTTGAGGCCCCCTTGATCAGCACCCGCTTGGTGCCGGCGGGCGAGTCTGTTGGCTATGGGGCCAGCTGGGTTGCCGATCGGGACACCCGGATGGGCATGGTCGCGATCGGTTACGGTGATGGCTACCCCCGGCATGCCGGCACCAATACGCCTGCGGCGATCAACGGCCAGCGGATCCGGCTGATTGGCCGGGTATCCATGGACATGCTGGCGGTGGACCTCACCAATGCACCCGATGCGAAGGAGGGTGACAGCGTTGAACTCTGGGGTCGCACCGTGGGGGTCGATGAGGTCGCCGCCTGTGCCGGCACTATCTCCTACGAGTTGATGACCGGCATCACCGGGCGGGTACCGCGGCAATACCGGTAGCGTTGTGGCGCGCTTTTTCAGCCCGGTTCCGGTTCGTGAATGATTTCCTCGATAAAGTCGAGAATGGCAGCGAGGCTGCGGTCGTCCAGCTTTTTGAGCACCTTGTGCACGACCATCTTGCTGCCCTTGAGCATGCTGCTGATGCCCATTTTGGCCATGCCCATCATCATGCTGCTGGCATGCAGGCGGCGAAGCGGCTCCAGGAAAAAGAAGTCCAGACCTTCTTCGGTCATGTCCACGATCAGGTTGAAGAGTTTGTCGATGGCTTCCTTGTCGGCCTTGCCGCGTTCGCGCAGTTCGCCGACGGTATACAGGGCCCGGGTTCGCAACTCATCAGGGATCGGCGCCACAATGTGGCTCTGTTGTTTCAGCATGACAGTTCCTGTTGTTGTATGCTCTTGAAAGAAATAGCAAAGCATTAAATTCAGACTGCATTAGTTTAGGCGCCGGAATCCAGAAGCCATTGGCCAGACCGGTTCCGAAATAACGTCACATCAGTGATATCGGGAGGCATTGAATCCTCGTGCATGTACTTGTAGTTCACGATTACGGCCCTTTGGGGAAGGTTTTGCTGGAGCGCTTGCGGGCAACGCACCTGCACGTCAGCCCTTTGCTTGTCAGCGATCCCTCCAACGCCGATCTTGATGCACTGGAGAACTGGATTCCCGAAGATACCGACCTGATCGTAAATGCACTCTGGATGGCCGATCCGGAGGTCGCCGAGAATGATCCTGAGGGCGTCCATATGGCGGCATTCTCGCTACCCGTGGCCATGGCCGAGTTTGCACGTGATCGTGGTATGGCGCTGCTCCAGCTGTCCTCCTGCTACGTGTTCGATGGCCGGAAGCAAAGCGGTTACATCACTTCCAATCCGGGGCAGCCGGTGAATGAGCTGGGTAACTGGCAATGGGAGTGCGAGCAGGCCCTGCGGACCCTGTTGCCTCGGCATATTATCCTGCGGACCGGCTGGAGCCTGGCACGGTTCATCCGGAAGGTGCAGGCCAGTACGGCTGCCGGTGAAATACTGTCACTGCCCGGACGATGCCGGGGGCAACCCGTATCGGTCCGTGATCTGGCCCGGGTAATCGAGGCGGTGGTTCTGCAACTTGATTGCGGGGCCGAGGTCTGGGGCACCTATCAGTACGCCGGTGCCGAGGAAATCAATCTGTACGAGCTGGGCCTGGCGATTGCCGGACTGCCTGGGATTCCCGAAGGGATCCGGGTGGTGGACGAGGTGCCCGAGTGGGGCCATCTTGAGCCGGTCAATACCACGCTGATCTGCACCAAGATCCGCAATACCTTCGGCATCAAGCAGATGCCCTGGCGCTCCGGCCTGGTGGATGAGCTGACGATGCTGAAAAAGAATAACGGCAGGGAAGTGGAGAGTGAGCCCGCCGGCTAGTGGCAACGGCGGGCAAAACGCAGTTTCTCAGTTATTGCACTGGCGGGAGAATTCCCGGCTGACCATTTGCAGGGCTTCGATATCCAGAAGTTCGACTTCCCGGCCCCGGGCCTTGATGATGCCCTGATTCTGAAAGCGTGTGAATACCCGGCTTACCGTTTCGACGGCGAGGCCCAGGAAGTTTGCGATGTCGTTCCGTGCCATGGGCAGACTGAAGTTGGTCGGCGACATACGGCGGCGCTGGAATCGGCTGGACAGCGACAAGAGCAGTGCAGCAATGCGCTCTTCAGCGGTGTTCTTGCTCAGCAGCATGGCCAGTTGATGGCTGTTCTGGATCTCCTGGCTCATCAGGTGATACATATGGTGCTGCAACTCGGGCAGTTTGCCGGTCAGCTCCTCCAGTTTCTCCATCGGGAACTCACACACGCTGGTTCGTTCCAGAGCCTTGGCGGTGCACGCATAATGTTCACTTCCAATACTGTCCAGGCCCACCAGCTCTCCGGGCATGAAAAAGCCCGTCACCTGTTCCTCGCCATTCTCGGTAATGATCGACGTCTTTATGGAGCCGCTTTTTACCGCAAAACAGGAGCGGTAGGGCGTGCTCTGGTCGAAGATGTGTTCACCACGGTTGAAGATCCGCCCCTGCTGGACAATGTCTTCCAGCCGGTCGAGGTCATTCTCTTCAATTGCCAGGGGCAGGCACAGGTTGCTCAGACTGCACTGGTGGCAGGACGCCTTGAGGGGAGATGCCTGACGAAACGGAATTGCTTGAGCCATACGTGATAATCCGTCCGATTTGATCCATGTCAACTATGTACCTTAATACGGATGGCCGTCTTTGCCAATAATCAAGCTGGATGATCTTAGAATATATTTTTAAAAAATAAGGGCCCGCAGGCCCTTATGCATCGCGGTTTCAGAGCTTCTCGAATACCAGGGACGCGTTGGTTCCGCCGAATCCGAAACTGTTGGACATCACGGTGTTCAGCGAGGCTTCCCGACCTTCAGGGCCTACAATAGGAATATCGCTGATTTTCTCGTCCGGATTGTTCAGGTTCTTGGTGCCGGCAATGAACCCGTTCTGCAGCATCAGCAGCGAGTAGATGGCCTCCTGAACACCGGCAGCGCCGAGCGAATGACCAGAGAGTGATTTGGTTGAGGAAATGGCCGGGATGTCGGAACCGAAAGTGGCCCGCACCGCGCCCATCTCGGCAACGTCGCCAACCGGGGTGCTGGTGCCGTGGGCATTGATGTAGTCAATCTTGCCCCGGATGGTGGCCATCGCCTGCTTCATACAGCGCTGGGCACCTTCGCCCGACGGCGCAACCATGTCATAGCCGTCCGAGGTGGCGCCGTAGCCGGTCAGCTCGGCAATAATGTTGGCGCCGCGTTTCTTCGCGTGTTCCAGTTCTTCCAGCACCATCATGCCGCCACCGCCGGCAATCACGAAACCGTCACGGCCGGCATCGAAGGGGCGGGAAGCCGTTTCAGGGGCATCGTTGTATTTGGTGGACAGCGCTCCCATGGCATCGAACATCATGGTCAGGCTCCAGTCCTCTTCTTCACCGCCGCCGGCGAACACGATGTCCTGCTTGCCAGCCTGGATCTGCTCCATGGCGTGGCCGATGCAGTGGGCGCTGGTGGCACAGGCCGAAGACATGGAGTAGTTCACGCCTCGGATCTTGTAGGCGGTGGCCAGGCAGGCAGACACTGTGCTGGTCATGATGCGTGGGACCATATAGGGCCCGATGCGCTTCACGCCTTTCTCGCGCATGATGTCGGTGGCTTCCACCTGGCTTGAGCAGGAAGCGCCGCCGGAGCCGGCGATCAGGCCGGTGCGGTCGTTGGAGATCAGGTCTTCGGTCAGCCCCGCCTGGGCGATGGCCTGCTCCATGGACAGAAAACTGTACATGGCGGATGGGCCCATGAACCGGCGGATTTTGCGGTCGATAACGGATGTGTCCACATCCACCGAGCCTGCAATCTGGCTCCGGAAGCCCATTTCCTTATAGGTTTCGTTGAAGCGGATGCCTGATTTTCCATTCTTCAGGCTCTGGGTGACCTCGTCCAGTGAGTTTCCGAGGCAGGACACAATGCCCATGCCGGTGACGACGACGCGTCTCATAAGTTCCTCCTTACCGACCGGCCGAAATGGCCGACCTTGCGATCAATAACGTTATTTAACAGTCTAGGCGCTTTGGCCCGGATACGATATTTGACCTTGGTAAGGGGAGAAGGCCGGATATGGCGCCATAGAGTGTTTAGCGCTTGCCGCTTCGACCCTTTCTGGCCCCCTTCTTTGATCCGCTGGCCTCCTCGCGAGCGGCTTTCTCAGCCGCGGCTGCCTCGGCTTCCCGGGCTTCGCGCTCGACCATCTCAGGGGTTTCCAGCGAGATGCGTCCCAGAGTTCCGGCCCGGAATTCGTTGAGCAACACCTCCGACACTTTGTGCAGATCCGGGATGCCACCGCGGCCGAAGAATCTTCGCTTCTCGGCAATGCCGTCCATCAGCGCCAGGGCATCTTTCGGTAGTTCCGCGAAGCCGTAGCGGGTCCTGACCAAGTCCGGGTAGGCTTCCAGCAGGTACTCGGCCTCGAACATGGCCACATCCTCAAAGTCCAGAACCGCGCTTCGAATCGCCCCGGTAACCGCCAGACGGTAACCGCAGGCTTCGGGGGACAGCTTAGGCCAGAGAAAGCCGGGGGTGTCGTAGAGCAGAATGTTATTAGGCAGCTTGATGGCCTGCTGGGCCCTGGTCACGGCCGGCTCGTTCCCGGTTTTGGCCGCAGGTCGTCCCGCCAGTGTGTTGATCAGGGTGGACTTGCCGACGTTCGGAATGCCCAGGATCATCACCCGCAATGCGCTCTTCTGGCGATCGTGACCGGGCGTCATCTCTTCCGCCAGCTTGAGGATGGACAGTGCCTCATTGCGCTGGTTGTGGGTAAGCGTGATGGCGCGAACCCCACGTTCTTTCTCGAGCCAGGCTAACCATTGCTCGGTAATTTCTGGATCCGCCAGGTCGCGCTTGTTCAATACCTTGATCAGTGGCGTATCACCACGAAGGGCCGGCACGAGCGGGTTTTCGCTACTGAAAGGAATACGCGCGTCAACCACTTCGATGATGAGATCCATCTGCGGCATGACTTTTTTGATCTCCTTGCGGGCCTTGTGCATATGCCCTGGAAACCAGTTAATGGCCATCTTGTCTGCTCCGGATGTGGTTAAACGGCGCCATTATGAAGGGGAATGACCAAACTTTCACATTTGTTTGAATCCCCGTGTGTGGCGGCTTTTGGCGCGGGATACTGAGAAGTATGTACAAAAAGAGGGCTGATCGGGGTGAAAAACCGTATCCGTATGTTTTAGGGTGTAGTCCCTGAACGATGAAACCAATGTATGTCGGTGGTATTCAGATTGTGGCCACCCTGTTAACGGAGACATTTATGAAGCTTGTAAAACTGTTTGGTACTGCCCTGGTAGCCCTCAGCCTGTCGGTCCCGGCCATGGCCCAGCAATCCGGTGGCCAGCCGGATCAGGTAGATCAACTGGCACAGATGGTGGGGCTGACCGAAGATCAGCAAACTGAAATCCGTGCCATCATCGACGAGATGCAGGGCGAAATCGGTGAACTCCGTCAGGAAGCCCGTGCGCTGCAGCAGCAGATGCAAGGTGAGATCAAATCAGACTTTGATGAAGCCGCTATTCGCGAGCAGGCCAAAGAACTGGGCGATGTGACCGGCGAGATCGCGGCTCTGTCCACTCTGATGCAGGCGAAGGTCGACAGCGTGTTTACCCAGGAGCAGCGCGACGAGTTGGACAAGCGTATGCAGCAGATGCAACAGCAAATGCAGCAGCGTCGTCAGATGCAACAACAGATGCAACAGGGGCAAGGCCAGGGCATGCAGTGATTCTGCTTTCCCTCTGACACTGTTGGAGAAGGGCCGCATCCTTGGGTGTGGCCCTTTTTTTGTGTCCTTAGCCTGCTGGTTTTGGGGGAGGAACAGGGGTGTGGCGCCCTCCCAAAAACCGCTACGAGCACATCCATGTGCGCTTGGCTGTGGCCATCCTTGGCCACAGACATTTTTGGGAGGGCACCACACCCCTGTTCTTCGAACGATTCAGTCATCGCTCACTGCTTAACTGCTTGTCCGGGATATTGGGCGCCGAGTGTCTTCCTATAACTCCTATTTCTGAAGCTTGGCAGGTGTAGGCCTTTGCCAGAATGTCGGCGGCCAAGGATGGCCGACGTCAAGCGCACATGGATGTGCTCGTAGCGGTTCTGGCAAAGGCCCACACCCGCCGAGCCACCCCCGAAACCAGAAGGCTAGGAGCCCAAGCCCGAAGAAGCCCCACCCAAGCCAAAGGGCTTAACCAGAACAATCAGCCGAGGAAGCAAGGTAAGAGCCCCAACCAGAGCCATGAACATGGCAAACCCCGTAAACAACCCGAAGTAGATGGTCGGGATGAAGTTGGAGAGCACCAGTATCGAGAACCCGGAGATGATGGTCAGCGAGGTGAAGAACATGGCCTGGCCGATGCTCCGGTGGCAGCGGTGCATGGTGGCGATGTAGTCGCCGTCTTTCCGGAACTCGGTTTTGAACCGGTGGATGTAGTGGATGGTGTCATCCACGGCGATGCCCACGGTGATGGCGGCGACGGTGATGGTCATCATATCCAAGGGAATGCCCAGCCAGCCCATCAGGCCGAGCACTGAGCCGGCGGCGATGAGGTTCGGGGCGATGCCGATCAGGGCCAGTTTCAGGGAGCGGAACAGGATCAGGAACATCACCATGATGGCGGCGAAAACCACCCCGATGGTCTTGATCTGGGAATCGAACAGGCTTTGCAGCATGTTGTTGTACATCACCGTCATGCCGGCAAAGAGTACCTGATCTTTCGAGTACCCCAATTCCGTTGTCAGATGTTCATGGATGCGGTTCAAGAGCTCCTGTCGACGCAGTTCCGGCATGGTTTCCAGGATCCGGATGCTGAATCGGGCCTGGTCGTGCTCCTCCGAGATGTAGGGTGTCAGCAGGGTATCCTGTAGGTCATCCGGAACCGCAGCGGGTACAAACGCCAGTTCCAGGGCGTCCAGGGGCTCGCCCTGGTTGATTTGAGCGAGGATATCCAGCGTGGTGTTGATCGAGAGCACCTTGCCGGTCTCCGGTAGGCCGTCCAGGTAGTTGTGAACCGCTTCCAGTTCTTCCATTTTCTGGTAGGTGTACCAGGTATCCCGATATTCCTCTCCGGCACCGCAGTCCTCTACGAACGGGTCGCAGTCACTGGCAAACGGGTCGCCGCCACTCACGCCTTCCGGTGGCGGATCGTCGGTGATAACCACGTCCAGGGGCGTGGTACCGCCCAGGCGGTTGTCGATGGTGATCATGCCCTGATGGATTTCGGTGGACGATTTGAAATAGTCGATAAAGCTGTTTTCCACCGTCAGCTTGTTCAGGCCGACCACGCAGAGCACCGCAATCAGGCCGGAGCCGACCAACACTATCTTGCCGAAGTGTTCCGTGAACCGCGCAAAGGCATCGGTGAAGGGAACCCTGTCAGAGGTAACCCGGCTGTCCAGTGGTGGTGGCAACAAGGTGAGCAGGGCCGGGAAAACAATAAAGGTGATGAGAAAAGCCACGGTCAGGCCCAGGGTCATCATCCAGCCGAAATCGATGACCGGGCGAATGCCGCTGAAGGTGAGGGACCCGAAGGCGACAATGGTAGTGATGGCCATATAGAAGCAGGGCTTGATCATCGCCATTACGGTGTTGCGCAGGGTGTCTCTGGCGCTGGCCTCGGGCTCGTCGTGCTGGAATTCCCGGTAGCGCACGATCAGGTGGATGGTGAGCGACAGGGTCATGATCAGCAGCAGGGAAATAAAGTTGGAGGAGATGACCGTCACCGGCCACTGGGCCCAGCCCAGGAAGCCGACCATCAGCCAGACGGTGAAGCTGCAGCACAACAGTGGCACCAGAACCCAGCGCCACTGCCGGAAAATAATGGCCAGGGTGAGCAGCAGAAACGCAAGGACGCCGAGCCCGAAGGTCGACAGGTCGTTTTCGATAAAACGAATCATGTCTGCAACGATCATGGGGACCCCGCCCAGGTGAATGTCGGCGCCGTCTCGGTAGTTGTCGAGAATGGAGCGAACCTTGCGGATGGTGGCATCGCGCTCGACCCCGAGGGTTTCGGTAAAGTCGATGAAATCCTGTTTTACCTGTTCCAGTTCGGCCAACTCGGCCTCGGAGGCTTTGCCGGCATCGGCCTTGTCTCTCAGATCGTTGCGCTTTCTCAGCAGCTCAAAATAGCGATCCGGCGTTGGCAGGTTGACCTGTATGGCAGTGGTTCGCCCGTCTTCGCTGATTAGCAGGTTGGGGTAGAGCGGATTGTTCAGAAGCGCCTGGCGGGCTGTGTCCGGCGTTACATCGTGGTCGTCCAGGGTCTTGATCTCGCTGTCCACGGTATCCAGCGTCAGATCCGGGCTGTGGAGCAGGGGTACGTTCAGGATGCTGTTGGTGGAGCCCACGGCTTCCAGGCCTTGCAGTTCATCCCGCAACGCGCCCAGTCTGGCCAGCCCATCTTCGGAGAACAGTTCACCTTCGGGGGTATAGGTGACGATCAGGAAATCGTCCGAGGTGGTAAAGCGACGGTTTACCTGGCGGTATTGTTCGAGGGAACGGTCGTTTTCCAGTACCAGGGATTCGGCGGAAGCATCCAGGCGGAATTCGCCGAATTTGATAGCGGCGATGGCTAGAAGGAGGCCAAAACCCGCAAGGATAATAACGGGATGCGGAAAAATCAGGCGGTCATACAGGGCGCGAAGACGATTCATGAACAACTACTCTGCCAGTTCAAACGAGTGCAGAGTGTGCCATAAACCTCAGTGAACCGTGACCTTTGACGAGGCTTCTTCCAGGGAATCGATCAGCTTTTTCAGGCGACGGCTCATATCCGCGCTCTCGGCAAGCTGGGTCACCATGTTCTGGGTGGTCTCGCGAATGCCCTGAACGTTAGCCAGCACATCGTCGGTGCCGGCGGTCTGGTCTGCCGAGACGTTGGCAATTTCCTGGTTGGTATGATCGATCCGGCTGACCACCTCGTTGATGGCTTCCAGGGCCCGGCGGCCTTCCTCGGATTCCTCGACGCAGCGGGTGGCATCCTCGGAACTTCCGGTCATCTGATTTACGGCGGTGTTGATGGCGCTTAGAAGCCGATCGATCGTGCCCTGAATCTGATCGGTGGAGTCCTGGACCCGTTGGGCCAGTTTACGGACTTCATCAGCCACGACGGCAAACCCTCTGCCCTGTTCGCCAGCTCGGGCCGCCTCGATGGCCGCGTTCAGGGCCAGCAAATTGGTCTGCTCGGCAATGCCCCGGATTTCGGTGATGGCGTGGCTGATTTCATGGCTGTTTTCGGCCAGGGCTTCGACGCTGCTGGCGGAATTGCGCACCACATCGGCAAGCTTGCGGATGCTGTCGGCGCTCTGTCCGACACGGCTGCTGCCGTCGCGAGCGGCATCGCTCGCCTCGTGGGAGAGAGTCTTGGCAATCCCGGCCTGTTCGGCGATGCCGGAGAAGCTCTGCAGCATGGTTTCGATGACTTCCGCGGACCGGTCGGCGCCCTGTTGTTGGCGACCGAGGTCATCCCGACGGGCTTCGGCGGCCGCGGTCAGCTCCTCGACCTCCTGGTGCAGCCGTTCGATGGCTTCCTTCATGCTTCGGACCACGCCCACGGTGCGGTCCTGCATGGCGTTGAAGGCGCTGGCCATCTCGCCGATTTCGTCGGTGGAATCCACCACCGCTCGCTGGCTAAGATTGCCCGAAGCCTGAACGTCGACCATGGTGTTTTTAAGGCGATTCACGTGGCGCTCGATAAACGAGATCAGCAGCTGGGACCCGGCCATCTCGAGCACCATGAGTATTGCCACAACCAGCGCGAATCCGGGTGCCGTATCAGCGAAGACCTCGTTGAACGACCGGTCGGTCTGCCCGGCAATCGTGTTCATGGCATAGAGAACGAGCAAGCAGAGAACTGCAAAAACGACAATGTTCAGCAACCAGAATTTGTACTTCAGCCGGGCATTTCGCAGCAGTGTCAGCATGTATGTTCTCAGTCGATGGCCTTCACCGGAATCTGCATGGCATTGGAGGCTTGGGGAACCTCGGGCACGGCGAGACCCAGATTGTTTTTATCGAAGACTTTGTCAGCCCGGTAGCTGGAGCGGACCATGGGGCCGGATGGCACTTCCATGAAACCCTTCTCCAGGCCGATTTCCCGGTAACGGTTGAACTCTTCGGGGGTGACGTAGCGTTCTACCGGCAGGTGATTCGGAGTAGGGCGCAGGTACTGGCCCAGAGTCAGGATATCCACACCGATAGCGCGCAGATCGTCCATGGTTTCCAGGATTTCCTCTTCGGTTTCGCCCAGCCCCAGCATCAGGCTGGTCTTGGTGAGCACGTCCGGACGGTGCTTCTTGGCGTGCTCCAGGACCCGGAGGGTTTTTTCATACCCGGCGCGCGGATCACGGACCCGACTGGTCAGCCGCTTGACGGTTTCCACGTTCTGGGCAAAGACATCCAGCCCGGAATCCACTACCTTCTCAACGTCCGCCATCACCGCATCAAAATCCGGCGTCAGAGCCTCAACGGCGACTTCCGGCGTGCGCTGTTTGATGGCAGAGACGCAAGCGGCATAGTGTGCAGCGCCGCCGTCGTCCAGGTCGTCACGGTCTACCGAGGTAAGCACGATATAACGAAGGCCCATCAGCTCTACGGACTTGGCCGTGTTCTCTGGCTCTTCATGATCGAGCCAGCCTTTCGGGTTGCCGGTGTCCACCGCGCAGAATTTGCAGGCCCGGGTACACACAGACCCCATCACCATGATGGTGGCCGTGCCGGCGGTCCAGCACTCACCGATATTGGGGCAATGAGATTCCTGGCAAACGGTGCTCAATCGGTGCTCACTGACGTTCTTGCGCACCGCCTCATAGCGCTCGCCCCCGGGCATGCGTGCCCGGAGCCATTTAGGCTTCGGCTCTCGCTTTTCCGCTGTTGTGGCTTCCTGCTTCGATGACCGCTTGACGCCATCCTTGATGGCCGAGAAGCCATGCTCATTGCGGAATTTGGAACCACTGGTAATGCGGGTTTTTGCGCTTTCGCTCATTGCAACCGGACTCTCGATTCGGGCATGGGGAACACTAAAGAGTAATGGCCTGGCGGGGGAGTTACAAGACAGATAGGGGCAATCACGAGGGTGCCGGGCACGACATTGGTCGTACCCGGTTGACCGCTATCAGGCCTGGGCTTTGTCCAGGGCCTGGGTAATGTCGGCAATGATGTCGTCGACATGCTCGATACCGATGGACAGCCGCACCAGATCCTCGCTCACACCGGCGCTCTTCAGCTCTTCCGGGTTGAGCTGGCGGTGGGTGGTGGTCGCCGGGTGGCAGGCCAGGGACTTGGCGTCACCGATGTTCACCAGACGCAGGATCAATTCCAGGGCATCGATGAACTTTGCCCCGGCTTCCCGGCCACCCTTGATGCCGAAGCTCAGGATGCCGGACGCTTTCCCGCCGGAAATCTTCTCGCAGGTCGCCTTGTACGGGCTGTTGGCCAGGGTCGCGTAGTTGACCCATTCAACAGACGGGTGCTCCTGGAGGAAGTTCGCGACTTTCTCGGCGTTCTCGCAATGACGTTCCATGCGCAGCGCCAGGGTTTCCAGACCCTGCATGATCAGGAACGCATTGAACGGAGCAAGGGCGGCACCGGTGTTGCGCAGCGGAACCACTCGGCAGCGGCCGATGAAGGCAGCAGGGCCCAGGGCGTCTGTGTAGACCACGCCGTGGTAGGACGGATCCGGTTCGTTCAGCATCGGGAACTTGTCAGCACTGGCTTTCCAGTCGAACTTTCCGGAATCCACGACAACGCCTGCGACGGTGGTGCCGTGGCCACCGATGTACTTGGTGAGCGAGTGAATCACGATATCGGCGCCGTGCTCGATCGGGCGGCACAGGAACGGCGTGGCAACCGTGTTGTCCACCATCAGCGGGATGCCGTGTTTGTGCGCAATTTCGGCCCAGCGTTGGATATCGACCACGTTGCCTGCCGGGTTGCCGATGGACTCGCAGAACAGGGCGCGTGTGTTCTCATCAATAGCCTTTTCCACGGCATCGAAATCGTCATGGCGAACCATCTTGCACTCAATGCCCTGGTTCGGCAGCGAGTGCGCGAACAGGTTGTAGGTGCCGCCGTATAGCTGACTGGTGCTGACGATGTTGTTACCCACCTTGCAGATGGTCTGCAGCGCATAGGTGATGGCCGCCATGCCAGAGGCCACGGCCAGGGCGCCAACACCGCCTTCCAGTTCTGCCATCCGCTCTTCGAGAACCGCGTTGGTCGGGTTCATGATACGGGTGTAGATGTTGCCCTGAACCTTCAGGTCAAACAGATCGGCACCGTGCTGGGTGTCATCGAAGGTGTAGGACGTGGTCTGGTAGATCGGGGTGGTAGCGGCCCGGGTAGTGGGATCGCTTTTGAAGCCTGCGTGCAGCGCTAGGGTTTCCGGTTTCATGTCAACGGTCCTTGCTGGTGTGTTGTTCTTTATGGGTTTCAGCCCGTGAGTATGCCACAGAGTTTAGCGCCAGTACCCTCACTGTAAACCGGTTTAGAGCTGACGTTCATACTGTAGCTAGGTGCAAAAGGATTGTGGATGTTCCCATGGTGAAGTTAAGGATAATGCTTGCGACGATTATGCTAATGGTGGCCTCGGGTTCCAGCGCAGCGTTACGTGTGATCGTATCAAGTGACATGGCCCACCTCGTGGATGTGGAGGACAGCAAACTGGTGGGCACTATAGGATCACTCTATCAGTGTGTCTTCGATCATGCAGAAGAAGAGGTTGTGTTTATAAGGGCGCCCCTCAAACGAGGACTCTTGGAGATTCGAAAGCACCGTGCAGATATCCTGATTCCACTGGCGAGAAGCGCCAACAGGGATGAGTTTGCTGAATTTGGCGGAACTTTGCTGGGAGCCGATTATGTGTTTGTGTCGAAAAGCCGCCTTCCTGACAATTATGAAAAGCTGGGCCTGACTTACGGCATTCCAAGAGAGTTCGTTGGTAGAGATCTGATCGCAGACCCCGATGCGATCATTGAGGAAGTAAGCGATTGGTCCCAATTGCCACCGCTACTCCAGAAGAGTCGCATTGACGTTATTGTCGTGCCCACGTTGATTGCGTCCAAGGTTCTGGCCGGGCTCGAAAAGAACCTTTTCATGAAGCGCGCAGGTACAATTCCCGCCTCTCTCTACATGTCTTCAATGTTGGAGCAGGAACTCCAGGCCCGGATTCTTGAGGCTGTCCAAAGCTGTAGCACTGAAAAATAGATGCCTACCGGTGTCTTTGTCTCTTTCGGGCTCTAAGATATTCGGTAAGCGAAGGGTAAAAAAAGATTCCAAGGCAGCCCCAGAAGACGCCAATGGACACCAAACCTGCCTTCACGCTCGCGCCAGCGAACCCAAGGGCAATTGGAACCAGAATAACGGCCAGGAACACAGTGAGTGCATGGCGTGATTTCATAATGCGATACAGCCTTAAAACGCATTCGGGTGAAGCCTCTATCCTATCCGACTCCTGCCCCCGGGATTGTCAAAGTTTGTTTAAGTGGCGTTGGATTTCTTGGCATCCGTGTCAGGAAATATGGTGTCGTAACTCCAGGTGAATACGAACGCATACACCAGATAGAAGACTACGAACGCGATATCCACGATCAGAGCCTCAAGAAGACCGATGCCCATCCACCAGGCAATAATCGGCAGGAAAATCAGCATCAGACCCAGCTCGAAACTCACCGCGTGCAGGAAACGAACCGGCAGGGATTTCTGGGTTGAGCCCGTGAAGTGCTTCAGGCCGTGATCGAATCCCAGGTTAAACAGGTAATTCCAGATTGTCGCGATGGTGGCGCCAACCACACCCAGAACGCCAGTTCTGCCCATATCGAAACCGAACGTAACGGCAGCGAGGGGAACGGACAGCAGGAGGCCGATCACTTCGAAGGAGATGGCCTGGCGAACTCTATCTTTGGTTGATCTCATGGCTAGTACTGTACGAAAGCCTTCAGCTCTGCGTTCACTGTCTGGACATGTAAGTGAATGCGGGCGGTGTATGGAAGTTCCAAATGAGGAACTGTCAAAGTCGTTTCAAGTGGGGCAGAAGAAGAAAAAGTGACCAAAAAATGGGCAATTTTGTGGTGCGATCACTATTATTGTGCGTAGCAGCAGTAAGGCTACCAAAAGAATGGCGGCCTCTTTGATACGCAATGCAATCGAAAAGCACCTAACGGACTCGCGTGCTTTGGAGGTGAGAATCATGGATTGGCCTACTTCACCCAAGCTCTTCCTGCTGGTTTGGCTGTCACTGTCCTCCCTATCGCTACTGGCCGATTCAGACTCCCCCCATGTCATTGGGGTTTTCGAAGGTATCGATCGGGAAATAGCTGTTGAAAATGGCGAGCTGGTAGGGCGATTTGCGCCCTATTATCGATGTGTTTTCAGCCGGGTAGAGAGCGATTTCCAATTTGTTGAAATGCCGTTGGCTCAAATGCTTTACCGCTTGGAGAAAGGTGGTATTTCCGCTGGTCTGCCGATGGTGCAGACGGCCGAGCGGGATGAATACGCCGATTTTGGCGGCCTATTGTTCCAGACGGAGTATGTCTATCTTTTGCTGCACGATTTGCCACCCCTCGATAGTCTCAGTGGCCTTAGGTTCGCTTTTGTCCGGCAGTTTGTCGGAGATAAGCTCCTGAGAGGTGCTGACCCAGTCGTAATCCCCGTTTCTGACTGGAGCCAGGCCGTCGAGATGCTCAAGCGCGGTCGTGTTGATGTCGTTGTTCTACCCTGGGTGCTCATCGATTTTTATATGAAGGGGTTCGACCAACCCTACTATGATCGGACTGCCGCCTGGGTAGACCTTTCGATGTACATTTCACATCGCGCGGAAGATGGTGGTTTGACGGAAAATCTCAGAAAGGCAATCAGAAAATGCCGGTTTATTGCGGAGCAAAACCAGGGCAGCTGGGAGATCCCCACCAGACGCGGGGATCTGGAAGATTGATCATGATCGAGTCAATTTGATGTTAACCAAATAAAAAACGGCCACTCCTCTCGTCGTTGTGATGTTCCATCGCACACATTGCGTGCTCCGGTTGGTAAGGAAAAGAGGGGCACAGTGCCGATACGACAGCTACTATGAAGAGAGCGTTTGAAGTTATGGATAAGTAATTGTCACCGTTGTTTGCTTGAATGCTTTCGATAGTGTGCGCTGTATTCGCACGATTGGAGGGGGAGACATGCAAAGGCTCGTATGGCTCAAGCTTCTGAATTTCCTTTTGCTCCTGTTTTTCTCTATATCTCTGCCTGCCGATTCAAAACGCCCCCATATTGTTGGCGTCTTTGCCGATATAGAACGTGAAATTTCCGTAGAAGATGGAAGGCTCGTGGGTCGTTTCGCACCTTATTACCGGTGTGTTTTTAGCCGAGTAGATGGGGATTTCAAATTCGTTAACATGCCGCTGGCCCAGATACTTCGACAGCTGGAAAAGGGGGGAATCTCGGTTGGATTACCGTTAATTCAAACGGTAGAAAGGGATCAGTACGCGGACTTCGGCGATCCGTTGTTCCAGTTGGAGTACGTGTATCTCATGGTCGAGGATTTGCCGCCCTTGGAGAGCATGAGTGGGCTCAGGTTTGGATTTGTCCGAAAATTTGCCGGTTTAGAGCTTTTAAAGGGCGATAGCCCTACCGTCACTCATGTCTCTGACTGGGCTCAAGCGGTCGAAATGCTCAGGCTCGGTCGTGTCGATGTCGTGGTTCTACCCTGGATTATGACGGATCTCTATCTTGAAGGTTATCAAGGACAATATTATGAACGGACAGCCGCCTGGATAGATTTGTCCATGTACATTTCCCACAAAGTGAAGGATAGCCGGCTCAAGGAAGACTTCCGGGATGCAATACGAGCCTGTCGCTTAATTGGCGAGCAGAATCATGAGGCCTGGGATATCCCCGGGAGACAGCGAGATCCGGAAGGCTGACTTGGCGTCGGTGAGTTGTCCGCCGACCTTTCAGGTATAAAAAAAGCCCGACTCTTACGAGCCGGGCTTTATAAATACTGGTAGCAAGGGGCGGAGTCGAACCGCCGACCCCAGCATTATGAGTGCTGTGCTCTAACCAACTGAGCTACCTTGCCATTTCGCTTTGGGCATCGCCCCAAACGAGGCGCGTATTTTCAGTATTTGGGCCCTTTCTGTCAAGGCTTAGGCTCCAGTTTTTCCTGAAAAATTACACGTTGAAGCGGAAGTGGATAACGTCGCCGTCTTTAACAATGTATTCCTTGCCTTCCAGGCGCCATTTTCCGGCATCCTTGGCCCCGGCTTCGCCGTTGTACTGAACGAAATCGTCGTAGCTCACCACTTCTGCCCGGATGAACCCGCGTTCGAAGTCGGTGTGGATCACGCCGGCGGCCTGAGGCGCCGTGGCGCCGATTTTTACGGTCCAGGCGCGGACTTCCTTCACCCCGGCGGTAAAGTAGGTCTGCAGGCCCAGCAGGCCGTAGCCGCCGCGAATGACGCGATCCAGGCCTGGCTCTTCCATACCCATCTCTTCCAGGAACATGGATTTTTCATCGTCTTCCAGTTCGGAGATTTCGGCCTCTATCTTGTTACAGATGGGTACTACCACGGCATTTTCCGATTCGGCGATCTTGCGCACCGTGTCCAGATGCGGGTTGTTCTCGAACCCGTCTTCGCTGACGTTGGCAATGTACATGGTCGGCTTCACGGTCAGCAGGCAGAGTTCCCGGATCAGGGCCATCTGGTCCTTGTCGAGGTTCATGCTGCGCACCGGTTTGCCCTCGTTCAGCACGGGCAGCAGTTTCTCGAACATCTCCAGCTGGGCCTTGGCTTCCTTGTCACCGCTCTTGGCCACGCGTTGAACCCGCTTGATGGCCTTTTCAACGGTTTCCAGATCGGCGAGGGCCAGTTCGGTGTTGATGACTTCGATGTCGGAGGCCGGGTCTACCTTGTTGGCGACATGAATGACATTGCCGTCTTCAAAGCAGCGCACCACGTGGGCGATGGCATCGGTCTGGCGGATATTGGCCAGGAACTGGTTGCCCAGGCCCTCGCCCTTGGATGCGCCTGCCACAAGGCCGGCGATGTCGACAAATTCCATGGTGGTCGGGACGACACGTTCCGGCTTTACGATTTCCGCCAGCTTGTTGAGGCGCGGGTCCGGCATGGCGACGACACCGGCGTTGGGCTCGATGGTGCAGAACGGGAAGTTTTCCGCGCCAATGCCGGATTTGGTCAATGCGTTGAACAGGGTAGATTTGCCGACGTTGGGAAGGCCGACGATGCCGCAGTTAAATCCCATGGAATGCCTCTGCTGGTACTGGAAAAATTTGAGCGGATTATACCGGTTTGAAACTGTGCAGGCGATTCATGGCGGCGGGGAGTTTGCCGCTGGCTGCATCCGGTAATACCCGCATGATTTCGTCGATCACTGCGTTCAGTTCCTCGGTTTCCTGTTTGCCCAGGCGGCCGAGGACGTACCCGGTTACCCTGCGGCTGTCTCCGGGGTGGCCGATACCGATGCGCAGTCTCTGGAAATCGTTGGTGCCCAGATGGGCGATAGCGTCACGCAGACCGTTGTGTCCGCCGTGGCCGCCACCTTTCTTGAGCTTTGCGGTACCCGGGGGTAGATCGAGTTCGTCGTGGGCAATCAGAATCTGTTGGGGCTGAATCTTGAAGAAGTCCGCCAGCGCCTTGATGGCCAGGCCGCTGCGATTCATGAAAGTGGTCGGATTCAGGAGGTGCAGGTCCAGGCCCTGCCATTGAATGCGGGCATAGAGCCCGTGGTACTTCTTTTCGGGGCGGAGCGTCTGGCCCGCGGTGCGAGCCAGAGCTTCCACGAAGAGGGCGCCGGCGTTGTGGCGGGTATTCTCGTAGTCAGCGCCGGGGTTCCCCAGACCAACCACCATGACAATATCCTGCGCCATTCGCCGTTGTCCTCCTCAGTTAAGGAGTGATTACTCCTTGTCTTCGCCGCCTTCTTCGCTTTCTTCGCCGTCTTCGGCTTCGTCATCAACCTTGGCGCCGCGCGGCTTATGGATAGCCACAACCGGCAGGTCGTGATCTTCACCCTGGAGCAGGGCGGCAATCTTGACGTCTTTCGGCAGTTTCAGGTCGCTCAGGTGAACTACCTGGTCCATTTCGACAGTGGTCATGTCCACTTCGATGAACTCGGGCAGGTTCTGCGGCAGACAGATCACTTCAACTTCGTTGATCTGGTGGTTCGCTACACCGCCGTGGAGCTTGATAGCCGGTGCGGTGTCTTCGTTGATGAAGTGCAGCGGTACGTTGACGTGGATCTCGTGGTCCTTGTCAACACGCAGGAAGTCAGCGTGGGTCAGGATCGGCTTGTACGGGTGACGCTGCAGATCCTTCAGGATTACGCTTTCTTTCTTGCCGTTCAGCTCAACGGTCAGAACGTGGGAGAAGAATGCTTCGTTCTCCAGGGCTTTCTTCAGCTCGTTGTGCCAGATGGCAATCGGAGTTGCATCCTTGTTGCCACCATAAATGATGGCCGGGATTTTCCGTTCCTCACGACGCAGGCGGCGGCTCGCACCTCTCCCCTGATCGTCACGAGGAAATGCTTCGATAACAAATTCCTGAGACATGGTAATAACCTCAATCGTCACCTGAACTGCCCGCGACCAGGCGTAGGATCAGGTGATGTTTCTGAAAAGCCGGATTTTTCCGGCTGACTAAAAGAGTCGGGAGCCTGTGTAGGCTCCCGACCCGGTAACTGCTTGTAATGCCTTGATATTACGACCGAAAGGTCACTCAGGCATTCTCGAACATGGCACTGATGGACTCTTCGTTGCTCACGCGGCGAATCGACTCCGCAAGCAGCCCGGCCATTCCGAGGACGCGGATTCTATCACAATTATGCGCTTTGTCACCCAGCGGGATGGTATCGCAGACCACAAGTTCGTCCAGCTGTGAGGCATTGATGTTATCAATGGCCGGGCCGGAGAGAACCGGGTGGGTGATGTAGGCAACCACGCGGGCCGCGCCGTGTTCTTTCAGGGCGTTGGCCGCTTTGCACAGCGTGCCGGCGGTATCAATGATGTCGTCTACCAGGATACAGGTCTTGTCTTTGACATCACCGATGATGTGCATTACCTGGGAAACGTTCGCTTTCGGGCGACGCTTGTCGATGATGGCAAGGTCGGCGTCGTCCAGGCGCTTGGCCACGGCACGGGCGCGAACCACGCCGCCAACGTCCGGAGATACCACGACAAAGTTCTCGAAACGCTGCTTGAAGATGTCTTCAAGCATGACCGGTGTGGCGTAGATGTTGTCCACCGGGATATCGAAGAAGCCCTGGATCTGGTCGGCGTGCAGGTCAACGGTCAGGACCCGGTCAACGCCGATGCTGGAAATCATGTCTGCAACCACCTTGGCGCTGATGGCAACACGGGTAGAGCGTACCCGGCGATCCTGGCGCGCGTATCCGTAATAGGGGATAACGGCGGTGACCCGTGTAGCGGAAGCACGGCGAAGTGCGTCGGCCATCACGATCAGTTCCATCAGGTTATCGTTGGTGGGGTAGCAGGTCGGCTGGATGATGAACACATCATGGCCGCGGACATTCTCATTGATCTCGACGGTGGTTTCCCCGTCGCTGAAGCGGCCTACAGTGGCCTGACCCATGGGAATGTGGAGTTTGCGGGCAATCGCTTGAGCCAGTTCAGGGTTGGCGTTGCCAGCGAAGATCATCAGTTTGGACACGACGGCATCCTTCTCAGTATCGGCGTTTGATTCAGAAGAAGCGGGAGAAAGGTGGCTGGGGTGGCAGGATTCGAACCTGCGCATGACGGGATCAAAACCCGTTGCCTTACCACTTGGCGACACCCCAGTATCGTGCTTTTTTGGCATCATTTCAGCTCTGTTAGCTTTTTGTGTAGAGGTGATTTGTTCACCCCTTTAGCTACGAACCCCGTGACGCCGGAGGGTTTGCTTTCCCAGATGATCCGGGCTGCGGATTCTGTCGGGAAACGTCCAAATATGCAAGCCCCGGTTCCGGTTAATCTTGCAGGTCCGAATTGTGAAAGCCATTCCAGGCTCTGGTTAACCTCAGGATACAGTTTTCGAACTACATCCTCACAGTCGTTTCGGTACCTCGAGGCGTCTCCCTCAAAAGCGGGCGCTATTTTGATTCTCGGGGTGTTCCTTGTCAACCCTTGCTCGGAAAAAATCTTGCCAGTGTTTATGTTGCAGCCGGGCTTGAGGACAACGAACCAGTCTTCCGGCGGATTTGCGTTGGTCAGTGTTTCACCAACTCCCTCACCAAAGGCGGCATGGCCCCGGACAAACACCGGCACATCGGCGCCCAGGCCGAGGCCTATTCCGGCAAGCTCATCGGTGCTCAAGTCGAGCTGCCAGAGATGGTTCAGGCCCAGCAGAGTGGTTGCAGCATTGGAGCTGCCGCCGCCCAGACCGCCGCCCATGGGCAGCCGTTTGGTGATGCCGATGGTGACCCCGGGCAAGTCGCCTTGAGCCCTCTCAAGGAGTGCTCTGGCGGCGCGAATGATGAGGTTGTCCTCGTCGTCGACACCGGGAACAGGCTCCGCGAGTCCCACCCCCGGCTCGCCGGGTGTCAGGGTGAAGCTCAGCTCGTCGCCGTAGTCCAGGAACTGGAACAAGGTCTGAAGCTCGTGATAGCCGTCTTCCCTGCGGCCGACAATGTGCAGGAACAGGTTCAGCTTGGCCGGTGAGGGCAGTATCAGGTCGGGTGTCACTCGGGCTGCTCCTGCCAGTCGCTGACCACCAGGCGCACCCGCTTGTCGTCCTTGAGGGCGGTAATCCGGGCGGGCAGCGCAGGGTAAGCGGAGAGGAAGGCCTGCCAGCGGTCGTAGCGGATTTCCCAACCGTTCTGGCGGATTATGGCCAGGGTGCCCTGATTATCAAACAGCAGGCGATAGTCGCTGGCGGGGGATGGCAGGCCCCGAATCCACCAGGTCAGATTCTCCAGTGGCAGCTGCCAGCCCGTCGCCGCCTCGACCAGCGCTTCCGGTTCGCCCGAGCGGTAGGTTTCGCCGTTCGGCAGGGTTAACTCGATAAACCCGGGAACCCCTTTGAGTGTCGTGGCGCCCATACCGAGGAAAGATGAGGAGAGGGCAAGATCGTAGGCTTCGCCATCCTGAGTCCAGTGATTGATGATGGCGGTTCCGCTGTCGGATGGCTGGCGTACGGCCAGCTTCCCGGACAGCTTCCAGTGGTCGAGTTTGTCGAGACTGGCTGCGCGAGTGGTCCAGTCAGCCGGAGGCTGGTCTGTCATGCCCTCCGGCAATGGATCGATCTGGATCGTAGTGCAGGCGCCGAGGGTGGCAAGCATCGTCAGTGCGGCCAGAATTCGCGCCAGTCTCATTCGGTGTCACCACCATTGGTCAGCCGATCGATGGTTTCTCTGAGCACTTCGTGATTGCTGTCCTGTTCGAGGCCTTCCTGCCAGATGATTCTGGCCTGTTCTTCGGCTCCGTTCATCCATAGCGCCTCACCATAGTGAGCGGCAACTTCCGGATCGGGGAAGGCGGCCCAGGCACGGGAGAGGTACTCTAGCGCCGGCTCGAGCTGGCCTTCGAGGAACAGGACCCAGCCCATGCTATCGAGAATGGCCGGATTGTTCGGGTCCAGCCGCAGAGCTTTCTCGATATAGCCGCGGGCTTCTCTGAGTCTGTCTGTCCGAGTGGTCAGGATGTAGCCCAGGGCATTCAGGGCAACGGCGTTTTCCGGTTCCTGTTCGATAATCTGCTTCAGGTCGGCTTCGGCTTCGGCAGGCTGTCCGATGCCATCGTAGAGCATGGCCCGGGCGTACCGGATCTCGATATTGTCCGGATGTTCTTCCAGGGCTTCCGTGGCGGTGCTCAGGGCCTGCTGTTGTTGTTCCTGATCCAGCAGCAGGTTCACCTCCAGCAGCCAGAAGTTCTCTGCCTGGCGGGGATTGGCTTCGCGCAGCCTGCGGATGCGGTCAATGGCGTCCTCAAGCTGGCCATTCTCGGCCAGCAGGGCGCTGGCGCGGGCCAGGGCCGGGAAGTAGTAATTGCCCTGTTCCACGCTCTGGTAATAGCCAATGGCCTGCTCGGTATTGCTTGCCTGGTCTTCAATGCGGCCCAGGTAGTAGTTGGCTTCGCTGGTATGGTGGCCCTGTTCGGCCAGTTGTGTCAGTTCTTGCCGGGCCAGGTCGGTCTGCCCATTTTCAAGAGCGACCAGTGCATGAGAGAGTCGCAGGCCCGGCGTGTCCGGGTACCGCTTTACGAGGCGATTGAATTCATCCTGGGCAGCCTGTAATTCACCTTCATTTATAAGCATGCGGCCGTAAAGGGTGCCCATTTGTCGGTTGCCCGGAAAGCGGCGGGTGTTGGTCAGCAGGTAATCCAGGGCGCTGCTTTTCTGACCGGTCTGGTAGAGCAGGTCGCCCTTGAGAATGATAGCCGGCTGGAAGTTTGCGTTTTCCTGAAGGAGTGGTTCGAGTCTGTCCAGGGCTTGCTGTGGCTGCCCGGTTACTTTCAACAGGAGCGCAATGCTGTATTCCAGTTCCGGGGTGTCGGGGTGGCGGTCCGACATCTCATTATAAAGGGCAAGCAATTCCTGCTGTTGCTCTGGCGGCAGATTGGCTGCCATAGCGGCAAGGCTGTCGAAGTCAGCATCACCGCCCTGATCCATGATCCGTTCCATGTGATGGATGGCGGTCTGGAGGTCGTTTCCCTTTACGGCCTGGATCGCAGAAATCCGGTGGGCCTGGAGATTATCCGGGTCGATGTCCAGCCACAGCTCGGCGAGCTGTTTCTGGGCGTTATCGCCGTTCAGGGATTGGGCGATTCGCATCGCCCGCTCGATCACCACCTGGTCTCGGGACTGTTTGGCAGCCTTCAGGTAGTTAACCAGGGTAATGTCGTAGCGTCCGCGCTGGGCTGCAATTTCGGCAGATAGAAGCAAATAGAGGGTTTCGGGCTCAAAATCGGCGTATTCAACCGGCGGTTGTGGTTCTGTCTTTTCCCCAGCGGCGACGGTTTCGCTCTTGGCAGGCGCTTCCTCTGTGCCGGTGAGGCTGGCACAACCTGCCAGCGTGAGGCCAAGCAGGCAGGTAAACAGAAACGGTACGGATTTGTGCATGCAACTTCCCATGATCTGTCGAAAACGCATCTGAAATAACCACGCTCCAGCCCCGGAATTGAGGTAGATCGGGTCGCGGCCTCAGCCGAATCCCTATAATGGCATAAGCACCTGATCTTGCCCAACCTGTCCGCACTTGCCGAAGCTGCGGTGGTTTTGGGTGGCAGCTCAGGCCGCTGGCCGTTAAAATGTCCAGTAATTGCGCGTCTCTAAACCGCTCATCGGCAAAAGGTTGTACAACCACGAAATGGCACTGGTAACGCTGGGAATCAATCATCGCACGGCCCCCGTAGAACTACGGGAGCGAGTGGCGTTTACGCCCGAGCGTATGGCGGAGGCGTTCGCCGAGCTGCGTGCGACGTCAGGCGCCACCGAGGCGGCGATACTGTCTACCTGTAACCGGACCGAGCTGTACCTGGCCGGCGATGATGACTGCGCCCCCATGGTGCTTCGCTGGATGGCCGGCTTCCATGGAATGGACGCCGCGGAACTGGAAGAAGCGCTGTACGTGCACCGCGATGGCGATGCCGTCAGGCACATGATGCGAGTGGCCGCCGGCCTGGACTCCATGGTGCTTGGCGAGCCACAGATCCTCGGGCAATTGAAGGATGCCTATTCCCTGGCCAGGGAACACGGCGCCAGCGGCTCGTTCCTGTCCCGATTGTTTGAACATACCTTCTCGGTCGCCAAACGAGTGCGGACCCAGACTGCCATCGGTGAAAATCCCGTTTCTGTTGCCTATGCCGCGGTGAGCATGGCGCATCACATATTTGCCGACATGTCCCGCAACAAGGCCCTGTTGATCGGTGCCGGCAAAACCATCGAACTGGTGGCCCGGCACCTTGCGGATGCCGGCGTGAAAGACTTCCTGGTGGCCAACCGTACCCTTGAGCGGGCACAGGCACTGGCAGAATCCCGTGGTGGCAAGGGTATTGTGCTGTCCGAGATCCCGGAACATCTGGCCGATGTCGACATTATTATTTCTTCAACGGCAAGCCCATTGCCGATCCTTGGTAAAGGTGCCGTTGAGCGAGCCCTGAAGAAACGCAAACACCGCCCCTATTTCATGGTGGATATTGCCGTGCCCCGGGATATCGAGCCGGAGGTGGCCTCGCTGGACGACGTGTATCTCTACACGGTGGACGACCTGCGCCAGGTTATCGAAGAGAATATCCGCTCTCGTGAGGGTGCGGCCCGGGAGGCCGAGAATCTGGTGGCGTCCGGGGTTCAGGATTTTCTGAACCAGCTAAGGGCGCTGGATGCGGTGTCCACGCTCAAGCAGTTCCGTCAGCGTGCCGAAGTGCTGCGCGATGCGGAGACCGAAAAAGCCCTGCGCGCCCTGCGCAATGGCACAGATCCTGAAACCGTGCTGCGCAGTATGGCACGCGGCCTTACCAACAAACTCCTGCACGAGCCCTCTGTGCAGGTTCGCAAGGCCACCACAGAAGGTCGCACCGAGGTGACAGAGTGGCTGCGTGAGTTGCACCAGCTGGATGCACTGGACGCGGACACGACGACAACCCCGGAAAAACTATGAAGCCATCGATCCAATCCCGCCTCGAGCAGCTTTCTGACCGCTTCGAGGAAGTCAGTGCATTGCTTAGTGATTCCTCCATTATCTCCCAGCAGGACAAGTTCCGGGACCTTTCCCGGGAGTTCGCCGAGATTGAGCCCATTGTTCATTGTTTCCAGGCCTGGCAGCACTCCCTGGATGACATCGAGGCTGCGCGCGAGCTGGCGAAAGATGGCGACGCCGATATGCGGGAAATGGCCGAGGAAGAGCTGCAACTTGCCGAGCAGAAGAGCGAGGAGCTCGATGAAGAGCTCCAGCGCCTGATGCTGCCGAAAGACCCGAACGACGGCAAGAACGTATTCCTGGAGATTCGCGCCGGCACCGGTGGTGACGAAGCTGCCATTTTTGCCGGCGACCTGTTCCGGATGTATCTGCGCTATGCCGAGCGCCGGCGCTGGCAAGTGGAGGTTCTGAGCGAGAGCGAAGGCGAGCACGGCGGCTTCAAGGAACTGATTGCGCGCGTGGCCGGTGACGGAGTGTATGGTGCCCTGAAATTCGAGTCTGGTGCCCACCGGGTGCAGCGTGTTCCGGAAACCGAATCCCAGGGCCGGATCCATACCTCCGCCTGCACCGTGGCGGTGATGCCCGAGGCCGATGAGGCCGAGGCCATCGAGCTCAACAAGGCGGATCTGCGGGTAGACACGTTTCGTGCGTCAGGTGCTGGCGGCCAGCACGTGAACAAGACCGATTCGGCGATCCGGATAACGCATTTGCCAACGGGCATCGTGGTGGAATGCCAGGAAGAGCGTTCCCAGCACAAGAACCGCGCCAAGGCGTTGAGCCTGCTGGCCTCTCGGCTTCAGAACGCCGAGACCGAGCGGCAGCAAAAGTCCATGGCCGAGACCCGCAAGAGCCTGGTGGGCAGTGGCGACCGGTCCGAACGGATCCGTACGTACAACTTTCCCCAGGGGCGGGTGACGGATCATCGGATCAATCTCACCCTTTACAAGCTCGACGAAGTCATTGCCGGTGACCTGGACGCCGTCGTCGTGCCTCTGCAGCAGGAGCACCAGGCCGAGCTGCTCGCCTCTCTCGCCGATGACCAGTAAACCCTTACTGACCTGTGAAGCCCTTCTGACGGAGGCATCCAGCCGAATTGAAAGTGATTCGCCGAGGCTGGATGCCGAGCTGCTGCTTAGCCACATTACGGGGCTCAGCCGGACCAGTTTCCGGGCCTGGCCGGAACGTGAGGTGACCGACACTCACGCTGAGGCCTTTGAGGCGCTTGTGCAGGAGCGCGTGGCCGGCAGGCCTGTGGCACATTTGTTGGGGCATCAGGAATTCTGGTCACTGCCGCTGAAAGTCAGTGCCTCCACCCTGATTCCAAGACCGGATACCGAATGCCTGGTGGAAGTTGCTCTTGCTTTGCCGCTATTACCGCAAGCCAGTGTGCTGGATCTGGGAACAGGGACGGGTGCCATTGCCCTGGCTCTCGCCAGTGAGCACGGGGGCTGGCGAATATCTGCCTGTGATGCCGTGCTCGAGGCAGTGGCGCTGGCTCGTGAAAACGCCGTTGCCCTTGGCCTGAACCTTTCCGTGGTCCAGAGCTCCTGGTTTTCGGGGCTGGAGCCAGAGAGGTTTGATCTGATTGTCTCCAATCCACCCTATATCCCCGATAGCGACCGCCATCTTGAGGAAGGGGACGTTCGATTCGAACCTGCCTCGGCCCTGGTATCCGGGAGCGATGGCCTTGATGATCTGCGGCTGATTATCAGCCAGGCGCCGGACTGGCTGGTTGAAGGCGGCTGGCTTCTGGTTGAGCATGGTTTCGACCAGGCAGAGGCCGTGGCACAGTTGTTTCACGCTCGCGGGTTTAAAGCCGTTGAGACCCGGCAGGATTATGGCAACCGGGATCGGATGACACTTGGACAATGGTCTTCGGGTGCCTAACAGTGGAGATGCAGATGCTCAGTGACGACGAATTATTGCGCTACAGCCGGCAGATCCTGATGCCCCGGTTCGATATTGCCGGCCAGGAAAAGCTGCAGTCGGCCAGGGTTCTGGTGATCGGTGCCGGCGGCCTGGGGTGTCCTGTGGCTCTGTATCTGGGCGCCGCAGGTGTCGGGACCCTGACCCTGGTGGATGACGATACTATCGAACTGGCTAACCTTCAGCGCCAGATCGGTTTTGAAACCTCGCTGCTGGGTGAATCCAAAGCGGAAAGCCTTGCCGATCGGATTCGTCGGATCAACCCGCTGGTGTCTGTTACCGCCCTGAATCAGCGCCTCGAAGGTGAGGCTCTGACGCGGACGGTCGCGGAGGCAACCCTGGTGGTGGATTGCACGGATAACTTCAACACCCGGTTTGCGCTGAACCGTGCCTGTGTGGCGTCGAAAATTCCGCTGGTGTCCGGTGCGGCCATTCGGGGCGAGGGGCAGGTTTCGGTTTACGACAGCCGGCGGGAGGACAGCCCCTGCTACCACTGTCTGTATCCGGAGCAGGGCAATGAGGATCTGACCTGTTCCGAGGCGGGCGTGATTGCGCCTCTGGTCGGGATGATTGGGGCGACTCAGGCCATGGAGGCCATCAAGGTGATTTCCGGGGTTGGCTCGCCTCTGGTGGGGCGATTGCTGATTCTGGATGCCTGGGAGATGCAGTGGCGGGAGATGAAGCTGGCCAGAGATCCTTCCTGTCCGGTTTGTTCCAGTTGACTTGACGCCTCGGGCAGCGGGGCTGCAGACAGTCTTTCCAAAACACGCTCCTTGCGGCACGTCCATGTGACGCTTGGGCTCCGCCATCCATGGCTCCGCACAGTTTTGGAAAGACTGTCTCCAGCCCCTCGTCATACTGTCGAGTCAGCCCGCTCTCCGACTCCGGTTCAGTTTAATTCTTCAATTCCTGGAATTTTGCGATCGCTTCTTTCCTGCTTTCTTTAAGATCAACGATCTGCCTCGGATACCCCTTCGGAATAACACCACCTTTCGCACCCGGATCGTGAATCCGTTTGCTATCCAGTTTCGCTAGCTCCGGTACCCACTCCCGGATGAAATCCCCATCGGGATCGAATCGCTCGCTCTGGGTAACCGGGTTAAACACGCGGAAGTAGGGAGCGGCGTCGGTGCCGGTGGAGGCGCTCCATTGCCAGCCGCCGTTGTTGGAGGCCAGGAAGCCGTCGATCAGTTTTGACATGAAGTAGGCTTCGCCCAGGCGCCAGTCGATGAACAGGTTTTTGGTGAGGTACATGGCGGTGATCATGCGCAGGCGGTTGTGCATCCAGCCGGTCTGGTTGAGTTGGCGCATGGCGGCGTCGACGATGGGGACGCCGGTGTTGCCGGTTTTCCAGGCTTCGAACCTGTCGCCCGGGGTGTTCCACTCAAGAGTTTCGGTTTCCGGCTTGAAGGCGCGGTGCATGCTCACTCTGGGGAAGTGGTACAGGATGTTGATGTAGAAATCCCGCCAGGCGATTTCGGTGATCCAGGTTCCCAGGCCTTCCTGGTTGCCGCCGGCGCCCTGCGCCTGTCGGCCGGCTATCAGGCATTGCCGGCCAGAGAGAACACCGTTGGCGAGATAAGGGGATATCTGGCTGGTGCCATCGATGGCGGGGAAGTCACGCTTTTCCTTGTACGCACCGCCGCGTTTTTCGAGGAAGCGCTCGAGCTGGTCGTGGGCGGCATCTTCACCGGTTGCAACGAGGGGCTCGGGGGCGTCTCGAAAGGCTTCGGGTATGGAGTCAATCTGTTCCGGGCTTACGGCGTTACCCCTGGCTTTGGGCGTTGGGAAAAGACCCGGATGGGTTTCTTCTATCCAGCTGCGCCAGCGTCTCGAAAACGGTGTGAATACGGAGTAGGGGTCATTCTGTTGGGTGAGGATCTCGCCTACTGGTGCAACTGTCTGGTCGCGGTATTTGCGAACGGCAATGCCGAGTTGATCAAAGCGGTGTTTCAACGCCTTGTCGCGCTTGCGCTCGTTAACGCCGTACTCCTCGTTAAAGTGCAGCGCTGTGACCCCGTGCTCTTCGCAGTGGCTCTCGAGTTTGCCAAGGCTGTCGTCGAAGCGTTTTGCGTGAATAAAGGACAGCGGTATACCCAGCTTGGCCAGCTCTTCGGCCAGGGCGTTGGCGTGGGCGACGACGAATTGCACCCGGGCCGGCGACCAATCGTGTTCCTGCCATTGGTCCGGGGTGAGAATAAAACAGGCTCGCACCTCTTCGCTGCTTTCGCAGGCGGCTGTGAGGGCGGGGTTGTCGGCAACCCGGAGATCGTTTCGGAACCAGACCAGTTGTGTCATCCGTAATCCATAGTTGTCTGAGGGATTGATGTAAGTGTAATTACAGCCCGGTGTATCAATAAAATCACCAACTTGGATATTCGCCCGGGCTGGCTGATTGGATTATAGTTAGGACACTTTTACAGCAATTCAGCCGGCCGATCCTCAAGGAGTTCTGTGGCAGGAATGGAGAACAACAGCGAAGGTCGCCGTGACGGCGTTTGGGCCCAGCCTTATTCACTGGCTTCCGGCCAGACCCAGTATCATCAACTGGGTCATATTCGTTTGTGGGTGACTCTGTTGGACCAGGAATGGCAGATTCGTTCAGAAACGCTGGAACTGGATACGGATCCGGCCAGCTGGACAGAAAATATCGGCCACACTCTGCCTTCGGCTTCTGTGCCGCTGCAGCGTTTCATTCGGGAAAACCAGTCGTCGACCGTGACATTCCTGCCGGCACTCGCAAACATGCCTACCGTGATTCGTCCTTTCCAGCCCCTGACGATTCCCGCCGGCGGCCGTTGCACAATCTACGTGGGCACGCTGGTCTGGATGAAGGTCTGTGCCGGCGACAAGCAAACCGTGTTGACGGAAATTCCCCTGGCGTCGCCTTCGATGACCTGGGTGGGCAGAAATACCATGGAGGGCGAGCTTTGTTATACCTCTCATAGTTTTGCCCGTCTTGTGCTTGAGGCGGTGCCGAAACGCCCCTGGCGAGCCGTCACGCCGGTGACGCTGATCAACCGGCGGGATGAGCCCCTGCTGCTTGAGCGCTTCAGTCTGCCCACGCCGTTGCTGTCATTGCACCAGAACGATCGGGGCCAGCTCTGGACGCCGGGGGTAACCGTTGAAGTTGAGACCGACATGAATTCAGCGAGTCTGCATGTGGAACAGTCGTTGCTGGCCGCAGCGGGCACCTGCCGGCCGGTGGCGGATGCTCGTGAAAAAATGGCCCGCGGCCGGCTTGTCCGGGCGTTTGACCGGATGTTTGGCTGAAACGGATCTGATGGAGTCGACGCTTTGCTGGAAACAATGCAAACAGGCGTAATGCAGTTTTTTACCGATATTGCCTGGGGGCAGTGGATCAGTTCCGCCTTTCTTGTTGTGTTGGGGCTGTTCCTCGGGTCTCTGGCGGCCCGCAGTGTCGGCCGTTTCATGGCGCAGCGCACCTCCCGCCATCATACCGTCATGGTTCGGCGGCTGGTGTTTTACGTCATCGTGGTGCTGTTTTTTGTGGCGGCCCTGCGGGAGGCCGGGTTCTCTCTGGATGTGGTGCTCGGCGCTGCCGGTATCCTCACCGTTGCCATTGGTTTTGCTTCTCAGACCTCGGCGTCGAACATGATCAGCGGCCTGTTTCTGCTGGTGGAAAAACCCTTTGAAATCGGTGACTTCATTGAGGTAGACGCGACCATCGGGGAAGTCGTCGGCATTGATATGCTGAGCGTGAAGTTACGCACGCCAGACAACCTGTACGTGCGGATTCCCAATGAAACCCTGATCAAGACAAGGGTGGTCAACCGTTCCCGGTTTCCGATACGCCGGCTCGACCTGACGGTGGGGATTGCCTACGCTGAAGATGTAGAGCGGGTGGAAAGTCTGCTTCTGAATCTGGCAGAAAAGAATCCGGTCTGTCTCGAAGAACCCAAGCCCTTCACCTTGGTGACAGCGTTTGGTCCATCCTCGGTCGATCTGCAGTTCTCTTACTGGGTGCCGAAGGAAAAGGTGCTTGAAGGGAGAAGCGGCATGATGGTCGCGATCAAGAAAACCCTGGATCGGGAAGGCATTGAAATTCCGTTCCCCCACACCAGCGTTTATGCGGGTAGCCATTCAGAGCCGTTCCGTGTTCAGCTGTTGGGGCCGGAAAAAATCACTGAAAAGGATCTCCCGGATGTCGACAAAGACAGCTGACGTTATCAAAACCATCCCACCGACCCCCGCCGAGAGTAAGATGAGTCTTGGCTGGCGGGAATGGGTGGCGCTGCCGGACCTGGATATCAGCCGTATCAAGGCGAAAATCGATACCGGAGCCAGAACTTCCTGTCTCCACACGTTCCGCACTGAACCCTACACGGAAAACGGTGAACGGCGCGTGCGCTTCTGGGTTCATCCGGTACAGAACGATCTTCACCAGGTGGTGGAGTGTGACGCCAGGGTGCTGGATGAGCGGAACGTGTCTGATTCCGGCGGCCACAAGGAAATGCGCCTGGTCATCGAGACCACGCTGCTGATTGGCGGCCAGAAATGGCCCATTGAAATGACATTGACCAACCGAGATTCCATGCGGTTCCGGATGTTGCTTGGCCGTACCGCTATGTCAGGGCGCTCAGTGATCTATCCCGAAGCTTCCTATCTTGCCGGCAAGCCGGCCTTAAGGACTGAAAAATGAAAATAGCGGTACTGTCACGAAACCGGCACCTCTACTCGACCCGCCGTCTGGTGGAGGAGGGCATTAATCGTGGCCACGAAGTGAAGGTGATTGACTGCCTTCACTGTTCGATGAATATCACCTCGGCCAATCCACAGATCCACTACCACGAGGAGGTCCTTGAGGATTTCGATGTGGTGATTCCGCGGATCGGTGCATCGGTGACGTTTTACGGAACGGCGGTGTTGCGCCAGTTCGAGATGATGGGCGTGTTTCCGGTGAATGAATCCGTGGCCATCAGCCGCTCCCGGGATAAGCTCCGCTCGCTGCAATTGCTGGCCCGCAAGGGTGTGGGAATGCCGATTACCGGTTTCGCGAACAAGCCGGACAACGTTCCGGAGTTGCTTCAGATGGTGGGCGGGGCGCCGGTGGTGATCAAGCTGCTGCAGGGTACCCAGGGCATCGGCGTGGTGCTGGCAGAAACCCGCAAGGCCGCGGAGAGTGTGATTGAAGCCTTCATGGGCCTGAAAGCGGATATTCTCGTGCAGGAATTCATCAAGGAAGCTGGCGGTGCCGATATCCGTTGCTTTGTGATTGGCGACAAGGTGATCGCCGCCATGAAGCGTCAGGGTGCCGAGGGCGAATTCCGTTCGAACCTGCACCGGGGCGGCACTGCCTCCCTCATACGCATCACCCCACAGGAGCGCAGCACTGCTATCAAGGCCGCCAAAGCCATGGGCCTTAACGTTGCCGGTGTTGACCTGCTCCGCTCCAGCAGGGGGCCACTGGTAATGGAGGTGAATTCGTCGCCTGGCCTTGAGGGCATCGAGAACGCCACCGGCAAGAACGTTGCCGGCATGATCATTAACTGGACCGAAAAGAATCAGAAGCCCTGGAAGACCCGGACCAAGGGGAGAGGCTAAAGCATGGCTCGTGCCCCCTATGAAATTGCCGGGACCCAGGTAAAGGCCGGAACCCGGCAAACCGTGGAAGTTCCGGTCGCCAAGCTGTACACCCATACGCCGCTGCACATTCCCGTTGAGGTTGTGCACGGCCGGCGAAGTGGCCCGGTATTGATGGTGTGTGGTGCCATTCACGGTGATGAGATCAACGGTGTTGAGATCGTTCGTCGGGTGCTCACCAATTCGGCGTTGAGGCACCTTCGGGGCACGTTGGTTGCGGTGCCTATCGTGAACATTTTCGGGTTCGTGCAGCGCACCCGATACCTGCCTGACCGGCGGGATCTGAACCGCTGTTTTCCCGGCAGTGAAAGTGGCTCCCTGGGCGGGCGTATTGCCTACCTGCTGCGCACCCAGATTATGGAGCGGGTTACCCACATTATTGATTTGCACACGGGTGCAGTTCATCGATTCAATCTGCCGCAAATTCGTGCCGAGCTGAAAAATCCGGAAACCGTGCGCATGGCCGAGGCCTTTGGTGCCCCGATCATAATCAATTCGGGGCTCCGAGAGGGAAGCCTGCGGGCCTACGCTGATTCACAGGACATTCCGGTGATCACCTTCGAAGGCGGAGAGGCTCTGCGATTTGATGACGTGGTGATCGGCAGCGGTGTGAAAGGGGTTATTCGGGTGATGCGTGAACTCGAAATGATCCCGGCGAAGAAGGGGCCCAAGGCACCGAGAAAGCGGTCTGAAACCGCGGCCAATTCCCAATGGGTGCGGGCGGATATCGATGGGATCATGAGGCCTGTCGCCCGGCTGGGCCAGAAGGTTCGCAAAGGCCAGAGGCTGGCCATGGTGGCGGATCCCTTCGGCGAATCGGAAACCGCGGTGGTGTCACCCTGCTCAGGTATCGTAATCTGCGTGAATAACCTGCCACTGGTAAACGAGGGCGAGGCAATTTACCACGTCGCCCGATTTGACGAGCTCAGCGAGGCGGAAAAAGCGATGGATTATTTCCGCAGCAGCTACGAGGGCGATGTCGGCGACGATGTGGTTCCCGTGCACCCCTGGGATGACCGGCAGAAATAACCGAGAGGGCTGTCATGATCTGGGATCAGTCGTTTATCGAGTTGGCGCCGCTGCCGCGGGGTTTTCATCTGGTCACCAATGAAATCCTTGCCCAGGCGCCGGACCTGACCAACTGCGAAGTCGGCTTGCTGCACCTGTTCATCCAGCATACCTCCGCTTCGCTGGCGGTGAACGAGAACGCCGATCCGGATGTGCGGGGCGACCTGGAACGCCATTTCAACGTCATGGTGCCGGAGAATGCGCCGCACTATGAGCACGTTATGGAAGGGCCCGACGACATGCCGGCTCATATCAAAAGCATCCTGGTCGGCCCCTCGCTGACCCTCCCGGTCAGCCATGGTCGCCTGGCACTTGGAACCTGGCAGGGACTTTATCTCTGCGAGCATCGGGATCGAGCCGGTAGTCGTCGTATTGTGGCGACTCTTCAGGGTCGCTGGTAGCCAGAACCCGAAACGCCCTACGTGTCGGGATTCACCCATCTGCTCTTTCCGATGGGTGGATATCCACCCATTTTCCAGCGCCTGACCTTGCTCTGATTTTAGTAAGGCCCTGTTTTTCCGAATTAATCGAGATCTGGTCTGCTCCTTGCTGATTGGGTTACCCACCGGAGCTGTTAGAGCTTCGTTGAGCACCCAACAAACAACATGAATCGGGAGCATTCCTTATGAAAACCCAAGCCGTAATGGCGGTGGCCTTTGCCTCCACCTTCGCAGTCGCAACCCCCGCAACAGCCCAAGATCGTTCGGATTGGCCGAGCAACTTCACCGTTGGCACCGCCAGTCAGGGTGGAACCTATTTTGCCTACGGTTCCGGTTGGGCCAACTTTGTGGCTGAAAACCTGGGCGTTTCCGGTGGTGCCGAGATCACCGGCGGACCGGTTCAGAATATGGCGCTGGTGCACACCGGCGACCTGAAGTTTGGCCTGACCACCATGGGCCCGGCTCGGGAATCCATGGACGGTAACAGCCCGCTTGCGCCGGGCATGAAGATGGACAACGTCTGCGCCATGTTCCCGATGTACGAAACACCGTTCTCGGTGACCGCGCTATCCAGCTCTGGCATTACTTCCATCGCCGATATCCCTGATGGCGCCACGATCGGTTTTGGTCCGGCGGGCTCCACCTCGGACACCTACTTTCCGCGCATGATGGAGACCCTGGGTGTGAACTTCGAACGCCGCAACGGCAGCTGGTCTGATCTGGGCGGTCAGCTTCAGGATGGACTGATTGATGTGGTTGCCTTCGCCGCCGGTATTCCCATTCCTGCGGTCAGCCAGCTGGAAGTGCAAACCGACGTGAACATCATCGGTATGAACGATGCCGAGGCCGAGACCATTATCAGCAACTTCCCGGTGTCCGAGTTCATCATTCCGGCGTCCACCTACCAGTCCCTGGATGCGCCTTCCCGCGTGGTATCCATGTGGAACTTCGCGATGGTCAACTGTGATGTATCTGAAAGCTTCGTGTATGAAATCACCAAGCTGACCATGGAGAACAACGACAAGATGGTCTCCATTCACAAGGCGGCCCGTAACTCGGTACCCGAGAACTACACAAAGAACAACGTCCTGCCCTGGCACCCGGGCGCTGCGCGTTGGTTCAACGAGAATGGTTACCCGATCGAAGACAGCCAGATCAAGTAACAGTGCTCGAGCAGGAGGCTGCCCTGCAGCCTCCTGCAATGTATGGCCAGCCGAGTTCTGGCTCCGATTTGCCTGCAAGCAGGGTGTGTCATGACTACCGAACAAGATTCCAAAGACCTTCCGGACATTGAAGTGGGCGAGGACCATGTACTCGCGCACAACGTGGACGAGGAACCGGTCGAAGCCAACCGCCGGCTATTCGAAGGCGGCCTGCTGAAATTCGTCGCGCTGCTGGCGATAGCCTATTCAGCCTTTCACCTGTATTCACTGAACATAGCGCCCCTGGAAACCTGGTCGTTCCGTATTGTGCACATTGCCGGTGCCCTGGTGCTGGGTTTCGTTCTGTTTGCCGGCGCCCGGTTTGTGTCATCGGAAGAGGGCGGTGCCCGCCACCGGTGGACAACCTGGATCAGTGCCGGTGCCATGCTGCCGGCTCTCTATGTGTTGTATCAGACATTTTCGTTCTGGCAGATGGTTCAGAACGGCGCCATGCGGATTCCGGTCGAACTGGAGGTGTGGCACTTTGGCTGGCCGCTGCTGGCGGCGACCGGTGTTGGCATTGTCATGAGCTGGTTTCATCAGCGCGAGCGATCGGTATTCAGCGTGCCCGATCTCGTGTTGATCGTCTGCTCGCTGGCCGTGGCCGCCTATTTCCTGGTGGTGTACAACACGTCCATGCGGATGTCGACCGGCACCTCCTTTGCGCCGGTGGGTATCTCGTTTGCAGCCATTGCCGGCACGGCCCTGATCATGGAACTTACCCGGCGCGTGGCGGGGATGGCACTGGTGATCATCGGTCTGGTATTTCTGGCCTATGTTTTCGCAGGACCCTACCTGCCAGGTTTCCTCGGTTACCCGGGGCTTTCGGTTCAGCGTTTCTTCAGTCAGGTGTATACCGATGCCGGAATCCTTGGGCCGACCACGGCGGTGTCTTCGACATACATCATTCTGTTCATCATTTTTGCCGCCTTCCTGCAGTCCTCGAAGGTGGGTGACTACTTCGTGAACTTTGCCTTTGCGGCGGCCGGCCGTTCCCGGGGTGGCCCGGCCAAGGTATCGATCTTTGCATCGGGCCTGATGGGTATGATCAACGGCACCAGTGCCGGCAACGTGGTATCCACCGGCTCCCTGACGATTCCATTGATGAAGAAGGTGGGCTACAGCAAGCAATCCGCAGGCGCTGTCGAGGCGGCCGCGTCCACCGGTGGTCAGATCATGCCGCCGATCATGGGCGCCGGCGCCTTTATCATGGCGGAGATTACCGGCATTCCCTACACCGAGATAGCCATCGCGGCGATCATTCCGGCGATTCTGTATTTTGCCTCGGTCTACTTCATGGTGGATTTTGAAGCCGCCAAGACCGGCATGCGCGGCATGCGTGAAGACGAGCTGCCAAAGCTTAGAACCATGATGAAGCAGTGCTATCTGTTCGTGCCGATCATAATCCTGATTGTCGCCTTGTTCATGGGCTATTCGGTGATCCGGGCCGGCACCCTGGCGACCGTTTCTGCCGCGGTCGTGAGCTGGCTGTCACCCAACAAGATGGGTCTGCGGCATATCCTTCAGGCACTGGAAATTGCTTCCTATATGGCGATCCAGATTATCGTGGTGTGCGCAGCGGCCGGGGTAATCGTGGGCGTGATTTCGCTGACGGGAGTGGGCGCGCGCTTCTCTGTGCTGTTGCTGGACGTTGCGGCCACGAGCCAGTTGCTGGCGCTGATCTTCGCCATGTTCATTTCCATTCTACTGGGTATGGGGATGCCGACCACGGCGGCCTATGCGGTAGCTGCCTCAGTGGTCGCGCCCGGCCTTGTCCAGTTGGGTATTGAACCGCTGACGGCGCACTTCTTCGTGTTCTACTTCGCTGTAGTTTCCGCGATCACACCGCCGGTTGCGCTGGCCTCCTATGCCGCTGCAGGCATATCGGGCGCCAATGCCATGGAAACCTCCGTGGCCTCGTTCCGGATTGGCATCGCAGCATTCATCGTGCCTTTCATGTTCTTCTACAACGGCGCGTTGTTGATGGAAGCCGGCTGGTTCGAGATCGCGAGGGCACTGGTAACCGCAACCTTTGGCGTTTACATGCTTTCTGGCGGCGTGCTCGGTTGGTTTGCGAGCATTTCCGCGTCCTGGATAACGCGACTCCTGCTGATTGCGGCCGCGTTGCTGATGATCGAGGGAGGGCTCTGGACGGATCTCACCGGTATTGCCCTGGCGGTCCTGGCGTTCGTCATCCAGAAGCAGCGTAAAACTCGCCTTGCCACAGCTGGCGCCCTGTAACGGGGGCTTGCTGGCTGCGTCAGAACAACCGTGCCATGGAAGCATCGCACGGTTGTTCTGTACCCCGCCTGGCTATACTCTAGCGGCTTTCCGCGGTTTTTCGGGAACCGGACCCTATGCCTTACCGTATTGGCGTTTTTCTCCTTTTCGTGGCGACTCTGGTGGCCGCCTGGCTGCTCGGTGGCTGGGTTGGATACCGGCAGGTGGAGCAGGAGAGCCTTGAGGAGTCCTTCCGGTATCGCCAGTTGGTGGCCAACGAACTGAACCGATATCTCCCGGTGCCCGAGCTGATGGCCGAGCATCCGTTACTGCAACGGGCGCTGGAGGCGCCTGACAATCCCTCTGCTATTCTCTCGGCCAATGAACAGATGCAGCGCATGGCCACTATCGTAGGCAGTTCGGATGTCTACCTGATGGATACTCGCGGCCTGACGATCGCAGCCAACAACTACCTGCAGCCAGACAGTTTTGTCGGGCGGAATTTCAATTTCCGGCCGTATTTCTATGAGGCGATGGAGTCGGGCGATTCGGCGATCTATTTCGCCCTCGGCCTGATGTCTGGCGTTCGGGGTCTGTATTTCTCGCATCCGGTTCGGGACGAGGGCGGCCAGATTATCGGGGTGGTCGCCGTGAAGGTTCTGGTTCACGAACTGGAATCCCAATGGGATCGCCCTACTGGCTTGCGAGAGGCGGAGATGGTCGTGCTTGATCATAATGGCATCAGTTTTCTCGCGAGCAGGCAGGACTGGCTTTACCGCAATTTCTCGGGGATGGCCGATGCCGTGCCCGACGAGTATTCCCGCCGGCGTTATCCAGACCGTGATTTGACGCCAATGGCACTGAAAACGTTGGGAACCCCATGGGGGCTTCTCGAGCAGTCAGCAACGGTCCGCATCCAGGACAGTGGCAAACCCCGGGAATATCTGAGCGTAAGCACGCCTCTGCCAAGGATGGACTGGACGCTTCAAGTCATGGTGAGCACTCGCTCGGTCGTCTGGACCCGGTTGGGTTTTGCGGTCGGTGGGGCAGCGCTGTTCTTTGGTGGCCTGTTGACCTGGCTGTACCTGCGCGAGCGCTACCGGCGCGAGGCTGAACTGGCTCTTCGGGGCGAGCAGCTGGAGCGAAGCGTGGCCGAGCGAACCGCAGACCTGGAGAACTCCAATCGCAAACTGGTGGAGGAGATCCGGGAGCGAGAACGCACCCAAACCGAGCTGCGGGAAACACAGCAGGAGCTGATCCAGGCTGCAAAACTGGCGGTGCTGGGTCAGATGTCCGCGGGCCTCAACCATGAAATGAACCAGCCTCTGACGGCCATTCAGACCTATGCCCGAAACAGCCGCCGCTTCCTTGAGAAAGGTGCCGGGGAGATGGTGGATGCTAACCTGTCAGAAATCATCCTGCTGTGTGACAAGATGGCGGAGCTGACCCGGCAGTTCAAGGTGTTTGCGCGCAAATCCGAAGGCCCGCCAGCGGTGGTGGATCTCCGGCAACCGATTGACGCATCACTGAAAATTATCGTTGCCCAGCAATCGAGCTCGGAAATCGATATCCAGTGGCACCGTCCAGACTCGCCGGTGATGTGCCACGGTGACCTGATCCGGATAGAGCAGGTTATGGTTAACCTGATGGCGAACGCGGTTCAGGCGGTAGAGGGTGGTGCTCGGCCGGAAATCCGGATTGATATAGAAGAAACCGAGCAGCACTGGAAATGCCTGGTGCGCGATAACGGGCCCGGATTGCAGGGCGACACCGAACAGATTTTCGAGCCCTTTTTTACCACCAAATCGGTCAAGCAGGGACTGGGTCTTGGGCTTTCCATATCGCGCCAGATTGTGGATGCGCTGGGTGGCAGCCTGACTGGTCGTAACCGCCGGGATGGTCCGGGCGCAGAATTCGTCGTAACCCTCAAGAAGCGGGAGGCCATGGAATGACAGAACCCTCGGTAATCTTTGTGGACGACGATCCACACATCCGCCAGGCCATTGCCCAGACACTGACCCTGGAGGAGTTGCCGGTCAGCTGCTTCGAAGATGCGCCATCGGCGCTGGGGCATATCAACGCCGACTACGACGGCGTGGTTCTCTGCGACTACAACATGCCGGAGATGAACGGCCTGGAGTTGCTGGACCGGCTTCGAGCTATCGATGACACCATTCCCGTGATCATTCTTACCGGGCAGGGCGACATAAGCACGGCGGTAACAGCCATGCAGCAGGGCGCTTACGACTTTATCGAGAAGCCGTTTGATCATGATGAACTGATAGAGCTGCTCCGCCATGCCCTGGAAAAACGGCATCTGGCCCTCGAGAACCGGAGACTGAAAGCACAGCTGCGGCACCTGGCCAGACCCGGTCCACGAATGTTGGGGGATTCGCCGTTGATGCAAAAGGTCATGGCGACCGTTGATCCCATCCTCGATATTTCGGCCAATATTCTTCTGCACGGGGAAACTGGGTCCGGGAAGGATGCGCTGGCCCGATACATTCATGAGAACAGTGGACGCAGTGCCCACAACTTTGTAGCAATCAACTGCGGCGCGGTGCCCGAGAACCTGATTGAAAGCGAGTTGTTTGGCCATGAGGCCGGGGCGTTCACCGGGGCTGAAAAGCGCCGTATCGGCAAGATCGAGCACGCCCACAAGGGCACCCTGTTCCTGGATGAGGTTGAGAGTATGCCCGTGCCCTTGCAGGTGAAACTCCTGCGGGTGCTGGAAGAACAACGGGTCGAGCGTCTGGGCAGCAATCAGGTTCAGGAGGTGGATGTCCGGATCATTGCCGCCACCAAGGCGGATTTGAAAAAACTCAGTGACGACGGCGAATTCCGGCCTGATCTCTATTACCGGCTGAATGTGGTCAAAGTTGACATCCCGCCGTTGAGAGAGCGGAAAGAGGACATCCCGCTGCTGTTCCATCATTTCGTGCTGATTGCCGCGGCCCGTTACGATCGGGAGAGCATACCGCTTGATGCTGGTCAGGCAGCCCGGCTGATGCAACATTCATGGCCCGGCAACGTTCGCGAACTTCGGAACCTGGCTGAACGTTATGTCCTGCTGGGGCCGGCAGCGCTGGATGAGAACGAACCTGCGGATACGGCCAATGTGGCGGGTCGACAGACGCTCGCCGAAATGATGGACGGTTTCGAGCGTTCTGCCATTATCAGCGCCCTGAATGCCAGTCATGGCAGCATCAAGGACACCATGGTCCAGCTCGGTATTGCCCGGAAAACCCTGTACGACAAGATGCGCAAGCATGGGTTGGACAAAGCCCAGTTCAAGGATTGATGAGCAACAAAAATTTACCGGCATGGTTACAGGCTGGAAACAAACTACGCAGTATCATCAATGATATTGCCCCCGGTTTTTGCGTAGTCTTTGCGACTTTTTCCATGCCGGATCGCCCGGCGAATTGATCACTTAACCAAAAAGACTACCAGTCATGAAAAACCTGACCATCCAGACACGGGTACTGTTGCTGGCCCTGGTGCCGGTGATTGTGCTCACGGCATTCCTGACCAGTTACAACCTTAACCAGGCCAGTGCTATTGGCGAAGAGGCCGTTGCCGGTTTCTCCTCCGATATGGAAGAGAGTAAACGCCAGGAACTGCAGAATTATCTGGCCGTTGCAAAGTCTTCCATCGAGCATCTCTATAATCAGCCTGGGTCCGCAGACGATCCGGAGGTGCGCGAGAAAGCGTGGGAGATCCTGCGACAGCTTCGTTTTAACGATTCGGGAAGCACCGGTTATTTTTTTGCGTATGACACCCGGGGTGTCAATGTGATGCACGGCGTCAACCAGTCTCTGGAAGGCAAAAATCTCTGGGACTTCCAGGATCCCAACGGAACCTTCCTGATTCGTGAGCTGGTAAAGGCGGCGCGCAATGGCGGCGGTTATGTGCCTTATGGTTGGAAAAACAGCGAAACCGGACAAGTAGCGCCCAAGCTGGGCTATGCGGAAATGCTGCCCAAGTGGGGTGTGATGATCGGCACCGGCTTCTGGATTGACGGCCTTGAGGCCCAGGTAGCGGCGATGGAAAGCCAGGTGGGGACTTCACTCGAGGACGCCGTGATAGGCTCAGTCAGCACCTCACTTGTCGCATTGGCGCTGATCGTCCTGCTTGCCCTGATCGTGGTCCGCAGCATCATTCGGCCCCTGAAATCGGCCGTGTCGGCAATGAATGACATCGCCAGCGGCGATGGCGACCTGACCCGTCGTCTTGACGTTTCCGGCAAGGATGAGCTTGGACAGTTGGCGACTGCCTTTAACAGTTTCGCCGACCAGGTGCACGGACTGGTTGAACGCGTGCTGTCGTCTACCCGCACGCTGAACGAGGCCACGGCTGATTTGAACCAGGTCATGACTGAAGCCGAGCAGGGCGTCGAGCGACAGAAATCCGAGAGTGATCAGGTGGCAACGGCGATGAACGAAATGACCGCAGCTGCCCAGGAGGTTGCGAGCAACGCGAGTGAAGCCTCCACGGCCGCCGATCATGCCAATGGACAGGTTTGCGATGCCCAGGGCCTGGTACATCAGGCTACCGAAGTTATTGGCGGGCTCTCCGAGCAGGTGGGAGAGGGCGTTCGGGTTATCGAGCAGCTTGGCACTGACTCTCGCCGGATTGATAGCGTACTGGAGGTCATTCGCGAAATTGCTGATCAGACCAACCTGTTGGCCCTCAACGCTGCGATCGAAGCGGCACGGGCCGGCGAGGCCGGTCGGGGTTTTGCCGTGGTGGCTGACGAAGTTCGAACGCTGGCTCGCCGGACCCAGCAGAGCACCCAGGAAATCCAGGATATGATTGAGCGGCTTCAGTCTGGGGCAGGGAATGCGGTCAAGGTAATTGCTTCCATCAGTGAGCGCAGCGAAGCGACCGTGGAAGAAACCCGGCAGGTCAACGATGCGCTGCAGCGCATTGGTCAGGCTGTGGCAACGATCACGGACATGAATACACAGATTGCCAGCGCAGCCGAAGAGCAGACCAGCGTTTCCGAGACCATTAATCAGAACGTGCATGAGATCGTCGCGATTACCGAACAGACGGCGCAGGGAACCCGTCGGGCCGGAGATGCAACTCAACGGCTGAAGAACCTGGCGTCCGAGATGTCAGAGCAGGTCAGTCGGTATCGGGTGTAGGCATTACTGATTAAGTGAGAAAGGGGCAGAACTCGGGTTCTGCCCCTTTTTTTCGTTCTTTAAATGCTCGCCAATGTCAGAGATTGGCTTCGGCAAATTCTGCCAGTAGCGACCGGGGAACACCCTGCAGGTGGATGTGGGCGCCATGTCGAAAGCGCTTGAATCGTTCGGTCATGTAGGTGAGGCCCGAACTCAGGGCACTCAGGTAGGGCGTATCGATCTGCGCAAGGTTGCCGAGGCAGATCACCTTTGACCCGTTGCCAGCCCGGGTAATGATGGTCTTGATCTGATGGGGCGTCAGGTTCTGTGATTCATCGATAATGATCAGGCTGTGCTGGAAGCTGCGGCCCCGGATGTAATTCATGGATTTGAAGTGCAGGGGCACCTTGCTGAGGATGTAGTCGACGCTGGCGGTCATGTTCTCGTCGTCCTCGTGAAGGGCTTCCAGGTTGTCGACGATGGCGCCCAGCCAGGGCTCCATTTTCTCGGCTTCAGTGCCGGGCAGGAACCCGATGTCCTCGTCGAGGCCCTGGGTGGAGCGGGTGGCAATAATGCGCTTGTAGAGCTTGCTGGCCACGGTCATCTCGATACATGCAGCCAGCGCCAGGATGGTTTTGCCCGAGCCGGCGGAGCCGGTGAGGTTGACCAGGTGAATGTCCGGGTCCAGGAGCAGGTTCAGCGCCATGGCCTGATAGATGTCCCGGGGAACCAGGCCCCAGACCTCCTCGTTCATCAGGTCGTGTTGGTGCAGGTCCTTGATGATCAACTGGTCGTCGGAGAGGTCCACCACCTTACCGACGAAGCCCATTTGATCGATGACGAATTCATTGATGTTCAGCTTCGCCAGCTCGCCTTCCCGCTTAAGGATATGTTCGGTTGAACCCTCCCGCTGAACAGTCTCCACTTTCTCAATGGTGTCCCAGAAGGAGTTGGGGAATTCCCGGTAGCCCTTGGGCAGAAGATCAATGTCATCGAGCAACTGGTCGTTGTGGTAGTCCTGAGCTTCGACGCCGAAGCCCCTTGCCTTGAGGCGCATGTTGATGTCTTTCGACACCAGGATAATGTCCCGGGACTTGTGGCGGTTCTGGAGAGCAGCCAGGGTGTTGATGATCTTGTTGTCGTTCAGATGCTCTGGCAGCGAATGGTTGCCACTGTCACCGGTGCTCATCAGGATCGAAAGAGTGCCCAGGGGTTCGGCCTTCTTGCCACGCACGATGGGAACACCTTTCTCGATCACCTTCGGGCTGGCATCGCCCAGCAACTTATCGATGTTGCGGATGGCCTGACGGCAGTCAGCGGCCACGGCTTGCTTGCCGGATTTGAGGCTGTCGAGTTCTTCGAGGACCGTCATCGGGATGATGACATCGTGTTCTTCAAAGTTGAGGAGGGCGTTCGGGTCGTGGATCAGGACGTTGGTGTCGAGGACGTACATCTTTCGGCGAGCTTGCGGTGCTCTGGGCATAAGTGGCGCTACCTCTCTGGTGGCTCAGTCGTTATCGGCGCAGCGTTGCGTGAGTTCCTCATCCGAGATCACTTTCAGCATATCGTAAGTCGTTATGATGCCGGTAATTTTTGAATCATTGGTGACAAAAATCCGGTGCAGGTGCTCGCGCATCATGATATTCGCAATGTCGCGCACCGGCGTCTTCTCGTCAACCGATAAAACGATGGGGGTCATGATGTCCCGGACTTCTACCGGCACCTTGCCCATTTCCTCAAAGATCACCATTCGCAGGCGTCGGGCTTCCTCCCGCTCTTCGGGAGTCAGATGCCGGTCCGCATCGGAGCGCGTGGCGTTCCAACGGAATTCGGTGATGTCTTTAAGAGTGGCAATGCCGACAATTTCGCCGTCGTCATCGGTGACGGGGCTGCCGGTTATCTCGTTGTCGGTGAGGAAGCGGGCCAACCGGTCCATGGTCCAGGATTGCGGGACGGCCTTGATGCTGGGTGTCATGATCTCGTAGGCGAGAACGGTCATTGATCTGGGCTGCCTTCTAGAGTCCTTTCGTAAAGCTTAGCGCGTGATACTCCGCGCGTCATCCCTTACTGTGCGCCGGGACTCAGGGTTTGTTCATGCGAAGGCCAGTCAGTTGGCCCTGCTCGTCATAAACCAGTTGGTACCCCTGGTACTTTTTACTGTTGGCAACGCGTTCCAGCGCTTCCATCGACCTCACGGGAATATCCACCAGCAGGGAGTTCACCAGCCAGCCGGGTAGCGCTCCATTGGGGTCCGTGTGCTGGACCCACACCATCCGGGTGCTATCCCCCTCGGGCGTGAACCGGTACAGGGTGTCCGAGCGATCGACTCTTACCCGGCTACTGTTTTCCGCCCGCTGATCGGGCATGGCGTTCAGATCCATGACGATCTCACCGGAGGCCTGATCACCCCGTGTGCGTATGCGCAGGACATAGTCGCGGTCAGTAACCGGCCAGGGCATGTCATTCACGGAATAGGCAAAGCGATCTTGAAACACGCCATTGCCAAACGCATAGGATTCCGTACAGTTGTGCACCCACTCGATGCAGGAACCGGGGTTGGCCATCACAGCCATCAGGTTTTCGATAGGCGCGTCGAGCACCGCCACGGCCTTGAAGGCCTTGAAGCTGGAGCCTGGCTGCTCGATGGTATAGACCCGGATGTGATCGGCTTCCTTGCGTAGCGTCCACGCCTCGTCGCTTTCGCTGGGCAGTTCAGCACGGGCACTGGCGGCAACGGCAAACACCAGCAACGCACAGACCAGCCCACTGAGCACCGAGGCCCAGCCCGTAATGCCATGGGCTATGCTCTTTCTCATAGGGTACACTTCCTTGCAGATGGTGGGCCGAGTCTAGCATGGGGCTTTTGCCGGCATGGCCACGGAAACAGTGGATTGTGAACCAGGTAGCGACCTGTTGATTTGGTAACCGAAATTGGCCCGATCTGACGACGACTATGACCATTAAGAAACTTATCAACGGCAAAGGGCAGGTGATTCCGGGACTGTTGGATGAACCGGTAGAAGAGATCAACTATCTGGACTATGACCTGCGTACGGTGATGGACCGCCCGCGTTCAAAGCTGGCAAGACGCTGGCGGTTCAACCAGTTCCAGTTTGTCAGCGCCATGGGCCCGGGTTGGGTGTTTGGTCTGGCGGTGGTGGATCTGAAACTGCTGGGCAGCGGATTCTTCTATCTCTATGACTTCGAGACTGGCCAGATGTTGGAGCAGTCTTTCCTTCAGCCATTGGCCCGGCAAACCTGCATTGAGCCCCGGCCAGAGGAAGGGGTGACAAGGTTCAGCAAGGGCGACGTAGCCGTGCGAATTGCGCCTTCCGCGGATGGCCGGACAATTACGGTCTCGGCCCCGGGAGGTATCCGTATTGAACTGACGCTTTCAGAGGATCGGGACCCGCTCCGGCTGGTATGCCCGGCCGGCTACAATGGCTGGGTGTTTACCCGCAAGTCGGCAGGCTTGCCGGTGGAAGGGGAAGTGCGCTGGGATCATCGTATCTGGCGCTGCGACGAGCAGACTCGGGGATCCATCGATTGGAGCTGTGGCTTCATGCGCCGAGAAACAGCCTGGAACTGGGCCTGCCTGGCTGGCCAGCTTGCGGATGGCCGGTCTGTGGGGTTGAACCTTGCCGCAGGGGTCAATGAGACGGGAATGACAGAAAATGCGCTCTGGCTGGATGGTGTCTGCCACAAACTGGGCGCGGCAAGGTTCCGTTTTGATCGCTATCAACCAGGCGGCGACTGGCATGTGAGCACGGAGGATGGTCGGGTCGATCTGCACTTTGTCCCCGCTGGTGTGCGCAAGGAAAAACTGGACGCCTGGGTACTGGCATCCAACTTCCGGCAGTACGTGGGCTCGTTCAGTGGAACGGTGACGGATGAGGCTGGCGGAAAAATTGAGGTTAAAGGTCTGCGGGGCCTGATGGAAGACCACTTTGCGAGGTGGTAAGAAATGGCCTGTCCCACCCGGGACAGGCCAGATAAAGCGGGTTATCGCTCCGGTAGCGTGACGTTCAGCTCCAGTACCGAGCAGCTCTCGTTGCGGTCTACCTCAACCTGAACCATGTCGTCGCTGATCTGAACGTACTTTCGAATGACCTCCAGCAGCTCCTGCTGCAGCTGGGGCAGGTAGTCCGGCTGGTCACGTTGGCCCCGCTCGTGAGCCACGATAATCTGGAGGCGCTCTTTGGCCACGCTGGCGGTGTTCTTCTTTTTACCCTTGAAGTAATCGAGGAAACTCATCCCTTAGCCCCCCTTGAACATCCGTGAGAAGAAACCCTTCTTCTGGGACGTCATGAAACGGTGTTCCCGTTCCTCTCCCAGAAGGCGTGCAACCGCATCATCGTAGGCCTGGCCGGCATCGCTGTCCTCTTCGAGGATAACCGGCAAACCCTGGTTTGAAGCGTTCAGAACAATCTGGCTTTCCGGAATGACGCCCAGCAGAGGTATCGCGAGGATTTCCTCTACGTCCGCCACGGACAGCATCTCGCCCTTTTCGACACGGGACGGGTTGTAACGGGTCAGGAGCAGGTGTTCCTTGACCGGGTCCTGGCCCATTTCGGCTCGACGGGATTTGCTCTGCAGAATGCCCAGAATGCGGTCGGAATCCCGCACCGAAGACACTTCGGGATTGGTAACCACAATCGCCTCATCAGCGTAATACAGCGCCATCAGGGCACCATGCTCAATGCCGGCAGGAGAGTCGCAGACGATGTAATCGAAGGTCTCGGAAAGCTCGTTGATGACTTTCTCGACGCCATCTTTGGTCAGTGCTTCCTTTTCCCGCGTCTGGGAGGCCGGAAGGATGTACAGGGTATCGACCCGCTTGTCGCGGATCAGCGCCTGGTTCAGGGAGGCTTCGCCCTGGATCACGTTTACGAAGTCGTACACCACGCGACGCTCGCAGTTCATGATCAGGTCCAGGTTACGCAGGCCCACGTCAAAATCGATGACTACTGTCTTGTGGCCTCGCTTGGCAAGGCCGGTGCTGATCGAGGCGCTGGTGGTGGTTTTGCCAACGCCGCCCTTTCCTGAGGTAACGACAATAATTCTAGCCAAGGTTCTGTTCCTGTTTCTCGGTGGATTCGTCGTGTCTGCCGAATTATCCGGTCAAGTTATTGTATTCAGCTCCAAAATCAGGCCTTGTCCAGTGGCGTTACCACCAGCAGGTCGTCCCTGAGCTGGATTTGCACAGCGCTTTTCCAGCCATTGTCCTGAAGATCTTCGGAGATTTTATAGTGTCCCGCGATGGACACAAGCTCCGCTTCCAGGGATTGACAGAAAACCCGTGCGGATTCTGCGCCATGGATGCCGGCCAGTGCCCGGCCCCGAAGCGGGCCGTAAACATGGATGTTGCCCGCCGCGAGCACTTCGGCTCCGGCCTGCACCGGCGCCAGGATAACCAGGTCACCTTCCGGTGCGTGGATCTGTTGGCCGGAGCGGACCGGCTGGGAGATGATTTTGGCCGGAGGTGGGTCACCAGCAGCGCTTGTCGAGGCTGCAACAACTGCCGCTTCCGCTTCGTCCGCGGCCGCCTGTTCGGCTTCATGGGTGCGATCCCGCTGGCCGTTACCCGGCAGCAGCGCCAGTGCGGCGCCCCGGGCCAGGCGGCGCTGGTCGTCGGTGCCACCGCGAACGCCAATCACATGGATGTGGTTACGCCGGCAGGTGCCGATCATCTTGAAAAAATCCAGTTCACTGTCCAGTCCCTGGTATTTCTCAAGGCTGATGATCAGCGGAATATCCTTGAAGAACCCGGGGGCCTGGCTGATCTTGTCTCGCAGTACTTCTTCAAATTCGCTGTCGTCAAAATAATAGAGCTCCAGGGCTGTCATGGACACGCTGGCGCTTTTTAGCTGAAAACCCTGTTTTACCCCGGAGGTGGCGGTATCGCTCATGAAGGAGTCTCTTCCCTGGTCATGTTGTCGGTTGGGTTCGGGCGCTGCCGCAGTGGCACGCCGTCGAAGCGGATGCCTGACCATCCTGTACTGATAAACTGGCGGATGTTGCCGTGGCTCTCGCCGGTCGGATCGTCCAGAACCTGCTGGTAGTGCTCGGCAAACAGCTTGAGCGTGTCGACTTCGCTCAGATTGCAGTACTGGCCCAGACCAAAGATCCGGCAGGAGCCGGCATTCTCGCCTTCTGCGTTTACCAGCGGGCCATTGCGGAAGCCGCAGGGCTGGTACTCGAAGTGCTGTTCAATCAGGGCCAGGGAATCTTTGAAGCTGGCGTGGCCAGCGTCCAGGGATGCCAGGTGAATCCTTACGGCATCGTTGACGCTCATTATTTGTGTTCCTGCTTGGGGCCTGTCTGATAGAGCGCCTTCCAGTCCTCGTACGGCATTCCGTAGATTTCTTCACGGGCCTGGGGATCTGAAATCTCGAAACCACGCTCATTCGCCTCTGCCAGGTACCACTTGTACAGGCAGTTGCGGCAGAAGCCCGCCAGGTTCATCAAGTCGATATTCTGGACGTCGGTGTTTTCGCGCAAATGCCTCACCAGTTTACGGAAGGCTGCGGCTTCAATTTCGGTGCGTTCTGCTTCAGGAATCGGGTTGCTCATGATGGCCTCGCAATGGTTGATGCGCCGGTTGTTGGGGTTCCTGACATTCTCTGCATGTTAGCTTAAGATACAAGGCTGTATAAATGTACAGAAAGTCGACGCGAGCCCTCTGATTATGCCACAACGCAAGATCATCCATGTGGATTGTGACTGCTTCTACGCGGCCGTGGAGATGCGGGACGATCCCAGCCTACGGGATGTGCCGCTGGCGGTGGGTGGCGATGGCGGTCGGGGCGTGGTGACTACCTGCAATTACAAGGCCCGGGCGTACGGTGTGCGGTCGGCGATGCCCGGCAGTGAAGCGCGACGGCTGTGCCCGGGGCTGGTGACGGTGCCAACAGATATGGGCCGGTATCGGGCGGTCTCACAGCAGGTGATGGCTATCCTGCGGGAACTGACAGACCTGGTGGAACCGCTCTCTCTGGACGAGGCCTTTCTGGACGTCTCCGATGTGACCGATCACAAGGGCAGTGCCACGCTTATGGCTCGCCACCTTCGGGAGCGGGTGCGCCAGGAAGTCGGTATCACTATTTCCGCCGGCGTGGCGCCCAATAAATTTCTCGCAAAGATTGCCAGTGACTGGGAAAAGCCGGACGGGCTGTTCGTGATTCGCCCGGAGGACGTTGCGGATTTCGTTCGGGGACTGCCGGTTGAGAAGCTGTTTGGAGTGGGGCAGGTGACCGCCTCGAAACTGCATGCTCTGGGGGGCAAGACATGCGGCGACATGCAGGCGCTCGGGCCCGATGTATTGATTGATCGGTTCGGCAAGCAGGGCTATCGACTCCACGAGATGGCCCACGGCCGGGATGAGCGGGCGGTGGTGGTGTCGCGGATTGCCAAGTCGGTAAGCGTGGAACGAACGTTTTCCCAGGATTTGCCAGATATGGCCGCCTGCCAGACCGTCATGGCCTCACTGGTTGCAGATCTCAACCTTCGCCTGTCGCGCAAGGCCCGCCGAAAACCGATCCACAAACTCTTCATCAAGATCCGCTACAGTGATTTTTCAACCCATACCCTTGAGCGGGTTCGTGAGCAGGTCAAAGAGCCGGCTCTGGATGATTATCTGCCACTTCTGGCTGAGCTGGTCACCAACCGGGAGCGACCGGTGCGGCTGCTGGGTCTGGGGGTGCGTTTCCGCAATGATGATGCGCCGGTTACCCAGTTGCGTCTGTTTGATTAGAGCTGCAGCCAGCTCATGGCCGCGTAACCCATCAGGCCACCGATCAGGGCGCCGGCAGCGACGTCGCTGGGGTAGTGCAGGCCGAGGACCACCCTCGATGCCGCCACACTCAACGTAAACGGAAGCACGATGAGAGCCAGCGCCGGTTCCGTCACGGTCAGCATGACCTGAAAGCAGGCGGCGTGCAGCGTGTGGCCGGACGGGAAGCTGTAGCGGTCCAGGGGCGGTGTACCGCAGTTGATGGCGGGAAAGGATATAAATGGACGTTCACGGATGAGCCAGCGCTTCAGTAACTTGTAACTGAGGGTGCAGGTGAGGCCGGTCAAGGCCATAAGCAGTGCCAGCCCGGGCCCGGATTCCGGGCGGAGAAAGGGGATGAACAGAATCAGTGCGTACCAGAACCAGCCGTCTCCGAGTCGGCTTACCAGTCGGAAATAGCCAAGGGCTGGCCGGAAACGAACAGCGCGGTTAATAGACTGGCAGAAAGCGACTTCCCGCTGGTCTGCCAGTTCAAAGAAGCGAGACGCTTTGCTTGTTGATGGCATGGTATCCGGCCTTTGCGGTTTGATTGAAAACCAGTTGTTCAAACTGTTCGATCTGCGAATTCCAGCTCTGTTCCAGGGCGTCCAGCCTTGCCTGGGCCCTGATCCGGTTCAGCAGGGTGGGCTGATCGGCCAGTCGGAGGGCACTGTCGACGTAAGCCTCGTCCTGATCCAGGGGCACTTTCATGCCGTTTTCCTCGTGGCGGATGTGCTCGGCTGCTGCAGCGTCGTCAAAGCTGACAACACCCAGGCCGCTGGCCATCGCCTCCAGCACCACGTTGCCAAAGGTATCGGTCTTGCTCGGGAACAGGAACAGATCACCTGAGGCAAAATGTCGGGCCAGGTCGTCACCACGCCGGGTGCCGCAGAACACGTAGTCCGGGTGGCGTTCAGCCAGTTGACGCCGAAGCGGACCGTCGCCAACCAGGACGAACCTGGCCTGGGGGTGGAGGCCCCGGATCCGCTCGAAGCAGGCAACCGCCATTCGCAGGTTTTTCTCCGGTGCCAGCCGGCCGACGTAAAGAATGGCCCGGTCGTTGGGCTGGAGCCCCCAGGATTCGCGCAGTGCGGTGTCCCGCTTGTGTGGCGTGAATCGATGGCAGTCGACGCCCCGACTCCAGAGGCCGGTCGCCGGAATACCCATGGCGCGGGTTGTCTGCTGCATTTTTCGAGTCGGCACCAGGGTGATGGCCGTGCGGTTGTGGAACCATCGACCGTAGAGGCACAGCAGCCTCTCCAGCATGCCGACGCCATAATAACGGCTGTAACTGTGAAAATTTGTGTGGAAGCCCGAGCTGACCGGAATCCCTATCTGCCTTGCGGCTGTGGTCGCCGCAACGCCCAACGGGCCCTGAGTGGCAACGTAGACGGCATCGGGGCGGTCAGTGGTCAGGAGCTTTTTCAGATGGCCGGTTCGGGCGAGGCCAAAGCGCAGGTCGGCGTACCCGGGTAGCGGCAATCCGGTCACCACATGTTCACGGGAGAAGAGTGCCTCGCCAGCACTGGCAAAGTGGCCTTTGCGCTCATGCTGCTGTCGCGGCCGTATAACCGTTACCCGGTGCCCACGTTGCATCAGCCCCTGGCAAAGCTGCCTGAGCGTGTTTGCCACGCCATTGATTTCCGGCGGAAAAGTCTCCGAAACAATGGTAATGTGTTGTGAGCGCCGGTTGGCCTGCATGGTCTCGGTCACGGTGTTTCCTGTGCTTCCTTTGACATGCCCCTACTATGAAAAGCCGGCATGACAGTTATGCGACACTCCCGTGACATTCCCTTTACCCGTTAACCGAACCGAATCGGAGACGATATGCAAACGCGAAAGCTTGGAAAGACCGATCTCGACGTTACCCTGATTTGCCTGGGCACCATGACCTGGGGGGAGCAGAACACCGAAAAGGAAGCATTTGAACAGCTGGATTACGCAGTCGCCGAGGGTATCAACTTTATTGATGCCGCAGAGATGTACCCTGTGCCGCCCCGGGCGGAAACCCAGGGGCTGACCGAGACCTACCTGGGAAACTGGCTTGCCAGCAGGGGCAACCGCAACGAACTGGTAATTGCGTCGAAAGTGGCGGGACCGGGCAACGGACTGAAGTACCTGCGTAATGGTCCGCGCCTGACCCGGGATCATATTATGGAAGCCTGCGACGCCAGCCTGAAACGCCTGCAGACCGACTACATTGATCTGTACCAGGTGCACTGGCCGGATCGCAGCACGAACTTTTTCGGCAAGCTCGGTTACGAGCACAACCCGGAAGAATCTTTCACGCCGATCGAGGAAACACTCGAAGCGCTGAATGATCTGGTTCGGTCCGGGAAGGTCCGGCACATCGGACTGTCCAATGAGACGCCCTGGGGCACCATGGAGTACCTTCGTCTGTCCGGCGAGAAAGGCTGGCCGAGAGTGGCCAGTATCCAGAATCCCTACAACCTCCTGAATCGTTCATTTGAGGTGGGGATGGCGGAAATTGCCCACCGGGAACAGGCCGGTTTGCTCGCCTACTCACCGCTGGCTTTTGGCATGCTCTCCGGCAAATATCTGGGCGGCAAGTGGCCTGAAAAAGCCAGAATGACCCTGTATGAGCGTTTCAGTCGCTACACCGGCAGTCGTGGCATGGATGCCACCCAGGCCTATGTTGAGCTGGCTCGGCAGAACGGATTGTCTCCGGTCCAGATGGCGCTGGCTTACGTGAACAGCCGTAGCTTTGTGACCAGCAATATCATCGGAGCAACATCCATGGAGCAGCTGCGGGAAAACATAGGGTCCGCAAAGGTCACCCTGAGCCCCGAGGTACTGGAAGCGATAGAGGCCATTCATCAGGAATTCACCTACCCCTGCCCCTGAGCCCGCCGGCTTGGTTGGCTTGAACCCCCGGCTGAGAGGCGCTGGCCGGGGGTGCTGTTACAGTCTGAAATATCGGGGATCATAAATTGACAAAAAGATGCTGATGCCGTGACAAAAAGTCGGCGTCTTTGTGTGCAGATTCACATTTTTCCGGCTCTTAATCATTAGACTTAAGCCTAAGGTATCCGTAGACTCCCGTGTCGGAAAAAAGGTCTCAGGCAGTGTCATGATTATTCGAATCTTTGTTGCGTTACTCGCTCTCAATCTTGTTGCTTTCGTCGTTCGCGCCGAAGCATCCGAGCGCGTCTTCGAACAGGTCGAAAGCAAGACAGCCAGCGAGCAGATTTTCGAAATCCAGGAACGGGTTTCCGGTGATTTTGACGAGGACAGTTCCGATGCGTTTGCCGAAATCGGTTCCCGCCTGCTGAGCCTTACCTTCACCCGTTCGAATCACTCCGGCAAGCATTATGCGTCAGATCCGGCCCAGGCCGACCATGGCATTGCGCTCCTGAACGAGGGTGCCTGCCTGAACCTGAAGTGGAACTTCTGAACCCCGCAATTCCCCGCACCCGGCAGTATCATCAAACCCCAGAATCATGATCTGGCGCATTGTCTGTGCCCGATGCTCGTGTGATCATCTCCGTTAACATGCTGATTAGCCAATAAGGAGCTTGGTAATGGCGGGTGATAGAGGGCAGTTATCAAATGATGTGAACGCCTGTGTTGACGAGGTGATTCGCCGGGTTGGCAAGGAGATTACTCTCGGTTTGCCGCTCGGGCTCGGAAAACCGGTTCGCTTTGTTAATGCGCTATACCAGCGGGCGAAAGACGATCCGGAAATCAGCCTGCACATTGTTACGGCACTGTCGCTGCTGGCGCCAAAGGGCGGCTCCTCGCTGGAAAAGCGTTTCATGGGGCCTTTTGTTGAGCGCCTCTATGGCCGGATTCCTGAACTGGCCTATGCCAAGGATGTATCGGCAAACCGTCTTCCTGAGAATGTTCAGGTCTCGGAGTTTTTCTTCAAAGCCGGCAGTTATCTGAACAATCGTTCCCAGCAGCGGCATTACGTGTGTACCAACTATACTCATGCCGTTCGCGATCTGATGGCGGTGGGTGTCAATGTCGTCGCCCAGATGGTGTCGCCGGGCGAGGCCCATGGGCAGCCCGGCCAGGTCAGTCTGAGCTGCAACCCGGATCTGACGCTGGACCTGATTCCCCTGCTCCGTGAGCGCGAGGCGGCTGGCACGCCGGTGGCGCTGGTGGCCGAGATGAACCAGAACCTTCCCTGGTTTGGCCATCATGCGGCGATTGAAGCAGACCGGTTCGATGTCTTGCTTGATCAGCCTTCGGGAGACTATCCGCTGTTCTCCGCGCCCCAGATGTCGGTCAGCCCGGAAGACCACCTGATCGGATTCTACGCCAGTACCCTCCTGAAGGACGGCGGTACGCTCCAGGTTGGCATCGGCTCACTGGGCGCGGCCCTGGTCCACAGTGCCATTCTCAGACACAGTCACAATAAGGCCTGGCGGCAGGTGTTTGACCATCTCCAGGTTGATCAGCATTTCCCCGTCGTTCGCGAGGACGGTGGCACCGGCCCCTTCGAGGAGGGGCTTTATGGCTGTAGTGAAATGATGGTGGATGGTTTCCTGTACCTGATGCAGGAAGGCATCCTTACCCGCGAGGTATACGATCACGCCGGTCTGCAGACATTGATCAATCGCGGTGATATTCCCAGCGAAGTGTCTCTCGCAACCCTCGATGTCCTGCGGCGCGAAAAGCTTATTGATAGCCCGTTGCGGGCAAAGGATGTTCATTGGCTGGTCCAGCACGGCATCTTTAAAGAAGCTGTCGAGTTCAAGGGCGGCCGTTTGCGTATTGGTGATCAGTCGGTCGAGGGTGATCTGGACAATCCGGAGGCCCGGCAGGCCATCCAAACCCTCATCCTCGGGGAACGGCTGACTGGCGGTATCGCCATGCACGGCGGTTTTTACGTTGGTCCCGAGCAGTTTTACCAGTACCTCAGGGAAATGACCGACGAGCAGCGTGCAAAAATCTGCATGACCAGCGTGAACTTCATCAACCACCTGTATGACCACCGGTTCGGAGACCAGAAGCTGAAAGCGGCGCAGCGCGTTCATGGCCGGTTCATCAATTCGGCTATGATGTACACCCTCAACGGTGCTGGCGTATCGGATGGTCTTGAAGATGGTCGTGTGGTCAGTGGCGTCGGTGGCCAGTACAACTTCGTTGCCATGGCTCACGAGCTGCCGGGCGCACGTTCGATCCTGTCGCTGCGCAGCACCCGGTCATCCCAGGGCAAGGTACTGTCCAATATCGTGTTCAATTATGGTCATTGCACCATACCCCGCCATCTGCGGGACATAGTCATTACCGAGTACGGGATTGCCGATCTGAGAGGGCAGTCCGACGAGCAGGTCTTCCTGAGGCTGATCCGCATTGCCGACTCCCGGTTCCAGCAGGAGCTTCTGAAAAAAGCCCAGAAGGCGGGCAAGGTGGATCCTGCGTTCAAGCTGCCTGCCGACTGGTGTAACAATACCCCGCAAGCCATCCGTCGTGCCGTTGCGGCTGCGGGAGATGCCAGCCTGTTCCCTCCGTTCCCGTTTGGCAGGGACTTTACCGATGAGGAGCTGACGTTGGGGAAAGCCCTTAAGGGGCTCAAGGCCGCAACGGCCACTCGCCGTGGTAAACTGTCGACTCTGTTACAGGCCCTCCGGGCCCGGGATGACGAAGGCCGTTACGGGGCCCTGCTTGAGCGCATGGGCCTGAGTAACCCTTCAGGATTGCGGGACAAGCTGGATCAGCGACTGGTTATTCATGGCCTGCAACAGCTCGAAACACCACCGGATACAGGAAACTCGAAAACCTGATGACAGCTTCACAAGCAAGACCCGACGTTTTTACCGTTCACTATGTTTTGAAGAACAAGATCGGCGAGCTGGTTGATACTTCCGAAGGCAGTGAGCCCCTGCACTTCGTCTATGGCAGTCCCGAGATTATTGAAGGGATCCAACAGGCGGTGAAAGACCGCAACGTGGGCGATTGCCTGGAGGTAACGGTGCCGCCGGCCATGGCGTACGGTGAGCACAAGCCCGAGCTGGTGCGCAAGGTGCCACGTTCACTGTTCGAAGGCATCGAGAACCTGCAGATTGGCATGAAGTTCCAGACCAACACGGGCGATGAAGCGCAGATCGTGCAGGTTGTCGGGATTGATGGCAACCTGGTTAAGGTGGACGCCAATCACCCATTGGCGGGCTTTACCCTGTACTTTGATCTGGAGATCGTTGGCCGCCGTGAAGCGACGGAAGATGAGGTAGCCCAGGGTCGTCCCCTGTTCTGAGGCACTCGGTTGCCGGTCTGTCGTATTCACCACGGTATATTCGGGTCAGTCCTTCCAGAACGGTCTCTCTCAGGCTGGCGGCGAACTCTCCGGCCGGTATCTTTTCCGACGGGTGTAAAGGTTCGTGGAAGACTACGTCGACCCGGGCAGAAGGCTGGGCTAGCATCCGCAACAAATGGTGGTGGAACTCATCATCCTCAATGAAGGGAGCCAGATGGTCGGGTCGGCCTTCCCGGCGATAGGCAATGGTGATCGGCTGTACCGGCGTTCTGCTCTCTGGAGCGGCCTTGAGCAACAGGCCATGGAACGGCAATACCGTCAGACCTGCGCTGGTGGTTCCTTCCGGGTAGACCAGGACATTCTCTTCAGCCTGCAAGTTCTCAATAATCTGGTCCCGAACGCGGCGGGCCTGACCGCCTCCCCGCCGGATGAAAAGCGTGCCGGCCTGTCGTGCCAGCCAGCCTATGACCGGCCATTGGCCAACCTCGGCTTTCGACAGGAACCGGATCGGTGCCAGGCTCCCCAGAATCGGAATATCTGACCAACTGATGTGGTTGCTGACGAACAGAACGGTATCGTCTGAGGGTGAGCCATGCTGGTGTATACGCAGTCCCAGGCACCGGCAGGCCCACCGGAAACAGAATCTGGCCCAGGGTGTCCGATCGATGGCTTTGCGGGTAACCACTTCACTGACCCTCAAACCGGCGGCCAGCATCGTGGTGGCTGCCAGAAAAGCCATAAAGGCAGTGATCCGAACGCAGAGTCTCAGCCAGCTCATCTCACAGACTCCCGTCTTCAGGATGCCGAGCGCATGAAGTGCCGGCTGTAGCGGCCGGCCAGTTTGCTGACCTCCAGCACAACCAACAGGTCGGCACAGCGAAAATCCGGATCCCAGCAGGGCTCACCGCAGACACGGGCACCAAGACGCATGTAGGCTCGGATCAGCGCAGGAACGTCCACCGGTCGATCGCTGTCCCGGGTGTGGGTCAGATGCGGCATCGCGCGAAGTGGCTTTACCAGAAAGGCCGGATCGGCCAGGTACTCGTTCTGGAGGTGGCGGGCGATGCGCCAGGCTTTCAGGCCTCCGTCAGACATGCCGATGCTCGCGCAGCCAATCATGTAGTCAACACCGCGCTCAACCAGATATTCGGCCACTGCCGACCAGAGCAGGCTGATGGTCGCGCCATTGCGATAATCCGGGTGAACACAAGTGCGCCCCAGCTCGGCTATGGTGCCAGGGAGTCTCTCCAGGGCGCTCAGGTCGAACTCCCCGGCCGAATAAAAGCCGCCAACGGCTGCCGTGTCTGCCTGATGCAGGATTCGCGTGGTCGCTACCAGCTCGCCGGAATCCAGGTCGGTTACGACCAGGTGGTCACACACGGTGTCGAACTCGTCGGCGTCGATGCCTGGCGTCTGTGCGCCCAGGTCGCTGCCATACTCTTCCGAAAACACCCGGTAACGCAGTCGCTGGGCTGCTTCGACCTGTCTGGGGCACCGGGTCATGTCGGTTTTCAGGCGACGGGCGCTGCGGCGGGCTTTCGCGGTTTGTGTGGTCATGGCGTCGTCTCTTTTGTTTCCATTTCCCGACAAGCCTATGAAGCCGGTATGACACATCGGTGACCACCAGGTGACGTGTCTGTGACATCGGGGCCGATTGGCGGTTACGGGAGCTCTGTCACAGGGTGTAACGAAGCAGCGGTTCCATGTATATTTCTGAATAGCATGTATAATTGCTGTTACAGCAGGTTGCCTGTATCGTCAGGTACACAGAATGACCTGAAACCGGAATAACAAAACCAGAGATGGATGGCGTGGAACAGACAAACGAAAGTTGGCGAATTCTGATTGTCGAGGACGACGAGCGGTTGGCGGAGTTAACCCGCGAATACCTTGAAAGCAACGGGTTGACCGTCTCCCTGGAAACTCATGGTGGGGCCGCGGTAGAGCGGATCCGTAACGAGCAGCCGGATCTGGTGGTTCTGGATCTCATGTTGCCTGGCGAGGATGGGCTCTCCATTTGCCGTCGGGTGCGCCCCTTCTTTTCCGGTCCGATCATCATGTTGACTGCCCGAACCGACGATCTGGACCAGGTCCTGGGTCTGGAAATGGGTGCCGATGACTATATTGGCAAACCGGTCAAACCCCGGGTGCTGCTGGCGCGTATTCGCGCGATGCTGCGTCGGGTGACCGAAACCGGCTCGGGGTCGGCGGACGAGGCAGGGGGCGAAGAACCGGTGCGCCTCCAGTTCAATGATCTGGTTGTCGACCGCTCCATGCGGGAGGCCTGGCTGAGTGAAGAAAGCATCGATCTGACCAGCGCCGAATTTGATTTGCTCTGGTTGCTCGCCAGCAACGCGGGCCGCGTGCTTAGCCGGGAAGAAATCTTCACCGCCTTGCGTGGTATTGAATATGATGGTCAGGATCGATCCATTGATGTTCGCGTTTCCCGGATTCGACCCAAGATTGGCGATGACCCCATCCATCCGCGACGCATCAAGACCGTTCGTAGTAAAGGCTACCTGTTCGTAAAGGAAGCCTGACGATTCAGTCTCTGGAGCCGGTGTGCCATTCGCCCGCATACCGGTGTTCCATGCCAGGGTTGGTACCATGCCCCTGAAGTTCTTCCTCAAGCTTTATGCCCGCCTTGCCGGCCTGACCGCGCTGGTTGTTTTTTTATGTGTCCTGCTGTTCACCGGGATCAACTCGGTGCGCTCCCAATTCTGGCATGAACGCTTCCCCGAGCCACTGATGCGCTGGCTGGCTGCGGCCCCGGCACCATTACAGCAATACCACTGGCTGAGTTCGGCGGTTGATCTTCGCATGGGGGCTGCTTCCCGTTTCAACCTGTCACCGGTGGCTCTGGAGCGACTTGGCTACGGCCAGGTGGTTGGCATCGACAGTGACGTAGGGTATCGGGTTCTGGTAACCGGACTGAGCGGAGAAATCCTGCAGCTGCGTCTGAACGAGCCCTACCGGGATGTGTCAGAAACCATTGGGTTGATTTTCCGGTGGCATCTTGATTCAGCCTCTGCGGATGACCGTCTCAATGTTGCCTCGCAAATGGCCCGTTCTCTCAATGTCGAAGTGCAGACCCTGGACGACGCCGACCTGCTGCCGGACTCTGACGTTCTGGACCAGGTCGCCGAGCGGGGCCTTGCCTTCTACACCGACGAATCAGACGGTTGCGGACGGGTGATCGTTCAGCTATCCGACGGTGAGTTGTACCGGATTGACATGCCCGCGGGGTTTGATCCCTGGGCCTGGCCGGTTGTCCTGCTGCTGGTCCTGGTGCTTGGCGGGGTTTTGGCCGTTGCCGTTTTCCTCGCGCTCCGGGAAGTGGACAGTAATCTCAGAACCGTTGAGTCGGTAGCGGTTCGAATCGCACGTGGAGAAATGAGCGCCCGGGTCCAGGCGGGCGAGGGAACGCTGGTAACCCGCCTGGCCTCGTCATTCAACGGTATGGCCGAACACATACAGCGCCTGGTGCAGGTGCAGCGGGAAATGATTCACGCGGTTTCGCACGAATTGCGCACTCCCGTGGCCCGTATCCGCTTTGGCGTCCAAATGATCGAGGACTGCCAGGACGAGTCTGCCCTGCAAAGGCAACTGGACGGTATTGATGGCGATATCCAGGAACTGGACGAGCTGATTGATGAGATCCTGACATATGCGCGGCTGGAGCAGGGCGGCCCGGTTTTCTCGCTGCAGGAAACCTCGGTAACCGACATTGTCCGCCAGGTGGTCTCTGAGCAGCAGATGGTCCGGCCCGAGCTGAGTATCGAAGGCAACATTGATGAGGTCTCGGAACGTTGGGCGCTGTCGGATATTGAGCCTCGCTACCTGCATCGGGCGATCCAGAATCTGGTAGGCAACGCAGGACGCTACGCGGCTGGCAAGGTGCTGGTCAGCTGTCATTTCGATGAGGACAACTGTCGCGTTGACGTTGAAGACGATGGCCCCGGCATTCCAGAGGAAGACTGGGAGAAAGTGTTTACTGCGTTTGCCCGACTGGACGACAGCCGTACCCGAACCTCCGGCGGCTACGGCCTGGGTTTGTCTATTGTTCGCCGGATTCTCTACTGGCACGGAGGGCACGCCTTCGTCAGCAGGAGCGACACGCTTGGCGGTGCAAAATTCAGCCTGGTCTGGCCCAGAAAAAAACCGGTGGACTCCATTGTGTGAGCCAGACCCCATCGCCTCACCTGATGTAACAAAGCAGCTACACAAGCACTACTGAAGTTTTTGGCGGGCCGGTCAATACTGCAAAGCGTAAGGGATGACTTTTGAGGTTGTAGTTCTTACGAACTTTCCTTGTTTCATTCGTCATTTGAGGGCCGGTTTTCCGGCCCTTTTTTTATGCCTGCTCCCAAATTCCATATCGGTCACCCTTTCCCGTCTGCTCTGCTGTTAGAATTCCGGGAAACAAAAGGAGGCCGTCCATGACCCGTTATCTGCTTGCCATCGACCAGGGCACAACCAGTTCCCGTGCTATTGTTTTTGATCAAACGGGCAACAGCGTTGCAACCGATCAGCAGGAATTTCACCAGTATTTCCCGAAAGATGGCTGGGTGGAGCACGATGCTCGGGAAATCTGGGACAGCACTCTGGCGGTGTGTCGCGGCGCGCTCGACAAAGCGGGTATCGACGCCTCGGAGCTGGCGGGTATTGGTATCACCAATCAGCGGGAAACCACGGTGATTTGGGACCGGGCAACCGGCGAGCCGATCTACCACGCCATTGTCTGGCAAGACCGTCGAACCGCATCCTGGTGTACCAAGCTGAAATCAGACGGCCATGAGGACACGGTTGTTGAACGAACCGGGCTGTTGATCGATCCCTACTTTTCGGCCACCAAGATAGCCTGGATTCTCGATAACGTGGAGGGCGCCCGCGCCCGGGCCGAATCCGGTGCACTGGCTTTTGGAACGGTGGACAGTTGGCTGCTCTGGAACCTGACGAACGGAAAATCCCACTGCACCGATGCCACCAATGCCTCGAGAACGGCTCTTTTCAATATTCACAAGCAGGACTGGGACGACGATCTTCTGGCCCTGTTTCGCGTGCCGCGGGCCTTGCTGCCGGAAGTACTCGATAGCGCCGCAGACTATGGCACCGCCGAAGTACAGTGGTTGGGCGCGCCAGTTATGATTGCCGGCATTGCAGGGGATCAGCACGCGGCTCTCGTGGGGCAGGCCTGCTTTTACCCGGGCATGGCCAAGAGCACTTACGGCACCGGCTGTTTTCTCATGCTCAATACGGGCGATAAGGCCGTTCGGTCCGAAAATCGGTTGCTGACCACCATGGCCTATCGGCTAAACGGCAAGCCCTGTTACGCGGTAGAAGGAAGTATTTTTGTTGCCGGTGCTGCCATGCAGTGGTTGAGGGACGGGCTCAAGCTGATTGCCCACGCCAATGAATCTTCCGCCCATGCGGAGGCGGTCGGAGTCGACAATCCGGTTTACCTGGTTCCGGCGTTTACCGGCCTGGGAGCCCCTCATTGGGATCCTCATGCTCGCGGCGCCATCATGGGCCTGACGCGGGATACGGGCATTGGCGAGATCGTTACCGCCGGCCTGCAGTCGGTCTGCTATCAGACCAAGGACCTGGTGCGGGCGATCCAGAACGACGGCGCCCGACTTGAATCGCTGCGCGTGGATGGCGGTATGGTGGTGAACGACTGGGTGATGAAGTTCCTGGCCGACATACTGAATGTCACCGTTGACCGGCCCCGGGTTACAGAGACAACCGCTCTCGGAGCTGCCTACCTTGCGGGACTACAGACAGGTATTTTTGACAACCTTGAGCAGATCTCCGCGCTCTGGGAATGCGAGCGGCAGTTCCATCCGGAAATGCGCCCGGCTTTGCGAGAATCTCTCTACGCTGGCTGGCTGGATGCTGTCGAGCGCGTCTGCAACAACTGAATCTCTCAATCAGCTGGTGCGTTCGAAGGCAATCAGGTGATCCGCCTCGACACGCACCGGCACATGCTCACCCAGGTTGAAATCCAGGTGACTGCGGAACAGGGCTTCGAACTCTGTGTCTTCGGAACACCGGAAACGGTAGAGCGTGGAAGTGCCGGCAAAGGTTTTCTCAACCACCTTGGGCTGCAGATCCGAGTCGGGGTCATGAACGATGTCATCGGGCCGGATCAGAACGTCTACCAGGGTGCCGGGTTCCCATTTGTAGGCCCGGTTGCCGTGGATCACGCCGAGCTCGGATTCAATAGTATCCGGCCCCAGGGCGGTGCCGGGGACGAATCCGCCCTGACCCACGAAGCTGGCAACGAAACGATTTGCCGGTTCATGGTAGAGGTTGTAGGGCACGTCCCACTGCTGGATCCTGCCGTCCCGCAACACAGCGACCTGATCGCACATGGCGAAGGCTTCCTGCTGGTCGTGGGTAACCAGAATGGCGCTGATGCCGAGCGTCTTCAGGATTTCGCGAACATCCAGGCTCAGCCGACGGCGCAGATCCGCGTCCAGATTGGAAAACGGCTCATCCAGCAAAATCAGCGTGGGCTCGGGTGCCAGGGCGCGGGCCAGGGCAACGCGCTGCTGCTGGCCGCCAGACAGTTCATGGGGATAGTTGTCGGCCAGATCCTGCAGATGCACGACATTCAGTAGTTCCATGACCTTCTGCCGTTTCTCTGCCTTGTTCAGATTCCGCAGACCGAACCCCACGTTGTCAGCGATAGTCAGGTGCGGAAACAGGGCGTAATCCTGGAACACCATGCCGATCCGACGCTTTTCCGGGGGCAGGGTGCGTCCGGGCAGGCTGATGGCCTGGGACTGCAGCGAAATCTCGCCACCACTCAGTGGAAGAAAACCGGCGAGGGCGCGCAGTATGGTACTTTTGCCGCAGCCGCTCGGGCCAAGCAGGCAGCCGATGTCGCCATGGCTCAGGGCAAAGCTGACATCCTTGACCACAGAATCCCCGCCGTAGCCGCAGGACAGGTTATTGACCTCGAGCAGCCAGTCTGCCGGAGATTGTGCGGTTGTGCTCATGGAATCAGTCCAGCCGGTTCAGGATGAGAAATTCGAGCAGTGCCTTCTGGGCGTGCAGGCGGTTCTCGGCCTCGTCCCAGACCACGGAGGCAGGATGCTCCATCATGTCCGCCGATATTTCCTCACCACGGTGAGCCGGGAGGCAATGCATGAACAGCACATCCTTATCGGCCACAGAGAGCAGCCCGGGATTGATCTGATAGCCACTGAACGCCCTTTCACGGGCTTTCTGCTCGTCTTCCTGGCCCATGGAAGCCCAGACGTCGGTCACCAGGAGCTGGGCGTTTCGGGCCGCCTCGGCCGGCTCCCGGAACACCTTGATCCGGTCTTCGTGGCCCTTGAGCATTGATTCTGCCGGCTCGTAGCCCTCAGGACAGGCGATGTTCAGGTTGAAATCGAACTGTGCGGCGGCATTGATGTAGGAGTGGCACATGTTGTTGCCATCGCCGATCCAGGCAACGGTAGCGCCGCGAATACTGCCGCGGTGTTCCCGGAATGTTTGCATATCGGCCAGCAATTGGCATGGGTGAAAGTCATCGGTCAGCGCATTGATCACCGGCACCCGTGATGCAGCCGCGAAGCGCTCCACGGTTTCATGGGCAAAGGTGCGGATCATCACCGCATCAACCATGCTGGAGATAACGATAGCCGAGTCTTCTATCGGCTCGCCCCGGCCAAGCTGGGTATCCCGTGGCGACAGGAACATTGCGGAGCCGCCGAGCTGGGTCATGCCGGCTTCAAAAGAAACCCGGGTTCGCGTTGATGATTTTTCGAAGATCATCGCAAGGACACGGTTCTTGAGGGAGTCCCGAACCTTCCCTTGCCGCCACTCGTTGCGCAATGCTGTGGCATGATCAACCAGGCTTTCCAGCTCGTTGGTTGTCATGTCATTCAATGTCAGAAAATGTCGTGCCGCCATGCAATGGCCCTTATCTCACCGAACCCCGCTGCTGGCGGGATTGCCTGAACGTTGGCTGAAAAAATGGGGCATCAAGTCTAGCCCTTCGGAGCAGGTATGACAACGCTGTGGCCGGGCTGGAACTGCCGGTGTTGCTCGAGGTCAAATCAAGGTGTTTGGTGAGGTGTTCGGCACCCGTGTACAATAGCGTCAAGAAAATTGCCGTGTGGCAAGACTGTTCCAATAGAGGTGAATGTTCATGGATATCAATGAAACCATTAAGAGCCAGCTTGAAGAGAATCCGATCATCCTGTACATGAAGGGCAGCCCACAGGCACCCCAGTGTGGCTTCTCGGCCAAAACCGTACAGGCTGTAATGGCCTGCGGCGAACGCTTTGCTTTCGTCAATATTCTGGATAACCAGGAGCTTCGTGAAGCCCTGAAGGTTTACTCCAGCTGGCCCACTTATCCCCAGCTTTACATCAATGGTGAGCTCGTTGGCGGATGTGACATTGTTCTCGAAATGTCCGAGAGCGGTGAGCTGGCCAAACTTGTCAAAGAGGCGGCGAAGCAGGCAGAAGCCTGATCACTGCCGCTCAGAGCCGTTTCGGGGTGAACAACAGTTCCACCTCGAAGCGGTTCGCGCTCCCGCTATCCTTCGGTGGCTGGGGGTAGGGGCTAGCCGCCAGCGCAGCCCGATATGCAGCTTCATCGATTGGCTTGATTCCTGTTGATTTCAGAACCCTTGCCCGGGTCAGGGCGCCATTTCCCAGCAACTGCAGTTCCACTTCCATAGCGACCGTGTCAGTGAGGCTCCTCATGGCCGGCACTCTCAGTTCTTCAAGTTGATGGGCCAGATGGACGGCCAGTTTGACCACATAGGGGTCGAGCTCGCCCGGTGACTCCGTAACCCTCGTAATGCTCTCCTCCGTTTTTTCAGGGAGCTGTTCGGGTTCTTCTCCGGCAGCTGAGCTGGCGCTTGACTGTGCGGCTTCGCGGCGGGGGGCGCTGGTATTTGTTGCCTTTGTCGGGGCGGGGGTTTGTGGTTCGCGGGATGTCACAACCTCCGGTTTGGAGAGGGGGGCAGGCTCAGGAGGATCAATCTCAAACGGCGTTACCCGTGGTGCGTCCCGACGAGGACTGGGGTCAGCTGACGGATCGGCAACCGTTCTGTGAGTGCCCGGGGCTACCAGCTCGAACCGTACACTCTCCCTGTGCGTGGCTGTTGGTTCTTCCTTGGGCGAGGGGATGCCTGAAAGCAGGAGCGTGTGTAGGAAAAGAGCCAGAGACAAGGCAAGCCCAAGCCGGTAGGCAGCCGGCAGGGCATTGGGACTGCTTTTTTCAGGCATTGGCGTCAGGCGGTCTTGCTCCGGAGGGTGCCGACAACCGCATCCAGGGCCCGATCAATCAGTGCGCCCTGCTCAAGCAGGGTCAGCCGGCCACGACGCATTTCATGGGCCAGTTCAATACGGGTTTTCTCAATCACTTTCAGCCCCATCCGGTTCACAAAGACAAAGCAATCTGCTTCGTCAATGATAGCGGACAGCTTGCAGCGGAAGTTTGCACCATTGACCAGTCGGAACTCGACCCAGTTACCAATCTCAATACCGTCAATTTGGGCAACATATTCTGAGATTGCAGCGTCTTCCAGTTCCTGCTGGCGCTCAACGGCCGTCTGGTGAACGGTCGCGATTTCCTCTTCCGCCGGCTCTTCAGGAGAATCCTGTAGTGCTTCGATGGCAGCATTCGTCCGGAATGCCTCTGCCAGCTGATGCTTGAGCTGACCCATCATTTCATCGAGTCTCGATGAGTTATAGGAGACCTCTTCAAGCCCTGACCGCAGTGATTTCAGCAGGCCAGGCACGACCCGCACCCACTGGTCTCTTTCGTCATCTTCCTGGTGGGGGTGAAGGCACCAGATCAGATCATCGACGACCTTCACCGTGGCATTCCATCGATGCTCCACGTCATCCCTGAGATAGGCAAGAAACATCACGCGGCTCCAGCCATTCATCAGGATGTCATGGATGGACTCCGGCAGTTTGTAACGCGACACCTTCTGTTTAAGAAGATTGTCGACGGTTTGTTGAGCCGTCTGGGACTTGATCCGACCCCGCTCGGATTCACGGGTTCTCTGCTCAACCAGAGACGCCTTTCGGTTCTCCCGTTCAAGGAACTGTTCGAATTCCTGATTGAGGGTTTCAAAAAGCGAAACATCACCGTCAAATTCGTTGAGAATCCTTTGCACAATGTTGTGAATCTGTCCGTAGAGTTTGTCCTTGGTTTTCTCGTCGCTGCTACTCCAGCCGATGCCTGCTCTCGCCAGGGAGTTCAGGAGACGTCTGGCCGGGTGCGTAGCCTGGCTGAAGAAACTCTTGTCCCGGATAACCACTTTCAGGATCGGAATCTGCAGCCTGCTTATCAACACCTGAACCGGAGCTGACAGGTTGTAGTCGTCGAGAATGAATTCAAACAGCATGGAAACCAGGTTAATGAGGTCTTCATCGACCTCGTTAAGCGCCGGTTTTCGACCATCCCCGGTATCGGTCTGGGAAAGGAGTTGTTGTACCAGCTGACGGAGATCAACGCTGACAGGTTCGCCGGCGCTCAGGTTGCCCTGGTCCTGCCGGGGGGCTGAAAGCGGCAATGAATTGAGAAGGCTTGCCAGCTCGGAGTCACCCACGACCCGGACATTCGGGTCCGAGGCACGGGGAGGTATGCCCGCATTGGCCCGTTGCAGCGCCAGCATCTGTCGGATCTGTTCGAAAACCGCGCTGCTGCTAGCAGCCTGGCCGGCCCGTTCTGCCGCGGAAGCGTCCGGCGCGCTTTCCTGTTTTGGCGCCTCTGCCGACTGGGGACTGGAGGCCTCATGCTGCTGACCGGCTTTGCCGTGATAACGGAAGTTCGGAATGATGCCAGCCTGGATCAGTATGCGGTTGGCTTCGTCCAGCAGCATGCCGAGGTTGGACACAACATAGCGGTCAAATTGCTTGAGCAGGATCAGGCGCTCACGAATCTGGATCTCAAGGGCCTGTATTGCCTCTGTGAACGCACTGCATAGGTGTTCCGGTGCCATCGGATTGACCGGTGATTCGTCGGTGGCTTCCGGGTACACCTGACTGAAACGGGTCTGGAGTTGCAGCAGTGGGCCCTGAAAGTGCGCCTTTGCCTTTGTGATCATGGCGTTGAGGGCAACCTGCTCCTCAAGGTCGTCATTGCCGACCAGGGCAAGAGTGTCGGCGCTGGCCTGCTTGCTCAGCTGTTCTTCCTGAAGCGGTCCGGTGTGAGGGGGGGTGGCAAAATATTGGGCAACGGTGTTCTGGAAATGCCGCTCGACACCCTTACGCTTGATGCGAATTTCACGCATCGCCTCGAAGTACCGGTTCTGTTCGTTGTTGCTGCGGGCATTATTGGCCAGCTCGAACAGCGAATCGTCGACGGCGTCGAAGGCGCCCTGCAGCAAATCACCGAGCCCGGCGACAACCGTGTCCCGGATGCGGGTGACCTCCGCAGGAACCGGTCTGTTACTTCCGGCTTCCCTGTGTTCGCGGAGGTAATGTATGCCGGACTGCTTGTTCATGGCAGACTCCTGTTTACGCCTCAACCGGATACATGACCGAGCTTGAAATCCTTGGATTCTCGTTATTGGTTAAATTTACCGCATTTTGCCCAAAGTTAACATGACCAAACGCTAACGTGGGAGCAAATTCAAAAAAACACGGGGTGCCCAACAGGCACCCTCGTGCAGATTACTGACTTGCAAGATAATTTGCGGTCAGTTCACGTAAACCGGGCCTATGCCCATGCTCCAGATAACAACACTGATGGCGAGCAGGGCAACGAACATAACCAGGCCAACCGTCAGGACTGCAGAAGCGAACATGAACCCCTTGTCCGCCGGGATCCTCATCAGAATCGGTAGCCCTTCGTAAAGCAGGTATACCGCGTAGGCAACCGCCACCAGGCCTGCCAGCATATTCACCCATATGTTCGGATACGCGGCGATTACGCCAATCAGGAAAATCGGGGTTGCCGTGTACGCCGCCAGAGCAACGCCTCTGGGCGTCCGTTCTACCGCATCATACGTTGCGGCGAAAAAATCAATGAACTTGCCGAGTATAAAAATGCCGGCAAGCATGGCCGCGTAGAAAAGTGTGGATAGCTGGAGTGCGCTCGTTACCGACAGCTTGGTGATCTGGCCATCACCAATTTGCCAGCCTACCTGGGTTGTTCCGATGAAGCCGGCAACCGCAGGGATCAATGCCAGCAGCAGAATGTGGCCGGCGTACAGTCTTGTGACAGTCTCGGATTCATTGCGGATCGCCTCCCACTCCTGGTCGGGATGGGCGAGCAGGCCAAACGTGTGTGTCAGACTCATGGACGTATTCCTTGTGATTGTTTTTGTATCGCACGCTCCTTCAGTGTTGGTGGGGGATCACCGGGGGTCAAGCTGGCGGTTAAATTTTGATCTTTCAAGAACGGAAGGCGCTATAACCGAAGGGTCTATAGCGCCATAGGGAGGAGGTGTCCGGGTTTCACTGTTTCAGTGACAGAGAACGTTTTTTGCGTTTTTTCGGGTGCACAATGGCTGCTTTCACGACATTGTCCTTGATCTGCAGCACTTCTACCCGATGGCCGTCCACTTTCAGGCAGACGTTTGTGTCGGGGATGTTCTCCAGGGTTTCGGTAATCAGGCCGTTAAGGGTTTTGGGGCCATCGGTAGGGAGCTTCCAGCCCAGGGTCTTGTTGATGGTTCGAACGGCGGAAGTGCCATCAATAATGAACGTGCCGTTGTCCTGCGGAATGATGTCCGGGCTGGTGGCGGCATAGTCCGTCGTAAAGTCGCCGACGATCTCTTCAAGTATGTCTTCCAGTGTCGCGAGGCCAAGAACGTCGCCGTATTCATCGACAACAACGCCGAACCGTCGACGACCTTTCTGGAAGTTGATCAGTTGGGTGTTCAGGGGCGTGCTTTCCGGAATGAAATAGGGTTCCTGGCAAAGCTGCATGATCATGGCCTTGTTGATTTCCTCCTGTTGCAGCAGTTTGGAAGCGCTGCGCAGGTGCAGTATGCCCTGAATATTATTGATGTCGCCCTTGAAGACCGGAAGCCGGGTATGCTGGCTGCTCCGCAGTTGGCGCAGAATGGTGTCGGTGTCGTCTTCCAGGTCGATACCCACTACCTCGTTTCTCGGCACCATGATGTCATTCACGGTCACTTTTTCCAGATCCAGAATGCTGACCAGCATGTCCTTGTGCTTGGCGGGTATCAGGGCGCCTGCCTCATTCACCAGTGTTCGCAGTTCTTCCCGGCTGAGGTGGTCGTTGGCAGCGTCTGCGGCGGAAACGCCCAGCAGTTTCAGTATGCCTCCGGTGAACAGGTTCACCGCCCAGACAATCGGATACAGGATTTTCAGCAGCGGACCGAGTATGTAACTGGCCGGGAAGGCAATTTTCTCGGGAAATAGTGCTGCAAGGGTTTTCGGAGTGACTTCTGCGAAGATCAGGATCACGATGGTCAGCAGGATGGTGGCAATCGCGATGCCGGCATCGCCCCAGACCCGAATCGCGATAACCGTGGCGATCGAAGAGGCGAAGATGTTCACGAAGTTGTTGCCGATCAGGATGACGCCGATCAGCTGGTCGGTTCGTTGCAGCAGGCCCTGGGCGCGCTTGGCACCTTTATGGCCGGTTTTGGCCATATGTTTGAGACGATATCGGTTGAGCGACATCATCCCCGTCTCGGAGCTCGAGAAGAAACCGGAAAGGAGGATCAGTCCAACCAGGAGAATAAACAGCGCGGTGAGCGATGTTTCGTTCAAAAGAGGTGTCCTTATATTGCTGACAAGTAGCGAAAATAGGGTTTCGGCGAGCGTTGTGTCAAGAGAATAACCGGTGCTTCCGGTGTCAGCCGCCGCGCTGGAAGATCAGTTCCAGCACAAACTTGCTGCCGTAGAAGGCCAGCATCAGGAGTGCGCAGCCAGCGAGGGTCCAACGGCTGGCGGTGATGCCCCTCCAGCCTTTGGTGTAACGACCAATCAGGAGCGCCACAAACACAAGCAGGGACAGGATCGAGAACAGGGTCTTGTGGGCGAGATTCTGGGCAAAGAGATCCTCTATAAAGAGGGCGCCGGTCACAATGGCCAGAATCAGCATGACGACGCCAGCCCAGACCATCTCGAACAGCAGCGACTCCATGGTTTGAAGAGGTGGCAGGTTACGAACCAGCAGGCTGTTGTAATTGTGCTTCAGTTGGCGATTCTGGAAGTAAAGTAGAACCGCCTGGATGGCCGCCAGAGTAAAGAGGCTGTAGGCTGTCACCGAAAGCGCAATATGGGAGAGCATGCCGTAGCTTTGCTCGGACACCAGTCTCGAGGGTCCATGGGTAACCAGGGCGAGAATAATGGTGAGGCCGGCCAGCGGGTACACGCCGAGAAACAGGCTTTGCACCGGCTTTTTAAGGTTGAGTCCCAATAGAAGGAAGACGATCAGCCAGGAAATAAGCACGGAGCTTTTGAAAAAACTGAAATCGAAGCCGCCGTCGTGGTGGACTGTCTGGCCAATGAGAAGTCCGTGGCTGGTCAGGGCGAGAACGCCAATCAGGGTAGTAATGGCAATGTTGCTTTGAACCCGGCCCCTGAAATGCAGGGCCTGCAGCGCGGTACCGACGCTGTAAAGAAAAAGAGAGGTGACCGCGAGAATCAGCGTTCCCATGACTTCCTTATTAACCACTGTTCTGACTGGGGATCGGCGCTGGTTTGCGCCGATTTGACCGGGCTGGTCGTTTCAGGGCGATAGTCTGGTTATAATGTCGCGATTATGCAACTGGAATCAAGGAGTCGTCGCCGGCTCTGCCGATTCACGCACTCAATTTATCCGGGGTACGGAAGAGCAACATGTTTGAGAACCTCCAAGACCGACTTTCCGGCAGTCTGCGCAAGATTTCCGGCCAGGCGCGCCTCACTGATGACAATATAAAGGACACCCTGCGGGAAGTGCGCATGGCGCTGCTGGAGGCGGATGTCGCCCTGCCGGTGGTGAAGGACTTTGTTGAGGGCGTCCGCAAGCGTGCCATTGGCCAGGAGGTGCAGCGCAGTCTGACGCCGGGCCAGGTCTTTGTGAAAGTTGTCCAGCAGGAGCTGGAACGCGTCATGGGCGAGGGTAATGAATCCCTCAATCTGAACGTCCAGCCGCCGGCCGTAGTCATGATGGCGGGTCTGCAGGGTGCAGGTAAGACAACCACGGTCGCCAAACTCTCGCGCTTCCTTAAAGAGCGGCAGAAAAAGTCCGTCCTGGTGGTCAGCGCCGACGTCTACCGTCCGGCGGCGATTCGCCAGTTGGAAACCCTCGCTGGCGAAGTGGGTGTCGAGTTCTTCCCGAGCAGTGCCGATCAGGACCCGGTTGATATTGCCGAGGGTGCCATTGCCGCGGCCAGGAAGAAACACATTGATGTGGTAATTCTTGATACCGCCGGCCGACTGCACGTCGACGAACAGATGATGGGAGAGATTGGTCGGCTGCATAAAGCGGTCAACCCGGTTGAAACCCTGTTCGTGGTCGATGCCATGACGGGCCAGGATGCCGCCAACACCGCCAAGGCGTTCAATGATGCCCTGCCGCTGACCGGCGTGGTACTGACCAAAACCGATGGCGATGCCCGTGGCGGTGCCGCCCTGTCTGTTCGTCACATTACCGGTAAACCGATCAAATTCCTGGGTGTTGGTGAAAAGTCTGATGCGTTGGAGCCGTTCTATCCGGACCGGGTTGCCTCCCGGATCCTGGGTATGGGCGATGTGCTCTCGCTGATTGAAGAGGCAGAGCGCAAGCTTGATCAGAAGAAGGCACAGAAGCTCACCAAGAAAATCAAGAAGGGCAAAAGCTTCGATCTGGAGGATTTTCGGGATCAGCTTCAGCAGATGAAGAACATGGGTGGCATCGGTGGCCTGCTCGACAAGTTGCCCGGCATGGGGCAGATGGCCCAGGTGGCGCAGCAACAGGTCAACGACAAGTCCATGGGGCAGATGGAGGCGATCATTTGCTCCATGACGCCAAAAGAGCGGCGTTACCCGGATGTGATCAACAATTCCCGCAAGCGCCGTATCGCCACGGGGTCTGGAACCCAGATCCAGGACGTCAATCGTCTGCTGAAACAGCACAAGCAAATGCAGAAGATGATGAAAAAGTTTGGCAAGAAAGGCGGTATGGCGAATATGATGCGCGGCATGGGTGGCATGATGCCCCCTGGCGGCGGTGGGGGAGGCGGAATGCCCCCGTTTGGCCGTATGTAAAAGGCCTTACATGGAAAACGGGGAAACAACTGGTTTTGCTGTTTTCTTTGGCGCTTTTTTAGCATAGAATAGCGCCCCTTTCGAGTATGGGTCTTCGCGTCAGCTGGTGTTCAGCAGGCGTGAATCGTACAAAGTTCGTTCAACAGAACAGGATATTGGTTAAATGGTAATTATCCGTTTGGCTCGTGGCGGCTCCAAGAAGCGCCCGTTCTACCATCTGACAGTCACCGACAGTCGCAAATCCCGCGACGGTCGTTTTATTGAGCGTGTAGGTTTCTTCAACCCGGTAGCCCGTGGTCAGGAAGAGAGTCTTCGCGTTGATCGTGATCGTGTCAATTTCTGGCTCGGTCAGGGCGCGCAGACCAGCGAGCGCGTTGCACAGCTGCTGAAGGCTGCTGGGTAAGACAGTACTGACACCGGGGTTTATGGCATGACACAGAATTCGCAGGAAACTGTGATCGGCCGGATTACCTCGGTGTTTGGGGTCAAAGGATGGCTTAAAGTCTTTTCCTACACAGACCCCAAGGAAGGAATACTGAACTATCCCGATTGGACTCTTGATCTGGATGGCAAACGTATTCCGGCCAAGCTTGAGGAAGGTCGCCGCCAGGGGCAGGGGATCGTCGTCAGGCTGAAAGGTATTAACGACCGTGATTTGGCCCGCACGTATTGTGGTGCCGAAGTCAGGGTTTCCACTGCTGAATTGCCGCCGCTTCCCGATGGGGAGTACTACTGGTTTCAGTTGGAAGGTCTTGATGTGTTCACGGTGGATGATGAGTGCCTTGGTAAAGTGCACCATCTGATGGAAACCGGATCCAACGATGTTCTGGTGGTGCAGGCAACAGCAGGCTCCATTGATCAACGTGAGCGTCTGATCCCCTATCTGCCGGGCGAAGTGGTGCAGAGTGTTGATCTCGCCGCAAAGCAAATGGTGGTGGACTGGGATCCGGAGTTCTGACGGGTGTGGATTGGCGCAGTCAGTCTGTTCCCGGAGATGTTCGGTGCGGTGACGGATTACGGGATCACAGGGCGTGCGGTTCGGGATGGTCTGCTGACCTTTCGAACCTGGAATCCCCGTGAATTTACCCAGGACCGGCATCGCACGGTAGATGACCGGCCCTATGGTGGCGGCCCGGGCATGCTGATGAAAATTCAGCCCCTGAGGGACGCAATCCATGCGGCACGGGAATCGGCACCCGGAAACCCCTGTGTGGTTTACCTGTCGCCCCAGGGTGAGACGCTGAACCAGTCTGTTGTCGAGTCGCTCGCGGCAGAACAGCAACTGATTCTGGTGGCGGGCCGGTACGAGGGTGTTGATGAGCGCCTGATAGCGACGGAAGTCGATCGGGAAGTGTCACTGGGCGATTTTGTGCTGTCCGGTGGCGAACTGGCAGCGATGGCTGTTATCGATGCGGTTACACGCCTCATCCCCGGAGCGCTGGGTCATGCGCAGTCGGCAGAGCAGGATTCTTTCGCCGACGGTTTGCTGGATTGTCCGCACTACACCCGGCCCGAGGTTTACGAAGGTCAGGCGGTGCCGGATGTTTTATTGGGCGGTCACCATGATCAGATCCGGCGTTGGCGGCTCAAGCAGTCGCTGAGGCGAACCCGGGAGCGACGCCCCGACCTGCTGGAAAAGCGGGTGTTTACGGACGAAGAGCGTGAGCTGCTGGAAGAGATTTTGAACGAACCGGGTGCCTCTGAATAATCAGGGCATTAACAGATTAGGTATCAGGAGCATTACGATGAGCGGCAAGAACAACATCATCAGTCAACTTGAAGCAGAACAGATGACCAAGGAAATCCCCGCGTTTGCGCCGGGTGACACCGTGGTCGTTCAGGTTCGCGTAACCGAGGGTAACCGTGAGCGTCTTCAGGCGTTCGAAGGTGTCGTAATCGGCAAGCGTAACCGTGGCATGAACTCCTCTTTCACCGTACGTAAGATCTCCTACGGTGTTGGTGTTGAGCGTACTTTCCAGAGCTTCTCAAAGCTGATCGAAAGCATCAGTGTGAAGCGTCGTGGCGATGTTCGCCAGGCCAAGCTTTACTACCTGCGCGACCTGTCTGGCAAGGCAGCTCGTATCAAGGAGAAGCTGGGCTGATCAGCAGTGCGCTGAACAGCAGTCAGAAAAAGGCAGCCGAGGGCTGCCTTTTTTGTGTCTGAGGTTTCGTTATGCTTGGTGTGTTGTGGGGTCTATGCAGTCTGGGAACTTGCCATGAGAGCAGAAGATGAATCGGTGATCGTCAGGTTTGTTGATGCCATCTGGCTGGAGGACGGACTGGGCGAAAAAACCCGCCAGGCTTACCGGAGCGATCTGTTGCGGTTGTCGGAATGGCTCGAAAGTCAGCCTGGCAAGCCGCTGCTCAAGGATGTTCGCAGAACCGACTTACTGGCTTGGATGTCCAGTGGCCTCGCCCAGGGCGTCAAGAGCTCTACGGCGGCCAGGCGGTTGTCCGGGCTGCGGCGGTTTTATCGGTTTCTGCTGCGAGAAGGCCTGATTACTGAAGACCCGACCCTTCGGATTGACAGCCCCAGGCTGCCTCGGCGTCTCCCCGACTCGCTGACCGAGGGCGAGGTGGATGCGCTGCTTTCCGAGCCGGACCCCGGAATTGCCATCGAGCTCAGAGACAAGGCCATGCTGGAAATACTCTACGGTTGCGGTTTGCGGGTCTCGGAGCTGACCGAGTTGCGGGTTGATCAGGTAAACCTTCGTCAGGGCGTGGTTCGGATCACTGGCAAGGGCGACAAGGAGAGATTGGTCCCCCTGGGTGAAGAGGCAGTGGACTGGTTGCTGCAGTATATGAAGGAAGGGCGGCCGGAACTCCTTAAAGGGCGATCCTGCGATGCGCTGTTCCCGGGCAACCGTGCTGCGGCGATGACTCGTCAGACTTTCTGGCATCGTATTAAGCACTACGCGGTTCGAGTGGGTATTCGCAAACACCTGTCGCCTCATACACTCAGGCATGCCTTTGCCACGCACCTACTTAATCATGGAGCGGACCTGCGTGTGGTGCAGATGCTGCTGGGCCACTCTGACCTGTCGACAACGCAGATATACACCCATGTGGCTCGTCAGCGACTGCAGTCGCTGCACCAGGCTCACCATCCCAGGGGCTAGCCGTGGGGCGGTTCCGCGATTGGGGGTGAACTTTCTTTTTGTGTATTTGTCGCATTGAATTGATTCCCGGCCTGTGCCAATACTGCCCGGGTTGTTTAACTGCTTACTGGAAAAGGTTGTTTGCCAGAATGAATATGAAACATGTGGTTGTGGCGCTTGGAGTTGTCCTGGGTGCCTTTGGCGCGGCCAGCGTCAGTGCCGGTGAAGTGGAAGACCGGATTTCCGAGCGTCTGACCCAGGCTGTCCCCGGCCTCAAGGTGGTGTCGGTAAAAGAATCCGAAGCCAAGGGCCTCTATGAGGTTCAGAGCAACAATGGCGACACCATCTACGCGACCGAGGATGGCCAGTACCTGATGACGGGAGATCTTCTCAAGATTACCGATCAGGGCATTGCCAATGTCACCGAAGCTGCCCGCACGGAGGCCCGTCGCGAAATGATGGCGGACTATGGTAACAAGGGAGTTATCAGCTTCCCGGCGAAAAACGAAAAGGCCGTGGTAAACGTGTTTACTGATATCGACTGCCCTTACTGCCGGAAGCTGCATGACGAGGTGCCGCAGTTGAATGACTATGGCATTACCGTCAATTACTACGCGTTTCCCCGGTCGGGCCCCAATACAGCGTCTTTCGAGAAGTATGAGTCGGTCTGGTGTGCTGACGATCAGCAGGCGGCCATGGACGCAGCCAAGGCCGGCCGCTCAGTACCCGACGCAAGTTGCGAAAATCCGGTGGGCGAGCAGTATGAGCTTGGTGGCCGGGTAGGGGTCACAGGGACACCTGCCATTGTTCTGGAAGATGGCAACATGGTTCGTGGCTATGTCCCGGCCCAGCGTCTGGCGGAAGGCCTCGGGCTACTCTGAAATCCTGGCGCACCTATCGTACGGGACGCGTTACACGGTATTTTCGAAGGATCCGATTCAGGGCTTATTCAGTGAGGCCTGAATCGGTATACTATGCCCGCCTAATATAATTCATCAGCACCCCTTCGGGATCAGAGGTGAGAGTTTGAAAGACGTCAGTGTCGGAATCTGCGGATTGGGAACCGTCGGCGGCGGTACCTTTAATGTCTTGACCCGCAACGCCAGGCTGATTGCCGGTCGGGCCGGATGCAATATCCGGATTACCCGGGTTGCCAGTCGCCGGGCCCGCGAGGATATGGACCTCGGCGATGTGCCCTTCAGCACCGACATTTACGACGTGGTGAACGATCCCGACGTGGATATCGTGGTCGAGCTCATCGGTGGTTATGATGCGGCCAAAGAGCTGGTGCTGGCGGCAATCCGCAACGGCAAGCACGTGGTTACCGCGAACAAGGCCCTGATTGCCGTCCACGGCAACGAAATCTTCGAGGCGGCCGAGAAGGCTGGTGTTGTGGTGGCTTACGAGGCGGGTGTCGCCGGCGGTATCCCGGTCATCAAGGCTGTTCGTGAGGGTATGGCGGCAAACCGCATTGACTGGATTGCCGGCATCATCAACGGCACCGGGAACTACATCCTGACCGAAATGCGTGCCGGTCGGGAATTTTCCGAGGTTCTCAAAGAAGCCCAGGATCTTGGGTACGCCGAAGCAGACCCGACCTTTGATGTGGAAGGCATTGATGCTGCCCACAAGCTGACCATACTGGCATCAGCCGGGTTTGGCGTGCCTCTTCAGTTCGAGAAAGGCTTCACCGAAGGCATTTCGAAGATTACCCCTTACGACATTGCTCACGCCGAATTGCTGGGTTATCGCATCAAGCACCTCGGCATTGCCCGTCGCCGCGATGATGGCATCGAGCTGCGTGTGCATCCGACCCTGGTGCCCCAGAGTCATCTGATTGCCCAGGTTGATGGTGTCCTGAACGCGGTCCTGGTGGATGGCGATGCCGTTGGCCAGACCATGTATTACGGTCCCGGAGCAGGGGATGAGGCAACCGGGTCGGCTGTTATTGCCGATATCGTCGATGTGGCCCGTGCCGTGGCGACCGAAAGCAAGCTGCGTGTGCCCTACCTTGGCTTCTCACCGGATGCCATGGAAGACCTGGATGTGCTGTCCATGGAGGACATCCAGTCTGCCTACTACCTGCGCATAACCGCTCTGGATCGTCCGGGTGTGCTGGCCAAGATTGCCTCCATTCTGAGTGAGCATGGCATCAATATCGAGTCGATCATGCAGAAGGAATCCGAGCTCAAGGACGGACGTATTCCGGTGATCATCCTGACCCACACCGTTCAGGAGCGCCAGATCAACCGTGCGATCGAAGAGTTGGAAGCTCTGTCCGACACCGATGGCCATGTTGTCCGCATCCGCGCTGAAAACTTCAACTGACAGGTACGAACGTGAGATACATCAGTACGCGGGGTGAAGCGCCCGCACTGGGCTTTGAGGATGTTCTGCTGACCGGTCTGGCGACAGATGGCGGCCTCTATGTTCCTGAATCCCTGCCACATTTTGATCTGGAAGAAATCCGGAGCTGGCGCGGGCTTTCGTACAGTGAGCTGGCGTTCAACGTCATGTACCCGTTCGTGGATGACGCTATCCCTGCGGATGATTTCCGCAAGATGCTGGACGAGACCTACTCGGTTTTCGCCCACAAGGCCGTGGCCCCGCTGGTTCAGCTGGATACCAACGAGTGGGTGATGGAGCTTTTCCGCGGTCCGACGCTGGCGTTCAAGGATTTCGCCCTCCAGCTGTTAGGGCGTCTCCTCGACTATGTTCTGGAAAAGCGCAAGCAGCACGTGGTTATCATGGGAGCGACCTCCGGTGACACCGGCTCGGCTGCCATTGAGGGTTGTCGCCGGTGCGAGCACGTGGATATTTTCATTCTGCACCCCTACCAGCGGGTGTCAGAGGTTCAGCGCCGTCAGATGACCACCGTCCAGGGTGAAAACATCCACAACATTGCGGTGCGTGGCAACTTCGACGACTGTCAGCGCATGGTGAAGGAGAGTTTCGGCAACCAGTCGTTCCTGGGTGGCAAAACCCAGCTGGCAGCTGTCAACTCCATCAACTGGGCCCGGATCATGGCCCAGATCGTCTACTACTTCCATGCCTCCCTGGCACTGGGCGGTCCGGATCGGAGCATGGCGTTTTCTGTGCCCACCGGGAACTTCGGCGATATCTTTGCCGGCTACCTTGCCAAGAAGATGGGGCTGCCAATCTCCCAGCTGGTCATTGCCACCAACCGTAACGATATCCTGCATCGCTTCATGAGTGGTAACAAATACGAGCAGCACCAACTGGAACACACCCTGTCTCCGAGTATGGATATCATGGTGTCCAGCAATTTTGAGCGCCTGCTCTTTGATCTCCACGGCCGGGACGGGCTGGCGGTTAAAACCCTGCTGGAAAACGCTGCGAAGGGGCCCGTCAGTATCGAGGACTATCGCTGGAAGCATGCGCGCAAGCTTTTTGACAGCGATGCGGTGGACGACAAGGCCACCTGCGACACCATTCGTGAGATCTACGAGCAGAACGAATATCTGCTGGATCCTCACACCGCCATCGGCGTCCGTGCAGCGCGCAACTGCCGCCGTGATCAGGCGGTGCCAATGATTACCCTGGGTACCGCACACCCGGCCAAGTTCCCCGATGCCGTGGCAGAGTCTGGCGTCAGTGTAGAGCCGCCGCTGCCGGCGCATATGGCCGACTTGTTCGAGCGGGAAGAGCGGTATACCGTATTGGATAACAATATCGACGGTGTGCAGGCATTCATTGCCAAGCACTGGAAAAACGCCTGATCGGGTATGACACCAAAAAAGATCCTGCGTCGCCCCCAGCCCGATACCTTTCCGGATTGGGGGCAAAACCTGCCTCCCTTGCTTCGCCGCCTCTACGCTGCCCGTGGCGTTACCTCTGATGAGCAGCTGAGCTACACCCTGAAACACCTGGCTTCACCCCTGTCTCTGAGGGGTATTGACCGGGCCGTTGAGCTTCTTGCCGAGGCTATCGATCAGCAACAGCGGGTGCTTGTGCTCGGCGATTTCGACGCCGATGGTGCTACCAGTACAGCCGTTGCCATGCTTGGACTCTCCATGCTGGGTCTGCAGAGTATCGACTTTCGCGTGCCCAGCCGGTTTGCAGATGGCTACGGCCTGACGCCGGGTATTATTGAACGCCTGCGCGACGAGGGTCAGCTCCCGGACCTGATGGTCACCGTTGATAACGGCATATCCGCGGTTGAAGGTGTTCGAGCGGCCAAGGAACTTGGCGTGAAAGTGGTGGTGACCGATCACCACCTGGCCGGCGAAGAGCTTCCGGATGCCGATGCCATCGTCAATCCAAACCAACCGGGTTGTCCTTTCCTGAGCAAGAACGCGGCCGGTGTTGGCGTGATGTTTTACGTGCTCACAGCGTTGCGTAAGCAGCTTCGGGAAACCAATCGCCTGCCCAATCCCGAGCCTAACCTGGGGTGCCTGCTGGACCTCGTGGCGCTCGGTACCGTGGCTGATGTTGTGCCTCTGGACCACAACAACCGGATCTTCGTGGAGCAGGGCCTGCGCCGTATACGCCAGGGTGAGGCCCGTCCCGGTATCCTGGCGCTGCTGGAAGTCGCTGGCCGGGACCACACGGCGATCAGCTCAACCGACCTTGGATTTGTGGTCGGGCCCCGCCTGAATGCCGCCGGGCGACTGGATGACATGAGCATCGGCATTGCCTGCCTGCTGGCCGACAGTCCTGATGAAGCGCGGCGCCTGGCCCGGGAGTTGGACACCTTCAACCGGGAACGTCGCACCATAGAAAAAGACATGAAAGCCCAGGCCCAGGATCTGCTGTCTTCAATGTCGCTGGACCTGGATGGACTGCCCTGGGGGCTTGCGCTTTTCGATACCGATTGGCACCAGGGCGTTATCGGAATTCTGGCTGCCCGTATCCGTGAGCAGACCCATAGACCGACCATTGCCTTCGCGCCGGACGAAAACGGCGAAGACATCAAAGGTTCTGCTCGCTCCATTCCCGGGCTTCATATCCGGGATGTGCTTGCCGTGGTCGACTCACGTCATCCGGGGATCATGAAAAAATTTGGCGGTCACGCGATGGCTGCGGGCATGACCCTCGCCAGGGATGATCTGGATGCCTTTTCCGAGGCCTTCGATCGCGCCGTTCGAGACACCCTCTCGGCCGAGGATCTGGAGGCGGCGATCACAACCGATGGGCCTCTGGGCGCAAGTGAACTGTCGTTGGACACCGCCGCACTGCTCAAACGCGCCGGCCCCTGGGGGCAGCATTTTCCGGAGCCACTGTTCGACGGCGAGTTCCGGGTGGTCAGCCAGCGGATAGTCGGCGAAAACCATCTGAAATTGGTGTTGCAACCTGTCGAAGGCGGCGGGATCATCGACGGCATTGCCTTCAATACCGGGCCGGAAGTCCCTGATTACACGCGCACCGGTGCTCGGGTGGTTTACAAGCCGGATGCCAATACCTTCCGGGGGCGCACCAATCTCCAGCTTCTGGTGGATTACCTCGAGCCTCTTGCCTGATTCACGGAAACCCGCAGGCTGATTTACAAACCGATTTCCGGTAGAATCCCGCCTCTGTTTTTACTCTCCATTTTCTAGAGCGAGTAAGGGTTTCATGGAAATCAATCCCATTGTGACGAAGATTAAAGAGCTTCGTGAGCGCACTGAAGCGCTCAGGGGGTATCTTTGACTATGATCAGCGTAGTGAACGACTGATCGAAGTTGAGCGCGAACTGGAGCAGCCCAGCGTCTGGGACGACCCGGAGCGGGCACAGGCTCTGGGCAAAGAGCGCGCGGACCTTGAGCTGATCGTCAAGACCATCGACAACCTCACCTCCGGTCTGGAAGACGCCGAGGGCCTGCTGGATATTGCTGCAGAAGAAGAGGACGAGGGCACCGTTGCCGAGATCGAGTCAGATCTTGAGGGTCTTGATAAAGAGCTCGAGAAGCTTGAATTCCGCCGCATGTTCTCCGGCGAAATGGACGCCAACAACGCCTATCTGGACATACAGGCCGGTTCCGGTGGCACCGAAGCCCAGGACTGGGCCAACATGCTTTTGCGCATGTATCTGCGCTGGGCCGAGCGCCGGGGCTTCAAGGCCGAGATAGTCGAGCTGATGGAGGGCGAAGTGGCGGGCATCAAGAGTGCCACCATTCACATCCAGGGCGATTATGCCTATGGCTGGCTGCGTACCGAAACCGGCGTTCACCGTCTGGTGCGTAAGTCACCGTTCGATTCCGGCAACCGTCGGCACACGTCTTTCTCTTCCGTGTTTGTGTCACCGGAAGTGGATGACAGCTTCGAAATTGAAATCAATCCGGCGGATCTTCGGGTGGATGTTTACCGTGCCTCCGGCGCCGGTGGTCAGCACGTTAACCGGACCGAGTCGGCGGTGCGTCTGACTCACAATCCCACCGGTATTGTCGTGGCCTGTCAGGCTGGTCGAAGCCAGCATCAGAACAAGGACCAGGCCATGAAACAGCTCAAGGCGAAGCTGTTTGAGCGTGAGATGCAGGAGCGCAACGCGGAGAAACAGAAAGCCGAGGACGCCAAGGCCGACATCGGTTGGGGCAGCCAGATCCGCTCCTACGTTCTGGACGACAGCCGTATCAAGGACCTGCGCACCAAGGTAGAAACCAGTAATACCCAGTCGGTGCTGGACGGTGACATTGACAAGTTCATCGAAGCCAGCCTGAAAATGGCGCTGTAACCAGCGCCTTTGCCACGCTAACCCGGACAACCCGATTCCTAGTGAGCCAAAATGACTGATCAAACTCAGAATGCCGCACCGCATGAGGACAACAAGCTGATTGCCGAGCGCCGCGCCAAACTGTCAGAAATGCGCGACCAGGGCAACGCCTTCCCGAACGACTTTCGTCGTGACGCCACCGCCGCCGAACTGCAGGCGAAATACGGTGAAAAAACCAAGGAAGAGCTGGAGTCCCTCGGTATCAAGGTGGCCATTGCCGGCCGCATGATGCTCGATCGCAAGGCATTCAAGGTGGTCCAGGACATGACTGGCCGGATCCAGATCTACGCGTCCAAGGATGTCCAGAAAGACACCAAGCACTGGGATCTGGGGGACATCGTGGGCGTGCGAGGCACCTTGTCCAAATCAGGTAAGGGCGATCTGTACGTGACCATGGACGAGTACGTGTTGCTCACCAAGTCCCTGCGCCCGTTGCCTGAAAAGCACAAGGGCCTGACCGATACGGAAGCCCGTTACCGCCACCGCTACGTCGATCTGATGGTCAACGAGGACAGTCGTCGGGTGTTCTATGCGCGCTCGAAGATCATCAGCGCCATGCGTCAGTACTTCACCGACCGGGACTTCATGGAAGTTGAAACCCCGATGCTGCAGGTGATTCCTGGCGGCGCCACGGCGCGGCCCTTCGTGACCCACCATAACGCGCTGGGTATCGACATGTACCTGCGTATTGCCCCGGAATTGTTCCTGAAGCGTCTTGTCGTCGGCGGCTTTGAGCGGGTGTTCGAGATCAACCGGAACTTCCGGAACGAGGGGCTTTCCACCCGTCATAATCCAGAATTCACCATGGTGGAGTTTTATCAGGCATACGCTGACTACAACGACCTGATGGATCTGACCGAAGACATGCTGCGCAGCATTACGCAGAAAGTGCTGGGTACGACGACCGTCGTGAACACCCGCACCCTGGCGGATGGCAGCGAAGAAACCGTCGAGTACGATTTTGGTAAAGCCTTCGAGCGCCTGACCGTGGTCGACGCCATCCTGCGCTACAACCCGGACATCAAGCCGGAACAGCTGGCGGACGACGCCAGTGCCCGCCAGGTGGCGAAAAACCTTGGTATTCATCTCAAGGATGGTTGGGGCCTGGGCAAAGTCCAGATCGAGATCTTCGAGGCGACGGCGGAGCATCGCCTGATGCAGCCGACATTTATCACCGAGTACCCGAAAGAAGTGTCGCCCCTGGCCCGCTGCAAAGACAGCAACCCGTTCGTCACCGAACGTTTCGAGTTCTTCGTGGGCGGTCGCGAAATCGCCAACGGCTTCTCGGAGCTGAACGACGCCGAAGATCAGGCGGAGCGCTTCCAGGCCCAGGTGGCCGAGAAAGAGGCCGGTGACGACGAAGCCATGTTCTACGATGAAGACTACGTGATGGCCCTGGAATACGGCCTGCCGCCCACCGCCGGTGAAGGTATCGGAATCGACCGGCTGGCCATGCTGCTGACCAACTCCGCATCAATCCGCGACGTTATCCTGTTCCCGGCCATGCGCCCCGAGCACAAGGCCGACAGCCGTAAAGACGCGGAGTGATCCATGAGCCCGGTTGAGGTACTGGCCAGCCAGCTCAGGCCCGACCGGGGCTGGAAAGAACATCTCGCGGAAGAATTCCGCCAGCCCTACATGCAGGGCCTGGCGGAATTCCTCGCCGCCGAGGAACAGGCCGGAAAAGTCCTGTTTCCCGCCAGCCAACACTGCTTCAACGCCCTCAACAGCACGCCACTGGATAACGTGAGAGTGGTCATTCTAGGCCAGGACCCTTACCACGGTCCCGGCCAGGCCCACGGCCTGTGCTTCTCCGTGCGCCCGAACGTGGCCATCCCGCCCTCACTGGTGAACATCTTCAAGGAAATACAGGACGACCTGGGTATCGCTCCCCCGGACCACGGCTGCCTGCAGCCCTGGGCCGAGCAGGGCGTACTGCTGCTCAACAGCGTTTTAACCGTCGTTCAGGGCCAGGCCGGCGCCCACCAGGGCAAAGGCTGGGAAACCTTCACCGACAAAGTCATCGAAACCATCAACCGGGAACGGGAAGGCGTGGTATTCCTGCTCTGGGGCAGCTACGCCAAAAAGAAAGGCCAACACATCGACCGCTCCAAACACCTGGTCCTGGACGGCCCTCACCCGTCACCCCTGAGTGCTTACCGGGGCTTCTTTGGTTGCAAGCACTTCTCAAAGGCCAACGACTGGCTGGAGCAGCAGGGAAAGCCCACCGTTAACTGGGCGTTGCCAAGCAAAGCTGAGCTGATCGAGAGATACAAGAAGAGCTGAGGGCATGTCCGCAAGTAGTCTTCGGGATGGGGTCAGGCTCCCAAAACCGTGCGGAGCCATGGATGGCGGAGCCGAGCGTACAGGGAAGTATTCACAGCGTGTTTTGGGAGCCTGACCCCATCCTGAAGACGGGCGGTCAAACTCCCAGAGGCAAAAAATTACTGAAGCAGCGCCATCGCCGCTTCCATCTGAGCGTTCAGATCCTCTTCCTCGCTCATGTCGATATTCGGATCCAAGCCAAGACGATCAAACGCCGAAATCTTCGTCCAGTCCATTTCATTCCAGGGGTGCTCTGACCCCGCAACCAGCTGCAGATTGGCCACCATCACCAGATCAGCATAGTCGGCCGTCGGAACTTCCCGGTTGAAGTTGGCGTATTCCAGGGGAACGTTCTGGAGCTCTTTCGGGAAATCCCACTTCTTGAGGATGGTCGCCCCGATCTTGGGATGCAGCTCATCGACCACGTTATCCAGCATGATACTGCTGATCTGGATATCCTGATCTTCCACATAACGCAGGATGGGTAGAACACCGATCAGATGCACCAGACCTGCAAGGGTAGCCTGGTCGGGCTTGAGTTTCGTGTAGTGTTGCGCCAGAACATGGCACACGCCCGCGACTTCGGTACTGGTCTGCCAGGTAGCGCGCATGCGCTTGTCGATCATGTCGGACGTGGCCTGGAACATCTGCTCCATGGCCAGGCCCATGGCCAGGTTGCTGGTGTAGGCCATGCCCAGTCGGCTGACCGCCATGTTCAGGTTCTCGATGGCGCGACTGCCGCGAAACAGCGGGCTGTTGGTTACCCGGATGATGCGTGCGGAAAGCGCCGTGTCATTGCTGATGACCTTGACCAGATCGGCGATTGAAGAATCCTCGGATTGCGCAATATCTCTGACCTGAAGGGCCACCTCCGGAAGGGTGGGCAGCACCAGCTTATCGTTTTCGATGGCAGCGTTGAGATCGGCTTTGATGGTTTCGACAATATTCGACATGGTCAGTAGAGGTCCGCGTGTAGGTTCCGGCTGATGGCCCTGCCGGAATAATCAAACATGTGAGCTATTACATAGCAAAATAGCAAATTCTGGCGCGTTTGCCTGTCAACTTATGTATCTGATTGTGCGCTTTTTTCCCTTTCGGGCACCGGGTAGGGCAGCGGCATTGGCTCCAGCGTCACCTGTGACAGGCCCTCCGGATGCAAGGCGTTTTCAGCGGCATCGTGGCGAACTACCGCAAGTAATTCAACGCTGCCGTCGCGGTATTTGATCGCGTTGACCACTTCTCCGACTGACCGCTCGCCGGCAAACAATGCGGTTCCGGGGGTTGGCAGGTCTTCTGACTGTTCAATGCGGAAGCGGAAAAGGCTCTTTTTCAATTGCCCGAGGAAGTGCATGCGGGCAATCACTTCCTGACCCGTGTAGCAGCCTTTCTTGAAATGCACGCCGCCCACATGCTGCCAGTTCAGCATCTGAGGCACGAAGGACTCTTGTGTGGCGGTAGTCAGGGAGGCGACGCCCGCTGCGATTTCGGAGGCCTGCCAGTCGGCCGCCGACATACGGGCGCTGGCGGGAAGTGCTGCTTCGCCCTCTTCAGTGTGCCAGAGCTCGAAGCGGGGTGTGCCCTCGGCTGTCGATTGCGTTTTCACGAGGATGCCGTCAGGGAGCGTGCAGGCGTCCCCGGGCTCCTTCAGAGAATCCAGTGGCTTTCCGGCGAGCGTTTCTGCCAGGCCGTTGCCCAGAATCCCTATAATCTTCGTTTCCTGAACTACCTCCATGGTGGTTCCACGAAACAGCATCAGATATTTGCGCAAGTGGCTGATGATGTCGTCAGCGAGTTCGGCGGGAAAGTCCATCAGGATATCGCCGCCCGAACGGACCATACGTGTGAGGCAGTAGGCACGTCCCTTGGGCGTTGCTGCGGCCGCGCGCGGCGAATACTCCGGGATTACCTCATCGAGGTTCTGGCTGAACTGGCCCTGAAGAAACTTGTCGGTGCCCGGGCCGCTGACGCATACCACTAAGCGGTTGTCGAGATCCGCCCAACCGTTGTCCGGCAGGGGATACTCTGCAACGGCAGATACAGAAGCGTCTGTGTCGGTCATGGCGTACTCCAGGTTATTGAATCAGTGAGATGATCGCCGGGGGCGGCCCAGTCTGAGCCAGACCCTGAGACGACGGAAATCCTCCGCCGGAACATTGCCCGGGCTTCCGGGTACTGGTGCCAGCAGGAGTGAAGTGTATGAGCGGAATCTGGTGCCGGCAGGCCGAAGTTTCAAGAGTGCCAGGCCTGACCAGATCCGGCTGGAGGCAAGTGGAATAACCTCTACCCTCTGCTTGTCTCCGATTCTGGCATACATTTTATCGTGTTCGATCAGGAGACCACTCACGGAACCACAGCCCAGAAGTAACCCGTTTGACCGATACTGCAGGGCGGCGCCCCACAGTGCAATGGGGATTGCAACGAGAAGCCAGAATTTGCCTGCCAGCAGCGCCATCAACAGGAAAGCCAGCAGCAAAACCCATGGCAGTACCGCAAGCCGGCCAACCAGCAGGGAGGGCGTGAGCGTTAGTTCAATCCGGCTGGACACGTTTGAGAATGATGTCGACCATGCGTTGAAGATCGGGATCGGCCGGGCGGCTGCGTTGCATGAACCACTCAAACATGTCGTTATCTTCGCAGGTGAGCAGTTTCTTGTAGCGGGCCTGGTCTTCAGCGTCCAGATCGCGGAAGGCCTCTTCCATGAAGGGAATCAAAAGGTTGTCCAGCTCCAGCATGCCTCTACGGCTATGCCACCAGAGGCGGTTGAATTCTGCTTTTTCAGACGATGCAGGTGTCTCTGACATAGTGTTTACCATTGAATCCTTTGTAAAAACGGTGTTAGTTCAGGGCGCGAGTGTACGGTAGGTGGTGGGAACCAGCACGGTATCACGCACCTCATTGATCAGTCCTGGATAATCGAGAGTGTAGTGCAGCCCTCGGCTTTCCCTGCGCTGCAGTGCCGAACATATGATGAGATCAGACACGGTGACCAGGTTCCGAAGTTCCAGCAGGTCATTGGTGACACGGTAGTTGCTGTAGAACTCGCCGATTTCCGCAGACAAAAGATCCACCCGGTGCTTGGCCCGCTGCAGCCTCTTGGTGGTCCGCACAATGCCGACGTAGTCCCACATGAAATGGCGAAGCTCGTCCCAGTTGTGGGAGATTACCACGTCTTCATCGGAGTCCCGCACCTGGCTTTCATCCCAGTCTGGTGCCTCTGGCGGTGGTGGAATGTCGGCTTCCCGGCGGGCAATATCCGCTGCAGCCGCACGGCCATAAACCAGACATTCCAGCAGGGAGTTGCTGGCCATTCGGTTGGCCCCATGGAGCCCGGTGAAGGCAGCCTCGCCGACCACGTAGAGCTGGTTAACATCGGTTCGGGCACGTTCATCGCTCATGATTCCGCCACAGGTGTAGTGAGCGGCTGGAACCACGGGAATGGGCTCCCGGGTAATATCGATACCGAAGCCCAGACACTTCTCGTAGATGGTGGGGAAGTGGTGCTTTATAAAGTCGGCGGGTTTGTGGCTGATGTCCAGGTAGAGATGATCAGCGCCCAGTCGTTTCATTTCGTGGTCAATGGCCCGGGCAACGATATCACGGGGCGCCAACTCGCCACGCTCGTCAAAGCGATCCATAAACCGGGAACCATCCGGCAGTTTCAGCAGGCCACCCTCGCCCCTCACGGCTTCCGTGATCAGGAAGGATTTGGCGTGGGGGTGATAAAGGCATGTGGGGTGAAACTGGTTGAACTCCATGTTTGCCACCCGGCAACCGGCCCGCCAGGCCATCGCAATCCCGTCTCCGGAAGCGCCGTCCGGATTGGTTGTGTAGCGGTAGGCCTTGGAGGCGCCGCCGGTGGCAATCACTGTGAATCGTGCCCGGAACAGCTCTACATGGTTGTCTTCAAGGTTCAGGATGTAGGCACCGACGCATCGGTTTCCCGGCAGGGACAGTTTGCGATTGGTGATCAGATCCACAGCCACCCGACCAGACATGAGTTCTATGTTTGGTCGTGCCTCTGCCTGGGAGGTGAGGGTGGTTGAGACCGCATGCCCCGTGGCATCGGCTGCATGAATGATGCGCCGATGACTGTGGCCGCCTTCACGGGTCAGGTGGTAGTGGGCGTCCTGATCCCGCGTAAAATCGACACCGGAATCGATCAGCCAGTTGATGCTTTCCCTGCCATGTTCGACCGTGAACCGCACGGCGTCCTCATGGCACAGGCCGGCGCCGGCATTGAGGGTGTCGGAGATGTGGTTTTCGGTGGAATCCTGATCATCCAGAACTGCGGCGATACCGCCTTGTGCCCAGAGCGTGGCGCCACTGCTGATCTGGGCCTTGCTCACCACGCAGACCTTCAGGTGCTCTGGCAGATTGAGCGCGACGGTAAGGCCGGCAGCACCACTGCCGATAATGAGAACATCGTATTCGAAGGACTGTGGCATCGGGTCGTTATCGCAGGCCATAATGTGGACGTGTATTGAACTAAACTTTACGCTTGCTGTCTATTTGGCCTGACAGGGTGAGCCGCCTGACCGGTGGTCTAGCCCGTTTCATGAACGGACGCCGGATAGCATCAATGACGCAGCGAAACTTGGTACAGGCCGGACAGCTGGCCATCAAATCAGGGAACCCCGGCAACCAGTCCATGACTCCTGATACAGAGAAACAACAGGGCGATCACCCGGACAGCCAGACGGATCTGCAGCTGGTGCGCAAGGTCCGTAATGGTGATCGCGCCGCCTTCGATCTTCTGGTGGTCAAGTACCAATCCAGAGTCGCATCAATTATCAGTCGGTACGTCTACGACAGTCAGGAAGTCATGGATCTGACCCAGGAGACCTTCGTAAAGGCGTTCAGGGCGATCGAGCGCTTCCGCGGGGACAGCGCCTTCTATACATGGCTGTACCGGATTGCCGTCAATACCGCGAAGAATTACCTGGAATCCCGCGGCCGGCGGCCGCAGGGCAGTGCCGACTCGGCGGAAGCGGAGAATTTCGATGACGGTTCACGGCTGCGTGACACCGCTTCGCCTGAACGGCTCCTGCAACGGGAACAGCTCCAGAAAGAATTGAACAAGGCGATCGCCCAGCTTCCTGAGGAGCTGCGCTCTGCCTTTCTGCTCAGGGAATACGATGGGCTTAGCTATGAGGATATCGCGGGTATCCTCGAGTGCCCGATCGGTACTGTCCGTTCAAGAATATTCAGGGCCCGGGATGCGGTTGATCGGCATCTCGGGCCTTTACTCAATCACTCGGTGACGTAATTGAGGTTGCATCCCATGGATGATCGTCTCAGAGAAACACTGTCCGCCATGATGGACGACGAAGCTGACGAACTTTCGGTACGTCGCCTGCTTTCCCACGATCGCCAGGACGAGGTTCGGGCGCAGTGGCAGCGTTGGCAGGATGTTCGCGACCTTATGCATGACGGCCACTCGCCGGCCCATGGTATGGACGTCAGTGTGGGCGTCCGTGAACGGCTTGACGGGCGGGGCACCACCGCGGTCAGGCCTGAAGCTGCCGTACAGGCCAGCAGGTCCGGCCGCTGGCACTGGCCGGCTGCCGCCATGGTTGCCATGGCGCTGCTGGTCGGGTTCGGTGCTGGTGCCGGTTGGGATTCATCCGCGACCGGGCCGGTTCAGCCGGTGACCGCAGCTGCACCAGAAACGCCTGTGCAGGACCAGCCGGTCAGGGAAATTGCCCTGCAGGGTCTTGATGAGGAACAGTGGGAGTATATGAGTCGCTACCTGCTGGAACACGCACAGCACAACAGTGTTGGCGCCGGGCGGGGCGCCGTCGGCTATGCCCGTCTGGTCAGTGCCAATGGTGCCGGCTACTGAACCCCGGAGCGAGAGTTTAATCATGCCTCAAGTCTTCATTAATGTTGTCCCAAGCCGTGCGTTGTCCATGCTCGTGGGTTTTTTGCTCGCGCTTGCTGGGTCGCTGCCGGCTGCCGCGGACGAAGACGAGGCATCCGCCTGGCTTGAAAGGCTGGGTCCGGCCCTGAACATGACGTCCTACCGCGGTGTGTTCGTATACGCCCGGGGCGAGAGCGTGCACTCCATGCAGATTGCCCATCGTTACAATGATGGCGTTGTAGAGGAGCGACTGGTTCTGCAGGACGGCGGCAGTGGAGAAATTGTTCGCAAAGGCATGAATGTGGTCTGCGTGCTTCCTGAAACAGGCCGCGTCAAGCTTGACCAGGTGATTCCTTCAGGCCCGTTCGCCGAAGCGTTCACCAGTCAGCTGATGCCGGTCAGCCACTGGTATCGGGCGGAAATGAAAGGTGAGGACCGGGTTGCAGGGTATGACGTGGTTTCAGTGGCGCTAAGCGCCAAGGATCCCTACCGCTACAGTCATCGGCTTTGGCTGGAGAAATCCACCGGTCTTCTGGTCAAGAGTCACGTTCGTAATGCCGAGGGGGAAGTGCTTGAGCAGTTTCAGTTCACCAGCCTGCACATCGGCGAGGACATTCCCGATAGCGAATTCGAGATCCGCACCGAGGGCCGGGAAATTTCCAGAACGCTGGATGAGCCCGCTGCTACGGCATCGGTGGTCCAGCGTATGGATGGGTGGCAGCTTGGCTGGCGCCCGGAAGGGTTTGTCCCTGCGGCGGCGCCTCGCTCCGGCAAGGGCCAGGCCGTTGCCTTCTCCGATGGCCTGGCCGCTTTTTCGGTCTTCGTTGAGCCGGCTGGCCCGGTTAGCATGCCGACGGGCGCCTCCCTGATTGGCGCCACCACCGTTTATATGCATCAGGTGACGGAAGGGGATAGCGCTTTTCTGGTTACCGTCGTGGGTGAGCTGCCTCCGCAGACTGCGCGCCAGGTTGCCGAATCGGTGCGTATTGAAGACTCGGTGGCCCTGGGTGCAGGTGAGCCGTGATTACTGAAACCGGAAAAGTGGTCGCGCTCAAGGGCGACAAGGTCTGGGTCCAGACGATCCGAACCAGCGCCTGTCAGAGTTGTGCTGCCCGTAATGGTTGTGGTCAGAAAGTCCTGGCGGCTGCCTCGGGCGGGCGCGCCAACCAGATTCTGGTGACCAACTCGGTCAATGCCAGGGTGGGAGATGAAGTAACCATCGGAATCGATGAGCAGGCGTTGCTGGGTGCTTCCATTCTGGTCTACGCCGTCCCACTGATCCTGATGGTTGTCGCAAGTATCCTCGGGCACCAGATGTCCGGTGGTAGCGATGGCGCTGCGATGCTAGCCGCGGTCGCTGGCCTGGCTCTGGGTTTTTTCGCAGGACGCAAACTGCAAGACGCGGGCGGCAAGGAGTATGAGCCCCGCCTGGTCCGGGTAAGCCGGATAGCCTCTGAAAACTGTCTGTAAACCCTACGGTTTTGTAAGTTGAAAATCGGTGGGCCGAACCCAAAACTACGCCTAGGTGTAAGCACAACAGGGGGTACAACATGTCGAGTGCAACAGCAGTTGCCCAGTCGTCACGTAATTTTATACCCGGAAGGATGCCGGCCGCTTTGCTGATTTTGCTGTCCGCCATGGTGTTGGCGGGCTGGAGTCAGGCGAGTTCAGCCCGAAGCCTGCCTGATTTTACCGAGCTGGTTGAAGATAACGCCGGTGCGGTGGTGAACATCAGTACAACCACAGAGCCCACGCGCCGCAATTCCGGCGCTCCCGGGATGCCGTTTGATGAGCGTCAGCTCGAACAGCTTCCCGAGTTTTTCCAGGATTTCTTCCGCGGACCCCAGTCTCCGTTTGGAGGTGGGCCTGGCAACTCCCAGCCACGCCGCTCCATGGGCTCCGGGTTCATTGTCTCCTCGGACGGTTACGTCTTGACCAATAACCACGTGGTCGAGGGAGCTGATGAGATCATCGTGCGGCTGAATGACCGGCGCGAGCTGCCCGCGACGCTGGTTGGAACAGACCCTCGTTCCGATATGGCCGTGCTGAAAATTGAAAACGGCGATGATCTGCCTGTCGTTCAGGTAGGTCGGTCCCGAGATCTGAAAGTCGGTGAGTGGGTGTTTGCGATTGGCTCGCCGTTTGGATTCGATTACACGGTAACGGCCGGAATCGTCAGCGCCCTGGGTCGCTCCCTGCCATCGGAAAACTACGTGCCCTTCATTCAGACAGACGTAGCGATCAACCCGGGCAACTCCGGTGGCCCTCTGTTTAACCTGGAGGGCGAAGTGGTCGGTATCAACTCCCAGATCTACACCCGCTCTGGTGGTTTCATGGGGGTCTCCTTTGCCATTCCGATTGACGATGCTATGAACGTCTTCCGTCAGTTGCGCGACAACGGCTCTGTATCCCGTGGCTGGCTTGGGGTGCTGATTCAGGAAGTGAACCGTGATCTGGCCGAATCCTTTGGTCTCAAGCGGCCCCGCGGTGCACTGATTGCCGAAGTAATGTCCGGTTCGCCGGCGCAGGCAGCCGGCCTGCAGGCAGGGGATATCGTCCTCAGCTATGACGGCGACGATGTGCAGCTTTCCTCTGACTTGCCGCCCATGGTTGGCCGCACGCCGGTTGGTGAAACTGCCGAACTGAGAGTGCTTCGCGGTGGCGAGGAAATCGAGCTTCAGGTTGAAATCGGTCGCCTTCCCGAGGAGGGAAGCCAGCAGGCTTCCGCACCGGCCAGTGACAGTGATGGTCCCGGCTCTGCGCCCCTGGGCATGATGGTCGAACCGCTTCCTACGGACATGGCCGACTCAATGGGTATTGAAGGCGGCGTTGTGGTCAATAACGTTGCGCGGGGTGCGGCTTCCGAAGCGGGCATCCGTGCGGGCGATGTGATCACGGAAATGAATCGCCAGAAGGTGACATCGGTGCAGGAATTCCGCGAGGCTGTTCAGTCGCTGCCCGAGGGCAAGGCGGTATCGGTCCGGGTGGTGCGCCAGGGTCGGGCACTGTATCTGGTGATGAAGCCCTGATACCCTTCTGCTGATCCGGATTACCTGAGATAGAGCCCCCGCAGGTGTTGGAAACGACACTTTCGGGGGCTTTTGTTATACTCGGCGGATCAATAAAAATGAGTGGCCATGGAACGGACCAGCCCCATGATGAACAGACAGGAACTCTCTCTCCGTAAGCTACTGGAATTTCGCAATGCCTGGGTCGCCTGGCTGGTCTTCGCGGTAGCCGTTGCCGTCACCCTATTGCTGTGGCAGGTGTCTATCCGGCTGGTTGAAGACCGCACGGAAGCCCGTTTTCGCACCCAATCGCTCCAGCTTAAATCCGCCATCGAAGAGCGCTTGCTGAATTACGAGCAGGTGCTGGCCGGCAGTGCCGGTCTGTTTGCGGTGACCGGAGACGTTTCCCGTGATCAATGGCGTGAATACGTGGACAAGGTTGATATCAACCGCTACTACCCGGGCATTCAGGGGATTGGCTATGTTCGCCGTATCGGTGTACGTCAGATGGCCGATCATATTGCCTCTGTCCGCGCGGAAGGGGTGCATAATTACCTGGTGAACCCGCTGGGTAGCGGCCCCTACTACTACCCCATGGTCTACCTGGAGCCTGGCACGGAACGGAACCGACGGGCCCTCGGCTACGATGCCTTCAGCGATCCCATTCATCGCCAGGCCATGGAGCAGGCCCGGGATGATGCTATCCCCACGGTGACCGCCAAGGTGGTGCTGGTTCAGGAAGAGCTTGGCGAAGACCAGGCCAGTTTTCTGATGTATTACCCCGTCTACCAGGGTGGAGAAGTGCCCGAGATCCGGGCTGAGCGTCGCATGATGTTGGCGGGCTATGTGTTCAGTGCCTTCCGGATGAACAATCTTATCGACGGCATTGTTGGCCTGATCTCGCCGTTTCTTGATGTCCGGATCTACGATGCCGGAGTCGTGGAACGGCAGAACCTCATGTATGGCTCCAATCTGGGGTCCCTGGACAACGAATTCAGTTTCCAGATGAGTCAGACCATCAGCCATGGTGGTCGAGACTGGCTGTTGCAGACGCGCTCCACGCCCGCCTTTGATTTCCTGGCCTCGGATCCGCGGCCTCCGATCGTCCTCGGCAGTGGCCTGGTGATCAGTGCCCTGTTGTTCCTCTTCGTGCTTGCCTTGATCCGTTCACGGCTGATGGCGCAGATCAGTGCCGGCCGCTATCGGGCGATTACCGAAGGCGCAGCCAATGTCACCCTGGTGATGGACCGTGCCGGGCAACCCCTGTACGCGAGCCCGTCCAGCCTGGATATCCTTGGCTTCGAGCCGGATCAGGTTCAGGCCCTGAACTTTGAGGAGCTCGTTCATGGTGACGACTGGCCCCAGCTGCAGCGAGGCTTTGACGATTCCGTTCAGTCGCCGGGCAAACAGATGCCGGTCATCCGGGTCCGTATCCGTGATGCCAAGGGGCAGTGGCGGGATATGGAGGGCACCTTTACAGCCATGTTGTCGGTGCCAGGCGTCAATGGCGTTGTGCTTAGCCTGCGGGATCTGACCCAGCTCAAGGCCGCCCAATCCGAGCTGCACAGGCTTGCATTCTATGATCCGCTTACCGGCCTGGCGAACCGGCAACTGTTCCGGGACCGTTTGAATCACGTGGTCAGCCGCAGTCGCCGGAGTGGTGAGCCGGCTGCCCTCATGTTCCTGGATCTCGACGGCTTCAAACGTATCAACGACACCCTGGGGCACGATTCCGGCGATGAACTGCTGTGCCAGGTGGCACAGTGGCTGGTGGGTTGTGTCCGTGAGGAGGACTCGGTTGCCAGGCTCGGCGGCGATGAGTTTGTGGTTTTGCTGTCCCGGATCAGTGACTCCGATGCTGCCGGCAAGGTCGCAGAGACCATTCTGCGCAGTCTTTGCCAGCGAATCCGGCTGAACGATCACGAAGTCGGCATTACGGTCAGTATCGGCATCACCATGATTCCCCACGACAGTGAGGACGCCGGAACCCTGATGAAGTACGCTGATCTGGCGATGTATCGTGCCAAGGAGCTGGGTCGGAATACGTTCCAGTTCTTCACCCCGGCCATGAACATCAAGGCGGCAAGGCGGCTTCTGCAACAGGAGGAGTTGGCCACGGCGCTGGATGGCGATCGCTTCGTTCTGCATTACCAGCCGAAGATTGATCTGGCCAGTGAGCGGGTGATTGGGGTTGAGGCATTCCTGCGCTGGCATCATCCGGAGAAGGGGCTGGTGTCGGCACAGCAGTTCATCGGTCTTGCCGAGGAAACCGGCCTGATTGTTCGCCTGGGTGAATGGGCTTTGAGACAGGCCTGTATTCAGGTTCAGGCCCTGGAACGGGCCGGCTTTGAATCCCTGAAAATGGCGGTGAATCTGTCTGTTCGACAACTGACCGATTCGGGCTTCCTGGACATGATCCGACAGGTCATCACCGAGACGGGCGTCTCGCCGGAGCGGCTGGAGCTGGAGATGCCGGCGGAGCTGCTAAATGAAGATCCGCGAATGCTCAGGGAGTTGCTGGTGTCACTCCATGATCTCGGGGTCTGTCTGATCCTGGATGATTTCGGCACCGGCTCCTGTTCACTGGTTGCTTTGCAGCAGCTGCCGCTGGATGTTATCAAGATCGACCACCGGTTCATTCGCGACATTCCCTACAATGTCAGTGCCACGGATGTGGCCTCCGCAGTGATTGCCCTGGCCCGCAAGCTCCACCTTACGGTGGTTGCGGAGGGTGTGGAAACCCCACAGCAGCTGAGCTTCCTGAAAACTCACGGCTGCGCCCAGTGTCAGGGCAACCTGTTCAGCTATCCGCTGGACGAGGATGCGCTCATCGGTTTCCTTATCCGGCAATACGAACGGCCGCTGATTTCCTGATCATGGCAATGGCGGCCGGTAACCGGTAAAATCACGCCGTTCCCGGATCCCGGTAGCGGCCCTTCCGGGCTCAATCCTTCGTCTTAACTGAGTATTCATCGTCTGTGACTGAACTGAGCCGAATCCGTAACTTTTCCATCATCGCCCACATTGACCATGGTAAATCCACGCTGGCAGACCGTTTTATCCAGGTTTGCGGCGGCCTGACGGACCGTGAGATGGCCGAGCAGGTCCTGGACTCCATGGATCTCGAGCGTGAGCGAGGGATTACCATCAAGGCCCAGAGTGTCACGCTGAATTACACCGCCCGTGACGGGCAGGAATACAAACTGAACTTTATCGATACCCCGGGCCACGTGGACTTTTCCTACGAGGTTTCTCGCTCGCTCTATGCCTGCGAGGGGGCCCTGCTGGTGGTGGACGCCGGGCAGGGTGTTGAAGCCCAGTCCGTGGCTAACTGCTACACCGCCATTGAGCAGGGTCTCGAAGTTGTGCCGGTTTTGAACAAGATGGATCTCCCGCAGGCCGAACCGGAGCGGGTAGCGGCAGAAATCGAGGATATCATTGGCATTGAAGCGTCTGATGCGGTTCGCTGTAGCGCCAAGAGTGGTCTGGGCGTGGAAGATGTTCTGGAAGATCTGATCAAGAAGATCCCGCCACCCAAGGGCGACCGAAGCGCGCCCCTGCAGGCTCTGATCATCGATTCCTGGTTCGACAATTATCTGGGCGTCGTGTCTCTCGTGAGGGTGACCGAGGGCACCCTGAAAAAGGGCGACAAGATCGTCATCAAGTCTACCGGGAAGGCCTGGAATGCCGACAAGGTTGGTATTTTCAATCCCAAACCGAAAGACACCGACCTTCTGGAGTCCGGCGATGTCGGCTTCGTGGTGGCCGGAATCAAGGACATTCACGGGGCGCCGGTAGGCGATACCATTGTTCACCAGAAGTTCGCCGAGCAGACGCCAATGCTGCCCGGGTTCAAGAAAGTCAAACCCCAGGTCTACGCCGGGTTGTTCCCGGTCAGCGCCGACGACTACAACGATTTCCGGGATGCCCTGGAAAAACTGACCCTCAACGATGCCTCGCTGTTTTTCGAGCCGGAGAATTCCGATGCCCTTGGCTTCGGTTTCCGCTGTGGTTTCCTGGGCATGCTGCACATGGAAATCATCCAGGAGCGGCTGGAGCGTGAATACGACATCGACCTGATCACCACGGCGCCAACGGTGATCTATGAGGTGGTTACCAAACAGGGTGAGACCCTGTCGGTAGACAATCCGTCCCGGCTTCCGGATATTGGTTCCATTGAGGAAATGCGTGAGCCGATCGTAGAAGCGAACATTCTGGTGCCCCAGGAGCATATCGGAAATGTGATAGCCCTGTGTGAGGAAAAGCGTGGCGTCCAGAAGAACATGCACTTCATGACGACCCAGGTCCAGCTCACCTATGAGCTGCCGATGGCCGAGGTAGTGATGGATTTCTTCGATCGTATCAAGTCAGCCAGCCGCGGCTTTGCGTCCCTGGACTACCACTTTACCCGGTTCCAGACCGCCAACCTGGTTCGCCTGGACGTGCTGATCAACGGCGAGCGTGTCGATGCCCTGGCGCTGATCGTGCACAAGGAGCAGGCTCACCACAAAGGGCGCCAGTTGATCGAAAAGATGAAAGAGCTGATTCCTCGGCAGATGTTTGATATCGCGATTCAGGCCGCCATTGGTAATCAGGTTGTGTCGCGGGTCACCGTGAAGGCGCTACGCAAGAACGTAACCGCCAAGTGCTACGGTGGTGACGTTAGCCGGAAGAAGAAACTGCTGCAGAAGCAGAAAGAAGGTAAAAAGCGTATGAAGCAGCTGGGTAATGTCGAGGTGCCTCAGGAAGCGTTTCTTGCCGTACTGAAAGTGGATAAATAAAAGGCCTCCTGGATGGATATCGATTTTCCCCTGGTACTGGTGGTACTGACCTTTGCAACGGGTCTGATCTGGCTGGCGGACAAGCTGTTTCTTCGTGAGCGTCGTCTGGCTGCCTACCGTGCCAGCGGCACCGGAGACGCAGTGGATGAAGGCTCCCCGGCGGAATCGGAGGAGCCAAAAGAGCCCTACCTGGTTGACCTTAGCCGATCGTTCTTTCCGGTGCTGGCGATTGTTCTGGTCCTCCGGTCCTTCCTGGTTGAACCGTTCCAGATTCCGTCGGGATCCATGTTGCCCACCCTGGAAGTCGGCGATTTCATTCTGGTGAACAAATACGCCTACGGGTTCAGGCTGCCGGTTGCCGGCACCAAAGTGATTCCGGTCGGCGATCCCCAGCGCGGCGATGTGATGGTTTTCCGCTACCCGGAGGACGGCCAGACCAACTACATCAAACGGGTGATCGGTTTGCCCGGCGACCATATCCGCTACCGTGACAAGCAGCTGTTCATCAATGGCGATCGGGTGGAAACCCGGTTTATCGCGCGGCTACCGCCGATGGAACTGCGCCGCGAGGATCTCGGTGAAGTAGAGCACGACATTTTTCTGACCATGGGCCGGTCTGGCGGCGGTGGTGAGGGCGAATGGCTGGTGCCCGAGGGTCATTATTTCGTCATGGGTGACAATCGCGACAACAGTAATGACAGCCGCTATTGGGGCACGGTCCCGGACGAGCTGGTGGTGGGCAAGGCCTTTGCTATCTGGATGCACTGGAAATCCCTTACCAGTCTGCCATCCTTTGATCGTGTAGGCGGAATCGAGTAACTCGGACTATCTGGAGCGCAGTCGTAATGAAGAAAAATAATCTTTCCGGCATGGGCCGTCAGCGCGGTGCCTCGGCATTGACCATGATGGTGATGGTGCTGTTTTTTGGTGGCCTGCTGACGCTGGTGATCAAGCTTGGTCCCGCCTATCTGGATGACATAACCATTCAGGAAGCGCTGGAAAGCCTTGATGGCACCGAAGGTCTCTCCCAGATGGGGCCTGCCCAGGTCCGTACGTTGATCAACAAACGGCTCAGCGTGAACAATGTCCGGGGATTCGACGCCAAGAATATTTCGGTCGATAAAGACGGCGATCTGGTCGTTATCAATGTTGATTACGAAGTGCGCAACAACCTGTTCAGCAATGTGGATACGGTGGTTCACTTCAAGCACAAATATGAGATGAAGGGCAAGTGAGTTCACAACCGGATCTGGATCAGTTACAGCGGCGCATCGGCTATCAGTTCAAATCGCCAGAGCGGCTTCTGCTGGCACTCACCCACCGGAGTTATGGAAATCAGAATAACGAGCGCCTCGAATTCCTCGGCGATTCCATTGTGAATATGGTGATTGCCGAGTATCTGTTTCTGCACTTCGAAAAAGCCCGGGAAGGCCAGTTGAGTCGTCTGCGGGCCCGGATGGTAAAAGGCGTTACACTCGCCGAAATTGGTCGGGAGTTCCAGCTCGGCACATACCTTCGATTGGGCTCGGGAGAGCTTAAAAGCGGAGGCTTCCGCCGGGAATCCATCCTGGCCGACGCCGTGGAGTCCATCATCGGCGCCATCTACCTCGACAGTGATTTCCATACCTGCCGGGAACAGGTATTGCGCTGGTTCGAGCACCGTCTGGAAAAGCTCGACCTGCAGGACACCCAGAAAGACCCCAAGACCCGTTTGCAGGAATATCTCCAGTCGCGTCAGTTTCCGCTGCCACGCTATGACGTCATTTCCGTGGACGGCGAGGCCCACAACCAGACATTCCATGTATCCTGTGCGCTGCCGTCGCTGGACCGAAAGACCACCGGGACTGGCAGCAGCCGCCGGGTGGCCGAGCAGCAGGCAGCCCGTAACGCCCTGAAAGAGTTGGGCGTGGAGAACCAGTAATGAACGATATCACCCGTCCGGAAAACCCGGACAGTCGCTGCGGTTTTGTGGCCATCGTTGGCCGTCCGAACGTGGGCAAGTCCACGTTGCTGAACCATATCCTCGGGCAGAAGCTGAGCATCACTTCCCGCAAGCCGCAGACCACCCGTCATCAGGTGCTGGGTATCAAGACCGTAGGGCCGGTGCAAGCGATCTATGTGGACACACCTGGCATGCACGAGGAGGAGCCCCGTGCCATTAACCGCTACATGAACAAGGCGGCCACGTCGGCGCTCATTGATGTCGATGTGGTGGTGTTTGTGGTGGATCAGCTGGCCTGGACGACCGCGGATGAGATGGTGCTGGAGAAACTCAGTCGCCTGAAATGCCCTGTGATCCTGGCGGTGAACAAGGTCGACAAGATCGAAAAACGGGAAAGCCTGCTGCCGCACCTGGACATGCTCTCGAAAAAGCGTGATTTTGCCGAGATCATTCCACTTTCGGCACTGAAAGAGACCAATCTTGAACCTCTGGAAGAGGCGGTGGGGCGTTTCCTGCCGGAGAGTATCCACTTCTACCCGGACGACCAGATCACCGATCGCAGTGAGCGTTTCCTGGCGTCGGAGATTGTCCGGGAAAAAATCACCCGCCAGTTGGGGGCCGAATTGCCTTATTCCGTGGCGGTGGAGATCGAGGAGTTCAAGCGGGAGGGCAAGACCCTGCACATATCCGCCCTGATCCTGGTCGAGCGCGAAGGTCAGAAGAAGATCATCATCGGCGAGAAGGGCGAGCGGATGCGCCGCATTGGTCAGGAAGCTCGTACGGATATGGAGCGTATGTTCGACAGCAAGATCATGCTGAGGCTCTGGGTAAAGGTGAAGCGTGGCTGGGCAGACAGCGACCGGGCTCTGAAAAGCCTGGGCATGAACGACCTCTGAGGCAGCTATGAAGGGGCCTGAGCTGCAGGAGCCCGCTTATGTCCTTCACCGCCGGCCCTGGCGGGAAACCAGCCTGATGGTGGATCTCTTTGCCCTGAACCATGGCCGGATGACCGTCATTGCCCGGGGCGCCAACAGTGCCAAAAGTCCTCTGAAAGCCCAGCTACAGCCCTTCCAGCCGCTGGTGGTGGACTGGGCCGGTCGGGGCGACCTGAAAACCCTGACCCAGGTCGACGTGCGAACCGGCCCGACAATCACCCGGACAGTGTCGCTCTATAGTGGCCTCTACCTGAATGAACTGTTGCAGCGGGTTCTGCCCGCCGCTGATCCCCATCCGACCCTCTTTGCAGCCTACATAGATGCCATCCGGCGGCTGTCCGACACCACAGACGTGGAGCCGGTGCTGCGGCGGTTCGAACTCGCTTTTGCTGCCGCCCTGGGTTACGACTTTGCCTGGGATCTTGCCACCGATACGGGGCAATCCGTCGAGCCTGACCGGGAGTATTGTTATGATCCGGAGCAGGGCATTGTTTCCGGGCTGTCGGCCGGTGTGCGACTGCGGAATCTGCCCGGGGAAGTATTACTGGATCTGGCCCGGGATGATCTGCAATCGGACCGCTGTCGGCGGCTGGCGAAGCGGGTCATGCGGGTACTGATCGATTATCTTCTGCAGGGGCGCCCCCTGAACAGTCGCAGCCTTTTCACTCACCTTCGGGGAGAATCCCATGAATCCTAGAGTACTGCTTGGCGTCAATATTGATCACGTTGCCACCCTCCGTCAGGCGAGGGGGACCCGGTATCCGGATCCGGTTCAGGCAGCACTGATGGCCGAGGAAGCCGGGGCAGACGGCATCACAATCCATCCCAGGGAAGACCGGCGTCATATTCAGGATCGGGATGTGCTGCTGCTCAAAGAGGTGCTCCAGACCAAGATGAATCTGGAAATGGCGGTAACCGATGCCATGCTGGCGTTTGCCGAACAGGTGCGGCCGGAATGTGTCTGCCTGGTGCCGGAGAAGCGTGAGGAATTGACCACCGAGGGCGGTCTGGATGTGGAAGGTCAGGAATCCCGGGTGGCCAAGGCCTGTGAGCGCCTCGCCCGAATTGGCGCCGAAGTGTCATTGTTTATTGATCCGGACCCGGCCCAGATTGATGCCGCAGTGCGTTGCGGCGCGCCGGTAGTCGAACTTCACACCGGAGAGTATGCCGAGGCCGAAACGCCAGAGGCTGAAAATGCCGCGTTCAAAACCATTGCCGATGCGGTGGCCTATGCCCGCAAGAAAGGGCTTATCGTCAATGCCGGCCACGGCCTGCATTATCACAACACCGAGCGGGTAGCGGCGATCCATGGCATCAACGAACTGAATATTGGCCATGCCATTATCGCCCGTGCGGTTTTCACCGGTCTGAAAGAAGCGGTCCGGGATATGAAGGCCATTATTGATCAGGCCCGCAGCCGGGCCTGATTCGAGGTAGCGTCAGGTCGTTTCGGCGGCCTCGTGGCGTTCGCGGAACAGCTGTTGCCAGTCGGTCTGGTCGCTCCAGATCTGCAGGCGCTCCATGGCCGAGAGCAGCTGGTCTTTCTGGTGCTCCAGATCCGGGGCAGAGCATTTGATCGCCGTTTCCAGATGGTTAGCTGCGGCCCTCAGTTCCGGTACGCCGCAGTAGCGGGTGGCGCCATGGAGTTTGTGAACGCACTCCAGCAGCTCTTCCATATTGTCGTTGGTCCAGAGTTCCGGGATCCGCTCCCGATCCACGTGGACCTGTTCCAGCAGCATGCTGAACAGTTCTTCCGCCAGGTCAGCTTTGCCGGCGGCCAGCTGAATGCTTTCCTCGACGCTGACGCAGTCCTGCTGCATTTTGCGCGTTGATGGCCGCAGGGCCCGACGGGTGTCGCGAACTTCCGGCACGGGAAGCCGACCGTCGCTGCCGCTCTTCGGGCACACGTAGCCGGTGTACTCATGAATGATGTCGTTGAGCTGGCCACTGCTGATGGGTTTGGGCATGTAGCCATCGAAACCCTGCTTGGTCAGCCGTTCCTGCTCGTCCGACAGGGCATGGGCGGTCAGGGCAATGATCGGGGTCCGGTGATTGCCGGTATCCATCTCCCTCAGCCTGGCCGTGGTTTCCACACCGTCCATGCCGGGCATCTGCAGATCCATGAAGACCAGGTCGAAGGGTTTCTGTCTGGCCTTGCTCAGGGCTTCAAATCCGCTGGAAGCGCCCTCGGCGTCCAGTTGGCAGTCTTCCAGCAGGGTCATTACCAGCTTCAGGTTGGCGTCGTTGTCATCCACTGCCAGTACCCGGGGAACATTGGCGGTGGTCACTCGGTTGGCGGAAATCTCGTATTCGGGCACCCGCCCGCTGGAATTGATGCCGTGCACCAGCAGCAGAAGCTCGTCGTAGAGGGAATCGCGGCACACCGGTTTGGTGAGGTGGCCGCTGGCAAGCCCCGATAGTGGCGTGTCGTGGGTTTCCAGGGTGGGGGTCAGCAACAGTGTCCGGCAATCCCGTTCGATCTCAAGGGTACGGACAAGGCTGCAGTACTGGCTGGAATTGAGCAGGTGCCGGGTAATGCCGACAATGGCCACGGCGTAACCGGCCTGGCTTTTCTGGGCTTCCTCAATGTGTTCCTGCAGTGCACCGGGGGAGGCCACCCGGTCGACCACCATGCCCCAGTCCCGCAACAGGTGTTCCACGGCCAGGCCGGTGGTTTTCTGTTGTTCCAGATAGATGACCCGTTCACCACGCAGGGCATCCCGGGGGGCAATGGCCTCACCGCTGGTGGCAAGCTCCGAGGTGAGGGTGAACCAGAAGGTCGAGCCCTTGCCAAGTTCGCTCTCAAGCCCGATCTTGCCCCCCATCTCCTCAACCAGACGCTTCGAGATGGCCAGCCCGAGGCCGGTGCCACCGTATTGACGGGCGGTGGAGGCATCGGCCTGGCTGAAGGCGTTGAACAGGGATTGCTGTTGGGCCCGGGAGAGACCCACGCCGGAATCCGTGATGCTCAGGCGCAGGGTAACCCGGTTGGAATCGGTCTCTTCCTCTTCCAGGCTCGCCCGCAGGACTACCTCGCCGGTCTGGGTAAACTTGATGGCGTTGTTGACCAGGTTGGTGATCACCTGTTTGACCCGCAAGGGGTCACCCATGATGTTGTCCGGCACATCGTTGTAGACCAGTGGCACCAGATCCAGGTTCTTGGCATGGGCGGCCGGCGCCAGCATGACCATGACTTCCTCAACAATATCCCGCAACTGGAAGGGCACCCGGTCCAGGATCAGCTTGCCGGCCTCAATCTTGGAGAAGTCCAGGATGTCGTTGATGATGGTAAGCAGGATCTCCGAGGATTTCCTGATGGTGCTCAGATGGTCCCGCTGCTGCCGTGGCAGGGGGCTCTTCAGGAGCAGCTCGGTGAAGCCGATGATGCCGTTCAGCGGGGTGCGGATCTCGTGTGACATGTTGGCCAGGAACTCTGACTTTATCCGGCTCGCTTCCAGCGCTTCCTTCCGGGCGAAATCCAGCTCGATGTTCTGGATTTCGATGGTTTCCAGGGTTTCCCGCAGATCTTCGGTGGCCTGGTCGATGTTCTGCTGCATTTCCGCCTGGGCCTTGCTCAGCTCTTCGGCCATGGCATTGAGGCCGGATTCCAGCTGTTCGAACTCCGGCCCGGCGCCGGTGTAGACCCGGGTATCCAGCTTGCCTTCCTTGAGTTTGGCAACGGCCTCGTTCAGTTCGAATACCGGGTTGGTGAACGCACGGCTCAGTCGCAGGGCAATGGCCATGCTGAGAATGACGCCCCCGAGAATGAGCAGCAGGGAAATAAGCAGGGCCTTGTACGTCTCTTTTTCGGTGCGGATATGGGACATTTCCACAACCACCCAGCCCAGAGGCTCCCGCAGATTCGACATGGACTGGCGGGCATCCGGGTCGAGCATGCTCTCGATCATCAGATCCTGCAGAAACACGGGGGTGATAAACCGGGTGCTGTTTTTTCGGGATATCCGGGTGGCGTGCTCGGCGGTGAGTTCGTCGGACTGCACGGTCTCCGAGCTTCCGGGCCCGGTGTGGAGCAGGCGGGAGCCGTCACTGCCAAAGAAGGTGATGGAACGCACGTCCTGCTCTTCCAGGAGGGCATTGGAGAGGCTGCTGAGGAGACTTCGGTTGGCAGTGAAAAGGCCGTACTCGGAACCGGCCGCGAGCTGACGGGAGAGTGACTCGCCCCGGTCCTTCAGCAGACTTTCGATATTGTTGACCCAGCTGTAGGTGAAGAACAGCCCCAGCATCAGGGTGGTCAGCAGGGTGGGAACCAGCGTCACCACTAAAACTTTCTTGCGAATGCCCCAACGTCGCATACCGTGATCCTGAATTATTGCTTTTGTCCGCGTCGCAGAGCGGAAAACGTCCGTGTTAAGAATAGCTGATCCGGAAAGGGATAACTGTGGTATCAGTCCCGACAGTACCGGAAAATCCCGTGGCGGATATAGCCGCCGGTCATGGATATAGCGAGAAGCTGTATTGGGAGACCGGGGCGATAACGCGTATCATGCGAAGCCAAAAGTGTACCACAGGGTTATCATATGCATTTTCCCACCATTGAAGATTATGTCGGGCACACCCCTCTGGTTCGCCTGCAGCGTCTCCCCGGTGAGACGAGTAACGTGATTCTGGCCAAGCTGGAGGGCAACAACCCTGCCGGCTCGGTTAAGGATCGCCCGGCCATCAGCATGATTCAGGAAGCGGAGCGCCGGGGCGACATCAAGCCAGGGGATACCCTGATTGAGGCGACCAGCGGCAACACCGGCATCGCTCTGGCCATGGCGGCGGCGATCAAGGGATACCGCATGGTGCTCATCATGCCCGCGAACATGAGTGAGGAACGCCGGGCATCCATGCGCGCCTATGGTGCGGAAATTGTCACGGTCACCAGGGAAGAAGGCATGGAAACGGCCCGTGACCTGGCCCTCAAGATGCAGGCGGAAGGCAAGGGTACCGTGCTGGACCAGTTCAGCAACCAGGACAACCCCCTGGCACATTACCGTACCACCGGCCCGGAAATCTGGGAGCAGACCGGCGGGCGGGTTACTCATTTTGTCAGCTCCATGGGCACCACCGGCACCATTATGGGGGTGTCGCGCTACCTCAAGGAGCGCAACCCGGATATCCGCATCATCGGTTTGCAGCCAAAAGAGGGCGCTTCGATCCCCGGGATCCGGCGCTGGCCTGAAGCTTACCTGCCGAAAATCTACGACGCGGCCCGCGTCGACCAGGTGCTGGACGTAGGTCAGGAAGAAGCAGAGACCACGATGAGGGCCCTGGCTTCCGAAGAGGGCATTTTCTGTGGCGTATCCTCCGGCGGTTCGATTGCAGCCGCGCTCAAGCTCTCCCAGCAGGTTGAAAACGCCATCATCGTGGCCATTATCTGTGACCGCGGCGACCGCTATCTTTCCACCGGTGTGTTCCCCGGCGCCTGAATACGACTTTATCAAGAGACCCAAGTATGAGCAGACGACGCAGGAAGGTTCTTCCAACAGAGCCCGTGCGCTGTGAGATTGAAACCCTGAGCCATGATGGCCGGGGTATTGCCCGTCAGGACGGCAAAACCCAATTTGTCGATGGCGCCCTGCCAGGCGAAACCGTGATGGCGAAAGTGGTGTCCAGTCGAAGCAAGTTCGATGAATTGCGTACCGAAGAGGTTCTGGACGCTGCCACCGGTCGCCAGACTCCCCCCTGCGAGTTTGCCGACCTGTGTGGTGGTTGCAGCCTTCAGCACATGAGTGGCGATGCCCAGATCGAGTTCAAGGAAAACACCCTGCGGGAACATTTTGCCCATTTCGGGGGCATCGAGCCCGAGGAATGGATTGCCCCCCTGCGTTCGGAAGAGAGTCTGGGGTACCGTCGAAAGGCTCGCCTCGGAGTTCGTTACGTCAAGGCCCGGGAGTCTGTCCTGGTTGGCTTCCGGGAGAAACGCAACAGTTTCCTGACCGACATCGATCGATGCGTGGTGCTGGATCCGCGCATTGGCGAGCGGATATTGCCGCTGCGCAACATGCTTCACGATCTGGAGGCCTACAGCCGAATCCCCCAGGTGGAAATTGCCTGTGGCGACGACGTTGCCGTGATGGTGTTCCGTAACATGGATGAGCTGTCGGTTGGTGACCGGGAAAAACTCATCGCCTTTGGTCAGGCCCATGAATTGCATATTTACCTGCAGCCGAAAGGGCCCGACACCGTCCATCGGATCTGGCCCGAGTCAGCGGGCCGGGATGAGGAACGGCTGAGCTACCGACTGGATGAATTCGACCTGACCATGAAATTTCATCCCATGGACTTTACCCAGGTCAATGCAGGCATCAATCGCGCAATGGTACACAGGGCCGTGGAATGGCTGGATGTCCAGCCTGGCGAGCGAGTCCTGGATCTGTTCTGCGGTCTGGGGAATTTCACTCTGCCGCTGGCCACGCGAGGCGGGCAGGTTGTTGGCGTGGAAGGCGACGAGACCATGGTCGTACGGGGCCGGGAAAACGCGGAACTAAACGGTCTCGACAATGTCGCTTTTCACGGTGCCGACTTGCACGGTGACTTCACGGGCCAGAGCTGGGCCAAAGAAGGGTTCGACAAGATTCTGATTGATCCGCCACGTTCCGGTGCCGAGGAGATCTGCAAGTACCTCACGGCCTTCGGGGCACAAAAGATAGTCTATGTCTCCTGCAACCCGGCCACCCTGGCGCGCGACGCAGGCGTAATGGTGCGCAACGGCTATCGACTGGTGCGCGCAGGTGTGATGGATATGTTCCCCCACACCACCCATGTGGAATCCATCGCGTTGTTTGAGAAGGATTCCGGCTGACGATGTTGTGGGCAGTCAGGGATGGCTGCGGAAACCATCAGGAATAACAAGACCGATATGGTAAAAGTTCGCGAAGACTACGCAATGACTGGCGATGGCCAGGTGGATATCGAGGGCTGGGTAAACCAGATAGCCTCGCAAACGCACCTGGACGACGCTGACCAGTTCCGGTTGGCCTGCGAAAAGGCAGCGGAAATCGATCTTCAGGCTTTCCGGCAGGATCGCCAGTGGGCACCTGGTTCCAGCAGCTTCCGGATTGGCATCGAGATGGCCCAGGTTCTGGCGGAGCTGCACCTGGATCAGGCCAGCCTGGTGGCGGCGATCCTTTATCGCGCCGTGCGTGAAGAGCGCGTTCCCCTGGAGACAATCCGCAAGGAATTTGGCGATGAGGTGGCGGGCCTGATCAACGGCGTGCAGCAGATGGCGGCCATTTCGTCCATCCACCACCCGCTGAAGGGGAACGTTCTGGGCCAGAGCGAAGGCCAACTGGACAACGTCCGCAAGATGCTCGTCACCATGATTGACGATGTCCGGGTTGCCCTGATCAAGCTGGCGGAGCGTACCTGCGCCATTCGGGCGGTCAAGGATGCTCCGGAAGAAAAACGCATGCGCGTCGCCCGGGAAGTATTTGATATCTACGCGCCGCTGGCCCACCGGCTTGGCATTGGTCACATCAAGTGGGAGCTGGAAGATCTTTCTTTCCGGTACCTGCATGGTTCCGCCTACAAAAAGATCGCCAAACTGCTGGACGAAAAGCGCCTGGATCGCGACGGTTACATCAAGCGGGTGATTGAAACCCTGCAGACCGAACTGAAAGCCTATGGCATTGAGGGCGAGCTGTCCGGACGTGCCAAGCACATCTACAGCATCTGGCGAAAAATGCGCCGCAAGGGCATCGACTTTTCCCAGGTTTACGATGTTCGCGCCGTACGTATCCTGGTTCCGGAGGTTCGCGACTGTTACGCCGCACTGGGTATTGTCCATACGCTGTGGCGCCACATCCCCAACGAGTTCGACGATTACATTGCCAACCCGAAGGAAAACGGTTACCAGTCCCTGCATACCGCCGTGATCGGGCCCGAGGGCAAGGTCATGGAAGTGCAGATCCGAACCCACACCATGCATGAGGAGGCGGAACTGGGCGTTTGTGCCCACTGGTTGTACAAGGGCATGGACAAAGGCAACAAGTCGACGGGCTACGATGCCAAGATCAACTGGCTGCGCCAGGTTCTGGAATGGCAGGAGGAGCTGGGCGACCTGTCCGGGCTGGCCGACCACCTGAAATCCGATGTCGCATCGGATCGGGTGTATGTATTCACACCCGAGGGCCACGTGGTGGATCTGCCCCAGGGGGCAACGCCGGTGGATTTCGCCTACCGGGTTCACACGGAGATCGGCCACGCCTGCCGCGGTGCGCGGGTGAACAGCCGGATCGTTCCGCTGACCTATCCACTGAAAACCGGCGATCAGGTGTTTATCCTGACCTCCAACAACCCGGCCCCAAGCCGCGACTGGCTGAACCCGAGCCTTGGTTACATTCAGACTTCCAGGGCGCGCGCCAAAGTAACCCACTGGTTCAAACAGCAGGATCGTGGTCGCAATATCGTTGACGGTCGTGCCATTCTCGAGGACGAGTTCAGGCGTCTGTCCCTGTACGATGTAGATCTTGGTGAGCTTGCCAGGAAGGTTAATTATCAAAGTGCGGAGGACATGTTTGCAGCTACTGGAGCCGGTGACCTTCGCCCCACGCATGTCGCCAATGTGGCCCAGCAGATGCTGGAGCCCAAGTCCGAACAACTGGATCTGAAACTCAGCGCCCAGCGCCGCAAGCCCTACGATACGGAATCAGACATCCAGATCCTGGGCGTCGGAAAGCTCAAGACCCAGGTGGCGAAATGTTGCAAGCCGCTGCCCGGAGACGCGATCGGTGGCTACATCACGGTTGGCCGTGGGGTTACGGTCCATCGCCAGGACTGCCTGACGTTCCTGAATCTGCGTGAGTTCGAGCCCAACCGGATTATTGAGGTCAGCTGGGGTGGCCGGCAGGCTGCTGTCTATCCTGTCGACATTGAAATTGAAGCCTATGACCGATCCGGGCTGCTGAGAGATATTACCCAGGTGTTGTCGGCCTCCAAGAGTGATGTGCTGTCACTGAATACCCTGAGCAACAAGGACGAGAACACGGCTACCATGACCGTGACGGTGGAAATTTCCAGTCTGGAGCAGTTGGCGCGGTTGCTGGCGCAGATTCGCAACCTGCCCAATATCATTGATGTAAGGCGTAAACGCGGATGAGCTATACCATCGAGGATCTGAAAACCCTGATGGCCAGGCTTCGGGATCCGGAGACGGGCTGTCCATGGGATACCAGGCAGTCCTACAAGACCATCGTGCCGCACACGCTGGAGGAGGCCTACGAAGTCGCCGATGCCATTGAGCGAGAGGATTACCCGCATCTGAAAGACGAGCTGGGGGACCTGCTGTTCCAGGTCATTTTCTACACCCAGCTTGGTCGGGAAGATGGCCATTTCGATTTTGACGGTGTGGTCGATCATCTGGTGCGCAAACTGGTAAGGCGGCATCCACACGTTTTTCCGGAAGGGACCCTGGAAAGCCGCATTGATCCGGATAATCGGCCGGATGAGGCCTGGATCAAGGAAAGCTGGGAGCGCATCAAGGCCGAGGAGCGGGCAATGAAGCCGGCACCGGAAGCCAGCGCCGAGCTAAGTCGGCTTGACGGCATTGCCCGGACCCTGCCTGCAATGGCTCGGGCCGAGAAGCTCCAGAAACGGGCAGCCAGGCACGGTTTCGACTGGCCGAATGTTGGCCCCGTTTTCGACAAACTTCACGAGGAAATCGACGAGCTCAAGGAGGCATGGGAAGCCGCACAGACGGGCGCCGGTGATCCCGATGCCGTTGAAGATGAGCTCGGCGATCTCCTGTTTGTCTGTGTGAACCTGGCACGGTTCATGAAGGTTAACCCTGAGCAGGCACTCAATCGAACCAACCATAAATTCGACGCCCGATTCCGGGCGATTGAACGTGTGCTGGAACGGGAGGGCCGCGATATGGACGAAGAATCTCTGGAGGCGCTGGATGCCGTGTGGCAGGCGGTGAAAGGCGTGGAGCGGGGAGAGAACGAGCACTGAAAATGGCGGATCGGTAAGTACAATCCGTTACCAATTTTCTCGCCCCCGGACCGACGGCTTCGTCTACACTTCCGGAAACGGACGCACAGTTTTCGTGCGCCGTGCGCCATCAATAAGATGCAGGAGTGAAGGCACCATGAAAATCAAAGATCTGGTCAACTACTGGGACAAGCATGCACGTGGTCGGCTTACCCGAGACGCCTACTTCATGGCGTTGTCTGACCAGCATCACAAGCGTCTCGAGAAACTCGCAGCGCTCTATCCGATGAAGTCACCTCAGGATCTGATGCGGGATCTGATTTCTGCAGCACTGGACGAAATGGAGACCAGCTTTCCGTATGTTCAGGGCACCAAAGTGGTGGCGTACGACGAGGATGGCTTCGAGATCTACGAAGATCAGGGCCTGACTCCCAAGTTTGTCAGCCTGAGCCAGAAGCACATCCAGCGCCTCAAGGCCCGTCAACTGGAATCAGTCGCCTGACGACACGGGCAGCGAAAGCTGCCCGCCGCTATTTACTTGTCTTTCCCTTCCAGCTTGTCCTTCAGTGGGCTCTGGCGTACCAGGTCGTCCAGAGCTGCACCAATCATGTCGTTCAGAATATCGCTTTCACTGCGGTCCGGGTAAAGTTCCGCCAGTGCGGCCACGCGTGCGGCATCTTCCAGCGGCAGGCGCAGATTATAATCGTGGGTGCGCTCCACGGGCTCTTTTTGCTGTTCCCAGTGTTTGGGCAAATCAGTGACCTTCATGATAACTCCTTGCAGCTACAGGCTTGAATCGCCAATAGACTTTCTCGACTGTTCCTTAGTATCGTAAGTTTACTTCGCCTCCGTCAATTCAAAAGGACGTCAATGTGACTGAGCTACATCCCGAACTCCGAGAAAACGTACGAATGCTGGGTGAACTTCTGGGCCAGAGCATACGGCGGTATCCCGGACAGGAATGCTACGAGCTGATTGAGGAAATCCGGGCGGCAGCCAAGTCCGACCGTCGCCAGGAAAGCGGGTCCGGCCAGCGACTGGTCAATCTGCTGCGCAAGTTGAGCGATGATGAGCTGCTTCCGGTGACCCGTGCTTTCAACCAGTTCCTGAACCTGGCCAACCTTGCCGAGCAGTACCATGGTATTCGTCGGAAACGCGGGCACCAGTCTGATCTGATGGTCGAATCGCTCGGGGAGGTGTTTGAGCGGCTCAAGCAAGGTGATGTCACGCCGGAGGAACTGCATCAGAGGGTGGCGGATCTGCGAATCGAGTTTGTGCTGACGGCCCACCCCACCGAGGTGGCGCGTCGCACCCTTATTATGAAATACGACGAGATGTCGGACTGCCTGGCGCGTCTGGACCATGACGACCTCATGCCTGCTGAACGGGAGGAAATCGTCAATCGCTTGTCTCAACTGGTTACCGAAGCCTGGCACACCGACGAGATTCGTCAGGAGCGACCAACCGCAGTGGATGAGGCCAAATGGGGCTTTGCGGTTATTGAAAACAGTCTGTGGCAGGCCCTGCCACAGTTTCTGAGGAGCCTGGATACGTCGCTGGAAGACGCGACCGGAAAGGGCCTTCCCCTGCAGGCATCCCCCATCCGCATTGCATCCTGGATGGGCGGTGATCGTGATGGCAATCCGAATGTCACCCACAAGGTGACCCGCCGGGTCTTCCTGCTTGGCCGCTGGATGGCAGCGGATCTCTATCTTCGTGATATTCAGGCGCTGCGGGCCGAACTGTCCATGTGGCAGGCCAGCGACGAGCTCAAGGCCGTTGTTGGTGATTCCCGGGAACCCTACCGCCATGTGCTCGCCGAACTCCGTGAGCGGCTGATCAGAACCCGGGACTGGGCAGAGGCGAGCGTCAACGGCGAGACCGCGGATGCCAACGGTATTCTCTTTGAGAACGAGGATTTCACCGGTCCCCTGGAGCTCTGTTACCGATCCCTGGTTGAGTGCGGACTCGAGGACATCGCCAATGGTCCGCTGCTGGATACCATCCGCCGGGCGCATACTTTTGGCCTGCCTTTGATTCGTCTGGACATCCGCCAGGAGGCCAGCCGCCACGCGGAGGCGGTTGCCGAAATGGTCGATTATCTTGGCCTGGGGGATTATCTGTCCTGGTCAGAACAGGAGCGCCAGGCATTCCTGGTGAAGGAACTTCAGGGCCGGCGCCCACTGGTCCCCCGAACTTGGGAGCCCTCCGAATCGGTCGGCGAGGTGCTGGCAACCTGTGAAGTGGTGGCGCAGCAAACGCCGGAAGCCCTCGGGTCCTATGTTATCTCCATGGCCAGCAAGCCCTCTGATGTATTGAGCGTGATTTTGCTGCTCAGGGAATCCGGAATGAAGTTTCCGATGCGGGTCGTGCCCCTGTTTGAGACCCTGGATGACCTGCGTGGTGCTCCAGACAGCATGTCTGCGCTGTACGAGGTTGAGTGGTATCGGGAGTATTGCCAGGGCAGGCAGGAAGTGATGATCGGCTATTCGGATTCCTCCAAGGATGCCGGCCAGCTGATGGCGGCCTGGGCCCAGTACCAGGCCCAGGAGAAACTTACCCACGTTGCCCGCCAGTATGGCGTGCATCTGACCCTGTTCCACGGCCGTGGCGGTACCGTTGGCCGTGGCGGCGGACCTGCCAACCGGGCGATACTGTCCCAGCCGCCGGGCTCGGTAAACGGCAGTTTCCGGATTACCGAGCAGGGCGAAATGATCCGCTTCAAGTTCGGTTTGCCGAGGCTGGCGGTTCAGAGCCTGACGCTCTACACCACGGCGGTTATCGAAGCTACCCTGGCCCCGCCACCACAGCCCGAAGACAGCTGGCGTGAAACCATGGACTGGCTTACCGAGCGGTCCTTGAAAGCCTACCGCGATGTGGTCCGGGAAAATCCCGACTTCGTGCCCTATTTCCGCCAGGTCACGCCGGAACAGGCCCTGGGGAAACTGGCACTCGGAAGTCGCCCGGCCCGGAGGAAGGCCACCGGCGGCGTGGAAAGCCTTCGGGCCATACCGTGGATATTTGCCTGGACCCAGATGCGGCTGATGCTGCCCAGTTGGCTGGGCAGTGACGTGGCGCTTGAAGAGGCGGCCCGGGACCACCGGCTCCCAGTATTGCGTGAGATGATGCAGGGCTGGCCGTTCTTCCGCACCTATGTGGATATGCTGGAAATGGTGCTGGCCAAGGCAGACCTGCGCATCGCCAGCTATTATGAGCAGACGCTGCTGGACGATGATCGGTTGAAAGCCCTTGGGGAGAGTCTTCGCGTGCGCCTCCAGGGTTGTATCGAGCGACTTCTGGAACTCAAGGAGCAAACGGATCTGCTGGAGGGAGAGCCCGTCTTTGCGCATTCGATGAGGGTGCGTAACCCATACACGGATCCGCTGCACTACCTTCAGGCCGAATTGCTACGGCGGGACCGGGAAAGTGAAGGCAAGGGCGAGGTGCCGGAACTGGTGGAAAGAGCACTGAAAGTCACCATGGCAGGTATCGCTGCGGGCATGCGGAATACTGGCTGACCTTGCAGCAGAATAGAAAAAAGTGCCGGGACAAGGCCGGGTAGTCTGGCCACCGACCAAGAACAAAGGGAGTAAGCTGTGGCTCTGGCTGCACGATTGGAACGTTTTCTCGCCCGCAAGGGCATCACTTATCGGGAGTTGCCGATAGATCAGGTCACCAGCCTGGATGCGGCAGTGATTGCCTCGGGGATGTCTCAGGACAGCTTTGTACAGGCCACTCTGCTGATCGACATTACCGGTGTCGTGATGGCCGTGCACAAGTTCGACAGTTCCCTGGACCCGGATGCCGTTCACCAGCTGACCGGTCGCCGTCTTCAGCCGCTGACCGCACGGCAGACCATGCGCCTGTTCAGTGACTGTGATCCCGGCTTCACCCCGCCCATCGGACAGGCTTACGAGCTGCCCGTTATCGTGGACGAGGATGTGATGCTGGCGGATCAGGTCGTGTTTTCCAGTGGCACTGATCATTCCCTGCTAGAGATGGATGGCCGATCCTTCCGTCTGGCCCTGGCCGGTGCCAGGGCGGGCCACCTGGTTATCCGGGGGCCGGGTAACGGCAACCGCGAGGCGCTGACGCTCGAGGAAGTGGCCGACAAGCTACAGAAACTTTACCGTCTGCCCCCCATGCCGGCCCTGGCGCTGCGTATTTTGCGGCTGACTGCCAACACCGATGCGACGGCTCGTGAGCTGGCAGAGCTGATCGAGTTTGATCCCAGTCTCACGGCCCAGATCATGCGTTACGCCCGTTCTGCACTGTTCAATTATCCCGGCCAGGTCAATTCGGTGCAGGAGGCGGTCACCCGTGTGCTGGGCTTCGATCGTGTGGCCCACATCGCCCTGGGCATCGCCTCCGTTCGTGCCTTTGAAGTACCCCGTCACGGCATTCTCGGCATGGACAATTTCTGGCGCCACTCCCTGTACTGCGCGTTCCTTTGCCAGATCATTGCGCCGCGATGTGGCGCCGAAAAGGGGCTGGGCTATCTCTGCGGCCTGTTGCACAACTTTGGCCTGTTGCTGGTCGGGCATCTGTTCCCGGCCGAATTTGATGAGCTCAATGAGCTTCGCGAAGCGAATCCTGAAGCCAGCATGCACTCGCTTGAGCAGCAGGTGTTCGGGCAGGGCAATGGCCAGGAAATCCTGTCGGTGGGCCATGGCGCTATTGGCGGTATCCTCCACCGTATATGGCAACTGCCTGATCCTGTGGTCAAGGCGGCTGGCGTGCATCAACAATCGGGTTACCATGGCGAGCACGAGAACTATGTTTTGATGGTACAGCTGGCCAACGCCCTGTTGAAGGACCGCGGTATTGGCGATGAATTCAATGCCGACGACGTGCCCGCTTTGCTGGAAGGCCTGGGACTGACGCCCAATGTTGTGGAAGAACTGAATGCTGAACTGGATCGTGTGGCTCCGGATCTGGACGCACTGGCCAGCTCCCTGTCATCCTGACACCCTGTCGTTATTCGCTGGGAAATACGGACTTCCGGTGCATGATACGGAGGTCGACTTTCTCTGACGTGGCTGACTTCGTATAATGCGCCTTCGCCGATTTCGGCTGACACCTGTTCCGTGCAGGAGAGGCTGTCGCAAAGGCACGGGTTTTTGCCACAGCTTTTCAAATGATAATGACTAAAACGGGAGCACAGCGTTATGCGAATCATCATGTTAGGCGCGCCGGGCGCAGGCAAGGGAACTCAGGCCCAGTTCATTACTGAACGGTTTGATATTCCCCAGATCTCCACCGGTGACATGCTGCGTGCGGCGGTGAAAGCCGAGTCCGAGCTGGGCAAGCAGGTAAAGGAAGTCATGGCAACGGGCGGCCTGGTGTCTGACGACATCATCATTGCGCTGATCGAAGAGCGTATTCAACAGCCTGATTGCAAGAACGGTTTCCTGCTCGACGGTTTCCCGCGGACCATCCCCCAGGCTGAAGCTCTGAAAGACCAGGGAATTGCCATCGACTATGTGGTCGAAATTGCCGTGGATGACGAAGAAATTGTCAGCCGTCTGTCCGGTCGCCGGGTGCACGAGGGAAGCGGTCGTATCTACCACGTGAAATACGATCCGCCCAAGGTCGAGGGTAAGGATGACCAGACCGGAGAACCGCTGGTTCAACGTGAGGACGACAAGGAAGAGACGGTTCGCAAGCGTCTGAAAATCTACCACGACCAGACTGCACCGCTGGTTGGCTACTACCAGGACTGGGCGTCGAAAGAGCCGGCCGCGGCACCGAAATACGTCCGTGTCGAGGGCGTTGGCAGTCTGGACAGCATTCGCGACCAGATCCTGTCTGAACTCAAATAAATTGGCATCCTGACCTGAGGTTTTCACACCGGTGAAACTGTTGGCACTGGATACGTCATCGGAGGGCTGCTCGGCAGCCCTTCTTGTTGATGGCGAAATCTCCGAACGCTTTGAGCTTGCCCCCAGAGGCCATACCCGGCTATTGATGCCGATGGTGCGGGAGCTTCTGGCGGAGAAGAATCTTGCTCCGGCAGAGCTTGATGCCCTGGCCTTTGCCTGCGGGCCGGGCTCTTTTACCGGTGTCAGGATCGCGACCGGTGTTGTGCAGGGTCTTGCCTGGGGGCTGGACATTCCGGTGGTGCCGGTGTCTTCGCTGCAGGCCGTGGCGCTGGGTGCCATGGATGCTCTGGATCCTCACGAGGAAACCGGTATTGCGGTAGCCTTTGATGCCCGCATGGGCGAGGTGTATTGGGGCTGCTTCGCTGCCCGGGCAGGACTGCCTGCGGCGTTGGCTTCGGAACAGGTCTGTCCACCCGAGGCAGTCACACTGCCAGCGGGCCCCGAGCGCTGGTGCGGAGCAGGGCCGGGCTGGCAATACCGCTCCGCCATGCCAGCGGAGGTGTCAGGGCGCGTTGATCCCGTCGATGAAACCCTGGTGCTGCGAGCAGCCTGGGTTGCGCGCCTGGCGGTGATCGCATTCGGGCAGGGCAAGGCGGTGCCGGCGGAGCAGGCTCAACCTGTCTACATCAGGGATGAAGTGGCCTGGAAAAAACTGCCTGGTCGATAGTGACCCCGGCCGCCCGGTCTGATCCGGGCAGACCGCTTTGGGTAAAAACTGACCAGCTGTCTTTTCTTCCGTGCGATATTCTTCCATACTTCCATTTCACGTTTTCCTGTCATCCGGCCAGCGGTATCTGAACATGATTGGCGGAATTAACCCGGGTAACAATTTCAATTTCCAGACCGGCAACAACAGTCTGGTCAGGGAGCGCAGCGATGCGGCCCGTGCGCCGGCATCAACGCCCGAAAAAACACCTGACGCGGCCCGCCGTGACCTTGCCGATGGCAATCAGGGTGTTGTCAGCGACCGCAATGCGACCGAAAGCCTCGAGCGGCGTGTAGAAGCCCGTCGTGCCGCTGAAGACGCCCGTCTGGAGCGGTTCCGCGCAGACGAAGTGTCCCTGCCAGCCGCCAGGGCGCTGTCGACCTTTGCCTCTGTTGCCGCAGCCGGTCAGGAAACTGGCGGCAATGGTAGCCTGGCCGGAATTGATATTCTGGTCTGATGCCTGACTCGTCCCCGTCCGCTCCGTACGCCCGCTCTGAACGTTTCCAGAACATCGTCGCTGTTGCCCGCAGTGCATTGGGTGACCGATTGCAGGCCGATGCTCTTGCCGATTCGCTCGGGGTCCCGAATCTTGGTGTCGTCCGCCCCAGAGACATCCGCGACTTCCCGGTTTTACTGTTCCTGGATGAGCAGGGCCTTGGCCTGCAGATGACTGGCAAAGGTGCGCCGGGACCGGTGCGTGCAGAATTCGTGACCGGCAAGATGGGGTATCGGCGGGAGCACGGCGGTGGCGCGGGCCAGTTGGTGGCCAAGGCGGTCGGCTTGCAGAAAACACGGGCCGCATTGCATATCGTTGATGCGACGGCAGGGCTTGGCCAGGATGCCTTTGTGCTTGCCAGCCTTGGCTGCACGGTTACCCTGTTCGAGCGTAACCCGGTCATTCACGCTCTCTTGGCCGATGGTCTTGCGCGCGCAGCCCTGAATGTGGATTGTGCGGCCATTGTCGAGCGCATGCGACTGCTGGAGGGCAGCAGTATTGAATGGCTGGCCCGACCAGGCAGCGAGGCGGCGGATGTTGTCTACCTGGATCCGATGTTTCCGCATCGGGACAAGTCGGCCCTTGTAAAAAAGGAAATGCAGGTTTTCCGCACTATCGTAGGAGACGACGAGGATTCCGCACAATTGCTCGCGGCCGCTCTGGAGCAAGCCCGTTACCGGGTGGTGGTCAAGCGGCCCCGTAAGGCATCGGCTATTGAGGGAGCGGAGCCAACCACCCGTATTGAGGGAAAGAGCAGCCGCTACGATGTGTACGCCATCCGGGCGCTGCCACCGCAGTAAATGCCATCAGGCACCCAGCATGGTGACCTGCTGGATTGCCTGTCGCTTCTCGACACTCAGCACCAGGCGGGCATCGTCCGCCACCTCATCCAGCCCCTCCCCATAGCAGAGCAGGCCATTGTCATCGGTGGTGATAACGCCATTGTTCTGCATATTGGCAATGAAGTTGCGGAACAGGCTCTTGTCGAAAAACTCCGGCGCATTCAGGCCGAACAGGATCGACATCCGCTCGGCCAGCAGCGCGCTCTGTTCCTCCAGTTCAGCGGCGCTGATCTTGCCCGAGCCGTATTTGCGGAGAATGCCCAGAGCGATGTGGTAGCGCTCGACCGTCTGGATGATGAAGCGGGACAGAACCCTGAGCCTCAGCATGGCTTCGGTGCCTTCCTCGGGTCGACCGATCCGGTCATCGTCCAGGGGCTTCAGCAAGTCATGTTCGATGAGAACGTCAATCCACTGATTGATGACCTTTCTGGCTTCATCGGGCTGGTATTTCAGGAACAGTTCCGATTGCAGATAGGGGTAGGCTACGCTGGCGAGGAACACAATCTTGTCCCGGCCCAGCGAATCCTTGTTCTCGAACAGGCTGGCGATCAGGGAGGGCAGCGCAAACAGGTGCTGGATGTTGTTCCGGTAATAGGTCATCAGGATTGCGTTGCTGCCTTCGAGGGCAATAATGTCGCCCAGCTTCTGCGGCTGGCGCGTCACCAGGCCCATGCCTTCACAGTAGGCGATCCAGTCTTTGCCGGACCCCTCGGGCAGGGTTACCGTTTCCGCATACGGGAAAGCCTTTAGCAGGGCGGCGTATTGATCCATCAATCGGATCAACTGTCCCTCGTCCATGGCCAGTCGCTCGGTACCAAGAAGAACCGTGGCGGCCATGCCGATCGGGTTTACCGCAACCGACGCGTTGATGTTCGACGCTACCCGGAAGGACAGCTCTGAAACCGCGCTGTTAAGCCACTTCGGACGATACTCGGCGTCGTAGGCCTCGTCGCGCCAACTACCGTGAACATCGTCCAGAACCTCAGACAAATGAATGGCTTCGCCAAAGTTGACTGAAACCCGACCAAAGGAGTTACTGAGTTTGCGAACGGTCTTGGCAAGACCGAATACGCTTTCTTTTTCCTTTTTCTTGCCACGAAGTTCACCCAGATAGGAGCGGCCTTCCATCACCTTTTCATAGCCGATGTACACGGGCACGAATACGATGGGTTTGCGATGGTCCCGAAGGAAACTGCGTACGGTCATTGCCAGCATGCCGGGGCGGGGCTGCAGCATGCGACCTGTGCGGCTTCGGCCGCCTTCGATGAAATACTCGACGGAATAGCCCCGGGAGAACATCACGTGCATGTACTCATTGAACACGGTGGCGTACAGCGGGTTGTCCTTGAAACTGCGGCGCATAAAGAACGCCCCGCCACGGCGCAGGATCGGGCCGACAATGGGCATATTGAGATTGATGCCTGCGGCGATGTGCGGAGGCATCAGGCCATTCTTGTAAAGCACGTAGGACAGCAGCAGGTAGTCGATGTGTGAACGGTGGCAGGGCACGTAAACCACGGCATTGTCTTGCGCCACTTCCTTTACCACCCGGATATTGTTGATGGCAATGCCGTTGTAGATCCGGTTCCAGAGCCATGATAACAGCACCTCCATGAATCGAATTGTGACAACGGACATGCTCGCCGCAATCTCATCCGCATATTTGTAGGCCTTGGCGCGGACTTTCTCAGGTGGTATGTCGTCTCTGGCAGCGGTCTCCCGGATGGCTTCCTTGACCGCCTGGGTGCGCACCAGACCTGCCACCAGGGTGCGGCGATGGGACAAGTCTGGCCCCAGTACCGCCTGGCGAACCCGGCGGAAGTGGGTTCTCAGGATCCGGGCCAGCTTGCGGTTGGCCCGCTCCTCGCTGTGCCGGTACTCGTCGATCACCTGTTTCAGTGAGAGCGGCTGGTTAAACTGAACGTAGGTGTTGCGACCATGAACCATGATGATCAGTAACTTCTGAAGCCGGCCGGCAATGGACCAGGTATCAGACAGCAGCAGTTTGACCAGGGATTTTTCCTTGTCCGGGGAGCGGCCCCAGAACAGGGAAACAGGCACAATCTGGACATCCTGATCCGGGTGTTCAAGACCATAGCGCACCAGTGCCTGGAATTCGTTCGTAGGCGCCGGCGCCTGGCGACCTCGGAAAAAACCACCAATCCGGCGATAAAGAAAAAAGAAGGAGTGGGATGGACCATTCTTCACGGGGAGTGCTTCGGAGGCGCCCGGCAGTCCCGCCCGGATGACCTCCTGCTCGAGAACCAATCGGCTGGAGAGAGAGCTGTATTGCAGCACGTAGCAAACCGGTTTGTCGGGATCCAGGGCGAGGGCTTCAACGCTGTTGCCGCTGACATCAGTCCGGACCCAGATAAACAGTATCTTGCGGAAAAGGGTCAGGATCAGGCTGCGAATGCCCTGGTAAAGACGCATAAATTGCAACTCCGTTGACGAAACAGGTGCCAAGTTTACTTGGTTGAGTAGAGGGCGGAAAGGTGGACCTTTCATTCTTGGCCGGTGCGGCAATGTGGTACATTCTCGATTGATCTTCCAATAACCCAGTTGATGCATCGAATGGTGATCGCAATGACTCAGTGGATACCGGGCTGGACGACCCGCCGGCCGGAAAACGGCGATCTGATCCTCGCGCTGTCGGGATCGGGTGTGGTCAAGCCCGATAACGGCTGGCTGCACAGCGGCGACAGCAGCCTTTTCCGGGGCGAATTGTCCGATTCCGTATCTCTGGGCAGTTACAATGGGCGCGGTGTATTCGTGACCGAACTGCCGGACACCGACGTCGGTAATCAGGAGGTTGTACCGCTGCGGGATGCGCTTTTGATGGTTAGCGATGCGCCGGCGGATATGCTCAGTACCGGCTTTCAGGTCTGGCAATGGTGGCGCGACCACCGATTCTGTGGCCGCTGCGGCGAGGAAACCGGTTTCCATCCGCGTGAGCGGGCCAAGTGGTGCGAACCCTGTGGCATTCCCTGGTACCCGAGGCTGGCGCCCTGCGTGATTGTCGTCATACGCCGGGATGATCGGCTTCTGCTCGCGAAGTCCTCGCGGGTCAAACGGCACTTCTACAGCCTCATCGCCGGTTTTGTTGAACCGGGCGAGAGTCTGGAAGGCGCTGTGCACCGTGAAGTGAAAGAGGAGACCGGGCTGGACGTCACCAATATCCGCTACCACGCCTCGCAACCCTGGCCATTCCCCCATCAGCTCATGGTCGGCTTCTTCGCCGATTACGCCGGAGGCGAGCTGGTTCTCCAGGAGGACGAGCTTGCCGATGCCGACTGGTTCCTGCCGGGCGATACGCCACCGGTACCACCGGAAACCACCATTTCTGGCCGATTGATCCGGGCCATGGAACACGAGATTTCCCGGGGAGGCATTCCGGTTTGAGCAGGCAGTCACCTCCAAGGGTTCTGGTGTTTGACTCCGGTGTCGGTGGTCTGAGCGTTGCGGCCTGCATTCACCGGCAACTGCCGGGACTGGAGATCGTCTATCTGGCAGACAACGCAGGCTTTCCCTATGGCGACAAATCCGAGGCGGTTGTGATCGACCGTTGTTGCAGTCTGATCACCAGAGCGCTCGAGCTCTACCCGTCAGACGCCATCGTGGTTGCCTGCAACACCGCCAGTACCGTGGTTCTGCCGCATTTACGTGCGATGACGGCGGTGCCGGTTGTGGGGGTGGTGCCGGCCATCAAACCGGCGGCAGCAAAGTCCGTGAATCGGCGAATGGGGCTGCTGGCGACACCGGCAACGGTTCGCAGGCCTTATCTCGACAGGCTGGTCGAGGAATTCGCTGGCGATTGCAGGATTGAGCGTATTGGCCATCCGGGGCTGGTGCGCTGGGCAGAGGACCTGGTTTCCGGAATCGAGGTTCCGCTTGCCGAGCTGAGCGAAGCCATGAGGCCTTTTAAAGAGGCCGGTGTGGACACCGTGGTGCTTGGTTGCACTCACTATCCACTGTTACTGGAGAGTCTGAGGGCGAGTCTGCCGACGGTTCGTTTCTGGGTGGACTCGGGTGAGGCCATTGCCCGACGGGTAGCCTGGCTGCTGGAACAGACCGGTCGGCTTGATGTTGCTCAAGGCCCAGTTGCCAGCGCAGGGAAACAACCTGTGAGCGCTGCGCTGTTTTCAGGGCCGGCACCGAAGGGCACCGCGCCCTTCATGGCGGGCCTGGGGCTGGAGGCCAAACGGGTGAGCGAACACTGGCCGGGAGAGCCTCTGGGGGCTACAGCAACCGGGTCAGCTTGAACATGGCGAGAAACTCCAGCGCCGGAATCGACCGTTTGTGACAACAGTAGGTCTTGAAGTTGTCTCCCCTAAAGCGCGACTTTGTAAACTCCAAGCCTTTGAAGTTGTATAGAAAATTGCCCTTCTCGTAGAGCCCGTGCAACAGGCGTTTCAACAGCCTGCTCTCCTGATGCTCTGTTGCAGGATCCAGTGAAAGGGGTATCAGTCCGAGATCCAGATAAGGCACGCCTTCCGCCTTGAAGACCTCCATCGCATGAGCCATCAGGGTATAGAAAATGCCCTGTCGGAAATCGGCGTTGGCCCGGGAGATATTGGGCACGTAGCTGATAATCTCGTTGTTGCGATAAATCGGGTCAAAATAGATAAACCCAACGGCCTTGCCGTCCTGATAGGCGTAGAAATGCCGTTCGTTTTCGCGATAGTCCATTTCCATGGGACGTATCAGAAAGCGGATTTCATTGCTCTTGCATTTGCGGGTTCGAATCCAGGCCTCGGATATTTCACGGGTGTGATCGTCACTGAAACGCTCTTTCACCGTAATACCGTTTTTTTCTGCCTGGTTCAAAGCGGTTCGCAGGATCTGTTTTTTCTTTCCGCTGAGGGACCAGCGGCCCAGATCGATACGGGATTCGCTGCCAAACTGGGTGCCGTAGAGACCAAATCGCAGGTGCAGGAAATCGACGACGGGCTTGGAGACCTGGATGTAACTGGCGTTTGGAAAGCGCTGGTGGAAGCTCTCCAGCAGGTTGCCAAAGTCTTCCGGCGCACAGACGGGATCCGAGAGCACGAAGGTGCCGCCCCATTTGCGCATGTAGGCGATATACCCCATGCCCGGTACATCAAAATATTGCATGCCCGGTTGGAGCGTTGAAAACGATTGGGAATGGGTACCGTACTTCTTCAGGAAGCCGACCCGCTCGGTAAACGTGAATGAGCCACTCTCAAGTGTGCCAACCCTGTCCAGTGCGAGTATCTGATCCGACATGCTGCTGCTCCCTGATTGTTTTGGTTGGGTGAATCTCTAGCAAAGTGCTCAGGCCTGCTTGCGTCCGAGAATGGACCAGTAGCAGTTCATGTTCAGGAGCTTGAAGTGCTTCTTGTCCGTGACCTGAAGGCCTAGCCGCTGCATGTGCTCGGGATAGTTGTAGATTTTGTGGAAGGCATTGTTGGCGAACAGCCAGAAAATGAAGACGGCCATGTACCAGTAGAGCTTCTTGAACATTCTGGAAAGCAGGTTACCGGTAGGGTAGGAGAAATCGCCGACGACGACCCGGGCATCGGCCTTGCCGAGACGTATCAGGTGCTCCAGGACCCGGACCATCATGTCTTCATCGAAGACGTTCAGGAAAAAGTTGGCCACCACCATGTCGTACTGCTCGAACTCATCCACCTTCATGATGTCGCTGTGGATACGGCGGATGGTCAGGTGTGGCGCTTCTGTTTCCTGGGCCTGGGCAAACTTGCGCAGCATGGTTTCGGACAGGTCTACCACGGTCACGTCGGCACCCAGTTCCGCCGCACGAATGGCATCCCGGCCATGGCCTACGCCGGCGAACAGAATCCTGTCGCCGGGCCGGACGGTTTCCACATCCAGCATGGCGGTTTTACAGCGGTGAATGTTTTTGCCGCTGTAGAGATTGCTCAGGAAATCGTAGACGGGACCGATGTACTTGTACTTGTCGCGCATGATGACTGCTGCCTGTTCTTGTTCCTTGGATGCCGTCACCGTTTTTGTCGTTATTGGTCCGAGAATGTCGGACATTCCGGTGATCAGCGCCTATGGATTTGAGCTTAGAGAACAGGGTGGGAGAAATATGTGCAGTAATGCGCATTTCCAGATACACAAAGTAACGCACTGCAATACTTTGCAAACCAGATCGCGGTTTTATATCGGAGTGTCAGACAATAAATAATCGTCTATCAGAATGATGCGGCTTTGGCTCGTGTGGTGCCGAGGGTTCTGGAAATTTCGGCGGCAGGCCTGGCAGGACCGTAGAAGAAGCCCTGAACCTGGTGGCAGCCCAGGCTTCGCAGGTATTCCAGTTGCTCGTCGGTTTCCACGCCCTCGGCAACAATCTCCAGCTTCAGCCCGTGAGCCATGGCAACGATGGCGTTCACGATGCAGGCGCCGTCGTCTCCGCTGCGAATGGCTTTTACGAAAGACTGGTCGACCTTGAGAGTGTGGATCGGTAGGCGATGGAGGTAATTCAGTGACGAATAGCCGGTGCCAAAATCGTCAATCGCTATCCGGACACCCAGAGCCGCCAGTTCCCGGAGTTTCTGGGAGATCTGCTCGAGATCGTTCATGATCACGTTTTCCGTGATCTCGATTTCCAGGTTGCCGGCGGGGAAGTTGTGGGCTTTTACCTGCTGCATCAGGGTTTCGACAAACCGTGGATGTTCAACCTGAATAGGTGACAGGTTGACGGCCAGCCTGAGGGTGGGGTGGCCTGCGCGGATCCAGCGGCCGACATCCTGGCACGCCTGGTCCAAAACGCATTCACTGAGTTGGCCGATGAGTTTGGTTTCCTCGGCCAAAGGCAGGAAATCCCTGGGATAGAGTAGTCCGCGTTCCGGGTGTTGCCAGCGGACCAGGGCTTCTAGACCCACAACCCGGTTGGTTGTGGCACAGACCTGTGGCTGATAAAAAACCCTCAGTTCATTCCTTTCCAGAGCCAGGCGCAGATCCCGCTCGAGATTTAGCCTGTTGGCGGTGTCGATGCTCATGCTGTCGGAGTAAAAGCGGTAGCCGTCCTTGCCCTTGCCTTTGACGTGGTACATGGCAATATCGGCGTTCTGGATCAACTGATCCATGGCCTCGCCTGCCTCAGGGAATATCGCGATACCGATGCTCACTCCGACGAACACCTCGTGATCGCCCAGTTGGAAAGGGGCCCTGAGTGCGTCAATCAGTTTTTTGGCGATCTGTCTGGCATCTTCGTGGTTATGTATCGAAGGCAGTAAGAGCGTAAATTCATCGCCACCGAATCTCGATAAAGTGTCGCCCTTGCGCAGGCATTTCTCGAGACGGTGGGTCACTGCTTGCAGAAGGCGGTCCCCCATGGCGTGGCCAAGGGTATCGTTAATGACTTTGAAGCGGTCGAGATCCAGGAACATGACCGCCAGTTTTCGTCCGTCACGATTGGCGTGGGTAATCGCCAGCTCAAGACGATCTTTGAACAGCGCGCGGTTCGGCAATCTTGTCAGCAGGTCATGATAGGCCTGGAAATTGATGAAGGCTTCAGCTTCCTTCCGCTCAGTAACGTCACGAGCAGTCCCGTAATAGCTGGCGCCACTGCCATTTCCGCCTCCCTGCGTTGATCCCGAGTGGGGCCAGGTTTGCGGATCGATGGGAAAGGCGGTTATTTCGAAGTGTCGGGTTGCCCGTCGGCTGCCCCGGGTTTTCAGACGAACTTCCAGGGTTCTCGGGTTGTCTGCGGTGATGTTCGGTCCTTTGAGGGCCAGTGTTCCCCGAGTTACGTCCCGATCGTCAAGAATGTGCCGGAAGTGCTGGCCGCATAATTCCGCTGGTTTATAGCCGAGCAGGCTCTCCACCTTGCTGTTCACAAAACAAAAGTGGCCGTCGTGATCGAGCATGAAAACGATGTCGGGCGAACTGTTAACGATGTAGCGATGCAGGGCTTCGGACTTTTCGAGCCGCATCTGAATATGTTCGTGGGCCTCAAGAAGCGATTTCTTGCCGATAACACTCTCGACCGTGGCCAGCAATTCTTCAGGATCAAAGGGTTTGCGGATGTAGTCCAGGGCGCCCCGGCGCAAGGCGCGGCTCACGGCGCTGAATGAGCTCTCGCCGCTGACCACGATTACTCCGCAATCCGGTTGTCCGTCAGCAAGATGGGCCATGACGTCGAAACCGCTGACTTCAGGCATCCGAAGATCCAGCAGTGCCAGATCGAACGATTGCTCATCAATCAGATCACAGGCCTTCCGGCCACCATGGGCTTCGGCAACCTCGTACCCCTTGCTGCGCAAGAGCGAAGCCAGTGTGTTCAGCAGGCGAGGTTCATCGTCCGCTACCAGTATCCTTGCCGTTAACCCGTGACTGAAAGGCTGATCAGTATGCTCAGGTGCCATCGGTCTGCGTCCGTTGTTTCTGCGTCAGTCGGTCTCGTTCTTTTTGTGGCTGGCCGCCGGTAGCAGAATCCTGAAGGTGGTACCTTCCTGCCCCGTGCGACAAGCAATGATGCCCTCCATGTCATCAACAAGCTGTTTCACAATGCTCAGGCCCAAACCGCTGTGGCCTTCTCCCTTTGTGGTTTTTACCGGAGAAAACAGGGTGTCCCTGACCTTATCGGGTATTCCTCTACCCGAGTCTGTAATCTCCAGCTCCACCCAGGTGCGATGATTCTGCCACACCGGGGAAGACGTCTGTATTGCAACCGTGCCGCCTGCTTCTGTCAGGCTTTCCGCTGCATTTCGAACCAGGTTGATAACAACCTGGCGAATTCTGGTGGCGTCGGATGTAACCCGCGTCGGGTCGCTGCACAGCGACAACTTCAGGCTGCGGTTGTCGGCGCTGAACAGACTATCTTCGAGGATACGCGCCAGACTTTCCAGTTCAGCATTGAGCTCAACCCCGTCGTCATCCGATTCCCTGGTGTCAGTATGGCTCATTTGCAGCAACAGGTTGCCGGCACGGTCCAGCTCATCGCGGATTATGTCCAGCTCCTGCTGGACATCGGCATCTTCAAGCCTGCCACGCAGCTGGTAAATGTACTGCCTGATGATGGTCAGCGGGTTGCTGACCTCGTGCACCTGTTTGCGCAGGCGGTCGCGGGCTATTTCTTGATCCAGACCTTCGTTGCCCGTTTCGGCAGGCGTGCGGTTTGCCAGCACGGTAGATAGTTGCCTGGTAAAAATATCAGCCAGTTCAAGGGTTGTCGGCAGGTGGTCGTTGTCGGTGCCGAGGGCAAAAACACCCGGGCAATTGCCGCCACTGTTAACGGGCACGGCCAGCAGCGATGGTGTGTGCAACAGCGAGAGCAGCTGCCGGTCGAGCACTGTAGGCGAGCGTTCGCCAAGACTGACTGGCAGGCCGGAAATGAAGGCTTCGGTAAGGACACTGCCTCCAGGCTTGGCGGTTACTGCCAGTTCCGGGATATCGCCAATGGTCCCGGACAGGAGCACGAGGTTGTCCCCTGTGTGCCCAAAACAGAGGGCCGGCAGGCCCGTGACCAGGGTGAGGCTGTTTACCGTTTCGGCGAGAATGTCCTCGGTTTCGCCGGTCAGATCGGCGAGGTTGATGGCCTGGTTTGCCATGGCCTGACGCAGAATAGTCTGTTTGAGCTGCCGGGATGCGCTCTCGCCACAATAACCCTCGTCCAGCGGGATTCCCAGGGAGGCGGCCATACCCGAGACTTCATGGCCGATACGGCGATTGATCTCACGGGTCAGTTCTTCGTTCAGCCCGAATACCGTGCCCGCAGCGGCAATGCCGGCGGCATCGGACAGAGCCAGCCGGGTCGCCAGACTGATCAGCTTTACCAGGTGCCCGGCATCCCTCAGTTCCGAGGGCAGTGCCTGTTGGTAGCGCATGGCATCAGCCGCCATGGGCCCCAGGCCCCAGGACGCCACGAGTTCGGCGGCAATCTCCGACTGGTGATCAAGATAGTGTTGCTTCGCGTCGGTGGCTGGCGTTTTAATAGCGATCAGTTCACCGATGTTGTGAAGCATGCCCAGCATGAAGGCTTCGTCTGGCTCCGGGTACCGGGTGAGAGTCGCCAGGGCCCGGGCTGTCAGCGCGGTAGTGAGCGAGTGGCGCCAGAAGTCTCTGAGTTGCTGCCATTCGTCCCCGCCCAGCTCGAACAGCAGTTGGCGCAGGGCTGCGGTCAGAACCAGCGTGTGAAAACGGCGGGTGCCGAGTCTCAGGAGTGCCTGGTCAACGGAGCGAATTGGGGTAGAGGGGCCGTACAGGGCGGAATTGGCCAGCGCCAGGATGCGAGCCACCAGCGCCGTATCGGCAGAGACAATCTCGCTGATTTTTCGGTAGCTCTCGTCCTGATGACAAGCATCGAGCGCCCGCAAGGTTACTTCCGGGAGGCTCGGTAACTGTAAATCAGGCGCAATGTGCATAGGCTTACCTGCCGTGCGGCGAAAAAATCATTATCTGACGGTGCGTTCATTCTTATTGTCCGAAAAGAGCTTAGACAATAAACCGTCGTTATTAAATACTTATTGCTCTTTTTTTAAGCAATATATTATCTGATTCGTGATATGTGTAGAATTTTTACAGGTTAAAATACTGAAAACCGAAAAATCAGGGACCTAGATTACCGGTGATGAACGCCAGAGAGCCTGTTAAGCACAATCCGAACCAACCTCGCACCATCGCCATAACGGGTGGCAAGGGTGGGGTGGGCAAGACCTCGGTCGCCCTGAATCTTGCGCTCACCCTCGCAAGGCAGGATAACCGCGTTCTGTTGCTGGATGGCGACACCGATCTGGCCAACGTCAGCATCATGGTTGGCCTTTATCCGAGAAAAACCCTTGCCAATGTGATGGCCGGAGAGTGCCGTCTTGAGGATATCATCCTGGAGACCGACTACGGCCTGCATATTGTTCCGGGGGCCTCCGGCGTGCAGGAATGCATGGATATGGGGCCAACGGAGAGCCTTCGCATACTCCGGGCACTGTATAACCTGGAAAACCGCTACGATTACGTCATTACCGACACGGCTGCCGGGCTGCAGGCTGCCGGGCTGCATATGATTGCCGCGACAGAGCTGGCCTGCATGGTCGTGACCCCGGACCCCGCGTCCCTGACCGACGCCTTTTCCCTGATCAAGGTTCTCCGGCGCAGGGGCTATAACCGGATTCCGAGCATTCTGGTGAATATGGCCCAGGGCGCCAGTCAGGCACGGTCCGTGTTCCAGCGCCTGGACGCCGCTGCCCAGCGCCACCTGGGAATCTCGCTCCACTATATGGGTGGGATCTGGCGGGACGAGACCCTTCGGCAATCGGTTCTCAACCAGAAGCCGGTCGCGCTTCTGCCTGTCTCAGACCCTTCCTGTCGCCAGTTTCATACCCTCGCGGATATGCTTGATGTGCGGCTGTCCCAGTTGCCGAGACGAAAGGCTGGCATTGCAGCCTACTGGCATAAGGTGTCCAAACGAGGATCCGAGAGCCCGCTCAAAACAGTGACCAAGCCGGAGCCCGAAACCGAGAGTGAGGCTCATACCCTGAAAGATCGGTGCCTGCAGGCCGTGGGCGAGATTGAGTCTGTTTTCAATGCAGGGCCGATCGATCCTATGCTGCGTTATGAAGCATTTACCCGTCTTTTTGCACTGCTGGGGAGCACGCTGGACAGTGATGCCGTCGAGATTGTGCAAACCGGCCTCGGGTCGTTCCAGTGGGAGAGTCTCAGCCCCGAGCGAAAGAATCACCTGGCCATTCATCTTCGCGAGCTGGCGGACCAGATTTCACCCCTCGAACGTAAAGCGGAGCCTGCCGAGCCGCCTCAATCCCTACTCCGCGAGCCGTTTTACGATCGCATCAGCTTTGGTGAACAGGATCGCCTGGTGCGTGTGCTGAAGGAGCAGCCTGCAGATATCTCGCTGGATCAGCTTCTGCGATCTCTCTCCGGCAATGACCAGGGCGGCTCCCGATAGGCAGAAATACCCACCCTTTTTTCCGTCATTTTTTTTACGTTTTTTGTAGCGTAACTTTGCTGTGTGTCACCGCTCTGTCACCGAAGTTGTGCAAGGATTGAGCGTAAATCTGAATCGTGGCCCGCAATATGCAGCACATCTGTCGAATCTGATTCGCAAACTTTCCTCTGGTTGGCGGGTGTGCGGCGACAACGAATTGAAATGAGAAGGAGTTCTCCCATGGCAACACAGCAGCTGAATCCCGATGCATCATCAAAAGTACTTGAGCGGCTCCGGGGCAAGCACGTTCTGATTACCGGCACCACGGGCTTTCTCGGCAAGGTGGTTCTGGAAAAGCTCTTTCGCGCCGTTCCGGACATAGGCGGCATTCATCTGCTGATCCGTGGAAACAAACGTCACCCCGATGCGCGGGATCGTTTTTTTGAGGAGATCGCCACGTCGTCAGTCTTCGATCGTCTTCGCCAGGACGACAACGAGGCTTTCGAAACTTTTATTGAAGATCGTGTGCATTGCGTAACCGGGGAAGTGACCGAGCCTTTGTTTGGTTTGTCCTCTGACCGTTTCCGAAAGCTGGCTGGCGGCATCGATGTGGTTGTCAACTCCGCAGCCAGTGTGAACTTCCGGGAAGAGCTCGATAAAGCGCTTGCCATCAATACCCGTTGCCTCGACAACGTGGCCGAGCTTGCGCGACAGAACAAGTCGCTGGCGGTGCTGCAGGTTTCCACCTGCTATGTAAACGGCATGAATTCCGGACAGATCACGGAGACCGTGATCAAGCCGGCAGGTGAGGCCATACCCCGGAGCACTGAAGGTTACTATGAGATCGAAGAACTTGTCCGGCTGCTGGAGGACAAGATAGCGGACGTGCGTTCCCGATACTCCGGCAAGGCACTGGAAAAGAAGCTGGTGGACCTTGGCATCCGTGAAGCCAACCATTATGGCTGGAGTGATACCTATACCTTTACCAAGTGGCTCGGTGAGCAACTCCTGCTCAAGGCCCTGTCCGGGCGGGCACTGACCATTGTGCGCCCATCCATTATTGAAAGTGCACTCGAGGAACCCGCGCCAGGCTGGATTGAAGGCGTGAAGGTGGCGGATGCCATTATCCTTGCGTATGCCCGCGAGAAGGTTACGCTCTTCCCTGGCAAACGCGCTGGGGTCATCGATGTTATTCCCGTGGATCTGGTGGCCAATGCCATCATCCTGGCGGCGGCTGAAGCCGTTGCTGATTCGCCACGTCACCGGATTTACCAGTGTTGCAGTGGCAGCTCCAACCCGGTTTCCCTTGGGCAGTTTATTGACCACCTTATGGCGGAATCCAAAGCCAACTTCGCCGAATACGATCAGCTGTTCTACCGACAGCCGACCAAACCCTTCATTGCAGTCAATCGCAGACTTTTCGATGCCGTCGTAGGTGGGGTGCGCATTCCACTGAGCATTACCGGGAAGGTTCTGCGCATGCTGGGCCAGAATCGCGAGTTGAAAGTGCTCCGGAATCTGGACACGACACGCTCGCTGGCGACCATTTTCGGTTTCTACACCGCGCCAGACTATATCTTCCGGAATGATGATCTGCTGGCCCTGGCATCGAGGATGGGTGAGCTGGACAAGGTGCTGTTCCCGGTAGATGCCCGCCAGATTGACTGGTCGGTCTATCTGCGCAAGATCCACCTGGCAGGCCTGAACCGATACGCCCTCAAGGAGCGCAAGGTTTACAGCCTGCGCTCTGCCAAGGCCCGAAAAAAGGCAGCGTGAACCCAGGAGCCCGGTCGCAACGACCGGGCTTTTTTATGCGTGGTCGTTTCCTTCCCGGGTTTGCCATCGGCTCCAATCCAACTATCCTTTAAAAAGCTTCTCGTTCGGCGCAATTTACCGTTGTTTTCTTGCGGGTTACCGACCTTTTTGGGCTAAAAGTTCAGGCGGATTAGGACGTTAGTCTAATTCATTGTGTAGTGGCTAGCATGGTGAACTACCACTATCCGTCTAAAGGGCCGGAGAGGCCTCAACGTCTGAATTCCAAAACCGACAATGACAACAGACTCTGACTAAAGGGGGAGCACAATGACTGGTAAACAGGTATATCCGGTAAGCCCGGAAGTGGCCAAACAGGCCCTTCTGAACCGGGAACAGTATGAAGAAATGTATCGTCAGTCAGTCGAAGACCCGGATACCTTCTGGGGTGAGCACGGCAAGCGCCTTGAGTGGATCAAGCCTTACACCAAGGTGAAAAACACGACCTACGATTACAACAATCTGTCCATCAAATGGTTCGAAGATGGCCAGTTGAATGCCTCAGCCAACTGCCTGGACCGTCATTTGGAAAAGCGCGGCGACCAGACAGCCATCATCTTTGAAGGCGATGATCCCGCCGATTCACGCAACGTGACCTATCGCGAACTGCACGAGGAAACCAGCAAGTTCGCCAACGTCCTTAAAGGTCTGGGCGTGAAGAAGGGTGATGTTGTTACCATTTACATGCCGATGATTGTTGAGACAGCCGTCGCCATGCTGGCCTGCGCACGTATCGGCGCGATTCACTCCGTGGTGTTCGGCGGTTTTTCTCCGGAAGCGCTTGGTGCCCGGATTGTGAACGGCAAATCCCGCTTCGTAGTCACCGCTGACGAAGGCGTTCGTGGCGGCCGCAAGATTCCGCTGAAGAAGAACGTGGACGCGGCCCTGAAGAATGAAGATGCCGCCAATGTCGAGAAGGTGGTGGTTGTTACCCGGACCGGCAATTCCGAAGTGCCCTGGAATGACGCCCGCGACGAGCGTTACGAAGACCTGATGAAGTCCGCCTCTGCCGACTGCCAGCCAGAGCCGATGAACGCCGAAGATCCGCTGTTCATGCTGTATACCTCGGGTTCCACTGGTGCGCCCAAGGGCGTTCTGCATACCACCGGTGGCTACATGGTCTATGCCTCCATGACCCACGAGTACGTGTTCGATTATCATGAAGGCGACGTGTACTGGTGTACTGCCGATTTCGGCTGGGTCACAGGCCACAGCTATATCCTGTACGGCCCGCTGGCTAACGGTGCCATCACCGTTCTGTTCGAGGGTGTGCCCAACTATCCGGACAGTTCTCGTATGGGGCAGGTTGTCGACAAGCACAAGGTCAACATCCTGTACACCGCTCCGACCGCAATTCGTGCCCTGATGGCGGAAGGCGAGTCCTGCATGAACGGCACTACCCGTGAAAGCCTGAAACTGCTGGGCTCCGTGGGCGAGCCGATCAACCCCGAAGCCTGGGAGTGGTACCACCGGGTTATCGGCAACAGCAAGTGCCCCATCGTGGATACCTGGTGGCAGACTGAAACCGGTGGCATCCTGATTTCCCCGCTGCCGGGCGCGATTGATCTGAAACCCGGCTCAGCCACGGTGCCGTTCTTCGGTGTTCAGCCGGCACTGGTAGACAATGACGGCAACATCCTTGAGGGCAAGACCGAGGGTAACCTCGTCATCCTGGACAGCTGGCCGGGCCAGATGCGGACGATCTATGGGGATCACGAGCGTTTCGCTCAGACCTATTTCAGCACTTACAAGGGCATGTACTTTACCGGTGACGGCGCCCGTCGCGATGAAGACGGCTACTACTGGATCACAGGTCGTGTCGACGATGTTCTGAACGTGTCAGGTCACCGTCTGGGTACCGCCGAAGTCGAAAGCGCCCTGGTTTCCCACGAGAAGGTCGCAGAAGCTGCCGTTGTTGGCTATCCGCATGACATCAAGGGTCAGGGCATCTATGTCTATGTAACCCTGGTACATGGACAGGAACCTTCTGACGAGCTGAAGAAAGAGCTTGTCCAGTGGGTGCGCAAGGAGATTGGCCCCATCGCCTCTCCAGATGTGATCCAGTGGGCACCTGGACTGCCTAAAACGCGTTCTGGCAAGATTATGCGGCGTATTTTGCGTAAGATTGCCGCTAACGAGCACGACCAGTTGGGTGATACCTCTACGCTGGCAGATCCGGGTGTAGTCGATGACCTGATCAGCGGTCGTGCGAACCAGTAACGCCTGTGTGTTACCAGGCCATGTACCTGTAAGGAATCTGTTGAATGGCACAAACAATTATCGTCGCTGATGATCACCCGCTGTTTCGCGCAGCATTGAAGCAGGCGGTCAGTCAGGCGGTGCCCGATGCCGAGACGGTGGAAGTCGACAGCATCAAGGCACTGCAGGCGGCGGTAGAGTCGCACCCGGATGCGGATCTGGTTCTGCTGGATCTCAATATGCCGGGTGCCCACGGCTTCTCGGGGCTCGTCTTCATGCGAGGCCAGTACCCGGGGCTGCCGGTGGTGGTTGTGTCAGGATCCGAGGAATTGCAGGTAATGCGTCGCTCGATTGACTACGGTGCTTCCGGTTTCATACCGAAGTCGGCGCCGCTGCCAACCATTACCGAGGCGATTCAGGCGGTTTTGGAAGGCGACGTCTGGTTGCCGCAGGGAGTGGCCGACAAGATCGAGCGAATGCATTCAGATGCCACCGACTTTTCCGAGAAGCTGGCATCGCTGACGCCTCAACAGTTCCGGGTGCTGGGTATGCTGGCCGAGGGGCTTCTGAACAAACAGATCGCCTATGATCTGGATGTGTCGGAAGCCACCATCAAGGCCCATATCACGGCGGTGTTCCGGAAGCTTGGGGTGCGGAACCGCACTCAGGCGGTGATTGCGATCCAGCAGATGGAGATTGATCCATCGGATCAGTCCTTGTCTGGTAGCTGATTGGTTTTGATGGTTCGAATATAAAACGGGAGCCTTTTGGCTCCCGTTTTGTTTTTGGATGAGTGCCGGGCACGGTTATTTGCTGCCAGCGTAACCCAATTCCTTGTCGACCAAATTGAACAGCTCGTCACCCTTGTGCCAGCGGTCGAAGTTCTCCAGGAACTGATCCGTCAGTGCACGTTTCCAGCCGATGAAGTCGCCGGCCATATGGGCGGTCATGGTGACATTCTCCATGTCCCAGAGCGGATGATCTTCCGCCAGCGGTTCCTCTTCGAAGACATCGAGTCCTGCGCCGGCAATTTCGCCATTTTCGAGGGCCGTGATCAGGTCATCGGTTTTGACGATCGGGCCACGTCCAATGTTGATCAGACGGGCGGAATTTTTCATGGCCTTGAAGGCTTTTTCGTCAAACAGGCCTTCGGTCTGGGGTGTTAGTGGCGCCGCAATCACTACAAAGTCCGCATGCCCGAGCTGCTCGTAAAGATCGTCATTGCCGTGTACCGCCACAAAATCGGGGTCCTCCTTCCTGGGCTTGCGGGCGATGCCGTGTGCTTTTAAACCGGCAGCGCCGACCAAGCGGCCGATCTGCCGGCCGATCGAACCTGCGCCAACAACCAGAACCTGCTTGCCCTCTGCCCGCTCTGTGTCCCGATGTTTCCACTGGTGCTTCATCTGCAGCCGGATGGAATTCGGGAAATCCTTGGCGAACATGAGGATGGTGCACAGCACGTATTCGGCAATGGTACGGTCGAAAATGCCCCGCGCGTTGGTGACGGTTACATCGCCCCTGATCAGATCCGGGAACATCAGGGCATCGACGCCGGCACTTGTGGCGTGAATCCATTGGAGCTTGTCTGCGGTGTGCCAGGCGGCCGCGAGGGCCTCCGTGCGAAAGTCCGTCACCATCATGATATCGGTGCCCGGCAGGGTGTCGCGAAGGGTGGGCTCGTCACAGGCAAAGCGCACATCGGCGCGGGCCCTGACTGCGTCCATTCCCGGCGGTTCCTGCTCTCCCGGCGCGGTGAGAACGGTAACAACAGGTTTGCTGTGCTGAGTCATTGAGCCTCCGCCTTTTTGATGAATGACTTCGTTGAACTGGTCGTTGCCCCGAGGGGTAATAACAGTCTGGTCGGCAGGCTCTGTCGGGTCAACTTGCGAGGCACCGGAATTTCCGCTCACAGCGTTGATGGCGGTACTTTCACGTACATCATCTATATGATTTTTTGTCTTGTAGAGGCCATCCATACTGACTAACCTGCAGGGGTAGATCTTATTTGCCCCGTTTGCAGGAGGTGTTTATGGCAGAAGCCGCCAACAAAGAAACTGGTCAGGAAAAACCGCGTAGAGTGAAGTACCGGAAAACCAAGGCCAGTTGGAACCCTGCCATGCAGGCGATCCCGGTGCCGGGTATCCGTCGCATGGTGAATATGGCGGCCACCATGAAGGATGTTATTCATCTTTCCATCGGTCAGCCTGATCTGCCGACCCCAAAGCACGTCATCGATGCCTACATCGATGCGCTCAACGCGGGGCAGACCGGCTATACCATGGATGCCGGCCTGCCTGAATTGCTGGTTGCCCTGCGCGACTACTACGGCAAGCGCTACAACCGGAAACTGACCCGGGACAATATCCTGATCACCAGCGGCGCTACAGAAGCCATGTACCTGGCTATTTCAGCCACCTCTGCGCCCGGGCGGCAGTTTATCGTGACGGACCCGTCGTTTTTGCTCTATGCGCCCCTGATTCGCATGAACGGTGGTGAAGTAAAGTTTGTGCAGACCCGGGCAGAGAATAACCACCAGCTGGATCCGGATGAGGTCATCAAGGCCATGGGGCCCAGGACTTATGCGCTGATCCTGAACAACCCCAACAACCCGACCGGGGCGGTTTACCCGCGTAGCACCGTGGAGACCATCCTGGAGGAATGTGCCTATCGGGGAATTCAGGTGTATGCCGATGAAGTCTACGACCACCTGATCTTTGATGACGAAGACTTCGCCAGCGTGCTGAACTGCTCGATGGATCTGGACAACATCATGTGCATCAGCAGTTTTTCAAAAACCTACAGCATGGCAGGTCTGCGGGTTGGCTGGGTGATTGCCAGTCAGGCGGCCATCAAGTCTCTGCGTCGCTTCCACATGTTCACCACCTCCGTGGCTAACACGCCGTCCCAGTTTGCCGGCGTCGCTGCACTGACCGGTGAGCAGCAGTGCGTTCGCGATATGGTAGATATCTACCGTGAGCGCCGGGACAAGGTGGTCGAGCTGGTCGATCAGACCCCCTACATGACCGGTTATAAGCCTGGCGGTGCCTTCTTTGCTTTCCCTGACCTTCCACCTCATGTCGATGGCTCTGATCTGGCCTTGCGAATGCTGAAGGAAACCGGCGTCTGCATGGTGCCCGGTGACGCCTTTGGCGAGGGATGCACCAACGCCGTTCGGATCAGTTTCTCCACGACCTGCGAGAAGCTGGAAGAGGCGTTCGATCGCGTCATCCCCTGGATGGCCAAGCAACAGTTCTGAGGTGATGCCATGTCCGCCCTGGATTCGGTACTGATTCAGTGCCCGTACTGCTGGGAGACGCTGGATGTCAGCGTCGACCCGTCGGTACCGGAACAGGAGTATGTCGAGGATTGCCAGGTCTGCTGCAGACCCATCTTGATACACGTGGTTTTTGACGACACTCTTACGCCTCATGTCGAGGCCCGGGCCGAAAATGAATAGAACGCCGATTTACGCCCTCCGTGCGCTTCTGGCCCTGCTGCTGGTGCTCGCCAGCGGTTGCGCCAGTCTGTCGCCCTATTCCATCTCCGAAGGCGAGCTGGAACGGCACCTTCAGGATGTGGTTCGCGACTTCGACCGCAACCAGCTGAATAGTGGTTCGCCATTGAGTCTGAGTCTCGACGACGCCGACATTACCCTTGGGCCAGATGGTCGCGATGTGGCGGTGATCGATGTGAGAGGTCAGGTGGCACTGAATGCGCTGATGACGAAGCTGCCCGTGGACATTGCCTTGAAGGTCGAAGGGGCGCCGGTTTACGACAGCACCGAGAAAGCCATCTTCATACGGCGGTTGCAGCTTCTTGAAAGCAGTATTGACTCTCCGTTCTTCAAAGGGGATTTGAAGCCTGTAACCGATACGGTCATGCGGCTGGTTGCCCAGATGCTGGAGACCATGCCGGTGTACCGACTGGACGAAACCGACTTCGCCCAGCGTATGTTCGGTATGATGCCGGTAGATGTGCGGGTAGCGCCTGGCCGGCTCGAATTTGTCATGGCCGACCAGTAACCCTGATCTATCGGGACAGCCGCTCGCAGATTGCAGAGCCGATCTCGTGGGTGCCTCGTCGGCTGCCCGAGTTTTCGGCAAGGTCTGCAGCCACTGCATCGAACAGCTCCTTGCCAGCTGCGGCAATGGCAGGGTCCTTGCGGCCCAGCCACTCGAGCATGCGGGCGGCGGTAAAGAGCATGGCGGTGGGGTCAGCCAGGCCCTGGCCGGCAATATCCGGTGCGCTGCCATGGGTAGGTTCGAACATAGAAGGCATATCCGGATCCGTCGGGTTCAGGTTGCAGGAGGGTGCCACGCCCATGCCACCTGACAGAACCGCAGCTAGGTCGGTAAGAATGTCCCCCTGGAGGTTGCTCGCGACGACCACGTCAAAGGCCCAGGGGCTTTGCACGAACTTCATGCAGGCCGCGTCCACCAGCTCATGATGCGTGGCCACGTCCGGGTAGTCCTTGCTTATCTCCTCGAACGCTTCGGTGTACATGTCGCCCCAGTAGCGCAAGGCATTGCGCTTGGTGACCAGGCACACCTGGCTTTCACAGGTTCTGCCATCCAGGGTCCTGAATGTCCGTGTGCGACCCTCCGAAACCCGGTCTGCGGCGCGGTTTCGGGCCTGTTCAAACCCATAGCGGATGATCCGGTCGGTTGCCTTGCGTGTGAACACCTCCATCTGGGTGGCCACTTCATCCGGCGTGCCCTTGCGCAGACGTCCACCCTGGCTGACGTACTCACCCTCGGAGTTTTCCCGAATCACCAGCATGTCGATGTCCTTGGCGCGCTCATCGGCCAGGTACTGGCGGGCACCGGGCAGAAGCCGGGCCGGACGTTCGCAGACCCACTGGTCGAACCCTTTGCGCATGTCCAGCAGTGGCGCCAGTGAGATGCTGTCTGGAAGCAGGTATCGGTCCGGATCGTCCATAGGGCCCGGATCGCCAAGGGCACCCAGAAGGATGGCATCGTACTTCTGTAACTGCGCCAGGGCATCCGCGGGCATGGATTCGCCATGCTCCTCGTGCCAGGCGTGGGATGGCCAGGGGAATCGAGTCCACTCAAGGTCCAGGCCGTGTTTGGCGCGCAGGGTCTCGAGGCAGCGCACAGCCTCGGCCACCACTTCAGGACCTATGCCGTCGCCCGGGGTTACAGCGATGCGGGTAGTTTGGGCCATTAGGGAAACTCCTTTTGTGGACAGACACGTATAAACGACAAACCCCAGTTTAGTCATGTAGGCAGGGGATGCCACCGTTTGACACGCTTTAACCAGAAAGTGGTTTTACCGGGGAGGGGATCGCGGCTATATTGGGTGAAAAATACGCCATATAAACATAGCAAAACCGCCAGAAGTGAATTCAGGAGTTGAAGTGAACCAACCCGCCGTACTGTTTGACGAGTCTCATTGCGAGCAATGTGCATGTGGAGAGGGGTTGGATTTTTCCTTTACCTTCGCGTTCCAGCCCATTGTTGACGTTCTCAACAAATCTGTTTACGCCTACGAGGCGCTGGTGCGAGGCACCGAGGGTCAGGGGGCGATGAGTGTCCTCTCGAAGGTAACCGAACAGAATCGCTACGCCTTCGATCAGGTTTGTCGGGTCAAGGCGGTCAAGCTTGCCGCCACGCTGAACATGGAGCCGATGCTCAGCATTAATTTTATGCCCAACGCGGTGTACCGGGCCGAGTACTGTATTCGCACGACCCTGGCGGCTGCCAAGACCTACAATTTTGATACCCGGAAAATCATTTTCGAGCTTACTGAGGACGAACAGCTGACCTCCACATCTGTCGACCACCTCGTGTCGATTATCGAGGCTTATCAGGAGATGGGTTTCAGCACCGCCATTGATGATTTCGGGGCCGGTTTCTCACGGTACAATGTCATGATGGCCAGCCCGCCCGATCTGTTGAAGCTGGATATGGCATTGATCCGTGATATTGATCGGCAGCCGAACAAGCAGGCCGTTGTTGCAGGCATCATTACCATGATGACTCAGCTTGGCGGCCAGATCATTGCTGAGGGCGTCGAAACCAAGGAAGAATACTTCTGGTTGCGCTCCCAGGGGATCAATCTCTACCAGGGCTATCTATTCGCCAAACCGGGGTTCGAGTGCCTTCCGGAGCCCGTGTTTCCGGCCTGACGGGCCTCTAAACTGACAGGAACGACACCTTGCTATACCGAATGATCACCATTGTCGGCGGACTGGTTTTTGTCATCATCCTGTTCGCTCTGATCTGGTTTTTCTGCAAGAAATTTCTTGAGCACCACGGTGTCACCGACCAGGTCAAAGACCGGGCCATGGTTCTGGCCACCTGGACCTTTGCCGGTATCAGCGTCGGACTGGTATTCGCGGTGGTTGGTGCATTTGTCCTGGGCCCCTGGGCTTTCTACCGAACCCTGAGGGGCCACGATGTGGAGATATCCGATGGTGCCGCCGTCTGGTGGGGCCTCGGCATCGTAATGGCGTCCCTGGGGATCACGGCTATCGGATTCTTCGGTTTCCTGATGGTGGTTGGCGCCTACTGAGGCTCAACTGATTGCCTTCAACTGCTCCCGGAACCAGATCAGCGCCGGCTCCCGCTCGTAAGCCTTGTGCCAATACAGGTGCACGTCGATAGACGGCAGGTCCGCCGGCGGATCCATAATCCGGATGTTGGCCCGCTCGGCGATAATTCTGGCGTAAGCTTCCGGCATGGTCAGCAGCAGATCGGTCTCTTCCACCACTCTGCAGGCGGCATAGTAGTGCTGACACCGCAAGCGGATACTCCGTTGTACCCCCAGTCGCGATAGTTCAAAGTCCTCAATCCCGGGTCCTTCGGTCCGCGAGGATACCAGCACGTGTTTTGCGGACAGGTACCCTTCCATATCCAGCGACTCTGTTGCCAGCGGGTGCCCCTCCCGGGCCAGAACCACCAGACGGTCGCGCCTCAGGAGTTCGTGGGACGTCTGGTTACTCACGGGCAACAGCACATCCACGGCAAAATCCAGTTTGCCGGCCGCCAGTTGCGTCTCCATGTCGCGCCTCGCGATCCTCTGGCTGACAATTTCCAGTTCCGGATAGGCGTCCAGGCGCGCCATCAGGCGGGGCAGGAAGGTCGATTCCAGAATGTCACGTAGCCCGAGCGAATAGGTTTTACGCTGGGTGGCCGGATCAAAGGCATGAAACTGGTTTACCGCGCCCTGGATCTGGGTGAGCCCCGGTCGCATGGACTCAAGGAACCGCCGGGCCAGTGGTGTTGGCACCATCTGGTTGCCCTGACGGGTAAACAGGGGGTCGTCAAAATGGTCCCTTAGCCTCGACAGGGAATGACTGACAGCCGGCTGAGTGAGATGCAGTGACCTGGCTGCACGAGTCAGGCTTCCCTCCCGGTAGATGGTGTCGAACACGTGCAACAGGTTCAGGTCCAGGCGGTTGAGGGCCATGAGCGGGATCCGTTTCTGGAGAATTTGAATAAGTTTGGTTAATAATAAACGATAAGAATAATTCAGTCGCGTAATAGTTAAGTCATCCCTAGACTGGTCTCAACGTGATGATTCCGTGCACGCCACCGTGCAACCGTTAGCGAGGAGACGGCGATGGATTTCAATATTTCCGAGAAAGGCCAGGATTATCTCAACCGCGTGAAGCAGTTCATGAAGGATGAGATTTTTCCCATTGAAGAGCAGTACCACAAGGAACTTGCTTCTCTGGATAACCGCTGGGTTGTGCTGCCGATCATCCGGGAGCTAAAGGAAAAAGCCAAAGCCCAGGGCCTCTGGAACATGTTTTTCCCGGACGAAAAATACGGCTGTGGCCTGTTGAACTCCGACTACGCCCTGATTGCCGAGGAAACCGGCCGCAGCTTCATTGCCCCGGAGATTTTCAACTGCAACGCGCCAGATACCGGCAATATGGAAGTATTGATCCACTATGGCTCTGAAGAGCAAAAAGCCGAGTGGTTACCGCGTCTGCTGAGCGGCGAGATCCGCTCCGCCTTCTGTATGACTGAGCCGGCGGTTGCCTCTTCCGATGCCACCAATATGGAGGCAACGGCCGTTGTTGAAGGCGACGAAGTGGTTCTGAACGGTCGCAAGTGGTGGAGCACCGGTATCGGGCATCCCGACTGTAAGGTTGCCATCTTCATGGGTCTGACGGATCCGGATGCGCACAAGCATCGCCGTCATTCCATGGTGCTGGTGCCGCTGGACACGCCTGGCGTCAAGATCGAGCGTATGCTGCCGGTATTCGGTGAATATGATGAGCCCTATGGCCATGGCGAGGTGCTTTTTGACAACGTGCGTTTGCCCAAGAGCGCATTCATTGCCGGTCCGGGTCGGGGCTTCGAGATTGCCCAGGGCCGTCTTGGGCCGGGCCGAGTGCACCACTGTATGCGGGCAATCGGTGCGGCAGAGCGCACGCTGGAGATTCTGATCAAGCGAGCAACGACTCGTGAGGCCTTCGGACGGCCGATCGCCAAGCTGGGCGGTAATCCGGATATCATAGCCAATGCCCGTATGGCTATTGAGCAGGCCCGTCTACTCACGCTGAAATGCGCCTGGGCACTGGATACCAAGGGCATCATGGGGGCGCTTCAGGAGGTCTCCATGATCAAGGCGGTGATTCCATCCATGCTGCAAACCATTGTGGATCAAGCCATTCAGATTCACGGTGGTGCCGGAGTCAGTGATGACGACTTCCCGCTGACACAGCTGTTTGCCTATGCCCGTGTTTTACGCCTGGCGGATGGTCCGGATGAGGTGCATCGGGCTATGGTTGCCCGGTTGGAGCTCCGGAAGTACAAGAACTGATAGCTCGGTGTTGGAGCGGGCGGGGCTGGCCTTCTGAAACACGCTGTGAATACGTCCATGTACGCTTGGCTACGCCATCCATGGCTCCGCACAGTTTCAGAAGGCCAGCCCCGCCCACTCTCGTATACCTGTGAGTTAAGCTGACTAAAAATTCGATACAACGGGAATCACCATGACACAGAGAGTATTCATCACGGGTGGCGCAAGCGGACTTGGCCGAGCCATCGCACTGCGTTATGCCAAAGAAGGCGCCAAAGTTTGCATCGGCGACATTAATCCGGAGCAGGGTGTTGGCGTTGAGAAAGAGATTACCGCAGCCGGAGGCGAGGGCTACTTCGTTGAGTGCGATGTTCGACGCCTGACCGATTTCGAAAAGGTACGCGATGATCTTGTGAAGAAATGGGGTGGCGTTGATGTGGTGGTGAACAACGCTGGCGTTGCCTCTGCCGGTTCCATTGAAGATACCACCATGGCGGATTGGGAGTGGATTCTCGATATCAACGTGCTGGGTGTGGTTCGCGGCTGCAAGGCGTTCACGCCGCAGTTCAAGCAGCAGGGCTCCGGGGCATTTGTGAATGTGGCCTCCATGGCCGGGCTGATGCTGGCGCCGTTGATGGATAGCTACAATGTGACCAAGGCCGGGGTGATTGCCCTGTCTGAAACCCTGAGCCAGGAACTTCGGGATGCCGGTATTCATGTGAGCTGTGTATGCCCGGCATTTTTCCAGACCAATCTGACCAGCAGCATGCGTTCAGATATCCCCGGCATTCAGCAGAACGTGAACAAGCTGATGAAGCGCTCCACGGTAACCGCCGAGGACGTGGCCGAGGATATTTTCCGGTCGGTCAACAACAAGAGCTTCTGGGTACTGCCCCACGCCAAGGAGCGCCGCATGTGGATGCTCAAACGCCATGCGCCCAAGGCTTTCGACTGGCTGATGCATCAGGAAAGCAAGCGCTGGATGAGCAAGATGGGTGGCAGCAAGGCCTGAATGCGCGGTTTTTTTACTGTTTTAAACTGAAGATTCAAAAGGAGAGTCCTGAATGACCCAGATCGACGAGGCCGTGGACATCCGGGAAGGCGAGGAGCTGGACACTGGCGCCGTAGACCGGTTCATGAAAGAGGCGATCCCGGATCTGCAAGGCGAGCCAGAGATTCGTCAATACCCGGGTGGCGCCTCAAACCTGACCTATCAGGTGGATTACGGCGACCGGTCCTACGTCTTGCGCCGGCCGCCGTTTGGCAAGATTGCCAAGTCTGCCCACGACATGCTGCGTGAGGCGAAGGTCATGCGGGCGCTCAAACCGGTTTATCCCTACGTACCCAACATCATTGCCATTTGCGATGATCACGACGTGCTGGGTTGCGATTTCTACGTGATGGAACGGTTGAAGGGCATTATCCTGCGCCAGGACTTTCCCAAGGATTTCGAGCTCAGTGAAGCCGATACCCGCAAGCTTTGCCTGAACGTGATCGACAAACTGGTGGATCTTCACCGTGTGGATGCCAAGGCAGCAGGCCTCGACAAGCTGGGCAAGGGCGAGGGCTACGTTCAGCGCCAGATTGGCGGTTGGAGCGACCGTTTCCGCAAGGCCCGCACCGACGATGTGGGTGACTTTGAGCAGGTAATGAGCTGGCTCAATGACAAAATGCCAGAAGACATTGCCCAGGTGGTGATCCACAACGATTTCCGCTTCGACAACGTGGTGCTGAACCCGGACAACCCGTTCGAGGTCATTGGCGTACTGGACTGGGAGATGGCCACCATCGGTGATCCGCTGATGGATCTTGGAAACAGCCTGGCCTACTGGATTGAGGCGGACGACGAAGGCCCGTTCCAGATGCTGCGCCGCCAACCGACCCATCGCCCGGGCATGCTTACCCGCAAGGAAGTGGTGGCATATTACATGGAGCAGTCCGGCTTCAAGGTCGACAACTTCGACTTCTATGAGATCTACGGCCTGTTCCGGCTGGCAGTGATCATCCAGCAGATCTATTACCGTTTCTACCATGGCCAGACCAAGGACAAGCGTTTCGCCGCCTTTGGCCATGCCGCTAATTATCTCGAAAAGCGCTGCCAGCGGTTGATTGCGGAGAGCTCCCTGTAATGGCGACGATTTATCTGGTTCGTCACGGCCAAGCCAGTTTCGGGAAAGAAAACTACGATCAATTGTCTCCCACGGGCTGGGAGCAGGGTAGGGTGCTTGGCCGCTGGCTGGCGGGCAAAGTGGAACCGGCAGCGGTTTTCGGAGGCGATCTGGAACGCCACCGGGAAACCGTTGAAGCCATCGCCACCGGGTACGGATCCAAACTGCCCGATATGCAGGTGGTTCCCGGCTTCAACGAGTTTGATCACACCACTGTGGTGGCCCGGTACCGCCCGGAGTGGAGTGACCGCGCGGTGATGGCGCGGGACCTCAAGGCGTTTCCCAAACCGGCCAAAGCGTTCCAGGAGGCCTTTGTGCACGCGGTGCATCGCTGGGCCTCGGGCGAGTTTGACCACGAGTACGAGGAAAGCTGGCCGGACTTCAAGGCCCGCGTTCTGGCGGCCTTCGAGGAAATGATTGACTACGCCGATGGCGGCGATGTGCTGGTGGCGACCTCCGGCGGGCCGATTTCCGTGATCGCCCAGCACCTGCTCGGTCTTGATGACGCCCGGGCACTCGGTCTGAACGAGGTGATCGCCAACACCAGCGTGTCGCGGGTCCTGTATTCCGGCCCCCGGCGAAGCCTGGCCGTTTTTAATAACTACAGCCACCTGGAAGCGGATGATCCCGCCCTGGTGACATTCCGATAGTGAATCGAGGTGAACGAATGAGCAGCAAGAACCTGTTTGATCTGACTGGCAAGGTTGCCCTGATTACCGGTGCCAGTCGCGGCATCGGCGAGAGCATTGCCCGGACCCTGGCCGAGTATGGCGCCCACGTAATCGTCAGCAGCCGCAAGATTGATGGTTGCGAAGCGGTTGCCAGCAGCATCCGGGATGCCGGCGGTAGCGCCGAAGCCTATGCTTGTCACATTGGCGATATGGATCAGATCGAAAGCATCTGGGCGCACATTGACCAGACCCACGGCAAGCTGGATATTCTGGTGAACAATGCTGCTGCCAACCCTTATTTCGGGCCGGTGGAAGACACCGACCTGGGCGCGTTCAACAAGACCGTGGATGTGAATATCCGGGGCTATTTCTTCATGTGCGCCCGCGGCGCCCAGATGATGAAAAAAGCCGGTGGTGGCTCTATCGTGAACGTGGCTTCCGTGAACGGCGTCAATCCGGGGCACTATCAGGGCATTTACTCGGTCACCAAGGCCGCCGTAATCTCCATGACCAAGTCCTATGCCATGGAGCTGGGTCAGCAGAAAATCCGCGTGAACGCGCTGCTGCCAGGGCTGACCGATACCAAGTTTGCCAGCGCCCTGACCACCAACGAAGCCATCAAGAAGCAGGCTATGGCCCATATCCCCATGAAGCGGGTGGCCGATCCGGGCGAGATGGCGGGCACGGTGCTGTATCTGGTTTCCGATGCTTCCAGCTACACCACGGGCGCCTGCATCAATGCCGACGGTGGCTACCTGACAGTCTGAGTAATCGTTGGGGTCGGATGACCGCTTTCAGCCGACCCCGCCTTCACTACGTCCGAGCCTGTCAGGCCGGCGAACAGGTTAGTGCCTCGAAGTCATCGTTCAGCTCCACCGCCCGATCCTGGAGCTGGGCCAGTGTTTCCCTGTCACCTGCCATAATCAGGTCGTGCATCAGGGAGGACATGGCAGCCCGACTTTCTGCCATCATGACTTTATAGGCCTCACCACGCACCTCTTCGGAATTCAGAATCAGGTATTCCAGTTCCGCCTCGAACGTCGGCGCGTTTCTGTTTTCCAGCAGTTCCAGCAAGGCCAGTTGCCAGTTCCTTCGACCCTGCAGCCAGATCTCAGTCTGCTCGCCCCGATTGGCTGACCATTGCCGCACGATGTCGCGCTGCTCGCTGTTCAGGTCCCCCAGCCATCGCTCAACCCGCTCCGCGGTTCTCTCTGCACGTGCTTCGGCTGTCGCCTCCGGGGAGTCGGCCAGGAATTCGTCTTCCATTTCCCGCTGACTTTGCGCCATGTTGTTCGCCAACTCCTGCACCTGTTCATCGCTCAGGCTTGAGAGAAGGTTTACCGCGACAGGCGTTGCCTTTTCCAGAAGACTCGGGAAGAAACTGAAAAGCTGTTGTTGATGGTAGTCGACGGTGGCCTTGTCGGGTGGGTTGCTGGAAACATCAGACTCGAGTTCATCCAGCCAGGCCTGGTAGCGGGGCAATTCGGCACTGCAATGCCATTGCCGCAATTGATCAATGTCGCTGTTGAGCTGCTGTTTCTGGTCGGCCGTCAGTGTCACGTAGTCTTCTACCCACCACACGATGCCCCAGTCCGCGTATCGATAAGCCATCTTGGTCGAGCTGCAGCCAACCAGTCCAAGGACCAGTACCAGAATGAGAACAAACGGTTTGAAAAAGCCGGGTGTCCAGTCTTTGGCAGTATCCATGGCGCACCTGTCTTGGTAAAAAGGCTTATCGAAAAAAGATTGCAAGCTCACTATCATTTCATTTTTGAGTGATATCAGTGTACGACATATCACGCCTTTCAGATGCTGCTCCGGGGAACCCTGGAGCATTGTTCAGGAGAAGTCATGAGCAAAATGAGACTTTCACGTCTACGCCAGCTGATCTTTGGCTTTTACATGTCCGGAATTATGTCGCTGCTGATGTCCGGGGTGATCACCTTCATCAATACGGGCATCGACGGCGAATTCCACTACCGGTGGGGGCCGGCTTTTCTCGTTGCCTGGGCCGTTGCTTTTCCTCTCGTGACCTTCATCGCGCCGCTTGCCGGGAAGATGACTGAGTTCACCATGCGCAGGTTTGATTAATTGCGTACATCTGTAAGCTTAAATGTCAAAAGATGCAAATCCGTTCTTTCTGACTCCCCGTAAATGCATTGACGCATGATTCATGGACGGAAATTGTGCAGGTTCGAACCACTCAAATCCTGGTAAACAACCTCAAAAGTGGGGAGTTTGAAAAATGAAGACAAAATATGCTTTACCGATGGTTTTGGCGGGTAGCGTTATGCTATCCGGGTGTTGGCTTGATGACGATGATGATCCAGCAACAACCAGTGTTCGGGTCCTGCATGCGTCCTCTGATGCACCTGCGGTGAATGTACGGGTGAACGGTGATGTTGTCGTTCCAGGTGCGGATTATAAGCAGGCTGCCGTCCTCACTCCGGGTGCCGGTCTTGCTGATATCGCGGTTGATGGATTGCTGCCCGGCGGTGCTACCGCGACTGTAATTTCCGCTGACGGCGTATCGCTGCGTGCGGATACCAACTATGACGTGATCGCAGTTGGCAAAGTTGGTGACGAGACCATTGAGCCGCTGATCTTGACGGATGATGGTGCTCGTGATGATGCCAACAGTGCGCGCCTGAGGGTTGCGCATTTGTCGCCTGATGCTCAGACAGCTGCAGGCGGTCCAGTGGATGTATATGTGACTGCGTCCGGTGATCCGCTTCCTGCCGAAGCTACCTTTAGCTTCTCCTTCAAGGAAAGTGTAGGTCCACTGGAGCTTCCCGCTTCAGACGATTACCAGATTCGGGTTACCCCTGCGGGTTCCAGTACCGTTGTTTACGACAGTGGCCAAATTGGCTTGCCAGCCGGGTCTGATCTTCTGGTCGGCGCCGTTGACAACACGGGTGCAAACGGCGATGCAAGCCCAATCAGTCTGGTCGTACTGAATGGCAGTGAAGTTGCGGAGATTTTCGACGCAGGTCAGGACGCAGGAGTACGCGTTGTGCATGCCTCTTCTGATGCACCTAACGTAGATGTTTTTGTTGGTGAAACAGGTCCGGCGGCATTGTCCGATATCCCGTTCGGCAGTGTTTCTCCGTTTGCCTTCCTTGATGGTTATGCTGCTTTGCCGGCCGGGGATACCCGGGTTCGGGTAGCGGCTGCTGGAACCGGCCTAGGTGGCGGACAGGTTGTCATTGATGAGACATTGCCCCTTGCCAACGGCCAGGGTTATAGCGTTCTTGCGGTCGGTCAGTTGGCGAACATCGAGGCGCTTGTCGCAGAGGATACGGTGCGCAGCATTGCTACCCAAGCCTTCCTGAGAATCGTTCATGCTTCAACTGCGGCCGGCAATGTAGACATCTATCTGGTTCCCGGCACTCAGAACGGTATCGGTAACTCAGACCCGGCGTTGTCCGACGTTCCCTTCAAAGCGGTAACTGACTATCTTCCGATAGCCGAGGGCACGTATAACGTCTACATTGCACCGACAGGAACGGGCACACCGGCAATCACCGCCGAAGGTGTTGAGCTTAATGCAGGTGGAGTCTACACGGTAGTTGCACGGGATGCGGATCCAGCTAGTGCAGATCCGGCATTGCAAGCGCTAGGGCTGATCTTGTTCGATGATTTCGTTGGGCAGCCTCAGTAAGGCACACTGTTAAATCTTTGAAAAAGCCCCGGCCACGGCCGGGGCTTTTTATTGAATGCTAGTCTCAGAAGTGCCGGAAGCCGCATGTGAAATAGCGGTCCCGGTCGGCGGCCTGAAATGCAGCGAATACAGAATGCGGTCCAGCACGGCCTGGCCATTCCAGGCAGGATCGTTATTGACCATCCCGACCACGGCCCAGGTGGTGTTATTGGAATCGCGGGTGAATCCGGCGATCGACCTCACATTTTCCAGGTAACCGGTCTTGATGCGACCCTCGCCATCCATGCCGGTGTTGCGCAGGCGGCGTGCCATGGTTCCATCCATCGCGATGATAGGCATTGAGGCCATGAGGTCTGCCGAGTAGGCGCTGTTCCAGGCGTGTTCCAGTATTTGAGCGCCTTGGCGCGCGGTGATCCGCCCGTGTCGGGTGAGGCCAGCGCCGTTGTCGATCACCATGCCGGCGGTATTGATGCCCTTGTTTTCAAGCCAGTCGTAGATCACCCGTATACCGGCAACCCGGTCATCGCTTTCATCTTCCTGGCGGTTTTCCGCACCAATGGTGAGGAGCAGTTGGCGCGCCATCACGTTGCTGCTCCACTTGTTGATGTCCCTCACCATGGTAACCAGGTCCGGCGAGGTGGTTTTCATCACCAGTCGGGCATCCTCAGGCGTTACGCCATTCAGGTCTCCACCTGACACTACGACGCCAAGGTCTGCCAGCAAGGAGCGAATCAACGAGGCGCTGTACTGCTCATGGGACAGCAATGAAAGATAGGTAGTGGTTCGGCAGCCCTGGGGAAGTTCACCGGTTACCCGAACGGTCACCCGGTGGTCTTCATGAATGATGGGCTCCCATTCAAAGTTTCTTCGTGATGGGCACGGGCCTTCTGCAGTGGCAACCACACGGTTGTCGATCACAACTTCGCCCAAGGAGGGCGTGCTCCAGGCCTGGGTGCCACGCTCATCGGCACGCACCTGGAAATGCATCAGGTTCAGGTTGGTCAGATAGGCGGACGGTTCCACCAGAAAGGGCGCGTGGGGGTTGTCGCCGTTGTCTTCAAACGCAGGAAAACCACCGTCTACCTGAAAGTAGGAACCATCAAGGATCAGGTCTCCCTCGATTCTGGTAATTCCCATGCTGCGAAGCTCACCCAGTGTGGTCCAGAGGCGTTCAATAGTGAGCTTGGGATCACCTCCGAAGCGGACGTAGAGATTACCCTTGAGAGTGTCTCCGACCATGACACCGTCGGTCAGGAAATCGGTATCCCAATGGTGGTTGGGCCCGAGAACCTCCAGCGCCGCAAAGGTTGTCACCAGCTTCATGATGGAACCGGGGCTCATCAGCGCATCGGCATTGATGTACTGATTGATGCCGGGCCCATTCAGCGGAATGGCGGCCATGCTCATGGCATCTTCATTGTGGAGGGACTTGAGCGCGTAATCCTGAAGCTGGTTCGTCCAGAGGCGATTTCCCGAGAAACCGGAATTATCGTTTTCGGCGACCACAACGGACGGGGTGGTAATCACGGCAAGGGCCGTGAGGGATGCCAAAAGAGACCGTCTGAATCCAGAACCTGTTTTTTCTCTACTTTCAGAACGCCGCATACCCGGGGCTACCATGATCGCTATCCAGTGAGTTCCTATAGTCCAACAATAGCCCATCCTGCCGGTTTGTACTATGCAGAAAAGCTCTACATGACGTTAAAAAATGGCAGTAGTGTCGTTGTTTGTATTGAACTTTTGTGACGCGATGTAAGTGCCCTTGCGAATCATGGAGTTAGGTGGATAAAAATTAACCTTCGGGTTGTCAATGACTTTGCTATCGGATTTATGGGTGCTTTTTCCGGCGTTTGAGTCATGGAATTCGCGGCCGAAAAGGCGTTTCCTGATGAATGTGTAACCAAGTGTTCCGAAAACAACAAAAGGAGGACACCATGATTGGTATTCCACTGGGTCTTTTGACCGCCAATGGCGTGGAATGGGTATTCCATAAACACGTTCTTCATGAGCTGGGCCGGAACCGGGCAAGTTTCTGGTCGTTTCACTGGCACGATCATCACCGAAACGTACGCCAAAATGGCTTCCTGGATGACGACTATCGCAGACTGCCCCTGACTTGGAATGCCCAAACCAAGGAGGTGGCTGCCCTCGTTGCGGGGGCTGCAGCAGTCACCCCGCTGCTGCCATTCGCACCATTTTTTGTGGGTACTCTCTATTACAGCGCCTGGAATTACTACCGGGTACATAAGCGCTCACATCTGGACCCGGAATGGGCGAGAAAGCACCTGCCCTGGCACTATGATCATCATATGGGACCCAACCCTAATGCCAACTGGTGCGTGACCAAACCCTGGTTTGATCACATCATGGGTACCCGGGAGCCAATGGAAAATCGTCAGATTGCGTGATAATGGCGTGGTCTCCAAAAAAAGGTTTGTTTATGTCGAATATGCTTTCTCATAACGTCCACGTGCTGGGCTCGGTCGCCACATCGTCGCTCACTGCCTGGCGTGGTTGCCTGGTGGTAAAAAATGTTCCCCAGCCGGAAAAGCCGATCGTGCTCTATGACATGGAGGGCTGTCCGTACTGCCGTCGTGTTCGTGAAGCCCTGACTGCCCTTAACCTGGATGTGGAAATCCGGCCCTGTCCGAAGGGCGGGTCGGTTTTCCGGGCCCAGGCGGAGGCGCTGGGAGGCCGGCAACAGTTCCCTTTGCTGGCGGACCAGAACACGGGCACGGTCATGTACGAATCCGAGGAGATCATCGAGTATCTGTTCCGGCAATATGCCGGCCGGTCGGTACCGTCCTACTATCGTGGTCGGGTCTGGCAGCCGGTCCTGGGCTCTGTAGCCTCGGTAACCAGCGCCATGCGGGGGCTGAGGGTCAGCCAGGGCAAGCGGCCGGAGCAGCCGCTGCACCTCTGGAGTTTCGAGGGCAGCCCGTTTTCACGTTTGGTGCGTGAGCGGCTGTGTGAGCTGGAAATTCCGTATACCTTGCACAACCTCGGGAAGGAGCACTGGACAGAGATCGGGCCAGCGAAGCAGCGCATCAAGCCGGGGCCTTATACGCCGATTCCCGGTGGCAAGCGAGATGCGTTTTTCCAGGTGCACAAGCGGGTTCAGGTGCCCTATCTTGAAGATCCCAACACCGGGGAAGGGCTGTTCGAGTCTGCCCGTATTCTGAAATATCTTGACGCTCACTACGGGAACTGACCTCCGACTAAGACTGTCAGCTCTCGAGTGGTCGCATGGGCGGGTCATCCCTTTGCCAGACACGCCGTAAATACTTCCATGTAGGCTCGGTCGGGCCATCCCTGGCCCTCCACGGTCTGTCAAAGGGATGACCCGCCCACGCTGTGGCACCTTGTGCTATTCGCACGGAAATTCGTTGCGGAGGGAATGCAGGCATGGCTGACTGGTTCAGTAGAAGACAGTTTCTAATCACTGCGGGGCTTGCCGGGCTCGCTTTGAAGTCTCCGGTTTTGTTCGCAAACACCTCGAAAACTCCATCTTCATCTCCCATCATGCGCCGGATTCCCGGCACAGACGAATCCATCCCTGCAATCGGTATGGGCACCTGGATCACCTTCAACGTTGGTGGTGACGAACAATTAATCACCCAGCGCACTGAGGTTTTGAAAACCTTTTTCGAGCTCGGCGGCACGGTGGTCGATGGCTCGCCGATGTATGGCAGCGCTGCAGATGTAATGGGCGAGGCGCTGAACGCTCTGGACGGCCACGACCGGATTTTTGCAGCTACCAAGATCTGGACCGGTGATGAATCAGAAACCCGGGCCGAGGCGGCGCGTTCGAGCAGGCGTTGGGGTGTTGATCGGTTCGATTTGTTGCAGGTGCACAATCTGTTGGGCTGGCAGGGGCATCTTGAAACGCTCAAGCAGATGAAGGCGAACGGTGAGGTTCGGTATATCGGCATCACCACATCCCATGGTCGCCGGCATCGGGAATTCGCGCAGATTATGGAGCGGGAGCCTCTGGATTTTGTGCAGCTGACCTACAACGTTCTGGACCGGGAGGTTGAGGACCGGTTGCTGCCATTGGCCCAGCAGCGCGGAATCGGGGTGATCGTCAATCGTCCATTCCAGGGTGGTTCGCTGTTCCGTCGGTTCCAGTCGGAGCCACTGCCCGATTGGGCCGGGGAGGCCGGTATTGGCAACTGGGCGGAGTTTTTCCTCAAGTACATTATTTCCCACCCGGCGGTGACCTGTGCCATTCCGGCGACCAGTAAGGTCGAGCACATGAAGGAAAACATGGGGGCTATGTACGGTACATTGCCTGATGCCAGCCAGCGCCAGCGGATGGCGGGTTACGTGAGGTCGCTGTGAGTGGGGCTGACTGGCTGAGCTACTCGCTACAGGATTTCGTGATGTTCGGGCCGCAGGTGTTTCTGCGGCTGTTTGTCCGAATCAACCAGGATCTATGGCCCTGGCAGTTGCTGGCGGTAGTGATCGCCATTTTTATACCGGTGCTGATCTCCAGACAGAGCAGGGCGGCAAGGCGTTTGGCCGTCGGCCTGATGTCGCTTGCCTGGATTGTCAGCGGTTACGGGTTTCTGGTGGGCTATTTCGGCCCCATTAACTGGCCGGCGGCGTGGTTTGGGTGGGCCTTCGTGGTCCAGGGCGCGTTGCTTGCGGCTGCCGTGTTTTCAGGCGGGGTTCATGACAGCAGGCTAGCGATCGGAAGACTTGCCGTACTCTGGCTGCTTGCTGTCTGTGTCTTGCCCTGGTTGGCAATGGCTGATTCCGGCCAGTGGGAGGCCGTCGGATTGTTTGGCGTAGCACCCGGCACCACCGCAGCGGCTGGCGCGCTCGCTCTGGCACTCGTGACCAGGACCTGGCGCTGGGTCTACCTGCCGCTGCTGGTGTTGTGGAGTCTGTTCAGTGCCGCCCTCTTATGGGTGCTTCAGACCTGGTGGTTGCTTGTCACCCCGGTGGCTACGCTCTTGCTGGTTGGAGCCGGGTTCTGGCTCAGTCCCAGGACGGCGCAAAGTCCGGATTAGCGATGCGTTCGTTACGGTCCAGTTCGTCAATCGCGTGGATTTCCTCCTCGCTCAACTCAACCTCCAGCGCCTCCAGGTTAGCCTTCTGGTGGCCGGGCCGTGTTGAGGAGGGGATCGGCACAACGCCTCTCGATGCCACCCAGGCAATAGCCACCTGGGCCGGCGTCAGGTTTCGCTCAGCGGCAATGCGCTGCAGTGTTTCGTCCTCCATCACCTTACCGACTGCCAGCGGCATATAGCCGGTCACGGTAATGCCGAGCTTCTGGGCATGTGCCACCACCTTGCGGTTGGCCAGGAACGGATGCACTTCTACCTGGTTGGTGAAGATGGGCGTGTCGCCCAATATGGCTTTCGCCTCATCCATCTGGGCACAGGTAAAGTTCGAAATGCCGATGTGCTCTGCCAGACCCTCGCGCTGGGCATCCCTCAAGGCACCCAGATACTCCTTCATGGGCACTTCGTCACCGGGCGATGGCCAGTGGATCAGCGCCAGATCCACATGGTCGGTTTTGAGCCGTGCGAGGCTGTCATGGAGGCTGTTGATCAGGTCACTGGCGTGCAGCTGGTCGTGCCAGATTTTGGTGGTCAGGAAAATTTCCCGGCGCGGAATACCACTTGAGGTAATGCCATCACCAACTTCCGCTTCGTTCCCGTACATCTGGGCGGTATCGATATGGCGGTAGCCCAGGGACAGGGCGCTCTTGACGGCGTCCCGGGCGTCGTTGCCCTTGAGCCGGAACGTTCCCATGCCGATTTTCGGAAGTGCGCTGAATGACATAGTGTCCTCCTTAGCGAATCGTGTGTTCTTAAAGTGGTGCCGGCAGACTGGTTCTTCAAGTGGCCGCCGGGTATCATCGCGCCTGAATCAACCTCTGAGCCGAACCAGTGAGGCCCGCACCATGTACACCGGTCGTTGCCTGTGTGGCGATATCTGTTTTGAATACGATGGCCCTATCGGCCCGGTTGCCCTGTGCCACTGCAGCCAATGCCGGCGCGCCCACGGTAGCGCGTTCTCGGCCAGCGCGCCGGTGCAGAAGGTGAGGTTCCGGTTCGTAACCGGCGAAGACAAGATTACCGAGTTCGAATCGCGTCCCGGCAAGTACCGGGGCTTCTGCAGCCGTTGCGGCAGCCAGCTTTACAGCCGTGTTGACGCCATCCCCGGCATACTGCGTCTACGGGTTGGCTGTATCAACGAACCCCTGAGCAAGGGGCCGGCCCAACATGTGTTTGTGGGCTCAAAATCCGATTGGTTCGAGATTACCGACGAGCTGCCACAGTTTGAAAAGACTGAACGAACCAACGATCCTCACTGAAGCGGTACCATCCGATAGACCTTGCCCCTTGGTGAATCTGTCAGTAACCACAGGGCGCCGTCAGGGCCCATGCGTACGTCACGAATACGCTCGCCGAGATCGGTCAGCAGATCTTCCTCTTCTGTCACTTTGCCATCCTGAATGCGCAGGCGAACCAGCTTGCGCATTTTGAGTGCTCCCACGAACAGATCCCCCTGCCATTCCGGGAACAGGTCACCGGTATAAAACGCCATGCCAGATGGCGCAATGGACGGATCCCAGTAATGAAGTGGCTGGGCCATGCCTTCCTTTTCGGTGTCGTCAGTGATGGGCAGGCCAGAATAGTCGATGCCGAAGGTGATTGTCGGCCAACCGTAATCGGTTCCTGCCCGGATGATGTTGATTTCGTCGCCACCCCGGGGACCATGCTCGTGGCTCCATATTTCGCCCGTTTCCGGGTGGATCGTCATGCCCTGGATATTGCGGTTACCGGTTGTATAGAAGGTATCGTTAACCCCGCTGGTGTCGAGGAAAGGATTGCCGGGCGCGGGACCGCCGTCAGTCGTAATCCGGTGAACGCCACCGGCATCATCACCATTGTCCTGGGCCCGGTCCATCTCGCCACGGTCTCCAACGGAGATGTAAAGATTGCCTTCCCGATCAAATTCCATCCGACCTGCAAAGTGCCTGCTGGTGTTCGAGCGGGGTAGCGCTTCAAAGATGACGTCAACGCCGGTAAGGCGCTCTCCGTCCAGTCGGGCGCGTGCCACGCGGGTGGTCATGCCGTCCCGGTTTCGATGGGCATAGCTCAGGAACAGAATCTGATTCTGTTCAAATTCCGGGTGCAGAATCACGTCCAGCAGCCCACCCTGGCCGGATACGACGAGCTCTGGTAGCCCGCTGATAGGGGTACTCAACAGCGCGCCGTTACGGATCATTCGCAGCCGTCCTTCCCGCTCCGTCACCAGCATGGAGCCATCCGGCAGGAACGCCAGGCTCCAGGGATGCTCGAGGCCTTGTGCAATGGTCTCGAGCCGGAAATCGGTTTTGTCGGAGGAAAAGGTCGGGTTTGCCATGCTGGTAACGGCAACCAGCATTAGACTGCCTGTCAGTACAAGGTGTTTGAGTATACCCATTGGAGCCTCCGTTCCTACCGGTGCCGTGTGAACATTGAGAGTAGCAGTTGAAGCGGGCTTCGCCGAAGCGTGTCCCATTATCAAGAGTATAGGGCTTCCTTTGGATTACAGATCAGTGGTCTCCTGTTGCAAATAATAATGATTCGCAATAGAGTAAAGGCCACTGGGTTCACCTCAAACGGGAGAAAAAGGAATGGCACCCGAACAGGAAATGATCGAAGGGTTGAAACTGGCGGCAGGGGCCGGTGTGCTTATTGGCCTGGCTGCCATCGGCCTGGTGTTGTCGTCCGCTCTTGGGGCATGAGAGCGGCGAATCGTTCCTTGCGATGTACGCCACAGGTACCGCAGTAACCGCCCTCCGGCAGCAGGTATTTCAGGCAACACCCCTTTCGCTGGGGGATTGCCGTGGCCTGCTCACCGAACACCGCAGGAATCCAGTCAATAAACTGGTTTGCATCGTTTTGAAATTGCTCCAGCCAGCCTTGCGCCAATTGGCAAAGCGCTTGCGGTTCGACCCGGTTCCACACGGCTGAAAACGGCGCCCCCAGTCCAAGACCTGTACTGCTCCAGTAGGCGCCCGGGCTGACTCCCAACTGGCCCCGGAAGACAGGGTACCACTCAGCTGTCAGAGCTCCTGCTGACCTGACAAACGTCTCTTCATCAACACCCTCGCCACCCGGCAGCTGAAACCAACGGGATCCGGTTTGTTTCAGGTGGTCGGCCCGAGCCAGGAATATTCGTTTGGCGTCCGGTAAAGGCGCGTGGCCGTCGCGGAACAGCCTCAGGGTCAGCGGCGCAATCACGCTGAGCGCCAGATCCTGCTGAAGCACAGAAACAAACGCGCGCACGGCTCGGGGCCCGGCGTTATCAGGGTATTCTATGCCAACCTGGCTGAGCAGTAGCGACGGTTGCTCCAGGCACTGGGCCAGAGAAAAGAGGCCGCTTCGCGCACCAGCTTGCGTTTGGAGAGCCTCGCCAAGAACTGTTTCACCATCCAGCCCTGACTGACTCAGCAGACGGTAGTATTCCCGACCCCGGGGACCGACTCCCGGGTTACGCTCAGGCTCTGCCATGGCGACTCAGCCCCCAGAGGAAATACAGGCCACCGACCAGAGCTGCCAGAAGTCCCGCCGGAAGCTGGTTGGGGTAAACCACAATCCTGGACAGGTAGTCTGCCATGCCGAGCAGAAGACCGCCGGCAAGGGCAGCAACAACGAGCTGCCGCCCAACGGTCTGCTGGCCCAGAACACGGGCCAGGTGGGGTGCAATAAGACCCACAAAACTCAGTGGGCCGATCACGACCGTCGCCGAAGCGGTCAGCAGCGCTGCCAACAGAAGCAACGTCAGACGGACTTTCGTCACCGGCAAGCCCAATGAGCTGGCCGATGTTTCTCCCAGGGGAAGAATGCTCAGGGGCCGGATAATCACCAGGAGGCCGGTCGAAATCAGCACAATGAGTGCCAAAAGCCCCAGGGCCTCGACTTCTGAAACCAGCCAGGTGGACCCGTACATCCAGTTGAGAAGCTGCGAGGCGACCGTGCCACCGGAAGCCATGACCAGGCGAAGGCCCGCGTCCATGAACACGTATAAGGCGAGCCCGCCAAGCAGGAGCTGGTTGCCGGCAAACCGGTGCTTGCGGGCAAGCATGATCAGCAACCCCAGCGCAGCTGCCGCACCCAGGGTGGCCGCGCCCAGCTGTCCAGCGCGCCCAATATCAGCACCAAACAGTACGATCAGAACCATGACCACCGCCGCGCCGCCGCTGATGCCGAGCATCTCCGGGCTCGCCATGGGGTTGCCTGTCATGCGCTGGATCAGTGTGCCCGCAAGGCCCAGGGCCACGCCGGCAAGAATGGCGGCCAGTAATCTGGGGCCGCGCCAGACCCACGCCTCATGCCAATGGGCGGTCGGAGTCCAGCTCCATTCGTCCAGTCCCGGAGACCACCCCATGGAGATTACGATGGTGGCCAGCAGAAGAGCCGCTATGCACCCAGCAGTCAGGAAAATAGAGCGCCTCTTTGGCAGGAAACCGGCGGGGCTGTCATCCTGCCCTGGCATATGATGGGTGTTCTTCAAACCCTGCAGGGCCAGCAGGATAATCGGCCCGCCGATCAGGGCGGTGGTCGTGCCGGTTGGCACCAGCGATCCGTCGCCCCGGGTGGATGCCCAATGGGCGAGGGTATCTGCCAGCAACAGCAGACCCGCGCCCAGGAGACTGCTCCAGATCAGGCGCTCAGAGAGGGTGCGAGCGCCCAGGAGCCTTGCCAGCACCGGTGCCGCAAGACCGATAAAGGCCACGACACCGACCCGGCTGACGACGGTAGCACTCATCAGGACCACCAGAAATAGCGCCAGCACCCGAATCAGACCGACCTTGGCACCGAGGGACCGGGCAGAGGTTTGCCCCAGTTGCATGACCTGCAGCGGGCGCATCAACAGGACCATGAATACGCCCAGCACCAGCACCCGGGGCCAGAGTTCCATAAACGGTTGCCAGTTATTCTGGACCAGCGAACCCGCGCCCCAGATAAACAGGTTCCCCAGCCATTCGCCTTTGAGTAACAAGAACGCCATGTTTACGGCGCCCAGGAAAAAGGTGACAACAAGCCCGGCCAGTATCACGGTGACCGGTGAAAAGCCCAGGCGCCAGGTGAGCGCGATGACCAGCCCGATGGCCAGTAGCCCGCCGGAAACCGCCACAAGGTCTGGACTGAAGGCGAGCAGGCCGGGAAAGAACATGGTCGCCACCGTTATACCGAACTGGCCGCCTGACTCCACGCCCAGGGTTGTGGGGGAGGCGAGAGGGTTACCAAGGATCTGTTGGGTAACCGCGCCGGCGAGACCAAGACCAAAGCCAATGAGGACCGCAATGGCGACCCGGGGGGCCCAGCTGTAATGGGCCAGTACCGAAGCGTAATCGCTGCCCTCAAACGTCCAGAAGGCGGCGATGAGAGCGCCCGGGTTGAGCTGACCAAGCCACGGTGCCGCGCTCGCGAGAAATGCGCCACACCAGATCAGTGCTGCCGCCGCAGGTAGCCTTGCTGGCAAGGAAGGTTTTGCGACCGGGTGGTTGGCGGTTTCATCGTACATTGTCTGATCCTCCTGCCAGCAGGCCTTCGGCGAGTATTGTCGCCAGTCGCTTGACCGGGAATACCCCGCCAAACGGCCAGACCGGATCAATCTGGTACACCTGATTGCGTTGAACCGGTGGCAGGTAAGTCCAGAAAGGGCTGTTGGCCAAGGTGTCAGACAACCCGGGCAGGGTCGGAGAAATCACCACAATCCGGCTGTCCTGATAGGGCGCAATTGCTTCAAGCCCGACGACCGAGAACCCCCAGTAATTCCCGGTATGGGGCCAGGCGTTCTCAAGGCCAAGGGCGTCCAGGGCGCTCTGGAAAAGGCCGTTGGGTGCGTATACGCGAACGTGGCGGTCGTCCAGAAAGTTTACGAGTGCTACCGGTCGTTCGGTGAGGCCGGCATTTTCAAGACGACGGCGTTGGGTCTGAAGTGTCTGGTCAATGTCGTTAATAACTGCTTTTGCGCGTTCCTCCCGGTTCAGCATCTCACCAAGAGTTGTAAGCATGCTGCTGGCCTTTTCGAACGGTCGGGAGCCCTGCTTGTAAACGCTGACAACATAGGTGGGCGCAATGCGCTCTAACAGGTTGGCTGCGGGCGCCATCTCTGAGCTGGTGACGATCAAATCCGGTTTGAGCTCGGCAATGGCTTCCAGACTTGGCGCCACGCGGGTGCCGATGTTGGCGACTCCCTTTGGCAGTTCCGGTTCCCTGACCCAGACGTTATAGCCATCCCGATCAGCAACGCCGATGGGCGTGACACCGAGTAACAAAAGCGCCTCGGTGGCGGCCCAGTTGAGAGCGATCACGCGTTCCGGAGTCTTGTTCAGGGTCAGGGTGCCCTGTTCGTGCTGCCAGCTTGCAGCACCCGCAAAGACCGGCAGCAGACTCAGCAGCAGCGCCGCGCCGTATCGCCAGCAGCGTCCAGAACTAGTGAACATAGGACACCCACTGTCCGGGCACGCGCTCCATCACTCCCATGGGCACGCCATATATGGATTCCAGGATGCCGGAATCCATGATTTCCCGGGGGCTGCCATCGGCAACCAGTTGCCCGGATTTCAGAGCGACCAGACGGTCGCAGAACCGGGCCGCAAGATTCACATCGTGCAGCACCACGATAACCGTAAGATCCCGCTGCTCGGCGAGACGATGCACCAGACGCAGGGTTTCCACCTGATGTTTCACATCCAGGGCGGATATGGGCTCATCCAGCAGCAGGCATCGTGTTTGCTGGGCCAGCAGCATGGCAATCCACGCGCGCTGGCGTTCACCACCGGAAAGCGTGTCGACAGAGCGATGCTGTAACTGGCCGAGTCCGGTGTCCTCAATGGCCCGGGTGATCAGCCGGTGGTCTTCCTCGTTACAGCGTCCCAGCGGTCCGCGCCAGGGGTAGCGCCCGAGGGCAACCAGCTCGCGAACCGTCAAACCGTCGGTTCCCGGCGGATGCTGGGGCAGGTAGCCCACATTGCGGGCAAATTCCCGTGCACCCGTGCTCCGGAAGGATTTGCCCAGAAGCCGGACATTGCCGGTTGAGGGTGCAAGCTGGCGGGCAAGCACCTTGAGCAGAGTGGACTTGCCGGAGCCGTTATGCCCGAGCAGGGCTGTTACCTCACCCTCACCGAAACCGAGGTTCAGGTTCTGAAGTATGGTGGTGTCGCCAATGCGGACATCAAGATTGGAAACGTCGAAGAAAACAGGCATGCAGGCTCCCGAAATGCTGAGGGCCTGCAGAATAATTTAAATGCGAATCACTATCAATATATATTGCGTTAAATGGCCGCCTGTATTTGCCCGGTCTGCACACGCCATTGGTTGGCGTAAGCGCCGTCCTGGTCGAGCAGTTCCCGGTGAGTTCCCTGTTCCAGCACTTTGCCGCCTTCGATGACCGCGATGGAGTCGGCATCAACGATGGTGGAGAGCCGATGGGCAATCATGATCACGGTCCGGTTATGGCCGATACGCTTCAGTGACCGCTGGATGGCGGCTTCTGTTTCGTTGTCCACCGCGCTGGTGGCTTCATCAAGCACCAGTATCGGCGGATTTTTCAGCAGTGCACGGGCGAGGGATAGTCGCTGGCGCTGTCCCCCGGACAGACGAACGCCCCGTTCACCCACCGGTGTGTTCAGGCCCTCGGGCAACGCTTCAATAAACGACCAGGCTTCGGCGGTTTTAGCTGCATCAATGATCTCGGTATCGGAGGCCGCCGGATTTCCATAGGCAAGGTTTTCCCGAATGGTGCCCTCGAACAGGTAAACATCCTGACTCACCAGCCCAATTGCGCCGCGCAGGGATTGCAGGCTGAGATCCCGAATGGGTTGTCCATCGATTCGGATTTGGCCGTTGCTCGGATCGTAGAACCGCAGCAACAACTTGATGAGAGTGGATTTGCCGGAACCGGTTGCGCCGACCAGCGCAAGGGTATTGCCAGCTGGCACGGTCAGGCTGATATCCCGGATTCCTGCGCCGCTGGAGGGATAGTGAAAGCTTACTTTGTCAAGCTCAACATCGCCTTTCACCGGCTCTGCCAGTGCCTTGCCACCCTCGTCACGCACGTGCACGGGCTCGGCCAGAAGGTCCAGAATCCGACGGGTGCTGGCCATGGCCCGTTCGAACAGATCAATCACTTCGGCAAGCCCGGTCAGGGGCCACAGCAAGCGCTGGGTAAGAAAGACCAGAACGCCATAGGCACCCACGTTCAGGTTTCCTTCAAGGGCCATCATGCCCCCCACCGTGAAGGTGGCCAGGAAGCCGGCCAGAATGGCCATCCGGATCACCGGAATAAACGCAGAGCTGATGCGGATGGCCCGGCGGTTGGCCTCCACGTAGGCTTCGCTGCTTTCTTTCAGACGCTTTGCCTCTCGCTGTTCAGCGGTAAAGCTCTTGATGGTGGCGATGCCGCCCAGATTGTTGGCCAGCCGGCTGGACAGGTCACCTACTTTTTCACGAACGTCGGCGTAGAGCGGCCCCGCTTTGCGCTGGAAGTAGAAGGCGCCCCAGATAATCAGGGGAATGGGGGTGAATGCGAGCAGGGCAATGAGCGGCGAGAGCACGAAGAATACGGCGCCGACGGCAACCACGGTTACCAGCACCTGAATCATGGCGTTGGCGCCGCCGTCGAGGAAGCGCTCGAGCTGGTTCACGTCGTCGTTCATGGTGGCCACCAGCTGGCCGGAGCTGCGGGCCTCGAAGAAACTCATGTCGAGGCGCTGGGCATGTTCGTAGGCATCCTGCCGGAGGTCCGACTGCAAACGCTGGGCGAGGTTGCGCCACAGGATCTGGAACAGATATTCGAACAGGGATTCGCCGGCCCAGATGAAAAAGGTGAGTACGGCCAGAATGGTGATTTGCTCCTGGGCGGTTTCAAAACCGAGGCCAGCCACAAAGCTCTCTTCCTGGTTGACGACCACATCAATAGCGACACCGATCAGGATTTCTGGGGCAATATCAAAGAGTTTGTTGATGATCGAGCAGGTGGTGGCGGCGATGATCTGTCGGCGATATCCCCGGGCGTATCTCAGCAGGCGGGCCAGGGCAGCAAAGCTGCTGGTGGTTTGGTGGCTGTGTGAGGACATACTCCGCTTCTCTCCCTTGAATCAGGCAGGCCCGCGTTGAGCCTGCAAATAATAAGGCGGGAAGGGTAGCGGATCTGCCCGGGTTTTAAAATAGAATCATTATCAACTGCGTTTGTTTCTTTGCAGCCAGCGGTCAAGCTTGTCGGCAAATTCCTTGCGGTCGGTCTGGCTGAAAGGGGCGGGGCCTCCGGTGACCTGGCCGGCATTGCGCATTTCTTCCATAAAATTGCGCATGGCCAGGCGCTGGCGAATATTCTCTTTGGTGAAGGCCTGGCCGCGGGGATTGAATACGTCGGCGCCTTTTTCAATGGCTTCGGCGGCCAGGGGTATGTCCTGCGTGATCACGAGATCGCCTTCGTGCATCTGGTCCATGATTTCGTTGTCGGCCACATCAAAGCCCTGGGGGACCTGTCGGCGCTTGATGTAAGGGCTCGGTGGCAGGGTGATGGTGTGGTTGGCGATGAAGGTGGTGTCGATTTGCCAGCGGGTGGCGGCGCGGCAGATGATTTCCCGGATTGGGACGGGGCAGGCGTCGGCGTCGACCCAGATTGGCATGGTGGTTCCTTTTGTTTGCTTGGTTCTCTCGAGAGTCTACCTTTTGTTGATATGAGCCTGATAGATGTTGTCCGCGTATCTCTTCAGTAGCCTTGGAACTTGGTGCTGGAGGCATTGAGAGCCCCCTTCCAAAAACCGCTACGAGCACGTCCATGTGCGCTTGTTTCAGGCCATCCCTGGCCTTCAACATTTTTGGAAGGGGGCTCCCAATGCCTCGATCGGGCATGGTCAGTTTGTCCGCGAATCCTACAACGAGCTTGGATCTTTTCGGGAGGTAGCAACTATGCGTGGTCGATTTCTTCTAACCGTTTTTCTGTCGGTGGCTCTGTGTTTCAGCGTTTCCGCTGCCGATAACAACGAAGAAGCCTGGGACGCCCTGCGAGACGGACGGGCTGTTCTGATGCTGCGCCACGCGTTGGCGCCGGGGACTGGGGATCCGGGTAACTTTGATATTAACGATTGCAGCACGCAGCGAAATTTGAACGATACCGGCCGGGAGCAGGCTCGGGCGTGGAAGCCGTTTCTGGCAGACCATGGTATTACCGAGGCGCGGGTGTTCAGCAGTCAGTGGTGTCGCTGTATGGATACCGCTACCGGAATGGACATGGGTGAGGTGACCGAGTGGCCGTCGCTGAATTCGTTTTTCCGGAATCGTGGTGACGGGCCGACTCAGACACGGCAGACGATTACTCTGGTCAATCAGTTGGAGGAAGGTGAACCGGTCATCATGGTTTCGCATCAGGTGAATATTACTAGCCTGACCGGGATTTTTCCGTCGTCAAACGAGGGCGCCATCATCGCCTTGCCCCTGTCGGAAGATCCGACGGTTCTGGCGAGGGTGTCGCCCGGGCGTTGATGGTATAATCCTGCGCCCATTCAATTAACAGGAAATGATAATGTCGCAGCTTCCGCCATGCCCCCAGTGCAGTTCTGAATACACCTATGAGGACGGCGTTCAACTGGTATGTCCCGAGTGCGGGCATGAGTGGTCTGAGGCGGAGGCTGCGGCGGCTGACGCCGCGAAGATGATTCGCGACGCCAACGGCAATGAGCTTCAGGATGGTGATACGGTTACGGTCATTAAGGATCTGAAGGTAAAGGGCTCCAGTTCCGTGGTCAAAGTTGGCACCAAGGTGAAGAATATCCGCCTGGTAGACGGCGATCATGATATCGACTGCAAGATCGACGGTATTGGTGCCATGAAACTGAAATCGGAGTTCGTCAAGAAAGCCTGACGGCTACCCCGCTGTTGCACTCTGGATCTGTTGTTCCAGTTCCCTGGCAAGACCCGGGTCGAGCTGGAGGGCGCTGGCGAGTTGATCCAGCCAGGCCCGCTCCATGGGGTTCTGTTCGTCGATCATGACCGCGCTGACGATGTAGATTTCCCGGCTGGCCTGGGGCGAGTCGGCATTGCGTGCCAGGGCAGTGGCGTCCAGCGGGGCGTCGAACTGCTGCTGAATCCAGGCGTGAAGTTCGTCATCTGGCCCCAGTTTTTCAATCTCCTGGGTAAGCAGCGCGCGTTCGTTGGCGTCTATGTGGCCGTCAGCGCGGGCTGCCATGATCATGGCCTGGAGTATTTCAAGTCCCCGTTGTTCCTGCGCCTGGCCCTGCAGTTGCTCCAGTGGCTGGCCCTGCTGTGCCAATGCCGGTTGCGCCGGGCTCTGACTGTTGGTCTGATAGTTCTGATAGGCTTTCCAGGCAAGGACACCCACGCCTGCAAGGGCACCGTATTTGAGGGCTTTGCCGCCCATCTTTCGGCCGCGCTTGGAACCCAGCATCATGCCGAGGGCTCCGCCGCCCAGCAGGCTCTTTACGTCGATGCCTGAACCGGATCCCTGGCTGCCCTTGAGTTGACTGCCAAGGCTGTTCATCATTTTGTTGACGTCCATGCCACTACCCTGGGACTGGCCACCCTGAGCCTGCTTCATTACCTGGTTCAGTACAGACATCACGTTCATAAACACACTCCTGTAAGATCGACAGCCGTTCAGCTTTTCAGAATAGTACACCCGATACCCTGATCGGTGATGGACGCGGAATTACTCTGTTGTCACGAATCGACGCATTTAGTTCCATGGGAATTAACAGCCTACAAATTAGTGGTAAATAGTAATGCGCTTTTCAGGCTCTCCCGTATACTGACGCGAAGCCGTTGTTCAACCTCCTGAATTTCTGGAACTGCTTTTGGCAATTCTCAAACGCAATCTTTGGACACTCTTCGCTCTTATCCTCCTCGGTGGCGTGTTGCTCCTCAGTACCGTTCTGTTCTTTCGTTGGCAGGGCCTTATTTCGGACGAGAAGCTTTACCAGACCGCCCGTGTCGAGCTGGTTGCTCAGTCTGTCGACAGTATCCTGCGAACCCAGGAGCTGGTTCTCGATGTAATTGGCCGCGAGTTGCTCAATCAGGACAACCTCCTGTCAGGCAGTCGACAGATCCCCTTGCTCGACAGCATCCTCGCCGCCAACCCCATGCTCGTGGGCTTTGGATTGGCCAGGCCGGACGGCACGCTGGTTCGTGTCAGCACCAACCTTGATCTGTCGACTCTTCCAAATCTGAGAACCGATCCCGAGACCCGTGACAGTTTCCTGGGAGCACTGTCTTCCGATGCAATGGTCGTGGGCCGGACCTATTTCGTAGACGCCCTGGGCGCGTGGGTTATACCGATCCGGAAAGCGATACGGTCCCCGAGTGGGGAAGTCGTTGCCGTCATGACAGCCGGCATGCGGCTTGATGGCCGTGGTTCGGTTTTCGGCAAGACACTGCATGACGGCGACTCTGACACCGTAATGCTGTTCCGGGAAACCGATGGTTATGTTCAGTTCATGTCGGCTGACGGCATTGGCCCGCAACAGTATTCGCAAATCCGGGTGCCGATGGACCAGAGGGAGATAAATCGGGCAGCGTTTGAAAAGGAGCTCGGCAAGAGCGTAGAGGAGGTCATGCAGGGCAGTGATTCGGTGGTTATCCGAACCCGACGCCAGGGTGAGGATTATCTGACGGCTGCTGTCTTCAACGCCCGTTACCAGTTGTGGTCCATCTCGGAAACCCGGTTCGCTCCGCTTTACCGGGAATTTCTCCAATCCCTGTTGCAGTATCTGCTGACTTTCCTGGTTTTCGGGATTGTTTTCTACAAGGGGTTCCGGATTATCGACAACGCCGAGAAGAAGCGGCGTCTGGAGCTTTCTTACCTCTCACGGCACGATGATTTGACCGGGCTGTTGAATCGCAATGGGCTGCTGGACCGCCTCGACAACCTGGTTCCGGATAGAAAACCGTTCTGCCTCATTGTGATCAACATTGATAACTTTAAAGGCATCAATGACCGGTTTGGGCTGGAGACAGGCGATGAAACCCTTCTGGAGTTCGGTCGTCGGCTCGCCGAACTGGTTGAAAGCCGGGACGATCTTGCCCGGCTCGGTGGCGACGAGTACGCCATTGTGACCCCGAACACCAATCTCGACGATGTTGAAAAAGCCTGTGTGTCGCTGGCCGGCAACCTGTCCCGCACCTTCGAGGTGGGCCGACTGAGGTTGCAGGTAACGGCGAGTATTGGTGTGGCCTGCTTTCCGAATGACGGAGATTCCCTCAGCAAGCTGATTCGAAGTGCCCATCTTGCGCTGTACGAGGCCAAACAGAGCCGGAACGACGTCTGCATTTACCGCAGCGAGATGGAAATGGCCTATCTTCGCAGGCTGTCGGTCGAGCAGCGTCTCAGGTATGGCCTGGCATCGGGCTCACTGTACATGGTCTACCAGCCTCAGGTAGATCAGACCGGAAAAGCGGTCGGGCTGGAAGCGCTTGTTCGCTGGCAGGATGAGGAGCTCGGCTTTGTTTCGCCCGCGGAATTTGTCGAGGTCGCTGAGAAAAGCGGGCTGATGGTTCCGCTCGGGCGCTTTGTGCTTGAAACCAGTATCCGGGAATACAGCCTGTTTCGTAACGAGGTTGGCGGTTCCGTGGACCTGTCTATCAACATCTCTGTTATCCAGTTTCGCCAGCCAGACTTTGTTGAAACAGTGCTTGAGGTTCTGGCAATGCACCGTGTGTCGCCTGGAGAGCTGGTTCTTGAGATCACCGAGAGCCTGTTCATGAGTGACTTTGAGAGAGTGCTGAAAACGATCGAACGATTGCGAGAGAAAGGAATACGGATCTCGATGGACGATTTCGGAACGGGTTACTCCTCGCTCAGTCTTTTGCGCAAGCTGCCGCTTGACGAGTTGAAAATCGACAAGAGCTTTGTCGACACCATTCTGGAAGACGAAAAAGCCGCGAACATGATCCGGAGTATTATTGCCATTGCCCGGAGCCATAACATGGAGCTGGTTGCCGAGGGTGTTGAAGAGGAGGCCCAGGCCAGCGCCCTGGTCGAGATGGGCTGTCGACGTTTTCAGGGTTATTACTTCAGTCGTCCGGAGACCCTGGACAGACTGAAAGCGAACCCGGCTCTCGCCATCGGGCATTGACCCGGTCTGCGACCATTCGTCGCACTGAAAAGCTTGGATCCGGGACCTACCCTTTCTATCCTTTGGTTTTGAACCATCGACAAGGAACACTGGACATGAAGTATTGCCTGAGCGTGTTTGTGCTGGCACTGGCCCTGGTTGCCCCGACAGCATTTGCCCATGATTACAGCCATGGCCCGGTCACGGTCGATCATCCCTGGAGTCGGCCTACACCGCCTGGCACGCCCATGGGCGTGGGTTACATGAGTATCTCCAACAACGGCAGCAGTGATATCACCCTGGTTGGGGCCGCAACCCCGAGGGCAGGTAACGTATCGATCCATGAGACCAGCATGCACGATGGTGTAATGCGAATGGCACCGGTCAAGGGCGGGCTCGCCATACCGGCAGGTACCACCGTGGAGTTGAAGCCCCACAGCTTTCACCTGATGCTGGAGAAACTGAAAAGTCCGTTGCGCGAGGGTGAGAGCATTCCCTTGACCCTGACTTTTGAGGGTGCCAACGAAATGCAGGTTGAGCTGAATGTCGAGTCGCTGGATGGCGAGATGATGAAAAGCGAGAGCATGGATCACTCGGGCAAAAGTATGGACCACAGCGGACACTGATCGAACCTGCCCGGGGCAGTCTTTGCGGCTGCCCCCAAACCTACCACTCTCTGTCTTCGGCGCTCTCCTCGGCTTCGATCTCCGCCTTCCGGGCCTGGATTTTCTTCATCTTTTCATCGGAGATTTTCATGCTGTGGGCATTGTCACGCAGTATCATCAGGCTGCCCACGATCAAGGCAAGGGCAACAACTATGAATATCCATCCTATGGCTGGCATGTAAACCTCCACCAACTGATCCGCTTTCCTACATAGTGGACCACGCATTGATTTGCCACAACTGTCATGCATCCTCCCAGAAAGCCGTTGGATCGAGCCGGTAATACCCTTGCAGGGCCTTGTAGACCTCGGGCTGTTCTCGCTTGAGATGGCGCGGCTGCTGGAAAAATGCCTCGGTCAGCACTGCGAAAAATTCTGCCGGTTCGGTAGCGCCGTACGGATCAAGCCAGGATCTATGGTGGTGCCGGAGGGAATGCCTGAGGTCTTCGTAGGCCGTCGTCATGGAACTTTGCCAGTGCCGGGCCTGCTCTCCACTCAGCGGCGGTGCCCCGTCTGCGGTGCCGTCCAGGTAGTCCAGCTGGTGTGCAAACTCATGGAGCATGACGTTATGGCCGCTGTGCGGGTTCCGGGCGGCCTCCTGACATTCTCTCCAGGCCAGCACCACCTGGCCCCTGCTTGAGGCCTCGCCGGCCCGTATTTCATTACTTTCGCTGACAATCATGCCATCGCTTTCAATGTCTCTGACGTGATAGGCATCGGGATAGACCAGAATGCTGCTTACCTCGTCAAAATCTGAATAGGGGCGGGCAAGAATCAGCAAACAAGCGTGGCCGGCAATGGTCACTCTCACCGCGTCGTCCACCTCAAAGCCGTCACAGCCATAGAATTCCTTCTCGGAGAGAAAAAGCTGGACCCGTTGCTCCAAGATTTGCTTGAGGGCTTCAGGAAGCCGTCGGTAAAGCGGCACGTTCGCAGCAAGATGCTCGCGCCAGGATGTTGGAAAGGGGGCTCTCAGTTCCCGTTCCCTCCGCCAGGCGCGGTAGAAGAAGAGGTAGAATACGGTTGCCGTGATCAGGGTCACTGCGAAGACTGCGAAAACAAGTGCTGCTGACATGCTGCTCCCGGCGACCATTGATTGAATTACCCCGTATCTTACAGAAAAATTGGATCTGCACGCAGTCAGGGCCCGTATTGCTGGTTGTTCTACAGTGCAGGGGATGTGAAGCTGCATGAACCGTATTGATCGTTGAGGAGGCTGATATGTCCGATAATTCCACTGTTGTAATCACCGGGGCAAACCGGGGCATTGGTCTGGAGCTCGCCCGGCTCTATGCAGGCCGCGGCTGCTCGGTGATCGGCGTGTGCCGGGAGGCCTCGCCGGAGCTGGAAGAGGTTGCGGCGAGGATCATCGACAGTGTCGACGTGACGACCAATGAGGGTGTGGCAAGGCTCTTGGCCGGTCTTGAGGGCCAGTCCATTGATCTGCTGATCAACAATGCCGGTCTGCTGCAGGACGAGAAACTGGGGAGTATCGATTTTGATTCCATTCGTACGCAGATGGAAATCAACGCCTACGCTCCACTGAAAATTGCTGAAGCCCTGTTTGAAAAAATCCCCTCCGGAGGAAAAATTGCCAACATCACCAGCCGCATGGGCTCTATCGCCGACAACGACTCTGGCGGCCGCTATGGGTACCGTGCTTCAAAGGCGGCGTTGAATGCCTTTGGCAAGTCCCTCGCGATGGATCTGAAACCGAGGGGTATCGCGGTGGCCCAGCTGCACCCGGGTTATGTTCAGACCCGAATGGTGAATTTTGGTGGGTTGATTACTCCGGAAGAATCGGCAAAAGGCCTGGCAGAGCGGATTGATGGCCTCACCTTGGAGAATACCGGGTCGTTCTGGCACAGCAACGGCGACGAGCTGCCGTGGTGATCCTGAAAACATTTTCATTTGTTTGCATTGGAGTGAGGCAGGATTCTGTTTTAACGAGTACTCTTGTTACCTAAAAAAGGAATTCTGCTGTCGATGAAAAGTGCGAGTGCTCCAATGAATTATGAGCCTGAGCGGGAGCGCAGGCCCCAGTTCTGGCGTTTGGCCATGCGATGTGCCCAGATAGCCGGAACTGTAGATGTCATCTTTTTCTTTCTTTTTCATGCATTGGGTTCGCCGGTTCTGGCATGGATCAACGTGGTTAGCGTGGCCATGTATGCCGGCGCCTACTACGCACTCAAATACCATAAAAACAAGATTGCGGTCGTACTGATCTGGGCGGAAGTGCTCGGGCACGCCGGCCTCGGTACCGTTCTTATCGGCTGGGAGAGCGGTTTCCATTATTACCTTCTGATGTTCATACCGGCGATCTGCGTTTCCGCGTCCCGAAGATGGGCGGTTTATGCGCTACTCACTCTCTGGGGATACTACGTCGCGCTCGATGCCTTGATGTGGTACATCGAACCGTTGCAGCCAATTCCGCAGACAGCCCTGAACATAGTCCATCTGTTCAATCTGAGCGTGGTCTTTGCAATGTTCAGTTACCTGGCTTCCTATTACCTCAGCATGGTTGTTTCGGCACAGCGCAAGCTTCGCGAAATGGCAACAACGGACTCATTAACCGGGCTTTTCAATCGCCGTCATATGACCTACCTGGCTGAAAAAGAGGTATCGCGGTTCCGGCGCAGCGGACACCCGGTCGGTTTCCTCCTGCTAGATGTCGATCATTTTAAGTCGATCAATGATGCCTTCGGACATGAAACCGGTGACAGGGTACTCGGCTGTGTTGCCGATGTGATCCGGGAAGAATTAAGGGCTCAGGATCTGATAGGTCGATGGGGTGGTGAGGAGTTTCTGGTCATTCTTCCGGATACGAATGCTGATAAAGCGCAAGCAAGCGCGGAGCGGATACGAAAGGCGTTTTTGGCAAGGGACTGGCGCGCAGTTATCGGCGGTGATATCGATGTTACGATCAGCATCGGGGTAAGTGAGCTGCGAACTGGCGAAGACCTGAGTGCCGCGGTCAGCAGGGCTGATGAAGCGCTTTACCGCGGTAAAACGGGCGGCCGTAACCGGGTAGAACTGGAAACCATCTGAAGCCAAAGCAAGGGGTAGGTTTATGAGTCTGGCAATTGCACTGCATGTTCTGTCCGCGGTTATCTGGGTTGGCGGTATGTTCTTCGCCTACATGGCGATGCGTCCGGCCGTGGTTGAGGTGGTAGAGGCCTCCCAGCGTGGCCATCTTTGGTCGAAGACGCTTGAACGGTTCTTCCACTGGGTCTGGCTCGCGGTTGTGCTGCTCCTGGTTACCGGCTACTGGATGATTTTCAGTGTGTTTGGCGGTATGGCCGGTGCTGGCTGGCACATTCATGCCATGCAGACGCTCGGGCTAGTTATGATGCTGCTTTACTTTCACGTGTATTTTGCGCCTTTCCGACGGCTCAAGCAGGCGGTTGCAGACAAGGATCCGCAGGCTGGTGGTGTTCAGGTGGGAAAGATTCGCCGTCTGGTCGGAATCAATCTGATTCTCGGCCTGATTGTGGTCGCCATAGGGTCTGGCGGTCGGTACCTGTAAGGCTGAGCGATCGGGGACCGATACCATGTCTGATATTCGAAAGAGAGCCATTGCCGGCCTGAAAGCCGGCGATTCGTTTACCCTGGTACGAACGTTCACCGAGGATGAGACTCTGTCCTTTGGCGAAATCAGCCGCGATCAGAATCCGGTTCACTACAGCGATGAGTTTGCCCAGGCCAAGAACCTGCAGGGAAAGATCTGCCATGGCTTGCTGGTTGGCGGGATGATCACGGAAGTGGGTGGGCAGATTGGCTGGCTGGCTTCCGGGATGAATTTTCGCTTCCGCCGGCCAGTGTATTTCGGCGATACCGTCACCTGTGTATTCACCATCACCGAAGTGGATGCAAGGAATCGGGCCCGGGCCGAAGCGGTGCTCTCGAATCAGCACGGTGAGCCGGTTATCGAAGCCACGTTAACGGGGGTTCTACCCGGGCCGAAGGAACAGCAGTTGATGTCAGTAATGATCAGCGAAGAGAGAACCACGTCTGCCGGCTGACCAGCACCGGTTAAGGCGTCAGTCCTCCTCGGCGTCCCTCATCCGTTCCTGTCGCTCCCACTCTTCCTCTTTTGCCGCATCGATGATTTCCATCAGTTCGTCGACGTTGGCAGCGGTGTCATCGTGCTGGAAGCAGCCCGTGAGCTTGCTGTCCGGGTGCAGGTCGCCGGACTCGTAGAGCGCCCAGATCTCCTTGCCATAATCGGTGTTCAGCAGTTCTGGCGCGAAGCGTCCGAAATAGCGGCGCATATTGTCGACGTCGCGCTCCAACATGCGTTCCGCGTTGTTATTGCCGGACGCATTGACGGCCTGGGGAAGATCAATAATGACAGGACCGCGGGCATCGACCAGCACGTTGAATTCCGACAGATCCCCATGGATCAGACCGGCGCTCAACATACGGACAACCTCTCGGATGACTTGGCCGTGGAAGTCGCGGGCCTGTTCCGGAGACAGGGTGACATCATCCAGCCTGGGCGCGGCCTTGCCATCTTCATCCGCCACCAGCTCCATCAGCAGTACACCGTCCACGAAGCCCAGAGGTTCGGGAACCCGGACACCGGCGGCGGCAAGCCGGTAGAGGGCATCCACCTCGGCGTTGAGCCAGGCATCTTCCTGTTCCTTCTGGCCGTACTTTGTCTTCTTGCTCATGGCCCGGGCTCGACGGCTGTTCCGGACCTTTCGCCCTTCCTGGTATTCCACCGCCTGCTTGAAACTCCGCTTTGTCGCTTCCTTGAAGACCTTGGCACAGCGCGTCTGGTCTCCGCAGCGCACAACATAAACCTGGGCTTCCTTGCCACTCATGAGCTGGTAGAGCACTTCGTCCACCATGCCGTCATCGACAAGTGGTTGTAATCTTTTTGGTACTTTCATAAAACCTTTCAGGCTGACAGTGAGTCGGGCAGCCACGTTCGTTGATCTGGAACAAGGCCGGATTCGGGCAGGGCAGGGACAATGACTGCTACGGAGCATAGCTTACATGAAAATCTTTTTCCTGATCCTGTTGATTCTGGTGGTTGCAGTCACCGTCGCCCTCTGGTTTTGGCGTCAGTCTGACCACACCGCAGACCGGGCTGTCATTACCGGATTGGCAACGCTGCAGCCGGCTGCCCCGGAGCGCTTTGATCTTGCTCTTCTTGAGGGTTTGCCGGAGCCAGCCCAGCGGTATTTCCGTTACACCATTCAGCCTGGTACCCCACTCTATACCGTGGCCCGTATCTCTATGAACGGAAAATTCGGTATGGGCAATCGGGAGTCGCCCGACTACGTGCACATGCAGGCCACCCAGGTGCTGGCCATGCCGGAAGGGTTTATCTGGAAAATGAGCGCCCACAGAGGCCTGCTCGGGATTTCCGGCTCGGACACTGACCAATGGACGCGGTTCTGGCTGATGGGCCTATTCCCTGTTGCCCGGGCTGGTGGTGATGCGGATCATGCCCGTTCGGCATTCGGCCGTTATGTGGCAGAGGCGGTTTTCTGGACGCCGGCCGCCCTGCTGCCGGGGCCCGGCGTTTCCTGGAAGCTGGTCGATATAAACACGGCCAGGGTGGTTGTTCGTCATGAGGGCATGGAACAGGCAGTGGATGTTGTCGTTGCCGACGATGGCCGGCCGCTCCAGGTGAGTTTTGACCGGTGGACCAATGCGAATGCGGAAAAAGTCCATCGCTTGCAGCCCTTTGGCGGCTACCTGTCAGAGTTTCGGGAGTTCGAAGGCTTTGTATTGCCGACCCACGTGGAAGCCGGGAACTTCTTTGCCACGGAGGATTACTTTCCCTTTTTCATTGCCAGGGTAACGGGAATTGAATTTCCAAAGCATGACGCAACCGGGCATCCGGAATAGTGTCTCGGATGCCCTGTTATCTTTACCGAACGACGAAAACCGAAATATCGCTGTGTTTAACGATATTGGCGCCGTTCGAATGGAGAATGTGTAGCCGGTCGCCAATCCCCGGCGGATGTGAAGCCATCACTACCAGATCTGTCCCGGTTGTTTTGATCGCCTCAAGCAACTTGTCTTCAAGCTCCACGGCGGTATCAGCAGATTCAATCACCATGCTGTCGGTATTGATCCCGTGGGATTTTCCCTGCTCCTCCGCAAACACCCTCAGTTTCTCTGCGAGTTCTTTCGGGTTGTGCGCGGCCGCTCCCGGGGTGCTGTTGGTGACGGTGACGTAGCACAGGGTGGCGTTGTAATGCTTGGCAATATCAATGGAGGTATTGAGCACCTTCACCATTTTATCGGTATGGGCGAGGTCGACCGGAACGAGGATCTTGCTGTACATAAGAGTTCTCCTTTTCCGCACGCGATACAGACTTGGGTCTGTTGTCCTGAATTCAGATTGGCAGTGCCCTGTTGGGTATGTCAAAAAAAAGCCCGGTGAAGTTCACCGGGCTTTTGCGGTTGGAGAAGCCGGGATGCCCTTACAACAGGTTGTACAGGAAAACCACGGCGATACCGGCAGGCGTCAGATACCGGAGTACGAACATGAATGCCTTATAGCTGCTTCCTTGCAGACTAATATCGGCCGGCAGACTCTCACGTTTCATCGCCCATCCGGCAAACAGCGCAATGGCGAGTCCGCCGAGAGGCATCATCAGGTTGGAGACGAGGAAGTCGAGCAGGTCGAAGACCGTCTTGCCCTCGAAGAACGGAATAAAGCCAAGCGGGTGCACACTTTCCCAGACGTTGAAGGACAACACGGTACCGATACCGATAAACCAGATGGCGAGCCCGCCACCAATGGCGCTTTTCGCTCGACTCACGCCTTTGTGTTCTTCCAGCCATTCGACCACCGGTTCCAGCATGGAAATGGCCGAGGTGATGGCTGCCACCAGTAGCAAAGCGAAGAAAATGGTGCCGAACAGCGCACCACCACTCATCTGGCCAAAGGCCAATGGCAGGGTCACGAAGATCAGGCCGGGCCCTGCCCCTGGCTCAAGGCCATTGGCAAATACCAGGGGAAAGATGGCCAGCCCCGCGAGAAGCGCAACGCTGGTGTCCACGACGGCAATGGTCATGGCGGTCCGCGCAATGTTTACGGTTTTTGGCAGGTAGGAGCCATAGGCCATCAGAACACCAATACCGATACTGAGCGTAAAGGCGGCGTGCCCCAGGGCAGTCAGAACCCCCGCCGTTGTCAGTTTGCTGAAATCCGGCGAGAACATGAAACTCACGGCCCGGCCAAAGCTGCCGCTGTTCATGGCATAGATCACCATGGCAACCAACAGCACGAACAACAGAGGCATCAGCATATTCACAGCTTTCTCAAGCCCCGAGCGAATGCCCCTGCCAACGATGAACACCACAATCACCATGAACACCGAGTGCCACATCAGCAGTTCCCAGGGGTTGGCAAGGAGCCCGCCGAACTGGCCGCCGATGGCTTCGGCATCTGCTCCGGTAAACAGCCCGGTTGCGGCCTTGCCGATATAGACCAGGGCCCAGCCGCCAATCACGGCGTAAAAAGAAAGCACCAGGAAGGATGCAATTACCCCGTTCCAGCCGATGGCTCTCCAGCCCCTGGCTGTGCCTTCACTTTTGGTCAGGGTGCGCATGGTGGCCACAGGGCTCTGACCGCCGCGCCGACCAATCATGGTTTCGGCAATCAGTACCGGCACGCCGATCAGGAAGATACAGGCCAGGTAGATCAGAACGAAGGCGCCGCCGCCGTTCTCGCCAGTAATGTACGGAAACTTCCAGATGTTCCCGAGGCCAACGGCTGAACCAGCCGCAGCCAGGATAAAGGCCATCCGTGAGGACCAGAGGTTATTGGCCTGCTGGTGTGGTTGGGTACTCTCACTCATTCTTCTCTCCGGCTAATTGTTTTTGTCGGATTGATTGGTTGTTGTCGAAAAAGTATTTACTTGCCGAGCACCTCGCGCAGGGCGGAAGCGACTTGTGGCAAGACGTGGTCGTTCAAACCGGCAACGTTTACGCGGCTGCTTTCCAGCATGTAGATGCCGTGTTCCTTCCGTAACCGGCCCACCTGCTCCGGACTGATGCCGAGGAACGAGAACATGCCTCGCTGACGGGCGATGAATTCGAAGTCGCCGACCGGTGAAAGCGCGCCGGCAAAAGCGTGGCGCAGATGCAGGATGCGCTCACACATACCGTTTAGCTCCTGTTGCCACTGGGCTCGCAGGTCGTCATCGCCAAGGATGGTCTCCACTATTGAGGCGCCGTGGGCCGGTGGCATTGAGTAATGCGACCGGATGACGCTCAGCAGCTGGCTGGTGGCGGCGGCATTCACGGTTGCGGTTTCCGAAACCAGGGCGAGGGCGCCGGTGCGCTCCCGGTAGAGGCCAAAGTTCTTGGAGCACGAGGCTGCGATCAGCATTTCAGGTACCGCACTGGCCAGGTGCCTCAGGCCAGCTGCATCCGCGTCCAGGCCTTCGCCAAGGCCCTGATAGGCCATGTCCACGAAGGGCAGCAGGCCTTTGCGCTGGATCAGGCTGGTCACTTCCTGCCACTGGGCCAGGCTCAGGTCCGCGCCCGAGGGGTTGTGGCAGCACCCGTGCAGCAACACCACGTCGCCCGCATCCGCCCGTTCCAGGGATTCCAGCATGGCGCCGAAGTCTACCTGCAGGGTCTCTGGATTGAGGTACGGATATTCGCGAATAGTCAGGCCGGCGCCACCGAGCAACGGCAAGTGGTTCGCCCAGGTGGGCGTGCTGACCCAGACTTTTGTATCGGCTTTGCACAGACGCAGAAACTCGGCCGCCATACGCAGGGCGCCGCAGCCGCCCGGTGTCTGGATGACCGATACGCGACCGTCGCGGACCAGTGGGCTGTTGCTGCCCAGGATCAGCTCCGCCATGGCGCTGTTGAAGCCGGTGGAACCGGCAGGGCCCACGTAGCTCTTCGTGGTTTCGCCATCAAGAAGGCGACGCTCGGCTTCGTGCACGGCGGCCATGATAGGCGTATTGCCGGCGTCATCCTTATAGACACCGATGCCCAGATCCACTTTGTCCGGTCGATCGTCTTCACGGAAGGTCTGCATCAACTGCAGGATCGGATCCTGGGGCAGGGGCTGGAGTGCTTCAAACATGATTGGCCTCCTCGTTAGCCTGTTGGGTGCGAATCAACGTCGGGCGACCGGTATCCAGCGCCTTGATCAGTTGCGTCTGCTTTTCACGAATGCTTTCTGCCGCTTGCTCCCGCACAGGGCCGTACCCGCGGACATCGGCAGGCAGCTCGGCAAGCTGCAGGAAGGTTTCGTGGTTGCTGGCGTTGAGCTCACGACCGATCCGGTCTACCAGGCTCTGATAATCCTTCAGCATGGCCCGATCCAGCTTGCGGTCGGCAGAATAGCGGAACGGATCGATTGCGGTTCCGCGCAGGCCGCGAAGTTTCGCCAGCAGCCGGAAGGCCCGGAAAATCCAGGGGCCGAACCGGCGTTTTTTCGGGCGACCCTGAGCATCGGTCTCGCCGCTAAGCAGGGGAGGGGCCAGATGGAAGTGGACTTTGAAGTCACCCTCGAAGGTTTCATTCACCTCTTTCATGAAGTCGGTTTCGGCAAACAGTCGAGCGACTTCGTATTCGTCCTTGTAGGCCATGAACCGGTACAGCTGCTGGGCTACTGCACGCGTCAGCAGCAGGTTGGTTTCACCGAGGGACTCCTCAGACTTCCGGACCCCTGCAACTGCATCCCGGTATTGGTCGGCCCAGCGCTGGTTCTGATAGTTGACCAGATGCTTGTGACGGGTGTTGATGAGCTCGTCCAGGGTTGGTTCGGGTTTGACCTCAACAACCTGAGCATTACTGTCGTCCAGCAGATCCGTGACTGCGCTCGGATCCACGGCCGACAACCGTCCCCAGCCGAAGGCTTCCTTGTTCCTGTCGATGGCGACGCCGTTCAGCTCAATCGCTTTCATCAAAGCCGCTTCGGACAGGGGCAGCAGGCCTTTCTGCCAGGCAAAACCGAGCATCATCACGTTGGAGAACACGGTATCGCCCATTAGCTTTTCGGCGATGCCATTGGCGTCCAGCTGATCAAAATGATCCTCGCCCACGGCATTCTTCAGTAGCCCAAGGCGCTTGTCGGCCTTCATATCGGCGTCGCGGAAGAGCACGTAGTCGGCAGTAGGCAGTTCCGCTTCGTTGGCAACGATCCGGGTGTGGTTCGGCCGGAGAACGCTCAGGGCCTTCTGGGAAGACGCTACGACCAGATCGCAGGCGATGACCGCATCGGCCTGGCCATTGCTGATCCGAACCTGATGGAGCTTGTCCGGGGACGGTGCCATACGAACGTAGCTCAGCACCGTGCCGCCTTTCTGGGCGAAGCCCATGAAATCCAGTACCGAGGCGCCGCGCGACTCCAGGTGGGCCGCCATGGTGATCAGCTGGCCAACCGTCACCACGCCCGTACCGCCAACGCCGCCCACCAGCAGATCATAGGAGCCGGTCATTTCCGGCAATTTGGGAGCTGGAATATCAGCCAGCTTGCGGGTGAGTACGGAGCCGGTGTCAACGCCGCGGGATTTGCGCAGCTGGCCGCCTTCGATGGTCACGAAGCTTGGGCAGAAACCGTTAACGCAGGAAAAGTCCTTGTTGCAGGATGACTGGTCGATCTTCCGCTTGCGTCCCAGCTCCGTCTTGCGGGGAACCACCGAGAGGCAGTTGGACTGCACCGAGCAGTCGCCACAGCCTTCACACACGTGATGGTTGATAAAGGCCCGCTTGGCCGGATCCGGGAACTGCTTGCGCTTGCGACGGCGGCGTTTCTCGGCGGCACAGGTCTGGTCGTAGATCAGTACGGTACAGCCGGGGATATCACGCAATTCCCGCTGCACCTGGTCGAGCTCGGACCGATCGTGGAAGGTGACGTCCTTGGGAAACAGGTCATGATGGCCATCGTATTTCTCGGGCTCGTCGCTGAGAACAACAACCCGATTGACCCCTTCTGCGGCCATTTGCTGGGCAATCCTGTCGACGGTGATCTGCCCGTCGACGGGCTGACCGCCGGTCATGGCGACGGCGTCATTGAACAGAATCTTGTAGGTAATATTGATGCCGGCAGCTACCGCCTGACGGATAGCCATGGAACCGGAGTGGAAATACGTGCCTTCACCCAGGTTCTGGAACACGTGGGGGTTGCCGGTGTAGCGGCTCTTGCCAATCCAGTTGACGCCTTCGCCACCCATCTGGATGAGGGATTCGGTGTTCCGGCCCATCCAAGACGCCATGAAGTGACAGCCAATGCCGGCCAGGGCCTTGCTCCCCTCCGGGACCTTGGTGGAGGTGTTGTGTGGGCAGCCCGAGCAGAAATAGGGCATACGCTTAACGCCGCCCGGATCCTGGGCGTTGGTCATGGCACTGATTTCAGCCATGCGCTCGCTGAAGTCCACCTCGAAGAAGCGACCAAGACGGGCTGCGAGGAAGCCGGCAACCAGTTTGGGGCTCAATTCGCCAACGTACGGGATCAGCGGGCGGCCCAGCTCATCCTGTTTGCCGGTAATCAGAACCTCGCCGGGACGGTCCGGCTCGGACATGTACTCCTTGATCTGGCTCTCGATAATGCCGCGCTTTTCCTCGATCACGAGGACTTCTTCCTTGCCGTGCACGAAGTCCAGGATGCCGCGGCGCTCCAGGGGCCAGACCATGCCCACCTTGTAGATATCCAGACCCATGTCCCGGGCCTTGTCTTCGTCAATACCGAACAGATCGAGGGCTTCCAGCAGGTCAAGGTGCCCCTTGCCGGTGGTGACAATACCAAAGCGGGCTTCCTTGTTGTCGAACAGGCACCGGTCAATGCGGTTGGCCCGGGCAAAGGCCTGAACGGCCGCGAGCTTGTGTTCGATGCGGGTTTCCAGCTGGGGGCCGGGCAGATCCGGCCAGCGGTAATGAAGGCCGCTTTCCGGCGCGGTGAAATCGTCCGGAGTGACAAAATCCGGTGCTGGCGGAATTTCCACAGAAGCCGCGCTTTCCACGGTTTCCGATATGGCCTTGAAGCCGACCCAGCAGCCACTGTAGCGGGAAAGGGCATAACCCCAGAGACCGAATTCCAGGTATTCCGCGATGTTGGCCGGGTTGATGGTGGGCATGAAGAAGCTCATGAATGCCACATCGGACTGGTGGGGCATGGACGATGACACGCAGCCATGGTCGTCGCCCGCTACCACCAGCACACCGCCATGGGGGGAGGATCCGTAAGTGGTGCCATGTTTCAGGGCGTCGCCGGCGCGATCCACGCCCGGGCCCTTGCCATACCAGAGGCCGAATACGCCCTCTACCTGACGGTCTTCATCGGTTTCTACCTGCTGGGTACCCAGCATGATCGTCGCGGCAAGATCCTCGTTGATGGCGGGAACAAAATCGATCCGGTTCTCGTCCAGCAGGTCTTTCGCCTGCCAGAGTGCCTGGTCGACCGCACCGAGGGGGGAACCACGGTAGCCACTGACCAGGCCGGCGGTATTCAGGCCTTGCTTGCGATCCAGGGCAGCCTGCATCAACGGAATTCGGACCAGGGCCTGTGTGCCGGTCAGGAACACCCGACCGGATTCCCGCAGGTAGCGGTCTTCGAGTTTGTAATCGTCGAGTTGTGGGGTATCGGCGGACATGGCGCCCTCCTTTTTGTCGATTTTATGACCAAAATTCTAGAGGGAAGTCCGCAAAAGGTGCTTGCTTATTGGAAGAAGGTTTTCAGGGTTTGCGAAAGGATGTTTGATAAAAGACAATAAAGAGAAAGAACCTTTGATAAAAATCAGGTGTTACCAAATGAAACAGGTGGAGCTGGACAAGCTGGATCGGAAAATCCTATCGGTGCTGCAGCAGGATGGGCGCATCAGTAACCAGTTACTGGCCGAACAGGTGGGTTTGTCACCGGCTGCTTGCTGGCGCCGGGTGCGCACACTTGAGGAAAGCGGTGTGATTCAGGGATACAGCGCAAGAGTGGATCCGGAACGCATTGGTCAGGGGCTGTGCGTGCTCGTCAATCTGTCACTGCAGCGGCACAACATCGACAGCACGGCGGAGATTGAGCAGCAGGTGAGCAGTTATCCGGAGGTGCTTCAGTGCTTTGCGGTGACCGGTAATGCCGATTTCGTGCTCAGGGTAATCGTGCCGGATATGGCCAGTTACGACAGGTTCCTGAACGAAAAAATCTTTACCCTGCAGGGCATTGCCCAGGTCAATTCGAACTTTGCGTTGCGGGAGATAAAAAATACCGAGACGATCCCGGTGGAAGGTATTCTGTAGTTTCGGCAGGGAGCAACAACGAAAAAAGGCAGCCGAAGCTGCCTTTTTCTGAACGTGTCGTCTGTTATTTACAGAGCGACAACGTTTTCCGCCTGAGGACCTTTCTGGCCCTGGGTAACGGTGAACTCGACCTGCTGGCCTTCAGCCAGAGTCTTGAAACCGCCGCCCTGAATAGCGCTGTAGTGAACAAAAACGTCCGGGCCGCTTTCGCGAGTGATAAAGCCAAAACCTTTTGCTTCGTTGAAAAACTTAACGTTGCCGGTAACTGTAGACATAGTATTCTTCCTGATTTCAATCATTTAATGTGCCGTCACGTCATCTTGTTGATGGCTGATCGGCGGTATGCGGAAACAAAAAACTGGCGTGATCAAAAACAGGACGTGCTACTTATTACAGCTGAGCGGTCTTATTGATGAAATGCTTTGCTAAATCTTTCCAACGAGGCCCACTGTACTCCTGCCACGGGGAAAAGCAAAGCTATTTCTTGTAGGCATAAACCGGGGGAGTGGAATTCACGGTTCCAAGGCTGTCCAGCCTGCGCGGCTTGGCAATGGCAAAGCCCTGGGCGTAGTCCACCTGGATCTCTTTCAGGGTGTCCATGATTTCCATGTCTTCCACATATTCGGCGATGGTCTGAAGATCCAGAAAATGACAGAGCTCGTTGATCGACCTCACCATGGCGTAGTTCGTGAGGTTGGTCGCCATGTCCTTTACAAATATGCCGTCAATTTTCACGAAGTCCACTGGCAGTTTCTGGAGGTACGCATAGGAAGACAGGCCGGTGCCGAAATCATCCAGTGCGAACCGGCAGTTCAGCCGCTTCATCTCGCGCATGAAATCCGAGGCAAAATGGAGGTTGGCGACGGCAGAGGTCTCGGTTACTTCAAAGCAGAGCTTGTGGGCCAGCTCCGGATTCGCCCTGAGATTGGATTCCAGGCCGAGCATGAAGCTGTCATCGCTCAACGACGAGCCTGACAGGTTAACGTTCAGAGTGGCAATCCTGGCGAGCGCTGCGGGATTATCGCGCATCCACGTCAGCACCTCGGAAATGACCCACAAATCAACCCGTGTGCTGCGTTTGAACTGTTCGGCTGCCTCGATATAGCCCTGGGGCGAGATCTCCTTGCCAGCACTGTCTTTCAGGCCGAGCAAGAGTTCATACATCGTGCCTTCGCCGTCTTCCGGTTCGAGGGCAACGATGGGCTGGGCCCGAAGGTAGAGGCTGCCATCACGGATGGTCCGGTCTATTTCGGTGACCCATTGGGGGGTGCCGAGCCGGGACTGGTCCCGGTTTTCCCTGGCCAGTTCAATCCGGTTCCCGCCCAGCTTCTTGGCTGCTTTAAGCGAGAGGCTCGCAAGATTGAGAAGGTCGCCAGGTGACTGTCCCTCCCCGGTTACCGGCCGGATACTGATGCTGACGGTTGCCCGATATTCCGCCTGCCCATGCCGGAACACATGTTGCTCGAAGTTGCGCCGCAGGGACTCTGCAAAATCCAGGCAGTCTTCTGTACTGATGTTATTGATGAGCACCGCAAACTCATTGCCGCTGATCCGGCCAACGTGGGACTCCGCGAATCGGGATTCGATCTGCTTACGGAGTGTGTCGGCGACATGCCTCAACAGGGCGTCGCCGGCGTCCGCGCCATAGGAGGCGTTGATGACACTGAACTCGTCTATATCCAGAACCATCAGGGCGGCGGCATGGTCTTCAGCAGATGACGGCAGGATGCTGATCAGCTGAGAAACCTGTTTCTCGAAGTCATGGCGGTGCATACACCCCGTCAGGGCATCGTGGGTTGCCTGAAAATTGAGCTTCCGGTAAACATCTTCAACGATGCTGAACAGGCTTTGGTCGAGGAATGGGACGTCTCCGCTCTCAACCAGCCAGGCTTCGCCTTCAGCGAGTTTCTGCACAAACTCGGGAAACCCGTAACTGACCTCGCTCATGCCTTTGGGCGAAAGAAAAACAAACCTGAGTGAATCCTCGCTGCCCCACACCAGCCGCAACCGGCGGGTCTCGCCGGTATCCAGACGAACCTCAACCCAGTCGCCTACGGAAATCTCCTTTGCCCTTGAGGCCCAACGACTGTCTTCAAGCTCCGGTGGCAGCGGGGCCGGCGCTTCATCGGCGTCACCGTACTCATCAACCCATGTGGTTTCTGCTTCCCCGTTGCCCTCGAGAATTCCGGATAGCTCGTCAATAACCGGCCTTACGCGCGAGACTTCCCCGGCGGTCTTCAGCTCCCGCTCAATGAACTGCAGCATGACGCTGCTCTCCAGCTCCCGTTCAAATGCCAGCTCTTCGGAGGTGTCGGCAGGCGAAAGCCAGGCCTGGAGCTGTGCAACCACATCAAGCAGTTCTTCACAATGCCGGCTTTCCGGACCTTCTCTCAGCATGGTCAGGACGATCAACTGCTCCCAGCCCGCCTGAAGAATGCGGATCAGAATCTTCGGAACCTGTCTGTTGCTCAAGAGCGAGTTCAGCCTCTGCCTTGCCTCCTTGCGGGTAAGGCGCAGGCGCTCCTTGCCCTCCAGGGTTTTTGCCAGCCGTTCCGAGTTGCGGTGAAACGATTGGTCCTGACGCTCGACAAGCTGTTTCAGGCGTTCGCCCAGGCTTCCCATCAGGTCCGGATCCGATACCTCGATCTCTGTCAGCTCCTCGACGATATCGGCAACCGTTGCTTCCAGCTTCTTGCTTGAGGCTCTCTCGGCAAGACAGATGTGCATCAGGTTATTGATGATATCCCGGGCCGGGTGGTCGCCGGCATTCAGAAAATCCGGTGTTTCAACCAGCGTTTCGAATACGGGTAGTCGAAGCTTTTGCAGTTGGTGGCGAAGCGAGCCCGAGAGTTCATCGTGGGTTTTCAGAGGCTCGAACAGTCGGTCCACCAGATTGGCCTTCTCAACGGCCGTGTGATCCAGGGAGCTGGCAAGGTCGGAGTCCGAGTTGGCCAGTTCCCGAAGCAGTCCCGCCATATCGGGCTCGTCGCCGTGCAACCGGTCCAGCAGTTCCCGGCGCCGGGAGCGGAGGTTTTCCGAAAGCCTTGGATTGGGCTCCTCCCAGTCAGAAACTTCAGACGAGGGGTTTGACTCCAGGGCCATCAATTGAAAAAGGGAACGACCGACCGAAGGCGACCCGGACGCCTCGGGCCTAGCGTGATTGGTTTCCGGAGTTTCTTCGGATGAGTCTTCTGTGGCTGCCGTCGCTGAACCCGCGTCGTCCGTTGCGTGCTCCCGGTCGCGGAGTGACCAGTTTGCGGGTAGCTCGGTGATATCTATGGCCTCAAGGCCAGCTCGTCTGCAGTCATTGATCAGTGACCGGATGGCCGCGGGCCAGACCCGGACCAGAGCATTTTCCCAGGCGCGATAGATGGTCAGGCGGTGCTCCCGCGCAATGCCCAGATGATCGACCATATACTGCAGGCAGACGCACAGGGCCCGAGGCGTCAGAGGATTGTTGTCATCGTTGACGTCCTGTCGGAAAATCTGGTTGAGAAACTGGTTGAGCAGGAAGTTGGCCCCGGTATTTGCTTTGTTTACGCGGGTAGCGATGGCCTGCAGGTCCAGCCAGTCTTCGAACTCGTGCTGTTGCAGCAGGTGCAACTCCTTGTTGCCGGCCCGGGACTCGGCGGCGGGCTCAAGGGTTGCCTGATTGGCCTGGAACTGGGCCTGGAAATCCTGGAGCATTCGTTGCTGGCGACTCTGGAAAATGAAGCGCATGTCCTTGAGCCGGGTAATCTCACGCAGCTCTGCAGCCTCTTCCAGGTCGGCTTCAATGCCCTCGAAGGTGCCTTCCATAAATTCCGGAAGCAACTGTTCCAGAAGCCGACGGCAATGCTGGTGGTAGAGCTGTTTCAGTGAAGGATCCGGAGTCGCGGCTTCGGGCCGATTCGTTCCAGTGTGCTGTAACAAACGCTCAATGTCGTTGCTGAGTTCCTCGGTGTTCCCCGCTATGTCCAGCGAAATGCCGCTACTGCGGCCAACCTGAACCGTGCCTCGGTAATGGATATGCTGTTTTTCACGGTCATTATCGAGGAAAACATGAAGATCGGTCTGTGCAGCGGCAGACGATGACAGCTGGTCGAGTACCGCGGGCGACGAAAAGTGCTTCAGGGTGAGGCGCAGCCCTTCTTTACCAAAAGCCACGCTGTCAATGACACAGCCGCAGGGAATGAGGCCGGGCGCGACGACAACCGCATCCTTGCTGAGTCTGGAGTGTTTTGCGTTGAGCCGGGTCATTGACCGCCTTCCTGAGCAGTGAAAAATGAATCGTTGTTCAATTTATTATAGGTTCAGTTTAATTTGAACTTTAGCAAACGCAAAGTGAATCTATAAAAGCGACACATATAAGCCTGGGCGGCTCGTTTAATCCACGCCTGTATTATAGACGCTCGATGGGCTTCAGCATCAGATCCCTGTTGAGCTCATAACAGGCAAAATCCTTTGCCAGATAAAGGTTTCCCCGATAAATACCTTTGGCTTCGGATTCGATCTCACCAATGTGCGGATAGGCATCCGGATTGAACTGGTAACGGGAACTGAAGTGGGTAAGGACGAGATTGGGAACGCCTGCGGCCTCGGCGAAGCGGGCTACCTGGGCAGCGGAGCTGTGTTGCGGCCAGGGTCCGACCCGGTCAGAGACCTCCTGGGTGTAGGTCGCTTCGTGGATGACCACCTGAACACCCGTGCACGCTGCCAGAAGCAGGTCGGGCTGGTCGTTGTCGCCGGCTACGATAACCTTGCGAGGTTTTCTGGCAATTCGGGTGTAATCATCACAACGGGCGAGGCGCCCATCTTCCAGTACCACGTCGTCGCCCTGTTGCAGGCGGCCCCAGGCGGGACCGGCCTCAATACCATCCGCTTCGAGCCTGTCCCGGACCAGCTGGCGTTCCAGATTCTTTTCCGTGAACACAAAGGCCCTGCAGGAGACACGATGGGACAGGGGGACTGCAGTTACCGACAGGGAGTCGTCTTCCCAGTGGAAGTTCTCTGCTTCGGAATCGACAAATCTCAATTCAAAACTCAGGCTGGAGTCACTATTACCGATGGCGGCCTCTATGAAGGTTTTTACCGGTCTTGGCGCAACCAGGTACAAAGGAGCGGTGCGGCCGAGCATGGAGGCGCTGGTCAGCAGTCCCGGCAGCCCGAACGTATGGTCGCCATGGATGTGGGTGATAAATATTGCCTGCAGCTGCATCACGGAATGATGGGTTCTCAGCAACTGGTGCTGGGTGCCTTCACCGCAGTCAATCAGGTACCAGTGTTTTGGTCCGCCGTGGCTGAGTGCCAGACCGGTCACATTGCGCGATTTTGTGGGCGTTCCGGCTGACGTGCCGAGGAAGGTGAATTCCATACCAGGCCTTTTCGGGTTAACGTGTCGTCTCTCTGTCCGCCATAATACGAAGGTAGCAGAATTGACGATACATTAGCCGGGGCGACCGCTAATTAGCCGGTATTGGAAATTTATATAAGGAGTGCTGTCTTGTCTGAGTTGTCCAGTTACGAGAGTTTTTCGATTGAGGTAAAAGACCACATCGCCCACGTACAGTTCAGTCGCCCGGAGGCCCTGAACACCATGAACAAGGCGTTCTGGCTCGAGTTGCCCCGGTGCATGCAGGATATTGAGGCCAACACCGATGCCCGCGTTATCGTCATTTCCTCCACCGGCAAACACTTCTCTGCGGGCATGGATCTGGGTGTATTCAGCGATCCCAAAGCCGTGCCCATGAACGGTGACCCCGGGCGCATGGCGGAAAACCTTCGCAGGGTTGTGCTGCAGTTGCAGGATACTCTCACCTCTCTGGAAAAAATCCGGCTTCCCGTGCTGGCAGCCATCCACGGTGGCTGTATCGGTGGCGCTCTGGATCTGGTGTGTGCCGCCGATAGCCGTTATTGCACGGAAGATGCCTACTTCACCATCAAGGAAACCGAGCTGGGCATGACCGCCGACGTCGGCACGCTCCAGCGCCTGCCCAAACTGATGCCCGAGGGCGTGGTTCGTGAATTGGCCTACACCGGCCGAAAATTCTCCGCCACTGAAGCGCAGAATCTGGGCTTCGTGAACGCCGTTTACGCCGACCAGGAATCCATGCTGGCAGGCGTTATGGCCATTGCCGGCCAGATTGCGGCGAACTCTCCTCTGGCCGTCACTGGCTGCAAGGAAATGCTCAATTACAGTCGCGACCACAGTGTGGAAGACAGCCTCAAGTATATGGCCACCTGGCAGGCCGGCATGTTCCGCCCGACGGACATGATGAAATCGTTCCAGGCCAAAGCCCAGAAGCAGGCGCCAAAATACGATGCGCTGTTTCCAGTGAAGCCCTTGTTCGACCAGTAAATGGCGTTGGGTAAACGACGAAACTCGGGTATGTCCTCCAATGCCGCTCTGTTATTCCAGGGCGCCATTGGCGTTATCGGATTAGTGGCGATACTGCTATTCGGAATTCCGGTGCTGCATGTTGGGCCAGGCCTGTGGCCCAGCATCTTCCTGGGGACGGTTGGAGCCGCTCTTACCTACGCCGTTTTGCTGTTGCTTACGCGGGTGCCCGGCTTGTTCCCGGAGAACCTCGAGCGGCAGATGCAGGGTTTGTATGACTTTGCCTCCAGCTACTCCCCGGCTGTACTCATTCTGCTATCCCTCCTGGCCGGAGTCGGTGAGGAACTGTTATTCCGGGGCGCAATCCAGGGCTGGCTGATGACAAAGACGGACCCTGTAACGGCCGTGCTTGCGGCATCGGTGTTGTTCGGGCTGGTGCACTACGTTTCATTTACCTATTTTCTGGTGGCTACCGGCCTTGGCATGGTCCTGGGGGCGGCCTACTTGTTATCCGAAAGCCTTGCTCTGGTCATGGTCTGGCACGCCCTTTACGACATGATTGCCCTGTTTTGTCTGCTCCGGTTTCCGCGCTGGTTTGGTGTCCGGGTCGTGAATTCCGGCGCAAACAGGCCTCACGAATAGTCGACATCTTCCCGGCCGGCACTCTTGCGGGCCTCAAAGCTGGCCAGCTCGACATTGATGGCATTGGTTGAGATCTGGATTTCGTACAGCGAGTACAGCAGCGAGAAAGACAGCAGTACCAGGCTGGCGCCAAACGCGATCACCCCCGGCAGGTCGGCACCCAGGAAAAGCAGGAACATGGAAACCGTACACAGGAAGAAACTGAGTACGCCGAACGCCTGCATGCGTTTGGTCAGCACAATCCGTTTGCGCAGCATGCCGATCTGTCGGGCAATCAGGGCGTGGTCTTCCTCGGTGTCCATCTGCTTGAGTTGGCGGATCAGCTGCGCCAACACCAGAAACCGGTTGGTGAAGGCCAGCAACAGCAGTGAAATCGCCGGGAAGAGCAGGGCAGGCGTTGTCAGGTCCAATCTGGTGTCCTTATGGTGAAGGTGTGTGGGCTATGGTCTACCAGCTCCCGGAGCGCAGCCGCTGGATCGTTTTAACCGGCCGATTGTAAATGTACACCCAGGCAGACCCGTGGCGAGTGTCCATGGTCTGGCGGATATACAGGCTGCTTTGCGGGCGTTCAGGAAAGAAGTCTTCCAGTTCGTCCAGTGTTTTCAGCATCGTATCGGTAACCGCATAGACTTCCACGCGGACGCCCGGGGAAGGTTCCTCTATGGCACCCGGGTAGGGGCCCAAGTGATACAGGCTCAGTTCGGGCATCCAGTCTGTCCCGACAAAACGGGCGCCTCGCAGAATATGGCTGTTGTTCCGGCCACGTTTCAACGTGCCGTAAACCGCCACAAGGTGCTTCATTCTGATCGTTGCTCCCCCTGTTTACACGTTTGAATTCAACGTGGCCGCGGACCGCAAGGCGTTGGTCAGGCGGTCCATCACGCCGCCGCCATGGCGCCAGAAGTGCCAGTATAGCTGCACTTCCAGGGTTTGTTCAGGCGCGATGCTCACCAGGCGCCCGGCAGATATTTCCGGGCGGGCCTGCATTTCCGGAATCATGCCATACCCCATGCCGGCCAGCGCCAGTTTCACAAAACCTTCCGAGGATGGGCAAAGGTGGTGGGGGAAGGTGCCGTGATAGCCGCACTGGGCCAGGAACCGGTGTTGCAGTTGGTCATTCGGCCCGAAAACAATGGCCGGGGCATTCTTCAGGCTGGTTTCGCTCAGGCCTTTCCCGAAGTATCGGCGCACATAGTCCGGAGTTGCCAGTGGCATGTAGGTCATGGTGCCAATGGGCACGCAGCGGGCACCGGCAACAGGCTGGGGGCTGCTGCACAGGCAGGCAGCCACATCCCCTTCCCGCATCCTGCGAAGGCCAATGTCCTGGTCCTCGACCACAAGATCCAGCAGCAGGGTCTCCTCCGCACAGAAGTTGCCTACCGCGGCCGCCCACCAGGTGGCCAGGCTGTCGGCATTCAGCGCGATGCGCAGTCTTGCTGTGGGTTCCGAGAGTGCCGGGATGGACTTGGTCAGGTCGCGCTCCAGCAATTGCACCTGCTGAACGTGGTTGAGCAGACGCTGTCCGGCCGGTGTGGCCTTGAGTGCCGGGCTTCGCACCAGAACCGGTTGTCCGAGCCGGATTTCAAGGGTGCGAATTCGCTGGGAAATGGCCGACTGGCTCAGCCCGAGCGCCAGGCCGGCACGTTCGAACCCTCCGCACTCAATGACCGTCGCCAGGGCTTCCAGCAATTTGTAGTCAATCATAAGTAAAACTGATGCAGCATTATGAGTATGAATTTCAAGTATAGCTGGGAAGCGGTAACCTTGCGCCATTCATTAAGGAGAGATTCACGTGCTTGAGAGTTACCTGACCGGTCTGATTGTGTGTGGCGGCATTATCGTGGCGATCGGAGCGCAGAACGCCTACCTGCTGAGCCAGGCAATACGCCGGGAACATCATTGGTGGTCAGCCGGGCTGTGCATAGTGGCCGATATCACCCTGTTTACCCTGGGCATGTTCGGCATCAGTGCTGCCCTGATGGCCATGCCTGAGGCCCTGGAGATTCTCCGGTGGCTGGGTGTGGCCTTCCTTGGCTGGCTTGCGATTCAGTCCTTCGTTCGCGCCAGCCGCGGCAGAGCGGCTCTTGAAGCGGGTGAGGTAACCAAACGAAGCCTTAAAGCCGTGGTGTTCACGACCCTGGCAGTCACTCTGCTCAACCCTCAGGTTTATCTGGATACGCTGCTGTTGATTCCTGCCATCGGAGCCCAGCAAGAGGACGCGACCACCTTTGTGGCCGGTGCGAGCAGTGCCTCGATTCTCTGGTTCGGCCTGCTTGCCTGGGGCGGCTCGGCGCTGGCGCCCATTCTCTCCCGGCCGCTGGCCTGGCGGATTATTGATGGTGTCATTGGAATCATGATGGCCGCTATCGCCCTGCATCTCACGTTCAGTGGTCTTTAATATTCAAACGATCGTATGAATTTCTTGCATCGGCGCGCGTCGGGTTGGAAGATTGCGTGCTACTGAATTTGCAGTCATTTATACCATCGAGGATGTTTGATGAACGCCACTCTACGTAGCTGGCTTGCCAGTGCCGGGGCCATGCGCCGTGTTCTTTCCACGTTTGCTCCCTATATCGGTGCTGGAATCCGGGTGACCCACATTGCTGAGGATTTCAGCTCGGCCCGGGTGGAGATGGGCCAGCACTGGTACAACACCAATTACGTGGGCACGCACTTTGGCGGTTCGCTCTACAGCATGGTTGATCCCATGTACATGCTGCTGCTGATGCGACGGCTGGGCAATGACTACATCGTGTGGGATAAATCGGCGAGTATTGATTTTATCCGTCCCGGCAAGGGCAAGGTGATGGCACGCTTTGAATTGACCGATGAGCGTGTTGAAGAGATCCGCGTCGCAACGGCAAACGGAGACAAAATGCTGCCAGAGTGGGACGTGGATATTGTTGATGAATCCGGTGAGCTCGTCGCGCGCGTCCACAAAGTACTCTATGTGCGCCGGAAAAAGCGTTGAAGCGGGCTATTCAGCTTGGCTCAGTCAAAGCGTCTCGCTTCGGTCAGGCGGCCTTTCCAGTAGTAGCCGCTGATCGAGGACTGGATTACGCCGGCCGATGTTGATGCGTGGATAAAGCGGTCCCCGCCCATATAGATACCGGCGTGTTGTTCCTTTCCGCCAATCCGGAAGAACACCACATCGCCCGGTCGAATCTCGCCGGGATGAACCACGTCACCACTGGCAAGCATTTGGGTCGTTGTCCTGGGCAATTGTTTGCCCAGACCTTCCTGGTAGGCGGTAAGAATGAATCCTGAGCAATCGAAGCCATTGCCGGAGGTGCCACCGTATTCATAGGGGGTGCCCCGGTAACGCTCGAACACCTGCCAGAGTTTTTGGGCCTTTTCCGAACTGGATGCCTCGACAGGAACGGTCTGTAGTCCAGGCGTAGAACCCGGCTGCAGCTTTCCGCTACTGGCGCAACCGCCGAGCGCAAGCGCCACGAATGCCAGAAATAAGATGTTTCTGAAGGAATAACGCATCTCAGACCCTGTGCAAGTTTTCACTGTCTTCACTTTAATTGTCGCGCCCGGGAATGTCAGGTTACGGAGCGTGAGATTTTGTTGATGCGGCTCAACGAAGTCGCCGGGCATCACCGGCTATCTTTTCCTTTCACGCAGGAATAGTCTGTCACGAGACCATTCGGGAGAGCTGCAATGAGCGAAGGAACACGCAACACCCCCATACCGCGAGACACCCTGGCGGCCATCCTCGAGAGCGCAACATTGGCGCCATCAAGCCACAACACCCAGCCCTGGCGATTTGAACTCGGCGAAACCGGGATTTCCCTGTTTGCGGACCGGTTACGGGCATTGCCGGTCAACGACCCCGACGACCGGGAACTGACCATCAGCTGCGGGTGTGCCCTGTTTAATCTTCGGATTGCCGCCGCTCATGCAGGATTCAATACCGAATGCCAGCTTTTGCCGGACCCGGGCGACGAGGATCTGCTGGCGACCGTCTCGTTCACACCGGTATCCGGGGAGGAGGGCCGTCAAACGGAACTGTTCCGGGCGATTGCCAGGCGACGCACCTATCGCAAGCGGTTTGAGTCAAAGCAGGTGCCTTCCGAGGTGCTGGGCATCCTTGAAGAGTCGGCGGAGACCGAAGGGGCATGGTTCCAGGTTCTGGAATCGGAGCATGCGCGTCATCAGGTGGCCGAGCTGGTGGCGGAGGGCGACGCTGCCCAATGGTCCAACCCGAGTTGGCGACGGGAGTTGGCTGCCTGGATGCATCCCCGCCGCAAGGGAGACGGTTTGACGGTTCCCGGCATGGTTGCGCCCGTGGCCCAATTGGTGGTGCGCACATTTGATATGGGCAACGGCGTTGGCGCCAAGGACCGTCAACTGGCGGATGAATCACCCGTGATTGCTGCGTTGGGAACGGCCGGGGATGGCGTAGAAGACTGGCTGAAGGCCGGGCAGGCGCTGGAGCGGGTTTTGCTCCGGTCCCTGGGGCAGGGGCTGCAGGCTTCCTATCTGAACCAGCCAATTCAGGTCGCCGTGCTTCGCCCGAAACTTCAGCACCTCCTTGGGCGTTCGGGTTTCCCGCAGATTCTGCTCAGGTTGGGTTACCCGGCGACAGATTTGCCGGCGGCTCCGAGGCGGAATCTTCAGGAGGTTGTGGAAACCGCAGACACCCGGGATATCAAGGCAAAACAGGCGGGTCAGGGACGCCAGCGCTGACTGACCTCCTCTTATCAGTGCCTGGCCTTGGTTACCACCTCCGGTGTTGCCGGCTCACCGGATTTGCTGGCAAGAATGCGGTCTGCATCCAGCGAGGCAATCGGAACCCGGGTATCCCTGGGAACGTCGCCGCTCAGCTGGAGCTCCAGATAGCGGAGCGCACACACCCGAAGGAAGGACGTGAAGTTACCGAGGTCGTGGCCGGCATCAATGGATTCGTGGTAAAGCCGTGTGATCATCTGGGGCAGGTTCATGCCATCCCGTTCGGCCAGCTCGGCCAGTACCTGCCAGAAGGCGTTTTCCATTCGCACACTGGTCACCATGCCATCGATTCGCAGGGAGTGGGTCCGGCTGACCCAAAGCTCCGGATCGGCGTTGATAAAGAGCTTGCACATGCGGGCCTCCCTGAGAGCGTGGCGGGGCCGGTGGGCCGGCCCCGTTTGCATTACTGATCCAGCAGCTTGAAAAACTGCGCCAGCCAGGCCGGATGAGCGGGCCATGCAGGCGCTGTTACCAGATTAGCATCGGTAACCGCCTGATCAACCTCGATACCGGCGAACGTGCCGCCGGCCAGTTCTACCTCCGGCTGGCAGGCAGGATAGGCCGAGCATTTGCGCCCCTCCAGAACCCCGGCTGCGGCCAACAACTGGGCACCATGGCAAATCGCTGCCACTGGCTTGTCAGTCTCGAAAAAATGGCGAACCAGATTCTGTACATCCTTGTTAAGCCGCAGGTACTCAGGAGCGCGACCGCCGGGCACCACCAATGCGTCGTAGTTCGCGGGGTCCAGCCCGTCAAAATCCGCGTTCAGGGCGAACCGGTGCCCCGGTTTTTCGGTGTAGGTCTGGTCACCCTCGAAATCATGGATGGCGGTGGCAACCGTGTCGCCGGCTTTCTTGTCGGGGCAGACAGCGTGAACCGTGTGCCCGACGGCCTGCAGTGCCTGGAACGGCACCATGGTTTCGTAATCTTCGGTGAAGTCACCCGTAATCATCAGAATCTTCTTCCCGCTCATGGCTGTCTCCTTGTGATTGTCTTGCCAAGTCTGGAAACAGTATCAGCGTCGGTGAAGAAGCGGGTATTAGAGGATTACTACAGGCCTCAGGCTTCCCGGATCAGGTCCGGCGAGTTATGCCTCGGATTATTCACCTCCGGCGAAACGGGAATGGCTTTCAGCTGTTCAGGATCCAGGCGATGGGTCACTGCTCGCAATTGTGTCCGGTCGGTGATTTCCGGATTCAGCCAGTCCCTCAGGCAGGCCGGATCAAGCACCACGGGCTGACGTTCATGGATATGCTTCAGGTGTTCGCTGGCCGGTTCGGTGATGATGGCGCAGGCGGTGGTCTCGTCGCCTTCTCTCGGGGTCCAGAGGCCGGCGAAGAAAATCGCCGGATACTTCCCGGAATTCGCTGGCGTTATGTAGTGAGGTTCTTTCCCATGTTCCGTTTGTTGCCATTCGTACCAGCCATTGGCCGGTATCAGGCAACGGTGATGGGCAAAGGCGTCCCGGAAGTATTTTGATGTGGCTGCTGTTTCTGCACGGGCATTGATCGGAGCCGGCGCTTTCTGATCCGCCCAGGCCGGCCGGAAGCCCCAGTGGGAGTGAGCCATGATCAGGCTGCCGTTCATGCTCATTCGGATCATTGGAATACCTGTGCCGGGAGGGATGTTGTAGCCGGGGTCAAAATGCCCGTCCACCTCCATGCCCTCGGGAAAGAACTCGAGGATCAGGGTGTCCGGTGGGGTATAGAAGGTGAATCGTCCGCACATGATAACTGGTTGTTCCTCGCACAAATCCCGGTGCTGAAAGCCCACGGTTCTGGATTCTGTTAACCTTAGCAGATGCTGAAACTATCCAACGCTGTTGAACTTGCTGACTGGGAAATCGAAATCACCCAGATCCGGGCCCAGGGTGCCGGCGGCCAGAACGTGAATAAAGTCGCCTCCGCGGTGCACCTGCGCTTCGATATTCCCCATTCCTCTCTGCCACCGTTTTACAAGGAGCGGCTGATGTCGCTCAATGATCAGCGAATCAGTAAAGAGGGTGTGCTGATCATCAAGGCGCAATCTTTCCGAACCCTGGAGTTGAACAAGGAGGATGCGCTGGAGCGGCTGAAAGAGCTGATCCAGGAGGCCGTAAAACCCCGCAAGGCCCGACGTCCCACCAAACCGACCCGGTCCTCACAGCGCAAGCGTGTGGACAAGAAGACCAAAAAAGGTAAAACCAAGGCCCTGCGGGGCAAGGTCCAGGTTTAGGCCTAAGCCTGTTCGCTACCCCGGGACTCCAGCTGCTCCAGGAAAACCCTGATGTCGTCGAAGGCCTCCTCCGCTTCCGGAAGTAAGGGCACAAAGATCTGCCATACGTGCACCATTCCCGGCCAGGTATGAAGGGTAACCGGAGAACCTGCTGCTTCTGCCCGCGCGGCGTAACGCCGGGCATTGTCCAGCAGCATCTCGGTGTCGCTGGCCTGTATGAGCGTTGGGGGCAGGTCCTTCAGATTCCCCCGTAATGGTGAGGCAACAGGGCTGGTTGGGGAAACCCGGAATGCCGCCAGTGTGGCCCACCAGATGACCGGCAGCGGGATTTTCGACAGGCCACCAAACACAGGCCCGAGCAGTGGATCGGAACCGATGTTGTTGCGGTTGCTCGGCGCGGTCAGGGTCAGATCGGTGGATGGTGAGAACGCGATGGCGGCATCCGCCTGGCGCAGGCCATTGTCACGAATCCACGCAATCAGCCCGAGAGTATGGCTACCGCCGGCAGAATCCCCGGCGACCACCATGAAATCAGCCGGTTCGGCGCCATCAGGGCCGTGTTTCAGGAGCCATGTATAGGCTTCGCGGCAATCCCTTACACCGTCCATAAACCGGTTCTCCGGCATTAAACGGTAGTCCAGTGCGAACACTGCGGCTCTGGTTATCTGCGATAAACGGTCGGTAATGGCCCGATGGCTTCTGGGGCTGCCAGCGGCCCAGGCGCCACCATGAATGTACAGGATTCGGCGGCGGGTATCACATCCCGGGGCGAGAACCCATTCGCCACAGGGTGACTCGCAATGACGCAGCTCCGAGGCCAGTTCGATGCCTTCACTCAGCCCGTCCATGTGTTTTCGGAGTGCCATCAACCGCGCCTTACCGCGCAGGCCTTTTGAAGATTGCCCCAGCTCGCGGATGCGTCCCAGCACTTCCCGGTTGGCTTCGCTGGGTGTTGCGTCTTTGATCGGGTAATCATCCCGATCCAGATGAGACAGATCCTCAAGCCGGAACAGAAGCAGGGTTGCGGCAACGATGAACACGATGATGGCGAGAATAATCCAGAGCATGGTCGATCCGTATGTTATTGGCCCCACCGGGCAGGTCGAACTATCCTTCAAATGATACTCGCAGATTTGTCCCGGTTCTGCCCGGAACGGTCACAGAAGGAGTCGCGTGTTGCAAATAGCCTATCGGGCCAGAGACATAACCGAAGCCCACATTGTGGCTGGTCTGTTGGAAGCCAACGGTATTGAGGCCCATGTCGGAGGCCATTACCTTCAGGGTGCCATGGGTGATATTGGTGCCGCGGGCTTCAGCAACGTGCATGTCGATGATGAGGATCTCTACCGGGCGCGGCAACTGGTGTCCGAGTATGAGCAGACGTCAGGCAGCAGTCTCAGCCGGGCTGCCAGCGACCAAGAGGATCGCCCCGACCACTACGCCCGCTGGTTTCTGTTGGCCCTGGCCATCGTCGCTCTCATCCTGCTGCAGATCTACTGACTGATCGGTCTGGGGTCACCGGGCGTAGCCCTACCCACACTTCCCAAGCAACAGGAGAAAAAGCTTATGGCAGATCAACCTGTAATGCTGATTACTGGCGCGTCGTCAGGCATCGGCGCGGAAACAGCGCGAGCGGCCGCGAAACAGGGCTATCGGCTGGTTCTGGCCGCGCGCTCTGAAGACAAACTGAAAGGCCTGCAGCAGGAGCTGGGTGGCGAAGAAAAGGTGTTGACGGTCCAGTGCGACGTCCAGAGCGGTGATGACCAGAAAAACATGGTCGACCAGGCCCTGAAAACCTTTGGCCGCATTGATGCGGTGTTTGCCAACGCCGGCCGCGGTGGTGAGCCGGGCGGATTCAGCGGTGCTGACCCGGACGTCTGGAAGGATATGATCCTCACCAATATTTACGGTGTGGGCCTGACCCTCCAGCATTGCATGCCGGCGCTCAAAGAGAGCAAGGGCCACTTGCTGTTAACCGGCTCTGCGGCAGGCCGTGCCACCATTCCCGGTTCCATGTACAGTGCGACCAAATGGGCGGTAACCGCCATTGGCTATGGTGTTCGTGAGGAGCTTCGAGGCTTTGGTATCCGCGTTACCCTGATCGAACCGGGCATGGTGGACACGCCCTTCTTTGATGAACGTCCTGGCCATGCATTGAAGCCGGAGGACATTGCCAATGCGGTCATGTATGCCGTGGCTCAGCCGGCACATGTTGATGTAAATGAAATTCTTGTCCGGCCCACGCCCAAGGTTGAGTAACCGGTAGGGGCGGTCGTAACGGAGGTTGTTTTGAGTCAAACCGATCGCGTCGCATTGGTGACCGGCGGCGCCAAAGGCATCGGCCGGGGCATTGTGCTTCACCTGGCCGCTGCTGGCTGGAAGGTGGCGTTCTGTGACACCGACAGTGCCGTCGGTGAGCGGTTGGCCGCCGGTGCAGATTATGCACTGCACTTTCTGCCCGGCGATGTGGCTTCGGAAACCGATGTGGAGCGCATCGTTGCCGAAGCCCTTCGCTGGGGCGGCCGTCTGGACGCCGTTATCAATAATGCCGGAATCGCCAACCCCGAGACGGGGCCGATTGAGGAACTGAGCCTGGATCAGTGGCAGCGCCGCCTGGACGTGAACCTGACCGGGCCGTTCCTGGTCACCAAGCATGCGGTGCCGCACCTTCGAAAAACGAAAGGCGCTATCGTTAATATGGCCTCCACAAGGGCGCTTCAGTCCGAGCCGGACACCGAGGCATACGCCGCTACCAAGGGTGGCATTGTGGCACTCACTCATGCCCTTGCTGTGAGCCTGGGGCCCGATGTCCGCGTTAACTGCATCAGTCCCGGCTGGATCGATACCCGGGCCTGGCAGGGCGGCGCAGAGCCGGTTGAACCGCTTTCCGAAAACGACCACCTGCAGCACCCGGCGGGCAGGGTAGGGCAACCTGGGGATATTGCCTCCTTGGTGGCCTACCTCATTTCGCCGGAGGCCTCGTTTATCACTGGCCAGAATTTTGTGGCCGATGGCGGCATGGTGCGCAAGATGATCTACGAGGAATAGAGCGTTGCCACGGCTTTTTTTCGGGCTGGAGCTTCCGGCTGAAATCAAGGCCCGGTTGTTGAAGGTCAGATCACCGGTGACAGGCGCCAGATGGCAGAGTGCTGAGCAATTGCACGTCACTCTCCTGTTTCTGGGGAAGGTGAGCGCGGAAGGTCTCGAAGCCGTAGCCAGTTCAGCCCGTGAGATAGATTCGGAATCCTTCCCGCTTGAGGTTGCCGGCGTTGGTTGTTTCGGCCAGCCCGAAAGGCCGAAGAATCTATGGGCCGGTGTTCAGCCGGTGGCACCGGTGGCTGCGCTGCACCAGACTCTCGGGCGGCGACTGGAGAATCTGGGCTTTGTGGCTGAACGTCGGGCATTTCGCCCGCACATTACGCTGGCCCGTTTCAAACGCCAGCCGGGTTCTGTTGAACCGTTGTTGGTTGAATATGGTGACTATGGATTCGGCCAGTTCCAGGTTACTGAATTTGTGCTTTTTGAAAGCAAACCTGGCCCGGCCGGTTCCGTGTATTCAGTGGTCGATCGCTTCTCCCTGCGCAACGCCGGATAGCCGATTTGTCTTGACGAATCCCTGTCGTCCCACCAAAGATGAGGGGAAATCAACGCCTTTCCTGAGGTGTCTATGTGCCCCCCGTTTTCCGATCCTGATCAGCGTCTGTACGTCCGCAATGCCACGCTTGCAGATATCACAGGCATCATCCAGCTCAGTCGCCGGGTTTATGAAGGCACGGGCATGTACGGCTATACCAAGGGGCCGTTGACCGGGCAGATCAATACCTTTCCCGACGGCCAGTTTGTTGCCATGCTCGGAGACACCGTGGTCGGCTACTGCGCCACGTTCCGGATCGCGGAAGAGATTGCACTCGCTGCCCACGACTGGACCTCCATCACCGGTAACGGTTATGCCTCGCGGCATGACCCGGAGGGGGACTGGTTGTACGGGATGGAAGTCTGTGTTGATCCGGAATGCCGGGGTTACCGCATTGGGGAGCGGCTCTACAACGAGCGCAAGCAGTTATGCCAGGCCCTGAACCTGCAGGGAGTGGTGTTTGCCGGCCGTTTGCCGAGCCTGCGCCAGCGGCTGAAGAAGTTCACGAGCGTCGAGGAATATGTGGAGGCCATTCGAAGCAAGGAACAGAAGGATCCGGTGCTTTCCTTCCAGCTTCATCAGGGCTTCGAAGTGCACGGAATTATTCCGCATTATCTCGATGCGGACCATGATTCCATGGGCTATGGTATTCATCTGGTCTGGCGTAACCCGAAAGTACCCCAGTCGGAGAACAACGGCCGTCGGAAGCGCTACGGTCAACGAATGCGCGATACCGTTCGCATAGGCACGGTTCAGTACCAGCAACGCCCGGTGGGATCGTTCGACGAATTCAGCGAGATTGTCCGCTATTTTGTCGATGTTGTTTCCACCTACAAGGGCGACTTTGTGGTGTTCCCCGAGCTGTTCACCCTGCAACTGCTTTCCATCGAAGCCCGCAAGGGCAGCCCCGCCGAGACCTTTGCCGCAGTCACCCACTACGCAGAGCGTTATCGTGAACTGATGCGGGATCTGGCTCTGCGCCACAACATCAATATTGTCGCCGGCTCAACGCCAGTCCGTGAGGAAGACGGCACCATCCGGAACATGGCGTACGTGTTTCTCAGGGATGGCCAGGTGTTCAGCCAGCCCAAGATCCATCCGACGCCCAACGAGGCGTTCTGGTGGAACGTTCAGGGCGGCAACCGGGTCAGCGCCATCGAGACGGACTGCGGCACCATCGGTGTGCTGATCTGCTACGACGCGGAGTTCCCGGAATTGACCCGCCACCTGGTGGACCAGGGCGTGCATATCATCTTTGTGCCTTTCTGTACCGATGAGCGGCAGAGCTACCTGCGGGTTCGCTATTGTTGCCAGGCCAGAGCTGTAGAGAATCAGGTTTACGTGGTGATGTCCGGCAACGTCGGCAACCTGCCGAACGTACCGAATATGGAAATCCAGTACGGCCAGAGCTGCATCCTGACGCCCTGCGACTTTCCCTTCGCCCGGGATGGCATCGCCGCTGACACCGAGCCCAACGTGGAGACGGTTGCCTTTGCGGATCTGCGCCCGGAAGTACTGATCACTGCCCGCAACAGTGGTACCGTTAAAAACCTTCAGGACCGCCGGCACGATCTGTACAGCGTGACCTGGCGTGGTGAGTAAACCGAGCCGACAGGAGCGTCGTTTTGCCCAGTAGAGGGTCTGTAAAGCCTGAACGCATCGGCCGCGGGTTTCTTTGGGCCGGTGGTATGGCTCTGGTGGCCTGGCCCCTGGCGGTTGCAGGCTGGTCCTTTGCCATTGAACAGAGCTCGGTGGGTATGGCATTGCCGGATATACGGTCCGGCGGATGGGAAGTAACAGGCAGCCGTGCAGATGTCCGGCCTTTTGTGACCGCCAACGGTGATGTCGCAACCATCGATTTTGCCCCTTCGTCTCTTGTTCTGACGGAACATCTCACGTTTGTCGGTGCAGACCAGCCGCTGACGCTCAACAACCTGCGCACGGATCTCAGCAATACAACGGTAACCCTGGACTATGGCGCAAATGGCCCCTGGGCGCAGCGCATTTCCATTGATGGCGACATCAGGGTCGATGCCGGGCGCGTCGAACATCCGCAATTACTGCCGCAAACGTGGAACTTCCAGGGAAGGGCAAAGGGCCGCCTGGCAGATCTCAGGGTGCAGGGCACCTTGGCTTCCGAGTCCGGCTTTACGGCTGATCTCGATATCCAGCTCAATCCCGAAGGCGGCGTATCCGTCGCCATCGACTCTGTTATCGACGGTAAACAGGGCGTTCAGGCCCTGGCAGAAACCCTGGTCGGATGGCCGGATCTGCTGACAGTGGATTCTGGCAATGCCCGGTTGTCGATGGAAGTTTCGACCGGTCAGGGTGGTGAAGTTGCTGCCAGTGGCAGTGCCGAGCTGCAGGGTGTTGGTGGTGTTTTTAACCGGACCGCAGTGTCCGGACTCACCGGCCAGGTGCGGGGATCGCTGGAAAATTCCCGGATTACGACCCGTTTCAGGGACATGACCGTTGGCGAGATCAATGCCGGCATTCCCGTCACCTCGGTTCTTTTTTCCGGGAGTTACAGCGCGCCGGTCACGGAGCTGCTGGCCGGCACTCTGGAGGTTCAGCAGGCCAGGGCCCGGTTCCTCGAAGGTACCCTCAGAGTGCCTCCTGCCAGGTACGATTTGGGCGGTGGGTCTGGCCGCATCCCTGTGGAGATTGAGGACGTCTCCCTCAGCCGTCTGATGGCCGTGTATCCAGCCGAAGGACTTTCTGGAAGCGGGTTGCTTCGTGGGCGAGTTCCTCTGGGCATCAGTGGCGATGGGGTGCAGGTGAGTGCAGGCAGTATTTCCGCAATAGATCCTGGCGGCCGTTTGCAGTTGCCGGCGGACAAGCTCCAGGCGATGCTCGGTGGCAACCAGGCCATGGACATCGTGGTCCAGGCGTTGCAAAACTTTCACTATTCAGTCCTCAACAGCACGATAGACTACGATGAACAGGGTAAGTTGAGCCTTGGCCTTCGCCTCGAAGGTAAGAATCCGGACCTGAGGGGTGGGCAGCCGGTGGTACTCAATGTCAATCTTGAGGAAGACATTCCCGCGCTGCTCACCAGCCTGCAGTTGAGTGGCAGGGTCAATGAAGCTGTTACCAGGCGCGTCCGGAAATTGCTGCAGGAATCCGGTGAGGAGAAAGCACCATGATAAAACCCGTGCGGCCCTGGTGGCCTGAAAGGTCGCCCATGGCAAGAACACTGATGATACTGATGCTTCCTCTGGCGATGGCTGCCTGCACGCCGACAGTGCAGATGGCTGCGCCAAAGGAGCCGATTACGGTCAACCTGAACGTGAAAATCCAGCACGAAATCTACGTGAAAGTGGATAAGGAAGTGGATGACCTGTTCAGCGAACAGGGCTTGTTCTGACTGTGTCCGGAAAGTTTGAGGGGTTGAAGATGAAACGATTGATACAGATGTTTGCGCTGGTTCTGGCGTTCGGTATCAGCGCCTCCGTGCTTGCCATGGGGCTGGATGAAGCCAAACAGAAACTGGACTCGGTCAAGCAGCAGGGGCTGGTTGGAGAAACACCGACGGGTTATCTGGAAGTGGTGCGCGCCGAAGGGCAGGCGAAGGAAGTGGTGGAAGCCATTAACAGCGCCCGTCGGGATGAGTACAAGCGCATTGCCGAAAAACACAACATTCCGGTAACCCAGGTGGAGACGGTTGCAGGCAAGAAGGCGATTGAGAAGACTCCGTCCGGCCAGTATGTGCAAATGGGCGGTAAGTGGGTGAAAAAGTAGCCCGGCGCGGCCAGGTGCGAGCCTCGCTTACCGTTTAACGCTCTTTTGCCTTGGCTTGCCGCCTTTTGGCCGTTTGCCCGATGCCGGCTTTTTGCCAGGTGCGGGCTTGCCTTTCGGGCCGGGGCGCCTGGCGCCACCGGGCTTACCTGGTGCGGATGCAGAGCCAGGCTTGCGATCAGGCTTTGGTTTGGCCTTCGTTCCGGACTTCTTTTTTGCTGGCTTGCCAGCGCCGGGCGGGGCTTCGGAAGACGAATCCCGGATGGCATCGAACAGCCCGGCCAGCTCTTTCTCGCTCAGGTCCCGCCACTGGCCCACCGCAAGCCCTTTCAGGCTCACGTTCATGATCCGGATCCGTTCCAGTTTGGTAACCTCGTAGCCAAAATACTCGCACATGCGACGGATCTGGCGATTGAGGCCCTGAACCAGGGTGATCCGGAAGACAAATCGTGACTCCCGCGACACCTTGCACTTTTTCGTCATGGTTCCGAGGATCGGCACACCATTGGCCATACCCTCCACGAATTCCCGGGTGACCGGCTTGTCGACGGTAACCAGGTATTCCTTTTCGTGGTTGTTGCCCGCCCGCAGTATCTTGTTGACCAGGTCGCCGTTGCTGGTCATAAAGATGAGGCCCTGGGAGTCCTTGTCCAGACGTCCGATCGGGAAGATGCGTTCGCTGTGACCCACAAAGCGCTGGATATTGTGTTTCTCCGCGCTGTCCGTGGTGCTGACAATCCCTACCGGCTTGTTCAGTGCAATGAACACGAGATCTTCTTCAGCCCGTGGCTCGATCACCTGGCCGTTCACCTTGACCGTGTCACCCGGAAGCACCTGGTCGCCCACGGTTGCTCGTTTGCCGTTGATGTAGACGTTGCCTTGCTCGATATAGCGATCGGCCTCCCGGCGGGAGCACATGCCGCTTTCGCTGATGTATTTGTTGAGCCGGGTGGAATTGCCAGTGGTCATCGGGTGTCCGGTTGCCAGTGAGAATGACGGGCATCATATCAGTCTGGAACCCCGGTCGCAGCAGGGGTGGTTCTTTCCCGGCGTCTCTGCCATTCTTTGCGCCTATCCTTAAAACCAACAAACCCTGAGCCGCCATGGAAAAGACACGCATCACCATTGTTGCCGTTACCTGCATTGCCCTGTTTTTCCTGACCAACTACCTGTTCCGGTATCTGATCGGATTTACCGGGTTGCTGGCCTCATTGGTCATTGCGGCCCTGATTGCCGTCTACATGAGCTTCTCAATCGCACGGACCCTTGAGCGTTTGCCGATGCCTGAGGAGCGCTCACGGGCGCTGTGGATCTATGGCGGTTTTCTGGGCGCCCTGTTCGTCGCCTTCGGGGCCTGGATGTTCCTGGATGCCGGCATGGATGCAGTCACCCTCGCCACGCTGTTTGTTCACTATCTGCCCTATCCGGCACTTGCCCACGCCCTGCTATCAGACAAGGCCGTCGGACTGTTCCTGAAAGAGGATCGTCCTGGCGGATAAATTGTTATAATATAACATTTTGATTCTTAGAGGAGTGCCTCCGGCGCCATGGCTCAACCTATTCCTACCAGCCTGATACTTGGTTTTCTGGGTGTCGGTAAAACCACCGCCATTCTGGATCTTCTGAAAAGCAAACCGGAAAACGAGGTCTGGGCGGTTCTGGTCAACGAGTTCGGCGAGGTGGGCATCGATGGCGCCATGCTGAAGACCGAAGGCGCCTTCATCAAGGAAATACCCGGCGGATGCATGTGCTGTGTTGCCGGCCTGCCGATGCAGATAGGGCTCAACCAGCTGATTCACAAGGCAAAGCCCGATCGTCTGTTGATTGAGCCGACCGGGCTCGGTCACCCCTCTCAGATTCTGGACACCCTGACCAGCGAGCACTACCAGGATGTACTCGCCATGGGCCCTGTAATCTGCCTGGTGGACCCCCGAAGGCTCGAAGAACCGAAGGTGCTCGGCAATGTGCAGTTCCGGGATCAGGTGGCTGCGGCGGATATTCTCGTTGCCAACAAGACTGATCTTTGCACCCCGGAGCAACTGACTCATTTTGATGAGTGGGCCGCACAACTGGAACCCGCCAAGCGGGCGATTCACCACACGCGGTTCGGGCATCTGGCACCGGGCTGGCTGGACGGCCAATCGGATGCCCTGCCGGTGACCGATCCGGAAGCTCACCATCACCACCATCATAAGACTGCATCGCCGGCCCCCACTATTGATGACGAGCCCTGGCAACAGATTACCAATCAGGGACAGGGGCATTTCAGTGTTGGCTGGCGCATACATCCGGAACTGATACTCGATGAGAACGCATTGCTGGTGATGGCCATGGACTCGGCCTTTGTGCGCTTCAAGGCTGTCGTTCAGACCGTGGACGGCTGGCGGGCGATCAATGTGGTTGATGGAGCCCTGACCGTTATTCAGGGTGAACCGCAAGCCTACAGCCGGGCAGAGATCATAGCGTCCGATCAGATTGACGCCCGGGAACTCGATGCCCGCATGAGGGCGGCCGCGGGACTTGATCCGAGGTGAGGGCGTGAGTCATTGTCCGGTGTGCGAGCAGGGCAGTCTCTCGGATTTCCGTTCAGTGAAGGCCCAGCGTTACCTTCGATGTGATGTCTGCGAGGCGACGGTGATGGATGCGTCCTGCCGGTTATCGCCTGAGCAGGAGCGGGAAATTTACCAACTGCATGATAATGACCCGTCTCATCCGGGGTACCGGACATTTCTCTCGAAACTGACAGAACCTCTGCTTGAGCGCCTGCCATCGGGCGCCAGCGGCCTGGATTTCGGCTGCGGCCCCGGCCCTGCACTGGCGCAGATGCTTGAGGCGGAAGGCATGGCAGTCAGTCTCTACGATCCCTATTTTTATCCCTCAGCAGTGGCTCTCGATCAGACCTACGATTTCATAACCTGTACCGAAGTGGTAGAGCATCTTTACGCCCCCGCTGGCGTTTTCAGGGAACTCGACCGGATGCTGAAGCCCGGTGGTTGGCTGGGTGTGATGACCTGCTTCCAGACCGACGATGACCGGTTCGACAACTGGCATTATCGCCGTGACCCGACCCATGTGGTCTTCTACCGGGAATTCACCTTCAAGCTGCTCGCTAACCGCTTCGGCTGGCGCCTGGAAATACCGAGAAAGGATGTGGCTCTGTTCCGGAAGCCAGCCTAGGGGGCTTCCCTTGGGCACTCGGGAAGTGCAGGACACTGTTCCGCGGATGTGGTGCCTTCTTGTTTGAGCAATTCTGATTCACCGAAGCGGTCCGGTGTCAGTGCGGCGGCGCATCTCGCCGCCTGGGTCGCAACGTTTGTGCAGCCGCTCGCCTGCAGCGCGAAAGCGAGGTTGTTCCAGCCTTCGGCGAATTTCGGAAAACGTTTCACCGCGCGCAAGAAATGCTCCTGTGCTTCGCCTCGGTGGCCCAACTGCCAGGCAAGGTTGCCTCTGGCCATAGTGGCCGTCGGTTGGTCCGGCCAGGTCGTCTCGGCTGTCTTATAGGCCATGCCAGCGGCTGTGGTTCGGCCGGTTGTCTCGAGGTCGTGGGCCGATTGGAGAAAGCGGAGTGGTTTTGCCGTGGCAGGCACCCGGTCGGGCGGAAGGATGGTTACGGCCCAGTTATCGGCCCGCCCCCAGGTATTGGCGAAAACTTCCAGATCGATCGCTTCATGCTTGCGGGTATCGGTGTGGAGTATCAGGTCTCGCTCGCCGGCGTCATAGCCGATCACAACCGCAAAGTGCCATTGGGGCCACCAGCCAAACCTAAGATTTTGCATCACCAGGACTGGATTGCCTGCTGCGATCTCGGTCAGGACACTTTTTAATCTACCGTCCAGCGGGTAAACCAACATGCCATGGGCGCGTGCGCCGGCGATCATTTCGACCTGAAGGGAGCCTTCCCGGCCCGGAATATAAACCAGCTCCTTGAGAATATCGGGATTGGATGAAAGGCCCTGGCTGTTCAGCATCATTGCCAGCGACGCAGGCCCGCACTGATACCTTTCCTGGGGGTAGAAAGGTACGTCGTCCAGCACAACCCTGTCGGGCAGCATGGCCTGGTGAGTTTCGGGCGCTGGCCATTTGGGAGCACTGGCGCAACCGGCCAGCAGGCTGACCAGTAACATCAGGATCAGCCTGCTGGATGTCGCTTCTAGAGAGGGAAAAATGACAGCCACTGATCCCGCTATCGAATGCAGTTCACGAACGGGAAGACATTCGTAGCACAGAGCATATCGGTGATAATGAATACCAGCAGGAACAACACAATGATGCCGACCACATCCTGCCCTGCAGGGGCCTCGGCGAGCTGACGTTCAAAATCCGCCAGTTCCGCGGGCGTGAGGTTCTGGATGCGTTCCTTGACCTGGTCCTGGCTGACCCCAAGGTCTGCCAACTTGGCCTGCACATCCTGTCTGTCGAGCATGCTGATCAGCTCCTGCCGGTCCAGCTGAACCTGTTGTTGCCCGATCATTTCGCCGGTTCCAACCATGCCGGCGGTAGCGGTGGCCGACCAGACGGAACCAAGAGCCATCATCATGGCCATAAAAAAGGAAACGTACCTCAAGTGCTTGCGAATGCCTGACATGGGTCACTCCTGCTCGTTGGCTACTTCCGGTGTAGCGGTTTGTTAGTCATCTTGCACTAACCGGACGATAAAACAGTCGGTTGCGTTCCCTCAACATACGAATCGTTCAGGATTCACAAACCTGCAGCTTTCGTTCCGGCCAATGGAGTATAGCCGAGCGTGCGACCATTCGGCTGGCGAGGTCTGGGTACGCCTGGCGGATAACGTTGGCACCGAACTCTGCCAGGAACGCCGATTTCAGTTCTGCCCGGGCCTTCTGGGTGCCCGGTTCCTGGTAGGGCGCGGAGCAGAGCAGCAGGAAACCATCATCCGGAACACGTCCATTATCCATGTTGCTCTTTATGATCCCGGCGGCCTGGCGGATGGGATGGGACAGATCCGGGCTGTAAGGGCCGATGATCAGGGCTACGTTGGGTGCGTGCAGGAAATCGAACCCCCTGCCAAGGCAGATGACCCACTCCCGGTGCTCTATGTTCAGTTCCCGGTCAAAACGCCGAATCTCGTTCACGTGCCGGATATTGCCCTCAACCAGGGGCAGCAGATCACGCTGAACCGGTTCCGGCATATCCGGACAAAGGGAGGCGATTTCGGAGGCCATATCGGCAAGTCGCGTTACAGGAATGGTAGACAGATCCAGCGTTCGCTCCTGGCTACCGTGCAGAACCAGTGCATCCTCGTCGCTCTCGAAACCACATACCAGGGGATAGACCGTTCGGTGGCCGTTTCCGAACAGCTTCTCGACCTGGCTTCGGATCTGGAACGCATGGCGCATGGCGGCCTCACGATCGCAGTCAAAGCCGGCGCAGCCCCGTTCCCGTGAACCTTTTGAATAGTGGTAGGTAATGATGATCAGCACCCGTCGTCCCTGGGTTACGGCTTGCTGGACCGTGTCCGCCAGCATGTCGCCAAGGTAGGGCCAGCCCAGCTCAAAGATCCCGCCAAGGTTCCGGAACGGGTGAATGACACCAAGAGGCGTCTGGGTCACGTAGGGCAGGTGGATGCGGCCATCCATGCACTTCATCGCAATGATCTGGGTATTGTGCTCTGCCAGGTAGCGCTGCCTGGCCAGATGGTTTTCCGGGCTACAGAAGCTGGCCGAATGGGCCCGGCTGAGCTCCATCAGCCAGTCGATACGCTCTGCGATAGGGCGCGCATGCACGGGTGTTGTCATGGCTTTTGTCCTGTTCTGTTCAGAAGGTCGACAGGCCGGTCGCCTCCATAATCCGGTAGCGCCAATAGCGAAGTCTGGATTCGTCGGCCCAACGCTCGTAGGGCAGGCTCATCACCGGATCGTCGCCAGGGCCTTTTTGCCATTGCTCGTCAAAGAATCGCCGGGCTCCGCTCGCAACCTGTGACTGCTCCACCACCGATACCCAGACATCGGTCTCGAGATTCAGATCGTCGAGATTGCGCCGGGTAAAATTGGCCGAACCCAGGAGCAGTTCTGTTGCGCCGTTTTCTCTGGCCAACATCAACAGTTTAGTGTGGCATTGCTCACCCAGGGTATTACACCAACGTACCGGAACGCCCGCGCGAACCAGTTCCATGGCGACCTGCCTGTTGGGAATGCCACTCTTCTGGTGGCCGAAGGCCTCGTTGTTGGCATCAAGCAGAACTCGCAGTGCAACGCCCCGTCTGGCGGCGTCGACCAGGGCTGTGACAATATCGCGATGTGAGAGGTAAAACATGGCCATGTCCAGCTGATCACCGGCCGAGGCCTCTTGAATCATGGACAGAGCCTGATCCCGGATTTCCGATTCGGTCAGCACTGCCACCAGGGGGATTTCGGATTTCTGCGGTTCTCCAGTGACTTCGGGAGCCATGCTGATTCGCTCATCAATGGGCGTGGTGTCCGCTCCCGACATGGCGAGAACCGCCCGCTCGCTTTTCAGCAGATCAAAGACCGCCGGCCCCGTGAAGCTAAGCCCCAGGTTGCTATGCCGGCTGCTGCCGTCGTGGGGGTTGGCCGAGGTAACGATGGCCCTCAGGGAGCCCGCCTCATCCGCGACCATAAGCTTGCGATGGTTGGCCTTGAAGTTCAGTAGGGCGAGATAGCTTCGAAGGGTAACAGGCCTGGTGCCCAGGGCGTTGTCCAGCCAGCCTCCATCGGGGTTGTTGCCGAACCACTGACAACACAGCCGCCAGATTGAAGACCAGGTGGGATTACTGTCCCGTAGCGGCCGGAGTGCCGTCTCCACAACCGGAATGCCACCATCGCGCAGGGCTTGAAACCAGGGTGAGGTCGTGCCGCCATACATGGTGTTCAGGGGGTCGGAGATAACCGTAATGGATAGCTCCGGTTTTTCCGCTTTTCTCGCCAGCAGGGCCTCTGTGAGCTGTTGAGCCAGAGGCCGGTGGGCTACATCCTCCGGCTTGGTGCTGTTGAACAGAAACATGTCGATGAGAATGAACTCGTTGGCTTGTCCCACAAGCCGGAACACCTCGTCGAAGATTTCATGGTCTCGCTCCTCACGGCCGTTCTGATAGTGACGGGTGACGTCTGTCAGCAGGACGGGTTCCTCCAATGGCACCGCGGTTCCACGATAGCTGATGCCTGGCGGCAGTGGCTTTTGGGTGTGGTAAAGGCCGATGCCGGCCAGGGTGAGCAACAGCAGGAGAATCAGTAACTTCAGTGTCATGTGTGTATTTCCATCATCCCTGAGGTAAACGACGGCATAACTATACGTGACCTCTCTCTCAGGTAAACAAACACTTACAAAAAACACCCCGGTCGTTGTATCGAAGTTCCGCCACGCTTTCTAAACTAGTCAGATCAACCATTTATAACAAAGTTGCCTGTGAACGCCATACTCTCTTTCATACCGCGCCTGTTCAGTCTGCGGGCCGTTATTCTCGTTCTGGCTGTTGTGTTTGCCCTCATGGGGGACCAGCTTGCCCTCGTTGGCTGGGCTGACCGTGCGCTATTCAGCATTCTCGGCGTGCCAGAGGGCGCGACCCCGGCCACGATTCTCCCGCAGGAGGCATTCGGGCCGGCTATGGCTGATCGGGGGCTTTCGGAACCACTCTGGTCCGACATGGCGGTGACCGCCGGGCTGGCAATTGCGGCACTGTATCTGGTGCTTGCAATTCCGGCGATGGGCGCGGCCGTTTCCCTGCCGGTCACTCTTTTGCTTGGTGGCTCGCTCGTGGTGATCCAGGCGGCTTTGATGTTCTACCGCAATGCCTGGGTGCCGTTTGGCGTGGTGCTCACGTTGCTGGTGGTCGGTTACGTGGTGATGCTGTTCTGGCTGCAGCCCCGCAAACACATCCGTGCACTGACAGATAATGTGCGGGATGCGCGGCTGAAGCTGGCCAAGGTATTTCTGCAACAAGGTCATACAGACGAGGCCCTCGAAGCGCTGGATCGCTGCCCCGACTGTGAAAGCGAGATCGAGCTGCGCTACGACGCCGCCATCCAGCAGGAGCGCAAGCGCCAGTACGACAAGGCGGTCAGCACCTACCGCAGTATTCAGGAGCGAAAGAAAGGTTTTCGGGATACCGCCGCGAGGCTGTCGGCATTGGAAAAGCTCGCGCCGGATAACTCGTTGATGCAGGGAGGGAGTTTCGACAATACCCGCACCCTGTTGATGCCCGAGCCCGCCGTTAGTCGCCCGACCCTCGGAAGGTACGAAATCGAGCGGGAGATTGGCCGAGGGGCCATGGGTGTGGTTTATCTGGGCAAGGATCCGAAGATTGCCCGTACCGTTGCCATCAAGACTCTCAGCTACCAGGCGTTTGATGATGGACAGCTTCAGGATCTCAAGGAGCGATTCTTCCGGGAGGCAGAAGCCGCTGGCCGCCTGAGCCACCCGGCTATCGTCACCGTGTATGACGTCGGCGAGGAGGCAGACCTCGCCTATATCGCCATGGACTATGCGAAAGGACGTCCGCTCAGTGAATTCGGCAGAACCGGACGGTTACTGCCCCTGCCCAGGGTTCTGGATATCGTTGCCCGCGTGGCGGACGCTCTGGCCTACGCTCACAGCCAGAAAATCGTCCACCGCGACATCAAGCCCGGGAATATCATCTTCAATCCCGACAATGGCGATATAAAGATCACCGATTTCGGCATTGCCAAGATCTCCGATGACTCGCGAACCCGCACCGGCGCGGTAATGGGCAGCCCATTGTATATGTCGCCGGAGCAGTTGAAGGGTCAGAAGGTAACCGGTGCCTCCGATATCTACAGCCTGGGCGTAACGCTTTATAAGCTGGTGAGCGGCGAAACGCCCTATCAGGGCGATACCCTGGCCAACCTGACCTACCAGATTCTTAACAAGCGCCCACGCAGCGTCCGCGAGTTCAACGCGGATCTGCCAAACGGGGTGGTCCGTCTGATCAACAAGGCTATCCAGCGCGAGCCGGACAAGCGCTTTGCCAGTGCCGCCACCATGGCCGAGGCCGTGCGTCGTCTGGCCGTTCGTGAGGCTGGCCAGGAGGTGTCGTCCTGATGCGATATCACGTTGCCGGCCAGAGTCATCGCGGGGCCGTCCGGGAATCAAACCAGGATGTGGTGGACTGGCGGATCAATGATGCGGGTGACCAGGCGTTGTTGGTGGTTGCTGACGGTATGGGCGGTCACCAGGGAGGCGAGGTTGCCAGTCGCCTTGCGGTTGATGCCATCATCGAATCCCTTGAGCCTGAAATCGCCGGTGCCTCGAGCGGCACCACGGATGCGGATATCCGGGGAAAACTGGATCGGGCCTTCAGGTTGGCCAATGAGCGCATAGTGAGCCGCCGTTCCGGGGATCCAAGACTTGAAAAAATGGGCACGACACTGGTGGTGGCCTGGTTGAGTGGCAATCAGGCGCATATTGCTCACATTGGCGATTCCCGTTGCTACAGCCTGCGTGGCAGCCAGGCGCTGTGTCTCACGCGGGACGATACCGTGGTCCAGAACATGCTGGAAGACGGCAGCATTACCAGGGCCGACGTGCCCAATGTGCCGTTCCGGAATGTCCTGACCAGGGCCGTGGGAACGGTGGAGCAGGCGGCCCCCAGTTATCGGCGTGAAACGCTTGATGAAGGAGATGTGCTGCTGCTGTGTTCCGATGGGTTAACTGATTCGGTTCCGGAATACCGGTGGCTTGAAATCCATAAGGAAAGTGACGGCATGGAGCGCACGGTTCAGGCAATGATTGATGCCGGCCTGGCAAACGAGGCGGGTGACAATGTGTCTGTGGTATTACTGACGTTGGAGTATTGAGGAAACTGACATGGCTTCGCTTTCGCAACTGGTGGATAACGTTGTTGTTAACACCTTTGAACTCGGTCAACCGGAAACGCGCATCGGTCGGCGCCCGGACAACGATATCCAGATTGATGAAATTTCTGTGAGCGGCCAGCACGCCCTGATAGAAGCGGTGCCCAATGCCTATCTGGAAGGTACGGTGGATTACTACATTACCGACAGCAACAGCACCAATGGCACTTTTGTGAACGAATTGCGGGTTGCTGACCGCCAGCGTCTCAACAGCAACGACATGGTGCGCATTGGCTGGAATGAGTTCCGTTTCATCGATGAAGAAGAGCAGGCAATGGAAAAAACCGCCTATATCCTCGACTGACCCTAACGGTTGGCCCGCGAATTACCGGATCCGATCCTGAACAAATCTGCTGAAACGGGAAAGCAGCGAGGACGCATCCGGCGCTGGCTTTACGCCGGCGATCAGGGCCTCCGCATCAAGCCCCTCCCGTGTCAGGTCGGGCGCCTGGACCTTCAGGTAGGCGCTCATAATGGCGTCCGTGAACTCTGGATGGAACTGCACGCCCCAGGCGCAGGGACCAATTCTGAAAGCCTGATGAGGCTCGAACTGGTTGCGTCCCAGCAACACCGCGCCTTCAGGCAGGCGCAGCACGGACTGCCGGTGTGTCAGCTGGGCCGGAAATTTTTCCGGTAGCTCCCGGAACAGGACATCGGAAGCTGCCTCGGGAAGGAGTTCAACCTCGTGGGTGCCGGTTTCCCGGCCATTCGGATGGTAACCAGCTTCCCCGCCCAGCGCGTGGGCCAGTAACTGGTGGCCATAGCAGACACCAAGCACCGGCACTTCGCTTCTGACGGCTTTTACCAGCCAACGCCCCGCGTTCTCGCTCCACTCGGCCCGGTCGCTCACCATGGCAGGGGAGCCCGTCACCACGATGCCGTCCCAGTCTTCAGGATTCCCCGGCAGTTCACCGGCCTCGGCATTGGCAACGGTGATATCCAGCTCGTCTGACAACCCGCGCAGGAACCACTCGTCAAAATCGCCAAACCTTGCCCGAATGTCCGGGTAGGTGGTGCCTGTTTTAAGGACCACCACGCGCGCCTTGCGGTTTGTGGGAGCGTTCTGTTGCATGGTGCTATCTTCCTGCGAGGCCAGCGGGCCGGGTTGTTTACTGCTCTGGCAGTTCGGCGTTGTGGAACACGTTCTGCACGTCGTCCAGTTCGTTCAGCATGTCGAGGAATTTCTCGAACATGGGGATGTCGTCGCCTTCCACCATTGTGGTGGTTTTGGGCAGGAACTGGATTTCATCTACTTCAAAATCGATGTCTTCGATTGCGTCCACGAGTGCCTGGCGAGCCTTGGCGTATTCGGTGTTCGGTGTGAACACGGTAATCAGGCCATCTTCGTTCTCGATGTCGGTTACATCGACATCCGCTTCCATCAGCGCCTCGAGTACGGCCTCTTCATCCTCGCCCTTGAACGCAAAAATAGCGCTGTGGTCGAACATGTGAGACACGGCTCCGGGCGTGCCGATCTTGCACTTGGTCTTGGTGAAGGCCAGGCGCACGTCGCCAAAGGTGCGGTTCGGGTTATCGGTCAGGCAGTCCACGATCACCATGCAGTTGCCCGGTCCGTAGCCTTCGTAGCGAGCTGCAGCATAGTCTTCGCCGGCGCCACCCTTGGCCTTGTCGATGGCCTTTTCAATGACGTGCGAAGGCACCTGGTCTTTCTTGGCCCGCTCGATCAGTCCGCGCAGGGACAGGTTGGCCTGGGGATCGGGGCCTCCGGACTTGGCGCTCATGTAAATCTCGCGGCCGTACTTGCTGTAGACCTTGGTTTTTGCCGCAGCCGTCTTGGCCATGGATTCTTTGCGGTTCTGGTAGGCTCTGCCCATCTGCGCTGCCTCTTGGTTCTCTGGAAAAGGCCGGATTTTACTCAACATTGCCGGTTTGGGACAGGCTTATTTGGCCCCTGTTCCGGGATGGTTTTCACGATCCGCCAATACCAAGGTGCCAGCAGGACAGCACTTTTGATGCACAGACCTATAGGCAAGCCACTGCTAGCGTGAGAGGACAACTGGCAGGCGTCGGGGAACAGAATGCAAAGACAAAGCGCAACGCAGACAATGGTTCGTATGCTGTTTCTGTGCCTGGTCTTTTCATGCTCGTTGGCGAGTGCCGGGGGTAACGAGAACGGCGATCAGGACCAGGTGGCACGGGACATGATCCGGGTTCTCAACGCTTATGTCGTCTACAAGATGGGGCAATATGAATCGGCCTTCGAGCAGTATCTGGAGCTGGCAGAGGAGGGCAGCCGCCAGGGCATGCTGAATGTGGCCAACATGTATGCCCAGGGGCAGGGCGTTGAACAAAACCAGGAGAAAGCCTTCCAGTGGTACCTGCGGGCAGCCGACAGTGGTGATTCCATCAGTATGGTCGAAGTGGCCATGGCCTATGAAGAGGGCAGGGGAACCGTCCTGGATAAAGACGAAGCACTCAGTTGGTATCGCCGAGCTGCGGAAGCGGGAAACAGTGATGCCCGCTGGCGGCTGGGAAAAAGCCTTTTTGACGAAGGCCGCATGGCTGAAGGCTTGTGTCTGATCCGGCTGGCGGCAGTTGACGGCGGCCAGCCCTCAGCACAGCAGTTCCTGTCAGCGCTGGGGCCGAGTACCGGACCGGAGAATAAATTGCCCCGGTCTCGGTGCTCGCCTTCCGGCAGTTAAACGTAATCGACCGGGCGCCGGTAGTTTTCCTGGGTCATCAGGTCGATGCCGCACTCCATATCGCTGACCCAGTTCAGGAAGCGATCAACCATCACCGGTCCTTCGAAGCGTTTGCCGTGCTGGGGCACAATCATCGAAACATCCATGTCGCGGACCATGTTCGCCCAGAGTTGGCAAACCTTCCGGGAGGCAATGTAGCGCCGATGGAAGCCGATCATGCTCGGTATGTGCTTGTCGAAGTCCTTTACTGGCAGGTGATCGTCCTCGCCACCCATGGAGGCGCCCAGGTCGCCCGAGAACAGAATCTTCGAGACCGGATCATAGAACTGCAGGTTGCCGACCGAATGCATGAAGTGGGCTGGCAGACATTGCAGATAGGATTCCCCGAACTTCACATTGGCGCCGGCATCTGGAACGCTAACGATGCGGTCGTATACGCTGCCGCTGAGCTGGTTGGTCACGTAGCTGGAAACCAGGTGCGGAAGGAACCGGGCCCAGAGTTTCGAAGTTACGATCTTCGCGCGGGTATGAACGATCCAGCGGTCGATGGCACCGATGATGTCCGGGTCCTGGTGAGAGGCGAACACGTAATCCATGTCGCGGATGTTCATGTAGCGTGATGCCGCCACCGACAGCGGGGTGTAGGTGAGGTCACCACCCGGGTCGATCAGTGCTTCATGTTTACCGTCGACAATCAGGAACTGGTTGGACTGGACGCCCTCTCCGGTTACCAGGGAATCGAACATCAGGCATTTGTGGTGTCCGTTATCGAACAGGACAATGGGTTCGGCTGCCATTTCGGTCTCCCGCAAAATACAGTTTGATCCGGCCGGAATGGCCGGATATTGCAAGCTGCGCGGAGATTACAAAATTGACAAAAGCCAACTCTTGCCTCAGGTCAATTCTCTGATATTCCTCAAGTAACGATTTGTTGTTGCCGGCTCTCAGGCCAGCTGTGGTACCCGTTTGATCCCGCGGCGAATACCCTGTTCAAGGGCGCTGCTGACGACCTTCCCGGTGAACGGTACGATGTCTTCGAAGGTGATGGTGTAGTTCACCCGGGTGTGACCTTCCGGTGTGTCCTCGAAACGGATTCTTCCCAGATGGTTGCGGATCGGGCTCATGCTGGTGATGGTGTATTCGATCAGTGAATCCGGCTCGAAGCTGGTCACCGTTTCTTCCAGACCGACCGGCCCGATGCCGATTTTGCGAACGGAGCCGATGCCGTTGGGATCAGCCTGATCGCTGTCCTTGATTCGTTTGACCGGTGCTCCCAGCAGTTTTCCGAAACGGTAATGGTCGGCGAACAGGGCGAAAACCCGTCGTCGGGGTACGTCAAAGGTTTCATCAATTTCAATGGTGTACATGGCCATGGGCTCACTCTTTTTGTCATTCGATGCCCCCAGCCTAACCCCTTGGCTCCTACAACAAAAGTCGTAGAAGGCGGCAGGTTTCAATCTGGCCCGGGTTGACCGTTCAGTGTCGGGCGGTATGCCGGTAGTCCCGGGGTGACTGGCCCATTACCTTTTTGAAAAGCCGCGAAAAATAGTAAGCATCGTCATAGCCCAGGCGTCGGCTTATGTCTGCGAAGCTCAGGCTGCTGGTGTCCAGCATCTGGCAGGCGCGTTCCACCTTCAGGTGCAGGAAGTGCTGGATCGGGGAGGTGCCGGTCTGTTCCCGATAGCGGGTGGCAAAATGAGCCGGTGAGAGGCCGGCGAGATCGGCCAGTTGCTCCAGGCTGATACGCTCATCCAGATGCTCCCTCATATAATTGTGAATGGTTTCCAGTTCGGCCTGCCGCTCGTGCCCGGTTTCGTCGGCGTTGATCGGAACCGCAGCCAACAGTTGCCGAAGCCGGTTGGCCGCGTGGATCAGGCCGCGGGCCCGGAAACCGGTCTGTCGCACCGATAGCAGGCCATTGAAGTCAACCAGAAGCCGGGGTTGCCGGCCCAAATGACGAATCCGGGTCGGGCCGGCGAACCCCATGTAGTGTTGAAAATCTGCTGCCAGTGGTCCGGTGTAGTGCACCCAGTGAATGGTCCAGGGGTTGTCCGGATCGGCGGTATACCGATGGTTGGCACCGGCCGGCAGAAGCAGCAGATCGCCAGCCTCCACCGTGTAGGGCTCCCCGCCTACGTTCAGGAACGCACGGCCTTCCGTGCAGTAGATCAAAAGATTGTCGTGATGGTGTTCCCGATGCATGTGATGGCCGACGGCGCGCCGGTAGTGGCCGAACGCCAGCGGATAGAGATCCCGGGTCAGTGGATGGCTCGCGAGCAGTCGAATGATCGGCTCAGGCACCACGTAGCGAATGCTGTCTTTGGGCACCGGCCACTGTGAGGTTTGGGTCATTTCTGGTCTTGTTTTTTTGAGCTTTATCGAAAGATAGTCCATTACGGGCGAAATTTAGTCAATCACCCATTGGTCAATCCCGTGCTAGCCTTTGGGTAAACGTGGCCAGGAACCCTCAGGTTCCGGCCGGCTTCCCGCACAACAACAAACAGGGACATCAACATGAAAAATGTACCGTTGTATATTGCAGGTGAATTCATCCAGAGCCAGACCAAGGACTGGATTGAAGTTACCAACCCCGCCACCAACGAAGTGATCGCCAAGGCTCCGAACACGACTCATGCGGAAATGGAGCAGGCCATCAAGTATGCCGGTGAAGTATTCAAGACCTGGAAGGAAGTGCCGGTTTCCGAGCGCGCCCGGGTTATGCTCCGCTATCAGGCACTTCTGAAAAAACATCATGACGAGATTGCTGAAATCCTTTCGCAGGAAACCGGCAAAACGTTTGAAGACGCCAAAGGGGATGTCTGGCGCGGTATTGAAGTAGTTGAGCACGCTGGAAACGTCGCTTCTCTGATGATGGGCGAGACGGTTGAGAACGTTGCCCGTGAAGTGGATACCCACTCCTGGATCCAGCCGCTGGGTGTGTGCGCCGGTATTACGCCGTTCAACTTCCCGGCCATGATTCCGCTGTGGATGTTCCCAATGGCGATTGCCTGCGGTAACACCTTTATCCTCAAGCCTTCCGAGCAGGATCCGTTGACCCCCATGCGCCTTGCCGAGCTGTTTGAAGAAGCCGGTGCGCCCAAGGGCGTTCTGCAGGTGGTTCACGGTGGCAAGGAGCAGGTTGACGTACTGCTGACTGATCCCGCCATCAAGGCCGTTTCTTTTGTAGGTTCTGTGCCTGTTGGTCGTTACATCTACGAGACCGGCACCCGCAACATGAAACGTGTGCAGAGTTTCGCCGGTGCCAAGAACCACATGGTGATCCTGCCGGACGCTGACAAACAGCAGGTGATCAATGCCCTGGTTGGCGCCTCGGTTGGTGCTGCCGGCCAGCGCTGCATGGCAATTTCGGTCGCGGTCTTTGTGGGCGAAGCCCAGCAGTGGATTCCGGAGCTGAAAGAAGCCATGGCGAAAGTTCGTCCAGGCGCGTGGAACGATTCCGGTGCCAGCTATGGCCCGATCATCTCCGCGAAAGCGAAAGACCGTATCGAGTCTCTGATCGCGACCGGTGAAGCGCAGGGCGCTAACCTTCTGCTGGATGGTCGCGGCTGCACCGTAGACGGACTGCCCGATGGCAACTGGGTTGGCCCGACGCTGTTCTCCGGTGTTACCACCGAGATGGATATCTACAACGAGGAAATCTTCGGTCCCGTGCTCTCTTGCATGGAAACCGACACCCTCGGTGATGCCATCGAGCTGGTAAATAACAGCCCGTACGGCAACGGCGTCTCCATCTTTACCAGTTCCGGTGGTGCCGCGCGTCGCTTCCAGCATGAGATCGACGTAGGCCAGGTGGGCGTGAACATCCCCATTCCTGTGCCCCTGCCGTTCTTCTCGTTCACCGGCTGGAAGGGTTCCTTCTACGGTGACCAGCATGCCTACGGCAAGCAGGCGGTTCGCTTCTACACCGAAACCAAAACGGTTACCTCCCGCTGGTTCTCCAGTGAAGCGACCAGCTCGGAAGCCAACTTCTCTATCCAGTTGCGTTAATTGCGTTGAAGGTGGGGTATTTGGGCCGGAACCTGTTTCCGGCCCCTTGTTTTCCCCGCCCAATGCCAAGCCCTCTCTATCTGGAGCGTAACGATGGACTTTAACCTCACCGAAGATCAGCTGGCGTTTCGCAAGGCCGCGCGGGCGTTCGCGGAAAAATCCATGGCGCCCCACGCTGCGAAGTGGGACAACGAGCATATTTTCCCGGTCGATGTGATGAAGGAAGCCGGCGAAATGGGCTTCATGGGTATGTACACGCCCGAAGCGCTTGGCGGCATGGGGCTGTCCCGGCTGGACACCTCGGTCATCGTGGAAGAGCTCGCTGCTGCGTGCCCTTCAACCGCCGCGTTTATCACCATCCACAACATGGCTACCTGGATGGTCGCCAGCTTTGCGTCGGATGATCTCAAGCAGGAAATCGTGCCTAAACTCGCCAGCGGCGAATGGCTCGCATCCTACTGCCTGACCGAGCCGGGTGCCGGCTCAGACGCGGCCAGTCTTCGCACCAAGGCCGTGCGCGATGGCGACAGCTACATAATCAACGGCAGTAAAGTATTCATTTCCGGCGCTGGGGCCACCGATATTCTGGTCTTGATGGCCCGAACCGGAGCGCCGGATTCCGGCTATAAAGGCATTTCCACCTTCGTGATTCCCGCAGATGCCGACGGCATTTCCTACGGCAAGAACGAAGAAAAAATGGGCTGGCACAGTCAGCCTACCCGGATGATCAGCCTGGAGAATGTCCGTATTCCGGCCAGCAACCGAGTTGGTGACGAGGGCGACGGGTTTGCCATCGCCATGAAGGGGCTCGATGGCGGGCGTCTGAATATCGCCACCTGTTCCCTTGGTGGTGCCCAAGCGGCTCTTCTCCGTGCCCGTAACTACATGCACGAGCGGGAACAGTTCGGTAAGCCGCTGGCGGCTTTCCAGGCTCTGCAGTTCAAGCTGGCTGACATGGCCACCAACCTGGTTGCCGCGAGGCAGATGGTTCGTCTGGGCGCGTTCAAGCTTGATAACGCCGATCCGGAAGCGACACTGCATTGTGCCATGGCCAAACGGTTCGCCACCGATGCCTGTTTCGAAGTGGTCAACGAGGCCCTGCAGCTTCACGGCGGCTACGGCTACATTCGTGAATACCCGCTTGAGCGCTATCTGCGTGACCTGCGTGTGCACCAGATCCTGGAAGGCACCAACGAAATCATGCGTCTGATTGTTGCCCGTCGCCTGCTCGATGACGGCGTGGCTGAGGCAATTCAATAAGCATAGAAATGGGGTCTGATGAAATCGTCATCCGACCCCATTTTCAGTATGAGGAATAGCAAATGAGTGACCTGATTCAGCTCGAAAAACGCGGACATATCGCGGTACTGACCATCAACAATCCACCGGCCAACACCTGGACGAAGGATTCCCTCATTGCCCTGACGAACATCGTCAAGGAACTGAACGAAGACCGGGACATCTTTGCCCTGGTAATGACCGGGCAGGGCGAGAAGTTCTATTCCGCCGGCGCCGATCTGAAAACCTTCGCCGATGGCGACAAGGCCCGGGCGAATGAGATGGGCCAGCTTTTTGGCGAGGCCTTCTCCACGCTGCAGCGGTTCCGCGGTGTTTCTATCGCGGCGGTGAACGGCTACGCCATGGGTGGCGGCCTGGAGTGCGCCATGGCCTGTGACATCCGCATTGCCGAAGAGCATGCCCAGATGGCACTGCCCGAAGCAGGCGTTGGCCTTTTGCCCTGTGCCGGCGGCACCCAGAACCTGCCCTGGCTGGTGGGTGAGGGCTGGGCCAAGCGGATGATTCTGTGCGGTGAGCGGGTAAAGGCCGATACGGCACTGCGAATCGGCCTGGTTGAGGAAGTGGTGCCGAGCGGACAGAGCCTTGATAAGGCGCTGGAGCTGGCGGAAATGGCGTGCCAGCAGAGCCCGTCGTCAACGGCTCGTTGCAAGACCCTGGTGATGAGCGCCCGCGATGGCCGCAGCCACGACGACGGCTGGCGCATGGAGCGGGAACTGTTTGTTGAGCTGTTCTCTACCGAAGACCAGAAAGAAGGCGTAAACGCGTTTCTCGAAAAGCGCAAGCCGGAATGGAAAAACCGCTGAAGCCGGCTTTGAAGGCTGGCTCAAGGACCTGTTATGAGTGATCAACCCATTATCTTCGAAGAATGGAAGACGGGCGATGGCGCGCTGATCGCCGTGGCCCGGCTGAATACGCCCAAAGCGCTGAACTCGCTGTCTCTGGAAATGATCCGGTTGCTGACTCCGCAACTGAAGCGTTGGGTGGAGGACCCTGTAATCCAGGCCGTCTGGCTGGAATCCGAGGGCGACAAGGCGTTCTGTGCCGGTGGCGACATCGTTGCCCTGTATCGCAGCATGACCGAGCCACAGGGTGCCAGTGAGGGTGAGGCATTCTTCACCGAGGAATATGAGCTGGATTACCTGATCCATACTTTCCCGAAACCGCTCGTTTGCTGGGGACACGGCATCGTAATGGGTGGCGGTATGGGCATTATGGAGGGCGCGTCTCACCGGGTGGTGACAGAAGGATCGAAGCTTGCCATGCCCGAGATCACCATCGGCCTCTACCCCGATGTTGCGGCGGGCTGGTTCCTGAACCGCACCCCCGGGCGCACCGGCTTGTTCCTGGGTCTGACCGGTGCTCGCCTGAACGGCGCTGACGCAATCTTCACTGGCCTTGCCGACCGCTTCATCCGGCATGATCTGAAGGCCGATGTTGTTGCCGAGCTGTGCAAGCGTAACTGGCAGGGCGAAGATCCTCATGCAGTGGTCGGTAGTGTGTTGCGTCAATACGAGCGTGAGAGCGCCGACGCCATGCCGGAGTCACCGGTTCGCACTCATTTCGATGAGATCAATCGGGTTACCGATGCTGACTCCCTGGAAGCGACCGTTAACCAGTTGAAAGAACTGTCCGGTGGCGAAGGCTGGGTGGCGAAAGCGACCCGCTCCCTGGCTGGTGCGTCACCCACATCCCTGGCTTTGGTCTGGCGGCACCTGCACGGCTGTAAACACGACAGCCTGAAAGAGGTGCTCGACAAGGAACTGGTGCTTTCCACCAAGTGCCTGACCAAGGGCGAGTTTGCCGAAGGCATCCGCGCGCTTCTGATCGACAAGGACCAGCAGCCCCGCTGGCGCTATGCGTCCCTTGCCGAAATGGACAGCGCCTGGATCGACGATTTTTTTAGCTGATCTATTACAAGAACAAGGAGAAAAGACATGGCAAAGATTACCTTTATCGGTCTCGGTAACATGGGCGGCCCAATGGCCGGAAACCTGGTAAAAGCCGGCCACGAGGTCACCGTATTCGACCTGTCCAAAGACGCTGTTGCTGCCCTGGTGTCCGAAGGCGCGAAAACAGCAGGCACCGCCCACGAAGCAGCCAGTGGCGCGGAGTGTGTCATCACCATGCTGCCTGCCGGCCAGCATGTGGAAGCGGTATACCTGGGAGACGATGGTCTGCTGGCAAAACTGCCGGCCGGCACCCTGGTGATTGATTCTTCCACCATCGCTCCGGAAACAGCCCGGGGCGTTGCCGAAGTTGCACGAGCCAAGGATATCCCGTTCCTCGATGCGCCCGTCTCCGGCGGTGTTGGCGGTGCCAAGGCCGGCACCTTGACCTTCATTTGCGGCGGCTCGGAAGAGGCCTTCAACAAGGCCAAGCCGATTCTTGACGCCATGGGCAAGAACATCTTCCATGCCGGTGATCATGGGTCCGGCCAGGTGGCCAAGATCTGCAACAACATGCTGCTGGCTATCCTGATGTCCGGCACCAGCGAAGCACTTGCGCTCGGCGTGAAGAACGGTCTGGATCCGGCGGTGCTCTCGGAAATCATGAAGCAGAGCTCTGGCGGCAACTGGGCGTTGAACGTCTACAACCCCTGGCCAGGTGTGATGGAGGGCGTACCCGCGTCACGTAACTACGAGGGCGGCTTCCTGGTCAATCTGATGACAAAGGATCTGGGGCTGGCGTTCGACAACGCCGTGAAGAACCAGGCTTCCATTCCTATGGGCTCTCTCGCCCGTAACCTGTTCCAGCTGCACGCCGGGCAGGGTAATGGTGGCCTGGATTTCTCCAGCATTCAGCGGCTTTACAAGCCTGAATAAAGGTTGACCAAGGAAACGATTAAAACGCCAGACGAGCGCTACCTTGTGATCAAGGGGCGCCTTTGGCGTTGTTCGGATCCCAGTCTCCCGGAATCGGTGTATCAGGAACAGGTCAAGCGCCTGATGGCTGCTCGCCGGATGGTGCGTGATGCGAAAGCGTCCGGCGATGAGAGCCAGGAGCGTGATGCCCGGCAACAGGTGGATCACGCCAAGCGCGCCCTGGGTGAGCGCGGGCCGGTCTGGTGGTCTGATGACGAACCTGACTATACCCAGTGCAAGATCGAGAACACGCCGTACGCCGAATGGTATCGTTCGCTCCAGGAGGCGAGTGAGTAACGTTCGGTCTTTTCGTTGAATAACCGCGACTACGCTGTTAATGTTTCACCCGCTACGATGGAAGAACTGCCAGGGATAGTGCAGTTTTTGTAGCAGAATCATCCGGATTGATGACTTCAAAGGATTGAAGACATGCCCCAGGCAAATGGATTGCAGTTCACCGTCCGCGTTGGCGGTCTCCCCTCTGATATTTTTTCACTCGTCGGTTTTACCCTGACCGAATGCCTGTCCGAGGTGTTTCACGGTCGGCTTGAGCTGGCCAGTACCGATCCCTCAATTCAGGCAGCGGAAATTCTTGAGCAACCGGTGGATCTTGTGGTCTGGCAGGATGGCGAGCCTCTAAGGCGCTTCACCGGTGTGGTCAACGAATTTGTTCGGGGCGATGCCGGTCACCGGCGCACCCGCTATGAACTGAATATTCAGTCGCCGCTCTGGCGTCTGGGACTGATGCACAACAGCCGGATTTTCCAGACCCAAAGCAGCGATACCATCGTGGGTACCTTGCTGGAAGAGCGCGGCATTATCGACTCGGTTTTCGATCTGAAACGCACTCCAGAGCAGCGGGAGTATTGTGTTCAGCATCGAGAAAGCGACCTGGCCTTCCTCGAACGTCTCGCGGCTGAAGAGGGCTGGCATTACAGGTATGAACACGGGAGCGTGGACGCAGACACACAGCCGGCGCTTGTAATCGCCGACCATCATGGCGATGCACCGAAGCTGGAGCCGGCAGAATATAACGCCAAAGCCGGCGGCAGCAGCAGGCGCCCGGTCGTGTGCCGATTTCGATATGAAGAGCGGGTGCGGGTGGCCTCTGTGGCCATGAAGGATTATACCTTTAAGAATCCCGCCTATGCTTTGATGCATCAGCATGCTTCCGGCGACTTGAAGCACCGTGAAGATTACCAGCACTACGATTACCCCGGCCGCTTCAAGGCCGATGCCAGTGGCCAGCCGTTTACCGAAGCCAGACTGCAATCCCTCCGCAATGATGCCAGTACCGCATCCGGTGAGAGCAATCGCCCGGACTTCAGCGCCGGCGCCAAGGTTGAGCTGAAGGAGCACGACAGCGACGCTCTGAATCGGGAATGGCTGCTGACCGCAGTCACTCACACCGGCACCCAGCCCCAGGCCCTGGAAGAGGAGGGCGGCAGCGAACCCACCACCTATCACAACCGGTTCAATGCCATACCTGCAGACCTGACCTGGCGTCCCCGAACGCCCCATCGTCCTCTGATGGACGGCCCGCAAATTGCGATTGTCACAGGCCCGGAAGGCGAAGAGATCCACTGCGATGAACATGGCCGGGTCAAAGTCCGTTTCCCTTGGGATCGCTACTCGAAAAACGACGAACACAGCAGCGCCTGGCTCCGAGTCAGTCAGGGCTGGGCCGGCGGCCAGTATGGCTTCATGGCCTTGCCACGAATCGGCCACGAAGTAATTGTCTCCTTCCTGGACGGCGACCCGGACCAGCCCATCATCACCGGGCGAACCCATCACATCACCAACACGCCACCCTATGGGCTGCCGGAGCACAAAACCCGCACCACCCTGAAAACCAAAACCCACAAGGGCGAGGGCAGCAACGAACTGCGGTTTGAGGATGAGGCGGACCAGGAACAGATCTACGTCCACGCCCAGAAAGACCTGGACCTGCTCACCGAGAACAACCGCACGGAGGTGATTCGGAACGACAGTCACCGCACGGTCGAAAACAACGATTTCAGTCACGTCAAAGGCAATGAGCACCGCACTGTCGATGGCGAACAGCGTGAGTCGGTCGGGAGTGATTACAGCCTCTCCATCGGTGGCAGTCTTCACAGCAAACAGGGCAAAAACCAGCTCGTTGAAGCTGGCACCGAGATCCACCACAAAGCGGGTATGAAAGTCGTAATCGAGGCTGGCGCCGAACTCACACTCAAAGCAGGTGGTAGCTTTCTGAAGCTGGATCCCAGTGGCGTTACGGTCTCCGGGCCTTCGGTGCGCATGAACTCTGGCGGTGGGCCTGCGAGTGGGAGTGGGGTGGCATATAAAGTCCCGGAGCTGCCTGCCGTGATTGCTGGCTTAACCGGAGGCTCGGAGGTTTCGCAGCTTGAAGAAACCACCCAACGTGGTAACGGAAAGAGTGCTCCGCAGGTTTTGGCAGATCACTCAACATTGCTGAAGGAATCAGCCAACCAGGGAGCGCCTGTCGTTTCCGATTGTGAGTTTGATGAGAATGGACGCTGCAAACTACATCAGCACGCTTGATAGCCTGGATTTGTTGGCCCAGGAACCCTCCAGCGCGGACTTTGCCGTCATTGACCTCGCGGTCGATGATAGCTTCCTCAGATTTCTTTACGAAGCTGACCAGCATGGATCGGTTCAGTGGTGGAGTCTTCTGGAGAATACCCGATGGCAGGCCTCATGGAAGCAAGGACCCATACTTCTGGCGCTCAATGGAGACACCCGATTTCATAGAAAGCTTAAAGAGCGATTGAGCTTTGTGCCGCTGGGAGTCCTCATTGATTCGCCGGAAAGCTCGACGTGCGTTTTTAATTGGGCTCAGGGATGGTTGCTAGCACTTGCAAAGTCAGATGAGCGACTGTTTCGATTTTACGATCCAAGGTCTTTTCGTCCATTGCTGGCGGCTTTTACAGGACGAGCAAAACCGATCGTGAATGCCGGAGTAACAATCTACTGGCATAGCGGGTCGGAGTGGCAAGCATACCAGTCGCCTGATAAAGCCGGAAAGACAGAACTCCCCGAACAACCCTCGTTGGTTCAGTCTGAACTATCCGCGTTGCCGCCCTATAGATTGGCTGATCGTGCAATGGCTTATGAGCAAGTCTATCGGGATTATTTGCCTGAAAGCGGAGACCGAAGAGTCTGGGTTTTGGAGCAGCTTCAGAGAGCTTCGAAACTTGGTTTTGAAAGCGCTTCTTTACAAGAGCGTTGGTTGCGACTTTGCATCCGCATTGGCTCTGATCTGGTTGGGACGTCAGATTTTCAGAAAGTTATGAAAGCCCCGGAGATGACGCCGGCGGACCGTATGAACGCGATGGAACGTATATTGGAGGGCACGGATGCCACAGCATAAAGTTCAGTCAGGGGAAACGCTTTCAGCTATTGCTTCGAAGTATCAGGTTTCGTTGAGTGCGATCAAAAATGAGAATCCGATCATCAAGGATGTGAATCACATTGAAGCTGGATGGAATCTCACTGTCCCTGAAAACTCCGTAGACCAAAAGGCTTTTCCGGCAGCGCAATCGGCTAATGATGATACGAAAGATCATCTTGAATGCTCTCAGTGTTCAATTGAGTGCGAAGCGCTTGTCCACGTCACTGGTGAGGAAGACACTGTCTATGCGCTTAGTCGCACTCAGCTGAAGGATCTGATTGGTGAGATTGAGACTCTCAACGAGCCCTTGATTGAGCTAAAGGAAGCGGAAGCGGGGCCCGTAGAGGATATACCTGCTGCGCGCGAAAAGGCGTGGGACAGCCTTCGAGAGTTGGGGGCACTCCCCGAAACTGAGCAAAGTTCGACAGCAAAGGAGCTGCTCAATGACTACGAGGCCCGCTGGAAACGAGAGCGACAACGACTCGAGCATCAGCGTCGTAGAGAAAAACGGATTGAATATGAGATCAATCAGATCCGAAGCCAGATTCTGTTTCCCGCGAGTCAAGCCAACCTTACAGACAGGAAAGACCTGCTCTCAGTAAAAGTTTTCACAACGCTTTGTGCCGAACTGGAAGCGACACTGCCTGGCGTGAAGGCAAAGGTTGAGGCTCACGAGCTGATAACCGAAGCCAGCAAGCAAGACTTTGATGAAATGGATGAGAGGCTCAGGTTCCTCAGGGCGGCTTTGGAGGCTGAGCTTCAGTATCGGATGGTTCAGAGTGATCAGGACGCAGATAGCCACCGAGTGCAACGGCTCGGGCATGAAGCCCGGGAACTGAAGAAATACACCCGCTGGCCAGATTTCATTGCAGAGGCTGATATTCAGTCTTTGGTAGACAAAAAAAAGCGACTGAACGAACTCGATGATGAGCTAATTCCCTACATGGATTACGTCAGCGAATATGCCGCGAGAGTGTCCTGGGCTGTCCGGCTTTGGAACATAATCCACCACGACGAAGTTGAAAAGCACCGTAAGGAACAGCAGGAGCGACGAGAACTCATCGTGGATATAGAGAAAACCCTGAGGCGTTTGGTGGAAACCAGTCCACCTTCGGCTGTCGATGTTCTCGCAAAGCCGAACCTCGGTTCTATGAAGTCCCAGCCTCTAGTTGAACTTAAGCACACTGGTGGCGCAGGTTACCGCTACGCCCGCCAAGAGGTTCTGAATCAATTACGCACTAACTGGAAGCCGCTTAGGGCTTCGGATGTTCGAGCAGTTATGAGTGCTGCTGACTTTGAGCGGGCCTGGGACGAGGCGAAAAACGGCCTGAAGAACGACCGGTCGCTCAAGGTGAAGTTTGCTGAGTGGAAGAGCAAAGAGGACAACTTCTTTAACCAGTTGGAAATTGAATTATTTAAAAAAGAAGCTTCAACCGAAGATGGTCGTTTCGCCGCAGGTGCCGAAGCACAGATGTTCCGGTTTGCCGCGCAGTGCAGCCTGGAGGCCAACTACGAGCCCGAAAAGGGCCAAGCCTATATTGGTACCCAAATGCAAGGAACGTACAGTCTCCTGCAGGGTGAGGCGACCTTTGCCGCCAGGCTGCCGGATGAGACCGGAGCAAAGGTGCTCCTCGAGTACGAAAATCATCAGGGAAACTCGATAAAGCTCCATTGTGGATACTTCAGGGCAGACGCGGAATACCGGATTCAGGGGTTTGCGGGTGCCTGTCTGTCTCTCGCAGCAAATGCAAAGTTGTCCAGCGCACCCGGGGATGTTGGTGTCTCTGGCCAGACCAACGGGCAAGCTTTTGCTGGCGCAACCGTAAGTAATGAAGCCAGATTTGGGGTTAAGTGGAAGGCTGCTTATGAGGAAGTTGATGGAGCGACTGATGATCAAACAGGGGGGGATCCTGAGTTTGAATTGTTGGCTGAGGTAAAGCCAGAAATTGCGGTTTCATCCGGAATCGGTTTTGGTTTTGATTACAAAATTGAACTTCGCGAGAGCAAGCTTGTGGCCTTTTTCAAAGGTAGTCTGGTTCTTGGCCCCGGCGGGAGTGGGGGCATTGCTGCGGAACTGAATGCTGAGCAGATATGGGAGTTGGTTAAGTTTGTCAGGTGGTCGCTCGAGCAGAGCGATTTTCGCTTTTTAGACTGGATTTCGGAAGAAGCCTTTGACAGTTTATCTCGACTCTTGGGTATATTTGCTTGCAGTGAAGATGCTTTTTCGTCGCTAGTTGCGAAGGGAGCAGATACTTTATCGGAATTCTGGCGTTCGCTTCATCAAGCAGATGAAGAGGTACGAAAAGTCGCACAGCGTGTGCTGAAAAATAATCGACTGGGGGTACTGACTCCTTCTGCCAAATCACAATTGCTGACGATAATGATCCGAGATAGTAAGCCGGTTTTTGGTCAAGTGGATCCGCATCGTGACATCGCAACGCAAGCTATGATTGAGGTCTTTGAAACAATTAGTAGTCACCGAGAGCTCATAGAAGTTCTCAAGCGAATTGGGAATGAGTCAGGAAAGGGGTCGCTCCAAGATTTAATGAGCAACTATTACAAGTTCTTCCCGCGTCGATTGTTTCAATCGACGCAATCTGAAAGGGTTGAGAGTTGGCTCGCTTCAGTAGTTTAATTTCCCGAGAAGGAGCAGCGAAAACCAGTGGACTCGTTTGTTACCCGTTCTATGGCTTTGCGCCTTGTTACGGTTGTGTTGCCTGAGAAGTCTCTAAAATCGCCGCCTCGAAGGACCCTGAAGGGCTCGTTGCTCCAGCTTTCTATGATTGGGTTCTCGGGCCCTTCTGGGTTATTTATGGGCGAGCGGTCATAGTAATCGGCGCGATAATAATCTCTCACCCATTCAGCAGCATTACCCGACATGTCGTAAAGGCCAAGTGGGTTCGCAGGGAAGGTTCCTGGCGGCTTTGGGAGCGTTTTTCTCTGCTCTCGATACTGAGTCGGGAGTGCCGCCATGGTTACTCCTTCCTCTGCATGTCCGTTCGCAGTTGCATAACGCAACATTTTGCCGCCGCTCCGGGCTGCATATTCCCATTGCGCCTCGGTCGGAAGTCGAATATTGCTATCAGCTTGAGACCCCAGCCACCTGCAAAACTCCGATGCATCCGTCCACGATACCACCGCTGGTAGGTTCGGCTGGAAGCGTTCTGGATGTTCTTCCCTGAGAATTTCATAAGAATTGTTCGAGTGTTTGTAGTTAGTCACATCCATAAACAACTCGAAATCCCCTTGTGTCACCTCGTATTTCTGAATATAAAAATCATCAACGATGACACGGTGTGCCGGAATGGTATCGCTGCGAACACTCCACCCCCCGGGGTTCCCCATCATAAACTCCCCACCTTCCACAAAAACCATGGCGTCCATCTGACGCTGAATCATGTCTTTTGCCTGGGACTCGTAATAAAGGCTACAACCGGAAAGGGCAGAAGTGACAACAAGAGAAGAAAAAACGAGGTAACGCATGCTTGCTCCGTGCAATGGGGTTAACACTCCATGTGTTGGGAATATTCTATCAACTTGCTTGGAGCAACAGAATTACCATAGAGATAGTTTGTATGGATTGGAGGAACCGCGTCTCATCTTGTGACTTTCAAGCCTTGTTGAATCGAGTATAATTCCGAGTTCCGAAAACAGGGTGTTTTCGGGCAAGGAAGCAATCTTCAAGGGAACTGATATGAAAACCTTCAATACGCTGCGGGTGATTTTTTCACTCGTGGGTGTCGGCATGCTTGTCGGCGCCTTTTTCTCTTTCCAGAGCACTTCAACCTTTCTTGAAACCGCGACAGCCAAGCCGGGCGTTGTAACCGACCTGATTCGATCACGATCCAGTGATTCCAATACCTACTATCCTCTCGTCCGTTTTGAAGACGAAAAAGGCAGGCTCACAGAGTTCCTCTCATCCAGCGGCAGCAACCCTCCGAGTTACAGTCGCGGAGAGACGGTTCGTGTGTTGTTCATGCCCGGCAATGCTGAGTCTGCAAGAATCGATGGATTCTTTTCGCTGTGGGGAGTCACCCTGATCGTAGGCGGTTTGGGCGGTGTTTTCTTTATGGTTGGAGCCGGTATGTTTGTTGTGCCCGCTGTCAGGAACAGTGGGGCTGCCAAACTTCGCAAAACCGGGCAACGGGTTCAGGGTATGTTTCAGGGTGTCGAAAAGAACCAGATGATCGTCATGAACGGTAAGAGCCCCTATCAGATCGTTTGCCAGTGGCAGAATCCGGTCACCTCCGATATCCATGTCTTCAGGAGCGGCAACCTCTGGTTTGATCCTTCGGACCATATCCAGAGCGAGTCCATTCCCGTTTACATCAATCCCACAAACCCCAAGCGGTATTGGGTGGACACCTCCTTTTTGCCAAAGATGGCGAGCTGATCGGGCGCTGAATACGACTCAAGTGAACCCCGCGTAACCCTCTCCCGGGTGCGCTCGCGCCATGGTGAAGGTAGACTGACCGTTTTTAACACTGGCCTGGATTTTCCGGGCCAGCTTTTTTTCACGGTATACAGGCTTCATCATGGAAGACCAATCCACAAATAAGGAACCGGCGGGTGAGAACAAGCGCCTGCTGATTTCATCGGATCTTGCCACGCCGATATACGGTTTGTTCGGCCTGGGAATCCTGTACACCCTGTACGTGGCTCATCAGATTGTCCTGCCCATCATTCTTGCGGTAATGACGAGCCTGCTGCTCTCGCCCCTGGTCAAGAAGGCATACGTTAAGTGGCGGGTTCCCCGGATGATCAGCTCCCTGGTGTTTGTGCTCCTGGTGCTCGCCGGCATCGTCGGCATTACACTGGCCGTCGCGACGCCTGCCCTCAAATGGGTTGAGGAAGTGCCCCAGGGGATATCGAGGCTGCTGGTGGGCGAGAGCGAAATCAGTCGCCAGATCGCCAGAGTCTCCGAGTCTGCGGAACAGGTTGAAAAGTCCGTTGAGGAGCTCTCGGAGTCAGAAAGGCAACAGCCAACGACGGTTGTTCTGCAGACGGATTCCTGGCGCAACCAGTTGATGACCAAAGCCCGGAACGGCATCGCTGGTCTGGCTTTGGCGCTCGCATTGACCTATTTCCTGTTGGTGAGCGGTGATCGTCTGATCAAGAACTTTGTCCGTCAGTTGCCCATTGATCAGCGGAAAACTGTGCTTCGGATTACCCACGATTCTCAGCATCAGATTGCCCAGTACCTGGGCGTTCTCGGCCTGAGTAATCTGGCCGTCGGCACCACAACGGGCCTGATCTGCTGGGCCGTCGGGCTGCCGGATCCGGCTGTGTGGGGACTGGTCGCCGGGCTTGCCCGGTTCATTCCCTATCTGGGGGTTATTCTCTCTATCTCCATGCTGACGATTGTCTCTGCCATTAGCCTTGATGAGTTCTGGATGATGGCCATTGCGCCACTTGGCTTCCTCGGTTTGACCACGCTGGTCGGATTCTTTATCGAACCCTGGATTCACGGCTTTCGGATGGCGATCAATCCGGTGATCATCTTCGTCTCGATCTTCTTCTGGGGCTGGCTCTGGGGGCCGGTGGGCGTGCTACTGGCGGTGCCTCTGATGACGGTCATCCAGGTGGTACTCAAGCAGATTCCCAAGCTGCGTCCTGTCTATAAAGTGATTGCCCGGTAGTCTGATAATGGATACCCGCAACACGCACTGACACGCCCGGTAAACTCACCTATCCTCTTTGAATACCCGAAATTCAGCAAACAGGGAGGATCGTCAGCCCATGATCCCGAACACCATGAAAGCCATGGTTCTTACCGGTCACGGTGATGTCGATAAACTGGAGTACCAGGACGTGCCTGTTCCTGCGCCCGGAGCCGGTCAGGTGCTTGTTCAGGTTACGGCAACGGCGAAGAACAACACCGACCGCAAGGCACGGGAAGGGCTGTATCCCACCAAAAAAGGCGAAATGACATCCTTCCAGATGGGCGGCAAGCCCACGCTGGTTTTTCCGCGGATCCAGGGGGCAGACATCGCCGGGCGCGTTGTGGCTGTTGGTGATGGTGTGGATGGGTCCCGCATTGGAGAACGGGGCCTTCTGGATTTCAACATCTACGCCAATGACCGCCGAGACATCAATCTCACGCCCGATTACTACGGCCACGGTGCCGACGGCGGTTACGCGGAATACGTAGCGCTGCCGGCTGACCAGTTCCATCACATACCCAATGCCGAACTGGCGGATGCCGAAGTGGCGTCCATGGGCATGTGTTCCTACCAGACCGCCATGCACATGCTTACCTCGGCCAACATCAAGGCCGGAGAGCGGGTCCTGGTGACCGGCGCGAGCGGGGGCGTTGGCACGGCCCTGATCCAGCTTTGCCGAATTATGGGGGCTATTCCCTATGCTCTCAGTAAACAGGACAAAGCGGCAGCGCTGTTGGAACTGGGCGCCGAGGCGGTGCTGGATCGCTCCGATATGGACAGCTTTGTAGATCGGGTGAAAGCGGAAACCGGGGGCAAGCCCATTGATGCGGTGATGGATCTGGTGGGCGGAGAGATGACCGATGTGTTCATCGACACCATGATCTTCGATATGAACGCCCGCAGCACCTACCCGCGCCTGAGTATTGCCGGGGCCAGTGGCGGCAACATAAGCGAAATCCTGTGGACCCGGATCTACCTCTATCAGGTACAGATTTTCGGGGTGTCTCATGGCACCCGCGAAGAGGCGGAACAACTAATGGCCTGGATCCGGGGAGGGCAACTGAAACCGGTTCTGCACGGTGCGTTTCGGCTCTCTGATCTGCACCGGGCAGAAGAATATTTTGTGAACCGGGGTAGTAATTATCTCGGCAAGATCGTGATCGTTCCCGACTCACAATGGGAAGAACACGGCCAACCCTGGTCACTGGAGAGCGCTTGATGAAACCGGAACTTACCATTCAGTTGATGGATACCCATGCCGGCGGTGATGTCAGCCGGATCGTGACCGGTGGCATTGATCTGTTGCCCGGCGATACCGTGCGAGCGCAGATGGAGTACCTGCGGGATGACGCCGACGGTCTACGCCGGCTTTTGCTGGAAGAGCCCTACGGGATACCGGAAATGTCTGTGGATCTGTTGGTGCCGCCCACGGATCCGCGAGCTGCCGCCGGTTACATCATCATGGAAGTCATGGGCTACCCTATCTACTCGGGCTCCAACACCATCTGCACGGCTACGGCGGTGCTGGAAGCGGGCATTGTGCCCAAACAGGAAGGCCAGCAGAGTTTTATACTGGAGTCGCCCGCCGGACTGGTCCAGATTGAGGCGACGGTGCACGACGGAGTGGTAGAAGCCATCACCTGTGAAGGTCTGCCCAGCTATATCCACACCTACAAGGCCACCATCGACGTGCCTTCGCTGGGCGAGATTACCTACAGCGTTGCATACAGCGGCGGCTTTTATGCCCTGGTTGATGCAGCCAGCATGGGCTTCGATCTGACCCTGGACGAAGAACGCAAACTCGCTGAAACCGCCCACGCCATTGTCGAGGCGATTCAGGCAGAGCGGGGCTTTTCCCATTATACGCTTGGCGACGTAGGGCCACTGCCGTTCCTGCACTTCATGGGCCCTGTGGAACATGTGGCAGAGGGCTATTACCGGTCCCGCTCGGCAACCTATGTGCATCCCGGTGTGATCTGTCGGAGCACAACGGGCACCGGCACTTCCGCCCGTCTGGCGTTGATGAACTACGAAGGCAGCATCAAGCCGGGCGACAAGCTGGAAACCGTTTCCCTCAGAGAGACGGGCTTTATCGGTGAATTCACTTCGGTTGAGGAAGAGGGTGAGTACCAGGTGATCAAAAACAGCATCACCGGCAAGGGCTATGTCATTGCCCGCTCCGACATCGTGGTTAATTGCGATGATCCCATGGTGGAGTGCGGCTCCCTGCACCACATACTTTCAAGCCGCCATCCCGGAAAGATCACACCGAAATCCTGATTTTTGTGTTTGATCCCTTCTAAGGGTGCGGCAGGCCTGTCGCACCCGCTTTTCCTGCTCATAAAGCCCCGCAGATTTCTTCCTTTTTGGTCTAAAGTTTACCTTTACGTAAAGTGAAGCCTGTGCTAAACCTTGACCCGTGCTTTCAATGATAAAAACAACAGGAGTTGAGAATGAGCCTTCCGGAATATACCGACGTTTACAACAACTTCGATCCTGCTGCTCTGGAAGCGGACATCCTGGATGGACGTCTGGATAGCGGGCTCAACGTATGTCACGAAATCTGCGACAAATGGGCAGATGACCCGAGTCGGGTTGCACTTTACTACGAAACCGAAGATGGCGGTGACGGCACTCTGACTTTCGCCGAGCTGAAAGAGGCCTCTGCGCGTTTTGCCAATTATCTGAAATCCCAGGGCATCGGAAAGGGCGACCGGGTGGCTGCACTCCTGCCGCGCACTCCGGAGCTGCTGATCGTTATCGCCGGAACCCTGCGTGCTGGTGCCGTGTATCAGCCGCTGTTCACGGCCTTTGGTTCCGGGGCCATCGAGTACCGGTTCGAGCGAGCCAGCACCAAGCTGGTGGTTACCAACCCGGAGAACTATCCCAAGCTGAACGATGTCAAAGTCTGCCCGCCGGTTGTGGGTGTAAACGCCAGTGAGATTGGCGCGGACATCCCTGACTTCGAAGAGACCCTGGCGGCCCAGTCGAGCGATTTCGAGCCTGTCATGATCAAGGGCGACGATCCGTTCCTGCAGATGTTCACTTCTGGCACCGTGGGTAAGTCCAAGGGGGTTGCGGTACCGGCCAAAGCGCTGCTGGCGTTCTACGTTTACATGAAATACGCCATTGATCTGCAGGATGGTGACAGGTTCTGGAACGTGGCCGATCCCGGTTGGGCCTACGGTCTTTACTATGCCGTGGTTGGGCCGCTGCTGATGGGCCACGCCACGCACTTCAACCCGGGTGGTTTTACCCCGGAATCCACCTACGACATGATCCGCAAGTACAAGATCACCAACCTGGCTGCGGCGCCTACGGCTTACCGTTTGCTCAAGGCAAACGATCACGTGCTGCCGGAAGGCGAGAACCTGGGCCTTCGGGTTGCCAGCAGTGCCGGCGAGCCTCTGAACCCGGAAGTGGTGAACTGGATTCGCAACCGTCACTACTGCCCGGTTAAAGATCATTACGGCCAGACCGAGACTGGCATGACCTGCTGCAACTTCCACGGTCTGGCGCATCCGGTCCGTGAAGGCTCCATGGGCTATGCCTCTCCTGGCCACAAGGTGGTCGCGCTGAACGAGAAAAACGAGGTTGTAGGCGAGGGTGAAGTTGGTCAACTGGCGGTTGACGTAAAAGCGTCCCCGCTTTTCCACTTCGACGGTTACACCTGGGGTGAAAAGGACCCGTTCGTTAACGGCTACTACCTCACCGGTGACATGGTCATCAACCACGGCAATGGCAACTTCTCCTTCAGTGGCCGGGATGATGACATCATCACCACGGCCGGCTACCGGGTGGGACCGGCAGACGTCGAGAGCACACTGCTCGAGCACGCCGCTGTGGCGGAGTCCGGCGTTGTCGGCAAGCCGGACGAAAAGCGCGGTTCCATCATCAAGGCTTATGTGGTGATCAAGGGCGATTACGCTCTTGGAGACGAACAGGCCCTGAAAGACGAACTGCAGGAGTTGGTGCGTCGCAGGCTCTCGACCCACGCCTTCCCCCGGGAGATTGAGTTTGTTGATGAGCTGCCGAAGACTCCCAGCGGCAAGATCCAGCGGTTTGTCCTGCGTAATCAGGCCAAGGAAGAAATCGGAGCATGATCATTACGTTCGAAGAGCTGCAGGCCTTCCTTGACGAGCAGTTTCCGCAGGGGGAGGCCTACGGCACCCTGCAGAAGCTCGGGGATGGCTGGGCAGAAATGAAACTGGAAGTGGATGAGGCGCATCTCAGGCCCGGGGGCACCGTCTCCGGGCCGGCCATGATGGGGCTGGCGGATGTCACCCTTTATGCGGCGCTGTTGAGCAAGATTGGCCTGGTTCCCCTGGCGGTGACCACTAATCTGAACATTAATTTTCTGCGCAAGCCGGTGGCGCATCAGCCTATCTGGGCCCGTGCCACCATGCTGAAAGTCGGCCGTACCATGGGCGTGGGCGAAGTGTTCGTTTACTCGGAAGGTGCCGAAGAGCCGGTTGCCCACTCCACCATGACCTATTCAATTCCGCCAAACCGGTAATCCCATGCAGATTCGTGACATGATGGTGCCGATAGGCGACGGTATTGAGCTGGAAGTCAGGCGAATCCAGCACGCGGAACCGAAAGGGCCGGTGCTGGTTTTTCTCCACGAGTCCCTGGGCAGCATCGCCTTGTGGCGTAAGTTTCCGGAAAAGCTCGCGAAAGCAACCGGCTGCGACGCGCTGATCTACAATCGTCAGGGCTATGGCCATTCTTCCGATGAAGAGCTCCCGCGCCCACACGATTACCTTGAGACAGCTGGCGAACAGTGGTTGCCCCGTCTCCTGGACAAGCTCGAAATCAGGGATGTGGTGCTGATAGGGCACAGCGACGGTGGTTCCATTGCCCTCGTGACTGCCGGCACCATGGGGGGCCGTGTAAAGGCGCTGGCGACCATGGCGGCGCACATCTATGCCGATCACCTGACCCTCGCTGGTATCGAGGAAATGGCTGTACGTTACCGGGAGACGGATATCCGGGATCGTTTGGCGCGCTATCACGGCAACCGGACTGACGATCTTTTCAACGCCTGGCAGACAGTCTGGCGTGACGAAGGGTTTCAGGCGGCGATGGATTTCAGTCGCTGGCTGGCGGCAATTGAATGTCCGGCTATTATCATTCAGGGAGAAAACGACGAATACGGAGTGCCGGAGCAGGTCACGGATATCGTTGCCGGCATCGGACCAAAGGCCCGCGGCGTTCTTCTCGAGGATGCGGGGCACTCGCCACACCTGGAAAAGCAGGACCAGGTAGTAGAACTCCTATACGACTTTTTGCGTAGCGAGAGTGTACTTAAAAACTGCAATTAAGTGTTGACGTTTACGTATACGTCAATCTAATCTGGTAGTCAGATAAAACGCACAACAATAACAAAGGTAGATTGGCTCATGAGTGAACAGTACGTTCTGGAGACCCGTAACCTTGTCAAAGAATTCAAGGGCTTTGTTGCGGTCGACGACGTGAACCTGAAGGTCCAGAAAGGCCACATTCACGCCCTGATCGGCCCCAATGGTGCCGGCAAGACCACGGTCTTCAATCTGCTCACCAAATTCCTGATCCCGACCCGGGGCCAGATCCTGTTCAAGGATCAGGACATCACCACCATGAAGTCCGCCGCCATCGCCCGCCAGGGCATTGTTCGCTCGTTTCAGATCTCAGCCGTATTTCCACACATGACCGCGCTGGAGAACATCCGGGTAGCCTTGCAGACGTTCGAGGGCACCTCCTTCAGTTTCTGGAAATCCGGTAACTCCCTGCACAAGCTCAACCAGCGTTGCATGGAGCTCCTGGACGCCGTGGGCCTGGCTGAATTCGCCAACACCACCACGGTTGAGTTGGCGTACGGGCGCAAACGGGCGTTGGAACTGGCCACCACGCTTGCCATGGAGCCCCAACTTTTGTTGCTGGACGAGCCAACCCAGGGCATGGGTTCGGAAGACGTTGATCGCGTTGTGGAACTGGTACGCAAGGCTGCCGAAGGACGAACTGTCCTGATGGTTGAGCACAACCTCAGCGTAGTCAGCAAACTCTGTGATCGCATCACCGTACTGGCTCAGGGCGCTGTTCTGACCGAAGGCGATTACGCGACGGTTTCCGGCGATCCACGGGTTCGCGAGGTGTATATGGGCAGTGATGGTAGCGGCGAGCGCGGCACCACCGCCGACAATGATCAGGCGGAGGCAGCGCAATGACCACGAAATCCGACCGCGAGTACGAACAGCTGCGACTGTCCGGATTGCACGCCTTTTACGGCGAGTCTCACATCCTCCACGGCATCGACATGGTGGTGAACCGCGGGGAACTGGTGACTTTGTTGGGTCGCAATGGCGCGGGCCGTAGCACAACGCTCAAAGCCATCATGAATATGGTTGGCCGGCGCACCGGCTCCATTATGATCAATGGTGAGGAGACAATGTCCTGTGCACCTCATCATATTGCCAGGTTGGGTGTCGGGTATTGCCCCGAACATCGGGGCATTTTTTCCTCACTCAGTGTCCAGGAAAACCTGACACTACCGCCAGTTGTGCGTAGCGGCGGCATGAGCCTGGAAGAAATCTACAACATGTTCCCCAACCTTTATGAACGTCGCTTCAGCCAGGGCACCAAGCTGTCCGGCGGCGAACAGCAGATGCTGGCCATGGCGCGTATTCTGCGCACCGGCGCCAACATGCTGTTGCTGGACGAGATCACAGAGGGCCTGGCCCCGGTTATTGTAGAAAAGCTGGGAGAGGTCCTGATTGCCCTGAAAAACAAGGGCTTGACCATTGTCCTGGTTGAACAGAATTTCCACTTCGCAGCACCGTTAGCCGACCGTCATTACGTTGTTGAGCACGGTCAGATTGTGGAAGAAGTCAGCGCCAACGAACTGAGTGCAAAACAGTCGGTGCTGGATGGCTATTTGGGGGTCTGATCCCGGATAGGACGAGAGCAAGAAAAGTAACAACAACCCGAACCAACGCAAGACAGTAGCGGAGATACAACAATGACAATGATGAAAAAGCTTCTGACATCAGCCGTTGCATCAGCCATGATGGTAGGTGGAGCCCAGGCGGCCATTTCCAACGACACGGTCAAGATCGGTTATCTGGCGGACATGTCCGGCACCTACCGTGACCTGGCAGGCCCCAACGGGCTGAAAGCCCTGGAAATGGCGATTGCCGATTTTGGTGGCCAGGTAAATGGCGCCAAGATTGAAGTGGTGAGCGCCGATGACCGTAACAGCCCGGATACCTCATCCAGCACCGTACGTCGCTGGGTTGAGAACGAGGATGTCGATCTCGTAGCCGGTATGGTGGCTTCCTCTGTTTCCATCGCCGTGAGCAAGATTCTGGAAGAGCACGATCGCCTCGGTATCATTTCCGGTTCAGCGGCTTCCAGCATCACCAACGAGCACTGTACCCCGAACCACATCCACTACGTTTACGACACCTATCCGCTGGCCAACGGCACCGCCAGTGCGGTCGTTAAAGAAGGTGGCAAAACCTGGTACATGCTGACTGCCGATTACGCTTTCGGTCATGCCCTGGAAGGCGACGTGACTCGCGTGGTCGAAGCCAACGGTGGTGAAATCATCGGTTCAGTGCGTCATCCGTTCCCCACTCAGGACTTCTCATCGTTCATCCTGCAGGCTCAGGCATCCGGTGCTGATGTTATCGGTCTGGCAAACGCCGGCGCCGACACAACTAACGCCATCACCACCGCCAGTGAGTTCGGCGTAACCCAGTCCGGCCAGACTCTGGCGGCACTGCTGCTGTTCCTGACTGACGTGCATGCGCTTGGCGCTCAGACGGCCCAGGGTATCCAGCTCACCACCGGTTGGTACTGGGACATGAACGATGAAACCCGTGAGTGGTCTGATCGCTTCATGGAAGAAACCGGCGTGCGTCCGACCATGGTTCACGCTGGCATCTACTCCAGCGCCATGCAGTACCTGAAAGCCGTAGAGGCCACCGGTTCTGACGATGCCCAGACTGTGCGCAAGCAGATGATGGACACTCCGATCAACGACATGTTTGCCAAGAACGGCAAGATCCGCGTTGACGGCCGCATGGTGCACGATATGTACCTGGCGGAAGTGAAGACCCCGGCCGAGTCCAAGAACGAGTGGGATCTGTACAAGATTCTGCGGACCATCCCGGCCGAAGAGTCCTACCGTCCGCTCTCCGAGAGCAAGTGCAAGCTGGTCAATAACTAAAAGCGACCGTTATGGGTTCGTCCTGCAACAGGGCAGGGCGAACCCATGAAAACGGAAAAGAATAAAGCCAAAAAACAATCCCTGTGCTGCTTCTGGAGTTAGCCCAATGTCCATGATTTTCGGCGTCCCTTTAGCTGTGCTATCCGGCCAGCTCCTGATCGGAATAATCAACGGCGCCTTTTACGCCCTTCTGAGCCTTGGGCTCGCGGTCATCTTCGGTCTGCTGAAGATCATCAATTTTGCCCATGGCGCCATGTATATGCTCGGCGCCATGACCACCGTCCTGATGTTCGACTATCTGGGCGTGAATTACTGGGTCGCCTTATTGCTGGCGCCACTTCTGGTTGGTGCCTTCGGTGTCGCCATTGAATATTTTCTTCTGCGTCGCATTGCGGGGCAGGACCACATCTACAGTCTGCTGCTGACGTTCGGCGTCGCGCTGATCATCTCGGGTGTTCTGGTGAACTGGTTCGGGGTTTCCGGGCTTCGCTACACCATGCCGGACATGTTCAAGGGTGGCGTAAACCTCGGCTTCATGTTCATGCCGTACTACCGGGCCTGGGTCATCGTAGCGGCGCTGGTCGTCTGCTTTGCAACCTGGTTCGTGATTGAGAAAACCAAGCTGGGCGCCTACCTGCGGGCCGGCACGGAAGACTCTCAATTGATGCAGGGTTTTGGTATTAACGTGCCTCTTCTGATCAGCCTCACCTACGGGTTTGGTGTTGCGCTGGCAGCCTTTGCAGGTGTTCTGGCCGCGCCCATCTACTCGGTGACACCGGTCATGGGGTCGGCCACACTGATTACGGTCTTCGCCGTGGTGGTTATCGGCGGTATGGGCTCCATCGGCGGCGCCATCATCACCGGTATTCTGATGGGCGTGATTGAAGGGTTCACCAAAACCTTCTATCCGCCGGCATCCTCGGCGATCATCTTCCTGGTCATGGTTCTGGTTCTTATGTTCCGGCCCAGTGGCTTGTTCGGTAAGGAGGCATAACCATGAATCAGCCAGTCAATTCCGCCGACATTCACAAGGCTATCGTTCAGGAACAGGCCGCTCAGGATCGCAAAAAGATGATGCTGAACGGTGTCCTGCTGCTCCTCCTGCTAGCGGCACCGTTCATGATCTATCCGGTCTTCCTCATGAAGATCCTGTGCTTCGCGCTGTTTGCGGTGGCGTTCAACCTTCTGTTCGGCTTCACCGGCCTGTTGTCATTTGGCCACGCAGCCTTCCTGGCCACAGGGGGCTACACCACCGGTTACCTGCTCAGTAATTACAGCGGGCTCAGCACCGAGATGGGCATCATCGCCGGTACGCTGGCGGCCACAGTGCTCGGTACTGGCTTTGCATTGCTGTCGATTCGTCGCCAGGGTATCTATTTCGCGATGGTAACCCTCGCGCTTGCCCAGCTTGTGTTCTTCTTCTTCGTCCAGTCTGAATTCACGGGTGGTGAAGACGGTATGCACGGCATTCCCCGTGGCGAGTTGTTGGGCTTCATCAATCTTGAAGACAACCTGAACATGTATTACTTCGTACTTGCGGTGTTCATCGCCTGCTACCTGTTGGTACAGCGTATCGTCGGTAGTCCGTTCGGCCAGGTGCTGAAGGCGATCAAGCAGAACGAACCCCGTGCCGTCTCCCTGGGCTACAACGTGGATCGCTACAAGGTGCTTGCGTTCGTCATCTCTGCGGCCCTGGCCGGTCTGGCCGGTTCCATGAAGTCTGTGGTGTTCCAGCTTGCCTCCCTCAACGATGCCCACTGGCATATGTCGGGCGAGGTCATCCTGATGACCCTGGTTGGTGGTATGGGAACACTGTTGGGCCCGGTGGTTGGTGCCACCTTCGTGGTGAACATCGAGTACCAGTTGTCCCAGGGTGCCCTGCGTGACTGGGTGGACCCAATCCTCGGCGGGATCTTCGTCCTGACGGTACTGGCATTCCGTAGCGGTATCGTGGGAGAGATCCAGAAGTTCGTGAAAAAGAACCTGGGCTGACGCCTGCTTTAGCCAGGAAAACAAAAAGGGCCACCTCTGGGGGTGGCCCTTTTTGTTGTTCAACTGGCAGGGTTTCTCGGGTTAGAACTCCGCCAAACGACTGGGTGTACCCACATACACATAAACCGCTGAATCGCCGCGGAAGGCCACCTTGTGAACCGATACATTCGGTTTCCCAGCCTCAGCCGCGCTGAACCGGGTGACCATTCCTGCATTCATCCCATCCCTCGTTCTTTCCCCTTCAGTGCTTGACCAGCTATCACCCAGGCACTGCCCCATCCAGTTTACAGCCGTGTTGTACCTGGTGGTCGCCACCTCGTCGTTGGGAGTATTGCCGGAGCAGACGTAGGCGCTGTCGTTATTGGCCCAGCTCCAGACTTCGCAGTGTCCGCGGATTATCTGTTCTTTGGCATTGTAGACAGTTACCGAGCTGAAACTATTGGAGCTGCCACGGTAAGCCTCAAAACCAGAGGGGTAATCAGCAACGATGCCTTTCAGTGAGGCGCAGGGATCGTCAACGCCCAGTGACAGCGTGTTCTGAATTGAGCATCCCGCCAGGGAAAGCCCGATGATGACGGAGGTAAATTTTACGGTTTTGGGGATTTTCATTGAGTGGATCTCTGAAACGAACGATTCAGGGAAATATAGCAAAGATTCGACTAATCTTATTTTCGACTTGATTGAACCCCGCCAGCAAACTGCTTTCTTTTCACCGAGGGAGCGAAAGTCAGCCAGGGCGAGCTCCTGATCCGGCTTGAGGACACTCGCGCAAGCGCTGATCTCCAACAAGCTGATGCTGAACTGGCTGCGGCCCGCGCCGAAGTGGATTCTGCGAGCCGAAATCTGAAACGAGGGGAAGAAGTGTCGGAGAAAGGCTTCCTGTCGGCTGCGGACCTGGACAAACTCAAAGACCGCTTCAGCGCAGCTGAAAGCCGCCTCCAGGCTGCCCAGGCGGCCGTTCAGAAGGCAGGAAGTAACCTCGAGTACGCTGAAATACGCGCACCCTTTGATGGCTGGATCGGCCGCCTGAACTATGACGTAGGAGCCGTGGTCAGTCCTTCTTCTGGAGCAATAACCTCTATCCAGGTGACCGACCCTGTCTACGTCGAATTCCAGATCAACGAGGCTGACTTTATCAACTTCCGCCGCAGGGGAGCGGAATCTGCTCAAGCGCTATCCAGATCCCTGGGGCTTTATCTTACCCTGCCAGACGGCGAACGCTATGAGCAGGCTGGTGTGCTGGATTTCGCCGACGTGCAGACGGACGCCAGCACCGGCACCGTTGCGATGCGAGCGGTCTTTCCCAATCCCGACGCGGTGCTCGTGCCGGGCCTCTACGTAACGCTCCGGGTTGAGGGGCAGTCGGGAGAGCCGCAGGTGCTCGTTCCTCAAGTGGCGGTTCAGGAAACCATTGAAGGCAAGTTTGTTCTGGTGGTTGATGACCAGAACCAGGTTGCCCAGCATTTTATCCAGACCGGCTCCCGGGAGGGCGCGCTGCTGGTCGTTAGTTCAGGGCTCGAAGCCGGTGACCGGGTGATTGTCGAGGGCCTGCAGAAAGTGAGACCCGGGGTTACGGTCAGTCCCGTTGAAAAACAGATTGATCAGCAAACCGGAGCGCTCATACAGATGGGTGGGGCTGGCCAATGATCAGCCGGGTTTTTATTCATCGACCGAAGTTTGCGTTTGTTATTTCCATCCTGATCACCCTGGCCGGGTTGCTGGCGTTACGCATTCTGCCGGTCAACATGTATCCGGACATGGCCCCGCCCCAGATCCAGGTGAACGCCTCGCTTCCCGGCGCCAGTTCCCAGGTGGTGGAAGAGGCGGTTATCCGGCCGGTAGAGCAGCAACTGAACGGCGTGGAGGGCATGATCTATATTGAATCCACCGCGTCCAGCGATGGCACGGCCAAAATCACCCTTACCTTCGAGAGCGGCACCGATACAGACATTGCCCAGGTAAACGTCCAGAACCGCGTTGCCCTGGCAGAACCGTTTCTGCCCGATGAAGTCCGGCGACAGGGCGTGGTGGTCAGCAAGCAGGCTGGCAACATGCTGATGGGTATAAACCTGACCTCCGAACGACCGGATCTCGACGGCGTCTTCCTCAGCAACTACGCCTCCAATAACCTTGTCGAAGCCCTTGGTCGGGTGCCAGGGGTAGGGTCGGCGGAAGTGATGGGCGCGAAAGACTACAGCATGCGAGTCTGGCTGGATCCCCGCCGGATGGCCTCGCTGGATGTGACCGTTGCGGAGGTTGCCGCTGCGCTCCGGGAGCAGAATCAGATTGTCGCGGCCGGCAAACTCGGCCAGCCGCCCGTGCCTGCGGGCCAGCAGTTTGTCTACAGTATCCAGACCCGGGAACGCCTGTCAGATCCCGACGAGTTCGCCCAGACTATTCTCCGCTCCAGGCCCGATGGCGGATTTGTGCGCCTGAGGGATGTGGGGCGTATCGAGCTGGGTTCCCGTTCCTATACCTCCACCGCGAAACTGAACAATCAGGACACGGCATTCCTGGTGATATACCAACTGCCCGATGCCAATGCGCTGGAGGTCGCGGAGCGGGTAAAGGCCCTGGTTGAAGAGGCCTCAGGCAGTTTTCCGGCGGGCGTGAATTACACCGTCCTGTACGACACCACCGAATTCATCAGCCGCTCCATCAGTGAAGTCATCGTTACCCTGTTCCAGGCCGTTGGCCTGGTGATCCTGGTGGTGTTCCTGTTCCTGCAGAACTGGCGTGCCACGCTGATTCCGAGTATTGCCATCCCGGTTTCCCTGATCGGCACCTTTGCGGTTATGTCAGTGCTTGGCTATTCCATCAACACCATCACGCTGTTCGGGCTGGTGCTGGCGATCGGCATCGTGGTGGATGACGCCATTGTGGTTATCGAGAATGTGGAACGCATCCTTGCGGAAGAAAAGCTGCCCATCCGCGAGGCGGTCACCAAGGCGATGGCGGAAGTCACAGGGCCGGTAATTGCCACCACGCTGGTATTGCTGGCGGTGTTCGTGCCTGTTGCGTTCATGCCCGGAATAACCGGCAAGCTTTACCAGCAGTTTTCGGTCACCATTTCGGTTGCTGTGATCATCTCCTCAATCAATGCGCTCACACTGAGCCCGGCCCTGTGTGTTGCGCTCCTTGGCAGGAGCGGGGAAAAGGCCATTGGCTGGCTCCGGCCGTTCGAAGTGGCGATCACGCGAACCACCAGTGGCTATTCGAAGCTGGTTGTGCAGCTCCTGCGCAAAGGGGCGCTCGTGGGCGTTGCCCTGGTGGTGATCCTGGTTGCCGGTGCCGGCCTGTTCAAATCAGTGCCTTCGGCGTTCGTCCCGCCGGAAGATCAGGGCTTCCTGTTTGTGGATGTGCAGTTGCCCGATGCTGCTTCCCTGGAGCGCACGGAAGCCGTGCTAACCAAAGTAACGGACATGGTTCTGGAAGACCCGGCAGTAACTGACTTCATTACGGTATCCGGCTTCTCGCTGCTGGGTGGCGCATCTTCAAACAATGGTCTTGGCATTGTGATGCTGAAAGACTGGGAAGAAAGGGAGGATGCCAGTCTGGGTCTGGGGGCGGTCATTCCCAGACTGTATTCCAGGCTCTGGACAATCCCCGAGGCACAGGTGATGGTCTTCAATCCGCCTCCGATCCCCGGGCTGGGAACCTCATCCGGCTTCGACTTCCGCCTTCAGGATAATCAGGGCAGGGACGTCTCGGAGCTGGCGCAGGTTATGAACGGCCTCATCTACGAGGCCAACCAGAGTGAAGCGCTTTCCCGGGTATACAGCACCTATCGCGCGAACATTCCGCAGTACCTGCTGGAAGTCGAGAGGAACAAGGCCAAGGCTCTGGGTATTGAGCTCTCCGATATCTTCTCTACCCTGCAGACCCAGCTTGGCTCGCTTTACGTGAACGACTTTACCCGTTTCGGCAAGAACTACCGTGTGCTTCTGCAGGCCGAAGGCGAGTTCCGACAGCGCCCCGAAGACCTCTCCCATTACTTTGTCCGCAACCGGGATGGCGACATGGTGCCGCTGACCACGCTGGCCTCGCTCAAACCCGTGCTCGGGCCCTCAAGCATCCAGCATTTTAACCTGAAGCGCTCGGTAACCATCTCCGGGGAGGCGGCGCCGGGCTTTGCCAGTGGCGACGCCATTGCGACCATGGAAGAGCTGTCACAGAGCCTGCCTCAGGGGTATGAGTTCAGTTGGGCCGGCCAGAGCCTGCAAGAGATTCAGGCGGGTAACCTGGCGGGGGTGATCTTCCTGCTGGCTTTGGTGTTTGTGTACCTGTTCCTGGTGGCGCAATACGAAAGCTGGACCCTCCCGGTGGCGGTGCTCGGTGCAGTGCCACTTGCCCTTGCCGGCGCCATGGCGGGACTCTGGCTGGTGGGGCTCGCCAACAACATCTACGCCCAGGTGGGCCTGGTGCTGCTGATCGGACTCTCCACCAAAACCGCGATTCTCATTGTGGAATTCGCCATGCAGTTGCGCCAATCGGGCATGTCAACCGCGGAGGCGGCCCAGAAAGCCGCTGTCCTTCGCTTCCGGGCGGTATTGATGACAGCTCTGTCTTTCGTGCTTGGCGTGCTGCCGCTGGTCTTTGCCAGCGGCGCTGGTGCGGCAAGCCGGGTTAGCCTCGGTATCACGGTTCTCAGTGGCATGGTTGCCGCCACCGTTCTGGGCACATTGCTGGTACCGGTGTTTTACAAGTGGATCCAGTCTGTTCGGGATCGCCGCCAACCGGCGGCATAGTCCGCTGATAGTTCAGGCCGAATGCCGGAAAACAAAGGCATCCATGGCCAGAACACCGTGTTCGATCCCGCCATCAATCAGCACGCCGGGTTGCTGCTCCCCGGCCGCACCGGCGGCCACCAGCAAAGGTAGAAAATGCTCGGTGGTTGGGTGCGCCCGCCTGGCATGGGGGGCCTCCTCCAACGCTGCTATCAGTTGCTGATGGTCGCCGTCCTGCACTTTGGCACGGACCCAATTCGTAAATTCCCGAGCATATCGAGAGGCGTTCTCGTCCCCCCAGCGAACTTCATACAGATTGTGGGTAAGGCTGCCTGATCCAATGATGAGCACACCCTCATGCTCGAGCGGCTGCAGGGTCTGGCCCAACCGCCAGGCTGACTCAGGGTCAAGATCCGTTGGCATCGAAACCTGGAATACCGGAACCGAGTGATCGGGGAAAAGGTGCATCATCGGGACCCAAGCGCCGTGATCCAGCCCCCGGGTCTCGTCAGCCCGGGCGCTCCAGCCCCCTGCCTCCAGCAATGCCAGAGTGGTTCGCGCCAGTTCCGGGTGGCCGGCTGCCGGATAATCGAGGTCATAGAGTTCAGCCGGAAAACCGCGAAAATCGTGAATAGTCTCGGGTGTTCCGGAAACGCCTACCCGGATTTTCGGCGTCATCCAGTGGGGTGAAACCACCAGCACGGCCTCGGGCCTGGTCAGGCGTTTGCCCAGCTCCGTCAGGGCCGGGCCAGCCAGGCCCGGCTCCAGTGCGAAGGTGGGAGCGCCGTGGGAGATGAATAAGCTCATAAGTTGAATTACCTGAATCTGCCTTGCCTGATACGGCCACTTTACAATTGTCGAAATGGAGGATAAACGTAGCTTTAATGAATTAACTGTTTCGGAATTTGAGACAATGGATCGATTGCTCGAGATGCAGACGTTCTGCAACGTGGTTGAGGCTGGAAGCTTCGTGGCTGCGTCGGAGAATCTGGGGATGTCCAAGGCCGCTGTCTCGCGTTATGTCAGCGAGCTGGAAAGTCGTCTTGGGGTTCGGCTGCTGCAGCGGACCACACGCCGCCTCTCGCTGACGGGGGAGGGCGAAGTGTTCTATGTCCGGTGCCGGGAGTTACTGGCCGGCGTTGAGGAGGCAGAAGCGGAAATTACCTCCCGCAATGATGTCGCAAGAGGCACGTTAAGGGTGAACGCGCCAGTAAGCTTCGGAATCAGCCACCTGGCGCCTTTGTGGGGAGAGTTTCACGCCCGCTATCCCGATGTGGAGTTGTCGATTGATCTCTCAGACCGTCTGGTAGACATCGTCGAGGAAGGCTTTGATCTGGCCATCCGGATTGCCACACTGCAAAGCTCCACGCTGGTCAGCCGACGGATCACCTCCACCCGGCTCATTGCCTGCGCCTCTCCGGATTACATCGCCACCCATGGCTCCCCAGACAAACCAGAAGATCTGGCCAGCCACCGGATCATCGGTTATAGCAACTTCACTACCGGCAATGACTGGCCCTTTGAAGGCCTGGAAGGCGCCACCAGCGTGGGGGTGAGGCCGTGGATGTACGCAAACAACGGTGAAACCTGCTGCGGTGCTGCCCTGGCCGGCCAGGGCATTGTTCTCCAGCCCGGCTTTCTAGTGCATAAAGATCTCGAAGCCGGGCGGCTGGTGGAGCTGATGCCGGCGTACCGTTCCACTGAGCTTAGCGTATACGCCGTCTATCCCACCCGCAAGTTCGTCACACCCAGAGTCCGTGCTCTGGTTGACTACCTGGTCTCTGCCTTTCCCGATTCCCTGTGAAGGCAGGGGCGAGCTCCCGGACGCTAGGCGTCCGGTGTCTGAAGCCGCTTACGCTCCGCCCTGCGCATCAGGTACCAGGCAATAAACGCAATCAGCGAGACTGCCAGAATGATCAGCGTAGCGAGCGCGTTGATCTTCGGCGAAACCCCCATCCGTACGGAGGAAAACACCACCATCGGCAGCGTGGTTGCACCCGGGCCGGACACGAAGCTGGCAATCACCAGGTCATCCAGAGACAGGGTGAACGCCAGCAGCCAGCCAGATACCAGCGCGGGAGCAATCACCGGTAGCGTTATTACGAAGAAGGTTTTCAGGGGCGTGCAGCCCAGGTCCATGGCCGCCTCCTCGATGGAGCGATCCACCTCCTGCAACCGGGCGGATACCACCACTGCCACGTAAGCACTGCAAAACGTGGTGTGGGCAATCCAGATGGTAGCCATGCCACGATCCACTGGCCAGCCGATGGTCTGGGCCATCTGGACAAACAGCAGCAACAGTGACAAACCGGTGATCACCTCCGGCATAACCAGCGGTGCGGTAATCATGCTGGATAGCAGTGTGCGCCCTCGCATCTTCTTGAAGCGGGTGATCACGAACGCACACAGCGTACCCAGGCACACCGCCATGCTGGCGGAGTAGAAGGCAATCCGCAGGCTCATCCACACAGCAGAAAGAATCTGTTCATCCCGGAACAGCTCACCGTACCAATGGGTGGAAAATCCGGCCCAAACCGACACCAGCCGGGACGCGTTGAACGAATACACGATCAGCACAAACATCGGCAGATAAAGGAACAGCAGGCCGAGAACCAGCATCACTTTCGAGAAACTGAACGAACGCGATTTAACCATGCTTTTCCATCTCCCGGGCCTGGAACCGATGGAACAGCACGATCGGCACCAGCAGTAACAGCAGCATCACGATCGCGAGGGCAGACGCCACCGGCCAGTCGCGGTTGTTGAAGAACTCCTCCCACAACACCTTGCCGATCATCAGCGTATCCGGCCCGCCCAGCAGTTCCGGGATCACGAACTCGCCCACCGCGGGAATAAACACCAGCATGGAACCGGCCAGAATGCCGGCCTTCGACAGGGGCAGGGTAATGGCCCAGAAGGTGGTCAGGCTGCGGCAACCAAGGTCTGATGCCGCCTCCAGCAGGCGTACATCCAACTTCACCAGGTTGGTGTAGATGGGCAGCACCATGAATGGCAGATAGGCGTAGACAATGCCCAGCACCACCGCGAAGTTGGTGTTCAGCATCTTGAGCGGCTGATCGATAAAACCCAGCCACATCAGAAAACTGTTCAGAAGCCCCTGATTGCCGAGGATGCCCATCCACGCATAAACCCGGATCAGGAACGAGGTCCAGGAGGGCAGCATTACCATCAACAGCAACACCAGTTGCCAGTGTTTTGGAGCCCGGGCCATGGCATAGGCCATGGGGTAGCCAATGAGCAGGCACACCACCGTTGCCAGGAATGCTGTCTTCACCGACCCCCAATAGGCGGCGAAATACAGGCTGTCTGAAAGAAGGAACAGGTAATTGCCAATGTTCACCACCACCGACAGGGTGTTGTCCACCCACCGGAATACGGGCTCGTAAGGGGGGATGGCCATGACCGCCGAGGTCAGGCTGATCTTCAGCACCAGCGCAAAAGGCAGGAGGAAGAACAGCAGCAGCCACAGGAACGGGATACCGAACACCACCCGGCGATTAAACAGCACTGCACGCACCCGCTCGGTCAGAGGGGTGGGTAAAAGCTTCCGTCTCATTGGCTCAGTTCCAGAGCAGGATGGGGCTGGAGGCTTCCCAGGATACGAATACCCTGTCGCCCCAGGTCGGCCGCTCGCCACGGCGTTCCACGTTCGCCATGGTCGCCTGAACGCGTTTGCCGCTGGCCAGCTTTACGTAGTAGGACGTGATGTCGCCCAGATAGGCGATGTTGTCCACCGTTCCGCAGCTCCAGTTGTGCTCGCCGTCCGGTTTGTCCGGGGTCAGGTAGATCTTCTCTGGGCGAAGGGCTACCAGTGTTGCGGTACTTTCCGCCGGCGTGGTCACGCCGCGATCAATAAAAACCGGGGCATCCAGCAGGTCGCTGGTCAAAGTAACGCTGTCGGCCTCGTCTTCCCGGATGTGGGCCTCGAAAATGTTCACCGAGCCAATAAACTCTGCCGTCATGCGGCTGTTCGGGCTCTCATAGATGTCGATGGGCGAGCCGATCTGGGCAATCCGGCCCTGCGCCATGATGGCGATGCGGCTGGCCATGGTCATGGCCTCTTCCTGGTCGTGGGTCACCATCAGGCAGGTGGCGCCCACGTTTTCCAGAATTTCCACCAGTTCCAGCTGCATTTCGGTACGCAGCTTTTTGTCCAGGGCGCCCATGGGCTCGTCCAGCAACAGCAGCTTGGGACGTTTGGCCAGTGAGCGGGCCAGGGCAACGCGTTGCTGCTGACCACCGGAAAGCTGCTGGGGTTTGCGCCGGGCATAGGGTTCCATCTTGACCAGCTTCAGCATGGCGGCCACCCGGTCGCGAATTTCGCTTTTCGGCAACTTGTCCTGTTTCAGGCCCATGGCAATGTTCTGCTCCACCGTCATATGGGGGAACAGGGCATAGGACTGGAACATCATGTTGGTCGGGCGCAGGAACGGGGGCAGAGCTGTAACGTCCTGGCCGTCGAGCATGATGGAGCCGGCGTTGGGCGTTTCAAAACCTGCGAGCATGCGCAGCAGGGTGGACTTGCCGGAACCGGAACCACCCAGAAGGGCAAAGATCTCGCCTTTGTGGATGTCCAGGTTCACATTGTCCACGGCCAGCGTGCCATCAAAGCTTTTGGAGATGCCCCGAATGCTGAGTAACACCTCCGCTTGCGCGGAGGTGTTGTTGCCGTTTTCCACCGCTTAACGACCAGACTTCACGTTGGTCCAGGTGCGGGTCATCAGACGCTGGGCGTCCTGAGGCCGGCCTTCCATGATGTACAGCTTCTTCATCACCTCATCGGTGGGGTAGATGCTGGTATCGCTCAGAATCTCCGGATCAACGAATTCGTTGGCCGGCTTGTTAGGGTTGGCGTACCACACATAGTTGGTCACGTCCGCGATGATTTCCGGACGCATCAGGAAGTTCATCAACTTGTGGGCGTTCTCAACGTTCGGTGCGCCGGCCGGGATGGTCATCATGTCGAACCACAGGACTGCACCTTCTTTGGGAATGGTGTAGCGGATCACGTTGCCGTTCTCGGCTTCCTCGGCGCGTGCGGCGGCCTGCAGGATGTCGCCGGAGTAACCGGCAGCCACACACAGGTCACCGTTGGCCAGGTCACCAATGTAACGCGACGAATGGAAGTAGGTGATGTTCGGGCGAATGGCCTTGATCACCTCGCCGCCTTTCCTGATGTCGTCGGCGTTGTTGCTGTTCGGGTCCAGGCCAATGTAGGCCATGGCAGCACGAACCATTTCCTCGCCAGAATCCAGCATGGCAATACCGCAGCCGCCGGCGGCAAGCTTGCCGGTGACTTCAGGATCGAATACCAGGGCCCAGGAATCGGTGGGAGCCCTGTCACCCAGGATTTCCTGGATACGGCCTTCGTTATAGCCATAGCCGTTGGTGCCCCAGAGATAAGGCAGAGCAAACTGGCTACCCGGGTCAACCTTTTCCAGATCGTCCATCAGATCCGGGTTGAGGTTGCTCATGTTCGGCAGCTTGCTGTGGTCCAGCGCTACGAAGGCGTTGGCAGAAATCTGCTTGGCCACATAGTGGTTCGACGGCACAACAAGATCGTAGCCGGAACGACCGGAAAGCAGGGCGGCTTCGAGGATCTCGTTACTGTCGTAAACGTCGTAGATCACCTTGATGCCGGTTTCTTCCGTGAACTTCGCCAGGGTGTCCTCGGCGATGTAATCGGACCAGTTGTAGACACGCACTTCCTCGGCGGCAAACGCGGAAGAGGCACACAGAGACAACGCAACAGAGGCGGCCAGCGCCTGTGGCTTACACAACTTCAACATTGGATGATGTCCCTCACTCAAAAGGGATAAATACAAAACGTGCAGGACGCACGCGGTGTTGTGCAGGTCTGCTGAGGGTGGCCGCAGGTGGCTGTTGTCCCGGGAAGAACCGGTCGCCGCCTTTTGACTCCTTTAAGGCTTGTCCTGGAAACGGCGGTGGGGAACCTGCCGAATTCTCGCGATATTTATCATGAGATGCGGGGTTGCGCTATAAAAATTTTACTCCGGGATTTGTGGTATGTCCCTATCTTGCCAAACACCCCGGAAAGCGGGATAAAGGAGTGTTGAAACCCCTGCGCCGGCTCCTCGGCACCAGGCCTGTTTGCGTTGTGGATGGCTCCCCTTATGGCTTCTGGTTCTACGAGTGCCGACTCGTTCCTTCAGGCACACCCCGAACTGCAGTTTGTTGATCTGCTGATCCCGGATATGAATGGCATTGTTCGCGGCAAGCGGGTGGATCCGTCTGCGCTGGCGAAGGTGTTTGAGCGTGGCGTGGCCATGCCGGCTTCCATCTTTGCCCTGAACATTCAGGGCACCACGGTGGAAGAAACCGGCCTTGGCCTGGATATTGGCGAGGCAGACCGTGTCTGTCTGCCCATTGAAAATACCCTCACTATGGAGCCCTGGCAGAAGCGGCCCACTGCGCAACTTCTGTTGACCATGTATGAGCTGGATCGCGAGACACCGTTTTTCGCAGATCCGCGGGTGGTTTTGCAGAACATCATCAAGCGCTTCGAGGAACTGGGGCTGACTCCTGTGGCGGCCTTTGAGCTGGAGTTTTACCTGATTGACCAGGAAAACCTCGCCGGTCGCCCTCAGCCACCCAAATCGCCCCTCTCTGGCAAACGCCCGGCGGGCACGCAGGCCTATTCCATTGATGATCTGGACGAATACGCAGAATTCCTGGCGGACGTGCTGGATGCCGCCCATGAGCAGGAATTGCCGGCGGATGCGCTGGTAGCCGAGTCAGCGCCCGGGCAGTTTGAGGTCAACCTGCACTACGTGGATGACGCCGTGCAGGCCTGCGACCACGCCACTCTGCTGAAGCGTCTGATCAAGAACATGGCCTACGACCATGAAATGGACACCACGTTCATGGCCAAGCCTTATCACAACCAGGCCGGCAGTGGCATGCACCTGCACGTGAGCCTGGTGGATGGCGAAGGCCGTAACGTGTTTGCCGGCGACGCCGAGCAGCCAAACGACATGCTGCACTGGGCCGTGGGTGGATTGGTCGCTACCATGAACGACGCCATGGCCTTGTTCTGCCCCAATATCAATTCCTACCGCCGGTTCAGCCCGGAGTACTACGTGCCCAGTGCTGCCACCTGGGGCGTGGACAACCGCACTGCATCGCTGCGTCTGCCGGGCGGTGATCCGGAGGCCCTGCGGATTGAGCATCGGGTCGCCGGTGCCGATGCCAATCCGTATCTGCTGATGGCTGCGGTGCTGGCGGGTATTCACTACGGCATCTCCAACAGGATAGAGCCACCACCGGTCACCGTGGGTAATGCCCATGAACAGCACGAAGCCTCATTGGTGAATAACTTGCGGGATGCCTTGCGGGAGCTGGGGCAATCGAAAGTGATGGCCGATTATCTCGGCAGCCAGTTTCTGGATGTGTTCGTCGCCTGCAAGGAGCATGAACTGAACGAATTCGAGATGACCATCTCCGATCTCGAATATCTCTGGTACCTGCACACGGTCTGATCAATTCCGGGATAAAAAAACGGCGCCTTGAGGGCGCCGTTTTTCATTTGCCGGACTGCGCCGAACTGTTCCGAACTACTCCAGCACCAGCCAGGTGGCCTTCAGTTCCGTGTACTTGTCGAAGGCGTGCACAGATTTGTCGCGCCCGTTGCCGGACTGCTTGAAGCCACCGAAGGGTGCGGTCATATCGCCGCCGTCATAGTGGTTAATCCACACGCTGCCGGCCCGCAGGGCCTTGGCTACCTTATGGGCGGTATTGATATTGGAGGTCCACACGGCTGCGGCCAGGCCGTAGATGGAATCGTTGGCAATGGCGACGGCTTCGTCTGCGGTATTGAACCCGATGACAGAAAGCACCGGCCCGAAGATTTCCTCCGAGGCAATGCGCATCTGGTTATTCACCCCGTCAAACACCGTGGGCTGAACAAACAGGCCACCCGTGTTTTCCAGAATCCGCTGCCCACCTTCCACCAGGCGTGCGCCCTCAGACTGCCCGATGCCGATGTAGTCGATGATCCGATCAAGCTGGGCCTGATCCACGATCGCGCCACAGGTAGTCGCCGGGTCCAGCGGATGGCCGGGGCGCCAGGTTTTCAGGGCCTCGCATATCAGCCTTACAAACTCGGCACGAATGCTGTTCTCGACCAGCAGGCGACTGCCGGCAGTGCACACTTCGCCCTGATTGAAGGCTATGGCACTGGCCGCCTCGGCAGCGGCCTTTTTCAGGTCTGGCGCATCGGCAAAGACAATGTTGGGGCTCTTGCCACCGGCCTCCAGCCATACCCGTTTCATGTTGGATTGGCCGGCGTAGATCATCAGTTGCTTGGCCACATTCGTGGACCCGGTAAACACCAGGCAGTCCACGTCCATGTGCAGCGCCAGGGCCTTGCCCACGGTGTGACCATAGCCTGGAAGCACATTGAAAACGCCGGCGGGAACGCCCGCTTCCCCGGCCAGGGCGGCCAGGCGAATGGCGCTCAGGGGCGATTTCTCGGAGGGTTTCAGTATGACGGAATTACCAGTAGCCAGGGCCGGGGCAATTTTCCAGGCCGCCATAATCATCGGAAAGTTCCAGGGCACGATGGCCGCCACCACACCCATCGGCTCACGGGAGATCATGCCGATCTGGTTGTGAGGCGTGGGGGCAAGTTCACCGTAGACCTTGTCGATGGCCTCGGCGGTCCAGCGGATTGCCCGGGCGGTGGCCGGTACATCCACATTCCTGGCGTGGTTGATGGGTTTGCCCATGTCCAGGGTTTCCAGCAGGGCAAGCTCGTCGCCGTAAGCTTCGATAAGCTCAGCGAACCGGAGCAGCACCGCCTTGCGTTTTGACGGTGCCAGCTGGCTCCAGATGCCCGCCTCAAAGGCGGCCCTTGCAGCCCTAACGGCCTGGTCGGCATCGCTCTGATCGCAACTGGCAATAGAGGCCAGCTCGCGCCCGTCAATCGGGCTGACCGAGGTAAACGTCTCGCCGTTGGCCGCCCATTGATAGGCGCCGTTCAGATAGGAGCGGCCCTCCAGAGTGAGGTTTGTGGCCAGGGCCTGCCATTCGGCCTGGCTGGTCGGTGTGGAAGAGCTGACGGGTTGATTCATGGACGCCTCGCAGGCTGTAGAGTTGAGCAATCATAGCAGCACTTTTATCCCCAGGCGCCGCCCGCGATATAGGTATAAGAACGTGTCTTTCCGAACGCGCGGCGCTGGCATAGACTTCCTGCGGCGCGCATCGTTGCAGCCTGATCCTGAACGTCTCTATCACCTTTTCTGGCGTCACATAATGATCGAGTATCCCCCGGTTCCCTCGTATTACGCAGCTTCCGCCAACTCGGCCCCTGTGCGCCCGGCGCTGCGAGGGTCTTGCGAGGCCGATGTTTGCGTCGTCGGTGCCGGCTACACCGGCCTTTCGACAGCGTTGTTCCTGGCGGAAGCTGGCTTCAGGGTGGTGGTTCTGGAGGCAGCGACGGTCGGCTGGGGTGCTTCGGGGCGCAATGGCGGCCAGATCGTTAACAGCTTCAGCCGGGATCTGGACAGCATCGAACGACAGACCTCTCAAGACCACCTGAAACTGCTGTCCGAGATGGCCTTTGAGGGCAGCCAGATCATTCGCCAGCGGGTGAAGAGTTACGGCATTCGGTGCGACCTGAAAGAAGGCGGTATTTTCGCAGCGCTCAATCCAAAGCAGCTCAGGCACCTGGAGTCTCAGCAAGCGCTGTGGCGCCGGTTCGGTTACGACCAACTGGAACTGTTGGATAGGAGTGCCATCCGTTCCCGGGTTGGCACGGAACGGTATGTCGGCGGCGCCATTGATCACACCGGCGGCCACATTCATCCGCTCAATCTGGCTCTCGGCGAAGCCGCGGCCCTCGAGTCGCGTGGCGGCGTGATTCACGAGCACTCCACGGTAGCGAGCATCGCCCCCGGTAAAACCGTAACCGTTAAAACCGACATGGGCGAGGTGAGGGCGCAAACGGTTGTCCTGGCGGGCAACGCCTATCTTGGCGGCCTGGTGCCGGAGCTTGGGGCCAAATCCATGCCCTGCGGCTCGCAGATTATTGCTACCGAACCGTTGGACGAGGCCGTTGCCAGGCAGTTGCTGCCGAACGACAACTGCGTCGAAGACTGCAACTACCTCCTGGACTACTTCCGGCTGTCGGGTGACAACCGCCTGATCTACGGCGGTGGCGTGGTCTACGGCGCCCGCGACCCGGCTAACATCGAACGGCTGATTCGCCCGAATATGCTGAAAACCTTCCCGCAACTGGCGAATGTGAAGATCGATTACGCCTGGACCGGCAATTTCCTGCTGACCCTGTCGCGCCTGCCACAGCTCGGGCGCTTGCACGAGAACGTGTTCTACTCCCAGGGTTGCTCCGGCCATGGGGTTACCTTCACACACGTGGCAGGCAAGGCATTGGCACTGGCAATCCAGGATCAGGCGGAACGGTTTGATGCGTTCGCCAGCCTGCCGCATTACCCGTTCCCGGGTGGCCGCGCCTTCCGGGTGCCGTTGACGGCGATGGGAGCCTGGTACTATGCGCTGCGGGACAGGTTGGGCGTTTGAGTCACCGGAAAACTGTGAAACGGTACCCGTTTCATCAACGTTTAAATTTGTAATCAGTCGGCCCGCTATTCGCTCCCGGCCCACAGCCGGGATTTAAGCGAATTGTGAAAAGCGGACCTAAAACAATGACCTATGCTCGGGAGTCCGGGCTCCATGCTGTAACCTTCCATCACAACGTGTATCCCTCCGTAAACGCCAATTTTCTGACGTAATCCGGCCGAAAAATCCGGAACTGGGCCGCATATAACCGAAAACTGCCGCTGTAAGATTCGCTCAAATTCGTCAAATAATTGGTGCGAAACAATGTCATATTGCGGCAAAAAACTAACGAAGCAAGGACTGCTGATTTTACCTGCGGTTGTTATGCTTTCGGGCTGCGGTCTGGACATTTCAGGTGACGAAGACACCGCCACACAGCCCTCGGTCACTGCCGAGCCGACGGTCCAGATTGCCGGCGCAGCGGTCAAGGGCGTCATCCAGCAGGGGCTGGTTGTTGCCAACCGCCTGATTGCGGACAAGGACGGCATTTACGCGCCTCAACGCCAGGCAGCGAAACCGGTGTTGACGGCAGACGATGGCAGTTACGAGTGGCAGCTCCGCGGCAAGGCCGAGGGCTGGGCGCTGGTTGAGCTCACCGCTGATGGTGGTACCCGCATGATCTGCGACGTTGTTCCCCAGTGCGATCAGGCTGGCGGCGCGGCTGTGGCGTTTGGACAGAGCATGCCCCTTGATAGCAATTTCAGCTTACGTGGTGCTGGCGACCTGCGCATGGAAACCGTAAACCTCACGCCACTGACCCACTTGGCTGTAACTCTGGCGGAGCGCAGTGGTGACGGTCTTTCACCGGTTGCCATTTCCAATGCCTACACCACAGTCGAAACCTGGTTCGGCCTTCCGGCTGGCGCCCTGCGTCTGACACCGCCGGATCTCACCAATCTGGATGAGATGACCGGCGTATCCGCTGACGCCATTCAGGTGGCGATTGCCAACGCGGCGTTCCTGGCACTGGTCAACGATAACGCCCAATGGGATTCGATTTCTGATGTGTTGGCTGATGTCAGCTCGCAGGTGAGTGCCAACGGCCAGATCAGCGTTATGGGCGATGGAACCAACGTGGCACTGGCGGATCTGGTTAGCGCCGCCGCATTGCAATCTTCCGAGCTTCAGAATGCAGTGGATTCAAGCGTCATTAGCCAGAGATTGGCCGTTGTTGAACACCGCAATGTACAGCGCTTCAAAACCATTGCCGATGTTAACGAAGAAAGCAATGCCGACGTTGCCGATTCCGGTGATACCACCGACGGAACCACTGGCGGCGATGAAACCGCTGGAACTGATTCCGGCAGCACCACTGACACCTCAACCGACACCAACACCGATACCTCGACCGATACCTCAACAGGTTCAACCGACGAGCAGGTTGCCGGTACAACTGAGCCCGATACAACCACCGACGAAACCGTAGCGGACACAGGAACAGACACTGAAACCAGCGAGCCCGTCACCGAGACGACGCCTGAGGAAACCGCTCCTGCAAACACAGCACTGCTGAGCTGGACCGCGCCGTTGACCCGCGAAAATGGCGACAGCCTGGCCATGGGTGAAATTGCAGGCTTCGAGGTGGTCTACGGTACCAGCGCTGAAAACCTCGACCAGAGCCTGGCCATTGGTGACGCCTCCGTCGACGAGCTGCTGGTTGATGAGCTGACTGAAGGCACCTGGTACTTTGCTATCCGTACCCTGGACACCGATGGTAATCGCAGCCGGCTGTCTGAAGTGGTCTATAAACAGATCTGATTTGGCGGTTAAAGGCAGCGACCCCCACTGGGGGCTTCGCTGCCAGCCTGCTACTATGTGCTGGTCCATTGCTCCATACCAGGTACATCATGGCCGGTTCAGACTACTCTCGCACTCTCCTTGAAGTGATCCCTGACGCCAGAGACGGCCTTACCCGCACTGAAAGAATCATTCTTTACGTCCTGCATGAAACTCAGAAAGAGCTGAAGGGCCGCAATGTCCCGACCGCCATGCTGTATGGCAGGGTGCTGGAATATGTGGACATGAGCGAGGCGGATCTTCATCTCTATCTGGACCGCCTGGGCGTGAAGGGAGACGGCAGATAGGGTTGGCCGTGGGTAATTAATCCGGTTTGATATGCCGGCTGCATTCGCCAGTCAGCGCAGCAGCCGGCACTATCGCCAGCGATTATTTTGCGGTAATAGTCTGCATCACCAGCTTGCCATCTTTCTTGATCGGGCCGTCTTCCTTGGCGCCCAGGGTGTATTCAAAAATACCCGTTTTCATCCCGCCGTCTTCGCTGTGAACCATCAGCATCAGCATGTCACCGGATTGCACTTCCTCGGTCAGGATGGCGGCGACGTCCATGTTCATGCCTTTGCGCAACGGCGCGTGGGCGACAACAGGGCCCGGCTTCATGGATTCGTCGGTGCGGTGAACCACCAGCCACCCATTCTGTTCGGCAACCACCTTTCTGGCGGATACAACGCCGTTGGCAACAGACTGATCGTTGGTCCAGACACCGGCCTTGTGTTCAGCGGCCAATGCAGAACCGGTTGCGAAAGCGCCGGAAACCAGGGCGGCGAGAAGTGCGGATGTTCTTGCGTGCTTGTTCATTGCGTTCTCCTGAGTGTCAGTGTTTCCCGCCCGCTGGGTTGTTTTTGGGCGGGTTAACTGCAGCTACGGGAGCCGGTGCGCAAAGTTTCAGGCACGGAAGATTTTTTGCACCTGCCTATTAATTGTTTCCGTCGGTGGGGTAGAGGTAACCGTGAATCGCCGGTCCCGTGGGCTGTCCGGTGGGTGAGCCCCCTTCTGGCTCGACGCTGATGCCGAACGTGGCCTCCTTGAGCAGGGCAGGGTCGTAATTGCGCAATGCCCCCTCATCCAGCGCGAAATCGTTACCCAGAACGCCCACGGAGCGAGGGTTTGGGCCCAGCTCGTCGGCCTTGATCCACAACTGATAGGATTTTCCGGGTCTTGGCTCGGCAGTTACCGGCCTGATATTGAGCCGTTGCTCCTTCAGGTCCACCGTCAGCAGGAAGGCCGGCTGCTCATCGTTGTTCTGGAAAACCGCAACAAACGACTGGGCTTGGGGCTCGGGCTGCGGCTGGAACGCCAGAATGGCCACGAGAACCAGGGCGGCCGCCGAGGCAATCGCCGTGCTCCAGCGCCAGCGGTTCAGCTGGCTGCGCAGAGCAACCACGTTGGACGTTTCGGCAGCCTCTCGAGGCGTCGATTCCACCCGGTCCAGAGCCTTCTCGATTTTTGCGAACAACGCCGGTGAGGGCTGAACGGGCTCGGTTTCCTCGGCCAGCTTACCCAGGCGCTCTTCCCATTGAAGAATCAGCGCATCTACCTCCGGGTCCTCATTGCGCCGGCTTTCAAGATAGGCCCGCTCCGAGGCTGGCAATGTGCCCAGAACGAACTCTGCAACCAGCATGTCCAGGTCGTCGCGTTCAGTCATGATTCGAGGCACCTTTTGAGCTGTTTCAGGGCGCGGTGAAGCCAGGTCTTTACCGTGTTGACCGGCTGTTCAAACTGGCTTGCCAGGTCCTCCCGGGACCATCCGTTAAGGTAGGCCAGGCGCACCATGTCCTGTCGGTCTTTTTCCAGTTGGTCGATGCAGTGATTCAGTTGATTTGCCGCCCGCTGGTCTTCCAGCTGTTCCTGCGCCGATGTCTGCCGGCCTGGCATCTCATCCAGCTCGTCGCTGTTCGTGGTGCGTCCGGCGGGGTGTTTGCGCAGCTCATCAATGGCACTATTGCGGGCAATCGATACCAGCCAGGTGATTGGCGAGGATTTGCCGTCCTGAAACTGCTCGGCTTTTTGCCAGATCTTGAGATAACTGTCCTGGATAACATCGTCTGCCCACCCTCTGTCTCTGAGGATACGCAACACGGTGCCCAGAAGTTTCGGGGCAGTTGCCTGGTAGAGGAGGGCGAAAGCCTGGCGGTCTTTCTGAGCCACGCGGTGAATCAGCTCAGCAATACGCTCCGGGGTGTCTGGGGGCGCCTGAAAACTCTGCGCATCATTGGCATTGTCTGGGAGCTGATCGGGGTCAGGCTTCATGGGGCCTCAGGCTCTAATGTCTGATCAGCAGGTTACTGCTTGGACTGCTAATGCTCAACATGAAATTACGCTGGCGGTGTTGCCCTGCATGTCAGTTTGGGCCGCAGTCAGCCCGAATACTGCTGCTTGCGCCACCGCACCGGTGGCATGCCCGTCCAACGCCGGAATGCCCTGTAAAACGTGCTGACCTCGGCAAACCCCAGCGCTTCGGCGATTTCAGGTAGGGAGGCGCTGGAATCGGCGACCGCCTGTAGGGCTTTTTCACGGCGTACGTCGTCAACCAGCCCATCAAAGGTCTGGCCCTGTTCCCGGAGCCGCCGGGCCAGGCTGCGTTCGCTGATGCCCAGGGCTTCGGCTGCGTCTGCCCGGCGGGGCAGAACCGGTCCTATCCGGGCGTTCAGCCATCGGCGTATTTCCGGCACTGAGGCACTGTTGATGGAGAGGGCGGCAAGGCGGGCATTGGTGTAGCGCTCGTGCACCTGGGCAAGCTGGGGGTCCGCCTGGGGCAGGGGCTGGTCCAGAACGGCGTTGTCGATCTGTACACCGCTGAACGCCTGCTCGAACTCCACCGGGCAATTGAATACGGTCTGGTAACCGGCCATCGGCCCCAACCGGGCTTGGCTGAACTGCACCCGGGATGGTTGCATCCGGGTGCCGGTAACCCAGCTTCCGAACCCCACTACCGAGGCCAGCACCGCTTCGATCTGGTGCGGGCTGAAGGCCAGCTGCCCCTGCCTGGGGTGGTAGACCAGCCAGGTGGCTGTGTTGCCGGCAACAATCTGGAACCGCCCGCCATCGGAGATCAGCCGCTGAAAACGCTGCACCATCACGATGGCCTCCCGCAGGGTTGCGGCAGATTGCAGCGCAAACCCCACGCCACTGATGCTCATCGGGGAGAACTCCGCTCCCACCTTCAAACCAAAGCCCGGGTCGCCGGTGCAGCGTTCGGCGGCGTGCCAGAGCCGGGTAATATCGTCGATCGGCCAGCGTTCCAGTTCGCAGGCGGCTTCCGGAATGCCGGCTTCTGCCAGCAGTTGGTTGGCGCTTAAAGACAGCCTCTCGGCAGCACCGATGACGGTGTTAACCCAGCCAATGGAAACCGTGGCCTCTAATGTCAATTTTGTTGGCCTCTAAAGTCAATTTTAAAGCCATGGTACCGGTATATCTTTAAACCTGACAACTCATTGCAATCGGGTCGGATGCGATATGGCCAAGGTGATTTCCTCAGACATTCTGGTGGTCGGCGGCGGGCTGGCCGGTATTGTCGCGGCTCTGGAAGGATTGCGCGCCGGCAAGTCCGTAACCCTGGCAGACCGGGACACCGAAGAACGGATGGGTGGCCTGGCGCTTTGGGCCTTTGGTGGCATGATGCTGGTGGGCACGCCGCTGCAGAAGCGTATGAAGATTGCAGACACACCAGAGATTGCCCTGGAAGACTGGCTGAGCTTTGGCGAGCTGGCCCCCGACGATGAATTGCCCCTGCAATGGGCCCGTTACTACGTTGAGCATTCACGCTCCGAGGTTTACGACTGGCTCAGCAACGAAGGCATCAAATTTCTGCCCGCCGTGAACTGGGTTGAGCGCGGCCGTTTCGGCGATGGGAATCGTTTGCCCCGGTACCATGTGGTGTGGGGCACCGCCCGGGAACTGGTCCGCTGCCTGATGACCGCGCTGCACCGGGAGAACACCAGCGGCAAGCTCACGCTGCTGCACCAGCATCGCATTACCGAACTGGACCACGAAGCGGGAAAAGTCAGCGGCGCCCTGGCTATCAACGAGGCCACGGGAGAGGAAGTTCGCTTCGCGGCGTCGGCCGTGGTGCTGGCCACTGGCGGCATCAACGGCAGCCACAAGGAATGCCGCGCGAACTGGCCGGTTGATCGCCCGCAACCCACCCGCATGCTGAATGGTGCCCACCCCTATGCCGATGGCCGCATGCATCACTGGGTGGCCGACACCCTCGGAGGCCGGATTACCCACGCCGGCGAAATGTGGAACTACGCGGCCGGCTTCCCGCATCCGTACCCCCATTTTCCGGGCCACGGCCTGTCCACCATTCCCTGCAAGTCGGCCCTGTGGCTGAACCACTGTGGCGAGCGGATTGGCCCGGAACCCCTTGTGACCGGCTTCGATACCCACTGGCTGTGCCAGCGTGTGGCCGAACAGGAAAAACCCTGGACCTGGCACCTGCTCAACTGGCGCATCGCTGCCAAGGAATTTGCCATCTCGGGCTCCGAGCATAATGCCCGCATCCGGGATAAACAGTTCCCCCAGTTTGTGAAAGAGCTGTTGCTGGGCAACCACGCCCTGATTCGGCAGATGCAGCATGAAAGCCGGGATTTCCTGGTCGCCGACAGCCTCACGGATCTGGCCGGCAAGATGAACGCGCTGACCTGCTCGAACGACATCAACCCGGCAACACTCAAGGCCACCGCGGATGCCTTTGATGCCAACTTCGCGGCAGGCACCAGCCTTCACGACGACCCCCAGATCCGGATGATCCAGCATGCCCGGGAATGGAAGCCGGACCGCCTGCGCACCTGCAAGCCGGCCCCGCTGCAGAAATCCGGCGCTGGCCCCTTTATCGCCATCCGCATGCAGCTGATTACCCGCAAAAGCCTGGGTGGCCTGCAAACCGATCTGCAGAGTCGAGTCCTGGGCGCCCACGGGCAGCCGGTTGACGGCCTCTATTGTGTCGGCGAGGCGGCAGGCTTTGGTGGCGGCGGTGCGAACGGAAAACGTTCCCTGGAAGGTACCTTCCTGCCCGGCTGCATCATGACAGCCCGGGCGGCGGTGCGGGCCATCGTGGCCGGAGGCTGAATCCTGTGGGCAAAACACATAACCAAAACCCCGAACCCGGAAAGCTTGGAGAACAACAATGACAAACGGCGCTCAAGCCCTGATGAAAACCCTGGTGGATGCCGGCGTTGAGGTCTGCTTCAGCAACCCCGGCACCAGCGAGATGCATTTTGTGGCCGCCCTGGATGACGAGCCCAAAATGCGGGCGGTGCTTGCCCTGTTCGAGGGTGTGGCCACCGGCGCCGCTGACGGCTACGCCCGCATGGCCGACAAACCTGCCGCCACGCTGTTGCACCTGGGCTGCGGGCTGGGCAACGGCCTGGCCAACCTGCACAACGCCCGCAAGGGCAAGGTGCCGGTGCTGAACATTGTGGGCGACCACGCCACCTACCACGTGAAGTACGATGCCCAGTTGCAGTCGGATATCGAGACCGTAGCCCGCAACGTGTCCCCGGGGTTTGTGCGCACCGCCAAGAGCACGGAAACCCTCTGCCAGGATGCCGCCGAAGCCATCGCGGCGGCCCGTACGGCACCCGGGCAGGTAGCTACATTGATTCTGCCGGCCGATGTGTCCTGGGGCGAGGGCGGTGTGCCCAGTGCGCCCATGGCACCGCCGACACCGGAGCCGGCAGACGATGCCACCGTGGAAGCCATTGCCAAGGCTATCCGCTCCGGCAAGAAAACCGCCCTGTTGATGGGCGGCCATTCCCTGCGAGAGCCCAGCATGTTGGCGGCCGCCAAACTGGCCGCCCACAGCGGCGTTACCCTGCTGGCGGAAACCTTCCCCACCCGCATGGAGCGGGGTGCCGGCCTGCCTTACATCGAACGGATCGCCTACCTGGCGGAACTCGCCACGGTGCAGCTGACCGACATCGAACAGCTGATCCTGGTGGATTCGAAGGCGCCGGTTTCCTTCTTCGCCTATCCCGGCAAGAAGAGCTACCTGGTGCCGGATACCTGCCAGGTACACACCCTGGCCGCCCCGGACCAGGATATTCTGGCCAGCCTTAACAAACTCAACGCCGCCGTTGGTGCCAGCCAGGCGCAGCCGAAGCTCCAGCCCGAGAAGCGACCGGGCCGGCCACGGGGCAAGCTGACTGCCGAGAAAGTCTGCAAAGCGGTAGGCGAGTTGATGCCCGAGAACGCCATCATCGTGGACGAGGGCATCACCTCCAGCCTGATGCTTTCGGTCATGACCGCCGGTGCACCCCGCCACGACATGATTACCCTCACCGGCGGCGCCATCGGCCAGGGCTTGCCCAATGCAGTGGGTGCTGCCGTAGCCTATCCGGACCGGCCGGTTATCGCCCTGATCGGCGATGGCACCGCCATGTACACCATTCAGGCCCTGTGGACCATGGCCCGGGAACAGCTGAATGTAACCTCCATCATCTTCAACAACGCCTCCTACTCCGTGCTCAACATCGAGCTGGAGCGGGTCGGTGCCGAAGAGGCCGGAGAGAAGGCCAAGTCCCAGCTGGACCTGCGGGGCCCGGTGATCAACTTTGCGGAAATGGCCAACGGCATGGGCGTTCACGGCGTGCGGGTGCACACCGCTGAGGAAATGGCAAAAGCCCTGGAATACGCCCAGAGAATGCCGGGCCCACACCTTATTGAAGCCGTGATCCCGGAATCCCTGAGCGGGGTAAAGCGCCGGATACTGCCTTGGATGCTGCGCTCACTGCCGAGCCTGCCGCTGTCGGTTTCCAAGGCGCTGAAGCGCAAGCTGGCGCCCTGAGGCGGGAAGGAAGGGTTAGCCTGACCGATTGGTGGGGCTGACCCTGTCTGCCAGTGCCTCGGCAATATAGCGGTAGCCCTTCTGGCCGGGGTGATAGCCATCCCTGGCAAGAAGCTCAGGATCGGTAACCACCGGGTAGTTCACGTAACGGAAGTCTTCAGGAAACTGGCGCGCCAGCCGGATATAGAGGTTATCCAGCTGCCTGGCCCGCCACCCCATCACATGCCGAAGCGGCGAGGGCAGCGCCGTAAAAAGATGCATCGGCGGCACGCTCAAAAGCAGAATAGGCCCTGAATATCGTGGCGCCAGCAATTCACGCAATGCCTGCAACTGCCGGCGGAAACGAAAGCGGGGCGTGAAGCCCGTGGTGTCGTTCACCCCCATGCTCAACAGCACCACATCCGCCTCTGGCAACTCGGCGGTTTCCAGCGTGTGAATCAACGCCCCGAGCCGGATGCCGTTGACCCCAAAGGTATGCCAGGCAATGGTCTGGCCCGTGCGCTCGTGGATTTCCCTTGCCAATTGGCTGGCCAGGCCCTGATCGTGGGTTTCAACACCTACGCCGGCCGCCGTGGATTCGCCAATCACCAGCACTCGCCTGGCGGGAGCACCTTCGCCATATTGACCGCACGGAGAGCCTCCGGCCTCCGGCAACCTGGGCGTTGTGCGGCGCGCCTGCTTGCCCTGGTAGAGCAGTACCGGAAAGAGCAGGGTAGTCGTCAGCCAGAAAGGGAGATGCATGGGGGCTCCGGTTTTACCGTCAGGTTAGTGAGCGACTGACTTGGAAAACAGATTGATCACTGCAACACCGGTGATGATCAGCGCCATACCAATCACAGTGGCGGCATCCAGAGCCTGCCCGTAAATCAGCCAGCCGATAAGTGCCACCAGCACAACGCCCATGCCTGCCCAGATGGCATAGGCCACGCCCACGGGAATTTCCTTCAGGGTCAGCGAGAGGAAGTAAAAGGCAATGGTATAGCCGGCAATCACCAGCAGGCTGGGCCAGAGTCTGGTAAACCCTTCACTGGCTTTCAGGCCGGTGGTGGCAATCACTTCCGCTACGATGGCAACGCCCAGAAAAATCCAGCTCTTCACAACTTACAGCCCCCATTGGTGAACAACCGCCCGGCAATACCGAACGGCACTCTGTGGCTGCGGAGTCTATCAAAAACCGGGCGGGGAACGCGCGGGCTTATCCCGGCCAGAGCGGTGGCCATTGGCCGTGGAGCTTGTTGTACTGCTCGATCGGCTCGCTGCGATAGCCGCCAGCATAGCGCTCTTTCACGCTGGGATGCACCCAGGTGCGATTGGTCTTGGGCGGGGGTATCTCGCGCACCAGCTTGCCCAGCAGCTTGTACTTGCCCTTGTACTCATTGTGCTGATCGGCGCTGGCATGGGTTACGGTGGGCAGGGAATCGTTGAACACCAGGGCGTGTTTTTGCGCTTCTTCTTTCAACCACAGCAGGGGGATATCCGCCAGGGTGCGGCCCTGTTTGTCTGGCTCGTAACCGCCGCCGACGTCCGAGTGCACCCCGGCAAACCAGACCTGGGCCAGATCGGTGCCCTCTCGCGGGTCCCACAGTGTGGGTTCGAAATCCTCCCGCTGCTCGTCCAGCGAGAGCGCGTGGCGGGCGACGCGAATGTTGCTGCCGATCTTGCAATCGTAGAACAGGTCCCGATCCTTGATCAGGCCGAAAAAAGTGAATGGCAGGCCCAGGGCACCCACGGTATCCCACACCCCGACAAACCGGATAGGCGTGCGCTGCTCCAGCGAATAGTTCGCCTTCCAGGCCATGGAGTGGTCGCCGTTGGCTTTGTGCTTCTTGGTTTTGTAGAGCTTGAAGGCCTCCTCGATCCGGCTGCCGTGCTCTTTTCGCAGAATGCTGCAGTTATTGATCATCCCGCACAGGCTGCGGGCCGTGTAGGCACCGCGGCTGAACCCGAACAGAAAAATCTCGTCGCCGGGCTCGTAGTTGTGCACCAGAAACCGGTAGCCGTCCATCACGTTCTTCTCCAGCCCGTAACCGGTGGCGCCGGCCCGAAGTGAATCGTGGTAGGAGCCAATGCCCCAGTCGTAGAACACCACCTGTTCCACCCCGTTGCCGTCGGTAGGCCGAATGGCGCGGGCAAATTGCAGCACGTTGGTTGGAAAGTCCTCACCCAGGATTTCCTCCGGGCGATTCCAGGTGCCATCAAAGCAGACAGCGATGCGTTTCATGGGAGTGACCTCCTGTCGTTTTGTTTCCCTGTGCTCCGCCTGTCGAATGGGGAGTAAGCTTGCCCACCCTCCGGCGCATGGAGACGACCGGTACATCCTGTTCGGTGGGTATAGATGAGTATCTCAGGTATGTGAGTGGGAGGGTAGTACCGAGGCGCTAGGCACTGGAGTTATACGCACGCGTTCGCAAAACTCCAGATGTCACATGAGAAATGTCGGTAACTATCTGATAGGGTTGGAAAGATGGAAAAGGTTGGGTGGAGTTATACGCCCATGGTAGGAGCAGGAGTGGCTCAAAAGAGGGCGTATAACTCCTGCGGTAGCCGTGGTAACTGGTGCTCAAGGGATTGTTTTTACTTAAGAAGCTCGTTTTTTCTTGAGCGTGTTTGAATGGAGTTTTACGAACGGGTGATATACGAACGCGTTCGTATCATCAGCTGTTATCACACAAGGAAGTGCATTCATGAAGAACACGGGTAGCTGCCTCTGCGGAGGCATTCAATACGAAATCAACGGTCCGCTGACCGATGTCCTAAACTGTCATTGTTCCATGTGCCGGAAGCTACATGCCTCAGCGTTCAGAACCCGCGCTAAGGTGCAGTCCTCTGACTGGTATACCATCCAAGGTCAGGAGTTGATGAAGTTCTACGAATCCTCTCCGGGTGAGCACAAGGGCTTTTGCTCAAACTGCGGTTCTAGCCTCTACACGAAATTCGACGCATATCCCGACGTCTATGGCTTTCCACTCGGAACACTCGATACCGACCCGGGAGTAAAAGCAGGGCGCCACGTATTCGTGGGCAGCAAGGCTCCCTGGTTCGAGATTACTGACGATCTGCCTCAGAATGCGGAGTATGACTGAGGCAGTGATAACAAGCCGCGTTACTCGGACGGCCTTGTCAGGCCGCCGGTGCGCTCGGCGTTAGGGCGTTTCTTTATGAAGCAAATTTACGGCAAAGTCTTCAGAGCCAGTGGTGGCGGTGAGTACGGGATTATTCGGAAGACTACTGAGCCGTTTCCTGAGGAGCTTGCCGAGTCAGATGTGATCGCCGAAGATGAGTGCGGGAATTATTTCGTCCAAGCGAATCTAGAAGTTCATTTTTGGGATCACGAAACTAGCGAATCTACGGTTCTCGCGCAGTCTATTAATGAATTTATCGCTGGGTGTGTAGCTCCGTCAGAAGTGGAGTTGGAGCCTGGTCAGGTTAAGTCGGTTTGGGTAGATCCAGAATTTGCCAAGAAGTTTGGTATCGACCCCAAGCCCTAACAAGTTGTTGTAGTTTGTTCCGGCCTGCGGCCTCCACCGGGCGCCCTTGTCAGGGCGCCGCTAAACAAAAGCGTGTGTGCCGGGCATGGCACAGAACTAGGGAGGTGAAAGTCCTCCTGCCAGGTGTTCGCAGAGCCGAAGGCTAGGAGAAGGGCAAGGGCGTCATCGCGAGGTGGGGTCTGAAGGAAGCCCAATCCAAAGCGGCGGGACGACGAACAGGAACCCGATACGAGGTGTGGTACATCCGGGGCGAGCGGGCACGTGACCGCGAAGCCCTCCTTCTGCGACTGGGGTGTACTTTATAAATCGGGCGTTCACGTCGTGAAAGCTCTGTGCCTTACCCCGGGAGGTCTGCCACGTGTGGACGGACCCACTGAGAGACGAGCGATCGTCTCTGATCGCGTGGCAGAAATCAGCAGAGGGCATAGTAGGTTCGCCCGTGAACCGAAGGCCCGAACAGAGACAGGAGTCGAGAGTCCGTGCAGGGAAACGGGATGGCATCCGCAAAGCAGCTAGCGCTGCCCCTGGAGTCTCCAGGGGATGAACCCGTTGCCGGAAACCGGGAAGGCTCGCACTCCGTTCAACCCTCACCGTGGATGGCGCGTGTGTTGAGCAGGGACAACCTCAATCGCGCCCTGAAACAGGTTCGACGTAACAAGGGAGCGCCGGGCATCGACGGCATGACCGTGGATGAGTTGCCGGATTATCTGCGCCAACACTGGCCCGAGATCCGGCAGCAACTGCTCCAGCAGACCTACCGACCAAAACCGGTCCGGCGGGTTACCATCCCCAAAGCCAACGGCGGTTCCCGCCCTCTGGGCATTCCAACGGTGCTGGATCGCTTTATCCAGCAAGCAATCGCTCAGGTTATCCAGCAGGACTGGGAACCGCGCTTCCACCCACACAGCTACGGCTTCCGTCCGGGACGCTCTGCGCATCAAGCGGTCCGATACGGACAGCGCTGCGCCCGGGAAGGTCGCAACTGGGTGGTGGATCTGGACCTGGAAGCCTTCTTTGACCGGGTAAACCATGATCGCCTGATGGCACGTCTGAAACGGCACACGCCGGACAGGCCGATGCTCAGGTTGATCAACCGGTACCTGAAGGCAGGTGTACAGATCGACAGCCGCAAAACACCAACACCCGAGGGCGTACCACAAGGCGGGCCACTATCTCCGGTGTTGGCGAATGTGATGCTGGATGAACTGGATTGGGAGCTGGAGCGGCGCAACCTGCGCTTCGCCCGCTACGCGGATGACTGCCAGATCTACGTGGGCAGTCACCGCGCAGGCGAGCGGGTGATGGTGAGTCTGACGCGCTTTATCGAGGACTCGCTGAGGCTCACAGTGAATACACGAAAGAGCGCGGTAGACCGGCCCTGGAAGCGCAGCTTCCTGGGCTTCACCCTCAGCCGGAAAGGGCAGCGATTGAAAGTGGCTGACAAAGCCATCACCAAGCTGAAAACCCAGATCCGGCTACTGAGCCGCCGAACACGGGGCCACTCACTGGCCCGGGTGATCGCAGATCTGAAAGAGACCCTGCTTGGTTGGAAAGCGTACTTCGACGCAGCCGAAGTACTGAGCCCGCTGCGGGACCTGGACAAGTGGATACGGCGGAGAATGAGAAGTTACGTGTGGAAGCAATGGGGCCGAAGGGGGTATCGTGAGCTGAGAAAGCGGGGTGTCCCGGTCAGATTGGCCTGGAACACCGCGAAATCAGCCCACGGCCCGTGGCGGCTGAGTCATTCGCCGGCCCTGCGGGAAGCCTTACCGGCCCGGTTGTTCCGGAGCTATGGACTGCCGGAACTGGCAGTGCGGTAACGGGTTGAATCAAGTCACTGAATCGCCGTGGTACGTGATCCGTATGCCCGGTGATGTGGGAGGAGGGGCATCGTGAGGTGCCTCCCTATCCCGATTAGCAGTACAAGGAAAACTATGGATAAAATTATTGAGCAAGGTATTGTCGGAATTGTCACTGGCATATTGACCACAGTGTTGATTTTTCTCGCACGTGATTTCTGGACAACTAAAATAGTTCCTTTTCTCGAAAAAACGCGATACCAGGGAGTTATGCTGGCCGGGCAATGGTATGGAACATCTGAAAATAAAGATGAAGAGAAAGGCGATATATATTGGAATGAAGCTACGCTATTTCTCGACCAGAAGGCACATGATCTAAGCGGCTTATTTATATTTAAGTTTAAAAACAGTGAGAAAGACTTTGTTCTAGAGTTCAATGTTCGAGGTTACATCTGGGAAGGGTATGTAACTCTAAACTTTACTCCAAAAGATCGGCGAGTTACCTCATATGCCACCGCATTGCTAAAATTACACAGCGGGGGTTGTTTATTGGTTGGCGGTTGGCTCTTTCGCAACGTAAACGAAGAATACGTGAATCATACATCTTTAAGTCTGGGTAGGGAGCTGGAAAGCACGGCTAACAAGATAAGCAAGGGGGACGCCGAAAAGCTCGGCGCCTCTTCTTAAAGCGTTAGGTTAAAAAGGGAAGATATGTCTAATTGGTTTCAAGAACATCCAGTTACAACGATAGTCGGACACACAGTACTCGTTGCAACGACAACTTGGTTAGTCTCATCATTTGTCATAGATGAGAACAAGGTGAATCTTTATAGGGCTCAAGCCGAAAATGCAAACGCTCAAATTAAAAATGAAAAAGCCATTGCAGAGCAATATAAGGCAAAGGTCTCAATTTTAGAGTCTGAAATTTCTGATCTAAAGAGGGTTAATAATCGGTATCTGTCTTGGTTGAGAGAGGAGCCTGATAGCTTCCCATCCTTGGAGAAAAAAATATCTAGCCTTGAGTCACAGCTAAATGATGCCTTGGCTGAAGCTAACCATATTCCAAAGGAGAATGGTGCAAGTAATGTGAGCCCGTCCGATTTGCCGTATGAATTCAAAGGTTCATTTGAAAAGGGTGGCTCATTTGTTGACCCACGAACAACCGCGACTCTGGGCGTATCGAGCATCTCGTCGGACTACACCGCAGATGGTGTCGTCTATATTCCTGGGGAAGAATCTATACGGCTGACTAGGACAAGACCAGGGGAAACTTGGATTTTTGATAAGAATGATAAGAAATATAAACTGACGTTAGAATCTATAAATTGGCTTAATAATTCCGTTGAAGCATCGGTAATTGAAGTTGATGGTCCGGATTCGAAACCTAACAAGTAAAGCCACCGGACGCTAAATAAATGCGCCTGTGCTTTAAGCGTCATGTTACAGATTCATACTAAACGGACGTTTCCCCAATGAAGAATGAAGCGCCTATTGTCAGGCTGTTTTTTGCCAAGATGAAACCGACATTTTTCCAGCTATCTGAGGAAGAACGAAGACAGTTTATGGTCAGGGATCGGGCCAACCTTGATGCCTTGGGAATGAAGGCAATTCCTATGATCGATTGCAGCCAAAGCGATGACGAATGGGATTATATTGGTGTAGAAAGCTGGCCCTCGATGGAGGCGGTGAAGGAACGGGAAAAATATGAAAATGAGGAACTACAGATTTCCCGGTATGTTGAATATAAGGTTCATCTAGGCGTTGAGCAGTCCTTCGAGGGATATGGCCAACCCCAGTGAATATCACTAGCCCCTCAAGCCCCTGTTGGCAACGCTAATAGACGAGGCCCCCGAGAATTTCAGATGAAAGAGCTTCTAGAAAACCATCAATTTATCCTCGCTGAGGCGGCCATTATCGAAAGGCTCCGGCGTAGCGCGAAGGTAGAACTGGACCAGAGTCTGGTTCACACCCCATTGATTTACAACGATGAGGGTAGAGCGGAGCTGAAGAGCCTTTACCGGGAATATCTGCGCATTGCTGAGGCCAATAACCGGCCAATATTGCTTTGTACGCCTACCTGGCGAGCAAACAGGGAGAGAGTGCAAGCCTCGAATCAGCGACAGAGCATTAACGTTGACGCCGCAAAGTTCCTGCAAGAATCAGTTGTCGAAGAATCGAGGAAAGTGCCCGTTAAAATTGGTGGTCTGATTGGCTGTAAAAACGATTGCTATCTGCCTGAGGAAGGCTTGTCACTGAATGAAGCAAGCGAATTCCATAAATGGCAGATTGATCAGCTAGCAGACTCGGGTGTGGATTTCCTCATCGCAGTCACGTTGCCTTCAGTAGAGGAGGCCGCCGGAATTGCTCTCGCAATGGAAGCTACGGGATTACCTTACATCATAAGTTTCGTGATCGGTTCCGATGGTAACGTCCTGGATGGAACAGAGCTGCAGCAGGCAATTGAATATGTCGATGCCCAGACCATCAGTAAACCGCTTGGATATTTTGTTAACTGCTCCTACCCGTCATTTCTTGATCCGGATACGCTCTCTGAAAAATTATTTGAACGGCTGATTGGTATACAGGCAAACGCCTCCTCCCTTAGCCATGACGAGCTGGAAGGTTCAGCAGAACTGAAATCCGAATCTGTTGAAGAGTGGGGCGCGCTCATGGCGCAGTTGAACAGAGATTTCGGATTGAAAATTCTTGGTGGTTGTTGTGGTACCGATGGCAAGCACCTTGAGTATCTGACGAAGAATATCACCTGACGCCTGAGAGTGATGGGATGGCGTGAGAATGCGCCAACTGTGGTGGTAATTTCTCACTCCGTCCTATTCACCCTGCGTCACTGCTGGGTAAATATCCGGCCTTATCGCACTTCTACCCGTTCCCGCCGAATCAGCAGCACCAATGCCAGTGCCGCCATTGACCCCATAACAGCAGCGAAGCTGATCCCGGTCGTCGTCAGGCTGGTCACGGTTGCCATTATGCCCAGGCCGATCACCGGCACCGAGATCGCGATATAGGCCACAACAAAGAAGGCGGACGTTACGGCGGCCTTCTCCGTCGTCGGGCTGGCTGAGGCGATTGCACCCATGCCGGCCCGGAACGAAATACCCTGGCCCATGCCGGCAATCACGGCCCCGGTTACGAATAGGGCAAGAGACTGGGAATAGATGCCCAGTGCTATCGGAATCACGCCTAGCATCAGAGACACGCAGCCTAGGGGAAGGCGCAGCCTCAGCGGCAGGGCACCTTGCAGGAACTGGCCCAGGGTTGAGGCGATGAAAATGCTGCCGGCAACAACACCGATCAGCAACCGGTTGTCATAGCCCAGGACCTTGCCCATCATCGCCGGGGCGATGGAGGTGAAGAAGCCGCACATGGCGAAGCCGGCAAATCCAGCAATGGCGGCGGGAATGAACACGCCGCGAACTTCCGGTGGCACGCTCAGGCGCTGGATAATCAGTTTTGGGCGAGCGGGTTTGGAGACGGTCTCCGGCGCTGCCCAGATGCAGCACACGGCCAGCAGGGCCATGGCTGAGTGCACCAGAAAGGTCAGGTGCAGTGGCCAGGGAAGGTACTCTGAGAGGGCGCCGGCAAGCATTGGGCCAAGGCCAAGCCCGCCCATGTTCGCCGCCGTGGCAAAGAAGGTTGCCTTATCCCGCCAGTGGGGCGGAGCCAATTCAAGCACGGCAACCGTGGCCGTGCCGGTAAAGATCCCCGCAGACAATCCGGACAGCACCCGGCCGGTGAGTATCATTCCCTGCCCATTGGCCTGCCAGAACACCAGGTCGCTGATGATGGAACAAGCCAGGCCCGCGAACAGCATTGGCCGGCGGCCTATCTGATCGGACCAGCGCCCCGTCATTACCAGCGCGGCGATCACACCAAAGGCATAGGCGGCAAAGATGATGGTGATCATCAGATCGGAAAAGCCGAATCTGTCCTGGTAGATGGGGTAGAGCGGCGTCGGCATGGTGGTGCCGATCATGGTCACGCTGAAGGTAAAGGCCGCGCCCAGGAAGATGAGTAGCGGAAGCCAGGGGTGCTGCTTGGAGGGGGCCATGCCTGAGTTCCAATGAACGGTTGCTGAAAGGTCGATTACACTATCAGATGCGTTGGGCGGAATCGAAGCATCCTGAGATTAGAGACAATCGTTCAACCGCTCTTGTTTGGGGTTCTCCAGATTTACACGAGGTAGATTTGATCGCCTGCGTGGATAGCACCTTCGGCAAGGATATCGCCGTAAACTCCGAGGTTCTGGTCCGCATCACGCACAATACTGCGCAGTATGCTTCTATCTTCGGAAAAGCCCTGTTGTTTCCTTACAACGGCTCCACAACGTGGAGCGGCTTCACCAAGCTTGACGGCGACGTCACCAATTACCAGCGAGCGCCCGAGCCATTCCTGCTCGGCCAATCCAGATATCTCCGGCAAGGTGTCAATGATCAGGTTGGGCCGAAACCGTTCCACGTTCCAGTCGGGGCCGGGGTGGATTGATCGCATATGATTTAGGCTGGCGGTGGTGATGATGTGAAACGGGGACACAAGGAAAAAAGTCCCGAGTAACGAGACATAGGTTTGCATCTCGTCAGGCAGATCATCCAGGTTCGGCAGTGGCTCGCCCGGCTCTCTGGCGAAGGTCGCTTTCAATTCTGTCAGCCAGGAATGATCATCGCGCTTGAAACGCTGATAGAACTGCGAGTCACTTTTGGGGCGTAACGATTGCAGCTTGCTCTTATGGCCTACCAGTTGGGATATTCTGTCATTCACATCGCGATCAGAGCTTAGTTTGACCTCGCCATCCGGAAAGAGGATTTCCACGGTTGCCGCGCTATCAACGGCCTTGCAACGGCACTGCAACAACTCCGGGCGGAACTTGCAGCTCTGAATCTCCTGGCGGGCGACGTCCTGAACAGCGAGAACCCGATCTCCGAAAACCCCCATTGATCCGATATCTGCCCGTGTTAACGATTCGCCAGCCATTCCTTTTACAGGGTATCGCCATATGGACGAGACGGTCCCAATCCTGATCATCGCTTCCTCCTTATCCGCAATCAAAGTAAATCAGGGAGAAGCCATGGCCCATACGTCATTTACCCCATGCACCAAACTACTTCGAGGGGCGTGGCGTTGGGCTACCAGTCGCTAATGAGCATAGCGTTACTGGAAGAGAGCGTTGCAACCAGGAGGCAAATGTCTAAGCTGCAGCTAAGAATCAACGGTTACAAATAAGCCCTCAACGGGGCGTGAACTATGTGCCGAACTGCTGTGTTCAGCTTTAAGCACGAAAGGAGAAGGCGTGCATCAATCAGCCGCCGAGTGGATTGTGTCGCTACTGAGGGAAAGGAACATTCCCTTCCTCATTTGTGGCGGGCTCGCCGCAAGGGGATATGGCTCTCAACGCGATCTGCATGACATTGATCTCTTTGTCCCTGGGGAGCACTTTTCGTCTGTGGTCCAGGCAGGGCATCAGTTCATATCCAAAGCGGCCGCCTACCGCCAGGAAGAGGGCTGGGACCTGACCTACGTCCAGTTCAAGTACGAGGGTGTCAAAGTGGAGGTAGGTAACGCCGACGGTGCACAAATCTTTGATGCGCAAAATAGAACCTGGGTTGCGCTAAACATCGATTTTTCTCGATACGAGACCATGCACTTACTCGGCCTTGAGCTTCCCTTGATGCTGAAGAAAGACCTTATCTGGTATAAATCCGTACTCTCAAGGCCGGTAGATATCGAGGATGTCCTGGCTATTCGGTAACAACGATAGAGACACACCGATGACTGTTCATTCTGGTTCCTGCCTTTGCGGCACCGTGGCATTTGGGATTGAAGGCGATTTCGAGAGCTTTTACCTGTGCCATTGCCAGCACTGCCAAAAAGATACGGGTTCTGCTCATGCAGCAAATCTGTTTTCACAAACCGCCAAATTGACGTGGCTGGCCGGTGAGGATGCCGTGACGTCCTACACGCTTCCGGGTACTCGCCATAGCAAGAGTTTTTGTAAGCTGTGTGGTTCCGCACTGCCAGGCACTCAGCTTGAAGGGTTGCTTGTGGTTCCGGCAGGGTGTCTGGACACTGAAGTCTCCATAAAGCCAACGGCGCATATTTTCACGGCGAGCAGGGCAGCCTGGGATGAGGCGCTTGAAGAGGTACCCGTGCAATGACGGAACTCACACAGGTGGCAGGTCTGTCTACGGAACAGCTTCCAAATATTGAACGTCATCTTGACCGCTGCTATCTCCAGCCCGGGAAGTTACCTGGCGCGCTGACACTGGTCGCCCGGCGAGGGGAGATTGCCTATGTGAAAGCCCAGGGGCTGATGGACGTGGAACGCAACAAGCCGGTCCGCCGGGATACGGTGTTCCGCATCTATTCCATGACCAAGCCGATTACGTCTATCGCCATGATGCAGCTTTATGAGCAGGGGCGGTTTCTAATGGATGATCCCGTACACAAGTATATTCCTGCCTGGAGGCACCAGCGGATTTATAAAAGCGGGGTTTATCCGAACTTCCTGACCACGCCTGCATCCAGCACCATGACGATTCGTGACCTGTTCACGCATATGTCAGGCCTGACTTATGGATTTATGCAGCGCACCAACGTTGACGCTGCCTACCGCGAGCTCAAGCTGGATGGCAGCCGGAGTATGTCGCTGGAAGCCCTGGTCGATCACCTGGCCGGGCTGCCGCTGGAGTTTTCCCCGGGCACAGCCTGGAATTATTCGGTCAGCACGGATGTGCTGGGGTATCTGGTGCAGTTGCTGTCGGGCAAGCCGTTTGATGAGTATCTGCGGGAGCATATCTTTGAGCCTCTGGATATGACTGACACCGGCTTCCATGTTCGGGATGATCAGCTTGACCGCTTCGCTGCCTGCTATCAGTACAAGGCCGGAGATCAGTTCACGCTGCAGGATGACCCCGAGACCTCTCCCTTCCGGCGTAAGCCCCAGTTCATGTCCGGCGGTGGCGGGCTGGTTTCCACCATCGACGATTATTTCCACTTCGCCCAGGCCCTGTGTCAGGGTGGCGAGTTCCGGGGGCGGCGGATTATTGGTCGAAAAACTCTGGAATTCATGTGTCGTAACCATCTGCCCAACAATCAGGACCTGCCGGGCCTGTCTGTGGGTGCATTCAGCGAGACACCGTTTGCCGGGACTGGCTTTGGTCTGGGTTTTTCGGTAAAAACGGACGTCGCCAAATCCCAGACCAACGGATCGGTTGGTGAGTACGGTTGGGGTGGCCTTGCGAGCACTAACTTTTTTGTCGATCCCGTTGAGGAACTGGTGATGATTTTCATGACGCAACTGATTCCGTCGTCCACCTACCCGATCCGTCAGGAGCTGCGGGCGATCGTTAACGGAGCGCTACTATGAACACAGCTTCAACACCCTATCCAATCGGCACACCCGGCACGCCCTGGGGCGAGGCAGAGCGCGCCGAGTGGTTGTCGCGACAGACCCGTCAGCGCAGTTACGACACGGAGGTGTTGAGTGTGATTGAGCGCCTTGGCGCGCGGTTTGATCTAGAAGAATACGGCGGGCTGGATTACGGCCCGGACTATTATCCGCTGATGGCGATTCGCAGCCGCGACTGGAACAACGACCTTCCCGTGGTGCTGATCACCGGTGGCGTTCACGGTTACGAGACCAGCGGTGTTCATGGCGCGCTTGAGTTCCTCGATAAGCACGCGGCGGATTATGCGGGGCGCGTGAACCTGCTGGTTGCGCCTTGTGTCAGCCCCTGGGCATACGAGCGCATTCATCGCTGGAACCGGAACGCGATTGATCCGAACCGCTCGTTCCATGACGGCAGTCCCGCGGAAGAATCGGCCGCGCTAATGCGGCTGGTGGCGCCGGTTCGTGAGCATGTTTTGATTCATATCGACCTTCACGAAACCACCGATACCGACGAGTCGGAGTTCCGCCCGGCGCTGGCCGCCCGCGACGGCAAGCCATTCGAGCCGGCCGGCATTCCCGATGGCTTCTATGTGGTGGACGATAGCGAAAACCCGCAGCCAGATTTTCAGCAGGCACTGATCAAGGCGGTGGGGCAGGTGACGCACATTGCACCCGCCGACGAGAAAGGCGAGATTTTCGCCTCACCAGTCGTTGCCCGGGGCGTGATCCAGTATCCGCTCTCGCAGTGGGGCCTGTGCGCTGGCATGACCCGCGCTCCCTACCGGACCACCACCGAGGTTTATCCCGATAGCCCCCGTGTGACCTCCGAGCAATGCAATGCTGCGCAGGCCGCGGCGGTGTGTGCTGCCATCGACTATGGGCTTACTCACTCTCAATAGGCCAAATAAGTGGGAAAGCTGACTAGCCGGACTCGGATAGATAGGGCTGCGCCAGGGCCTCAAGCTTTTCTTCTCTGAGTTCGCCGATGGCATTCCATATGTGCTCTGCAAGCTCTGGGTGTGCCGCTTTGAATTCCCGCGAGAGCATCAGGTAGTAGGGCTTGGTTTTGAGAGGGGGATCAATCCGGACAATGCCCGGGAGCTGCCTGGCGTTCTGGCGTAACAGAAAATCGGCGGTGACCGATTGGAGCGCAACGGCATGAACGCGTCTGGCAGTCAGTAACTGCAGGCTCTGCCTGGAACTCCGAACCTTGATTACGGAAACGCCCAGGTTTTCCAGATCGTTCACGATTGAGTAGCCCAATGGGGCGCCAACTGACAGGTCCGTGTCTTCGAAAGCCTTGCCGCTCCAGCCCAGCTCTGTATCTGGCAGGGCATAGAGATTGTAGCTGATGGTGGTTAGTCGGCGGGTAGGGTCAACCTGACCGTCCCGCCAGGGGTATTCGCCAATTCGGGTGCGGGCAGCATTGTAAGAAGCATTGAAGATACCATCCACCTGGCCGGTTTCGAGCATGGCCAGGCATCGTTTCCAGGGGTATCGGCTGAACTTGATCCGCAAACCCGGTACCCGCTCTTCCAGCAGTTTGACGAGTTCCACCGCTGCGCCGGGTCTCTCCAGAACCTTCTGGGTGTCGCCCATGTAATAGGGGAACTGCGTTTTATCTTCGTAGGCAACATGCAGGACGGTTTCTGCATGGCCAATTCGGGCTGGACTCCAGAGAAGCAGAATGGATAGCGCGAGAGTGAGACCTGCATGAAGACACGCTTTCATGGGCATGCTCAAAAGAGTGAAGAGACAGGAATAGCTTAGTTTGTGGCGAGGAATTTTCAATACATCTTTCCATTGAGACCAGCAGGTCTGGCATCGGGCTGGAATGTATAAGACCATGCTATCCATACTTTCGAAAAGAGGCCATTACGGCCTGGGAGACCTGATCAATGAAGTACAAGAGTCTTGGGTTTTTGTTGGCGGTTGGCGCTTTGACGGGCTGTCAAACGTCCTCTCATGTTTCCTCCGCAGCTATGGATGGAGACGGCATTACCTGTAATGAAATCTACCAGGCATTTTCAGCCTATGAGAGTGACCGGCAATCCGCGGCGGCCTGGGCCCAGCTGGGCACCCTGATCAGCCCCAGTGCCGGGAACTACGCGGATATGGGCGTGAAAACCGCCGCGAAATACTACGATCAGATCAAGGCGGCAACGAATATCTCTCTCGCTGTGCGCGGTTGTCAGCCGGTGCAGTGACGCACGGCCGCATGCAAAACGGGTGAATCAGTTCTGCATGCGGATATCGTCTTTCCACCGGAAGCCCACGCCACCGGCCTGCCATACGCCGTCTTTGTTGAACGGGTGGGGGCCGGCCATGTTGATGTATTGGGGCAGCCCGAAATGGGGCGACAGGTTTCGCGGTGCCTTGATAGTGACCCGGTCCATGATGCGCAGTCCCTGTTGCTCTGCCGGCAGATGCGCTTCTGGCGCGGCGCGGTGGGCGACGGCCCAGTTATCGATAAATAACAGATCGCCGGTTTCGTATTCGTAGCGAATTCCGTAGCCACCCTCGAAGGAATCGTTCAGCAGATCGTTGTAATCGTTGAACAGTTCCTTCATGGCGGCCTCGTCCAGCAGGTGGAAGCTGTCCGCAGGTGCGGGCAGGGTTTTCAACTGGTCGAGCGTCAGGCCTTCTTCCGGCAGGCGCTCCAGCACGGCGCCGGTCATGCCCAGATGCAGCCAGACACTCTTGCGACCGGAAATCGGGTGGGTGTGAACCACGGGGTGGGTCACACTGGATGCGGAGTTTACCGACACCAGTCGTTCCCAGAAATCCTGTTTCTCCGGCGGGAGTGCGTCAAAGGCCGCACCCTGGTGCGCGAAGTGGGTACCACCGCCATTCTCGGGCGCACGGGCCATGTAGTAGGCGCTGTGCGAGAAGGTGGCGGCTTCGAAACTGCCGTCGTTGTGCCATTGCGGGCCAACGCCGAGAATGCCCTGGCGGCCGTCGTTGGAGCAGCGGAAAATATGCCGGTTGCGGCCGGGTGTTGCAGGATGAACACCGTGGGTGGAATGGATCTCGCGCCCGCCCCACCATTTGCAGGCTTCAATCAGTTCATCGGGGGAAAGGCCGGCCTGGTGCTTGAATACGATGAACCCGCGATTTGCCATTTCCTCTTCCAGGGCCTTGATAGCCGGCTCTGGCAGCTGGTTGCGCACGTCGGATCCGTAGATCTCAACGCCGATAGGGTCCAGTGGCTTGAGGGTTAAACCTTCCTGTTCGAGCAGTGCCACGTTATCAGGGTTCAGGGGCGCTACGGTGGAGGTGGGTTCGCGGGTCTTTTCCAGGGTCTGTGCCATAACCTTCACTACCATGCTGCTCGCTTTTTAGACAGCCTAACCCGTTGGGTTTCCGGATTTCAAATACGATGTCCGTTCCGCCCGATTTCGGAACTGGCCTCCTGCGGGCCGGTGCAGGCAAGACCAAATCCCGTTTGCCTTCGTAGATGCGGCCTCTAGACTGATAGTGGTAACCAAAAACCGAGAGGAATGGCCGTGACTCCCAAATCCCTTTTGCGCCGCACAGCGGCATTGACAGCGTTCGTGATGTCCGGATCGGTAATGGCTGCTGATCCCGTGGTGGTGTCCTCCAAGATCGACACCGAAGGCTCGGTACTGGGGCAGATGGTGTTGCAGTCCCTGGAGGGAGCCGGTATTCCCGTTGAAAACAGGCTCCAGTTGGGTGGCACCAGCATCGTCCGTAATGCGATCAAGGCCGGCGAAATCGATATCTACCCCGAGTACACCGGCAATGCTGCGTTCTTTCACGATCAGGCGGATCGGGATATCTGGAAAGACGCGGATAAGGCCTACCAGGAGGCTGCTCGCCTGGATAAAGAGGCACATAACATTGTCTGGCTGGAACCCGCCGAAGCAAACAACACCTGGGCTATGAGCGTGCGGGGCGATCTGGCGCGGGAAAATAACCTGGCCACACTCGAAGATCATGCGAATTACATCAATGAGGGCGGTGCCTTCAAGTTTGCGGCCAGCGCCGAGTTTGTGGAATCCGCCAGTGCCTTGCAGGCGTTCCAGGAGGCCTATGGCTTCAAGCTGGAATCCGACCAGCTGTTGATTCTTTCCGGTGGCAACACGGCGGCGACATTGCGCGCGGCGGCCCTGAATAACAACGACGTAAACGGTGCGATGACCTACGGCACCGATGGCGGGCTGGATGCGCTGGATCTGAAGGTAATGGAAGATACCGCAGGCGTTCAGCCGGTGTATCAGGCAGCGCCGATCGTGCGTGGCGAGGTGCTGGAAGCCTATCCGCAGATCCGGGAAGTGCTGACGCCGATCTTCGAATCGCTGGATCTCGAAACGCTGCAGCGCCTGAATGGCCAGGTGGCCGTGAACGGGGTACCGGCGGATACCGTCGCCCGGGATTACCTGGATTCCCTGGCCCAGGACTGAGGTTTGTCGATTTACAGCTCTGTTGCCTCGAACACCATGCCGAACCGTGTCCTGCCTGTGCTGGGGTGTCTTGCCCTGGCGCTGGTCTGGCTTTTGGACCTGGGCGTCATTCAACCCAACCGCATTGTTCCGGGTACCGGTCACGGCCTCATTTCGGCCGTTGGCGGGCCCTGGGCTGGCCTGGTGTCACTGGTTCTGGCTGGCTGCGTTCTGCTGTCTTTTCTGCCGTTGCGCCGGCGGTACCTGCCGCTTCTGGGCCTGGTAGGCCTCTCCCTGGCGCTGCTGCCCCTGTTGCTCGAGGTCTTTGCGGGCCGGCACCTGCCGGAAGACGCACCTTATGCGCGGTCGTCCATCGGAGCCGGTTTCTGGTGTTTGCTGTTTTTGCTGTCGCTGATGCTGATCGAAATCCTCGGGCGCCTCGGGAGCGGGCGAGGGCTGCAGCTGATGATACTGGCCGTCATCGTTGGCAGCTGGCTGTGGATCCTTCGAGGCGGTGGGCTGGAGAGTTTGTCGCTGGTTCGGGAATTCAACGCCCGCCCGGACAAGTTCGAGCAGGCCCTGTGGACTCATCTGGCACTGGCCTTTGGCGCGGTCGGCATCAGCGCCGGTCTGGCTTTTCTACTGGCCCTAAAGATGATTCGTAGTGTGGCCTGGCGCCGTCCCATCCTTGGCGCGGTCAGCTTTCTTCAGACTATTCCCAGCCTGGCGGTATTCGGGTTACTGATCGCACCGCTCAGTGCGCTGGCGGCCGCTTTTCCGGCACTGCAGGCCATGGGGATTCGTGGCATTGGCTGGGCTCCGGCCTTGCTGGCTTTGGTGGCTTACAGTCTGTTGCCCATGGTGCGCAACACCTTCGTCGCGCTTACCGAGGTGCCGGAAAGCCTCGCCGATGCCGGGCGGGGTATGGGAATGAACGAGCGACAGCTGTTCTTCAAACTCAAGTTGCCACTGGCGCTTCCCGTGATTGTGGAAGGCGTGCGCATTACCACCATCCAGGCCATTGGCCTGACCGCGGTTGCCGCGCTCATTGGCGCCGGCGGTTTTGGCAGCTTTATCTTTCAGGGCCTGGGGCAGGCGGCGATGGATCTGGTATTGCTTGGTGCGCTGCCCACCATTGCACTCGCGCTGCTGGCGGATGCTCTGCTCACCATGCTGGCGGCCAGTCTCAAGCCGACACCGGCGACGGCCTGACAGGAGAGGGATAAGCCCGGATGATTGAACTGAAAAACGTTACCCGCCGCTTTGGAGATGCCGTGGCGGTGGACCGGATAAACCTCACGGTCGAAACCGGCGAAGTGTGCGTGCTGGTGGGCAGCTCAGGCTGCGGCAAGTCGACTACCCTGCGGATGATCAACCAGTTGCTGCCCCACAGTGAGGGCCAGATCCTGGTGGATGGTAACGATGTTACCGCCATGAACCCCGAGCAGCTGCGGTTGAACATGGGTTATGTGATTCAGGGCACGGGGCTGTTTCCACACTGGACGGTGGCCCGCAATATCGCCATGGTACCCCAGCTTCTGAAATGGCCACGGGAGCGGATCGACGAGCGCGTGCATGAGTTGCTGACGCTGCTGGATCTGGACCAGGCCACCCACGCCAACAAATATCCCCAGCAATTGTCCGGCGGGCAGGCTCAAAGGGTGGGCGTTGCCAGGGCGTTGGCTGCCAACCCCAATATTCTGCTGATGGACGAACCCTTCGGTGCGCTGGATGCCATCACGCGGGAGAACCTGCAGCTGGAGATGCTGCGTATCCAGAGTCAGCTGCGGAAAACCACGGTCTTTGTAACCCACGATATTGACGAAGCCCTGAGGCTGGCGACCCGCATTGCCGTGATGGATCAGGGCCGGATTATCCAGCACGACACGCCGGAGAACATTCTCCGGCGACCCGCCTCCGTTTTTGTGGAGAATCTCGTGGGCAAGCAGGACCGAGGCCTGAAACTGATGAGCCTGCATACCGTGCGGGATCTGATGGAGGCTCACCCTCAGCCCAGAGAGCCGGAACCCGGCGCCGACGGCCTCAAGGAAGACGACAGCCTGCGAGTGGCTCTTTCAATCATGCTCTGGCAGAACTGGAGCCAGGTGCCGGTGTTCAATGCCGATGGCCAGGAAACCGGAACCATCACCCGTGACCGCATTATCCAGGAAGGTGCCTGATGCGGGTCTGGTTGCCGCCTGTGATGCTGACTGTGCTCCTCTGTGCCCTGAGCGCGGGCATGCCGGCTCTCGAACCGCTTTTCGAGTGGATGCAGCCCGATAAGCAGAATGTGATCTACGAGCGGGAGAGCTTTCTCTTTCTGCTCCAGAACCATCTGATGCTGGTGGTGATTTCCGCCCTGGTTGGAACCGTCGCTGCGGTTGCCGGGGGAATCTTCGCCACGCGCCCGGCTGGGCGGGACTTTCTGCCGCTGGTTAGCCAGATTGCCTCTATCGGCCAGACCTTCCCGCCGGTGGCGGTTCTTGCCCTGGCGGTGCCGGTTCTCGGGTTTGGTGAGGCGCCGATTCTGGTGGCGCTGATTCTGTATGGCTTGCTGCCCATTCTGCGCAATACCCTGGCCGGCTTGGAGGGTGTCGATGCCACAGTGAGGCAGGCGGCGCTCGGTATGGGCATGTCGCCTTTTCAGGTGCTGTTGCAGGTGGAGTTGCCGCTGGCGGGCAGGGTGATCCTGGCCGGTATCCGGACCTCGGTAACCATCAACATTGCAACGGCCGCCATTGGCTCAACCATCGGTGCCAGAACCCTGGGGGATCCGGTGATCGCCGGTCTCGTCAATGGCAACACAGCCTACGTGTTGCAGGGCGCGATTCTGATTGGCATGCTCGCGCTGACGGTGGACAGCCTGTTCGAGGCCGCTGAGCCGGTCTGGGACCGCCGGTTTCTGCCCCAGACCGCAGGCTGATCGCTGGCGCAGGCCATCCGCTGCTTTAAAAATCCTGCTTTGATGTCTAGTCTGACGAAGATGGACAGCGCAAGGAGCACAGCGGAATGAAGTTTCCTTCGAGCACGTCATTTGCACTCCTCGGCGCAGCACTGATCGCGATCAGCTATGGTCTGGCGCGCTTTGCGTTCGGTCTGTTCGTCCCCCCGATCCGGGATGACCTGGGGCTGGCGCCGGATGTGATCGGTGTGATCGGTGCGCTGCCGCTGATCAGTTTCGTATTCGCTACCCTGGTGGCTCCGCTCTCGGCAAATCGTCTTGGTGCCCGCAATACCGCCATGGCATCCGGTATTTTTGGTGTTGTTGGCCTGGCGCTGATCAGCCAGGCCGTGGGGGCCGTCTCCCTCGGGGTGGGTGTTGTTCTCTGTGGTATCTGCACGGGCCTGATGATGCCGGCTCTCACAGCCGCCATGCAGGCGTTGGTGAGACGCTCGCTCCACGGCCGGGTAAGCTCGGTGATGAACGCGGGCACCAGTATCGGTGTCGTCGTTGCTGTGCCGACGATCCTGTTCCTCGCCGGGGCCTGGCGCTATGCCTACGCGTCCTTTGCCGTGCTGGCGGTAATTGGCGTGATTGCCACCTGGTTCTTCATTCCGTCTGTATCCCGTGTTGTGCCCGCCAACGCCGCGCCGGTGCAGCCGATCAGTGCGGATCAGTGGTGGCGGCTGCTCAGGCTCTCTCTGTTCGCGTTCATGATGGGCTTTGTGTCTGCCGCCTATTGGATTTTCGCACCCGATCTTGTGGTTAATCTCGGGTCCATGCCATCCGATGCCACGGCATGGCTGTGGCTGGGGGTCGGTATTGCTGGCCTTGGCGGCGCGGTGGTGGCCGATCTGGCTGACCGGAACAACCCACCGGTTACCCAGGCCCTGATGCTGATGACACTGGCCGCGAGCCTGGCGTTGTTGGCGGCCAGCCCCGACAACCTGATGATTTCGGCGTTTTCAGCACTGGTGTTTGGTCTGGCCTACATGAGTCTGACCGGGCTGTACCTGATGACCGGCATTCGCCTGCTGCCGGGGCGGCTGTCCATGGGCCCCGTACTGCCTTTCATGGCAGTATCACTGGGCCAGGCGGCTGGCTCGCCGATAGTCGGTATTCTTGTCGGCAAGGTGGGTTACGCCGATGCCTTTGCCATGTTCTGCGCCATCGGCATTATCGTGGCCATGTTGTCGCCGCTCTATCCAAGGCATCTGGAATACGAACCGGATGATGAGACCGAAGAGGATACCGGTCTGCAGGCCGCCTACGACTATCAGCTGCAGAACGAGGAGGGCGAGCCCCTGTCGCCGGTCACCGGTAAGACCGAGAGCTATTAGGGCGGATAGCCGAGAGTGTTATTCCTCGGATGTATCTCTCGGCGCCGCCCAGCTTGTGTAGCCCAGGTCCATAACCCGGGCGACTTCCTCATCGGGTATCGCCGAGAGATCGCCCAGTTCCAGCGGGTCAAAGTGGAAGGCGTACAGTCGAGACGTGAATTCGGCCACGGGCAGGGAAGCTTCACCGCGAAACTCGCCATTGCCGTGGGTTGAGCAGGTAATGCCCTGGCCCCAGTTCTGGCCGCTGTCGTTGTTGGGGTTGAAAAAGTACACCCGCATCTCGTTCTTGGGGCTCAGGGCAACCCGCAGGATATTGATGGCGTGCCGGCCCACAAAGCGGGCGGCGCTGTCCGTAACGGCAATGCCCGCGGGCTGGGCATGAATGACCGGTATGTTGCCGTTGTAGAAGGGGTGATAGCTCGCGTAGAAATGCCGGATAAACCCCTCGTAGTCTTTCACCTCGCCGGTTTTTACGTCGGCGACCACGCGGAAGCCGTGGCTGACCCACCAGCCGTAGAATTCCGGGTTGATCCAGCGATGGGCGTCGTCGTCCCGGGTTTCACAGCGGCGCCACATCTCGCCGTAGAGGCGATCGAGATGAGGGATGAGCACCAGCGATACCGGGTCCACATCCACTGGCGTGCCCTTCACCAGGCCAGGTTCCAGATCGCGGGAAGAAACCTCCTGGCCTTCAAAGCGGCTCAGTACTTCGTTGTCGCGTGCTGCCCAGGCCAGGACTTGCAACAGGTAATCCGCCTCGTTTGACGCCCACATGGAGAGGCCAATGGCAGACTGGCAGGTGGGGTTGTTGCCCTGACCAACGCCCAGCGGCTGGCCCAGCAGGTTGATAACCCCGGCCAGCAGGAATACCCGGGGTGGCCGGGCATCGCCGAACGCCTCTCTCAGGGCCTGATCGGTTTCCGCAGAGGGCTTCAGTTTGATTTGCCGCCACAGGGCCTGGGCCACGGAGGGTGTAAACAGCGATCCACGCTCCAGCATCATGGTCAGGCCATAGACGGCCTGGCAGGTTTCCGGGTAGATGGCCTCGTCAATCAGGGCATGGACCAGATCGGTGTAACAGTAGAGATCGTCCAGCCCGGTCATGGTCAGCCCCAGTGTGTTGGGGATGAGATCGTCCTGGCCGCTGGCACGCAGGAACCGCAACATCACCGCGTGGTAGGGAGAGGCAAGGCCGGTGTCGAACATGCTGCGGGCAAAGTAGGTGGCTTCGGAGGAGAGCGCCACGTCGTCCATGTCTTTCAAACGCTGCTCGTAAACGGCAAGGCCGGGGTCCTCGGCGCTGGCAGGTGTGGGGGCAAAGAGGGCCTTCACCAGCCGCGTGGCATCGGCATTGCGTCCGGTTTTGATGTCGGGGTCGTAAAGGCATTTGGCGATCTGCCCGATCATTTCCCGAATACTGTCGACCTGCACCGGCCCCTGGTCCAGCAATCGCCAGACTTCCGCTACCAGGCTGTCCAATAGGCTTTCATAACCGAGGTGGGAGATCAGGTACCGATAGAGTTCCTGAACGATGGTGCCAAGTTGCTTGGGTCTTTCACGATCGGCTTCGGTGAGCTGGCCAGACAGCAGGTCCAGGTTTAATGCCATCACCTGGGTGAGAAAGTGGCGTGCCTGCTCAGCAGAAATTCCGGGATGGAAGTATTTGCCACGGGTGACGGCCAGCATACGCAGTTCGCTGATCGCCTCGACAATCGTGGTAACTGCACCCGCCTCCCTCAGCGAGTGTTTGGCGAGCGCCGGTTGCAGAAGGGCTGGCCGGGCCCAGTCGCTGGTGCCGAAAATGCCAGCGGATTCGAGCGACCTTACGCGCCGGTAGATGGCGTCGAAGCCGCCTGGCAGCGTCATCAGCATCCGTGTGCGCTCCAGGAGACTGAGACTGGAGGCTTTGGGGTCCGATTTGCGGGCGCGGGCAAATTCTGCCAGCGCCATGTCGAATTGCATCAATGCCGGCTTGAGCGCAGGATCTGCGTCTTGGCGCTCCATAGCGTTGGCTCCCTTGAGGTATTACCCGCCCTGGCGAAAGCGTTGAATAAAGGCTTCAGACTCCGCGATTGATTGTTCCATGTTGCGAATCAGGGAGTCCACATCCTGACGGATGCTCACCAGTTCGTTTTCCAGCGAACCGATCGCCTGGGCATTCAGATTATGCTTAAGGTACAGCACCTGATCCTCAAATGCCTGCAGCACCGGTTCCATCCTGTCCTCGGCGTCGTGCATCCGGCTGATCAGCTGGCCGTACTGAACGCGGGTTTCTTTCAGTTGCTGTTCACTGCTGCGGCGCAGTGATGCGCTTTCGTACAGGCTGAGCTCGTCTTCCCACTCATCAAACAGGTCCTCGGCGACTTCTTCTACCTTGTCGATCCGGTCTCTAACCTCTTCGGCACTCGACAGGCTGTCTTCGTAGGCATCGCTGATTTCGGCATATTGTTCCTTTAGCTCGGTGTCAGGCGTGTCCACCACACTCTGGAAACGCTCAAGCGACGAACGGAAGGTTTCCTGGGCGTCGTTCTGGCTGTCCCGGGCATCTTCAACCCGATCCACCAGAATGTCCCGCTTTTCATACCCGAATTTTTCCATGGTTTTGTAGTACACCGTGGAGCACCCGCCAAGGAGCACCGCGCTGAGCAATAGCACCCAGACACGTTGAAGGCTGGTTTTTGTTTTCGAGTAGTCGGTTGCGGGGCTGGGCATAGGGGCGTCTCCGGTTGCATGCTAATCACAGGAGTGAAGCATGGCGGTGGAGCGCTGACAAGCACGGATTCGGCCTGGTTTTGCTCGAGCTCTAAACGACAAACCCCGGCAAAAGCCGGGATTTGTCGATTCAACCAAAGTCGGGACTGTGGCTATTTGTTCAGCCCCATCTCCTCGATCGAAATCTCCCGCATCTTGAACTTCTGGATCTTCCCGGTGACGGTCATCGGGAATTCGTCCACGAACTTATAGTTCTTCGGGATCTTGAAGTGGGCGATCTTGCCCTTGCAGAAGGCCTGCAGATCCTCAGCCGTTACCGGCGCCGCATCCGGAGCCAGCTTCACCCAGGCAATCAGCTCTTCGCCGTACTTGTCATCGGGAATGCCGGTTACCTGCACTTCTTCGATGGCTGGATGGGTGTAGAGGAACTCTTCGATTTCTTTCGGGTAGATGTTCTCACCACCGCGGATGACCATGTCCTTGATGCGGCCAACGATCTGGATGTAGCCCTCTTCGTCCATGGTGGCCAGATCGCCAGTGTGCATCCATCCGGCGCTGTCGATGGCTTCGCGGGTTTTCTCTTCGTTGTTCCAGTACTTCAGCATCACGCTGTAGCCACGGGTGCACAGCTCGCCGATCTCGCCACGCGGAACCACGTTGCCGGTGCCCGGATCAACGATCTTGGTTTCCAGGTGGGGCTGGGTGCGGCCCACGGTGGTGACCTGCTTCTCGAACGGATCAAGGGAGCTGGTCTGGGTGGAAACCGGGCTGGTTTCGGTCATTCCGTAGGCAATCTGAACCTCTTTCATGTTCATCTTGCCGTTGACCTTCTTCATGACCTCTGCCGGGCAGATGGACCCCGCCATGATGCCGGTGCGCAGGCTGGAAAGGTCATAGGTCTCGAATTCCGGCTCGGTCAGTTCGGCAATGAACATGGTGGGCACGCCGTACAGGGCGGTGGCCTTTTCCTGGTGCACGGCCTGCAGAACCGACTTGGGCTCGAAGCCTTCGCCGGGATAAATCATGGTAGAACCGTGGGTGATACAGCCCAGGTTGCCCATGACCATGCCGAAGCAGTGGTACAGGGGCACCGGGATCACCAGGCGGTCTTTCTCGGTCAGGATCTGGCTCTCGCCCACAAAGTACCCGTTGTTCAGGATGTTGTGGTGGGTGAGGGTAGCGCCTTTCGGGTTGCCGGTGGTGCCGGAGGTGAACTGGATGTTGATGGGGTCGTCAAACTGCAGTTCGCCCTGGCGTTTTACCAGATCGTCCTGGGACACGTCGCTTGAGAAGCCGAGGAATTCCTTCCAGGTCCACATGCCGTCGTGCTTGTCTTCGTGCACGTTGATCACGGCCCGCAATTCCGGAACGTGGTCGGCCTTGAGCTTGCCGGGGGAGCTTCGCTTCAGCTCCGGGGCCAGCTCGTAGATCATCTCGCGGTAATTGGAAGCTTTGAAGCTGTCAGCCGTCACCAGGGTGGTTATACCAGCCAGGTTGAGGGCGTATTGCAGTTCGTGGACACCGTAAGCCGGGTTGATGTTCACCAGGATGGCACCGACTTTGGCGGTGGCGAACTGGGTAACGGTCCACTCGTAGCGGTTGGGGGACCAGATGCCCACGCGGTCGCCGCGTTTGACGCCAATGGCCATGAAGGCGCGGGCGGCTTCGTCGACTTTTTCAACAAACTCTTTGTAGGTCCAGCGAATGTCCTGGTGCAGGCACACCAGGGCTTCGTTGTCCGGGTACTTCTCTGCGGTGCGGTCGAGCATTTCACCGATGGTCATGCCCAGCAGGGGCACTTCCGCGGTTCCGCTGGTATAACTTGGTAGAGTCTTGCTCATATCTCTGCCTCCATTGTTTTTGTATTCGAGGGCGAGCAGGGTGGTTTACCTGCTAGCGACTCTGACTGTGATATTCGGGGTTCGGTTGCATATCACTGGCAATCGCCACCCGGTTGGACATGTTGTAAAAACCGATCAGGTTACTGAGATCCCAGATGCCGCGGTCACTCAGACCGGCATCCCGCAGGGCCTGGATGTCGTCTTCGGTGACGGTGGCCGGCGAGCGGGTAAGGTGGGATGCAAAATCCAGCATGGCCCGCTGGCGCTTGTCGAGTTTGGCGCTGCGGTAGTTCATCACCATGTGCTCACCCAGCTGGGGATCGCCGCTCAGGACCCGAACGGCCGCGCCGTGGGCGACCAGGCAGTAGAAGCATTTGTTCTCGGAGGAGACCACTACGGCCACCATTTCCCGCTCCAGCTTGGAGAGTTCACTTTCGCCGAGCATAAGCTCGTTGTACAGGCGAGTGAAGCCATCCAACTGCTTCAGGTTCTGGCTATAGGCGGTGAGTACGTTCGGGATCATGCCGAGCTTTTCCTGGCAGATCTGGAAGTACTTCTGGGTGTCTTCCGGCATGTCGCTGATTTCGGGAATCGGCAGATCCAGCGCGACCACATTCTTGTTGCTCATAACTACTCCTGGTTTTAACAGTTACCGCCCATTGCCTGGCCGACTTTGGAACCGTTGTGGCGGTTCAGCTGGCCGCAGATCCAGTCGCCTGTAGCGACCAGTTTTTCCAGATCGACGCCGGCCTTGATGCCAAGGCCGTTAAGCAGGTATAGCACGTCTTCGGTGGCGACGTTGCCCGAGGCGCCTTTGGCGTAGGGGCAGCCGCCGAGGCCGGCGACGGAGGCGTCGATCACTGACACACCTTCTTCCAGCACCGCATAGAGATTGGCCAGGGCCTGGCCGTAGGTGTCGTGGAAATGGGCGGCAAGTTTTGCCATCGGCACGTGGGCGGCGACGGCTTCGAGCATGCGTTTGGCTTTGATCGGTGTGCCTACGCCGATGGTGTCGCCCAGGGAGATTTCGTGGCAGCCCATGTCGTACAGGGCCTTGGCCACGGTGGCCACCTGTTCCGGGGCAATGTCGCCTTCGTACGGGCAGCCCATCACGGTAGAAACGTAGCCGCGCACGGGGATGCCGTGTTTGCGGGCTTCCTCGACGACCGGCACAAAGCGCTCGAGGCTCTCGGCGATGGTGCAGTTGATGTTCTTTTTGGTGAATGATTCGGACGCAGCGCCAAAGACGGCCACTTCGTCGGCCTTCGCCGCCAGTGCCCCCTCAAACCCTTTCAGGTTCGGGGTGAGGGCGGAGTAGCGGACGCCAGCCTTGCGGGTGATGCCGGCCATCACCTCGGCGGCGTCGCCCATTTGTGGCACCCATTTCGGGGACACGAAACTGGCGGCCTCGATGTGGCTCAGGCCGCTGTCTGCCAGGCGGTCGATAAGCCCGGTTTTGATGGCGGTGGCGATCACCGGGCCGGGCTCGTTCTGGAGTCCGTCCCGGGGGCTCATCTCAACCAGGCGAACCTGTTTGGGAAAGGCCATCAGCCTGCCTCCTCTTCATTCACTTCAATGGCAATCAGTTCGGCACCTTCGGAAACCTGGTCGCCCTCGGCGAAGAAGATTTCAGTGACCACGCCGTCGGCCGGGGCCTTGATGGCGTGTTCCATCTTCATGGCTTCCATGATCACCAGGCTCTGGCCCGCAGTGACCTTGTCGCCGACCTTGGCCTGTACAGCGACGATGGCGCCGTTCATGGGCGCGGCCAGGCTGCCTTCGCCGGCCATTTCCTCGAAGCCGTAGCTTTCCTTGTACACGGTGCAGTTGAAGGTGTCGCCTTCGTAGAACAGCACCAGCTGGTCGTTATGCAGGTTGCCGTGGATGCTGATGCGATGGCCGTTGATGACCGCCTGCAGGTAGTCGTCATCCAGACGGGCCGTAAGGTTGTAGACGCTGTCACCAACGAATACCTGATAGCGATCGTCGCGCTCCAGCACCTTGAGATCGTGAATCTCTTCACCCACCTGCAGCTGCAGCGGCTGGGCAAATTCCGAGTTCATGCGCCAGCTGTTCTGGCGACCGAAGGGCGACCAGGGGTCGGTGCTGACCACTTCCCGGGATTTGCGCTGTTCCAGAACAAAACCGGCGGCAAGTACCAGGGCTTTATGGGTATCCAGCTTGGATTTCGGGAACAGCAGTTCCCGGTGATCGTCGATAAAGCCGGTGGTCAGTTCCGCTTCCCGGAACGGTTGGGCGTCCGCCAGGGCGTGCAGGAACCGGATGTTGGTCTTCACGCCCGCGATGCGGTAGTGCTCCAGGGCCTGAACCATGCGGTTGATGGCCTGGTCGCGGGTTTCGTCCCACACGATGAGTTTGGCGATCATGGGGTCGTAATGGATGCTGATGTCGTCGCCCTCGGTCACGCCGGTGTCGACGCGCACATGGGCGCTTTCATCCGGAGTGCTCAGGTAGCGCAGGTTGCCTGTGGCCGGCAGGAAGTCCTGGTCCGGGTCTTCGGCGTAGATCCGCGCTTCCAGGGCGTGGCCCCGGGTTTTCACCTGGGACTGTTCCAGCGGCAGGGCATCACCCCAGGCCACTTTCAGCTGCCATTCCACCAGATCCTGGCCGGTGACCATTTCGGTGACCGGATGCTCGACCTGAAGGCGGGTGTTCATCTCCATGAAGAAGAAGGAACCGTCGACGTCGTACAGGAATTCAACGGTGCCGGCACCCACGTAGTTAATGGCCTGGGCGGCGCGCACGGCCGCTTCACCCATGGCCTTGCGGGTTTCTTCGCTCAGGCCCGGGGCCGGGGCTTCTTCCAGGACTTTCTGATGGCGGCGCTGCACGGAGCAATCACGCTCGGCCAGGTACACGCCCTTGCCTTCCTGGTCGCAGAAGACCTGGATCTCCACGTGCCGGGGCTGGGTCAGGTAACGTTCGATCAGCATGTCCGGGTTGCCGAACGCGTTCTGGGCTTCGCGCTTGGCGGCGGCCAAGGCGTCGTCAAACTCGCCCATGTTGTTCACGACGCGCATGCCTTTGCCACCGCCGCCGGCAACAGCCTTGAGCAGCAAGGGGAAGCCGCATTTCTCGGCTTCGGCCCGCAGGGTTTCAACCGACTGGTCGTCGCCGTGGTAACCGGGCACCAGCGGTACGCCAGCCTTTTCCATGATGGCCTTGGCTGCGGACTTGGAGCCCATGGCAGCGATGGCCGAGGAGGGCGGGCCGATGAAGACAATGTTGTTGGCTTCACAGGATTCGGCAAACCCGGTGTTTTCCGAGAGGAAACCGTAACCGGGGTGGATGGCCTGGGCACCGCTCTTTTTGGCAATCTCGATGATCTTTTCGGCCCGCAGGTAGCTCTCGGAGCTGGGTGCAGGGCCGATGTGGAAGGCTTCGTCAGCCATGGCCACGTGCCGTGCATTGGCGTCGGCCTCCGAATAGACGGCAACAACGCGAATGCCCATGCGGTGGGCGGTTTGTATGATCCGGCAGGCGATTTCGCCCCGGTTGGCGATCAGTATCTTGCTGAACATTGTTATTCTTCCTCCGGAACCCAGTTGGCCTTGCGCTTGTTCAGGAAGGCGCTGAGCCCTTCCTGCCCTTCTTCACCCACCCGGATATCCGCGATGCGGTGTGCGGTGTCGTCAATCACGTCGTCGTTGATGGGCTTGTGGCTGACGGCGAATACCAGGTCCTTGGCGGCTTTCATGGCCTCGGGCCCGTTCATGGCCAGTTGTTGGAGCATCTCGTTGCAGCGGGCTTCCATGGCATCGACATCGTCACAGACGATGTGTACGAGGCCGTATTCCTGAGCCTGCTGGGCGGTGAATACTTCGGCAGAGATGAAGTACCGCCGGGCCTGGCGCTCGCCGATGGCGCGCACCACATAGGGGCTGATCACGGCCGGAATCAGGCCGAGCTTCACTTCGCTGAGGCAGAAGCTGGATTTCTCGGTGGCGATGACGATGTCGCAGCAGGCGGCAAGGCCCACCGCGCCGCCGAAAGCGGCGCCCTGTACCAGGCCGATCACCGGCTTGGACAGATGGTTGAGTACGTTCATCAGCCGCGCCAGTTCACGGGAATCATCCAGGTTTTCCTGGCGGCTGTTCTCGGCCATGCGGCGCATCCAGCCAAGGTCGGCCCCGGCGGAGAAGTGCTTGCCTTCGGAGCGCAGGATAACGACCTTCACGCTGTTGTCGGCATTCACCTCGGTGAGGGTGCTGATCAGCTGCTGGATGATCACGTCATCAAAGGCGTTGCGTTTGTCAGGGCGGTTGAGAACCACCTCGGCAATGCCTTCGTCGCGACGTTTGAGCAGAACTGCGGATTCGTTGTCTGTCATGTCAGTCTCCCCGATTACATCCGGAACACGCCAAAGCGTGTCGGCTTGGCGGGTCGGTTAAGGGTGGCAGACAGGCTCAGGGCAACCACTTCCCGGGTCTGGGCCGGGTCGATGACGCCGTCGTCCCAGAGGCGGGCACTGGCGTAGTACGGGTGGCCCTGGTGTTCGTAGGTGTCGATGATCGGCTTCTTGAATTCAGCTTCTTCCTCGGCGCTCCATTCCTGGCCCTTGCGCTCCATGCCTTCACGGCGAACGGTGGCCATAACGCCGGCGGCCTGTTCGCCGCCCATCACCGAGATGCGGGCGTTCGGCCACATCCAGAGGAAATCCGGACTGTAGGCACGGCCGCACATGCCGTAGTTGCCCGCGCCGAAGGAGCCACCGATCAGCACGGTGATCTTGGGGACGTTGGCACAGGCCACGGCCATAACCATCTTGGCGCCGTGCTTGGCGATGCCTTCGGATTCGTATTTCTGGCCAACCATGAACCCGGTGATATTCTGCAGGAACAGCAACGGGATGTTGCGCTGGCAGCACAATTCAACGAAGTGGGCGCCTTTCTGGGCGGCTTCACTGAACAGGATGCCGTTGTTGGCGATGATGCCCACCGGGTAGCCGTGGATATGGGCAAAGCCGGTGACCAGGGTCTGGCCGTAATAGCGTTTGAATTCGTCAAACTCGGAACCGTCGACGGTGCGGGCGATGACGTCACGCACGTCGAACTGTTTGCGCAGGTCGGTGCCAACGATGCCGTAGATCTCCTCGGCGTCGTACAGCGGTGCCTTGGGCTTGCGGATTTCCACATCCGTTGGCTTGCGACGGTTCAGGTTGGAGACGCTGCGCCGGGCGATTTCCAGGGCGTGTGCGTCGTTCTCGGCGTAGTGGTCGGCCACACCGGAGATTTTACAGTGTACGTCGGCGCCACCGAGGTCTTCGGCGGTCACTACTTCACCGGTGGCGGCTTTCACCAGCGGCGGGCCGGCCAGGAAGATGGTGCCCTGGTTGCGGACGATAATGGATTCATCCGCCATGGCGGGCACGTAGGCGCCACCGGCGGTGCACAGGCCCATGACGACGGCGATCTGCGGGATGTCGTCGGCAGACATACGGGCCTGGTTGTAGAAGATGCGGCCGAAGTGGTCGCGATCCGGGAAGACTTCGTCCTGGCGGGGCAGGTTGGCGCCGCCGGAGTCGACCAGGTAGATGCACGGCAGGCGGTTCTGCAGGGCGATTTCCTGGGCGCGCAGGTGTTTTTTTACCGTCAGCGGGTAGTAGCTGCCGCCTTTTACGGTGGCGTCGTTGGCGATGATCATGCATTCGGTGCCGGAGACGCGGCCCACGCCGGCGATGACGCCTGCAGCGGGGACTTCTTCATCGTAAACGTTGTAGGCGGCGAACTGGCCGATTTCCAGGAACGGGGAGCCGTCGTCCAGGAGGCGGTTGATGCGCTCTCTGGGGAGCAGCTTGCCACGGGCGATGTGGCGCTCCTGGTAGGAGGGGCCGCCGCCTTGCTGGATGGTGGAAACTTTGTCGCGCAGGTCGGCTACGGCCTGGGCCATGGATTCCTGATTGGCCTGGAACTCTTCGGACCTGGGATTAATCTTGCTTTGAAGTATTGTCATTTTTTCGGGCCTCGAGGTTCGGGGCGGCGGGACTGGCAGGGAATCTTTCCGGGAACCGCTACGAGCACATCCATGTGCGCTTGACGTCGGCCATCCATGGCCGCCGACATTCCCGGAAAGACACCCTGCCAGTCCCTCGTTGTACTTTGGGTGCAAGCCGTCCCCAGCTTATCTGGCTGCGGACGGCTACTGGCTTGAAGCTGCGCGTTATTTGTTCAGGTACAGCTCACGGCCGATCAGCATCCGACGAATCTCGGACGTTCCGGCACCGATCTCATACAGCTTGGCGTCCCGCAGCAGGCGGCCTGTCGGGTATTCGTTGATGTAACCGTTACCGCCGAGCAGCTGGATGGCATCCAGGGCGATTTTGGTGGCCATTTCGGCGGAGTAGAGGATCGCGCCGGCGGCGTCTTTACGGGTGGTTTCTGCGCCACGGTCGGCAGACATGGCAACCATGTAGACGTAGGACTTGGCGGTGTTCATCCAGGTGTACATGTCGGCGACTTTGCCCTGGACCAGTTCGAATTCACCGATGGCCTGGCCGAACTGCTTGCGCTCGCGGATGTAGGGTACGACCACGTCCATAGCGGCTTGCATGATGCCCAGCGGGCCGCCAGAGAGAACCAGGCGTTCGTAGTCGAGGCCGCTCATGAGGACTTTTGCGCCGTTGCCAACACCACCCAGGACGTTCTCCTTGGGTACTTTGCAGTCCTGGAAGACCAGTTCACAGGTGTTGGAGCCGCGCATGCCGAGCTTGTCGAGTTTCTGGTGGCGGCTGAAGCCCGGGGCGTCGCGCTCTACGATGAAGGCGGTCACGCCCCTGGAGCCGGCGGAGGTGTCGGTTTTGGCGTAGATGACGTAGGTGTTCGCATCCGGGCCGTTGGTGATCCACATTTTGTTGCCGTTGAGGAGGTAGTGGTCACCTTCATCTTTGGCGGTCAGTTTCATGGAGATGACGTCGGAGCCGGCGTTGGGCTCGGACATGGCCAGGGCGCCAATGTGCTCGCCGCTGACGAGCTTCGGCAGGTATTTCTGTTTCTGTTCTTCGGTGCCGTTGCGGTGAATCTGGTTCACACACAGGTTGGAGTGGGCACCGTAGGAGAGGCCAACGGAGGCGGAAGCACGGCTGATTTCTTCCATGGCGATGACGTGCGCCAGGTAGCCCATGTCGGAGCCGCCGTATTCTTCGCTCACGGTGATACCCAGCAGGCCCATGTCGCCCATTTTCCGCCACAGGTCCATGGGGAACTCGTTGTTGCGGTCAATTTCCTCGGCGCGCGGTGCGATTTCGGAAGCAGCAAAGCCGTTGATCTGCTCGCGGAGCATATCGAGGGTTTCGCCGAGGCCGAAGTTGAGCTCTGAGTATTGTGATTTCATCGTTGGCTACCTTTGATTTCTGTCATTCATTAGTTTTCAGCGGTCTGCCTGGCTTCTTCTTTCGCCGGCGCCTGCTGTTTCTTTTTCTTCTGCAGCTCGGCCAGGGCTTCTCGGCACCGGGCTTCGGCTGTATCCATTTCCATTTCTGCCTGGGCAATGTCGTTTTTCTGCTGTTCCAGCTGAGCCCGCTTGTTTTCCAGGATGGTCAGCATCTTCAGCAGCTGTTTTTCATTGCCGCTGAGGGTTTCGTCCCACAGGTCGAACAATTCTTTGGTTTCCGCGAGGGAAAATCCCATTCGCTTGCCGCGGAGAATAAGCTTCAGACGCACTCGATCCTTTGAACTGAAGATCCGTGTCTGCCCGCGCCGCGTGGGCCTGAGCAGCTCCTGATCCTCGTAGAAACGAATGCTCCGGGTTGTCACGTCGAACTCTTTGGCGAGCTCGCTGATGCTGTATGTCTGTTTAATGTCCATTGGGATTTCCTTTTTAGACTTAGGTTAGATAAAGTTTACGTAAACGTAAAGTAGTTTTAGGGTCCGATTTTTAACAAACAGAATCCTGAAAAGGGGAGTGAACGATGGAATTCAAAAATGTGGCAGCCATTGTAACAGGCGGTGCTTCCGGGCTGGGCGAGGGTGCGGCCCGTGCGCTGGCGGCATCCGGATGCAAGGTGGCGATCCTGGATCTGCAGAAAGAGCAGGGCCGCAAGGTAGCCGAGGACATTGGCGGGATTTTCCTTGAGTGCGATGTAAGCTCCCCCGACAGCGCCGAAGCGGCCATCAACGCTGCCCGTGAGGCCCATGGCCCCTGCGGTATTGCTGTGAACTGCGCTGGTATTGCCACGGCCTCGAAGATTCTGGGCCGTGAGGGTGTGATGCCGCTGGAGAACTTCAGCAAGGTTATTCAGGTCAACCTGATTGGTACTTTTAACATCCTGCGCCTCGCCGCAGCGGATATGGCCCAGCGTGAACCCAACGCCGATGGTGAGCGCGGTGTGATTATCAACACCGCGTCGGTGGCCGCCTACGAGGGCCAGATTGGCCAGGCGGCCTACAGTGCCTCCAAGGGCGGTGTGGTATCGCTAACCCTGCAGTCGGCCCGTGAGCTGGCTCGCGAAGGCATCCGTGTAAATACGATTGCACCGGGCCTGTTCATGACGCCCATGATGGCGGGTATGCCCGAGGAAGTTCAGGAAAGCCTGGCGGCCACGCTGCCGTTCCCGAAGCGCCTCGGCAAGCCGGAAGAATTCGGCATGATGGTTGACCAGATGGTGCGCAACCCGATTCTCAACGGCGAAGTGATTCGTCTGGACTGCGCGCTTCGCATGGCGCCCAAGTAAAGCATTCAGTTGCAGGAGACATACATGACCGTGTCTGTTGATAAAGAAGAACTGGCGATGTTCCGGGATTCCGTGATCAAGGTCCTGGAAAAAGAAGTGACGCCGCACTACGAAGCCTGGGAAAAATCCGGGCTGGTTCCCCGCGAGCTCTGGAACACCTTGGGCAACGCCGGGATGCTCTGCGTGGATGTACCAGAAGAGTGGGGCGGCATCGGTGCGCCTTTCCAGTTCTCCGTGGTGGTGGGTGAAGAGCTGGCCCGCATGGGATTCGGCGCGCTATCCACCAACGTGATGGTCCATTCGGACATTGTCGCTCCCTATCTGAGCCACATGGGCAATGAAGATCAGCGTCAGCAGTGGTTGCCCAAGCTGGTTTCCGGCGAAGCCGTTGGCGCCATCGCCATGACCGAGCCCGGTGCCGGCAGTGACCTGCAGGCGATCCGCACCAGTGCGGTGAAAGATGGCGATGACTACATCCTGAACGGCTCCAAGACCTTCATCACCAACGGTCAGCACGCTGATATGGTCATCGTTGCCGCGAAAACCGATCCGAAGGCCGGCGCCCGGGGCATCAGTCTGTTCCTGGTGGATACCTCACTGCCTGGCTTCAGCAAAGGCCGCAACCTGGACAAGATCGGCCAGCATTCCGGGGATACCTCCGAGCTGTTCTTCTCCGACATGCGCATCCCGGCTTCCGCGCGTCTTGGCGAAGAGGGGCAGGGGTTTGTGTACCTGATGAAGGAACTGCCCCGTGAACGTCTGGTGATTGGCGCCCTTGGCGTGGCTGCCGCCCGTGGCTCCCTGGATCTGACCATTGCCTACGCCCAGGAGCGGGAACTGTTCGGACAGAAACTGGCCCAACTGCAGAACACCCGCTTTGAAATCGCGCGCATGGAAACTGACTACCGGGTGAACAAGGCGTTCGTGGACCAGTGCATCGACCAGTACGACCTGGGCGAACTGGACGCGCCAACCGCCTCCATGGCCAAGTACAGCGCCACTGAGATGCAGTGCCGAGTGGCCGATGGTTGCCTGCAGCTGTTTGGCGGTTACGGCTACACCACCGAGTATCCGATTTCCCGGGCCTTCATCGACGCGCGGGTGCAGCGAATTTATGGCGGCACCTCGGAAGTCATGAAAGAAATTATTGCCCGGTCGGTACTGGGCAAGGCCTGAGGAAGGCAACTCGAATGCTCGGGGTCCGAGCAGGGGCAGCCTTTCCGGGACTGTCTGCAGCATGGATGCTGCAGTCAAGCGTACAGGGACGTATTCACAGCGTGTCCCGGAAAGTCTGCCCCTGATCGGGCCCTCCACCCAATCAGGAGGACAACAAAATGGACAGCAATGATGTGGTAATCGCAGGTTCAGCAAGAACCCCCATGGGTGGCATGATGGGCTCCCTCAGCTCCGTGCGCTCGCCGGATCTGGGCGCTATCTCCATCAAGACCGCCATTGAACGCTCCGGCCTCCAGCCGGCGGATGTCCAGGAAGTCATCATGGGCTGCGTGCTGCCCGCCGGCCTGGGCCAGGCCCCGGCGCGCCAGGCCTCACGCGCCTCCGGCATTCCCGACAGCTCCGGCTGCACCACCATCAACAAGATGTGCGGCTCCGGCATGCAGGCCGTGATCATGGCTCACGACCAGATCAAGGCCGGTACCAATAACATCATGATCGCCGGCGGCATGGAAAACATGAGCCAGGCGCCTTACCTGTTGCCCAAGGCCCGCGCCGGTATGCGCATGGGCCACGGTCAGGTAATGGACAGCATGTTCCTGGATGGTCTGGAAGATGCCTACGAAGGCGGCCTGATGGGTGTCTTCGCCCAGCGTACCGCGGATAAATACGACATCAGCCGTCAGGCCATGGACGAATTTGCCATCGGCTCCCTGCAGAAATCCCTGGCGGCCATCGAAAACGGCTGGTTCCGTGACGAGATTGTTCCGGTCACCGTATCTGGTCGTGGTGGCGACACCGAAGTCGACACTGACGAGCAACCGGGCAACGCCAAACCGGAGAAAATCCCGCACCTCAAGCCGGCCTTCGCCAAAGACGGTTCCGTGACCGCGGCCAACTCCAGCTCCATCAGCGACGGCGCCTCCGCCCTTGTTCTGGCCTCCGCCGCCGAAGCCGACGCCCGTGGCCTGACACCCCAGGCCCGCATCGTGGCCCACGCCACTCACGCACGCCTGCCCGCTGAGTTCACCCTGGCGCCCATCGGTTCCATCGAGAAGGTGCTGAAGAAAGCCGGCTGGAGCGTGGACGACGTGGATCTCTTCGAGATCAACGAAGCCTTCGCCGTTGTCACCCTGGCGGCCATCAACGAACTGAAACTCCCGGCTGACAAGGTGAACGTCCACGGTGGCGCCTGTGCCCTGGGGCATCCGATCGGTTCTTCCGGTTCGCGGATTATCGTTACCCTGATCAATGCCCTGAAGCAGCGTGGCCTGAAGCGCGGTGTGGCTTCGCTGTGTATTGGTGGTGGCGAGGGGACTGCCGTTGCTATCGAGTTGATCTGATTTGGTGGAATTGTCCTCGTTGTAGCCTGCCCATTTTAGGGCGGGCTTGCGGGGTGTCCGGTGAATTTTTCTTGGAAAAAGAACTCGCTTCGCTCAGACACCTTTTTCCGGCGAAAAATTCACCGGCCACCCCGCGCCGAGATACCCAGGAGGTATCGCGAAATACAGGTTTCCTTTTTCTCTACTTTAGAGACCCCAATCCCTTAGTCCGAAGGACGGTGGTGGGGGTACCTTTTCTGGCGGGAAAAAATGTCTGAGCGAAGCGAGTTGTTTTTCCCAGAAGAAAAGGTACCCCCACTGCCGGCCATCCCCCAAGGCAGAAGTCTCACCATCCCAGAAAGCCTGACTTGATATCAGTCATGCGGCCAATCCCATGATTTGCTAGACTTCAATGCATTGAAATTCCCCGGTATTGGAGAAAGACCCCACGTGCGAAAGCGCCACGAGTTTATTGAGGAATCCCGCAAACAGTGGAGTTCCGAGCCCGCGTTTGTGGCTTCGATGGCCGCAGCGGCTGTGGGGCTTGGGAACCTGTGGCGGTTTCCGTACATGGTGGGGGAGAACGGTGGTGGCGCTTTTGTGGTGGCCTATCTGCTGGCGCTGATTGTCGTGGTTTTGCCCATCATGATTCTGGAAGTGTCTGCAGGACGTCTTTCCAAGGGCAGTACGGTTCAGACCTACCGGCAGGTGAACCGCTTCGGGGTTGTTTACGGGTGGTTTGTGGTGCTCATCACCATGGCCATTACCAGCTATTACCTGGTGATTACCGGCTGGACCCTGGGTTATGCGGTGGATGCCGCAACAGACAATCTCCGAGTGTTTGGCGACTTTACCGCCGGGTATAACTCGCTCTGGTATTTCTTCGCGGTGACCGTGCTGGGGGCAGTCATCCTGGCCAAGGATGTGACGGCCATTGAGCTGATGTCGAAGATCCTGATGCCGGTGTTGATCATTGTGATGATCGGTCTGGTGATTTTCGCCAGCCGCACACCCGGTTGGGAGCAGACCAAGGATTTCTTTTTCCAGGTGGACTGGAGCCGGCTGGCGGACGGCAAGCTTTGGGCGTTTGCGTTCGGGCAGGCGTTCTACACGCTGGCGATTGGTCAGGGCTACCTGGTGACCTATGGCAGTTTTATCCCCCGGCAGACCCACGTGCCCCGGGCCTGTCTGATTGTTGCAGGTACCGAGACCAGTGTGGCGCTGCTGGCGGGCTGGATGATCTTTCCGTTTGTGTTCAGTCTTGGCATGGAGCCCGCGGAGGGCAGTCAGCTGGCGTTTGTGACCATGCCCCGGGTGTTCGAGGACATGGTTGGCGGCTACTGGGTGGGTACGCTGTTTTTCAGCCTGTTTTTCATGGCCGCGTTCAGTTCCAGCCTGGCCGGTCTGAAGGTGATGATTGCGGCGGTAGCGGAGGAGTTCCGGCTTAGCAATGGCAAGGCCGTCAGTCTTGTTACCCTGGTGATGCTGGTGCTGGGCACGGCATCGGCACTGAGTTTCACCCCGCTGGAGTGGAACATTGCCGGGGAGCCGGTGCTGGATGTGATCGACCGGGTGGCCGGCGGTAATGTGATCATCTTCTCCGGGGTGTTGGGGGCCGCCATGTTCTGCTGGTTTATTCCGCCCGAGAAGATACGAACGGTGCTGGGCACCCAGAGCCGCTGGTGGGAGTGGCGTATGTACCTGGTTGGTCGCTACCTGCCGCTGGTGATGCTGATCTGGATTGTGGTGACCTATGCCCTGAACCAGGTGGGCATTACTCCGGCCTGACCTGGAACTCCCTGGCGTCGATCTTCAGCTTCTTCAGGCGCGAGGTCAGGGTGGTCGGTTTGATGCCCAGCATGGCCGCCGCGCCGTCATCGCCGAAGACCCGGCCACTGCTCATGGTGAGGGCCCGGGCCAAATTCTGTTTCTCCAGTTCCCGCAACTCCTGCTCCGTCATCAATTCGCCGCTGTAATGTCTCGCAGGCGGCGCTTCTGCCGTGTTGGACCGGGCTGCGGACTCTGGGCCTGGCAGGTCCAGATCCAGCCGGCCGTCGGCGGTGATTACCTGGCGCTCGATCACATTCTCCAACTCCCGCACATTGCCGGGCCAGTGGTAGGCTTTCAGGGTTTCAACGTCACGTTCTTTCAGGGCCAACAGAGGCCGGTTGAACTTCTGGCACGCGCGGTTCAGGAATTCCTGGGCGAGGATGGGGATGTCCTCCAGCCGCCGGCGCAAGGGTACGGATTCGATGGGGAAAACATTCAGGCGGAAGTAGAGGTCTTCCCGGAAGGTTTTTTCCTGAACTTCCGCCTTCAGGTCACGGTTGGTGGCCGCGATCACCCGCACATCCACAGCCCGGGTTCGGTTTTCGCCAACCCGCTCGAATTGCTGATCCTGCAGCACCCGGAGCAGTTTACCCTGGAGTTCAAGGGGGATTTCGCCCACTTCGTCCAGGAACAGGGTGCCGCCGTCGGCCAGTTCGAACCGGCCCACGCGATCGCTGACGGCGCCGGTGAAGGCACCTTTGATGTGGCCGAAGAACTCGCTCTCGAACAGATCCTTGGGGATGGCCGCACAGTTCACCCGAATCAGGGGCCGGTCACGTCGGCTGCTGGACTGGTGGATGGCGCGGGCAATCAGCTCCTTGCCCGTGCCGGATTCGCCGGTGATCAGCACGTTGGCATCGGTGGGCGCCACCATACCGATACGGCGCACGATGGCTTTGATGGCCTCGCTCTGGCCGAAGATTTCGTGGAAGTGGTACTCGGCGCTGAGTTCTTCCTGCAGATAGGCGTTCTCCATTTCCAGCCGGTGCTTGAGGGTTTCCACTTCCTCCAGCGCTTTCTGCAGTTCTTGCTGGGCTTCCTGACGCGCGGAGATATCCCGGAAAACCACCACTGCACCCACCGGATGCCCGTTGTCCAGGATCGGTGTGCTGGTGTATTCCACCGGGAAACCGCTGCCGTCCTTGCGCCAGAACCAGTCCTCGCCAACCCGCTTCACACTGGCATCGCGGAAGGCGGCGTATATCGGGCAGTCCTTCAGGGGATACAGGCTGCCATCGGCATGGGAGTGGTGCACCACGCGGTGCAGAACCCGCCCCATGAGTTCGTCAATTCGCCACCCCAGCATGCGCTCGGCTGCGGGGTTTGCGAAGGTGCCTCGCCCCTCGGCATCCACCCCGTAAATGCCTTCCCCGACGGCATGCAGGATCAGCTGGTTTTCCCGCTCCATGTCCTTGAACAGTTCTTCCACCCGACGCCATTCAAGCAGGCCGCCCCGGTGGTAGTGGTTGGCATCGTGGCGCTCCCGAAGGGTTCGCAGCTGGCGTCGGTCCCTCAACAACAGCAGCACATTCTGGGTTTCCGCCTCGCCGACCCTGGATGAGGAGATTTCCAGTTCCACGGTGTGGCCGTCCCGGTGCTGGAGGAAGAAATCCCGGCTCCAGCCGTGGCTGCGAAACAGGGTTTCCTCAGTGAATGCAATCAGTTGCGGCCGCTGGTCGGTGAACAGGTGGGTGCATGGCGTTCCGACGAGGGATTGCCGGTCGGAGCCGATCATTCGGCCCATGGCACTGTTGGCGGACAGAATCAGGTCCCTGCCTGCATCTACCAACAGCGCAGCCTCTGGCAGATGGTCAATCCAGTTGCCGGTGATTTCAGGGCGAATGATGGCTTCGGTGTTCATGGCGATTTCCTGAGTCAGTTCCCGAAGGAAGAAACAAACCCTGTGCCAACTACGAAAAATCGCAGTCCGGGCTACGAAAAATCGTGAAATACGAAATGTCGTAGCTCTCCTGTTTTCAGGCTCCTCATTCCTGATGCCTTAAAAACAATGGGTTAAAAAAATAACCGGACTTGGCACAAACCCTGCGATACCTCTCTCAGAACGCGGAGCCGACCCGACCATTTCCAGCCTCGGGCCCGAGCCGCACCTTTGTTGCACCGTGAGAGTGCAGAAATAACCCAAAACTTAGGTCCCAAACCCAGGAGAGTGCGCCATGACCACGAAAAGCCTTGGAAACCCGTTTGACGGTGACAAGTCCCTGATTCATGCCAAGACCTGCGGCTGCCCCGAGTGCAAACCCGGCGACAGCACCCCGTCGATTTCCCTCGATCTCAAGCCCTCTGCCGGCCAGCAGGCAGTTGCTGACGAGCATTTGGATTCAGAAGCGATGATGGATCGCGCCATCGAAGGCGCGGTGGTGCGCTCGGTGTTTGGTCACAACGAACACAGCCGGCGCGCCTTCATGAAAATGATGGGCGCGGGCACCGCGGCGGCCGTTCTGGGCAGCGTGTTCCCGATGGAAAAGGCCAAGGCCGCGGTGAAGGAATCCCTGGGCAAGCTCGAGAAGACCAAGCTGAACGTTGGTTTTGTACCGATCACCTGCGCCACGCCTATCATCATGGCCCACCCGATGGGCTTTTATGAGCGGTACGGCCTCGATGTGACCGTCACCAAGACCGCAGGTTGGGCGGTGGCCCGGGACAAGTCCCTGGCTGGCGAATACGACGCCTCACATATGCTTACTCCCATGCCCCTGGCGATGACCATGGGCGCGGGCTCCACACCGGAGCCGTTCATCATGCCGGCCGTTGAGAACATCAATGGCCAGGCCATCGTGCTGCACGTCGACCACAAGGACAAGCGCGACCCGAAACAGTGGAAAGGCTTCAAGTTTGGCGTGCCGTTCGAGTACTCCATGCACAACTTCCTGCTGCGTTACTACCTGGCCGAGAACGGTATCGACCCGGACAAAGATGTGCAGATCCGTGTGGTCCCGCCACCCGAGATGGTTGCCAACCTCCGCGCCGGTAACCTGGATGGCTACTTGTCACCGGATCCGTTCAACCAGCGTGCTGTTTGGGAGAAGGTGGGCTTCATCCACATGCTGACCAAGGACATCTGGGAAGGCCACCCGTGCTGCGCCTTTGCCTGCAGCAAGCAGTTCGCGACCCAGAACCCGAACACCTACGGCGCCCTGTTGCGCGCCATCATCGACGCGACGCAGTACTCCAACAATCCGGATAACCGTAAGGAAATCTCCGAAGCCATCGCGCCAAAGAACTATCTGAACCAGCCGGTTCCGGTGATTCAGCAGGTGCTGACCGGCTACTACGCCGATGGCCTTGGCGAGGTAAAAGACGTGCCGGACCGCATCGACTTCGACCCGTTCCCGTGGCACTCCATGGGCGTGTGGATCCTCACCCAGATGAAGCGCTGGGGTTATATCGAGGGTGATGTGGACTACAAAGGCATTGCCGAGCAGGTCTACCTGGCGAGCGAGACCGGCAAGATCATGGAAGAACTGGGTTACACCGCTCCGGACAAGACCTACAAGACCCACACCATCATGGGCAAGACGTTCGATTCTGATCGTGCCGAAGAATACGCACGCAGCTTCGACATCGGGAGGGTGTAACCATGGCTTCCCTGAACGTCCGGGCAGCACTGCTGTCGGTGTCGTTCCTGATTCTGGCCCTGGGGCTCTGGGAAATGGCAACCCAGCCCCCGGAGGCCCAGACAGGACTGACCGAATACGAAATGCTGATGGGTGGTGTGGAGCAGGAATCCCGGGTGCCGCCACCCTCGGCGGTGATCAAGCTGGCCTGGGCGGAGTTGTCCGATCCGTTCTATGACGCCGGCGCCAACGACAAGGGTATCGGCATCCAGCTGGCCTATTCGGTGTACCGGGTACTGACCGGCTACCTGGCGGCCATGGCCATCGCCTTGCCGGTTGGCTTCCTGATCGGCATGTCGCCGCTGATGTACAAAGCCCTGAACCCTTACATCCAGGTACTGCGGCCGATCTCGCCCCTGGCCTGGATGCCCCTGGCTCTGTTCATCATCCAGGACTCTGATGCCTCGGCCATCTTCGTGATCTTTATCTGTTCGATCTGGCCCATGTTGCTGAACACCGCCTTTGGCGTCGCCAACGTGAGGCAGGACTGGGTAAACGTGGCTCGCACCCACGAACTCGGGCCACTGCGCACTGCCATCACGGTGATCCTGCCGGCCGCCGCACCAACCATTCTCACTGGTATGCGGATCTCCATCGGCATCGCCTGGCTGGTCATCGTCGCCGCGGAAATGCTCGTGGGCGGCACCGGCATTGGCTACTACGTGTGGAACGAATGGAACAACCTGGATCTGGCCAGTGTGATCTTCTCCATCCTGATGATCGGGGTGGTGGGCATGCTGCTCGACCTGGCCCTGGGCAAGGCCCAGAAACTGGTGGAATACAAAGAATGAGCGGTCCGGCACCGGTTTCCGGTGCCGGCCTCAACCCTCCGAATGGAGACCTGTTATGAGTAAATCATTCCTGGAAGTAGATGGCCTGTCCAAAGTCTATCCGGACGGCCAGGGCGGTGAGCTGACCGTCTTCGAGGATATCCGCTTTGCCCTGGAGAAAGGTGAGTTTGTTTGCATCATCGGCCACTCCGGTTGCGGCAAATCCACCATCCTGAACGTGTTGGCAGGCCTGGACGAAGCCAGCGCCGGCAACGTGGTGATGAACGGCAAGGAAATCAAAGGCCCAGGCCTTGAGCGCGGGGTTGTGTTCCAGAACTACAGCCTGCTGCCCTGGAAAACCACCCTGAACAACATCGTCTTCGCCGTGCGCGCCCGCTGGCCGGAGTGGTCCAAGGAAAAGGTGAAAGAGCACAGCGAACGCTACCTGAAGATGGTGGGCCTGGACCACGCCCTGAACCGCAAGCCGTCCCAGCTGTCCGGCGGTATGCGTCAGCGGGTGAGTATCGCCCGGGCCTTCGCCACCCAGCCGGAACTCCTGCTGCTGGACGAGCCTTTCGGCGCGCTGGATGCGCTCACCCGGGGTGTGATTCAGGACGAGCTGGTGAAAATCTGGGAAGAAACCCGCCAGACCGTGTTCATGATCACCCACGATGTGGACGAAGCCATTCTACTGTCTGACCGCATCTTCCTGATGTCGAACGGCCCCAACGCCCGCATCGCTGAGAGCGTGAAAGTGGACATTCCGCACCCGCGGGCCCGGGCCACCATCTTCCAGAACCCGGCCTACCACAAAACCCGGGACTACCTGGTGGACTTCCTGGTCAACCGAAGCGGCTCGGCTCTGCCGGAAAAAGACGGCACCCCGAAAATCGTCGAACCCGCCAAAGGCGTTGCCCAGTCCACGCCAGCGTCTGCCGACTCTGAAACCGAATCCGAATCTGAGACTGCCGCCCGTGCGGTGAATGCCTGACGTTAAAACCCAAGAGAGGAAACAGCCATGATGAACAAAGAACTGATGACCGCAAAAATCCTGGAAGCCAAAGTGTCCAAGGGTATGACCTGGGAATCCATCGCCGAAACCATCGGCCTATCCCCGGTGTTCACCACCTCAGCGGCCCTGGGTATGAACAGCCTCACCGAAGACAAGGCCTTCGCCCTGTGCGAAGTGCTCGACCTCGACAAGCCAATAGCCGAAGCCCTGCAGGTCTGCCCCAAAAAAGCCTGGGACGGTGCTGTTCCGCAGGATCCGCTGATCTATCGTTTGTACGAAGTGGTGGGTGTCTATGGCGATACCATGAAAGAGCTCATCCATGAGAAGTTCGGCGACGGCATCATGAGTGCCATCGATTTCACCATGGACATCGAGAAGGAAGAGAATCCGAAGGGCGACCGTGTGGTGGTTACCATGAACGGGAAGTTCCTGCCTTATAAAGCCTGGTAATCGCAGGTCCTGTCACCTCGGAGGTCCGGTCCTTGTAGCCTGTTGGTTGAGGGGCGGGCTTGCGGGGTGGCAGGTGGAGTTTTTCTTGGAAAAAGCAACTCGCTGCGCTCAGACATCTTTTTCCGGCGAAAAATCCACCTACCACCCCGCGCCGACGTGCAACGCGGGTTCACCGGCTTAAAGACGTTGTGTTTTCTCTTTTCTCCAGAAATATCGTTTCTGCCCGTCGGTAGGGGGTGGGGGTATCTTTTCTGACAGGGAAAAGATGTCTGAGCGCAGCGAGTTGTTTTCCCCGAAGAAAAGATACCCCCACCCCCGTACCTGCCCGCCAAACCTCAGGCTACGAAAAGACTATGCCGCCAAAACCTCAGGCCGAACGGGAACGAGCGACAGAACCAGCCGCCAGTGCAACCTCGGCAACGGTGTGAAGCTTCTCCAGTTGCGACTGCAACATGGCAATCGGCCGCGTACCCTCCAGCGTCAGCGCGATATTCAAATGCTCGCCGGCGGTTTCCACCGCCATGGAGGCAATCCGGAACCCGCGGATGCGGACCACCTGGCATAGCCGCTCCAGGGCGGCGGCTTCGTGGGTCATGCGGCAGTTGATGGTGTAGCTGGGCGTTGAAGGTTGGCTTTGCGGGTTCATGCAACTTGCTCCTTGCTGGCTTTGGCGGTGCGGGCGGTTTCGTCGATCATGTCGGTGTTGCTGGCGCCGGGTTTGACGATGGGCCAGACGTTCTCTTCACGGCTGATGGCAACGTGCAGCAGCATCGGGCCGTTAAAGGCCAGGATGGTTTCGATGCCGCGGCGGATCTGGTCGGTGCGTTCGATGTACAGGGCCGGGATATCGAAGGCCCGGGCCATGGCAACGAAGTCCGGATTGTCGTCCAGGTTTATCTGGCTTTCCCGGTTGTTGTAGAACAGTTCCTGTTGCTGGCGGACCATGCCCAGGCACTGGTTATCCATGACGATTAGTTTCACCGGCAGGTTGTAGCGGCGGATGGTGGCCAGTTCCTGAGCGTTCATCATGAAAGAGCCATCGCCGGTAACGTTGATGACGGTGCTGTTGCGATCCGCAAACTGGGCGCCGATGGCGGCGGGCAGGCCGAAGCCCATGGTGCCGAGGCCGCCGCTGGTCAGGTGATGGCGCGGATGATCGAAGTCGTAGTGCTGGGCTACCCACATCTGGTGCTGGCCAACGTCGCAGGCGATCACGGTGTCGTCCGGGGCAATCCGGGAGAGTTGGCGGATAAACGCTGGGCCGGTAATCGGGGCCAGGGGCTCTTCGTTGTCAGCGGCGTGGAAGCCGCCGGTGGTGTACCAGGTACGGCACTGTTTCTGCCATTCACTGATGGCCAGTGGCTCGGCCTGCAAGGCGCCCGCCAATGCTTTCAGGATGTGGTTCAGATCACCGCGAATGGCCAGATCGGCATCGCGCAATTTGTTGATTTCGGCGGCATCAGCATCAATGTGGATCATCCTGGCGTTGGGCGCAAAGCCATCCAGTTTGCCGGTGGCGCGATCATCAAGGCGCGCGCCGATAACCAGCAGCAGGTCGCACTCGTCGACCGCCTTGTTGGCTGCCCGGGAACCGTGCATGCCCAGCATGCCTAGGTTATAAGGATTGTGTTTGCCGGGGTTGCCGATGCCCTTCAGAGTCACAACCGCGGGCAGGGCGGAGGATTCGGCAAAGGCCCGGAAGCTGTCCTCGGCGTGGGCCAGGCTGATGCCACCGCCGGTGTAAAGCAGGGGCTTGCGGGCGGCGCGCAGCATCGCCAGGGCTTCCGTCAGGTCGGTTGAAGCTGTTTCACGGGCTTCAGGCTGGGGGAAGGGCGCATCGGCCGCTTCGGACAGCAACAGGTCCTTGGGGATATCAATCCAGACCGGCCCGGGGCGACCGCTCTGAGCCAGTTCGATCGCCTCTTCCATGATGGTCGGCAGGCTGTTGGCATCATCGATCAGGTAGCTGTGTTTAACGATGCCCAGGGTCATGCCCAGTACGTCGGTTTCCTGGAAGGCGTCGGTGCCGATCAGGCCCGAGGGAACCTGGCCGGTGATCACCAGCATGGGAATGGAATCCCGGTGCGCGTTGGCAACGCCGGTGATCAGGTTGGTGGCGCCGGGGCCCGACGTGGCAATGCAGACGCCCAGCTTGCCACTGGCCCGGGCGTAGCCGTCTGCCGCCAGGGCGCAGCCCTGTTCATGGCGGCACAGCACATGCTCCACGCCCACATCGTCCACCAGCGCGTCGTATAGCGGCATGATGCAGCCGCCCGGATACCCGAAAACCGTGCTGATGTTGTGGCGGTGGAACGCGTCAAGAATGTGCTGTGCGCCGTTCATGGTCGTCTTTCCCTTTTCTTTTGCCGTAAAAAAAGAAACCCCCGGGACCTTTCGGTGCCGGGGGTTTCTGGTGTCTTGTCAGGTTTGTCGCTATCTCACCCGCTTGTCCACGCAGAAGCCCCCGGACGGTACCACGACCACCAGGACAAGCTTCACAAGGACAATCACTGCGTTGAGATTCATAAAATCGACAGTCTGCTCTGAATTCGTAAAAAGATTCTGTGTAGAATCTACCCCACGTTTTTAGCCGGATGCAACCGTTAATTGCCGGTTTTTTCTGCCACCCTCGATTCAGCAACAGTGAGCATTCAATGACGAAAGCAAAATGGGGTTCTCTTGGGCTGTCACTTCTGATCGTGATCGCAATGGTGATCTGGATGGCGACTGGCGAGGTGAAGGTGGCCAGTGACGAGGCTCCGGAACGTCAGGACAGCGGCGATGGCCAGCCTACAACGGTGCAGGTGGAAACCCTGACGGCCCGGCTGCATGAGCCGGGCCTGATGCTGCAGGGCCAGTTGGAGCCCTGGAGTTCGGTGATGCTGAGTGCCCAGGTGCCCGGCCGCGTGGAGTCTCTGGCTGTGAGTCTGGGTGAGCAGGTCCAGCAGGGTCAGAAGCTGCTTACGATAGCTGATGAAGGGCGGAGTGCCGCGGTGTTGCGCTGGCAGTCCCAGGTTCGGAAACTGGAAGCGGACCTGGTGGCGGCCCGCCGGCTCCGCGCCAATAACCTTGCCTCGGAATCCCAGATTTTGAGCCTGGAAAGCGGACTTGCTGCCGCTGAAGCGGAGCTGACCGGTGCCCGACAGGCCATCAGCCACCTCACTCCCGAGGCGCCTTTTGACGGCATTATCAACAGCAAATCGGTGGATATCGGCGATCTGGTGCAGGTGGGTTCCCCCCTGTTTCAATTGGTGAGGGTGGATCGCCTGAAGGCTACCGCGCAGATCCCCCAGCAATCGGTGGGCAATGTGGCGCCCGGTCAGTCTGTTCGCGTGGATTTGCTGGATGGCAGCCGTCTTTCTGGCGTGGTGACCTTTGTGGCCAGCGCTGCCTCGCCCGAAACCCGGAGTTTTGCCGTGGAGATCGCGGTGGAGAATCCGGATCGCAAACGGGTGGCCGGTGGCAGCGCCAGCCTGCGGGTGGCATTGCCGGAGGTAAAGGCGATGTTTATCTCACCCGCTTATTTGTCCCTCGGTGATGACGGTCGCCCCGGTGTGAAATACGTGAACGGTGAGAACCGTGTCGAGTTCGGTGAAGTGAAGTTGTTGAGTGTATCCACCGAGGGTGCCTGGGTGACCGGCTTGCCGGATGAGATCCGCCTGATTACCCGCGGCGGTGGTTTCGTCAGCACCGGGGAACAGGTTGTGCCGGTCGACGCCGCTGAAGACAGGGGCTAGACCGCATGCGCGCACTGATCTTCGCAGCCATTGATCGCAGCCGGACCACCTTGCTGACGCTTCTGTTCCTCCTGCTCGGGGGTATTGCCGCGTTTCAGACCATCCCGAAGGAAGCCAACCCCGACGTCACCATCCCCATGATCTATGTCTCCATGACCCTGGATGGCATCAGCCCGGAGGACGCCGAGCGTCTGCTGGTGCGGCCCATGGAGCAGGAGCTGCGTTCGCTTGAAGGCATCAAGGAAATGCGTGGTACCGCCTCGGAAGGTCATGCCTCGGTGATGCTGGAGTTCGATGCCGGGTTTGATCCGGACAAGGCGCTTCAGGACGTGCGGGAGAAAGTGGATACAGCACGTACCAAGCTGCCCCAGGAAGCGGATGAACCCAGGGTAAACGAGATCAACGTGTCCCTGTTCCCGGTGCTGTCCGTGGGTCTGTCTGGCCCCTTGTCGGAGCGGGAGCTGATAACCATCGCCCGGCGGTTCCAGGATGCCATCGAGTCTATCCCGGAAGTTCTGGAAGTGGAGATTGGTGGCGATCGGGAGGATCTGCTGGAAATCGTGGTCGATCCCCAGGTGCTGGAGAGCTATGGCGTTGATTTTGATCAGCTGGCTTCGCTGGTAACCCGCAACAATCAGCTGGTGGCGGCCGGCTCGCTGGATACCGGCAATGGCCGCATGGCCCTGAAAGTGCCCGGGGTGATCGAAACCATCGAGGATGTGATGTCCATGCCGATCAAGGTGGACGGTGACACAGTGGTCACCTTCGGCGATGTGGCCATGCTCCAGCGTACCTTCAAGGACCCCACCGGTTTCGCTCGTATCAATGGGGAGCCGGCGCTGGTGCTGGAAGTCTCCAAGCGCTCGGGTGCCAACATTATCGAGACCATTGCCCAGGTTCGTGAGTTGATTGATCAGGCCAGACCGGAGCTGCCGGACTCTCTGGAAATCCGCTACATCATGGACCAGTCCGAGGAAGTCCGGGATATTCTCAGTGACCTGCTGAATAACGTGCTCACCGCCATCGTGCTGGTTCTGATTGTGGTGATTGCCGCCATGGGGCCGCGTTCGGCGGTTATGGTGGGGCTGACGATTCCTGGTGCCTTCCTCACCGGCATCCTGGTGATCTGGAGCATGGGGCTCACGCTCAACATCGTGGTGCTGTTCAGTCTGATCCTGGTGGCCGGCATGCTGGTGGATGGCGCCATTGTTGTGTCGGAGCTGGCGGACCGGAACCTGTCGGAGGGGCAGACGGTAAAGCACGCCTGGGCCGAGGCGGCCAGTCGCATGGCCTGGCCCATTATTGCGTCGACCGCAACCACGCTGGCGGTGTTTGTGCCGTTGTTGTTCTGGCCCGGCGTTGTCGGGGAGTTCATGAAGTTCCTGCCGCTGACGGTGATTATCTGTCTGATTGCTTCCCTGGCCATGGCGCTGGTGTTCCTGCCCGTGCTGGGCAGCACCAGTGGGGGGCGCCGGGCGCGGCAGGGGCATTCTTCGGGGCGCCTGATGGAGGGTTATCGACGGGTACTGGGGCTGCTACTTCGTTCACCGGGGCTGACGTTGATTGGTGTGCTCTGCGTGATCGCCGTGATCTACGCCGCGTACGCCCGCTTCAACCATGGGGTTGAGTTCTTCCCCAGTGTGGAGCCGGATTCCGCCCAGGTTCAGGTGAGGGCGAGGGGTGATCTTTCAGTGTGGGAGCGGGATGCCATTGTGCGTGAAGTGGAGCAGCGGTTGCGTGGCATGCCCGAGGTGAAGGCCCTGTACGCCCGCTCAATGGTACAGACCAGCTCGCAACTGGCGCCAGATGTCATAGGCGTTCTGCAATTCCAGTTTACCGACTGGTTCACCCGGCGACCGGCCAGCGCGATTCTCGAGGACTTCCGCGACATGACCTCTGATATAGCGGGCGTTGAGCTGGAATTCCGCAAACAGGAAGGTGGGCCTGCCGAAGGCAAACCGATAGAGCTACAGGTGAGCAGCCGCGAAGCAAACAGTCTCAATGGCTACGTGGACGAAATCAAAGACCGCATGCGTGAGCTCGGTGGTTTCGTGGACATCGAAGACGACCGCAGCCTTCCGGGGATTGAGTGGCGGCTGCAGGTTGACCGGGAAGCCGCCGCTCGCTTCGGTACCGATGTGCTGGGTATCGGCAGTGCCGTGCGCTTGGTGACCAACGGGTTGAAACTGGCCACCTATCGCCCTGAAGACGTGCGGGATGAAGTGGACATCGTGGTGCGAGTTCCGAATAACTGGCGGGAACTGGATCATCTGCAGCGCCAGACCATTCATACCTCCCGGGGCCAGGTGCCGCTCTCTGAATTCGTCGATCTTCGCCCGGGCGACAAAACCAACAGTATTGTCCGGGTGGATGGCCAGCGCACGGTAACCATCAAATCCGATCTGGCACAGGGGCGCCGCGTGGATGAGCTGCTGCGGGCCCTGCAGGCCGAGATGCCGGAACCGCCAGAGGGAATTTCGGTGAAGTTTGCCGGCGAGAACGAGGATCAGCAGCAGGCATCAAACTTCCTTGCGACGGCCTTCCTGGTAGCCATCGGCCTCATGCTGTTGATACTGGTGACCCAGTTCAATTCGTTGTACCAGACCTTCCTGATTCTCTCGGCGATTGTGCTCTCCACCGCCGGGGTGCTGCTCGGGCTTCTGGTAAACGGTCAGTCGTTCGGCATTGTGATGGTGGGAATGGGTACGATTGCCCTGGCAGGCATCGTGGTAAACAACAACATCATTCTGATCGATACCTACAACCAGATGCGCAAGGACGGGGTTGAGGCCTACGAGGCCGCCCTGGAAACCGGTTGCCTTCGCCTGAGGCCGGTGCTGCTGACGGCCATCACCACTGTGCTGGGGTTGATGCCCATGGTCCTCGGCGTCAATGTGGACCTGCTGACGCCCTCCCTGGGCCTTGGTGCGCCATCAACCCAGTGGTGGACCCAGCTGTCCAGTGCCATCGCGGGGGGGTTGGCGTTTGCTACGGTGCTGACGCTGTTGCTCACACCTGCATTGCTGGTGCTGGGTAACCGGGCCGGTCGGGCTTTCGGGAGTCTGACCAGCCGCTTCCGAACTACTTAATGCTTGATCCGGCCCGCCAGTTCCTGGGCCCGGGCAGCCATGGCTTCCAGTTCAGGTACCGTGCGCAGGTTGTTTTCAGCAGCCTGGTGCATGGCTTCGGAGGTTTCGGCCACATCCGTGACATTGCGGTTGATGTCTTCACAGACACTGGTCTGTTCTTCGGCCGCTGTAGCAACCTGGGTTGTTGCGTCGTTGATGCTGCCCATGCGCCGGTTGATTTCGGCCAGGGTGGCGCGTACGGCTTCAACGGCCTCGCTGCTTTCCTGGGCTACAACGCCTGAGGCCTGCATGAACTCGGTGGCGTCCCGCGAAGCCCCACTGATGGCGCCGATGATCTGGTCGATTTCCACGGTGGCTTCCTGGGTCTTGGCAGCCAGGTTCCGGACTTCATCGGCAACCACCGCGAATCCGCGACCTGCGTCGCCGGCCCGGGCCGCCTCGATGGCGGCGTTCAGTGCCAGCAGGTTGGTCTGGTCTGCAATTTCCCGGATAACCTGCATAACGTCGCCGACCTTCTTGCCATCATTGGCGAGTTGGTTAACGGTTTCGGCCGAGTTCCGGATCTGGTCGGTCAGACGCCGCATGCTGTCTACCGCCTTGTTGATCTGCGAATCCGCTGTAGCCGTCTCGTCGGATGTCTGGCTCACTTCGGTGGCTACCGAGGCAGCGTGACTGGCCACATCCTCCGCGGTGGCAGACATTTCGTTCATGGCTGTCGCAATCTGCTCAATGCGCTGGTGGGCCAGGTCAGACTGGCTGACGACACTGTCGGCGTTCTGGCGGATCAACTCGCCGGTATCGTTCAGTTGCCTGGCGTTCTCGCTCAGTTGGCTTCCGGTATCGCTGAGGAAGCGGTGCAGGCTTCGGGCAGCGTCGGCCAATTGCCCCAATTCGTCAGCCCGCTGCATGGTTACAGGATCCGAAAGATCACCGTCGCCCAGTCGGGAGATCTGCGAGGTGAGCTTCTGTGCGGGCCGGACCACACCTGACAACAGGATCATTATCAGCGCGATGGTACCCAGAATGATGGCGGCAATCAGAAGACCCGCCACCAGCCAGCTACGCTCGGTGACAACGGTGTTCAGGGTTCGGGCCCGGACAAGGCTATCTTCACGGACTGCGGTTGCAGCATCTACAATCAGTCTGGCAGGTTCACGGTCGATCCCCTGTACCGCGGCATCGCCTGCGTTCGGATCAAAGCCTGAGCGTGTGAACGCCTCGAATCCCTCACGATAGGCACGCCCCATCGTCTGGTGTGCCTGTTTGAAGTCGGACATCAGTGACTTTGCCTGTGGCTCCTGAATTCGGGGAATCAGGTCATCAAGCTGGCTCTGTATTGATGCTTCGCGCTGCTGAAATCGGCCCCAGTATTTGTCCAGTTGTTCCGGGTCGGCTCCGCGGATCAGGACGTTTTTCCACTCCTGGACCTGGGTCTTGAAATCAGAAAGCACATCCTGGGCTTCAAGGGCGTTCACCATCCTGGTACTTACAAGACTGTTGAAGTCATCTTTGACTTTCAGGGAGAAGTTCAGGTAAATCACCGCCACTGCGGCGACGACTAGATTTGCCGTCAAAACGACGAGAAGAACCCGGTTGAGAATGCTTTTCGAGTACCAGTTCATCAGCTATTCCTGGGAGCGATCGATGGTAAGGGTGTGTCGCTAGTGTATACGTAGCGTTAGTTGATTAGGTTATCTACTTTGGTATCGGCTAGAGAAGCGGGCTCTTGAATGCAATTGGCCGACTTGAATATGAAGCTTTTATGACATCTATCTTATGAGCAACCCACTAACCGTTCTTTACCGGGACGAACACCTTCTGGCTGTCCACAAACCGGCCGGGCTGTTGGTTCACCGGAGCCCTATCGACAAACACGAAACCGAGTTTGCCCTGCAATATGCCCGGGCGCTAAATGAGGGCCAGCATGTTTACCCGGTCCATCGACTGGACCGGCCTACCTCCGGCGTCCTGGTGTTTGCCAGGGACAGCGACACTGCCCGCACGCTGGGTATGGCGCTGATGGCCGGTGAGGTGACGAAAACCTATCTGGCGATGGTGCGTGGCTGGCCGCCGGAACACGGGGAGATTGATCATCCCTTGCGAGAGGAATCGGAGGATCGACGGCTGAAAGGGGAAGAGCAGCCAGTGCGGGACGCTCTCACTTATTACCGCACGCTGGCGACGACGGAGATACCGGTCGAGATCGAGAAATACCCGAGCAGTCGCTACGCCGTTGTTGAACTGAACCCGAAAACCGGCCGAAAGCACCAGTTGCGCAGGCACATGAAACACATCAATCACCCGATCATTGGCGATGCCAATCACGGCCGGGGCCGCCACAATCGCTATTTTGCAGAGCGATTCGGCCAGGGGCGGTTGATGCTGGCCGCAACCCGGATGGCATTCCGACACCCGGTTTCGGGTAAACCACTGACCATTAGCGCCGCGCCGGAGGCGAGTTTTCTGGAGGTGTTATCACTATTTCCGGGATTTGACGTGCAGGATCACTGGGAAAAATAGCGCTTGATAAACTCTGGGTAGGGAAGCGGTATACTGTAACGGTAGCCCTGAAGGTAGTCGCAGCCTTTCTCGAACAGCCAGCTTTCATGGGCTTCGCTCTCCACACCTTCTGCAACGACAGAAAGGCCAAGCCCCCTGGCCAGGCCAATGATCGACAGGGTGATAGCGCAATCGTTTTCGTCATCCGGGAGGTTGTTGATGAACGAGCGGTCGATCTTGATTCGGGAGAAGGGCAGGCTTTTGAGCCGGGACAGCGATGAGTACCCGGTGCCAAAGTCGTCGATAGCGAGCTCGGCGCCGGCGTGTACCAGCTGTTCCAGAACCCGACCGATGACACTGAAATCACCCTGGATGGAGTCTTCGGTCACCTCAAACTGCAGGGCACTGACCGGCATGCCCTGGTTACCGCAGATCTCTTTTACCAGCTCTGGCAACTCTGGGACCAATATCTGCTCTGCCGACAGGTTGACGGATATCGTTGGTAATGGCGTATTCCGGTCTTTTGCCTCACGCCAGTGGGCGCAGACGTTTTTCAGCACACAGGCGCCCAGCTCATACATCAGGCCGGCGCTGCGCGCCACGTCCAGAAATTCAATCGGTGACAGCCAGCCACGTTGCGGGTGCTGCCAGCGAACCAGGGCCTCGGCGCTTTCCAGCTGTGTTCCTGTGCGGTCCATGATTGGCTGGTAGAAGACATCGAGGCCGCTGGTTCTGAGTGTTTCCCGCAGCTCGCTCTCGAGCGCAAACCGGGAGCGGGCTGTCATCTGGATTTCCGAATCGAACAAGGTCGAACGGTCCCCGCCCTGCCGCTTCGCGTGGTACATCGCAGCCTCTGCACCTCTGAGCAGTTCTTCTGACTCGTGGCAATCGCCCGGGAAGTGACAGATGCCCACACTGGCACTGACATTCAGATCCTGATCGGACACCCGGATAGACTGGCGAATACGGCTGTGGATCTCGCGGATCACCTCGTCCAGAAAGCTCGGCTGGGTGTAGTTGCGAATAACCAGGGCAAATTCATCCCCTCCAATGCGCGCCAGAAAGTCCTTGCCCGCCAACTGGATTTCTTTCAGGCGCTGTCCGATATCGGCGATGACCTGATCCCCCGCCTGAGGGCCAAGGCCATCGTTGATGGTTTTCAGGCGGTCAACGTCAATCCAGAGCAGTGCAAGACTGCCGGTACCCCGGCCTTTGATCTTGCGCACCAGGTGGTTCAGCCGGTCACGCAGTGAATCAATGTTGGCGAGTCCGGTGAGGGAGTCGTAGCGACTGACGTATTCCAGCGCCCGCTTGGATCTCAGCCATGCCTCGTGAGTGTTCATCAGGCTTATGGTGTCTGCAATGGCAGCTGACAGCGAAATGTCCGGGACCGACCAGTCACGGCGCACACTTGACTCCAGGCAGACAACCCCGCTGAGTTGTTCGCCGTCGAAAATCGGGGCGTCTAACATGGAATGAATGTTTTGCACGGACAGATAATCGCGGTCGAAGGAACGGGTACGGATATCATTGCGGGCGTCTTCCACGGCAATGACTCGTTCTTCGGTGATGGCGCGGAAGTAGTCAGGGTGGTCTGAGCGAAACAGGTTGAACTCTGAGCCATTCTGCGCGATGCAGCTATTGCGGCCGGGCAGCTCTGTGTCGTGAAGCCACTCGCAGGTGATCCGGTCCCGTTCCGGAGGGAAAAGCCAGACACTCGCCCGTTTCACGCCCAACAGCCGGGTGCACAGCTCCATGAGTGCTGCCAGCTTCCGGGGGCGGGGCATCTCGATAAAGCTGGTATTGTGGCTCAGCTCCATCAGTGCCTTGTGGTGGGTCACGAGGACTTCACTGTCACGCATGGCCGGGCTCAATAAATTGTCCTTCTTAGAATTACGAACGGCCTTGGCTCTCGGTTTGGATACTTGATCAGGTTACGTCTAAGTTCTTTAAAGAATATGGCAGCTGTTTTTATAAGTGTCCAACTTCAAGCGGGATTGGCCAGTGAGTCCCTGGCGTTTTGTTCCCCACTGCCAGGATTGTTCCGGCTGAAATCGCAAAGCAGCGGCCAGGGATGGGTGGCTTCCAGAGTGAAGGCGATATCCAGCAACGTGCGTTCGCCTCCGTGCCGCCCCATAAACTGAACGGACACGGGCAGTTGATCGGGCGTGTGGCCCATGGGCAGTGAGATTGCCGGTGCGCCCGTGGCGTTTGCCAGAGGGGTGAAGCTCACATACTCGCGCAGCCGTTCGAACAGGGTGTCAAAAGGCACATCGGGGCTCAGATGGCCAAGGGCGGGTGTGGTGTGGCCAAGTACCGGCGTGAGCACGGCATCAAATCCGGCCATGGCATGTGCATAGTCGTGCCAGGAACGCTTGAGCCGCCAGAGCGCAGTTGGCAGGCGCCAGAACTGTCGCCGGAACATCCTGTCGAGGCCGTTGGTCAGGCCGTCTGTTTTGTGTTTGTCGAAGGCCGGGTGAAGCAGTTTCCTGCCGTTGGCCCTGATGCCGAAGGCAAGCAGTGCCCAGTACAGGGCAAAGTCATCAGGGAAGGTGCTGTGCACCGGAACGGGCACTGGCTCAATGCGGTGGCCCATTTTTTCCAGCCTGAGCGCCGTTTCTTCGACAGTCCGTCGGGTGATGTCATCGGTTTTGTGACCATTGATGGAATCCAGCACCAGTCCGATTCTCAAAGGACGACCGGAGGGGCCCTCCATTCTTCCAATGGCCGGCAGGCCGGGATTGCGGAAATAGGTCTCGGCCTGCTCGAAAAAATTAGCGGTATCCCGTACCGAGCGCGTCACTACGCCCTCGCTGATAATGTTGATCGGCAGGGAGGCTGCCGCTTCGTTGTCTATCAATCGTCCTAGTGTGGGCTTAAGGCCGACCAGGCCGCAGCAGGCGGCCGGAATCCGTATGGAGCCTCCGCCGTCATTCGCGTGGGCAATGGGTACCACGCCGGCCGCCACAAGGGCCGCTGAACCGCCTGAGGAGGCTCCGGAGGAATAGGCCAGGTTCCACGGGTTACAGGTTGCCGGCGCGTGTGCGGGCTCGGTTGTGGCGTTGAATCCGAATTCCGGCAGGGTGCTTTTACCCAGGCACAGAAAACCCTGGGCAAGCAACTGGCGGGCAAATGGACTGGTATCGGATGCAGGAACGCTGGGCACGGCCAGGGAGCCGTGCCGTGTGGTCATGCCCGACACGTTGGTGTTGTCTTTGATAAGTGTTGGAACACCGCGGAACAGGGGAAAGGAACCGGTCTGGTCGGCGGCATCAAGCTTTGAAGCAGTCCGGATCGCCTGGTCGTAATTCGCCGAGGCCAGACCGTGAAGGAGCGGTTCGACCGCCTGTGCGCGAGCGATAGCGGCTTGAGTGAGTTCGGTGATCGATATTTCCCGGCGGAGGACCCGTTCGGCAAGGGCAGTGGCGTCATCGCAACCTATCGCGTCGTTTCTGAAACTGTGGCAGGACTGCGGGGCGCTCATGGCCAGACTCTCCTTGAAAGTGATTCCACGACTCTACTGCATTTGAAAACGTGATGACATGTCATTTTAGGTAGGGTGAGTGGTCGGCGGCTAGCACAGGGCCTTTTCACAGACCTCTTCAAATAATAAGCTGTCGGCCTGAAAACGTTGTAAGCGATCCTGATGGAATTTATTGAACCCCTCGTACGCCACTTTCTCGGCATTTTCTTTCTGATGATCGGTCTCCAGTTTGCTGGCCGAAGCCTCGGGCTGTATCAGAGAATGCGCTTTTCGCACATTAACTATGGTGAGCGAGGGAGTGCGCCCTGGTGGCACCGGCAAACCTTCAATGTGTTTCGGGCGTTCATTCTGGGCGTCTGCGTGGTGCGGATTTTTGCGGATATCGACCCCTGGCTGGGCGTGTTCGGCCCGCTCTATGTGTGGCCGATTTTGCTGGTTGGCATGCTCCTCCTGATTGGCTCATTTACTACCGTGAACTATCTGCAGGCCTACATGCATGAGGATTGGCGCTCTGGTATCGATCCTCGGAAGGATGAGCGCAAACTGCTCACAGGCGGGCCATTTGGCCGTTCCCGTAATCCCCTGTTCCTGGCTGTGATGGCTGGGCAGCTCGGTTTTTTCCTGGCCTTGCCCAGTGTGTTTTCCCTGGTATGCCTGGTGGCCGGTGTACTGGTGATCACCCGCCAGGCCCGGGAGGAGGAGAAGGCGCTGGCGGATAAATTTGGCGAGGACTACGAGCGTTATCGCGTGCGGGTACCGCGCTGGTTCTGAACCGGTGACGGCAGAGGGCCTTACGCAGATTTTTTCCGGGCTTCCTTGATCACATCGTAGGCATGACTGATTTCGCGGGTGCGTTCCTCTGCCATCTCCCGCATGCTCTCGGGCAATCCCCGGCCCGCAAGTTTATCCGGGTGGTTCTCGCTCATCAGCTTGCGGTAGGCCTTCTTGAGTTCATCATCACTGGCGGAAGGCGATACCCCAAGAACCTTGTAGGCATCGCTGATCTGATCAGCGGAGGAGGGCTGGCCCGCACCGGCCCGGTTGGTGTGGGCTCCTCGGAGCATGGCTTCCAGCTGGTCCACCTGGCTCTCCGGTAGCCCCAGCCCACGGGCGATTTTTACGAGCATTTCGTGTTCGGCCGGGTGCACCTTGCCGTCCGCAGCTACGGCTGATACCTGAACCTGCAGGAACATCTGGAGAAACGCGGGTTGGCGTCCGCTGGCCTGGAGGAACCGGTTAAGTTCGGCATCCAGGTCAAAATCCGGCTCTTTACCACGGTTGAAGGCGGTTTTGGCCTTGGCTTTCTGTTCTTCATTCAGGCGGAAGCGAACGAACATGGCTTCGGCCATCTGGATTTCATCCCTGGATACCACGCCGTCTGCCTTGCACAGGGCACCCATCACCGCAAAAACCGATTCAATAAAACCGGACTGAATGCTCTGGAGCTTGCCAATCAGGCGGCGCTTGAGAAGGTTCAAGAGAAAGGCACCAATCGCCGCACCTATGAGAAAGCCCGGGAATTTGCCAAAGGCGTAGCCAATCAGACCGCCAATTATGATTGCAAACAGCATTAATAAGTCCTTAACAGGAATGAATCAGCCCATAGAATATACGTGTTTTTCAGCCCGGCTTCATGAACAGGCTTTCATCGACCTGTGAAAAAGCCACGTAAGCTATTAGATTAAATCATTTATGAGGGGGCAGTAGTCATGACCCAAGACCTGTTTTCTAACCTGCCACCGGAACAGACAGTCGAGCCTCTGATGGATGGCGCGGTGGTGCTGCGGCAGTTCGCGCTCCCGAACGCCGAATCACTCATGGCCGGCATTGAAACGGTTACCTCAGAAGCGCCGTTCAGACACATGAAGACCCCTGGTGGCCATGCCATGTCTGCGGCCATGAGCTGCTGCGGGGATCTTGGCTGGGTTACCGATAGCAGGGGTTACCGGTATCAGGCGGAGGATCCGGAATCCGGCCGGCCTTGGCCCGCCATGCCTGCGGCTTTCCGGGAACTGGCCAGAAGCGCCGCCGAAACCGCTGGTTTTGAGGGATTTGAACCGGACGCCTGTCTGATCAATCGATACCAGCCCGGGGCAAGAATGGGGCTGCATCAGGACAAGGACGAGCAGGACTTCACGCAGCCCATCGTGTCGGTTTCTCTGGGCCTGCCGATGGTGTTCCAGTTTGGTGGTCTCAAACGCAGCGAACGCCCCATCCGCGTGCCACTTGCCCATGGTGACGTTGTGGTCTGGGGCGGCCCGGCCCGGATGCGTTATCACGGCGTGCTGACCCTCAAAGCCGGGGAGCACCCGCTAACGGGCGGGTATCGTTACAATCTGACGTTCCGTCGGGCCAGGTAAGGGATTACTGCAGCCAGGCGACCAGAAGCCCGGCTGCCAGAGAGAGCACCATCGGCCCCCCGACCAGCAGCCCGATCTGGCGATTGCCGACAAACCCGGCCAGCGCCGATTTCACGAGGTTGTTGGTGGCAGCGGCGATCACAATGCCTATGACTGCTGTTCCCATGGCCAGGCTGTTGTTGGACATGCGGGTCAGGGAGAGGGTAATTGCGTCCACATCCGCGATGCCGGAGGTGGCTGCCAGGAAATAGATGCCCGCATCACCTAGCCAGTTGCCGAGGAACTCGCCCATAAGCAGGATGGCTGTGAGCAACGCGCCAAAAACCAGGGCAGAGGTCAAATCCAGCGGGTTCTGGTTAAGGGTTGGTTGGCTTACCTGAAGCTCTCGGTCATTTTTCCGCCAGATAAAGAGCGCGGGCCCGTAGAGCAGGGCGGTCATCACCAGCACGGGCCAGATCAGACTGGGCAACAGATCGGGATTGATCACCAGGCAATAAACCAGGATACGGGGGAACATGGTGCCGCAGGCAATCAGGATACCGGTGGCGAACTGGGCGTTGAGCTGCGGAGTTTTCGAGGCCTGGCGGGCGAAGTGCAGCGTGAGGGCAGTGGACGAGCTCAACCCGGCGAATAGGCTGGTAAACAGGATGCCTTTGCGGGTACCGGCGACCCTTATGGCGAAATAGCCGACAAAGGAAATGGAGGCGATCATCACCACCATCCACCAGATTTCCCGGGGATTCAGAACCCCGCCAGGCCCCATCTTTTCGTTTGGCAGCAACGGCAGCATGACCACGGAAATCAGCAGCAGCTTGAGAGCGGCATCCAGTTCATGTTCCTTCAGCTTGTTGACCCAACCGTGGATTTCTTCCTTGTTGTCCAGAATGATTGCGGTTACCACCGCTGCGGCCGTGGCGATGACCGGGTCCACTGCCACCGCCACCGCACCGAAGCAGAAGGTCAGCACCATGCCAACCATACCGGTGATGCTGAAATTACGGATATGCTCAAGGCGCTCGCTGTAGGCCACGATGGCCATGGCCACGACACTGACCAGAAGCACGGGAAACGCCCATTCCGTGATTTCCTGTGCCAATACCGCGGAAATACCGCCAAGCAGGCCTACCAGGGCAAAGGTGCGGATGCCGGCAATTCGCTCGCCGGATTTCTGTTCCCGGGCATCCCATCCCCGCTCCAGGCCAATGATGGCGCCAAGCAAAAGCGCAACGGCGAGGTCGAGAGTGGTCTGGTTTCCGGCCAGAAACTGGGAAGCAAGATCATCCATGGGAGGGCGTAGGCTCCTGTTAATAATTGAATATGTTGATGATAGCAGCAGGTGCAACCGGTCGTTACACCTCTAAGAAGATTCCCGTAACCGCCTTACTTTCCCGTTAGGGGTCTGGTAAGCTTCGCGACCCTGAAATTCGCAGTTACCTGATTTTCATCAACCGTGCAGCAAACTGAAACCGTGACGATCCTTCCGCCCTAGCGCTCAGCTTCCTCTTCCTCTGGTTTAATCCCCTGAGACATATCCCTGTAGCCAACGTGAGATAGGTTGGGTGCAATCGACGGTTTTATCTCAGTTTTTTTATCTCCACAGCAATCCGGAAACCCGACATTATGGTGAATTCCCTAAAAGCCAACTGGCTTTCGAACATTCGTGGCGATGTGCTCGCCGGTATCGTCGTGGCGCTGGCACTGATCCCGGAGGCCATTGCCTTCTCGATCATTGCCGGTGTCGATCCCAAAGTGGGTCTTTACGCCTCTTTTTGTATTGCGGTGATCATTGCCTTCGTGGGTGGCCGTCCCGGCATGATTTCGGCAGCCACTGGCGCCATGGCCCTGTTGATGGTGACACTGGTTAAAGAGCATGGTCTCGAGTATCTCCTTGCTGCGACGCTGCTGACCGGTGTTCTTCAGATTGCCGCTGGCTACCTTAAGCTCGGCGGCCTGATGCGGTTCGTCTCGCGCTCGGTGGTAACCGGTTTTGTAAACGCCCTGGCCATCCTTATTTTTATGGCGCAGCTGCCCGAACTGACGAATGTTACCTGGCATGTCTACGCCATGACGGCGGCCGGCCTCGGCATCATCTACCTGTTCCCGCTGCTGCCCCGGATCGGCAAGATCCTGCCTTCACCTCTGGTGTGCATTGTGGTTCTGACCGGCGTTGCCATGTACCTGAACCTCGACATCCGCACGGTCGGTGATATGGGCGAATTGCCCGATACTCTGCCGATCTTCCTGTGGCCGGATGTGCCCCTGAACCTGGAAACCCTGATGATCATCCTGCCGTACTCCGTGGGGCTGGCTGTTGTGGGGCTGCTGGAATCGATGATGACCGCAACCATCGTCGATGACCTGACCGACACCACCAGTGACCGCAACCGTGAGTGCAAGGGTCAGGGCATTGCCAACATCGGCTCCGGCCTGCTTGGTGGTATGGCGGGCTGCGCGATGATCGGGCAGTCCATTATCAATATCAAATCCGGCGGCCGTACCCGGCTGTCGACACTGACTGCCGGTGTGTTCCTGCTGATTATGGTGTTGGTGCTGGACAAGTGGCTGGTCCAGATCCCCATGGCGGCCCTCGTTGCTGTGATGATCATGGTGTCGATTGGTACCTTCAGTTGGGGCTCGATCAAGAACCTGCGGGAACATCCGCTTTCAACCAACATCGTGATGGTTGTTACGGTGATTGTGGTGGTTGCCACCCATAACCTGGCGTTCGGCGTTCTGGCCGGCGTTCTGCTGGCGGCCCTGTTTTTTGCCAACAAAGTTGGCCATTACATGCTGGTGACCTCTGAGCTGGATGAAGCAAGCGATACCCGCACCTACACAGTGGTGGGCCAGGTGTTTTTCAGTTCCTCGGAAAAATTCACGGAATCCTTTGATTTCAAGGAAGCAGTCGATAATGTGGTCATTGATCTGAGCCGGGCCCATTTCTGGGATATCACCGCAGTCGGTGCCCTGGACAAGGCGGTCATCAAGTTCCGCCGGGAAGGCGCGGAAGTTGAGGTTATCGGGCTGAATGAAGCCAGTGCCACGATTGTTGACCGCTTTGGCGTGCACGACAAGCCGGACGCCGTTGACCAGCTGATGGGGCACTGACATGACACAGACCAAGGAATCCAACAGCGATCGCAGTCAGAATAACAATCACAAGGATCATGAAGGCGAGGTTGAGATGTTACGAGTAGTTGCCTGTATTGATGGCTCCCAGGCGGCGCCGGCGGTTTGCGATTACGCAGCCTGGGCCAGCAAGCACATGGAAACGCCCATGATGCTGCTGCACGTGCTGGACGAGGAACGTTATCCGGCGGAGCCGGATCTGGCTGGCAACATTGGTCTGGGCAGCCGTGAACAGCTGCTCGAAGACCTGGCAGAGCTGGACCGCAAGCGCGCCAAGCTGGCCCTGGAACACGGCCACCACATGCTGGACGAAGCGGCAAAGCGGGTCAGCGAATCCGGTATCAATGACGTGGTGCAGCGTCAGCGCCATGGTGACCTGACCGAGTCTCTGCTGGCGCTGGAGAATCAGACCCGCCTGCTGGTCATGGGGCTGCACGGTGAAAGCAGTTCCGAGCGTGACACCCACATCGGCAGTCAGTTGGAGACGGTGATTCGCAGCATGCACCGCCCGATTCTCCTGGTGCCGGACGACTATACCCAGCCCCGCAGCGCCATGCTGGCCTTCGATGGCAGCGCTACGGCGTTCAAGGGCGTGGAATTGCTGGCTGGCAGCCCGGTTCTGAAAGGCATGCCGTTGCATCTGGTGATGGTTGGACCGGACACCAACGACCGCTGGGAGCAGCTCAGGAAAGCCGAGAAAATGCTGGCAGGTCTGGAATCCGAGATCACTCTGGCGATCCGGGCCGGGGATGTGGAACCCGCGTTGCACGCCTACCAGGAAGAACACGACATCGACATCCTGGTGATGGGCGCCTATGGGCACTCCCGCATCCGTCAGTTCCTGGTGGGCAGTACAACCACCACGATGCTGAAAACCGCCAAAAAGCCCCTGGTGGTGCTTCGCTAGGTTACTTCCTGGGCCAATTCGGCCAGATAGGCCATCGCCGCGCGGTGGCCTTGCTGATACCCCAGATCCAGCTTGTTCAGATCCGTGGTCAACCGGCTTACCGGAAAATCCTCCGGTGGCGCGATAATCCGGAGCCGGCAGTCCTCCGGCGGATTTCGAATGAATTCCAGTGTCTCGTTGTATCTTTCGCCCCGCCGGATTATGGCCTCGGCGAGCCCCGGTTGCTCCCGGAACATCCGCTTGGTGAGCGCCGGAAACGCCAACGGCTTCTTCTCATAGCCCAGCGGTCGGGAAAGCACCACCGTGATATCCCGGGCTCCCCGGCGATAGGCCTCCGCAACCGGAATGGAATCGGCAATTCCGCCATCACTCATGGGCTCGTCCTCCACTCTTGGATAATCACGGTAGGCCAGGGGAATGGAGCAGGAGGCGGTGAGCACGTTGTGGATGTTCTGGTCGTCGACCGGAAAATACCGGGCCTCACCGGTCACCACCGACGTGGTTGCCACCCAGAGTTTGGTGGTGCCAGACAGGTAGCGTTCCAGATCGAGTGGTACTTCCTGGTAAGACTGATGCCAGAGCCAGTGAACATCGCACAAATGCCCGCCCTGGAAGAAACGCCCCCAGTTGATGAATTCCGGCCGACAGGCGTGGTCGGTGATTACTCGATGATTTCGGCCGTGATGGCCGCAGAGGTAGCCGATGAGATTGGTTGAGCCCGCGGAGACGCCCCAGGCTTCCGTGAAAGGCTGATGCCGCTTTTCGAGAAAGGCATCGAGTACGCCGGCGGCGAAGATGCCGCGCATGGCGCCACCTTCGACAACGAGGGCATTGCTGGTTGTGGTGTCACTGTGGGTCTGGAGCATCCGTTCCCCCTATCTTGTGTGTTCTCCGGTCATGCCAATACATGAACTCAGCTTACCAGTTCGACGGTCGCTTTGGGCAGTCGGATGTGCCCTCAGGCGCTGTTGCCGGCCGCCACACCCGAAGCCCAGGCCCACTGGAAATTATGGCCGCCGAGGTGGCCGGTCACGTCCACCACCTCACCGATGAAATACAGGTTTGGCTTCTCCAGCACCGCCATGGTTTTGGAGGAGAGCTGGCGTGTATCCACACCCCCCAGGGTAACCTCTGCCGTGCGGTAGCCCTCGGTTCCCGCCGGCTTGATCGACCAATGGCCGAGGACATCGGCAACCTGCTCAATATCGCTGTTCTTGTAGCCCTGCAAGGGACCGGTCCAGCCCTGCAGTTCGTTGAAGGCCTGGGCAAACCGTTTTGGCAGGTGCTGGGTCAGGTAGTTTGCAATGGTTGACTGCGGGCGGGTTTTCCGGAGGTTCAGCAGGTCATCCTTGATGCGGCAGGCCGGCAGCAGATCGATGGCCAGGCTGTCGCCCGGCTCCCAGAAACTGGAAATCTGGAGCATCGCCGGGCCACTGAGCCCGCGATGGGTGACCAGCATCGGTTCCCGGAAGTGCTGGTCATGGCACTGCACGTCAACGGGACAACTGACACCGGACAAAGGCGCGAGCTGGTCTTTCAATTCCGGCTGCAGGGTAAAGGGTACCAGGCCCGCGCGGGTGGGAAGTATGTCCAGCCCGAACTGCTCGGCTACCCGGTAACCGAATGCGGTGGCGCCCATGGTGGGAATCGACAGGCCACCGGTGGCGATCACCAGGGATTCACAGGTGAGATCGCCGGAGCCGACGCTCAGGCGGTAGCCGCTGTCGATTTCGGTAATGCGGTCGACCGTTGTTTTCATTCTCACTTCTGCTCCTGCCCACTCGCATTCGGTCAGCAGCATGTTGAGGATATCCTTGGCGCTGTCCTTGCAGAACAACTGGCCAGGGGCTTTTTCCTCATGCTCAATGCCGTGCCGGTCTACCAGTTCCAGAAAATCCTGGGGCGTGTAGCGCTTGAGTGCGGAAATGCAGTAGTGCGGGTTGTCCGACAGGAAGTTGGCGGGCGTGCTGTTCAGGTTGGTGAAGTTGCAGCGGCCGCCGCCGGACATGAGGATTTTCTTGCCTGGCTTGTTGGCGTGGTCCAACACCAGCACGCTGCGGCCGCGATAGCCCGCAGTGGCCGCGCACATCAGGCCTGCTGCGCCAGCGCCGATAATAATGACATCGTAGTGTGAAGGCATGGGGTAACCACAAACCGGGTACGAACATTGAGTGGGCGAATTATACGGATATGGGGGGCTGGCGTCTGTGGTGCCGGGGTAACCACGTATGAAGTGGCGGGATGAGAAGGAATCAGAGACCGGGCCCGTGGGGCCCGGTCGCCTTTGCAGTTACCCGTTTTTCAGGGTGTGCATATCGATCACGAAGCGATACTTCACATCGCCTTTTTTCATGCGCTCGTAGGCCTCATTGAGGTTGTTTATATCAAGCATCTCCACGTCGCAGCTGATGTCGTGTTCTGCGCAGAAATCCAGAACTTCCTGGGTTTCCGGCATGCCACCGATCAGCGACCCGGCCAGAACACGGCGCTTGAATACCAGGGCGCCAGCCTCTACGGGTGGCTCTACCGGCTCCAGCAGGCCAACCAGTATGTGAGTGCCATCGTGCTTCAGGCAGTTGAGGTAAGGGTTCAGATCGTGCTGGACCGGAACCGTGTCCAGCATGAAATCAAAGGTTTCAGCGGCTGCGGCCATCTGATCTTCATCGGTGGAGATCACTACATGATCGGCACCCTGCTTTTTCGCTTCCGCAACCTTGCTCTCGGAGCGGGTGAAAATGGTCACCTCCGCGCCAAGTGCCCGGGCGAATTTAACACCCATGTGACCGAGACCGCCCATGCCGATAACACCGACCTTGTGGCCCGCTTTGACGCCATAATGGCGCAGCGGCGAGTAGGTGGTGATGCCGGCGCAAAGCAGAGGCGCAGCGGCCTTGATATCCAGCTTTTCCGGAATGCGAACGACAAACCGTTCGCTGACGGTGATACGCTCGGAATAGCCGCCAAAGGTGATGGAGTGATCGTGGCGGTCCTGGCCGTTGTAGGTGGAAGTCATGCCTTCGCTGCAGTACTGCTCCAGACCTGCTTCACAGGCTGAGCAGGTACGGCAGGAATCCACCATGCACCCGACGCCGACGACATCGCCTACGTTAAAGCTTTTGACCTCGGGGCCAACGGCCGTGACCCGCCCCACAATTTCGTGGCCGGGGACAACCGGATACTCGGTGATCCCCCAGTCGTTTTGTGCAAAATGAATGTCGGTATGGCAGACCCCGCAGTAGTCGATCTCGATCGCAACGTCATCGGGACGTGGATCCCGGCGGTCTATGGTATGAGGTGCCATGCCGGACGTTGGTGACTGTGCTGCAAATGCTTTGGTCGCTGTCATCACTTCGCCTCTGATTAAGAATTGAGGATAAGTTTACGAAACTGACCGTCAGAGCTATCACCGGCGACCATGTCGGTTTTTTCATTTGCACTCTGCAAGTGTGCCTCACAAATGAATGGCGCCTTCCATAAAGAAGGCTGCCTGGCCGGCAATGTCGACGCGATCCCCCTTTAGCTCGCAGCGAAGTACACCGCCCCGGGCAGAAATCTGCCGAGCCTCAAGCTCGGTTTTGCCCAGTTGTTCGGACCAGTAAGGCACCAGCACGCTGTGAATGGAACCGGTAACCGGGTCCTCATCAATGCCGGCGCCAGGCGCGAAATAGCGGCTGACAAAATCGCAGTTGTTGCCAGGTGCGGTGATGATCAGCCCCTGGTTGCCCAGTTGCTTTAATTTGCGCAGATCCGGTTGCGCAGACCGCACAGCGTCTTCGTCCTTCAGGACCACCATGTAATTGGTGTCGTTTGGAACAAAAAACGCTGTATCAGGCGCGCTTTCCAGAGCTTCCCGAATCAGGGCCGGCGTGGGCTGTTTCTCGTAGGCCAGATTCGGGAAATCGAGTACCAGCCAGCCGTCGTCGGATTGCCGGACGGAGAGTGGGCCGCTTTTGGAGCGTAAACGGATTTGCTCTCTGTCCCAGCCGAGTTTGTTGAAGATGATCCAGGCGCTGGCCAGGGTGGCATGGCCGCACAGTGGTACCTCTGTGCCCGGAGTAAACCAGCGGATATGGAAATCCGCGTCCTCGCCGGCCGGAAGAGGCACGAAAAAGGCTGTTTCGGAGAGGTTGTTCTCCGCGGCAAGCGAGAGCATGAGGTTATCTGGCAGCCACTGGTCCAGCGGCATGACCGCGGCCGGGTTGCCACCGAACACCTCGCTGGTGAACGCATCAACCTGATAGAAGGGTAAAGTCACGGTCTCTTCTCCTATTTTAAAGCGCTGGCCTGTTTGGAAATATCATCTGATTTCGAGCCTATTGTAGGAAAAGATCTGACTGCCATAACAGATTCAGATAATCTCGTTTTGAACCGGTACAGAATGCATTTGGTGAGATCTGTACTGGTCATATCGGAAGCAATCTGTACTGCACCGAACAGCTCGGGTTCTGGTGCAATAGATCATTATCACGATGAAGCTTCGCAGGCGAGGGCGGGCAATGGGCATTCTCTACAACCAGGTCGCGGATCAGCTTCAGGGGCTGATTCATGAAGGCGTGTACCGGGACGGCGAACGGCTACCGGGCGTGCGACAGTTGAGCCGGCAGTTCGGGGTTAGCATCTCGACCATCCTCCAGGCACACCAGACGCTGGAGGCGCGGGGTTTTCTGCAGGCCCGTGAACGTAGCGGCTACTTCGTACGGCTGCCCACTGTGGACGCCCCCGAGCCTGTTATGCGCCGGCACCGAAGCCGTCCGGTTCCAGTCAGTGCCAGGGAGATGGCCCTGGACCTGTGCGCGGACGAACAGAAGCGCATGGTACCGCTGGCCACGGCGATCCCCCACCCGGATTACCTGCCGCTCCGCCAGATCCAGCACAGCACGCTCTGGGCGGCACGCCGGGGTCTGGAAACCCTGGACTATGCCTTTCCCGGCAAGGAATCGTTCCGCCGGCAGATCGCCCAGCGGATGGCCACCCTCGGTGTGCCGGTGACGCCAGACGACGTACTTGCCACCAATGGCGCCCAGGAGGCGATCATACTGGCGCTGAGAGCGGTAACCCAGCCCGGAGATATTGTGGCCGTAGAATCGCCGTCTTTCCCGGGCATTCTTCAGGCTCTGGAAGTGGTCGGGCTGAAGGTCATTGAAATTCCAACGCATCCTTCCGAGGGTCTGAGCCTTGAAGGCCTGCAACTGGCCCTGGAACAGTGGCCCCTCAAAGCCTGTGTGGTCGTGACCAATCACAGCAACCCCATGGGTGCGCAAATGTCCGACGAGCGCAAGAAGCAGCTGGTCTCCATGCTGGCGGCAGCGGCTGTTCCGCTGATCGAGGACGACATCTACGGCGACCTTCATCACACCGGGGACCGGCCGAAACCGGCCAAGGCCTTTGATCGGGCGGACAATGTGATTTATTGCAGTTCGTTTTCGAAGACTATTTCACCGGGCCTCCGGCTGGGCTGGATGGTGCCGGGGCGGCATATGGCCAGCGCCAGGCAGCACAAGTATTTCGTCAATCTGGCCACGTCATCGATTCCACAGATGGCGGTAGCGCATTTTCTGGAGCAGGGCGGCTATGATCGCTACCTCCGTTCAGCCCGGCAGCACTATCGCGAAGCCACCGAACGGATGCGGACTGCTGTGGCCAGGGCCTTCCCGGAAGGTACGGCTGTGAGCCGTCCCCAGGGTGGGTTTGTGCTATGGGTCCAGTTGCCCGACGGCGTTTCCGGCACCGAGGTTTACCACAGGGCCAGGGCGGAGGATATCAACGTGGCGCCGGGGCTGATGTTCTCAACCGCCGACAAATACGACAATTGCCTGAGACTGAACAGCGCCAACCCCTGGAGTGAGCGCATCGAGCATGCCGTGGCCAGGCTGGGTGTGCTGGCGCACGACGTCCAGTCTGCGGCGCGTTAGTGCCGTTCAGGTTTTCTCGCCACGCATGTCCAGCGGATCGAGAAGGCCGGCGGCAATGGCAGTGCCGGTCACATCCGGCAAGCGATCGGCGCCCAGGCGTTTCATGACTCGTGCCCGGTAGAGATCAATCGTCTTGACACTGACATCCAGCTGTTCTGCGATTTCCCGGCTCGTGTAGCCCTGGGCCAGTGGCAGGAACACGTCCCGTTCACGGCGGGTGAGGGTGGCCAGCAGGGCTTCGGTTGCCTCATCACCCTGCAACTCTGGAGCGGACTGCTGATGTTCCTGCAGCGCCTGTTGGACGCTGTCCAGGAGCAGTTGTTCATTGAACGGCTTCTCGATGAAATCGAAGGCCCCGGACTTGAACGCCCTCACCACAATGGGAACGTCGGCGTGCCCGGAGACAAAGATGATCGGCAGGTCCAGCCCCCGCTTCTGAAGCTCCTCCTGAACGTTCAGGCCGCCCAGCCCGGGCATCCGCACATCCAGAACCACGCAGCCCGCTTTCTTGTTGCCAACCGCATCCAGGAATTTCCGGCCGTCGCTGTAGGCTTCCACGTTCAACCCGACCGATTCCAGCAACCACTGGGTGGATTCCAGCATGCCGGCGTCGTCGTCAACCACATAGACGGTGGTGGCTTCCGGTGTCGCTTGATCACTCATCTGGCTGCATCTCCGTGTTCGAGGTTCTGTTCTTGTGGCCCGGGCTGGCCGGGAAACGGCAGATCAGGGAGAGTCCGCCCGTTGCTGCCGGCCTGGCGTCCAGGAAGCCTCCAAAGCCTTCGATAATCGAACGGCTCATCGAGAGCCCCAGGCCAAGCCCCTGGGGCTTGCTGGTATAGAACGGCTGGAACATCTGGCGAATGCCCTGCGCGTCGAGCCCCGGGCCTTCGTCGATGACCTCAATCAGGGTTTCGTTCTGATCGTTGATGCAGGTCGTTATGGCGATCTGCGAGTGTGGGCCCGGGTTGTCCTCACCGCGAGCCTCAACAGTGGCTTCGATACCGTTGCGGATCAGATTGATCAGCACCTGTTCCAGCAGCACCGGGTCGGCGGTGATGACGGGCGCACAACAGGCCAGATTCTCTCGGATCTGCACCTTGTTTTTCTCGGCCTCCCATTGGCAAAGACGGGCGACATTGCTGACGACTTCGTTCAGTGCGATTGGTGCGGTCCGCTTCTGGCCCTTGCGCAGGAAAGCTCGCAAACGTTTGATGACCTCCGAGGCCCGGTTGGCGTGGTGAACAATCTTCTGGAGGCCGTCGTCCACTCGATCGAGGCATTCGGGATTGGTTCGGGCGCCTTTGAGATAGCGCTGGCTGGCGCTGGCAAAGTTCACGATGGTGGCCAATGGCTGGTTCATCTCGTGGGCAATGCTTGAGGCAAGCTCCCCCAGAGTGGCGAGCCTGGCGGTGTGGGCGAGTTCGTCGGCCAGCCTGCGGTTGTTCTCCTCGGACTCTACCCGGGCGGTGATATCCCGGGATACGCTGATGACCTCAATCACAGCGCCAGTGTAGGTTTCCCGAATGGCCCTGCTGGCAATCTCGAACCAGCGGCGGGAACCGTCCCGGTGAATAATCTCCAGAGTCATGGTGGCGTAGCCGTCGTCCCGTAGCTGGTTGCGGGTTTCAGCCAGCTTCTGAACCACCTGATCGCCCCGGAAAATTTCTTCCAGGGGCTTACCCCTCAGTTCTTCCGGCCAGTAGCCCAGCAGCCGCCAGGACGCGGGCGTGGCATCGATAAACCGTCCGTCCGGGGCATGGCGGGAAATGAGGTCGGTGGTGTTCTCGGTAATCAGCCGGTAAAGACGGTTGGAGCGGGTCGCTTCTTCCCGGTTGATGATTTCGTCTGTAGCGTCTCTGGCCCGCGCCAGAACCGTCGAGCTCCCGATATCGGGGACGAACGTCCACACCAGGAAACGCTCGGTGGTGTCTGCCGGAATTCTGGCTTCCACATTCTCGATCGATCGTTCCTGCTCCAGGGACGACTTCACAAGCGCCTGAACGTTGACCGGCAGCAGATGGAACAGCGAGGTCAGGTTGGCGTTCTGGCAAAGATGATGGCTGGCCAGGTTGCCCTCCAGAACGCTGCCTGTCGCATCCAGGATCAAACCGGGTTGCGGGTCGGCGTCATGCAAACTAAATACACTTGGAGTGGAAAAATCGTTCATGGCTTATCGTTATAGTAAATTAACTATAATACGTTGGTATAGTTTCTAGTGTTTTTGCTATCCAATACTATTCTGACCAGCCCGAAGTATAGCTAGTTTAGCGATATTCCTGAATACGCCATAAGAACAACAGTACTCAAGAGGACCACGCAATGACCTCGATATTTGATCAAGGCCTGGCGCCCGTCGACGCCAACTACGCCGTCCAATCTCCCGTTGATTTCATCGAACGTACCGCTACGGTTTACCCGGAGTATCCCGCCGTCATTCACGGGGCCATCCGTTACAACTGGGCGCAGACCTACGAACGTTGCCGCCGTCTGGCATCAGCCCTCAAAGGGCGCGGCATCGGACGCGGTGATACCGTTGCCGTCATGCTTCCGAATATTCCCGCGATGGTGGAAGCCCATTTCGGGGTGCCCATGATTGGCGCGGTGCTGAACACCCTGAACGTTCGCCTGGACGCTGAGGCCATCGCCTTCATGCTGGATCACGGTGAGGCCAAGGTTGTGATTGCCGACCGGGAGTTCGGTGAGGTGATCAGGGACGCCGTCAGCCGGCTGGACACCAAGCCGCTGGTGATCGATGTGGACGATCCCGAGTATGGCGAGGGTGTTCAGGTCAGCGATCTGGACTACGAGGCGTTCCTTCAGGAAGGGGATCCGGCGTTCCAATGGAGCTTCCCCGACAACGAGTGGGATGCCATCTCCCTGAACTACACATCCGGCACGACCGGGAACCCGAAGGGCGTGGTTTACCACCATCGTGGCGCCTACATCAATGCCATCGGCAACCAGGCAGTCTGGTCCATGGACATGCACCCGGTGTACCTGTGGACCTTGCCGATGTTCCACTGCAACGGCTGGTGCTTCCCCTGGACCATCACCGCCATGGCAGGAACCCACGTCTGCCTGCGCCGGGTTGATCCCGAGAAGATTCTGCAGCTGATCCGGGATCATCAGGTTACCCACATGTGTGGCGCCCCGATTGTGCTTAACGCATTGCTGAACGTGCCGGAATCCGCCAAGGCCGGCATTGATCACGACGTGAAGTCCATGACAGCAGGCGCGGCACCCCCCGCCCAGGTCATTGGTGCCATCGAGGAAATGGGCATCCAGGTGACTCACGTTTACGGTCTGACCGAAGTCTATGGCCCGGTAACCGTTTGTGCCTGGAAATCCGAGTGGGATGCGCTGCCACTGCATGATCGTGCCCGGAAAAAGGCCCGTCAGGGCGTTCGTTATCACACTCTGGCAGGCACGATGGTCGGCGACCCGAACACCATGGAGCCAGTGCCCAAAGACGGCAAAACCATCGGTGAGATTTTCCTGCGCGGCAATACGGTGATGAAGGGCTATCTGAAGAACCCCAAAGCCACCGAAGAGGCCTTCCGGGGTGGCTGGTTCCACACCGGGGACCTGGCTGTATGGCACGAAGACGGCTACATGGAGATCAAGGACCGGCTGAAGGACATTATCATCTCCGGTGGTGAGAACATTTCCACCATTGAGGTTGAGGATACCCTTTACCGCCACCCGGCTGTGCTTGAGGCAGCTGTGGTTGCCCGGCCGGACGAAAAGTGGGGCGAAACCCCCTGCGCCTTTGTGACCCTGAAGCCGGAAGCCGGTCAAGTCAGCGAGGAAGACATCATCAACTTCTGCCGCGAGCACCTGGCCCGGTTCAAGGTACCCAAGACCATCGTCTTCTCGGAGCTGCCCAAAACCTCCACGGGTAAGATCCAGAAGTTCGTGCTGAGGGATCAGGCCAAAGAACTGGACTGATTCCCCGATCGGCTGCGCCGGCCCCGGCGCAGCCGAATTAAACCAGAAAAAACAACGCTGTCAGGCACACGCGCCGCGTGAGCCCGGAGACCTTTTTATGCAAATGTTTCACCGAAAGAACGGGGAAGAGCAGCCGTTCTGGCCGGCCGGTCCCTTCAAGGTTCGTCTGCCGTTCGTTCATTACCGCTGGGAGTTCGCGGAGATGGTGCAGGCTCTGATCATGTTCGTGGTCAGCCTGGCCATGATTCCCCTTCTTGAGAAATACCTGGGTGTGCCCTACGACGTGGCTCTGGCTTACGTGGTGATCTGTGGCATCGGTTTCATGCTGCCGGCACTGCTGGGTGTTCCCCTGGTGCCGGGCTGGATTACGCCAGGGATTCCTGTGGTTCTGCTGTTCCTGAGCGACTACGAGCCGGGCCCCGAGGCGATTCAGGCGCTGTTCGCGCTGCAGTTCCTGGTGTTCATTATCTTCCTGGTTCTGGGTATTACACGCCTGGGCAGCAAACTGGTGGAGCTGATTCCCCGTTCCATGAAAGGCGGGATTATCATCGGTGCCGGTATCGCCGCCCTGATGGGTGAGATTGAGGCAGGCGGCCGTCTCGCCAACACGCCGATCTCCCTGATCATCGGTGGCCTGGTGTGCCTCTACCTGATGTTCTCGGTATCGTTCAAAGGTTTTGTGGAAAGCAATTCAATCGCCCGCAAGATTGCCAACTACGGCATGGTGCCGGGTATGGTGGTTGCGATCCTGGTTGGCTTTGCAACTGGCGAATACGAGGTGCCCAATGTGGAGTGGGGCATCACCAAACCCGCGTTTGATGAGCTGTGGAACTACCTGCCGTTCGCCGTCGGATTCCCGGATGCCAACGTCTTCCTGTACGCCATTCCCACGGCGGTGATCGCCTACGTGATTGCCTTCGGCGATATCGTGGTCGGCCAGTCATTGATGAACCGCGTTGATCATCTGCGCAAAGACGAAGATATCGATAACAGCATCGACCGGGTGCATCTGGTAACCGCTATCCGCAATGGTGGCCACGCGTTCTTCGCACCCTATCCGGGGCTGGCGGGCCCGATCTGGACGGCTGTCACTGCCACCATGGCCGAGCGCTACAAGTACGGTCGTAACGCCATGGACTCCATCTACAGTGGCGGCGGTACTTTCTGGATTACGGGTTTTATTGCCCTTTTCGTTCTGCCGCTGGTGAGCTTCTTCCAACCGGTGCTGCCGATTGCCCTGTCACTGACACTGCTGCTGACCGGCTATATCTGCCTGATGGTAGGGCTGGAGCAGCTGGAGAATAACACCGAGCGTGGCATTGCCGGCACCATGGGTGTTGTTCTGGCCGTCTATGGCGCTGGCTGGGGCCTGGCCACCGGCGCCGTCCTCTATTTCCTGATTGAACGTACCAAATTGCTTGGCTTTACCGCCGACCCGGAAGCGCCGGGCGTGAAAGCCGCGGAAGAGCACTAAACCTGCGTCTTCCGGCTCTGCACCGGAAGGCGTTGACCCCCTGTGTGTCCTTGGGAGGCCTCGTGCCTCCCTTTTTTATGCCTGAATGTTTCCCTGAGCATGGGCGTTGACAGAATGTCATTTCGTGACAATTTGTCTAATTTTTCCTCCTGAAGTATTCCTTCCGCGCGGTTTCCGGGTTTAAACTGCCAGAACTGATGAAATTTTGTCCGCTGTTCAATACTGATAACAACACTACAAAAACAGGAGGCAGTCATGACCATCAGCTCCACGCCCGAGGGGGTGTCCGTTGAGCCGAGACATCTGCGGTTCGATGTCAGCGAGGATCTGAAAACGCTCTGGCATGGCAACGATGCTTTCCGGACCGCGTTTTTCAATGCCCTTTCCCTGCAGTTCCCTGATGGCGAACAGCAATTCATTAATGCCGTGCGACTCTATCGGGACCAGATTGAGGATCCCAAGCTGAAAGCGGAAATTCGCGGCTTTATAGGCCAGGAGGCGCTGCACAGCCGGGAGCACAAGAGCTACAACGAAGCTCTGAAGGCGCGGGGCTATGATATCGATGCCCTCGACCGGCGGTTCGAGAAGCATATGGCGTGGGTTGGCAAACTTCCGCCGAGCCGGCAACTGGCGGGCACCTGCGGTGCCGAGCATTACACGGCGGTACTGGCCAACGCCATCCTGAGTCACCCCGAATGGATGGAAGGGGCTACCCCGGCCATGGCAAAGCTCTGGCGCTGGCACGCCATCGAGGAAACCGAACACAAATCCGTTGCCTTTGATGTTTACCGGGAATGTGTCGGCAACGAGCGGCTGCGCCGGATCGTCTTCCTGTTTGTGACCTGGAACTTCTTCAAGTACACCTTCCTGAACACCTGTAGCCTGCTGAAAGCTGATGGCAAGCTCTGGAGTCTTCGTACCTGGATTGGTGGCCTCAATTTCCTGTGGGGAAAACCCGGCGTACTGCGCAAGTGTCTGCCGGAATTCCTGGCCTATTTCCGCAAAGGCTTTCATCCCTGGCAGCAGGATAACCGTGAGCTGCTCGAACGGAATCTTCAGGAACTGGATATGACATCGACTGCAGGATAGGGCCGGGTTGCTGAAATTCTGACCGGGGTGTGTAAAACTGTTCGGCACAAAGAATAACGACAATAAAGGGGGCTTCCGCTCGAGGAGCTGCCCGGAGCTGGAGGCCCACCATGCGAGTTGGTTTGATCGTCGATTCTGCGTGCGACTTACCCTACGAGTTCAGCCGCAAGCATGACCTGTTCGTCCTGCCGGTAACCGCTGTAATTGATGGCCAGACCTATATAGACAAACATGATCCGGTTCGGACCCAGGAGTTTTACCAGAGCGGTTTGCTGCAGAAAGGGCATCAGGCCGAGACTCGCGCCTTCACCGCTGAGCAGATCCACGACCTGTTCATGGAGAAGATCGTTACCCAGTTTGATGTTGCTATCTGCGAGACTGTCACGAAAACCCGAAGCCTGATTTTCCAGAATGCCACCGAAGCCATGAACAGTGTCCTGGCAAATTACGAAGGGGCGCGGCACGCCGCCGGTCGCGATGGTCGTTTCTTCATGCGGGTCATCGACAGCAAGCAGATCTTCGCCGGCCAGGGCTTGCTGGCAGCCCACACCCTCAAGCTGATCGACCAGAATGTGTCCAAGAATGCCCTGCGCCATGAGGTGGAAACCTTCAGCGACAGGATCTACACCTGCGTGATTCCGAGGGATCTGCACTACATCCGTGAACGGGCACGGCGTCGTGGTGACAAGAGTGTGTCGGCACTGGTTGCCTTCCTGGGCAAAGCACTGAACATTACGCCGGTTATCTTCGGGCAGGGGGCCGAGGGCCAGCCTGCGGCCAAAACCCGGAGTTTCGACGTGGCCGTGGAAAAGGTGATGAACTATGCCGCTGCCCGTGTCGAAGCCGGGCTTCTGACACCCTATGTAAGCCTGTCCTGTGGTCTTACCTGGACGGAGATCGAGGATTTGCCCGGGCTCAACCGACTGCGCGATGCTTGCGAACGCAATGGTGTGGAACTGCTGCTCTCCCAGATGGGGATTACCAGCAGCATCTACGTTGGCCCCGGCAGTCTTTGCCTCGCACTTGCTGCGGAACCCCACACCTTCAACGATTTTCAGTAACTCCTTCTCAGAGTGCGTGACTGAATCATACTGGCCCGGCCGCGCCTCTCCACCTGTAGTTTTGGCAAACCTGCCAGCGTTTCGTTCGTGTTAGCCTCTGGCCTGTGTGTTTCATTTCTTCAACAGGACAACTGACGCCATGACCAAAGGCAAAACGGATCTCGCCAACCAACTGCTTGAGCAGCATGTGAAACATGAGCTGGCTTCGCTAAAGGGCGCAAAGCTGCGCAAGTTCCTGGAGCAGGAGCTCGATGAGCTCTGGCATTATGCCGGCGAGATAACCCTTGGCCGGATAACCTCGGAAGAGCAGGTGATGGGCGTTATCCAGCGTATCGTTATGGACATGGAACTGGATGCAGGCATTCCGGAACTGGCCGCGGAGATGGCCACCGAGGTGCTCAATGCCGAAGTGCAGTCAAAGACCACCCTGGGCGAGATCATCACCCGCGAACAGGCCACGGGCTTTCTGGAGGAAGCTCTGGAGCTCCGGCAGCAGCGTGAACGGGTGATCAGCGAGATCATGGCGCACCCGGTCTATCAGGAGCTGGTGTCCAATGTCGTGTACCACGGCCTGGTGAACTACCTGTACGAGGATAACCTGATCACCAAGTCTGTGCCGGGCGTTGGTTCGATGATGAAATTTGGCAAGCGGATGGCCAATCGGGCGGTGCCGGGGCTGGATGAAACCTTTGAGCGTCGACTGAAAGCCTGGTTGTCTGACAGCCTGCCCGGTTTGATCAGCCGCAGTGAGCAATTCCTGCACAGTGCCCTGTCTGATGAGGAGCTGCGCGACAGTGTGATGGCCGCCTGGGTGTCTTTGGAGGATCGCACCATTGCCGAGCTGCACGAGGGGCTCGGAGACGTGCAGCTGCAGGAGTTTGTGGTGCTGGGCTATGAGTTCTGGCTGCAGTTTCGCAAGACCGGATACTTTGAGAACTGTGCCCGGGCCGTGGTTTCCCACCTGTTCGACAAATATGGCGAGCGCCCGCTTACAGACCTGCTGGGCGATATGGGGGTAAGCCGCGAGGTTGTTATGGCGGAGATAGATGCCTACGCAATTCCGGTTATAGACGTGTTGCGTGAAGAGGGCTATGTTGAGGCCCTGATTCGTCGGCGGCTTGCGCCATTTTACAAGTCCGCCGCTGCGCGTAAGATTCTCCAGCAGGAGGCCTGAGTCTGAGATTGTCGGAAGGGCCCCGGGGAAGGTTTTGTTCAGGATTTTGAGAGGGCATGACGTTGATATCGGATCTGTTCTGGGCCTATCTGGTTGCCATTACATTGCTCACCATCACGCCCGGTGTGGATACCCTGCTGGTGATGCGTAATACCGGCCGGGGCGGTTTGCGGGATGGGTGCGTGACCAGTGTCGGAATCTGTAGCGGCCTGTTCATTCATGCCACGCTCTCGGCGCTGGGCATCTCCCTCCTGTTGGTGGAAACCGCCTGGGCATTTTCTGCATTGAAGTGGGCCGGCGCTTGCTACCTGGTCTGGCTCGGCATCGGTTCGTTGCGCCAGGCCCTTCGCCGGGGTGACGCGCCTGCGGCAAAGGACGTAACGGTTGCCCGCCGGAAGGTGGGCTTGGCGGTGTCGTTTCGTGAGGGCCTGCTGTCCAACGTTCTTAATCCCAAAACTGCGCTGTTCTATATGGCTTTGCTGCCACAATTTGTGGATCCGGCAGGCAACGCCTTTGAACAGTCGTTGATGCTGGCCGGTGTGCATTTTCTGCTGGCAATGCTCTGGCAGTGTGGTCTGGCATGGGTGGTGGTGACGTTTCGGAGTCTCGGTGTAAACGCGCGTGTAAAGCGAACGCTGAACGGCCTGACGGGAGGGTTTTTCGTGGCCATGGGTGCCAAGCTGGCCAGCACCTGACGCAATCACGGAACTTCAGGCAAAGAAAAAGGGAAGCCTCGGCTTCCCTTCTTTGTTCCAGTTCCGGATGCTTACTTTTCCAGATACTGAAGCTTGTTCGGCTTGCCATCCCATTCTTCAGCGTCTGGCAGCGGATCTTTCTTTTCGGTGATGTTCGGCCATTTGGCGGCCAGATCAGCATTCAGCTCCACAAACTGGACCTGATCGGCCGGCAGCTCGTCTTCCGAGAAAATGGCTTCGGCCGGGCACTCTGGCTCGCACAGGGCGCAGTCGATACATTCGTCCGGGTCGATTACCAGAAAGTTCGGTCCCTCGTAGAAGCAGTCTACCGGACAGACTTCCACGCAGTCTGTGTACTTACACTTGATGCAGTTATCAGTAACGATAAACGCCATAGTCAGATCCCTGGTCCAGTGGTCGGTCAGTCTCATCAGGAGCGCCGTCGGGCGCTGCCGTTATATTTTGGTGCGCGATATTGTAGGGAGCGACCCGCACAGCCGCAAGCGTTCGACTGCTATAACCTTATTACACAGATCAATTCTTCGCTATTTCTTCATCAACGCCTTCAGTTCGTAAAGCTGATTCATGGCATCCCGGGGGGTTAATCCGTCGAGGTCCATGTCTTTAAGTGCCTCTTCCACGGCGCTGGGCTCCAGGCTGGCGAACATATCGCCCTGGTAAACGGATTCATTTGCCTTGGTTGCCGGTTTGGCCAGGGATGCGTTGTTGCCCTGTTCAGCGGCCGAAGCTGCCGGCGCCGCTGGCGAAGCGCTGCCCTCTAGGTGTGAGAGCTGGGTTTTGGCGTTACGGATCACATCCTGTGGCACGCCGGCCAGCTTTGCTACCTGCAGACCGTAGCTCTGGCTTGCCGGGCCATCATGCACGTTGTGCAGGAACACGATGCTGTCATCGTGTTCGGTGGCCGTCAGATGGACGTTTACGGCATGTTGCAGTTCGTCGGCGAGCTGGGTGAGCTCGAAATAGTGGGTGGCAAACAGCGTGTAGCAGCGTATCTCCCGGGCAAGGTGCTCGGCAGTAGCCCAGGCCAGGGACAGGCCATCAAAGGTGCTGGTGCCACGACCAACCTCGTCCATCAACACCAGGCTGTGCTCGGTGGCGTTGTGCAGGATGTTGGCGGTTTCGGTCATTTCCACCATGAAGGTGGATCGGCCGCCGGCGATATCGTCCGAGGAACCCATGCGGGTAAAAATCCGGTCCACGGGGCCGATCACTGCCCGGTTGGCGGGCACGAAACTGCCGGTGTAGGCGAGCAGCGCAATCAGCGCAGCCTGACGCATATAGGTGGATTTACCGCCCATGTTCGGGCCGGTTATCACCAGCATGCGGCGCTGGGTGTCCATTAGCAGATCGTTCGGTACGAACGGCTCGTCCAGCAACTGTTCAACCACCGGGTGGCGCCCTTCCTCAATGTCAAAACCCGGGGATTCGCTGAACTCCGGCGCGGAAAAGCGCAGGGAGGTAGCGCGCTCGGCAAAATTACTCAGCACATCCAGTTCTGCCAGTGCCTGGGCGGCATCCTGAAGTGGCGCAAGTTGCCCGGCGACGGTTTCCAGTACGTCATCGTACAGGCCTTTCTCACGGGCCAGGGCCCGGCTCTTGGCACTCAGGGCCTTGTCCTCGAACTCCTTGAGTTCCGGCGTGATGAATCGCTCGGCGTTTTTCAGGGTCTGCCGGCGAATATAATCCACCGGCGCCTGATCGGACTGGGCCCGGCTTATTTCGATGTAGTAGCCGTGGACCCGGTTGTAACCTACTTTGAGGGTGCTGATACCGGTGCGATCCCGCTCCCGGGTTTCCACATCCAGCAGATACTGGCCGGCGTTTTCGCTGATGTTGCGCAGCTCGTCCAGCTCCTCGTCGAAGCCTTCCCGGATGACCCCGCCTTCACGGATCACGACCGGGGGATTGTCGATGATGGCGCGCTCCAGCAGATCCGCCAGTTCCGGGTATTCCCCAATGATGGTCGCCAGCCTGACGACGTGGTGGGAATTGACCGGTTTCAGGGTTTCCTGCAGGTCCGGCAGGGCCTGGAAGGCATCCCGAAGCCGCGCCAGGTCTCTTGGGCGGGCCGAACGAAGGGCGACCCGTGCGAGCACGCGCTCAATGTCGCCAACAGCTTTCAGTAGATCGTGCACCGGCTCATAGTGGAACCCGTCCAGCAGTGCCGATACCGCCTGCTGACGCTGGCGGACGATCTCCACATCCCGAAGCGGCCGATTCAGCCAGCGCCGGAGTTCCCGTCCACCCATGGATGTGGCAGTGCGGTCCATGACCCAGGCGAGGGTGTACTGGTGGCCGCCCATGAGATTAGTGTCAATTTCCAGATTGCGACGGCTGGCCGCGTCCAGGATGACTGCTTCATCGCGCCGTTCACGGGTCAGCTTGCGAATATGGGGCAGGGCGGTACGCTGGGTTTCCTTGGCATACTGCAGCAGGCAGCCCGCGGCACAGACGGCGAGATTGAGTTCCTCGCAGCCGAAACCTGTCAGGTCCCTGACCTGAAGCTGATGGGTAATAACCCTGCGGGCCGTATCGGATTCGAAGAGCCAGGGCCCCTGACGGCGTATTCCGGTGAAACCCTCCAGAACGTCCTCGTAGGGAAAATCCTCGCTGATCAGGATTTCCGCCGGACGCAGGCGCTGCAGTTCGCCCTGCAGGGCCTCCAGGTTTTCCAGCTCCGACACGGCAAAACGGCCGCTGGAAATATCGAGCGAGGCAAAACCGAACTGCTCCCGATGGTTATAGATAGCCACCAGCAGATTGTCCCTGCGATCTTCCAGGTAGGCGTCGTCGCTCAGGGTTCCCGGTGTGACGATCCGCACCACCTGTCGCTCAACCGGCCCCTTGCTGGTGGCAGGATCTCCGATCTGTTCGCAGATGGCGATGGATTGACCTGCCCGAACCAGCCGGGCAATGTAGCCCTCAGAAGAGTGATAGGGGATGCCGGCCATGGGGATCGGATTGCCGCCAGATTGGCCCCGGGCGGTGAGGGTAATATCCATCAGCTCGGCCGCTTTCTTGGCATCTTCGTAGAACAGTTCGTAAAAGTCCCCCATGCGGTAAAAAACCAGTTCATTGGGGTGCTGGCCCTTGATCTTCAGGTACTGCTGCATCATTGGGGTGTGCTTGGAAAGATCGGTCTGAGCTGCTGACATGAACGGGTCCGGTAGCCTTGCTTTGGATGAAGGCGTGAATTGTAAGAAAATAACCGCCGTGATGAAACGAAGGAGGTCATTATGCTGGCCAGCGATCAGGAATTGGAAGAGGCAGGCAACCGCCTTGGTGAACGACTGCTGACAACCGGCCGTACAGTTGCGACGGCGGAGAGTTGCACCGGCGGCTGGGTTGCGAAGGTACTGACCGATCGTGCCGGTTCTTCGGCCTACGTGCTGGGTGGCCTGGTCACGTACAGCAATGAGGCCAAGCAGGGGCTTCTGGGCGTAACCCGGAAATCGCTGGATGAACACGGTGCGGTCAGCGAACCGGTGGTGCGGGAAATGGTTGCCGGTGCCCTGGTGGCGACAGATGCTGACGTTGCCGTGGCTATCAGTGGTGTTGCCGGGCCCGGCGGTGGCAGCGATGACAAGCCTGTGGGCACCGTCTGGTTTGCCTGGGGTAGCAGCCCGGCCTCCACCGTGGCCGTGGTAAAACACTTTGAGGGTGATCGTGATCAGGTCCGCAGGCAGGCCGTTCTCTTTGCCCTTCAAGGGGTTAACAATTTTGTGGACGAAGTCTGACGGCTTTCACATCCGGAGGGGTTGGTCTCCTCTGCGGGTTATGTTTTAATACTGTTCAAATATACAGGGAATGGGCTGTTCGAGCTGTACAGATTCCCGATTCACTATTTCGCTGCCAGCCTTTTCCTGAGGGTGGCGGCCCAGGCGACAGAGGGTTTGCACTGATGGAAGACAACCGCAAGAAAGCATTGAGCGCAGCACTTGGGCAGATTGAGCGCCAGTTCGGCAAGGGCGCCGTGATGAAAATGGGCGATCAGCCCCGCGAAGCCATTCCTGCGGTCTCCACCGGTTCCCTTGGCCTGGACGTTGCCCTGGGTATTGGCGGTCTTCCATATGGTCGAATTTGCGAAATCTACGGTCCGGAAAGTTCCGGTAAGACGACGCTCACCCTGCAGGTAATTGCCGAAGCACAAAAAGCCGGCAAAACCTGTGCATTCGTGGATGCCGAGCACGCGCTCGATCCGGTTTACGCCGAAAAGCTGGGCGTCAATGTGGACGACCTTCTGGTGTCCCAGCCGGATACCGGTGAGCAGGCCCTGGAAATTGCCGACATGCTGGTTCGTTCCAATGCGGTAGACGTGATCATCGTGGACTCCGTGGCGGCCCTGACCCCGAAAGCGGAAATCGAGGGTGAAATGGGCGACAGCCACGTGGGTCTGCAGGCGCGACTGATGTCCCAGGCGCTTCGCAAGCTGACCGGTAATGTCAAACACGCTAACTGCCTGATGATTTTCATCAACCAGATCCGTATGAAAATCGGGGTTATGTTTGGCTCGCCCGAAACCACCACCGGTGGTAACGCGCTGAAATTCTACTCCTCCGTTCGCCTTGATATCCGCCGCATTGGTGCCGTGAAAGATGGTGACGAAGTGGTCGGTAACGAGACCCGCGTGAAAGTAGTCAAGAACAAAGTATCGCCGCCGTTCAAGCAGGCCGAGTTCCAGATTATGTACGGTAAGGGCATTTACCACATGGCGGAAGTGCTGGATATGGGCGTCAAGGAAGGCTTTGTCGACAAGTCCGGAGCCTGGTACGCCTACAATGGCGACAAGATCGGTCAGGGCAAGGCCAACGCCTGCAAGTTCCTGGAAGAAAACATGGACATTGCCAACGAGATCGAAGCCAAGGTTCGGGACAAGTTGATGCCCAAGCCTGAACCGAAGAAAGGCGCAAAAGAAGAGCCTGCAGAAGCCAACGGCGAGCTGCTCTAAGCTTGATGTAGGGAGGACGTATGGATGGCATGAAGAAACTTTTGATTGTTGCCCATGCGCCTTCCCCGAACACCCTCCGCCTACGAGAAGCTGTGGATGAGGGTGCCCGCCATGAAGATATCGAAAACGTTGAAGTAACCGTTCTGGCACCGTTGGATGCCGGTCCCGAAGACGTTCTTGCCTGCGACGCCATTATTCTGGGCACCACTGAGAATCTCGGGTATATGAGTGGTGCTTTAAAAGACTTCTTCGATCGCAGCTACTATCCCTGCCTCGAGAAGACCCAGGGGCTACCTTTCGCCTATTACATTCGCGCTGGCCATGACGGCACGGGCACCAAGCGGGCAATAGAAAGCATTACCACCGGGCTGCGCTGGAAGCTGATTCAGGAACCTTTGATCTGCCGGGGTGAATACCGGGAAGAGTTTGAAGATCAGTGTCGGGAGCTGGGGATGTATGTTGCGGCCAGCCTTGACGCCGGGCTGGTTTGATTCCGAAGGCCTGGCTCAGCTGGCAAACCGGTTGTAGAAGCCTTCAATCCGCGACAGGGCATTGTCGACAGTTCGTGAATAGCCCTTCTTGTCCAGGCAATAGCTGAACTGGACACTGACGCGATAGCCGGTCTGGAAGGGCTGGCATTCCACCACCCGGGCACAAACCCGCGATTCGCTGATGTACTTGCCGTCAAAATCCATGAACAGACGGGCGCCCGGCTCTACTGGTCGGGGGCATAGCACTGCCATTCCGTATCGGTTGAGGTCCAGGCAGGTAACCGGCGTGGGGTGTTTGCCACGACCAAGGAAGCTACGCTCCCGGAGCTGGACCTTCAGGCAGGAGGCGGGGTAACGATCCTTGATTCTGCGCTCTGCGGAATCATTGGTCATACGCTGGCGTCCGTTGCGTGCATTGTTTTTATGGTTGGGACATGAAGTGTAGTTCCGGAAAGGCTGGCTGAAAAATGAGCGGCGGCGGAATTGTGAACTGCCTAACAAAATCCCGCGCACTGTGCGCGACTCCAGAAATCTTCGTGCTGAACGCGACAGAGCCGACCGCAGAATCTACAATGACCGGCCAATGTGTTAACCGTTACAGGACCAAACCTTGAAGTCACTGCCTCTGCACCAGCTTTACAAAGCCTGTGTTCTGAAAGATCTGCCGTTCAAAACCACCAAGCAACTGGAGCCCCTGGCTGAAATCGTTGGCCAGAACCGTGCCCAGGAGGCTGTGCGTTTTGCTCTGGCAATGCCCCATGGCGGTTACAACGTCTATGCCGTTGGCCGTAATGGCCTGGGTAAGCGCACCATGATGCTGCGTTACCTCGAGCATCATGTGGATACGGATCAGCAGAGCCATGACTGGTGCTACGTGGCCAACTTCGAGGAGCCGCGCATTCCGAAGCTGTTGCAGCTCCCGGCCGGGAAGGGTACCCAGCTCAAACAGGATATGGAAAAGCTGATGAGTCGCCTGGTCAAGGTTATTCCCCAGACCTTTGACAGCGACAGCTTTCTTGAGCGCTCGGAACAGTTGAAAAACGAATACGGCAAAAAGCAGGAAGACGAGCTGGAGAAGGTGGCGGCCCAGGCCAAGCGCAAAAAAGTCAGCCTCACTGTGACAACCCCGGGCGGTTATCGGTTGGTGGCCATGAATGGCGACGAACCCCACACTGCGGAATCTTTCCAGGCTCTGACCGATGAGCAGCGCGACAAGTTCGAAGATGCCATCAACAAGCTCGAGAAAAAGCTCCGGCAGGCGCTTCGCAAACTGGCGGACTGGGAGCAGGAATACGCTGATAAACAGCAAGCCCTGAATCAGGAGACCCTCGAGAGTATCTCAGGCCATCAGATTGATGAGCTGATCGAGAAATACAAGGATCTGCCGGACGTGGTCGCCTTCTTTGAAGCGGTTCGGGCGGACCTGGTTGAAAATCTCGAGATTTTCCTCGATGACAACGAGGAACAGGCAGCGATTGCGTATGCGTCCCTCGACAAGAAGATGCCCCGCCGTTACCTCGTCAATGTTCTGGTGCATCAGAAAACCAACGAAGTGCCAATGGTGGTGGAGGATAACCCCACCTACCACAACCTGTTCGGTTACGTTGAGAACGTCACTTACAAGGGCACCGTGTTCACGGATTTCTCCCTGATTCGCCCGGGCAGCCTGCACAGGGCCAACGGCGGCTATCTGTTGATGGACGCCATCAAGGTTCTGGAGCAACCGTTCGTATGGGATGGCCTCAAGCGTGCGCTGCGTTCGAAGTCCATACAGATAAATTCCCTGGAACGGGAACTGACGCTGTCCGGAACCATCTCAATTGAACCGGAGTCGGTGCCCCTGGACGTCAAGATTGTTCTGTTCGGCGACCGTGAAACCTGGATGTTGCTGCAGGAGTACGATTCCGAATTCGCCGAGCTGTTTCGAGTCACGGCGGATTTCGAGAACGAAATGTACCGTTCCGATGACAGTCAGCTGCTATATGCCAAGTTTATCGCCAGCCTGGTGAGCGAGAAGAAGCTGCTGCACTGTTCGAACAAGGCGGTTGCCCGGGTGATTGAGCACAGTGCCCGTATGGCCGAGCATCAGGATCGACTGTCCTTGCATGCGGCCGATATTGCCAACCTGCTGCGGGAATCCGATTTCTGGGCCCGTCAGGCCGGTGCCAAGCTGATCCGGGACCTGCACGTTGAGCGCGCGCTGGAAAGCGCGAAATACCGCAGCAGCCGGATCCGGGATCAGTTTTATGATTCCATCCGTGACGGCACAACGCTCGTAACTACAAGTGGCACATGTGTTGGCCAGGTTAATGCACTCTCGGTGCTGTCCACGGGTGGATTTGAGTTCGGTCTTTCCAACCGTGTCACCGCTACCTGCTATTATGGAGATGGCGCGGTCATGGATATTGAGCGAGATGTAAAGCTTGGTGGCAATCTGCACTCCAAGGGCGTGATGATCCTGAGCTCCTGGCTAGCCTCCCATTTTGCGGTCAACGATCCGATGCACCTGTCGGCCAGTCTGACCTTCGAGCAGAACTACGGTGAAGTGGACGGAGACAGTGCTTCTCTGGCAGAGCTGTGCGCGCTGATTTCGTCCCTTTCCGGTATACCGGTTCGGCAGGATCTTGCGATTACGGGGTCGGTCAACCAGTTTGGTGAGGTTCAGCCCATTGGTGGTGTCAACGAAAAAGTGGAAGGCTTTTTTACCACCTGCCAGCTCAAGGGTGGGCTTTCAGGCAGCCAGGGTGTCATCGTGCCATCCACCAATGTGCAGAACCTGATGCTTGACAGCGAAGTGGTGCAGGCAGTGCGCGGGGGGCAGTTTGCGGTGTACGCGGTCGCCCGTGTTGAAGAGGCCATCACGCTGCTGCTTGGAAAGCCTGCGGGCAAGGCCGATGACAAAGGCAGGTACCCGAAGCAGAGCGTTTTTGGCATTATCCAGCAACGGCTAGAAAAAATGCGGGAACACGAGCGTCAGGAACATGCCCGTGACGACCATAAAGACCCGTCAATTCACTGACCGGCGATCATAAGAAAACGGACAGGAGAGAACACACCCATGACTGATATCCAGCAAACCGTGTACGTTGTTGAGGACGATGAAGCAGTCCGCGATTCCCTGGAGCTGCTGCTGAAATCCGACGGCAAGCCGGTAAAGACCTATGAGAGTGCAACCGCTTTCCTGAAGGACTATTCCGACAAGATGGCAGGCTGCATTGTGCTGGATATTCGCATGCCGGGCATGGACGGTATGGAGCTCCAGAAAAAGCTCAATGAAAAGCACTCCATATTGCCGATTATTTTTGTGACGGGGCACGGTGACGTCCCCATGGCCGTCGACGCCATGAAAGAGGGCGCTGTGGACTTCATCCAGAAGCCCTACCGTGAGGAGGCACTGCTGGAGAAAATTGAGGCAGCCCTCAAACAGGACCTTGAGCAGCGCAAGTCTCTGGACGAGAAGCAGGAGATCATTCGCCGCATCAAGAGCCTGACCCCCCGGGAACACGAGATCATGGACCGTATGATTGCCGGTCAGGCCAACAAGGTGATTGCCATTGAGCTGGAAATCAGCCAGCGCACGGTCGAGATCCACCGTTCCCGCGTTATGCACAAGATGGGGACCCATTCCCTGGCACATCTCGTTCGTATGGTCCTGTCCGTAAAGGACCTTATCGACGCAGGGTGATCCCGGCGGCATCATACGGTTACTTTTCTAACCGGCCCGACATTTATGACTGAAGCTGTCAGCGAGAACTCGGAGGTGACGGTTCTGCTCGTGGATGACAATCCGCAGAACCTCAAAGTCCTCTATGAGACCCTGAAAGACAAAGGTTACCGGCTACTCATTGCCAACGAGGGCGAAAAGGCCCTCGACCTTGCCCACCGCCATCAGCCCGAAGTGATTCTCCTTGATATCATGATGCCGGAGATGGACGGCTATGAAGTCTGCGAGCGCCTCAAGGCCGCCCCGCAGACGGCCGACTGTGCCGTCGTCTTTCTGTCTGCGCTGGACGACCTGCAGGCAAAGGTGAAGGGCTTTTCACTCGGCGGTGCCGACTACATCTCCAAGCCGTTCCAGTCCCAGGAAGTGATCGCTCGCGTGAAAACCCACGCCAGCGTTATTCGTCTTGAAAGAGAGTTGCAGGCCCGCAACCGGGAGCTGCAGAGTGACCAGGCCCGGATTCTGAACTCCATCAGCGAAGGCATCTACGGCCTCGATGAGAACGGCATTATTGAATTTGCCAATCCGGCGGCGGCGTCAATTGTTGGCTGCCCGGTGGAAGAGCTGATTGGTCGTGATTTCTTCGAAACCCACTTCGCGACTGCCGGTGACAATCCGGACGGACTGCCGGTGAAGGCGACCTGTCAGCAGGGTGTGGCCGAGAACCAGCGGGATATCCGAATGCTAAGGGCCGATGGAACCGGCTTTCCGGCGGAGTACCGCTCAACCCCGAAACTGGACTCTGACGAGCTCCACGGTGCGGTTGTTGTATTCCGGGATATCACCGCCGAACTGGACAATGAAAAGGCGCTGGAGGATGCCCGGCAACTGGTTCAGGAACAGCGCGATCAGCTTGCCCATACCTCGCGCCTGACCACCATGGGTGAAATGGCCGCCGGCGTTGCCCACGAGGTGAACCAGCCGCTGACCGCCATCACCAATTATGCCCGGGTCGCCAAGCGGATGATGGCAAAGGAAAGCCCTGACATGGGGCTGCTCCAGGAGACCCTCGATAAGATCGAGGCACAGTCCCATCGCGCCAGTGAAATCATCCGACGCATTCGTCGATTCATGAAAAAACCGGCGACGGGCAAGGAAGTACTGTCGGTGCCTGCGTTGCTGGAAGACACCCGGCAGTTTGCCGAGGTGGATATGCGTAATAACAAGGGCGCTATTGAGCTGTCCGTGCCTGAGGATATGCCTGAGGTTCTGGCCGACCCGGTTCAGGTACAGCAGGTCGCCCTGAATCTGATTCGCAACGCTCTGGAAGCGACCAGCAGTATTGATTCCAGCGCGCCGGTAGAAGTGAGTGCCAGTGTGCAGGGTGGCACCTGTGTTCGAATCCAGGTGCGGGATCACGGCATCGGCCTATCGGAAGATGCCGAAGAGAAACTGTTCCTGCCGTTCTTCACGACCAAGGATGAAGGGATGGGGATTGGTCTTTCAACCTGCCGTTCCCTCATACAGGCGCAGGGTGGCGACATCGGTTTCGAGCGGCCGGAAGGCGGTGGTGCCTGTTTCTATTTCACGTTGCCCGTTGCCGGCGCCCGGGGTTCCCCCTGCGCACCGGATGGCAAGCCTGCCTAAAACCAGTCGACGCGCCCGGTCAGATGGGGCGCATCGCCTTTGGCATTCAGCACCTGGTAGTCCCACCCCGTTTCTCCGGTGTTCCAGTTCAGCTGGGCTGTACCAGGCAGAAACAGCGGTTTCTTGAACTGGCAGCTGATGCTGAGGGCACTGGCTTGCCAGCCTTCCTGTTGTTCCAATAGCGCCAGTGCGTGGGCTTTGGTCCACATACCGTGGGCGATTGCCCGTGGAAAGCCGAACGCTTTGGCGCTCAGGGCATGCATGTGGATCGGGTTGCTGTCGCCGGATACCCGGGCGTATTGCCGGCCAATCGATTCGGGCGCCTTGAAATTTTCGGTGTTTGGATAACGTTCCAGCTCTGGCGGTGTTTTTTTGCCGGACGACTTGCTCTCGCCATCCGGTTGTCGGAACAACGTCGTGCTCGCTTCTTCCCAGACCAGTTTGCCAGCCGAGCGAGCCTCGGTGATGAGATCAAACTCCACGCCCCGGTCACTTTTTACGGTATTCCCCAGTCGTACAGATAAATCCAGGTTCTCCCCGGTGCCGATCGGCCGGTGCTGGGTAATGGTGTTTCGCAGGTGCACCAGGCCCAGCAGCGGCAGGGGAAAGGCCTTCTCGGTGAGCAGTTTCAGGTGCAGTGGAAAAGCCAGCACATGGGGCCAGGTAGCGGGCAGATGACTACCTGCCTCGAAGCCACAGACCTGCTGGTAGCGCTTGAGGTTCTTGCCGGCAGTACTGACGCCAAGCAGGCTGGCAGACAACTCCGGGATGCTGACGTCACCGCCGGTTTGCTTTTGTTTCGGCAGCAGTGTTCTGCCATACATGGGCAATAAGGCGGGTGGTGTCGTGTGGTAAACGAGGGTCTCTGGCATGGATGTTCTCCTTTATAGCCTCGACCGGAAATGCCGGCGCTGCCTGAGTAAAAGCGTAGTAGCAGAGGATATGCTTTTTTTTACATTTTGGTACAACTCGGCGTTCGTGGCCTGATATGCTCTAATATAAGACGATTGTCTAACAGGGTGCCTTTTCTGGGCCCTCTGGATCTGACAAACCTCTGGAGTGTGGCAAACCCTGCCAGATCAGGCATTGACCTGGCGAGCCCCGGCGACTGTCCGGCCGGCCAAAGTAGAAGTCAACAAATAAGAAAACGGGATCTTATGCAGGAACTTCGTGACGCGGGAGTGATGTTGCGCCTGATTTATGAGGCGATGAAAAAGAAGGGAATCGATACCAATGCGATTTTCAGCCGTCTGGGTGTGGATGAAAATTACGTTTATACCGAACAGCTTCGAACTCCCCACAGTGCACAGATGTACTTCTGGCAGGCTGTTGAGGATGTTTCCGGCGATCCGGATGTTGGCCTGCATCTGGGACAGTTGCTGCCAGCGTATAAGGGGCAGGTGCTGGAATACCTCTTTCTGAGCAGCCCAACCTTCGGCGAGGGCCTGCGTCGGGCCCAGAACTATCAGCGTCTGCTGAGTGATGCTGCTAACACCGATTTCTTCATTGAGGGCGACGATGCCTGCATGGTTCTGGATGCAGCGTCTGATGATGTACGTCGTTTACGGCATTTCAATGAATGTTTCGTGCTGGGACTGATTACCTTTTTCCGCTCCATCACCGATGGCAACTTTTACCCGTCACGCATCGAGTTCGAGCATGAGCGTGCCGAGGGCCAGGATCATGTTCGCGAGGTGCTGGGGTGCGACGTCACCTTCGGCGCGCCGGAAAACCGGCTGTATTTCCCGGCCAAGCTGCTTTCCCATGCTTCGCCGCATGCCGAGCCGGAGCTGCTGGATCTGCACGAGCGGTTTGCCAGCGAACAGGTTGCCCGGTTGGAGAAGAAAGACATCGTTGGTCAGGTGGAGCGGATTGTCGCAGAGCTCCTCGATAGTGGAGAGGTCACCCTCGATGCCGTCGCCGAGCGGCTCGGCATCAAGCCGAGGACCCTGCGTACCCGGCTGACAGAGGCCGAGACCAGTTTCAATCAGGTACTCGCGGATTTTCGCTATCGCCTGGCCCGTCAGTTGCTGGCAACTACCGATGAATCCATTGATGAGATTGTCTACCTGACCGGCTTTTCTGAGCCCAGCACTTTTTATCGCGCATTCAAACGCTGGTCCGGAATGACACCTATCGAATACCGCAAAACCGCCCAGGGCAAGGACGCGATGGTCGATGCCATGTAACAGAACGCCTTTTCTGAAAATATTTAAGAAAAAGCGTTGACATAACAGGGCGCCTCTTTATAATGCGCCCTCGTTGTCACAGAGCAATCACACCCTTGATTGCCAAGCCTTTTCGAGGCGAGCTGTGATGACCCGCACGGAGCGGTAGTTCAGTTGGTTAGAATACCGGCCTGTCACGCCGGGGGTCGCGGGTTCGAGTCCCGTCCGCTCCGCCATTTTTTCCCCTCGTTTTACTTTTCACGTTATCCGACCTTTCCAGTTGTCTTACATTCAACGCGAAGCTTCATTGTCATCGTTCTGTCATTGAAAACTTCTAGGCTATTTCTGAAAATTCAGGAATCAGGAAGGCTGTGATGCGGGATTACGAAGAAGAGTTGATTGAAAACCAGTTCGAAGAATATGAAGACGATGATGGCTGGGACGACGCCATGGAGTTATAGGCAAGGGATGAAACCATCACCGATGTTTTCCATGCCTGATCTGCTTTCGGTGCTCCCCGGGGCTTAGATTGAACCAGCGCCGGTAGGCCTTGTGGAAGGCCGCAGGATTGGCAAAACCCAGAAGCCAGGCAATCTCCGCCAGTGATGTCTCTGTCTCCCGAATATAATCCCGCGCTAACTGTTTTCGCGTTTCATCCACCAGTTCCCTGAATCCGGTTCCCTCGGCGGCCAGTTGTCTCTGGAGCGTCCATGGCGCAATCCCCAGTTTAACTGCAATGGTTTCCAGGCTGGGTGTCTCGCCCCGAAACAGGGGTGTGAGAAGGTTTTTTACGCGGTCGCCTGTGGTCCACCCCCGTCGTATCTGCTGCAGTTCCCGTTCGCAGAGATCCGAAAGCTTTTCATGCATGGCGGGCTGAGCCTGCTGGCTGGCGCTTTCCCAAATGTCCTGACGAACGGTAAGGCTGTTGCTCGAAGCTCCAAACTGCACGGGGCAGCGGAACCAGCTCTCGAACAAATCATCCTGGCCGATTGATCGGTATTCGATAGTGACCTTCTCCAGAACGTCATAACGGCCCGTAACGGTCCTGAGAAACTGGGTCCACGCGGCAAGAACAGAATCCACCACGAAGTAGTTGAAGCCGTTATAGGGACGAATCGAGTAGAACTTTGCTTGCCGGGTTTCCGGTTGGACCGTTGGAACGCCACGGCTATTGCGGCTGGTTAGCAGAGCGTATCGAATCAGCGTGGCGAGTGCTGCGCCAGCGGTGCCGGCGGTTTCTCCGGCCAGCCCTGCAATACCCGCGTCGACAGGGCGTGATAGCGCACCCATCCTCAGCCCGAGAGTCGGGTTGCCGGTCTCGTTGATCGCGGCATGCCCCAGACGCATAAACCGCGGGATGCTGATGCGCGCTTCCGGTGATGTCAGGGTCTGATGGTCAAGCTGGAAACGGGATGCCAGTTCTGCGCTGCTGGCGCCTTCGGCTTCGGCGGCCCGCAAAAGAGCCGACACATAGAGAACACTGATGTCCCCGAGTGAGTTTCGGTTTTTTGACGGGCTGGAGAGGTGGGCGTTCATTGAAGCCTTTGTCTGACATGTTATGCAAAGATAATAAAATGTTATCCCTGGATATTGTCGATGGCAAGATGCGCGGGTAGTTTAAGGCTCAACAATGAACGGAGCCCTGTCATTTACAGGCGTTCCGCCCGAGATCACGATGAGGAGAGCAAACATGACCGCGAGCACGACGCCAGGCGTTGCCAAGTACCCGAACCTGCTTGAGCCACTGGACCTTGGTTTTACCAAACTGCGTAACCGCACCCTGATGGGCTCCATGCACACCGGCCTGGAAGAGGCCAAAAATGGCTTCGAACGCCTTGCGGCATTCTATGCAGAGCGTGCCAGAGGCGGTGCCGGCCTGATCGTGACTGGCGGTATTGCTCCGAATGTGGAGGGGGGCGTTTTCCAGCACGCCGCCAAGATGACCACCGAAGAGGAAGTCGAGAAGCACAGGGTCATTACCGATGCGGTGCATGGAGCTGATGGCAAGATCTGCATGCAGATCCTCCACGCTGGCCGCTACGCCTATTCTCCGGAGCTGGTGGCACCCTCGGCCATTCAGGCGCCAATCAATCCGTTCAAGCCCCGGGAGCTGGATGAAGACGGCATCGAGAAGCAGATCCAGGACTATGCGGAGTGCGCCGCACTGGCACAAAGCGCCGGTTATGACGGCGTTGAAGTGATGGGGTCAGAGGGTTACTTCATTAACCAGTTCATTGTGTCTCACACTAACCATCGGACTGACCGTTGGGGTGGCAGTTACGAAAACCGCATTCGTCTGCCCATCGAAATCGTTCGCCGGGTTCGTGAACGAGTGGGCGAGAACTTTATCCTGATCTACCGCCTGTCCATGCTGGATCTGATTGAAGACGGCAGTACCTGGGAAGAGGTGGTGCATCTGGCCAAGGAAATCGAGAAGGCGGGTGCAACCATCATCAATACGGGTATTGGCTGGCATGAGGCCCGCGTACCTACCATTGCCACCTCAGTTCCCCGGGGCGCATTTACCAAGGTGACCGCGCGCTTGAAAGGTGAAGTGAGCATTCCTCTGGTCACCACCAACCGGATTAACATGCCGGACGTGGCCGAGAAGATTCTGGCCGAGGGCGATGCCGATATGGTGTCCATGGCCCGGCCGTTCCTCGCAGACGCCGATCTGGTTCTGAAGGCGGCGGAAGATCGCGCGGAGGAGATCAACACTTGCATCGGCTGTAATCAGGCCTGCCTTGATCACACCTTCAGTGGCAAGCTGACGTCCTGCCTGGTCAATCCCCGCGCCTGTCATGAAACCGAGCTGACCTACGTGAAGACCGCGAAGCCCAAATCCATCGCGGTGGTTGGTGCCGGCCCGGCAGGACTGGCTTTTGCTTCCGTGGCGGCAGAGCGTGGCCATAAGGTGACACTGTTTGACGCCGGCAGCGAGATTGGTGGCCAGTTCAACGTTGCCAAGCTGATTCCTGGCAAGGAAGAGTTTTACGAGACGTTGCGTTATTTCCGGGTGATGCTCGACAAGCATCAGGTCGATGTACGCCTGAACACCCGGGTTAGCGCTGACGACCTGAAAGCCGGTGGCTTTGACGAAGTGATTCTGGCCACGGGCGTAAAGCCGCGTACGCCGGAAATCGAGGGTATCGATCATCCCAAAGTGATCGGTTATCTGGACGCGCTGCTGGAGCGCAAGCCGGTTGGCCAGAAAGTGGCCGTGATCGGCGCCGGCGGTATCGGTTTCGATGTCTCCGAGTTTATCGTCCACAAGGGCACGTCAGCTGCTTTGGATACCGATCACTTCATGCGTGAGTGGGGTGTGGATCTCAGTGTTGAGCATCGTGGTGGCATCCAGGGCGTTGAGCCCCAGGTACCGGAGCCGGCCCGGGAAGTCTACCTGCTTCAGCGCAAGGCCTCGAAAGTGGGCAAGAACCTGGGCAAGACCACCGGCTGGATTCACCGGACTTCCCTAAAAAACCGTCAGGTTCAGATGGTGCCCGGTGTGACCTATCGTAAAATCGATGATGAGGGGCTGCATATAACGGTCACGCCGAAAGGCGCAGAGCAGGGCGAAGATCGTATGCTGCCCGTGGATACCATTATCGTCTGCGCGGGCCAGGAGCCGCTGCGCGAACTGCAAAGCGAACTCGAGGCAGCGGGCCTGCCAGTTCACCTGATTGGTGGCTCGGATGTGGCGGCTGAACTCGATGCCAAGCGAGCGATCAACCAGGGCAGTCGCCTGGCAGCAGAGCTTTAAGCGCAAACACGATCACAAATCGTTGCACTTTTTCCCTGTGCAGAAACGATTGTCTGGCTAGACTAATAGCTTTGAGTCTGTCAGCTTGCGTCTTCGCCCCGGCTCCGGGAGGCTGGGGTTGAAGAGGCCGGCACCACGATCGGATGGAACATCTCTCAGTGTTCTGTCGTGTGGTGTCGAGTCGTTGAACTTTGGAGAACGTGCAATGGTGTCTGCCGACCAGGCAACCGATGGTTATTCGGCGGTATTTTTTGTGGAAGGAAGCCAGGTGGCTCGCGAAATGCGGGCCACGGAATTCGGCGCTTTCCTGGATGGCTACGTTGGGCTGTCCGATCTTGCCGAAACCGATGTCAGGGCTGTTCTGGTTGAGTTGAGTCCCGATCTTCGGGTTCAGGCACTCGTGTTCTTCCGAATCTGGTTTGATGAGGAGGGCAGGGCAGACAGTCACTGGAACCTGCCGATTGAAGAGCTCGCCAGGCAAGGCGCCAAGGGGCCGGACATGGGCGGTGGTCCGATCCGGCTGGTTTGCCGAAGCCAATGCCCCGATCCCAAGTTCAAGGAGGATCTTTGGGACCCGGACATGACCCCGGGGAATAATCATTTCCAGGCCATTCGCAAGGCAGTAGAGGCCAATAGCCTTAAATTCCGCAAAGTTGAGCCGGTACAGGAAGAGAATATTCCGGTTCTGAGTGAGCAGGCAGAAGATTCTTCGGAGCGCGAAGAGGCCGCAGCCGCCGCCGACCGTTCCCGCCTGGCGCAGTTGATTCGTGAGCAACGCCTGCGGATCAAGACCCTCCAGAGTGTCCACCGCGATGCGCTTTCGGATATCCAGCGAGAGCACCGGCTGGAGGTCCAGGGGTTACGCAGTGATATTGCGGATCTCGAGCAGAAATACGAACGCCAGCGCCTCAGTAATGAGCAGCTCAAGAAGCGACTTTCCGAAAGAAACGAGCAGTACCTCGCCATGCAGGAGCAGATGGCCGCGGTAGGTGAGGAGAAACAGCGGGAGGATTCAAACGCGGGTGCCGAGCTCCTGCTCCTCAGGGAGCAGCTGGAGCGGCGTCAGCGTGAACTCGAGCTGAGAGACGAGAAGATTGTCGCTCTCGAGGAAGAGAACCACGAGCTGAGAAACCGCGAACCTCCGGAAGACTCCATCATGGACCACCTGCAGCGCCAGGCGGTGTTCCTGGTGGCCTACCAGCCAGGCGTCGGTCACGTAACGCTGCCCTTCAAGGACATTGAGACCTACTTCAGCAACCCCACCGCCTATGCCGCGGAACGCTGCGGCATGAATGAACCCGCCTATCGTGAATGGCTGGATCACTATGAAAATCCTGTGTGCACCCACAAGGGCAATGATGGCAAACCCTGCGGTGAGCCTATCCTGCGGGTAAGCCAACCCTCGGAATTCCGCCCGGGCGTTGACGATCGGTGTGAGAAACACCAGGCCTGAGGTTCGAACTTTTTCAGTATCGGGGTGACTTTCGTTAAACTGTACGCCAGATTGTCACCGGGGTAACGGTTTCGTTGGTCCCCGCCGCATCCCGACATCACAGGAAACTTCATGGATCAGTTCAGGAACATTGGTGTAATTGGCCGAATGGGCAGTGTGAAAGTGGTTGAATCACTGCGCCAGCTCAAACAGTACCTGATCACCAACAATTACCACGTCATTCTTGAAGAAGACACAGCCAGCATGCTGCCAGGGCATGGCCTGCAGGTGGCCAGCAAAAAGCTTCTGGGCGAAATCTGTGATCTGGTCATCGTGGTTGGCGGGGATGGCAGCCTTCTGGGCGCCGCCCGGGAGTTGGCCAAGTCCAAGATTCCCCTGCTTGGGGTGAACCGTGGGCGGTTGGGCTTCCTGACTGACATTTCGCCGTCCGATCTTGAGGAGCGCCTGGGCAAGGTTCTGGAAGGCGAGTACATGGAGGAGACGCGGTTCCTGCTGGATGGCAATGTTGAGCGCAACGGCCAGCCCCTGGGGTTTGGTACGGCCCTGAACGATGTCGTACTGCATCCCGGTAAATCCACCCGGATGATTGGCTTTGACCTCTTCATCGACGGCCATTTCGTGTACAGCCAGCGTTCGGATGGCCTGATTGTCTCTACGCCGACAGGGTCTACCGCCTATTCGCTGTCTGCCGGTGGTCCGATTATGCACCCGAAGCTGGACGCCATTGTTCTGGTGCCCATGTTTCCCCACACTCTCAGTAGCCGGCCGATCGTTGTCGATGGCAAGAGTGAAATCAAACTGGTGATCGGGGAGACCAATGAAACCTATCCGCAAATCAGCTTTGACGGCCAGATGAACATTGCCTGCGCGCCAGGCGATATCATTCGCATTACCAAAAAGCCGTTCAAGATCCGGTTGATTCACCCCACAGACCATAATTTCTACGCCACCTGCCGTGACAAGCTTGGCTGGGCTAGTGAAATATCAGCGAGTTGATCATGGCTGCTACAAAACCGACCGCAAACCGCGGTTACGACATCATTGGCGACATTCACGGCTGTGCCAATACCCTGGCCCGATTGCTGGACCAGATGGGCTATCGGAAGATCAACGGGGTCTACCAGCACCCCCGTCGTCAGGCGATCTTCATCGGCGATATCATTGATCGTGGCCCACGCATCCGTGAAGCCCTGCACCTTGTGCGCGATATGGTGGAACATGGTTCGGCCCGAATTGTCATGGGCAACCATGAGTACAATGCCCTGGGTTACTGTACGCGGGCGCGCCCGGGCAGCGGCAAAACCTTCCTGCGCGAGCACAACGCGCGTCACGACCGCCTGATCCGCGAGACTCTCGAGCAGTTCGAAGCGCACCCCTACGAGTGGAATGAGTTTCTCGAGTGGTTCTACACCATACCGCTGTTCATCGACGACGAGGATTTCCGCGTTGTGCACGCGTGTTGGGATGGCGACCTGATCGAGAAATTCAAGCAGTCGCAGGGTGGTGCGTGCATTGATGAGGATTTCCTGCACGCCTCTGCCGCCATCGAGTCTTTTGCCGGGCAGGTTATGGATACCCTTTTGAGGGGGACGGATCTGCGGCTCCCCCGGGGAATGACCATCACCGGTCGGGATGGCTATGTGCGCGAGTTTTTCCGAACCAAGTTCTGGGCCGACGATCCTCATACCTATGCCGATGTTGTCTTCCAGCCGGACCCGTTGCCACCGGAAGTGGCAAGCCGCGTATTGACGGAAAGCGAGCGAAAGCAGCTGATCAGTTATCCTCTCGATGCGCCCCCGGTTTTTGTCGGGCATTACTGGATGGAAGGAGAGCCGGCGCCGCTCAAATCCAATGTCGCGTGCATCGACTACAGTGCCGTGAAGTACGGGCGGTTGGTCGCTTACCGAATGGATGGTGAGCGGGCACTTTCCCGGGACAAATTTGTCTGGGTTGATGTGGAAAGACCGGAGCAAGCGGATTATCCCAATAGCGAGGACAGTCTTGCACGCTAGACCGAGCGTTGTGGCTGAATCATTTCCGGAGGCGGAGTAAGCGGTGTACCGAGTCAAGCAATTGGATACCACGGTAAACCTGGCGGGTTTCAGCCGTTGGCTGAACGGCCAGGGTGTGACCCACCGCATCACGGAAGAGGGCGGGTTCCAGGTGCTCTGGCTGGAAGATCCCGCCCATGCGGAACCCGTGCTCTCGGCCCTTGACCGTTTTATGGCGGAACCGGAAATCAGGGAAGCGGTGGATCGTCAGAACCGCTCACCGGTGTTTGTTGGTGGCCGCTGGCAACCTTCTCCACGTCATGCGCCGCTGGTGCTGGGGATTATCGTGTTTGCCGTAACCATGGTCTGGCTCACGGCCATGGGGCAGAATGAGCTGGCGGCCAGCCTGATGGTGATCGACCCCCGGGATTACGACTGGAGCACCATGGCCGGCCGCATTGAAGCGCTGACAGCGACGCTGGCAAGCGGCCAGGTCTGGCGGCTGCTGACGCCGGATTTTCTGCACTTCAGCTGGACCCACATCATTTTCAATTCGGTCATGCTCTGGTTTCTGGGTAGCCAGATCGAGTGGTTTGATGGTCGCGCCCGGCTAATCATGCTGTTTGTGATCACCAGCCTGATTTCCAACGGCCTGCAGTATTTTGTCTCGGGTCCGCTGTTCGGTGGGCTATCGGGAGTGGTTTATGGGATTCTGGGTTATTGCTGGCTCAGCCAGCGATCGGCACCGAGGTTTCAGTTTCCACCTGCGTTGGTAACCTTTGCCGTTGCGTGGATGGTCATCGGATTTACCCCGCTGCCCGAAATGATCGGGCTCGGGCGTATGGCCAACGAGGCGCACCTGGGCGGGTTTGTTGCCGGCCTGGCCCTTGCGGTGGTTTTGCCCGTAAAAGGCAGAAGGGGCGCATAAAAAAGCCCCGCCAGAGGCGGGGCGTTAAAAGAGCTTTTAGCTCCTGATGAGAGAGACCAAATGATACGACCGTCGTCATTTGGTGAAGTAATGATAATCATTATCGTTTGATGCTGTCAAACGGTTCCGCCATATTTTTAATGAACGTTTTTTCAGGAGAGCGGGATGACTTACGAAGAACTGATCGAGCGACTGGATCCCAATGTCTACCGGAGCCTCCGGCAGTCAATTGAACTCGGCAAATGGCCTGATGGCCGAAAACTGACGCCCGAACAGCGTGAAATCAGCCTGGAAGCGGTGATCTACTACGAGAACCTTCACAACATTCCTGAAGAAGAGCGTACTGGCTACCTGGATCGGGGCAGCAAAGCCGGTACCGCCTGCGATCCTTCGGTGCAGCGCAAGCAGGATAAAGACGATATGGACCCCAGCCAGTTTGTCGAGGTCAAGTCTTGAGCGAACTGATTGATGTCACCGGCCGGCTCCGGAAAATGCCGGCGGAGGCCGGAAACCCGGTGGCCTATTCCATTGCCGTTGGCGATACCCGTATCCCTCTGAATGATCTGATCGGCAGGCCTTTGCGCCTGGATTTTGATGGCGTGATTCGCTGTATCCATTGCGACAGGAAAACCAACAAAAGCTTTAATCAGGGCTTTTGTTACCCCTGTTTCCGCAAGCTTGCCGCTTGTGACAGCTGCATCATGAGTCCGGAGAAGTGCCACTATCATCTTGGTACCTGCCGTGAGCCCGAGTGGGGTGAAACCCATTGCATGGTGGAGCATGTGGTGTACCTTGCGAACTCGTCGGGTCTCAAGGTTGGTATTACCCGGGCGTCCCAGGTGCCAACACGGTGGATTGATCAGGGGGCTGTTGACGCTATCCCGATGGTGCGAGTTGCAACGCGATACCTCGCAGGCCTTGTGGAAGTTGCCTGTAAGGCTCACGTCGCCGATCGGACCAACTGGCGGGCCATGCTCAAGGGCGATGTCCCGGAACTCGATCTGGTGGATGAGCGGCAGCGGATGCTTGGGCTGATATCCGACGACCTTGAGTCGCTCAGGCAGGCCCACGGCCAGGACTCCATTCGGGAAGTTGACGAGCAGGGGCTTGGCCTGGGCTATCCTGTCCAGGTCTGGCCAGCCAAGATCAAAACCCATAACCTCGACAAATCGCCGGAGGTCGAAGGCGTACTTGAGGGCATCAAGGGGCAGTACCTTATTCTGGATACCGGTGTGATCAATATTCGGAAGTTCACCGGTTATGAAGTCCGCTTCCGGGTCATGGAAGGCTGATAGCGCCTTTCCCGGCAAATCTTGTCATGCCTGTGGGTACTGTACGCCAGTGCCCACAGGCCGCGAATTCTGGAGAAAACCCATGCGTACCAGCCAGCCACAAACCATTTATCTGAGCGATTACAAGGTACCTGCGTATCTGGTCGACACTGTAGACCTGCGATTCGAGCTTTTTGAGGATGGCGCACGGGTGCACAGCACCCTCGAACTCCGCCGGAACCCGGAATCGGATGAGACGGCGGCGCCTCTGGAGCTCGATGGTGATAGCCTGACGCTCGAGTCTGTCGCTCTGAACGGCGCTGAGCTGGCCGCGGGTGATTATGAAGATCGGGGCGATCAATTGGTGGTTCGCTCGGTGCCGGAACAGTTCACTTTGACGGTCGTCACCTGGATCGAGCCGCAGAACAATACCCGTCTGGAAGGGCTTTACAAGTCCTCGGGCATGTTCTGCACCCAGTGCGAGGCTGAAGGGTTCCGCTGCATCACATTCTTCCCGGACCGCCCGGACGTGATGGCGCGTTTCCGCACTCGCATAGAAGCCAACAAGGACGCCTATCCGGTTCTCCTCTCCAACGGTAATGACGTTGAAAAAGGCGAGCTGGAAAACGGCCGTCATTTTGTTACCTGGGAAGATCCGTTCCCCAAGCCCTGTTACCTCTTCGCCCTGGTGGCCGGAGATCTGGTTGAGAAACGGGACACGTTTTCCACGTGCTCTGGCCGCGACATCGATCTGCGCATGTATGTGGAGCCCCGCAACGCCGAGAAATGCGATCACGCCATGGACTCGCTGAAGCGTTCCATGCGCTGGGATGAGGAAGTCTATGGTCGAGAATACGACCTCGATATTTTCATGATTGTGGCGGTAGACGACTTCAACATGGGCGCCATGGAGAACAAGGGGCTCAACATCTTCAACTCGTCCTGTGTTCTGGCCAGCCAGGAAACCGCTACGGACTTGGCGTTCCAGCGCATTGAGGCCATCGTCGCCCACGAATATTTCCACAACTGGTCAGGTAACCGGGTCACCTGCCGCGACTGGTTTCAGCTCAGCCTGAAAGAGGGCTTTACCGTTTTCCGGGATTCCCAGTTCTCGGCAGACATGGGTTCGCCGACTGTGAAGCGGATTGAGGATGTCACGCTGCTGCGTACCGCCCAGTTTGCTGAAGACGGAGGCCCGATGTCGCATCCGGTGCGGCCGGCTTCCTATATGGAAATCTCTAACTTCTACACCCTGACCATTTATGAGAAAGGTGCAGAGGTCGTACGCATGATCCATACCCTGCTGGGGCCGGACATGTTCCGCAAGGGCAGTGACCTGTATTTCAAGCGCCACGATGGCCAGGCCGTCACAACCGATGATTTTGTAAAAGCCATGGAGGATGCCTCCGGCCGTGATCTGAGCCAGTTCCGTCTGTGGTACGAGCAGGCCGGCACGCCGGTGTTGGCCATTTCGGACGACTTTGACGCGGAGACAGGTGTGTACCGCCTGACTGTTGAGCAAAGCATTCCGGATACCCCGGGCCAGACCAACAAAAAACCCCAGCACATCCCGTTTGCGCTGGGTCTGCTTGGACAGGATGGCCAGCCCCTGCCGTTGCAGCTTGAATCCGGAGATTCGGGTGCGCCGACGGAGCGGGTGCTTGAGCTGACCGAAGCCGTCCACACGTTCGAATTCCATGGCGTCGAATCCAGACCTGTGCCATCACTTTTGCGGCACTTCTCCGCGCCGGTTCGGGTTCGCTACAACTGGAGCCGAGAACAGCTGCTCTTCCTGATGAGCCATGATCCGGACGGTTTCAACCGCTGGGATGCGGGCCAGAGACTGGCCGTCGATGTCATCCAGTCACTGGTCGGAGCGCCGGACGATGCGGACATCGAACCAAGACTGGTTGAGGCTTATCGCAAGCTGATTTCCGACACCGATCTGGATCAGGCCCTGGTGGCGAAAATGCTACAGCTTCCTTCGGAAGCGTACCTGATTGAGCTTACCGAAAACGCCGATGTGCCAGCCATTCACCGGGCTCGTGACTCAGTGCTGCGGCACCTGGCCGGTGCCCTGAAAGGCGAGCTGATTGATTGCTACCAGCGCCAACAGAACAGTGGTCCCTACGAGGTGACGCCGGAGGCCATTGCCCGTCGTAGCCTGCGCAATACCGCTTTGGCCTGGTTGCTGATGATTGATGACGAGGAGGGTCGGGGCCTGGCTGTGAGCCAGTTGAACGCTGCTGACAATATGACCGATCGCATGGGTGCTTTGCGTGCGCTCGTCAATTCGGGCTTTGAGGCTGATCGCCGGCAGGCGCTTGATCACTTCTATGATCGGTTCCAGGAAGATCCGCAGGTTGTTGAACAGTGGTTCTCTGTGCAGGCGTCCAGTGATCAGGCCGGGCAGTTGGCGGACATCCGTAAGCTTCTGGAGCATCCGGCGTTCGACTGGAAAAACCCCAACAAGATTCGCTCTGTGGTGGGTGCGTTTGCGGGTCAGAATCTGGCTGCTTTCCACAAGCCTGACGGTTCTGGTTATGAATTCCTGGCGGATCAGGTCTGCCGCCTGGACGACAGCAACCCGCAGATTGCTGCGCGCCTGGTGACGCCGCTTACCCGATGGAGAAAGTTTGCGCCCGCGTACAGCGCTCAGATGAAATCTGCCCTGGAGCGTATTCGCGACAAATCCGGATTGTCCCGGGATGTTTATGAGGTGGTGCACAAGAGCCTCGCGGAGTGAAGCCAGATACAAAATCGCACTTTCGGTCGATAGACTTTAGTCTGGGATCGGGTAATCTGGAGTAAGGTCTGTAATTCCATCAGACGACAATAAAAAAGCCTCCGCAGAGGCTTCCAGACGCACTTAAGGTTTCACAATGATGTATAACAAAAATGCGATTCTCGGCGGCCTGCTGGCTTTCTCCGTGGCATCAGCGCCTGCGTGGGCGGCGGTCTCCGCCAGTGAAGCGGCCCGTCTGGGCCAGGAGTTGACACCCTTTGGCTCGCCCAAGGCCGGCAACAGTGCCGGCACCATCCCGGCCTGGACCGGAGGGCTGACAGAACCGCCTCCCGGCTATGAGGGCAGCGGACAGCACCACATTAATCCGTTCCCGGATGATGAAGTCCTTTTTACCATTACGCCTGCCAACATGGATCAGTATGAGGAGTACCTCACTGACGGTGTGAAGGCGATGCTCGAAACCTACCCGACCACATTCCGTGTGCCCGTTTACCAGTCCCGTCGTACCCATGCGGTCCCTGATTGGGTGGCTGAGAATACCCGTGAAAACGCGGTAAGCGCGGAGATTGTTGGCCAGGGCGAAGGCCTGGACGGAGCCTTTGGCGGTTACCCATTCCCGATCCTGCACGGCAATGACGAGCAGAAGGCCTGGCAGGCGGTCTGGAACCACCTGACCCGCTGGCGGGGCGTGAATATAACCCGTCGCTCCAGTGAGGTGGCAGTCCAGACCAACGGTGACTACTCGCTGGTTACCTCTCAACAGGAAGCCTTCTTCAACTACTACAACCCGGAAGGCGGTGAAGAAGATCTGGATAACGTGATCTTCTACTACCTGTCGTTTACCCAGTCACCACCCCGCCTTGCCGGTGGCGCCATTCTGATTCATGAGACCCTGAATCAGATCATCAATCCCCGGAATGGTTGGGGCTACAACGCCGGTCAGCGTCGGGTACGTCGGGCGCCAAACCTGGGGTACGACTCCCCGATTGCAGCGGCTGACAACCTCCGGACCGCAGATGATACCGATATCTTCAACGGGGCCCTGGATCGCTATAACTGGAATTACGAAGGCAAGCGGGAAATCTACATCCCCTACAACAATTACCGAATTGGGGAAAAAGGTCTTCCTTACGAGGAAATCCTCGGTATCTCCCATCTGAATCCGGACCTCACCCGCTGGGAGCTTCACCGTGTGCACGTGGTAGAAGCCACACTGAAAGACGGTGAGCGCCATATCTATGGCAAGCGCCGCTTCTATATCGACGAGGACAGCTGGAACACGGTTCTGCTGGATCAATACGACGGTCGCGGCGAACTCTGGCGTGTCACGATGGGGCTGCCGAAAAATTATTATGAACTTCCAGGTGTGTGGACGGTTCTTGACGTCTATCATGACCTTCAGGCCCGTCGTTATCATGTACTCGGTTTGGACACAGAAGAGGCCAATACCCGCGTGTTCACCAATGAGGTCCCGAACAAGCGTTACTTCTCGCCGGCTTCCCTGCGCCGCAGGAGTGTTCGCTAACGCACTGTTGGCCGAGGGATGCGTCCCCGCCCACAGGAAGTGGCGACCCGACATACCGGCAATCGTAAGGTTGCCGGTATGTTTACAGTTATTCCCGGCTTTGCCGGTCAGAGACACAGTTCAATACAACATAATAGGCAATCTGAATGGCTAAAAGGTTGATGTGCAAGACTCTGGGCGCTGCCTGCCTTGGACTTTCCATGGTCTGGTCTGCCCCTGCAGCGTTTGCGCTTGCAGATATCATCGAAACCCCGGCCCGGCCGACGGATCTGGCCCCGGAAAATCTTCTCACCGATGCGACCCGGGTTGGGGATCGCATTGTGGCCGTGGGAGAACGCGGCCATATCATCTACTCGGATGATGAGGGGAAAACCTGGGTTCAGGGTGAGGTACCTGTTTCTGTGACCCTGACAGGGATCGATTTTGGCTCCGACAGCCATGGCTGGGCCGTGGGCCACAGCGGCGTTGTCCTCCATACCAGCGACGCCGGGGCCACCTGGGACCTTCAGATTGACGGTATCCGCGCCATGGAACTGGCCATTGAGAGCCGGGAAGAGCAGATTGCCGCCATGGAGGAGCGCATCGAAGAAGCGCCCGAAGAAGAGAAAGAGGATCTCGAGTGGGCACTGGACGACCTTTACTTTGCCCTCGAGAACATTCAGGCGGATATGGACATTGGTCCAGTTAACCCGCTGCTGGATGTCTGGTTTGAAAACGAGAACCGCGGTTTTGTGGTAGGCGCTTACGGTATGTTCCTGCGCACCATGGACGGTGGTGAGACCTGGAAAGACTGGGCGCCAAGAATTGATAACCGGCAGAACTTCCATCTCAATGGCATTACCCGGATCACGGGTGGTGCACTGGTGGTCGTTGGTGAAGCCGGTCAGATACATGTCTCTGTAGACGGTGGTGAGACCTTTGAGCGCCGTGAGGCGCCTTATGAAGGCTCCCTGTTCGGTGTCATCGGTACAGGCCGGGTGAACGAGATGCTCGCCTTCGGCCTTCGTGGCAACATGCTGTTCTCTTCAGACCTCGGCAGAAGCTGGCGGATGGTCCCCAATTCAGCTGGGGCTACGCTCAACGACGGCGTCGTTTCGGAAGATGGTCGTATCACCCTGGTAGGTAATAGTGGTGCGGTACTGATGAGCACCAATGGCGCCGAAACCTTCCGCGAGCATTTCAGAAGTGATCGTGAAGGTGTCATGAGCGCGGTGCCTATCTCAGGAACAGACCTGCTGATTGTCGGCGAAGGTGGCGTAAAAATCACAGACGCCCGTGGAAGAAACCTTCAATAACGCCCTGATGTGGCAACAACCGAACGAATAATAGAGGGGCTTTTGAATGTCCAACCCTAAGCATGACAAGGGCGAGCACTATCTGACCACGCCCAAGGCCGAACCCTTTCTCGAAAGGCTGATCTTCAATAATCGGCCAATCATTCTCGTCGTCTTCGCCGTGTTGACGCTGTTTCTGGGGTATAACGCCGTCAAGATCCAGCCGGATGCCAGCTTCGAGCGAATGATTCCGCTTGAGCATCCCTACATTGTAAATATGCTTGAGCACCGGGATGATCTTGAAAACCTCGGTAACTTCGTTCGTATCGCCGTCGAGGTAGAAGAGGGCGATATTTTCACCCAAGAGTACATGGAAACCCTGAAGCAGATCACCGACGAGGTTTTTTATCTCAACGGCGTGGATCGTTCGGGTCTCAAATCCCTCTGGACGTCGAATGTCCGCTGGGTTGAGGTTACCGAACAGGGTTTTCAGGGTGGCACTGTCATACCGGACGGCTATGACGGCTCCCGGGACAGTCTGGAGAAGCTTCGCCAGAACGTTCTTCGTTCCAACGAAGTCGGGCGCCTGATCTCTGATAACTTCCAATCAACGATCGTTTACGCGCCGCTGTACGAGAAGAATCCGGAGACCGGTGAGGCTCTGGACTACGGCGAATTTTCCCGTCAGCTTGAAGAAAAGATTCGTGAAAAGTACGAAGAACAGAACCCGAACATCAAGATTCATATAGTCGGTTTCGCCAAGAAGGTCGGCGATCTGATTGAGGGGATTGGTTCTATTGCCTGGTTTGCAGGGATTACCATTCTGCTGACCACGCTGCTTCTGTTCTGGTACTCGCGGGCTATTGCCGGCACCCTGGTTCCTGTCTTTACCTCAATCATTGCAGTGTTCCTGCAGTTGGGTACGCTTCGGCTGCTGGGCTACGGGCTGGATCCTTATTCGGTGCTGGTGCCATTCCTGGTGTTTGCGATTGGTATCAGTCACGGCGTTCAGATTGTGAATGCCATGGCGGTTGAAGCTGCCAAGGGCTTTGATGCGGTGACCGCTGCGCGCCTGGCTTTCCGTGCTCTTTACATTCCGGGCATGCTGGCTCTGATTTCGGATGCCTTTGGTTTCCTGACCCTGTTCTTTATCGAGATCGACGTTATCCGGGACCTGGCTGTTGCCGCAGGTATTGGTGTGGCGTTCGTGATCTTCACCAACCTGGTTTTGCATGTATTGATTATGTCCTATGTCGGTATCTCCAAAGGGGGTATTCGTCACGTGCAGAATCACGGCGAAAAACAGGATCGGAAATGGCGTGTTTTGTCCTACTTCTCCCATCCGGGCGTTGCGCCAATTTCGTTGTTGATTGCTGTAATTGGTCTCGGTCTTGGTCTTTATTACAAGCAGGACCTGAAGATTGGCGACCTGGATCAGGGTGCGCCTGAGCTTCGTGCGGACTCCCGCTACAACAAGGACAATGCCTACATCATCAATAATTACTCGACCAGTGCGGATGTATTGGTGGTGATGGTCAAAACACCGGAAGAGCAGTGCACGCAGTATAATGTGCTGCGGGCCATGGATACTCTGCAGTGGGAGCTTCAGAACACGCCGGGCGTTCAGTCTTCGGTATCACTTGCAGATGTTTCCAAGATGGTGACCAAGGCTCTGAACGAGGGCAACTGGAAGTGGTATGAGATCTCCCGCAACCAGACCATTATCAATGCGTCCATTCGTGAGGCGCCTGCCGGGTTGATCAACACTGATTGCAGCCTGACGCCAGTACTGGTCTTCCTTGAGGACCACAAGGCAGAAACTCTGGAAACCGTCGTTGAGCGCGTCGAACAGTTTGCCGGGAACAACAGCACTGATGAGCACAGGTTCCTGCTAGCGGCGGGTAACGCCGGTGTCGAGGCCGCTACTAACGAGGTTATCTCCGGCGCCAAGGATAAGATGCTGATCCTCGTTTACAGTGTGGTGAGTTTGCTGTGCTTCGCGACCTTCCGTTCGATCCGTGCGGTGCTGTGTATCGTGATACCTCTGGGACTGACTTCGATCCTCTGTGAGGCAATCATGGCGGTATCCGGCATTGGTATCAAAGTGGCGACCCTGCCGGTTATTGCCCTGGGTGTCGGTATAGGTGTCGACTACGGCATTTATATCTACAGCAAGCTGGAGAAATACCTGCTTGAAGGCAAAACGCTTCAGGAGGCTTACTACGAGACCCTGCGCTCCACTGGTAAGGCGGTTATGTTTACCGGTGTGACTCTGGGTCTGGGTGTTGTCACCTGGATATTCTCGCCAATCAAGTTCCAGGCCGACATGGGCTTCCTGCTGTTCTTCATGTTCCTCTGGAACATGGTTGGAGCCATCTGGCTGTTGCCGGCCCTGGCCCGGTTCCTGCTGCGGCCGGATCAGATGCTTGCCAAGGCTCGAGCTGCGAAATAACATTCGCACCGACCTGCAAAAAAGCCCGCTTTGCGGGCTTTTTTGTTGTCTGGTCAACCGGTTAGCGAGCTAATCCATACTTTATTTATGGTGTGAAGTGGTCTATGTTTTATGGTGATCGTACGTCTTGCCCGCTCCCGAAGCGGGCGCCGAATTACAATGAACAGAAAAAAGGAAGAACTCACATGACACTGAAACTTAAAGCCTCCGCATTCGCTGTCGCTGCCGCAGTCAGCCTGGGCGCTGCTTCAACCTCCGTTTCCGCCCAGGAGCAGCGCTTCGTGACCATCGGCACCGGCGGTGTAACCGGCGTTTATTACCCGGCTGGCGGTGCTATCTGTCGTCTGGTGAACATGGACCGTAAAGAGCACGGTATTCGCTGCTCTGTGGAGAGTACCGGTGGTTCCGTCTACAACCTGAATGCCATCCGCCAGGGCGAGCTCGATCTGGCAGTTGCCCAGTCCGACTGGCAGTACCATGCCTACAATGGCACCAGCCAGTTCAAGGATGATGGTGCTAACAAAGATCTCCGCGCGGTCTTTTCTCTGCATCCGGAACCGTTCACTGTTGTTGCCAGCAAGGGCTCAGGCATCAAAACCTTTGAAGACCTGGAAGGCAAGCGGGTATCTGTCGGCAACCCCGGTTCAGGGCAGCGCGCCACTGCTGAAGTCCTGATGGATGAGATGGGCTGGACGCTGGACAAGTTCTCACTGGCTGCCGAAATCAAGGCCGCGGAGCAGTCCCAGGCCCTGTGTGACGGTAACATTGATGCCTTCTTCTACACGGTTGGCCACCCCTCTGGTGCAATCAAGGAAGCGACCACCTCCTGTGACAGTGTACTGGTTAACGTTGATAACGCTGCCACACAGAAGCTGATCGACGAAAACCCGTACTATCGTAAGGCAGTCATCCCTGGTGGTATGTATCGTGGCAGTGACGATGACGTTACCACCTTCGGCGTTGCGGCAACCTTTGTGTCATCCACTGATGTGCCCGATGACGTTGTTTACGCGGTTGTGAAGGCTGTTTTCGAGAACTTCGACAGCTTCAAGCGCCTGCATCCTGCATTTGCCAACCTGAACAAGGAAGAAATGGTCTCTGATGCCCTGAGTGCGCCTCTGCACCCGGGTGCTGCCAAGTACTACAAAGAAGCTGGTCTGATCGACTGATCTGCCTGCACTCCGTCACAGCGGGCTCAAGCCCGCTGTGACGCCCTTTCAGAGATTGATTTTTACGTACGGGACTAATTTATGGCGACGAGCGATCCGGCTAACGGAGCTGGTGCTGGTGGTAGCAGTAATGTAGACCAGATCCTGCAGACTGAAACCGGGGGCAGGGCGACCAGCGGATATGCTGCGGTTATTCTTTTTATCGTTCCCCTGGTGTGGTCGTTGTTTCAGCTCTGGATTGCGTCACCGCTGCCCTATATCTTCAATTTCGCAATCTTTAATTCCACGGAAGCGCGCTCGATCCATCTTGCGTTTGCCGTTTTCCTGGCGTTTTCTGCCTTCCCGATGATCAAGGGGCGGCATGTAAATATCGTCCCCATCTATGACTGGATTCTGGCGCTTGTTGCCGCTTTCTGCGCCTCATACCTCTACGTTTTTTACGAAGAGCTTTCAACGCGGCCCGGCGCGCCGATCACCCAGGATCTGTGGGTTGCGCTTATCGGTCTCGTGCTTTTGCTGGAAGCCACGCGTAGGTCGCTCGGGCTCCCGCTGACTATCGTTGCTGCGGTCTTCATCACATACTCGATTGCCGGCCCCTATATGCCGGATGTGATTGCCCATAAAGGCGTGAGCCTCAGTAAGCTGGCGTCGCACCAGTGGTTGGGCACTGAGGGCGTGTTTGGCGTTGCACTTGGGGTTTCCACGAGCTTCGTCTTTCTGTTCGTGTTGTTTGGCGCGCTGCTTGAGAGAGCAGGCGCCGGTAATTACTTTATTAAAGTCGCCTATGCCATGTTGGGGCATATGCGTGGTGGTCCCGCCAAAGCTGCGGTGGTTTCCAGTGGTTTAAGCGGCGTTATTTCCGGTTCGTCTATTGCCAACGTCGTCACTACCGGCACGTTCACCATTCCGCTGATGAAGCGGGTTGGTTTTCCGGCTACCAAGGCCGGCGCAGTGGAAGTGGCCGCATCAACCAACGGCCAGCTGACACCTCCCATCATGGGCGCGGCCGCTTTCCTGATGGTCGAATATGTGGGTATCTCCTACCTGGAGGTCATCAAGCACGCCATCCTCCCTGCGATGATTTCCTATGTGGCACTGATTTATATCGTGCACCTTGAGGCCTGCAAGCTGAACATGCAGGGCATTGAGCGTCTCAACAAGCCGACTCTTGCCCAGCGGATGCTGAATTGGGTCGTTATCCTCATCGGCCTGAGTGTGCTGACCCTGGTGGTGTATTACGGGATCGGCTGGACGAAAACGCTTTTCGGTGAAGCGGCGATGTGGGTGTTGGCACCTTTGCTGGTGCTGATCTATATCGGCCTGGTTGGCTATGCCACCCGATTTCCGGAACTCGAGGAAGACGATCCGGATAAGGACATGGGCGAATTGCCGCCGGTTGGCCCAACTGTAAAGACCGGGCTGTACTTTCTTCTGCCCGTTGTAGTGCTGGTCTGGTGCCTTACTGTTGAGCGTTTCTCGCCACAGCTGTCGGCGTTCTGGGCCACGCTGTTCATGATTTTCATTGTTGTTACACAGCGACCGTTGAAGGCCTTTTTCTACAAGCACGGCAACTTCCTCACTGCGTTCAAGGATGGCGTGTTTGATCTTGCGCATTCGCTCGCCACCGGTGCCCGAAACATGGTGGGTATTGGCGTGGCAACTGCCACCGCCGGTATCGTGGTGGGTACGGTTACCCTGACCGGTATTGGCCTGGTGATGACCGAATTTGTCGAGTTCCTGTCTGGCGGCAACCTGCTGCTGATGCTGATCTTCACGGCCATTATCAGCCTGATCCTCGGCATGGGTTTGCCGACCACTGCCAACTACATCGTTGTGTCCACGCTGATGGCGCCGGTAATCGTCACTCTGGGCGCCCAGAATGGGCTGATCGTGCCGCTGATTGCGGTGCATCTGTTTGTGTTCTACTTTGGCATTCTGGCGGACGATACGCCGCCCGTGGGGTTGGCGGCTTATGCCGCCGCTGCCATATCCGGCGCCGATCCCATACGAACGGGTATCCAGGGCTTCACCTACGACATCCGTACGGCGATCCTCCCGTTCATGTTTATTTTCAATACCCAGTTGTTGCTCATTGGGTTGACCGGATGGTTTGACCTGCTGGTTACGATCTTCAGTGCAGTCACTGCGATGCTGGTCTTTTCCGCGGCCACGCAGGGGTTCTGGTTTACCAAGAGCTATAAGTGGGAATCGCTGTTATTGCTGCTGATTACGTTCACCATGTTCCGGCCCGGCTTCTGGTGGGATATGGTTTACCCGCCCACGGCAGATCGGCCCGGCGCCGAGATCATGGAGTATGTTGAGGATGTGCCAGCAGACAAACCGATTGTCCTGAAGGCTTCCGGGATGACGATTGACGGCGACGAGGTGACCACCTATGTGCGGCTTGAGATTCCCGCTGGCGACACGCCCGAGCAACGTCTGATGGACGCCGGCCTTGAACTCAGCCCGGATGGCGAAAAGATGGCGGTAGACTTCGTTGGTTTCGGTAGCCCGGCGGAGGATGCTGGCATCCAGTTTGGCTGGACCATCGATGCCGTGCAGGTTGACCTGGAACGGCCGCCAAAAGAGCTGATGTTCATTCCTGCTCTGGTGTTACTCGGCCTTCTGGCGTTTGGTCAGTTGCGTCGGCGGGCCAGGGAGGAAGCCGCCGGCCAGCCAGCCTGACGCCACACCTGTCCGTGCAAACCCGGCATTAACCTGCCGGGTTTTTTTCTGTTAGACTTCGCCTCGAAGCGGCCCGCGGTTTGTATCGCGCCGTGCCGTCACCATGTGGTCTCTGGTATAGATCACCGCTGAGTAACCAACAGGAGCCTTTCATGCCCGTCGTAACCCTGCCCGATGGTAGCCATCGCAGTTTTGCCGAACCCGTAACCGTTCATGATGTCGCCGCCGATATCGGCGCTGGCCTTGCCAAAGCCGCCCTTGCCGGAAAGGTGGATGGCCAGCTCGTGGACACCAGTTATCGCATCGAAAACGATGCCGAGCTGGCAATCGTCACCGAGCGTGATGAAGACGGCGTTGATATCATTCGCCATTCTACGGCGCACTTGATGGCCATGGCTGTCCAGGAACTGTTTCCAGGAGCCCAGGTCACCATTGGCCCGGTTATCGACAATGGCTTCTACTACGACTTCAAGTACGACCGCCCGTTCACCAATGAGGATCTGGCGCGGATCGAGAAGCGGATGGAAGAGCTCTCCAAACAGGACTTGCCGGTTTCTCGCTCCATCATGTCCCGCGATGAGGCGATCAAGCTCTTTGAGGATATGGGCGAAGAATACAAGGTCCGTATCATTCAGGACATTCCCGGCGATGAGGACCTTTCATTTTACAGCCAGGGCGATTTTATCGACCTGTGCCGCGGTCCCCACGTTCCCAGCACCGGCAAGCTGAAGGCCTTCAAACTGACCAAGGTGGCCGGCGCGTATTGGCGTGGCGACACCAGCAATGAGCAGCTTCAGCGCGTGTACGGAACCGCCTGGGGTAACAAGAAAGATCTCAAAGCCTATTTGCACCGTCTGGAAGAGGCCGAGAAGCGGGATCACCGGAAGGTCGGCAAGAAGCTTGGCTTGTTCCATATGCAGGAAGAAGCACCGGGCATGGTTTTCTGGCACCCGGATGGCTGGTCGCTGTATCAGGAAGTTGAGCAATACATGCGCCGCAAGCAGCAGGAGCATGGCTACAAGGAGATCAAGACACCACAGGTGGTGTCACGGACCCTGTGGGAGAAGTCAGGGCACTGGGACAAGTTCAAGGACGACATGTTCACCACCGAGTCGGAGAAGCACGACTACGCCATCAAGCCCATGAACTGTCCCTGCCACGTGCAGGTCTTCAACCAGGGTCTGAAAAGCTACAAGGATCTGCCCCTGAGACTGGCGGAATTCGGCTCCTGCCACCGGAACGAGGCCTCCGGGGCGCTGCATGGACTGATGCGTGTTCGGGGCTTTACCCAGGACGATGCCCACATTTTCTGCGAAGAAGATTCTATTCAGCAGGAAGTCTCGGCATTTATTGAAATGCTGCACGAGATCTACACAGACTTCGGGTTTACCGAAATCCTGTACAAGCTCTCAACCCGTCCGGAAAAACGGGTTGGCTCCGATGAGGTCTGGGACAAGGCGGAAGCCGCCCTGGAAGAAGCGTTGAATCGCGAAGGGGTAGACTGGGAATTGCTGCCAGGCGAAGGCGCCTTCTACGGACCCAAAATCGAGTTCTCGCTGAAAGACTGTATCGGACGGGTATGGCAGTGTGGCACTATTCAGGTGGACTTCTCGATGCCGGGTCGTCTGGGTGCGCAGTATGTTGCCGATAATTCCGAGCGGAAGACCCCGGTCATGCTGCACAGGGCGGTATTGGGATCCTTTGAACGTTTTATTGGTATCCTGATCGAGGAATACGAAGGTGCATTCCCGACCTGGCTGGCGCCGACTCAGGTGGCTATCCTCAATATCACCGATAATCAGCGTGATTATTGTCAGAATCTGGCGAAAAAGTGGGATTCTTTGGGCTATAGGGTTAATGCTGACTTGAGAAACGAGAAGATCGGCTTTAAAATCCGCGAGCATACTCTTAACAAGGTTCCCTACCTTGTCGTTGTCGGTGACAAAGAAGTCGACAACAACGCCGTTGCGGTGAGAACCCGCAAGGGCGAAGATTTGGGAACTTTATCGCTTGAAGCGTTTGAGCAATTCTTAAGTGAAGATGTTGAACGCAAGGGCAAAACAAAGACGGAGATCTGATTATTAAACAGCGAGCGAATCGGGGTGGGCGCACACCAAAGGCGCCTATCAATGAGAATATTGACGCAACCGAAGTCCGACTGATTGACGCAGAAGGCAATCAGGTCGGTGTAGTACCAATAGAGGATGCTCTCAAGCAAGCAGAAGAGGCATCTCTTGACCTGGTCCAGGTTACGGATTCCGATCCGATCGTCTGTAAGATAATGGACTACGGCAAGAAAATCTTCGACGAGAAGAAGGCCAAGGCGGCTGCCAAGAAAAAGCAGAAGCAGACGCAGGTCAAAGAGCTTAAGTTCCGTCCAGGAACTGAAGAAGGGGATTATCAGGTCAAACTACGCAACCTGGTACGTTTCCTTGAAAACGGGGACCGCGGCAAAATCACTATCCGCTTCCGTGGCCGTGAGATGGCACACCAGGAAATTGGTATGCAGCTCATGCAGCGCATAGAAGCAGATATTGAAGAGCTTGCCCAGGTAGAGATGCGGCCGAAAATGGAAGGCCGGCAGATGACCATGGTTGTGGCGCCCCGCAAGAAGAAGTGAACCTGATCGGGTGCTTGTCCCCCGCGCATGCGGGGGATTTGTCGTTCAGGGGCACATTATTGTTTATTTAAAAATAGAATGCGGAGTTTTAAAAAATGCCTAAGATGAAAACCAAAAGCGGAGCCACCAAGCGGTTCAAGAAAACCGCCACCGGCTTCAAGCACAAGCAGTCCTTCACCAGTCACATCCTGACCAAGAAGAGCCCGAAGCGTAAGCGTCAGCTGCGCGGCACCAAGCTCATCGCCAAGTCGGATGTTGCATCTATCAAGCGTATGACCGCGTGCTGATCCAGCCGCGAGTATCATTCCTTAGAAAGTACAGGTAGAAGGATTAAAGTATGGCTCGTGTAAAACGTGGTGTGGTCGCACGCCGTCGTCACAAAAAGATTCTCAATCAGGCCAAAGGTTACTACGGCGCTCGTAGCCGGGTATTCCGTGTAGCCAAGCAAGCGGTTATCAAGGCCGGTCAGTACGCCTACCGTGACCGTCGTAACCGCAAGCGTGCTTTCCGCGCTCTGTGGATTGCCCGTATCAATGCTGGTGCCCGCGCTAACGGTCTGTCTTACAGCCGTCTGATCGCTGGTCTGAAAAAGGCTAACGTTGAAATCGATCGTAAGGTTCTGGCCGATCTGGCCATGAACGAGCAGCAGGCGTTTGCCGCTGTTGTTGAGAAGGCCAAAGCGTCCCTGTGATCGCTTAGCTCTTTCATCGATTGCTGATCGATATGGGCGTCTCATGATTTCATGACGGCGCCTCCTGATAGGGGAAGGGCACGCTCTTCCCCTATTTTTGTTTTTGAAGTTACGTTTTTAAGCACTTCCATTTCTGGTTTGGAGCAGGGTCAATGGAAAACCTGGAGCAACTGGTTCAGGACGGGCTGGCAGCAGTTGATAGCGCCGACAGCCTGCAGGCACTTGATCAAATTCGTGTTGAGTATCTTGGCAAGAAGGGTGTGATTACCCAGCAGGCGAAAACTCTGGGCAAGCTTTCTGCTGAGGAGCGCCCTGCCGCCGGCCAGAAAATCAATGAAGCCAAGGGGCAGGTCGAAGAAGCCATCAATGCCCGGCGAAGCGATCTTGAACGTGCCGCCATCGAGCAGAAACTTGCCAGTGAATCCATTGATGTGACTCTGCCTGGCCGTGGTCAGGACCTGGGTGGATTGCACCCGGTTACCCGCACCCTCCAGCGGATCGAGCATTTCTTCGCCCGGGCCGGCTATACCGTCGAGCAGGGGCCCGAGATCGAAGACGATTACCACAACTTCGAGGCCCTCAACATCCCTGGCCATCACCCTGCTCGCGCGATGCACGATACGTTCTATTTTAACCCGGGCACCCTGCTGCGAACTCACACTTCGCCGGTACAGATTCGAACCATGGAAGCGGGCAAGCCACCATTCCGGATGATCTGCCCGGGCCGGGTTTACCGCTGTGATTCGGATATGACGCACACCCCCATGTTCCACCAGGTGGAGGGGTTGCTGGTCGAGAAAAATGTCAGCTTCGCGGATCTCAAAAGTACTGTTGAAGAATTCCTGCGAGTGTTCTTTGAGCGGGACCTTCAGGTCCGCTTTCGGCCCTCCTATTTCCCGTTTACGGAGCCCTCCGCAGAAGTGGACATTGAATGGGGTCGGGAAGCCGATGGCAGCATCAAGTGGCTTGAAGTCATGGGTTGCGGAATGGTGCATCCCAAGGTGTTTGAATATTGCGGAATCGATGCCGAGGAATACCGTGGCTTCGCATTCGGTCTGGGGGTAGAGCGCCTGGCCATGCTTCGCTACGGCGTGAACGATCTGCGTATGTTTTTCGAAAATGATCTGCGCTTCCTGCGCCAGTTCCGTTAACCGGCAAGATCACGGCATCCAATCAAACAGGCATAACCGCATCAGGACAAGGCAATAACCATGAAATTCAGTGAACAGTGGCTGCGCGAGTGGGTTAACCCGCAAATCGATACCCAGGAATTAATGGACCAGATCACCATGGCAGGTCTGGAAGTGGACGGTTTCGAGCCGGTGGCCGGTCAATTCAGCGGCGTGGTCGTTGGAGAAGTTCAGTCAGTAGGGCCACATCCTGATGCAGACAAGCTGCGGGTTTGCCAGGTCAGTGATGGTGCCTCCGAGGTTCAGGTGGTCTGTGGCGCTCCCAATGTCCGTGAAGGTATGAAGGTTCCTTTTGCCGTGGTGGGGGCGGTTCTGCCCGGTGATTTCAAAATCAAGAAGGCCAAGCTTCGCGGTCAGCCTTCTGAGGGCATGCTTTGTTCCGAGTCAGAGCTTGGGCTCTCCGATAATCACGATGGCCTGATGGAGCTCCCGGCGGACGCACCGGTGGGGCAGGACGTGGCCGATTACCTGAAGCTGAACGATGTCACCATTGATGTGGATCTGACTCCGAATCGCGCCGATTGCCTGTCTATCAAGGGTATCGCCCGTGAAGTGGGTGTTCTGAACAGCATGCTGGTCAACAGCCCGGCAATCGAGCCCGTGGAATCGGTGCACTCTGAAGTGCCTGATATCCGGGTGGAGGCGCCGGCAGGCTGCCCGCGGTACCTTGGCCGTATTCTGCGCAATGTGAACCTGCAGGCGGAATCGCCCCTGTGGATGCAGGAAAAGCTTCGCCGTTCAGGTATTCGCTCCATTGATGCCGCCGTGGATGTCACCAACTACGTCATGCTGGAACTAGGCCAGCCCATGCACGCCTTCGATCGTGACGAAATCCAGGGCGGGATCGTTGTCCGCATGGCGCGAATTGGTGAAAAGCTCGTTCTGCTGGATGGTCAGGAGGTCGAGCTCACCCAGGGAACGCTGGTGATCGCGGATCATGAGAAGCCGATTGCCATTGCCGGTGTCATGGGCGGTGAGCATTCCGGAGTCAGTCCGAAAACGCGGGACCTGGTGCTGGAATCCGCTTACTTCGATCCGATTACGCTGGCGGGCAAGGCTCGTCACTATGGTTTGCACACTGACGCATCGCACCGGTTCGAGCGAGGTGTTGACTACAAGTTGGCGCGGGATGCGATGGAGCGGGCCACCCGGTTGCTGATGGACATCGTTGGTGGTGAGCCTGGCGAAATCGTCGAAGTTGCCAGCGATGAGGATATTCCCGAGGATCGGGTTGTCGACCTGCGATCCCGCCGGCTTAACGATGTTCTGGGTATGGAAATTGATCGCACCACCGTCGAGGAGATCCTGACCAGGCTCGGCCTGCGGGTGGAAAAGCTCCTGAAAGACGGCTGGCGTGTCAGTGTGCCCAGCTTCCGCCCGGACATCTCTATTGAAGAAGACCTGATCGAGGAAGTCGGTCGAATTTATGGCTACAACAATCTGCCTGTAACCGAGCCTACGGGCTCACTCGGTCTGCGCCCGGAGCAGGAAGCTGTTCGCCCGGTATCGGCCATCCGCAACTTCTTTGTGGATCATGGGTACCAGGAGGCGGTGACCTACAGCTTTGTCGATCCTAAGGTTCAGCAACTGGTGGACCCCGATCGTCAGGGCATCGCGCTGGCCAATCCGATTTCTTCGGATCTGTCGGTGATGCGTACCAGCCTCTGGAGTGGCTTGTTGAAAACCGTGGCCCATAACCAGAATCGCCAGCAGCCGCGCATACGTCTGTTCGAAACCGGTCTGCGCTTCCTCCAGGAGGGCGAGCGGATTGATCAACAACCGATGTTGGCCGGTGTGGTGGTTGGCAGCCAGTATCCTGAAAACTGGGCAAACGGTCGCAGAACCGCGGATTTCTTTGATGTAAAAGGGGATTTGGAGAGTCTGTTCAGTCTGCTGGGCATTGAGATCCATTTTGTTGGCAGCCAGCATCCTGCGCTGCACCCGGGACAGACTGCAGAACTCATGCGCGACGGCGAGCACGTGGGCTGGCTGGGGACTCTGCATCCACAAGTTCAGAAAAATCTTGAACTTAATGGCACGATCCTGATGTTTGAGCTATTCTTGAATTCAATCGTTACCGGATATGTGCCTAATTTCAAAGAAATTTCAAAATTCCCGGAAGTTCGTCGGGATTTGGCTATTATTATCGGAAGCGAGGTAGCGTTCGCCGATGTGGAGCGTGTAGCGAGAAAGCATGCCGGCGAGCAGCTGACAGCGTTGCGTGCGTTCGATGTCTATGAGGGCGAGAGTCTGGGTGAGGGTAACCGAAGCCTGGCTCTGAGTCTGTTCTGGCAGCACCCCGAACGTACATTGAACGAGGATGAAGTGCATTCGCTCTTCAACGGTGTGATCGACGCATTGAAAGAAGAGCTGGGGGCAACACTGAGGAGTTGAGAGATGGCGGCTTTGACGAAAGCGGAAATGGCGGAGCGGTTGTACGAGGAATTGGGCCTGAACAAACGCGAAGCCAAGGAAATGGTAGAAGCTTTTTTCGATGAGATCAGAGGCGCTCTCAGCCACAACGAGCAGGTGAAGCTGTCGGGTTTCGGTAACTTCGATCTGCGGGACAAGAAGCAGCGGCCGGGACGGAACCCGAAAACCGGTGAAGAGATTCCGATCAGTGCACGGCGTGTCGTTACGTTTCGCCCGGGACAAAAACTAAAGCAAAAAGTAGAAGCGTATGCTGGAACCCAGTCATAACAACGAACTTCCCACCATTCCGGGGAAGCGTTATTTCACCATTGGTGAAGTAGCGGAGCTGTGTGCTGTGAAAGCACACGTCCTGCGGTATTGGGAGCAGGAGTTTCCGCAGCTGTCGCCGGTAAAGCGTCGGGGCAACCGTCGGTACTATCAACGGGCGGACGTTATTACCATCCGCCAGATTCGTAGCCTTCTCTATGACCAGGGCTACACTATCGGTGGCGCGAAGCAGAAGCTGAGCAGTCACGAGGTGAAAGACGATACCTCCCAGTACAAGCAGCTGATCCGGCAGATGATTACAGAGCTGGAAGAGGTGCTCGAGGTTCTCAACGCGCCGGTCAAATAATGCTTCCGAAGCTTTGAAGAAAAAACGGGATAGCGAGAAGCTGCCCCGGTTTTTTTATGCCTGCAGGTTTATTGCTTCTTGCAGGTCTTGATGCCCAGAATTGAATAGGCGGGGCAGTTGCCCACTGCGGCAGTGGCCAGAGGAACGATGCCAATCCAGCCCCAGGCGGTTTGTGGGCCCACAAATACGAGCGCCAGAAGTACAATGCCGACAATGGCGCGTATGATACGGTCCGCAGATCCCATATTGATGCTCATGATCCATTCTCCTTGGTTGATTTGAGGCAGTAAGGCCACTCTAACGCCTGCTCCCGGGCTGTTCAGTGATAAAGTCACACAAGGAAAAGCACTGGATAAGCTAGTCTCGTTAACTATGGAAAAACTGACGTTGCAACACAGCATTCTTGAAACATTGCCGGAATCCCTTCGGCGGGACGCTCTGAACGGACTGCAGGCGATTCAATTTGAGCATGGAAAGGTGCTTTTTAGAGCGGGAGATCCGTGTCAGGGCCTTCCACTGGTGCTCCATGGCAGTGTAAAGGTTCAGATGACAGGGCTGTCGGGGAATAGCATCGTCCTGTACCGGATGGGCGCGGATGACATTTGCACGCTCTCGATCGGGTGCCTGATGACCGGTGACGGCTTTCGCGCAGAGGCCGTGGTTGAGGAGGATGCCAAAGTGTTGATGGTGCCCAGGGGGTTGTTCGATCGGCTCATGGACCAGTCCGCCGATTTCCGGCTGGGCATAATGGAGTCTTACGGTCGCCGCCTGAACGATCTGATGCTGCTGGTGGAGGAGGTTGCGTTCAGGCGAATGGACGAACGACTTCTTCACTGGCTTGAGGCAAGAGCCGGGCACCGCGCAATCACCATCACCCACCAGGAGCTTGCCATTGAGCTCGGCACAGCGAGAGAGGTGATAAGCAGGCTGCTCAAAGAGCTTGAGCGAAAGGGCAGGTTGCGTCTCGCGCGCGGCAAAATTGAATTTACGGGTTCGTTTGCCGAGTAAGTGCCTATAACAAAAAGCCCGGACCTTTCGGCCCGGGCTTTTTGTCGGAATCTGGTCGGGACGGTAGGATTTGAACCTACGACCCCTTGCACCCCATAAAGGTACATGGCCATCCAATAGGGTCTAATCCAATCCACCCCAAAAGCCTTTCTCGCTGATTTAATTGATTTTTCCATTTTGTGTTTTCTAACGGAATCCAATACCATCCAGTTTAAGCGATCGAGAAACGGTGACCAAACGGTGACGAGAATCCGGCCTCAACTAAGTGGATGGTAATGGGAACGATTACAGATAAGCAGATGAACTCCAAGCCAGGCAAGTCTGTCTGGTTGACTGAGGATGCTCCAAGAGGCTGTGGGCGTTTTATGGCTCGTATTCTGAAAAGCGGAGATAGGCTGTTTTACTTCCGATATACCAATTCGCAAGGTGAACGGGTTTTCCTCCCTGTAGGCAACTACGACCAGTCAGGTAAAGATGGCTTAACCTTGCGCGAAGCGCGAACGAAGGCCGGTGAGCTATCTCGCTTATATCAGGCTGGCATTCGGGATTTGAGGGAGTATTTGGAAGCGGAGGAAGATGCACGTAAGGCCGCACATGAGGCGGAGATGGCCAGGCTGCTGGCTGAGCGAGAGGCCGCAGAAGCAGAAAAGGCACGCCAGGCCGCCCGTAAGACAGTGAAAGAGCTTTTCGAACATTGGGCGGATATTGACCTTAAAAACCGGAAAGATGGCGGTGCAGAGGTTCGTAGGCTCTTTGAAAAGGACGTGCTTCCTAAAATTGGTCAGCTTGCGGTTGAAGACGTCAAAAAGGGTAATGTCACAGAGGTCGTCGATGCGCAGCTTAGTCGCGGTGTGACCCGCATGGCGAAGCTAACACTGAGCCTAATCCGGCAGATGTTTCGTTTTGCAGTTGATCGAGATTTGATCGAGTACGACCCCACAGCCAGTATCCGAAAGTCAAAAATTGGAGGCAAAGAGGTAGAGCGCGACAGGGTGCTGACTGATGATGAAATAAAAGCATTGGCTAACCAGATTCCCGATGCGCAAATGCTGCCTTCCACCTCAATCGCTATCTGGATCATGCTGACAACCTGTTGCAGAATCGGTGAGCTGATTAAAGCGAAGTGGGTCGATGTGGATTTAAAACAGGGAGTTTGGAAGATTCCTGCGGAAAACAGTAAGAATGGTAAGCCGCACGAGATTGCTTTATCCAGTTTCGCTGTGGCTTGGTTTAAAGACTTGGAAAAGCTATCCGGGGATTCTCGATGGTGTTATCCGAACTCATCCGATACCGGCCCAGTCTGTCCCAAATCAATCACTAAGCAAATTCGTGATCGACAGCTTCCCACCGGTAAAGAGCCAAATAAGGGGCGAAGCTCAAAAGCTCAAGCACTCGTTCTTTCGGGTGGAAAGTGGACCCCACATGATCTCCGGCGAACAGGGGCAACAATAATGACCGCGCAGGGAGTGATACCCGAGGTGGCTGAACGTTGCCTCAACCATACTGAAGAGAATAAAGTGAAACGAGTGTACCAGCGTCACAGTTATGGCCCTGAAAAGAAAGAAGCTTGGGATTTGCTGGGCGCTCATATACGGAAACTCTTTCACATCGGCATAGGTAATTGAACAGTGCATTCGTCAGCGGGTGATCCAAGCTATAAGAGCCAGGAAGATCTGGCTGACGTTGAATATCTCAAGAAATTATGGGACGAAGAAAAAGGTAGTTTCTTCGATGCATTGGCTGAGGCGAAGACAGGCGTGTGGACGTATTGTCCTCCACACTACCGAGTTTATATGAAGACTCTTTACCTTGATCGACAAGGTAAGGTTATTACTTGCACTTACTGCGCATTGGACGTGTTCAATCCCCTGATTAAATTAGAAGCCTCCACACTCACGGATATTGAGAAAAACGGCAAAGCGAGAGTATCGTGGTCTGAGGGAGTTGCAGACGCGAGTTATAATAAAGTTATTGTTAATGTTAATTACAGTGATGGTGACGAGAAAAGAACTTCGATTGAAATAACAGCCCCAATGCCTGTAATTACGAGAGGAAACACTGACTCTTTTAGTGTTCGGTCATTCGGTAATCGGTATTACTCATCGAAACAACTGTATGTTTTCTCGGAGTTTAAGGTGGGAGAACAGCCTGGAGGTTCGGTAAAGTTATTAGATGAGATGTCCTTCGATGTCACTCTCGCAGACTTGTGGGTCGCAGAACGAGAGGCTGATATTTTATCCGGTGGATCGTATTTTAGTAAAAGGCAGTTAAAAGATATACTTTCAAGCGATTGGGTTAGTAGGTCAGTGAAAGATTTGAATAGGATTGCTTTTGAATATAAGGCCTATAACGAAGAAGGCGATAGAAAAGGAATCTCAAAAGAAATAATCAAGGAAGAGCTTTCCGTATACTTGCGCATAAGAAACAAGCAAAAGTTGAAGAGTGCCTTTGATATCGCAGTCGGCACTTGGTCAGCTTACCGAAAGGGAATATTTGGTGATTCTAAGGATGGACGGATAAATCTATTAGATATCGTTAATAGGTTGGTAGAAATCGACCATGACGCGAGTTTACACAACCGCAACCGGTCGTATTATGCTCAAAAAAATGCTTGCCCAGAATTTGATGAAGCTTTTGAAAATAGGCGCCAAGATGCTGGAGCCTTTTGGGTTTGGGTGGAAAAAGAATTGAGTGTTTTTACGACCAAAAAATGGGGAGCAATCTCGAAACACATTAGTGAGTTTATAAGGAACTAGGCTTATTTCCTGATTAAATTTTGGGTCCTGGACTTCTATATTAAATAGGTAGTCATTTTTTCCTTTTTCTGCCACGTTTATCTTTTTCTTTTGGCATCATTCCTCGAAAGAAAGTCCGATGGCCTTGATTGTTCAAAGCATTCAAAGAGTAGTCTGTTTTTGCTAAATAGTAGGCCGCGAATTTAAGATTGTCGATTTTGTCGAGATCCCAGTGCTCTACACGTCCAATTCCATAATATTTATAGCCCGAAGGGTCGGTTGCGTTGCAATTGTGGTATCCTCCTTGACCCTTTGTTACCTCGTGTTTCCAGTGTTCTCCAATCATTTTGGCTAAGGTGACGTGTTTCTGATGCTTTGATCCATCGAAAAAAAGCATAACGTGAAAATGATAACCACGATAATGTCCATGCTCCAGTTTCCCTATAAAGCCTTCCGGATTAGGTATTTTTTTAGACTCTCTCAAATCTCTGCGGAGTCGGCTCCAAAATCCTGTCATGTCGTTAAGTAAATCACTAATGAAGTTGACTTTGTATGGGTCGATCCTTAGACGTAGGTCAATTCTAACAACTACAATTCGTGCGTACTTTTTTAGATGAGCATCAATATATTTGGAGCAGCTATTTTCTCTTTTTAACTCTAATTTTCGGTTGCGCCTTATAATGCGCTTAAAATCTTTAGTCGAGGCGTAATCCTTTAACGACTGGTAAAAGTCGTTGAAAAATTTATTGTCATCTAAGTTTCCTGAAAGAAGTTTTTTTACATCCTGATCTATAACAAATGGTGATATAGTTGAAGTTTTTGCTGAAAAGAATGCCTCTACATAGGGGTTCATCCCATAGAGTGGGGCGTCAATAGATAATCCCTCCTCTGAGATACCCAGAAGTCTTACTATCTCTCGTTTGCTTGGTCGTGATAATGATTCTCCTTTGGCGATCTTTTTTGATAGTGTTGCTATATCATCTAGATCCTTGATGGTGTCTAATGATTCGTGTACGTATGTCATATTATCTCTGTCTCTCTCTATCTATTTATTTATGTATCTTCTAATAACGTAATAGAATAAGTACCAGAATTGAATTCGCTTGTTTACTGATGATACGGCCTGAATTCCGGGAAATTCAGACCGTTAAATTAGGCGTCCTCTTTATGCTGGAAGATTAGGCATCGTGTCGATTAGATGCCTGTTCTTCTCATCAACGAAAACTCGAATGTATCCGCTACATTCAAGGTATTCTAGCGCGTCCCTGAATTGCGCCGGTTTCCTCACTGCTGAAGGACAGTACTGCCTGGTGTGTCTCTTTGGGATATATCGCTGATTTCGGCTACGGACATTACTTGTTAGCCAATCGTTAAGAATCATGGCATTGACGACGTGACTCGGGGTGTGATCGAAAATCATCATGTATTCATTTGAGAAAAATACGCATATATGAACGGCGGCATCCAACGTTTCATAGCTGATATCACCGTTCTCGTTGTTCACAGCGTGTAATATCCCCGCCACCCGGACTATATTCTCCATGAGCTTGGATGCGTGATCCGTTGCATTGGCATAGATACCGCCAGGCCTCATATTGACCTCAATTTCGTTGCTGATAGCGACACATAGGTCTGCAGCACGATCACCTAATTTCAGGAGGTTCTTCATAGTCAGTCACCCTCGTATGCGAAGGATTTTTCGATCAGCTCGCGGATCCGCGTAAAATATTGCGCCGGCCCCGAGCTGGCTTTTTTGTCACGCGATATCTGTCTGTAACCTATCGTTGAAAGCGGTCCGCACACTAGGGTTCGTGCCCACAAACCTGCCGCTTTGGCTAGGTCAGATTTGCGGTCTCGATATTCTTGGAATGGGCCGGGCTGAATTGAGAGCAGGAAAGCCATCCGCTGCCCGCTGAGAGTGAAGGACTCAGAGGTTTTTCGTTCGACTTTAATGGGCATTCCACTCCAAGAAGAGTTCAGTGCTGACATCCCAGGAGTGACCAACTGGTTGAGGGTACCCGTTCCCTCGTCGGCCAGGACGCAAACGTTTTTTGTGTTCTGATGCATTCCCTTAAGTAAGCCCTGCACAGTTGTGTCGTCGTAGATCGTCTGGCGCCCTCGCGGTTTGGGTGGTTCATTTTGCAGGTGGTCGTAGTAAAGATGACGAACTTTTTCAGTCTTTGGGCTAGTCATCTGTATTCTCCTCATTCATGGCTAGGACAATGTCGCGTTCGATTGCTTTGCTGAGTCTTTTTTTCAACTCCTTGCGGTGAATCTCCCAAATCTGGAAGTCTCGTTGCCACTGTAATATCCGTTTTTGGTGCTCCTTTTCCGCCGCTATCTCTGCCTCTTGAATTGGTTTAAAGAAGTAATTGATTAAGCTTGATTTCCTCTCGCCAGAGTCGGCGATCAATAGTCCATAAAGCGACAGGGATGTTTGCCCTCCCGCTGGTCGTTCAACGTCGTACAGGGATTGAGTCGCAGTTGAGGCCGCAACAAGACATACAAGTAGTGTTAAGGGAGGAGGAGCTTGTACCTCTTTGAGCGCCTCATTGACGGCATCTCCGATCAGGCCCAACCGCGACAGGTCTGGTAGTCCGCTGTAACGTTCAAACAAAGTTTGCTGCCCCGGTATTGCGGCCAAGCGTCTCGGAAATTTTTCATTCTGTTGCATAGGCATCACCCTTATTTTGTGAGGTCATTTACATCTTGATTTCTCAATCTGGAGCTCCATCCAAACTTCGATCTCATCTTCGATCCACGCCACTGCTCCACCTCCGATCCGGATTTGTTTCGGAAAAGCTGCGTCGTAGTACTTGGAGCTCTTCTTGAGCCGGTTATAGATTGATGCGCGAGACAGGCCGGTTTTTTCGATCACCGCTTTCAGCCGAATGAATCGAATTTTTCGTTTGGATGTACTGGTCATGGAATGCCTCCTCAACAATCTGAGTAAAAGCATAAATCGGCATACGTTCGTAACGCATTGTTATTCCAAAGATATTCCAGAGTATTCCAGGAAGGTCAGGTAGCTCAGAGTTAAGAGAAAAAGGAAAAGAATAAAAAGGCTCGAACCACTGCTACGACCGCTACGCGTAGCAGTCGTAGCAGTGAAACTGCCCATCCCAAAAGTTTTCGGACCTATATCACTCCTGTGAACCACGGCAATAACAATGCCTTCCCTCCCAATTCACAGAGGTAATTCCCGATGTCTGAAAAATGCCCCAACTGCCTGTCAGGGCGTATTGGCAGGAATAACTACGGCAAGAAAACTGCCGGTGTGGTCGGTGCTTCTGCCGGTACCTATGGTGGTTATGCGGCTGCCACAGCTGGTGCCCAAGCGGGCGCTGCCCTTGGGATCGTTGCCGGTCCCGTCGGTGCGACCGTGGGCGGTATCGGCGGTGCCGTCATTGGCGCTCTGCTGGGGGGCGCGACGGGCGCTTCCGCTGGCGTAATTCTCGGCGACGTTCTGGATGAACGGGTGCTCGACAACTACCGTTGCCTCGACTGCGGCTACTCCTTCAGCGATGACCCTGGCTCCCCCGGGCGATAACTCCACTTCCCAAGGGCGCGGTCGGTCTCCCTCGGGTGAAAAGATCACTTCCACGGGAAAGTCTTTAATTTTCATAATAAATTTCTAAGGAGCACAAGCATGGCTCACCTCATCGAACAAATGGCCTACGTAGGCCAAACCCCTTGGCATGGCCTGGGGAATGAACTGACGTCCAATCAGCCCTTGGAGGTCTGGGCAAAGCAAGCCGGTTTGGACTGGACGATAAAGGAAAGCCCGGTTCGCTTCGTGGCGAACTCGGGTGGACCACTCGGGGAGATCCTCTCCTACCCAGATTCCAAAGTACTTTACCGCTCGGATACAAAGGCGCCGTTATCGGTCGTTGGTAATCGATTCAAAGTGGTCCAGCCTGAGGAAATCCTGGAGTTCTACAGGGACCTGACAGAGGTGTCTGGTTTTGAGCTGGAAACCGCCGGTGTGCTGAAAGGTGGTCGCAAGATGTGGGCACTGGCCCGCACTGGTCAATCTGGCATGCTCAAAGGCAACGACCAGACTAATGCCTACGTGCTATTGGCCACGGCCTGCGACGGCACTATGGCAACCACTGCTCAGTTCACCAGTATCCGTGTGGTGTGCAATAACACTCTAGCGGTCGCCCTGAAAGGCTCAACGGCCAACGCCGTGAAGGTTAAGCACAACACTGCCTTCGATGCTGATTTGGTGAAGAAACAGCTCGGAATCTCGGTCTCAGGCTGGGACCAATTCATGTATGGCCTGAAGACCCTAAGTGAGCGAAAGGTGAAGACTGCTGAGGCCAGGAACTACTTCCTGAAGGTATTCACCGATGATTCCGGGAGTGGTGTTGGTAAAACTAACGAGCGATCCATGGCCAAAGCACTATCCCTCTATGAAGGAGAGGGCATGGGAGCCACTTTGGCTTCATCTGAAGGCACGGCCTATGGGTTGCTGAATGCTGTGACGGAATTCATCGATCACCAACGCAGGGCCAAGACTGTGGACCACCGGTTGGATTCCGCCTGGTTTGGGACCGGTGCGGCCTTGAAGAACCGCGCATTGGAGCAGGCGATGTCACTTGTGGCCTGAGCCAATCCTACAAATCGCAAAACCGCCATAAAGCCCACCGGAGCCTGACGCTCTGGTGGGCTTTTTTATGTCCGGAGGAAAACACCATGGGCATGAGTGTAAACACAGTTCCGAAACAGCGACCAGCATTGCGCTTGGTCTCCACTAAAGGCCTAAGCCGGGATGAATGGCTGAAGGTCCGCAAGCAGGGCGTTGGTAGTAGTGATGCCGCAGCAGCCGTTGGCATGAATCCTTATCAGTCGCAGCTTGAACTCTGGATGATTAAGACCGGCAGAGACGCAGGCCTACCAAAACCGGATTCGGACGATCCCGCGTCGCCAGTCTACTGGGGCCATATCTTGGAACCGATTGTGGCTGAGCAGTATAGCCAGCAGACCGGCCGCAAGGTTCGCCGGGTGAATGCTGTGCTTCAGCACCCTGATCCCGACAAGCACTGGATGCTGGCCAACCTGGATTACTCAGTCGTGGCCGATGATGACGTGCAGATCCTGGAGTGCAAAACGGCAGGGGAGTTCGGCTCACGTCTTTGGAAAGAGGGTGTGCCGGATTACATCCAGTGCCAGGTTCAGCACCAGCTGGCCGTCACGGGCAAGCAGGCGGCAGACGTGTGTGTGCTGATGTGCGGCCAGGAATTGAAGACCTACCGCATTGAGCGGAATGAAGAGCTCATCAAGGCGCTGTACGTGCTGGAGCGGCAATTCTGGGATTTCGTGGAAACAGATACGCCGCCACCGGTTGACGGGACGGACTCTGCAGAACGTGCATTGCGCCATCTTTACCCGGTGGACAGAGGGGAGACCCTGGACTTCAGCCAAAGCAAGGAGCTGTCCGATGCTTTCGACGAGCTGCTGGCAATCCGTTCGGAAATGGAAATTCTCAAATCCACTGAATCCCACCTGAAACAGCGAATCGAGAGCCAGATGGGCGAAGCCTCAAAGGCAATCTTTTCAAGTGGCAGCGTGAGCTGGAAACGCAGCAAGGATTCCGTGGGCCTCAACGTGAAGCAGCTCCTGAAGGATAAGCCAGAACTATTGGAGCAATACCCACTGAAGAAGCCAGGAAGCCGTCGATTCCTCATCCAAGCATGAATACCCCATTGGCCACGCGGGCGTGACGAGTGCCCGTGGCCGTTTTTTCAGGAGAGTCATCATGATTAAAGGTTTAGCCATCACGCCTCCCGTACTGGGGCGTATTAGCATCGGTCGGGTCGTTGAAAAGAACGGTATCCGACTACCTAAGAAAGACGATCAATTCACCATCACCTCTCAAATCCAAGAAAAGGATGGTTGGGTGCTTCATCCCATAGATGAGGAACTGAGAAAGGAGGCTCCCAACGGAAAGCTGCGTACGATCCCGGTGCGAATGCTCTTCAACGATGCGGATCTCAATCTACGGGCTGAGTACACAATGTTCGACCGCAAAAGCGGGCGACCCATGTGTGTCGGCAACGGCGACACCTGTAAGCGCCTGACGCAATCAGGAGTGCAGTCTTTGCCATGCCCTGGGCCAACGCTCTGTGAATTTGGCAAAGGGGGGTTGTGCAAGCCCTATGGCCGTCTGAACGTCAAGATCGGTGACGACGATGATCTCGGAACCTTCATCTTCCGCACGACCGGGTACAACAGCATACGTACGCTCGCCGCCAGGTTGAGCTACTACCAAGCAGTCTCTGGTGGTCTATTGGCGTACATGCCGTTGGAATTGAAGTTACGAGGTAAGAGTACAGCTCAGAGTCATCGAGCGCCGATTTACTATGTTGATTTGGTTATAAGAGGGGGGGGGGGCTTTGGAGGAAGCGGTGGGTGAAGCCAAGGAGAATGCCCGAGAAAAAGTTGAGGGTGGGATTGATCAGGCGGCGCTAGATGCTGCGGCGGCAAAAGGTTTCGATAATGGAGAGTTTGACTTCGATGATGACCTGACGGACGTAATGGAGGAGTTCTACCCTACACTGAACCAGGCGCCTCAAGTTGCCGCTGACGCAACGGCAATGCCGGGGCTTTGGAGCAGAATGCAGGCGGTATCTTGTCAGGTGGGAGGGACAAAGAGCCAAGCAAATGAGGTTTGAACTAACTTTCGCCAGGGCTAACGTCTGTGGCATTGGGGCTTGATATATAGAGCCGTTCTGCCACTTGCCATAGCTGCGATGGAAGGCAGCCTAATCCATCTGCCAGTCTCCAGACCGTCACGGTCGAAGCCTTCGCTGCACCCCGTTCGATACCGGAGACGAAGGATCTGGCAAGACCGGTTTTTTCAGCGAAGTCCTCTTGGGTTAAGCCGATTTCGACGCGCTTGATTTTAACGGCTCTTCCGAACGCCAGTCCAACCCTAACAGCCTCTTCCGTCTTCATTACGACATCCTTGAGTGTCGTGAACTTGACGCAAATTCTTAGGTTTTTGAGTTGGACACACCACGCTCTAGTGGATACGATCAGACCTTTATAGAGGTCATTTTGGTTGTTTCTATGGATAAACGTTAGGAATAACCGATCTTTCGCATTAGTTGCGGGATATTTGAGCATTTTTCAGAGATCGTGGCATCCGATATACACTATCAAAAAGGACGAGAATATGAATCTGCATACAAAGCTTGCAGCCATAGTTGTTTCTTCTGCAGTGCTCACGGCCTGCGGTGAAGTCGGCGCCGTAAAAGATGCTCCATTCATCATGGAGCAGACAATTACGGTAGGTAAGGCCCTTGAAAATCGCCCCATTTGCGAAGATACCTCTTGGAGCGAAGAAACAGATCAGTACGACCGCACAATTGTGGAGTACCGTTGTAGGTTGAAAGGTTCGGAGGCGTACTTTTCGGATACTGATGCTGAGTACGCTGAAGAGTACTTCCGAATGATGAATGTGGATGAAGGAATGCTCTACGCCGACGGAGGCGTTTATATAATTCGTGAGAATGGTGAGGAAGTGACACACTCGTACTTACGTGAGTTCCATCGGAAGGAAGGGGTTTTAAGTAAACACATGGAGTGGGCTTTAGAGGAGGTTTTGGCCCAAAAAATCAATTCATACGAAGAGAATACTTTGACATCCTACCTCCCCAGATACTGGCCGGATATCCGAACTTATAAAAAATTGGTTAATGAGGGTTAGTCGAACAGCGCACTGAAATGCAGTGAGCTTTCAGCGTTGAATATGCCGTTACGCCCGTCCCCGATGAGACACAGGCGTAACGGCGTCGCTACCCTGACAAAACACCCCACGCGATTAATGTCCATAAGGTGCCGAATCCGAATTAGGACGATAGCCAAGCAAGCTAAGCGTCGCTCCTACAGTATCCAGAAAATTCGAACGGAAGTTTTTGCTCACAAGATCAGTTGCTGCGCTCAGAACTGGAGTCCAGTAGGTCACCTGGGTATGATGCGCGTTATCCTCCTCAACGAGTTCTTTGGATCTCCGGTGAAGCCTCGACAATCCACTTTGCCCGTCAAGCACAAGGGTCAGCACCGCCCTGAAATATGCCTCCTCTCCAATAGATTCACGGAATAACAGCTTGGACCTTTGAGCGATTGCCTCCCACACCTCGTCGGCAGTTACCTTTTGGTTTAGGAGTGATTCGAAAAACTTCGGGTCGTGTTGCTTTTGCACGAGCAACCACAGAATAACTCTCGAGAGCAGCGGGGGAATATTCGAGTTTGCTGAGTACACAGCTCCCGATTCGAGCAGCAGCCTTTCGATGTCGCGCAAAGAAAGTTCGTAGGATGTTGCAAGGCGTGTAATGAAATCAGCAGAAAAGGAATTTCTGGCAGTATTCTGGAGGCCCCTGCCTTCGAATATGTCTGCCATGCCTAGTCTTGTGATCGTGTTGCGGCAGAAAGCATCGACGTTCGGCTCGGGAAGCTTTAGTTGCAGGTGGAAAAACTTGTTCAGGTACCGGTGGCCATCGTAGCCCTGACCGTAGTGGCCTTTGACGGTTTCTCCAAGCTGGGCGATATCGACGCCGATTACGAAAACAATGCCGTCAACATTAAAGAAGTGCTTGATGGATTCCAGAAGCTCAACAGCATAGGTCGGCCTGCAGCGATCAAGCTCGTCCACGATGATGATCAGAGGAAAGCCGCTTTCCTGTTCCTCGAGTTTTTTGGCGTAGGCGTGAAGAGAGTCGCGGAACCGGCTAGCGGAAAGTTTTGCGTTCTCGTGATCCGCCAGTTTTTTTTCGACAAGCTTCTCCGAGAGGTCATCGACACCCTCGATGTCAACTAAGCCACTGGTTAACAGCTTCACTGCCAGAGGGCCTACGTGCCTGAGCAGCTCGCCGCCTTTCGATTTAATCTGCTCAATTGATCTGGAACTGGCGTGGTCATCGGACAGCTGGCCGCTGAGCTCCTGAATCAACGCAACGAGGGCATCTTGAGTGTAGTCAACCTCCCATGCGCTGAATTTAACGACTTTTGCGCCCTGTGACCGGAGTGATACCGTCCACATGTCGAGAAAGCTGGTCTTGCCTGTTCCCCAGGGGGCAGTAAGAGAAATGACGGCTGGGCCTTCTGCTTGCTTTACAAGATTGGTCAGGCGCTCACCTGTGTCGCTCAGTGGGAAGGCACTAGCCGCCCATGGATCGTCGTCGGGATCTCTAGTTTTTTTGGCTCGAACCTCATCAGTCCCTGTGCTCCTTGCGACTTACGGCTGGTGGTGTTTTCCAATTGGCCTAATGCTAACGGTTACTTACAGCATGGCCGGACGTGGCCCTGTTCTATCACTTCTCCGGATCGGCTGGTAGACTTTCCTGTTGATCAGTTTCCTGGTTTCAATTAAATCAGCACCTTACGAGATTGTTGAAGGCGTATTGTCAATGAACGCAGTAGAAATCGAAGAAGCCATATCTGAACTTGCCCTGGAGGCGTTCGATAAAGACGAATTCCCCTTCGCCTTCCTACGTGCCTTTGGCAACAAAGAAACCACTATCAAGCGCCTTAGAGCTGGCACCACCAACAAGTCAGATCTGGGCGGCGTGTTACAGACCAACAACATCCACATTGCTGTGACCGGTACTGGAGAGGTGACGCAAAAGCTGGGGGAGCTCAGGGAGAGCCCCGCGACTGCACGGGCTAAAGCGCGATTTATCCTATCTACGGATGGCGTTTATTTTGAAGCTGAAGATCTCGAAACGGGTGAAACGGTTGCCTGTGAGTACGAACAGTTCCCTGACCATTTCGGTTTCTTCCTTCCGCTGGCGGGTATTTCTACCGTTAAACAGCTGCGGGATAGCTCTTTTGATATACGGGCGACCAGCCGCCTGAACCGCCTTTATGTTGAACTGCTGAAAGATAACCCGGATTGGGGCGGCAGTGAGCAGCGCCATGAAATGAACCACTTTATGGCCAGATTGATTTTCTGCTTCTTTGCTGAAGACACCGATATTTTTGCCGGTGAAAGCCTGTTTACGGACACCGTAGAGCAGATGAGCGCCCGGGATTCCTCCAACACTCATGAAGTGATCAGCCAGGTCTTCAGGTCGATGAATACCCGGGCGGCTGACCGGCAGGCTGAGAAGCTGCCACGATGGACAGAGCGTTTCCCCTATGTGAACGGCGGCTTGTTTTCCGGCAGTATCCGAGTACCAAAGTTCAGTAAGATCGCCCGCTCCTACCTTCTTCACATTGGAAACCTGGACTGGACTCAGATCAATCCGGATATCTTCGGTTCGATGATCCAGGCCGTTGCCGATGATGAGGAGCGGGGTTCGCTCGGAATGCATTACACCAGCGTTCCAAACATCCTCAAGGTGTTAAATCCACTGTTCTTAGATGACCTCCGAGAGAAGCTGGAGGAGGCTGGTGATAACCCTCGAAAGCTTCTGAATCTCCGTAATCGAATGGCTCGGATTCGAGTGTTTGATCCTGCTTGCGGCTCCGGAAACTTCCTGGTAATCGCCTACAAACAGATGCGCGAGATTGAAAACAAGATCAATGAGCTACGGGGTGAGCCGGGTCGGAAAAGTGATATCCCACTTACGAATTTCCGGGGTATAGAGCTGCGTGATTTCTCGGCAGAAATTGCCCGCTTGGCGCTGATTATTGCGGAGTATCAGTGTGATGTCCTTTATAGAGGGCAGAAAGAGGCGCTTCAGGAGTTTCTGCCTCTCAATGCCGATAATTGGATTACGTGCGGTAACGCTTTGCGGATCGATTGGTTAAGCGTATGTCCCTTTACGGGATTGGATGCGCCAGCATATTCGGATGATTGTCTGGAATCAAAAGCCTCAGAGTCTTATGTCGATTTTGAAAACGAAGGTGGAGAAACATACATCTGTGGTAACCCGCCTTATGTTGGTGCCACGATTAAACCTCCGAAAGGAGCAACCAAGGAAGTTAGAGAGCGGTTAAAAAAAGAGGACGAGAGTCGCAAAGCGGATCTACATGCGATATTTGAGGGAAGGGCAAAGACTTGGAAATCTCTTGATTATGTCTCAGCTTGGTTCATGAAGGCTGCGGATTATGGTTCAAAAACAAATTCAAGTGCTGCCTTCGTTTCTACTAACTCAATATGTCAGGGGCAGCAAGCGCCAGTCCTATGGCCAATGATTTTTGCGACAGGTCATCGAATTAATTTTGCACATACATCATTTAATTGGAAGAACTTGGCGGCGAACAATGCGGGTGTAACTGTCGTTATTGTGGGTATATCAAAAGGTGCCAAGAAGCGACCTCGTATATATAGCATAGATAAATTTGGGAATAGTGAAATTAAAGAAGTAGATAATATTAATCCTTATTTAGTGCCAGCTCAGAACGTTATCGTTGATAAAAGCCGATCGCCACTGAGTCCTCTGCAACCTATGACAAAAGGTAGTGCCCCAACTGACGGAGGATATCTTTTATTGGACAAGGACGAGGTTGATTTGCTTGATATAGATGATGTCCAGAGAAAGCGGGTTGTTAGAAGGTTTCTTGGTTCTGATGATTCCATTAATGGTAGAGCAAGGTTCTGTTTGTGGATGACCGACGCTGACTTAAATTTGCTGTCTTCGAGCGAGAGTATAAGCGAACGACTCCGTGCCGTGAAAAGTATGCGGTTAGGCAGTAGTAAGAAATCAACGCAGGAGCTTGCACGAAAGCCTTACAGGTTTGGCGAGGTCCGCCAAAATGGCAATGAGCTCCCAATTGTTGTCCCCAGACATAGCTCGGAGAGTAGAGAGTATTTACCATTTGCGGTTGGGAAGAGGGGAGACATTGTCGCCGATAGTGCCTCTGCCATCTTTGATGGCCCTCTTTGGAATGCAGCAGTTCTAGCCTCTCGATTACATTTGGTGTGGGTCGCGACAGTCTGTGGGAAGATAAAAACCGACTACCGATACTCAAATACACTTGGTTGGAATACCTTTCCTCTGCCAGTTTTAACGGAAAAGAATAAGGCTGACCTGACCATCTGCGCTGAGAATATTTTGATCGCTCGAGAAAGCCATTTCCCGTCGACTATTGCAGAGCTTTATGATCCAGAAAAGATGCCTGCAAATCTTGCTGATGCGCATGAACAAAATGACGAGGTCCTTGAACGAATTTTCATAGGTCGTCGCTTTAAGAATGATACCGAACGATTAGAAAAGCTCTTTGAGCTCTATACCAAAATGACCTCAAAGCAGCCGGGTCAAGCCAAAAGCGTTAAGCCGAAACAAGGACGTAACCAGTGAGCGAATTGATCCTCTACACCTCCGATGACGGCCAAACCCAACTCCACCTGCGAGCAGAGAATGGCAGCGTCTGGCTTACCCAGCTCGAAACAGCGGAGCTCTTCCAAACCACAAAGCAAAATGTGTCACTTCATGCCAAGAACATCTTCGAAGACGGTGAATTAACTCCGGAGGCAACTGTCAAGGAATCCTTGACAGTTCGCACCGAAGGTAGCCGCCAGGTTCAACGCAAAATAAGCCATTACAATCTGGATCTAATTCTGGCCATTGGTTACCGCGTCCGTTCCCCTCGTGGTGTCCAGTTCCGGCGATGGGCCAGTGCGCATTTGAAGGAGTTCCTGCTCAAAGGCTTCGTTATGGACGACGAGCGCCTGAAGAATCCCGGTGGTTGGGACTATTTCGATGAATTGCTCGAACGTATCCGCGAGATACGGGCATCTGAAAAGCGGTTTTATCAGAAGGTGCGTGACCTTTTCGCTCTTAGCTCGGATTACCGGGCCAGGGAGCGGGAAACCTCTATTTTTTTTGCTGAGGTACAGAACAAGCTGATCTACGCCGTTACCGGTTACACAGCTGCTGAGCTGGTGCTGAAACGTGCAGACCCGGATCAGCCGAACATGGCCTTGACCACGTGGAAGGGTTCCCGGGTGCGCAAACAGGATGTGATCATCGCCAAGAATTACCTGACTGCTGACGAAATGGATAGCCTCAACCGCCTGGTGGTGATCTTCCTCGAGCAGGCGGAATTGCGGGTGAAGCAACAGAAAGACCTTACGCTGGAGTTCTGGCGCAACAATGTGGATCGCATGTTAGCCTTCAACGACCAGCCGATTCTGGAAGGGGCTGGTTCCGTCAGCCGGGAAAACATGGAGAAGATCGCTCACCAACGTTATGACGAGTTTGACCAGAAGCGTAAAACCAACGAAGCAAGGTTGGCTGACGAGGAAGACCTCAAGGAGCTTGAGCAGCTCGAGGATCAGGTGAAGCGCCAGGCTCACACGCCGGATAAATAATCAGACTGGGATTAAAACAGGAAGTACCCAATGACTAAAACCGTTCCGTCCGTATCAGTCTCTTATGCCCGCAACGGCAGCTCTACCAAGTCCAATGAGCTGGGTATGCGGCCAATGCAAGAGCGTGCCTTTGAGCGGCGCGGAGAGCAGTATCTGCTGATTAAATCGCCGCCGGCATCCGGCAAGAGCCGGGCATTAATGTTCATTGCTCTGGATAAGCTGCACAACCAGAGTTTGAAACAAGCGATCATCGTAGTACCGGAGAAATCCATCGGTTCCAGCTTTGCCGATGAACCGTTGAGCGATTTTGGTTTTTGGGCTGATTGGCATGTGGAGCCGAAGTGGAACCTGTGCAATGCACCAGGTTCTGATAATGGCGGTAAGGTTAAGTCCGTGGGTGCCTTTTTGGTTAGTGACGATAAGGTGTTGGTGTGTACCCATGCCACGTTTCGTTTTGCGGTGGATCAGTTGGGTATCGAGGCGTTTGATGATCGACTGATTGCCGTGGATGAGTTCCACCACGTTTCCGCTAACCCAGATAACAGGCTGGGGGCGCAGCTGGGGCAGTTCATAGCCAGAGATAAAGTCCACATTGTTGCCATGACAGGCTCGTACTTTCGAGGTGACGCGGAGGCAGTGCTGGCTCCCACTGATGAGTCCCGCTTTGATACGGTGACTTACACCTACTATGAACAGTTGAACGGTTACGAGTATCTGAAACAGCTCGATATTGGCTATTTCTTTTATTCTGGCTCCTATGCGGACAGCATTCTGGAAGTCTTGGACCCGAACGAGAAGACGATCGTCCACATACCGAATGTGAACTCCCGTGAGAGCACCAAAGACAAGATCCGGGAAGTTGAGCACATAATTGAGGAACTGGGTGACTGGCAGGGTACTGATCCTGAAACCGGGTTCCAATTAGTCAAAACCTCAAGTGGCAAAGTACTGCGCATTGCTGATCTGGTGGATGACGATGCTTCCAAGCGTGACCGAGTATCTGCTGCGCTGAAAGATTCTGCCCAGAAGAATAACCGTGATCATGTAGACATCATTATTGCTCTGGGGATGGCCAAAGAAGGCTTTGACTGGATCTGGTGTGAGCACGCTTTAACCGTAGGTTACCGTTCGAGCCTGACTGAGATTGTGCAAATCATTGGCCGTTCTACCCGGGATGCACCCGGCAAAACCCGCGCACGTTTTACCAATCTCATTGCAGAACCGGATGCCTCAGAGCAGGTAGTAACGGAAGCGGTAAACGATACGCTCAAAGCCATAGCCGCCAGTTTGCTTATGGAGCAGGTACTGGCTCCTCGCTTCGAATTTAAGCCTAAAGCAACGGCTACTGGCCCAATTGAGGGCTATGACTATGGTGAAGACGGCTATGATCCGAATAAGTGTAATGTGGGGATTAATGAGGAGTCTGGTCAGTTCCAGATAGAGATAAAGGGCCTGGCTGAGCCAAAGAGCGAAGAGGCATCCCGAATTTGCACGGAAGACTTGAACGAGGTGATCGCCAGCTTTGTTCAGGATAAGAATACGATTGAGCGGGGCTTGTTCGATGAGGAGATGATTCCGGAAGAGCTTACCCAGGTCAGCATGGGCAAGATCATTAAAGATCGGTATCCGGAACTGGATGAGCACGATCAAGAGGCCGTGCGGCAGCATGCTATTGCTGCGCTGAATATGACCCAGCAAGCGAAACAGGCCTTGCTCGAAACGATCGGGGGCAGCGAAGGTGAGGTAGGCGGGGCCGGTGGTGAATCGAGCACCAAACCGAATACCGCACTGATAGCTGGTGTGCGAAAGTTTGCCATGGACGTAACCGAGCTAGATATCGATCTGATCGACCGGATTAACCCGTTCAGCGAGGCCTATGCCATTTTGGCAAAGACTATGAGTGAGGACAGTCTTAAACAAATTGCGTCTATCATCTCGGCCAAACGCACAACCCTGTCTCCGGATGAGGCAAAAGAGCTGGCGATCCGCGCTGTGAAATTTAAGCGAGAGCGGGGTCGGCCGCCCTCCAACACCTCTCAGGATGCCTGGGAGAGGCGAATGGCCGAGGGGGCCGCCGCGTTCATGAGATATCGAGAAGAGGGCCGTTACGATGGATCTTGATGAGCTCAGTGCAGAGCTACAGGACTTTGCCCAGCCAAAGAAAGAGAAAAGCCGCAGCGCCCGGGACGAGCGGATTATTGCCGGCTTTGCGGAAGTTCAGCGCTTCGTGGAGGAACATGGCCGGGCTCCACAGCATGGCGAAGACAATGACATCTTCGAACGCCTGTACGCCGTGCGCCTCGACCGGATTCGTTCGCTGGAGGAATGTCGTGAGCTAGTGGCTGACCTTGATTATCAGGGGCTGTTGGATGGTAAGGCAGCTGTTCAAAGCGAGTCTGCCGAGGAGCTGGATGATGAGGAATTGCTCGCAGAGCTTAGTGATATGGCGCCTGCTGGCGGACTCACTGAGTTGCGCCACGTTCGCTCTACCGCCGAGAAACGTGCGGTAGAAGACATTGCCAATCGCACAAAATGTGAGGACTTTGACCAGTTCAGGTCGCTATTCCAGCAGGTAGAGGCAGAACTCAAAGCCGGGATACGTGAGACCCGTCGCTTTGGGCAGGACGCCAGTATCGAACAGGGCAATTTCTTCATCCTGAATGGCCAAATGGTCTACGTGGCAGAGGTAGGGGAGGCCTTTAAAGCTCCCAACGGCGAAAGAGATGCCAGGCTACGGGTGATCTACTCCAATGAGACTGAAAGCGACATCCTGCTCCGGTCTCTCCAGCGAGCCCTCTACAAGGATGAAACCGGTCGCCGGGTTACAGAGCATGATGCCGGCCCCTTGTTTCGTGATACCTGGGATGATGACGACGTAGAAAGTGGGACCATTTACGTGCTTCGAAGCAAGTCACAGAATCCGTTCGTGGCTGAGCACAGAGAGCTGATCCATAAGATCGGAGTGACGGGTGGCAAGGTGGAAGCACGCATCGCCAACGCCGAGCATGATGCCACCTATCTGTTGGCAGAGGTGGAAATCGTGGCCACATACAAACTGGCCGGGATTAACCGAACCAAACTGGAAGCGCTGCTTCATCGCGTGTTTGCACCTGCCCAGTTGGATCTGGAGATCAAGGATAGGTTTGGGCACCCCGTGAAGCCTAAGGAGTGGTTTCTGGTGCCGCTATCGGTGATTGATGACGCGGTTGATCGGATTCGGGATGGGTCAATTACTAAAGTAATTTATAATCCCGAGACTGCCAGGCTGAGTTGATCTGAATTAATTATTCAGATAATCGTTTTTTGTTTTTCGGAAGGGATCAGTGAGATGGATATAGAAACGAGTAGTGCAATTAAGTTGTTCTTTCCGAACCCTTCCTTGCAGCTGGTTTATTTTGAGGCTATCCACAATTCTTTAGATGCAAACGCGACGGAAATTGACATTAATATTGATGTGCTTTCGTTTGAAAGGGTGGATACTTTAAAGATCACGATATCTGATAATGGCGATGGCTTTAACGAGGATAATTTTAATCGATTTAAAACCCTGTTGAGGCCAAGGGACAATTTGCATAAGGGTATTGGTCGTCTTGTTTTCTTGAATTACTTCAAGAAAATATCTGTGCTGAGTGAGTGGGGAAATTCTCGTCGGTCATTCGTTTTTAAAGAAAATTTCTCTGGTGAATCTGATTATGACGAAACGGATGTTCCATTGGATAAGAGAACAGTCCTTGTGTTTACCGAATTTGCCAATGAACGCATAAAATCCTACGATAATTTGAAGCCTGATTCACTCAAAGAGCAGGTGATTGACCAGTTTTTACCAAAATTCCAAGATTTACGGACTCAACGCATACCTTTTAAGATAAGGATTACACTTAAGGCAGATGAGGAAAATGTTAAAAAGGGATTTATTTCATCTCAATCTGTAATAACTGAGAATGATCTGCCACGGTTTTCGACTGTTATAATCGAAGATGTAGAGTTTGATGCTTTCTCGAAAATTAAGATGCACTATCACATTGAACGATCGCAAGGCAAAGGGCGTCAGTTTACCGCATTTGATATTGATGGTCGTACCGTTCCAGTTAAACTCTTATCACCCGGGGCTGTTCCAGCGGGATATGATTGTATTTTTATTTTTGAGTCTGAACTTTTTCACACAAACTCAGATTCTTCTCGGCAAAAACTTGTTCTCCCAGATGGAGTTCATGAGGTAATCCCCCCGAAAAACAGCGGTGATCGAAAGTAGAATTTTCCGTAAGCTACACGCAGGGAGATTCTGCATGAAGAAGTCACGTTTTTCCGACAGCCAGATTCTGTCGATCCTGAAGCAAGCCGAGAACGGCGTCCCGGTTCCAGAGCTGTGCCGTGAGCACGGCATGAGCAGCGCTAGCTTTTACAAATGGCGCGCGAAGTTCGGCGGAATGGACGCATCGATGATGGCCCGTTTGAAAGAGCTGGAGGATGAAAACCGCCGGCTCAAGAAGATGTATGCCGAAGAACGGCTGAAGGCTGACATCCTCAAGGAAGCCATCGAAAAAAAGTGGTGAAGCCGTCTCGTCGCCGTGAGATGGCGCAGAAGGCCGTCACTGAGAAGCGTGTCAGCGTTCGCCTGGCGTGTTGGATGTTCAGCATCAGCGAGACCTGCTATCGCTACCAGGCCAAGCTCAGCAGCGAGAATGCCGAGATTGCCGACTGGCTGATTCGATTGACCCATAATCAGCGGAACTGGGGCTTTGGTCTGTGTTTCCTGCATTTGCGCAATGTGAAAGGCTTTGCCTGGAATCACAAGCGGGTGTACCGGATTTACCGGGAGCTGGAACTGAATCTGCGCATCAAGCCCAAGAAGCGCCTGGTTCGTGAAAAGCCGGAGCCTTTGGCTGTGCCGGACAGGATCAACGACAGTTGGTCGATGGACTTCATGCACGACCAGCTCAACGACGGACGCAGTTACCGGCTGCTGAATGTGATCGATGACTTTAACCGCGAAGGCCTTGGCATTGAAGTGGACTTCTCGCTTCCGGCAGAGCGCGTTATCCGATCACTGGAGCAGATCATCGAATGGCGGGGCAAGCCTCGTTCTATTCGCTGTGACAACGGCCCAGAGTACATCAGTGGCAAGCTGGCGACCTGGGCGGAGAACCAAGGCATTGCTTTGGCGTTTATCCAGCCCGGCAAACCCCAGCAAAATGCCTATATCGAACGCTACAACCGAACGGTGCGTTACGATTGGCTGGCACAATATCTATTCGACAGCACCGAAGAAGTCCAGGATTATGCCACTCGTTGGCTCTGGCACTACAATCACGAACGACCCAATATGGGACTCGGAGGGATTACCCCTCAACAGAAGTTGGCTATGATGGCCTGAGGTCTACTTTTGAACCCCGCTAAAAATGGGGGGATTACCATGAGGTTTCCTTGAATCGATTGCTCACGAGAGAGGTGGGAAAGATCTTGGCAGAAAAAATACCTCAGATAAACGAGAATAATCGGAAAATTAAAGACGGTTTTGAACAGAAGTTTCCTCATCTACTTGGATACTTTGAGGAAGAAACTGCAGGTTTGATCGATAGAGATGATGCTTTGCAGATTGCTCAGCAGAAGTTCTTTCATGTTCAGAAAGAGATTCTTCAATGTGAAGAAATGACTGACCGGGAGTATGAAAAGTCGCTCGAGTTGTCGTCCCGAACTCTCACAGAGTATATTTTGTATCGTGAAAAAATAATAAGAAGAATGAAAGAGATGACTAAAGATAATAGCGAGTCGGAAATACATAACTTGATTGTTCCAAGATATAAAAAGTTCTCTAAGGAGTCAATGGTTGAAGGTGTTTACCAAAATAATGCCTGGCTTTTAGATGACAAGTTTATGAATTTTCGGACTGTCTTAAGTGAGGGGCGAATGGATGAAGTGATCCAGCATATCCGTTTAGATGAAGAGGTTTCTGGGGAAGACGGAAGGCCTGATATCGCGATGATTTTTTCTGCCGATCCAAGTTCAGAAAAACCTGTTGATGTGGTTATGATAGAAATAAAAAAGAAGACTGATAATGAAAAGGAAAACCAGTATTCAGTTAATCAATTGATGGATCGAGCATCTAAGTTAATAGAATTCTGTCCGAATATTCAGAGAATGTGGTATTACGCAGTCATACAGATAAGTGAGCAAATGTCATCAAGGCTGAGGCAGATGAATTGGACTCCTATTTACTCTACTGGTAAAACATTTTATCAGGAATTCAAAGCGTTCAAAGAAGATGGAACAGTAGTTCCAGCCCCCACCTTTGTAATGTCTTTTGATGCAATAGTTTCAGATGCTGAGAGTAGAAATCATACATTTTTAGAGATTTTGCGAGATGGAATGAGAAAGCTATCTCAAGCGTAGCAGTCATGGTGCGAAAACGTTACTTTGATGGTTTACGAAATCTAAGGCTCCTATTTTTAAGATTTGCTTTCGCTAGAGGTTCGCTGACCTTCTTGCTGGCGCAACAGTGGATTATCTAGAAGCCAAACTGGAGGGCTATAGCGTGTGGCATGACAATGAGACTACTGTTGATTACGTTAATTTTCGCCTGGTCGCGAAGGCTTGCGCCGAGCTTATTCGGGATGCAGGGGGAGAGCCGATTTCGGTTGGCATATCTGGTGGTTGGGGGATGGGCAAATCCTCCCTCGTTCGAATGGTCGCATCAGAATTGTCGCCCGATCAGGGGGATAGCCAAAAATCCGATGAGCAAGGTATTACAAGGTATATCGTTGTTACCTTCAACCCATGGCTTTACCAAGGTTTTGAAGACGCCCGAACGGCACTGCTGCAAACTGTAGGAGACGCGGTTCTTAAAGAGGCGGAGCAGAACGAGGGGCTGTTTGACAAAGCCAAGTCCCTGGTCAAACGAATTAACCTCTTGCGACTGGCCCAGCTCGGAGGAGAGACGGCTGCGACGATATTTACTGGAGTGCCCGTCGGTCTTATCGGTAAGGCTTTGGATTCGGGCACAGAGGCTTATAGAAACAGTTCTTTTCAAGAAGGGTACGCTGCTGCACAGGAGGCGCAATCTGCCACGAAGGGGCTTTTGGATGAAGCGCAGCCAATTTCGCTACCCAAGGAAATTCAGTCATTTCGTGACGCACTTGAAGAGCTACTGAATGATTTGGGAATCACGTTGGTCGTCTTTGTCGACGACCTTGATAGGTGTTTGCCGAAAACTGCAATTTCAACGTTGGAGGCAATACGCTTACTGCTGTTTTTGAGACAAAGTGCTTTTGTTATCGCAGCCGACGATGTTTTCATCCGCGGTGCTGTGCGAGTGCATTTCTCTGGCACTGGCTTGGATGATGATATTGCAACTAATTACTTTGATAAGCTTATTCAAGTACCGCTGCGTGTGCCAAGACTTGGTCCCAATGAAACCAAAGCTTATACCGCATTGTTATTCTTGGAGCGGGCGCACCGGAATGGGCATCTAAATGTCGAAGCTTTTGAAGCTGCGAAGGTGAGCGTCGAAACTCGCTTAAGGGAAACATGGACCGGAAAGTCTGTAGACTTGGTATTTCTCGAAAGTCTCTCTCCACCAGGAAATTCTGAGCTTCTTGGTTTAATGGGATTGGCAGAGCGGTTGGCTCCGCTTCTATTCAATGCCAGTGCTGTGCAAGCTAACCCGAGGCTGGTCAAACGTTTCCTTAATACTGTTTTCTTGCGCAAGGCCTTAGCTAAGCCACAAAACATCGATGTGGACGTCCAGATTTTGGCAAAGTGGCATCTCCTTGAGCGGTGTGACGAATCAATTGCAAATGCGCTTGCAGAAAAGGTTTCTGCTGAGAACGAAGGCAAAGTCTTAATTCTTCGAGAGGCAGAGGAATCTGCGAAGGCGGACGATCAAAAGCTTCCCGCACTGTTTGGCGATAAAGAATTTTCGCGCGAGTGGCTCAGACTCGAGCCGCCTCTTGGCGATATGGACTTGAGGCCTATATTACATCTAAGCCGAGATAGTACGATCAGGGATTTTGGTGCTGATGAGCTAAATGCTGCTGGTAAGGCGTTACGTGATTCGCTCGTTTCCGCTCGGACATCAAATGAGGCGTTAAAGCAACAGATTCGAGAGGCCGGGGAGGTGCAGTCAGGTCTTGCTATGGCAAGGGCATGGAATGCACGGCGGTCCAATAGAACCTGGCAGAAGCACGAGGAAATTTTGATGTTGACTGAGGTCTGTCGCATCTATCCAAGCGCAGGGCCACGTGCTGCGGCATTTATTAGCCAAGCGCCTGTTGTTGAACTTGCGCCCGGATTTGTTTCTGCTTTGACGGACTGTGACTGGGCGAAGGAGGTGCTGGACAAATGGGTAGGTGATGTAGATACACCTGAGTCTGTGAAAAAGGCAATTGCTCATGCGAGGAAGAAATAATGGGTACATCTGCATCGAGTGCGGGTGCCGGCACAGGCGTTCCTTTTGATCCGCCATGGTTGGATGACGCTAAAGCAGGTATTGACAGCGAATACGCGGATGTTCCCCTTAGTCCGGGGACAGCGCCCTCAGACGATGCCGGCAGCACGGACGGTGGCGAGGATAATCAGAATCCCACGATGGCACCCTCAAGTCCGGCCAAAGCTCCCCCGGGAAGATATCAACAGGCTCGTGCCGCTTTGACTGAATTTGTAAAGTCTGGCAGCAGTTCCGATCTGCACCGAGGTGTATCAAGCTTCGTGAGAAAGGGGATGGGAGGATCATCCAGAGCGGCGAGTCGAATGCGCGCGAGTACAGTCGCTGCATCATCATTGGGCGGGTTCCTCGCAACGGCTCGCGACGGTTCTGATTTGGGCATAAATGCCTGGGTCGATTCAATAAAGAATCGCGGGCTTTCTGCAAAGGAGACTGCTCTTGAGGTAGTGCAGAAACTGATTCCCACAGGAGGGAGCGTTGACGAAGACTCTGCCAGGCACTCCATGGACCATGCTATTGCGCATCTTTACGAAGTGGAACCGAATACCGATATTTTCAATTTGACGGATGATCAAATCGCCAACTTGATGGCTTACACCGTGGCTTATGATGTTTATAACCGAGTTCAACTTGAACTTGGCCAGGTATTTGAAAAGCTGAAATACAGCCCTCGGTTAATACAAAATCGCCTGGGGCAGGTACTGGATTACGTGATGGTGGTGGTCAATCGGTCAATGGAAAAAGCGCGGGCGGGAGATGCACCACGAGCTATGAGAGAGTTGGCGAATGCCGCTCTCAAAGACGCACTGACGGTGTTTGCTGAATCATGAAAATTATTTGTTCGAGTGTTGATGCGTTGCCAGATCCTTTACCTTCTGGTTCACGGGCCTTCACATTTTTGGAGTCATCATCTCGGCCAGAAGTTGGTCGCATAGCTCACGGCTGGACTCGAGAGTTGGAGAAGGAAGGTTATGCCCCATCAGTTCCAGTATGGGATTTTGTACTTTTTTGCTTTGCTGTCTATGCAGCCGATGTGTCTGTTCTTCGTAAGGAAAGCGCTGATGGTTGGACTCGTCAGATTGAACTTGTTATCTCGCTCAATGACCCTGCGCCATGGGAGGCCAATCGTCAGCTTGTCGAAAAGATGTTGCGCGTATTGACTGGTGACTTTTGGGCGTTGCAATTCTCATCGGGTGGTCCAATACCACCTAGAGGTCAGCCTAGGCTTTGTGATCGAGACTCTGTCGCTTTGCTCTCCGGTGGACTCGATAGTCTAATTGGTGGGATCGATGCCGTATCTCAAGGGCGTAAACCAATCTTTGTTTCGCAACTCGCCTTTGAGGATTCGGCTCGACAGATTAAATATGCCAATGACCTTGGTGGTGGTGAATGGCATCAGCAATGGAGTCACCGTGTTGTTTTCAAAGGAAAAAAAGAAACATCCACTAGGGCGCGTTCGATGGCGTTTTATGGGCTGGCGGTACTTGCAACATCGCTTCTGCCAATGGAGAAATCAGAGATACTCGTGGCAGAAAATGGGTTCATAAGCATCAACCCACCTCTGTTGCCAGGAAGGATGGCTAGTTTTAGTACCAGAACAACACACCCACTATTCATGACCATGCTTCAAGACCTGTTGGTAGGTCTCGATATCAAAGCCAGTCTAATTATGCCATACCGGTTCAAAACCAAAGGTGAAATGCTGGTTGAATGTGCTGATCAGTCATTGTTGGAGTTACATGCTTGTGATTCGACAAGTTGTGGCCGCTTTCGCACATACAACCGAACGCACTGTGGACGTTGTGTGCCATGCATGGTTCGTAAGGCGGCCATCAAGCATTGGGGGAAAGTTGACACAACAAATTATAAGTTTCGATCATTGTCTTCCGCGGGCAAGATAAAGGCGGATGATCCTATGGCGTTGGCTTGCGCGGTTCTCTCTTCGGAGCAAAAAGGTATTGATTATTTTCTTGGGGCCACTTTGTCGTTTGCCTCGCAGGCAGATCGGCCCCGCTACCGCCGTGTTATTGAGCAAGGCTTGAAAGAGCTATCGGTTTTGCTTCGGAGGGACGGCGTAATTTGATGGATTTTCATTGTCACTTGGATCTCTATCCTGATGCGCGAAAGGTTTATTCGGAAGCATCGAATAGAGTTGAATTTGTATGGTTGGTCACTACCAGCCCGAGAGCTTTTGCAGCGACATCAAAGGTGCTGCCTGCCACGGATAAAATATTCGTTTCACCAGGACTTCATCCAGAAGTTGCCGATAAAAAGTCCGGCGAGTTGGATCTGTTGCTTTTGCAGATGGAGGGGTGTTCGGGAGTTGGTGAAGTAGGTCTTGATGGATCTGCTCGGTATAGACAGCATTTCGACCTTCAGATAGACATACTACGGGCTGTGCTTCAAAAAAGTGCAACCCTTGGGGGCGTGTCCTAAGTATTCACTCTCGATCGGCTGCAAAGAATATATTAGATTTGCTCGAATCTCAGCCTCGCTACGGAATAGCGGTTCTCCACTGGTTCACCGATTCTCCGTCGCAGCTTTCCCGAGCCAAAGAGTTGGGCTGTTGGTTTAGTGTTGGGCCTGCGATGCTGGCTTCTTCTAACGGCAGAAAATTGGCAGGTTTAATGCCCCGTGATCGTGTTGTTTCTGAAAGTGATGGGCCATTCGCTAAAGTTCGTGGCGTGTCTTTGATGCCGTGGGATGCTGCCTCCGTGACGTTCAAGCTTGCTGAAATATGGGGGATGCAGGTAGATCAAGTTGATCAATTGCTCAAAGCTAACGGAAAAGTTTTGATGCATTACCTCGCTAGACCAGGGGATACGCTCGAATGGAAACGGTCAAAGGCGCCGGCGTAGTTAAAATGAGGGGGCTATAGGTCTGCGACGTCTCAATGCTCTCGAAATCTCGCTCTTATTTTCATCCGTGTCATATTTTGGCATTTGCGAAGTGCCAACGACTGGAATTCCGAGCTGGCAGGATTGCCATTATTTGCCACAACTTTTACCAGGTCATGCCACTTTCTGTTGGTAGTGTTTTGAGAACACAACAAGAAGGGAGTGCTGTCATGGGTTTTGTTTCGTGTCTTGAGGATCAGCAAAAGCGATTTGAGTCAGACTGTCACATTCTTCATCGCGATATTCAGTCGGGAAGGGCGGATGGAGAGTCTGCCAAAAAGGATGCCCTGCGTTTGCTTGGTGATGCTCAGGTGTGCTGGGCTAAAGTTATGAAATACGTGGATGAATTAACTCTCCCAGAATTCGATAATTGGGAGGGGGCACAGGAGCTTCGTGACCGATGCTCTAGCTTAGAAGGTGTTGTCTCCAGGGTCGAGCAGGAATCGTCGCGTATAAGCGATCTGGCTGGGTTGCTGTTTCTACACAATCAGGTATTGCAGGAACAGTTGAAGCAAGAACGCATTCGCTGCAGACAATTTGAGAGGGATTTTGAGAAAATGGGGCGTGAAGATTTTGGCCGACTGGTGGAGCCGTTCTTAACTAAAGGGATGTTTGCGAAGCACGCGAAACGGTGACCGAGTGGTGACGAGATTTTTAAGGGTTTGAGAAACGGTGACCAAACGGTGACGAAAAGGGCTGTTTTGCAGAAACAACAAAGCCCGGCTCTTTCGAGACCGGGCTAAGTGTTTGATAAAACTGGTCGGGACGGTAGGATTTGAACCTACGACCCCTTGCACCCCATGCAAGTGCGCTACCAAGCTGCGCTACGCCCCGATTCGCTCTTTGCCACATCGAAACTTGAGAGTATTCTCAGTGGCTTAGCGGGAGCGAAGTCTACACGAGCCCATGGAAAAAATAAACATCCGACGGCGATTTTGATCGCAATTTTTAGCGTAGCTTGGTCTCCCGAAGTTTGAGGATGAATTCCGGTGGTTCGAAAGTATCCGCCCGGGCTGATTCCCAGTACTTATCGAACACAGTCAGGTCTGTTTTTCCCTCCAGCAGGGCCCCCGGTTCAAGGAACGGGAAAAGGTCCATGTAAGAGTGAACTTCGGTTTTAGACACCCGCCGGACAACGTGTTCCGGACCAAGCTCGGATGGATGCTTGAGCCCGGAAGCCTCAAGCAGGTTTTGCAGCGCGTCCAGAGTATTCTTATGGTAGTTGTACACCCGCTGGCTCTTGAGCTCCACGTCGAGCTTGTTGCCGCGCCTGGGGTCCTGGGTGGCCACGCCGCTCGGACAACGCCCTGTGTGGCAACTGAGCGCCTGTATGCAGCCCAGGGAGAACATGTAGCCACGGGCCGCGTTGCACCAGTCCGCACCAAGGGCCAGGGTTCGGGCTATGTTGAAGGCCGAGGTGATCTTGCCCGCTGCGCCAATGGCGATGTCTTCCCGCAAATGGGTGCCGACCAGTGTGTTGTGAACCAGCAGAAGTGCCTCAGTCATGGGCATGCCAAGGCGGTTGATAAACTCCAGTGGAGCGGCTCCTGTGCCGCCTTCACCTCCGTCGACGACGATGAAATCAGGTTTTCGACCGGTTTCCAGCATGGCTTTGACGATGGCGAACCACTCCCAGGGGTGGCCAATGGCAAGCTTGAAGCCGACGGGCTTGCCGCCAGACAGTTCACGCAGACGGTCAATGAACTCAAGCATCTCGATGGGGGTTGAGAACGCCGAATGACTGGCGGGAGAAACGCAATCCTCACCCACCGAAACGCCCCGGGCTTCGGCGATCTCGGGAGTCACCTTTGCACCCGGCAAAATTCCGCCGTGGCCCGGTTTTGCACCCTGAGATAGTTTGAGTTCTATCATTTTGACCTGTTCAATCGTGGCGTTCTGCCGAAACATATCTTCGTTGAACGAACCGTCTTTGTGGCGACAGCCGAAGTACCCTGAGCCGATCTCCCAGACCAGATCGCCACCTGGCTGTCGGTGGTATCGGGAGATGGAGCCCTCTCCGGTGTCATGATAGAAACCGCCCATTCTGGCACCGGTATTCAGGCTGAGTATGGCGTTGGCGGAGAGTGAGCCGAAGCTCATGGCCGAAATATTGAACACACTTGCGCTGTACGGTTTTTCACAGTTTTTTCCGATCAGAATCCGGAAATCGCTTCCGCTCAGGCGGGCAGGGGCGAGGGAGTGGTTCATCCATTCGAATCCTTCCTCATACATGCCGAGTTGGGAGCCAAAAGGGCGCTTGTCGAGGACATTCTTCGCGCGCTGATACACGATTGTGCGTTGCTCCCGAGAGAAGGGACGCTCCTCGGTGTCTGACTGGATAAAATACTGGCGGATTTCTGGCCCGACGGATTCGAGCAGGTACCGGAAGTTGGCCATGATCGGGTAATTCCGGCTGACCGTGTGCCGTCTTTGCAGCAGGTCGTAGGTGCCAAGGGCTGCGAAGGCACCAAAGATCAGCGGAAACGCCAAGCTTACGCCTGCGAACATGACCAGTCCAAAAGAGACGATAAAGCCGATGATGCTGAGCGCGTAGGCCGAATAGCGAAGCGGAAAGGTCTTGGTTTTTTCCATGGGATCCTCTGGTTGTCTCACAAAACCGGCTCGACCCGCTCACCGGATAAAGAAGAGTTTAGTCCTACGAAGCGGAGTTCTGCCGCGATTGGTCCGGACTTTGGCTGGTCCGTTGTCGATCATGGTCTATGATAAATATCAAGGCGGCGGCAATAATTGTAGTTTTGATGTTTTGAACTCAAAACATTATGATAACGCGCTTGTAATGTTTGAACTCCGATTCTGAATAAACGAATTATCAACTCAGGAGGCTCCAAAACGTGGGCAAGGTAGTCAAAGACGAATATTCGACGGACTACGTGGCCGGCCAGGACAATATCACACCGTTCGGGCTGGATCTTCACGCACCGGTATTTCCGATTACGGCAATACTGGTTGTTGCGTTCGTGATAGGGACCCTGATGTTCCCAGGGGAAGCGAAGGAGCTTCTCGATGGAACAAAGTGGGACATTATCGCGACGTTTGACTGGTTTTTCCTGATCAGTGCCAATATTTTCGTGGTTGTGTGCCTGGCGTTGATCTTCCTGCCAATGGGCAAGATCCGTATAGGCGGCCAGGATTGCAAACCTGAGTTCTCCACAATTTCGTGGTTCTGCATGCTTTTCGCGGCTGGCATGGGTATTGGTCTCATGTTCTGGGCCGTTGCCGAGCCGGTGGCTTACTACACAGGATGGTATGAGACACCACTGAACGTAGAGGCGGGTACGAATGAAGCCCGCAATCTTGCGATGGGCGCGACTATGTACCACTGGGGTCTGCACCCCTGGGGCATCTATGCAATCGTAGCGCTCTCCCTGGCATTTTTTGCGTTTAACAAAAACATGCCGCTGACCATCCGCTCTGCTTTCTTCCCTCTGCTGAGAGATAAAGTGTGGGGCTGGCCTGGCCACATTATCGATGTTCTGGCGGTTGTAGCCACCATCTTTGGTCTTGCGACCTCCCTCGGTTTTGGTGCGCAGCAGGCAGCTTCCGGCCTCAATTACCTGTTTGGCATCGGCGCTGGAATCAATGTCCAGATGGCGATCATTGTCGGGGTTACAGCACTGGCGCTGATCTCAGTGCTCAGGGGCCTCGACGGAGGGGTGAAGGTCCTGAGTAACATCAACATGGGCGTAGCCGCCGTCTTGCTGTTGTTCGTTATCTTCGCCGGTCCAACCATGACCATTCTGGAGACCCTGTGGGTTACCTCTTCCAACTATGTTGGTAACGCTGTGCAGCTCAGTAACCCGTTTGGTCGTGAAGATGAAGCCTGGTTCCAGGGCTGGACTGTGTTCTACTGGGCCTGGTGGATTTCCTGGTCACCGTTCGTAGGTATGTTTATTGCCCGTGTTTCCAAGGGACGTACTGTTCGTGAATTTGTGACTGCAGTGCTGATTGTTCCGACCGTTATCACGGTTGTCTGGATGAGTGCTTTCGGTGGCGCTGCTATCGAACAGATCCAGCAGGGTGTTGGTGAGCTGGCAGAGAACGGCTTGACTGAAGTGTCTCTTGCGACCTTCCAGATGTTTGCAAATCTGCCGCTGACCGGGATCCTGTCGTTCGTGGGCATTATTCTGGTGCTGGTGTTCTTCGTAACATCTTCGGATTCCGGCTCGCTGGTTATCGACAGCATCACAGCCGGCGGCAAGACCGACGCTCCGACCGCTCAGCGTGTGTTCTGGGTAGTTGCTGAGGGTGCCATTGCTGCGGCCTTGATCTTTGGTGGCGGTGAAGATGCACTTGGCGCGATTCAGGCGACAGCAATCAGTGCTGGCCTGCCCTTTACGGTGGTTCTGTTGATCATGACGTGGGGGCTTCTGAAAGGCCTCAGTCACGAGCGGCAACTCCTGATTGCCAGGGGCGAGCTCACCTAAGAGCGCTGTGAAAATAAAAAACCGGGGCCTTGGCCCCGGTTTTTTTATGTCTGGAAGCACTCAGAAACTGGCGAACGTGTCCATGGCGAAACGGGAACGCTCCAGTGGTGTGAAGTGTGGGCGTTTCAGCGCTTCGATGGCTCGCAGGCGGGGCAGCAGCCCCCGACCGTTTGCCATCTGAATGGCGAGTCCGGGGCGTGCGTTCAGCTCCAGTAGTAACGGCCCTTCGTTGGCGTCGACCACCAGATCAACCCCCATGTAGCCGAGTCCGGTCGCCTCGTAGCAACGAGAGGCCATTTCCAGCATCTCGTCCCAGGCTTCAATCTGGATGTTTTCCAGAGCAAGACCGGTATCCGGGTGAAGTGTAATGGGACGGTTGAACTGAACTGCGTTCAGACTTCGACCAGACCCGATATCAAGACCGACGCCTACGGCTCCCTGATGAAGATTGGCTTTACCGTCCGATGCGGTTGTAGCCAGTCTCAGCATGGCCATCACCGGGTAACCCTGGAACACCACAATACGGATGTCGGGCACACCCTGATGCGAATACTTTGCCAGTGAAGGAGCGGATTCCACCAGGTTCTCGACAATCGCAACGTCCGGAGTGCCTGCAAGAGAGTAGAGGCCGGCCAGAATATTGGTCAGGTGACGCTCAAGGAATGAAGAATCGACACGGGAACCGGAAGCCTTTATGTAATCATCACCATCGCGCCCGGTAATCACCGTAATGCCTTTGCCGCCAGACCCCTTCGCCGGTTTTATCGCAAAGCCCTCAAGGTCTTCAGCCATCTCCCGGAAGTGGGATATTTCATGCTGTTGGCGGACAATCTGAAGCAGCTTGGGCGTTTTTACCCCGTATTCGGCAACCACCAGCTTGGTCTTCAGCTTGTTGTCCACCAGAGGGTACGACGAGCGCTCATTGTACCGGGAAATGTAGTCGACATTTCTCCGGTTCATATTGAGCATCCCGAGCCTCTTGAGAGATCGCGGTGAAATCCAGTCCATATCAGTCGTACGCCTTCATTGGCGTGAACCGTCGCAGCTCGCTGAGCTTGTAGCCGGTGTATTGGCCCATCAACAGGATCAGCCCGAGGATCACGAGGTGCAGCTCCGGGAAGTTGAAGGTCAGATGGCCAGCCAGAGGCGCGCTCATCAGCAGATAGGCGCAGATGGCCACGAACAGGCTGCCGGCACCCTGAACCATGACCTCGTGGGCGCCTTCTTCCTCCCAGAGGATGGACATGCGCTCAATCGTCCAGGCAATAATAACCATCGGGAAGAAAGTGACCGTCATGCCAGTGTTGAATCCCATCTGGTAACCAATAATGCTCAAGCCCGCGGTGATGAAAATAACCAGAATGATCAGGGCGGATATTCGAGACACCAGCAACAGGTTGAGACTGGACAGATAACCGCGCATGAGCAGACCTATGGCGACAACCGACAGGAAAGCAATCAGCCCGGGCACCAGAGTTGTCTGGACGAAGGCCACGGCGATGAGCACGGGCATGAAAGTGCCAGAGGTACGAATGCCGATGACGATCCGCATGAAGGCCACCATGAGTGCGCCGAGTGGCAGCAACAGCAGCATCCGGAACATGCTTTGTTCTTCAATGGGCAGCTCATAGAAGCTCAGGAAACCGAGGCCGTTGGAGGCGGATTCCATGGTCGCCAGTTGCAGGGCCGGAACAGTTTGCCGGAGCATGGAGAAGCTCACTTCGGAGTTTTCCCCACCCACGACATCCAGCAACGAAGCAGAGCCCTGGCGCCAGAGCAACAGATCGTCAGGTACGCCCTGTTCAGCGGTTTTCGGGTTGAAGGTGAGCCACTGTTTGCCATTGTAGATTTGCAGGTAGGGCATCAGCTGTTGCCGCCGGCGCGCATCCTCAAGCCTGAGGCCGTCGGCTATCCTGGCAGCGATACCGCTATGGTTGAGCATATCGACCAGAAGGTCCAGGTAGTTCTCTTCCGAGACCAGCAGGGTGGTGTTCTGAGTGCGGGTGTCGGGCTGCATCAGCCGGATAAGCTCTCGGGTCATGCTTTCTGGAGTACTCGAACGGGCCCTGGCCTGGTCCAGTATTTCCTGAACGGCTGTGGCTTCGGGTTCTTCCCAAAAGGTCCTTGGTGTTTTCGGTTCCCGCACGGCAATTTCCGGTTGGGCGTTAGCATCCGGAATAAACTGGGCTTTGAAATACAGTGTCTGCGGCCCGGAGACTTCCCGCTTGCTCCATTCCGCCCGGCGGCTTCCCGAGCTGTCGATGATAGAGAAGCCGTAGCCAGGTGATGCAGCCTGCTCGGTAAGGATACGGAATCCCGGAGGTTGCTCGGGTATGTTGAGGCTGGCAAGCACTGATCCGTCGCCGGCGTCAAAATCGATTCGGGCCTCGACCATCCAGACAGGACGCTGCTCGCCTGTCAGCCAGGGGATACCAAGCTCAATGTGTCTCCAGACAGCAAGCGAAATGCCCGCTGCGATGAGGAGAAAAACGGCAATATAAAACGGCAGGCGCGAGCGGGTGGTCACGATTCGTTCCCGTTGCTTTTGCGGATGGATTCAGGCAATTCGGTGGCGTACTCCTTGCCGACATCGACCAGCATTACGTCACGCAGAATATTGCGGCCGATCAGAACTTCGTAGGTCAGGTTTGTTCTGTCGGCAAGTGTGAACTCGGCTACCTGCCGATGGTCGCCAATAAAGAACTGGAGTTCGACAACAACACGGCGCTCAGCCTCGTCCGCGCTGGCCTGGATAACCCGGACACGACGGGAGATTTCTTTCTCCAGGGTCACGAACTTGTCGGCGCCGGGAACGGGTACATCAAACCGCACCCAGTTGCTGCCATCCCGCTCAAACCGGGTGATGTTGCGTGCGTCGATGGAGGAAGTTTCGGCGCCGCTGTCGATTCGAGCTTTGTAGATCAAGCCGGGGCCCGCGAGGTAGAAATTCTCTACCTCACCGACAATGACTTTCCCCTTGAGGCGATCAGCGCGGCCTTTTGAGTTGTCTGTTGCGGGGCACTGCTTCTGGACCTGAACGGGCGGACATTCGGGTTTTTCTACCTGGGTGGCGATCGCGTCCAGTATGGTTTGAGTCGATGAGCGGGTCTGGGCAACGGCTTGCTCGTGTCGAGTCGCTGCATTCTCTTCCATGGTAACGAGAGTCGCACGCTGGCTCTTGACGGATCCCTGAAGCTCATTGAGGTCTGTTTTGGGAACCATGAAATAACGGTCTGCCGAACATCCCGTCAGTGTGAGGATGCCTGCGAGTGCGATGAAGGAAGGTTTAGGCAGTCCAGCCCGAAAACATTTCAAACCCATGAATAACCCCTGAGCTGGCAGCTTGTCATACCCGAGTGGGAACGGCGATGACGGTCTGTGCATGTGAAACCGGATAAAAACGGAATGGAAGTATACAACATCCAACCTGTGTGGTTGATTTACAGATGGTTAAGGGGCAGTAGTGTTTACCGTGACAGGAAATGTCCTTCACCGAGCACGGTTTCAGCACGCAGGTATTCCTGAATCACGGGGGAGCAATTGAGGTAGAAAAGCAGCAGTTCGCGCTGCACATCCTGATCCTGAATTCGGGCGGCAAAACTGATCAGCTCCCGGATGTTCTCGTCGCTTTCGGCACTGCTGGAAGGCATCCCGAAACTCTTTCCGTACCGGGTTTTAAGCAGGCTGGTGAGGCGCTCGAGGTGAAACTCGCCAGTGTGGGTAATGTGCGGCAGGATTCTGAATGCTTCCTTGTTGCCGGATGCGCCTGTACCGAACAATCCGGATTGGCTGTCCTGACTGGAGCCGTCATCGTGGAGAAACTCCGCCCCCAGCTTTCGCCACAATTCTTTCAGCATGATCTGTTATCCATTTCTGATCCCGTCCGTGCCCGTCATACGGTTACCAAAGGGTAATAACCACTTGGCGGGTGAACATTTTACCCTTTTAGACGATATTACGTTGGGCGTCCAGAGCTAGATGCCCGGGCTTCGAATTATTGCCAAACAGTCGTGGTCCTTACTGGCAGCACCAGTCAACTTGACGGCGCCCCGGGCAAAAGGTTCCCTGCGTGGGTTAGACTGTGTTCAAGCAGAATCGTACCGATCATTCATCTGAAAAGAGTTTTAACAGGAGTATTGCCAGGTGCCTGAAGCCATCATGGAACAGATGTTGTCCCGTCCTGATCTGATGGCGGCGCTGATGGTTGTTTTGATTCTTCTGGTCGTTCTGAAAGGGCTTTGGGGCAGGAATGGTCGACTTGAGCAGGACGTCGAACATTGGAGGCAGCATGCCGCAAGCCTCGAGAACCGACTGGCCGGGCTTGAGTCGGAGCTGGAGAGCCGGAAAGAGCGCTTTGCGCAGGTGGAAAGCGAACGTCAGACCCTGAGGGCAAAGGCGGAAGAGCTGTCCGAAGCGCTGGGTGAGGCCCGCATGTCGCTCCGGGAGCAGGAAGTGACAATTGATAAGGAGCGCCGTTCAGCCAATGAGAAGCTGGAGCTGCTTGAGCGTAACCGTGACGCCCTGAAGCAGGAGTTTGAAAACCTTGCCAACAAGATTTTCGAGCAGAAGAGCGAGCGTTTCAGCCAGCAGACACGAACCAGCCTGGATACCCTGCTTAATCCGTTCAGGGATCAGCTGCAGGACTTTCGAAAGCGCGTCGAGGACGTGTATACCAATGAAACCCGGGACCGTCAGGCCCTGCGCAGTGAGATCAAATCACTACAGGACCTGAACCGACAGATCACTGAAGAAGCCGCCAATCTGACCCGCGCACTGAAGGGTGACAAGAAAATCCAGGGCAACTGGGGTGAGCTGATTCTCGAGCGTGTACTGGAAAAGTCCGGCCTTCGTAAGGGGGTTGAATACGACACTCAGGGCAGTTATCGGGACAGCGATAATCAGCTGTATCGGCCGGATGTCATCGTGCATCTGCCAGACAACCGTAACCTGATCATTGATTCCAAGGTGTCGTTGGTGGCTTATCAGCAGTGGGTCACGGAAGACGAGGATTCCTTGGTCAGGGAAGAGGCTTTGAAACAGCATGTTGAGGCCGTTCGAAATCACATCCGTACGTTGAGTGAAAAGGACTACAGCCAACTGCATGGCCTTCATTCGCCGGATTTCGTGCTTTTGTTCATGCCAATCGAGCCTGCCTTTGTGGCGGCGTTTCAACAGGACGAGAACCTTTTCGCAGAAGCCTTTGAGCGAAAGATTATTGTGGTAACTCCAACAACCTTGTTGGCAACATTGAGAACAATCGAAAACATCTGGCGTTATGAGCGTCAGAGCCAGAATGCGCGACGAATCGCCGAGCGGGCAGGCGCGGTTTATGACAAACTCAGGGTGTTCGTGGAAGCGATGGAACGCCTTGGCACCCAGTTGCATACCGCCCAGGGAACCTACGACTCGGCCATGAACACCCTGACCCGCGGGCGGGGTAACCTGATCTCGCAGGCCAATCGCTTTGTTGAGCTGGGTGTTCGGGTCAAGAAAGAATTGCCCAAGGGGATCATGGATCAGGCGGAAGTGGACGATTCCGACGAATTCCTTCATTCCGGGGACGACGACCGGCCTGATTCTGAGGAGCAGGCGATTGGTGCAGATAACGAGCAGGAGTAGATGCCATGGCAGTATTATTTGGAACAGGTCGCTGTTTTGTCCTCGGGGCCGCCCTGGCTTCCGTGCTCCTGGCGGGGCCGGCGCTGGCGCTGGCGCCCGAACATGAAACCCGCAGGTTGATGCTGGCTACGGAAGAGGCCGTTGTTGCAGAAAACTGGGGTGAGGCTGCGGAATACCTCAACCGGTTGCAGCAACTGGAGGGGGAAAAGCCGGAAGACTACTATTTTTATCGGGGCAGGGTGATGCTCCAGTCCTCCCATTTGAACGAGGCCCAGTCGGCCCTTGAGACCTATGTAAGCCAGGCGGGTGCGGAGGGAGCCCACTATCAGGAATCCCTTCAGCTGATCACCTCTATCGAGAAGACCAGGCGACAGAACGCTGTCGCACCCCAGGCTGCTGGCGAAAGCGAGCCGGTTGCGGTTATTGAACCAGCGGGTGAGGGCCGCGTTGAGTCACTGCGCAAGCTCTATCTGGCGGATTCAGACCGTGAAGCCTTGACCCTTCATATCAACAGCCTTCTTGAACTCGCAGGCTGGCGCCGTGATCAGGCAGTGGTGCGGCTGGACCGGCCGGCAGATGTGGAATATCGCCTGGGAACCCAGGGAGACGAGATTCAGGTGCAGGAAATCAGGCGAGCCGAAGATGGCCGTATACTGAGGAGCACCGAGCCGATGTCGGTGTTTGGCATTAACCCCCAGGTTGAGTGGCGTTGTGAAGCCGCTGTTTCGACCTGCTGGGTTTACGATCCAAGGGATGGCTCCCGCCTGCTTCAACTGGCCGCGAACCGTGAGCGAGTTCAGGAGATTGCTGAGACGCTGGGGCAGTTGATCCGGACACTTCAGCTACCGTCCGGATCCTGATTCAATCAGGGAGGTTGCCTCGTTCGCCCTCCCGGTATGCGCCGGGCGTCACCCCTGTCCACTTCTTGAAAGCCCTGTGGAAGGTTGAGGGCTCGGTGAAGCCAACCTTGGCCGCGATGTCGTTGATGGGCAGGTCCTGCCGGCTCAAGTAGTAAATCGCCATATCCCGCCGTAGCAGGTCCTTGATTTCCTGAAACGAGGTATTTTCCTGCTTCAGCCGGCGACGCAGCGTTTGCGGGCTGGTATGTAGCTCTGCGGCAATCCATTCGAAATCCGGTAACGGCTTTGAGAAATCTCGCCCGATCAGCGCACGAATCCGCCCCGTAAAGGTGTTGCTCTCGTCAGGCCGGGACAGCAGGTCTGCGGGCGACGTCTTCAGGAATTGCCGCATCTCCGGCTTGTCGCGGATAACTGGCGCCGACAGGAAGCGTTTGTCGAAGGTGAGGGCAATTCTGTCGGATTCGAACGCCAGGGGGCAATGGAAAATGTGCCGGTATTCGTCGCCGTGGGGCGGCCGGGGGTAATCGAACTCCGCCTTTTCCAGTTCTATGGGTTGCCCGATGAGCCAGCTGCCCAAACGATGCCAGATTACGAGGATGCTTTCCCTCAAGAAGAAACTGGGATCGTTTATTTCGCCTTCCATCCTGGCCACCAGTCGGGCTTTGTCCTCGCCGATTTCGAGCTCCATCGACACCATGGGCTCGAAGAGCCGGGAAAACTGGAAGGCTTGCCGGTACACCGATTCCAGGTTGGGGCAGTCAATTACCAGCGCACACATGGTGGCGAAGGTGCCTGTCCGGGCCCTCCTGGGCCCAAGCCCCATAAACTCGTCCCCCATCCGGTTCCAGAGCACCTGCATAAGATGGCTGAACTGGTCGCTGCTGACCCGGGCCATCTCGATACGCAGGAGATCGGGCGAGATCCCTGCCTCCCGGAGCATTTCCCGGGTATCAAAACCAAGTCTTTCAGCACCCCCCAGGGCAGCCTGAACAAAGTGCTTCGAAACCGTCAGATCGGACATCACGCTCGCCATTCCATAAAAACGAAACCCATCATAAAACCCCGGCAGAACAATGCAACCGACGCCGTCCGGACAGGCTGGTAGAAACGGCCAATCGGAATGACGGAACCGGCAGTTGGCCCCGTTGGCAAAACCGGGCAGCATGAAGGAAACGAATGCTATTCGGACAACTCTCACAATAAAAAGGAGATCATCATGGCGGGTCCTCTGACTTCGCTGAAAGTTCTGGATTTCAGTACCTTGTTGCCCGGTCCCTACGCCACCATGCTGCTGGCCGACATGGGGGCAGATGTATTACGTGTGGAAGCACCGGACCGGGTGGATCTGACACGGGTAATGCCGCCCCATGATGCGGGGGTGAGCACGGCTCATGGTTTTCTGAATCGAGGCAAGAAGTCGCTCGGTCTCAACCTCAAAGAGCCGGGGAGCCGGGAAAAAGTCCTGGAGCTGGTCAAAGACCACGACATTGTTATCGAGCAGTTTCGCCCGGGAGTGATGGACCGGCTAGGCATTGGCTACGAGACCCTCAAAGCAGTAAATCCTCGTCTCATCTATTGCTCCATTACCGGTTACGGGCAGACCGGCCCCTACAAGGACCGCGCGGGCCATGACATCAATTATCTCTCCCTCGCGGGCGTCAGCAGCCACTGCGGCCGAGCCGACAGCGGCCCGCCACCCATGGGTATCCAGATAGCGGATGTGGCCGGCGGCTCCCACCATGCCGTTATGGGCATACTGGCTGCGGTGATCCACCGACAGCAGACCGGAGAAGGGCAGTTTGTCGATATCAGCATGACCGACGCGGCCTTTGCGCTGAATGCTATGGCGGGGGCGGCCTGCCTGGCCGGTGGCCAGGAGCAGAAGCCGGAGAGCGCGTTGCTTAACGGCGGCTCATTCTACGACTACTACCAGACCAGCGACGGCCGCTGGCTTTCGGTGGGCAGCCTCGAACCCCAGTTCTCCGCTCGCCTCTGCGACACCCTGGGGATTCCGGACATGAAAAGCCTCGCCATGAGCCAGAAGCCCGAGCATCAGCAGCAACTCAAAGCCGCCATAAAGGAAAGAATTGCCGCGAAACCGCTGGCCGATTGGCAGGAGATTTTTGCCAACCAGGATGCCTGCGTGGAGCCGGTATTGACCATTTCGGAGGCTGCCGAACATCCACAGCTGAAGGCCAGGGATATGGTGATTGGCGTTGATAGGGGAGACGGCACTCAACAACCGCAGATCGGATTCCCGATCAAGTTTGAAAAAACACCATCGGAAACGTCCCGGATCGGGAAAGTGCTTGGGGCTGATAACGCAGAGGTTCTTTGAGATTTTGGTTTGGATAGTCCTTGAACAAAAGTGCATTGGTCAAAGGATCGACATTTATTTTGGACCGAAGAGGGCTACTATCGAACCTCTTTACCGAGTGGACGCAGATTGAAGGAACTTCTGCGTTCTCTGGTTTGTCACTCGTAGGGAGTGCAAGATGTAATTTCGAATATGATTAGCCCGTGCATTGCATTCGAATTGCCAAGATTTCGGATACGCCAGTTTAAGGGGCAATGAGATTGTGGCAGGCATATTGGACGCGAAGCCTCGCTCGGACCAGCGCTATGCTCTTTATGGCCCGGGATGTTCAAGCAGGCTGGGAAACTCTATTGAGCCTGTTTCAGGTCGTACTGGATCTCATCGACCTTTGCTTGAGGGTGGGGCTCACATAACAAATGTCTTCGACTGATTCGGTTAAGTTCCAAATCAATTTATAGAATAACTCCCCTCAGAAGGTAGATGTCGGGGGTGGGCTATAATTCGGGTCTTTGAAACCTGAGTTCGAATTATTGATGTGGTTGCTCTGGGGAGTTTTAAGAGGCTACAAAACACACCCCTCTGGATACAACAAACCCCCTGCCGGAATGGAAGGGGGTTGTCACCAGACCGAGCCCCTGGCCTAAACCAGGGTACTAGCTCTCGATTACGAATTACTGTTCGTCTTGATCAAGAGCCTGCTCAATGGTCGGGCTTGGGCTCAGTCGATCACCGCCCGGTATGCCTGCATCGGTAATATTTCCAATAACCTGAGCGATCATCTGAGCGAAAGCGTCAGAAGTATTGCTACCGTTCGGGCAGATGGGGTCTGGCTCTTCTGAATCTGCGGGCACAATAGGGGCCACAAACGTACTGTGGTTTGCATCGGTGCAAGGGTTTGTACCATCGAAGAAGCTTGAAACCAGCCCTGTGGGCGCACCAAGGGTGCTGTCGACAATGCTGCTATCGACAAGATCACTACCGTCAGAACCCAGATTGAGCAGGGCCATAAGCGGTTCTGTACCTGTCAACGGAGAACTTTTGGCTGGATCCAGGGGATTCACATTAGCTTCATTGGGCACTGTCAAATCGCCAACAACGGACGAGATCAATAGGCTGTCTGTGCCTAAGTTATCGCCTAACCGTTTGGCATAGTTAACCGGGTCGATATCATCTACCACAGACTGGAAGATGTACATGAAGTTTTCAAACTGGCTCGTGCCTTGAGAGAAGCCGGCGGCATCCAGGGCAGGCAACGCCACTTGGCTAAATGCTCCGGAATTCTCAACGATACGAGTTAATTGGCCACCTGTGTTCATGAGTGACATAGAGTCAAGATCTGCAAAGAAAGCTCCTAGCGGGAAGTTTTCAGTACCCAGTGCAGCGTAACTACCCCGCACTGTTGGATCCTTAGAGAGTGCTGCGAAAGGTAGCCCCGATATACCGCCGAGGGAGTGTCCAACAAAGTGGAAATTGGCGCTGCTTAAGTCAACTGTACCTCCCTCTACAAAGTTAAATGCCATTGGATTCACTTTGGCAAAATTTGCAGTTGCTGAGAGGTTCAGAAGATCCAAAACCGCCTGCCGAATGTTATCTCGGGCCGTTTCTGGGCTTACAAGATTCAGGAACAAACTGCCACTCTCTACATCAGCGAGAGTGTCAGCAAACGTCGCGGCAAATCCATCGGCATCGTTGTCGCGCGTTGCCATGAAATGACGTTCACTAATGATAGTCCCATCAGCGAAGTCACCTGAAATATCCCCAAAATCGGAAATCGGGGTCAGGCCCGGCAAAGTTCCCGGCAGCGGACCGCCTGCTAAGCCGTGAAGTGGCTGGTCTATTGCGACAGTTGCAACGCAGTTGGTTCCTAGAGTCTGGGCTGCCATGTTGATTGCAGGGAGTGCGGCAACGCTTCGGTCAACAGTAATGCCGTGTTGGAAGATAACGACATCAGTTATGCCGGACCCTGATGACGTGGCACAACCTGTGTTCGGATAGAAGACAGTTACCGGTACCGCTACGGAACCTTTCTGTTCCGGGAATGGCATATATTGGGTAACGTTAAAAGTCTCTCCATCCGCGTCTCTTGGGAAGGCAAATGATGGCAGATTCGTCAGGGCTGGATTGCTGTCTCTCAGCGTGTCAATTTGGTCGTTGATTGTATCTTCTAGAGTTGTCGAGCCAGACCACTTTCCGCCGATGGTTAAGTTGACGCTCGCAGCAACAGCTGGATTCGGAATATCTAGATAATAGGGTAGCTCGATTGCGCCCTCTGCAACTTTTACTGCACTAGCCGCTTGATTCAGCTGGTTTTCGGTATCGACCGGTATGAAAGGCAGGTCTGTCGCGTCTTGATGGTTATAGAACCTAGCTGTCCTGGGTTTGGGGAACGGAAGTGTGGGAACAGCCGCTGAAACAATCCCTTCGATCAGTGCAGGGTTCTGAATGTATGGTCCAACTGCCTGGACAATCGGGTCAGCTGCTGCCTCTTCACCGGTTTTAGCTAGTGCAGCCTGAACTCTGGCAAATATTTTGTTTGCTGTCAGGTCGCTGGCTGGCAGTTCTCCTGCAGCAATTTCAGCCTCTATCAGCTCTCTAGCTTTTTGAAGTGCTGAGTAGACAACTATCTGCTGACCTAAAGTTTCCAAATACGTTGCCGGCGCCGCTATGGAATTGAATACCGTTTCAGTGTTGGCGGTGGTCAATGTGTAAGCAAGCGTTATGTCTGTGTCTGCACCTTGGTTTGCTAGCCAAAGCTCACCCAGTGTATTGGAAAGCTGAACAATGTTCTGTATCGATTCCAATAGTGGGTTTCCTAGAGCCTCTTCCACGAGCCCTTTGTACACTTCTGATGGTCCGGTTGATGCGTTAGTTGAGTCCCTCACCTCTGAGGTTATAAGCACCAGGTACTTTGTCTGAGGTTCGAGGGGCTCCAAGGGGGTGATCCTGAGAACATTCTCCTCCCCGTTGTCCAACGAAATCGCAGTTGCTCGGATGCGTTGTGATGCATATTTTGCAGTATCAAAAGGACCACCCTCAGCCTCTAAATCAATGAATGCCGGGTTGGATGTAAGCTCAAGCTGGTCTAGATTCTCAGCAAGAGGGTTCGTCTTGAGCGGAATCAGGAATACCGACTGACCCGCCTCGATAGTGCCCTTGTTAAGCGAACCGTTGAACTTGATGTCAATGTGTGCGTTTACAGAGTGTCCTGCAAGGCCAAAACCACGCACATCGGTGAAATCATAGTCAGGTGTCTGGGAGGCTTTGAGCAGCAAATGAAGGTCAAAGCTCACCGGAACACTCACGTCTTTTGTAAAATCCAGTTCAAAGTCGTCTGAAATTGGGACCGGATTAAATATTGGCCTGGTATCTGCCAAAGTTGTGTTCGTGATCTGGTAGTCCGGATTAGCATTCGCCCCCGTACCGCCGCTATCAAAGCAGCCTGTAAGTCCAACGGAAGACGCCACGGCAAGACTTATTAGAGTTTTCTTGAACATGGGTGGAACCTTTTCCTGTTGTTGTGTCGTTATGTTCGGCAGCTGACGGGGCCGGTCTGATCCGGTAAGCCCGTTGTCAGTGGCCTGTTCTGCTTAAACTGTTGTCTGAAATTGTAGCCAGCGCTGTAAGCCAATTTCTGTATCTCTGACTATAGCGACAGTATGGCAAGTGTTGATCAGCCAAAAGTGTGATTCTGGTGATTGAATCCTCCCCGCACGATTGGAGTTCGGCCTTTGAGAAAAATAGTTGCCGGATAACGGTTTGTCGAGGTCCGGCAACAGGGAAATTGGGGCACAGTCGAGGTTTACTCGAAGCGTGAGAAATCCGGTGGGCGTTTTTCCATGAAGGCCCGGAAAGCTTCGGCGGCTTCGGGGGATTTCAGTCGCTCGGCAAACAGCTGTCCCTCTTCGAGCATCGTTTCGCGAAGTGCCTCCATGGTTGGCCGGTTTAACATCGCTTTGGTGGCCCGAATCGCTGCCGGGGCTTTTTCGGTCAGCCGCTGGCAGGCCTCGAAGGCGCTGGTTTCTGTCTGCTCCGGCTCGCAAACCCGGTTGATCAGGCCAAGACGGGAAGCTTCTTCAGCGGTGAAGGCGCCGCCAAGCATCAGCAGTTCGGCGGAACGTACCCGGCCAATCCAGGAGGGCAGTAGCAGGCTCGAGCCACCTTCGGGGCACAGGCCTAGACTGGCAAAGGGCATCTGGAATGCCGAGTTGTTGCCGGCGAATACCAGGTCGCAGTGCAGCAACATGGTGGTGCCAATGCCCACGGCCGCGCCATTGACCGACGCCACCACAGGTTTGGTTGCACTGGCCAGTAATAAAAGAAAGCGGCCGACTGGGGTTTGTTCGAAATCACCGGGCAAGCCGGCGGCAAATTCGCCCAGGTCGTTGCCTGCAGTGAAACACTCGCTTGTGCCGGTGAAGAGTACGCACCGGATGTTGGTGTCATCCCGGGCCTGCTCCAGGGCGTCCCCCATGGCGCTGTACATGGCGTGGGTGAGGGCGTTCTTGCGCTCTGGCCGGTTCAGTCGAACGATGAGAATCCGGTCTTTTATTTCGGTGAGGACGAGGTCAGTCACGGTGTCTCCTGCGATGTTATTCTAGTTTGGTTAGGATGATACCTTTTTCTCGTGGCGTTTTTCACGGGTTTTAATCCTTGCTTCGCCATCTGTCCAATCACTCGCCAAACCGATTTTCTGGTAAACTCTCGCCTCCCGATTTTTGATGACACGACATAACGATACCAAGCTGATGAGGCGCCTATGACCACCGTAATCCGCCAGGACGACCTGATTGAAAGCGTAGCGGACGCGCTGCAGTTCATTTCCTACTACCACCCGAAAGATTTCATCGATGGTGTGTATGAGGCCTACCAGAAGGAAGAATCCCAGGCGGCCAAGGATGCCATGGCCCAGATCCTGATCAACTCGCGCATGTGTGCGGAAGGGCATCGGCCCTTGTGTCAGGACACTGGCATTGTGACGGTATTCGTCAACATCGGTATGAACGTCCAGTGGGACTGCGAGATGGCTCTGGATGATGTGATCAACGAAGGGGTGCGTCGCGCCTATACCCATCCAGACAACGTGCTGCGCGCCTCTATCCTGGATGACCCGGACGGCAAGCGTAAGAACACCGGTGATAACACGCCGGCCATCATCCACTACAAGATGGTCCCGGGCGATACCGTTGAGGTGCACGTAGCTGCCAAAGGCGGCGGTTCCGAGGCCAAGTCGAAATTTGCCATGCTGAACCCGTCCGACTCGGTTGTAGACTGGGTTCTGAAGATGGTCCCGCAGATGGGGGCTGGCTGGTGCCCGCCTGGCATGCTGGGCATTGGTATTGGCGGTACCGCCGAAAAGGCAATGGAAATGGCCAAGGAATCGTTGCTGGATCCGATCGATATCCACGACCTGAAAGAGCGCGGTGCGTCGAACCGAGCTGAGGAACTGCGCCTCGAGTTGTTCGACAAGGTGAATGATCTCGGAATCGGTGCCCAGGGGCTGGGTGGCCTGACCACCGTTCTGGATGTCAAGGTCAAGGATTACCCGACCCACGCAGCTAATAAGCCGGTGGCCATCATCCCGAACTGTGCTGCCACCCGCCACGCACATTTCACCCTGGATGGCACCGGACCGTCCCTGCAGACGCCGCCGCGCCTGGAAGACTGGCCGGAAATCACCTGGGAAGTGGGCGACAACGTGCGTCGCGTGAACCTCGATACTGTGACCCCGGAAGACGTAAAGGACTGGCAGCCGGGCGAAACCGTTCTGCTCTCTGGCAAGATGCTGACCGGCCGCGATGCTGCCCACAAGAAGATGGTGGACATGATCGAGAAAGGCGAGGAGCTGCCGGTTGATCTGAAGGGACGGTTCATTTACTACGTGGGCCCCGTTGATCCGGTGCGCGAAGAGGTGGTTGGTCCCGCAGGCCCGACGACTGCCACCCGTATGGACAAGTTTACCCATACCATGCTCGAGAAGACTGGCCTTACCGGCATGATCGGTAAAGCCGAGCGCGGTCAGGTGGCCATCGACGCCATCAAGGAATTCGGTGCGGTATACCTGATGGCCGTAGGCGGTTCCGCCTACCTGGTCTCCAAAGCCATCAAGAATGCGGAAGTGGTCGCCTTCCCGGAACTGGGTATGGAAGCCATTTACGAGTTCGAGGTAGAGGACATGCCGGTCACAGTCGCCGTTGATTCACGGGGCTCGTCTGTGCACCAGACAGGTCCTGCCGAGTGGCACGAGAAGATCATTGCTGCCAAGGCGGTCTGATCTCGGTAGGTTGCCGAAAAAACAAAAGGGCCGGACGAGTATATCGTCCGGCCCTTTTTCGTTGGCTGGCGCAGCTACCTCAGCTTGAACAGCTGATATTCAGGTGCTTGCCCCAATCCGGCGGCAATGCAGCATAAGCCTCACTTTCCGGTTGCTCGTCATAGGGGCGCTCGAGAACTTTCAATAGTGCTTTCATCGGTTCGTAATCCCCGTTTTGAGCTTCCTGGATGACCTGCTGGGCCAGGTAGTTCCTCAGCACATACTTTGGATTTACGCGGCGCATGGCGTATTCCCGCTCATCATGAGCGCGGCTTTCGTTCAGGAGTCTCTCCTCATAACGCTCCAGCCACTGGTCTGCCACGCTGCGATCTACAAACAGATCCCGCACCGGCCCATGACCATGGCTGTGCAGATTCGAGAGCGCCCGGAAGAAGGCCGTGTAGTCGACATGGTGCTCGTGCATCATGCTGAAGGTATCCATGATCAGGCTCAGGTCCGCTTCATCCTCGATGATCAGGCCGAGCTTGTCTCGCATGTTCTGGAGGAAGCGCTCGTTGTAGGCCACTTCATAGCGGCGAAGCCCCCGGCGCACGTCGTCCTCCTCCATTACCGGGAGCAGGGCTGTGGCCAGGTAGCGGCAATTCTCGAACCCGACTTGTGGTTGACGGTTGTAGGCGTAGCGCCCGCCCTGGTCGGTATGGTTGCTTATATAGCCGGCATCGAAATCATCAAGGAATGCGAAAGGGCCATAATCAAAGGTGTCGCCGATGATGGACATGTTGTCGCTGTTCATCACGCCATGGCAGAAGCCGACTGCCTGCCAGTCCGCAATCGTTCTTGCGGTGCGTTCCACCACTTCCTCGAACCAGCGGGCGTATCGATCGTCATCCGGCAGGTTGATCAGATGAGGGAAGTGTAGCGAGATCACATGCTCAAGCAGAGTCTTTACGCTTTCAGGCCCTTCGTGGTGAGCGGCGAACTCGAAGTGTCCGAAGCGAATATGGCTTTGAGCCACGCGCACCAGTGCAGCCGCCGTCTCGATGGATTCCCTGCGCACCGGGTCTTTGGCGCTCACCATGAATAGGGCCCGGGTGGTAGGGATACCAAGTCCGTGCATGGCTTCACTGGACAGGTATTCGCGAATGGTGGAGCGAAGCACGGCGCGGCCATCCCCGAAGCGGGAGTAGGGAGTCATACCGGCGCCTTTGAGGTGCCAGTCCCAGCGTCGTCCATCGGGGCCAACGGTTTCCCACAGTAGCAGTCCACGGCCGTCGCCCAGGTCGGGATTGTAGGCGCCGAACTGGTGGCCCGTGTATTTCATGGCCACAGGCTCCATGCCCTCGAGTAACTCCGATCCCGCACCCACGCCGGTCCAGTCGGATTCGGAATCGGCGCGAAAGCCCATCTGCCCCGCGAGCTTGTGGTTGAAGCACACCATCTTTGCGTCTTTTAGTGGTGAGGGCTGAACCCGGGTATAAAAACTGTCCGGGAGCTCCAGGTAGCGATGCTCTATTCGAAAATCGTTGCCACTCATAAAACGCCTATACTCCCATTGGTATGAATTCTGCTGCCGTCTCTCTTAAGTCATCCATTGAACTGGAAACCCAACGTGTCTGATCGCTCGCTAGAACAAACCATCAGTGCCCTGATTCAGCAGGAAGGCCTGCCCGATGCCTACGCCGAAACGGTAGAAAAGACCATTCTGCCGCTCGCAGACCGAATCTGTGCGCTCCATGATACGGAAAAGCAACCCATTGTGGTTGGTATTCACGGAGCCCAGGGTACGGGCAAGTCTACGTTGACACTCTTTTTACGGGAAATTCTGCTGCGCCACCGCAACCGGTCTGCGGCCAATTTTTCCCTGGATGATATTTACCTTACCAGAGGTGAACGCCAGGACCTCGCCGAACGGGTGCACCCGTTGTTTATAACCCGTGGCGTGCCGGGAACACACGACGTTGCGCTCGGGCAACAGGTCTTGAACCGCTTGCGCAGTGCAGTGCCTGAAGATGCCACCCCGATTCCTGCATTCGACAAGTCGCGGGACGACCGGGTTCCCCGGGATCAGTGGCCTGTCTTCGGGGGAAGTGCGGAGGTCATTCTTCTTGAGGGGTGGTGCCTTGATGCGCGACCGGAGCAAGACAGTGCGCTTGCCCAGCCGATGAATCCTCTGGAGGAGAACGAGGACCCGGACGGAGTCTGGCGCAGCTATGTTAATGATCAGTTGAAAGGGGAATACCGGAAATTTTTTGATGAAATCGATTTTCTGATCATGTTGAAGGCTCCCTCCATGGCGTGTGTTCTTGAGTGGCGTCGACTCCAGGAACAAAAGCTGGCAAATAAAATCCGCAATGCACCAAAAAGTGGCGGGCCCCATGATGGTGCACAGGAGTTGCGCATTATGACCGACGAAGAAGTCGGCCGCTTCGTGATGCACTATGAACGGGTTACTCGTGCCTGCCTCGCAGAAATGCCTGGGCGGGCTGATGTTCTGATCAACGTGGCCGAGGACCATTCCCTTGGCCTTCCGCAGTTTCGCGAGGCCTAACGGAGACCGGCCATGGCCAGACCCCATTTGATTCTCTTCTCGGATCTGGACGGCACCCTGCTGGACCACGACGACTACCGCTGGCACGCGGCGGGGCCCGCCCTGGAAAGGCTGAAGGCAGCCAATATTCCCCTGGTGCTTAACTCCAGCAAAACCATGCCGGAGATCCGGGCTTTGAGGGAAGAACTTGGAAACAACGATCCGTTTATTGTCGAAAACGGTGCAGCCGTGGTTATTCCGCCCCACGCCCTGGGCAATGAGGAAGAAGAAGTGGTGAATTTTGGTGCAACCCGGGAACGCGTCCTTGAGGTGCTGGGCACGCAACGGAAGAAGGGCGCGCGATTCAGGGGCTTTGCCGACATGTCTACCGATGAACTGGCAGCGCAGACCGGCCTGGATCCGGCAGCGGCCGGGCGGGCCAAAGAGCGGCTGGGAACCGAACCATTGATCTGGCAGGGCTCGGAGCAGGAGCTGGCGGAGTTTGAAGCGGCTCTGAGTGCCGAGGATCTCCGCCTGGTAGCAGGCGGACGTTTCCTCCATGCCATGGGTATATTTGATAAAGCCGATGGGGCCCGGTTCTTGCTAAACAAATACAAAGAGCAATACCGGGAGCAGTATGGCGATGGGCCAGTGTTGGCCATTGCCCTGGGTGATAGCCCCAACGATCAGCAGATGCTGGAATCGGCGGATATACCGGTGGTGATCCGGGGCGTAAAAAGCGAAGAGGTTCGGTTGCCTTCGGCAAAACACGCCATTCGCTCCCTCAAGCCCGGCCCCGAGGGCTGGAATGAGTGCGTGCTCAATCTCCTGTTTGAGTACGGGTACTGACCCGTTCGAGTGTGGGTATAAAAAAGGAGAGCCGCCATGGGCGACTTTTACCAGAATGGCATTATCACAACCCTTCATAACCTGGTTCGGCGTCCGGTAGAGGAACTCGAAGCGGAGCTGATGAGTTTTCGCAAGACCCGGCCCATGTCCCTGGTGTTGCCCTCCCTGTACTCGGAGCTGGAAGGGCCGGCCCTGAAAAATATCGTGCATGAGCTGGGCAAGGTGCCTTATCTGGACCAGGTGGTCATTGGCCTGGACCGAGCCAACGAGGAACAATACCGCCACGCTCTGGAGTACTTCTCCGAACTACCACAGAACTTCAAGGTGCTCTGGAACGACGGGCCTCGACTCAGGAACATTGACCTGAAGCTTCGGGAGCAGAACCTGGCACCAACGGAAATGGGTAAAGGGCGAAACGTCTGGTATTGCTTTGGCTATGTGTTGGCCTCGGGTGTCAGCAAATCCGTTGCCTTGCACGACTGCGACATCCTTACGTATTCCCGGGATCTTGTGGCCCGGCTGATCTACCCTGTGGCTAACCCCGGCTTCAACTACATGTTCTGCAAAGGCTACTACGCCCGTGTAGCGGACGGAACAATGAACGGAAGGGTCAGTCGCCTGTTGGTAACACCGTTGATCCGATCCCTGAAGAAGGTCTGCGGCCCCAACGATTTCCTGGATTACCTGGACAGTTACCGGTACCCACTGGCCGGGGAGTTCTCGTTTCGCACGGATGTGATCAATGATCTGCGTATTCCCAGCGACTGGGGACTGGAGATCGGTGTGCTGTCGGAGATGAAGCGTAACTACGCCACCAACCGCCTGTGCCAGGTGGATATTGCCGATGTCTATGATCACAAGCATCAGGAACTCTCACCGGAAGATGCCAGCAAGGGCCTGTCCAAAATGAGCATGGATATCGCCAAGGCTCTGTTCCGAAAATTGGCGACCAACGGTGAGATTTTCTCCAATGAGAAATTCCGTACTATCAAGGCCACGTACTTCCGTATTGCACTGGATTTTGTGGAGACCTATCAGAACGACGCCATTATCAACGGCCTGACGTTTGATCGACACAAGGAAGAGAAGGCGGTGGAGCTGTTCGCCCAGAACGTGATGCGGGCGGGCGCCTATTTCCTCGATAACCCGATGGACACACCTTTTATTCCCAGCTGGAACCGGGTCACAAGCGCGATTCCCGACATCAAGGAGCAGTTGCTGGAGGCCGTGGAGTTGGATAATGAGGAATTCCGGCCATGACCCAGGCTCTGAAAGCGAAGCTGGTTTCCATGCTGGATGTCGTCTATCCAGAGCTGGACTGTGAATTTCTGGCCGAACAGTTGCTGACCACTATGGGTCTGGAGCCCAACCAGGCGCCGCCGCCTGCGCACCAGAATAACTGGGATGAATCGGATGTGGTGCTGATTACCTATGCCGACACGGTTCAGCGGGCGGAAGAAAAACCACTGCAGACATTGCATCGGTTCCTCGCGGATTGCCTGTCAGATTCAATTTCTTCAGTGCACATTCTGCCGTTTTTCCCCTACAGCTCCGACGACGGTTTCTCGGTCATGGATTATCTGGCCGTCAACGAGTCCCACGGAAACTGGGAGGATATCGAGGGCATCGCCCGGGATTACAAGCTGATGGCGGACCTGGTGATCAACCATATGTCGGCCCGCAGCCGCTGGTTCGAGAATTTCCGCAAAAGGGTAGACCCGGGCAAGGATTATTTCTTCGAGGGCAATCCAAGGGATGATCTGAGTGCCGTTGTGCGGCCCCGTACCTCGCCGCTCCTTAACCCGGTCCAGACCGACGATGGCGAGCGATATGTCTGGTGTACGTTCAGTGAGGATCAGGTTGACCTGAATTTTGCCAACCCGAAGGTGCTCATCGAGTTTGCTGCTATCATCCGGCGCTACCTGGAGCGTGGCATTATCATTTTCCGGCTCGATGCCGTCGCCTTCCTCTGGAAGGAACCGGGTACGCCCTGCATCCATCTGCAGCAAACCCATGAGCTGATCAAGATCCTGCGCCTGTTGATCGAGCACCACAGCCCGGATGCGGTAGTGATTACCGAGACCAACGTACCCAATCGCGAAAATCTCACCTATTTCGGCAACGCCAACGAAGCCCATGTAATCTATAACTTTTCCCTGCCGCCCCTGCTGATCAATACCCTGGTTACCGGTGACTGCAAGCACCTGAAAACCTGGCTGATGAGCATGCCGCCCGCGCAGATGGGCACCACCTATCTGAATTTTATTGCGTCCCACGATGGTGTGGGTATGCGGCCAACGGATGGTCTGCTGACGGAGGAAGAGAAGCAGCGACTGATCAACACCATGGACTCGTTCGGCGGCAAGGTCTCGTACCGGCGCACGCCGGATGGTCGCGACCAGCCCTACGAAATCAACATCGCCCTGTACGATGCGCTGCAAGGCACGGCGGAGTCGGGTCGGGACCACTGGCAGTTGCAGCGCTTCGTCTGCGCCCACACCGTGATGCTGGCGCTTGAGGGGATTCCGGCCTTCTACATTCACAGTCTGCTGGCGACTGAGAACGATCTGGAGCGGGTGGAGCACACCGGCCGGCTTCGATCCATTAACCGCAGCCAGTGGCAACTGGATACTCTGGAGCAGAAGCTCGCAGATCCCCTGAGCCACCACAGCAAGGCGTTCCAGGAGCTGAAACGGCTGATTGCCATCCGGCGTAAACAGCCAGCGTTTCACCCGAACGCCACCCAGTTCACCCTGCATCTTGGCCTGCAGCTGTTTGGTTTCTGGCGCCAGAGTATGCGCCGGGACCAGTCCATCTTCTGCATTCACAACATCAGTAACGAGGTGCAGCAGGTAGCGCTGAGCGACATCAATCTCATCGGCACCGATCATTGGCTGGATCTGATTTCCGGGATGACTATTGATGATCTGTCTGGCTCGATCACCCTGAAACCTTATCAGAGTGTTTGGCTGTCCAACCTGGAAGTTACCGGCTGATCCTGTCTTTGCGCCATTTGTGCAATGCTCGGAAAACTTGGGGTATCCTGTGCCCATATGAGCAAGGCCGAGACGTCATACATGATCAAAGCAATCAAGGTAACCGGGGGCAATCTAAGCTGGGAGCCCTGGGAAGGACCGGGTGAACCGCCCGCAGACCACGTCGAAATCGAGGTTGTCTGGACAGCCATCAATCGTGCGGATCTCATGCAGCGCGCTGGCGTCTATCCCCCGCCTCCGGGAGCATCCGATATTCTCGGGCTGGAGGTTAGTGGTCGCATCGCTTCGGTCGGATCTGGCGTTACCCATCTCAAACCCGGTGATGAAGTCTGCGCCCTGCTGACCGGCGGCGGTTATGCGACTCGTGTGGTGGTACCCGCGGTGCAGGTTTTGCCCGTTCCCAAAGGAGTGTCGCTGGAGACAGCTGCGGCCATTCCCGAGGTTTTTGCGACCGCCTGGTTGAATCTGTATCACGAAGCAGCCTTGAAACCGGGCGAGCGTGTGCTCCTGCATGCGGGTGCCAGCGGCCTTGGCACCGCGGTAATTCAGCTCGCAACGGCCTTTGGCAATCCGGTCTTTGCGACCGCCGGTGATAAGGCCAAACTGGAGGTTTGTCGCAATCTGGGAGCCAGTGGCGTCTGGAACCGGAACGAAGGCTCCTTCGTTGATGCTGTTACAGCGTGGGGTGGCGTGGATATGGTTCTGGATCCGGTCGGTGGCAATTATATTGCCGAAGATCAGCGGGTTCTGAACGTCGATGGCCGCATTGTGCTCATCGGACTCATGGGGGGGCGTATGGCCGAGGTGGATCTGGGCATCATGCTGATCAAACGCCAGCGCCTGATCGGTTCCACCCTCCGTTCACGCACGGTCGAGGATAAGGGCGAGGTGATGCAGGCGCTCTACCGGCACGTCTGGCCACTGCTCGCAGCCGGCCAGATTGAACCTCTGATCGATAGCACCTGGCCGATAGAAGAGGTGGAAGAGGCGATGGCCTATGTGGCTGAGAACAGGAACACCGGCAAGGTGCTCCTGAAAATCTCGGACTGAATCACACAGACCACACGCGTCTCAGGTATTGCAGTCAGTCTGCAATGTGAACCAGCTGTTTACCGAAGTTCTGGCCTTTGAGCATGCCCTTAAAGGCATCAACGGCGTTGTCCAGCCCTTCGGCAACGGTTTCGCGGTATTTCAGTTCTCCGGAAGCAACCCGTGAGGCCAGGATGTCCGTGATTTCCTGATGCTGGTCCTGCCATTCGGTCACGAGGAAAAAACGATGCTCCGGCGCCGGATCAAGCGCCCCGAGCACGTGGAAGGGAGTTTCCACGCTGGCCATATCTTTTGCATTGTAGGCAGAGACAAAACCGCAGATGGGCACCCGGGCCCCCTCATTCAACAATGGGGCAACGGCGCGCGTAACGGCTCCACCCACGTTTTCAAAGTAGATGTCGATGCCGTCGGGGCAGGCCGCTTTGAGATCCGCTTCCAGGTTCCCCGCCTTGTAGTCGACGCAGGCGTCGAAGCCCAGCTCATTGACCACGAAATCGCACTTCTCAGTCCCACCGGCAACGCCAACCACCCGGCAACCCTCTGTTTTTGCGGTTTGGCCAACGACAGTGCCGACAGGGCCGGAGGCTGCCGAGACAACCACGGTTTCGCCGGCTTTCGGTTTGCCGACGTACATAAGGCCGCAATAACCGGTGCGCCCTGGCATGCCTGCAACGCCAAGGTAGGTTTGAAGGGGCACATTGTCCCGTTGCTGAATTTTGTAGACCATCGGCGCGTCCGCCGGGAAGGTGACGTATTCCTGCCAGCCGGAGTAGCAGGTAACCAGGTCGCCGACTTTCAGGTCGTCCGAGCGGGACTCAACAACACGTGCAACACTCTCGCCGACGATTGGCTCATCGATGCCAATGGGGTCCATGTAACCCTTGGCATCGTTCATGCGTGGACGCATGTAGGGGTCCAGTGAAAGCCAGAGCACTTGAGCAACAACTTCTCCCTCGTTAGGGGAACGGACAGGACGCTCTTCCAAAACGAGATCGCCTTGTTGGATTTCGCCCTGTGGGCGTTGTTTGAGCACGACGGCTCGGTTCTTGTATTCGCTCACTTGTTCTCTCCGGTTGCATAATGAAACCAGATTAGGGTGCAGCAGAATGGATTTCCGGTCAACCTCTCATCATGCCAACACAAGACTGGCCCCGGGGTTTCATTCTACGGCTTGATGGCTATAATCGGAGGCCTGCTCAGGACGAGCTTAAAAACCGATTGCTCTTCAAGGAATGAAGATATGCCCCAGGCAAGTGGATTGCAGTTTACCGCCCGTGTTGGCGGACTCCCCTCAGATTTATTTTCAGTGGTTGGCTTTAAACTGACCGAGCGCCTGTCCGAGGTGTTTCAGGGTCACCTTGAGCTGGCCAGCACCGACCCCTCCATTCAGGCTGCAGAGATTCTGGAGCAACCAGTAGATCTCGTTATCTGGCAGGACAGCATGCCTCTTCGGCGGTTTACCGGGGTGGTCAACGAATTCGTCCGAGGCGATGCCGGCCACCGGCGTACCCGCTATGAACCGATTATCCAGCCGCCGCTCTGGCGTCTTGGACTGATGCACAACAGCCGGATTTTCCAAACCCAGGGCACCGACACCATTGTGCGCACTCTCCTGGAAGAGCGCGGCATTATCGATTCGATCTTCGATCTGAAGCGCACGCCGGAGCAACGGGAATACTGTGTTCAGCACCGGGAAAGCGACCTGGCCTTTCTCGAACGCCTCGCGGCTGAAGAGGGTTGGCATTACCGCTATGAACAGGGGAGCGTGGACGGGGACACCCAGTCGGCGCTTATAATCGCCGACCATCATGGCGATGCTCCGAAACTGGAGCCGGCAGCATACAACGCCAAAGCAGGCGGCAGCACCCAGCGCCCGGCGGTGTATCGGTTCCGGTATGAAGAACGGGTGCGGGTGGCCTCTGTGGCAATGAAGGATTACACCTTCAGAAATCCCGCCTATGCCCTGATGCATGAGCATGCTTCTGGCGATCTGAAGCACCGGGAAGACTACCAGCACTACGACTACCCCGGCCGCTTCAAGGCCGACGCCAGTGGCCAGCCTTTTACCGAAGCCAGACTGCAATCCCTTCGCAATGACGCCAGCACCGCCTCCGGCGAGAGCAACCGCCCGGATTTCAGCCCCGGCGCGAAAGTGGAACTGACCGAGCACGATAGTGACAATCTCAATCGGGAGTGGCTGCTAACGTCTATCATCCACACCGGAACGCAGCCCCAGGCTCTGGAAGAGGAAGGCGGCAGCGAACCCACCACGTACCACAACCAGTTCAAGGCCATACCTGCAGATCTGACCTGGTGCCCGCAGACGCCACACCGCCCCCTGATGGACGGCCCACAAATCGCGATTGTCACCGGCCAGGAAGGCGAGGAGATTCACTGCGATGAACATGGGCGGGTAAAAGTCCGGTTCCCGTGGGATCGCTACTCGAAAAATAACGAACACAGCAGCGCCTGGCTGAGAGTCAGCCAGGGTTGGGCCGGCGGCCAGTATGGTTTTATGGCGCTACCGAGGATCGGCCACGAAGTGATTGTCTCCTTCCTGGACGGTGACCCGGACCAGCCGATCATCACCGGCCGAACCCATCACGTGACCAACACGCCACCCTATGGGCTGCCCGAGCACAAAACCCGCACCACCCTGAAAACGAAAACCCACAAGGGCGAGGGCAGTAACGAACTGCGGTTTGAGGACGAGGCCGATCAGGAACAGATCTACGTACACGCCCAGAAAGATCTGGACCTGCTTACCGAGAACAACCGCACGGAGGTGATTCGGAACTACAGTCATCGCACTGTGGAAAACCACGATTTCAGTCATGTGAAAGGCAACGAGCATCGCACAGTCGATGGCGAACAGCGGGAATCCATCGGAGGCGATTGCAGCCAGAACATAGGCGGCACATTCCACCAGAAATCCTCCCAGGGAACATTTAGCGAAGCGGGCACTGAAGTACACCACAAGGCGGGAACCAAAGTGGTGCTGGATGCCGGCGCTGAAATCACCATTTCGGCGGGTGGCAGTTTTTTGAAACTGGACCCAAGCGGCGTGACGCTATCCGGGCCTGGCATCAAGATCAATTCTGGTGGTTCGCCAGGCAGCGGTTCTGGACAGAGCGTGGTGATGGCGCAAATGCCAAGGGTTATTGAGGGTGATCAGCCCCACGAGCCCGAGCAGGAGGCACTGGCGGAAGTTGAACAACGGAAGAACGCTCCGGCCATCAATGTAGAATCCCAAGTTGCGGCACTCAGGAAGGGGAATGCAACCTGCCCGGTTTGTGAGGAGCAAAACTCATGAATCAGGATTCCTGGTCGTTGCGGGAGTCGCCCTTTACCCATGTTCCCTGGCCTGGCCATCAACCTGTTGGGCTTGTCCTGGATGGTGTTGCTATCCCCGAACTCGGTGAGCAAATCTACCAGTGGGCCGGCGGACAAACCATTAATGCAGAGTGCCTGTACGTTGCAACCCGCTGGGAGGCGGTTTCGGACTTGTCCCCCTGGCTTGTATGGCTCAGTGGGTCAGAAGACCCGGTGCTGGAAGGGTTCCTGGAGCAGGGGCCCAGGCAAGAGCAGGGTTACCTGCTGATTTCGGCCACAGACCATGCTAGCTGTGCCTGTTGGATGCGCTCCCACCTGCAGGTAGAAGTGGCGCCGGGCTGTGAAGAACTGGTGCGGATTGCCCATCCGGCACTGGCCGCCACGGTGATCGGGGGCAATTTGCCGCGTTTCCCCACCAGGGCCGTGGACCGGTTGATTGTTCCGGATTGTATCAGCGAGCAGTGGCACCTTGTCGAGCCCCCGGCTGTTCAGTCTGGCGACATAGGTGACCAACCCGAAAAAATGATGGCCTCGCGGGACTTGAAGGGCGCTTTCGATGCCTTCAATCGGCGCAAAGGCGCACTGCACATATGGAACAACCTGCATGAGTCGGTGCGCAACCAGTTGGGTGGTCCTGATTTGAGGGATGCCTACCCGGCACTCGGCAGAATACTGGAAGAGGCCCTTGGCAACGGATGCAACAACTTGCGGGAGGTTATGCAATTCCTGTTCGTAACCTTGCCACCACAAGCCGATAGCAATGCCGTGACGGAAACGGCGCCTCCATTGAATCAAGGATGAACAATGACACGGATACAACGCCCCACTGACGACCGGGCAAGCAACGATCTTTTGTGCTGGGAACAACCAGGCACCCCCATTGATGAACCCGCTTCATGCCCGCTGCTGAGAACCGTGAACCTGCTGCCTATTCGGTACGGCAGGGTAGAAGTTGCGCCCGCCGATACAGACCCGGGGTACCCCTACTCACTGACCTCCCGCCCGCTTGGCTACCGCCTTCTTAGGTATGGCTATCTTTATGTATTGGACGCAGATACCGGGGAGCTCCACGAGTACCTGCATGAAAATGGTGAACTGACGGGCCACAACGGTGGCAAGCTGGAATACCCGAAGCAGCACACCCTCTACGTTTGCTTCGCCGATGTGCCCCTCACCGAACGCAAGAAAGCTCAGATACTTGACAGCCAGGAGGAGCGTGCGCACTTCATGCAGGAAATCGACCTGGCCAGTGCCTCGCCGGTCAGCGGCGGTGAGCACCTGCTGACGCCTGAACAGGCCAAACAATGGGTGGCTGAATTTGGCGAAGACTATACGCCGGATGCCCCCGAAAACGGCCACGCCCAGGAAAGCGAGCCCTATCACTGGGAGAATCAGCCCTATTACCACAAGAGCCGATTTGGCAAGTTGATCAAGCAGCAGGCCGTGGAAGACCCGGACAATTGCCTGTGCCTGGTGCTGAGGGACGACGTGGGCGTGATGCTGGACCTGGCTCAGCAGCAGGATGATGTGGTGGGCTGGATCGGCGACTGGGCGGAAGGTGGTGACGAGCCGGGGCACACCGAGCGGGACTATATGCTGGGTGCTTGGATAGAGTCCATGACACTGATCAACGATCACGCTCTGGAGACGGCTGGCGAAAGACCGGGAGGCGAACCTTTCCAGTCGCTGTACGAGAGTACCGACGATGCACAACGCCAGTCCATCTACGACTACCTGGAGGTGCGAAGGGATTACCGTGGCCCGCAACCGATGGGCCCCGAAACCTACCTGCGCGAGCACCACGGGGATAATCCCCTGGTCCGGGCACAATTGGCCATGATTGATGCCCTGGGGCAGGCGAACTACGATCAGCACCGGGACACCATCAATCAGCTCAACCTGCAGAACTATTACCAGCTTAACGGGGCCAAACTGGGCCAGCGCGGCATCAATGAACTGATCGACCGCCCCCGTATGGATGCCTTCATGGCGGCGCAGCGGGCCAAGCTGGCACGGTGGCAAGGGTTGCTGGCGGACATCACCGATGACCGGGCCACCCTGTTGTGTGATTCCCGCTTCCACCAGGCCGCCTGGTATTTCGACGTGGCGGATGAGAAGCAACTGGAGGCGGCCCTGGACCTGAACTATGCCTGCGTGAAGGATCTTTGCCGCACCGACGAGGCGGCGGAAAAGGTACTGGCCTGGCTGGAGGAGAATCCCCAGTACAGTCACCCCTTGTTCCACACCTTGCCCAAGGCCGCCCAGGCGCCGGATGCAGAGCCATCGACCACCTACTTTGGTATCGCAGGGGCCGGCTACAGCCTGGTGACCAGGGCCGCCGAGTGGGCGCGGCGCCTGGCCGAGGCGGAGGCCGGACACCTGCCGGACCTTGAGTTACGCTCCCATGAAATCCAGGCAAAGGCAGCCGCCATTGGCGACACCCTGGCACCGGCGGTGTCAAAAGGTATCGCCCGGGCTATGGAACAGCTTTACCAAGGCATTGAGGCAAACCGGATACCGCCCCTGGACGACCTGTTCCGGGACCTGCCGTATTTTTTCAAGGGCAAGATGCTCAAGGTCATCCAAGCCGGTGAGGTAGAGTTCCGCGTTGCCTCGGAACCGGAGCTGGCCACCTTCCGCCAGAACCTGGAACAACTGCTGTCGCTGAACGAGCGGCTGGAATCCCTGGCCCACGACCACGACGTGGCCAAGGCCACCCACGGCCACAAATCCGAGCGGGCGCAAAGCATCGTCAACGAGTTCAAGGCCACCCGGGAGGAACAGCGGGCCCTGGGCCGGCGTCTGGCCGGCGCCCTCAGCCCGGTGGAGGAAACCAATACCGGCCTGCGGCTCGAGCCCGCAACCACGGGCAGGGCGGGTATCTCCCTGCTGCTGCCTGCCGCGGGCCAGCAGCAGATGGGCACACTGATGGGGCACCTCCGCCAGGGCCTGACCTCTGCGCCACGGGTGAACCTGCTGGGGGATGGGCTGGGTGTGATGGTGTTTGCGGCGCAGTTGGTGAACTTTTTTCACGCTGTTTCCGAAGTTAAAGCTCAGTCACCAGACGCCAGGAGCTATGGCAAACTTATCGAAAGTCTGTCTGCTACATCCGGCGCCGGTTTCCTGGCCGCCCAAAGCCTGGCGGACACCGCTCTGTCCTCCAGGGCCCAGACCCTGGCAAACTCTTGGCAGCGCAGCGCCGTGCAGTCGGTCCATATCCAGATGGGCCGCTTGCATGTTGGGTTGGGAATATTTGCATACGGCGCGGGTGCTATCAGCGCCGCCATCGGCACCTACAAGCATGCCAGCAACTGGCTGGAAGCCGTACGGACCGGTAATGCGCAGGCGCAATTGGGGGCGACCCTTGGCATGGTGGGCAGCGGCGGGCTGACGGCGACAAATCTATATGGCCTAAACCAGACACGAATAGCTGCGATGGAGGTATGGCGAGCCGCCGACAAGGCAGGTGCCTGGGCCACCGCAGGCACCCGTCTGTCCAGCCTGTTCGTCCGCCTGAACATTGCCGGGCTGGCGTTTACCATGCTCGAGCTGGGGGGCACCTGGCTGTACAACCGCTACAATTTGAGCGAGCGGGATCAGTGGCTGCAGACCACCCCCTGGTCGCGGGAACCCGGCCAGATCCACAACGGATCGCTGGAGGAGTACGAGCAGGCCTTCGCCCAGCTCGGCAACAGCCTGTCCCTGGAGAAGGTCCCGGCGGAAGAGCAAGACGGTAAGGACCAACTGGTGCTGAACTGCCATGCTCTGACGGCGGCGGGGTTGATAGAGCCCCTGGACCAGCCGGCGCCCCGGCGAGTGTGGCTCAGTGCCTGGCGCATCCGGCCAGAACGCTCGGGCTGGTTCCGTGACACCCCGGAAACCTGGGTGCGCTGTTCCCATGATATCCTGACGAGCCTGGCCATCCGGGAAGGGGGCGGGCATCTGCAACTGGCGTTCTCGCCCCCGGACCACAGCAAGAGCGATCCGTATCCCGAAACCCGTGACCTGGCGCTGATGGTCCGGCTGGACACCCACCATTCGGAGGACCGCTACACCCAGGAGGTGTACATGCTCAAGGTAACGCCTGACAGTGACTGGCCGGTGACGCCTGTCCAGGAACCTCCCCAGGATAACGAAGGCAGGACCTTCTGGTACCAGGTACGCAATCCCTTTATGGAACTGGATATCTTCGAATGACACAGGAAACGCCCAAGGCGGATATAGCGAACGCCCCCAGGGCCGGGCGAAGTGACAAGTTCCCCAGCGGAACGGTGACGTACCTGTCACCGTTGCCCCTGCCCACTGGTTTGCCGCCCACGGACCACGGGCACGCAGTGGGTGAGGTGAACGAACGCTATCTGGACTTCGGGGTGGGGTTGCCTTCGGTGTTTGGCTGGCAGGTGACTCTTGGCGGCCCTTTTGGCTTATTCGTTATGGTGGCCATGGTTTTTCCGGCGATTGCCTTTTTAATGCTTTACTGGCTCGGCAATGGTCTGCCCGATGCCATTCATGCTTTTTGGGGAGTGATAGAGATCAGCTTCTGGATTGGCTTTTGGGGAGGGGGAGGTTTAATGCTTTGGTGGCTAGTTGCGTCCGTAATAGAACTCAAGAAAAAATCCCAGGTCATCCCCACCCGCTTCAACCGCCAGCGCCGCGAGGTGTGCTTCGTGCCCAATGGTCACCGGGAGCCCATTTTCGTACCCTGGGAGGAACTGGTGGCCTGGGTGACCGAGGCCCAGGGGGTGACCGAGTACGGTGTACAGCGCCAGTACGGCTTCGGTGTAGGCTTTCTCCACCCACAAACCGGCGAGAAGTACAGCTTGGAATTCCAGACTTACGGTTTGCCCCAGGCCATCAGCAACTGGGAGGCCATCCGGGCCTACATGGAGTACGAAGTCCACACCCTGAAAGAGATCCAGGATCCATTGGAACTTCAGGGCCCGGATGATCCGCCCTGGGAGGGCGTCCATGTTTTCCGCAATGCCCGCAAACGTCTTCATGAGGAATACCGGGAAGGCAAACGGGGAGTGCACTACCTGACCGGCTGGTACCTGTACCACCTGATGACCTTTTGGACCCTGCCCAACCGACTGGTGGAGTGGGAAGTCAGGAAGATCAAACGCATGACCCGAAAAACGCTGCCCAGGGACATGGCGGAGTGGTCTGAACCGTTATCTGAGAGCGAGTGGGCCAAGCCCAGCGAGACCTTCAAGCGCTTAAGCCAGAAGGTTCTTGAGAAGCAAAAGGCCCGTCCGGGGCGGTTGCCCTATGAAGTCTTTGCGGAAGTGTATGCCGAGGAGGACCGTCTGCCGCTGGCATCAACCAATTGATGAAGTAGTAAAGCCATTTCAAGGAGGAAATGATGACAAACATTGTAAACGCAAACCGCACAGGCTTTATGGCGTCATTCAGCTGTCACAAGCCGAGCTTGATCAGCTTGGAAGATCGGAAACCCTAGTCTGCAGTCAATGCCAGACGATGGACGGTCTCTCATGAACTCAAAAAGTACTCAGTTCGAACAGCCTCTACACGCGGGGCGTTCCGAGCCTTTCCCGAGTGGCCGGCTGACTCTTTTATCCCCCAAACCCCTGCCAACCGGCCTGCCGCCGGTGGATCATGGCCATGCGGTGGGGGAAGTGAATGACGGATACCTGGACTTTTTGGGCAGGGGCGACATCGGTGTTCGGTTGGCAAATGACGTTAGGTGGCTCTTTGGGCTTGTTCACACTCTCCCTTCCGTGCTGGCAGGCTTATTCCAAATTAAAGAACGTAACGCCCGCCCGTTTAACCGCCAACGCCGCGAGGTGTGTTTCGTGCCGGAGGGGCAGAAAGAGCCGATCATCGTTCCCCGGGAAATGCGGATCAGCCTCTCTAATAAGGATTTTGATGCCGCGACTGAGTATGGACTTCCCTCATTCATTCACTTGTTGCTGCTTTTTTTGTTGGTACCAGCTTGGTTGTTATTTTCATTCTGGATTATTCCCCCTTCAACCAACTGGATAATGAGCACCGGAATAAGCTTCCTCCTCAAACCCTTCGAAAACACCATTAACAAAAGACTGGATTCCACCCTTGAAGACGGCTGTAGCGAATTCAACCGCGTTGATGGTCAGGTTCGTATTGCCCTGTGTCGGGGGCGTTTTTTCGAGGCGCCTTTCGCGGAGTTTGATGCTTATGTGGAACGTGTTGTCCAGCACGGCGGTATCTTTTACCGGTTGATGCTGGTGCACCGTTACACTCAGAAAACCTTTAACAAAACAGGCTTCAGTACCATTGAGTCGGAAAAGTCAGAAGTGTTGGCGTTGTGGGATATGTTGCAACGCTACATGGATGTGACCCAGCCACTGCCGGATACACCGCGACTAGAGCCCTTCCGTCATCTGGACCCGGTAACAGCTGAGCATGACAGAAAGACCGGGCGGAACCCGAGGTATTGGCGGGACCTGGATCTTGAATCCTGGAAGGACGGGGAAGGCTGGACAGAGGTCCACCAGCGCCAGAGCAGGTTTCCTTGGGGAAGCCGAACCTGCAAGCTTACGCCGCAATTGGGCAAGATCTCGATGGAGGAGTATCGGAAGCTGCGACCGCCCGGTGCGTGGCCAATCTAAAGCCGGGTTGATGAACAAAACCTCAATTGTTGCATAATGCAACGCATGTGGTAGCCTGTTACAAGCGTTAAGCAATACCTCAGGAGGCCACCATGACAACCGCTGTCCGTCTCGACGACACTCTGGTCCGCCACGCCGCCGCAGAGGGCGCGGTTCATCGGCGTTCGACACCCAAGCAGATTGAGTACTGGGCCGAGATAGGCCGTGCCGTTGCCGGGGACGTGAGTGCGGAAGATCTGATTGCTATTCTGCAGGGTATCCGCCAGGTGCGGGTTGAACCGGTGGTGGCTGAGTCTGTTTCCAGTGATGACCTCTGGGCTGAAGTAGATCAGGCCCGGGAAAGCGGTAATCTGGGGCGCTCGATTGCCAGAGGTCGTACGGTGTATCAGGCGTCTGGAGAAAAGCCCGGCTATCTGGAGGCGATTTATCCGGATGGCACTCGGGAAGTCGGTCAGTTTCGCAACGGGCGTTTTGAAGCACTGAGTGACCGTGACAACGCAGCCTGAACTCTGGCTGCTGGTTGGCGGCAACGGTGCCGGCAAGACCACATTCTATGAGCGGTTCCTGGCCCGCCGGAAGATTCCTCTGGTGAATGCCGATAACATCGCCCGCAGTGTGTGGCCTGACGCGCCCGAGAAACACAGTTATGAGGCGGCGCTGATTGCTGAACAGGAACGGTTCCGACTGCTTAAGGAGCGCCAGAGTTTCTGTTTCGAAACTGTCTTTTCTCATTCCTCGAAGGTGGATTTTGTCGGGGCTGCCAAGGCTGCCGGATTTCGCATTCGGCTGTTTTATTTCCACCTCGAATTCGCTGCGTTGAACAAGGCTCGGGTGGCTTCCCGGGTAAGATCCGGCGGCCATCATGTGCCCGAGGCCAAGGTTGAGTCCAGAATTCCAAGGACCCTTGCCAATCTTCGCGAATGTATCGGGCTGGCGGACGAACTGCACCTCGTTGATAACTCCAGTCTCGATCAACCCTACGTGCGCATTGCGGTCTGGGAGGCGGGGCAGTGGCGTACCTGTCAGGAGGTCTTGCCTCAGTGGGCAACCGACCTTATTGATAACTGAAAGACGGCTATGGCCAGCTGTCCGGCACCACGAAAAAGCGGTTGGTTTCCTGCCAGAGGCCGCTGATGGAGTCCTCCTCGAGTTTCGCGAACAGGAGCGGGATGTTGTAGCGCTCGATGGTGTTCAATGCAGCAGTTACTGCATTGGGGGCCGGTGGCTCGCTTTGACGCCACGGGCCGATCCAGTGGGGTTTGTTCAATACCACCCAGCCGGGGAGGTCCGATGTCTCAATCTGTGAGAGATAGCGCCACTGGCCGCGCAGGTGACTGGCTGGCACGGACTCAGGAGCGATCACCTGTGTTCCTGCCGGGTAAAACAGGTACCCCGGCATGAAAATCCGGGGAATGACAGGCTCTGCGATTCCAGCGTCTGCCAGCAACGCCCGGGCCTCGGGCAACGCGGTTCTCTGGCTTTGCATGCGCAGCATCCGGTCTGTTTTCAGATCGAGCCGGTCTTTGGCATTCGGGCCATACCACAGAGTTCTCCCGCTTTGCTCCGGAACTCCCAGATAGTATTTGATGGCAATTTCGTGGTGCTCGATTCGATCTTCTGACCGATTATGCACCACGAAATCCAGCTCGCCCATGGTTCGGCCGTGGGACTGGATTTGTCGATTTTGAAGCAGAACATCCCAGCCCAGAAGGTCTTCCAGTAATACGCGGTAAAGCTGCTCGAAATAGAAGCCGAGCCGCTTCTGGGGTGTCTCTCTGAGCAGCGCAGGCGCTATTTCCGGCTTTTCATCCCAGGCCTGAAGTTGTTCTGTAATACCGTCAGGGAGATAACTGGCCGGCTCAAACGTCAGTGGTGACTGCAGCAGCTGGGGCGCCCGGCATAGCCAGGCAAGGTGCCTGATCGCCGGCGTGGTCAGTTGTCGAGTTGAGTAGGGGGTTGTTTTTGCATCCATATGGCCAGAATACCGTAAACTGTCCGCAAGGCACGATGATCAATACAGTTCTGAAGGAGGCTTCATGCAATATCTTCACACCATGATCCGGGTGAGCAACCTGGACGAGACACTCCATTTCTTTTGCGATCTGCTGGGAATGGTTGAGATCAATCGCAAGAGCAGCGACAAAGGCCGATTCACCCTGGTGTTTCTGGCTGCACCGGAAGACGAAGCCCGTGCCCGTGAAGACCGGGCGCCGATGATCGAGCTCACTTACAACTGGGATCCGGAAGAGTATACCGGCGGGCGTAATTTTGGCCATCTGGCCTACCGGGTGGGTGACATTTATGCCCTTTGTGAGCACCTCAAAGCCAATGGGGTAACGATTAACCGTCCGCCCCGTGACGGCCATATGGCCTTTATCCGCACGCCGGATAACATCTCGATTGAGCTTCTGCAGAAAGGCGAGGCGCTGCCACCGAAGGAACCCTGGGCCAGCATGGAAAACACTGGCACATGGTAAGCCCGCAGGCGGGGCGCCGCAAGGGGCTTGAGCGTGATACAATAACAACCTGAAACATAGCTTTCGCATCAGGACGATGCATTCAGAACATGGAGAAGTTTGATGGACGATTGGCAAGGATGCCTGGATCCCCAGTGCCAGACCGCTTTATTACGAGCCCGGGAAAGTGTTGAACGCCGTGGTGGCTCGGTGATTACCGTTGAAGATTACCTGCTTGCCCTGCTGGACTCCGCACCCGCTATAGCCCGCTTTCTGCGTGGCTGCGGCGTGGATATGGACGAACTCACCCGCACCATTCAGTGCGAACAACCGATCGTGACGGAAGTGGGCGGCGAAGGGCAATTATCTTCCCAATTGATGTACTGGTTCGCGGCGGCCCGGGAAACCAACGATTCGCCATGGCTCGGATGGTCTCAACTGTTGGGGGCGCTGGTTCGCCACGCGGAGCGGCTGCAGGAAAAAGCCTATGTGGCGGTTTTTGAGTTGGTCCCACGCTGGCCCGATTCGTCCGGGGAGCGGGAGCCGGCGCCGATTGATAACTTCCAGAGAGCGCCCGTGGTAGTGACGGATTCCGCATGGGTTGAGCTGGCTGAGGATGTCGCGATCGGTCTGGCGGCGTCGCCGTCAGCCATGATCTGGGTCCGTGGCGAGCGTGGAGCGGGCAAGACCGCCTGGCTGCAATCGCTGCTTCCGGTACTGGAGCAGGATTACGTTGAGTTGGATCTCAGGCGTGAAGCGGAGATCATGGCCAGTGATCTTCCGGTTCTTCCGGCGCTTTCATCGGAGGGCGGTCCGGGAGAGGAAGGGCCACGCTGGCCGGTACTGGTACTGGACAATATCTCGCCAGCGGACCTGATTGCGCTGATGGATCTTCCTGATGGGCTGGCGTCAGCGCTGGTACTTCAATGGGCAGGTCCAATACTTCTGCTGGGGCCTGAAGAGCCTCGCGAAAGCAGTGCCGCCCTGGCGCTGCAGCATCGTCTGGGCCGCACCCTCGACACCTTTGATATGCCGGTTTCAAGCGTGGTTCAGCGTCAGGCCATTCTGACAGCCCACCAGGCCGCCATCGAGAAGCAGTGGAATGTGCAGGTGCCTCGGTCGGCGATCCGGTTTGCTGCTTCTCGCCGGAGCCGGTGCGTGAGCACGCCGGGCGGAATGCTGCAGTGGCTGGAACGGGCGGCCGCCCGGCTGAACCTCGTTGCCCGCAGAGGCCCGGCCGAGGCGGTGGCCCTGGCTGGACAGGCTGATACTCTGAGGCGTCAGTCCCTGGTTGCCCTGGCGCGGAAAGAGCCGATCGACAACATCGAGGCTTCGCTTGGTGAAATTCAGCTTCATCGTGTGGCTGCAGAGGTTGCCTGGCATGAGCGTAAAGCCGCCGGCAAGCTCCGGCAGCTGAGCACTGAAGATTTGCGGCAGGAACTGGAACGCTGGGTTGCAGCGCGGCCCGGGCCGGTTCACTATGTGCGGCATTGCAATAATCAGGATGGAGATTCAGCGGGTGCAGGATCTGGAAATTTACATTCGTGATCTGGAGCCGGGGGCGGTTTCCGGGTGGCTTGAGAACCACCTTGAAGAACTGGAACTGGATGACGTTGAGGTAACAGGCGTGATCAAGGGCTTTGCCCGCTTCGAGGGCGAGAGACTGCGGATATCGCTTTATCCGGGGGCATTTGGCAAACGTTTCACCTCAGTGGTCATCGAGGGGCCAAGGGTGCCCTGGAACAGTGACCTTGACTGCGCGCGCAGTGCCTGGCGTGCCATGGATACCGAGATTCGCTGCAGTCCGGGAGACTGGAAAGAGGGCGAGCCGGTAGAGGATGAGAAATGGTGGCGTCTGGACCACCGGGGCGAGCAACAGGTCGTCTGGAACTGAAAGAGGCAGCCCTTGGGCTGCCTCTTTGTTTTCAGTGGGCGATTCAATCGCTCAGGATGGATACGTTGTCGGCCTGAAGGCCTTTGTCTGCCTCCACAACATTGAAGCGGACCAGTTGACCCTGTCGCAGGACCCGGCGCCCACGGCCACGAATCGCCCGGAAGTGAACAAATACCTCGTCACCGCTGTCACGCACGATAAAGCCGAAGCCTTTCTTGACGTTGAACCACTTTACGGTGCCTTCTTCATCACCCTCAGGGCTGCTTTCGTCATAGCCATCATCATCGTCATCATTGTGGTTCTGGCTGGGGGCACGGTTGCTCGGCCGGGATGGGCTTTGCTGTTCGGCCGGTTTCTTGACTGAAAGCGCAATGGCCAGGAAGCCCGCAATGCCGAAAACGATCAGCGTAATAATGTAGGCTGCGATGCCACGAGTGCTACCGAGGGCCTCAATAAGCTGACCTGCAGCGATCAGGCGAAGAGGCTCTGGTGTAAAAGACAGCAACAGGGCAAGCACCAGCGGTGCGGGGATGGCGATCAGGAGAGAAAAAAGGATCGCTTTGGATGGATTACGCATTGACTGAAATTTCTCCATTCTTGTAACGCTAACGATAAAAACCGGATATCGGGTAAAATCGCACATCCGGCCGGTGAAAACCGACAGTACCCCGAAAAACGGGAGTGCTGGCGGGCAAAAGCGGCATGATACCAGATTATCCCGAGCGCTGACCAAGCAACGGAATAAGCAGTGTCATCAATCACATTCTAGAGAGAACTACCCAGGGGAGTACCAATACCCGATGAGCCAGAACGATCTGGAAACCCGACTGGACGAGCTGGAAACGCGGCTGGCCTTTCAGGACGACGTTATCAATACCCTGAGCGAACAGGTTGCCAAGCAGGAAATGGATATCCGTGAGTTGTGGGAGGCCAAGCGGCTGCTGCACAAACAGTTGAAAGATGTTTCACCGTCCAATATCAAGTCAGAGCAGGACGAAACACCTCCCCCTCATTATTGAAAGTGGCGCATTAAAAAGGGATCAGATGAAGGTTTCATCTGATCCCTTTTCGTTGGATTCCGGCTCCTGCTTTTATGCCAGCAGTTCGATCAGAATCTGTTCGTAGATTTCAGACAGGGTATTCAAATCTTCGGCCTTTACGCACTCATCCACTTTGTGAATCGTCGCATTGATGGGGCCAAGTTCGACCACCTGCGCGCCGGTAGGTGCAATGAAGCGACCATCCGAGGTGCCGCCGGAGGTTGAAAGTTCGGTTTCCCGGCCTGTCACCGTGCGAATGGCGCTCTGGCTGGCAGACACGAGTGCGCCCTTGTCCGTCAGGAACGGACGGCCACTGAGGTGCCACTGCAGATCGTATTTCAGGTTGTGGCGGTCCAGGATGGCTACCACCCGTTCCTCCAGACTTTCTGCAGTGTTTTCCGTGCAGTAGCGGAAGTTGAAGTGCACCAGGCATTCACCGGGAATAATGTTGCTGCCCGTACCGGCCTCCAGCTTAGTAATCTGGAAGGTGGTTGGCGGGAAAAAGTCGTTGCCGTTATCCCAGAATTCCTTTGCCAGCGCATCCAGGGCAGGCGCAACCAGGTGAACCGGGTTCTCGGCCAGGTGCGGATAGGCTACGTGGCCCTGAACCCCATGCACGGTCAGGTAACCATGCAGAGAGCCCCGTCGACCATTCTTGATCACATCACCCACTTCTCGGGTGCTGGACGGCTCGCCAATCAGACACCAGTCGATCTTTTCGTTCCTGGCTTCGAGAGTTTCCACCACTTTGACCGTACCGTGTTGGGCTGGCCCCTCTTCGTCACTGGTAATCAGCAGGGCTATGGAGCCCCGGTGGTCCGGGTAGCTTGTAACGAAGCGCTCGCAGGCGGTTACGAAGGCTGCCAGGCTGCCCTTCATGTCCGCGGCGCCACGGCCGAGGAGGTAGCCATCCCTGATCACAGGATCGAAGGGGGGGTGCGACCAGTTCTTTTCCGGCCCGGTTGGTACCACATCGGTATGGCCGGCAAAGGCCAGCACCGGTCCCTCGGAGCCCTTTCGGGCCCAGAGGTTATCGGTATCGCCAAAGCGCAGGTTCTCGCCGGTGAAGCCCAGAGGCGCAAGGCGCGACATCATCAGTTCCTGACAGCCGGCATCGTCTGGGGTGACAGACGGCCGGCGGATCAGATCAACGGCAAGTTCGAGGGTCGGGGAATCAGTTGTTTGCATGCAGCTCTTCATTCAGCTCGATGGCAGACTTGTTGGTTTTGCACTCCACCGCGCCAGTCTGGCTGTTACGGCGGAAAAGCAGGTCTGTCTGGTTGGCCAGATCGCGGGCCTTGATCACCTCAACCAGCTCGTTGTTGTCGTCGAGCAGCGCAACCTTGGTGCCGGCGGTGATGTACAGCCCGGCCTCGACCTTGCAACGGTCGCCCAGCGGGATGCCGATACCGGCGTTGGCGCCGATCAGGCAGTTCTCGCCAACGGCAATGATGATGTTGCCACCACCGGAAAGGGTGCCCATGGTTGAGCAGCCACCGCCCAGATCAGCCCCCTTGCCAACCATGACGCCGGCGGAAATACGGCCCTCGATCATGCTGGTGCCTTCGGTGCCGGCGTTAAAGTTGATAAACCCTTCGTGCATGACCGTGGTGCCTTCACCCACATAGGCGCCAAGGCGAACCCGGGCGGTATCGGCAATGCGGACACCTTTCGGTACCACGTAATCGGTCATCTGCGGGAATTTATCCACGGATTTGACTTCCAGTGTGCGGCCTTCCAGGCGAGCCTGAAGCTGGCGGTCGGACAGTTCGTTCAGATCGATCGCGCCTTCGCTGGTCCAGGCCAGATTCGGCAGCAGGCCAAAAATGCCGTCCAGCTTCAATCCGTGGGGTTTGGCCATGCGATGAGAAATCAGGTGAAGCTTGAGGTAAACCTCCGGGGTGCTGGACGCGGTGTCATCTGTTTCGAGTACTGTGACAACCACCGGGCGCTTGCTGGCGGCCGCTTTGTCCGCCAGTGATGCCTGGCCTGTCTGGCCGATCTGACGCAAGGCGTTGGCGAGCTGGCTGAGCTGCTCGGCGGTCGCGCTGATCGCCTGGTTGCCACCCTTGTAATCAAGGGCGTTGGAGATGACGTCCATCAGGGTGTTATCGGGTGTCATGACCGGCTGCTGGTAAAACACTTCCAGCCACTCGCCCTGGTTGTTCTGGGTGCCGATACCGATACCGAATGCAAAGCTCATCTGATGGTTGCTCCTGTTATGAATGTGGGGGCAGGGCAATGCCTCAAGACCCCTGAAATTAAAGTTTGGATCTGGTTTGCCCGAGATTCAGGCCAGCCATGCGGACCATTCGTCTGCACTGAAACCTACGCGCACATCACCGCCGTTTTCGACAACGGGGCGCTTAATAATGGATGGATTCTCCAGCATGATCTCGTGAGCGCTTTGGGCGTCAATGGTATCACGAACGTCCTCCGGAAGTTTGCGCCAGGTGGTGCCACGGCGGTTCAGCAGGGTTTCCCATCCGACCGCCTGCTCCCAGCGGAACAGCAACTCACTCTGCAGGCCATCCTTCTTGAAGTCGTGGAATTCGTAGTCGATACCTTGTTCGTCCAGCCACTTCCGGGCCTTCTTTACGGTGTCGCAGTTTTTGATGCCGTACAGTTTCATGGCTTGTTCGCCTTAACAAATTCAACAATGCGTTCCGCTGCCTCTACGCACTCTTCCAGCGGGGCGACCAGGGCCATCCGGACACGGTTTTCTCCGGGGTTATGGCCATCCACGGTTCGGGAAAGATATCGCCCAGGCAACACGTGCACGTTCTGTTGCGCCGAGAGCTCCCGGGCAAACGTTTCATCGTCCATCGGAGTTATCGGCCACAGGTAAAACCCGGCATCCGGAAAATCAACATCCATAACTTCCCGGAGGATCGGGACCACTGCCTCAAATTTGGCGCGGTACGCTGCACGATTCTCCCGAACGTGGTCCTCGTCGCTCCAGGCGGCGATGCTCGCCAGCTGATTGTGGATCGGCATGGCGCAGCCGTGATAGGTGCGGTACTTCAGGTAGCCGTCAAGAATGTTTGCATCCCCGGCTACGAAACCCGATCGCAGGCCGGGCAGGTTGCTGCGTTTGGACAGGCTGTGGAACACCACGCAGCGGGCGTAGTCATCCCGGCCAATGGCGGCGCAGGTTTGCAGGAGACCTTCCGGCGGGTTGTCTTCCTCCGGATACAGTTCGGAGTAGCATTCGTCGGAAGCAACGATAAAGTCGTGTTTGTCGGCCAGGGCTATCACCCTGGTCAGCGCCTCCCGGGAGATAACAGCACCACTGGGATTGCCCGGGGAGCACAGAAACAGTACCTGGCATTCCTGCCAGGTGGATTCGGGCACTGAATCAAAATCGGGAATGAAGCCATTTGAGCCGTCGCAGGGGAGGTATACGGGCGTCGCACCAGCAAGGAAGGCGGCTCCCTCGTAAACCTGATAAAACGGATTGGGGCTGACTACGGTGGCAGGTTTGGTGGCATCCACGACAGCCTGAACCAGGGAAAAGATGGCCTCGCGTGTGCCGTTTACCGGCACGATGTTGTTCGCTGCGCTGAGGCTGCCGGCCTTCAGATTGAATCGGCGGGTTGCCCAGCCACTGATGGCCTCGCGGAGTTCATCCGTACCCCGGGTGGTGGGGTAATTGGCGAGCTTGTCCAGATTGTTCGCAATGACCTGTTTGACGAAATCGGGCGAAGGGTGCTTCGGCTCACCAATCCCCAGGGAAATCGGCCGGAGATGGTCGGGCACGCTGATGCCTGCCTTCAGTTTGGCAAGCTTTTCAAAAGGGTAGGGGTGAAGTCTGTCCAGGTTCGGATTCATTGAATGTCGTCCAGCATTTTACAGAGATCTTGCTGCAGGGCCTGGCATACCGCCGGCTCCCGGATGGGCTCGCCGTGTTCGTCCGTCACGAAGAAAACGTCCTCCACGCGCTCGCCCAGGGTGGCAATCTTGGCGTTGCTCAGGCGTACCCGGTGCTCCAGCAGCACCTGGCCGATGCGGGCCAGAAGCCCCGGGCGGTCGGGCGTGATCACTTCCATTACGGTGCGCTGGTTGATGGTGTCATTCGAGAACGTCACTTCCGTCGGGAAAGCGAAATGCTTGAGCTGGCGTGGCGTGCGCCGGTGGATGATGTCCGGATAGTCATCCGGGTCGTCCAGTTCTTCGATCAGGCGCAAACGCACCCGTTCTTTTCTCGCAGGGTCGATGCCCAGAGGCTGTCCCTTCTCATCAAGTACCACATAGGAACTGATCGAGTAGGGCCCCTCGCTTGAGCTGATGCGCGCGTCCACGATGTTCAGGTTCAGCTGTTCGAGGACCGCCGTTGTCGCAGCGAACAGGGCAACCCGGTCCTTCATGTAGATAATGATCTGGGAGTAGCCGTCCGTCGGGCCGCCCCGCGTGTCTCGAATCAGCACCAGCGGGTCCGTATTGTCGCCGTGTCTGATGATGGCAGCAGTCTGCCAGGCGATGTCCACGGTCGAGTCCTGGAGGAAATAGTCTTCGTCCACGGTGTCCCAGATGGCGTCGATCTGTTCATCGGTCATGTTCTGGGCATGCAGGATTTCCCGGGCTTCCGACTGGGTAGCGCGAACCCATTCCTGTCGGTCGATGGGCGTTTCAGTGCCCCGACGCAAAGCCCGTTTGGCCTCGATATAGAGTTGGCGCAACAGCGAGGCCCGCCACGTGTTCCATAGCTTGGGATTGGTAGCGCTGATGTCGCATACGGTTAGAACGTACAGGTAATCCAGGTGCGCCTGGCTCGGCACTGCCCTGGCAAATCCGTGGATAATGTCCGGGTCAGAGATGTCTTTGCGCTGGGCTGTCATGGACATCAGCAGGTGGTTTTCCACCAGCCAGGAAATCAGCTGGGTGTCCCGTTCGCTCAGGTGATGCCGCTGGCAGAAGGCTTCGGCATCGATGGCACCCAGTTCCGAGTGATCGCCACCCCGGCCTTTGGCCACATCATGGTAAATGCCGGCAATATAGAGGGTTTCCAGTTTCGGCAGCCGGTGAATCAGGCGGGATGCCAGCGGATACTCGGTTCGGGCTTCCGCGCTGCCAAGCCTTACCATGTTGCGGATGACCCGCATGGTGTGGGCATCCACGGTGTAAATGTGGAAAAGGTCGTGCTGCATCTGGCCAATGATCTGGCCAAACTCCGGGAGATAGCGCCCGAGCACGTTGTACTTCTTCATGGCAGACAGCGTCTGATCCAGGGCATGGGGCGTTCTGAGCAGCTCCATGAACAGAGTAGTCACTGCCAGATCAGATCGGAACGCATCATCGATCAAATGCCGGTGGGCCCGAAGCGAGCGGATCGTCGTGGCCCGGATGCCCTTTATCTCAGGGTGCTGAGCCATCAGAACGAAGATTTCCATGATGGCATAGGGCGCGTAGGCGAAGACCTGGTTGTTGACCGCTTCAATATAGTAGTTACGAATCTGGAAACGTTTGTTGATGGGCTGGATGGCGTCTTCCGATGGGCTACCCAGAATCGCTTCGTCGTAATACTGCAGAATCACATCCGCCAGTTCGGCGAGGGCCAGGACGGTGCGATAGTAGGCCTGCATCATCAATTCGACGCCGAGCCGCTTACCTTCATCTCTATAGCCGAGCATCTGGGCCAGGGCTCGCTGATGATCGAACAGCAGCCGGTTTTCATTCCGGTCAGCGAGCAGCTGCAGGCCGTATCGCAGTTGCCAGAGGAAGGTTTCACCCTGGAACAGAATCTGATGCTCTTCCTCGGTAAGAATGCTGAAGCGGGTCAGGTCAGCGATGTTCTGCAGTCCGAAATGTCGCTTGGTAATCCAGCCGATCGTCTGTATGTCCCGCAAGGCGCCCGGGGAACCCTTCACGTTTGGTTCGAGGTTGTATTCGGTATCGCCGTATTTCTGATGCCGTTGCTGCTGCTCCTCACGCTTCGCAATAAAGTAGTCGCGGTCGGTGCTGACATCATCGGAATAGACTTGCTCGCTCAGATCTGACCGGAGTTCATCCGGGCCGGCAATCGTGCGCGTTTCCAGCAGGTTGGTCAGTATGGTGATATCTTCGCGGGCGGCTGTCTTGCTTTCCTCGATGCTGCGAACACTGTGGCCGATATCCAGCCTGAGATCCCACAGCAGGGTAACGAACGCGCCCAGGTCTTCGTGCCAACTGTCTTCGATGCCGGCACGGGTGAGAATGAGCAGGTCGATGTCCGAATGCGGGTGCAGCTCACCCCGTCCATAGCCGCCGACGGCGATCAGGGCAATGTCCGGTGAATCGGAAAAGGGGTAGCGGTTCCAGATCAATCTGAGAACTGTATCGACCGTGTCAGCCCGGGAGCGGACAAGGGCGCGCACATCGGCGCCTTGTCGAAAGGCCTCGGCATCGGCGTCATACCTGCCCTTTAACAGCTCCCGGGCCGCCGTAACCGGAGATGGGTCATTACTGATGCGGGATTCCAGCTCGCTTTGGTCCACTTAGAAGGACTCTTCCTTTCGCTTGGTCAAGACCTCATGACCGTCCGCCGTCACAAGGATGGTGTGCTCCCATTGTGCAGAGAGTTTGTGATCCTTGGTAACGACGGTCCAGCCATCCGGCAGAAGCTTGGTCTGGTACTTGCCCTGGTTGATCATTGGCTCAATGGTAAACGTCATACCTTCCTGCAGCTCCAGACCGGTGCCGGGTTTGCCGTAATGCATTACCTGAGGCTCCTCGTGGAATACTGCGCCGATGCCATGGCCACAGTAATCTCGAACCACGGAATAGCGGTGTTTCTCGGCGTGCTGCTGAATCACATGCCCGATATCGCCCAGACGGGTTCCCGGCTTGACCAGTTCAATACCTTTATAGAGGCACTCCTGTGTAATCTGGATCAGCCGCTCGGTGCCAGGTTTCGGCTTGCCGACAATCCACATCTTGCTGGTGTCGCCGTGGTAGCCATCCTTTATTACGGTGACATCGATATTAAGGATGTCTCCATCTTTGAGGATTTTCTTCTCAGACGGAATGCCGTGGCAGATAACGTGGTTGACCGACGTGCAGATGGACTTCGGAAACCCCTTGTAGTTGAGTGGTGCCGGAATGCACTTTTGCTCGTTTACAATATAGTCGTGGCAAATCCGGTCGAGCTCTTCGGTGGAAACGCCGGGCTTGACGTGATCGCCAATCATCTCGAGCACTTCGGCCGCCAGGCGGCCAGCGACGCGCATCTTTTCAATTTCTTCCGGTGTCTTGATCGATACCTGCATTGGGTTTCCCGTTGTTTGTGCCAAACCGGCATTTTAAGGGGCCTGCTGCCCGGGTACAAGGAAGCTCGCCGTCAAAAATAATGGCGTTTGTCGGGCCGAATATGGTATAAACGCGCCCGCTGGAAACGAATCCAGCAAATTCACACACGTGTCGGCACGTTATCCCAGGGTGCCTGCTCCTGCTTTTAAAGGAGTCAGGTTGGGGTAATCGGATACGTGGAGGACTAACCCGAAGCTAAAAAGGTAACTATCATGGCTCAGGTAAATATGCGTGACCTGCTTAAGGCAGGTGCTCACTTCGGTCACCAGACCCGCTACTGGAACCCGAAAATGTCGAAGTTCATCTTCGGCGCCCGTAACAAGATTCATATCATCAACCTTGAGCAGACTGTTCCTGCCATGAACGACGCGCTGAAGTTTGTTCAGCAGTTGGCGGAGAACAAGAACAAGATCCTGTTCGTTGGTACCAAGCGTGCCGCGGCCAAGATCATCAAGGAAGAAGCCGAGCGTGCCGGTCAGCCGTTCGTTAACCACCGCTGGCTCGGTGGCATGCTGACCAACTACAAGACCATCCGTCAGTCTATCCGTCGCTACCGTGACCTGGAAACCCAGAGTCAGGACGGTACTTTTGACAAGCTGACCAAGAAAGAAGCACTGGATCGTACCCGTGAAATGGACCGCCTTGAGCGCTCCATTGGTGGTATCAAGGACATGGGCGGCCTGCCGGACGCGATGTTCGTGATTGATGTTGACCACGAGCGTATCGCCATCAAGGAAGCCAACAAGCTTGGTATTCCTGTTATCGGTGTTGTCGATACCAACAGTGATCCGGACGGTGTTGATTACGTGATCCCGGGCAACGATGACGCCATTCGCGCGATTCAGATTTACGTGAAAGCCGTTGCTGATACCTGCATGGAAGCAGCCCAGTCTGCTGGTGCCGGCGCTGACGAGTTTGTTGAAGTCAGCGAAGACGCGGAAGGCGCTGCTCCAGCCGCTGAGTGACGCTTTATCTTCACGTTTGAGATGTAAGGTATGCCCGGGGTTGCTTCGGGCATACCTCCCCACCGAATTCGGAACAGTTGAGAGGATTGAACATGGCTGCAATTACCGCTGCAATGGTCAAAGAGCTGCGTGAGCGTACCGGCCTTGGCATGATGGAGTGCAAGAAAGCACTCGTTGAAGCCGAAGGCAGTGTTGACGCTGCAATCGAAGAGCTGCGTAAGTCTTCCGGTCTGAAGGCGGCCAAGAAAGCCGGCCGTACCGCCGCTGAAGGCGCTTCACTGATCAAGATTTCTGACGACAACACCGTTGCCTACATTCTGGAAGTGAATTCCGAGACTGACTTTGTTGCTCGCGATGACAACTTCCTGAACTTTGCCAACGAGGTTCTCGGCGTTGCTTTTGAGAAGGGCGAAACCGACGTAGCCAAGCTGATGGAAGGCGATCTGGAATCCAAGCGTGAAGCGCTGGTTCAGAAAATCGGCGAGAACATTACTGTTCGTCGTGTCGTCAAGGTTGAAGGCCCGGTTGTTGGTGGATACGTTCACAGCAACAACAAGATCGCTTCGGTTGTCGCCCTGACTGCCGGTGATCCTGAAGTTGCCCGTGACATCGCCATGCACGCAGCTGCCGTTAACCCGCGTGTCGGCAAGCCGGAAGATATGCCGGCTGAAGAACTCGAAAGAGAGAAGGATGTGATCAAGGCCCAGCCGGATATGGAAGGCAAGCCTGCCGAGATCGTCGAAAAGATGATGGGTGGCCGCATCAAGAAGTTCCTCAAGGAGAACAGCCTTGTTGAGCAGCCTTTCGTCAAGAACCCGGACCAGACCGTGGGCGAGCTGATCAAGTCCAACGGCGGCGAGCTGGTTGGCTTCGTTCGCCTGGAAGTGGGTGAAGGCATTGAGAAGGAAGAAGTGGACTTTGCTGCCGAGGTTGCTGCTGCAGCCGGCACAGGCAAGGCCTGATCCTTCGTTCGATGCAGCGGGCTTTGAGCCACTGTATCACCTGAGTCTGCCACGTTAGCCGGGAATTCCCGGCTCTCGTGGCGGGCTTGTATCTGAGATACCCCTTTTTATGAGGAGTATGTCAGATACAAGCCTGCAAAGGGTACCACGCCGGATAGCAGCCAACAGACGACAAGGGGATCATCATGCCGACATCATCGAAAACCCAGCCCAGATACAAGCGTGTTCTGCTCAAACTCAGTGGCGAGGCCCTGATGGGAGAGCACGATTTCGGTATTGATCCCAAAGTTCTTGACCGCATGGCACTGGAAATCGGTGCGCTGATTGGCATCGGCGTGCAGGTTGGCCTGGTGATTGGCGGCGGCAATCTGTTCCGTGGCGCAGCCCTGAATGCGGCCGGCATGGATCGGGTTACCGGTGATCATATGGGCATGCTGGCCACCGTGATGAACGGTCTGGCCATGCGTGATGCCCTGGAACGTTCGAACATCCGGACCCGTGTGATGTCCGCGATCCCCATGAGCGGCATCGTGGAGCATTACGACCGCCGTCGCGCGGTACGGGATCTGAAGGATGGCGATGTCGTGATCTTCTGCGCCGGTACCGGTAACCCTTTCTTCACGACCGATTCCGCTGCATGTCTGCGTGGCATTGAGATCGAGGCCGACGCGGTGCTGAAGGCGACGAAAGTGGATGGCGTATACTCAGCGGATCCGCACCTCGACAGCAGTGCAGAGAAATACGACTACCTCACCTATGATGAGGTTCTGGACAAGAAACTGGGTGTGATGGATTTGACAGCCATCTGTCTCGCCCGTGACCACGGCATGCCGCTGCGGGTGTTCGATATGAACCGTGCCGGCGCCCTTACTCGCATCGTAACTGGCGAGAAAGAAGGTACACTGATCGAATGAATCGCTGTCCCGGCCCCACAGGATCGTGGCGCCAGATTACAGAATGACATGACGAACGAATTGAGGATGCTGAAGTGATCAACGACATCAAAGCAGAAGCCGAAAAGAAAATGAAAAAGAGCCTGGAGTCCCTTAACTCCGCGTTCAACAAGATCCGCACCGGCCGTGCCCACCCCTCTATCCTGGATAGTGTCATGGTGAACTACTACGGCCAGGAGACGCCGCTGAAGCAGGTGGCTAGCGTCAACGTCGAGGATAACCGCACGCTGACGGTCTCTCCCTGGGAGAAAAACCTGATGCCGACCATCGAGAAAGCTATCATGGCATCAGACCTTGGCCTGAACCCGGCGACCAGCGGCGATATCATCCGTATCCCGATGCCCATGCTGACAGAAGAAACCCGTAAGGAAATGGTTAAGCAGGCAAAAGCAGACGCCGAGCACGGTCGTGTTTCCATCCGTAATGCGCGTCGCGACGCGAACAGCATGATCAAGGATCTGCTCAAGGAAAAGGAAATCACCGAAGACGACGAGCGCAAGGGCGAGGACGATATCCAGAAGCTGACCGACCGCTACATTGCAGAAGTCGAGAAGATGCTCAAGGCCAAAGAAGAAGACCTGATGGCGGTTTAACCGTCCGGACCTACTTGCAAGCGAATTGAAAGGCCGAAGCACCGAGGCGCTCCGGCCGCACAGGGGATTTCATGACGGGAACTGTATCCGCAGAGATTCCGGTGTCGGCAGACAGTCGGCCCCGGCATGTGGCCATCATCATGGACGGGAACAATCGATGGGCCAAGGCCCGTCGGCTCAAGGGAGTGGCTGGGCACAAGGCCGGTGTCGATGCGGTCAGGGCAGTGGTGGAAACCTGTGCCCGTGAAGGCGTGGAAGTGCTCACGCTGTTTGCCTTTTCCAGCGAGAACTGGCGCCGGCCCAAGGACGAAGTGTCCGCGCTCATGAAGCTGTTCCTGTTCGCCCTTGAGCGCGAGGTTCGCAAACTTCACCGGAACGATATCCGCCTGCGCATTATCGGTGATCGGTCAGCGTTCAGCGCTTCACTGCGTGAACACATGGCGGCGGCTGAAGAGCTGACCCGCAATAACTCCCGGATGACCCTGGTAATTGCCGCCAACTATGGTGGTCACTGGGATATCACGCAGGCCACACGCAAGGTGGCCGAGCAGGTCCGTTCCGGGCAGTTGGCACCCTCTGACATCACCGATGACCTGATTCAGCAGCACCTCAGCATCGGTGACCTGCCAATGCCGGACCTGATGATTCGTACCGCAGGCGAGCAAAGAATCAGCAATTTCATGCTTTGGCACCTGGCTTACACAGAGCTTTACTTTTCACCGGTGTATTGGCCTGACTTCCAGCAGGAAGAGATGCTCAAGGCCCTGCAGGCCTATGCCGGCCGACAGCGTCGCTTTGGCCAGACTGATGATCAGATAGCGGCCAAGGCTGTACAACAATAACGAACGATAGCGACGTCAACCGTGTTAAAAACCCGAATTATCACCGCACTGATCCTCGCTCCTATCGCCATTGGCGGGATCTTTTTCCTCCCGCCCCTGGGTTTTGCGCTCTTTACCGGCGCCATCATTACCCTGGGCGCCTGGGAGTGGGCGAATATGTCCGGTATTGAGAGTCCTGCCGGTCGGGTTGGCTACGCACTGGCCACCGCTATCCTTCTTTACGGTCTGCTGAACGTTCCGTTTGTGGCAGTCCTCTGGTTATCGTTGCTCTGGTGGGGCGTGTGCTTTCTTCTGGTTCGCAGTTATCCCGCCGGCTCCGAAAAATGGGGCAGTCTCCCCGCAAGAGCCGTCATGGGGCTGTTCGTTCTGGTGCCGGCGTGGGTGGGCCTTAATCACCTGCGAACCGGCGGTTTCCAGTTTGGTGACAGTACCAACAACCTGCTGCTCATCCTCTACGTATTCTGTGTGGTGTGGGTTGCCGATATCGGTGCTTACTTCGCCGGTCGGGCGTTTGGTAAGGCAAAATTGGCGCCCCGTGTCAGTCCTGGCAAATCATGGGCGGGCGTTTGGGGCGGCCTGATGGCCGTCGGGGTTTTTGCCCTGGTTGTCAGCTGGCTGGCTTCGGCGGGGACGGTTCAGACCTCGCTGCTAATTGTTGCCAGCCTCGCCACGGGTCTTGTTTCAGTGTTGGGCGATCTGCTGGAAAGCATGCTCAAGAGGCACCGTGGCATCAAGGACAGTAGCCAGCTTTTGCCGGGGCACGGCGGTATCATGGACCGGATTGACAGCCTGACGGCCGCCATTCCGGTATTTGCGCTGATCATTACCCAACTTGGTTGGCTGACAACCGGGCACTGGTGAGCATGGAAACCCGTCATATCAGTATACTCGGGGCTACGGGCTCCATCGGTCTCAGCACTCTTGATGTTATTCGACGTCACCCGGAGCGTTTCTCGGTCTACGCGCTGACCGCCAGCACCCGCGCTGAAGAGCTCGCCGTACTGTGCCGGGAATTCCGTCCCAGGGTGGCTGTTATGGCCGATCCCGAAGCTGCCGGTGTGCTCTCGGAGTTACTGACTGATCTGCCGGATATTGAAGTGCTCGCTGGTTTGGAAGGGCTGTGCGAAGTGGCGTCCACGCCGGCTGTTGATACGGTGATGGCTGCTATTGTCGGGGCGGCGGGGCTATCGCCAACGCTTTCAGCGGTGCGGTCAGGGAAGCGTGTATTACTTGCCAATAAAGAAGCCCTTGTTATGTCCGGGAAGTTGTTTATGGATGCCGTGGCCGAGGCCGGGGCGGAACTCCTGCCGATCGACTCCGAACACAACGCCATTTTCCAGTGCATGCCGGCGGACAAGATACGGGATCCTGCCGGTGCCGGTATCACGCGTATACTGCTGACGGCCTCCGGCGGCCCCTTCCGCGAGCACTCCGCCGAGGACCTGCGGTCGGTAACGCCGGCGCAGGCCTGTGCCCATCCGAACTGGTCCATGGGGCAGAAGATTTCCGTGGATTCTGCGACCTTGATGAACAAAGGCCTTGAGCTGATTGAAGCCTGCTGGCTGTTCAATACAACACCGCAGAAAGTCGAGGTGCATGTTCACCCCGAGAGCATTGTTCACTCCATGGTTGAGTATGCGGACGGCTCTGTGTTGGCCCAGCTTGGCAGCCCGGATATGAAAACGCCGATTGCCAATGGCCTGGCCTGGCCGGAGCGTATTGACGCTGGTGTCCCGCCTCTGGACCTGTTCGCGATCGGCCGCTTTCACTTTGAGCGGCCAGATCTGGTGCGCTTCCCCTGCCTGCGCCTGGCTGCCGAAGCGTTTGAGGCGGGTGGCACTGCCCCGGCGGTTCTTAATGCCGCCAATGAAGTGGCTGTTGCCGCTTTTCTTGAGGGTAGCCTGTGTTTTTCGGATATCCCCGTTATCATAGAGCGAACGCTCGCTGTGACCGCCGTTGAGCCAGCCGACAACTTTGACGTTATCTTCGCCAAGGATAAAGAAGCACGGGCTTGTGCACGGGAACAGATAGGTCTGTTAACTGTCTGATAGTCGCAGCAGAATGCTGCCCGGCTGAAGCCATTCAATCAGGAACGCTATGCAGATTATTGAAACCGTCCTCGCACTTGCGCTTACCCTGGGCATCCTGGTGACCCTTCACGAATACGGTCATTTCTGGGTTGCCCGGCGTTGTGGCGTAAAGGTACTTCGCTTTTCCGTGGGTTTCGGGAAACCGATGTTTTCCTGGTACGACAAGCATGGGACCGAGTTTGCCGTCGCCGCCATTCCTCTGGGCGGCTATGTAAAAATGCTGGATGAGCGGGAAGGGCCAGTTCCTGAGGAGCTGAGAGATCAGGCCTTTACCTCCAAGCCTCCGGGCCAGCGTATTGCCATCGCGGCGGCAGGCCCCGTGGCAAATTTCATTTTCGCGATTTTTGCCTACTGGCTGTTGAGCGTGGTCGGCGTTACCCACGTTGCCCCGATTGTCGGGCAGATTGCCGATGAGAGCGTGGCTGAGCGGGTAGGTCTGCAGGAAGGCATGGAAATTCATGCTGTGGACGGCCATCGGGTCAGTTCCTGGCGTGATGTGAATATGCGTATTCTGGAGCGGACCGGCGAGCACGGTCTGATTTCCATGGAGGTGTCGGAAGATGGCGCGCGCGGCACAGTCAGCGGCGAGCTTTCCGGTTGGGGCCTGAGTGACGATACCCCCAATCCGTTAGCCGAGTTCGGCATTACGCCATGGCGCCCGGCTGTTCCGCCGGTATTGGGGCAGATTTCCGATGGTGGCCGAGCTCAGGCTGCCGGCCTGCAGCCCGGGGATCGCATTGTGGCCGTGGACGGCGAGCCGATCAGTAGCTGGTTTGAGCTGGTCGAGTTTATTCGCAATGCCCCGGAGCAGACACTTCAGGTAACCATCGAGCGTAATGGTGCGGAACAATCCGTCAGCGTGACACCGGAAGCGAAGACTCAGGAAAGTGGTGAGTCAATCGGTTTTGTCGGTGCCGGTGTGGAAGCTATCTCATGGCCAGAAGAGGTGCTGCGTGATGTCAGCTACGGCCCATTCGCCGCCGTTCCGGTCGCCCTCAGCGAAACCTGGGCGGATACCCGCTTGACACTGGTGGCCATCAAGAAGATGGTCACCGGCCTGTTGTCACCCACCAACCTCAGTGGACCAATTACCATTGCCCGGGTTGCTGAAGCCAGTGTCAGTTCCGGGTTCGAAGACTTCGTGCGTTTTCTTGCCTATCTCAGCGTGAGTCTGGGCATTCTGAATCTTTTACCTGTGCCGGTTCTTGATGGTGGTCATATCGTCTATTACACCATCGAAGCCCTCCGTGGAAAGCCGCTTTCCGAGCAGGCTCAGGCGTTTGGATTACGAATTGGTATGGCAATGATCCTCACATTAATGGTGTTTGCTCTTTACAACGACCTGATGCGGTTGTGAGAATTGCGAGCTCCTTACGCGCATTAACCAGGCGAAATATTTGAATGAGACGTTCTCTTCTAGGTGTAGCCGTTGGCCTCGCTGTGGCTGTGTCCGGCCTGAAGCCAGCACTTGCTGATCAGTTCACGGTGGCGGATATTGAGGTGGAAGGCTTGCAGAGGGTATCTGCGGGTACCGTGTTTTCCGCGTTCCCTGTCAATATTGGCGAGCAGGTGGACGAGACCGAGCTGGCTGATGCGATCAAGTCGCTGTTCCGGACCGGTCTTTTCACCGACATCGAGGCCAGCCGGGATGCCGGCGTACTCATCCTGACGGTGCGCGAACGTCCCTCCATCAGTGATATCGAGATTGAGGGTAACAAGAACATCGAAACCGAGATGTTGATGGACGCGCTGGCGGGTGCCGGGCTCCAGGAAGGGCAGGTTTTCCGGCGCGCAACCCTTGAGCGTCTTGAGCTGGAAATCCTGCGCTCCTACATTGCCCAGGGGCGCTACAACGCCCGGGTAAAGGCAACGGCCGAGGAGCTGCCCAGAAACCGCGTTGCGATTCGCCTGGATATCAACGAGGGGTCGGTCGCTGCGATCCACCATATCAACCTGATCGGCAACAAGGACTTCAGTGACGAAGAACTGCAAGAGCTGTTCGAGCTGCAGACCACGAGCTGGTGGAACTCAATTACAAACTCGGACAAGTACGCGAGAGAGCGCCTGAGTGGCGACCTTGAATCGCTGCGGTCGTTCTATCTTGACCGTGGTTATCTGGATTTCAACGTCGAGTCCAGCCAGGTATCCATTTCGCCTGACAAACAAAAAGTCTTCATCGCGATTGCCCTGAATGAGGGGCCTCAGTACACCATTTCCGAGATTAACCTTCGTGGTGAGCTGATCGTGGGTGAAGAGGAGCTGCGATCGCTGATTCCTGTTGAGGAGGGCGACGTATTCTCCCGATCCCGCATGACGGCAATTTCCGAATCCCTGGCATTCCGGCTCGGAAGGGAAGGCTACGCCTTCGCCAACGTCAATGCCGTCCCCGAGCCGGGAGAAAACAACACAGCCGCCGTCACCTTCTTTGTTGAACCGGGCAAACGGGCCTATGTGCGACGGATCAATTTCGAGGGCAACGTGTCGACTCGTGACGACGTTCTCCGCCAGGAAATGACGCAGATGGAAAGGGGCGTGGCTTCTTCGGATCGTATCGACTTCTCCAAGACCAGACTGGAGCGTCTCGGCTTCTTCGAGATGGTGAATGTTGAGACGGTACCAGTTCCGGGCACCGACGATCTGGTTGATGTGAACTACTCCGTGGCAGAACAGCCGACGGGCAGTCTTTCCGCTTCCGTCGGTTTCTCGCAGCAGTCCGGGGTGATTCTTGGCGCCAACGTGTCCGAGAATAATTTTTTCGGTACCGGGAAGCGCGTCTCTTTCGGTGTCAACGTGAGTAATTTTGTCAAAAGCGCAAACGTCTCCTACCTGGACCCTTACTACACGGTTGACGGCGTAAGCCGTGGCTACAGTCTTTTTGCCCGGCAAACCGATTATGAGGAAGAGTATATCTCCGCCTTCCTGCTGGACGAATATGGCGGCCGTATCACCTTCGGTTATCCCACGGACAATATCACCCGTTTGAACTTTGGGGCCGGGTTTACCCAGTCCAATCTTAAGGAAGGCCGGTTCACCTCACAGGAGGTCATTCAGTTCATTGATGAGGAAGGGGATTCGTTCAATAACTTCTTCCTCTTCGGCAGCTGGCGCCGCAGTACTTTCAACCGGGGTGTTCTGCCCAGTGATGGCCATAGCCAGTCGTTGTCGCTTGACGTAGCAGTGCCGGGCAGCGATCTGACCTTTTACAAGGTGACACACAAGACCGATTTCTACTATCCGGTGACTGACGATAATCGCTGGATCTTACGGGCGCGTTCAGAGATCGGTTATGGTGATGGTTACGGAGATCGGACCCAGATGCCGTTTTACGAGTACTTCTATACAGGGGGCTACGGATCGGTTCGGGGGTACCGGGCCAACTCCTTGGGTCTCCTTGCTACGAACAACGTCAACGACCTCTCACGCCCGGATCCGTTCGGCGGTAACCTGCTCACTGAAGGTGGTGTTGAGCTGATATTCCCCACGCCCTTTGCCGGTGATACCCGCTCCATGAGAACGGCGTTTTTTCTGGACGCAGGTCAGGTGTTCGACACTGCGCGCGGTTTCGATCCGGAACTGAGCGAAATCAGAATGTCCGCCGGTATTGGCTTCCAGTGGATTACCGCTGTTGGCCCGCTGGCCTTCAGTCTGGCGAAGCCGCTGAACGACAAGCCGGGTGATGACACCCAGGTATTCCAGTTCTCGCTGGGCCAGACCTTCTAGCGCATGGATAATAACAACCTACGGATGAAAATCAGGAGAAAACCAATGTCCCGATTCATGTTGATATTCGCCGCCATGGTTATGGCGTTTTCATTCCCGGCCATGGCTGAAACCCGAATTGGTGTGGTCGACCTGCGTCAGGCACTGTTCTCTTCAGACGATGCCAGGACCTTCAGCGAATCCCTCCAGAAGGATTTTACGGGCGATGAGGCCCGGGTGCGCGAAGCTCAGGAAGAGGCCCGCAAGCTCCAGGAGCGCCTGGAGAAAGACGGTGCCATGATGAATGAGAGCGAGCGCAACAAGCTGGCCGGTGAGTTCCAGGAAAAGGTAAAAGAGTTCAACTTCCTGAAGCAACGGCTCGATTCAACGGTGAATCAGCGTAAGCAGGCATTTCTGGAGCAGGCCCGTCCCGAGGTGGACGCGGCGGTCAAGGAGCTTCTTGAAGAGAACAATCTCGATCTGATCCTGCCCAGCGAAGCTGTTGTCTATGTGAAGCCTGAAATGAACCTGACCTCTCAGCTTCTTGAAAAACTGAACCGTTAATCTGTGACGGGCACCCCGGTGCCCTGATCGTTGCTTGGGAGCACGCAATGACAGAAAGGTCCTATCGCCTTGGGGATATTGCCAATGCCCTGGGTGCGGAGCTACGGGGTGATCCTGATGTGAAGGTATCTGGCCTTGCGACCTTGCAGGCCGCCGGGCCCGACCAGATCAGTTTCCTTGCCAATCCGTCCTACGGTAAATACCTGGCAGATACGCGCGCCTCGGCTGTTATTGTCTCGCCAGCGTCGGCCAAAGATGCTCCGACCAACGTCCTGTTACTGGACAATCCTTATCTCGGATATGCTCAACTGAGCCACTGGTTTGATCCTGCCCCTGTTGCTACCCCCGGTGTTCACGCAACTGCAGTGGTGGATCCCTCTGCGTCCATTGCGGAGGACGCATGCATTGGCCCCAACGTGGTAGTGGAAGCGGAAGCGGAGATCGGCGAGAAAGTCGTTGTTGGAGCAGGCTCCGTTATTGGCGCCCGCGCCAGCATCGGATCCCGCACGCTGATTCGACCGAGGGTAACGCTGGCCCACGATGTGGTCGTTGGTGAGCGTTGTCACATCCTCAGCGGCGCCGTTATTGGCTCCGACGGTTTTGGCTTCGCCAATGAGAAGGGCGTATGGCATCGTATCGCGCAACTCGGTCGGGTTGTGCTCGGAAATGATGTAGAAGTGGGTGCAAACACCACCATTGATCGCGGTGCACTGGACGACACGGTGATTGGCAACGGTGTAAAGCTCGATAACCTGATCCAGATTGCCCATAACGTTCGCATCGGTGATCACAGCGCCATGGCGGCCATGGTTGGTATTGCCGGAAGTACTCGTATTGGTCGGCATTGCGTGTTTGGTGGCGCCTCGGGCGTGGCCGGCCATCTCGAGATTGCGGATCAGGTCCATCTGACAGGTATGACTCTGGTGACCGGGGATATCCGTGAGCCCGGAGTCTATTCATCTGGCACCAGCGCCGATACCAACCGTCAGTGGCGCAAGAATGCTGTGCGCTTCCGGCAACTGGATGCGCTGGCGCGACGGGTCAAAGAACTGGAAAAGAAATTAGAGGGCTGAGGCCGATCAACATGATGAACATCGACGAAATTCTGGAATACCTGCCGCACCGATACCCGTTTTTGCTGGTGGATCGGGTAACGGAGGTCGAAAAAGGAAAATCGATCAAGGGCTACAAGAATATTTCGTTCAACGAGTCATTCTTTCAGGGCCACTTCCCGAACAACCCGATCATGCCGGGTGTCCTGATTATCGAAGCCATGGCCCAGCTCTCGGGCATTCTCGGTTTTGTGACTGTGGGCCGGAAACCTTCTGACGGCGTGGTACAATACCTCGCCGGCTCGAGCAAGGCACGGTTCAAGCGCCCGGTTTTGCCGGGAGATCAACTGTGCATGGAGTCGGAACTTATCTCCGGTAAACGGGGTATTTACAAATTCGAGTGTCGCGCCCTGGTCGACGGTGAAGTCGTCTGCGTGGCAGAGATTCTGACCGCTGAGAGAGAAGTTTGATGGCGACAAATGACTGGTCGGGTGTCCATCCTCAGGCGATTGTAGACCCGTCAGCCAGGCTCGGGGACAACGTTACAGTCGGGCCCTGGAGCTACATTGGCCCCGATGTGGAAATCGGCGAGGGTACCGAGATCCTGTCCCACGTGGTGGTCAAGGGGCCGACGGTTATCGGCCGGAATAACCGTATTTTCCAGTTCTCCAGTATCGGCGAGGAATGCCAGGACAAGAAATACGCGGGCGAGCCAACCACACTGGTGATTGGCGACAACAACGTGATTCGCGAGAATTGCACGGTTCATCGGGGCACGGTCCAGGACCGGGGTGAAACCCGTATCGGCAGTGGCAATCTTTTGATGGCGTACGTGCATGTCGCTCATGACTGTATCGTCGGTGACAACACCATTCTGGCCAATTGTGCCACCCTGGCGGGCCATGTTTCGGTCGGCGATTTCGCGATTCTGGGCGGTGGTACCATGGTGCACCAGTTCTGTCATATTGGTCCCCACAGCATGGCGGCCGGTGGCAGCATCGTACTCAAGGACATTCCGGCTTATGTGATGGCGAGCGGTCAGTCCGCCCAGCCACACGGCATGAACGTGGAAGGTCTCAAGCGCCGTGGTTTCAGCAAGGATGTCTTGCTGGCTTTACGCCGCGCCTACAAGGTGATCTATCGCCAGGGGCTGACAACCGAACAGGCCGTCGAAGAGCTTGAGAAGTCCTATTCCGATGTTGCAGAAATACGTCCCCTCATTGACTCCCTGCGTGGAGCTCACCGCGGCATCATCCGCTAACCCGGCAGGAGCCTGTCGGTGACAGATCTTTCTCACGCGACCATCAGCGAGCGTAAAATCACATTCGGAATCATTGCCGGTGAGGCATCGGGGGATATCCTCGGTGCCGGCCTGATCCGTTCGCTGCGCCAACGCTATCCCCGGGCCCGGTTCGTCGGCATTGGCGGGGAGGAAATGGTTGCGGAGGGATTTCATTCCCTGGTGCCGATGGAACGTCTTTCGGTCATGGGGCTGGTGGAGGTCCTTGGACGAATTCGTGAACTGTTCAGCATCCGGGCCCGGCTCCTGGACTATTTCTTCGCCACGCCACCGGATGTTGTGATCGGTATCGATTCTCCGGATTTTACGCTTGCGATCGAACGGCGCTGCCGCGAGGCCGGCATTCTTTCCGTGCATTATGTCAGCCCATCGGTTTGGGCCTGGCGGCAGAAGCGGATCTTCAAAATTGCCAAATCGGTCAACCTGATGTTGACCCTGTTTCCTTTCGAGGCAAGGTTTTACGAGGAGCATCAGGTGCCTGTGGCCTTCGTGGGCCATCCACTGGCAGATCGAATTCCCATGGCGCCGGATACCCTCAAGATGCGGGAGTCGTTGGGAATAGATGCGGATGCACCCGTACTGGCGGTTCTTCCCGGTAGTCGTGCAGGAGAAGTGGAGAGACTTGGTACCCTGTTTCTTGAGGCCTCTCGCTGGATACAGGACAGAAGACCTGATCTGCAGTTGGTGATCCCCTGCGTGAACCGGGACCGGGAGAAGCAGGTGCGCGATCTGGTCGATGCGTTGGAGGTGAAGCTTCCGGTTACCATCGTACGTGGGCGTTCCAGGGATGTTATGGCCGCCTCCGACGTTGTGCTCTTGGCCTCTGGAACGGCAACACTCGAAGCGATGCTTCTCAAAAAGCCGATGGTTGTAGGGTACCGCCTGAGCGGGTTCAGCTATGCGCTTCTGTCGAAGTTGGTGAAGGTGCCTCATGTCGCATTGCCCAATCTCCTCGCGAAGCGCCAGCTTGTTCCAGAGCTGCTCCAGGACGACGCCACGGCCGAGAGTCTGGGTGCAGCAGTGCTTGAGCGACTGGAGAACAAAGAGGAGAGGGCGAGGCTTAACGAAGCCTTTACCGAGTTGCACCATTCACTGAAGCAGGGGGCTGATGAAAAAGCCGCTCAGGCGATCTCAGACCTGATAGAGCAGGGTGTCCACTGATGCCCAAGAGCCCTTTGCCACCCTTCGAGTGTCGTTACACCGGTTCTTTGCTTGCCGGCGTGGACGAAGTCGGTCGGGGGCCGCTCATCGGGGCCGTCGTGACTGCCGCGGTCATTCTGGATCCGGACCGGCCAATCGCAGGCCTGGCTGACTCAAAGAAACTGACCGAGAAGCGTCGCAACGCCCTCTACGATCAGATTCTCGAGCATGCCAAAGCCTGGAGCATTGGCCGGTGCGAGTCCCACGAAATCGACCGGCTGAATATCTACCAGGCCACAATGCTGGCTATGGAGCGCGCAGTATCGGGGCTGGCTGTGGTGCCTGAGTACGTTCTGGTGGATGGTAATCGCTGTCCCAAGTGGCGCTGGCCGTCGGAACCGGTTGTCAAAGGCGACAGTCGGGTGGCTGCCATCAGCGCCGCTTCTATTATTGCCAAAGTAACCCGTGACCGGGAAATGGAAGCGCTGGAAGCGCGTTTCCCCGGGTTCGGCCTGGCGCAGCACAAAGGTTATCCGACCCCGGTCCATCTGGAGGCCCTGCGCCGCCTCGGAGCAACCATTGAACACCGCCGCTCCTTTCGACCTGTTCAGGAAGTGATTGAAACAGTGGGATTCTATCAAGATCACGCTGCCCCAGAGCCCGAAGAGCTTCAGTACCGGGCAGACCTTTTCGAAGATATCGATTGACAGTTTTGAATCCAATCATTAATATACGCGCACGTTGATCGGGGTAGCCCGGTAAACAACCAGTTTTGATGCGGGGTGGAGCAGTCTGGTAGCTCGTCGGGCTCATAACCCGAAGGTCGTTGGTTCGAATCCAGCCCCCGCTACCACTATTTAACAAAGCCCGCTTATGCGGGCTTTGTTGTTTCTAATCGGAGCTTCTGAGTCACCGAGACCGCTGTAGAGAAAGGGCCCGCTTTTGCGGGCCTTTTGTTTTATAAGCTACTCCCATACTTCTCCCTCAATAGAATTTTTTCAGTGCTGCCGCCTGTTGTCGGCCCCTTCCGGGCAAATTTTTGCCTTCCCAATCAGTAACTTCTCTAACTTCATTACGAGTCCCTGACGGGAAATTGACAATTTCGTAACTAGGGGAATGACAGAGTTCACATCGATAATCAGCCCCGTTTTATACAATTTCACAAAATCGACGAAAAAATGGTGCTTAAACCACATGAAGCGCGTCATCAAAGTGTCACAGGCATGGATTGCCGCGTTCGCTATGGGAGCACTACTCACAGGGTGTGGCGGTGGTGGCTCTTCCGATTCTTCAGGCACACAAACTAGCTCTAGTGGGGGAATCTCGTCTCCGGAACGCTCCGCAGTATTGAGCTGGAGCGCTCCCCTGACTCGCGTTAACGGCGAGAGCATTCCGATGGGTGAGCTCGACAAATATGTGATCCGGTACGGTCAGGATGCTGACGAGCTGAGCGAAGAGGTGGTCGTCACCAATGCTCAGGCCGAAGCGGAAATGTCCTACGAAGTGAGTGGTCTGGACGCAGGGACCTGGTATTTCACTATCCAGGTTCAGGATACCAACGGGCTGATCAGTGAGCCCTCCGATGTTGTGAGCAAGTCCATCCGTTCCTGAGACTAGAACCCCGGGCCTGGAGTGTGAAGTCTCAGGCCATCGGGTCTGCAATCGGCAGTTTGAGGGTGAACGCAGAGCCTTCGCCCGGTTGCGACGACACCGAAATTTCCCCTCTATGCTTTTCAACAACGGTTTTGACGAAGGATAGTCCGAGTCCCGTTCCGTGGACTCCGGCCAGCTCAGTGCTTTTTTGACGCCGGTAACGGTCAAACAGGTGCGGCAGTTCCTCCGGATCGATACCGGTACCTTCATCGGCAATCGTCAAACAGGCCTGATGGCCAGCGCGGAAGACCTGAATGCTGACGTCTGATCCACTCGGGCTGTATTGAACGGCATTGGTCAGCAGGTTGATAACGGCGCGCTCCAGAAGCTCTGCATTGCCTTTCAGCCACAAATCCTCGGTACCCTGTAACTGGAGTTGTATCTGCTTCTCTACAGCCTGCTCGCTGACGCTGTCACGGGCGTTCTCTACGATCGCCAGAAATTCGCATTCGTAGAACCGGGTTTCCGTTAATTGTTCCGCCCGGGCCAACTGCACGAATTCCTCGGCCAGGTGATAGCTTCTCCGGGCCAGCCGCCCCAGTTGTTCCAGCTGTTCCTGTTCAATGTGGCTGGGATCCCGTTTCAACTGTTCGATCAGGGCAAGCTGTGAAACCAGAGGCGAGCGCACGTCATGGGAAATAAAGTCGATTGCCTCGCGGTGCTGGCGCTGCTGCTCCCGCAATTCCGAAATATCCGAAATATTGGCAATGATGCCTTGCTGGTCGCTGTCTGGCAGCGAAAACGGTGCAAAATGAATCAGGAAATCTTTGTCGCGAATCCTGAGGTCTACGGTGCGGCTCTGTAATAGGGTCAGGGTGTCGGAAACGGTTTCATGCCAGGGTGGCGTTTCCCGCGGATCGTGTCCCTCCAGCAGTTTTACCAGGGGAAGGCCGGCCAGGCTCGGCATGGGCTCGCGGAACCATTCCTCTATGTGGCCGTTGGCAAAACGGATGACCCCCAGTTCGTCGGTCACGATGATACCGTCGGGCATGCGCTCAAAACTTCTCCGGATGAACTGCTGCATGTGGTTCAACCGATCCGTGGCGATGCGGACCCGCTCGATTCGTGCAGAAATGTTTTCACTGGGTCTGGCTGCAGAATCCGCCGGTACGGCTTGCTCAAGGTGAAGCCTGCGCAGATAGCGCTGGATGGCCTCGCGCCCGAGATCATTGGGTAACAGCAGGCCCAGGTGATAGCGGGTGCCGGCTCGCAATAGCTGAATCCAGCTGCGATTGCTGTCGTGAAACCAGTGCCCCGGAGTCAGGTCATCTGGAATATCGCTCTGTGACAGTCCACGTGCGGAGAGGATGTCGTTCTCCTCCATCAAAAGCCACCCTGTGGGGCGAAACAGGGCCTGGAAGTGCTCCAGAAGTTGTGTCGGGTTCCTTCCCGAGGGTGCGGGCAGTGCGACCTGGGGACTTCTGGCCAGTTCGTCCAGTTGACGGTTCAAAAATCGGTTGGTCATGGCCAGTCGAAGGCCGCTGGATACAGGAAAGGCCAAGAGTGGAACCAGCAGTGCGTTTGCAAGGGGAAACCACCATCGCATCGTCAGCAGCACGAACAGATAGATTCCGAGCAGTCCCGCCAGAACCATCGCGCAGGCGAGAAGGGTTCGCGCAGGGCGCATGGGTGGCAGGGCGAGGGCGAGTATCAGGATGGTTGTCATGGCCAGCAGGGCAGACGCCCACGCCGGTGCCGGCTTAATCAACAATCCCTGCATGTATGCCGACAACACGTTGGCGTGGAATTCAACGCCGGACATCGGACGGCTCAGCCCCGAGAAGGGCGTGGGCAGTATGTCGCCAAAACCGGCGGCTGTGGCACCGACAAAGACTATTTTGCCACTGAAGTGTTCGGGTGCGGCCGGCTGAGTGAGTACCTGCGAGAAAGAATACGACTGGAGAGAGCCGGCACCACCGATCAGGGGCACGGCACGGTATTGATCCCGGATATTGACATAGGAAGGCGTATCCCCGGCCTCCGGATTTTGTGGTCCAACACCGCTTGCGGCCAGCGCAAGGCTTGGCCAGAGCTGGTTCCCGAGGCCATTAAACAGGTAAAGACCTCTGGCAACGCCGTCGCTGTCCAGTTCCACATGAGCATGGCCCAGACCGGCGGCCGCTGAAGCCAGCACTCCAACCGGCAATTGTTCGCTTAACAGGTACTGGGAGGTGGGAGGCGACAGATAGACTGGCAGAATAACGTTGCCGTGACTTCGCATCTGTTCTGCCAGTTGCTGGTCGTCTGGCGACGGTTCGGCGAACAGAATATCGAACACAATGGTTTTTGCGCCTGCCTCGTTGAGCTTGGCAATGAGCTCAGCGTGCAGATTACGGGGCCAGGGCCAGCGGCCCAGGCGATTCAGGCTCAGCTCGTCGATCGTCACCAGAACCACCTCGTCCGAGGCTTCCAGTGGATTCGAGGTGATGGTTTGGTCGTACAGCCAGTAATCCAGGCGTTGAGGCAGTTCGGTTGTCTGGATAAGCAGGAGCAGTGCCAGCAGTATCAGGCCCAGAGTCCAGGGGGTCGTTTTAATTGGCAGCCAATCCCGGTTCATGAGCCCTGCTGTGTGGTTCGGTCGATCAACGGATTATTCCAGGTACAATTCCCTCCCTGGTCCCCAACGGCTTTGCAGTGGACCATCAGAAAGAGCTTTCAGGCGCACAAAATACCGCCTTCCGGGAATAAGACGCAAGGCTGCCGTGGTATCAGGCAGTGTTGCCTCCTTGATGATATTGTTGAAGCCCGGCTCCTCCGAGAGTTGCAGTCGGTATTCTGCCGCCGTGTCTACCTTCTCCCAGAACACCCTTACCTGGCTGTCGATGTAGTTCACGCTGATGATCCGAACCGGAGGCAGGCTGCCATTGACCACCAGCTCCCGCGGCTGCGTTGTAGCAACTGAATTGCCGCCTGCTTCGGTCACCACGCGCCAGTAATACTTGCCAGGCCCAAGCGGGCGTGAGGGCAGGGCAGCCGTTTCGGGTGCCCACTCGCTGGTGGCGATCAGGTTCCGGAAATCCTGATCTTCGGCTATTTCTACCCGAGCCACTTCATTGTCGCCGTTAAGCTGCCAGCGAAACTCGGGCATATCGTCGTTGACGGTGCCGCCATCTTCCGGAGCAACCAGGCTGGCAGTCCTGGCCTGAAGATCGACCTCCAGCGGGACGACGCGGGGCATCCCCGCCGTGCCGCGAGTATCGAGTGCCGCCAGGTGTACCTCATAGCTGCCATTATCCAGTTGCCCGATATCAAAGCTGCTGCCTGTCAGTTTTCGGCTTTCTACCCAGCGACCTGTGTCGCTTTCGAAGATGTCCACCCGGTGCATGGGGGCGCGACTTTCCTGCCAGGTCATGGTGGTGGGCAGTTGGGTCAGTCTCGGTGGCAGTGGATCGAGCGCCGGCGCTGGCGGTAGGCGGCGAATGTTCAGGCCGTCATTGTTAGTGGTGGACAGGCTGGCTCCGAAACCCGCAGGGATCCGGCGGGTCTTGCCGGGGGCCCCGAAGTCAACGTCGCCCTCGGTTACCTGCAGGCGAGTGCCCTCTGCCGATGTCTGGAGTGAAAATGCGGTACCTCTCACGGCGGCGACGGCCGAAGGCGTTTCAATCTCGAATCGTGCGCCTCCCTCCATGACCGGCTTCACTCGGGTGTGGATCTCGCCCCTGTCGAGTCGGAGTCTGGTATCGACCATGCCGGCTTTGCCGTATTGGGTCAGGCGATTGAAGATGAGTCGAGAATTCGGAGAAATCCTTACTTCCGAGCCGTCCGCCAGTTCAATGGTGGCGGTCCCGGACGCGGACAGAATTTCATCACCAACGCGGATGAGGGCGTCTTCACTCAGGGGTGTTTTCCGACCGGTATTTCCGGAAATCAGCTGTACGGTTCCGGTGACCGATGTCGCCCGCGCCGGCTGAGGTTGGCGCTTTAGCCAGGCAAGGGGAATTCGCACACTGTCGCCGGCACCCAGAATGGCACCGTTGCCAATCTTGTTGTATTGCAGAAGGCGACTCGCGGGATAATTGGGTGCGAGCAGGTCGTTGGCCACTTCCGAAAAGCTTTCTCCAGGCCGCAAGGTGTAGATCCACTCGGGCACCGGGTTGGCCGACGAAACGTCAGAATGCCCGGCTGAACCGCGCGTTACCGAAAGCTCGGCAGCCGCGGGGGCAGCCCAGGCAAGCAGTGAAAGGATCAGCAGCAGTGCCGGTAATCGCGGAGCCGGGCTGTCAGTCATTGGCTGCCCTGGCGGGTTCGTCGACGTCAAAGGCCTGGTCCTGCGCCTTCATGGCCTCCAGTCGGTAGCCCCGCTGGTAAATGGTCTTGATGCGGAAGCCGTTTTCCGGGTTCAGGCCGAGACGACGGCGCAGTCGGCTCATATGCGTGTCCACGGTACGGGTATTGATATCCCGCGCCAGACCCCAGACGCGCTCAAGCAGCATTTCCCGGGTCAACAGCCGGCCCTGGTTCTGGAACAGGAACAGGGTCAGATCGAAATCCTTGTCGGTCAGCGTCAGTTCTTCACCATGGAGTGCAATGACCCTTTGCTGCGTGTTGATTTCGAACGGACCATAGCGAAGCACTTCCTTTTCGCTGTCAGGATTGGAGCGTCTCGCCAGAGCATTGATGCGCGCGCCCAATTCCGCCGCACGGGCCGGCTTGGCCAGGTAATCGTCGGCGCCGGCATCCAGAGCCCGAACAATATCTGCCTCGCTGTCCCGCTGGGTGAGAAACACGACTGGAATCGGCCAGTTCAGCTGGGCGCGAACGCTCTCGAGAACATCAATGCCGGTCATGTCCGGAATCTGCCAATCCAGAATCAGGAGGTCATAGCTGCGGTGCAGAACCGCGCACAGGAAATTTTGGCCGGTCGGGAAGCTGTCGCAGTGATGCCCGCTTTCAGACAGAATTGACTGGATGTGCTGTGCCTGTTCGGTTTCATCTTCAAGCAAAGCAATACGCATTAAGCCTCTCCCGGAGTGTCGCTCTCTTGCCTGGTATCGAGCAGAGCTTTCAATGGACTACTCTGCTATATCAATCAATTATCACAAAATGTGGATCTGCGTTCAGTATCGTTATGTAGACTTGCGTAAACGGACTAAAGGCTTTCCGTTGTCGTCGTCCAATGTTTGTCGGCAGCCGGGGAAATTACTGCAGCCCCAGAACCAGCCTTTTTTCCCTTTTCGTCGCACCAGGGGCGAGAAACAGTGGGGGCATGGAATGGGTTTCTGGCCAGTGCCATCCTGAGGCGTGGCTTCTTCCAGCGGTCGGGTGCCCCGGCAATCCGGGTAGCGGGTGCAGGCAAAAAAGCGGCCGAATTTGCCCTCTCGCTCCAGCATCGGGGCGCGACATTTGGGGCAGTGGGGCTGTGCCTCTGGCGAGGTTGTGCCGATGCTCTCCGAGTCGACGGTCGGGCGGCCCTGGGGCCTGGCCAGAAAGCCGCGGATCTCCTCTTTGAGGGTATCCAGAAACTTTCTGGGGTCGCCCTCGCCACGGCGAATGCTCTCCAGGTTGGCTTCCCAGACGGCCGTGCGATCCGGCTTGCTGACCGATTCGGGCAAAGCACTGATCAACGCCTTGGCTTTGTCGGTGGCGCGGATATGCCGACTGTCGCGGTACAGGTAATCGCGCTTGAATAAGGTATCGATGATCGCAGCCCGGGTTGCTTCGGTGCCCAGGCCATCGGTCTCGCGTAGGGTTTTGCGAAGTTCGGTATCGGTTACAAATCGGGCGATGTTGGTCATCGCCGAGAGCAGGGTCGCATCGGTGAAATGCTGGGGCGGCTGGGTTTTGCGCTCGCTGAGGTTGCTATCGTCGCAGAATACCGGTTCGCCTTTTTCCAGTCTGGGAAGCGGTGCCTTCTCCGGTTCCTTGCGAGCTTCTCGCAGTTTCAGTTCCAGCGTTTTCCAGCCGGGCACCAGGATGGCCGTTTCCGTCGCGCGGAATTCGTGCTCTGACACTCGTACCGTTAGCTTACCCTCCCTGTGCACGGCATCGGGCGCGAACTGCATCAGATAGTACCGGCTGATCAGTCCGTAGATTTTTTCTTCCGCGTCACTGAGTTTGCCGTTCGGCGTCGGGCGGCTGGTTGGGATAATAGCGTGGTGGGCGTCGACCTGTTTGTCGTTCCACGCGGAAGTCCTGCGGCCAAGGTCTGCGCCGTTGCAGGCTTGCTCCAGATCCGGTGCCACTCGGGCAATGGCTCTTATCACCTGCTCCCGCTGGCTGTAGTGGCCTTCCGGTAAAAACCGGCAATCTGATCGCGGGTAGGTGATGAGCTGGTGGCGCTCGTAAAGATTCTGGGCGGTATCCAGGACGTCTTTGGCACCCATGCGGAATAGCCGGCCTGCTTCAATTTGCAGGGCCGACAGGGAAAACGGCAGCGGTGGCGCTTCCGACCGATCCCGAAAGCGGGACTCGGTGATGGTGCCGGGTCGGTTTCGAACGCTGTCGGCAATCTGTTCAGCGACTTCCCGGTTGAGCAGGCGGTTCTCTTCATCCAGGTAATCCTGGAACTGCTCGTTGGGCTGCCAGCGGGCGGTGAAGGTTTGCTGGTCGGCTTCTTCCTCCTGAGCCCTGAACCTTGCTTCAATGCGGTAATAGGGCTTGGGCTGGAAGTGTTCGATGGTATTGTCACGTTCAACCACAAGGCCAAGTACCGGAGTCTGTACCCGGCCAACGGAATAGACCCCCTGTTCACCCTGCCGCTGATAACTGAGGGTATAAAATCGGGTCAGGTTGATGCCATAGAGCCAGTCGGCGCGTTGTCTGGCCAGGGCGGAATGGGATAACCGACGGAATTCCCGGTTGTCCCTGGGGCTCTGGATCGCCCGGGCCACGGCCGCTGGCGTCAAATCGTTGATCAGTATCCGTTGAACCGGGGCGCTGGCACCGAAATAGCGGATAACTTCGTCCACCAGCAGCTGGCCTTCCCGATCCGGGTCGCCAGCATGAATAATGGTCTTGGCCTGGCGAATCAGCGATTCCAGCACCTTTAATTGTTGCTGAACACTGTCCTTGGGCATGACCTCCCATTTGTCGGGAAACATCGGCAGGTCTTCCTGGCGCCATTTCTTCCAAGCGGGGTTATAGCGTGCAGGTTCTGCCGGTTCCAGCAGGTGGCCGATGCACCAGCTAACGGTGGCAGCATTTTCGCCAGTGCCACAGCGTATCCAGCCCTGGCCTTTCTGGTGAGGGCCAGGGAGGGCAGCGGCGATGGCGCGGCCGAGACTTGGTTTTTCGGCGATGTACAGGTGCATGGGGTTTGGGTGTTTTGGAATCGGGATGGGAATGTGGCGCTTTGGCTTTATGGTGTCAAGGCTCTCGGGTGTGTCCTGTATGTGTAGTAGACTGAGGGTGTTGGTGGAGGCGGCTGTGAAGATGGCCTTCCCAAAAGACGCCGTGAACCCATCCATGGGGGCTTGGTGCTGCCATCCTTGGCAACACACACTTTTGGGAAAGCCATCTCCACACCCGCTTCTGACCGTTCGCCATTCGCCCTCTTCCATCAGGGTTGAGCTGTAGGAGTCTCGAAACATGAAGATCCAGAATGCAATTGAAACCAAGCTGAACGACGCCTTCGATGCGCGTGTGCTTCAGGTGGAGAACGAGAGCCACAAGCACAGTGTGCCTCCTAATTCTGAAACTCATTTCAAGGTGACCCTGGTGTCGCCGGAATTTGAGGGGCAGATGAGGGTGCGGCGGCATCAGGCGATTTACAAGGTGCTTGCCGAGGAACTGGCGGGGCCGGTTCATGCGCTGGCGTTGCATCTATACTCACCGGAAGAATGGGAGGCGACGGGGCAGTCGGCGCCGGAATCTCCGAATTGTATGGGCGGGTCGAAGAAAGATCCGGCGATGGCGACGCGGACCGCACAGGGAGAGGGTTCATGAGTCAGTTTTTCCAGATTCATCCGGAGACGCCACAGAAGCGTCTGATCAATCAGGCGGTGGATATTCTGCGTCGTGGCGGGGTGATCGTGTATCCCACGGATTCAGCCTATGCCATTGGCTGTCACCTGGGTGACAAGCAGGCGGCGGATCGGATCAAGCGGATTCGCCGTCTGGATGACAAGCACAACTTCACCTTGGTGTGCCGGGATCTTTCGGACATCGGGGTCTATGCCAAGGTGGACAACACCCAGTACCGGTTGCTGAAGAATTTCACGCCCGGGCCCTACACTTTCATTCTGGATGCCACCAGTGAAGTGCCCCGGCGGCTGCTTCATCCCAAACGCCGGTCAGTAGGCGTCCGTGTGCCGGACAATGCCATTGTTCAGGAGCTGTTGGGCGAGCTTGGTGAGCCCATCATGAGTAGCACTCTGATTCTGCCGGGCGAAACCGATCCGATGACAGACCCTTATGAAATCCGGGAAACCCTGGAGCATGAGCTGGATCTGATTATCGACGGGGGATTCTGCGGTATGGAAGCGACCACGGTCGTGGACTTTACCGGCGAGGCTCCGGTGGTTACCCGTGTTGGTAAGGGGGATCCGGCGCCTTTCGAGGTCTGATTCTCCTGATCCGTCTTTCCTTTATGCCCGGGCGTTCAGATTAAAGGCGTACGCCCGGCTATTCCCTGCAGCTTCGATTTGCTCGGCACTCACTGAGCGGCGCATGGTGTCGTAACGGTGCACGAGGTCCTGCAGGCCGTTAAATTGCTGGTTCTCGCTGATCAGTGTGTCCAATAGCGGGTTATTCACCCCGTACACCTGATTCAGTTTGAGCGCATTGTCCATGAAATGCAGCGTTGGCTCGTTAACGCTGAGGCGATTGAACGCTTCCTTGAAGTTTTTGTTTACGTTCAGGTCTTTTTCAATCTGGATGCGTGTGTTGTCTGCGATTTTACCTTCCACCGCAACGCTGCCATTCTCCGTTTTGCTCACGTTCAATGCGGTTGCCGGGTGCAGGTTGTATTCGGCAAGTTTGTGCCGCAGTGTTTCTCGAACGAAGGCAAGATCCTGCCCCACAGTTTGTTTGTAGTCGGTCATGGCCAGTCGGCGGGCTTTCAGCCGTGAGAGGTCAGACTGGTTGTTCTCCGAGGGTGTAAAACGGTCATCGCCAGGTGTCGGCTCGGTTTCCATGGCCTTTGCCTGTGCTTTGCCGGGCGCGGCTTCCGGCCCTGTTGAAGGCGTCTGGCGCCTTTCCATGGCCTGCTGGAACTGGGTGCTCGCCCGGATCAGAGATGTCAGTAGGGACATGGATGGGTTTCCTCCTTCGGTCAACCGGAGTGCGGTTTCCGAACAGTCAGCGTTGGGAATCACGAATGCTTGTCATCATGCTCTGCAGCTTTCAGGCCAACTCGATGAAGTCCCGGGCTGAGGGCTCCCTCCTTCCTTCATGTGTAAACGACTTTTCCCGGATCTGATCTGGGTCAGGAAATAATTGACGCATATCTATAAAGTTTGGCGACAGTTAGTTGTCATCACGAAACGTCAAAACAACGTCCTGGCCGCATGCCGCGCGGTCTCTGTGTCGGGTTACCATGAAAAAACAGTATTCCATCCGCTTTCTCTTACTTGCCGCTTTGGCGGCTGCCTTCTCCCTGGTGCTCGTGTTTACCGTAATCTACAGTGCAGACTCACAGCGTGATCATCTTGAAGAGTTCAGCCACAAATACGTGGATGGACTGGCAAAATCCTATTTCGATGGGCTGAATACCATGATGGTCACCGGCACCATCGGTAACCGGGATGTGCTTCGGAAAAAGGTGATGGCGTCTGAAGACGTGCTGGACGTGCGGGTGATTCGCAGTGACCATTTGAACCGGATCTTCGGCAACGGCAACGCGTCGGAACAGAAGCGGGAACCTTTGGACAAGAAAGCGCTTGCCGGTGAGCGGGTGGAGTCCTATTCCAGCAATGAGGACGGGCGAGTCTACACACTGATCGAGCCCGTGATCGCGATGGAGAACTATCAGGGCGTCAACTGTCTTGGCTGTCATCAGGCCAGTGAGGGAGACGTTCTTGGAGCCATTCGGGTGGACTATTCCATGGCTGACAGCGATGCCCGTTTGCAGCAGCAACTGCTGACCAGTGGCGGTATTCAGGTAGCCATCTTTGCTGCGGTGTTTTTCCTGACCGCCGCCGCTTTGAGTCGACTGGTGTTTTCCCGTTTGCGGCGACTCCACGACCGCATGGACGAGATCTCCAGAAATTCTGACCTGACCATTGAGCTTGAGGTTACCCGCAACGACGAGATCGGTTCCGTGTCCCGGGCGTTCAACCGGATGATGGCGAAGATACGGGAGAGCATGAATACCGTCATGGACAACGCCGAACAGGTTGAGCAGGCGGCCAGAAGCATTGCGGGGAAGGCTGACACGACAGAGAGGGAAGTGCTTGCCCAGCGTGACAACACAGATCAGGTGGCCAGCGCCACTACCGAGATGGCCGCATCTGCGGTTCAGGTCCGGGAAAATGCCATTCATACCACCCGAAAATCCGCAGATACTGCGGAATCAGCGAGCAAGGGTGAGAGCCTTGCCCGGAGTGCAGTAAAAAGCATCGAGGCATTGAACACCGAGGTCCAGAGTGGCGCAAAACGCATTGAGCAGCTGGATCAACGTACCAGCCAGATGTCGGATATGCTGGAGGTAATCTCCAATATCGCTGACCAGACCAACCTGCTGGCGCTCAATGCCGCTATCGAGGCGGCCCGTGCCGGAGAGCAGGGGCGCGGTTTTTCTGTGGTGGCCGATGAGGTGCGTGCGCTGGCGTCGAGAACCCAGGATTCAACGGAGGAAATCCGGAACACCATCAACGGACTGAAGGGAGAGGTTGTCGATTGTGTGGCCACCATGCGCCATGCCTCTGAGATGGCAGAGCATCAGGTTTCAGCGATTCTGACCGTAGAGTCTGAACTGCAAACCATTGCCTCTGCTGTGCGGGAGATCACCAACCTCAATCAGGAAATGGAGAGCGCTGCCAACGAGCAGAGCGATGTCTCCGAATCCATTAATCACAACGTGATTGAAATCAGTCGCTCGGCAGAGCAGACCTCCGGGGATGCCAAGGAGACAGCGAGAATTGCCGGAGACCTTCTGGCCATGGCCGAGAATCTCAGGAAAACCATCGAACAGTTCCGGCTGAATCAGGAAAGCCGCCTTTAGAACGGCGGCGTGGGTCTGGCGACAGGCTCAGCCCCGATGGTCGGAAACAAAGGGGTTGGTGGCTCGCTCCCGGCCAAAGGTGGACATTGGACCGTGTCCGGGAATGAACGCAACCTCGTCGCCGAGCGGGAACAGCTGTTCCCTGATAGAGCGAATCAGTGTTGCGTGGTCGCCCTTTGGAAAATCCGTGCGTCCGATCGAGCCATGGAACAGCACGTCACCTACCAGCGCCAGACCGGATTCCTTGTGGTAAAAAACCACATGTCCCGGTGTGTGGCCGGGGCAGTGAAGGACTTCCAGGGTCTGGTTACCCACGGTGACCTGCTGCCCATCTTCCAGCCAGCGATCCGGGGTGAAAACTTCCGGGGCCGGAAACCCGAACATCTGCGCCTGCTGGGGCAGGCCAACAATCCAGAAATTGTCTTCCTTCTGCGGCCCCTCAATGGGAATACCCAGCTCTTTGGACAGCTCCGCAGTTCCGCCGGCATGGTCAATGTGGGCATGGGTAAGCAGAATTTTTTCGACCGTCACGTCTTCCTCAGCCACAGCGGCGCGAATCTTCTCCAGATCCCCGCCCGGATCGACTACGGCTGCCCGGCGCGTCTTTTCGCACCAGATCAGTGAGCAGTTCTGCTGGAAAGGCGTGACCGGAATGATTCTGTAGTTCAGTGACATACCTGTTCTCAATCGCTGAAGAAATGGCTAGTGCCATCAGTTTACTGGAACATCCCGCGTAACAACGAACGCGCCCCGCAAATCGCCCTCGGAGAAGCCGGTCGCCTTGTCTTCAGGATAGAGTTCAGCCAGTTTTGCCTTCACCTCCGGGGCGATGGACTTACCGTGACAGCCAAGGCAAAGTTTCTGTGTCGGGATGGCGCTCATATATTGGAACGCCGGCTGTCCGGACGCTTCGGAGACCTGCCAGACCTCCACCGGTTTTCCGTTCTTTACCGGCTGTCTGTCCATGGCCAGCAGCTGGATCTCCTGCCAGTCGGTCGGGGTGTTTTCCGGGTTCCGGACTTTCAGACTGGTCCGACTGATGACCCAGCCGCCGCTGCTATTGTTGCTGGCGATTTCCGGTGCCACAGTCTTGCAAACACCAATACCGTTTGTGAGGCCGCCTTCTTTGATGGCCGCCTGGAGCGCCTGCTTCAGTGAGCCGCCGAAGCTTTTCACCAGGGAACGTGCTTCGGCAACCATTGCTTCCGGGCTATCTGCTTGGGGTTGCGCGAGAAGTGGCATGGAAAGCAAGGAGCATAGCAAGGCTGTTGTGATGGTCGGTTTGGTCATTGAATCTCTCCCGGGCTTCTTGGCTTTGGAATAAGTATATAACAAAGGAATAATCCCAAATTGAGCCAGGACAGATTCCGGTAGAGTCGATGAATGATTACCACGCCAGCCAGATAACGTGGCGGGCACCCTTGCCGGGTCGCAAGGCCCTCACTGTAACGGGCTCAACAGAAAATCCTGCCCGCCGCAGCCTCTCTGTGAAGGAATGCTCCTGGCCGGCAGACCAGTAGGCAAGGATGCCATCAGGTCGCAGGGCGTTCTGGGCGGCCGCAATGCCATCCGGTGAGTAGATCCAGTTGTTTTCTTTGCGGGTGAGGCCTTCCGGGCCGTTGTCGACATCGAGAAGGATGGCATCCCATTCGCCGTCGCTGTTTCTGAGTAATTCGGCCACATCACCAATGTGAACCTGCGCTCTCGGGTCGTTCAGCGGGTTGCCCGCCGCAGAGCCCAGCGGCCCGCGATTCCAGGCTTCTACTTCGGGAACCAGCTCGGCTACCGTCACCTGCGCATCGTCGCCCAGAGCGGCCAGCGCTGCTGCCAGCGTGAACCCCATGCCCAGGCCGCCGATAAGAACCCGGGGAGCAGGCTGATCGGCAATCCGTTCGCACGCCAGGGTGGCAAGAGCATCCTCCGAGCCGTGGATCCGGCTGTTCATCAATTCTCCGGTGGTGCCGGCAATTTTGATGGAAAATTCATCATTGCGTTGCAAAAGACGTAATCGGGTTCCCTTGCCGGGGATCATTGCGGTTCCGATTTCGGTAAAGCGGGCCATTGAGAAGTCCTGATGTCGGTAAGGAGGGGCAGTTTAGCTCGCCTGGAGCCAGGTTGAATATCACGGACCGAGAATCGGGGTTAAGAGAGGTGGTACCCCCGGCAGGACTCGCAAAATACTATAAGTTATTGATAAAAAATTATAAATAATTATTCTATTAGAGAATGTACCCCAATATATACCCCCTAAATCGTTTCTGTACTGCGGAGTGATTCCCATGTTTGAGATTGGGCGTAGCAAGCTATAATGTGCCAAAAGCGAATTATTACGCATGCATTAACGGGCGGCTGGTAATTGCGATCATGACAAAGCAGGGAGCTGGCTCCAGCGGCCAGGCAGGGTCTCTGCTCTCACTATTCCATTAAAGCATTTTTCTAAGCGGCCCGTGGGGAATTTATGTACACCATAAACGATTTGAAGAAGGCAAGAGCAGAGCTTGATGAGATGGCAGAGCGGTGGGTGGCCGCCGGTTTGGCAGATGACTCCAACCCGCTGGATACGGAAGCCAAGCTCGTGGCCAAAAAAGTTAGAGAGATTGAAGAAGACCTCAAACGGCGTGGGATCATTCCATACACCGACCATGAGTTAGCAGAGGCGTCACTTGATGCTGCGTTTCCGAATGCTCAGAGCAAGGAAATTGTCACATATAACGGCAGGAGATATCTGAGAAGATTCTATCCGGTAGAGAAAAGTAAGACGGGCAAGACAGTCAGAAAGTGGGGTAAAGAATGGGTACTACTAGACAAGGACTAGCTCAAGCTCATTAGGCGTTGCCTACAATCGATTTAATATCTTGACTACTAATGGTTGGCTGCAACCCACTGAGCTTCACGCTGGCAAAATTGGTTTATTATAGAATCTGACAAGATTCAATATTGCATCTCATGGGATTCAGATGTAAATTAGATGCTCGACCACCTTGGAGAGCAGGCTCATGAGCAAAATTGCAAAACTTATCGGAGAAAAAAAGTCCGGCAGCGCGAAGTTGGTGGCGTCAACAGTCCGAATTTCTGCCGAAACGCACTCTTTCGTTGAAGAGCTAGCTGACCAGCTAGGTTTGTCTAAGCAAGAAACTTTGGCGGTTTTAATAGATGACGGTGTTTCTGCGGCGCGCGAGGCTCTTGGGCTTGATGAGCCCGAGGAATCAACTACTCAATGCTCTTTCCACTTACTGAACACCAACAAAAGGAATAGTGTCGAAGATAGCCGGCGAATGCTTTCCGAAGGCATCGCGGCTGCGTTTTACGCTCCCTGGAAGTACAGCATCAATCGGATAAAAAAAGGTGATATCGTTTTTCTTTATGAAAACGGGGTTGGAGTTGTCGCTTATGGCCAAGCATCAGGAGAAACTCTGGTTCGGGATTACAATGGCGACGCTGATGAGTTCCATTATCAAGTTCTTTCAAATTTCACAGTTCTTCAAACTCCGATAAAAGCCAGCGAGATAAGGAAGGTACTTAGCGGCAATATTGTCTTTCTACGAACAATGGTGTCGATCGCTGACGGAGATAAGCTTCTTGCCGAAATCGAATCAAGAAATTCAGTCTAATTAGCCGATGCATAATGCTAGAAAACGCACAGCGGTCCACCTAAACGGCTCTTTTGTGACCGGGATTATTTTGGCAATTAGGGGCGATAGTCAAATGCTCGACACTGTAAAAGATTGGCTAGAAGATTTAGCAATAGTTGCAAATCATAAAAAAGAGCAGGCAAGAATAAACGGAGAGGGATATACCTGGTATAGCAGTCAGAAGAATAAGGATATTAAGAGAAAGTTCTCTCAAGAAGGTGAAAAGCTAGCTTCCAACGGACGCCGTATAGCCGCTAGGTCAAGCGGTGATAGTACTGGTGGGGAATGGCTGTATGACTTCACCTTACGCGAATTCGACGAAAATAACCGATTTTTTGGCGTCCCTCTTGCCGCTGAAATAGAACTATCAGATCCAAAGCCCAGAGGGCTTATATACGACTTTAATAAATTACTGCAATCTGATGCAGATAATAAGGTGTTCATATTTCAACAAAAATATGCATTCGAATTTAAAAATATGATCAGATATTTTGATAGTTCTTTTTATGCCTATAATCATAAGTTAAAGAGTAAATTTCTCGTGGCTTGCTGGTTAACTTCGAAGTATGAATTTACGTATAAATTCTATTCTGGCGCAAAGTCTAATCATTGGGAGCGCGCCTTGTGAGAGATACGCTTGTTGTAGGGTTTGGTGGAGCCGGTAGTTATATCGCTGAATACGCCCAAGGACTCCTTGGCTGTGATGCTCTTGCGATCAATACCGACGCTAGTGCCTTGAGAAAGAGTAGCTTTGTATCGAAATTGCTAATTGGCCCAGGCGCTTGCAAAGGTGCCCCCGCTGGTGTGCCCCAGCATGGTCTTCTTGCTGCGGAGGAATCAATAGTTGAGTTAGAGCATGCACTGGCAGGCTATGTAACGGTTGTTTTGGTAGCTGGGTTCGGGGGTGGAACTGGCACCGGCGCGGTTCCGGTGGTAGTCAGGCTTGCCCGTTCACTGGGAAAAAATCTTATTGTAGCTGCAACACTCCCATTTGGCTTTGAAGATACTCGGCGGAAGGTCGCCCTTGACGCGCTGTCTGACCTGCAATCAGAAGGCGTGGAAGTGCTGGTTTTTGATAATCAGGCTCTATTAGAAGATGGCTCCAATCATAGTACGCCGTTGCCGGATTTATTCGCGCGGTCGGCCCGGAAAATTTCAGAATCGGTTCGGGCACGCCTAGCCGTAGTTACGTAAATCGGTAAGGATCACCTCCTTTATTCATTTGTTCTACACACTTCAATGAATCGCAAAGCTCTATACGACTTCGCTTCACCGCGCTACGCGACTCATGCCGACGTCGAATCTCGATGACCAGAGCTCCTCTGACCAGAGCTCCTCTATGTGCAGGGAGATATTGGGAAAATCCAGACCAGGGTGTTTATCGAGAGGTCTGGAACTACACCTGCCTATTTGACATACGCCCGAAAAAGCCATTGAATGGGAAAAGTTAGCTACACCTCTTAAAGTCTCCCGGTGGGTTGGGAGTGCCAGTACTTCTGGTGGGGTGTATCTAGCATGGACACAACCCAATTACAGCTAAGTTGACTTCACAGCGTTCTACGCAGCCTGTGCTCCGGCACCTTCATGATCAGTACCTCTGGAGGGTGTGTTGTCAGCTTTTTCTTGTACGAACCAGTGAGAGCAAATATGACTTCTTCCCAGCACCAGCCCCACCTGAAAAAATCCGTGGACAACCGTTCCAGGCAGCTCAATCCGTGTGATCCGGCTTTCTACAAATCTCGTGGTTTTTCCGATGAGAAGGCTGATAGGCACGCCTCTTTATCTCGAATTGCTCCCATCAAATCCTGAGATCCTGACTTAAGGGCCATGGCCTCGTGGTGGCTAGCTATCACGAGGACTCTCCCTAAAGTAGGCGGCTTATTGCCGTATGGATTTAACCTTCTGATAGTCAGGCATTCGAGCTTTATCCGGTTTGGTTTGAATAGCCATTTTTTGGAAAAAATCATGACTGCAAAAATTTTGATTACAGGTTCTTCCGGGCTTGTCGGCACATCCCTGATTCACCGTTTTCTTGGACAGGACGTAGAAGTTCGGAAGTTTGATTTAAATGAGAAAAACCAGTGTAAAGGAGATGTTCGAGATCCACTTAAGGTCCGTCAGGCAGTAGAAGGCTGCGACGGAATTATCCATCTCGCGGCAGTGTCCCGGGTGATTTGGGGGCAGCGAGATCCTGATCTTTGCTGGGCTACCAATGTTGGCGGGCTCAACAATTTACTGGAAGCAATAGTAGGCCTGGAGCGCAAGCCATGGGTGGTTTTTGCCAGCAGTAGGGAGGTTTACGGGGAGCCGGATGTCCTGCCTGTGGACGAAACCTGTGCCTTACGTCCGGTCAATGTTTATGGTCGCTCCAAGGTCGAAGGAGAGCGCCTGATCGAAGTTGCCAGGGCGGCAGGTTTAAGAGCCAGTATCGTTCGTCTATCCAACGTCTACGGCTCTACAGCCGACCATGCAGATCGAGTTATTCCCGCATTTGCCAAGGCTGCCGCTACAGGCGATACGCTACACCTTGAAGGTGCCGGTAACACCTTTGACTTTACCCACATAGACGACGTTTCACGGGGTCTTTTAACGCTATCGAAGCGATTGATCGACGGGGGCGAGGCGCCGCCCCCCATCCATTTTGTAGGTGGTGTTCCCACGACTCTCGGTGAACTTGCCGAATTGGCGATCGAACTTGCTGCCAGCCAATCAGAGATTGCACATGCGGCTCCGAGGAATTTCGATGTTGCACAGTTTTTTGGTAACCGCTCGAGAGCGGCGGAATTGTTGAACTGGACTCCCGAGGTAAGTCTTCGTGAAGGGCTCGCACGGCTTATATATGACTATCGCAAAGAATGTACTGCCTCAAAGCAGGAGATCGCATCCTAATGAAAATAGTCAAAGTCATCCATGGCTATCCCATGCGCTATAACGCCGGTTCAGAAGTCTATAGCCAGACACTTTGTCATGGGCTTGCTGAACGTCATGAAGTACATGTCTTCACCCGGGAAGAAGATTCCTTTGCGCCTGACTTTCGGCTGCGGACAGAACGGGACCCTGACGACCCCAGGATTACTATCCACCTCGTAAACAACCCGCGACTGAAGGATCGCTACCGGGCCACGGGTATTGATCAGCGCTTTGCGGAGGTACTGGATAAGGTTCAGCCCGATCTGGTTCATGTGGGGCACCTTAATCATCTGTCCACCTCCTTGCTACGTGAGGCTGCCCTGCGGGATATCCCTATTATCTATACGCTCCATGATTACTGGATCATGTGTCCCCGTGGGCAATTTATGCAAACCTCGCCTAAGGACCCAACCGATCTTTGGGCCGCTTGTGACGGCCAAGAAGACCGTAAATGCGCTGAACGCTGTTATTCCCGCTATTTCAGTGGTGCACCGGATGAATATGAGGCGGATGTCGCTTACTGGTCTGACTGGGTAGGTCGGCGTATGCGGCATGTCGGTGAAATGACGGAACTGGTTGATCTCTTTGTGGCACCCGCCCGATACCTAAGCAACCGTTACCGCGAGGACTTTGGCTTGCCTCAGGGCAAACTGGTTTACCTGGATTACGGCTTTGACCGGGCCCGGATGGCCGGTAGGGAAAGATCGTCCGGAGAGCCTTTTACTTTTGGCTACATCGGCACACAAATTCCGGCGAAAGGAATTCATGACCTGATTCGTGCATTTGGCCGCCTTGAAGGTAGTGCAATGCTGAAAATCTGGGGGAAACCGCGAGGGCAGGATACTGAAGCGCTGAAGGGGATGATCGCTGCACTACCGGAAGGACTGAGCGAACGTGTTGAGTGGTGCCCCGAGTACAGGAATCAGCATCTGGTACCGGATGTGTTCAATCGCTGTGATGCCATCGTCGTGCCGTCCGTATGGGTGGAGAATTCCCCACTGGTTATTCATGAGGCGCAGCAGGCCCGTGTGCCGGTAATAACGGCGAATGCTGGTGGCATGGCCGAATACGTAGAGCATGAAGTCAATGGGCTTCTCTTCGAACATCGGTCCTTCACGGCTTTATCGGATCAGATGCAACGTCTTCTTGATGACCCGGATCTGGCTAGAAGACTGGGTGATCGAGGTTATCTGTTCAGCGACACGGGGGATATCCCTGACATCGGAGCCCATGTTGAGGAAATAGAGAAACTGTATGAGCAGGTTTTACGGCGGCGTGACAGTACACGCATTCAGCATAATCCTGGGCCTTGGCGCATTACCTTTGATACGAATCCCGACACCTGCAACATGAAATGCATCATGTGTGAGGACCATTCACCGCACAGTCAGACGCAAACCCAGCGTAGAAAAGAGGGCCGGCCACGGCGCCTCATGCCCTTTGAGATGATCGAAAAGGTCATCGCTGATGCAGCTCCCCACGGGTTGCAGGAAATTATCCCTTCAACAATGGGTGAGCCGCTTCTATACAAACAGTTCGAGGGCATCCTGGAGCTCTGTGAACGCTATGGAGTCAAACTCAATTTAACCACCAATGGGACCTTTCCTCGACTTGGTGCTCAGGCTTGGGCAGAAAAGATCGTGCCAGTCACTTCGGACGTGAAATTCTCCTGGAATGGGGCCACCAAAGAAACCCATGAGAGGATTATGCTGGGCGCGCGATGGGAGACAGTACTTGAGAATTTGCGCACCTTTATTTCCGTTCGTGACGCACAGGCAAGTGACGGTGGAAATCGGTGTCGAGTTACCCTGCAATTAACCTTTCTGGAAGCCAATGTGGCAGAACTCGCAGACATCGTTCGGCTCGCCATAGAGTGCGGTGTGGACAGAGTAAAAGGGCACCACCTTTGGGCGCACTTTAAAGAAATTGATGATCAGTCTATGCGGCGTAACCGGGAATCGATACTGCGCTGGAATAAAGCTGTTATCGAAGCACGGGCTGCAGCTTCAGCAGCCACATTGCCCAATGGGCGTTATATTTTGCTTGAGAACATCTTTTTATTGGACGAAACGGCAACTGAAAATCTCGCTCCTGAAGGGGCTTGTCCGTTTCTGGGACAGGAAGCCTGGATCAGCGCTCAGGGGCGCTTCAATCCCTGCTGTGCGCCTGATCAGCAGCGCAAAACACTCGGTGACTTTGGCAACCTGAACGAAAAGCCGATTATGGAGATCTGGAATGGTAAAGCCTATCGTGAACTAGCAACGACTTACCGTAATCGGAGCCTATGCCGCGGTTGTAATATGCGGAAGCCGGCTGGGGGTGGTGCATGACTGATCCCACTCATAACGCCCGAGACATCCGTGCTTCATTTCAAGCTGATGGCTTTGTTTGTGATCCTGGGGTGTTATTAAGTCGACAAGTTCATGACTTGCAAACAATGGCCGAATCAGGCATCGCCGATGCATCGAAGGCTAACCAGCTTCAATTAGAAAAAATGAAAAACCTTGCTTCTGCATGGGGAATCAATAGCACTTTTGTAAAGGCTATGGTGACGGCGGTCATGCCGCAACTCAAAGCAGTGGCAAGCAAGGTGGCAGAGGTTCACCCACAGCCTGTTGATGCCACTCTTTTCATAAAATCTCCTTGGGCAAGAAGTGCAACCCATGCTCATCAGGATATTGCGTACAGGTGGAATCGAGGGCCGGAAGCTCGCTATGGCTTGACGACCTGGCTGGCACTTGATGATATTTGTGTGGAAAAAGGAGGGGTACTTTCGTTTCTACCTGGATCACACTACAAAAAGATCAGTGTGCGCCAGGACTTTCTCGCGTCTGAGTTTCGTGATCACGCAACAAGCGATGAATGGGCGGAGTGCGCTATTCCTGTTCCTGTCACAGCTGGAGATGTGGTGATTTTTGATGCACAAACCTGGCATGCAGCAGATGCATTTACGGGGCAGGGTGCTCGTCGTGTGCTGGCAGTCCGTTGGTCTTATGCAGACCAATACGAGAGAAGAATTGAGATTCCTGTTCCCCGAGTTGATCCCGAATGCTTTGGAATAGACACATCGGGGAACCTATTACTCGATGCTTTTTTACGTGCTTACCCCACATTACCTGTCTTCGAGCAAGCAGGTACGTTAGCAGAAAAAATCGAGGTAATGCTTGATTGGTGTAGCTCCAATAATGAGCCTGTATACCCTCTTGCCCAACAAGTGCTAGAAGACCTCGTCCAGGCGTTACAAATTGAGTCAACTCATGGTGCTCGCCCTAATCCGGATCTTTGGTTGGGTGTGAGAGATCGGGTTATTCCCGCCCTCAGTGCCAGGTTCGAGAAGAGGAGGAGTTCGCATGAGTGATTGGCGCAACTTACGTCCTGCCGCTTGCAAAACTCATCATATCAATCCTGAAGGGCAGCCTGCCTATAGCGAGCGGTTTGATGAAGTGTTGGCTTTCCATCCGCCAGGCTTGGCGCCTGTTCTGCGTGACTTGGCGGCATGGCACATCAACCCTGACGGCACGGCGGCCTATTCTCGCCGCTTTTTAAAGACCTTTGGATTCTATGGTGGAATTGCCGCAGTTTGTGATGAGTCCGGCTGGCACCACATTGATGCATCTGCTGAGGAAATCTACTCACAGCGGTATGCATGGTGTGGCAATTTTCAGGAAAGGCGATGCACGGTGCGTCAACATACTGGTTTGTACTGCCACATTGATGAGCTAGGTGCTGAAATATCTGATACTCACTGGCGCTATGCCGGTGACTATCGTGATGGTCTTGCGGTTGTGCAGGCAGAGGATGGTAAATCTACGCATGTGGATTTACAGGGTCGTCCCACTCATGGTCACTGGTTTCTTGACTTGGATGTTTACCACAAGGGTTTTGCGCGAGCCCGTGACGACGCAGGATGGATGCACATCGACAGCAACGGGGCTGCAGTCTATAAAAGGCGCTTTGCTGCAGTTGAGCCCTTCTATAACGGGCAGGCGCGGGTAGAGCGTCTTGATGGTGGGCGGGAGATAATTTCAGAAGCAGGAAAAACGCTAATTACGTTGTGCCTCCCACGCCAGTCAGAATTCGCGGCATTGTCTGGCGATATGGTGGGGTTCTGGAAAACGCAGACGATAGCTACTGCCATTGAACTGGGTATCCCTGAAGTACTCCCGCTCCAGGAGGCCGGTATTTCTGAGCAATGTGGCCTCTCCTCCCAGGCCACTCGCCGGCTCATGCGCGCACTTGAAGAACTGCATATCGCTCATCACGCGGATAAAAGCTGGCACCTCACTGCGCGCGGCGAATTTCTACGGGCTGATCACCGGATGACTCTGGCCGATGCAGCCCTTGAATACGCTGGCCCACTATCTGCTATGTGGTCCTCACTGACGCAAGCCCTGCGCATTGATGGGAACTGGAAAGCACCTGATGTCTTCGGTGAAGTGGCTCAGAATCCAAAACGCGTGGCATCGCACCATCGCATGCTGCGAAGCTATGCCCGTCATGATTATCCCGCTGTCTCAAGAAGTTTGGGGCTTCGTGGTAATGAACATATTCTCGATGCGGGAGGAGGCCTGGGTACGCTGGCCAACTTTATGCTGGATGCGCACCCGGGAATAAAGGTAACGGTCCTGGACCGAAGTGAAGTCATTGCGCAGGGCAGTCATGAACAGCCCGAGCGTGAGGGGCTTAAGTGGAAAGCAGTGGACCTTTTTAAGCCATGGGGCGTGGAGGCTGACGGTGTGATCTTGTCCCGGGTTCTCCATGACTGGAATGATTCCGATGCCATACAGATTCTGCATCATGCCAGGGCGTCATTGTCAGCGGGTGGCCGTTTATTTGTGGTGGAAATGCTGTTGCCTGAAGAGGGCGGATCGGGAGGCCTTTGTGACTTGCATTTGTTGATGGCGACAGGGGGAGAGGAGCGAACAGCAAGCCAGTACCAGAAGCTTCTTGAAGCATCCGGTTTTGAGTTTCTCCAGGTTAAGAATCTGGCAGCGTTGCCTTCGGTATTGGTGGGGATAGCCAAATGAACAAGTTGGCATATCAACATTACTCCGTTACCGCCGATCTGCTTGAAAAAGTGCCCTCTGATCGAGCTGTCGTGATACTGCTTCGGCATTCGATTCGGGACGAACTGCCGCCGGACGGTATTGGCTATATGCTTCCCATTACCGAAGAGGGGAAGCAGCAGGGGGCAAAATTTGGTCAAATATTGGGCGATCGCTTAAAGACGTTGCACAGTAGTCCGCTGGCGCGATGCGTAGAAACAGCTGAGGCCCTCAATAAGGGCGCTGGGTTGGACCTACCCATCACCGAAGACCGATTGCTTGGCGATCCGGGGGCATTTGTCATTGATGGCGAAATAGCCTGGTCCAATTGGGAGCGGCTTGGATCTAAAGGGGTCATGCGACACTTGGTCACGGAGAATGATGCTCTTCCTGGTATGGCGCGACCCGGTGAGGCGGCTCATCGTTTGGTGAGTCATATGCTGGCAGCCTCAGAGAATAGGCTGGGGGTGCATGTTTTCGTCACGCACGACTCTTTGGTGATGGCCACCGCTGCACGTTTACTGGGGGAGCCGCTGGATCAGGGCTCTTACCCGGACTACCTTGAAGGCGTTTTTTTCTGGCAGGGCGATGGTGGTATCCATACTGCGTACAGAAGTTGGTTCTCTGTTAGAGAGCCGCTTTTAGCTGGTCTATAACACCTCAGCTATTACCGGAACTGCACCGCATTGAGCTGGCAGCCAGGGCCAGGCCGACCTTTTGTTCAAGCAGAAGGTTGGCTTCGCAAGCAGAACTCTGGCCAATAAGGAATGTTCTGAGTATACGATCCTAAAACTTTTCAAACCTATATCACCTCCGTGAACCAAGGCATTGACAGTGTCTTCCCTCCCAATTCACAGAGGTAATCTCTAATGTCTGAACAATGTCCCAACTGCCTGTCCCGGCGGATTGGCAAGAACAACTACGGCAAGAAAACCGCTGGTGTGGTCGGCGCGTCTGCCGGTACCTACGGCGGCTATGCGGCTGCTACGGCCGGAGCCCAAGCGGGTGCTGCCCTCGGTATCGTTGCCGGTCCTATCGGTGCGACTGTTGGCGGTATCGGCGGTGCCGTCATTGGTGCGTTGCTGGGTGGTGCCACTGGCGCTTCCGCTGGCGTGATTCTGGGCGACGTCCTGGATGACCGTGTGCTCGACAACTACCGCTGCCTTGATTGCGGCTATTCCTTCAGCGTCGACCCTGACTCCCCAGACGACATCCGTTAATTCCCTTCGCGCACTTCAAAGGAGAACAACCATGGCTCATCTCATCGAGCAAATGGCCTATGTTGGCCAAACCCCGTGGCATGGCCTGGGGAACGAACTCACCTCGAATCAGCCCCTGGAGGTCTGGGCAAAGCAAGCCGGTCTGGACTGGAAGATCCAGGAAAGCCCGGTCCGCTATGTCACTAATTCTGGCGGCACCCTGGGCGAGATTCTGTCCTATCCGGATTCCAAAGTGCTTTACCGCTCCGATACAAGGGCACCGCTGTCGGTGGTTGGCAACCGTTTCAAGGTCGTTCAGCCCGAGGAAATCCTGGAGTTCTACCGTGACCTGACTGAAGTCTCCGGTTTTGAGCTGGAAACAGCTGGTGTCCTGAAAGGTGGCCGCAAGATGTGGGCTCTGGCTCGCACCGGCCAATCGGGCATGCTCAAGGGCAACGATCAAACCAATGCCTACGTGCTGCTGGCCACCGCCTGTGACGGCACTATGGCCACGACAGCTCAGTTCACGAGTATTCGTGTTGTATGTAACAACACTCTGGCCGTCGCTCTGAAGGGCTCCACTGCCAACGCCGTCAAGGTGAAGCACAACACCGCATTCGACGCGGACCTGGTTAAGAAACAGCTCGGCATATCCGTTAGCGCATGGGATGACTTCATGTACCGCCTGAAGACCCTGAGTGAGCGGAAAGTGAAAACCACTGAGGCCAGGAACTACTTCCTCAAGGTGTTCACGGACGATTCTAGTGCTGGGGTTGGCAAAACCAACGAGCGTTCCATGGCCAAAGCCCTGGGTCTGTACGAAGGCGAGGGCATGGGTGCCACGTTGGCTTCATCGGACGGCACAGCCTACGGGCTTCTGAATGCAGTGACGGAATTCATCGATCACCAGCGCCGTGCCAAAACTGTCGACCATCGACTGGATTCAGCCTGGTTTGGCACCGGTGCAGCCTTGAAGAACCGTGCATTAGAGCAGGCCATGTCACTTGTGGCCTAACCCGGATTTCTCATAGCTACTCAGCCAGTCTCGCAGACTGAGCGGTTTACCGCCATGACCGCTCAGATGAAGCCATCACAGCCTGATAATTGATCAATTTCTGTTGTCCGGACATACTGCCCCCTTTCCCCCATTGCGTCGGGCCGGGGGAGCCCGAGCATCTATCCCGGAACCAGGCGACTTACCAGATCCGTGAGTTCGTGCTTGTAAGGATAGGCGTCACTCATCAGCACCCGGACTCGACGGGTATTGCGGATGATGACTGCGCCAACCTTGATCAGCTTCAGTCGCAGATTGCCAGCACTCATTCGTTCGAAGGGTGTCTTTTTCAGGTGCGCTCGTAATCGCTCGAACAGGGTGTAAGCGAAGCCGGACAAGATCAGCCGCCATTGATTGGTCCACCACCGGACGCTCGATGTTCGATCCGCGAACAGGTACAACTGCTGATCCTTGATCCGGTTTTCCATATCGCCTCGGGCGCAGTACTGCTCGTAGTAGAGCTTGAAGCCGTCATCGTAGCGGGAGCTGATGACGAAGCGAGGGTTGGAACCCAGCTCGCCTTCTTCCAGGCGGGCCACCACCCAGCGAGGGAACTTCCAGGAACGCGCCTGATAGCGGAATCGGTAAACGGCAGAGACTTTTTCACCGACTTTCTGGTGCGTGTCCCGGACCAGTCGTGAAGGCGCTTCCACATCCTTGAGCAACCGGCTGTTCTTGCTGATGCCGACCAGGTAATCCACATTATTCCGGTCGCACCAGCTCAATAGGCGAGGCCGATAGAAGCCACTGTCACCTCGGAACACGATGCGTGTATCGGGCCAATATTGCCGGATGAACTTTACCAGCAGGGCCAGAATGGCCCAGCTGTGGCGGCTGTCACTGCGGCTGCTGGTGCGCAGGTAGCTCACCAGCAGGTGACGGCCGCAGAACACGTACAGCGGAAAGTAGCAGTGGTGGTCGTAATAAGCGTTAAAGAACTTGCCGGGCTGGTCGCCATGAACGGGGATATCGGTACCGTCAAAATCCAGCACGATTTCCTTCGGCGGTGTCTCGTGCTGTTCGATGAAATGCTGCCACAGCAATTCGTGGGCCTTGACCACCGACTGACGGGTTACTTGCTGCTCCATTCGGCAGAGCGTGGACTTGCCGGCCAAGTCGCGCTCTTTGCCGACCGCGGTTTGCAGAGCCTGATCAAAACGCAGCGCTTCATGATCGTTCAGATCTTCGTATCCTGCAGCCACGCCGAAGACCCGTTGCCGAGTCATGGTTTCCAGCTTGTGGCGAACCAGCACTGGATTCCGTGAATCGTTAAGCACCGAGGCCAGGCGCTGAGTCAGACGGTGCTGTTTGTCGACTTCCCGAAGCAGGAGCAACCCTGCATCGGAGGTGATATGACCACCGGAGAAATCGGCTTCAATTTGGCGGCGAGAGAGTGGCGAGAAGGTCAGTTTTTCAGGTAACATTTTGGATAGCGGCTGTTGGTTCAGTGGTGATGGTGTAAGGTCCTGAAACCATAGCACTTTCAGCCGCTCCCTTCCTCCTTACGCTACCCTCTCATGAGAAATCCGGGCTAAGCCAATCCTACAAAACTCAAAACCGCCATAAAGCCCACCGGAGCCTGATGCTCTGGTGGGCTTTTTTATGTCTGGAGGAAAAACCATGGGCATGCGTGCAAACACAGTTCAGAAACAGCGACCGGCATTGCGCCTGGTCTCCACCAAGGGCCTCAGCCGGGATGAATGGCTAAAGGTACGTAAGCAGGGCATTGGCAGTAGCGATGCCGCTGCGGCCGTTGGCATGAACCCTTATCAATCCCAGTTGGAACTCTGGATGGTCAAAACCGGCAGAGATGCTGGCTTACCAAAGCCGGATTCGGACGATCCGACTTCACCGGTTTACTGGGGCCATATCCTGGAACCGATTGTGGCCGAGCAGTACAGCCAGCAGACGGGCCGGAAAGTGCGCCGGGTGAATGCGGTACTGCAGCATCCAGATCCGGAAAAGCACTGGATGTTGGCCAATCTAGATTACTCCGTGGTGGCTGATGACGACGTGCAGATCCTGGAATGCAAAACGGCAGGGGAGTTCGGGTCGCGTCTATGGAAAGAGGGTGTGCCGGATTACATCCAGTGCCAGGTGCAGCATCAGTTGGCTGTCACCGGCAAACAGGCAGCGGACGTGTGCGTTCTGTTGTGTGGCCAGGAGTTAAAGATCTATCGCGTTGAACGAAACGAGGAGCTCATCGAGGCACTTTACGTGTTGGAGCGTCAGTTCTGGGATTTCGTGGAAACGGATACCCCGCCACCGGTCGATGGAACCGATTCTGCTGAACGTGCATTGCGGCATCTGTACCCAGTGGACAGAGGAGAGACCCTGGATTTCAGCCAGAGCAAGGAGCTTTCCGATGCGTTCGACGAATTGCTGGCTATCCGTAAGGAAATGGAAGCCCTTAGCTCTACAGAATCCCACCTGAAACAGCGCATCGAGAGCCAGATGGGCGAAGCCTCAAAGGCAACCTTTCCAAGTGGCAGTGTGAGCTGGAAGCGTAGCAAGGACTCCGTGGGGCTCAATGTGAAGCAACTGCTGAAGGATCAGCCAGAACTACTGGATCAGTATCCCCTCACCAAGCCAGGAAGCCGTCGATTCCTCATCCAAGCATGAATTCCCCATTGGCCACGCGGGCGTGACGAGTGCCCCGTGGTCCTTTTTCCAGGAGAGTCATCATGATTAAAGGTTTAGCCATCACGCCTCCCGTGTTGGGGCGTATTAGCATCGGTCGGGTCGTTGAAAAGAACGGCATCCGGCTACCAAAGAAAGACGATCAGTTCACCATCACCTCCCAGATCCAGGAAAAGGATGGCTGGGTACTTCACCCCATGGACGAGGAACTGAGAAAGGATGCGCCAAACGGCAAGCTGCGGACCATCCCGGTGCGCATGCTCTTCAACGACGCTGACCTGAATCTGCGGGCTGAGTACACAATGTTCGACCGTAAAAGCGGGCGGCCTATGTGTGTCGGTAATGGCGACACATGTAAGCGCCTGACGCAGTCAGGAGTACAGTCTTTGCCGTGCCCGGGGCCAACACTCTGCGAGTTCGGCAAAGGTGGCCTGTGCAAGCCCTATGGCCGTCTGAACGTGAAGATTGGTGAAGACGATGATCTCGGCACCTTCATCTTTCGCACGACCGGCTACAACAGCATCCGGACCCTTGCAGCCAGGCTGAGCTACTACCAGGCAGTCTCTGGTGGTCTGCTGGCGTACATGCCGTTGGAACTGAAGCTGCGAGGGAAAAGCACGACGCAGAGTCATCGCACGCCGATTTACTATGTGGATCTGGTGGTCAAGGAGGGGTTGTTACTGCAGGAAGCGGTGGCCGAGGCAAGGGAAAAATCTAAGGAGATGAAGGAAGAGGGCATTGACCAGGCTGCGCTGGATGCGGCTGCAGCGAGGGGATTCGGTAATGCGTTGTTTGAGTATGATGAGGATGAGATGAGTCAGGTGGTTGAGGAGTTTTATCCGTCAGCAGCAGTCGAGGGCTCGACGGGGAATGCTGTCATCGTGTCGAAATTGCGAGAAGACCTGGATTCTGCCCGGTCAGTTTCTGGGTAGATATTGGGCGAGTGGCCGGGTTCGGCCGCTCGTCTCGATCAAACGTATGTTATTAATTTTTTGGGATAATTTGTTTGTAAAATACGATCTGCCCCGCTGACTATGTCAGGGAACATGCGGTTTTGAGACGAAAACGGCAACAACTGGAGCTGGATTTTTCTAACTCTGGGTGGACCTAATACGGGCTGAGGGGGTCACTTCTACCTACGGACGCAGTGGATCGTCGTCAATTGTTGGCGGCGTGAAGTCGGGAATGCGAAGATCCCAAAGCCGAGTTGAAAGTGTCATGGGACAAACAATTTTTAATCAAACTCAAACACGATTATTTCACTGGAATGTTGGGGAGGTAATCGTTGGAGAAAGAGCTTTTGCCGCAGGGGCAATCGAGGATTCGGTGCTGTGTTTTAATGATCCCGTCAAATTTCTTCAGCTTTACACTATTCTTTTGAATCTTTTTCGGATCGCGCGGCTGCCCGCTCTCTCTGGTGATGAGGTCGGCGACCTTGAGAATTCTTACTGGGTAGCAGATGTTAAGGGTATGACAGTTGGGGGGGGCGCTTTTGTGGGCGCTATACAAGCATTTCCTGAGTCTCGAAAGGCAAGTGGCAGCTTTCGCGTGGAATGGGTGGTAGGCTTCGCCTGGAATTAGAGGCAACCTTGGTCTGGAATACGCAACATATCGACGGATTCACGTAATCGTCAGCCAAAGAGTGGTGATATGCCAATAGTTCCATATTCAGCCTCAAATTTTGGCCCTCACTGGGGGGCAGCGCTAACCGGTAGCCATGATCTAACGTTAACGTGGAATGAAATTGTGTGGGCAGCTATGACGATGGGAAAACCCGGTGTTGCGTTTTTGTTGTCACATGGGTGGCATTCTATCAGTGACCTAGTCGTTCGAAGCCACACCGTTTACGCTAACTTGCGGGAAACCCCTAACTATAATATTGCAAAAAGCAGTCTTTACGCAGGATTGGATCCCACAGAAAAGAGCGGAGTGTCCTATTTCATGGGCATGGTCGCAGCTAAAGTTTTGGGGGCACGCCTTCTTGGTACGCCATGGCTTTTCCATGTCTCATTGGTTCATGCCCTCGGAGGGTCTGTTGTACTTAAGGCAAAATCAGAGCCCGATTTGGTTGGACTTCGGCATGATGGGAAGTGGATAGTCGCTGAGGCGAAAGGACGTACTTGGGGTTATAGCGCTTCAGCTATGGCTGCGGCAAAATTACAGACCCGCCAGTTGCGGACCATCAATGGTCAGTACCCATCCCTTCGAGTAGCCATCCAGGCATCGTTCAATCCGAGACTTCATTGGGCTATTGAAGACCCTGAAGAATATGATGAGGATGCGCCTGATCTACGGTTTAATCTTCAAAGCGCAATAAACTCATACTACTCAGCGCCGCTCATAGCGACTGGAAAGCGTCAGAGCAGAGTTATTGGCAATCGTAAATTCTTAGTGCAGGAGCTCTCAGAAATTGGAGTGACTATCGGAATAGATCAAGACTTGAGGGAAAGCTTGATTAGCCGAAATGTGTTCCGAAATGAACAAATGCGGTTTCCAAATCAGGGGCCTGAGCCACATCAGCATGGTGACTTTATTATTTTTTCTGACGGTTTGGCCATTTCATTAGATGAAAGGTGGTCAGAAGATCGAATGGCTCAAGACCCCTGGTCTAGGCGCAATGGGTAGCGATCTTTCAGCGGACGCTCAAGTGTCGACTGCGCCCAGGCAGGAGTGAGACGCTAAAATGAAGGAAAGATAACATGTCGCGGACAGCTGACTATACGATCCAAGGCTTTCTGTATCAATTTAATAAGACTGCTTTAGAGATACTGCGCGCGCAGGATGATGACATAGTAACGGTTGAAGGTATTGTCGAAGATATAGAGGTGGTTACGCCCGAGGCTATGACCGCCATCCAGTGTAAGTACCACGAAGCGAAGGCATCATTTACTGCAAGCGCGGTATACAAACCACTGCTCCAAATGCTGAAACACTTTTCCGAGAACCAGTTTGCAAACATAAGTTACGTGCTCTTTGCTCATTTTTCTGGAACTGGTACTCAGACTCCTAGTATCGAAAAGGCAACACTGGAAGCAGCCTTGGCTTCCAGAGATAAAGCTTTTGCGAAGCACATCAGTAGCATTCCATCAGACATTGACCTCGATCGCTTTCTAGAGAGGTTCATTGTAGAGTCCGGCCCCAGTTACGATGAGATCACAAAGTCCGTTGGCGATGAACTTGAGGTCAATGGCATGCCAAAGGGCGACGTCGAGACATTGGCATATCCAAATGCGATACAAATTATTGCCACACTTAGCGTAAAACATAACCCACTTGAGCGGCAGACCACGAAGAAGAAGTTCATTTCTGATTTGATGGCTATCCGCACGACGGCCATTTCTCGCTGGACGCTGGCTCTCAAGACTAGGGAGAAGCTGATCCAAGCGCGCCGTAAGCAGCTCAAGGTACATTTGGATAAGAATGCACGGCTGCGCTACTTCGTTATCGACCCAAACAGCATCGAGGACTACGGCGCTGAAATAGTTCTTTTTGTCTCAGATTACATAGACAGGTACCACTTTAAACCTGCGCACATCCACACTCCCATTTTTTGTATCTGCGCAAATCGAAGCGAAATTCAAGAAATACAGCATCGGCTTTACTTAAAAGGTATCTCTACGACAGATGGTTATATTGGTGGCCAGTTTGAAGAGTCTTATTTCTTTCGGGAGCCTCTGTGTTCGAAAGGTTCTAGAGGCGAAATGAAGCGCGAATTCAGTATTCGAATACTGAGTTGGGGGGATCGCGGCAAGGTCTTGAATGATCGGAAATGTGATGATCTTTTCATCATCGGAGAGCCAGACTGTAATGCACTAGCCCGGATTTCTCATGAGGGGATAAAAGAAAGCGGCTGAAAGTGCTATAGTTTCAGGACCTTACACCGTTCACCAAGCACCAACAGCCGCTATCCAAAATGGTACCTGAAAAACTGACCTTCTCGCCACTGTCTCGCCGTCAAATTGAAGCCGATTTCTCCGGTGGTCATATCACCTCCGATGCCGGCCTGCTTTTGCTTCGCGAAGTCGACAACCAACACCAGCTCACTCAGCGCCTGGCTACGGTGCTGGACGATGCCCGTAATCCGGTACTGGTTCGCCACAAGCTTCAAACCATGATCCGGCAACGGGTCTTTGGCGTAGCCGCCGGATACGAAGATCTGAACGATCACGAAACGTTACGCGCTGACCAGGCACTTCAGACCGCGACTGGCGAAGCGGCCATTCTAGCGGGCAAATCAACACTGTGCCGAATGGAGCAGCGCGTGGACCGGCAGGCCGTGGTCAAGGCCCACGAACTGATGTGGCATCACTTCATTGAGCAGCACGACGCCCCACCCAAGGAAATCGTGCTGGACTTCGATGGCACCGACGTTCCGGTGCATGGCGACCAGCCCGGCAAGTTCTTTAACGCCTACTACGATCACCATTGTTACTTCCCGCTGTACGTGTTCTGCGGCCGTCACCTGTTGGTGAGCTACCTGCGCACCAGCAATCGAAGCGACAGCCGCCATAGCTGGGCCATTCTGGCCCTGCTGGTGAAGTTCATCCGGCAGTACTGGCCGGATACCCGCATCGTGTTCCGGGGTGACAGCGGCTTTTACCGTCCCCGATTGCTGAGCTGGTGCGACCGGAACAACGTGGACTATCTGGTCGGCATCAGCAAGAACAGCCGGCTGCTCAAGGAGGTAGACGTACCCTCGATGCTGGTTCGCAAGGCTCACAACGAACTGGGTGAAAAAGTCTCCGCCACCTACCGGTTCCAGTACCAGGCCCGAACCTGGAAACACCCCCGCTGGGTGATCGCGCGTCTGGAGGAGTGCGAACTGGGTGCCAACCCCAGGTTCATTATCAGTTCCCGTTACGACGACGGCGTTAAACTCTACTACGAGCAATACTGTGCCCGGGGTGACATGGAAAACCGGATCAAGGATCAGCAGTTGTGTCTGTTCGCAGATCGCACCTCCAGCACGCGGTGGTGGACCAATCAGTGGCGGTTGCTCCTGTCGGGCTTTGCCTACACGCTGTTCGAGCGATTACGGGCCCACTTGAAGAAGACGCCCTTCGAGAGAATGAGCGCCAGTAACCTGCGGCTGAAGCTGATCAAGGTGGGCGCGGTCATCATTCGCAACACTCGGCGCATACGGGTGTTGATGAGCGATGCCTATCCTTACAAAGACGAACTCTCTGACCTGGTGCGTCAACTGGTTCCGGGATAGAAGCCCGGGCTCCCCCGGCCCGACTCAATGGGGGAAAGGGGGCCGTGTGTCCGGACAACAGGAATTGATCGATTATTGATCAGTCACGGCCGCCAATGAGCGGTAATGGCGGTAACCCGCACAGTCTGCGAGACTTGCTGGGGACCTATGAGAAATCCGGGCTAGATACCGTGGATGTGAACGTTGAGCGACTAGCGGGTGCCACGATGAAGGAAATCAAGTATGTCATGGGAGTAAGTAATGTCTACGAATAGCATAGGCCAAGTTCTTTCGTGTTCTCCAGAGGCGATCATCATTCTTGTTGATGACCTTCAAATGTTCGAAGAGAATAAAGCGGCCCTCCAGGTAGGTAGGTATGTGCAGATCGCCCAAGGAAACCATGATTTCACTATTGCCTCTATCCGCAACATCCGTGGCGTTCACGGACACGACTCGGAGGGCAATCCCAAGTGGCAGTTTCACATCGAATGTCAAGCGGTCGGTACCCTTATTGACGGTAAGACCTTTGAGCGCGGCAGCGTTCTGCTGCCCGTGCCTACTGAGGAAGCATTTCCGGCAGACAAGGAAACCCTCAATAAACTCTTCGCCGAAGATGCGGACTACCAGTTTCCTCTCGGTCGACTATCGCTGAACAAGACGACACCAATGAAAGTTCATGGGGATCGCTTTTTTAGTAAGCACATTGCCATCGTTGGCTCTACCGGCTCGGGAAAATCATGTGCAGTCTCTCGGATTCTCCAAGACGTAGTAGGAATTGCTGACGACAAAAATTCAAACCTTGGAAAGCAGAACAATTCTCACATTGTTATTTTTGACATTCACGATGAGTATACGGCTGCATTTACGTTGGGGGCTGAGCAAAGCTTCACATTAAATCGATTGGATATCGATTGTCTCCAGCTTCCGTACTGGCTTATGAACTCCGAGGAATTAGAGAGTATGTTCATTGAAAGCAATGAGCAGAACTCGCACAACCAGGTGAGCCAATTCAAACAGGCAGTCATTCTTAATAAAGAGCGGAAAAACCCCGAAATCAAAGAAATGACGTACGACACTCCAGTCTACTTCTCGATTCAGGAAGTATATCGCTACATCGAGAACATCAACCGTGAAGTGATTGGGCGTTTAGCGGGCGAGGACAGGCCAAAACTCGAGGACGGAACACTTGTTGAGTCGAGAGAAGACTATTACTTTGACAAAAAATGCGTATTCGTCGCCCCATCTACCGCAGCTGCAACGAAGGCAACAAATGGCCCATTCAATGGTGAGTTCAATCGCTTTGTATCGCGACTGGAAACTAAACTTGGTGACAAGCGTTTGCGCTTTTTGCTAGACCCGGTTAAATCTGACGGGGCTGCTTTCGAAACGGCGGATTTTGAGGAAATCATCAAACAGTTCCTCGGCTACCTTAATAAATCAAACGTTACCGTTATAGATCTTAGTGGAATTCCTTTTGAAGTCCTGAGCATAACTGTAAGCCTTGTCTCACGGCTGATCTTTGACTTTGCCTTCCATTACTCCAAGTTGCGACATAAAGAGGAATCTCTGAATGACGTTCCCGTCATGATCGTCTGCGAGGAAGCGCACAATTACATTCCGCAGAAGGATAATGCAGCATATCGTGCATCGCGAAAGTCGCTCGAGCGTATCGCGAAGGAGGGAAGGAAATATGGCCTTAGTCTCATGGTTGTAAGTCAACGACCGTCAGAGGTTTCTGAAACAATATTTGCACAGTGCAACAACTTTGTAGCACTTCGGCTCACTAACAATGCAGATCAAAATTACGTAAAAAGGCTTTTCCCAGATAACTCCAGCGGGATTACTGATATTCTCCCCAATCTTGCTCCGGGCGAATGTGTCGTGGTGGGGGATGCCGTTCTGCTTCCAGCCGTTGTTCAGATGCCCTTGCCCAAGCCTGAGCCGCATTCACATAGCGTTGGTTTTCACAATGAGTGGAAAGAGCCGTGGCGGGATATCACATTTACAGAAGTGATAAGTCGTTGGAGGAAGGAATAATCATCCACGATAATACACCGGCCACTAATAAGCCGGTGTATTATCCGCTCCTAATTCAATCCTAATCTTCCTCAAACTCAGAAGAGCTGAATTTCAACACATTGCAGTTTTCCTTGATCGTCCGCTGCAGCGATTCGTCAAATCCATCCTTCTTTCGGGCTTCAATTTCGACGGAAATGGTCACATCAACGCCAACCTGAGCAGTAAACTGCTGGATCACCTCATCCATAATAGTGGCGAAGTCCATTTTGGCTTTAACCGCATCCAGATCCACTGTGCCGTAGAAGTGTGTTTTGTTTGCAGCAGCCGAATCGTGCCCTGTGCCGCCATGTACACTCATGGGGTCTGTCGGCGGAGTTAGCCTGTCATCAATACCGCTGGCACCAGAAGTGTTGCCGGTGCCAGTTCCACCAGTGTCCGGGTGCTCAGGTTGAGGGCCGGGTGGTTGGGCCGCTCGGAGTTTCTCAGCGTAAGCCGCTGCAGTCTCTCGGTCGATCAGTAGTGAGGATTCGTCGAGTGATGCCAGTGAATTCTTTCCAAAACTGAATCCCAGAAAGCGGTCGCCCTCCTTGCCAGCTGCAAAGCCAAAGAAGTCCTCTGTTTCGACACCTTCAGCGATGGCATTGCGGAATACCTGGTCGTTAACCAATCTAGGCAAGTAAAGGTAATGACAACAGTCCTGCCAAACCTTGAGGGCACTGATTTCAGTGATCCCATCTTTCAGGTACCAGTCCGCGAGGACCTTGCGTAAATGAATCGGTGACCACTCATACACCATCCACTCTTCTTCCCGAAGCTTCTCCTCAATGCTTTGAATAAGGTTTTGTGCTGTCGGAGCGATGGCTACCACTTCCCACTTCAGTTCCGGGCGGCCTTTCACAAAGTCCTCGACCGGAGCCAAAAGCCACTTCCAGGTTTCCCGGATCAGTTGGGTTAGCGACTGATCGGCGCCATCTCGGCTGCGCTTGGATTGGTTCAGGTGAGACAAATCCTGGTTGAGTGTCCCGCTTTCGATATCCGCCACGATTGAACGCCAGGCGAGATAAATGCGCGCTTGCTCTTTCAGGCGGCTGACGACATCAAAATCAGGCGCCAGGAAGATTAACCGGTTTTGTTTTTGGCGAGGTTGGTCGCCACGGTTGCGTAGAATCTTCTCCGCTTCACTGAACGCCTGGTTCGTGTCGGTGCGGCTGTAACCGGCATTTGTGGGCAGTACAACCAAGCGAGGGCCCGTGCCATAGTCATCCGGAACGTCTGCAGAGGGCGTGAACACATGGATTCCACTAAACTGGTGATTCCGGCCAAATACCCGGCTTACCCGGTCTTTAAGTAGCGGAATCAAATCATCCCGTTCACTGATATTTTGCTTACGGCTCTCCATTTCCCTGCGGAGGTTGGGCTTGGTATCGAGCCAGTAGCGATCCTGTTCTGCATAGAGGTAGTGCAAGCGATCTCTAAGGCGCTTGAGCACGTCCTCAAATACGCCAATGGTCTGTCCAGGCTGCACGGTTGCCAGCAAAATCCGTTCGGTCTGAATGCCGCGAATCATTTGTTCCTGAGACGAGGGCGCGCTGCCCAGGAAAATGGCACGTGCCGTGCGACGGGCAGCCTGAACGCCCCCAAACAGGGTGTGGTGGCCATCAATATCAGCAGGAACAGATCGAGGTCCATCAACTTCCTTCTCGATTACTGGCTCCCAGCCTTGAGCTAGATAATGAATGCTCTTGTGGCGAACGCTGGCATCGTCCAATGGTAGTGAGCCAGGCATAATCAGCGCGTCTTTGTTGCCATCGTTCCAAAGCCGATGAATAACAATGGCCATGTACTGCAACACGCCCCGAGTCCGCTGGAATTTGTCGAGCGTGGACCAGTCTTCATACAGACGGTCGAATACCTCGGGATGAATAGGGTACGAGGAACACATGCGTTCAAAGTATTCGTTGGATTGGGTTTCAACCGGGAACTTGTCTGCATGCTGGCGATAAAAATCCGAGAACTGGCGGCTGATCCCTTCTACTTCGCCGCGTTCACCAGAGCTTTCGAACAGGCGTCTTCGAACTATTTCAAAGGACTCGCTGGAGCCCACTGGCTTCCAGACCGATTCCACCCTGGCGAAGTATTTTTCCAGGGAGTTGAGAGCACGTTGGCCCATGGTGCCGCCCACTTCCAGTTCAGATTCTGGCAAGGACGCCAGCAGGATAGCGTTAGGCACGGCCTTAAGAGCTTCGGTGAGCCCTTGAATGAAGCTAATGTTGCTGTCGAAGGTGCCACCTTTGTACTGCTTGCCCAACTCCAACTGACGTATATAGGCGACAAGCTCGTCAACCAGGATCACACACGGAGCAGCCCTGGTAAGCAGTTCTTTCAATACTTCCTTGCCGGGAGAGGTTCCGTCCGCGTCGCTGTCTGCTACTAAGGCATACCCTTCTTGACCTAGAAGCCGCCAAGCAAGCTCACCCCAGAGCGTATTTACGGTAATCGATCCATAAGTGCTGGATTGGCTGGGGGACTGGCGGATGCCATCTAGAACGGCGATACGGGCTCGCGGTAGTTCACTGATGCCTGCCTCGTCCAGAATTGGAGGAACGCCCATCAGCTTGTCCGTACTAGCCTCACGGTTGGCCAGGTGATAAACCGCCAGCATGGTGTGGGTTTTACCACCGCCGAATGCTGTTTGAAGCTGCACAACCGGATCACCGCCCTGACCAGCTAAGCGTTGAGCCACAGAAATCAGCAGAAGCCGCATGCCCTCGGTTATATAGGTACGAGAGAAGAACTTCTCCGCATTCTGGTATTCCTCCGGCGCTGTCCCGCTGGCAACCTGAGTGATGTCGGCAGCAAATTCGGACTGTTTGAAGGAACCCTCCAATACGTCTTTGTGTGGGCGGGCTATTTCGCTCCAGGGTTTCAAACTCATGAATTACTCCTTAAAAATCCAGTCCGGTTTGTTCACCTTTGTGACCAACATCATGAGATGCCGCCACAATTGCGTGCCAAGACGCGATTAATTCATTGTAAGCGCGGGCTTCTTCGGCCCACTTCTTGCGCTCGCAAAGGGTGTATAGGTGATAGGCCAGTTGGCGGATGGCTTCGCCTTTTTCCGGCATTTTAGCCAGCAGTTCCCCAGCAGCGGACTCCCCGCTGTTGTTCAAGCGGCGGATCATCTGGTGGCAGGCTTCCCAGACGGGGGTACGGTCGTCCTTGGTAGGATCCCATTCGGTTTCATACTCGGTCCATCGCAAAAGGCGTACTTTACCGCTGCCCGAATCGGCGATACCGGAAGAAACAACTCCGTCAACAGTTGTACCTTTGGCTCTAGAAAGAGTATCCGCCTCGCCGTAAGACCCTTTGTCCCAAGCATATTGTTCGAACCAGCTTGAGCAAAACTGTGTGTCAGAATCGAAGTCGCCAGAATCAGGACTAAGAAATTCGGTAACAGCTCTGTTAATCAGAACTAGAGCATCGTGAACGCTCATTTTACTGCCATCTTGATTAAGAACCGACCTGAATCCGTGAGTTCAACCGGCTGAAACTGTATCCAAAGCCTGCAATAACAAAGCCTTGGGCGATATAATAGCACCTGACATCCATTCACCCAGTCAGTGCATTTAGCTCATGCGTACTTTCACTCTCCAGCAATCCCGAACCGAAGTCTATACACCCCACGGCGGACTGGCCCTGGTGGGCCACTGCCTGAACCGGCACACGTCGCTGATCAAAACCGCTCGCACAGTCGTCAAGCGGCACGGTATTCCGAACATTGAGCTGATCCGCACCTACCTGGGCCTGATCACGCTGGGCAAGAGCGATTTCGAGGCGGCCGAGCCGGTACGAACAGATCCGTTCTTCAAATCGGCGATGGGCATCAAGCAGTCGCCATCTTCAGCCCGTTTGCGCCAGCGATTTGATGAAGATGCCCAAGCCCTGACGCCATTGCTGGAGGATGCCAGCGTTGAATTTCTTCAGTCCGTCGAAGCGCCGGTGTCACCACTGGCGATGGGCCATGTTGCCCTGGATATGGATGTCTTTCCCATGGACAACAGCCAGACCCATAAAGAGGGTGTCAGCTACACCTACAAGGGTTACGACGGCTATGCACCCATTGCCGCGTATCTGGGCCAGGAAGGCTGGTGCCTGGGTTGCGAGCTACGCCCTGGCAGCCAGCACGCCAATAACGGTTTTCTGGATACCCTCAAACGGGTTTTGCCCCGGGCCCGGTCACTGACGGACAAGCCCATCCTGCTGCGTCTGGACAGTGCACACGATGCCCGTGACAATCGCGACTTCCTGCGCGAGCAGGACCAGATCGACTTCCTGATCAAGTGGAACCCTCGCAAGCAGGATCCCTTGGCTTGGGCAAACAAGGCCCAGGCCAAGGAAGTCTGGTCGCTGGACCGCGACGGCAAGATGGAAGCGGTTCTGTCAGAAGACCTTCCCGATGAACCCGGCCTGCGTCGCATCGTCAAGGTCACCGTTCGCACCAGCGATGCCTCCGGTCAGCTGTACCTGGAGCCAGAAGTTAGCATCGAAGGCTGGATTACCTCCTTGCCCGCTGACGTGGCCAGTGAGCAACACATCATGGCGCTGTACAGCGACCATGCCACCAGTGAACAATTTCACAGCGAGTTCAAGACCGACCTGGACCTGGAGCGCCTGCCCTCCGGCAAGTTCGACACCAACAACCTGGTCATGGCCTTCGCCACCATGGGTTACAACGTGCTGCGCTGGATGGGCCTGAGACTGACCGCCCCAGATGCGCCAGTGCGCCATCCGGCCAAGCGCCGCCGCCTGAGAACGGTGATGCAGGAACTGATGACCATGGCCTGCCGCCTGGTGCACAGCGGCCGGCAGTGGATTCTGCGCTTTGGTCGGCACTGTCCGGGCTTTGCCGTTTACCGCGACCTCTATGGAAGCCTTGCCGCCTCCGGTTAAGCAAGTCCGACAACAGCCGCTACCTTAAAGCCACCCGGAAAACCAGCCCGGGGCAACCCGCTATTGCCTGACGACCAGAAGTTGATCAAAACGCGCCCAAATTTGGCCGCTGATCGACGTCAGACTGCACGTTCCGGCATTATCAACCTGCTTTTGACCAAGTGATGGCTCCCGTTAGCGCCGATGGCGCTTTGCGGAGTATACTGGCCTGCAAAGTCACTGATTCAGGAACCGATTCATACTCTGAGAAAAAGGCAATTCCAGGGCCAAGTGCCGCTTGTGCGAGGTCAACTGGCGAGATCGGTGTTGTGCCAGTGCTTCCACCTATCATTGCCTCGAGCGCCGACGGCATCTCTCTCCTGAGTAGTGTTTGAAATTCTCGCCTCGAAATCACATCCGAAGAATGTTGTTTTTTTCTACAAACGAGGACTATTGAAGATGCAAGTGCGTTGGAATTCTGCCCCCTCATACGTGATGCATTTTCCGTACTTAAAGGCCAAGTTCCGGTTATTTTGAATCCGGACTCAATAACCGATTCCAGAAAAGTTTCCCAACCGGAAGATGATGTGTTGGCGCCCCTCGTTTCGGATGCCTTGAAAGCATAGTAAATGGCTACAGGGAATGCAGGATGGGCTTTTTCAGCCATATTGCCCATCGCTTTTGTCATTCCATCGAGGAAAAATTTTTCTGCTTGTTCTTTGCCTCCATGACGAAATTGGTTTGCAACAAGCTCAGGCATTTTAGGAACGTGAATAGTTTCAAATATATCTGCAAAGTCGGACCGTAGCGTTCGCCTCATCCACATATAAAAGAGATCTGAAAGATTCGAGTAGGGCACATTATCGTAGTATGGAGGATCAGTAGATATCACGCTGTTTTCAAAAATGCTTGAGGGATTCTGGGCGTCACCTTGCTTAACAATCGCTGGTTCAAGCACGGGAGTAGTTGCTGCTGCAATTTTAGGAAGAGATTTCGCAATGCCACTGATAAATGTAGACCAGGAACCTGAACTATTTGAGAAGGGATTTGCCTCGGCGAAATCCCAAACCATAGGGATTGCCTGTTTTCCATATAGATGCCTGGGGCACTGGGCTATAGGTTCCCATCCACAAAATGCGTTCCCTAAGTCAGCCATCTTATCGAGAGCAAAGGTCAAATACGTGGCTATGAGCTTTGAGTATTGATCAGCCTTTTCATTTTTTCCAGAGTCCTGGATAGGGGAGTTTTTTATAAAATCACTTTTTATCTCTTCTTTTAACTCAATGATTGCGTCAGAGAAAGAGATTAAGGCTTGCAGCTGACGTCTGGTATACAAATCTTCAAAATTTTTATAGCCGTAGACTACGCAATTCGTACTCCCAGCCCAATGATCTATTGGAATAGATGGATATTCATCTAGAACTATGCTTTTAGCTAACTTTTCATGCTCTTCATCGGGAGATAAATAAACTCTTGACCGTTTTCCCTCTGCCGCAATCGCCATTAGGCGGTACTGAATTTTTCCTTCCTGGCCCTGCTGACGTATATATGAAAGCGGAATTGGACTTCCTGTCAGTATACAGCGCGCGCCTTTCCTACCCACAGTTCCAGTTGTCGTTTCGGGCAAATACTGACCGGTTTTAACTTTGAATTCGTAGCTCATGTCGGGGTTGACGTCATATTCAACCCAAGCTGCGGCACCTTTTTTCTTGGATAGCGCAAAGGATTTAACTAAAGGTACATGCTGTCCCATTGCAGCAGGATTGGGGCTTTTGATCGTGCGAGCCCAAATCCACGAAATAACAGTGTGCGATTCGCCGCTATTATAATTTTTGACCTCAGGGTAAAATTTACCTATCAGTTCCGCAGCTATATCTTTTGTTCTCTGCCCGTAAGTAATTAGGTCTTGGCAAAGGCCGCTGACTCCTGAAACTTCAAAATCAAAGGGCTTCTGTTTGGCATCATTGGCTGCGACAGGGGGGTGATTAACAAATTGGACAGGCAAATCGATCATGGCCTTGTTGATCATTAAAGCCAACGGGTTCAAGTCGGTAGCTACTGTTGGAAGGCCTAGTCGTTGAGCTTCTAAGGGTATCGCACCACCTCCTGCGAAGGGATCCTGTATCTTGGGAAACTCCGCGAAAAGCGAATCTGGTTTCCCGCGGTTCATTTCTTGGGTTTCTACCCATGACTTCATTATCTCTGCATGGGCCTTTTTCAATAACCCTTTGTTATTTACATTTTTCCACTTGGCTAACTCTCGGATTATGTCGAAGAGTCTCTCTCGTTCCCTTTCGACTTCAGCTTTGGTATTTCCTGGCCCCCAACCTCTTTCGCCGCCTGGGTCGTTAACTAACTGTGCAAATAGAACCGCGCGAGCAGCAGCAAGCGGTCTGCGAGCCCAGTATAGGTGTAACGAAGCGGGGTGACCCTGACGAACGGACTTTTCATGCCCTGCGGCAACATTGATGTCATCGAGTGGTAACGCTACTTCAATGAGTTTTTTGGGGGACTTGATGTCGGTCATAATGCTCTCTTAATCAATCTTTAGAACGTGGCGAATGGCGGTTTCAAAGGGTTGTCCAGCAATGTCTTGTAGCTCCTGCTGCAGTAACGGGCGCCACTCGTCTTCGTCAAATTCATCCGCAAGGGCCAAAAATTCTTCGGCGGTATGCCGGTATCCCATCACGTAGGTTTCTCGAATTTGGCGTAGAGACCCGTTTAGATTGAATATCCGGATTGTTTCCTCGGCTCTGTGTCGTTCTTGTTCCGTTAAGTTGTCTGCAGGCGCAACCTGGCCGTCTGATAAAAAGCGCAGGTAGTATTCTGGGTCTTCCTGGTCGGCCTTGATGAGATCTTGAGGCTGATAAGCCTGCCCATCCTTGTGTTTGCCGCAGCTGTCTGGGCGGTTACAGGATCCAAACAGGTTGTTCCAGTCAAATGTTCCCTGGGGATGGCGGCTTCTTTGCCGAAAATGTTCGATATGGGCGTGGTGGCTGTTGGGCTCGGTACGAATATGACATTCGCAGTAGGCGCAACGGTTACCTTGCATCACATTTAGGCTGGCCCAGATTTCGGTTTTAGCTGCAGGCGTAACGCAGCCCCAGTTATCGCGGCCATGCTGATAATTGCTGAGGCAATCTGGTGCTGGTGGTCTGTCGAGTTGGTGCATATCAGTCCTTTGACCCACCAGCGGAGGTTTTCCCTCTCAGCTTGGTTTTCATTTGCTGCAAACGTTCAAGACGCTGACACTCCAGCCATTCGGGGTGCTGCTCACCAAAATGATCGAGAATCTTGGCCTTGAGTTTCTGCTTAGTGTTCTCGTTTTCAGGCGAACTCTGGCTTGACGTTATAAGTACTTTGTAGTCTTTGAGCCACTGAGCCTCTTCAACGCCAGGTATGGGGTCAATCCCTTGCAGCTCAGCCATTACTTCGTTGCTGGCGACGCCACGGCTCTGCATGGTTGGTATTGTCGCGTCTGATTGAATCTCTCCGGTTTCAGGGTCCTGCTCACTACGAATGAGTCGGATGGATTCAGAGTTCACTGTGGACAGCACCTGGGGGCTGTGAGAAGTGACGATGAATTGCACTCGCGGAAAGGCAGCGCGGAGAGAACCAATCACAGTTTGCTGCCATTTGGGGTGTAGGTGCATGTCGACTTCGTCGATGAAAGCGATGCCTTCTGTTTTCATGGGAGCATCTGCGCCCATCTGGGGGTTCAGTTTGGCGCAACGCCAGGCCATGTCTGCTACCAGAGAGACCATGGCGCGAACGCCGTCACTGAGCAGAGAAACCGGTAGTACGCCCAGTTCCTCGTGAGTCATAGCGAGTTCTTCATGGTGGACGCTGTAGTGGAATCCACTCCAACCCTCGATGCTAAGCACGGTATTTACCGTCTCTTGAATGCCCTCGATTTGGTCAGCGATGTTGTAACCTTCGTAGGCCTGCATGCTTTTCTGTTGCAGTGCTGCAAAGGTGGCTTTGGTCATCCATTGCTGAACCTGAGTAAAGCTGGAAGCAGAGCTGAAGCAGTCCTCATAGCCCATGGTACGGCTCTCGCTGAGCACTGACTTGCGGGTCACGTTTTTGTGTACGTTCCACAACCGTCCAGAGCCATAATAAGCGAGCAGGGGCAGAGCAACTGGCTCAAGGTTTCGCACTTGAGTCATCATCTTCTTGCCAAGTGCCGCGAGTTCAACCGCATCCTTTGTCGTGGTCTTGTTTTTAGCGCCGCTGAGTTTCCGCAGCACGGGGTTCTTAAGACCCGAAAGCGATGCTTTCACTTCAACAGGGAACTGTTGCTCACTCTCTGGCTTGTTTTTCTCGCGCTTGTAGCGGGCGTCTCTCTGTTCAATATGTTTGGCCTTACCCAAATCGAAAGCACCTACGAAAGTGCCCAGCGCAATAGTTGCGGCATCAAGCACTGACGTTTTGCCTTGTCCGTTTCGCGCCGCCAACACTGTCAAGTTTTTATGGAAACTGATTTCCAGGTGCTTGAAGCGTCGAAAGTTAGTGAGTTGTAAAGTTTCGAGCTTCATGGGGTTAGCTCCTTGGGCTCTGCTTTGGATAGCAGGTATTTCAATTCATAATTGACGGATGGGACGCCAAAATCTGGCTCTACTGTGAAAGGGTTTCGCACGTAGTAGGGGCCTTCATACTGATCACCGTCGACAACCACAATGGCGAGCCAGAACTTTTCGGCCTGATTGAGCGCGTAAAGAATCTCGTTGCGGCTAACGGTGATGGTGTCCTGGCCCTTGGCGCGGCCTTTGATCTCGATATGCCGGTCAGGTGGCAATGAGCCATCAGAGTTTGCCGGCGGCCTCGCCGTCACGTCCCAGCCGCACTTTTCAGCAGAGACATCCTTCACTGAGTGCCCGCGAGCCCGCTCGTTGTCGATAACCGCAGTCATGGCAACCTGCTCAATGCGGGCGCGAGCCTGAGCATCCGCAGTAAAGGTGGTTTCGCCTTTTCTCATCGATAGCAGTCCTTGCGGAATCACCAAGGCTCCACCAATCACAACAGGTGTGCTGGAGACGACGTTTTTCATGGCTGCCAATTCTCTTTTGCGCTGGTTCAATCGCTCGGTCAGCTCATCGACTCTTCGACGTGCCATCTCTGGTTGCATCCGGGGCTGTTTGCCTGCGGCCATATCGTCGGTGAGTTTGATGTACCGGTCAGACCAGTAGCTGATCTCCTTCACTAGCCGCTCGTTGACTGCCGTTAGTACTTTGTCTGCCTGTCGTTCTCGGCGGGTTTTAACTTCCTGGTAGTGCTCTGGGACCAGATGTTGGGAAGCATGACTAAGCGCCAGGCCTTCAAGGTTTCCGGTGATCCACGGGGCATTCAGGATGTCCTGAACCAGCTTGTGGTCAGATGTATCGATGGGCTGCAAATCAAGATGAGGTGCCCACCCGGCATGGAAAGTCTCGCCGTGCTGATCAATCTCCACAAACTGCAAGCGACGAGAGGCGATAGTGGATTTTCCGCTGTCTTTGTCGCCACCATCATTGATGCCTTCGCGAATTGTGTGGTCGACCATGAATAGAATCTTCGGCTCAATACCGTCGTCATTCGGATCTACCAACACGGCACCCTGCTTGAGTTTGCTGCGGTGAGCCTCAAGCACTAAGTCAGTTGCTGCATGCATCAGTGGATGGCCGGGGTGAATTAGATCGGCCATGGGTTTTCCGGTAACTCGAACCATCTGCTTCTCAAAGCAGATACGCTCGTACTTTTTCAAAACCGGGGTGCGACTCTCACCGATAATGCGATCTCGCTCGCGAATGGCTGCTGGCACATGGCGTACTTCATAACGCCCGGCTTCCCGAGGACGCATCTCTCCCGTGAGTATCTGGAAAGCTTCGGTAAAGAAGGCACGGATAAAGTAGGGCTGAAGCTTGCGCGCTTCGGCCTTTTCCATTTCTTCCTTCACAGCGTATAAGTCATCAAGCGACATGTGCTGCTCAACGAGGGCATTGCGGCGCAGAATCTCCTTGAGGTGATCGGTATCCAGGGCACCGTCTATCACCTGGTTCAGCTTGTCTTTGACCTCTGGTGATTCGCCGTAACGAATGGCCTCAATGAGCAGATCTTTCAGCGATTTGTTCTCGAATGCCTCGCCGAGAATATCGAAGACCTTGCCGCCTAGTGCCTGCTTTTCGGTTTCCAGCTTGTCGAACAGTTTCTGGAATACATCGCCCTCCCGGGTTTCGTTGGCGACGAGATTCCAAAGGTGACAGACCTCGGTTTGACCGATGCGGTGAATACGGCCAAAACGCTGTTCGAGTCGGTTTGGGTTCCATGGCAAGTCGTAATTAACCATCAGGCTGGCGTTCTGCAGGTTTACACCTTCGCCTGCAGCATCCGTTGCGACCAGCACCAGTACATCCGGATCGTTTCTGAATTCTTCCTGTGCTCTGCGTCGAGCGTCACGGTTGGTGCCACCGTGAATGGTGATCACAGCATTCTGGTCGCCCAAGAGACCACTGATGCGATGGACCAGGTAGTTTAGGGTGTCTTTGTGTTCGGTGAAGATGATCAGCTTGCGGCGGCTGCCACCGGCGGTATACATTTCGGGCCGGTCTTGCAGTAGGTGAGAGAGCTCTTCCCATTTTTTGTCGTTGCCAGATTGAACAACCGTCATTGCCTGGTATTCCAGGTCTTTAAGAATCAGGATTTCGGCTTCCAGCTCTGGGATGGTTTCAGCGGCTGTGGCTTGGTCAACCACCTGATCGACGACCATCTCATACTCTTCGGCACTCAGCTCTTCGTCCATCTCATCGATGTTTTCGGGCACATCAACCTGTTTCGTGACTTGGTATTCGCCCAGTGTTTCCGCGACACCATTCTGTCCGGACTTCTTAATCCCTTCGCCCCGGGCTACTAGCTTCATTTCATCCAGGCGAGACTCAAGGCGCTTTCGCCGACGTTTGAGAGATTGATAAATGGCCTCTGGGCTTGAGGCTAGACGGCGCTGCAACATGGTCAGCGCGAAACCGACTGTACCTTTACGCTTCCCATCGAGGTTGTCCGCCCGATTCATCTCGTTGCGGACGTAGTCTGTCACTTCTGCATAAAGGGCTGCTTCAGCGTCTGAGAGGCCATAATTTGCCGTGTAGGCGCGGCGCTCGGGGAACAGTGGCGTACCATCAAATTTGAGTAGTTCTTCCTTGACCATGCGACGCATCATGTCGGAGACGTCAACCTTGTGAGCCCCCTCGCGGAACTTGCCATAAAAACGGTCACCGTCCAGCAGGGAGAGCCAGATCTGAAAATCCTCTTCCTTCCCGTTGTGTGGTGTAGCGGTCATTAGCAGGAAATGACGGGTGATTGAGCCCAATAACTCGCCGAGCTGGAAGCGCTTGGTTTTGTTGACCTTGTTGCCAAAGTAGTTGGCTGAAAGCTTGTGAGCTTCGTCAACGATGATCAGGTCCCACTCAGTGTTTTTGAGTTTCTCCTGGTAATCTTCGTTGCGGGAAAGTTGGTCCAGGCGGCAGATAAGCTGGTTGGCTTCGTCGAAAAAATTACCGGAGGCGCACTGTTCCTGCTTTTCACGGCTGAATATTTCGAACTGAACGCCAAACTTTTCCAGCAATTCATCCTGCCACTGATCGGTGAGGCCACCTGGCGAAACAATGAGGATGCGCTTGGCATCCGCGCGCATTAGCAGTTCCCGGATCAGCAGGCCAGCCATAATGGTTTTACCGGAGCCGGGGTCATCGGCCAGCACAAATCGCAACGGTTGCCGGGGCAGCATGGCTTCATAGACTGCCGATATCTGGTGGGGCAGGGGCTCTACGTTTGAGGTGTGCACCGCCATCATGGGGTCAAACAGCGCGGCCTGAGTTATACGGTAGGCTTCAAGGCCAAGCTTGAAGTCCGCACCTGGCGCATCAAATGCCCACGGGCGACCAGTCTCAGCCAGTTCCAGGCGCGATTCATCAGAACGAAACAGCATTTGCTCGTTAAGGCGACCCTGGCTGTCTTTGTAATAAACCGTGAGAGCGTGCTCGCCCACTTGCTCTGTCTGTACGACACGGACAACTTCATCGCCCTGGATGCCACGAACTTGCGCGTCTTTTTTTATATCTTCCAATTTGAGCATGTTGCTGTTTCCCTACTTTTCGGCAGCCTTACCAGAGCGGACCCATTCGTCGACCTCATCCTTCTTGAACTTCCAGAGTCGGCCAATTTTGTGGGCTGGAAGCTCTTTGTGCTCTATCCACTTGTACACAGTGTCGTTGGAAACGCCCAGATACTGGGATATCTCGCTGATCGAGAGCCACCGATCTGCCATATCGACCATGTTGTTGTCCTGGGTTTTCATGGTTTCGGGTCCGAGTGTGTGCGTGGAACTTCAGGTTTTGCCGGTTTTGATCGGCTTTCACCGGATTATGTCAGAGGTGTTCCCTTCTAGTCACGGAAATGTGGGGTGAGGCAGTGGCTATAAATTCAGCAACTAATGATAGTTTTCAGAATTGGTCAGGAGGTAGCTTGCTGGTTCTGAGGTTCCCGTCGCTTACCCTGTACAACGTAACGGTATAGCCGCTTATTTGTTGGCCCTGGATGTAGAACCGGAAAGGTGTATCTGCTTTGTTGTACGCTGTTTCAGGACCAAAGAGGTGCTCCGTGCCATACCAGTTTTGACCTGAGGCATATTTCAGTTGGTAAGTCCCGAGGGGTACCTCGAGATCAACGGTCGTCCCACCGCGCACAAAAACATCGAGGACATTCCTTCCAGTGGATATGTTCTCCAATCTGACCAGGTAATTTGCTCCTGAACTTGTCTTGATCTGCAGCGGGGCTTCACCGGATTCGTTTGTGTAGCGGTCAATAGTCCCGGTCTCAGGAAGAGCGAGTTTTGGTTCACTGAAAGCGGGCTCGTCTAGAAACTCATTTGCAGACTGAGTACCGGAGCTAGATGTTCCGTTGCCAGCGACAGGTTGCTGATAAGTCGTACTCGATGGCGGAGTGGGAGTTGAGGTAGAAGCGTTGTTCGCGGACTTGTAGTAGATAAAACCGCCTACCACGAGGCCGATTACAATAAATGGGCTAACGAATTCAACGACAGACCGAAGCAGAGATTTGGCGGATGCCTTAGCGTTGTGTCGTTTTATTTTTTTCTCGAAAGCTTGGCTGGCGGATGTTGGAGTCCAGCTTCCCTTTTCAAAGTCCTGAGACTGCAACCCCTGCCAATTGTCCCCATGAGTAAGTCCCAGTTTGGCTCTAAGTGCTCCGATGTCGCTCAGCGCGGTATGCACTTGGTCATACGTTTTCCTCCGGCCTTCGCTGAGCAGCACTTCGGTTGCATCTTCCTTAAGCCTGGCATCACTGCAGGATTGAACGGCTTTTTGAATCTCTTGAAGCGACGCTTTCGGGCTGACTCCGAGCCGGCGGTATAGGTCACGCATATTTCACCAGGTAGTCGTAAGCTTCACGAATTCGAACAAACGTCTGGGATGCTGCGGCGACAGACTCCTCGCCTAGAGATGAAAATCGATCCGGATGGTGAATCTGGGCAAGCCTGCGGTATGACTGTTTAATTTCTTCTTTGCTAGCAGCCTGTCGGACTTGCACCTGACAGACAGCGTTTAAAGTGATCTTGTTCGCTTGGCTCCCGACTTTCACCGCAAGTGGCCATCGGGGTGCACAGATTGGCCTCAATGGCACCTAAAGTACACCATGAAAGGCCTTAAAATGGCGGCAAAAGGCCCTCACACCGCCATTTTCAACACGCTCATACGCTTTACGTTCCATGCCAGCGTGGCTAACGTCCATTCGCCTGCAACCTTCTTCAGCCCCCTCATCGAGAACTGCCTCAGGCCCATCACCTGCTTGATAATTCCGAACACGGGCTCCACTGTTTGTTTTCGCAAGGCGTACAGCGCTCGCCCAGATTGGGTAGTGAGCCGGTGTTTCATCTGCACCACCGGGTCGTTCGTGACAGGCGCTGGTTCATCGGCTGCGAATCGATCAAATACGGACAGATGGTGTTGATCGCGGGCCACCGCCAGTGACGGCTGGATGTTATTTTCCCGGCACGCCTGAACATTGGTTTTACTGAAGTAGCCCGTGTCGGCCAGCAGATCAGTGACGGTGCCCAGGGCCTGCGGCAACGCACCTATCTGGGTCAGGGCTGGAGTAATCTGCTGTTTGTCGTTTGTCGCCTGGGTCATGTGGGTACTGACAACCAGCATCGTCTCGGTATCCACTCCGGCCTGAGCGTTATAACACTGCTCAAAGCCCCCGCCGGAGACGGGCATGATGCGCGATTCGTCATCGCTCAGGTTCACTTGATCGGTATCCCGAGGGCCGGGCTGCGGTGGTTTAGGTGCCCGGCCCCGGGGCTTTTTTCCGGCGTCCCTCTGGGCCTGCCGTTTGGCCTGTTTTTGCTGGTAGTCGGCCTGCTCCTGATCAAAGCGTTCTTGTGCTCGCGCCTCTATGGCCCGCTTGGCGTCTGCCAGCGCTTCCAATCGGGCTTCACGCCGGGCGATTTCGGCGGGGATATCCATACCCTCAAGTACTGGTGCCTGATCTGCGGCCTCCGCCTGAGCGGCGAGTGCGTTCACTTCCGCCTTGAGCTGCGCCTCAATCTTATTTGCGTGGGCATAGGACAGCGCTTTGTGCTTACTGGCGTTCGCTTTTACCTTGGTACCATCCAGGGCGATCCGCCCCAGCTTCACCAGATTCATTTCCCGCGCCAGCAGCAGGACCTGCACGAACAGAGCCTCAACCTGAGGAAGAAAGCGACGGCGGAAGGTGGCGATCGTGTCGTGATCCGGATGCGTGTTGGCCGCCAGGTAACGGAACGCAATCGAGTCGTGGGTAGCGCGCTCAATCTTGCGGCTGGAGAAAACGCCGGTCGCGTATCCATAAATCAACAAGCTGAGCAATACGGCAGGATGATGGGCCCGTGAGCCGCGCCCGGCATACTGCCGCGTTAGCTCAGACAGATCGAGCTGATCAACGACCTCGACGACAAAACGGGCCAGATGGTCTTCAGGCAACCAGTCTTGAACAGACGGTGGAAGCAGGAAGTCGGTGTCCCGGTCAGCTATTACGAAATGTCCCATCAGTGAATTCCGGTTGTGGCCCGTGTTGCCCCGATTATCTCATGTCGATACTGCTTGGTTAAGTCCGACAGGCTGCTAGCACCGGGTTCTAACCCGAGAGTGGCGTACGCTGCGATTGCTTTGCTTGAGTGTCTGGGTTGTTCATGGTGATTGTTGGTGCTATCAGATCCCTTTGATTGCTGTGACGAGTCTTCTCGAGCTCTCTCACGGTCCTGCCAATATCTTGCGGAACTGACATCTGATGGAGTGGGGATCTCCCGACCGGTCATATTGACAAAGGTTTCATTTAATCCCGATCGGTTAACACCGAGGAGGTCTGCAAGAAATCTGAGAATGTGGTTTTCTGAAGGAAGCAGTAGCCCATCTGCAATGGAGATGCCGATCGCCATTTCCATGAACAGATGAGCTTTTTCCCCTTTGAAATGTGATGAAACAATGTCGCAGGCCAAGTGAATTGCGGCGAGGTCGTGATTCTCAGCGATGCGGATGAGCTGTTGGATTGAAATTCCATGTTTAGCAGCTGCTGAAATCTCGGAAAGTTGTTTTGCTTCTGTTTTATCAACGTTGCCGTCGCTTGCCGCGATCCAAGCAAGTATCAACAGAATTGAGGTTCCCAGCTGATTGTTGCTTTTGAGAAACAGCTGCTCAAATTCTGTAAAAGATTGGTCCGTCACTGCAGAGACCTCTTACCCATGGCTTGTTCAATCAATCCCATCAGAAGCCGCTTCCGTTCATGAAAGAACTCTGACGAGTCGTCAGCACGCATTACGGTGGGGTGAATCGCATACGAAGTATGGCATTCATTCAGTCATTATCCAGTTGGACCTGATCATGGTACTGCCGTTTTGCCAGATGTGCAGACGGAACCACCCGCTAATCACTCGACTTGCCACCGGGCATGCCAGCTCGTGCTAATGAACTGGCTTCCCAAACCATAATTTTTTTGCTGCTGAAAGGCCGTCATCGCAATTTGCCGTACTTCGGTGTATGCAGAAGGATTTGAATGCTTAAAGATGATATCTTTTCCTGGCTTCAACTGGAGCATTTTATCCATCAACTGCCAGGAGATTTAGATGAGTCAGTACGGTCCACTGATCAGCTATGACGTGTCAACTGTCCCGATTACAATGACTGTCTCCACTGCCATTGTGAAAAAATTGGAACAGATCTTTCGTGACAATTATTGCCTCCCTATTGATCATACTGCCCAGTCAGGAGACCGCGTGACATTCACTTTCAATGAGTCTGTCGACAGACACACATTTCTCCGACATCTCGAAACGGGCACACCCGAAGAGTACGGTTCCGTTTAGTTGTTTTTTCTGCGGTGAAATTGCGGAGCTATGACAGCAGGTTCTGACCTACTTTTGGAGTCCGCAGACGGCCATACTTGTCCACATAGTTTATGGGGGAAAGTTAGAGCCAGCCTTTTGATGCACCATGGGTCATGTCGCGTTCGACCTGCTTTTCCTGCAGCCACGCATGTATCTCGGAATCTATCCACCCTACCGATCTTCCCCCGAGATATATGGGCCTCGGGAAGATTCCCATATCCACGTATTTGTAAATTGTTGATTTTGCCAAGCCGGTCTTGTCTTTGACTTCCGCTAATCTGATTACTCTCATATCTGCACTCCATCAGTTCGTCATAAGATCTCTCCGAAGGCAGGTTAATTGCGTGTTGTGAGTGAACGAGGAGCCAGGTAGAAGCACCGAGTCATCGACCTGGCTCCCAAGTTTACATCTACTGGTGCCCATGGAAGTACGAGGGGGTCATGGGCACTATATTTCGATCCTCACGGATCAGTATGGACTGTAACTTCCGCTTGAATCATCCCAGAAGTGGACCGAAGGGCTATGGTTTTGTCTTATTTGATCGTGGCCTTCAGCTGAGCCAGACAATGCTTCATCGTCCAGATCGGTGAAAAGTGCCCGTATGTCGCCGAAGGGCTCAACTAGCCTCAGCCCTCGCATTTGTCTCGCTGCCTCCAAAAACCAAGACCTAGCATGTGTATTCACTCTCGGCTTCATTGAATACCGAGTAGCGCTGACAATCTTGTTTCTAAGATCCCGCCCCTCGCCAGCCATTCGTCGAATGTTGACGATCGGCAGGTAGTGAGCCTGCAGTGCTTGTTGCCACTCCTCTGCCCATTGCATTTCAGACACATAGTTTACTCCTGCATGCATCGACGGACTGACCTTGAGGAGGCAGTGAAAGTGGGGGTGGGCAGACATGGTATTGAGCCTGCCGTTACCAAAGAAGCTTTCGGTTACCTCCACAAACCGGATGCCACCATGAACATGCCGTTTCCAAAACTCCCGGTTCATTAATCGCCGGAAAGCCTGATTCATGTGCTCGATGGATGTCCGGACGTCGTCAACCTCACAGTTACGGACGGTCAATGTCAGAAAAATCCACTTGTCCTGCAGAAGCGACGGGTTCTGGTCTAAGGTCCGGTGAACCTTACTGCAGTACCTCAAGGATTTCCGCCATTGGCAAATTGGGCAACTACGATGCTTGCAGTACCAAGTGTCGAAAAAAGTACCGTAGGCTTCGTCCGAATACGTTTGCAGGCGATTGGCGCATTCGAGGATGCGCATGCCATCGCGCAGTGTGTTGCTGTCGGCTAAGAAGTGTCCGGCGACTTCCTGAGCTGATAGTTTTAGCTGGCTCAGGTATTCCAGAGTAGTCCCTTCATGATGATCATTGTTCATGTTGCGAGTCTCCAATTGAATGGTTTTGGGATGTTCGGATTTATTTGCCGAACAGCCAGAGAGCGGCCCAGAACTGGACCAGTTTGCCGAGAGTTGCCTCGGATTTTCTTAATGCAGGAGGTATTGAGGGGGTGGTTCTTGATCGAGAGAAGTTGTCTATTAATTTAAATACAGGAGGGCGTTATGCAGCTTTTGGCAGTGTGTCAGGGCTTCCAGGCGCTTGGTCGTCGGTCGCAGAACCTGCGCACTGCGCCAACCAATGTTTCACTTCTGCCAGAATCCAACCGACGGCTGACCCGGCCAGCGGAACAGGGTGTGGGAAATTCTTCTCATCGATGTACTTGTACACGGTGGACCTGGCCAACCCTGTCAGCGCCATGACGTTTCTGATTCGCAGAACCCTGAGGTCCGATTCGGTTGTATCATCCTCAGTAATGGTGACTGCCCAGGGGGTAACGTGGTTTGAGCAGGAGGGCACTTGATCGCGGTCGCGGATGCGTTGGGCAATCCACCGATTTATCGCGGTCGCGTTCCAGCCAACTGACATGCCACCGAGAGTGGTGGCGGACGGGAATTTTCCAAGGCGTGAAAACTTATACAGGGATGAGCGGCCGAGGCCTGTTGTTTGAATTACGTCTCTGAGCCGTAAAATTTGCATGGGTGGTTCTCCGGACGGTTACGTTCAAACCATTCGTAGAACCCTGTAGAACTTAATAGACGGTGATGGGCTACCGCGGACTCGTTGCCATTGCAGAGCGAAGTCGGTTTAGTCAGCTGTTTTTTCCTTCTCGGTGCTTGGAGGGTCTGGCGCGTTCAGTGCGACCACTAGGAGTCGATCGGTTGAGACCTTTGATATGGGTGCCAGCTCAAATGAGGTGACTGAGGAAAGCTTGAACCTGTTACCGCGCAGTTCGGCAGCGATCTCCGTTGCCAAAGTGTTCGCGATTTCAAGTACTACCCTGACCAGCATTCGTCTGCTCTTCTTGGATGGGGCGGTCTCTGAGCCGGGAGACAGGAAGCGTCTGGGCAGCAATTCTCTATAAAGCGTCCTGAGCATGCTGAAGGTGGGAGCGATTTGGTTACTATTCGATGAGGTTCTGATCCGCGCAAGGGCAATGCTGCGGGCTACCCTATCCACTACCAACTGGAATGATAGCCGCAAATTGAAGTTAGCAGCCTCTCTGAAGAAGCATTCGACCGACGAAATGTCAAAGCTCGGGATTTGGGCTATCACTTGAACATCTAATTTTGTTATCGCCAGATCGAACGCCTGTTGATTGTTTAATGACTTTTTTAAGGTTTTCCAGTGCTTACGCTGGATGCCCGTCATTTGGTGGGTGATATCAAACATCGCATTAGCTTTAGCGCCAGAGCCCAGGTTCACGAACATTTTTTTCACAAGCTTTGAACCAGTGGGCAATATAAACAGGGGGTGGGTCAGGTCGAGCCAGTAAGTGGTGGTTGTTTTCCCCAAAATTCGTGCGCCTGTCATGCCCGGCACTGAAAAAAGTATAATTCCGAGCTTTCTCATCTTTTTGACTTGGAGGTTGATCCTCTGGGCAGTCATCCCGGTGTAGGTAATAAGTTTGCTGGTTCCGAGGCCGTTTACTGCGCCGCATTCATTGGCGCAACTCAAGAGGGCTATCAGAAAAACAATGTTGGCAGGAGAAAGCGATGAGGAATCTGCGTCGGCATCGGATGTTCGATGGGCTAGGAGACTGTGAACGGATTCCAGGTGAAGAACGCCCCCAGGATGCGTAGGTGTCAGGTTGCGCAACATCTCCGTGGTCGCTGCCGAGATGTTGATAAATCGTTTTGGTCGTCCCCTCTGACCGATACGGTAATCGGGTTCAATATGGCCTGTGTCGATTAGCTCGTTAATCACCTTACCGGCTCTAGCCCGTGGTATTGCCATATGACTAGCGCAATTTTCAACGCTCATTTGCACAGGAAGCGAGTGGCCGTTTTCCAGCCACAGCTTCATCAACGCATATCGCGCTTGCGGTGATAGGCCGGAGAGATCGGATAAAAAGTTAGCAATCAGCATGCGACCAAAATAGTATGCCTGACCGTCACTGTCCATTAATAAAGTGTCAAAAATACCACTGTAATATCGCGAATAAGTCTGCGTCTATTTCTTAGTGGTACGCCTTAGTGGTAAAACTAAGGCGTACCACTAAGTCACAGGCAAGAAAGATGCATAAAACATAAATAACTAAGCTACGAGATAGGTAAATTGTCTAAAATTTATCGGAGGTGGTTATGCAAGAAGACTGGAGAAAAAGAGCTGTCAGTTGGTTGGGAAAGAACAACGTGGACCAGCAGGACTGGGCAATTATATACCTTGGGAAGAAAGGTTGGTTCCTTCGTGGCAGGCGCCTTGACGAGTCGAAATATGACTACTTAGTGAGTCATATTCGTGATGCCCAAGAGGTTCGTGATAACGAAGATGACCTTCGTAAAATGAAGAGGGCTTGGACTCAGAAGAAGACACGTGATGACAAGAAGGGGCGGACGAAATCGTACTCGTTCATCATGAGTGAGTCTGTTGGCCCCAAGCTCAAGTATTTGAAGCGGGATCAAGGTAGGCCAGCGTATCAAATCATCGAAACGCTCGTTTCTGATTATCATCAAGAACGGAGGACAACTGCCTGGTTGGAAATGAGTCAAAAGCAGTTGGAAAAACGACTGGAGAAAGTGGGCCAGCAGCTGAAGGAGGCTGAGAGCAAAGGCAAAGAGCTGAAAGCACGAGAGGAAGAGTTACGGCGTCAGGAGGCAGAGTTAAATCGCAGGGCCGAGGAACTCGGGCAACTTGAAAATGAGGTTCTTGAATATGGTGAGGCGGTTGATAACAACACGGATCTGATATCCCGGCTGCTCGCTGATTACGCGGATGCGATGAACGCGAGCGCGCTCAATCAATGGGTTATTCGACGGAAGGGCTCGCTGCCTCCGGCTCCTTTGAGTTATCAAGGGCGATCAAAGGCAACACACTTTCTAAGGCCCTATCACGACTTGTTGGCTAGCTTGGAGAGGTAATCTGACCAGGCTTGCATCATCTCCCGCCTCTCCTCGAGCCTCGCTGAGCGATTGTAAGCGGCAGCCACCTGATTGCGCTGTTTATGTGCCAGTTGAAGCTCAATTACCTCGGGTTGCCAGTTTTGCTCGTGGAGTAGGGTAGAAGCTGTCGCCCGGAATCCATGGCCCACCATGACAGAACCATCGTAGCCCATCGATTTGAGTGCCACGTTAATCGTGTTCTCTGATAGTGGCCGTTTCCGTTTGACGGATTCGAAAACCAGGCCCTGATGTCCGGTGATGACCTTGAGCTCTTTCAGTATCTCGACGGCCTGTGTCGAAAGGGGCACGATGTGATCTGGCACCTGTCCCGCTCTCTTGGCTTTCTGAGTACCTTTCATCCGCTTTCCTGGCACGACCCAAGTAGCTTTGTCTAGATCAATCTCGTTCCATTCTGCGTTTCGCAGTTCGCCCGGCCGAAGGAACAGCATCGGTGCCAGTTTCAAGGCGGCTATGGTGGACGCATGGCCTCCGTAGGCATCGATTGCCTTCAGGAGCTTGCCTAACTCATCCGGGTTGGTAATCGCAGACCTGTGTCGAGTTGGGGTGGTTTTGAGTTGGCCTCTCAGTGTGGCTGTGGGGTCTATATCTGCACGATCTGCCGCTACTGCAAAACGAAAAATCTCGCCGATGCGTTGCCGGATTCGGTGCGCGGTCTCGTGCTTGCCCTGTTCCTCTATGGGCCTTAGGGCCTCCATGACAGTCAACGGCTTGATTTCTTTGATCGGCAAGTGGCCCAGCTTAGGGAAAGCCCAGGATTCGAGCCTTCTTTTCGCAACTTTCAGCGTGCTATCGGCAAGTTCTCCTTTTTTCAGCTTGAGCCAGTCCTCGGCGACGGCCTTGAAGGTGTCAGCCTGCTCTTTTGAGGCCGCCTTTTGCTTCTTTTTGACCTGGTTTGGGTCTATGCCATCGGCAATCTGCTCCCTGGCCTTGGTGCGACGCTCTCGTGCCAGTTTCAGCGACACCTCAGGGTAGACGCCAAGTGCAAGCGTTTTCTCCTTGCCATCAAATCGGTACTTCATCCGCCAATACCTTCCGGATTGTTGGATGTCCAGATACAGTCCGGCTCCGTCGGAGAGCTTGGTGCGTTTACCGAATTTTTCGAACTTTGCCGATTGGATCTTCTTGTCAGTTAGGGGGGTGATAGGCTTTGGCATGCGAGGGTTGTGCTCTTCTTGGGGGTACAAAATCCACTATAGCGGGGTGTGTTTCAGTTTGCACCCCAGATGTGCCCCCAAAAACTGTAGACTCAGGCGGAATATTGTAGATCGATAAGGACGCTGATGTTCAGTAAAAAGCCCTTAAAACAGTAGGTTGGGGTTGTTTGTAGATCAATGCGGAAGGGCAACTGGTACCCCCGGCAGGACTCGAACCTGCTACCTTCCCCTTAGGAGGGGGACGCTCTATCCAGATGAGCTACGGGGGCATTATCGCGAGAAGGGCGGTATGATAGCGGGCTAAGACCTGAGGCTCAAGGTTCGGTCCGGTTTCAGAGAATGTCACGGAGTGTGTTTTGCCAGATCCTTTCTCGCTAAGCGTGATTGTTCCCGTGTGGATGGAAGCGGCAGGTGTAACCGACACCCTGCGCGCCCTGCAACCGATCCGTAACCGGGGGCATGAGGTGGTTGTCGTTGATGGTGGCAGTACCGATCGAACCGTTGAGCTGGCCCGGCCACTTTGCGACAGGGTGGTTGTGTCAGAGAAGGGCCGGGCGCTTCAGATGAACGCCGGCGCGGCAGTTGCAAAGGGCGATCTACTGTTGTTTCTGCACGCAGATACGCGCCTGCCGGAAGAAGCTCTGGAGCATCTCGCAAGTTTCGTCCATTCCCGTCGCGCCTGGGGGCGGTTCGATGTGCGGCTGAGTGGTGAGCGGCTGCTTTTCCGGGTTATTGCCTGGTTCATGAACCAGCGCTCGCGCCTGTCAGGCATCTGCACCGGTGATCAGGCAATTTTCGTACGGCGGGACGTTTTCGACGCCCTGGATGGTTTTCACCCGATGCCGCTCATGGAAGATGTCGAATTCTCACGCCGTCTTTGCCTGGTGTCCCATCCTTTCTGTATAAAAGAGCCAGTCGTTACCGATAGCCGCCGTTGGCAGAAATACGGTGCCTGGCGAACGATTTTTCTGATGTGGCAGCTGCGCTGGCGGTATTGGCGTGGTGAATCGCCGGAGTCCCTGGCCCAAATTTACCGATCGGATGTGCGCAATGCCTCAAAGTAATCCGCCTGCGGCGGTTTTTCTCCAGTTTGCCAAATGGCCGGAAGCCAGACGGGTTAAAACCCGGTTGATGCCCGAGTTGGGTGCGGTCGGGGCTCTCGAAGCCCATGTTCGGCTCACGCTGGCTGTGCTGGATAACCTGTGTGCGACCGGCTATCCGGTGGAATTCTGGTGGGATAGACCGGTGGATGACCGGCCCGGCGAGGCGGCCTCTATCATTGAAGAGCTTGATGCCGCCGGCCTGATGCAAGGCGTTCAGGAGGGGAGCACACTGGGCCAACGGATGTATCGAGCGTTGAGTCTGTCTCTTCAGGATTATGACCGGGCATTGGTGGTGGGCAGTGATTGCCCCTCGGTCGATCCGGATTACGCCCGTAACGCCGTCGCGCTCCTGAAAGACTACGACGTTGTGCTTGGGCCCTCAGACGATGGCGGCTATGTCCTGATTGGAGCCTCCCGAGTGGCTGAGGGAATGTTGGATGACATTGCCTGGGGCACGCCGGAGGTTCTGACCCAGACCTGTGAGCGCCTTAAAGCATCGGGGCTCAGCTATTGTTTGCTGGAGCCCCGCTGGGATGTCGACGAGCCCGAAGACTGGGCGCGCTTTCTGCGCACTCTTTGAGTACTCTAGCTGGCGGGCACCGGCGGCAGCTCGGTGAGCCTGCCAAGCGCCTGGTTTGCCTCCAGGCCATTCCCACCTGTAACCACTTCTAATGCCTGCTTGCGCTCCAGGACGGCCTTTTTGAAGGTTTCCAGCAATTGTGGTTTTCCGACCTGCTTGATCGCGTTGGCCAACTGCTGGCGGGAATCAAACGTGTCCATGCCCCGATCAATCTCACGCCAGTAGCGGCTGGAAATCTCGCCGAGTTGCCGGTCCCGCTCGAGTAGCTTGCTGATAACGGCCTGTTTCTCCCGATCAAGGCGTTCCGCTGTCAAAGCGGAGAGGGTTTCCTCAAAGCTGTTGGAGAATTCCTGAACAGCCTGGTCAATCTCTGCCGGGGAAGCGGAAGGTGACTGCACAACAAACCCCAGGGCCGGTGTTTCAAGCATTTCAAAAGGCGTTGCGTAAACGATGTAGCCCATCTGGCGGGTGGTTCGGATCTCTTCGTAGAACGGGCTGCTGATAATCTGGGCCAGCAGCCGGAATCGGGCCCGTTCCTCAAAGCTGGTGTTGTCTCCCTGCATGTAGAGGGTATAGCCCGTGTCTGGATGGTCCACGTCGATGGAGACGAGGGTTTCATTATCTGGCAGCTGGCGCACCTGGCTTCGTGCTACCCGGACCAGCTCGCTGTTGCCCAGAACAATGGCGTCAATTTGCCGCGCGAGGTTAAGAGTCGAGGCCTCGGTAAGGTTTCCGTGCGCCATCATAACCGGGTCAACCTGTGACAGCAGGGCTTCAGAGAAGGACTGCAGTTCCTCGAAGCTAACTTCCCGGGCGGCTCTCAGCTTGGCGTCGGTGGGCCAGGCGCCTTCGATGAGGGACGTCTGGATAAACTCAGAGGTCTGTTCGACGGGGCGATCCTTGGCCTTGTTCTGCAGGCCGTCAATCAGCTGCTGCCGGGCGATCTCGAAACGTTGTTCGGTCAGTTCCGGTGCAGCCACCTGGAGCAGAATCCGGTTCATCAGGGTATGGAGTTTGTCGTCGTAACCGCCGACCCGGACCGTGATACCCCTGAGATGCGGATAGACGCTGTAATCCAGGCCCGCAAGACTGGCGGAGTAAGCCCAGGCGTTCAGATTGGCATTGATAGCGTCCACCAGCAGCTGAGTGAGCACGTAGCTGCGTGCCGACGCTCGGGTGGCAGGCGTACGAAGGCCCACAAACACGTTGGCTTTCGGGGTATCAAACCGGGTATCCCGGGCAAACCAGACATCCATTCCCTCGATGGTTGCCAGTTGTGTCGGCTGCGCCATGGTTTTTCCGGGCACCATCGCCAGATCTTCCGGCACAAATGGATTCTCCGGCGGCAGGCGCAGCTGGGCAGCGAGTTCTGGCAGGAACTGGGTCCTCAGTGTTGCCGGGTCGAGTGGTTTTCGGGCCCACGCCGCTTCGTACCAGTCGGTTCGGTTCGGATTTTCAAGTTCAGGCTCCGGTGCCAGAACAAAAGTAAGGAGGTTGTCCGGCGTCAGCCTGTCCAGAATGTCGCGGTACTGTTCCGGCGCGAAGCGCTCAACCAGCCAGGGCGCCCGCAAAACGTCTTCGGCGGGATAGTCCTGGAGGTAACGAGAAAGGCGCATGGCTTCGTGCAGGGGGTTACCCTGTTCGCGGAATCGAAAATCGATGCGAGCCAGGTTCTGCATTTCCAGGAAACGCTGCTCGCTGATACCTTTCTGGCGAATCTTCTCGATGTAATCGAATACCAGCGGCAGGATGTCCTCATGGCGAGCCAGTCCTTCCGGTGTCAGGGAAATGCTGATTTCGAGGGTGGCGTTCTCGCCGGTATCCATGCCCAGACCTGCGGAAAGGCTTTCCGCCAGACCGGCCCGTTTCAGAACGTCGAACAGGCTGCCTGGGCCCTCGTGGCCGAGCAGGTTGGCCACGTAGCTGGCGGGTTTGGTGCGGTAGTTCGCTTCCTGGGACGGAATAGGGAACGTGAGCGACAGGCTTCGAACGTCCTTCAGTGCTTCTGCTGTGACCTTGGCTGGCAGCTCATCTGAGCGGTACAGGCTGGCGACGTGACGCTTGGTCTCAAGGTTGCGGTTTTCAATGGCATCGAACCGCCCTCGCACCATGGATTCCAGTTCGTCCAGGCTTTGGGGCCCGTAAACCGCCAGGCTCATGATGTTCGAGGAGTAATGCTGCTTCCAGAACTCGATCAGATCCGGCCGAAGGGGATTTGCTTCCGTATTCTCAAGGGTGCTCAGGTTTCCGACGGCAAAGTGACTGAAGGCGTGATCCGGATTGCTAACGGCCTTCTTGACGGAATAGAAGCGTCGACCATCGTCTTTCTGTTTGGCGCTGAACTCCGAGTGCACAGCGTTGCGCTCACGATCCACCAGTTCGGCGGTAAATAGGGGCGCGGAAAATTGCTGGGCGAACCGATCCAGTGCCGGTTCCAGAAATTCGGCCTGAACATCGAAGAAGTAGTTCGTGTCCTGGAACGCGGTGAAGGCATTGTGCTGGCCACCGTGGCTCTTGATGAACTGCTGGTACTCGCCCGGATCGGGGTATTTCTCGGTCCCGAGGAACAGCATGTGCTCGAGGAAGTGGGAGAGGCCTTCGCGCTCCGCCGGATCATCTCCGCTACCAACAGCAACGTTCATTGAGGCCGCCGCTTTGTCTGCATCCTCATCAGACACCAGAATGACCTTCAGGCCGTTGTCCAGTTCGATAAACCGGTACTGGTTGTCGTCATTGGGGCTCTTCTCGGGAATCTGCGCAGAAAGAGCAAGGGTGCTGAACAGCAAAAGTATGAGCAGGGAAAACAGGCGTGAGATCGGGTTCTGCATGGAGTTCTTCCTGACGGTACGTGTGTTCATAGGCCCTCTGGGATCCGGAGAAGACGTTTGCGAATCAGTGCATCAGCGCGTTGCGGGTGCTTTCAGGCTGCTGGTCAAGTGTTTTACGTGCCAGGTCGGCGGCTTTCTCACTGTCCAGCTGGCCCGAGGCAATACGCTCCAGAACAGTCGCCATGATGGCGACGGACTGGCGATAATCTGCGAACTCGGCCTGGAAGGCCTTGTCGATGGCCTCGTAGACCGCCTGAATTTTCTCTTCCCGTGAACCAGCGTTATCGGCTGTGTCGTTGATGGCCTTCAGGCAGGCCCGGGCAATCGAAATGTAGCGTTCCGCGTTGGGATTGTCTTTCTGCATAGTAGGGGTTCCGGAGGTCGGTGTTCCTGTGAAAACAAGAGATGCCAAAAGGCGCGATAAGTTCCCGATTATGTCATTGCTGGCGGGCGCTTTCATTGCATTGTGGTAATCCGGAAATTGAGCATGCACGGGGCAATTCCTGTGCTAGTCTCAAAAACATTGTGTCGACGAACCGGACAGGCATGTCCCGCTTGTCGGGTCAAAAATTTAGAGTAATAGCTCTATACAAAACAAAGGCTTACAGAGTAAAAGCTCTAAAAAAGTTCGATACATGAAGGTTGCAATTAAGTACAATGCCGGCGTTTCCGGAAAACTCTAAGACGTTAGTCGTATGGGTGCCGGCATGGATAGACAACAACAGAGCAACAGGCAGGGTGGAAGATTGATGAATTATTTCCTGACGGGTGGCACCGGATTTATTGGCCGTTTCCTGGTGGAGAAGCTTCTGGCACGTGGTGGCACTGTCCACGTACTGGTACGTGAACAATCCCAGGACAAGCTGGACAAATTGCGTGAGCGCTGGGGCGCGGATGAAACCCAGGTGAAGGCCTTCATAGGCGACCTGACCAGCAAGAATCTGGGCATCGACGCCAAGACGATGAAAGCCCTGAAAGGGAAAATCGACCACTTCTTTCACCTCGCCGCCGTGTACGATATGGGCGCAGATGAAGAAGCCCAGCAGGCAACCAATATCGAGGGCACCCGCGCTGCGGTGAATGCTGCGGAAGCGATGGGCGCCAAGCACTTCCATCACGTTTCTTCCATTGCGGCTGCCGGTCTGTTCAAGGGAATCTTCCGCGAAGACATGTTCGAGGAAGCCGAGAAGCTGGATCATCCGTACCTGCGGACCAAGCACGAATCTGAAAAGGTCGTTCGTGAGGAATGCAAGGTTCCCTTCCGCATCTACCGCCCGGGCATGGTGATTGGGCATACCGCTACCGGTGAAATGGACAAGGTGGATGGCCCCTACTATTTCTTCAAAATGATCCAGAAAATCCGCCACGCGCTGCCCCAGTGGGTTCCGACCATTGGTGTCGAGGGTGGGCGTCTGAACATTGTGCCGGTGGATTTCGTGGTTAACGCCATGGATCACATTGCTCATCTCGAGGGTGAAGACGGCAAGTGCTTCCACCTGGTGGATACCGATCCGTACAAGGTTGGCGAAATTCTCAACATCTTCAGCGAGGCTGGTCACGCACCCCGGATGGGGATGCGGATCGATTCCCGCATGTTCGGCTTTATTCCGCCATTCATTCGCCAGAGCTTGAAGAACCTGCCACCGGTGAAGCGTCTGACGTCGGCCATTCTTGATGACATGGGCATTCCGCCATCCGTGATGTCGTTCATCAATTACCCGACCCGTTTTGACGCCCGCGAAACCGAGCGCGTTCTGAAAGGCACCGGCATTGAAGTGCCCCGCCTGCCGGACTACGCGCCGGTGATCTGGGATTACTGGGAGCGCAATCTGGATCCGGACCTGTTCAAGGACCGCACGCTCAAGGGCACGGTTGAAGGTCGCGTCTGCGTGGTGACCGGTGCTACGTCCGGTATTGGTCTTGCAACTGCCCAGAAACTGGCAGACGCCGGCGCGATCCTCGTGATCGGTGCCCGCAAACTCGAGCGCCTGAAGGAAGTGGCCGCAGAGTTGGAGTCCCGGGGCGCAAGCGTACACGCCTATCCCTGCGATTTTTCCGATATGGATGCCTGCGACGAGTTCGTGAAGACCGTGTTGGATAACCATGGCCAGGTCGACGTGCTGGTCAACAACGCCGGGCGCTCGATTCGCCGTTCACTGGATCTGTCGTTCGACCGCTTCCACGATTTCGAGCGCACCATGCAACTGAACTACTTTGGTTCCGTTCGTCTGATCATGGGCTTTGCGCCCAAGATGCTGGAGAATCGCCGCGGTCACGTGGTCAACATCTCGTCCATCGGTGTGCTGACCAACGCTCCCAGGTTCTCGGCTTACGTGGCTTCCAAATCCGCGCTGGATGCCTTCAGCCGCTGCGCCGCTTCGGAATGGTCGGATCGCAATGTCACGTTCACCACCATTAACATGCCTCTGGTGAAAACGCCGATGATTGCGCCAACAAAGATCTACGATTCTGTCCCCACGCTAACGCCGGACGAGGCTGCAACCATGGTTGCTGATGCCATCGTCTACCGGCCGAAGCGAATCGCTACCCGTTTGGGTATCTCTGCCCAAGTGCTTCATGCCCTGGCGCCCAAGATGGCCGAGATCGTCATGAACACCGGTTACCGGATGTTCCCGGATTCACCGGCCGCCGCTGGTAGCCGTTCCGGGGAGAAGCCGAAGGTGTCCAGCGAGCAGGTGGCTTTCGCCGCCATCATGCGGGGCATCTACTGGTAACGCAGTTGCCCCCGAATCGAGTGGGAGGGGGAGTTATTTCCCCTCCCATATTAATGGGTTAAACGAGATTCGCCTCTTTTATAAAGTGTTCTGGGCTAAAGAAAACCAGCCGATAGCCGATGGTTAACATAAGAACAATATAAAAGAAGGGCTATTGATGACTCTCAAGAAACGTCTTTTGCTGACTTTGCTGCTGGTTGGCCTGCTTCCCGTCATTGCCATCTCGTTTTTTAACGCCGAAATTGCCCGACAGAGCCTGACGGAACAGGCGTTGCAACAACTCTCTATTGCGGCTACCAATAAGCAGCATAGTGTTGAAGATTATCTCAGCACTATTGCCCGGCAGCTGAAAGCCATGGCCAATAATCGCGGGACCCGAACGGCGGCCCAGGGGTTTGGTTTGGCATTCCAGAATTATGAAAAACTGGTACAAGAGGAGCAGTCGACCTTACGAGAAAACGTCGAGGCTTATTATCAGCAGAATTTTTTGCCACCCTTGCAGCAAAATGGTGGTGCTAACGGACGTTCAGCCTCGGACTTCGTTGCATCCCTCAGCAAAAACAGCCTGGCTCTGCAGATGGGTTACATCGTGGACAACCCGAATCCTGTGGGGCAGAAAGACGAATTGGTATCGGCTGACGTCCATATCGCGCAGTTTTATAACACTCTTCACAAACAGTGGCACACCTCGTTCAAGGAGTTTCAGGAGGCGTTCGGCTACTACGATATTTATCTGATTGATGCCGATACAGGCCATGTTATCTATTCCGTAGCCAAAGAGGTGGATTTTGCTACCTCCCTGAAAGACGGTCCCTACGCGGATTCTGGCCTGGCGGCAGCTTATCGTCAGGCGATGTCTGACGGACAGGATACTGCGCCGACTTTTGTTGATTTTACTCGGTATGTACCGTCCTACGGTGCGCCCGCCGGATTTGTGGCAACCCCCATATATTCCGAAAAAGATGAGCGGCTGGCCGTGCTGGCCTTCCAGTTCCCCATCGACAGCCTGAACAACATCATGATGGAACGAGATGGCATGGGCGAAACCGGGGATGCCTATCTGGTGGGGCCGGATAACCTGATGCGGTCAGACTCCTACCTGGATCCGGAAAACCGCAGTGTTGTCGCTTCCTTTGCCGACCCGGAGAATGGACGCATTAGTTCGACATCGGTGGATGAGGCCCTGGCCGGAAATTCCGGTGAAGGCGTGGTTACGTCCTACCGTGGCGAGCCAGTGTTTTCCGCCCACAGGCCAGTTACCGTAGGCGGGCTGAACTGGGCGCTGGTGGCGGAGATCAGCGAAGACGAGGCCCTGGCGCCGGTGCGTGAAATGTGGACGCTGGCGGCGATAGCCATTGCTATTGTGCTCTTGGCCGTGGCGGCCGTCGCGGTCTGGACCGCAGTGCGGATCATGAAACCCCTCGGCAAAGACCCGTCCGAATTGCAGGCACTGGCGGAACAGGTAGCTGCAGGTAACCTGGTCATTGATTCGTCCGACAGTGACAAGGCCACGGGCGTATACGGCTCCATGCTCAAGATGGTGTCAGACCTGAAAGAAGTGATCTTCAAGGTTGAAGAAGCGTCCCAGCGCCAGGCCAGTGCATCTGAACAGTTGTCCGGTACCACCTCGCAGACTCTGGACAGTGTGAATCAGCAGGCAGAGCAGACTGAGCAGGTGGCGTCGGCCATTGAAGAAATGTCCTCTGCCATCAGCGAGGTGTCCCAGAATACCTCGGAATCGGCAGCCGCCGCCCGGCGCACTGATGAGGCGGTCAGCCGCAGCGCCACCGAGGTGGAATCCTCCGCTGAGGACACCCGTGCTATGGCCAGGGAACTGGAGGAAGCAGAAGCCGGCATAGAGGACTTGCGAAAGAATATGGAATCCATCACCAGGGTTCTGGATTCGATAAAGTCCATCGCCGACCAGACTAACTTGCTGGCTTTGAATGCCGCTATTGAAGCGGCCCGGGCCGGTGAACAGGGCAGGGGCTTCGCGGTGGTCGCGGATGAGGTGCGCAGCCTGGCCCAGAACAGCCAGAAGGCGACCGAGGAGATCAGTAGTTCCATCGAAACTCTGGTTAATTCTTCGGAGCGTGCTTCAAAGGTGGTTACCCGCTGCAGCACCCAGGCCAGAGGTATTTCTGAGCGGGCAGGAACCGTAGTGTTGCAGCTTCGCGAGGCAGTGGAAGAGGTTGCCCGGATGTCCGGTATGGCGGAGCAGATTGCTACGGCTTCCGAAGAGCAATCAGCCACGGCCGAAGAAGTAACGCGCAACGTATCCACAATTGCTGAAAAGTCCTTGGAGACCAAACAGGCCATGGTCCAGATCTCCGAAGCCAGTGGTGACTTGGCGGAGTTGTCTCATCAGCTCAGGGATTCTCTGTCCCGCTTTAAAGTCAGCTGAGTATGAGGCGTGCCTTCAACACTTAGGCCTGGCACACAGAAAAAAACCCGCTGCGGCGGGTTTTTTTATGGCGGTTATTCGGTCTCTTCGGGGATCACCGGAGGCGGAAAGCCGCCCAGTTCTTTCCAGCGATTCACAATGCCACAGAACAGGTCTGCGGTTTTTTCCGCGTCATAGGCGGCGGAATGGGCTTCCTTGTTGCTGAACGGAATGCCCGCGAGTTTGCAGGCCTGGGCCAGAACCGTGTGGCCATAGGCCAGGCCGGCCAGCGTGGCGGTATCGAAGGTTGAGAAAGGATGGAACGGGTTACGACGGATGTCGGCCCGCAGCGCGGCTGCAAAGATGAAGTTATGGTCAAAGGTGGCATTGTGGCCCACCAGGACGGCTCGCTTGCAATCGTGGTTCTTCACCGCCTTGCGAATGGGGCTGAAGATCTCGCTGAGTCCTTCCCGCTCGGGTACCGCTTCTCGCTCCGGATTCCACGGATCAATACCCGTGAAATCAAGCGCGGACTGCTCCAGATTCGCGCCTTCGAAAGGATCGATCTGCTGAACGTGGGTTTCAGCGCGCCGCACCCAGCCATCGTCGTCCATGGTCAGTATCACTGCCGCCACTTCCAGCAGGGCGTCCCGCTCGGGATTGAAGCCAGCGGTTTCCACGTCGACTACAACAGGCAGAAACCCGCGAAAGCGGCGGGACATGGGATGCGGTGGTTTGTTTTCGTCAGTCACTCAAGCTCCGGTCTTGGCCGTGTGTGAGAAGGAATAAGTCAGGTTTACGCCAGTTTCCAGTGAACGGTTTCACCAGCCTTGAGGGGCACGATGGTTCCGTCAGCCAGCGGCAGCTCTGCCGGCATGGTCCAGGGGTCACGAATCAGGGTGATGGTATCGGTATTCCGCGGTAGGCCATAGAAATCCGGCCCGTTGAAACTGGCGAATGCTTCAAGTTTATCCAGGATGCCAAGCTCTTCGAAAATGTCCGCATACAGACCGATTGCGCCGTAGGCCGAGTAACAGCCAGCGCAACCGCAGGCTGCCTCTTTGCGATCCTTTGAATGGGGGGCGGAATCCGTGCCCAGGAAAAAGCGTTTGTCGCCGCTGGCCACCGCGTCCCTGAGCGCCTGTTGATGGCGGTTACGCTTCAGGATTGGCAGGCAATAGAGATGCGGTCGAATGCCGCCTACCAGCATGTGGTTGCGGTTGTACATCAGGTGCTGGGGCGTCAGAGTCGCACCGAGGTTGTCACCGGCGTGCTGCCGGACAAATTCTGCGGAATCGGCCGTGGTGATATGTTCCAGTACAACCTTCAGGTTCGGGAAAGCCTCGAGAGTGGGTGCCAGGACACGCTCCAGAAATACCTTTTCCCGGTCAAAAATGTCGATATCGGCATCGGTTACCTCGCCGTGTACCAGCAGCAGCATGCCACAATTGGCCATGGCTTCCAGAACCGGGTAGATGTTGCGGATATCCTTCACGCCGGAGTCGGAATTGGTCGTTGCTCCGGCGGGGTAAAGCTTGGCAGCCACAACGCCGGCAGCCCTGGCATCCCGGATGGTCTGCGCCGTCATGCTCTCGGTCAGATACAGCGTCATCAACGGCTCGAACTCGGTGCCATTGGCAGCCGCCAGAATGCGTTCCCGGTAGGCTGTGGCATCGGCTGCGGTGGTAACTGGCGGTACCAGGTTAGGCATGATGATGGCGCGAGCGAAGCAGGCGGCCGTAGCCGGTACCACGTCGTTGAGAATGTCGCCGTCCCGTACGTGAAGGTGCCAGTCGTCGGGGCGTGTGAGCGTGAGCTTGTCTGTCATGGCGTTTGTCCGAAATACCTTTGGCGGGGCGAGCTTGTGCCCGGTTCTCTGGGAGCCGAAAAAATTTGGCGAATTATACCAGAAGGCGCGGGTGATTGTTTTCCGGTTGGTGGCTAAAGAACTTCCGGCTCAGGCCGTTAAACAGTCTGACTCTGCTAACTCCGGACACTGATGGCTAGCTCTATGGGATTTCGCCCCGGACAACTCCTGAATACTCTGCTGGTTGCCACGTTGCCCGTGGTGCTTCTGCCGGCAACCGCGCAGGCTGCCAGCTATGGCGCCGGAATCGAGAACAGCCAGTGGTATCTCGCCGAGTCGGTATTTGAATGCCGGCTGGTGCACGAAGTTCCCGGCTACGGTCGGGCGGTGTTCAATCATCGCGCCGGTGAAAGTCTCAGCTTTTTCCTGGAGTCTGATTCCGCATTGATGCGACCAGGGCGCGGCAGCCTTGTGGTCGAGGCACCGGCCTGGCGTCCGGGTGTGGCGCCGAAGCCCCTGGGAACGGTCAATGTCTCGGATGATCGCCGTCAGGTCTCGCTGGATACCCGTCAGGCGTTCGTGGTCGCCCATGGACTTCTGGACGGGATGCGCCCGACGGTAACCAGGGAATCGTGGTTTGATGGCCGCCCGGTGCGGGTTCAGGTCTCCAACATTAACTTCGCCGGCGAGTACCAGCGTTATCAGCGCTGTACGTCCAATCTACTGCCGGTAAACTTTGATCAGATCCAGCGCTCGAGGGTGCCCTTTGCCAGCGGCAGCACGCAATTATCCGATGCCGACAGGCAACTACTGGATAACATCGTGGCCTATGTGAACGCAGATTCCACGGTTGAGCGGATTTTCGTGGATGGTCATAGTGACAGTATTGGAAGCCGGATCGACAACCGTGCGCTTTCCGAAGATCGCGCCAATGTGGTGGCCGACTACCTCAAGGCGAGCGGTATTGATGAAAACATGATTACCGTTCGGGCTCACGGCGACCAGTACCCGGTATCCAACCGGCCCGCCGATAACCGGCGCACCAATATCCGCCTGCAACGGGCCGGTGACCGCCCGGAACTGCAGCAGGCTAACGGTTATGGCGGCGAACCCAGGGGCTGATTGGCGTCAGTAAACCGAATCCAGTACTTCCAGGTGGGCATTGACGCTTTCCGCCAGGGCCCGCAGATGGTACCCGCCCTCCAGGGTTGAAATGATCCGGTCATTGCTGTGCTCACTGGCGACACTCACAATCATTTCTGTTAGCCAGCGATAATCTTCCGTATCCAGATTCAGTTCTGCCATCGGATCCAGCCGGTGGGCATCAAAACCCGCCGAAATCAGGATCAACTGCGGTTTGAATTCATTCAGGCGCTTCAGCCATCCCGCCTCCACCTGCTTCCGGTACTCTTCAGACGAACAGTTTGCCTCAATCGGAATATTCACGATGTTGTCGGCCTGCCGGTGCACGTGGGAGTGCGGATAGAAGGGATGCTGGAAGCTTGAGCACATCAGGATACGCTCGTCGCCACTGACAATGTCTACGGTGCCATTGCCCTGGTGCACGTCAAAATCGATGATCGCGACCCGCTCCAAATGATGAAAGGTGAGGGCGCGCATGGCGGCCAGGGCAACGTTGTTGTAAAAACAGAACCCCATGGATTTCGCCCGCTCGGCATGGTGCCCGGGCGGCCGGGCACACACAAACGCGTTAGTAACCTGGCTGCTCATGACCATATCCACGGCCTGGATATTGGCACCAGCTGCCAGACGAGCGGCTCGAAGGGTGTCGGGCATCATGGCCGTGTCCGGGTCGGTAAACACGCGGCCGCGGGTCGGTTGCATCAGGTCCAGTTGATGGAGATATTTTTCCGGATGCACCATCAGAAGCTGATCACGGGTGATTTCTTCCGGCCGCACCCAGTCCAGCTTCTGGTCCAGGCCAGTATCAGCAAGGTAGCTGATGATGGCCGCCAGCCGCTCAGGGCTTTCCGGATGTTCCGGCCCCATGTTGTGTTTCATGAAGTCATCGTGGGAAAAGAATGCCGTGGTCATACGTCTCGGACTGCCTTCGATATGCTTATATTTTCTTCAAGCTTATCAGGGAAAACTGCACGATGCCGTGTTTCTTTGGTCTTATAACGGCGATAGTCATTTCACATCGGGGTATCAAGGCCTAAGATAAGAGTTACACTCATAAGTAACCTGTTTTATTACATTTATTTCCCAACGGTCTGCCGGCCGCATACAAAGGAGAGTCAGCTTGAGCACCCGGTATCTGGAGAGCCTGTTTAATCCCGCGTCCATTGCGGTGATCGGTGCGTCGGAGCGGGCAGACAACCTTGGCGGTATGGTGTTGCGGAACCTGATGGGGGGCGGTTATCCCGGCCGGTTACTGGTGGTTAACCAGAACGATTACGACAACGTGCACGGGGTGCCCTGCGTCAAGAAAGTCTCGAAAATGGAATTTTCCCCGGACCTGGCAATCATCTGTACGCCGCCGGATACCGTGGCCAAGACCATCAAGCGGCTGGGGGAGGCCGGGGTGCGCACCGCGATCGTTATGACCGGTGGCATGTCACGTACTCACAGTAAAACCGGCCAGCCCCTGATGTATTCCGTTCGTGAAGCGGCCCGGGAGACCGGAATCCGGGTTCTGGGCCCCAACACCATTGGCCTGATGGTCCCGGCACGCAGCCTGAACGCTACCTACGCCCATATGGGCGCCATCCCTGGCCGGGTTGCCTTCGTTGGCCAGTCCGGCACCATCGCCAGTTCGGTCATCGACTGGGCATTCGCCCGTGGTGTGGGGTTTTCCTACTTCCTGACCCTGGGCGATGGCATGGATATCGATCACGACGACCTGATCGACTACCTGGCGCAGGATACACAGACACGTGCGATTCTCCTGCACATCGAAAACATTCCCAATGCCCGCCGCTTCATGTCGGCGGTGCGGGTGGCGTCCCGCACCAAGCCGGTGATTGCGGTGAAGTCCGGTCGGGTGCCGGAGTCGGAGTGGTTTCCCCACGACCTCCCTGATGGCCTGAAACGCAGCGATCCGATTTACGACGCCATGCTTCAGAGGGCAGGTGTGCTCCGGGTGGATGGCCTTGGCCAGATGTTTGATGCGCTCGAGACATTGACGCGGATGCGTCCCTTGCGCCGCGAAACCCTGGCGATCATGGCCAATGGGGTCGGCCCCGGGGTGTTGGCCGTGGACCGGTTGGCGGATCTTGGTGGTGAACTGGCAGAGCTGTCGAAATCCAGCATTGAGAACCTGGCCGAGCTGCTGCCACCTTACTGGACCCGCAAAAACCCCATTGACCTTAACTACGATGCCTCGCCGGAACTTTACGGCCAGGCCATCAAGATCCTGGCAAAGGATCCGGAAGTGGCAAACGTTCTGGTGATGTATGCCCCGAGTCTGACGGAGGACAGCCTCCAGATTGCGGACGCGGTTGTGCAGGCGTCCAAGGGCACACGTCTGAATGTGTTCACCTGCTGGCTCGGCCAGAGTACGGTCATGGATGCTCGGGAAGAGTTTTACCGGGCCGGGCTGCCGTCGTTCTTCAATCCCGAAAAAGCCGTGATGGCATTCATGCAGCATGTTCGTCACCAGCGGGTTCAGCGGCTGCTTACGGAAACGCCGGAATCCTTTACCGACCACTTTGCAGACCGCACCCATACCCGTCATGTGGTCAACAGGGCCCTTCGGGCAGGTCGGTATCACCTGTCGAACCGGGAAGCGCGGGATCTGGTGCGGGACTACGGGATCAGCACCATCGAAACCATGTACTGCGACGATATGGAAGAGGTGCTGGAGGTGTTTGCGGTTGAGCGGCGCCCCATCGACATCACCATCATTCATGAGCAGGCGTGCCATCCTTTTCTGGACCTGAGTCCGACCCAGCGTCGGTACAAGGGTACGGTCCAGAAACTGAACAGCGAGGCGGCCATCATGGATTCGTGCCGCTACCTGATGGAGGAATACAAGAGCCATTTCCCGGAAAGTGGATTTCTCGGGTTTGCGGTTCAGCGTTCCTACCAGCACGTGGGTGGGATCGAGTTCAGTGTCGGCATTACCCGGGACGCATTGTTTGGGCCCCTGGTGGTTTGTGGTGCAGCTGGCGCCCAGATCAACGTGATGACCGATCGTCAGATCGCACTGCCGCCATTGAACATGGTGTTGGCCCGTGAGCTTCTGCGCCGTACCTACATGTACAAGCTGCTGAAAGAACACAGCCTGAAGCCGGAGGAGGATATCCGCGCGGTGTCCGAGACCCTGGTCACCCTCTCACAGATCGTTATCGACATTCCGGAAATCAAGGGGCTTGAGATCTCGCCCTTGCTGTTCAACGAGCAGGGGGCCGTGGCTGTCAATATTGCCATCAATCTGGCCGACAAGCCGGGGCGGCCGATTATTCAGCCTTACCCGCGGGAACTGGAGGAATGGATTGTTTTGCCCAAATCCGGGCGCCGGGTCATCATTCGACCGGTACTGGCGGAAGATGAGCCTGCCCACCGGGCGTTCCATGAGTTGCAGTCGCCGGAATCCATTCGTTACCGGTTCTTCCAGTATCGCAAGCATTTCTCTCGCGAAGACGTAGCCCAGATGGTGCAAATCGATTACGACCGGGAGATGGTTTTTATTGCCAACGCGCCCAGGGAAGACGGGGAAGGCGAGGAAACCCTCGGAACCGTGCGCACCTGGACCGATGCCGATAACCTGCAATGCGAGTTCGCGGTCATGGTGCACGATAAAATGAAGGGCGAAGGCCTCGGCGTTGCCCTGATGCAAAAGATGATCGATTACTGTCGGGCCAGGGGTACCGTGGAAATGGTGGGCAATGTGCTGCCGGATAATCGTCCCATGTTGCAGCTGGCGGAACATCTGGGCTTTGAAATCAAGTTCAATACCGAAGAGGAAGTGATGGATCTGCGGCTGGTCCTGAACGAACCGGAAAAAGACTGGCAGAGAGAGCGGCTGGGAAAGAGCGCCCACTGAAGAGCGCAAGGGAGGCCGGGTCAGACAAGACGGGTATCTGACCCGGTCTTAAGGCTTTACTCTTCGACAATCGCAGAGCGATCTTCGCCGCCGAGCGCTTCCAGGAGCCCTGGAATCAGCCGGGACAGCTCAAGGGTCATCAGCGTGAAAGCCGCATCAAACTTGGCAGCGTGGTCGTCCACGTCGACATCGTCCAGTTGATCCTGCAGTGTTTCGCCGAACTTGAGGCGACGGATGCCCAGTTCTTCATCCAGCACAAAGGAGACGTTGTCGTCCCAGATCAGGGACAGCTTGGTCACCTGCATGCCCGCATCCAGATGGTTGCGGATTTCATCGGCTTTCAGGTCCAGGCCTTTGCAGCGCACCACGCCGCCATCTTCAGACGGATCCTTGAGTTCGCATTCAGTGCCCAGAACCACCTTGCCGGGCAGGTCGATGGATTCGTTCAGCCAACCGGTAAAGGTAAAAGCAGGTGCCTGTTCCACCGCGGGTGGACGAACCGGTAGCGATCCGAGGCTCTTGCGCAGAGTCGAGGCCAGATCTTCCGCCTGCTTGGCGGAACCCGCGTCCACCACCAGAACACCGTCCTGGGGGGCGAGGTAGGCAAAGGAGCGGCGGTTCTTGGAGAAGGCCTGGGGCAGCATCTCCAGCATTACCTGTTCCTTGATTTCGTCCTTTTCTTTGCGCCGGACCTTCCGGCCCTGCTCGAACTCGATGGCTTCGGCCTTCTCCTCAACCGCTTCTTTCACCACCGGGCCGGGAAGAATCTTTTCCTCCTTGCGCAAGGCAATCAGGTGATAGCCGTTGGCGCTGTGGACCAGCTGTTCGCCATGCTTGCCCAGGGGCGGAACCCAGCCCTGGCGGCTGGTTTCCTGAGGACCACAGGGCTTGAAGGCGTCGGCCTGCAGCTTTTCCTCCAGCTCTTCAGCGGAGATATCAAACGGTTTAGTAAATCGGAATACGCGGGCGTTGCGAAACCACATCAGGGCTGGTCCTTGTCTTTCATATTTGCATGATCTCTACGAGTACGGTTTTAACGATGAATCCCACTACACCAGCGCCCAGCACCGTAAACAGGGCGATGGTGCCGAACTTGCCGGCCTGGGATTTCTTGGCCAGATCCCAGACGATGACACCCATCCAGACAATCAGGCCGGTCAGAAACACCAGCATGGCGATCTGGGAAAACATTGCTTCGTTCATTGCTGACTCCGATTTCAACGTGGATTACTGTTCATCCCGCAGGAAAACCCAGTTGTTCTTATCGGATTGGTCTTCGCTGAAGTAATAGCCTTCGAGGTTGAATCCCTTGAGGTCGTCGGCCTGGGTGATGCGGTTCTGAATGGCAAACCGACACATCAGCCCCCGGGCTTTCTTGGCATAAAAGCTGATCATCTTGTACTGACCATTCTTCCAGTCTTTGAATTGGGGGGTAATCAGCCGGCCTTCAAGGTCTTTCTTCTTTACGCTTTTGAAATACTCGTTGGAGGCGAGGTTGACCAGCACGCCGTCGTCATCCGCAAGCAGCCGGTTGATCTCCTCTGTGATCTTGCTGCCCCAGAAGGCATACAGATCCTTGCCACGGTTATTCTCGAACCGGGTACCCATTTCCAGGCGGTAGGGCTGCATCAGGTCCAGGGGTTTCAGGACGCCGTACAGACCGGAAAGCATGCGCAGATGCTGTTGGGCAAAGTCGAAGTCCTGTTCACTGAAGCTCTCGGCGTCCAGGCCGGTGTACACGTCACCTTTGAAAGCCAGCACAGCCTGCCGGGCATTCTCGGGGGTGAAAGGCGTGTGCCAGTTCTGGAAGCGCTCGGCGTTCAGCTGCCCAAGCTTGTCGCTAATGCTCATCAGATTGCTGATCTGGTGCGGCTCCAGCGTTTTAAGCTGGTCGACCAGCTCGCAGGCATCCTCAAGGAATTCCGGCTGAGTATAGGTACTGGTCGCCAGCGGACTCTCGTAATCCAGCGTTTTGGCAGGGGAAATAACCATCAACATGTCAGGCAATCCTCATTGCAGGAATGTAAGTAAGTCATCCCTGGTAAAAGGCCAGTCCAGTTCCACACCGGTATCGTTGCGACGGAGCACCGGTATCCGGGTACCGTAGCGTTCTACCAGTTCTTCGGACTGGGCAATGTCCACCACGTCTACCGGGATCGGCTCCGGCATGGGCGTGCTTACAAGCAGGGCTTCGGCCAGTTCGCACAGGTGGCACTGAGAGGTTGTGTAAAAAAGCAGTTCCATTATTTCGGTTGTGCGTCCAGTTTCTGGCCGTTGACGCCTTGGCTGTCCTTGCCCATGAGATACAGGTAAATCGGCATCAGGTCCTCTGGTGCCGGATTTTGCTGTGGATTCTCCGCCGGATAGGCGTGGGCTCTCATGTTGGTACGGGTCGCGCCGGGGTTAAGACTGTTTACCCGGACATTGTGACGCTCGTCGTCCAGTTCTTCGGACAGCAACTGGCTCAGGCCCTCTACGGCAAACTTGGAGACGGCATAGGCGCCCCAGTAGGCTTTTGCCTTGCGGCCGACACCAGAGGAGGTGAAGATCACCGAGGCGTCGTCGGATTTGCGAAGCAGGGGAATCATTGCCCGGCTTAGCAGGAACGGCGCCGTTGCGTTCACGTGCATGACCTTGTTCCAGGTTTCCGGGTCATAAAGCTCCACGGGACTGCGGTCGCCCAGAATTGCCGCGTTGTGCAGCAAACCATCCAGCTGCCCGAAGTTATCTTCCAGGGTCATAGCCAATTCTTCGTAGTCTTTCACCGCGGCGCCCTCGAAGTTCATGGGCACGATGGCAGGCTTGGGGTGGCCCGCTGCCTCAATTTCATCGTAAACCGTTTCGAGTTTGCTGACCGTGCGACCTACCAGTACCACGGTGGCGCCATGGGCGGCGTAGGCCTTGGCTGCAGCCCGGCCAATGCCGCTGCCGGCACCCGTCACCATTACGATGCGGTCTTTCAGAAGATCGGCGGGTGCTTGGTAATTATGCATAACCTGTCTCCGTGTCAGGCTGTTACCGGCTGAACACCGGATCCTAAATTTGATGCGCCATTGTAACAGCTTTGCCAGATCCGTGACGGTGTCGGCGATGAGGTCCGCTTGCCACAGGTCAATGGCTTCCGGCTCCTCGATGTAACCGTAGCGGACGGCGATGGTTTTCATGCCTGCGTTACGCCCGGCTTCGATGTCCCGTTCGTGGTCGCCCACATAAATGCCGGTGGCGGGATCGGCGCCGATCTGCTGGCAGGCCAGATAGAGGGCCTCCGGATGAGGTTTGCGCTGGGCAACGTGATCGGGGCAAACCAGTGCCGCGCACCGGTCAGCCAGGTTAAGGGCTTCGATCAGTGGAACCGCGAACCTGGCAGGCTTATTGGTCACAATGCCCCAGGGAATACCTTGCTCCTCGAGGGCTTTGAGAAGCTCGTCCATGCCCTCGAACAGGCTGGTCTCCACTGCCACGCCCGCCTCGTAGAGGTCGAGGAACGCGGTGTGTTTTTCCAGGTATTCCGGATGTTCCGGTTCCAGGCCGAAGCCGACCCGGATCATGGCGCGCGCGCCGTTCGAGACCGAGCGTCGGATATGCTCGTGTGGAAGGGCGGGGAGCCCGTGTTGTTCCCGTAACTGATTAAGGCACCGGATAAAGTCCGGTGCGGTGTCAATCAGCGTTCCATCCAGATCAAACAGGACCGTGGAGGCTCGATGCGTGGTTTCAGGCTTCACGAATATCCCTGGCATGCATCAGATAGTTGACGTCCACGTCCCGTCCGAGCTTGTATACCTTGGTGACGGGGTTATAGGTCATCCCCGTAAGCTCACGGACTTCCAGCCCTGCGTGGCGAAGATGGTCGGACATTTCCGATGGCCGGATAAATTTCTTCCATTCGTGGGTGCCTTTGGGTAGCAACCTGAGCACGTACTCCGCCCCAACAATCGCAAAAAGAAACGATTTCGGGTTCCGGTTGATGGTTGATACAAACAGATGGCCGCCCGGTTTCAGCATGGCGGCACAGGACCTCACCACCGATGCGGGATCCGGCACATGCTCGAGCATTTCCAGGCAGGTAACCACGTCGTACTGGCCCGCGTGTTCGCTGTCCTCGGCCAGTTCCTCGATGGTGATCTGGCGATAATCCACATTCACGCCGCTCTCCATGCCATGCAGCCGCGCGACGGCCAGCGGAGCCTCGCCCATGTCGATACCGGTAACGTGGGCGCCTCGCTGGGCCATGCCCTCCGACAGCAAGCCACCACCGCAGCCGACATCCAGAGCGCGCTTTCCGGCCAGGGAAACCCGCTCGTCGATGTAGTTCAGCCGCAGGGGATTAATATCATGCAGTGGCTTGAATTCGCTCGAGGGATCCCACCAGCGGCTGGCAAGGGCCTCGAATTTGGCGATCTCGTTCCGGTCTACGTTCTGGTTTGTCATGGTTGGTTCTGCCTGGTGAATCAATAGGAAATCAGTTAGTCAGCCTTTGTGCGGATTCGCCCGGCCCAGTCCTCAACTCGAAGCATGAGATCGGCAACGTCAATGCGGGTAAGCCGGCCATCCTGTACTTGTGGTACGCCGTTAATCCAGCTGTGGCTTACTGATCGACCATGGTTGCTGTATACGAGGTGCGAAGCCGGGTCGTAGACCGGCTGCAAAAACGGGTCGCTCAGGTCAATGGCAATGATGTCCGCCAGCTTGCCCTCGGCCAGAGAACCCAGTTCATGGTCCCGCCCCAGAGCCCTTGCCCCGTTGATGGTGGCCATCTGTAGGGCCTTGTGCGCCGACAGCGCCGAGGCATCATTGGCCACTACTTTGGCCATCATGGCGGCAGTCCGAAGTTCCCCGAACAGATCGAGGTCGTTGTTGCTGGCGGCGCCGTCGGTGCCTATGGCAACGTTGATCCCGCTATCGAGGAGTTCCTGCACCGGACAAAGGCCGCTGGCCAGCTTCAGATTCGATTCCGGGCAGTGGATAACATGGGCGCCCGTTTGTTTAAGCAAGCTGATATCGCTGGCATCGATCTGGGTCATATGGACGCACTGGGTCTCTGGGCGGAGCAGGCCGAGATCCGCCAGCCGGGCTGTCGGCCGTTGACCCAGCTTTTCAGTAGCCTCGGCCACTTCGAATGCCGTTTCGTGCAGGTGGATCTGGATGGCTGCGCCGGTCTTTTCGGAGAGCCGGACGGCTTCAATCATCGGGCCGTCGGACACAGTGTAGGGTGCATGGGGGCCAATGGCCGGCATGATGTAGCAATCGTTTTTCCAGCTGTCGATAAAGTCGGCGCCCTTGCTCAGGTATTCCTCGGGTCCGGCACCCCACGGCGTCGGGAAGTCGAGCAGCGGAAAACAGACTTGCGCACGAATGCCCGTATCGTGCGCCATCTGAGCCGCAATTTCCGGGAAGAAATACATGTCAGAAAACGTGGTGGTTCCCGTACGCAGCATCTCGGCCATGGCCAGTTGGGTGCCATCGGCAATGAACTGCTCGCTGATAAAGCGACCTTCGGCCGGCCAGATATGGTCATTCAGCCAGGTCATCAGCGGAAGATCGTCTGCCATGCCCCTGAACAGGCTCATGGCCGCGTGGCCGTGCATGTTGATCAGGCCGGGCATGACGACGTGGTTCGGAAGATCAACGGTTTCCCGGGTTCTGAACGATCTGTCCGCCTGTTCCTGGGGAATGACTGCGGCAAGGCGGTCACCCTGGATAATCACTGCATAATGCTCAAGTACCGTGCCTGCCGGCTCAATCGGGATCAGCCAGCGCGCGTTGATGCGAATATCGGCTGCGGTGATAGTGTCTGCCGTCATTTATCCTGCCTTACAGCGCATGGCGCGGAGCTTCCACACCTTGAAAATGTAGCCCGGAAGTATAACCGTTATACTGGCAGTTTTCAGCGCTGAAAAACCGGAGCAGTCTTCTATGACAACAACCCCGAAACCCTCCCAAGAACGGGCCATTGGCACCGTTGCGATTCGCTGGCACGGCAGCAGTCTTGAGCTGCTGGATCAACGCCTGCTGCCGGGAGAGGAGCACTGGATAACGCTGGAAGGCGCTGCCGGTGTAGCGCAGAGTATCCGGGATATGGTGGTTCGGGGCGCTCCTGCAATCGGCATCAGTGCAGCCTACGGGGTGGCCCTTGCGGCCAGACATGCCGGTGGCGGGGACTGGAAGGCCGAAATCAAACAGGCCATTCGCGAGCTTGCAGCTTCACGTCCGACCGCAGTAAACCTGTTCTGGGCGCTGCAGCGCATGGAAAGGATTTTCCATGCGTGCCATTCGCTGGACGAAGCGGTAAAACGCCTGGCCTCGGAGGCCCGGGCCATACATGAGGAAGACCTGGCCGCCAACTTTGCCATGGCGGACCATGCCCTTGAGTTTATCGGAGCAGAGGCACCGTTTTCGGTGCTGACCCATTGCAATACCGGTGCATTGGCCACCGGGGGCTACGGTACGGCACTGGGCGTTGTTCGTCGTCTCCATGAGGAAAAGCTGCTGGCAGACGTCTATGCCGACGAGACTCGCCCCTGGCTTCAGGGTGGCCGGTTGACGGCCTGGGAACTTTCACGCGACGGCATTCCCGTCACGTTGAATGCCGATGGTGCCGCTGCCGCCATCATGGCCCGGAAAGACGTACGCTGGGTGATCGTCGGCGCGGATCGAATAACTGCCAATGGTGATGTGGTCAACAAGATCGGCACCTACAGCCTGGCGGTTCTGGCCCGCCATCACAAAGTGGGCTTCATGGTGGTCGCGCCTTCAAGCACGGTGGACATGGCCACGGCGTCAGGGGCAGATGTGGCCATTGAGGAGCGCGACGGCATTGAGATCCGGGAGATACGCGGTATCGGGTTGGCGCCGGAAGGCATCAACGTATTCAATCCGGTCTTTGACGTGACACCGGCAAGCCTGATCGACGCGATCGTTACTGAAAAGGGCGTGGTGCATAACCCGAATATAACCGGTATGCAGGCGTTATTTGGTTGACGGTGGGGTGCGCTCCGGCTGCTTCTTTTTGGCGGCAGGCTTGTCAGGTGACCTTTTCACGTCGGGGTGCTTTTCCTCGTAGGTGGCCCTGAGTTCGGCCACCTGCCGTTCCTGCTCCTCAATAAAGTGCAGGGACATTTCAAAGCTTTGACGGGTGAACTCCAGCACTTTCTGGAAACCTTCATCCGAGAGCGTGCGAGCGTCATCATGCCGGCGGAAGATGTTGATAAACTCCCGCTCCCGCTCAAATTGCAGGGGCAGTCTCGCCACGCCCCAGTCATTCAGAATCTGCCAGACTTCGGGATTGTAGTTGCGCGTGGTGCGCATGATGAACGGGATGGGATCGTTTCTGGCAATGAGGGCTGCCAGACGTAGTATCAGTTCGAAGGACAGGGTGGTGGTGCCGTTCTCTATAGCCTCCAGGACGGACTTGTCCCGCAGGTTAAGGGCCTCGCTCATTTCAGATACGGTGAGGCCGGCCACTTCGCGGATGTCTTTGAGAGACTGGCCTGCTGTGAGCATTGCCCGCAGCTGATCCTGGGAATTGATCAGTGCCCGGCCCACCCGAAGAGACGTATCCGTCGCCTTGACCCCGAAGCGGAGCGCAGACCCGGTAAGGCTTGCCAGGCGGTCGATCAGGCCTTCCGGCGTTCGTTCCTGAGCCGCCGGTTTCTCCAACCCTTCCACTTCCTCCAGGGAGCGCATGGCATGTAGCGCGTCCAGTAGCATGTCTTGCAACATCCGTGCTTTCTGGTGGCTATCCTGTCCGCCTGCGTCCTGCTCAGTCATGAGACTTGGAGCTGCCTGTTCAACGTGTCACTGCGGCGGCCGGAGACTGTGCCGCAAATTGCTGGGGATCCAGGATCGATGCCATGCGGTTATCAAGGTCCAGCATGTCGGCCATGATATGTCCACCTTCCCGTATCACGAAATCCAGCTCCTCATCGGTGGAATTCAGGTCCGCCGCCTGCTGGTCTTGCCAGTCTTCAAGGTCTTCCAGCGACTCGAACGGTGTCTGGCCTTTCAGTTCACGACGGGCATTTGCGATCGTGAGCCGTGTGCGTTCAATCTGTTCGTGCTCAGCGCGGCGTTCTTCCAGGTTGAGGCTGACGCTGTCGGTGGCGCGCTGTTTGGTCAGGAAGTCGATCTCCTGCTTCAGCAGGCTGAACTCAGGGTTGGTTGAGAACCGCTCTTCGTGCCGCTTGCGAAGCTCATCGATAATGCCGCTGAAATCGAAGTAGCGTGTATGCGGCACGGCCTCGATCTGGTCCCAGGGCAGGGCATGATCCAGGGCGTCCTCACCGATGCGGGTCTTGTCGATACGAGAAGGAATCTCGATGTCCGGGATAACCCCTTTGTGTTGCGTGGAGCCGCCGGATACCCGATAGAACTTGGACTGGGTGATCTTGAGTTGCCCGTGGTTCAGGGGACGCACAGCCTGAACGGTGCCCTTACCAAAGGTCTGGGAACCGACAACCAGTCCGCGGCCATAGTCCTGGATGGCGCCGGCGAAAATTTCGGACGCTGACGCACTCATGCGGTTGGTGAGTACCACCAGAGGCCCGTTGTAGGCCACGGAAGGATCCTCGTCATTGAGTACCTGCACATCGTTATTGGCGTTGCGAATCTGAACGGTGGGGCCCTTGTCAATAAACAGGCCGACCAGATCATTGGCTTCGTGCAGCGCACCACCGCCGTTGTTTCGCAAATCCATCACCAGGCCGTCAACGCCGTCGGCTTCGAGCTCCGCAATCAGGTTGCGGACATCGCGGGTCGTGCTCTTGTAATTCGGGTCACCAGCCTGCATGGCCTGGAAATCCGCATAGAACGTGGGGATGGTAATGACGCCAATCGTATATTCCTTGCCACCACGTTCAAGACGTATGGTGTCCTTGCTGGCGCTCTGCTCTTCCAGCTTTACTTCATCGCGTTTGATGGCGATGGTCTCGGTAATGGTCTCGTCGGAGGCATTGGCCGGAATCACTTCCAGTGTGACGGTCGAATTGCGCGGCCCACGAATCAGATCCACCACTTCGTCCAGACGCCAACCGATCACATTCACCGGCTTTTCGTCTTCCTGTGCGACAGAAACAATGCGATCTGCGGGCTCAAGCTGACCCTGCTTGGAGGCGGGCCCGCCGGGTACCAGTCTCACCACCTTGGTGTATTCGTTGTCCGACTGAAGCACAGCACCGATGCCTTCCAGTGAAAGGCTCATGTTGATATTGAAGTTTTCTGAGGTGCGCGGCGAAAAGTAGGACGTGTGCGGGTCCCACATGCCGGTAAACGCATTCATATAGGCCTGGAAGGCATCTTCACTGCGGGCCTGGTACGCGCGCTTCAACTGGCCTTCGTAGCGGCGGCGCAGGGTTTCAACGATGGCTTCGTCTTCTGCCCCGTTCAGGCGCTGAGCCAGCACCGCATTTTTAATGCGCTTGACCCAGAGATCGTCCAGGGCCTCGGCGTTCGATTCCCAGTCCGCTTTCGAGCGGTCGACCAGAATACTTTCGTTGGCCGAGAAATCCAGCGTGTCGATGCCCTTGTCGATTGTTTCCAGAGCAAACTGGAGGCGCTCGATAATCCGTTGCTGAACCAGATTGTAAATATCGAATCCGGGCTGAAGCTGACCTGTTTTCAGGGCAGAGCCGAGTTGAGTGCGGATTTTGTCGAACTTCGCAATGTCGTCCTGCGAAAGATAGATTCTCTGCCCGTCGAGGTAATCCAGGTAGGCATCAAACACATCTCCGGAGAGTTCATCGCTGATTCCGAGGTCCCGGAAGTGGGTAAACTGCAGTTGACGGGCGATCAGGATATTGGCTCGCGCCTGATCAATCGTCGGTGCAACTGGCTCGTACACGTCTGGAGTTTCAACGTTCGCATGAAGCCCCAGTGGCGCAGACAGCAGCAATGCTACAGTCATTGCCTTGCACACCCCGAACCGAACAGATCCGGCCGAAGAGCGACGAGCCATAATTCTTTCCGCGATGCTCATAAATGCTTACCCGACGGTGTTGGTAGCCCCTCGGTTTGCGAGGGAGTGTCTACCCGTGACTTATTAAATTTATTGTAGGCAAGCACTACACCCGATGCCATAGGCAGGGCGTATCGGATCGTGACAATCTGTCCATGAAGACGCCACGTTCGTAACTGAGGGATCATCGGGGTTGAGGCGTGTTGCACACGGGGAAACTGCCGGGAGAATCGGTAAATCCTCCCGGCAGCAGACGTGCAGAGGCTGAATCAGGCGAACGGTGTGTTCGTTTCCGCCTTTTCCTGCAACAGTCTGGGTGGTGCAAAGCGTTCACCATAGGTCTCGGCGAGCGCCGATGCCCGCTCCGTGAATGCTCTCACGCCATACTGATTGATGAACTGAATCGCGCCACCGGTCCACGGCGCATAGCCAATGCCAAAGATACTGCCGATATTCGCATCCTCTACCGTTCGCAATACGCCTTCCTCCAGACAACGAACGGTTTCGATGGCCTGAATGAAGAGGATCCGGTCTTTCAGCTCCTGCAGTTTGACCGTTCTTGCCTTCTCCGCATTCACGAACAGAGTTTCCAGCTCCGGCCAGAGGTGTTTCTTGCCGTTGGCAGGGTACTCGTAGAAGCCCGCGCCCGCAGCCTTGCCCTTGCGGCCATGTTCGTTGACCATCGCATCAGTGACGGCCTCCGCTGGGTGGGGATTCCAGGTTCCGCCGGCGGCTTCGGTATCCTTCCTGCTCTGATCCCGGATGTGTTGCATCAGGGTCATGCTGACTTCGTCGGAAATCGCCAGTGGCCCGACGGGCATACCGGCCAGCACCCCCGCGTTTTCAATGCTCGCTGGATGAATACCTTCGCCAAGCATGCAGATGCCCTCGTTGACGAAGGTCCCAAAGACCCGCGAGGTAAAGAACCCTCGACTGTCGTTGACCACCACGGGAATCTTTCCGATCTGCTGAACGTAGTCAAACGAGCGCGCCAGGGTTTCATCCGAGGTTTTTTCGCCGACGATGATTTCTACCAGCTGCATCTTGTCGACCGGTGAGAAGAAATGCAGGCCAATGAAGTTCTCGGCGTTCGCAGAGGCTCCGGCGAGCTGGGTAATGGGGATGGTTGAGGTGTTGGACGCAAAAATCCCGTTTGCCACCAGTTTGGGTTCCGCTTCCTGGGTCACTTTTGCCTTCAGTCCACTGTCCTCGAAGACCGCCTCGATCACCAGGTCACAGCCTTCCAGATCGTCTGACGAATCGGTGGCCTTGATGCGGCTCAGGATGTCTGCCTTCTGTTCTTCCGTCATTCGGCCACGACTGACTTTCTTGGCGAGCAGGTTCTCCGAGTAGCTTTTGCCTTTTTCGGCATTTTCAACGGAGACGTCTTTCAGCACCACATCGATACCCCGTGTCGCCGTTGAATAGGCGATACCTGCGCCCATCATGCCTGCGCCCAGAACACCCACCTTGCGGAAGGTTTCTTTCTCAACGCCCTCGGGGCGGCTGCCGCCCGCCTTGATGGCGTTCAACTGGAACCAGAAGGTGCCGGTCATGTTCTTGGCAACCTGGCCGATCACCAGTTCCGCAAAATACCGGGTCTCGATCAGGCTGCCGTTATCGAAATCGACCTGAGCGCCTTCAACGGCAGCAGAAAGTATGCGCTCCGGGGCCGGATAGCAGCCTTTGGTCTTCTGCTTCAGCATGGCCGGAGCGATCGCCAGCTTCTGCGCCATGGCAGGATGGTGGGGCGCGCCACCCGGGAACCTGAAGCCTTTCTGGTCCCACGGCTGCTGACATTTCGGGTTGGCCTCAATGAACGCTCGGGCTTTCGTGATCATATCGTCGGCAGAATCTGCCAGTTCGTTGATAATGCCGGCCTTGAGCGCAGCTTTCGGATTTACCTTTTTGCCTTCCATCAGGAACGGGAAGGCTGCCTCCAGGCCAATCATTCGAGGCAGTCGCTGGGTGCCGCCGCCACCTGGCAGCAGGCCCAGAGTCACTTCCGGCAGTCCAAGTTGAATGCTGTCGTCATTGATGGCGACACGGTAATGACAGGCGAGGGCAATCTCGAGGCCGCCACCCAGGGCGGAGCCGTTGATGGCTGCCACCACGGGTTTTCCGGTGGTTTCCAGAAACCGCATGTGCGATTTCAGGCCGTTGACCATATCCTCGAAAGTCCCGGCGTCTTCGCGCGTGACCTTATGCAGTTCTTTCAGGTCGCCGCCGGCAAAAAACGTCTTTTTGGCGGAGGCAATGATGATGCCGCGAATGTTATCCAGGTCTTCCTTCACTTTTGCGGCGGTTTCCGACAGGGCGTCCCGAAAAGCAGCGTTCATGGTGTTGGCGGACTGGCCGGGCATATCGATGGTGAGGGTCAGGATCTGGTCTGAACCCAGTTCGTAACGAATAGCACTCATAATTGGTTCTCCTGGAAAAGTGGACGGGTTCAGACGCGCTCAATGATGGTGGCAATGCCCATGCCGCCACCGACGCACAGTGTGGCCAGGCCGTAGCGCAGCTCGCGCCGCTCCAGCTCATCCAGCAGGGTGCCAAGGATCATGGCGCCGGTGGCACCCAGCGGGTGGCCCATGGCGATAGCCCCGCCGTTCACGTTCACTTTTTCGCCGGGAACCGAGAGTTCCCGCTGGAAGCGCATAACCACAGAGGCGAAGGCCTCGTTCACTTCAAACAGATCGATCTGATCGGCAGTCATGCCCGCCTTTTCCAGTGCCTTGCGCGCTGCCGGGGCGGGGCCGGTGAGCATGATGGTGGGGTCTGTGCTGGTCACGGCCGTGGCGATGATGCGAGCGCGCGGCGTCAGCCCCATGGCTTTGCCCTTGGCTTCACTGCCGATGAGCATGGCGGTGGCACCGTCGACGATACCTGAGGAGTTGCCGGCATGATGAACGTGGTTAATCTTCTCCACGTAGTGGTATTTCTCCCGGGCGACACCGTCGAAGCCCATCTCGCCCATCATCTGGAAGGAGGGTTTCAGGCCGGAAAGGCTTTCCAGGGAAGTGTTGCCACGCACATGCTCATCGCGATCAAGGATCACCACGCCATTCTGGTCAGTGATCGGAATGATGGACTTCGCAAAGTAGCCGTTCTGCCAGGCATTGGCCGCTTTCTGCTGGGATTTCACGGCAAAGCCATCAACGTCTTCACGGCTGAAGCCCTCGAGGGTGGCAATCAGGTCTGCGCCGATGCCCTGGGGCATGAAACCGGTATGCAGATTGGTTTCCGGATCTGTGGCCCAGGCTCCGCCGTCGGAGCCCATGGGCACACGGGACATGGCCTCCACGCCGCCGGCAACCACCATGTCTTCCCAGCCAGAGCGAACTTTCATGGCCGCCAGATTCACGGCTTCCAATCCGGAGGCGCAGAAACGGTTCAGGGTGACGCCCCCCACTTTTTCATCCCAGTCAGCGGCCAGCGCTGCCGTCTTGGCGATATCTGCACCCTGGTCACCCACGGCGGTTACGCAGCCCATCACAATGTCGTCCACCTGGGCGGTATCCAGGCTGTTCCTCTCCTGCAGCGCATGGAGCACCGTGGTCAACAGCGAGATGGGTTTGACGCTGTGAAGTGATCCGTCTTTTTTTCCGCGCCCCCGGGGGGTGCGGACTGCATCGAAGATATAAGCCTCGGTGGTCATTGCTTGTCCTCTGGTCATATTGTTTTCGGGTTTGATTTACCGATGACACAACCATAGCCGGTTGCGGTTGCAGGGGGTAATGACGCGGGCTGCCAATCGCATTGGCGAAATTGCTCATGAACCATGACAAGGAGGGGGCTGGCTTCTATGGTGTTAGAAACCGCAGACGAATTTGGGAGGCGGAAGCCATGTCTCTGCGAGATGCAATCGACAATTTCTACGAGCGGCTGGTGGTGGATGCCATCGAGGCAACGCGGGAGGAGTCTGACACAGCGGACTATCTGACCGATGTTATGTGCGTGGCTCTCAACCGACTGCCCACACGCTATTACCGGCATTCAATCGATATGATGTTTTACTTGGCGGACGAGGAACTCAAGGGGATGAAACAGAAATCCCTGGCCGCCGTAAAGGAAGCCAGGGAATTCGTCAGGGAACATCAGCGGGAGTAGACCGCTGGGCGCCTCAGGCCTCGTTCAGATTGGCGATAGCCCTGTTCAGTCGCTCAGCGAGCTCCGTGTCCGCGTTTTTGCCAGTGCCACCCAGGCACCAGGCTGCCAGCAGTTTCTCTACATCCTGCATTTGATCCGTGCTGTTGTCGGCGGAACCCATGCCATTGGCAAGGCGCCGAACCTGGATTTCCATGCGGCGCTGCTGATCGGCTTCGGGGGAGGGCACGCCGCAAAGGATTTCTGCGCGAATCACCAGCTCGACCGGATCGCTGGCGTCTGACGTTTCGGCCAGCGCAGCCCAGTGCTGAGGCGCTGATTCACTGCTGGACTGGCCCGCTGTGGCCGCCATCACCAGAGACTGCCAGGAAGCCATTTTTGCCTGCAGTCTCAGAGCCGAGAGAATCTTGCTCAGCCGCTGCTTTTCTTGCTGGACCTGTTCCCTGACGCCTTTTGAGAGCGTAGCGGCATCAATATCCTTGAGCGTCGCCAGGGCCGCAGTGACTGCCTGTTCGTCACTTTCCGGGGATATTCCTGAAACCTTATTCAGGCCTGCTTGTGCCGTCTCGTCGGCGGCACGTGATGCCTGCTGCTGTTCCGAGCGCTCGGCATCACGGCGGGCGAAGATCTGGTCACAGGCCTTTCGGAACGCTTGCCATAGTTTGCGGTCTTCCCGATGGCGGGTGATTCCGATGGCTTGCCAGTCTCCCTGGAGGGCCTTGGCCTGGTTCATGGCCTCCTGAAGCGGCTCGTGTTCGACCAGGGCCTGGGCCTTGTCCACGATCGTCTGTTTCAGGCCTTCGTTCTTGCGCCGTTCCTCGTCCAGGGGTGCTTCCAGCCTCTTGAGCAGTTCATCGAAGCGCTTTTGAACGGCCCGATTGTCGCGGAATTCCACTGGCCAGGCCTCTTTCCACTCCTGGCGGGCGGTCTGGTGGATTCGTTCCGCGGCTTTCCAGTCGATGGAAGACCAGTCGGCATTGTCCAGGAAGCTTTCGAGCTGCTCGCAAATGGCGGACCGTTTTTCCAGATTGGCCTGTTTGAGGCCGGACTTGGCAGAGAAGTAGGCCTTGCAGGGCTCGTAAGCCTTGTCCGAGGCAGCTTTGAACCGGGACCACAGCGAGCGATCTGAAGAGCCGCCGAGATCGCGCCACTCATTCTGCAACTCCTTGATTCGCTCGGCCTTTGCTTCCGGATCCATTGGCTGCTCTGCCAGGTATTCCATTTGCTCGCACAGGGCAATCTGCTTGGGTTCCGTGGCGAAGCCCTGCCAGTCCGAGAGTTCACGCAATTGCCCGGTAAGCAGCTGCATACGCGCCTGATAGGGTTTTGCGTGGCGCTGGTCCAGATCCCGGAAGTGCTGTTGTGCCGTTTTGAAGAGCTGTTTGGATTCTTTCAGCTGTTTGGCCTCCAGAGCCTCCTCCAGTTGCCTGATTTCGGCCTCAAGGCGATTCGTCAGAGCTTTCTGTTGCTCCTGGTCAACTCGGGGCTCTGCCGGTTTCTTGCGTTTGCCGGCCAGCTTCCGCAATGGCTCCAGTAGTGCCGGGATGGGATAGCCTTCCGGCCAGTTGATCTCGGCAACCAGTGTCTTTGCCTGGGCACGCTGCTCGTCGGTGGCATCGTCTGCGCGCTCGAGCAGTGCGCCAAGTTCGACGATGGTTTCCCGTTCCTGGGTAATCCGACGGACAGAACTCAGGTAATTGCGCAGTGCCAGCATGGCGTTTTCGTAGGCTTTCTGTTCCTGCTTCTCCACTGCCGTATCCCGGGTTGCTTCCAGCCAGCGGTTTTCCTGAGTTTTCTGGAGTGCATCCAGGGACGCCAGTGAGGGCAGTGTTTCAGGCGGTTGAGACTTGAGCTCGTCCAGTGTGCGGGTCAGCAGATCCAGGGTTTCCTGACGTTGCAGCTTCTGCTCGCGCTGGCGCTTTTCATCTTCCGCCGCAGATTGCAGGGCCGCAATGCGCTCTTTGCACAGGTGAACCGCTTCGAGAAAGGCCTGGGCCTGTTCCGGTGAGGCGTGTGTTTCCACCTCTGTCCATTGTTTCAGCAGGGCATCGAGCCGGGCCCCATAAAGCTTGGTATCGTCACTCTTCGCCTGATCCTGCGCGTGGCGGGTAAGGGTAGCGATGGTCTGGCTGATGCTGTCCAGCCGGGCCTGTTCTTCGCGCCGCTGCTGCAGTGCCAGTTTAACGATCTGGTAGACACCTTTGTCACGGCCTTTGGCCTGTTTCTGCACGTCCTGCAGGCTGGCTTCGTCGGTCAGTCTGCCTGCAGCGGACTGCCGGATATCCGCGGTAACGCCCTCAATGGCAAGCTTGGCCAGGACATCCTGGGATGGTGCGCTCTCCAGTGTTTTGAGCTGTTCTTCCCTCCGGTCAGTCCGGGTATCTTCCTGTTCGACAGGCTCTGGCTGGGTGGCTTTCCGCTGTTTTGGCGTTGCCTCGGTTGTCTTGCGGGATTTGAACAGTTTCTGGATGAACGCGGCCATAAGAGTATCCTTGGGTGTTGAAACCAGTTCACGGTGTCGGGCAAAGTTGTGCCGCCACCGGCCGTCGGCATCCGGTCAGGGATACCGGGTAGTTTGACTGGTCAGCCTGAGGTGCTGGCCAGCAGGAAAAATTCGCGGCTAGTCTAGCGTTTTGTATGCGTGTGCGGAAAGGGTCTGTATGGCAAAACAGGAAAATGACAACGATCAGGATTACAAGGCCCGGGCAACGGCACTCAGGTTGCTTGCCAGGCGCGAGCACAGTCGCCTCGAGTTAAGCCTTAAACTCCGCCAAAGAAAGCTGCCGGGCGACATTATTAACGCTGTTCTGGATGATTACGAGAAAGAGGGTTGGCTAGACGATGATCGGTTTGCTGACGTCTACGCCCGCCAAAGAATGGACCTTGGTTACGGACCGCTACGGATTCTTGGCGAACTTCAGCAGCGCGGGGTCCACAAGACTCCGGAGTGTGTTGCCGAGATGGCGGAGGAGGATTGGTGTCAGCGAGCTATCGGTATCCGCGATAAGCGTTTCGGCCTGGCGGATCTGAGTGACGACTGGGACGAAAAAGTGCGGCAGGCGCGTTTTCTGAATCGTAGGGGCTTTTCCGCCAGTCAGGTGGAGCGCGCGCTCGAGGCTCGTAGCGAATAGCCGGCGGAAGTCAGATTCTTCAAAGGGTTGGCGGTATCATGCCCAGTTCTGCGGGCAGGCCGGCCCTGAGCTTTCCGTCCGTTTGCAGCTCGCCTGATCGGCCTTCCGGCGCCCGGCTTTCCTCCATCTGTACGATCTGTTCCTCTGCTTCGGTCGCCGGGATACCCGGCTGGTTGAGCCGGGCGAGTACATCGTAATAGCGCCGTATATTCTGGACGTAGATCACCGGTTCGTGGCCCCGGGCATAGCCAAAGCGGGTCTTGGTATACCATTCCTTCTCGGCCAGTAACGGCAGGAATTCCTTTACGTCCATCCACCGGTCAGGGTCTCGTCCCGCGCCTTCTGTAAGTCGTCGGGCGTCCTCCAGATGCCCGAAACCCACGTTGTAGGAGGCGAGGGCGAACCAGGTGCGGTCTGGCTCCGGGATTCGTTCCGGGATTTTTTCGTGCACGATCCGGAAATACTTGGCGCCGCCCTGAATGCTTTCTTCGGCGTCCAGGCGGTTATTGATGCCGATATGGCTGGCGGTGTTCCTGGTCAGCATCATCAGTCCACGGACCCCGGTGGGCGATACCGCATTGGGGCGCCAGTGGGACTCCTGGTAACCAATGGCTGCGAGCAGTCGCCAGTCCATGTTGAACTCGCGGGCATAGTCGCGAAACAGCGACTCGTATTTGGGCAACCGGTTCTCCACATGATGCATGAAGGTTCGGGCACCCACGTAATTCAGTCGATCAAGGTGGCCATAGAAGCGCTCGGAAATCTGGGCCAATGTTCCGTTGGTCTCGAGACTTTCCAGGAACTGGCGGGCCGCTTTTGCCAGGGAATCATCCTGCGCTGACGGGAAAAACCAGGCCAGTTCACCGGGTTCTCCAAGGGTAAAGGCCTCCTTCACCATCGGGTAGAATACGTGGTTAAGGTCGAGCTCGTTGGAGGAAACCATTGCGTAGGGGAATTCGCCGCTTTCAACGCGGGACAGAACGCCCGCGGCGTCCAGTCCGGGATGCACCTCCCATTCAAGCTCTGCGTTTTCCCGGCGGGCTTCATTCAGGCGGTGCTCGTGGTTGCTGTCGGATACCACGTGCACCGTTTTCCCGATCAGGTCTTGCAATGATTCGGGCCGCTCGACATCACGGTTATAAACCAGGATCGACTGGGCGGTGATGCCGGTCGCTACGGTGCGATACTGATTGGCAGTATGGGGTTGTCTGGAAAGCCCGAGCATCCCGAAGTGGGCGTAGTTCTTTTTCAGAACGGACAGGATTTCTGTGTTGTTATCGGCAACGCGGACCCGGAGCTTTACGCCCAGTTCCTCGGCGAACAGTTTTGCCAGTTCGTAATCATAGCCGGTGGGGCCGTCTTCACTTTCCACATAGATAGACGGCGCCGTCCGGGTAATCACATGCAGCACCCCCTCATCACGGATTTCCTGGAGAGTGCTGGGCTGTGAGCATCCGATCAGTATCAGGGCAGTGCCGAGGAAGAAAACAATCCCGGCGGATGCGCTTTTGAAAGCAGCAAATATCTTTGGCAAGTCCATGGACTCCGTCACGGCTGGATCATCTGGTTGTAGCGTCGCTCAAAGCCACGCAACCTTGTCTATCCTGAGCGTGGAATTCCTTTCCACAGATTCAATGATCCTTGGTGTCGGAGGCCTGGTCAATAAAGCTGGTTAATTAATGTGCAAAACAATGTTAATTGTACGGCCCGGGATTAACGCCTCAAGCGCTGTATCCTGACCCCGCTTTCGAGTATCATGTCGGCCTTTCAAATTGCACCCAGACTTCCCCGTTTCGCGCGATACAGGTTGATATCATGCTTGAACTTCGCGGCGCTCCCGCGCTCTCGCCATTCCGCTCCCGCAAATTGCATTCCCGAATTCAGGATATCGTGCCTGAAATCGAGCATGTTTATGCTGAGTTCATGCACTTTGTTGACCTGGAGGCAGACCTCTCGGACGCGGAGCAAGCTATTCTGGATCGGCTCCTCACCTATGGCCCGAGTGTGCCGGTGGAAGAGCCTGACGGCGTGCTTTTTCTGGTTGTGCCTCGCCCCGGCACGCTCTCGCCCTGGTCCAGCAAGGCAACGGACATCGCCCGAAACTGTGGCCTGCGGCAGATACATCGGATTGAGCGGGGCACGGCCTATTACATTCGTTCGGGGCGCAAGCTTGGCCTGGAACAACGCGAGAAAATCGCAGCGCTTCTGCATGACCGCATGACCCAGAAAGTATTTCATGAGATGGGCGGCGCAGAGCTGTTGTTCAGCCATGAAGAGCCTCGGCTCCTGGGAAGGGTGCCAGTTCTCGCCGGTGGTCGCGATGCCCTGGTGGAAGCCAACTCGCGCCTGGGGCTGGCGCTTGCCGAAGATGAAATTGACTACCTGGTTAAGTCCTTCACGGATCTTGAGCGGGATCCGACCGACGTGGAACTCATGATGTTCGCCCAGGCGAACTCCGAGCATTGTCGCCACAAGATATTCAACGCGTCCTGGGATATTGACGGCGAGGGTCAGGAAAAATCCCTGTTCGCCATGATCCGGAATACCTTCGAAATGAACAGCGAGGGCGTGCTATCCGCCTACAAGGACAATGCCTCGGTTATTCGGGGTAGTCGTGGTGGCCGCTTCTTCCCGGACCCCGAGACGGGTGTCTACGGATATAACGAAGAAGACATCCATATTCTGATGAAGGTGGAAACGCACAACCACCCGACGGCGATTGCTCCTGCCGCCGGCGCCGCCACGGGCTCCGGCGGCGAAATTCGCGACGAAGGTGCTACCGGCCGGGGTTCCAAGCCCAAAGCGGGTCTGACTGGTTTCACAGTCTCAAACCTGAATCTGCCGGACGATCCCCAGCCATGGGAAATCAACTACGGCAAACCTGAACGCATCGCTTCACCGCTCGACATCATGATTGAAGGGCCTATTGGTGGCGCGGCATTCAATAACGAATTCGGACGTCCCAACCTGGCGGGCTACTTCCGGACCTTTGAGGAAAAAGTGCCCGGAGCCGCCGGCGAAGAAGTCCGCGGTTACCACAAGCCGATCATGATTGCCGGTGGTCTTGGCAACATTCGTGAGGAGCATGTTGAAAAGGGCAATATCCCGGTGGGCGCGAAACTCATCGTGTTGGGTGGGCCCTCCATGCTGATCGGTCTGGGCGGTGGTGCGGCTTCGTCCATGGACTCGGGCTCCAGTAACGAAAATCTGGACTTTGCGTCAGTACAGCGGGACAACCCCGAGATGGAGCGTCGGTGTCAGGAAGTTATCGACCGCTGCTGGCAGATGGGCGACAGGAACCCTATTGCGTTCATCCATGATGTGGGCGCCGGTGGTCTGTCCAACGCTATGCCTGAGCTTGTCAAAGATGGCGGTCGCGGCGGTAAATTCGAGCTTCGCGACATTCCCAGTGACGAGCCGGGAATGTCTCCGCTGGAAATCTGGTGTAACGAATCCCAGGAACGATATGTGATGGCAGTGGCTCCGGAAAACCTGGAGCAATTTGACGCCCTGTGCCGCCGCGAGCGCTGCCCCTATGCCGTGATAGGCGAGGCGACAGAAGCTCATCATCTGGAATTGGGCGATTCCTACTTCGACGACAAGCCGGTTGATCTGCCGATGGAAGTGCTGTTCGGCAAACCGCCGCGCATGCATCGGAGTGTCAGCCGCGCTTCCTTTACGAAGCCCATTTTCGACTCCACCAAAATCGATCTGGATGATGCCATTCGCCGCGTTCTGCGTCTGCCGTCTGTTGGCTCCAAGAGCTTTTTGATCACCATTGGTGACCGGACCATTACCGGCCTGGTTGCCCGGGATCAGATGGTTGGGCCCTGGCAGGTTCCGGTGGCTGATGTGGCTGTGACGGCCACCTCCTTCGATGTTCGCACCGGTGAAGCAATGGCCATTGGCGAGCGCACGCCGGTCGCCACGATCGATGCGCCCGCGTCCGGTCGCATGGCCGTCGGTGAAGTGATTACCAATATGGCGGCAGCGCCGATCGGCAAGTTGGCCGATATCCGGCTCTCTGCAAACTGGATGGCCGCTGCTGGCCACCCGGGTGAAGATGAGAATCTCTACGAGACCGTTCGCGCCGTAGGCATGGAATTGTGCCCGGAGCTTGGAATCACGATCCCCGTGGGCAAGGACTCCATGTCCATGAAGACCATGTGGGAAGAAGACAGCGGCGAACAGAAAAGCGTGACTGCACCGCTTTCATTGATTGTCAGTGGTTTTGCACCGGTTATTGATGTTGCAAGGACGCTGACTCCCCAGCTGGTCAAGGATGCTGGCGAGACAGATCTGATCCTCGTGGATCTTGCTGCTGGCCAGAACCGCCTCGGGGGCTCCGCTCTGGCTCAGGTTTACCGTCAGGTCGGTGCAGTTGCACCGGATCTGGATGACCCGGAGGACATCAAGGCTTTCTTTGCGGTTATTCAGGGTCTGAACAGCGACGGTAAGCTCCTGGCCTATCACGATCGTTCAGACGGCGGCCTGTTCGTCACCCTTGCTGAAATGTGTTTCGCCGGCCACTGTGGGGTTGATATCAAGCTGGATGGCCTCGCCGAGGATCGCAGTCAGTTTGCCCGGGAACTTTTTAATGAAGAGCTGGGTGCCGTCATCCAGGTACGCAGGGAAGACACCGGTTTTGTCCTGCAGCAGTTCTCTGCCGCGGGTCTTGGGGATTACATCAGTGTTATCGGTAGCCCGAATGATACTGACAACCTTCGCCTGACCTTCGAAGGTAGCACTGTGGTGGATGAATCCCGGGTGGAGCTCCAGCGCCTGTGGTCCGAGACCAGTTACCGTGTTCAGTCGCTCCGGGATAACGCCGATTGCGCTCGTGAAGAATTCGATAACCTGCTTGACGCAGAGGATCCCGGTCTCCACGCCGAACTCTCTTACGACATCAACGACGACGTGGCTGCCCCTTATATCAACAAGGGAGCCCGTCCAAAAGTTGCGGTTCTGCGGGAGCAGGGTGTCAATGGTCAGGTTGAGATGGCAGCCGCATTCGACCGTGCCGGCTTCGATTCTGTCGACGTGCATATGAGCGATCTGCTCTCCGGCCGGGTTACGCTGGAAGGCTTTAACAGCCTGGTTGCCTGTGGCGGTTTCTCCTACGGTGACGTTCTGGGCGCTGGCGAGGGCTGGGCCAAGTCGATTCTGTTCAGCGATCGCGTCAGGGACCAGTTTGCGGCGTTCTTTAATCGCCAGGACACGCTGGCGCTGGGTGTGTGCAATGGCTGCCAGATGCTCTCCAATCTTCACGAACTGATTCCGGGAAGTGAGGGCTGGCCACGTTTCGTACGCAACCAGTCCGAGCAGTTTGAGGCGCGCCTGGTTATGGCTGAGGTGATGCCGTCACCGTCGGCGTTCATGGATGGCATGGCCGGTTCCCGTATGCCGATTGCCGTTGCTCACGGCGAGGGCAGGGTTGAGTTTGCCAGCGGCACCTCGGCAGAAGCTCTCTCCGAGAACGAGTTGGTGGCGCTGCGCTATGTGGATAATCGGGGGCAGGCGACCGTACGCTATCCCTACAACCCGAATGGATCCGAAGCCGGTATTACTGGTGTGACGACGCGCGATGGCAGGGTCACCATCATGATGCCGCATCCCGAGCGAGTGTTCAGGGCTGTCCAGCATTCCTGGCGCCCCTCAGAATGGCAGGAAGATGGTTCCTGGATTCGCATGTTCCGAAATGCGAGACGCTGGTTCGGCTGATTTTCCGTTCCAGTGACAAGCCGGTTTTGGGTGCGCTCAACATGAGTGTTTATTCCAAAGCCGGCTTTTTTGTTTTGCGCCCTTTTTTTGGGCGTTTTTCAAGGGAAAAAATCGGCAAAAATGGCAAAAATCCCCTTGACTCAGTATTTTTATGCACATTGCTGGTGCCTCCCTGTTTGTTCTGTGCACAAAGAGCGGGAATTTGGTTCAACTTTTGCTCAAAAGTCATAACCAATTGAAAAATATAGAATAAATGAATCAGGTGATTTTGTCGCCAATTTAACGGAAGTGCAGTGATTACGGGGTTTGAGGGCGTGTTCCCAAAAACTTTCCCCAGAGTTATCCACAGATTCTGTGGGTAAGTATCTAAGCTATTAATCTGTACAAAAAATATCCGACCTGAAGGAGGTTTTTCGATGTACAAGATGTGTTATTTCGTTCCGGAGACTCACGTCGAAAAAACCAAACAGGCATTGTTCGATGCCGGCGCCGGTCGAATCGGTGATTACGATTCCTGTGCCTGGCAATGTCTTGGAAGAGGGCAGTTTCGTCCGCTTGAAGGAAGCGATCCGTTTCTCGGTCATGCCGGGGAGATTGAAGCGGTGGATGAATACAAGGTTGAGCTGGTTTGCGCCGACGAGCTGATAAAGGATGCTCTCGCGGCACTCAAGCAGGCCCACCCATACGAGGAGCCCGCTTACGAAATCTATCGAATGGAGGAATTGTAGTCGCCCGCGCTACTTGCGGTCTTTCGCCATGGGGTGGCGGATATCACTCACGTGAACCCCGAAGGATTCGCGGCTGTAGTCAGACAGGAAAAGTTCCAGGGTTCGCTTGACGGTCGGGAACGAGATTTCTTCCCAGGGAATCTCGTCCAGGCCGAACAGTCTGGATTCGAGGGACTCCTCACCTGCACCAAACTGACCGTCTTTCAGTGTGGCCCGGTAGAACATGTGAACCTGATTGATGTGCGGGACGTCGATGATGGAATAGAGGCCTTCAATGTTAACCTCTGCAAGCGCCTCTTCCATCGTTTCCCGCTCCGCGGCCTCGATGGTGGTTTCGGCGTTCTCCATGAAACCCGCAGGCAGCGTCCAGTAACCATAGCGAGGTTCGATAGCGCGGCGACACAGCAGTATCTGGCCCTCCCACACGGGCACCGTGCCGGCGACAATGCGTGGGTTCTGGTAATGTATGGTATCGCAGCTGACACAGACATAGCGGTGACGGTTATCGCCTTCGGGGATGCGTTGTTCAACCGGATGGCCGCATGTGCTGCAGTACTTCATGATTTTCCCCGTATACTTAAATTGGTTTGGTAGTCAGTTTAACGATCCCGGCTGCCTCTGTCTCATCCAACCTCCGGATGTACCGTGGAGATGAACATTGCGTGATTTACTTGCCGAGCGCCTGGCCGGCTATGCACCGCGCCAGTTGGCCCTGGATTATCCTGAGGCAGGCATACTGGTTCCGGTAACCGACGATCTGAAAAACCCGGAGATGATCTTTACGCTCAGGTCCGAGAATCTGAGCACCCATCGCGGGCAGGTCGCCTATCCCGGCGGCAAAAGGGATTCGGAAGATCCGTCTCTGGCAGCAACGGCGTTACGTGAAACCCATGAAGAGATCGGATTGCCGCCGGATCAAGTACAACTAATTGCGCCGCTCAGTCAGGTGATGTCCCGCTACGGAATTCTAGTTACACCTTACGTTGGTGTGATTCCCGGAGATCATCCTTTGGAGCCAAACCCCCATGAAATCGAAAGTGTATTCCGCGTGCCTCTATCGTTTTTTCTGGAAGACAGGCGGGAGCGCACAGATGCTCTGGATTTCCTGAACCATACGTTTTACGTACCCTGCTACCGTTGGGAACGCTACGAGATCTGGGGCCTGTCGGCAGTGGTTCTGGTTGACTTCCTGAACGCTGTGTACGATGCCGGAATCGATCTGCTTGAACCGCCTGAAGGAGGCTGAGAATGTTTTACCAGTTGAATGACCGAACGCCGGAACTGGAAGGTGAGGGTCACTTTGTGGCCGAGAACGCGTCGGTGATAGGCCGTGTCCGGCTGATGGATAAGGCCAGCGTCTGGTTCAATGCCGTTCTACGTGGTGACAACGAGTGGATCACCATTGGGCCTGAAACAAATGTTCAGGACGGTTCGGTACTGCATACAGACCCGGGTATGCCTCTTACTCTGGGTAAGGGTGTAACGGTTGGTCACAAGGTAATGCTCCATGGGTGCGAGATTGGTGATTACTCTTTAATTGGCATAAATGCTGTGGTTCTGAACGGAGCAAAGATTGGCAAGCACTGCCTGATTGGCGCCAATGCTCTCATTCCCGAAGGAATGGAGGTGCCTGACGGCTCCATGGTTGTCGGTTCGCCGGGCAAGATCAAGCGGGAGCTCAACGATAGCCAGAAGAAGATGCTGGAAATGAGTGCGCAGCACTATGTTCAGAATGCTGCCCGCTACGCCGATGAGCTCAAGCCCTGCGAGCCGAAAAAATGAGTGTTGCTGACAAGGTTCGATCGCCCTGCTTAAGCATCTGCGCGCTTGATGAAAATGACATCTGTGTGGGCTGCCATCGAAGTGGGGATGAGATCACCCTCTGGACCAGGATGGATGACGACGAACGGCGCGAGGTGCTCCGGAAAGTGGCGGAGCGCGAAAAAGGTTCCCTGATTCACGGCTAACATAGGTGTTGGTAAATCATGACTGACTCAGTTCGAATTGGTACTCCCCTTAAAGGTAATGCCTTCAGGGTTTTGTTTTGTGGATCCGGTGAGCTTGGCAAGGAAGTTGTCATTGAACTTCAGCGCTATGGCGTCGAAGTGATCGCTGTCGACAGATATGCGGATGCGCCTGCCATGCAGGTGGCGCATCGGAGCCATGTCATCGACATGCTGGACGGCGCCAGCCTGCGCAGTGTTATCGAACAGGAAAAGCCGGATCTGATTGTTCCGGAGATTGAAGCGATTGCCACGCCGGAGTTGGTAAAGCTCGAAGAGGAAGGCTATCGCGTCATCCCCACCGCCAGAGCGGTGAACCTCACCATGAACCGTGAAGGAATCCGGAGGCTCGCGGCTGAAGAGCTCGGGCTGCCTACCTCACCCTACCGCTTTGCGGGTACCCGGGAAGAATACCTTGCCGCCGTGAACGAAATAGGCCTGCCACTTGTGGTAAAGCCGGTCATGAGCTCGTCGGGCAAGGGGCAGAGTACCGTCAAGACCGAGGATGATATTGAAGCGGCCTGGGAATATGCCCAGTCTGGCGGGCGTGCCGGTAAGGGAAGGGTGATTGTCGAAGGCTTTGTGGACTTTGACTATGAGATTACCCTGCTCACCGTCAAGCACCGTGATGGCGTATCTTTTTGTGAGCCCATCGGGCACAGGCAGGAAGATGGAGACTATCGGGAATCCTGGCAACCACAGCCAATGGCCCCGCTGGCCTACGAGCGTTCGGCCGAAGTTGCCCGCGCTGTGGTCGAAAACCTCGGTGGCTATGGCATCTACGGTGTGGAGCTGTTTGTTAAGGAAGACAATGTCTGGTTCTCCGAGGTTTCGCCGCGTCCGCACGATACTGGCCTGGTTACGTTGGTCTCACAGGACCTGTCCGAATTTGCTCTGCATGCCCGAGCCATTCTGGGTTTGCCCATTCCCGCGATACGGCAGACTGGTCCCTCGGCATCAGCCGTGATTCTTCCTGAGGGCGATTCGGCGTCCGTATCGTATTCCGGTCTTGAGACAGCGCTTTCCGAGCCGGATACTCAATTGCGTTTGTTCGGCAAGCCCGAGTTGAAGGGGCGCCGTCGAATGGGCGTTGCCCTGGCGAAGGGCGCAACGGTGGATGAAGCGCGCAAGAAAGCTCGCGACTCGGCAAATTCGATTACCGTTGAACTGTGAGGTTCACCCAGGCCTGGCTCTGATCAGCCAGGCTTATGAAGGTTTGATGACGATTTCCGAAAAAATTCGGAACGAACCGTTGACACCTTCAGGCAGGTCTGTAGAATGCGCATCTCTTTCGAGGGGAGCACCGCTGAGGCGGCTGAGGAATCGAAAGATAACTGTTTGAAAGCACTGAAGAAAACGAGTTTCAAAATTCTTCAGAAAGCAGTTGACAGGCAAGCGATTCACTGTAGAATGCGCGCCTCGAAACAAGCAGTAAGCCGGGTCATTTTTCGGCGCTTTCCGGAGACGGAAAACATCGAAAATAAACGGTTGACAAGGCGGCGCTACGATGTAGAATACGCGGCCTTGATTGAGCAACAGCTCAAGCGCTCTTTAAAAAGTTGACCAAGTAATTCGTGTGGGCGCTGGCCGAGGTATTTCGGATACGAAATATCAGGACAGTGACTCGTCGAAATTGAGTTTTGTCTTGAGCAAGAATAGAGAATCTTCGGATTCTTGTATGATTTAAACTGAAGAGTTTGATCATGGCTCAGATTGAACGCTGGCGGCAGGCTTAACACATGCAAGTCGAGCGGTAACAGATCTAGCTTGCTAGATGCTGACGAGCGGCGGACGGGTGAGTAATGCATAGGAAACTGCCCAGTAGTGGGGGATAGCCCGGGGAAACCCGGATTAATACCGCGTACGCCCTTCGGGGGAAAGCAGGGGATCTTCGGACCTTGCGCTATTGGATGTGCCTATGTCGGATTAGCTAGTTGGTGGGGTAAAGGCCTACCAAGGCGACGATCCGTAGCTGGTCTGAGAGGATGATCAGCCACATCGGGACTGAGACACGGCCCGAACTCCTACGGGAGGCAGCAGTGGGGAATATTGGACAATGGGGGCAACCCTGATCCAGCCATGCCGCGTGTGTGAAGAAGGCTTTCGGGTTGTAAAGCACTTTCAGTGAGGAGGAAAACTCTGCGACTAATACTCGTAGGGCTTGACGTTACTCACAGAAGAAGCACCGGCTAACTCCGTGCCAGCAGCCGCGGTAATACGGAGGGTGCAAGCGTTAATCGGAATTACTGGGCGTAAAGCGCGCGTAGGTGGTTTGATAAGCGAGATGTGAAAGCCCCGGGCTTAACCTGGGAACGGCATTTCGAACTGTCAGGCTAGAGTATGGTAGAGGGTAGTGGAATTTCCTGTGTAGCGGTGAAATGCGTAGATATAGGAAGGAACACCAGTGGCGAAGGCGGCTACCTGGACCAATACTGACACTGAGGTGCGAAAGCGTGGGGAGCAAACAGGATTAGATACCCTGGTAGTCCACGCCGTAAACGATGTCTACTAGCCGTTGGGACTCTTGAAGTCTTAGTGGCGCAGCTAACGCACTAAGTAGACCGCCTGGGGAGTACGGCCGCAAGGTTAAAACTCAAATGAATTGACGGGGGCCCGCACAAGCGGTGGAGCATGTGGTTTAATTCGACGCAACGCGAAGAACCTTACCTGGCCTTGACATGCAGAGAACTTTCCAGAGATGGATTGGTGCCTTCGGGAACTCTGACACAGGTGCTGCATGGCCGTCGTCAGCTCGTGTCGTGAGATGTTGGGTTAAGTCCCGTAACGAGCGCAACCCCTATCCCTAGTTGCTAGCAGTTCGGCTGAGAACTCTAGGGAGACTGCCGGTGACAAACCGGAGGAAGGTGGGGATGACGTCAGGTCATCATGGCCCTTACGGCCAGGGCTACACACGTGCTACAATGGTGCGCACAGAGGGCTGCAAACCCGCGAGGGGGAGCCAATCTCACAAAACGCATCGTAGTCCGGATCGCAGTCTGCAACTCGACTGCGTGAAGTCGGAATCGCTAGTAATCGTGAATCAGAATGTCACGGTGAATACGTTCCCGGGCCTTGTACACACCGCCCGTCACACCATGGGAGTGGATTGCACCAGAAGTGGTTAGTCTAACCTTCGGGAGGACGATCACCACGGTGTGGTTCATGACTGGGGTGAAGTCGTAACAAGGTAGCCGTAGGGGAACCTGCGGCTGGATCACCTCCTTAAACGAAGCCGAACGCTTCGGTCAGAGTCCACACGAATTACTTGGTTAGCTTAAGAAGAGAGCAAAGGGTCTTTGCAGGCCCGATGTCGGTTTGGTTAAACCTCAGGGTTTAGCGCCGGATTCGGATCGGCTGGCAAGGCGCAGGTTGAGTGAAGGCGGGAGCGTACATCAGTACGTGACCAACTGAGCGAGAGCTGCAACGCAGTCCGGGCGGTTCGAAGACAAGCAAAACCGGGTCTGTAGCTCAGGTGGTTAGAGCGCACCCCTGATAAGGGTGAGGTCGGTGGTTCAAGTCCACCCAGACCCACCAGAATTTCACTGCTCGTCGTTGCTTCCAGGCTCATGTGCTGTTCGCACACTACGCCTGAAAGCGCCTAGATCAGTAAAATTCTGGTCTACGACGAAACAGCGTGGTTATCTGGGGCCATAGCTCAGCTGGGAGAGCGCCTGCCTTGCACGCAGGAGGTCGGCGGTTCGATCCCGCCTGGCTCCACCAAAAGCCTGAACGATCGATGCTTACATAACTGACTAACTCCGGTTAGCAGTGTGCAGAAACAAGTGTTTCAACTTGATGAAAAAGTTCGAAGCCCTTCTTTCTGATCACTGGGTCAGATTTGCTCTTTAACAAATTGGACGAGATAGAACACGATTGATGGATTCCATTATCTCCGGAATTCATTGATCAGAGTGATAACGATTTCAAGCGTTATCCGGTGTTGTCGTTGAAGTGGTTGTTCTATTGCTTCAAGTGGCTGTCTCGAAGAAACCTCTGAATCAGGCTTGCCTGGTGATGAGTGTGGATTCGTGATCAGTTGTCTTGGGGTTATATAGTCAAGCAACTAAGCGCATACGGTGGATGCCTTGGCAGTCAGAGGCGATGAAAGACGTGGAAGCCTGCGATAAGGTTCGGGGAGCTGGCAAACAAGCTGTGATCCGGGCATTTCTGAATGGGGAAACCCACCGACTTTCGGGTCGGTATCTTGCACTGAATACATAGGTGTAAGAGGCGAACCGGGGGAACTGAAACATCTAAGTACCCCGAGGAAAAGAAATCAACCGAGATTCCCTAAGTAGCGGCGAGCGAACGGGGACTAGCCCTTAAGCTAGACAACTGGTAGGAGAAGGCTCTGGAAAGTGCCGCCATAGTGGGTGATAGCCCCGTATCCGAAACCTGAGTCTGGTGAAATCGAGTAGGACGGGACACGTGATATCCTGTCTGAACATGGGGGGACCATCCTCCAAGGCTAAATACTCCTGACTGACCGATAGTGAACCAGTACCGTGAGGGAAAGGCGAAAAGAACCCCTGTGAGGGGAGTGAAATAGATCCTGAAACCGTATGCGTACAAGCAGTCGGAGCGGACTTGTTCCGTGACGGCGTACCTTTTGTATAATGGGTCAGCGACTTATGTTCAGTGGCGAGGTTAACCGTTTAGGGGAGCCGTAGGGAAACCGAGTCTGAATAGGGCGATTTAGTCGCTGGGCATAGACCCGAAACCGGGCGATCTATCCATGAGCAGGTTGAAGGTGCCGTAACAGGCACTGGAGGACCGAACCCACTGTCGTTGAAAAGCCAGGGGATGACTTGTGGATCGGAGTGAAAGGCTAATCAAGCCCGGAGATAGCTGGTTCTCCCCGAAAGCTATTTAGGTAGCGCCTCGGACGAATACCACAGGGGGTAGAGCACTGTTTCGGCTAGGGGGTCATCCCGACTTACCAACCCGATGCAAACTCCGAATACCTGTGAGTACTATCCGGGAGACACACGGCGGGTGCTAACGTCCGTCGTGAAGAGGGAAACAACCCAGACCGCCAGCTAAGGTCCCCAAGTACCAGTTAAGTGGGAAACGATGTGGGAAGGCTCAGACAGCTAGGAGGTTGGCTTAGAAGCAGCCATCCTTTAAAGAAAGCGTAATAGCTCACTAGTCGAGTCGGCCTGCGCGGAAGATGTAACGGGGCTCAAACTGGTCACCGAAGCTGCGGCTGCATACTTTGTATGCGGGGTAGGGGAGCGTTCTGTAAGCCTGCGAAGGTGTGTTGAGAAGCATGCTGGAGGTATCAGAAGTGCGAATGCTGACATGAGTAACGACAATGCGGGTGAAAAACCCGCACGCCGGAAGACCAAGGGTTCCTGCGCAACGCTAATCGGCGCAGGGTGAGTCGGCCCCTAAGGCGAGACCGAAAGGTGTAGTCGATGGGAAACGGGTTAATATTCCCGTACCTTGGATAGCTGCGATGGAGAGACGGAGAAGGCTAGGTGAGCCGGGCGACGGTTGTCCCGGTTTAAGCGAGTAGGGAGTGGACTTAGGCAAATCCGGGTCCACAATCTCGAGACGCGACGACGACTGCTCTTAGAGCGGGAAGTCATTGATGCCATGCTTCCAGGAAAATCTTCTAAGCTTCAGGCTATTCGAGACCGTACCCCAAACCGACACAGGTGGTCAGGTAGAGAATACCAAGGCGCTTGAGAGAACTCGGGTAAAGGAACTAGGCAAAATGGTGCCGTAACTTCGGGAGAAGGCACGCTGGTGGTAAGTGAAATCCCTGCGGGTGGAGCTGAAGCCAGTCGAAGATACCAGGCCCCTGCGACTGTTTATTAAAAACACAGCACTGTGCAAACACGAAAGTGGACGTATACGGTGTGACGCCTGCCCGGTGCCGGAAGGTTAATTGATGGGGTTAGCGCTTGCGCGAAGCTCTTGATCGAAGCCCCGGTAAACGGCGGCCGTAACTATAACGGTCCTAAGGTAGCGAAATTCCTTGTCGGGTAAGTTCCGACCTGCACGAATGGCGTAACGATGGGGGCGCTGTCTCTACCCGAGACTCAGTGAAATTGAAATCGCCGTGAAGATGCGGTGTATCCGCGGCTAGACGGAAAGACCCCGTGAACCTTTACTATAGCTTCACAGTGAACTTTGAGCATGTTTGTGTAGGATAGCTGGGAGGCTTTGAAGTGGGAACGCCAGTTCTCATGGAGCCAACCTTGAAATACCAGCCTGACATGTTTGAGGTTCTAACTTGGTCCCCTTATCGGGGATGAGGACACTGTGTGGTGGGTAGTTTGACTGGGGCGGTCTCCTCCCAAAGCGTAACGGAGGAGCACAAAGGTGGGCTAAGCATGGTCGGACATCATGCGGTTAGTGTAATGGCACAAGCCCGCTTAACTGCGAGACAGACACGTCGAGCAGGTACGAAAGTAGGTCATAGTGATCCGGTGGTTCTGTATGGAAGGGCCATCGCTCAACGGATAAAAGGTACTCCGGGGATAACAGGCTGATACCGCCCAAGAGTTCACATCGACGGCGGTGTTTGGCACCTCGATGTCGGCTCATCACATCCTGGGGCTGAAGCCGGTCCCAAGGGTATGGCTGTTCGCCATTTAAAGTGGTACGCGAGCTGGGTTTAGAACGTCGTGAGACAGTTCGGTCCCTATCTGCCGTGGACGTTGGAGATTTGAGGAAAGCTGCTCCTAGTACGAGAGGACCGGAGTGGACGAACCTCTGGTGTTCGGGTTGTGACGCCAGTCGCATTGCCCGGTAGCTATGTTCGGACAGGATAACCGCTGAAAGCATCTAAGCGGGAAGCCCCTTCCAAGATGAGATCTCCCTGGACCCTTGAGGTCCCTGAAGAGCCGTTCAAGACCAGGACGTTGATAGGTCGGGTGTGTAAGCGCTGCGAGGCGTTGAGCTAACCGATACTAATTGCTCGTGCGGCTTGACTATATAACACCCAAGACAATTGCGGATAACGCAGAGCCTAACCGCTCAAACGAAATCAACATCACTCAGTTCCTTCTCGTCCTCCAGTGATCAACCGTTTTGCCTGACGACCATAGCGGTCTGGAACCACCTGATCCCATCCCGAACTCAGAAGTGAAACAGACCAGCGCCGATGGTAGTGTGGCGTTGCCCATGTGAGAGTAGGTCATCGTCAGGCTCCTAATACCAAAAACCCCAGCATCCTCGATGCTGGGGTTTTTTATTGCCTTCAGAAAAGACCTGGATCAGGGCAGCCAGATCTCAAACACACCACCACCGAGGCTTCCACCGTTGTGGAGTTTTATCGACCCACTTCGCTTTCCCTCACTGTGCAGTCTGGCAACGGATGAGGCGAAGAACAGCCCGAGGCTGGTACTGCCACTCTTGAAATCAAGGGATTTGAAGTTGAGTGTTCCCGTGTGCTGCATGCTGTCGGGATAGCCCTTGCCATCGTCTTCAACACCGATCACCAGATAACCGTCTCTCTCACCAGCGGTAAGCCGGATTCTGCTGCGGGTATAGCGGATGGCATTGTTGATGGTGTTATTGAGTACACCGGTCAACAGATCCTCGTCGAAAAAGCCGTTTATGTCCTCAGCGTCCACGGAAACATCAATGCCGAGCCCTTGCAGAAGAGGGTTGTGTCTGGCCAGGTGTTCCGAGAGGAAATCCGGCACAAAGTGCTCCTCAATGTGTGCCGAGAGGTTGTTCTCGCCAAGCCGGTAGATACCAAGGAGTTGCACCAGATCGTTGTGCATCCGTTCGGCTTCGTACTGCAAGGTATTGAAGCGGGAAGATTCCCCGAGGCTTTCCTCGTGCTCGCTGCGAAGCTCGTCGAGGGAATTAAGGAGCATGCCAAGCGAGTTCTTCATATCGTGAACGGCTGAGGCAAGCACCATGGAAAAATCGATATTCTGGTCTTTCATACCATCAGCCCCTTCAGTTTTCGTTGTAAGGCGATATAGCGCCGATGTTGGCGGTGTTGCTCCGGCAGTCCTGCAAGGCGATCCAGGCAAGTCTGGCAGCGTTTGAGGAGCTCAGCGTTACCGGGACTGTTGTCATTCTCCTTCATCAGCACCTGAACCAGGTTAAGGTTCAGGGCAGCGTGGTCCGGGACGATTTCCAGAGCCTTTGAAAAGATCTCCACGGCTTCTTGCAGGTTCCCGGCTTCGAACGCTTTTATGCCATCCCGGTTGAGGGTTCGGGCTTTGATTTTCTGCCGGAACCCTACGGGCTCATCAAGGAGGCTTTCAATCTTCTGAAGTATGTCAGGCTCGTTGCTGAACCGCTCTGACATCTCTCGTAATAGCGCTTTGGCGTCGCTTTCATGTCCGAGTCGAAACAGGGTCTTGGCGTAATCAAGACCCGTTGCGGCATCCAGGGCTGCGGCATTGTCGAGTTTCGGTCTGATCCTCTCGAGGATTTCGGTCGCCTCTTTATCCTGACTCTGTCCCGCATAAACCCGGCACTGGACGATCTGGCTCCGCAAACTGATACCTTCCTCGGCCTCGAATCGTTTTTCCATCTTCTTGAGAACGGTCAGTGCTTCCCTGGCTTTTTCTTTGCCTTCTTCTTCAAGATTGCCCTCGCTGAGGTCGGAAAGTGCCTGGCCCAAGGCGAGGTAATGCTCTGAATTGTCGTGAATCGAGTGGGTGCCAAGCTCTATTGTGCGCTGCCAGGCCTCGGATGATGTTTCGAGATCTTGGTTGGAGCCGGCCAGCTGTGCAAGATGCTTTTGCCGAAGTAGGGCATTGGGGGAATGCTCTATGGCTTTCTCCAGTACCTGCTGTGCCTGTGTCGGCCGGCCCTGCCGTTCGAACCCCTCTGCCAGAAGGTCATAGGCCTCCATGTAGTCCGGATGATTTGCAATAAGCTCTCGCAGGCCTTCAACAGCCTGGTCGAAGCTTCGATTGGCGAGCAGGACTTTGCAGCGTCCGAGCCTTGCCCAGGACAATTCCCGTTGTGCAAGAACGTCATCGAAGGTTTTGAGCGCGTGCGCCAGGTCCCCGAGCTGGAAATACAGGTCGCCCAGGGTTTTCATTAACCAGGTCTTGTAACGTGGCTGCCGGGGCAGCATTTGGAGACAGAGCGAAATGGCTTCCGGGTAGTTTTCCCGGTCGATTTCCCGATTGATGGGCATGAGTGTGTTGCGCTGGCTGATCAGGGCGCTAAGACGTTTCTCGAGTACAGCCCGGTTGATGGGCTTGGTCAGATAGGCATCGGGCTGGTACTCCCTCGCCCCCATGACCATTTCCTTGGAAGTCTCCGCTGTTACCATGAGGAACAGGGATGAGCGCTTCAGTAATTTTTTATACCGGAGGTCCTCGAGGATATGCTGGCCATTCTTGCCCTCTCCCAGGTTGAAGTCGCACAACACGACATCCACGTGATTGTAGGTACAGTGCTGGATGGCCTGACTGGCATTGGAGACCAGCTCGATAGAGTCAGCGCCACAACTGCGCAACATCTGGCGAATGGACAACCGGAAATTTTCGAAGTCATCGATCACGAGATAGTTGAGTTTGCCGAAAGGATTGGCGTCCGCTTTGGTGTCGGTCATGAGCGCTTCTGTTTCAGTAGCTTGTTAACCAGTGCCCTCAGTGCAGCCGGTTTCACCGGTTTGTAGAGAATCTGGTAGCCCCGGTTGATGGCATCCTCCCGAACTTCAGGCGCCATATAACCGGTGATGAGTATGCCCGGGATGTTGGCATTAAGAGCACCGCGAATGCTGTCCATGGCATCGAGGCCGTTCTTGTTATCATCTAGCTGATAATCGGCAAGTATAATATCAGGCCGATTCCCTTCCAGTTTTTCCATGGCGTCTTCCAGGCTTTCGGCGGCCGTTACGTCACATTTCCAGTTCCCAAGCAACGCGACCATGCCCTGCAGGATAGCCGGATCGTTATCGATGCACAGGAAATGCAGGCCTCCGAGGTTGGATACCCTGCGTGAGCCCGATGCGGGCTTGGCAGCGGTGGTCTCGTTCTGTTCCGGAGCCGCTGTTGGCACGGTGATACCGAAGACACTGCCTCGGCCCTGGACGGAATGGACGCTGACCGGGTGGTTCAGCATGCCGCTGATACGGTCAACGATGGCGAGACCGAGCCCCAGGCCCTTTTTATCCCGGCCATGCTGAAACCGACGAAATTCCTCGAAAATGTGTGCCAGCTGGTCCTCGGGTATACCGGGACCGGTATCCCAGACTTCTATACGAATATAGCCTTTCAGACGCCGGCACCCGAGCAGAATCTTGCCTTCCGGCGTGTAACGTATGGCGTTGGACAGGAAATTCTGGACCACACGACGCAGCAATTTGGAATCGGATCGGATCCAGGCCGTGCTGGGCACAACGTGCAGCTCCAGGTTCTGGTCCTTGGCGATTGCTGAAAAGTCGGTTGCCAGGTGGCGCATGATCTCGTTCACGGGGAAGACCCCGATATCGGGCTCCAACGCACCCGCGTCCAGCTTTGAAATATCCAGCAGGGTGCTGATGATTTCCTCGGCAGCCCCGAGAGAGCTGTCGATGTGGTCCACGAGATCTTTCATCTCGCCGTCATCTGCTTTCCCGGCGAGAGCAGAGGTAAACAGTCTGGCTGCGTTCAGGGGCTGGAGAAGGTCGTGGCTGGCAGAGGCTAGGAAGCGTGTCTTGCTCTGGTTCGCCTGTTCTGCCACCGATTTGGCCTTCAGCATCTGCTCATTGATGACCTGAAGCTCCTGGGTGCGCTCCTTGACCCGCTGCTCGAGGTAGATGTTGGTCTCCTTGAGGGCCTGCTCGGTTCTGCGCATGGCCGTGATGTCCTGGAACGTGGTGACATAGCCACCACCAGGTATCGGGCTGCCATCGATGCGTAACACCGTACCATCCGGTCTCTGGCGCTCGTAGGACATCGGCCGTCCCTCCCGCATGCTCGTGCAGCGATCGACGACGATCTCATCAATCCGGCGGGCAGATAGATTGGCATTGGTAAGGTTATAGCGCATCAGATCTTCAACAGGCCGACCGACCCTGACGAAGCCCTTCGGGTAGGTGAACAGTTCCAGATATCGGTGGTTCCAGACCACCAGTTGCTGCTGGTGGTTAACCACAGACACGCCCAGACTGATATTTTCAATCGCTGACTGGAGCAACTCCCGGCTGAAGGTCATGGCCTGGGACGCTTCGTCGACGATGCTGACCACATCCTCGATCTGCATGTCCCGGCCGGTGAGGGTCGATTCCAGGACCACCCTGGCGGTGGAGGCGCCGATCACCGAGGCCAGTTGGCGCTCGATGTATTTCATCAGGTGCGCCGATGCCGGGCGGTGCGGGTGCAAACGGATGGCGTTGCGGCGTTCGTAATTCCGGAAAATGGTTTCCGAGCGTTCTTCACCCATGAACCGGTCGGTTAGCGCCTGGAGGTCGGATGTCAGTATTTCGCCCTGCCAGCTCTGATGCTGCGCGGTCTCCGCTTTGGGCTGCGGATCGTGGAAGAAGGAGGCAATCTGGATCTTCTCTCGGACACGTTGACGGGTCAGCATCGAAAGTACGATGTACACCAAAGTGTTGATGCCGAGGCTCCAGATAATGCCGTGACTGGTCTGGTCCAGCTCGGACCCGAACAGGGCAGTGGGGCGCGTCCAGTTCAGTCCCCAGATTCCCTGCTCAATCAGTGTGTCGTTGACCCAACCGGTGGTGGCCAGTGCCGGCAGTAGCAGGGTGTAACACCACATCAGGAAACCAAGGCCAAGGCCCCAGACGGCGCCCATGTAATTGCCCCGGCGCCAGATAATGCCGCCTACCAGCGCCGGCCCGAACTGCGCCGCTGCCGCAAATGACAGCAGGCCGAAGGCCGTCAGGCTGTAGTCTTCGCCGGCCATCCGATAAAAACCATAGGCGGTGAGCAGCACCACAAAGATAGCGACCCGGCGGATACTCAGGAGCAGGTAGCTGAGGTCCGTGCGCCGGTTCATGCCCGGTCGGAAAAATTTCAGCAGGGCCGGCATGATGATCTCGTTGCTGACCATGGTGGCAATCGCCACTGAGCACACGATTACCATGGCTGCAGCCGCTGACCCGCCACCGAGGAACGCCAGTATGGCCAGCCATTCCTCGCCTGCCATGATCGGCAGCTGCAGTATCAGGATGTCAGGATTTCCAGCAGAGGCCTCGGGCGACAGCAGGCCCGCAGCGGCAATAGGAAGCACAAAGGCGCTGGCTACGATCAGGTAGATCGGCATAGCCCAGCGGGCAATCTCGAAGTCCCGATGATCGGTATTTTCAACCACCATGACATGAAATTGCCGGGGCAGGCAGATGATCGCGAGCATGGCAATGAGTGTCTGGGTAATGAATGCCGGCGCTTCGATACCATCGGTGGTCAGGGTGCCGATCAGGTCGGCGTCCCGAGCCCGTTCAAACAGATCGCCAAACCCGCCATAGAGCCCGTAGCCAACGAACAGCCCCACAGCGACGAAAGCCACGAGCTTGATCAGTGATTCGAAGGCCACGGCCTGGATCATGCCCCGATGATGCTCGGTGGATTCCAGGTGTCGGGTACCGAACAGAACGGTAAAGACCGCCAGGGCAAGGGTGATGTACCACGCGGAGTCACTCCAGGCCGCCGTGCTCAGCTCTTCATAGCCTGTTCCGGTAGCCGAGAGCACGTTGAAGCCCATTGCAATGGCTTTCAGTTGCAACGCAATGTAGGGAACACTGCCGATCAGGGCAAAGGTTGCAATCATTGCGGCCAGGAGCTGGGATTTGCCATACCGGGAGGCGATGAAGTCGGCAATGGAGGTACTGTTATTGCGCTTGCTGATATAGATGATCCGGCGCAGCAAGGGCGCACCGAACACGAAGACCAGCAAGGGCCCGAGGTAGATGGGGAGAAACCCCAGACCCTCCTGGGTGGCGCGTCCAACGGCGCCGTAGAAAGTCCAGGAGGTGAAGTAGACTGCCAGGGAGAGTGCGTATATGTGCGTGCGTGCCAGGCGCCTGCGATATAACCCGGGGTGTTTGTCGCCGGCCCAGGCGATCACGAACAGGATCGAGATGTAGGTGATGGAAATGAGGACCAGCAGCCAGGCACTAATCATGGTTACGCGTTCCCGACAGTATCAGCAGGTTGGTGCATCACGCTAACGAGTTATCACTCGGCGCAGACGGTTTCATACAGGGGGTCTCCGGGCTCGAGCAGTTTAAGGTTATCCACTCGCGGGCTTCCGTCAGATCCCAGAGGTACCAGTTCCCGGGTCGCACAGTTAATGATGTGAACGCGATGAGAAACCGCGTCTGTCATCTTCTGCTCGAAGCGATAGAGGGTAAACCGGACGATGTCTTCGCTGCTGGTATCACGGCTGATACTTTTGGTGTCGACCGTGGAAAATGCGGTGACGTAAGGGAGCACGAAGGTCCATGGGCGCCACAGGATGCCGTCGGATTCGGTGCTCACAACCACCGCTTCGTCCGGCAGACGTGCTTCTTTCTGGTCGAACCAGGTGTATTCCATGTAAATGAGATAGCCGAGCATGCCCGCGCCGGCAAAAACGGGGATGATCCACTTCGGGGCTTTGTTTCGAGTGGCGGCGCGAATACCCAGTGCAATACCAGCAGCGCCAAGGCCGCAAACTACAGTAGCGACAAATGTCCAGAACATATTATGACTTCCTCAAAAAAGAACGGGCTTCCTCATTGAGGAAGCCCGTTCAGTATCAACCTGTCAGTTCATCGAACAAATCAGGCTGAGATGTTGCTTAGTGGTCTTGAGCCTGACCGGCACCACGTGGGTAACGGACGCTTTCAACCAGTTCCTGAATCTCAACGGGCGGTTCTTCAGTTGCGTTGGATACAATGAAGGCTACCGCAAAGTTGACGATTGCACCAACCGCGCCGATTGACAGCGGGGAGATGCCCAGCACCCAGTTTTCAGGAGTGTCTGGCAGGTTAGCTGTACCCGGGATGAACAGCCAGCCCTTGTACACGAAGATGTATACCAGGGTGAACGTCAGACCGCTCAGCATACCAGCGATGGCACCGGTATTGTTCACGCGCTTGGAGAAGATGCCCATCATCAGTGCCGGGAACAGGGATGCAGCGGCGATACCGAATGCCAATGCAACAACCTGTGCCGCGAAGCCGGGAGGATTCGCACCAAGCCATGTGGCGACAACGATTGCCACAGCCATCGATATCCGTGCTGCGAGCAGCTCGCCTTTTTCCGAGATCGCCGGATTAATGGAACCCTTGATCAGGTCGTGACTGACCGCCGAGGAGATCGCCAGCAATAGACCGGCCGCTGTGGACAGTGCTGCTGCGAGACCACCCGCTGCGATCAGACCGATGACCCAGCCTGGCAGGTTGGCGATTTCCGGGTTGGCCAGTACCAGGATATCCCGGTTTACGACCAGCTCGTTGCCGTTCCAGCCGCGGGCTTCAGCCGTAGGCGCGAAGGCTTCGCTGTCGTTGTAAAGCTGGATACGGCCGTCTTCGTTCTTGTCGGTGAACTGGATAAGACCAGTTACTTCCCACTCCTTGATCCAGTTTGGACGCTCATCGTACTGGATGGGCTCCGCTGAGGTGCCGTCCGGGTAGATGGTGGTCATCAGGTTCAAGCGAGCCATGGAAGCAACCGCCGGCGCAGTCAGGTACAGCAGGGCGATGAATACCAGCGCCCAGCCTGCGGACCAGCGTGCGTCAGCCACCTTGGGTACGGTGAAGAAGCGGATGATAACGTGTGGAAGGCCTGCGGTACCGATCATCAGAGACAGGGTAAACAGAACCATGTTCAGTTTGTTGTCGATATCGGCGGTGTACTCATTGAAGCCGAGGTCGGTGATAACCTGGTTCAGCTTGCTGAGGATCGGCATGCCGGAATCCACGTGAGTCGAGAACAGACCCAGACCTGGAATCGGGTTACCGGTCAGCTGCAGGGAGATGAACACCGCAGGAATGGTGTAGGCAATGATCAGCACGCAGTACTGTGCAACCTGGGTGTAGGTGATACCCTTCATGCCACCCATAACTGCGTAGATGAAGACCACGACAGCCGCGATCATGAGGCCAACGGTGGAATCAACTTCCAGGAAGCGGGAGAAGGCAACACCGGCACCAGCCATCTGGCCGATTACGTAGGTAACAGACGCTACGATCAGGCAGATAACCGCTACGAGGCGGGCATTCTTGCTGTAGAAACGGTCGCCGATAAACTCGGGAACCGTAAACTTGCCAAACTTCCGCAGGTACGGAGCCAGCAGCATGGCCAGCAGAACGTAACCGCCAGTCCAACCCATAAGGAAGGTGGAGTTGGCGTAGCCACCGGCAGCAATCAGACCTGCCATGGAGATAAACGATGCCGCGGACATCCAGTCGGCGCCGATTGCTGCGCCGTTGGTGATCGGATGAACACCGCCGCCGGCAACGTAGAAGTCACTCGTGCTTCCGGCCTTGGCCCAGATAGCAATTGCGATGTAGAGGAGGAATGAGCCCCCTACGAAAATGATGTTAATGGCAAATTGGCTCATTCGTTCTTACTCCTCGTGCACGCCGAATTTTTCATCGATCTTGTTCATGCGCCACGCGTAGTGGAAGATCAGAGCGATGAACGTGAGGATGGAACCTTGCTGGGCAAACCAGAAGCCCAGATCAGTACCACCAATCGGAATACCGGCAAGCATCGGACGGAGCAGAATTGCAAAGCCGTAAGACACCAGGGCCCAGACTATCAGGCTCCCGAATATCAGGCGCAGATTCGCCTTCCAGTACGCTTCAGCATCGTAGCTATGACCTGCTGACATAGGATCACTCCTGTTTTGTTGTTGTGGAGGTTGGGTGGGTTTTTGGTGAGGCACTTCTGTTAGAGAATTTATTATTCATATAAGTACTTCTCCGACTAGTTGTCCCTACTGACTTTACTGGTCAAGCGATTTATAGATATTGGCAAAAGGTCTAATTCTCAGTAATTTGGCGTGACGTCGGTCTATAAATGCGATGTTCCGCCAGGCATCGATTCAGAAACGATGCATGTTTTGCAGGCGCCGATGATAATGGAGCTTGTCGTAAAGCCCTTTGAGTGTTTTTACCCCTTCCGACCGCGCCTTATTAAGTGCGACCAGGGTAAGCTCGGCTGTAGCGAGAGCATCGGAAGCGGCGTGGTGACGTTCGCTGACTTCAAGGCCGAAATAATCGGCCCAGTTGTCGAGTCCTTTGCCACCGGTCTTGGTGTTTGGAAAAAATGCAGGCATCAGGTCGGCCACGTCCATCCAGGTATGAGGCTGGGTATAGCCAAGCTGCGCCTTCAGGGTCTTTTCCAGAAATTTCTGATCGAACGCCGAGTGGTAGGCCAGGATCGGGTCGCCGTTCATCCACTCAAGAAGATAGAGAAGGGCATCCTCGATTTCGTGCCCCTGGGTCAGCGCCTCGGGCCCGATCCCGTGAATGAGCACGGTTTCGCGGATGTCGAGCTCCGGACGCCTGAGGATCAGGTCGAACTGGTCGCCCAGATGGATAATGCCGCCGCGGATGGCGACGGCCCCGATAGCGATCACCTCGTCCTTGGAGGGGTTCAGTCCCGTGGTTTCAAGATCCAGCACGATCAGACGGCAGTCCGTAAGCAACTGTTCTCCCGGCGTTTTCGGGTTGGGCAGATTGCCAGGATCGTGGCTGCCGATTTTTCCGCCCCGGCGATGCTCAATCCATTGTTTGATCTGTTCCAGCATGTCTCGCGCCTGAAGGTCAGAGTTGGTAGGTAACTTCGAGTTTCTGTTGCAACCGCTGCGCCTGCCTGAAAGATTCCCGCAGGATTCGACGGTCGAGTGGGTTCAGATCGTCGGGATCGATGTAGTTGGTGAGCTCCTCTCCCTTTGCCAGCATTTCCTGGTGGGCCCGCATGCGGATCGCCTGGATCAGGCTATAACCTTCCTTCCAGGCGTTGGCATCTTTCGGATCGAAGACGCCCTTTTTCGCCAGCTCATCCATGCGCTCCAGCGTGTTCGCTGTCTCAACGCCATTCGCCAGGGCGAAAACCCGCACTGCCTCAACAAACGGCGCCAGGCCCTGACGCTTGAGGTCCAGTGAGTGCTTGTTGCCCTCGGATATATAGCGGAAATTGCGGAACATGGTGAGCGGCGGCTTCCGCTGAAACGCGTTCCCGGCAAGCATTTTCTGGAACAGGGCGTTTTTCCGGATCCGCGTGAGGATCTTGTCCAGAAGATCGTTCAGCGGCTCGGTTGGACCGTAGATAGCCCTCATATCAAGAAAAATTGAGGAATACACCAGGTTCTGGGGCGTGGAGGCATCAATGAACCGGATAAACCAGTCGTCCCACTCCTTGTCACTCAAGCAGAGTTTCGGGTTGCTGGCCATGATGTTGCCCTTGCACAGGGTGAAGCCGCATTCGGCCAGTTCGTCGTTTACCTTTCGCGCAAAGGGCAACAGCTTTTCCCGGACCTGTTCGGCGGTCATCCCTTCCGGCGTCTGGAACAGTATGCCGTTGTCCTGGTCGGTCAGCAGGGTCTGCTCCTGGCGGCCCTCGCTGCCAAACGTCAGCCAGGTGAAGGGAATGCCCGGGTCGTTCTTCTTGATGTTCAGTTCCAGGACCCGTCGGACGGTTACATCATTGAGCGTGGTGATGATCTTGACCACCTGCCCGGAGTCGGCGCCGTGGGCGAGCATCGCATCCACCAGGCGTGATACGTCTGTTCGCAGGCTGACCAGGGTGCGCAGGTGGGTGGCCGTGCCAATGGTGCGGGCAAGGTTTACCAGGTCCACGCGCTGCAGGGAGAACAGGTCTCGTTCCGAAACCACGCCAATCAGTTTACGGTCATCGTCGATGACGCAAAGATGCGCAAAATGATGCTCCGCCATCAGCATGGCAGCTTCGAACGCATCCGCATGGGAGGGAAGGCAGCAGGGATTCTTGGTCATTACCTGCTGTATGGGTGTATCCAGGGGGCCGGTGCCCTCGGCGATCATGGTGCGAAGGTCCCGCAGTGTGAAAATGCCGGTCGGGATACGGTTTTCATCGGTAACGATAATGCTGCCGACGTTGTTTTCGTGCATTCGGGCCACGGCTTTACGCACCGGCAGATCGGGCGAGCAGACAATCGGATTGCGCAGGGCATAGCGTTCAAGTGGCGTATCGAGGGACGTGCTGGACCCGATTGAGGCCATGGCACTTGACTGTATGCGCCGGTTCACCTGATCGAGCAGGCTGCTGACGCCCCGCAGGCAAAAATCCCGGAAAGGTTCGCTTTCAGCAAAGAGTGTAACGAACGCTGTCTGCCCGATGCTGAGGCAGAAGGTGTCGCCGTCTGCCCGATGCAGGGTTCTGGTTGGCCGTTCGCCGATCATGGCGGCGAGGGGAAAGCACTCGCCTTGGCTGATCTCGAAGGTCGTTTCCGTGCGGTCTTCTTTGTCGTTGTGGCGCTCGCCACGAATCCGCCCCTGTTTGACCACGTAAAATCGTTTAACGACATCCTGATCCGGAGACAGCACGATATCGCCATCGGCGTAGAACTGGATGGAGGCGTTCTCCGCGAAATGCGCAAGATGGGAGTCATCCATGCTGGAGAAAGGCGCGTGTTCCCGCAAAAACGTCATGATGGCGCGGATGTTCTGCGGGCGGTCATTTTCCTGGTGCGCTGAGGCCATGTCCGTCGTCACTCGCTGGTTATTATTGTCCGTCTGAAGTGTAGTGTAGCCAAAGCATCTGTTGCCCTACGATTTTGGTCGCAATAAGTCTGACATAGATCAGTTTTCTTTAAGGCCGGTTACCCAGGTGGTAAAGTCGGTCTCTGAAACAGGTCATTAATTGTAACGCCATGACTACCAAAGAAGAGCGCCTCAGCTTCCTTGAGGAAATGAAAGACGTCCGGCGTATCCGCAAGCCCAACCGGGCCGAGGTGACAACGCCCCGGGAACTGACGCCAGGTCATCTGGAACGTCAGCGGGCGGCTGTTGAAAAGCCCGCGCGGGACACCAATCCCCTGACTTCCGACATGGTAGAGCCGCTTACGGCCCACGATATCCTGAGCTGGCAGCGGCCAGGCATCCAGCACGGCGTATTTCGAAAGCTCCGGCTGGGCCAGTATCCGATCGAAGCGCGCCTTGATCTGCACCGTATGACCGTTGAGCAGTCCCGTCGCGAAGTCTTCAGGTTCATCGGTGATTGCGTGCGCTATGGCCTGCGGTCGGTCATCATTCTTCATGGCAAGGGCGAGCGTAATCCTGATGGTATCGCCCAGTTGAAAAGCTACCTCGCCAAATGGTTGCCGGAGCTGGACGATGTCCTGGCCTTTCATTCGGCCCAGAAACACCATGGTGGTACGGGGGCTGTTTATGTCATGGTGCGAAAGAGTGACCGGGATAAGCAGCATAATCGTGAACTCCACGGCAGCCGTTAGGGCTGCCAATCCCAGGTATTCCTTAACACGAGCCGCGGTGGCGGCTGAACGGAGGTTATCGTCGTGAAAAAAGCTGTATTGGTTGTATTCGCCGTACTGGCACTGGCGGGCTGTAAGGATCGAGTTATCTGGAACGACAACGGCAAGGTTGAAGAGGCCACAACGGATCGGGAGGTCTGGGACTCAAACGGCAAGATGGAGTCCGGCGAACGCAAGATCTGGGTTAACAAGGATGGCGAAGAAGTCGTCAGATAGGACTCTGGTATCTGCCATAGGGGTAGCGACAATAATAAATCCGGAAACAACACCGGAGACAGGTAAAGGAGAGGGTTGGGATGGCCGTGAGCCTGACAGTCAATGGCGACGAGCGGTCGCTGAACATTGAAGGGGATACGCCTCTTCTATGGGTATTGCGTGATGAGCTGGGGCTCAAGGGAACTAAATTCGGTTGCGGCGCGGGCCTCTGTGGTGCCTGCACAGTTCACCTGAACGGGCAGCCTGTGCGCTCCTGCTCGACACCGGTCGAAATGGCCGCGGGTGGTGATGTGGTTACGATTGAAGGCCTGGGGGAGGGAAGTCGTCTTCATGCACTGCAGGATGCCTGGATAGAACACGGCGTTCCTCAATGCGGCTACTGCCAGTCGGGCCAGATCATGAGTGCGGCCCACCTTCTGGCCAGCAATCCGGCGCCTTCACGTGAGGAAATTGTTGCGGCCATGACAGGCAATCTTTGCCGATGCGGCACCTACTCGCGGATCATTGCAGCCGTGGAATCCGTCGTCGCTGATACGTCAGACGGCGCTCAGGGAGGGGCCGCATAACATGGCGATGAATCGACGAAATTTCCTCAAGGTCAGTGCCGGGGCCTCCGGGAGCCTCATGGTTTCAATAACGTTGCCGGGCTGCGCGGGAATCCAGACGGGGTATGAGCCGGACACGGGCGAATGGCGTCCCGATGCCTGGCTGGAACTGACTGCCGATGATGAAGTCTTCTTCACCCTGGCCCGGGTCGAAATGGGGCAAGGAACTTACACCGGGTTGACCACTTTGATTGCCGAAGAGCTGGAAATCCAGCCGGAGCGGATCACCCCACGCTTTGCACCTGTGGCGCCGGAGTATCGAAATCCTCTGTACAAGCTGCAACTGACAGGCGGTAGCACCAGTGTTGCGACCAGTTGGGAGCCGCTTCGAACGGCCGGAGCGGAAGCCCGGCAAATGCTGGTTATGGCGGCAGCACGTGTATGGAACGTCGAAGCAACCGAATGTCGCGCCAGTGAAGGCAGGGTGGTGCACCCGAACGGTATCGACTCCATGGCCTATGGCCAGTTGGTTGAGTTGGCCGCCAAAGAAGTGCTGCGTGGTGACATAGCGCTCAAGCCGCAGAGCGAATGGAAATACATTGGCAAGCAGCGAGGCAAACTCGATGCCCGGGCGAAGTCCACGGGAACCGCAGTTTACGGGATTGATGTCGATCTTCCGGACATGGTGTACGGCGTTGTTTCACGCTCTCCCCGACGCGGCGGCCGCGTTCGGGACTTCAACGCTGATCAGGTCCGTGCAATGACGGGTGTGCTTGATGTTTTTGAGATCGAGCGTGGCGTGGCCGTTGTTGCCGACAAATACTGGCGTGCCCGGAAGGCTCAGGACGCGCTCAAGATAGACTGGGATTTTTCGGATGCCGTGTCTCTGTCTACGGGCGACGTGTTCGACTCCTACCGCGCCGCCGCCGATGACGATCCCGGAGAGTCCGAGCGTAGTGAGGGCAGTTTTGCCAGTGCCATGGAGGAGGGCGACCGGGTGGTGGAAGCGGAATATGCCCAGCCCTACCTGGCCCACGCGACATTGGAGCCCATGAATGCCACGGCCTGGTACCGAGAGGACGGCATGGAGGTGTGGGCCCCTACACAGGCGCCGGACCTTGGCCGGATAGCAGCAGCCCGGGTGACCAATCTTGGCCCCGACGATATCACTATCAATACGACCTTTCTCGGCGGCGGTTTTGGCCGTCGACTGACTCAGGACTATATCGAAGAAGCGGCGGCAGTGGCCTATCGGGTCGGACGGCCGGTTAAGGTCATCTGGTCCCGTGAAGAGGACACCCGTCACGATCTCTATCGCCCTGCCATGCTGCACCGTATGAAAGCCAGCTTCGCGGGCAGCGAGCTGACAGGCTGGCATCACCAGATTGTTGGTCCTCAGATCCTGGACTGGTATGTCCGCAATGCGGCGCCTGCCCAGTATCCGTGGGCTCCAAAGTTCATGTACGACACTTTGGGCAGTGTCGGCCTGATGGCCGAAGGCATTGTGACGCCGAAGGATTTCTCCGCAATCGAGGGTGCCATCGAGTATCCGTACCGGGTGTCCAACGTTGATATCCGTCATACCCACACCGATCCCGGCATTCCGATTACCTGGTGGCGTTCGGTAGGTTTTTCCCACAACGGGTTTGCCGTCGAAACTTTCATGGACGAACTTGCCCATGAGGCAGGTGAGGATCCTTACCAGTTCCGTCGTCGCCTTATTGCCCACGAGCCGAGGCACCTTGAAGTGCTTGACCGGGTTGCCAGGCTGGCCGACTGGCAGTCGCCTGTGCCAGAAGGGCGGGCCCGGGGGCTCGCCCTGTTCCGGAGTTTCGGAACGTACGTTGCCCAGGTGGTGGAAGCCGGAGTCGAGAATGGTGCGATCCGGGTATACAAGGTCACCTGTTCGGTGGACTGCGGCCAGGTCGTTAACCCCCGTATCGTGGAGGACCAGATCGAGGGCGGTATCCTGTTTGGGCTGACCGCGGCACTTTATGGAGAAATCACGCTGGAGAATGGCGAGGTCCAGCAGAGCAATTTCCACGACTACCCCCTAATGAGGCAGTACGAGCGTCCTGAGGTATTGGTGGATATTGTTGCAAGCAGCGAGTCGCCGACCGGAGTCGGCGAGCCTGGCGTGCCGCCGGTGATCCCGGCCCTGGGTAATGCCCTGTTTGCGCTCAATGGAAAGCGGCAGCGTAGCCTGCCATTGAGAGCCAATGCCTGATTCAAGCGTCGCCTATTCGGTCGCTACTGGCCACCAGACCGTATTAGACAGAATGTCTCACTGGCTGGCGGAAGGTCAGAGAGCCTGGCTTTGCACCATAGTGGACACCTGGGGCTCCTCGCCGCGTCCGGTCGGCTCCTGGCTGGCGATTGCAGAATCCGGTCACTGGAGCGGGTCGGTGTCCGGTGGCTGTCTGGAAGAGGATCTGCTCCGGCGCACAGCGGAAGACGGGCCGGAACATCCGGTTTTCGTTGATTATGGAATCACCGATGATGACCGGGATCATTTCCAGCTGCCTTGCGGTGGCCGGATACGGCTTCTGATTGAACCCTTCCGGGGCCAGATGGGTCTCGATCACGTTCAGGCATTGGCGGCTGCCTTGCGCGATCGCGAACCGGTGGTTCGTCGCGTGCCGATAAACGGGGCTCCGACGCTGGAGCATTCTGTCTCCCGGGCCGGTAACGCGGTCCACTTCGACGGTGAACAGCTTCTTCATGCTTTGCAGCCCGAGTGCCGGCTGTTGCTGATCGGTGCGGGCGAAGTCGCCCGTTACGTTTTTGAATTCGCGACCGCGGCGGATTTTGCTGTCACCCTCTGTGAGCCGAGGGAGGCCTTCGCCGCCGGCTGGAGTTTTGAAGGGATTCCCCTGGACCGGCGCCTGCCCGATGATCTGATTTCGACACAGTTTGGCGACGCCTGGTCCGGTATTCTGGCCCTCGCCCATGATCCGCGCATCGACGATATGGGGTTGCTTGCAGCTCTTCACTCCAGTGCCTTTTACATAGGCGCAATGGGGTCGAAAAGAACTTCGGAAGCCCGGCGGGAACGATTGGCATCTCTGGGGCTTGAAAAAGAGGCACTCGAACGCCTGCGAGCTCCCATTGGTGTTGATATTCCGAGCAAGACACCGGCAGAAATTGCTGTCTCCATTGTCGCCGATCTGATTGCCGCACGGCATCATTTGCGAGGAGCTGGTTCGTCCCTATAATGGCGCCCATGGGAGTGTCCCAAGCGCTCTGAAACCCGGGAGAGAACTCGTGTTTGATGTAACCCGATACGCCGTCGCCGCGGATGCGATTGTGCAAGCCGGTCGATTCCTGTACCAGCAGGGTTGGTCGCCCGCAACCAGCAGTAACTATTCTGCCCGCATCGATGCCGAACACATCGCCATTACTGTTTCAGGCCGTCACAAGGGGCAGCTGGGGGCGGGTGATGTCATGGTGGTCGATCTGGCCGGCCGGCCGGTACAGAGCGACTGTCGCTCCTCTGCAGAAACAAGGCTGCATACGGTGCTGTATGAGGTCTTTCCCGAGGTGGGCGCGGTTCTGCATACCCACTCGGTGAAGGCAACGGTGCTCAGTCGTCTGCTTGAGCCCGGCCAGCCACTGGCGCTGGAAGGCTATGAGCTGCAGAAGGCGTTTACCGGCGTTGAGACCCACGAATCAGTCCTGACGGTTCCGGTGTTCGACAACACCCAGGACATCGACGCGTTGGCGGAGCAAACTCGCGAATGGTTCCGGGAGCATCCGGAACAGCCAGGCTACCTGATTCGTGGCCATGGCCTGTACACCTGGGGCAAAACCATGGCCGATTGCCTGCGCCATGTCGAGGCCTTTGAATTCCTGTTTGAATGTGAGCTTGAAACCATGAGGGTTCGCCCATGACTACCCTGAGTATTTTCGACCAGAGCCAGCCCGAAAAGGCACGCAAAGTGACCGGGAATCCTGAAGAAATACGGGAGCTTCTGGCCCGCCACGGTGTGCGCTATGAGCAGTGGCCAACGAAAGATCTGCCGGCTGACGCATCCCAGGAAGACATCCTTGAGGCCTACAGCGAGGAAGTCTCGAAACTGAAGCACGAATGTGGTTTTCAGACCGCGGATGTGATCAGCCTGAACCCGGACAATCCGCAGAAAGACGCGTTCCGGCAAAAGTTTCTGGATGAGCACACCCACAGTGAAGACGAAGTTCGTTTCTTTGTCCGTGGCCAGGGCCTGTTTTACCTGCACTTCGGCAACGAGGTTTTCGCCGTGCTGTGCCAGAAAAACGATCTGATCAGTGTGCCCGATGGCACTCGTCACTGGTTTGATATGGGCCCGGAGCCTGCGTTTACCTGCATTCGCCTGTTCACCAACCCCGAGGGCTGGGTGGCGGACTTTACCGGTGAAGACATCGCCGGTCGCCTGCCTCGCTATGAGGCGCTGGCAGGAGCGGCCGAATGATCCGGGTTGTGCTCACGGATATCGAAGGCACCACCAGCTCTATTTCGTTTGTGCACGATGTCCTGTTTCCCTATGCCAGCGAGCACCTGCCGCGTTTTGTCCGTGAACAGCATCAGGACAGCCCGGCTGTGTCTGAGCAACTGGACGCAGTGGCCGAGGTTTCAGGCGTTGCGCGTGAGGATGTCGAAGGGCTGATCCAAGTGCTTGAAACCTGGATCAGGGAAGACCGCAAGGAAACCTCTCTTAAGACGCTGCAGGGCATGGTCTGGGAGCAGGGATATCAGCAGGGAGAGCTGAAAGGTCACATCTATGCTGACGCAGCCGACTACCTTCAACGCTGGCATGATCGGGGGCTGCGTTTGTTCGTATATTCATCAGGTTCGGTGAAAGCCCAGAAGCTGATTTTCGGTTTTACCACGGAAGGCGATTTTACGCCGTTTTTCTCGGGCTATTTCGATACCCGTATCGGTGGCAAGAAAGAGACCGTTTCATACCGGAATATTCTGTCTGAGTTGGGCGTCGAGGCCTGCACGGTGCTGTTCCTGTCTGATGTGGAAGCTGAACTGGAGGCAGCCGAGGAAGCCGGCATGCAAACTGCCTGGCTTGTTCGCGAGGGAGATCTGCCGGAAACCGAACGTTTCGTTGCCAGTGATTTTGCGGAGGTCGATACCCTGCTGCAAAAGCGCTAGGCCCAGGGCTTTTTAACGCCATCGCAGGAGGAATGAATGCCCGGGACCGGAATTTGCAGAATCTTTGCGCCGGTTCTCGCCGTGCTTATTGCCGGTTGCGACCCGTTCTCGGATGCGCGTCCCATGATGGACGAGTATGTGGAGCGGGTGGCCCGCGTGTTGGAAGCCGATCCCGAGTTTTCTGACATTCCCTCCGCCAGCCAGCTTCCCCGCCGCCGTGACCGTGTGCTGACCATGCCCGAACTGGACATGGGAATGCTCGATTTTCTATCGCTCTACGGCTGTGAACTCCAGTACGTTGTTGGTGAGAAAAACTCGGTGATGGGGCGGGTTATGCAGCCCCTGAACCGCCTTCGTTATGAAATCCGGTTTATCGAAGCGGCCAGGGACTGTCTGCCGGATATAGAAGATGAAGAATTTGCCGAAGAGCTTGCCGGTGGTATCGACAGCAAGCTTGAATCCCTGCCCATTGCTATCTGGAATGCCACCTGGGGCGTCGAAGAAATCGAAAAACTGTTTACCCTGGCCAAGGGTGACTATCCCGTCGCGCCAGAGGGCAATCCGGTGTCTGATCTCGCCCTTGATATCGACAGCCTGAACGCAGCAGTGGCCCGTTTGTACTCTGAAGATCTGGCGGTTTCCCTCGACTTTGCCGGCGACGTTCATCAGCGCTGGCAGGCAGAATACCGCGCCGGTCAGTTGATCAACAGCGCGCTTCTTCTGACTGCAAGGCTGAAGGACGGGACGGCATTGCTCAGGCAGAGAATTGAGGGCAAGCCTCTGTGTATTAACGGCCAGCCGAACAACCAGTCGGATATTGTTCAGAGTATGTTTTTCAGTGTTTATATCGAAAAGATCCAACCCTATATGAGCACTGTGACCCAGGGACGGGTGGCGCTCATCGAGCCGTTCGAGCAGTTGGCGGAAATGCAGCGGGCGGTCATGCCAGAAAGTTTCGCCGGCTGGTATGAGCGGCATCTCTCACAGAGCGCCGAGGCCAGCCTGTGGCGGGAACTGGACGTGGCCATGATGGCCCACACCAAAGCCTGGCAGGAATTACTGGGCCAGTGCGGATTGCGCCCGGGAGCCTGACCCTCATTCAGCGCTGGCTTTCCGGCGTCACCCTCAGAATCTCTTCCACCGTTGTCTGGCCGGCGGCCACTTTCTGTGCACCACTCAAGCGCAGGGATTTCATGCCTTCCTTGTAGGCATCCAGCCTGAGCTGCTCCAGCTCGCAATGATCGGTGATCTGTCGTAGCAATGCGCCAGACAGCGTCATAATTTCATAAACCCCTGCGCGGCCAAGATACCCTGTGTTCCGGCATTCCAGGCAACCCACGGGCTGATAGAACTGCTTTGGAACCGGCGCTTTCCAGGGCCGGGTGAGGGTCTGCCACGCCTGTTCGTCCGCGGGCCCGGGCGCCTTGCAATGGGGGCACAGAGTTCGGGCAAGCCGTTGTGCCATCACGCCCAGTACCGTTGCCCGAATCAGGTAAGGCGGAATGCCCAGTTCCATCATTCGGGTGATCGCACTCGGGGCGTCATTGGTATGCAGGGTCGATAGCACCAGGTGGCCTGTCAGGGCAGCCTGCACGGCCATTTCCGCCGTTTCCAGGTCGCGGATCTCGCCGATCATGATGATATCCGGGTCCTGACGCAGCAGCGCCCTTACGCCGGCTGCAAAGGTCAGGTCGATATTGGTCTGAACCTGCATCTGGTTGAACGCCGGCTCCACCATTTCGATGGGATCCTCGATGGTGCAGACGTTTAGCTCGGGCGATGCAATCTGTTTCAGGGTCGAATACAGGGTCGTGGTCTTGCCGGAACCAGTGGGCCCGGTGACAAGGACGATGCCGTGTGGGCGGGATGTGATTTCCTGCCAGCGCTGGCGGTCTTCCTTGCCGAATCCCAGTTGCTCGTAGGACTTCAAAAGCACGTCTGGATCAAAGATCCGCATGACCATCTTTTCGCCAAAGGCAGTCGGCATGGTGGCCAGACGCAGTTCCACCTCCCGGTTGTCGGGTTTGCGGGTCTTGATACGACCGTCCTGGGGGCGGCGTTTTTCCGCCACATTCAGGCGACCGAGGATCTTGAGGCGACTGGTCACCGCCACGCCCACATGCTCGGGGAACTCATAAACGTTGTGCAGAACGCCGTCGATCCGGAACCGGACCTGGGTGACCGTGCGGCGGGGCTCTATGTGAATATCCGAGGCGCGCTGGTCGAAGGCGTACTGGAGCAACCAATCGACAATCTTGACGACGTGCTGGTCATTGGCGTCCGGATGTTCGCTGGCGCCAAGATCGAGCAGCTGCTCGAAATTCTGGTTGCCGGCAACACCCGGGCCCTGGCTGCCGCTGGCCTTGCTGACGGAATTGGCGAGCTGGTAGAACTCCACGGTGTACCGGCGGATATCCTCGGGATTGGCGACAACGCGCCGGATATCCTTGCGAACGGCCTGTTGAAGGTTCTGCACCCAATCGCTCTTGAAAGGTTCTGCGCTGGCGATCAGCACCTCATCGGCGCCGATCTCAACGGCCAGGATGCCATGGCGCTGCGCAAAGGCGTAAGACATCACCCGGGCAATGGCGGGTGTGTCGATCTTGAGGGGATCAATATGGTAATAGGGTTGCCCCGCCCAGTCGGCCAGCCAGTGAGTCAGCCGATCCAGATCCAGGGTACGACCGCTCTTCTGGCTGGTCAGCGCGGCAATCGCCACCAGTTCCAGCGGGTGGCGCCTGCCTTTCTGTCCGTCGCCGGTTGCCGCGCCCAGGTTGGCCGACAACACCCGCTCTGCGTCTTCCTGGCTGATTTCCCCGCTGGTAACAAGCGCGGTGCAAACATCTCTCAGGGTCAGGGTACTTCTGGGCGGCGCGGGTGGCCGCTGCACCGTTCCGGAGTTGCTTGTGTCAGCCATAGAGGGTCAGTTCCAGGTCTTCAGGGTGTGTTTCCGTCTGCCACCGGCCGGTTCACCTTCAGGTGAATCATGGCAACAGTGAACAACAGGAAGGTCAGTACCGTCAAAATGACCGGCCCCGGGGCGCCTTCGCTCAGCCATGCCGAAACAACGGCCTGAGTGAAGTAGAAGATCACCACGAAGGACATCCAGATATAGCCCCGATTGTGACCGCGAAAGACCGTGACCGCAAAGGGCAGAAGCGGGACCAGTTTCACCGCCAGCATCAGGGGTATTGAAACACCCTCGACGGGAGCCGGGTAGAACGTGGTAATCAGCAGGGTGGCAAGCACGCCGATGTAAAGGGCGATCGTCGCCCGCACAGTGATGCGGGCCTTCGGGTTGTTCAGCATAGTGTGTTCCGGAGTCGGTAAGTGTAAAGCAAAGTACGTCCTGCGCCCGGTCGCGTATCAGTCAGCGAGTTTCAGCGCCAGTCGCGCCAGACGTTCGCCGAAGGCCTGGCACAGGGCTTTCTCATGCGTGCTCAGGGGTTGCTGTTCGCCGGTTCCGGCCCAGTGGGTAGGGCCGTAGGGTGTGCCACCGGTGTCCGTTTCGCCGAGACTCTTCTCCGAGTAGGGGAGACCACAGACCACCATGCCATGATGCAGCAGCGGCATCATCATGGTCATGAGAGTCGTTTCCTGCCCGCCATGGAGGCTGCCGGTAGAGGTAAACGCGCCCGCCGGTTTGCCTTCCAGGGTTCCGCTCAGCCAGAGGTCGCCGGTCGTGTCGAGGAAATGCTTCAGGGGCGCTGCCATGTTGCCAAAGCGGGTGGGGCTGCCGATGGCCAGACCGGCGCAATTTGCGAGATCGGATTTGCTGGCGTAAGGCGCTCCAGAGTCCGGAACTGCGGGCAGGGACGCTTCCGTGTCCGGTGAAACCGGCGGTACCGCCCGCAACCTCGCTTCCATGCCTGTTACCCGGGCCACGCCACGACCAATCTGGCTGGCCAGCTCCGCAGTCTGGCCTGTGCGGCTGTAAAATAGCACGAGAACATAGGGCAATTGATCGGACATCTTCAGAGATCCTTCTGATCTGGCTGGAGGAGATTGTTGGGCGTTACAGGATCGAGAGAACGTTTTCCGGTGGCCGGCCAAGTGCTGCTTTGCCGTTGGCGGTCACAATCGGTCGTTCAATCAGTTTCGGTGTTGCTACCATCGCGGCGATGAGTTGTTCGTCGCTCAGGTCGGGGCTGTTCAGGCCCTGTTCTTTATACTCTTTTTCTTTCGTGCGCATCAGTTCGCGGGGGCGAAGATCCAGTGCGTTCAGGATATCCTTGAGCTCCTGCTCTGTCGGTGGTGTTTCCAGGTAGCGTATAATCTCTGGCTCAATTCCCCGTTCGGTAAGCAGTTCAAGGGTTTGGCGGGATTTCGAGCAGCGAGGGTTGTGGAAAATCCGGGTGGGTTCTGTCATCTTCGTGCCTGATTGTCTGAATGGAGTCCACGATTTCTGTGGCCGGTAGTCTAACAGGAGGTTTTCCAGTGCAGTACCCTGATTCTGTCCGTAGGCGTTCCGGCCTGCATGTTCTGGCCGTGGCGCTGCTCATTCTGGCGATGTCCGGCTGCCAGAAAATCGAGCTTGAGCGGGCAGAAGGCACAAAACTGAACTGGGACACCTTGCGCGGCCAGTGGGTGTTGGTTAACTACTGGGCGGAATGGTGCAAACCGTGCCTCGAAGAAATTCCCGAGCTCAATGAGCTGGACAAGGCGCCCGACATTACCGTACTAGCCGTCAATTTTGATGGGGTGCGGGGCGACGCATTGGTCGAACTGGGCGAGCGTATGGGGATTGAATTTACCATGCTGGCGGACGATCCAGGGCCGGGGTTCGGCTGGAAGTTACCGGTCGCGCTGCCTGCCACTTTTCTGGTTAATCCGGGCGGCGATCTGGTCGAGACCCGTTTTGGACCCCAGACCGAAGAAGAACTCCGGGCCGTGATCGGCGGTTGAGCCGGCCGCCCCAACTGAATTACACAGCAGGAATAACCTGACGTTATGTCGCAGACTTTTGTACACCTCCGCGTCCATTCCGAATACTCCATGGTGGATGGCCTGGTCAGGGTTAAACCGCTGATAAAGCGCGTTGCCGAGCTGGGCATGCCGGCTGTTGGCCTTACCGAGCAATCCAACATGTGCTCGCTGGTTCGCTTTTACAAGGCGGCCATGGGCGCGGGCGTCAAACCCATCATTGGCGCCGATCTGTGGCTGGAAAATCCCGACGAGCCCGAGAATCCGTTCCGCATCACGCTGTTGGCGCGAGATAACGACGGTTATCTCAACCTCACCGAAATCATTTCCCTGGGGTATACCGAGGGGCAGCGGTTTGGCAAGCCGATCATCCAGCGCAAATGGCTTGAGGCTCGGCCGAACGGTTTGATTGCGCTCTCTGGTTCGAGAATGGGCGATGTGGGCAAGGCTTTGATGGCGGGCAAAACGGAATTGGCCCGCGAGCGCGCCCGTTACTGGATGGATTTGTACCCGGATAGCTACTACCTCGAGTTACAGCGCACCGGTCGTCCAGGAGACGAAGACTGCCTGCACCTGAGTGTTGAGCTGGCCGGTGCTCTTGGCCTTCCGGTGGTTGCCACTAACGATGTGCACTTCCTGGAGGCGGAAGACTTTGAGGCTCACGAGGCCAGGGTCTGTATCGGTGAGAGTCGTACCCTGGATGATCCGCGCCGTGATCGCCGCTTCAGTGACCAGCAGTACCTGCGCAGCGCCGATGAGATGATCGAGCTGTTCAGCGACATTCCAGAAGCAATCGAGAACACCGTGGAGATTGCCCGGCGCTGCTCGGTGAAGGTTCGGATGGGTGAGTATTTCCTGCCCAATTACCCGATTCCCGATGGCATGACCATGGACGACTATTTCCGGAAGGTCTCCGAGGAGGGGCTGGAAGAGCGGCTGGCCAAGACCCTCAGCAAGGACGATCCGGAATACGATGCCAAACGCGAGGCCTACTACAAGCGCCTGAACTTCGAGCTGGATATCATCATCCAGATGGGGTTCCCGGGCTACTTCCTGATCGTGATGGACTTCATCAAGTGGGCCAAGAACAACGGTGTGCCCGTGGGGCCAGGCCGGGGTTCCGGTGCCGGCTCGCTGGTGGCCTACGCCCAGCTGATTACTGACCTGGATCCACTAGAGTATGACTTGCTGTTCGAGCGGTTCCTGAACCCGGAACGGGTTTCCATGCCCGACTTTGACGTCGACTTCTGCATGGAGGGCCGGGACCGGGTGATCGAATACACCGCCCAGAAATACGGACGAGAGGCGGTGTCGCAGATTATTACCTTCGGCACCATGGCCGCGAAGGCGGTTGTGCGGGATGTTGCCCGGGTCCAGGGCAAATCCTACGGCTTGGCCGACAAGCTGTCTAAAATGATTCCGTTCGAGCCGGGCATGACCCTTGAGAAGGCTCTGGAGCAGGAGCCACAGCTGGTCGAGTTTCTTGAGAACGACGAGGAAGCCCAGGAAATCTGGGAAATGGCCCTGAAGCTCGAGGGGGTGTGCAGGAACGCCGGTAAACACGCCGGCGGCGTGGTGATCGCGCCCACCAAGATCACCGATTTTTCGCCCCTGTACTGCGACGACGAGGGCGGAAGCCTGGTGACCCAGTTCGACAAGGGCGACGTGGAAGACGCCGGGCTGGTGAAGTTCGACTTCCTGGGCCTGCGGACGCTCACGATCATCAAGTGGGCGCTGAACATGATCAATCCACGCCGGGAAAAGAAGGGCATGCAGCCGCTCGACATCAACGAGATTCCGCTGGATGACGTGCCCTCGTTCGACATGCTCAAGAAAGCGGAAACCACGGCGGTGTTTCAGCTGGAATCCCGGGGCATGAAGGACCTGATTCGCCGTCTGCAGCCAGACTCACTGGAAGACATGATCGCCCTCGTGGCCCTGTTCCGGCCGGGGCCGCTGCAATCGGGCATGGTGGACGACTTTATCGACCGTAAGCACGGCCGCCAACCCATGTCCTTCCCGCATCCGGATTACCAGTATGAAGGCCTGAAGCCGGTTCTGGAGCCCACCTACGGGGTTATCCTGTACCAGGAGCAGGTCATGCAGATCGCCCAGGTGATGGCCGGTTATACCCTTGGTAATGCGGACATGCTGCGGCGCGCCATGGGTAAGAAAAAGCCCGAGGAAATGGCCAAGCAGAAGCAGTTTTTCCTGGATGGCTGTGAGCAGAACGGGATCAACACGACCCTGGCCGAAAACATCTTTGACCTGGTAGAGAAGTTTGCCGGCTACGGCTTCAACAAATCCCACTCCGCCGCCTATGCACTGGTGTCCTACCAGACACTCTGGCTGAAAGCCCATTACCCGGCAGAATTCATGGCCGCGGTACTGACTGCCGATATGCAGAACACCGACAAGGTGGTCACGCTGGTAGAAGAGTGCCGGAACATGAAACTGGATCTTCTGGTGCCAGACGTCAGCCGTTCGGAATACACCTTTACCGTCAACGACGAAGGCCAGATTGTGTATGGCCTCGGTGCTATCAAAGGCCTGGGCGAGGGCCCGATTCAGAGCATCGTGGAAGGTCGTGGCGATGGCGAGCCCTATCAGGATATTTTCGATTTTTGCCGACGCATTGACCTGAAAAAGGTCAACAAGCGCGCCATGGAAGCGCTGATCCGGTGCGGCGCCATGGACAAGCTTGGCGCCAGCCGGGCTCAGTTGATGGCCAGCATCGATAAGGCCGTGCAGCAGGCCGGCCAGCAATCCCGTAACGAGTCCGTCGGCATGATGGATATGTTCGGCGAAATGCTCGAGGCCGGTGATGGTGGCGATCCCTACGAGGACGTGGCCGGCATGCGCGAGTGGCCCGAAAAACAGCGGCTGAAAGGGGAGAAAGATACCCTGGGGCTTTACCTCACCGGCCACCCGTTTGATGAATACGAGAAAGAGGTTCGGCGGTTTGTCCGGTCCTCCATCGCCGATCTGAAGCCGAACAAGTCACCCCAGCGCGTCGCCGGGTTGGTGGTTGCCCAGCGCACCATGAAAACCCGCACCGGTTCCACCATGTGTTTCATTACGCTGGATGACAGGAGCGCGCGGATAGAGGCGACCCTGTTCTCGGAAGCCTTCTTTGAAAATCGGGAGCTGTTGCAATCTGACCAGGTGATTGTGGTGGAAGGTCAGGTGAGCCACGACGACTATTCCGGCCAGATGAAGATGCGGGTGAGCTCGGTGATGGATGTCGCGAGCGCTCGTCAGCAGTTTAGCCGTGGGTTGAAGCTCAACCTGCACGCCGATCAGCTGCAGAACGGACTGCTGGAGAAACTGGACACCACCCTGAGGCCGTTCCGCTGTGATGGCAGTCCGGTCTGGATTGAGTACAGCAGCCCCGAGGCGTCCACCCGGATCGAGCTGGGTGAATCCTGGCGGGTGCAGCCGGATGACAACCTGCTACTGGAGCTCCGTTACCTCGTAGGCGACCAGTCGGTAGAACTGGTCTATGATTGAGTAAGCTGAAAATTAAAAGTTTGTCAGATAGCGGACTCATACCAATGTCCGCTTTAGCCACTGACCGGGCGCTGCTATCTTTGTGTAAATTCTGGTTTGGCGGAGCATTTTCCCGCCTGGCAAAAAATGATGGAACATCATGAACCCTAACTATCTGGATTTCGAACAGCCAATCGCCGACCTGGAAGCCAAGATTGAAGAGCTTCGGATGGTTGGCAATGACACCGACATCAATATCACCGACGAGATCACCCGGCTGAAGAAAAAGAGCGTCAGCCTCACAGAGAGCATTTTCTCCGATCTCAAACCCTGGGACGTTGCCCGACTGGCTCGCCATCCCCGCAGGCCCTACACCCTGGACTACATCGAATCCATGTTTGAGGATTTCGATGAACTGCACGGCGATCGCCGTTATGCAGACGACCTGGCGATCGTAGGGGGTACTGCCCGGCTGGACGACAAGCCGGTAATGGTGATTGGTCACCAGAAGGGCCGGGAAGTGCGGGACAAGGTAAAGCGCAACTTTGGTATGCCGCGCCCTGAGGGCTATCGCAAGGCCCTGCGCCTGATGGAAATGGCCGAGCGGTTCAAGATGCCCATTCTCACGTTCATCGACACGCCGGGTGCCTATCCCGGCATTGGTGCGGAAGAGCGTGGGCAGAGTGAGGCCATTGCCTTCAACCTGGCCGTGATGTCCCGCCTCAAGACACCCATTATCTCCACGGTGATCGGTGAGGGCGGTTCCGGTGGCGCGCTGGCCATCGGTGTCTGTGACCAGCTGAACATGCTGCAGTATTCCACCTACGCGGTGATTTCCCCAGAGGGCTGTGCGTCGATCCTCTGGAAAAGTGCCGAATACGCTGCCCAGGCGGCGGAGGCCATGGGTGTTACGGCTGACCGGCTTAAAGATCTGGGGCTGGCGGATAACGTGGTAACCGAGCCCCTCGGCGGTGCTCACCGCAACCCTGAAAAAATGTCGGAATCCCTCAAAGAGGTTCTGGCGAAAGGCGTCGCTGAGCTCAGCCGCCTGCCACTGGATGAGCTGGTATCCCGCCGCTACGAGCGGCTGACCCGCTATGACACCGGGCGCTGAGCCCGGTTCCGGATTCCACTGGCCGGAGGCCCTGTGTGCCCCGGTCAGAGAACTCCCCGATCACGCCCGTCTTTGGGTCGCCCTGAGCGGTGGCCTCGATTCCACCCTGTTATTGCACCTGGCAGCCCACTGCCATGGCTGTTCCGGCGCTGTCCGGGCGATCCATATCAATCATCAGCTTCAACCCAATGCATCGGATACCGAGTCGTTTTGTCGCGGTGAATGTGAGCGACTTGGCGTGCCGCTTGTGGTTGAGCGGGTAACCGTCGATGGTGGTCGTAGCTCGGGTGCGGGTATAGAGGAAGCTGCCCGCAAGGCTCGCTATGCCGCCCTCGAGGCGCTGGTCGGGAAGGGCGACCTGGTCTTGATGGCTCACCATGGGGATGACCAGGCGGAAACCGTTCTGTTCCGGATGCTCAGGGGCAGCGGTTTGGCCGGGCTGGCGGGCATGCCGGCCAGTCGTGAGCTGGGCGCCGCGACCCTCGTCCGGCCCCTGCTCGCGTTTGAGAGGGCCGAACTCGAGCGCTGGGCCAGGGTCGCTGGCCTGTCATGGGTTGATGACCCCAGCAATACCGACCAGCGATTTGACCGGAATTTCCTCCGTCACACTGTGTTGCCGCTCTTGCGGGATCGCTGGCCGGGGTTGAATCGCAGGCTGCGGCACACGGCGGAATCCTGTGGCGAGAGCGAAGCGCTGAACCGCAAACTGGCCGCTTTGCAGTGGCAGGCAATCGGCGGCGACCGGGACCGTCTCCCCGTTGATGGCCTGAAAACACTGCCTCTGGCGGAGCAGAAGAATCTGGTCCGTTGGTGGGCACGGGAACGCGGGTTTCATGCGCCCACCCCTGGTGACTGGCAGCAGGTCATTCGGGACCTGCTGTTTGCCGCAGAGGATCGGGAGCCGGAGTTCCGGTCCGACGGTTTCAGTCTGCGACGTTTCCAGGGTGATCTTTGCCTGGTTCCCGACCGCGGCCCTTTACCGGACGCTCCGGTCGATCTCGAGCCGGGGGAGGGCGTGGCGTGGGGAGAGTGGTCCCTCAGGTTGGAATCTGTCGTTACCCCGGAACAGTCGTTGCCGCCAATACGGATATTTACGAGGCAGGGTGGCGAGCGGGTCCGTTTCCGTCCCGATGGGCCGTCCCGTTCGCTCAAGAAATGGCTGCAGGAAGTCGGCGTTCCACCCTGGGAAAGGGCCCGTCTGCCGCTGGTTTTCGCGGGTTCAGAGGGCGCAGCAGAGCTCATTGCCATTGGCGATTTATGGTGTTCTGAACAATACTCGGGAGGCGCCCATGCCGCCGGTTGGCGGCTGGTCATAGAGCGGGAATGTGATTGAGTCAATGGGGCCTTTCTGGTAGTCTGGCGTCCCATCTTGAGATGACAATCTCCCTCCTTCACCGAACCAGACAATCACGGAATCTGCATGACGCGTTATATTTTCGTCACCGGCGGTGTCGTGTCCTCCTTGGGGAAAGGTATCGCATCAGCCTCTCTGGCTGCGATCCTCGAGGCACGCGGCCTGAAGGTCACTATTCTCAAGCTGGACCCGTACATCAACGTGGACCCCGGCACCATGAGCCCGTTCCAGCACGGTGAGGTTTTTGTCACCGAGGATGGCGCGGAAACAGACCTCGATCTGGGCCACTACGAGCGCTTCATCCGCTCCCCGATGAGCAAGCGCAACAACTTCACCACCGGTCGGGTGTACGAGGAAGTAATCCGCAAGGAGCGCCGTGGCGACTACCTGGGGGGAACTGTGCAGGTAATCCCCCACATCACTGACGAGATCAAGCGCCGGGTCGTTGAAGGTGCTGCTGGCGCCGACGTAGCGCTGATCGAGATTGGTGGCACGGTAGGCGATATTGAATCCCTGCCGTTCCTAGAAGCCTGCCGCCAACTGAAGGTTGAAGTCGGTCCCCAGCGTGCACTTTTCATGCACCTGACCCTGGTTCCGTACATTGCCACTGCGGGTGAGATCAAGACCAAGCCCACCCAGCACTCGGTCAAGGAAATGCGCTCTATCGGCCTGCAGCCGGATATCCTGCTGTGCCGCTCCGAGCACGAGGTGGACGCCAGTTCACGTCGCAAGATTGCCCTGTTCACCAACGTCGAAGAGCGGGCCGTTATTCCTCTCCAGGATGCCAAATCCATTTACGCCATTCCTCGCATGCTCTATGAGCATGGCCTGGATCAGCTCGTTATCGAACGATTCGGCCTGGATGCACGTCCTGCGGACCTCAGTGAGTGGGACAACGTTGTTGAATCACTGATGAATCCCGAGCAGGAAGTGACCATTGCCATGGTTGGCAAGTACATGGAGCTTCTCGACGCGTACAAGTCGCTGATCGAATCCCTGCTGCACGCCGGCATCAAGACCCGCACCAAGGTCAATATCAACTACATCGATTCCGAAGACATCGAGCGTGATGGCACCGGTGCGCTGGCCAGTGCCGACGCGATTCTGGTGCCGGGCGGTTTCGGTGAGCGCGGCGTGGAAGGCAAGATCCGCACGGTTCAGTATGCCCGTGAGAACAAGGTGCCTTACCTTGGCATCTGCCTGGGTATGCAGGTTGCTGTAATTGAATACGCGCGGAACGTGGCCGGCCTGACCGACGCTCATAGCACAGAATTCCGCGAGCACACGCCGGAGCCGGTGGTGGGCCTGATCACCGAATGGCTGGATTCCACCGGAGAGCGCGAAGAGCGTACGGAAGAATCTGATCTTGGCGGGACCATGCGTCTCGGCGCCCAGGATTGCGTGCTTACCGAAGGTTCCACCATTGCCAACTGCTATGGCAAGAAAACCATTCGCGAGCGTCATCGCCATCGTTACGAGGTCAACAACCACTTCCTGCCAAAGTTGGAAGAGGCCGGTCTTCAGATCTCAGGTCGTTCGACCGATGGTCGTCTGGTCGAAGTGGTTGAAGCGCCGGATCATCCCTGGTTTGTCGCCTGTCAGTTCCATCCGGAATTTACTTCCACGCCCAGGGACGGCCACCCGTTGTTCAAAGGCTTTGTTGAGGCAGCACTGGCCTGCAAGAAAGGATCCTGAGCATGGCGCAGAACACTGTAAACGTTTCGGGAATCGACGTCGCCAACGACAAGCCGTTTGTGCTCTTTGGTGGCATGAACGTCCTCGAGTCGCCGGAGCTGGCCATGGAGGTTGCCGAGGCCTACGTTGAGGCCACAGGTAAACTCGGCATTCCCTACGTTTTCAAGGCGTCGTTTGATAAGGCCAACCGTTCGTCGGTGAATTCGTTTCGTGGTCCAGGCCTTGAGAAAGGGCTGCAGATTCTGGCGGACATCAAAAGCAAGTTTGGTGTTCCCATTATTTCGGACGTCCACGAGCCGGCCCAGGCCGCTCCCACAGCGCAGGTATGCGACATCATCCAGCTGCCGGCTTTCCTGAGCCGCCAGACCGACCTGGTGGTCGCCATGGCGAAAACCGGTGCGGTGATCAACATCAAGAAGGCCCAGTTCCTGGCTCCCCAGGAAATGAAGCACATCATCACCAAGTGCGAGGAAGCCGGCAATGACAAGGTGATCCTGTGTGAGCGGGGCAGCAGCTTCGGCTACAACAACCTGGTTGTCGACATGCTGGGCTTTGGCATCATGAAAGCCATGAACGTACCGGTGATGTTCGATGTGACCCACTCCCTGCAAATGCCCGGCGGACGCGCGGATTCGGCCGGTGGCCGACGTGCCCAGGTGACTGACCTGGCGCTGGCGGGTATGTCCCAGGGGTTGGCCGGATTGTTCCTTGAGGCCCATCCGGACCCGGACAAAGCCAAGTGCGATGGCCCCTGTGCTTTGCGGCTGAGCCAGCTTGAGCCCTTCCTGCAGCGGGTGAAAGCTGTGGATGATCTGGTAAAAAGCTTTAAACCTATCGACACCGCCTGATTGGCGGTGTTGGCGTTTTACGCGGACTATGGGAGCGAGCGGGAACGGCCCTGCGAAAATGTAGAGGGCCGTTCCCTCTCGCTCTGACTCCCGAATTTGAACATGAACTTGGAGACAGAGAAGAATGACCAAGATTGCCAACATCAAGGGCCGTGAGGTTCTGGATTCCCGCGGTAACCCGACAGTAGAAGCCGACGTTATCCTGGAAGACGGCACCGTCGGCAGCGCCTGCGCGCCTTCTGGTGCCTCCACGGGTTCCCGGGAAGCCCTGGAACTGCGTGATGGTGATGCATCCCGTTACCTTGGCAAGGGTGTTCTGAAGGCTGTGGAAGCCGTGAACAGCAAGATCCGTGATGCACTGGTAGGCAAAGATGCAGCTGATCAGCGTGCCCTGGATCAGATCATGCTGGACCTCGACGGTACCGAGAACAAGGCCAACCTGGGCGCCAACGCCATCCTGGCAGTTTCCCTGGCGGCGGCCAAGGCTGCAGCTATCTCCCTGGGCAAGCCGCTGTATGCGCACATTGCAGACATCAACGGCACCTCTGGCCAGTTCTCCATGCCGGTGCCGATGATGAACATTCTGAACGGTGGTGAGCACGCGGATAACAACGTTGATATCCAGGAGTTCATGGTTCAGCCGGTTTCCGCCAAGAGCTTCTCTGAAGCCCTGCGTGTTGGCGCGGAGATTTTTCACAGCCTGAAAAAAGTGCTTAAGGCCCAGGGCCTGAACACAGCGGTCGGTGATGAGGGTGGTTTTGCTCCCAACCTGCCCTCCAACGAAGCGGCGCTGGCGGTTATCCAGGAAGCGGTCGAGAAGGCCGGTTACAAGCTTGGTACCGATGTGACCCTCGCCCTGGACTGTGCGTCTTCCGAATTCTACAAGGATGGCCAGTACCAGCTGTCCGGCGAAGGCAAGAGCTTCGATTCCGAGGGCTTTGCCGATTACCTGGCAGGTCTGTGTGAGCGATACCCGATTGTCTCCATTGAAGACGGCATGGACGAGAGCGACTGGGATGGCTGGAAGGTGCTGACCGACAAACTGGGCGCCAAGGTTCAACTGGTCGGTGACGACCTGTTTGTGACCAACACCAAAATCCTGAAGCAGGGTATCGAGAAGGGCGTGGGTAACTCCATCCTGATCAAGTTCAACCAGATCGGCAGCCTGAGCGAAACCCTCGATGCCATCAAGATGGCCCAGGATGCCGGTTTCACTGCCGTGATTTCACATCGTTCCGGTGAAACCGAGGACACCACCATTGCCGATCTGGCGGTGGCGACCTGCGCCGGCCAGATCAAGACCGGTTCCCTGTGCCGTTCGGATCGTGTTGCCAAGTACAACCAGCTGCTGCGCATCGAAGAAGCGCTGGACGGTAAGGCGCCTTACCGCGGCCTGAGCGAAATCAAAGGGCAGGGCTGATCGACTGATCCCACCGGTTCTGGCAGAGTGTCTGGCCGGTAATTGGCGAAAAACTGTTAAGGCCATCGTGTTCTGGGCGAAATTCCGGACATGATGGCCTTTTTGTACAGGCAGTTAGAAGAATTTGTTGCTAATCTACTCTAAGGTCTATACTCAACGTCCGGCGTTGGTATTTTGATTGATTGAATTTTGAACGGAATCGGCAATGAAGTTGCTCTGGACCTTAATGGTGGTTGTGATTCTCCTGCTGCAGGTGCGCCTGTGGGTCGGGGAGGGCAGCTTTGCGCAGGTATGGGCTCTGGAGCAGTCCATTGCCGAGCAACGTGAAGAAAATGCCGAGCTAGCTACCCGCAATGAACGTCTCTATGCGGAAGTCAGGAATCTGCGTAACGAGCAGGGCGCCGTTGAAGAACGGGCCAGAATGAACCTCGGCCTGATAAGAGACGACGAGACCTTTTTCCTGGTTGTTGAAAACTGATTGTCTATGCCTGCTCCGAGACTCTGGCTGATTGTTCCTGCCGCCGGCATCGGCCAGCGTATGCAGGCTGAGCAACCGAAACAGTACCTTCGGCTTGGCGAGCGTTTCATTCTCGACATCACCCTTTCCCGACTCATGGATTCCGCGCCTTTTTCCGGCTGCATGGTGCCATTGCACCCGGCCGACCATTGGTGGCCGGATACCGAAGCCAGCGGCGATAGCCGAATCCAGACCTGTACCGGCGGTTCCGAAAGAGCTGGTTCGGTGTTGTCGGCGCTGCACGCCATGGCGGAACAGGTGAAAGATGACGACTGGGTTCTGGTGCACGATGCGGCGAGGCCCTGCCTTGATACCCGGGATCTTTCCAATCTGATTGACCGGCTCTACAGCCATCCGGTTGGGGGGCTGCTTGCCTCGCCGGTTGCCGACACTTTAAAGAAAGCCGGTACTGCTGAACTCCCGGAAGTGATTGAGACCGTTGATCGCACGGGGTTGTGGCGGGCTCTGACGCCCCAGATGTTTCGCTATCGTGTTCTTGTTGATTCTCTGGAGGCAGCTCTTGCCCGAGAGCTTCCGGTGACCGATGAGTCCTCCGCGGTGGAGTTTTCCGGTAACATGCCGGTGCTGGTTGAAGGGCGGCCGGACAATATCAAGATCACCGTGCCCGCCGATCTGGCACTGGCAGGCTTCATTCTGAGCCAATTCTGAACTTTCGGAGTGTTCCGGAGCACATTATGCGTATTGGTCAGGGCTTCGATGTCCACGCCTTCTGCGAAGGCGACTCTGTGATTATTGGCGGCGTAAGCATTCCGCATTCCCACGGGCTCAAGGCTCATTCTGATGGTGATGTCCTGCTGCATGCGTTGGCAGATGCATTGCTGGGCGCTGCCGCGCTTGGCGACATCGGGCATTTCTTCCCGGACACCAGTGACGAGTGGGCAGGGGCCGACAGCAGGGACCTTTTGCGTCGGGTTGTGAACCGGGTCCGGGACGAGGGTTTCTCCGTCGTTAACGTGGATACCACAATCATTGCCCAGGCTCCCAAGATGGCGCCCCAGATCGATGCCATCCGTTTGAACATTGCCGAAGATCTGGGTGTGCCGGCCAGTCGTGTCAGCGTGAAAGCCACCACCACGGAAAAGCTGGGTTTTACCGGGCGCGGCGAAGGCATTGCCTGCCAGGCGATCTGCCTGCTTGAACCGGTGGAATCTTGAGCAACTGGCGCCTTGACTGGCCAACCTCCGGCGGCAGTCGTATTGCCTCTGGCCGCCTGAAAACCGCCCCGGGCGATTTCATTGTCGACGAATTGCTGGAGCTGCCGGAAAGCGGCCCGGCCGTCGAGGGAGATGTAATCGCAGGCAGTGGCGAGCATCTTTGTTTGAAACTGGAGAAAGTGGGTGATAACACAGAGTATGTTGCCCGCGAATTGGCCAGGATCGCCGGGTGTCGTCACTTTGATGTCGGTTTCTGTGGGCTCAAGGATAGGCATGCTGTGACCCGCCAGTGGTTCAGTCTGTACCGTCCCGGAAACGAGGATCGGGACACCGCTCTGATCCGGGAGATTGGCCTACGCTGGCAGGTTCTGGCGGTTTCGCGGCAGGCGCGGAAATTGCGGCGCGGGGAGCACAGGGGTAATGGCTTCACGATTACCCTGAGGGCCGTCTCCGGTGAGCACCAGGTTATTGACCGAGCGCTGGAGCGTCTGGGCGATATTGGGGCTCCAAACTACTTTGGCCCCCAACGGTTTGGCAATGATGGCGCTAACCTTGACCGTGCGGTGCATCTCGATCCCGCTACCCTGAACCGACGTGGCCGGTCCGGTGGAAAAGGCCGGGGTGGCAAAAAGCGAGCTGGCAGCGACGGCTCGAAAAACGTATTGTATTTTTCGGCAGCGCGCTCCTGGCTGTTCAATGAGGTGCTGGCAGCTCGGGTAGACGATGGCAGCTGGGCCGAGTCAGGAGCGACAGGTCCACTGTGGGGTGACGGCGGCACCACCGCTTGCGGTCCCCTGGAAACCTTCGAGCGGGGCATTGTCGCGCAAACCCCGGAGTTGGCCGCCCTTTTTTCGGTCACCCGGATGAAACCGGAGCGAAGGCCATTGGCGGTAAAACCGGAGAGCCTCTCCTGGCAGTGGGTCGCTGAAGACTGTCTGGAGCTGGCGTTTTTTCTTTCGCCCGGCCAGTACGCGACAACGATTTTGAGTGATATTTTCGAGCTTGAGGACATGAGCCTCGGCCGACACAACGAACAACAAGGCTAGCGGAGAACACTGTGCGTATTCTGTTGTCGAACGATGACGGCGTTCATTCACCGGGGCTTATAGCCCTGTTTGATGGATTAAAAGGACTGGGTGAGCTTGAGGTCGTGGCGCCTGACCGGGATCACAGCGGCGCCAGTAACGCCCTGACGCTCAATCGCCCTCTGACGGTTGAGGAACATCCCAACGGTTTTCGTTCGGTCGATGGAACACCGACCGACTGCGTACATCTGGCGGTGAACGGATTGTTCCGTGAGCCGTTCGACAGGGTGGTGTCGGGTATCAACACCCACGCCAACCTTGGCGACGACATTATCTACTCCGGTACCGTTGCAGCAGCAACCGAGGGTCGCCACCTCGGACTCCCCGCCATTGCCGTCTCCCTCGTCAACGATGGCCACTTTCACTACGAGACCGCCGCCCGGGTTGTCCGGGTGCTGCTTGAGAACGAGCGTCCCCTGGTGCTGGGGCCACGCTCCATTCTCAACGTGAATGTCCCGGATGTTCCCTGGGAGGAACTGGCTGGCATTCGGGTGACCCGCCTGGGCCACCGTGAACGGGCAGAGGGTGCCGTCCCGATGACCTGTCCGCGCGGCAAAGAGCGTTACTGGATCGGGGCGGCAGGTGTCGGCGGTGACGCCGGTCCCGGCACCGATTTTAATGCCGTGCGTGAAGGTTATGTCTCGGTTACCCCGGTTCACATCGACATGACCCGGCATGAGGCGCTCTCACGGCTCCGGGATTGGGTCGATACCCTGGAGGTTTCGCTGGAGGGGCGGGGATGACAGCGCAGCTCGAAGGCATCGGGATGACCTCCCGACGCACCCGGATGCGACTGGTTCAGCGCCTCAGGGAAGCCGGCATCGAGTCGGACCGGGTACTTGAGATTATGGGAGAGGTGCCACGGCACATTTTCCTGGATGAGGCGCTTTCCCATAGGGCCTACGAAGATACATCGCTACCGATTGGCTACGGCCAAACCTTGTCACAGCCCTACATAGTGGCCCGCATGACTGAATTGATGCTTGCCCACGGGCCCTCACGGGTCCTGGAGCTTGGCACCGGGTCCGGTTACCAGACCTCGGTGCTCTCCCGCCTGTTCGCCGAAATCTACAGCGTCGAGCGGATCAAGGCGCTTCAGGACAGAGCCCGGGACCGGTTGCGACAACTGAACGCCAGAAACGTGTTCCTGAAACATGCTGATGGTGGCATGGGCTGGCCTGAACGTGGCCCTTTTGACGGTATTATCGTGACCGCAGCGCCCATTGAAGTTCCAGCCGAATTGCTCGCCCAACTGGCAGACGGTGGCGTGTTGATTGCCCCTGTCGGTGAGGAGAATCAGGTGCTGGTGCAGGTAACCCGGCGGGGAGATCGCTTTGATCACAAGGAGCTGGAACCGGTCCGGTTTGTGCCGCTTCTGGGCGGGGTTGTCCGATAATCATGGTCGACTCTTCAGAAAGTAAACCAAACCCGGACAACGATATTGCACGCAGCCACCACCCTGCAGCCGTATTTCTTCGGGGAATCGCCATGGGTGCCGCTGATATCGTTCCAGGGGTTTCCGGTGGCACCATTGCCTTCATCACCGGTATCTATTTCCGCCTCCTGGAAGCTATCAACGCGGTTCCGGGAGCAGTTTTCCATGACTTGATTCGCGGCCGGTTCAGTCGGTTCTGGCACGCCTGTGACGGAACTTTTCTGGTCGCCTTGCTGGCGGGCGTCCTGACCAGTATTGCTACCCTGGCATCTGGGATCAGCTATATGCTGGTAGCCTACCCGATCCTGATCTGGAGCTTTTTCTTTGGATTGATCGTCGCTTCGGTGTGGCATGTCGGGCGTCAGGTGCGACACTACAAGCCCGCACTGCTGGTTCCGCTGTTATTCGGCATTGTTATCGCGTGGTGGATAACCACCCTGTCTGCCAGCGAGGTTGCGCCTTCCACTCTGGCGTTCTTTGGTGCCGGCGCGCTGGCCATCTGCGCCATGATTCTTCCTGGCATCTCGGGCAGCTTTATCCTGGTGATTATTGGTATGTATGCGCCCGTGCTCGCCGCGATCAAATCGTTGGACGCGGGCATTCTGCTTCTGTTTATGGCAGGTTGCGTGGTGGGTCTTTTATCCATCGCCCGCCTGATCACCTGGGCGTTCCACCATTTTCATGATCTCGTGCTCGCCTTGCTCACCGGCTTCATGATTGGAGCGCTCAACAAGGTCTGGCCCTGGAAGGAGACTCTCAGTTGGCGTACCAACAGCTCCGGTGAACAAGTTCCTCTTAATGAGACGAGTATCTGGCCCTCTACCTTTGCGGAGCAGGCCGGCCAGGATCCCCAGGTGCTATTTGCCCTGCTCATGGCGGCGGCCGGTTTTGCCCTCGTTCTGCTGGTGGAGTGGCTCGGTTCCCGGCATGGAGAGGTCGCACCATCGAGGTGATTTGAGGCGACTGTGTGCGAAGAGTGTTACCTAACGCACAAAACGGATGTTTCTGGAGGTAACAAGGGAGGTCGGTTAGTAACTTGGCTTCGCGAGAAAAATGTGCAATATATTAGCAAGTTACTATAAAAACTTTAGAAACTGCTTCGACAACCGACAGCGGTTATACGGATTTTTCATAACTGGGTCAGTTTTATTCCTGTGAGATTCATGCGTGGGCTCATCAATGCCGTTTCACCGGCGTCCCCGCGGTTCCCGTCCGGTGCCTCAGAGCCTGATCGCCCCGCGAAAAAGGTGCTGGCCAGCCGCCTTGCACTCCTGCCCCTCATGGCCCTGCTGCTACTTTCCGGCTGTAACACGCCGGCACTCTACCAGGACGACATTTACAATCCCCCGGTCTATTGGGGCCGTCACGTCGTCAAACCCGGTGAAACCCTTTACAGCATAGCCTGGCGGTATGGTCGGGACTACCGCGAGCTTGGCGACGCCAATGGCATTGGCCCGCCCTGGAATCTCAAAGCAGGTCAGGTGATTCGTCTGGATCTTCGCGGAAGTGTAACCTCGGGCAGCCAGACTACAGCTGCCAAAAAGCCGTCTGGATCGCAACCGCCGAAAACGGCGAGTCGTGCTTCGCCTCCAAAACAGACAGCCGCCACGGCACCCAAACCTGCGGTGACGAGAGCAGCGAACAAGGGCGCGCCGCTCGCTTCCCAGACCCAGACCGTGGCCCGGATTGAATGGCGCTGGCCTCACGTTGGCACTGTAATTGCTGGATATTCAACATCCGGAAAAGTCAATAAAGGTATTGATATTGCCGGGCAAGCCGGGGATGCTGTAAGAGCTGCGGCCACCGGGAATGTGGTCTATGCCGGCAACGGGTTGCTTGGATACGGCAACCTGATTATCGTGAATCACAACGAGCACTATTTAAGTGCTTACGCTCATAACCGGAAGATTCTGGTGCAGGAAGGGGAGGATGTGAAAGCCGGGCAGGTGATCGCAGAGCTCGGTAGCAGTGGCGCTGAACGACCCATGTTGCATTTTGAAATTCGCAAAAATGGCAATCCGGTTGACCCAGTCCATTATCTGCCGCCGCGCTAATGAATGACGCAGTCAGAGGGCTGCCCTGATCGCACACCCTGGCACTGACAAAACACCGCGTTCGCAAGAAAAACAAGAACGGTAAAGGCCATGACAGGCCGACCAACAAAATGTCCTGAAGAAAAAAGCGTGAAGACAAAGACGTCCGCAATAACAAGAAGTATCGGGCGAACATCCAGGATTATTGAGAGGCGGGGCAAGACAAATGTCAGCAGAGCAAGAAGACATCATCATTGATCGTGTATCGGACATGGACGATGCCGAGGATCAATTGTTAGCAGAAGAGAAAGTTGAAAAAGAGTCCACCGAAGAAGTGGCCGAAGTAGAAGAGGACATCCCCACCCAGGGACGTTATTTCACCAGTCAAAAGCAGCTGGATGCCACTCAGCTGTATCTCAACGAAATTGGTTTTTCCCCCCTGCTTACGCCGGAAGAAGAGGTCTATTTTGCCCGTCTGGCACGCAAGGGAGAGGAGTCCGGCCGCAAACGGATGATCGAGAGCAACCTTCGCCTTGTGGTGAAGATCGCACGACGTTACGTGAACCGCGGGCTGACCCTGCTGGACCTGATCGAAGAGGGCAACCTTGGCCTGATCAGGGCGGTGGAAAAGTTTGATCCGGAGCGGGGTTTCCGATTCTCCACCTACGCCACCTGGTGGATTCGCCAGACCATTGAGCGGGCCATCATGAATCAGACCCGCACCATCCGTCTGCCGATTCATGTGGTCAAGGAACTCAATCTGTATCTCCGTGCAGCGCGGGAACTGACCCAGAAACTGGATCATGAGCCCTCGGCGGAGGAAATCGCCAGAATGGTCGATAAGCCCGTGGCCGACGTTAAGCGGATGTTGGGTCTCAATGAGCGCGTCGCTTCCATGGACACTCCCATTGGTGCCGGTGGCGAAAAGTCGCTTCTGGATACCGTAGCGGATGAAGGGGCTTCGGATCCGGCGGATCTCTTGCAGGACAACAATATGTGTTCCTGCCTGGAGAAGTGGATTGACCAGCTTAGCGACAAGCAGCAGGAAGTTCTGTCACGACGTTTTGGTCTGCGGGGCTACCCGGTGAGCACGCTGGAGGAAGTCGGCCAGGAGATTGGTCTGACCCGTGAGCGAGTAAGACAGATCCAGGTCGAGGCGCTTCGTCGTCTTCGGGAGATCCTGGAGAAGGAAGGCCTGTCAGGAAACCTGCTGTTCAAGTAACGTCTTTCTTTTCTTTCGATCCAAAGCCGGCCAGGGAATCCCTGGCCGGCTTTTTTGTGTTTCAGGATCGCTCCAAATGAGAACCAGGGCGCGTCCCGCCCGCCAGCGCCGTTGATAGAATGCCGTGACCGGGCGGGGATAAGGGTGTCGAAACCCGGTGCACGAATGAAACACGTCAATAATAACGATCGAAAAGGAAAGGACTATGAAGAAGGCTCTTACAACCGGTTTTGCGTCTCTGACGCTGACGGCCCTGCTGTCTGCTCCAGCCGCCGCCCTCACCGTGGAAGGTGTTGATGTTCCGGATACCTATTCCGCCATGGATACCGAACTCACGCTTAATGGCGCAGGTACCCGTTCCAAATGGTTTATGGACCTGTATGTCGGCGGTCTGTACGTTCCCGAGACCATCGACGATGGTGAGGCCGTGATTAACGCAGATGAGCCCCAGGCCATCACTCTGCACATCATCTCCGGCATGATTACCAGCGAACGCATGACAGAGGCCACCCTGGAAGGTTTCGAGGCCTCCACCGACGGCGATATGGCTTCTATCCAGGAGGATGTGGACCAGTTTATGGCGGTCTTCCAGGAAGAAATCACCGAGGGTGACGTTTTCGATCTGGTGTACCTGCCGGGCGAAGGCGTGCGGGTCCTCAAGAACGGCGAGCAAAAGGACACGGTTGGCGACCTGGCCTTTAAAAAGGCCCTGTTCGGAATCTGGCTGTCCGATAAGCCGGCTCAGAAGGATCTGAAGGAGAAAATGCTGGGTCAGCGCTAACCGCGGCTTGGCATCTGAAACAAAAAGCCGGCAAGATGCCGGCTTTTTTACGCCGCGGATTCAGAGATAATCCCGTTTCTGCTTGAACTCGCACAGGTCCTCAATGATACAGGCGCCGCATTTCGGTTTGCGGGCGGTACAGGTATAGCGCCCGTGCAGAATCAGCCAGTGGTGCGCGTCCAGCAGGAACTCCTTTGGCACCAGGCGCATCAACCGGTTCTCCACCTCCAGAACGTTCTTGCCGGGCGCAATGCCGGTGCGGTTCGACACGCGATAGATGTGAGTGTCCACTGCCATGGCCATGTGGCCGAAAGCGGTGTTCAAGACCACGTTTGCGGTTTTGCGACCGACTCCGGGCAACGCCTCCAGATCCTCCCGCCGCTCCGGCACCTGGCCGCCGTGTTTCTCAATCAGGATTCGACAGGTCTTGATCACGTTCTCGGCCTTGCTGTTAAACAGGCCAATGGTCTTGATGTATTCCTTCAGGCCATCGACTCCCAGGGCCAGGATGGCCTCAGGTGTGTTGGCGACCGGGAAAAGCTTGTCGGTAGCCTTGTTGACACCCACATCCGTGGCCTGGGCCGAAAGAATAACGGCAATCAGCAACTCGAACGGGCTGGAATAGTTCAGCTCGGTGGTCGGGTTGGGGTTGGCCTCCCTGAGGCGGGTGAAGATCTCAATGCGTTTCTGTTTGTTCATCAGCTCTCAGTCTTGTGCAAGTGCGGACTCAGGATACGTTCCCGGTAACCCGGACCCGCTTGCTGCCTGCTGCTACAGGCGCTGGTTCATGTGCCTTGCGGCGCTCTTCCAGATGGTTGTCGATACCATTTTTGAGCGCGATCAGCAGTCCTAGCCCGATAAAGGCGCCGGGCGGAAGAATCATGAACAGCATATCCGGGTAGTTGTCGAAGGGGCGGATCACCCAGTCGGCAGCAACGGGGCCCAGCAGCAGGTGCATGTCCACAAACAGGGTGCCCTGTCCGATGAGTTCCCGAAGGCCGCCCAGGACAACCAGCACCGCCAGAAAGCCAAGGCCCATCATGGCGCCATCCAGCAGTGCCGGAAGTGGTGGATTTCTGGAAGCAAAAGCGTCAGCCCGGCCGAGGATGGCGCAGTTGGTGACGATCAGTGGAATGAAGATGCCAAGAATCAGATAAAGCTCATAGGTAAAGGCCTGCATGAGCAGTTCGGCGCAGGTTACGAATGAAGCGATGATCATGACGAATGCGGGCAGGCGCACAGACTCGCTTACGAAATTGCGAATCAGTGACACCGCAAGATTGGACCCCATGAGCACCATGAGTGTAGCCAGCCCCAGCCCGATGGCATTAACAACGGTACTGGTCACGGCCAGAAGCGGGCATAGCCCAAGCACCTGGACGAGGGCCGGGTTGTTGTCCCAGAGCCCGTCGCGGATGATTTCGCTCGATGATTTGGTTGCCATGGTCAGGAATGCTCCGTATTGGACGATTCGCCGGCAATCGCTTCAGGGTTCAGGATCTTGTCTCTCGGTGACGGCTCTTCGTTGAGCCGCTCACGGATAATCTGACGGTTTTCCCGAAAATAGATCAGTGCTTTCTGAACCGCTTTCACTACAGCCCTTGGCGTGATCGTTGCGCCTGTGAACTGATCGAATTCTCCACCATTCTTTTTAACGTTCCATTCCCGATGCGGCGGTTTGCCCAGCGAGCGGCCATCGAAACTCTTGATCCAGTCGGATTTGCGGGTTTCAATCTGGTCTCCCAGCCCCGGCGTTTCCTTGTGACTGGTTACCCTCACTCCGAGAATGGTCCCCGTCATGTCCACTCCCACGAGGAGATGAATCTTGCCGGAATACCCGTCGGGTGCTACCACGGGCATTATCATGCCAATGGGCTGCTCGTTCTGTCGAGCTACCCAGACGTTCAGAGGGCCGGGCTGTGCCAGGCGCTCACTGGCAGGCAACTGTACCGTATCCCTGAGCAGGTCGTTGTTGTGCCGGCTTTCGGGAATGATTTCATACAGGGCCTGGGCCTCTGCGCGGGCGGCCTGTTCACGAATTCGCTCTTCCGTGGCCACCTGGGTTACGGCAATGGTGCCGCCGGTGATCACGGCGAACAGGCCGAGCCCGATGGCGCTGCGGCGGATGGACTGTGCAACTGCAGCCATGATTACCCCTGGCTCCCCGGTACACCCCGACGGGCCTTGTGGTGGCCGTAAGTGCGTGGAGGTGTGTAATGATCAATGAAAGGAACGGCAAAATTCATCAGCAGAACGCTGAACGCCACGGCGTCGGGATAATTGCCCCAGGTGCGGATCAGGTAGATCAGGATGCCAATTCCCGCCCCATAGATGAGTTTCCCCTGGTGGCTCGTAGCTGCTGACACCGGGTCGGTAGCGATAAAAAAGGCACCGAGCATGGTCCCGCCTGCAAGCAGATGCAGGGATAGTGGTGCATAGAGGTCGGCATTGTTGCCAAAGGCCAGGCTCATTACGATCATCCCACCAAGAAATCCTGCCGGAATGTGCCAGGTAATGATCCGCAGGGCGATGAGCAGAAGGCCTCCTGCCAGAAATGCCGCATTGACCCATTCCCAGCCTCTGGCGATACCCTCACCAAACGTTGGGTGGTTCAGCACCTCGGTTGCTGTGTGGGTGGTGATCTTGTGTTTGTACTCGTCAAGAGGCGTTGCCATCGTCCAGCCATCGACCGCTGTTTGGTGGCCGGAGGCTATGGTCGCCAGGGTCTCGCCAAAGCCCGGAGCACCGTCCCAGAGCATGGCGGGCTCTGCCCAGTTCGTTGTCATTGCCACCGGAAAAGACACCAGAACCAGGGCGTAACCAACCATGGCAGGGTTGAAAGGATTTGAGCCCAGCCCGCCATAGAGTTGTTTGGCTACAACGATAGCCGAGATCACTGCGACAGCAGATACCCACCAGGGCGCAAACTGTGGCAGCGACAGACCTAACAGAAGGCCGGTGACGGCGGCCGTATTGTCTTTGATGAAGAAGGCGACCGGCTTTTTTCTGAGCTTGAGCAGGGCAGCTTCAGAGGCGATCGCCAGGGCAATACAGAAGACCACGTTGATCAGGTTGCCCCAGCCGAAGAATAGCGTCTGGGCCAACAGGCCAGGCAATGCCGCAATAAGAACCCACAACATCACGCGGGATGTTGGCCGGGCCTTGTGGGCGTGTGGCGATGACTGCTGAACAAATGCCATGGATGTGTTGCCTGATCTCGTTTAGTGGGTTGTCTGGGATTCAGTCGGACCGGCGGCCAGCTTTTCTCTGGCCTCAGACAGCGCCTCTTCCGCTCTTTGCACCCGATCGTGATTCTTGGCCACGGCCCGCTCCAGCTTCTCGACGTTGTCTGCCTGCTGGGCTTTGGCGTCATCAAGCATGCCTTGCATGGTTTCCAGCTTGGACCTGGCCTGCTCCAGCTGCTTCTCAAGGGCCTCGATGTCGGGCTTTTCTTCGGTCGGCGGTGCACTGGGGGCAGGCGACTGGGACGCTTGTGCCTTTGCTTTCTTGCGGGCCAGGGCCTGCTCCACAAGCGCCGACTTGGCGGCACGTTCGTCGACAGCCTGACCGTCGGCGGCCGCTTTCTCCGCCTCTGCCTGTTTTTTCGCGGCTGCTTCGGCTGCGGCCTGCGCCCGCTCCTTGCGCCTCAGTTCTTTCTCCTGTTGCTCGCGCTCGAGGCGGGCCTGGCGTGCCTCGAAGCGTTCCCGGGCCCGGTCGGCTTTCAACTGTTCTGCCTGTTGGGCACGTATTTCACCCTTGGCGAACCGATAGTACTGAACCAGCGGAATCGAACTCGGGCAAACATAGGAACAGGCGCCACATTCTATGCAGTCAAACAGGTTCAGGTGCTCCGCCTTTTCAAATTCGGTGGCCTTGGCGTGCCAGAAAAGTTGCTGTGGCAACAGCTCCATGGGGCAGGCTTCGGCGCACTGGCCACAGCGGATGCAGGGTTGCTCCGGTGGTGGTGCCGGCAGTTCAGCTGCCGTTGCCGCAATCACGCAGTTGGTGGTCTTGATGACCGGTACCGCTTCGGTCGTGAGTGTGTAACCCATCATGGGGCCACCAAGCACCAGGCGGCTGACCGCATCCTGGTTTACACCAGCCTGCCCGAGCAGATGCTCAATCGGTGTGCCAATAAGCGTTTCGAAGTTACCCGGTTCCCGAACGGCTTCCCCCGTGATGGTAACGATTCGGGAAATCAGCGGCGTACCCTCCAGGACCGCATTTGCCACGGCAACGGCGGTTCCGATGTTCTGGCACATCACGCCGATATCGGCGGGAATTCCGCCGCTGGGCACTTCCATGCCGGTCAGTATCTGGATCAGCTGTTTCTCGCCACCTGAGGGATACTTGGTGGGAACAACCGCAATTTCGGTCTGGGTGCCTTCGGTGGCTTTTCGCAGCGCGGCAATGGCTTCGGGTTTGTTGTCCTCAATACCGATCACGCAACGCTCGGGGCGCAGAATCCACGCCATGATTTTTAGCCCGGCAACTACCTCGTCGGCCTTTTCCCGCATGGTCATGTCATCAGCGGTGATATAGGGCTCGCATTCTGCGCCGTTCAGAATGAGCGTGCTGACCTTGCGATCCCTTGGTGGCCGGAGTTTGATATTGGTGGGAAAGCCGGCTCCACCCATACCGGAAATACCGGCATCACGGATAATTTGCAGAACCTCGTCGCGCTCCAGAGAACGATAATCCGCCACTGGACTGCGCTGGCACCACTGGTCTTCGCCATCCGGTTTCAGGGTGATGCACCGGTCTGCCATGCCTGAAGGGTGGGGAACCGGGAAGTCGGCAATGCTCTCGATCACGCCGGATGTCGGCGCATGAACGGGAACGCCCATGCCCGTTTTCACATCGGCAAGTTTCTGTCCCTTCAATACCCGTTCACCCACCTCAACAATGGCTTCGGCGGGGTCACCGATGTGTTGCTGAAGTGGCAGCACCAGGTAGTCCGGCACGCCGGCGTTGCGAATCGGGCGCGCTGTGGAAATGTCTTTGTGTTCCGGGGGATGAATGCCGCCGGAGAAGTCCCAGAGTTGAGTCATCAGGCGCTGGCTCCCTGGCGATCGGTGGCAATGAGTCCGGATTTGGGCGGTGTCCAGGTCCAGGTGCGAATATCCGGTTCCACTGTCACCATGTCGATGCAATCCACCGGGCAGGGATCAACGCACAGATCACAGCCGGTGCATTCGCTCTCAATCACCGTGTGCATGTGTTTGGCGGCGCCGAGAATGGCATCCACGGGGCAGGCCTGGATGCACTTGGTGCAACCGATACACTCGTCTTCGCGAATCACCGCAAACCGTTTGACATGCTCAACGCCATGCTCGGCATCCAATGGTTCCGGCTCCACATCCAGAAGGTCTGCCAGCGCCTTGATAGTGGACTCGCCACCTGGCGGACACTTGTTGATGGGGCCACCTTCGGCAATGGATTCGGCATAGGGCCGACAGCCGGGATAGCCGCACTGGCCGCACTGGGTCTGGGGTAGAAGGGCATCGATCTGGTCGACCAGGGGGTTGACTTCCACCTTGAATCGTTCGGCGGCAAATCCGAGCAGGCCGCCGAAAACAACGGCAAGGGCCAGAAGAACCACAACGGCAACAAGAACGCTTGTCCACATAACCTGTTACTCCTAATCCTGCCAGCCGGTCAAACGCTGACCAGGCCGCCAAAGCCCAGGAAAGCCAGAGCCATCAGCCCGGCCGTAACCAGGCCGATGGCAGCACCGCGAAAGGCAACTGGCACGTCGGCCACGGCGATGCGCTCACGCATGGCCGCGAACAGCACCAGAACCATGGAAAAGCCCGCTGCTGCGCCAAATCCATACAGAACCGACTCAACAAAGTTGTTGTTCTTGTTGATGTTCAGAAGGGCAACGCCGAGCACCGCGCAGTTCGTGGTGATCAGCGGAAGGAAAATACCCAGCACCCGATAAAGCAACGGGCTTGTCTTGCGAACCACCATCTCGGTGAACTGGACCACCACGGCAATCACCAGAATGAACGTGATGGTTCTCAGAAACGCCAGATCCAGCGGTTCAAGCAGGTAAGTGTAGGCAAGGTAGCTGCACACCGACGCCAGAGTCAGCACGAAGGTGGTTGCCAGAGACATGCCCATGGCCGTTTCGAGCTTCCCTGAAACGCCCATGAACGGGCACAGGCCCAGGAACTGAACCAGCACAAAGTTGTTCACCAGAATGGTGCTGACCAGAATCAGAAGATATTCGGTCATTTGCCTTGCTCCATTGACCCGGCTGCCGGCCGTTACATGATCCGCATGCCGGGCGTGGCACCGGAATCCGGAGACAGGATAAAGAGGTCCTTGCCACCGGGCCCCGCTGCCAGAACCATGCCCTCGGACATGCCGAACTTCATTTTCCGGGGCTTGAGGTTGGCAACCATCACGGTCAGGCGGCCCTCAAGATCTTCCGGCCTGTAAGCAGACTTGATACCAGCAAACACGTTGCGGTCGCCGTGCCCCACGTCAAGGGTGAGGCGAAGGAGCTTGTCAGCGCCTTCAACCTGTTCGGCTTTCACTATTTTAACGACCCTGAGATCCACTTTCGCGAATTCCCCGAATTCGATCTCGTCGGCGATCGGCTCAGCCTTGGCAGCAGGCGCCGGCTTTCCGGTTGCTGCGGGCAGTTCCTCTTTTGAGGCATCCAGCATTTTCTCAATCTGAGCCATGTCGACACGGTTCATCAACGGCTTGAACTTGTTGATGCCATGGTTCTCGAGGCGTTCTGCGCGTTTGTTCCAGTCCAGCGGCGCATTCAGGAACGCCTCGGAGGCCTTGGCGGTTTCCGGTAGTACCGGTGCCAGGTAGGTCATCAGCAGGTGGAACATGTTGATGGCGTTGGTGCAGATAGCCTGAAGATTCCCATCCTGGCCTTCCTGCCTGGCGATCACCCAGGGCTGCTCGTCATTGACGTACTGGTTGGCAATGTCGGCCAGTTCCATGATCCGGCGCATGGCGCGGCCGAACTCACGGGCTTCGTAGAACTCCTCGATCTCTTTGCCAGCTTCGATGAATTCCTTCAGTTTGGCATGCTCGGTAACCTGGCCAAGCTGACCGTCGAAGCGCTTGGTGATGAAACCGGCGCTGCGGCTGGCGATGTTCACGACCTTGCCCACCAGATCCGAGTTTACCCGGGCAGCAAAGTCTTCCAGGTTCAGGTCCATATCATCGACACTGCCGGTCAGTTTGGCCGCGAAGTAGTAACGCAGGTATTCCGGATTCAGGTGGTCCAGATAGGTGCGGGCCATGATAAAGGTGCCACGGGACTTGGACATCTTCTTGCCGTTCACGGTCACAAAGCCATGGGCCCAGACCGCCGTTGGCGTGCGGAAACCGGCATCGTGCAGCATGGATGGCCAGAACAGGGCGTGGAAGTTGATGATGTCCTTGCCGATGAAGTGGTACACCTCGGCGGTGGAATCGGCCTTCCAGAAGTGCTCGAAATCGATGCCTTCCCGGTTGCACAGGTTCTTGAAACTGGCGAGGTAGCCAATAGGAGCGTCCAGCCAGACATAGAAGTATTTACCCGGCGCATCCGGAATCTCGAAGCCGAAGTAGGGCGCATCGCGGCTGATATCCCACTCCTGCAGCCCGGCATCCAGCCACTCAGCCAGCTTGTTTGCCACCTGTGGCTGCAATGTGCCGCTACGGGTCCATTTAGCCAGGAAATCGGCAAAGTCCGGCAGCTTGAAGAAATAGTGCTCGGACTCCTTCTCGATGGGCGTCGCCCCGGACACGGCCGAGCGCGGGTTGATCAGCTCCGCCGGCGTGTAGGTAGCGCCACAGGCTTCACAGTTGTCCCCGTACTGATCCTCGGTTTTGCATTTCGGGCACGTACCCTTGATAAACCGGTCCGCCAGGAACATGTTCTTTTCCGGGTCGTAGGACTGGATGATCTTGCGCGTGGCAATGTGCCCGTTTTCCTGCAACTGACGGTAGATGTACTCCGAGAACTGGCGGTTCTCTTCGGAATGCGTGGTGTAATAGTTGTCAAAGCGGATGTGGAACCCGGCGAAATCTTCCTGGTGCTCCTCACGGATCCGGTCGATCAGCTGCTCGGACGTAATACCCTCCCGCTCGGCGCGGAGCATAATGGCGGTGCCATGGGCATCGTCGGCGCAAACGTAGAAACAATTCTGGCCCCGCATCTTCTGGTAGCGTACCCAGATATCGGTCTGAATGTATTCCAGCAGGTGCCCGAGATGGATAGGGCCGTTGGCGTACGGCAGGGCGCTGGTAACCAGAATATCGCGCTGTTGCTTGCTCGCTTGCGTCATGGTGATGTCCGAACCTTATGTTGACACGGGTTGGAAAGACAAAACGGGGAACTGGTGGCTGTCTTGATTGATTGCCCCAGGTAAAGACCCCATATGGTCAGAAACGGGCACAGATGATACCTTCCGAGCAGATAATTTTCACCCGAATCACCTGTTTCCGTGCTTAAAATCGAGCATGAGCTTATTCCGGAGAACCCGATGACACAGATTTCTGAGCAGGCCCTGCAATCAGCGGTTCGCGAGTACCGTGATCCTTACCTCAACAAGGACCTCTACCAACTGGGTGCCGTAAAATCCCTGAACGCCGACGAGCGCGGAAACGTCACCCTCATGGTCGAGCTGCCATACCCCTCGAAAGGCATTGCAGGTGCCCTCAAGCAGCTTGTCGGTAATGCTCTGGAAGACGTCGCCGGTGTCGAAAATGTGGACGTCCACGTGGGCCAGAAAATCCACTCCTACAAAGTCCAGAAAGACCTGCCCGCAGTACCCGGCGTGAAAAACATCATCGCTGTCGCGTCGGGCAAGGGTGGCGTCGGTAAATCCACCACTGCCGTCAACCTGGCTTTGGCACTCCAGGCCGAAGGCGCACGGGTTGGCATCCTCGACGCCGACATCTACGGCCCCAGCATCGGCATGATGCTCGGCGTGCCCGAAGGCAAACGCCCGGACACCCGCGAAAACAAATACTTCGTCCCCATGGATGCCCACGGCCTCCAGGCCAACTCCATGGCTTTTGTCGTTACCGAGAAAACCCCCATGGTCTGGCGCGGCCCCATGGTCAGTGGCGCCGTGATGCAATTGCTCCAGCAGACCCTCTGGAATGAACTCGACTACCTCATCGTCGACATGCCCCCCGGCACCGGCGACATCCAGCTCACCCTGGCCCAGAAAGTCCCGGTAACCGGCGCGGTCATCGTCACCACACCCCAGGACATCGCTTTGCTGGACGGCAAGAAAGGCATCGAAATGTTCCGCAAAGTCGACATCCCCGTGTTGGGCGTTGTCGAAAACATGAGCGTCCACATCTGCAGCAACTGCGGCCACGAAGAGCCCCTCTTCGGCCACGGCGGCGGCGAACGCATTGCCCAGGAATACGACACAACGCTCCTCGGCCAGCTGCCCCTGCACATGACCATCCGCGAACAAACCGATGGCGGCACCCCCTCGGTGATCGCCGAACCGGATTCCGAAGTGGCCCGTCGTTACCGGGATATCGCAAGAAGGGTAGGGGCCGAGCTCTCGACCCGCGAGCGGAACCTCTCCGGTTCGATCTCAAGCGTTTCAGTGACCGAGCACTGATACGCTCAATCTCGCGGAGTTCTTGACCAAGGTAAGTTCGCGGGCATAGGGGCCGTCTTCCAAAAATGTCGAAGGCCAAGGATGGCCTTCGTCAAGCGCACATGGATGTGCTCGTAGCGGTTTTTGGAAGACGGTTCCTATGGCCGCAGCCCGCCAATCTGGAGGTCTGAGACACCAGCCGCGGAACTCGATGTTAGGGCTTCGACAGACCCCAAGGGAACAGGTAAACTACGCCCCAATTTTCCCAGTGGATACGAGACTTCGCCAATGAGCATCAAATCCGACAAGTGGATTCGCCGGATGTCCGAACAACACGGCATGATCGAACCGTTCGAAAGCGGACAGGTTCGTGAAACCGAAAAAGGCCGCGTGATCTCCTACGGCACCTCCAGCTACGGCTACGACGTACGCTGCAGCAACGAATTCAAAATCTTCACCAACGTCCACTCCGCCACCGTGGACCCGAAGAACTTCGACGAAAACAGCTTCGTCAACTACACCGGCGACGTCTGCATCATCCCGCCGAACTCCTTTGCACTGGCCCGCACCGTTGAATACTTCCGCATTCCACGAAGCGTCCTGACCATCTGCCTGGGCAAGTCCACCTATGCGCGTTGCGGCATCATCGTCAACGTCACCCCGCTGGAACCAGAATGGGAAGGCCAGGTTACGCTGGAATTCTCTAACACCACCAACCTGCCGGCGAAGATCTACGCCAACGAAGGCGTCGCCCAGATGCTCTTCTTTGAATCCGACGAGATCTGTGAAACCAGCTACAAAGACCGGGGTGGCAAATATCTTGGCCAGACCGGCGTGACCCTGCCCAGGACATGAACGCCAACCAGTTCCTGAAAGCCGTTTCACAACTGCAGGGATGGCGCGAATGCGCCTTCCTGCTCGCTCTGGCTGAGCGCTCATTCCCGAACTACGCCCTGTTTGCCGATGCCATGGGCCTGAAGACCGGTGCCAAAATGCGCCAGCTTCTCGATCTTGGCTGGGACTTGCTCCAAAAAGACGTCTCCGAATCGGCGATCCCGCAGTTGCTCGCCAAACTGGAAACCCTGTCGCCGGACGTGGACGCCTACGACGCCTACGGTGTTTACCCGGCCTTCGACTTCTGTCAGCTACTGGAGCAGGCGCTGCTGAACCGCCTGAACCCCTCCAAACACCGCGCTACCGATGCGTCACAGATGGCGACCGGAACCGTGATGAACTTTATTGAGCTGTCCGAAGGGGAAGACCTCGAGGAAGACGAGCTCGTCCGTCTGCTTGATCATCACCCGTTGATGAAAGAAGACAAAACCTTCCAGCGGGACCTGATCCTGGAGCTGAAGCGCCAACGCACGCCAACCGATCAGTTCGTGGCCCGTCTCCGGGAGGATGCAGCCAACGAGGGCGTCAGTAACCTTGGCATTTCGCTCACCGAATAAACGTTGGGGAGCGAGCAAGCTACACTTTCGGTATTACCCGTTGTATTCAGAATAGGTCAGATGGATTTTATCCCATGAAACTCTCTGCTTTTGGTCGCAAGTTCACCGCCGATGCCGGTATCACGTCCCTCATGGATGACCTGGGTAACGCCATGGCATCCGGCGACGACATGATCATGATGGGCGGGGGAAATCCCGGGCATATTCCCGAGATCCAGCAGAGAGTACAGGAAATTCTCGCGGATATGAGTCGTAACGAGGGCGATGTTCGCCGTCTGGTCGGCATCTACGATCCGCCTCAGGGGGAAAAGCAGTTTATCGCCTCGCTCGCCGAGCTGCTCAACCGCGAATATGGCTGGGGCCTGAAACCTGAGAATATCGCCCTGACCAACGGCAGCCAGGCGGCCTTCTTCATGTTGTTCAACATGTTTGGCGGAGACTACGGCGACGGTAACCGCAAGCATATTCTTTTGCCGCTTGCGCCCGAGTACATCGGCTACGCTGACGCTGGCATTGAACCGGGCCTGTTCCATGCGGTGCAGCCGGACATCTCGTTCACCGACGCCCACGAGTTCAAATACCGGGTGGATTTTGATGCCGTAGAGGTTACCGGTGAGACCGGCGCTATCTGTGTGTCACGTCCCACCAATCCGACCGGTAACGTCGTTACTGACGAAGAGCTTGCCCGGCTTGAAGAGCTCGCCCGCCAACACGACATACCACTGATCGTCGATGGCGCGTATGGCACACCATTTCCGAGCTTGCTGTTCGTTGATGCAACACCCACCTGGAACGACCAGATCATCCTCTGCCTGAGCCTCTCGAAGCTTGGTTTGCCGGCAGCGCGGACCGGAATCGTGATTGCCGCCGAGCCGGTGATCAAGGCGTTGTCAGGCATTAATGCCATTATGAACCTGGCCACGGGCAGTTTTGGCGCCATGCTGGCCGAGCCTCTGGTTCGTTCCGGCGAAATATTGTCCCTGAGCAGGGATGTGGTTTGCCCGTTCTACAAGGCGAAGATGGAACGGGCGGTATCCGCGTTCCGGGAGGCCATGGGAGAGGACAGCTGCCGCTGGTATGTGCACAAGCCCGAGGGCGCCATGTTCCTGTGGCTCTGGTTCCCGGATCTGCCGATCTGCAGCCTTGAGCTGTATCAGCGGTTGAAGAGCCGAGGGGTTCTGGTCGTTTCCGGACACTATTTCTTTCCCGGATTACCGGAAGATGGCTGGAGGCACCGGCATGAGTGTCTGCGCGTGACCTACTCCCAGGACGACGATCGGGTTGCCGAGGGCCTCCGGATCATTGCCGATGAGGTCAAGGCCGTGTGGCGCGAGGCCGGGCGTGAGGTCTAGCGCTCGAACTCTGCTTCCTTGAGTTTCAATTCGTAGGTGCTGCCGTCCGGCTCAACCTGCCTGAGGCGGACTAGCAGGAAATTCTGCTCCGGCGAGAACCACATCAGCGTCTGGCGCTTGGAATCCTCGCGAACCTTCTCCGCCTTCAGGGTGGCGCTCTGTTTGTTGCCGGTGCTCATATTCTCGCCATTGATCACCGCGAAGCGATCGGTGTCGATAGAATTACCGTCGAGCACCCGATAGGTCATTTCCCGCTTGCCATTCTTGATGTCCTGGTGCAGCTGAAGCTGGTAGCCCAGCGGATCCAGGAGGCCTTCTTCCAGCGCCAGTTCGAAGGGCTTTCCCTTGTATTCCCCGGTTGCGACGCCTGCGGACCAGTCGAAGTCGATAGAGTTCTTGCGGTCGCTGATCAGGAAACCGGATAAGCGGTATCGGTATCGCATGGGTATGACGTGCCCGTCCTCCCAGCGGAATACCAGCGATTCATCGATGCTGACAATGAAGGAGTCGACATCCGTGCGGTACAGCCAGACATCGTTGCCCTGGGAGGAGAGTGTGCGTTTTGCGGTGCCATTGAGAGAGAGACCCTTCTCCATGGCTGCGGTATAGCTGGCCTCGAAGGGGGTCAGGTCCGCTTCGGTCTCGGCATGCAGTGTGACCGGTCCGGCGAGAATGCCGAGACAGGCCAGCAGTGCGGCGCAACCAAATCTGATGAGACGTCGTGAAAGCATCTTGTTAAACCCGAACAATTACCGTCATCAATGGCGACAGTGTAGCTGCTCGGGCAGGATGCGGGGATGACAATTCGTTCAGGCGATGCCTCAGTTGTCCGGCAAGCGCATCGGAGCGTTCAAGGGTTCGCCGTCGAACAACACATAATCGCTACCCAGTTGAATCCGGCCCTCACAGAACCAGCGCACAACAATGGGGTAGAGAATGTGTTCCTTGGCCTGTACCTTCTCCGCGAGGCTTTCTGGCGTGTCATCGGAAACAATCGCCACTTCTGCCTGGGCAATCACGGGGCCGCCATCCAGCTCTTCGGTAACGAAGTGGATGGAAACGCCATGTACGGTATCGCCCGCTTCCAGTGCACGACGGTGAGTATTCAGCCCGGTGTACTTCGGCAACAGGGACGGGTGAATGTTCAGCATCTTGCCCCGGAATGCCCGAACAAAATCCGTGGTCAGAATACGCATGAAGCCTGCCAGGACAATCAGATCCGGATTGTATCGGAGGATTTCCGCCATCAGGGAGGCATCAAACTCATCCCGGGATTCGAAATTCTTGTGGTTTACCACAAAGGTTTCGATATTGGCCTGGGCCGCGCGCTCAAGGGCAAACGCGCCGGGCTGGTTGCAGCCAACGGCAATGATCTGCCCGGGAAAATCCCGCTCCCGGGTGGCGTCAATCAGTGCCTGAAGGTTGGTGCCGCTTCCGGAGGCGAGCACCAGGATTTTCGGTAACGGGGTCTGATCTGCCTTCATGCCGACAGCAGCCCCGGTGCATAGCGAACGCAGGCATCTGCCTGTTCGTCATCGGCACGTTCGATCAGGCCTACCTGCCAGGCATGCTCGCCCAGGGCTTTCAGGGTATCCAGGGCCAGCTCCCTCTGGTTGGCAGGCACGCAGACAATCATGCCGATACCACAGTTAAAGGTGCGGTACATCTCTTCAGTGGCAACGCCGCCGTTGTCCTTGAGCCACTGGAATACCGGGGGCAATGACCAGCTGTTGGTATCGATGGCAGCGATGGTGCCGTTCGGCAGCACCCTGGGAATATTTTCCGGCAGGCCACCACCAGTGATGTGGGAGAGGGCGCGAACGTCGACTTCGCGAATCAGCTGCAGAAGATTCTTTACGTAGATTCGAGTCGGTGCCATCAAAGCGTTGGCCAGGGTGGTGTCGCCCATTGGCTGCTCAAGGTCAGCGTTGCTGACTTCCAGAATTTTCCGGATAAGGGAGTAGCCGTTGGAGTGAGGGCCGGAAGAGCCCAGGGCAATCAGCACGTCTCCGGCCTGGACGCGGCCGCCGTCAATAATCTCGCTGCGTTCGGCAACGCCTACGCAGAAGCCAGCCAGATCGTAGTCGTCGCCTTCGTACATGCCCGGCATTTCAGCGGTTTCACCGCCGACCAGCGCACAGCCAGCCTGCTCGCAGCCCTCGCCGATTCCGGCAACCACCTGAGTGGCAACGTCTACGTTCAGCTTGCCGGTCGCGTAGTAGTCGAGGAAGAAAAGCGGTTCAGCGCCGCCGACAACCAGATCGTTCACGCACATGGCGACCAGGTCGATGCCGATGCTGTCGTGCTTGTCCAGTTGCATGGCCAGTCTGAGCTTTGTGCCCACTCCGTCGGTGCCGGAAACCAGAACCGGTTCGTTATATCCGGCGGGGATGGAGACCATGGCGCCGAAGCCGCCGAGACCGCCAAGAACCTCGGGGCGGCGGGTGCGCGCGGCGGTGTCCTTGATTCGGCTGACGAGTTCATTGCCGGCATCAATATCTACGCCAGCATCGCGGTAGGTCAGGGAGGGCTTCTGTTCGCTCATGGTGTACTTAACCGTTGGCCAGTGGGTCAGGCGGCGGATTTTAACAGGTGCGGTGTGGCGCTCCAAATGTATATTGCTTTTCCGAAATCCGGGGCCGCTACTCACACCCTGGGGCATGGTGTATCCTATGCGCCATTCATGCGAATTGCAGGGTGTTTCATGTCAGTATCAGGGCAAAAGCCGGCACACAGGTCTTTATCCGGGACGTGGGTAGTTGCGTTGTTCACCGTTCTGCTGTCTGGGTTTTCCGCCCAGGCGAGTGCCGTGACGGTTTCCGGTCTCTATTCGGCAAAGGTGCCAGTGGAAGGGTCCTCGTCGGGTCAACTCGCCCAGGGATATGCAGACGGGCTGAGCCAGGTACTGGTAAGGGTTTCCGGTACCCGAGACGTACTGGCGATGGAGGGCGTTGAAGCCCTGCTGTCCGATGCCGAGTCGTTACTTCTTTCCTATCAGGTTGCCCGTGGCGAGTCCGGCCAGAGTGTTCTGAGCATGTCCTTCGGAGCGGTTGGCGTGAATCGCGCGCTGGCTGCAATTGATGCGCCGGTGTGGGGTGCCAACAGACCGCTCACACTGGCCTGGATTGCTGCCGAGGATCGTGGCTCGAGAACACTCGTAACACGGCCCGGGGCCGGCTCTGGTCAGGAAGACGCAGGAGCCTGGAGGGCTGCGTTCGATGAGGCGGCCAGAAAGCGTGGCTTGCCCGTGGCGCTGCCCCCGTCAGATTTCAGCTCTGACAGCGAATTGCTCTCGGATATCTGGGGGCAGTTTATTGGTCGGGTGAAGTCTGCATCCGGGAATCTGGACCATGATGTGCTCGCTTTGGTGCGGGTCAGCCGTGCTGGCGGGCAATGGCGTGCCGGCTGGGTCTTCGATGGTATGGCCATGAATGCCGGGGAAGAGTCGGTAACCGCCGATACCCCGGAAGCGCTGGCGGAGGCGACGATAAACCGCTGGGCGGAGTTATACGCCAGCCGATACGCGGTTGCTGCGTCGGAAGTGGGCGATTCGCCCCAGGTGGACATTGTGCTGCGTGGCGTTACGTCGCTTGAAGACTATGCCGGCGCCAATAAGGTGCTGGAAGGACTGACCCCCGTGGTTAGCGTTGGTGCCCATCGGGTACGGGACGAGCAACTGACCCTGCGGGTGGCTTTCTCCGGTGAGCTGGACCAGCTGCGGGAGTACATCGCCCTGGATCCGCGCTTCGTTCCAATGGAGGCCGACGTTCCGGCAGAACCTCCGGTTACCGCCCGCACAGCAGAGGACCAGGTGGCGTCGTCTGGGCCGAACCCGCAAGAGGCGCTCGAGAGCGAGGTATCGCAGCCGGCTGGCCCGGATCAGCAAACCTCTGCGGAGGCGTCTGAAGAGACTGCCCTGTTTACCTATCAGCCGGTGCCCGTCGATGAGGAAGATGCCAGGGAAGCGTTCGAATCCCTGTACCAGGTTCTGTATTATCGTTGGCAACCGTCTTCTGTCATCGGGAGCGATGGCGGCGAATAAGGTGTAACCGGAGGGAGTCTTTTGAATTTGCACCGCTGGCGCTGGATTCCCAATGCCCTGACGTTCCTGCGCATTCTTCTGATCGCTCCCTTCGCGGGAGCGTTACTGATCGGAGATTATCGCCGGGCGTTGCTGATATTCTTTCTGGCCGCCGGCACAGACGCGGTTGACGGCTTCCTTGCCCGCCATTTCAATTGGCGTTCCAGGCTTGGTGCAATTGCAGATCCTCTCGCCGACAAGGCCTTGTTGATCACCGCGTACCTGATGCTTACTCTCACCGAGGTTCTGCCCGTGTGGCTGTTTCTGCTGGTGTTGGGGCGTGATCTGCTGATTGTGGTCGGCGCTCTGGCCTACCACTACAAGGTTGGTCGATACGATATGGAGCCCAGCATTCCCGGCAAGATCAATACGTTTATCCAGATTCTTGTAGCCCTGGCCATCATCGTGCTTCTGGCGGACCTGCCGATGCAGCCCTGGGTGGTGGATGCCGGCATTATCCTGGTGGCTGTTTCCACCGTGTTCAGCGGGGCGCATTACCTGTTTGTGTGGGGCTTGCGGGCCTGGAGGGCTACCCGGCCATGACCGCATCCCAGTTGGTGCTCGGGGTCAAGCTGCGTGACGACGCCCGATTCGACAATTTCCATGGCGACCGGAACACGAGCGCAGCCCAGCGTCTTGAAAGCGTTTGTCAGCAACCTGATGATATGCCTGTCGTTGTTCTGTGCGGTGATGCCGATACCGGCAAGAGCCATCTTCTACAGGCAGTGTGCCACCTGGGCGAAAAGCAGGGCAGGGCAGCGGTGTGTATCAGCATCGCAGAGCTAGAGCCTTTTGGTCCCGATGCCTTGTCGGGGCTTGAGACCCATGAGATCGTCTGTCTTGACGATGTCGACCGCATCGCAGGCCAGCGGGTCTGGGAAGAGGCCATTTTTCATCTCTATAACCGGATTCTCGATCGAGGCGGCCTCTTGCTGGTGAGTCTGGCCGATTTGCCGGCCAGTTTGCCCTTTGAGTTGCCGGATCTGGTCTCCAGATTCAGTCACGGGCTGATCATCCAGTTGGGTATTTACCGGGATGAGGATCGCCTGACCATTCTCAGGGCCCGTGCCGAGAAACGTGGCCTGGTGATGGCGGATGATGTGGCCAGCTATATAATGCGCCGGGCGCCCCGAAGGCTCGGTGATTTGCTGGGGATTCTGGATATACTGGATGAAAATTCACTTCAGGCACAGCGGCGGCTTACTATTCCGTTTGTGAAGACAGTGATGGGGTGGTGAGTTGGAATGGGTTCATCGCAGGGCAGAAATCGATAACGGATTCATCAAGGGAGAGGCAATATGAGACGGGTGGTATTCAACCAGAAAGGCGGTGTCGGCAAGTCCAGTATCACGTGCAATCTCGCAGCTATCAGCGCCGCTCGTGGAAAGCGCACCCTGGTCGTGGATCTTGATCCGCAGGGAAACTCCACCCATTATCTGCTGGGCAAGCCTGCCAGCGAGCTCAAGGACACCGTTGCGGATATGCTGGAGCAGACGGTGGCCTTTACCGTGTTCAATCGCCGTCCGGACGAATTTGTCCATGCCTCACCGTTCAAGAACCTGTTTGTGATGCCCTCCAGCCCGGAGCTGGATTTTCTCGAGCGCAAGCTGGAGGCCAAGCACAAGATATACAAGCTGAGGGAAGCCCTGAAAAAACTGGGTGAATCCTTCGATGCGATCTACATCGATACCGCGCCGGCGCTCAATTTCTATACCCGGTCTGCCCTGATTGCAGCCCAGCGCTGCCTGATACCCTTCGACTGTGACGATTTTTCCCGTCAGGCGCTGTACAACATCCTCAACGAGATTCGTGATCTGCAGGAAGATCACAACGAGGATCTTGTTGTCGAAGGGATTGTTGCCAACCAGTTCCAGCCGCGGGCCAGCCTGCCCAAGCAGCTGGTCAGGGAGCTTACCGAGGAGGGCTTGCCGGTTCTGCCTGTGCGTCTCTCAAGTTCCGTGAAGATGAAAGAGTCCCACCAGAGCCGGCAGCCCCTGATTCACATGGCACCCAAGCACCCGCTGACGCGCCAGTACGAGGACCTGTTCCGGGTTCTGCATGGCGAAACCGTGGAGCTTGAGCCGCTTAACGATTGAAGCGAGACTGATATGACCGAATCCGGTAACCCGGTCGGGCAGGTTGCGGACTGCCTTCTGAACATTGAGATGGAGTTGCGGCAGCTGGGGCTCTGGGAGTCAGAGCCGCCACCGGACGAGGCGTTCCAGAGTGCGCAGCCCTTTTGCATCGATACGCTGGAATTTACCCAGTGGCTGCAATTTGTCTTTGTGGAAAGAATGAAGATCATTATCGAAAACGACCACCCGTTGCCCTCGGCCTCCGGCATAGCGCCGATGGCCGAAGAGCATTTCCGGGGGCGACCGGAGTCCGGTAGCAGGCTGGTTCGGGAGCTGGAGGTGATCGATCGCCTGCTTAGCGGGGAGTGATCAGTCCAGTCTCATTGACAGGTCGACAGCCTTCAAATCCTTGGTCAGCGCGCCAATCGAGATGAAGTCCACGCCGGTTTCGGCGATCGGCACCAGGGTGTCGGCATTGATTCCCCCGGATGCCTCCAGCTTTGCTTTGCCACCCGTGGTAGCGACCGCGGTCCGCATGTCTTCAAGTGAGAACTCATCCAGCATGATGATGTCTGCACCCGCTTTAAGGGCCTGTTCCAGCTCGTCAAGGTTCTCGGTTTCCACCTCCACCGGTTTGCCCGGTGCAATCCGGTGGGCGGCTTCAATAGCTTGGGCAATGGAGCCGCAGGCGGCAATGTGATTTTCCTTGATCAGGAAGGCATCCCACAGCCCGATCCGGTGATTGAAGCAGCCGCCACAGGTTACAGCGTATTTCTGGGCCAGGCGCAGACCGGGCAGGGTTTTACGGGTATCCAGCAGTCGAACACCGGTGTGTGCAACCCGGGCGGCATAGCCCGCGCAGGCGGTCGCAACGCCAGACAGGGACTGGAGCCAGTTCAGAGCCGCGCGTTCGGAGCTCAGCAGGCTTCGTGCCGAACCCTGCATGGTAAACAACACCTGATCCGGTGACACGGTCTCTCCATCGGCCACCTGCCAGTTCAGCTCAACGGCCGGATCCACCTGTCGGAAAACCTCGTCCACCCACTCCCTGCCCGCGACGATGGCGGTTTCCCGCGTAATTACCCGCCCTGTTGCCTGTTTGTCGGCGGGTATCAGTCTGGCCGTGATGTCGCCATCGCCGATGTCCTCCCGCAGACTCTGGGCAACGTTTTCAATTCTGGCCTGGCGGAGGAGTTCAGGGGCAATCATAGGGCAAAAAGTCCGGTGCAGTGGGTTGTCGGCGTTTCAGGCTGCCAATTCTAAAGCGCCGCTGGTGAATCGCCAAACTCTTGGGGCAGGGCTGCTAAACTGTGATGCACGTCAGGTCTACACAAAAGGTGACAAATTCTGACACAACCTGACGTGGGCAGCTCGTATCATGTGAAGTGGAGAAATAAACAGGCAATTGTGTAATACAAGGCGGAGCAGCGAGATGGTGCACGATAACAAGGTTGTCAGCTTTTCAGGCCAGAAACCGCCCGCCCGGTTTTCTTTGCCTGCGTCCCTTGTGCGCCTGCGTGACGCATCGGGTCAGTCCCTCAAGTCCGTTCTTGCCAGTTTTTTCGATCGTGCCGATGATGCCCTGTTTGAACTCGCCGACAGAGCCGGCTCCAACCTCGACCAGACCGCCTACTTTGATGCCATGCGGGAGCTCAGGCTTCGTCGCAAGGCCATGGTGGTCTCGATCCTCCAGTATGTCAGCCAGGCTTTCAATGAAATCGGCAGGTTCCAGCCCCAGCATAGTGCCAGGTCCCTGGATGAAGTTGACGAGGACTCTCTCAGCCTCGTTGACCATTCCCAGCTTGAGCAGCAGGTGGCAGTCGACAATCTCATAAATAAACTCCGGAACCGTTATACCGAACAGATCCGTCTGCTTACCGTCCGGGTCGGGCATCTGGTGCCGGGCATCGAGCTGAAAGACGCACAAATGCCGCTGAGCCCGGAAATCATCTGTGGCGGTGTTGCCGAGGCCTGTGCAGACCTCGACATTGATATCCGGGCCAAGCTGGTGGTTCTGAAGCTGTTTGATCGCCTGCTTGCCGATACCCTCGGTGATTTCTACAAAGAAGCCAATCGCACCTTGATCAGTGAAGGCGTAATGCCTGACATGAAACGACCGCCCACCGGCAAGGTGCCCTCCCGCTCCGGTCAGCGTGGGTCAGGAGAGAGTTCAGTGCCGACCAGTGCCAGCGGCCGGGCGGATTCTGCCAGCCAGGGTCAGGGTATGTCTCAGTCACAGGCTACTTTCTCGGAGCTCAGCGCGCTGTTGCATCGCGGTGAGTCCAATGCTGTCACTGGCGGATCCCCGGTCGGCGAAAGCTACATTGATACCGACAGGCTCATGGCCCGTTTGACTGAAGCGCAGTCGAGCAGCAGGCAATGGGGTGAAGGTACCGTTGTACCTCTGAACGAGCAGCTTCAACCCATCCTGCGTTCCGGCGATGGCAATAGCCTGAGCGTTGGGCAGGTCGACAGTGACGTGATCAATCTGGTTTCCATGCTGTTCGACTTTATTCTGGAAGATCGCCAACTGCATCCGGTGATGAAAGCATTGATCGGGCGCCTGCAGATTCCGGTGCTGAAAGTGGCGCTTAGTGACAAGAACTTTTTCAACCGGGGCGGTCACCCGGTTCGAAAACTGCTTAACGAGCTGGCACTTTCGGCCATTGGCTGGACCGAGAAGAAGGCCGGGCAAAGAGACCCGCTTCGGGACAAAATCGAATCGGTGGTAGATCGGGTTCTGACAGAGTTCACTACCAACGTCTCTCTGTTTGAGGAGTTGTTGAAAGATTTCAGCCACTTCATGGATCTCGATCGCCGACGTCGTGAGCTCGTCGAGCAACGTCTTCGGGATGCTGAAGAAGGGCGGGCTCGACAGGAGCGGGCGTCCCAGGCGGCGGAAGGCCTGGTTAAGGAGCTGACAGAGCAGCGGGACGTACCCGAACCGGTTGCCGGCCTCCTGAGCGAAGCCTGGACCCGGTACCTGCAATGGGTTGTCCTCCGGGAGGGCGAGGAAAGCGACCGGTGGCAGCACGCCCGGAACCTGACCGAGCAGTTGGTCTGGAGTGTGGATCCGCGCCCGGTCACTGATACCACCAGGTCAGATCTGCTGAGGGCAATACCGGCCATTGTGGACGACCTTCGCAAGGCACTGCAGGATATTTCCTGGGACCCGTTTGCCACCGATGCGGCCATTCGCGACCTTGAACTTGCCCATGTGGACGTTTTCCAGCGATTGGTGACGGCTCCGTCCAGGCCGGAATCACCTTCGGAACCAGAGGATCTGCTCGTTCCGGAACCCGCTGCTGAGCAGCCCGTCGAGCCCCCTGAGCCGGCAGCCGAAGACGCTGTCAAAGCAACGCCCGCGCCGGCCGAGCCTGAAGTGCCTGTTTCTGTGGTCAGCGAGGCTGCCTCCCAGGCGGACGCTGAAACGCAGACTGCTTCAGTATCTCCAGAGTGGCTGTCAAAGGCCGAAAGCCTGCGTGTGGGTTCCTGGATTGAACTTACCCGCGACGAAACCCGGGTGCGCTGTAAGCTTGCGGCCTTTATCAAGGCTACTGGCAAATATATCTTTGTGAATCGCAGTGGCGCGAAGGTGGCAGAGTATCTGCGTCAGGAACTGGCCGCCGACATGGAATCCGGGAAAATCAGCATGCTGGATGATGGTCTGATCTTCGACCGGGCACTGGAGTCGATCATCGACAACCTGCGCAGCAGCCGCAAGGACTGATTCGTAGCAACCGTGGCAACTTTGTGATTCAATCAGAGGCTGTAATGCTCTGAAACTTTTGGAATTACTTTGCCCGATTCAGACGTTTTTTCCGAACGCCCTACCGCCTCCGGTATCGATGGAAATTCGCTTCGCGAAACCGGGCGGATTTCCTTCGCCCGCTGGACCCCTTCGCCGAATTTCGGGCCTCGTCCGGATGGAGCGGGCATCTCTCTTCTGGTCGTCCACAATATCAGCCTGCCTCCGGGCCAGTTTGGTGGCCGCGAAATAGAAGACTTCTTCTGCAACCAACTCGACCATTCTGCGCACCCCTACTTCAAGACTATCGAGGGCGTCCAGGTGTCTGCGCACCTGCTGATTCGCCGCGATGGCGCGCTGGTGCAGTTTGTCAGCCTGCTTGATCGGGCCTGGCATGCCGGCCGATCGTGTTTTGAAGGGCAGGAGGAATGCAATGATTTTTCCATCGGGATTGAGCTGGAAGGGACCGACGACACCCCTTACACCACCGAGCAATATCGCATGCTGGCGAAAGTGGCGGACCTGATTATGACGGCCTGGCCGGATATCACGGCCAATCGGATTACCGGGCACTGCGACATTGCGCCCGGCAGGAAGAGCGATCCCGGCCCGGCTTTTGACTGGCGGTATTTCCGGTCAGCCCTGGAAATAGTCCGAGGATCGGGGAGGAACGTCTGAATGGTATTTGTTGTGTTTCTTCTGGCCTACATGGTACGTAGGCGTCTGGATTCCCTGGACATGCTGTCTGGCGATGAGGTCTGGCGCCGTTGGTTCCGCTACGGCAGCCGGGTCAGGGCGGGCCATGAATCGGGGATAGCAACCGGGCTGGCACTGGTCCTGTTGCCGGCCCTGATACTGGGGCTTGCGGAATACCTGCTGGTGTCTTCTGGCTGGAGAATGGCGGCTTACCCGCTGGAGTTCCTGGTGCTGGTCGTCCTTATGGGAACGCCGGGCTGGCGACAGGTACTGCGGGCCTATGCGGAGGCGTGGCATCGGGGAGACATGCAGTCGGCCTGGCATCATGTGAAAGACCTTCTTCCGGCCGATGAACGGGGAGCCGCAGTGTCTCCCGAGGCCATGCACCTCTCCCTGTCCAAGGCACTGATGGTTTCGGTGTTCCAGCGCTTTTTTCTGGTGGCTTTCTGGTATGTGGTTGGCGGTATCGGTCTCGCGGTCCTGGCGCGTGGGCTGGTAGCGCTCGCCGAGCAATGGCCGCAGGCGCCGGCCAGGCCCAGGTTTGCAAAAATGTCCGACCTTGCCGGCTGGATTCCTGCCAGGCTTTTGTCGTTAACGTTCGGAATTGCCGGAGATCTGGCCGGCTGGCTGCGTGAAACTCGCCAGACTCTGACCGGAATCTCCAAAAAAGCGGGCGAGGTACTCATGATTTCGGCCAACGGGTCGTTAACCGGGTATGCACTGGATCCAGCGAGGTTTTCCCGGATTCACCCGGATGAGTGGACAGCGTTTGGGGGAAGGAGTCTGCGAGCGGTAAGGGATCTGCTGAACAGAAGCATGCTGGTATGGATATGCATACTCGCCCTGCTGGTTATTTCCGGCGTCGTTTAGCCCGGATTTTATAAAACATTGCAGTTTAACAACAAATAAAGCTTAAGTTTTTAAGACTTTAGGCGACAATAGAAGAAAAGAATTAACGTTCAGTGGTTATTTGCCAGCACGAGGGTCCCTGTGAAGCAACTCATTAATCCTGCCATTGCCCTGATGAACCGGCTGCCGATGGTCTACAAGTTCAGTCTCATCAGCATTCTGTTCCTTTTACCAATTGGCGGGCTGTCCTGGCTTGCCATTTCCGAGCTGAATCGCTCGGTTCAGACCATGACCCGGGGTGTCGAGGGGCTGGAGCAACTCCAGCAAGTGGATCGGCTGGTGGATGCGGCGATGGATTATCGAGACTATCGCTCACCGGCGATCATCAAGGATGAGAGTGCCATTACCGCAGTTTCCGAAGAAGCGGCCACTGAGATTGACAGCCTGCTGGCGGCTCTGACCGCAGAAGAGCGCTCGTTTGATACGACTGGCTCCTGGGCCGATCAGGTTGAAGGCCTTCGCCAGGAGTGGGAAGCATTGCGGGCCGATGACAATTACCAGGGCAGCTTCGATCCTCAGTTCAAGTATTATCAGGAATTCGTCCAGAAGGCACAGGCGCTGCTTTCGGCCACCATTGAAATCTCTGGTTTGGGGCAGGGGGCCTCAAGAGAAAACCAGTTGATTCTGGGCCTGGTCCAGGACTCTCTCCCGGCTGCACGCACCGTGATCGGTCGGGCAAAATCCTACGGAATCTTCGCACTGGTCGAGGGGCAGGTAGGTTACGCCCTGAGCGAAACCCTGAACGAAATCTATGACCAGTTGACCAATCGCACCTCCTTGCTTTCACCGGCTTTGGCTCTTGCTTCTGAAGCATCGCCGGCCCTCGCCAATCAGGCAGGCAACGCCATTCAACGGGTTGACGAGAGTTTGATGGTGGTTCGGGATCATCTGGATCTGAACGTGATAACGCCCATGCGTCTGGAAATGCCCTGGACCGAATACGACGATCTGATGTCCGGGCAGTTGGCCCACTACGACGACGTCAAGACGGCTGCCTTCAGCGTGGTCGACTCGAACCTGCGCGCACGGCTCGAGAGTGAGATCAACCAGCGTCGCCTGATTGTGGTTGCCCTGATCGCCGTGCTGCTTGTGGTTGTCTATCTCTACATCGGCTTCTTCATGTCCGTACGTACCGCCATCAACCGCTTCAGCGAAGCCGCACGGAACGTTGCCGCCGGCGACATGACCACGCACATCAGTTTGCGCAACCGCGATGAGCTGGGCGAGTTGACGACGGAATTCAATAACATGACCGACCGGATTGCCGAGCTGATCCGCTCTGTCAGCCGGACGACGGCGGACGTAGACCAGCAGGCCACCCGGGTCAATGACACCGCTGCGGCCAATAGCGAAGCGGTTGCGCGTCAGATGGAAGAAAGCGGCCAGATCAATGAAGCCATGAACCAGATGGTTGAGGCGGTTCATGAAGTCACCGAAAGCGCGCACCGGGTTGCGGACAGCGCGAGCAATGCCGAACAGGACACAGAAACCGGCCGGGGCGTGGTGGCCGACACGGTTGAAACCATCAACAAGCTGGCGGGTGAAATCTCAGGCGCGGTGGAAGTGATCAACCGGGTCAGCAAGGACAGTGACAACATCAGTCAGGTGCTGGTCGAGATCAAGGCCATCGCCGAGCAGACCAACCTGCTCGCCCTGAACGCCGCGATCGAGGCGGCCCGGGCCGGGGAGCAGGGGCGTGGTTTCGCGGTGGTTGCCGATGAGGTTCGCTCGCTGTCACAGCGCACGCACAAATCGACGGAAGAAATCGAAGGCATGATTTCCCGGCTCCAGAGCGGCGTCAAAGACGCGGTGTCGGCCATGACCAACAGCCGGGACGTGACCGAGGCAACGGTGCAGAAGTCCGGAGAGGTGACAGAGGCCCTGGATAGAATCGCCAAGGGCATCTCCGTGATCGTGGATATGAGTCACCAGATCGCCCAGGCCGCCGAAGAGCAGTCTGCCGTCGCGAAAAACGTGAACTCGAACGTTGAGCAGATTGGCGAGCTGGGCCAGAAAACCGCCGCCAATGCTGAAGAAACCCTGGGTTCTTCCAGAGAAATGTCGCAACTGACAGCGTCGCTTCAGCGTCTGGTGGAAGCCTTCAAGGTCTGATCGGTGCGACCTTTGCGCGCGATCAGGCGCATAAAAAATCCGGCCCTTAGAGGCCGGATTTTTTTTGTTCCCAGAGAATCTCTTCGCCACCCTCGCGCCGGGCCAGTACGCGGGCGATGACAAACAACAGATCCGATAGACGGTTCAGGTAGTGTCGGGAAGCGGTGTTGATAGAGTCCTCATGGCCGAGGGCGACGACAACCCGCTCTGCACGACGGCAGACCGCCCGGGCAAGGTGACATTGGGCGGCGCCGGGACTGCCTCCGGGCAGGACAAAATTCTTCAGCGGTGGCAGGCCTTCGTTGTGCCGGTCCAGGGTGCCCTCCAGCCATTCGATGTGTTCGTCACCAATCACACGGCTGCCGGGGATGGCAAATTCGCCCCCCAGGTCAAACAGATGGTGCTGAATGCGGCGCAGGCTCTCCACCAGTTCGTCGTCGCTGTCCAGGGTTTCGATTAGCAACCCGATATGGCAGTTGAGTTCATCAGCGGTGCCCATGGCTTCAACTCGCTGGGCATTCTTGGCAATCCGGTTGCCATCGGCCAGGCCCGTGGAGCCATCGTCTCCGGTACGGGTGTAAATCTTGGAAAGGCGGTTGCCCATCAGTCTGCTCCTGTTAATGTGACGACAGTTGTTGTACCCGTTCGGTCAGCATTTGGTTCACCGGCGTGTCGATACCGAGTTCTTTTCCTAGTTTTGCCAGATACCCGTTGATAAAGTCTATCTCGGTTTGGCGTTTGCGGAGAACATCGGCACGCATGGACGATGTGTTACCCGCGGTGTTTTGAGCGACCTGTTCAATGCGTTGGCGCAGGGAATCCGGTGTTTCCGTGATCTGGGCGGCGGCGCTCATCAGCTCTGATAGTTCCCGGCAAAGCTCGTCGATGGTGTTCTGATATAGCCCTGCAGACAGGATGTCGCCATTGGGGCAGTTCAGGATGGCGGTGTAGGGATTGATGCCCGCATTGACGATCAGTTTCTGCCAGAGTCGCTGAAGGATGGCCGGCTCCCGATGGATGGCCAGGCCGGAGTCTTCCAGCATGGCGACCGCGCGGTCCACCGAGAATCTGGCCTGCTCCGTCAGCGGACCCACCCAGGTATCGCCGGTACCGGCATGGACGAGAAGCCCCGGTTCAGGTCGATTTGCGCCCTCGGTGGTGGTTGCGGCCAGGATCGGGCGCTCCGGCCACCGCTCGGCGACAGCTTGCTGGCTGCCCAGTCCGTTCTGGAAAAGCAGGATGGGGATATCAACGGGTAATTGGTCGATCACGCCTGCTACAGCGCTCAGGGTATCACCGGCCTTGGTTGTCACCAGCATCAGGTCCGGCGTGTCGCCGGTCGTGAGGAAGGGAATCTGTATGGAGGATTCCGGCCCCTCAAAGGGCCGGAAACGGTAATCGACGCTTGAGTCGGTGGGCTCGCCCGGTTTGGCGACGAAGGCAACGCAACCGTTGGGTAGCATTGCGCCCCAGAGCCTTCCCAGAGAGCCTGCACCGAGAATACCGATCATGCCGGTTACATGGCCTCGATATCGGCCCTTTGCTGGCTCAGGCGGGCCTGGCTGCTTTGGGCGTCCCGGAGTTTTTCCTGTTCCTTCTCGACCACCTCGGCCGGAGCCTTGGCCGTGAACTTCTCGTTACCCAGTTTACCCTCCAGGCGACCGATCTCTTTCTGCAGGCGTTCCAGCTCCTTGTCCAGACGCTTGAGTTCGGCTTCCTTGTCAATCAGGCCGGCCATGGGAACCAGTACTTCCATGTCTCCCACCAGTTGGGTGGCAGACATGGGGGCTTTGTCACTCTCAAACCAGTCCAGGCTCTCCAGCTTGGCCAGGGAGCTCAGGAACTGGCGATTGTCATTCATGCGGCGCTGATCCTCGGCGTCTTTGCCACGCAGCAATACCGGGATCTTCTTCGCCGGCGAGATGTTCATTTCGCCCCGGATGTTCCGCACGGCAACGATCACCCCCTTGAGCCATTCAATATCAGCGGTAACCGCTGAATCCTGCTTGGTGGCATCCGGTTGCGGGTAGGCCTGCAGCATGATGCTGTCGCCAGTCTTGCCGGCCAGGGGCGCGATCCGCTGCCAGATTTCCTCGGTGATAAACGGCATCATCGGGTGCGCCAGGCGCAGAACGGATTCCAGTACGCGCACCAGGGTGCGACGGGTGCCACGTTTGGCTTCGGCACTGGCGTCTTCATCACTGAGCACAGGCTTGGACAGCTCCAGATACCAGTCGCAGTATTCGTTCCAGATGAACTCATAGAGCGCGTAGGCCGCCAGATCGAAGCGGTACTGGTCCAGGTGACGGATCACGTCCTGCTCGCAGCTCTGCAGCTCGCTGATGATCCAGCGGTCTGCCAGAGACAGTTCCACGGGCTCGTCATTCACGCCACAGTCTTCGCCTTCGGTGTTCATCAACACGTAGCGGGCTGCGTTCCAGAGCTTGTTACAGAAGTTGCGGTAGCCTTCCAGGCGCTTCATATCCCAGTTGATGTCGCGGCCGGTCGTTGCCATGGCGGCAAGGGTGAAGCGCAGGGCATCGGTGCCGTGGGCGGTGATGCCCTCCGGGAATTCCTTTTTGGTGCGCTTGCCGATTTTCTCGGCCAGCTTGGGCTGCATCAGGTTGCCGGTTCGTTTCTCCAGCAGGTCATCCAGGCTGATGCCGTCGATCATGTCCAGCGGGTCGATCACGTTACCCTTGGACTTGGACATCTTGTCGCCGTGCTCATCACGGATAAGGCCGGTGACATAGACGGTATGGAAGGGCACCTGGGGGCTGCCGTCTTCGTTCTTCATAAAGTGCATGGTCATCATGATCATCCGGGCTACCCAGAAGAAGATGATGTCGAAGCCGGTGACCAGCACGTCGGTCGGATGGAAGGTTTTCAGGCGCTCGGTGATCTCTGGCCAACCCAGGGTGCCGAACGTCCACAGGGCAGAGCTGAACCACGTATCAAGAACGTCTTCATCCTGCTCGAGGGCGACATTGGCGTCCAGGTTGTGCTTCTGGCGCACTTCATCTTCGCTGCGGCCCACGTAGATATTGCCGTCGGCGTCGTACCAGGCCGGAATGCGGTGGCCCCACCAGAGCTGGCGCGAGATACACCAATCCTGGATATCGCGCATCCAGGCGAAGTACATGTTCTCGTACTGCTTGGGTACGAACTGGATACGACCGTCTTCCACCGCTTCAATGGCCGGCTTGGCCAGGGTCTTGGCATCGGCAAACCACTGGTCGGTGAGCATGGGCTCGATAATCAGGCCCGACCGGTCACCGCGTGGAACGCTGAGTGCGTGATCCTCGATGTTCTCGACCAGCCCCTCGGCTTCCATATCGGCAACGATTTGCTTGCGCGCCGCTTCGCGGGTCAGGCCAGCGTAGGCGCCCGGCATGGTGCCGTCGAGTTCGGTGTTTTCGGTGCCGTCGGCATTGAACACCTCGGCCACGTCCCGGATGTTGGCGTCCTGGGTCATGACGTTAATCATCGGCAGATTGTTGCGCTTGCCCACGGCATAGTCGTTGAAGTCGTGGGCCGGCGTGATCTTCACGCAACCGGAGCCTTTCTCCGGATCGGCGTGATGGTCGGCAACGATGGGGATACGGCGGTTCACCAGCGGCAGCATCACGTGCTTGCCAATCAGGTGCTGATAACGCTCGTCTTCCGGATGCACGGCCACGGCCGTGTCACCGAGCATGGTTTCCGGCCGGGTAGTGGCAACGATCAGGTAATCCTTGCCATCCTGGGTTTGCGTGCCGTCAGCCAGCGGGTAACGCAGGTGCCAGAAAAAGCCTTTTTCTTCCTTGTTTTCAACTTCCAGATCGGAGATGGCGGTGTGCAGTTTCGGGTCCCAGTTCACCAACCGCTTGCCGCGATAGACAAGTCCCTCGTCGTACAGGCGGATAAACACTTCCTGAACGGCTTTGTAGAAGCCGTCGTCCATGGTGAAGCGTTCGTTGTCCCAGTCCACGGAATTGCCAAGGCGGCGGATCTGGCGGGTGATGGTGCCCCCGGAGTGCTCTTTCCAGTCCCAGATGCGCTTGATGAATTCTTCCCGGCCCAGATCGTGGCGGGTCTTGTCCTCTTCCGCAGCGAGTTTGCGCTCAACCACCATCTGGGTGGCAATGCCGGCGTGGTCGGTACCAACCGTCCACAGTGCGTTACGGCCCTGCATGCGCTTGAAGCGGGTGAGGGTGTCCATGATGGTGTGCTGGAACGCGTGGCCCATGTGCAGGCTGCCGGTTACGTTGGGCGGCGGGATCGCGATGCTGTAGGACTGGCCTTCACCGCTGGGGCGGAAGTACCCTTTGGATTCCCAGTTTTCGTACCACTGGCGCTCGATGTTTTCTGGCTGGTAGGTTTTTTCCATGGGGTTCTGCAGTGACCGTTGGTTGATTCACAAGGGAAAATTGAGACGCACGATTATACATGGTCGCCCTGTTTGCGGCGAACCTAACGCTTCCTCTGATCATGCACCCGGGGTTCAATCCCCAGTGCCCGCAATTGCTTGAAGTGTGACCGCGCCTGATTAAGAACATTCGGGTCGTTATGGGCAACCAGGGCCAGTCGCTTGAACCGGTCGGCATCCGCCGGCAAGGTTGCGGAGAGAATGATCACGGTATCCCAATCCTCTGGCGCCGGCGGGCAAAGCAGAATGCCAACGGGGTCGGAGCAGGTTGTGGCGGAGTCCGGAACAACGCTATGGGGGATGAATGCGTCCGGGCTGAAGTTCCAGAGCAGGTCGTCCAGCTCATCTGCGTGTTGCATGGTATCGCACACGACGCACACGCGGTCGCCCTGCTGCCAGGCTTTGTCCACGAGTTTTGCAGCGTGGAGATTGCGTGCGGCGGGCGTGTTCTGGGCAAGGATGTGAAACCAGTAGCGCTGGTTCCGGTCTTCCTGTCCGGAGTGGCCGGCAGCCGGGCTGCCGGTCTCCGAAGAGCTGGAGGGCTTACTTTCCTGCATGGGACATCAGGTAGTCGACCAGCATGGGCACCGGGCGACCGGATGAGCCCTTGGCTTTGCCGGAGTGCCAGGCGGTGCCGGCGATGTCCAGGTGCGCCCAGCGATAGTCCTTGGCAAAGCGGGAAAGGAAACAGGCCGCTGTTATGGTCCCTGCAGGGCGGCCACCGATGTTGGCCATGTCGGCAAAGTTGCTGTCGAGCTGGCTCTGGTATTCGTCCCAGAGCGGCAGGCGCCATGCCCGGTCACCGGCACGCTCGCCGGCAGCAAGAAGCTCGTTGGCCAGTTCATCGTTGTTGGCCAGCAGGCCGGTGGCGTGATTGCCAAGTGCAATGATGCAGGCGCCGGTCAGGGTCGCCAGATCGATGACGGCGGCCGGGTCAAACTTCTTCACGTAGGTGAGGGCATCGCACAATACCAGGCGCCCCTCGGCGTCGGTGTTGAGGATTTCAACAGTCATGCCGGAGAGCGTGGTCACGATGTCGCCAGGGCGGGAAGCGCCGCCATCCGGCATGTTCTCTGCTGCGGCAATCACAGCCACCACGTTGATCTTGGGTTGGGTTTCGGCGAGCACTTTCATGGCGCCGAAGACACTGGCGGAGCCGCCCATGTCGTACTTCATTTCATCCATGCCCTCGCCGGGCTTGAGGCTGATACCGCCGGTGTCGAAGGTGATACCTTTGCCCACAAGTACGTGGGGCTTGTCCTTGGCCTTGCCACCACGGTATTCCATCACGATCAGTCGCGGCGGTTGGGTGCTGCCTTTGCCCACGGCCAGGATGGTGTTCATGCCCATCTTTTCCATCTGCTTTTCGTCAAGCACTTCGGTCTTGATGCAGTCGTAATCCTTGGCCAGCTTCTTGGCTTGCTGAGCCAGCCATTCCGGGTGGCAGATGTTGGGCGGCGTGTTGCCCAGATCCCGGGTGAGATTCATACCACGGCCGGTGGCCAGGCCGAGGTTGAAGGCATCCTTGAGGGCCTTGCCGGCACTGGAGGCATGCACAATAGCTTTGTTGAGCTTCCGGGCGGCGGGTTTTTCGCTCTTGAAGTCGCTGAAGGTGTAAAGCTGATCTTCAAGGGTCCGGCCAATCAGGCTGAGACGGGCTGCTTCAGAACTCACAGCTTCTTCGCCGGTTACAGGGGTATCTGCGAGGGCGATGGCGACGCTTTTGGACGGACCGTCCTTGAGCGCGGTCATCATCGCGATCAACGCTTTACGGTAGTTGGCGGGGCTGCGATCTTCATCCTTGCCAGTACCAACCACAAGCAGGCGAGTCCAGGGCTGATCGGTCAGGGGAATGGTCAGCGTCGTGGCATTCTTGCCGGACAGGTCACCGGCCTTCTGGAGTGTCTTGATCATCCCGCCCAGAGCCTCATCGGCCTGATTCGTCGAATCGGGCCAGGTGCCTTTCTCAGGCAAGCCAACTACGAGACAGTCTGCTTTGGTGCTGGCGATGGCTTTACTGCTCAGGCTGAAATTCATGGCAACTCCTGTTGATTGTTCACGAGGCTCCCGCCGGCGGCGGGAATCGTTCTTGATTGTGATCTAGTCTAGCATTGGGGCTTGCGGGGAAATTATCAAGCGATTGGCGCCGCTTCCGTGCCTGTGTGTGCCTTCATGCCGGTGTAATGCCGCTACTCTGTCATTCGGCACCAAGGTTACATAGAATACGCGCAGTTCCCAGCGACCTCCACGTTTCAGCGGATACCGCCAGAGAGACCGATTTGAGCATCATTTTCCGTTACCTCATACGCCAGATCATGATCAGCATGGTTGCCGTTTCGGGCATCCTGCTGCTGGTGTTCATGAGTGGCCGTTTCCTGAAATATCTCGACAGTGCGGCCCAGGGCAGCATTTCGGCCGGTGTGCTGCTGGAGATCATGGCCTTTCGGTTTCCGGGTTTTCTTGAGCTGATTCTGCCCCTCGGGCTGTTCATCGGTATCCTGCTCGCCTATGGGCGTATGTATCTCGAAAGCGAAATGACGGTCCTGTCCGCCTGTGGGGTGAGTGACAAGGCACTGTTGGGAAAAACGCTTCTGGGCAGTCTGCCAGTGATGATCATTGTCGGTGCCATGAGTCTTTACGTGTCGCCCTGGGGAATGAATCAGGTTCAGGAAATTCTGAACGAACAACGAAAGGCAACCGAGTTTGAAATGCTTGCGCCCGGGCGCTTCCAGGATTTTTCCTCTGGCGGACGGGTGACCTATACCGAGGCTTTGAGTGAAGACAAGCGCCAGTTGCAGGGCGTTTTTATCGCCGAGTACGCGCCGGACGGGCGTGGCCTGACGATCATAACCGCAGATTCCGGCTCCCAGCTGATCGATCCGGAAACCGGCAGCCGTTTTCTCATTCTGGAAAACGGCGGTCGCTTTGAGGGCGCCGCGGGCCAGCTGAATTACAATGTGATCGATTTCGAAGCCTACGGTCTGAAGATTGAGGGCGGCGAGGCTGGCACCAAGCAGCGGGAAGAGGGCGCCAGTACCTGGAGCCTGATGCAGTCAGACCGCCTGGAAGATCGTGCGTTGCTGCACTGGCGTTTTTCGCTGCCGCTCATCGTGCCAATTGTGACGTTGCTGGCAGTGAGGCTGAGCCGCGTGAATCCACGCCAGGGCCGGTTCTTTCATCTGTTACCGGCAATGCTTGTCTACATTACTTATCTCGGGCTGCTCATTGTCGCCCGGGACTGGCTGGCGGCCGGCAAGGTCCCGGAATGGCTGGGCATGCTCTGGGTCCACGCGTTGTTCCTCGGCTTCGGGCTATGGCTTCAGTTCGGCCCAGCGTGGTTGTACCGCCGGCGCCTGATTCGGGATGGGGGTGCTCGTGCGCAAGATTGACGGGTATGTAATGCGCACGGTTGGCGGTGCGATGTTCCTCGTGATGATGGTGGTGTTGTCCCTTGATCTCATTTTTGCGTTCATCGCCGAACTGGATGACATCCGCAACAACTACCAGATCCAGGACGCACTCTGGTATGTCTTTCTGACCCTGCCAAGACGAATCTACGATTATCTGCCGCTGGGTGCCTTCATGGGCTGCCTGGTGGGCCTGGGTTCTATGGCCAGTTCCTCGGAGTTGACGGTTGTACGGGCTGCCGGCGTATCGCTCAAGCGTATTGTCTGGTCCGCAATGAAGCCGGCGCTGGTTATCGTGGTTATGGGTGTATTGATAGGCGAATATCTGGCTCCGCCTGCCGAGCGCGTGGCCCAGAGTTACAAGGCGGTGGCATTGGGCGCCGGTAGCAACGTGGCGTCGGCTTCGGGGGTCTGGCACAAGGAAGGGGATTCATACATCCATCTGAATGCCGTGCAACCGAATGGCGTCCTGCATGGAGTGTCGCGTTTCCAGTTTGATGATGATCGGCAGCTGCTGGCCGCAAGTTTTGCGGAGCGAGCGATTTATCAGGGCGACCACTGGTTGCTGGAGAATGTTCGCACCACGAGCTTCGAGGATGATCGGACAGTACGCGTTGACGACCGGACCCTGCGCTGGGAAACCGGCCTCTCGCCCGGCGTTCTCAGCGTGTTGATCGTGAAGCCTGAGAATCTTTCGATGACCGGACTCTACACATACGCCACCTATCTTGGCGAGCAAAGCCTCAACGCCTCCCGCTATTGGCTGGCGTTCTGGAAGAAGGCGCTCATGCCTCTGGGAACGGCGGTCATGGTGCTGGTGGCAATATCCTTCATCTTTGGGCCGTTGCGCTCGGTAACCATGGGATTCCGGGTGTTTACCGGGCTGTTGGTGGGGCTTCTGTTCAAATATATGCAGGATTTTCTTGGGCCAATGAGCCTTGTATACGGGTTCAACCCAATGCTTGCGGTGCTGGTGCCCATCGCGGTAAGCGCCGTGGCTGGTGGCATCCTGATGCGGCGGGCTGGTTGACCAGCCCTGCTATCCCACCGGCTAAACCATTACTTTTTGGTCGCTTCTTTGGGTATGGATACAACCACGCTGTCAGAGAGGCGGTCGGTAATGGACAGACCATTGATCGGATAGAACAGCGCAACAATAGCCGGGATGCCCAGAAACAGGGTGGCAGCTCCGAGGTAGTAGCTGCCCAGAAGTGTCAGGAAGATCACAGCCGCCGCCGTCACGTAACGCCTGAGCGCCTTGCTCCAGCTCACCGAAGTACCATCAATGTTTTCAATTCGAATCCGCCAGACCTGCATCCCCAGGGTCTGGCCAATGCGCGTCCAGAAATAGGCAAAGAACAGGTAAAGGATCAGGAACAACGTGAACGTCAGCCCCGGGTCCCCGGAAAGCTGGCCTGCCTCGGCCATCTGTTCGTACCTGTCCCAGCCGGTGATCCAGCCAGCCACCATGGTGTATCCCCAGGTAGCGACAAGCAGCACGGCAATGCTGATCAAACCGTCGTAAATAATGGCAAGGGCACGTTTGAGGGCGGTGGCTGGTGGGAATAGTTCCTCGGCGTCATGGAAGCGTCGGGGCATGGAATCTCCTGTGATGTTTCACGTTTTTCCTGTTCTCGGCGTGTGCTAGAGTAGCGGATTTGCACAAGCATGTAAGTATCCGTATTCAATCGCGGACCGGGCGGCATTTCCGCCGGGTTTCTGGAAAGGTATCAAAGGGCTATGAAAACCGCAGAGTTGCGACAGGCATTCCTCGATTATTTCAAGCAGCAAGGTCACACCATTGTTCCAAGTAGTTCGCTGGTACCTGCGGACGACCCCACATTGTTGTTTACGAATGCGGGAATGAACCAGTTCAAGGACCTGTTCCTGGGTCGTGAAGAGCGCGACTACACCCGGGCAACCTCGTCCCAGAAATGTGTCCGCGCTGGCGGCAAGCACAACGACCTCGAAAACGTCGGTTACACCGCCCGTCACCACACCTTCTTCGAGATGCTGGGCAACTTCAGCTTCGGTGATTACTTCAAGCGGGAAGCCATCAACTACGCCTGGACATTCCTGACCGGCGAGAACTGGCTGAACCTGCCTCAGGAGAAACTCTGGGTTACCGTTTACGCGGAAGATGACGAAGCCTTCGACATCTGGAACAAGGAAATCGGCGTGCCGGCAGACCGTATCGTCCGTATCGGCGATAACAAAGGCGGCCGTTACGCCTCAGACAACTTCTGGCAGATGGGGGACACCGGTCCCTGCGGTCCCTGCACCGAAATCTTCTACGATCACGGCCCGGATGTTGCTGGTGGTCCCCCCGGATCACCGGAAGAGGACGGTGACCGCTACATCGAAATCTGGAACGTGGTGTTCATGCAGTACAACCGCACCGCTGACGGTGAGATGTTGAAGCTGCCCAAGCCGTCTGTTGACACTGGCATGGGTCTGGAGCGCATCACGGCGGTTCTGCAGGGTGTTCACAGCAACTATGAAATTGATCTGTTCCAGGATTTGCTGGCAGCCGCCTCACAGATTCTGGGCGGTGCCGCAACCACGGAAGCATCTTTGCGTGTGGTCGCGGACCACATCCGTTCCTGCGCCTTCCTGATCGCGGACGGCGTCATGCCCTCAAACGAGGGGCGCGGTTTTGTGCTGCGCCGTATCATTCGCCGCGCGGCACGCCATGGCAACAAGCTGGGTGCAACCGGGCCGTTTTTCTACAAACTCACCGGTGCACTGTGCGAGCTGATGGGCGAGGCCTTCCCGCAGCTGGTCAGCAGCCGCAAACAGATTGAAAAGGTTCTGCTGCAGGAAGAGGAGCAGTTTGCCAAGACGCTGGACAAGGGTTTGCGTCTGCTTGAGCAGGACATTGCCGAACTCAAGGGTGCCGAGATTCCGGGCGAGACAATCTTCACGCTTTATGACACCTATGGTTTCCCGGTCGACCTGACCAACGACATCGCTCGCGAACGAGGCCTGACGCTGGATTACGAAGGTTATGAGAAGGCGATGGAAGGTCAGCGCGAGCGCGCCCGGGCAGCCAGCAAATTCGGCATCGACTACAACGCCGCGGGCCTACAGCTCGAGGGCAAGACCGAGTTCACCGGTTACGAGCACATTGACGGCCACGAGAAAATCCGTGCAGTCATCGTGAACGGCGAGGAAAAGACCGCCGAAGCCGGTGATGAGGCCGTTGTGGTGCTCGAACGTACGCCGTTCTATGCCGAGTCTGGTGGCCAGGTCGGCGATACTGGTCTGCTGACCTGGAGCGGCGGCCGGTTCAAGGTAACGGATACCCGCAAGGAGGGGGATAACCACCTGCACCTTGGCACCCTGATCGAGGGCGAGCTGTTTCCGGGGCTGGAAGTCGATGCGCGGATTGATCACGCCCGTCGCGAGCGAACCAAGCGTAACCACTCCGCTACGCACCTACTGCACGCGGCCCTGCGCAAGGTACTGGGTGAGCACGTTAGCCAGAAAGGTTCACTGGTGGACCCGGATAAACTGCGTTTCGATTTCTCCCATTTCGAGGCCGTTACTCCGGAGCAGCTTCGCGAGATTGAGCGCCAGGTGAACGAGCAGATCCTGGAAAACAGCCCGGTCCAGACCGAAATTACCGACATGGAAAAGGCCCAGGAAAAGGGTGCCATGGCGCTGTTCGGGGAAAAGTACGGGGATGTGGTTCGGGTACTCAGCATGGGTACCGACAATTACTCCGTTGAACTGTGTGGTGGTACGCACGTTTCCCGTACCGGGGACATTGGCCTTTTCCGTATTACCTCTGAAAGTGGCATCTCATCCGGCGTCCGTCGTATCGAAGCCGTTACCGGCATGGGCGCGCTGGACTGGATCGACGGCACCGAGCGTACCCTTCGCGAGGCGGCCCGTCTGGTGAAAGGCTCCCGCGAGTCGGTCATTGAAAAGGTCCAGCAGACGATTGACCGCAACCGTCAGCTTGAGAAGGAAGTGGGCGCGCTGAAGGCAAAACTTGCTTCCTCGGCCGGTACCGATCTGGCCAGCACCGCTGTCGACGTCGGCGGGCTCAAGGTGGTGGCTTCCGAGTTGGAAGGTGCTGACCGCAAGGCCCTGATGGAGACGGCTGATCAGCTGAAGAACAAGCTGGGCGAGGGCGTTGTGGTTCTGGCCAGCGTGGAAGATGGCAAGGTGACTCTGGTTGCCGGTGTTACAAAATCGGCCACGGGCCGGATCAAGGCCGGGGACCTCATGAAGCATCTGGCCGCGCAGGTCGATGGCAAGGGCGGGGGGCGACCCGACATGGCTCAGGGTGGTGGCAACGATCCATCCAAGCTGGAGGATGCCCTGGCGGGTGTTGCCGGCTGGGTCGAGAAAAATATCGCTTAAGCAACTGTTTTTGTCGGCGGGCTGGGGTTTATAATCTCGCCCGTTTCTTCTTAGTGGCGGAGTGTCACTCCGCTGTGAGTCCCCGTTTCGGATATTGGGAAAATAATGGCTCTGTTGGTTCAGAAATTTGGTGGCACATCGGTTGGAACAACCGAGCGTATTGAAGCGGTAGCCGAGAAGGTGAGCCGTTTTCGGAAGGAAGGTCATGATGTTGTTGTCGTGGTTTCCGCCATGAGCGGTGAAACCAACCGGCTGATCGCCCTGGCCAACAACATCATGGAGGAGCCGACACCGCGTGAGATGGATGTGCTGGTATCCACTGGTGAGCAGGTAACCATTGCGCTCCTGTCCATGGCGCTGCAGAAGCTCGGTTGTGAAGCACGGTCCTACACCGGTTCTCAGGTGCGCATCCTGACCGACAGCAGCCATACCAAGGCGCGGATCAAACAGATCGATGAGCAGCGCATGCGCGAAGATCTGGATGCTGGTCGAGTGGTTGTGGTTGCCGGATTCCAGGGCATAGACGAGAGTGGAAACATCACTACGCTCGGGCGTGGCGGCTCCGATACCACAGCGGTGGCTCTGGCGGCAGCGCTCAGGGCAGACGAATGCCAGATCTACACTGACGTTGACGGTGTCTACACAACCGACCCAAGGGTTGTCGACACTGCGCGCAGGCTTGAACGGATTACGTTCGAGGAAATGCTTGAAATGGCGAGTCTGGGTTCGAAAGTGCTCCAGATCCGCTCTGTAGAATTTGCAGGTAAATACAACGTTCCATTAAGGGTTCTTTCCAGCTTCCAGGAAGGCGAGGGCACCCTGATTACTCTTGAGGATGAAAACGCCATGGAACAACCGGTTGTTTCCGGCATCGCTTTTAACCGTGATGAAGCCAAACTGACCATTGCCGGCGTACCGGATACCCCGGGCAGCGCGCTGCGTATTCTGAAGCCGGTGAGTGACGCCAATATCGAAGTGGATATGATCGTGCAGAACGTGGGTGAGGATAACCGCACAGCCTTCACGTTCACCGTCCATCGCAATGATTTCAAGCGTGCGAAAGAAGTGCTTCAGCGTGTTGCAGACGAACTGGGTGCTCGTGAAGTGGCCGGTGACAGCAAGATTGCCAAAGTCAGTATCGTGGGTGTCGGTATGCGTTCTCACGCTGGTGTGGCCACTCAGATGTTCGAGGCGCTGTCCAACGAGGGAATCAATATCCAGATGATCTCCACATCAGAAATCAAGATTTCCGTGGTGATCGACGAGAAATACCTTGAGCTTGCGGTTCGCGCACTTCACAGTGCATTTGAACTGGACAAGCCCGCGGTATCGGAAGAGGCCTGAAAACCGCAGATAAAAGGTCGGTCTGCGGGGCCTCCGAAAAAAGGGCGTCATATACTGAGCCTATGACAAACGTGCACCGTATAAGGGAATGTGCGTCTACAGATCAGTAAGTGATCCCACTATAAAAGCAATAAATAGATCAAAAAACCATTTATCGGAACAGGTAGCTCTGGATAGGGAGTAAGGGATATGTTGATTTTGACTCGCCGCGTGGGCGAAACTCTGATGGTCGGCGACGATATCACCGTCACCGTCCTGGGAGTGAAAGGCAATCAGGTGCGCATTGGCGTCAATGCCCCGAAAGAAGTCGCGGTACACCGTGAAGAAATCTACCAGCGGATTCAGTCGGAAAAAGGCTCTGAAGAGCCCGAGCCCGGCAACAGCTGAGAGTCAGAAAGCCGTTCAAGGGAAACCTGAACGGCTTTTTTGATGGTGTGGGGAAACGGGCCCGAAAAATCTCGTGTCAACCCTATGAAAACAGAAAAATTATGGTAGTATACGCCCCGTTCTCAAGGAGAGGTGGGTGAGTGGCTGAAACCAGTTCCCTGCTAAGGAACCGTACGAGCAATCGTACCGAGGGTTCGAATCCCTCCCTCTCCGCCATTTCCTTTTTGAGGAAAGAGAGACAGGTTGAAGTAGCACTCAACCACAGCAAGTGATCAATGTGCGGCTGTAGCTCAGCTGGATAGAGTACCTGGCTACGAACCAGGCGGTCGGAGGTTCGAATCCTCCCAGCCGCGCCATCGATCAACCTGCCACAAGTTTTAAGCGGCTGTAGCTCAGCTGGATAGAGTACCTGGCTACGAACCAGGCGGTCGGAGGTTCGAATCCTCCCAGCCGCGCCATATTAGGATCAAGACGCCTCAGTTTGTGAACCTCACAGGCTGAGGCGTTTTGCTTTGTATAGCTGGGAGGATTTGAACCGATAAGAGGTTCGACCGAAACCCACGCAGTGGGTTGAGGAACGCCGGAGCAATGCGACGGCGACCCCGAAGGGGTGAGGGCCAAAGGCCCGAATAATCCTCCCAGCCGTGCCAAATAAAGTCCAAAGCGCCTCAGTTTGTGCACCCCACAGGCTGGGGCGTTTTGCTTTAGCCTTCCAGTCTTGCTCTCCGTCAATTTCCGGTTGATCAATATTTGCACAGCTCCACCCTCCCTGCCTATTCTTTCAGATGTAAGGAAATCGAAATCAAACAGGAGGTTTCACTCATGAGCAAAACAGTAAACGGCGCCTATCGGGATCGCGACCAGGCCAAGAATACCTGGGATGACTTGATTGCGACCGGCATTCCCCGGGATAACATCTACATCGACGAAGACGCCAAGCTGGTCAAGGTCATCGTGCCTGCAGAGACCGAACGTGAGGTCAGGGAAATTTTTGACCGTCACGGGCTGCAATGAACGACCAGATTCCGTCATCAGGGAAAGGAGTGAGGGCATGAGCGGCAAAGACAGTGTTGCAGCTGGCCACGGACGGGATGACCGGCTTCTCAAAGAAGAGATTCACGATCCATACGTAGCCAGATCCAAGCCCAAGGAGCCAGCGATATGCTCCGAGTGCGGTGCAGCTTTCCATAAAGGGCGCTGGCAGTGGGCAACGCCACCCGCAGGCGAGCTTAACGAGCTTATGTGTCCGGCTTGTGAGCGAATCCGGGATAATATGCCAGCTGGAATACTGACTCTCTCCGGGGGCTTTCTGGGTAAGCATCGAGATGCAATCCTGAAACTCATCCACAACAAGGTCGAGGAAGAAAAGCTCGAGCACCCGATGAAACGTCTTATGAGTGTGGAAGACGGTCCAGAGGGAGAGCTGGTGGTGAAATTCACCGATCTGCATCTACCCCGGGGCACCGGGGAGGCTATTGAGCGAGCGTACGACGGTAATCTGGACATCCAGTACACCAAGGAATCGAACCTCGTTCGGGTGTACTGGAATCGGGATGATTAGGCAGCAGGCTGTTCAATTACAGCCTGAAACGTGAAACAAGGTTCTGCAGGTCGCTGCCCAGCCTTGCCAGTTCGCTGCTCGAGCTGGCGGTCTGGTTCGATGAGGCGGCGGACTGATCCGTAACATCCCGAATGCTGGTAATGTTCTGGTTGATTTCCTCGGCCACCGAAGTCTGTTGTTCGGAAGCTGTGGCAATCTGACTGTTGTACTGTTTGATCTCCTCTACAGCACGGGCAATGCGCTCAATGGTCGTTCCGGTTGCCGTGGCACGTTCAAGGGTGTTCGAGGCCATGGTGGTGCTGGACTCCATCGCGGACACCGAGTCACCGGCGCTGTTCTGAAGTGACGTTACCAGAGTCTCGATTTCCTGGGCCGATGATTGTGTCCGCTGTGCGAGAGAGCGCACCTCGTCGGCCACCACGGCAAAGCCGCGACCCTGCTCACCAGCCCGCGCTGCCTCGATAGCGGCGTTCAGCGCCAGCAGGTTGGTCTGCTCGGCGACGGATTTGATCACATCCAGAACGGTGCCGATGTTCGCGGTTTCTTTCTGGAGTCCCTGGATGGTCTCCATGCTCTGGCTGACTTCCCGTGCCAGATTGTTGACCTGATCTACGGTCGCGCGGACTTCCCGCTCACCGTCGCTGGCCTGGCTGGCCGCATCGGCGGCCACGGAAAAGGCCTGTTCGGCGCTGCGGGCGATCTCACCAACGGTTGCGGTCATTTCGTTCATGGCGGTAGCAACCTGATCGGTTTCCTGCTTCTGACGATTGATGCCATCGCTGGTCTGGCTGGTAACAGTTGAGAGTTCTTCTGCCGAGGCTGCAATATTGGAGGCCCCCGACTCAATACTTCTTACCAATTCCCGGAGGCTGGTCACCATGGTAGCCAGGGCAGCCATCAGTCGTCCGATCTCGTTGGTACCGCTGGCCTTGATATCCACGGTCAGGTTGCCAGAAGCCACCTCGGAGGCGATGCTCACTGCCTGGTTAACAGGGGAGACGATGGCGCGGGTAATGAGTAGGGCCATCAGGATGCCAAGAATAAGGGCGATACCGGTCGCGCCGAAGATCAACCAGGAAGCCTGCTCACGATCAGCCTCCATTTTCTCAGTCTGAAGTGCCCGAAGGTTATTTGCCGATTCGATGGCACTGCGAGCTGTGCTGACCATATCATCCGACAGCTGTTTTCCGGAGTTGGTGAGATCCACGACCGTTTGAAATTCATTGACATAGGTCTTCAGCGCAGCATTGATCTGGTCTTTTTCCTCGGTCGTGATCGCCGCTGATTTCAGCGGGCCCTGGACTCTTTTCGCATCATCGAGATAAGCCTTGACGCTGGCGTCATCATGTTCGATCAGGAACTTGCGTTCAGAGCGACGCATATCCTCGAAAATGGCTGAAGCGAAGAACAGAGAGCTGTGGGCCTTCAAAGAAGATCCGAAGATGCGGGCACTGGTTTCAAGGCGCTCGAGCGCTGCCTCCCGTTCACCAATGTTGGTTTCAACCTCGCCCATGAGCCGCTGGTATTGTTTTACGTCTGCCTGGATCTGGCCCAAGGTTTCAATATCCTTGGCGACTGCGAGCAGCGGCTTGATCTCATTGGTCAGCTCCAGAACCCGGTCGCCCTGGGCCTGAGTCCGGGCAACAGCCTGCGCCTCACCGGTCAGCAGAAAGTTCTTCTCCTCAACCCGGGCTTCGGTCAGGTTGGTGTTTACCTGCCCGAGCATGGCAACAATGTTCGAACGTTGGCCATAGCTCTCCAGGGCCCGATCACCTACCAATCCCACTACGATGGTCAGCAGCAGGAGAACCGCAAAGCCGCCAGCCAATCTGGTCCGGATGGTCATGTTGGTGAGGAAGCTCGAGACTGTCATGGTTTTCCTTACTTGCTTGAGGGCAGCATCAAAGCGTGGTTTTGCCTCATTTTTAGCGCGAGGCAGCAAACGAAATTGATACACCGAGGAAATTTGGAATCTTTTATTTGCAGCTATTAAGGCCGCTTTTATCAAAAGAATCCAGAGGCATACCGTAACAGATAGTTTCTGGACGAGTTTATTTGATACGGAAATGCAGCAATTCTCCGAAATATAAAATCATTAAGCAGTGAGCCTACAAGGACTCGAAGGTGAACACTGCCTGATTGGTATTCAGGTCTGCTCGGCTTTGAGGGTGCGACAAAAAGTCACACCTATCGATTCGGTGGCTAGACAGGAACGACTGGCTGCAACTGCGAGCGGTGTAATGGAGTTTTCTTTCACAGGTAATTGTCTTGAGATTCCTGTTCGTGGGCGCCTCATGGCTGGGTATACGGCCGATCGCGATGTTGCAGCTTTGCGCTTCTGGCAAAAGCATGAGAACTGTTCGTGCTAGATTGTTCTACTAGTTGTAACTAAAAAGCATTTGCTTATCGGTTTTTGTGCTTTACGATTGTGAATGAACGGTAATCTTGAACTGCTCTATGTTTTGGATTTTCTGAACTGCATTAGGGAAAGCATTATGACTACTAAAAAAATGATTTTGCGAGACATCGACTTGCTAGCGCCGTGTTTTGTTCCATGATTGGCCTGCCGTGTGTGGCTGTTGCGGCAACGATGGAGGGAGTGAACGAAGAAAACCTTGCGGTTCCACCGGTTGAAGGTAAAACCTTGGTGTATACCGATACAGAGGGAACTGCCAGCTTTGGGTGGCTCGATCCGGTTAACGATTTTGGCAATGTAGGGTTGGGGATCAAGGTCTATAACGAGCCGTTCACCGCCCAGCAGACATACGATTTTGCCGGTTGCCTGATGGCTCAGCCCGATCGTGCCCCCGGCGACAACTGTACAGCCCCGCCTGATTCCGGAAAGCGTTTCAAGCTTAAAACAACCGAAACCAATGGTCCCATCGACATTGTTGTCGATGTGTCAGCCGATGATTCGGTAAGTCTCTATCGGGTGATTGGCAAGTTTTCCAATCTTACCGACGCCTCCAATTCGGTTGGCGGTGATTTGAATGCGATCCGTTTCGAGCTCGGTTTTGGGGTTGGAAGCGAGTTTATGCGTTCATCTGTTGGTGATGGTCTGGGTTTCGGCTTTGCAGATGGCGCTAAACTGAGTATCGGGCCTGTTGGTAAGTACCCCGGCGGCCTTTTCGGCGGTAGTAAAGTTGAGGGATTGCCTTTCTTCAGCACCGAGGTTGCTCCATTTACTGAATCGCTTGCTACGGCTGATGATGGAGATGTGCTTGAAACCAATGGCACCATTGCCACGCAGTACAGTTCTTTGTTTGGTGATTGGCGGACGCTGAGCGAAACGCCCACGGGATGGTTTATTGATCACGATGGTAATCCGGCCAACGACTCGATCCTTCTGGCTTATAACGCCGGAACGGCTTCCGCGCCGGATTGGCAGACTTATGAAAAAGTCTTTAGTACGACAGTTGAGGTAGATGCCAATGGCGACAATACGGTAGATACTCTCGCTGATCGATGGGATCCCAACAGCATTAACTTCGACCCGAGCGTAGCCGACGATGTAGGGCCAATTGTGGATACCTTGGGTGAGGGGGATGCCCAAGATACTGTACCTGATGCAATTTCATTGAATCAGTCTTCTGCTGCTGGCCTGTATGTTGCCGATTACAACAATACGGGCGAGGGTTTCAAAGTCCTGATCGATGGCGAGGCTGTAGCCATTGATGCCTTCGCCGAGTGGGCTAATCAACCTCCGAAAGTGCTCAATACTTCAGACGGCTCCCTCTACGCTACATGGAGGTCTGATGAGGGTGAGGATGGGTTGTATGAGTTGGCAGACGGTTCGTTCGAAACTGTTGAGGCTGTAAACGCGACGATTCTGGCTGATGAAGCGGCATATGAAGGCGTTGCCGGTTATGTTCAAGGCCCGATTGAAGATCTCGCCAACGTCAATATCAACCCCACAATTTCAGTGGGCGCGGCTGCCAATTGGCCAACCTGTACCGGTGATGGTGTGAGTACGACTTGTAGCTTCACGTTCAGGGTTACCGGTCTGAATGGTGCAGTTGATGATCCGATGATTCCAGATACTCCGGTTGAACCCGAGCCTGAAGAGCCCACTGCAGCGTCCAGTAGTGGCGGCGGTACCATCTTTGGTTGCACCGCAGGCAAACCAGGTGCTCCGTTCGATCCGGTTCTGCCGGGCCTGGTGCTGATGGCGATGGGCGGCTTGTGGGCGCGTAAGCGTCTACGCAATGCCTGAATAATCTCGAGGTAAAAGGCGCAAATAAAAATCGGGGCTGACAATCAGCCCCGATTTTTTTGTGGCCCTGAACAGCAATGTCCGACTACTGGCTGTTTGAGCCTTTCATCTTATACTGCTGGTTCTTGCCGTTACCGCCACCCCCGGCGCCCTGTCCATTTTGCTGGCCCATACCCTGGCCGTTTTTCTGCCCCATACCCTGGCCCATGCCTTGGCCTTTACCCATGCCTTTTCCGGAACCCTGTCCCATGCCGTTCCTGAGCTCAACGCCACGCTCTCTGGCTCGTTCCATCATCCGTTCATGGTGGAGCTGGCGGTACTTCGCACGCTCGGCGTCGGTGTTCAGGTTGCGCATGGTTTCCCGGTGCTGTTGCAGCTCTTGCTGGGTCATCAGTTCCCGTCCGAAAACCTGGTCGTCCGATTGGGCGGCAACCGGCATACTGGCCAAAGACGCCAGTAACGTGGCGCCAGCAATCAAGCTCAATGATTTTTTCAGTCTCATAGTTAATCCCCTTCGTTCTATGGATATAACTAAAGTATAGGTCAAGTCAGAAGTTTTGGGGTTATGAGTAGTACCTATGTATTTCCCGGGTGCATGTAGGACCAAAAGGGTGGATCTGCGGTTGATTAGTGCGTTACCACATCAGATCATCAGGGATTTCGTAGCCTGCGTAAGGATCATCCTCACCTGCATCGTCCTGTTTGCGATCATGAAGTACCACCACGGCGCTCTCATCCCGCTCCATGATTTTTCGGGCAACACCTTCCGCCACAATCTCGTAGTTATCGTTCACGAAAACAATTGCCAGGCGGCCGCGGGATAGCTGATCGACCATAGTGTCGTCTACGAAGAGCTTCTTGATCTTCTTGTCATGAACAAACTGATAGGAGGTTTCGCCGCGGCTCCGGTCCAGCCGGTTGGTTTCTACCAGTTGCCGGATCTGGGCCTGGATGGCTTTCTTTTCGGCAGCGCGCTGACGCTCCAGGTTGAGTTGGCGATCCCGCTCTGCTTTTTCCTCACGGGCCTGACGTGCACGGGTCTCGGCCTCGTTAACTTCCACAGCCCCCTTGGGTTGCTGCTTTCTTTTCTTCCGTTTTTCGCTGCGAATGGCCTTGGCTTTTTTCTCGTCGGCAAGGCCGGCCTTCAGCAATTGATCCTGCAGGGATGCCATCAGTAACTCCGTTCTTTCGTTGCATATTCTGGTATCATTTCGGCCTAGTATACGCCCTCATTATTGCCTTCATAACCAGCTTCCGCTGAATCCGGGATTTTCTTCTATGTCTTCTTTTAACGACTTTGGCCTGTCTACCGCCATGTGCTCGAACCTTAACCAGCTGGGGTTTGCCCAACCCACGGAGATTCAGGCGAAGGCCATTGCGCCGGGGCTGGCGGGAAAAGACATCATTGCCATGGCCAAAACCGGTAGCGGAAAAACGGCGGCGTTTGGCATCAGCCTGGTTGAGCGGCTCAATCCCCGACTGTTCGCGGTTCAGGCGCTCGTGCTGTGCCCGACCCGTGAGCTGGCAGACCAGGTCGCCAAAGCTATCCGTGAGCTGGCGCGGGCCCGGGACAATATCAAGGTGCTGACTCTGTGTGGTGGTGTTGCCATCGGCCCCCAGATCGGGTCCCTGAGCCATGGCGCTCATATTGTTGTGGGTACCCCGGGCAGGATTCAGGACCACCTGCGCAAGCAGACCCTCTCGCTGGCGCGGCTTAAAACCGTGGTGCTTGATGAGGCGGACCGAATGCTGGATATGGGTTTTCAGGAAGCGATGGAAGACATCCTGTCCCAGACTCCGCCATCACGCCAGACCATGATGTTTTCGGCGACCTGGCCGGCGCCCATCCGTGAATTGAGCAAGCAGTACCAGAAAAGCCCGGTAGACGTTCGGGCCGAGGAAGCCGGTGACAACCCGGACATTGAAGAGCTGTTCTACGAAGTGTCGCCACATTCCAAATCGGATGCCATCGTAGCGCTGCTTTCCGAGCGTCAGCCCGAGTCCTGCATCGTTTTCTGCACCACCAAACAGCAGTGTGACGACATGGCGGCGGAACTTGGTGAGCGGGGTTTCTCTGCGCTGCCTTTGCATGGCGATCTGGAGCAACGGGATCGAGACAGCGTGCTCGTGCGGTTTGGCAATCAGAGCTGCTCCATCCTGGTTGCCACCGACGTGGCTGCCCGTGGCCTCGACATAAAGTCTCTGCCCCTGGTTATCAACGCCGAGCCCGCGCGGGATCCCGAAGTGCATACCCATCGGATCGGGCGCACCGGCCGGGCAGGGGAGCGGGGTCATGCTGTTACCTTCTGCACGCCGGCCCAGGGGCACAAGATTACCCGCATCGAGTCCGAAAGAGGCCGCAGCGTGACATGGGGAGACACAGAGAAACTCCTGGCGACGCCGCTGAAACCGGTCGTGCCCGCCATGAAGACCCTGTGCATTGCCGGTGGTCGCAAAGACAAGGTTCGTCCCGGCGATGTCCTGGGTGCCCTGACGGGCGAAGCAGGCCTGCCTGGCAAAGCTGTCGGCAAGATTGATCTGTTTGATCATCAGTGTTTTGTCGCGGTAGAGAAGTCGCTTGCAGCTAAGGCATTGGCCAGGCTCGAAAGTGGCAAGGTCAAGGGGCGGAAAATACGCGTTCGATATGCCTGAATGAGAATTGCTTCGTCTGTATAAATGCGTGTCTTTTCGGGCCGCGACGCTCGGAAACCCCGTATAGATTTTTGCATTCAGGTTGCCCGGGCACCCTGAAAACGGTAAATTACGCAGGATTTTGCCCCCCGAATTGTCGCGGAAGCGTGTTAGACCTTAGTCTAACTGGTCAGTCCGGGCACAGATCGGGAGAAATATAAATCAATACAGGTAGCTGTTCGATATGAATGACCTGATGTCACAAGCCGTCGATCTGATGATTGCCGGAATGGGGTTTGTATTCGTGTTCCTCATTATTCTGGTGTTCGCGACACTCCTCATGTCCAAGCTCATAGGACGGTTTGCGCCGCCAGAGCCGGCAACCCCGGCCAAAACTCCACGTGCCAAGCCGAAGGCGCCCGCGTCGGTTGACCCTGACACCGCCGAGGCCATCAAGAAGGCGATTGCACAATTCCGGTCCCGCCACAAGAAGTGAACCGGTAAAAGACTAGAACCTTTAAACAGAAGGCTGACACGATGACTGACACAAAGAAACCGCTGGGGATTACGGACGTTATCCTGCGTGACGCCCACCAGTCCCTGCTTGCCACCCGTATGCGGCTGGATGACATGCTGCCAATTGCCGAGAAACTCGACAAGGTCGGTTTCTGGTCCCTGGAATCCTGGGGCGGCGCTACCTTTGATTCCTGCATTCGCTACCTGGGCGAAGATCCCTGGGAGCGCATCCGCGAGCTGAAAAAAGCCATGCCCAACACCCAGCAGCAGATGCTGCTGCGCGGTCAGAACCTGCTGGGCTATCGTCATTATGCGGATGATGTGGTGGACCGTTTCTGTGAACGTGCCGCTGAAAATGGCGTTGACGTATTCCGTATTTTCGATGCGATGAACGATCCCCGTAACCTGGATCGTGCCATTAAGGCCGTTCGCAAGACCGGCAAGCATGCCCAGGGCACCATTGCCTACACCACCAGCCCGGTGCACACCATCGAGATGTGGGTAGAGCTGGCGAAAGAAGTTGCCGACATGGGTGCGGACTCCATTGCGATCAAGGACATGGCCGGTATCCTCAAGCCGTACGTGGCCTATGATCTGGTCAGCCGTCTGAAGAAAGAGCTGGATATTCCGATCCACATGCAGTGTCACGCCACCACCGGCATGTCGACCGCTACCGCCATCAAGGCTGCGGAGGCCGGTATCGATAACGTGGATACGGCCATTTCCTCCATGAGCATGACCTACGGTCACTCGCCCACAGAAGCCGTCGTTGCGATTCTGGAGGGCACTGACCGTGACACCGGCCTGGACCTCAACCTGCTGGAAGAAATCGCCAGCTACTTCCGCCAGGTGCGCAAGAAGTACGCGAAATTCGAAGGCAGCCTGCGTGGGACCGATTCCCGCATCCTGATTGCCCAGGTACCAGGTGGCATGCTCACCAACATGGAAAACCAGCTGCGTGAGCAGAACGCCAGCGACAAGTTTGATCAGGTTCTGGACGAGATTCCCAAGGTTCGCGAAGACCTGGGCTTCATCCCGCTGGTAACCCCGACGTCCCAGATCGTCGGTACCCAGGCGGTACTGAACGTTCTGACCGGCGAGCGCTACAAGTCCATCTCCAAAGAAACCTCTGCGATCCTGAAAGGCGAGTACGGTGCTGCACCGGCGCCGATGAACAAGGAACTGCAGGAGCGTGTTCTGGATGGCAAAGAGCCTGTGACCTGTCGTCCGGCGGATCTGCTTGAGCCGGAAATGGACAAGCTGACTGACGAACTCAAGAAGCTGGCCGACGAGAAGGGTATCAAACTGTCTGACAACGTTGAAGACGACGTTCTCACCTACGCGCTGTTCCCGCAGATCGGCCTGAAGTTCCTGGAAAACCGTGACAACCCGGATGCGTTCGAGCCGGTTCCGACCGCTGAAAGCGCTGCTCCGGCCGCGAAATCTGAAGGCCCTGAGACCTACACCGTTGAAGTGAATGGCAAGAAGTTTGTGGTTGCCGTTTCCGAAGGTGGCGAGATCAGCCAGATCCAGGGCGAGGGCGGTGCCGCTTCCGCACCGGCTGCTTCCTCGGCTCCGGCACCTGCAGCGGGTGAAGGCGAGCCTGTGGTTGCACCGCTGGGCGGCAACATCTTCAAGGTTCTGGTTTCTCCGGGTGACACCGTGGAAGAGGGCGATGTGATGATTATCCTCGAGGCCATGAAAATGGAAACCGAGGTTCGCGCGCCAAAAGCCGGCACAATCGGCGAAGTCTTCATCAAGGTCGGTGATGCCGTCTCCCCTGATGACGAAATGCTGACAATCGCATAAGGGCCAGCATTCCATGGATAAATTAATGACACTCTGGACAGGTAGTGGCCTGTTCAACATCGAGATCGGCCAGGTGATCATGATCGCCATCGGCCTCTTGCTTCTCTATCTTGCGATTAACAAGAAATTTGAGCCGTTGCTTCTGGTACCCATCGGGTTCGGCGGCATCCTGGCGAATATTCCGGAGGCAGGCCTTGCCCTGACTGCGGCGGAAAATGCCATCCATTTTGCCCTGAAGGAAGAGTCAACTCAGATTCTGGCTGCTCTGGCCGCACCTCTGGATGTGGCCTACCAGGTCGGGCAGGCGGTGACGCCAGAGTTGAAAGACGCCTTCAAGGTGGCCGTAAAAGAGGCCAGCTACTCCGAAATGGCGATGGCCAACTCCCTGGCCCAGGATTTCGGTTACGGCAATGGCATGCTCTATAACTTCTACTCCGTGATCATTGGCAGTACGGTTGGTCCGCTGTTGATCTTCATGGGTGTGGGCGCGATGACCGACTTCGGTCCGTTGCTGGCTAACCCCAAGACCCTGCTGCTGGGTGCCGCTGCCCAGTTCGGTATCTTCGGTACTGTCATTGGTGCTGCGCTGCTGGACTGGACCGGTGTTCTGGAGTTCAACATTCTGGAAGCCGCCGCTATCGGTATCATTGGTGGTGCAGATGGCCCGACTTCCATCTATGTCTCCAGTGTTCTGGCCCCGCACTTGCTGGGTGCCATTGCGGTCTCTGCCTACGCTTACATGGCACTGGTGCCGATGATCCAGCCGCCGATCATGAAAGCACTGACCTCCGCTGAAGAGCGCAAGATCAAGATGACGCAGCTGCGCCCTGTCAGCAAGCAGGAAAAGATCATTTTCCCGCTGGTGGTTCTGATTGCGGTCGTTCTGTTCCTGCCGGATGCAGCGCCGCTGCTGGGTATGTTCACCTTCGGTAACCTGATGCGTGAATGTGGCGTGGTCGAGCGTTTGAGCGACACGGCCCAGAACGCGCTGATTAACATCGTGACCATTTTCCTTGGCCTGTCCGTTGGTTCCAAACTGATGGCAGACAAGTTCCTGGACGCCCAGACCCTGGGTATCTTGGGCCTGGGTATCGTGGCCTTCGGTGTGGGTACTGCCTCGGGTGTTCTGATGGCGAAGCTGATGAACAAGCTGAGCAAAGAGCAGATCAACCCGCTGATCGGTTCTGCCGGTGTATCTGCGGTGCCGATGGCAGCGCGGGTCTCCAACAAGGTGGGCCTGGAAGCCAACCCGCAGAACTTCCTGCTGATGCACGCCATGGGCCCGAACGTGGCTGGCGTTATCGGCTCTGCGGTTGCTGCGGGTGTAATGATCAAGCTTCTTGGCTGATTTGTTCACCGCAGTACAAAAAACCCCGCCTCTGTGCGGGGTTTTTTTGTGTCTAATGAAAATTCCTGGAATTCACGGGTAACGACTGAATCAGGTGGCTGAGGTCCGAAAGCCGACCTGCCATCACATGCACAATGTCCCCCTGTCGCTCCAGCACTCCCATCACATGCAGCAATCGGGCAGTCAGTAACGGCTTGCGCTGTCGCCGTGCCGTTTCCAGCCACACCACCACGTTCACATTACCGGTTTCGTCTTCCAGGGTGACGAAGGTAACGCCGGAAGCGGAGCCGGGGCGTTGGCGGCCGGTGACCAGGCCGGCGACCTGGACAGGGATGCCGGCTTTGGTGGATTTGAGCTGTTCGGCGCTGAGACAGAACTTCAGGTGGCCCTGTTCCCGCAATAACGCTAGCGGATGACGCTGCAGGGTGAGGCCCTGGCTGGCGTAGTCGGCCAGCACGTTCTGGCCTTCGGAGGGTTCCGGCAATTGCTCACAGTAGTCCGGTTGATAATCGACCGCCGTCTCCTGAGCGAACAGCTCCGCAGGTTGTTCATGGTCGAGCAGTTGCCAGTACGCCTGGTGGCGGTTGGCGGTGAAGCCCGGCATGGCGTTGGCGCCGGCGAGGAGTTCCATATCCCGCTGGTTCAGGGTGGCCAGGCGGCGAAGCTCGCTGGCAGAGCGGTAGCCCTCGGCTGGCCGGTTCTGGTGGATACGCTCGGCGCCGCTAACGGACAGACCCTGGATAATCCTCAGGCCCAGTCGCAGATGGCGGTCTTCGTCTTGCAGGTTGTGGTCCCACTGGCTGGCATTTACATCCGGCGGCAGCACGGTGACATTGTGCCGGCGGGCGTCCTGCACCAGTTGTGAGGGAGAATAGAACCCCATGGGCTGGCTGTTAAGCAGGGCACAGTAAAAGGCCGCCGGATAGTGCCGTTTGATCCAGGCGGAGACGTAGACAAGCAGGGCAAAGCTGGCGGCGTGGGATTCGGGGAAGCCATAGCCGCCAAAGCCGCAGATTTGCTGGTACAGCCGTTCGGCGAAGTCGGCATCGTGACCACGTTCGAGCATACCGGTGACTAGCTTTTCCCGGAACGGGGTCAGGTCGCCGTGGGATTTCCAGGCCGCCATGGCCCGGCGCAACTGGTCGGCTTCGCCGGCGGAGAAGCCGGCCGCCACCATGGCCAGTTTGATCACCTGTTCCTGGAAGATGGGCACACCGAGGGTGCGCTCCAGCACCTTGCGCACGGCATCGTTCGGGTAATCCACCGGCTCCAGGCCGTGCTTTCGGCGCAGGTACGGGTGCACCATGTCACCCTGGATGGGGCCCGGCCGAACGATGGCCACCTCAATCACCAGATCGTAATAGGTTTCCGGTTTCAGGCGGGGCAGCATGTTGATCTGGGCCCGGGATTCCACCTGGAATACGCCGATGCTGTCGCCTGTCTGAAGCATGGCGTAGGTGTCACGGTCTTCCTGGGGAATGTCCTGTATCCGGAAAGGCTGGCCTTTTTCATCGCTGATCAGTTCCAGCGCTTTTCGAATGGCGGAGAGCATGCCAAGGGCCAGCACATCCACCTTCATCAGCCCCAGGCTCTCAAGGTCGTCCTTGTCCCACTGGATTACGGTGCGGTCGGCCATGGCAGCGTTCTCCACTGGCACCAGTTCGGCCAGTGGCCCGGCGCTGATCACGAAACCGCCCACGTGCTGGGACAGATGTCGGGGGAAGCTCAGCAGGGTATTCACTAGGGTGAAGAACTGGTCCGCCACCTGTGGGTTGCGGGTGATTTTCTTGTCGAGAATCTGCTGGCGCCAGTTGGTGGCCTTGTCCCGCCAGTCGATGCCTTCCAGCAGCTGTTCCACCAGGGCCGGATCAAACCCCAGGGCCTTGCCGACATCCCGAATGGCGCTTTTGGGCCGGTAACGGATCACCGTGGCAGCCAGGGCGGCGCGCTCACGGGTATAACGCCGGTAGATATACTGGATAACCTCTTCACGACGTTCGTGCTCGAAATCCACATCGATATCGGGCGGTTCGTTTCGGTCTTTGGAAATAAACCGCTCGAACAGCAGTTCCACCCGGGCCGGGTTCACCTCGGTGATGCCCAGGCAATAACAAACCGCAGAGTTTGCTGCCGACCCCCGCCCCTGGCAGAGAATCCCCCGGCTGCGGGCAAAGTCGACAATATCGTGGATGGTGAGGAAGTAATGCTCGTAGTTCATCTCCGAGATCAGGCCCAGCTCCTTGCGGATCAGGCTCTGAACCTGCAGTGGTGTGCCATCCGGGTAACGCCGGCGCTCGCCTTCGCGGGTCAGCCGTTTCAGGTAGCCGGCCGGAGTCTCGTCCTCCGGCACCAGGTCTGGCGGGTATTCATAGCGCAGGCTGCCGGGCTCGAAGGTGCACTGGTTGGCAATGGTCAGGGTTTCATGCAGCCAGGCTTCCGGAAACAGCCGTTGCAGAACGGGCAGGGGGCGCAGGTATCGCTCGCCATTCTGGAACAGGCAGTGGCCGGCATTCTCCAGATTGGTGTGATTGCGCAGGGCTGTCAGTACATCCTGCAGCGGCTGGCGCTCCCGGCTGTGCATGTGCACCTCGCCCACGGCAGCCACGGGAATGCGCAGCTGATCGGCCAGCCAGTGTATCCGTGCCAGCCGCTGCTCCTCGCCGGATTCCAGGGTGCGGGCCGCGGCAATCCAGATCCGGGGGTCAAACAGTCGGGCCAGCCACTCGCCGCAGGCCAGCGCCTGATCGGAATCCGCTTCGGTAGGCGATGGGGGCAGCCACAGACACAGGCAGTCATCCAGGGTGTGGGTTTCAATGTCCCGGTAATACAGCTGGTAATGGCCTTTCTCAGCCCGCCGGCGGCCGGTAGTGATCAACTGGCAAAGCTGGCCATAGCCTTTGCGCGTGCGGGCCAGAAGGATAAAGCGAGGAGAAGCGGCGCCGGTGGGGGCATCCGACAACTCAAACCAGCTGCCGGTAATGAGTTTTACAGGACTTTCTGCCAGCGCCGCCCAGGCCCGGGGAATGCCGGCAACGGAGCAGGCATCGGTGATGGCCAGGGCGGTGTAGCCCAGCTCATGCGCTCGCTCAGCCAGTTCGTGGGGATGAGAGGCCCCGGTGAGGAAGGTGAAATTGCTGAAGCAAAACAGCTCTGCATACTGCTGCCCGGACATCAGCCAAACCACCCATGCACAAACCAGCCTTCCCGGGCATCCCGGAAGACCCAGGCCAACTGGCCGCTGCTCAACTGGGCAATGTAATAATCCCGGTGCACGCGCTGGCCATCCCACCAGCCACCGCTGATGCGCTCAGGCCCGGAAAACCAGGTAACGGGCGCCTCGGTCAGCGGTTGCGGGCCTTTCAATAACCAGAGCGGCCGCCTGGGCAGTTCTGCTGCCGGTACTGGCGGCGTTCCGGTTTTACGCAGAACTTCCGAGGCCGACCAGGCCCGTTCGGGACGATGATCCGCCTGGGGCGAGAGCTGCCTGAGAGCCTGATCGCCCAGGCGCGCCTGCAGCCGGCTGATCAGGGTATGCCAGGCTTCATTCAGATCCTGGGTTTCACCCAGCAGATCCTGCCCGGAGGGTGCTTCCCGTGACAGGAAACGCTTCACCAGCAAAACCATGGAGATAACCGGGGCGCTCAGGGAATGTTGCTCCAACCGCAGACGAACCAGGTTCAAGAAATGATCGGCCCGGTGCTCCGGCCCGGATGTGCGAATCTGCAGCCGGGTTGGTTCCGCATGCCGGTGCTTCAGAACCAGCCGCAGGCTGTCGGTATCCTGCTGGCGCCAGCACAGATCCTCTTCCAGTTCGACAAGCATGCGCTGGAGCGGAAACAGCAGCCCCTGGGTGTGTTCTATTTCCTGCACAAAATCCGCCTGTTGCCGGAACGAGTGGGGCGGTTGCCAGGGTGTGCGGGGATCCGGCCGGGTGCCCTGGATTTTCTGGATGTAAGCCAGCAGTTCCGGAGACAGGCGCCGCGCCAGTTCCCCGGGCGGTAAATCAAACACCTCCCCCAGCGTGTTCAGCCCCAGGCGCTGCAGCCGGGTACAGGCTTTTTCGTTGAATTCCGCTGCCAGCAGGGGCATCTGGCTCAGGCTTCGAAGAATGTGGCCCTTGTCTGCCGTGCATTCCCCCTTGCCGGCGCGGGCAATCAGCCGGGCCGCCAGAGGGGTATAGCCAATACCGATCCAGGCGTTCAGCTGGCGCTCATTCAGCCCCTGTTCCACGGTTTGCCAAACGGCCGGCAGCCCGCCATAGAGCTTCTGCAGGCTGCCAATCTCGGCCAGCAGGCCATCGGGTGGCACCAGCACAATATGGGCGGCATAGCGGTACAGCCAGCGGGCCTGATCTTCCAGAATCCTGGCTTCCTGGGTTTCATCGGCCCGCACCATACCCAGATCCGGTGCCAGGCTGATGGCGGTTTTCAGGCGCATGCCGCTACGAATACCCTGGCCCCTGGCTTCGGGGCAGGCTTGGATCACCTTCTGGCCAGAGCCTTCAACCACCACCAGGGCGCCCTCATCTTCACGGGTGCGGCGAATATGGTCCAGCACCAGGTGCGGGAAATGCAGATACAGCCAGAGCATGGAGCGTTATTACCCGGTTGAACCCGACCAGGGGCCCCGGACAACCCGGGTGGTTTCACGAAATGAGAGATCGGCCCGCTGGGCCATGGCCAGTGAACAGCGCTGCCCGGGCCAACTACCCCGGCGTTTGAGTACATTCACCTTGAGAGCCTGCTGCTCGCCGGGTTCCAGCTCCAGGCGCAGGGCCGCCGGAGAATTCTGCACGGCGTAATGGCGTTCCCGAAACAACACGCACACATTGCTCCCGGCTTCAGCCGCCAGTTGCAGGCGCCGAACCTCCCGGGAGGCCAGTTTGCCCGGCCAGGCCATCACCAGGCCTGTTACCGGTGAACGCAGGCAGTTCTCAAGGGTCCACAGAAAGTCGTCCTCATCCTCAGTATGGATCAGCACCACCTGGTCCAGATTCACGCCTTCCCTGGCCAGGGCAGGGGCATAGGGCGTGTGCGGCGGGTTCAGCCAGAACACGCTTTTGCCCTCTTCGCATACCCGTTGCATAAGCGGCAGCAGCAAATGCAACTCACCAATACCCGGTGCATCCAGCAGGCATTCGCTCAGGGCGCCTCGGGGCCAGCCCAGGCCACCAAGCTGGTTATCCAGAATCTGATAGCCGGTTGGTTCTGCAGGCTGTGTGGTCTGGGTGTGGCGGTGCCCCTGCCAGACACGGGCATCCTGCATCAGCGTGTTCAGAAGCTCGCTCATGATGAAAACTCTCGGAATACTGTTTAAATATACAGTATTCTGAAAGCGGCCGGATTTCAAGGGAGGGGTTGATAAAGCGAAGGGCACGACCCACGCTTGTAGTACAGCCATCAACCATGGAGGTTGAAATGAGTGACCTGAAAGCACACAGCTGTGAAGCCTGCAGCCCGAACGCACCCAAGGCGACCGAGGAAGAAAAGCAGCAGCTGCACAAAGATGTTCCAGACTGGGAAATCCTGGACATTGATGGGGAAGAACAGCTTCACAAGGTCTACAAGCTTAAAAACTTCGTGAAGGCCCTGGAATTCACAACCAAGATTGGCGAACTCGCCGAAGAGGAAGACCACCATCCAGTGATTGTACTGGAGTACGGCAAAGTCGCCGTGAGCTGGTGGAGCCACGAAATCGGCGGCCTGCACAAAAACGACTTTATCCTTGCAGCGAGAACCGACGCTGCGTTCAACGACATGCAATAAGCTCAACAGCGGCGGAGCCGGGTTTCCGTCGCTGTCTCATCGACAGTTTCCATTCCTGATCCGTCCCACCATCAGGCTCTCTATTGCTTTCGATACTTCGGTAAAAAGCTGGCTGAATTAGCAGTCGCAATATGAACTCTGGCATGCCGAACAACATCGCAAAGAGCTCAACGTGAAGAAGCTTGTTGCAGCCTTAAGTAGCACATAACCAGAGCATGCACCGAATGCCAAAACCTCCGCTTTGCTGGGGTTTTGTCACCGGTGATGGCGGGCGTTAGGGCTTAATGCGTTTCCGCCAATAGCCAGGTTTTCGGGAGTGGTGAGCAACGGCAATGACTACAGCTCCTTCTGGAAGCTCAATGGCGACTATATCGTATGGGAAACGCTCCAGAATCAAGCGCCTCGCACCGGTATCGCCGGCTTCTTCCGGGAGAAGCGATAAGGGAATGAGGTCTTCTTCAATAACGTCGATGGCAGCATCAACAGCAGCAAAAAAACTCGGCTCCGAGTCCAGGCTGCTCATATTCATACCATGCTGCCGCCTCTATTGCTTCCTGCGAGGCCTCTTCAAGTATCCTTACTGTTCGCACTGTTACTGGCCTAACTTTGCTCGCATCTTTGATCGAAATTCTTCACGGCTGAGCAACGTGGCTTTTCCGCTTTTGACCTTGGACACACGGCGAACAATTTCATCGCTCCAAGCCTGTTCGACTGAGTCGTCACGAGGGCCGTCCAGGCTCATGATTAGCTCCCGAGCCAGCGCTGCACGCTCCGACTCGGAGAGAGTCGAAATCTGGGAGCGTAGGTGGTCTAATGTTTCGGTAGTCATGAGGCCTCCGCAAGTGACGATACAAGTATGCTATCCCGATTCAAAGACGCTAACAAGGCGGTCAACGGGACGCTGGACTTCCTGCGCTTCGTTGTCGCCCATTACCGCTGGCGGTAGGCACCACGATGATTTCAATGAGACAATGTATTGGACGGACAAAGAACCTCAATCGGTGCTTAAGAAAGGGGCACTGGAGATGGTTTTGTCCAGAGCATAAGAAGCAGCCTTTGGTATGGCTGTTTGGTTTAGTTTTCACTGTTATTGCTGGATCCGCCTCAATCTATTCGGTAGTGGCTCCATCGGGGGTAAACTCCGCCCCAAGTACTTCTGTCAAAAATCCAGGCTCGGTGGGCAGCGCAATTCCGCCTCTGAGTTTGAGCTCAGTGATACATAAAGAGCATCTCATTGCCTTTAAAGTTGCCACAGATGTAGCCCTAATTTCTATTTTTGATCCGAAAGCACTAGAACACCGATTCCGCGACGAGGAAACTTGGTGGGTAGAGGACGATGCGCTACTTACAGAAATAAATAGGGGCAACGGAATTTTCTTGTCCACCGGTTATGATGGCTACTTCGAGGTTCTCGTCCACGGAAAAAATCCGAGGCTAACTACTGAGAAAGAGCTGAGTTTGACGCTGGTCTGCGACGGTGGCCTGATCTATGTCGGGGGTTACCCTATTGATGGGCTGAAAAAGCTAGATGAGCCTTTCGGTGGAGACTACTTTTCGTGTGAAAAAGGCGCTTACAATGTCGGAGTCCGGGTTAGGAGAAATGTTGTGGATCTCTCCTTTTCGCCTATCGAAATGTTCACGAGAAACTCGATCCATTCAGTTCCTCACTTTGATGAGTTATAGCTATGCCTAAAAAGGCTGAGCACCCGAAAAGCTCGTGTCAGCGGCGTAACCCTTCCAACTTCCACCTCGCAAAAGTCCGTCAAGGAGAACATACCCGCGCATATCCTGAAGTCGATTCGTGAGGTATTGGGAAATGAGTAATGAGACTCTGAGTGCTGAGGAACTTGGCAACAAACTGCTTCAATCTGTTAAAGAAATGAAAGTGGGCAACGTTGCACGCGTCAGTCTTGTAGAGCCAAATGAGGTCGCAGAGGCGCGTGGCAAGACTGGCCTTACACAGCGAGAGTTTGCCGAGGTACTCCATATTTCTCCACGTACGTTGCAGGAATGGGAGCAGGGGCGACGTAAACCTTCCGGGCCGGCAAAGGCGCTCATCGAGATTGCTTTTCGCCATCCGGAGGTTATTCGGGAAGACCTCGAGCTCAGGGGTTAACGAGGTGGTCAACGGGATGCCAACTGCGTTGCGCTCCGTTGCCGCCCATTACCAAAGGCGTTATCTCTTCAGATGGTAACTCGCGAATGAGCATTACGATCAGGACTGAGCAGGAACAGGACGTTTCGTCGATTCGTCATGTCACCCAGGCGGCATTCGCTACTGCTAAACACGCTTCGGGGACCGAAGCTCACATTGTTGAAGCTCTTCGCGCTGCAGGTGTGCTGACTATTTCACTTGTTGCGGAGTGCAATGGTGAGGTCGTAGGGCACGTCGCCGCGTCACCTGTCCAAGTTTCTGACGGAGCCGGGGGCTGGTTCGGGTTTGGTCCGGTTTCGGTGTTGCCGGAGTACCAACGTCAAGGTGTTGGTACGCGTCTAATACGCAGTGCTCTTGATGCGTTGAGAAGAGCAGGGGCACAGGGGTGTGTCCTGGTTGGCGACCCGGCCTATTATGAAAGATTCGGGTTCAACACGGTTCCCGATCTGACCCTTCCCGACGTGCCACCTGAATACTTTCAGGCGTTAAAGTTCGGCACCAGGTTTCCGGTGGGTTCAGTCACATTCCACGAGGCATTCGCGGCCGGGAGCTAACAAATTAAAAACCGGGACAGACTTATTTTGTGCGCACTGGTTTTTGTCTTGGGCTGGCTTTGTCGAAAATGGTCTTCAGCAATCTGTTAGGGCTTCTTTTTTTTGCGTTATCAGCCCATTTCGAAAAATATCGATCAAACAAGAGCGATCAAACAGCTATGACGAGAAAGACATTAGGTTTAACCCGGAAACCGAATATAGACGCTAAACCAGTGGCTAAGGAAGCCGAAGCTATGGTTGAGGTTGAAGGTGAGGCTGATCCACAAAAACGTTTTCTAAACGGTGTGGCTATCAATCCAACGCCGGGGATTCGCCTGGAGTCAGGTTCAGAAAAGCTAACGGTGCGCGCGATGGATTTGATCACGCCGATTGGAATGGGGCAGCGGGGTTTGATAGTTGCACCGCCGGGGTCTGGGAAGTCGACGATTTTAAAGGATATTTGCCAGGCGGTGGGAAAGGCGTATCCCGAGATTAAACTTTACGCGTTATTGATCGATGAGCGACCCGAAGAGGTGACTGATTTCAAGCGTAGCGTCCCGGCTGAGGTACACGCTTCTTCTTCGGATGAAAGCTATGCTCATCACGTTCGCGTTGCCGATGAACTGCTTGATATCGCCCGCCAACAAGCGGGCGAAGGTCACAATGTCATGATTGTGATTGACTCTCTCACGAGGCTTTCGCGTGTGCATAATGCGGAGCGAAAGAGCAGCGGTCGTACTATGTCTGGCGGGGTGGATGCCCGAGCGATGGAGATCCCGCGGAGGTTGTTTGGCGCTGCACGAAACATTGAGAATGGCGGCTCGCTGACCATTCTGGCAACCGTTCTGGTGGATACCGGCAGCCGTATGGACCAGGTGATCTTTGAGGAGTTCAAGGGCACGGGGAATATGGAGCTGGTTTTATCAAGAGACGTTGCGAATCAGCGAATCTTTCCCGCGCTAGATATTTCGAAAAGCAGTACACGCCGTGAAGAGCTGCTGTTGGATCCAAAAGATTTAGACAAAATAAGAGCACTGCGCCGGGCGCTTGGCGGTCTCAAGCCGCTAGCAGCCTGTCGGACTTAACCAAGCAGTATCGACATGAGATAATCGGGGCAACACGGGCCACAACCGGAATTCACTGATGGGACATTTCGTAATAGCTGACCGGGACACCGACTTCCTGCTTCCACCGTCTGTTCAAGACTGGTTGCCTGAAGACCATCTGGCCCGTTTTGTCGTCGAGGTCGTTGATCAGCTCGATCTGTCTGAGCTAACGCGGCAGTATGCCGGGCGCGGCTCACGGGCCCATCATCCTGCCGTATTGCTCAGCTTGTTGATTTATGGATACGCGACCGGCGTTTTCTCCAGCCGCAAGATTGAGCGCGCTACCCACGACTCGATTGCGTTCCGTTACCTGGCGGCCAACACGCATCCGGATCACGACACGATCGCCACCTTCCGCCGTCGCTTTCTTCCTCAGGTTGAGGCTCTGTTCGTGCAGGTCCTGCTGCTGGCGCGGGAAATGAATCTGGTGAAGCTGGGGCGGATCGCCCTGGATGGTACCAAGGTAAAAGCGAACGCCAGTAAGCACAAAGCGCTGTCCTATGCCCACGCAAATAAGATTGAGGCGCAGCTCAAGGCGGAAGTGAACGCACTCGCCGCTCAGGCGGAGGCCGCAGATCAGGCACCAGTACTTGAGGGTATGGATATCCCCGCCGAAATCGCCCGGCGTGAAGCCCGATTGGAAGCGCTGGCAGACGCCAAGCGGGCCATAGAGGCGCGAGCACAAGAACGCTTTGATCAGGAGCAGGCCGACTACCAGCAAAAACAGGCCAAACGGCAGGCCCAGAGGGACGCCGGAAAAAAGCCCCGGGGCCGGGCACCTAAACCACCGCAGCCCGGCCCTCGGGATACCGATCAAGTGAACCTGAGCGATGACGAATCGCGCATCATGCCCGTCTCCGGCGGGGGCTTTGAGCAGTGTTATAACGCTCAGGCCGGAGTGGATACCGAGACGATGCTGGTTGTCAGTACCCACATGACCCAGGCGACAAACGACAAACAGCAGATTACTCCAGCCCTGACCCAGATAGGTGCGTTGCCGCAGGCCCTGGGCACCGTCACTGATCTGCTGGCCGACACGGGCTACTTCAGTAAAACCAATGTTCAGGCGTGCCGGGAAAATAACATCCAGCCGTCACTGGCGGTGGCCCGCGATCAACACCATCTGTCCGTATTTGATCGATTCGCAGCCGATGAACCAGCGCCTGTCACGAACGACCCGGTGGTGCAGATGAAACACCGGCTCACTACCCAATCTGGGCGAGCGCTGTACGCCTTGCGAAAACAAACAGTGGAGCCCGTGTTCGGAATTATCAAGCAGGTGATGGGCCTGAGGCAGTTCTCGATGAGGGGGCTGAAGAAGGTTGCAGGCGAATGGACGTTAGCCACGCTGGCATGGAACGTAAAGCGTATGAGCGTGTTGAAAATGGCGGTGTGAGGGCCTTTTGCCGCCATTTTAAGGCCTTTCATGGTGTACTTTAGGTGCCATTGAGGCCAATCTGTGCACCCCGATGGCCACTTGCGGTGAAAGTCGGGAGCCAAGCGAACAAGATCACTTTAAACGCTGTCTGTCAGGTGCAAGTCCGACAGGCTGCTAGAGGGCACAAAAAGGCTGGTTGAGCTGCTTGAGAAGTACCCCACAAATGCCGAGCTTCTTGGCGGCCTTCTGGAGTTTGAGCGGGAATAAGGGGGGAAAGGCTGCCGGGGCATGTATCACAAGGCGGTCAGCCGGAAGCCATGCCCAGAGTCGCTAGAGGCCTACACATTCAAGGGCGGCAATCTGTGGCCTGTTGCTCTTCGGCTCCTAGAAAATAGGCTCGCCCGTTGCCTTGACTGCATAGAACAGGCAATCACTCTTCGCAATAGCCGGGTTGGTGGTAATCATAAAGGCCCGGATGGCCTGGGCGGCGTAGATCTGCCCATCCTTGACCCGAAGAACCTGCTCCATGTTTTCCTTTCGGTTGTGGCTGATCGCTGTAAGTATGGCAAGACCATTTTTTCCAACCCATCCAAGCGGCTCATCCGGCGAAACAATGCCGAAATTGCGGTGTTCGATGTTTGGCGGCAGCGTAAGATCAGCCCGACCAGTCGGCTCAAGCCGGTATTCTATGGTCGCTTCGGGCGCCAGCTCTACCCGGATCGGATTTCGCAGTACCGTTACGTCCCACTCCGCTTTTTCCAGTGACAGCACATCTGGCCTCGAGCAATACCGAACGAGTCCCTCATAAGCCAGTTCATGAGCATGGTCGTCCTGGGACCCACCGCACTCGATGGTTACCGTGGGTACCTCCTGCTCAGAATATTCCATCAGCGCCCCCAGACGCAGATCCGTCATAATGAGGCGATCCGTGAAGAGCGACGTCAGTGCCTGATGGGCTGCGTCATTGGTGACGGTTACAGCGAAGGCGGGGCCTGTGCCTGACGTGTTGTGCACGTCCAGCAGGCATTCGGGGTTCGCGTTACGAAGCTCTGCCAGCATGGCCTCGGCAATCGCCCCTTCCTCTCCCTCGAAAGGTTCTTTGAAGCACCGGTTGAGGTCACGCCCTTCGGGACGCTGGCGTATCGTGAGGGTGGGCGGGATTTTCGCGGGGTAAACGCCTCCGAGGAGAAACAGCATGTTGACTTCGGGGGTGTGCTGCTCAAGCAGCCACCGATGAAGTGCAAATAGGCCGGATGGTTCGTTGCCGTGAAGAAGTGTTGCCATGGCTCGGGTACGGGAGCGATCGCGACCGGCGACACGAATAACCGTGGGCTTTTGCAGTTGGTCCAGCCACTCAAGAGGGGAGCGGCCCAGCGTCCGGGGTGAGGGGTCATTCAGATAATCAAGTACGTTCGAATAACTCACGGTGACAATGTCCATTCATGAAGGGGCGTGTTCTTCTTCTGGTTGGCCATGTAAAGGGCCAGCATGCTCCGGAATGCCTCATCGGGGCTCTGGGACCTGAATAGAGATTCTGTGATGTGGCGTTGCCACCGGGCGCCCGACATGGCGGTTTCAATGCGGCCTTCGATAATGCCCAGCAGGCGTTGAATCTCTGATTCGTCCACCGCTGTTTGTTGCAATGCCTCCCGGGCGCGGGGCAGCAACTCCCGGGCCACGGTTAACAGGGGCGTATCCTGCAACTGCACCTGGTCCTTTTGAGGCCAGATGATTTCCGCGCCCACGCCATATTTGGCCGCGCGGTAAAAATTGTGCTCGGTGTAGTGGAAGGGGAGTATCGACGTCAGATGCTGAATGTCATCAAGCACTGCCAGCGCAGCTCCGATCACGAACAGGCCATTCGCACACATATCAGCGGCTGTAGGACCTGCAGGCATTGAGCGAATCTCGATACGCAGGTGGCCGCCTTCGGTATCGTCATAGATGGCCCGGTTCCAGGGCCAGGTGGATCCCTGATGCAGTCGCAGTTCTGCCAGTTTCGGCACCTCGCCGGAATCAATCACGGCCATCGGATCTTCCTCCGACATCAGTGGAATGATGGGGGGATACAACGATGCCGAGGCGGCAAACAGTTCCCAGGCACTGCGTATCCAGCCGTTTCCGTAGTATACCCGTGGCGGATGGCGCCAGGTTTTATGGTTGGGGGACCGGCTGTCAATGGACTGCTTGAACAGGGCAATCCGGGTTTCGTCCCACAGGTGGTGGCCAAACAGGCTGGGTGAATTGCTGGCCAGAGCGAGGACAATCGGCGTGACCAGTTGTACGGCATTGAAATAATCAGCAAAACGATGGGCAGGCACACGCCAGTGCAGCTGGAAAGAGGTATTGGCGCCTTCCATGTAGACGTCGTCGGCCTCCAGATTGATAACATCGTTGCCCCCGATATGGATGCTGAAAGGCTCGCCCCGCTGCTTGAGTAGCGCGTTGGAGAGCGCATGGTAGCGGGGCTCGTCTGTCATTACCTTCGCGCCCATATCGGACTGGCGAAGTGTGGGCAGAATGCCGATGGGGACCAGCTCCCCATCCAGTGCCGCGGCGTGCTGGTTGATTCGCCGGATCGCCGCGAGCAGCTCTTGTTCCGTTCTGGCGAATGGAGAGCCCTTGAAAGCCTGGGGGCTGAGGTTGTATTCAAGATTGAAGCGGTTGAGTTCAACCGTGAGCTGGGGATCCTGAACGCTGGCGGCAATTTCTGTGTTGATGGGTTGAACCCGCAGGTCAGAATTTACGATGTAGAACTCCACCTCGGCGCCAATGGAGCTCTCTCCCTCGCCAAAGCCGGGCCGGTTCAGAAGCCGAGTGAGCGCCTTGAGGTCCGTCCGGACCTTGGCCGCAAAACGCTCAAACTCTTCTGGAGCAAATTCTGTTGTCTTGATCGACAGTCCCACGGCAACGTCTTCTCCAGCGCTGACTTACCTTGATAGTAGTGGAAGATGCGCTGGACACCAGTCCAGTACCGGATGCCAGCACACATCGGCCGCTTGACCCGTCAGGTTAGTCACCGGGTGGCGTGTTCTCGACGTTGACTTGCGAATAGCGGGCCACGCGGTTTCGGCCGCCGGATTTGGCGACGTAGAGGGCCTTGTCTGCGAGCACCAGAAGCGTGTCCAGGTCGTCGCCACCCTCCGGGCAAAGGCAGGCTACGCCGGCACTGATGCTCAGGGTGATCTGGCCCCTTTCAAGTGATAGCGGCATGTCGTTGATTTTTTGGCGCAGCCGCTCGGCCACCTCGGAAGCTGCGTCCTCATCGGTGTTCTCCAGTAATACCGCAAACTCCTCGCCGCCGAGGCGGGCCAGAATGTCAGTGTCGCGTAAAGCCTCTTGCGCCGCCATCGGTTTGTCGGCACGAATGGCTTTTTTCAGGGCAGTCTGGCCCAGTTCAAAGAAGAAACGCCGGTTATTCAATCCGGTCAGGGCATCCGTCCGGACGGTTCCCTCCAGGCGCTGGTTGGCTTCCTCCAGTGCCCGGTTGCGCTCTGCAACCCGATGTTCCAGGCTGGCATTCAGCTCGTTCATTTGGTGAGTCTTATTCGTCAGCCGCTGAACCAGATCCCGTAATACAGAGGAAAGAACCCGGACTTCTTCGTAGTCATCGCGCAGCTGTATTGGCGAGGACGGATTGCCCGGGTCCAGCCGGTCCGCTTCCCGTGCCATTTGCAGCAGTGGACGAGTCGTGCGGCGGGCGGTGTAGACGGCAAATACGATCAGCAGCAGGGCCAGCAACACCCCGGAGACAATTAACGTGTTGCGAAGAGATTGGGCCGGCTGCACCAGCGATTCATTCAAAGTGCGCCCCACGCTGTCTTCCGGACCAACGATGACCACGCCGTTTTTGTCCGCAAGAATCAGTTCAGCCTGCAGTCTTTCCTGAAGCGGAGCGAGCAGGGATTCACCCAGGCTGGCCACCCAGTCAAGGTAGAGGTGAGCACCAAGAACACCAGCGAAGTTTCCTTCAGCGTTCTGGAGCGGCACGGCCACATCGACAAAGCGTAATGGAGTGTTGGAGTTGTTGTTGAGTTTTTCCTCAAGCAGCACGGCCTTGTGAGCATCGCCCAGGTAGGGTTTATCCCGCGCTCCCTGGAACCACGGACGGTGCGCCACGTTCATGCCTTTGAGCAGATCGCCGGTGCTGGCCAGACAGCGCCGCTGCCACCGTCAGATCGCTATAGCGCTCATGAAGGTCCAGCTCGATTTTGTCCCGGAGCTGGACGGCCACCTCCTGCGGATTTTGCCTGGTAGATTTGCGGAGAGCGTTGACCGCAAGGTCGCTTGTCGCCCAGGTACCAACGATGGTGGCAGTGGTGGCAGCCAGAATCAGGATGCCAAAAGACAGGACCAATCGGATTTTAAGGGTGTTAAGGGTTCTGATATTCAATATTCATGTTTAGGTGAATTCAGCGATCCCTCGTTGCCGGATGTTGTCCAGGCTGTCCCTGGCCCGTGCCAGAAAGTATAGAGGCTCAATGCGGGTTATTCCCGTGACACGTTTTGCCATTCTGGTTGCATGGCCATTGTGTCCTTAATGGACGCCCGGTATGCAAGTGCTCTATCTCGTTTGGCTGTAATCCCCATCACGGCAGAAAAGCCAACTCGAGAGTCCGGTTCTCAGGGGCGGCGTTATAACCAAAAGCTTTTAAGACAGTCGTAAATTATCTAGTCAGGGCATTGTTGTTCTTAGGCTCCTACCTTATCTTTGTGTTCTAACAAAGCGCCATCCTTATTCTTCTGGCGTATATCAAGATTCCGAGTTAACTGGGAGCTCTGCCTACTATGCCGAATTCGATCTTTTCCGGTTCCAAAGCCCGTAAGGGCCTGTGGTTCAGTGCACTGGCGCTGGCGTTTTCAATGACTGGGCCGGCTTCCGCCCAGGAGCGGGAGATTCTGAACTCCTCCTACGATATTGCCCGGGAGTTGTTCGCGGAATACAACGTTATGTTCCAGGACTACTGGCAAGAGAAGACCGGCGAAACCGTGAACATCCAGCAATCCCACGCCGGCTCCTCGAAGCAGGCGCGTGCCATTCTGCAGGGGCTGGGTGCTGATGTGGTGACCTATAATCAGGTGACTGACGTTAACATCCTTGCCGAGCGCGGCAATCTGATTCCCGAGGATTGGGCGTCACGCTTGCCCAATAACAGCTCTCCCTACTATTCCACCATGGCGTTCCTGGTGCGTGAGGGTAACCCCAAGAATATCCAGAACTGGGATGATCTGATCCGTGAGGATGTCGAACTGATCATGCCGAATCCGAAAACCTCCGGTAACGGTCGCTACACCTACCTGGCGGCTCTGGGTTTTGCCCAGGACAAGTTCGGTGACGACCAGGAGAAGATTGATGCTTTCCTGAGCGATCTGCTGGGCCAGGTAAAGGTATTCGACTCCGGCGGTCGTGGCGCCACCACCACCTTTGTTGAGCGTGGTCTGGGCGATGTGCTGCTCACGTTTGAATCCGAAGTAAACAATATTCCGGTGCTGAACCCGGACAAGAACTTCCAGGTTGTGGTTCCGAAAGTCAGCTTCCTGGCCGAGTTTCCGGTGACCTGGATTGACAAGAACATCCAGAAGAAGGGGACCGAGGAGCTGGCTCAGGCGTATCTGAAGCACCTGTACTCTGAAGAAGCCCAGCGCATGCTGGCCGGCTTCAACTACCGGGTGCACAACGAAACCGTGAAGGCGGAAGTGGCTGACAAGTTCCCGGAACTGAAGCTGATGCCGATTCAGGACATCGCTGGCAGCTGGGAAAACGCCATGGAAACCCACTTTGCCAGCGGCGGTAAGCTGGACCAGTTGCAGCGTCGCCGCTAAGGGATGCGCAACTGATCCATGGCCACCACTGACCTTTCGGAGCGCCCGGCAAAACGGCTGAGCGCTCCTGCCACCAAACGCGTATTGCCGGGGTTCGGATTGAGCCTCGGCATTTCGCTTTTCTTTATCAGCCTGGTGCTGCTTCTGCCCATCAGCGGTCTGTTTATCCGGGCCGCAGGCATGGGGTGGGAGCAGTTCTGGTTCGTGATCACCGATCCGCGTGTGGTGGCCTCATACAAGGTCACCGCACTGGCGGCGCTGGCGGCATCACTGTTCAACTGCGTGTTCGGCCTGTTGATGGCCTGGGTGCTGGTGCGTTACGAGTTTCCCGGCAAGCGGCTGCTGGATGCCATTATGGATCTTCCGTTCGCCTTGCCAACCGCAGTGGCCGGCATCACGCTGGCGACCCTGTTTGCCGAGAACGGCTGGTATGGTCAGTACCTGGCCAAGCTGGGCATTGAGGTTGCCTTTACGCCGCTCGGTATTGTTGTCGCCATGGCGTTTACCAGCGTGCCTTTCGTGGTGCGCACGGTTCAGCCGGTGCTTGAAGAATTGGCACCGGAAGACGAAGAAGCGGCCATGAGTCTGGGCGCCTCGGACATGACGGTATTCCGGAAAATCCTGTTCCCCACGCTTTGGCCGGCAGTCGTGACCGGTGGCGCACTTTCCTTTGCCCGCAGCCTTGGCGAATACGGCGCCGTTATCTTTATTGCCGGCAACTCCCCCTACATCAGCGAAGTAATCAGTCTGATGATCTTTGTTCGCCTGGAGGAGTACGATTTTCCGGCGGCCAGTGCCATCGCCGCGGTGGTGATGACGGTGTCGCTGTTGCTGCTTCTGGCGATCAATGTCTGGCAGGGGCGCTATCTCAAGCGCTTGCATGGAGGTTAGGGCATGGCTGCGCGTAAACATCGCCGCGTTGGCGACAGCCCGTTGGTTCGTCGCACTCTGATCGGAATTGCCGTCGGCCTGACGGTGCTTCTGCTGTTCATGCCCCTGGTGCTGATCTTTGTGCAGGCGTTTGCCGAGGGTTGGGCCGGTTACGTCAGCAATATTCTCAATGAGTACACGCTTCACGCCATCGGTCTGACGCTGGTGGTTGCTCTGCTCACCGTGCCGCTGAACATGGTTTTCGGCGTGTTCCTGGCCTGGCTGGTGACCCGTTTCCGATTCCCCGGTCGCAAACTGCTCACCACCCTTATTGATATCCCGTTCGCCGTGTCTCCGGTGGTTGCCGGCCTGCTGTTCCTGCTGCTCTACGGCAGCAATGGCTGGGTGGGCCAGTGGCTCGGCGAGTACGATATTCAACTGATGTTCTCCTGGCCGGGCATCGTGATGGTTACCGTATTTGTGACCTGTCCGTTTGTGGCCAGAGAACTGATCCCGCTGATGCAGCAACAGGGTCGGGAAGAGGAAGAGGCCGGTGTGGTGCTGGGCGCATCCGGCTGGCAGCTGTTCCGGCGGGTTACCCTGCCGAACATTCGCTGGGCGCTGCTGTACGGCGTGATCCTCACCAATGCCCGGGCAGTGGGGGAGTTTGGTGCGGTATCGGTGGTCTCCGGCAATATCCGGGGCGAGACTAATACGCTGCCACTGCAGGTGGAGCTGCTTTACCAGGATTACAACACCGTGGGCGCGTTCGCGGCATCGTCGCTACTGGCAGGCATCGCGCTGATCACACTTGTCGTGAAAGCCATTGTTGAATGGCGTCAGAGTCGTAATTAAGGGTTTCCCCATGAGTATCGAGATACAGGGTATCAACAAGTTTTTCGACAAGTTTCAGGCCCTGCATGACATCAATCTGACCATCCCTGACGGCCAGCTCACGGCGTTGCTGGGCCCCTCCGGTTCGGGCAAGACCACGCTGTTGCGGATTATCGCGGGCCTGGAAACACCGGAAGAGGGCCGGATACGGTTCAGCGGCAAGGACGTGACCGATCTGCACGTTCGGGACAGGAGTGTTGGCTTTGTTTTCCAGCACTATGCGCTGTTTCGGCACATGACGGTGGCCGAGAATGTGGCCTTCGGCCTCAACGTGCTTCCACGTAAGGAACGGCCGGGCAAGCCGGAGATCCGCAAGCGGGTCAAAGACCTGCTCGAAATGGTGCAGCTGGAACATCTGGCCGATCGCTACCCGGCGCAGCTCTCCGGGGGGCAGAAGCAGCGCATCGCTTTGGCCCGGGCCATGGCCATGCGGCCAGAGATTCTTCTGCTGGATGAGCCCTTCGGCGCACTTGATGCCAAGGTGCGAAAAGACCTGCGCCGCTGGTTGCGCAGCCTCCACGATGAGTTGCATTTCACCAGCGTGTTCGTTACCCACGATCAGGAAGAAGCCCTGGAACTCTCCGACCAGGTGGTGGTGATGAGCAATGGGCGGATTGAACAGGTTGATACGCCCCTGGAGCTCTATGGCCGTCCGGACAGCCGGTTTGTGTTTGAGTTTCTTGGCCAGGTGAACGTGCTCTCCGGCAAGATCCGTGATGGTGTTATGCGCCAGGGCGATGCCTGGATTCGCTTGCCCGAAGGCTGTGAAAACGACGACGCCCAACTCTATCTGCGGCCCCACGAGGTGCGGCTGACTCAGGCTGCCAGTGATCAGGCCCACCTGCCATTTCGCATAGAGGCCATCAACCTGATTGGTGCGGAAGTGCGGATCGAACTCAAGCCCGATGGGTGGGAGTGTGAAGAGTTGTGGGAGGTTGGCATCAGCCATACTGAGTTCAACGCCCGCCAGCCCCAGCGGGGCGACCGCTGCTTTGCGGTGCCGGATGTCGGGCATCTGTTCTGTGAACATGCGGTGGAGCCCAAGACCCTCGAGTGGCGTTAGGGCCCCCCGATTGTTGGAGCAGGGCCCCAGCCATAATCTATAGTTTCCTGATGAGGGGGCGTTGCCCCCGGATTACTCGTTCGACGTAATCGGCGTACTCCACCTTCGGGTGGAAACCATCAGGAGGATGTAATGCCACTACCCACCCCCTTAACCGGAGACCAGGTCTACCACGTTTGTCCGGAAAACAAGCTGGATTTCGTAACCACCGATGACCTGCAAGACCTGGATCAACCCTACGGTCAGGACCGGGTTTTGCGAGCGCTGGAATTTGGCGCCGGTATTCGGGCAGAGGGTTTTAATCTCTTTGTCCTCGGACCCTCCGGGGCAGGTAAACACGAACTTGTCGAACGCTTTCTTTCCCTGAATGCAGCCAGGCAACCGGTTCCTCCAGATTGGTGCCATGTCTATAACTTCCGCTTTTCAGATCGGCCGGGCGCAATCCAGCTGCCAGCGGGGCAGGGGCAGCAATTCAAGAAAGACATGAGTGAGCTGGCAGAAGAGCTTCGCACGGCCATTCCGGCGGCTTTTGAAAGCGAGGAATACCAGGCCCGCTTGCAGGAGCTGCAGGAAGAAATGGCCAAGCGGCAGCACCAGGGCCTGTTCGAGATCCAGGAAGAGGCCAACCGCAACAACATTGCCATGATCACAACGCCAGCCGGTTTTACCTTTGCCCCCATGCGCAAGGGTGAGGTGATCGATCCCGAGGAATACAAGAACTTTTCGGATGAAGAGAAACAACTGGTTGAATCCAAGGTTGAGGAGCTTCAGAAGAAGCTGCAGCAGACCATCCAGCAGATTCCCAGGATGCGGAAAGAAGTTCGGGAGCGCGTCCACGCTCTGAATGAAGAGATGGTCCAGCTGACACTCGGCGGCCCGATCGGGGAACTCAGGGGAAAGTGGTCCCACCTCCCGGATATTGTGGACTATCTGGATGCGGTCCGCGAAGACGTGGTGGAGCATGCCGAAGCCTTTCAGGACGGCGATAACGGGCCACCGGCAGGGCTGCTGGCCCGTTATAAGGTCAACTTGTTGGTGGATAATGCCGAAACCGTAGGCGCGCCGGTCATCTATGAGGATCTGCCCAATCATCAACACCTGGCGGGGCAAATCGAACATCGGGCCCGGCAAGGCAATCTCTATACCGACTTCACGCTGATTCGCGGTGGTTCCATGCACCGTGCCAACGGCGGCTATCTGATCATTGACGCCCGCCGGGTGCTAACCCAGCCGATGGCCTGGGAAAGCCTCAAGAGGATCCTGTCCTCCGGCGAAATCCGCATCGAGTCCCTGGAGCGGCTCTATGGATTGGTGAGTACCGTCAGCCTGCAGCCGGAGCCCATTCCGGTGTCGGTCAAGGTGGTTCTGCTCGGGGACCGGATGCTCTATTACCTGCTGTCCCACTATGATCCCGACTTTCTGGACCTGTTCAAAGTAGAAGCGGATTTCGAGGACGACCTGGACCGCAATGAAGAATGCTATGAACTCTACGCGCGCATGATCGCCACCATGGCCCGGGGCCTGAAAATGCGACCGCTGGAGCGAAGCGCCGTGGCCCGGCTGATTGAACATGCCAGCCGGTTGGCAGCAGACCAGCGCAAACTGACCGCCCACGACCGGGTGCTCCGCGACATTCTGAGCGAGGCAGACCACTGGGCGGGACAGGCCGGGGCCGATACGGTTGAAGCCAGCCATCTCCAGCAGGCCATTGATGAACGGGAATACCGGGCCAGCCGGGTCCGGGAACGAAGTCGCGAGCAAATCAGCCGGGGTGTGGTGATGATAGCCACTACTGGCGAGGAGGTAGCTCAGGTAAATGGTCTTTCGGTGCTCAGGCTTGGGGCGTCGATGTTCGGGCAGCCTACCCGGATTACCGCCACGGCCCGTCCCGGTAAGGGGCAGGTGGTGGATATCGAGCGGGAGGCCAAACTCGGCGGCCCCATTCACAGCAAGGCTGTGATGATTCTCTCCCGCTTCCTGGCGAGCCGGTACGCCGGCGACGGCGAACTTTCCCTGTCGGCGAGTCTTGCCTTCGAGCAATCCTACGGTGGGGTTGAGGGCGATTCCGCGTCGGTGGCAGAAACCTGTGTACTGCTTTCAGCCATTGCCCGGGTGCCAATCAAGCAATCCTTCGCGGTCACCGGTTCGATGAACCAGCATGGCGAGGTCCAGGCCGTAGGAGGTGTGAATGAGAAGATCGAGGGCTTTTTCGATGTCTGCAAGGAAGCCGGCGACGTTCGCGGGCAGGGCGTTTTGCTGCCCGCAAGCAATGTTGAGCACCTCATGCTGAGAGCCGATGTGAGGCAGGCGATCGCTGAAGACCGGTTCCGGATCTATCCGATTTCAAGCATCAATGAGGCAATTGAGCTGCTAACCGGTCTTGAGCCCGGAGAACCGGATAGTAATGGCGAGTTCCCCGAGAACAGCTTCAATCACCGGGTTGCCGAACGCCTGGAGAAGTTCGCGGAGGCCAGCAAGAAACGGGACGAGAACGGAGAAGCGAACAGCAGCGGAGGCAAGGATCGTGACTGATAGGCCAGCAGACCAGGCTGATCCCCGCACCACAACCGGTCGTGTACTGGTACTTCTCGATGGTTCCAGGATGAGTTACGCCGCCTTGCAGGCTGCGGTCGGGATTGCCGCGAATACCGGTGCCGATGTGCTCGGTGTGTTTGTTGAGGAGCTGAATCAGCTGCGAAGCGCCGGCTATGGTTTTGCCCGCGAAGTGGGCGGTTCGTCCGGTATCAGCCGCCCCCTGGCTGCTGGCGACGTTGAACAGCGCATGCAAAGGTTGGCGAGCGAGGCCCGCCGTGCTCTTGCAGGTGCCGTCGCGTCATACGGTGGCAGGCAATCCCTGAGTGTCGCCCGGGGCCATGTGATTGATGAGGTGCTGGCGCTCGCCGGCCCTCAGGATCTTCTGGTGCTGGGCCGCGTTGGTTGGTCCTCCGAGCCCGGTGCGCGCTTGGGCTCGACGGCAAAAGGGCTGGTTCGTCGTTCCCGGGGAAGGGTCTTGCTCTGGTGTGAAAGTCGGGCCGAACCTTTGGGCAGGGTTGTGGTGTTTCTCAATGACCATCATGGCGCTAACGGCCGCGCTGTCCAGGCAACCGCTGAGGTGGTTCGTCATTCCCACCGGCCCGTGACACTACTGTTGGGCGCTGACTCGACGGTCTCAGCCGACGATCTTAAAGGCGTCGCGCAGGACCTGGGTATTCAGGAATCGGAGCTTCGTGTAAGGTCTCTGCCATCAACGGATCCGGCTGTTGTGGCCGGAATTCTACGACAGGAAAGGGCGGTAGAGCTGGTGCTAAGCCGGGAATGCACACTGCTCCAGGAGCCCGGCGCAGAGCGATTGTTGGTGGCCCTGAACCTTCCCGTCACGGTCACGCCCTGAATCCCATCGGTTGCTCCATAGGTCTTGATTAGCTGATGTTTATAGATGTTCTCTCCATTGTTGGACTGACCGTCCTTGCCGGCGCCTGCATTCCACTGGGCGGACTGCTCGCCAGCTTTGAACGGATCCGACCCAATTGGCTGGAGCAGGAGTTTCGCCATTTCGTGATCGCGCTCGGTGGCGGCATCCTGCTTGGCGCGGTCGCTGTGGTTTTTATTCCGGAAGGCCGATCCAGCATGGGAGGATCCCTTCTTGCGATTCCGGCTATTCTTGCGGGCGGGCTCATGTTCTTCCTGATAGAGCGGGTTCTCGGTTTGAAACGCCGTGAATCTCCGCAGCTCCTGGGTGTGATGCTGGATTTTATTCCGGAAGCTGCCGCGCTGGGCGGGCTCGCCGTGGTGAACACCGAGATTGCGCTGCTCATGGCGTTACTCATTGCCTTGCAGAACTTGCCGGAAGGGTTCAACGCCTATCGGGAGTTGCTTTACCTGAAAGGCCACAGCTCCCGAAAGACGCTGGTCTTTATGATTAGCCTGGTGATCACAGGTCCGGTGGCCGGCCTGTTTGGCTATTTCTTCTTGTCGGAGCGCCCCGTATTACTGGGCTCACTGATGCTGATGGCTTCCGGGGGTATTCTGTACCTGATTTTCCAGGACATCGCTCCTCAGTCGAGGCTTGACCGGCATTGGGGGCCACCTCTGGGAGCGGTCCTTGGGTTCTGTATTACCCTGTTCAGTCATTACCTGGTGATCTAGGCCATGACTTGAGTATCAGGCAACCTTCCGTGCATCTTCCTTGCGCAGGATTTCCTCGACGTCCTCTGCTGACAGCGTTTCCTGTTTCAGCACGGCTTTGGCCAGTGCGTCCAACTGGTTTCGGTGCTCGGTCAGGAAGTCGAGGGTTGCCTTCTCGAGGGCCAGGAGCTGGGACTGGATTTCCTCGTCAATCATCTCAGCCATCTTTTCGCTGAACTCCCTCGGCATGCCCATCTCCCGGCCCAGGAAAACATGTTCCTCGCCGATGTTCAGGCCCAGCGGGCCGATCTTTTCGCTCATGCCCCACTGGCCGATCATCTTGCGTATCAGCGCGGTGGCCTCCTTGAGGTCGTTCTGGGCGCCGGTACTGACTTCTCCGTAGATCAGCTTTTCCGAGCAGCGACCGCCAAGCATCACCTTGATGCGATCCTTAAGATAGCTTTCGGTGTAGGTGTAGTGATCTTCCCGCGGGGTTTGTTCCGTCACTCCCATGGCCATGCCGTGGGGAATGATGGTCAACTTGGTAAGGGGATCCGCGTTCGGCATGTAGTAGGCCATGATGGCGTGACCACACTCGTGGTAGGCAACAGCCTCACGCTCCTGCGGGTTCAGCTTGGTGTCGCGCTCTTCACCGAGAATAATTCTGTCCCGGGCTAGATCAAAGCAATGGGCATTCACCTCATGCAGGCTTTCGCGGGCTGCGGTGAGCGCCGCTTCATTTACGAGGTTCTTGAGATCCGCCCCGGAAAAGCCGATGGTGCGTGCGGCCAGTTGATCCAGGTCGACATCATTCGCCAGGGGCACCTTTCGCACGTGAACGGCCAGGATCGCCGCACGGGCCTCCTTGTGGGGGCGGTCGAGGGTGATCTTGCGGTCAAAACGGCCCGGGCGGAGCAGGGCACTGTCGAGTACGTCCGGCCGGTTAGTGGCAGCCAGTACCAGAACATTTTCGTGAGCCTCGAAACCGTCCATTTCCGTGAGGATCTGGTTCAGTGTCTGCTCGCGTTCATCATGGCCACCACCCAGGCCCGCACCACGTGATCGGCCAATGGCATCCAGTTCGTCGATGAAAATCAGCGCCGGCGCGTCTTTCCGGGCTTCCTTGAACATGTCCCGAACCCGCGCGGCGCCGACACCCACGAACATCTCGATGAATTCCGAGGCGCTGATGCTGTAGAAGGGCACCTCGGCTTCGCCGGCGATGGCCCGGGCCAGTAGTGTCTTGCCGGTGCCCGGCGGGCCGACCAGAAGCACGCCCTTGGGCATGACGGCACCCAGTGCCCGGTATTTTTCGGGAGATTTCAGGAAATCGATGATCTCGGCAATTTCCCGCTTGGCGGATTCAATGCCGGCCACGTCGTCCAGGGTGGCGGTAGAGGTTTCCTTGTGGGCCCGCCGTGCCTTGGAGCGGCTGAAATCAAACGGGCCGCCACCCTGTGTCATGCGTTTCTGCGCTGCACCCCAGAACCAGAACATCAGCGCCAGCAGCAGGATCCAGGGCAGGAAGCCGCGAATCATTTCCTGCCACCAGGGCAGACCTGATGGCGTGGCCCGAATGGTGACACTGTGCTCTTCAAGAAGGTTGAGCAGCGACGGGTCTTCCATGGGCGGGCGGATGGTATGGAAACCGGGCGTGCTGGTGTGGGGTGGGCTGTCAGAGCTGAAATCGGCTGCACCGCTGTCGGTGAACAAGCCGGTAATGGCTTCTTCTTTCAACGTGACTTCTGCCACCTGATTGTTCACAACAGCCGTCTTGAATTCCGAGTAGGCGAGGTCCTGAAGCCGCGGTTGTCCGCCATCCTGCAGCCAGAGCACCATCAGGAAGATGGCAGCGCTCAGCCAAAGGAACGCAGACTGGTTCGGAATGACCGGTTGTTGGTTCTGATCCGGTTTCTGTTGCTGGTTGTCTGGCCCACTCGGTGCTGTCATTTCGGTCTCCGGTCGCCCTCCATGATCTTCGCCACGAAGACAGATTTGCCGTAGGTCTCGAACGACCATTTCATGGTGTCCGAGAGCACGCCCATAACCTCATCATAGTCGCCGAAAATCTCGGTGCTCATTCGCCCCGGATAGACTTCCAGTCCGGTCTGCTCCAGGCGCGCGATCAGGTCTTTGATTGGCTGCTTGTACTCCTCTTTCAGGGGATAGCAGCTCAGTTGTACAGAAAGATACATAAAGCCTCCATTCAGGTCAGTGACCCTGGTCAATTGCCCGTTAATAGCCCATGGCCGACGAAGTGCTCCTCCTCGGGTCCGCGCCACCATTGAGAACACCCTCTTCGTCAATCAGGATGCTCTGGATGGCGCCCATGGCTGATCCACCGACCACCGTGTGCCCCCGCTCCTGCAGAAGCCGGATGGTGTCGGGGCTGATGCCCTGTTCGATCCGGATTTCATCCGGCAGCCACTGGTGGTGCATGCGCGGAGCGCTCACGGCGGTCTGGATGTTCATTCCATGATCAATCACATTGAGGATCACCTGCAAGGTGGTGGTAATGATCCGGGAGCCTCCGGGGCTGCCGGTAACCAGAACGTTCTTGCCATCCTTCTTAACGATAGTGGGCGACATGGAGCTCAGCATGCGTTTGCCGGGCTCGACCTTGTTGGCTTCGCCACCGATCAGGCCATAAGCGTTGGGCACACCGGGCTTGGCACTGAAGTCGTCCATTTCGTTGTTAAGCAGGAATCCAGCGCCTTCCACCGTAATGCCGGATCCATAACTGAAATTGATTGTGTAGGTGTTGGACACGGCGTTGCCCCATTTATCCACCACGGAAAAATGGGTGGTTTCAGGGCTTTCCCAGGCAGCTGGCTGGCCGGGATTGATGTCGCTGGCCGGTCGTGCCCTGTCTGGATCAATGCCTTTGCGCAGTTCTTCTGCGTAGCCTTTGCTGGTTAACCCCGCCAGCGGCACCTCCACATAATCCGTGTCGCCGAGGTATTTTGAACGGTCCGCGTAGGCCAGTTTCATGGCTTCGGCCATGTGATGAATCGCATCAGCGGAGTTATGGCCAAACTCGGCCATCGGGAAGCCTTCCAGGATATTCAGGATCTGGACAATGTGCGTGCCGCCGGAGGAGGGCGGCGACATCGAGAAAATATCGTACCCGCGATAGTTGCCGTGAACCGGCGCCCGGACAACCGGGCGATAGTCTTTCAGGTCCTGGTGCGTGATGAGGCCGCCATTCCGTTCCATTTCGCTGGCAATCAGATCGGCGGTTTCGCCTTCGTAAAAGCCTTTCACGCCGTTGTCGGCAATGCGCTGGAGTGTTGCCGCCAGTTCCGGCTGTCGAAAGCGTTTCCCGGGCTGCCAGGCGCTGCCGTCTTCCCTATAAAAGGTGTCACGGGTGGCGGGCCATCGCTCGAGTCTCTCCCGGGCCTGCTCCAGACCTTCAGTAAAACGCTGGGGCACTACGAAACCGTCTTGGGCCAGTTTGATGGCCGGCGCCAGTGCCTGCTTGAGGGTAATGGTGCCGTGCCGCTCCAGCGCCAGTGCAAGGCCGGCAACTGTGCCCGGAACCCCTGCGGCCAGGTGGGTAAAACGACTGCGGTTCCTGACCACCTCGCCGGATTCGTCCTGGAATATGGTTTCCGTGGCGGCAGCGGGCGCTTTTTCGCGATAATCAATGGCTTCCGGATCTGATCCGTCGCCCCTGGAAATCAGCATGAAACCGCCACCGCCAATGTTGCCGGAACGGGGCTGGGTGACAGCGAGTGCAAAACCGGCGGTAACGGCTGCATCGATTGCATTGCCGCCGTTTTTCAGCACTTCCAGAGCCACCTCGGTGGCCAGTGTATGGCTGGTGGCAACCATGCCCTGGGTTGCGGTAACCGGGTGAAACCGCTCACCCTCGAGAATGGCCTGTCCGAAGGCCGGCGCGGTGGTGATGAAAAAGGCCAGGGCGGCCGCAATCGAAAGGCGGCCTGAGCGCCCCGTGGCGAGGTTTTTGATTGTGCGTTGGTAGAGGCCTCTGTCCATATCTCCATTCCTCGTTTCTGGCGTTCAGATAGGCTATGATAGCCGGTCATTTTCATAGGTGCGTACCGTTAACCTGCCGTTAATGTCGGCGGTGATTCCCCGACGCACCTGCTTTCCCGGATTTCAGTTAAGGAAAGGCTTTCATGGAGCATACCTATCGTCTTGTGATTTCCTGCCCCGACCGGGTGGGAATTGTCGCCAAGGTGAGTAATTTTCTGTCGACGTACAATGGCTGGATTACCGAGGCGAGTCACCATTCCGACACGCAAACCGGCTGGTTTTTCATGCGGCACGAGATCAAGGCCACCTCGATTCCGTTCGGTCTGGACCAGTTCCGCGCCGCGTTTGAGCCGATTGCCCGCGAATTCAATATGAACTGGCACATTGCCGACTCGGCCCAGCCCAAGAAAGTCATCCTGATGTGCAGCAAGGAATCCCACTGTGTGGCAGATCTGCTGCACCGCTGGCACAGCAAGGAGATCAATGCCGAGATTGTGGCGGTCATCTCCAACCACGACGACCTGCGCCGGATGGTGGAGTGGCATGAGATTCCCTACCACCACGTGCCGGTAAGCAAGGAAAACAAAGAGGAAGCTTTCGCCCATATTGATGAGCTGTTCCAGAAATATGAGGCCGATGTGGTGGTCCTTGCGCGCTACATGCAGATCCTTCCCGGCGAGCTCTGCGAGAAATACTCCGGCAAGGTGATCAATATCCATCACAGCTTCCTGCCGTCCTTCGCCGGTGCGCGCCCCTATCACCAGGCCTACAGCCGCGGTGTTAAGCTCATTGGTGCCACCTGCCACTATGTGACCCAGGATCTCGACGAGGGCCCGATCATCGAGCAGGACGTTATCCGGATCACCCACAGCGACTCTATCGAGGATATGGTTCGCCTGGGTAAGGATGTGGAAAAGAACGTGTTGGCCCGGGGCCTGCGCTCACACATTGAAGACCGGGTGATCACCTACGAAAACAAGACAGTGGTGTTTGATTAAGGCTGCCTCACAGTTGCCCCGGAAAGGGTGCGACTGTGGTAGACTTGGCGGCTTGTTGAAGAATAACTATGGGGCCCGGAAACGGCCCCGATACGACTTCCAGATAACGCAAAGGAACCTTTCTCGATGGGTGAGTTAGCCAAAGAGATCCTGCCGGTCAATATTGAAGACGAGTTAAAACAGTCCTACCTCGATTACGCCATGAGCGTGATCGTCGGGCGGGCGCTTCCGGATGTGAGGGATGGCCTCAAGCCGGTTCACCGCCGCGTTCTGTTCGCCATGTCCGAACTGAACAACGACTGGAACAAGGCCTATAAGAAGTCCGCCCGTGTGGTGGGTGATGTTATCGGTAAATACCACCCCCACGGTGACTCTGCGGTATACGACACCATCGTACGTATGGCCCAGCCGTTCTCCCTGCGGTATCCGCTGGTTGATGGCCAGGGTAACTTCGGTTCCATCGACGGTGACAACGCGGCTGCCATGCGTTACACCGAGATCCGCATGGAGAAGATCGCCCACTCCCTGCTGGCGGACCTGGACAAGGAAACGGTCGATTTCGTCGATAACTACGACGGTACCGAGCGGATTCCCGAGGTTCTGCCCACCCGGGTGCCCAACCTGCTGGTGAATGGTTCCTCCGGTATTGCCGTGGGCATGGCTACCAACATTCCGCCCCACAACCTGACGGAAGTCGTAAGCGGCTGCTTGGCGCTGATTGATAATCCGGATCTGACCATCGATGAGCTGATGGAATTCATTCCGGGCCCGGATTTCCCGACCGAGGGCATCATCAACGGCCGTGCCGGCATCGTTGAGGCCTACCGTACCGGCCGTGGTCGTATCTATATTCGTGCCCGCCACGAGATCGAGCACGACAACAAGACCAATCGCGATGCCATCATCATCACCGAGCTGCCGTATCAGCTGAACAAGGCCCGCCTGATCGAGAAGATCGCGGAGCTGGTAAAAGAAAAGCGTCTTGAAGGTATCTCCGAGCTGCGGGACGAATCCAACAAGGAAGGTATCCGGGTGGTGATCGAACTGCGTCGGGGTGAGAACCCGGACGTTGTGGTCAACAACCTGTTTGCCCAGACCCAGCTGGAAACTGTATTCGGCATCAACATGGTTGGCCTGATCAACGGTGAGCCGAAAACCCTGAATCTGAAGCAGCTGCTGGATGCGTTCGTTCGTCACCGCCGTGAAGTAGTGACCCGCCGGACCATCTACGAACTGCGTAAAGCCCGTGAACGTGGCCATATTCTGGAAGGTTTGACGGTTGCCCTGGCCAACATCGACGAGATTATCGAGCTGATCAAGGCCTCGCCGTCCGCCGCCGAAGCGAAGGAAAAGCTGATTGCCAAGGGCTGGTCACCGGGCGATGTCATGGCCATGCTGGAACGTGCCGGTCAGGACGCCTGCCGTCCGGACGACCTGCCAGAGATCTATGGGCTGCGTGAAGGTCTGTATCATCTTTCACCGGAACAGGCCCAGGCCATTCTGGACTTGCGTCTGCACCGCCTGACCGGTCTGGAAACCGAGAAGCTCCAGAACGAATACAAGGAAATTCTCGACAAGATTGCCGATCTGCTGGACATCCTGGGCGACCCCGAGCGGCTGCTCCAGGTGATCCGGGAAGAGCTGGAAGCGATCGTTACCGAGTTTGGTGACGAGCGTCGTACCGAAATCACCAGCTCCCGTCGCGACCTGACCATCGCCGACCTGATTGATGAAGAAGACCTGGTGGTGACCATTTCCCACAGTGGTTACGCCAAGACCCAGGCAGTGGAAGACTACCAGGCCCAGCGTCGTGGTGGTCGGGGCAAGGCAGCAACCTCTATGAAGGACGAAGACTTCGTTGAGAAGCTGCTGGTGGCCAACTCCCACGATACGATTCTGTGTTTCTCCAACCGTGGCAAGGTGTACTGGCTGCGGGTGTTCGAGATTCCACGCGCCAGCCGTGCCTCCCGCGGTCGGCCCATGGTGAATATCCTGCCGCTGGACGAAGGCGAGCGTATTACCACGTTCCTGCCGGTTCGGGATTATCCGGAAGACCAGTTCGTGCTGATGGCCACCTCTGCCGGTGTGGTCAAGAAAACGCCGTTGCCGAACTTCTCGCGTCCGCGCAGCAGCGGCCTGATTGCCCTGTCACTGGATGAGGGCGATACCCTGATCGGTGCAGCCATTACCAAAGGCGATGCCGAGGTCATGCTGTTCTCGACCGCTGGCAAGGCGGTGCGCTTCAACGAAGAAGCCGTTCGTCCCATGAGCCGGACAGCCCGTGGTGTTCGCGGTATCAAGATGCCGCAGGGTCACCATGTGGTGTCGCTGATCATCCCGCAGGACGGTGGGGTTATCCTGACTGCCTCCGAAAACGGCTACGGCAAGCGTACCGCCATTGACGAGTTCCCGACCTACAGCCGTGGCAGCCAGGGCGTTATCGCCATGCAGTGCTCCGAGCGTAACGGTAACCTGGTGACAGCCCTGCAGCTGTTCGACGGTGACGAAATGATGCTGATCTCTGACAAGGGCACGCTCGTGCGTACCCGGACAGACGAAGTGTCGGTTCTTAGCCGGAATACCCAGGGCGTGCGCCTGATCAAGCTGAGCCAAGAAGACGAGCGGCTGGTTGGCGTTGAGCGGATTGCGGAAACCGACGACGAAGAGCTCGACAGTGAAGGCAATCCGATTGTTGCCGACGAGAGCCCGGAAGAAGGCCAGCAAGGCCAAGAAGGCGAGAGTGCCGGCGACGAATAAGCCGGCACTTGCCACGGACAGATTCAGCAAGACTTGAGAGAAAGCAGCAACATGAGCAGGGCGTATAACTTTTGTGCAGGTCCGGCCACCTTGCCGGAGAGCGTGCTTCGTCAGGCGCGGGATGAAATGCTCGACTGGCGCGGTACCGGCATGTCGGTGATGGAAATGAGCCATCGCAGCGACGAGTTTGTCCAGATTGCCGAAACTGCAGAAAAAGATCTGCGTGAACTGGCCGGCGTGTCGGACGACTACGCGGTTCTTTTCATGCAGGGTGGGGCGTCCAGCCAGTTTTCCACCATTCCTCTGAATCTGCTGGGCGAAAAAGGCTCTGCGGACTACGTGAACACTGGCATCTGGTCCAAGAAGGCCATTGCCGAGGCCAGTCGCTATGGCAAGGTGAACGTGGTGGCGAGTTCGGAAGACAGTGGCTTTACCACGATTCCGGATCAATCCTCGTGGCAGACCAGTGCCGACGCGGCTTATCTGCACTACACGCCCAACGAGACCATCGGTGGCCTGGAATTCGGTTTTATTCCGGATAGCCCGGGCGCGCCGCTGGTTGCCGACATGTCCTCATCAATGCTGTCGAGGCCGGTGGACGTCTCCAGGTTCGGTGTGATCTATGCCGGTGCCCAGAAGAACATCGGTCCCTCGGGATTGGTGGTGGTCATTATCCGCAAGGATCTCCTGGGTAAGGCCCGCCAGGAGACCCCGACCATGATGAATTATCAGGTGATCGCAGATAACGGCTCCATGTACAACACGCCGGCGACCTATTCCTGGTATCTGGCCGGTCTGGTGTTCAAGTGGCTGAAAGAGCAGGGCGGTGTGAAGGCCATGGGTGAAATCAACCTGCGCAAGGCCCGCAAGCTCTACGATTTCATCGATACCAACGAGTTTTACGCCAACCCGATTGATCCGCGCTTCCGCTCCTGGATGAACGTACCATTCACGCTGGCGGATGATGCCCTGAACGGTGAATTCCTGAAGGGTGCCAATGCCCGTGGCCTGCTGAACCTGGCCGGCCACCGGTCGGTTGGCGGAATGCGTGCGAGCATCTACAACGCGATGCCAGAAGCCGGTGTCGATGCACTGATCGACTACATGACCGAATTTGCGAAGGAGCGTGGCTGATCATGAGTGATGAGCAGGTTCGGCTCGGAGAGCTGCGGGACGAGATCGATCAACTTGATCAGAAGATCATGGAGCTGATCAGTGCCAGGGCCGCCTGTGCCCAGGAAGTGGCGCACGTTAAAATGACCGCCAATCCGGGGCAGGACGTCTTTTTCTATCGCCCCGAGCGGGAGGCCCAGGTGCTTCGCCGCATCAAGGAACAGAATCCGGGGCCGCTGTCGGGTGAGGAAATGGCCCGTCTGTTCCGGGAAATCATGTCGGCCTGCCTGGCGCTGGAAAAGCCCATGCACATTGCCTTCCTGGGTCCGATTGGCACCTTCACACAGGCGGCAGCGCTCAAGCATTTTGGTCACTCGGTGGTCAGCGTGCCTTTGCCGGCCATTGATGCGGTATTCCGGGAGGTCGAATCCGGCGCTGCTCATTACGGCGTGGTGCCGGTCGAAAACTCGACCGAGGGTATGATCAACCACACCCTGGATATGTTCATGTCCTCGCCGCTGAAGATCTGCGGCGAGGTTCAGCTGCGGATTCACCATCACCTGCTTGTGTCTCCGAAGCATGGCGACCAGGAAATCACACGGATTTATTCCCATCAGCAATCGTTTGCCCAATGCCGGCAATGGCTGGACACCCACCGCTACGGCATCGAGCGGGTTACCGTCTCCAGCAATGCGGAAGCGGCCCGGCGCGCAGCCGAGGAGCCCGGCACGGCGGCTATTGCCGGTGATATGGCGGCCGAGCTCTATGGCCTGCAGAAGCTGGCGAACAGTATTGAGGATCGCCCGGACAATACCACACGCTTCCTGATCATTGGCCGGGAGGAAGTGCCTGCCAGTGGCCACGACAAGTCGTCTATCCTGGTGTCCATGCGCAACAAACCGGGGGCCCTGTATCAGCTCCTCGAGCCGTTCCATCGTCACGGGCTCAGCCTGACCAGAATCGAAACGCGGCCCTCGCCAAGTGGCACCTGGGCCTATGTGTTCTACATCGATTTTGAGGGACATATGGAAGACGAACAGGTCCGGAAGGTTCTGGCAGAAGTGGATGAAGAGGCCGTTGAGCTCAAACGCCTGGGTTCCTACCCGATTGGCGTTCTGTAAGTATCTGCACCTGCGTTTCTGAGCAAAGAGTGTCGAGGACGATTTATGGCCATTGATTACCAGAGCCTGGCGGTTCGCGGCGTACAGGCCCTCTCACCGTATCAGCCGGGCAAGCCGATTGAAGAGCTGGCCCGTGAGCTTGGCCTCAATCCGGCAGAGATCATCAAGCTGGCGAGCAACGAAAACCCGCTGGGGCCGAGCGAAAAAGCGCTGTCGGCCGCGCGGCAGGCCCTCTCCGAGCTTTGTCTGTATCCCGATGGCAACGGATTCAACCTGAAGCAGGCGCTTTCGAAGCGTCTGAACGTCGGGATGGATCAGATTACCCTTGGTAACGGCTCCAACGATGTACTGGAAGTCATTACCCGTTGTTTCGCCGATGCAGATTCCGAAGTGGTTTTCTCCCAGTACGCGTTCGCTGTCTACCCCCTGGTGACACAGGCCATCGGTGCCAGGGGTGTGTCTGTGCCTGCCCGGGAATGGGGGCACGATCTGGACGCCATGGCCGTAGCGGTTACTGATCGCACTCGCCTCGTGTTTGTCGCCAACCCGAACAACCCGACGGGTACCGTTCACACGGCGGACGCCATCGAGGCGTTCCTGAAGAAAATCCCCGAGAACGTGCTTGTGGTTCTGGATGAGGCCTACTGTGAATACCTGACCGGTGATCAATACCCGGACGGTGTCGAGCTGTTGGCCCGTTTCCCGAATCTCATCGTTTGCCGCACGTTCTCCAAAGCCTGGGGGCTGGCGGCTCTGCGGGTAGGTTACAGTATCTCCTCGCCGGCCATCGCAGACATTCTTAACCGGGTGCGTCAGCCATTCAACGTGGATACGGTTGCCCTGTCTGCGGCCACGGCTGTGCTTGAGGATGAAGACTATCTCCAGCGTTCCCGGGATGTGAACACAGCCGGTCTGCGTCAGTTGCAGGAGGCATTCGACCGGATGGGGCTCAGTTACATCCCGTCAGCCGGGAACTTTGTTGCCGTGGAAGTGGGGGAGCAGGCCATGGGCGTGTACCAGTCCCTGCTGGCCCACGGCGTGATTGTTCGGCCCATCGGCGGTTATGGTATGCCCCGGCATCTTCGGGTTTCTGTCGGGCTTCAGGAAGAAAACGAGCGCTTTATTGATGCACTGGCGCAGGCCCTGGCGGCCTCGGGGTTGAGCGACTGATATGGCGCCGTCCGAGCCTCTGTTTAAACGGGTAGCGGTGATTGGCCTGGGGCTGATTGGCGGCTCCCTGGCCTGCGCGATCCGTCGCAATGGGCTTGCGGGTACGGTTGTTGGTGCGGATCATCGCACTGAGGAACTGCAGCTCGGTAAAGAGTTGGGTGTGATCGATCAGGCGGCGTCAACGGTGTCTGATGCAGTTCGTGGCGCGGACCTGGTTGTGCTTGCCGTTCCGGTACGAGCAACACGCGCGGTTCTTGAGCAGATTCGCCCGTCTCTGGAGCCGGACGCGATACTCACCGATGTCGGTAGTACCAAATCCAGCTTCGTAGCCGATGTTGAGGCCGTGTTCGGCGGCTTGTCGCCTCTGGTTATTCCCGGTCATCCCATTGCCGGTTCCGAGAAGAGTGGCATCCGGGCGGCAAATCCCGAGCTTTTCGCCAACCACAAGGTCATCCTTACGCCGCCGGACAATGTCAGCCAGCCCCACCTGGCTCGCCTGCAAGGGCTCTGGGAGGGCTGCGGTGCCACGGTGCTGACCATGTCGGTGGCGTATCACGATGAGGTGCTGGCAGCCACCAGCCACTTGCCTCACCTGATCGCGTTCTCCCTGGTAGATACCCTGGCGGGTGAAGATGAGAACATGGACATCTTCCGGTACGCCGCCGGTGGCTTCAGGGATTTCACCCGGATTGCGGCCAGCGATCCGGTGATGTGGCACGATATTTTTCTGTCGAACCGTGATGCGGTTCTTCGTGTCATTGACCACTTTACCCACGACCTCGAACAACTGCGCACTGCCATTGCCAATCAGGACAGTGCCACGTTGTTGCGGGTTTTCAGTCGCGCCAAGGCGGCGCGTGAACATTTTTCGAAGATGCTCTCAGGACAGGCTTACGTGACAAACAACAGTGAAAAGCAGGTAACGTTCCGTCTTCAGTCCGGTGGCGCGATCACCGGTGATATCCGGGTGCCCGGCGACAAGTCAATGTCGCACCGGTCCATCATGCTGGGTGCTCTGGCAGATGGCGTAACCGAAGTGAAAGGGTTTCTGGAGGGTGAAGACAGCCTGGCGACGCTCCAGGCATTCCGGGATATGGGCGTTACCATTGAAGGCCCGGACGACGGCTTTGTTCGCATCCATGGTGTTGGCATGCACGGGCTTCAGGCCCCCCGCGGGCCTCTGTATCTGGGTAACTCGGGAACCGCCATGCGGCTGTTCGCCGGTTTGCTGGCGGCCCAGCCCTTTGATTCCGAGCTGACCGGCGATGCGAGTCTCTCCGGTCGCCCGATGGGGCGGGTTGCCGATCCTCTCAGGGCGATGGGCGCCGTTATCGATACCGCAGAAGGGGGGCGCCCGCCACTGAAAATCCGTGGTGGCCAGAAGCTGTCCGGTATTCACTATGAAATGCCGGTGGCCAGTGCCCAGGTCAAATCGTGTCTTCTGCTGGCCGGGCTTTATGCCGAGGGCAGTACATCGGTGACCGAGCCGGCGCCTACTCGCGATCATACCGAGCGCATGCTGGCGGGCTTTGGCTACCACGTCCACCGGGACGGCGCGACCGCCAGTGTTAGTGGCGGCGGCAAATTGACGGCGACCAATATTGACGTCCCTGCCGATATTTCTTCGTCTGCATTTTTCCTGGTCGCGGCCAGTATCGCCCCGGGCTCCGATCTGATCCTTCGCCACGTTGGAATGAACCCGACCAGGGTTGGTGTGATCAACATCCTGAATCAGATGGGCGCCAATATCGAGATTCTGGACGAGCGCGAAATCGGTGGTGAGCCGGTTGCTGACCTTCGGGTCCGCTCGGCGGAGCTGCAGGGTATCGACATCCCTGAGGATCAGGTGCCCCTGGCCATCGATGAATTTCCGGTGCTATTCATCGCCGCGGCCTGCGCCAATGGTCGCACGGTTTTGCGTGGCGCTGAGGAACTCCGGGTCAAGGAAAGCGATCGGATCCAGGTGATGGCAGATGGCCTTGCTGCATTGGGCGTGGACACTACCGTAACCCCGGACGGCATTATTATCGATGGTGGTCAGACCATCGGTGGCGGTACCGTGAACAGTCACGGCGACCACCGCATCGCAATGTCCTTTGCGGTCGCTTCCCTGCGCGCTGCGGGTGACATTACAGTGAACGACTGTGCCAATGTGGCTACGTCTTTCCCCGGTTTTGTGGAACTTGCGCAAGGAACGGGAATCAATATCTCGGCCGAGGGGGCTGAATAATGGTTGATAGCAGTGCGCCGGTGATCACCGTGGATGGTCCCGGGGGTTCCGGCAAAGGCACGATTACCCAGATGCTGGCCCGAAAGCTGGGCTGGCATCTTCTGGACAGTGGTGCTCTTTATCGGCTGACGGCGCTGGCCGCGGCTCGCCAGGGCGTGTCCATGGATGATGAGAGCGGGCTGGTAAAAGTCGCCGCCGGACTGGATGTGGCGTTTGAGCCCACGCCGGCAGGTGAGCCGGTAAAAGTCGTTCTGGCAGGGCAGGACGTGACCGCAGATATACGTACAGAATCGGCGGGCGACAATGCTTCAAAGGTGGCTGTGATCCAGTCGGTCCGTGACGCCCTTTTGCAGCGCCAGCGGGACTTCCGGCAGGCGCCGGGCCTTGTGGCCGATGGCCGTGATATGGGGACCGTGGTGTTTCCGGACGCGCCGGTAAAAATCTTCCTGACGGCAAGCGCCGAGGAGAGGGCTCAACGGCGCTATAGCCAGTTGAAGGACGCGGGTGTCGATGTTAATATTGACGCCCTTTTAGAGGAGATACGGGTTCGTGATGAACGGGATATGAACCGTTCCGCAGCCCCTCTCAAGCCCGCAGATGATGCGCAAGTCATTGATTCTACGGGATTGAGTATAGAAGAGGTGTTAGACAGGTGTATGGCCGCAGCAGGTCAGGCCTGACTACACCTTTTTGTCGTTGAAATGCCGGATGTAGCGTTATCTGCCAGCCACAGGCTTAATCCGGAACTTGTTAACAGACCGTGTTGCTGGTGGCACGGAGTACACTTGCGTTGATCATATAGGACTCATAATGAGCGAGAGCTTTGCGGATCTTTTTGAAGAAAGCCTAAAAGAAATTGACATGCAACCGGGTTCCATCGTCCAGGGAACCGTTGTAGACGTCGATAACGACTGGGTCACCGTTAACGCCGGACTGAAGTCCGAAGGCGTTATCCCCGCCTCCCAGTTCCTTAACGAAAAAGGCGAGTTGGAAATTGCTATCGGCGACGTTGTCGATGTAGCTCTCGACGCTGTTGAAGACGGCTTCGGTGAGACCCGTCTGTCCCGTGAAAAGGCCAAGCGTGCAGAAGCCTGGAAGGTACTCGAGAAGTCCTTCGAAGCTGAGGAAGTGGTTAAAGGTATCATCAACGGTAAGGTCAAGGGTGGCTTCACCGTCGATCTGGCCGGCATCCGTGCCTTCCTGCCTGGCTCGCTGGTAGATGTTCGTCCGGTTCGCGACACCGCGCACCTGGAGAACAAAGAACTCGAATTCAAGGTTATCAAGCTCGACCAGAAGCGTAACAACGTGGTTGTTTCCCGCCGCGCCGTTCTGGAAGCTGAGAACAGTGCCGAGCGTGAAGCTCTGCTGGAAACCCTGACCGAGGGTATGGAAATCAAGGGTATCGTCAAGAACCTGACCGACTACGGCGCGTTCGTGGATCTGGGTGGTGTTGACGGCCTGCTGCACATTACCGATATGGCCTGGAAGCGCATCAAGCATCCGAGCGAAATCGTTAATGTTGGCGACGAAATCAGCGTCAAGGTTCTGAAGTTCGATCGTGAGCGCAACCGTGTTTCCCTCGGCCTGAAGCAGCTGGGCGAAGATCCCTGGGTTGATATCAAGGGTCGTTACCCGGAAGGTTCCAAGGTCAAGGCACGCGTTACCAACCTGACCGACTACGGCTGCTTTGCTGAGCTGGAAGAAGGTGTTGAAGGTCTGGTTCACGTTTCCGAAATGGACTGGACCAACAAGAACATCCATCCGTCCAAGGTTGTCCAGGTTGGCGACGAAGTGGACGTGATGATTCTGGATATCGACGAAGAGCGTCGTCGGATCTCCCTGGGTATCAAGCAGTGCGTATCCAACCCGTGGGAAGATTTCTCCAGCAACTTCAACAAGGGCGACCGCATCTCCGGCAAGATCAAGTCAATCACTGACTTCGGTATCTTCATCGGACTGGATGGCGGCATCGACGGTCTGGTTCACCTGTCTGACATCAGCTGGAACGAGACTGGCGAAGAAGCGGTTCGTGAATACAAGAAGGGTGACGAAGTTGAAACCGTTATCCTGTCTGTTGATCCGGAGCGTGAGCGTATCTCCCTGGGTATCAAGCAGCTCGAGAGCGATCCGTTCGCCGAGTTTGTACAGCTGAACGACAAGGGCTCTATTGTTAAGGGCACCGTGTCTGCAGTTGATGCCAAGGCAGCTACCATTGCTCTGAACGACGAAGTTGAAGCGGTACTGAAAGCCTCTGAAATCAGCCGTGACCGTGTTGAAGATGCACGCAACGCGCTGAAGGAAGGCGAAGAAGTTGAAGCGAAGATCATCAGCATCGACCGCAAGAACCGCATCATCAACCTGTCTGTGAAGTCCAAAGATGTTGAGGACGACAAGCAGGCACTGGAAAACGTGCGGACCAAAACTGCGGAAACTTCCTCTGGTGCGACCACCATCGGTGATCTCATCAAGGAGCAGATGCAGCAGCAAAACGCCAACAAGGACTAATCTTCCGGTTGGTACGAAAAAAACGGGCTCTAAGAGCCCGTTTTTTTTGTGTTTTTTTCTGGTTTGGCTAAACTAGGTAGTCATGGGAATCCGGTAACCGACGGCCGAATAAAAATGAAAGAGGGAAACGCCTCATGACGAAGTCCGAACTGGTCGAGCTGATTGCTTCCAAGCAAACTCAGCTCTCCGTTAAAGATGTCGAACTGGCTGTAAAAACCATCATCGAGCACATGTCCCAGTCGCTTGCCGATGGTCAGAGAATAGAAATCCGGGGATTTGGCAGTTTTTCCCTTCATCACCGGGCCGCGCGTACCGGGCGCAATCCGAAAACCGGTGAGGCTGTTCAGTTGCCAGCCAAATATGTGCCGCACTTCAAACCCGGCAAGGAATTGAGAGAGCAGGTCAACGACAGCTTGAAGAAAGGCTTTTAACAGCTGCTCAGGGAACGCGTATAATTCGGGCATAAAAGCCCTTTGGGAGTGCTATTGCTATGGCAGGATTGCAGAAGATCCTCATTATTCTGTTGGTTTTGGTCCTGGTTCTGCTGGCATTGGTATTCTCGCTCAACAATCAAATGGCAGTCTCCCTTAACTTCCTGCTGTTTGAAACCCAACCTCATGGTGTCGCTGTCTGGATTATCATGGCATTTGTTGTCGGTGCCCTTGTTGGCGTGCTGATGACCATGCTGGCCACCGTTCGCAACTCGGTGTCCCGGCGAACCCTTCAGAAACGACTTGATCGCGCCGAGCAGGCATTGGAGAAATCCAGGGCCCAGAACGACCGGACTCTTTAATGGATATCGTATTACAGTGGCTGCTGCTGACAGTTGCAGTCGCCGTTGGCTGGCTTGTGGGCCGGCTGGGAAGCGGTGACAGGCGATCCGGCAAAACGATTTCCGATGAGGAATCGGTGAAGGACCGTCTCCAGTTCCTGTTCACGAACTACTCCGACCAGGCGGTTGAGAATTTCGTCCAGTCCCTTGCGGTCAACAAGGATACTGTCAGTCTCCACCTCTCCATTGGCAGCCATTTCCGCAACAAGGGCGAAACCGATCGCGCCATACTGATCCACCAGAACCTACTGGCCAGGCCCGAATTACCCCCGAGATTCTCCCCGCAGGTGACTCTCGAGCTTGCCCGCGATTACCTGAACGCGGGGCTGCTTGACCGCGCCGAGGCATTGCTGCACCAGTTGATGGGCGACAAGGATTACGGACGGCACTCCTCCCAGCAGCTCATCGACCTCTACCAACAGGAAAAGGAATGGGCAAAGGCTGCCGAAGTGGCCCGAACGCTGACACGTGGGGACGCCGACCCGGCAATGTTCAAGGTGCTGGCCTACCTGACATGCGAGCTGTCGGAAGAGTCCCTGAAACAGGACGACCGTTGGGCTGCCCAGAAACTGGCCAAGGAGGCGCTTGAGTACGATCGCTCCTGCGTGCGAGCCAATCTGATTATGATGAAGCTGCTGGTTCGTCAGGGCAGCTATCGCGAGGCAGGCAGCCAGTGCCTGAAAGTATTCGAACAGAACCCCGAGTTTGGGCCGGAAGCCATCGACCGGCTCATGAAGCTTGAGCACGAGCACGGCGACATTGGCCGGTTGGCGAAAAAACTGCGCAAGCTTTACGAAAACTACCCGAGCACCAGTTTGTTGCTGGCTCTGGTGGAGTCTGTCGAGCGCGCCTCGGGGCGACCGGCTGCTATCGACTTGCTCAGGCAGGAACTGGAAACCCGCCCGAGTGTCCGTGGCTTGCTCAGGCTGGTGGAAATGGCCGGCTATGAGAAGGGCATGACCACTGATGAGGGCAGGCTGGTGAGCCGTATTGGCCACCTGATTCTCGCCAATCGTCCCGTCTACCGCTGTGTCAGCTGTGGTTTCTCTGGCCGTCAGCTGCACTGGCTTTGCCCAAGCTGCAAGCAATGGGAAACCGTGCGCCCGATCCAGGGTGTTGAAGCCGAATAAACCTTTACTGAATTTCTGCAGGACAAGTGAACGTGCAAACCGCTAACGATCCCAAGATCATCGTCGCCCTCGATTTTCCCTCCCAGAATCCTGCCCTTGAGCTGGTCGACAAACTGGACCCGGGTAAATGCCGCCTGAAAGTGGGTAAGGAACTGTTCACCCGTTCCGGCCCGCAATTGGTGGAAGGGCTTCAGAAGCGTGGATTCGACGTATTCCTGGACCTGAAATTCCATGACATCCCGAACACCACCTCAGCTGCAGTTGCTGCCGCTGCCGATCTCGGTGTATGGATGGTCAATGTGCATGCCTCTGGTGGCGAGAAAATGATGACCGCCTGTCGGGAACGTCTGGAAAGCTTTGGCGCGGATCGCCCGCTGTTGATCGCCGTCACGGTCCTCACCAGTATGAACGCCGACGACCTCGTCGGCATCGGCATCACCGATTCCCCGGAAGCACAGGTGTCCCGACTGGCAACCCTCACCAAAAATTGCGGCCTCGACGGCGTCGTCTGCTCCGCCCAGGAGGCACCGAAGCTTAAAGTCGAGCAGGGCGCCGACTTCAAACTGATCACACCGGGTATCCGCCCCCTGACGGCCGATAAAGGCGACCAGCAGCGCATCATGACGCCCACAGATGCCCTCAAAGCCGGTTCCGATTACCTCGTGATCGGCCGTCCGATTACTCAGGCGTCTGACCCGCTGGCTTCCTTGGAGGCTATTCACTCTGAGGTTATTGGCGCCTAGTTTCTAGGTTCTTGTCTGATTTGGGCTCCTAGCTTGCATGGTTTGGAGTCTGGTGGTGTGGGGCCTCCCTCCCAAAAACCGCTACGAGCACATCCATGTGCGCTTGGCTGTGGCTATCCTTGGCCACAGACATTTTTGGGAGGGAGGCCCCACACCACCTCTTCTAACTTCCTCAGATATATCTTGCATCAGAGTTCGGTGGGCTACTGCAATCTGCTGACTATCTGCTTTCTGTGAGAGTTTTGTCTGTTTTGCGGATACGTACACCGTCGAACGGTGTGGCTGTCATGGCTTTCCAAAACTGTAGAGGGCCATGGACGGCCCGAAACAAGCGCACACGGACGTGCTTGTAGCGTGTTTTGGAAAGCCATGACAGCCGCACCAGTCCCGCCAACGAGCAGGCTAGGGCAGGAGTAAACCTCAAAAACAAAAGATAGAATCAAAAGCGGGGCAATAAAAAACCCGCTAACTCAAAGAATTAGCGGGCTTTTAGAATAGTGGCTCCCCGAGCTGGGCTCGAACCAGCGACAAACGGATTAACAGTCCGTTGCTCTACCAACTGAGCTATCGGGGAACGTCGTCGTGTGACGAGGCGCGTATATTAAGTTGGCAATACCGCCCCGTCAACCCCTGGCCAGAACTTTTTAGCCAAGCGCTTTCTGAAGGCGTTCGACAGCCTTTTCCAGGTTTTCCATGCTGGTCGCAAAGCTCAGGCGCATGTGGCCAGGGCAACCGAAGGCGGAACCCGGGACCAGTGCCACGCCGGCGTCGGTCAGCAGTTTCTCGGCGAATTCAACGTCAGTGCTGACGCTGGAATCCGCATCGATGGCGCCCTGGAAGCTGGGGAACACATAGAAGGTACCGTCGCCGTTCAGGCATTCAACGCCTGGCAGCTTGTTCAGTGCTTCTACCAGCCAGTCGTGGCGTTCCTTGAAGGCCTTGACCATCTCGCCCACGCAGCCCTGATCGCCATCCAGCGCAGCCTGTGCCGCTGCCTGGGAGATGGAGGCCGGGTTGGAGGTGCTCTGGGACTGGATCTTCTTCATTGCACCGATGATTTTCGCCGGGCCCGCGGCGTAGCCGATACGCCAGCCAGTCATGGAGTAGGCCTTGGATACGCCATTCAGGACGAAGGTGCGGTCATACAACTCAGGCGTGGCGTTCAGGATGTTGCAGAACGCTTTGCCGGTCCAGAGGATCGGCTCATACATATCGTCGGTGGCGATCATGATGTTCGGGTGCTTCTTCAGCACCTCGCCGATGGCCTGCAGCTCTTCGAGGGTGTAGGCCATGCCGCTCGGGTTCGAGGGGCTATTGATCACGAACAGGCGGGTACGCTCGGTAATCGCGTTTTCCAGCTGCTCCGGAGTGATCTTGAAGCGGGTTTCAGCACCGGTTTCGATAATCACGGGTTTGCCTTCAGCCACCAGCACCATATCCGGGTAGGAAACCCAGTACGGGGCAGGGATGATGGCTTCGTCACCCGGGTTCAGTGTGGCAAGTGCGAGGTTGAAAAAGCTCTGTTTGCCACCACTGCTTACCAGTATCTGGTTGGCTTCGTAATCCAGGCCGTTGTCCCGTTTGAACTTCGCAATAATCGCTTTTTTCAGGGCTGGCGTACCATCCACGGCAGTGTATTTTGTCTGGCCGTTATTGATGGCTTCAATGGCTGCCTGTTTGATGTGATCAGGTGTGTCGAAGTCCGGCTCGCCGGCACCCAGGCCGATAATGTCCTGGCCTGCTGCGCGGAGTTCCGCGGCCTTGTTGGTGACTGCGAGGGTGGGAGAGGGCTTGATAGCCTGTACTCGGCTGGAAAGTTGAAGGTCCAAACTTGCGCTCCTTAAAGCTGCGTCTGATAGGGCTGCGACCGCCGGGTGCCAGAGCTGCTGGCTGATTTACGCCCAGCCGTCGATCGCACTGATGGTATCATGAAGCCAGTGTATCGCTAAATTTCTCGAATGGCAGGGGCTGTTTCGCCCGTGCGTCGGTTTTACCGGAGGTTTCCGCCAGTTATGGCCAGTAATCAGGCAAACGTTTCCGCCAGAGAGGGTGTGTTCCAGGTTGATTCGCCGTTCCAGCCAGCGGGCGATCAGCCCAAGGCAATCGAAGGGCTGGTGGATGGTATCCAATCCGGTCTGGCACACCAGACGTTGCTGGGGGTAACCGGCTCCGGTAAAACCTTCACCATCGCCAATGTCATCCAGCAGGTCCAGCGGCCCACCATCATCATGGCCCATAACAAGACCCTGGCCGCCCAGCTCTATGGTGAGTTCAAGGAGTTCTTTCCCGACAATGCGGTGGAGTATTTCGTTTCCTACTACGACTACTATCAGCCAGAAGCTTACGTGCCCTCGTCGGACACGTTTATCGAGAAAGACGCTTCTATCAACGAGCACATTGAGCAGATGCGTCTATCTGCTACCAAGGCATTGCTGGAAAGACCGGATGCCATCATTGTGGCGACGGTGTCGTCTATCTACGGCCTCGGTGACCCCCAGTCCTACCTGAAGATGATGCTGCATCTGGACCGGGGCGATCAGATCGATCAGCGATACATCCTCCGGCGCCTGGCCGAACTTCAGTACACCAGGAACGATATCGAGTTCCACCGGGCCAATTATCGGGTTCGGGGCGATGTGATCGATGTATTCCCGGCGGAATCCGAGAAGGAAGCTATCCGCATCGAGCTCTTCGATGACGAGGTTGAGAATCTCAGCTATTTCGACCCGTTGACCGGTGAGGTCCTGCGCCGAGTGCCACGGGTCACCATCTACCCGAAATCGCACTATGTGACGCCCCGGCAGACGGTGTTGGATGCGGTCGAGCATATCAAGGTTGAGCTGGATGAGCGGCTGCAGCAGCTGCGGGACAACAACCGCCTGGTGGAAGCACAACGCCTGGAAGAGCGCACCCGGTACGACATCGAAATGATGCTGGAACTGGGCTATTGCAACGGCATCGAGAACTACTCGCGCTATCTCTCGGGTCGCCGCCCAGGTGAGGCACCGCCGACACTGTTTGATTACCTGCCGCCCAATGCCTTGCTGGTGGTGGATGAATCTCACGTGACCATTCCCCAGATCGGCGCCATGTACAAGGGCGACCGGTCCCGGAAGGAAACCCTTGTTGAGTACGGTTTCCGCCTCCCATCGGCGCTGGATAACCGACCCATGAAGTTTGAAGAGTGGGAGCGAATTGCGCCCCAGATGATCTTCGTATCCGCAACCCCGTCCACTTACGAGGCCGAGCATGCGGGTCAGGTGGTGGAACAGGTGGTGCGCCCCACCGGCCTGCTGGACCCGGAAATCGAGGTGCGTCCCGCGTCTACCCAGGTGGACGATCTGCTCTCGGAAATCCACACGCGGGTGAAGGTAAAGGAACGGGTTCTGGTGACCACGCTGACCAAGCGTATGGCCGAGGATCTGACCGACTTCCTGATGGAACACGACATCAAGGTTCGCTATCTGCACTCGGACATCGATACCGTCGAGCGGGTGGAGATCATCCGGGACCTCCGGCGGGGGGAATTCGATGTGCTGGTGGGCATCAACCTGCTGCGGGAAGGTCTGGACATGCCCGAGGTTTCGCTGGTGGCCATCCTGGATGCAGATAAGGAAGGTTTCCTGCGCTCCGAGCGCTCACTGATCCAGACCATGGGTCGTGCGGCGCGGAATGTTCACGGCAAGGCCATTCTCTACGGTGACCGGATTACAGGCTCCATGCAGCGGGCTATTGATGAGACAGAGCGTCGCCGGGCCAAGCAGGAAGCTCACAATCTGGAGCAGGGCATTACCCCGCAGGGCCTGAACAAGAAAATTGCCGACATCATGGAAGGTGCCGGAGGCGGCGGCCGTGGCCGTCGCAAGGCCGAGCGCCCGGGGCAGAAAGCAGCCGAAGAGGCGGAACAGTATCGGGCCAAGGCTGGCAATCGATCGCCGGAGGAGGTCCTCAAGGAGGTGTCCCGGCTTGAGGATGAAATGTACAAGGCCGCTTCCGAACTGGATTTCGAGACGGCTGCGCGTCTGCGGGATGATATCGCCGAGCTGAAAGAGGCGGCACTGCGGACCGGCTGATCAGGCCGGTCGCTTGGGCCCTACGATGATCGCAGCCTGCAATGGCTGGTTCCTGCCGTACCGTGAAATCTGGCTGAACACCCGGCGGTCGACTGGCAGGTACTGCTTGTCGGCCACGGTTTCGCCGAGTTCTGTATCAATTTCCGGGTCGTGCAGGTACACGAACTGGTCGTCAATCGCGCAGACGGTGACCCAATGGGGAACGCGGCTGCGATTCAGTTGCCAGGTGCTGATCAGGATGACCGGAATTCTGCCTTCGTGAAGGGCTTCTTCCATCGCTTCAAGGGTCAGCGGGTCATGGTGTAGCTGAATGCCTGTCTTGCCGATGTCGTGTAAAAAGCCCTCGTGTACCAGCTCCAGTACCCGCTTCTTGTCCTCGCTTCTGACGGTGTCCTTGAAAAGGGCTCCTTCCATGCTGATCCAGGCGCTGGCTTCAAAACCCCGATTCCACGCTGCGAGCGCCAGTCCATGTGGGCCGCAGCCGCCGTGGCCGGCGAGCATAAATATGGTGGTCGCTTCCCGCCAAAGCCTGAGTTCTTCCAGGGTTGTGAGTGGTTGCTGTTCATCCAGAGCGGCCATCGCCATGATCAGCGCCGCCGGCCCGCAGGAGAAATCCGTGGTCTGCGGATAGTAGGGAACGGCCGGAAATTCTCTTGAAGGCTCGTAGAACAGAATCCGTCGCTCGAAGCGAAGGGCGTCTCCGTGGTCTTCGTAATAGTCCCGGTAGGTGCCGAACTGGCGATAGCCCAGGCGCTTGTAGAGGTTGATGGCGCCTCTGTTATCCTCGCGGACTTCCAGGCGCATGATGATACGGCCAGCGTCCACCGCCTCAGATTCTGCTTCCCGTACCAGTTTTTCGCCCACGCCCTGGCCACGCACAGCCGGAGACACCGCAATGGAGTAGATTCGGGCGAGCCGGGTGGCAGCGCTCATCAGAATCAGGCAGTAGCCCACCAGCTCGCCATCGGCCTCGGCCACAATCAAGCGGTCTCTGGGCATCTCCAGAAAGCGGCGGAAGCTACGCCTGGAAAGCCGGTCTTCGGCGAAGCACCGGTTTTCGAGCAAGACCAGGGCGTCGAGATCCTTGCTGGAGGCTTGTCGGAGCTGGAAATCAGGCATTGAGAGACGGCCTTGAAAAACGCGAGGAGGGCATGCTGTTGGGCTTCCCGTACTCCGCTATTATGTGTGAGAGTCAGGGTAACGCAAAGACCACAAGGATGCGTAAAAGCACGCATTATGCGCCGATTGTGCAGCGATTGTGACCGGCGTATTGTGGCCTCAATTACTACAGGCAAGACCTTTCAGGGAGGAATGCCTTCAATGTCCCGATTGCTTATCGTAGTGGACCGCGCCAAAGACTGGGCGCCTTATTACCCCAGTGAGGACGTGCTGACGTTTGATCAGTACCTCCAGTTCTCAGCTCCGCCCGCCAGCCGGGTGAGGGTCATCAACCTGTGTCAGAGCGCCCGTTACCTGAGCAAGGGGTATTATTGTTCACTCCTGGCGGAAGCCCGTGGTCACCATGTCGTACCCTCGGTGATGACGCTCAATGATCTCGGCCGCAAAGGACTGTTTTCACTTGAGCTGGAAGAGCTTGATGAAAGCGTCATCAACTGGCTGGAAGCAGCGGGTTCCGCTATTGACCCTGCCAGTGATGAGCGCGCGGCCACCCATGAAGTGCGCATTCGGACCTACTTTGGCCAGGCCGAGCACCCGGATCTGAAGCCGGTCGCCCGGGCGCTGTTCGAGCGGTTCCCTTGTCCGATTCTTGAAATTGTTTTCAAGCGCCGCAAGCAGTGGCAGATCGAGTCCATGAAGCCGGCGGCTCCGGCGGATCTGGGCGAGCAGGAGCAGGACGTGTTCGCGGCGGCCCTGGATCGTTTCAGCAGCATGGTCTGGCGTAAGCCACGGACCCGACGCCGTTACCGCTATGATCTGGCGGTGCTGGTCAATCCCGATGAGGAGATGCCGCCGAGTGACAAGGTTGCCCTGAAGCGTTTCGAGAAAGCCGGTCGCAAGCTGGGTATCAACGTTGAGCAGATTACCCGGCGGGATTATATGCGCCTGCCGGAATACGATGGGTTGTTCATTCGTGAGACCACTGCCATTGATCATCACACCTACCGGTTTGCCCGCAAGGCGGCCGCTGAGGGCATGGTGGTCATTGATGATCCGGTGTCGATCCTCAAGTGCACCAACAAGGTGTTCCTTGCAGATCTCCTGAAGAACAACAAGGTTCCCACGCCCAAGACACTCATCCTGTCGAAAGATCAGAAGAACGCTGTCGAGCAGGTCATCAGTGAGCTGGGTTTTCCGGTAGTTATCAAGATCCCGGATGGTGCGTTTTCCCGAGGCGTAACCAAGGCCGAAGACGAGAAGACCCTCCGTGCCGGGCTGAGAGACCTGTTCAAGCAGTCCGCCCTGGTGCTGGCTCAGGAATACCTTTACACCGATTACGACTGGCGTATTGGTGTGCTCGGTGGGCGGGCCATCTACGCCTGCAAGTACATGATGGTGAAAGGCCACTGGCAGATCTATCAGCACAGCGAATCCGAGAGTGAGAGCGGTGGCTTTGAGACCATGCCCACGTATGAGGTGCCAAGGAATGTCATTCAGGCGGCCCTGAATGCCACCAGACTGATCGGCAACGGGCTGTACGGTGTGGATATCAAACAGTCAGGCAACCGGGTTGCCGTCATCGAAGTCAACGACAACCCGAGCATTGATGCGGGCGTGGAAGACCGCTTCCTGGGGGGCGAGCTCTACACCCTGATCATGCAGGAATTTCTTTCAAGGATGGAAGAGAACAGGCGTCGCTAGGTTATATGGCCGGCGGCTTTCAGGGGCCGGCCACCCATACCCGGACACTCCCAAACCAGGGGTAATCACCGAGCTCTTCCCTGATGTTTGAGGATGAGAAGACGGTTTCACCCTCGGGGCTGTCCAGGAACAGCTCCAGATGCACCTTGTTTTTCAGATAGTGCAGCCGGAGCCGGCTGTGTTGCGGCAACTCTCCCAGGTGTCGGGCCAGGATGGCCCGGATGTCTTCACGGGAGGGCAGGCGCTCGGAGGTCAGCGGCTGATCTTCGTCGTTTTCGGCGTCGATGTGGAAGTTGATGTCCCGGATGTTGTCCAGGGCATCCCGCATTCCCGAGACAACCTGCATGCCGATCTGATGCCCTTCCGATACGCTGATTTCCGGACGAACCACCAGGTGAATATCCAGCAGAATGTCGTGCCCCATACGACGGCTGCGAAGCTCATGCACGTTGCGCACTCCGTCCGTGTCCCGGGCGATACTCTTGAGCATCTCCGTGTCCTCCTGGGAGAGGCCGGTATCCACGAGTTCCTTGACGCTGTCCCAGGTAAACTTCCAGCCAATGTGGATAATGATGCCTGCGATCACCACCGCCGCGAACACATCAAGCCAGACCATGCCGAGCATGGCGCCGGCCGTGGACACCAGAACCACGACTGAGGAGAACGCATCGGTTCGGCTGTGCCAGGCGTTGGCGATAATCAGATCCGAGCGGATCCTCAGGCCGACGTGGCGTGTGTATCGGAAAATCCATTCCTTGCCCGCAACAGACGCTGCAGCTGCCACCAGAACTGGCCAGCCAGGCACAGTATCCACGCCACCCTCTATCAGGCGTAGGGTATTTTCCCAGGCCAGGGCGGCGCCAACGGCAATCAGGATGCTGCCCAGAACCAGAGTGCCGAAGGTTTCGATTCGCTGATGGCCGTAAGGATGGTCGTCATCCGGCTCCTGGCGGGATACCTTCATGACGCCAAGAACAACCAGATCAGAGGCAACATCCGTAAAGGAGTGAATGCCATCCACCAGCAGGGCCTGGGAGTTAAAAAGAGCACCACCAATGACTTTTATGACCCCGAGTACGGCATCGAGAATCATTCCGATAATGGTCACGCGCGAGGCCGCCTTCATTTCGCCCGCGAGGTTTTCCCGGTGCTGTTGGGCGGGGGAAATCGGCTCTTGCATTGATGCACTCCAGATCAGAAGACAGGTGCCAGTATAACGTTATTCTCAAGGGCTTTGGCAGGGGTGGCTAAAAGAGGGGATTTCAAGTGATTTATGCACATCATTGCAGAACGATGACTGGGTAACATTTTGTTTAGTATTTGTCGACAGCCATGAGAAAAATATATAACCTATTGAAAATAAACATAAAAATAACTGGTCAAAAAATAATCAATTTGTAGATTGGCGCAGTTATCAAGGGATGGCAACCGTTGCCCCGCGATTTTCAACAGGTTTATCCACAGATTCCGTGGAAAAGGTCATGAGAGTGCCATGATACAGTCATTTACAGCTGATTTGGTTCTATCCCGGGATGCTGTGGAAAACTTCCGGTATACTCCGCCCACTTGGATCAGGGGAGTTTTTTCAGATGTACGGCGTTATCCGCAATCTGCTTTTCCGTCTTCCAGCGGAGCAAGCTCACAATGTTGCATTGAATGGTCTCGATCTTGCGCACCGATTAGGCGTTTTGAGCGCTTTTTCACCAAAGATAGATTCATTGCCAGTGAATGTTATGGGGCTGGATTTTCCGAACCCCGTCGGGCTTGCCGCAGGTCTGGATAAGAACGCCGATCACCTCGATGCGCTTGGCGCCCTGGGCTTCGGTTTTATTGAAGTTGGTACCGTGACGCCTCTGGCGCAGCCCGGCAATCCCAAACCACGGATGTTTCGGCTGCAGGAGCATCAGGCCATCATTAACCGGATGGGTTTCAACAACCAGGGGCTGGACCACTTGCTGGCCCGTGTGGATCAGCGCCGCTACAAGGGCGTGCTTGGAATCAATGTTGGCAAGAACAAGGACACGCCCAACGAGCAGTCCGAGTCCGATTACCGGAAGGGGATATCGGCAGTTTACAGTCGGGCCGATTACATAACGGTGAATGTGTCCTCGCCCAACACGCCCGGTCTTCGGGATTTGCAGTTTGGAGACTCTCTGAAGGGCCTGCTGGAGGCCATCAAGGACGAACAGCTCCAGTGTGAGAAGGAGCATGGCCGGTACGTGCCTGTGGCTGTGAAGATCGCCCCGGACATGGACGATGACGGTATCCGGTTCGTGGCATCCGCCCTGCGTGAGACGGGCCTTGATGGCGTGATTGCCACCAATACAACGATCAGTCGGGATGCCGTGGCAGGTCATGCCCATGCCGATGAGGCTGGTGGCCTCAGCGGCGCACCGGTGCGGGAGGCTTCTCTCAGGGTCATCCGGGAGCTTTACGCGGAACTGGGGGAATCACTACCGATTATTGGTGTCGGCGGCATTATGGACGGTGAAAGTGCAGCCGAGAAAGTCCGGGCCGGTGCCAAGCTGGTCCAGATCTACACCGGTTTTATTTACCGGGGGCCTGAACTTATTAAAGAGGCTGTTGAGGCTATCCGGCAGGTCAAGTGATTTACCGCGCCCCATAACGAAGGTGGGCCCGCTTAGCGGGCCCGAGCGGGGAATGAACCCCGTGGCGCTTCATCGCATGGTACGGGGCGGGAGGCCCCGTTTGGGTTGCTCTGAGTACTGCGTCAAATTGTATGTAAAAAGATCAGATTAAGAATCGGGGTTAGTTGAGGCGTCACGCTGTCGTAACGTTAGCCAGTTTATGGATGCCGGATACGCCGGTCATGCCCTCCCATTGATCTGTGCGGCCTTCTCGCCACCCGTTCAGCCATTCCTGGCGAACTTCCGCCTGTTCAATCGGGCAGCTGTCTTTGGATTTTCCGGACACGCCAGCGAGATAACCCCGCTTGAATGCACGAGCGTACATGTCTCTTTTCTGTCTTTTCATGCCGTTCCTCACTGATGGATTAACAGAACAAGCGTGTACACATCTGCAGTGGCTGCGACCAGTGTTATCCGCTCCGGGATAACCCACTATTGTCAGCTCAAGCCAGAGCAGTCAGGATCCTGTTAACGGAAGGTTTGCACCCTTCCGGAACGACGCGTCACTTACAAGGTAAGTCGAACCTTTAGCCGATGTACACTAATTATTTCATCTATGTGACGCTTTTTTTATAGTTATATGAACTAAAAATTTTACTGCGATTTTCGGAATAGCCTTTATTCCGGAAACTTACCTCAAGCCGTCCAGCAACCAGGAGTTGAACTTGTCCAAATCTGTATTTTTCGTAACCTGCCCGAAGGGGGTGGAATACCTACTGGCGGACGAGCTCAGCACCTTTGGTCTGGATACCGTACGCAATGCCCCGGCCGGGGTCTGGGTGGAGGGTTCTCTGGAGGGTGGTTATCGCGCCTGTCTATGGTCGCGTCTCGCCAACCGGGTGATCCTTCACATTGATGAAGTGGACGCCAACAGCGGCGATCAGCTCTATGATGGCGTTGTTCACATGGACTGGCAGCAGCACATTCCTGTGCATGGCAGTTTCCGCGTTACGTTCCTCGGTCAGAACGAGGCCATCCGCAATACGCAATATGGCGCTCAAAGGGTCAAGGACGGCATTGTGGACCGGTTTCAGGCCAATGGCGGACCGCGGCCTTCAGTGGATGCCAAGAACCCGGATGTCATTGTCTCCGCGCGACTCAATCGTGGCCGCTTGTCCCTGGGCATTGATCTGAGCGGGCACAGTCTGCACATGCGCGGCTATCGTACGGATCAGGGCCTGGCACCCCTGAAGGAAAACCTGGCCGCGGCATTGCTGATGCGAGCGGGCTGGCCGGAGATTGCCGCCGCCGGCGGCGATTTCGTGGACCCGATGTGCGGTTCAGGCACCCTTGTGGTTGAAGCTGCCATGATGGCGCTGGATATGGCGCCCGGCCGCAAGCAGGAACGGTTCGGTTTCGAGAAGTGGCCGGGCCATCAGCCGGAGCTCTGGTTATCGCTGCGCCAGGAGGCGGAGCGTCGCGCCCACGAGGGCAAGCAAGGGCGGATCCCGAGAATGGCGGGCTTTGACCAGGATAGCCGGGTCATCGGGACCGCCTGGAAAAACATCCAGAGGGCAGGTCTGGAGAATGTTGTGCACGTTGAGGCTCGCGCAGTCGATGCCCTGGAACTGGAAGGCGACTGGTCTGATCGGGGGCTGGTCCTCACCAATCCCCCGTACGGTGAGCGGTTGAGTGAGCGCAGGGAGTTGGGCGGCTTGTACCAGGCACTGGGCGACGCGGTTAAACGCTGCGTTCCAGGCTGGCGCCTCGGTGTATTTACCGGAGCCCCGGAATTCGGCAAGTCCATCGGATTGAGAAGTTACAAGCAATACCGGCTTTTCAACGGCAAGCTGCCCGCCCAGTTGCTGCTGTTCGAGATAAATGAAGTGAGCGCCATGACACCGAGGACCCCGGATATTCCCGGTGAGGTCACCCCTCGGATTGCCAATGAGGAACGCGCGGCCATGTTGCGCAATCGCCTCAAGAAGAACGTGAAGACAATTGGGCAGTGGGCAAGAAAGCAGGGCATTGGTTGCTACCGCCTCTACGATGCCGATATGCCGGAGTTTGCGTTGGCGATCGATATCTATGAGGGGCGGGTGCACGTGCAGGAGTATGCGGCCCCGAAATCGGTGGATGAGCGTGCTGCTCGAGAACGCCTGGCGGAGGCCCTTGCAGTCATTCCCGAAGCACTGAGAGTGGAGCCGGAGGATATGGTGTGCAAGCAGCGCCAGCGGCAAACCGGCACCAATCAGTACGAGAAGCAGGCAGTCAGTGGCGAGTTTTTCAGGGTTCACGAACACGGCTGCGTGTTGAAGGTGAACCTCAAGGATTATCTGGACACGGGTCTGTTTCTGGATCATCGGCCGGTGCGGCACTGGATTCAGCAGCACTCGGCAAACCAGCGATTCCTGAACCTGTTCTGTTATACCGGCGCGGCCACTGTTCACGCTGTTGTTGGAGGCGCCAGCCGCTCGCTCAGTCTGGATATGTCAAAGACGTATGTCGGCTGGGCCGAGGAGAACCTTGCACTGAACGGAGCCGACCCCAAGAAGCATCGGGTAGAGCAGGCAGACTGCCTGGCCTGGCTGGCAGACCGGAAAACGGCGGACCAACGGTTTGACCTGATTTTCATGGATCCGCCGACCTTTAGCAACTCTGCCCGTATGGCCGGCGTTCTGGATATCCAGAAGGATCATCCCACGCTGGTCAGGCAGGCCATGGCAAGGTTGAGTTCCGATGGGTTGCTGATCTTTTCCAACAATTTCCGACGCTTCAAGCTGGACGAGACACTGGAAAGCGAGTTCGAGGTTGCTGAAGTGACGCGGGATACCCTGGACAAGGATTTTCAACGCAACGCCCGCATTCACCGGTGCTGGCATATTCGCCACAAGGCCTGAATTTACGGGAGTACCGGCAGGATTGGCTGCCTCTCATGGAACCGCTACGAGCACATCCATGTGCGCTTGAGTGAAGCCATCCATGGCTTCACACATTCCATGAGAGGCAGCCAATCCCGCCTTTGCGAACGCCTGAGTCAGCTGTTTCTCAGAACTCGTAGCGCAGTCCGCCGGAAAACTGGAAGGTGTTCGCATCCGTTCCTGTGTCTTCGAAAAGCTTTCCGCCTTCGAAGACCAGAAACGTATCGTCCATCACTTCGAAATCAAGCCCAGCAATCCAGCTGATGGAGAAGCCGCTGTCCGGGAACTCGCCTTCGAGATCCAGGTAGGGGTTGTTGCGATCATTTGCGGGATCGCTGATCTCGCCTTCGCCGTGGATATAGGAAAAGCCGAACTGGCCGTAGAGGTTTGCATAGTCGGTGATCGGGTAGTGCAGGCCCATGTACCAGCTGGCGTAGTAGTCAACGCTCAGCGTCAGGTCACTGTCCGGTACCTCGGCGTCTTTGAAGCCGCCACCGGCCCGCAGCTCGGCGTGAAACAGATCGGTTATGTGGCCACCCACCACCAGTGTTCCGCCTGTGCCCCAGGCGGTTTCCTTGGTGTTTTCACCGATGGTGCGGTGGTTGTAGGTGGTTGCCAGCAGCCCGATGTAGTGTTTGTCGGCCCTTGGCGTTTCCTGGGCCAGGGCGGCCTGGGATGCGAGGAGCAGGGCAGGGACAAGCGGACAGACGAGGGGCGTTCGCACAACCTTGTTCATTGTTATCGGGCTTCCTGACATGGGCGAATACGGGCTGATTCTGCCTCGTGTAACCGTTTGTTACGTCGACCCGTGTCACACTTCCCCCTGTCAATTCCTGCTGTTTCTCAATCCTCGTCGAACAGGCCCTCTTCCCGCGCCATCAGCAGCAGTGCGTAGACGCCATTTTCAGGCAACTGGGGTTCCAGGCTTTCCTCGAACAGGAGCTGGCGGCGGCGGTCTTCCAGGGTTTCGCTGTCCAGGCCTGTGATCAGCTCACTGATGGGTGCGATTTCGAACGGGGCCTCCTGTGCCACGGCCGTGAAAATGAGGTCTACCAGAATCTCGTCCGGATCGAGGCCGTCCACGAAGACGGTCTGGTCGGGCAGATCCTGGTGCAGTTCCCGGACCAGCTCGATCAGGGGCACGCCCTGTTCTTCAAGGTAGAGAAGGTCGACATCACCCAGGTCACCATCTTCCGGGAGCCAGTCGTCGGAAGGGGCGATAACCACGGTTTTCATTCGGCCGTCTTCCAGCGACCAGGCCATGGCGGTGGGAAACAGCGCATCGTCGGTCTGGCAGTATTCAATGTCGAGAAATCTCGGTGCTGGCACGTTGGGCTCCCGGTGATGGTTGATTTGTGACCCGGTTATAGGGAATGTCCGTTGACGCAGTATGAGGCTTTACGGCTTCATGCCATACTGTTGGCGCAATTATCTTTTAATCAGGGACATCATGGAACACGCTGAATTTAACAAAGATTTATTGAAGTTTCTGAACACTTCCCCCACACCCTGGCATGCGGTCGACACCATGAAACAACGGCTGAGTGCGGCCGGGTTTCAGGAGCTGGATGAGCGGGAAGACTGGTCGCTGGTGAGCAACCAGGGCTATTACGTTGTCCGTAACGGCTCCTCAATTGTCGCCTTCCGAGCTGGCAACAAAGATGTCACCACCTCGGGAATCCGCATGGTGGGTGCTCATACCGACAGCCCCTGCCTGAAGGTCAAGCCGAACCCTGAGCTCCGCCGCAAGGGCTTCTTCCAGTTGGGTGTCGAAGTTTACGGTGGTGTGCTGCTGAATCCCTGGTTTGACCGGGATCTTTCCCTGGCCGGTCGGGTGACGGTGCTGGATGAAGACGGCAAGGTACGGGACACCCTGGTGGATTTCCGTAAGCCTGTGGCATTCATTCCGAGCCTGGCAATCCATCTTGATAGAGAAGCCAACAGCAATCGCACGGTTAACCCACAGACCGATCTGCCACCGGTTCTGATGCAGGTTCCTGAGAGCGATACCACCAGCTTCGTGGATCTGCTGTCCCAGCAGGTCAAGTCGGAGACCGGGCTCACTGTCCGCAAGGTCCTGGGGTACGAGCTCAGTTTCTACGATGCCCGTGAAGCCTCGTTTGTCGGATTGCGTGATGATTTCATCGCCTCGGCTCGCCTGGACAACCTTCTGAGTTGTTATATTGGCCTCCAGTCGCTGCTGAAAACCTCCGGGGACGAAGCCGCGTTGCTGGTCTGCAACGATCACGAGGAAGTTGGCAGTATGTCTGCCGAAGGTGCACAAGGGCCGTTCCTGACAGCGGTTCTGGACCGCTGGGTCGGCGCTGGCAAGGCTCGTGCTATTGCCAACTCAATGATGGTGTCGGCGGACAATGCCCATGGCATTCATCCGAATTACATGGATAAACATGATGAGAATCATGGCCCGATTCTCAATCAGGGGCCGGTGATCAAGGTCAACCATAACCAGCGGTACGCCACCAACAGTCGATCGGCAGCAGTTTACCGGCACATCAGTGACGAGCTGGGGTTGCCTCACCAGACCTTTGTGGTTCGGAGCGATATGGGCTGTGGCAGCACCATTGGGCCCCTGACGGCGGGGAACCTGGGTGTAACCACGCTGGATATTGGCGTGCCCCAGTTCGGTATGCATTCCATTCGGGAGCTGATTGGCACCGAGGATGGGTTCACGTTGTTCCGGGTGCTGACCGAATTCATGCAGCGCGAGCAGATTTTCTGAGGCCGTAAACGAAAAATGCCGCTGGTTCAGAAGAATCAGCGGCATTTCGGAATAAGTGGCTCCCCGAGCTGGGCTCGAACCAGCGACAAACGGATTAACAGTCCGTTGCTCTACCAACTGAGCTATCGGGGAACAGCATCAAGTGGCGCGCATATTAAGCGCTTTGGTTTACGGGGTCAACCCCCTGATATGAAAGGCTAAAAATTGTACGAAAGCAGGACTCTTCACTACCGGCCCCCGCCGTGGTTGCGCAACGGTCACGTTCAGTCTGTCTGGCCCACACTGTTTCGCAAAGTCCCGATGGTGGAACCGGAGCCGGAAGTGATCGCCACACCGGATGACGACGAACTGCACCTGGACTGGTACCGGCAGGGTAGCGATCGACTGGCCATCGTGTCTCACGGTCTGGAAGGTCACAGCAGGCGGCCCTACGTGCTCGGTTTAACTCGCGCCCTGCTTCGGGAAGGCTGGGATGTTCTTGCCTGGAACTTCCGCTCTTGCGGCGGGGTTATGAATCGGCAACCGAGGTTCTATCACAGCGGCGCCACCGAGGATCTCGGCCTGGTGGTCAACCACGGGTTGTCAGGTGCTTACGACACCCTGTTTCTTTCCGGGTTCAGCATGGGGGGCAATTTGACGCTGCTTTATCTGGGCGAACAGGGCGAGCGTGTTGATAGCCGGATCTGCGGAGCCGTTGCCTATTCGGTTCCCTGCGACCTGGCCGGCAGCGCAGATATGCTGGCGTTGCCCAGCAGGAAGATCTACATGCAGCGCTTTCTCCGGGATCTGAAGGTAAAAATGGAGGAAAAGGCGGAGAGGTTTCCGGACCTGATTGATATTTCGGGGTTTGATGCCATTCGCAGCTTTCATGAGTTTGATGACCGCTACACCGCGCCTCTGCACGGTTTCCGCAATGCCCGGGATTACTGGGCCCAGTGTTCAGCATTGGGGCGAATGCGAGATATCCGCGTGCCGGCGCTGATGGTGAATGCCGCTGACGACCCATTTCTGTCGGCGCGCTGTTTTCCGGAATCCCGGCGGGAGCTGGGCGCTCATGTGCGCCTCGAAGCTCCTCGTTGGGGCGGCCACGTCGGGTTTGTCGAGCATTCGAAAGATGGCTTTTATTGGTCAGAGCGCCGTGCGCTGGCATTCCTCCAGGGATTGACCTGAACCATCTTTATTGCAGGATCGGTTTGAGCACCGGCCAGACATTCTCCAGCAGTTTGCCCTGGGCTTCCTCGGTCGGGTGAATCCCGTCGTCCTGCATCAACCCGGCCTGGTTGTAGATGCCGTCGAGGAAAAAGGGAACCAACGCGGTGTCGTATCGGTCAGACAGCTTCGGATAGATTTCGGCAAACATCTCTGTGTAGCGCTGTCCGTAGTTGGGCGGTATCTGCATGCCCACCAGTACGGCGCGAGCACCCGAGGTCTGCACCTTTTCGATCATGGAGGCGAGATTGGATTCGATTACGTTGGGGGGGAAGCCGCGAAGGCCATCATTGCCACCCAATTCAATGACCACGACGTCGGGCTCGTTCTCCTCAAGGAGATCAGGCAGCCGGCGGGCACCGCCATCCGTGGTTTCTCCGCTGATGCTGGCATTGACCACTTCCCAGTCGCTCAACCCTTTGCTCTCGAGCCGGTTTCTCAGCAACTGCACCCAGGCAGTTTCGGAGGGCACTCCATAGGCCGCACTGAGGCTGTCACCTACGATGAGCAGCGTGTTTTGACTGGCCACTGCCGGCAGCGCCAGCACGGCAAACACGAGAAAAAGAATTGATCTGACGTACACCAATGCCGTATGCATAGACAACCAATACACCTTTAAGCCGTTTTCGAGACCCAGGATCGGGAGATTCCGTGAATCAGATGACCAATGTTAACCCGGATAGCCAGAGCCCAATGTTACGGGTAGATAACCTGACCCACCGCGTCAGTGTTGAAACCGATACGCTCACGATCTTGCAAGGGGTCACTCTCGAAATCAATCGGGGAGAATCCGTAGCCATTGTCGGGCGCTCCGGTTCTGGTAAAACCACCCTGTTGGGTTTGCTGGCGGGTCTTGATACGCCCAGCGAGGGGACGGTGGAGCTGGACGGCTCGGTGATCAGCAAGCTCAGCGAGGATGAGCGGGCAAAACTCCGCGCACACCGGGTTGGTTTTGTATTCCAGTCTTTCCAGCTTTTGCCGGCGCTAACCGCGCTCGAGAACGTTATGTTGCCGCTGGAACTTGCCGGCATGGCGTCGCCGGAGAAGAGGGCCCGTGAGCTACTGGAACGGGTTGGGCTTGGCGAACGGCTGACCCACACACCCAGACAGCTCTCCGGTGGTGAGCAGCAGCGGGTTGCCATCGCGCGGGCATTTGCGTCTGAGCCGCTGATCCTGTTCGCTGACGAGCCGACGGGTAACCTGGATAACCGCACCGGTCAGGCAGTGTCTGATCTCTTGATGGCGTTGAACCGGGAGCAGGGCACAACGCTGGTGATGGTAACCCACGATGAACACCTGGCGGCTCGCTGCAATCGGCAGTTCCATATTGAAGCCGGCGTTCTGAGCGAACCGGAAGCAGCCCAGGAGATGGCGCACTGATGGCTGCTGCAAAAAAACTCATGTCGGTTCGCCGGGACTGGCGGGAACGGGATGTTCGCGTCGTTCTGGCCGCTCTCATCATCGCCGTTGCCACTGTCGCCACCATTGCCCTGTTTGCCAGTCAGCTTCAACGCACCCTGGTTTCTTCAGCCAGCTCGTTCCTGGCAGCGGATCGCCAGCTTGAGGCAGAGAATGGCCGACCGATTCCGGACGCCTGGCTTCAGGAAGCCGCCGATCAGGGCCTGAAAACCGGTCGAATGGTGGAATTCTCCACCATGGTGTTCGGTGACGAGAATTTCCAGCTGGTGTCAGTCAAGGCCGTGAGCAATGAATATCCGCTTCGTGGCGATATCGAAATCCAGCGGAACCCGACAGGTACCCGGGAGCTGGTAAATCAGGGGCCCGGGCCAGGAGAGGTCTGGATCAACCCGCGCTTGCTCAGGCTGCTGGATCTCGAAGTCGGCGAGTCGCTTGAAGTTGGTAATCTGAATCTTACCGTGTCCGGCCTGCTCATCCGGGAGCCGGACGGCGGTTTCCGGCTGTCGGCACTGGCCCCCCGCGTGATGATGCATGTGGATGATGTGGCCGCCACCGGGGTCATCCAGGAGGGCAGCCGGGTTGAATACGTCTACCTGTTTGCCGGTGATGAAGCTGCGCTGGAATCGTACTACCAATGGTTGGAACCCAGACTCGAACCCAGTCATGAATGGGCGGGTGTCCGGGATGGCGAGACCTTCTCGCGCTCACTCGAGCGAGCCGAGCGATTCCTGCTGTTGGGTGGCAGTCTTGCAGTCCTGCTTGCCGCCGTGGCCGTGGCTGTGGCGAGTCGTCAGTATGCCCTTTCCCAGCGCGATACCGTGGCACTTCTGAAAACGCTGGGGCTCAGCGGTGCGGGTATTGGCGGTCTGTACCTCAAGCGCCTCGCGCTCTGGGGTGTCACCGGGATCGTGGGCGGACTGCTGGTCGCGATGCCGCTGTACTGGTTGCTGATTCACATGCTGAGCCAGGTGCTTGAGCGCCCGGTGGAATTTCAGCTCGATCCGTCTGCATTGGTGCCCGCCTTGCTGACGGCACTGGTCTCTCTGTTTGCGTTTGCCTATCCTCCCGTTCGCAGGCTTCGCAATGTTCCGGCGATGCGTGTACTGCGCAGCCAGCCCGGTGAAACCGGGCGCGAGGCCCTGCCGGATATGATAATTGCCATTGTGGCGGTTTTCGGGCTTGTGTGGATGTATGCGGGCGAACTTGCCCTGGTGGTTTCCCTTCTGGGGGGGCTTGCGTTGCTGCTCGGGGCACTTGGCCTGGTGGGTTGGCTGTTGGTTGCAACACTGCGCAAGGTTCGCGGCGGTGGTAACGCCTGGCGTTTGGCCCTGGTGGGGCTGTACCGGCATCGCCGGGCCAGTCTTTCCCAGATTGCCGTATTTGCGATGACGTTGATGCTGGCGGCCACGCTGATATTGGTGCGTACCTCTTTGTTGACAGACTGGCAGGCCCAGTTGCCGGATGACGCGCCCAATCATTTCCTGATCAATATTGCACCGGAAGCGGTCGAGGACGTCGATTCGTTCTGGCAGGAGCGTGGCCAGCCACTGGACAAACTTTACCCGATGGTTCGAGGACGCTTGACCGAACTCAATGGTCAGCCAGTCAAGGAAACGGTCAGCAAGGATGAGAATGTTAATGCTCTCAACCGTGAACTGAACCTGACCTGGATGTCGGCCTTGCCGGACGACAACGAGATAGTCGAGGGCGCCTGGTTTGGTGAAAACCAGAAGGAAGGTGTCTCGGTGGAAGCGGAGCTGGCCGGAAAGCTGGGACTGTCACTGGGCGACGAACTGACGTTCACCATTGGCTCGGAAAAGGTGACAGAAGCCGTCACCAGTATTCGGACGGTCCAGTGGGACAGCATGAAGCCCAATTTCTACATGGCGTTCCCGCCGGAGGGCGGGCTCACCGAGATGCCCGCGACCTGGATTACCAGTTTTTACCTGCCCAAGGACAAGAAAGATGCCCTGAACGAATTTTCCCGGCAGTTCCCGACGGTTTCCGTTCTGGAAATTGATCATGTGATCGAGCGGATCCAGGAGATCGTCCGTCAGGTAACCCAGGCGATTGAAGCCATTCTGGCGTTGATCCTTGCCGCCGCGCTGGTGGTGATGGCTGCAGTCGTCAGTGCGACGCTTCAGGATCGACAGCGGGAAGGCGCGCTGCTGCGAACACTTGGCGGGCGCCAGAGGTTGCTGGTTCGCAGCACCATGCTCGAATTTGCGTTGCTGGGTGGTTTTGCGGGTGTGCTTGGAGTGGTTGCCGCCGAAGCGGCAGTCTGGGCGCTTCAATTCAGGATGTTCGAGGGCACGTTCCAGTGGCACTGGCACGTGGTGCTGCCGATTCCAATCGTAAGCGCCGTTGTTCTTGCCCTGTTCGGCCGCTGGCAGCTACGGCCGGTGTTGAGTGTATCGCCGATGCTGTTGTTGCGACGCCTTGAGTAGCACCGGGCGGCTTCAGCGGTAGTTGGCGAGAATGGCATCCAGCTCGCCATTCGCCTTCATCTTCGCCAGTTCTTCGTTGAACTGGCTGGCAAAGGGCTGCCAGTCTTTACGCAGCATCAGTCGGAACCCGTAATTGCTGATGCCTTCGCTGCTGATGTCGAAATGCTGCCGCAGACCCTCGTTTCTGAGAATCCACTTTCCGACGAGCCGGTCGGCGACCGCGGCGTCGAAACGGTCACCGTGCAGTACAAAGGTGAACATGTCCTTGTCTCTGGCAACATCAAAGCGGCGAATCCGACCTTCCTCGAAGTAGGGCTCAAGCAGCGGATAACGGTAGCCGAGGTGGGTGACAATGGTTTTGGAGATCAGATCGTCCGGGCTCTCGTAGTAAAAGCTGGATTGTGCTGGTACAAAAAACACTTCCTCGATGTCGACTATCGCATCGGTAAACAGGAATTTCTCCGGGTCGTCCGCCCACTCTTGAGCCCTTGGTGTGGCATCGATGTATCCATCAAGCAGCATCTGATCTACACGTTTACGGGGGATTTGCTCAGCGATTACCCGGTATCCAAGCCTCTGGGCTACCTCGGACACCACATCCCACATGATTCCTGATGGTTGGCTCTGGTCACCGATGAGATAGGGTGGGTAACCATTGGGGGAAATATTGAAGCGGAAAACCTTTTGTTCGCCAGAGGCATCCTGTGAGGCAAAAACTGGCGAGGAAAGTGCAGTCAGTACAAGAAGAAGGACGCCAAGAGTGGCATTAACAGGGCGGGGATATCGGTTTTGCATGTGGTGGGGCTCTCTACGGAACAGTACTGTAGGTGGATAATGAACCCGGCTATCATCCCTGCCAGAATTGGCTAATTCTCCTCTCTTGCTTGATCAATTTCAATGATGTGAAGTCTATCTTCACACAAGGCAAACGCCGGGGGCCAGGCAGGGCCCCCGGCGAAACAGTCACGCCCAGGCGCGGCGCAGAACCGAGCGGGCATCCTCCAGCGTTACTTCCTTCGGATTAAACATTATGGAACCATCATCCAACGCCATTTCAGCGATGTGGTCCAGCTGTGCCTCGGTTACCTTACCGGTTTCCTTGAGTGTCCGGGGCAGCTGGCAGCGCTTGTACAAAGCATCCCGCAACTTCCGGATCGCGGAAATACTGGCCTCTGCCCGTCGGCTTGCCGGTGTTGCTGCAAAGACTTTGGGGCCCTCGAGATACAGTAAAAGTTCACCCAGGGGTTCCCGGATGGTTTCAAGGTTGTACTCCAGGGCGTAGGGCAGGTAAAGACTCATGCAGAGGCCGTGGGGCAGGTGGCAGACGGCGCCGGTGGCGTGCCCCAGGGCATGCACCAGACCCACCATGGAGTTGGAGAAGGCGATGCCGGCCATGGTCGAGGCTTGCGCCAGCTCCAGTCGTCCGTCGCTGTCTTTCGGGTTGTCCATGACCTGAAGGAGTGACTGGCTGATTTTCTTGATAGCCGCGGTCGCGTAGGCGTCACTCAATGGGTTTTTCGCCATGCAGGTGAACGCTTCGGTTGCGTGGGTCATGGCGTCCATGGCTGTGGCGGCAGTAATGTGCGGCGGCAGGGTGAGGGTCATGCGCGGGTCAATGATGGCCGCGTTTGGCAGCAGGAACGACGACGTGAAGGGCAGCTTGACGCCCTTGGCTTCATCGGTGATGACCGCAACCGATGTAACTTCCGAACCGGTCCCGGCTGTTGTCGGCACCACGAAGAAGGGCTTGAGCGGATGCTTGAGCACACCGGCACCGCTGTACTTGGCGATATCGTCACCACCCTCGGAAACCAGGATGTTGACGGCCTTGCCGGTATCGATCGCCGAACCGCCGCCCACGGCGATGATGGAGTCGCACTTTTCCTGACGATAGATGCCGGCGATATCGCGTACCACCGTGGTCGAGGAGTCAGGCGGAACGTCATCATAGATGGTGGTTATTTCCAGCCCGCTTTCCTCGCAAGCTGCGATCACGGGTTCCAGGAGGCCCGCAGCCCGCACGCCCTTGTCGGTTACGATCATTGGCCGTTTGGCAGCCATTCCGGTCAGCTCGTAAGGGATGTGTTCAAGGGCGGCCTTGCCGGCAATGACTTTTACCGGGCAGAAGAACTCATAGTATTTATTGGTCATCACGCTCTCACTGTCTCAACGAAATTGGTGGCAACTTTCAGGTAAATGCGCGCGGCGCTGATCAGCTTTTCCGGCAGGTGGAGGTCGGCCGGGTATTCCTTCACGGCGCGCTCGGCGACCATTTTCGGCAGGATGAAGGACTCAAGCCGGTTCAGTACCCGCGTCATCCGCACGGCATAGCTGATGTCGCCATCCACCAGCATGCGGTCATTGGCGAAAGCCACTGATGTTTTTTCCTGGAAAGACAGCACCAGGAAAGCGTGGGCGATGTGCTTGAACTGAATCGACAGGTCGATCGGCCGTGGGGCCTTGTCACCGTGGTAACGGAAACGCCCCTGGCCGGTATGCTCGACGATCAGCTTTGAGCCATCCGGCATCACCATCATCTCAAACAGGAAACCGTCAGGTAGTGCCCGGGCTTCGTTCTGAACCTTCTCGTCCACCTCGCTCACAGCCTGCAGGGCTCGCCCCATCACCTGGAACATCAGTTCCACGTACAGTCGGCGCGCCTGGAAGACCATGGGCTGGATACGTTTCGCTAGCATGTCCGTCATCCAATCGTTGTTGATGTCATCTGATTTTTAGAGTTATTGCTCTAAAAGTCAATGGAGGCGATGACAGAAGATGTGCGTCAGACCGGCAATCTTGATCCCGGGCAATAAAAAGGCCGGAATCCCTCGGGACACCGGCCTTCTAAAGTCTACGATTCCGGCGGCAATTATTGCGTGAGTGCCGCCAGTTTACGTTTGGCCTCTTCAGCTACGTCCCCACCGGCTTCGGCGGCCTTGCTGTAATAGGCAATGGCTTCATTCCGGTTATTCTGTTTTACCGCAACATCGCCCAGTCGAAGGAAGGCAATGGAAGTGGGGACGGTTTCATTGGCTTTGGTCAGATTCTCCCTGGCCTTGTCCAGATTGTTGAGCCTCAGAGCATTCAGGCCATTGTAAAGGCGATACTTGAACATCTCGGGGTAGAGCTCCACCGCCTTTTCAAAGTCGGCCGCGGCCTTCTCTGTTTCCTTCTGGTCCTGATAAATGCGGCCGCGAAGGGCATAGAACATGGCTTCCCGTGGCAGCAAACGGATGGCTTCGTTGATCTTGTCCAGCGCGGGCTTCATCTCGCCTTTGGAGGCCAGCTCCATGGCCTTGTCATGGGCATCGTAAGCCGGTTGCAGCGAGCGGAGTTTGGCCATCTTGCGTTCATAGACGTCCTCACCGCGGTAGCCACCCGCGCCAACCTTCTGCACCAGTTCCCGGTTCTCCTGCACGCGTTTCGCTGAGGGCGGGTGGGTTGCGAACAGGCCATCAATGAAACTGGACTGACGCCCTTCGGATAGTTTCAGGAACAGCTCCTGAAGCTCCACCGCCGCCTGTGGGTCATAGCCGGCTTCTTTCATGTAGAGAATGCCGTAGTGGTCGGATTCGAGTTCATCGCCCTGGCTGTATTGCGCCAGCGCAAGTTGCGCCCCAAGGGCAGCACCACCCATGATCAGACCGGCCCATTCGTTGTCCGACAGGGCAAAACCAAGTCCGGCAACGCCGGCGCTGATCAGCATTCCCTGCTGCATGCGCTGAACACTGTGCCGGGCTGCCGCATGAACAATCTCGTGCCCCAGAACCGAGGCAAGCTGAGCCTCGTCGTCAAGCTCTGTCAGCAGGCCACGGTTAATGGCGATCTTGCCTCCGGGAAGGGCCCAGGCATTGGGTACACTGCTGTTCAGAACCACGAATTCGTAGGGCAGGTCCGGTCTGTCGCTGACCCTGGCCATTTTCTGGCCAACCTCGCTTACATAGAGCGTCAGCTCCGGATCCACATAAAACCGACCGCCCTGGGTTTGCTGGGTGGGCACGTACTGCTCGGCGCCCATGGCGAGCTCCTGGCTTTCACCGATCAGCGAAAGCTGATTTTCCCCGGTAACCGGATTGACCGAGCAGCCGCTGAGTGTCAGTGCCAGCGCAATGGCTACCAGGCTGTTTTTGATGGCAGACAGGTTCACAGTAAGCTCCCTTTTGGATGATGCGATGTCGGGTTCGTTCAAAACAGTTGCCCGCTTCCTGAATGGGCAGTTTATAGCACATGATCGGCCATCAGTGGATTACCGCAACCTGCCCGGCGGTGGTGACGAGCAGGCCCTTGGCGTATCATAAGCGTCTGTTCCCGCTCTGTTTCACCAACTTCGCACCCAAGGCAACCCATGAGTAATTTACTCGAACTGATCGCTTTGCTCTGGTTCCTCGTCTGCTGGCTGGGTTATACCGAATACTCGAAACGCCGTGCCGCGGACCGTCCCTGCCTGTCCAACACCCTCGACCTTTACCGGGAGGACTGGATGCGCGTCATGTTGCGGCGGGAAAACCGGATTGCCGATGCGTCTGTGGTCGGAAACCTGGAGCGCAACGGTGCGTTTTTCGCCTCCAGCTGCCTGCTGATTCTCGCGGGTATTATCACCGCTCTCGGCTACACCCAGGAAGTCATGGAAGTATTCAGTACCATGCCCTTCGCCACATTGCCGACCCGGGAAATCTGGGAACTTCGCATGGTGGTGCTGTTGGTGGTCTTTATCTACGCCTTTTTCAAATTCACCTGGTCCATGCGGATGTACAACTTTGTGTCGGTGATGGTGGGCAGTGCCCCTCCGCCAGACGACACCAAAACCAGCCCCGCTGGCAGGGAGGCGTTTGCACGAAGTGCCGGCAACATCTGCAATCTTGCCGGCGATGCCTTTAACCTTGGGCTGCGGTCCTACTATTACGCACTTGCCGTGGTAGGCTGGTTTATTCACCCGATTGTCTTCATGGCGGCGTCCACTCTGGTTGTTGTCGTTCTCTATCGACGCGAGTTCTGTTCGACGGCACTGGAAGCATTGAGGGCGGGGAAGGTCTTCGAGGAGCCGCTGCCCGGCAAGGCGGAAAACAGCCCAAAACCTAAAAGCTGATCCACAGGTTGAATCTGAATGAACGATGATATCCGACGGAAACGGGTTAGCCGTTTTATAGCCACCCTCAACCAGGCCAACGAGCTTGGTCTGTCGGTTACCGAGGCCACAAAAGGCAGCCTGACACTGTGCCTGCCCTACAGTGACCGCATTATCGGTAACCCGGACACCGGGGTGATTCACGGTGGGGCCATCACCACACTGATGGATACCACATCAGGGTGCGTGATCCTCTGTGCCCTGGAAGATTTTGAGCTCTGCCCGACGCTGGACCTGCGCGTGGACTACATGCGCCCGGCCCAGCCCCGCAAGCCGGTTTATGCCCGGGCTGAAACCTACCGGGTAACCCGGAACATCATTTTTACCCGCTGTGAGGCGTACCAGGAAGGCGGTGAAACCATTGCCAACTGCGTGGCCACCTTCATGCGTATCGGGAAGGATGCCAGCCCGAAACATTACCGGGACCTGATTACCGGAGGTGAAGAATGACCGATCCTGAAATCCTGCGTTACACCCAGGAGACCGGTGACTTCAGCCGCATGCTCAGCAGCATTCCCTATGCCACCTGGATTGGTCTTCAGTGTGAGCAGTTTGGAGACGACCTGATTTTCCGTCTGCCCTGCAAAGACTCCAACCTGGGTAATCCCATCCTGCCGGCCATCCACGGTGGCGTGATCGGTGGCTTCATGGAGATGTCTGCCAACATCTACCTGATCATGTCCCAGGAAAGTCTGCGCATGCCCCGTATCGTCGACTTTTCCCTGGATTACCTCAGGGCCGGTCTCAATCGCGAGACCTACGCCGAATGCCGCCTGACCCGCCAGGGCAACCGCGTTGCCAACGTGATGGTCAGCGCCTGGCAGAAATCCCGCTCGCAACCCATTGCGACTGCCAGGGCGCACTTCCTCCTCGAAGACTGATCTTGCCTATACTCCGGGGCTTGAAATGCCCCGGTGTGCCCCCACTTTTTGCTCAGACTGAGATTTTTGTGCAGGAGCGAGCACGGAGGCCGTTCCGAAACACGCTGTGAATACGTCCATGTACGCTCGGCTCCGCCATCCATGGCTCCGCACGGTTTCGGAACGGCCTCCGCGCTCACTCTCAAAACTATGAGGTAACTCGGGCACAACGCCGTGCCTGTTTATTCGTTTCAGGAGACTAAAACGCCATGACGGTTGAAGCCAATAAAGAAACGCTTGGATTCCAGACCGAGGTGAAGCAACTGCTTCACCTGATGATTCACTCGTTGTATTCCAACAAGGAAATCTTCCTTCGTGAGCTGATTTCCAACGCTTCAGATGCCGAAGACAAACTGCGTTTCGCAGCGCTGAAGGACGACAGCCTGTATGAAAGCGATCCTGAGCTGAAGATTCGCCTGGATTTTGACGAAGAGGCGAATACCGTCACGCTCACCGACAACGGTATCGGTATGACCCGTGACGATGTTATCCAGAATCTTGGCACCATTGCCCGTTCCGGTACGGCTGAATTCCTCCAGCAGTTGTCCGGCGATGAGAAGAAGGACAGCAAGCTGATCGGTCAGTTCGGTGTTGGGTTCTATTCGGCGTTTATTGTTGCCGACAAGGTTGATGTATTTACCCGCCGCGCGGGTGCGCCTTCAGAAGAAGGTGTGCATTGGGAGTCCAAGGGTGACGGCGAGTTTTCCATCGAGCAGGTCAATCTGAATAACCGCGGCACCCAGATCGTCCTGCATCTGAAGGCAGACGCCAAGGAATTCGCCAACGGCTGGAAGCTGCGCAGTCTGGTGAAGAAGTACTCGGATCATATTTCCTTCCCGGTTGTCATGAAGGCCGAATCCGACGAAGGTGAGAAGAAGGACGAGTACGAAACCGTTAACGATGCGACAGCGCTCTGGACACTCCCCCGTACCGAGATCAAGGACGAGGAGTACAAAGAGTTCTACAAGCACATCGCCCACGATTTTGAAGACCCGCTCACCTGGTCCCACAACAAGGTGGAAGGCAAGCTGGATTACACCAGCCTGCTGTATATCCCGGCCCGTGCACCGTTTGATCTGTACAACCGTGAAGCGCCCCGTGGCCTGAAACTGTACGTGCAACGCGTGTTCATCATGGACGACGCCGAGCAGTTCCTGCCGCTTTACCTTCGCTTTGCCAAGGGCGTGATCGATTCCAACGATCTGTCCCTCAACGTGTCACGTGAGATCCTGCAGAACGACAGCACCGTGGAAAGTATCCGCACCGCGCTCACCAAGCGGGTCCTCGATATGCTGTCCAAGCTGGCCAAGAAGGATTCCGAGCAGTATCAGAAGTTCTGGGGCGAGTTCGGCACGGTCTTGAAAGAAGGCCCGGCGGAAGATTTCAGCAACCGCGAGAAAATTGCCGGCCTGCTGCGCTTCGCCTCCACTCACACCGGTGAAAGCGCACAGAACGTGTCGCTGGATGATTACATCGGCCGGATGAAGGAAGGGCAGAAAAAGCTTTACTACATCACCGCCGACAACTTCACAGCCGCCAAGAGCAGCCCGCATCTGGAAGTCTTCCGCAAAAAGGGCATTGAGGTGCTGATCCTTACAGATCGCATCGACGAGTGGATGATGGGTTACCTCAGCGAATACGACGGCAAGCAGTTGCAGGATGTTGCCCGTGGCGACCTGGACCTGGGCGAGGTCGAGACCGAGGAAGACAAGAAGCACAAGGAAGAGGCGGCTGAAGAGCACAAGGACCTTCTGGAGCGCATCAAGAATGCCCTGAGCGACAGGGTGCAGGAGGTGCGTGTAACCAACCGCCTGACCGATTCACCGGCCTGTCTGGTGGTAGGCGATTTCGATATGGGCGCCCAGATGAAGAAGATCATGGAAGCTGCCGGCCAGAAAGTACCGGACAGCAAACCGATCTTCGAGATCAATGTTGATCATCCGCTGGTCCAGCGACTCGAAAGCGAGAAGGGCGAAGAGCGGTTCAATGAGCTCTCAGCGGTTATCCTGGACCAGGCCACCCTGGCCAGCGGAGAGCAACTCCCGGACCCCGGTGCCTATGTCACCCGTCTGAACCGCCTGCTGCTTGAACTGGCGAACTGATCGCCGATGCAGCAGATTATTGTGGATATCAGCATCAGCCCTGATGAGTGGATCAAGCTCTATCAGGGCGTTGCCACAGATGTTCACACCACGGCCCGGGACGGACGCTCTGTCCGATTCCCGGCCCGTATCCTCTCCCGTTTTTACCTTCGCGATGGCATTCGCGGCAGTTTCCGCATCGTCTTTGACGACGCCGGCAAGTTTTCATCCATTGAGCGGCTCTGACCGACCAGCGCTCCATCCATAAATAAAAACTCTCACAAATTTATTTTTAATTAATTGTATTGAGCCATCGGTCCCGCGCTACGGTGGAGCTGTTCTCGTTAGGCAGGAGCAGATCCATGTCCAATGTAATGTCACTCAGTCGTTCAATCGCATGGCCGGACTTTTTAGACATTCTGGCGAGATATTCAAGTGATTACGCTTGTGCCCAGTAAGGCAGAGAACCCGCAAATATTGCGGGAAATCCTATAGGCGCACGCTATCCGGGACATAAGAAATACTCAGAGCAGATTATTGGGTGTGTCCTATAGTTAGAAGTGCCTGAATCAAAGCAGTGTCGTTTTGCCAACCCAATGAGGAGAGAAAAATGACAGACAACAACAGTGCGGGCGGAAAGTGTCCCGTAATGCACGGTTCAAACACTCAGGAAAAAGCCGACGTAGCTGGCTGGTGGCCTGAGAACCTCAATCTCGACATCCTTCATCAGCACGACCGCAAAACCAATCCTCTCGGTGAAGACTTCGACTACCGGGAAGAAGTGAAAAAGCTTGATCACGAAGCCCTCGAAAAAGACATGCACGAGCTGATGACCAACAGTCAGGAATGGTGGCCTGCCGATTGGGGGCATTACGGCGGCCTGATGATTCGACTGGCGTGGCACGCCGCTGGAACCTATCGCCTGGCCGACGGTCGTGGTGGTGCCGGCACCGGTAACCAGCGGTTCGCTCCGCTGAACTCCTGGCCCGACAACGGCAACCTCGACAAGGCACGCCGCCTTCTGTGGCCGCTTAAGAAAAAATACGGCAACAAGGTGAGCTGGGCCGACCTGTTTATCCTGGCCGGTAATGTTGCCTATGAGTCGTTTGGCCTGAAGACCTTCGGTTTCTCTTATGGCCGCGAGGACATCTGGCATCCGGAAAAAGACATCTACTGGGGTGCGGAAAAAGAGTGGTTGGCGCCGTCTGACAGCCGGTATGAAGACGTCGACAAGCCCGACACCATGGAGAACCCGCTCGCTGCAGTGCAGATGGGCCTGATTTATGTGAATCCTGAGGGCGTGAACGGTGTGCCGGATCCGCAGAAGACCGCGGAGCAGGTGAGAACGACCTTCGCCCGCATGGCGATGAACGATGAAGAAACCGCAGCGCTGACCGCTGGCGGCCATACGGTGGGCAAGGCTCACGGTAATGGCGACGCCGATGCCCTCGGCCCGGAGCCGGAAGGGGCTGACGTTGAAACCCAGGGCTTTGGCTGGATGAACCCGAACCTCGACGGCAAGGCGACCAACGCGGTTACCTCTGGCATCGAAGGTGCCTGGACCTCGAATCCGACCAAGTTCGACATGGGCTACTTTGATCTGCTGTTTGGCTACGAGTGGCAGCTGACCAAGAGCCCGGCTGGTGCGAACCAGTGGGAGCCGATCGACATCAAAGAAGAGCACATGCCGGTTGATCCGACTGATCCGTCCGTCCGTCGCAAGCCGATGATGACCGATGCCGACATGGCAATGAAGGTAGATCCGAAGTACCGCGCAATCTGCGAGAAGTTCATGGCAGATCCCGAGTACTTCAAAGACTGCTTCGCCCGTGCCTGGTTCAAGCTGACCCACCGCGACATGGGGCCCAAGTCCCGCTACATCGGACCGGGTGTACCTGATGAAGATCTGATTTGGCAGGATCCTGTTCCCCAGGGCGAGACCAATTATATTGAGGAAGTGGTCAAGCAGAAGATTGCCGGGGCCGGTTTGAGCCTGAACGAGCTGATCTGCACCGCGTGGGACAGTGCCCGTACTTTCCGCGGCTCAGACATGCGTGGTGGTGCAAACGGTGCGCGGATTCGCCTGGCGCCCCAGAAGGACTGGGAGGGTAACGAGCCCGATCGTCTGGATAAGGTGCTGAAGGTTTACGAGCAGATTTCGACTGACACTGGCGCCAGCGTTGCTGACGTGATCGTGCTTGGCGGTAACCTTGGCATCGAGATGGCAGCCAAAGCAGCCGGCCACGAGGTTCACGTTCCCTTCCTGAAGGGTCGTGGTGACGCTACCGACGAGATGACGGATGCCGAATCCTTCGATCCGATGGAGCCGCTGGCTGATGGCTTCCGCAACTGGCAGAAGAAGGACTACGTGGTCAAGCCGGAAGAAATGCTTCTGGATCGTGCCCAGCTGATGGGACTGACAGCGCCTGAAATGACCGTCCTGCTGGGTGGCATGCGGGTGCTCGGTACCAACTACGGCGGCACCAAGCACGGTGTATTCACCGATCGCGTTGGCCAGTTGACCAATGATTTCTTCGTCAATCTGACCGATATGTCGAATCGTTGGGAGCCGACTGGCAAGAACTCGTACAACATCGTGGATCGCAACAGTGGCAATACCAAGTTCACTGCGACCCGTGTTGATCTCGTGTTCGGTTCCAACTCGATCCTGCGTGCCTACGCAGAAGTGTATGCCCAGGACGACAACGAAGAGAAGTTCGTGAAAGACTTCGTTGCAGCCTGGACCAAGGTCATGAACGCCGACCGGTTCGACGTCGAATAAGACCTGTAAGCAAGCGATTGGACACCCCGGTTTCGGGGTGTCCGTCTATCAACTTCCCGCCAAATTCCTTACAATCCGCTCCGTCTGATTTTTGATCAGTCTCACCTCGAACAGACCCTGTAATTGCTGGAGCACTCATGCGCATCATTCTCGCCCCAATGGAAGGGCTGGTTGACGCACCCATCCGTGAAACCCTGACCGGGGTAGGCGGCATCGACCGTTGCGTAACGGAATTCGTTCGTGTCACCCATGGCATGCTGCCACCGAGAGTGTTCTACAAATACGCCCCCGAATTGTACAACCGGTCGCTCACTCAAGTGGGCACCCCCGTTGCCGTTCAGCTGCTGGGTTCAGACCCTCACCAGATGGCGCGCCACGGCGTGCGTGCGGCAGAACTCGGTGCCACCCAGGTGGATATCAACTTTGGTTGCCCGGCCAAAACGGTCAACAAGCACAAGGGTGGCTGTGTGTTGATGCGCGAGCCGGAGCTCATGCATGACATCGTCGCCGCTGTCCGTCAGGCTGTACCAGCGCATGTGCCGGTCACAGCCAAGATGCGGCTGGGGTATGACGACCGATCCATGGGTGTGGCTTGTGCCCAGGCGTTGGAAGCGGCGGGCGCGGCGGAGATTGTCATTCATGCCCGGAGTAAAGTAGACGGATATAAGCCGCCGGCCTATTGGGAGGAAATCGCCCGGGCCCGGGAGGCTGTCAAAACCCACATAATTGCCAATGGCGAAATCTGGAGTGTCGCGGACTACTGGCGTTGCCGTGAGGTGTCCGGCTGCGATGACGTGATGATTGGGCGTGGCCTGATCGCCCGGCCAGACCTAGCCCGGCAGATCAAGGCCAGCCAGCAGGGCGAAACGGTGCCGGATATGACCTGGCCGGAAGCTGTCGCCCTGGTTCGTGAGTACGCTACGGTTCTGCAGGGCTGGCTTGAGGACCGCTATGTGACCGGTCGTATCAAACAATGGCTTAACTTTCTCCGCCAGGGTTTCGCCGAGGCAGAGACGCTCTGGCCCGAGGCCCGGAAAATCCGTCAGGTGGCGCCCATGATGGCATGCCTGGAACAGCGGGTTATCCTGACGGGCTCCCGCGCTGCCTGATTCTCATTCAAGCGCACCCATTCAATCCCCACGCGTTGACCTTCCCGCCGCCTAAACTGGTATCAAAGGGCTTGTCGTTCGTATCAATACCGGTACCAATAAAAAACGAGTGGGAGGACGAACAACATGTTCAGAGCAGGTTTGCGCAACACGATGGCCTTTGCCGGAGTGTCTGTCTGTATGCTATTCGGCGCCGCTATGCCGGCTGCCGCCGACGACCACGTGGTGAAAGTCACACCCCTGGGTAGCCACGATGGAGAGTTCTGTGGCCGGGACCGGGCGCTGGTCTTTGAAGATCCTAATGGCACCCGAATTCTCTATGACGCCGGCAGAACGGTCGCCGGTCCGGATGATCCCCGACTGGGCAAAATTGATGTTGTTCTGGTTTCCCACATGCATGGGGACCATGTGGGTGATCAGCGTATCAGCAAGACCAATCAGGGCACGTGCGGATCTCCGGACACCGGCGTTTCAACATTGCCACAATCCAATACTGTTGATATTGCGGTAAAACACGGTTCAAAAATTGTTACGGGTAGCGAAATGCCCGCCTTCTTTGCTGCCAAGCTGAAAGATGCCGGCGGTGATCCTGCAAACTCGCTGTTGGTTCGGTTCGGTGGCGAGCGTGAGGTTGGCGGCGTGGCAATTACGACCGTGCCGGCTGTGCACAGCAATGGCGTATCGCCTTCGTTCCTCACCGGGCCACTGGCAGAGTATCTGGCTGCCGCGGGTGTTGGCGCCAGTGTCGGACCACCCACGGGCTACGTGCTCAGGTTCTCCAACGGCCTGGTGGTCTACCTGTCCGGTGACACTGGCATTACTGCCGAGCAAAGGCTGGTCGTGAAGGATCACTACGGTGCGGGGCTTGTGGTGATGAACATCGGTGATACGTTCACCACCGGACCGAAACAGGCCGCCTACGTAATCAATGACCTCGTGCAACCGAAGGCGGTTATCGCCTCCCACGCCAACGAACCTGCGACCTCCGGTGGCATGGTGCAGGAAGGAACGCGCACGGCTCTGTTCCGGGATTCAGTGACAGTGCCGGTTCATGTGCCCCTCAGTGGCCGCACCATGGCGTTCAATGGCATGGCGAGCTGCGTCTCCGGCTGCAACTAAGGGAACTGGGGCACGCAGGGCTGTTGCCGGTCAGTCTTCCATCTCCGGTCGGTAATGGCCCGCGCGAGCGGCACCGTTCAGGCGGGCCCGCTTCAGCATTGCTGCCTGAGCCTCCGGACCATTGTCCAGATTGCCGGCCCAGGCCTTCTGTGCCGGTTCCTGCAAAGCCCGTCCGTAAGAGAAGCTCAACTCCCAGGGCTGCGCGCCCATGCTGTTCATGGCGTTCAGATTGAGAGTGGCTTCTTCCGGTGTCTGGCCGCCCGAGAGGAAGAAAATGCCGGGTACCGCAGCCGGTACCGCCCTGCGAAAAACATCGAGAGTCGCTGTCGCCACGGCTTCCGGGGATGCCTTCGGGCTTTCCTTGCCCGGCGTCACCATGCTGGGTTTGAGGATCATGTATTCCAGTGCCACCTTGTGTCGGTAAAGGGCGTGGAACACCTCCCGAATCACCGCCTCGCTGACTTCCGCGCAGCGCTCGATGGAATGGTTGCCATCAATCAGTACTTCCGGCTCAACGATCGGCACGATACCCAGGGACTGGCAGATCGCCGCATAGCGGGCGAGAACCTCGGCATTCGCCTCGATCGCCTGCCGTGAGGGCAGGGTGTCCGATATATGGAACACATCCCGCCACTTGGCGAACCGGGCCCCCTGGTTTTTGTAGATTTCCAGGCGGTCCTCCAGACCATCCAGGCCAAAGGTGATTTCATCACCGGGGGCATTCACAAGAGGGCCTTTGCCCTTGTCTACCTTGATGCCCGGCACAATTCCTTTGCTGGCCAGCAGCTTTGGCATGGGAACATTATCCAGGCTCTGCTGGCCGAGAGTCTCTTCAAACAGAATGACCCCGCTGATGAATTCTCCGAGCCCGGAAGCCGAGAAAATAAGGCTTCGGTACTCCCGGCGCATATCTTCGCTCGACTCCACGCCAACGGCCTTGAAACGCTTGGCAATGGTCGGGTGGCTTTCATCAGCGGCGAGAATTCCCTTGCCGGGCTGAACCAGTTCCCGGACGGTAGAGTTGAGTTCTTCCTGAATGGTCATGGTGAGCTCCTGGTTGATCCTTGAAAGTCTGATGGTCGTTCGGCCCGCCACTCTATTGTAGACGTTGAATAGCGGTCTGGAATTTGATCTGCGCTAAGGCAGAAACCGATCTCCTGAATTAGGCTGTAAATGATAACAACAGGAAAACGGGAAGACCTGAATATGAAAACCGTTGTCAGTGTCAGCCAGGGATCTGGTGAGTACGATTATGATATCGAGACGTCGTTTCTTGGGCAGCCTTTCCGGATTATCCGGATCGGTACGGACGGCGATCTTTCCCGGGCCGAGGCGGTTCTGGAGTCCGTGCATCCGCAGGCAGATGCCATCGGTCTGAGCATGGTACACGATCATTACGAGGTGGGCCGGGAGCAGCTTGAACACCCGGATACTGCCCGCCTTGAGGCCTGTGTGCCGGATAAGCCGGTAACCACCGGTGCCGGGTTGCGGGCTATCCTGCAGGAATGGGCTGTGCGTCATACCCAGTCTGAGCTCGGGCATTTCTTCGACAATGCCCGGGTGCTCTTCTTGAATGGGCAGGCCGGTTACCGGATTGCCAGGGCCCTTTCCGAACATACCGAGAATCTCTTCTTTGCCGATCCTTACACGGATTTCGGAGTGCCCAGGCTGCTGACTTCCCTGAAACAGCTGGAAACCTATACCTCGCTTACTGCACCCATCATGTTCAGGCCTGCGGCGGTGAAAGCGGTTGAAACCATTCTCCGAACACCGCTGTATCGCTTGGGTGAGAACCTGGTGAAAGGTTCGCTCCATCACGCGGTCTCCGAGGCTCATGTCATCGTGGCTTCGATAGGCGACCTGGAGAACTTCACGGCGAAAGAGCTGGATGGAAAAACCGTGATTACCTCGCGGGTAACGGACGCGGCCATGGACTGGATGCGTTCGCGCAAGGTTGCCATGGTAGTGGATTACAGTCCCTGGTTGGAGGGCCGCCCCGTTGGCGTGAATGTGATGGAGGCGATGATCAGTGCGGCGCTTTCCAGGACGCCGGACCAGTTGGGCCCCGATGACTATCTGGATGTTATTCAGAGCCTGGAGATTGAGCCGCGAATCCTTTACCCGAACGGTTATCGCCGGGTTAACCGGTTTGCGTTTGTCATTCATCCCCTGTCGCAGCAATACCTCACCAAAACACCGCCCCTGGACTGGGTTGCCAACGTATCGCCGCCTGTGGTGATGAATCTGGTGGAAAAGGCCATCGCGTATTCGCCACCGTTCATCTACTCCAAGGTATCCGGAATCCGGTCACCCAATGGCGATGAGGTGGAGGGCTGGCTCATTACCGTTGGTGGCACCCCTCGGGAAATCATGGCCCACGGGCCGGAATTTACCTACGCCCGGTTGCTGCAGGCGGCCAAACTGGCCAAGAAACTCGGCGCCCAGATCATGGGCCTGGGTGCGTTTACCAAGGTCGTGGGTGATGCCGGTATAACGGTGGCCAAGCGGGCGCCGCTGCCGATCACGACCGGCAACAGCTACAGCGCATCCGGTGCCCTGTGGGCGGCCCATGACGCCATGAAGAAAATAGGGCGGGTGAGTATTGGGCCCAGTGGCAAAGCGGCCGGCAAGGCCATGGTGGTGGGCGCTACGGGTGCTATCGGGTCTGTCTGCGCCAGATTGCTGGCCAAGGCAGTGGACGAGATTTATCTGGCGGCACCGGAGCCGGCCAAACTGCTGGCTCTCAAGGAAAGCATCGAACAGGAAACGCCGGGTGCCATCGTACATGTTGCCGGCTCTGCCGAACGCGATCTGGCCGACATGGACATGATCGTGACCGCCACCTCCGGGGCCGGCAAACGTATCCTGGATATCATGAAAGTGAAGCCGGGCTGCGTCATAACCGACGTCGCCCGCCCACTGGATATCCCGGCGGAGGATGTCGCCAAGCGGCCGGATGTGCTGGTGATCGAATCTGGCGAGATTCAGCTACCGGGTGAAGTGCATATGAAAGACATCGGGCTTCCGAAAGGCATTGCCTATGCCTGCCTGGCGGAAACCATCGTGCTTGCTCTGGAAGCGCGTTTCGAGAACTTCACTCTCGGGCGGAATATCGAGTGGGAAAAAGTGCGGGAGATTTACAAGCTGGGGCTGAAGCATGGCATGAAGCTGGCCGCCATTTCCGGGGTGAACGGTGTGTTCACCGAGGAGGACTTCGAACGGGTTCGAGTCCTGGCGGCCAGCGAAGAAGCACCTCAGGCAGAAGGATCAAGCACACCGGCGTAGCGAACGCCGCTGAGCAGGGCCATCTCCCGATGCCAGGTGGACAGGTCATCTATGTTCAGTTTGCTCAGGCTGTCGTGGCCACAGGCTCGTGCCATCACCTGCATCAGTGAGACAGAGGCCTCAAGGAAGTTCCGCAGCTGTTTGGCAGACTGGTCGACGTTCAACCGTTGGCGCAGGTCCTTGTTCTGGGTCGCAATGCCTGCCGGGCAATTGTTGGTGTTACAGATACGGGCTGCAACACAGCCGATGGACTGCATGGCACTGTTGGCAACGGCAATACCGTCAGCGCCCAGCGCCATGGCCTTCACAAAATCGATAGGGACCCGCAGGCCACCGGTAACGATCAATGTGACCCGTCCGCTTGCGCCGCGGTCATCCAGATAGCGCCGCGCACGCGCCAGGGCAGGAATGGTGGGCACACTGATGTGATCACGGAAGATCTCGGGTGCAGCGCCGGTGCCGCCGCCACGGCCGTCGAGAATGATGTAGTCGGCGCCGGCATCCAGGGCGAATTGCACATCCCGCTCGATGTGATTGGCGCTCAGCTTGAAGCCGACGGGAATACCTCCGGTCACTTCCCGAACATGGCTGGCGAAGCGCTGGAAATCCTCAACTGAGCGCAAATCGTCGAAAGTGGGTGGGGAGTTGGCCGGTTCGCCCTCAGGAATATTGCGCACCTCTGAGATCTTGCCGGTGTTCTTGTTGCCCGGCAAATGGCCACCGGTGCCGGTCTTGGCGCCCTGGCCACCCTTGAAGTGAAACGCCTGCACTTTCTTGAGCAATTCTTCCTTGTAACCGAACTTGGCGCTGGCCAGCTCGTAGAAGTATCGGGAATTTTCCTGTTGCTCCTCGGGCAGCATGCCGCCCTCGCCAGAGCAGATGCCGGTGCCGGCTAGCTCGGCGCCACGAGCGAGGGCAATCTTGGCCTCCTCCGACAACGCGCCGAAGCTCATGTCGGAAACGAATAGCGGCATGCTCAGTGTCAGTGGCTTGCGGGCTTCAGGCCCGATTACCAGTTCGGTCGAGACGTCGGCGTCGTCTGCCAGCGGCTTACTGGCCATCTGCGCCACCATCAGTTGGAGGTCGTCCCAGTGGGGCAGGGTGTGGCGGGGCACGCCCATGGCAGTTATCGGACCATGGTGGCCCATACTGCTCAGCCCCTCACGGGCCAACTGATGAATAAATTCAACGGTGGGTTCTTCTTTGGTGGATTTGGCCTTCGGCGCATCACCGGATTCCTCGTCGCCATCATCGTCTGACTCCGGCGCCTCCTTGCCAACCTGGTCATCGCTGAACTGCTGGTGAGTGCCGTCACAATAAGGCGCGCTTCCGGTCTGTTTACACTGGCACAGAACCGCCTCTTCGTCTTTTTCGGCCTTGAAGACCTTGGGCTTGAACCCCGTATCTCCGTGGGAACCGTCGCAGAACGGCTGGTTGTTGGAACGGCCACAAACGCAGAAGGCGTATTCCTCGCCTTTTTTCAGGCTGACTTTCTTGGGCTTGTTATCAGCGATCACCGGATTGCTCATTGCAAGGCTCCTTGTTTGGCGCATGCCACAAATGTACAAGGGTGTACGGGCATTAAACGCAAATAGGCTACTTGTAATGATCAAGTGTGGATCAGGACTGACCGCGCCGCCAATGCGGCGCGGCTCGCTCGGCGTCCGATTACGGCTGCAGGCCCGCCCTGGCTGCACGCGCCGCGTGCAGCTTCCGGTAGCTCTCGATCAACCGCTGATGCTTCTCCAGCCCATCCAGTTGCATGTTCGTGGCTTCCAGGCCGTGGAAACGAACGCTGCCATCCACTGAGCCAACAACAGCTTCCATGGTTTCCTCGCCGAACATGCGGGTGAAGTTGGTGATGTAGTCGTCCAGCTCCATTTCGTCGTCAAGGGTGACTTCGAGAACCGCATACATGGCTCGGTAGAACAGACCGCGCTCAACGGTGTTGTCGTTGAACTGAAGGAACATGTCGACGAATTCCAGGGCTTCTTCATGCCACTGCAGGGCAAGGCAGATCAGGATCTTCAACTCAAGGATCGTGAGTTGGCCCCAGATGGTGTTTTCATCGAACTCCACGCCGATCAGGGTGATGATCGTCATGTAGTTGTCCAGCTGGCTGGCTTCCAGGCGTTCCACCAGATCGGCCAGTTGCTCATCGTCCAGGCGGTGCAGGTTGAGGATGTCTTCCCGATAGTCCAAAGCCATGTTGGTGTTGTCCATGATCAGGTCTTCCACCGGATACACCTCGGAATAGCCTGGAACCAGGATTCGGCAGACCGGCGCGCCCAGTTCCTCGTAAACGGCGACATACACTTGCTTGCCCAGTTCCTCGAGGATACCGAACAGACACTCGGCTTCCTCGGCGTTGGTGCCGGAAAAATCCCATTCAACGAAATCATAATCGGACCTGGCGCTGAAAAACCGCCAGGAAACAACGCCGGTAGAGTCGATGAAGTGCTCCACAAAGTTGTTTGGCTCGGTCACTGCCAGGCTGTTGAAGGTGGGCGCCGGCACATCATTGAGGCCCTCGAAGCTGCGGCCCTGCAGGAGTTCCGTCAGGCTTCGCTCAAGGGCCACTTCAAAGCTCGGGTGAGCGCCGAAAGAGGCGAACACGCCGCCCGTTCGCGGGTTCATCAGGGTAACGCACATTACCGGGAACTGGCCGCCGAGGGAGGCGTCCTTTACCAGAGTCGGGAAACCCTGGGCTTCCAGGGCTTCAATGCCTTCCAGGATGTTCGGGTATTTTTCCAGTACCTCCCGGGGCACGTCCGGAAGTGCAATCTCCTCTTCGATAATCTGCTTCTTTACCGCCCGTTCGAAAATCTCCGACAGACACTGAACCTGTGCTTCGTTCAGGGTATTGCCCGCACTCATGCCGTTGCTGAGAAACAGGTTCTCAATCAGGTTGGAGGGGAAATACACCACCTCGCCATCCGATTTTCGCACGTAGGGCAGGGAGACAATGCCCCGGTCGGCTCTGCCGGAGTTGGTATCAATCAGATTGGAGCCGCCAAGCTCGCCGTCCGGGTTGTAGATGGCGAGGCAGTGGTCATCCAGAATGCCTTCCGGCAGCTCGTCGTTGGGGCCCGGCTTGAACCACTTTTCGTTCGGGTAGTGGACGAAGTCGCTGTTGGCGATGTCCTCACCAAAGAACTGATCGTTGTAGAAAAAGTTGCAGCTGAGCCGCTCGATGAATTCGCCCAGGGCAGAGCAAAGGGCGCTTTCCTTGGTGGCACCCTTGCCATTGGTGAAGCACATGGGTGAGGCGGCATCGCGAATGTGCAGGGACCACACGTGAGGCACAATGTTGCGCCAGGAGGCAATCTCGATCTTCATGCCCAGCTCTTCGAGAATGCCAGTCATGTTGGCAATGGTCTGTTCAAGGGGCAGGTCCTTGCCTTCGATAAAGGTCTGGGTGCCGCCTTCCGGCTGGGTCATCAGCAGTGCCTGGGCGTCCGCGTCCAGGTTTTCGACGGTTTCAATCTCGAAGGTCGGGCCGGTCTGGACCACTTTTTTCACGGTGCAGCGGTCGATCGAGCGCAGGATGCCCTGGCGGTCTTTCTCCGAAATGTCCTCGGGCAGTTCCACGGAGATCTTGAAGATCTGGTTGTAGCGGTTTTCCGGGTCCACGATGTTGTTCTGGGACAGGCGGATATTCTCGGTGGGAATGTCCCGGGCCAGGCAGTAGACCCGGACAAAGTAGGCTGCACACAGGGCAGAGGAGGCCAGGAAGTAGTCGAACGGGCTGGGCGCCGAGCCGTCGCCCTTATAGCGAATCGGCTGGTCCGTTACGACGGTGAAATCGTCAAACTTGGCTTCAAGTCTGAGGTTCTCGAGAAAGTTGACGTTGATTTCCATTGCAGAGAGTCCTGGATCGGAGAATTTGGCGCGCCATGGTTTTTAATGGCGGCCATTATCCAGTTTTTGCAGGCGTTCGTCTTGGTCGGTCTTCTACGGATGATGTAACGCCAGCTCGACGGCCTGAGCTGCGTGAATCTCCGTGGTGTCGTAGAGGGGAACCCCGGTATCCGCCTGCTTGATCAGCAAGCCGATCTCGGTGCAGCCCAGGATCACCGCCTGCGCGCCGCGCTCGGAAAGCGAGCTGACAATATCGAGGTAGATGTCGCGCGAGTCCGGCTTGATCTCTCCCAGGCAAAGCTCCTCGTAGATAACACGATGCACCTCGTCCCGCTGGATTTCATCCGGCGTGAGAACGTCGATACCGGCGGCCTCCAGTCGGTCCCTGTAGAACGCCTGTTCCATGGTAAATCGCGTGCCCAGCAGGCCTACCCGGTTGATTCCATCATTCTTCAGCACCTGAGCTGTGGCATCTGCTATGTGTAGCAACGGGATCTCGATCGCCTGTTCAATTTCAGGAGCAACCTTGTGCATAGTGTTGGTGCCGATCACCAGGAAATCCGCGCCGGCCCTCTGCAATGACAAGGCGGCGTCGGAAAGAATGTCGGCAGTAGCGGGCCAATCACCTTTGTGTTGAAGCGCTTCGATCTCGGCGAAATCCACGCTGAAGAGCACCAGCTTCGCCGAATGCAGCCCGCCCAGTCGGCCTTTGACCCCCTCGTTGAGGAGTCGGTAGTAGGTTTGGGTGGATTCCCAGCTCATGCCGCCGAGAAGGCCAATCGTTTTCATGGGTAATCTCCTTATTATCCGCTAATTGTCACGATAATCAGCGCCACTGCATAGACCGAGAGCATCAGGGCGCTTTCAAACCCGATCTTGCCAATTCCATAGCGTTGGCGCCGGACCATTCCCATTAACAACGTGGCTGTCATCAGTATGCTGACAAGCCCCCAGGTCATCTGTATCGGGGTAATGTCGTGATAGATGGAACCGCCAGGGTAGCCCACATCGGCTGAAGCGATCACCAGCATATTAAAACAGTTGGTGCCGAATATATTGCTTACCGCCAGGGTCAGCGCGTTCCTGCGGATGGCAGCAATGGTGGTGACCAGCTCGGGTGAGGAGGTAGCGAGCGCGGTAAACAGGCCGCCAATCAGGGTATCGGACAGGCCCGTTTCGTCACTGATCACTTTGGCCCCTTCCATCAGTACCCATCCAGCTATGCCTGTAATTGCAGCCAGAATAATGAAAGTGACCCAGGCCTGGGCAAGACCGCCGCGAAGATAATGACCAGGCTTGTCGGGAACGGTCTGGCGGGTCAGTCGGGGAAACCACATGGGTTTACTGTCTGTTGTGCGAACCAGGTGAAGCCCGAACAAATACGCTGCGGTAATCACGGGTGTGATTGGGTGTATTCCCCAGAGGGAAACTGGTGGACTCGCAATTGCCAGTAGCGGCAAAGCCAGCAGAACGATCAACAACGCGGCCAGCATCAGGTTGGTGGAAGATGCAGCTGCGTGCTCCAGGTTGGCCTTCCGGTACATGATGTCTGCAATGCCCAGAAACACCAGGTTCGCAGCCATGCTGCCCATGACATTGCTCATGGCCAGATCCGGCCTTGAATCCATGGCCGCGCTCAGCGTGGCGGCGAAGTCGGGCAGTGAGGTTACCCCGGCCAGCAGAAAGATGCCGAACAACGCCTCGCCCAGACCTGTGCGATCAGCCAGTTCATCGGCGACCCGCGCAAGTCGGCTGCCGGCTGTCACAATAACGACGGATGCGATGGCAAAAGCTATGATGCCGGTAGTCAGTGATGGAAACACTCAAGGCCCCAGACTGTTGCGATTGCTTGAATTGCTTACGGTAACTATAGCGGTTGCGGAATGGCCAGGATGAATATCGGTGCCCGGAGAAAGATTCCGGCTTCTATAATAGATTCAGGAAACCGGGTGACAGAGTCGGGGCAAAACGGGAGCGATGCATGAGCAATCTGATGAATACTGTTGAACAGAACTGTGATTCGGCCGATGCGCCGTGCAGCGCCATCGAAACCATTTTGAGCCCCCGGGTTGCCAATCTGGGCGGCTTCTCCGTACGTCGGCTGTTGCCAACCGCGAAGCGGAAAATGGTAGGCCCCTGGGTATTCTTTGACGAAATGGGCCCGGCGGAATTTCCGGCTGGCCAGGGTCTCAACGTACTGCCGCATCCCCATATTGGTATTGCCACTGTTACCTACCTGTTTGAGGGCGAGATACTGCATCGGGATTCCGTTGGCAGCTACCAGCCAATCCGGCCCGGAGATATCAATCTTATGGTGGCCGGCAGCGGTATCGCCCATTCCGAGCGGGAGCGTCCTGAGATCACCGCAACGGATCACCGCTTGCATGGGCTCCAGCTCTGGCTGGCCCTGCCGCAAGAGCACGAAGAAACTGCGCCAGCGTTTCACCACTATCCAGAGGATGACATCCCCGCGGTTGAGATAGACGGCGTGCCGGTTCGAGTCATGATCGGCAGTGCTTACGGAGTCACTTCGCCGGTGCTCAAGTTCAGCGAAACCCTGTACCTTGAAGCCACCCTTAAAACCGGTCAGACCCTGGCATTACCCCAGGCGCCTGAGCGCGCCGTCTACGTTGCCAGTGGCGCCCTGCGAGCCCATGGCTCTGAGCTGCCTACCCACAGCATGACGATCTTTTCCCGACAGCCCGGTGTTGCCATTACCGCCACAGAGGATACCCGGATTGCCGTGATTGGCGGTGAGCCGCTGGGCAAGCGTTTTATCGAGTGGAACTTCGTCTCTTCTAGCAAGGCCCGTATAGGTACAGCCAGAGAAGACTGGCGGGCAGGGCGGTTCGAGAAAGTCGTGGGTGATGAGGAAGCGTATATACCGTATTAGCCTGTCGTCTCGGTTTTCCACGGGCCCAACGCCTTGTATCCGGGGGCTGCAGCCCTCAGCCTTGGACTAAGCCACTTATTTTGCAAAAGGGGAAGCCAGAGTCCATGGAGCCCGTCACCAAGAAGCCCTGCATTGACGTCTGCGAGTTTAACAAGAGGGCCATCTGTAAAGCCTGTGGCCGAACCAGGCAAGAAAAAAAGGAGTGGAAGCAGCTCTCTCCTGACCAGAAGCAGGCGATCTGGACGCGTATCCTGGAGTCTCACGGCTCGGGTAAAGGAAAGAATCCCAAAGCATTGCGCGAGTTGTACGAGAAGGCCCAAAAGAAGAAAAAAAAGAAGAGCTGATCGCCGCAGCGGTTTTCAGGCTGCGGCGACCAGAGACGTCAGGATGAAGCTTTAGAAACGATATTTGGCGTTTGCATTCACAGTGCGCCGCTCGCCGTAGCCGCAGTCTGCGCCTTCGGAGCGGCACCAGGTGATGTACTCGTCATCGGCCAGGTTTTTGGCATCTACGGTGAAGTCCCAGTTCTGCCAGGTGTAGCCAATCATGGCGTCGTAGAGGGTAACGGAAGGAACGACGGGCCCGCCTCCTGAGCCAACGTTGTCACCCACGTAGCGCACCCCGGCACCGACCCGCCAGTTGTTGGCGATGTAGAGCTGGTTCCACCAGGAAGCCTGACGCTCGGCCACATAGGGGAGCCGGTTGCCAGAGGCGTCATCCCTGGCATTCAGATCGGTGTAGGCCAGTTGGGTTTCGAAACGCTGCCACCGCTTGTTCACCTGCAGCTCCCAGCCGTCGATCACCGCGCCGGTCTGCTCAACACCTCCGGGGGTGCTGCCGTCGCTGATCCGGTTCTCCTGGGTAATATCGAAGTAGGCTGCAGTAATGCCAAGGGACTGGTCCTGGGACACGTACTTCACGCCCGCTTCCTGTTGGTCGCCGGTGGTGGGTTCCAGTGTGTTGGCCGCGGCGGTGCCATCGGTACCGAGGTTCATGCTGAAGGCTTCAGCGTAGCTGATGTATGGGGAGATCCCGTTTTCGAATCGGTACATCAAGCCCGCCCGACCAGTGGTGGCCTCCTCGTCGCTGACGGTATCTGATCCGGAGACGGCCAGGCGGCGGTTCTCGGCCCAGTCGTGGCGAAGGCCGGCCGACACGACGACATTGCCGATCTCGATGTGATCGGCAATGTAGAGGCCGATTTGCTCAATCTCGTTGTCCGGCCGGTCGGTCGGATTGATGGCACCGTCGTTCAGGTTGCCGTACTGTGGATCATATACATCGAAGGTGCCACCCAGGCCATAACCGTAAAAGTAATTGTCCTGTTTCCAGAGCGCGTCCTGGCGGTCGGCGCCGATAATCAGACGATGGCGGGTCATGCCCAGCTCAACATCACCCTCAAGGCGAGCGTCCATGTTGAAAATGCGGGTTTCAGCATCTGCCGTGTAAATGGTACGCGGCACTTCGCCATTGGCGTCGGGAACGCTTGGAATGGTTATCCAGTGTTCGCGGTTTTCGGTACTGGAGCGGCTGTAGCGAGCAGTGGCGGAAAGCGCCCAGTTGGTATTCAGTTGATGATCAACAAACAGGGTAGCTTCGGTCTTCTCCCGATCATAACGATCCCATCCTGGCTCCCCAACGAATCGCTCAGAGCCGATAAACCCTTGCGATCCTGGCTCCAGGGTGCCGGCCTGTGGCAGGAACTGAGCGGATACCTGGCCTTTGTTCTCCTGGCGGTTGAGGAGCAGGGTAACGCTTGTGTCATCGGTTGCGCGCCAGGTCAGGGAAGGGGCGAGCACGTAGCCATCGTCTTCCACATAATCCACCTGGGTGTCACTATCGCGTCCCAGTGCGATAAAACGGTACAGCAAATCACCGCTCTCGTTGACGGGGCCGGTTACATCCACGGCCAGCTGCTTACGATTAAACGTGCCGTACTGGGCCCAGATCTCGCCGCCCTGTTCCTCTTCCGGGAGCTTGGATACCCCATTGATGATGCCGCCCAGATCGCTCTGGCCATAAAGCATGGAGGAGGGGCCCTTGAGCACTTCGATGCTCTCAAGGGCGTACACATTGGTGCGGACGGTGTTGTAGGAACCGTAGATCTGACGCAAGCCATCCAGGTAGCGGCCGGCGTCTACTCCACGCACTTTTGCGGAATCGATTCGGGTGTCAAAACCGAAGTTGCCCGCGTTAACCCCTGGGGTGTAGAGCAGGGCGTCCTGGATGTTCTTGGCGCCGGAATCTTCGATGAAGCTGCGATCGACGATTGAGACCGAATAGGGTTGCTCTTCAACCGGAACGTTCAGTTTTCCAACGGCCGGCGTTTTTTCCAGAGGCATATAGTCCGGAGCGGTAATCGCATCAGAAACCACATCGAGAGCTTCGAGTGTGGTCGCGTCGTTGGTTTGCGATTGCGCCATGGCCAGAGAGCTTGCGCCGAGGAGTGAAACCAGTGCTGCAGAGCTGCAGCGTCGGGAGCGAATGACTATCATACAAAAATACGCCTTCGTTGTTAATGCGGAGGCGAATGATAACAATTATCATTAAATAAACAAGAGGTAATGAAATCGCGTGACAAGATCAGTCGATAGTAAACGAGAGGATTCTCGAGAGGTGGCTGTAGGGCAGGCCACTCTCCTCATGCCAGAGATTAAACGCTTCCTGCGCCTGCATCAGCCCTTTCTTGCTGGTGGGTGAGGCATCCAAAACCTCTTCCCTATGCAGCGCGGCAATAACATCCCGTGAAAGGATAAAGCCGTCCCAACCCACTCGCCGCAAAAAGTACTGGGCGCTGTTGCCACCGAGCCTCGCTCCGTTGCGTTTAAGCCACATCAGCAGGCCGGCCTGGTCACTGCTGGGCCAATCGGCGAGGAACTTGCCAAAGCTGCCGTGTTCCCGGGAGGCATCGACAATCATCCGCGCATTTTCGGGAACGGTCTGAATTTTCTGAGCGTTCCTGACGATGCGTTCGTCGCCCGCCAAACGCTCAAGCACTTCGGGAGGAACCTGCTGCCAGTAAAGCGGTACAAAACCTTCGAACGCCTCTTCAAACTTCGGCCATTTGTTTTCGATCACCCGCCAGACGAAACCGGCCTTGAAGATGCACCGGGTGATTTCCGAAAGGTATCGATCGTCACCAAGAGCCTCAAGCTCGCCGGGTGCCGCCACTCTCGGCAGCCTTGCGAGAACCTCGCTCTCGCCGCCTTTCTGAAGAACGGCCTGTTCGTAGATGCGGGAAAAGGACATAGCGGTCTCTGAATCAGTCCAGTGTGTTAAGTGATTTTTTCCGGCCAATGTGCGACAGGCCAATAATGAGGGTTCCGAGCAACCCGAGGGCAGGGCGCACAATCAACCGGAATACCCAACTGCCGATGTACAACACCGGCAGTAGTATCAGCATCCACCCGAGAAACTGCACCAGCTTTACCGGGTAGCCCATTACTTCCGCTACCTCTGCCAGGACGTCATTGATGATACCGGGGTGTGTGACCACCAGATACCCCACGCCAATCACGGCGGGCCATTTTGCGTAGCGGGCGGTCGTCATCAGCATGCGCCCGCTAGTCGTGAGGCGAGCGGCCAGTGCTGCGGACCGGGTACCCCTGGCAGCGCCTCTGGATGAAACAGCGACAGCCCGTCCTACCCGAAGTACCTTCAACGCGCTGGCAAAAACCAGAACATCCACCGACGCCCAGCCGATATCAGAGGCGGTCACGTCGTCACCGGTGCGGTGCTGAATCTCAAGGTTGCGTATACCACTTGCGAAGAACTGGTTGATGTTCTCCAGCACCCGTTCGGTTCGAACCCAGATGACGTCGCCCTGCTCGTTTAATACGAACTGGCCCAGAAAATCGTGCCCTTCTTCCTGAATAAAGCGCACGGCGTACCACCCGCGCTCTTCCGGAGTCAGCTTCTCCTTTCGGGACGTGCTTTGTTGGCCGGCGGTACTGTTACCGGTGTCTTCGCCTCCGGTAAAGAACTCCACGGCCGCCTGATATTTGTTCGCCAGATCGTTCATCAGCTCGATAGAGCCAACAGGTTTGCTCAGGAAATAGTGAATCGGCGGAAGAATGTTTTCGCCATAGAGCCGAAGAACTTCCCGGAATTCCGGTTCGGGACCATATAGGGGAAATACCTCGCGTGTCATTGCCGGGTATCGCAAATACGCTGCCCGGGCCTTCAGCAGCAGAAGTTCGTCGTCTGCCATATCCAGCAATGCTGCCTGCACTTCCAGTGGCTCTGTCTCTATCCCGGGGAATTCCCGGAGAGTATCTTCCGCCTGAATCTGGATCAGCCGCTCTTCAATCAGCATGGGCCGGGATGTGACCGTCGACAACAATGCAACGATCACCGAAATCCCCAGAATCAACAGGAGTTTTCTCATCGAAACTTACCCCGGGCAGGAATGAGTAAAAGAACCGTGTAGGGGTTGCCGCTTTTGTAGCTCGATCAACCAGCGACTACGCTTTGGAGAGTAGCGCAAATGTATACGCCCCGAAAATGCAGATCATTCCGGGATTGGGCTGGCATGCTTTTGGCGAAGGTCGAACGGGAGTTGCAAGTGGCGGTAAATCAAGCGAAGCGTGGATTTGTGATCAGAGAGGCCTGGGAAGAGGATCTGCCCGAGATGGTGGGCTTCCTCGCCAAACTGGCGCTGCATGTTTCGGGTGCGCCTCCCCATGACTTGAAGGAAAGCGAGTACAAACGGCTTCTGCGAACCCTGCACTCCGCCCTGGACGATCCCAACAGACGACTCGTTGTGGCTGAAAGCAAAAGCGCCGGGCTCGTGGGTATGGGTTATGTTTATATCTGGAGAAGCCAGGGCATCTGGGAGCAGTCGGAAGCGGCAGAATTCAAGTCTGGCGTTATTGATGATATCTGGGTAGAGCCGGACTTCCGGGGGCTTGGTATCCTGAAGGCACTGTTGCGGGATCTTGTGACTTTCGCGGAGGAGCATCATGCCTCGGAGCTGATCCTCGAATACTCTGCTTCAAACAAGGAAGCCAAGGCTGCCTGGACCAAGCTGGGTTTCAAACCGACCGGGGTTCGCGCGGCGGCATTCACCTCGGTGGTTAAGCAGGCGCTGGCGGAATCACAAGGATAAGAAAAGGAAACAGGCCATGATCGGCGATCGCAGTGTGAATGTGTTTTACGATGAGATCATGCTCGGGCATAACCCCGAGGTGGATCTTCCGTTCATGCCCAGCCGGGTGGAAAAGCGTGTGCGATCCATTCTTCAGGGCTTGGATTTCAAATGGAGCTATCCGGAGCACCCTGGGCGGATCAGCGCCATCAAGGAGTATCTGGATGAAAACCCGGTGGCGGGTATTCAATTCAAATCGGGTGCGGCTGCCGCAACCTACGATCAGCTGGCACGGGTACACACCACCTCCTACCTTGACCACATCTTCTCACTGGACGGCAAACGGGCGTGGCTTGATAAAGATACGACGGCGGTGTCACCCGACAGCATCAAAGCCGCCACGGCTGCGGCCGGCAACGCCATTGCCGCCGTTGAAAGCGTTGTGAAAGGGGAGTGTGACAGCGCGTTTGCCCTGATCCGCCCGCCCGGCCATCATGCGGAACCGGTTCGGGCACGGGGATTCTGCCTGCTCAATAATGTGGCCATTGCTGCGGCCCATGCCCAGGCCAAACTCGGCTGTGAGAAGATTCTGATCATCGATTGGGATGCCCATCATGGCAACGGTACCCAGGACATTTTCTGGGCAGACCCCGATGTCCTGTTTTTCGATACCCACTGCGCGGCGCCATTCTATCCCGGATCCGGTCACCTGGAAGAGATCGGTGATGGACTGGGGGAGGGCTACACTATCAACGTGCCACTGCCGGAAACGGCTGGCGACGTTGCCTTTGAGAAAGTGTTCCGGGAGATCCTGATGCCGGCGGCGGATTACTTCAAGCCGGATCTGGTGCTGGTCTCTGCCGGCTTTGATCCGCACAGAAACGACATGGCCCTGAACCTCACCTACGATGGCTTCAAAGTAATCACAGGCATTGTTCAGGCGATTGCCGACAAACACTGTGAGGGACGGTTAGCGCTGGTTCTGGAGGGTGGCTACAGCCTGAGTTCGCTGTCCAAGGGGGTGCACGCCGTGCTCGAAGTGCTGGCCGGAGGAGAGGTGCCGGAAGTTCATGAGATCGGCGTGCCGGAGGCCGAGGAGGCAGCGGAATTCCATCGGTCTGCTTTCAGTGATGAGGACTGAGCCCGCTTTGAACACGAGCGACACTGTTAGCTGGTTGAAAACACCTGGCTGGCGGCTTCCACAACAATCCCGTGCCGCTTGGCCAGTTTCACCCGGTCGTCATCGTAGCCGCCGCCAATCACCGTCGCTACCGGAATGTCCCGACGTTTCAATTCACTGAGCACCTGAAAGTCCCGCTCAAAAATTCCCTGTTCGGAAATGTTCAGCCGGCCGAGGGGATCATTCCTGAATACATCCACGCCCGCGTCATAGAGCACGATATCCGGCCGGGATAACGCAAGTGCTTTGTGCAGCGTTTCGCTGACAACCTCAAGATAGGCCCCGTCTTCGAGGCCATCCGGTAAGGCGACATCGAGATCGCTCATCTTTTTTTCGAACGGGTAGTTGCGCTCACAGTGAATCGAGCAGGTAAAGGCATTCGGCTCATTCGCCAACAATGCAGCGGTACCGTCACCCTGGTGCACATCCACATCGAAGATAAGCACACGTTCAATGCCCTCCTGCTGCAACAGCACATTGGCGGCGATCGCCAGATCGTTGAGGATGCAGAAGCCGGCGGCGTAATCGTAATGGGCATGATGGGTACCACCGGCCAGGTGACAGGCAATGCCATGCTGAAGGGCCAACTGCGCCGTCAGAACCGTTCCGGAAGGAGCCAGGAAAGTGCGTCGGACAAGGCCCTTGCTCCAGGGCAGATTCATCTGCCGTTTCTCGCGTGCCGAGAGTTGATCGCCGGCGAAACGGGCGAGGTAATCCGGGCAGTGGGTACGGGTCAGCCACGCCTGCCGGCATGGGGCAGGGCGAAAGCTATTGGCTTGAGTGAGAAGCCCTCTCGAGCGGGCGTAATCGGCAAGGAGTCCGAATTTTTCCATGGGAAACCGATGCTTTGCCGGGAACGGGAAGCTGTAGTCTGGATGGTGAACCACGGGTACGGGCATTGGATCGTCCGGCTGCAGTGGATTTGCGGCGTCAGAGTGTTATTTGGCAGGCGCGGCGGCGATGCCTGAATCACACATCGCCTGGATTTCTTCGGCGGAATACCCGCACTCTGCCAGCAGTTCGCCGGTTTGCTCGCCAAGGCGCGGAGCTCCCTGCCAGTGCTGCTCCGGTGCGGCCGAGAATCGCGACGGCGCCCTGGCCTGGCGGAGTTGGCCGGCCTGGGGGTGGTCGTAGTGGGAGAGCAGATCGTTGGCCAATACCTGGGGATGGTCGAGCACCTGGGTGCGGGTCAACACCGGGGCACAGGGGACTTGTTCAGCTTCAAGCCTTGCCAGCCAGTGTTCGGCCGTATCGGTTTTGATAACCGACTGGATCAGCTCCAGCCTCGCATCAATATTTTCCTGGCGCAGCCGGGCAGTCTGGAACCTTGGATCCTCCGCCCACTCCGGGCGGTCCACAGCACGAATAAGGGCTTGCCACTCTCGATCGCTCTGAACCGCAATGGTGATGTAGCCGGTTGTGGTCTCATAGATGAGATCCTGAAGGCTTGCAGCCTCCTGCTGTGGCACCTCACTGTGAACAAAGGTCTGGCTGCCCATATCGGAGCTCCAGAGAAACGCGATGATCGCGTCCAGCATGGACAGCCGGACATGCTGGCTTTCCCCGGTGCGTTCCCGGGCAAACAGGGCCGCGGTAATCGCCTGGGCTGCGGTTACACCGGTGAGCTTGTCGGGCAAAATGGTCCTCACCAGTTGCGGACGCAGTTCGTCGGCGCCCGCCTGCACGGTGGCCAATCCGGAGAGGCCCTGAATCAGCGGGTCGTATACCGGTCGCTGGGAATAGGGGCCGGTGTCACCGAAGCCACTGATTGATACCATCACGAGATTCGGGGCCACCTTGCGCAGCTGCTCTTCGCCAAGCCCCATCCGCTCAATGACGCCCGGCCGGAAGTTCTGCACAAAGACATCGGCCGACGCTACCAGTCGAAGCAGCGCGTCGCGTCCCGCCTTTTCTTTCAGGTTCAGTGCCACTGATTTCTTGTTGCGGTTGTTGTTGAGGTACAGCGCCGACATATCGCCCTGCCGATTGGCCGCGGAGCGCGTAAAGTCGCCACCCGCCGGATTCTCGATCTTGATAACCTCGGCACCCTGATCTGCCAGTATCATGGTCGCGAGAGGCCCGGAAATCATGGCTGTCAGATCGATAATGCGGATGCCATCGAGCGGTCCGGTCATGGTCAGGACTCCTGTTTTTCCATGGAGGCGCCAAAAAACGTGAGTGCGCCACTCTTAAAAAGGGTTCGTACTCTAAACTTTATGCGGATGCCGATCATTTGCCAGTACGCAACAGAGCAGGAAATTCATCAAACCAGAGGAGCGCCAGTGTCCACCAGTGTTGAAATGACCGACATTTTTCTCGAGTACCCCACAGAGTCCGGCAAGGTTGCTGTACTCAAAAATGCCTCCCTCATGGTGCCCCCGGGAGAAACACTGGCAATCACAGGCCCCTCTGGCAGCGGGAAAACGTCCCTGCTTTTGTTGCTCTCCGGCCTGCAGCGACCGACCAGTGGAGAAATTCTGGTCGGCGATCAACGTCTGGGCGACATGGACGCCAATGCTCTGGCCGACTGGCGAAGTGAGCACCTTGGCATTATTTTCCAGTCCTTTCACCTGCTGCCTGGCCTCACGGCCCTGGGAAACGTGAGTCTGCCGCTTGAGATTGCCGGCGAGGCCAGGCCGCGGGAACGAGCTCTCGCCATGTTGGAGGCCGTTGGTCTCAGCCATCGGCTGCAGCACTACCCGGGGCAGCTCTCTGGCGGCGAACAGCAACGGGTTGCGATCGCGCGGGCTCTGGTTCATCAGCCAAGCCTGTTGTTGGGGGATGAGCCCACAGGCAATCTGGACCACGAAACCGGTGAGAAAGTGCTCTCTCTGCTGTTCGACTTGCACAAGGACAGCAAATCCACGCTGGTACTGGTGACTCACGACGAGCGCGTTGCCGAGCGTTGTCAGCACAGGGTCCGGATGGACGGTGGGCGTCTCTATGCCTCCTGAACGCTCCACAAACCCGCTCTGGATGCTCCGATTCGCGATCACCGACCTGCGGTCACGTATCTCTGCATTGAAGATTTTCCTGGCCTGCCTGATTCTCGGCGTTACCCTTGTGGCTGCGACAGCCAGCCTCTACCGGGTGATCGAGCAAAGCTTGCTGGCGGATACCCGCGCTCTGCTCGGTGGCGATGTGGAGCTGGATACCAGCGAGCCGCTGCCCGATGATGCGCTCGAATGGATTCGGGCTACCGGCAAAATTTCACTGGTTCGGGAATTCGATACCATCGTCAGCGGAAGCGGCGGCGACGGCTTCTTCCGGGCGGAGATACTGGTTCCGGATGCTCTCTATCCCCTCTACGGCGAGCTGGAGCTAACGCCGGATGAATCTCTGGGGGCGCTTACAGACCAGAAGGAAGGGCAGTGGGGGGCTATCATCGATCCTTTGCTGGCCGAACGCCTGGGCCAGTCGGTGGGTGACCAGATTGAGATTGGCGCCGCCACCTTTCGAATCAGCGGCCTTATCGAGAAGCAACCGGATCGGAGCCTGAACGCCAATTGGCGAGGTCTGCCGATCATGATTTCCGAGCAGGCCGTGGAGGCAACCGGTTTGATTCGCCCGGGTAGCCGCGTGGATTACGAATACCGGGTACAAACCGAACAGAATCTCGACACCTGGCTTGAGGAATTCGAGCAGGCATTCCCGGATGCGCGATGGGAAATCACTACGTTTGCCGAGCGCAGCGAACGGATTTCCGAGCGTCTGGACCAGATTGCCACAGCACTCATCCTTATCGCTTTCACTACATTATTCATCGGTGGCCTCGGCGTTGCCAACAGCATCCACGCCTACCTCGATGAAAAGCTGGGCACAATTGCCACCTTGCAAACACTTGGCCTGCGTCGCAAACCGCTTGTCGGCATATACCTCCTGCAGATTGGTGTATTGGGCAGCCTTGCAGGGCTTATTGGCGGTAGTATCGGGCTGGGGCTTTCCGCCCTGGCGATCAGCCTGGCGGGCGATGCCTTTGCTCTGGCGGGGCCCGATGGGGCCGTCGGTTGGTTGTCCTTGTGGTTGGTTCCCTTGCTGCTGAGCTGGCTGTTCGCTGTTCTGACTGCTTACGTGTTTGCACTGCCGGCACTCGCTCGAGCCCTGGCTGCTGCGCCGGCCGGGCTTTTCCGGGGACAGGTCGAGGCGGCTCCAAACGAGCCTCGCAGCTGGCGGATCGCCAGCTATCTGCTGCTGGCCGTTTACATCGGCGCTACTCTGTTCTGGCTCCCATCGCCTCATCTGGGCTTTCTGTTCCTGCTGGCGGTTACGCTGCTTTGGGGCCTCCTGGAAGGTTTGATCAAGGGGTTGCGCCGTGGAGCCAAAGCCCTGGAAAACGGCGGTTTTGCCGACCGCAGGTTTGCCCGGCGGTTGGCCCTGGCCAATCTGCACCGGCCGGATTCGCCGCTCCGGGCAACCCTGCTGTCACTGGGTACCGCACTGACGCTTGTGGTGGCCTGCACGTTGATGGTTACCACGCTCCTGAGGGCGCTTGAAACCACCATACCGGAACAGTCTCCGGCGCTAATCCTCTATGAAGTGTTCCCGGACCAGATGGAACCGCTGCAAAACGGCCTGGAAGCGTTGGATGCTTCCAGCCGCGTCGAGTTGCTCCCGATGGTCCGATCCCGTCTGGACACTATTAACCAGAAGCCGATTGCGGAGGTTCTCGCCGATAACGCCGAAGCTCGGCGAGAAGCCATGGGAGATGAATACAAACTGAGTTATCTCTCGGGAAACCCCGAAGCACTGGAACTGGTGGAGGGCAACTGGTGGGAATCGCCGGCCCCCGAGGGGGAGCCCGCTTACATGGCCATGGAGGATCGGGAGGCTTACCAGCTTGGACTGGGGGTGGGCGACCAGCTCACCTTTACTGCACAGGATAAGAGCATCGACGTCGAAATCCGTGCAATTTACCGGCAAAAAGGGCTGCAGACCCGATTCTGGTTCGAGGGCATATTGCAGCAAGGCGCACTGGACGACTTGATCAGCCTTTACGTTGGTGCGGTCTACCAAAGCGATGAGGCGGCCAGGGAATCCCAGCAATGGCTGGCACAGACCATCCCCAATGTAATCACGCTGCGCACCGCTGACTGGCTGGAAACCGCAGGCGATCTGCTGAACAAGGCAGCCGCGGGCCTGGCGGCTGTGGCATCGGTCAGTCTTCTCGCCAGCCTGCTTGTGCTTTCCAGCGTGGTCAGTGTCAGCCGCAGGCGGCAGCTTTACGAGGCCAACCTGTTGCACTGCCTTGGCGCCCGTCACGGAGCGATCCGCCAATCCATGCTGCTGGAAACCGGTTTGCTGACCTTTCTGGCAACGGTTTTCGCGACAGCGCTTGGTGCGCTAATTGCTTTACCTGTAGCTGACCTGGCCTTGAAGCTGCCGGCAGGCGATTTATGGTGGATTGGGACACTGGTTGCCGGAGGTGTCAGTTCGCTGGCGCTGCTGGGTGGACTCCTGCCCACGCTCAGGGCAATGCGGTTAAACCCCGCGGTGTTGCTCAGAGACCGTTAAAATGGCCTGCTATAGTAATAAATTCGTCTTTTTGATTAAGGAGGTGTAAACATCAGTTAAATCATAGACCTAAGAATATGAAAAATGACTGTTTGTTCGTTTTTTGGCCGCTATCACGAGTTGCAGGCTCAAAAAATCCGGTTATATTGAGGAAATTAAGGAAAATTGCCTACCAAATGGCAAATTTCAAAAATTTTCACTAAATAATCTACGGTAGTATTTTTACGTATGCTTTTTGCACATAACTCCTATTGTGTAGGCATAACGGACACACACTTTTCGCCCACGAAAGAAAAAGAGAGAATAACTATGATTCGCAAACTAGCACCGCTTGTATTCGCTTGTGCTGCGGTAACCTCCGTAAGCGCGACAGCCGATCAGCTGGACACCGTGATTCAACGTGGCACTTTGAACTGTGGCGTGGTTCTGGATTTCCCACCAATGGGATATTTTGACGAGAACAACGAGCCTGCAGGCTTCGACGTCGATTACTGTAACGACCTGGGCGAGGCGCTCGGCGTAGACGTCAATGTTCTCAACCTAACCTGGGGCGAGCGGATTCCCTCCCTGGTGTCCGGCAAGACTGATGTGGTTATCGGTTCTACCTCCGATACACTGGAGCGCGCCAAGACCGTTGGCTTCACCTACCCGTACTTCGTCTTCAAATTCCAGGTTATCGCCAACGAGGACAAGAACATTGAATCCTTCGACGACCTGAAGGATCTGAAAGTCGGTGCGGCGCTCGGCACCACCTACGAAACCGAATACCTCGCTTATGCCGAGCAGCAGGGCTGGGGCAAGGACAACTACACCTCCTTCAAATCCGAGAACGATGCCTACCTGGGTCTTTACCAGGGCAAGGTCGACGCAATCATCTCTACCAACACCAACATCGCGACCAAACTGCGTAGCGAAGAGTTCGCAGACTTTGAAGCGGGGCCCTACGTTCCCAACTACGACGACGTTGTGGGCATCATCGCCAAGCGTGATGAGGTTGCCTGGATCAACTACCTGAACCTGTTCCTGGTACGCCAGATTCGCGACGGCAACATGAACGAAGCTTACAACAAGCACTTCGGTACCGATGCGCCGGCCGATCTGATCAAGTCCCTCCGGGACAACAAGTAAGCGCCGAACCGACGGCCGCCAAACAGGCGGCCGTCATTGCATTGGTTCCCGGGTCGGGCTCTCACCTAACGGTGTCCTGACCCAAAATTCTGATCACAGCCCTGGTTAAAGGGCCGTGGTCGAGTTTCCTACCATTCATAAAATGGCCAAGGTATGGACTACGAATTTCACTGGAACGTTGTGTTCCAGAACATGCCCCAGCTGCTGAACGGTGCCTTCGTTACCCTACACGTATCCGTTCTGGCGATGCTTCTGGGCGTTGTGATCGCAATACTGTTGGCGATCGCCAAAATGAATAACACGAAGTTCTTCAGCCAGGTTGCTACGGTCTGGGTCGAGATCGCCCGGAATACGCCGGCCCTGTTCCAGATCTACATGGCCTATTTTGGCCTTGGAGCATTCGGTATCCACCTCAGTCCCTACGTGGCGGTACTGAGCGCACTGGTCTTTATCAACGCGGGCTACCTGACGGAGACGTTCCGGGGTGGTTTCCAGTCGATCCCGAGCACCCAGTACAGCGCTTCCAAGTCGCTGGGCATGACCAGTATCCAGACGTATCGATACATCATCCTTCCGCAGATGCTGAGACGCATCTATCACCCGATGACCAACCAGTTTGTCTGGTCCATCCTGATGAGCTCTCTGGGCATTCTGGTGGGTATGAGCGAGCTTTCTGGCACGACTCAGCGTCTGCAGTCACTGTCGTTCAGAACGCTGGAGTTCTTCATTGTGGCGGCCGTGATGTACTTCGTGATCACCAAACTCGTGTTGTTCTGGTCATCACTGCTTGCTCGTAGACTTTTCAAGGGGGAAATCTGATGAATTCTTTATTCACACCCCTGTCCTGGAGCGATAGCGGTCTGATCCTGACCGGTGTCTGGAATACCATCATCATCTCCGTTGTCGCCATCGTGGTGGGCACTATTCTGGGATTGATCGTCGGCTTTCTCCGTGCCGAGAGCAACAAGGCCGTCAACGTCCTTTTCGGTAGCGTGCTCGACGTGCTGAGAAGTGTTCCCCTGATCATCCAGCTTATTCTGTTCTCGACTTTTGTCGGTGCGATGGGAAATCCACTGGCGCCGTTTGTTGCGGGCTCCATTGTGCTCTCGCTGTATACCATGGCCTTCATGAGCGAGGTTTTCCGCAGTGGCTTTGAGAGTGTCAGTCCCTCAATGCAGACGGCAGCGCGCTCACTGGGCATGACCAAATGGCAAACCATCTACCACATTCGGTTGCCGATTGGTTTGCGTGCTGTGTTCCCCTCGTGGCTGGGTGTTGCACTCAGTGTCATCAAGGACTCGGCCCTGGTCTCGGTCATCGGTTACATGGAATTGCTGCGCACGTCGGAGCAACTGATTTCAAGAACCCAGCAACCGCTCGAGATTCTGATCGGTGTTGGTATCTTTTACTTCATTATTTCGTACCCGCTGTCCCACTACGGCCGGTATGTTGAGAGGAAAATGGCAATATGATCAGCGTACAGAATGTCCATAAATCCTTCGGCGATCTTGAAGTACTGAAAGGCGTAAGCCTGGATGTAAAGAAAGGCGAGGTCGTGAGCGTTATCGGGGGCTCCGGCAGTGGCAAGTCGACTCTCCTGTATTGCATCAATGCCATTGAGCCCATCAACAAGGGCAAGATCCTCGTTGATGATGTGGATGTCCATGCCAAGGAGACCAATAAGGACAAGCTGCGCCAGAAACTGGGCATGGTCTTTCAGCAATGGAATTCCTTTCCTCATATGACTGTGCTGGAGAACGCCGCACTGGCGCCCAGAATCGTCAAGAAAATGAGCAAGGAAGAGGCAATTGAAATTGCCAAGAAAGAGTTGGAGCACGTCGGCCTGGGTGACAAGTTCGACGTCTATCCCACGAAAATGTCCGGCGGCCAGCAGCAACGCCTGGCGATTGCCCGTGCCCTGGCCATGAAGCCCGATTATATGCTGCTTGATGAGGTAACCTCTGCGCTCGATCCGGAGCTGGTCGGCGAGGTTCTGGACACACTGCGCCTGTTGGCGGAAGAGGGGATGACCATGATCTGCGTGACCCATGAAATGGGCTTCGCACGGGATGTTTCTGATCGCGTCGCGTATTTCCATGAAGGCGTTATTGCAGAGATCGGGGAAGCCAGGCAGGTAATAACCGATCCGCAGAACCCGCTCACCCAGAAGTTCCTCTCAAAAGTGCGCTAGAAAGTCGCCACAACCGTGGTGCTGGCTGGGGGAGTTCTTGGACCCGCTTTCCCAGCCATTTTTCCAGCCCGCCCAGAATCCGGCGGCTTCAGTTCCGGTTCTTCAGCACCTCATAAATCTGCCTGACCGCTTCCTCCTGCTTTTGTTTTTCAACCATATCTTCCAGCAGCTCCAGTACCCGTTTTTCGTCGTTGCTCCGAAGACCCGGCCAGTACACATAGGGCACCAGATCTGGATTGCTGATAAAGAACAAGGCGGTTTGTTCCGGATCGTTGGCGATGTCTCCGCGCAGGCCTACGGTAAACTGGCGGCCCTCGCCACCCCGTAGCGTTAACAGGAGGGATTGGTCCTGCTCGATGAATCGGGTTTCCTCCACGGTAATGGGCTCTGCCAGATCCGGCACGGAGGTGATGTAGTATTGAAAGCCAAGGAACCCCAGCAGAACAGCAATCAACGCTGCCAGGGCAAAGGATTTGATCATTGAGCGTATTCCATTGTGGTCAAGCGTTCCTCAATCCCTGTTCATTAGGTAGTCTGCGACGGCTTGATATAGTGGCAGAGAGGTTGGGTCGATCTTGCTGTTACTGGCATTGGGAAACGATGCGAAGCGTACCAGAACCATGTTGGCGGTGGGGTCAATGTAGATGGTTTGCCCGTGAACGCCTCGAGCGGCATAAGCGCCATTGGCGTTGTTGAAGATCCACCACATGCTGCGATAGCTTCCGCCGGGAAGGGTGGTGTAGCCAGCCTTGGCAAAGGCCTTTTTGTCGCCGCCGGCCTGGATTGCATTCACCACAGATTCAGGGAACAGTTGCCGATTCTTGTACTTGCCTTTGTTCAGCATCAACAGGCCTATCCTGCCAAGATCCCTGAGCCCTGCGCTCAGTCCACCACCCGCGAAAGGCGTGCCTTTGGCATCGATCGTCATGTAGGCATCCTGTTCGGTGCCAAGGGGGTTCCAGAGACGTTCAGAAAGTAGATTCGCCACGCTCTTACCGCTTACCCGGGCGATTATCCAACCGAGGGCATCAGAATTGACAGTCCGATAGCCGAACGCATCGCCGTGGTCGCCGTTTTGCTCAACGGTTTGCAGGTACTCGAAATAACCCTCCGGTCCACTGTAATCAGAAGGCTTTGGCAAGGGGCTGGCTGCCGCAGAGTATTGCCAGATGTCAGCCTCAGGATCGGCGTAGTCTTCGCTGTAATCCAGCGCGGTGGTCATATCCATAACTTGCCGCACGGTGGCACTACCAAAAGCACTGTTTTTCAGCTCAGGCACAAGGCTGTCCACAGTTGCTTCATCGTCCAGTTTGCCTTCGGCCACCAGAACTTCAGCCAGTAGGCCGGTCAGGGACTTGGTCATCGACATAGCAGCGTGTTTGCCGGTCTCGCTCAGGCAGCCGTTGTAATATTCGTATACGATCTTGCCTTTGTGAAGAATCAGCAACCCGTCGGTGTAGTTCGCAGCCAAAGACTCGCGCCAGTTCATTTGGGTGTCGCTACCCATCGGCATGAACGAAATGTCGTTGATCCCATTATCCAGTGCGTACGGCAGTGGATCGGGTGCACCGATGCCGCGGCTGATCCTAGTGGTCGGCAGCAGTTCCCGGATATGACAGACAGTCCAGCGGAGTTTAGGGAAGCTGAAGTAATTGCTTTGGGGGTGGGCGATCAGCTTGTCGTCGGGCGGCGGGAAACCGGTCATCCACTGTAGTGCTTGAGGGTCCGATTCCTCTGCGCTCAGCGGGGCAGAGCCGTGGGTGCTCCCCCACGCGTTCGGGCAGCTTAAAGCGAGTAGCACAAGGACATAAGCAGGATTGAAAGCGGACATGTCCATTCACCTTGTCGATTGATCACATGGCTCTGGAGAAGACTTCAAAAGGCAGGGCTTTTAATACATAGCTTAGCGGCGTCCATGGCCACCAGGGCACGTAGGCCCGGCGCTTCTCCGATTCGATGGCTTTCACCAGGGCCTTTACACCGGTTTCCAGATCCACACGGAAGGGCGCGCTTTTAGTGTCCCGGTTAATATCCGTGAGAATGTAGCCGGGCATAATGTTGCTGACGTTGATCGGCTTACCCTTGGTATCGAGCTGCAGACCTTCCGCCAAAGAGGCTACGGCGGCCTTGGTGGCAGCGTATACGTTCAGTGGACCACGGAAGCCGCGAACACCACTGACAGACGACATTAACACCAGGTGACCGCTGTTCTGCTCGCGGAAGATCTCCATGGCTGCCTCACTCTGGGCAATAGCAGCGATGAAGTTGGTCTCGGCGGTGTGGCGGTTGGCAGCGAAATGCCCACGGCCGATGGGCTGTGAGCTGCCAATACCTGCATTAACCACCACCCGATCAAGACTACCGAGCTCATCCCGGAAGCCCCGGAACACTTCGAACACCTGATCGTAATCGCAGACATCAAGGCCTCGGACGAGTACCCGGATATCCGGATGAGCCTGCTGCAATTCCCGCTGGAGAGCTTCCAGCTTGTCTGCCCGGCGCGCACAGAGCGCCAGATTACAGCCTTTGGCCGCCCATTCGCGAGCCATGCCTTCCCCGAGACCGGTGCTGGCACCGGTAATCAGAATGTTCTTTCGCATCAGCTATCCCCTGGATTCGTTCGGATTATTTGCGCTCACAGTACCATGATCGAACGCCCAGGGGATTGACTGAAATGCAACTCTGCACTGGCCATTCCGTTCAGGGTAGAACGTTACTCCACCATTACTGTGATCTTCTCGGAAACCACTGGCGGGTTGTGCGGCACATGCATGTGATCACCGACCAAAAGCTGCAGCGTGTGTTTACCCGGTGATAGCGTGATCTCGGTTTCGGTTTGCCCGCCACCAAAGTGTCTGATTTGATCCGTTGCCGGGAGGGATTTGCTCAGATCGGACGGTACGTCGGTATCGATCAGCAGGTGGTGGTGTCCGGTGCCTGCTTTTTCCACGCCAGCAGGTGCTACGCCCATGTTCCGCAGACCAAAGACGACTTTGAAGGTTTCGTTTACGGTTGCGCCGTCAGTTGGTTGCACGAAATACACGCCAGCGTTGGCCGGCGCCTCAGACTTCATGCTCTCTGCAATCGCTGCTACTGGCGCGATCAACAGAGCTGAAAACAGTGTAATTGCGATCCTGTTCATTTCGTTTCCTCCTTGGTATTCGCCACCAGTGAGTATAGTTGAGGAAACGTATGCGTGGCGGCCGCTTCAGTTTTCCAAGGCAGGAATTATGTGCTCCTCAATTAACTGGAACTGGCGGCGCAAAAAGGCTGAACCCGGCGAGGGAGGGGTAGGGTCAGAGGTCATCACCACGGTCAGTTTGCGAGCGGGCATCACATACAGTACCTGGCCTCCGTACCCACGCCCGTAATACCCCATTTCGCCGGCGAGCGGCTGCTGGAACCAGCCATAGCCATAGGGATCATCTGTGTAGGCGGACCTTCCGCGTTCAATCCAGGACTCCCGCACCCAGTTTTCCGGAAACAGGCGCCGATCACCAAGGCGGCCTTCATTGCGATAAAGCTCGCCGATTTTTGCCAGGTCCCTTGGCGAAAGAGCCATATTATTGCCACCAAAATAGATCCCCTGGGGGTCCCGGCCCCAGGCAGGAATGGTTATATTCAGTGGCTCGCCCAACCATTCCCGCGCCAGGTCGAGCGTGCTGCGCCCGGCGCTTTCGGTGAGCGCCGCCGAGAGCAGGTGGCTGCTGCCGGTGGAGTAGAGCATGCGACCTCCCGGCTCATCCACGAACGGCCGGGTGAGCACATGGTGCACCCAGTTATCGCTGTTCACCCAGGGGCCATAGTAACGGCCAGATGTCCGCTGCAACCCAGCCTGCAAAGACAGCAGGTGCCCCAGAGTTATCCGGTCTACGCCCTCGGTGGCGGAGGCGGGTATGCGGTCACCGAGCGTTTCAACAACCGGTTGATTGGTTCCCTCGAACACACCTTTTTCGATGCCGATACCCACCAGCGCGGCGAGTACTGTCTTTGAAAGAGATTTGATGTTGGTTGGCGTGTCGAGCCCGGCACTCTTCAAATCCAATGCCAGAACTTCCTGGCCCTCATGGACAACAATCAAGGAGTGAAGGCGCTCAAGGTTTGCAGCCTCTCTGGACACCTCTGTTTGCCAGTCGGCCGTCTCTGAGTGGCTTGGCGGGGTCACCAGGAGCAGCAGTGCGAAAAGCCAATATGAAAAGCGTTGCATAGTGTAAGGAGGCGCTAGCGTCTTCGTTTTGGTAAGTGGAACGTCGATCATATGACTACTGTACGTCAGCGCGCCGAGAGGAGGTCACGGCTTAAGCAGATCTGTGGTGATTATCGGGTACGCGATGCAGATTTATGCGCCTCTAGGCGCAAACATGATGATCGCCATGCCGAGCAGTGCTACGCCGGATCCCACCAGATCCCAAACGGTTGGCCGGATACCATCAATAGCCCAAAGCCAGAGAATGGCCATAAAGATATACACACCGCCGTAGGCCGCATAAACCCGACCGGCGGCAGTAGGATGCAGGGAAAGTAACCAGGCAAATGCCGCCAGGCTCAGGGCCCCGGGTACCAGAAGCCAGATGCTCTTTCCCTCGCGAAGCCAGAGATAGGGTAGGTAGCAGCCAACGATTTCAGCCAGCGCGGTAACGAGAAACAGACCGATGGTTTTCAGTTCAGGCACGGGGATTTTCCTTTGTACCGATAAAAAGCCGTATTTATGACGCTTTGTGAACCAGTCTTTACGATTTACATGGGGATAGGAGAGTAATTACCGCGCACTTCTAAACCATAGGCCTGAAATTCGGTAATGCCGCAACCCGATCCAGCCATGCGCGAATCGCAGGGTAGGCTTCCAGCTCAAAACCACCCTCATCCGCGACGTGGGTGTATGCATAGAGTGAGATATCTGCAGTAGTGACCTTCTCACCCGCCAGGAATGGCGTCTCTGCCAGTTGTTGCTCCATCACCTGCAAGGCCTTGTGCCCGCCGGTTTGCTTGGCGGCATACTCGTCGGCTTTGTCTGCCGGCAGTCCCAGGTACTTGTTGATGAAGCGCGCAACGGCGATAAACGGCTCATGGCTGTATTGTTCGAAGAACTGCCATTGCAGAACGCGGGCCTGAGCGAGGCGGTCATTCGGGTACAGATCAGAGCCGAACGCGAGGTAGTTGATGATGGCGTTGGACTCTGACAGCGTCTCGCCACTATCCAGCTCCAGCAGAGGAATCTTGCCATTCGGGTTCTTTTTCAAAAAATCATCGGATTTTGTGTCGCCCGCCAGAATGTCGACATCAATCCACTGGTGGTCGATGTTCAGCAGTTGGCAAACGAGCTGAACCTTGTAGCAGTTCCCGGATTGGGTATCGCCATAGATTTTCATGCAGTTTCCTTTGCTGGGAGAGCGCCGTTTTTCAGGCCGGGGCGTTCAGGGCTCCGATCCGGGCTGCTTGAGGTCTTTGGTGTAGACATGCGTTGTTTTGGATTGCGTATAACCAACCGCCGGATAAAAGCCATGAGACTCCAGGCGCGTTACATTAGAGCGTACCACCACCCGCGGGAGTCCCATAGAGCTGGACCAGTCTTCAGCAGACTGGACCAATAGCTGGCCGATACCAGCCCTCCGTGCCCGGGAGCCTACAACCAGGCCTGTAATTTCCGCGACAAACAGCTCGCTGAGGAACAGGCGCTTTTCCACTGCTATCCATCCGACGACCGAACCCCCGGAAAGGGCGACGAAAAGCTGATGGTCGGGAGAGTTAGCGATTGCCTCGAGCCATGCTTTCGTTCGGAGCCTGCTGGCTGTGTAACCCCATTCGAGGACCAGAGCGTGAATGCCATCAAGATGATCAGCCCGCCCCGGTTCGATTGAAATGTCCATATTCAAACGCTAGTCCGGGAGGGTGTGCTATGGCGATTCATTCTTGGGATTTGCCTTTGACCCACCTGTCGCCCTCCTTGCGATATTCCTCTTTAACCGCCGCCCAGGCTACTTTGTGGGCCGTCTCTATCGCAGCTGGCTGTCCTTGCTGCCTCTGCGATTGATGCCGCCAGACTGGCTGCGCTCCTTTTCATGGGCCGACTGGCAGTCAATGCACAAACGAACACCGGGAATGGCCTTGCGCCGGGCCTCTGGAATTGGTGCTCCGCACTCATCACATTCCTCGGCACTTTCGCCTTTGGCCAACTGGCTGCGTGCGCGCTGGATTTCATCCTCAACGCTTGCGTCGATCTGTTCCTGAACCGCACCATCACGAGACCATCCGCCTGCCATGGGGCCCTCCGAAGTCTGGCTGACTGAAACCACTCAACGTTAGCATTGTAGCTCGGGTGCTCAAAGATGGCCGACGCTGATTTGGCTGATGCGAACGGTTAAAGCCTACCGGCTTCAGTCTCGCGCCCACCTCGAAGAACCAGATACAGCAAGGGCCCTGCGGAGACAAACACTGCTGTCAGAACGAAAAACGGAACCAGGTAACCCAATCCTTTGCCTCGACGTTTGGCATCCTGGTACATCCAGATGCAAGCCAATACCGCGAGAATGTAGAGATCGATAACAACCTGTGCGGTATCGGGGCTCGACATCAACTGGGCGCCGAATGCGAGGAGCGATTGCTCGGCGCCGGCCATCACCCAGAAGGTGAAGCCCATAAACAGGCAGAGAACGACGAGGGGGAGGGGGGATAGTCTCATAATCTTCCTTGATTTATTTGTTGCTGGAATTAAATGTCTTCAGCGATGCGCTTGAGGGATTCGCCATCAAGAAAATCGGAGTCAATCTTTAGCAGCTTTGCATCTTTGCCGATCACAAAGAGGAAGGCTTTGTTCCCGTGGTCGGAGTAGGCGAGTGAATAGGAATCCTGCGTCCAGGTGGCGACATCTCTGCCGCTGACAAAATTCTCGTGCACGGCCCCGATCAACGTCTGGTCACAATCGGCTGCAGCTGTCTCAAAGAAAACAGCCTCGAAGAAAGTGGCCGCTGGGCAGCCGTATTCCAACGTTTCATCGTGGGTCATGTCTGCGAATGCCAGGAATCGTTTACCTAGCTCGTCGCCGTATCGGAAGATCAACATGTTCTGGCTGTCGCCAATATCGCCAACAGCGGCGAAACCTGCCGGAATGCTGAATCTCAAGTCCGAGTACAAAAGCTCGATTCGGTTACCGGCATGAACAGCAACGGACAAACTTAAAGCAACAGCGATCAATCCAATCTTGAACATCTCAAATTCCCTTTAGTGCCATGTGGATTTCAGAGCGGAAATTCTGGCTGACTTGCAGCTTGCAAATGTAATAAGTCTGACTGTTACCGGAAGCGATGTTTTTACCGATGCCAGCCACTTGTTTCACGATATAGGAGATTCCTGGCTTGCCGCCGCTCGGTCTGGGAACCAGGTCCATGGAAGCTGAGCACGATTGCGACTCGGTTACTGCGGTATAGACGACCTCAGCGGATCGTTCATTGACGGATTCAGGTGAGGCCGTGCCATCGCCCCAGAAAAAGTTGATGGCAGCGGAGACATACTCACGGTCACTGTGATCCATGATCCAATTCCTTTTGTTTACTGAGAGATCACGTCCTCCTGGACGCTTTGCACGTTAGCAAATGATCATTGCGAGAGCGAGTAAATCTACTGCGACCAAGTCACGTTCAAATTCGAAAAAATAGATCTGCTTCAGTTATTTGCGCCGGACTCATTTTTTATGCAGCTCCCTGTAGCGTTCCTCCAGTTCGGCACGAATGGCGCGGCGCTCCTTACCGTTGGCAAATCGCCGGATCTGATCATCGGTACGTGGAACCAGCTGCGGCACGGCGACGGCTTTACCGTTGTCATCAACCGCCACCATGGTAAAAAAGCAGCTGTTGCTATGGCGAACCAACTTGTCGCGGATGTTCTCGGTAACCACCTTGATGCCGATCTCCATGGAGGTACGGCCGGTGTAGTTCACGCTGGCCAGAAAGGTGACCAGCTCGCCAATTTGGATGGGTTGGAGGAACATCACCTGGTCGACGGACAGAGTAACGACATACGTCCCGGCGTAACGGCTGGCGCAGGCATAGGCGACTTCATCCAGGTACTTCAGCAGGGTGCCGCCGTGCACATTGCCAGAGAAATTGGCTTTGTCCGGCGTCATCAGGACGGTCATGCTCAGGCTTGTTGAATTGTTTTCCATGGCGCTTCTCTGTTGGTTTGCTGTCCAGTATAGGCGCCAGGGTGCTGGTGGTGGCAGTAGTTATTAATCGGCCTCGAAAGTCACCAGATCCACATCCGCTGCCTGGGTGCGTAACGGCACCAATGCCTGATAGGCAGGGGAATTGTGCCAATCGGTGGCGGAATCCGCATTGGGAAAGCGGATAACCACCGTATCGGTGTGCCGGTATTGCCCACTCAGCACCTTTGCCCGTGTACCCCGAAGCACCAGCTCCCCATCCCAGGGAACCAGCGTTTCCGGAACAAGGCTGCGGTATTCTGCCCATTTCTCGGGGTCTTTTACGGTGATGTTGCCGATCACGTAGGCGGTCATTGGCGTTCTCCGGTTTTTATTGGGCTGATGTCCATGAAAAATGAAAATGACTGTATGTATTACTGGTTCAGGATATCTTCGATCCAATTCAGGAATTTGGCCGCACTCCTCGTTTCGAAGCTATCCCTACCTGGAACGTAATAGCACAAATCTGATGTTACCGATTGCGTGTCGAAGTGCTGCAGAACGTTGGCCTTCAACAGCCGTTCGACGAGCGTTGTAGAGCAGAACACCAGCCCGTTGCCTGCCATAGCCTGTTGGATCCCGAAAAGCTCCTGATCAAACGTTTTGAGTTGGATATTTGCCCCCTGCAGTCCATTTTTTTCTAACCAATCGGCGAGGGGAGGGGCCGGTAACGCTTGGTTTTTCCACTCCGTGGTAAAAAGGGTTAAAGGGGCATTTTCCCAGGAGGGAGGCGTCATTCCATAGGCACCAAATACATTGAATGACTCAAATCGAATGACATCAGAAGGCTCAGCAACTGAGACATCCCCGAATCGAATGGGAATGATGTAGGTTTGGCTGTCGACCGACTCGCCGGTCGATATTTCCACAGAAATCTCGGGGTTGGCTTGTTCGAAATCGTGCTGGGAAGGGATCAGCACCATCGCTGCCAAGGATGATGTCGTCGTCACCCTGACTGTATTGCCTGCCTTCACCACCTCTTCCAAAGCGCTGTCGATTTTCCGAAACCCTTCCGAGGTCGCTTTGGCTAATCGGATACCCGTTCCCGTCAAGGATATCCGTCTTCCTTGCCGATGAAACAGGCTCACATTCAATCGGTTTTCCAGGTTGCCAATATGGTGTGAGATGGCTGTCGGCGTCAGCGAAAGTTCTTCTGCCGCCAACTTGAAACTACCCCGGCGGGCAGCCGACTCAAAGGCTTTCAGCGCCTGTAATGACACCTGCAATGTGAATCTCCAGGTCAATCACGAGTTCATGAACGTTTGGATGAGTTTAATTCATCTGCAAGTGTAATTTTTCCGTTTGTGCAAGTCCATCCAGCGCCACAAACTAGCTCCTGTCATCAATCAGCCAAGGAAATGAACATGAGCACACTATTACACATTGATTCAAGCGTCAGAGCCGCGACAAACCCGAACCCGGATCACGATTCCATCTCGAAAAATGTCGCCCGCCGATTCATTGATACCTGGAAACAGAACCGGCCTGAGGATGAATATATCTATCGTGATGTTGGCGTGAACCCACCCGCTTTCATCACTCAGGATTGGATTGGCGCGGTGTTTACCCCGGAGCAAGATAGGACCCCGGCGCAGCAGGAGACACTGGCACTCTCTGATACACTTATCGCTGAGGTCTCAGCAGCCGACGTTATTGTGATCTCCTCACCCATGTACAACTACGGTATGCCGGCTCAGCTAAAAGCCTGGTTCGATCAGATCGTACGTATCGGCAAAACGTTTGATTTCGATCTCGAACGAGGGGACTTCCCGCTGCAGCCTCTGCTCTCCGGTAAGACATTGATCATCGTGACCTCCAGCGGAGAGTTTGGCTTTGAAAAAGGCGGAATAAGAGAAGAGTCTGGCCACCTGGTGCCGCACCTCAGAACGTTGAGCAAATACCTCGGGGTGGACACCATTTACGAAGTCACCGCTGAATATCAGGAATTTGGCGACGAGCGGCACCGCGTGTCAGTCGCCAACGCCAAAGCTCGAGCCGAGAGCCTTGCTTCAGAGCTGAGCCTTTCAGCCCCGGCGTTATCGTCAAGAAATGAGGTCACCGATGCGTGACCGAATTGATGAAGAGCGTCTGGCAACCTGTGGCGAAAGCGCCATTGATCTGGCTATTAGCAATGTAAAAGCCGGTGGTTTGCCGTTTTCCGCTGTGATCGTCAATCAAGATGGAGACGTTGTCGGCAAGGGGGTAAATCAGGTTGCCGACCATCTGGATTGTACCGCACACGCAGAAATACAGGCGATAAGGGACGCTTCACGGAATGAAAATAGCGTCTCTTTGAAAGGGGCGACGTTGATTGCTTCAGGAGAGCCTTGCGCTCTCTGTTACATGGCGATCCGTATGGCCGGCATTGGGCATGTCCGTATCTTGTTGGATCGCTATGAGGCGGCAGAAAACGGGTTCGATTATCGGTGGACTTACAGGTATTTGAACCCCAGCCTCATTAATGAGCTCGATGTTGTGACTTTGGTTAACGAAAGGAAGTTCCTCCCATTCCAGATGGCCAAAATGGGTCTGATTGATTGAGAGGAGCGGGTAATGGCGTGGCGGCTCAAACCAGAGCCGCCACGCTGGCATTTCCAGGTCTGTCTGGATAGAAACGGAGCGCCGACGCAGTTGGATCCTGCAGCAGTCACTCGTTATGCGGACTAGCCCGTAACAATCTGGAGGTTGAATGCCTCCGACTCTTCAGGCGGTTCAAAGTAACCCGTCACCATTCTAAAGACCTCCTCCGTGTCGAACTGTGCTCGTTCAGGTTGTTCTTTCTGTCGCTGTTTCAGCTGTTTTAAACAAACTTCATCGTCTACCGACAAATAGTACAGCTCATGAGGTATGCCGTGTTGCGAGTAGATATCCTTGAACCAGGCTCTTTGCTTGCGGGTGTTGCCAGGAAAGTCCAGGACCACAGAGGTGCCAGCCAAGAGCACTTGCTCGACGTGTGATTTCAGCACTGGCTTGAGCCGAGATGAGTAACGAATGTAATCATTGAAATCATTGATCTCGCCGGGGAACAGAGCGGCCAGCCATTCATCCTCTGAAATAAGCACGGCTCCCCGCTCACGAGCGATTTTGCCAGACAGGGTGCTTTTGCCGGCTCCCATCTTCCCACAGAAGAAGATCAACGTTCCGTACGAACTCATTGCTTAATCCTTGGGTATAACGCCTAGCTGAACGGCGCATCGTCAGATGCGTCCGTTTGCAGCTTTTTGTTAGGTGTTGATAGCTTGCTAAGCTTCCGTAATAAGTTTGGCCTACCAGAAATACCCCTAGCACCTTCTCTAACTACTAAATATTTCTCAGTTTTTTCTTGGAAACACTTAATCAGTTGCTGTAAGGCTTCTCCGAAGCAACTAACGAGAACCTCTAACTCTTTTTCACGGGTATCAAGGAAAGTATCAAGGAAAGTATCAAGGTAATCTGATGTTACTACGTCAATTACCGTATTCAATTGCCGCCTTTCATTTCCTTTCCAGCGCAATCGAGCATGATTAATACTATTCAGTTGTAATTCGTCGCTTTCAGGAGCATATGTAGCTTCGTGAAGACCTCCCTCAATCACAATTAATGGAAGAGTGATGACTGCCAGCATATGATCTTCTGGCGCAAATTCGTACTCGTCATAAAACCTAGTAATATTTAGGCAGTTGGATACAACCCCCTGAACAGCTTGGTAAAAAAGGTCATTACCTTTTGAAAAGGCTTGTCGCCCTGAAAAAGAAAATCCCTCCCCCTTAAACATGCCCAGCTCTTTAAATTCCTCATTGCCAGCGGCGGCCCAAGCTATCGCTTGGCCAGCCGATGAAGAGATAAGCTGAGCTGCCAAAGCGGAAGTGGCAAAACGTTTTTCGTCTTTAAATAACACCCAAGGTTTGTCTTTACTCCATTTGCATTCAACTACATGCTTAATTCGGAGAAAAGAGCGGCCGATTGGAACATTGGCAGTTGCTAGAACATCAACCTCTCGGGCTTTGCCATTTTCATCTTTTGCAAAATAACTCTGCTCAACGGAGAACCTTCTTTTCTTAAACTTGTGGGCAGTTGAAAATTCTAATGGGTACCCTTCTTTCTCTACCCACCGCTTTACTTTCTCGTCCAAACTGATCTCCATAGAACACCTAATGCAGATAACGCTGGCGTAACGGGCCGATTTGTGGAGCGGCAGCGGAACAAAGCGGTCCCGTTGACGCGCTTGGTTATGTGGTGACTTACTCCCAACCTCAACCGATGACGGACAATTACCAGCCATCAATCGGTATACCGTGCTTCTCAATATAATCTCGACTGTCACGATTATAGCGTTCAGTGATTTCACGGTAATGCTCTGGGTGTGTTTCTATTTCTGAGGCCTCGTAACGCCCCACCTCAATCGCATTTTCCGCGCCGTTCATGATCCAGACAACCACCGTGCCGCCCGGCGCCAGACCAAACGTCAGGTCGTTGAGAGGCATGTCAAAGGTTTTACCGTAGCGTTCAATCGGAGCGATTTCTTTCATTTTCTCCTCAATCTCGCGGGCATTCTCAAGCTGGATCAACGCCCGGTAAGATTGCTGCTCAGCAAACGAGAACCACTTGATGAGCACAAGCCCCGGCATTGCCTGCCACTCCGCGTTTTTGCCCGACGGATGTTTCCAACAGCAGGTGATTATCCCGATAGGTGCCCGCCAACCGATTTCCCCCGATACCGATTCCAGGATAAAGGTCTCAACCCACGCATCGTAGTGCTGAGGTACGACAACGGAGATACTTCGGTAAGTAGGGTCTGGGCCATACGCTGGTCCTTCCGATTTGCTCTGATCCGAACACCCCAGTAGCACCAGAACACAGAAGCTAATGGCAAGCGTTTTAACACTCATGGTATTGCCCCTCACTCCATTGCCCTTTATTCGGATGGACAGTTCGACGGCCATACTTGCCGGGCTTGAAAGGGTACAACGGGCCAAGCTGCAGATAGTGATCGGAATGATGAATATATCGCTGTTTCAGTAGCGCGTTAGATTCCGGAGTCATCAATAGCGGGCTGCCATGCCAGACGTGGGCCGCGAGATTTCTGGCGATAGTCATTAGTTCCGGCGGCAAAACCAGCTGAGGGCTTTCCGTAGGTATAGGATCGAATGGCACACCAGCATCCACCGCCAATTTGTGCATCAGATACAGCGGAATACGGGAGTACTCACTAAGAACCTCGCGGTCCAGCCAAAGGCGAAGCGTAATGTCGCCACCACGCAAACCGGGTGGGCGTTCCTGTTCAATTTCAAGTGTGGCGAGTGGGTTCAGTGGCCCGATCCAACCCTCGTGTTTGATCAGCGCACGTTCCTGCAACATGCGGGAGAATTCAAAACTGGCTTCGGGATTGCGGCGATCCTTTCCTTTGACAACCAAGGGCGGACGAGCTTCAACCCGTTCTCGAAAGCGATCCGGGTAACCGCCGCCAATATCAGAGTGAACACCCGGAAGCACCCATTCGCTGAAGTGCTCCGGCAAATCGCCGGATTCACCTCGCAGGCTGTTCAGTGAGAAGTTGTGCCGGCGCTCATCCCGCGCGGCAAACTGAACCACCCGTTCAGCATCCTCCGGCCGCAGGTTGACGTTGATGCGTCCGGTTTCTGCATCGTGTGCAGAGAAGTCCAAATTGCCGAGATCGGCAATCCCCGCAACGGTATCGAAAAGACCTACAAAGCGAACGGTGATCTTCTTCGCCCAGGGTATGCCCTGCTGTTTAAACGCGGCGGCCAGCGCACCGCCTTCATCCTGAACTTCCCGGCTGATGAAATGGCGGGCCGTAGCCGCGCCACGGCTGAAGCCGAAAACGTCAAGCACGAGTTCGTCGATGGGGTCACTCACAAAACGGATGATATCAGCCGCCAGCGCCTCGCTGCCTTGGTCAATTTTCTTGAGTATGCCTTGCTCACCAAGTCCAAGCCCCATGCTGGGACCATCATCCGATTCGCCGGACTTGGTGCCAACACCGGAAACGTAGGTCGAGATGCGGTGAGCTTCCTTCCATTCCTCACTCTGGAATTGACCCTGCTGATACATTCGCTCCAGCTTGGAGACATTGGTTTCCGCACTGAGGTAACTGCCTTCCATCACCTGCGACAGTTCGGCACTGCACTCGTCCTCGGAGATGGCCCCAGCCGCATTGGCCGTAAGACAATCGTCCATCTGTCGCTGGTACGTCTGTGTGTTATCGCGGTTGTTGCCGGTGCCATCGAAAAAGATGCCAGCCTCCACCCGGACCTTAGGACGGTTCTCTTCTTCGGGCGAATCCTCTGGCGATTCGTCAGAAACACCTTCGTCAATCAACGCGCCTTTCTGCGCAGCTTTGCGCACAAACTCCTGCGGATCTTTGTCCAGCAACTCTTTGGCGGCAGGGGTAAGCTGGCCTTTGTCATCCAGCGCACCAGCCATGGCGAAGTCCACAACCGGTGCCGTATTCGTGGCGACACCCAAAATCACTCGTGGATTACCGCTGACAATGGAACCACCATGACTGGTGGGGCTGCCAAGGTATGCCACCGGCATACCATCGGCTAACGCCAACGGGTAGCCTTGAGTAATAACCGCACCACAGCCGGTGACATCACCAACGCGAGCGATAGGTTTACCTTCAACAAGGATGCTGGAGCCGTTTGGCATGATGGGGGAAGAGCCGTGCCCTTTGATCGGGCAAACGTGCATATCGCCGACGCAGGCGGCAATCAGATTGCTCATGGTGAGAGTTCCTTTCTGTGATAAGTAGCGTCCTGGCTATCCGTGATTAAACATTGTTCAAAACCGGCAATTTTAGCATGGTTGGCACCACATAACGCTTTTGTTTAGCGGCGCCCCGACAGGGGCGTCCGGTGGAGGCCGTAGGCCGGAACGAACTACAACAACTTGTTAAGTGATTCCAGGCTGTCAGGCCCACCGTCCAGTCGAACACACTCGGCAGACTCTTGCTCCCAAGCGGCAGCAGACATTGTATGGAGATGAACAGATATCCTCGAAGCGACTGGTTCATCAAGCAAGCCGGCAGGAACCCAAACCATTCCGCTGTCTCTCAGGCTATTGGGAACCGGACTCCCACACACCGAACAAAAATCGCTTCGGAAACCGCTGGGCTTGTTGTAGGACCTAATCTCACTCTCGCCCGACACCCAGCGAAAAGCAGCGGCCTGCACAAACGTAGCAGCATTAGCTGCCGCTCCAGTGGCTTTGCGGCACAACGAACAATGACATTGATAGAGGTTTCGAATCTCCCCTTCAATTTCGAACTTCACGTTTCCGCAGAGACATTCACCTTTCATCGATCAATCCTTTGACACTTAACGCCCTTGTTTAGCGGTGCCCATGTAGCACAGCGAAATGGGCGTCCGGTGCAGGGCCGGAGGCCCTGAACGTACTACAACTATTTGTTAAGCATCTGACTCAGCGACATTCTGGCAGGCTTAAAAGGTTATTTGGTTGCTCGCCATCAGCTTCAGTCTTCAGATACTTGTTTCCATATCGACTAGTAGCCACTACCACATTTACTCTGCTGCCGTTCTTCGTGACATAGAAGGCCCAAGTTCCAGCCTCAATGCCGTCTATGGCTTTCTCTTGGGTAATCTTCCAAGGCCCACCCCCATTTTCTCCGCCGGCCTTACCCCCAATATGAGTAATGCGCTCATGTGGATTTTGACGATCACTCTTGTTGATGCATGTAATCTCGTGAGTTGCTGGCATGGTCATCTCCTTGTCTAACCTACACGTGACTGACTGCTTAACGCCGAGGTAACCGGCGCCGGAGCGCTAGCGGAGGGCACCAAAAGCGCCACGCTTTTGGCGTCCGGTTGACCGCCTGGTTATGGCCTCGCATGCTTAGTCACCGTATGAATTACAAATTTTCCGCAAACCAAGCAAATGACGAGCATTAGTAAAATTTGGATGGGGAGGTTCGCGGCGAAATACCACCAGTACTGGTCAGATACCTCTTCCTTAGCTGCGACCAAGCGGTCCAAAAATTCCGGAGAGCGCCTCAATGCATTGCCCTCTTCTCGGGAAAGATCTGATATGGACCTGCCATCTAACGCTAATTCAATAGCCTCTTTATTAACGTGCTCTGTCAGTGCTCGCCCATAACTTCCGCCTGCGGCGCTGACAAACACTGCCAAAATTAGGCTGGCAAAAATGGACAGATAAACCTTCTTCTTCACTCGACTTCCTTGTGGTCATAACGCTGAAGCGCACCGGTGCCTTTGTCGCAGCGCAGCGGAGACAAAGGCATCCGAGTGACGCGCCTGGTTAAATTACTACCGCTCACCTTCAAGGCCATGCCATACCCGGAGAATGATGATGGCACTGGGATGGAGCGAATATCGAACGACATATTTCCCGAAGACCATATCTCGAACAGAGTCAGGCACCGGTGCCATTTCAACTGGTGTGCCCATCTTGGGAAAATCAGGAAGCAATTCGATTTTGCCAACCAGTTCGGTGGCGATCCGGGCTGCCGCCGAAGGATTGTGGACTGCAATGAACTCCCTGAGGCGCTGTAAATCTTCAATGGCTTCGTCCGTGTAAACCAGTTTCACTTACCTGACCTCGGTGCATCCTGCTCGTTGTCGGTTCCCCAACTATTAAGCCAGCTGTGAACCTCGCGGGCATCAACAACCTTGCCTTGTGCAGCGGACTCCATTGCTTCTAAGGTCTGTTTCCAGCGCTCTTGCTCCAGCTGCTGCTTTTCTATGTACTCCGATAATGCTTGGTTAATTACCCAACCTTTGCTCCGGTGCAACCTGCCAGCAATTGCTTCCAGGTGCTGTTCAACTTCTGCTTGAAGGCGAACCGTGGTGACGCTCATGACTATACCCTCGAGTTTGGCTACTACAATGTATTACAACATAGTCTACGAGGGTGCGGCAAAAAATTTAACGCTGATGGTAACCGGCGCCGGAGCGCAGCGGAGGGAACCAAAAGCGCCACGCTTTTGGTGTCCGGTTGACCGCCTGGTTATGGCCTCGAATGCTTGGTCACCGTATGAATTACATATTTTCCGCAAACCAAGCAAATGACGAGAATTAGTAATATTTGGATAGCGAAGTTCGCGCCGAAATACCACCAGTACTCGTCAGTTACCTCTTTCTTAGCTGCGACCAAGCGGTCACCAAATTCCGAATCGCGCATCAACGCGTTGGCTTCTTCTCGGGAAAGATCTGATATTGACCTGCCATCCAATGCCAATTCAGCAGTCTCTTTGCTTACGTGCTCTGCCAGTGCCTCGCCAAAAGATTCGCCGAGTGCGCTGACAAGGACTGCCAGTATGAGGCTGGCAAAAATGGATAGATAAACTTTCGTTTTCACTCGACTTCCTTGTAGCCATAACATTTGTATAGTGGTCGCGATGATCATATTCCCCGACCAAATATCCGCTCTGACCACTTCCGACTCTAACCAAAAGTGCTTCAGATTCAATGCCCTGAAGTCCAAACCTTTCTCAGAGCTTCGATAAAAACGATCACCACGACCGGTTTCCTGGTATCACCGACTTTTCGATCAAACCGATCACTTTTCCAGCCCACCAAATAAAAAGGCCCGAAGCTTTCACTCCAGGCCTTCCGTCACTCATTGCAGTCAATCACCTCAACCGCACTTGCTGTCGCCGCAAGAGAGGCAAGTGGCACACCCGTCCATCACAATCACCGCCTTGGTGCTGCACTTGCCGCACATGGTGGCGTTGGGTGGGTAGTCGTCGGCTTTTTCGTCGTTCGTGGCCGTGCTGTGGCTGGCTTCGAACTCGGCGCGCTTTTCAGCGAGGATGCGCTTGGTGGTTTCGCTCATTTCCTCGCTTTCCAGCAGGCCGATGGCCTTCAGGTGCTTCTCAATCACGGCGCCGATTTCAGCGACCAGGGAAGGCATGAATACGCCGCCTTTCTTGAAGTAGCCGCCGTTGGGGTCGTACACGCTGCGAAGCTCTTCCACCAGGAAGGTTACGTCGCCACCCTTGCGGAATACCGCAGAGATAACGCGGGTGAGGGCGATAACCCACTGGAAGTGTTCCATCGACTTGGAGTTGATGAACACTTCGTACGGCTGCCGGCTTTCGTGATCGGTGCCTTCGTTGAGCAGGATGTCGTTGATGGTGATGTACATCGCGTGCTCAGCCACCGGCGGCTTGATCTTGTAGGTGGTGCCCAGCAGGAAGTCCGGCCGTTCGATGTATTCGTTCATCTGAACGGGCTTGGTTTCTGCGTGCACCGGTCCCTGGTGTTCAGTAGCTTCGGGGTCGGCCTTCTTTACGCGGTAGCCGACGATTTTGTTGCTGATTTTAACTGTCATGTTCGTTTTCCTGTGTCGGTTCCCGGATCAGTACTTGCCGTAGGTGCCTTCTTTAAGCGCGTCAAACAGGTTGGCGGCGTTGTGGATTTCGCCGTCGTACTCTACCTGCTCGTTGCCCTTGAGGGTGACCTTGCTGCCATCGTCCAGGGTGAACTCGTACAATGTGTTCTCGAGGTCTTTTTCCTTAACCAGTACGCCCTGGAAGGCTTCCGGGTTGAAGCGGAAAGTGGTGCAACCCTTCAGGCCCATGTCGTAGGCGTAGAGGTAAATGTCCTTGAAGTCCTGGTAGGCGAAGTCTGTCGGAACGTTCGCGGTTTTGGAAATCGAGGAATCTACCCACTTCTGGGCGGCGGCCTGGATGTCCACGTGCTGCGACGGTGTTACGTCGTCGGAGGTGGTGAAGTAGGCCGGCAGCTTCTTGTCCTCGTCATCGGAGAACGGCATGGCGCCCGGGTTCACCATATGACGATATGCGAGCAGCTCGAAGGAAAATACGTCTACCTTCTCTTTCGTCTTGCGGCCTTCGCGGATGATGTTACGCGCATAGTGGTGCGAGAAGCTCGGCTCGATGCCGTTACTGGCGTTATTGGCCAGAGACAGGCTGATGGTGCCGGTCGGCGCGATGGAGGTGTGGTGGGTAAAGCGGCCACCTTTCTCGGCCAGTTCTTCCACCAGCTTCGGCTCCACATTGGCAATCTGCTGCATGTACTTGCTGTACTTGGCGTGCAGGATGCGGCCTTTCACCTTGTCGCCCAGTTTGTAGCCGTCTTCAGACAGCTGCGGGCACCTGGTGAGCATTTTCGGAGTAATTTCAAACTCGTCGTCCATAATCGGAGCAACGCCTTTTTCCTCGGCCAGGGCGAGGGACTGGCGCCAGCCTTCCACGGCCATTTCACGCACAACTTCTTCGGTGAACTGTACGGATTCTGCAGAACCATAAGGCATGCGCAGCATGGCGAGGGTGGAACCCAGGCCCAGGATGCCCATGCCGTGGCGGCGCTTGTAGGTGATTTCGTGGCGCTGCTCGGCCAGCGGCAGGCCGTTGATCTCTACCACGTTGTCCAGCATGCGGGTGAAGATACCCACCACCTTGCGGTACTTCTCGTAGTTGAAGCTGGCCTTGTCGGTGAACGGGTAGTCCACGAACATGGTCAGGTTCACCGAGCCCAGCAGGCAGCTGCCATACGGGGGCAGGGGCTGCTCACCGCAGGGGTTGGTGGCGCGGATGTCTTCGCAGAACCAGTTGTTGTTCATCTGGTTGACCTTGTCGATCAGGATGAATCCCGGCTCGGCGTAGTCGTAAGTGCTGGTCATGATGGTGTCCCAGATGAACTGGGCTTTCAGGGTGCGGTAGATGCGGCAGGCAACCTTGCCTTCACCGTTCACCACGTAGCCTTTCTGCTCCGGGAAATCACGGTATACGAACTGGCTCTCGTCGCTCAGGTCCAGCTTCTCGTCTTCCACTTCCTTCTGGGTAACAGGGAAGGAGAGGTGCCAGTCGTCACCGTTGCGCACGGCTTCAATGAAGTCTTCGGTGATAAGCAGCGAGAGGTTGAACTGACGCAGGCGGCCGTCTTCACGCTTGGCCTGGATGAAGTCGATCACGTCCGGGTGGTGCACATCGAAAGTGGCCATCTGGGCGCCACGGCGGCCACCGGCGGAGGACACGGTAAAGCACATGCGATCGAAGATATCCATGAACGATAGCGGGCCGGAGGTGGTTGCCCCGGCACCGGCCACGTACGCGCCTTTCGGGCGCAGGGTGGAGAACTCATAACCGATACCACAACCTGCCTTGAGGGTAAGGCCGGCTTCGTGGTTCTTTTCCAGGATGTCGTTCATGGAGTCCTGAACGGTGCCGGAAACGGTGCAGTTAATGGTGGAGGTTGCCGGCTTGTGTGCTTCAGCACCAGCATTGGAGGTAATCCGGCCGGCGGGAATGGCGCCGTTCTGCAGGGCCCAGATGAAGTTCTTCATGTGCTGGGTGCGTACGGATTTGTTTTCCACCTCGGCAAGGGCTTTGGCAACACGTTCGTAGGTTGCGTTGATGTCCTTGTCTACGGGCTCGCCGGTCTTGGTCTTCAGCTGATATTTGCTGTGCCAGATGTCGATCGAGGCTTCCTGCATCGGGATTGTCGTTACCACTGCCTGTGCCTTAGCGTTCATTTCCACCCTCTGTCTTCCGGTATGTCTTCTTTTGATGGCGCCAGTCCTTATACCGGCGGCGCCATACCCCTTGAGAATCGTCTGTTTGGCCTTGGGCCTGTTTTCTTTTTAACCACTATATATGGGTTGAATCCGAAACGAGTATAACAGGATATAGTGTTCTGTGAATAAGAACGCAACTATTGATAGGCGCTTCGGGGCAAAGAAAATCAATCAAAATCGGCTTGAATCCGGGAAATTTTTTCTAAAACAGCGGTTTGGGGCTAAAGGTTCAAAACCACTACATGTTGTGGTTTTGTGAGGATGTGGTGTCAATAGCGAATTGTGCGATTCCGGTCGAAAAGTGACAAAAACAAGCGGGCCCGGAGGGGAAACGGGGGCCAGTCTGGCCCCGTTTTTTTATCAGCCCAGCAACAGGCTGTCGTCGTCCACTTCCAGCCCACGCTGCTTTTCAAACAGCCCGAGCAGATCCTTCACCTCCAGACCTTCGCGGTCTTTGCCCGCGATATCGAATACCACCTGGCCCTGGTGTAGCATCACTGTGCGGCTGCCGACTTCCAGTGCCTGCTTCATGCTGTGGGTTACCATCAGTGCGGTGAGCTTCTGCTCTTCGATGATCTTGGTGGTGAGTTCCAGCACGAATGCAGCGGTTTTCGGGTCCAGCGCGGCCGTGTGTTCGTCCAGCAGCAGGATGCTCGAAGGTGTGAGGCTCGCCATCAGCAGGCTCACGGCCTGGCGCTGACCCCCTGAGAGCAGGCCCATCTTGTCGCCAAGACGTTTTTCCAGGCCCAGATTCAGGGACGAAAGGCTGTCCCTGAATTTTTCCATGTACTGCTTCTTTACGGCGCTGGTGAGGCCGCGGCGTTGGCCACGTTTGATGGCCAGGGCAAGGTTTTCCTCGATGCTGAGGCCCTCGCAGGTACCGGCCAATGGGTCCTGGAATACCCGGGCAACACGGCCGGCCCGTTTGTGGGTCGGCAGTTTGGTGACGTCCAGGTTGTCCACGATGATCTGGCCGCTGTCTACCAGCACTTCGCCGGCGAGGGCATTCAGAAAGGTGGATTTGCCGGCGCCGTTGCTGCCAATAACCGTAACAAACTCGCCCTGGTTGACGGTCAGGCTCATGCCCCGGAGCGCGGGGTTTTCCAGCGGTGTGCCTTTGCCAAAGGTGAGCCGGAGATCGGTTGCACTGATCATGTCGCCTCCTTAGGCCTTGTTTCGGGAAAGTTTGCCGGCAATGGATGAACGTACGCCGGGCAAAACGATGGCCAGGGTAACCAGAACCGCGGTAATCAGGTTCAGATCCTGGGCCTGCAGTCCCAGGAAATCCGCATTCAGAGCGAAGGCAATGGCCAGTCGGTAGATGATTGCGCCCACCACGCATGCGATGAGCGCGCGTACCACGGTTGAGGGAGTCACCACGGCTTCACCGCCAATCAGGGAGGCAAGGCCAATGACGATCACCCCTACGCCCATGGTGACATCGGCTGCACCCTGGCTCTGGGCGAAGAGCGCACCGGCAAGTCCGACAAGGCCGTTGGAAACGGCAACGCCGAGAACAATCATGGCGCCGGTGGCGATGCCCTGTGCCCGGGCCATTCTGGCGTTGGCGCCAGTGGCTCGCATGGCCAGGCCGGTTTCGGATTTCATGAAACGCCACAGGAGGATAAGGGCAACAAAGACCACAATAACGAACAGAAGCACCGGTACCTGATGGTAGGCCAGATCCAGGTCGTACCAGGGCGTCAGCACGGTTTCTTCGGTCAGCAGGGCCACGTTCGGACGGCCCATGATGCGCAGGTTGACTGAATAGAGCGCAATCATGGTCAGGATCGAGGCCAGCAGATTAAGAATGTTGAGTTTCACATTCAGCAGTGCTGTTACCGCGCCTGCGGCCATGCCGGCCATGACGGCACAGCCTGTGGCCAGCCACGGGTTCCAGCCTTCAATGATCAGTACGGCGGCAACGGCAGCACCGAGGGGAAAGCTGCCATCTACAGTGAGATCCGGGAAATCCAGCACCCGGAAGGAGAGGTAGATGCCGAAGGCGACCAGGCCGTAGATCAGTCCGGTCTCAATGGCACCATAAAGAGCGATGTTACTCAGCATGGTCGGGTATCACCAATGATAAAACGGGCAGCCCCTCGTGAGGGCCGCCCGTTGGGTTCAGGGGGATTACTTGGCGCTGTCGATCACTTTCTTCGCGTCTGCGATCACATCATCTGACAGGGTGATGCCCATGCGCTCTGCGGCGGCCGGGTTCACGAACAGGTCCAGCTTCTCCATGGTTTCAACCGCCATTTCGCCGGGTTTCTCGCCATTCAATACCCGGGCAACCATCACGCCGGTCTGGCGGCCATGGTCGTAGTAATCAAACCCGAGTGCTGCAACGGCACCGCGCTCAACGGTAGCGGTGTCCGCCGCGAATACCGGAATACTGGCGCGTTCACCAACAGAGATAACGGCTTCGGCAGCACTGATCACGGTATTGTCTGTGGTCAGGTAGATGGCGTCTGCTTTACCCACCAGGGAGCGGGCCGCGCCCAGAACCTCGGAAGTTTTGGTGGCAGCGCCTTTTACCAGTTCAAGACCACGCGCCGCGAGGCGCTCTTCGAGCAGTTCCACCAGGGAAACGGCATTGGCTTCGCCCGGGTTGTACACCGTGCCAATGCGTTTGGCATCGGGCATTACGCGCTGCAGCATGTCCAGGTGTTTGTCGATGGGCAGCATGTCGCTTACGCCGGTAATGTTTGCGCCAGGCGCCTCCAGATTGCTTACCAGCTTGGCACCAAGCGGGTCGGTCACAGCGGAGAAAATCACCGGTGTATTGCGGGCCGCAGCGGCAACGGTTTGCGCGGAAGGCGTTGCAATCGCCACGATCACGTCGGGACTCTCACCAACGAATTTGCGGGCAATCTGGGAAGCAATGGCAGAGTTGCCCTGGGCACTTTCGTGCATCACTTCGAGGTTGTCGCCCTCTTTGAAGCCGCGCTCGGCGAGTTCATCTTTTATGCCCTGGTAGACGGCGTCCAGTGCCGGGTGTTCCACAATCTGTGTGATGGCTACAACGCGGGGTTCCTGTGCCTGAACAAGTGTTGCCAGCGCCAGCAGGGTGGCACCGAACAGGGTGCGCAGGGTTGTCTTGGCCATATGCCCATCTCCGGGTAGGTTAACTGATATGTTGCGAATCTGAAGGGGCGGAAGTTTACCACAGGCAAGGGGTTCAAGGGGTAGGGGATGTTGCCGGTGGCGGCGTTTGGGTTGCAATAGATGCAGTTGGAAATTATTTTGCTTGTGTCACGTTTTGACCGCTCATACTATGTTGAAATACCCTACGAAAGTCTAATAATAAGTCATCTATAACTCGAATAACGAACTGCAAGGAAGGTCCATGGACACAACAAACAAGCTTCCCCTGGATATGGTTTATCACTGGGAGAAGGCCAAGGCGAACTCCGTTTACATGACCCAGCCCATTGGCGACGGCAAAACCGTCGACTACACCTGGGGTCGGGCGGTGGATGAGGCGCGGCGCATGGCGTCTTACCTCAAATCGCTGAACCTCCCTGAGAAGAGCCGCATCGGCCTGATCTCCAAGAACTGCGCCCACTGGATCATGACCGACTGGGCCATCTGGATGGCCGGTCACATTTCCGTTCCGCTGTATCCCACCCTGAATGCCGACACCGTTAACTACATCCTGAACCACGCCGAGTGCGAGGTGGTGTTTGTCGGCAAGCTGGACGATTGGGACATGATGAAACCGGGCGTGCCGGAATCCGTGCGTTGCATCTCCTTCCCGCTGAGCCCTCCCAATGATTTCGAAACCTGGGACGATATTGTCGCCAAGTATCCGCCTCTGGAAGAAAATGTTAAGCGTGATGCCGACGAACTGGCCACCATCGTTTACACCTCCGGTAGCACCGGGAAACCCAAGGGCGTCATGCTCAGCTTTTACAATATGGCCTATGCGGCAGAGGGGGGCATGGAGGTACTCGGCGTGAGCTCCGAGGAGCGCATGTTGTCGTACCTGCCGCTGGCTCACGTATTCGAACGCACCTTTGTTGAGCTGGCATCGCTGTATGCCGGCTTCCATCTGTATTTTGCGGAATCTCTGGATACTTTCGTGCAGGATTTGCAGCGTGCCCAGCCAACTCTGTTCCTCTCGGTACCGCGCCTGTGGGTGAAATTCCAGCACGGTGTGCTTCAGAAGCTGCCGAAAAAGAAGCTGGACCGGCTGCTGAAGATTCCGGTGGTCAACAAACTGATCAAGAAGAAAATCCTGAAGGGTCTGGGCCTGGACAAGGTCAAGCTGGCAGGCAGTGGCTCGGCCCCCCTGGCGAGCGACGTTCTGGACTGGTACCGCAACCTTGGTCTCGAGTTGCTTGAGGGCTATGGCATGTCTGAAAACTTTGCCTACTCCCACATGAGCAAGCCAGGGCGCTCAAGAACCGGTTACGTCGGTGAGTCCGCGCCGGGGGTTGAAACCCGCATCAGCCCGGAGGGAGAGATCCAGATCAAGAGCCCGGCCACCATGATGGGCTACTACAAGGACGAAGAGAAAACCCGGGAGACCTTCACCGAGGATGGCTTCCTGAAGACTGGCGACAAGGGTGAAATTGATGAGATGGGCCGGCTCAAGATCACCGGTCGCATCAAGGAAATCTTCAAGACCAGCAAGGGCAAGTATATTGCGCCTGCACCCATTGAGAACCGTCTGATGTCCCACGATGCCATCGAGATGGTGTGTGTCTCCGGTGCCAATCAGACCCAGCCCCACGCGCTGGTGATGCTGGCCGAGGAGTCCCGGCCGAAAATGGCGGATGAAGCCTTCCGTAAGGAAATCGAAGAGAGCTTCAAGAAGCTGATTGCCGATGTGAACAAGACCGTGGATCCCCACGAACAGCTGGCGTTTATCACCGTAATGAGCGACGAGTGGTCGATCGAGAACAGCTTCCTCACGCCGACCATGAAGCTCAAGCGCAATGTGGTTGAGGATGCGTATCAGGAGCAAGTGGAGAACTGGTATGCACAGCGTCAGCCGGTTATCTGGCAGTAAAACGCCCGATTCAAAATGAAGATGTTATGGCCCGGCTCTGCCGGGCTTTTTTGTGCCGGAAAAAACCGACGTAAGTCGCATAGGGAAAAGGAGTAAGCGGGCCTAAACTGGATGAATATCAGGAGGATGTTATGAGCCAGTTGTCCCTTTTCCAGAAGCGTATCCAGGACGAAATTCCCCTTTCCCGGGCGTTGGGGATTCAATTGCATTCCTGGGATGGCCATTCGCTGCTGCTCAGTGCGCCGCTGGAACCCAACAAGAACCACCAGGGTACGGGGTTCGGAGGCAGCGTGTACTCTGCGGCGGTTACTGCGGCCTGGGGCCTGACTGAATTGGCACTATGGGATCTTGGCTTAAAGGGCAATGTGGTGGTGCAGAGCGGGAATATCGACTACCTCGAGCCCGTGTCTTCCGATTTCTATGTGATCTGCCGCCTGCCCGGTGAGGAGGTACCGGAACGTTTTCGCAAGAGTCTGGCCCGGCATGGCAAGGGTCGGCTGGATCTGACGGCAGAGGTTTTTTGCGGCGAACCAAACACAATGCCTGAGGGGGATCCTGTGGCGGTTTTCCAGGGGCGGTTCGTGGTTCAGGATGTGAAATCCCGGGTAACGTTCTGAGCTGGTCAGGCAATTGACCGGCTGTTGGAGATTGAGCGGCTCATCAGAATAATCGGAATGATGCCAGCCAGAACAATAATCAGGGCGGGCAGGGCGCTGTGGTACAGGCGCTCGTCAGAGGCGAACTGGTACACGTAGGTCGCCAGTGTCTCGAAGTTGAACGGCCTGAGTATCAGGGTGGCCGGCAATTCCTTCATGCAATCGACGAAAACCACCAGGGCCGCTGTTACCAATGTGCCTCGCAACATTGGCAAGTGAACCCTGACCAGGGTGTTGCCCGGGGTGTGGCCCAGAGAGCGGGACGCCATGTCCATGCTCGGGGTAATCTTCTGCAACGCACTCTCCACGCTACCGGCCGAAACGGCAAGGAATCGCACGGTGTAGGCAAACACCAGGGCGAAGGCCGAGCCACTCAGTAACAGGCCCGTGCTGATTCCGAATACGTCCCGCATCAGGCTATCCAGCCAGTTGTCAAAACCTGCCAGGGGCACAATCACACCAACAGCCAGCACGGCGCCGGGCATGGCATAGCCCAGGCTGGAAAGGCGCATCAGTACCTGCATCTTGCGGGTGTTGTGCAGTCGGCGGCTGTAGGCGAGCGTGACACCAATCAGCAGAGTGGTGAGGGCTGCCGTGCCAGAGAGGAAAAGGCTGTTGAAGGTGTTTCGGACAAAATCCGGGTTCCAGCTTTCACCGAAGTATTCCCACGCATAGAGCCCGAGGGTTGCACCGGGAATCACGAAACCGAACAGAACCGGTAAGGCGCAAACCGCTACGCAAATCATCTGGCGCGGGAAGGACATGGTGAAGCGCTGGATCGGCTCACGGTTGTCCCGCGCTGCGAACTGTTGCTGGCGTCTGCGGGAATACCGTTCCAGGGTAACCAGGATCACCACGAAGATCAGCATTGTGGTGGCTATTTGAGCTGCCCCGCCGAGGTTGCCGAGGTTCATCCAGGTATCAAACAGGCCAGCGGTCAGGGTCTGGACGGCAAAGAAGTCCACGGTACCAAAATCGTTCAGGGTTTCCATCAGCACCAGGGAAAGGCCGACGGCTACCGCCGGTCGGGCGATGGGCAGAACCACCCTGAAGAACGTGCTCAGCGCGGAGTGGCCGAGACTGCGGCTGACCGCGAACAGAGACGGGGACTGTTCCAGAAAGGCGGCGCGGGCCAGAAGGTAAACGTAGGGATACAAGACCAGCCCGATCATCAGCGTGGCGCCTTCGAGGCTGCGAATTTCCGGGAACCAGTAGTCTGCGGCACTGCTCCAGCCGAACAGGTCTCGCAAGGCACCCTGAACGGGGCCAGCGTAGTCCAGGAGGCTTGTGTACACATAGGCAATAACGTAGGCGGGCACTGCAAATGGTAGCAGCATCGCCCACTCAAAGAATTTGCGACCCGGAAACTCGCACATGGTGACCGCCCAGGCCGACGCCAGGCCTATAACCAGGGTAAGGGCACCCACCCCAATCATCAGTTTGAGCGTGGTTGTCAGGTACCGGGGAAGGGTGGTTTCGATCAGGTGTGGCCAGATGTTCTCTTCGGGAAAAAACGCCAGAAAAATAACGGAGAGAACCGGAAGGGCGACGATGGCGGTGGTCAGAAGTGCGCTGATCATCCATTTTGGAGAGGTACGCTTAGCCAGCAGGGGCTGGGATAGCCCTGGATTAACGCTGGTTGCGGCCTCGCTCATAGTGTCCCTGCGCCTGGATGTGGAGTCTGTCCAATTGAAGGCTGCAGATTGTAGTCACCTGACCTGATGCCTGCAACGACTGGTGTCATACCGGAAGAGGGAAGCGCCCGCCAAAGGGCATGTGAGGGTGGTCAAACCACCCTCACTGTTGGCGATTACTCGCCGTCGTAATCGACGCGGTCAACCAGTTTGACTGCGGCATTGCGGTTATCTGCAATCTCCTGCAGTGACAGGTTGTCGGGGTTGATCTCACCCCACTCGGCAACCAGTCCGGAAGGCTTAACCTCCGGGTTTGCCGGGTATTCCGTGTTTGCCTCAGCGTAGATACGCTGGGCTTTCGGTGAAGACAGGAATTCCATCAGTTTGATGGCGTTCTCGCGGTTAGGCGCGCTCTTGGTCAGTGAAATACCACTGATATTTACGTGAGTGCCCCGGCCTTCGGCGTTCGGAAATACAAGCCGTACCTGTTCGGCAATCGGCCGCTGGTTCTCATCCTGCAGCATATTGCCATAGTAGTAGCTGTTACCAATGGAGACGTCGCATACGCCCTCGGCAATAGCCTTGATCTGGTCGCGGTCGCCACCCTGGGGTTTGCGGGCCAGATTGTCTTTCAGGCCTTCCAGCCACTTCTCGGTTTCGGCTTCACCATGGTGTGCGATCATGGAGGAGAACAGGGCGATGTTGTAGGGGTGCTTGCCGCTGCGAGTACAGATACGGTTGTTCCACTTGTCGTCTGCCAGTTGTTCGTAGGTGGTGATCTCACCTTCTTCCACGCGGTCCTTGGAAACGAAGATCAGGCGCCCGCGGGCGGTCAGGGCAAACCACTTGCCCTCGGGATGGCGCAGGTTTTCCGGAATGTTCTCTTCCAGAGTCTCGTTGTCGACGTTCTGAACGAGATCACGTTCTACCAGCTCGTTGAGGCGGGAAATATCAACGGTCATCACCAAATCTGCCGGGCTGTTGCGACCCTCGCGCTCCAGTCGCTCGGCCAGACCCTGTTTGGCAAAGACCACGTTGCTCTGGATGCCGGTTTCCTGTTCAAAAGCGTTCAGCAGGGGTTCGAGCAGATATGCCTGACGGTATGAGTAGATATTGACCTCGCCATCTGCGGAGGCGGCCATGGGCATGGCAGAGAGGGCGATTGCTGCGGTAGCAGCCAGTTTCATTCGCATATTCCCATCCTTTCGGGTGTTTCCGGTATTAATTTGCTTTGCCAGGATCGGCAAGTTTTTAAAAACGCCAACCATTCTCATTTCCATTGACTCCAGAGTCAATCTCTCCGTTGGCATATTTTTCTGAAAATGGTGTTATGCTTCGGAAGACTTTAAAAACTATGCAAAAAGTAGTGGAATCCTCAAATGGATGGGAACGATCGAAGAGAGCACATACGCACGGCAATGAGTGCGAAAGTAAAGGTGGTTCACGAGGAGCTCGGCGAGTTCATATTCTCGACCCGCGATATCTCCGACGGCGGTGTTTTCATCGTTGTGGACACTGAGCCATTTGCGCCAAACCTCGGCGACACAGTTACCGTGCAGGTGCAGGGGCTACCTGTTCCAGCACCGATACTTGAAATGGTGGTCGTGCGCAAAACCAACGACGGGTACGGCCTCCAGTTTGATCAAAATGGTGACTGATAGACGGATTGAATGCCCCTGCCGTGGATAATGGCAGTGTTCAACCAACCGCTGTCAGGGATGCAACAGCCAGATGATCTTTTCAGTCTTTTCCAGAGCTTACAAGCCAATTATTGCAAGCCTTGTCCTGGTTTCCGTATCGGGCTGTGCGAGCTATTACTCACATTTTGCGATGTTTCCGGCTGAGAATTCATCCGGTGAGCCAAGACACGTGCGGCTGTCCTGGCAAAGCGCGGAGTATCCTGGTTGGTGGTTTGCCGGCGATAAAGCCACGCCCGTGAAGCTGGAAACCCAGTGCAGCGACCGTGTCTGGCGCCTCCGCGATGACGAAGAGGCGAGTGCCTGCGGCGAGGGTATTCGTGCCTGTGGCGAAGCGGGCCGGGATCTGGTGGCGCAGACGGGGCAGCCGGCAAGCGGCTCAACCCGCTGCATGTCCATCAATCCGGCGGATCCGGATGCCCGTATTGCAGAAATAGAAGGGAAACTGGAGTTGCTGGTGTCCTGTACCCCTGCCGTCTTGGCAGAGGGTGAGGGTGATGACGCCCTGAACCTTGACTATCTGCGAGCATCATCAGTTCCGTACACGGTTTATATCCGGAAGGCGCCGCGGGGTTCAATGCGGTCCCGATTGCCTGAATTTGATGAATCGGTATGTGACGCAGAGTGACACTTTCTGACGTTGATATGTGACTCCCATCACGTTGCTACATTTTGTTTCCTGTTGAACATTAGCGTTACGTTTTGTCGCGTTTGGGTTACCTGGCGATACGATATTGTAATTGTGTCTTCCGGCGGTTCGGTCAGAATGGTAGCTATCGAAAAGTTTGTTGTGTGAGGTGGCCCGTGGGTGTCCAACAGAAAAAAGTCGCAGTTCATGATCTGGAAGTGGGCATGTTCGTGTCTGATCTGGACAGGCCATGGCATCAGACCCCCTTTCCGATTCAGGGTTTCCATATCCGGTCCCAGGATGACATTCGTGCACTGGTATCCCACTGCAAATGGGTTCTGGTCGATGTGGCGGAAGCAAGGGAATCCAAAGAGGTAAAAGGCGGAAGCAAGCCGGCTTTCGGAACATTGCAAGGCAAGCGCAGGGGTGGGCGGGAGCAACTCCAGTTGCCGCCCCTGAGTATTCGCGAGCCAGTGACGTATGAAACCGTTACCAGTCTCAAGAAGGAAATGAAAACCTCAAAGCGCCTGCTTGACGATATGGAAGGCGCGCTGGATCAGCTTTTCGAGACACTTCGTGCCGATGGCGTGCCCGATCTCCGGCCGATCGCTGCGATCACCAGCAAAATGGTGAGTAGCGTTGTTCGCCAGCCAGACGCTCTATTGTGGCTCAGTCGCACCCGTGCCCACGATAGCTACCTGTACCGGCATGCATTGAATACCTCTGTCTGGGCCCTGGTGTGTGGACGCCATCTCGGGTTGAACGAGGGGCTGCTGAACCATTTGGGCCTGGGTTGCCTGCTGTCCCAGGTGGGCAAGACCACGCTGCCTGCCGAGTTGCTGGCGCGGGAAGGCCAGTTAAGCTCAGAGGAGTATCTGACCTACCGGAGTTACGTTGGCCGTGGAGTCAGGATGCTTGAAAACGGCGGGCTCTCCCGTGCCGTGCTGAGTGTGGTTCAGGGGCATCGGGAACGTCATAACGGTTCCGGCTTTCCGGAGGGTGTCCGCGGCGATCGGATTCCATTGCTGGCCAAGGTTGCCGGTATCGCGGAATTTTTCGAATCGTTGATAGCGCCCCGGTCTCATGCCGAGCCGATGACACCGGCAAAAGCGGTCACGCTGCTCTATGAGATGCGCAATATCGAGTTCCAGGAGGACCTGGTCGAGAATTTCATCCAGGCGATCGGTATCTATCCCACCGGGAGTCTGGTCGAGCTGACCGATGGTCAGCGCGGTATTGTGGTTTCCCATTCCCCTGAGCGCCGTTTGTGGCCGCGGGTAATGGTAATGACCGATGCTGCCTCAAGGCCGTTGAAAACAGCCAAAATTATTGATCTGGCCAGATATAACGAAGGCAAGGAAGCGCCAGAAACCGTGCGGGTTCGCGATTGTCTGCCGCACGGTACGGAAGGCCTCGATCCTTCCTATTACGACGTGACCGGCGTGGAATCACGCTGGAGCCTCTCGCGCCTGATCAGCGGATAAGCACTCGCAGCTGTTTGCGAACCCACCGATAGGTATCCTCCGGACGGAAGCTGAGCAGCAGCTCGGACTCACCGCCGGAGGGACCAGCGACAAAATACTCAACCTCTCCGCTCTGCCAGTCGGCTGAATTTATCTGGATATCCTGCGGGCGTGTGCTGATGGCCTCCAGCTCCGCCAGGGAAAGTCCGCCCCAGATTTTCCGAACCGCAACCTGCTTCAAAGCTGTATCAGTGGCCGGATGACTGGCAACGTCTTCATCCAGGAAATATCGGTTTGCGACGGTTGTACTGATCGCCTTGAGTTCCCGGGTGAGATAGGTCTGGGCATCCTCCGAATCGATGTCTTCCATGGTTCGCACGGCGTTTTCGATTCGGTCCTTTTTGGCCTGCAGGTCTTCACTGTATTCAATGTCAGGATCGCGATCTTCATCATTCTCCGGTCGTGGCGGTGCGTTGTCGATTTCCTCCTGGGTTGGCGGCTCTTCACAGAGTTCATCGTCCTCGGGGTAAAAACAGATCGCGGCAAGCAGCTGGTTGGCGGGGGACATCGGGTTGTTGGCCGTGAATTCGGATTCGCTGACACTGAAATCAATCGGCGCTGTCAGGCCCGGAAGGGCCGCGTTCAACTGCGTAATAACCCGGTCGCGGATATCGATACCGTCGCCCTCAGCGACATTCTGGCTCCAGTTCAGGAGCATCAGGAACCGGGACAGGTTCATCAGCGTTGTATTCTCCAGAACGTTTTGCTCAGTCAGCGTGTGGGTGCTCAATCCCTCATCATCCACCATTGGCGTTTGCAGCCCTGTGCGGGTGGTCTCGAAAAATTCGAGCAGGGTTACGTATTGCCTGGCCGGTACATCGCTAACCAGCGGCAGGTCTCCAACCCTGAACGTGAGGGTTTCGCCGGGGTAGTAGCGGAATTCTCCCGCTGCGTTGGTGGTGCCGGACTGACTGGCAGTCTGATAGGAAAGACCGTTAAAACCATTGAAATTGACTCGGCCGGTGCTCCTGTCGTCGCCGGAGCCTCCGCCGTCATCCAGACAGCCGGAGAGAGCAAGTGTGCCCAGCAGGGTGAACGTAAGTCGGGTGCGGTGAACGGATCTCATGGTTGAACGTACATTCCCTTCGTTTCAGCGCGCCTGCACCCGGGGTGCAGCAGCCTCTTTTGTAAATTGTTGTAACCGCATTATAGGGGCGTGATTTGCCTCATATCGGGATTCCTGTCGCAGTTTCCGTTATTGGTCCGGGCATGCCTCCGGCCGATAAGGGCCTTGAAATCAGCGACTTTGTCACAATAAATAGCAATCTAAATTCTGGCTGGCGGCGAGGGCCGTTCTTTGCCGTTTTTCACCGAATCGGGATGAGTTATGACCAATGCACTGGAAATTGAGGGCCTCACCAAAACCTATGGTGACGGCTTCAAGGCTCTCAAGGGGATTGATCTGCACGTCGCCGAGGGGGACTTCTTTGCCTTGCTGGGGCCCAATGGGGCAGGCAAATCGACCACCCTGGGTATTGTTTGCTCCCTGGTTAACAAAACAGCCGGAAAGGTGCGGGTGTTCGGATATGACACCGACACCCATCTCTCGGATGCCAAGTTGAACCTTGGTGTTGTGCCGCAGGAGTTCAACTTCAACCAGTTCGAAAAGGTCTTCGACATTGTCACCACCCAGGCCGGCTACTACGGAATTCCTCTTAAACAGGCCTCGGCGTCGGCTGAAAAGTATCTGAAAAAGCTCGGACTCTGGGAGAAGCGGGACACCCCGGCACGCATGCTCTCCGGAGGTATGAAGCGTCGTCTGATGATTGCCCGGGCCCTGGTTCATGAGCCCAAACTGTTGATCCTGGACGAGCCGACTGCCGGCGTAGATATTGAACTTCGTCGGTCCATGTGGACCTTTCTGGAAGAAATGAATCGTCAGGGCACCACCATTATCCTGACGACCCATTATCTGGAGGAAGCGGAAGCCCTTTGCCGCAATATTGCCATTATCGATCACGGCAAGATTCTGAAAAACACCAGCAAAAAGGCCCTGCTGCAGCAACTAAGCCTGGAAACCTTTGTTCTGGACACCGAGAAGACCCTTGATGCCGCGCCTGAACTGAATGGTTTCCCGACTCGATTGGACGGAGAAGGTGCTCTCGAGGTGGAAGTGCAGAAAGGGCAGGGGCTCAACCAGGTGTTCGTGGAGCTTGAACGGTTGGGCATCAAAGTGGTCAGCATGAGGACCAAGGCCAACCGGCTGGAGGAACTGTTTATTCGCATGGTCGAAGAGAACGCTGCGGAGTCAACTCAAACCGTGGAGGGTGCCGCATGACGCCACAAGCGCTCTTTACCGCCTTCAGTACCATCGTTGTCCGGGAGATACGCCGGTTTACCCGCATCTGGGCGCAAACCCTGTTGCCGCCCGCGGTCACCATGACCCTGTATTTCATTATTTTCGGCAACCTCATCGGCTCCCGTATCGGGGAGATGGGCGGCTTCGAGTACATGTCTTTCATTGTGCCGGGGCTGATCATGATGTCGGTGATCACTAGTTCCTACGCCAATGTGGTGTCTTCGTTTTTCTCCATGAAGTTCCAGCGCAGCATCGAGGAGCTTCTGGTGTCGCCGGTGCCGAACTGGGTGATCCTGGCCGGCTATGTGACAGGTGGCATGGCGCGAGGCCTCGGCATCGGGTTGATTGTCACGCTGTTGTCACTGGCGTTTACCCGCCTGTCCATCCACAACTTGCCCATGATGGTTCTGACGGTATTTCTGACTTCGGCACTGTTTGCCCTGGGTGGCTTTATCAACGCCATGTTGGCGACCAAGTTTGATGACATCTCCATTGTGCCCACGTTCGTATTGACGCCGTTGACGTATCTGGGCGGCGTGTTCTACAGCATCGATTTACTGCCGGGGTTCTGGCAGGGCGTATCCATGGCCAACCCTATCCTCTACATGGTCAACGGCTTCCGGTACGGCATTCTGGGCGTGTCAGACGTTAATCCGTTTGTTTCTCTTGGTATGATTCTGGTTTTCATCTCCGTACTGGCATTCATCGCTCTCAGAATGCTGGAGCGTGGTAAAGGCATTCGCCACTGATTTCAGGAACCACTATGGCACTTAACGACGCTCCGCTTGGCAAGACAAGCGACTACCCGGACAGCTACGATCCTGGGCTGCTTTTCCCGGTGGCGAGAGAGGAAAATCGCCGCCGCATTGGTCTGGAGGATGGCCGTTGGCCTTGGTTTGGCGAGGATCTGTGGCAGGCCTGGGAAATCTCCTGGCTGCGTCCAAGCGGCGTGCCGGAAGTGGCCTGGGCGGAGATTGTTTTTCCGGCGGCCTCGCCCGCAATCATTGAGTCCAAATCGCTCAAGCTGTACCTGAACTCGTTGAACCAGGCGGTCTACTCTTCTCGGGAGCAGGTCGCGGAGGTGATTACCCAGGATCTTTCCAGCGCCTGCGGCGGTGCTGTTCAGGTGAATCTGTTGAGCGTCGACGAATCCGGTGAAGCGATTGGCCGGCCGGAGGGCTTCGAGCTCATTGATGACGAGCCGGTCAGCGAAGTGGTTTTTGAATACGCGCCTGAGGCGCTTTCAGCGAGTGGGGAGGTGGTGACAGAACGGCTCTGCTCCCATCTGCTGAAGAGCAACTGCCCGGTAACCGGTCAGCCTGACTGGGCGACACTCCTCATAAGCTACACCGGACCGAAAATCGATCGGGGCGGTTTGTTGCGTTACGTGGTGAGCTTCCGGCAGAAACAGGATTTCCACGAGCATTGCGTGGAAACCGTGTTTACCGATCTGATGGGGCGGTGCAACCCGGAGTCGCTTACCGTGGTTGCCCGGTATACACGGCGGGGCGGGCTGGATATAAATCCGTGGCGAAGCACGGAAACCGGCGGGGATGCCGGCCCAAGGTTGATACGTCAGTAGCAGGATTCTGTTTGAGCGCAGGGAAGCGCCTCAGGAAACATCCTCTTCCCGCCGCAGGCGATCTGCAGCATCTTCCAGAGCGGTCAGGATGGCCTGCCGCTCTTTCTCGGTGATCTTGTCCGAATCGAGATACATGGCGAAGCCGCTATGTTCGTGTTCCAGGAAGCTTCGGTTGGGCCCCATGTCGCGCCGGAAGTCGACCACTTCGTAAATTGGCACCGGCTTGACAAAGCCCTTCACGGTAATCTCGCCCTTGTCTCTGCACATGATCTTGTCCTTGATCAGCGCGAAGGTTTCGTAGGAAACGAGGATTTCGCCCGGCTCCGCCAGGGACTCAAGCCGGCTGGCCAGGTTTACTTCCTTGCCGATAATCGTGTAATCCATCCGGTTCTCGGCGCCAAAGTTACCAACCGTTGTATAACCGGTGCTTATTCCCATGCGGATTTCCAGCGGGGTCTTGATGCCCTGGCTGCGCCATTTCTGCCGCATGATTTTCATATGCTTGCGCATCTCGATGGCCATGGAGACACAGGCAAATGCGTCCTCCCTCTGGCCACGGCTGGTTGGATCGCCAAAGAACACCATGATGGAATCACCAACGAACTTGTCGATGGTGCCGCCATACTTGAGAGCAACTTCCGACATTTCATTGAAGTAGTGATTCAGCAGTTCGGTCAGTGCTTCGGGTTCCATTTCCTCAGACAATTCGGTGAAGCCTTTGATGTCAGAGAAAAACACCGCCAGTTTCTTGCGCTGGGTTTCCAGTCTCACGTCCCGCTCACCGGTGAAGATCGACTGCCAGACTTGAGGCGAGAGATATTTGGACAGTTTGTGTGAAAGCGCGATGGACTGCTCCCGCTGGTTCTGGATCTGGGTCTTTGCCAGCATCAACGCCCGTGCCTGCTGGTGGGAATAGTAAGCCGTAACGCAAATATAAAGCCCGGTGGATAAAATCGACACGATGCTGGTCAGCAGGGGCGAGTGTGGTCCGTCTGCCGGGCCGACGATCGCAACCGCCCCCGCAATGGAGGCCGCCATGAAGCCGGTGCCCAGGACCCACTGACGGATACCACCAACAATCAGGCAACTGAACATCAGCATCAGTGCAACGGCGAGGGAGGGGATGACGATCAGCCCGATGCAACCAATGAAAGCGCCACCAACCACGCAATCAAATATCAGCATTTTCTGACGGATGCGTGGCGAATTCCTGAGGAAAGTGCGGCGAGTCAGGGCATGGGCGATGTGGGGCCAGGTGAGGGCCCCGGCAACCAGCCAGAGAAGCCATTGCGGAAAGGCGCCCTGGAGAACGCCGGTTACGATAATGGCGGCGGTTGAGGTGTATGCCAGTACCCGGCCATTGTAATCGGGCATCGGGGGAATGGCGATCGGGTTGCCCGCCGCCTCGGACGAGAGGGCTCTGCCAGCTGAGCTACTGGCATTACGCAGGTCTGCCGGGGCACTCATCATTTCAGAAACGGATCCTGCCAATGAGCATGTCGCGGAACATGACCCAGTCACCCATAAGGCTGTACAGTGGATATTTGAAGGTAGCGGGGCGATTTTTTTCAAACTTGAAATGACCAACCCACGCAAAGCCATAGCCTATGACCGGCAAGGCCAGAAGCCACAACAGCTTGCCCGAAGCCAGAGCCCATACGGCGACTATCAGGACCAGGAGACTTCCAGCGAAATGCAAACGGCGACAGGTGACGTCGCTGTGCTCTTCGAGGTAGTACGGATAAAATTCGGAAAAGTTATTGAAGGTTTGCTGGTTGCTCATTGTGTTGCCACTCAACGTTGTACGACCGCGTCATTTATAATTGTTGGTAGACCCGACTACGACTAAAGGTTAACAGCATTACGTAGAACCCACAATTCACAGCCATGAATTGTGTTCGTACCTATATTTCAACAGTCTTTAAACAGCGAGCAGATATGACCGCAGTTACCGATTTCCTCCTGAACCGCTCCTCTGAACCGAGGCTGGAATCACCCGCGCCGGATTCGACAACCCTCGAAAGGGCCTTTTCCTGCGCGGCGCGTGCACCGGACCATGCACTGCTCAGGCCCTGGCGCTATCTGGTGATCGAGGGTAAAGGCCTTGAAGCCCTGGGAGAGCTGTTTGCGTCCACCTGTGCCAATAACAGCGATGAGAAAGAAATCGAGAAGCTCCGGCGTGCCCCCCTTCGCGCACCCATGGTCATAGTTGGTATCGCGTCGCCGAGGACGCATCCCAAAGTACCGGAAATCGAGCAGGTCATGTCGGCAGCTGCCGGCATGAGTTTTGTTGAGCTTGCCCTTCAGGATGCCGGTTTCGGCGTGATGTGGAGAACAGGCGGCGTTGCCTACCACTCCTCGGTTCACCAGGGGTTGGGCCTGGAAGAGCATGAACAGATTGTTGGCTTTCTCTACACCGGTACGGTCTCGGCATCCAAGCCGTCTGTGCCCAGACCGGCGGTGGACGAGTTTGTGAGTCATTGGCCCTGAGACCTTGTTGAATACCCCCGGCTTCTGCCGGGGGAAGCAGCTTGCCGCTTTTTCTTGCCCTTTTCCTTTCTCCTTTCCCGTAACCGCTACTCGGATTCTCTGCAGGGCCTGCCAACACTGGGTTTCCTGACAAATTAACACCTGACCATAAATCTGGCATTCAGCTTGCTTTAGTCCTGTCAAAGAGCACAGCCGGCAAAAACAGCTCGGCATACCAGTGCAGTTTTCGGGAGGCAACATGGCAATTACGTTTGATTCGGCTCTGGGCATTCATCAACACGCGGTTGAAGCGCGGGTTAAACGTGCCGAAGTTCTGGCAAACAACCTGGCAAACGCCGACACCCCGGGTTTCAAGGCGCGGGATCTGGATTTCCAGGCCATGATGCAGAAGGCCCAGGAGCAGGTCAGCGGATTCCAGATGGCCAAAACCCATGACGCGCACATGGATACCTCGCCATCGGCGTCGGAAAGCGATTTGATGTATCGGGTTCCCCATCAGCCGTCGGTTGACGGCAATACGGTAGACGCCCAGCAGGAGCAGACCCGGTTTATGCGCAACGCCATGGATTTCCAGGCCAGCTTCCAGTTTTTGAACAGCAAGTTCAGCGGTTTGACCAAAGCCCTCAAGGGCGAATAAGCCGCAGTCACAGGATTAGCGAAGGAGAATTTTCATGTCACTGGGCAGCATTTTTGACATCGCCGGTTCCGGCATGACCGCGCAATCACTGCGGCTGAATACAACCGCGTCCAACATTGCCAATGCAGAAACGGCAAGTTCCAGCACGGGGGAAACCTATCGCGCCAGGAAGCCGGTTTTCTCGGCGATTCAGCAGTCTCTGATGAATCCCGGGCAGGGAGGCTTGCCCATGGCTGCCGATGAGGGGCCGGGCGCCGGCGTGAGGGTTGACGGTATTGTCGAAAGTGATGCGGAGCTGCAGATGCGCTACGAGCCCCATCACCCGGCGGCCAACGAGGACGGCTACGTCTACTACCCCAATGTGAATGTGGTTGAAGAGATGGCGGACATGATGTCGTCGTCCAGAAGTTTCCAGATGAATGTGGATGTCATGAACACAGCCAAGTCCATGATGCAGCGCATTCTGACTCTCGGTCAGCAGTAACAGGGTGAGGAGCACAACATGACTGCAGTAAATGCAACAGACGCGTCGGATGTTCTGAGCCAGTACCAGCTGAAGCAACAGAATGGCGGCCAGGGCACCAGCGAGTTGGGTCGGAACGAGTTCATGGAACTGATGCTGGCCCAGCTGAAGAACCAGAACCCGCTGGAACCCCAGGACAACGGTGAATTCATCTCCCAACTGGCCCAGTTCAGCTCGCTGGAGGAAATGCAGAACCTTTCCGGTACGGTTGAGGATGTGGTGGGTCAGTTCCGTTCCAGCCAGGCGCTGCAGGCCTCTGCCATGGTCGGCAAAACCGTGCTTGCCCCTTCCCAGATCGGGATTCTGGGTGCGGATGGTGAGATCAGCGGCACTATTGAATTGCCGGCCTCGACCGGTGGGCTCCGGCTTTCGATCCAGGGACAGAATGGTGAGCTGGTACGACAGATTGATATGGGTAGTAGTCCGGCGGGTGTGACCTCATTCCGCTGGGATGGCCAGGACGGCAACGGCAATCCCTTGCCGCCGGGCTCCTACCGGATTGTAGCCGATGCTTCCTACCCGGATGGACCGCAGCAGTTGGGTACGATGGTAAGTGCCAATGTTGACAGCGTGTCCCTGGGTCAGGGCGGCTCCATTACCCTGAATCTCGCAGGCATGGGCTCCATCGCCCTGTCTGATGTAAAACAAATTAACTGATACCGGTGAAACACCAAGAGGTGAGCCATGGGATTTAATACGGGTTTGAGTGGTCTTCGCGCGGCATCGGTGGATCTGGACGTCACCGGTAACAATATTGCCAACGCCAGCACCGTGGGGTTCAAAGGCAGCAAGGCCCAGTTCGGCGATCTTTATGCCAGTGGCTTCCTGAGCGCAGGCACCAACCCGATCGGGGACGGTGTCCGGGTTCAGGGTGTGAAACAGTCCTTCGGACAGGGCAATATCAGCTTCACTGATAACGGCCTGGATATGGCAATTGACGGTGATGGCTTCTTTATTCTGAACAATGGCGGCGAAGTGCGCTACTCCCGGGCCGGCCAGTTTGGAGTAGACAAGGACGGCTTTGTGGTCAACAACCAGGGCATGAAGGTGCAGGGTTATACCGCTGATGGTGATGGCAATTTGTCTGGCGTGCGTGGAGACCTGCAGATTGAGACTGCCAACCTGGCTCCGCGCAGGACCACGAACCTGCAGACCGATGTGAATCTGGATTCCCGTGAATCCTTGCTGGAGCGCAGAGTGAGAGACCTTTCTCTGCAGACCGGCGACTTTGCAGCAGGTGAAACGCTTACTTTTTCCTATTCCGACGGCTCAGCCGATGAGACTGTTCTTATTCCCAGCCCGATAAACTCCGCGGGCCAGATTGCCGATGCTATCTCCGCAGCCTCCGGCGTGAGTGCGTCCGGTATCACAACAGCTGAAATAAACTCGACGGCCAATGGCGCCTCGACCGGCGATACTCTTAACAATACCATTGCGTCTGGTAGCCTGGAGTTCTCGATCAATGGTCAGCCCCTGAATGTAAGCGCTGTGACGACACTCGATGAGCTGGCGAATGTTATTTCCAGCTTCGGTAATAACTCCATCTCAGCCAATGTGGATAGCGGCAATCTTGTGGTCAGGGACAGTTCGGGTGAACCGCTTGACGTTCAGTGGGGAGACGGTAGTAGTACGAACCCGATTGAGAACACCGTTGGAGAGATCGCGGTAAGCACAAATCGCAGTGTGGATACTGTGACCTCTGATGTCGTGGGGTCTCAGTTTGTGGCGACCTACAACAATACGCAACCCACGCGCATTAACGCTTTTAACCCCATTGACCAGCGCACCTACAACCACGCCACATCAACCACCATCTACGACAGCCTGGGTAACGCCCATGAGATGACCCAGTTCTATGTCAAAGAGCCGTCGCCCGGGAATGGTGTTGGCCAGAGTCAGTGGTCTGTTTATCTTCAGGTAGACGGTGAGCCGGTCGGGGGCACGGATCAGACTCCCTATACCGTCATATTCAACCAGGACGGCGAGCTGGCTTCCATCAATGGTGATTCCAATGGTGAGATTGTCGTGACTGACTGGGTTCCCAAGGATCCAAGTGGCGCCCCTAATGGGGCGGATGGCCCTCCTGCAGACCCCGCCTCGGTCGTGAGCCCGATTCCGGAGCCGCCCACCAGCTCCGCGTTCGTTCTGGATCTGAGCGAGGCCACCCAATACGGCGCGGCATTCGGTGTTAATGACCAGCAGCAGAATGGTTATACCACGGGTCGCCTGTCGGGCCTCGATGTGTCGGATGCTGGTGTCATATTCGCCCGGTACACCAACGGACAATCCAATGCGCTTGGTCAGGTGGCGCTCGCCACATTCAGCAACACCGATGGCCTGTCTCCGGTGGGGGATACTTCCTGGGTCGAAACCTTTGAATCAGGCCAGCCTGTCATCGGCGCACCGGACACCGGTACCCTCGGTTCCATTGCGTCAAGCTCTGTCGAGGAATCCAACGTGGATCTGTCTGCTGAACTGGTGAACCTGATCATTGCCCAGCGTAACTACCAGGCCAACGCCAAAACCATCGAAACCTCCAATGCGGTCACCCAGACCATCATCAACCTCCGTTAATTTCGCGAACTTGCGAACGTGGCATGACTCCTGCTTCAAGACTGGAAACAGTCAAAATTCCGGCAGGAGTTTTCCCATGGACAAAGCCCTCTACATCGGTATGTCTGGCGCCAAGCAGAACATGCTGGCCCAGCAAGCCCATGCCAACAATCTGGCGAATGTCAGCACCACCGGCTTCAAGAAGGACTTCTCCCAGGCACGTAGCATGCCTGTCTTTGGGGAATTCCATCCCACCCGGGCCTATGCCATGACAGAACGACCCGGCACAGACCTTTCCGCAGGCGCCCTTATCGATACCGGCCGCAAACTGGATGTGGCGGTTGAAGGTGAAGGGTGGCTTGCCATCCAGAATGATCAGGGCGAAGAGGTGTTTACCCGCAGCGGTAGTCTTCAGATCGATGTGAATGGTCTGGTGCGCCTGGGCACTGGTGAGCTTGTGCTTGGTAATGGTGGACCGGTTGCACTGCCGCCTTTCGACAACGTGCAAATCGGCGCTGATGGCACGATTTCTGTTATTCCTGTTGGCGGCCCGCCGAATCAGTTGGTTGAGGTGGATCGTATGAAGCTGGTCAACCCGCCACCGGATGCTCTGGAGAAGGGCCTCGACGGACATGTGCGCCGCAAACCGGACCAGGCAATCGATGGTCCTGAGCCCCCGGATGCAAACCTCAGAGTGGTCTCGGGGTTTCTTGAGAGCTCCAACGTGAATGCGGTGGAAGAGATGATTTCCAATCTGCAGCTTTCCCGGCAATACGAAATGCAGGTGAAGGTAATGACCACCGCTAACGAGAATTCCGAAGCAACGGCACGGCTGTTGCAGAACCTTTAAGTAACGACCGAACACAGTGGCCTGGCGGGCCTGAAGCGGCAAAAACTGGCCGCCTGATTGCCCCCCCCGGTATGGAGTAAGCAGCATGAATCCAGCACTTTGGGTCAGCAAGACCGGTTTGAGCGCACAGGACATCAACATGTCCACCATTTCCAACAACCTGGCCAACGTCAACACCACCGGCTTCAAACGGGACAAGGCGGTCTTCCAGGACCTCCTGTACCAGATCAACCGGCAACCCGGTGGCCTGAGCACCCAGAACTCCGAACTGCCCTCCGGACTGCAACTGGGTACGGGTGTCCGGGTTGTGGGCACGGTCAAGCAGTTCTCCCAGGGCAACCTTCAGATTACCGAGCAGCCGCTGGACATGGCCATTAACGGCCGGGGGTTTCTGCAGATTCTGCTGCCGGATGGCCAGATTGCCTACACCCGGGACGGTCAGTTCCAGCTGAACGTCAACGGCGATGTGGTCAATCCGGACGGGTACCTTCTGGAGCCGGCCATCAATGTTCCCAATAACGCCACCAATATCACCATTGGCACCGACGGCACGGTCACGGCGATAACGGACGACCAGGCAGCGCCGGTGAACGTTGGCCAGATCACCCTGGTGGATTTCATCAATCCCCAGGGGTTGCAGGCCATCGGAAACAACCTGTTCAAGGAAACCATTTCCAGCGGGAACCCCATAGAGGGGCAGGCGGGTCTGCTCGGGCTTGGCACCATTGAACAGGGTTCCCTGGAGGCCTCCAACGTGGAGGTCGTGGAAGAACTGGTGAACATGATTACCACCCAGCGCGCCTACGAGATGAACTCGAAAGTGGTTTCCACAGCGGATCAGATGCTGCAGTTCATTACCAACAACATTGGCTAATGCCGCCAGAGGTGAGGTCGTGAATCCGATGACATCCAGCCGGACAAACCGGGGCGCCAGTACCCTGGCGACCTTAGTGGTACTGATCCTACTACAGGGTTGCACGGCCATGAGCCGGCCCCGGGCGATTCCGGATGACCCCGAGTTTGCACCGGTGCGCCCTCAGGCCATGATGCAGAGGGACAGGGCGTCTGGTTCGATTTACCAGGTCTCCCGAAACTATAACTTTTACGGGGATACCGTCGCGCTCAACGTGGGTGATGTACTGACAGTGACCCTCCAGGAGTCCACCCGTGCCAGCAAGAATGCTGACACCCGTATCATCAAGGATAACGAAATCAAGTTGCCGGAGCCAAACATTCTGGGCAAGAGCAACTTCGGGATCGGCACGTCACTGAACAATGAGCGCGATTTTAAAACCAGGGCCGACGCGGATCAGAGCAACAGCCTTGCTGGCAGCATCACCGTCTCGGTCACTGAAGTGCTGCCCAATGGCGTGTTGCGGATCCGGGGCGAAAAGTGGCTGTCGCTGACCAATGGTGAAGAGTACATCCGTCTGACCGGACTGGTTCGCCCCCGGGATATCCAGCCGGACAATTCCGTTGCCTCAAACCGTATTGCCGATGCCCGTATCGCCTATGGCGGTACCGGTGACTTCGACCAGGCCAACCAGATGGGCTGGCTTGCCCGTTTCTTTAACAGTGAGTGGTGGCTGCTATGAGCGTGCGGCGTTTTCTTGTCTGGATACTTGCCCTGACGGTGGGTGCGGCACCGGTGATGGCGGACCGGCTGAAGGACCTGTCCCGGATCAAAGGGGTAAGGAACAACCAGTTGGTGGGCTACGGACTCGTGGTTGGTCTTGACGGAACCGGCGACAAGGCACCGTTCACCAATCAGACCTTCCGGAACATGATGAACCAGTTCGGTATTACCTTGCCTGAGGGCGTTAACCCGAAACTCACCAATATTGCAGCGGTAACCGTGAGTGCCACATTGCCACCGTTTGCCAAGGCCGGGCAGGAGATAGATATTACGGTTTCCTCCATTGGCAATGCAGACAGCCTGCGCGGCGGCACTTTGCTGATGACTCCGCTGAAGGGCGCTGACAACAAGGTTTATGCCGTGGCCCAGGGCAGCCTGGTGGTTGGCGGCTTCGGTGCCCAGGGGTTGGATGGTTCCAGGATTACCGTGAATATTCCCAGCGTTGGCCGTATCCCGAATGGCGCCACCATCGAGCGTGAGGTCTTGTCGCCGTTTACGGAGGGCGACACCATTACCGTTCATCTCCTGCGACCGGATTTCACGACTGCTCGCCGGGTGGTTGAGGCGGTGAATGATCGTCTGGGCCCGGACATGGCCTATGCCCACGATGCCACCTCGGTTTCCGTGCGTGCGCCGCGGGATCCGTCCCAGCGGGTAAGCTTTCTTTCGATACTTGAAAACATTGAAGTCGACCCGGCCCAGGATGCCGCCAAAGTGGTGATCAACAGCCGGACCGGAACCATCGTGGTCGGCCAGAATGTCAAAGTCAGCCCGGCAGCGGTAACCCACGGCAACCTGACGGTGACCATTCAGGAAAATCCCGCGGTGGTACAGCCTAATCCGTTTGCCGGCGGCGACACAGCCCTTGAGCCCGATACCCAGATTGCAATCACCGAGGAGCCTGCCAGGATGTTCAGGTTTGGTCCGGCTGTCACGCTGAACGAGATTGTTCAGGCGGTGAACCAGGTGGGTGCCGCTCCGGGGGACGTTATGGCGGTACTTGAAGCTCTTAAACAGGCTGGTGCGCTGCGTGCCGAGCTGATTGTTATCTAGGCGGCATGATGCAGGACTATTCGCTTCAGCAGGCCCGGGTATATACCGATTTCAGCGGGCTGAACGCGCTGAAAACGCAGGCCCGGACGGACAAGAGGGCGGCGCTGGAAGAGGTGGCACGCCAGTTCGAGAGCCTGTTCCTTTCTGAGATGCTGAAGTCCATGCGCAAGGCCGGTGACGTGCTTTCCGAAGGTAATTTCCTGAAAAGCAATCAGTCGGATCTGTATCGCGATATGTTTGATAACCAGGTGAGTCTGACCATGGCCGGCGGGCAGGGAACCGGTCTCGCCGAGGCGCTGGTCCGGCAACTGAGCCAACAAATTCCTGGCCTGGACAGTGAAGGCGATAAGCTGGCTGGCCACAAGGCTTCCCTCGCGGATTATGACCGGCGTATGCCGGCGCTTTCGGCAAGCTTGCCCGGGCAGGTTCAGAAAGTCGCTTTGGTGGCGCAAGGGTTTACTGCGGCCCCGGAAAAAAACGTGTCCGAATTGCCGGACCGGTTCGATTCGCCGGAGCATTTCGTGAGTGCCTTGCTTCCGGTAGCGGAGCGAATCAGCCGGGATACCGGCATCGACCCAAAACTGATGGTGGCCCAGGCGGCCCTGGAAACCGGCTGGGGCCGGCATATGATCCGGGGGGAGCAGGGCGAGCCAAGCTTTAACCTCTTTGGTATCAAAGCGGATAGCCGGTGGAAGGGTAATGCCGTTTCCCTCACCACCACAGAATACCGCGAGGGTCTGCCCATGAAAGAGCAGGCCAGTTTCCGGGCCTACCAGGATTATGAATCCAGCTTCCGGGACTATGTTTCGTTCCTCGAATCCAACCCCCGTTACCGGGACGTGCTGTCGGCGGCGGACAGGCCTGAAGTGTTTGCGGAGAAACTCCAGGAAGCCGGCTACGCAACCGACCCGAACTATGGCAGTAAAATCCGCCAGATCATGAGCCGTGATTCACTGATGACGCTGTCCATGGGTAGTGACGGGATGAAGGAGTAAACGTTATGGCAGGGTTGATAGGCATTGGTCTGACCGGCATCCTCAGTAATCAGGCGGCACTGAATACCACGGGTAACAACATCACAAATGCCAACACACCTGGCTACAGCAGACAGGAAGTCCTGTTTGAAACCCAGGAAGGGCAGCGCACCGGAGCCGGGACCATCGGTAGTGGCGTGAATGTTGCCGATATCCGCCGCCTTGCCAATGAATACCTGGTTCAGCAGGTGCGGGAAGACAGCACTCTTTATGGCGAACAGGAAGCCCTCAATTCAGAGCTTTCCCGGCTTGATAACCTGCTCGGTGGTGAATCCACTGGTCTGAACACAGCCCTGAACAACTTTTTTGCCAGCCTCCAGAACGCCGCCGAGGATCCGACATCTTTGCCTCAGCGCCAACTGGTGCTGAGCGAGGCCCAGCAGGTCGTTAACCGGTTCCAGGCGCTGAACCAGGAGTTCATCCAGCAGCGGGAGTCCATCAAGACTCAGATGCAGCAGGGTGTAAAGGACGGCAATACCCTGATCAGGAGCATCGCAGAGCTGAACCTGGCGATATCCGAGTCCCCGGGCATCGCCCAGGGCAGGATGCCCAATGAGTTGCTGGATAAGCGGGATGAGAAACTGCGGCAGCTGTCGGAGCTTATTAGCATAAAAGTCAGCCCGGCAGACGGTAGCCAGGTTAACGTGTCTCTGTCGAACGGTTTGTCCCTGGTGGTTGGCAGTAACGCTTCGACCCTCGGCACCCGGGAAAATGCCGAAGATCCGACACGTCTGGAGTTCACACTGAGCAACGGTGGACGCCTCCTCAATATTGATGAACAGATCACCGGCGGCAAGCTGGGTGGCCTCCTGCGTTTCGATACCGAAGGTCTGAAACCGGCATTCGATGAGCTTGGCAGGATTGCCATTGCCCTCTCCGACACCATGAATCACCAGCATGAAATCGGGATGGATCTGGAGGGCGAACTCGGTGGGCTGTTCTTCACAGATATCAATTCGCTCGAGGCGCAACGGAGCCGCGTGGTCCCCAACGGAAATAACGCGCCCTCGACCAACGGACAGTTGGCCGTCGAGATAACCGACAGTTCGGCGCTTCCGGCAGGCCGCTGGACTCTCCAGTTCAGTGGCGATGGGCGAAGCTACGAGTTGATTGATCAGGGTACTGGAAGAACCGTCAATCAGGGCCGGTTGCCCGATCCGCCCCAGTCTGAGATTTCCATGCCCGGTTTCAACATCCGGGTGGAGGGCGGCACGTTCAATGCCGGAGACAAATATCTGATTCAACCAAGCCGGAATGCGGCGGAGAGCATTGGGCTGGTGGTCAATCGGGAGGAGGATCTGGCTTTCGCAAGTCCGGTTCGTGCTACCACCGGCGATGACAATATCGGAACCGGCAAGATTGATCAGGGCACCATGCTTAACGTCAGGAACCCGTTCACCAACTCCCTGTTGCCCGCGTTCCAATCGACCGGGCAACTGGCGAACGGGCCAATTACCGTAACATTCGACGATCCGGGAACCGGCCTGGTGTTCACGGTTACGGACGGCGGTGGAAACCCGATAGGTCCGGCAAACCGGCCCTACACGCCGGGCGTTGCCAATGAGCTGTTCAGCGACAATCCGGCGGATGGTGCCGAGTACCAGGGTTTTCAGTTCAAGATAACGGGCCAGCCGGCTGACGGTGACACCTTCGAGATCAATTACAACTCCAACGGTGTTTCGGACAACAGGAATGCGGAACTGCTGGCGGCGCTTGGCACGGCCAACACGCTGAATGGTGGTAGCCAGAACTTTTCCGAAGGCTATGCGGGGCTTGTTGAGGATATCGGTGTTAAAACACGCCAGAGCCAATTGGATGTGGATGCCGGCAAAACCCTTCTGGAGCAGTCGACCAATCAGCGGGAATCTGTATCCGGCGTTAACCTGGATGAGGAAGCCGGGCGCCTGATCCAGTATCAGGCCGCCTATAATGCCTCGGCCCAGGTAATGTCGGTAGCCCAGGATTTGTTCAATACCCTGTTACAGAGTTTCCGGTAACGGTTGAGGTGATGTGACATGATCAGAATTTCATCACAGCAGATTTTTTCAGGCGGTATTAATCGGCTCCAGGAGCTCAATACCAGCCTGAATAACACCCAGCAACAGATCTCGACTGGCCAGAGGGTAAACAAACCTTCCGACGATCCGGTCGCTGCGGCGCGCATTCTGAAGCTGGATCAGGAGCTTTCGCGGGTTGAAACCTATCAGCGCAACGTCGACCTGGCGGACAACCGTCTGAAACAGGAAGAAAATGCTCTTTCAAGTTCGATCGATGTGATTCAGCGGATCCGGGAGCTGACGGTTCAGGCGGGTAATGGGTCATTGTCGGCCAACGACCGGCGGTCGATTTCTTCGGAGCTGGAGGAACGCCTGGGGCAGCTCGCCAATATTGCCAATACCCGTGATGCCTCCGGCGAATACATCTTTAGTGGATTCCAGGGCTCGGTAAAGGCCTTTGAGCAGGATCCCTCAGGCAGTTGGATTTACCAGGGCGACGAGGGCCAGCGAGTCCTCGAAATTGATGATGGTGTCACCGTTCCGATCAGCGATAACGGCAAGGACATTTTCGTAAGAGTTCCTGCGGCCATCACCGGCGAACACAGCACGGTGAGCACGCCGGGCGCTTCTATTTCAGGCGTCAAACTGGTTAACGAGGCGGATCTTGCTGCCGCTTACTCGGGCTCATTTCCTGACGATATTACAGTCGAGGTTATTGATCTGGGGGGTGGGAATCCTCCCGAATTGCGGGCGTTTGATAGTCAGGGCATTGCCTTGCCGGTTGACCCGGTTGTCTACGAAAGTGGGGAGCCTTTTACGGTTGCTGGTGTTGAGGCGACCATCACAGACGCGGTCCCTGGCGCCGGTGACGTGTTTACGCTGAAGATCAACGAAAAACAGTCGGTGTTCGGCACCATTGAGAACCTGATTTCCGGTTTGAACAACATCGACAAGAGCAGTCCGGATGGGCAGGCCCAGTACGACGACCTGATTGCTAATTCCCTGATCAACCTCGATAACGCCCAGGAAAGCATTATCCTCAAGCAGACGGAGTTGGGAGGCCGGATGAACGCGGTGGAATCGACCAAGTCATTCCTGGAGGATTCGTCGGTCTACAGCAATGAAATACGGTCCCAGCTGCAGGATGTGGACTACGCAGAGGCCATCAGCACCCTGAGTTTCCAGAGCTTCGTGTTGCAGGCGGCCCAGCAGTCGTTTGCCCAGGTTTCGCAGCTGTCACTGTTCGATCGATTGTAAAACTCTGAGCCGGCGGGCAGTTGTGTCCGCTGGCTTATTGCTTTCGCGATTTAGCTCAGTATAATCCCCAACACTCTCCGATGGCGGCGTGGTGAAATTGGTAGACACGACGGATTCAAAATCCGTTGGGGTAAAACCCGTGGCGGTTCGAGTCCGCCCGCCGCTACCATCTTCTTTTCTTCGGCGTCGTTAACAGTCCATTCCATGAATGTCTCCGATTTTCATTTTGACCTGCCGGACGAATTGATCGCCCGCTATCCACTCAAGGATCGCAGCGCGTCCAGGCTGCTTTGTCTCGACGGCCTCTCTGGCAAGCTTGACCACCGAATATTCAGTGAACTCCCTGAGCTGCTTCAACCCGGCGACTTGCTGGTGTTTAACAACACCCGGGTGATCCCTGCGCGCCTTTTTGGCAAGAAGGAGACCGGTGGGCAGGTAGAAGTTCTGGTTGAGCGGGTAACCGGAGAACATGACATCATCGCCCATGTTCGAGCCTCAAAAGCATTGAAACAGGGGCAGAAGGTTATCCTTGAGGATGGCACTTCTTTGAGAATGGCGGGGCGGGACGAAGCGCTGTTTCATCTCGTCTGTGAGTCTGAGGAGCCAGTGCTTGAGGTGCTCGAGCGGATTGGCCACATGCCACTGCCGCCCTATGTGGACCGTCCGGACGAATCCACCGATCGGGAACGCTACCAGACCGTTTACGCCCGGGAAGCAGGCGCCGTAGCCGCCCCCACGGCGGGTCTGCATTTCGATGAGGGCTTGCTGGAGAAACTGGCCGCCTGCGGCATTGAAAGTGCCTTTGTGACCCTGCACGTCGGTGCCGGCACATTCCAGCCGGTACGGGTCGATAAAATCGAGGATCACACCATGCACAGTGAGGTGGTGAACGTTCCCCAGGATGCCGTCGACGCCATCGAACGAACCCGTGCAAGGGGAGGGCGTGTGGTTGCCGTAGGTACCACGTCGGTTCGTTCCCTTGAGTCGGCCAGCCGTGGTGGTCGCCTGAGGGCGTTCACGGGCGAGACCGACATCTTCATTTACCCGGGTTACCGGTTTCAGACCGTGGATGCCCTGATCACCAACTTCCATTTGCCGGAATCCACCCTGATCATGTTGGTCAGCGCGTTTGCCGGCTATGACAACGTCATGTCGGCCTACCGGGAAGCGGTAAAGGAACGCTACCGCTTTTTCAGTTACGGTGACGCCATGTTTATCAACGGTCAGGAACCCAGCCGGGGCATGTTGCTCGGGGCGACCGTGGAATCCAATGAAGCCGGTAACGATAATGCCGGGGAGGCTTTGTGACACAAACCTGTTTCATGTCGTTCGAAAAACTGGGCGAGGATGGGCGCGCCCGCCGTGGCCGGCTGACGTTTCCCCGCGGAACCGTTGAGACCCCCGCGTTCATGCCTGTCGGCACTTACGGCACGGTCAAGGGTATGCTGCCCCGCGATATCCACGAAATCGGTGCTGAAATCATTCTGGGGAACACCTTTCACCTGATGCTTCGGCCCGGTACTGAGGTGGTCAAGGCCCATGGCGACCTTCACGATTTCACACAATGGCATGGGCCTATCCTGACCGACTCCGGCGGTTTCCAGGTGTTCAGTCTGGGTGAGATGCGCAAGATCACCGAGGACGGGGTTACCTTCCGTTCTCCGGTAGATGGTTCGCCGGTGGAGCTGTCACCGGAGATTGCGATCCAGGTGCAGCGGGATCTCGGGTCGGACATCGTTATGATATTTGACGAGTGTACGCCTTATCCGGCCACCGAGCGTCAGGCAAAAGATTCCATGGAACTGTCGCTGCGATGGGCGCAACGGAGCAAAGATGCCCACGAGGGGAATCCTGCGGCGTTGTTCGGCATCGTTCAGGGCGGTATGTACGAAGGCCTGAGGGACCGCTCTCTGGAAGGGCTTACAGAGATCGGCTTCGATGGCTACGCCATTGGCGGTCTGTCGGTTGGCGAGCCCAAGGAAGACATGATCCGGATTCTCGACCACTTGCCGCCGAAAATGCCGGAAGACAAGCCGCGGTACCTGATGGGCGTGGGCCGGCCGGAAGATCTCGTCGAGGCGGTACGTCGCGGTGTCGACATGTTCGACTGTGTAATGCCTACCCGCAATGCCAGGAATGGCTATCTATTTACGTCAACCGGGATCGTAAAAATCCGCAATGCCCGGCACCGTCATGACACCGCGCCGCTGGACGATCGCTGCGACTGTTATACCTGTAAGAATTTTTCGAGAAGTTATCTCCATCATCTGGATAAATGTGGAGAAATGCTTGGCTCACAACTGAATACCATCCACAACCTCCGGTTCTACCAGAACCTGATGGCTGGATTGCGTGGGGCCATTGAAGCAGGTACATTGTCGGACTTTGTAACCGACTTCTATGCTCTGCGCGGAGAGACCGTTCCGCCCCTGGGCAATGTTTGATCTATTCGCTAAACCAACGGAGATATTCAATGAAAGCTATTAAAATGCTCGTTGCCGGCCTTTTGGCTCTGATGCCTGCTCTTGCCATGGCGCAGGACCCGGCTGCTCAGGGAATGGGTGTTATGGGCCAGGTGATCTTTTTCGCCGGCTTCATCCTGATTTTCTACTTCCTGATCTGGCGCCCGCAGTCCAAGCGTGCGAAAGAGCACAAGGCTCTGATGTCCGGCCTGAATAAAGGTGATGAAGTTGTGACCTCTGGTGGTGTTGCCGGCAAAATTACCAAGGTGACTGACGATTTCATCGTTGTGGAAGTTGCTGACAACGTAGAGATCAAGGTCCAGAAAGTAGCCGTTGCTGCGGCGCTGCCGAAGGGCACGCTCAAGGACATCTGAGCGGGGGCCATTTAGCCGGCCATCCCTGGTGGCCGGTTTGAATCTTCCTGGCTGAAACACCAAGTCTGGCCGCTAGGCCGGCTACAAGGGATCCCATGCTGAACAAGTATCCGCTTTGGAAAAACCTGGTTATCCTGGTCGCGCTCGTGATCGGGTTTATCTACGCTTTGCCCAACCTCTTCCCCGACGACTACGCCATCCAGATTACCGGCGCCCGCAGTAGCACCGCGGTGAATGCCGGTGTGCTCGACAGGGCCGTTGGTGTGCTGGAAAGCCGGGGCATCGAGGTGAAAAGCAGTACTCTTCAGGATCGGGATGCTCTGATCCGTCTCACCAACTCTGAAGACCAATTGCAGGCCCGTCCCCTGGTGCAGGCTGCTCTTGGAAACGAATACCTGGTTGCACTGAATATGGCCGCCTCCACGCCCGGTTGGCTGAAGAGCCTGGGTGCCGGCCCGATGAAGCTGGGTCTGGACCTTCGTGGCGGTGTCCACTTCCTGTTGGAAGTCGACATGGAAACCGCAGTCAGCCAGCGTCTGGATGCCATGTCTGGCCAGATCAAGCGGGAGTTGCGGGAAGAGCGGATCCGCTATCGTGGCGGAGATGTTCAGGATAACCGCGAGATCGTTCTCAGCTTTCGTGATGAAGCCTCCCGCACCGAAGCGTTCAACATGGTGCATGACCAGTACAACGAATTCCTTCTCGATGAGCAGACCGAGGGTGATGAATTCCTCCTCGTCCTGACGCTCTCCGAGGCTGAGGTCACTGCGATTCAGGACTATGCTCTGGAGCAGAACCTCACAACGATCCGTAACCGGGTGAATGAGCTCGGTGTTGCTGAGCCCCTCGTTCAACAACAGGGTGCCGACCGGATTATTGTTGAGTTGCCTGGCGTACAGGACACCGCACAGGCCAAGCGCGTACTTGGTGCAACCGCGAACCTTGAGTTCCGCATGGAGGCCCGCCAGGACGCCCCCAGCAGCGAGACCGAGGAGTTTGGTTTCCGGGATCAGCCACAGCGCACCGCGCGCCTCGAGCAGGAGGTGATCGCGACCGGTAACAACGTGGCCAATGCCCAGCAGGCGTTTGACGAAAACGGCCAACCCCAGGTCAATATCACCATGGATTCCGTCGGTGGCGACCTGATGAACCGGGCCACCCGCAATGCTATTGGCCGCAGGATGGCCGTGCTGTTCATCGAGTACCGCACGGAAACCGAAACCAGAATGGTAGACGGCGAGCCTCAGGAGGTGGAGAACCGCGTTGTGGAGAAAGGCATAATCAGCCTTGCCACAGTGCAATCCGCTCTGGGCAGCAGTTTCCGGATCACCGGGCTTGATTCCATTCCGGAAGCCGCAGAACTGGCGCTGCTCTTGCGCGCCGGTGCACTTGCCGCCCCGATGTATTTTGTTCAGGAGAGGACCATTGGTCCGAGCCTCGGCCAGAAAAATATAGACGCCGGCATGATGTCCGTTGCGCTTGGCTTCGGGCTGGTGCTGCTCTACATGCTTGTCTACTACCGCGGATTTGGCGTGGTAGCGAACATTGCGCTGACACTGAACCTGATGCTGCTCGTTGCGTGCATGTCGATCCTCTCGGCGACACTGACCCTGCCAGGCATCGCCGGTATCGTTCTGACCGTCGGTATGGCGGTGGATGCCAACGTGCTTATCTTTGAGAGGATAAAGGAAGAGCTGAAATCGGGCGTGCCGCCCCAGACGGCCATCAACTCCGGTTATTCCCGAGCCTTTGTTTCCATCTTTGATGCAAACATCACCACATTGCTGGTTGCCGTGATTCTTTTCGCAATGGGTTCCGGCCCCGTGAAAGGGTTTGCGGTGACACTCTGCATCGGGATTCTGACGTCGATGTTCTCTGGCCTGATGGTCAGCCGGAGCATCGTTAACATTATTTACGGCGGCCGCAGGGTCGAGAAGCTGTCGATCGGAGGAAAGCTCGCCAATGTCTGAAGATCAAAAGCAACCGTTTGATTTTATGGGTTTGCGGAAGATTGCTTCCGTAATTTCCATCTCGCTGATCGTTGTGTCTATCGCGCTGTTGGCCATCCGTGGCTTGAACCTGGGTATGGATTTCACCGGCGGCACCTCTGTTGAATTTGAATATGCAGAGGCTCCGGAACTGGATGAAATCCGCTCCAGGCTGACGGCTGCCGGCTACGAACAGTTTTCTGTTCAGAACTTCGGGGCTGACACCACGGTATTGGTGCGCATGGCTGAAGCTGACAATGATCAGCTGGCACCTGAAGTTACCCGAACCCTCGAGGAGGGGGGCGCGGAGCTGGAATTGGTAAGCTCCGAGTTTGTCGGTTCCCAGGTTGGTGAGGAGCTCAAGGAGGACAGTGGCCTCGGATTGCTGATTGCCCTTGCAGTGGTGCTGATTTACGTGGGTATGCGCTTCCAGTTCAAATTCGGTATTGCCTCGGTGGTGCCTCTGGCTCACGACGTCATTATCGTTCTGGGTGTATTTGCGTTATTCCAGTGGACCTTCGATCTTACCGTTCTGGCTGCGTTGCTTGCGGTCATTGGTTATTCTTTGAACGATACCATCGTTGTTGCTGACCGCATCCGGGAGAACTTCCGCAAAATGCGTGTGGGTGAGCCCTGGGATATCATCAACGAATCCATTCATCAGACCATTGCACGCACCATCAATACATCCGGGACAACGCTTGTCGTGCTTTTTGCGTTGTATTTCCTGGGTGGTGAGGCAATCAACAACTTCGCCCTGGCTCTGATTATTGGTGTGGTCGTCGGTACCTACTCTTCCATATACGTGTCTGCGAATCTGCTGATGGTGATGGGCGTGTCTCGAGATGACCTGATCGTGCCGGCAAAAGAAGGCGCGGAAAATGCCGAAGAAGAAGAGCAGCCGCCGGAGTGGCTGAACCGGATGTAATCGTAGTTGTTCCCCGATTTCCGGGCATAAAAAAACCGCCACACAATGTGGCGGTTTTTTTGTGTCTCAGAGAGCCCGGGAGTTCAGCGGGGCAGACGGCCCCGGAACGGATGCAGGACCTTGAGCACTTCGCGGAACAGCTTCGGGTTTGCAACCACCAGCTGGCGGGCGTTCCCGGTGGACGGATTGCCCGAGAAATCACCGGTCAGGGCACCGGATTCCATGGCCAGAGTGACGCCAAGATCCAGCTCGGCTGCTTCCGGACGGAAGATGATGGCTGCGTCCATCAATCCGGCGGACACACGGGCGATATCCAGCACCACGCAGCCGGAGGTACGGAACATACCGGAATCCCTGGCCAGTACAGCGGCCATTTCGCCCCAGAGCATCGGATCCTCGCTCTTTCGAGCCTGGTCCAGCAGGTTGGTAGCGATGGCGGCTTTCTCCGGAAGCTTGATTTCCGAAGCGCGCACGCGGCGGCTGTTGAGCGCCGCACCATGGCCTCGGCTGGCCGAGTATTCCTCGCCGGTAACGGGGTTAACCAGCAGCAGGTTTTCAGTTCGGTTATTCTTTTTCTGGGACAGGGCCAGAGCGAACTCCGGAATGCCCCGCAGGAAATTTTCACGGCCCAGGACAGGGAAAATATGCCAGCTCTTTTCGCTGGTTCCGGCATCCGCTTCGTTCAGGGGCGCGATGCTGTGGTCCTTGTAGGCTTTTTCGAGCTGTTCGGCAAAATTGTCATAAATAGATTGCTCAACCCGTTCCAGCTGACGACGGCGTTCTGAGTCGTCCTTGCCGGTAGGTTCCTGGCGCTCGAAATGGGCTTTCAGATAATCAGACCCCTGACGCGCGACGCGCAGGGCCATTTTAATAGCTGGTTGCATCTGAGTGTTCATTATCCGGGTGTGTGAAGGCCGGGTATCATAGCAAAAGATCACCCCGCTTGTATGTTTTTTGACTCAGCAATAGCACGAATAACCAGAGGTTACGGGTACTCCGGAGGGGCAGGGTGCCTTTGCTTTCTGCTATCATTGCCGCCCTGATCAATAACCTTGGGCCTGCTAACAATGCATAAAAGCGCACTTCCACAGGAAGGGACGGAAACATTCCAGGATCAGATCCGGATCGTTCTGGTTGAGACATCCCATTCAGGCAATATCGGCGCAGTCGCCCGTGCCATGAAAAATATGGGGCTCGGCAACCTGTGGCTGGTCAACCCGTCTTCGTTTCCGGACGAGGCTTCATACGCCCGTGCGGCGGGGGCTTCAGATGTGCTTGATAGCGCCCACGTGGTGTCTTCGCTCGATGAGGCGCTTGCCGACTGCGTTCTGGTAATGGGTACCAGTGCCCGGGGCAGAAAAGTCCCCTGGCCGGTGTGCGCCCCGCCCGAGGCTGCGGCCGCGGCCGCAGAGCACGCCGGCAGTGGCCCGGTGGCCATGGTGTTCGGCAGGGAGAACCATGGTCTCAGCAACGATGAGCTGCAGCGTTGTCATTATCATATTCATATTCCCTCCAATCCCGATTACAGCTCTCTCAACCTGGCCATGGCGGTGCAGGTCATGTGCTATGAATTGCGGATGTATTACCTCCGAAGCCTTGAAGGCGGTGAGGGAAGCCCATACTTAAAGTCGATGACCCGGCCCGGGGACGAAGGATGGGATGTGCCGCCGGCGAAAGTCCACGATGTTGAGGGCTTCTTCGGGCATCTTGAGCAGGTGCTTATCGATGTTGATTTCCATCGGCGGGAGAACCCCAGGCAGCTTATGACGCGCTTGCGGCGGCTGTTCCAGCGAGCCAGACTTGATCAGATGGAGATCAATATCCTCCGGGGCATCCTCACCGCTGTGCAGAAAGCGTCGGGCACGCGGAACAACAGCAAATCAACCGAGGCCGATACTGCGGCGACGGAACAGGACAATGGCCATGTTTGAGCGTTTGCGGGAAGACATTAACAGCGTGTTCCATCGGGACCCCGCCGCCAGGAATACCTTTGAAGTGCTCACCAACTATCCCGGTTTGCACGCACTGCTTTTCCATCGGTTTTCCCATTGGTTGTGGAGTTTGGGATTGAAATGGCTTGCGAGGACCATTTCGACGATCGCCCGTTGGCTTACCGGCATTGAGATTCATCCGGGTGCAACCATTGGTCGTCGCTTCTTCATCGACCACGGCATGGGTGTTGTTATTGGTGAGACTACGGTGATTGGCGACGACGTAACCCTCTATCAGGGCGTTACGCTGGGCGGAACCAGCTGGAACAAGGGTAAGCGGCATCCCACGATTGGCAACAGTGTGGTGGTTGGTGCCGGCGCCAAGATTCTGGGGCCTTTTGAAGTAGGCGAGGGTGCCAAGATTGGTTCAAACTCGGTGGTTACCAAGGCAGTGCCAGAGGGAGCAACCGTTGTAGGTATCCCTGGCCGCGTTATTGTCAAACGCCAGGGCGAAGACGATGCCCGCCGCAAGGAGATGGAAGAGCGAATGGGCTTCGATGCATACGGCGTTACAGAAGAAATGCCGGACCCCGTCGCACGGGCCATGCGCTCGTTGCTTGATCACATGCATGCCGTGGATGACCGCATAGAGAATATGTGCAAGGCGTTGCGCAAGGTGAACAGTGAATACCAGAATGGCGAACTGCCACCGCTCCACGAGGAGGATTTCGATTGCGTGCGAGACGACGAAGAGGTGCGGCGCTGAATACTTGACTGAAATGGTTGGTCAATTCATACTCTGTTCTGCATTTTTGAGATTCAATCCCGCCATGGGGCTGACGCTATGAAGTTGACCACCAAAGGCCGCTATGCCGTTACGGCAATGCTGGATCTGGCTCTGCATGGAGACCAGGGGCCGGTGAGTCTGGCCGATATATCGGCGCGTCAGGAAATCTCACTGTCCTACCTGGAGCAGCTTTTCTCCCGTCTCCGCCGCCAGAAACTGGTTGTCAGTATTCGCGGTCCCGGTGGTGGATACAGGCTCAGTCGTCCTGCGGCTGATCTCTACATTGCCGAAGTTGTTGATGCCGTCAGCGAATCGCTGGATACCACCCGGTGCGGCAACAAAGGCGATTGCCAGAATGGCGAGAAATGTCTGACCCACCACCTCTGGTCTGATCTCAGTGATCAGATTCATCAGTTTCTCAGCGAGATCAGTCTCGGAGATCTGATGAGGAAGCATGAAATTCGCCAGGTTGCGGACCGGCAAAATCGCCGCCAGTCCGACAGTGGCTCTGAAACCATCAATACCGAACGCCTGTCCGATCAGGCGCCGGCCTGACACCAACAAGTTTCCGGAATCCATGAAAAAGCCCGTTTATATGGACTACGCGGCCACCACGCCCGTTGATCCAGCCGTTGCTGATGAAATGATGAAATACCTCACGCTGGATGGTGTATTCGGTAATCCGGCATCCCGCACCCACGCCTATGGTTGGCAGGCAGAAGCCGCAGTGGAAGCTGCACGCAAGAAGGTCGCCAGTCTCGTTCACGCTGATCCGCGGGAGATTGTCTGGACCTCGGGGGCAACGGAATCAGACAACCTCGCCATCAAAGGGGCGGTTGCCGGCCGGCAGGGCGCTCATATCGTTACCTCCAGGATCGAGCACAAAGCGGTTGTTGATACCTGCAAGTGGCTGGAGCATCAGGGTACTGAAGTCACCTGGCTGGAGCCGGCAGCCGACGGAACCATCGGTTTTGATCAGGTGTTGGACGCGCTCAAGGAAAATACCGTGCTCGTCAGCCTGATGTTGGTGAACAACGAGCTTGGAACAATCAATGATATTGCCGCCATTGGTGCCGAATTGCGCCAGAGAGGCATTCTTTTTCACGTAGACGCCGCCCAGGCCGCCGGCAAGATGGCAATTGATGTTGGCTCCATGCCGGTGGATCTGCTGGCGCTTTCCGGCCACAAGGTTTATGGCCCGAAGGGCGTCGGCGCCCTGTACGTCAGGCGGTCGCCAGATGTTCGTATTGAGGCGCAGATTCATGGTGGTGGCCATGAGCGAGGAATGCGCTCCGGAACGCTCCCCACCCATCAGATTGTCGGAATGGGAAAGGCGTTCGAGATCGCCCAGTCCGCGCTTGAACAGGAAGTGGAGAAGCTGGAAGCCCTGCGGGAGGCGTTTCTTTCGGGGCTCCGGCCTCTCGAGGGTGTCACTCTCAACGGCAGTGAATCCCGGCGCGTCCCGGGCATAATGAATCTTTCCTTTGAAGGCGTCGATGCGGAGTCCCTCATGCTCGGCCTTCGGGATCTGGCGGTATCCTCCGGTTCGGCCTGCGCTTCAGCCACGGTAGAGCCCTCATATGTGCTTCGTGGCATCGGGTTGAGTGAACAGCAGGCCCATCGTGCGCTGCGCTTTTCCATCGGCCGCTACACCACGAACGAGGAAGTGGCGTTTGCCAGCGCGCAAATAGTTGATGTTGTTAGTCGCCTCCGCGCAGTGCGGTAGGAAGTTTGCCCCGGACTGCGTATAATCGCAGGCCAGAATTTTAACCATCCACAAACTGGAGAAATACCATGGCAACTGAGCGCACGCTCTCGATTATCAAGCCCGACGCGGTAGCAAAGAACGTGATCGGCGAAATTTACAGCCGCTTCGAGAAAGCTGGGCTGAACATCGTTGCTGCCAAGATGATGCACCTCACCCAGGAGCAGGCAGAAGGCTTTTACGCAGAGCACAAAGAGCGTCCGTTCTTTAACGACCTGGTTGCATTCATGACCTCCGGTCCGGTGGTTGTGCAGGTTCTGGAAGGTGAAGGCGCGATCCTTAAAAACCGTGACCTGATGGGCGCGACCAACCCGAAAGAAGCCGAGGCGGGCACTATCCGCGCTGATTTCGCATCGTCCATCGACGCAAACGCCGTTCACGGCTCTGATTCCGCGGCTTCTGCCGAGCGCGAAATCGCTTACTTCTTCAATGACAACGAGATCTGCCCGAGGGGTTGATTGCGTTGATCGGGGGCGATCATCCGGTCGCCTCCGAATTGATTATCTGATCGAGGTTATGAAATGACAGCGGCCGCTGAAAAAACCAATCTCCTGGGAATGCCAAAAGCAAAGCTCGAGGCCTTCTTCGAGTCCCTGGGAGAGAAGCGTTTCCGTGCCACTCAGGTTTTGCAGTGGATCCATCAGCGTGGCGCCGATGACTTCGATCAAATGACCAATATGAGCAAGGCGCTTCGGGAAAAGCTGAAGCAGGTTGCCGAGATCCGTGGTCCTGAGGTGGTGTACGACGAAACCTCCAAAGACGGCACCCGCAAGTGGGTGATGCGCATGGATAACGGCAACAGCGTGGAGACGGTACTGATTCCCGATGGCGAACGCGGCACACTCTGCGTTTCCTCACAGATTGGTTGCAGCCTGGACTGCACCTTCTGCTCCACCGGCAAGCGGGGCTTTAACCGTAATCTGACTGCGGCGGAAGTCATTGGCCAGGTGTGGGTTGCGCGCAAGGCCTTCATGCCGTTTGAGCCGGGCCCCGATCGGCCGATTACCAACGTGGTCATGATGGGCATGGGCGAGCCCCTGCTCAATTTTGACAATGTCGTGGACGCCATGAACCTCATGATGGAGGATCTGGCGTACGGGATCTCCAAGCGCCGGGTGACCCTCAGTACCTCTGGCGTGGTGCCCGCGCTGGATCGCCTGTCGGAAGTTACCGATGTTTCACTGGCCATTTCCCTGCATGCCCCGAATGATGAACTGCGTAACAAACTGGTTCCGTTGAATAAAAAGTACCCGATCTCAGAGCTGCTTGCGGCCACCAAGCGGTATTTCGCCCGTTTGCCAGACAAGCGTAAGGCTACAATCGAGTACACCGTTATCGAGGGGATGAACGATCAGCCCGAGCACGCCCGGGAACTGGCGGTGCTGTTGCGGGATCTTCCGTGCAAGATCAACCTGATTCCCTTCAATCCGTTTCCGGAGAGCGATTTCCGGAGACCGAGTATGAATGCCACGCGGCGGTTCCAGAACGTTCTTAACGAAGCTGGCTACATCACCACCATCAGAACCACGCGGGGCGATGACATTGACGCCGCCTGTGGGCAACTGGTCGGGCGGGTCGAGGACAGAACCCGGCGGAGTCAGCGGTATATTCAGGTTCAGCAGGTGAATCCCTGAACCAGATACGTCTTGCAGCCCAATCGAGGAAGGGGACACCCGTGATAACACCACCAGCAAACCGACGTTCATTCGTGTTGGCCACCCTGTTGCTGACCCTGCTGGTTACAGGTTGCGTTACCACTACCGACAGTCGGTTTTCACGGGAAGCAGATCAGCAGGAAGCGCTCGATAACTATGTGAAACTTGCCACGGCCTATATTGGGCAGGGCAATCTTGAACGTGCACGCCATCACCTCGACAGGGCATTGAAACTGGATTCAGATGACCCGGGCGCCAGGGCTGCGATGGGGCTTGTCTATAACGCCGAGGGTGAGCCAGAACTGGCTGAGCGTAATTTCAAACAGGCTATTTCCGAGGATCCAGGGTACACACGGGCGCGGGTTTATTACGGAGCTTTCCTGTTCGGCCAGAACCGGATGGAAGACGCGCGGGATCAATTCCGTGCTGCGTCCCGGGATACCGGTTATCAGGATCGCGGCTCGGTTTTCTTTAACCTGGGCATGACCCAGGAGCGCCTCGGAGAACTGGAAGCTGCGGCCACATCCTATCGCCGCGCAGTGGAGCTGACACGAGGCGATGCACGTTCCCTGCTGGCGCTCTCCCGGGTGTCCGTAGAGACTGGCGACTACGACGACGCGGCACGCTATTACTCGCGACTGATTTCATTGATGCAGCGAAATCAGCGTCTGGTCCACTCACCGGAGAGCCTTCTTACCGGAATCCGCATTGCCCGCTTCTACAGTGATGAAAACCAGGAGGCGAGCCTTGCGCTTCAACTCAGAAACAAATTTCCGGAGTCAGTCGAATACCAACAATATAAGGTGCTGATTTCTAATGGCAACTGAAGAAAACTCACAGCCAGCTATGAAGGAGCCCGTAGGGCGGCAGCTTCAAAAGGCACGGGAGAAAACCGGTCTGAGTACCGGTGATGTCGCAGCAGCGCAGCATTTGCGTCCTTCGGTAATCCAGGCGATCGAGTCGGGAGATTACAGCCAGATTGACAGTGAACTCTTTCTGAAAGGGTATGTCAGGGCTTATGCAAAACAGGTTGGGCTGGACGCAGATGCAGTGATTGCCGACCTCGACCAGGAACTGGAACCCATTCGGCAACAGCGGGAACAGGAGCAGGAAGCCAATCCGCTGGTAGACATCGAACGTCGCAGACGTCGTAAACGTCAGCTTGCCAAGGCTCTGTTTTTCCTGGTGGTGCTGGGCATTGCCGGATACCTTGCTTTCACCTTTCTGGCTCCTTCACAGGGCCCGGCGCCTTCCGAGCCGACGACAGAACCGGAATCAGTGCCGGAGGAGCCTGCTCCTGCTGAAGCCGAGGAATCGGCTGCGTTGGCCGAGCCAGAGCGCTCCGAACCTGTGCTTGTTGCCAGTGCTGAAGAGTCGGAATCGGCAGTTATGGAGGCGGAGGCGCCTACCGTGCAGCAGTCTGAAACAGAAACTGAGGCTCAAGCGCCTGAAACTGACGTTGGTGAAAATCAGTTGCCTGAAAACACACTGGCTACGGACGATGGCGCGGCTGATGCAACCGAGCCTGTTACCGATCAGATTCCTGCGGTCGTCCAGACCCCCGAGCCGGTTCTGGAAGACCCGAATGGGCTGTCGGATGCTTCGGACAACGGTCGACTCCAGATTCGCTTCAGTGACGATTGTTGGGTGCAGATCAGTGACGCAGCCGGTAACCGCCTGGTGAATTCGCTCCAGCGTAACGGGGATCTGATTGATATCGAGGGGCCGACGCCCTTGAGGGTTGTGATTGGCGCAGTCGATGCGGTTGAGTCCATCCGTTTCCAGGGCGAGCCAGTGGATATCGGTGGCTACCGGGTTGTTAACAACCGGTCAGAATTCACCCTGACAATCTGAAATTTGATCAAATTTTCCATATCGGTCAGTAAGACATGAAACAGGATTCCCCGATTATCAGACGCAAATCCCGCCAGATCATGGTGGGCAATGTTCCTGTGGGTGGTGACGCGCCGATTGCGGTGCAGAGCATGACCAACACCGAAACCTGTGACGTAGAGGCCACCGTTGGCCAGATCAAGGCATTGCAGGAGGCAGGTGCGGACATAGTGCGTGTTTCCGTTCCGTCCATGGACGCCGCTGAGGCGTTCGGGAAGATTCGGGAGCAGGTTTCCCTGCCGTTGGTTGCCGACATCCACTTCGATTACAAAATCGCTCTTCGGGTAGCAGAACTGGGTGTTGACTGTCTCCGGATCAATCCTGGCAATATCGGCCGCGATGACCGCGTCAGTGCCGTGATCAGTGCGGCCCGGGACGGCAACATTCCCATTCGCATTGGTGTGAACGCCGGTTCGCTGGAGAAGTCTCTCCAGCGCAAATATGGCGAGCCGACGGCAGACGCGCTGGTGGAGTCCGCCATGCGCCACATCGATATCCTGGATCGTCATGACTTCCAGGATTTCAAGGTTAGCCTGAAAGCGTCGGAAGTGTTTATGACGGTCGATGCCTACCGTAAGATTGCCCAGCAGATTGAGCAGCCCCTGCACCTTGGCATCACCGAGGCCGGTGGTTTGAGATCCGGAACCGTGAAGTCCTCCATTGGCCTTGGCATGCTGTTGATGGACGGCATCGGTGACACCATCCGGGTATCGCTTGCAGCGGACCCCGTGCAGGAAATCAAGGTGGGCTTCGATATACTGAAGAGCCTGCGCCTGCGCAGTCGCGGTATAAACTTCATCGCCTGTCCCAGCTGTTCCCGGCAGAATTTCGATGTCATCCAGACCATGAATGATCTGGAAGCTCGTCTGGAGGATGTAAACGATTCTCTGGATGTGGCGATCATCGGGTGCATCGTAAACGGTCCGGGTGAGGCGAAAGTGGCGGATCTCGGACTTACCGGCGGGAGCCCCAAGAACCTCTTCTACATGGCGGGAAAGCCGAACCAGAAGCTGGACAACGCGACATTGACGGATGATCTGGAGCGCCTGATTCGCGAGGAAGTGGCACGGCGCAAGGAACAGGAAGATTCGATTATTGCCCGGTCAGACAACTGATTGTTTCCAGTTCCCGGCATAACCATCCAGAAAAAGTTAAGGGTTAACATTGGCAAAGATTCAGGCAATTCGCGGGATGAACGATATCCTGCCGGAGCAGACGCCGGTTTGGCAGTTTGTGGAATCCACGGTTCGCAGAGTACTGGCCCAGTATGGCTACCAGGAAATCCGCATGCCGATTGTGGAACAGACCGATCTGTTCAAGCGTTCGATTGGTGAAGTGACCGACATCGTCGAAAAGGAAATGTACACCTTTGAAGACCGCAACGGTGACAGTCTGACCCTCCGCCCGGAGGGCACCGCCGGTTGTGTTCGGGCCGCCGAAGAGCACGGTCTTCTGTTCAATCAGACCCGCCGTCTCTGGTACACCGGCCCGATGTTCCGGCACGAACGTCCGCAAAAAGGCCGCTATCGCCAGTTTCATCAGATTGGCGTGGAATGTTTTGGCATGAACGGTCCGGACATTGATGCCGAACTGCTCATCTTGACGGCAAGGCTCTGGAAAGAGCTTGGGCTTGCCGAGCATACCCGGCTTGAGATCAATTCCATCGGAACGTCGGAGTCCCGTCGGGTTTACCGGTCCGCCCTCGTGGATTACCTCGGTCAGTTCAAGGCAGACCTGGATGCCGATAGCCAGCGTCGCCTCGAATCGAACCCCCTGCGCATTCTGGATAGCAAGGATCCTTCCACGCGGAAAATCCTCGAAAACGCGCCCAGCCTTGACGACTATCTCGACGAAGAATCCCGCGAGCACTTCGAGCGCCTGAAGGCGCTTCTTGAGGCTGCAGGGGTGAATTATTCAGTGAATCCAGCGCTGGTGCGGGGCCTCGATTACTACGGCAAGACGGTGTTCGAGTGGATTACCGACAGCCTCGGCGCCCAGGGTACGGTGTGTGCAGGTGGTCGATACGATGGCCTGGTGGAACAGCTGGGTGGCAAGCCGACCTTTGCAGTGGGCTTTGCAATGGGCCTTGAGCGCCTTATCCTGCTGCTGGAAACGCTGGAACTGGTTCCTGAGCACGTAAACAGCAATGCCGATGTCTACGTAACGGCGATGGGCGAGGGCGCATTGGCGCCTGCGCTCGTTCTGGCTGAACAGCTCCGGGCAGCCCTGCCAGAGCGTGTGATTGTTTCCCATTGTGGCGGTGGCAGTTTCAAAAGCCAGATGAAAAAGGCAGACCGCAGTGGTGCCAGGTACGCGGTGATTCTGGGCGAGAACGAAGTGGCCAACGGCACCGCCGGGCTTAAACCCTTGCGAGCCGACGAGCCGCAGGCGGAGATCGCCCAGGACAAGCTTGCGGACACTCTGGCAGCGGCGCTGGCCAACTGAATCTGACCAAATTTACTGATACAAAAGCAAAAATTCGACAACAGGAGTCCCCATGGCAGAGTTGCGCACCGAAGAAGAACAGGTCCAGGCGATCAAGGACTGGTGGAAGAAAAACGGCAGTTCTCTGCTGATCGGCATTGGTGCAGCCCTGGCCATTGTGTTCGGCTGGCAGGCTTGGCAGAACCATCAGGCGCAGCAACGCACCGAGGCAGCCAACCAGTTTGCCAACCTCCTCAATGCCTTTAGTGACCAGGCCGATGAAACCAGCGGCGAGACCGTCGCTTTCGTCGCGCAGACCCTGCGGGAGGACTACACGGATAGCGCCTATGCGGTCTACGGTAACCTGATCCTCGCCCGTCAGCAGTTGATGCAGGAGGGCAACGCCGAAGCCGCCATTGATTCCCTGAAGTGGGCATTGGAAAAAACCGGAGAGCATGAGGCACTGGCGCTTGTGGTCCGTAATCGTCTGGCTCGCGCCCAGTTTTCCTCAGGCCAGTACGAAGATGCTCTGGCCACCATCGACGGCGCCGGTAATGCCGATGCGTTTGATGCCATGTACTCCGAGCTCCGTGGCGACATCCTGTTGGCGCAGGGCGACCGGGAGGGCGCACGTGAGGCCTATCTTGCTGCCCGTGAGCAGAGCCAGCAGGGTCGTAGCGGTATTCTGGAACTGAAACTGGCAGACCTCGGTGTCGGGGAGGATGCCTGATGCCGGTTATCCGCGACAGGATCTCAAAACGCGGACTGCTGATGGCGCTGGCAATGCTGGCGGCACTTTCCGGGTGTAGCACCACGGATACTTTCGAACAACCTGTTCCGGTTCCCGAGATTGAGGCGTCTGCCGAATTCAAGAGAGTCTGGAGCATGTCCGTGGGCGACGGTCATGATGGTGATTTTCTCTACCTGGCACCTCTGAATACCGGGGATCTGATCTACGCCGCATCGGCGAATGGTGAGATTTACGCCGTGGCCTCGGATTCCGGCAAGGTTGTCTGGGAATCTGAATTTGAAGAGCGCATCTTCTCGGGCCTCGGTGGCGATGGGCAGAACCTCTATCTGACCACCGAGAACGCCGATCTGGTGGCGCTATCCCGTGAGGACGGCTCCGAGCTGTGGCGCCAGTCGCTGCCCACCGAAGTACTGTCGTCGCCCCAGTCCAACGGCTCCCTGGTGGTGGCCCATACGACGGACGGCAAGGTGTTGGGATTCAGTGCCACCGATGGTGAGAAACTCTGGCAGTACGACGGCACGGTTCCGGTTCTGTCCATGAGGGCTGCTGCGGCGCCGCTGGTCGGTGGAGACGTTGTCATTGCCTCCTTTGCCAGTGGCAAATTGATCGCTCTGGCGGCAGCCTCGGGGCAACCCATGTGGCAGTATGAAGTGGGCCAGCCTCAGGGGCGCACCGAGCTTGAAAGGCTGGTTGACGTGACGGGGCAGCCCCTGGTCATTGAGACCGCCGTCATGGTGGTTGGCTACCAGGGCAAACTTGCCCTCGTTGATATTCGTACCGGGCAGGAGATCTGGAGCCGGAAGGCATCCAGCCTCTATTCCCCGATGATTGGTGGCGGCGAGATCTATCTGGCCTCGGCCAATGGCGACATTGTTGCTCTGAGAGGCTCTGATCGTCGGGAAGTCTGGACCCAGGATCGTCTGGCCTGGCGGCAGCTGACCCAGCCAATAGTTTATGAAGACTATCTGGTGGTCGGCGATTTTGAAGGCTACCTGCATGTCATTGACCGTGAGGATGGCAAGCTGGTTGGCCAGCTGGAGTTCGACGATGAGGGTATCCGCGTACCGGCACAGCGCCTCGCCAATGGTAACCTGCTGGTTTTTGGCAACAGCGGAAAGATGGCCGTATTCCAGGTTAAGCCGCAGGATTGATCCCCCATTATGACCCCAGTTATTGCCCTTGTCGGACGCCCTAACGTCGGCAAATCGACATTATTTAATCAGATGACCCGTTCCAGGGATGCCCTGGTTGCGGACTTTCCGGGGCTTACCCGTGACCGCAAATACGGTGAGGGCAGCTACGAGGGGCAGCGCTTCATCGTCATAGACACCGGTGGTCTTACCGGTGACGAGCGGGGCCTTGATCTTGAAATGGCCCGCCAGTCAATGCAGGCGGTAGAAGAAGCGGACATCGTGCTATTCCTGGTGGACGGCAGGGCCGGCCTTACTGCAGGCGATGAGCTGATTGCAGACAGTCTGCGCCGCTCGGGCAAGCAGGCGCATCTGGTCGTGAACAAGACCGATGGACAAGATCCGGACATCGCCGCGTCGGATTTCTACAGCCTTGGCTTTGAATCCACGTTCCTGATCGCAGCCTCCCACAACCGCGGAATCCGCTCCATGCTTGAAATCCTGCTGCCCTCTGAAGAGGAGCGGGAAGAAGAGGACCGTGCAGATCGCTACCCCGGCATCCGCATTGGCGTGGTAGGCAGGCCGAACGTGGGCAAGTCCACACTGGTCAACCGCATGCTCGGTGAGGACCGTGTGGTGGTTTATGACATGCCTGGCACTACCAGGGACAGCGTTTATATACCCTACGAGCGCCAGGGCAGCCAATACACGTTGATTGATACCGCCGGTGTCCGTCGAAGAAAGAATGTCAGCGAAGTGGTGGAGAAGTTCTCCATCATAAAAACGCTGCAGGCGATCGATGACGCCCACGTGGTTATCCTGGTTATTGATGCCCGGGAAGGTCTGGTTGATCAGGATCTTCACCTGATCGGGTTTGTGTTGGATGCCGGCCGCTCGCTAGTCATTGCCGTCAACAAGTGGGACGGCATGGACCCGGAAGACCGCGCCCGGGTGAAAGAACAGGTTCAGCGTCGCCTCGACTTTCTGGATTACGCTGATAAGCACTATATCTCGGCGCTTCACGGCTCCGGCGTCGGCGTGATGTATGAGTCGGTGCAAGCCTGCTATGAGTCCGCGATGGCGAAATGGCCAACCAACCGCCTGACTGCGATTCTGCAGGATGCTATTGCCCAGCATCAGCCACCCATGGTGCACGGTCGCAGGATCAAGCTGCGTTACGCGCACCAGGGCGGTTCCAACCCCCCTGTGATTGTGGTTCACGGTAACCAAGTGGATTCCCTGCCTGGCGCATACAAACGATATCTTGAGAATACCTTCCGTAAGGTTCTGAAGGTAACGGGTTCACCAATCCGCTTCGAGTTCAAATCGGGTGAAAATCCGTTTGCCGGCAAAGTGGATCGGCTGACTCCGCGTCAGAAGGTCAAGAAGGACAACGACGAGAAGAAAGGCCGTCGTCCGAAAAAACAGCGTCAGAAGAGCCTCAAGCGCTGAGTGAGTGGCCGGGCTCAGGACTTATTCATGGTCCGGCCCCGCACTTTCCACCTGCTTGGCCTGCACAGCGGTTAACGCAACCGTAAACACGATATCCTCCACCAGAGCCCCACGTGAAAGGTCGTTCACCGGCTTCCGCAAGCCCTGAAGCATTGGCCCGACACTGACCACATTGGCACTTCGCTGAACCGCCTTGTAAGTGGTATTGCCGGTGTTCAGATCCGGGAATACGAAGACCGTTGCCTTGCCTGCAACTTTGCTGTCCGGCGCCTTGCTTCTTGCGACGCTTTCGATGGCCGCTGCATCGTATTGGAGTGGTCCGTCTATCAGCAGATCCGGCCTGCGCTCGCGAGCGATCCTCGTCGCCTCCCTGACTTTCTCGACATCCTGGCCGCTGCCGGACTCTCCGGTGCTGTAACTGATCATGGCGACCAGCGGCTCGATACCAAAGGCTTCCGCAGACTCCGCACTCTGGATGGCGATGTCGGCCAGTTCCTCGGCGTTCGGGTCCGGATTGATGGCACAGTCTCCATACACCACCACCTGTTGCGGCAGTAGCATGAAGAACACGGAAGAGACCACTTTCGCATGGTCATGGGTCTTGATCAGCTGAAGAGCGGGGCGCACGGTATTGGCCGTTGTGTGAACGGCCCCCGACACCAGGCCATCTGCTTCATCCAGAGCCACCATCATGGTGCCGAGGACAACATTGTCCTCGAGCATGGCCTCGGCCATGTCCGATGTCAGGCCCTTGTGCTTGCGCAGGTCCACCATCGGGCCGACATAGCGTTGACGCACCTCCGAAGGATCAATGATCTCGATATCCTCCGGCAGTTCCAGGTCCTGGGAATCCGCAACCCGCCGTATCTCCTGCGCATTACCTATCAGGGCACACCGTGCCAGCTTGCGCTGATGACAGATGATGGCTGCCTGTACGGTTCGTGGTTCGCTGCCCTCCGGCAGGACGATGCGCTTGTTGGCAGCCCGGGCACGTTCTGAAAGCTGGTATCGGAACGCCGGCGGAGAAAGCCGACCCTGTCGCGCGACCTTGAGATGCTGCTGCAACCAGTCCGTGTCTATGCGGGTGGCGACTGCCTCCATCGCTTTTTCGATCCGCTTGGGGTCATCAATGGGAATGGCGGACGAGAGGTTGGCCAGCATGTGCGCCGTCTCATAGGTATTGGCATCCGAGCCCAGTACCGGCAGACCCGTTTCCAGCGCCCGGTGGCAGAGATCAATCACACGCTGATCCGGCATCAGGCCGCCGGTAAGCATCAGGCCGGCCAGCGGCACTCCGTTCAGCGCGGCAACGGCCGTGGTCACCACAATGTCCTCCCGATCGCCCGGTGTCACCAGCAAGGTGCCGGGTCTCAGAGTCTCGGTCATATTCCGAATGCTTCGGGCACACAACGACACCTTCTGGACCCGCCTCGCGTGCATCTGGCCCTCATTGAGAACCGGTAACCCCAGTTCCCTCGCGATGTCGGAGACTCGCGGTGCAAGCAGCTCTGGCTGCCAGGGGATCTCGGCAATCAGCCGAAAACGGCCATCGCTGAAGACCTTACACTGGGTCTGGTAATCGATGACGCTCGGGGCAGGGTGGTTGCTGCTGGATCGGGGCTCAAGCCCCGCCTGCTCGGGTTCTCCCACCTTGTTCAGTATGACGCCTATGACATTCGGGTCGCTTGGATTGGCAAACAGGCGCGATGAGAAGTCCATCTCTTCATCCACTTGCTGGGCGCTCAGGTTCTTTGGGGTACTCACAAGGATAACCTCGGAGCCCAGGTTGCGGGCGACCTCCACGTTCAGCCTGGCAATATAGGCTTCGCTGCGGTCCGGCACCAGGCCCTCGATGATCACCACGTCCACGTCCCGGGCAACCTTCTGGTATTCGCCGACCACCGTCTCCAGCAGGTAATCCGATTTGCCCCTGTTGAGCAGTTGCTGGGCTTCCCTCAGGGCAATCGGATCTGGTGGATTCAGATGGCTGCTGGCGCGCACGAACGCCACGGAGGAGTCCTGGCCGGCATTGTGCCTGGACTCCGCCCGGTGGACGGTCTGGCAGAAAGGTTTGTAAAAGCCGACACTCACGCCCACTCGCTCCAGGGCGCGCAGCAGACCCAGGCAAACTGACGTGAGCCCTGAATCTATGGATGTCGGTGCAAAAAAGAGACTCTTTGCCATGGTGGTATTCCTGATGATGCGCGTGGGTCAGGCCGGGGCGACCGAGCCGGCAAGCCGGGATGCTTCCCGTGCAATAACCAGTTCCTCGTTGGTGGGGATCACCAACACGGGAAACCTGGAGTCGGGGCTTTCGATCCGCCCGTCGCTGAACTCGCCATGATGGTTGTTGAGGTCCGGACTGAGCTCAAACCCCATGAGCTTGAGATGGTTGATGGTTTCGGCTCTGATCCGGGCACTGTTTTCCCCAATGCCGCCAGTGAAAACCAGCGCGTCGAGGTGGCTAAGGGACGCCATCATGGCCCCAATGTAACGGGCGAGCCGGAAGCAGAAAACATCAATGGCGGTTTGTGATGGCTCATGGCCATGATCCGCGAGTTCACAGAGCGAGCGCATGTCATTGGTCTGGCCGGACAGGCCGAGAAGGCCACTTTCCTGGTTCAGGATCCGGTGAACCTCATCGGCGGCGAAGCCTTTGCCGCTTAGAAAGTCGAACAGGCCAGGGTCGACATCCCCACTGCGGGTTCCCATTACCAGTCCCTCCAGTGGCGTAAGGCCCATGCTGGTATCGACACTGATGCCGTCCCGGATGGCCGTAATGCTGCATCCATTGCCCAGGTGCGCCGAGATGACCGAGGTGGTTGCCGGTGTTTTTCCCAACAAACGGGCAGTTTCGGCGGCCATGAAGGCATGACTGGTGCCGTGGAACCCATAACGGCGGACGCCCCAATCGCGATACCAGGCCTCTGGTAGCGCATAGAGGAATGCCCTTTTGGGCAGGGTCTGGTGAAAGGCGGTGTCGAAAACGGCAGTCTGGGGCGCCCCGGGAAACTGGGCCAGGGTTGCTCGAATACCGGACAGATTGACCGGATTGTGCAGTGGTGCAAGACCAGCGCAGTCCTCAATAGCATTGATGACATCGTCATCAAGCAGTACAGCTTCACGGAAAGTCTCGCCACCATGAACCACCCGGTGACCAACGGCCGTCGGGGCGGACGCCATCAGCCCCTGATCCCGGAATGCTGTAACCAGTGCAGTCAGCGCCTGATCATGGTTGGCGCCCGGGTCCAGAGGAATGGTTCCTTCCTGGCCTTCAACGCGAGCAAATGCGTCGTTTTGACCGAGACGCTCAGCGAGAGCGGATGCCAGCTTTCTGTGTTGGTCATCGAATAAGGCGAGTTTCAGGGATGAGCTGCCGCAGTTCACGACAAGTACGGTGTCTTCCATGGGAGTCAGGTTCCAACGGTTTTCGATCTATACCCGATGATTGCTGGCCAGCCAGGCTTCAAAATCCGGTGCCGGCAGGGGGCGGCTGTAGAAGTAACCCTGAGAGAAGTCGCAACCTTCCTTTTTCAGGAAGTGGGTCTGAGCCTCTTCTTCCACGCCTTCAGCGATCACCCGCAGGCCCAGGCTGTGGGCCATGTTGATAATGGCCCGCACCAGTGAAGCATCTTCAGGTTCCTTCATGACATCCTGAACAAACGATTTATCGATCTTCAGGGTATCAAACGGGTAGCTCTTCAGATAGCTGAGGGCCGAGTAGCCGGTACCAAAATCGTCTACTGACAGCCGGATCCCGGCTTTGTCGAGTTGGCGCAGGATTTCGGCGGTTTCAATGGAGTTGTCCAGAATCAGTCGTTCGGTAATTTCAAGTTCCAGCTGTTCCGGTGCCAGACCGCTGGTAGAGAGGGCGTGCATCACGGCCTCGGTAAACCCGGGATCCCGGAACTGGCGTGGGGACACGTTCACGGAAATACCGATGTCTTTTCCGATGGCCTGCCTCCATCCCACGGCGGCCCGACAAGCCTCTTCAAGAACCCACTCTCCGATGGGTGTTATCAGGCCGGTTTCCTCGGCCAGGGGAATAAACCGATCGGGCATCACCATGCCCATGGCCGGGTTGTTCCAGCGCAGCAGCGCCTCCACCGAGCAAAGGGTGCCGGAATCGGTATTCACGATTGGCTGGAAATACAGTTCGAATTCCTTCAGCTCCAGAGCCCTGCGCATGCTGGATTCCATCTTCAGGCGTTCATGGGAGACTTCGGTCATTTCCGGCGCGAAATGGGCAAACGAGCTCTTGCCCTTGTGTTTGGCCTGGTACATGGCGGCATCAGCGTGCTGCAGGAGCGTACCGCTGTTGTCGGAGTCCGTCGGGAAAATGGCGATGCCGATACTCGTGGTTACGAACACCTCCTGCCCATTCAGAATGTACGGTGGCGAGAAGGTCTTCAGGATACGCTCTGCGACCTGCGAGGAAGCCTCGGGGCCAGTCAGGCCTGGCAGGATCACGAGGAACTCATCGCCACCCAGGCGGGCAACGGTGCTGGTACCGCGAAGGCAACTTGAAATTCGACGGGCCGCCTCGATCAGCAGGTTATCGCCGGCATCGTGGCCAAGGGTGTCGTTAATGTGCTTGAAGTTGTCGAGATCGAGGAACATCACGCCCACGAGGGTACTTTCCCGACGTGCCTGGGCCAGTGCCAGTTTCAGACGGTCCAGGGCCAGCATCCGGTTGGGCAGCCCGGTCAGGATGTCGTAGTTGGCCTGGCGCAGGAGCTGCTGTTCATAGCGTTTGCGGATGCTGATGTCTTCACCCAGGATGAGGTAACCGGTGGTGCCGCCGGATTCGTCCTTGATAGGGGTGGCAATCAGTTGCTCCCAGAAGCGTTCACCATTACGGCGCACGCTGTTCACTTCACCCTGCCAGACCCCGACGCGCTGCACCTGCAGGCGGATGGATTGCCACAGGTGTCGGCTTTCACGGTTTTCAATATCATTGTCCCCAAGTGCGCCAGGGTGTTTGCCAATGATCGAAGCAGCCTCGTAGCCGGTTAACTGGGTAAATTTCTGGTTGGCAAATTCGATGCGCCACTGCCGGTCGCAGATCAGGACCGAGGAGGGGCTTTGTTCAATGGCTTTGGAAAACTTCCGGATTTCCGCCGCATCTTTTTGCTGGCGCTCCATATCCGCGTTCAGTCGCTCGCGCATCTGGTTAATGGCGTCCGTGACGCGACCCAATTCGTCGTTCCGGTTGGATGGTGTGTTGGGCCTATCCAGTGTTAGTGGCTTCGAGGTGGTTTTCAGCGAAAAGTCCCGGGCGTAATTCGCCATGGTAGTCAGATGGCGTGCCACGAAATGCTGGAATATCCAGATAATGAGGATCGATACAAAGAACGTCTTCAGGAACTGGGTCAGGAGAATGACCCCCACCTTCCGCTTGAGCTCATCGTAGACCCGGTCCAGGTCTGCGGTCACCGTCAGCTCACCCAGTTTGAACATTTCATCGCCCTGATGAACGAGATTGAAACTGTGGGAGGTGGTTTTGGCGTCCCGCGGGATTTCTCCCATAACCAGCTCGGAATCGGGTTCGATCCTCAGCCGCAGATGAACCACATCGGGCAAACTGAGTATGCCTTCCATCTGGGTTTGCAGCAGTTTCTGGTCCAGGGCCCACAGACTGCGGGCCAGACTGGATGCATAGCCGGCTTCAACCACCTGCATGCGGTTGTCTATTTGTGAGAGGTCTTTTCGATAATCGGAGTAGATCTGGAGCGCGGAGGCTACCAGTGTAAAGGCGGAGCTGAACAGAAGAATCCAGGCCAGCAGCCTGAAAGACAGGGGCGAGCCTGTGCGAAAACGTTGAAGACGCGTCGACAGTTTTGGCATGTCTTGAACTTCAGCCACCCAGACCGGTTAGGAGATCGGACACTTCCTTTGTTTCCGACTATAGCAGCAGTTTCTTTCAAATGCCTTGCAAATGCAGGAAAAATCGAAGGAAATGTGTTGTGGTTCAGTATTTATGCGTACAGCTGGTCTGACAAATACGTTGACCTGGATCAATACCTTGCGGGCAGCCCGGGCGTAACCTGAGTTTAATCAAGTTAATTGCCGGAAGGGGAAACAGCATGTATATGGACGCCGTTGTAATCGCGGGTATTGCTACTGTACTGCTGATGGTTGGCTTTTTCGTGGGTGTTGGCATCTTCGTGATGAAAGATCAGAAGGAGCACGGACACCAGGACAGAAAAGAAGGGAAGCAAGGCCAAAAGCCGGTCTGACAATGTCATTGGGAAACTTCGGTTTCCCTGACATTTCAACGCGGAAAAATTGGCGTCCCCTAGGGGGTTCGAACCCCTGTTGCCGCCGTGAAAGGGCGGAGTCCTAGGCCACTAGACGAAGGGGACGCAACGTTTTCAACACCTTGCCTCGTCGAGGTGGCGCGTATATTAAGAAAGCTTCGAAACCCTGTCAACGTCTTTTTTGAAAAAAGTCACCGGGATGCTCCGGGAGCAATGGATTGAGCCAGTGCCGGCTCCAGATCGGGATACCGGAACTGGAAACCCTGGTTGATCAGCTTTTCCGGAACCGCCTTCTGGCCAGTCAGAAGAAGCCGCGCCATTTCTCCCAGCGCAATCTTGAGTACCGGCGCTGGCGCCGGAAAAAGCGTGGGACGGTGCAAAACCTTACCCAGGCTTCGGGTGAACTCTGCGTTGGTTGCCGGGTTAGGGCTCACCACATTGAACGGGCCTGAGGCGCTCGGGTTTTCCATCATCCAGATAAGGGCGCCAACGACGTCGTCGCGGTGTACCCAGGGCATGAACTGCTTGCCGCTTCCCAGACGCCCGCCAAGTCCCAGCTTGAAGGGTAGAATCATCCGTTCAAGGAACCCTCCGTCAGGGCCTGCCACCACACCGGTTCGGGAGAAGCACACCCTCACGCCATCGTCGGCGAGGGGTTTGGCGGCGTTTTCCCAGTCGCGGCAAAGGCGATGGGTAAATTCATCGTTGGGGCTGGTATCTTCGGTTACGGTTGTAGCCCCCTGATCCCCATAAAAGCCAACAGCTGACCCTGAGACCAGCACCTCCGGTGCCCGTTCCCAACTGCGAATAACCTCCACCAGCGTTTCGGTTACACCTATCCGGCTGTCCCGCAGTTCCTGCTTGCGGGCTTCAGACCACCGTTTGTCGGCGATGCCTTCACCTGCGAGGTTGATTACAGCATCGTATCCAGGGTGGGAGCGAAGCTGCTGCAGGTCGCGAATTGCTTCGACCCGACCGCAACTGGACTTGACCGCTTCTGCCGGTTGCCGGCTGAACACTGTGAGTTCATAGTTTCGTGCCAGCAATTCACGGCACAGAACATGGCCGATAAATCCGGTACCACCGGTAATCAGAATCCTTTTCGACATAATTGTTGCTCCTGTTGCGCGCTACCCGCCGGATCGGTTTCCAAAATACCCGGCTCAGGCTGGCGTCTGTTCCAGTTGAAGCATAACAACATCCCGGATCGCCTGCCCCAGCAAAGGGTTTTCTCCAATCGGTGGCGCAAGGCTGATGGTTGCGCCATGTGCCTTTTCGAGTTCTTCGATCATCGCGGGAACGTCCTTGCGCAAGTGACGTCCGGCTGCCAGGAACAGGGGGATGATCGTAAAATCACTGGCGCCTTCCGCAACAGCTTCACTGATGACGGTGTCCATGGATGGTTCCGCCAGTTCCATGTAGGCAACCCGGGCGTTGTCCACGGACTTGAGGGTTGGCTCGGCGAGCTTTTCAAAGGTTTCACACCAGCGCTTGTCACTGCTTCCATGTGCCAACAGAATAATGCGGGGACTCGTCATTGTCGCTCCTGGAGTAGTCAATTTGATAGGGCCTGTCGTAAATCCGGGGTGCCGCCCATTGTCAGGGCCGGCAGTCTCTAAAGTAACAGGGTGACGCTGAATGTTCGATTGGAAAGAGATTCTGGATTTCTGGTTTGGTGAACTTGACGAAAATGGGTTGCCAGACAGCGACCATCGGAACAAATGGTTCCGGTCAGACCGCAAGTTCGATCAGGAGATTCGCCGGCGTTTCCTGTCCATGGTGCTTTTCGCGTCTGAGCAGGGTCTGGACCACTGGCGCCGTGAGGCCGGTGGGACACTCGCCGAAATCATCCTGCTGGATCAGTTTTCCCGGAACATCTTCCGCGGCAGTGCCATGGCGTTTGATCAGGACCGTCAGGCCCGGAAACTCTGTCGGGAAGCCATGCAGAAGGGGCAGGATATGATGCTTGCGCCGGTCCACAGGGCTTTCCTCTACATGCCACTGCAGCATTCCGAGCTCAGGGACGATCAGGACGTCTCTGTGGAATGTTACGAACAGCTTGCGCGCTCGACCCAGGGAATTCTCGCCGATTTTATGGGCAGCTTTCTTCAGTCTGCCCGCGATCACCGGGCCATTATTCAGCAGTTCGGTCGCTTTCCCCATCGAAACAAGGCACTGGGAAGGATATCGACCGCAGACGAAGAGGCTTACCTTGAGGGCGGCCGCCGATTTGGCCAGTAAGGTAGAAAGGTACGCGGTGGTTTCTTAAAGTTTTGTATGAAAAACGTACATTCTGACGGGGTTAGCAAAATTCCCTGATAAAATGCGCAACACTTACTTTCGACCGGGTGGCGGCGTTTGGTTACCACCCGCAATCATTTTATCGGGGACGTATAATGCAAAAGATGCGGCGTTTTTTGCCCGCCGGCTTACTTCTGGCTGTATGCGCAGCGCTTCCTCTCTCATCACTTGGCGATTCGCTGGATGATCAGCTTGTCGACCGCCTGCGCACAGTCGCTCCAAAGCTTGATGCCGAAGTTCTCAAGACAGCCATCAGTGCGTCTCGCTGCGCTGTCTCGAATGGTGTAGAGATGCCCGAGCGGCTCGCGGTTATCGATTTCTCCCTGCCGTCCAGCCAGGAACGGCTGTGGATCTTTGACCTTGAAAAGGGGGAGTTGCTGCTTCGGGACCTGGTTGCGCACGGCAAGAATTCGGGGAATTTCGAATCCACCGCCTTCTCCAATACTGAGGGCAGCCACCAGTCCAGTATCGGGCTTTTTCAGGCCCGGGAATCCTATTACGGTCGGCATGGATATTCACTCAGACTGGATGGTCTGGAACCGGGCATCAACGATCTCGCCAGACAGCGGGCCATCGTTATTCATGGCGCCGATTATGTGAATGAGGACTGGGTCAGCAAGTACGGACGTATAGGCCGCAGTCATGGTTGCCCGGCGGTGGATAACCAGATCGTCAAGCGTGTGGTGGACAACCTGAAAGGCGGGCAGTTGGTGTTCAAGTACTACCCAGACCAGGAGTGGCTGCACAGTTCCGGTTTCCTGAAATGTGACAACAAGACACTGGCTGGAAAAAACCTGCAAAAAAGTGGTTGACGGCTTCGTCGGGATCCGTAGAATACGCCTCCGTTGTCGGTAACAGCCGATCAGCATTGCGGGAATAGCTCAGTTGGTAGAGCACAACCTTGCCAAGGTTGGGGTCGCGAGTTCGAATCTCGTTTCCCGCTCCAGATTCAGAAAACCCGGTCCTGAAAAGGTCCGGGTTTTTTCGTTTTCGGGCATCTCCAAACTCGGCGCCAGGGTGTGTGGTCAGGTATACTCAGCAGCCTGTTGCGTATCCTGATTCTTTGGGAGGCTGCCCGCCATGAAGGTCCATTCGCTGTTCGTGTACCCCGTCAAATCCCTGTCTGGAATTGAAGTGACCAGTTTTAATACCGATGATTTCGGGCCGGTTGGGGATCGTCGATGGATGATCGTGGATGACGACCGCCGGTTTGTTACCCAGAGGGAGCACCCGGAACTTGCCCGTGTCGGAACCCGTCTGGAAGGTGACCGGGTCGCGATCAGCATTCCCGATGAGGGCGAGTTTGTCCTGAGTGTCTCAGATGAAGAGGTTCGGGTTCTGGTCTGGAGAGACTGGGTCAAGGCCCTGGCGGGGTTGCCCGAGGCGAATGCTGCCCTGAGCCGTTTCTGCGGTAAGCCTGTTCGCCTGGTTTTTATGCCGGACAGCTCTTTTCGCCGCGTTGATGCAGGCCGGGTCAACGACTACCGCCGGGTGGGTTTCGCCGACGGGTTCCCCTTTCTGGTGACCAATACCGCCTCCCTGGCAGAGCTGAATACCCGGCTTGAGGCGCCCGTGGAGATGCGCAGATTCCGCCCCAACATTGTGGTTGAGGGGGCAGGGGCCTGGGATGAAGATATGTGGCAGAGCCTGAGCGTTGGCGACAACCATCTCAGCATCGTAAAGCCCTGTTCGCGCTGTGTAATGACCACCGTGGATCCTTCCACGGGCCAGAAGGATGCTGCCCTGCAGCCCCTGAGGACGCTCTCCGGCTATCGCAGAACCCAGGAGGGCGTCATCTTCGGCCAGAACGCCATTCATGAATCACCGGGCATTATTCGGGTGGGTGATCCCGTTACTGCCAACCAATCGGAGTAGAACCAAACGTGCCACTGTTAACGCTGGACTCAGTTTCCCTGGCTTATGGAATGCACCCGCTGCTGGATCAGGCCTCATTGGTTATCGATGCCGGCGAGCGCGTGTGTTTGCTGGGACGAAACGGCGAGGGAAAATCGACCCTGCTCAAGATTGTCAGTGGGGAAGTGATACCCGACGGTGGCGTTGTTCGTCTCGATGACGGGGCCGTGCTGGCGGTGCTTCCGCAGAACCTGCCCTCGGAAGATACCCGTACCGCCTATGAAGTTGTCGCCGGTGCCTTTCCGGAAACGGGCCAGTTGCTCGCTGAATTTCATCAGCTGTCCCAGCAGGCCGATGAGGCGAGTCTCGACCGGCTGATGAAGGTTCAGGAGCGCCTGGAGGCTCTGGACGGATGGCGCCTTGACCAGAAAGTCACCACCATTCTCGGTCAGTACGGCGTTGATCCGGACCAGACGCTGAATACTCTGTCCGGCGGTTGGCAGCGCCGGGTTTTGCTGGCCAAGGCGCTGGTTGCCGATCCGGACATACTGTTGCTGGACGAGCCCACGAACCACCTGGATGTTCCGGCAATCGCCTGGCTGGAAGAGGCCCTGGGCCAATTTCGCGGCGCCATGTTGTTTGTCAGCCATGATCGGGCGTTTATCCGGCGGATGGCGACCAGGATTGTAGAGCTGGACCGCGGGAAGCTGGTGAGCTTCGCTGCCACCTACGACCGCTACCTGGACCTCAAGGAAAAAGCGCTGGAGGAAGAAGAACGGCAAAACGCCCTGTTTGACAAGCGCCTCAAGCAGGAAGAGGCCTGGATTCGGCAGGGCATCAAGGCTCGCAGGACTCGTAATATGGGGCGTGTTCGGGCCCTGAAAGCCATGCGTGAGGAGCACCGGCAGCGCAGGGTGCGGGGTGGAACCGCCAGCTTTGCAGTGGAGGACGCGGCGCGGTCTGGCAAGCTGGTGGTTGAAACCAGGGACGCGGGCTTTGCCTATCCGGATGGCACCCCGGTAATAAGAGATATGAATCTTACCATCCTTCGCGGGGACAAGATCGGGCTCGTTGGCGAGAACGGCACGGGCAAGACCACCCTTGTTCGGCTTTTATTGGGAGACCTGGAACCAACCGAGGGTTCTGTTCGTCTGGGAACCAATCTGCAGGTTGCTTACTTCGACCAGCTGCGAGGCGAGCTGGATCTGACACGGAACGCACTGGATAACCTGTCCGAGGGCCGGGAGTTCATCGACATTAATGGCCAGAGCAAGCATGTGCTCGGCTATTTGCAGGAATTCCTGTTTACCCCGGAGCGCGCCAGATCTCCGGTCAGCGTCTTTTCCGGTGGTGAGCGTGCCCGGCTGCTACTGGCGAAACTGTTCAGCAAGCCCGCCAATATTCTGGTGCTCGATGAGCCAACCAACGATCTGGATGTGGAAACGCTGGAATTGCTGGAAGAACAGCTGGCGGAATTTGCCGGCACCGTGATCGTGATCAGTCACGACCGTGAGTTTCTTGATAATGTGATCACCGAAACGGTTTTCCTGGATGGATCGGGCAAAGTGCGGGAGTTCGTGGGTGGCTACACCGATTGGCGTCGACAGGGCGGCTGTTTCCCGTCAGAAGCCACCGGTAATCGACCGGACAAGCAGGATAAATCCAGTAAAACCTCTGTTGATACTGGCAAGGTCGAATCACAGAAAGTCGCGGATGGCACAAAAGCGGGAACGCAGTCTGAGAAAAGCAAACCCGCTAAGCTGAGCTACAAACTCAAACTCGAGCTTGAGCAGTTGCCGGGGCAGATTGAGGCACTCGAGCAGGAAGTCGCCGGCCTGCAGGAAAGAATTTCCCAGGCTGATTTTTATTCAGGCCCACCGGATGAAGTCTCGGCCACTCTGGAAGCATTGACGGAAAAGGAAAACCGTCTGGAGCAGGTCATCGAGCGGTGGATGGAGCTGGAAGAACAGGCAAACCAATGAATGTACATTACGATTTCAGATTTCAGGACGGTCGTTCCGTCGAATTCAAGGTTACGGATAAACCCTCCCAACCTTCGGGGCCGTTACCCTCATGGACGAAGCTGGAGCACTGCCAGTGCAGCAACTGCCCCCTGAACACTGCGGAATCGCCCCACTGTCCGGCAGCAACGGAGATATTGCCCGTTGTCGAAGCCTTCCGGGATGAAGATGCCTATCAGAAGGTTGGGGTGAAGGTAACGGACGACCGCCGAAGCTATCTGAAGCAGACCGCGCTGGAGGAGGCGCTCCGTTCGCTGCTCGGACTGAAGATGGCGACCAGCGGGTGCCCGGTGCTGTCAGAACTCAAGCCGATGGCTGTTCATCACCTGCCGTTTGCAAATACCGATGAATTCATTATGCGCAGTGTGTCTCACTATCTGTTGCAGCAATATTTCGCGAAACGGAATCACCAGACGCCGGATTGGGACCTGAAAGGACTTGTGGAGAGGAATCAGAGGTTGCAGCTGGTCAATCAGGCCCTGTGGCAGCGCATTCACTCGGTCTGCAAGGGGGATAGCAATCTGAAGGCGCTACTGAACTTCTTTTCAATGGCCTCAAGTGTCAGTTTCTCGCTGGAGAGTCAGCTGCGCAAACTGGAATCGAAAATGGGCGGGGAGGGCGCCTGATAGCCGCTTCCCCTCAGTGCGGCCCGGGTCCGGCCCCGGGCCTGCAGTTCAGAAACCGTTAATGAATTCGAACGGCCAGAACATCGCATTCGGTTCCATGCAGGACCCCGTTGGCGGTTGAGCCCAGCAACAGCTGGAAACCCTTTCGTCCGTGACTGCCCACAATCACCAGATCCACCTCCTGTTCCTTGGCGAGCCTGTGAATTTCAGATTCCGGACGCCCGACCGTTACTACCTGATTGTTCTTTGCTACGCCGTACTGATCGCCGTAGGTTCCGAGCTGTTCACGGGCCGCTTTGTCGAGCTGGTCCTGCAGTTCCGTCAGGTCCATCGGGATATCGCCGCCATAGGCATATCCGACAGGCTCAACCACGTGGACCAGCATCAGCTCGGCGCCGTGGGCTTCACTAATGGCTTTTGCCTTGTTCAGCACCTGCGGGGCTTCTTCGGTAAGGTCAATGGCAACAAGCATCTTTTTATAGGCGGACATCGTATCGCTCCTTCGCACACGGGGTATTGTTCTGAGGATAGTACCTTAAATCCGGTCGGGAAAGTGTAGCGGGAAACTGACCGGTATCAATAATGAAGGCGGAAAAGCGCTTTTCTGGCGGGCAATTAGACCCGCCAGAAAAGGAGAGAAGAGGTATCAGGCATTACCCTGGAGCAGCTCGATGGTGGTGGCCAGTCCTTTCAGGATTCCCTTGGAGTAGCGATCGATTACAAATCCCACGTTGTTCTCGTTGTAGTTAATGTAGGAGCCGCGAATAAACTGCCACTTGGAAGAGATGTCGTTCAGCGCTGCTTTCAGTTCCGCCGTTCCGTCGCCCTGAATGACAGATGCCAGCAGCTCATCCAGTTCCCGGGCCTGCTCGTCGAGTGGTGTTTCAGTAGAAGAGCCCTGGAAGGTCTGGGCGACGGACGAGTTGGTCCTCACGGAGTACTTGGCCATCATCTGTGCCATTTTTACGGCAGCCGAACGCGCGGCCTCAACCCTGGGGTTGGTCTCCGTTTGGGAGCTTTCCTGGGCTACCCGGTACAGCTCCGTAGCTTTGTCGTTCATGGTCAGCGCCTGGTTGGCCATGTCGGAGACCAGACGCAGGTCCGGATAGCCGGTATTGCGTACATCGTTGATGTTGTCACGCATCAGGTTCTTGAACTTGTCGAACTCCTGATTAAGCCCTTCAACCTCCTCGGCAGAGAGGACTCCGGAATCGCTACCCGCTATGGAGTTCATGGCATCGTTGGCTGAATTGATGCCCTGCACAATCTCGTTGAGGGTGTCGGTGTCACCGGTGCTACTGAAGCGGTAGTAGGCATCCAGAGCCATGTAGTTGCTGACCCGGAAATTATGAAGGTCGGAGAGAAATCCATCGGCGCTGTCCTGGGCGCGGACACCCATGGAAGTCAGTGTGAACAGAATAAGTGCGGTTACAAGGAAGCGTATCCGCAGGGTAGCGTCTTTCATCGGATGGGTCTCCGTAATGCGGTTTTATTATTGTGGACCAAAGTCGTAGATCGAAGGTAAAGTAACTGCGTCAGCCAATCAAGCTGTTTTGGCGGCGTTGATGCCGGTAAATGTAAATAACTATTAAATTTGCGTGACGATGTTCCGGTTTTTCCTGAGAAGTGGCTTGCAGTTCACTGAAACATAACAATTCCGCTCTACTTACCTTCGGCTGCCCCCGGTATTTCGGGGACTTTTGCAGCCCTCCCGAAAGAAACAAATTGACAAATGCGCCGTTTTTTTTCATCGTGTGCCCTCACGATTCAAACGACTGTATGAATTTTTGGATCGGATGATCGGGCAGTGACCGAAATCTCGCTGCACAAACAGCCGCGCCGGTAAATCAAAAGTACCGCCCGGTTGGAAGCAGTTCCAAACACAGACTGGAGATCAGTTGATGATTTACGAAGGTAAAGCCATCACGGTTAAAGAGATCGAAGGCGGGATCGCTCAGTTGAACTTCGACTTGCAGGGCGAGTCAGTAAACAAGTTCAACCGTCTTACTATTGAAGAGCTCCGCGCCGCGACTGACGCACTGAAAGCGCAGAAGAACCTGAAGGGTCTGGTAGTCACCAGCTCCAAGGACAGCTTCATTGTTGGTGCCGACATTACCGAATTCACCGAGCTTTTTGCAGGCTCGGAAGAGGATCTGGTAGCCAACAACCTCAAGGCCAACGAAGTCTTCAACGCTGTTGAAGATCTGCCGTTCCCCACCGTTACCGCGATCAACGGTATGGCGCTGGGTGGCGGTTTCGAAATGTGTCTTGCAACCGACTACCGCGTGATGGACAAGAAGGCCAAGGTTGGTCTTCCGGAAGTGAAGCTTGGCATCTTCCCGGGCTTTGGCGGTACCGTGCGTCTGTCCCGTCTGGTCGGCGTGGACAATGCCGTCGAGTGGATCAGCGGTGGTACCGAGAACCGTGCTGATGTCGCTCTGAAAGTCGGCGCTGTCGATGCCGTGCTCGAGTCCGACAAGCTGGTCGATGCTGCTGTTGCCATTATTAACCAGTGCAACGAAGGAAAGCTGGACCACGAAGCCCGTCGTGAAGAGAAGAAGGGCAAGATCAAGCTCAATGCCATGGAAAGCATGATGGCATTCGAGATTTCCAAGGCGTTTGTTGCCGGCAAGGCTGGCAAGAACTACCCGGCTCCTGTCGAGGCCATCAAGGTCATGCAGAAGCATGCCGGCATGACCCGCGACAAGGCAATCGAAGTCGAAGCCAAAGGCTTCGCCAAGATGGCCAAGACCAATGTGGCGGCCTGCCTGGTTGGCCTGTTCCTGAACGATCAGGAATTGAAGAAGAAGGCCAAGGCCTGGGAAAAAGAAGCTAACGACGTGAACCTGGCTGCCGTTCTCGGTGCCGGTATCATGGGTGGTGGTGTTGCCTTCCAGTCTGCCCTGAAAGGCACGCCGATCATCATGAAGGACATCAACCAGGACGGCATCGCCCTGGGTCTGAAAGAAGCCAAGAAGCTTCTGTCCAAGCGTGTTGAAAAAGGAAAGATGAAGCCGGATCAGATGGCCGACGTGCTCAACAGCATCACGCCGACCCTGAACTATGGCGACTTCAAGAATGTAGACCTGGTGGTTGAAGCGGTTGTTGAAAACCCGAAGGTGAAAGATGCGGTTCTGCGTGAAACCGAAGATGCGGTTCGCGAGGACACCATCCTGACCTCCAACACCTCGACGATTTCCATCGACCTGCTGGCCAAGAACCTGAAGCGTCCGGAAAACTTCTGCGGCATGCACTTCTTCAACCCGGTGCACATGATGCCGCTGGTTGAGGTAATCCGTGGCGAGAAGACCAGTGATCGCGCCATTGCAACCACGGTGGCCTACGCCAAGGCCATGGGCAAGACCCCGATCGTTGTAAACGATTGCCCGGGCTTCCTGGTCAACCGTGTTCTGTTCCCGTACTTCGGCGGCTTTATCGGCCTGGTACGTGACGGTGCTGACTTCCAGCACGTTGACAAGGTTATGGAAAAGTTCGGCTGGCCCATGGGTCCTGCGTACCTGCTGGACGTGGTCGGCATGGATACCGGCAAGCACGCTGGCGAAGTAATGGCAGACGGCTTCCCGGATCGGATGAAGCACGAAGGTACAACCGCCATTGACGTAATGTTCGATAACAACCGTTACGGACAGAAGAACGACAAGGGCTTCTACAAGTATGAACTGGACCGCAAGGGCAAGCAGAAGAAGGTTGTCGACGAAGAGACCTACAAGCTGCTCGAGCCTGTTGTTCAGGGTAAGAACGAGTTCAGCGAAGAAGACATCATCGCCCGTATGATGATTCCTCTTTGCCTGGAAACCGTTCGCTGCCTGGAAGACGGCATTGTCGAAGATCCGGCAGATGCTGATATGGGCCTGATTTTCGGTATCGGCTTCCCGCCGTTCCGTGGTGGTGCCCTGCGCTATATCGACGATATGGGTGTAGACAAGTTCGTCGAACTGGCAGACAAGTTTGCAGACCTTGGTCCTCTTTATCACCCGACCGAGAAGCTGCGTGAAATGGCCAAGACTGGCAAAAAGTTCTTTGGCTAACCCTGAACGAGATTTCCGAACGGAGAAAGATCTATGAGCCTTAATCCGAGAGACGTTGTCGTCGTCGATTGCGTGCGGACTCCGATGGGTCGTGCCAAAAACGGTTGTTTCCGGAACGTGCGTGCAGAGACCCTGTCCGCCAATCTGATCGAAGCACTGTTTGAGCGCAACCCGAAGCTCGACCCGAAAGAAGTTGAAGATGTTATCTGGGGCTGTGTAAACCAGACCAAGGAGCAGGGCTTCAACGTGGCGCGTCAGATTTCCCTGCTGACCCGCATTCCCCACGAGTCTGCCGCTCAGACCGTGAACCGCCTGTGTGGCTCTGCCATGAGCGCGATTCACACTGCAGCCCAGGCCATCATGACCGGCAACGGTGATGTGTTCTTCGTGGGTGGTGTTGAGCACATGGGGCACGTACCCATGACCGAAGGCTTCGACCACAACCCGGCTGCGTCCAAGTACTCCGCAAAAGCGTCCAACATGATGGGCCTGACCGCGGAAATGCTGGCCAAGATGCACGGGATTACCCGTGAGCAGCAGGACGAGTTCGGCGCTCGGTCCCACCGTCTGGCCCATGAAGCGACCGTAGAAGGCCGTTTCAAGAACGAAATCGTGCCCATTGAAGGTCACGACGAGAACGGCTTCAAGGTGCTGATCGAGGAAGACGAGACCATTCGTCCCGAGACCACGGCCGAGTCCCTGAGCCAGCTCAAGCCGGCGTTCGATCCGAAGAACGGTACCGTAACAGCCGGTACGTCTTCCCAGCTGACCGACGGTGCGGCAGCGATGGTGCTGATGTCTGCAGAGCGTGCAGAGGCACTTGGTCTCAAGCCGATTGCCAAGGTCCGCAGCATGGCCGTTGCCGGCTGTGATCCCGCGATCATGGGTTACGGCCCGGTGCCGGCCACTAAGAAAGCCCTGAAGCGCGCAGGCCTGAAAGTCGAGGATATCGACTTCTGGGAACTGAACGAGGCTTTCGCCGGCCAGTCCCTGCCTGTCCTGAAGGACCTGAAACTTCTGGGCGTTATGGAAGAAAAAGTGAACCTGAACGGCGGCGCGATTGCCCTGGGCCATCCGCTGGGCTGCTCTGGTGCACGTATCTCTACAACCCTGCTGAATGTAATGCAGGCCAAAGGCGGTAAGCTTGGTGTTTCCACCATGTGTATCGGTCTGGGCCAGGGCATTGCAACGGTCTGGGAGCGTCTGTAATCCAGTAACCGGATTGCATTTCGCGGTTTCAGAAGGCCCGGCAAATGCCGGGCCTTTCTGTTTCAGCAGGCGGGCCCAACAGGGTTCCCGAATGTGAAAAAAAGCAGGATTGAAACCAAAGAATGGGTTGTCTTGCTATTCTTGACCCTGTAAAACAGTGAGCCTATACAAAATAGCGGCGAATGTGTTTTCTAGCCGACTGATTTTACAGCGAGTTTACGGTTTGCTGATTTATTGACCGATTTATCGCCAAGGATACAGATCTCCGATATGGGTAAAAGTCTCGTAATTGTCGAGTCACCAGCGAAAGCGAAGACCATCAACAAGTACCTGGGCTCTGACTTCATCGTCAAATCGAGCGTCGGGCACATTCGTGATCTTCCCGTCAGTGGCAGTGGATCCCAGTCGGATCCGAAGGAGCGCGCCAGACAGGCCGCCGCCACCCGAAAGATGAGCCCGGAAGAAAAGGCTGTGCACAAAAAGCGCAAGGCCCGGGAGCAACTGGTGGCCCGCATGGGTGTCGATCCCGACCAGAACTGGAGCGCCCGTTACGAGATCCTTCCCGGCAAAGAGAAGGTTGTCAGTGAACTGAAGCGCCTGGCCAAATCCGCAGACCACATCTATCTGGCGACGGATTTGGACCGTGAAGGGGAGGCCATTGCCTGGCACCTGCAGGAAACCATTGGCGGCGAGCCGGAGAAATACCGGCGGGTGGTGTTTAACGAAATCACAAAGCGCGCAATTCAGGAAGCCTTCAAGGACCCCGGGAATCTCGACAACAACCGGGTGAATGCCCAGCAGGCCCGGCGCTTCCTCGACCGGGTTGTGGGCTATATGGTGTCGCCGCTGCTGTGGGCAAAGATTGCCCGTGGCCTGTCTGCCGGTCGTGTGCAGTCAGTCGCTGTTCGGTTGATTGTGGAGCGGGAGCGGGAGATCCGGAAATTTGTCCCGGAAGAATTCTGGCAACTGCATGCCGACCTCGCATCGGCCAAGGCCGAGCAACCGGTGCGCTTCGAAGTTACGCGCCACGATGACAAGCCTTACCGGCCAGTCAACGAGCAGCAGAGCACCGAGCACGTCAGCCGCCTCAAGGCCGGCACCTTCAAGGTCTCCAAGCGAGAAGACAAGCCGACACGCTCGCGTCCGTCAGCCCCGTTCATTACCTCCACGCTGCAGCAGGCGGCGAGCAACCGCATGGGGTTCAGTGTCAAGAAAACCATGATGCTTGCCCAGCGTCTCTATGAGGCGGGCTTTATTACTTACATGCGTACTGACTCCACCAACCTGAGCCAGGATGCGATTGCCAGTTGCCGAAGCTTTATCGAGAAACAGTTTGGCGACAAGTACCTGCCCGAGAAACCCCGGGTTTACGGAAGTAAAGAGGGCGCCCAGGAAGCCCACGAGGCCATTCGACCGACCGAAGTGAGTCGCCGTCCGGCCGATATCAGCGGTCTCGAGAAGGATGCCGAGAAGCTTTACGACCTGATCTGGCGCCAGTTCATTGCCTGCCAGATGTCCGATGCCGAGTTCCTGAGCACGTCCATCGTGGTCGCTAACGGCGATTACGAGCTGCGTACCCGGGGCCGTATCATCAAGTTCGAAGGTTTTCTTAAGGCCGCCCCCCAGGCTGCCAAAAAAGACGAAGACATCGCGCTCCCGGATATACAGGTAGACGAAGTTCTGGATCTTAAAAAGCTTGATCCGACCCAGCACTTTACCAAACCCGCGCCCAGGTACACCGAGGCGAGCCTGGTTAAAGAGCTTGAAAAACAGGGGATCGGGCGGCCTTCGACCTATGCCTCGATTATTTCCACGATTCAGGATCGTGGCTATGTAAGGCTGCAGAATCGTCGTTTCTACGCCGAAAAGATGGGTGAGATTGTTACCGAGCGCCTTTCGGAATCTTTCCCGAACCTGATGGACTTCGACTTCACCGCGAAGATGGAAGATGAGCTTGACGAGATTGCCGAAGGCGATGTCGAGTGGAAAAAAGTTCTGAATGATTTTTACGGCCGGTTCCGGCAGCAACTGGAAAAGGCCGAGAGTGCGGAAGACGGTGGCATGCGCGCCAACACGCCCACTGAAACGGACATTCCGTGCCCGAGCTGCGGCCGTAATATGCAGATTCGTGTGGCCAGTACCGGCGTCTTCCTGGGCTGTTCGGGGTATTCTCTGCCGCCGAAGGAGCGTTGCAAGACCACCATTAATCTGGTTTCCGGCGATGAAGTGGTCAGTGCTGATGATGATGTAGAGGGTGAGGGCGAAACCCGCCTGCTGCGTAAAAAGCGCCGCTGCCCGAAATGTGGCACCGCCATGAACAGCTATCTGGTGGACGAAACCCGCAAGCTGCATGTCTGCGGTAACAATCCCGACTGCTCCGGATATGAAGTTGAAAAGGGCACGTTCCGAATCAAGGGCTACGATGGGCCGACTCTTGAGTGCGATAAGTGTGGCTCCGAGATGCAGCTTAAAACCGGGCGTTTTGGCAAGTATTTCGGATGCACCAATGCCGAGTGCAAGAATACCCGCAAGTTGCTGAAAAATGGCGAGCCCGCTCCGCCCAAAATGGACCCGGTGCCAATGCCCGAGCTCCAATGTCAGAAAGTCGATGATACTTACGTTCTCAGGGACGGTGCGTCCGGTTTATTCCTGGCTGCCAGCAAATTCCCGAAAAACCGGGAAACGCGGCCACCGCTGGTGATGGAGATTAAACCGCACCGCAAGGAGATTGATCCGAAGTACGATTACCTGATGGATGCGCCCGAGCGTGACCCCGAGGGTAATCCGACGGTGATTCGCTACAGCCGTAAGAGCAAGGAGCAGTACGTCATGTCTGAAAAGGATGGCAAGGCGACGGGCTGGTCCGCGTGGTATGTGAACGGTAAGTGGCAACCACAGGACAAGAAAAAGTAACGTCTGCTGGTTTCCGGGGTCGTGGGCTGATTGCCGTCAAACGACCCCGGATTCAATACCTTAGCGTAATTTCCTCAGTCTCTGTATGAGAGATGAGGTGTCCCATCGTTTACCGCCCATCGACTGGACATCCGCATAGAATTGATCGACCAGTGCGGTCACCGGCAGAGACGCATTCACTTTTCTCGCCTCCTCAAGGCAAATCCCGAGGTCCTTGCGCATCCAGTCAACGGCGAAACCGTGTTCGAACTCTCCTGCAATCATGGTTCCCGAGCGGTTTTCCATTTGCCAGGATTGGGCTGCGCCTTTTGAAATCACGTCCACCACTTTCGCCACATCCAGTTCAGCCTGCTCGGCAAAGTGCAGGGCCTCTGAAAGCCCCTGGACGAGACCGGCAATCGCGATCTGGTTCACCATCTTGGTTTTCTGGCCACTGCCAGCCGGGCCCATTCGATTGAGTGCCCGCGCATAGTGCTCCATAACCGGCTCGGCTTTCGCATAGTCCTGTTCCGAGCCGCCGCACATGATGGTCAGTTTGCCGTTTTCAGCGCCTTGCTGGCCGCCGGATACAGGCGCGTCTACAAATCCCATGTTGTTTTTGCTGGCAGCTTCAGCGAGATACTCGGCAATGCCGGCAGAAGCCGTAGTGTGATCGACCAGCACAGCGCCTTCAGAGGCATTGGCGAGAATACCTTCATCACCCTCGTAAACGGCCATAAGATCGGTATCGGCCCCAACACAGGTCAAAACAATATCCGCGCCCCTCACGGCCTCAGCAATGGTGGTGCAGCTGGTTCCCGAGTATTCGCTTGCCCACTGCTCGGCTTTGGCATTGGTCCGGTTCCAGACCCTGACGTCGAGCCCCGCCTTCGCCAGGTGGCCGGCCATCGGGTAACCCATGACGCCCAGGCCGATAAATGCTGCTTTAGTCATCGCTTTCTCCTCTTATGTTTTTATCGGGTTAACTTAGCACATAAGGGCAGGGCAGCACGCAATAAAAAAGGCCGCTGAATCAGCGGCCTTTACGTGTTTTACCCGGCAAGTCAGACTTATTTGGCCGGATAATCCCGGGAATCCGAGCCGGTGTAGAGCTGACGCGGACGGCCGATGCGATAGTCGCCGCTTACCATTTCGTTCCAGTGCGAGAACCAGCCAATGGTACGCGACAGAGCGAAGATAACGGTGAACATCGACGTCGGGATTCCGATTGCCTTGAGGATCAGGCCGGAATAGAAATCCACGTTGGGGTAGAGCTTGCGCTTGACGAAGTATTCGTCTTCCAGCGCGATCTTCTCGAGACGCTGGGCGATCTTCAGCAGCGGGTCGTTTTCCAGGCCCAGCTCGGTCAGCACTTCGTGGGCAGTTTCAGCCATTACTTTGGCGCGCGGGTCGAAGTTCTTGTATACCCGGTGGCCGAAGCCCATCAGGCGGAACGGATCGTCTTTGTCCTTGGCCTTGGCAATGAATTTCTCGATGTTGGATTCATCGCCGATCTCGGCCAGCATGTCCAGAACCGCTTCGTTGGCGCCGCCGTGAGCGGGTCCCCACAGAGCCGCGATGCCGGAGGCAATGCAGGCGTAGGGGTTGGCGCCGGTAGAGCCGGCCAGGCGCACCGTAGACGTTGAGGCGTTCTGTTCATGATCCGCGTGCAGGATGAAAATCTTGTCCATGGCCTTGGCCAGGATCGGGTTCGGCTTGTACTCCTCGCAAGGAACGCCAAACATCATCTGCAGGAAGTTCTCGGAGTACGAGAGGTCGTTACGCGGATAAATGAAAGGTTGGCCAATGGCGTACTTGTAACACCAGGCGGCAATGGTCGGCATCTTTGCAATCAGGCGATGCGCGGTAATTTCCCGCTGCTCCTGGCTGGCAACGTCCATCTCGCCGTGGTAGAAGGCGGACAGAGCGCCGACTACACCACACATGATCGCCATCGGGTGTGCATCACGACGGAAACCCTGGAAGAAGTTCCGCATCTGGTCGTGGAGCATGGTGTGGTTTTTGATGGTGTCGTGGAACTTCTGGTTTTCCTCGGCGCTCGGGAGTTCGCCGTGAAGGAGGAGGTAGCAGACTTCAAGGTAGTCAGAATGTTCGGCCAGTTGCTCAATCGGGTAGCCGCGGTGCAGGAGAACGCCGTTTGCTCCGTCGATGTAGGTAATGGCCGATTCGCAGGCTGCTGTGGATACGAATCCGGGATCGTATGTGAAAACGCCTTCCTGGACTAGGCCTCGTACGTCGATAACGTCAGGGCCGACGGTGCCTGAATAAACCGGTAGCTCAATGGACTTGTCCCCCACCGAGAGCGTGGCTTTCCTGTCGGTCATGGTGCTCTCCTATTTATCAGCTTTGACAGCTTTATCTACAGTTATAGATGCGCTAGAAGGCGCGTATTATCGCAAAACTGGCGGCAAAATATAGGGCGTTGGCTTTTTTTGTCAATGGAAGAGTCGGGAAAACCCATAATTTGACATTGGCTGTAAATCAGGGATATCCCGAATGACAACGGATTCGGGCAGGAAAAGGATTTGTCAATCCTCCTTATAGCTGGCTTAACCCCCTGAAATACGCGGCCTGAGCGACGTTGCACGTTTGTAATTGGTTAGGGTACTCCTTATAATCCCTAGCCCGGAATCGGGGATAAACCTTTTATGGCAGCTTTCTAGACAGGCGGTTGTGGAAAAGGTTTCTTCTCTTCCAAGCCAATCGTATGCCGGTTTCGTAGCGGCATGCCGATCCTTACATACCAACCATCCGCACCCGGTTTTCCGGTCCCGCGGAACTAAGAGAGAGTGTGAGAGCGCTGTGAATAGCAAACGACCAGTAAATCTCGATCTCGGCAAGTTTCATTTTCCGCTGCCAGCCATTACGTCCATATTGCACCGCATCAGCGGCATCATCCTGTTTGTTGCTGTTGCGTTCATGCTTTACGGGCTCCAGCTTTCCCTGTCCGGGGAAGAGGGCTTCAGTCGCGTAAGTGAACTGCTGGACAGCTTCCTTGCCAAGCTGATTACCTGGGGCATCTTGTCTGCTCTGTTGTACCACCTGGTTGCAGGCATCAAGCACCTGTTCATGGACATGGGCATTGGTGAAGAGCTGGAAAGCGGCCGCCTGGCATCAAAGATCACGGTTGCGGTTTCCGTCATTCTCATCCTTTTGGCAGGAGTTTGGGTATGGGCATGAACAGTGTCACGAATATCGGTCGTAACGGAATTCAGGATTGGATCATCCAGCGCGTTTCGGCCTACGTATTAGCCCTGTACACGCTGTTTTTACTCGGCTTTTTCATCTCCACCGACGTCGACTACCAAACCTGGTCTGCTCTGTTCGATCAGGCATGGGTGAAGATATTCACGCTTCTGGCTTTGTTGTCGATTGCGGGGCATGCATGGGTCGGGTTGTGGACAGTTACAACGGATTACATGAAATCCGCTGGACAACGGTTGCTGGCCCAGGCAGTGGTTATCCTCGGTGTTTTTGTGTACGTCGTCTGGGGTATTCAAATTATTTGGGGGCTTTAATCGATGGCTAATATCAAGACCATGTCCTTTGACGCAATTGTTATCGGTGGCGGCGGCTCCGGCATGCGTGCCGCGCTTCAGCTGACCGAATCCGGCGTCAATACCGCGTGTATCACCAAGGTTTTCCCCACGCGGTCTCATACGGTCTCTGCGCAGGGCGGTATTACCTGTGCTATTGCCAGTGCTGATCCGAACGACGACTGGCGCTGGCACATGTATGACACGGTAAAAGGCTCGGACTACATTGCCGACCAGGATGCCGTCGAGTACATGTGTTCTGTAGGCCCTCAGGCGGTGTTCGAGCTTGAGCACATGGGTCTTCCTTTCTCCCGTACCGAGCAGGGTCGTATCTATCAGCGTCCTTTCGGTGGCCAGTCCAAGGGCCCGGATAACCCGACTCAGGCAGCTCGTACCTGTGCAGCTGCCGACCGTACCGGTCACGCGCTTCTGCATACCCTGTATCAGGCCAACATCAAGGGCGGCACAACGTTCCTGAACGAGTGGTACGCGGTTGATCTCGTCAAGAACAGCAAGGACGAAGTCGTTGGTGTGGTCGCCATCGAAGTCGAGACCGGCGAAGTTGCTTACATCAAGTCCAAGGCAACCGTTCTGGCTACCGGTGGCGCGGGTCGTATCTACGCCTCCACAACAAACGCCCTGATCAATACGGGCGATGGTATCGGCATGGCGCTGCGCGCCGGTTTCCCGATGCAGGACATGGAAATGTGGCAGTTCCATCCGACCGGCATCTACGGTGCTGGCACGCTGGTAACCGAAGGTTGCCGGGGCGAGGGTGGCTATCTGATCAACGCCGAGGGCGAGCGTTTCATGGAGCGCTATGCGCCGAACGCGAAAGACCTGGCAGGCCGGGACGTTGTTGCCCGCGCCATGGTTATCGAGATCCTGGAAGGTCGTGGCTGTGGTCCCGACAAGGATCACGTGCTGCTGAAGCTTGATCATCTGGGCGAAGAAACCCTGAACCTGCGTTTGCCGGGCATCTGTGAGCTGTCCCGCACCTTTGCGCACGTTGATCCCGTGAAAGAGCCGATCCCGGTTGTTCCGACCTGTCACTACATGATGGGCGGTATTCCGACCAACGTTGGTGGCCAGGCGCTGACCCAGGACGAAAATGGCAAGGACAAGCCGATCCCCGGGCTGTTCGCCTGTGGTGAAGCAGCCTGTGTATCGGTACACGGTGCCAACCGTCTGGGTGGTAACTCTCTGCTGGATCTGGTGGTCTTCGGTCGCGCAGCGGGTCTGCACATCGAGGAGCAGCTTCGTGGCGGCTTTGAAGTGGACGGTGCCAGCGAAGACGACATCAAACGCGCGATGGCGCGGCTTGACCGCCTGAACAACGCCTCCGAAGGCGAGAGTGTTGCGGAAGTTCGGAAAGATCTCCAGAACTGTATGCAGCTGTACTTCGGTGTATTCCGTGACGGCAAGAGCATGGAAGAGGGTCTCAAGAAGTTGGAAGCCATTGGTGAGCGCGTTCGCAACACCAAGCTGGCTGATACCAGCAACGCCTTTAACACTGCTCGTATCGAGGCGCTCGAACTGGACAACCTTTATGAGGTTGCCCTGTCCACAGCGATTTCCGCGTTCGAGCGTAAGGAAAGCCGTGGTGCCCACGCCAGGAACGATTTCACCGAGCGTGATGACGAGAATTGGCTCAAGCACTCCATGTACTTCCCGCTGGAAAAGCGTGTGGGCAAGCGTGATGTGAACTTTGCACCGAAGACGGTGGACAAGTTCGAGCCGAAGGTCCGGACTTACTAAGGGGGATTCCGAAAATGTTAGTAAGCCTTTATCGTTATAACCCGGAGACCGACAACGCGCCTTATATGCAGGACGTGGATGTCGAAATTCCGGAAGGCAAGGATCTTATGGTTCTTGACGTGCTGAACCTGGTCAAGGAGCGGGATCCTTCAATGGCCTATCGCCGTTCCTGTCGGGAGGGCGTTTGTGGCTCCGACGGCATGAACATGAACGGCAAGAACGGGCTGGCCTGTATCACGCCTGTTTCCCAGGTGGTGAAGGGCGATAAGCTGGTTCTGCGCCCGCTGCCGGGCCTGCCGGTCATTCGTGATCTGGTTGTAGATATGAGTCTTTTCTATAAGCAGTACGAAAAGGTCATGCCGTACCTGATTAACGACAAGCCTGCGCCTGCGATCGAGCGGCTGCAGTCTCCGGAAGACCGCCAGAAGCTGGACGGCCTGTACGAGTGTATTCTCTGTGCCTGCTGCTCCACGTCCTGCCCGTCGTTCTGGTGGAACCCTGACAAGTTTATCGGTCCTGCCGGCCTGCTTCAGGCCTACCGTTTCCTGGCTGACAGCCGGGATACAGCCCAGGAAGAGCGACTTGCCAACCTTGATGACCCGTTCAGCGTATTCCGTTGCAGGGGCATCATGAACTGTGTAAGTGTCTGCCCGAAAGGCCTGAACCCCACAAGGGCTATCGGCCACATTCGGAATCTTCTGCTGCAAAGGGCTACTTAAGCAGCAGGATTTGCGACAGACGCTATACTGTTCTGATCAGGTTAGTACCCGGAAGGCCTCGCAAGTTTGCGGGGCCTTCAACCAAAGGCTTATAGTCAAAGGTCTTACCCGGGTGCACACTACGCAAGCCGTGGCGGGAACTTATAAAGTTTTCTCCCTGTTTTGCTGAGTATAAAAACCACCGGGGAATGGAAAACATCCATGTCGGGTGTGGTGGCCAAAGTCGATCCCGTAAAAACCCGTATTGACTGAGAAATACCCCTGGCCGACCATATCGGGCTCCCCGCACCAGCCCAAGGTGAGCTATTCAAGATGCACGAAAGCATAATGGAGCAGTTATGGCAGACTTCCCACCTCCAGGGTGGAAATCTCGCCTATGTTGAACAGCTTTTTGAAACCTACCTGACAGACCCCAACGCCGTTCCCGAAGAGTGGCGCAGCTATTTCGACAAGCTTCCCAGTGTCGATGGCTACAAGGGCCGTGACATTGTCCACTCTTCCATCCGCGAACAGTTTGAACACATTTCCCGCAATCAGCGCTTTCTTGCCAGCGGCGGCGTTCCCGCAAGCGCCACGTCTGATGCGGACAAAAAGCAGATTCGTGTTCTCCAGCTGATTAACGCCTATCGCTTCCGCGGTCATCAGGAAGCGAAGCTGGACCCGCTCGGTGTATGGCAGCGTCCCCGGGTCGAAGACCTCGATCCCGAATTTCATGAGCTATCCGACTCTGACAGGGATCTCGAATTCCAGACCGGCTCCCTGAACCTTGGCTCCGAGACCATGAAGCTCGGAGACATTGTCGATGGCCTGCGCCAGACCTATTGCGAAAGCATCGGTGCCGAATACATGCACGTGGTGGATACTCGCATCAAGCGTTGGTTCCAGCAGCGCATGGAGCCGGTTCGTTCACGCCCGGCATACGAAGATAACACCCGTAAGCATATCCTTGAGCGCCTGACGGCCGCCGAAGGCCTCGAGAAGTACCTGGGGTCCCGCTACCCCGGCGTAAAGCGGTTCGGCCTTGAGGGTGGCGAGAGTCTGATCCCATGTCTTGACGAGCTGATTCAGCGTGCCGGCTCCTATGGTGCCAAGGAAATCGTCCTGGGTATGGCTCACCGTGGCCGCCTCAACGTTCTGGTAAACACCCTGGGCAAAAATCCGCGTGAGCTTTTCGACGAATTCGAGGGCAAGAAGCTCGCAGATTCTGGCTCCGGTGATGTGAAGTACCATCAGGGCTTCTCATCCAACGTGATGACGCCGGGTGGCGAAGTTCACCTGGCAATGGCGTTTAACCCGTCACACCTTGAAATCGTTTCTCCGGTTGTTGAGGGCTCTGTCCGGGCTCGTCAAACCCGCCGTAACGACAATGAGGGCACCAAGGTCGTTCCGATTATCATGCACGGCGACGCAGCATTTGCCGGCCAGGGCGTGGTGATGGAAACCTTCCAGATGTCCCAGACCCGCGGCTTCGGCGTTGGTGGCACCATTCATATCGTGATCAACAACCAGGTTGGTTTTACCACCAGCAAGCAGGAAGATGCGCGATCCACGGAATACTGTACCGACGTTGCCAAGATGATCCAGGCGCCGATTCTGCATGTGAATGCGGATGACCCTGAAGCGGTCATGTTCGTGACACAGATGGCGATGGATTATCGCAACGAATTCAAGAACGACGTGGTGATCGATCTGGTCTGCTATCGTCGTCGTGGTCACAACGAAGCGGACGAGCCGGCAGCAACCCAGCCGGTCATGTACGAGAAAATCCGCAAGCTGAAGACCACCCGCAACCTGTACGTGGATCAATTGGTGGAAGCCGGTGTTATCACCGAGGAAGAAGCCAAGCAGATGGAGAACGACTACCGTGACGCCCTGGATAATGGCGAGCACGTGGTCAAATCCCTGGTCAAAGAGCCCAACAAAGAGCTCTACGTTGACTGGACTCCTTACCTCGGCCACGAGTGGACAGCCAAGTGCAAGTCCAGCGTTGCGCTGAAGACGATCCAGAAGCTGGGCAAGAAACTGACCTCGGTCCCTGAAGGTTTCAGTATCCAGCGTCAGGTCTCCAAGATTGTTTCCGACCGCGAAAAAATGACCGCCGGCGCCCTGCCTATCAACTGGGGCTACGGTGAAGTCATGGCGTATGCGACGCTGTTGGACGAGGGTCACCCAATCCGCCTTACGGGGCAGGATATTGGCCGTGGCACGTTCTCTCACCGCCATGCCGTCCTTCACAACCAGAAAGATGGCTCGACCCATATTGCTCTGGCGGAATTGTCGGAAGATCAGCCCAAGTTCGAAATCTACGACTCGCTGCTGTCGGAAGAAGCCGTAATGGCTTTCGAGTACGGCTACGCCACTACCGCGCCTGATGGCCTTGTGGTCTGGGAAGCGCAGTTCGGCGATTTTGCCAATGGTGCTCAGGTTGTAATCGATCAGTTCCTGACCAGCGGTGAGCACAAGTGGGGACGCCTTTGTGGTCTGACCCTTTTGCTGCCCCATGGTTACGAAGGGCAGGGGCCGGAGCACAGTTCGGCGCGCCTTGAGCGTTTCCTGCAACTGAGTGCAGAGCATAATATCCAGGTTTGCGTGCCCACCACGCCTTCCCAGGTATTCCATATGCTGCGGCGCCAGGTAAAACGCCCGTTGCGCAAGCCGTTGGTAGCCATTACGCCCAAGAGCCTGCTGCGGCACAAGGAAGCGACGTCTGATCTTGATGATCTGACCAGCGGTACTTTCAAGACGGTGCTGCCCGAGAAAGAACCGTCCGATCCGAAGAAGGTCACCCGTCTGATCCTGTGCTCAGGCAAGGTGTATTTCGATCTGCTTGAAAAGAAGAAGTCGGACGAGCGTGATGACGTGGCCATTGTCCGGATCGAACAGCTGTATCCTTTCCCCGGAGACGATCTTGACGAGCTCTTGAGCGAGTACTCCAAGCTCAAGCACGTCGTCTGGTGTCAGGAAGAGCCGATGAACCAGGGTGCCTGGTACTGCAGCCAGCATCACATGCGTAATGCGCTGCACCGCCTGAACCCCAAGCTGTACCTTCAGTATGCCGGTCGTGACGCTTCGGCTGCTCCTGCCTGTGGCCATATGTCGGTCCACATTGAAGAGCAGAAGAAACTGGTTAACGACGCGTTTGAAATTTGACGAGCTACCGAACTAAGGATCTGTAATGTCAACTGAGATTAAAGCCCCCGTTTTCCCGGAGTCGGTCGCGGAAGGTACTGTCGCGACCTGGCACAAACAGCCGGGTGAAGCCTGCTCCCGTGACGAGCTGATTGTCGATATCGAGACCGACAAGGTTGTTCTTGAGGTTGTTGCGCCTGCTGACGGCGTGATTGAGGAAATCATCAAGAACGAAGGCGATACCGTTGAAAGTGGTGAGGTAGTCGGCAAGTTCAAGGAAGGCGCCAAGGGCGAATCCAAGCCTGCCGAGGGTAAGAAAGAAGAAAGTAAGGAAGAGGCTCCGAAGGAAGAAGCCAAGAGCGAGGCATCTTCCGGCGAAGCCATCCTGAGCCCGGCGGCCCGAAAGCTGGCTGAGGAAAATAACGTCGATCCGAACAGCATCAAGGGTACCGGCAAAGATGGCCGCGTAACCAAGGAAGACGTTCAGAACCACGTAGACAGTGCCAAGTCCTCCGGTGGTGCTGCCGCACCTCAGCCTGCGGCTGGTATGCCGGAAGTCAACGTCAGCCAGGGCGAACGTCCCGAGAAGCGCGTACCGATGACCCGCCTGCGTGCGAGCATCGCCAAGCGACTGGTTAATGCCCAGCAGAGCGCAGCCATGCTGACCACCTTTAACGAGGTGAACATGGGGCCGATCATGGAGATGCGCAAGCAGTACCAGGACAGCTTTGTGAAGCGTCACGGTATCAAGCTTGGCTTCATGTCGTTCTTTACCAAGGCTGCCACCGAAGCCCTGAAGCGCTTCCCGGCGGTGAACGCGTCCATCGACGGTAACGACATGGTGTATCACGGTTACCAGGACATCGGCGTGGCGGTTTCCACCGATCGCGGCTTGGTGGTTCCTGTTCTGCGTGATTCCGACGCCATGGGTCTGGCCGACATCGAGAAGAAGATCGTCGAGTACGGCACCAAGGCGAAAGAAGGCAAACTGGCCATTGAAGACATGACCGGTGGTACCTTCACAATTACCAACGGCGGTATCTTCGGTTCGCTGATTTCCACACCGATCCTGAATCCGCCGCAGACAGCCATCCTGGGCATGCACAAGATCCAGGAGCGTCCGATGGCCGTGAACGGCAAGGTGGAAATTCAGCCGATGATGTACCTGGCGCTTTCTTACGATCACAGAATGATTGATGGTAAGGAAGCGGTGCAGTTCCTCGTTGCCATCAAGGAAATGCTTGAAGACCCGGCACGTATTCTGCTGGACGTCTGAGCCGACATTTAACGAATCGGAAACGGGATAAAAGTATGTCTGATAAGTACGACGTCATTGTCATTGGTGCAGGCCCCGGGGGCTACGTAGCTGCCATCAAAGCGGCACAGCTGGGTCTCAAGACCGCGTGTGTCGAGTCCTGGACTTCAGAAGACGGCAAGGCACAGGTGCTCGGTGGTACCTGCCTGAACGTTGGTTGCATCCCCTCCAAGGCGCTGCTGGAGATTTCCCACAAGTTTGAGGAATCCAGCCACGATTTCGAGATGCAGGGCATCATCGCCAAGGATGTCAAAATGGACATCGGCAAGATGATGGAGCGCAAGAGCGGCATCGTTAAGCAGCTGACCGGCGGTATCGCAGGCCTGTTCAAGTCCAACGGCGTGACTTCCATCCATGGCCACGGCAAATTGCTGGCCAACCGTAAGGTGGAAGTAACCGACAAGGACGGCAAGTCGAAGACCTACGAAGCCGAAAACATCATTCTGGCCACCGGTTCCAAGCCGATCCAGATTCCGCCCGCACCCTTCGACGGCGAATACATCGTGGATTCCGAGGGTGCCCTCGAGTTCACCGAGGTGCCGAAGCGCCTGGGTGTGATTGGTGCCGGCGTTATCGGCCTGGAACTCGGCAGTGTCTGGGCCCGCCTGGGCGCGGAAGTCACCGTTCTGGAAGCCCAGGACACCTTCCTGCCGGCCGTTGACCAGCAGGTAGCAAAAGATGCCCTGAAACAGTTCCAGAAGCAGGGACTGAACATCGTCATGGGTGCGCGTATGACTGGCGCGGAAGTGAAGCGCAAGCTGGTGAACGTGAACTATGAAGATTCCAAGGGCAAGCACGAAGCCAAGTTCGACAAGCTGATCGTGGCTGTTGGTCGTCGACCCTACACCGACAACCTGTTGTCGGAAGATTCCGGCGTCCAGATGGATGAGCGCGGCTTCATCTTTGTTGATGACAACTGTAAAACCGAAGCCCCGGGTGTCTGGGCGATCGGTGACGTGGTTCGTGGACCCATGCTGGCCCACAAGGCGTCTGAAGAAGGCATCATGGTTGCGGAGCGTATTGCCGGGCACAAGCCTCAGGTGAACTACGACTGCATCCCGAACGTTGTCTACACCTTCCCGGAAGTTGCCTGGGTTGGCAAAACCGAAGAGCAGATGAAGGCAGAAGGTGAAGAGTACAACGTAGGTACCTTCCCGTTTGCGGCCAACGGTCGTGCAATGGCTGCAAACTCGGCGTCCGGTCTGGTCAAGATCATTGCTGACGCAAAAACTGACCGCATTGTCGGTTTCCATGTAGTTGGTCCCCAGGCCTCTGAAATCGTTGCCCAGGGCGTAATCGCCATGGAATTCGGTTCCAGCGCCGAAGATCTGGCCCTGACCTGTTTTGCACATCCGACTCTGTCCGAGTCCGTGCATGAAGCAGCTCTGGCCGTCGGTGGTGGCGCGATCCACATCGCCAACCGCCGCAAGAAGAAGTAACGCAAACCAGGAATTTTTTAATTCGGGACATTAACTATGAATTTGCATGAATATCAGGGCAAACAGCTTTTCGCTGAATATGGCCTGCCAGTATCCAAGGGCATTGCCTGTGATACTCCGAAGGAAGCTGTAGACGCAGCTGGTGAAATCGGCGGTGATGCATGGGTTGTGAAAGCCCAGGTTCACGCAGGTGGCCGTGGTAAGGCTGGCGGTGTAAAGCTGGTCAAGAGCAAAGAAGAGATCCGTGAGTTTGCCGAGAAGTGGCTGGGCCAGAACCTGGTAACCTACCAGACAGATGAAAACGGCCAGCCGGTGAGCAAGATCCTGGTTGAATCCCTCACCGACATCGACCAGGAGCTTTACCTGGGCGCGGTTGTTGACCGTGGCACTCGCCGCATCGTGTTCATGGCCTCCACCGAAGGTGGTGTTGAGATCGAGAAGGTTGCCGAAGAAACGCCCGAGAAGATCCTGAAAGCCGAAATCGACCCGCTGGTTGGCGCTCAGCCGTACCAGGGCCGCGAGCTCGCGTTCAAACTGGGCCTCGAAGGCAAGCAGATCGGTCAGTTCACCAAGATCTTCGTTGGTCTGGCCAAGCTGTTCGAAGAGTGCGATCTGGCACTGGTAGAAATCAACCCGCTGGTTATTACCCCGGCTGGTGATCTGCACTGCCTGGACGCCAAAGTCGGCGTCGACGGCAACGCACTGTACCGCCAGAAAAAGATCCACGAGATGCACGATCCCTCCCAGGAAGATTCCCGGGAAGCGGAAGCGGCCAAGTGGGAGCTCAACTACGTGGCCCTGGAAGGCAACATCGGCTGCATGGTCAACGGTGCCGGCCTGGCCATGGGTACCATGGACATCATCAAGCTGTCCGGCGGCCAGCCTGCCAACTTCCTGGACGTTGGCGGCGGTGCAACCAAGGAGCGTGTTTCCGAGGCATTCAAGATCATCCTGTCTGACTCCAACGTGAAGGCGGTTCTGGTCAACATCTTCGGTGGTATCGTTCGCTGCGACATGATTGCAGAGGGCATCATCGGTGCCGTGAAGGAAGTCGGCGTCAAGGTTCCTGTTGTGGTTCGCCTTGAAGGCAACAACGCGGAGAAGGGTACTCAGGTACTCGCCGAGAGCGGCCTGAACATCATTGCCGCTACCAGTCTGTCGAATGCGGCAGAGCAAGTTGTTAAAGCCGCAGGGGGTAAATAATGAGCATCCTGATTAACAAAGACACCAAGGTTATCTGTCAGGGCTTTACCGGCGCACAGGGCACCTTCCACTCAGAGCAGGCGATTGCCTACGGCACCAAGATGGTTGGTGGCGTCAGCCCCGGCAAGGGCGGTACCGAGCATCTGGGTCTGCCGGTGTTCAACACCGTGCGTGACGCCGTTGAAGCAACCGGCGCAGAGGCGACCGTTATCTACGTACCTGCGCCGTTCTGTAAGGACGCCATCATCGAAGCGGCGGATGCCGGCATTCAGCTGATCGTATGTATCACTGAAGGTATCCCGACTATCGATATGCTGTACGCCAAAGAATACGTGGATCGCAAAGGCGTTCGCATGATTGGTCCGAACTGCCCGGGTGTTATCACTCCGGACGAGTGCAAGATCGGCATCATGCCTGGCCACATCCACAAGAAGGGCAAGGTTGGCATCGTCTCGCGTTCAGGCACCCTGACTTACGAAGCGGTCAAGCAGACCACTGACTTCGGCTACGGCCAGTCCACCTGTATCGGTATCGGTGGCGACCCGATCCCGGGCTCCAACTTCATCGACATTCTGGCCCTGCTCGAGAAAGATCCCGAGACAGAAGCCATTGTGATGATTGGCGAGATCGGCGGTACCGCCGAGGAAGAAGCTGCGGCCTACATCAAGCAGAACGTCTCCAAGCCGGTGGTTTCCTACATCGCTGGTGTTACTGCGCCTCCGGGCAAGCGCATGGGCCATGCGGGCGCCATCATCTCCGGTGGCAAGGGTACAGCAGACGATAAGTTTGCCGCCCTGGAAGACGCTGGTGTTCGCACCGTACGCAGTCTGGCCGAGATCGGTCAGGCCCTGAAGGAAGTCACTGGCTGGTAAGCTGGCCTTCTTTCAGTAAAAACCCCCGTTTCTGCCCTGCAGAGCGGGGGTTTTTTATTTATAATGCCGGGTCGCCTGAACTATGATGGCGGTTCCAATACCAAATAAGGAGTTCGTGCTTTGAGTTCTGTAGATTCCCAGCAAAGGGTTTTGTCCGGCATGCGTCCGACCGGCAAGCTTCACCTTGGCCACTACCACGGTGTGCTGAAAAACTGGGTTAAACTCCAGCATGAATTCGAATGTTTTTTCTTTGTGGCGGACTGGCACGCGCTCACCACCAACTACGATGACCCCTCCGGCATTGAACAAAGCGTCTGGGATATGGTCATTGATTGGCTGGCGGCCGGTGTGAACCCGGGCTCGTCCACGATGTTTATCCAGTCGCAGGTGCCCGAGCACGCCGAACTGCATCTGCTGCTCTCGATGATCACGCCACTCGGGTGGCTGGAACGCGTGCCGACGTTCAAGGATCAGCAGGAGAAGCTGCGGGAGAAGGATCTGGCGACTTACGGGTTCCTGGGTTACCCGCTGCTTCAGAGTGCAGATATTCTGGTTTACCGGGCAGGAAAAGTGCCTGTTGGTGCAGATCAGGTTTCCCACGTTGAAATCACCCGGGAAATCGCGCGCCGGTTCAACCACATCTATGGTCGCGAGCCAGGGTTTGAAGAGCAGGCGGAAGGTGCCATCGTGAAGATGGGCAAGAAAAACGCCAAGCTCTATCGCAATCTCAAGAGGCGTTACCAGGAAGAGGGCGACATGGACGCCCTGGAAACGGCCCGTGCTCTGTTGAAAGAACAACAGAATATCTCCCTGGGCGATCGTGAGCGTCTTTACGGCTACATTGAAGGTGGCGGCAAGGTGATTCTGCCGGAGCCCCAACCGCTGCTGACGCCGGAATCCAAGTTGCCGGGGCTGGATGGGCAGAAAATGTCCAAGTCCTACAACAACTACATCGGTCTGCGGGAAGAGCCGGACAGCGTAGCCCAGAAGGTTCGCACCATGCAGACCGATCCCCAACGGGTCCGGCGCACCGATGCGGGTGAGCCCGAAAAGTGCCCGGTGTGGGGAATGCACAAGATCTATTCCGATGCTGATACTCAGGAGTGGGTGCAGACCGGTTGTCGCAGCGCCGGTATCGGTTGCCTGGATTGCAAGAAGCCGTTGATTGACGCGATTGTCGAGGAGCAGCGTCCGCTCCACGAACGCGCGCGGGAGTATGAGGGCAATCCGGATCTGGTTCATTCCATTCTCCAGGAAGGTCGCGAGCACGCCCGCGACGCCGCCCGCGACACCCTGGAGGAAGTCCGGGCCGCCATGGGGCTTCATTACCGCTGAATCCGCAGGAGTCGGTGCCACGAGCATACAGCCAGTGCGCCGACCCGGAGTGAAAGGTTATGACTGAAGAATCCACCGATCAGGCCACGCCCGAAGCCCAGGACGCTGCACCGGAGCAGTCGCCCCTGGCGCGGGTGTCCGGCAAGCCGGTGGTGGATCTTCCCAAGGATTTGTACATTCCACCGGACGCCCTTGCCGTCTTCCTTGAGGCGTTCGAAGGGCCGCTGGATCTTCTGCTGTATCTCATCCGTCGCCAGAACATGAACATTCTGGACATCGACGTTAGCGAAATTACCCGGCAATACATGGATTACATCGGTGCCGTGGAGGCCATGCGGTTCGAGCTGGCTGCGGAATACCTGGTGATGGCCGCCACACTGGCGGAGATCAAATCGAGGATGCTGTTGCCTCGACAGGAAAGCGACGATGAGGAAGAGGTTGATCCCCGGGCAGAACTGATTCGCCGGCTTCAGCAATACGAGCGGTTCAAGCAGGCAGCCGAGGACATTGATGAATTACCACGCCTGGAACGCGATACCTTTGCCGCCTCCGCCGCGCTGCCGAAGATGCCCTCCAGTCAGCCCCATCCGGATGTAGACTTGCGGGAAATGCTGCTGGCTCTGCAAGGCGTGCTTCAGCGGGCAGACCTGTTTACCAGTCACCATGTTGAACGGGAAAGGCTTTCGACCCGGGAGCGCATGTCCGCAATCCTGTCGGTGCTTCAGGACGATCATTTTGTGACATTCGAAAGCCTGTTTACGATTGAAGAGGGCCGGCTCGGCGTCGTGGTGACCTTCCTGGCCACGCTTGAGCTGGTCAAAGAGCAGCTGATCGAGGTTGTCCAGGCCGAGGTCCTGGGCCCGATTCATGTTCGAGCCAGGGCAGCCAGCTAGGGCCTCCCGACGTTCAAAGCACGGAAATACGGATCAGACACCATGAACGAAGAAAACCTGCTGAGAATACAGGCGATTGCCGAAGCGGCCCTGCTGGCGGCGGGCAAACCCTTGTCTCTCGACCAGCTCCGGGACCTTTTCAGTGAAGAGGAGCGCCCCGCACGCCAGGTAATGGAACATGTCATGGTACTTCTGGAAGCGGCCTGCGAAGGGCGCGGTTTTGAATTGAAGAAGGTTGCCAGCGGCTACCGTATTCAGGTACGCGAAGAATTCGCGCCCTGGGTAGGGCGTTTGTTTGAGGAAAAGCCCCAGCGATATTCCCGGGCGTTGCTTGAAACCCTGGCATTGATCGCCTACCGGCAGCCCATCACCCGGGGTGAAATCGAGGATATTCGGGGTGTTACGGTAAGCAGCAATATCATTCGCACTCTGCTTGAGCGAGAGTGGGTTCGCGTCGTTGGGCATCGGGATGTTCCCGGCCGTCCGGCCATGTATGCGACTACGAAACAGTTTCTGGACTACTTTAACCTCACGGGCCTGGATCAGATGCCGCCCCTGAATGAAGTCCGCGATCTTGAAGAGATCGGCCGGGAAATTGAAAAGAACATGCAGGCGGAGATTGAGTTCGAATCAACGACTGCCGAGAACGACGACGAATCTTCGAGCCAGACACTTCACTGACGCCATTCGGGTGTCAGTCAGATACTAAGGATTGATTTCATGGCGGCAGAACGCCCGAACAAACCAGCCAGACCAGCCAAGGACAACGCGAGCCAGGGTGGGCCAGAGCGTATTCAGAAATTGCTCGCCCGCGCGGGCATCGGTTCGCGCCGGGAAATTGAAGGCTGGATGGAAGCCGGCCGCCTGCTGGTCAACGGGCAACCTGTGGCGCCCGGGCAAAAAGCGACTGTTGAGGATCGCTTCGAACTCGACGGCAAGCGACTTGAAGTGTCCGGTGCGGCGGAAGTGATGCGCCGGGTACTGATCTATAACAAGCCGGAGGGTGAGGTTACCACTCGAAAGGATCCTGAGGGGCGGCCGACGGTGTTTGATCGTTTGCCACGTCTCAAGGAGCACCGGTGGATTTCCATCGGACGGCTGGATATCAATACCACGGGTCTGGTGCTCTTCACCACAGACGGCGAGTTGGCGAATCGCCTGATGCACCCGTCCAACCAGATTGATCGGGAATACGCGGTACGGATCTTCGGGGAAGTGGACGATGCGATGATCGAGCGCCTGCTTCAGGGCGTTCTCCTGGAAGATGGCATGGCCAAGTTCACCGATATCTCTCCGGCCGGCGGTAGCGGTATAAATCGCTGGTTCCACGTGACCTTGCTGGAAGGGCGCAATCGGGAAGTACGTCGTCTGTGGGAATCTCAGGGTGTTCGCGTCAGTCGGCTGAAGCGCGTGCGCTACGGGCCGATCTTCCTGCCGAGCAGGCTGACCGTAGGAAAATGGGAAGAGCTGGATCAGCGGGCAGTAGACACCCTGAGTCGCACGGTTGGTCTCGAAGCGGTTGAAATTCCGCAGAAAACACCAAATGAGAAAGCGGCCCACGACCGCCAGAGGCGGAAAAGCCCTGGCCGGTCCGGTAAGAAAACCCCCGGCAACAAATGGGCGGTCAGCGACACCAAGCCTGCCAAACCGGCCGGGCGTGCTCCCCGGCCAGAGAGAGCCCGAAGCAAGACGCCCCGGGGCTGATCGTTACGAAATGGTGGCAAACACCCGGGTGCAGTTACGGCCCTGGTGTTTGGCACGATAGAGTGCCTCGTCCGCCCTTGCCAGCCAGGCCTGAGGCGCCTCCTTGGGCAGGAAGGTGGCAACACCACAACTCGTTGTGACCTTCAGCTCCTTCTCTCCGCCATCAACCCGGATAGCGGCAATCGCTTCGCGAACGCGCTCTGCTACATCCCTGGCATCCTGCTCCGAGGTATGCGGGAGCAGGATAGCAAACTCCTCGCCGCCAAAGCGGTAGACTGAATCCGAGGTTCGGATCGACTTCTCGATCTCGCACGCAGCCAATTGCAGAAGATGGTCGCCAACCACATGGCCGTGAGTGTCGTTCACCGTCTTGAAGTGGTCCAGATCGCAGAGGACGAGCGAGTAAGGCTCGCCATGGCGCTCTGATAACAGGCTGGAGCGCTGCAGAGCGTCGTCCAGGGCGCGTTTGTTGGGTATGCCGGTCAGGGAATCTGTCAGGGATGCCTGTTCAATGGCCACGTACTGGCAGGCGTTGCGAATCGGGCAGATCGCCGCACTCAGAACCATCTCTACGCCTTCCAGCTCCTGTTCCGAGAACCTCTGCCGACGTTGCAGTACCAGGGTCCCATAATTGACACCTTCAAGGCTCAGCCGGTACTCGCAGCGGTGTGGGCCCCCCATGCCTGTGGCATAGACGAAATCCTGTTTACCGATCCGGTGGCGGTAGTTGAGCGCACTGAAAGGAACAATGGCGACCAGCTCTTCGGCCAGGATCGCCAGCTGCTGTTCCAGCGACAGGGTGGTGGACAGCCGGCGCGTTAGCCTGGTGAGTACATCCGGCGTGTTGTTCCAGTCCTTGTGTGCCTGACGCAGCGCAGCCAGTTTCTGGGGCTGGGAAGGAGACTGATGGATCGACGGTATGTTTTTCACTACGGTTCACTCTGTCGCAGAAGTTTACAGTGCTTTGCGTGTGCAAAGCAGAAACCGTGCCCAGTCATAAAAAACGAACAAAAACAGCGAGTAATGAGGATAACATCACTTGGTTTCTGATTTTTCGGCTGTCGTTCCTGATTCGCCGTCAAAAAACCGGCAGTGATTTGCCGCGATGTTCCTGAGCTGTGCAAAATGTCAGACAAGGGGTGGGGCTATAGATTCCCTGTGGTAAACTTCTGCGTTTGAAATCGTGCCGTCTTCAGGAATGAGTGACCAACTTTATGAGGTTTCAGGCCCCGGAAAGTCTGTCTGAACAAATTGCCCAGCATCTGGGGCAACGAATCATCACGCGAGATCTCAAGCCCGGCGAACGCATTCAGGAATTGAAGGTGTCGGGAGAACTGAATGTCAGCCGTGGCTCCGTTCGGGAAGCACTGCTCATTCTGGAGCGCCGCCATCTGATCGAGATTTTCCCCCGGCGGGGTGCGGTGGTCTCCAGCCTGACGCCAGAAAGCGTCAACAGCCTCTACGACATCTATATCGACCTTCTCTGCATGCTGGGACGCAAGGTACTTGAGCGCTGGTCTGGCAGGGAGCTTGGCGGTGTCATGGGCCAGGTCCGTGAATTGCAGGCAGTCATTGATGCCCTGAACGCCACCAGTGCCGACGCCGCCGAGCAGGTTATTGATGCGGGTTTCGGGGTTATGCGTTACGCCTACGGCCTGGTCGAGAACCCGTTTCTGGAAGAAACCCTCGAGAATTTCAGACCGGCCATCAGCCGCACCTATTTTGTGGCGCTGGAACACTTCCGGGAAGAAATCGGTGAAACTGCCACCTTCTTTCGGCAGCTGGCGGATGCCGCCGTCAACGACGACACTGAGCGGCTGCAAGCCGTTATTCAGGCCTTTGGGGAGCACCAGCGGCAGCAGGTGTTGACGATCCTCCGGCAGGAAGCGAGCGCCTGATATGCGTCTGAAGTCCATCAAACTGTCCGGCTTCAAATCGTTCGTAGATCCCACCACGGTTCCGTTCCCCTCCAACATGACGGCCGTGGTCGGCCCCAATGGGTGCGGCAAGTCCAACATCATCGATGCGGTGCGTTGGGTCATGGGCGAGAGCTCCGCCAAGTACCTGCGCGGCGAATCCATGACAGACGTTATTTTCAATGGTTCCAGTGCAAGAAAGCCTGTGGGACAGGCCTCTATCGAACTGGTGTTTGATAACAGCGATGGTTCCGCGCCCGGTGAATTCGTGAAATTCAACGAAATCTCCGTTCGCCGCCGCGTTTCCCGGGAAGGGCAGTCCGAATATTTCCTGAATGGCTCCAAGTGCCGGCGTCGCGACATTACAGACCTGTTCCTCGGCACCGGTCTCGGCCCGCGGAGCTATGCCATCATTGAACAGGGCATGATCTCGCGGCTGATTGAGGCCAAACCGGAAGAGCTTCGGATCTATATTGAAGAGGCGGCCGGCATTTCAAAATACAAGGAGCGGCGCCGGGAGACGGAGAACCGTATCCGCCGGACCCAGGAAAACCTGGAGCGTCTGACCGATTTGAGGGAAGAGCTGGGCCGCCAACTGCAACACCTGGAGCGTCAGGCAGCCGCAGCCGAGAAGTTCAAGGCCTACAAGCAGGAAGAGCGCCAGAAAAAAGCCGAACTGACGGTGCTTCGCTGGCAATCCCTCGACAACGACTTGCAAGCCTGGCGAGGCAAGATCCGGGATACCGAGCTCGAGCTCGAGAAATACCTCACCGAGCGAGTCAGGCTGGAGACCTCCCTGGAATCCCTGCGCGACAATCACCAGGAACGGACCGAGCATTTCAACCGGGCGCAGGCACGCTATTACGAAGCCGGGGCCGATATCGCCCGTATTGAGCAGAGCCTCGAACACCAGCGTGAACGCAGCCGGCAAATGGCGGCGGAGCTGGACCAGGCCATGGCGAACCAGAGAGAACTGGCCCGCGAGCTGGAGCAGGATGAGGACAAGCTTGCGGGAATCCAGGAAGAACTCGACATGATGGAGCCGGAGCAGGAAGCGCTGGCAATTCGCTCCGAGGAGTCTGGTGAGAAGTTGCAGCAGGCCGAAGACGCCATGAGCGACTGGCAGCACCAGTGGGAAGGCTTCAGTGCCCGTTCATCGGACGCGCGGCGCCAGGCAGAGCTGGCCCAGTCCAGAATCCGCTCGCTTGAGGATGCCATTGAGCAACTGCTGGCCCGCCAACGCAAGCTTCAGGACGAACAGGAGTTGCTGGAAGGTCAGATGGACCGCGCCGAGCTCGAAGACCTGCTGGAACAGCAGGAAACCCTGGAGCTGAAGCGCGAAGAGGCGGCTGAACGGATTGCATCCGTTCAGGACGAGCTCTACGAAGCCCGGCAGCAACAGCGTGATGCCGAGCAGGCGCTCTCTGAAGAACGCCAACGGGTGCAGAGCCTTCGTGCGTCCCTGGAGTCTCAGCAATCCCTTCTGGATGAGCAGATGGGGGCCGGGGATGATGTTCTGCAATCCTGGCTGTCACAGAACGCCCTCAGCGATATGCCCCGGGTGGCCAGTCAGCTTCAGATTACCGATGGCTGGGAGTTTGCTGTCGAACAGGTTATCGGGCGTTTTACCCAGGGTCTCTGCCTTCCCGATATTGATCAGCTCTCATCCGCCATGAAAGAAGCGCCAAAGGGGTTGGCGCTGGTGGAGGCAGAAGCCACAGACGGCAGTGAGCGTTCCGGGTTGGCGGCCAAGGTTTCCGGAGTGCCGGGAATTGCCTCGTTGCTTCGCGGCATCGATACCGTCGAAACCGTCTCTGACGCCATGGGTATGCGATCGGGGCTTCGGGACGGTCAAAGCCTGATGACACCCCAGGGCGTCTGGATATCCCGGGAGTGGGTCCTGATGCCGGACTCTGATGCCGGCCAGGTCGGTGTGATTGAGCGGCAGAAGAAGGTGACGGAACTGACCGCGCAACTGGCCGAGGCGGAGGAGTCGCTGGAGGCGGCTACCGAACGGCTGGAAGAGCTCCAGGAACGGGCAGAGCGTTCGGAAGCAGCCCGGGATGAGGCCCAGACCCGTCTGAGCGAGGCAGATCGTGAACTGAGCACCCTGGCGTCCAGGGTCAGCGGCCTACGAGCACGTGCCGAGCAGATTGATGCCCGTCTGCAGCGAATCCGGGACGATATCCAGGACGTGTCCGAAAACCTCGAGGGCCAGAAAGAGAGTCTTCAGGATGCCCGGGAAGACTGGCAACTGGCGCTGGCTTCCACCGAAGACAGCGATGAAGAGAAAGAGCGGTTGCTGGAGCAGCGCGATACCTTGCGCGAAAGCCTGGATCGGCTTCGCCAGGAGGCCCGGCACGACCGCGACCACGCGCATCAGCTGCAGCTCCAGCTGCAGACCCTGCACAGTCAACGTGACGGCCTCAGGCAGACGATTGATCGGATGCAGTTGCAGAAGGAGCGTATCGACGAGCGCCTGGAGATTCTGAGGGAGTCCCGGGAAAGCGCCGAAGAGCCCATCGAAGACCTGCAGATGCAGCTCGAAGGGCTGCTGGACCGGCGATTGGCGGAAGAGGAAAAGCTGGGCGCTGCTCGCGACGCGCTGGAAGAGATTGATCGGGAAGTGCGGGAAAAGGAACAGGGCAGAAGCGGAACCGATCATCGCATTCAGGAAGTCCGGTCCCGACTCGAAAAACTGAAAATGGAGTCCCAGGCCCTGGAAATCCGTTCCGGGAACCATGTCGATCAGCTCAAGGAGCTGGACGTAAAACTCCAGGATATCCTCGCCCAGTTGCCCGAGGGTGCGAATGAAAAAGAGTGGGCAGACGAACTGGAGCGAATCGGCAACCGAATTCAGCGCCTGGGCGCGATTAACCTGGCGGCCATTGAGGAATATCAGGTTCAGAGTGAGCGCAAGACCTACCTGGATTCCCAGCATGAAGACCTGATGGAAGCCCTGGAAACACTGGACAACGCCATACGGAAAATAGACCGGGAAACCCGGCAGCGTTTCAAGGAAACCTTTGACCAGGTGAACGGTGGTCTGCAGGCTCTGTTTCCCAAAGTGTTCGGAGGCGGGAACGCCTACCTCGAGCTTACCGGTGAGGATCTTCTGGAAACCGGCGTTGCAATCATGGCGCGGCCGCCGGGCAAGAAGAACAGCACCATTCACCTGCTGTCGGGCGGCGAAAAGGCCCTCACGGCGATCGCACTGGTGTTTTCGATTTTCCAGCTCAACCCGGCACCCTTCTGTATGCTGGACGAGGTGGATGCGCCGCTGGATGATGCCAACGTGGGCCGCTATGCCAACATGGTCAAGGAGATGTCCAAGCAGGTTCAGTTCATCTACATTACCCACAACAAGATTGCCATGGAGATGGCGGATCAGTTGATGGGCGTAACCATGCATGAACCGGGGTGTTCGCGCCTGGTGTCGGTCGATGTAGACGAGGCAGCGGCTCTCGCAGAGGCTTGAGGCTGTTCAGAATTCAGGCGACCATGACAATAACGCCATCTGGCCCGGGTGTGCGTTGTATTCATTACGGGCTTTTCTTAGAGTAGCAACGTTACGGGATCTGCAAACAGGACAGCAGCACTATGTCACTTAGGGAATGGTTAATTGCCATCGGTACCCTGGTTATTATCGGCATTGTCATTGATGGCGTGCGCCGCATGCGGCGTGCCCGGAAGGAATCCATGGCAATCTCATCGGGCATGGGCGCCGATGAGCTCGAGGATTCGCCGCTCGATGACGAGTACAACCCGGAGTTGCCCAACGGCGGCGCACGAACCATCTCCCGCGACACACTCGAAGAGCGTGGCTATGTAAAGCGTGAAAAGCCCAGCCGATTTGGTTCTCCGAAACCCAAACCGACCCGCCCGGTGACAGCTGCTGCCAAGGAAGAACATCGGGAGTCGCCAGAACCGGATCTGCGTCCGGAGCCGGAAAGCGAACCGGCTGCCGGGTATCACGATGAACCTGTTGAGTCGGATCCCGATTTCGGGTTGTCCAGTCATGAGCCTGAAGAAACCGAGCTGGAATCAGGTTGGGGGGCCATCGAAGATGAGGTGGAAGCAGTCCCGCCTACGGTGACAACCGAAGTAGAGGAAGATACGGCACGGCGTGAACCTTCCCGAGCGGTCAGTGGTCAGCCGCTGGCAGGTGCGAATCGCCCTGAGGCCCGGGAAGTGATTGTGATCAATGTCCTGGCCAAGAGCGGTGAAGACTTCAAGGGGGTGGCCCTGAAGAAGTTGTTCGAAGCCTGTGGTCTGGAGCATGGTGATATGGACATTTATCACCGGCACGAGGAGTCCGATACCACCAGCCCGGTCCAGTTCAGTGTTGCCAATGCCGTGGAACCCGGCACGTTCAAGCCGGGCGATATGCCGACCCTGGCCACGCCCGGTATCAGTTTCTTCATGAGTATGCCCGGGCCCACCAATGCGCTGCAGGCGTTTGACTTCATGCTTGAGACAGCCCAGGCCGTGGTTCGTAACCTTGGCGGCGAGCTTAAGGATGAGCGCCGGAGCGTGATGACCCCTCAAACAATCGAGCACTGCCGTCAGAGGATTCGGGAGTTCGAGCGCAAGCAACGTTCCCAGCGAGTCTGAAACCAGGCGGTAAAAGAAGGCCAGATGCCCGGTTTGTTCCGGGCATTTTTTTGAGAGACGAGAGTGCCAGTCCATGAGCAAAGCCACGCCCGACATCATTCAGCGTGTTGAAGAACTCCGTTCGGCGATTGATGACCATAACTACCGCTATTACGTGCTGGATGACCCGCGTGTTCCAGATGCGGAATACGACCGGCTGTTCCGGGAATTGCAGGGCCTGGAAACCGATTATCCAGAGTTGGCTTCGGACACGTCGCCCACGCGGCGGGTTGGCAGCGCCGCGGAAACCAGCTTTGAGGAGGTAGTGCACAGGCTGCCCATGCTGTCGCTGGACAATGCGTTCAGTGAGGACGAACTTCGTGACTTTGACCGGCGGGTAAAAGACCGGCTCGGTATCACTGAGGACGTGGAGTATGTCTGTGAACCCAAGCTGGACGGGCTGGCGGTGAGCCTGCACTACGAGAATGGCGCCCTGACTACCGCCGCCACCCGGGGGGATGGCTATTCCGGGGAGGACATAACCGCCAATATCCGAACCATTCCCTCGGTGCCGCTGAAGCTCCGTGGCGACGACGTGCCCGATCTGGTGGAGGTTCGCGGCGAAGTCTACATGCCGAAGGACGGTTTCGAGCAGCTTAATCGCCGCCTGGCGGAGCGTGGCGAGAAGACCTTCGTTAATCCCCGTAATGCGGCGGCCGGCAGCCTCCGGCAGAAAAAGTCGACGGTAACCGCCAGACGCCCTCTCGAAATGTGCGCCTACAGCGTTGCGGTAACCGACGAAAGCCTCTTGCCGGATACCCAGTGGGAGGGGCTCAAGAGAGTCCAGAGCTGGGGTTTCCGTATTAATCCCGAGATGCGCAAGGCCAGGGGCGCGGAGGAATGCCTCGAAGCCTACAGCGAGCTGATGGACAAACGGGACGGACTCCCCTACGAAATCGACGGTATCGTCTTCAAGGTGAACCGGCTTGACCAGCAAAAGGCCCTGGGTTTTGTATCCCGGGCCCCTCGTTGGGCGATTGCCCAGAAGTTTCCGGCTCAGGAGGAACTCACGGTTATCGAGGACGTGGAATTCCAGGTCGGTCGTACTGGCGCGGTTACCCCGGTTGCGAGGTTAAAACCCGTGTTCGTGGGCGGTGTAACGGTGAGCAACGCCACCCTCCATAACATGGACGAAATTCGCCGACTGGATGTTCATATCGGCGATACCGTGTTCATTCGCCGCGCCGGAGATGTGATTCCGCAGGTAGTCAAAGTGGTGGCCGAAAAACGCCCCTCAGGCGCCCGGGAAGTAGAATTGCCCCGACAGTGCCCGGTGTGCGACTCGGATGTTATCCAGATCGAAGGTGAAGCCGTTGCCCGCTGCTCTGGGGGCCTGTTCTGCCCCGCGCAGCGAAAGGAAGCCATTCGCCACTATGCCTCCCGCAAAGCCCTCGATATTGAGGGCCTTGGAGACAAGTGGATAGATATCATGGTGGATCAGGGCATGGTGGAAACCGTTGCCGATCTGTATCGCCTGACCACCGACGACCTGGTGAAACTTGAGCGAATGGGAGAAAAGTCGGCGGCCAATCTGGTGGCTGCCATTGATCGGGCCAGAAACCCCGTGCTCTGGCGGTTCCTTTATGCCCTTGGCATCCGGGAGGTGGGGGAGGCCACCGCTAAAGCCCTGGCGGGCCACTTCGGAACTCTGGAGGCCATTGCTGCAGCGGATGAAGAGAGCCTTCAAACGGTTCCGGATGTCGGGCCGATCGTTGCGGGTCATATCTGTAGCTTTTTCGAGCAGACCCACAATCGCGAAACCCTGGATGCCCTGCGTGAAGCCGGTGTGAGGTGGCAGGAAGAGGAAGTCCGGGAGGGAGAGAAGCCTCTGAAAGGCCAGACCTGGGTGCTGACCGGTACGCTTTCCGGAATGACACGGGACGAAGCCAAAGAGAAGCTGGAATCCCTTGGAGCCAAGGTGGCCGGAAGCGTTTCTAAAAAGACGGCCTGCGTGGTGGCTGGTGAGGCCGCCGGTTCCAAGCTGGCCAAGGCTGAACAGTTAGAGATACCTGTTCTTGATGAAGCCGGGCTGGTGGCGTTGCTGGAAGAGCACGGCCTGGGCGCGGGCTAACCGAATCTGAGAACTCGCGCAGATCCCCTGCGTATCAAATTGGCTACCATGACGTTGTTCTGTAACGGTGTGTAAACCGCCCGGTGTTCATGTTTCATCCGGGCGGTCGCTGCCATAACAACAACGATTGAAACGGATTTTTTCATGGGCGCCGATTTTCACTCTCGCATTCATCCTGTTCGCCAACTTGCCGTTCTGGCCCTGCTTTCACTGGGGCTCGCTGCGTGCAAGACGGAAAAGGATCCCGACCAGCCCACAATCCTTGGCGTACCCCCGGTGTTTGCCTATCTCGGTGTTGAATACTCCTACAACTTCGGGGCCTACGGTGGCGAAGATATCCTTGACTATTCCCTGACCAATGCGCCGTCCTGGCTGGCGCTCGAGGACACCAGTAACAAGGCCCGCCAGGGCATCATTATGCGCGGTGTCCCCGGTCTCTCCGGCGGTAGTCGAGGAGAGGCGGACCTGGGCAAGACCGAAGGCATCAATCTGGTAACAACCGACGGCCGCATGGCTGGCGCCCAGCCGTTCGATATTGATGTAAAGTACAACGTCATGTCTCTGGATGCAGAGCCGTTTACGGAAGGTGAAAGCCCGGAAATCCCTGCCAGTAACCGTGAACAATGTACCTTGCCCGATCTTGAAACCGAGGGTGAGCACAGCGTTACCATTAATCTCTACAACGATGACGGCTCCGTATCCGGTACCAGGGAGCTGACACTTCCGACGCGCCGCGTCTTCGTCAAGGTTACCCTGGATCAACCGTCGGTAACCCAGGTAGCGGTAGCTTTTGAGCTTTTGTCTGACTATGACGCATCCAGTTGCGACGTCGGATTCTCGCCTCCACACCAGAACTGCGATCACAGTGCCTCCAATGCGGGAGATGCGATCCTCGGCACGGACATTGTCGGGTTGGGCAGCAACAGTTCATTGCCTCGCGATGAGACGGGGGAAAGCGAGCTGGGCTATATCGACTATGAGCTTGACGAACAGGGCTTCTATACGCGCGGCGTGATCACACTTGAGCCGGGTATTACCGAGTGTTATCTGCCATTGGAGGTGGTCGAGGACAGCTTTGCCGAGCCCGTCGAGTCCCTTCGCCTGGCACTGACAGAAGTACGATCCGGTCTGGCCGGTCTTGGCAGCGGTAACGGTGGTGTCGTTACCAATTTGTCCATTCAGGACAACGAGCCGGTTCTGTCGCTGGAAACTGTAAACGGTGGCGGCAGGGATACGCTGAACGTAGGTGCTGTGCGCGAATACGTCGCGAGACTCTCTGGAGACAGAGACCGGGATATTTTTGCGAAGCTGAGCCACACCGAAGACTCCACCGCACGTCTCGAATCCGAGTTCGTTATCGAGCGACTTGAAGACGGAAACTGGGTTGAGAATGACGAACTGATTTTTCCAGAAGGGACCGATGAAGTGCCTTTCCGGATTCGGGTACCGGAGGCCGGCTATGCCAACCCGGCCTTCAGCGACCGGTTTATCCTGCTGGGTCTCAACGAGAACTTCCAGGCCGGTCGAGAGGATTATGCCCGGGCGGAGGCTGAAAATCTGATCCGGGTCAGCCTCAACGAGCTGACGTCTCCGCTTGCTCTGAACCCTGGCGACGGCTTTGTGGCCACAGACATCTCCATGGGCCATGACGGCAGGCTATTTGTTGCCGGCTACGACACCCAGGATAACGACAGGGTGCTGGTGCGGATTTTTGACCAACGAGGCACTCAGTTGCAGCAGGTTGACATATCCTCGGCGAGCGACAGCCTGAGCGCTCCGGATCCGGTCATTAACGTGGTGCAGCGGAAGGTGACCGGGGGTGGGACCAAGGTAGACCGGTTCGAATTTGTCGTTGCCTACAGCACCGATCAGTCTGTGGCGGGAACGTCCGGTCTGGGCGGCTTGGATTCAGTGACATCGCTTTACTGGTTTGATTCCGCCACCAACGGTGGCGAATACGTTCCCACCTGGACCATCCGGACCGGAACGGATGCTGATGATCAGGTTCGCTGGGCCGGAATCAACCGTGACACCGGCTACGTGATCCTGGCCGGGGAAACGGAAGGTGTGTTTGATCAGCAGCAGGGATCGGGCGGCAGGGACAGCTTCCTGCAGCGAATTGATACCGAACTGGACGGCAACACGCAGCAGCCTGCGGTTGCCTGGACCCGCCAGGCCGGCTCAGCGGCCGATGACCGTGTTGCCGGCGGCAGCACAGAATCTGTGAACCCCGGGTTGTTTGGTTCGGCCGCGGGATCTGTGGAAGGCGCTTCAGTTATCGGCGGCATTGATGCCTTCTTCTTTAACGCCTCCAGTGCCACCAGCGAACTTGATGTCAAACAGGTTGGCACCACTGGCGATGAACCGGTTTCCAACGGACTGTATACCGGTAGCACGCTCTGGCTGATTGGTGCCAGTGATGGATCCTATTCTGTGCTGGAGCAGGACGAGGAAGACCCCGTTCTGGAGAGGGAGGCGCTTTCCAGTGCGGCCGGGTTCCTGCTGGGATATTCAGCCGCCGGGAATGTCAGTCGGGCCTTCACCCTGAATGACGAAGACGATCAGTCCAGCGAGGCATTTCTTGGGTTGGCTAATTTTGATGGCGACATGGTTGTGGCTGGTACCACGAACGGCGACTTCGCCAGCGGCGGTGTGGTGTCCGGAATGGAGCAGGGCATCGCTGCCCGGGTATCGCTGGTTCCAGAACCCGAGACGGAAGATGAAGAGTCGGAATTCAGAAACAACTGGCGATACCAGCTTGCAGCGGATGACTCTGCGATCTTGGATCTGGAAAACTACCGGGATGACGAAATACCGGCATTAACCCGAATAGGCAACAACTGGTATGTGCTTCTCTTCAGTCCAGAGGGAGAACTGTTGACGCCTCTGAATTAGGGAACGTGGGGGCTACACCGTTCCCTGATGGCGGCCTGAGCTGGCGTAGAGTCGCAGGTAGTCCGTGCTGGTCACAATTCCGGAGGCGGCGCCTTTCGCATCTACCACCAGGGCTGCATTGAGCTGGTGGGCCAGCATAAGTCTGGCAAGCTGGTGGGCATCGGTTTCGGGTGAGGCTGTCAGGAAGGCGGGCAACTCGATGTGAACCAGGCTCTGGCTCATGGCATCGGCTTCATTCTCGTGAAGCCAGCCCAGGAGCCAACGCAGGTCGACAAGGCCGGCAACGTTGTTGTCCGCCATGATCACAAGGTGGTGCACCTGGTGCTCGTCCATGACGGTTAAAGCCTCAGAAATCGTTGCAGACGCCGGAACGGAATACAGGGTTTGAGACGAGATGCTGGATACCGGCAGATACGGACGGTCTTCCCGGCGCTCGCCAGCGGCCGCCGCGCCGTATTCCTCCAGCGCTTTGTAGCGACCGGCATTGGCGGCCTGCTGGAACTCGGCGTCCGTTGCCTCACTTCGGCCAGGATTGATGCTCTGGGTTTCTGCCAGCTCTGTAACATCACCCACGGGCCTTGCCCGGAATGTTTCCGGTAGCCGGGTTCCGACCGGGCGGCCGGGTTCGCTGACAAAAATGGACATGGGTTCTCTCCGTGACTATGCCACCATTTCGATGGTTATCGGCAGTCTGACCGGAAACTTCAGCTGGAGTTTATTACGAAACCACCACATTCGTCTGATAGAGGCGTCGGGTTTCAAGGCGTTTGGCCAGGTTCGCGGGAAGGCAGGGAGGTTGTCCGGTAAGCAAGTCAGCCAGATATTCGGCCAGGAGCGGTGCGTAGGTCAGTCCTTTGCTGCCAAGGCCAGTAAGGAGGTAAAGGCTATCGAGATCGCCGCTCTCGCCGTCGAAAACGGGGCCGGCCACCGGCTGGTAGTCATGGGTGGTGCATCGGAAGGCAACCCGGCCACTGAGTTCCTCGCCGCGAAGCGCATCGCTTTCATCGGAAAACACCGCAGGCAGCATCGAGCCGAGTTCGTCGATGTTCTCGTTATGACTTTCCACGGTGGGCGATGGGTTGTTGTCGCGTAGATCGAAGGTTGCGCCGGTTACGGCAAACTCGCCCAGTGCAGGGTTGAGGTACCGGTTCCCACAGACAACGGCCGTTGGGCCTCTGAGAGCTGTGGCTGGCAGGTGGCTAACCTGGCCACGAATGGCTTTCAGCCGGAAACGACCCTTTGTCGGGATAAGCTCCGGGCTGAGATGGCCCGAGCAGATGACCACCCGGTCAGCGGTGATCGATCTGTTGTTTTCCGTCAAAATGCTCCATGTTCCGTCCAAACGCCGAAGATTGTTGACCTCGCTATGGAACAGCGTGGATATCAGCGGGTGGTTCGCCAGTTCCTTGCAAAGGTTTGCGGGTTCGAGCCAGCCACTGCCGGGGAACCAGAGCCCGCCGGATTCCGTGGGCACGCCTGTCAGGGCGCTGGCCTGTTCCCGGGTCACCGGGTAAAAGATACTCCGGGGGTAGTCGTTCCTTTGGAGAAATTTCCGCTGCCGGTCCGCTTCCTGGGGATTGTGGGCCAGCTGTAGCAGGCCGGTCGGATGCCAGTGCTGGTCGCGCCAGTTGTGGTAGAAACGCTGCGCGAACGAGAGTGCTGTGAGCGCCAGCTCGGTCTGGTCGTTGAACTCTACGCCCAGCTTCACATACAGGGCGCCCTGGGCGTTGCCGGACGCCGCTGCACCCGGGCCATGGGCGTCGATCAGTGTTACCGGGTAGCCCCGGTCTGCCAGGTTTCTTGCCAGTGCGCAGCCGGCAACACCTGCGCCGATTATTGCGATCGATTCCTGTTGTTCCGTGGGAGCCGTTTTGATGGGTGCCGGGTTCTCCGCGACAAGAACGCCTTTCAGCATATCCCGTTTGCGACCGTATCCGGCGGTTTTTTCCATCCGGAATCCGGCCCCCATCAAGGCCCGACGAATCCGGCCAACGGAGGTAAAGGTCGCCAGAGTTGTACCCGGCCTGCTGTGTGCACGGATCTTGTTGATGATGTTTTCCAGCCACATATCCGGGTTGCGGGACGGAGCGAACCCGTCCAGAAACCAGGCGTCGGCTTGAAAATCCAGGGATTGCCAGGCGTCGTTAATGTCGCCGAAAAATAGCGTCAGTCGAACCTGCCCCCCGGCCAGGACCAGCCTGTGTACCCCACGCACCAGGGGTGGGTAATGCAGAAGCAGTTCGTCGGCCAGCGCAGCCAGTTCGGGCCACTGTGCCAGGGCCCGGGCCAGGTCCTCGTGGGTGAGGGGGAAACGTTCAACGGAAACGAAGTGCAGCGTCGCCGCATGGGCCGGAGCGTGTCGCTGCCAGGCTTGCCAGGCGGCGAGAAAGTTCAGGCCGGTTCCAAAGCCGTTTTCGGCAATAACGAAATTGCCGCCTTCGGGAATCTGTGCGAAACGTTCGGGCAACTGGTTGTGTTGCAGGAAAACGTAGCGTGTTTCCTCGAGACCATTGTCGCGGCTGAAATAGACATCGCCGAACCGGATGGACTCCGGGACGCCGTCGTGCCAAGCCAGTTCAGCGGGCTCTATTCCGGGCGGCAGGGGAGCACGGTCCACGGTGTCAGCCTTCGGGGTCGACCACGGTGACGGTTTCGATGATCACAGGTTCAACCGGCACATCGGCCATCCCCTGTTTCCGGGTGGTCTGTTTGCGGGCAATGGCATCGACAACGCCCATGCCCTCGGTCACCTTGCCAAAAACCGCATAACCCGGGCCGCGAACTCCGGCGTTCAGGAACCCGTTGTCGGAAAGGTTGATAAAGAACTGGGACGTGGCGGAATCAGGCGCACTGGTGCGAGCCATCGCAATGGTTCCACGAAGGTTCGGCAGTGTCTCTTTCGCTTCATTGCGGATAGGGGCCCGAGTGGACTTGCGGGAGAGATCCCGGGTGAAACCGCCGCCCTGGATCATGAACCCGGGTATAACCCGATGGAAGATGGTGCCGTCGAAAAAACCGTCTTCGGCGTACTGCAGGAAATTGTCGACCGTTTCGGGCGCAACATCCGGGCGAAGCTGAAGCTCGATAGCGCCTTCACTGGTCACCATGCGGACCTTCGGAAGAGGATCACTGGCCAGTTGCTCATTGGTTTGCGCCTGCACCGCGGCAGTCGGCATGAGCAGGGCGAGTGCCATAAGCAATACGGGTGTCACAGTTTTCAGGGGTTTTACCATGTTTGTCATTTGCAGCCGTTCTCCGTGTTATTAGCAGGTGTGTTTCCTGCGACAATTCGGCGAATTCTGTTATCAGGTGCCAGATCTTACCAGATGGTGATGGTAAAACGGGCACTGCATCCACGCACATTGTTGTGTGATCGGCTAACCTTCCCGATATCGGAAGTCATGGATCACACTGGCCGGGCCGGGTTGTACGGTTTTCACTGTTTAAAAGGAGACACTGGGTGAGAATCCGTCAGGGATTTGAAGAGAAATCACGCCTCGGGCGATTGCTTATCAATCGTGGGTATCTGTCTGAGGGGCAGGTTAACGAAGGCCTCAGGCTTCAGCGCGAATCGGGACAGCGCCTGGGTGAGGTATTTATCCAGGCGGGCTGGATCAGCGAGAAGGAGCTGCACCGTGTCCTCAAGCACCAGTCCCGCTATCGCAACGCTGCCGCCCTGGTAACAGCGGTCACGCTGCCATTCCAGCCCCTGGTAACCTTTGCGGCCAGCAATTCGGCCGAGGCGTCACAGGCAATACTGGAAGCCGGCGAACTTTATGACAGAGGCAATCTTGCCCCCATGAGCGAAGCCGAGCTGGCGGCGATTTCCGGTCAGGGCGATCCGACCTTGCTGCAGCGCATTGGTATTGTCAGCAAGATGGCGGAGAACCCCGCAGGAAATGGGGAGCAGGGCTCCGAGGCATCCGCAGATGTTATTGAAGGTCTCAAGCTTTCCGCCAATATCTTCGTGCCGGTTCTGAACTTCCTGGATTCAGATCTCAGCATTTCCGGTGTGCATTATCGTGAAGGGGAGCCACGTTATCGGGTAAGAGAAGATGGCGCCCTGATGCTGGCGTTCCCTGAGCGCATCGAGGAAATTCGGATGGACAATATACGGGTTACGGGAGGCCAGGGAGCTTCAATGGGCAACGTGAGCATTCACGACATCCGGTTTCATCCCGACTCCCAGATGACCATCTACACCCGATGAAGTGGAAAGCATGGCTCGGCAGAGCCATGCGTCCGGGCTCAGGCGCTGGCGAGCACCGTGCTGCTTGATACCGTGGTCTGCTGACCCTGTGCACCGTACAGCTTTTGCTGGCCGGTGGCGCCGCGGAAAATATCTGTGAGCCTCGACAAACGCTTTTGCAAGTGGCTGATTACGCGACCGTTGGTCTGGTTCAGCGTCTGACAGGTTCGCAGCTTCTGGTCCGCTTCCTGCCAGAGTTCGAAGAGATCCGAGAATCCGGCGCTGCGAATAAAGCGGGAAGGCTCGCCACTTTCGGGGCGATATCCCATTTGTACGAGCGTTCGGATTTTCTGTTTGGCGCGTTCGCGGACTGCACCGAGGAGATCGTTCTTCTCTCTGGTCAGGGCGTCCAGCTGGCGGAGGTCGGAATTCGCAAGGCAGGTCTTTTCCTTGCCGAGAACGTCAGCCAGTGTTTCAAGCTGGCTGATATCCTGGGAAAGAAGGGTCTTCAAATCATCAATTGCGGCCATGGTCTACTCACCCGAAAATGCTTTCATCCATCTCAAGCATTTTCTGGGCCAGCTTCTCGGCGTCAATCTTGTACGTGCCATTTTCGAGGGCGGAACGGATCTGCTCGATGCGGTCGTCATCCATTTCCGGATAATCGCCCAGCTTTTGTTCGAGCTGCTTCAGATTCTTTGCCTGATTGCTCAGGCTGACGTTCTCACCACGGGCCCCCTGGGCCTGTGTCTTCGCCTGTTCGTTGGATGCCGGCTGGGTATTCTGTGCGCCGGAGCTTTTGTCGGCCGTGGTTCTCTGGGTGTTGACCTGGCCGGGGCCAATTCCATTTAAGTCAACTGACATATCTGTACCTGCTTGCCTGTCGCGCCACGAATGCGGCGCTTACTCGAGTTTATGTCTTCTTAACGGCGGCGCCGCGAAAACCTTTAGTACTTTTAGCACTTTTTTTCATCTGCTTTTACGACCGGTTTTGCGGCATTCACTTGCCGCTCCGGCAAGCCTCTGCCGCACGCGGCTCACATCGGAATCTCCACGTGGCCCGGCGCGACAACGCTGGCTCTTATCGTGCGCGATGAGCGCAGATTCTCAACCAGAACCTGTTCGCCAACGCTGGCGCTTGCCAGGGCTTTGCCCCGGGAACGTACTGAAAATCCACCGGTTTTGGCGGTGATGATAACATGATCGCCTCGTTCGACCGCATTCGGGGCCGAAAGCATGTCTGGTGTAACGAGCGATCCGGCATTCACTGCGCGCCGCACTTCCATGCCAATCGCCTGCTTCGAGTCGGTAATCACGCCACGTCTGGATGAATTGATTTCAACAGACTGCTTCGCAAGCAGCCCTTCGGTTATTCGCTCTCCACGTGTGAGTGGCCTCGCTGCCACCAGGGCTGGCCCATGGATAGAGACTGAAGCGGTAACAAACATTCGCCATGGGCGGGTTCCTTCGCAGGCTACCTGCAACGACGGGCTGGTGCTTTTCCATGGATCCCCGCTGAACTCTACACTCAAAGGCTTTTCGCACTCGGCGAGAGCGAGGCGGCTGTCGATGGAACCGGGTTCGAAGGAAACGGTGTAGCCATGCTCGGCCTGTTCAGACGCAAAGCTGTCCAGAAACGCCAGGGTTGCTTTCTGAATCTGTTCAGCTGTCGTTCCAGCAAGGAGCGGCGTGCTCAGGCCAGACATTAGCAGTAGTAGGGCGAAATTCGTGATGCGCATACGTATCAGTTTGTCCTATGCTGTCAACAACAGGGCAGAAAAGCCCGAATCAGGCTAAGGATTCGGTAAAAGTGGCCGTTAAATGGGCTGACCCACCCCTGATATGACGGGTTTCCGTCGATCAGGCTATTATTCAGTGAACAGCAAGATATATGCCGTTGTAATTCCGGCAAGCCAGGAGAATCGAAATGGCAGGGGTTTTGGACAGTGTCAACCAGCGCACTCAGATGGTCGGAAAGAACCGCCTAGAGCTGCTTCTTTTCCGTCTCAGGGGGCGTCAGATCTACGGGATCAACGTGTTCAAGGTGAAAGAGGTTCTGCAGTGTCCGAAGCTGTTCTCCCTGCCCAACAGCCGGCCGGTTGTTCGAGGCGTAGCCCATAGCCGGGGTGAGACTATCCCCATTATCGATCTGAGCATGGCAATCGGTCTGCCCGGTATCCCGCAAGAAGAGCTCTCCACCAGCTTCGTCATCATCACTGAATACAATCGCAAAACGCAGGGTTTCCTGGTGAGCGGTGTCGAGCGAATCATGAACATGAACTGGGAAGAAATCCTGCCTCCACCCAAAGGGGCCGGCAAGGATGTCTATCTTACCGCTGTCACGAAAATTGATGATAAGCTTATCGAAATCATTGATGTAGAGAAGATTCTTTCAGAAGTTTCTCCGCTTGGGGAGGACGTAACCGAAGCCGTTCTGAGTAAGAGCGCGGATAGGGTACCGGGGCATCTGCCCGTGCTGGTGGTCGATGATTCATCCGTGGCCCGGCGCCAGATACAGCGGTGTCTCACCGCAATTGGCATGGAAGTGGTGCTGAAAAACGACGGCAAGCAGGCTATTGAACATCTGAAGGAAATCACTGCGGATGGTTCCCGGGCCAAGGATCACTTCTCCCTGATCATCTCGGACGTGGAGATGCCTGAAATGGATGGCTACACCCTCGTCACCAAGGTGAAAGAGGACCCGGCGCTTTCGGATATGTTTGTTATGCTTCACACCTCACTCAGCGGTGTGTTCAACCAGGCCATGGTAAAGAAGGTCGGGGCCGACGACTTTATGGCAAAGTTCAGTCCGGACGAGCTGGCAGAGCGGGTGATGGAAATCATCGACCAGGGTTGATGGAGCCGCTCAAAGATTCACTCAGAACAGAGACCCAATGAAAGCGGAAATAACGCCACAGGAATATGAAGCCTTCAAATCGTTCCTGCAGGATGCCTGTGGGATTTTACTGGGCGATAATAAACAGTACCTGGTCAAAAGCCGGTTGCGCAGGATTCTTGAAGAGAACAGCCTGAATACCCTGGGTGAACTGCTCGAGCGCCTTAAGCGCCCCGGGCGGGGCGGTCTGAAAGAGACTGTCATCGATGCGATGACAACCAATGAAACCCTGTGGTTCCGTGACAATCACCCTTTCCGGATTCTTCAGGAGAAACTGCTTCCCGAATTCGCAGAGCGCAACTCGATGCAGCCTTTGCGTATCTGGTCTGCGGCCTGCTCAACCGGCCAGGAGCCGTATTCGATTGCCATGATCGTCGAGGAGTTTCGGCGGGCGAGGCCCGGGAAGCTGCGGGATGTAAAGATCACCGCGACGGATATCTCCAAAAGCGTTCTTGATGTGGCTCGCAAGGGCGAGTATGAAATGCTTGCCATTGGTCGGGGGCTCTCGCCAGAGCGCCAGAAGCAGTTTTTCACGCCGTCCCTGAACGGTGGCTGGCAGATCAAACCCCAGATCAAGAGCATGGTGGAGTTCAAGGAGTTGAACCTGCTTGAGCGTTATATGCTGGGCAAGTTCGATATTGTGATGTGCCGGAACGTTCTGATCTATTTTTCGGCGGACCTGAAAAAGGACATTCTCACCCGGATGCACGCCACCCTGAACCCGGGCGGCTACCTGGTTCTTGGTGCCTCGGAATCGCTCAACGGCTTGCCCCATCTCTATGAGATGGTTCAGTGCCACCCCGGAATCATCTACAGGAAAAAATAATCCATGCCCCTCAATGTCTGGGTCCTGGTTGCCGCTCAGGCGCTGGCCATGTGCACAGCGCCTTTTATCGTTTTTATAGGCAGCATTCAGGGCAGAATGCTCGCCCCGGCGCCCGAGTACGCAACACTTCCCGTCGGGCTGGTGGTCGTAGGCACCGTTCTGGCTATCAAACCGGCAACCTGGTTAATGGAGCGCATTGGGCGCAAGCGCGTGATGCTGCTGGGTGCCATCATGGGCATTGTTGCAGGTCTTATGGGAGGCCTGGCGTCCTGGACTGGTCTGTTTTCCCTTCTTTGTCTTGCGGCCGTGGTCGGTGGTACCGGGCTTGCGGTGGTTCACCAATATCGGTTTGCGGCCATGGAATCCGTGGCGCCGGGTATGGCGGGTTCTGCTGCCGCTCGCGTGTTGCTGGGTGGTCTGGTCGCAGCCTGGCTCGGGCCGGAAGTTGCGGGTCTGGGTAGCGGCGCGGCGGAGCAATACCCGTTTCTGGTCAGCTGGATCGCGCTGGCGGCCGTCCAGGGTGCGGCTTTGCTGATCCTTGCTATCGGTTACCGGGCAGGGGCCGAGCGCGTCCAGGAATCCCGGCCGGGAGGAGGCCGCCCCCTACGGGAGATTATGGCGAACCCTTTGATCTGGGCGGCCATGAGTGCCGCGGCCATTGGCTATGCGGTGATGAGTTTCATCATGACGGCGACGCCGCTGAGCATGACCGAAATGGCCGGCCATGACCTCGACGATGCCAAGCGGGTGATCCAGCTCCACATAATGGCCATGTATCTTCCGTCGCTGATCAGCGGTTGGCTGACACGCGTGGTAGGCATTCCCCTGATGATGGCAGCGGGCCTGCTGGCCTATCTGGGCTGTATTGCCCTTGCCGCGAGTGGTGTCAGCTTCCACCACTATCTGTCAGCGCTGTTGTTGCTCGGCGTTGGCTGGAATTTCCTGTTCGTTGGTGGCACAACGCTGCTGCCCCGGGGGTATCGGGATGCCGAACGCTTCCGCGTCCAGGGCCTGAACGACATAATGGTTTTTGGCTCCCAGGCGACCGCGGCGCTGTCTGCCGGCGCAATTCTGAGCTGGCTGGGCTGGGGCGGTCTGGTCATGGTTGCCGTACCCTTCCTGATACTTCACGGGTTATTGATGACTTTGTGGCTGTTGCGCGAACGAACGCCCGAAGCTGCAGTTAACGGGAGAGAGTGATGCTTATAGATTTCGAGGATATGGATCCGAAAGATGCCTACCACATCCTTACCCAGACAGTGATTCCGAGGCCAGTTGCCTGGGTGCTGAGTGAAAATCCGGATGGGGACTACAATCTGGCGCCATTCTCGTTCTTTACGCCGATCACCAGCAATCCCCCGTTGCTGATGATTTCCGTTGGTAAAAAACCGGCGGAGGGCGTTTCGAAAGACACCCGGGTAAACATTGAAGCGAGAAAGAATTTTGTCGTTCATATCGCCCACCGGGATCTCGCCGCGGCGGTCACAGAATCCTCGCGAACCTTGCCCCATGGCGAATCCGAACTGAAAAATCTTGATATGGAGCTGGTGGATTTCGAAGGCTCGAATCTGCCTCGGCTCAAGGACTGCCACGTGGCTTTTGCCTGCGAGCTCTACGACATCAAGGAAATCGGTGCCGGGCCCCAGTCACTGGTATTCGGAAAAGTCACCCGGGTATGGGTATCTGATGATGCAGCCCGTTACGATGACAAGAATCGCCTGACCTTCAATGGCGCTGCGATTGATCCGATCGGCCGTCTCGGGGGAAGCGAATACGTCACCTTCGGTGAAATCCTCAAGATTCCGCGGCCATCCTGAACCGGGGGCAGGGCAAAGGAATGGAACAGCTTAACCTCCGCCATCTCTACTATTTCTGGGTGATCAGCCGGGAAGGTTCGATCGCCCGAGCCAGTGAAGTTCTGGAACTGGCGCCGCAGACCCTCAGTGGCCAGCTTGCCACGTTTGAAGCCTCAGTGGGTGGGCGCCTGTTCTCCCGGGAAAGGCGCAAGCTGATCCTCACAGACTACGGCCGGCTGATCCTCGGCTACGCCGACGACATATTCGCCCTCACCGGTGAGCTTGCCGAAACCCTGCGGCTTGATCCTTCCGAGCGCCCGCTGACGCTGCGAGCCGGCGTCTCCGCGTCGATTCACAAACTGATTGCCTACTACCTGCTTCAGCCGGCGATGGCGGGCGAGCGGTCCATCCAGCTTGAATGCCAGACCGGGCGCACCGAAGATCTCGTGCTCAGCCTGAAACGCAAGGAGCTGGATCTGGTTTTGACCGACCGGGTGCCACGGTTGCAGGAGGACGGCAATCTCACGGTACACCCTCTGGCGGGATCCAGCATGAGCCTGTTCGCTGCACCAGAGTTGGCAAGAAAGCTCAAAAAGGGGTTTCCCGAATCCCTGAATGGCCAACCGTTGCTGGCCAACGCCACGGATGCACCCTATTTCGAGCGACTGATGAACTGGTTTTCCCTGAATGGGGTTCGCATGAAACTTGTCGCCCGGGTAGATGACAGCGCACTGATCAAGGTATTTGGCAGCCAGGGCTATGGCGTGTTCGCTGCTCCAACCTCAATCCGCGAGGAGGTCTGCCGCCAGTATGAGGTAGAGCAGATTGCCTCAATTGAAGACGTCATGGATGAATTGTTCGCCATCACCCGTGGCCGGAAAACCGCCCATGAGGGCGTCCGTGCCATTGTCGATGCTCACACGGGTGATCGTGACGCCTGATTGCATCGAAAATATCGATCTTAAAAGCTCACAAAAGCTTATTTTATCGAACTCTGTTCCTGTCCATTATGGAGTTGTGAAAGGCAGCAACCCAAAGAGGAGCAGTAGCTATGAAGACCATCCACAAATTCCGTCTGGAACCGGGCAAAGAGCCGACCACGCTCACGCTCAAAGAGGGTTACAGGGTGGTGCGCAGCGAATACATCGTGCCCCATAAGGCCGTCTACCTCTGGGTGGAGCAGCCCCTGAACGTAACCACACCAACCCTTGAGCGGCAGTTCCGAGTCGCTTATTCGGGCGAACCAGTGCCAGACAGCTTCGAATACCTCGATACCGCACTGGATCCATTTGGCCCTGAGGCGTACCACGTGTTTGCAATACCGGCCGGCGAAGAAGAGCTCTTCAATACGGCATCTGACGGTGCAAGCAACGACGCGTTCAGCAGGCAGAACTGGCAACACACAGCGATCTCTTGACCATTTCAGGGCCCTTCGGGGCCCTTTTTTATGGCGTCTCGATCGGCAGGTGGCCGGTTTTTACCCAGATGATTGTTTCCTTGTCCACGAACGGGTGATGCTGGCTCAGGTGGGGGCTCCGAATCCAGGTGCCCGCCGGGTAGCGACCATGTTCATCGCAAAACTCACCGGACAGCACAAATATCTCCTCTCCGCCGAAGTGCCGATGGGGTTGGAAAACCTCATTGGCCGGCCACTTCACCAGGGCCACATGCTCGTGCTCGAATTCGTGCAGCGGCATCACCTCAAGCCCGCCCATACCGGGCCGCCACGGCGCAGTGCGCGTATCGATGCGCACTGTGGATCCATCGCGTTCGTCGAACTGATGCAGCTTGACCAGCAGCGTGCAGCCTTCCTCGCTGAAAGGGGCGTGTCCACTGCCTGGCGGGTTCCGCAAATAAGTGCCGGCCGGGTAGTCGCCGGTCTCGTCGGAAAACACCCCATCCAGAACGAGGATTTCTTCGCCCAGTGGGTGCTCATGCCGGTTGAAGGAGGCACCAGGCTCGTACCTGACCACACTGGTCGCATGACCACGCTCTGCTTCCTCGCGGGCAAGAGGCTTTCTCAAAACACCACCGGCAGGGCTGGGCACCCAATCCTGTTCTTCGGTGCGGATGATGACTTTTTTGGAAAAGTCCATGTTGAGCATTGCGAACCTCGAAACCACCTGAAATTGAAGTGACTAGTTACGTGGGCGCCAGCCTTCCGGATGCCTCTATTTGATCAGGGCCTGAATGTTCCGGAACTGCGGATGTTTGCAATGACGCATCCATTCAAACGCCACCATCTCAAGCGTTACAATCCTGGCGCCGCTCTCGTTCAGGCGGTCCAGAGCGACGTCCCGGTCAAACTCGTTGCGTGAGCCGGTAGCATCGGCTACCACCCATACCTTGTAACCAGCATCCAGCAGGCTAAGGGCGGTTTGCATCATACACACATGGGTCTCGCAGCCACCGATTACAATGTGCTGCCGGCCCTCCGGCAACTGGTCAACGAGCCCATCGGGGCAGGCATCAAAATGGTGCTTGGCCAGGGTCTGGTTGCAGAGCTCCCGGACCGCTTCAACATTATGTCCCAGCTTGTCCGGCAGCTGCTCGGTGCCCAGCACAGGAACTTCCATGAGTCCGGCAATGGTGGCCAGCACGATGCAGCGGTCCACCACCTCGTCGCCATGGCTAATGGCCGGCATCAGCTTTTCCTGGACATCGATGAGCAACAGCGTCGATTGCTCGGCTTTCATCAGCATGAATAGTCTCTCCCCACAAACTGGATGATTATACTTGGCGTTGTACTAACGATAGTCCTGAATCTGCTCAACCGGTAAAGAGAAAACCCGTCTCGCCCGAATTTTTTTGACGATTTTCCCCGGGGGAGTTGCCAAGCGCCCGTAAAACCATTAAAGTTTGCGCCCTCAAATGAGCGACGACGTTGCTGATTTGAAACAGTTTATTGGAGAGGTGGCCGAGTGGCTGAAGGCGCACGCCTGGAAAGTGTGTAAACGTTAATAGCGTTTCGAGGGTTCGAATCCCTCCCTCTCCGCCAATACAAAACCCCAGCAGAAATGCTGGGGTTTTTTATTGGCCGATTGGCAGGGTAGAAAGAACCCTCCCGGGTTCGAGCTAGGATTTTCTCCAAACCAACAACCGATTGTTAGCCGGCATCCCGAAATCCTTTTCAAGCTTCAGCCCGGTTGCTTCACCAAGAGCCTCGAGATCCTCCATATCCCGAATTCCCATTTGCGGCGCCTGTGTTCTCAGCGACAGGTCGAACCGTACATTGTTTTCACTGGTGTGCCGACCGCCATAGCTGAAAGGCCCATAGAGGCAGAAGATTGCGCCCTTGGGTAGGGCCTCCGCCAGGCCGCGAAACATTGCCTGCACTTCTTCCCAGGCCATGATATGCGCCGTATTGGCGGAGAACGCGCCGTCGATGGCGGGCAGGCTGGACCAATCCCCGTTCAATACCTCCAGGGCAATGGGCGGGTTGATATTCGTAAGGTGCGCGTCGTCGATCCACGCCCGGGAAAGCTGGGCGTTCTGAGGGTGATCGGTCGGCTGCCAAACCACGTGGGGTAAGTGAGCGGCAAAGTGAACGGCGTGCTGGCCAGTGCCCGTGCCGATTTCCAGAATGGTGCCCGGCTGTTTGAAAAGCTCGACAAGTTTTTCCAGAATCGGCGCTTTGTTATTCTCGCAGGCTTGAGAAAACGGCTTGTCTTTTTGCATGCTCCGACCTTTCGACAGGGGGTAGTTTATGGCGGTTTCAATACGCCGGCTCAGCGGTGACCAGATTAAACCATACCTGGATGATCTCGCGCGCCTGAGGATCGAGGTGTTTCGCCATTTTCCCTACCTGTACGACGGTGACATGGACTACGAGCGCAAGTACCTCGATACCTACGCCCGCTCGCCAGAGAGCCTCTTCGTGCTGGCCCTGGATGGCGAAACGGTTGTTGGCGCCGCCACGGGCATCCCGATGGACCACGAAACGGACGAGTTCAAAGGGCCGTTCATCGAGCAGGGTTATGAGCCAGACAAGATCTTCTATTTCGGTGAGTCGGTGCTGCTGCCGAATTACCGGGGGCAGGGCATCGGGGTGGCCTTCTTCGACCACCGGGAAGGCTATGCCCGGGAACAGAGCCGTTTCACGCACTGCTGTTTCTGCGCGGTCGAGCGGCCTCAAGATCATCCGCTCAGACCTGCCGATTACCAGCCGCTGGACCCATTCTGGCACAACCGCGGCTACCGAAAGGTACCGGAGCTGACCACCACCTATGCATGGAAAGATGTGGATCAGGCGGCGGAAACCGCCAAGCCCATGACGTTCTGGCTGAGGCGTATTGCCTAACGAACGCTGAAGTTGCTGAATTCCCCGGTTGGCGATTCCGGCGCAATATCCACCGCATCCACACGCGCATCCGGTGGGCCTTCGGCGCACCAGGTTCTGAGTTCGTCCAGGCGTTCCTCCGGGCCTTCGGCCACAATCTCAACTCGTCCATCGGGCAGATTGCGAGCGAACCCCGTCAAGCCCAGGGAAGAGGCCTTCTTTTCCGTGGAGGCGCGATAGTAGACCCCCTGTACCCGGCCGGATATCAGAAGTTGCCAGCGTTTGGTATCCATGGTTTGCTCCCGCTCGTTCTGTCGTGTCAGGCTTTATTTCAATCTACCGGTTCGGGCACGACGACTTCAAGGAGAGAGAACGCTGATGGCCTCCACCCACCTGAAACACAATGCAACTGGTTATGCCGATGCCCTGGTCTGCGAGGCGGAGGGATTGGAACGCCTTGCCAGCGCGCTTGATGAGGCCGGGGTGACTGACGTCGGTGTGCCGCACGTTTATCGGGTGAACGAAACCGAACTCGAAATCACCGCCATCCGGTCTTCCGGTGGCTCAGATCGGGCGCGGGAGGTGCTTGGTGAAGGGCTGGCCAGAATGCATGCCCTGCGTCAGGAGGCGTACGGCTGGGGCAGGGACAATTACATTGGCCTGGCACCGCAACCGAATCGCTGGTGCGACAACTGGGGTGAGTTTTTTGTCCACGACCGCCTTGGCTACCAGGTCTCACGTATTCGTGACGCCAGTCAGAGGACTCGCTTCGAACAGGTATTGGACCAGCACGGAGGCTTGCTGACGGACTGGCTGAACGCCCACTGTGAGCAACCGAGCCTTCTCCATGGTGATCTCTGGAATGGTAACGTGCTCTATGGCTCTGACCGCCCCTGGCTGATTGACCCGGCCGTCTACTGCGGTGATCGTGAAGCAGATATCGCCATGACACAGATGTTTGGTGGCTTCGGCGAAGCGTTCTATCGGGCCTACGACGCGTGTTGCCCACGAACACCGGTTTATGACATGAAGCGTGAGGTCTACAACCTCTACAGGAACTTATACGCCCCTAAATTTTGTATGTTTTGGTGAGTGAGTGAGTGATTGGCGCCTATATGTTAGGCTTTATGACTCCAAGCCTAGATACAAAAACTATAGATACAAATTTTCTTTGCCTCAAGCAATCGACTGATTCCAATTGTGATCTAAATTACGTACAAATATTGGCAATGTCATCGAAGTGGGGTTAGAAATTGACACAATGTTTTGGCTGTTAATGATGTTAAGCGGACACTCGCGTCTTCAAGTGCTGTCTGTCCCTTATCGTCTGAACAAGCAGACACTGTCAAATTTTGTTATGGAAACAATAACTTGGCCGCTTCCCATGCCTAGTAAAAGCTTAGGTCGCAACGCGGACATTCGGGTAAGGCGGTCAATGCCACTGCAATGGCCTCCGTTTGAGGCTAGGGTTTGTAATGTGTATCTGGGCAAGTCCACGTCCGACAACAGCCACTTGTTAGGTTTCAAAGCCCGAATCTCGATGGTTCATTTACCCAATTTGAGACACTACGCATGAATTGCCATACGTCGTTTTCAGAGGGTTTTATATAACCAGGGGATTCAGGATTTTCCCCCATTTTTTCGAAAGCATCCATTATCCAACTTGGACCGTGACGATTTTTTTCAATTTCAAGCGTAGGTAACCATTGCTCTAATGCTCCCCTTGGTACAACAAAGATTCCATATTCCTTTAGATTGTTAAGAAGGGAAGTCAATGTGCCTCTATGCTCTACAGGTATATCATCGATTCCTTGCTTATTAGAATTTACCCCATTATCTTCTAGGAGTCTGTTGACACTACCCCTTAGAACTCCCCAACTTTCTATAAGCGCTTGAGGTACGTTGCAAGATTTACAAAGCTCTTTGAATTCATGGCTCTTTTTAATGATGTCCAAATCGACAATCGCAGCAGACGGTATTCCCATTTTTCTTAATGGAGAAACAATTCTTCCAATTGTTTGTTTGTTTTGTGCATTGATGAATAAACTATCTACAGAACCATCATGAGTAAAATAATTTAATCGCTCATTTATTTCTTGATAAAAAGCTCTATCAGCATCAGACTCAGACACGATTACACTTTCATGAAACATGGCACTTAACACACCAGTTGAGCGTAGGAGTGGATTTCGCATCATTTCATAGATTGTTTCTGAAGATAGAGTTCGAGCTGTTGGCACACCTTTATTATAGGTTAGCCGTGTAATATTTACATTCTGGCCAGCCTGGATACAGCCCATAACGAAGTCAGAACTATGAGTGGAAACAAAAACTTTACTGCCTTTTTCTTTGGTGAGAATGCTAAGTGTTTTCCCGAGTTTTCTGGCGAGAGGAGGATGAAGAAAGGCTTCCGGCTCATCAATCAATAGAACTTTATAATCTTGGCTTAGTGTTGCGGAAACTAAACCTGTGAAAGCTTTGACGCCATCACTCATTTCAGAAATATCTGTAGCATTACTATGAAAACTTCGGGACTCTTCATTAAGCCCTTGCTCTATCATAAGGCTAGGCTCTACATCAGACATTTTTATTCTAAGTGATGTCATTCCTGTAGGGTCAATTACGAAATATTTACCAAGCGCCTCATGTGTAATCATTCTGATGGCTTTCCTGGCATCATCATCCTGAAATAGAGCCATGAGTTGATTTCTTGGGTTTTTTGTTAGATCACCTGAGGGCTTTGGTTCAGTAAGAGTAAATCTTGTTTTTCCATCTAATCTAATTGTGTACAAAGAAAGAAAATTCTCTGCAAAATAAGAAAAATTTTGATTTTTACCTTCAATAAAGTTGAAGATTTCTTGAAGACTAACCTGCTTTATATGATTATTATCGCTGTTGAATAAATCTATTTTTTGGGTAAAAATATGATCATCGAAATGTCTATGACCTTCAGGCTTTTCAGTTTCTTTCGACTGAAGTAGCTCAGTAATTTCTTCTTTAGAGAACCGCTTTGTTCTGAACTCATCAATTATTTTTCTATTTGGCTCTGGGTTGTTGCATAATTGTTCAATTTCTTTAAGTAGCAAGCTTTTACCAGAATTGTTCGGTCCCACAAAAATGTTTATGGGAGTAGCTTCTAGGCAAAGATTGTTGGAACCAGGCTTCTCGCCAAATAAAAATTTAATGCTTTCAATCATGAGTTTCACTCAATCCTATATTCTGAAACCTAATATCGGGCGAAGCCGCCGGTTGGAGCGGCAGCGCAAACCGGCGGCTTGAGCCACTGGTTAAAATTTTACCGAGCTACGCTAGCTGAAATCTTCTCAGCCAATTCATCGAATATTGCGTTTACTTCTTTGTGTAAATAATCGTAGAATGCCTCTTGATCTTCAATTAACTGATCGATCCTGGATTCTGAAAGGTTTGGAATATACTTCTCCCTAGTATTTGCTGCTGCAAAACTTTGGCACTTTCGTTCCATGTCAATAGCTACGTTTTCGATATGACACTCAAGCTCATTAGAAATCCAGATTTTCTGGTAATCAAAGATTCGCCGAAAGTGCTCTATAGTCCGAATAAATGCTCTCGCATCTTCGTCAGTTTTGCTAAACCCTAAATTCTTTGCTGCTTCCCGCAGGCTTAGTATTGCTTCATATATTTCACAAACTGCGCTGATACTTTTTTGGTGATAAGCGCTGAGCTTTATTTGATAATCAACCAAGTCTTTTTCTAGCGATTTTTTTATATTTTCGGTCTCTGTTGTGAGAACCGATTGCTGTTGCAAAACTTTATTGAAATTATTATTAATCTCTCGCAGCTCTCCAGACTTCTTAGCCCTTGAGAATAAGTAGATCAAGGATAGCGCGATTAAAAAACAGAGCGCATTGATCATCAAAAGATCAAGCTTCGCCGCAGTCAACTCCTCAACTATCAGCTTTAATCCCTCGTAGTCCAATGCAACCTCCATAGATTTTAACAGTGATTAGGCTAAGCCTTTCATCATTTCAGAATTTTGACCGCGTCATTATTTCTGACTTTGAATCATTAATCGCGCTGCAAATAGATGAAAGAAAATAGCTTAGCCGAGCATGGCAATCTCTGCCACGTAATCATCTAGCGTCTGCAATTTACTCCGCCAATCATACTAGATGAAATGGCTGTGTTTAGCTTTGAGGCCCTGACCGAATGTCCGTTTTCTGTCTAGCTGAGGTCCGTGAGTGGTCTTGGTATGAAAGCGCTCTTCGGTGGTGCCATCAAACCGCCCCAGCGCGGTCGTGTGCGGTTCTGACGCTGAAAGTAATTTGACAGTAAGTTTTGCCCTCAACTCTTTCCACGACCCGAACGGACTCCAGCATCACCTCATTATGTGCCAGCTGCAGTGATTACCGTCGCTTGTGACGACCCTATTATGGTTGTGCGGCGAAAGGGATTGAAAAAAGAGAAGTGGACACGAGGCCTCTCCCTGGCACGTCACACCACTGGGCAGGTGTCGCGTTTGCCTGGCATCCCTGCCGGTGGTGAGCCCCGATCCGCCTGATCAAATGACTCGGAAACATCATCTGTATTTCAAACGCCGGTCGTAAGTCGATATCGCTGCAAACCGGTTGGGAAATTTCCTACATCTGCCGTCGCAAATATCGGTATCCAAGCAGTGCCTGCGTGAAACGGAGCCTAAAGTTTTAATGGTCGGTGACGCTGGAGAGGGGAAAGATTTATGGTTGCTGACCGAGTTCGTTTGGTATGGCAACCTTGGGGCCCAAAAGAAAGGGAGAGGTTTACAGTCACCCTATGTCCATTCCACACCACCAGGATTTCGCTGCCTTTCTAAACAAAAGCGAACGTTCTAGATCCTCCACTGCGAACCGGTTTTTAATTCAGTCCTGAAGAACAATGAGCCGCTTCAATGGTTCGGCAATGCAAAGCCATTAGTTAACGAAATAGCGGCCCCATTTGTTCATGAAACCTGTTTATACGCAGTATTTGAGCATGAAGCCATGGACCGTTCCCTGTAGTTTGGCTGTAGGAAGCTCAACCAAGCCTTCCGAGAACCGGAAACGTCGACAACATCCACGACGCAAAGAGTGTCATCTGACCGGTGAGCACCATTACTCCCATTACAACGAGCACCAAGCCAGCAAGCGCTCTCAGCAGTCTACTCCAGCGACTGAGCCAGCGTACTCGTTGCCGAAAGTGTTCAATAAACAGGGCGGTTCCGAGAAAAGGAAGAGCCAACCCCAACGAATACGCCGCCAGATACAGCATGCCCGCCTCAGCATTGGCATGCGTGGAGCTGAGCGCCAATATGGCCCCGAGTATGGGGCCTATACAGGGTGTCCAGCCGATGGCAAACGCGGCGCCAATTCCCCAGGTTGCAAGATCAGGAATTTAGTCCCCTAAGTTTTGTAAGTCCGTTAAACTGCCCAGAAATCAAATTTGATACCTTCACTGGAAGGGTCGTTGTCGATGATAACCCTCGACCGCCATAGCATCTTGCCGGTACCGCACTCCGGCAGGGTAATGGTTCCCTGGTAAACACCCTGGGCATTCGGTAGCAGCTGGGTGCGGACCACGCCCATGTACATTTCAAGCCCTTCGAAATCCACGATCAGGGAGTCTGCTGTCATGTTATCGAGACGCACACGAATGGGAATCTCTGTCATCGATTCGATGGCTTCATTACCTAAGCCGACTGTGATGGTTTGATCGCCCTTTCGCCCGATACACTGACCTTCAAAAGGTGCGCATCCCTCGGTGGCGTAAAAAGTGACACCGGCATCCAGATCAGGCTTCAGGTACTGCGGCAACACGAAAATTGCAGCGACCACCAGACTGAAACCGGCTATACCGAATAACCATGACCATTTATTGAAGTGCTGCTTCAACGACATTTTCGAGTTACCGAGATTTAAAGGAGTGTTGTCTGGTATCCGTGAGAAGTCAGGAGGGGCTCTCGGCCTGGTTAATGTCCTGACTTTCGTTCTGTTGATAGCGGCGCTGGTCGTCTGTCCATAGTGTTCTCAGGTACTCGATCACCCACTGAATTTCCTCGTCGGTGAGGGTGTCCTCAAATGCTGGCATAGCCAGCCGATCTGTTTTGTTGAAGGGATGCCGCCATCCCTCGGCAATCATCCTGAACAGCATGGCATCACTGTGGCGCCAGGTGTGGCCGGTCTCATCGTGTGGTGGCGGGGGCATTTCGCCTTTCTCATCCGGTTTGTTCCAGTTGGCCGCACCTTCACCCTGCCATCCGTGGCAGGCGGCGCAGTATTGCTCGTAGATCTGGCGACCCTTGGCCACTTCGGTCGGCAAGCTGTCGCTGTTTGGTGGCGCGCCACCGGCCATCAGAAGGGCCGGGGCAACGAGCAAGACCAGCGGGACAAACCACTTATTCATGAACCGGCACCCATTCGCCAGAGGCGTTCCGCGAAAGCAGGTCTCCGTTTTCCGTGCCCACCACGAGTCCTTCCTTGGGTGAGAATGTCAGAGCGGTGATTGCCTGGGGTATTTCAAGGCCAACCCAGGTTTCGCCGCCGTCAGAACTGTGGTGAAGTTGCCCCTCGATTACGGCGTAGACGTTCTCCGGGGCCGAAGGATCGTAATCAATGGCCGTCACCGCCCCTCGCAATTCGCCGGCATCGCCCCAGAAGCAAAAACAGTCCATGGAACGGGCCACACCACGGGTGGTGCCCGCGAACAGCCAGCCACTTTCCATGCTGCCGGGCATATCCGAGTGCAGGAACGCCTGCACCGGCTCCCGGGGTCCACCGTCAACCTTCACCCATTCGCCACCGCCGTCCCTGGATCGGAACATGCCACCTTCACCAAGATAGGCGTAGAGCGTTTCCGGTTGGGTGGCGTGGGCGGCAATGGCGGTGATTCCGAGATCCGGCAGGGTGTCATTGAGGGAATGCCAGCGCTCGCTAGCATACTCATAGCGCCAGATGCCAAGGCCTGGCCCTGCCAGGTACAGGCGTTCGTCCGCGCCCTTTGCCATGGAACGGGGTTGAGCGCCGGAATCGGACGGTGGCAGCGGGATGTCGGCGGCAGTCTTATCATCAAGAACAAGCAGGCCGCTATCCCGAAGCACCAGCAGGGCGCCGGAGGAGTCAGTCGCCAGCGCTTTCACTGCTTGGGCATCATTCGCAGACTCGGCTTGAACCAGGGCCGGCATGACGGCAACCAACGCGAACAGGAAAAGCCTGGAAACGCCAGAATTCAGGCGGTAAACCATCGTTTTCATGGGGCTGACCTCAGTAATCCTTGTGTTCACGGAAAACACCTTGCTCAGGGCCTTCCAGAAGCCCAGTGCGCCGTCGCCAACAGCTAGCTTGGGCGAAGGCTCCAGGCCTCTTTCCCGTATGTCCGTGAGCAGCTCTCGCCAGCTGGCTTCGGACTCCCGGTGGCCGTCCTCGACCGCAACCAGCTCCTTGTGGCCGTGCTCGGTCACGCCAATGATCACCAGCAGGCAGAGCCGGTCATCCAGGCGGACGTTGCTGTACACGCCGTCCGCCCACCAGTAGACGTAACGCTTCTGGCTCAGGTCTCGTCGCTGCCAGTCCTTGTGCTCATCAAGCCACTTCGCCTTGAGCCGAGACACTGTGTTGGCCGACAGGCCATTGGCTTGTTCACCAACCAGCGCACTCAGGGCCTCCTGGAAATCACCGGAGGAAACACCTCGCAGGTAGAGCCAGGGAATCAGTTCCTCCAGGCTCCGGGCGCGCTTCAGGTAGGGTGGCAGCAGGTGGCTGTTGAAGCGAATGCCAGAGCCACTGCGGTCCCGGACCTTGGGAACCTGGACTTCTACGTCGCTGACGCCTGTCTGAACAGCGCGTTTGGGAAGGTGCCCATTGCGCACCACAGCACGGCGGCCATCCGGCGTCTTGACGTCCGCGTACTGCTTCAACAGGCTCTCCAGCTCCGTCTCAACGGCCTGTGCGATCAGATCCCGGGCACCCTGCCGGATCAACTCGTGCAACGGGTCGTTGCTGGCTACCTCTGGTTGTGAAAGAGCATGCAGGTTAGACTTGGGCATGGCGTATCATTCCTCTGTTGGTTGTGATCTTGGCGGAGATCAACCAACAGGATACGCCACCCCTTCAGCCTGCTTCCATACACCAGAAATCACCATAACTCGGTACTTGGCGTCGCAGCCCTCGGCAAGTACCTGTTTTCGAAAAACAGGGACGATTCTGGACGCGCGAGTAAGAACGCCAGAGGAGATTATGACTACCACCCTGAAGCATGAATTTCATCGGGTACCCATGGCAAGTATGGGAGTTAGACCGAACGCAAAAGCAAAAGTAGTCGGGGTTCTGCTCTTGCTGGTTGCACTGGCTGCGATCTATTGGGTCATGCTGGAGACCGGAGCATTGACCACCGTGACCAACAAGGCGGCCTTGTCGGAATGGATTGACCAACTGGGGTATTGGGGGCCGGTGGGTATCATTGGCCTGATGATCACGGCCATTGTCCTGAGCCCGATCCCCAGCGCCCCGATCGCCATGGTTGCCGGTGCGGCCTATGGATCGCTATGGGGAACAGTCATCGTAGTTATCGGTGCTGAGGCCGGCGCACTGATCGCTTTCGCCATTGCTCGATCCTTGGGGTACGACGTTATCCATCGCTGGAGGCGGGTACGTCCGGTATTGAATTGGCTGGGCAAGGACCGCTCCCAGGGCGGGTTGATGCTTGTCATTTTTGCGTCGCGATTGGTGCCCTTTATCTCCTTCGATGCCGTCAGCTATGCAGCCGGCCTGACACCGATCGCGTTCTGGCGATTCGTGGTCGCAACTCTGGCCGGTGTTATTCCGACAGCGTATTTGATCACAGCGTTTGGTGGCTTGCTCATGGCATCTGAGTCCGGGGTGGTGACCGGGCTTCTGATCCTGGTCAGTGGCATTACCCTGTTACCGATTGTTGCCAAGCTGCTCATGGCTCGCCTAAGGCACCAGAAAGCGTCCGAACTTGCATAATAGAGGTTGGGTTGAAGGCGCCTTGGCAAATACTCATCCCGCACAGCAGGACAGCTGTTTCACATCTTTGGTGAAGGTTTGCGCGCAGAGCTTGAGGCCTTCCACCATGGTCAGATAAGGAAACAGTTCATCGCCGATGTCCTGCACGGTCATCCGTGACCGAAGTGCAATGACTGCCGTCTGGATCAGTTCACCGGCTTCCCCGGCTACCGCCTGCACCCCCAGCAAGCGTCCCGAATCGCGCTCGGCCACCATCTTAATAAAGCCATGGGTGTCGAAATTCACCAGCGCTCGCGGCACGTTTTCCAGATCCAGCAGACGGGTGTCCACACTGTAGCCCTGCTTGAGCGCTTCGGCCTCTGTCAGGCCAACTGTGGCGACCTGAGGGTCGGTAAACATCACCCCCGGCATGGCGCTGAGATCCAGGGTGGCCTCGCCTCCCGTCATGTTGACCGCAGCCCGGCTGCCCCCGGTAGCGGCGACGTAGACAAACTGCGGCTGATCGGTGCAGTCACCGGCGGCATAGACAGCGGGGACCGTGGTTTGCAGTTGCCCATCCACCTGAATCGCGCCACGGGAGGTTTCCACACCGATGCCCGCCAGGTTAAGGGTGTCGGTATTGGGTGTCCTGCCGGTCGCCACCAGCAGTTGATCCGCTCGCAGAGTGCCGGAGAGAGTGTCCGAATGGGTGTCGACGATGAATTCATTGTCGCTATAGTCCACACGGCTGGCCCGGGTCTGTTTGAGCACCTCAATTCCGTCTCGCTTGAACGCTGCCTCCATGGCTTCACCGATGGCCGGGTCTTCACTGGACAGAAATCGGCTGCGGGCCAATACAGTGACTTCGCTGCCCAGCCTGGCGAAGGCCTGAGCTAGCTCCAGGGCAACGAAACCAGCGCCGATCACGATCAGCCGTTCGGGCACTGTGTCCAATACCAACGCACTAGTGGAGGTCAGGTAGGGCGTCTCAGCCAGCCCCGGTATCGACGGCTCTGCGGGACGGGCGCCAGTGCCAATAAAGGCGCGATCGAAATGGACGTTCTGCTCGCCGCCCTCGTTCAACTGGACCACCAGGTTATTGGCATCGACAAACCGGGCTTCACCGTTCAGGACCGTGATTGCCGTCTGGTCGCGCAGAATCCCTTCGTACTTGGCGTCGCGCAGTTCCTCGACACGCGTCTGCTGTTGCTGAAGCAGGTTCGCCCGGTCCACCTTCGGTATCTGGGCGCTGACGCCCCCGTCAAATGGGCTCTCCGTGCGCAGATGCGCGATATGCGCGGCACGACTCATGATTTTCGACGGCACGCAGCCGGTATTCACGCAGGTACCACCAATAATGCCGCGCTCGATCAGGGTGATGCGGGCGCCGCGCTCCGCGGCCTTCAGGGCAGCCGCCATGGCTGCGCCGCCGCTACCAATCACAGCGATATGCAGGTTTTTGTCACTATTCATTCCGAGTTCCTTGAATTACTGGGGCATTGTCACGGCAGGCGCCGAGTCGCGTGTAACAGAGGGCGCTTGGAGTCCTTTATCACAACTCACTTACTGTCCGTTTCCAGGGATTTCAGGGTGGAGGGATAGCCGACATCGCCCGTTGCCTGGGTTAAGGCTTCCACCGATGTTCGTGTGTCGTCAAAGGTAATCACGGCTTCTCGATCCGGATAGCTCACGTCGACTTGTGAAACACCGTCCACCTTGTTCAAGGCCAGCTTGATGGTAATGGGGCATGCGGAACAGGTCATCCCCGGAACTGAAAGCGTCACTGTCTGCATGGCGGCCCACGAGGGCATGCTGAGCAGGGCGAAAAGCAACGTCATGGCAAAGCGCATTTTCATGGGACAATCTCCTTTCAATAAAACAGAGGAAGGGCATAGGGAAACAACAGGGCGACCAGTATCAGTGCCGTTACTGCCCAAAAGATCACCTTATAAGTCGTTCGCACCCGTGGTACGGCACACACTTCACCGGGTTGACACTGTTCCACTGGCCGGAAGATTCGACGCCAGGCGAAGAACATGGCCACCAATGCAACGCCGATGAAAATCGGGCGGTAAGGTTCAAGAGCCGTGAGGTTGCCCATCCAGGCACCGGAGACACCCAGCGCGACAAGTACCAGCGGTCCGAGACAGCAGGCCGAAGCCAAAAGGCCCGCAATACCTCCCGCAGCCAAGGGGACACGCCCCGATTTGGAATTCGGCATAACGCTGACACCTTTCATGGTTTCATTCGATGAGATAAGATTACTTCCGTAGTCAGCTACGGAGTCAAGGGGTATGCCGGATAAAGCGAATTCATTGACCATCGGTGGCCTGGCTAAGGCTGCCAACGTCCATGTCGAGACAATCCGCTATTACCAGCGGCGACGTCTAGTACCGGAGCCGGAACGTCCTCCAGGTGGTATTAGGCGCTATGGTCCAGCTGATATCGAGCGGTTAATGTTCGTGAAAACGGCTCAGCAGCTGGGCTTCAGTCTTGTCGAAATCAGTGACCTGCTACAACTTGAAGATGGCGCTCACTGCCAGGAGGCCAGCGCTCTGGCCGAGCACAAGTTGCGGGACGTGCGTGAGAAAATCGACCAACTGGGGAGAATCGAGAAGGTACTGGGCGAGATGGTTGAGCAGTGCCATGCCCATCCGTACAATATTACCTGCCCATTGATTGCATCATTGCATGAGGGGGCAGTGGGGGGGAACGATCAACGTGAAAGAACATGATTTTCACTCGACTGAGGGCTCGAGGGAGAGCGGATGTTTTATCCCCGGATAGTCCCCACACCCAAGCTTCTGAGGAACTTATGTGCGCCGCCAACATCTTACTCTGGTAGCCGAATTGGCGGATACGGTGATGGAGCGTGTCTGTTTGCACTTCCGCCAATGTAGGTTAAAGTGGGCGACTATCTTCCCACGCGGAAGATGTTTTAGCTGTTCTGTAATCAGGATATCAGTGCGATGACCACACGGCTTATGGGACTGGCAGTACTACTGCTCGTGGCTCTTCTCCCCGTTGCACAGGGAGTTGCCGCGACCTCTTTTGAAGCGGAACCCATGGCCGAGGCTTGTGTCATGTTGCCAGACACCCAGGTGATGCATGACTGCGCCGGGCTCAATGCCGAGGGCAGCTGCAGTAGCCCGTGTTCAACGTCCCATGTCGGGAAATCTGCAATTAGAGACTCGGTAGTGCTGTTATCTTCCCCCTGCCCGAAAGGCTATTCTTCTCATTCCGGCCGTGTACTTTCTGGCCCAGACCCTTTTCCTCCCAAGTAATCAACAGTCTCCTGAACCTTTGATTACCAGAGGCTTTCGCTTCGAGTGCCTGTCGTTTGGCCTTGCGCGGTAGACCACCACGTAGGCAGCTTTGCTGGTGATTTTATCGACTGATGAATACATGAAAACGGGAACGTATCTGTGATGTCATTCTATCTGGAATACCCGGTGCGCGGCATGACCGTGCTCTGCCATAAGCTTTCGATGGCACTTTTTTTGAGTTTATTCGCTGCCTTGGCCTCGGCGTCACCACCAATGGACCCGGGAATCAAGGCACTGCAGGAGAGAATCGGTTTTACGGTGACTGAACGCTTCTCCACGCCAGCCGAGGGCGTGACCGGCTATGTTGTAAAGACCGGCGACGGGAAAACCGGAATCCTCTATGGTCTCGGTGACCTCACTTTTTCCGGCGCACTTCTGGAGAGTGATGGCAACGATCTGACCAGCGAATATTCCGCTCGTTATATACCGAAGCCGACGTATGCGTCGGTTGCCGAGCAGCTCTCCCGGGACCCCCATCTGGTGAGCGAGGGCGGTAAAGATGCCCCTGAGGTCTATATCTTCGCGGATCCCAACTGCATTTTTTGCCACAAATTCTGGCAGCAAACCAGGGATTGGGTTGCGGAGGGGAAAGTCAGGTTGCACTGGGTCATGGTTGGGTTTCTCAAACCGTCCAGCCTGGGGCTTTCTGCAGCAATCATGAACGCAGAGGATCGAGCCGCGGCGCTCCAGGTGTTTGAGGAAAACTTCGGAAAAAGCGGTGACGGCCGCGGCATTTCTGAACTCACTCCGATCCCGGCCGACCTTCAACAGGCCCTCGAACAACACGGTCAGTGGATGGCCGAGGCGGGTTTCAGCGGGACGCCAGGGCTGCTGTTCAAGGACACGAGCGGACAATGGCGGGGCCAGACTGGTGTGCCCAGCCAGGAAGCGCTCGGCAGGATGCTGGGAGTCACTGAGTAATGGATCAGCTGCCCTCATTACTCATTGCCGGCCAGATCATGATGGCGGTTATGGCAGGTCTACTGCTGAACCTGACGCCCTGCGTGCTGCCCGCGATCCCCATCAAGGTCCGGACCATCCTGCGGGAGGCGGGCGGCCAGAGGTCCCATCGGGTGCTGGCCGCGTTGGCATTCACGGCCGGAACACTCACCTTTTTCCTGACGCTGGGCGGCCTGACCGCACTGCTGCAGTGGAACTGGGGCACATTGTTCCAGTCAACGCTATTCGTGGCCGTCCTGGTTGCGTTAATGGTCGGGTTTGCGGTGATTACCTGGCTCGATCTGCCCATCCCCGTCCCGACATTCGCCGCCTCGGCGCATGGCCGGCGTTACTTTGAAGCCTATGTATCCGGGCTGTTGAGTGCGATTCTGGCCGCGCCCTGCGCAGGACCATTCCTCGGTGGCGTTCTGGCCTTTGCCGTTACCCAGCCGACACCGGTCATCATGGGGATATTCGGCAGTATCGGGCTGGGGCTGTCGTTGCCCTACGCGGTACTGATGCTCAGGCCCGAGTGGCTGAGCCGGTTGCCCAAGGCGGGCCCCTGGACCCTGGCCATTCGTGAAGTGCTCGCGCTGATATTGCTGGCCGCCGCCGTCTTTTTCAGCGCGAGCCTGGTGCCCAAAGCGGTATACCCCTGGCTGTGGTGGGCCTGGCTGGCGCTGGTGCTGGTCTGGGGTCTCCGTCGTTTCGTTCAGGGGAGCGGTGCCGTTCGCGTGATCACTGCAACGGCGACAGGCCTTGCCCTTGCGGTGACAGTGGTATTCGCATCTCCGTTGGGCAGCGGCGAAGACGAACTTGTCTGGCAGCCCTACTCCGCAGAACTCCTGGCGGACACAAAAGCCCGTGGCACGCCGTATTTGCTGGAGTTCACTGCCGATTGGTGCATCAACTGCAAGGTCCTGGAGCGCACCGTGTATAAAGAGCCCGCTGTGGCTGAAGCCGTAGCGCGGGCCGGCATGGTGCCGATTCAGGTGGATGTGACAGCAAGCGATCCCGAAAAAGACGCATTGTTAACCGCGACGGGTGGGCAAGCTTTGCCTTTTGCGGCGATTTTTGACGCTGACGGCACCGTTGTCGCCCGTTTCACTGGGCTCTTTGATACCGACAGCCTGGTCGAGGCGATCAACCGCACCGAGAATTCACAACCCTAGATACTGGAGATGAACCATGACAACCCAAGCCAAAGTATTGCTGACCGGCATAGCGGTTTTTCTGATCGCGATCGCGGCGTTCATGTTGATCGGTACCAATTCCGGAAAGGCCCCTGGCTCAGCCCAGCCTGAACAAGCCAGTTCCGACCCCCAGGCGCCAGTTGCCCGCACGGGGTTGGCAGATTCTTCCGATAAGGTCCGCCTCAATCTTGCGGAAGGCGGCAAAGCCCTGATAGGGGAGACCGGTGAAATCGTTCTGACACTGGACATTGAACCGGGCTGGCACGTGAATGCGAATCCAGCCTCCATGGAGTTTCTGATCCCCACCGTCGCCAAGTCTTCGGCTGGCGGCCAGTCGCTCGATATTCCGACGGAGTACCCGCGCGGCCGGGTCAGTGACATTGTGCTGGGTGACACCGCCCTGGAGGTGTACGACGACGGTGCGAGCATCCGGCTGCTGCCAGATGAAAAACAGACCGCCGCGCTGAAAGAGGCAGGCAAGCTAGACATGACGGTACGGGTACAGGCCTGCAGTGACGAGGGCGTTTGCCTGGCACCAGCTGACCTGCCCGTTGCGCTGAATCTGGACGATATCAAGCCACAATAAACCGGGACTCCCTTCGGAAAACAACTCAAATGGAGAATGACTGTGAACAGTGTATTCAGAATTGCTGATTGCCATGGTTGCCCAGGTCAGCACCAATGCCATGGCCCATTCCATGGAAGATGTGGAGGCCTCGTTGAACGAGAAAGAGCGGTATGCCCAGTTTGTGGATCAGCCGGCCCCTGAATTTGATCTTACAGGCGTTGATGGCAATACCCTTGCCCTTGCCGACTTAAACGGCAAAACCGTTGTGCTTAACTTTCTCTACACGCGCTGTACCGAGGCCTGCCCTTTGCATATGAACCTGATCCGGCAGTTGCAAACCGGGGTTGAAGAAGAAGGGCTGAGTGAAGAGGTGGTGTTCATCACCATTGCCACGGACCGGGAAGATGTTGCAGGCACCCGGAGAAACATGCGTGCCTACGGCGAGAATTTCGATCTGAATCCCCGCAACTGGCAATTCCTCTACCGAGCCAGGATGGAACCACCTGAACTGACACCAGAACTTGCTAAAGCCTACGGCGTTCAGTTCAGGGATACGGGTGAGGGTGTACAGGTCCATGGTGTGGTAACCCACGTGATTGACCCGGAAGGGCAGATGCGGGCCCGGTTCCATGGATTGAAATTCAAGCCTGAACACCTGGTGACCTACCTGACGGCCATTGCCAAAGGCCCCAACGCGGCAGCCGATGATGGGTTCTGGGGCCGACTGCACGGGCGAATTGAAGAGCTGTTACAGAGTGAGTAACGCGTGGGGCACCATGCCGGCAACAAACCGACCACTGTAATCAGGAGTAATGTCCAATGAGTCACCAGCGCATATCCGCCGCCCGGGGAATCGCCGTAGTCCTTTTCGCGCTTGCTATTTCCATAGCCGCTCCAGTTATGGCTGCAGGGAAGGTTCCGAAGTCCGTGGGGCCCCAGGGGTTCCTGATCTGGGAGTCCCCTCGCACTCTGCCCGAGCTGGCTTTTGAAGACGAAAACGGCAGACCGCTGACACTGGCTGACTTTCAGGGCAAGGTGATTTTGCTCAATATCTGGGCGACCTGGTGCGCACCCTGCCGTGAGGAAATGCCGACGCTGGACTCACTTCAGGCTCAACTGGGCGGCGAGCATTTTGAAGTGGTTGCGCTGTCCGTTGACCACTCAGGCATCAGCGTTGTTGAAAAATTCTACCGGAAAACCGGCATCCAACATCTTCGCCAGTATATTGATCCGTCGACAATGGCGACCTCAACACTGGGCATAGAAGGTGTTCCTACAACGCTGCTGATTGATCACAACGGTCGCGAAATTGGCCGCCTGGTCGGTGCCGCGGAATGGGACAGCCCGGCCATAGCGGATTTGATAACCCGTACCATTGACGGGGTTCCAGACTGACCGATGGTCAGTCCGACTGGACGTCTGCAACAAACGCCTTGACCTTAAAGTTGGCTCGGGCGATTCAGCTTTGGCCAGGCGATTAATTCAAGGTCAAGTCATATATATTGAAAGTCTGTCTTTGCAGAGGCAATGACCATGATAAAGAATTTATTGAATTGATTCCGCTGGATTGGAATAACCGCTCGTTCAGCCGCTTCCTTTTACCTCTTTATGAGAAATCCGGGGTAGAAGATTGAAACTGGAGACTAATCTGTTGCCTGGCATTGGGAGAATGGGTATTATCCGATCCTATGCATCGATCGCAATTAACCACGCTCAAGAAAATTTTCTGGGTAACGTATTTGGCTGTCGCCCTGGTCTTCATCCAAGGCGCGCGATTGCATATGCATACCTACGATCATGAGCCGACCACGTCGGAACATGTGCATCAGGATCAAAGCCACGTCGACTACGGTGCTTCGGGCAAGAAACATCCTGACGAAGTGGGTCACATCGACCTGTCTCAACAAGGAGCCCTGAAAAAACTGCCGCTTGGGTCGATGGTCCTCGCCCTGTTTGCGGCAGTGATTCTACTTCTGCCGAGACGATTTTGCTCTCAGGTATTGTGGCGCCTCTATCGCCATACAAGGTTTCTTTCTTCCCCTTTCAGTCTAAGGCCGCCTCTGCGCGCGCCCCCTCTCTGAGAATCTGAGACTTCCCTTTAGATGGTTTTGCCTGCAGAGACTTAGTATTGGTCTGTGCATTAGCAATGCCGCATGGCTTTTTATCTTGGATGCTTTTGCGCGCGTGTCGTATCACCGACGCAGCGCTTAGGAGTGGATAATGTTCAATGTTTTTTTCTTGGCGCGCCGAAAAAATCGGCGAGCGGTGGTGCTGTGGTTCCTGCTGTCTTGTACTGCGTCGGTATCGGTCATGGGTCAATCGCAGGGTATATGGACACTGGAAGACAGTATCCGGCGTGCGGTTGAGATTGCGCCGGAAATTCGTGGTGCGCAGGCGACTGTCAATGCCCGCCGGGGTGCTCTGCAACAGGCCGGTGTGTGGCCGAACCCGCAGATCGAATTGCGTGCCGACGACAGTATTGGCAAGGACGCGGGCACCGGAGGTACTGATTTCACCCAGTTTGCGATCAGCCAGCCGCTGCCACTGAGTGGTCGTATCGGGTACCAGAAGGCGGTTGCCGGGGCGGGACTGGACGCTGCCCGGGCCGAACAGAGCTATCAAAAGATTCGTCTGGAAACCCAGGTAGCGCAGCGCTATCACAGCTTGCAGTTGGCTTGGGAGCGCCTTCGCCTGGCGGAGGAACGCTTGCAACTTGCCGATGACCTGCAGAACACCGGGCGCCGACGCGCTCAGGCCGGTGAGCTTTCTGACCTGGAGCGCTTGCGCATGGATCTGATCCGGGAAGCCGCGCAACAGGAATTAAATAGTGCAGAAGGCGCATACAATGAAGCGCTCAGCAGATTTCGCGTCTACTTGGAGCTACCCGGAGAGACGACACCTCGATTGACTTCCCTTCAACCGTTTGGCCCCGTCCACGGGCTGGAGCAGTTGCAGGCTGGTCTGGCGAATCATCCGGCGCTGCTCGCCGCGAAACACCGAGTCGAGGCAGCGCGATCAGGTGTGGACTTGGCCCGTGCTGAGCGTTTGCCAGATATCAGCCTGCGGGTGTTTCGTGAGCAGGATTTACTAAACGGACGCCGTCAGGATGTCACTGGAATCGGCCTGGGTATCACCATACCTCTCTGGGACCGAAACAGCGGTCGCATTGGAGAAGTCCGGTCACAAGTAATTGAGGGCCAGTCGGAGCTACAGGCGCTGGAACGGGATTTGGATAGTCGCTTGCAGCGGAGTTTTTTGAATCTGAATCAGCTCATTAAGCAGGGTGAGCATTACCGCGCGCGAGTTTTCCAGCCTGCGCAAAAAGTATTCGAACTGACGCGCAAGGCATACGCCAACGGTGAGGTGGAAATTCTCTCGGTAATCGATGCCAACAACACCTATTTTGACGCCCATGAACGCTATTTGGAGCTGCTGCAAAAGGCCTGGCTGGAGGCTGCAGATTTGCGCCTGGCGGCTGGTCGTGCCCTTGTCCTCACTGAACAGGATACTGACAATGAATAAGCTACTAGCCACACTGTTTTTCCTGCTGATTCCGGCGCTGGCGCCGGCCGCTGAACTGGAGCTGACCCAGGAGCAGTTGACCAGCGCCGGGCTTACGACCACCACCGTAACTACCCGCGAGCTCAAGCCGCGTCTGAAACTGACCGGCACCCTCACTGCCGACCGGCGCAAGAGCAATCGTGTCACCCCTGTCGTGGACGGCATGGTGACCGAACTGCTGGCGGTGGAGAACGAGGCAGTGCGCAAGGGGCAGGTGCTGGCCCGCCTGCGCAGCAACAGCCTGGGCCAGGCGCAGGCCGACTATCTGGAAACGTTGGCCCGCTTCGAACTGGCGCGCGCCGAGCGCGCCCGTATCGAAGGCTTGTGGAAAGACGGCATCGTCGCCGAAAGCCGTTGGCTCAAAGTGGACAGTGAATACAAGAGCGCCCGCGCCACGCTGGATGCGCGGCGTCGCTTGTTGTCGCTTGCCGGCCTGTCTGATCGGCAGATACAGGCCCTGGCGCAGAAACCGGACCGCCTGGCGGAGTTCGAGTTGACCAGTCCTATCGATGGGATGGTCACCGGGGTCGAGATCGAGTCAGGTCAGTTGATAACCGCTGGGCAGACCGCCTTTCACGTGGACGACCTGTCCAGCCTGTGGGCCGAGGTACGCATCCCTGTCGCCAACTTATCTGAGATCAAACCGGGTGCGGAGGCCACGGTCCAGGTACAGGCCAGTCCCGGGCGTGAATACCGTGGCCGCCTGCAATCGCTTGCGGCTGAGGTGGACCGGCAAAGTCAAACCCTGGGCGGACGCATCGTGGTCGATAACCCGGACGGCCAGTTGCGACCCGGCATGTACGCCACCGTGACCCTGACCGGTGTGGCCTATCGAGGACTCATGGTGCCCGCCAGCGCCGTGTTCCGGGTGGGTGAGCAGGCCTACCTGTTCAAGGTGCTGGGCCCACGGCGCTATGCGCCAACGCCGATCGAGATCGGGCTGGAGTCGGAAGGCTGGATTGCGGTGCGCGGCGGCATTGAGGCGAATTCCGAGATCGTTAGCGGCGGCGTGGCCGAGCTCAAATCCCACTGGCAGTACCAGGGGGGTGAGTAAGCCATGATCGCTTCATTGATTCGTTTTTCCCTGATCCAGCGGCTAATGATACTGCTGTTGGCCGCTGCACTGATTGTCGGTGGGGTATGGGCGTTTCGCACGCTTCCCATCGATGCCTTCCCCGATATCGCCTCGCCCCAGGTATTGGTGATCGTCAAGGCACCGGGCCTGTCGCCCACCGAGGTGGAAAGCCGCATTACCTTTCCGATTGAAAGGGAGATGCAGGGCCTGCCGCGTCAGACCGTGCTGCGCTCCACCACCAAATACGCGTTGAGTTCCATCACTATCGACTTCGAGGACGGCACCGACATCTACTGGGCACGCCAGCAGGTGGCCGAACGCCTCAATCAGGTCTGGGGCGAACTGCCCGCCGGGGTGGAGGGCGGATTGGGGCCCATCACCACGCCGTTGAGCGAGGGATACATGTATCGGGTTGAGGGCGAGGGCTACAGCAACCGGGAACTGCGTAGTATCCAGGACTGGGTGATCCGTCCGCGCCTACGCACCGTGGAGGGCGTAGCCGACGTCAATTCCCTGGGCGGCGAAGTCAAGGTGTTCGAAGTCGTTGCCGATCCCGAGGCGCTGTTGGCCCACGGCCTGGCAATTGATGACTTGGAACGCGCACTGAAAGCCAATAACCGCAATGCCGGCGGGGACCGCATCAACCGTAACGACGAGGTGCTGTTGGTGCGTACCGTGGGGCAACTACTGGATATGGAGGATATCCGCAGCATCACCGTGGCCAGCCGTAATGGCGTCCCGGTGCACGTCACTGATGTGGCCACGGTCCGCATCAACTCCATGACCCGCTACGGCGCGGTCACCGCCGATGGCGAGGGCGAGGTGGTGACCGGCCTGGCGCTGCTGCGCCGGGGCGCCAACAGCCGGACCATGGTCGAAGGCGTCAAGCATGAGCTCGAGGCGCTCAAGGCGACGTTACCCGAAGGTGTACGTATTGTGCCGTTCTATGATCGCTCCGAGTTGGTCAGCCAGGCGGTGTGGACGGTGGAAAAAGCGCTTGGCGAGGCTGTGGTCCTGGTGCTGTTGGTGTTGATAGTCATGCTCGGCAATTTACGCGCCGCCCTGACCGTGGCGCTAATTTTGCCGTTGTCGGTGCTGTTCACTTTCGTGATGATGCGTCTGTTTGGTGTCAGCGCCAATCTCATGTCTCTCGGCGGGCTGGCGATTGCCATCGGTATCCTGGTGGATGCTGCGGTGGTGGTGGTCGAGAACACTCATGCGCGACTCAGCCAGGCGCCCAAGGGGGTTGATCGTCTGCATCTGATCTACCGCGCGACGCTAGAGGTGGCTACGCCAGTGATCTCTGCCGTGCTGATCATCATTGTGGTATTTCTGCCCTTGTTCAGCCTGTCCGGCCTAGAAGGCAAAATGTTTACGCCGCTGGCGGTGACTATCGCTTTCGCCCTTATCGGCTCGCTGCTCCTGTCGCTGACGGTCATTCCGGTGATGGCCAGCCTGTTGATGCGGGGTGGCGCTGAGGAAGACAGCCGGGTGTTGAAGTTGTTGAAGCACGGCTATGTGCCGGTCATGCGCTGGGCGCTGCGCCACCTCAAGACGGCCGTGGGCGGCGCATTGATGCTACTGCTCGGCGCCGCCCTGCTGTTTCCCCTGATTGGGAAGGAGTTCATGCCGGTCATGGACGAAGGTACCACGGTGGTCATCATCGAAAAGCTGCCCAGCATCTCGCTGGAGCGTTCCCTGGCGCTTGACGAGCCCTATCAAAAGGCCATGATGGAGCTGCCGGAGGTCACCGGCGTGGTGTCCCGCACCGGCGCCGACGAGCTGCGTATGGACCCCATGGGTTTGTATCAAACCGATAATTTTCTCATCACCAAACCAAGGGACCAGTGGACGGTGAGTCTGGAGGAGTTTCAGGAGCGGTTGCGCGAGAAACTCGATCGCTTCGTCGGCATCGACTACGCCTTCACTCAGCCCATCGACATGCGGGTCTCCGAGATGTTGACCGGCGTGCGGGCCGCGATGGCCATCAAGTTGTACGGCGATGATCTGAAGGTACTGAAGGAAAAGTCCAAACAGATCGAAATGCTCATCAATAACATTCCCGGGGCGGTCGATGTCTTTCGCGCTCCGTTGTCAGGCCAAACCTATCTGCAGGTTGAGATTGATCCCCAGGCCATTGCCCGATTCGGCATTAATATCGAGGATATCAACCAGCTTGTGGAAATTGCCGTCGGCGGCCGGGTTGTCACTGAGGTAATCGAAGACAACCGACGCGTTGGTGTGTTGTTGCGTTATCCGGAACAGGCGCGCACGTCGCCGAACGATATCGCGGCGCTAAGAGTGGAAACGCCCGCTGGGGAAAAGATTCGCCTCGACAGCGTGGCCGCAATCCGAGAAGTCGATGGGCCGGTTGGGATCACCCGGGAGTCGGCCAAGCGCCAGGTAGTGGTGCAGGCCAACGTCGAAGGTCGTGATATGGTGGGGTTCGTAGAAGAGGTTCGTGCCACCCTGGAACGTGAGGTGCAATTGCCGACAGGTTACTACGTCACCTATGGTGGGCAGTTCGAGAACCAGCAGCGCGCTGCGGCCCGTCTGGCGTTGGTGGTGCCGATTGCCATCGCGCTGATCTTCGTGATGCTGTTCATCACGTTCCGATCCCTGCGCCAGGCCGGTTTGATCATCCTCAACATTCCGTTCGCCATGATCGGCGGCGTCGTCAGCCTGTATCTGTCAGGGCTGTACCTGTCAGTGCCGGCCTCCGTGGGGTTCATCACCCTGTTCGGTGTGGCGGTGCTCAACGGAGTGGTGATGGTGACTTACTTCAACCAGTTGCGTGAAGCCGGGAGAACTCTGCTCCAGGCTGTGCAGGAAGGCGCCGAGCGCAGGTTGCGACCGGTGCTCATGACCGCATTAATCGCCAGCCTGGGTCTGGTGCCGCTATTGACGGCGACCGGGCCGGGCTCAGAGTTGCAGCGCCCGCTGGCGGTCGTGGTGATCGGCGGACTGTTCACGTCGACGCTGCTCACACTGGTGCTGCTTCCTACCTTATATGCCTGGATAGAAGGGCGGGCGCAGCGACGCCTCGCTCAGCCCACAACGGAGGACCACGCGTGAAGATTCTGACGCTTATTGTGCATGCCAATACCCAGCAGGAATTGGGCGATCAACTGCGAACCCTGAGCGAGGTATCCGGCTTTACGTTCAGCCATGTGGAAGGGCACGGGGCTCAGGTGGAACGCGATCCGTTTCTCTCGGCACGTGATAAAGTGGTTGGTTACACACCGCGGGTGCGGGTGGATATCCTGCTTGATGACGCGGATGTAAGTGTCGTACTGGAGGCGCTTCGACAGGCGGAAAACACTGTGACCGGCCAAGGCGTGTATTGGACAATACCTGTGGAAGATGGAGGACACCTGTGATTTAGATCGCTGAAACCTACCTGAGTAAGAAGAGGGATCTTAAGAAGAGGCTAAGATCCCTCTTAGACATGATGTTTTGACCTGCCCACCCTCAACGTTCGTGGGTTATCGTTGGGGAGTGGGTAAACAACCCTTAGACAGAGCCACATTGAGGAGGGCAAGTCATGACAGAGTTTAACGCTGAATCCGTTTCATTTCACACCGCCGCTTCTGCTGTCGATCCGGCGGCCTGTTGCAGTTTGTCTATGAGGCCGGTCCCTGTGGTTACGGCCTGTATCGTCAATTGCTCGCCAGCGGCCATGATGCTCAGGTGGTGGCGCCCTCGCGTATTCCGAAGGCGCCCGGGGAGCGAATCAAGACCGGTCGGCGCGATGCTCTGAAGCTGGCGCGCCTGGCTCGCAGGGGCGACCTGACGCCGGTCTGGGTGCCTGATAACGAACAGGAAGCCATGCGCGATCTGACCCGGGCGCGTGATGACATGAAGGCTCAGGAACGCAAGCGCGTCAGCAGAGGAAATGCCGACGCTGGACTCACTTCAGGCTCAACTGGGCGGCGAGCATTTTGAAGTGGTTGCGCTGTCCGTTGACCACGCAGGCATCAGCGTTGTTGAAAAATTCTACCGGAAAACCGGCATCCAACATCTTCGCCAGTATATTGATCCGTCGACAATGGCGACCTCAACGCTAGGCATAGAAGGTGTTCCTACAACGCTGCTGATTGATCATGACGGTCGCGAAATTGGCCGCCTGGTCGGTGCCGCGGAATGGGACAGTCCGGCCATGGTGGATTTGATGACCCGCACCATTGACGAGGCTTGGAACTGACCGAGGGTCACTCCGACTGAAAGTCTGTCTTTGCAGAGATGAGGCAATGACCAAAACAAAGACTTTATTGAACCCATGGCTTGGCTCCGTAGCGATAAAGCCAGGCATGGGTGCCTTCCATGGAGAGTCGGGAGACAATAAGCCCCACAGGCATTGGGCTCATCAAATCGTGATCGGTTTAGACGCAAGCGTTGAAGTCATGTCCGGTGAAACACGATGCGAGGGAAGGGGGTTATGGATACCAGCTGGAGTTACTCATCAATTAAAACTGTCCAGGGTACTGTGTATTTACATCGATCCAAACCTTGATGTCTGCAATGTTCTACTGCCTTACATCAAAAATCCGTCGAAGCGATCCATCCGGGCACTCGATGAGGATTTCATTACGGAGTGCTTGTCTCGCTTTACTGGCACCGAAAATCTGTTAATTGCACTGAAAGCTTTCGAGCGACAATACCGGGGTAGTAAGCCATCTGGTCCAAAGAGTAGGTTGAGCGACGTTTTAGAAGCATTGAATGCCGAAGCATCGGGGGGGCGATCAGTCTCACGAGCCGAGTTGGCAAAAATGGTTTGCCTGTCTCCAAGCCATTTTTCCCACTGGTTTACCGAATGTACCGGTTTACCTTTGCGCAGCTATAGAAAGTGGTTAAAGCTATTAACCGGGTTTGAGTTATCGCGCGAGATGTCACTCACTGATGCAGCAATTGCTTCGGGATTTTCTGATCAAGCCCATTTCTGCAGGTCTGTTACTGAGGCATTTGGCGTTTCCCCAACGGTTATTCAACGGCTTTTATCCGAATAATCAGCTCTTTCGTTCAATTCGGCTGCGTGCATCCATGAGATGCTGAACGCTCTAGTTAGCGAGGGCTGTTGGAATGATCCGTAACGTAATGTGGTTGGTTAGGCTTTTGTATTTGCCGTTGTTTTTGCTCGTGGGTAATGGTGTTGCTGTCTATCTCGTTGCCGAAGACTTCAACGCCGGTTGGCTGGGGTTGTTGATCCTGGTGTTTATAGGGATTTCTTTCGCCACTGAAAGACTTATCCCCTATGATCGGGCGTTTAATGAGCCTCAACGGGATCAGCGGCGCGATGTGCTCCATGCACTCATGAACGAGTCGCTTAATGTTATTGGCATAGCTGTACTCCCATTAATTGCAGGATTGCTCGTTTTGGCACCGATCTGGCCTTCCAGTTGGCCACTGCTTTTCCAGTTGCTGTTGGCAATCCTCATTTCTGATATTGGTATCACCCTGGCGCATTTTGCCAGTCATCGCCTCCGGTTGCTGTGGCGCCTACATGCCGTTCATCACAGCGTAAAACGGTTGTACGGCTTTAATGGGCTCATGAAACATCCACTGCATCAATTTATAGAAACAGTTGCTGGGACGACACCATTACTCATTATAGGAGTACCACAGAATGTCCTGATGTTGTTGGTGGTTGCAGTCGTATTTCAGTTGCTACTGCAACACTCGAATGTAGCGTATTTTACCGGACCGCTGAAAAAGGTTCTCGCAATCAACTCCGTGCATCGTTTCCATCATTTGAATACGGCAAAAGAGGGTGATGTGAACTTCGGGCTTTTTACAACCTTGACTGATCGCTTTTTAGGCACGGCTTACTTCGATTCCGAGCGAACGATCGGCGCTAAAGATCTCGGTATTGCTTCAGAGCCGAATTACCCAACGAACTACTGGCAACAGTTGATGCAGCCTTTTCAACGAAACAGGAGATGATGAGGTGCTTGCTCCATCTGCCGGCTACTCAGGCTCCGTGTTGTCGAAAAGATCTGCCAGGAAGCGGATTTTCAACATCTGCGCAAGTATATTGATTCGCCCACACTGGTTACCCCAATACTTGGCATAAATGCCTCAGGCTACTGCTGTATGCTTTCTTCACTGAGCCCTTCGAGAACCCCACAGGCTCCAATGTCCCGATCATCGTTGCAACTCGCTCTCAACGACGTGAGTTGTTTCTCCAGTACCTGCAGATCGGTTATCCGAGACCGTACATGAGCGAGGTGATCATCAAGCAAGGTGTTGATGACCCTGCAAGGCTGATGGGGCGCGCCCTGATAACGCTGTAACTCGTGAATTTCAGCGAGTGACAGCTCGAGTATTCTGCAGCGCCGGATAAAGGCCAGTCGCTCAACATGCCGTTCGGTGTAAATACGGTAGCCGTTGTCCTGACGATCCGGCGGTGGTAACAAGCCCTCTCGCTCATAGAAACGGATGGTCTGGGTGTCAACCCCTACGGACCGCGCCAACTGACCAATGCGCATCGGGTGTCTCCTCAACAAATGGTATCTGCTCTATTGACCTTATAGTGGCTATATGGTTTTAAATCATAATCCGACAATACTCAAGTGGAGCCGTATCATGAGTAAATCCTGTGAAGACGCCTGTGGCTGCGACGCATCGTCCGCCGAGGGTAACGCCGGGTCGGAGGCCTCTGAAGCGTCCGGCAACTGGATCAGTGTGTATACCGTACCGAAGATGGATTGTCCTTCGGAGGAACGGATGATTCGACTGGCCCTGAATGGTTTTGAAGACATTCGCGGGCTGTCCTTCGACCTGTCTGATCGGCGGTTGAAGGTTGTGCACGATGGCGAGGCTGAGCCTATCACCGCGAAGCTGGCGACCCTCGGGCTGGGAGCTTCGCTTCAGGAAACGGCCGCTGCCGACCCTGAATCAATCAAGGCGCTCGGGGGTACGGCTATCTCGGCCGAGCAGGAGTCGGGCACCCTGCGTTGGTTGCTCGGTATCAATGCTGTCCTGTTTGTGGTGGAAATGACGGCCGGCCTGATCGCGCACTCCACCGGTTTGATTGCAGAATCCCTGGACAATTTTGCCGACGCGGCCGTGTATGGGCTCGCCCTGTATGCGGTGGGGCACAGCGTGAAAATGCAGGTGCGTGCGGCGCATCTCGCGGGCGTACTCCAACTGATACTGGCTGTGGGCGTACTTGCAGAGGTGGTGAGGCGCTTTGTCTTCGGCAGTGAGCCGGAGTCGCTGGTAATGATGGGGATTGCGTTCATCGCATTGATCGCCAATACCACCTGTCTGCTGCTGATATCCAAACATCGGGAGGGCGGTGCCCACATGAAGGCGAGCTGGATATTCTCAGCCAACGATGTGGTCATCAATCTGGGGGTCATTACCGCTGGCGCCCTGGTCGCATGGACTGGCTCCAATTATCCGGACCTGATCATCGGCAGCATCGCGGGGATTATCGTACTCAACGGTGCCAGGCGCATCCTGGCGCTTAAGGGTTAAATAATGTCCATCGTTGCCAGGAAACTCTTGCCGTATGGCTTGCTGGCTATTTCCGGCCCGATAAAGGCCTTGACCTTAAAGTTGACTTTAAGGATATCGTCTGTGCTGACGAACCAAGAACGACCGCCAAAGCAAAGGAGAATGAAACGATGACATTGCAACTTGGAGAAATTGCTCCCGATTTCACCGTGGCATCCACCGAGGGAAACATTCAGTTTCATGAGTGGCTGGGAGACGACTGGGCCGTGCTGTTTTCACACCCCGCCGACTACACCCCCGTCTGTACCACAGAGCTCGGTGCCTTCGCCAAGCGTAAGGACGAGTTCGCCAGTCGCGGTGTGAAGCTGATCGGGGTCTCCGTCGACCCGCTCGACTCCCATAACGACTGGGTGAAGGATATCGAGAAAACCCAGGGCACGGGGCTCAATTTTCCCCTGCTGGCAGACAAGGATCAGGTAGTTGCCGACCTGTACGGAATGATCCATCCAAAAGCCGACCCAAAGGTGACTGTTCGAACGGTATTTATTATCGATTCCGCGAAGAAAATCCGTCTGATGCTAACGTATCCGCCCAGTACCGGGCGCAATCTGGACGAGATCCTGCGCGTCATTGATTCGCTCCAGCTGACCGACAACCACAAAGTGGCCACGCCGGTGGACTGGAAGAATGGCGAGGATGTGATCATCGTTCCGTCGCTCTCCAACGAAGAGGCCAAAGAGCGCTTCCCCGACGGATGGGATGAGCAGACACCGTACCTGCGCGTTACCCGCCAACCTGGTCAGAAGTAACAGGGTATTCGTCAGCCAGCCGCGCGGCTGGCTGACGAAGCAATACCTGAGGAACCCCTAACCGAACACGGCCCCGCAATGCTTACCCTGACAATCCCTGAAGTTGGTCTCTTCGCGTTATTGATTGCACTTTGCCTGTCGCTGCTTCAGGCGACCGTGCCCTTGCTGGGAGCCGCCACCCGGCGCCCGTTGTGGATGGCATTTGCAGAGCCCATGGCATGGGGGCAGTTTGCCTTTCTACTGGTTTCTTATGCCAGCCTGACCGCCAGTTTTCTTCTGGATGATTTCAGTGTGGATTATGTGGCCCGTAATTCGAATTCGATGTTGCCCTGGTACTACAAGTTCACCGCCGTCTGGGGCTCTCATGAAGGCTCGGTGCTGTTATGGAGTCTGATTCTCAGTGGATGGGGCTTTGCCGTCAGTCTGTTTTCCCGCCAGTTGCCACGGGATATGCTGGCACGGGTTCTGGGAGTTCTGGGTGTCGTCAGCGCAGGGTTCCTGCTTTTCATCGTCGTTACGTCCAGCCCCTTTGATCGCCTGTTGCCGGGCATGCCCGCCGACGGTGCCGATCTGAATCCGTTGTTGCAGGATGTTGGCCTGATCATCCATCCGCCGATGCTTTACATGGGCTATGTGGGTTTTTCAGTGGTCTTTGCTTTTGCCATCGCTGCGCTGATCGAAGGGCGTCTGGATGCGGCCTGGACGCGCTGGGTTCGGCCGTGGACCAACATTGCCTGGGCCTTTCTGACCCTCGGCATCGCTCTGGGTAGCTGGTGGGCCTACTATGAACTGGGTTGGGGAGGCTGGTGGTTCTGGGACCCGGTGGAAAATGCATCGCTCCTGCCCTGGCTGAGCGGGACAGCGCTGATACATTCACTGGCGGTCACGGAAAAACGCGGCACGTTCAAGAGCTGGACGGCACTGCTGGCGATTTTCACGTTCTCACTCTCGTTACTGGGCACCTTCCTGGTGCGTTCAGGGGTACTGACCTCAGTTCATGCCTTTGCCAATGATCCGTCACGGGGCTCTTCATTCTGGCGTTGCTGGGAATAACGGTCGGCGTCTCGCTGTTGATCTTTGCGCTACGGGCGCCGCGAATGAGCGCCAATGCGGGCTTTAGCTGGCTTTCCCGGGATGCACTGTTACTGATCAACAATATTTTGCTGGTCATCATGACGATCACGGTCCTGATGGGCACGCTGTACCCCTTGATCCTGGATGCACTCGGGCTGGGCAAAATCAGTATCGGCGCGCCTTACTTTAATAGCCTGTTCGTGCCACTGACCGTCATGCTTTGTGCCTTTATGGGGCTGGGGCCGGTCGCACGCTGGAAGCAGATGCCCGGTCGCGAGCTGTTCCGGCGACTACTGGGGGCGGGTCTGGCCGCACTGGCGATTGCGGTATCGATACCGTTTCTTTACAACGGCCAGTGGAATGTCGCCGTGGCGCTGGGGATGGTGGCGGCCCTGTGGATAGTACTGGCGTTGGTGCGCGACCTGTTTGATAAAGTCCGCAATGCGTCCTCTGCGCTGGCCGGATTGCGTAAGTTGACCCCTTCATACTGGGGCATGGTGGTCGGCCACGTGGGCCTGGCCGTCACCATCGTGGGCGTGGTGATGGTGTCGAACTACGCCATGGAGCGTAATGTGCGGCTTGATATCGGTGAGCAGGTAGATCTGGGCGGGTACGATTTTACTCTGACCGAACTGGGCGAGCGTCGGGGACCCAACTTCCTTGCTGACACGGCGGCCATCGAGGTTGCCCGTGAAGGCCGGATTGTCACCACCTTGTACCCAGAAAAGCGCCTGTATATTGCCCGAGGGCAGCCGATGACCGATGTCGCACTCGACCCCGGCCTGTTGCGGGACCTTTACGTGGCCATGGGGGAGGAACTGGACGACGGCAGCTGGGCAATGCGCCTACAGGTCAAGCCCTTCGTACGCTGGCTTTGGCTGGGTGCGCTGCTGATGGCCTCCGGGGGCGTGCTGGCCGTGGCAGACCGTCGCTACCGTCGCCGCCGTGCCGCCGCCGCTGACCGGGAATCGGTGAGGCCGGCGCGCGAGGTTCGCGCATGATGCGCCGCCTGTTGCTGATGCTTCCGTTTGTGGTGTTTCTTGGCCTGGCCTTCTTTTTGTACCGGGGCTTTCGTTGGACCCGAGTGCTCGCGAGTCGGCCCTGATAGGTCAGGCGTTTCCCGCGTTCACGCTCCCAACGTTGGAGGACCCTGATACCGAGGTGGATGAATCCCTGCTTCGCGGGCAGATGTCTCTGGTCAATGTCTGGGCGTCCTGGTGCCCGACCTGCAAGGAGGAAATGCCCCAGCTACTGGCGCTCTCCGAACGCGGCATTCAGATGGTGGGCATCAACTACAAAGACACACGTGACCTGGGGCGACAATTTCTTGAAGAGTTTGGAAAACCTTTCGAGGTCAACATCTTCGATCCTGCCGGCGACCTGGGTTTCGAGCTTGGCGTGTATGGCGTGCCCGAAACCTTTCTGGTCGACGCAAACGGTATCGTTCGATACAAGCACGTCGGGTACATAACGCCCGCCCAGGTGGATGAAGTCATGGCGGAGGTAGAGAAATGGCGCTAAACCGAAAGAGCCGTTGCTGTGTGGTCATCGTGTTTTTGCTGGCTTCGTTCCAGTCGGTGGCGGACACGGCAATCGATGCGCGTCATTTCGAGGATCCGGTGATGGCGGAGCGTTATCGCGACCTTACGGCGTCGTTGCGGTGCCCTAAATGTGATGCTCAAGCCATCGACAGTTCCGATTCGCCGGTGGCGGCGGACATGCGGGAGCGGGTAGCAATGATGCTTCGTGATGGGCGTGCGGATAAGGAAATTCTTGATTTCATGGCTAATCGTTTTGGCGAGTTCGTTCTTTACAATCCGCGCCTTGACGGGCGAACGTGGCTGCTTTGGGCGTTGCCGGCAGCGCTGGTAGCAGGAGGCGCCCTGGTTGTGATTGCGTTTGTCCGGGCGCGCAGGCACCGGCGAGTGCGGCCGCTCTCCGAGGAGGAGCGTACCCGCCTGTCTTCCCTGATTCATCGTCACCGTGAGGGATCGGAATGACTATGCTCTGGTTAAGTATCGGCACACTGCTGCTGCTTGCGCTGTGGTTCCTGAGTCTACCGTTGCGGAGAGCAAGGGCGATCCATGACTGGCAGCAGCGATTTGAGGCCGATGATCATGCGGAGGCGCAAAACCTCGCCGTCTATGAGCGCCGGCTTTCAGCACTGGAAAGCGCCCGCGATCGCGGCGAGGTTGACGTCGCACGCTTTGAAGAAAGCCGTCACGAGCTTGAACGCAATCTTCTGGAGGACACCGAGGCCCGTCGTCGCGTGCCTCTCAGGAACCCGCTGGCAGGACGTTTTGTAATCCCTCTGGTGATAACGGCATTGATTGCCGCCACCGTAACCGGCTATCGATGGGTGGGCGCCAATGGCGATCTGGCTCTGTATGCCGTGGTGCAGGAGGTTCTTAACTCTCCCGGTGCCTCACCGGAGAACCTGATTGTCCGGCTCGAAGAGCAGGCCGAGAGTCAGCCGGATAATCCCAAGGTCTGGGCTTTGTTGTTTCCGCTGTACCAGAAGGTCGGTCAGCCAGATCGGTCGATTCGCGCCCTGGAGCGATTGATCGAACTGGAAGGCCGCCGAGCCGATCTTCTGGCCCAACTGGCTCAGTTGAAATTCTATGTGGCCGGAGGCAGCCTGACCTATGAAGTTCAGGCGCTGGTAGATGAAACACTCGATAAGGATCCGCGTCAGCCGACAGTGTTGGGCATGCTGGGGGTTGAGGCTTTCGACGATGGCCGCTATGAACAGGCGATCGGTTACTGGCGCCGAGCGTTGGCTGGCTTCGAGGATTCCGCCTCCGCAGAGGTCATTCGTAAAGGTATCGCTGTTGCCAGGCAACGATTGGAGGAGACAGCCAATGGAGCGGAACGTGTTACTGATTGAAACCCTAACGCACGTTCACACACGAAATCAGGGAAGCTTATGCTTCAGTATCCTCAAATCGACCCGGTAGCCATTGCACTGGGCCCACTGAAAATCCATTGGTACGGCCTGATGTACCTTGTCGGTTTTCTCGCGGCCTGGTGGCTGGGGCGTCGTCGGGCTCATCGACTCGGGTTGAACGCAGACGCTGTTGAAACATTGATTTTCTACTGCGCGATGGGCGTCATTCTCGGTGGCCGCGTCGGTTATGCGCTCTTCTACGGTTTTGACAAGCTGGCAGACAATCCGCTTTGGCTGTTCAAGGTCTGGGAAGGGGGCATGAGTTTTCACGGCGGTTTGACCGGCGTCCTGATTGCAGCCTTGGTCTTCGCCCGCAAGCAGAACCTGCGTTTTTTCCAACTCACGGATTTTATAGCGCCACTGGTGCCAATTGGCCTGGGGGCGGGGCGCCTTGGCAACTTTATCAACCACGAGCTCCCGGGGCGGGTCAGCGACGTGCCCTGGGCCATGGTGTTCCCGAATATGGGGTCGGCGCCACGTCACCCGTCGTCATTGTACGAGTTTGCCCTGGAAGGTGTTGTGCTGTTTGTGGTGCTGTGGTGGTTCTCACGCCACCCTCGTCGGATGGGCGCAACGTCCGGCCTGTTCCTGTTGCTCTACGGAATTTTCCGTTTTGCGGTCGAGTTTGTTCGCCTCCCCGACCCGCAACTGGGGTTCATTGCCCTTGACTGGGTGACCATGGGGCAGTTGTTGACCTTGCCGATGATCCTTGGAGGCCTTGGGTTAGTCGCTTGGTCGAAAAGCCAACCGATCAATAACGTAAAGGTGGCGACGGGCGGATAAAGGTCGACTTCATTTATGCAATAACAAATTGAGAGAGTTTCAGAGTGGTCATGCTGGCGTTTTCTCCTCTGATATATCGGGATCTGTTTCATGCGAGCGATGTGGGCACGATGAAAGTCAATGAAATTGCAAACTTGGCGGATGTCTCTCCGGACACCGTTCGTTTCTATAACCGTGAAGGGTTACTTCGGCCACGAAAAGATCCCCGAAATGGCTACAACTTGTATAATTCGGAAGACCTGTGGCGCTTACGGTTTGTTCGCGTGGCAAACAAGCTGGGATTCAACCTGCGTGAAGTCAAAGTCATTCTAAGTCATGGGACGGAGGGTGGCTTGGCTGGCAGCGACCTGAAGGAGCTATTCACAGACCGCCTTTGCAGACTGGATCAGGAGTTAAAGGAGCTCAAGAGACTTCGTGACGACATGAAAACTACAGTCCAGGTTTGGAGACAGATGCCTGATGGAGCCCCCAATGGCCATTCTGTCCAGGAATTCAGTAGGGCACCTACTTCGGTATACGCCTATATTTTCGGTTTGAAAATAAGTGAACGTTCATTTATTTTAGGCCGACCAATTTGAAGCGTTGAGCAGACAAATGCGGCAAAGAGACGACTCGAAACGAATAGCCTTCCTGGAAGCTACCGTGAGGGAAGTAGCAGATCACGGTTTTTCAGCAACCTCGGTTGGCAAGATAGCCAAGGCTGCGGGTTTGTCACCAGCCACGCTGTACATCTATTACGAAGATAAAGAACAGCTTTTATTGGCGACATTTTATTACGTCAGCGATCAGGTCATTGATGCGGCGCTGGACAGTTTTTCTCGCGGGAAAGATCTGCGTGAAGGACTGCGACGCCAGTGGCACACACTGTTCCGGATCGGCCTTGAGCGTCCGGAACTATTCCGCTACCACGAGACGTTCACGCATTCTGCTTGGATGACTCCCGAGATCCAGGCACGAAACGAAAGCCGAGCCGCAAATCTTTTGAATGCAGTTGATCAGGGAAAGCAATCCGGGCTGATCAAACCGGTACCTTTTCCACTTCTCGAAACGTTTATGTTCCGCCCGATTTACCACCTCGTTCAACGATGCCTGCAAGGGTCGTTCGAAGGTACCGATGAGCATATCGAATTAGCGTTTAATATGGCTTGGGATGCGGTTGCCGATCGTCGGAATACCTAATTTTTTCTGGAGAGTGACGCGTTATGAAATTCAAGATGGTCAGTACCGCCATGCCCTTGAGAGGCCTACAAGCGCTTGCAATGCTTTCGAGCCTCCTGGTGATGGGATGTTCGGCGGAGGCGCCCCCTCTGACACAGCAAACTGTCTACCCGGTAAAGCTCATGACGCTGGAGCAGGCGCAGTCAGGCACGCTCAATCAGTATCCGGGCAGAGTCTCGGCGTCTGACCATTCAGAACTCTCTTTCAGAGTGGGAGGAGAGCTGACGGAGCTGGCCGTTAAAGCAGGCGACACTGTGGAAAAAGGGGAGGTCGTTGCCCGCCTGGACGATCGGGACGCAAGAACCCGCCTGGAAAACGCCCGGTCAAATTTCAATCTGGCACAGGCCACCTTCGAGCGAATGCGAATATCGTTGGAGCGCCAGGCCATCAGTCAGGCCCGTTTCGATGAGGCCGAGGCCGAGTACCTCTCTGCCAGAGCGCAACTGGCCAGCGCGGAGGACCAACTTTCCTATACCGTTCTCAAAGCGCCATTTGATGGCGTCATTTCACGGGTGCCGGTGGATGTCTTTCAGGTTGTATCAGCGCAGCAGGCCATTGCCGAACTGCAACGGCCCGGCTCTATCGACGTCTCGTTCCAGATGCCTGAACAACAGGTCCGCCGCCTTCAACCACAGAGATCCAGGAACGTTCGCGCCAATGGCAACACTATCGCGTGGGTACAGTTTCCCGAGCTTCCCGATAAACGCTACGCCGCGAGCTACAAAGAGCATGACAGCAATGCCTCTCAGGGGTCGCTCAGTTATGAGGTTACCGTAACGCTCCCTGAACCCGAGGACATCACAGTGCTTTCGGGGATGAGCGCGACCGTTCTGCTTGATTACGGCACATTGGCTGGAGAGAGCGCCCCGTCGTGGCTGATACCAACCGCGGCGCTTGTAACACCTGACGCAGAACCCGGCACTAGCGTGGTTTGGCGATACGTGGCTGCTGCCGATGGTGAGAATGGCGATAACACGGGCAGCGTCGAGCCGGTGGATGTCGAGCCGGGTAAGAAAATGAACGATGGCGTGCTTGTTCGGGGAGAGCTCAGCCCGGGCGACAGAATCGTGGTTGCCGGCGCTCACCGGATGAACAGGGATCGTTCGGTCCGTCCCTGGGAAAAAGAGGGCGGGCTCTGAGATGGTCGATTATTTTCTTGATCGGAAGTCCATCAGCTGGATGGTCACGCTGTTGCTTGGGGTTGGGGGCATGTTCGCGTTTCTGGGTCTTGGCCAGCTTGAATTCCCGGAGTTCACGTTACGTTCCGCCTTGGTGACCACCCAATATCCCGGAGCAACGCCTCTTGAAGTCGAGGAGGAGGTTACGCTGCCTCTGGAAAAAGCGATCCAGCAGATGCCGGGCATCGATGACATTACTTCGGTGAACTCGGACGGCTTGTCGCAGATTACTGTCCAACTCAAGAAGACGGTCAGAGAAGGGGAGTTAGACCAGTATTGGGATATCCTTCGGCGAAAGATTAATGATGCCCAGCCTGGTCTGCCACCAGGCGTGAACACGTCCATCGTGAACGATGACTTTGGCGATGTCTTCGGCCTGCTGCTCACGTTGCGTGGTGACGGCTACTCGCTGAAAGATCTTGGTGACCATGCGGATCTCATTCAGCGAGAACTGCGATTGTTGGAGGGCGTCGCAAAAGTCAGTATCGGTGGTCGTGTCGACGAGCAGATGATCGTGTCACTGGACCGTGACCGTATGCGTGCTCTTGGCATCTCGCCAGAATACCTGGCAAGCCTTCTGAATGCGCAGAATACGGTGGGCAACGCTGGCCACCTGCGCAGTGAAGGGCTGTCGTTATCCGTTCAGCCAACCGGTCAGCTTGATTCCGTTCAGGCACTTGAGCAACTGGCAGTTGGAAGCGCTGATTCGGGTATTATCCGGCTCAGCGATCTGGCCGAAGTTCGCAGGGTGACCAATGACTCACCCGCCTTGCTTTACCACTCTGACGGATTGCCTGCTTTGACCATCGGCGTGTCATTTGCAGAGGGCACCAACGTTGTTGATGTAGGTGAGAGTCTCAATGAGGCTTTGAAACGCCTGGAAAAACAGCAACCCATCGGCATGACACTGAACACAGTGTATAACCAGCCTGAAGTAGTCGAGGAGGCAGTATCTGCTTTTCTCATGAACCTTGCTCAGGCGGTGGGCATTGTCATTATTGTGCTTTTGCTGTTCATGGGGCTGCGAAGTGGCCTGCTCATGGGGCTGATCCTGCTGATTACCATCATGGGTACATTCGTGCTTATGGCAATACACGGTATTCAGCTCCAGAAGATTTCATTGGGTGCGCTGATCATTGCGCTGGGGATGCTGGTCGATAATGCCATCGTCGTCACCGAGGGCATGATGATTGGCCTTTCCAAGGGCAAGTCCAAAAGGCAGGCAGCCAAAGAAGTGGTCTCGCAGAACCGGTACCCGCTGCTCGGCGCTACCGTGATTGCCATTACGGCCTTTGCTCCTATCGGCCTTTCACCAGACACCACCGGAGAATTCATTGGCTCCCTGTTCTGGGTTCTGTGCTACTCGCTTTTCCTGAGCTGGCTGACGGCACTCACTCTGACCCCGTTTTTTCTTTGATATGTTCTATCCCGACAAGCTCGAGAGTGTCGGGCAGTCATCCGATAACGACCCCTATAAGGGAATTGTTTTCGTCGTCTTCCGCCGCCTGCTGACCTACGCGATTCATTATCGCTTCGTGACATTAACACTTGCGATCGCGCTTCTGGCTGGGGTTCTATCGTTCTCGGGACAGGTTAAGAATGCTTTCTTCCCGAATGCCACAACGCCACTCTTCTTTGTTGACCTTTGGTTGCCCGAGGGCGCCGACATCTTGCAAACCGAAGAGACCGTAAAGCGGCTGGAATCGCGCGTGAATGACATGGACCAGGTCGTTCAGGTGACCAGTGTCACCGGTGGCGGAGCCCAGCGTTTTACGTTGACGTATTCACCGGAGCAGCGATACGCCAGTTTTGGCCAATTGATCGTAGAGACCCGGGATAAGGCGTCGAGAGAGGCCCGTATGGAGGAAGTCATTGAGCAACTGCGTACAGACTTCCCGAACGTGCATTACAAAGTGCAGGCTTTGCAGGTGGGGCCCTCAGCCAAAGCCAGTCTTGAAGCTCGTATCTTTGGAGAAGATCCCGAAGAACTCCGGAAAATCGGTGTGCGCGTGCAGGCAATTTTTGAAAATGAACCTCTGGCCGACAGCGTGCGCTTGTCCTGGGGTAATCGGGAAGCCGTGATCGTACCGGAGTTCCTCGAAGAACAGGCCCGGCGCCTTGGCGTATCTCGCGAATCACTGCACCAGGCGTTGTTGCTGAATAATCAGGGGCAGCAGGTTGGAGTGTACCGTGAGGGGAGCGACCTCATTCCGATCATTATGCGGTCAAGAGAGGAGCAGCGTTTTGACATCGAAAACCTTACCTCGATCAATGTCTGGAGTGAAGAGCAGGGCCGCTATGTCAGCGCGGGCAACGTCATCAATGCCATCAATACGGAACTGCGGGATCCGTTGATAAAACGCAGAAACAGGGAGCGGATGTTGGCGGTTTATGCCGAACCCATGCCTTTGTCGGGGGAGACGGCGGCGAGTGTGCTGGAGAGGATCCGCCCGCAGGTCGACGCGCTGGAGCTTCCCCACGGCTATTCGATTGAGTGGGGTGGAGAGTACGAGACCTCATCCGAAGCTCAGACTTCGCTTTTCTCCTCGCTGCCTCTTGGACTGCTGGGGATGTTCATTATTTCGATGCTGTTGTTCGGTAGCTTCCGACAGGCTCTGTCTATCTGGATGATTGTTCCTCTCATGATGATTGGAATCATTGGTGGACTGGTATTGCTCGGCGCGCCTTTTACATTCATGGCGCTGCTCGGGACTCTGAGTCTGATCGGTATGGTACTGAAGAATGCCATTGTGCTGGTTGAGGAGATCAATATTCAGTTAGAACAGCAGGATGATGCATTCACTGCGGTGGTTGAGGCCGCGGTAAGCCGGGTACGACCTGTGCTTATGGCGGCCGTAACCACCATGTTGGGAATGATTCCTCTGTTCAGCGATGCCTTCTTCGCGAGCATGGCGGTGGTTATCGTGTTCGGTTTGGGTGTTGCAACGGTATTGACGTTAGTGGTGCTGCCAGTGGTGTACTGCACGTTAATGAGAATTTCTTATCATCAATAACGCACCCGCTGTTTTTCAGGCGTCTTTTTTTCCTCCGGACAAGCGATCCGGAGGAAAAAAGCCTCCGGCAATCATTGCATTCATCAGTTCGCCTACTTTTGCACGCAGGTCATCCCTCAACAACCTCATTGCCGGCGTTATTGACTGTCGGGTAGGACAAATCAGCCACAGCTCGGATACCGGCGGCGCATAGTCCGGCATGATTGTGGTGACACGGCCTGCAAGCAGATCATCCGACATATCAAGACACGATTTTATCGCAAGACCGCGACCAGCGACGCACCACCGGCGAACCAGATCGCCATCGTTTGAGGCGCGATCGCCCGTCATTTTGACTCGATATTCCTCGTCTCCCCGTTTGAACGTCCAGAGGTCAAATGGGATGTCCTGCAACTGATAGAACAGTCCGTTGTGGTTCTCAAGGTCATCAGGATGAATGGGGCGACCATGACGCGAAAGGTAATCAGGAGATGCGCAAAGCAGGCGCGGCACATCGCAAATTTTGAAGCCATACAGGTTGGTGTCACTGGGCGCGCCGTAGCGAAGCGCCATGTCGACCGAATCCCGGTAAAAGTCCACGTTGGTGTCAGTAATCTGAACTCTGAGATTCAAACCTGGATGCGTTGCCATCAATTCGTCGATCCAGGGCACAACGCGGTAGCTGACCGAGCAATGACCACACCGGGTTGCGCAATAGGGCGTCACTGGGCGATGTGCCTGTTTCGCTAAGCGCTGTTTCCAGGTTGATGGATGGCAGCATGTCCTTGTAGGCAACGGACGTTCGAAAATCATTTGCCCTGATAGCCATATAGGCCGCTTTAAGGTCCGGGCGACGCTGCAATGTTTGCTCTGCAAGGTCGGACAGGGGTAAAAGAACCTGCGGATAGTCGGCGGAAATGACCGTGCTAGCCTGGCTTCGCCCGAGCAACAGGTTCAACGCCCTTTGCTGTTGCTGCAGGGATTCCTGAACTGCAATCAATGTCGCCCTGGCACTGGCCGCAGAGCTTTGGGCGCTGTCCAGATCTTCAAGGTCACCCAGTCCCGAGCGGTAACGCTGAAGAATCCACTGTTCGTTTTTTTCCAATAGCTCCGCGCGTTGCTTTTCGATGGCAACGGAGCGATTCAGATTCACCAGTTTCAACCAGCCCTGCATGACCTCGGCTGCGAGCGTATCCCGCGCAGCTTGGTAGAGAGCCAGCTGTTCAGCAACGTCACTGGCGGCAGCCGACGCCTCATCAGAAATCTTCGACCACAAATCCAGCTCCCAGCTGATGCTGACGGTGCCGGTGTAGGCAGTATCTAGACCGTCAGTGTTATTCGCGACGAATCCAGCCTCGACGTCGGGGAGTTGATCCGCCTGAGTCGCTCGGTATTGAGCACGGAGAATTTGGAGTGAAAGCCGTGTTTGCTGGAAATCAGGATTGGCCGCGCGCGCTTCGACAATAAGCGCGTCCAGGTCATGGCTGTTGACCAGCTCATTCAGGTAGGCTGTTTCGAGACCAACCTCCATCTCAAACTTGGAGACGACGTTCTGACGCTCGGAATCGGCCTGAGCGAGATAGTCCGTTCTCGTGGACAACGAACTGCAGCCTGCAATAACCAGGCAGCATAAAGCAGTCAGCACTACTTTCGAGCAGGGCAAGCGATACATAGGTAAAGTCCATTCGGGCGCGGTCAAATCTGCGGTAAACGACGGGATACAGACTATCTAGGAGGTGGTTAATGGAGGGTTAAGACCTTCATGGACCTGCCTATTATCTACGGCGACGACCAATGGATGCTCCATGAAGAACAGGGCCATGCGCGTGTCACGAAGACCAAAGAAGCATTCGAAGCAGCCGCCGCCCCGACGTGGCGGAAGAGTACAAGAACTACTGCGGTGAAGGACGCATAAAATGGCTTAAAAACGGCGAACCTGTCACTCCGCATGTTGCTGAGCGCCGCGAACAGGTAGAACAGGTTGGTGTTCTTCGACAGGCTGCGATCGCGGACTTTGGCATAACTTAACTGCCGCTTGATGGTGCGAAAGGGATGCTCCGAGTTCAAAAAGTCCGTCAACTGGACCAGAGTGTTCCAGTGCAATTCCACGAATCGGCCCGTTAGGCTGGCGCTATCTTCCAAGCTGAATGTTCGCTTTGCGACCGTCCCGCATCCTCGGCGACACCTAAACAAAAGCGAACGTTCGCAGCATCCCAAATTTCTGGATTTGATTCCCCCGAGTTGCCCAAGAAACGCCCCTGCATCCCCCCCCATTCCAGAGGTGGCGGCCATTGAAGTTTTCTAAGCGGTAACTGCAAAACTCAATCTGGCCATTTGGGATGCAAGCTATCAATGACGTAGTTGTGACTGTGGACACTGGAGTTGGAATCACTTGCGATATGAGGATGGTCACTTGGAAGATCGTCGTGGTGGTGCGAGCGTTCTGACGGATCAACAGATGGCCATAACTTCACGGCAAGGATCAGCCCGCCGAGAGCAAGCCCCAGAAGGATCAATAGAGTGATGGTCATTCCCGCAGTAGACCCGAGCCAGCCAGCTAATGGATACGCGACCAGCCATCCGGCATGGGATAAAGAGAACTGGGCTGCGAACAGAGCTGGCCTGTCTTCGGCATGCGACGATCGTGTAAGGACCCTGCCGATGGGCGTTTGAACGGTGGAAAAACCAACGCCTAACCATGCCCACACGGGTAATAGCCATTCCAGAGATTCCACCGGTAGCGCGAGAACCAAGCCGAACACAAGAATCCCGCCTCCCGTGAGCATAACTTGCCGGTCCTGCCAGCGCTTCAGTAGAGCTGGTAACGCCAATGCTGCCAACATAGAACCGCCACCAAACGCGGCAAAAGCCATAGCCGTATGCTGGTCGGTAAGGCCGAATTGTCCCTGCACCAGCACAACCGTATTCACGATCACCATGGCTCCCGCAAGACTGACAACCAGGTTCAGCGACATTACCCCGCGCAGGCGAGGAGTTGCCATGAAAATTCTGAATCCGGCCCTTGCGCGATCATAAACGCCGCGACGTTTTTCCGATTTGGCCCCGGAGGGCAAAGCAACGGACACCACGAGCAAGGCTGATGCGATAAAGCCAATTACCGTGCCCGAAAACAATGCCTGCCAGCTGGTGGCAAGCAGAATCAACGCTGCGAGCGCAGGGCTGATGAGGTTTTCCAGATCGTAAGCCAATCGGGAAAGCGACAGCGCCTTGGTGTAATCGTCTTCGTCTGGGAGAGTCTCCGGAATCGTAGACTGGAAGGTTGGTGTAAAGGCCGCCGATGCGGACTGAAGGACCGCGATTAGCACGTACACTTCCCACACTTCGGTGACGAAAGGCAAAGCCAGCGCTGTCGTCGCTCGAATCACATCCAGAGAGACCAGCAGAGCACGACGGGGTATGTTCTCCGCCAGAGCTGATGCCAGGGGAGCTATCAAGACATAAGCGACCATCTTGATAGCCATGGCGGTGCCAAGGACCTGTCCGGCCTCGTCTCCGGCCAGGTCAAACGCCAGAAGGCTAAGGGCAACCGTTGCCAGGCCAGTTCCCAGCAGGGCGACGACCTGGGCTAAAAACAGGTGACGGTAGGTGCGGTTCTTCAGAATCTCAAACATGGTTTTCCTGGCTAAAGACCCGCAACCAAGCGGTCAGCGGGCCTTTGTTCTATCTCCAGCTTTACATCTTGCCCGAGTGGTTGGCACCGATCGGGTTACCATACTCATCCATGAAGACAAACAGGTTTGCCTTGTCTTCATTGGCAGCGTCCGGATTCGAAAATTGGACTACCCATAGTTTACCGGCTGACGTAGACCGCTGTTCTGCCGTGCCTTCGGAAACCTTCGTCCAGGTAGACGCAACCTGCTCGGAGTCAACGAGTTGCTTTTTAACGGCAGCGGCTCGCTCAGTCGCTTGTGCTTTCGACACAGGCTCAGAAACGCCATGGCTATGGCCTGCTCCTGCGAAAGCATGGCCTGAAACGGACAAAGCAATAACAGCTGCAAATACGTGGATCATATTTTTCATGAGATAACTCCTAAGTGAGAATGATTGAATTACTTCTTGACGATGTCGTTGTAAAACCCGCTGGTGTTAAGAACAACGGTGACCGCGCCTTCTCCGCGGTTTTCCCAGTACCATCCGTGGGTGCCGTCAAACGGTGCCTCAAATGCGCCGCTGGCAGAAGGCTGGTCGCGCCCCTGCCAGTAGCTGGTGAAATTGTCGCCGTCATTGAACCGTTCACCGTGCATGTCGAAGTTCACCGGACCTCCCTCCGTGGTCCAGTTAAAGACCATTCGATCGCCCTCAGCCATTGTGGCTTTGACTTCCAGACCCTCGTTGGGTCCCAAGGTTACGGTCGTGGAATCCGAACTCAATCCTTCTGACGTTTTCCAGACCGGACCAGCCGGCAATGCCAGCAGGTTACCCGACGAGGCTGGTGATGCCTCAGGTTGCGCGGACTCTGCGGCGTTGGCCTGACTGAGAACAGTAAGGCCCATCATCTTGCCGAGTCCCGTGGGATCGATGCCATATTCGGCCGGGAGGATGGTTGTGACCAGAACCACGCCGCCGATGACGGCAGCCACTCCGGTCGCCTTGAACAGGCTTTTCGAGGAGGGAAGTCCCTCACGACTCATATTGGAAATGTCTTGCATGGTCTAACTCCTCAGGAAACGGTGTATAGGCCGGTCAACTGATAACCCATCAGCATAAAACCGGCGCTCATCAACAGAACGTTGGCTGCAAGTGCCTGCCGGGGAAAAACATCCGTCCTGCGCCAGAAGTTCATTGCAATCAGGATGAGACCCAGCGCCATCAACTGACCAATTTCAACTCCCACATTAAACGCCAGAATGTTCGCCACCAGGCCATCCTCTGCAAGCGTGAAATCCTGAAGCTTAGTGGCAAGGCCGAACCCATGGAAAAATCCGAAAATCAGAACAGCAGCCTTGGTATTGGGCTGAAATCCAAACCAACGGCGAAACGCACCAAGGTTATCCAGAGCCTTGTAGACCACGGAAAAGCCGATGATGGCATCCACCATATAAGCATTGACGTTGGTCTCACTGAGCACGCCGTAAAGAAGCGTGACACTGTGTCCAACCGCAAAAAGCGTGACGTAGATACCGACGTCTTTCATGCGGTAAAGAAAGAAGATGACACCTGCCAGGAACAGCAGGTGGTCATAACCGGTGACCATGTGTTTGGCCCCCAGATAGATAAAGGGCAGCAATTGTGCCCCACTGGCCTGCTCTATGAACGTGGCGTCGCCTTCTTCAACACCATGAGCAAACAGCAGGGGAGAGAACATCAAGCACACGAGCGCTGTCATAAAAAGGGACAGCCATCGCACGCCTAAACCTGCGCCTGAGGGGCTCAGAAACGGAATGGGATTCATTCGGTGATCTCCGAAATATCAACTGAAATGTAAAGAAAGACGCAAACGCGCCAATGCTCAGTCAGTTGTTCAGGCTTTCGGAGGCCTATATAGTGCATACGTCTGCTCCGGCAGAGGAGCAGGCACTTTCTCTAGTTTTGGCTTATCTTGCCGAAGTGAGGACGGGACAGCCGCCAGATTGATAGGCAAGTGCTTTTCAACGGCGCCAAGCGCGTGAAGCAGCAGATGGTCTTGGTCCGATATTTCGGGAGTGGAAACATGGAGATGATTGAGAGAAGACGGGTGGCTATGACCGTGACTCGCAACAAATTCTTTAAGGGAAAGGCTCTTTGAAGACTCGTGCGCGCTTTGATCGGAAGCCCAGACGACACGAAAGGTCATCAGTAGTGCCAGTGCGATCACTACCAGAATAGTGTTGCCGGTTGAAAACTGGACCGTATTCGGACCCACGCCGTTCCTCGTTAACATCAACAGGTGCTTGGCACATTATCTAAGTCCAGTCTGCTTTGCAAAGCGGCATTTGGAACCTGTATTAAAAGTAACTTTGCTCGGGTTCCGTTTACATTTTATTTAAGCCCTTTTGCTTGATCCTTTGCATGATAATAACCGAAGCGGCCCTTTTCTTTTACCACTTCAAAATTTTTCGAGGCGCTCTCAAACACACCGCCGTCCTGAAACACGTTCTCTGGCATCACTCGGCGTGTCATCCGCCGGGGGTAACTCCCAAGCGTGTTCCGAACGGGGTGGAAGGCTAGGAAAGCGGTGGCAATAAGGTGCGTCTGAACGTTCGCTTTGCGACCGCAACGAAACCACCGCTGTTTACAGTTGCAGCTCTTCGCGGTGCTTGTGTACTTCTTTTCAGATGCGCCTTCATTGCGCATAATATGTATTCTCTCGCGACACCTTAAAGATGCTTGCCATGATCGATCTTCAACAAATGAGAGCAGTTCTGGAAGCCCTACCAGACCCCGCCTTTATCTTGTCACGCAGCGGTAAATATATAGCGGTGTTTGGCGGTCGTGATGCACGGTATTACCACGATGGCACCGGGCTAATCGGGAAGTATATTTCAGACTTGGTCAAACCCGACAAAGCTGAGTGGTTTCTTGAACAGATAGGCCGTGCGCTTGAATCGTGTAAGTTATTGGTTGAAGAGTACGAGTTAAGCAACAGGGATGTTAGGGGCTTGCCGGATGAAGGGCCGGAAGACCCCATCTGGTTTGAAGGCCGCATTCAGGCTTTAGATTTTCAGGTAGATGGAGAGCCTTTGGTGCTTTGGGTCGCAAGTAATATTTCAGAGCGACACGAACTTGAAATCAGACTGCGGGAGCTAAGTGACACAGATCAGCTAACGGGACTTTTCAACCGGCGGAAACTGGAGCACGACCTTGCGTTGCATTTTGAAACGTTCACGCGTCATGCCGTGCCGACTACAGTTTTGATATTTGACGTGGATAACCTAAAAAAGATCAATGACTCCAAGGGGCACCATGTAGGGGATGAAGTTCTCCTTGCAGTGGCTAATACCTGTCGGTCAGAACTTCGAAAAACCGACATCGCTTGTCGTTTCGGAGGGGATGAGTTTGTAGTTTGCCTACCCAACACCGCGCCAGATCGCGCATTAAAGTTTGCAGAGCGATTGCAGCAGGACTTGCGGCAGGCTTTGATGGATTTTTCAGTGGGCGATATTGCTGCAACAATCAGCTTGGGTGCCGCCAACATAAGCTCTGAAGATCGTTCCTATGAAGACACTCTCAAACGCGCTGACGATGCCCTCTACAAAGCTAAACGTCTGGGCAAGGACAGGATTGTGACTGCATGACATGGTCTATTATCCTCAGACCTCGTTTTTGACTTCCTTCTTACGCATGTTTTTGCGCGGTTTTGGAAAGAAGCCTTTCCGGCTTGGATCAGAATATCCGCTCAACGACTTTCCGCATTCCAAGCGACAGCTAAACAAAAGCGAACATCCGCGCTGCGCCCTATCAGCACCAATCTCCTCTCCGCAGAGTCGAAAAATTTATCCCCTTCGGATGGCATCCTATACCTCGAAAACTCCATTCCAGTTCTTTAGAACTAGGGCAACTCCGGGGGCATGGGTGAATCGGGGTCACATTGAGTAATTAACCCCGCGAGATTGTAAAACGGGTTACCTTCGGACATAAAGTTTGCCGCTATCTGAAAGTTGAGGAGTTAGAGATGCCTCAGCTGAAGTCGCCTGCTTCGATTTTGGCGAGAACCTGACAAACCCGCCTGCATCCTTTAGTTGTTCTGAGGAGCTCGCTGGGGGTATATCCTCCTAGCGCATTGACCGGGCGTTCTAACCATTTCAGAGCGATCTCTCCAGACTCAAACACCGTCTCGGCCATCTGCTGTACCGTTACCGGTGAAATATCGTGCATTTCAGCTTTTCTTTCACACATAAACCTGCACCATTCTCAAATGACCGCGTTGTCCGATAATCACTTTGGCAGATCTTGTTCTACCGGATATCTGGTCCGCTGTGCCTGATTCTGGCCCTTGGCACTCCCAAGAAACTTAGGTGCCAGTAGCAAAAAGGGCGAGAACTTCATTCCAGTACTGATTGCTAATACGGAGATCCACTTCCTCCTCATTTTGGATTTTGCTAACTTGATCAGGATCTTCAACTGACGCTTGCTCACCCAGATCTAATGTGAGGGCAAAGTTATCGTCTTGGTAAGATTTCATTGCTTTCGATTTCTGAGTGCCCAGAGTCTCCGAATCCAGGGCGAATGAAACAACCCTGTCTCCCGGAAGATCTTCTCCGATACTGCGAGCAAATTCCGCTAAGTTTGGTTCAGCCAGCACGTAAAGCCAAGCACTTGTATCTGCCGGATCCTCTGGCTGTCGCCTGAGAATCCGGCCGAGAACCTGCCGAAAATGCAGTTCCGTTCGGATTCGACTGAGGTGGCAGCAAACCTGAAGTCTCGGAATGTCGGTACCTTCGCTGATCATTCCAACCGAGATCATCCAACGATCAGACGCCGTCTTGAAATCGGATATAATGCGCTGTGCCTCAGGCGTTTGATAGGTAACGATGACTGGATGCTCTCCGGCCATCGCAAGGCGTCCTGCTATTTGTTCAGCGTGTGCCACAGATGCTGCGACAACAAGCCCTCCTGCGGAAGGCGTATGATCGCGTATGCTAGTCAATTTCTCTGAAGCCTTAGAGAGAACCTGGTCAATGATTTCATCTCTGAATAAGAAATCCTGATAGGTGATGTGCTCACTTTTGAGAGACTCGCTGATACTGGCGAACGTTTTACACCCGAACTCGGCAGACTTTAGGTTTATCTCGCGATTGTCTGTAAGAACGATCTTCGGTGCCCGGCATACGCCATCCAGAACAGCTTGTCGCAGACCGTACTCGTAATCACAGGATATCTGTCCATTATATGTCGTGTACTGAGACAGAACGATTGGGCTGTCGTCAGTTCGCCACGGAGTGCCTGAGAGCGCCATGGTGTAGCGTGCTCTCCCTTGGATCTTTTCCAAAATTATTCGTCCCCAGCGATTGCCAATCGGGGAGTTCTCCCAAACGAGTCCTGAACAGTGATGAATTTCATCGAGCACCACCAGGACGCGATGTTCGCGCAATACCTCCCATAGTTCTTCTGGCAGAGTGTCCATGGATTGGTAGGTGTAAGATCCGCCCGCCGCCCCTATCTGGCCATTAAAGCTCCGTCCAAGAGTTTGGCGGAATGTGGCTGCAACACCGTTAGCAACAGCGCGAGATGGCGAAAAGCAAATTACAAAATCGATTTCATCTAGCTGGAAAAGTGCCTTGGCAACCGACGCCACCATCACCGTTTTGCCGGCGCCAGGTGTCGCGTGGCAGAGAAAGTGGGACTGGTTCTGATAGACGACCAGAGCTCTTTCAATGCATTCAACCTGCCATTCGCGGAGTGGGATCATGAATTACATCCGATATCTGCCAGTATTGTTTCCACAGCACGCAGCTGACCCAGGAGCTTTGTGCTTCGGTCGCGAGACTCGAAGTATTGGGTCCTGACCGCGTGCTGAAGAGCTGGAAATTGATTGTAGAGGCGCTGGTATTCTTCCGCCTCGCCAATACTTGTCATTAATTCAACCTTTCGCTTCGAAAGCTCCTCTTTCAACCCTTTCAGTGTCGCCGGATCCATTAAGGGCTCGTTTTTCCGCGTTGTTTGAGCAGAAGGGGAGCGTTTGTTTTTCAAAGAAATTCCGGAAGGCACACCTCGGTAGATGAATTTGCAGCCTCTTCCTGTCTCACCTTCGTGCCTTTCTATAACACCCGCAGACTTTAGACGGAGCAATTCTTTATAGATGTATTTACGAATCGAATTTCGATCAGGAACCTCTGAGGGGGAGATCTGAGCTACGTAAAGATCGCGAATTGAAGTCGTTGAAAAGGGGCTGTTTGCCAGTTGCTTCATGAGCGAAAGCAAAATGTGATCGACGCGAATTTGCTTCATTTCGTTCATTGGAGAGTCCTAATTTGGTGCGACGGTCGATCGGGTCGACTTTGCAAATGGGTAGTATATGCCGTGGCTCCATATGCCTCAAGGAACCATAGTCTTACTCTTTATGAGGGTAAGAAATGGGTTCTCTTGTTTGTGAGGCTTTCGGGCGGAATCTTCGAGCAATTCGAAAATCAAAAGGATTCTCCCAAGAGCGCTTAGCGCATGATGCTGAGATAGATAGAAGCTATGTTGGCAAGATCGAGAGAGGGGAGGTCAACATTACACTCGAAAAAATTTATGTGTTCGCTCGGCTGCTTGAGTGCTCGCCAAAAGATCTGATAGCGGACTTTAATCAGCTTTAGAAGCTACTCTTTGGTTTCCTGAGCAGATTGCTGGTCTTCAAATACCGGCGTGGTGAATTAGCTATTTTTGTGGTCAAGAGCGGCTTGACCTTTTCTCGCGCTTCGCGATTCACCCAAGTTATTTGAAGTCCAGCAATGATCGATTAAGGTCAAGTAGCGGAACAGGGACAGGTCCCGATCACCTCCAACGGCGATGAGGGGGGCATCTTGTGCTGGCATCAGCCAAACCCCGAGTCCCTTTTCCTACTTTCCAGCAACAGCCTTAAAAAGCTGGCTCGCCGATTGTTGTTGCTCTCCGATTTAACGATAGCTGCAAATTCTTTGGCTTGACCAACGATATGTATTTCGGCTTCGGCACGAGTGACTGCTGTGTAGAGCCAGGCGCGGTCAGAGATTCTCCCCATCTTGATAGCCACGATGATTCTCGGGAATTGGCTTCCTTGGGCCTTGTGAAGGGTGATGGCGTAACCAAGCTCCATACAGCCGAGCACTTCTTCGTTGATCGGAATGGCTTCACCGGTATCCAGAGTGACGACACCAAACGTTTCCTGCTCATCCTCATAGCCCCGTTTAGTTGAGGATAAGATGCCAAGGGCGCCGTTTTGGATGCCGATGTTGTAGTTGTTCTTGGTGAACAAAATCGGGTCGCCCAATCTTAAATCTACGAAGTAGTCCTCCCCGTGCAACCTGAATTGCAGCCGTTCTCCATCTGGATTGATCAGCTTTTGACACTCGACGTTCAACTTGCTGATGAGGGCCTTAGTGGCCCCGATGATTTGAGTGTTGCGGGGCGAATCTGCGTAGAGACTCTTACATTTTTCCACCAATTGATCCGGAGGCGCTTCATGAAAAGCAATCGCCCCGACAGATAGCGATGGAGGCACCTCACCTCGATTGATTGTTGCGGAGTATTCCGGTATGCCCGTTGAGTCTTCCTGACGCTTGACGATGTTCAATTCTACGGTGGCGACTTCGTCTGACTCAACCAAATCAGAGAGCACCTTGCCGCAGCCAATCGGCGGCAACTGATTCGGGTCGCCGGTGAAGATGATGCGTACTGACGGGTGCAGATGTGTGACGATCTGATACATCGTCGGCAAGTCGATCATGCTGGCTTCATCGATGATCAAGAGATGTTTTGGCTGATCCAGTGAGGGCGAGATCGGCTCTTCTCTCAGCAAACGAGCAATCGTCATGGTGAAGAACCCGATGCTTTCGTGCAGCCGCATGGCTGCCCGGCCTGACAACGCGACGGCATGGATTTCATAGCCTAGCGACTCATAGGCTTTGAGGACTGTCCTGAGTACGGTGGTTTTGCCCGTACCAGCACTACCGGTAATGCAGGATATGGCATGGGTAAGACTGGACTCCACCGCTTCTAATTGCCGGTCTGTTAGGTCGTACGGAAGCTCCAAAACCGCACTGGTCAGAGCCTCGAAGACCGCTTCATCTACATCTGGTGTTGCCGCCAGAGCCATGAGTCGATTGGCTACGACCGACTCCATAATGTACTGCGCCGTTGGATGATAGGTCCCTAACTCTGGGTGCAGCATGAACTGGGCGTTCTGGTACCCATTGCCAAAGGCCTTGGAGACCAGCGCCGAATCTCCCAGCAGCTTTGTGACCATCGGCTTGAGTGTCTGATGGGTAGAGTATGTATGGCCCGACTCAACCTGTTTACGTATGGCATGTTCTACGCTGGCTGATAAACGCACCGGATCAGCTATCGAGAATCCGAGGCCGCTCGCTATCTTGTCGATATCCTTGAACTGCATGCCGAACCCCAATAAGGCATAAGGGTTCGTTCTGATCAATTCTACCGTTCTTTCGTCGTGATACTTCAGCATGCGGTGCTGAATGCTTAAAGGGATGCCGATAGAGGCCATCCAGTTGGCGTGAGCGAGGTTGCGGTACTTGGCATAACCCGCATAGAGAGCGTTAACGGAGACTTCGCTAAGTAGCTCCCGGAGCCGCTTTCGGTGGCAGGGGACGTCCGACGCCAGGATTTTATGAAGCGCGCTGCCAAGGGCCTCCCATAGCTCCCTAGCTTTTGACTCGCCGATACCGGAAAAATCTCTTTCACTGGCGATGAAACGAATCAGCGCCTCTCCAGTTTCAGGAAGCGTACACTCCATCCTTTGAGGTGCTTGATAGAGATGCTGCTGCAGTTCGTAATCGCCGGATTGAATTGTCTTAAGCTGTCGCAAACCGCGAACGCGCCATTGTTGCCCGATTGAGGGCTGAATAGGCAGCGAATCGCTCTCGCATTTGACAGTGACAATGTATTTACCGCTGTTTACGCGATAGCTGTCGGCGGTGAGGGGTACGCCTGAGAAAATCGTGTATTTGAAGCTGTGGTGCTGGCAACTGGTGACTCGAAAGAAGTCCTGATTCATTGGGGTGCTACCCCAAATTCGTAAAGGACCTCGGACAGCTCTGCATAACGTTTGAGTTGAGCCTCCAATGTTGCCACTCGGGCTTTGAGTTCTACGTTTTCCTGTTCGAGTGTGGATAGGCGCTTCGACTCAGCGGCACGATTATTAGCCCCCGCATCATAACGCTTCGGTTCGCTTGGCTGGGCCTGTGCACTTTTCGTGAGTGAGGGCAGGACTCCCCGATCTCGCAGTTCTTGCTCCAATCTCTCCAGTGATTCTTTAATCGCTGGATTTTGGCGCAAAGCACTTTTTCCGATGCCAATAGCTTTGGCAATTTCACCACGGTTAAGTTGGCCGCGATGAACAATTTGCCTAAAGTCTTCATCGTTCTGTGTCGCCGACCAAATGTCAAAAGCGCTTGAATTCCTTAGGGCTTTCTGTTGACCATTTGCCATCTCAATCCCTTAACCTCAGCATACGAAGAACATCGAGGGATAGGTTTTCTATAGTTCTTTGATACACCGCCTCCACGGTGCCGTTCAGCTGATTCTGGGAAGCCTTTCTCTCTGACTGGAGAAGTCTAACTAAGTATTCTTTATTCTGCTTCTGAAGGCCTTTATCAACATGCGCCAGCCTCCTCTCTTTGGCGGCGTTCAATTTCTGATTGATCTGCTCAAGGTATTCCGTAAGATCTGACGAATAGGAGACGCTATTGAACAGCGGCTGAGGAGCGACTCCAATGGCACGACCAAGCTCGCTCTTTTGGATGAGATAATCAGACTTCTTGGAAAAATGGGATTTTCGAGAATGTCGCCTGATGTACTCTTTCTTTTGCTTTTCCAGCCCAATCAAGGCATTAAAAGCCTTCAAAGAGCTGTTTTTCGGTGTAACCCAACTGGGAAACTGACTCTCTTCGCTGACTTCATTCTTATCGAGAAAATTTTCAAAATAATCAGTAGGCACGTTACAAAACCTCACATTCTTTTGCAGCCATCTCTAAAGACTCAATGAGATAGTCAATAAATTCATCGTATTTTTTGTTGTTACTGTTCCGCCTCAAATCCTCAACTCTCTTTAAAGCAAGTTTAACCGTCTGAATGTGTGGCTCTTTTATAAAAAAAGGCAGATTCGGATTTCGACAAACATCAATATCATATTTTGTATAGACGACAATTCCGTTGAAATTGCCGCTAGCGATGTCGGCGTTAATACATCCCAAACACAGCTCCGGACTGGCGTTATGCCGCTGTGGAGTACCGTTTTGGGAACACTTAGCAAATTTCTCGGTGCCAAATCTTAAAAAGCACGTAGACCAAGGATTTGCCTTGAGATCAGCAACTTTGTCGCTAGCAATTCTATGCGCAAGCTTCTCGTAGTCGTCTGGGGAAACGACCTTTGTAAGCGAAACAGCTTTGGACAAATATCTTTCAAATTGACCGGCAAAGTCTCTGTTTCGGTCTGACAGAGCTCTTAACTCCTGGCGGACGATACTGTTAATTACAGTCCGTTTGGCCACCTGATAGACGGCGTTGGTCTCCTTGTCTCGCAGATATGCCATGAAGAAGCGCTCATCCAAATGTTTAAAGTTGGCCCTTATAAACTTACCGACGTCACCGCGATACCGTCTCAAGACAGCCTCAGCCCAAATGTGCCGAAATGCGTGAGGTGTTGGATAACTAATACCGGCCAAAATCTCACTGCGCAGCCGCTTTGTTTTTGACCGATGGACTTCGCCGGAACAACCCTTGACAAACTCCAGAGAATCCTCACTCAGCGTCTGTTCCAATACCCTTCTAAAGTTATCTTCAAGTTCACCATCGCGATACTTTTGCAGTATTTTAGCTAGCGGTTGGTTATCAACCAACCGCCAAACCGCGGCAGAATCTCTAACATCATCCCTGATTTTAAGAAGCTGTTTCGTTTCACTGGAATCTAGATCGTACAAAGCTTCAAGGCGTTTTAAACCTGATTTAACTACCTCTGTTTGTGTACTCGCATTTTTAAGCTGTTCCAAAGCGTCAAGCTGAGTGAAAGCTTCGTAGTTCTGACAGAAGTCGGCCCATAGGAGCGTTACCCGTCCATCTAAATAAGCTTCAGAGCGCGACACGTTCCGAGTGGTCTTGGGCAGATAAAGCGCTGGCTTGCTGGGGTCATCACTGTTCAGTTTGTTCAATAAGTTGGCAATGATGAAGGTTTGGAGGGTAACCTCTCGTTTAAGGGGCGTGGTCTTGCTCCCTTTCCTCGATGTCCAATTCACGTAAACCCGCCATGGCGTAAAGTAGTTGTCGACTACATCGTGATTGGCTTCCAATTTGAAAGCGTTGAGGGGAAATCCAAATTCGCTTTTCCTCCAGCCGGTTAAGCCGAGGGTCAACGTGATACCTCCAGCCTCAACACAGTTACAATAATACTTGACGTAATCTATACCAACGTTAGATGTTAACTCGTCTGGCGACACGGATTCGCTATAAGACCTCGCCTTTGTGTGGTTAGCGTATTCCTCGCGCAAAAATCTCAGAATTTCCCGCTTAGAATTTCTTAAAGATCTACTCAACTTACGGACCGCCTGATGACAAATCGCCTCGAAACTGTCGAAGTCAAGCTGGTAATTAAAGTCACAACGCTGCAAACATGCAACATATTCCAGAAAAAGTGCTCGGCTCGATTTAGAAGTAGCACCAATATATTCCGAAACCATGAAAGCTCTTAAAAATTCGAATGTATCAAACCGAGCAGGAAGTTTCGCGAGCTCACAAATACTCTCAAATGTTTCTTGCTTAAATGCCTGTAACTGGAAGGAAATTGCATTAAAATTCTTTCTAAACGTTCCACAAACAAAATCCTCTATGAGCGTTTTGTTCTCTTCCGACCATTTGTCGAATGCCATGTCGACGTCCGACATTATACTTCTTCCCATCAGGACTTTGCCGGCATACGTCGTTAAATCAGTTTTCAGACCTAGTATTTCGTGCCCATCTGTTTCAATACCTTTTTTCGTCTTACGGAAGGCATAGGCGACCTGAAATCTACTTTCAAAGACATTGGAGCAGTGATCAATGTAGTGTTTTCCGATATCAAGGCCAAGATAATTGAAGCTCTTGCCTTTGATGTAATCGGACAGGGTCATGTCAAGTAATGCAAGAGTGGTATCATTTAACGACTTCTGGTACACAGCCAGTTGACAGCTCTCTAAAACATCCCCGCAACCCAGGTTTCGAAGATTAGCTGATAGCTTTGTAAAGGAAATGTGCGATAATCGCGAGGACCAACTGGGTATCGTCTGTCTTTTTTTCGCGAAACCTTCGTCTAGGTCATGGGTAAGAATGTAAGAGAAATAGTCAGCGAGATTATCGTTCCGGATAATTTTCAGACCGCTTTCCGAAAGGTAGCAAAAGGTCAGCGCAATAATTTGAAAAGTTTCGTTCAAAGCACCAAATGTTTTGCCTTTTGATTCTAGCATATCAATGAATAAAGCCTTTGCGAGAACCTCCGTAGACACAGACAGTCGGTAGCCCTGGAATACTAAATCCCAATGGCCGTTAGACTTTACAAAGATCTCGTTGAGACTAATGAAATCATAGGTTCGCACGTAACCTTTACTGCCTTCAGAGACAAAGGACCATATCGGGTTCGTGAAGGCAAAGGGTTCCGGCTTAGGGAAATTTTTTAGACGTTCCCCATAGTACGAAGTAAATAATGCAAATTGATCCGATTCGTTCTCTAGGACTAACATCGACTTTTCACCCTGTTTGCGCCAGAAATAAAGGAGGCAAAGACTCGCCATAAAGATTAAATAGACGCTCTCCATCATCAACGGATTGAGGTGAAAATCGCCCTAAATCAAATAGGTTTTCGATCCATTCAATTGTGGGTAGCATCGTGTAAAGTAAATAGTCAGGGTTGTTTTTTCCAACCAAAGTATAATTCTTCTTTGCCTCGCCAAGGTAATGCAGAAGCTTCATTACTGTTTCCTTAGCATCGACGATAAAAATTGCATCTGTGGGGGCAGAACTTAGGCCTACCGGGCGACACAAGCCTAAGCGGTCAGCCTTCCCAGCATCTTTTTCGTCAATCACCTGAATTCGCACGGACGTATCCATAGAATTGGTTTCTACGAATTCCGTCAGTAATTGAAACTGATGATTAAATTTCTGATCTTTGGCTTTAGAAAAACTGAAAAGATTCTTGGCCAAATCTAACATCACCATTCGCGTCACCAGGCCGCAGTTGTTCAACCATTCTTCGTTCTCTGGTGACAGATAAAATTTTCTTTCGATAGAATTGCTATGCGAATTAAAGTTTATTAACTGAGAAGGATCGAAGTTGGCGGACTTAGAGTGAATTGAAGAGTTCTTTATTGCAGAAATCGAAAATAGAGAACCTGTTAAAGGAGTTTCAACTTCCAATAAGAAAATTTCTCTTTTTTTATGTATGTTTGGTCTGTATACCTTGCCTTGATTCACCATCTTTATTATTGCTTTAGGGAAAACATTGGATGCCTTTTCACGATACATTCTGTCCGATATTTCTGCGTGAAAGACCTCAATGCAAGTTACAATTCCATAAACCGGGGGTGTATTTGGTCCAAAGTTATGTTCAATTTTTGTATTGAAATCGGAACGAACCAAAGGCTTATCGATAGAATGATGAGTAATTCGGTCATCGAGAAAAGAAAGAAGTGCTTGACCTATCTGTGTTTTGGTATCAATAATTCTGGTCTCATGGCGTTTCCTCGAACGTGACTTAAAATACTCAAAATCTATATGAGTAACCTTACCCCTACGATTTTTTAAAAATCTAAAATCACGGCCAGTGAGTTTATTTATGTCGTTTCTAGGAACGGTCTGATCTGCCATCAAAAACTTAAAAAATAAATTTTCGGTAAAGCATACTGGCACTGGAATATTGGCTTTTTTTGAGCTCTCGCCATAATCGATGAGCTCTGACAAAAATGAGATGGAAAAAAGTGGCTCTCCAAAAAAGTCTGGCGACCTCCATATCCGTCTTTGCCGGTACGAATGATTAAGATGACCTTGCGAGAAGAATGCCTCTTCGATATATTTCTGAACAGGATCGGAGACCAATGACCTAATTAAAATGAGAATTGCTTGTTTATTTTCAATGCTTTTTTTCAATATGTTTATCGTGGAAAATCTTTAACTTTTGAAGTAGATTAACCAAAACCTTACTATTATAACTACTGTATTCGGCTTTAGAAGAAAAGTCTTCACTCGGTTGAAAAAGCTCAAGATCGGAACTCGTAATATTAGCGTCCTGCAATAAATCCAATAGAACGTTTTTGGCAGATTGCAGGCCTATAAGGCTAGATGCTACCATTATCCGGAAAGACTGAATCAGTATTCTGGGAGATGCAACTCTTGAATAGAGCTCATGTCCTATTCCCACGTCTTCGCGTCTTAGCCATCCATGCTCACCGAACCACGCTGTTAAGGTTTTTTGCGTCGATTCATCGCGTGCAGCGGCTTTTACCTTTGTTAGCCCAGCCAGGTAGCTCTGCTCTATATTTGAAAGGTTGCGATAAAACTCAGGCTTAGACAGAGCCAGTTGGATGCAGTTTTTAATAAATGCTAGGCCAGAAGATTGCGTTTTGACTTTGTCGACTTTTACCCTATGTGTCTCGAATAATTTGAGCAAGTTTACGGTTATTTCGTCTATGTTGTCTAAATCAGAAATATAATCTAAGAACTTTCTACCGAAATAAAGAAAATTAGTTTTTTTGTGGTAAGGGTGTTTATCAGTGAAGAAGAACTCGTGCGCCGCATGGTGCATTGCGAAGAAAATGACCTGCTTTTTTCTTGTTGATTCCTTTGGAAGGTCAATCCTAATAGCTGCTAGGCTTCCGGCACCAGGAACAGCTATCAGATAACTTCCGAATTTATAATGTATTGGCTGTACAACTTGTTTGCCGTGGTGTTCTTTGAGCATGTTGCTCTGCTGGTCGAGCAACTCATCTTGGAGACGTTCATGCGTCTTTAAAGCGCTATCGTTATTGCTGTCCATGCTCGAACCTTTCTTTTATGTGGCAGCTTCTGATGTAGCTGGCCGTTGTTGTCGGTGCGGAACGATGACTCGCGCTGTGTCCCAGAAGGGCAGCGACAGTTAAATATGGCTGTGAGGTCGGTGATACGTCATCAAACAAGATACCGTTTTTCTGAGCGTATTCGTAGAACTTGTCAGTTCCAAAACTATGCCGAAGGATATGATGTGTGTGGTTTTTTTCGAGAAGCTGACCTTCGAAAGGTAGTTGCCCATCTCGCTGTTTCCTCATCACCGCATCGCGAGCATTTTTGAATGCTTTGGAGGGCCTGGACTTTGAAATTGGAGTGCCTTTTTGGGTTGGAGAAGTGTTTACGAAGAACGTATTTGTCGGGCATTTTGGTCTTTCTTTAATATAGTAATCTTCGAACCGTTCTAGAAGTGCTCGATGAAAGTACACCCATCTTGACTCGCCGCCCGAATGTCGCTTGCTTTTGCTATATTTTCCTTGAAGGTAATACGCAAACTCTTCCTTCTCGTTTTCTACTTTCATTTTGCGAAAGAGTGTTTTTTAGGCCATCATACTTCTGATCTGCAATCTGAAAATCGTTTATCAGAAACCTGAATCCGTGAGTTCAACCGGCTGAAACTGTATCCAAAGCCTGCAATAACAAAGCCTTGGGCGATATAATAGCACCTGACATCCATTCACCCAGTCAGTGCATTTAGCTCATGCGTACTTTCACTCTCCAGCAATCCCGAACCGAAGTCTATACACCCCACGGCGGACTGGCCCTGGTGGGCCACTGCCTGAACCGGCACACGTCGCTGATCAAAACCGCTCGCACAGTCGTCAAGCGGCACGGTATTCCGAACATTGAGCTGATCCGCACCTACCTGGGCCTGATCACGCTGGGCAAGAGCGATTTCGAGGCGGCCGAGCCGGTACGAACAGATCCGTTCTTCAAATCGGCGATGGGCATCAAGCAGTCGCCATCTTCAGCCCGTTTGCGCCAGCGATTTGATGAAGATGCCCAAGCCCTGACGCCATTGCTGGAGGATGCCAGCGTTGAATTTCTTCAGTCCGTCGAAGCGCCGGTGTCACCACTGGCGATGGGCCATGTTGCCCTGGATATGGATGTCTTTCCCATGGACAACAGCCAGACCCATAAAGAGGGTGTCAGCTACACCTACAAGGGTTACGACGGCTATGCACCCATTGCCGCGTATCTGGGCCAGGAAGGCTGGTGCCTGGGTTGCGAGCTACGCCCTGGCAGCCAGCACGCCAATAACGGTTTTCTGGATACCCTCAAACGGGTTTTGCCCCGGGCCCGGTCACTGACGGACAAGCCCATCCTGCTGCGTCTGGACAGTGCACACGATGCCCGTGACAATCGCGACTTCCTGCGCGAGCAGGACCAGATCGACTTCCTGATCAAGTGGAACCCTCGCAAGCAGGATCCCTTGGCTTGGGCAAACAAGGCCCAGGCCAAGGAAGTCTGGTCGCTGGACCGCGACGGCAAGATGGAAGCGGTTCTGTCAGAAGACCTTCCCGATGAACCCGGCCTGCGTCGCATCGTCAAGGTCACCGTTCGCACCAGCGATGCCTCCGGTCAGCTGTACCTGGAGCCAGAAGTTAGCATCGAAGGCTGGATTACCTCCTTGCCCGCTGACGTGGCCAGTGAGCAACACATCATGGCGCTGTACAGCGACCATGCCACCAGTGAACAATTTCACAGCGAGTTCAAGACCGACCTGGACCTGGAGCGCCTGCCCTCCGGCAAGTTCGACACCAACAACCTGGTCATGGCCTTCGCCACCATGGGTTACAACGTGCTGCGCTGGATGGGCCTGAGACTGACCGCCCCAGATGCGCCAGTGCGCCATCCGGCCAAGCGCCGCCGCCTGAGAACGGTGATGCAGGAACTGATGACCATGGCCTGCCGCCTGGTGCACAGCGGCCGGCAGTGGATTCTGCGCTTTGGTCGGCACTGTCCGGGCTTTGCCGTTTACCGCGACCTCTATGGAAGCCTTGCCGCCTCCGGTTAAGCAAGTCCGACAACAGCCGCTACCTTAAAGCCACCCGGAAAACCAGCCCGGGGCAACCCGCTATTGCCTGACGACCAGAAGTTGATCAAAACGCGCCCAAATTTGGCCGCTGATCGACGTCAGACTGCACGTTCCGGCATTATCAACCTGCTTTTGACCAAGTGATGGCTCCCGTTAGCGCCGATGGCGCTTTGCGGAGTATACTGGCCTGCAAAGTCACTGATTCAGGAGAAAACCAAGATTCTCTTTTGCTCTCAAACCCATCTCACCGGCTGTCCGCAGCAAAAGATCGTCTCGGATGCTCCCTGCATTCCTGTATAAAAGTGATCTCAGCTCAGGGGTCAAATACTTAACAACGTTTCGTCTTTTAACATTTCCACGAGCAAGCGGCTTCAAATCAGGCCGAATGTAAAGACGCTTCAAATTGGTCAATCCAATGCTTGTCAGATAGTTATAATAGGCATTCAGCGCCATCAAGTGCTGATTGATAGCTATTTCGCTCGTTCTACGCTCAAGAAGAAGGTAATCATTGAGGTATGAATTGATAATTTCGGTGGGCAAGTTGTGATGCGTGTCTATCGAAATATGCTTGCTACCTTTCCCGTAATTATCGACCCATTGTAGAAAGGAAAAGATCCTGTAAATAATAATATCGACAGTGGTGGCGTCGACGGTAAGTTCCGTCAGACTCGTCGACAAGAAGCCCGATTCATCAGCCTTGCTAACGACGCTTAAGACCGTTTTCCGTCGACAAAGCATGTGGCTAAAAAAACAAGGAAGGAGGACGAGACTCAAGTCGTCCTTGGTGAATAGCGAGCAATCATGCTTCTCAGATCGAAATCTATGCATACAAAAATAGTCGAACAGAGGGTGAGCCCATAATGGCAACATCTTTGGAAGCAACATACAAATATTTTTCATGAACGTGGGGGGAGTAGTTCATTACCTGAACCACTTGAACCTGTTTGGAGGTGGTTACCTGGAGGGTTGCCAGGCGGGTTTTGCCGCGATTGAAGCAATAGGCCGGGGCAGGGCCTAGATCAGGCCGGTACTGCGAAGCACGAAGACTCCCAGAGTGACAGTGATGCTTGCCAGAAGGGTCGTCAGGGCGATGATATTGGCCGCCAACCGGTCATTACCGCCCAGCGCCTTCACCATCACGAAACTGGCGGCCGCCGTCGGGCTGGCGAAGAACAGGAACATCAGGCCCAGCTCCGAACCCCGAAAACCGGCCAGCCACGCTGCGGCGGTGCAAAGCGCCGGCAGTATCACCATCTTGAACAGGCTGGAACCCAAGGCCGTTTTGCTGTCACTCCGGATGGCGCTCAGGGATACGGTGGCGCCGATGCAAAGCAGCGCCAGGGGCAGCGTGAGTGAGGCAAAGTAATCACCGCTGGTCATGACCCAGCCCGGCAGTGAGATATCCAGGGCAGCGAAGGGAATCGCCACGAAGACTGCCAGGATGAGCGGGTTGCGGATGATGTCGTGGAAGATCTTCGTCCAGTCCGTTGTTTGCCCCGGTTGGTAGGCCACCAGCACGATCACCGAAAGTATGTTGTAGGAGATGATCACCAGGCCAAGCAGGATGCCACCTGCCGACAGGCCGAAGTCTCCGTAGAGATTGGCGGCGAGCGCCAGGCCGACGATACCGCAGTTACCCCGAAACGCGCCCTGCACGTAAACGCCACGATCCTCCCGAACCACACGCCAGCGGGCCCAGAGCCAGGTGATGGCGAAACTCCCCAGAGTCGCGACCAGGTAGAAGACCAAAAGGCCGGGATTGAACGCGGTATCCAGATCGGCCCGGATGATGCTCAAGAATACCAGGGTCGGTAGGGTGGCCTTGAACACCAGCGCCGAAGCAGTATTCACAAACGCGTTATCGATCCAGCCGATCCGGCGAAGTCCCAGGCCGATAAAGACCATGGCAAACACGGGCAGTGTCGTTTCCATGGTTTGCAGGAACAGATCGATCAGGTTCATCAAGAGTGGCCGTCGGGTCGAGGAGAGTGACTGGGTTCACCTGAATTATAAGCGGGGAGAAAGCTAGGATGCTATGGGAATACCACGAAGGTATGGGGCGGAGAGGGGGAGTGCCGTAAAAAAAACAGGGCCCCGAGGGGCCCTGATCACTTTCAGGCTTTCAGTTGGTCGCCAACGGGCAGCCGACGGATGCGTTTGCCGGTTGCGGCATAGATCGCATTGCACAATGCCGGCGCCACCGGGGGAAGGCCCGGTTCACCCACGCCGCCCATGGCTTCGTCCGGGTTGTCCACCAGATGGACTCGAAGCGTTTTGGGCGCATCCGGCATGCGGGGTATCAGGAACTTGTCGAAGTTGCCCTGTTGCGCCACGCCGTCCTCGAAGGTCACCTCGCTTTGCAGGGCGATGCCAATGCCCATCACGATAGCGCCCTCCAACTGGGAACGAATCCGCTCAGGGTTGGCCTGCGGGCCGCAATCGAAAGCGATGTCTGCGCGGTGAATGATAAGCTCACCCTGATCATCCACTTCCACATCAAACACAATCGCGGTGTAGGACACAAAGCTGTGGTGAAACGCCAAGCCTAGCCCGCGATTTTTGCCGGGGGATTTACCCCAGCCGGCTTCACTGGTCGCCCGTTCGATGACTTTGCGCATGCGGCCGATGTCGATGGGGTGGAGATCCGGGTCTTCGCCATAGTTCCAGCCATCGCCTACCGTCAGGTTATGAATCTCCCTGTCCGGGCCGAGCAGGTCGAGAACGTAATCCCTATGGTCTTTGCCGGCCGCTACAGCCATCTCATGGGCAAAGCTCTGGATCGCCCAGGCATGGGGCAGGTTGTAGACCGAGCGGAACCAGCCGATTCGCACATGGGCGGGCGCAGGTGGATTCTCCAGCCTCAGGGCCGGCACCGAGAACGGCATGGTGTTGAAACCCATGCCCAGTTCGAATTCGCCCTTGTGTTTCGGGTCGGGCGCAAACAGCGAGCCAATACTGGGAGAGAGGGTCCGGTGCAGCCAGCCGGTGGCCTGCCCGTTGTTGTCCAGTCCCGCTTCGAGATAATCCACAGACACGGCGTGATAGTAGGCGTGGTGAATATCATCTTCCCGTGACCACTGCAGCCGGACCGGCCGACCTTTGAAGGCCTCGGCGATACTGGCCGCTTCAATGGCAAAATCCGGTTTGGACTTGCGACCAAAGCCACCGCCAAGCAGGGTAACGTGAACGGTCACGTTCTTCGCATCCAGGCCCAGTCGCCCGGCCACGGTATCGCGTGTCGCCTGCGGATTCTGGACGGGCGCCCACACCTCAGCCTTGCCGTCCTTGATCCGCACGGTCGCCACCGGGGGCTCCATGGGAGCCTGGGCCATGTGGGGCATGTAGTAGGTGGCGGAAACGCGTTTGTCGGCGTTTTCCAGAGCTGTGTCCAGATCGCCATGCTGACGGACGACCTTGCCAGGTTGCTGCGCCGATTTCTCAAGGGATTCCCTGTAAGTGGCCGACGTATAGCTTGCGTTATCTCCGGCAGGCTCCAGATTCCAGTCGATCTTCAGAGCCTTGCGACCCTCCATGGCGGCCCAGGTATTCGATGCCACCACGGCAATACCGCCGAGCGGGCTGAAACCTGCCGGTTGGCCGGTGCCCTCAACCTGGAGTACTTTCTCAACACCGGGCACCTTGAGTGCCTCGGTGTCATCGAAATCGCCAACTGTAGCCCCGTAAACCGGTGGACGGGCGATCACCGCATAGAGCAGATCCTCGAACGGAACATCAGCACCATACACCGCCTTACCGGTGACAATATCCTCACCGTCGATGGCTTTCGGATGAGCGGACTTCAGCTCGCCGTTAATGAGGCCGGTTTCCTTGCCAACAAACCGCAGCTCGTCGTCACGCTTGAGCACCAGTGCATTGCGCCCGGGAACGTCGAGTTCCCGAGCCTTGGCTGCGAGTTCCCCAAAGCCGAGTTCCTTGCCGGAAGGCGTGTTAACGATGGTGTGTACGCCAGCATGCACCTCACTAACCGGCACGCCCCACTCATTGGCGGCCGCCTGCTCCAGCATTTGCCTGGCCGCCGCTGCGGCTCGGCGCATGGGCTGGTACCAGTGGCGCATGCTGCGGGAACCGTCAGTGTTCTGGTTGCCGTATTTGTCGTGATCGCCTTCCGCCTGCTCGACCCTTACCTGATCCCAGTCTGCGCCAAGCTCGTCGGCACCGACCATCACCAGGCTGGTCCGGATGCCCTGACCCATTTCGGAGCGGTTGTTCACAATGGTAACCAGGCCATCAGCATCGATATGTATGAACACGTTCGGGTCGTCCACCCAGCCGCCGGGCATGGCTCCGGCACCGAATTGAGCCTTTTCATTGCCAGCCAGGGCCACATCCCAACGGGCTGCAAGCACCAGGGCAGAGCCACCCGCCAGGCCCATCAGGAAGCGCCTGCGGCTCACGTTGGCTATCATCAAGTTGTCATCGGCGCTCATGCTTCACCCTCCTTGCCGGAAGCCCGTTCGATCGCCGCCAGAATGCGGTTGTAGGTGCCACAACGGCAGAGATTCCCTGCCATGGCATCCACAATCTCCCCGGTTTCAGGATTCGGTGTTCTTTTGAGCAGCGCTGTGGCGTTCATGATCTGGCCACCCTGGCAGTATCCGCACTGGGCCACCCCAAGATCGAGCCACGCCTGCTGAACTTTGCTACCAACCGGGTCGTCGGCCATGGCTTCAATGGTGGTGATCTCGCCACTGGCCGCAGAGACCGGTGTGACGCAGGAGCGGATTGCCGTTCCGTTCAGGTGAACTGTGCAGGCGCCGCACTGGGACATCCCGCATCCGAACTTGGTTCCTTTGAGGCCGACAACGTCGCGGATTACCCAGAGCAGGGGCATGTTGTCGGGCACGTCGAGCTCGTAGCGCTCGCCGTTAATCGTGAGGGTAGCCATAACGTCCTCTCGTTTATGAGTTTCGCGTCTCCTTCACTGTAGCCCTACGAACTGGCAGAGTAAAAAGAGCAATCTGGATGAAAGGTAATAAAATCGCTTGCACGCTCGCCTCGGGCCTGGGCTATAGTAGGCCCCGGAAACAAGAGAAGAAGAGGATAAGGATGGACGCCGTTAATCCCACCCCCGAACAGCTGCAAAAAGTCCTGGCGGATACCCCGAAAGACCAGCCCGTTGTCATGCTGAATCTGCTGCGCTTCCGTGATCGGGCCAATTACAAGGAAGAGGCGCCGGAGCGAAGCGGGCGCGAAGCCTACAAGCTCTATATGGAAGAGGCTGCCGCCTGCGTAAAATCGGTCGGCGCAGAAGTCATCTGGTCTGGCCGCAGTGTTGGATCGCTGATTGCGCCCCCGGATGAATCCTGGGATCAGGTGCTTCTGGTCAGGTATCCCTCAATCGATGCCTTCATGGCCATGATCGAAAGCCGGGAATACAAAGGCGTGGTCAAACACCGCACCGCTGCCCTTCAGGATTCACGGCTGGTCGCCAACCTTGAAACACGGATGTAATTAAAGCCGGATCAAAGCCCGGCTTGCTGGATGGCCATGTAGCTGATGGTTCCTGCGGCGATAGAGAGCAGGGCATTGCGGCGCCAGAGGTGAATAATCACCACGAGGACGCCGGGAAGCAGGGCTTCGAACCCCATCCATGAGCCGGACCAATCCGCCGAGCGCTGCAGAAATACGGTGGCCAGCAACGCCATCACGGCCGCAGGAAGGTAGCGCCCCAGATGGCGCACCAGCGGATGCTCCGTGTGCCTCTCGAAAAACAGAAAGGGAATCACCCGCGTGGCAAAAGTCGCGACTGCCGCCACCGCAATGAATGCCGCCAGATAGCCGGATTCACCCATGGCTGCTCTCCTCGCCCGGTGCCTGCCCGCGATGCTTCCGGTATTCGAACAGCAGGACGGCAGTGACCAGCGCAATGGCACCGATCAACTGATGTGCCGGTGGCAAAATCAGCATGGCCACGCCCGCGGCCGCTGCTCCGAGCCAGATCGGGAAACCCTCTCCCAGGGCTTTGAATTGCTCCAGAGTCAGAACAATGAACAGAGCCACCAGCGCGAACTCGATGCCGGTGCTGTCAAAGGCGACATTGTCGCCAAGCAATGCACCAATTGCGCACCCCGCCACCCAGTAACACTGGTTAAAGCCGGTAATTCGGAAATCGACCTCCTGTTCGTGGGCCCGGTCGCTTCCTCGTGGGCGGCTGGTGAGCAGGGAATAAGTTTCATCGGTCAAACCGAAAATCAGATAGAGTTTTCGCCAGCCAGCGCCCTTGAACTGGCCCAGCAATGAAAGCCCGTAAAACAGATGGCGGGCGTTCAGAACAAACATCGCAATGAATACTTCCAGCAGGCCCGCGTTAACGGCCAGAAGGCTGACGGCCAGTATCTGGCCGGCTCCGGCGTAAATCACGATTCCCATCAACGGCGCCGCCCACCAGGCATACTCGAGCTGGGTTGAGAACAGCACACCAAAGGCCATGCCCAGCGGTAGATAGCCGAACAAGATGGGCAGCGTGAGTCTGAAGACGGACTGGTTCATTAGCATCCAAACGGTCAGAAAGCGGCGATCATAGAGAATCGGTGGAATTTTTTGAAGTGGTTAACACCATTAACGAGGGCGAGCGATGAAAAGCTGACGCTGAAAGTGCAATAAAAGTGTCACAAAATCGGCATACCATCCGCGGCATAGCCCGCTGTTGGAGTTGTCATGTTCGGCACAGTAAGAACCCGCATCCTTTTTTTCGCCTTTCTCTCGGTCTTTGCCGTTGCAGGACTTTCCACTCTGTCCTGGAGCATCATCCTGAAAGCGGAAGACGCCTCCAAAACCCTCATCCAGACCAACCTCAACGAAGCCTGGCTACTGGCGGATCTCGAACAGGACCATCGGCACCTCCAGGATCTTGCGTACAAGATCAAGGCCCAGCTTCTGCTGTGGGATGAAATCGAGACCGAGTTCAGCCGTTTGGAGACCGCTTTGCCGGCACATTGGCAGAGTCTGGAAACGGATCCGGGGTTGAGCGAGTGGGCAGATGCACATCGTGAGGATTTCGAGCGGGTATTGGCGCTTATCGCCCGGATGAAAGAGGGCATTGCAGAGAAAAGCTATTACCGTGTCGGGCAGGTCGTGGATTTCGATCTGTTCCCGGCCATGGAGCCGATGCTCGAAGCGATTGCTGGTCGACAGTTTCAAAGCAGGACGTCTGTATCTGACGGCGCCGACGAGTTGCTGTCGTTTCTGGCTGGCCAGCAGACCTTTGTGATTGCCGGTTCCGTCTCCTTTCTGCTTATTGTTATCGCCATGACCTGGTGGCTGAGGCAGTCGGTTATTCTGCGCTTGCAGGGTATGCAAAACGATCTGGTTGCCATGGAAAAGAACGCCGATCTTACACGCGTGCCAGTCCTGAAAGGGCGGGACGAAGTAGCCGGTGTTGCCAATGCACTGGGTGGGTTGGTTTCCCGGTTCGAGCATTTCATCGCAGACATCCGGTCGGCTGCCGGTGGTCTGGATGAGCGTTCCGGCGCCCTGGATAATGGTGCGGAATCCCTGCAGGCAGCATCGGAGAAGACTCGGTCGCAGATCCACGACGTCAGCCAGTCCATGGCCGCCATTGCCGATCAGGCCTCGGCCATTGAACGAGCCACAGATGAGTCGGCCAACACCGTGAAATCTGCGGTGGCGGCCAACGAAGAAGTCCAGCATCGACTCACCACCAGCGAGGGCGCTGCGGAACATACGGTGGATGTCATTTCGCGAGTTTCCGGATCCATTCATGCCCTTAACGAATCCACGGGCAAGATTGAGCAGGTCATCGGAGTGATTGCCGATATTGCCGAGCAGACCAACTTGCTGGCACTGAACGCTGCGATCGAAGCGGCTCGAGCAGGGGAGCACGGTCGTGGATTTGCCGTGGTAGCCGATGAGGTTCGGACCCTGTCCCGTCGCACCTCTGACTCTACCCGGGATATATCCCAGTGGGTGCAGGACCTTGTATCCGGCGTAAGCAGCGTCGATGCGCTTTTGGAGGAAATGCGCGATGCCGGCAGCAGCAACCGAGAGCATCTGGCTGCCCTCAAGGGACACCTTCAATCCCTGCAGGGCCAGTTCGTGGATCTTGAGAACCACAGCGCCGAGATCAGCTCTGCGGTTGCGTTTCAACGGGACGAGATCGGTCGGGTAGGCCGCCGTTCCACAGCGCTGGACGAAAGCGCCGATTTCCTCATTGAAACCGTCGAGCAAACCCGGACCATCAGCGAAGCGCTCAGGCAGGAGTCAGTCTCAATGCGGCAATTGATCGCCCGTTTCCGAACGGCCGCAGAGCCAGCCTGATCAAGGATTGTTTGCCCGGATCCCCTCTCCGGGCTTCTACCTCGCCACCATAACTCGTAACATGGTGGCGTCTAAGGAGGTAGTATGACCGACAGCGCCGAAAACCAGCCCGAGCAAGACCCCAGACAGGAAAAATTCGTTGTCGACACCGAATTGCTGACCGAAGACCAGCTCCAGGGCCTGGTGGAAGAGTACTGCACCCGATACCACGGACTGAACGACACCGAAAACCCCATGGGTGAGCAGAGCAGGGTCATGTCTGCGGTGCGCCGGGGCGATCTGGTGGTCTGGTTCGATCCCGTGGAAAACACTGCCGGGCTGGGTGTGCCGGCTTAGGCGTCAGGTGTGTCACGGTATTTGTGTTTGCACCTACCCGGGGCAGGAACTAAACGTTACAATCGCGCTGTTTTCCGAAAGCCGTGTGCGAGGTGAATTTTGATCAGGGTACTGGTTGTAGATGACCATGAGCTGGTGAGGTCCGGTATTACCCGGATGCTGGCTGACAACCCGGACATTGAAGTCATCGGGCAGGCGCCATCCGGAGAGGATGCCATCGATTTCGTCCGCCAGGAGCGGCCGGACATCGTGCTCATGGATATCCGCATGCCAGGCATCGGGGGCCTTGAGGCGACCCGTCGCATACTCCGCATTGATGATTCCATTCGCGTGATCGTGGTAACCGCCTGCGCGGACGACCCCTATCCGACGCGCGTCATGCAAAGCGGTGCCACCGCCTACATCACCAAGGGTGCGGATATCAAAGAGATGGTCCGCGCCATTCGTATGGCTCACACCGGCCAGCGCTATATCAGCCCGGAAATTGCCCAGAAGATGGCCCTGAAACAACTGGGCGGCGGCGATCGGGACGAGGATGGCGAGCTCTCGCTGTTCGACCGGCTTTCCGAGCGGGAAATGCAGATCGCGATGATGGTGGTGGATTGCCAGAAGGTGCAGGACATTTCGGACAAGCTGTGCCTGAGCCCTAAAACCGTGAACAGCTACCGCTACCGGATCTTCGAGAAACTGGAAATTTCCAGTGATGTCGAATTGGCCCTGATGGCAGTGCGGCTCGGGTTGCTTGATGCCGACAAGGTCTGACCCTGAGAGCACCCACATCGGGGAGTTTGACAGCAAGAGCTTCCTGAAACAGTTGACCGAGCGGCCCGGCGTCTACCGAATGTACGACGAGGGTGGCTCGGTTCTTTACGTGGGCAAGGCCCGCAACCTTAAAAAACGGGTTGGCAGCTACTTCCGCAAGACCGGTCTGGCGCCCAAGACCGAAGCCCTGGTTGGCAAGATTGCCTCTATCGAGGTGACGATTACCGGCAGTGAAACCGAGGCGCTGCTGCTCGAACAGAACCTGATCAAATCGTTACGGCCGCCCTACAACATCCTGCTCCGTGACGATAAGTCCTATCCCTATATCTATTTGTCGTCGCACAGCGATTACCCCTCGCTGACGTTTCGCCGTGGGCGCACTAAAAAGGGTGGCGGCACCTGGTTCGGGCCGTTTCCCAGCTCGGGAGCGGTCAAGGAAAGTCTTAATGTATTACAGAAGATTTTCCGCATAAGAAACTGTAGTGAAAGCTTTTTCAGGAATCGCACAAGGCCTTGCCTGCAGTACCAGATAAACCGTTGCACGGCACCGTGTGTTGAATACATCACGCCCGAGGAGTACCAGCAGGACATCCGCCACGCCACCATGTTTCTGGAGGGCAAGAACCCTGCGATTCTCCACGATCTGATGAACGCCATGGAGGCCGCCTCGAAGAATCTTGAGTTTGAAAAAGCGGCAGCCTACCGGGACCAGATCAACCACCTGCGCCACGTGCAGGAGCAGCAATCAATCGAAGGAGAGGGCGGCGAGGCGGATGTCATTGCCATTGCCCAGGATGCGGGTATCGTCTGCATCGTGGTGATCATCGTGCGCGGTGGCCGTGTGCTCGGTACCAAGGACTATTTCCCTCGTTACTCCATCGAGCAGACCGAGGGTGAACTGCTCAGCGCCTTCCTCGGGCAGTATTATTTCGGCGGCAACACCCGACGGGAGATTCCGCGGGATATCCTGGTGCCGGTTGAAGTGGAAGGCCAGGAATTGTTGGCCCAGGCTCTCAGCGAGTCCGCAAACCGGGAAACCCGGATTCGGGGCAATGTTCGCGGTGAACGCCGCCGGTGGCTGGAACTGGCCATGACCAACGCCCGCCAGACCCTGCTCACTCACCTGGCGAGCAAGGAGACCGTATACCGGCGCCTGCTGGCCCTGAGGGATCTTCTGGAGCTGTCGGAGACGCCGTCACGCATGGAGTGTTTCGATATCAGCCACAGCCACGGGGAAAATACCGTCGCATCCTGTGTGGTTTTCGATGAGAATGGCCCCCTGAAGAGTGATTACCGCCTGTACAATATCGAGGGGGTGACGGCCGGCGATGATTACGCCGCTATGCGCCAGGTGCTCTCCCGCCGTTACAAGCGGATGGTGGCCGGTGAGGGCAAGCGGCCGGATCTGGTCTTCATCGACGGTGGTAAAGGACAGCTGAACATTGCCCGGGAAGTATTTGACGAGCTTGAGATTTCGGACATCCCGCTGATCGGCGTCGCCAAAGGCGTAACCCGTCGTGCAGGCATGGAGCAACTGATAGACGCCATGACTGGGGATGTCTTCCGGGTGCCGGCCGATTCGCCCGCGTTGCACCTGATCCAGCATATCCGGGACGAGTCCCACCGGTTTGCGATAACCGGGCACCGGGCGCGCCGTGATAAAAAGCGCCGGCAGTCTACACTGGAAGGCATTGAGGGCGTGGGACCGAAGAAGCGCCGCGACCTGATTCGATACTTTGGCGGGATACAGGAACTCCGCAAGGCCGGGGTCGACGAGATGACCAAGGTTCCGGGCATCAGCAAATCACTGGCCGAAACCATATACGCAGCATTGCACGACGAGTAAGGACAGCATGAATTTACCAAACATCCTCACCCTCTCCCGCATCATCATGATTCCGGTGTTCGTGGTGATTTTCTATCTTCCGGTGGGGTGGAGCTACCTCGTGAGCGCGGCCATTTTCGGATTGGCGGCGGCCACCGACTGGCTGGACGGTTATCTGGCCCGCAAACTCGACCAGAGCACCCCGTTCGGCGCGTTCCTGGACCCGGTCGCGGACAAACTCATGGTAGCCGTTGCACTGGCTGTGCTGATCGAGGAGCACTCGGCGATTCTGCTGACGATTCCGGCCACCGTTATCATCGGCCGTGAGATAGTCATTTCCGCCTTGCGGGAGTGGATGGCGGAAATCGGCAGCCGCGCCAGCGTGGCGGTTTCGTACATCGGCAAGATCAAGACCACCGCGCAAATGGCCGCTATTGTCGGCCTTCTGGCGTTTCCTCCCGGTGTACTCTGGGCCAATGTCGCCCTGGCGTTGCTCTATATCGCCGCGATTCTCACCCTCTGGTCCATGGGCCTCTACCTCAAGGCTGCTTGGGCGGATCTATTCCCGGAGAAGGCCTCAGGTCAGACGGATAGTCACACGTCGTAGCCCATTCAATCACCCTGGCGGCCAGATTGCTGCCAGCGGTTCCGAAGGCCTCAACAATCTGGTCAACCGATGTGCCTGATGCCGGTGCCACAACCCGCACAGAGCGAGTGCACAGCCTGGCCCGCGAGCGGTTGTGAATCATCTGCAGGTGCAGCTCGATAACCACCTGCGGACCGGATTCCGGGGTTTCCGAATGAAATGCCGAGAGTTCGGTGACCAGGGTCAACTCAGCCTGTGCCGGATTGGTATCCGTAATAACATTCGCGTAGGCGCCACTCTGACGAAGGCTGCTGACCAGCATATCCCGAACCACCACCGGTGCCGAATCCCGCCAGCGGGTTCCCTCGTAGGCCCGGAACTCCTGATGCGTGGGTTTGGCCAGAATCAGCGATCCGTTAAAAGGCTCTGAGGCGTAGGGTGTATCAACGCGAAGGGATGCCTGAACCGGTTGCTCCGCCGTTGGAGCCGCCTGGACCACTGCCAGGTCCATAACCCTCGGTGGCTCCGGGTTCGGAAACACCGTGCACCCACTGGCGAGTGCAGCACCGAGGAGAAGCGTCAGGTTTCTGATTGACCTCAATGTCACTGTGCCATCTCCTTCATGGTTTCATTGCCGAACAGAGTGCCCGTGGGATCCTGCTCCAGCCGGTGCGTAAACTGATTCAGGCTGCGCAGGGTTGCCCGAAGCTCCCGTAGCGCGGGCGCCAACTCTCCCATACCCTGCAGTCCGGCATCCATCGCCCCCTGGTTGTTTCGGGTCAACTCATCAATTCGCTCCATGGTGGTGGTCATTACCGCGAGCGCTTGGTCCATGGATTGCAGAACCCGCTGGCCATCGTTTTGCAGCAGTTCGTTGGCGTTATCCGAAACGTTGGAGACTTTGATCGCAGCTTCTTCGGCGCGAATGGCGGCGGCATCGAATTGTTCCAGCAGGGCGATCAGCTGGTCCCGGCGGTCGAGCAGGGCGTCTGTGGCTTCCCGTGTGTTTTCCAGGATGGCCGATGCGTTGTCGATGTTGTCAGCCGATAACAGCGCCGTCGCGCTGGTAAGCAGCTGGTCGGCTTTGGCCAGGAGTTGCTCGCCGTTGGAAAGCAGGCTGGTGAACGCCGAGGGCTCGGCAATGATTACCGGCGGGTTGTCCTCGTCACCTTTCAACGCGGGTTTGTCCGGGCTTCCACCACTGAACTGGACGCTCATGCTGCCGGTGATGTTGGCGAGCACCAGGCCGGCCTTGGTGTTCTCACGAATGGGAACCGACTGATCCACCCGGACCAGCACCCGCACGTGGCCGGGGTTGTCCGGATCCAGGGTCAGCTCTACCACATCACCAATCTGAACGCCGCTGTAAAGCACAGGGTTACCCTCGGACAGGCCACCAACGGCATGGTCGAAGACGATTTCATAGTAGCCCCATTCCCGATCGGCAGAGGATTTCGCCAGCCACAGGGAAAAGATCAGCGCGGCCGCAAAGGCCAGGATGGTAAACAGGCCAATGATCAGGTGGTGGGCCCTTGGCTCCATGGTTACTGCTCCTGATTCCGTTTGTTCGAATGGTCCCTGAATGCGTAGCTCGCTGCCCGGCCCCGGGGGCCGTTAAAGTAGTCCTGAATCCACTCATCTTCCGTGGCGGCAACGGCTTCCAGCGTATCAGCTACCAGCACCTTGCGCTGTGACAGTACCGCAACCCGGTCGCAGGTTGAGTAGAGGGTGTCCAGATCATGGGTGACCAGAAACACAGTCAGCCCCAGGGCATCCCGGAGCGTCACAATCAGCCGGTCGAATGCCGCTGCCCCAATGGGGTCCAGGCCCGCCGTGGGCTCATCCAGAAACAGGATCTCCGGATCGAGTGCCAGGGCCCGGGCCAGGCTCGCCCGCTTCACCATACCGCCGGAGAGTTCGGACGGGTAACGAACCGCTGCGTCAGGTGGTAAACCGGTCAGCGCCAGCTTCATCCGGGCCAGCTGTTCGGCCTCAGACCGCTTCAGGCCCGCGTGTTCGACCAGCGGAACGGCGATATTCTCCTGCAGGTTCAGGGACGTAAACAGGGCGCCACCCTGGAACAGAACCCCGAAGCGTTGCTCTATGCGCGAACGCGCCCGTGCCGAAAGCTGGATAAGATCCTCGCCAAACACCCGGATATGGCCAGAAGCTGGCGTATTCAGGCCAACGATGCTGCGCAAAAGTACCGTCTTGCCCGTACCGGAACCTCCGACCACGCCCAAAATTTCACCTCGCAGGAGATCCAGGTCGAGGTCCTCGTGCACAATGTGATCGCCAAAGCGGTTGCACAGGTCCCGCACCTCAATGACCGGCTCATTGCTTGTTTGAGGATTTGGAGACGCTGCCATATCTGCCATGATCACCAGCCCATTTCCATAAAGAATAGTGCAGCAATGGAATCCAGCAGAATCACCATGAAGATCGACTGAACCACGCTGGAGGTGGTGTGCTCACCTACCGATTGGGCACTGCCCGCCACCTTGAAGCCTTCCAGACAGCCAATTACGGCAATCAGGAAGGCAAAGATAGGCGCCTTTACAATGCCCACAACGAAATGCTGAAGGGCAATGTCCCGCTCAACGATGGCCATGAACTGCGTCGGCGTTATATCCAGCACCAGCGCGCAGACCATGGCGCCGCCCACCATACCCGAGATCATGCCCACAAAGGTGAGAATGGGCAGGCTCACCATCATGGCCATCACCCGGGGCAGCACAAGCAGTTCAATGGGGTTCAGGCCCAGGGTGCGGATAGCATCCAGCTCCTCGTTAACCTTCATGGCGCCAATGTGGGCGGTAAACGCGCTGGCGGTTCGGCCGGCCAGAAGGATTGCGGCCAGCAGCACCCCGAATTCCCGCAGGAAGGAAAACGCCACCAGGTTTACCGTGTAAATGGTGGCGCCGAAATCGTCCAGCACGGTTGCACCCAGAAAAGCCACCACAGCGCCCACCAGAAACGTCAGCAGTGCCACGATGGGCAGGGCATTCAGGCCGGTGTCATGAACCGCAGCCACAAAGGGCGTCATCCGCCAGCGCCAGGGCCGGGGAAGGTTCCAGGCCAGGGTGCCGAGGGTCTGGCCAATAAAGCCCACAAGGATCCACAGCAGCCGGAAGATGCTTTCCACCTTCTGGCCGGTTCCGGTCACAAAGCTCCAAACGAGGGAGGGCGCCCGCCGATCCGCCTCGGGCTGATTTTTCATGGCCTCGCAAACAGCAGCGATCAGGGCGGATGTTTCCCGGGGCAATTCGCTATCGGCCGTAGCGGCTTCGAGCAAACGCTCCGGGCCGATCAGGGTGGCCAGTTGTGAGGCTCCGGCGGTATCAATTCGCGTCAGCCCCGAGAGGTCGATCGACAGTTTATTCATATCCCTGGGGGACATGGATGACGCCAGGGACGCCAGAGACCGGTAATGGCTCAACAGCCAGTCGCCGTTCACACTCAGAGTGCCGGCTTCAACGCTGACGGATCCGGGGTTGGACGTCGGTTGTTGTGGATCGGTCTGCTCGGATGAATCAGGACTGGGCACGTTCTGTCGAATCCCTGAGTGATGTTGCCTGCCAATCCCTAGCTTAAAGAGTGCGGGGGATCTCTGCCAGTGACGAAGGTGCATGTTTTCATGCTGCCGCGCAATTGGCCAAACTTTGCCCACAATCTCCAGTAAAACAAAAACTTGATAAAAAACTATTGACGCCCGAACGGTAATCCGTAGAATACGCAGCCGTTGACGAGGCAATGCCCCGGAAACAAAGAGCGGGAATAGCTCAGTTGGTAGAGCACAACCTTGCCAAGGTTGGGGTCGCGAGTTCGAATCTCGTTTCCCGCTCCAATTTCAAGTCTCTCATTGCCCACCTGAGAGCACAAAGATCCGATCCCTTCGATCTTTTCCGGCGCGGTGGCAGAGTGGTTATGCAGCGGACTGCAACTCCGTGTACGCCGGTTCGATTCCGACCCGCGCCTCCAATTTTACCCTTTAAAATCAATAAATTACCTCACCCCAATTTAATTGATTTTCTCACCCAAAAAATATCCAAATTAAACCCAAAATATTATCCGCGTTAGCGAGCTGCCTTTAGGCAGTGATTGATTAACTGAGCATATGCTTTGGCCCCGTTTGCACCATGGTTTGCCCGTCTATGAGCCAACTGATCGCTCGGCCGGAACGCCCGACGTATGTCGCCATAATGTGGCCGGTTTTGCCAGACTAGGGTTTCAAAAAATGTGATTAGCAGCTGGTAATAAAAAGCCTCGCCGTGGTCGGTCGAGGCTTCAGGGTAGGTTAATGGCCTTCAAAAGTGCGTAAACCGCTGAAGGTTGCCACCCATTCCACGTGAAGCCTGCCACCCGGACCGGAGCAAGGCTGCCACCCATCGGAGCGTAGCGACGCGGGGTTTCTCTTCTTACTCCGAAGTCTCAGTGCCCGTCAACTTTGCCTGCTGTTTTCGCATGGATTCGCCCCGCAGATTGATCTTGTAGGCGTTGTGTACGAGCCGGTCCAGGATGGCATCTGCCAGAGTGGCGTCACCGATGATGCCGTGCCATTCCTCGATGGGTAATTGGCTAGTGGCGATGGTGGAGCGCCGGCCATGTCGGTCTTCCAGCACCTCCAGCAAGTCCCGCCGGTTCTCCGCGCTCAGCTTCATCAGCCCCCAGTCATCCAGGATCAGCACGTCGACCTTGGCCAGGCTGGTCAGGAGCTTTGAGTATTGGCCATCGCCCTTGGCGATGGTCAGCTCTCGTAGCAGCCGGGTCAGGCGGACGTACTGGGCGGTGTAACCCTCCCGGCAGGCCTTGTGTGCCAGAGCACAGGCCAACCAGGTTTTCCCGACGCCAGTCGGGCCGGTGATGAGCACGTTCAGGTGTTCCTTCACCCACTGGCAGCTGGCCAGACTCTGGACAAGCCCTTTATCCAGGCCCCGTGAGTTCCGGTAATCAATGTCTTCGAGGATGGCGGCGTGTCGCAGCTTGGCCCGGCGCAGGCGGCTGCTCATGCGTCGGTTGTCCCGTTCCGTCATTTCCCGGTCGACCAGCAGGCCAAGGCGCTCCTCGAAGCTCAGGTCGGTAATGTCGGGGGTGGCCGATTGATCCGCCAGGGCGGCGGCCATGCCGGTCAGTTTGAGGGCGTGGAGCTTATCCAGCGTGGGATGTTTCAGCATGTCAGGTTCCTTCAGTGGTAGTAGGCGGGGCCACGGATGTTGTCGTGTGTGTCGGGTAAGGCCAGTTCTTGTTGCTCTTCCAGGGGCTGCTCATCCAGGCGGTGCTTGAGGATGGATTCGATGCTCTTGTATCGGCAACTGCCCAGCATCAGGGCGCGTTGGCAGGCACGTTCTAATCGTGCCTCGCCGTAGCTCTGGCCCAGCCGGAGAATGCCCAGACAGGACCGATAGGCCTGTTGCGGATGCTTTCTTGCCCCCAGCGCGGTACGGATAAGCTTTTCAGTTGCCGGTCCAGTCTTGGCTGCCCAGGCGGTCAGTCGCTCTGGGGTCCACTCGCCGGCTTGGCGATGGGACTCCGGCATGTGAGCGGCGATGGTGCTATGCCGACCCTTCTGATCCGAACGCCGGTGGCTGGCGATCCGGTTGCCCCGGTGGAAGCATTCGATGGTGTTGTGGGTGATCCGGACCTCCACCTCTTTCTTGATCAGGGTGTAGGGCACCGAGTAGTAGTGCCCATCGATGGCCACGTGGTAGTCGATGTGTACCCGGGCTTTTTTCCACTCGGCGTAGACATACGGCTCGGCGGGTAGCGGTTGTAGAACCGGCTGGTCCAGCTGTTTGAAGTGATCAAGCCGGCACCCGGGCAACTTGCGGAAGGGGCGGCTATTGAGCTTCTCCAACAGCTCACGGATGGTGGCGTTGAGCTGCCCCAGGGAGAAGTGCTGACGATGGCGCAGGGCCGCCAGGATCCAGCGCTCAACGATCAATACGCCACCTTCCACCTTGGCCTTGTCACGGGGCTTGCGAACCCGTGTGGGGACAACGGCCACGCCATAATGGCTAGCCATATCCTGATAGGTCGGATTGAGATCCGGCTCGTAGCGATGGGCCTTGCTGACGCCGGAACGGAGGTTATCCGGAACCACCAGTTCCGGCACGCCGCCCAGGAACTCGAAGGCTCGGATGTGAGAGCCGATCCAGTCCGGCAGGGTCTGGCTCCAGGTGGCCTCGGCGTAGGTGTAATTGGACGCACCCATCACCGCCACAAAGACTTGCGCCTCATGGATCTCACCGGTGGTGCGATCAATGACGGGCACCGTGTGCCCAGCATAGTCCACGAACAGCTTTTCACCGGCTCGGTGGTCCTGACGCATCACCAGATCCAGCTTGCCCTGCCAGGCCCGGTAGTGCTCGCAGAACCAGCTGTACTGGTAGCCATCCGGATTGGCTTCCCGGTACTCCTGCCAGAGCAGGAACAGGGTGACGTTCTTGCCCCGGAGTTCATCGTGGATTCGCTTCCAATCCGGAATGCCTCGGGCCTGTGCCGGCAGATCCGGTGGTGGCGGGAACAGCCGTTGCTCCAGCTGGGCTTCACTCAGATCCTCTGGCAGCGGCCAGCCAAGCTCCGCCTCAGCAGCACGCCGCAGATACTCGCTCACAGTGGGGCGACTGATGCCGCAGGCTGCGGCAACCTGCCGGTTACTCAGCCCTCGCTCCCACTTGAGGCGAAGGACTTCTTTGATTTTACGCATGGATAACCTCATCGCTGGCATCTGGCCCTCTCCGGATGAAAAGGAGCAGAGTACCGTTAGTTATCCCGCGCCGGACGTTTTGATGGGGAAATCAGGCAGCCTGCCAGGGTGGCAGCTTTGCCGTGGAATCAGTGGCAGCTTTCGCGTGGAATGGGTGGCAGGCTTCGTCTGGAATCAGTGGCAACCTTGGTCTGGAATACGCACAAAAGTATGAATTAAGCTCAGTCACAGTCTTGCCCCAGCTTTCTTCAACGCTTTTTTGCGTAACAGGAGAAGATATTCGTATGCATCCCAGGAATGCATATAAGGGATGCAACGCTCAGATACCAAGTATGCGAATTTTGCGAGATCATCATCCGTTGCATAAATCAAAAACTCAGGGTCTCCATTGATAGGCTCGTCCGGGATGACTTGACTTGGCTCGCTCGGATTATCGAATTCGAGTTCCACGCTCTTTACTGTATCGCGAATTACTTCCCTCAGGTCAGTTCCTGTAAGTTTGGTGTCACCGAGAAGGTCTCGGGTCTACTTTTTGATAACCTCCAATTCTACGGTCTGCAAATAACGCCCGATATTCAAAATCATCTTCTCACCGTCATCATCAGAGCCGGTGGGAGGGGAAGAATCGTCGTCTTTAATCGCAAATGGCTCCGAGATTTTTCCAGGATAACCCCCATTCAATTGGAGAGATACCGCGATAGTTGACCCCTTCGAGGCCAAGTAGAATGGCGTTTCGTACTCAAGAAAAGTCTTTAAACCAGGTTTTACAATCATAAATTTTTAGTCCTTAGGTCGAATATTTGATTGCTTTTGAGCCTTCTGGTTGATCGGAAGAGCCGGAAAATAAAATTATGTAGGCGTGCTTCCGATATTTCAGAGGCTCCCTATCACTATGCGTGTTTGATTCCCTTGTATAAGCCTCCGTTATTTTCTTAATGGCATTAATGGGGACCGGTGTGTGCCTGGGGTTATTTGGTCTTTTGCACCCGCTCGAATCTAATAGTCGTCCTTGCTCGCTTCGGTGGCTTTATCAACCGGTAATGATTCCGCATTGCTTGCGTTTCATGCCCGCCTTTGTCGTTTTCTCCTTGGCTCAGGAATTCTTCGGTTAGTCCCTTCTTGCGGAGGTCTCTGAGGTGGTACATGCCGCCATAGCCCGCTTTCTTGCAGGCATCTCGCCACGCGGCCTGCATCGTTCTGTGTTTTACTTGTTGGGCTCTTGAGCGTTTGTCGAAGTAGCGCGGATAGACTAGGAGGTACTCGCTTATGACTGCCTCCTTCCGCTTGAACTCGACAAACCACTTCCACAGATCTGCGAGATCCTCGTTCATCTCGAGTTCGATGCCGATTTTGGTTTTGTGGCGTGCAAACCGGATCACGCCGTAGGCGAAATAGTCCCCACGATCGATTGGCTTGTCATAGAGCTCACCTTGGCTTTCCTTCAAATTGAAAACGTCAATTGGCTGCTGACTCATCATGTAGATGAGATCGCAGATCTTCGCACGCCACGTGCCGTCCATATCTCGCTTGTTATGACGATGGACGCACAGGTGTTCAGTGATCTTCCGGTAGGCCTCGTCAGGGATGAGAACTTGGCGTTTTTCTTCGGCGGCTTTACGGATATCAATCATCGGATTTCGGTCAATGAGACCTTCCTGAACCGCGTGGAGAAACACCCGGTTCAATGTGTTCTTGAGGCCGTTGTAATGGGTCGGCATCGGTAGCCATGGGGAAAGCAGTTTGCGAATCTTGCGAAGGATTTGCGGATCAGAAAGCGGGAATTTTGCGTCGTCGCTCTGCTCCAATTGCCGGGCATCACTCGCGTAATCAACTCGGGTTGGTTTGGCGATAGGGGCGCCTTTATTTGGTCCCCGTAGGGATAGGACTCGGCACTCCGACCAAACTATGCTCTTGCCCTTTATTTGATGACCGAGGACCTCCGTTCTCCATTTCTTGAGGTAGTCTTGGAGAAGGATGTGATCCCCCTTGCTTGCTGGTATCGAGAGGCTATCCAACTTTTCAGCCAGGGCGTTGGTTTTCCGTTCTTGGACTTCGGCCTCCCATCTGTGGTTAAGCATTGACCACAGTCGGATCGCTTGATTCCTGTCCTTGGTGTCCAGGGTGCCACGTTTTTTGGTAATCGGATGGATAACGAAGTAGACACCGTCCTCGCTCTGATAGAGGCCAGGGTACCTGTGCAGCGATGAGTGTTTTTCAGAGCGGTATCTTGGTGCCATTTTAGGAAGCTAGTTTATTTGCCAATTCATGGATAAAGGCGTCTTCTGCAGCGTCGGATCCGGACACCCGACGCTCCATCTCCCGAAAATACCCGTCGAGGTCGATTTTCCAGGCTTTCCCCAATTTAAAGGCACCCGGGATAACTGCCAGTCCGAACTCGTCTTTCGCAGCACAAAGCCGACGAATCGTTGATGGGGCAGGTGGCGTGCTGTCGTATTCAAAAACGACCTTAATAAAATCCTCAATCGATACCGGACGCATGGCAATCTCCCGAACTTGCTGGTTTGAACGCATCTAATCCTTTAAAGCGTGCTGTTTCAGAAGCACTTCTGATCAGACATTGAGATCACTTTACGTTTTTTTCGGGAGGAGCAAGTGCAAAACGACCGCATGAAAATACCGTCGTTTTGCGCAGATAGCAGGGACTGCTATCAATCAGGTACTGGAAGCGTTTGGTTAAGGTGCTGTAAAGTTCTGCGTGATAAGAACTCAGAGAGCCCCATACAGTCAGGCAAGGATCCGCCAATGTCTAACACCGCTGTTCGCTATCTCACCATGCTCAGAATGGTGCCTCGTTTCCCTAAGGTCATAACCACCAGCGAACTGGCGGAGCGTCTTGAGGACCATGGATTTAAGGTGACGATGCGCTCAATACAGCGGGACCTGGAAAAGCTCAGCGCGGACTTTCCTTTGATGGTGGATGAGGATTCTCGCCCTTACAGATGGTCTTTTGACCGAAACGCCACCATGGACATCATCCCGGCGCTTGACCTGCCCGCCGCGTTAACTTTTGAACTAGCAAGGGCTTACCTTTCTCCCATGTTACCGCCACGGGCGCTGTCTCACCTGAAGCCCCATTTCGATGAAGCCCATCGCACCTTGCTCCGGGAAAGGAACCCTCTTGGCCAATGGCCAAACCGGGTGCGTGTCATAAGCCGTGGACTGGGTGGTGAGCGGCCGGCCATTGATGCGGATGTTCTGGAAACTGTTACTGAAGCCTTGTTGCGCGAGTATAAGTGCAAGCTAACCTACCAGGCTCGTAAATGGGCCGAGCCGGAGGAGATCGTAGTACATCCCTTCGGACTGATCTTCCGGGAACCTAACGTCTATCTGATTGGCACCATCGAGGGCAGGGAAGGCACACGTCAATTGGTTCTCCACAGGGCGACCACGGGTGAACTCGTGGAAGTAGCTTCAGACCGCCCAGAAGATTTCGATCTGGATTTGTACATCCGTTCTGGCGCCATGGGCATTCTCAAGTCCAATGAACCGGTGTACCTGAAGTTGCGATGTGATAAACCTGCCTTGAATCATCTCATCGAATCGCCACTGGGTTTTGATCAGATCACCAACGAGATTGATGACTCAACGTTCGAGATCGCCGTCACGGTGGGCGACACCCAGGATTTGCGGTGGTGGCTGACTGCACAGTCCATTCATTGCGATATTCTGGAGCCTGAATGGCTGAGGAGGGAGATAGCATCCACGCTTAAACGTGGCCTTGCCCGCATGATTTCGTAACCCATTGAATCCAGTGTGGAATTCTAAGCGCGTTGGGCACCCGATATTATTGGCGACACAGTTTGTCGCCTTCGGCCTTCAGAATAGACGTAGATCTTTTGGAGGCCCATCATGCTGTTATGGAAAGAACTGATCAATGAAGCCCGCGAGCCCGATTATCTGTCATCCCCTTCTAAAGACGACCTGAAGCTGCTGCAGATCTACCTCTGCCGGCTATTTCTGATTACAGGATACAAGAAAGAAACTTGGATCTTCCGAAAAGAGGAACCGGAAACCTTCCTGGGCTTGAAGTTGAAGGCCTCCAATGACACCGAGGCAAATACTTCGATGTTTCTGGATGCTGTCCGCAAGCGTGAGAAACAGCTTACTCGAAGCCTGAAGGGGGTGCCGGAACTGTCCTTTGAGCCCTTGCTGGCCAACCTGATTAAGTTGCTGAAACCCAATATGGTTGAGGTCAAATTGTTGATCTTTGCCATCCTTCTGCTCAAACATCCCAACGCCAAAGACGTGATGCGGGAACTGGAGATCAACGAATACGGAAATTCCGTGAGCGCCCTGGCCAGGGCGATGCGAGAGTCTACCAGAACCATTGCGACGGCAATGGATCAGGATGCCATGTTATGCCAGATCCGCCTGCTGGAGGAGCCAAACCAGAACAGCGACATCTGGGATCTGGTAGAGGCCGGACCGCTTCTGAGTCAGCTTGTAGTAGCCACCTCCGAGCAATTGGAGGCAGGCGCGACAGAAGACATCGAACAGAGGTTGTTCAAACACATCTGCCCGCCGGGGCCTGAGGCGCTGCATTCCATTGCGGACTTTCAGGGTGTTCCCGATCTTCAGTTGATGCTGGATTACCTCCAGGATGCTCTAAATAAGAAGTCCCGTGGCAAAAACATTCTGCTCTACGGAAAGCCCGGAACCGGCAAAACTCAATTGGCCAGGGCTATGGCGGCAAAACTGGGAGCGCCGTTATACGAAGTACCCACCAAAGACAGTCACTCGGGTGCCATGACTGGCCGTGTTCGTTTGGATGCCGCCAAAATGGCGCAGATGTTCCTGGAAGACCGTCTCGGTGCCGTTCTATTGTTCGATGAAATGGAAGATGCCTTCCGCAAATCGGACCAGCTCGCCAAAGGTTGGTTTAACCAGATGTTGGAGGAGAATCAAGCCCCAGTGATCTGGATCAGCAACAACATCAGCGCCGTTGATCCGGCTTTTCTGAGGAGGTTCGACTTCATCGTTGAGATCGAGGGCACCGGCAGTGATCGTCAAGCTGAAAAGCTTAAGCAGACACTCTCCGAACTACCGGTAACTCCTGCCTGGGTATTGGAGGCAGCACGTAAGCCGTGGATGACTCCAGCTCTGGCGACCAATCTGGCCCAGGTGGGTCGGTATTTGCCAACATGCCAGATCGTCCGCAACCAACAGAGACTTGAGGCCATGGTAAGTCAGCGGCTGGAAGTGATGGGAGAGAGAAAGCCGGGTCGCGTGCTGCCCAAACCAAAAAGAAAAGGCTTCCCGGAGTTCCGAACTGAGTGGATAAACACCAAACCGACACTCTGGAATCTGGAACGCTTCATCCTTGAGGAGGGGGGCGCAAGAATCTGCCTTTATGGCCCTCCCGGCGCCGGTAAAACCGCTTATGCGAAGACACTAGCTAAGCGCCTGGAGAAGCCCTTCATGCTGCAATCCGGCAGTGATTTGCTGGGCATGTACGTGGGACAGACAGAAAAGAACATTGCTGAGATCTTCGATAAAGCGGAACGCACCGGTGCAGTTCTATTGCTGGACGAAGCGGATACTTTCCTCTATAGCCGAAATACCGCTCAACGTAGCTGGGAGATCAGCGCCGTTAATGAGTTTATGGTTCGCCTAGAGAGATTTGACGGAGTCTTTTTGGCGACATCTAATCGATTCAACAGCTTCGATAAAGCGATACTACGTCGGCTTCAGATGAAAGTGGAGTTTGGCTATCTCAATGTCGAACAGGTTAGGGACATTTTGGTGGAATGCGTGGTCGACAAAGACTTCGCTCGCACAGTCAAAAGAAGCCAACTTGATCACCTGGACTATTTAACACCCGGCATTATTCGGGCTGCGGTCGAGAGCTTGGAGTTAAGAGGATTCAGACCTCGAACCGAGAAATTGTTGTTAACGCTTGCACAAGAGCAGGAAGAGCAAACTGAAAGTGGGGCGGGGCGATCCATGGGGTTTATCCAGTAATTGAGACGAGAGAGTTTTATGGCAAAGCGCATTATGTCCTGGAAGATTGGCTGTGTTTATCCGATTCCGGAGGCTCAATTAGATGAAGAAGGGCAGCTTGTCCTTAGTCGTCAGTCGATCCGTGAACTTTCACCGGAGCTCATGACAATGATGTCTGACGACATTATGGCAACCGCGTTGCCGGAGTGTCCGGCCGCTGCTATCTATGGGCATGATCGTGGAGAAAGAGTGCGAGAGCAGCTTGAAGCGCTGCCAAATAAGGAGCCTGAGGGCCGATGGATACAGCGGAAAATGCTGGGCAATCTGCATCCTTTAGGGAAGTCAGATGAATTAAAGCTTTCCCAGCCAGTAACGGCTCGTCTCTTACCAAAAGGAGATCGGCTTGAGCTCTGTATGGTCGTGTTCGACTCTACCAGCGCAGAGATATGGTCGTATGACCAGATTGTCGGAATTATTGGCAAGCCTGAGCCGGAGGAGAGTGCTCTTATCAAGTTCTTCCGCGGAGATGGAACGGACCATGCGGGCAGAACAATCGAAGACATTCTTTCGCTCGATGATTTTTGGTTGGAGCACACGCATGATTACCTGCAGTGGCTTTTCCCAATCCCCGAGCCCAGCCGGTACAACGCACAGGTACCTGTGCTTACCGGAGAAGATAAAGCGTGCTTTCGAACCGACAAGCATTTGCGAAATCAACAGATAAGAGCACTGGATCGAATGTTGACATTCTATGGACTTCACCGAAGAGGGGACGAAATTCTGCCCTTGCCAGATTTGAACATGAAAACTCACATCTGGCTGAAACCCGCGGGACATAACCATTTACGAATCACCAGAATTATTCGCAGCCTGCAGCACTGCTCCCAGCCTTCGTTAGCACTGGGACTTCAGTCGGCCGTTATAGAGTTGGGCAAAAGCGTGGGCAAGGTCAGTGATAAGAGTATGGAGTTCTGGCGCAGTGCAAGAAGATGAACCAAGTTTAGAAAGCCAGAGGAAACTTTTGCTCGGCACGGCTTCAGTCTACGACAGCGGCAAACAACGAGAAGCCATGGAGGAAGACGGTATTTTTCTTATTCATTGAGTCGCTGTGTCGCCGATATGTTTCAACGGGAGCCTGAAATTTAGAGTTCCACTCGAAGCAGGCGGGCACGGGCTGATTGCATTCCAAGGTTTGAACAATGCCCTTCGCGGTCTTGCACAATGGTTTAACTGTGTTCTGTACGCGTTTGCCATCGTAGTAGATACAAACCAATAATGGGAGTTTAACAACCGGCCGCTGATGATACTGGGCAATTTCGTCGCCGGCTATCGAACGAAGCTGTTCTACGGCCTCCTGCCACGCCTTTTCTACTTTTGAACGAGATCCGCTTTCTGTTTCTTTTGAATGGATCGATGCTCGGACGACCTTAACTTCCATCAGGAACATCGTTTTTCGGAACGTCACTAGTAGGTCGACGCGCCCAGTAGAACGATCAGATTCTGACTTGCCCATTATTCGGTTCACTTGGATTTCAGTGGCAATATGACCGATATCGTCATCTCCGCCCAATCGAGTGAGAGCTTTGACCAGGAGCCCATAGATTTCCCGTTCATTGGGAATCCGGGCTAAATTAATAAACGCCTGTGTGCTTGGAGAGTGGAGTTCAGCGCTGATTCCTTGGAAAAACTGATCAACGAGATCCAGGGTGATCTTGGATTTTGACCCGTTCCGCCTGAAGTACAGGAGAACGTCAGTTTCTATGTCTGAATTTGATGGTGGATTTGCGCTCATAAACCCTCTTTTTTGCGATCGCCACTGAGTTTAGGGCCTATATCATACGGCGGAAAGCCTGATCTTCAACTAATCGAAGAGCTGGAAGCTTCCCTGGTGGCAGGGAGCACCGATGGGTTCTAGCCCTTTTCCACGGACGGTTTTAAAACAGTGGACAGCTTCTGATCTTGAGCGGCAACTCTGCGTCGCATTCTGGAATTATGGTACCGCTCAATGTAATCGAAGATATCAACTCGCGCTTCGTTTTGAGTAAGGTAGTGTCACTGGCCCGAACCGGCACAATATTGTTGTGCACCCTTTGGGCCTTATATCCCGCGAACCGAATGTCTACCTGATCGGAAAAGCTCAGGATGGGGAGGGTGTTCGACAATTGGTTCTGCACCGGGCTTCCGACGGCAAGCTGGTGGAGAAGCCCCTTGAATGACCAGATGACTTCCACCTCGATCTTTACATTTCCTCCGGCGCCATGGGCATTCTTCACTCTCGAGCCCCGATATGTCTGCACTTCCGTTGCGAGAAGAAATCTCCTGCACCCTGGAGACGGGATTATCTCGCACACACAGAATAGGATGAGTTTGCTCTTAACTTGGAATCTTTTTTGAGTCTGCGACCTTAGCTGTCGCTCTCTTTGTTCAGTATTAGTAAGGGAAAATGGGCGGGTTGTTCGCTCGCCTTGCATTGTTCTATAAAAAAAGGATGTCGAAATGAAATTGACTAGAATTGCCCTAATGGTCTCCTTTGCCGTAATGGCTAATACACCAGTTTATGCTGCCGAGGCACGGCCCGGTTATTATGGTATTTCCGCAGGCCAGGCCACTGTAGATGACTTCTGTGAAGGATCATCATCGTGTGACGACAGCGCGCTGGCCGTTCGGTTTTACGGTGGTACTGAACTGAATGGCTTTGCGAACCTCGAGTTCGGCTATCGCTACATCGACGATGTTGAAGCCTCCGGTGTTATCAACGGTGTTGGAGTGGCAGCTGCGGTAAATGGGCATTTCGTTGATACAACGCTTCAACTGGGCATGCCTGAAACAGGTCCATTCAAGGTATTCACCAAAGCAGGCCTTATGCTGTGGCACTTGAATTACGAGGCTGCAGCGAGCAACGGATTTCAGACTATTTCCGTAAGCGACGATGATACCGGCGTGGCATTCAGGACCGGTCTTGGCATGAGCTATGAAGTTGCCGAGGGAATCCGCCTGCGGGCCGACTGGGACCTGTTGTTGAACGTTGGTGACGAAGACGAACTGGGCGAGACTGATATTAATGTGTTCTCTGTTGGGCCGGAGTTCAGATTCTAACCCGACGCCCCGTTTGCCAGAAGATTTTGGTAGTTATTCAATTTCTAGAACGCTTGATGGGGCGCCTACCACGCCCCTCCATAACGTGTCAGCCTGACAAAAAAAACAATTTGAGGGAGCAGCATTTGAGAAATTCGCAAGAGTCAGCGGTCCGGGCCACAGTCGGCAGCGCCTTCCGCATCGAATTAGATAAAGTAGGAAGCGGGCAGGGATTCCGAATAGCGCGTCAAGAAATAATGTCCTGTTCGCCTTCGCTGGCGACGTTGTTCTCTGGCCCGATAATGATTACCGCATCAGCGGACTGGCGTGCTCTCTCACTTTATTCAGTACGCTGGTGGGATCAACTGCTTCCAAAAATTTGGCGTTTACCGAAGGAAAACCTGCAAGCTCGGCGCTTTATGAGCCTATTCCTAGGTTACGCTTACCTTATTGATGCTGACCAAGATTTTCATCTTCCTCAAACCAACTCAGTTTACGCCGACTTGAACAATAGTGTCGGAGTCATTGTTGCATTTGGTGAGGATTATGCGGAGATATGGTCAGAGTCACAGTTGGACGCCGTGTCTCTTGGTATTAAGCTCGAAAATGTTTAGATTTGAGCCTGAATATCTGAATTAGTTCACTTCCTCAAATACATAAAAAAATCAGAAACTAAGCTGCCAAAAGTTACAAACTAACCCTTTCCCTTCGCACCAATCTGACGCATCATCCTACGCACTACTAGACCATTATTTTTCATAAGCGACATTGGATGTCGGCCCATTTGGTTAGCATCCCTTTTCCGATTAAACGTCGCTTCAGGTTCAGGGATTCGGCATGCAAGCACTATACGCTCCAGGGGCGCGCGTAGTTATCCGGGATTGCGAATGGATCGTCCGCCGGGCAGACCCGAGCGACGATGGCGGTTATGTACTCACCGTAGACGGCCTTTCGGAACTGGTGAATGGAAAAAGCGCTCGCTTCCTTACCCGGCTCGAAGAAGCCGAAGACGCGATCCGTGTTTTGAACCCTGCAGAAACCAGCTTTGAGCAAGACCTGACCCCAGGTTTTGAAAAAAGCCGTCTGTTTATCGAAACCCAGTTACGCCAGATTACCCCTGCGGACCAGCGTATCCACCTTGGCCACAAGGCTGCCATGGATCCGGTTCCTTACCAGTTAGATCCAGCTCTCCAGGCGCTCAAGCAGAATCGTCAGCGAATCCTGATTGCGGACGCGGTGGGCCTCGGTAAAACCCTTGAAGCTGGCATCCTGATGACCGAGCTTATGCGCCGGGGCAGGGGAAAGCGCATTCTTGTGCTGACCCTCAAAAGCATGATGACCCAGTTCCAGAAGGAGATGTGGAACCGCTTTACCATCCCACTCACGCGGCTGGACTCTGCCGGCCTCCAGCGTGTGCGCAACAACATCCCTGGCAACCACAACCCGTTTTACTACTACGACAAGTCGATCATCTCCATCGACACGCTCAAGCAGGACAACGAATACCGCCGTCATCTGGAGCAGGCCTACTGGGATATCATCGTTATCGATGAAGCCCATAACGTGGCCGAACGCGGTAGCAGTTCTCAGCGTGCAAAACTGGCACAACTGCTGGCGGGGCGTTCGGATACTTTGATCATGCTCTCCGCAACGCCCCACGACGGCAAGGCACGAAGCTTCGCCAGCTTGATGAACATGCTCGACCCCACAGCCATTTCCGATCCGGACGACTACGCCAAAGAAGACTTCCGCGACAAAGGCCTGGTCATACGCCGGTTCAAGAAAGACATCCGTGATCAGGTGCAGCAGGAATTCAAAGAGCGGGTCGTGAACGACATCTACCTTGATGCCTCACCGGAAGAGGAGGCCGCTTACCAGGCTTTGCTGGATGTCCCCTTTACTTATCGGGGCGAACACAACGCCGAGCGCAATGGTCAACTGGTTCGCATAGGTCTGCAGAAGTCCATCTTCAGCTCGCCGGCAGCCGCCCAGGTATCCGTCGAGCAGCGTATTAAAAAGCTGGAAAATAAAGAGGAAACCAGCGAGGACGAACAACAGGAAATCGAGTCCCTGCAAAGCCTATGTCTGGCTCTCCGCAATGTTGATGCGGCTCACTTCAACAAATACCAGGAATTGCTGAAGCTGCTGAACAGCAAAGACTTTGGCTGGAAGAAAGCCGATACCGACGACCGCCTGGTCATCTTCAGCGAGCGCATTGAAACCCTGAACTGGCTGCAGAGCCAGATGATGGGCGATCTGAAGCTGAAAGACGACGCCCTGCAGATCCTGCACGGCGGCATGAGCGATATCGAGCAGCAGGAAATCGTCGAAGCCTTCGGTAAACAGGAAAGCAAACTGCGGGTACTGCTTTGCTCTGATGTCGCAAGCGAAGGTATCAACCTGCATTACCTGTCGCACCGACTGGTGCACTTTGATTTACCTTGGTCGCTTATGGTGTTCCAGCAGCGCAACGGACGGGTTGATCGTTACGGCCAGACAGAGACGCCCATCATCACCTACCTGATCAACCGCAGCGACAATCCCACGGTGAAGGGCGATCAACGGATTCTGGAAATCCTGAAAGAGAAGGATGAACAGGCCTACAAGAACATTGGTGATCCCGCTACATTCATGAAAGTCCATGATCCGGAAGCTGAAGAAGGTCTAACGGCAGATGCCATGGCTAGCGGTACCGAAGCAGAAGCATTTGATGAACAATATCAGCCGGACGACAGCAACGAAGGCGATGACCTTCTGGCCCTATTCCTCAACCCTGAGGCGGCACAACCCAAGACAGAAGAAGAGGCCGAGCAGCACACCGCGGAACGCTACAGCCTGTTCCCTAGTGATTACGAATTTGCCCGCCAGGCGTTGGAAGCAATCAACCGCGACCGGAAGCAGGTGAACTTCACGGCCAATAACGAGAAGCAAACCCTAACGCTGACACCGCCGGATGATCTGAACTATCGCTTCCGCTACCTGCCATCGGAAATCAGCCCGGAAAACGGCAGCCTGGTGCTAACGGCAGATAAAAGTCGATTTGAAGAGGAAATCCGCCGTAGCCGGCAGGATGAGAACGCCTGGCCCAAACTGCATTATCTATGGCCCCAGCATCCGGCCATTCAATGGCTGGAAGACAAATTGCTGGCACAGGTGGCTCGCCACAGCGCGCCGGTACTGGCATTGCCAGACTCACCCCAGGTAAATGGCACCCTTCAACCAGATGAGGCTGTTTTTCTTGTTAGCGGGCTTATTCCTAACCGAAAGGCGCATCCGGTTATCTGGCAATGGTTCGCCATCCGTTGCAGGAGCGGTTCAGTGGTTGAGGTGCAGAAGGGCGAGGAGTGGCTGCAGCAACTTCAGCTGAACACCAAGCTGCCCAACCGCGCTCGGCCTATTGATCTATCAGAGCTGGAGGCTCTGCGTACCCCGGTGATAGCGGCTGCGAAGGCTGAAATGCAGGAACACCAGCAGGAATACACGGCGGCGAAACAGTCTGAACTGGCGCAGCAGCTCCAGGAATTGGAAGCCCTGAAAGGACGGCAGGTCCAGCAGTTAAATCTTCAGCTCGATAGCTCCGGCCAGGCTGAGCATTTCAAGGCCGCCAAAAAAGAAGAGCGCCTGAGCCGAATCGAAAGGGTTTTTAACGAATACGAAACCTGGGTGCACGACACCCTCACCATCGAGCCGGTACCGTTCATACAGATTATCGCCGTGTTTACCCGGGAAGACCACTAAACGCCCGGGTAGGGCAAAGGAGCATTACCAGATGGCCGTTCAGGATACCGCCGCCACGTTCATTGGACTGACCAACGAAAACGAATTCTTCAGCGCCCATTACCTGGCAGAAGTCTTCCAGGGCGACTTTGCCGACACCATCAAAGATTGGGAGGCTCGTGAAGAATCGGCAAAAGAAGAGGGGCGCGATTACACCACGCCTCACCGTGCCCTGAGGAATCTCAACCAGAGCTACTTCGCCCTGCGCCACAAACTCAAAACCGAGCGCAGTGCAGCAGAACGAATTCGCCTGCAGCGCGATTTCTTCAAAGATCTTACCTCGGTACTGGGTATTCCCTATCAGCCAGACAATCGTGAGGTGGCACCCAACACGGAACTGCCGGTTCTCTCAGCTCTAGGCGACCAGCTCTGGGTACTGGGTGCGCTGGATTCAAACAACGAGGGCGAAGACCCGCTCTCTCTAAAACTGCACAGCAACCAGTTCTTCGGCCCGGGCCCGCACCACGACAAATTGAAAAACACCGACTGGTACAGCATCCTTAACGAAGCAATTTTCCGGCAGGACAACCCGCCGCGATGGGTGCTATTACTATCCGACCGACAGGGCATTCTGATCGACCGGTATAAGTGGTCGCAGAACCGCATGCTCCGCTTTGACTGGGAAGAGATTCTCGGCCGCCGCGACGATAAAACCCTCAAGGCCACTGCCGTTCTTTTACATCGGGAAAGCTTGGCTCCCGAAGTAGGCCAATGCCGCCTCGACAGCCTGGATGAGAACAGCCACAAGCATGCCTTTGCGGTATCGGATGATCTTAAATATGCCCTGCGGAAAGCCATCGAATTACTGGGCAACGAAGCAGCCGAACAACTGGTAGTACAGGCCCGCGATCGCAAGGAAGGCATCTACAGCGGGCAGAATGCTCTGGATGCGGACCAGCTTTCTAAAGAGTGTCTGCGCTACATGTACCGCATACTCTTCCTGTTCTACATAGAAGCGCGCCCTGAACTCGGCTATCTGCCGGCTGAAGACGAAACCTGGCGCATGGGTTATAGCCTGGACAGCCTACGTGACCTGGAAAGCGTACGCCTGACCACTGAAGAAAGTCGCCGAGGCGAGTATTTCCATCAAAGCCTGCAACGTATGTTCAGCCTGATCTACAAAGGCAAGCAGGTCAGCCGGCAGAAAGACGATCTTCACGAAAGCAACGCCAATGCCTTCACCCTGCAAGGCCTGGACAGCCACCTGTTCGACCCGTCCAAAACCCCGCTGCTCAACCGCGTGGCCTTCAGCAATGAAACCCTGCAGCAGGTGATCCAGAGCATGTCGCTTACTCGCCCCACAAGCGGCAGAAAGCGCCGGGGCCGCGTGAGCTATACCCAGCTTGGCATCAACCAGCTGGGCGCAGTATACGAAGCCCTGCTCAGCTACCGCGGCTTCTTCGCCACCGAAGACCTGTACGAAGTGGCCCCCAAAGGCCAGAACATCAACCCGGACGAACTGGACACCGGCTACTTCGTCACCCAAAGCCAATTGAACGAATTCGACGACAAAGAGCGCGTTTACGACAAAATCGACAGCAAACTCAGCCTGCGCGTGCACCCCAAAGGCAAGTTCATCTACCGCATGGCGGGGCGGGACCGGGAAAAATCCGCCAGTTACTACACCCCGGAAGTGCTCACCAAAAGCCTGGTGAAATACACCCTCAAAGAACGCCTGACGGACGACGTAACCGCCGACGATATCCTCAAACTGACCGTGTGCGAACCCGCGATGGGCAGCGCGGCCTTCCTCAACGAAGCCGTCAACCAGCTGGCGGAAGCCTACCTCACCCGCAAACAACAGGAACTGGGCCAGCGCATCCCCCACGAGGATTACCAGCGCGAACTCCAGCGGGTAAAAATGCACATCGCTGACCACAATGTTTACGGGGTAGACCTCAACCCCATTGCTGTGGAACTGGCGGAAGTCTCCCTGTGGTTGAACGCCCTGAGCGGCGGCCACAACGTACCCTGGTTCGGCTACCAGTTGTTCACCGGCAACAGCTTGATCGGCGCCCGCCGCGAGGTGTACCCCAAGATCGCCCTGAAGAAACAGGCCAAAGAAGGCTACTGGTACAACAACGCGCCGCGCAGACTGAACCCGGAAATCCTACTGAACCCGGCAGGCGAGGGTGGTCGCAGCGACAACGAGATCTATCACTTCTTGTTACCCGACCCAGGTATGGCCGGCTACAACGACAAAGTCGCCAAACAGTTGCGGCCGGATGCCTTCAAAAAGATCAAAGACTGGAAAAAAGACTTCTGCGCCCCGCTGGACGAGCAGGAAATCAAAACCCTGCAAAGCCTGAGCGAGGCCGTAGACCGCCTGTCGCGCGAACACACCCAGATGCTGGAACAACACCGCCAGCGCACCGAAGACACCTACCCCCTGTGGGGCCAGGAACAGGTGGAAGAACACCACACCACCACCCGGGAAAAAGACAACCTGCGGGCCCACGGCATCTTCAACACCAACGCCCGCATCGCCTCTCCCTACCGCCGCCTGAAACTGGCCATGGACTACTGGTGCGCCCTCTGGTTCTGGCCCCTGGACAAAGTGGATGAACTGCCAGACCGCCAGAAATGGTTGTTCGACCTGAACACCATCCTGAATAGCGCTGGGACCTTTGATTTTGCTCCAGAGCAGGAAAGCCTGTTGGAGGCAAGTACCTATGAATCCAGCGCAGAACCTGACCAAGCCGAGAACAGCAATCCGTTTGCGAAACCACAGGCGGACATGTTCGGGGGTGATGACGAACAGCTTAGTTTGCGTGAAGAGACCGTTGCGCTCCGGGAAGTCAGCAACCAACGCGGCGAGCTCAACCTGGAAAAACTGTTCAAAAATCCGTTTTTCAACACCCTGGCCATCGCCAACCAACTGGGTGAGCAGTACCGCTTCTTCCACTGGGAACTGGCCTTCGCCGACATCTTTGCCAAGCGCGGCGGCTTTGACATTACTTTGGGTAACCCGCCCTGGCGCAAAGTGGAATGGCAGGAAGGCGGCATCCTCGGCGACCACAACCCGGCCTTTGTGCTGCACAAACTCAGCGCCAAGCAACTGACTGACGAGCGCGAAGCCGCCTTCGAACGGAGCCCCCAACTGCAGCAGGCCTGGTTTGCCGAGCTGGCGGAAGCGGAAGGCTCGCAGGCATTCTTGAATGCCACCCAGAACTACCCGCAGCTGAAGGGCGTGCAGACCAACCTGTACAAGTGCTTCCTGCCTCGGGCCTGGGTCAATGTGAACGGGCAGGGCGTGAGTGGCTTTTTGCATCCGGAAGGGATTTATGATGATCCGAAGGGTGGGGGATTTCGGCGGGAGGTGTATCCGCGTTTGCGCCAGCACTTCCAGTTCCACAATGAAGTGGGGCTGTTCGCCGAAGTGCATCACGCCACAATCTACAGTATTAACGTGTATGGCCCGCAGCGGTCTGAACCAGAATTCAGGCACATCGCCAACCTGTTTATTCCGCAAACTGTGGATATCTGTTTTGCCCATGAAGGACAGGGGCGTGTGCCGGGCATCAAGGAAGAAGTGGAGTCAGCCAGCGGGGCCATCAAAACCGTCTGGAACACCAACGGCCACCGCGACCGAATTATCGAAATCGGCCAACACGAACTGGCCCTGTTCGCCCAGCTCTACGACGAAGCCGGCACCGATGCCCTGGAAGCCCGCCTGCCAGCCCTGCATGCCCGGCAGCTCACCAACGTGCTGGAAAAATTTGCCGCCCAGCCCCGGCGGCTGGGCGATCTAAAAGAGCAGTATCTGTCACTGGAAATGTGGCACGAAACAAACGCCCAGAAAGACGGCACCATTAAGCGGGAAACCCGTTTCCCCGAAAACCCGGACCAATGGATACTTTCTGGCCCACATTTCTTCGTCGGCAGCCCTTTCTATAAAACCCCACGGGCAGAATGCACCCAGAACAGCCACTACGACATCCTTGATCTGCAGACTCTGCCGGACAACTATCTGCCGCGCACCAACTACGTCCCCGCCTGTGACCCTGACACTTACCGGGACCGTACCCCGCGCGTGCCTTGGGTGGAAGAGGGCAAGCATCGGGCGCGGTTGGTGACGGAGTATTATCGGTTGGCTTATCGTGGAATGCTGTCTCAGTCCGGCGAGCGCACGATGATTCCCATGATCGTAATGCCGGGGGCTGCACATATCCATGGTGTCCAATCGACCACTTTCAAATCTCAGCAGTTGTTGCTTCGCCAGGCCGCAATGACAATCTCGATCCTTGGTGATTTCTATATTAAATCCACAGGACGTAGCAATTTGATGGCGACGTGGGCAGCACTGCCTTTAGTGGAGTTGTTGCCTTCGATTGCCTGTCGGGTGTTAGCGCTTCATTCTGTGACCAGCCACTACGCCGACCTCTGGCAATCCAACTGGCAAGACAGCTTCCGCCAACAACACTGGGCCACCCGCAAACCCATCGCCGCGCTGCCCCAGGACTTCTTCGCCAACCTCACTCCCGAGTGGCAACGCAACAACGCCCTGCGCACCGACGGCGCCCGCCGCCAGGCCCTGGTGGAAATAGATGTCCTCGTCGCCCAGGCCCTCGGCCTCACGCTGGAAGAACTGCTCACCATCTACCGCGTACAGTTCCCCGTCATGCGCCAGTACGAAGCCGAAACCTTCTACGACCAAACCGGCCGCATCGTCTTCACCCCCAGCAAAGGCCTGGTAGGCGTAGGCCTGCCAAGAAAAGCCAACAAGAAGGAACTCAACGAAGGCACCTTCTACGGCATAGACACACCCGAAAGAAAAGAAGATGGCATTGCCCTCGGCTGGGAAGATATCCAGCACCTGCAGGAAGGCAGCGTCTACAAAACCTACATGGACGACACTCTACCCGGCGGACCAACGGAGCGGACGGTGGAGTACAAGGCGCCATTTTTCCGGTCGGACCGGGAGGAGGATTATCGGGTGGCTTGGGAGATTTTAGAGGGGCAAGCTCTGTGAGTTTCCTCTTGGACCTTTTTTCAGCCCTTCTGGGTGAAGAGAACAAAGCACGCTCGCCGGTGAAGAAATCTCATCAAAGGTCGAGTTCCTCCTCTAGAAGCGCTTCATATAGCCCTGGCGACGTTTTATCAGGCAACATCCAAATTGTTCGGGAAAAGTTTGCCAAAGTTGCATCAGGTGATCTGACGGCCGTTGTTTTTCCTGGAGAAATGTCAGACGTTTTCGTTTCTGATCCAGCGAATGTTTTAAGCGAGGGCCAAACTGCGGAATTTGTATTGCTCAACAAGGATGACCGGGGTTGGAAAGCCAGCATAAGGGCAGTCGGGGAAGCCAAAGCTAGGAAAGCCCTGGCGAAATTGGAAGAAGGCGATCTGATTACGGGACGCGTGGTTCAACTTGAGGACCGCGGGGTACTTGTCGACGTTATGGACTTCCAAGCATGGATTCCAATCTCCGAACTTGCTTGGCATTGGGTCGATCATCCTTCTGAGGAAATCTCTATAGGGGAAGAGATCGAGGCCGAAATAACTCGGATTGAGATGCCCGACGGTTGGCTAACGGATAAGCGGAAAAGACGGGCAAGAGGAATCGCAAGCATTCGTGCGTGCATTCCAGAGCCTGAATCACCCTCTGTACCGGTCGCATTCAGCGGTATGCCATTCAAGGTTTGGGCCGTGGCCAAAACACCTCGTAGTTGTGATGCAGTATCAAGATTCGTTTTGGAAGAACTCGTCGCTGGAAAGGACAGAAAGGCTATTGCGACAACTACGGGGTTGGACGTAACTACGCTAAACAATATCCACGATCTCCTTGCTGCTAATTCCCTGGCTGAGAACTGGGCGGCGACCAAGAAAGGAAGGGACATCGTGGAGGCCATCGAGCTCTCTCGTGAGCTGAATGAAGACCCGATCCGTGGACTGTTCGTCAGTGCCGCGCACCCGGCTAGGAGGCTTATTTCGGTCGATGAGCATAAAAAGCAAGAGCGATATCCCCGGGATTGGCCGTCACCTGTGTTTCATAAGCCTGATGAAGAAACCTTCGCGAAGGCAACAGATGAAGCCATTCCTGAATCATTGCTGAAGAAGTTGGTACCTGAAGAAAAACGAGAAGGGCTTGCCCAACTGCAGGAAGACAGTCGACTTCGCGTGTTTTTACGCCGAGATGGGACAAGAATCAGGAAAGACGCGGTAATTGAAACCCCAGAGTATTGGCTTCTCGCTGGGCTTTGGAGGGCATTCCGACCATTTTCTGATCGACCCTATAGGCCTGCTAAGGGAAGTGAATGGTGCCAGAACTTTCTTATGGTGCGTTGCCTGCTTGTAAAAGAAAGTCGAAAGGATTCGTCTCAGGAAGCGGTTTTTTTTCGAACCTTTTACCGAGACGCTCTGGTGTTTAACGCCGGAGAGTAAGGTGCGTGTAAGAGATCGGCGGGGGGATCGTTTTCCGGCGTTGCCCAATGTAGGAACGGCCACAGATTCTGATGCTGACAGATCTATTCTGGAGCTCACACCTGATTCATGGTGTGTTGTGAGGGTGTTTTAGAGATGACGACTCGTGTTCCGAAACAAGCGCTTACACTGTTGGCAAACACTGCGGTTTTGGCTAGCAAGTATGGTTTTAAGAAGGGCATGGGCAAAGCTGCGGCGAAGGCCAATCCTGCGCTCATGCTGCTGGAGGCAGCGGTTTCAGTCGCTGACGCTGTGAATTCCTATTTGAAATTGAGAGAAGCCAAGGCTCATCGTGATGGTCTTATTCAATTCATTCCCCAGGAGGAAAGGAGACTTGAGTTAGAGCGCGAGCAGCTTTCCGAGCAGATAGATCTGGCAAGAAAAGAATTGGCTCAGCGTTCTCAATTGCAGGAAAGACTCGGGAAGCTGGTTCTAACGTGCCATTCGGCCTATCGAACCGCCTGGTATGAGCTTCATGAAATACGTAGCTCTGACCTTCCGGATATTGAAGCTTTTGATGAACAACTGATTGAGCTTGAGGATGTCTGGGCAGAACTAAAACATGCGCTCCAAAACTACAATGAAACCAATGCATAGAGGTTAACGCCATGCCGGACCAGAAACTAAAATTATCTGAAGAATTGCTGTCGCGTGTTTCTAAGAGTAGCGCCTCGGCAAGTTCAGAGGCTAAACAGATTGAGAAATTAAAAACCGAGAGAGCGGGTATTGAGGCAGGAGCCAAAACGGAGGTTGCCCGGCTTCAGGTTGCGAAAGAAGCAATTGAAGCCGTAAAGGGTGTTTTCGAGGTCATAAAATCCCACAACCAGCTTAAAGCAACACTCGTAGAGTGGCAGGGGCGTGTTACTCAAGCGGAAATCGAGGTCAATCGGGCTGAAGTGAATCTTCAAGCAGCCAGAGAGAGTAATCAGATTAGAGTTGAGGAGCTGGCTCAGTCACGAGCTTTGATGGATCCGATTCTGAAGCTCTTTGACGCTACTATGGAGGAGTTAAGGAACTCGAATTGCTCAAAGGAAGAAAAGGCGCAGTTGCGACAAGAGCTTCAAATTATTTCGGATAACCTCGTGAAACTTAAGCAGTAACGGCCAATATTCGTGATTCACCTCTTCGTAATAGCGGGTATAAGCCTCACTGCGACGGGCGTCAGTTGGTGGAATGGCCAGCGAACTGAAGCCGTTCAGGCGCAAATCAAGGCCTTGGAGGAGCAGCTCGAGGCACTTTATGAAGCTGATGCAAAAGAACGCCATGAATTGCTTGTCAGCTACGTGAAGGACTTGGAAGCTCTGGTAGTTCAAGAGCTAGAAACACGGAATTGCGTTGCTACTGAATTAATTGCAAGCCATGCGAAGGCTCGGGCGGTAATGGCTAAGCGTTTGGGGAGCCGAGAGAGCGATGCTTTTAACCAGGTTGTCCTTGAGCTAGAGCTTGCGCTTAGCCGAGTTGATGCAGAAAGGGCTCACCTTGGCTTGGTGAAGGGAATCCTGGCAGATGTCGTGAATGGTAGATGTGGTGCGATTCCTACTCCTGCTGAACTTCAATTGCCTAATGATTTTCCTCGTGAGGGCGGGCTGGTTCATTTTGAAGGGGAGGTTCCCGACGCGCTTCATGGCTATCGTCTGGTGGTGGAAGACTGGTCGGAAGAGCTTAACGGACGCGCAATGCTGTTCGGCGTTGACCATAAGAAGCGTTCTGCGAAAGTGTCAGTAATCGGTGCAGCACTTTTAGAGGCTAATCTTACGGACGGCGGTGCCCCTATGACCGCCAGAGTTGTTAGCCGAGAGCGGGAAGGGATTTATCTGGATTATCTAGGAGCTCGTTTAATTCTGGAGGCGAGGGCTCAGGACCACAGTCGGCTGACGCCCGAATGCTCCGTTGATGTGTACCCAAGCGTATGGATGCTTGAACATATTACTCGACTGGACCGGCAAACCCCTTTACCCGTCAGATTAACGGCGAGAATTGGAGGAAGCCGCGAGTTCTGGTCACCAATTCTGCTGTCGGTTCCGGAAAGCAAATTACCCGATTTAGTTTCAGCCTATCAAAAAATTGATGAGTCCTCACAGAACTCTCCCTGGAGGGTACACCTTATCGGTTCAAGTCAGGTTGGCTTTTCTATCGACAATGTGACGTTAGTTACTACGGCCAACTCGTCGGAGCAAGCATTTGTTTTGGACCATGTTCTACACGGCGCTGCTGGTCCGCCTGTTTCCGTTCGTTTTCATGCTGGACTGTGTGCTTTTGCTTTTGGCTCCGAGGACGAAGCCAATATTGATCGGTCAATGTTTTATCCATTTGTAGAGGCCCTACACGCTGAATTAAGCAGTCAGAAGCAAATGCTGCTTCAGCTGCATATTCCGGCCCATCGTGACCGCCCATTCCGTTTGAACGTGACCGCCTGTTCCGGGCGATCGTGACCGCTCATTCCGTTTTATCGTGACCGATTTCGGGTAGTTTTCCGGAATCGCCGGTCACGATGCCGGAATCACCGGTCACGTTCCTCCGGAATCCCTGCCAACACGCTGGAATTCTTCAACTTTATCCGGCATACCCCTTCCTTTTTCATCACGAGGAAGGGCAGATGCCGGCAGCGAGGATTTCCATGCGACAAATCATCGAGGTCTTGCGCCTCAAGTACGAAGCGGGCCTGAGCCACGAACGCATTGCCCGTGCCTGCGGGCTCTCCAAGGGCGTGGTCGGCAAGTACGTCAGCCTGGCCACCGCGCAGGGCATCACCTGGCCGTTGCCGGAAGGCACGGATGAAGCACGGTTAGAGGCCCAGCTGTTCCCGGCCAAGACGCCGCGCGAACGCTTTGCCGAGCCCGACTACTTCCAGGTCCATCAGGAACTGAAGACCAAGGGCGTGACCCTGCAACTGCTCTGGGCTGAGTACGTAGAGCGCCACGGCGACAAGGCTCGCCGGTACAGCCAGTTCTGCCATCACTACCGGCTCTGGCGCGGCCGGCAGCGACGCAGCATGCGTCAGGTCCACCGGGCCGGTGAAAAGATCTTTATCGATTACTGCGGCCCCACCGTGCCGGTGGTGGACCGCAGCACTGGCGAGATGCGCAAGGCCCAGGTCTTTGTGGCCGTGCTGGGTGCGTCCAGCTATACCTTCGCCGAGGCCACCTGGAGCCAGAGCCTCCCGGACTGGGTCGCCTCCCATCAGCGCATGCTGGCGTTCTACGGTGGCGTGCCGGAACTGCTGGTTCCGGACAATCTCAAGGCAGCGGTCACCAAGGCAGACCGATACACGCCCCAGATCAACGAGACCTATGCGGAACTGGCCGCCCATTACCAGACGGCAGTCTTACCGGCACGCCCCTACAAGCCCAAGGACAAAGCGAAGGCCGAAGCCGCTGTGCTGCTGGTTGAACGCTGGATCCTGGCCCGGTTGCGGCACCGAACGTTCTTCTCACTGGCCGAGCTGAACGCAGCCATCGCCGGACTGCTACCGGCGCTGAACCAGCGCCGGTTCCAGGGGCGTTCCGAGAGCCGCCAGAGTCTGTTCGAAACGCTGGACCGACCCGCACTGAAGCCACTGCCGGCAACGCCCTACGTTTATGCCGAGTGGCGTAAGGCACGACCGGGCATCGACTACCACATTGAGATCGACAAACGGCTGTACAGCGTGCCTCACGCTCTCGTGGGCGTGAAGCTGGATGTACGGGTGACCGACACCGCCGTGGAAGTCATGCACAAGGGCCAGCGGGTGGCGTTGCATCCCCGCCACGGCAAGAGCCGCTTCGTCACCCTGACCGAGCACATGCCCAAATCCCACCAGGCCCATCAGAACTGGTCTCCCGGACGGTTCCTGAACTGGGCCGCGGACATCGGCCCCGCCACGCTCGACGTGGTGCAGCGACAGCTCAAGGATCGCCCCCATCCCGAACATGGCTACCGGGCCTGCCTGGGGCTGTTGAACCTGAGTCGACGTTACAGCCGTGACCGGCTGGAGCAAGCCTGTGCCCGGGCGCTGTCCATCAACTCGGCCAGCTACCAGAGCATCACCTCGATCCTGAAGCAGGGCCTGGATCAGCTTCCCCTGACACTGACCGAGGAAGAACCGGAACTGGCCGATCTGCCCGTTCACACCAACGTTCGTGGCCCCCACTACTACCACTGATCCCGGAGACACTGATGTTGACTCAAAACACTCTCGACACCCTGCGCCAGCTCAAGCTGACCGGCATGTGCGATGCCCTGGAACAACAGCGGGCGCAGCCTGACACCCACGACCTGGCGTTCGAGGAGCGTCTTGCCCTGCTGGTAGATCGCGAAGTGCTGCACCGCGAAAACCGGCGACTGGAGCGGCTGCTCAAGGCCGCCCGGTTGCGTGTGCCGGCCTGCATTGAAGATATCGACTACCATCACCCGAGAGGGCTGGAGCGCTCCCGCATGGCCGGACTGGCCAGCTGTGACTGGATCCGCCAATCCCTGAACCTGTGCATCACCGGGCCCACCGGGTGCGGTAAGACCTGGCTGGCATGCGCCCTGGGCAACCAGGCCTGCCGGCAAGGCCTCTCAGTTCGCTACCTGCGGGTACCGCGTCTGTTCGAACAACTACGCATCGCCCATGGCGATGGCAGCTATGCCCGGCTGATGAACCAGTTGCTAAAAACCGACCTGCTGATCCTGGATGACTGGGGCATGCAGAAGGTAACCGCGCAACAGCGACAGGACCTGATGGAAGTGATCGAAGACCGGCACGGCAGGGGTTCAACTCTCATTGCCAGCCAGTTACCCACGGAGCATTGGCACGATTACATCGGCTCCGCCACGCTCGCCGACGCCATCCTGGACCGGCTCCTGCACGGCGCTCACCGGCTCAATCTGAAGGGGGAATCACTGCGAAAAGCAAAAACACAAAAGACGGAATCTGTTGACCCATCGTGACCGCTCAGAGTACAAAATCGACTCCAGCGTGATGGCCGTGTGCAAATCGGTCACGATCCCCGGAATGACCGGTCACGTTCGCCGGAATACGCATCAGCGCCAATCCGCTTTGAGGCTCCGCAAGCTCTCGCTGATCTATCAGGACCAGCAAGAGCATATTCAATTGGAAGGATCTTGTGGATTTTTGCCTGGGGAGTCGCAAAAAAGAGGTCATGTTGTGGTTGGCATGATTACAGCGATGAGTCGCCCAAGCTGGCTGGATGAGGCAATCTCAAATGAAGGTAAAACACGGATTCGCGCTGTCGGACACTCTGAGGTTCGAAATATAAAGCATGCGAGCTGGGTCGATCGGGAGAATGGCATTTGTAGGTTGGAGCTTGAGGCCCATTATCAGGAAGGTTTTCGGGAGATTAACCCCTTCGGCCTAACCCGGATTGAACGAGTCGGAGAGGGCTCTCAGCAACAGACACTGAGCAAAGCGCTTGAAAATGCCATTCTGGGTAAATTTGTCTCGCCAAAAGTGCACACAACTTTACTTGGTCTTTCTGGAGATCCGGTTCCGAATAGCAACCTAGACCGCTCGAGTGTCGAGAATTTGCTGGATTCAGACGAGCCTGTTGTCTGTGTTTGGGGGCCCCCAGGTACCGGTAAAACCACGCTATTGGTCAAGTGGTTGGCTTCGCTTTTTTCGGCGGATAATAGTCAAGGTTGGCCTAGCCCGGATTTCTCATAGTGCTCCAACAACCTTCGCAGACCAAGCCTGGTAGTGCCAGATCCGAGTGGTCATGGTCGAAGTTGGCGATTATTTAGCCAGTTTCCGGCATTCAGGCACAACTCCCCCTTTCCCCCATTGGTATCGGGCCGGGGGAGCCCGATTATCTACTGGGGCACCAAGCGCTGAACCAGTGCTGAGAGATCGTTCTTGTGTGGATAGCTATCACTCATCAACACCCGTATTCGGCGGGTGTTGCGGATGATGACTGCGCCAACCTTGATCAGCTTCAAGCGCAAGGTGCCGGCACTCATACGTTCGAAGGGCGTGTTTTTCAGATGCACCCGCAAACGCTCGAACAGGGTGTAGGCGAAGCCGGATAAGATCAGCCGCCACTGGTTGGTCCACCAGTGTGTGCTGGAGGTGCGACCGGCAAACAGATCCAGTTGTTGATCCTTGATCCGGTTCTCCATATCACCCCGTGCGCAATACTGTTCGTAGTAGAGCTTGAATCCGTCATCGTAGCGGGAGCTGATAACGAACCGGGGGTTCGGGCCTTGAGGGCCATATTCCAGGCGCGCAACCACCCAGCGTGGCTTATGCCAGCTTCGGGCTTTGTAGCGGAAGCGGAAGGTGCTGGCGAGCTTATGGCCATGAGCCTCGTAGTAGGTCCGGACTTTGTCCATGGCTGGGGCGGCAAGCGCCTCCAGCCGCTGGTTGCGGGCCATGCCTACGATGTAATCCACCTGGTTGCGATCGCACCAGGCCAGCAGTCGGGGCTTGCTGAAGTGGGAGTCGCCCCGGAACACGATCCGGGTCTGTGGCCAATACTCGCGAATAAATCGCACCAGCAGCGCCAGAATGGCCCAGCTGTGCCGGGCATCACCTCGATTGCTGGTGCGCAGATAGCTCACCAGCAAGTGCCTACCGCAGAAGACGTAAAGCGGGAAGTAGCAGTGATGGTCGTAATACCGGTTAAAGAACTTACCCGGCTGGTCGCCGTGCACCGGAATATCGGTGCCGTCAAAATCCAGCACGATTTCCTTGGGCGGCTTCTCATGCTGCTCGATAAAGTGGTGCCAGAGCAACTCATGCGCTTTGACAATGGTTTGCCGATCCATCGCCTGCTCCATTCGACAAAGCGTGGACTTGCCGGCCAGAGTCGAGGCATTCCCCGTGGCGGTTTGTAGTGCCTGATCAAAGCGAAGCGCTTCATGATCATTCAGATCTTCGTAGCCGCTGGCCACGCCGTAGACGCGCTGCCGGATCATGGTGTTGAGCCCATGACGAATCATGCGGGCATCCCGCTGGTCGGTCAGCGTCTCGGCCAGTCGCTGGGTTAGCCGGTGTTGTTTATCGACTTCGCGCAGTAACAACACACCGGCATCCGAGGTGATATGGCCTCCGGAGAAATCGGCTTCAATCTGGCGGCGGGAGAGTGGCGAGAAGGTCAGTTTTTGAGGTACCATTTTGGATAGCGGCTTTTAGTGTGGGTTTTTGTGTAGGAACTTGAATTCTAACACTTTAAGCCGCTTCTTCCTTCCTCATGCTACCTTCTTCATGAGAAATCCGGGCTAGGAGTCTGCGCGGCAGAAGCTACATTCTGGCACAATAGATCAAAATTCTTCAGCAACAGGATGACTGATGGGAACCACTTTCCGCCCGTATTCGCCTGGCCAGGAACTGCTTCTTCCCCCGAGCCTGAACGAGTGGCTGCCTGAGGGGCATCTGGCCTATTTTGTCAGTGATGTCGTCGAGGAGCTGGATTTAAGCGCGTTTTATGCCCGCTACGAAGGCAACGGCCGACGCAACTCGCCCTTCGATCCACGAATGATGCTGAAGGTTCTGATCTACGCCTACGCCACCGGCGTTTTCTCTTCACGCAAGATCGCCCGGAAGCTGGAAGAAGACGTGGCCTTCCGGGTTCTGGCGGCAGGCAACTTCCCCAGGCATCGCACGATCTGTGATTTCCGCAAACACCATTTGGTTGCCTTCAAGGCCGTGTTTATTCAGGTGGTCCGGATTGCCCGGGAAGCGGAGCTGATCACGCTGGGAACACTGGCGATTGATGGCACCAAGGTTCGGGCTAATGCCAGCAAGCACAAGGCCATGAGCTATGGCCGCATGGGCGAGGAAGACGATCGTTTATCGAAAGAGATCGATGCACTTTGTCGTCAGGCGCGTCAGACAGACCAGTCGGAAGACCGACAGTTCGGCCCGGATAACCGGGGTGATGAACTGCCTGAAGAGCTTCAGTACCGGCAGGCGCGGCTGGACAAGATTCGTGCCGCCAAAGAGAAATTGGAAGCAGACCAGAAAGAGCGGGACAAGGCCCGGGGTCGGTCCCCGGACGATGATCGGCGCTCACCTCGCGGGGGCCCGAACTTCAAGCGGGATTATGGGGTTCCGGATGACAAGGATCAGAGCAATTTTACCGATCCGCAAAGCCGGATTATGAAAACGGCGGACGGGTTCCAGCAATGCTACAACGGCCAGTTGGCCGTGGATGGTGAATTCCAGCTGATTGTCGCCAACCACCTGGGCAATAATCCCAGTGACAATGGCTGTCTGATACCACTGCTGGATCAGGCAAAAGACACTCTGGAAACCTATCCGGATCAGTGTCTGGCTGACGCGGGTTACCGTAAAGAAGAAGATCTACAGACCCTGGAAGACAAAAGCATCGACGGCTATGTCTCGCTGCGCCGGGAGGGCAAGAAGAGTTCAGAGATAGACGCGAGCCGTTATCCGGCCAGCGCCCGGATGGCCGGGAAGCTGGCCACGGCAACCGGGCGATCGGTTTACGCTCAGCGCAAGCATCTGGTTGAGGCGGTCAACGGCTGGATCAAGCATGTTCTGGGCTTCCGACAGTTCAGTCTGCGGGGCCTTCACGCCGTGCAGGGTGAATGGGATCTGGTCTGTCTGTCGCTTAATCTCAGGCGGATGAGTTCACTGATGAGGCTGAAATAGAGGGTCCGAGGGATCCTTGGGCGTACTGAGTGATCGGACTACGATAACGCATTCGCTGATAACCGTCTTGACTGACTGAATAGAGAGAATCGAGACTCTATTCGGCTGGATATTGTGGATACGTTCTCGGGCCGAACTGTGATTCGACGCGGCGGGGTCACTTGCTCAAAATACTTCTGCCGCGCAGACCCCTAGCATCCTAATCACTGCCCCGACCCACGTTGCGGTGACCAAACTCGTCTCTGACCTTTTGGAACAGATTCCTAAGCTACGAGACGAGGTTGTTCGATATGGTAACAATGAGAAAGTCCAGGGAACTGATCTGGAGCCAGTTTGGCATGAGCGTTTGTTGTCGGTATTGGACCCTGAGCGGGGCAACCAGAGTCAAGCCGATGTTTCTTTGCAAAGATGGGAAAAACTATTAACAACTCGTGAAGGCCGAGAGTCTGCTGCTAAATGGCTTTTGGGATCCAAGCATCTTCACGCTGCGACCTGCACGGGCATGGCGCGAGCGGACTATGGTTTATGGCGTCGCACCTTTGACATTGCAATCATCGATGAAGCTGGCAAAGCGTTTGGTGCTGAGCTTTTGATTCCTGCTTCGGTTGCTAAAAAAGTTGTGTTGGTTGGCGACCATAATCAGCTTCCGCCAACTGTCACGACAGATGTTCTGGATTTAGATATCGGTTATCGCTTGTCAATGACTGAGGTCGAGGAACTGCTGCGCCGAAATATGTTCCATGAGATTTTTGAACAGCTTCCCGCCGATGGAAAAGGGATGCTAACGACACAGTTTCGGATGCACAAAGACATTGGTGATGTTGTCAGTGAAATGTTCTATGACGGCCACCTTGATTCTGCCAGGAGCGATGAAGGATGGGACCTCACTCGTCGCCGAATGACTTTTGTCGATTTCAGCAAAGTTTCGAATTATCGGCACCGCAAAAGTAATGTCTCTCAGTCGATCGAGAATCGGACTGAGCGAGCTGCCGTTCATACGCTACTCGCCAGAATGTCAAAAACAGGCAAGTTCAAGAGTCTTAGTATCCTTGTCGTTTGTCCTTATGAAGCACAGCGGAAAGCTGTTAAGGATGAGATTGATCGCAGCGGTTATGAACTGGATCTTGAAGTAACGACGGTTGATGCCGTTCAGGGTGGCGAGGCAAATATCGTCATACTGATGATGACCAGGAGCTCTGGGAGGGTGCAATTCTTACTCGATAAGCACCGATTAAATGTCGCTCTCTCACGGGCCAGAGACGCGGTAATTGTTTTGGGTCACGTTGATTGTCTAACCAAGAGCGCAGACAGCCCTGTTTCGAGCCTGTTACAAATTGGCGAACGGAATAAAAGCCTGGATCTTGTCCGGTTGGGTGCAAGAGCCGATTTCAAGCGAGATGTTGCATCGATAATTACGTGATCGTGACGCATAAGTAGTGCGATAGGTGTTTTAACTAAAAGCGAACGATCAATCACTTTCAAAGTAACTTTAAGTAAGGAAAGGCATGAAGATCTCCACGCTCCTGGATCAGATTGAAATTGGCCAAATAGCATTGCCAGAGTTCCAGCGCGGCTACGTTTGGAATCGGGATCAGGTGCGTGGCTTGGTTCGCTCTTTATATAAGCGCTACCCGGTGGGCAGCCTGCTTGCGTGGATTACGGATTCCTCCCAGGCACAGGGGAGGGGAACAAGTGCGCTCGCATCCGGCCAGCAGGTAAAAATGTTGTTGGATGGTCAGCAGAGGATGACTTCGCTATACGGCATCATTAAAGGACAACCTCCCGCTTTTTTTGATGGAGATGCTAACGCGTTCAGGGGGTTGTACTTTCATGTAGAAACCGAAGAGTTCTCGTTTTATATGGCCTCCAAAATGCAGGGCAACCCCCTTTGGGTAGATGTCACTCGGCTTATGAAGGAGGGCGTGGATAACATTCTTGAGGAAATTCAGGAGTGCACTCAGGATTTCAAGCGCACGACTCACTGCGGCAATCGATTAAACCGGTTGCGTGATGTTCGTGAGATAGATGTCCACATTGAAGATGTGTCTGGACCAGAAATGACGTTAGATGTGGTGGTGGATATCTTCAACCGAGTGAATAGTGGTGGCCGGAAGCTCTCAAAGGGTGACTTGGCGCTGGCCCGCATTTGCTCGGTAGAGCCAGACGCCCGTTCTCGCATGCGCAAAGCGCTGGATCACTGGAATGATTCAGGCTTCGGTTTCACGCTGGATTGGTTGCTGCGAAGTGTAACAACAATTGCTACTGGCGATGCGCGCTTTTCGGCTCTTCACGAGCTGGATGCCTCTACATTCAACAGTGCGCTGCAGCGCTCCATCAATCATATCAATACCATCCTGGATCTGATTGGTGCTCGACTGGGGCTGGACCACCAGCAGGTCCTGACCGGACATTTTGCCATACCCATTCTGGCCCGATTTCTGGACGAGGCCGGTGGTGCCGCCCAAGACCACGAAACCCAGAACAAGATCTTGTTCTGGTATGTGCAAACGGCGATCTGGGGCCGTTATTCCGGCTCCACCGAGAGTGTGCTTTCCCGAGATCTCAATATTCTGCTGGATGTGGGACCAGAGGCAGGGCTTGATGCACTTATTCGTGAGTTGCAGCTTTGGCGGGGTAACCTGCGGATCAGACCGGAGCACTTCACGGGCTGGAGCCGCGGTAACCGGTTCTACTCCATTCTCTACATGTTGACTCGTGTTGGCGAAGCTCAGGACTGGGGTTCCGGCCTACCGCTCAAGAAGGGACTTCTTGGTAAGAACACATCTTTGGAGGTGCATCATATCTTCCCGCGGGATTTCCTAAAGAAGAGTGGCCACGACAACAAGAAAGCCATTAACGCTTTGGGTAACTTTTGTTTCCTGACCAAAAACAGCAACCTGCAGATCAGTAACCGCCCGCCCCATGAGTATTTTTCCGAGGTCGAGAGCCAGCATCCCGGGGCTCTTGCCAGTCAGTGGATTCCACAGGACCCTGAATTGTGGAAGCCAGAAAACTACCCGGAGTTTCTTCGTCAGCGTCAGGCTTTGCTGGCTGCGGCGGCAAATGCATTCCTCGACACCTTGTATAACCTGCCTTCGGATGACAGTTCAGTCGCCTATGAGGCGATAGAGCAAGGCGAGTCTGCACCGGGTGGCATCGCCGATGCGGAGGAGGAAAAACAGCTGGATGACGTTAATGAATGGGTCAGCGAGCGGGGCTTGCCGGCGGGCGAAAAAGAATTCGAGCTAAGAGATTCAGACACTGGAGAACTGAAAGCTTTCCTCGACTTGGCTTGGCCAGAGGGTTTGCAGGAAGGTCTGTCAGATCCAGTTGCTCTGATTCTCAATGAGGAAATGGGTTTGTTCAAGTTGGCCACGAATGCTGGCTTCCAGGTATTCGATGACGCCGAAAGCTTCCGTGTCTACGCAGCCCGCAAGGTCCTTGGTGATCTTCATTACGGTCTTCCTGAATGGGCGCAGCAGGTGGAGGACACTGCCATCCCTGTGGTTAATCACATTATTAAGAGTGATCTGCCCGTGCCGGAGTGTGGAGCTGAAATTCAGATGGACAGCGGAGAGGTAGCCGGGGAGTTTGAGTTTGTCTGGGATGATCAGCGGGTTGCTGTTTGGGTCTCTTCGGAACGCGCGCCACAGCGGGCGATGTTGGCTGCTAAGGGTTGGCGACTGTTTTCTCTTGAGGAAGTAGTTGAGTTGCCGAAGTTGCTGGAAGTCGCACTGGATAGCACGCTGCCTAACTCAAAAAATTGAAATTTTGGGAAATGGACTTACCATTATGGTAAATGATAAAGTTGTCAGCCGTTTCACTGGGACGCCAACCAGGGAAAACGGTGGGATCATCGGGAAGGAACCCCTTTATCCTCCCGACGAAGTTCTCGATTTACTGGACAGGCGCAGCATTGGAGCGATAACTCTGTGGACCAATGACTGTCAGAAAGATGTCCAGAATCTTGAGCTCGACCATGACGGTGTAATTAAGCTGATTAGGAATGCGCTCCGTAGCGGGAGGTTTTTGAATTCACAGTGGTGTCAGCAAAAACCAGGCGGCCCATGGGCTGCGTGTGATGCGTACACAGTCACTCAGGCAGAGTGGATTGAGGCTGCCTTCAAATCGCTTGATATTCAGTACTATGTAAAGTTTGCTTTGAACAAGAGCGGGAAGCTCTTGTTGGTAGTTTCTTGCCATACCAGCAGCTGAGGATGTTTATATGGAAAACAAGGTTTGCCCGATCTGTGAAGAGGGCGTACTGACCATCAGGGAAGGGCGTAATGAAACTGAGTACAAAGGGGTTAACGGTTCTGTCCGTTTCTTTTACGAGGAATGTAATGTCTGCGGCAGCGAGCAAGCTGATGCCGCTTTATCTCTGAAAAACAAGCGGCTAATGATTGCCTTCCGAAAGCAGGTTGATGGCCTTTTAACCGGAGCGGAAGTGCGGGCATTGCGGGAACGCCTGCAGTTGAAACAGTCTGAGGCAGCCCTGGTATTTGGCGGCGGCCCGACGGCGTTTTCAAAGTATGAATCTGATGACATTACTCAGTCTGCAGCTATGGATAAGTTGCTAAGGGTGGTGGACGCTCTTCCTGAAGCGTTTCGTCATCTTTGCAAGTTGTCAGGCCAAGAGGTACCAAAAGGGGTTCCTTCATTGTCCGTGGTGAGGGGGACAGAGAACATCGAATGGCAGACAATCGAGATCCCGGAAGCATCGGATGGCGCCAACGATGAATATCATGCTGCCACGTCACACCTTATTTCTGGTGAAGAGAGGTATGGCTGATGACAGATGAAAAATTGCAGCGGGCCATAAATCACCTTGCCATCTCGGATGTTTATCTTGTTGCTTCTGAGGCTCGCCACGGTGAGGAGTTCAATCCTAAAGCTGCCCATGCCCTTGAAGGTTTGAAAGTTCAGACAATGCATCTAGCCCGGCGCTCGGAGATTCTAGAAACGGACAAACCCGACCGGTATCTCCTGCGTATCGTGCTGGGTTTCGGTGTTCGCTGGATTAGTGAATCGGAAGTTGGAAAGGATGCACCCCAGATCAGGGCTTTCGTTGAAGCAGATTATGTAGCCGAATACTTAATGGATGAACGCCTGGAGCAGGATGCGATTGACGCCTTTGCACTTCAGAATGCGAGCTACCATGTTTGGCCTTATTGGCGTGAATACCTAATGAGCCAATGCGAGAGGCTGCGGATGCCCCGCTTGATTCTACCCACCAAACAATTTCCTGATAACCAAAAACAATGACATAAGGAAAGCCCATGATCCCCGGCTTGTTGGCCAGCGAAGTATCGGCCGCCCTGCGCGAGTTCATTGTCACCGGCTATGAAACGGAAACCGACCCGTTTAAAGGGGAATTCCGTCGTCTGGTAGAAGAACAGCAGGACGGGGAAGCATTCCTCAAAGGGCCCTACGTTTCAGTGGGCTTGCCCTTTATGCGCGGCAAAGCTGGCCGGGATTTCTTCAAGGGGTTTGAAACCGAGCATCCGCCTTTTGCCCATCAAGAGCAGTCCTGGCAACGATTAGCGTCTGATCGGCGGGCTGCGAATACTTTGGTGGCCACGGGCACCGGTTCGGGTAAAACCGAGTGTTTCATGTACCCGGTTCTGGATCACTGCCACCGAGAGGCAGGCGCCGGTATCAAGGCCATTGTGATTTATCCCATGAATGCGCTGGCCACAGACCAGGCGAAGCGTTTCGCCAAAGAAATTTATCGCCAGCCTGCGCTGAAAGGGCTTCGGGTGGGGTTGTTCGTTGGCGGAGATGGCCAGGGCACCAAGGCCATGGGCCCGGATCAGGTCATTACTGACAAGGAAACCCTGCGCAACAACCCACCGGATGTGTTGCTCACCAACTATAAAATGCTCGATTACCTGCTCATGCGCCCGCAGGACCAGAAGCTGTGGGCCTACAACGGGCCGGATACCCTTCGGTATCTGGTGGTGGACGAGCTGCATACCTTTGATGGCGCCCAGGGTACGGATCTGTCGCTGCTGATTCGACGGTTGCGGGCCCGGTTTGAGATGACGCCGGAGCAGTTGGTGTGCGTGGGAACTTCTGCCACCCTCGGTGGCGATGACAGTATTACGGGTTTGCTGAGCTATGCGTCCGACATCTTTTCCAGCCCGTTTCGCCGGGACTCGGTCATTGCCGAGCAGCGGCAAAATGATTCAGAGTTTCTCGATAACCTGGCGTTTCTCGGGCTGAACAAAGAAGTGGGGCCTGAGCATCTCTCGCTTGCCCTGAATGAGGGGCTGCAGGCCTATCTTCTGAAGGCCTACGACCTGTATTTCAGTAAAGAACCTGAAATACCGCTGGATGCCAAAGAAGGACGGATTCAGCTGGGCAAGGATCTCAAGCAGCATGGTCAGCTGGCAAACCTGCTGCGTCAGCTCAAACTGGGGCAGGGTACGCCGCGCTTTCGGGAACTGGTGGATAAGCTGGCGTTCCAGATACCACCGAAGTTTCAGCGCCAGCCAGAGCAGGCATTGATTGCGTTGTTAGCGCTGCTTTCCCATGCCCGAGACGAATTAGGGCGGCCGTTTGTGCAGTTGCGTTTGCAGCTTTGGTCCCGGGAGCTACGGCGGATTGTAGGCACCTTGCGGGAGCCGCAACCGCAAAACCTTGTGACGGACGAAGCGCCTGAAAACGGTCGCGCAGACGTTCTGCCCCCGCTGTTGGCTTTTGGGGACGACAAACCACCGAAGGACCAACGGCAGGTGCGTTTGCCGCTGGTGCAGTGCCGGGAGTGCCATGGCACCGCCTGGTTAACTCGCATGGAAATGAGCCACGTTTCTGACCAGGTGGTGGAAACCGAACTTCAGAGTATCTACAGCGCGTTTTTTGGTAACCACGAGGAAACCGCACTCTTATTGCCTTGGCAGCAGGGCGAGGGTGTTTCGCCAGCGGGGATGCACCTGGATAATTTCCGGCTGTGTCGTGAATGTGGCCGCACGGCCGCCGCGGATTATACAGGCCCCTGTAAGGGCTGCCAGGCGGGCAATGAAGCGTTGGTGCGGGTGAGCAAACCTCATCAGTTGAAGGAGGTCAAACGGGACAATACCAATAAGAATATCCATGAGCACGATTGTCCCTACTGTGCCGCCAAATCCGCTTTGGTGGTGTTCGGTGCCCGCGCAGCCAGCTTGAGTGCCGTGGCCATTCACCAGTTGTTCAGCAGCCGCGACAATGATGACCGCAAGCTGCTGACCTTCAGTGATTCGGTTCAGGATGCTACCCATCGCGCGGGTTTCTTTGCCGCCCGTACCTGGCAGAATAATGTGCGTATGGCGCTCACCCAGTTACTGGAAAATCAGTCCGAGCCGTTACCGTTGTTGCAGTTACCTGATCTGTTTGAGCGGTATTGGCTGAATCAGGGAGATGGATCGGGTCGTCTTGGGTTGCCCCGTTACCTGCGTGAATTCATGCCGCCGGACAAGCGCTTCACTGCGGATTTCGAGTATTTCGAAACGACTGGCGAGGTTCGCGATGCGGCCAGGATGCTCAAGCTGATTCGCGGGCGGATGTTGTGGCAGACACTGGAAGACCTGGGCTGGCGAGCTCAGGTTGGGCGTTCACTGAATCGTCTGGGCATTGCGGCGTTGGACTGGCCGGCAGAGTCGGTTGCCCGTGCAGCGCTGGCCTGGCGGGAAACGGTAGACAACACGCTGGGCTATCGCATTGATAGCGAGGCGGCTGCGGGCCTGATGACCGGGCTGGTTCAGCATCTGGTGAATCTGGGCGCGTTCGGACTGAAGGACCTGGCGTATTACCGCGACAAATCCGGCAAGAGCTACCTGCTCAAATTTCTGGATTACGCCCCGCCATTGGGCCCGTCTTCCCCGCGGCCTCGGTACCCTGCTGCGGCCAAGGCTGAAGGCTATGAGCCGCTGAGTCATAATAATGCCTCGAAGTCCTGGTACGAAAACTGGCTCATCTGCCTGAACCCGGACACCCTCGTGGACCGCAAGCAAATGGAGCAGGTTCTCGCTGCCGCTCTTGATGCGCTGGCGGATGTGGGCATGGTGCAGGCCGAAACCAATGAACGTGGCGTTAAACTCTGGGCGCTGAACCCAGAGCTGTTGACCATTGTCACCGACGTTCGGGCCGTGGAGTGCGAAGGCTACCGTCCTGTGCACGTGTCCGCCGACAAGGCCCGCAACTGGCTGGGGTTGCCGATGATCAGTGCCGCTGGTCCCGAGCTGCTGTATGAGAATGTCGTTCCTGTGCGTAACACCCTGTATGGCAACCTGTACCGCCATGGTGAAATACATCGGGTAATCGCCCATGAACATACGGGTTTGCTGGCGGCCAGCGAGCGGGTTCGCGTAGAGAACAGCTTTATCAAGGGTGAGAAGCCCTGGGAATACAATCTACTGTCGGCAACGCCTACGCTGGAAATGGGTATCGATATTGGTGATCTTTCCAGCGTTTTGCTGTGTTCCGTACCGCCGGCCCAGGCGAATTACCTGCAGCGCGTGGGCCGGGGGGGCGCCGGGATGGCAATTCCTTCGTCTTGACGGTGGCCAATGGTCGCCCACACGATCTGGTGTTTTACGCCGATCCAGGCCGGATGCTGGATACGCCGGTTGAGCCGCCGGCGGTGTTCCTGAAGGCCCGCCATGTGCTGCGACGCCAGTTGCTGGCTTACTCCATGGACTGCTGGACCCGTTGGGCAAAGGGGGACAATCAGGTGCCCCATACCATGCAGCCGGTATTGGATGCAGTAGAAAAGGCCCAGGAAGATCGATTCCCCTACACCATGCTGAATTTCCTGAAACAGAATATGCAGCAAATATGGGACGGATTCAGTAGCCATGTGGCCACTGAACTAAGTGGGGAAGATCTGGAGCTGCTGCGGCAATATTTGTTTGGTGGGCCGCAATACGATGAGGACCGGTTGGAGCTGTATCTCATCGGCCGGCTCAAGCTGGTGGCCGATGAACGCAACCGCATGGCCATCACCATCAAAGACCTGGACAAGCAGCTGGATAAACTGCGCAAGCAACCTCAGGACGAACACACCCAGGCTGAAATTCTGGAGTTGGAGCGCGAAGCCGCGGGCTACCGTGGGATGCGCGTTCGCCTGAATAAGCGTGAAACCCTGAATTTCTTTACCGACGAAGGGCTGCTGCCTAACTACGCCTTCCCGGAAGAAGGAGCGACCCTGCATTCGGTAATCTTCCGCTCTGAGAAAGGTGCGGGAGGCGATGGCGCAGAGCATGAATTCGTAAAGCGGGAATACGAATACCAGCGCCCCGCTCAGGCTGCGCTGACGGAGTTGGCACCGGAGTCGGTGTTCTACGCAGGCAACCGCAAAGTGAAGATAACCCGGGTGGAAACCTCGAAGGGCCGCAACATTCAGGACTGGCGATTTTGCCCCCGGTGCCATTATTCCGCGCCCGCCGATGACCCCACTTCGGGCTTCAGCGATAAAACCTGCCCTCGCTGCCATACGAACCAATGGGGCGATGAAAGCGCCCGTACCAAAATGCTGAAGATGACGCAGGTCTACGCGTTCACCAACGCCAGGGATGCGATTCTGGACGACCGCTCCGATGACCGGGAGCCTGTATTCTTCAACAAGCAGATGCTGATTGACTTCAAACCTTCCGATGTACCGATTACCTGGGTGCTGGACGATAACGAAAAGCCCTTCGGCTTCGAGTTCATCCGCTCCGCCAAGTTTCTGGAAGTGAACTTTGGCCGCCGCGAAGGGGAGGAGATGTACTTCGATGTGGCCGGAGAGCACATCCAGCGAGCTGGTTTCCCTATCTGCCGGGAGTGTGGCTCGGTGCAATCCAAAGCTGCAGCCAATGGCAAGAAAGAGGCTGCTCACCTCAAATCATGCAGTTACGCCCGTGGCCCAAAGAAACTGTCGAACGGCAAAGAAGACACGGGCCTGGAGAATTGCCTGTACCTGTACCGCCAGTTTTCGTCTGAAGCTCTGCGGATTCTGCTGCCGAGGCTGTCTACGGGCGGTACTGAAGAGCAGGTGAATTCGTTTGTAGCGGCCTTGCAGCTGGGCTTGAAAAGACGGTTTGGCGGCAAGGTAGACCACTTGCGGGTAGCCTATCAGAGCGAGCCAGTGGGCGAGACCGATGAGCGTAGGCACTTTATTGTGGTGTACGACTCCGTGCCTGGTGGTACCGGCTACCTGCATGAGCTGCTGAGCCGGGCGGAGAACATGCAGTCGGTGTTCCGCATGGCCTACGACGTAATGGATGCCTGTGACTGTTACGACAACACTATGGACGGTTGTTATCGCTGCCTGTTGGAGTATCGCAATGCCTATGGCATGGAAAGCACCAGTAAGGAGCTGGCGCTGGAAATGCTTAAAGATATTGTCGACGGTAACCATCAGTGGGTGCAAGACAAACAAGGTTTGAGCGCGCTGGGTGGTAACCCCTGGATAGACAGTGAGCTTGAAGCGCGCTTCCCGGAGGCGCTGGCACGGTTCTCTGGTGAAGACTGTGTGGGCAACCACAAGGTGCGAGTCGGCAAGGACATTATCCGGGGTAAAAGCGGTTACCGGCTGACCATTGGCGATCTCGCCTATGAGATCGAACCGCAGGTGAATCTGGGTATGGCGGAAGGCGTGCAGTTTGCCAGCAAACCGGATTTTGTGCTTTGGCCGGCACGTAAAGGTTTGCTGCCTGTGGCGGTTTTCCTCGATGGCTATAAGTTTCATGGCGAGAAAGCCAGCGAAGACTTGCTCAAGCGCCAGGCTCTGATGCGTGCCGGCTTTGTGGTTTGGGCGCTGAATTGGTACGACGTCAACAAGGTTATGGGCGACAAGGCCATGGATGTGCCCTTACCGCTCGGCATGACCTCTGCGGAACAGAATCATCAGGCCATTGCGGGTCTCTCCAAGGTGGCTGGATTGAATAACACCGCTCAGCACCTCAATAAAACCACCTTTGACTTGCTGATGCACTTCTTGACCGAGCAGGATAATGCGTTGCTGCAGCAGCAGGCGCTGTTTTTCATGCTGCAATGTCTGCCGGCCCGGTCTTTGGCAGACGCCGACGTTAAAACTACCGTGTTAGATAGCTTGAACGGCCTGCCAGCAAGCTTCACTGACCTGGCGCCTCATCCTACTGCATTGGCAGGATCGGTTGAGCTAACCGATGACAACGCCGCAGCGAAGATTACCCTGAGCCTGCTGGCCGGACCGGAATTACTCAAAACCTTTGATCTGGGCAAGGCTCTGATCTCTGCTAGCTACACCCTGCAAAAAGGCAGTGAAGACCAGGCCCGTTACCAATGGCAACGGTTCTGGACAGCTGTGAACTTCCTGCAGTTCCTGCCCGCGTTCTACGCGTGGACCCCAGACTCGAAAAACAGCGGTATTGCGGCGGGTCTGCTCTGGACGAAAAACACGGGCCAATATGGGAAGCCCGACGTTAAGCCAGACCAGGTTCCGCCCTGGTTTGACCAGCTCGAGGATGAGTTGCGGGAAAGGTTTGAAGAGCAAGATGTGGCCTGGCCGGCGGAGGTGTTGGTTGCAGAGCCCGTAACTGCGGGTGAACTGGACGAAGTGGTAGGCGAAGCCGAACTGTTGTTTGCCAGCGCAAAAGTGGCTTTGTTGATGGATGATATGGACGACCAGGTGGCTGCCAGGCCTTATCTTGAAGCGGATGGGTGGCGTATCTGCTCCTCGGTGGACGAGTTGGTTGATGCCTTGAATGAATTGGAATCAGGAGCCTGAGATGGCGAGTGTTGCGTTTTCTGACAAGTATTTTGAAAGCCTCCTCAAGTTGACACCGAAGGAGCAAAGTCAGGCCAATAAAGCGGTCATGTTATTTCAGCAGGATCGCAACCATACCAGCCTCAACTACGAGAAGCTGCCCGCTTTCAAGGACAATAAGGTCCGCTCTATCCGGGCAAATCAGGATGTACGGATTATTCTGGCGGCGGCGGAGAAGGAAGATCTGTATCTAATGCTCTATGTGGACCACCACGAACCAGCTTATAAATGGGCAGAGAAGCGTAAGATCGAGATCAACCCAAACACTGGCAGCGTTCAGGTATTTACGGTTGAAGAGAGTGTTCTTGAGCCGGCAGGGGAAGAACCGCGAGGGACATCACGGCCCGGCTTGTTTGATGCCATCAGGGATCGGCAACTGTTGCAGCTGGGCGTTCCAGAAGAGGCGTTGCCCCTGGTTCGTACTATGAAAATTGAGGCGGACCTGGAAACCGCGCTGACTGAAGAGAAGATTCCGAAAGACGTTCACGACGGCCTGTTCATGATAATGGCCGGTGCCAGTTATGAGGAAGCCTATAACGAAGTGGTTCCGGCGGCCCCGGAGACGGTGGATACTGAAAACTTCACAGCAGCGCTGACACGCCCCGAATCGCAGGCTGTCTTTACGGTGGCCGAAAACGAGCAAGCTCTGCAGGAGGTGCTGAACCAGTCGATTGAGAAGTGGCGGGTGTTCCTGCACCCGGCCCAGCGCCGACTGGCAGAGGGCAAGAAAAACGGCCCGGTTCGCGTGCTTGGCGGTGCGGGTACCGGTAAAACCGTAGTGGCTATGCATCGGGCTAAATGGCTTGCCAACCATTTGGAAGAAAGCGATGGGAAGATACTGTTCACGACCTTCACCAAGAACCTGGCGGCTGACATCCAGCAGAACCTGAACAAGATCTGTAGCCAGGAGGCGCTGGCTCGTATCGAGGTGCAGAATCTTGATGCCTGGGTGATGAACTTCCTGAAAAAGCAGGGCTACGACTACGGTTTGTTATTGGATAGCCGGGAAGAGAAGAAACTATGGGAAGAGGCTTACTCAGAGAAGCCCGCCAGTATTGATCTGGGTATGGCATTTTTCCAGGAAGAATGGGCGAGGTTGGTCCAGCCCCAATCAGTGCGCAGCGTAGATGAATATAAGAAGGCTTCGCGGATTGGTCGTGGTACACGGTTGAATCGCCAGCAACGGGTGGAAATCTGGCCGGTATTCGAGCGCTATCGTCATCTTTTGGCCAGTAACTACCTGAAAGAGACGGATGATGCCTACCGCGATGCCCGTATGCTGATTAATGGCAAACCGGAGCTGCGCCCTGATCTGGCGGCAGTCATTGTGGATGAGGCTCAGGATATGGGCACCCAGGCCTTCATGCTGATTCGAGCTCTTGTACCACCAGGCCCTAATGACCTGTTCATTGTTGGTGACGGCCATCAGAGAATTTATGGCAAGAACAAAGTCGTGTTGGGCCAGTGCGGCATTGATATTCGTGGTCGTAGCGCCCGTCTGAAGGTTAACTACCGGACCACAGATGAAACCAGGAAGCTGGCGGTCAGCATTCTGGAAGGCGTGACCGTGGATGATCTCGACGGCGGCGAAGACACGCAGTCTTTCTACCACTCCCTGATGCACGGCCCGTCACCAGACATTCGGTGCTTTGATTCAATGCCGGCGCAGGCCGACACTATATTGGCAGCCATTCGAGACAACGATCTTGCCCCCGAAGCCTGCTGCGTGATTGCCCGCACCCGAAAGGAAGTGAATGAACTGAGAAGCGCGTTGGAAAGCCGGCAACAGATTTGTCAGGTATTGGATGGCCGCTATGTTGCTACGCCGGAAGGCACTCTGAATCTTGCAACCATGCACCGCGTGAAAGGTCTCGAGTTTGATGCTGTGTTCCTGGCTTCAGCGAATAAGGGGCTTGTGCCATTGGATTATGTTCTCAACTCAGCTGCGGACGCGGTAACGCAGCGGCAGCGGGAGAACGAGGAAAGGGCTTTGGTCTATGTGAGTGTTACCAGGGCTCGCAAGTTGGCTTTCATTTTTGGCTACGGACCGATGAGTGAATGGTTCTCAGGCGAAAGCGACGACAAGTGATGGCGACATTGAGTCGACAACCCAAAGAATAGCAATAAGCGAAATCTTCTAAATCGGTGTGTATATCAGGTATTTACTATGGAAGCTGTAACTATCACCAGCGTTTTCAGTGCCATCCTTGGGGCGTTGACTGGAAATGTCGGTGCGGCCTTGCTGGGTGCGGCAATTGGTGCTGGACTATCTGCTGCGCTGATTGTAATTCATGAGACCAATCGTGAGAGGAAAAACAGGGCATTGGATCTGATTCAGGAGTACACGTCACCTGACTTTATTCAAATCCGTAACGATGCCGGGCGAGCTCTGAGAAAAGCCTTGGCTGAGGTCGAAGTGCCCTCATGGAGCAATCTTCATAAAAGTTTGCCGACGGAGGAGTGGCAAAAAATCTCCAAAATAGAGCACTTTTATAAAAAGTTGGATTTCATGGTGAGTATCAAGGAAGTGGATTCGAAATACGTTTCGAAATATTTTGAAAAGGAGTTTCCTCACTGGCAGTCCCGCTACTTTGGCAAAATCAACGTGGCGTCTAATGAGCCAGAACATGGCTTCAAAAATCTTTTTTGAGGAATTGGAATCCGCATTTTCAAAATCCTAAATGTTCGCAGAGGTTCGGTTTGCCGAGCTGCGAGTGGATACCCATGCCATTAGAATATTGAAATAGCCCCGAGTGAAAAATTGAGAAATTTAGGGCGCTCGGTATGCTGATACGCACTGAGGGGAAGATCTGAGATGGGATTGAGGGGTGATGCCGCGTGACAGTCAATATCGGCGGCATTCAGCCCTCTTCTCTGGTTAGCTATTCACATTAGAGGCGATCGAGCGGCTTGTCGAAAACCATCACCCAGTTCTCAACCCGGTTGTCATAGACCTGGACCCGGTGATGAACCAAAAGCCCAGCCTGAGAAAGTTCCTCAAAAGCCTCCTTCTGCACTTTGGGCGTAAGGCCAAGGTTTTTCCGAACGCTTCGGGGAGTGATGAAGTTTTCAAAGTCCCACTTGCGGAGCGCAGTCCAGATTACTAGCGCCATGAAGGAAACTCCCGGGTTTTCCTTGATTTCCTGCTCGGTCGGCGGGTGCTTTTTTTGGATTTCATCGATTGAATCGGTCATTGCTTGATCCTTTCTCGGATTACTAAGGAAAGTAACACTTTATGGTTGAAGGGCCCTGAGCCCTACATAACTAAGATATCCGATAAAAAATCCGCTTGTTCGCAACAAAACGACAGTTTTTGCGCCTCGTTTTGCAACCCGGCAGAGTGTTCGAATGTGGTCACGCTGCCACTCTTCATCAACATTGGCGCGTTGTGGAAAAAATTCCGCGAAATTACGAAAAAAACGTAATTCGCTCCTGATAGAGTTGCTAATACTGAAACGAGCAACGGAAAGGAGCACAAAATGACATCGCAAGTTCGATATACGGCCACTGAGACCGAACAGCTACTGCGGCATGCACTGGATTCGACAACCCGCCTGACAAAGGGGCGTCTGGCAACTGAATTGGGAGTTGCACCAGCTAGGATTTCTGAAGGCCTCAGCGGAGAATGGAAACTCGGTGGTGACAAGCGGGAGAAGCTGATCAAAAGATATGGCCAGCCAAGAGGTAAACGAGGCCGATATGTGGAGGCCGAAACCTCTGAGTCCATCTCCGATTTTCTCCAGTGTGAGCAGGAAATCTCCCGAAAACGACACCTGGAAACCATTTTGGTTGCACTCACGGCCCCAGGCTTCCTCCAAGAATTAGCTGGTCATATCATTAAGCCTGATCGGGAAGACTTCTCAGGAATACCGCCCGTTCTGACCCCACGGCAAGCAAGCCAGACGCTCGAAAAGGTTGAGCAGTTTCTCTTGAGCCCAGAGTTCACGGAATGGCTGGAGGCGATTCGCATTGGACATCAACGGCTCTGTAGGGAGAAGGCTTCTGCTAAACACCTTCAAGACTATTTCAGAGCATCAACATTTTACGATATCGATCAGGTTGCTGAACTTGCCTTTCCGATCGGGCGGCCGGAACCCCCCAGTGATCATGGATTAAAAGATCACGCAGACAAATATGGTCTAGCATTCCAAGACATTAACGGGCTGGATCTTGCTGCCCTTGGTGCCGCTTTTCTCTCCTTGCAGGACGAAAAGCACTATCGGGCCGCTGGCCTCAAGGAACCAATTTCATTGGCGAAGCCTCCCAGACGTAAAGCTTTCGTTGAAAATAAGGAATTTGTTATTACCGGAGATAGTGTATGGCAAGAGCAAGGTCGATTTAACTCCCCCAAGATTGGTCAGCCATTCACGGAAGCCGGTGTTTTCCGGATCCCGCTTAAACATCCTCACCAGGTTTTATCCCCAACCTTTGAGCGGCAAAGAAATCTGGAGGTTCCCAGCAGTGTAAAGGGGGTTAATTGGAACCTTGATTACTGGACGACCTATCGGGTGGAGTTGTTTCTGAATCAGGACTGTAACTACGCCCTAGTCATAGAGCTAGGCACCGATCACGGACCATTTATTGCCAATGACTTGCATCTCGCTGAACGAACAATACTAATACCGAAAATCTCGGGTAGGCACGTTATCGAACACTTGAACGATCTCAGAGATTGGTTGGGCATGGAGGAGCTTCCTGAAACGTCCATTAAAGAGAATATAGCCCTCGCAGGTGGCTATATCCCAGGCGCCGAAATTCTCTGAGAGGGGGTAAGTCATGCTGAAAATTAAATTCATCGGGGCAATCCGAGGTGTTACCGGTTCCTGTAGTTGGCTCTGGCATACAGGATCAGATACTCAATTTTTAGTTGATTGCGGCATATACCAGGGAGGGCCTCACCATGTTGAGTGGTCTAATCGTAAGCCATTCCCATTTGATCCATCTGAGATTCAATATGTGCTCCTGACTCATGCCCATCTCGACCACTGTGGCTTGATACCCAAATTGGTCGCCGAAGGCTTTAAGGGATGGGTTTATTGCACTCAGGCGACGCGGGATGTCGCCAAGGAACTGTTGGCTGATGCAGCAAAAATATCGGGGTTATATTCCCAGGATGATGTGGACAGTATCCATTGGCATACGATTGATGACGGTCAGTTCAGTTGGGGCCGGAAGTTAACCCTCGGCGACGACCTTATTGCGACGTTTAATCGAGGCTCCCATGTGCTCGGAGGGTGTTCGATCTCGGTATCGTGGGCCAAATCGACAGGCGATAAACCTGAGGACTTTGCCAGTATTCATTTCTCTGGCGATCTAGGATGTCAAACCGACGAGAACCCATATTTACCGCTTCTCAAGCCGGATCACTCGCCATACCCGAATGCCGAATACATTGTTACTGAAGCGACCTACGGGGATAGATTGCGGGGATCTAAATGCTGGAAGACCCGCACATCGCTGCTCTCGGATACGATACTTCGTACAGTGACAGAGAAAGGGGGAAAAGTACTGATTCCAACCTTTGCTTTTCACCGAATGCAGGAGCTGATTGCCGACATCCGAACCGTGGTCGGTAACGATGATAATAACTTGAGACGAAGGCTCGCAGGTGGCAAACAGCTGAGAATTTTATGTCATAGCCCTCTCAGCAACAGATTGAATGGAGTATATGGAGAGCAGCTGGTAAAGGTTTTGGGCAACGGCAAGTATCAGTATCTGAATAAGGAGCTGGCGGGCAGGGCTCGGTGGTCTGCCTCAGAAATTGCAGCGTTATACACCTCACTTAACCATGGTCGCACAGTATCGTATGGCCCGATTACGATCTCGTCGGTCGGCCCAAAAAAAGGGAAGGCAGCGGAATCGTTCGGGCAACATCTTGAGAAATATGATGTGATCTTGGCGAGTTCCGGAATGTGTGATCAAGGCCCGTCGTCCGAGTACCTGCAAATACTCCGGGATGATCCGAGAAATACAATTATATTGACGGGCTTTCAGGCCAGGAGTTCTGCCGGGCGGGCCCTCTTGGAAGGCTCTGAGCAAGGTGCGGAAGTTGTCGATTTATCGTCTCATTATTCGGGCCATGGTGATCAGCAAAAACTTTTAGACAACATTTTCGAACTTGGTGGCTATAAGGGCAGGCAGGAGGGGACAATCGTTTTCATCAATCACGGAGAGCCTGGTGGCAAAGAGACGTTCAGAGCAAAGATCATGGAGCGAAACAGGGAAGAAAGACCCGGGCAGAGGAAAGTTGCCAAGGCTCTGATTGCTAATGATGATTGGTTTGATCTTGATGCAGGCGATTATGCGAAAGACACCGAGTCTCTGACCAAGCAGGAACTACAAGAGGAAATTGAGCGATTGCAAAAACTGCTTCAAACGGCGTAGCGGAAAATAGCATTTGCATGATGCCGAAATACCTCCCCCTGGTGCCGATTGTAGTCCCTGTCTGACGAAGCCTTGAGCGATATTAAGTAAAGGTCCTATTTCGTGTGAACCGCTCGTGAACCTGTGGGTACATTCCCGATTCATAACCATGAAGCTGATTTTTAGACGGTGTACCGCTGGTGTACCTGTGGGTTCACTGGTTCAAAAAGCAGGTCACTCGGATGTATTGATGAGTGTACCGTGAGTGAACCTGTAGGTTCACAGCATTAATCATGATCAGCGCAGTTGATGAGCAGGATACCGCCAGTGAACCCACAGGTTCACTGGCGTACTTAGCCTGGCCTTATTTGGTTTAGACCGAAAAGAACAGCGGCACCCCGCCATTTTCAGGACTTGCGAAGTTGCTCCGATTATCTGAGAATCAATAAACACGTCTGTCCGCGACGCATAGCGGAATAGAGCTAGCTGGGCCTTGATCAGCCGCGGCCATGCCTTCGAACTAGATGGTAAGCCGCCTGCCAATCGGCAGTACCGCAAAGACTCACACCAATGGGTCATCTTCAGACCGCTGTACCGGACCTCCCGGTTTCAGCCTCTCAGTAGGGAGTTGATAACCCCTTCGGAGAATTACCGTTCGGTTTTTTTGCCGCATGCATGCGTTTTGTCGCAATGCTGTTGCAAACCAACCTCGACGTTTATTTTTAGACTCGACTTGCCCGTACGTGGAATAGTTCTGGCTGATTTATAAGGCCGCCACTGAGGCATTGTCACTAGCTCTACTGTTTTTTTAAAAAATCATTTCACACAGAGACAGTTTAGAGCGATGTAATGCTAGGCCGCGCTACGCGCGGGGTTAGCCGCCAACTACGTTGGACGAAACTGGACGAAAACGTGGCTTCAGGCCAAATTTTCTCAGTTTTAACCACCCTCTCCATTGCTCGAGCCGCGCCACCTGGAGCGCGGGGCTAAATGCCTACGCCGGGGCTGTACCACCCAATGTCCTATCACGACTGGGTCGGTACCGCGCGCGACTTACCTCGCCACAGCACTCGATTCCGCAATGGAGAGCACCGCTTACCAGAATTCAGGCGTGACGCACCGGCCTTGAAAGCGTCTTCTCTCAGAGGGTTTGCGTGCACCTGAAGCACTGCGCATCACTTAACAGCCAGGGAAACAGTTATGAGAGGAAACAATTTTGGTTTGAAAACTCGAGACATGGCCAAAGCCGGGCGCTTTGCCATGAATCGGGAGGTGGCCGACGGCAATGCCAGTTTTTCGACGGCAGCCACCATTGCGGATCGATTTAACCGTTTCTCTCAGTTCGCTAAAGACAAGGGGCTGAGAAGACTTGAGGAAATTACAGTTGGTCTTGTCACTGACTATGGCCAGACGTTAGCTCGCCAGGTTGAGGCAGGTCACTTGTCTGCAGCCTATGCCCAGAACCTTGTATCTGCCGTGAATACCGTTATGCAAGCGGCCACAAGAGGTAGTTGGAGGTCTGTGAGCCCGACCAACACCTGCAAAATACCTCAGCGCTGCCACGTGCGTGAAAACACCCCTGCATCGACAGACCGTGGTCTGGTCGACAGGGCAATGGCGGCCATGAGTGAACGAGGACGCGCGATCACGAGTCTGGCCCGAGACCTTGGTTTGCGATCGAAAGAAAGCAGCCTGATCGACGCAAAAGCCGCTTTTATGGAAGCGAAGAAAAGTAAAAAAGTCACGATCGTTCACGGCACCAAGGGTGGTCGAAAACGGGAAGTGCCGATCAATAACGAACAACAGTTGGCGTCACTGGAGCTTGCCTCTCTCATTCAAGGTGAGGCTCGCTCTTTAGTGCCAGAGGATCAAACTTGGGCCCAGTTCTATGAGGGAGACTTGAGAGATATTCGGGAGATTCTCCAGACCCATGGGATGACCGGGTTACACGACCTTCGAGCTGGATACGCATGCGATCGCTACGAGAATCTTACCGGTGAACTTCCGCCGCTTAATGGCGGCAAGGCATCGAAAGCGGACGACATGGCGGCGCGAAAAGTGATTGCAGTCGAACTGGGACACGGCAGGACTGACGTTGTGAGTTCTTATATTGGAGGCAGGCCATGAATCAAGAACTCTTTTATAAGCTGCATCAGCATGCCCGTCGAGGAGGGAAAGTTGCAAGGAAACGCCAGCTCCAACGTGTAGAACGGTTTGTTAAGTGGTGCGGCAGGGCGCCAGAACAAATTGGCCGAAGGCAGATTCATGAGTTTTATAGAGCTCACGATTTCGCGCCGACGACGGCCAGAGATTATGACAGCGCTATCCGACTTTTATGGGAAATTATGGGCAGAGCCGGCGAACCTCCCCGACCACCCAATACACATGAGTAGTTCTTTGTCAGTTTGAAAGTTACCGGGTTGCAGATCGCAATTCATGAGGAAAATAGAAGCTGATCCCTCAATTGCGACACAGGTGCAAAATGGTAAATTTCAAACTGACTATTCCTCTCTCAGCGACACTCTCTCTGGTCATTTTTATGACCGCCTGCACTACTACCTACGAGCCTCCCGTGGTCGCCGACAAGCTTATCTGGACATCTGACGGAGAGAGCGCTCGCCCAGCGTGGACACTGATGCCGGCCGCAAGACAGGATTCAGCAGACCAGGCTGTCCGTGTGGTCGGGATGAGTAATCGGCACAGCACGCAAAAAGGCGCACGAGATGCTGCCATGGATGATGCACGCCGCCAGATCGCTAACTATTTTTCGAGCCAGGTCGAGGACAAGGTCCAGCGAATTGAAAGCGGAGCTAATACGCAGAGTGGGGTACAAGACCCGGTGCAGGAGCTGAACCGGATTACGCACCAACTTTCTCTTCACGCCGTGAACTCAATGACAGTAGAGAATTCTCGATTTGAGCAATGGTTGGATAGCCGAACCGGCAAAACCTTTTTCAACGCATTCGTCCAGGCCGCCATGCCCATGAATTCGCTTCATGTTGGAAGTGCCGGTGAATTGGAAGATATGCGTCGGTTCGAGGAGGACGAATGATGAACAGAGGTGTTCTTCTCATCACGATCAGTCTTCTCTTTATGGCCTCTGGTTTGGCCAGCGCAAACGATACACCGGTCCTGAAGTCCGCTGAGCTTCCATCGTGGACCTCACAAACTCAATTTCGGGAGCCTGGTGGCAAGCGGATGGTGTTTGTGGGAATCGGGCAGGGAGACTCGGTCGCGCAAGCAAAGACCCGGGCACGAAGTGATGCCCAGGCACAGTTTCTATTGGCTGTGGGCGGCGTGGTGATTACTAGTCAGAAGCTTGTGGAATCCACACAGACAGATGAAGACGGCATCGCCCAATATTCAGTGTCGGGGGAACGCTATACCGACAGTGCCTCGCAGGGTTTCTTTCAGGGCGGTGATTCAGAGTTTGTTGCTCACCCCTCCGGCAATGCTGTGAACGGGTATTTTCGTTTGAGCCTTCCGATCGAGTCTGTTGAGGCTGCGCGTGATGAAGTGGCTCGCGCGCACAGGGCAGAGGTTCTTCGGAAGATTGAGGCTTACCGGTTGGCAGGGCTGTCTAGACGCAATGGAGTCAACGGTTACCGTTACGCGGTTGTTCAGGAGCAAGCGTCCGCCCTGCGCGGATCAAACGAACTGGGAATTTCTGCGGAATACAAAGCGCGACGCAAGGCTCGGCATACGGGAAGAGTTTCTCTCGTTAATCGTTTGAAAGGCGCGTCCATAAGGGCCGTTGCGGTGCAGTCCGGTCAACAAGTCAACATGAGTCACTCCAGCGCTACAGGATTCGTGCGGTCGGAAGTTGTTGCTGAACGAGTTTGGTGGGAAGGCGACGAGGCAGTTGCTGAGAGCTTCCTCCTCGGCTGGGTAAAAGGGGGCTGATTCATGAATGTGATGCTGAGATTTCTGATCAGCGTGGCAGCTGCTCTCATCCTGCCGGTTTTCGCCGTTGCGAACACCGTTGTCACCGTGGGTGCTACAGGGTCGGATCGGGACTCCGCTATTGATGCGGCCTTGAGTAAGGCCTTGGTCGAGACGTTAGGTAGTCAGGTTTTTTCCGTGACGACAATGAATGACGACCAGTTTCATTCAATGGCCACAGCTGTTACCAGTGGCCGGGTCCACAGCTACGACCTTTTAGAAGAACGTGAAATCTTTGATGGGGTGCACGTGCGTCTGCAGGTGACTCTGGCTGAAAAGGATATTGCCGGAATCGTACCGGAGGAGATAAAAACGTGGGATCAGCGAATTGAGGATGTGCGGAGTTGGGATCAGGCTCAGCAGTTTGTCGGCGAGTATCGTCGCCTCTTGGATGAGTTTCTGATCGGTCCGCGTCATCAACTGAACGCGGGGTATGCCATCGTACTCCGATCCTATGATGTTTCGGCTGTCGACGTTCACCAGATCAAAGGCAGTATTTATGTGGATATCATCGTGAATCAGTCCTGGTGGGACACATATTATCGGCTGGTCCACACGCTTGCTCCTCAGGGCAACCAGGTAATACCGGAAGGACCTCTGAAAGTTTTCAATGGTACTGCTGCCGTTGATTTTTCTTCCAGTCGCCGAGTGGATAAAAGCCTGCGATACGATCTCGCTCACCCTCTACCGGTGCGCCTATCAGTTGGCAGGAACGTCTCGAACTTCATTCTCTATAAAAACGCCCTGTTGGTATCCGCTCAACCAATGACCGAGGATTCCGCGCAGACGGGCTACCAGCAATCACAGGCAACCAGAGGAGAGATATCGCTGACGAAGGGTAATGTCGTCGGCGGTGACGCCGAACTTGATAAACGAAAATCCGACCTGCAATGCGGCTCTGTCGAGCAAGGCGCATCGGCAGTTTACTGTGGGCAACGTTTCACAGTGAAAATTCCGTTTGAGGCAGCAAACGAAGCTGAGGTGATAGAGATCATGCGGCGTGGTGTAAAAGCTGAGCTCAGCCTGTATGGAAATCACGTCTGCGAACATGATTGCTATTTGCTAGACGACGATCCAGCAGATGATTCGGATGCAAATGAGATGTTAAAGCAGTTCCTGTCGAGGTACCTCAAATAGACCTCGGCGAGATAGCGAAATGGGATTTTCAGAGTGGCAATAAGAGGGTATTGGTATGACAAAGAGTGTTTTGGGCTTCATGGGTGCAATGCTGTTGGCGATATCTTTCCCAGCGTCGGGATGGGACTTTGACAAGACTCGAGCACGGGACATCATGGACCGTGCTGCAAATGACGGAAACGCTACGGCCAGACTGCTTGTTGCAATGGCGCTGGATGAGCGGGTCGATACGATTTTCGATGATTATGAATTCCGGTTGCCACCATCAAAAGATCCGGAGCAGCTGTATATTCAGTGGCTTGATCATGACCACATCTACTCCAATTTAATGTATGTTTCGAGAAAGCACGCATCGAAGGTCACTCTGATGGTTTATGCGCTACAGGGTACGTTCTCCCTATGGAATCGCAGGTACTGGAGGGCGGCGCTTTACTACCAAGCTGCGGAACAAATCGGCGAGCAATTGATTCAAAAAAATGGGTTTGGACCAGACCTGGCTGTCCTCACTTACGATGCCAGAGCTGGGAAAGTGGCCGCAATGCGCTGCAGTGGCAATGTTCCACCACAGGATACGACCTACAAAATAGATAAAATGCTCGCTGGCCTGGAGCGAACCTCTCAGGTCGCGAAAGACTACCGCGCATACATACAGTATCACTCAGTCGGAAAGCCAAATATGCTGGGATTGGAGCACTCTGGATGCTGGAGTGGTTCCCACGCTGGGGCAGCCGTTGTATATCCGCTGGCGCCGTTCAACTATGAGCAGAACACATCTAAATACGTTGGGTTGGTTCCATGAGAAGAAGTTTCTCTGTGGGGCTTACTTGGTGTTTTGATTTTCCCGATATCTTGAGTAGAGACACCAGCCGGTGAGGATGGCTGCGCCGACGATGCCGATGGTCATGGCGGTCAAAACTCCGGTTTCTATGGTCATTTGGTCTGCACCTCCGCCTGATTTTGCAACGACGTGAATTCCGTAAAGATCATTCTGACATTTTTGGCGAGACTGTACACAACCTGGTTGCCCGTTAGTGATTAACTTATTTGTTCAGAATTTCTTAGTGTAGAGTTTCTTAGTAAGGGGACTTGTTTTCGGGTGTCAGCTTACCCGTTATCTGCCAACCCGTAACCGGGAAATTAGCCCCTGGTTAAAGCCGGATTTGCAGGGGGTAGGTAGTGATCTGCTTAAAAGATCCCTATGTAGCACTCCGGCTCAGCCAGAGTTTCCCGTGTTTCATCATTTTATCTCGGCGCAGGTCACAGGACCCATCCATTCAAAATCTACACTTCTTGGGGCGTCGAATAGGGCCACATGCGTATCCGAGGTTGCTGCTTCTCAATCGTATCTGACTTTTGGGGCCCCAGCTCACGGGGAGATGCTCTGTGAGGTTAGAAGCACATTGAGGTGAAAATGGTGAGTCGATCCAGTCAAACGCAATTGCCCGTCGTTTTTAGTGAGTCAACGGGTGGGGGAGGTCAAAGGGCTTTCAAAGAACCCTCCATAACATGGCCGTGCTTTGTAATCTTAATTTGGCCGCGCATAGCTGGGATACGATGGTATTTGGGCGAAGTGTGATATCTAGCTCTTAAACAAAAGCGAACATTCGAAAATTGTCAGAATGACCACAAAGCGTGCTTCTACGGCGAAGGCTCGTTTCCCTGGGGCCACTTGCTCTGACATTCTCATTGCCATCCTCGCTGGAGATCCTGATGGCCCTGCTGCCTGTTCTGATCACCCTGCCGATGATTCTTATCGTCGACACCTGGGGCAAGTTTGCGTTTATCACACCGTTCCTCTTGATTCCCGGCTACCTCACAATTGGCTACGTTCTTTATCGCTCGGCAAGCCGGCCTGTGTTCGATCGCAAATCAGGGCAGTTCTGGAAGGGTTCGTGCCAATCCCGTCAGAAAGGGAAAGTCCCGCTGTCGGACTTTGAGGGTTGGCAGACAAACGAGAAAAATAGCCCAAAAACACTCTCAACCTATTGAACTACTGGTTTTTTGGTCACCCAACCCCCGAGTTCATGCCATTCTGGGCGATAAGCGGAACTTAGCCTTGTTGTCGACCCCGCAGATTCGGAACCGTCGCGGGCAACGCCCATATCGCCGGTGATAATGCCTTTTACCTGGCCATCCTCAACAATGGTCTCGGCGGCGGCAAAGCCGGGGTAGACTTCAACGCCCAGTTGCTCAGCCTGTTCGGCGAGCCAGCGGCAGAGGTTACCCAGGCTGATAATGTAGTTGCCATGGTTGTGCATGTTCTTGGGCACAAACGCATTGGGAATCCTGGTGGCGTTTTCCTGGTTCTTCAGCAGGAAAATGTCGTCACGGGTAACCGGCGTGTTGAGCGGAGCGCCTTTATCTTTCCAGTCGGGGAAGAGTTCGTTGAGGGCAGTGGGCTCGAATACGGTACCGGCCAGAATGTGAGCGCCGATCTCAGACCCTTTTTCTACCACGCATACGGTGAGTTCCTCGCCAGCTTCCTGTGCCAACTGCATGACACGGCACGCTGCCGACAGGCCCGCCGGGCCGCCGCCGACGATCAGAACATCAAATTCCATCGATTCGCGTTCCATAATTGTTTCCTCAGGATATAAAAAATCGGGATAGGGGGGAGCCATGAGGCTCCACCCCTCCCACACCACCCGGCATGCGGGTCCGCACCGGGCGGTTCGAGACGTTGAGGGTTCACGAGAGTCTCGGCACTCCCAACCGGTCGAAGTAGGCAATCGTCAGGACATTGTGGATGGCAGAGCGACTGTTGTGCCACCAGCGGCGACTCAGAGCCGCCACAGATTCAGCCACCCAGGAACTGGCACCCAACCGGACCAGCTCCCGGTAGATCGTCTTACCCCGCCGCCACTGCCGGAGGTGGAGCATTCTCAGACGACGACGTATCCACTCATCCAGTGATCGCCAGATGCGTGGCGTTTGCGCCAGCCTGAAGTACCCTTTCCAGCCGAGCAGGTATCGGCGGAGTTGCTCTACCACCTGTTCAATACTGCGACCCCCTGATCCCCGGGTCAGTTGCCGGATCCGGAGCTTGAACGCCTGTAACGCCCTGGTGGATACCGCGCGTCGAACCTCAGCGTTCCTCCCTTGCCACAGGGCATAGCCGAGGAACTTGCGCCCGAACACGCTGGTCACCGCGCTCTTGGCTTCGTTAATCACCAGACGCAACTTTCCATAACAGCGGCGGAGTAACTGCATGACCCGTTCTCCCGCCTTGTGGCTGCGAACGTAGACGTTGCAGTCATCGGCGTAACGGGCGAAGCAGTGCCCCCGGCGTTCCAGCACTTTATCCACCTCGTCCAGCAGAACGTTGGCCAACAACGGCGACAATGGCCCGCCTTGCGGCGTGCCCTCGTGCCGATCCATGACCACACCACCGTCCATGATGCCCGCGTTCAGGTACGCACGAACCAGCCGGATAACGCCGGGGTCGTTTATGCGTTTCTTCAGGCGGTCGATCAGGATGTCGTGGTTGACCCGGTCGAAGAACTTCGACAGGTCGACGTCCACCACGATATGGCGGCCCTGTTGGGCGTAACGCTGCGCAGCCAACACGGCGTCGTGGGCCCGACGGCCCGGGCGGAAGCCGTAGCTGTGCTCGCTGAAGGTGGGATCAATCAGAGGTTGCAGCACTTGCAACAGTGCCTGTTGAATCAGACGATCAGTGACGGTGGGGATGCCCAGTTCCCGCTCACTGCCGTCCGGCTTCGGGATGCCTACCCGACGGACGGGCTGTGGTTGGTAGGCGCCGCTCAGCAGGTGCTGGCGAAGCTCAGGCCACGCCCATCGCAGGTGTTCCGCGGTTTGGGCAATGTCCAACCCGTCCACACCTGCCGCTCCCTTGTTGGCCTTCACGCGCTTCCATGCCCGCTGCATATTCTCTCGTGCGAACGCCTGCTCAAGCAGGCTTCGCCCTGCGCCTTCCGGTTCTTGTCGCGGGAGTCCTGCTTCATCGCTCATCGCCTTCGGCAAGGCTTCACCTGTCCGTTGCGCGATCCGCCCCGCTGGCGCGGGCATCTGATGCCGTACAGTGCTCATCGACAAGGCGTTTGACGCTCCTTCTCGTTCGGCCCTTCGCCCTGTGTTAGCGGTTACTATGGCCTCTGCTGACTTCTCGCTCCGTGTTGCCACGTCGCCCTTTCAGGCATGAGGCGAGATCTCCCCGGGTAAGAACACACTCCTTCGCCGCACAACCGCCGGATTTACACCACTTCGCCTTGGCCACAAGAGCTTCGCGGCTTTTGGCCCGCTCGCCCTGCTTGGCAGTGCCTCATATCCGATTCTTGTTCATCGGCTCACGGTTTACGCTCCACGCTTCCTCCCCACGGTCGGTCACCCTTCCGCAGTTGCGCTTCACTTCGTTCGCTGTGGCCAGCTCACGGGAGGACTTGCACCTCCAGGAGTGCGCCCGTGTCGGGCGCACCAAAAAGGCCCCCATGGCGGGGGCAAAAGAGGGGTACAACAACGACGCAAAAACCCCCTGAGTATCTACACCGCGTTTCGGAGTTCAGTCTCTAACTCGGGTACAGCTTCGAAGAGATCCGCAACGAGGCCGTAATCAGCAACCTGGAAGATCGGCGCTTCTTCATCCTTGTTGATCGCAACGATCACCTTGGAATCAGACATACCAGCCAGATGCTGGATGGCACCGGAAATGCCCACGGCGATGTACAGCTGTGGAGCAACAATCTTACCGGTCTGGCCAACCTGCATGTCGTTCGGTACGAAACCAGCGTCAACAGCAGCACGGGATGCGCCAACAGCGGCACCCATCAGATCGGCAACCTGCTCAAGCATCTTGAAGTTGTCGCCGCTCTGCATGCCGCGACCACCGGAAACAACGATACCGGCGCTTGCCAGGTCAGGACGGTCAGACTTGGCCAGCTCTTCGCTTACAAACTGGGACAGGCCAGCGTCTTTTACAACGTCTAGCTGTTCAACAGCAGCGGAGCCACCTTCACCAGCAACCGGGTCGAACGCGGTCGGACGAACAGTAACAACCTTGATGCTGTCACTGGATTTTACAGTGGCAATGGCGTTACCAGCGTAGATCGGACGAACGAAGGTGTCTTCGGACTCCACACGCATGATGTCGGAAACCTGGGCAACGTCCAGCAGTGCAGCAACACGTGGCATAAAGTCTTTGCCCACGGTGCCAGCAGCAGCCAGGATGTGGCTGTAGCCCTTGCCTACTTCGGCAACCAGCTCATCCAGGTTTTCGGCCAGGAAGTGACCATAAGCGGCGTTGTCGGCAACCAGTACCTTGTTAACGCCTTCGGCCTTGGCAGCTGCTTCAGCTACCGCACCACAGTTCTCACCGGCAACCAGTACGTCGATGTCTCCGCCGATGGCCTTGGCAGCCGCTACAACATTCAGGGTAGCCTGTTTCAGGCTGCTGTTGTCATGTTCAGCAATTACAAGGATGCTCATTTAGATCACCTTCGCTTCATTCTTCAGTTTATCGACCAGCTCGGCAACGTCGGCCACTTTCACACCCGCCTGACGGGAAGCAGGCGCTTCAACCTTCAGGGTGGAAAGGCGCGGAGCGATGTCGACACCCAGATCGGCCGGGCTCATGTTGTCCAGCGGCTTCTTCTTGGCCTTCATGATGTTCGGCAGAGAAGCGTAGCGCGGCTCGTTCAGACGCAGGTCGGTGGTGACAACCGCAGGGAGGTTCAGGGAAAGGGTCATCAGACCACCATCTACCTCACGGGTTACGTTAACCTTGTCGCCTTCCACAACCACTTCGGAAGCGAAGGTGCCCTGACCCATGCCGGTCAGCGCGGCCAGCATCTGGCCAGTCTGGTTGTTATCGGAATCGATGGACTGCTTGCCAAGAATGACCAGCTTTGGCTCTTCTTTCTCAACAACAGCCTTCAGCAGCTTGGCCGCTTCGAGAGACTGAACCTCCTCGTCGGTTTCGACATGGATGCCCCGGTCCGCACCCAATGCAAGAGCCGTACGGAGCTGCTCCTGACAGGCTTTCGGGCCAATGGACACCACCACGATTTCACTGGCAACACCCTTCTCTTTCAGGCGAACCGCTTCTTCAACAGCGATTTCGCAGAACGGGTTCATTGCCATCTTGACGTTGGCGAGATCAACACCGGTGTTGTCCGGCTTGACGCGCACCTTTACGTTGTAGTCGATTACTCGTTTTACGGTGACTAGAACTTTCATCCAATTCTCCAGTTTTCAGGTGCCGGTTTCGGTTCCAAGAAGTCAGGTGAAATCCCGTGCGGATGCAGACGCAAGCAGTCGGCCATTGCGCTTGACGGTATAAATCGGAGTCAGGTAAAGCCAAGGGGAGTTCGGGTTGCGGAGGGTCAGTCGGAGAGGTCCGGTAACCGTATAGCCCTACAATACCCGGGCCTGTCGGGCCCGGGTGTTTTCCCTTTCAGTGACTGACTCAGAAATTGTACTGGGCCGCGAACATCACTCGGCTTGCATCGCCATCGTCACCGTTTACTTTCTCCACCTCGAAGTAGCCATACTGAACGCCGAGATTTACGCTTTTCACTGGGCTCCACTGGTAGTTAACGAAAGCGTTGGTGTTGGTTTCGTGTTTGTCACCCACGGCCAGGCCATCATCGACAGCGTCGTCCCAATCCATAGTGGTGAAACCATAAACAATGTTGAATGCACCCGGGCCGGCCTTGATGCTGGTGCCCAGGTTAGCGCTGTAGCCGGTAATGGTTTCTACGTCGCCGTTGGCGTCCACATAGGCATCTTCACCATAGTAGTTGGTGCCTGAGCGCCACAGGTAGCCGTTGGCGCCGTCGGTATAGTTGACGTTGCCCTGAATGCTGACCGTATCGGTTACGTTGAACTTGGCCGAACCGAAGACAGCAAAGCCCAATGCCGCATCGTCTTTGGTGCCGGTGTCATAACCAACTTGCTGGACAAGTGCCGCTGTGGAAAACGCAACCGGCCCTGACTCTCCGGTATAGCGTGCAGTAAAGGTAGGGATGCTTTGTTTGGTCTCTACTGAGGCACTACCATCAGTGATGCTGGCTTTGGAATCTTCAGCAGCCAGTGACAAACCGCCAGTGGTTTAACGTACTTGAGTAGTTCGGCTGTATAAGCCTGCGTTGCCTGCTACTCCGTCGAATTCTAGGACAGAGGTGGCGCCAGTGAACGCAGTGTAGTTTGACCAAGTCTGCCCCATAAGCCAGTTTTTGTACTGACCAAAAGCGTGGCGAAGACGGACGGTGCTGGTGCTGGTCCGAAAGTCACCTTCAATGGTAATTTTTACATCATTCGGGAGCGTCGTGCGAACACCGAGCCTTGATTGAACAGCATCGGCACCGAAATAACCGGAAGCTTCATTGTCTTCTGCTGCGCCGGTGTTCACTTTACTGAAGTCGCCTGAGCGGGTGCCGGTGGAGCGACTGATATCTTCATCAATATCGTAGGAGGCGTTGAGTCGTGCATAGCCATAAATATCAACGGTTGCATCGCCGGCGGTAAATCCGATAGCGGCCGACTGTCCAGCGACACCCAGTGCGATGGCGGCTGTAGTCAGTTTGATGGCTGTGAATAATTTATTATTGGGCATAGGGGGTTATCTCCAAAATTATTGTTGGAATATCGAAAATCTACACAGGCGTACCCTGACTGACGACTTCATGAAATTATCCTTGTACGTCAGGTAGCGCCTGAAAAGTAACAGTAGATATGTACTCCAACAATTATCTATATTCGATAATACCTATGCCCCGTTTATATGGCTGGCTACTGATTCCGACATTGGCAGACCCTATCTATCCGGTTTTTCTATGCATCCTCATGCAATATTTGGTTTTTACGGGTGTCGCCAATCTCCTTTGGATCGAATAACAATTTTCCATTCCAGATTCCGGCCTGCACCTGTATCGCCACTTGCTGCATGATGATCTCCGCCAGCTTGAGGGTGGCCACGGAAGAGGGAAGGTCCATCGGAGTGACAATCGCCAGGGTTCTGCTGATCTCCGGAGAGGTGATGGGGATGGCGACGACTTCGGATCTTGAGGCCATGTCGTGGACCGCTGCTGATGAAAGGATGGTGTAACCCAGTCCCCGCCTTACCATGTCCGTCAGCATCGGCCAGGCGCTGACTTCCAGTGCCAGGTTCAGACTTTTATTGCGCTCCGCCGCCTCTTTTTCCATTCGTACACGCAAACCATGTTTTTCTTCCGGCAGTACGAGCGGCAGATCCATTACTTCATCCAGGGTAATCTCGGAGAGCTTGGAGACCTTGGTGCCGGGGGGCGAGATCAGGTAAAAGCGCTCTTCGATCAATGGCCGGTAGCGCAGATTTTTCTGGCTGCCGTGGTGGCTGTAGGTTATGGCAAGATTCAGCCGGTGTTGCAATACCATCTGTTGTAGCGTGCCGCTCATTGCGGATTTCACCGAGAGGGTGACCTGAGGAAAGCGTTTGCGATATTCCTCGATCGTGGCTCCGGAGAATGTATGGGCTACGGTAGGCAGGAGCCCCAATGTCACCTGGCCGGTCACCTCGCCAGCAACGGCGGTCACATCGGCCTGGGTGCGCTCCAGGCTCTGCAGCAGTGTGTGGGCCCGTTCATAAAGAAGTTCGCCAGCTGCGGTCAACACCACCCCCCGGCCGTGTCGGACAAACACCTCGACGTTCAGGGCTTCCTCCAGCATTCGGATCTGTCGGCTCAGTGCGGGTTGCGCCACAAACAGCTTTTCGGATGCGCGACTGAAACTGCCGGTGTCGGCGACCGTCAGAAAGGTGTTCAGCTGGCGCAGGTCGATGTTCAGATTGAAAGGCATGCCATCCCTCTTCTATAACAATTAAGTATCTGTTATTCGCATTCTATACCACACTTATGCATTAGTCTTGGTGTCTGTTCTTTAATAATAATATGCTGAAAAAATATAGCACATATAAAAAGTATATAATTGCTGTAGTTTTGCCTTGCTGATACGGTTACTCAAATCAAGGGTTTTCTGTCGCTTCAAGGGGATAACAATATGCAGAACCGGTCAATCTACAACAGTGACCATGAGCTGTTTCGTGATAATGTCCGCCGCTTTTTCCGTGCCGAGCTCGAACCCAATATCGAGCAATGGGAAGAGGAAAGCGTGGTGCCGCGCAGTCTTTGGGAGAAAGCTGCGGAGAATGGCTTTCTGTGTTGCGGTGTGCCGGAGGAGTACGGCGGTCCGGGGGCGGACTTCCTCTACAACATGGTGCTCTCCGAAGAAACCGGCTACGCCATTGGCGGTGCCAGTGTCGGCTTCTCCGTTCAGGCCGACATTGTTGCCTACTACCTGCTGAGCGCCGGTACCGAAGAGCAGAAAAAGTACTGGCTGCCAAAGATGGTAACCGCTGAAAAGATTGCCGCCATCGGCATGACCGAACCCGGCGTCGGCAGTGACCTGAAGAACCTCCGTACCACGGCCGTCAGGGACGGCGACGAATACGTTATCAACGGCCAGAAGACCTTCATCACCAACGGTCAGAACTGTGACTTTGTCCTGGTGGCCTGTACCACGGACCCCAGTGCCGGTGGCCGTGGCATCAGTCTGATTATCGTCGAAACCGACCGCGCCGGTTTCTCCCGCGGTCGCAACCTAGACAAGATCGGTCAGAAGGCGGCCGATACCTCTGAAATGTTCTTCCAGGATGTGCGTGTTCCCATCAGCAACCTGGTCGGCGAGGAAGGTGAGGGGTTCAGAATCATGATGCGGGAGTTGCCCCGCGAGCGAATCACCATTGCCTGTCGTGCGCAGGCCGAGGCCCAGCGCGCTTTCGACATCACTAGGGATTATGTCAAGGAGCGCAAAGCGTTCGGAAAGGCGATTTTCGAGTTCCAGAACACCCAGTTCACGCTTGCCGATATGAAAACCAATCTGGAAGTGGGCTGGGCCTACCTCGATCAGTGCATCAAGAAGTGTGATGAGGGTGTGTTGACCCCGGAAGAGGGTGCCATGGCGAAGCTCTGGACGACCGAGAACGAAGGGGTGGTCGTCGATAAATGCCTGCAGTTGTTCGGTGGCTACGGCTACATGCGCGAATACCCTATTTCCCGCATGTATGTGGATGCCCGCGTGCGTCGGATCTATGGCGGCACCTCCGAGATCATGAAGCTGGTTATCGGGCGCTCGCTTTAACGGCGCACAGAGCTCTTAATCACCACTAACGATTGTTGAGATTGCACAACTAAAGGAAGGAATTCACATGTTTGGTATAACCGCCTACGGTGCCTACATTCCCAGAACCCGCTTGTCCAAGGCGGCGATCGCTGATGCCAACGACTGGTTTGACCCCAGTCTCCGCGGCCTTGCCAAGGGTGAGCGCAGCGTCTGTAACTGGGATGAGGACACCATCACCATGGCTGTCGAGGCTGGGCAGGACTGCCTGTCGGTCCTCGATGCCGGATCCGTCAATACGCTGTACCTGGCGTCTACCACACTGCCGTTCCTGGATCGCCAGAACTCGGTGGTTGTGAGTCAGGCCCTGAATCTGGGTGATCAGCTTCGTACGATGGATGTTGCCGCCTCCCAGAGAGCGGGAACATCGGCCTTGATCTCCATGCTGGAGTCTGGTGCCAGCGTTAGCGGCAACGCACTGTTGGTGGCGTCCGAGCACCGGCGCAGCAAATGCGGTTCGCGTGCCGAAATGCTCTGGGGTGATGGCGCCGCGGCACTCGGTGTTGGTGCTGAGGAAGTTATTGCCGAATACCTGGGCAGCGAAACCTATGTGACTGACTTCGTCGACCATTACCGCGGTGAGGACTCGACCCTCGATTATGAATGGGAAGAACGCTGGATTCGTGATGAAGGTTACATGAAGAGCGTACCCAAGGCTGTTTCCCGCTTGCTCGAAAAGGCGGGTGTAAAAGCTGTCGACATTGCTCACTTTGTGTTGGCATCGGATCAGGCCAGAACACCGGCGGCAGTTTCAAAAGAGATGGGGATCCCTGCCGAGGCTCTGGTGGACAACCACATCGGTAGCGTGGGTGTATCCGGTGTGGCTCACCCCATCCTGTTACTGGCCGCCGCGCTGGAAAAAGCGACCGCAGGTGATCTGATCCTGGTGACCGGGTTTGGTCAGGGCACCGACGCGGTTCTGTTCCGTGCCACCGACAAGATCAAAGACAGACAGCCGAAAATCGGCTTTGCTGGCGCCCTGGCGCGTCGACGTGAAGACGCCAACTACAACCGTTTCCTGAGCTTCAACAACCTGGTTGAGCGCGAGGTTGGCAAGCGTGGTGAGATGGACAAGCAAAGTTACCTCGCTGCCATGTATCGCCGAAAGGATTTGTTGACCGGCTTCGTGGGCGGCCAATGTCGTAGCTGCGGCACCATTCAGATCCCAAAAGAAAATTATTGCGTTAACCCCGAGTGCGGCGAACTGGACAGTCAGGACGATTATCCAATGTCTGCCGTACAGGGCCGCGTCAAGACCTGGACCGCTGACCGTCTGACCTTTGACTGGAACCCACCTGCGTATTTCGGCCTGGTTGAGTTCGAGGGCGGTGGCCGTCTGATGATGGACTTTACCGAAGTAGAGCCGGGCTCGATCGATACCGGCGTGCCGGTGTCGATGCACTTCCGTATCCGTCAGTTCGATAACCAGCGGGGCTTCCGGAAGTACTTCTGGAAAGCCACTCCGGTCCAGCAATAACTTACGCAGCTAAGACAGGTGAATGACAATGGCTAGTGGAATCAAAGATAAAGTAGCGATCCTCGGGATGGGCTGCAGCAAGTTCGGTGAGCGCTGGGACGCAAGCCCTGCGGATCTGATGGTTGAGGCATTTGAGGAAGGTCTGGCAGATGCGGGCATCGATAAAACCCAGATCCAGATGGCCTGGTTTGGCGCCGGTATTGATGCATTCAACGTTGGCTCCAGCGCCATGCCGCTGTCGATAGCCCTGCGGTTGCCGAATATCCCCGCTACTAAAGTGGAGAATATGTGCGCGACCGGTACCGAAGCCTTTCGTGGTGCGGTTTATGCGGTCGCTTCCGGAGCCTGCGACATTGCGCTGGCACTGGGTGTCGAGAAGCTCAAGGACGTGGGTTACGGCGGCCTGCCACAGCGCACTCGCGGTGTTGAGAATGACATGTATTGGCCGAACCTGTCCGCACCAGGGGCATTCGCCCAACTGGCCAGCGGTTACCGCGCCAAGCACGGTGTCGACAAGGCTGACCTGAAGCGCGCCATGGCTCATGTTTCCGTGAAAAGTCATGCCAATGGCGCCAAGAACCCGAAGGCTCACCTGCAGCGCGAGATCACCGAAGAGCAGGCCATTAATGCGCCATATATTGCCGAGCCCATCGGTCTGTTCGATTGCTGTGGCGTCAGTGACGGTGCCGCCTGTGCCATCGTGACCACGCCGGAGATTGCCAAACGCCTGGGCAAGGCAGATCTGGTGTCGGTCAAGGCCCTGCAATTGGCGGTGTCCAATGGCGAGGAAGCCGGTTTCAAAACCTGGGACGGTTCGCACATCAAGACCACGCGCATTGCTGCCCAGCGCGCCTACGATGAGGCAGGTATCACGAAGCCCCGGGAAGAAATCAGCATGACCGAAGTGCATGACTGCTTCTCCATCACCGAACTGGTTACCATGGAAGATCTGCAATTGTCCGATGAGGGACAGGCGGTTCGGGATGTCCTTAACGGTGACTTCGATGCCGACGGTCGGATTCCGTGCCAGATTGACGGTGGCCTGAAATGCTTCGGTCACCCCATCGGCGCATCGGGCATGCGAATGATCTATGAGAACTACCTGCAGTTTCAGGGGCGGGCTGGAGCGCGCCAGCTCAAGGATCCCCGGCTTGCCTTGAACCATAACCTGGGTGGTTTTCCTCACCAGAACATTTGCAGCATTTCCATTATAGGTCGCTACGAATAAGGCGGGTCAGTGTGTGGCCGGGCGTCCGGCCACAGTGGTACGCCCCTTAAACAACCAGATTCGGGAAGGTGTCGTGATGAGTGTCAGTGAACAGGTCGCAGCTCTGGAGCAGGCGGGACGCTGTGTCAGTCAGGTCCGAGTGAATGTTCAGCAGGCCCTGAAGAATCTCCAGTCGTTTTCCATGGTGAACGGCAAGCTGGATTCCGATCTGCTGGATAAGCACCAGTTGAGCTGCTACGAGCTGGCTTTCTGTGCCGCCGAGCTTGCCGCTTCCGACGCCGTATGCCGCTATGCAGCGGACGCGGTGACTGAAGACGAGCTTGCCGCCAGTACGGCGCTGGCGTTTTCCTCCGAAGCGGTCAGTTCGGTGATCCAGCGATTGATCGCCCGTGCCGGCGATATGGGGCTGGACATCGCGGAGTTGTCGGGGCTCTACGCTGACAGCGACATCCGTGAACTGCGCTCCGTGTACGGCAGTGGTGAGTTCCTGGCCTCGGTCGGCGCCACGGTCAGCGAGCGTGGCAGCACCCGCTTGCCGACCCTGCTCAATGAAGACAAAGAAATGGTGCGGGACATGTTCGCACGCTTCGGTGCGGACGTGGTGGCCCCCCTGGCCGAGCAAATCCATCGGGAAGACTTGGATATTCCGGACGAAATCCTTCAGCAGGCGGCTGAACTGGGGTGTTTCGGAATCAGTATTCCGGAGCGTTTTGGCGGCCTGCAGCCGGACGATCGGGACGACAGCCTCGGCATGATCGTGGTGACGGAGGAGTTGTCCAAAGCTTCCCTGGGGGGCGCCGGTTCCCTCATTACCCGCCCGGAGATCGCCGCCAAGGCCCTGCTTCAGGGCGGCACTCAGGCTCAGCAGGAAACCTGGCTGCCCCGTATTGCCTCCGGCGAAACACTGTGCGCCATTGCCATTACCGAGCCCAACTACGGCTCCGATGTAGCCTCGCTGGGTCTGAAAGCGACGCCGGTCGAGGGCGGCTGGGTTCTCAATGGTAGCAAGACCTGGTGCACCTTCGCCGGCAAAGCCAGCCTGCTGGTCACCATGGCTCGCACCGAGCCCGACCCGGCATTGGGGCACAAGGGGCTGAGTCTGTTCCTGGTGGAGAAGCCGGCAACACCAGGCCACCGCTTTGACCATCGCCAGCCCGGTGGTGGCACCATTTCCGGCAAAGCCATTGCCACGCTCGGCTACCGCGGCATGCATTCCTACGATGTGTTCTTCGAGGACTACTTCGTGCCAGCGGACCACCTGATTGGTGAGGAAGCGGGCCGGGGCAAGGGCTTCTATTTCACTATGGCCGGTTTCGCTGGCGGTCGCATCCAGACCGCCGCCCGGGCTACGGGGGTCATGCAAGCCGCATTCGAAAAGGCGCTGGGATACTCCCGGGAGCGTAAGGTGTTTGGCAGTGCGGTGGGGGACTACCAACTGACCCGCGTAAAACTGGGGCGAATGATGGCCACGCTTACCGCCTCCCGCCAGTTCAGTTATTCGGTAGCGCGGATGATGGATGAAGGGGCGGGCCAGATGGAGGCCAGCCTGGTGAAGCTGTTCACCTGCCGTGCTGCGGAATGGGTAACCCGGGAAGCCATGCAGATTCACGGTGGCATGGGGTACGCGGAAGAATCGGCCGTCAGCCGCTATTTCGTCGATGCCCGGGTGCTGTCGATTTTCGAGGGCGCGGAGGAAACCCTGGCCCTGAAAGTTATTGCGAGAAACCTGGTGGGTAACGCCTGAGCGCCGGCAAATTGTATTGAACAACATTGATGAATCAAACAAGAGACCTGTAGGAGGGTGTCATGAGCAACAGTAAACTTCTTGAAGGAAAAGTCATCGTCGTCACCGGCGCGGGCCGTGGTATCGGGCGTGCAACATCGCTGATGTTGGCGCAGAGCGGGGCGAAGGTTGTGGTTAACGACATCGGCGGCAGCGCCGATGGTTCCGGTAACGATGCCACACCGGCCCAGGAAGTGGTCGACGAAATCAAGGCGGCTGGGGGTGATGCGGTTGCCAACTTTGACAGCGTGACCGAATGGGAAGGTGGTCAGAAGATCATCCAGTCCGCCATTGATACGTTTGGTCGCATCGACGGGGTGATCAACAACGCCGGTAACCTCCGCGATGTGATCTTCCACAAGATGACCGAGGAAGACTTCGATGCGGTCCTGGCCGTGCACCTGAAGGGTACTTTCAACGTCAGTCGTGCAGCCGCGCCGATCTTCCGTGAGCAGGGTAGTGGAACCTTCGTCAATATGACCTCCACCTCCGGTCTGATCGGTAACTTCGGCCAGGCTAACTATGCCGCTGCCAAGATGGGCGTTGTTGGTCTGTCCAAGTCCATGGCGCTGGACATGCAGCGTTTTGGTGTGACCTCCAACTGCATCGCGCCCTTCGCCTGGAGCCGTCTGATCGGCAGTATCCCGACCGACAGCGAAGAGCAGAAAGCCCGGGTGGCCAAGATTCAGCAAATGACCCCGGACAAGATTGCCACCCTGGCAGTGTCCCTGTGCAGCGACCAGGCGAAGAACGTTACGGGCCAGATCTTTGGTGTTCGCAACAACGAGATCTTCCTGTTCAGTCAGCCGCGCCCATTCCGTTCCGCACACACCTCCGAGGGGTGGACGCCGGAAACCGTTCTGGATCGTGTGCTGCCGGCCTTTGAAGCCGATTTCTATCCATTGAGCCGTTCCGCTGATGTATTCAGCTGGGATCCGTTCTGATTCCTGCATGACACCGAAGTATCCTTCCGGCCCCTGGGGCCGGAAGGATACTTCGGTACGGACGTAACAACAAAGGAGCGCCATTGTGGCCATCGATTACGATAAGCTGATGAATCGCAAGTTCGAGCGCCTCGAACACACCTACACTGAGAAAGACACCATTCTCTATGCCCTGGGCGTCGGCATGGGTATCGACCCACTCGATGAAGACTGTCTCCAATTTGTCTACGAAGATGGCCTGAGGGCACTGCCCAGCCTGGCAAACGTGCTGGCGTATCCTGGCTTTTGGGCGAAGGAATCGGATACCGGGATTGACTGGGTCAAGATTCTTCATGCGGGTCAGGAAATGATCATGCACAGGCCGTTGCCCGCCTCCGGGCAGGTTGAGGCAACCACCAAAATCACCGACATTATCGATAAGGGTGAAGGCAAGGGCGCGTTGATCATTTCCGAACGTACGGTGCGTGACAGTGCCACCGGAGAGGACCTTTGCACGCTGGTCAGCACGACCCTGGCCCGTGGCGATGGCGGTTTTGGCGGCCCGGCGGTTGCGTCTCCCAAGCCGGACCCGATTCCCGAGCGAGCGCCAGACCAGATGTGTGAGCTGCCGACGCTTGCCCAGGCTGCACTGATCTATCGCTTGTCCGGCGACTTTAATCCCTTGCACGCTTCACCGGAAGTGGCCAGGGCTGCCGGATTCAAGGCGCCCATACTCCATGGCCTGTGTACCTTCGGTGTAGCAACACACGCCATTCTCAAGACCTTGTGCGATTACGATCCGGCCAGGTTCCATCGCATCCGTCTGCGCTTTTCATCACCGGTCTATCCCGGTGAGACCATTCGCACGGAAATCTGGCGCAATGGTGATGAGGTGGCCTTCCGCTGTCGTGTTGTCGAGCGCGATGTGGTGGTGATCAACAATGGCTATGCCGAGGTCAGCTGATGCAGAGCATACTTTCAGGATTCCGCGTTGTTGAAGGCAGCGCGTTCGTTGCGGCCCCATCGGGTGGGATGACATTGGCACAACTGGGGGCCGATGTTATCCGCTTCGACCCGATTGGCGGCGGCATTGATTACAACCGCTGGCCGGTGACCGCTGATCAGAAAAGTCTTTACTGGCACAGCCTGAACAAGGGCAAGCGTTCCATTGCCGTGGACTTCCGGCGCCCGGAGGGCCAGGAACTGCTGACCCGGCTGATTACCGCTCCCGGTGACGATGCCGGCATGTTCCTGACCAACTTCCCGGCCAAGGGGTGGTTGTCCTATGACCGCCTGAAGGCTTATCGGGATGATCTGATCTACCTGAACCTGAAGGGCGACCGTCATGGTAAAGGAGCACTGGACTATACCGTCAACTGCAAGGTGGGCTTTCCATCGATCACCGGTGTGGGCCGGAGCAAGTCGATTCCGCCGCTGAACAATCCATTGCCGGCCTGGGATGTGATCACCGGACAGCAGATTGCACTGGGATTGTTGACGGCTGAACGTCATCGGCTGAAAACCGGAGAGGGGCAGTTGGTGACAATCGCCCTGGCGGACGTTGCCCTGGCAACGCTGGGTAACCTCGGTTATATCGCCGAAGCGATGATTAACGGCACCGAGCGTGACGCTATCGGCAACGATCTCTACGGTACCTATGGTCACGATTTTGCCTGCCAGGATGGCGAACGGGTGATGGTGGTCGGGGTGAGCCCGAACCAGTGGCGGGCGCTGGTTGAGGTTACCGGCACCGCGAATGAAATCAACGAACTGCAAACCCGCATGGGGCTCGATTTCCGCAAGGAAGGGGACCGCTATCAGGGGCGGGAGCAGATTACCGAGATATTCCAGCCCTGGTTCGCGCAGCGTCCATTCAGCCAGGTGGCAAATGAACTAGACAATGCCGGTGCGTGCTGGGGTAAGTACCAGACCATCAAGGAAACTGTGGAGTCGGATATTGACTGTTCGACGGACAATCCCTTGTTCCAGATGGTGAAGCAGCCTGGCATCGGGAAGTATCTGATGCCGGATCACCCGCTGAATTTCACCTCACTGGAACGGGAGCCGGTGCGGCGGGCTCCGAAACTGGGTGAGCATACCGAGGAAATCCTTGCCGACACCCTCGGCCTGTCCACACCAGAGATCGCCAGGCTGTTTGACCAGAAGGTCGTGGCCGGGGCTGACTAAACATAATAATACCATTCGCCGGCACGGTTGCCGCGGGATGGCGTGGGAGGCATGGTATGGGACCGCTACATGGCGTCCGTATTATTGAGTTGGCCGGTATCGGCCCCGGGCCGTTCTGCGGCATGGTGCTGGCGGACCTGGGCGCAGAAGTGATCAGCGTGGAGCGCATTGGTGCTCAGGCAGAGAAGCCCGCACTGGACTGCAGTCGCAGGGGCAAACGATCCATTTCCCTCAACCTCAAGAGCGAGGCCGGTGTCGAGGCCCTGTTGAAGCTGGTGGAAAGTGCCGATGCCCTGTTTGAAGGATTCCGCCCCGGGGTGGTCGAGAAACTGGGTATCGGCCCCGAGCAGTGCCTTGAGCGTAACCCGAAACTGATCTACGGGCGCATGACGGGATGGGGGCAGTATGGCCCGATGTCGCAGGCCGCCGGGCATGATATCAACTATATCTCTCTTACCGGGGCGCTTCATGCTATAGGCCGTCCGGGAGAGAAGCCGGTGCCGCCGCTGAATCTGGTCGGCGACTTTGGTGGTGGCGGCATGTTCCTCGCTCTGGGCATCGTGTCGGGGATACTTGAAGCACGGACATCAGGCAAGGGCCAGGTCATCGACGCCGCCATGACCGATGGTTCCGCCGTACTGATGTCGATGTTCAACACGGCCTATGAGATGGGGCGCCATTCCCTGGAGCGGGGCACCAATCGGCTTGATGGCGGCGCCCACTTCTACGACACCTATGAAACCCGCGACGGTAAATACATCTCGATCGGCTCCATCGAACCCCAGTTCTACAATCAGCTGCTTGAGGTGGCCAACCTGCCGCGCGAGCGTTTCGGGCAACAGATGGACCGATCCCGCTGGCCCGAGCTCAAGCAGGCCATTGCGGACGTGTTCCTGCAGAAAACCCGGGATGAGTGGTGTGAGTTGATGGAAGGGACCGATATCTGCTTTGCACCGGTCCTCGATCTGAAGGAAGCCCAGAAACACCCCCACAACCTGGCTCGTCAGACCTATGTGGATGTAGGCGGTATCAAACAGCCGGCACCCGCACCCAGGTTCAGTCGCACGGAGCCTTCTGTCCGGCATGAAGCCCGGCCTTACGGCGCCGATACCGATGCGGTACTGGCCGAAGTGGGGTATAGCGCTGAACAACTTGACGAGATGCGGGCGCAGTCGGCGTGTGGTTGACGATCCGTCGCACCGGCAAGGCCTGTTCAGGAGGACGATAACAGAATGACCCATTTACTCTACGAAGTAGAAAACAACGTTGCCTATCTGACCATGAATCGTCCGGAAGCCCGCAATGCGCTTTCGATCGAGATGCGGCAGAAACTGCTTGAGACGCTCCAGACTCTGGAAGCGGACGACAATGTCCGTTGTGTGGTTCTCCGGGGGGCGGGTGAACACTTCCTGGCCGGTGGCGATGTGAAGTCGTTCATGGAGTTCACCGAGCTCACACCGCAACAGCGTCGACTGACCTTTGTGAATCGCATCCACGGTCTCAACACGATCATGTACACCATGCGGCGCCTGCGCAAACCCATCATTGCCAGCGTTCGCGGGGCGGCGGCCGGCGCTGGGGTCAGCCTGGCGCTGTGCTGTGATCTCGTGGTCGCGGCCGAGGACGCGTTTTTCACCCTGGCTTATTCCCACATTGCCAGCAGCCCGGACGGTGGCGCCTCCTATTATCTGCCGCGCCTGGTCGGCACCAAGAGAGCGATGGAAATCGCACTGCTCGGGGATCGGTATACCGCCGGGCAGGCTCTGGACATGGGGCTGATCAACCGGGTGGTGGCAACTGAAGAGCTGCAATCCGAAACCCGGACTCTGGCAGAACGACTGGCCAGCGGGCCCACCAAGGCCTACGACAACATCAAAAAGCTGATCCTTGAGTCGTCGGACAACTCCCTGGAAGAACAGCTGCAGTCGGAGGCCGAAACCTTCGGTGACAGCGCCATGGCCGAGGACTGGGTCGAGGGTGTCAGGGCATTCAACGAAAAGAGACCCCCGAAGTTTACCGGGCGCTGAGCCGGGTAAGGGGAGCGAGGAAGTTCACAGGAGACACGCAGTGACAAATACAACAATCGATAAGGCGTCGTTCAAAGGCATTGTCTGTGGCAGCAGGCACCTGACCCATGAAGAATTCCAGCACAACATCCGTCAGGCCGCCAACGGTTTCAAGCGTATGGGCGTGCAGCCGGGCGATTGTGTCGGCATCTTCATGCGCAATGATATTCCGTTCCTGACGGCCAACCATGCGGCGAATTATGTAGGGGCCTATGGCGTTCCTATCAACTGGCATCTGGCCGGGGAAGAGCTGGAATATATCCTCAAGGATTGCGGTGCCAGGGTCATGGTGATCCATGCCGACCTGTGGCGCCGGATTCATCAGGCCATCCCTGGCGATGTCCAGTGCCTGGTGGTGGAAACACCGGAGGACATCCGGGCGGCGTTTGATCTGGATCCGGACGCCTGCGCCGTACCGGAGGGACAGACCAACTGGCAGACCTGGCTGGCTGCCGAGGAGCCTATCGCGGAACCGGCGCAGGCGGGACCGTCATCCATGTTGTATACCTCGGGCACAACCGGACATCCCAAGGGTGTGCGCCGCGTTACCCTGGATCAGGAAGGCGCGGCACAGATGCGTGATTTTCGCTCCAGGGTCTACGGCTGCGCGCCCGGGGCTCGCTGCATGGTGCCCGGTCCGCTCTATCACAGCGCCCCGAACGGCTACAGCATGCAGGCTTCCAAGATCAGTGATCTGTTGGTGATCGCCCCCCGCTTTGATGCCGAGGGAGTACTGCGGCTCATTGAGGACTACAAGCTGACGGCGGGCATTATGGTCCCCATCATGTTCATTCGCATGCTGAAACTGCCTGAAACGGTGCGCAACCGGTATGACCTGTCGTCACTGGAGTTCATTATTCACGCGGCGGCGCCCTGTCCGGCGGATGTGAAGCGCAAGATGATCGAATGGTTCGGGCCGGTGATCAACGAGTTCTATGGCTCTACCGAATCCAGCGCGGTGGTTGCTTGCAATTCCGAGCAGGCGCTGGCGAAACCGGGCAGCGTGGGCAAGACGGTCCCGGAGGCGGAACTCCGCATACTGGATGAACAGGGCAACTGCCTGCCTCCTAACACCGTCGGGGAAATCTACTCCCGGTTCCCGTTGCTGGATTTCACCTATCACGGCAAACCGGAAGCCAGGGCGGAAATTGACCGGGATGGCTTCATCACCTCGGGCGACATGGGCTATCTGGATGAGGATGGTTTTTTGTTCATTGCAGACCGGGTCAAGGATATGGTGATCTCCGGAGGTGTGAACATCTATCCGGCGGAAATCGAGTCGGTGTTGCACAACTACCCGGGTATCAAGGATTGTGCGGTCTTCGGGATTCCCGATGAAGAGTTTGGCGAATCGGTGATGGCGGTGGTTGAGGCGGAAGGCGCTAATGATATCTGTGTAGACAAAGTTAAAGCCTATCTCCGTGAGCATCTCGCGGGTTTCAAGGTGCCAAAAACCATCGAGATTGGATCAGACCTGCCACGGGAAGATTCGGGCAAGATTTTTAAGCGTCGCCTGCGTGACAAGTATTGGCAGCAGGCTGGCCGGAAGATCTGAGGTTGCCATACTGCTGGCATGCATACGGCCTCCTGGGCTTTCCGGGGCTCAGTATCCGCGGAATGCCGGCCGCCTCCTGCGATGACGAGCATCGATTGCTTCGGCGAAATCCTCGGTGTTGAAGGCCATTTGCTGGCATTCGGCCTCCAGGCTAAGTGCGGAGGAGAGATCCAGTGTCGCGGCCATCGCCACTTCTTTCTTGATCAGGCCGAGAGCGGTGGTTGGTCCGGACGCCAGTTCGCAGGCCAATTCCTCGGCTGCCATCCAGAGCTGATCATTGTCCACTACTTTGTGGGCCAGCCCCCAGGCAAGTGCCTGCTCTGCCCCGAAGGTACCGCCGGTCAGTGCGAGCGCGGCTGTACGTCGTGGGCCGAGGGCGCGGGTCATAAACCAGGAGTTGCCGCCGTCCATGACTGCGCCAATACGGGCAAAGGAAATATGAAATGCTGCATCCCGGTTCACCAGCATAAGATCAGAGGCCAGGGCAAGGCTTACGCCCGCGCCTGCAGCAGGGCCATTGACGGCAGCTATGACCGGCACCGGCAGGCTGGTCAGCCGCCTGATGATCTGATTGATTCCGTTTTCCACCTGGTCACCAATGGTTGTGCGCCGGGTGAGGATTTCATCCGGCTGGACATCGGCGCCGCTGCAGAATCCTCGGCCGTTGGCGCGGATTACAATGGTGCGAACATTCAGGTCTGACTCCTGTTTTGTAAGCAGCCGGAGTAACTCCGTGCGCATCTCGTTGCTCATCGCATTGAGGCGGTCAGGTCTATTCAAGGTAATGGTCAGAATGTTGTTGTTTATCTCATGTATTGTATCGGCCATGATTACTCCAGATGTTATTGTCTTTTGGCGATTTGTCGACTGATCTATCGGTATTTAAAAGTAACCCGGAATTGCTCTTTAATCTGACTTTTGGCATATCCGATCGGCATGGAAAATATAGATAAATTATAACTGCGCCAATGCAGGCATAGTGATAGCGTTGAGTCCCATTCCTGGTGATCTTGCAATCCGGATTTTACAAAAAGGATAACCGTAGCGACATCATTCATGGCCAACAGATTGTGAGAGTAATATGAGTGACGCAAACTTACAGTTTGAAGATTCAAATATGAGCGGTTTTCGGGAAGTTCTAGGGTTTTCCGTAACTGACTGGGAGCCTGGTCGTGCTGTCATTACCGCAGAGATGACTGAACGTCATCTCAATCGTAATGGTTTTGTTCACGGTGGGGTATTTGTGTCCTTGCTGGATAGTGCCGCAGGGCTTTGCGGAACATACTGCTCGGTGCCCGGCAACGTCAGGCGTTGCATTACGATATCGCTTAACACCCATTTCATGAATCCATTGCAAGCAGGGGTGGTGCGGATCGAAGCTGAGATGGTCAGCCGCGGCAGGAAGATATTTTTCGTCCAAGGAAGAATTACTTGCGGAGAGCTTCTGATCGCGACAGGCCAAGGCACCTTTCGCTATGTCCTGGGAGGCGAAAATGAGGAGGGTGTTCCCGTAGATTGACGTCCGTCAAGTCATGCCTGTCTGGCATGGAATTTATAAAATATGGGACGTTGTTGATATTGCTTTGCGGTGGTAGCTTGATCCTGTGAAGTGGATGCGTGTCATCCGCCACATCCAACAAAAACAAAACCCCATACGAGGAACAACATCATGATAACAAAATTCAAGTCGCTGACCTTCGGGTTTGTCCTGGCGATGGCCGGGGCTGCCCAGGCCTCCGCTGAGGTTGTGCTGCGTTACGCAGAACCAGGGCCTAACCGCGGTACCCGCGCTGCAGCCGTGCAGTTTTATGCAGATGAAGTTGAGCGCCTGTCAGGTGGCGACATCAAGGTTGATATCCATTGGGGTGGTGCGCTGCTCAAGTGGAGTAGTGTCATGAATGGTGTCTCTGCGGGTAGTGCCGATCTTGGCTCTGTGCTTTCTCTATTGGAGCCTCAGGAGCTCAAGGCGCTGGCTATTGGCGATATTCCACTTGAATACGCTGATCCCTGGGTTGGTATGCGGGCCATGTACGACTTGATGACCTCAGCGTCCCAACTTCAACAGTCCCTCGCCGATCAGTCGCTCGTCTATCTCAGCAACTTCAGTACAACCGGCGTCCAGTTCGAGTGCACCGAGGATAATCAGATTCGCACCGTTGATGATATCAAGGGCAAGCGTATTCGGGCCACCGGCACCTATGCCAAAGTGCTGACGGAACTGGGTGCTCACACTGTTAGCATAACTTATGGTGAAGTTTATCAGGCACTGGATACCGGCCTGGTCGACTGCCTGGCCAGTTACTTTTACGGCATGGAAGCCTACAAGACTTATGAAGTGGTAGAGACAGTGACCCGGGTCGACTGGGGGCAGCTGCTTGGTTTTGCCATTGTGATCAACAAGTTTGCATGGTCCGATTTAAATGACGAGCAGCAGGCCATTATGCTGCAAGCCGGATCAAAAATGATTGATCACTTTGCCCGTCTGACGATCGGGCATGCAGAGGAGGTGGCCAAAACCCTTGCGAACGGAGGTTTTGGCAAGGTGGTTCCGGTAATCCGGATGGCGCCCGAAGAGCGCCAGAAGATTCTCGAAGCCACGCTCCCGTTCCGTGATAGCTGGATTCAGGACGCAAATCGTCGTGGAATGGATGGACAGCGGATCTGGGACAGGTACATCGGACTGCTCGAGCAGTATCAGTCCGAATTCGAGGTTAATGGCTACCCTTGGCAGAGCTGACATTTAGAGAGCACGTTCGACTTCAAGCTGTTTGGCTTTGGATGGACCATTGAGAGAGGTGTGGGCAACCACGCCGTACTTTGAATAACAAGAGGTTAAAAGCAATGACTGCCAAAAAAACGTTGAAATTTTGGGCTCTTGGCTCCGTACTCTCGCTTGCTACATTAGGTCATGCAATGGCAGAGACTACATTTCGTTTCGCCGCATCAATTCCAAACCGCGGGGCTCGGGCAGAGGCAATTCAGTTTTTTGCAGATCAACTGGAGGCGCAGTCCGGTGGCAACATGAAGCTGGACATTCACTGGAGTGGTGCGCTGCTAAAGTATAGAGCGATTCTCGGTGGCGTCAGTTCTGGAGCCGCCGATATGGGGTCGGTGCTGGCCGCCTATGAGCCACAGAAAATGCGGGCTCTGAGTGTTGGTGATATTCCGGTGCCGCAGGCCGATTCCTGGGTTGGTATGCGGGCCATGTATGAGCTGATGACTACCAACGAGCAGTTGCAGCACGAGTTTGAAGAGGCCGGAGTAGTATACATCACTAACTACACTACCAGCGCGATAGAGTTCGAATGTGGGGGTGGCGTGCGAATCGAGAAGCTGGAGGATTTTGCCGGTAAGAGAATTCGGGCCACCTCCATCTATGCCAATGTTCTCGACGACGCTGGCGCAAACATCGTGAACCTCAGCTACTCCGAAGTGTATCAGGCCCTGGATACCGGGCTGGTGGACTGTTCTGGTGGCTACCTATACGCCATGCGGGCATTCAAGACCCCGGAGGTTACTACCAGCGTGGCACTCACTAACTGGGGCCAGATCGCCGGTTTCGCCATGGTTATGAACAAATGGGCCTGGGATGACCTGACAAGTGAGCAGCAGAAACTTTTGCGACAGGTGGGCTCCGAAATGGTCGATTCCTTTGCCGAAAGGGTGATTGCTGACAACCAGAAAGTGATCGAAAAGCTGCCTACTGGTGAACTGGGTAATGAGGTCGAAGTTATTGAATGGTCGGACGAAAGTCGCGCTGAACTGTTTGACGAATCAGAAAAATACATTAATGCATGGATTGCGGATATGAATAGGGCCGGTCTAAATGGCCAGGCCATCTGGGACGAGTATCAGTCCCTGTTAACCAAGTATCAGGCGGAGCTGGACGAAAACGGTTACCCGTGGAACCGGAGCTGATTGACTGAAGTCGTGAGGCCCACGGCCGGTGGCAAAGCCATCGGCAGATCCTGGGTAACCTACACTGATTTGACAACAATAAACAACTTTTCAGTAATCGGGACTCGTCCGGGTTCGGACGGGTTCTTATGGAGGTGCATATGGTCGTCACCGAGCGTTCGGAACGACTGCAGTCTGAAGGCTCATCGACTGCTCCCCTGGGAGTGATGAGGTGTGCAAGGGGCACTCTGGCCTGGCTGGAGAACGTGTTTTTGCTGATCGCTGTGGTGTGTATTCTAGGTCTATGCGTCGTCATAGCCAGCAGCGTTCTGTTACGGACATTTGCTTCTTCCGGAATACCGGATGAGGTCGTGATTGTCGGCGAACTGATGATTGGTGCACTCGTATTACCGCTGGCATTCGTGGCCGCTGATCGTGGTTTTATTGCCGTGGAAATCTTCACCCAGTTGTTGGGGCCAAAGGTACAGCAGCTGTTAAATGTGTTGACCGTGTTTGTGGGTTTGATTGCGGTGACACCGATTACCTTCGCGGCGTTTATTTCCGTGGTTGATGCTTTCGAGTCCGGCTCCTATTTTTTTGGCCTACTGGAGCTGCCCAAGTGGCCGGGGCACACCCTGTTCTTTCTGGGTTATTTCCTGTTTTTTGTACGGCTGATTGATCTGGCTCTCCATGACGGCCTGGAGGCCCTGGGCGTCATCAATCGCAAACAGCCGGAAACCGCAGATGAGGCCGAGCACTAATGGAACCGTCCGTTATTGGCAGTTGGGGCTTTGGGGCCGCGCTGGTGTTGATGATTCTGCGGGTACCCATCGCCTACGTGCTGGTTGGCGTGGCGTCGGTGTGCTCGCTGCTGGCCTACGCGTGGCGGCCGGGTGGCGAGTTCATGTTTGAGCGCGGTCTGCGCCCTGCCATGGCATTGATCGAGTCCAATGCCTTTGATTTTATCCATTCCTATTCGCTGAGCATGATCCCGCTGTTCATTGCGGCCGGGCACATTGCCTATCATTCCCGTATTACCACAGACATCTACGAGGCGGTTCGGGTGTGGCTGGCAAAAATGCCGGGTGGGTTGGCGATCGCGTCATTGTTCGGTTGCGGGGGGTTCTCCGCGATCACGGGTTCCAGCCTGGCCTGTGCATCCTCCATGGGGCGTATCTGTGTGCCTGAAATGCTGCGTTTTGGGTACAACAAGCAGCTTGCGACCTCCACCGTTGCCATGGGGGGCACGCTGGGGTCCCTGATTCCTCCGAGTGTCCTGTTTATTCTGTATGGCATGTTTACGGAGCAGTCGGTAAACAAGCTGTTTCTGGCAGGCGTTTTGCCAGGCATTCTGACGATTACCGGCTTTATTATTGTGGTCGTTATCTGGGCCATGCTGAAGCCGGGCGATGCCCCGGCTCCGAAAGACCTGAACTTTACCGGTCGTGACCGGCTGAAAGCCGCGATCAAGGGCTGGCCGGCGCTGATGCTGATGACGATCATCATCGGTGGTATCTATGGCGGTTTCTTCACTGCCACCGAGGCCGCCGCTATCTGCCTGGTGTTTGCGCTGACATTTGGGGTTCTGTCCCGCCGCCTGACCTGGGAGGATTTCCTGAGCTCCATGAAGGAGACGGCGTTCCAGTCCGCATCCCTGTTCTTCATCGCCATTGGCGCCAAGATATTCGTTTCCTTTGTATCCCTTACCGGCGTGACGGGGGCCTTCGTAGACTTCGTTGCTAGCCTCGGGCTGGAAAACTGGATGGTGCTTTTTAGCATTGTGTTGCTCTATGTGGTGTTGGGCATGTTCCTGGATTCCATCGGCACCATGCTGCTGACCCTGCCCTTTGTGATTCCACTGGTGGAAGGCATGGGTATGGATCTGATCTGGTTTGGCGTTGTGGTGGTCAAGCTGTTGGAAATTGGATTGGTGACGCCGCCCCTCGGCATGAATGTCTTCGTCATTAATAGTGTGGTGACGAAAGAGATCAAGGTACACACGATCTTCTTCGGTGTTATGAAGTTCTTGGTGGCGGATCTTATTGTGCTGGCGCTGCTGGTTTCGTTCCCCATTATCTCCCTGCTGATTCCACACAGCATGGGATGATGAAGGGTAACAAAGGTCAGGGGTTCGTTTTCAATGGCTGCAAGGAACTGGATTGATGTTAGCTGAGAGTGCGTATGCAGTGTCGGTGGTGAACCTGCTGGAGAAGGCAGCGGGCCGCTGGCCCGATAGTCCTTCGGTGACTTACGAGGGATATTCGTACACCTGGATTGAGACGTATGAGCGCTGCCAGCGTCTGGCCCGGGCATTGGCGAACCAGGGAGTGGGACCGGGGGCTCGGGTAGCCTACCTTGGCTACAACTCCCACTGGTGCTTTGAACTCTTCTTCGCTGCACCGATGGCAGGAGCTGTTGCGGTGCCGGTAAACTTCCGCCTGTCCGAGGGCGAAATGATTGAGTGTGTCGAGGATGCCGAACCAACGGTGTTGCTGGTCGACAGCCATCACGTTGAGCACGCCGGGGCGATCAGCCGGGCATGTCCCAGGCTGGAGACTCTGGTGTATTCGGGGGAGGGAGCTGTACCGGAGGGTTTCCTGAGTCATGAGGAACTGTTGTTGAGTGCTGTAGAAACGGAGCTTCAGCCCAGCGGCAACGATGATACCCTGATTATTTTCTACACAGGCGGCACAACGGGACGCTCCAAAGGTGTCATGCTGACACATATCAACCTGTTCACCAATGCGCTTGGCGGTATCCCATTTTACCGGCTGATCGAGAGAGAAACCCATTTGCTGGCGGGGCCCATGTTCCACACCGCTGCCGGTTCACGGGTCTATACCGCCACCATGATGGGCACCCACACGGTGATTCTTTCCAGGTTTGATGTGCTGGACACCATGCGGACCGTGGAAAGTCATCTCATCAATACCATGCAGGTGGTGCCAACCATGCTGCAGTTGATGTTTGATCACCCTCGATTTGCCGAGTTTGATTTGTCCAGTCTGCGGATGATCACCTATGGCGCATCGCCCATTCCGGTGGCGTTAATGGAGCGAGCGCTGAAACTTTTGCCGACAGTCTCCTTTGCTCAGTCATACGGAATGACAGAAGCGTCCCCCGTGGTGACGGTGCTGGATGGTGAGGATCACTCTCTCGAGGCGGCCCGTTTACCACGGCTCGAATCGGTTGGGCGGGCGGTCTTCCATAACCAGGTCCGTATCGTCAACGTAGAGCGTCAAGTGTTGGGTGTCGGTGAGGTGGGTGAAATTGCCGTAAAGGGCGCAAGCATCATGAAGGGCTACTGGCGCGCGCCGGAATTAACCTCCGCAGTGCTTCAGGATGGCTGGTATTACACCGGGGACAGCGGCTACCTGGACGAGGATGGCTACCTGTTCCTGGTGGGACGGATCAAAGACATGATTGTCAGTGGCGGGGAAAATGTCTATCCAATAGAAATTGAAAATATTCTATCGCGCCATCCTGACATTAAAGAGTCTGCGGTTATTGGTGTGCCTCATAAAAAGTGGGGCGAATCTGTTCATGCCGTGGTAAGGCTGGCCGATGATGCGGTGGTAAGTAAGGACGATATTATCCGTTACTGCAGGGAGCGCATCGCCCATTACAAGTGCCCCACGGGGGTGACCTTCATGGAGCAGCCGCTTCCGGTATCGGCAGTTAACAAGATTCTTAAGTCAGAGCTCAGGAAGATGATTTCCGACGGTAATGAGTGATATTTTGAGGTTGTGGTGATTATGGATAGTATCCGTTTTAATTTTCCCGCCCCCGAGATTGATGACAGTGTCGATCAACTCCGTAAAGACGTCCGTTCGTTCCTGCAGGACGAAATTCGCAATGGCAGCTTTCGCCCCACGACAGATTGCTGGTGCGCCGGTATCGATCCCGCATTCAGCCGCAAACTGGGGCAGCGCGGCTGGATTGGTGTGACGTGGCCAAAACAGTACGGCGGCCGGGAGCTCAGTGCCCTGCATCGCTACGTCATCACAGAGGAACTGCTGGTTGCAGGTGCACCTGTACATGCGCACTGGATCGCCGATCGCCAGAGCGGTCCGCTGATCCTGGCAACGAGCACGGAAGAGATGAAACGTACTATTCTCCCTCGTATTGCAGCCGGCGAATGTTTCATCGCTCTGGGGCTCAGCGAGCCGGAATCGGGTTCGGATCTCGCTTCGGTGCGGACGCGTGCGCATCGTGTCGAGGGCGGCTGGGAAATTACCGGCACCAAGCTGTGGTCTTCCGGCGCCCACCACTGCCAGTACATGACGGTATTGGCACGCACCGGAGAGCGGGACGACCGGAAACGCCACGACGGCCTGACCCAGTTTCTGGTGCCGCTGGATTCGCCGGGGGTCACCGTTCGGGGTATCCGTGACATGAGCGGCGTGGAGCACTTCAATGAAAGTCATTTTGAAAAAGTGTTTGTTGCCGACGATGCCGTGCTTGGAGCGGTGGGCGAAGGCTGGAAGCAGATCACCAGTGAACTTGCCCTGGAACGTTCAGGCCCAGAACGTTTTCTGAGTACTTTTATTGCCCTGGAAAAGGCTATTCAGCGGGGGGCAGCATCGATGGAGAAGCGGCAGGCCGTAGTCGTTGGCAGCATTCTGGCACGTATTCGTGGGTTGCGCGCCATGTCGTTGGGCGTGGCGGCGTTACTTGGCCAGGGACAGTCACCAGATGTGGAGGCCGCCCTGGTGAAGGATCTGGGAACGCGTCTGGAGCAGGATGTCATTGAACGTTTGCGTGAGTTCTGGCCTATCCAGATGAAACCGGATGCCGGGGACGAATTGCAGAACTTGCTGTCCGACAGCCTTTTGAGGCAACCGTCGTTCACGCTTCGCGGGGGTACCAATGAGGTTCTCAAAGGCATTGTCGCCAGAGGTATGGGGCTGAGGTAAGCCACGTCTGGTAGATGCCGACTGGCGCGGAATTCATCAGGGGATGCAATATGGAAGAAACAGATCAGCTTATTCTCGATACAGCCAACCGGCTGTTCTCTGATCATTGTGGCGCCGAGGTGGTTAACCGGTCGGAAACCGGTCAATTCCCCGGGGCGTTGAGCGATACCGTGATCTCCGCCGGTCTTCCGCTGGCCTGGGTGTCCGAGGAGGCAGGTGGAGTGGGCGGTTCCCTTGCCCTGGGGTTTCACCTGATCCGTCTGGCCGCCCGTTATGCCACGCCGGTACCTCTCGTAGAGACCATGGTGGCCAACCTGGTGCTGGCCAAAAGCGGGCTAGAAGTTGCGGACATCTGGGCGGCGCTGGTGTTCGATGGCGGCCCGTTGCCGACCGTGGATAACGGGGCAGTCCACGGTGTGATCAGCCATGCGTCGGGTGTTGTGAACGAACCACTCCTGGTCGTGCCGGTTGTTGATGGGGAGCGGATTAGGGTGGCAACGTTTGCCATGGACAACCTGAACATCGAACCACAAGAGAGCCTGGCAGGCGAACCCCGGGCCAGGGTCAACCTAGAGGGTGTGGTTCCCGTTAAGCTGTCGCCGGTGGTGGATGGCATGAACGAAGATGGCCTCCGGCAATTCTGTGCCCTTGTGAGAGCCTGTCAGATTGTCGGTGCCTTCGAGAAAATAACCGATTTGACTGTCGGTTATGTCAAAGAGCGGAAGCAGTTTGGGCGCCCCTTGGGCAAATTTCAGGCAATCCAGCACAAGGTGGCGGACATTGTCGGTGAAAGCGCCCTGTCCATCGCGGCGGTGGAACAGGCCATCCGGGCGCTGTCGAAACATCCCGAACCATTCAGTGGCGACCAGGCGGTTTTTGTGCCAGTGGCGACCGCCAAGGTGGTGACCTCGGAAGGCGCCGCGACAGTGGCCCGGCTAGCGCATCAGTCCCACGGCGCCATGGGGTTCAGTTTTGAGTACCCGCTACAGCAATTCAGCCGACGTATCTGGTGCTGGCGCGAGGAATACGGATCGGAATTCTACTGGTCTGAACGCCTGGGCATGAATGTTGCGGGCGAGCTATGCAAGGTCGATGCTGGGACGCGACAGGTCTGGGATATTGTGTCCCGTTAGTAGCAACAGGGAGAATTCATGAAACCGTTTGATGATGTGGCGATCGAGTGGCATGACCATGTCGCCGTGGTAGAAATTCGCCGGCCGCCTCTGAACTTCTTTGATGTCCGTCTCATAGAGCATATTGCCGAATGCTTTGAGTCTCTGGAACAGGATCACCGCTGTCGTGCGATCGTGTTGGCCGCCCAGGGGAAGGCGTTTTGCGCCGGCGCCGACTTTTCCTCCAACGGAAGTGACCTGTTCGAGGCGGAATCGGACAACAGTGCGATTACCCTGTATAAGGCCGCCGCGCGTCTGTATTCCTGTGCAAAGCCGGTGGTCGGAGCCATTCACGGCGCCGCGATCGGTGGTGGCCTTGGGCTTTCCCTAGTGCCTGATTTTCGCGTGGTTTGTCCGGAGACACGGTTCGCTGCCAACTTCGTCAAACTCGGTATTCATCCGGGCTTTGGTATCAGCCTGATGTTGCCCAGACTGATTGGTCAGCAGCGGGCCAACCTGATGCTGTTGACTGGGTGTCGCATCAAGGGCGAAGAGGCGCTGGAGTTTGGCCTGGCGGACCAGCTGGTGCCTGCCGATCAGGTGCGGGAGCAGGCCATTGCCCTGGCTACGGAAATTGCCCAATGTGCTCCACTTGCGGTCGAATCCACCAGGGCGACGCTTCGGCACGGCATGGTGGAGGAACTCAGGAGCCGGCTGGAGCACGAGTTTGCCGAGCAGGTCTGGCTGGCCAGAACCGACGATCATAAAGAGGGAATGGCGGCGGTCACGGAACGCCGTGAGGGCAACTTCACCCGGTCCTAAGTTTTGAGTTTAAAGCAGTATAAAAAAGAAGGGGGCCAGTGGATGGCCCCCTTCTTTTTTATTTTGGGTGTCGGATTACTCTTACCCGGCCACCCGCGCTTTGGCCGATACGTATTCATCATGCAATCTGGTCACGGTGTCCGCCACCGACGTGAGCTGGGTGATCCCACCAACGCCCTGGCCCGCGCCCCAGATATCCTTCCAGGCCTTGCTCTTGCTACTGCCTCCGCCAAAGCTCATCTTGCTTTTGTCCGATGTGGGCAGGTTTTCCGGGTCCAGCCCCGCTTTCTCTATGCTGCCGCGAAGGTAGTTGCCATGCACCCCGGTAAAGAGGTTGGTGTAGACAATATCGGACGCCGACGATTGCAGGATCATGTCCTTGTAGGACTGCTCGGCATTGGCTTCTTCGGTCGCGATGAAACGCGTGCCCATGTAGGCCATGTCCGCTCCCATGACTTCGGCGCTGAGTACGTGATTGCCCTTGGTGATGGCGCCGCCCAGTATTACCGGGCCATCGAAGAAAGAACGGATTTCCGAAAGCAGGGCAAACGGGCTGAGGGTGCCGGCATGCCCGCCGGCCCCGGCTGTCACCAGAATCAGGCCATCCACACCCATGCTCAGGGCCTTTTTGGCGTGGCGGATATTGGTGACATCGTGGAAAACCAGGCCGCCGTAACTGTGAACCGCCTCAATGACCATCGGGTTGGCCTGGAGGCTGGTGATAATAATGGGCACTCTGTGCTTCACGCATACCCGCGTATCGTGCTCCAGGCGGTCATTGGTGGGATGAGCAATCTGGTTGACTGCGAAGGGCGCCACTTTGGCATTGGGATTGGAGGCCTTGTACGCGGCCAGCTCCTCGCCAATTTCTGTTAACCACTCGTCCAGTTTTTCCGCCGGGCGTGCGTTCAAAGCCGGGAAGGAGCCAATCACGCCACTCTTGCATTGTTCGATCACCATTTTGGGATTGGAGATGATGAACATGGGTGAGCAGAGGACCGGCAGTGTCAGATGATCTTTGATGTTGTCTGGAAGGCCCATGGGAGGTACTCCTGAAGGTTGTGTTTACGCTAGGTTAAAGTAATGCGTAGAGGGTGATGTACATGATGAGCAGCGCACTGGTGCTGAACCATCCATTCCATTCGATGCCAAACCGCAATGGCGAGACACCCGAGAAGCTCGAAATAAAACGCAGTGACGCGGTAAACGGTGATGCCCCCGCAAAAATAGCCCAGGTGATGGCGATTACGGAGGCTTGCACCAGGGGTGAGATATCCAGATCGGGGATCTGCTGGAGTGCCCCGAGCATCAGCGTAACGGTAATGATTGCGTTGATACCGATGAACGAAAACGTCAGCATGATCAGGGATATGCATACCATCAGGGTGGCGTTGCTGATGTTTGCCTGAATAAGGAAATCGCTAGCCGCCTGTGGGTCGATCAACGGAATCAGAATCACGCCGATAAAACCGGACGAGGTGAACAGAACCACCTCATTGCGCTGGTTGGTGAAGGTTTCAGGGAAGGAGCGGCGGATCCGACGCAGAAGTAGCCCGCCCTTCACCCTGGTTCGCTGCCCCCGGTACTGGACCCAGATCCAGATGATGCCGATGACCGGCGCGCACATCAGCAGAGCTGAGAACAGCTGCAGGCCGGTGAGCCGTGCCAGCACATAGGCCAGGCCGGGAATTAGCGCCACCAGGAACACGAGAGGGATCAATTGGACCAGGCCGCCGCCACTGACCCGGTTGGTCTTCGGTTTGGGGTAGGAAAAGCGGTCAAGGATGGCTCCCCACAGGATGAACAACAAGGTCCAGAGGAGCCCCAGCGGTGCGTATTGCTCCCAGGTTAGATCTGGAATGCCAGACAAAACCAGCAACATGGTGACCGACGTTGGCGCCCATAGGGGAACGCCGCAAAACCCACGGAGGGTGGCTGTCAGCATGCGCCGTTGACGAATGCCCCCGATCCTCTGGGTTTCCGGATCGGATGACGGCCGTATCGCACGACGAATCATGGTGCCCAGCACATTGAGAGCACCAATGTTCAGCATCACGCTGAACAGGTGTGACCCGAAGGACATCAGCAGGTAACGACGCCCTGGAGGTTGGTTGACCAGCACCTTGCCACAGCGACGAACCAGGGAAGATGACTTGGCTGATTCACGTAATACGGCCAGTGCGGTCAGGAAGAACGTAAAAAAGGCCGCGCGATCGAGACCCGCGCCCACGGTCGCGCCATCAATCAAATCCGCCAGCCAAAGGCTGATCGCGAGAGTCGGGGCGAGAATGGCAAATATTCGATAGGTCAGGCTGATGCGGGACCACTGCAGGACCACAAACAACAGTAATGCGATGCCGGCTACTGGGCTGGACCAGTGATTCGGAGAGAGTTCCCTGGCGATCGCGCACGCTGAGATGGTGACCAGGCACACCGTTGCCAGATTCTGGCTCACCAGGGTCATGTGGGTAGTCTGAGGGCGACTCAGCGCGATGATACTCACGGTCCCCTGCCGGATTAATCGCGAAAAGCGACAGTATTTTCCAGCAGTTCCCGTGTCGTCCGGGTCCGGTTCGCGTCTACTTCAGGGTCCTCATATCCAAAGCTGATGCCCAGCAGGATGCCTGTCTGGTCACCCAGGCCGAACGCATCGCGTACCAGGTCAGGGTAGGCGCGCATGCTGCCCATGGCACAAGAACTGATCCCGAACGCCTGCATTGAAAGCATCAGGGTCTGGGCATAGATGCCTACGTCAAGGGCGATGGTCGAACCAAACTGGCGATCCATACCAAGAAACACTATGTGGGGGGCGTCAAAGAACTCGAAGTTCCGTCTCACGGCCCGTAACCGACCCTCCTTATCATCCCTTGCGATACCCATTTCGTTGTACAAGGCAACTGCGCAATCGACCTGGCGGGTGCGGTATTCACCTTCGAAACGGGCAACGTAGCTGAAATCGGGGTTGCCGGGGGTGCCATCCCGATGACGCTCCAAAAACTTCCGACGAAGGGTTTCCTTCGTTTCACCAGAAGCCACAAACGCCTTCCAGGGCTGAGTGTTACAGTTGGACGGCGAGGTCCTGGCGAGCTCAAAAATCGACGTCAGAATATCGTGGCTCACTGGGTCGGGAAGAAATCCTCTCACTGAGCGGCGTGTTGTGATGGCGTCGACCAGTGTCATCGTTGGCGTAGTCATGGAATTCCCGGAATTATCAGATGGATTGTTCAGATTGACACGTTAACAAGATTAAGGTCAGTGGAGAAAAGCATATTTTCTATAAAAGCCATGCCGTTTAGGAATGGCTCTTATAGCCGGTGCGATCAGCGGTCTAAGACGCTCAGTTTGTGCCCAGCGGCTCTGTGGTTCTGAGGTCTCTATTGATTCTGCTGGCGGTCTTCTGGAGCTCTTCCAGCAGATACTCCAACACCCCTGGTTCTGCGGCTTTACTCGGAGGCATCGTCAGGTTGATAGCAGCAATGGCCTTGTAGTTTCGATTCCGGATGGGGACAGAAATACCGCACATACCTTCCTCGAGTTCACGGTCAACGATGGACCAGCCTTTGGCGCCGTCGTTCAATATCACCCGTTTTAGTTCTTCCTTGTCGGTAATGGTAAATCGTGTATAGCCAATGATTTCCTGGGTGTCCAAATAATAATCAAGCTCTTCCGGTGGCAGATCCGCCAGTTGAATTCGCCCCAAGGAAACCACGTGAGCGGGTAACCTGCTACCCACATTCAGAGTGCTCTTGAGTAGCTTACGGGTCGGCACCCGCATTACATAGTAGATGTCATAATCCTGAAGGACTGCGATTGAACAGGACTCCTGCACCTTCTGTACCAGTTCTTCCATGTGCCCCTGGGCGAACGACCATATCTCCATGGATGAGAGATAGGAAAAGCCCAGATCCAGAATCTTGGGCGTGAGCCAAAAGTGTTTGCCGTTGGAGTTGGCATAACCCATTGCCGTCAGCGTGTGCAGAAGTCTGCGGGCGCTTGCGCGGGAGATTTCCGAACGTCTTGCCACCTCCGAAAGCGTCAGTCGTGAAGCTCCTTCACCAAAGGCCCGAATCACGTCAAGCCCACGGGCAAAGGATGTCACTACGGCGTTGTCATCACTCTGAAGACTGTTAGTCATTTTTTCTATACCTGGAAAGATCCTTTGACATTGTTCAAAAATTGCACTTATCTTAATCGCGTTCTCACAAAGAACAAAAAGTGCGCATAGCGAACAATAAATTATCATCGTCCTGTGTGCAACCCAGCTATTCGGAGACTTATACATGCCTAACAACAACAGATCCCGATTGTTTCCTGCCGCAACTGGTTGTGCGCTGCTCGCCGGCCTGTCCATATCATCCGGCGTCGCTGCTCGTGACCTGACGTTTGCGAGCTATCTGCCGCCGCAGCACCCAACCAGTGAGGGGATCACGACCTTTATCGACGAAGCCCGTAAGCGATCTGACGGTAGCGTCGATTTCAAATTTTTCCCTTCCGGGGCCGCTGCATCGGGTAAAGGCATGCTGTCCGCTGTCACCGACGGAATGATTGACGGTGGCTTCCTGGTCACCGTTTATTTCCCGACTTCGGTGCCCGCCAATACCACCATCAGCGACCTGTCTTTCTGGAACCAAGACTCCTTGGTGGCGACAGCGGCATCTGTGGACACTATCCTGAACGGCTGCCCACAGTGTCTGGAAGAGTACGAAAACAATAACGTGCGGTTCCTCGCCAGTTACGCAACGCCACCTTATCAGGCCATGTGCAAGGACGAATTTGCCTCCGGATTCGAACCTGAAGGCAAAAGAATGCGAGTAGCCGGTGAGGAAATCGGCAAATGGGTATCCGGTATCGGTGGCGTACCGGTAAATATACCCAACAGTGAATCCTACGAGGCCATGGAGCGCAGCCAGCTGGATTGTGTTATCGGTGCGACCAGCTGGCTCAAGTCTCTGTCCCTGATCGAAGTGGCAAACAGTGTGGTTGAATTGCCCATGGGCGCGTTTCTTGGTGGTTCACTGTTGAACATCCGGGAATCTGTCTGGCAGGAGATGAGTGACCAAGAAAAACAGGCCCTTGTCGACGCCGCCTCGATTGGTCTCGCCCGCACTATTTACGCCTATCAGGATGAGGAGAACGAAGTTAAGGAACTGGCTAAAGAAGAAGGCGTTAACTTTGTCGAAGTATCCGGTGAGATGAAACGGCAACGCGAAGAATTCATGCAGTCCCAGCTGGAGCGGGCGGCAGAGACCGCTACAGGTCGCGGAGTCGAAAATGCGGAGCAAATCGTGGAGAGCTTCACCAGAAACCTGGAAAAGTGGGAAGAGCTGCTGGCAGGCAAATCCCTGTCCGAGGCTGAGTATGCAGACCTTCTAAAGACGGAAATCTACGACAAGGCGTTTTAATGTCGAAAGAATGCCGGCCCGCCAGGGCCGGCGTTTCCATTTTTTCAGGATGGTTTTATCAATGAGCGAGCGATTAACGCAATTCAAGCCCTTTGACGGGGTGCGTGTATTGGATATGAGCCAGGGCCTGGCGGGACCTTACGCCGCCCAAATGCTGGTGATGATGGGGGCGGAAGTGCTGAAGGTAGAGCCACCTCAGGGAGACTGGGGTAGGGTGATGGGCGTTGCCCGCGAAGGGCATAGTTCGCTCAGTGTATCGGCAAACTGGGGCAAGCGGGCTATTTGCCTCGATGCCAGAAAACCTGAAGGAAAAGCCATTCTCAAGCAATTGGCACGTGGTTCCGACGTTGTGCTTGAGAGCTTTCGTCCCGGTGTACTGGCCAAGATGGATATGAGCTATCCGGATTTGGAGTCGGTGCGCCCGGGCATCATTCTTGGCTCTATCTCCGGCTTCGGCAGTGCCGGGCCCCACGCCAAGCGCCCAGGCTCCGACAGCATCTTGCAAGGTTCCACCGGTATGGCGGTGATGAATGAGACCGACGACGGAGTCCCGAAGCGAGTGGGTATGCTGGCCGTGGATATGATCGCCGGGCTGTATGCCGGCTTTGCCCTCTCTACGGCAATTCATGAGCAGCGAGCGACGGGCCAGGGGCGCCATCTGGATCTTTCATTGCTGGGCTCTGCCTCTGCTTTCCAGGCCATGCCACTGATTGAGTCCCATCTGCAAGGTGGTGTCAGAAATAAACATGTCACGGTACCGTCGGGAAATTTTGCCACCAGCGACGGCATGATCTCGGTGGTGTGCCTGCGCAACGAAATGTTTGTTGCGCTCGCTCAGGCGGTTGAGCGCCCTCAGTGGGCTACTGATCCTCGATTTGCCGAAAACGAATCGCGCCAGATCAACGCCGAGGAAGTTCACAGAATGCTGGCAGAGGTATTTGTGCAACGAACCCGCGCTGACTGGATTGAGCGCCTGAACGAGGCGGGTGTGCTTTGCGGGCCACTGAATAGCTACCAGGAATTACAGCAGGATCCCCAGGTGCGTTTTCTTGATCTGATGCCGATGTTGACCCACGGCGCGTTCGGCAATATCCCCATGCCTCGGTTCCCTGGCGCCGACCTTAAGGCTGAAGACCTCAGCCCGGCACCGGATCTGGGCCAGCATACCTGTGAATTACTGCGGGAAGCGGGATACGGGCAAAGCGAAATTGACACCTTTCTGATGTCGGAAGTTTGCATGCAGGCCCGATAGTTCAGGGAGTTTAATGGAAGGGAGAAGGCAAGGTGAACTCTACGATGCGTGCAGTAATCTGTGAAAAATTTTCTTCTTACAAGGATCTCAGACTCGAGGACGTTGCCGCTCCCGAATTGAGACCGGGTTGTGTGCGGATTGAGGTTCACTTCGCCAGTGTCAGCTATGCCATATCGCTCATGGTGGCAGGAAAATACCAGCGCAAGATGGCCTTGCCGTTCATCCCGGGCACCGAGGTTTCCGGCTACGTTCTGGAATGTGGTGAGGAGGTGTCGGAGTTTCAGCCCGGTGATCCCGTAGCCGCGATACTCGATTCCGGTGCCTTCGGCGAGGAAGTGGTCGTTGATCCGGCAACAGTCTATCGGGTTCCTGAGGGGGTGCCGTTAGTGCAAGCAGTCGCGATCCCCTTGTCGTTTGGCACCGCCGCAACGGCGTTGGCTCGGGGAGGGGTGGCTCCCGGCAAGACTGTACTGGTGACCGGGGCGGCTGGTGCGCTTGGTTTAGCGGCAGTGCAGGTTGCCCGCCTCAGGGGCGCAACAGTTATTGCCGCCGCAAGTTCCCAGCCAAAACTTGAGGCGGCACTGGCAGCCGGCGCCACGCACGCTATTGATTACTCGACGGACAATTTTATCGATAGCGTGAAGTCGCTCACCGGGGGCAAGGGAGCGGATCTGGTTTTCGATCCGGTGGGCGGTGAGCTGTTTGAACAGCTGATCCGCTGCACTGCTATCGAGGGCAGCATGCTCTCTCTTGGTTTTGCCAGTGGCGATATCCCCTCAGTTCCGGTCAATCTGCTGTTGGTGAAAAACATTAGCCTGTTCGGGGTGAACTTTTCGGAATATATCGGCTGGGGTAAGCGTGACCGAAGGTACGAGTTTGCCCTTCAGATTAAAGAGATGATGGCCTGGCTATTCAAAGAAGCCGATGACAACAATCTCACTATCAAGCAGCCGGAAGTGTATGCGCTGACTGATTTTGGGGCGGCTATTGACTGCGTAATTGGTCGTCGATCAATCGGAAAAGTCGTCATAACAACAAAATAAGAGGTGTGTCGTGGGCAGGTATTTAAAGCAATTCAGTGATGGGACGGCACTGGTGGTAGGGGTGCTTATCGTCCTCATGATGTTGCATGTAACCGCCGAGGTGTTATTGCGGGTGGGCTTTGGCATGCATATTCCAGGCACCATGGAGGTAGTTACCTACTATTATATGGTCGCTGCGGTCTTTATGGGTATCTTTGCGTGCACTACGGAAGACGGCCATATCCGGGTGGATGTATTAGCACAGTTTCTGAAGGGCAGGGTGCGCCTCGCTGTCGAGTTGTTTGGCCTGGCGGTGATGGCTGTGTATTTCGCAATATTTGCCTGCGGTCTCTATAGGCAGGCTGTGAAGAGCTGGACCCGTAGCGAAACCGTCGATGCGATTTTCCTGGAACTGCCGGTATGGCCCTCACGATGGATTGCCGTCGCGGGGATTATGCTTTCAGTGGTTTCTGTTCTGTACCTGTTCCGCCTGGTGTGGGGTAGTCGACTTGACGAGCCTCGGGGGGCAGGGCAATGAGCAATATACAGATCGGCCTGACATGTATTGGTCTGCTTCTGGTCCTGCTCTCCCTGCGAATCCCTATTGGGGTGTCGCTGGGCATGACAGCCTTTACCGGTATTTTTGCCTTACGTGGCATGGATGCAGCGTTCGCGCTTATGGGGTCGACGACCTTTCAGTTCATTGCGCACTGGTCGCTGACGGCCATTCCCATGTTTATCCTGATGGGCGCAATAGCCTTTCACACAGGCCTGACCCGAACCCTGTTTGACGCAGGAAAGGCCTGGCTGAGTTTTTTACCCGGAGGGCTGGCGATTGCCACCAACGTCTCCAGCGCGGGCTTCGCAGCTGCCAGTGGCTCAAGCGTGGCAATGGCTGGGGCAATGTCGAGACTCGCAGTGCCGGAGATGCTCAGGGCAAAGTATGACCCTGGGCTGGCTACCGGTGTGGTAGCGGCATCGGGTACACTCGGCGCGTTTATTCCGCCCAGCATTCCGTTCGTGCTTTATGCCGTGTTCATGGAAGCATCGGTGGGCCAGCTGCTGATGGCCGGTATTATTCCGGGGTTGTTAACGATGGTGGCATACTCGCTGTTAATCATCGTGCGGGTAAAGATGAATCCCGGGCTGGCCCCGGTGACCAGTGACCGCATTACCCGTTCCGAGAAATGGATACTGTTGGTAAAGTCATGGCCACTGCCGGTTATTGTGGCCGGTGTGGTGGGTGGCTTGTATACCGGCACCGTTACGGCCACCGAAGCAGGTGCCTTCGGCGCCTTTATTGCCATTGTGGCAGCCGTGCTCCAAAGGAGCTTTAGCTGGGGAGGGCTCAGGCTGGCGGTCTCCGAGACCGTGAAGAGCACCGCCTCGATTTTCCTGATTGCCATTGGCGCAGTGCTGTTCAGTAGGATGCTGACGCTGAGCCAGATACCGATGAATATTGGTATCTGGGTTGAAGACTATGCGGTGGCGTTATGGATTTTCCTGATTATAGTGACCGTTTTTTATATCGTTCTGGGCATGTTTCTTGATCCAATTGGGCTGATGCTGGTAACTCTTCCGGTTTTGGCACCGTTCGTCATCGCCTTTGATATCAATGTCATCTGGTTTGGCGTGCTAGTCGTCAAATTTATAGAAATAGGCCTGCTTACTCCGCCAATAGGTCTCAATCTGTTCGTCGTCAGTGCCGGCGTCGGGGACTCGGTTCCATTCGGGACAATTGTTCGGGGGACCTTATGGTTTTTGGCAGCGGAAGCTGTCGTGCTGGCATTGCTGATGTTCTTCCCGGAGATCTCGCTTTTCCTTCCTTCATTAATGTATTAACGAGTCGGTTTTGCCGTCGCGTTCGGCCGTCGGCGCGGGGCTATCGCACACGGCCAGATGCGGCCCTGAAGGTAAGCTATATAAATTTGGTATGGGGTCGATAAAATAACGGTTTGCTGGGGAATGGAAGATTCATTGACCAAGTCGCAGAGAGGGGGTAGTTTTTGCGAGCTGCATGTATTTTCATCGCAGTGGGTCAGTCAATACATGTTCGTATTGGCAGGCCTGATTAAAGAAAACAAAAACCTCGGGAGAATCCTATGACCATCCACTGTTCAAAGTTCATGCGGCCACTGACTGCTACGGTCTGTTCTGCTGCCCTGATTATTGGGGCCACCAATACTGCTGCCCAGGACAAAGAGCCCAACCTGCCAGATACCATGACCTGGTCCTCTTATGACGTTGGCTCCGCTGGTTATGCCGAAGCCTCGGCCATCGCCGACGCATTCGGCAAGGAATTCGGCACCCGTATCCGTATCCAGCCCTCCGGTTCTGCTATTGGTCGTCTGCAGCCTTTGCTCAGTGACAGGGCGACTGTTGGTTTCCTGGCCACCGAAACCTTCTTTGCCGCAGAGGGTGTTTATGACTTCTCGACCCGCCAGTGGGGGCCGCAGAATCTGCGTGCGCTTGCGGGACGTCCTTCCTCCATTGGTATTTTTACAGCCAAGGATGCCGGGATCGAGACGTTGGAAGATCTCAAGGGCAAGCGGTTTGCCTACGTGGCGGGCAACCCGTCCATCAACGTCAAATGTAACGCCTTCCTGGCATTCGCTGGTCTGACTGAGGATGATCTGGAAGCGGTGGTTTTTCCTACGTATGCCAGTGCGATGAGTTCATTGGCCAGAGGCGAGGCTGATGCATCTTGCACGACCACTACGCCGAGCCATGTCTATGAGCTGGCAGAGTCTCCTCGCGGTATTCGCTGGTTGAACATGGATCCCGACAACACCGAATCCTGGAAGAAAGTGAATGAGGTAGCCCCGTTCTTTGCACCCTTCGAGGAAACCATTGGTGCTGGCATCAGTGAAGAAAACCCCGTTGATATCATGGCCTATCGTTATCCGGTAATGGCTGTAAAAGCAGAAATGGATGCCGACACCGCGTATAACATGCTCAAAGCAGTGGATCAGACTTATCCGATGTACAAGGATGCTACTGCTGCAATGCCCCGTTGGGAAATCACTCAATCTGGCGTGCCGGCTATTGACGTGCCTTTCCACGAAGGCGCAATTCGATATCTCAAGGAAAAAGGCATTTGGACCGACGAGCATCAGGCCTGGAACGACGCCCGTACCGCACGCTTGAATGCGTTGCTGGAAGCCTGGCCTGAGGCCGTTGCCGAAGGCGAGGGCAAGAGCGACGAAGAGTTTGCCGAAATCTGGGAAAAGCATCGCCAGCAAGCACTTGGGTCACTCTGATTGTTTGACTAGCTGACACGAATCGGGTGGCGGTGCCTACGGGCGCTGCCGCCCAAGACTCTAATTCCGGAGCACTTTCCAACATGACATCTGCGCCGGGTGCTGACACCCCGACCACTAATCCTGAACTCCAGAGCTCTGACAAAGGACGTCTGCGTGGAATTGGCTACTGGATAGTCATGGCCCTCGGTACCCTGGGGCTGCTCATGGCAATCAATCAGACCTTTAATCTCAAACTTCTGGGTTTCCAACCGTTGGGAAACTCCTATCTGTATTATCTTATCGGGATATTTCTGGCCGCAGCTTTTTTGTGCTTTCCGGCCTGGTCTGGTGCCCGTGACCGAATCTCTTGGTATGACTGGGTCCTTGCTGCTTCAGCACTGGCCTCGTGTGGCTATCTGGGCTATCACGGCCTGACGATGATCAACATGGGTTGGGAGTATTTTGCGCCGTCAGAGGCCACGATATTTTCGGGTGTTTTGCTGGTGCTGGTGCTTGAAGGTGTACGCCGTTGTGGCGGCTGGCCATTGCTGGCAGTGTCTTTGTTTTTTGGCAGCTATCCATTATATGCAGACAGTATGCCCGGATTTCTTTGGGGCAATCAATATGAGCTGCCGGAGCTTCTTCGTGCACACGTCATTGGCGTGGAAAGTATTATCGGGATTCCCATGCAGGTAGTTGCGCAGCTGGTTATTGGCTTTGTGGTTTTTGGCGCCGCGCTCACAATTACCGGCGGCGGTGACTTTTTTATGAAATTTGCGACCGCCCTGATGGGTCGTAGTCGCGGTGGTCCGGCCAAGGTGTCGGTGCTGTCCAGTGGTATTCTGGGTAGTCTTTCCGGCAGCGTTATTTCCAATATCCTCACCACCGGTCCCATTACGATTCCGACTATGAAAAAAACTGGTTACCCCGCGTATTATGCCGGTGCGGTGGAGGCGTGTGCATCCACCGGTGGAACGCTTATGCCGCCGGTGATGGGTGCTGTTGCCTTTATCATGGCGTCGTTTCTTGGGGTGCCCTATGCGGAAATTATGATCGCGGCTTTCCTCCCGGCTTTGCTGTTTTATCTGGCGTTATTGTTCCAGGTTGATAACTATGCCGCGCGCAGGGGTCTGAAGGGCTTACCGGACTCCGAGATTCCTTCTCTTAAGGAAACGCTGAAGGATGGCTGGCCATACCTGCTGGCCTTGTTCATGCTAATTTATATGCTTCTGGTGATGCGTCTTGAGGCTTATGCGCCTTACTATGCCTCGCTGGTTTTACTGGGCGTAGCCTTGTTCAAACGTAGCTACCGCTTGAACTGGGCCCGTGCTAGGGCCTTTATTACGGATTTGACGACCAATGTCTCCAATCTCGTGGCGATTTTGTCGGGTATCGGGCTGGTTGTTGGCGGGCTTTCCTACACTGGAGTAGCTGGCGCATTCTCGCGGGAGCTGCTGCTTTACGCTGATGGCAGTATACCGCTGATGTTGATTGCCGGTGCTATTACCAGCTTTATTCTGGGTATGGGAATGACTGTCAGTGCCTGTTATATCTTCCTGTCAATCCTGCTGGCACCGGCGCTGGTCAACGCGGGCCTTAACCCGATTGCCAGCCATCTGTTCATTCTTTACTGGGGCATGCTGTCGTATATCACTCCACCAGTGTCCCTCGCCGCGATAACGGCTGCCGGCGTAGCAGGTTCCAATGCAACCAAAACCGGGATCTATGCCATGCGGCTGGGTGGCATTCTGTTCATTCTGCCGTTCCTGTTCGTTGTGAATCCTTCCCTGATACTGCAAGGCGATATTGAGCGAATTTTGTTGTCGGCCGGCACTGCGATCGCGGCGATCTGGTTAATTGCGTCTTCGATGGAAGGCTACCTATACAGGATCGGTATCATTGGATGGCCTCTGAGAGTTCTGGCGCTTTTTGCGGGTGGCCTGATGATTTATCCAGACATACTCACCGAAGTCCTTGGTTTCGTTTTAGTCGCGGTAATCTATTTTGGGAAGCTTTTTCTCGGAGCTTCTAAAGCTCCTGTTTACAGAAACTGAGGCTGAAAGCCGTGAAAGGATGATTGAGGATGATTGATAAGCGAGTTGCTTCTTTGCGGGATTCCGTAGGAGATATTCCGCATGGAGCAAGCGTTATGATCGGCGGGTTCGGAAGCTCTGGTATTCCGCTCGGGCTGATTGAAGCACTTCGGCAGCAGGGTGCAGGGGATCTGACGATTATCTCCAATAATGCCGGAGTCGGAGAAGAAGGAATTGCGAGCCTGCTGCGCGATGGCCTGGTTAAAAAAATAGTCTGTTCCTTCCCGCGTTCTGCGGGTTCCATCTGGTTTGAAAAGCGCTTTGAGGAGGGGGCTGTTGAACTTGAGCTGGTGCCGCAGGGTACCCTGAGCGAGCGTATCCGCATAGCAGGTGCCGGGATTGGAGGATTTCTAACACCCACCGGCTATGGCACCAAACTGGCGGAGGGCAAGGAAACGAGGGTCATCGACGGCAAAGGCTATGTGTTGGAGATGCCGCTGAATGCGGACTTTGCACTGATCAAGGCCGAGGCGGCTGATCCGTGGGGCAATTTGATTTATGACACCGCTGGCCGAAATTTCAATCCGATGATGGCGATGGCGGCGACTTTATCAATAGCCGAAGTGAATCATATTGGTCAGCTAGGCGAGCTTGACCCGGAACGGGTTGTCACTCCGGGAATTTATATTGATCGGGTGGTGTCACAGGAGGCAATGCATGTTTCGGCTTAGTTCTGAAGATCTGGCCCGCCGCGTCGCGGAAGATATTCCGGATGGCTCATACGTGAACCTTGGTATCGGTATGCCGACGCGTGTTGCGAATTTTGTCGCAGGTGACAAACAGGTTATCTACCACAGTGAAAATGGCATTCTGGGTGTTGGCCCGGCACCGAAACCTGGGGAAGAAAATACCAACCTGATTAATGCTGGCAAGCAATACGTCACTTTATTGCCAGGCGGTTGTTATTTCGACAATGCTGAGTCCTTTGCAATGATGCGGGGAGGCCACTTGGACATCGCAGTGCTGGGCGCATTTCAGGTTGCTGAAAACGGCGATCTGGCCAATTGGGCCACCAATGAAGACAAGTTTCCGCCGGCAGTCGGCGGCGCCATGGACCTTGCGGTGGGGGCGAAAAGGCTCTTCGTCATAATGCGTCATAGCACTCGGGACAACGACCCTAAAATACTGCAGCGCTGCACTTTTCCCTTGACGGGCACAGGGGTTGTCAGCCGGATTTTTACGGATCTCGCTGTACTTGATGTGACTCCGGAGGGGCTGCAGATAATCGAGTTGTTCGGGTCCAACACCTTTGAAGAGGTCCAGGCGGTGACTGGGGCCCGGTTATTGCCTCCGTTGACCTCATGATGCAGCGAAGCCCATTCCAAGACATGTCGGAGACGTTTCGACTATAGGCGAATGGGATATGATTAACGCTTTCTCGAGACCGGACTGTTTATCCGGGACTCGCTCGGTGCTTACCTATCTGGCGCTCTTCGCTGGTATTGCGAACGTTGTCCCCGGTCATACCTACCTCGCCACTGTGCTAGCCTGCTTGGCCATTGTGCTGGGCTGGGGCAACTTGCGTACAGTGGGCCGTGCGATCCTGATCCTGATAGTGGTTCTGACCTTTGTCGGGTTGATAGTAGAGCCTTCTTCAGTGCCGAAAGCCGCTGGCAACATGGCTAGAATCGGGGCGCTGATTATTACCGTGATGCTGTTATCGGCGGTATTGGGGCAGTCTAACGACTTGAAGCTGATTTCACGCAGCCTGTTTGCCGGCAAATCGCTTTATCGCTACGTTGGCATGACTTCAGGCACCGCGTTGCTCGCTGTGCCGCTTAATTTCGGGTCGGTGGGGGTTATCGCCACCATGATTGGCGTGCAGGTCAAGGACCAGGGAGACAGCCCGATGGCGCGTAATGCGGCGAGGGCGGTCGTCCGGGGGTTCGGGGCCTCGCCTATGGCCTCGCCGCTGTCCGTCGCTGTGGTTCTGACGGTGACTTTCCTGCCGGCCCTGTCGAGCTGGAAATTGATTGCACTGGGTCTGCCGTTTGCTTTGTTCTACCTCTTTGTCGGTGCCTTGTCGCGGGAAGACGAGCCACCACGTGAAGAGTTGGCAATCAGTGCAGATGAAGACGGGGAAGCTGTGCTGCCCTGGCTGCGCTTTATTGGTGTTGTTGCATTGATTTGTATGGGTGCATTCACCTTGAGTGTGGTTGGCGGTTTGCTCTACTCCCAGGCAGTGACCCTGAGCTGCCTGACGGCGGTTGTCATCGGGTTGGTATACCGCCGCCTCCATGACGGGGTCTTGAACATGCCATCACTGGCTATGATGAATAACGAGTTGGTCATTATGGGGGGGTCGTCGTTTCTTGGCGGTATTATTGGCACCTTGGCATTGAATTGGCTGGGCATGGGGTTCAGCTTGCCTGTCTGGGCCTATCCGGTGGTCGCCATGGTGGTGCCCTGGTTGTTCTTTGCCGGTGGCACCGTCGGAGTTAACCCGATTATCTCAGGCACCCTGTCGGGTAGCATTCTTGGCCCGATCTGGCCGGAATACGGTCTGCTCGGGCTCGGGTTGGGCATGGTGGCGGGGTGGGGAATTACTATCGCAGGTACGCCATATTCCGCTAACGCGATATTGTTGGAACGATGCACGGGGTATAGTGCTGCCACCGCCTCCTATGGTTGGAGCCTGAAGCTTTCGCTAGTGGTACTGGTCGTCTGTAGTGTGGTGTGCGCAATTTTCACACTGCCGTTCTAAAATCCAGATGACGGAAAGCAGAGCTCCCCGCCATTTTCCATTATTTCAGGCGTGACCCGCTACTTGGTGGGGCACATAGTGTGCCTCCAGAGTCGCTTTTTCGTTCTCGCTCAGTTCCAGCTCCAGTGCAGCCAGTGCTTCCTCAATATGACCGGGTTTACTGGCGCCGATGATAGGAGCGGTGACCACAGGGTTGGAGAGCACCCACGCCAGAGCAATACGGGCCATAGACGTACCACGATTGTCGGCCACTTCCTTCAGGGCGGCGATAACAGGTTGGTCGATATCGCTGCCGAGGCGCCATTTCCGGGTATTTTCATCGGTGCGCGCCCGTGCTGTCTCGCCGGCTTCCCCCTGTACGGTTTTTCCGGCCAGGATACCCCGGGCCAGCGGACTCCACGGAATCACGCCAATGCCCTGGTCAGCACACTGTGGAATCATTTCCCGCTCTTCTTCCCGGTAGATCAGGTTGTACATCGGCTGCATGGTTACAAAGCGAGTCCAGCCGTGCTTTTCTGCCGTGAACTGGGCTTTGGCGAATTGCCAGGCAAACATCGAAGATGCGCCTATGTAACGCACTTTGCCAGCCTTCACCACATCGTGGAGCGCTTCCATGGTTTCCTCGATGGGTGTGTGGTAGTCCCAGCGGTGAATCTGGTAAAGGTCGACGTGATCGGTGCCGAGACGCCGCAATGAGCTGTCGATAGCGTCCATGATGTGTTTTCTGGACAGGCCCCGGTTGTTCGGTGCATCTCCCGTGGGATTAAATACTTTGGTGGCAATGACCACGTCTTCCCGTGGCGCGTAATCCAGCAAAGCCTTGCCCACCACCCGCTCGGATTCACCGATCGAATACATGTTGGCGGTATCAAAGAAGTTTATTCCCGAGTTCAGTGACTGTTTGATGAAGGGGCGACTGGCCTGCTCGTCCAGTACCCACTGGCGCCATTTGGGCGAGCCATAGGTCATGGTGCCCAGACAAAGGCGGGAGACTTTCATGCCGGTTGTTCCGAGGCGGCGGTATTGCATGGCTTTCTCCACAGCTGCGGGTAAAGAATAGGAATCCGGAAAAATTATTGGTGATTCGGAGTGGTTCAGAAGAATAGATTGGTATTTGCCAGAATAAAGACCACGGTAACTCGAAGTTTAAATAAAAGCGGGCCTTGAGAGGCCCGCTTTTATTTGTTTGTTATCTACCGTAAGTAGCAGGATCAAGTTTGGAATAAACTTCATTCCAATACAGTTTAGCCAGTTGATCTGCTGTCTCGATATCTCCTACCAGTCTGTTCCATTTTTCAATCAACTTCGACATGTTGGCAGCCAGTTCCCGGGTTCTCGATCCATCGATTTTGTATTCATCAGCATAGAATTTCGGGATGAATTCCAGGTCTGATTTGATGAATTCTCTAGATTTTTCAAGAAGATCGCCTTCCGCCTTCAGAATGTTGATACCTTTCTTCTCAGCTTTTTCCATGTCGCTATAAGCTTGTTGCTGATAGAGGAAGGTAACATAGGCAGCCATAACTGAACCGGCCTTTAGCAGCCCCTCTTTCTCCTCGTTATTGAAACGATTCCAGGTGTCACGATTAAGGGTTGCTGCTCCACCCGCGGCATATAATCCACCGGGTACGTCGGTGGTTATATTCTTGACAACATCAATAAGATTGAAGTTGGTTAATTCCGTGGGTGAAAGGAAGGTGCAATCCACCACACCTTGCTCGAGAGCTTCATAAACTTCGGTGACCGGAAGTGCGACCGGTGATCCTCCAAAGTTTTTGGCCCAGCGAGCCCATGAGGCTCCCGATATCCGCAAACGTTTCCCGTTTATTTCCTCAACTGTGTTAACAGGTTCGTTGCAGAACATTACATAGGCGGGAGTAGATACAACCGATGTATAGACCTGATTGTTCGATGCAAATTCGTTTTGACACTCTGGACAGTTGAGCATTATATATTCAAGCATGGCGCCGGAATAAGCGTAACCCTCTTTTCCAAGCACTTCATTCTGCAGCGCTGTTTGCATAGACATATCCGCCCCAAGATTTGAATGCGGGTAATCTGAGGGCGAATAGGCTGTAAGTAGATAACCAAGATCAGCCATTCCCTGACTAATTCCAGAAGACATTTCGCTGTGATTTAGAAGTGATAACTCGTAAATTTTAACTGAGTGCTCATTATTGGTATTTTTCTTCACTGCTTCAGCATATTTCTTGGCAGCTTCAATCGGGGCGCCAGATGGAAAACCAACGGCAAATCTGAGAGTGTCTGCTTGCACCGAACTGGTAATAGCAGCTGTGGAAAGTACAATTCCCAATGCTGTGGTATATAAAAGTTTTCTGGAATCCATAACAATTTCCTATGCTCTGTTGTTCTTTGGTTTTATGTGTTAAGAATTATTATTTCTGTTGCGCATAAACAGTATATTCAGTAGCCTTTAATTGTCAAAGTAATTGATAGTATAAAAGGTTTTGGTTTTGACTTTTTAAATTACGATAACTCAAAAAAGCAGGAGTGATTGCAATGTCGAAGCATTTTCAGCTGAATGGTAACTATGTTCGCTATGAGTTTTCCGAGTTTGGAGGAAAGTTCACTCCAGTCAATTACGATATGCCAATCCCGACAGGAAGCGAAGTTTTACTTAAAGTTGACTTTTGTGGCGTTTGTCACAGTGATGTTCATGTTCATGAAGGGTATTACGGCCTCGGCCAAGGAAGAAAGCTTGATCTTGGTGAGCGGGGAATAAAGCTTCCAGTTACCTTGGGACATGAAGTAGTGGGTACAGTCGTTTCCATGGGCGAGGAAGTTAAAGAAGTTTCAGTGGGTCAGCAAAAGTTGATATATCCATGGATCGGCTGTGGGGAATGTTCGGTATGTCAGCGTGGTGAGGAGAACCTTTGTACAAAGCCCGGATCACTGGGTGTTTTTAAACCGGGTGGATATTCCGAATGCATTCTTGTTCCGCACCAGAGATATCTTGAAAGTCTTGGCAGTTTGAATCCGGCCAACGCATCTTTGCTCGCATGCTCCGGATTGACCACGTTTTCGGCCATCAAGAAAATACAGCCGGTCCATAACGAGGAGTTCGTTGTGGTTATTGGTTGTGGCGGACTTGGGCAACTGGCGATCAAAACTTTGGTGTTGTCAGGTATTGAGAATGTGATAGCGGTTGATGTATCGGAGGAAAAACGCGAGATTGCCAAGAGCTCAGGCGCAAAATCCGCATTCGATCCACGGGATGAGAAGATCGTGGAGGTTGTGACCGAGGCCGGTAAAGGGAACTGCATTGCCGTACTGGATTTTGTCGGTAACGATCAGACCATGGAGTTTGGTCTGGGTGTTCTGAGAAAGGGTGGCAAGTTTGTAGCCGTTGGCCTGCATGGTGGTGAAATTCGCTATCCCATCCCATTCCTGGTTACCAAGGCCATTTCGATTATCGGCTCTTACACCGGAACACTTGGTGAAATGAAGGAGTTGGTGGAATTCGCCAACAAACACGATCTGGTTAACATCCCTGTTGAAATCAGGCCACTTGAGCAAGCGGAATCGGCAGTTGAAGACCTGTCGGCAGGCAGGGTCCCCGGCCGCATAATTCTGAAGAACGGATGAATAGAAACGGGGGGGCATTCGCCCCCACCGTCTCGTGACCGGCTGTGTTGGCCGGATTATCAGGTTTTGATGCAGACGTAGTGCATTTCGAGGAACTCATCGATTCCGTGGGACGATCCCTCGCGCCCAATCCCCGACTCTTTCACTCCGCCAAAGGGTACCGTTTCTGATACAAAACGCGGGGTGTTGACACCAACCATGCCGTATTCGAGAGCTTCGGAAACCCTGAAAATACGACCGGTATCCTTGGTATAAAGGTAGCTGGCCAAACCGTAAGGTGTATCGTTGGCAAGTGCGACCGCTTCTTCTTCAGTGGCAAATTTGTACACTGCGGCAATGGGCCCGAAGATTTCAGAACGGAAAATCTCCATGTCCTTTTCAACATTGGTCAACACGGTGAACTCGAAAAAGTTCGGTCCGAGGTGTGGCAACTTGTTCCCGCCACGATAGACCGTTGCCCCCTCGCTGACGGTTGAGTCGACCAGATTCTGGATCTTGGTGATGGCTTTTTCATTGATCAGGGGTCCATGGCTGACATTCTCCTGAAGCCCGTGACCTTGAACGAGTTTGGTGGCGATTGCCTCGTTGTACTTTTTCAGGAATTCATCATGAATGCCATTCTGGATAAGTAGTCTGTTGGCGCAAACGCAGGTCTGGCCACTGTTGTAGAACTTGATGGAAATCGCACCCTGCACAGCGGCATCGAGATCGGCATCTTCAAACACAATGAACGGTGCGTTACCGCCCAGCTCGAGGCTGAGTTTCTTCACCGTGCTGGCACATTGTTCAAGCAGAATTTTGCCGACTGCGGTGGACCCGGTGAAGGACAGCTTTTTGACGGTCGGGTTTTTGCTGAGCTCAAGGCCTACCTCGGCCCCGCTGCTGGCAGTGATGACATTGATGACGCCTGCGGGAACTCCTGCGTCGGTCGCCAGCTGAGTCAGCGCCAGTGCCGACAGTGGGGTATCTTCAGCGGGTTTGATTACCACGGTGCACCCGGCAGCAAGAGCCGGAGCGACCTTGCGGGCAATCATCGAGTTGGGGAAATTCCAGGGAGTAATGGCCGCTACCACGCCAATCGGCAATTTTTGCATGTATTCGAAGTTGCCATTGGCACTGCGGGGCAGGGTTTCGCCGGTTACCCGCATGGCTTCGTTGGCAAACCATTCGATATAAGCAACGGACGAGGCAACTTCGCCACGCGCTTCCGCAAATGCCTTGCCCTGCTCCATGGTCAATATGGTGGCGAGGCTTTCCAGATTGTCGTTTACCAACATGGCCCAGCGCTTGAGGATAGCGCTGCGCTCCTTGGGCGTGAGGCTCTTCCAGGCCGGAAATGCAGTGTGGGCGGCACTAATGGCTTCTCTGGTATCTTCCTGGCCTTGATCGGGCACCTGAGTGATCCGTTCATTCGTGGCGGGATTGAAGACCGGAAAGGTTTTTCCGCTTCGGGAGTCAACCCACTGACCATTCACATACGCCTGATGACGGATCAGCTTTGCTACCGGTTCGGGAATGCTCATGAAATCTCCTGTTGTTGTTTTAGCGTCCACCTACCAAGTTCGGCAGGTACATGATGATGTCTGGTACCGCGATCAGGAGCAGCACAATGAGCAGGTCCATCGCCAGAAACCAGAGAATACCTTTGAAGATTGCTGAGGTGGTGACCAGATTACCAACCACGCTTTTGATGACAAAGACATTCATCCCAACCGGCGGTGTAATCATGCCGACCTCCAGTAGTTTGGTGAGAATCACCCCAAACCAAATCAGGCTGTATTGGGTGCTTTCGATCACCGGCAGAATGATGGGAAGAGTGAGCAGCATGGCTCCGATCGGTTCCAGAAACATACCGAGCGCCAGGTAGATCAGGACGAGGCCCAGAATGATGAGCAGATCGCTGGCGTTGAACGACAGAATCAGCTCGGAGATATAGTCGCCGGCCCCGGAGAACACCAGAAACCGCGTCAGCATGCTTGCGCCAACCGCAATGATCAGTAACGCACTGGTGGTCACCAGAGTCTCGAGAACAGAAGACTTGAAAGCGCTCCAGGTCATCTGGCCTTTCACCAGTGCCACAATACAGGCCAGAGAGGCGCCTACGGCCCCCGCTTCGTTAGGGGTGAAGATGCCCGCAAAGAGCCCGCCGAAGATGCCGGACATGATGAGAAAAATCGGCCAGGTGTCCTGCAAAGATCGGATTTTCTCCTGGGTCGGAATCTTTTCCTTCACGTCGTGGGCAAGGTCTGGGTTCAGCTTGACCCGGATCCAGACCACAAGAACGTAACCCGCCATGGTAATCAGGCCGGCAGCAATGCCGCCTAGAAACAGCTGGGAGACTGACGTCTGCGCGATTACACCATAGAGAATCATGATGATCGACGGTGGAATCAGCGCACCGATTGTGCCGGCTACCGCTACAGTACCGGTGGCGAGGCCGGGATCGTATTTGTAGCGCATCATCTCTGGGACCGCGATGCGACCCATGGCGGCCGAACAGGCGATTGACGATCCGGATACTGCGGCAAAACCTGCCGATCCGAAAATTGAAGCGATCGCCAGCCCGCCGGGAACCCCTGCCAACCAGACTCGCGCAGCCTTGAACATGCCTTGGGTCAGCTGGGTGTGATAACAGATGAAGCCCAGAAACAGAAACAATGGAACCGAACTCAGGGTCCAGTTGGCCGCGAAGTTGTAGGGGATGATGCCCAGGGAGGACAGGGCGACTTCGACGCCAATCACCGCCCAGATCCCGGCGAATGACACCATGATCAGGGCGATTCCGATGGGGACTCTCAAGGCAATCAGTGAGAACAGCGAGAACAGACCGGTAAAACCAATGGCAATGTCAGACATGGGCCGCCTCCGCTACCACAGCCCGTTCGGAGCGGGTCAGGAACGACAGGAAGCGAAGCAGACAGTAGCTGCCCAGGAGGAACGTCCCCGCACAGAGAATAAAGTAGCTGGGCCATGTAATGATGGTGTAGTCCCCCTGCATGACCGAGGTGTTCGAGTGGTAATTTTTGATGGCCACCTTGAAGGCCTCGCTGGTCATTACAAACGCAGTTGCACTGATCAGAAGGTAGGTCCAGCCGTTCAAGCGATGCTGTGTCTTGTGGGAAAATTTTGTAGTCAGGATCTCCACCGCGATCGACGAGTTGGTCTGCTCGGCGTAGGCCAGAGGCAGGAAGATCGCGATGAGCATGTAGTAGTGGGCAACGATGGTGATGGTGCCGGGTAGTGGGGTGTTGAACAGAAACCGGGCCAGGATGTCCAGGCTGATATGAATCATCATGAACGCTATGGCGAGCCCGCCGAGAAATGTGACTATCTTGTTGATCTTGTTTATCAGGGTTTCTAGGTATTTCATGAACTTGTAACCACCGCCGTTCTTGTTGGTTTTGTCAGTGTGGCGAGCCGAATCGGTGGGTCCGGAACGCCCGAGCGAACTCTCATAGATTGAACAACTCCTTGTGGTTTGGGTATCTCGAAGTGGTTAAAGGGGGGTTCAGTGAGTGTTAACCAGGTGGGTGAGGAAGGGGGACGAGTAAGGGGTGATGCGTAGATAGTGAGCCAGGGGAGAATGCGGCGGTGCAGTGAGGTCAGGGTGAATCACCGTACTGCTTAAAGGTGTCTTCAACAGATTCGAATTCTAGCCCGGGGTCTGATCGAAGACTATGAGGGATGAATCAAACAGTCTGCTTGTCCAGTGCGGCTGGCGTAGTGTAGAGGGGCGAACATGCAAAAAAGACGCGCTGCCATTGTGGCACCGGTACGTACCGGGGTTGGGGCATTCGGGAAAAGCCTGCGGCCGGTTTCCGTTGAAGATCTGATTGCTGCGGTCGTCAATGAAACCATCAAGCGCTCCGGCGTGGATCCCGCCATCATTGAAGATGTGGTGGTTGCCCAGTCTTATGCCAACAGTGAGGTGCCGTGTGTTGGTCGTTGGGCGGCGTTGCAGGCAGGGTTGCCGGAGCATGTGCCTGGTATGCAGCTGCACCGTCGTTGCGGTGGCGGGCTTCAGGCGATCATCAATGGTGTGATGATGATCGAGTCCGGCGCCGGTGACGTTGTGCTGGCCGGTGGTGTTGAAAGCATGAGCAATATCGAGTATTACTCGACGGATGTGCGTTGGGGCAAGCGGGCAGGGTCCTTCACCATGCACGACCGGCTGGATCGTGGTCGGGAGCGGTCGCAACTGAAAGACCGATTCGGCTACATTTCCGGAATGATCGAAACCGCCGAGAACCTGGCCACCAAGTATGGCATTTCCCGCGAGGCGGCTGAAGAATATTCGGTTCGCAGTCATCAGCGTGCGGCCGCTGCCTGGGATGAAGGCGGTTTTGATGAAGAGATTGGAGCGGTCAGTATTCCGCAGCGCAAAGGTGATCCAATCGTGTTCAGCCGCGATGAAGGTATCCGGCCTGAAACCACCATGGATTCACGGGCAGCGCTGCGCCCGCTGATAAAGGGCGGTACCGTTACCGCGGGAAACGCCAGCCAGCAAAGCGATGCCGCTGCTGCCTGTCTTATTGTTGCTGAGGACAAACTGGCCGAGTTGAACCTGGAGCCGATGGCCTTCATGGTAGGCTGGAGTGCGATGGGGTGCCATCCGGCAACCATGGGAATTGGTCCGGTGCCCGCAGTTGAGAAACTGTTCCGTAAGACCGGGCTCGGCTCCGGGGACATGGATCTGGTTGAGGTAAACGAAGCCTTCGCCTGTCAGGTGCTTGCGATCCTGAAAGAGTGGGGTTGGGATGACCTTGACCGTCTCAATGTCAACGGATCAGGGATTTCCCTCGGCCACCCGATTGGTGCCACCGGAGTGCGCATCATGACCAGCCTGCTGCACGAGATGCAGCGTCGCGGAAGCCGTTATGGCCTAGAGACCATGTGTGTCGGTGGTGGCCAGGGCGTGGCGGCCATTTTTGAGCGAGCCTGAGGGCTCGCATACTCAGTCGGTCAGGGAGAGCGAGGCCAGGCTGCGTATTTCCTCTACCAGCTCCTTACCACACCTGGGCAAGGCATCCAGTTCGCGGACGATCAGGCTGCGCTCCCGTTCGGCCCAGTCGTCTTCCAGGTCGATGGTGACGATGTCGAGAAAATCGGCATAGCGGCGGGCAATGGAGCGGGGCAGGATGCCGATTCCGACACCGCGGCTGACCATCCGGCAGGCCGACTCGAAGCCGAACACCTGGATCCGCATCTGCAGGATCGAGCCGGTTTCGCTGGCCTGGTCCTTGAGGAAATTGAACAGGGTGCTGCCTTCCCGCAAACCGATATGGGGGTATTCCAGGGTTTCCCGGAAGGAGAGGGTCTGGCGTGTGGCCAGCTCGTGGCCTTTCGGGGCGACCACCACCAGTCGGTCGACACTGAACGGAATGATATCGAGCTTTTTATTCGCGTTAACCGGGCCGGCGACCACGCCAAGGTCGGTCGAGCCGTCCACCACCCCGCGAATGATGTCGTGGGTCAGCCGTTCCTGCAGGTCAATGGTCACTCCCGGGCGGTTGACCAGAAAACGTGCCAGCACGTCGGGCATGAAGTCGCTCACCGCCGTGGTGTTGGCGAAGATGCGCAGATGGCCTGATTTCCCCTCTGCATACTGGGAAAACTCATCCTTGATATAATCCACCTGGCGCATGATGGCACGGGCATGGACCAGTAGGTCATGGCCTGCGGGCGTCAGTTCCACGCCCTGGCTGTCACGGTAGAACAGCCGGCTGCCGAGTTGCCCTTCCAGCGACTTGATCCGCATGCTGGCCGCCGCAGTGGAAAGACTGGCACGGCGGGCGCCACCGGTCAGGCTGTTGGCTTCGGCGACATGGATAAACAGGCGCAGGTCAGGGATATCAAAGTGCATGGTTCAGATAGTCAGCAGGCTAACAAAGGGACGCTCAGTCTAAACCACCGGGGTGTTCATGGAAACCAAACGCACCCTTGTGGAAAAACGAATTCTCTCCTGCGTCGTATGTTGGCATTCTTACCATTATTCAAAACCCAGAATAAAGATTGATAGAGGATGCATGATGTTAAGCTCCCCCGAAGACTGGATCGGTAAGCAGGAATCCTGCGAGGATCGCCTCGATCCTTCCCATGCCTGCCGTATTGCGGCGATGCTGGACCGCCCTTTCCCCCAGGAAGGTGATGCTCTTGCGGCATTATGGCACTGGGCGTTTTTCCAGATTCCGGTACCGCCGGCCGCCACCGGGCAGGACGGCCACATTGCGCCGGGCGGTTTTTTGCCGAAATCCGAAGGCAACACCCGGATGTGGGCGGGGGGGCGGGTTAACTTCCACCAGCCGCTGGCAATCGGTCAATCAGCGGAACGTCAGTCGCGTATCGAGGCAGTGAACGAAAAAAATGGACGTTCTGGTAAGTTGCTGTTTGTTACCGTGGCGCATGAGTATCACCAGAACGGTGAACTGTGCCTGAGCGAAGAGCAGGACATTGTTTACAGGGCGCCGTCAGCTCCGCGTCTGTCCCTCGATAAACCGGTGTCGGAGCCCCAGTGGAGTCAGTCGGTGACACCGTCCCCCCTGTTGCTGTTCCGGTATTCTGCTGTCACGTTCAACGGCCACCGCATTCATTACGACCACCCCTACACCACAAAGGAAGAGGGATATCCGGACCTTGTGGTCCAAGGCCCACTGATTGCTACCCTGATGGTGCAGGCGTTCGTTGATGCCAATCCAGACCTGAAACCGGTGCGCCTGTCGTATCGAGGCTTACGACCGCTGACCGTCAATAAGCCCTTCCGTGTTGAAGGTAGGATTGATGGGGATGGTACAGCATTGCTCTGGGCCGCCAATGAAGATGGCCCCGCTCACGAAGCAGAACTTCAATTTGAGGAGAAGAAATAGATGACCAGTCCATCCCTGGAAAAGTACGAGGATATCCGAGAAGGCGTACGTGGTTTATGTGCGGAGTTTGATGCCGCCTACTGGCGCGGCGTAGACGAACGTAAGGCCTTCCCGGAGGAGTTCGTTGAAGCCATGACCCGTGCCGGTTGGCTGGCGGCGATGATTCCGGAGGAATATGGTGGTTCAGGTCTCGGCGTATCGGAAGCCTCGGTGATACTGGAAGAGGTCAACCTTGCGGGCGGTAACTCCGGAACTGTGCATGGCCAGATGTACAACATGTTTACCCTACTGCGCCATGGCAGTGAGGAACAGAAGCAGAAATATCTGCCGAGAATCGCGGCAGGTGAATTACGTTTGCAATCCATGGCGGTGACCGAGCCAACCACCGGAACCGATACCACCAAGATCAAGACCACTGCGGTGCGTCAGGGCGACAAGTATGTGGTCAACGGCCAGAAAGTCTGGATTTCCCGGGTCCAGCATTCAGACCTGATGATCCTGCTGGCCCGGACCACTCCGTTGGCAGAGGTCAAGCGCAAATCCGAGGGTATGTCGATCTTCATCGTTGATTTGCACGATGCCATTGGCAATGGCCTGATCGTTCAACCCATCGCCAACATGGTGAACCATGAAACCAATGAACTGTTCTTCGACAACCTTGAGATTCCTGCCGAGAACCTCATTGGCGAGGAAGGCAAGGGATTTCGCTATATTCTTGACGGACTGAATGCCGAGCGGGCACTGATTGCGGCCGAGTGTATAGGTGATGGCCGCTGGTTTATCGACAAGGCTCGCAAATATGCCAGTGAACGGGAAGTGTTTGGCCGTCCGATTGGAAAGAACCAAGGTATCCAGTTTCCCATTGCCAAGGCGCACATCAATGTGGAAGCAGCTGACCTGATGCGCTGGCGCGCCTGTGAAGAATATGACACCGGTCGCAATGCTGGCGCCAGTGCCAACATGGCCAAGTACCTGGCGGCTGAGTCATCCTGGGAAGCGGCTAACGTGTGCTTGCAGACCCACGGCGGGTTTGGCTTTGCCAATGAATATGACGTAGAGCGTAAGTTCCGTGAAACCCGTCTGTATCAGGTGGCGCCGATTTCCACCAACCTCATTTTATCCTATGTGGCAGAGCATCTTCTTGAATTACCTCGGTCGTTTTAACTCTCAATAACTGCGAGAACGTTTTTGTGGCAGCAAATAAAGCCCCCCTCCCCCTGGAGGGGGTTACAGTGATTTCGTTGGAGCAGGCGATTGCCGCGCCCCTGTGTACCCGGCAACTAGCGGAGCAGGGGGCGAGGGTTGTCAAGGTTGAGCGTCTTGGAACCGGAGACTTTGCCCGGGACTACGATACCAGAGTTAAAGGATTGTCCTCCCACTTTGTATGGGTTAACCGCTCCAAGGAAAGCCTGGCGTTAAATTTGAAAACTGCCGAGGGGCAGGAAATTCTGCATCAATTGCTGGCGGATGCGGACGTGTTCGTGCAGAACCTGGCGCCCGGCGCTACGGCCCGTATGGGGCTGTCGTTCAGTGAGCTGAGTGCACAGTACACGAGCCTAATTGTCTGTGATGTGTCCGGCTATGGCGAGGGTGGGCCGTACAGGAACAAGAAGGCTTATGACCTGCTGATCCAAAGTGAAAGCGGTTTTCTGTCGGTGACGGGAACACCCGGGACCGGTGGTATGGCAAAGGCTGGCTGTTCAGTTGCGGACATTGCTGCTGGAATGTACGCCAGCAATGCCATTCTGTCGGCGCTGTTGCTGCGTGGTCGAACTGGTGAGGGCAGCCATATTGACGTCTCTCTGCTCGAAAGTCTGGTGGAGTGGATGGGCTACCCGATGTATTACAGCTTTGATGGGGCGCAGCCACCACCGAGGGCAGGAGCTTCTCACTCTACGATCTATCCGTACGGACCGTTTCCCGTCGGGGATGGTAAAACCGTGATGCTTGGGTTGCAGAACGACCGCGAATGGCGAGTTTTTTGTGAGAGAGTTCTTGAGCGTTCGGAGCTGGCGGGAGATGCGCGTTTTTCTGATAACGCCCGTCGGTCAGCGAACAGGGACCAGCTCGGCGCGCTTATCGGTACGATTTTTTCTGAGATGACTCTGGATGAGGTGCTAACCCGCCTGGATGAGGCGGGTATCGCCAATGCGTCGGTTAACGACATGTCACAGGTGTGGCAGCATCCTCAACTGGCGGCCCGTGACCGCTGGCTGGAAGTGGCGACGCCTGTCGGGCCAGTGCCGGCACTAAAGGCACCCGGGCTATGGTTTCCGGAAGCCGTCTCGGCGGTTCCATACCTCGGCGAACATAGCTCTCTAATTCTTGAACAGCTTGGCTACAGCCGGGACAAGATTGATCAGTTAAAAAGCGCAGGTGTGATCTAACGCCGGCGCAACTCAGAGAACAGGATTCTGACCATGACAGGTAAAGATTTGAAAACCATGCTCTTCGTGCCGGCCTCTCGGCCTGAGCGGATTCCCAAGGCGATTGCTAGCGGTGCCGGAGCGGTAATTGTGGATCTAGAGGATGCGGTGCCAGCGGATGCCAAGAACCCTGCCCGTGATGCATTGGATGCATTCTTGGCAGACCATCATGGTGAGTCGATCTACGTGCGCATTAATGCCCGGGGTACTGCTGAATTTGAGGCGGACATGGCGCTATGTGCCCGTCATTCAAAGGTGGTTGGCATCATGTTGTCGAAAGCCGAGTCCGCGGAGGACGTCCAGGCTGTGGCTAATTCTGGCAAGACCGTCATTCCGCTAATTGAATCAGCTCGTGGTCTGGTTGCCCTTAACGAAATTGCCTCGGTGCCCGGAGTTGAGAGACTGAGCTACGGTGGCCTGGACCTCAGTGATGACCTCGGCATTGAAGGCAATACGGGAGGGGCGGAGACGGTCATGGACCAGTGTCGCTATCAGCTTCTGGTGAGCTCCCGAGCAGCTGGTTTACTGGCTCCTATTGATACCGTGTTTCCTGTTTTTGATGACGAGGATGCGGTACTAAGTCGTGCCCGCCGGGCCCGTAATATGGGTTTTGCAGGCATGCTTTGCATTCATCCAAAACAGATTCCACAGGTGCAGGCTGGTTTTTCCCCGGATCCTGATCAGGTGGCCTGGGCGCGTAAAGTCATGGAGGCGGCGAGGTCAGGTGGTGCTGCTTTCAAGGTGGAGGGCCAGATGGTGGATGCTCCAGTGATTGCTATGGCCAGAACTATTCTTGAGCGTGCCAGTTAGACTGCTCGCCAGAATTTCGGGAGGTTCATAGCAAGAACAGTTTCAGCAACATCTTAGCCGCAGAGCCAGGAGAAAACATGAAAGCAGGACGGAACACCTATTGGCCCAAGGGTTTGCCACGAACACTTGAACTACCCAAAACGAGCCTCTACTACAACCTGGAGGTGGCGGCAACCCGATACCCGGACAAGCCGGCGGTAGTATTCTATGACTCGGTGCTCAGTTATTCCGAATTGCGTCAGCAGGTTAGGGCACTGGCGGGGTATCTGCAGTTGGAATGTGGTGTTTGTCCCGGTGACCGTGTCGCTCTGTATTCGCAGAACTCTCCCCAGTACGTCATCGGTTACTACGCGATTCTTCGTGCTCAGGGAGTGGTGGTTCCCATCAACCCGATGAACCTGTCCGAGGAGCTTAAATACTGTGTCTCCGACAGTGGTGCCCGCACGGCTCTGGTGTCTCAGGAATTGTACGGCAATGCGCAACCTCTATTGGCTTCGGGCGATCTAGATCACGTAATTGTTCATGCCTATTCTGATTACCTGACAGCGGCGACTGACCTCGCCGTTCCGTCTGCTGTAACAGAACCTAGGCAGGAACATACCGACCCCGGCGTTATCCTTTGGCGAGACGTGCTTAGTCGCGAACTGGCGCCTTCTGCTTTTACCGGAGAGCACGATGACCTAGCTATTATTGGCTATACCTCCGGTACCACGGGACATCCGAAGGGCTGTGTTCATTCCCACAGCACCGTGATGGCAGCAGTTGCGGCTTCGGCTGTCTGGCGCGGTGGCTCGCCGGCATTCTCGGCACTGGCCATTGCCCCGCTGTTCCATTTTTTGGGCATGCAAGGTGGAATGAATGGGCCTATCTTCAACGGTGCAACCTCAGTGCTGATGCAGCGGTGGGATCGGGATGTGGCGGTGAAGCTGATTGAGCGTCACCATGTCAGCCTGTGGAGTGCTCCGCCGTCGATGATTGTCGATTTTTTCTCGAATCCGGATCTGGCCAACCATGACGTCTCCAGTCTCAGTAAACTGATGGGGGGTGGTGCTGCAATGCCTGAAGCCATCTCTCGCAAGCTGGCAGAGGAGTTTAACATCGTATACAACGAAGCCTACGGACTGACCGAAACCGCCGCTTTCATTCTTGGTAACCCCATTGAGCGCGGCAAACGGCAATGCCTGGGCATTGCCAGCTTTGGTGTAGATGCACGTATCGTTGACCCTGCCACGTTTGAGGATCTGCCCCAAGGCGAAACTGGAGAAATCATCCTGCATGGCCCTCAGGTAATGCTGGAATACTGGAACAATGCGCAAGCAACCGCCAAGAGTATTCTGGAACGCGATGGTAAACGCTTCCTTCGTACTGGCGACCTGGGATACATGGATGAGGAGGGCTACTTCTTCATGGTCGACCGGCTCAAGCGGATGATTAATGCCTCCGGATTCAAGGTCTGGCCGGCAGAAGTGGAAAGTATCATGTATGGTCACCCGGAGATTCACGAAGCCTGCGTCATTGCAGTGCCAGATCCGAAACGGGGCGAAACGGCCAAGGCGATGGTTGTACTGAAGCCCACTGCACCGGAAAACCTCACCGAGGACGACATTATCGAATGGTGCAAAAAGCATATGGCGGCTTATAAGGTGCCGACAGCCGTTTCGATTATCGATGAGTTGCCGAAGTCCGGCACCGGTAAGATCATGTGGCGACAGTTGCAGGAAGAAGCCCGAATGGAGGGAGCAAATCGTGCCTGATGCCGACATGAATCCCAAGACCGCAGATAGAGTACCAGAAGCTGCCGAGTTGGTTGAGGTAGCGCATAACGTGTACTGGTCCCGTATTCCCCTGCCTGGAAAACTGAACCATATTAATGTCTGGCTGATCCGTGACGAGGACGGCTTTTCCGTGGTTGACACCGGTATGTGTACACCCCCGGCTGAGGCCGCCTGGAAGTCTCTATTGGAGTCTCTGCCGGAGCGCAAGCCGGTCCGGCGGGTGTTTGTGACCCATCTGCATCCGGATCATGTGGGTATGGCCGGCTGGTTGCTGGAGCGGGACGCAGAAGAGTTCTGGATGACTCGTATGGAGTATCTGACCTGCCGGGTAATGGTGGCTCAGTCCCACGACGAAACCGTACCCGAGGACTTCATTGCCTTTCACCGCGCTGTTGGCTGGCCTGATTCGGCCATCGACGGATACTACGATCATTATCGCAACTATGGCAGACGGATTTCACGGTTGCCTCGCAGCTACCAACGGCTGGAGGAAGGGCAGCACCATGTTATCGGTGGACACCGATGGCGGGTTGTTGTTGGTAACGGGCACTCTCCCGAGCACGCCTGCCTGTACTGCGAAGAGAGCAAATTACTGATCTCCGGTGATCAGGTGTTGCCCGGCATTTCGTCCAATGTCTCAGTGACACCCCTGGAGCCGACTGCAAACCCGATGGCTGACTGGCTGGCCTCACTTCGTAAGCTGAAAGCTGAAATTCCCGATGATGTGCTGGTGCTACCAGCTCATCAACAGTGTTTTACGGGATTGCATGATCGGATTGAAACCCTGATTGCAGACCAGGAAAGGGCCGTCACGAATTTGCGGGCGGATCTTGGAAGGGAGCCAAAGAGAGTGATTGACGTATTCGCAGTGCTGTTTGGTCGTGACATATCGGAAGAGGACTTTATGGTTTTCAACTTGGCAACCGGAGAGGCCCTCGCTTGCTTGAATTATCTCATTGAACGTAACGAAGTGCATTTTATGACAGATGCCAAGGGTGTTCGCTGGTATCGATCTGTCGGGACCCAGGAGCAATAACGGGAAGCACGGCGTCCGGAATAACTCAGGTCAGCTACTCGAGGGTCTGACCATCATCCTATTTTCGAACAAGGAGGCCACAATGGCACTTGATGAAGAAACGCTGAACCAGTTTGTCGAAAGTGTGCGTCGGTACGTCCGTGATCGCCTGATTCCCCTGGAAATGCAAGTGGCGGAGGAAGACCAGATTCCGGAAGACGTCATCGCCGAAATGAAAGAGATGGGGCTTTTCGGAATTTCGATACCTTCCGAGTTCGGTGGTCTGGGTCTGAGCATGTCAGAGGAAGTCGCAATTATTCAGGAAATGGGCTACACCTCACCGGTTTTTCGTTCAATGTTTGGAACCAATGTTGGCATTGGTTCGCAAGGTATAGTTATGGACGGTACACCGGAACAGAAGGAAAAATATCTACCCAAGCTTGCCACCGGCGAACTGATCGGCTCATTTGCATTGACCGAGCCTGACGCAGGATCAGATGCCGGGTCAGTGAGAACAAGCGCCCGGAGAGATGGTGATGATTTCATCATTAATGGAACTAAACGATACATCACCAATGCACCCAGGGCGGGGATCTTCACAGTGATGGCTCGCACCGGCACCCGTGAAGAAGGTGCGCGCGGTGTGTCGGCATTCCTGGTCGATGCGAAACTACCGGGCATATCGCTTGGAAAACCTGATCAGAAAATGGGGCAGAAAGGCGCTCATACCTGTGATGTTATCTTCGAGGATGTGCGCGTACCCGCAAATGCTTTGATTGGAGGAAAGGAAGGGCAGGGTTTCAAAACAGCCATGAAAGTTCTTGATCGGGGGCGCTTGCATATCAGTGCGTTAAGCGTGGGTACGGCCAAGCGACTCATTGATGAGAGCGTTTCATATGCCTCTGGCCGGAAACAGTTTGGAACAGAAATTGCCAATTTTCAGTTGGTGCAGGCAATGCTGGCAGATAGCCAGGCTGAGTACTATGCCGGAAAGTGCATGGTTGAAGCGGCTGCTAAATCCTTCGATGCAGGTGAGGCGGTGTCGATGAATGCCTCGAGCTGCAAGCTGTTCTGTACAGAAATGGTAGGGCGTGTTGCGGACCGGGCAGTTCAGGTCCACGGTGGCGCTGGTTACATCAGCGAGTACTGCGTTGAGCGTTTTTTCAGAGATGTCAGGTTGTTCCGCCTATATGAGGGAACGTCGCAGATCCAACAACTGGTAATTGCCAAGCACCTGATCCGCAATGCGGAACATTCACCGGGGTGACTCGCAGAGAAACTTGATACTACAGAGCCCGTGGCGGGGCTTTTTGGCCGGCATTTTCAGGCGCTGCAGCATGAGGGTGGTCGTCCCGCGAGCTGTTACGGGATTGCCAGGGGCGTACCCAGACCGGTCTCCAAGCATGTACCGTTTAAGGAGAGAGCCATGACGGGTTCACTTTCGCATATTCGAGTTCTGGATCTTTCCCGTGTGTTGGCTGGCCCATGGGCTGGCCAGGTTCTCGGTGGTCTCGGGGCTGAAGTTATCAAGATTGAGAGGCCTGGCGGCGGAGATGACACACGGACATGGGGCCTCCCTATCTTAAGGGTCGAGATGGCGAAACGGATTTATCTGCGTACTATCTGTCAGCCAACCGTAACAAGAAATCGCTGGCGGTCGATATTTCGACGCCGGAGGGTCAGCGCCTGATACGTGAGCTCGCGGCAGAGTCGGATATCATCCTTGAGAACTTCAAAGTGGGTGGGCTGAAGCGCTACGGGCTGGATTACGAAAACCTAGGAGTCTGCGCGGCAGAAACGTTTTGAGCCCTCGTTTCCGCCAGACCGGATCATTGTCTGGCCGGAAGGAGTGTTCGCGATATCGGATCGGCTCCATCATCGCTTTCGATCCAGCCAGTTAACCGGTTAAAAGGGGCATCGCAGGGCCCCAGCTGTACCTACCGTGAGCCAAAGGCTGCCTCAGCGACTTATGCCAGCCTCATCAGTGAACTCATGCGCCTGAGATTGAGCGACAGACAGACAAGATCCCATTCACCCTGCACCGCCTGAAGGCCCCGCAAGCCGAACTGCCGGAAGCCCAGGACATTCTTGATCCAGCCATTCACCGCCTCAACCATGTGCTTGCGCTGAGCGTAGACTGCTCGCCCCTCCGCCGTGGTAAGCTTCTCCTCCATGCGGGCCGTCGCCGGGTACCGGCTCGCGTTTATATCTCCGGTTTTTTTGCCTTCCCGGCGCAGCGAGACGTAGCCATCTATGCCTTTTGTCTCCAATGCCTGCAAGTCTTCCTCTTTGCGATAACCCGCATCAGCCAGACATTGGCCCGGGTAACTTCCCAGAGTTTCTTTTACCTCGCCCAGCAGCGGCACCAGACAGCCGTTATCACTGGGGTTGTTACCCTGGCGGTTGCCCACGATGATCTGGAACTCGCCATCCACGGCCAGTTGGCCGTTATAGCATTGCTGGAACCCATCATTCGTTTTCATGATCCGGCTTTGGGGGTCGGTAAAGTTACTCTGAGCCTTGTCCTCCGGAACTCCATAATCTCTCTTGAAGTTCCGGCCACCCTTGGGTGAGCGGCGATCATCGTCTGGATGCCGGCCTTTGGCCTCATCTTGCGTTTTTTGATCCGCTTCCAGTTTCTCCTTCGCTGCCCGGATCTTGTCCAGCCGCCCCTGACGGTGCTGAAGCTCTTCGGGTAACTCGTCGCCCCGCTGATCCGGGCCAAACTGTTGGTCTTCCGATTCATCCACACGGCGAGCCTGGCCACAAAGCTCATCAACCTCTTTTGACAGACGGGCTTCTTCCTCCCGCATGCGGTCATAGCTCATGGCCTTGTGCTTACTGGCGTTGGCCCGGACCTTGGTGCCATCAATCGCCAGCGTACCGAGAGTAACCAATTCCGCTTCCTGGGCGATCCGGACCACCTGAATAAATACGGCCTTGAACGCAGCCAGGTGTTGCTTGCGAAAATCGCAGATAGTGCGGTGTCTGGGGAAATTGCCAGCCGCCAGGACCCGAAGGGCGACATCTTCTTCCAACTTCCGGGCGATCTTTCGTGATGAAAACACGCCGGTCGCGTACGCATAGATCAACACCTTCAACATCATCCGCGGATCGAAAGGCGAGTTGCGCCGACCGCTCCCTTCATACCGGGCGTAGAAGGCACTCAGATCCAGTTCCTCGACCACGTCACTGATGAAATAGGCCAGATGCCCTTCGGGCAGCCACTCGTTCAGGCTCGGGGGAAGAAGCAGTTCCTGATCAGGTGAATAGGGGCGGAAGGTGGTTCCCATCGGATTCTCCGGTGCTGAAGAATTTTTACGTATTATGCCAGAAGGTGGCTCCTGCCGCGCAGACTCCTAGACATGATGTTTTGACCTGCCCGCCCTCAACAATAACCCACGATCGTTGAGGGCGGGCAGGTCAAAACATCATGTCTAGGGCCACTGAGGATGAGCGTTCACGGGAGATAGCTGAATGGTAGGGAATATTGTTGTTAATGCCATCTTGGCAGGGATTCTCTTCGCGGCTTACAGTTGGACGCCATGGGCTAGCCTGGCCCTCGCTACACTATCCGCGCTCGCTTTTAGCCACATCTTTATTTTTGACCGGGCTTTTCTGGAGGAGATCGCCAAGCAGGGAATAGACAGGTTGTCGTTGCTTATTGGGGCCGGGATTTCATACGTTGGGGTCATTGTGTCTATAGTGGCGCTGCTGGTAAAGCAATGATCAGGTTCTGCCTTCACTGTTGCAGCCCCAACCATTCATTCCAGTTTGTTACGGCCCTGAAGGGCCTCCACCGGACGGCCTTCTCTCCGCTTCGCTGCGCAAAGGCCGCTGCTGAATATTGGCGTTAATCGTTCTCCCGGAATGTCCGCTTTGCGACCGCAAGCATCGGACACGGCTAGTTCACCTTTCGGCTCCAAGTTTCGTTTGAGTAGCGCACATGCTAGGTTGGAAGAGGAAATAATAACTCAATTATCGAAATCAGATTCGAATACTGGATTGGAGAGTCCGCATGAAAGTCAAGATGACCTTGTTCAGCGCTTTTGCCGTGCTGCTGTTTAGCACCTCCCTAATAGCGAATGCGAACTGTAATTCCCGGAATATCGGTGGCACCACTTACCACAACTGCTCGGATGGGACCTCCGGGACATCACGCACGATTGGCGGGACGACCTATCACAACTTCAACGATGGCACGAGCGGTTCGTCTCGCTCCATCGGGAACACCACCTACCACAACTTAAACAACGGCGTTTCCGGAAACTCCCGATCAATCGGCAACACCACCTACCACAACTTCGACAACGGCGTTTCCGGCAACTCCCGGTCAATCGGCAACACCACCTACCACAATTACGATGATGGTAGCTCCAGCACCAGCCGGTCGATCGGTGGCACGACCTATTACAATGACTGGTAAGACGTAAGTTTGAATGTTTTCTTTGGGAATCCAGAGTCTGCCTATCCAACGATAACGGGCAGCTCATGATGTTTAAAGAGTACCGTGTTGTGACCTTCTCGTACTGAGGGGGCCTGCCCCGTTTCAATAGACGGTTTGAAACGGTGATTGGACTTACCCCGGTGCAGTAGACACTCCTGGCCTATGATTGGGCTTACCCGGACCCACCAGATACTTTAAGCCTCTGCTCGGACTTATAAAGCACGACCTATCTCTCATAGCCTCAAAGTGAAGGCAATTCCGTTTGCATTGACCGCTTTACTGGAATGTCCGCTTTGCGACCTCAGCCTGCGTTTCGCAGAAATGCAAGAATTGTGAGCGTCGAGACAATATTTTGCCTTGTACCTCGCACAAGGCTGGTGTAATTTTCAAATAGTGCCTCACCGGGTCATTCGGCACACCGCCTCGTCGGGACCCATCTCTCCAGATCGCGCACCTCCGCGCACCTTTACCCAAAAGCAGATTAAACAGACCTCTTTGATAGTCCCACCCCTTTCCTGAGGGTGTTTTGCCGTGCCTGTGAGTTTCTCAGGGCAGGGCAGACCGCCTTTTGGTTTCTCCGGATCTTGTTGCTGTTTGTTCTCTGAACAACGGCACCTGATAAGCATCCTCAATCTAGCCACGAAACGGATGCGATCGCCACGGCGATTTGGCTTAACACTAAACCGGAGAAAATTATGTTTACTGCAAAAGAAAAACTCTTCATTCGAAATTCTGAACTTCATGCACGATGGAGGGCAGCAATGTTAAGTGTCAACGCAAGTTCGATGGCACCAACATCTGTCGCTCTTTGGGAGTTGCTGATTAACGGCGACCTCCTTCGACTGGCAATCTATCTCGTTCTCACGACAGTTATTGTGAGCCTGAATATCATTTGCGCTGGCAAAATTGCTCACTACAAGCAATCCGTAGAGCGAATCCGAATGCGACTGGATCACCCGCCCAACAGGTCTGAAAGACTTGAATAGCGGATAAAAATCCACCAACATTCACAAGGAGACGTTAATTATGGAGCTTTCCATGCTTATTTTTATGACGTGCTTTGCAGCTGTCGTAGTAAGCAGCGTTTTGATAGCGGCCCACATCGACTCGAAGAACGAGCAGCTATTGATTGCTGAAGTCGAACGCGAAGAGAAAAACCTCTAGGCCTACGGCCTTAACTCTGTTCGTTTCTACGAACACATCCCCGACAGACCGCATGATCCTCAGTTGATACTCAACTGCTTGGTTTCGTGCGTCTGTCTTTCCCAACTCCCTCACGAGCATTGCGGCCTGGACCCGTATCCGGATCCAGACTTGAATGCTTTTTCTGTGATTCCTCGAATCTTGTTGCTGCAGTTCAACTGAACTCGGCACTTGATCAGCGTCCTCACCTAGCCATGAAACGGACGCGGTTGCTACGGCAATTGGCTTAACACTCCAAAGGAATCACTCACATGAATCGAAGTGAACACGATGCCAACAGGCATCTCTCTCATTTCGTCAACCACGTTGATGAAATCATCCAACAGGCAATCGAAAAGGCGGACAAAGGACGTTTTGTTGTTGCCACTTCTGAGGCCGGCAATGTGCTGCTACTGCCGCACTTTAATGCCTCTCTGAGACAGGATCTGACTTGGGTTTATGACACCGAGTTCGGGTACGTCTTCTCACCTGAGAAAAGGAGTGCTTGATGGAACTCGTTTTGGGTCTATCTGCAATCCTGGTCCTGATGTTCGGTGGCAGGATTCTGCTTTTCCTGGTCGACCTCGGTTTCGAAACTGGAGACCGTTTTCTCGCAGCGTGTGAACGTCGTTTGACGCTGTATACGAAAGCTTTGCTTCGAGGAATGGTCTTCGCGATTCGCTGGGTTTTCCATCGATTCTACAAGCCTGAACCCGAGCAAATGACCATTCGGTCAATCATCGATTCTCCTGCAGAACTTCAGCACATGAGAAATCAGCACCTCCTTCAATCCGGCAAGCGTGCGCCTGTCGAGATTGAATACTCTCAACCTAAGCTCAAGAGGGAATAATCATGCTCAACAAAGCACAGCTCATTGGCCGTCTCGGTCAAAAAGATGTTCGCTCCACCCCAAACGGCATGCAGGTGGTTTCTTATTCAATCGCAACAACCAAGTCTCTCAAGGACAGGGAAACTGGCGAATGGAAAGAGAACACTGAATGGCACCGTTGCGTCAGTTTCAACAAGACTGCTGAGCACATCGGCATGAACGTTGAACCTGGTGATCTCTTGTTCCTTGAGGGCGAGTTGAGAACCAGGAAATGGCAAACCCAGAGCGGCGAAGATCGTTACACCACAGAAATCGTGGTCAATGATTTCCCGCGCAAGCTGCCGAAGTATTTTTCCAAAAATGGTTCGCAGCAGGCCGCTCCCACGCCACAGCCCCAACATCAGGCTCATGCTTCACCGAGTCAGCCTGGGCATCTGGAACAGCCGCCAGTTGAAGCCTATGGCTTTGACGACGACTACCCGTTCTAGTAACCGGCTTTTTAACCTTTAACCCGAATGGGGCTTCTACCCCTGACGGGAGAGCCCCATCTTCTCCATGGAGACGACATTATGGGGTTCTCAAGGAAAGAGGTTTACTACTGGCTGGAAACGGCAAGTAACGAACAACTTCAAGCGCACCTTCGCAATTCTCAGGAAATGCTGGTGCTTCTCACCGATCGGGAACAGATCAAATCTTTGAAGTGGCTTCGCAGCCGCATCATTGAGGAAATCAACGCCCGCAAAGAAGCTAAACAGCCTTAAACGACCGTTTCCGCTTCATCTTCTCAATCAGAGCTTTCTGCTCTTCGTCTGACCCAAACGCTATGGATCTGATGGCCTGCCACTCTACGGTGTCCGGCTTACCTTCCAGCATGCGGTCAGTTTCGTCTCTGAGGTAATCCATAAAGTAAGGCCCTGCGGTCTTCCTGGCCTGGATATATGCCTCATACGTCTTGATAGATGTGGGATCAATGCCGGCTCTGGCCAGCAGCGGTCCTTCTTCCTCAAGACCCACCGATGTGAACCTGAAATTGCCCTCGTCATCGACGATGTAATGGTTGGTCTGCATCTCTCTCACCTCTCCGGGAATTATCGCCCGGAATTCTTGACGCGCAAGGACCTTTTTATGAATCAGGCACCTCAGGCAGTACAACCCGCTCAATGGCATCAGATCATTGAATCCTCAAAAGATAAGTTCAACAGCTCCAGTTTGGATTTCAAGCAGGAGCAGATCTTTGCCACCCAGCAGTTGATGAACAACTCCTATCTGCTAGATGTGGCAAAGAAGAACCTCTCATCACTTCGGCTTGCGATGTACAACGTCGCCGCGGTCGGACTGACGCTCAATCCCAACCAGGGCTTAGCGTTTCTGGTCCCTCGTCGTCTACGCCGCAATGAAGACGCCAAGGTCATGCTCGATATTTCGTATCGGGGATTGATTGCGATTGGCGTGGAAACCGGTGCGATTCGTTGGGCTAAGGCTGAACTGGTGTACGAGAAAGACCAGTTTTCCTACAAAGGCCCCGCCGAGAAGCCAGATCACGTCTGTGATCCCTTCTCAACGGATCGTGGCTCCATTCGGGGTGGTTACTGCATCGCAGAGCTACCTTCCGGGGGTGTTCTCGTCGAAGCCATGTCGAAAGCTGACATGGACAAGATTCGGGACGTTTCTGAAGCCTTCAAAAAAGGTTTTGGACCCTGGGTCGACTGGGCTGAACAGATGATGTTGAAAAGCATCGTGAAGCGAGCCAGCAAGTGGTGGCCAATCTCGAACCCTCGCATGGCACAGGCACTCAGGATCCTCAACGAGGAGAACGGAGAAGGCTTGGCGATCCTGGCAAACCAGCACAAGCCGGTTACGCCTTCGGCGCTTCCTGCACCACCGCCAAGAGAAGAACTCTCGGCCCAATTGCTCAACACCGTGAAGAATCTGGTGGACCGGGCAAAAAACCAAAACGCTTTTGAAGCGTGCAAAGAGGTCATGGTGGAGAGGATCAAAGATCCCTCTGAGCTGGCCTACGCTCTGGACGAATTGGACAAGGCAAAAGCCCAACCCGTCCCGTCCTCAGCGGTAAATCAATAAAATCTAAACCCACTTGGGGCATGGACCCCAACACGGGTGTTCATGCCTCTCATCTCTACTCAAGAGGAATAATCATGAACGCTCAAACTCAACCAAAGATGACGATGTTCTACTTCGATAGCCTGGAGAAGATCCGCGACTACGACTCCTTCCGAGTCAAAGCCGTTTATCTGTCTCACTCGGAACCTCAGCGCAACGACACCCGCCCGAACTTCTATTCGGTCATCGGCCACCTCCGGCCCGGTGTTCAATTTCAATATCCGGAATTCCCGGTCGCTGACTTTCCATGCGAAAGCTACGCGAGGATGTTTGCAGAACTCTGCGAACAGTACATCAAAGACTTTCCGGCCATGAGCCAGACAGCCTAAACACTCACTCTCTCAACCCAATGGGGTAATGCACCCCTTGGGCGGCATTACCCCTCTTATGGAGATTCGTAATGCCGAAAATGACTGTAGTTGACCTGAACCAACGCTCTGAAGAATGGCTGAAATGGCGAGCCCTGGGGATCACCGCAACAGACATTCCGGTGATCCTCGGACTGAGCCCCTATAAAACCCCCTGGCAACTTTGGGCTGAAAAGATCGGACGGATTAACCCGCCAGACCTTTCAGGCAACCCGAACATCCAACGAGGCGTCGCCCTCGAGGATAAAGCACGTCAGTTGGCCGAATCCCGCTACGGTGAGTTTCTGCTTCCGATGTGCGGTGAGTGTGCCAAATGGGATGTGCTGCGCGCCTCGTTTGATGGTGTGGACACACAGGACCAACCCTACGAATTCAAGGCGCCTTCCAAAACTGTTTGGGATGACCTTGAGGCAAACGGAGTCGAGTCCACGGCCTTCAAACTGTATGAGGCTCAGGTTCAGGCTCAGTTGACTGTGGCCGGTCAGAGCATCGGACGACTCATTTTCTACCGGGAAGATGGTGCGGACCAGGATTTCGAGATTCGGTTAACCCCCGAACGGGAAAACCAAATCATCGAGGCTGCCAAGCACTTTTGGCAACTGGTCCAGACTGAGCAACCCCCTGAATTGGATCCTGATCGCGACTGGTTCATCCCGGAAAGCGGAACGGAAAAATTCAAGTGGGAAGCTCATGCGGAAGCCTGGCGAATGCAACAGGAACAGATCAAGTCTCTGAAGGACAAGCTTAAGGCTCTTGAAAAAGACCAGAAAGATGTCCAAAAGGCCTTGATCAACCTGATGGGGCCTTTTCGCCATGCTGATGTCGGCGGCGTTAAGGTCACTCGCTTCGAGAAGTCGGGATCTGTCGACTACCTCAAATACCTTCAGGATAACTTTCCTGACCTGGATTTGAGCACCGAGCTCGAGAATTACCGCAAGCCCTCTCGCGAGGAAGTCCGGTTCACTCGTTCTGAGGATGAACTGGTCAACCGCGACATGGGTGAGGTGATTACGCCAGTCAAAGCGGCTTACTTCTAAACCAGCAATGGCTGTTCCGGGGATTTTATCCTCGGAACAGTTCCATTTTTCGTGTCTGCCTTCTCTAGGGCCCTGCCAACCAGGGTGTTATGGAAGGCGGTTACTACACCGGGTAATCCCTTGAGCATTTTGATCGTGCTTGCACGACAAAATAAGTGTCCACACCGGAATTTGAAACGGACACGTCAGCCACGGCTGTAATTCCTCTCTCAAAAAATCTCACTTGCCAGAAGGCCATCATCACCTTCTGGTGTGTGATGCCGCTCTGGAATAAGTGAACTCTCACTGAAAAGGAGCTTTCTATGACCGTTCGCGACAAGGCACTGCCCATTCGCAACACCTTCAACCTCGACGTTCCAGCTGAAGTAATCACAGCCGGTTTCGCCGATTCCACCAATCCCTACATTCCCAAACGAAACGATTCCTACGTTTTCCGCCGGGAGACTCTGCGGGACATCCTGAACTTTCTGGATGATCCCGACGACGATGGGCTCTACTTCTCTGGCCACTACGGGGCAGGGAAGACGACCTTGCCTTACCAAGTTGCGTCACGTCTTAACTGGCCGACGCAGAGCTTCACCGCGCACTCGCGTATGGAGTTCGACGATCTGGTAGGCACCTGGAAATTGGTTAACGGCACGATGGAGTTCGTTTACGGACCCCTTTCTGTTGCCATGCGTGATGGTCACCTGTTCATTTTGAACGAGGTCGATCGAGCTGATCCCGGTCAGCTTGCCGCTTTGCATGATGTCCTCGAAGGACACCCGTTGGTCATTGCGACAAACGGAGGCGAAGTGATTCACGCTCATCAAAACTTTCGGTTCATTGTGAACGGCAACAGCGTTGGTTCTGGCGACAGTACCGGCCTGTATCAGGGTGTAAACCAGCTTGATATCGCCTTCCTTGACCGATTCCGGATGGTGCACGTGGACTATCCAACCGAGGACGTTGAACTAATAATCCTTGAAAAGAAGGCACCAGACCTTCCCGAAGAGCTGCGTAAGAAGATGGTTCGCGTTGCGAATCAGATTCGGAAGCTGTTCATCGGGGGTGAGGAAACAGCGACGCCGCTGACCATCACCATGTCCACGCGCACATTGTGTCGCTGGGCAAAATTGGCACTGGCCTTCCGAAATGCACCAAATGCTCTGTCCTATTCGCTGAACCAAGCTTTCCTGGCTAAAGCGGAACCGGAGCAACGGATTGCAATCGAGCGCATCGCACAGGACATCTTTGGTACCTCCTGGTCCAAAGGAGCTTGAGCATGAACCTTGATATCAAAGTCCTTCACTATGCGGATGAAACGTCCGATAAGATTTGGGCGGTTGACCCAAAACCGAACGCCAATGGTGGTCACGATGTCTGGTATGGGCGACGCGGCAAGGTCATGACGTTCAGACCCACGGAGAAGTCAGACTGGACACGCCTCCACGATGCGAAAATTCGCAAAGGCTATGAGCGCTGTTCAGGACTAACTATCGATCGCAACACCAATATGGTGGTAGCAAGAGGTGATCCAGAGAGCAGCATTCCAAACCAATTTTGGTTTCGGATCTCGACTCAGGTTCCCGAAACGCAGATCGCCGGCTTCTTGGCGTCTGTACTCAACACGTTCACGGAGCAATTCCGTGATGAGGCAACCACATTGGCATCACTGCCGGTGTTTAAAAGCCTTTTAGGTGGCAGTCATAGCGGTGGCGCGGAACTTTCCGAAGGTCCGTTGGCAATTCTGTTGCTGTTTGCTCTTCGTCGGCATCTGACCGAGCAAGGCCCCTCAGCCTCGCTCTCATTTGCACCCATAGAAATTGTGGACGACGACAACACTCTTCTGACGGACAGTTTCGATGAGCTCGCAGAGCTTTACGGTACGTCCAAGGAGTTTTCGGACATGCGTCAGAGCTGTCCCACTGCTGACTTCAGGAAATACGCCATCGCACTGGGCGCAATTGAGGCACCGATTGATTTGACGGTAATTGAGTCAAACACAAAGGCCGCCTTTTTCTGAGTCTTTCCTCGACCTCGGTTCTCTGAACCACAACTCACCGCCGGCCTCCGGCGGTACACCCTCTTCTCATAATTGCTAAGGAGATAACACATGGAATTCATCCATGGGACCACCCTTGTCCATCTGAAAATGCGGTGCTGGAGCGGTGAGAAAAAAGCCTCTCGCGACAGTGATATTCGATTGGGCATAGACGGCAAGTTGCCACCACAGAAACTGCTGGATTTGGGGCGAAAGAAGATCTTTCCTCCCAAAGCTCTCGATCCGTTGCTCAGTAAGCGCAAATCGGCAGAAAGGGCATGTCTGGCTGAAGGAACACGTTTCATGGGCGGATTCGCTGTACGCGATGAAGCGATTGATGACGTTGTCGCCAAACTCGAAACCGTGAAGGCCGGCTTTGAATCCGCGTTGCAGCAATTTCTCAACGATTTTGACCGCAACAAGGAAGACTGGATCGCGGAGAACGAAGAATACGCTCACATCATGCGGGATCAGGTTCCTGACCGTGAAACCGTGGCGAGCGCGTTCAAGTTCGAATTTAAGCTCTACAAAATGCAGCCCCTGGAAGGCTTCGAACCGGATGAGGCGGAAATTGCCGATCAAATCCTGCACGAAGTCGGACTGAGCTGCCGTGAGATGTCTGATCGTCTTCTGGAGCGGAAACGCGCCATCGGCGGAAAGACGCTTTGCAAACAACTCGACCCATTGCTGACCAAGCTGGACACACTGAGTTTCGGCAACGGCCGGATTCTCAGGGTTCTTGGCGAATTCCGTGCGCTGCGTAGCTCCATCCCGGCGGAACGAATCGACCAGGATCATCCCGTGTTCGGCAGGGTACTGACGTTCCTCACGATGTGTTCTGACGATAAAAAGTTAGAGCGAATCGTGTCTGGAGAATTCTCGGTGACAAAACTGATCGCCGGGCTCCAGAGCGGAAACGCCCAGTCCCAGGCTTCACATTCCTCAACCCGTCCAACCACTGCATCAGCAATGGGCGCCTACTTTTAGGAGCGGAACTATGAACCAAAGACAATCCGCTCTCGAGCGGGCATTACCAATCGTGGCAGCGGCTTATGGTGAGCAATTTGGTGTGCGCGTCGTGCTTTCGGGCTCAGACGCCATGACGGATGGCAAAACCATTGTGCTGCCCATGCTAGACAATATGAGTGAGATGAAAGATGTGCTGTTTGGCTATCTCTCTCACGAAGCAGCTCATATTCGCGAATCCAGTTTCGACACCTTAAAAAAGTGCCGGTCTGAGATCGAAAAGAGTATGACCAACCTGATTGAGGACATCCGGATTGAGCGTGCTATCCAGCACGCCTTTCCCGGGACTCAGTTCACGCTGGAAGCCATGGAGAATTACATCCATGAGCGAGGCTGGACACCCGTACCGACCACGGCAGAAAGCGAGGCATCTCAACTGTTTCGTTACCTCTACCACCGGTTGTATGGGGAGTTTCTGGATCGGCAGGTCTACCAACCGCTGATTCCAGAGTCTTTGAAGGTCTTGGAGCAGATGTTTCCCAGAGGCTTCTTCGTCCGTTTGGACGGGCTGCTGGCGAAATACATGTTGTCCATGACAACCAGTGATGACGCTCTAAAGGTGGCCCGGGCCATTTTGAAAGCGTTAAAGGATGCCGAGAAAGAGGAAGAGCAGGAGCGAAAGTCCGGCCCGGATAGTGATTCGTCACAGCCGCCTGATCCGTCACCCGACGGCCAGGGGGATTCTTCGGACCCGAACTCCAACTCAGAAAATTCCTCATCTGAGAATGGCGACACTCAGGGAGATTCCTCTCCTGAAGCCGCTGATCAGACGGATGGCCCATCGGATGCTTCCGGTGAGCAATTTATGTCTGATCAAGACTCAGCGGGTGACCAGGCAGAATCGGACTCGTCTTCGGATGATTCCAGTGACGCCGGCGCAGGAGGCACCTATGAACGGGTTATGTCGGAGCAGGATATGCCGACCAATCCCGGTCAACAGCTAAAAGAAGATTTGTGTTCACAGGCCCGGGAAGACCAATCAGGTAAATCTTTTGAGATTGATACCGGTGTGGGCCAGGACATGAGGAATGGTAACGGTGATACGAGTGAACTGCAGGCGGGCATTTTGACGTCTTCAAGCATTCGTAGCCGATTGCTGGGACTTTTACAGGCTGAATCCCGACAGCGCCAGTGGTTGCATGACCGCGGGCGCCGCGTTGATGGTCGTCGTCTAAGCCGTTTGGCTGCGGGCGACACTCGAGTGTTCATCCAGCGAGACGAACACAAGAGGCCGGAAACCTCGGTTCATGTACTGCTCGATACGAGTGGTTCCATGAGCCAAAGACAGGATATTGCCAATCAGGCCACTGTGTCGTTGGCGCTGGCTATTTCCACCATCCCGAAATGTGACATCGCAGTATCGATGTTTCCGGGTTGTGGGGGAAATGTCAGTCCAATGATCCATCGTGGACAGCCGGTGAGACCCAATCTTGGGCGCTTCCTGGTCAGTTCCGGCGGTGGCACACCTCTGGCTGAGGCAATGCTCTACGCGGCACGGGAACTCAGTGCCAGTCATAAACCACGTCAGGTCCTGATTGTGATTACCGACGGTTCTCCGAACAACGGTCATGCAGTCAATTACCTGCTAGATCTGATGAAACACCAGATCGACACCTATGCCATTGGTATAGGTTCAAACGCTGTGAAGTCGTATTTCGGGAATTGGACAGTCATCAACGATGTGAGGGAGCTGCAATCAGCTTTGTTTCGCATCGCCGGCAACGTCCTCGATCTCGATCCCTGACTCCACAATCTTCCAACAGCCCAGGCGGGAACACATCTTCCCGTTGGGTTGGTGTGTTCTTCGCAAGGAGGACACATGGAAACCTCTCGGAAACCGGACTTCTGTGAGCCTTCGGGCCCACAACAGGAGATCCCCGAATCAGCCTTCGCGGATATTCGTGAACGGCTTCTAATCGAGTCAGTAAAAAGCGCCTTTGGCATCCGTCAGCACGGTGGTGTTCGCAAACCGTGTGACGAAGCCTGGGAGTGGATTCTGTCCGAAAACCGGGAAATGCCCTTCTCTTTCGCAGCTTGCTGCAGGGAGTGGGGCGTGGATCCGGAAACAATGGTCGAGTGGTTGCGGTATTACCGCAAGAAGATGCTCGGCTGATAAAAGACCTCAACCCTCTGAGGGACACACTCTGTCCCTTGGGGATGGTGTGTTCCCTCAATACTCAAAAGGAAACGCACCATGTCTCAACAACCTCAACTCTCGATTGAGCGCGGCCTGACCACTCGGGCCGGCAAGCCAATCCGACTCATGACGATCTATGAGCCCCGGAAAACCACCGAATTGTTTTTCCAGCAGTTCGGGAATACCTGGGTGCAATACAAAAGAGTCGTTCTGACGCTTCACTGATGACTGAAAGGGCTCCGGCCCTTTCTTACTCACTGCTCGGCAGTGTCCCTTGAAAAGTTCACTGTCTGGAGGAGAACCATGGAAAAACGAAACTCAACTGCTCTGAAACGTCGCATGGAAGGACGTTGGCTCAGTGCTTTTCTTGCACTGGCGCCAGCCCTCGAAACTGCGGTCAATAAGCTTGGCAAAAACGTGCCTTGTCCCATTGACGGTGGTACCGATGGCTTCCGGCTGTTTCGTGACGCCAACACCACCGGTGGCGGCGTCAAACAGGCTTGGCGAGTGATCCCTGAAGGCATCGATATGCTGATGTGGGTGAACGATTGGTCATTCACCAAGACCTACGACGAACTTGAAGCCTTTTTGGGCGGAAGGATCGTGGACACCAAACCCATCAGGACGCCCAAGACTCAGATCCAGGACGATTCAAAGCTTCGACTTTGGCTTAACCAGATCTGGGGGGATGCTCTGCCACTGAACGACCTGCGATCGTATCCGGCGAGAGCCTATTTCGAACGCAGAAGGCTAAGAACAGCGGCCATGCTCGCCGATGACCTGCGGTTCCATCCGTCGCTCAACTACGTTGGTGCCGACGGTAAAACGCTGGGCCAGTACGGCGCGATTCTTGGTCTGGTCCGCAATAACGCGGGTGAACCAGTCTCGATTCATCGGACGTTCATTACCAAAAGTGGCCTAAAGGTGGAGTTTTCCGACAGCAAGAACAAGTCGCGAAAACTTACCCCCGCGGTCAACAGAGAAAGCCGGGGTCGCCAGATTCGCGTGAATCCGGTGAAAGGAACCGTTATGGGTGTCGCAGAAGGACTGGAGACAGCTCTTGCGGTAACCCTTATGACGCAGCTGCCAGTGTGGCCAACGCTGTCGACGACCATGATGCAATCCTTTCTGCCACCCGAATGGGTAGAAAAGGTTCTGATTTTCGTCGACAAAGACCGTAACCAAGCGGGTGAAGTCGCTGCAAACACGCTGGCCGAGAAGCTCAGCCTTCTGGGCCTGGATGTTCAGTTGATATTGCCATCAATTCCGATGCTCGAATCGGATTCAAAAGGTGTGGACTGGGCGGACCAGTTGATGCGTGACCCCTCTGGTTTTGGCCAGATCGGAAACGTCTTGAGGGACCGTCCACGACAGACTGCTTAAACCACAAAATGCCGACCTCGGAGAGCAAGCCAACCCTCTCCGGGGTCTGGCTTATTTTCTCTGAGCGAGGTCTTGCCTGGAGAGAACATACGTATGAAATTGCTGTACCAGAAACTCAACAAACTACGGACGCAGGATCTGATCATTCAGAAAATGCGCTACCGGCGAAGCACCAGGTTGGTGGGCAGTCTGAAAACGATGACCTACGCCGCCTCCGCTTTAATGGCCGGACACCTGTTCCAAACCTTTGCTGATGGACTGGAACTTACCAGTTTTGACGCAATCGCCATGGTTCTGGTGACGTGGTTGCTCGCCATCATTCTAATGTTAGAAGTGGAGATGGCTCGCGATCTCGCAGGGCATGAGCTGATCCAGGATCTTCTGGTGCTGCGCAGTCAGCGCCTGAACTTGACTGTCAGTAAGCGTTCCGCTCCAATGACAAGAGGTAAACAATGATGGGCAATGCCATGTCAGTTTTTCTCATGTTTGGAATCGTCCTTACCCTGGTAGGCACAGTCGGTACCGGCTTTGTGATCTATCAGCGCCGACTTCAGTGGCAAGAGATTTGTCGCCTGGCGGATCAACAAGACTGTCGAAAATCGAATTAGACCCTCAAAACCCGCTTCGGCGGGTTTTTTTCTTCCTGCTAGCTACCTTGCCCGTGAAAAATTCCGTGAGAAAGTAAAAGCAACACACAAACAGGGACATCACGGAAATGGGTTTTACATCAGAGCTGCTCAAGACAGTTACTTTTCAGGGTCTGTCCAGCACACCGGCTCGCCTGATCGCGGCTGGAGCGTCACTGGTCATCTGGGTCTTGTCAGTGCTTCTTCTAGTTGTACTGAGCTTTCGATTCGAGGCGGCCGGCATCGCGGATCAAATCGGGTTGGCAGCGGTCTCAATCATCCTCGTTCACTACTCACTGTCAGGGCGATTCTTGCTGGCGGATATTGCTATCTGGTTGGCTCTGCGCACACCGGTGGGTGTTTTGTACCGGAATGATCGCAAGATCCTGGGTAGAGCACGCAGAGTGATCCTTAGACTGGCCCGGCAGCATTCTTTTGCCAATTTCCTGCCCTACAGCAACATCAATCCCGCAGTTGCGAGCGCTGACAGCTTTGAAGTCTTCAAGCAGCAGGAAGCTGGAACACTCCAGTCGTGGTTGGATGACACGAAGAATCTCAATACAGCGGCACACCTGGTATTTCAGATCGCGCTTGTTGAGCAGGCTCTGGCTGCCGGGGACTACCCGAGACCCGAATTTTAAAAGGTCACACTCCGCTGACCTTTTGATCCCCAATTCGCCGAGTGCCCTCAATAAACTGGCCAGAAGCTCAGGAGGGCGCCTTCATGTTCATCACCACACCGTTAATCCGATGGGTCGTTAACCGGCTCTTTCAGTCTGGGAAGATAGACGGCCAACAGCGTGACCAGCTTCTGTCTCAGGATCGGCAGATCAATGTGGTCATCACCGGCGCAGCGCTGGTTCTCTTCGCTTCACTTTTCTTCTAATGGGGTGACCTTTTGACCAATATCGTTCACGCGAATTTCGGCGGCCGGCTTTGTGATGGGCAATTTTTCAATGCCGACGTGTACACGGAAAACCGGACCAAATACCAGTTTGAGGCAACGGCCGAATCCGCCACTGCGGCTTATTTCCGAATTATCGCTCTCGCAGTAAAAGAGGGGATCTCAGTGATTCGGCTGGTGGCGATGTTTGATGGGGTTTTGGCAGACAGGAAAGCTGATCACCCGCCCATCAAAGTGTGGTCACGTCCGAAAATCGCGTCTGGGTTGTAAAAGATGTTTTCTCGCTGGCTTCGCTCGCCCCGGTCATACCCGATCCTCGTCGTCGTGGCTGCTGCGATTGCGATGTTTGTCATCATTCAGATGGGTGACCCCGTCAGCATGACGTTTCCACTGCTGCTCTTCATCTCCGCCAAAATGGGAATTCTCTTTGCCTGTGTAGAAATCGGACTCTCTGTGACGGGGCTCTACAAGGGAAAGGAGCGGGTTTATCGCAGCATCAGTCGAGCGATAACTGCACTGGGCATGTCGATCAGCTTCATGCTGTTGCTTGGTGCGTTTGAGCAGGCCTTAAGGTGAGGGCGGTAACAATGAACGTCATGCGAGTTACCGAATTCCATTCTGCCGACGCGGCCATCGACCGTCGTATATTCCATTTGCTCGAACACTTTTCTACGTTTTGTCTGATTGAGTGCAGGCGGCAGAACGTGATTCAGATACCCTCAGAATGCCCGGTCCTTGTTTTGAACAATCTGGACCTGGCAAGAGACCCGGAAACCATATTGGGAAGCGTGATCACCGAATCACGCCCGCAGGATGTTCTGATCGTTGTGGACCATCAGCCAGACAATTGGCTTTTGGCCTCCGCCGGACTTAGACCAGTGGTTCACCTCGTTCTGGGCTCATCAGACCACCTCCACCACAAGCTCAGCAAACACCAGTCCGACGTTCCGGCAACTGCTTCGATTTCGACGGCACTGGCTTGCCTGGAACATGTTCGAGCTGCATAGGACGAAATCATGAGCGAGACCAATAAAATCGAGGCTGAAGCAAATCCGAAAACGGATCCTTTGGACGCCAGCACCCCCGTCTCTTACGACAACGAAGAAGTTGTTTGGGAGGGCAGTCCATCGCAGATAGTAAATCTTGGTGGCTTTATCTTTTGGGGCCTCGTTTTCGCGGCGGCCGGCGTTGGCCTGGTGTTATGGAATGCAGGGCTGAAAGAGCAATACACACCACTGATCGATCAAGTCGTCCGGTATTCAATCTACGGGCTTCTCATCGTTGGCGTCCTGAATGTTCTCATGTCTTATCTCACGGTGAAGTGTGAGCGGACCGTTATCACCCGCAACAAGATCAAAGAAGCAAAGGGCATCACCTCAATCTTCCGCCAGGAATTGTTCTGCGAAATGTCAGAGGTGTCAGACATTAAGAGTCCGCCAGCAGGGCTCATGGGGTTGTTCGGTCTGTCCACGCTGGTTCTTGAAACAAAAGATGCGGATCAACCGATCATTCGAATTCGAGCTATTCGAAATCGCGATGAGCTGGTGCAGAAGATTTTGCCGATCTGGCGGAAGCTCAAAATGGACCGCAAAGGCTACTTTGGAGATTAGCGATGAAAACACTGACCCTGTTGCTGCTTTGGGCTAGCCTGAGCACATTGGCGCTTGCCGAGCCCCCTGAGTACGACCGAAAATCTTTGCGTTTGGCAACGGAAGCAAACGCCCGAGAATTAGTTGAAATCTATTACGAAAAGGCTGCTGTCGGCTTGTCTGGTCGAGACTTGAATGTCTTCTACAGTCGAAAATACCGCCGCTTTCTGAGCGAATTGGTCGCCCAATTGGCCCAGACAACCGGCCAGGGTACAGCCATTGAGCAGCATCGCGTTCTCGAACTCGAGCGAATGAATGCAAAGTGCGAGAGCCTCACGTTCGAGGACGCCAAAACCTATGGCTCCCAGTCCCGGCAATCTGAATTGCATTACCTCGTGACCAATACCTGTGTCGATTACGTTCCGACAATTGCACGCACCATCGAGCTTCGCTACTCAACCGATATCGACAGTTGGCAGATCGATGAGGTGAGGGACCGGGAGCACGTGGAATGAAGCGGTTAGTCGGATCTCTCTGTCTGGTGGGTGCCATGATGACCGCTGCACCGGTCTGGGCCTCTACTGACGCTCCCTCTGGAAAGCCGTTTCCAGAGGTTACCTTTGACCGGGTCTCCGAAATTTTCGGGCACAACCTGGACACCAGCGAAGAGCGCCTGCAAACGCTGCTGCTGGCAATCGGCATGGACCACACGACGCCAACGTCACCGCATTTTCAGGAAGAGGTTGGTATCCCTTTCATTGTTCATTACGGACCGAATCACTGGGTCAACCGGCTGACCAGCGGAGACATGAGTGTCGATGTCCTGGTTAACAATGCTCTTCTCTTGCTTTTCGCCGAGGCGGATATTCCCAACCGGGAGCAAGCCGCCTTCGATCTCATGAAATTGGCGTCGGACAAAGGATACTGGCCTGCTGATTACTTCGTGGCCGAAACCAATCTGCTGAACCATCTGGTTCGCGGGCCAGAGGTTGCCATTCCTATGGCACCAACTATTGAGGCTAGTGGTCTCAAACAGCTGGCCCAGGACACGATGGACGCTTTTAACCGCTGTGCTGAAATTGGTTTCGCACCTTGTCGATATCGGATCGGCTTCTGGCTTTCAAACTCCCAGCAAACCCTACAGGACGGACTGAAGGTCCTGCAGGCCGCCATTGATGTAAATCTAAAAGACACCCGTTATGAAGACAAGCTGGATGGCGCTCTGGTTGCTGCAGCTCAAGAGTTGGCAGAGCGTGGTGGGGCGATTGGCTTAGACTCTGACACGGTCGATCAGTACAGGAAATTGATTGACCAGTACAGCAGGAGTGCAAGCCGCCTAGTGAACTGAGGCGGCAATACCAAGGCAGGTAGCAGATGAAAGAATCAGAATTTTACTGTGGTTATTTTACGGCTGATAGGACGGATCAGCACGGATTTGCGTCACTGCATGAGGCTGAACAAAAGGCGAGGGCACTTGCTGCAGAATCGGTAGACCCTGCTATTGCTGTGTGGGATCGTTGGGGCAAGCCCTGTGTCCTGATCTGGGGATCTCAGGAAATTCGGCGAGTAGGAGATGCACCCGAAGCTAACGCTAGCGATTCTCCTTGATGGTTGAGAGCCAGATGGGATGGTCGGATAACGATGGTGGCAGTATCCATCAAGGGCTCAAAGTCGCCGGTTTCCAGTTTCAAACTTCTTGAGAATCTGACACAGTCTTCAGGAGTACGTAAAAGCTGACTTGGATGGCTGAGCTCAGTCGTTTTCTTCATCATCGACAATCGACGATAAGCGCTTTTTCACAATTCCCGTAAGCCGAGCGTCATAACGAAAATCTTCAATCTCGCCAGCCCGCACTTTGTCAAAATCGGGGTGATCCCGAAGCAGCATTACGTTTCGTTCTCCAGGAATTAGGGCGCTAGGTACTGACAGGCCCAGAGACTGTTCGCTGGCAATCCAGTCATCACCGATCGCTACCAAGTCAGGGTGGCCGGGTTCCTGCCAATCATCTGGAAGCACAGAATCATCCAGCGTCATGATTAGCTTCTCTGGAACCTCAACCTGGATCCGTTTGTAGGGTGCAATAACTTGGTCAGGAACATGCACAAGCAACTCATAGGCAGCCAGCGACAGGGATTCCGCTAAATAGACAACTCGACTCCCAGGAGTATTCCAGCGCCCCCCATATCGAAAAGCGCCCTCTCCAGAAAGCATCTGATCAGGAGTCTCGGCGTATTGGGGGTCGCATATCCTGAATAATTTCAAATCACTCATGAAGGAATTCCATGTCGAATCCGTCCGATCAGATTCTCCACCTCACGAGCACCATATTCAGTTTGAGCATGTTCCAGCGGCGTTTCACCTTTGAAGGCGTAAGCAGGACTCTTGAGCCAGTGCCGGGCTGCCTCTCCATCCCCATGAAACATATCCGTTGCTAATGCAGCCAAACGCGTATACCGATAGACCCGATCCGACTCGACAGACTCGAGCTTACCGTCTTTCCTGCGCCGACTGAAAGTTGCTGATGTAATGTGCAGAAGCTTTAGCATCTCATTCTGACGGATGTTGAGGTACTCAACGAGCCGAGATACTGCGGCCGCAGGAAACCCTTCCGTGATGGAATGAACGATATCCGAATTTCCCTTTCGGTAAGTAGAATTTCTGTTAAAGATGATCTTCACAACCAGCTCTTTTTGGGCGCGTGCCTCATCATCGCTAAGCGTCCGCTTTTCAAGCTGAGGCTTAAACACCCTCTTGACTTGGCTGCGGGATTTATCTTTTCCGCCGGACTCAATAGTTATCATTTGATAGCCTCCAAAATTTCATATGATAACAGTATAGAGCCGGACACGGCCGGAAACAACAACCCTCCCTTGTATCTCCAGCGAAGGTGGCCCCATTCAATCCCTTTATCTCTTGGCGGTTGGCCAATGAAAGCTGAAGCGCCGAGTGCATTGCATTTTCCGGCCGTTACGGGGACCACGCTTCAGCGGTGCTAAACTCCTCTAAATCGTGAATACATCCAAATCAAGCATGCACTTCGTGATAGCAAGGAAACGGTCGTTTTCTGGACGCTTCGGAGTGCTTGCCGAAAACAAGGGTTTTTGCCTTGTTTCGCGTCCAATAATCACGTACAAGAATCTATGAACAGATAAGGTACGTTTGATGATCATAGGTTATGCACGTGTCAGCACTCAGGATCAGAACGCAGAGCTCCAAGTGGATGCTTTGGAGAAAGCCGGGTGCGACCAGGTTTTCCAGGAAAAGTTTACCGGCATGCGTCGAGAGCGACCTGAGCTTTCACAGTGTCTGCGTATGCTGCGTAAGGACGATGTTCTAGTCGTATGGAAACTCGACCGGCTGGCTCGGTCACTGAAAGACCTGGTTGAGATCGTCCAGGATCTCCATGATCGGGAAATTGGCTTCAAGTCACTGACGGAATCCATTGACACCACCAGTTCCGGTGGCCGGCTCGTATTCCATATTTTTGGGGCGCTTGCTGAATTTGAGCATGACCTGATTCGGGAACGGACAATGGCTGGATTACAGGCCGCCCGGGCTCGGGGGCGAAAAGGTGGTCGTAAACCGTCCATGTCAGATGACGATGTGAAGAAAGCGTCAGCCATGCTGTTAGACCCAAACATCACCAAAAAAGAGGTCGCTGAACACTTTGGCGTTGCCAGAACTACTCTGAACGTTTCACTTAACCGACACGAAAAGGGCTAATATTCTTAAAAAAAAGGAGAGGGAGAGCTACACCAGCAAGCACGTTTATTGGCTTGAACGGTTTATGGCATCCCTTCGTGTTCGTGGAAATCCCATTGGAACGGCAAGCAATCAGACAGTGCCTATGGAAATCCAATGCGACGGCCTGGCCTAGCTCTAGTTAGGGTGGGAATCGTGAATTCAGATAATAACTGCAGCACTTTGGTGTAACCAGGTAGAGATGGGAGGGCCGTTGCCGGTACCCTCACGGACTTTACCGACCAAAGTGAAGCAGTGATGAAGTACCGACAACTGACCCAGACACAACGATATCAGATTTCGGCCTTGCGTGTGACCGGCAAAAGCCAACGACAGATCGCCGGAATAATCGGTTGCCACAGCAGCACCGTTAGCCGTGAGTTAAGGCGAAACAGCACCTCGGGCTATGACCCCGAGCACGCGCAGCAACAGTCGAACGCCAGGCGCAGCCGAGCCTTTAAATGGCACAAAAGATTGCAGTGGCTGACAGAGTGGGTCAGCACACGATTAAAGCAACACTGGAGCCCTGAACAGATCGCCGGCTTCATGAATCGCATGAAGACGCCGGTTCGTGTCAGTCACCAGTGGATCTATGATCTGATCCATCGTGACCGGCTCAGCGGCGGCAATCTCTGGCGCTATTGCCGGCACAGAAACAGCCGCGGTCGTAGGCGCAATGCCAAGGATGCAGGCTTAGGCAAAATACCCAATCGCACGGGCATTGAACATCGCCCGGAAGAAGTTGAAAGCCGCGGCGCGCTGGGGCACTGGGAAGGCGACACAGTTCTTCAGGGCCACAAGCAATCTGGTGTAGTAACTCTGGTTGAGCGTCGGAGCGGCTACTTGCTTGCAGGTCGTCTACGCGAGTTCACGGCCAAACAGACAGCGCGAACCGTGATTCGTCTTCTGCAGCCGATTCGGGGCGCGGCTCAAACTTTGACCTTGGATAACGGCAGTGAGTTTTCAGAGCATGAACACATGGCCAAAGCGCTGAACTTGGACGCCTATTTTTGTGATCCGTATTGCTCGGGTCAGCGAGGCACCAATGAGAACACGAATGGTTTGCTACGCCAGTACTACCCGAAAGGGACGAACTTCGCCAAGCTGTCCCAAACTCATATCAATCGAGTGGTTGAGCAGCTGAATAACCGACCCAGGAAACGGCTGGGTTACCGGACACCGGCAGAGGTGTTCTGGGGTGAATATTCCGGGGCACTATAAATGAGCGGTGCTGCGGTTATTGGTTGAATCCACGATTTCAGAAGGCCGTTTGATTACAAAGCTAATTGCTCAATTAAGAAATCTGGACATTATTCAGAAAAGCCAACCAAAAAACGGATTATTAATGACACTCGACGAATACATCGCCTCAGTGAAAAACCGGGTTGCTTCGAACATCTCACGCGAGCACGCTTATCGTTCAGACTTTGAACAGCTGCTGCGCCAAATACTGCCGGACGTCGACGTGACTAATGAGCCCGTAAATGTCACTGATTGCGGGAGCCCAGATTTCGTTATAACCCGAAAAGGTTTACCCCTTGGTTATATTGAGGCAAAAGATGTAGGGAAGGATTTAGATTCCAAGGCTTATGCGGAACAATTTTCTCGGTACAGAAAGGCGCTTGATAATCTTATTATCACTGACTATCTGACCTTTCAGTTTTTTCAGCACGGCGAAAAGGTTCAAGAGATCAGTATTGGAGAGCTCGGTCCCAACGGCGTTAAGGCGATACCAGAAAATTTCCCCTTGTTGGAGCGGTGGCTTGAGCATTTCGCGACATTCATTGCACAAACGGTCAAATCTCCGATCAAACTGGCTGAACTTATGGCAGGTAAAGCTCGGCTGTTGGAGACAATTCTTGAGGGCGCGCTGCTCCGCGACTTGAAGGACGAGGTAATAACAGAGCTGACGAGTCAGTTCGAAACTTTTCAGGATATGCTGATTCATGATCTTCAGCCGAAGCAGTTCGCGGACCTATATGCCCAAACACTGGCTTATGGGCTGTTTGCAGCACGCTACCATGACCCGACTCTGGAAACTTTTGACCGTAATGAGGCGGCGCAACTGATCCCCCACAGTAACCCCTTGCTGCGAAATCTCTTTCAGTCGGTTGCCGGTTACAACATCGACGACCGAATCCGCTCAACAGTTGATAACTTGGCGGAGGTTTTTCGCCATTCGGATGTGCGCAAGATTCTAGATGGGTTTGGTAAAACGACTGCTCAGAATGATCCAATTGTCCATTTTTACGAGACGTTCTTGGCAAAGTACGATCCGGCGCTCAGAAAATCCCGAGGCGTTTGGTACACACCGGAGCCGGTTGTGGGCTTTATTGTCCAAGCGGTTGATGAGGTTCTGAAGCAACGATTCAATTTGCCGAACGGTCTGGCTGATAACTCGAAAACCTCGATAGAAGTAGAGTCACAGGTTCGTGATAAGCGAACTAGCACTGGTTACAGGCGCTATAAGAAAGATATTCATAGGGTCCAATTGCTTGATCCGGCCACAGGTACAGGAACGTTTATCTCTGAAGTGGTTCGTTCTATCTACACACAGTATTTCGCAAAGAACCAGGGAATATGGTCGAGCTATGTTGAGAATGATCTGGTTCCCAGGCTGAATGGGTTTGAGATCTTGATGGCCAGTTACGCTATGGCCCATCTAAAGCTCGACATGCTACTTGGAGAAACCGGTTTTAAGCCTAAGAACCCACAACAACGCTTGAGGGTTTTCCTTACCAATTCCTTGGAGGAACACCATCCAGACACGCACTCGCTCTTCGCGCAATGGCTAAGCAATGAATCACGTGAAGCCAATGCGGTGAAAAAAGATACACCCGTCATGGTGATCCTCGGGAATCCTCCATACTCAGGAGAAAGCCGGAATAAGGGAGACTGGATCATGCAGTTGATGGAAGATTACAAGAAAGAGCCTGGGGGAGAGATTCCGCTTCAAGAGCGTAACTCAAAGTGGATTAATGACGATTATGTGAAGTTTATGCGATTCGCTCAGCATTTTGTCGAACGAAATGGTGAGGGGATTGTTGCTTTTATCAACCCGCACGGGTTTCTTGACAACCCTACTTTCCGCGGGATGCGCTGGAACCTTCTTAAAACCTATGACGAAATTTATACGATTGATCTCCACGGTAATGCGAAGAAAAAAGAAGTTGCTCCAGATGGATCAAAGGATGAGAACGTCTTTGATATAGAGCAGGGTGTCAGCATAAATATATTGATCAAGACCGGGGAGAAGTCAGAAAAAGAGTTGGGGAAAGTTTTTCATCACGATTTATTCGGGAGCCGGAACGCTAAATATGATTATCTTTCGAACACGAATTTTTCCAGCGTTCCTTTTCAAGAGCTAACAATGGTTGCGCCTCAATTCTATATGATTCCAAGGAATCTCGATGCGCAAGCAGAATATGTAGTAGCCCCCATTTAAACCGGACACCTTGGTAGAAGCAAAGGCCTAGGCATAGACCTAGTGCAAAGGAGTGTCCAAGGTGGAGAGAATCGAAGTCATAACCGGAGTGCAGCGCCGTCGCCGGTATTCCGCGCAGGAGAAAGCATTCATGGTTGCAGAGTGTGAGCAGCCAGGCATGTCGGTATCGCTTGTCGCCCGGCGTCATGGTATATCAGCAAGTCTGTTGTTCCGTTGGAAGAAGCTGATGAAAGACGGTGGCATGTCCGCGATTGAATCCGGTGATGAGGTTGTAAGCGCATCCGAGGTGAAAGCCCTGAACAAGAAGGTTCGGGAGCTGGAGCGGATGTTGGGCCGCAAGACGATGGAAGCTGAAATACTCCGGGAAGCCCTGGAGGTGGCTCAGTCAAAAAAGTTGATCTCGCGCATGCCGTTGCTGCCACCGGACGATACCCTCTGAAGCGGGTTGCGGAAGTGCTGAAGGTGTCGCGCTCCAATCTTCTGGATCGCCTTCATGGTCGCCAGAAAGGCCGAAGCCCGAGATACAGCAAACAGGACGATGACCGGCATTTACCGTTTATCCGCGAGCTGTGCGAGGCCCGTGCGGCCAATGGCTATCGAAGGATCACGGCTCGACTGAATCGGTTGCTCGCAGCCAACGATGAGCGAGTAAACCACAAGCGCGTGTACCGACTGATGAAGCAGGATGGGCTGCTGTTACCCCGGTATACAGGGCGACCTCAAGAGCGCTGCCACAATGGCCAGGTTATTACGTTGAAGCCGGACCTTCGCTGGTGCTCGGATGGCTTTGAGATCCGCTGCTGGAACAAGGAGGTTGTCCGTGTAGCCTTCAGCCTGGACTGCTGTGATCGCGAGCTGATGCGCTATGTAGCGACCACTGGTGGCATCACCGGTGAGATGATTCAGGACCTACTGCTGGAAAGCCTGGAATACCGGTTCGGCCAGTCAGAGAGGGTGCCTCATCCGCTGGAGTGGCTGACAGACAATGGCAGCTGCTACATTGCCAAAGAAACGCGGACCTTCGCGTCCTCTCTGGGCTTTGTGGTGTGTACCACACCGGTGAGAAGCCCTCAGAGTAACGGCATGGCGGAGGCCTTCGTGAAGACGTTTAAGCGGGACTATGTGTACCTGAACGATCTCCCTGATGCCGCCACGGTGATGGCCAGGCTGCCGGGATGGATCGAGGACTATAACCGAAGCCACCCGCACAAGGGGCTGAAAATGAAATCGCCCTGGGAATATCGGGCAGAACTGGCATCAAACGAATGAGGTGGTGTCCGGTTTAGCGGGGGCAACTACAGAATATAATGACGGTTTTTCAGTTAGAGATCTCTTCCGAGTACGCTCAGTTGGAATTGCTACCGCGAGAGACAATTTTTCCATCCACATGTCGGCAGCCCAGGTGAGAAATACTGTAGATAGATTCCTTTCAATTGACGACGAAACCGCTCGGAATGAGTTTAATCTTGGAGATGATGTTCGTGATTGGAAAGTTCATTTAGCTCGGAGGGATTTGCACGATTCTGGCAGCAGAGATAGTTGTATTGTTCCCATTAGTTACCGACCTTTTGATTTTAGGTTTACCTATTACACAGGTCGCTCAAAAGGCTTTCACTGTATGCCTCGCAGTGAGGTAATGCGTCACTTTCTGGCTGGACCAAATCTTGGTCTCAGTTTTAATAGGAATATCGAGCAAAGGCGTCCATTTACGGATGTTTTTGTGTTCGATCGCTTAATTCAGCATCACTCTCTCTCCAATAAAGAAGTTAATAACATTGCCCCGCTCTATTTGTATCCGGGCGAAGGAGCGGGGCGAATCCCTAACTTAGTTGAGGAGCATGTGAGAGAGTTTGAATCCAGGCTCAGCCTAACCTTTGTTGGCGATGGTGAGTACTCCAGGAGCAGTTCATTCTCAGCGCTTGATGTTTTTGATTACGTTTACGCGGTGCTTCACAGTCCAACCTATAGAACTAATTTCTATGAATTTCTGAAAACAGATTATCCGAAAGTCCCGTACCCAAACCCAGATACGTGAAGTGGACCCCGAAATTTGGACAGGTGCCTAAGCTCTGATTCATCATCTCCACAAGGAGGAGAATCATGAGCAAGAAACGCAAGCAATACAGCGCATCATTCAAATCCAAAGTCGCCCTGGCCGCCCTCAAGGGTGACCAGACCACATCTGAAATTGCTGCCCGGTTTCAGATCCATCCGACCATGGTCAGCACCTGGAAACGCGAGCTGCTGGAGAATGCCCCGGACCTCTTCGAAGGCAAAAAAAGGTCCGGCAATCAGTCCAACGAGCCCAGTTCTGACGAGCTTTACCGCGAGATCGGTCGACTGACGGTGGAACGCGATTTTTTGTCGCGCAAGCTCGATCAGTAAGCCGTCAACGCCGGTTGGCGATGATCGAGCATGGCCATCCCCAAGTCAGCATTGTGCGCCAGTGCGAGCTGCTCAAACTGAGCCGCTCGTCGGTGTACTACGTCCCTCGTGAACAGTGTCAGGAGGATCTGGATCTGATGTACCTGATTGACCAGCAGCATTTGGAAACGCCGTACTATGGCTCTCGTAAGATGCGTGTCCACCTGGAACGTAAAGGCCACCGGATAAACCGCAAGCGGGTTCAGCGCCTGATGCGCACCATGGGCATTCAGGCGGTGTATCCACGCCCCAGAACCAGCATTCCGGGCGACGGGCACAAGGTGTATCCGTACCTGCTCAAAGGGCTGAAAATCGACCGCGCCAACCAGGTGTGGGCAACAGATATCAGCTATATTCCGCTGGCTCGGGGCTTCATGTACCTGGTCGCCATCATCGACTGGTACAGCCGCAAAGTGTTGTCCTGGCGGGTCTCCAATACCATGGACACAGACTTCTGTATTGATGCCCTGGAGGAGGCCTTACAGCGCCATGGAACGCCGGAGATCTTCAACACCGATCAGGGTGTCCAGTTCACCAGTGAGGCCTTCACAAGCGCTCTCAAAGAGCATGGCATCCGGATCAGCATGGACGGCAAGGGCTGCTACCATGACAACATCTTCGTGGAACGGCTCTGGCGCAGCGTCAAACACGAGTGCGTCTACCTCACAGCCTTCGAGGATGGACACCACTTAAAGCAGGCGCTCCACCGGTACTTCCGGCATTACAATCAGACCCGGTACCATCAGACCCTTGATTACCAAACACCGGATGAGGTGTACTACCAACAACCCATGACCCTGGCAGCTTGAACCGGGAATAAAACTGGATCAGAGCTTAACCGCACCTTCAAGCTGTCCAACTGATGGGGTCCACCTCAACGTTCTGGCCACTAGTAGATTTAGGTGGCCGCTTGAGAGATCTTCACCTGCTAGATTCCGCCCTACTTGATGAGACAAATTCGACCTATCCAGTTGAAGGCGATAACCGTGTTACACGGAAAATGACGAAGACAAGTCGTGGTTATGAACAAACCAATAGTGAGACAGGGAGGGTTTGGATTAACGACAGCCAGTATTTCGAGAACGTTCCTTTAATAGCTTGGGAATTCCATATAGGAGGTTATCAACCTGCGCAGAAATGGCTCAAAGATAGGCACGGGATGGAGCTCTCCTTCAATGACATACGTCACTATCAAAGCATTATTGCAGCATTGATGGAAACTCATCGATTGATGCATGAGGTCGATTCTTTGCTCTACTGATAAGGAGAACTCGAAGCAACAGCGCAGTCCGGAGAACAACATGTCAAAGAGTAATCCGTTTGAACACGGAAGCGTCTGGGTGCGAGGTGATTTTCACCTTCACACGAAGGCCGATAAGGAGTTCAGGTACGACGGTGACGATAACGCATTCGTCGGCGAGTACATAGACAGACTCGAAACGGCCGGTGTCGGGCTTGGCGTCATTACCAATCACAACAAGTTCGATATGGGCGAATTCAAAGCCTTGCGCAATGCCGCGCGAAAGCGCGGCATTGGACTGCTTCCCGGTGTGGAGCTGTCGGTCAATGACGGTGCTAACGGCGTGCATACGCTCGTCGTCTTTTCCGACGACTGGCTTAAGGATGGGAACGATTACATCAACCAGTTTCTTAATGTCGCCTTTACAGGTAAGACCCCTGACCAGTACGAACAGGAAAATGGACGTTCCAACGACAACCTGCTTGCCACGCTGAACAAGTTAGAGCAGTACAACAAGGATTTCTTCATCATTTTTGCACACGTTGAAGCGCCGAGCGGGTTGTGGAATGAGATCGACGGCGGGCGCATGCAGGAGCTGGCCGATGATCCACTGATCCAGAAATACTGTCTCGGCTTCCAAAAGGTGCGCACGCATGACAAACCTGACAAGAAATGCCGGAGGAAGGTGCAACAGTGGTGGGGCTCTAACTACCCAGCAGAACTTGAAGGAAGTGACCCTAAGGTCCTGGATGAAGTGGGGAGGGGAAAAGAGAGCTTTCTGCAGATCGGCGACTTCAATTTCGATGCTGTCCGATACGCCCTGACCGACTACCCCTTCCGAACGAGCCAAAACAAAGCACCAGATGTAAAACACTCTCACGTAGACGCTATTCGTTTCGAGGGTGGTTTGTTCGATGGAAAACGGGTCACGTTCTCTCCGCACCTGAACTGTCTCATCGGAATTCAAGGTAGCGGCAAGTCCTCGGTACTGGAGTGCCTTCGCTATGCTCTCAATGTAGAGTTTGGAGACAAGGCGCAGGACAGAGAATATAAGGACGGGCTGATCCCCTACGTGCTCAAGAGTGGGGGCAAGGTTGTGGTTGAAGCAACCGATCGTCATGGCACTCGCTACGAAGTCCAGCGCATTTACGGCCACGCGCCAGACGTATATGTCGCCGGCAAGTTACAGCCCGGTGTTTCGATTCGCGAAACTGTCATCAACAGGCCGCTCTATTTCGGGCAAAAGGATCTCGCCGCTGCCGGCAAGGAGTTTGGTCGAGATCTTGTCGAAAAGCTCCTTGGTGACGGGCTTCAACCTTACCGAAAAACGATTGAAGAGAAGAGGGGCGAACTTGAACAGGCTGTCGGGGCTCTCATATCGCTGCACAGCGATGCTGATCAACTAGCCTCGGTTGAAGGCGAGCTAAAGAATGTCACGTTCCGTCTTGAGCAATTCGACAAGCATGGCGTAAAAGCCAAGCTAGAAAAGCAGGTCGAGTTCAGCAATGACCTGGCATTTTGTGAGACCGTGGACGAAGCGGTCGCTGAATGGAAGGACAACCTCGAAAGCGTTGTCAGTGATGCCGAAGAAAGGTTCGAAGAGATCGGGCCGCACCAATCAAAGTTCAATGTGTCACTATTCGAGAAATACACCGCCCAGCTAGAAAAGCTAAAAGAAACGATTACCGGCGCAAAGACAGTGATAACGTCCATCATGACCGTGACGACTGATCTTGGTGCGCTACGTAACGAGCTTGAAACAACTAAGGATAGCCTCAAGGAAGAGTTTGCTGAGATAGAACGCGAACTCGTGAAGGCTCTCGAAAGTAACGGTGTTACATCTATACAGCCAGACGATTATATAAAACTCACAGAAAGGAAGACCGAACTCAAGACCTTAGTAACTGAGCTCGAGAAGAAAACCGAAAAGCACTCGTCAAAGCTTGATGCCGTACTTCGGGCCATAGCCAACCTCAACGGGGCGTGGCACGCAGAATTTAAATTCATAGCCGCCGAACTCGATAAAATCAACTCGGCTCAGCCGTCACTTCAAATCGCCAGTGACTTCAAAGGCGATAAAACCGCTTTTCAGAAGATGATGGAAGATACATTCCGGGGCAGCAACATCCGAAAGGAATCCTTTGCTGGGCTGGCAGCTGAATATAATGACTTCGGTGCAATTTACACAGATTGAGGTGGACCCCATCAGTTGGACAGCTTGAAGGTGCGGTTAAGCTCTGATCCAGTTTTATTCCCGGTTCAAGCTGCCAGGGTCATGGGTTGTTGGTAGTACACCTCATCCGGTGTTTGGTAATCAAGGGTCTGATGGTACCGGGTCTGATTGTAATGCCGGAAGTACCGGTGGAGCGCCTGCTTTAAGTGGTGTCCATCCTCGAAGGCTGTGAGGTAGACGCACTCGTGTTTGACGCTGCGCCAGAGCCGTTCCACGAAGATGTTGTCATGGTAGCAGCCCTTGCCGTCCATGCTGATCCGGATGCCATGCTCTTTGAGAGCGCTTGTGAAGGCCTCACTGGTGAACTGGACACCCTGATCGGTGTTGAAGATCTCCGGCGTTCCATGGCGCTGTAAGGCCTCCTCCAGGGCATCAATACAGAAGTCTGTGTCCATGGTATTGGAGACCCGCCAGGACAACACTTTGCGGCTGTACCAGTCGATGATGGCGACCAGGTACATGAAGCCCCGAGCCAGCGGAATATAGCTGATATCTGTTGCCCACACCTGGTTGGCGCGGTCGATTTTCAGCCCTTTGAGCAGGTACGGATACACCTTGTGCCCGTCGCCCGGAATGCTGGTTCTGGGGCGTGGATACACCGCCTGAATGCCCATGGTGCGCATCAGGCGCTGAACCCGCTTGCGGTTTATCCGGTGGCCTTTACGTTCCAGGTGGACACGCATCTTACGAGAGCCATAGTACGGCGTTTCCAAATGCTGCTGGTCAATCAGGTACATCAGATCCAGATCCTCCTGACACTGTTCACGAGGGACGTAGTACACCGACGAGCGGCTCAGTTTGAGCAGCTCGCACTGGCGCACAATGCTGACTTGGGGATGGCCATGCTCGATCATCGCCAACCGGCGTTGACGGCTTACTGATCGAGCTTGCGCGACAAAAAATCGCGTTCCACCGTCAGTCGACCGATCTCGCGGTAAAGCTCGTCAGAACTGGGCTCGTTGGACTGATTGCCGGACCTTTTTTTGCCTTCGAAGAGGTCCGGGGCATTCTCCAGCAGCTCGCGTTTCCAGGTGCTGACCATGGTCGGATGGATCTGAAACCGGGCAGCAATTTCAGATGTGGTCTGGTCACCCTTGAGGGCGGCCAGGGCGACTTTGGATTTGAATGATGCGCTGTATTGCTTGCGTTTCTTGCTCATGATTCTCCTCCTTGTGGAGATGATGAATCAGAGCTTAGGCACCTGTCCAAATTTCGGGGTCCACTTCAGATCTCTCTGAGGCTGCAAAAAAGGCGCGGAGCAAGGCGGAAACGTTTTCCGAAATATTTACGGATAATGCGCTTTCTCTTTTATCATTCCAAATTCCGAACAGTTATGAAGTTACATATAACGAGAAGCCACTGAGATCGCATTCATTAGGACAGCGAGCTTCTGCGATGATGCTGTTCCTGCTCAGCCAAAACGACAATGACCTTCTCCTTATAGATCAGCCAGAGGATGACCTCGATAGCCAAACTGTCTATGAGGAAGTCGTAAAGTTGTTGCGCACAATAAAACCAAGGCAGCAATTCATCTTTGCCACACACAACGCCAATTTTCCGGTACTCGGTGATGCCGAGACTGTGACAGCCTGCAGCGTTGAGGACGACGCCTTCGATGTAGTGACGGGTAGTGTCGACTCCAAGGATTGTCAGACTAAGATAATCCGAATCATGGAAGGCGGACCGGAAGCGTTCGATCGCCGTAAAACTATCTATCAAATCTGGAAGCCCAAAGAAGGTGCTAGTTGAGTTTCGCCTCCGGACAGACTGATGAAACTCCGTTCGAATCCTGCTGAGCCGGCAGCACAACTGCAGTCTTGGAATATCAGTTCCTTTCTGCGTATTCCAGACCAAGGTTGCCACTGATTCCGTTGGGAAGACTGCCACTGGCTGAATTTGGCGAACGGTACCGCTGCGCATAATCTGAGGTTATGGAAAATCTAATGGGCTTAGCGTGCCCATGGCCAAAAGGCAGGCACGAGCTTTATTAGATCTCTGTAGACCCCACCCACTCTTCACCGAGAAAAGCATCCAACTCAGGCAAAGTGAGATGCGCTGTCACAGATTCCAGCATCCATTGTGACCATCCGGGTTCGGGTGCCGGCATCTCAAAAACACGATTCCGATCTGCGTCCAGGACAGTCAGCGTAAGGTGGGCAACAGGGGTGAGAATGTCCGGCTCATAGGGGGCCTTGGCCGACAATAAAGTAAATTGCCACATCAGCTCCCAAGAATCTGCTGAAGGGCTTGGGCCAGCTGCTCTGGCGTTTTATAGCCTTTGATTGGCAAGCCCCCGATATCCTAGACACCTGACAGCTTCGTGAAATACTGCTTTTCGAAGTCCACCGGTGACAATCCACCATTATTGCCGTGACGGCGAATCGGGTTATAAAACATCTCGATGTAATCGAAGATATCTTGCCGGGCGGTTTCACGATCCTTGTAGATTTTCCGCTTCACTCGCTCACTCTTGAGCAGCGAGAAGAAGCTCTCAGCAACCGCATTGTCGTGACAGTTTCCACGACGGCTCATACTGGGCTTCAAACGGTGGTCCTTCAGGAAGTCTCTCCATTCACGGCTGGTGTACTGAGAACCTTGATCTGAATGAATCAGAACCTCGTGTTTCGGTCTGCGCCTCCAGGAGGCCATGAGCAAGGCGTCCATTACTAGATCCGTCGACATACGCGGCTTCATGGACCAGCCCACAATTTGCCGGGAGAACAGGTCTAGAACGGTGGCGAGATACAAAAATCCCTCGTGGGTACGAATGTAGGTAATGTCAGTCACCCATCGCTCATTCGGCTTCTGTGCGTAAACCGCTGAAGGTTGCCACCCATTCCACGTGAAGCCTGCCACCCGGACCGGAGCAAGGCTGCCACCCATCGGAGCGTAGCGACGCGGGGTTTCTCTTCTTACTCCGAAGTCTCAGTGCCCGTCAACTTTGCCTGCTGTTTTCGCATGGATTCGCCCCGCAGATTGATCTTGTAGGCGTTGTGTACGAGCCGGTCCAGGATGGCATCTGCCAGAGTGGCGTCACCGATGATGCCGTGCCATTCCTCGATGGGTAATTGGCTAGTGGCGATGGTGGAGCGCCGGCCATGTCGGTCTTCCAGCACCTCCAGCAAGTCCCGCCGGTTCTCCGCGCTCAGCTTCATCAGCCCCCAGTCATCCAGGATCAGCACGTCGACCTTGGCCAGGCTGGTCAGGAGCTTTGAGTATTGGCCATCGCCCTTGGCGATGGTCAGCTCTCGTAGCAGCCGGGTCAGGCGGACGTACTGGGCGGTGTAACCCTCCCGGCAGGCCTTGTGTGCCAGAGCACAGGCCAACCAGGTTTTCCCGACGCCAGTCGGGCCGGTGATGAGCACGTTCAGGTGTTCCTTCACCCACTGGCAGCTGGCCAGACTCTGGACAAGCCCTTTATCCAGGCCCCGTGAGTTCCGGTAATCAATGTCTTCGAGGATGGCGGCGTGTCGCAGCTTGGCCCGGCGCAGGCGGCTGCTCATGCGTCGGTTGTCCCGTTCCGTCATTTCCCGGTCGACCAGCAGGCCAAGGCGCTCCTCGAAGCTCAGGTCGGTAATGTCGGGGGTGGCCGATTGATCCGCCAGGGCGGCGGCCATGCCGGTCAGTTTGAGGGCGTGGAGCTTATCCAGCGTGGGATGTTTCAGCATGTCAGGTTCCTTCAGTGGTAGTAGGCGGGGCCACGGATGTTGTCGTGTGTGTCGGGTAAGGCCAGTTCTTGTTGCTCTTCCAGGGGCTGCTCATCCAGGCGGTGCTTGAGGATGGATTCGATGCTCTTGTATCGGCAACTGCCCAGCATCAGGGCGCGTTGGCAGGCACGTTCTAATCGTGCCTCGCCGTAGCTCTGGCCCAGCCGGAGAATGCCCAGACAGGACCGATAGGCCTGTTGCGGATGCTTTCTTGCCCCCAGCGCGGTACGGATAAGCTTTTCAGTTGCCGGTCCAGTCTTGGCTGCCCAGGCGGTCAGTCGCTCTGGGGTCCACTCGCCGGCTTGGCGATGGGACTCCGGCATGTGAGCGGCGATGGTGCTATGCCGACCCTTCTGATCCGAACGCCGGTGGCTGGCGATCCGGTTGCCCCGGTGGAAGCATTCGATGGTGTTGTGGGTGATCCGGACCTCCACCTCTTTCTTGATCAGGGTGTAGGGCACCGAGTAGTAGTGCCCATCGATGGCCACGTGGTAGTCGATGTGTACCCGGGCTTTTTTCCACTCGGCGTAGACATACGGCTCGGCGGGTAGCGGTTGTAGAACCGGCTGGTCCAGCTGTTTGAAGTGATCAAGCCGGCACCCGGGCAACTTGCGGAAGGGGCGGCTATTGAGCTTCTCCAACAGCTCACGGATGGTGGCGTTGAGCTGCCCCAGGGAGAAGTGCTGACGATGGCGCAGGGCCGCCAGGATCCAGCGCTCAACGATCAATACGCCACCTTCCACCTTGGCCTTGTCACGGGGCTTGCGAACCCGTGTGGGGACAACGGCCACGCCATAATGGCTAGCCATATCCTGATAGGTCGATGAGATGGTCTCCTCCCCTCCTAATCGGCGTCGCAATGCGCCAGGATAGGGAAGGAGAATTTTCCTATCAGAAACGAGTGGGAGGAGACCATGAGTAAGGTTACAACGGTTGGCATTGATCTCGCAAAGAACACGTTTGTCCTTTTTGGGCTGGGCCCTAAAGGTCACAGCGGGTGGAAGCGCAAAGTTCGCCGCAAGCAGTTGCTGGAGCAGCTGGTGCGTTTGGAGCCTTGCACAGTCGCTCTTGAGGCGTGTGGGAGCTCGCACTATTGGGCTCGCCAGATACGAGCGTTAGGGCATCAGGTTGAGTTGTTACCGCCTCAACATGTGAAGGGCTATCTTCGAGGTCAGAAAAACGATTACAACGATGCTCGGGCCATTGCGGAGGCCAGTGAACATGGGCGAATTCGCCCGGTGCCGATCAAAGAGGTCGAGCAGCAGGATGATCAGATGCTGCACAAGCTGCGCCAGGGCGTGAGCAAGGATCGGGTACGAATCAGCAATCAGCTTCGAGGGTTGCTGGCCGAGTACGGTGTGATCATGCCCCAGGGAATAGCGGCGCTGCGCCGGGAGCTGCCACTGGCACTGGAAGACGCTGACAACGGGTTGAGCGAGCGGGCCCGGCAGTTGTTGCACCGCCAGTATCAGCGTTTTCTGGAAGTAGAGCAGGAACTGGCCTGGTACGACCAACAAGTAAAGCAGAGATCGAGACAGGATGAGACCTGTCGGCGCCTGCAAGCGATACCGGGCGTTGGTGAAGTCGTCGCCAGTCTGCTGAAGGGCTGGATGGGTGATGGCCGCCAATTCCGGCGAGGCCGAGACGCTGGCGCAGCGCTGGGCCTGATCCCCCGTCAGAACAGCACCGGGGGCAAAGACGTCTTACTGGGAATCAGCAAGCGAGGCGACCCGTACGTACGCGCCCAACTGGTTCACGGGGCGAGAGCGGTGGTTGCCCGTGCGGACGGGAAAATGGACCGCCTCAGCCGATGGATCCAGCGACTCAAGGCAGAGCGAGGGTTCAACAAGGCAACCGTCGCATTGGCCAACAAGTTGGTTCGCATTGCCTGGGTGATTATCGCCCGAGGCGAGCACTACCAGCCATCGGAGCAACGGCTGGCGGTATGAATAAGTCAGGGATTGACTGAGCTAAATCACCGACGCGACGTCGGAAAGTAAAGCGGTTACCCTTCCCGCAGGTTGCGAGGGTCACAGCAATCGATGGCATAACAGGTCAGACCGGCCTGCCGAAAACCTGACTAATCCAAGGGCCCCAGAGGCCGTTAGGTCGATAAGGACGGCAGGCGCGGATCTTCCATCAAGGCCAGAGGCGACAAAGCCGCCTCATCAAACAGGCCGGATATACGGGCGCAAACCTGTCCCTGACATTGAGTGCTGAGACCTTGCAAACGGGGAGGAGACCATATACGGATTGAGATCCGGCTCGTAGCGATGGGCCTTGCTGACGCCGGAACGGAGGTTATCCGGAACCACCAGTTCCGGCACGCCGCCCAGGAACTCGAAGGCTCGGATGTGAGAGCCGATCCAGTCCGGCAGGGTCTGGCTCCAGGTGGCCTCGGCGTAGGTGTAATTGGACGCACCCATCACCGCCACAAAGACTTGCGCCTCATGGATCTCACCGGTGGTGCGATCAATGACGGGCACCGTGTGCCCAGCATAGTCCACGAACAGCTTTTCACCGGCTCGGTGGTCCTGACGCATCACCAGATCCAGCTTGCCCTGCCAGGCCCGGTAGTGCTCGCAGAACCAGCTGTACTGGTAGCCATCCGGATTGGCTTCCCGGTACTCCTGCCAGAGCAGGAACAGGGTGACGTTCTTGCCCCGGAGTTCATCGTGGATTCGCTTCCAATCCGGAATGCCTCGGGCCTGTGCCGGCAGATCCGGTGGTGGCGGGAACAGCCGTTGCTCCAGCTGGGCTTCACTCAGATCCTCTGGCAGCGGCCAGCCAAGCTCCGCCTCAGCAGCACGCCGCAGATACTCGCTCACAGTGGGGCGACTGATGCCGCAGGCTGCGGCAACCTGCCGGTTACTCAGCCCTCGCTCCCACTTGAGGCGAAGGACTTCTTTGATTTTACGCATGGATAACCTCATCGCTGGCATCTGGCCCTCTCCGGATGAAAAGGAGCAGAGTACCGTTAGTTATCCCGCGCCGGACGTTTTGATGGGGAAATCAGGCAGCCTGCCAGGGTGGCAGCTTTGCCGTGGAATCAGTGGCAGCTTTCGCGTGGAATGGGTGGCAGGCTTCGTCTGGAATCAGTGGCAACCTTGGTCTGGAATACGCAGCTTCTGAGCCGCAAAGTCGCGATCCAGATGATTGGGCGCAACATGCGCTGGCTCTCCGCCGTAGTAGCCTTTGTGGCGCTTGTAGCCGCGCTGAGCACGGATACCTTCGGCCTTCATTAATCGGTACACCCGATTCTTACTGCATCTCTCGCCGAGGTCTTTAAGATCAAGGGTGATATTTCGGTAACCGTACACGCCACCACTTTCGAGCCAAGCCTGTTTGATCAGCCCCACCAAGCGACGGTTGGCCTTGGCGCGAGGGCTTTCCGGTTTATGCAGCCAGGCATAGAAGCCACTGAAATGGACGCCCAGAACCCGGCACATGACACGGACTCGAAATTCACTCTGGTGAGTCCTGATGAAGCGATACTTTACTTGGACTCCTTGGCAAAGAACGCTGCGGCCTTTTTTAGTATGTCGCGCTCCTCGCTGACCCGGCGCAGTTCCGCTCTGAGCCTGCGCAGCTCTTCCTGCTGTTCGCTAATTTGTTGATGTTGGCTGCCAGCATCACCGTAGAGCTTGATCCATTTGTGCAGACTGGCTGAGGTAATCCCCAACCTCCGACACACATCAGTCACTTTGTAGCCACGCTCAGTAACTTGTTTGACCGCTTCGATTTTGAATTCTTCGGAGTAGCGCTTTCCGCTCATTACCAACACCTGTAGATTTGCGTTTAGTGTAACGCTATCAGGCGTCTACTGTATCGGGGGCTTGCCAGATGAGGTAATCACGACCGGTTTTGTGATCAAGAATTCTCAGAGCGGGTGTTCCGCTAATACCTAGCTTGGATCCCTCACGATAATCCCCGGAGATTCGGTCTTCGTGGGCCTCTGAATCCAGGCAGAGCTCCATCGCTTTGCCACTCAAGCCCATCGATCTGGCAAACGTCGGCAGATCACCCACCCCCTGACCATTGCTTCGAGTTTTCTCGAAAAATTGGTCAAGGGCAGCCCAGGCAACCTGGTTGCCATAGGACTCTCGCACGCACTCGACGGCTTTGGCTTGCATGGCGGCCGCCGGGTTATGACCGCTTAAAGGGAAATGCTTGAATTCCCAGTTGACGACGCCGCGGGAGTTATCAACGACCGACTTCAATCCACTATGCATTTTGCGGCAAAACGGGCACTCAATATCGCTAAATTCCTGCATGGTGAGGCGAGCGTTCAGGTTGCCGTATACGAGCCGGTCTTCAGGTGTTTGAGGGGAGGCCAATTCATATTCTCCGATGAGAGCTTGAAAAGCGTTCTTTGCCAGCCTTTGTTCGGCAAGGCCCAACCTCTGATCCACGATGGACACGACTTCATTGCTTGTAAGCGTCTGCTTGACCTGAGATTGCCCTTGTTTGAGCGCTTTAATCTCTGAAAAGTGGTGAGCGTGGCTCAGCGAGAGAACGCCAAGAGCCGCGAAGACAGCTACTTGCGAGAGTTTGGGCATAACAAAAGGTCCGGAATAAATTTTCACCATCCTATCGGCTCAGGACCGATTAATAAGGTTCAAACGGTCAGGTAGGCATGACCTTTTGTTTTCCGCCGGGCATTGTCCCTAACAGTAGAATTCCAGCAGTTATTTTCAAACAGAAATAGCTGGTGATTTGACTGGCCCACTTAAAGGCAGACCCTGACTTTGAAGACCCAAATTAGTGGAATCGTGATCGCACAGGTCGCAGATCAAATTGGCGGCGAGGTGGCAACCAGTTACCTGCCCGCCGGGTACACAGGTCACTGTGCCATTGTTGCGGAATCTAATTCGGATGTGATTGCCGTTCTATCGTCAGGGATAGAGGCATATAGAGTGGCGGCCTACGCAATCACTCCTGATGGTGGCTACGGATCGGTGAGCATCCACCCAACTCAGCTGGATGAAACTCATGAGTCTCTCCTAGACTGGATAGACGTCGGCAGAAAGATCAGGAGTGCCGTTGAAGATTGAACTGCTGTTCCTGGCTTTTGCCGCCTACGTCATTCTCCAGTTCGTCACCTTGAGAGTTCTTCGCGGTCATTGGAAGTCCCCTGCAGTCGTTTCAGCGGTCATAGGCGCCCTCATCACCGCGTACACAATCATCGCATTCCTTCTGGCTAGCAACCTGTGGCCACTGATGCTTCTGTTGTCGGCTCCCTGGATGTTGCTTTATTTCGTCTTGCTACGGATCCTGAATGCCCTGGTTAACGCAACATCACTCGGTAATCAACATCGTTGGTCGCAATCAAAGCCATGAAGAAAACTGTGCTGAAATTTCTGGGGTGGGCTGAGTTTCGGGCTCGAATGAAACATCGCTTTAATCCTGGGCCCGTTGATACAAGTCAGTATGCGGACCACTTTGCCAGCAAGGTCTCATGGTCTCCGCTGGACACGCAAAGCGTGCTTCTACGCCGGAGGCTCGTTTCCCTCGGGCCACTTGCTCTGACATTTGCATTGCCATCCTCGCTGAAGATCCTGATGGCTGTGATGCTTGTTCTGATTACCCTGCCGATGATTCTGGTCGTCGACACCTGGCGCAAGTTTGCGTTTATCGCACTGTTCATCCTGATTCCCGGGTACCTCACAATTGTCTACGTTCTTTATCGCTCGGCAAGCCGGCCGGTGTTCGATCGCAAATCAGGGCAGTTCGGGAAGGAATCGAGCCAATCTCGTCACAATGGGGGAATCCCGCTGTCGGACATTCATGCTCTCCAGCTGATCTCATTCTTTTACTCGGACGGCGATCCGAAATCAGCCGGCGTTGTTTACCAGCTGAACGCTGTTTTGAGCGACAAATCAAGGCGCGAAGTATTCACGCAACGCCAGCCTTTGACCTCCGCCGGCAGGAGGGCGCTTATCGGAGATTGAGAACGCCTGGCTCGATGGCTCGGAGTTCGTCTTTGGGAAGCGATACATGAATTTGATCGATAAGCTACGGACGATTAAGGTTTGAGCATCCGAATAAACAAGGAGCTCTTCAATGGAGCAACGTAAGGCGCGTGTGGTCATTCCGGATCATCTATCTTTCGCAGATCTCGGGCTCAAACGCCTTGAGACAGGCAAGATCGAATTCGACTGGAACGTGGTCAAGCAGATCTGTGAAAGCAGTGAGGGACTTCTTTTAGAACACCTAGAAGAAGGCCCAGGGGATAATGTCGTCGGGTTGATTCTTGGCTGGTATATAGTAATTCGAGAGAACGATGGTGAGACAGATCCTGTAGCCGAAGAACTCGTTGCTGAAGTGATGGAAGAGGAGTCAGAGGGCGCCCCCACTGATGATGATTCAGGTCATGCCTGAGCGACCCAGCTCCTCAAATTCAACCATTTCGCATCCATGAGGAATCAAAACCCTAGATAAGTGCAGTATTGAAGATTGTTGTAATTTCCCTTTTACCGCTGTCAGAGGGTTGGCAGACAAACGTGAAAAATAGCCCAAAAACACTCTCAACCTATTGAACTACTGGTTTTTTGGTCACCCAACCCCCGAGTTCATGCCATTCTGGGCGATAAGCGGAACTTGGCCTTGTTGTCGACCCCGCAGACTCTACTAGACTGGGGACTGACCATAGCGAATGCGGATTGCCTGGAAGACGTCGTGCCGAAGACCGGGCTGGTTTCGAGTGAAGATGTTACAGCGTTGTGGAGCGCTCGGCGCCAGCTTTTTTAAGCCGGTTGCCGGTCACGGCAGCAAGGGTGTCCACCAGGGCGACAATGCGCTGAAGGCCTCCTGTCTCTGAAAAAGTGAGGAGTTACCTGTCTCACTGGAAGGAGAAGTTCCTTAGCTGGCCTCGGAATCCGCGTGATGTTGCATATTGATCTGGCGCAAACCTGGCTAATGTGTAACCGACGCTTGTCTATATGATTAGCTTACGATTTACTGTTACTGAATCATCAATAGCAGGACAGTGACATGGACCCACAAACCCCTCGAGATCAGTTTCCATTCACCAATGCCCGGGTAGCAAGGTGCTGGCGTAAGTTGTTGGATGAGCGCCTGAAAGACCTGGGGGTTACCCAAGCTCGCTGGTTCACCATGGTCTGCCTGCAGCGTGGTGGTGGAGGATTGACCCAGCGAGAGTTAGCCCATTTGATGACCATCGAGAATCCGACATTGGTCCGCCTGCTTGACAGCCTCGAGGAGCAGGGTCTGATTGAACGCCGGCACTGTAAGCGTGATCGCCGCGTCAGGCTGCTGTACCTTACCAATGCCGGTGAGCGCTTTATGAGCGAACTGAATGAGCGGGCGAATGTCTTGCGAGAGAAGATGCTGAAAGGCATTGAAAATAACGACCTGGAAGTCGCCCTGCGTGTTTTTGAGCGGGTTATGGAAAATTCCGTCAACCTCAAAAATTCCTGAACCCGAGACATTTTTCAGGCGCGAGCGACAAGATTAGAACGGGAGCGTTCCGCATATTCCACCGGGACAGGACAGTTCCATCACGGCTAGCTGTCAATCATTAATTGTGTTACGTTCAGTTTATACTGAACAGATTGAACAAGTTGTGCGGGCAGCCGTCTCATCATTTCTGGCCGGCGACCAAAAGTCGCCGTAGCGGAAGGTATGTCAGCATCCTGGAGCAAGTTCTTTTGCATCCGGTTCAACCCAGCTTTGGCAGAGGAACCTTCAGTGAAATCTGGATGTTGCAGAAAGCGTTATCGGAATTGGTGCTCAGGTCTGTTGCTGGGTTCTCTTGTGACATCAGCTTCCGCTGAAGGCCTGCTGTCCCTGAAAGTAGAAAATGATGCGTTTTCCGCCGGCGGCGATGGTCAATATACCAACGGCGCAGAGGTGATCTGGGCCTTTGAGCCCCCTGATCGACATTGGACCCGCCGTCTTGCGGACGTCATTCCGGGCTGGTCTGGCAGTAGTCTTGCCGGCGCAACATATCGGCTAGGTCAACAGATGTATACGCCGGAAGATATAAAGGTTGAAGCGCTTATTAAAGATGACCGTCCCTATGCCGGCCTTTTGTTTGGCGGGATTTCGCTACTAAGCGAAAGGGAGCACGGTGGTTTGCGTTTGGCAGACAGCCTGCATATCGACGTGGGCATCGTAGGACCGGCTTCTGGTGCTGAAGTAGTCCAACGAAATTTCCATGAACTGATTGCGGCAGACAAGCCGAAGGGTTGGGATAACCAGCTTGATAACGAGCCAGTCATCAATTTCGGTTATGAACGTGCCTGGCTTATGAAGCAAAACTTTTCTGGGCTGACCATTGAATATGGGCCGTCTGCCGGGTTTGCGCTCGGCAACCTGTATACCTACGCTTCCGGCGGCCTTGGGTTTCGTTTGGGGGAGGGGCTTGATCGTAGTTTCGGCATTCCGTCAGTCGCTCCTGCACAAGGCGGGCAATCCTCTTTTCGGCGGGATCAGGGCTTTAGCTGGTACGTCTTCGCTGCCGTTGAAGGGCGCTATATGGCGCACAACCTGCTGCTCGACGGCAACAGTTTCGAGGGCAGCCACTCGGTTGATAGCCGCGAATGGGTTGGCGACGCCCAGGTGGGTGCGGCATTGACCTGGGATCGCTGGCAGATCGCCTACACCTACCTATGGCGTAGCGAAGAATTCGAGGAAAAGGACGGCGTCGATCAGTTTGGATCGATCGTTCTGTCTACCTGGTTATAAATAAAGGCATGGATCGAGCGGTTTTTGAGTCTTTGGCCCATTCAGAGGTTAGCTATATGGAAACAGAGAAGAGTTTGATGGCGCGTCTATTCGGGGTCCGCATGTTGCCAATGTGGATGGCGGCTTTGTTGCTGGCTGGTTGCGACAATTCCCCCGGTCAGGCAAAGGCTGAGAAGTCTGCACCGCCGCCTCCGGAAGTAGGAGTTGTTGAGATGCAGTCGCAGCGTGTGAATCTTTCAATGGAACTGCCGGGCAGAACCGCCGCTTACCGTATCTCGGAGGTGAGGCCGCAAGTCACGGGCATTTTGCAGGAGCGCTTGTTTGAACAAGGCGCCCAGGTCAAAGCAGGTGAGGTCCTCTACCAGATCGACCCCAACCGATACCGTGCTGCCCATCAACGGGCCCAGGCAGAACTGGAGCGCGCACAGGCCGAATTGCGACAGGCGCAGCGGGAGTGGGCACGTACGTCAGACTTGTTTGAGAAGAACGCGGTCAGCAAGCGTCAACGTGATGAAGCGTTATCGGCATTGGAGACAGCCCGGGCGAATGTCTCCCGATCCCAGGCTATGGTCGAAACGGCGGGTATCGAACTGGAGTATACCGAGGTCAAGGCTCCCATCGCAGGGCGCATTGGCCCGACACTGTACACGGAGGGTGCGCTGGTGACCGCCAATCAACCCCAGATCCTGGCGCGCGTGGTGCAGCTTGATCCCATGTATGTCGATATTCAGCTACCGGTCGAAAAACTGGCTCGAATTCGGTCGTCTCTGAAGGAGGGCGCTGCTTCTGAGGCCGGCCCAAATGAAGCCGAGACTGTTTTGTTGCGCGAAGACGGTACCGTCTATCCCCACAGAGGTCGCGTTGACGTTACGGATGTTACCGTCAACCAAAGCACGAGTTCCGTCACGGTGAGAGCCGTTTTTCCCAATCCGGACGAAGATCTCCTGCCAGGTATGTATGCGCGCGTTCGTCTGAGTGAGGGAATTCGGGAGAACGCCATTCTGGCGCCGCAGCAGGGCGTGAGCCGTAACCCGCAAGGAGAGGCCACCGCGTTGCTGGTCAACCCGGAGGGTGAAGTTGTCGCCCGCCAGTTAGAGGCAGAGCGGGCCATTGGCGCTTTCTGGCTGGTGGAAAAGGGGCTGGAACCGGGGGATCGCCTCATCGTCTCCGGTCTGCAAAAGGTTCGGCCTGGAGCCAAGGTGAAGCCGGTTGCCGCAGATATTCCATTACATCCCCCCCAAAACCAGCAAGCCAGTGGCACGAATAATCCGAAGAAGAACGCCTCCGACGACGAGGGCACCGCGCAATGATTAATTTCTTTATTTCCAGGCCCGTTTTTTCCTGGGTTCTGGCCATTGTCGCCATGCTGGCGGGTATCATGGCGATCTTCGTTTTGCCGGTCCAGCGATACCCGTCGGTGGCGCCGCCGGCGGTGGAAATTCAGGCCGATTATCCTGGTGCCTCGGCGGACACAGTGTCCAATACGGTGGTTCAGGTCATTGAACAAGAGATGACCGGCCTCGACAATCTGCTTTATATGGGGTCGACAGCGGATTCCTCAGGCCACGCTACGGTTACTCTCACCTTTGCGGCGGGCACCGATCCGGACATTGCCCAGGTCCAGGTGCAGAACAAGCTCAAACTGGCGGAGCCGCGACTCCCGGAAGTGGTGCGCCAGCAGGGGATCAGCGTTGAGAAATCCAGCACCAGCTTTCTGATGGTAATGGCATTCGTCTCTACCGACGGTCGCCTCAGCAAGCTGGATATCGCCGATTTTATCAGCTCCGAGTTAGCCGAACCCATTGGACGGGTAACAGGTATCGGCAGCGTGCAGGTTTTCGGCTCTGAATATGCGATGCGGATTTGGCTGGACCCTTCGGCGTTGACCAATTACGGCCTGACCGTCGCCGACGTGAGCGCCGCCATCGAGGCGCAAAACGCCCAGGTCACCGCCGGCCAGCTCGGCGGGCTGCCCGCGGTCGAGGGCCAGCAGCTCAATGCCACGGTCACCGCCCAGACCTTGCTCACCTCAACCGAAGAGTTCCGCAACATCCTGCTCAAGAGTATGCCCGACGGGTCCCGGGTGCGCCTGGGTGATGTTGCCCGCGTTGAGCTGGGCGGCGGTGCAGTCCAGATTGACACTTTCTACGATGGCGAACCGGCTGCCGGACTTGGCATCAATCTGGCGCCGGGTGCCAACTCGCTTGCGGTCACAGAGGCTGTTAAAGCGCGGCTCCAGGAGCTCGAGCCCTATTTTCCCGAAGGGGTGGAAATTCGGTATCCCTACCAGACGGCCCCTTTCGTGGAGGCCTCCATCGACGCGGTGGTCACAACCATCATTGAGGCAATCGCCCTGGTGGTCCTGGTCATGCTCGTATTTCTCCAGAGTTGGCGGGCTACCCTGATACCAGCGATCGCAATCCCGGTGGTGCTGCTGGGCACCTTTGCGATCATGGCGGCCTTCGGCTTTTCCATCAACATGCTCACTCTCTTCGGTCTCGTATTGGCGATCGGCCTTCTGGTGGATGACGCCATCGTGGTGGTGGAGAACGTCGAGCGGGTGATGCATGAGGACGGCCTGGGCCCGATGGAGGCGACGCGTAAGTCCATGGGGCAGATTGCCAGCGCGCTGATTGGCATCGGTGTGGTGCTGTCTGCTGTTTTTATTCCGATGGCCTTCTTTCCGGGCTCCACGGGGGCAATCTATCGACAGTTTTCTTTGAGTATTGCCGGTGCCATGGTGCTTTCGGTGCTGGTGGCTCTGATTCTGAGCCCCATGCTGTGTGGTCGGATACTCAAGCCCACGCACGAAAGAACCTTGCTGCAAAAGCTGTTCGGCTGGTTTGAAGCAGGCCTGGGGCGGCTGACCCGGGGCTATGTCCGGCTGGTTGGCCATACGGCGCGCCACGCCTGGCTCTACACATTGGCGTTCCTGGGCATCGTCGTCCTGGTGGCCGTTCTCTTTGTGCGGTTGCCCGGCGGGTTCCTGCCCGCGGAGGACCAGGGATTTGCCGTGGTGCAGTATCAGTTGCCCGCCGGTGCGACCCAGCAGCGCACAATCGATACCATTGAGGTTATCGAAGATTACTTTATGGAGCAGGATGAGGTGCAGGGCCTCTTCACAATCGCTGGTTTCAGCTTCGCTGGCCGGGCGCAGAACGCGGGACTGGCGTTCGTCAATCTCAAGCCATGGAGTGAGCGCGATCCCGAGACGCAAAGCGCCGGCGCCATCATTCAGCGGGCGAACCGGGCGCTTGCCGGGCTGGTGCGTGATGGGCGGGCTTTTGCTTTCAACCTGCCACCGATACCGGCATTGGGGCGGGCCCTGGGCTTTGAGTTGCGTTTACAGGATCGGGGTGCCATCGGGCATGAAGCGCTCATGGCAGCGCAAGGTCAATTGTTGCAGTTGGCGGCCGAAAGCCCCGTGCTGACGAGTGTGCGCCCCAACGGTTTGGCGGACAATCCCCGCTACAAAGTGGACATTGATCACGAAAAGGCACAGGCCCTTGGCATAGAGTTGTCCGAGATCAGTCGACTTCTGTCGGTGACCTGGGGCTCGCAATACGTTAACGATTTTCTCCATGAGGGGCGGGTCAAGCGAGTCTATGTTCAGGGTGATGCCCCTTTCCGGATGCTGCCTGAGGATTTTGAGGCGTGGTATCTGCGAGCCGGTAACGGAGAGATGACCCCGTTGAGCGAAGTGACGAACGGACGCTGGGAGTATGGCTCACCGCGCCTTGAGCGTTTCAACGGTGTTCCGTCCCGCCAGATTCAGGGTGAGCCGGCACCGGGGTACAGTACCGGTGAGGCCATGGCGGAGGTCGAACGTTTGATCGCTCAACTCCCGGACGGTGTGGCCGGAGCCTGGAGCGGCCTGTCCTATCAGGAGCGCCAGGCCGGTGCCCAGGCATCCCTGCTTTACGCGCTGTCGGCACTGGTGGTGTTTCTGGCGCTCGCCGCGCTCTACGAAAGTTGGACGATACCCATTTCCGTGATGCTGGCGGTGCCATTGGGCGTACTCGGGGCGGTACTTGCAGCGATGGTTCGCGGGCTTCCTAACGACGTCTTCTTCCAGGTTGGCATTCTGACCACCGTTGGTGTGACTGCGCGCAACGCTATACTTCTGGTGGAGTTCGCCCGAACACTCGAGGAGCAGGGAATGAAGCTGATTGAGGCAACCAAGGAAGCGGCGCGAGTGCGCTTGAGGCCGATTCTGATGACATCGGTTGCTTTCGGCATGGGTGTGTTGCCGCTTGCTTTCGCCAGTGGAGCCGGTGCAACCACCCGTATTGCGATAGGAACGGCGGTTCTCGGCGGCATGATTTCGGCAACGATACTGGCGACGTTCTTTATTCCACTGTTCTATGTGGTCGTCCGCCGTATCACGGATTTTCTGAGTGGCTCCAGAGACCAGGATGCCTCGGCTGCGGCCGCTCCCGGACGTGCAGACGGAGGTGTGGCTGATGATCGTTAAGGTATTGCTGGCCACTGTGATTGCTTTGTCACTTGGTGGCTGCTCACTCGCGCCGACTGTTGAGAAACCCGAGCCGTCGGTGCCGGAAAACTGGTCTTCCGCACGACTTTCGGCGGACGAGAAACTCCCCCTGGATTGGTGGCGTGGCTTTGGCGATCCGGCGCTTGTCACCCTTGTTGAAGAGGCGCTTGGTGCCAACAGCGACCTGCAACTTGCTGCTGCCCGGGTCGCCGAGGCGCGGGCGCTCCTTACCGGCCAGCAGGCGGAACAATATCCGCTTCTGGAGGTAGAGGGCTCTGCGGTGCGCCAGGGGCCGAGTGAGGAGGTTGTCAACAGTGCTGGTGGTGGTCAACCCTTTAACGATATCCAGGTCGGTGGGGTGCTATCGTACGAGCTGGATCTTTGGGGGCGACTTGCGAATGCCAGCGAAGCAGCCCGGGCACGGCTTCTGGCCAGTGCAGCGAATCGCGAGGCCGTCCGACTAGCCGTGATTGGTGAGGTGGCCAATGGTTACTTCAATTTGCGTGCGCTTGATCGTCAGATCGACATCGCGGAACGCACCGTGTCATCCCGCCGCGAATCGGTCGCCCTGCAACGGGCCCGGTCCGAAGGAGGCGAAGTTAACGAATTGATCCTGCGGCAGGCTGAAGCCGAGCTTGCAGCCGCTGAATCCGAACTTCCGAGGCTTCGCCAGCAGCACACCCTTCAGAGAAACGCCTTGGCAGTGCTTCTGGGGCGAGATCCACAACAGATTGTACGGAGTGATATTTCCGTAGCAGATACCATTGATGAGATGAATGTTCCGGCCAGAATCCCTGCCGGACGGCCCGCGGACCTCGTGGTCCGGCGACCTGATATTGCTGCAGCTGAACAGGAATTGATAGCGACCAATGCCGAAATCGGTGTTGCCCGGGCGGCGTTCCTGCCCAGGATTTCGTTTGAGGGGCTGCTGGGCCTGCGAAGTGCCTCCGGTGGCGACTTGTTCCAGGGCTCCGCATCCACTTGGCAGTTGGGCGGCTCGTTAGTCGGCCCGTTGCTGGACTTCGGGCGATCCGAGGCACTGGTCAATCAGGCGGAGGCGCGTCAACGCCAGGCCCTGATTGCGTATCGTCAGGCCATTCAAGTGGCGTTTCGGGAGGTGCTCGACGCTATGGCCGGGGTGCGTGGTACCGAAGATCGCTTGGAAGCGCAGGCCCGGCAGGTAGCAGCACTGCGAAGCACAACTAAACTTGCGCGATTGCGATTTGAGGGGGGCGCGTCCAGTTACCTGGAGGTGCTGGACGCTGAACGAAGCCTGTTTACAACCGAACTTGATCTCGTGGAAACGCGGCGTGATCAATTGCAGTCAACGGTTAATTTGTATCGAGCTCTGGGCGGGGGTTGGCAGAGTTCGCTACAATCTTCTGATTATGCAAACACTGACTGATTCAGACAGGCGTTTTATTGAGCGCCTCGGTCTTCAGGCTCAATCTGAAGGCTTTTCCCGCATCGCTGGGCAACTTTGGGCGACACTTATCGTGTCGGATGGTCCCGTCAGCTCATCGCAGCTTGTGGATACGTTGCGCGTCAGTAAGGCGAGCGTCAGTACGAATACGTGCTTTCTTGAAAGGCTCGGTATTGTTGAACGTCGAACAATGCCGGGTGAGCGCCAGGATTTTTTCGCAATTCGTCCCCATCCTTATGCTGCCTTGGTGGAAGGGCAGATAAAACGGCTCGAGGCCAGAAAGGAGGTGATTGCCGAAGCCAAGGCAACCATTACCAATGAACAAACGCTTGCCAAGCTGACTGATCTCGATCAGTTCTACACTCTGTATTATGAGAGCTCCAAAGACCTTCTGAAGCAACTGAAATCTCAAGTCCGAGGTCATAAAACAAAATAAAACCAAATAAAACCAAAGGAGTAGGCTCGAGCTTCATCCGGGCCTGAATGAAACGCTGGCTATGTCAGAGCAACCCCCGTCGGTGTTACTGCAAGGAGGGCCTGGACCGTTCTCACCGTTTGGAATGTCTTGTCAACGGCTCAAAACAAAGCAGGCTCGTCAATTTGCCTCTTGCAAACCTACCTACTGATAGGTAAATTAAGTGTCGTATGCTTAATGACCAACAGAGGTAATCAATGAAAATCTACGATATCGAAGGCTTTCCGAACCCGCTCCGCGTTCGCATCGCTCTGGCAGAAAAAGGCGCAACAAACCAGGTGGAATTCGTCCCGGTCGATGTCATGGGCGGCGAGCACCGTTCCGAGGCGTTCAAGACGAAAAACCCGGATGCCACCGTGCCCATGCTGGAACTTGACGACGGCACCTGCATCGCCCAGTGCAATGCCATCACCGAATATATCGACGGCGTCTTTGATGGTCCGTCCCTTATGGGTACAACCCCAGCGGAGCGTGCCCGTATCGCAATGATGAATCTGCGGGCAGAAAACGGTCTGATGAATGCCGTGGGTGCCTATTTCCATCACGCGACCCCCGGGCTTGGTCCGGATCTGGAAACCTGGCAGTGTGCTGAATGGGGTAATAAACAGAAAGAAATTGCCAGCGCAACCATGGCCTATCTTGACAGCGTTCTGGCGGACAACGAGTTTCTCGCAGGCGACAGCTTCTCGGTCGCAGACATCACCGCCTTTGCCGGCCTGGGGTTTGCGGATTTCGCGAAGGTGGACATTCCCGAGTCCCTGACCAATCTCCAGGCCTGGCGCGCAAAAGTCGCAGCCCGTCCTTCAATTGCCGGGTAATCCGAAACCTTCGGATTTAATGTAAGCGCTGAAAACATGAAGGGCACAAAAGGGAGGAATAACATGGAGATCAATGCAGATTTCTCCAAACCGGTGGTTATGCATTCCGACCAGATTGAATGGCAGCCCTCGCCCATGAAAGGGGTGGAGCGGCGCATGCTGGACCGGATCGGGGACGAAGTTGCCCGCGCCACGACCATCGTGCGTTATGCGCCGGGCAGTCATTTCTCGGCGCATACCCATACCGGTGGAGAAGAATTCATCGTACTCGATGGCGTGTTCCAGGACGAGCACGGTGACTTCCCTGCTGGCACCTACGTGCGCAACCCCCCAACCACGTCACATATTCCGGGCTCTGAAACGGGCTGCACGATATTTGTGAAACTGTGGCAGTTCGACCTGGCCGACCGCACCCAGTTCAGCAAGAATATGGAGGCCGAGCTGGGCGCCCCAGTGGGCGGCGTTGCCACCGCAAAGCTGCATGAGGACGATCGTGAGATCGTGACCTACAGCCAGCTCGATGCGGGGGCGACACTGACCTCTGAGGCGCCCGGCGGAATCGAACTGCTGGTGGTCGAAGGTTCGGCTATCAGGAATGGCGAGGTGCTGGCCAGGCATGACTGGCTGCGCCTCCCTGAAGGACACAGGTTGTCCGTGACGGCCGGGGACGACGGCGCCAAGATCTGGATGAAAACGGGGCACCTGCGATTTGCCGGGGCGCCGAGGGTATAAGCCCGGCAATAGCGGGATTGAAAAGGCAGACAGGTGAATAACCATGAACCGTGATACCAGAACAGCCCTGATGGATCTTGCCGAGCACACCGTCCGGTCACGGGGCTTTGACGGGTTCAGCTACGCGGATCTGGCCGAGGCCATCGGCATTCGAAAGGCCTCGATCCATTATCATTTCCCCACCAAGGCGAAGCTCTCCGAAGCCTTGATCGAGCGCTATCAGACCAGTCTGCAGCAGGGTCTGACCGAGATAGACGCAGCCCATGCCAGCGCCGGCGCGCGCCTCAAGGCACTCATTGCCCTGTACCGCGGGGCGTTGCATGATGGCCAGACCGTGTGTCTGTGCGTTGCCTTTTCGACCTGCCGCGAAAGCCTGTCCGACACCGTCATTGCCAGAGTCGGCGCCGTTCGCGCAATGGTTCTGCAGTGGATTACGGCAACGTTTGAACTGGGACAAAGGGATGGATCCGTCTCGGCCATCCTGGGTCCCGCCGATGAAGCGCAGGCGACCCTGGCGATGCTGGAAGGGGCCCACCTTGCCGCGCGCACCGAAGAAGACCTCGCCGTGTTTGATGCCGCAACGCGACTGCTGCGCGCCCGCTGCCAGTAACGACGGGACAGGAATCGCGCTTTGAGCGAGCGATTAAATTCGTGTTCGCTCACCCGGCGACATTTCCTGTGAGCTTTGGTCGATGTCTACCCGTACATAATCGCTACGCAAATTGACTCATAACGAGCGAAAAGGAGCAAACAGATGATGAGCACCCTGAAAACAGCACTGGCAGCAGCCACGCTGTCACTCACTGTTGCAAGTACGCAGGTACTGGCAGAAACGCAAACCAGAACCATCGGGTATCAAGTCGGCGACGAGACCTTCACCGGCTACATGGCCTGGGATGATGAATTCGGGCAAAAGCGTCCGGGCGTTCTGGTGGTCCATGAATGGTGGGGGCACAATGAATTTGCCCGGAATCAGGCAGAACGGCTTGCTTCAGCCGGCTATACGGCGTTTGCGCTGGATATGTATGGCTCTGGCAAACAAGCCGACCATCCCGATACCGCCCAGAAGTTCATGCAGGAAGCCACCCGGGACATGAGCCAGGTCAAGGCGCGCTTCATGAAGGCGATGGACATCCTGAAGAACCACGAAAGTGTTGATGCGTCCCGCATTGCTGCACAGGGTTACTGCTTTGGCGGTGCCGTCGTTCTCAACATGGCGCGCATGGGCGTCGATCTGGACGGCGTTGTCAGCTTCCACGGCGCGCTCGGCAGCCCCCTCACGGCTGAACCCGGGTCCGTGAAAGCCAGGATCCAGGTGTACACCGGCGGTGCCGACAAGCTGGTCCCCTCGGATCAGGTCGCGGGCCTGGTCAAGGAGATGCAGGATGCCGAAGTCGACCTTACACTGGTGAGCTTCCCCGGCGTGCTGCACTCATTCACCAACCCGGGCGCCGACAAGATCGCCGAAAAGTTTGGTATGCCGGTTGGTTATGACGAAGAGGCTGCCAGCCGTTCCTGGGATGGCACCATGCGTTTCTACAAGGCCATCTTCACCCAGTAACACAAGCGAGTGCAAACAAACCGAAACCGGCAGTATTTACAGTGAATTCTGGAACACCAACCGAAAAGCATGATGAGGTGCAACATGGCAACTGAGAGTTTACCACTGTTCGATGGAGACAATCGTCCAGACTATAAGTCGCTGGGCAACTCGGGACTGTTCGTATCCGAACTGTGCCTGGGCACCATGACCTTCGGCGGCGATGAGGACATCTGGGGCCTGATCGGCCAGTTGCAGCAGGAACAGGCCGACGAACTCGTGAAGATCGCCCTGGAGGCGGGGATCAACTTTATCGATACCGCCAACATCTATGGTTTCGGCGCCAGTGAGCGCATCGTCGGCCAGTCCCTGAAGAATCTCGGCGTTCGCCGCGAAGATGTGGTGCTGGCGACCAAGGTGCTTGGCCCTATGGGGGCTGGCCCCAATGCCCGTGGTGCTTCCCGCGGCCATATAATGAGCGAATGCAAGGCGAGCCTGGCGCGCCTGCAAACGGATTATATTGACCTGTACCAGATCCACGGTTTTGACCCGGCCACGCCGATCGAGGAAACCCTGGAGGCACTGAACACCCTGGTGCAGCAAGGCCATGTGCGTTACGTGGGCCTGTCCAACTGGGCCGCCTGGCAAGTGATGAAAGCCATCGGCATCACCCGGGCCCGCAACCTGTGCCCGATCATATCCATGCAAGCCTACTACACCCTCGTAGGTCGCGACCTGGAGCGGGATATTATTCCGATGCTGGAATCTGAGAACGTCGGTCTGATGGTGTGGAGCCCACTGGCCGGGGGTTACCTGTCCGGTAAATACGAGGGGCCGGACGTTTCCGAAGAAAACCGGCGCGCCAAGTTTGACTTTCCGCCCGTCAACCGCGAGCGGGGCAGCGAAGTCATCAAGGTTATGCGGGAGGTTGCCGATGGCAAGCAGATCGACGGCGAACCGGTCAATGTGGCACAGATTGCCCTGTCATGGCTGCTACACCAGAAGCCTGTGACCAGCATCATCGTTGGCGCCAAGCGGCCCGAGCAGCTCAGGGACAATATCCGCGCGGCCCAAATCCGCTTGTCCGACGATGAACTGGTAGCCCTGGATGGAGTCAGCCGCCTGCCCGAGGAGTACCCTGGCTGGATGATGAAGATGATGGCGGGGTACCGGGATCCGGTAAAGCCGGGAGAATGATGTCGCCAATTGATATCACGGGTAGCCGCGCCGCTCTGGTGCGGCTACCGGGGGAGGAGAGCATGAATATATTGTAAAACGCAGAAGCGCATGCCCACTGATCGCTGCATTGTATTTGCTGGCTGTTGCAGCGCCAAGCGTGGCAGGCGAAGAATGGGAAACCAGTCTCTGGGCCGGTGCGCTCTATGCTTCTGATTACCTGGGCAGTGATGACTACGAAACCCGGGCCTTGCCGATACTGAGGCTGAGCTATGGCGATCGTTTCTATTTTAATTTAACGTTCGCGATGGGCTGGAATGCTATTCGCCAAAGCAATTGGCGGGTCTCACCCTTCATTGGCTATACAGCAGGGCGTGACAATGATAATGATCTTCAATTACTGGAAAAGGTTGATGGCGGCGCCATTGCCGGTCTACGCATTGCCTGCGCTGATAATGCCTGGTCCTACAGCGCCACCGCACAGACACCCTTTACCGGCGACGTAAATGGTTATCAATTGGCGTTCAAGGCGCAATGGCGCGATCAACTCAGTGAGAAATGGTCCGCTTCCTTCGGACCAAGCCTGACATACAGCAGTGAAGACTGGACCGAAGACATGTTTGGTATTTCCCCGAGCGAAAGTGTCCGGTCTGGCCTGAGTACCTACAGCCCTGATGGCTACTTTCGTTTTGGTTTGACCGGCAGCCTTAGGGAGTTTCTGTACAACTCTCCGAGACGATGGCGTGGGCTAGGGGGACTACCTGGAGCCACTTAGCTACCTGATTTTCCTGAAAATGGCGGATGAGTACAGCAAGCCGCCCTACAGTCGCGATGTGGCGGTCCCGGAGTAGTACAGCTGGCAGTCGCTCACCCGTAAGAAGGGGGCTGAGCTCGAAGTGTTGTATGTTGAGCTATTGCGTGAATTGGGCAGGCAGACCGGAATGCTTGGGCAGATCTTCACCAAGGCTCAAAACAAGATTCAGGACCCGGCCAAGTTGTACGGGGCGGTCCATTGATGAAAAAAACGTTCGCCGCAAAATTATGAGTTGCGCTTGAGCACGCCGGAGCGAGCCATGCGGCTCGTGAAAAGCAAGCGTTTGTGAGAGCTTTCAGTGAACTGACGCTCAAGGGGCAAGCGAAATTACTGGCGACGTTCAGCGGAAAGCTCAAATGGGCAAAACAAGTTCTGGAGTAACCCAGTGGCGAAGCCGTTTCTGTTAACGCTCAATACCCAAGACCCTCAACCTGAAGTTCTGGATTCTGGTCAGTTGTACTGACTCGGGCATAGCCTCTGGGGCTGGTCCACCTTTAGCAACATGGTTTTTGCTTCTATGTTGTGCAATAGGGTTTCGCAACATCTGATAGTGAATTTCCGGCAACTTAACCGGCTTTTTTCTGAGTGTTGCGAAAACAACTGTTTTTGCAACGTCATTGAGCAATAAGGTTTGAGTGAAGCTTGGTCGAGCTTCCAATTGACATCCGGTTTTGATTAGCCGATAGTTTAGGTACGGTGATTTGCCGTACGGTATGACATTTTAAGTTGCCAGCCAGTAAAACAGTAAAAACGGAAAACACTAAAACAGAGGGTTTGGTCGATTGGCCGGCCCGTTGAAAGAGGGATACCGCATGTCAAAGACAAGCGCGCGGCTGGATTTAAGAATTGATCCAGCGATCAAAGAATTGGCGGCGCGCGCTTCAGCTCTGACCGGGAGTCACAGTCTGTCGGAGTTTGTCATTCAAGCCATCCGAGAGAAGTCGGCTCGCGTGATCGAGGAAGCCGAAGTGTATCGGCTGAATAGTCAGTCGTTTGATGCTTTTGTAGCAGCCTGCGAGGCAGCTCCAGCGCCGAACGAGGCTTTGCTGAGCGCGAAACGTCGCCGTAACAAAAGGATAGAAAACGGTGACCTTGAGGTTGGAACCATTAGATAAGAAGTCCCATGACAGGAAATCGTTTGATTGTGGACTGGAACGGGTAAATGAGTTCCTTTGGCGCGAAGCACGCAATCAGATGGCCAAGAAAATTAATCGTACCTGGGTGTTGGTGGACGATGAGCCCGCCAGTGTGTTGCCGGCTCCGGTTCTGGGTTATTTCACCCTGACCAGCGCCACCGTGGTGCGTGACGAGCTACCAGATCAGGAGACTCGTAGTCGGTATCCTGCCTATCCCATTCCAGTGATCAAGCTGGCGTGGTTAGGTGTTGATAGCAGGCTACACAGCTCAGAGCGCCGACTCGGTGAAACGATTCTTCTTGAAGCTCTGGAAGAGGCGTACCGGATTGTTCAGTACAGTGGCATGGGAATAGCGGTAGTAACGGATCCGCTTACCCAGGAAAGTGACCGCTTTTTTAGGCGTTACGGTTTCCTGCCAATGGGAAGGCAATTCGGAGAGCTACAGTCTCTCTACTTACCTATGGGCACAATTGGTCAGCTGATTGATCCTCCATCTTGAGGATGATACTGGCTTCAAATAGCTGTATCGGTGCTCTGATACGACTATTTCCATTTCCTCAGACTTAAGGGTTTACATTCGTATGAAAACGATTGGTGGCAGGCCGCGGTCATCATTTGTTTCTGGCTGTTCCAGCTGATCAACAGCCTTTACGAATACCGGTCCATCATCCTGACCACCAACAAGGACTTCACCAGTTGGGGCGAGTTCTTCCACGACGACAACGTGGTGGTGCCGATCATTGACCGGGTTATCCACCATTCACACATCTTTATACTGGGAGGGGAAAGCTATCGACCGAAGCAGAAATCTACAAGCTAGACTATGAAAGGTGGGTCAATTTTATTGGCCAAAGGTGGGTCAAAATAAATGGCCATTGACATCTTAATGCATTCGAAAAGACACGGCCTGTTGACGAAAAGGGGCAGATCACTCGTGATCCCGACACAAAATTAAGATGTCCCGTTTCTTGAAATTCCTCCAGACTATGTTTTAAAGGCTATTGTGGCTCACGTCTCAGGTGTTTTTCATTGGGGGAGCCCGAGTGGTTTGGATGACGGGTTTAGGGCGACGTGTTGCCCGGTCTTTCGTCGTCCATCATGCCTAGCTGTAAAAATAAAAGTCGTTTTTTTTCCTCTGTTTCACGGCATACATGGCCATGTCTGCCCGCTCTACCAGCGTTTCCGCCCCAGCCCCGTCTTCAGGGTACATTGCAATCCCGATGCTGGTTCCGATAGAGACACAAAGGTCGGTGCCCTCAAGCTGAAAAGGGGTTTCGAGTGAGTTCAGAAGTTTGCGTGCGACCGTTGCGGCGTCCTTTTTTTCGTTAAGAGAGGGCAACAGGACCGTAAATTCATCACCACCATAGCGGGCAAGGGTATCCCCCTCTCGCAGACAATGTGTCAGACCGGCGGCGACTTTTTGCAACAGCTGATCGCCAACCCCATGCCCGTATGTATCATTTACCGCTTTGAAATCGTTCAGGTCGATAAAAAGCACGGCAAGCTTCTGCGCATTTCGGCTCGCCTGACTGACAGCCAAGGTAAGCCGGTCCATAAACAGGCTCGTATTTGGCAGGCCGGTCAGTGTATCGTGAGAGGCACGAAACTCCATCAATGCCAATGTCCGTTTGTGCTCCGTGATGTCCCGCACAATGCCCAAAAAAGGGGGCCTCGCTGGAGGGGGCTTTGCATAAGTTAGCGCGGTGTTAGCCTTAAGCGGAGAGACAACTGTAATGTCACAGTCCAGGTAACCGATCCCTCCATGGTATGTTTTAAGCTTGATCTCTTGGGTTACTGACTCTCCCACCTCGTTCTTACCAAATAACAGTGGAAGCTTAGCGATGTCACCCTCATGAACGAGCTGAGAAAACGGTTGGCCAATCAGCTCCTCCGCCGATAATCCCAAGAGGCTCTCGGAGTGATGATTCAGATAGTTGATGCACTTGCGCTCATCCAGTGAAAAAACCAGATCCGGAAGATGATCAAGTGTGTGCTTGCAAAACTCGCCCGTTAGGGGGTTAGACCAACCCGTAGTCGCCTTAGAACGGGCCTGCCTTCGTTCCAAAACCGTGCCGCCGACAGCCCGAATTAATTCATCTACATCGTAGGGCTTTCTTAGATAATCGCAGGCACCCAGCTTGAATGCTTGCCTGACGATGCGATAGTCGGAATGCCCGCTGATAATGATGACCGGAGCGTCAACGCCCGTTTCTTTCAACCAGGCCATGATCTCTAAACCGCTCTTTCCAGGCATGCGGATATCCAACAAAACCAGATCATAGGCATTCTCTCGTAATCGCTGGCAGACGGCGTCGCCATCCTCGGCACCGTCAACCTCGAACCCCTTGTCACGCAATATCGAGCATAAACTGTTAAGCAACCGCGGCTCATCGTCACCAATGAGCAGCCGCCCCAAACACTCTGAAGTTTCGCCGGTGACGTGGGGAGTTATATCAACGTCATCACTGACGGAGTTTTCGCTGTAGTATTGCAAGATGGACACCAGTATGTCGGAGCAAGGGATTTGCTCCGATGATCAACCCGATCATAATAAAGTGTACATTTTGACCTCACTAAAAAGCCTGAAGTCATCATATCCCGCTTTTGGCCGCAGAGATGAAATGCGTTCATAAATTGCAGGTTAAGAAAGCCCCGATACAACAACCACGCCCCTGATCTACAGCGGAAAGTCAGTTTGAAGAGACGCACTGAGCGCTTTGGTTAGTTCGCTCGGTAAACCAATGGCTTATTGATCGTCTGCCACTAATCTCCAGGTGGTTACTTCCGCCGTTGAGATCCCTTCATTTTTGAAAACGCGCTTTACAGAAGCTTGCACGGGCCCATGTCACAATGTGAAATTATTGGACGTGTATGGACCCCCTCCTCTATTGCGGTGGTGGCTACCTCTGTGGAAACTCTGTTTAACGTACTTGTGTGCTTCCGTTAGCGCCTTCACATGCTAGCCGCAGCCATGCTGTGGTCATAGCCCATCTCATTATGTACCAGTGCCCAGGCGCAGGCCGGACAAACGTGCCAGTGGTGGCGCCACCAAGATCGGGGCTCGCTGATAAGGGCGTGCCAGCCAAAGCAACACCGCCACCGGCAGCAGGCGCGCTGGCGGTGTGCCAGCGGTCAGATCAGCCGCCCTATCAGGGCGGATCAGTTATCGCTGGTGTCCGCCAGGTAGGCGCCGTCCTCGTCATGGACTTCCTGGCCGGTCACCGGCGGGTTGAAGGCGCAGATCAGGCGCATGTCCTCGGTACCACCGTACAGAGTGTGCTTGTCATGGTTGTCCAGGGCGTAGAGGGTACCGTCGGTAATCTCGTGAACTTCACCCGTGGCGAGGTCCTTGATGCGCCCGTTACCGGCAACGCAGTAAACGGCTTCCAGGTGGTGCTTGTACCAGAAAGTGTGCTCGGAGCCTGCCTTGATGATGGTTTCGTGGAAGGAAAATCCCATTCCGTCCTTCTTGAGCAGCAGACGGCGGCTGGTCCACTGCTTGTCGCTGACTTCACGCTCGGTACCAATGATGTCCTGAACTTTAACGATTTTCATGGGCGTATCTCATGGTTGGTTGGCCAGAATCGGGCTAAAACGCCTTATAGTATAAACATTAGGCATCTATATAGTTCAAGCGGCCCTTTCCTCCCGCCACTGGTCATACCCCTCTAGCGCTTCCCGGCTGTCATTGCCCGGTGTGGCCGCTCCGAACGCCGCGAGAGGCTTAGCGTGCGATATTTTCCGTCTCGTGAGGTGGCCCTAGACACGTGCGTCACCGACTCTGCTGGATCGCGTTCTGCGACGATGGCGGGTGACGCATGGCCTCACTTGCCTGCAGCGCCGGAGGCGTGGACCTCCGGCGCATCATCAGCGCCGGAACAAGGGCGGCCAGGAAGATCGCGCCGACGATAAAGAAGCTGTCCCGGTACCCCAGCATGTTGCCCTGGCTGTAGATCACGCGGCCAAGATAGTTCATCGCCCCGGCCTGGCGTATCGCTTCCGGCACGCCAGCCTGTGCAAGCAAGCCGGTTACTTCGCGCAGCATATCGGCCGTCGCGCTGTTGCCTGCATGCTGCGCGGCCGTGAAGCTGTCTACGTAGAGCTGAGACCGCCGTTCCAGAGCGATGGAAAGAAGGTTGACGCCAAACGCCCCGCCGAGTTGGCGCACGAAGTTGATTGCGCCGGAGCCCTGACCGAGTAGCGTCATGGGTAGCGCCTTGAGGGCGCCGGCGTTCAGGCTCGGCATAATGAAACCAAGGCCGATACGCCCCAGCATGATCCACCAGGCGAACAGCCAGAACGAGGTATTGGTATCCACGCCGGTCATCAGGAACGATGACAATGCGAAGACCGCCAGACCGACCATGACCGTGGCATAGGCGGGCGTCTTGTCGGTCAGCCGCCCCGCAATGGGGAAGACCAGGGCCAGAATCAGACCCGCCGGCATCAGCAGCAGGCCCGAGCGCGTCGGCGTGTAGCCCTGGATCGTCTGCACGAACAGCGGAATCAAGAAGGTCGAACCGTAGATTCCCGCCCCGAAAATGAAGGCCACCACGGACGCGCCGGCATAGACCCGGTTCGTGAAGAGCTTGAGATTGAGCATGGGCGCGGGTGTGCGCAGCTCCCAGACGATGAAGCCTATGCCCGAGACAAGGGCGACGGCGAAGTCGCGCAGGATGGAATCGGAGAACCATCCGTCACGTTGTCCATTCGACAGGCCGTTGAGCAAGGTCACGAGGAACACGGTCATCAGTCCGAAGCCGATCCAGTCAAACCGGTGCGGCGGACCGGAGGCTGCGCGCCCCGGCATGAAGATCGTGGCCAGGAACAGGCCGATGAGGCAGAACGGCACGGCCATGAAGAACACATACCGCCAACTAAAGCTGTCGACCATGATGCCGCCCAGCGTAGGGCCGAGCGCCGGGGCCAGCACCACACCAATGCCGTAAATTCCCATGGCCGACCCGCGTTTCTCCGGCGGGAAGACCAGGAAGATCGTCTGCATGGCGAGCGGCTGGAGGATGCCGGCCGCGCCGCCTTGCAGGACGCGGGCCAGGATCAGCACGCCCTCGGCGGGGGCGAGCCCGCCCATGGCGGAGGCGGCGATAAAGACTGTTAGCGCCAGCATAAAGGTCGCGCGCTGGCCGAGGGTCTCGACCATCCAGGCATTCAGCAGCATGGTCCCGGTCATTGCGGCGAGGAAGCCGGTGGAGAGAAGTTGCGCCTTGTCCTGGCCCATGCCGAAAGCGCCCATGATATCCGGCAGGGCTACATTGACGATGGTGGCGGTCAGGATAGTGGCGATCGTGCCCATCATGACCGTCGCCGTGACCAGCCAGCGATAGGACGGGCCGAAGCGGGCGAATAGCCCCTCGATACTGTCCGGCCGGGGCGCGCTAGTCATCGGCTCTCGCCTCCAGCTCCACCATCATACCCGGCTTGAGTTCGCCGCCGTCCTGCTGCACCGCGATGCGCACTGGCAGGCGCTGGGTGATCTTGGTGAAATTGCCGCTCGGGTTGGGGTTGGGCAGCAGGGCGAACTCGCTGGTGGCGGCCTGCCCGACGCGCGTGACCGTGCCCTCGAAGCGCCGACCTGGCAGGGCATCGACAGTGATCGTCACGGTCTTTCCCGGCCGGAAGAATCGGATGTCGGTCTCTTTGACGTTCGCCTCGACGCGCACCCGCTGCGGGTCATGCACCATTAGCAAACGCTGGCCGGGGGTGACGTATTCGCCCTTGTCCACGAAGACCCGGTCCACAACGCCGTCGAATGGCATGACGAGGGTGCGGTCTTCGAGGTCGAGCGCCGCCCGGGACTTTTGTGCATGCAGCCGCTGTTCCTCCGGGCCGAGTTCGGCGAGCTGGGTGTGGAGCACCGTGACTTCCCCGCGCGCGGCTTCAGCCTCGGCAAGGGCGGCGCGGGCATTTTCCAAGTCCGCCTGGGCACTGAACGCCTGTTGTTTTGCCGTCTCCAGCGCCGCCCGCGTCTGGTCCAGGCGCGCACGGTTGATGGCGCCGCTCGGCGCCAGCTTCTCCGCCCGGTCATTGTCCTGCCTGGCAAGATCGCGTTGCGCCGTCGCTCCTGCCAACGCGGCCTCCGCAGCCCTCACCGCTGCCTGTTTGGCGGTAATACGACTTTGCGTCTGACGGTCGGTGAGAGCGATGCGCGCTTCGATTTCCTCGCGGCGGCGGGCAATCCCGGCGAGTTGCGCGGCAAGCTCCTCGACGCGGAGGCGGCTTTCCCGGTCGTCGATCCGCATCAAAACCCTGCCTCTCTGCGCGGCATCCCCCTCGGTCACTTCGAGCGCCGTCACCCAACCGGGAACCCGGCTGCTCATGGCAACAATGTCCGCGGCGACACGGGCGTCCGTCACAAAGACATGGGTGAACTGCTGATACAACCACCAGCCGCCTCCTCCGAGAACGATCAGCGCCGCCAGAATCGCGCCATACCGTCGCCATGGCCGGGTGCGGACAGGAGGTGAAACCGCCTCTGACCCAGCCTCCGTCTCCTTGTCGGGGACTGTGCGCAGATCGGTTTCCGGATCGTCGCCCTGGCGTTCGAGATGGGTCACATGCTGGTCCACGGCCTACCCCTCATCGGTCTTCGTCCGCAAGCCGCATCGCCCTTGGCGTGCCGCCCAGCTTGCCGGCGATCTGCTCCAAGACCTTCAGGCAAGTCGTTACCTCGGCTTGGGATAGGTCGGAGAAGATTTGCGCGCGCACCGCCGCTGCGGTTGCTTCGATGCGTTCCAGAACAGGGGCGGCCTCCGCGCGCAGGTGAACCGATTTGGTGCGGCGGTCGCTAGCTTCTGTCCGGCGTTCGATCAGCCCCTCGGCTTCCAGCCGGTCCAGCGTGCGTACCAGGGTCGGCCCCCGCACCCCGACCGCCTCGGCCAATTCACGCTGGGTTGCCGCCTGGGGCAGGCGAGAGAGATGTAACAGGGTCAACCAGCGGGACTCGGTGAGGCCAAAGGTGGCCAGCCGCCGGTCGATTTCGGCGCGCCACAGCCGGGCGACCAGCCCGAGGCGAAGGCCGAATTGTTCTTTATCGTCGAGGGGCTTCGTCATCTCATTGCCTGCATCATTAGGTAGCTGTACTATAATCAATAGATAGCTATGTATCAAATAGCGAGGGATGTAGCACCCGAAGGCTGCACTGTCTAGAGCAGAGGACCGGGAAAGGCGATCCATCCCGATCACACAAAGGAGCACCACGATGTACCGGACGATCCTCCTGGCCTATGACGGCAGCCGGCAAGGCCGTGAGGCGCTGGATCAGGGGGCCGAGCTGGCTTCGCTTTGCCAGGCTCGTGTCTATCTCCTCGCCGTCGTCGCCCATGAACTGGGTGTCGCGCTCGCTGAAGCGGCGGCCCCCTCAGACCTGCCGGAGCGAGAATATCAGGAAGTGCGCCGGGTGCTGACGGAGGGCGCGGAATCGCTGCGGCGGGCGGGGCTTTCCGTCGACACGCGCCTCGCCGCGGGCAACCCCGCCGAGGAGATCGGTCGAATGGCGCACGAGGTCGGCGCGGATCTGGTCGTGGTCGGTCACCGCGAACAGAGCGCGCTGGCCCGGTGGTGGCACGGCTCCGTCGGTGCTTCGCTGCTCGCCCACGCGCCATGCAGCCTGCTGGTGGCCGTCGCGGACCGGTAGTTGTCAAGGAATATGTCGCAGGGCCTTCATCAAGGTCTTCGCCGGTTAGGCCGAGGAGAAAGCCCTTGAAAGCGAGGCCGCCACGGGGGTTAGAATGGCGTCATGCCCGGCGCAAATCGCTGTCTGATAAGCGTGCCCCGGCAGAGGAACATCTTTGGCCAAGCGGTCATTGTACGCGACACACAAAGGAAAAGGAGACACAGATGCAGACGCGCAAGCTCGGTTCGCAGGGGCTCGAGGTTTCTGCCCTCGGCCTAGGCTGCATGGGAATGTCGGAATTCTATAGCGGTCGCGACGAGGCCGAGGCGGTCGCGACCATCCACCGCGCGCTTGATCTTGGCGTCACATTCCTCGATACCGCCGACATGTATGGCCCATTCACCAACGAAGTTCTGATCGGCAAGGCAATCGCCGACCGCCGCGACAAGGTCGTGCTGGCGACCAAGTTCGGGAACGTCCGCGGCAAGAACGGCGAATTTCTCGGCATTCGCGGCGACGCGGAATATGTGCGCCAGGCTTGCGATGCATCGCTGAAGCGGCTCGGGGTGGACCATATCGATCTCTATTACCAGCACCGGGTGGACCCGAACACGCCGATCGAGGAAACGGTGGGCGCCATGGCCGAGCTCGTCAAGGCCGGCAAGGTCCGCTACCTCGGCCTGTCGGAGGCCGCGCCGGAAACCATCCGGCGCGCGCACGCCGTCCACCCGATCACCGCGCTCCAGACCGAATATTCGCTCTGGAGCCGCGAGCCGGAGGACGAGATCCTGCCGACGGTACGCGAGCTGGGCATCGGCTATGTCCCCTACAGCCCGCTCGGACGCGGCTTCCTCACCGGGCAGATCCGCCGCATTGAGGATCTCGCCGAGGACGACTACCGCCGCAGCTCGCCGCGCTTCCAGGGCGAGAACTTCCAGAAGAACCTCGATCTGGTGCAGGAGATCGAGGCGATGGCGCAGGAGAAGGGCTGCATGCCGTCCCAGCTCGCGCTGGCTTGGCTGCTAGCGCAGGGCGAGGACATCGTGCCCATCCCCGGCACCAAGAAGCGCAGCCGACTGGAGGAGAATGTGGGGGCGCTCGACCTGCGGATCACGGCCGAGGATCTTGCCCGGATCGACAGCATTCTGCCGTCCGGCGCGGCCGCAGGCGCGCGCTATGCCGCACCCCAGATGCAGGCGCTGAACCGATGAGCGGCGAGCGACTCGAGGGCCAGGTCGCGATCGTCACCGGCGGTGGCCGCGGGTTGGGCCGCGCGATGGTGCTGGACCTCGTGGCGGCGGGGGCGCGGGTCATCACGACTGCATCGCGCCAGGCGACCGAAATCGAGGCCGTGGCCCGCGACGTCGGGAACGACCGGGTTGTTCCGATACTCGCCGATGTCACGCGCGAAGAAGACTGCGCCCGCGTCGTCGCAATGGCGCGTGACCGCTTCGGGCGGCTCGACATGCTTGTGAACAACGCCGGTCGCGGGATGAAGTATGTCAGCGATCGCTTCCTGACCGAGCCGACCCGGTTCTGGGAGACCGACCCGGACGTCTGGCGCATGGTGATCGACACGAACGTGAACGGGCCGTTCCTGATGGCGCGGGCGGCAGCCCAGCTGATGATCGCCGCCGGTCGCGGACGCATCGTCAATATCACGATGAATCACGCCACCATGCGGCGGCGCGGCTTCTCGCCCTACGGCCCATCCAAGGCGGCGCTGGAATCCGAGACGATCATCTGGGCGCAGGACTTAGACGGCACCGGGGTCACGGTGAACGGTCTTCTCCCCGGCGGCGCGACGGCGACAGGCATGATCCCGGACGGTCTCCCGCAAGAGGTGCGAACCGGCTTGCTCGATCCCGCGATCATTGTCCCGCCGCTTCTCTGGCTTGCCTCGGACGCGTCGGACGGGGTGACGGGACGACGCCTCGACGCCTCCCGGTGGAGGGGAGAGCTATCGGGAGCCGAGGCCGCCAGGGCGGCAATGGATGACGCCGGCTGGGCCATCGCCTGACGACGTGGCTCGGGGAAGCGGACGATGCGCGGACTCGACCTCTTGTTTTGTGGTCTCGAGGCGCACTTGCGGGTGCTTGGCGGGGTAAATCGGGTCCCGGGCGGGCAGCGAATATGCTGGCCCTGGCGTTGACACAAGTAGCCCTGACCGCCCGAGCCAGTGGCTTGCTTCGAGTCAGTTCAATCAGATGTCGGATGAGCCCTTCATGGTCGCTGACCGGCATTGTCGGTATGACCTACCTCACCGGCGATGCCAAAGACAGCCCTATTGTGGAGGACATTGGCAGCGCCACTCAGGCCTTCGGTGGCGCACTGATCAACTACCGGTTCTGACCACGATAACTGAACCAGTCAGGGTCTCTGGAGCTGGGCCACTGGGTCCTGGCTGCCTGAGCCAATTGCCCGCCACGATCAAGCCCTCCAGTCATCGCGCATCCGAAGGGCTCCGTCAATAGCCCGCCAGCGCGTTCGTTTATGGTCAACGCGACACCAGCACAGGGATTGACGCTTGACAGAGTACTGTTCGAGTAGCGCTACCGAGCACCAGTCGGGTGAGCCGCGTATGGCCATAGGCGCCCATCACCAGCATGTCGGCATTGAACGCCCGCGCCTGTTCGAGTAGCATCGGGCCGACCTTACCACCGTCGACTTGTTCCAGTGTTACCTGTACGCCATATCGCGCGAGGTGGCGACATAGGTCCGCGCCGAAATCCTCTCTACACTCTAGCTCGCCATCCGGTTCATCGCAGACACAAACCACCTTCACTGCTTCGGCCTGGGCCAGAAAGGGTAATGCATCGCCGACCGCTCGTGTTGCCTCCCGGCTAGCGTTCCAGCCGACAACGACACGTCGTCCAATCCGTCCGGCCGCCCAGTCGTCAGGAATGAGTATAGTCGGGCGTCCCGAGCCGAAGATAACATGCTCGGCCATCCTGACCGTCATGGAAGGTTCGGGGGAGCTTTCGAAGGGAGGGACCAACGCCAGCCCTGCATAGCGCGCGTGTAGCATTAATTCCTCCGCTAACTCGCTCTCGGACAAGCGCCACTCTGCGCTAATGCCCCTTGCGCGAACCATTGCCTCAAAGCGCTCCCTGACCTGAGCCTCTGCGTCCCGAACACGCACGCGATGCTGTTCGAGCAAGGCGCGCATGGCAGAGCCGGCCACAGCGTGCGCATGAGGCGTCGCTCTCAGTGGCGTTGCCACAAACACCGCTATCAGACAGGCATTCCAGCACGCGGCGATGTCAGCGGCGATCGCCAGTCGTCGGTCATAGGGTCGAGCCTCTTCAAGAAAGACAACGATATCCTTAGGTAGCATGCTTCACCTCCTGGTCGCGTTTTCCATAACCTGCTCAAAAACACGCAGGGCGACTTCCAGGTCCTCATCTTCGAGGCCTTTCAGCATCTCGTCCCGCAACACATTCGCCCGCTCATAAAGCGCTCACCGGCATTGGTAAGATAAAGCAGCCTGGCGCGCCGATCACGCTCACTGGGCCGGCGCCTTGCTAACCGGGCATTGGTGAGAGGAAACTGATCTCGAGGGGAGTGCGGGGCCATGTCACTGTCCTGCTATTGATGATTCAGTAACAGTAAATCGCAAGCTAATCATATAGACAAGCGTCAGTTACACATTAGCCAGGTTTGCACCAGATCAATATGCAACATCACGCGGATTCCGAGGCCAGCTAAGGAACCTCTCCTTCCAGTGAGACAGGTAACTCCTCACTTCTTCAGAGACAGGAGGCCTTCAGCGTATTGTCGCCCTGGTGGACACCCTTGCTGCGTGACCGGCAACCGGCTTAAAAAAGCTGGCGCCAAGCGCTCCACAACGCCGTAGCATCTTCACTCGACACCAGCCGGGTCTTCGGCGCGGCGTCTTCCAAGCAATCCGCATTCGCTATGGTCAGTCCCCAGTTTAGTAGAGTCTGCGGGGCTGACAACAAGGCCAAGTTCCGCTTATCGGCCAGAATGGCATGAACTCTGGGGTTGGGTGACCAAAAAACCAGTAGTTCAATAGGTTGAGAGTGTTTTTGGGCTATTTTTCACGTTTGTCTGCCAACCCTCTATTGCGCTTGTCCGCGATGCGGTGCTCCAGGAATCGCATCATCCATTCATGCGACATGCTGTCGAAGAATTTACGGATGTCTGCGTCCAGGACCCAGTTGATCTTCTTCCTATAAAGTCCCGCCTGTACCGCATCCAGTGCGTCGTGTTGTCCTCGACCCGGCCGAAAACCATAGGAGAACCCCATAAAGTCCGGCTCGTAGATCGCATTCAGGACGAACACCACTGCCTGTTGAACAATTTTGTCTTCCAGGCACTGGATGCCAAGAGGCCTTGTCGAACCATCCGCCTTCGGAATGTAAACCCGCCTTGCGGGTCTGGCTCGGTAGCTCCCCTTGTGGATACGGCGGTTGAGATTCTCTAACCTCGCGTCTAGCTCGCTCCCATACGATTCCCATGTCACTCCGTCTATACCAGCGGCCGATCTGCGCTTGAGCGCAAAGTAGCTTTGGTGTAACAGCGGAATATCAACATGATGTAGCAACGCAGAGAAGCGAGTTTCTTTCTTCCGTTGCGCCGCCTGGCGCACGGTCAGCAAACCGGGCGACGCAGCGACCTGGCTCTGAGTCCAGACTGCGGCGGCTCGCTGACCGTTTCCCTTGGGTCCGGTCCTTTCCTCCAATCTCTCCGCAGGTACCTTCGCACCGTTGCTCGAGATCTTCTCAGGTACTACGACCGGATCCGACTTCTCACCCACGTTCATACTCATCCTGCGGTGTTACCCTTCGGTAAGTCGCCTCGGCTATGCCGGGGTGGGTGAGACCTCCCAGGTTCCGTACAAAAGACGTCGCCACGTGCACCGGGTCTACGACTGCGTGGAGTGCCACCACAGCTTGCCATCGCGCTGAGATGATTGTTGCGTTCTGTTTCGCTTAACAACATCCGCTCTCCAGAATTGGGTTTCGCAGCTCAATACCGAGCCCATGGTTTCCCCTGTCAACACTTCACACGCGACCTCGCGATCGGGTGCGCATGACTCGGGGCCGGGGCAGCTGGCTAGGCCTTACCCCGTGCGGGACTTTCACCCACTATCTTTTGCCAGCTTTTCCTGGCGTACTAAGCGGCCGGTAATCCCATCTTGAGCCAGGCGCTGCCGCCGTCAGGATAGTGTCCACTTATTTTCTAGTGGACATTTATGGACGTCTCCCCGTAGTCAACGGGTAGCTTGTGATGAAGCGGTGGTTCGCGGACATATATCCGGCGTCTTGATGGCGGCTTTAGCCGCCGCGCCTCGATGAGTTCCGTGCCTTGTCACCTAGACACTTAAGCGGTTTGAGTCAACGCTTGTCCACTTTCAGGTTCTGGCAAGGACGGATGACCGGTTGCTTCATCGGGTACTGCAAACTCACAGGGTGAGCACTGCATTTCAGGGTGTTGCAAACGCCTTTCTCATATCGAACGCCTCTCCTTTGGACAAGACCGCCCAAGCCAGTCTGGCCAGTTTGTTTGCCAGTGCCACGACAGCCTTGTTAAAGCCGCGCCGTTCCCGGAGCTGGTTGACCCAGCGTGCCAATGGGTGATCCCAGCCCCAACGGCCGCAACCGGTAGTGATCGCTCGCGCTCCGTGGATAAGCTGGGTGCGGAGGTAGCGGTCGCCATTCTTGGTGATTCCCAAGAGCTGCTGGTGCCCACCGCTACTACGCTGTCGCGGTACCAAGCCAATCCAGGCCTCGCACTGGCGCCCGGTGCGGAATTGGTGTCCGTTGCCGATGCGCCCAATCAAGGCCGAGGCGACCAGCGGACCCACACCTGGGATCGCCTGCAGTGCTAGCCAGGCCGGCTGTTGTCTTGCCAAGGCATTGAGCTCCCGGGTCACTTGACGAATTAGATGGTCCCAATGCTTGAGTTCGTCATAGAGCCTGGCGAGGCACTGGCGCGCGACAGGGGATAATCCATTCTCGGCGTCTTCCAGGGCGCCGGGCAAGGCGGAACGCAAAGCGCTCAGGCCAATCGGAAAAATGACACCATACTCACTGGCCAGCCCGCGGATCTGGTTACCGATGGCGGTGCGTTGCTGGACATAGCGCTGGCGCTCCGTATGCAGCAGCATCAGATCCTGCTGAGCCAGGGGCTTTACAGGAACAAAATGGATCCCGGGGCGGGTCGCCGCTTCACAGATCGCCAGCGCATCGCCGGCGTCATTCTTGTTCACCCGGACGAAGGGCTTCACGTGCTGCGGCGGGATCAGCCTGACCTGATGCCCGAGGGCCTGGAACAGCCGCCCCCAGTAGTGAGCACCGCCACAGACCTCCATCGCGATGAGGGTTGGCGGCAATTGCCGCATCTCGTCGAGCAGCCGGGGTCGCTTCACCGCTCGGTTGAACAGCACCTTGCCATGCGGACTAAGTGCGCAGAGCTGAAAGACATTCTTTGCCAGATCAATCCCAAGAATCTTAATATCCATGGTGGACGCCTCCTTTATCCTTCGACTTGGACTTCACACACTCAAGTCTGGCGCAATTGACGCCGATTCGGGAGGGGAGGCGTCCATCTCATCACTTAACATGAACGACTTAAGCGTAACCAAACCCTACTAGCGCCGTCGCCGGTTTTCCCGGGAATTCAAAGCTGGAATTGTCGCGCAGTGCCTGGAGCCCGGCGTCTCCGTTTCCCGAATTTCCCTGGATAACGGTCTCAACGCCAACATGGTCCGGCGCTGGATCAGCGAAGCACGGCGAAGATCTAAAGCACCAGCGACAACACCTGGGTTCGTACCTGTTAATCTGCCAGCGGCAACCTCAGCGCGGGCCAACCATAAACGTAACACCATCCGCATCGAGATTCCCCGCACCGGCGGTGCGGTTGTGGTTGAGTGGCCTGCGGAGCAGGCGCATCAATGTGCTGCCCTGTTGCGGGATCTACTGGGATGATTCGCATCGACGAGATCTGGCTGGCTACTGAGCCGCTGGATATGCGGGCGGGGCCCGACAAGGCCCTGGCCCGGGTTATTCAGGTGTTCGGTTCAGCCAGACCCCATTGCGCCTACCTGTTCGCCAACAAACTGGGCAACCGGATGAAGGTGCTGATCCACGATGGTCTGGGTATCTGGCTGTGTGCCCGCCGGCTGAACCGGGGCAAATTCCACTGGGGTGAAACCTGGCGCGGTGACCAGCTGCGCTTGACCGAGGAACAGCTATCAGCGCGGGTTCAGGGCCTGCCCTGGCAGCGCATTGGCGCGGAAGGCGTCATCTCCATCCTGTAACCACAAGTGCCGCAGTACCGCTATAGCCAGAACCGCGAATCGCTTGCCGCACAGGGACTTGGCATACTAGGGGGCGTGACTCAGCGCCCCGACATCAACCAACTCTCTGCCGATCAGCTCCGTGCCCTGGCGACGGAACTGATGGACTCTCTGGACGCCAAGGATCAAGTCTTGGGCCTGAAGGAGCGAGAGTTGGTGCGCAGCAACGCCATCATCGAGAAGCTGACCCACGAAGTAGCCATCCTCAAGCGTCACAAGTACGCCAGGCGCAGTGAACAACTCGATGCGGATGGTACTACGCTTGTCCGAGACCGATGGGTTGCCCGATAAAGCAGTTGCCACAGGCAGATTAACCGGAACAAATCCTGGCGTTGCTGGTGTTTTATCCGCTTGCTGCGCGTCCTTCATCCAGCGCCGGACCATGTTGGCGTAGAGACCGTTATCCAATGAGATCCGGGAAACCGAAGCACCGGGTTCCTGGCACTGGGCAACAATCTGAGCTTTGAATTCCCGAGAAAACCGGCGACGGCGTTGGTAGGGTTTGTTTACGCTTAATTCTGCACTTCCCCCAATACGCATGACACACACGACCCATCTGAGTCTTGCGATCCTTTCGATCGCTCACCGGATCGGGCCCTTGAAAAAACCACAAAACGGAAGTTCGGTGAGGCTTTGGCCCTTGTCTTGGCGAAGCTGGCGAGTTCTGAAATTTGATCGGCCGTCACCTTCTCGTCGGGGCCTACCTCTACAGTGCCCGCTGACAGAGATACCAGTGGAAAACGGCAGGGCTGGCCGTTTCGGTCTTCGGATTCAATAAACCCGCTTTTCAGTATGCAATCGCTGTAAAAGCGCCGGCTTCGTTCGGCGAATAGTGACTGTACGGTACCAGCATTATAATTAGCTGAGGACGAAGAGCTGATGACGACAAAATCGTCCCCACCTATGTGCCCGACAAAGTCATCACTGGCATGGAATACCTCTTTCAAAAGCTCAGCCAGCAAAACTATTACCTGGTCACCAACCCGGTAGCCGAGGACATCGTTCAAAGGTTTGAACATGTTGATATCGAAATAAATTAGTGAAAAGGCGCGCATTTCTTCCGTTCGGGCAACCAAAGTCTGTTGTATGGGAACATTGCCTGGCAGGAAGGTCAGTGGATTTGAGTAGCGTGCGTTTTCGATCTTTTGTTCGGTGATGTGTTTGAGCAGCGAGCGCGTGGCTCCCAGGCCGGCGTACTTTCCATTCTTGACAACAATGAAATGCTGTTTGAGATAGTGCGCATCGTCATTAATCAGCCTTTCGCTCACTTCGTTTAGTGGCACCTCGTAATCCACAACCAATGCATCTGCACTGTGTCTATTGGAAACTGGGAGCCGCTCATAAAGCGACCGGCCGTAAGGCGTGCTGAAAGTTTCCATAATCCTCCACTTATGGATCAGGCCAAGCGGCCTGCCGTTATCCACCACCGGCAAAGCGAACACGTCAGGCTCACTCTGGAGCCGCTCCCATGCATCTCGCAGTGTCGATTCCGAAGTGACGGGTTCGATGTACCGACACAAGAGCCCTGCTATTTCCTTTTCTCTCCGGGGTGGCTTGGACGCAAGGGCCGCATGATCGTTCAGCGAGTCGAGGTAGGCTGTAGCTATCGGTTTTGGTCGACCGAAAAGGAAACCTTGAACCAGTGCAATGCCAAGCTCCGAGACAACCCGGAATTCTGCTTCCGTTTCGACCCCTTCTGCGATTAATTTGCAGCCCAATCGGTCTGCCAAATCTACAACGGACCGCAGAAACTCGCGCTTGATGAGGTCGTCCTGAATATCACGGATGAAGTGCCGGTCAATTTTCACAAAGTCCGGCTTCAGCTCGGACCATAGTTTTAATCCGGAATATCCACTTCCAAGATCGTCGATAGCAATGAGAAAGCCCTCTGCTTTCAGCCATACCAGTGTCTTCAAAAGCTCTGAAGGATCGGCAGTGGGGTAGCGTTCAGAGAGTTCGATAACGATGTCTGATGCCTTCAGCCCGTTCGCCAACAAAAGCTCCTGCAGTTGCGTCGGGTTGAATTCTGGAGGCATCAGTTTGGCCGGACTGATATTGACGAAAAGTTTCAGCGGAGTGCCATGACCGGACCAATGGCGTGCAGCGGTGCGAAGACAGAGCGTTTCCAGTTCTAGCGTCTGGCCGCAGCGTTCTGCTGTTTCAAACAGCATTGGGGCCGTGTGCAAGGGGCTGTCCGAAGGTCCGCGGCTCAGTGCCTCAAAACCAAACACACATTTTCTATTAATGTTTACGATTGGTTGTAGAAGTGTCGTAATGTCTTCTGTCAACAACAAGCGATTCAGTTCTTGACTGAGGCAGTCCTGCATTAGGTCACTCCTGGATGTGAGTGCGGCTTCGGGAAACCAAATTTTGTCGCTCCGTCGCAGATCCCAAACCTACTGATTCGAATGGCTCATATCCGGTTGTGCCAAGTATCTTCATGCAATTCACATACTCCTCGCTAAACATTACCGAAATATTTCAGTGATGCTGAAGTCGTGTGCTAATCGATGTTATTTTTTGTAAATTAATTTATTAAATCAGAGTGTTATGTGGCTCAAGTAACAAGAATGTCACAATCGATCTGCAGCCTTATAGCCATCATTAATATGTGGTGGCGTCATGCTCAAAACCGTTCGAAGTAGAATCCTGTTCTTTTCATTTTTTTCGGTCCTTGCGCTCTTGGCACTTGCATTGTTGTCCTGGTCAATTATTGGAAAGGCGGAAAACGCCGCAAAAGATTTGATCCAGAATCGCATGCATGAAGCCTGGTTACTGGATGATCTGGAGCAGGACCTGCGGCTTGTGCAGGACCTTTCTTTCAAAATCAAAGGTCAGTTACTGCTGTGGGGTGAGATCAACGAAGAATACGAGTCACTTGCAGAGTCTATTCCTGCTAAGTGGAGCGCGATTCAGCGAAGTGCACAGCTGAGTGCCTGGGCAAAAGATAACCAAAGTATCCACGAAGCGGTGGTTGTATACCTAGAAGAACTCGCGGAAGGAATCGAGGAGAAGAGTTACTATCAGGCAGGTAAAACGGTGGACTTTTCACTATTTGCTGCTCTGTCGCCATTGCTTGAGAGCATCAACGATCGCAAGGAGGGAAGTCGCACTCATATCGCTGAGGAATCTGATGAGCTACTGGGGTATCTCGACCGCCAACAGGTTTCGCTGATTATCGGATCTGTTGCCTTTTTGGCGGTCATTGTTCTGATGACGCTCTGGCTGAGGCAAACAGTCATTGTGAGGCTGCAGCGGATCGAGCGGGATATCCAGAGAATGGATGAGTGTTCGGATTTGGCCAATCCGCCGGGTCTGGCCGGGTCTGACGAAGTCGCAGGAGTTGCTGCAGCTCTGATTCGGCTGGTCGGTCGGTTTGAAGGGTTCATCAAAGAAATAAGGGAAGCTTCAAAAAGTATCAACGAGGGATCTGATCGCCTCGGTATCCAGGCGGGAGAACTGGAGTCAGCATCTCAAACGACACAGCATCAGATTCAAGATGTGACAGACTCAATGAAGGCGATGGCAGATCAGGCTTCCACCATTGAGGCATCGACTCGTGAATCCACTGAAGCTGTTCAGGCGGCCGTGACGGCAAATTCGGACATTCAGTCCAGCTTAATAAAAAGTGATACGGCGGTAGAGCGCACTGTAGAGGTCATTGGTCGGGTCTCCGGGGCGATACAAGAGCTGACGGAATCGGCCTCGAAAATCGAGAAGGTGATCGGGGTAATTGCTGACATAGCTGAGCAAACGAATTTGCTGGCCCTTAATGCAGCAATCGAGGCAGCAAGGGCGGGCGAATATGGACGCGGGTTTGCCGTTGTTGCTGATGAGGTTCGAACACTTTCGAAACGCACTGCCGATTCCACTCATGAAACACGGCAATGGGTAGCTGATCTGGTTAAGGGCGTGCAGGGTGTTGAATACTTGATAGCTGAAATGATGGAGGCCGGTGATGATAACCGGCAGACTCTTGACGATCTTAAAGGTCATCTTGTCTCGATGAACCACTGGTTTTCGGATCTGGAGGGGCGGAGTGTCACAATTAATGAGGCGCTCTCGCTGCAACGTGAGGCAATTGAACGTGTGGGTGAGCGGTTTGTGGCGCTTGATGCCCATGCGGCGACAGTCAGCCAACATGTGGCTGGTAGCCGAGAGATAAGTTTGGGTTTGAAGCAGAAAGCGCACTTGATGAGTGATCTCACCGGCCGTTTCCGGATAACTGTTGATTGAAGTATGTAGAGCCATCAAAGCCGGATCTGCTCCCGCACTTCTTAGTACTTTTCAGCAATCGACAAACGTTTCGCCGTCACGGAATTGTGACATCGCCACTGTGCAAATATGGAGTTCTACCGCGTTACTGGGGACGGTTATAAACCGGCCACTCGTCGAGGTTTTTGGCCCGCCAGCTCTTGAATTCTGACCCTGACCCCGTTTCAGATCCGTCCAGAATTGGAAAATTTCGGCCCTGCCCCTAACGGACCTCCAAACCGGCCGCTAAGCATCGAGGGTGATCTTCCAATCTGAATGTCCGCTTTGCGACCTACAGGATAATTTGTTGTGTCAATTTCCGACCACGCTATAGCGGCATGACCAGTTGGCTGATCCATTGTTTAAATGTTGTTTCTGAGTCTTTCGCACTTAACGACTTCAGGAGTATGTCGGTAGATTAGACTCGATACAAGGAAGGTCGGTAGAGCCTATCTTGCGAAACGGGTTGATTGTTAATCCTCCTCATCCCTGGTCAGACAGTCGCCGCCACGCCCAATTCAGGATCCTACGCAGCTCTAAGGTATATCTCACACGAATCCTGCATTGACAATGATAGGGTTGGGGCCGAGTCAGTTGGTCAGGACGACCGGGACTCAACGCCGGCACGGATGCCAGGCAAACGCGACACCTGCCAAGTGGTGTGACGCGCCAGGGAGAGACTTGGCACCACCCGCGCTTGTCACAATTTTTCCCCTTTGATCGACCCAATCTTGACCTATTGAATCAGGCACAGCAGAATACTGTTTGCATATCGCTATGTTGGCATTGGCTGTTGGTTTGCGCCGATCGCAATTCGGAGCCAGGCCTCTTCGGAGGGCTGAGCGCGCTCAAATAGCCTCCGCCATGCCAGATAGCTTGGCAGATATGCCGTTCCAACCCCATGAAACCGCGCCATCCAGCCCTTCAATCGACTCATATAACTGTTGACGTTCTGTATGTGGTATTCCTTCCCGATCACTCGCTGATTATCGAGTGTAACCAGTCGGTGGTGGGCAATGCCGTGCTCTCTGGAAAAGGTTTTATACCAGCTGTGGCCATCTGAACATAGAATCGAGTCAGGATTGATAATCGGCGTCAGAAAAGCATGAACCGTCGGTTTGTTTAATGCAGGATCTACCAGATCGCTGATGTTACCGTTGCGATCCCGTGCAATAAGTACCGGGATTTTATCCGCTTTATGCTTCCTGTTACTTTGCCCGCCACGCTTCCTGGAACTGCGATGCGTGATGTTGCGCTTGCCTTTGCAGGACTCGGCAAAAAAGGTTTCATCCACTTCGACAATGCCGGAGAGGGCATTCGCGTTGGCATTTGCACTGGCTGTTAGAAAACGGTGACGCCACCTAAAAGCTGTCTTTAAATCAATGCCTACTCGAACTGCCGATACCCGCAGGGTCAGGCTGTCTCGCATACATCTCAGGTAATCAAACCACTTGTTGCGGTGATGCAGCCTGGCCAGTGATGTTCCTGTGACGGCATTAAAGGTCTTGTGACAAGTCAGGCTCTGGCATCGATATCGCTGCAACCCACTGGAACGCCCCCATTTGACGACGTGCTCATATCCACAACGAGGGCATCGGCGGTGAGATCTGGCCGCTTCAAGCAAAGTGTGAGACTGAGCGTTGATCTGCCCAAGAAGCTGATGGGCAAGGTGTTGTTTGAGATCAACCGGGAGGTGGGCCAAGGCCTTTTCGAGGGCACTAAGGTCAGCTTTTTTCATGTTGCACTCCACCGAAGGACTGTTTATACAGTAGTATATACAGTACTATCAGAGTGTACCAACAGCCGAAGCCAACATAGCCTTGCCTATACAATATTGAGTCGGAGGCATTCCATCACTCTCCATTAGCATCGGTTGCCGTCCGCATTGTTTTTGGAAAAGTTACGGTATTTGCCATCTGACCATACTGGTTTGCCACTCTGGGCGCACGGGGATTAGCGGGCTGGGGATGGAGTTTCGTCGCCGACATAATATGGCATATGCCACCCTTCAAGCGTTTGCTTCAATGCAAACCGTAGGCATCGTTACAGAAGATGGTATTGAGCTTTATCATTGGCTCGGCGTGGCAGATCGAAGGATTCTACGATTAGTTCCGGGGTTAAAGTCGGTTCTATTGGATATCGAAGCTTGGCGAACGATGATTCTTGAACCTTACAAACGGCTTGGCTCCGGTGTCTACATTGTAGTGGCTTTCATTGGAGATGGCAGAGTTGTTGGCGTCATGGAAGGACGACAGCCGATGGTCAGGGTTTTGTCGTCTAAACCGGACGCGCTGGGCCGGTCCTTCGGCCACGACACTGAATAGATCTAATTCTGGAACTCTGACACCTGGCGTTCCAGGTTCGCGTACATTGCCAGAAGATCGTCCTCGTTGAGCTTTCCTCTAGTGGTTTTCTTAGCCCTATGTTTTTCCAGCTGGCTTCGCTGTTCGGCGTAGACGTGATGGAGGACGCTGGCTTGATAGTCGCAGCCCTCGTGATCGTTCAGTTGTTTGCGAAGCGATTTGAACTGATCAGGACTGGGAACCTGTTCGAGCTTTTTAGCGATGTCTTTGGGTCGGATATCGAACGCTTCTCCCCAATGTTTTACGGCCTGCTCCCATGCCTGAGAAAGAGATGCCCGCTCATCAATGTAGAATTTGGTGGCAGCGCCTCGTTTGTTTACGGAGAAATAGCAGGTTTCTTGTGCAGCACTTTTCCCACTTCCGATGCCAAGCGTGATGCCCTGGAAGCCAACACCGCGACAGGGGAGGGTTGTGGGATGGTCTTTCCCAATGAAATCCAAATATTGAAGTGCTGCGGAGCGGGCCATGTAACGGGCCTCATAGTACTTGGCCCTGGTCTCTTGATATTGGTACCAGAGTTCTTGAGTAATTCGGGTGTTCGGCCTCTTAAGAGAGAAATACTTCTGATAGCGTTTGCCTCGGATGGTGGCAACAACTCGCCAGCCGTGGAAGCCAGAGGTCAGCTCCCCTTTTTCATAAAAGCTAATAGCCATGGATAGTCGATCTTTCCCGTTCAATTCACGTTAAAGATATTAGGCAGCCAAGCAAACGTCTTCGCTTTGTTCTCAGGCTGATGCCAGCTTGCTGCGACTGTTACTGGTGAATAAACTTCGCAGCCTTTTTGGGCTGCAAATTCGTAACACCGACCGTTGGTTAGTCGTTGTCATTTCCTTGGAGTGGAGCATCGTCCATGGGGCGTCAGGATGCGGGGGATGATACGTTGGCACCCTACGGCAAGTTTACACCCCAGAGGACATTTACACATCATGGTTTGCGTTTTAAGAATCCTGCCCCTCTTCTTTTCGTTGGTAGTGGGTTTCGTCAGTGTTCCGGCCCATGCGTCCGTTATAAAAAAGTCGAACAGTGGCCTTTGCCATCCACCGCAAAGCAGTTGGTATGAGCGAACCCAGAATTATCAACCCTACGACTCCCTTGATGCCTGTTTGGATTCAGGTGGTAAATTACCAGATGGAGTCTCTTTTGCATCGGTTCGACAGGCCCAGGAGCAGCAAAGCAGGCTACGTAGCTATGAACGGTCTGCGTTTGGTCACGGTTGGGATGATGCTGATGGAGACTGTCAGGACAGCCGTGCTGAGGCATTGGTTGCCCAATCCACAACCAACGTCCGGTTTGCAGACGAAAGTCGTTGTAGGGTGGTCTCAGGCCGATGGATCAGTCCGTTCACAGGCAAGGTCATCCAGAACAGCAGCGAGATTGACATTGAAACACGTAGTTCCGCTCAAGTGGGCGCTGGAAGCGCGGAGCGAAGGGTTGGACGCGAGCTAAACGAGAACGGTTTGCAAACGATATGGTCAATCTCTCGCCCGTCGAGCTAGTCTTAATAGCAGCAACTATAACAATAAAAAATATCCCAAATGATCGTGTGAGTGAGTGAATAAGCGCTTTTAGGTTTAGTAAGCATACTAATCTAAAATCCTAAAGGTTAGCTGAAAGAAACCACGGCGTGACTTCTGTTCATGTAGTAGCACGCAAAAAAATCACCCCACTTTTGCGTCCACTCTGTTTTCAAAGCGGACCTTTCTGGACGTTCACAAGCTCTTAAACAATAGCGAACATTGGTGAGTACGTGATCCAAGCATCGTGGCTAAGTTTGGTTAACTCCCGAGCCCAGTAATGGGCACCGGAACAGGCCTCCATGCCGATCAGGCACGGTGGCAGTTACGCGAAGAACGCCAGCAGCTTAGGGCGATTGAGCCGTTTACGAACCACGGCCTTGCCGTCTTGATTGGTGCCGTGAATACTGAACACAGTTTTCGCCAGATCAATGCCAATGGTTGTAACATTCATGATGACCCTGTAGTGGTCAACTAATCCCGGACAGTATTTTAAGGTTTTCCTCAGCGGCAACGGGAGAAATACCACCGTTGAACGTGTGAGGTCGTTGCCGGTTGTAGTAGTCCATCAGATAGCCACCAACATCTTTTTTGGCCTCAGGCAGGTTCCGATATCCCAAGGCCGGTATCCACTCAGATTTCAGGCTCCTGAACAGCCTCTCCATCGGTGCGTTGTCCCAGCAGTTGCCACGTCGGCTCATGCTTTGTGTCATTCGATAGCGCCATAGTCTCTGACGGAACTTACGGCTTGCATACTGGCTTCCCTGGTCCGAATGGAACATAACTTTCTCTGGGTGACCGCGCAGTTCCCAGGCGTGGTCCAGAGCTTTGACGACCAGATCTGCATCCGGACTGGATGACAACGCCCAACCAACAACGCGGCGAGCATACAGATCCAGCACGACAGCCAGATAACTCCACCGCTGGCCGCTCCAGACGTAGGTGATGTCACCACACCAAGCCTGATTGGGCCGGTCTACCGTGAACTCGCGGGCCAGGTGGTTCGGGATATCCGGTCGTTCGACCGTGGCCTGCTTGTAAGCGTGAGGGCCTGGCTGCTTACAGATCAGCCCCAACTCGCTCATCAGACGTCGAACCTTGAAGCGCCCGACGACAATGCCTTCTTCGCTGAGTAAGCCCTTTATTGTCCGGCTGCCGGCAGAGCTGCGGCTCTTCGTGAACAGCCGGTTTACCTGGGCCTTCAGGGCCAGACGCTCAACATCCACACGGTTCCGCCGTTGGCGGTATTCGTAGTAACTAGAACGACTGATATCAAACGCATTGCAGACCATTTCAACAGGTATTCGCTCACTCAACTGGTCTATCAGCGCGTACGATTCATGTCGTCCGACATCAAGAGAGCGGTAGCCTTTTTTAGTATGTCTTTCTCCTGTTCAAGGCGCTTGCAGCGGGCTTCCAGCTCCTGAATACGGCGCTGCTCCGGGGTTAACGCCTTGCCCTTCGGGGTGACACCGTCACGCTCCTCGGTCAATTGGTTAACCCAGCGCCGGATAGCACTTTCACCAATTCCCAGAGACACGCTCGCCTGGGGAATCGTGTAACCTTGATCCAGCACCAAGCTGGCTGCTTCCTGTTTGAACTCAGGAGAAAAAGAACGTCGCTTTCTGGTCATCAGACACCTCGTTTATGGTGGCGATATTACCACCTACGTTGGTGTCCGGAATCATTGAACCACTACAACCCCTCCTGCTCTGGCTGAAGACGTCAGACACCTTCAATGTGGCACATCGATGCCTGGGGAGCAGGGGAAGCTTATATCATTCGTTAGGTGTTTTAATGGAGTATCTCTACAATGTACTTCTATTCCTTGCTCAAATTGTGTTCTTTTGGATTATACTTAGCGGTAAGGTTTCGATAGATAGAAGTTGGCTGGTTGTTCAATATGGCTGGGTACTCAAGGTAGTTGTGATCGTATTCACTTTGTTTTTCTCCCTTGTTTTATATTCTGCAATTCAAGAAGAGAGAGTTATTCAAGTAGTTTACTGGTTTCTTTTCTCTATCGTCGGAGTAGGGCTAGTGAGCTTGAATGAGGTCTTTCGTCGAAAAATTTGGTTCGATGAAAAGATGATTTACTACCAATCAGCTTTCGGCAAAAGAGTCAGATTACCGCTTTCGGAAGTCGTGTCCATAAGCCGTGGCCGGTATGGGTCCTCGTTTAAAATAGTCGGGGCGAAGGGACAAAAAGTTGAATGCTTCCTTCATATGGCGGGTAGCATTGAGTTTTATAATTATGTTCGCTCAATATCAAGAAATGACCAAACCTAACCAACGCATCAACCTCGCCATGGACTTCCAACTGATGCGCAAGGCGTTAATTGACATGAGCAGAGTCGTTGAGTTGGTAGATGGAGCCCATTTCGTAGCAACTCTATGGTGCTTGTCTCCCCTAATTCCGGTGTCGTTGCTGGCTTCTGAGGAGGTAGTTTGGATGCCTTACGCTGGGGCGTGCATATTTGCCTTATTCGGATATTCCGTTTGCAAGCTGCGTTCAAAACGCAAGCGCGAGTCTCGTTGGGGGTATTCTGATGCAGTTGCATATATTGTCCTACCACTCACGTTATTTGGTCTCTCGTCGTACGGAATGTTCAGCAGTGCTGTCACTTAACCAATCCCGTTAGTCCCGAGGCCTTTGAAAAGGCCTCCGTTTGAGGCTGAGGTGTGTCATATGCATCGCGGTAAGTCCAAAACGGAGACAACTCCATTGGCATTGGTCGCCTTATCCGAATGTTCGCTTTGCGACCGCCTACGCCTTCCCAACTACTCTAAATAAAAGGATTCTCGATGCCTCCTCCTCGCGATCATCTAATAACATTGGCACCTGATGTCCAATGATCCGTTCCTACTGATCGCGGAGAGGCGAAGTATTTAAAGAATATCGGGGTGTGCCCTGGTTTTTTCAGTCATACCGGCTTGGTCTGTGTGCCTGGTCATCAACCTCTGACAAGGGCCCGGGCAGCCGACAAGACGCATTCCTGAAGGGGCTGCATGAAATTGGGGCTCAGGGTGCCTGCGTCAATTATATTCATGGTCAGCAGCCTTTGCCCGGGTAGCTGATCGATTTGGAAAGGGCGAACCCTTGAGGACGTAATCGACGACTCTGGCAAAAGGGCCACTGCCAGTCCAGATTCGACCGCCGAGTATAGGTTTGCCATGTCCGAACTGGTCAGTACCGGATGATAGTCCAAGCCGGACTGCCTCAGATCCGAGGCAGCGAGATCCCGCAACGCGCAGTCGCTTTCCAGCAAGGCAACCGGGAGTGCCTCCTCTGTATTGATCGGTAGCCCGGCCGGGGCATACCAGTACAGAGCTTCCGACCACAAGTTTTTCTCCGGGGAGAACTGAGGCTCGCCCGTAACAATGGCCACATCCAGATCCCCGGTGGTTACCAGTTCCCGGAGTTTACGGCTGCGGCCACAGGTAATCCGGGGCACCAGCTCGGGAAAGGCCTTCCGAATGCGAGGAATGAACTGCTTTAGGAACGGGTGGGCATAATCTGTGGGTATTCCGAAGTGCACCGGCCCTCGCAGGGGCTCCGCGCTAAGCGCACTCAGCGTCTCATTGTTCAGACGCAGCAGTCTGTCAATGTAACTCAGCAACGTTTTACCGGGCTCCGTAAGCTTGATGCCCTGGTTACTCCGTTCAAGAAGTCGCTGCCCCAGCTGTTCTTCCAGGCGCTTGATCTGCATGCTGACAGCTGCTTGCGAGCGGTACAAGCGACTCGATGCCTCTTTAAAACCGCCTGCCTCTACCACGGCGGCGAAGGTGTTCAATAGGTCCAGATCCAGTAAGGGTTTCATAGGATTCGTCTTCGTTCATGTATCACAAAACCTAAATTATCATATCAGCAATATTCGTTTGATTGAACTACTCTGCACTTTTATGATGTCGCCATATTCATTGCAATTGACGATTTAGTGATCAGGCCAATGGGTCTGGCACGAACGAGGAGATGACACCATGAATCACATCGATATCCCTGAGACCATGACAGGAGTTGTTCTCACCGGGCATGGCGGTTTGGATAAACTCGAATTCCGGGAGAACCTTAACGTGCCCAAGGCCGGGGTGGGAGAGGTGCTTATCAAGGTCGGTGCTAGTGCCATTAACAACACCGACATAAATACCCGCACAGGCTGGTATTCCAAGGGCGTGACAACGGGAACGGATCAAGGAGCGGCATCCGGATTTGAGACGGCCAGCGAGGAAGACGGTACCTGGTCCGGAAAGCCCTTGAGCTTTCCGCGTATTCAGGGAGCCGATGTGTGCGGAACCATCGTTGCGGTCGGTGAGGCAGTGGACCGGGGACGGATCGGCGAGCGAGTGCTGGTTCGCCCCATGCAACAGTCGCCTGATAACCCGTCCTCCTACAACCTCATCACATTTGGTTCCGAGTGCAATGGCGGCTACGCCGAGTATGCCGTGGCGAGATCCAGCGAAGTGTTTGCGGTTAACAGCACACTGAGCGACACCGAGCTGGCGTCTTTTCCCTGTGCATACTCAACCGCTGAAGGCATGCTGGACAGAGCCGACCTGAAAGCCGGAGAACGGATTCTAATCACAGGCGCTTCCGGCGGCGTTGGATCAGCAGCAATTCAGCTGGCGAAACGCCGGGGTGCCGAGGTCATCGCCGTGTGCGGTGAATCCAAGTTCGACGAGGTGCGTTTGCTGGGCGCTGACCAGGTCGTTCCCAGGGGGGAATCGCTGCTGGAAGTACTGGAGCAGGACAGCGTTCAGGTAGTGGCGGATCTGGTCGCTGGCCCGCAGTGGCCGGAGTTATTGGAGGTGCTTAGCCGAGGCGGTCGTTACGTCGCCTCGGGGGCCATTGCAGGGCCAATGGTGGAGCTGGATGTTCGTACTCTGTACCTGAAAGATCTGAGCCTGTTGGGTTCCACCTGGCAGCCCAAAAAGGTGTTCGAGAATCTGATTGGCTACATTGAGCGGGATGTAATCCGGCCCGTAGTAGCGAAAAGATACGCTCTGCGTGATGTGGTAACGGCTCAGCAAGATTTTATGACCAAGCGCTTCTCCGGCAAACTCGCGATTGAAGTTGCCGAACAGAATCACTGAACAAGAGAGCAGGTAGGAAGAGAAAGCTGATAAAAACGCACCGTCCCTGGTGCCAAGACGCAAATGAAACTTCTGAAACAGGAATGCCTCAACCGTGGCTTTCGGAGCGCACCTCGCCACGGATAACAACCTGACCGCTGTAAGGGGCCGGCTCTGCGTTTTCATGGTTCGCGTTCCGGTCCTGAATTTCACCACGAATAACGACCTGGCCGCTGTAGGGCGCGGGATGGGCCTCTTCGGTGCTCGGCTGGTCTGACTTTCGGTCTGCCAGAGTTGCGTGAGCGGGAAGGGCAGTCGCAGCCATGAGTGAAGCCAGGGTAATCAGTGCAGCTTTACGCATTTCAATTCTCCAAACATTGAGTGGGTTCAGCTGATCCCGCGGCAAAAGCTGTTCGGGCATCAGATGGGAGAATTATGGAGGCGAAGGCTGCCGAAGGAATAATTCTTAAACGGTATGGCTAACATCATTTTCCGTGATGTAACTAACGCGCAACCGCACATTTAGTGGCCGTATTTATGCTTATACATAACCCTCAATGATGTTTTGAATATCAATCCATAATTAGTCCTGCCAGCCCGCTACTTGAAAAATAGCAGCCAACTTTTCGACCGATCTGAATTCGGAGTTGGCTATGTTTCGTCGTTTACTAATTGCTTCCCTCGCAACAGTTGTATTCGCTCCTTTTGCGCACGCAGAGCCTGGCGACTCGGTACTTGCGCTTTCGACAGACAATGACCTGTTTGCGCCGACACAAACAGACAGAGACTATACAGCGGGTCTCGCCATTACCTATTCATCCAACTCACAAGAATTCATTGATAACCCCGTGTCCCAGGTGAGCCAAGGCTTGGACGGTTTGTTGCTACCTATTGTGGGGGGCAGCGTCGAAATCCCCGAAAGCGCCGCGCTTGAATTCGGTGCTTATGGTTTTACCCCTGAGGAGATCAGCGCATCGGACATTGATCGAAGTGATCGGCCATACAGCAGCCTGGTCTATATGTCGTCTAGCCAGAGTTATGAATCCCCCGGTGCAGGCTCCGGTTGGACAACGTCGATGACCGTCGGGATTCTCGGGCTCGACGCGTTCAAAGCCGGGCAAAATGCTGTGCACAAGGTGGTGGGTAGCGATCGCGCAAACGGATGGGATCATCAGATCTCGGAGGGCGGTGAGCCGACGTTCCGATACTCAGCGGCGTATCACCAGTACCTGGACGCCAGCCAACCCGATCAGCAATACAAAGTGACCTATTTTGGATCAGTGGGCTATTTGACGGAATTCGGCGCGGCGCTGGTGTTCCGTGATGGACTGATTTCCTCGCCAGACAACCGTTTTAACCCTGAGCTGATGGCTTATGGCGAACGAGCGCCGGGTGTTTCGGCACCAGGTGGCCGTGAGAGCTATTTCTGGGGCGGTTTGTCCGTAAAAGCGCGGGCGTACAACGCATTTCTTCAGGGGCAGTTTCGCGATTCAGACCACGAGCTGACCGCCAATGATCTGAACATTCTGCTGGCTGAAGTCTGGGGAGGCTACACCCACAGTTTTCTCGGCGGCAGCGAAATCAGTTACGTGCTGCGAGTTCAAAGCTCCGAAATTAAATCTGGTACGGGAAACCGCACCCTCGCCTGGGGTGGCATTGTGTTTAGCAAGCGGCTGTGAAGGCCGCCGGTGACCATTCATCAGATCACTGAATGGAACATATACCGCACCGGAATTAGTTTTAACCCCGTGAAGGCCTCATTCTTTCACTAACCCACAGGGCAAAGGAGACTGTGAAATGAGCAAGATCATCGAAGTAACCGATACAAACTTTAAAGAAGCGGTCGAGCAAAGCGAGCAGCCGGTGCTGGTGGATTTCTGGGCACCGTGGTGTGGGCCATGCAAAACTGTTGCACCAATGCTTGAGGAGATCGCCGATGAGTTCGGCGAGGCGCTAACCATCGCCAAGGTCAACGTGGACGACAGCCCCGAGATTACTGCAAGAATGCGTATCCGGAGCATTCCGACGCTGGCTCTCTTTGATGACGGCGGAATGATCGCCCAGAAAACCGGAGCCGGAAGCCTGGGTGAACTGAGAACCTTTGTAAAAGGACATCTGTAAACCGGAACCAAAGCTTCCCTAGCGGAGGCTTTCTGCGTTCTGTGGGCGGCAAAAGGTCTACAGGAATACTGCAATTGCGGTTGTGTGTAATCCGGGCCAGACTTATGCCGGTTCAATCGCCCCAGGTATATGGAATGAAAACACAAGAACTACAGTTGTTGTATATTTTTGACGCCATCATGACCGAGCGGTCGGTGACACGCGCAGCAGACCGGCTCGCCATGACGCAGCCGGCGGTTTCCAATGCTATATCGCGAATGCGTCAGATCTGGAACGATCCTCTTTTTGTGCGAAAAGGGCGTCAGATTGAACCCACGTCCTATGCATTAAGCCTCTGGGACCAGGTCAGCGATCACATGTTTGCACTGACCAACGCGGTCAGCGCAACCCAGTTTGATCCGAGCACGTCAAACCGCACCTTTCGTGTTGCGGTCACGGATGCCATTGTTGAAATGATCTGGCGTCAATTGGTGCAAATGCTTGAAAGCGAAGCGCCCGGTGTTGATGTACACGCGGTGCCTTACACACCCGAAGGCACCCACGCCGATCTGAGAGAAGCCCATGTTGATGTGGCGGTGGGCGTTTTATCTCAACACGATTACAGCCTGCGAAGCACCTGGCTTTTCGAGGGGGGCTACGTGCTCGCCATGCGCGCCGATCATCCGCTGGCCGGTCGACAGATTACCATGGAAGAATTCCTTGAGGCGCGACATCTTCTGGTAAGTATGTCAGGCGATGCCCATGGCTTCGTGGACAGCTATCTCGATCAGAAGGGTATGAGCCGCCGGATAGCGGCGACTGTTAATCATTTCTCAACCGTTCCGGCAGTACTCAGAGAAACCAACCTCATTGCTGCTGTCCCTGAATTGATCAGCCAGGATTGCGGTTTCGTGAATGGCCTTTGGATGGGTGAGCTTCCCTTCGACGTCGATCCGACGAGTCTATACCTGATCTGGCACGCCCGTCATGACCGGGACCCCGGCGTCGTTTGGCTCCGGGAAAAAATGGAGAATCTGCTCCAGGACCGGTGGCATGACATCATGGCCAATTCTCCCTGTGGACGGCACCAGCTCAAGGCAGTCTGAGTCGGTGCAACGATTCAGGCGGTGGAGGGTAGCGCTATGGCGACCGTTTGTGGTGGTTGCCCGTAAAACCGCTTGAACTCCCGGCTGAACTGGCTGGCGCTTTCGTAGCCAACCAGAGATGCGGCCTGGCTGACCTTCACACCCTGATCCACCAGCAGCTCCCGGGCCCGGGTCAGCCGAATCCGCTTGATGTACTGAATGGGGGACTGGGCAGCCACTTGCCGGAAGTTGCGGTGGAAGCTCGCCGGACTCATGTTGGCAAGAGCGGCCAGCTGTTCGACATCCAGCGGTTCCGAAAAGTGCGTATGGACGTGTTTGAGCACCGGCTCCAGTCGGGAAAGTTGGGTGTTATGCCGCACCAGATCCACCAGCGAGGCGCCGTTCGGGCCCCGGAGCGCGTGCAGCAACAGTTCCTTTTTCAGGCCCGGTCCGAGGGCCTTGGCCGCCAGCGGGTCATTCAGCGCCTCGGCCAGCCGAACCACGCTGGCGTTGAAGGCGCGCGTGGCCGGAGCCACGTACAAGGTGTGCGCATTCAACGAAGGAGCGTTGGCACCGCCGGTCTGACGGCACTCATCAAAAATCCGCACCAGCTCATGCAATGCCGACAGATCCAGGTCCATGACCAGGGAGAGCAGGGGACCATCGGGTAGTGTGATCGCCTCGCAGTCAGCGGGCGTGGGCAGGGTAAGCACCAGGTAATTGTCGGGGTTGTACTCGTACACCTGGTTGTCGAGAAACACCCGTTTGGTGCCTTGGGCCATGATAATGATGCCCTGGCTGTAACAGAGCGGCTCTCTGCCCGTGGTTTCGTTGCTTCGGTAGACCCCGACGCCCTCAATCGGTGTTGGGTTGTAGCCCTCGGTCGCTGCAAGTGGGGCCAGCAGTTGGGCGAGTGTGGGCATCGGTCGGTCTCCTGAATGGGTGAAGACGCCATCTTACCTGCGATGCATTAAAATGCCTAGTCGTATCGTTAATGATAGGAAAAGGCATGCCATTGATCGAAATGCCCATTCTGATTTGGTCTTGCGGCGATACAATCTCTCCACGCTTTGATGAGGAGAGAGGATTATGCAAAATTTTGATTTCTACAATCCAACCCGGATTGTGTTCGGCAAAGACCGTCTGCAGGAGCTGGATCAGCTCATTCCCAAGAATTCTCGGGTGCTGGTTCTGTACGGTGGCGGCAGCGTCAAGCGGTTCGGTACCCTCGATAAAGTTCTGGCCGGCCTGGGTAATCGGACGGTGTTCGAGTTTGCCGGCATTGAGCCCAACCCGCGCTACGAAACCCTGATGGAAGCGGTGGATCTTGTCCGCCGGGAAAGCGTCGATTTCCTGCTGGCCGTTGGCGGTGGCTCGGTGATGGACGGCACCAAGTTCGTGGCCGCGGCTGCGCCGTTTGAGGGCGACGAGGAAAGTCTGCTGGAGCATGGCTTTGCCGGCCTTCCAGTGGAACAGGCACTGCCACTCGGCACCGTCGCCACCCTGCCGGCGACAGGCTCTGAAATGAACATGGGCGCCGTCGTCTCCCATAAGGGCGGGAAATGGCCGGTAATGAGCCCGCTGTTGTATCCGACGTTCTCGTTCCTGGACCCGTCGCTGACCTTCTCCCTGCCCACCAGGCAGGTCGCCAACGGCGTGGTCGACGCCTTCGTGCACGTGGTTGAACAGTATGTAACTTATCCGGTCAACGCACAGATTCAGGACCGCACCGCTGAAGGTATTCTCAAGACCCTGATCGAGGTGGGCCCGGTCACGCTGGCCAACCCGGAGGACTACGATGCCCGTGCAAATCTGGTCTGGGCGGCTACCTCGGCGCTGAATGGCTACATTGGCGTGGGCGTTCCCCAGGATTGGAGTACCCATATGATCGGGCACGAACTGACCGCCATGTTCGGCATCGATCACGGGCAGAGTCTCGCTATCATCCTGCCGTCGGTCTGGAAACTCCGTAAAGAGCAGAAGCGGGAAAAACTCCTGCAGTACGCCGAGCGAGTATGGGGCATTGTCGACGGCTCTGAGGAAGAGCGCATCGACCAGGCCATCGCCCGAACCCGTGCATTCTTCGAGAGCCTGGGCGTACACACTCGCCTGGATCAATACGGGGTCAAAGAAAATCAGGTGGCCGACATCGTCGAGGCGTTGAAAGCCCATGGTATGACCGAGCTCTCGGAGCGGGGCGACATGACACCAGAGATCAGCCACCAGGTTTTGATCGATGCCTTCAGTGAGTGAGAAATCCCGGAGCATCGATCGATAACCTGCCCGAAGTGAACGCTGTTCTGTATGATGCGAAGCCATGAAGAACGCGCGATCAAAAATCCAACTGAAGAGTTACAGCGATCATGGGCAAACACACGCCCATGATCATCATCAGTTGGTGCTGCCCTTGGTGGGAAAACTTTCTCTGTCGGTAAATAGTCGGGCCGGGGAAGTGGCCGAGGGCAGAGCGGCGATCATCGCCGCCGGTCAGGATCACGATTTCGAAGCCCGGGATGACAACCGGTTTGTGGTCGCAGACGTTCCAGATGGCTTGGCTCCGATGCTGGACCGTCTGCCCTGTTTCGTGCAGCTCGATGCCGGACTGGAGCATTACGTGCAGTTTCTCCATGCCCAGTTGCAACAGGGCGCGGAAGGCTCTCAGACTCAACACCAGATGTTGCTGTTGCTGATCCAGCTGCTGCATGAGCGCTTCGGAGACCGTTTACGGCTGGATCGTCGAGTGGACGTGGCGAAACGCTTCATCGACGAACATTACCATCAGAAGATCACCGTCAATCAACTGGCCACCATCGCGCACCTGAGTGTGCGGCAACTGAACCAGCTGTTCCGGGAGCAGGTGGGCTTGACGCCCCATCATTATCTGACCGAGTTGCGGATGCAGACGGCGTGGCAACTGCTCGAGCGGGGTGACCTGTCGATCCAGCACATCGCCGACGCCGTGGGCTATAGCTCACTGTCAGCCTTCAGTGATCGATTCGCCCAACATTTCGGGCACTCTCCCAGTCATTTTCGCCGACTTTCGAAATAACCGTTCCGAATTCTGAAAGCCTGCCCATCACCGGCTCAATAAGCTGTTGCGTCTGAACTGATTGATCTCTGACTGAGAGGACGCAACTATGACCGCGGCATCCGCCACCTGGATTGGCTCAATATCGGTGCTTTTATGGGGCACCCTGGCTCTGCTGACCAAACTTACCGGCGGGCAGATTCCGGAATTTCAGCTCATGGCCATGACCTTTACACTGGCTTTTGCACTGATGTGTGTCCGTTGGTTCAAGGGCGGGCACTCGGGCATCCGCTTCGCGAAGCAATCCGCATTTGCCTGGACCATCGGTGTGGTGGGCCTGTTCGGCTATCACTTTGCCTACTTCAAGGCCATGACCCTGGCACCGGCGGTCGAGGTCAGCCTGCTGGCCTATCTCTGGCCGCTGTTCATTGTCCTGTTTTCGGCGCTCTTGCCGGGCGAGTCCTTGCGGGCACAGCACATCGCCGGGGCGGTGATGGCACTGGTTGGCTGCTGGTTGCTGATCGGTCGGAATAGCAGCGGCTTCAGTGCCCAGAATCTGGATGGCTACTTAGTGGCGTTCGCCTGCGCCTTGATCTGGTCGTCCTATTCGGTGCTCAGCCGTCTGGTAAAATCTGTGCCTACCGATGCTGTTGGCTGGTTTTGTGGTGTTACCGCGGTCCTGGCTTGGATGTGCCACCTGATGTGGGAGCAAACGGTGTGGCCGGATGGCGCAAGCCAATGGGTCGGAGTGGTCGGGCTGGGCCTTGGTCCCGTGGGCATAGCCTTTTTCACCTGGGATTACGGGGTAAAACACGGGAACATCCAGCTGCTGGGAACCCTGGCATACAGCGCACCCCTCATTTCGGTCATCTTGCTCATCGTTTTTGGCTTCGGCGAGGCAACCATGGCCGTCGCAGGTGCCAGCACGCTGATTGTGTCCGGATCACTGGTAGCTGGAAAAACCCGAAACACAGAGACTGCCAAAACTGTAAATCATGAAGCTGTGTAACAACGGAGGATGAAGAATGATTTCCTGGGAAGATTTTGAAAAAGTGGAATTACGGGTTGGCACCATTATTGAAGTGCAGCCGTTCCCTGAAGCTAGAAAACCGGCCTACAAACTGAAAGTGGACTTTGGCCCGGAAGTGGGCGTGCGAAAGTCCAGTGCCCAGATTACGGAGCTGTATTCGAAGGAGGACCTGCTGGGCAAGCAGGTATTGGCTGTCACGAACTTCCCTCCGAAGCAGATCGGTCCGTTCGTCTCTGAGTGTCTCGTAACCGGGTTCAAAACCGAAACAGGCGTGGTAACGCTGGTAAGCCCTGATTCTGAGGTCGAGAATGGGGAACGGCTGTTTTAATCTAAAGAGTGCGGTTCGCTGCGTTCCCGGGCTTTCTCTCCTAGAGAGTCGATCAGCGCCCTGACTCTGAGGACGTTCTGGCTCTCCAAATCCCCCTCCTGCATGAATCCTGAGCATTATCACCAGTGATGATGAGTGCAATACCGCATGGTGATTATATTTACCCTGCTCGAGCAAAGATAATTCCCGTCACGAACGACTCCGGCGCGGGTTCGAGGACAAACCTGTCCGCGCCGGCGCCGAAGTCCCCATCATGAACGATTAAGGATCGAGTCCATGACTTATCGAATTCTTGCCGTGCTCAGCGCGGCTGTGTTTGTTCTTGCCGGCTGCGAAAGCGCAGCTCAGGGCACCGCGAGCCAGCCGGAGCCGCCTTCGGTAGAGGTGGTTGCCGCTGCCAGTGCCCGGGTTCAGCCCCAGAAAACTTACACCACCCGTATTGAAGCCCCAGAAAACGTCGAGCTGCGGCCCCGACTGTCTGGTGTGGTTGATGAGGTGCACTTTGTAGAAGGCCAGAAGGTGAGTAAGGGCGACATCCTGTTCCAACTGGATGACCGTCACCTGACAGCCCGAGTAGAACAGCTTAATGCCGAACTGGCCCGGGCAAAAGCGGCGCTCTATCAGGCCACGGCGGAAGCCGAACGGGCAGGGCGGCTGCTGCGGAGCAACGCCATTTCTGAAGAACAGGCTGAACTGCGGGATTCCGCGCGCCAGCAGGCTGAGGCCGAGGTGTCCTCCCTCAACGCGCAGCTCAAGGAGGCGGAACTGCAACTGAGCTATGCCACGATCCGTTCGCCAATCGACGGGGTTATTTCCCGGGCCAACATTACCGCCGGAAATACCGTGACCGCCAACCAGAGCCGATTGACCACCATCGCGTCGAATCAGGACCGATACGCCTATTTCGATATGGATGAGGGCACCTGGTATCGATTCTTCCGCGCCCGTGATCGCGCCCTGGGCGCGCCGGTGCGTATTCAGCTGACCGGTGAGCAGGACTTCCCCCACGAGGGCGAGATCGACTTCGTTGATAACACTATCGACACCAACACGGGCACCCTGCGTCTGCGCGCGGTATTGGCCGATTCCGGAGAGGCTCTGGTACCGGGTGCCTTTGCCCGTGTGAAGGTTGCCGTGGCCGCAACCGAGCAGAAGATCATGGTTCCTGATCGTGCCATCGCAACCGATCTCGACAGCCGTTTCGTACTGACCGTCAACGAGCAGGGGGAAACGAGCTACACCCCGGTCACCGTCGGTGAGCGTTTCGGTACCTTCCGTGTGGTTGAGCAGGGCATTGCCGAAGGCGATGTGGTGGTGGCGAACGGGACGGCCAAGGTAGGTCCTGGCATGACCATCGCTCCGGTCATGCTGTCAGAAGCACCGTCCGACGTGGCCTTCACACTTGAAGAACACGCACCGGAAGTTCAGCAGACCGCTGGCGTAAAGTTCTGAGGCCCGAACGATGAAATTTCCCCATTTTTTTATTGACCGGCCAATATTCGCCTCCATGCTATCCCTGATCATTCTGATCGGGGGTGGCATCTCTCTGTTCCAGTTGCCGATCAGTGAGTATCCGGAAGTGGTGCCGCCCACGGTGGTGGTCACAGCCAACTACCCGGGCGCAAACCCGAAGGTGATTGCAGAAACGGTCGCGTCACCGATTGAGGATGAGATCAACGGCGTGGAGAACATGCTGTATATGTCGTCCCAGGCAACGGCCGATGGCCGTATGACCCTGACGGTAACGTTTGCGCTGGGTACTGATCTCGACAAAGCGCAGGTTCAGGTCCAGAACCGGGTTGATATTGCTTTGCCCCGTTTGCCGGAAGAGGTGCAGCGCCTGGGTGTGGTGACTGAGAAATCATCCCCGAACCTGAGCATGGTTGTTCACGTTCACTCTCCGGATGAGAGCCGGGACATTACCTATCTGGCCAACTACGCCGAGCTGAATCTGAAAGATGAACTCTCCCGCCTGGGCGGCGTTGGCGACGTTCAGTTGTTCGGTGGCGGTGAATTTGCGGTCCGTCTCTGGCTGCAGCCGGATGAACTGGCCGCCCGGAATCTCAACGCCTCGGATGTGGTGAACGCTGTCCGTGCCCAGAATCGCCAGATTGCAGCCGGTACGCTTGGTGCACAGCCTGCACCGAACGACAATCAGTTCCAGTTGATGCTGAACGTCCGCGGACGCCTGACCTCGTTGGATGAGTTTCGGGACATTGTTCTGAAAATCGGTGACAACGGAGCTATCACGCGGCTCTCTGACGTTGCGAGAGTCGAGCTGGGCCAGAACACCTACGCCCTTGAAGCGGGTCTCGATGGGAAGCCGGCGGTTGCCATGGGGATTTTCCAGCGCCCGGGGGCTAACGCCATTCAGCTTTCCGACGATGTTCGGTCAACCATGGCGCGGTTGTCGCAGGATTTCCCGCAGGGCGTTGAGTATGAAATCGCTTACGACCCGACTGTGTTTGTTCGCGGCTCCATCGACGCGGTCATCACCACCTTGTTGGAAGCGATTCTACTGGTTGTGCTGGTCGTGGTGTTGTTCCTGCAAACCTGGAGGGCGTCCATTATTCCGCTCGTTGCGGTGCCTGTATCACTGGTGGGCACCTTCGCCGTGATGCAGTGGTTGGGCGTTTCCATCAACACGCTGTCGCTGTTCGGAATGGTGCTGGCGATCGGTATCGTGGTTGATGACGCCATCGTGGTGGTCGAGAACGTGGAGCGGAACATTCACCGGGGGCTCTCGCCTCGTGAAGCCACCAAAGTGGCCATGAACGAGGTAACCGGCCCGATCATTGCCATTGCACTGGTGTTGTGTGCGGTCTTCATTCCGACGGCCTTCATTTCTGGTCTTTCCGGTCAGTTTTACAAGCAGTTCGCATTGACCATCACGATTTCAACGGTGATCTCCGCTTTGAACTCGCTGACCCTGTCGCCGGCGTTGTCGGCGCTGCTTCTCAAGGGCCACGACGAGAAGCCCGACCGGCTTTCCCGGGTTCTGGAAAAGGTGTTTGGTCGCTTTGTGTTCCGCCCGTTCAACCGGTTCTTTGACCGAACAGGTAATGCCTATGAAGTTCTGGTCAAGAAGCTGATCCGCTACAGCGCCATCGTTGGCGTGGTGTATGTCGGATTGACCGTTTTCGCCGGTGGCCTGTTCAACGCGGTACCGGGTGGTTTCATTCCGCAGCAGGACAAACAATACCTGGTCGCAGTTGCGCAGCTGCCGGACGCCGCGAGCCTTGACCGGACCGTGGACGTGGTCAACGAAATGCAGCAAATCGCGCTGGAGACCGAGGGTGTGGCAAACACCATTGCGTACCCGGGCCTGTCCGTGAACGGTTTCACCAACAGCCCGAACAGCGGCATCGTGGTCCTGCCGTTGACCGACTTTACCGAACGCACGTCTCCGGAGCTCAGTGCGGGGGCGATTGCAGGCAAGTTGAACGGCGCGTTTTCAGGCATTGACGAAGGGTTTGTGGCGGTGTTCCCACCACCACCGATCCTGGGCCTGGGCACCACGGGTGGCTTCAAACTGCAGATCGAAGATCGAAGCAGCAAAGGGTTTGAAGCCTTGTTCGATACCCTGCAAACCACCATCAACGAAGCTCGCAAGCATCCGGCATTGACGGGTCTTTACTCCAGCTTCCGGGTTCAGGTACCCCAGTTTGACCTGGATATAGATCGGGAGCGAGCAATGCTGCTTGGCATTCCGCTGGAGTCCGTGTTCGACACACTGCAGGTGTATCTGGGGTCGGTGTACGTCAATGACGTGAACATGTTCGGCAGCACCTATCAGGTGATTGCCCAGGCCGAGTCCGACAAGCGCCTTGATCCGGAGCACATTCTGAATCTGAAGGTTCGCAACCAGCAGGGCCAGATGATCCCGCTGTCCGCGGTGATGAGTGTCGAATCGACCATCGGCCCGGATCGTGTGATGCGGTACAACGGCTATCCAACGGCCGAGCTCAACGGGTCTCCGGCCCCGGGCTTCAGTTCGGACCAGGCTCAGGCTGCTATCGAAGAGGTTCTAGCACAGACTCTGCCCGAGGGCATGGCGTTTGAGTGGACCGAGGTGACTTATCAGCAAAAACTCGCCGGCAACACCATGGTCTATGTGTTCCCACTGGTTATCTTGCTGGTATTCATCGTGCTGGCCGCTCAGTACGAGAGTCTGCGACTGCCGTTTGCAATTATTCTGATTGTGCCGATGACCTTGCTGTCGGCTCTGGCCGGGGTATGGGTGACCGATGGTGATAACAACATGTTCACCCAGATTGGTCTGATTGTTCTGGTGGCATTGGCGAGTAAAAACGCCATCCTGATGGTGGAGTTCGCCCGTGACCTCAATCTCCAGGGACACAGTCATTATCAGGCCATTGTCGAGGCCTGCCGTTTGCGTTTACGGCCGATCCTGATGACCTCGATTGCCTTCACTGCAGGTGTGGTACCGCTGGTGCTTGCGACCGGAGCGGGTGCGGAGATGCGTCACGCCATGGGGATAGCGGTGTTCTCGGGAATGATTGGTGTCACCGTGTTCGGCTTGCTGTTCACCCCGGTGTTTTACGCGGTGATTCAGCGTGCCAAGGCCGATACCAGGACGCCCGCCAACACCAAGGAAATACCTGAACAGATCACGGAGAATGACCATGCATAAACGGGCGGTTAGTGTCTTGCTGGGGTCTGCGCTGCTGGTTGGCTGCGCTGCAACCCCGGATTATGAGCCCCAACAGGAGGCGAACGAACGTTACCTCGACAGCCTCAGTTTCGGTGTTCAGAGCACAGACGCCACCACAGCGGAGTGGTGGAAGAGCTACGAGGATGACCAACTCAATCAACTGGTCGAGGTTGCGCAGGCCGCTAACCTCGATCTGTTGGCAACCCGGCAACGGGTCCGTCAGGCGCTTGCGGACCTGGGTGCGGACGAGAAACGGTTGCTCCCTCAGGGCGGAGTAACCGGCGAATACGAGGCGATCGATCGAAACAGTGTTCAGGAATCCTCTGCCGTCGGTTTGGCGGGCACCTGGGAAGTGGACTTGTTTGGCCGGCTGAGAGCGCTGATCGATGCCGGTGAAGCCAATCTTGAGGTTGCTCTGAACAACCAACGAGCGGTGTTGAAAGAAGTCACCGTTGGCGTTGTCCGAGCCTATCTGGAGTGGGAAGCCGCTCGCCAGCGGGTCCAGTTGATCAAGGCGGACATCCGGGCATTGGAAGACACTCGGGAAGTCATGGCCCTGCGCGTGGAGGAAGGCATTTCGCCGAATCTTGATCTCGCCCGCGCAGACACGCTGCTGGAACAGCAGCGTGCCAAGCTTCCTGACGCGCGAGCCCAGCTCTATCGGGCCAAAGCGGTGCTGTCCGTGCTCGTCAATGAAGATTCCGAATCGCTGGTCCTGAAGCCTGCCTCAGGTGCACTGGCCGCCTCCTTTGGCGTGCCGGCGGCCGGGCGGGCGAACGAAGCCATGCAGTTGCGTGCGGATATCGGCGGTGCGCTCGCAGCACTGGCCCGGGATGTGGCGGTTGGCAACGCCCTTCGGGCAGAACTCTATCCCCAGTTTTCGGTCGAGGGATTTCTGGGCTTGACCAACGTGGCGGAAGTGTCCGATGGCTTTGAGGGTACCGGCAGCATCGCTCCTCGCATCTCCTGGTCTCTGTTGAGTTATCCGGTGATACTGCAACGGGTCGAAAGCCAGAATGCAGTCTCGGAAGAAAGTTACATCCGTTATCGCCAAACCATCATTGATGCGGTCGCCAGTGCTCGGGTTGCGATCTTTGCTTACGGGCGGGCCTTGGAGGCTGATCAGGCAACGGGCAGGGCGTTTGAGGCAGCCAACGAATCGTTCACCATCGCCAGAACTATGCATCGTGAGGGTGCCATCGGCTATCTGGATTTACTGGACGCCAACCGAACCTTCATTTCCGCTCAGCAGGACCGGCTTTCCGCCAGATTGTCCTATGCGGCGGCCCAGCTTGGGGTGATTGAGGAATTCAGTGGGGTTTGGTCGTCGGAGGCGCACCGGCGAATGCTGAAGGCAACGGGTGGCGAGTCTTGAGGAAGAGGGTATGGTTTAGCTGAAAAAGGGGAAGTTCCGGGCTTTAGCGGCAAGAAAGGAAATGGCGCTTTCAAAGGTCATGTTTTCTCCGCAACGAAAAAGGGGGCTAAAAGCCCCCTTTCTATACTATGCTCCGACTCAATACTATGCTTCGGCTAATTCTTCGAGGTAAGGGTAGTCAATATACCCCTCCGCTCCCTGGGTGTAAAAAGTCGAGGGATCTGCTTCATTAAGCTCGGCCCCAAGCTTCAGGCGCTCCGGAAGGTCCGGGTTGGCAATGAAGGGCACACCAAAGGCGACAGCGTCGGCCAATCCGGATTCGATGGCCTGTTCTGCTTCTTCACCGGTGTAGCTCATGTTGAGGATCAACTTGCCCTTGAAGTGCTCGCGGACCGGGGTAATCACGTCTGCTTGCTGCTCCCCAAAAAAGTCGCTGCGCATTAAATGAACAAAGGCCAGGCCGTAGTCGTTCAGACGCTTGGCGAGCCAGGTGACCAGGCCGACCGGATCACTGTCCTTCATGCTCTGGAAACTGTTGAGCGGGCTCAGTCGAACACCGACGTTCTCGGAACCGAACACTCCGGATACGGCTTCAATCACCTCCAGCAGCAGTCGGGCGCGATTTTCGATCGGGCCACCGTAAGGGCCTTCTCGATGGTTGGAACCATCACGGAGGAACTGGTCCAGCAGGTAGCCGTTGGCGCCATGAACCTCAACACCGTCAAAGCCGGCGCGCTTGGCATTCTCGGCGGCGGTGCGGAAACCGTCGATGATGGCCGGGATTTCGTTGTCAGCCAGTGCGCGGGGAACCGTGTAGGACTTCTTGCCTTCCGGTGTGTGCACTTCATCGCTGGTGATGGCAATGGCGCTGGGCGCTACCGGATCCTTCCCGTTGTTTAACACCGGGTGACAGGCGCGGCCGCCGTGCCAGATCTGCAGATAAATCTTGCCACCTTTAGCGTGTACCGCATCACTGACTTTCTTCCAGCCTTCAACTTGCGCCTCGGAATAGATGCCAGGCTCGCGCCAGAAGGCTGAATTGCCTTCGATGGCCATGGTCGCCTCGGCGATGATCAGGCCGGCAGACGCACGCTGAGCGTAATACTCAACCATCATGTCCGTGGGAACGTGATCAGCGTCGGCACGGACGCGGGTGAGGGGGGCCATGAAGACCCGATTGGCCAATTCACTGGCGCCCATTTTCAGGGGAGTAAAAAGTGTGTTCATAGCATCCTCGGGAAATATTGTGCAAAACCATAAACTATCCGCCCGTGGGCCGGGCGGACTAATTCGGATGAGATATATCAATCATCATCCTGGCTGATGCGACAGGCTGGAATCCGCCTTCGCAAGTTTCCCTTGGGGACAGGTTCGATGATGACGTAGCCATCGCGCATCATCGTCTCGAAATCCTGCTCGATCTGCGTCTATTGCGTTCGGGACCTGGCTAGAGCCTGTGATGGGTTTTCGTGGTCGGCTGGTTGCAAAGAGCCTGCAGACCAACCTGATTTTTGCCTGAACCCCGCGCACTTCAGTAGGGCACCTACTTCGGTATACGCCTATATTTTCGGTTTGAAAATAAGTGAACGTTCATTTATTTTAGGCCGACCAATTTGAAGCGTTGAGCAGACAAATGCGGCAAAGAGACGACTCGAAACGAATAGCCTTCCTGGAAGCTACCGTGAGGGAAGTAGCAGATCACGGTTTTTCAGCAACCTCGGTTGGCAAGATAGCCAAGGCTGCGGGTTTGTCACCAGCCACGCTGTACATCTATTACGAAGATAAAGAACAGCTTTTATTGGCGACATTTTATTACGTCAGCGATTAGGTCATTGATGCGGCGCTGGACAGTTTTTCTCGCGGGAAAGATCTGCGTGAAGGACTGCGACGCCAGTGGCACACACTGTTCCGGATCGGCCTTGAGCGTCCGGAACTATTCCGCTACCACGAGACGTTCACGCATTCTGCTTGGATGACTCCCGAGATCCAGGCACGAAACGAAAGCCGAGCCGCAAATCTTTTGAATGCAGTTGATCAGGGAAAGCAATCCGGGCTGATCAAACCGGTACCTTTTCCACTTCTCGAAACGTTTATGTTCCGCCCGATTTACCACCTCGTTCAACGATGCCTGCAAGGGTCGTTCGAAGGTACCGATGAGCATATCGAATTAGCGTTTAATATGGCTTGGGATGCGGTTGCCGATCGTCGGAATACCTAATTTTTTCGGGTATCCGGAATTTCTGGTTGATAAAATGCCAAAGATGTAAAGAAGAAAATCTTTCTCAGCGGATTATCTGATTGATCCTCTTCAGCCTACTCTACTGCCAATTTTCTGTTTCCACCTTCGCCTGAGTCTTCATAGCGATGCTGACTAGGGAGGACAGCGAGAGCTGGGCAAGCGTCAAAGCGGTTCTGGTTCATGCGCAATCCGAACACCTGCACAACATTCCTCTTGTAAGAAACCGATCAAATTCTCTAGGTGCCCATACTCGGGTATACAGACAATCGTGCGGCTATGTTTCTCCTGCCGGATCAGCCCTACCTTGGCCATGCGCGCAAGGTGATGTGATAGCGTCGAAGCAGGAATACCCAGCCCCTTCTGGATATCTCCGACCGAAGCCCCATCATGGCCAGCTTTGACCAGAAAGCGGAACACGGACAGTCGGTGACTATTCCCTAGCTCAGCTAAGCTGGCTGCAACCTTTTCGTGATCCATAGCACGCCCCAATAATTCGATGTTTCTAGAATTATAGTTGACAGGTCGGATAAACGAAAGTAGGCTGCGTACATCATTTCGACAATACTAGAAATATAGGAGTAATATTGAATGTCATCTCAACTCCAAGACGCTCTAGGCATGTTCGCCTTTCTCGCTATCGAGCTATCGGTTTTATTCATTGGCATTAGCTTGCTGGTCGGAGTTCTTCAACGTCACATCCCACCATCCAAGGTGGAAGCGTTACTGACTTCCAGTGGGAAGCGAGGCTATTTTCTTGCTGCTGGTTTAGGAGCTATAACGCCCTTCTGTAGTTGCTCGACTATCCCCATGTTGAAAGGGTTGATTCGGGCACGGGCCGGTTTTGGGCCGATGATGGTGTTTCTTTTCTCATCTCCGTTGCTGAATCCTATCGTCGTCGGCCTGCTGGTTGCCACGTTTGGATGGACACTTACTGCTATCTATGTGCTCGCCGCTTTGGTGGTCGCGGTAGGTGCCGGATGGCTGCTTCACACGCTTGGCTTCGAGCGTTATGTGCGCCGGACGGCGACACAAGAGAGCAGTGGATGTAGTTCATCAGCAAGCCCGTGCAGTGCTACATCGACCGCATCGAGTTGCGGCACCAACAGCTGCGACACCACTCCGAAGACGGCTTCTTGCGGGGCTGATAGGAAGACAACAGTCTCTACGTCTAGCGAATGCTGTGACAGTCAACCCACTGTCACGGTTAAGAAAGAAGGGAAGTACAGTGGTGTGTGGCGGGAAGCTTGGTCGGACTTTATCGATGTGTTGCCTTACCTGCTCATCGGTATTGCGATTGGCAGCGTGATCTATGGTTTCATGCCCACTGACTTATTGGAGCAGTATGCAGGCCCAGATAATCCCTTTGCCATTCCAGTTGCCGCTGTCATCGGCGTGCCGTTGTATATTCGCGCTGAAGCCGTCATACCTCTGGCAGCGGCTCTGATGGCCAAAGGCGTGGGTGCCGGGACGGTGCTAGCGTTGATCATCGGCAGTGCCGGAGCCAGCCTGACTGAGCTCATTCTGTTGCGCTCTTTGTTCACGCTGAAGCTTTTAGCGGCGTTTTTAGCAGTCATTTTTGCTATGGCGATGATTGCCGGTTACGCCACCTACCTGTTTTTCTGATCAAGGCGGGAGATGATTAATTCGTTAAGCCTTCCTGGGTACCAGTTGGTGGATTCTGATGAGCAGAATGAAGACATACATTTTCGGCTTGAAGCACCTACACCAGTAGCCTGCGAGGGGTGCGGCGTGCAGGGTGAGTTCGTGCGGTTCGGCAAGCGTGACGTTCCCTATCGTGATCTGCCCATCCACGGCAAGCGGGTCACTCTCTGGGTGGTCCGCCGCCGATACACCTGCCGGGCCTGCAAGACAACATTCAGGCCCCAGCTACCGGAGATGGTGGACGGATTCCGTATGACACTGCGGCTGCATGAGTACGTGGAGAAGGAATCCTTCAACCACCCCTACACCTTTGTGGCGGCACAGACCGGCCTGGACGAGAAGACGGTGCGCGACATCTTCAACGCCCGCGCCGAGTTCCTGGGGCGCTGGCACCGCTTCGAGACGCCCCGCATCCTGGGCATTGACGAGCTATACCTGAACAAGCGCTACCGCTGCATTCTGACCAACATTGAGGAGCGAACCCTGCTCGACCTGCTGGCCACCCGCCGCCAGGACGTGGTGACCAACTACCTGATGAAGCTGAAAGACCGGCAGAAGGTCGAGATCGTCAGCATGGACATGTGGAACCCCTACCGGGCAGCGGTCAAGGCTGTGCTGCCCCAGGCCCGTATCGTGGTCGATAAGTTCCATGTGGTGCGCATGGCCAACGATGCCCTAGAGAGAGTGCGCAAGGGCCTCAGAAAGGAGCCGAAACCGTCCCAGAGCCGGACTCTCAAGGGAGACCGGAAAATCCTGCTGAAACGCGCTCACGAAGTCTCAGACCGGGAGCGCCTCATCATGGAGACCTGGACAGGCGCGTTCCCGCAACTGCTGGCCGCCTACGAGCACAAGGAGCGCTTCTACGGCATCTGGGACGCCACCACACGGCTCCAGGCAGAAGCCGCCCTGGACGAGTGGATAGCCACCATCCCGAAGGGCCAAAAGGAAGTCTGGAGCGATCTGGTCAGGGCAGTGGGAAACTGGCGCGAAGAGACCATGACCTACTTCGAGACGGACATGCCCGTCACCAACGCTTACACGGAGTCCATCAACCGACTGGCCAAGGACAAGAACCGTGAAGGGCGCGGTTACTCCTTCGAGGTGATGCGGGCACGAATGCTCTACACCACGAAGCACAAGAAGAAGGCACCGACTGCGAAGGTCTCTCCTTTCTACAAGAAAACCATCGGTTACGGACTGCCGGACTTCGCAGAGGAACTCAACTACGGAGTCGATCTATCAACCATCTGAGGGTGGTATCAGATTGATGGGGTGAAGGTGCCCCATCAACCATTAAATCCGTATACCCATTTTTTCTGGAGAGTGACGCGTTATGAAATTCAAGATGGTCAGTACCGCCATGCCCTTGAGAGGCCTACAAGCGCTTGCAATGCTTTCGAGCCTCCTGGTGATGGGATGTTCGGCGGAGGCGCCCCCTCTGACACAGCAAACTGTCTACCCGGTAAAGCTCATGACGCTGGAGCAGGCGCAGTCAGGCACGCTCAATCAGTATCCGGGCAGAGTCTCGGCGTCTGACCATTCAGAACTCTCTTTCAGAGTGGGAGGAGAGCTGACGGAGCTGGCCGTTAAAGCAGGCGACACTGTGGAAAAAGGGGAGGTCGTTGCCCGCCTGGACGATCGGGACGCAAGAACCCGCCTGGAAAACGCCCGGTCAAATTTCAATCTGGCACAGGCCACCTTCGAGCGAATGCGAATATCGTTGGAGCGCCAGGCCATCAGTCAGGCCCGTTTCGATGAGGCCGAGGCCGAGTACCTCTCTGCCAGAGCGCAACTGGCCAGCGCGGAGGACCAACTTTCCTATACCGTTCTCAAAGCGCCATTTGATGGCGTCATTTCACGGGTGCCGGTGGATGTCTTTCAGGTTGTATCAGCGCAGCAGGCCATTGCCGAACTGCAACGGCCCGGCTCTATCGACGTCTCGTTCCAGATGCCTGAACAACAGGTCCGCCGCCTTCAACCACAGAGATCCAGGAACGTTCGCGCCAATGGCAACACTATCGCGTGGGTACAGTTTCCCGAGCTTCCCGATAAACGCTACGCCGCGAGCTACAAAGAGCATGACAGCAATGCCTCTCAGGGGTCGCTCAGTTATGAGGTTACCGTAACGCTCCCTGAACCCGAGGACATCACAGTGCTTTCGGGGATGAGCGCGACCGTTCTGCTTGATTACGGCACATTGGCTGGAGAGAGCGCCCCGTCGTGGCTGATACCAACCGCGGCGCTTGTAACACCTGACGCAGAACCCGGCACTAGCGTGGTTTGGCGATACGTGGCTGCTGCCGATGGTGAGAATGGCGATAACACGGGCAGCGTCGAGCCGGTGGATGTCGAGCCGGGTAAGAAAATGAACGATGGCGTGCTTGTTCGGGGAGAGCTCAGCCCGGGCGACAGAATCGTGGTTGCCGGCGCTCACCGGATGAACAGGGATCGTTCGGTCCGTCCCTGGGAAAAAGAGGGCGGGCTCTGAGATGGTCGATTATTTTCTTGATCGGAAGTCCATCAGCTGGATGGTCACGCTGTTGCTTGGGGTTGGGGGCATGTTCGCGTTTCTGGGTCTTGGCCAGCTTGAATTCCCGGAGTTCACGTTACGTTCCGCCTTGGTGACCACCCAATATCCCGGAGCAACGCCTCTTGAAGTCGAGGAGGAGGTTACGCTGCCTCTGGAAAAAGCGATCCAGCAGATGCCGGGCATCGATGACATTACTTCGGTGAACTCGGACGGCTTGTCGCAGATTACTGTCCAACTCAAGAAGACGGTCAGAGAAGGGGAGTTAGACCAGTATTGGGATATCCTTCGGCGAAAGATTAATGATGCCCAGCCTGGTCTGCCACCAGGCGTGAACACGTCCATCGTGAACGATGACTTTGGCGATGTCTTCGGCCTGCTGCTCACGTTGCGTGGTGACGGCTACTCGCTGAAAGATCTTGGTGACCATGCGGATCTCATTCAGCGAGAACTGCGATTGTTGGAGGGCGTCGCAAAAGTCAGTATCGGTGGTCGTGTCGACGAGCAGATGATCGTGTCACTGGACCGTGACCGTATGCGTGCTCTTGGCATCTCGCCAGAATACCTGGCAAGCCTTCTGAATGCGCAGAATACGGTGGGCAACGCTGGCCACCTGCGCAGTGAAGGGCTGTCGTTATCCGTTCAGCCAACCGGTCAGCTTGATTCCGTTCAGGCACTTGAGCAACTGGCAGTTGGAAGCGCTGATTCGGGTATTATCCGGCTCAGCGATCTGGCCGAAGTTCGCAGGGTGACCAATGACTCACCCGCCTTGCTTTACCACTCTGACGGATTGCCTGCTTTGACCATCGGCGTGTCATTTGCAGAGGGCACCAACGTTGTTGATGTAGGTGAGAGTCTCAATGAGGCTTTGAAACGCCTGGAAAAACAGCAACCCATCGGCATGACACTGAACACAGTGTATAACCAGCCTGAAGTAGTCGAGGAGGCAGTATCTGCTTTTCTCATGAACCTTGCTCAGGCGGTGGGCATTGTCATTATTGTGCTTTTGCTGTTCATGGGGCTGCGAAGTGGCCTGCTCATGGGGCTGATCCTGCTGATTACCATCATGGGTACATTCGTGCTTATGGCAATACACGGTATTCAGCTCCAGAAGATTTCATTGGGTGCGCTGATCATTGCGCTGGGGATGCTGGTCGATAATGCCATCGTCGTCACCGAGGGCATGATGATTGGCCTTTCCAAGGGCAAGTCCAAAAGGCAGGCAGCCAAAGAAGTGGTCTCGCAGAACCGGTACCCGCTGCTCGGCGCTACCGTGATTGCCATTACGGCCTTTGCTCCTATCGGCCTTTCACCAGACACCACCGGAGAATTCATTGGCTCCCTGTTCTGGGTTCTGTGCTACTCGCTTTTCCTGAGCTGGCTGACGGCACTCACTCTGACCCCGTTTTTCTTTGATATGTTCTATCCCGACAAGCTCGAGAGTGTCGGGCAGTCATCCGATAACGACCCCTATAAGGGAATTGTTTTCGTCGTCTTCCGCCGCCTGCTGACCTACGCGATTCATTATCGCTTCGTGACATTAACACTTGCGATCGCGCTTCTGGCTGGGGTTCTATCGTTCTCGGGACAGGTTAAGAATGCTTTCTTCCCGAATGCCACAACGCCACTCTTCTTTGTTGACCTTTGGTTGCCCGAGGGCGCCGACATCTTGCAAACCGAAGAGACCGTAAAGCGGCTGGAATCGCGCGTGAATGACATGGACCAGGTCGTTCAGGTGACCAGTGTCACCGGTGGCGGAGCCCAGCGTTTTACGTTGACGTATTCACCGGAGCAGCGATACGCCAGTTTTGGCCAATTGATCGTAGAGACCCGGGATAAGGCGTCGAGAGAGGCCCGTATGGAGGAAGTCATTGAGCAACTGCGTACAGACTTCCCGAACGTGCATTACAAAGTGCAGGCTTTGCAGGTGGGGCCCTCAGCCAAAGCCAGTCTTGAAGCTCGTATCTTTGGAGAAGATCCCGAAGAACTCCGGAAAATCGGTGTGCGCGTGCAGGCAATTTTTGAAAATGAACCTCTGGCCGACAGCGTGCGCTTGTCCTGGGGTAATCGGGAAGCCGTGATCGTACCGGAGTTCCTCGAAGAACAGGCCCGGCGCCTTGGCGTATCTCGCGAATCACTGCACCAGGCGTTGTTGCTGAATAATCAGGGGCAGCAGGTTGGAGTGTACCGTGAGGGGAGCGACCTCATTCCGATCATTATGCGGTCAAGAGAGGAGCAGCGTTTTGACATCGAAAACCTTACCTCGATCAATGTCTGGAGTGAAGAGCAGGGCCGCTATGTCAGCGCGGGCAACGTCATCAATGCCATCAATACGGAACTGCGGGATCCGTTGATAAAACGCAGAAACAGGGAGCGGATGTTGGCGGTTTATGCCGAACCCATGCCTTTGTCGGGGGAGACGGCGGCGAGTGTGCTGGAGAGGATCCGCCCGCAGGTCGACGCGCTGGAGCTTCCCCACGGCTATTCGATTGAGTGGGGTGGAGAGTACGAGACCTCATCCGAAGCTCAGACTTCGCTTTTCTCCTCGCTGCCTCTTGGACTGCTGGGGATGTTCATTATTTCGATGCTGTTGTTCGGTAGCTTCCGACAGGCTCTGTCTATCTGGATGATTGTTCCTCTCATGATGATTGGAATCATTGGTGGACTGGTATTGCTCGGCGCGCCTTTTACATTCATGGCGCTGCTCGGGACTCTGAGTCTGATCGGTATGGTACTGAAGAATGCCATTGTGCTGGTTGAGGAGATCAATATTCAGTTAGAACAGCAGGATGATGCATTCACTGCGGTGGTTGAGGCCGCGGTAAGCCGGGTACGACCTGTGCTTATGGCGGCCATAACCACCATGTTAGGAATGATTCCTCTGTTCAGCGATGCCTTCTTCGCGAGCATGGCGGTGGTTATCGTGTTCGGTTTGGGTGTTGCAACCATATTGACGTTAGTGGTGCTGCCAGTGGTGTACTGCGCGTTAATGAGAATTTCTTATCACCAATAATGCACCCGCTGTGTGTCAGTCGTCTTTTTTTCCTCCGGACAGACGATCCGGAGGAAAAAAGCCGCCGGCAATCATTGCATTCATCAGTTCGCCTACTTTTGCACGCAGGTCATCCCTCAACAACCTCATTGCCGGCGTTATTGACTGTCGGGTAGGACAAATCAGCCACAGCTCGGATACCGGCGGCGCATAGTCCGGCATGATTGTGGTGACACGGCCTGCAAGCAGATCATCCGACATATCAAGACACGATTTTATCGCAAGACCGCGACCAGCGACGCACCACCGGCGAACCAGATCGCCATCGTTTGAGGCGCGATCGCCCGTCATTTTGACTCGATATTCCTCGTCTCCCCGTTTGAACGTCCAGAGGTCAAATGGGATGTCCTGCAACTGATAGAACAGTCCGTTGTGGTTCTCAAGGTCATCAGGATGAATGGGGCGACCATGACGCGAAAGGTAATCAGGAGATGCGCAAAGCAGGCGCGGCACATCGCAAATTTTGAAGCCATACAGGTTGGTGTCACTGGGCGCGCCGTAGCGAAGCGCCATGTCGACCGAATCCCGGTAAAAGTCCACGTTGGTGTCAGTAATCTGAACTCTGAGATTCAAACCTGGATGCGTTGCCATCAATTCGTCGATCCAGGGCACAACGCGGTTACGACCAAGATCGGATGAAACCGAAAGCCGGATTTCGCCTGTTACAGAGTCAACTTCAGATCGAAGGTTCTGTTGCGCCTGGCTCAACAAGTCAATCGCTTGTTTGCAGTGAGGCAAGTATTTCTCGCCGGCGGCAGATAACCGCAACCTTCGCGTGGAGCGTACGAATAACTCTACACCCAGCTCCTGTTCTACGCGCTTTACTGCGGCGCTGGCTGTGGCAGCTCGCATATCAAGGCTGGTGGCGGCAGCGGTAATGTTGCGGAATTCAGCGACCCTCAAAACCACGATCAGATCATCAAGACTCATTTTCAAAAATTCTTTGAATATGTTTAACAAATTTTCCCGTTTATCCGAGTGTAAACGGCGACCATACTGTGCGCTACTCGAAAGTCATTGCGGAGACAGATAATGAAAGCTGTTGGATATCGGGAATCTCTTCCTATCGAAAACCCTGATGCGCTGCAAAATGTTGAGATGGAACGTCCCGTCGCAAAAGGCCGGGACCTGCTGGTCAGAGTCAAAGCCATCGGCATGAACCCTGTTGACTTCAAGGTACGCCAGCGGGCGGAGCCGGAACCAGGCCAGATCAAAGTACTTGGATGGGATGCCGTTGGAGAGGTAGTGGCAACAGGCGAGGGCGCTTCACTCTTCAAAGAAGGTGACACCGTATTTTATGCCGGTGACGTTACCCGTCAGGGCAGCAACGCCGAATACCAGGTTGTCGATGAGCGTCTGGTTGGTCGGAAGCCTGCCAGCCTGTCCGACGCCGATGCTGCAGCGTTGCCCCTGACCACGATAACAGCATGGGAAATGCTGTTTGACCACCTGCAACTTGAGCGACAGTTGGCTGGGTCCATCACTCCAAGCGACGACGTGGTCCTTGTGATTGGCGCCGCAGGAGGCGTGGGTTCAATTCTAGTTCAATTGATCAAACAGCTAACAGGCGCGAAAGTACTCGCTACGGCATCTCGCCCGGAATCGAAGGCCTGGGTTGAATCATTGGGTGCGGATTTTGTTCTGAATCACCGTGAACCCTTGCAGCCCCAGATCGAAACACTGGTGTCTGCTGGCAAAATTGGTTCTGTAACCCATGTGGCCAGTCTTAACGCCACAGATCAATACTTCGACGATTATGTGGCGGTGCTTAGGCCGTTTGGAAAGATTGCCATGATCGACGATCCCGCAAGTCTGGACGTAATGAAAATCAAGCCGAAGAGTCTGTCATTACACATTGAATTCATGTTCGCCCGCTCAATGCACCAGGCGGATGATATGCAGGTTCAGCACGACTTGTTGAATGAGGTCTCACGGCTTGTAGATCAAGGCTTCATCCGCACAACTGCAGGGAAGCACCTCGGAGCGATCAACGCCGAGAATCTACGTGCCGCACACGCCGAACTGGAATCAGGAACCGCCGTTGGCAAGATTGTGCTGGAGGGTTTTGCCTGACGTAAATTCCAACTCACCGGCTCGTATAACAAACCATGCGTTCCGATCACGGAACTACCCCGATAGACATGGCATACCAGAGCCGGCCGTCAGCTTGCTTTTTCAGTTTGGCTCCACTGCTTGGGTGACAGGCCATACAGGCGTTTGAACTCCCGGCTGAACTGAGACGAGCTCAGGTAACCCACGTCCATGGCGGCAACGCTGACGTTTTGGCCTTCAGCAATTTTCATCGCGGCCTTGTTGAGCCGCATGGATTTCAGAAACTGAATGGGCGACATGTTTGTCGCCTGTTTGAATTTGCGATGGAACACCGCCCGGCTCATGCCAGCCTGATCAGCCAGGTCTTCAATTGTGACAGTTTTGTCCAGGTTGGATGACAGGAACTCAATCGAGCGGGCGATTTCGTTCCCAACACCAAATGCGTTTCTGAATGAATGGCCGGCTTCACCTTTCAGTAATTCGTAGTAGAACTCATGCAAACGGCTCTTCCCGAGAATTGATAGATCGACCGGGTTTTCATCGAGCTGCAGAAGGCGATAGAGGGCATCCGCAAACCCCTGGTTCCAGCGGGCTGTGGATAACCCCTGTGGCCGGGAGCTGTTTCTGGCGGGGCGCAGGGGGCCGGAAGGCGGCTTAGCCCAGGCGTTATTGCCTAACCTGAATGTTCGCTTTGCGACCTCAGCGTGCTTAAGCTGCCGGAATCTCGGCGACAAAAAAGGTCCGCTTCTATCAAAAAAATGGACGTAGCCTCGATTTCAATTGAGGGCTCTGCCCTCTCGCCGCAAGCGGCGATTCGCCCGAGGTATTTAAGGACCAGCGATTTTATCGCCGGATTCTGGCGCACGGCGCTCTTTCCGATACCGATAGCGTTGGCGACTTCGCCACAGTTTAGCTGGCCCCGAAAGACGATTTGCTTTAAATAGTCATCGGTTTTCGTAGCGGCCCAACGCTGAAAGGCAACAAGGTTTTCGCGAGCTTTTTCTTGTCCGTTAGCCATTCCCGATACTCAACGCTTTTTCAAGGGCATCCACAAAACCGTTTCTTAAGACAACCTTGCCGTTTTGGTCCTTGATGCTGCCGCGTTCTGTTTTAGTCCAGCCCTTTAATTTAAGGGACTCCTCAGAGATGGCGTCTCTCAATGCATCAATCTCGTGACTCAACAGGCTCGGTAACCTCGATTCAGATTTGTCTTCAGCACCCGCTCGGTAGTCAATTTCCAATTTCTTGATCGATGCAAACCTTTTATTTTCGGCCCTCAATTTACGGACCTTCGAAATCAGGTCGAGTATGAGGAAGCGGTGCGTTTTATTGCTTACCTCATCAACCCAATCGTACTCGCCCGAGGGCGTGGTCTGTGCTTTGATCGCTTTCTTTTTTTGGTCTCCAAGCGCCTGCCAAGCCTCAATGACCGCTCTATAATGTTCTCCGGTTTTGTTTCGGATGGTCTGCTCGCTAGGAGCGCCACGACTGGCTCCTAGCTTCGCAATCGTTGAGATTCTGAAATCGACCGAGCCTGACTCATGATGCTCCTTGCAAACGGCGTGAAGGGCCTCCAGGGACTTCCTGGAACGAGAATTTTTCAGTTGGCCCAGTATGGCCTCGTAGACTTCGTTCGGTTCACTCATTGCAGCTCTCGATTTCTAGCGGGAATTTCAAAGACCCGTTCATGGCTGACTCGATCTCTTGGCGCACATCACCTAGCTGTAGTGGTTCGGCGAGATCTTCCAAGGTGATTTGCCCATTGATCAACTGGTCAGCGACGTGCCAGTTATTCTGTGTCACTTGCATAATCAGCCGGACGACCTGATTGGCAGCTTTGAGCTGCTGATCCTCGGTCAACCGAAATATCGCGGGTGCAATCCCATTGGTGTCCGCCAATTTGTCGAGCATCTGACTGAGCAGGGGGCGTGCTCTGGAGGCACTGGCGCTCTCGTATATTTCAGCGTTGGCACAGACCTCAGCGAGCAACCGAAATTCGCTGCTTTGCTCCTCCAAATGCATCTCCATTTCCACGTAATTGCCGCTGACGATCAGCTGGTGCTGGCCTGTCTCGGAGGTCTTCAGCAGTTCGGTAGATTGGGAAATCAGGCGGTATAAGTGCTGGAGATCCGTGAGAAGCATGTCGAGCTTTTTGGCTTTTTCCTCATACGCCGAGGTGATCTTTTTCAGCGTTCGCTCTTTTCCAAAAAACTGTCCCGAAGACTCGGCATCGTACCGCTCGTCATCGAGTGTCTGCCTTTTTTCTTCGAGTTCGTGGTATTCATTACGGGTGACATTGATTTCCAGAATGATTTCGTTGGCAATGGCCGACAAACCGCCCAGAAACGCCGGGCCGGTAATGAAGAAGCGGCACTGGGGACAATTTCGAGTCCCAAGGTAGCCATTGGGCACCGGCGCGTACTGTGCTTCAACCTTCCGCTCAACCAGTGCCATGCCACCTTCGTCACACTTGTTGCCGCTCATGGGGCAGATTCCGAAACTCATAAGTTGGAAGGCTCCAGAGGGCCAATTAGGTGTCAGACACTGATCCATGATGCTTCGGTCTGTGGCGATTAATTCCGGCCGCGCCTCTTCGATTTTCTTCTGGAGGATGAGGTCTTCGTAACGATAGTGACTCTGCTCAAGTGCCCGTTTTTCAGCCGCCGCCATCTCCAGCCGCATTTTGCTGGCTCCTACCTTTGTGTAGTAAATCGTCATCACCAGAGAGGAATGACCAACCAGCTTTGAAATCACGGCTATGGGCGCTCTGCCGTCGACAATGTAGGCAGTGATAAGGCTGACGCGGAGAGCATGAGGTGTAAATTGGCTCTTGTAATCCACGCTGCTCTTTTTTTCGATTTTCTCGGCGAGGTCCGCGCCTGGCCTCTGACTATGGAACAACAGAGCAGGCAGGGTTCGTGTAAACGCGGTTGTCGTACGCATGGGCGACGCCTTCTCATCACAGGCGTGTGAGGCCGGGTCGCGGAACAGGAACGATTGTTTACCGCGCCTTTTGAGGATGTCTTTGTGTATCCTTTGCTGCGGATTGATTTGCGTCCACAGTGTCAGTTCTTCGATTGGGTTGTATTTGGATTGCCAATCCCGAAGCTGGATAATCCAATACGCCAGATCTTCCGGCATGAATGGAATATCGTAGCCGCCCAACTTCTTTCCGGTTTTGTTCGTCGTGATGTAGGCGCTCAACTCACCGTCATTGTTCCCTTTCTGAATAAAGCCCTTATTCCGCTTTCGGGTCGCAAGCGGACTTGGATTTTCGATCCAGTGAACCTTCCCATCACGCCATAACGGAACGAATTCATCTCCCTCTCCGCTGTCGAGCCAACAGATTTGCTGTCCTCGCAACGGAATGGATAGCAATGTGTAGTTTGCGACAATTTTTACGGGCGACCATAACTCGTGCACCTCTTCAAAATAGCGCTTGCGACCTCGCTTCCGCTCTTTTTTGACCACTCGATAAATGCAGTTTGGGCCATTGTCATCAATTAACTGTGGATCAACCCCGAACCAGCAGTCTTCGAGGAAGGGATGCAATTGATAGAGATCGCGAAACGACGTCGCCTCTAGCGGAATCAGATGCTGCTTGGCTCGTACAATGGCATCCATGGGCAATGGAGGCTTGTCTGATTCACTGCGCTTGTAACTGGGTAACTGATCTAACAAACCCTTGAGAACGGTTCTAAGAGGATTGCGGTAGCCGGGCAGAACTATCAACTCACCGTTATCGTCCTCGTCAGAGCAATAAGTCTCCAAAATCCACTCGAAAAAAGCGGAACAGGCGTTATGCCGTGGTTTTTTTACAGTATCTGCGGTGACATTTATGAAGTTTTCGTACGCTCGCTCATCAAACGGGATATCCCTTGACAGCATGGCTCCCGGGTCGTCAACCAAGCCCAACTTGTCCACGTAAAATCTAAGGAATGCTCTCAAATGTGAGTATTTATTGGATTGGCCTGTACCAGCCTCTACATAACACTGAATGGCTTTCCAAAACTCGGGGTATTTGCTGGTCAGCTCTCGATTAATGGCGTTTTCGTTGCCCAGGAAGTGAGGCCAAGATATCCAATGTTCGGAATAAGTTTTATTCGGCTGCGATGGCAACTTCGGGTCTTTTTCGTAGCCCCTGAAGTATTCCGCACCTGTTTTTAACCCCAAGCATTGAGCGGCTTCGGACGCCTCGGCGAGCGTCGCGTACCTCTTAACGGGGCGCTCAATGCCAAGGTAGCTGTACCAATCATCCCAATCTTCGGCATAGAAGTCGAAGGGACTTACTGTCAGCTTCGGGTCTTGTTTGTAGCCCTCGTAGAATTCCTTCTGTGTTTTGAATCCCAAGCGCTGGGCTGCTTCGGACGCCTCGGCGAGCGTCGCGTACTTTTCTTTGGGACGCTCATTGCCAAGAAAACTGTACCAATCAGCCCAATTTCTGCGATACATTCCGTCGGGATGGCGTGGCAGCTTCGGGTCTTGTTTGTAGCCCTCAAAGTATTCTGTGGACGTTTTGAATCCCAAGCGCTGAGCGGCTTCGGACGCCTCGGCGAGCGTTGCGTACTTCCCATCGGGGCGTCCAGTGCCAAGGAAGTTGTACCAACTACTCCAATCTTCGGCATAAAAGTCGTTGGGAGAACCTGGCAGCTTCGGATCTTTTTGGTAGTCCTCATAGTATTCCGCCTGTGTTTTTAACCCCAAGCGTTGAGCGGCTTCGGACGCCTCGGCGATAGTGGCGTGCTTCTCACTGGGGCGTTCAGTGCCAAGGAAGCTATACCAATCATCCCAATCTTCGGCATAGAAAACAGAGGGTTGTGATGGCAGCTTCGGGTCTTTTTGGTAGTCCTCATAGTATTCCTGCTGCGTTTTGAACCCCAGGTGCTGAGCGGCTTCGGACGCCTCGGCAAGCGCCGCGTACCTCTCGGGGCGCTCAACGCCAAGAAAGCTATACCAATCATCCCACTCTCCGGCATAACTTCGTTGGGGATTCGATGGCAACTTCGGGTCTTTTTGGTAGCCCTCATGGTATTCGGTGCGTGTTTTGAAGCCCAATCGCTGAGCGGCTTCGGACGCCTCGGCGAGCGTCACGTATTTTTCTCTAGGGCGCTCATTGCGAAGGAAGTTGGGCCAATCAGCCCAATCGTCGGCATAGTGTTTGTCGGGAGCTGCTGGCAGCTTCGGGTCTTTTTTGTAGCCCTTGTTGTATTCATCTCTTATTTCGAATCCCAAGCGCTGAGCGGCTTCTGAGGCTTCGGCGAGCGTGGCGTACTTAGTTGCCATGAGTGAGTCCTTTCTTGATTGGAGAAATTAAGCCGTGCTCGGGCGACAATCTGCTCAAATGCGCACGCATCTGCTTATCAGTGAGTTCGGTGTAGACCTGCTGACTTTCTATCGATTTATGGTGTAGGGCGTTTTTAATGATCAGAGAATCAGCGTTTGCATCAGCCAGAGCTTGCCCATACGAGTGTCGGTGGGCGTGTGCTGTCGTTCCCGCTTCTTTTGAAAACGGTAAACCAATTCTTTCAACGGCTCTTTTAAGCGATTGGTTATAGCCTTTGATTGAGTGCGGAGCGCCTGATTGCGTCGTGAATGCAAACGGATGTTTACCGCCATCGGGGTATCGCTGGTAGGTCAGGTAAAGCCGCCAAAGGTCGTTAAAGGTTTCACCAGCACTTCTTGGAAACCACCAAACCTGAAGAAAGTGGCGACTTTCATTGTCCTCTTTGGGCGCTTTCCAACCTGCATGCAGCGTATGGGATTTCGAATATTCAAATCGCGGTTGCATCCCATACTTGTTGAGCAACTCTTCGCGCCTGCTGGGGCCGTTTGGACGGGGCCGCCCTTTATCGGGATGAAAAATTTTGACCAGTGCGGTTCCGTCCTCCCACGGCACGACATCTTCTACCCAAAGGTGAAAGCACTCGCTGAGCCTGAGTCCGCCGTAATGCATCAGCATGGTAATGAGCACATTCTTCAGGTCCAGGCGCTCATGAACTACGTCGCTCATTTCAAAGCCATATCGCGTAAGGCCATTCCACAAGAGGTCGTCAATTCGTCCAGGAGGAAAGCTTTTCTTACCCTCATTGCCGTTAGAACGCGACACCCTCCTGGGCATAACCTTCCGGAAATAAGCAGGGGCTGGTTTGTTAGCCCAAAGGTGGGAAAGAAAAGCCCGCCGTTTCTTTTGGTAGAAGGCTGCGAGGCCCATCCACTCCTCGTAACGAGTAGGTTTCACCGTTGGGTTTATCTGAAGCTTTTTCTCTTCATACTGCTCAGAGAGCCAGTCTGTGTATTGTGTTATCAGGCTGATTAGAAAGTTCGCGTCCTTATCCTCGCGTGGTTTCCACCGCAGCCAACTCGGATCGCTACCGTCCTCGCCAATCGTTCCGGTGTAGAGGCTGTTTGAAAACTCCTGAAACAGTTGGTGAGGAGTTTCAAAGCAGTCTTTATTCTGATTCGTGTAATCGATGAGGAGTCGAACCGCAAACGCGCTCCTGTCTTTCCAGCTCCGAGATTTGTATCGATGAACGATCAAATAATCCAAATAACTTTTCAGCAAACCATCTTGGGTGACGATCACCGGAAGACTTATCTTCGTCCCCGTGTTGTCTACTTTGATATTTGCCTCTATGCAGACGCTGTTCAGCACGCAATTTCCAATTGGTAAAATAGTATGTTCGTAATTCCTCTATATATGCATGTATGCTCAAAAAAAACCAGATTTCGATTTCTGGCATAGGTTTTTGATGCTTTTTAGGATATTTTTTCTATTCCACTAAGAAGTAAGGGTGCCCAGGGTCCGGATGAATGGGTGCCACCGTCAGGCCAGTGCGGTTATGTGGCAAGGTTCGTTCGTATCGTGAAACAGTACGATCTTAAGCCGACAAAGCCGGAAGCTCGATGGTTGAAAGCGTTCCTGGAGCGCTGCCGCAGCTGACTCCCTGCTAAACTACCCTTCGAGGCAATGATTCTCACTGAGGGAATAAACGAGGTGAAAAAGAAACAGTTTACTGAGCAGGAGTTGCTGGAAGATTTGGATGCGGATTCGGCGCATACCGAAGAGTTCGCTCAGCCCAATATGAAAGGGCACTCACCACTGGAGCGACTGAGAGGTTCAGTTAAACGCTATGAGCGACCTACCGATCCCGTTTGGGATGAATTCTTTGACTCCAGTGAGCGAGTTTCAGAGGATTTCATGGTGGAACGGGATCAGCCGTTGGGCAAAGGCTGATACCTCCATGTCGGGTGCTACCCCGTTACTGCGGACATTCCTAAAAAGAGGCTGTCTCCACAATGACATACTATGAGAGGATTCTAGGAGCTGAAAGCAGTGGCATGAAGCTACTCTTGCTCGAAATCATGGCCCACCTTTCGCCCGAGCTGCCAAGCCTTTTTTCTTGGAGTGGGTAAAGAGGCCTGATTCCATCGTTTAAATGCCATGTCAATCGGGCAGAGCGGATTGGAGGATGGGAGGCGATGTCTCAAAAAAATAGCCATTTCAAAGCATTAACGTCATTGTACCTGTCATCAACATCCGATGCTTGGATCCGTCCCAACATTGAGCTGGAAATTGGTTATTGCTCGATTTCTGTAAGGCTCACTCCGTTCTCCAATTTTCCATGGGGGGTGGTCAAAGAATCTGTGATCTTTCAACTATTGCATGATGCCTCTCTTTTAGCTGCCAATACTCAGGAAACCTCACGGCTGGCCAAATGTTACAAGTTTGAATTGCAGCCTTTCCAGGCCCTTTGGGAAAGCCGCGTTGCAGCTGTTGCCCGAGTCATTCACTCCGACCTTCACCAATGGACCATTGAGTCGACCATTTATGATGAAGCGGAGAATGAAATCGCCTGGGCTCGCAGCTGGTTTTCCCGCTCCAATGTTTTGCTTGAGACGATCGCGCCCTACAAAAACCAAATGCTCAAATCGAGCCAGGACTGGAACTGACTTAAAGATGTCAGAAGGGCCTTCCGTGGCCCGTGAAGCTGGTCTGATGGTTAATTTGCGGGAAAGTCCGTCCAGCCGTCGAGCCAGCTTTGGGCAGATACCGGGCTCACAGCACCTACAAAGTTAGCCGACTCATCAAAGAATTCGCTTTGTGGTGGGCGTGTTGCGTTCATTTGCCGCAGTTGCACCCTAGGCATGAAAACCGGATTGGTGAGGTCTTTGGCGTTAGGGAACAACGCAGTTTCGACACGGAATACATTGTTATTCTGTGGTTCTTCCATCCAGGCTTGCTCGCTGAAGCCGAAGTCGTCGTCATCCTTGCCGGACTCTTGGGTGACCCTTCCTAAATGCCCTAGGTTGGCCAAGAGGTTGTTACCAAACGTCAGTCGGCCGCGATTGATAACCGAGAGCACGTTATCCCGAGTATCAATAGCCTCAATTGCGTAGCTGTCGATCAACATATTGTGAAAATGGCCACCTGAACCTTCCCGAAGCACCATGCCGCGGTGTTTCTTCTGGCTGTTGCCGCCACCCACGAGTGTGACGTTGTAGAAGGTGGGTTCTGAGCGGGGAAGGGCTTCGTGGTCGTTACCGTTGTTATCACCCTCGAAGGCGTTGTCGCCGGCATCTGGATGCTGCTGGATTACTGCGAATTGGACATTTCCGGTCCAGCCCCAATCCCAGTCGATGCTGTCGTCTCCTGCACCAGTGATGACGATGTTCTTGAGATCGACATTGCCGCCAAACATTTCAATGCCATCGTCGAGAGACCGGTGGACCTGAACATTTCTGACAATCGTGCTGTTGCCACACCCGCCCAGCGTCAGGCCGTTGAGCTCGTTATCCTTGAAAACCTCGAAACCAGCAAATTCGATTCGGGTAAATTCCACAACCCCACAGGAATCTTCGGCGTCAGTGCCGCCAAATGCACCTCGGGTTTCACCCTCGGGAAGCCCCTCGATGGAGGCTTCGGGCTGATTCGCCGGTGCGTTGCCAAGCAGAACAACGCCGCCCCAATCGCCACGCGATCGGTTGCCCTCAGTCTGGGCACTGGTAAACACTATTGGCTTGTCTGCTGAACCTCGGGAAAAAAGCTTCGAATTTGCGGTCACGACAAGCGCTGATCCATGTTCGCCTTCGACGGTAACACCGGGTTCTATGTTGAGGTTGGAGTTCTCAACATAGATGGTTTTCTCAAGGATGTACCGTTTGCCGGATTCCCAGGTGGTATCAACCAGAATGTCAGAATCAACGCGTACAGAACGGTCTTCAAATGCAGTGAACCCGACTGCCGCCGAACCAATGGCCAAGACCGGGAAAACGATGAGAGAGTTGCGTCGCAACCAGCTCTTTTGCGCAGTACGAGGTTCTTCTGTTGCTTCAAAGCGGGCAGTAGTTTCTTTCGCCATGAGCGGCTGGCCGTTGTCGCTAAGCTGTATCTCTTTGGCCAGGGCCTGAAGTTCCGGCTTACCTGACAGCTCAACCCGCCTGAGTACATCCGCACGATAAGCGGGTTCTCTGAGAAGCGTATTCAGATGAACGAATTCGACGCCGGGGCAGGCGCCCTTATCAATGCGACGTTTTAATCGCCATAATTTTTCGACTAACAGGGAAGAATCGCCAGACATAGGGAACTACTCTTCGTTGAATTGAACCTCAGACTCTAGCCTGCAACCATTAAGATCTGGTTAAACCTGTAGCTCATCTATATGCCTGTGTTTCTGACCGCCAGGTTTTATAGCAATCCTATCGTCTTGGCGTCGTGTTCCAGGCTTTCTCGAAATTCCGGATCTGCGATATTAATAAGTTCTCTGGCTCTTTGCGGAATCGAAAGGCCTTTAAGATTCACGCAACCATGTTCCGTTACGACCATATGAACGTCGTTCCTGGGGTCCGTCACCGTGCCGCCCCGTAGCTTTGGCACGACACGGCTGACGCTTCCGCCTTGCGCCGTCGAGCGAAGGGCCACGAACGACCAAACGTTTCTGGCCGGATTTTTCCAACTCTGGGTGGACCTATTACGGGGGTCAGGGTCAGGCAGCCATTTGCAGCTGCATTTTGTGCACCGCTGAGAAGTATAATTGCAGTGCAAGAGATAACGACGCCCAACTTTGGCGTTGCTTTGCTCATAATATCCATATCGTAATTCTCCCTTAGTTGCCAGAGTCGGGGGTTGTGAACATGAGGTTTCGATCGACGATGGTCACTGAGCCTTCTGTAGACCAGCCTTCTAAGCCATTTTCGAACCCTGTGTTCAGGAACTCGGCATTGACTGTTTGAGGAGCAGCTATTGTCACACGTTGCGCGTGATCTGGGAGGCGAAGCTCGATAGAACTCCAGTGGCAGAACCGCTTTCACCAGTGTCGTTGTTGATACCAACGAGAATCAGGGTTCCATCACCATGCACATTTGTCAGTGCAAATGATCCGTCGCTTGTCGATATTGCCGAGTACTTCCTGTCTGTATCAGGAAAGATTGCTGTTACGAGAGCGGAGGGAACAGGGAGTCCGGCTTCGTCATAAACTGTGCCATAGATTGCACCACTACCAGCGAGGTTTACAGTAACGAGCACAGAAGATGTATTTTCAGTTTCAAGCAAGCTGCCTTGCGCGGTGCCTGTTTCACCATCAACCGTTGTCACATCAACAACCTAAAGCCCAGCTTCCGTCAGATCCCCAATCGAAAAAAGACCATCGTTATCGGTGGATGTTGTAAAAGTCGATCCCGATTCAATGAAACCGACGTCAACGGTTGCGCCACTCACAGGTGCCTTATCGTTAAGGCCAAACACGCCACCATTTATCATCATTGTTTCTGGTTCGAATTCGCCAGAAATGATGGAGATAACTCGTTCAGCTTCGGAGATGAATACGGCTGCATAACCTTCTTCAACAAACTTTCCGTTTCTCTTGCTGACGCTGGCAATTTCCACGAAACTCCAGAGAAGGAGTCACGGATTACAAATTCTGCGTTGGAGGCTGTGCGAGGGGACGGGACACGCTTCGCCATCGTTATTATTCTGAGGCAGATTACGTTGGCCTGCGGTAGTTACACTCCGGCGATTTGTCAGGATGTGTCCGAGCAGCGATACCTTGTGACCAGGCTACGGAACGAACTGGATCAGGAGCGACCGCTTGCCCGGACAGATCCCCTTACGTCGATTGCTAACATTCGGAGCTTTCGAGCAGAGCTTGAACGCTCCATCGAGCGACTTTCTCAATACGGTCGACATTTCACGCTAATCAGTATTGATCTGGATAATTTCAAGCCGATTAACCATGACTACGGCCACGCAGAGGGGGGGGCAAAGTGCTCAAAGACGTGGGGGATACCCTCAGGTCTGGCCTTCGTAGCGGCAATTTCCCAGCACGCATCGGTGCGACGAATTTGCGGTGTTGCTTCCTGATACGGATTTCGACGCGGCCAGGAAGTTTATCCCGCGCCTGGTCGAGACCTTGGAGAACAAGATGAAGAAGAATGACTGGCCGTTGACGTTTTCACTTGGCGTGGTCACCTTCAATGAAACACCCGGTCGAGTCGATAAAGCCCCTCATGGTAGCTGATGAAACCATGTACCTCGTGAAGCGGTCTGGCAAGAACAGGGCTGCAATGCGTACGTTTCTGTAAAGCCGCCAGCTACTTCCATGACCAAGCTGCTGAGTTAGGCGTCATTCGGCGTCGAGATTCTCAGTATCATTGTGCTCCGGGATGGTCGATTTCAGCGAAACGTCACTAAGTCCATGCTGAAGCTTCTTCAGAAGGTGAAGCAAGCTGACGCCGTCATCAAAACTCATCCCCTGCATGGCCTGTTTGTAAAACTCGGCAATAGTGTCCTGCAGTCGATTCCAGAAAGTCCGACCAGATTCGGTAAGTACCACCAGTCGAGCTCGGCGGTCTTGGGGATCCGGTATCCGGACAACGTGGCCATCTCTCTCCATTCGCTTCAGAACACCATCCAGGTTTTGGCGACTGACGTATAGATATTCTTTGAGCTGGTTGAACGAAGTTCCGTCCTCAAACCCCTCCCGCGATAGAGCTCCAAGCACTGCCCACTGTACAGCGCTAATGCCCATCTCATTCTGAACCTGACGCTGCAGAATGTTTCCAGTCTGGAACAGACGAAAGAACAGGCGGTTGGGAATGCCTCCGGATTCGTTGACGATCATTTGTGCTCCTTTGGTTCTGCCATGGTTTTCCGGCCAAGGCAGACTGTCTTCGGCACCCCGAATCGCAGAGGATATGGGGTGCATCACTTCGGCAGGTATTCGCGGGCGATGATGTTCTTCATGATCTGCGCGGTACCGTCACCTATCTGCAGGCCAAGGACATCCCGCAACCGCTGGGCAAAGGGCAGGTCTTCACCCCAGCCGGTGTGGCCGTGGGCCAGCAGGCACTGTTTTACCACATCGAAGGAAAGCTTGGGCCCCCACCATTTGTTCATGGCGGCTTCGGCGTTGTGGGGCAGGTTGTTGTCCTTGAGCCAGAGCGCATGGTAACACTGCATGCGCGCGGCATGAACGAAGGTCTGGTATTCGGCCAGCGGATGGGTCAGGCCCTGGAAGGCTGACAGGTTCTGGCCGAAGGCTTTGCGCTCGGTCAGCCACTGCCAGGTTTCATCCAGGGATTGCTGGGCCACCGCCAGGCACTGCAGGCCGATCAGCGCGCGGCTGTAGTCGAAGCCCTGCATCACCTGTTTGAAGCCCTTGCCTTCGTCGCCCATCATGTTGTGGGCAGGTACTTCCACGTTGTCGAAGAAGATGGAGCCACGGCCAATGGCGCGCTGGCCGTTGTCTTCAAACCGGGTGGTGGTGATGCCCGGACTGTTCATGGGCACCAGGAAGGCGCTGATGCCGGAGGCCCGCTGCTCCACGGTGCCGGTGCGGGCGAAGACCACCGCCACGTCGGCCTGGTCGGCCATGGAGATGGAGGTCTTCTCGCCGTTAAGCACGTACACGGCGCCCTTCTTCTCCGCCTTCAGGCGCAGGTTGGCCGCGTCGGAACCGCCGTGGGGCTCGGTGAGGGCGATGCAGGCAACTTTCTGGCCGGTGGTCATGCCGTGCAGCCACTCCTTCGCCAGGTCTGGGGCCGCGTGGCTGGCAATGATCTGGCCGTTCAGGGAAGTCAGCAGGGGGATGTAGCCGACGTTGAAATCCCCTTTGGAGATTTCCTCGATGATCAGGCCACTGGTAACACAGTCCATGCCGCTGCCGCCGAACTTTTCGGGCAGTTCGCCACCAAGCAGTCCCATCTCGCCGAGCTGGCGGATGACATCCTTTTCGATGACGCCTTCCTGATCCCGTTTGCGGTAGCCCGGAGCCAGCACCTCGGCGCTGAAGCGGGCCACAACGTCGCGGATCGCGTTCTGTTCTTCATTAAATGCGAAATTCATGGTGTTCTCCGGGAGCGTCTGTGACCCGGTGACGGGTGGCCACCGGGTCGGTCCGCTTACTTGTAGAATTTCCGGAAGTCCGGCTTGCGCTTTTCCTTGAAGGCGTTCACGCCTTCTTTGGACTCGTCGGTGTCGTAATACAGGCTCAATGCCTGCATCCCAAGGGCACCGATGCCGGCAATGTTGTCGCTGTCGGCGTTGAACGAGCGCTTGGCGATGGTGAGAGCGGTGGGGCTCTTCTCAAGGATTTCCTCACACCACTTCTGCACTTCCTCATCCAGCTGCTCCGGCGGAACCACGGCGTTAACCAGGCCCCAATCCAGTGCCTGCTGCGCACTGTACTTGCGGCACAGGTACCAGATTTCCCGGGCGCGCTTTTCACCGACAACCCGCGCCAGGTAAGCGGTGCCGAAGCCGGGATCCACCGAGCCGACTTTCGGGCCGACCTGGCCAAAGACGGCGGTTTCCGAGGCAATGCTCAGATCACAAATCACGTGCAGCACGTGGCCGCCGCCGATGGCGAAACCGTTGACCCGGGCGATCACCGGCTTGGGTACTTCCCGGATGGTGCGTTGCAGCTCTTCCACGGGCAGGCCAATCAGACCGCGGCCGTCGTACTGGCCTTCGTGGGCGCCCTGGTCGCCGCCGGTGCAGAAGGCTTTTTCACCAGCGCCGGTGAATACGATGACGCCGATGTCCTTGTTCCAGCCGGCGCGGTTGAAGGCGTCCAGCAGCTCCATGCAGGTCTGGCCGCGGAAGGCGTTGTAACGGTCCGGGCGATTGATGGTGATGGTGGCGACACCGTTGGTTTCGTCGTACAGGATGTCTTCGTAATTCATGATGGATTCTCCTAAATCATGTAATGGGTGGCTTAGCCGGCCATGGTCAGGCCACCGGACACGCTGATCACCTGGCCGGTAATGAAGTTGGCGTCGTCACTGGCGAGCAGGGCGATGATGCCGGGGTAGTCTTCCGGCTGGGCCAGGCGCTTCATGGGCACGGCGTTACGGAAGGCTTCCAGCAGCTTCTCCGGGTTCGGGGCGGTTTCCGCCACGCCCTTGAGCAGTGCGGTGTCGGTGGGGCCGGGACAGACCACGTTCAGGCACACGTTCTTGGTGGCCAGTTCCCGTGCCACGGTCTTGCTGAAGCCCACCAGGCCGGCCTTGCAGGCGGCGTAGACGGATTCGCCGGAGGAGCCCACCCGGGCCGCGTCGGAGGCCACGTTAATAACCTTGCCACCACCGGCGGCGATCATCTTTGGCAGCACCACGTGATGCATGTTCAGGGCACCGGTGAGATTCACCGCAATCAGCTGGTCCCAGAGCTTGGGCTCGGTTTTCAGGAATGGCATGAAGCGGTCGAAACCGGCGTTGTTCACCAGCACCGTGGGTACGCCCAGATCGTTTTCGATGGCCGCCACCGTCTCGGTAATGGCCGCATAATCGGTGATATCGGCGGCGTAGGCGCGGGCCTTGCCACCGGCTTCGGTGATCAGGTCCACGGTGGCCTGGGCTGTGGCTTCGTCACGGTCCAGAACTGCAACCAGGCTGCCTTCTTCGGCAAAGCGCAGCGATACGGCGCGGCCGATGCCGCCACCACCACCGGTAACAATGACTGTTTTTCCGTTAAGGCCTTTCATGGGTTGTTCTCCTGTTGCTCAGAGTAATGGGTCGGGTCAGGCGCGTTTGGCCGGTTCCAGGCGCACTTCTTTCGCCTGTTCCCGCAGTTTGAATTTCTGGATCTTGCCGGAGGCGGTGCGGGGCATGGCCTCGATCACTTCCAGGTATTCCGGCAGATAGCTCTTGGAAAGCTGCTGTTTGGTCAGGTAGCTCTTGAGCTCGTCGAGGGTCAGGTCGGTGGCGTTCTCGTCGAGGGTGACGTAGGCACACAGGCGCTCACCCAGGCGCTCGTCCGGGCAACCCACCAAAGCCACATCGGCAATGCCGGGGAACTTGTAGAGCAGGTTCTCCACCTCAACCACGGGGATGTTCTCGCCGCCACGGATCACCACATCCTTGGTGCGGCCGGTGATGCGGATGTAGCCGTCCTTGTCCACGCGCGCGAGGTCGCCGGTGTTGAACCAGCCGCCTTCGTCCACGCCATAGAGTTCGGGTCGCTTGAGGTAGCCGACAAACAGGCTGGAGCCGCGGACGAGCAGGCTGCCTTCTTCTCCGGCAGGCAGTTCGTTGCCCTGGAAGTCGGTGACTTTCACTTCCGTGTAGGTCAGGGCCTTACCGTCGGATTGGCTGGCTCGCTCGTCGGGATCCTCCGGGCAGGTCGTGGTGACCGCGCCGTTTTCGGTCATGCCCCAGGCTGAAACAATTTTTGCATTCAATACCTTCCCGGCCTGTTCCACAACGGCGCTGGGGATCGGTGCGCCGGCGGAGACGAAGATCCTCAGGGAATCCAGTTCACCCTCGTGCTTGGGAGCTGTTTTCACCAGGTCGGCCAGGAACGGTGTCGCCGCCATAGTGAAAGCCGGTTTCTCGGCGGCAATTACGTTGCAGACGTATTCTGCGTCCCAGATGTCCTGAAGTATGGAGGTGGTGCCCAGATAGATGGGCACGAGTATGCCGTATGTGAAGCCGGTCTGGTGGGCCACCGGGGAGGCCATCAGTATTTTGTCATTTGAGGTCAGGTGCAACCGGTCGGAGAAGGCCCTGACGTTCGAGAGCAACGTATTTGAGGTATGTACAACCCCCTTGGGCTCGCCAGTGGTGCCGGAGGTGTAGAGGATCTGGACCGCATCATCGGCGCTGAGCTGGCGCTCGGCAAACAGGGCTTTGGTGTCCTGCTTTTCTTCCCAGGGCGTCTCCATCAGGCGTTGCTCAAAACTGCGTTCCCCCTCGCCCTCGATGACCAGCAGTGTTTCGAGGTTCGGCAGCTCTCCGCGAATACCGTCAATCATGGCCTCGTAGTCAAAGCCACGGAAGATCTTTGGAATCACCAGAAGTTTGGCCTCGCCATGTTTGAGCATGAAGCGCAGTTCCCGCTCCCGGAAGATGGGCATCAGCGGGTTGAGAATGGCACCGATTCGGATGCAGGCCAGATGCAGGGCGGTGGTCTGCCACCAGTTTGGCAACTGGCAGGCCACCAGGTCGCCTTTGTCAATACCCATGGCCGCCAGGCCTGTGGCCATGCGGGTGACCCTGTCATTGAGTTCGCGATAGGTGAGGGCGCCGCGCGTGTCGCTGGTGACCTGGTAGCCGACGATGGCTTCCCGGTCCGGGGTGCTGGCTATTGCCTGATCCAGATAGTCGGTAATAAGCTTGTCGGTCCAGGCGCCGCTTTCGATCATGGCGGCACGGCGTTGCGGATTGAGAGTGATGCCTGTATCCATCTGAGTCACCTGTTGTGTCTGGTTTGTTGTTGGGTGACCTGACCACAAAAGCAGGTCATTACCTTGTCCGCTTCAACATACGCCTTCGCAAATTAATATGTCAACATGTTGCGTTAAAAAATGCTCGGGTGTAGCCTTTAAAATCGACGTAATCAACGATATAGATTTCTATAAAAAGTAATAAGAAAGCAGATATTAGTAGAGGTGGTTATGGAGTACAGCAACATATTGCTTGAAAGGCACAAGGCGGTGGCTCTCGTCCGGCTCAACCGGCCAGCAGTGTACAACGCTTTGAACAACGCTTTGATGAACGAATTGACGTCCGCTCTGGAAGCCCTGGAAGCAGATAACGCCATTCGCGCGATTGTCATTACCGGCAACGAGAAAGCCTTTGCCGCCGGCGCAGACATTTCCGAAGTCCACGCCCTGGACTTTTCCCGGGCTTACCGGGAGCGCTTCATCTCCGCTAACTGGGAAACCGTGACCCGATGCCGCAAACCGGTGATTGCCGCGGTGGCCGGCCTGGCACTCGGCGGTGGCTGTGAGCTGGCGATGATGTGCGACCTCTTGATCGCCGCCGATAACGCCCGTTTCGGCCAGCCGGAAGTGAAGATCGGCACCCTGCCTGGAGCTGGAGGAACCCAGCGACTGGCCCGGGCCATCGGTAAGGCTAAGACCATGGACCTGTGCCTGACGGGTCGGGTGATGGATGCGCAGGAAGCCGAACGCAGTGGTCTGGTCAGCCGGGTGGTGCCGGCTGACGATCTGCTCGAGACGGCCCTCGCGGTCGCGGCCGAGATCGCCGGCTACTCGCAGATGGCGACCATGATCAACAAGGATGCGGTTAACCAGGCGTTCGAGACTCCCCTGAGAGCGGGCATCGAGTACGAGCGCCGTCTGCTGTGGTCCAGCTTTGCCTCCGAAGACCGCAACGAGGGCATGACCGCCTTTCTCGAGAAACGTCAGCCCCGGTGGCAGCACCGGTAACAGAACCGTTAACCCACACATGCCCAGGCGCGGCTATGGCTATTTATTTCACCTCTCCCGCAAGGCCGTAAACGAAATCCGCTCCTGCTCCAGACGCAGATTTACGCCAGGCTCCAGGGTGCCCAGTAGGCGCAGATTGGTTAAAGGATCTGCACCAACAAGCAATGCAGGCAAAAAACACCCTCGATCTGCAGATCGGTGACTGCGTGACAGGGCACTTGTCCGCACTCACGTAGCCGGCTTTCCTCAGTATTCGTTCTTTAGGCGAAACCAGAGGGCATAAAGCGCCGGGACAAACAATAGCGTGATCAGAGTGCCGACCGCCACGCCACCGATAAGGACATAAGCCAACGGCCCCCAGAACAGGTCAAAGGTCAGAGGTACAAACGCCAGAACGGCCGCCAGGGCGGTGAGCACCACGGGCCGGGCACGCTGGACTGCCGCCTCGATAACCGCTTCCCGGGCAGCCATTCCTGCTTTGAAGTTGTCCTGCACCTGCTGCGTCAGAATCATGGTATTTCGCATCAGGATGCCGCCCAGGCCAATCAGCCCCAGCAGCGCGGTAAAGCCAAAGGGTTGATTAAACAGCAGCAAAGCCAGCACAGCCCCAATCAGCCCCAGTGGCGCGGTGGCCAGAACAGTCAATGTGCCGATAAATGAACGCATCTGAAGCATGATGAAGATCAGCATCAACGCCAACATCACCGGTTGTAATGTCTGGATTGAAGCATTGGCTTTGGCTGATTGTTCCACCGTACCGCCGATTTCAATACGGTAACCCTCCGGCAACTGTTCACGCAGGGCTGTCATCGCACTCCAGATTTCCTTGGTGACATCCGGTGGCTGGGCACCTTCTACATCGGCCTGAACGGCCAGGAAGGGGTCACGGTTGTAACGCTTTATGACGGGGTCCTCGTAACGAACCTGCCACTTGCCCAGTTGCTGTACGGAAAGTTTGCGGCCGTCGCGGGTTTTGATCTCAAGATCTTCCGGCATGATCACTTCGCCACGTGCATTACGCGCCACCAGTTGAACGCTCCTTATGCCCTGGCGCAGTTCGGTGACGGCCACTCCGCGGAGTTGGAACTGCAGTTGCCGGGCAACTTCCGCCGGGGTCAGGCCCATCCAACCCAGGTTTTCCGGGTCCATATCAAGATAGAGAGTGGGCACGCGCTCATCCCATTCGAGATGCGGCATGACGATATTCGCATGCCCGGTCATGAGAGTCCGGATCTGGTGCGCGATCTCTCTGAGCTGATCGGCTTCCGGACCCAGCACACGAAAACTGACCGGCCAGACCACCGGGGGGCCGTACAGCAAACGCGTTACCCGTACCCGCGCCTCCGGAAATTCACCCGCCGCGATTCTGGCTTCCAGCGCCGAGATGATGCGATCGCGCCCTTCAACGTCCTGCCCAATGGCAATCAACTTGGCAAATGCCGGGTCCGGCTGCTCGGGGTTTGCCGATACGAAGAATCGGGGTGCACCGGCACCGATGTAAGCGGAAAGGCTTTTCACCTCCGGTATGTCCATCAGAATCGCTTCCAGGCGTCTGACACTTTGATCCGTGGTGGCAATAGCGCTCCCCTGCGGAGCATAGACACTGATCAGAACTTCGGGGCGATCAGAACTGGGAAAAAATTGCTTCTGCACCTGGGTTGCCATCCCGAAAGCACTGATCGCCAGCAAACCCACTGTGATAAAAACGACGGTTTTCCGGTACTGTACACACGCTGTGATCACCCCGCGCAACCGCTGATAAAACGCGCTTTGGTAGAGGTCCTGGCCCGTATGCCCGGTGTAATCGGGCAAGAGTTTGACGCCCAGATAAGGCGTAAAGGTTACCGCCACCACCCAGGAAATCAACAACGAAAAAGCCAGCACCCAGAAGATGTTGCCGGTGTATTCCCCCACCCCGGACTGGGCAAATCCGATGGGGACAAATCCGGCCACCGTCACCAGCGTTCCAAACAGCATGGGCGCGGCGGTTACGCTCCAGGCATGACTGGCTGCCCGTACCCGGTCCCAGCCACTCTCCATCTTCACAATCATCATTTCAATGGCGATGATCGCATCGTCCACTAACAGGCCCAGTGCGATAATCAACGCACCCAGGGTGATGCGGTCCAGGTTTATGCCCGCCATTTTCATCAACAAAAAGGTCAGGCCGAGGGTCACAGGAATCGCAATGCCCACCACCAAACCCGCGCGCAGACCGATCGCCAGTATGCTGACCCCCATCACGACGACCAACGCAACCAGAAACTTGACCTGAAAAAGATCAACCGCCTGAGTGATGGCTTCCGCCTGATCGGTCAGGGTCTGTATTGACATTCCCAGCGGCAGCCTGCCCTGTTCGGCACTGACAAACTCGCGCAGCCGCTCACCAAACTCCAGGCCATTTTCACCCGCGCGCATGACGACACCTAACAGGATCGCATCCTCACCGTTGGAGCGGACGATGTAGCTCAAAGGATCTTCATAACCTAAACGCACCTCGGCCAGATCAGACACGGTGATAAGCTGGTCTCCGATACGCAGAGGTACTGAGGTGAGGCGCTCAAGGTCAGACAGGTCGATGTTGCTGCGGACATAAACCCGCGGGCCGGCAAGATCAACAAAGCCAAGAGGCTGAAGACGGTTGTTGGCCTCTATCGCCTGCAACACCTCTTCTGCCGACAAACCGAGGTTGTTGAGCCGGTCCTGATCAAATTCGAGATACACCCGCTCAGGACGCTCCGCCAGGAGCTGTGCTTTTTGCAAGCCGGGCAGCCGTTGCAAGCGATCCCGTATCGATTCTGCCTCTCGGGTCAGTTCACGCATTGGCATCCCGGGTGCCGTCAGCGCCAGCAGGGAGAAATACACATCCGCGAAATCATCGTTGACGATGGGGCCGATCACACCCCGGGGCAGATTGGGCCTCTCATCGAGCATGCGTTTGCGGACTTGATAGAAGAGGTCCGGCACTTTTTCGCTGGGCGTAGAATCCTGGAATCGGATAAGCATGGCGGCCTGCCCGGGCCGGATGGTTGTTTCAATGGTATCGGTATACGCCACCTCCTGAACTCGCTTTTCCAGACGATCCACGACCTGATTCTGCAGCACCTCGGGGGTTGCTCCTGGCCAGACGACAGAAACCACCATCGCCCGGACGGTGAACGCAGGGTCTTCCGCCCGACCCAGGGAGGAGAACGCGTAGAAACCGGCAACAACGGACAGCAAAAGAAAAAAGAGGGTGACCGAACGCTCGCGCACTGCCAGCGCGGAAAGATTCGGTAAGCTCATTGAGCCAGCTCCCGCACCGCCATGCCAGGCGTGAGCAGGTGTGTCCCCAACGCGACGATGGGCGTTCCCGCGTTGATATCGGCCTTGATCTGCGCATACTCTTCACCCAGATCGATCACCTCGACCGCAAGGGGCTTCACCGTGCCATCGGAGACCAACCAGACCTGCGGCGTTTGCCCTCTCTCATCGAGGGCACCCAGCGGTACGCGATGGCTGGGCGCGGTTTGCTTCTGTGCTAACCGGACACTCACCACCGAACCCAGGGTTAAAGATGAGGGGTAGGGCCCCTCCAGGCTGTATCGGGCACGCCAGCTCCGGCTTGCGGGGTCGGCAGCCCCGGCAATCTCTCTCAGGCTCACAGCAAGCTGTTCGCCAGTGGGCAAAGGAACATAACCGCGCCTGGGCGGGTTACTGCCCTCTGGTAAAAAAACCTCGACTTCCAGCGATTGATCTTCGGCCAGAACGGCAAGGGTTTGACCGACACTCACAACCTGGCCGGGTTCAACGATGACCTCAGTGACCACGCCCGCATTAGCGGCTTTTAGTTCCGCATACCCCAGGGCATTCTGAGCCTGCTGATTGCGTGCAGAAGCCGTTTGCACCTGGCTGCGCGCCTCACGCTCTGCCAATTCAAGGCGTTGCAGGGTTTGTTCGCTGACAAACTGACGCCCCACAAGTTGCTGCTGGCGCTGGAGCTCATTGGTGGTAATTGCCAGGGCCGCTTCTGCACGCTTCAGATCCGCCGCGGCTCCCTCCGCCGTTGCTACAAGGTCTCGTGTATCGAGTTTGAACAGTAAGTCGCCTTTTTCCACGCGTTGACCGGCATCAATGTAACGATGTTGAATCCGACCGGCGATCTGAAAGGCCTGAGGAACTTCGTGGCGGCCTCGCAGGGTTCCTGAAAATCTGTGCGCTGTTGGGCCGGCGTCCTTTAGTTCAACTGTTTTTACCCAGGGGATAGGGGCGCGGGCCTCTGGGGGCGGTTCCGAAGACTGCTGACAACCAGACAGAATGAGCAGCGAGATAAACAGTGTCAGCATACAGCGCATGGCAGGTGTCCCGATTAGCAAAATCAAGGTGTGGGTATCAGTTCTCGCGGTGTCCGGACAAAGCAAGTTGCAGGATGGCATCGCGAACGGTTTCGTTCTGCTCCATGGGCAGGAAGTGGGTCGTACCTTCAAGAACCATGACGTCAGCCCGGGGCAGCAGGGTCTGCAGGCGTTTTCGCGCCGCCGGCGAGAAGGTTGACCCGCGTTCCGCCGCCAGCGCGATAACCGGGCACCGCAACTGACGAATACCGGGCCAGGGGTTGTGTTCGGTATGGGCAAAAGTGGTGCTCTCCCACTCCGGCGCACACGCCAATTGAACTTGATCTTCCTGCGGTTCGAAGGCGTGTTGGATGTAGGCTTCCAGCCATGCTTCGGGCCAGGTCTTGAAGCCACCGCGGCCCCGATAGTTGTCCAGTGCAGCAGCGTGCGAGTCGAATACCCTGCGCCGACGTGCGGCTCCGGCGGCCAGTGACAACCGATGTGACTGGCGTAGCAGCTTGGCCAGCCACAGCTTCAGGCCCTGCCCCGGATCCATGATTACGGGTTCCGCCAGAATCAGGCCCAGCACTTTGTCTGGCCGTCGGGCAGCGGCCATGATGCTGGTGGTGGCACCGATGGAATGGCCGGCGAGCCAGACCGGCTCGTCCAGGCTATCCAGCAGAGCGATCATGTCGCGATAGTAGGTTTCCCAGCCCCGGAATGTCGAAAAGTTCGCCGCACCGGCGCTGGCCCCGTGCCCCCGCATGTCCCAGGCCAGGACATTGACGTCCGTGGCAAGCTCATCAAGGAGGGGGCGGTACAGGCGGCCATGGAAACCCGTGGCATGCGCCCAGTGCACCGTGGGGCGCGCTTTGGATTGCGGCCAGCGCCACAGTGCGATCTCCGCGCCATCCGGCGCCTGGAATTGGTCGCGTTCAGGGTTGTTGTGCTTATTGTTCATGAAGATCTGCTTCTTTGGCCGCCATTGTCGGGAGCAACAACTGAACCTGACCGCTGGCGATCGGTTTGCGCTTATCGCCCTGCCAGCAGGTCACCCGGACCAGGCTGCTCCGCCTGCCTTGCCGGACAATTTCGGCGCTGGCGAACGTCGATCGGGCCTGCGCGGAGCGGAGGTAGTTAATGTGGCTGTCGAGAATGCGTGGGCAACGTTTGTCGGTATCCTGGCTTTGCGCAGCGACCCGCGCGGTGAGTTCGATCAGGGCGCCAAGCACGCCGCCATGGAGGGCGGGTAGCATAAAGTTGCCAATGAGCGCTTCACGACACGGCATATGAACCACTAGACCTACATCGTCGCGTTGAACCTCAAGCCCAAGGTGCCGTGCGTAGGGAATGCGCTCCAGCAGAGCCTGCCAGTCGGAACATTCTTTCCCGCTTTCGGTAGGGCCTGAGATGGGTTGTGCCGAATCGCCGGTCGTGCTCATGCGCCCTCCTTTTTTCGTCCACCGGCCTGGAATCGCTGGCCCTGGGTGTTGCGCATGAAGGTGGCGTTTGCCGTCGCTAACAGTGCACTATCGCTCTCGCTGAGGATGTCGCAATGGATGAACGCGACCTCGTCCGTTAAATGACGACAGGTGGCCACCGCCAAGAGGGCACGGTCGCCGATGGCGGGCCGCAGATAATCCATGCGCAGATCCAGCGTGGCAATGGGCATCAACTCCAGGGCCCCCGCGAATACCGCCAAGCCTCCGGCGGAGTCGGCCAGCGAGTAGAGCACGCTGGTGCAGATTTCTTGTGTATCCTCTTCGGCGAACATCCATGGCTGCGGGGTCAGACGCATACAGACCTGGCCCTTATCGACAGAGACAACCTGCATACCCAGATCCCTGCCGTGGGGAACCTGTTCGGTGAACTGCCACGCCGTCGTCACAGCGTCACTGTGCTGAGCTCTGTTCGACTCCGTCATCAGATCTGCCCACCCCGGTTTGCATTTCGCACAGGGGCGGAAGTGGCGGGAAACAGCTGATTGTCATAGGTCATTGCCATGTCAGTTTCTTCCGAATAACATTGTTGCTGGATTTTGGTTGGTTAACCAACCAAAAGTCAAGAATCTGTTGAGGCAAATGGCACGCCACCCGTGCAATGGCCTACTGTCAGTGTAACGAGTCAGGTGGTGGCCGCTCTGATGAATAACGAACTGGCTTGCTGAGGAGATACTTAAGCGATGGTTAACAGACAGATGACTCCTGCAAGCAAACTGGGCGATCAGGGCGATGTATTGTCTAACGCAGCCCGGCTTTTTCGTGAGAAAGGGTTCGAAAGGACGTCGCTCAAGGAGATTGCCGAGGCCTGCAATATGCTGCCCGGAAGTCTGTATTATCGTTACAACAGCAAGGAAGCGCTGCTTGTCGAGCTGATGCGCCGGGGAGTGGACCTGGTGACCGCAGAGGTCGAGTCGGCTTACGCAAGCTCGGACGACCCGGTTGAGCGTTTGCGTCTTTGTATCAACGCGCATCTGCGCACCCTGTTGGTGGATTCGGACGCGGTTTACGTGCTGCTGTTTGAATGGCGGGCGCTGGGCCCGGAGGCTCGCGAGGAAATCATCGAACTGCGTGACCAGTACGAGTCCCTGTGGGCCGGTATCCTCGAAACAATGATTGCGCAGGGCGTGGTCCGGAAGAATGTTGACGGCCGTTTGCTCCGCCTGATCGGCCTTGGGGCGCTCAACTGGGTTGCAACCTGGTTCGATCCGAGCGGGGCTCATTCCCTCGACGCCATTGGTGATTTGATCTGGCAGATCGCGATGGACGGTGTGATCAATAAAGGGGTTCAGGCATAGCCCCTCCCCCCAAAAAAACAGCGCCGCGGTTAAAAGAGGGGAGGGATTACCTTAAAAGCGATATGCGACTCCGATGCTCACGATAGTGGGGTCCACTTCCACTTCTGCCTGAACAGGGGCCGGGCCTAGGTTACCAGTGATATCCGCCTTGAAGGGTGCATATCTAACGTCAAAATTTGCCGACCAGTTATTGTGTATCCTCCAGCGAAAACCAGCCTGAACCGCAGGGGCCCATGTATCTTCGACGTCGAAGTCGGTTAGTGCGCGATCCTTTTCATCTAAAAAGAGAATCCGTCCTACACCCGCTCCAAAGTACGGAGAGAAGTTGCTACCCGTCAAGACATGATACTGAAGCGAAAGAATTACCGGACCATAATCTGTTTGACCAAGAAAAAGACCGGAGAGAGACTCTTCGCCCTGGAGGTCCGCACTAGCGGGAATGCCGCCAAAAATGTTGAATGCCAGCTGATTACTCAGAAAATACGACACGTCGAATGATACGGTCGTATCGTTGTTAATAGACAGGTTGGAATTTGGAACGGGGGCACCCCCCGCAGAGGCTGATCGCAAATCTTCATCGGTTAGAACTCTAGTGGCATTCAGCCCAACCACCCAGTCGCCTCTACTGTAAACCGGCTCAGATTGAGCGTTGGCCAGGCTCGCAGCAAGTGAAAGTAAAAGGAACGCCACTAACGAGACTTTACTAATTATTTTAGGTTTCATTTTTTTATTATCCTTTTTGGTATTAAAACAAATTGGCTTTAGGTAAAACTGCAATTTTTCGTAACACAAATGCCACTCATTGATGCTAGCTTGCCGGTTTATTGACTAATACTTCCCCATACTCAGAACGCAGCTTGTTTTTTAATACTTTCCCAGTGGCATTGCGTGGCAATCCTTCCACAAAGATCGCGCGATCCGGGATCTGCCACTTGGCGACTTTCCCCTGATAATGAGCAAGAAGTTCCTCCTCAGTAATATTTGCGTCGGGTATTTTTACTGCCAACAGGATCGGTCGTTCGTCCCATTTATCATGGGAGGCCGCCACTACGGCAGCTTCATTGATGGCAGAATGGCCCATTGCGATTCCCTCCAATTCGACTGTAGATATCCATTCACCACCAGATTTAATAATATCTTTTGAGCGGTCACGTATTGTCATAAATCCATCATCATTGACCGTGGATTCAACCAATAACCGCAGCACCGCTCATTTATAGTGCCCCGGAATATTCACCCCAGAACACCTCTGCCGGTGTCCGGTAACCCAGCCGTTTCCTGGGTCGGTTATTCAGCTGCTCAACCACTCGATTGATATGAGTTTGGGACAGCTTGGCGAAGTTCGTCCCTTTCGGGTAGTACTGGCGTAGCAAACCATTCGTGTTCTCATTGGTGCCTCGCTGACCCGAGCAATACGGATCACAAAAATAGGCGTCCAAGTTCAGCGCTTTGGCCATGTGTTCATGCTCTGAAAACTCACTGCCGTTATCCAAGGTCAAAGTTTGAGCCGCGCCCCGAATCGGCTGCAGAAGACGAATCACGGTTCGCGCTGTCTGTTTGGCCGTGAACTCGCGTAGACGACCTGCAAGCAAGTAGCCGCTCCGACGCTCAACCAGAGTTACTACACCAGATTGCTTGTGGCCCTGAAGAACTGTGTCGCCTTCCCAGTGCCCCAGCGCGCCGCGGCTTTCAACTTCTTCCGGGCGATGTTCAATGCCCGTGCGATTGGGTATTTTGCCTAAGCCTGCATCCTTGGCATTGCGCCTACGACCGCGGCTGTTTCTGTGCCGGCAATAGCGCCAGAGATTGCCGCCGCTGAGCCGGTCACGATGGATCAGATCATAGATCCACTGGTGACTGACACGAACCGGCGTCTTCATGCGATTCATGAAGCCGGCGATCTGTTCAGGGCTCCAGTGTTGCTTTAATCGTGTGCTGACCCACTCTGTCAGCCACTGCAATCTTTTGTGCCATTTAAAGGCTCGGCTGCGCCTGGCGTTCGACTGTTGCTGCGCGTGCTCGGGGTCATAGCCCGAGGTGCTGTTTCGCCTTAACTCACGGCTAACGGTGCTGCTGTGGCAACCGATTATTCCGGCGATCTGTCGTTGGCTTTTGCCGGTCACACGCAAGGCCGAAATCTGATATCGTTGTGTCTGGGTCAGTTGTCGGTACTTCATCACTGCTTCACTTTGGTCGGTAAAGTCCGTGAGGGTACCGGCAACGGCCCTCCCATCTCTACCTGGTTACACCAAAGTGCTGCAGTTATTATCTGAATTCACGATCGAAGCAACATCACCTGTCTCGAACCAACCGTCTTCCTCAAGAGTCTGATTTGGTTCAACACCGAAGTAATCGGCTACCACCCAATGACCACGGATGCGGAGATTTCCCTGAGCAATGCCATCTTCGGGCAGTTGATGACCGTCTTCTCCTACAATTTTGAGCTGCACCCCGTAGGGAGGCCGTCCCTGGCTTTCACGGATTTTGTTTCTTCCTTCCTCCGAAAGCGTATTGTGTTTCGACAGCAGTGCGTTGACGGTCCCGATCGGTGATGTTTCTGTCATTCCCCATGCATGGACAACTTCTACGCCATACTTACCACGAAACTCCGACATCATTGAGGGCGGACAAGCGCTACCCCCTATCACCGTCCGTTTAAGCGACTGTGCCGAGGAGCCAAGCTCGTCCAAAGCCGAGAGAAGTCCCTGCCAAATCGTAGGCACACCCAGCGCAATCGTTACGCTTTCTGAATCGATCAGCTTGACCAAACTTTGTCCATCCAGGCCAGGACCAGGCAACACCAGTTTGGCTCCAACCATCGCCGTAATGTAGGGTACCCCCCACGCATTTACGTGAAACATAGGAACAACCGGCATCACCACGTCCCGTGCCGATAAATTCAGTGCGTCGGGTTGAGCAGCTACCAGCGCGTGCAGAACGGTGGAGCGGTGTGAATAGAGCACCCCTTTGGGATTTCCAGTGGTGCCCGATGTATAGCAGAGGCTTGAAGCCTGGTTTTCGGCGATTTCAGGCCAATTCGCGTTAGGCGTTCCTCGCTGGAGAAACTCTTCATAAAACAACAATCCTGGAAATTGCGCTGCAATTTCTTCGTCCGGTTCGGACATCAATACAAATTTCTCAACCGTCTCCAGTCGGTCTCGGATATTTGAAACAATGGGAAGGAACGTTTTGTCAAAGAATATGACTTTGTCTTGAGCATTGTTGATAACGTAAACGAGTTGTTCTGGAAACAGTCGCGGGTTAATGGTGTGACACACCATCCCGCCACGGTAATCCCCCCGAAAAACAGCGGTGATCGAAAGTAGAATTTTCCGTAAGCTACACGCAGGGAGATTCTGCATGAAGAAGTCACGTTTTTCCGACAGCCAGATTCTGTCGATCCTGAAGCAAGCCGAGAACGGCGTCCCGGTTCCAGAGCTGTGCCGTGAGCACGGCATGAGCAGCGCTAGCTTTTACAAATGGCGCGCGAAGTTCGGCGGAATGGACGCATCGATGATGGCCCGTTTGAAAGAGCTGGAGGATGAAAACCGCCGGCTCAAGAAGATGTATGCCGAAGAACGGCTGAAGGCTGACATCCTCAAGGAAGCCATCGAAAAAAAGTGGTGAAGCCGTCTCGTCGCCGTGAGATGGCGCAGAAGGCCGTCACTGAGAAGCGTGTCAGCGTTCGCCTGGCGTGTTGGATGTTCAGCATCAGCGAGACCTGCTATCGCTACCAGGCCAAGCTCAGCAGCGAGAATGCCGAGATTGCCGACTGGCTGATTCGATTGACCCATAATCAGCGGAACTGGGGCTTTGGTCTGTGTTTCCTGCATTTGCGCAATGTGAAAGGCTTTGCCTGGAATCACAAGCGGGTGTACCGGATTTACCGGGAGCTGGAACTGAATCTGCGCATCAAGCCCAAGAAGCGCCTGGTTCGTGAAAAGCCGGAGCCTTTGGCTGTGCCGGACAGGATCAACGACAGTTGGTCGATGGACTTCATGCACGACCAGCTCAACGACGGACGCAGTTACCGGCTGCTGAATGTGATCGATGACTTTAACCGCGAAGGCCTTGGCATTGAAGTGGACTTCTCGCTTCCGGCAGAGCGCGTTATCCGATCACTGGAGCAGATCATCGAATGGCGGGGCAAGCCTCGTTCTATTCGCTGTGACAACGGCCCAGAGTACATCAGTGGCAAGCTGGCGACCTGGGCGGAGAACCAAGGCATTGCTTTGGCGTTTATCCAGCCCGGCAAACCCCAGCAAAATGCCTATATCGAACGCTACAACCGAACGGTGCGTTACGATTGGCTGGCACAATATCTATTCGACAGCACCGAAGAAGTCCAGGATTATGCCACTCGTTGGCTCTGGCACTACAATCACGAACGACCCAATATGGGACTCGGAGGGATTACCCCTCAACAGAAGTTGGCTATGATGGCCTGAGGTCTACTTTTGAACCCCGCTAAAAATGGGGGGATTACCCCACCAGAGATGCCAAGATAACATTCCAGGTGCCCCACGTTATTCCAACAAATGGTCGCGCACCGATCCCCCTGGACATAGCCTGCCGTTCGAAGCGCTGACGCAAGTTGTCGCGACCGCTCCGAAACAGTTGCCCAGTCAGATCGACTGGGATTTCCATCCGTTCCTATCGACACGATCTCAGCGTCTCCATGGTAGCGAGCAGCATGGTCGATCAAGGAATTCACGGTGAGCTCTGCGTAAACCGCTGAAGGTTGCCACCCATTCCACGTGAAGCCTGCCACCCGGACCGGAGCAAGGCTGCCACCCATCGGAGCGTAGCGACGCGGGGTTTCTCTTCTTACTCCGAAGTCTCAGTGCCCGTCAACTTTGCCTGCTGTTTTCGCATGGATTCGCCCCGCAGATTGATCTTGTAGGCGTTGTGTACGAGCCGGTCCAGGATGGCATCTGCCAGAGTGGCGTCACCGATGATGCCGTGCCATTCCTCGATGGGTAATTGGCTAGTGGCGATGGTGGAGCGCCGGCCATGTCGGTCTTCCAGCACCTCCAGCAAGTCCCGCCGGTTCTCCGCGCTCAGCTTCATCAGCCCCCAGTCATCCAGGATCAGCACGTCGACCTTGGCCAGGCTGGTCAGGAGCTTTGAGTATTGGCCATCGCCCTTGGCGATGGTCAGCTCTCGTAGCAGCCGGGTCAGGCGGACGTACTGGGCGGTGTAACCCTCCCGGCAGGCCTTGTGTGCCAGAGCACAGGCCAACCAGGTTTTCCCGACGCCAGTCGGGCCGGTGATGAGCACGTTCAGGTGTTCCTTCACCCACTGGCAGCTGGCCAGACTCTGGACAAGCCCTTTATCCAGGCCCCGTGAGTTCCGGTAATCAATGTCTTCGAGGATGGCGGCGTGTCGCAGCTTGGCCCGGCGCAGGCGGCTGCTCATGCGTCGGTTGTCCCGTTCCGTCATTTCCCGGTCGACCAGCAGGCCAAGGCGCTCCTCGAAGCTCAGGTCGGTAATGTCGGGGGTGGCCGATTGATCCGCCAGGGCGGCGGCCATGCCGGTCAGTTTGAGGGCGTGGAGCTTATCCAGCGTGGGATGTTTCAGCATGTCAGGTTCCTTCAGTGGTAGTAGGCGGGGCCACGGATGTTGTCGTGTGTGTCGGGTAAGGCCAGTTCTTGTTGCTCTTCCAGGGGCTGCTCATCCAGGCGGTGCTTGAGGATGGATTCGATGCTCTTGTATCGGCAACTGCCCAGCATCAGGGCGCGTTGGCAGGCACGTTCTAATCGTGCCTCGCCGTAGCTCTGGCCCAGCCGGAGAATGCCCAGACAGGACCGATAGGCCTGTTGCGGATGCTTTCTTGCCCCCAGCGCGGTACGGATAAGCTTTTCAGTTGCCGGTCCAGTCTTGGCTGCCCAGGCGGTCAGTCGCTCTGGGGTCCACTCGCCGGCTTGGCGATGGGACTCCGGCATGTGAGCGGCGATGGTGCTATGCCGACCCTTCTGATCCGAACGCCGGTGGCTGGCGATCCGGTTGCCCCGGTGGAAGCATTCGATGGTGTTGTGGGTGATCCGGACCTCCACCTCTTTCTTGATCAGGGTGTAGGGCACCGAGTAGTAGTGCCCATCGATGGCCACGTGGTAGTCGATGTGTACCCGGGCTTTTTTCCACTCGGCGTAGACATACGGCTCGGCGGGTAGCGGTTGTAGAACCGGCTGGTCCAGCTGTTTGAAGTGATCAAGCCGGCACCCGGGCAACTTGCGGAAGGGGCGGCTATTGAGCTTCTCCAACAGCTCACGGATGGTGGCGTTGAGCTGCCCCAGGGAGAAGTGCTGACGATGGCGCAGGGCCGCCAGGATCCAGCGCTCAACGATCAATACGCCACCTTCCACCTTGGCCTTGTCACGGGGCTTGCGAACCCGTGTGGGGACAACGGCCACGCCATAATGGCTAGCCATATCCTGATAGGTCGGATTGAGATCCGGCTCGTAGCGATGGGCCTTGCTGACGCCGGAACGGAGGTTATCCGGAACCACCAGTTCCGGCACGCCGCCCAGGAACTCGAAGGCTCGGATGTGAGAGCCGATCCAGTCCGGCAGGGTCTGGCTCCAGGTGGCCTCGGCGTAGGTGTAATTGGACGCACCCATCACCGCCACAAAGACTTGCGCCTCATGGATCTCACCGGTGGTGCGATCAATGACGGGCACCGTGTGCCCAGCATAGTCCACGAACAGCTTTTCACCGGCTCGGTGGTCCTGACGCATCACCAGATCCAGCTTGCCCTGCCAGGCCCGGTAGTGCTCGCAGAACCAGCTGTACTGGTAGCCATCCGGATTGGCTTCCCGGTACTCCTGCCAGAGCAGGAACAGGGTGACGTTCTTGCCCCGGAGTTCATCGTGGATTCGCTTCCAATCCGGAATGCCTCGGGCCTGTGCCGGCAGATCCGGTGGTGGCGGGAACAGCCGTTGCTCCAGCTGGGCTTCACTCAGATCCTCTGGCAGCGGCCAGCCAAGCTCCGCCTCAGCAGCACGCCGCAGATACTCGCTCACAGTGGGGCGACTGATGCCGCAGGCTGCGGCAACCTGCCGGTTACTCAGCCCTCGCTCCCACTTGAGGCGAAGGACTTCTTTGATTTTACGCATGGATAACCTCATCGCTGGCATCTGGCCCTCTCCGGATGAAAAGGAGCAGAGTACCGTTAGTTATCCCGCGCCGGACGTTTTGATGGGGAAATCAGGCAGCCTGCCAGGGTGGCAGCTTTGCCGTGGAATCAGTGGCAGCTTTCGCGTGGAATGGGTGGCAGGCTTCGTCTGGAATCAGTGGCAACCTTGGTCTGGAATACGCAGTGAGCTCCATGTTCATCATTTGGCCAAGCACGTTTATCTCCTGTCGTTTTTGTAGTTGGTTGACGCGAGTATCTGGCGTCATTAAGGTCCAATGTAGAAGGCATAATCCGGGTTTGAACCTAAACATTTCCCAAGAGGATGTCGGCTGCATTTTCGGCAATCATCATGGTGGGTGCGTTGGTGTTACCGGCAACCAAACTGGGCATTATCGAGGCATCGACAACTCTTAGCCCTTCAATCCCTCTGACTTTTAATTCCGGATCAACGACTGAATCCGGATCCGCGCCCATACGACAAGTGCCAACGGGGTGGTAAATAGTCTCTGCATTTTCCCGGATAAAGTCCGCAATCTGACCGTCCGAAGACACCGAGTTTCCGGGCTTAATTTCTCGTTTACTATGTAAAGTCATTGTTGGTGCCCCGAGTATCCGTCGTCCAAATTTAACGGCCGAGATCATTGTTTTGATGTCTTCGGGGTTACTGAGATAATTGGGTTGAATCAACGGGTCGGCCAATGGGTCAGGGCTTTTGAGACCTATAAAACCGCGGCTTCTGGGCATTAGATCGCAAATATGCAAGGTGTACCCATACCCGGCCATCACTTTTCGTCCATGATCCTTCAGGTAAGTTGGCAAAAAGTGGAATTGCACATTTGGCCGTTCGCACGAGCGCTCGGATTTAACAAAGCCTCCGGACTCGGCAACATTACTGGTAAGAAATCCACGTCGCGCAAAGATATATGAGAATAATGCGCTCACGCCCCGAAACAGGAAACTGGGAGCAACGCCAATGGGCAAACGTGAGTTCGCCGCGTGCATGATCGTAATATCCAAATGATCAACCAGATTCTGGCCGACCTCAGGAAGATGATGCACAAGGGGGATCCCGTGTTTTCCAAGCTCTTCGCTATCACCGATTCCCGAAAGCATAAGTAGTTGTGGTGAATTAACCGCACCACCAGACAATATGACTTCACCGCCGTTATTGAGTCTAAGCTGGCGATATTCGCCCCCCTGGTTCAGTGTCACGCCGACTGCCCGCTTACCGTCCATTACCACCCGGGTTACCCGCGCGTCCGTTAGCACATCAAGATTAGGCCGGTTCTCCGCGACACGCAGAAATGCCTGCGCTGAACTCCAACGGCGACCATTTTTTTGTGTCACCTGGTAGAGTCCCAATCCCTCTTGCGTCTCTCCATTAAAGTCCGTGTTTATCGGGAGCTCTACATGAGGTGCCGCTCGAACAAAATCTCGACTCAACGGATTGACTGATTTGAGTTCACTTACGGTGAGCTCACCGCCCTCCCCATGGTAAGAATCTGCGCCAAAACGTTTATTATCTTCCAGTCGACGAAACAATTTTAAAGCGCGATCCCATCCCCAGAGGTCTGTCCCGGCAACTTGACCCCAGTGGTCATAATCGGCTTTGTGACCTCTGATATAGACCATGGCGTTGATAGAAGAGGACCCGCCAAGTGTTTTCCCACGAGGCCAAAACAGGCGGCGCTCCTTTAGATGTTCTTGAGGTTCGGTTTCAAGAGCCCAATTCAGCTTTTTACTATTGGAAAGGAGTGCTATACCTATAGGCATATGTATGAGTGGATTTTTATCCTTTGGGCCCGCTTCTAGCAACGCTACTCGCTTTGAAGAGTCCGCCGTAAGCCGATTGGCCAATACACAGCCCGCCGATCCCGCACCGACAATAATGTAATCGTACATAATAACTCTCTTATTATTTGATTATGCTCAGCCCAGAATACGAACAGCAGCCTCTATAAGACGCCGGACCCAGGCTGTATAGGGTGGAAAAAGAAGATGCATAAGAGAATGTTTATCCTCCATCAACGCCTTTTCATGCGAAAAAGCGCGGAAACCGTATTCACCGTGTGCCGCCCCTATCCCGGAATTATTAACTCCACCAAACGGCAGACCCGGATGTAGAAAATGCACAACTGTAAGGTTGACTCCTACAGCGCCGGAGCTCGTTCGCTCGATAATATCCGTGGCAAAAGACTCGTTTTTGTCGAATATGTAAAGCGCAAGCGGTTTAGGGTTATCGTTGATTTTCTTGATAACCAGATCAATATCGTCGAATTCAATAACGGGTAAGATCGGGCCGAATAACTCCTCACGTGAAATATCCATGTCGCTGGATACATTTGAAATCAACGTCGGAGCAATAAAATTCTCTTCAGCATCTGTAACACCGCCTTCAAAGACTCTTGCACCTTTGTTTTTGGCATCATCTATCAGGTTTGAAACTCGCTGGAAATGACGTCGATTTACAATCCGGCAATAGTCGGCGGTCGATTTCTGGGCTTCTGGTGTTTTTCCATAGACTCGCCCAATTTCCGTTTTAAGTGCTTCATTGAATTGATCTGCGATATTAACGTGCACAAAAACATGATCTGGGGCGATACAGGTCTGTCCATTATTGGCAAACTTACCCCAGACAATGTTTCTTGCAGCCCTCTTTATGTTGGCATCTGGGCCAACAATGGTCGGGGACTTACCCCCCAATTCCAGCGTCACTGAGGAAAGGTTCTTGGCGGCAGCCTCCATGACCACCTTGCCTACCGCAGGACTGCCCGTGAAGAATATGTGGTCGAAGGGTAAGGCCAACAGTTTCTGCGCTACCGCGGCATCACCCTCAATCACGGAAACCAGATCGGGAGGGAAGGTTTCGGCGACAATGTTGGCAATCACCTTTGAGGTATGTGGTGTCATTTCCGAGGGTTTAATGATGGCTCCGTTCCCTGCAGCCAACGCTGAGACGAGAGGCCCGAGCGCAAGATTGAGCGGATAATTCCACGGTGCAATAATCAGGCACACTCCCTTTGGTTCTGGCCGAACATAAGATTTCGTGCCCAGAACACCAACGGATGCAGCCACTCGCTTCGGACGCATCCATTTACGCAAGTGTTTTTTAGTGTGTCGAATTTCCTGAAGCACCGGCAGGAGTTCAGTTAATTTGACTTCTGGAGCGGGTTTTCGAAAGTCCGCCGCGCAAGCCGCAATGATGTTTGATTCGTGGCGTTTAATTGAATCCCGCAGCTGGTCGAGCTGCGCTATTCGAGCCTCCAAGGTAAAGCTTCCGCGACGCGCAAGTTGTGCCCGCTGTAGGGCCGCGAACGTTGAATCAATCGTATCGCTGGTTGACACATTGGGCAGCCCAACCTTCGCCAGACTAGCAATCTGCATTATAAAATCACCTCTTGCCGAACGAGACTGTTGTTATTTTCCATCGGATTACTAGTCTTCATAGAGGACATAGTCCTCTTTTGTGGCACCACAGTCCGGACAGCACCAATCGTCTGGAATATCTTCAAAACGAGTGCCGGCAGGGAAGCCTTCGGCTTCATCTCCGAGAGCTTCATCGTAGATATGGCCGCAAGTGATGCAGACCCACTTCCGATAGGTATCTTTTTGAGTCGAGTCTTTCGGCGATTTTGAAGAGTTAGGCTTGGGTTTCGCTTTGGGCTTTGTTTTATTTTTAGCTGAAGGAGTAGATGCGCCCGTTGCTTTCTGCGATGCTCCCTCGGTCTTAGCTTGGCTGGCAGGGCGGACCGCTGTATTGGTTGCGGACACCGAAAGTTCCGGGTTCGCTTCTTGAAGCGCAACGAAGTCAACCTTATCCCTGACGGCACAGTCTGGACAGGACCAGTCTTCAGGAATTTTTTCCCATGTCGTTCCTGCAGGAAAGCCTTCGTGCGGATCACCAACCACTTCGTCGTATACATAACCACAATCAGGGCATTGATATTTAGCCATTTAGAGCACCTTTCAAACGATATTATTGTCTTTGTTTTGGTAGCGCCCGACGCGCACCCTCTTTCAGGTGCACGTCAGAGGCTCTTTTTCTGCAACGTAAATAAAGTAAACGAGGTATATAAGTTCCGATTAGCCGATCATTTAGCCGCGGCGGTATCGACTGATTCAGAATCAGTCCCACCAAATTTACGCTCATAGAATTCACGCTTGCCGGGTTGAATCTGAATCTTATCGAGATCTCCTTTAGCCCAATCCAGCACCCGGTGGTCCATTATCGAACGAAACCATGAGGGAAACATTGCGGCCAGGAACATCCCGGGATATCCCGATGGTAAGGAAGGCAGGTCTTTGAAGTCGCGAAGCGATTGATAGGACCTTGTAGGATGGGCGTGATGGTCGGAATGTCGTTGCAAATGAAACAGAATCAGGTTCGACATAATATGGTTTGAGTTCCATGAGTGGTGCGGTTGTTGACGCTCATAACGTCCATCCGACATCTTCTCGCGCAGCAATCCGTAATGCTCAATGTAGTTGGCGCTGGTCAGCTGCCACCAGCCAAAGGCCATTTGAATGGGCAAAAAGATCAGCATTAAGGGACCAAAAAACGCCAGCAATCCCGCATAAAGCACAGCGGTCAAAATCATAGGCTGAAGAACTTCGTTCTCCAGGCTCCAGACACTTTTTCCACAACGACTGAGGCGCTGTTCCTCTAAATCCCATGCCCGCTTGAAAGCACCGGGAATTTCACGCAGTGAGAATGAGTAAATGGACTCACCCATGCGGGATGTCGCCGGGTCCATCGGCGTAGCCACATCACGGTGATGCCCCTTATTGTGCTCAATGAAGAAATGACCATATCCGACCACGGCGAGGACAAGCTTCGCCATCCAACGGTCAAACGTTTCTTTTTTATGGCCAAGTTCGTGGCCTGTGTTCAGAGCCAGACCATTCACGATTCCCAGGGAAAGGGCCAATGCCAGAAACTCGAAAACATTCATTGGTTGCGTGGATACCCACCAGGCACTGACAATCAAGGCCGCATAATGAATAGGAACAGTTAAGTAGGTCAGTACCCGGTAGTAACGATCCTGTTCAAGCCGAGGCACGGCCGACTCGGGGGGGTTGGAAAAATCCTCTCCAAACATGGCATCAATCAAGGGAACTGCGCCATACCAAAGGATCAACACCAATCCGTACCAAATGCTCCATCCAGTTTGGGATACCAAATAAAGGCCAATAAGAGGCGTCGCTGGCCACAGCACAGAAAGGACCCACAGGTGGCGTTTTCTGTCCACATAACCTTCGGCATCAGGGTCTCTCTGAAGAGACTCTGTTGTTAAGACATTTTCTGACATTGACATTAGGATCACCTTATTGTTTTTCAGCTTGATCATTTTTCTACATTGTGCGAACACCGAGTCCCTCAGGTGAACGGACAAGTTGTAGGCATGAACAGGTTTGGCCAGAACCGGAGATCAAACAACTACTCTAAGGGGTAGTTTTCGCACTAGACATCTATCAATATGCTTTCACCCCATAGCGCCCTCGCGTTTCGGGGAGACGAAGCAGGAGATCGGATTGTCATGACCCGCCATAGCTTGGAAGACTGGTGTCGGAGGATGTCTGAAAGGATGTGGGCTCGTCAGTATTTCATTACTCAAGGGTGTTTAGACCGCTATTGCCTGAGGCCTTCTGCTACGCCTGAATCAAAGGTAGTTCTGTATCGGGCCCCGCCAGGCTATGGAAAATCTGTACAAGTGGCCTTGGCAGCAAACACTCGCGAACTGGAACGTGAGAGCGCCGTTTATATCAATACCCGGTCGTGCCCTGACTCATGTGACGTTAATGGCAGTTTGTTTGCAGCGTTAGTTTTATATCAACTCGAAGGAGTTGAATCCTGGCGCACGATAAAAAGTGACATCGACACCATCGAAGTTCTTCGAAACGCACTGTGTAATGCAAAAAAGACGATAAGAATTTGCCTTGATGGGGTTGGCGAGGCTAAACATACCGCGGATTTGATTGAGGATTTAATCTGTGAAACACCGAGCAATGTGAAATTTTTCATTGCACCGAGTCGCGTCGGGGCGTTGCCACGTTTGTCTATGATGGCGGGTGTTGTAACGTATGGTGCTGATGAACTTGTATTTACAGAAGAGGAGGTTAGTGAATTATCGGGTATGGGTGGCCCCGAAGCCAGCAACATCATAAAAGCGACCGGTGGATGGCCAGCACTTGTCAGGCTTATGTGCCGAACCCCAAACCCAAATCTCCCCGCAGCGACTTGGCCGGAAACTCGCTCGTATTTCAGGGACAACCTCTTAACTGCGTTACCCAATAGTACGAGGACCTTTCTTTGCAATGCAGCGATGCTCGAAGTAATCAGCGCTGAATGCTATGGCTATGTCTATAAGACAGAAGAGGCCGACCGGGAAATTACGTTTCTTAACGAACATTATGCTCTTTTAGCTCCCACCGGGACTTCTGCTGATCGTATGGATATGCACCCTGTGCTGCGAGAGTATTTGCGTAGTTTATTTAACACCACCCAACGAGAACGTCGCTCGTATGTACTGAAACGGGTCGCGTTCTGGCATTGGCGTAGGGGAGAGTACCTCCATTCAATCAATGCAGCTCTGGAAGCCAGTGACCATCGATGGGCTCGCGTCGTAAGTGACAGCATTATCCTGGACGTGGCACTCAGACAGGGTGAAATCGAAGTACTTCGCACCTGGTTTGGAAAAGTACCGGCTCGCACGATAAAAAAAATTGCCGCCTTGAGCATAGGTTACGCGTGGATTTTGTATTTCAGCCAACAAGCTCGTCAAGCAGACGAAATACTGGCTAGTTCGCTTCATCCGAGCTCCAGGGGGGCGGGCAATCTTGATGAGGAAGGATGGAGGGAATTGGTTAATGCGATAGGCAAAGCTACACAGGATGAATTACTGGAGAGTCAGGTTCTCTGTCAAAAATGGATAGACGCCTTTGGCGACCGTAACATGGTTGGCAAAGGCGCAGCACTTACTTGCCAGGCATTCATTGCCTCCAGTGGACGCCATTTTGAAGAGTTGGAGCGATTGTCCCATCGAGCGGCTGTGGCCATCCAGTCATCCAATCAACATTACGCTTTTATTTGGCTTAAAACTGCAGAAATTCAGGGTGAACTGTTCAAGGGGGACATCGCCCGAGCAAGGAGTGTGCTGCTTCAAGCGAATAAAACAGCAGAAAAGATTCAGGTGCCAAAAACTTTTTTAAATAAAATGTTTGACACCCTTGAGTTACAAATCCTACACGAACAGAACCATCACCTGGTTACCCAGGAATCCGCACAGGCTTCGTTCGATTTCGCTTTGAATTATGGCGTTACAGATATTCTGTGGGGGTGTACACAGGCCTACAGCCGTTTTCTGTACCACCAAGGGTTCCAAGATAGAGCCATGGCCTTGTTGGAACAATCCCGCTTAGCCGCCTGCGAGCGAGAGCTGTCTCGTCTAAATATCCTGACTAAAGTTCAGTTAGCTGAGTTTACTCTCCTGAACAACGAGGAATTGGGTCCACCTATACTCCCCGATGAATGTGAGCTGACGTTCCTGCCAAATCAAAACCAGGCCATTCAAGCCCGTATGGCCCTGGTAAACTCAATGTATAGACTACGGCTTGGGAAACAGTTTGGTGTCGCCGAAAAATATGCCAAACAAGCACTACAAAGCGCCAGCGCAATTTCAGACGCTAGAACCAAGATCGCGGCCCACTATTGTCAGGCCCTGGCAGCGTTTGCCCTCGGTTCATCAAAATCGGCGAAGCGCACGATTCTTGATGCAAACCTACTTTCGGAACATTTGAACTGTCACTTCACACGGCTCTGGATCAAAGAAGCGCTACTTTCTCTTAGCCCCCTTGCTCAGGATCTTTTTAACGATCTGCCAGACGACTCTGAAGCTAAAGCTACGAAGGATCCCGATGTCAGAATAGAAGACTCCAGCGTGCCACCTGTGCCCGGCAATGCCCACTCAACCATCACGATAAAGCAGATTTCTCTGTTGAAATGCGTAAGCAACGGAATGACCAACAGAGAGATCGCTGAACGGCTTCTCGTGACGGAGGATACCGTCAAATGGCATATGAAGAAGATTTTCAGCGAACTTAAAGTAACCAACCGGGTTCAGGCAGTCACTGAAGCTCGACTGCGCGGACTTTTATAGTGCTACAAAAACAAAAGAGGAATCGAGCGAATATGCAAAAAATAGTTATCATTGGCGCTGGAATAGCCAGCCTGACCGCCGCAGAGGCTCTCCGCCAGAATGGATTCGACGGAACGATTACCATTTTGGGCGAGGAAAACACGCTGCCTTACCAGCGTCCCCCGTTGTCCAAAGCCTATTTGACCTCAGATGAGTTGCCCTCGCCAACTCCGATCCGTTCTCCTAATTTCTTTCGGGACAACAAAGTTGAATTTGAACAAGGCGGTAAAGTAATAGCGCTTGAACGATCGGCAAAGCAAGTAGTGATTCAAGGCGGCAGGAAAATTAAATACGACACGCTGATTTTGGCAACAGGAGCGAGGCCACGTCCTATTGATTTACCTGGTGAGAGCGCAAAAAATGTTTTCTATCTCAGGAATCTTGACCACTCCACCGCATTACGTAATGCCCTGTTAGCGCCGGAATGCGAGAAGGTGGCCATTCTCGGCGCGGGTGTTATCGGGCTTGAAGTCGCCTCCGCTGCCAATCTACAAGGAAAACAAGTCTCTGTGTTTGAGGCCAACAGCCGAGCGATGTGTCGAGTAGCGTCACCATTAACAAGTAATTTTGTCAGAAACCGCATGGCCTCCGCCGGCGTAATGTTCTACTTCAATGCTAGCGTCAACCAGATTCTCACTGAGGGAGACCGAGTTTCCGGTATCCGTTTGTCCGACGGCACCACCAAACCCGCAGACGTCGTTGTTATCGGTATAGGAGCCATCCCCAATGCCGAACTTGCGCAAGACGCAAACCTGGATTGCGACGGTGGTATTATAGTAGACAGCGGCATGCGTAGCTCCGACCCTGACATATTTGCGATCGGAGATTGCGCTAAAGCCGTCAACGTTTCCACCAATACACCCATCCGAATAGAAACTATTCACAATGCCATGCTTCAAGCACAAATTGCGGCGGCTCATATTTGTGGTAAACCGTCTCCGCCTGCCTCTCCTCCTCGTTTTTGGTCAGATCTCAACGGCATGAAAGTCCAGTGTATTGGAATCGCCACTGGATACGACCGAATTCAGCGGCGTCCCACAGAGAGTGACAATGCCTGTGAATTCTGGCTCTTTTCCGGAGACCGGATGATCGCAGCTGAAACAGTCAATCTTCCCACCCGGCAAGCCAAGCTATCTAAAGCTCTCTCCGGGTAAGTGTAAGCGAGATGGGATGCAGCTCATTCTCATCTCTGAGATTTCTATGTGCCGAGCCTCGTGACTGAGCATATCCAGCTGCAGGGGGATTCTGGCCCTCCCACAAGCTCTGCTGTAGAGCAGGAGATACAGAATCGCCCAGCCCAGCTGTGATGGCCACAGAACACCTACATTGCTGACCAGAAAGTCTTCCGGTATCTCTCCGGGTACAATTGGTTGATTATTACCGTCCAATTCTTGCTTGCCTGCCAGGGCACCACTATGCAAACCACTGTATATCCCTCAGGGGATCATCCTAGAGATCTCGCCCGCAGATTTGTCGACAAAAATGATGTGGGTCAGCCTAATTGCTGTGTTTGTGCGTAAGGTACAGACTCAAATGTCGGTCTACAAAGATCTCGCTCAGCCTGAATTCAATGGTCAAAAATGAGTGAGCCAACTGGCGGGGAGCAATCCAAGACGTGAAAAAGTTCATTAAAGCAGGTATTCGAGGCGTCGCCGCTGCGATTGTTATTGGACTGGGCGTTTGGGCTTGGTGGCATTTTCAACCGCAGGACTTGCCCGACGGATTCGCCGCTGGAAACGGCCGGATCGAGGCGGTCGAGATCGATATCGCAGCCAGGACCGCAGGTCGGATCCGGGAGATCCTGGTCAACGAGGGCGACTTCGTCCGCGCCGGCCAGGTCTTGGCGAAAATGGACACGGCCGTCCTGGAGGCGCAGCTCCGGGAGGCCGAGGCGCAGTTGCAACGGGCGCTCATCGGCATCGAGACCGCGCAAAGCCTGGTGACCCAGCGTGAGGCCGAGAAGCAGGCCGCCGAGGCGCTCATAGCCCAGAGGAAGGCCGAGCTCGACGCCGCGCAAAAACGGCTTGCCCGCACCCGGGAGCTCGCCTCAAAAAACGCCACCTCCGAGGCGCAGCTCGACGACGACCGTGCCGCAGCCGCGGCGGCGAAGGCTGCGGTCGGCGCCGCGGAGGCGCAGGCGGCGGCCGCGCAAGCCGCCATAGGGCGGGCCAAGTCGGATGTCATTGCCGCGGAGGCCTCGGTGGAAGCGGCGCGGGCTACCCTCCAGCGCATTCAGGCGGATATCGACGACAGCGTGCTGAAATCGCCGCGTGATGGGCGCGTCCAGTACCGCGTCGCTCAGCCCGGCGAAGTCCTCTCCCCGGGCGGCGTGGTGCTGAACATGGTCGATCTCACCGATGTGTACATGACCTTCTTCCTGCCGACGGAACAGGCCGGGCGGGTCGCGTTCGGGGCCGAGGCGCGGCTCGTGCTCGACGCCGCCCCACAATACGTGGTCCCGACCGAAATCTCCTTCGTGGCGGACGTCGCGCAGTTCACGCCCAAGGCGGTGGAGACGCAAGAAGAGCGCCAGAAGCTGATGTTCCGCATCAAGGCGCGGATCGCCCCGGATCTGCTCAGAGAGCACCTCCTCCAGGTCAAGACCGGCCTGCCGGGCATGGCCTATGTGCGGCTCGACCCGCGGGTGGATTGGCCGCCTGAACTGCAGACGAGACTGCCGCAATGAGCCGGGAGGCACATGCACAGATCGAGGATGACGGGGGGGCTGACGTGCCGGTTGCCCGCCTGCGGGATGTGTCCCTGCGCTACGGCAAGGCGTGTGCGCTCGACGAGGTCACCATCGATATCCCGGCGGGCTGCATGGCCGGGCTGATCGGCCCGGACGGGGTCGGCAAGTCGAGCCTGCTGGCGCTGGTCGCCGGCGCCCGCGCGGTCCAGACGGGACAGGTCGCGGTGCTCGGCGGCGACATGGCTGATGCGCGCCATCGCCGCGGAGTCGGCCCGCGCATCGCCTACATGCCGCAGGGCCTGGGGCGGAACCTCTACCCGACGCTCTCGGTGTTCGAGAACCTCGACTTCTTCGGGCGCCTGTTCGGGCATGACGGCGGCGAACGGGCGCGCCGCATTGAGGCGCTGACATGGGCCACCGGGCTCAAGCCGTTTCTCGATCGGGCGGCGGGCAAGCTATCCGGGGGGATGAAGCAGAAGCTCGGCCTCTGCTGCGCGCTGATCCACGATCCGGACCTGCTCATCCTCGACGAGCCGACCACCGGTGTCGACCCCCTCTCACGACGCCAGTTCTGGGGGTTGATCGCCGGCATTCGTCGTTCCCGTCCCGGCATGAGCGTGCTGGTGGCCACGGCCTATATGGAGGAGGCGGCACGCTTCGACTGGCTGGCGGCAATGAACGGTGGGCGGGTGCTGGCCAGCGACACGCCCGAAGACCTGCTGCACAGCACGGGGGCGGATTCGCTGGAGGCAGCCTTCATCCGGCTGCTGCCGGAAGAAAAACGCCGGGATTATCGGGCGGTTGAGATTCCGCCACGGCAGGCAGAGGATGGCGATACCGCGATCGAGGCCCGGGATCTGACCATGCGCTTCGGCGAGTTCACCGCGGTCGATCATGTGAACCTGCGTGTCCCACGGGGTGAGATCTTCGGTTTTCTCGGCTCCAACGGCTGCGGCAAGACCACGACCATGAAGATGCTGACCGGCCTCCTGCCGCCGAGCGAAGGCCGGGCCTGGCTGTTCGGACACGAGGTGGACCCGCACGACCTCGCGACCCGGTGCCGAGTCGGCTACATGTCGCAGTTCTTCTCACTCTATACCGAGCTGACAGTGCGGCAGAACCTGGAGCTGCATGCCCGGTTGTTCCAGGTGCCCGCTGCCGAGATTTCAGGGCGGGTGGATGAAATGGTTGAACGCTTTGATCTGGCGGCTGTGATCGACAGTCTGCCGGGCCGGCTGCCCCTCGGCCACCGGCAGCGCCTGTCGCTGGCAGTGGCCATGATCCACAAGCCCGAGATGCTGATCCTCGACGAGCCCACCTCAGGTGTCGACCCGGTGGCGCGCGATGCCTTCTGGCGGATGCTGGTCGAGCTGTCGCGCCGTGACGGGGTGACCATCTTCATCTCCACGCACTTCATGAATGAGGCCGAGCGCTGCGACCGTATCTCGCTGATGCATGCGGGCCGGGTGCTGGTCACCGACACGCCGGCAAATATCGTGCAGCAGCGGAGCGCGGAGACCCTGGAAGAAGCATTCGTGGCGCATCTGGAGGAGGCGTCGGGCGAAGCCGACGAGGGGCAAACAGCTTCGCTCGATACGGTTGACGCGTCGTCAGGCCATGTCGAACCCCAGGGCTGGCGGCGCATGTTTGATCCCCGGCGCATGATCAGCCATGCCCGGCGCGAAGGATTGGAGCTGCGCCGCGATCCTATCCGGCTGACGCTGGCGCTGCTCGGCAGCGTCATCCTGATGTTTGTGATGGGCTATGGGATCAGCCTCGATGTCGAGGATCTCACCTTCGCGGTGCTGGATCGCGACCAGACCACCGTCAGCCGCGACTATACGCTCAACCTCACCGGCTCACGGTACTTCGTCGAGCGGCCGCCGATTACCGGTTATGCCGATCTCGACCGGCGAATGCGCGAAGGCGACATCAGTCTGGCGATCGAGATCCCGCCGGGCTTCGCGCGCGACATCGCCCGGGGCCGGCGGGTCGAGATCGGCGCCTGGATCGACGGCGCCATGCCAACACGGGGTGAGACCGTCCGCGGCTATGTGCAGGGGATTCATGCCCACTGGCTGGCGACTAAGGCGCGCGAAGCCGGCTACGGCGAGGCTTTGGCGGGGCTCGTCAATATCGAGACCCGGTTCCGCTATAACCCGGACGTCAAGAGCCTGGTGGCGATGGTGCCGGCGGTGATCCCGCTGCTGCTCATGCTGATCCCGGCCATGCTCGCGGCGCTCAGCGTGGTACGCGAGAAGGAGCTCGGCTCGATCACCAACTTCTATGTCACACCCACCACGCGGCTCGAGTTCCTGCTCGGCAAGCAGTTTCCTTACGTGGTCCTGTCCTTCCTGAGCTTCCTGCTGCTTACGCTACTCGCGGTGACCGTGTTCGGCGTGCCGCTGAAGGGTAGCTTCCTGACGTTGGCGGTGGGTGCGCTGCTCTATGTTGGTGCCGCCACGGCCGTGGGGCTGCTGATCTCCACCTTCATGCGCAGCCAGATCGCGGCGATCTTCGGCACGGCGGTACTCACCATCCTGCCGGCGGCGAATTTCTCGGGCATGATCGACCCGGTCTCGTCCCTGGAAGGGATGGGCCGGCTGATCGGCGAGGTCTATCCGACCACGCATTTCCTGACGATCGCGCGCGGCACCTTCTCGAAGGCCCTCAACTTCTCCGACCTGCATGCCGCCTTTCTCCCACTGGCGCTGGCCGTGCCGGTTCTGATCGGTCTGTCCGCAGCGCTGCTCAAAAAGCAGGAGCGATAGTCCATGCGCCTTGCCAATATTTTCCATCTCGGTGTCAAGGAGTTGCGCAGCCTCATCCGCGACCGGATCATGCTTGTGCTGATTGTCTACGCCTTCACCGTTTCGGTCTACACGGCGGCCACGGCCATGCCGGAGACCCTCAACAAGGCGCCGATCGCGGTGGTGAACGAGGATCGCTCGCCATTGTCATGGCGCATCGTCAGCGCCTTTTACCCGCCGTACTTTGTTCTCCCCGAGGTGATCGACCAGGCCGAGATGGACGCCCGCATGGATGCCGGCCTAGACACCTTTGCCCTTGACATCCCGCCGAACTTCCAGCGTGACCTGCTGGCGGGGCGGCGGCCCACGGTCCAGCTGAACGTCGATGCCACGCGCATGAGCCAGGCATTTACTGGCACCGGCTATATCCAGACTATCGTGAGCGACGAGGTGCGGGCCTTTGCGCAGCGTTATCGCGAGATTCCGGAGCTGCCGGTCGATCTGGCGCTCCGGGCGCGCTTCAATCCCCAGCTCAACAAGTCGTGGTTCGGCGCGATCATGCAGGTCATCAACAACGTAACCATGCTCTCCATCGTCCTCACCGGCGCGGCGCTGATCCGCGAGCGCGAGCACGGCACCGTCGAGCATCTGCTGGTCATGCCGGTGACGCCTTTCGAGATCATGACGAGCAAGGTATGGGCGATGGCGCTGGTCGTCCTTGCCGCCACCGCCTTCGCGCTCACCGCCGTCGTGCAGGGCTGGCTGTCCGTGCCGATCGAAGGCTCGCTCGCGTTGTTCCTGGTCGGGACGGCGCTGCATCTGTTCGCGACCACCTCGATGGGCATCTTCCTCGGCACCGTCGCCCGCTCCATGCCGCAGTTCGCCCTGCTGCTCATGCTGGTGCTGCTGCCGCTGCAAATGCTCTCCGGGGGCTCAACGCCGCGCGAGAGCATGCCGGAGGCCGTCCAGTACATCATGCTCGCCGCGCCCAACACCCACTTTGTAATGCTGGCCCAGGCCATCCTCTATCGTGGCGCGGGCCTCGCCACCGTGTGGCCGCAATTCCTGGCCATCGCCGTTATCGGGGGTACCCTTTTTGGTTTGGCCCTGACCCGCTTCCGGCGAACACTCAGCGCCATGGCCTGACGGACTTGATACATGGCAGCGTGGAGTAGCGTCGGGCACACTCCGGCTGAGGTGGTTTCGCCTTCAAAAGTAAACAAGGCCAGCCCGTAGGCTGACCCTATAACGGATGAATCAGTTTTGCATGTAAGGCGCCACATACCTCATGTGAAGTTCATTCGGTGCAATTTCGATGGTCAGGTCAGTGTTGCCCACCAGTAAGCAGCCCTGAGTTGCCCTCACGACCACAACCTTCACCAAAGGGGAGCTGCAGAAGCTGGAGGCCCCATCCAAAGCGCCCTGGTGGGGTATGACCAGTGGCGGGAGGAAAGGGCCGCTTGAAATATATAGATGCCTAATGTTTATACTATAACGGTGTCTAACCCGATTCTGGCCAACCAATCATGAGATACGCCCATGAAAATCGTTAAAGTTCAGGACATTATTGGTACCGAGCGTGAAGTCAGCGACAAGCAGTGGACCAGCCGCCGCCTGCTGCTCAAGAAGGACGGAATGGGATTTTCCTTCCACGAAACCATCATCAAGGCAGGCTCCGAGCACACTTTCTGGTATAAGCACCACCTGGAAGCCGTTTACTGCGTTGCCGGTAACGGGCGCATCAAGGACCTCGCCACGGGTGAAGTTCACGAGATTACCGACGGTACCCTCTACGCCCTGGACAACCACGACAGGCACACCCTGTACGGTGGCACCGAGGACATGCGCCTGATCTGCGCCTTCAACCCGCCGGTGACCGGCCAGGAAGTCCATGACGAGGACGGCGCCTACCTGTCGGACACCAGCGATAACTGATCCGCCCTGATATAGCGGCTGATCTGACCGCTGGCACATGGCCAGCGCGCCTGCTGCCGGTGGCGGTGTTGCTTTGGCTGGAATGCCCTTACCGGCGAGTCCCGAGCTTGGTGGCGCCACCACTGGCACGTTTATCCGGCCTCTGCCTGGGCACTGGTACATAATGAGATGAGCTATGACCACAACATGGCTGCGGCAAGCATGTGAAGGCGCTATTGGAAGCACACAAGTGAGTTAAACAGAGTTTCCCTAGCCCCAACTGGATACAAGTGACTATGGTTTTGCACTGCGACTGAACGTTCGCTTTGCGACCTTTCCGTACATCCCTTTTTCTTCCATTTGTAGTGGGCGCAGGCCAAAGGTACCTAGCGCGATTTAATTTACCAATACGCGGATGACATCCAAGCCTTTTCTGTTACCAGTCCTTACTTGCTATTCCAAGCTTGTCCATCTTCGTCCGTCAGTGGTTTTTGAGAGGTTTGAAAAATTGTAATCCGGCAGGTCCAGCGACCGTCTTTAGTCCGAGCCTTGTCTTTTTCCTTCTCTTTTACCAGATATCCGGCCCGCTCCAACTCCCGAAAAATTCTTTGTTGAACGAATTTCCCGATATTAAATTTCCGCCTAATTTGGGCGGCTCGGATAATCCAGTCTTCGGGCAAGGATAAAAGAAATACGAGGACTCCCAGTGCTTCTGGCTTTAGTCGAGGATCCTGCAATGTCGCGTTGGGAATGCATGCGTAGTGTGAGGTCAGTTCGTCTTTTTTAATAGCCATCAGTGGTGTAGCTCCAAAAGTTTCAGGTAATAGTCCAACTGCTTCGAAAGCAATTGAGCCGTTTTCGCTAGGAAGGTGGAATAAACGTCCCAACCGTGCAGGGACTAAGATAACGGTTTGCAACTTGGGGCACTGACAACACGCCTGTACAAAACTAGCAGCGTTCTGCACGCAAAATGTTTGTGATGTGTTAAAGGGCGGTGTAGTGGTTCAATGATTCCGGACACCAGCGTAGGTGGTAAGATCGCCACCATAAACGAGGTGTCTGATGACCAGAAAGCGACGTTCTTTTTCTCCTGAGTTCAAACAGGAAGCAGCCAGCCTGGTGCTTGATCAAGGTTACACGATTCCCCAGGCGAGCGTGTCCCTGGGAATTGGCGAAAGCGCTATCCGGCGCTGGGTTAACCAACTGACCGAGGAGCGTGACGGTGTCACCCCGAAGGGCAAGGCGTTAACCCCGGAGCAGCGCCGTATTCAGGAGCTGGAAGCCCGCTGCAAGCGCCTTCAACAGGAGAAAGACATACTAAAAAAGGCTACCGCTCTCTTGATGTCGGACGACATGAATCGTACGCGCTGATAGACCAGTTGAGTGAGCAAATGCCTGTTGAAATGGTCTGCAATGCGTTTGATATCAGCCGTTCCAGCTATTACGAGTACCGCCAACGGCGGAAGCACGTGAATGTTGAGCGTCTGGCCCTGAAGGCTCAGGTAAACCGCCTCTTTACCAAGAGCCGCAGCTCTGCCGGCAGTAGAACGATCAAGGGCATGCTCAATGACGACGGCGTTGTTATTGGGCGCTTCAAGGTTCGACGATTGATGAGTGAACTGGGGCTGATCTGTAAGCAGCCGGGTCCTCACGCCTACAAGCAGGCGACCGTTGAGCGACCGGATATCCCGAACCATCTGGCTCGTGAGTTTACGTTAGGCCGGCCCAATCAGGCGTGGTGTGGTGACATCACCTATGTCTGGAGCGGCCAGCGGTGGAGTTATCTGGCTGTCGTTCTGGATTTGTATGCCCGACGAGTTGTTGGTTGGGCGATGTCATCCAGCCCCGATGCCGATTTGGTGGTCAAGGCTCTGGATCACGCCTGGGAACAGCGTGGTCAACCAGAAAAGGTCATGTTCCACTCAGATAGTAATACTGTCAGTGCCGGGTATTTCTGATTTTGGCTCAACTTGAAATACTGGGTGTCGCAAGTGTTCTCGGGTTTCCTGACCCGCACTCCGATCGACCCAGATATGTGTCTTTCCCTGGACCTGTCGGAATTCCGAGAACACCTAGCGGCAGGGGTTTCACCCCGCCGATGCATGTGACTCAAGAAGGGCCTGACAGCCTGTCTCGTTACTGTCGTGTCCAGGCTATCGTGCATGGTGAAGCCATCTTCAAATAGATAGCCAGGAGCTTCGTCATGTCTTTACAGCAGGATGTTCGCCCGGTGATTGTCGGTGGTGTTGATACCCATAAAGATCTGCATGTTGCTGCCGCGGTTGATGGTCATGACCAGGTTCTCGGAACAAACACCTTTCCAGCGACGCGCCATGGTTATAAAACCATGTTGGCGTGGATGCGCAGCTTTGGCGACGTCACCAGAATAGGGATTGAATGCTCAGGAACCTATGGCGCGGGTCTGTTGCGCTATTTACAGCAGGCCAGCATCACGACTCTGGAGGTTACAAGTCCCGATAAATCCGTCCGCCGCAAGCGGGGCAAAGACGACAGCATTGATGCTGAGAATGCTGCGCACGCGGCCTTTGCGGGCATTCGTACGGTAACACCGAAGACACGTGACGGCATGGTTGAATCCTTGCGTGTTCTGAAAGTCTGTCGAAAGACAGCGATCGCAGCCCGCAGGGTAGCGCTTCAGATGATTCAAACCCAGATTGTCTCCGCACCGGAGGAGTTACGGGACCAGCTTAGGAGCATGACGCGCATGCAACTTATCCGGACGTTGGCATCATCGCGTCCCGATCTAGCCCGGATTTCTCATAGTGCTCCAACAACCTTCGCAGACCAAGCCTGGTAGTGCCAGATCCGAGTGGTCATGGTCGAAGTTGGCGATTATTTAGCCAGTTTCCGGCATTCAGGCACAACTCCCCCTTTCCCCCATTGGTATCGGGCCGGGGGAGCCCGATTATCTACTGGGGCACCAAGCGCTGAACCAGTGCTGAGAGATCGTTCTTGTGTGGATAGCTATCACTCATCAACACCCGTATTCGGCGGGTGTTGCGGATGATGACTGCGCCAACCTTGATCAGCTTCAAGCGCAAGGTGCCGGCACTCATACGTTCGAAGGGCGTGTTTTTCAGATGCACCCGCAAACGCTCGAACAGGGTGTAGGCGAAGCCGGATAAGATCAGCCGCCACTGGTTGGTCCACCAGTGTGTGCTGGAGGTGCGACCGGCAAACAGATCCAGTTGTTGATCCTTGATCCGGTTCTCCATATCACCCCGTGCGCAATACTGTTCGTAGTAGAGCTTGAATCCGTCATCGTAGCGGGAGCTGATAACGAACCGGGGGTTCGGGCCTTGAGGGCCATATTCCAGGCGCGCAACCACCCAGCGTGGCTTATGCCAGCTTCGGGCTTTGTAGCGGAAGCGGAAGGTGCTGGCGAGCTTATGGCCATGAGCCTCGTAGTAGGTCCGGACTTTGTCCATGGCTGGGGCGGCAAGCGCCTCCAGCCGCTGGTTGCGGGCCATGCCTACGATGTAATCCACCTGGTTGCGATCGCACCAGGCCAGCAGTCGGGGCTTGCTGAAGTGGGAGTCGCCCCGGAACACGATCCGGGTCTGTGGCCAATACTCGCGAATAAATCGCACCAGCAGCGCCAGAATGGCCCAGCTGTGCCGGGCATCACCTCGATTGCTGGTGCGCAGATAGCTCACCAGCAAGTGCCTACCGCAGAAGACGTAAAGCGGGAAGTAGCAGTGATGGTCGTAATACCGGTTAAAGAACTTACCCGGCTGGTCGCCGTGCACCGGAATATCGGTGCCGTCAAAATCCAGCACGATTTCCTTGGGCGGCTTCTCATGCTGCTCGATAAAGTGGTGCCAGAGCAACTCATGCGCTTTGACAATGGTTTGCCGATCCATCGCCTGCTCCATTCGACAAAGCGTGGACTTGCCGGCCAGAGTCGAGGCATTCCCCGTGGCGGTTTGTAGTGCCTGATCAAAGCGAAGCGCTTCATGATCATTCAGATCTTCGTAGCCGCTGGCCACGCCGTAGACGCGCTGCCGGATCATGGTGTTGAGCCCATGACGAATCATGCGGGCATCCCGCTGGTCGGTCAGCGTCTCGGCCAGTCGCTGGGTTAGCCGGTGTTGTTTATCGACTTCGCGCAGTAACAACACACCGGCATCCGAGGTGATATGGCCTCCGGAGAAATCGGCTTCAATCTGGCGGCGGGAGAGTGGCGAGAAGGTCAGTTTTTGAGGTACCATTTTGGATAGCGGCTTTTAGTGTGGGTTTTTGTGTAGGAACTTGAATTCTAACACTTTAAGCCGCTTCTTCCTTCCTCATGCTACCTTCTTCATGAGAAATCCGGGCTAGGCGGATACCGAGACGTCATGACGGCCTATCGGATAGCCCTGAAGTCCCTCGCTCGCCGATATGTAGAGCTACATGACGAGATCGCGGACTTGGATACCATGATCAAGGCCATCGTGGACGAACTTGCGCCCGACTTGGTTGCAAGAACAGCTGTCGGTTATGAGTCGGCGGCGCAGCTGTTGATTACCGCAGGTGACAACCCTGATCGACTTGGCTCCGAAGCCAGTTTTGCTGCGCTTTGCGGGGTCAATCCCATACCGGCATCTTCCGGAAAGACGCAGCGCCACAGGCTTAACCGAGGAGGCGATCGCGCAGCCAACAGTGCACTGCACATAATTGCGATCGGCAGGCTTCGGCTTGATGTTAAAACCCAGGAGTACGTTGCAAGACGACTAACAGAAGGGCATTCAAAGTTGGAAGCTATCCGTTGTCTAAAACGTTACATAGCGCGAGAGCTGTTCTATCTTTTACGCCACCGGCAACGTGAGATTGGCCAGTCGAGAATTGCTGCTTGACTCTTAGAAGGGCGTCCAGGGAAGTCAGTATGCCAGCCGTAAGTTCCGTCAGAGGCTCTGGCGCTATCGAATGACACAAAGCATGAGCCGACGTGGCAACTGCTGGGACAACGCACCGATGGAGAGACTGTTCCGGAGCCTGAAATCTGAATGGATACCGGCTCTAGGATATCGGAACCTCCCCGAGGCGAAAAAAGATGTGGGTGGCTATCTGATGGACTACTACAACCGACAGCGACCGCACACATTCAACGACGGCATTTCGCCGGTTGCGGCTGAGGAAAACCTTAAAATACTGTCCGGGATGAGTTGACCACTACACGGGGACTACCTGATGGATAGAAGGTCTTATCGAGCCGAAGGAGGCGGTGAGCTGAAAATCACCCAAAAAATGAAAATATAACTGATTGATTGTAAATGACTTTATGATGCGTAACTGAGCGTGCAGCGTTCGTGAGAAGGAGTCGGTAAGCTTCTGTATTTATTGCGGAAAATTGATTCAGAAAGTTCGTCCTGCAACTCCGTGTACGCCGGTTCGATTCCGACCCGCGCCTCCAATTTATTTCCGTGTTGTTACAGCAGCTTAAGTAGACTCAGCTTCCTGCCCATAGTGCTCAGCTGCCATTTGAGGCAAGGCGCGCGTCTATGCCAAAAAAAACGGCCGCGTTCAGCAACGCTTCGTCCTCACTGATCAAACAAGCCTGATTAGACTCCGCGCAGGCCAGGTGGAGTGCATCCAATGTCCTCAGACTTGTCTTTCGTGTCCCGATCCAATGCCCGGCTCGACGGTAATGGTCTGATTCAATAGAGCAGAGGGTGAAGCGGCCGTGGCTGACATCATCATGGAAGGCACTTTCGATGCGATTTGCCTGGGGCTCACTAAGCTCCCCCATGCGAACCCAACGGGCCAAGGCACTTGCAACTTCCACTTCTGTTAAATGACTGATCAGAACTGGCTTGGTCTGCAATTCAAGCAAGGCTTGAATGCTATCGCTAGCATGCTCTTGGCGGTAGTAGGGTAGAACGGCACTGGTGTCGAAGTAGTACATCAATAGCGCTCTTCGTCTCTGAGCTCTCGCACCGTCTGTGCAGAACTTTCTCGAGAAGGCGGTAGCGAAGCTCTTAGCCCTGAACGATCCAGAAACTGAATAGTTTCCGGATAGGCTGCCGTCAGCCGCGCTGCTGGTTTACCATGGCGAAGAATAACAATCTCTTCTCCAGCGGCTACCGCGTCTAATAGATTAGAAAGCTTTTCCCGCGTTTCCCGGACATTAATGGTCTGCATGCTTTCTCCTTCTTTTGTGTACACGTTTAGTGTACACCGATAGGTTTCTGGCTTGCAATTCAACGCCGAAGAATCGTTAAAACCTGATACATGTGAGCACTGCGCAAGATCTTGAGCGCGTTGGACTATTTTGTTGATGTTATTCTGCGGAGCGATCGACCCAGTCGCCAATGGCCCTATGAACAACACAGACCGGCAGAAACTCTTGCTCCAGCCGGCCCCGGTCTGCCTGTCTCAGACGTTGGTAAAGCTTAGCCTCGCTTCCGGTCAATCCTGGCGGAGTGATCGAGGGGGCAGGCTGTGGTTCTTCAACACCACTTGCGTCGGCGAACGTGTCGAAGGTAATCCTGTCCATCAGCAGTGGTGTGAGAAGCGGGAGGTGTTTCCGGGCGCTGGCCAGCATGGTCAGTCCCCAGGTATCGATGTCGCCCCAATAGGCGGTCGCCCGATCTTTCAGCCATGTTGCGTTGAGCCAGGACAGGTTCAGGCCCGACCCAAGTACCGAGACCGTACCGGAGACCCTGGGCAACTGGTGAAGGCAGCGTTCGTTTTCAACCAGTATCAACCGTTCGCCAGGTAAAGGCGTGCTTTGGAGTTCGTGGGCCCGGACCCGCATTTGCGTGAAGGGCAACAACGAGCCATCAAGGTCGGCGACCAGTAACCAGTGGTGGCCGTCGTCTTCAGCGCCCAGAAAGGCTTCCAGCCCGGTTTCGCTGGCCTGGCCGTCGAACAGAATGTCCAGCATCAGCGTTACAAGCTGGCGGTTGCGCTCGAAGAACTTGCTGTCGGTGCCGGCAATAGACAGTGCCCTGAGGGGTTTTCCTTCGGCGCAGCCTGGCTGGAGCTGAAGGGCAACCTTGCCGCTGCGAATAACGTCGCTTTCCGGCTTATCCATGACCAGGCTGCGCCGGCGTATGACCAGTGAGTGAAATCGCGGGTCCAGAACAGAGGCGAGACGGCTGAGTGTGTCGTATTCCCGCCTGACTTCACTGCTGCCCGCGGCCTGCACCCACTGGCTGGGAGTGTCCAGTGTCCAGTGGGTGGGAATGTCGATGGCTTCGCTGGTGCTCTTGAAGCGGACCAGCTGCCACTGGACCTGCCCGGTGGTGACCTCCCGCCATTGCCGCAGGTGTTCTCGTACCTGTGTGACCTTCTCCCGTACCGTCGCGCCCGTGGGCTTGCCGATGGGGAGGGTTAATGGCCAGCTCTGAGGCCGGAGCAGGCGCTGTTCGCGCAGGTCCGCGTTCTGCCATTGGCGGGCCAGGCGGCTTGCCAGTTCAGCCGGGGATTTCATGGGCTTTCCGGGTCATTTTCTCCGCGTGGGCCTCCAGTTCTTCCCAGCTCAGTGAGGTAAGGGTGGCCCGCAGGTCCTTGCGGTGAACCAGGATGGCAGAGCGGGTGTGGGCCCGTAGCAGTCGCATCTCTTTGTTGGGCGTGACGAACAGTGGGTGCAGGCCAAACTCGTTGAGAGCCGAGATGATGCGGCCGGCTACGGCGTGGGAGCTCTTGGAGAAGGCCTCGTCCAGCAAGATGGTTCCGAACAGTGGCTGGGTGGCGCCGTCCGGACAAAGCGCATAGCTCAGGGAGGCGGTAAGAATGTAGCTGGCGATGATTTCCTTTTCGCCGCCGCTGCCCCCCTGGGAGCCGGTGCGAGTCTCGATCACCGAGCCGGACTCGCGTTCCAGCACCGAAACTTCGAACTGCAGCCGGTAGCGCGGGTCCAGCAGAGCCCGGGCACCCACGGTGCGCTTGTTGTCTGCCGCGTCCCGCAGCAAGGCCACCATGTTTTGCAGAGCCTTGAAATGGCTTTCGCCCTGGTCGCCTTTCAGGGCATCCGCCCGCAGCTGCCGTTGTGCGCGTTCCAACCTGCGGAGGGATTCATGGGTAACCCGGCGGGGCTCCAGGCGCAGGTAGCGGCCAGGGTGGAAGTCGACCCGCCGCAGTGTGGCGTTCAGATCGGCGATACGTTCTTCAATGATGGCCACCTGGTTCTGTATTTGAGCCAGCAGTTGGGTCACGCCCTGATCCGACGACTGGTTCAGATAGCTGAGGAATCGCTCCAGCTTCTGGGGAAGGGCTTCTTCCTCCAGTACCCGCAGGCGTTCCAGGTATTCCGGAATGTCCTGGATATTACTGCCGGTTTCAATCAGCGCCCCGGTATCAATGGTGAGCGCCTTTTCCATCAGTTGGGTCAGGCTGAGTTCAAAACTCTGGATCTGTTTGCCCAGCTTCCCAATGACTTTGTCCAGTTGCTCTCGCTGGTCCCGCTCCAGGGCTTCCAGTCGTTCGTACTGGTCCGCTTTCGGGGTGCGGAAGTGTCTGGTTGCCAGGCTTTGCTGGTCGTCTGTGAGGCCATCGCCAAGCCGGTCCAGCAGTTCTGTGCAGCGGTCCGTGGCCTGGTTGCGCTTTTCTTTCAGCAGGGCGAGGGCGGTTTCCTGGTTCGACAGCTGTTGTCGGCCTTCTTCTAGTTGCTGGCGAACCGCTTCAAATTCCCCCCGTGCTTTTTCCACATCCGAGTCCGGAGCGGTCAGTGCTTCCAGCCGGCTTTGCAGGGCATCGAGTTCACGTTGTGCGCTGGGCAGGTTGATGGTGCGGAACTCGGTTTCGCCCAGGAGTTCGTAAAGCCTTATCTGATCATTTGTGTCCCTGAGATTACGGCGGGCTGATTCGAGTTGCCGCCCCAGAGCGTCCGCTTTCTTACGGGTTTCGCTCAGTTCGTTGTTGAGCGCGGAGAGACGGTCACGGTTGTTGAAGCCGGTCATCCAGCCCTTGTCGAGCCGCTGGTTGTCCCGTTTTTCAAAATAGCCCTTCTTGCCGGACATCAGGCCCTGTTGGGTCATGCCATGGGGTGTCTGGCGCAGGGTTTCGGGAGAGTCCACGCAGTGTCGGTCGATTTCGGCCAACAATTGTTTCAGGGCTTCCCGGTGAGGATGGTCCTTGAAGTTCAGCTTGCGGGTGAAGCCATCCTTCATGAACTGTGCCGTGGCCTGGGGTGCCTGGGCTTCCAGCAGTCGCACATGAAGGCGGTTGTCACGGCTGTTGACCCTGTCCAGGGCCGATTGCATGGCGGCCGGTGGCACGAGCAGGCGCAGGCGGTGCCCGCCGATAGCCCGTTCAATGGCGCCACGCCAGTCACGTTCTTCGGCTTTGACTTCCACCAGTTCTGCCACGAACGGCAGAATGCTTTCGTCCAGGTTCAGGTCCTGGGCCAGTTCGCTGCGGAATTCCTGGTAACGTCCGTCGATGTTGGACCCGGGCCGGGCCTTGATGCGGTCGATTTCTTCGGTGATTTCCGTCAGGGTTTCATTGAGCTTACCGTGACGAAAACGCAGGTCGAGCAGGAATTCGTCCTGAGTGTCCGCAAGTTCGGACAGTTCGGCCAGCTTTGACTCACCGAGCTGGCGGTTCCGGGCCAGTGCTTCGGAGCTCAGTGTGCTGTCCAGGTCAAGCTTGCCGGTCAGGGTCTGGTAGTCCCTGGCGTGTCGGCCCCGTTCTCCTACCCAGCGCTTCTGTTGGGAGATCTGCTCCTTTAGCTGCTCTATGCTGGCACCACCGGCCTGCAGGTATATGTCTTTCAGGGTATCGGCTTTGCTGTTGAGTTGCTTAACATTGCTGCTCAATGACTCGAGGGTTTCTCTGCCCTTATCAAGCTGACGTTCCAGGTCCTGTTTGCGGGTGCTCCACAGCTCGTAGCCGGTTTGTGCGAACCAGATCGGCAGGATGTCTTTCAATAACAGCTGCTGGTCAAGCTCTCTGGTGGCACTCTGGTGCTTTTCGTAGGTTTCCGCTATGGGTAGCAGCGACTGGTGTTGTTTTCGGGCGGTTTCCAGTTCGCTGTGGATCGCGGCCAGGTCGTCAAACTCACTGGCCACCTCTGCCGCCCGGTCGAACGCCGAGTGGTCATCCAGCACCAGTTCCCGGAAGATTTCGTCGATGCTGTTGAGCTGCTTCAGGCCCGCGGCGCGGTTGAGCAGAGTGAAGGCATTTTCCCCCACTTCAAAAAATCGCCGTACTTGGGCCAGGTAGGCTTTCTTACTGTCGTTGGCCTGTAAGCCTGGGTTATCCCCGGCGTGTTGCTTGAGCTCCCGGGCGCCACCCTCGTGGTGAATGGCCAGCCAGTTGTCCAGACTCTGGTCATCCCTTTCTGAAAACAGCCATAGGCGTTTCAGGTCGCTGGCGGCAGAGCTGCTGCCGTCGATCCAGAACAGCGCCCCGATGCGAATAGCGTTGTTACCGTTGGAGAAGCGGGCGCTCACGGCTGTTACGGTTTTACCAGCGCGTGCGATATGGCTGTTGTCGCCGGTATTGTTACCGGCACCGGATACGCCCCGAATATAGGAAATCAGGTCACGGTCGCTTTCATGGCCGCCAGTGGAGGCCAGGTTGTACCGGGGCTGGTGAGTCAACAGGGTCATCAACGCGTCCACCAGCGTGGTCTTGCCGCTGCCGGTGGGGCCGATAATGGCGGTGCCTTTCGGGTCGATCTCCGCGCAGTGCCGTCCACCGAAGGGCCCCCAGTTATACAGGTCCAGGTGGGTCAGGATATAGGCCGTGGGCGGCAGGATGTCAGCGGCAAAGAGGTCGGTCTGGGGCAGGCTCATACATCCTCTCCGTCAGCGTCTTGCGGGGCGGACTGGCCGGCCATTTGTCGGAAATGGTGGAGCAGGTTCTGCAGATTTTCCGGGTTCGCCAGGTGGGTGATGATAGGGCGAACGACCACCTGGTCGTTGGCGTCGATGTCCGAGACAATGCCGTGGCTCTTGAGGTTGTCCAGCAGGCTGCGCAGGCGTTTCTGGTCGCGGGTGTCGCTGCCGGTGTCGCCCAGGTACAGCTGCAGTTGGGGCAGTAGCTCATCCAGTTCCACAGTGGCTTCGCCGGCACCGAGACCGGTTTCCTGTTCGTGGGCGATAAAGTGCTGGCGTAGTATGGCCACCAGCAGGGACTGTTCCATGGTCAGACGCTGGCGGCGCACCAGGGGGTGGGACCACTCGTCGTCGTTTTCTTGGCCTTCGCTGAAGAGCCGGTCTGACACGACAAGGAAAGCCAGTCCACGTACGTCGTCCACTTTCAGGCGCAGGTCGAACGGTTCCAGGATCTGGTTGATCGCAGCGGTCTGGGTGGTGGCAACCTGGTAGAGGTTGGGCTTACGGTCTGCTTCCAGCAACCCGTATTTCAGCAGCTCCTGGGCGGTGGCTTTCACATTGCCGGGCGTGTAGTGGCTGGCCTCCGTCAGAGGCGTTTGCTGATCGACATGGGCCAGTGCCTCTGATGTCTGTTGCGGCTCGTCCCGGCCTTGTTGGTCGTCTGCCTGGCTTGTCAGGCGGTCAAAATAGTCAGACATGCGGGTTTACAGCTCCCAGTCGATGGCTTCTGCGTCTTGTCGGGTTAGCGCCAGTTGCGGCACGTGGAAGCGCAGCCGGTGTCCGTTGCTGTCGGTAATATCCACGGCTTCCCGGTCGTCGGTGATTTCCACCTCCGCCTCACGGGACATGGCCAGCCACAGGGCAATGGTTTCCAGGTCGTGAGTGGGCGGCAGGTGAGCCGCCAGGTCGCCGATGCTCATGGGGCGGTCGGTGACTTTCAGCAGTTCCACGGTTTCCTGGTACAGGGCTTCCCGGTCAAGACCGTCAAATGCCCGCCAGAACTCTTCGTCGACGTCGTCGAGGTTGACGCCCTGATCGGTCAACTCGAGGCCTTGTGCCTGCTCTTCAGTGGCGGACTTGAATCTGAGCCGCTCAACCAGCGGCAGGCTGGAAACCGCCACGGCAATTGGCGGCAGAGGCGTGTCGCCTTTGCGGACCTTGTGGCTGGACCAGTCGATGTTAAGTGCGGTGTTCAGTATACCATTGAGCAGTTCGCCGACTCTGTGGTTCTCGGCGGCCAGCCCGGTTTTCAGGAACCCTTTGACGTCTTTTTCGCTGCGGGCCCGGGCGCGGATGACAGCAGCGGACTCCTGTATCAGCCGGATCACGAGCCAGCGCAATTCATCCTGTTGCTGTCGGGACAGGGCGTGGCGGGTTGCCGGATTCTTCAGGATGGTACGCAACCGGTGTTTCATGTTGTCCAGCTCGATGGAACGGCTAAGTTGCTCACTGAAGTTGTGGAATACCTTGCCCTCGGCGGTTTCCAGCAGGGTGTCGTGGCCGTCCAGCAAGCGGTCAACGATTTCGCCACGGTGATGCTGTTCGCTGACGATGGATTGGCGTAACTGACGGTCTGCGTCCCGATAGGAGTCCTCCACCTGGCGAAAGTCCGCTCGCAGACTGGTGGCAAGATTGTAGACTTCGCGGATGCCTTCTGCGGCTTCGGCCCCCTCCAGCACCTTGAATCGACCGGCTTCCACGTCGGCCAGTTCGTGCTCCAGGTCTCTTATTTTGCGGCGTATATGGTCCGCACGGCTTTGGGCATTCGGGTTCAGACGGGTTTCCAGGTTTTCAATTTCCCGCTGTACCGTGGCGAGGCGAGAGGCGGTGGACGTCATGATCTTTTCATCGAGGCCCTCAACAAAGGCCAGGGCTTTTTGCAGGGCATCGGTGGCCATCAGCCGGCCGTCCCGTTCCACTATCAGCCCTTTGCGAATCCAGGAGCGTAGTTCTTTCCTGGCATCGGCTGCCGGGTCGTCGGGGGACAGCTTCAGGTCGTCGCTGTTGGCGTGTTCACGCAGGATATCCGTCAGCATTTGCTGGGCATCCTCGAACAGGATTTCTTCCCGGTTTGTTTCCATCAGTGCCTGCAGGCAACTAAGTACCAGGGGCCCGCGGGTGGCAGACAGAAGCTTCCAGGCCGGATGCTGGTGACGGGCCACCAGGTAGGAGCGGGTTCTCAGGTGGGTTTGTTCGTCCATCGGCAGTGTGCTTTTATCTGGTATCTGGATAACGGGTGGCAGCAAACAGGGTCTGATAATGGCATTTATATGGCGTTCATAATAGTACCGGTGTGATAGCGACCGTAACAACTTAATACCCATCAGACCACCACAGGGGCGGTTTCACCAGAGCGCTTTGTTATCCGGTGCCACCTTTATTCTCCAGGCCGACACCAGGCCGCCCTTGTCATTATCCACCCGGGTCACATACTCTGCTAGCAGCCTGTCGGACTTGCACCTGACAGACAGCGTTTAAAGTGATCTTGTTCGCTTGGCTCCCGACTTTCACCGCAAGTGGCCATCGGGGTGCACAGATTGGCCTCAATGGCACCTAAAGTACACCATGAAAGGCCTTAAAATGGCGGCAAAAGGCCCTCACACCGCCATTTTCAACACGCTCATACGCTTTACGTTCCATGCCAGCGTGGCTAACGTCCATTCGCCTGCAACCTTCTTCAGCCCCCTCATCGAGAACTGCCTCAGGCCCATCACCTGCTTGATAATTCCGAACACGGGCTCCACTGTTTGTTTTCGCAAGGCGTACAGCGCTCGCCCAGATTGGGTAGTGAGCCGGTGTTTCATCTGCACCACCGGGTCGTTCGTGACAGGCGCTGGTTCATCGGCTGCGAATCGATCAAATACGGACAGATGGTGTTGATCGCGGGCCACCGCCAGTGACGGCTGGATGTTATTTTCCCGGCACGCCTGAACATTGGTTTTACTGAAGTAGCCCGTGTCGGCCAGCAGATCAGTGACGGTGCCCAGGGCCTGCGGCAACGCACCTATCTGGGTCAGGGCTGGAGTAATCTGCTGTTTGTCGTTTGTCGCCTGGGTCATGTGGGTACTGACAACCAGCATCGTCTCGGTATCCACTCCGGCCTGAGCGTTATAACACTGCTCAAAGCCCCCGCCGGAGACGGGCATGATGCGCGATTCGTCATCGCTCAGGTTCACTTGATCGGTATCCCGAGGGCCGGGCTGCGGTGGTTTAGGTGCCCGGCCCCGGGGCTTTTTTCCGGCGTCCCTCTGGGCCTGCCGTTTGGCCTGTTTTTGCTGGTAGTCGGCCTGCTCCTGATCAAAGCGTTCTTGTGCTCGCGCCTCTATGGCCCGCTTGGCGTCTGCCAGCGCTTCCAATCGGGCTTCACGCCGGGCGATTTCGGCGGGGATATCCATACCCTCAAGTACTGGTGCCTGATCTGCGGCCTCCGCCTGAGCGGCGAGTGCGTTCACTTCCGCCTTGAGCTGCGCCTCAATCTTATTTGCGTGGGCATAGGACAGCGCTTTGTGCTTACTGGCGTTCGCTTTTACCTTGGTACCATCCAGGGCGATCCGCCCCAGCTTCACCAGATTCATTTCCCGCGCCAGCAGCAGGACCTGCACGAACAGAGCCTCAACCTGAGGAAGAAAGCGACGGCGGAAGGTGGCGATCGTGTCGTGATCCGGATGCGTGTTGGCCGCCAGGTAACGGAACGCAATCGAGTCGTGGGTAGCGCGCTCAATCTTGCGGCTGGAGAAAACGCCGGTCGCGTATCCATAAATCAACAAGCTGAGCAATACGGCAGGATGATGGGCCCGTGAGCCGCGCCCGGCATACTGCCGCGTTAGCTCAGACAGATCGAGCTGATCAACGACCTCGACGACAAAACGGGCCAGATGGTCTTCAGGCAACCAGTCTTGAACAGACGGTGGAAGCAGGAAGTCGGTGTCCCGGTCAGCTATTACGAAATGTCCCATCAGTGAATTCCGGTTGTGGCCCGTGTTGCCCCGATTATCTCATGTCGATACTGCTTGGTTAAGTCCGACAGGCTGCTAGAGTCTGTGATTGAGGCAGGTGGTGAGCTGAGGTTGGGCACGGAGGGCATTCCCGTCGACTGGCTGGTGGTCATGCATCGCCTGCCAGAGACTGCGATGCTGGAAAAACAGATCAAGTCCTCAGCCGTGGAATACCAGCGCGTCACGGCGGCGGCCGACTTGCTTGCCCGTTTTTATCTGGATGCCGCAAGCGTCCGGCTCTCGGGGAACCAGTACCTGGAGCGCTTGCGGGAGGGCATCGACGATCACTACCAACAGTTGATTGATTACTCCCTTCCGGAGGACAGGGTCAAACGGGTCCGTGACCAGCAAATGACACTGATTGAAAAACACTCGGCGGTCTTTGCGGATCGCGCAAAGGCCGGCATCCTCGTTGAGGCCCATGGTGATTTGCGGCCGGAGCATGTCTGCCTGACCGAGCCACAGAACGGGCCAAGCTGGCGATCTGGCACCTGGACGACGATTTCCGCGAGAGGCGCGGGCCATGGCGGCAAAAAGCGCTGGATTACCTGAACATAGCCTCCGATTTCGGCAAAGGTGCTGGCGGCTGAAGCGATGGCGCCCAAGAAACCCGGATTCAGGACTCCAGATCTGTCACATCCCTGCCTTCATGCAATGCAGTGATGGTATCGGCTATGCCGGCAGTAATATCCACCAGCTCAACCTTGGTCTTCAGTGATTTGGACGGCAGTGACGGAGTGACCGTATTGCCGAGAATCACCCGGGACAATGCCGGCGAAGCCAGTTTTTCCCCGGTATCGTCAGTGAACACAGCGTGCGTGGCGATGGCGATCACGTCCTCCGCGCCCTGGTCTCTGAACGCTTCCGCAGCCCGCTGCATAGTGCCTCCTCCTGCGATCAGGTCGTCCAGGATCAGGACGGTGCGGTTGCGGATATCGCCAACCACGGCAGAACCGCTCATTTCGCCCTGGCTGCGATGCTTCTCCATAAATGCGCTGCCGACGGGGCGCTCCAGCCGATTCGCCAATGACTCGCGGAACAGTTCCGCACGCTTTACGCCCCCTATATCCGGGGACGCTACGGTGATTTCCCTGTCCCCGAGTTCCGGCAGGAGGTAGTCGATGAACGCTTCCCTGGCGCTCAAATGCACTGTCGGGCAGCGAAAGGCATTTTCGAAAGCGGCGCGGTTGTGAACGTCCACGGTCACCATGGTGTCGATCGTCACAGCCTCGAAGAGCTGGGCGACATAGCGGGTGGTGACAGGATCATGGGGCTTGGTTCTCCTGTCCTTGCGGGAGTAAGAAAGGTAGGGCGCCACGACATTGATTCGGCCGGCGCCAGCGTCCCGAAGACTGGCCAGTAAAAACAGCAGACGCACGAGCTTGTCGTTGGTGCTGAGGCCATCGCTGCTGTTGAGGGACTGGACCACGAATACATCCCGGTTGCGAACCGTCTCCAGCGTGCGGATCTTGTGCTCGCCGTCTTCGAAATCCCGTTCCTCATGTTTGCCCAGGGGTACGCCCAGGTGGGCGGCCACTTGCGAGGCAAAGTCGCTGCCGCAATCAAGACTGAAGAGTGCTATTCGGTCATCCGGTTTCATGGGGCAAGTCCGTTCGCTTTGGCTGAGGGTATCAACTGCTCTTTTAACTCTAGTCAAAATGCGGATAAAGATATACGAGGCCGAGTTTTCGATCTCTTCATCCCGCTTTCCATCGTCTGGCGTAATCCCAGTCTCATATGCTTCAATGATCAGTAACTAGTCAAGTCAGCTAACAAGGCTGTCTTTGATACCTCGGCGCCTGGTCAACAACAATGAGCACAGACGATAAGATGGTCAAACGCCGGCGCTCTGCTCTACGTGGCCGTCAACTGGAACCGGCGGTACTGTCGGAGCTGCGGGACCTGATCGGTGACGAACGTGTTGATTCGTCATTGCGGGACCGCGATCGCCTTATCGAACACCTGCATGTACTGCAGGACGCAGACGGTTACCTCTCCATGCCCCGCCTTCGGGCCCTTGCCGCTTTCATGAACCTGCCCATGGCCGCCGTCTATGAAACGGCCACGTTCTACGCCCATTTCGACGTCATTCACGATGAAGAAGCCCCGCCGCCTGAGATAACTCTTCGGGTGTGTAACTCGGTTTCCTGCCAACTGGCGGGCGCAGGCGCACTGCACGAGGCACTGGCCGACGGGACGGACCCGAGCCAGGTGCGTGTGGTCCACGCACCCTGCATGGGGCGCTGCGATACAGCACCTGTGGTGGCCGTGGGACAACATCATGTAGGCAACGCCACTGTCCAGACGGTTGGCGCGGCAGTCGAACAAAAGCAGGTTCAACCCGACGAGATCCATTGGCAGAAGCTGGCGGATTATCGCTCGGTAGGTGGTTACCAGTTGCTGAAGGAATGCCGCGACGGTCGGATTACCGTCGAGTCGCTTGCGGAAGAACTTCAGCAGGCTGGCCTGCGCGGCCTGGGCGGCGCCGGGTTCCCCACGTACCGCAAGTGGCAGGCCGTGCGGGCCGAACCCGGGCCGCGCTACGCGGTGATCAATGCCGACGAGGGTGAGCCGGGTACCTTCAAAGATCGCTATCACCTGGAACGAGAACCCCACGTGTTCCTGGAAGGTGCACTGGTCAGCGCCTGGGCGGTTGAGGCGAAGGCCCTCTACATCTACCTGCGCGATGAATATCCCGGCCTCCTCGGAGTGCTGAAAGACGCCGTCGCCGAACTGGAATCTGCCGGCATCATAGAAGCCGGTTTTGTGATCCTGCGCCGGGGCGCGGGCGCGTACATCTGCGGCGAGGAATCCGCCCTGATCGAGTCCCTGGAAGGTAAGCCCGGCAAGCCACGGCATCGCCCGCCGTTCGTAGCCCAGAAGGGATTGTTTAACCAGCCCACACTCGTTAACAACGTCGAGACCGTTTACTGGATTCCGCGCATCCATGCCCAGGGCGCAGACTGGTTTGCCAGCCAGGGGCGGCATGGTCGCAAGGGGCTTCGCAGCTTTTCGGTATCCGGCCGGGTCGCGCGGCCCGGTGTGCATGTCGCACCCGCTGGCATCACCCTCCATGAATTGATCGAGGAATACTGTGGCGGCATGGCCGAAGGGCATCGCCTGCTGGCCTACCTGCCCGGCGGGGCCTCCGGCGGCATACTGCCGGCCAGCAAAGCCGACATTCCACTGGATTTCGACACCCTGCAGGAACACGGCTGCTTCATCGGCTCTGCCGCGGTGATCGTTCTGTCTGATCAGGACGATTTACAGGCAGCGGCTGCCAACCTGTTGGGCTTCTTTGCGGATGAGTCCTGCGGCCAATGCACGCCCTGCCGTGTGGGCACCGAGAAAATGCTCACCTTGCTGGAGCGGGATACCTGGGATGAGCAGACGCTGCAGCAACTGGCCGGAGTAATGGCGGATGCGTCCATCTGCGGTCTCGGCCAGGCCGCACCCAATCCGGTACTGAGCCTGCTGCGGGACTTCCGCAGCGAACTCGCCAGCCAAAAACTGATTGCCAAAGGGTAGGGAGGCCGCCATGAGCGATTCCAGCACAAGCTTTACCCTGACCCTCGACGACGTGGAAGTTCAGGCCCACCCCGGCGAAACCCTTTGGCAGGTGGCCAAGCGCGCCGGCGAGACCATCCCGCACCTCTGCTTCAAAGACGCCCCGGGTTACCGCGCCGATGGCAATTGCCGCGCCTGCATGGTGGAAGTGGAGGGTGAACGGGTGCTCGCCCCAAGCTGTATCCGCGAGGCCGCGCCCGGCATGGTGGTGCGAAGTGCCGGTTCCACCAGAGCCCAGGAAGCCAGGAAAGCTGTGCTGGAATTGCTGCTGGCCGATCAACCTGCGCGAGAGAGCAGCCCCGATCGTTCAAGCCATCTGTGGGAAACGGCGGATCAACTGGCCATTGATGCCGGCGCGGTGCGCCAACGTCTGCCGGCTCGTTCAGAGCGTGACGAGCCAACGGTTCACCATGTTGCGCCGCGATCGGATTCGCTGGCCCACGCCCGGGGCCATGACGCCACTCACTCTGCCATGAACGTGAATCTGGACGCCTGCATCACCTGCGGATTGTGCGAGCGCGCCTGCCGCGAAGTGCAGGGCAACGACGTGATCGGCCTGGCCCATCGCGGTGCCGCTTCCAAGGTGGTGTTTGATTTCGATGATCCCATGGGCGACAGCACCTGCGTTGCCTGTGGCGAATGCGTGCAGGCCTGCCCGACGGGCGCGCTCATGCCCGCCACCCTGATCGATGCCCAGGGCCGCGGAGACTCCGCCACCGCCGACCGCACTGTAGACTCCGTTTGCCCCTATTGCGGGGTGGGCTGCCAGTTGACCTATCACGTGAAAGACGAGCCTGCGCCTGCCGAATCAGAAACAGGCGAGCAGCGAGGACGCATCCTGTTTGTGGAAGGCAAAGACGGCCCCTCAAACCAGGGCCGGCTCTGCGTGAAAGGCCGTTTTGGCTTCGATTACCCCTCACACCCGGCGCGGCTCACCCGGCCGCTTATTCGCCGTGAGGGCGTCCCCAAGGGGCTCGACCCGGAGTTTGATCCGGCCCATCCGTTAACGCACTTTCGAGAGGCAAGCTGGGAAGAGGCGCTGGATCTGGCGGCAGGCGGACTGACCCAACTAAAAGAGCAACACGGACCGGATGCGCTCGCCGGTTTCGGCAGTGCCAAGTGCTCCAACGAAGAAGCCTGGCTGTTTCAGAAGCTGGTGCGCACCGGTTTCGGTTCAAACCACGTTGATCACTGCACCCGGCTTTGCCACGCCAGCTCCGTGGCCGCGCTGATGGAATGCCTGGGCTCTGGCGCCGTCACCGCTTCCTTCATGCAGGCCCTTGAGGCGGATGTGGTCATCCTCACCGGCTGCAACCCGGCGGTAAACCACCCGGTGGCCGCTACCTACTTCAAGCAGGCGGCCCGCAATGGGACCAAGCTGATCATCATCGACCCCCGGGGCCAGGCGCTGGACGCCTATGCCTGGCGCAGCCTGCGTTTCTCGCCGGGTGGCGACGTGTCACTGTTCAACGCCATGCTCAATGTGATTATCAGCGAAGGACTCTTCGACCAGGCCTACATTGATGCCCACACCGAGGGCTTCGAGGCGCTGGCGGCCAGCGTTGAGGGCATGACCCCGGAGGTGATGAGCCCGGTTTGCGGCGTGGAGCCAGACACCATTCGTGAAGTGGCCCGAGCCTACGCGGGTGCTGACAGAGCGATGATTTTCTGGGGCATGGGCATCTCCCAACACGTGCACGGCACAGACAACGCCCGCTGCCTGATTTCCCTGGCGCTCACCTGCGGCCACACCGGCCGGCCCGGTACCGGCCTGCACCCATTGCGGGGGCAGAACAACGTGCAGGGTGCCTCCGATGCTGGCCTGATCCCCATGGTACTGCCGGATTACCAGCCGGTGGGGGATGCCCAGTTGCGCGCCGCTTTCGAAGAGCTCTGGAACACTGAACTGGACCCGGAGCCGGGGCTCACCGTGGTGGAAATTATGGACGCCATCAAGGCAGGCACCATCAAGGGCATGTACATCCTCGGCGAAAACCCCGCAATGTCCGACCCGGACCTGACCCACGCCCGGGCCGCGCTCGCTGCCCTGGAACACCTGGTGGTACAGGACCTGTTCGTCACCGAGACCGCCCAGTTTGCCGACGTTATCCTGCCTGCCGCCGCCTGGTCGGAAAAGTCCGGCACCGTCACCAACACCAACCGCCAGGTGCAAATGGGCCGTGCCGCACTGGCGCCGCCGGGGGAGGCAAAGCCCGACTGGTGGGTTATCCAGGAAATCGCCCGGCGTTTCGGGCTGGGTTGGAACTACGCCGGCCCCGAGCAAGTGTTTGAAGAAATGAAGCAGGGCATGCATTCACTGGATCATATCTCCTGGTCTCGTCTGGAGCGCGAAGGGTCCGTCACCTATCCATGCCCTGCGGATGACGCCCCGGGCCAGGACGTTGTCTTCTCCGATGCCTTCCCGCGCGCAGGAGGCCGTGCCAGGTTCTCACCGGCCAGCCCGTTGCCACCGGATGAGCCGGTGGATGAGGCCTATCCCATCGTGCTGACCACCGGGCGATTACTCGAGCACTGGCACACCGGCGCCATGACCCGTCGCAGCCGGGTGCTGGATGAGCGGGAGCCGGAAGCGGCAGCCTACCTGGCACCAGCGGAGCTGGATCGCATAGGCGTAGCACCGGGTAATGAGATTCAAATCGCCACCCGGCGCGGCACCATCACCCTGACGGCGCGGGCCGACCAGACCATGCCGGAGGGCATGGTGTTTGTTCCCTTCGCCTTTGTCGAGGCGGCAGCGAACGTGCTCACCAACCCGGCCCTGGACCCGTTCGGAAAGATCCCGGAGTTCAAGTACGCAGCCTGCAAGTTGAGCCCGGCGTAGCTTCCCAGGCAAACAAACTCGTCCAGAACGACGTTCTTTGTCGTACCGCCTCTGTAAAGTTGTCGCGGGTAGTCTAGAATAACGCCAAAATTTCCAGATCTTTCAGGTAGATAAAATGCCAAAGTTTTTGCATACGGCAGACTGGCAGATGGGCCGGACCTTTACCCGCTTCGAGACCGAAGACGGTGCAGCCCTGGTCGAGGCCCGGTTCGAGGCCATTGAAACGCTTGCTCAACTGGCCAACGAACATGAGTGCGATGCGGTCCTGGTGGCCGGCGATGTCTTTGATGCGCAAACAGTCTCCGATCGCACCATCCGCCGGGTATTCAATGCCACAAAGGCGTTCGTTGGCCCCTGGGTCATGCTGCCAGGCAACCACGACGCCGCCCTGGCAGAGAGCGTATGGACGCGAGCCCAGCGCCTGGGTGCGGTACCGGAAAATGTACATCTCGCGCTACAGCCCGGGGTGATTGATCTGGAAGCCCAGGGCCTCAGCATCCTCTGCGCGCCGCTGACTCAGCGCCATACCTACGGCGATCTGACCGAGCCGTTCAGCGGCTATGAAACACCGGAAGATTTTCTCAGAGTCGGTCTGGCTCACGGCAGTGTACAGGGCCTGTTGCCGGACGAGATTGATTCTACCAACCCCATCGCGCCAGACCGAGCAAAAGCCAGCAGGCTCGATTACCTCGCCCTGGGCGACTGGCACGGCACCAAGCAGATCGATGAACGCACCTGGTACAGCGGAACGCCCGAGCCGGAACGGTTCCGGAACAACGAAGCGGGCAATGCCCTGATCGTTGAAGTGTCCGAGCCCGGGGCAACCCCGACAGTAACCTCACTCCCAACGGGGCGGTATCAGTGGCACCAGTGGCGGGAAACCCTGGCGGTCCACTCCGATCTTGAGCAGTTGCTGGAGCGTTTGAACACCTTGCCCGAATCCGCTGTTGTCGATCTGCGCCTTGAAGGCTCTGTGACCCTGGCCGGCGAAGAAACCCTGTTGAAGGCCTTGTCGGTTGCCGAAGCGCGATTCCGCAGCCTTCGCTGTGAGCGGAGCGGGCTTCAGCTTACACCCACGGATCAAGACATCGCGGCCCTGAAAGCCGACGGCTACGTGGGCGAGGTGGTTGAGAGCCTGCGAGAGCGGCAAGAAGGGGCCCAGGACGATGTCGCCCGGGATGCGCTGGCGATTCTGGCCGGAATGCTCAGGGAGCGGGAACAGGAGGTGGGGCAATGAAGCTGCAGCGAATGCGCATTGAACAGCTGCGCCAGTTCCGCAAACCCTTTGTTCTGGACAACCTGCAAACCGGCCTCAATCTGATTCACGGCCCCAACGAGTCTGGCAAAAGCACGCTGGTACGAGCCATCCGTGCCGCGTTCTTCGAACGCTACCGTTCAACCGCCGTAGACGACCTGCGCCCCTGGGGCGACTCGGCCGCGGCGCCCACCATTGAGCTGGATTTCGAGCACGACAACCGCACGTGGCGCCTTACCAAAAGCTTTCTCCAACGCAAACGGTGCGACCTGGTTGTCGGCACCGAGACCTACAGTGAAGACGACGCCGAAGAAAAACTGGCTGAATTGCTGGGCTACCAGTACCCGAAACGCGGCGCCAGCAAAGCCGAACACTGGGGCATACCGGGACTGCTGTGGGTGGAGCAGGGCACCGGGCAGGACATCGAACAGGCCATAGAGCATGCCGGGGACCATCTGAAGTCCGCCCTGAATTCCATGGTCGGAGAAGTGGCCAGTTCCGGAGGCGACGACCTGATCGAGACGGTTCGCAGCCAGCGGGACACCCTGCTTACCGGCACCGGCAAGCCCCGGGGCGATTACCTGAAACTGGAAAAAGACCGCGCTCAATATGAACTTGAAATTGAAGAGCTGAAGGAGCGGGTGCATAAATACCAGGAGCAGGTCGACCGGCTTGGCAAACTGACCCAGGACTATGAGCAGGCCGAGGCCGAGCGCCCCTGGGAAGACGCCCAGCGCCAGCTGGAGGAGGCCCGGGTACGCTATCAGCAGGTTGAGCGCCTGGAGCAGCAACAGAACCAGGAGAAAGCCACGCTCAGCCAGCTACAGCAAAACCACCGCCTGTTGCAGCAGAACAAGGAACACCTGGAAGGGCTCAGTCGCCAGCTTGAAGGCCGAAAAGCCGAACTGGACCGAGCGGAGCGAGACCTCGCTACCGCAGAAGCCCAAACTCCGATGATTGCAGGCCGTTTGAGCGAAGCCAGAAGTGCCTATGAGCAAGCGGAAAAGCAACGCAAACTTGCGGGTTTGCTGCAAACCCGGGAGCGGCTGGAGCAGGATGTCCGCCGGCTTGAACAACAAAGACAGGTGCAGACCCAGAACCTTGCCAAAGCAAAGGAATACCACCAGCAGTTAGAGCAGGCCAGGCAGCAGGCCCGGGAAAACCGCATTGATTCCGAGTTAGTCAAGAAACTGCGAGCAACGGGGAACCAGCTGAACGAAGAGACCATTCGATCACGTACCATCGCCACCCGATTGAGCTGGCAGCTGGATGCTGGCGCATCACTGACGCTGAACGACGAATCGCTCACCGGACAAGGCGAGCAGCAGCTTCTGGAAGAATCGACGCTGGTGATTCCGGGTGTGGGCACCCTGGGCATAACGCCGGGCGGGGAAGAGCTGGCCAGCACCCGGAGGAAGCTCAAGACCCTAGAGGAAAACCTGGAAGAACAGCTAAAGACCCTTGGCGTGGAATCTGTGCAACAGGCGGAGGATCGTCTTTCCGCCTTTGAAAGTGCTGCACGAGCCGTGAAGCATGCCGATGAGCTGTTCAAATCTCTGGCGCCGGCAGGCCTTGAGCAACTTATCTCCGACCAGAAAGAGGCGGAAGTCGAGCTGGAGAAAGCCAAAACACAACTGGAAGCCACTCCCAAACCGGATCCGAAAGAGAATGTGCCGGCCCTGGAAGAAGCGGAGGCGGCCTTCACCCGGGCTGGCACCGCCCTGGACAAAGCCGAAACCGATGATCGCACGCACCAGTCCAGTCTGTCTGCCCTGAAGCAGGCCCGTGACAACGCCAAAACCGAATGGCAGCGGCTGGCGGATGAAGAAAAGAGCCCGGAACGCCAGCAGCAACTCCGCCAGATAACCACCGACCTGGCGAACATCGAAAAACAGCAGGCCGAACTGCAAGCCAGCCTCGAACGCCGCGAACGGGAAATCCGCGAAGCCCGCCCGGAGTTTCTCCGGCAGGATATCGAACGCTACCAGAATGCGGTCAATCAGCTGCGCCAGACCCAGGAGAACCGGGGCCGCGAACTTCGCGATATCAAAGTCCGGCTGGAAGCCTGGGGAGCGGAAGGGCTGGAAGAACAGCTCAACGAGAAAGAGGCGGAGTACGACCAGTGCAACCGCCGCTATCAGGAACTGCACCGCCGCGCCCAGGCGTTGGATCTGCTGCTGAACCTGCTCACCGAAAAGCGCCAGGCCCTGACGCGTCGACTGCAGGCGCCGCTGCAAAAACACCTCAACCATTACCTATCGGTGCTTTTCCCGGAAGCCTCCCTGGAAGTGGACGAACAGCTACGCCCGGGCACCTTCAGCCGGGGCACCGAGCTTGGGCAGATCACTGAACTGAGCTTTGGCGCCCGGGAACAAATGGGCCTGATCAGCCGCCTGGCCTATGCCGACTTGCTGCGGGAAGCCGGAAGGCCAACACTGGTCATACTGGATGACACCCTGGTGCACAGTGACAGCGACCGCCTGGAAGATATGAAACGCATCCTGTTCGATGCGGCCAGCCGGCATCAGATATTGTTGTTTACCTGCCATCCAGGGAACTGGAGCGACCTTGGTGTACCACCTATTGACCTCCAGAGCTTGAAGGTTCATGCAGTTGCATAGGCATAACTAGCGACGCCAAGCAGTGCTTTGCAAGTTACGGCCGGCTGACCGGCAAGCTGGATATTCGGTTGTGGCTGTCCGGTGCGTCCACGATGTGGAAGCGCTGGATCTAACTGGTGTCATGTGAGGCTACACTGTAATCGATAGCAATCGCTCGATTGCCAAAAAAGCCTGTCGGGAGGATCGCGGATTTCATGGAAATCCGACATTTTAGGGGTTAACGTCATTCCACCGGATTTAGTTAGATTGCGAGATATAAGGAATGCCGGTGGCCACAGCGCCGTTCTTCTGGAAGTCATCAATGTGGGACGTACACGATGCAGCAGACCGGAATCTACGAGCAGCTTATTACCCGGCTCGTAGAAAACAGATTGGACAGGAAACAATTTTACGTAGGTGAGCGCCAGCTTAGCAGTGTGGAAGCATCTGTTTGGTTGTCACGATTCCTTACTAACATTCTGGAGTTTGCTATTGGGTCGGTGCCTTCGGGCGATAACCGACTTCAGGAGCAAATCGAGTTATCGAATCAGTTGCTGATGTGGCTCAAGGGGAAGGTGCAGGATGATGGGTTCCTGGATGAGAACCTCCTCGATAGCCAAGGAAAGATCCTCACCGCGCTTTATGAGCTGGAAAACCCGGTTGCTGCGAACCTGAAGCAGTATGTTGAAGACGTTTTCCCGCTCACAGGACTCACACAGAGTGAGTTATTTTCAGGCAGTAATGCTGGCTTGTCACTGGAGTCAGAGCTAAAGCGCGAGATTTTGTCAGCGGACCGGATTTACTGGTTGGTCTCGTTCATCAAATGGGCCGGAATTCGGATATTCCGGAAAGAACTGGAAGCCTTCACCGCGAGTGGCCGAGAGCTGAAAATCATCACCACCTCCTACATGGGGGCAACGGATGCCAAAGCCGTTGAGTATCTGGCTAGCCTGCCGAACACCGAAGTGAAGCTGAGCTACAACACCGAGCGTGAAAGGCTGCACGCCAAGAGCTATTTGTTCCTGCGGAACACGGGTTTTCACACCGGTTACATCGGTTCATCAAACCTATCTCGATCGGCGCTGACCAATGGCCTTGAGTGGAATCTTAAGATCACCGCTCAGGAAATCCCTCACATCATCAACAAATCGCTCAGCACCTTTGAAACCTATTGGGCTTCGGAAGACTTTGAATGGTTCGATGGCCGGGCTGAGAGTACCGAAAAGCTCAACCGCGCACTAAAACAACAAAAAGGGTTGGACGCTCCCGGCTCCTCCCACTATTTCGAAATTACGCCGTTTCCGCATCAGAAAGACATTCTAGAGCAACTCTCTGTTGAGCGGGACGTGCACCAGCGTTTGCGAAACCTCGTGGTGGCCGCCACTGGCACCGGCAAGACCCTGATCTCGGCGTTTGATTTTCGGCGCTTCCTGAAAGCAAAACCAAACGCCCACTTTCTGTTTGTGGCGCACCGGGAAGAAATTCTGCGCCAAGCCCGGGAAGCTTACCGTGGCGTGCTGCGTAATAATGCTTTCGGTGAACTCTGGGTAGGCGGCCAGTTGCCGGAACACTACCGGCAATTGTTCGTTTCGATTCAGACTCTGAATAACCAGCTGGATCAGCTAAAGCTCACTGAAGGCTATTACGACTACATCGTAATCGACGAAGTGCACCACATCGCCGCATCGAGTTATCGGGCGGTATTGGAACACTTCTCGCCCGAAATACTGCTGGGACTGACAGCGACTCCGGAGCGACACGATGGCGGCGATATTCTCAGCGACTTTGGTGGCGTGATTGCCGCCGAACTCCGGTTACCGGAGGCCATCAACCGCCGCCACCTTTGCCCCTTTCAATACTTTGGAATAGATGATGACACCGACCTGCGCACTATTCCTTGGAGTCGTGGGCGTTACGATATTGCTCAGTTGACGAACTTGTATACGCACAACCAGAATCGCGTAAAAAAGATTCTGCGAAGCTTGCGGGAAATCGTCACCGATATAGCCAGCATGAAAGCTCTCGCTTTCTGTGTGAGCCGTGAACACGCGACCTTCATGGTGGAGCAGCTCCTGTTGCACGGCATCAAGGCCGATGTGCTCACTAGTGACAACAGCCACGAACGCCAACAAAAGCAGCAAGCCATTCGCTCCGGGCAAATCAACGTGCTGTGTGTGGTCGACATATTCAACGAGGGCGTCGATATTCCGGAAGTCGACACCCTGTTATTCCTGCGCCCAACCGAAAGCCTGACCATCTTCCTTCAGCAACTGGGTCGGGGTTTGCGCCTTGCTGACGACAAAGATTGCTGCACAGTCTTGGACTTTGTTGGTAATTCTCGGCCTGAATATGATTTCGCCAATAAATTCCGGGCACTGGTGGGAAAGTCAGAACGCTCAATTTCGGAAGAACTGAAGCAGGGCTTTCCCCATGCACCACTGGGTTGCCGAATTGAGCTCACCAAGAAAACCCAGGAAATGGTGCTGAGCAACATCCGGCAAGCCACGCTGACCATGAAGCGGCTGGTGTCTCTTGTTCGGCAGTTCCCACAGCATTCCACTCAGCCACTCACGCTGAAGAACTTCATAACCCATCATCCCCACATCGACCTGAACGAACTCTACAAACGGGGCAGTTGGGCCGAGTTGGTGAGCAAGGCAAAAGACGAAGACAGAGCCGATGACTCGTTTAAACTGGCGAAGAAGGCCATCCACAATCGGATTTTGATCTGCGACGATCACCAGTACCTGCTGTTTCTTAAGAAGCTATGCCAAGCAGGGTTTAGCTGTGACGACCCGAAAGGTCGCCAGGCACTCATGTGCCATTACGACTTCTGGCAGAAAGCAGGGCCAGAGCTGGAATTTGATTCGCTGACACAAAGCTTGGCAGGACTCAGCAAGCTGGGGCTGGAACAGGAGCTGGTGGACGTGCTCGACTGGAAATTGGCGAAAACCAAACACGAGCAGCCGGCGATGCCGGAGTTGCGGGAAGTCCCGCTACGATTGCACGCCCGCTATTCCCGAGAGCAGATTCTGGTTGGCTTTGGTGCGATGACGTTCGAGCATAACCCACCATCGAGGGAAGGTGTATATGTCATTCAGGATCAAAATATTGAGCTGATGTTTGTCACCTTGGACAAAAACGAAAAGCAGTTCTCCCCAACCACCATGTACCACGACTACGCCATCAATGAGCAGTTATTCCACTGGCAGTCGCAAAACAGTTCCCGGCCTGACCGTGGTAAAGGGAAGGACTATATTCAACACCAAGCCATCAACAAGCGGTTGTTCTTGTTTGTAAGAGAGCAGGCGAAAGACGAATATGGTCGCACGATGGGGTTTGTGAATTATGGTGAGGTGGATTACCTGTCTCACACCGGTTCCCAGCCGATGAGTATTACCTGGAAACTCCGAACGCCGATGCCAAACTTTATGTGGCAGCAGGCAGCGAAGCTGGCGGCGGCATGAGTTACGGTCCCTACAACAAAAACGCCCAAAACTTCTTCACCCAATACCAGTCCCTGACCTTCGAACAGGTTCACCAAGACTGGCTCTCCTTCCTGGGCGATAAAGCAGGCCTTGCTCTTGATGTCGGCGCAGGCAGTGGTCGCGATTCCAGTGCCCTTGCAGAACGAGGCTGGGATGTTGTCGCGGTAGAGCCCGCAGATGGCTTAAGAGAGTTGGGGCAGGGCGCTACTCGCAATCAGAGCATTCACTGGGTAGACGATCAATTGCCCGATCTAGGTAAGATCAGGAAGCTGAGCTATCGCTTCGATCTGATTCTTGTTTCCGCTGTCTGGATGCATATCCCGCCATCTGATCGTGAGCGTGCTTTTCGAATCCTGACTGAGCTTTTGGCACCCGGTGGAATACTGGTGATTACGCTTCGTCATGGGCCCGGTGATGGCGAACGGCTTTTTTACGACGTCAGTAGGGAAGAGCTGGAGGTTTTTGCCAAACGCCGGGCACTGATCCCGCTTCCGTTGCGGGTCGGGCGTAATAGGGATGAGCTTCAGAGAGACGAAGTTTCCTGGGAGACTCTGGCTTTTCGTTTGGCGGACGATGGCACAGGCGCGTTGCCGACAGTCCGCCACATCATCGTTAATGACAATAAGTCTTCGACTTACAAATTGGGTTTGCTGAGAACCCTTGTCCGGATTGCCGACGGTGCGCCCGGCCTGGCGCTTAAACGTAGCGATGACTGGGTGGATATTCCGCTTGGTGCGGTCGGGCTGTTCTGGATTATGCTTTATCACCCTCTGGTTCTCCGGCATCAACTGAGGCAAGCACCAGGTAGTCGTGGCTACGGCTTTGCCACGGACGATTTCTTCAAACTGGAGAATTTCACGCCTCTGGATTTCAGAGTGGGTATGTCGCTGTCGGCGGATGTTGCTCCGGTGGTCCTGCGCGCTATCCGGGATGCTTGCTCGACCATTCTCAAGAACCCCGCACATTTTACGACCTGGCCCGGCAGTAACCGTCCGATCTTCGAGGGCGGTACGGCCAGGATGACCATCAAGAAGGCACCCGTGCGTTTGGACAAAGCAACGCTTTCCCGGTTCGGTACCTTCCGTGTTCCTTCATTTCTCTGGGATGCGTTCAGTCGCTATGCGTGCTGGATTGAGCCTGCGATTGTTAATGAATGGATTGATTTGATGGGTAGCTGGGATCTGCGTTACCGCATGGATGACTATCATCGTGGTTTACAGTGGGTGGAAGGTCGGCGCGATACGTCAGCTGTCCGTCAGCTCATTAACCAGCAGCTCGAGACTGGTCGGGTCGAGTGTGTATGGACAGCCCAAAATCTCAAAGCGAAGCGATTTGACGTCGACCACTGTTTTCCGTGGTCCCGATGGAACAACAACGACCTCTGGAATCTGATGCCATCAAGCCACACGGCTAATGCTTCGAAGTCCGAAAAGCTTCCCGGGGACTTGCTGCTCAAAGAGGCGCACCCTCGAGTAGTGAACTGGTGGGAGCAAGCGATTGTGGGCACGTCTCGTGAGGAGCAGTTCTTCTCAGAAGCTGAGGCCTCGCTGCCATTGTTGGGGCAGGAACGAACTCTGGAGGGCGTGTTTGAGGGGATGCTTCAACAGCGATTGAGATTGAAGACGAATCTGCAGTTGGCGGAATGGCTGGGCGTGTAAATTAGGTTTGCGATATCAAGCTTTAGAAGCGGAATACAAGGTGCTACTCAAGGAGGAGAATCTGGAAGTACGTCTTTATGTGCCGCAGATTGTTATAAAGACGGTTATTGACACAGATTTGAAGACGCAGGCAGTGAAGGTTTTAATCGTTCGTTTAAATACGTTGTCGAACTCAAGACTGATCTACTCGGCGGTAGGGGGGCAACAATACGGCAAATACGTGGACAGGCCTACTTTTTGCAAACGGGAGCCTCCTCGCACCGAGGAGCCCCCCGATTAAAATATTCGGATCAGCTAGCCTTCCGCGCCCTAAAGCCCAGCGCGGCGAGCCCCAGTCCGAGAAGTGCCAGTGAACCTGGCTCCGGCACCTTCGCTATCAGCGAGACATTGTCAACAAAACCGCCCAGGGTGTTGTCGTTGCCGTCTGCCTGGAAAGAGAGCGCCATGGAGTTTGCGGTGGCCATCATGTCCATTGTGAAATTAGTCCAGCCATTGGACTGGCCGCTGATGTAGTTCTCCAAGTTTAGCACCTCGTTACTTGCGTTAAAGCTCAGCATGTCACCGCCAAACGTATCCCACAACACATTGATGCCGTTGTCGTTGCCGCCATTGTTGGTGCGGGGCTGGTACCAAAAAGACAGGGTGTAAATTTGCCCAGTCAGCGTAGTAATAGCCTGGGACATAGTGCTGTTGGTATCGGTTGCGTTGTGCGAGTCCAGCTCCACATACTGGTTTCCGGATTGCGCGGTAACGACTGTATTGCGCTGGATTTCAATGCCGGAGCCGTCGGTGGTGTTCCATCCGGGAATACTGCCGTAGACTGCCCACTGAGTGCCGCTCAGTTGCGGTGCCTCGAAATCTCCATTCTGGATCAGGTTAGCTTGCGCTGCCCCGGTCGAAAGCAGTCCTGCTGCCAATATCGCTCCCCAAGCCTTCATGTAGTTTACTCCTGAAAAATTGAAATTAACTGATCTGACCGGCTTAAGCATAATTCACGCCATGAATTGGAAAGTCCAAATATGTCGTGTGAGTAAGTGACTTAAAATCTTATAAAAATCGACGAAATTTGCTTTTATGTAAAGTTATCTGACAGGTCGCGGGTTCTACCTTCGCTTACAGGTGGTTCTGCGTTCGTTTTGCGTATAGAAAATGCTGTGAATCGAATTGGTACCGATCAGGTCATAGTGGGAAGGTCTCGTGGGGAGCAGTATTTCTCAGAGGTCTTGGCTTCTTTTCGATTATTGGGGCGAGAGCGAGTTGTAGAAGGCGTTTTCAATAGGCGCTTCAATAAGCGGTTGAGGCTTAAAACCAATCCCCAACTAGCCGAATGGTTAGGTGTGTGAATCGAATTGGCATAGGTGGCCGAAACCAAGCGTTTGGGGCTCGAAGGTAAATACTAGAGGAAACATTATGCATAAATCGCAGGCAGCGCTCGTTCTCTCCCTTTGCTCAATGCTCTTATCGGCAACCACCATGGCGACAGAAGAAGCGGAATACACGGTACTCCTGAAGGAGGAGAATCTGGAGGTACGTCAGTACGAGCCGCAGATTGTTGCAGAGACGGTCGTCGACACGGAATTCGAAGACGCGGGCAGTGAAGCCTTTGGTCGCTTGTTTAAATACATTTCCGGCCATAACCAAGCCCAGCAGGAAATCGCCATGACTGCGCCCGTTGGCCAGGTGGCTGAGGGTCAGGAAATCGACATGACAGCACCGGTAGGCCAGACGCAGGTCGACGGGAAATGGGTGGTCAGTTTCATGATGCCGGGATCATTTACGATGCAGACCACTCCGAAACCCAGGGACGAGAGGATCACCATACGCCAGGTGCCCGAGCGGACGATGGCGGCCATCGAGTACTCTGGGTTTTGGAGCAAATCGAGCTATCAAAAGAACAAGTCTAAGTTGGAAGAATGGATCAACAAAAAGGGATTCATTATTCAGGGCAAGCCAGTCTGGGCGCGATATAACGCACCGTTCATGCCCTGGTTTTTGAGGCGAAACGAAATTTTGATCCCAATAAACAATTTGCAGTGATGGCGCGTATCAGTCTACTCACCCAGGCATCACGATCATCATAGGAAGTTCATTCATGCAAAACGCTCGCACCGCCATTGTTGGCGCCGGCCTGGCGGGTTTATACGCCGCTTATTCTCTTGAGAAAAAGGGCATCAAAGACTATGTCATTCTCGAGGCCCGGGAGATTCTTGGTGGGCGGATTGCTTCTACGATCCACTCTGATGGTAAACCGGATGTGTCAGGCGTTGTCGGCTTCGATCTCGGGCCCTCCTGGTTCTGGCCCGCGTTCCAGACCGATATGGCGCGACTGGTAGATGAACTTGAACTGGAGACCTTCCAACAATTTGAAACCGGCGACATGCTTTTGGAGCGTTCATCGAATCAGCCGCCTGAGAGAACACGTGGGTACGTCAATTCTCCGCCCTCTATGCGAATCGCCGGTGGCATGTATGCCCTCATTGATGCGTTATACCGGCGGATTGATTCAGCGCGTGTAGTGAGAGGCCAGGCGGTCCGTCATTTGCGCATGTCAGAGCCACACGTCGAGTTAGTGAGCGAAAATGCGAGAGGAGAAACCTTTAGCCACTTTGCAGAACATGTGCTGTTGGCCATGCCGCCCCGATTAGTTGAGTCTCAGCTTACGTTTTCGCCCGCCTTGCCGAATGAGCTTGCAAGACAGTGGCGAGAGACAGATACCTGGATGGCCCCGCATGCAAAATATATTGCCGTGTTCGATCGGCCTTTCTGGCGAGATCAAGGGTTATCCGGGGAGGCTCGAAGTGCCGTTGGGCCAATGGTTGAGATCCATGATGCCTCTACTCCGGGCGGGAAGGCGGCCTTGTTTGGTTTCCTGGGTGTGCCTGCTGACGTGCGCAGTCGTGTTGCTGAGGAAGAGCTTATTGCTGCTTGCCGCACACAGTTCGTGCGGCTGTTTGGTTCGCGAGCGGAGAATCCCGAGGCAGAATTTATCAAGGACTGGGCTAAAGAGATTTACACCGCCACCGACACGGATCAAAGATCCTCTGGCGATCACCCTATGCCAGCGTTGTCGCCCAGCTCAGGGGCATGGGCTAACCGGGTAACCGGAATTGGCAGTGAGTGGTCACGTGAGTTTACGGGGTATCTGGCCGGCGCCATTGATGCGGTAAATCGCGGTTTAGATTCTTTTTAGGAAGGTTCGCGGAAAGGGGCAGAGCCCCGGCGCGAGCTGAGCTTCCGCCCGAGCCCGGGGAAACGTTGCCGGGTTACTTCTATTTTTCAGGCGAGGATTCGTACTCGCGAATCATGCCAGAAAGCTGGTCTTTCAGATTGAGGCGCTGTTTCTTGAGGTCCTCCAAGTGTTCGTCAGAGGTGTTCTCTGCACCACCCTCGAAATGGTGAACTGCATGATCTACCTCATGGTACTCTTCAAACAGTTTCGCGAAATGATTGTTGCTCGTTTTCAGGTGGTGAATAGCTTCTTTTGATTCGGGGAATTCATGAATCAGGTCGTGTTTTTCCAGTGACATAAAGACAATCCCTTTGATTGCGGAGTGTGTTCAAATTTGCGCTGTCAGTGGCAAACCGTACGGCAAGGTGATGACCAGTGACAAGCCGCGCAGCCGTAGGCAATTTCACTCATGATTGGCTTGAGTTTTTAACCCGGAAATTCCCACATTCAAAACCATCAGGATGAAGCTATGCCCCAATCGCCCCTCGCCGAACCTCTGAAACTCCCCTGCGGAGCCGTCCTGCCCAACGGACTTGCCAAAGCTGCCATGACCGAGGGGCTTGCCGACGATCAGCTCCACGCCACCCGCCGTCAGCACGGCGGGGCCTGAGGAATTTTACAGTGAGACAACGGCGCCGTTTGACTCCGCCGACTCAAAAAGTGCCGCCATCACTCGGTAACAGGCCAGGCTACGCTTCGGCCATTCGTCCTCTAGCTCACCTGTCAGAATAATGTCCGAGAATTTCTCGACGAGCTTCACCACGTGGTCACACGGCTCCACCTCTTGCTCGGTGTCTTTGCCATCGACATCGCCCAGGATGTACCTCGAGCTGCCCGTGAATCGCTCTCCATAGGCGGCGAAATTGCCGCTTCTGCCTTGTCCGCCGACCAGGTCGTCAATCCGGATGAGGCCGGCGTCGCCAACTGTTTCTAACTGCGATCGGTGCGCCAGTTCGCACCCCGCATCAAAGGTTGCCATCCGACCGTTGGTGAACCACAGGGTGCCGCCACAGGCGACGATGGTATCGATCGAGTTTTTTGAGACGAAGTTCATCTGGACTCTTTCGGGCAGTTCGTAACCGAAGCTCCACATGGTGGCGCTGATCGGATACCAACCCTGGTCACCAAAGCAGCCCATGGGTTCCCGAGACTTGTCGGTTCGGCCATTGCCGCCTTCGTACCATTCCGTGGAAGGGGCTTTGAAGGTGAAGGCACTGGTCACTCGCCGCACATCGCCAATATCACCGTTGGCAATTCGCTTCTCAATGTCTTGGGTGCGCGTACTGTGCAGCCACATGGTTCCGTCCATGAACTGGACGCCGTTTTCTTTGCAGACGTCGATGGCCTCTTCAATGCCGTCGGCCAACGGTTTCTCGGCGTATACGTGCTTGCCGGCGCGGGCGGCCTTCTTGATCCATTCGTTGCGAAGGGCAGTGGGGACCGGGATGTAAACGGCGTCGATACTGTCATCCGCCAGAAGCTCATCGTAGGAGCCGAAAGCCTGCGGTACATCGTGCTTGTCTGCCCAGGCTTGGGCCCGGTCGAGAGCGCGGCTCGCGACGGCGACAACGTCAGCATTTTTCGCGTCGTGCATTCCCGCCACCACCTTGGTGGCAATTTCGGCGGTACCAATGATACCCCAGCGTACTTTGCGATCTTCCATGGTGGGTCTCCTTGAACAGGATTGGCTTTGAGTATGTGGTAACACTAGCTGAAGAGCATGCGCTGGATCGACCGGGGAATAAACCGGGTGATAAATTCGGCAGCGTAGGTCTGGGGTGTAACCAGGTATCGAGGCTTGGGTCGTGTCGCCTCTGCTGCCCTGACAATCTTTTTCGCGACGTCCGACGCACTGGCTGTAAAGGGCTTGATTCTGGCGCCTGGCGCGAGCGCTGCTTCCATTGCCTTGTACTTTTCCCGGTGCACGGCGCTGGCCTGGCCAAGCACGGGCTGCAACGCGGCCAGGGCATGCTCTCTGAACCGGGTCACCACGGGGCCCGGGAGCACCAGCGAGATACTTTCCAGGCTGTTGCTGCCCTGTTCATCAAACCAGAAACTCTCATGGGCCGTGTTCATCGCGGATTTGGCGGCACAGTAGGCGCCTTTCATTTTCTGGGGCGCGATGGAGAGAACGGAGCTAACCGCGATGACCCGCAAGGGTTTACCGTGCTGTTCGCAGAGCCCCAGGCAGACAGCAGCCAGCTTGATGGGGCCGAATACGTGGGTACTGAACTGCTTTTGCCACATGGGTTCGGAGAGATCGCGAAGCGCGCCGAATTGCCCGTAACCGGAGTTGTTGACCAGAATCACCCGCTCGGCTGCTGCAATTTCCGTGTCCAGAGCGCCCGCAAGCCCTTCGATCTGGTCAAAGGACTCTAGATCCAGCGCCAGCTCCAGATCGGCAGACTCGACACCAGCTGGCTGTCGGGACAGGGCGATCACCCTGTAGCCTTTCCGGGCAAAGAGGGCGCAGGCTTCACGGCCAATGCCGGCGCTGGCACCGGTTATCAGAGCGAGTTTGGTCATCGGATCAACCTCCAATCCTGCATCCGCAGCTGAAATTCACCAGCCTGTCGTCCGGAAACAAAAAGGCTGACCGAAGCCAGGTGCGAAAGATTCAGTGCTGCCTCATCGGTCAATGTTTTGCCGCGCCAGGTAGGGATGAAATCACTGAAGGGGAGTCGGATGCGGCTCCATTCTTCTGTACCTGGTGTGAATGCATGCTGGTACACAATGCTGCGCCGGTTGGTGCTGTTGCGAAGGCCGATCTTGTAGGTTTTTCCGTCGCCCCGAGCAAGAAGCTCGATACCGGTGTAGTCAGCTGCATCGAAAGGTTCCGGCAGGTCAGCTTTCACAGACGAAAATCCGCCGCCGTTGTCCAGTCGCACAGTGCCGTGAAAGACGCCAACGCCGCCCTCTGCAAGATCAACGGTGCCGTTAGACTGCCCGCCCATCACGCGGTCACCGAGGGGCTGCCAGGTTAACTGGCTTGCCTCTGAATGGAACGAGACAAGTATCGGGTTTTGCGTGGCGTTCCCGGAAATATCCCGGTTCTGCATAGAGTTACCTTCGATAGTTCAAAAACGTATTAAGTGTCGTTCGCCGCAATAGCTTACTGGCTATCCAGTACTTCCGCGGTCAGTGGATGGCGAGCTGGAAAACCATCATGCCCAGAAAGGCCAGTACAATCACAACACCAACTGAAGCCGGCTCCAGCTTTTTATTAGCATCCGGCAGAAGCTCGGCAAACACCATCCAGATCATAGCACCCGCAGCCAAACCAAGGCCGAAGGGAAGCATGGGTTTGAAGGTACTTACGAACAGGTAAGCGGGAATGGCCATCAATGGTTGCGGCAAGCTGCTGAAAATACTCCAGCCGGCGGCCTTGGTGACGGACATGCCTCTTGGCACCAGGATAAGTGCAATGGGTGTGCAGCTGTTTCTGTGTTCCGGGAATTATCGGTAACTACCGAGGAATCCTCGGTTATTGCCTGTTTTCCCAATAATCTGGCTCGCGATGAAGATTCATAACAGCAAGAATGAAAATGCTGTTCTTCTTTTCAACGTAAAGAACGCCATAGGGAAATCGTTTGACGAGTGAGCGACGAACAGGCTTTCGAATGAAGCTCCAGGCCTGGGGGAATTTGACAGCTCTGGCTACTGCTTGCTCGACTTGCTCGGCGAGATCTACTCCGAGGCCAGTTTGAATTGATTCGTAGTAATCGATTGCATCATTCAATTCCGCTTCCGCTGCGGGGTGAAAGGAATAATCCATTATTTCTGCAGCCTGCTCCGAATCTTTCTGAAAACCTCATCGCCGGGCACAGGATTCACCCTGCCGGAATCCAGGTCGTCCAGGCGGCACTTGGCAACTTCTACCCATTTTTCGTCAATACTGGCTTCGTTTGGGTTTAGGCTTTTCAATAATGACTCTATAACCAGCGCTCGTTCGTCGACGGGAAGAGCGCTAGCCTCGTCAATTAAATCCTGAAGGCGCATATTTTTTGCTCCAAGAGTGGTGAGGGGCCAAGTACGGTATCCATATTAACGCTTTATGAGTTATTTTGCTTCCCAGCCCATACGCAAATCCAAGAATAACCGTGGTACGCCCTTGAACGACTATCTCGACAAAATCCTGCGTGGCCAACCGATTAATTATGAAGCCTTCCTGAAAAAGCTTCCGGAGCAGTTTCGCCGGCGCCATCGGGACATGTTTGCCACAGAAAAGGTCCAGTCCAACCGATGGCTGGTCACGGTCCGGGATGAAACCGCTTTCGCGGAGCTGCAGAACGTCGCGGAGGCTCCCTTAAACAGAGTAGACGCCGCTAGAAAAGGTGACTCTCATCGCCATGGTACTGAGGTAAGTTTTCTTCTGGTTTACCATGGGGTATTGGCATCCAGCCGTCCGGATGTGGTTGTTATCAAGAGCGATTCTGTTGACATCGGTTTTCAGCGCGCCGGCTCCGTGCTGGTAATAGAAAACGAGCGTAACTTCTACCAATATCAGCAGATGCTGAAGTTTACCGGTGAGGCTCTTGGCTGGGCCTTGCATCTGGCGGACTGCGATGTGGTTCTGGGCAGTGGTAACCGGGTGACCCGGGGCGCGATTCTCGACTGGTTGCAGGGCTATGAAGAAGTATTCTGCGCATTCGATTATGATGCGGGTGGTCTGCAAATGTTCTCGACGATCGCAGCCTCGCTCGGTGACAAAGCCACCTTTGTTCAGCCGCCCGACTGGCAGCCATGGCTGGGCCGGTTCCGCAAACTACCGGACACCACCGAACGATTCACAAGGGCGATTTCGTTGGCAGAGGGGCTTGGTTTTGTACCCCTGGCAGAGGCGTTTCGAGTTACCGGCAAATTTATGGAACAGGAGATGATTCTGGATGAGTGACTCCCAGGGGAGCCCAGGCAATTTCAATTTTGGTATTCGCCGTCTGGTGTTGGTGGATTCCGCCGGCTTCTGTTACGTGGAAATTCCGGTGGATAACCACGGCCTGATCCTGGGCCCGGGCAATCTGGGCAAGTCCAGTCTGCTGAATTCCCTGCGTCTGTTTCTGCTGCCGGAAAACAACTTCAAGAACAGTCGCAAGAAATTCGCGTTCCGCAATGCCAGTGCCGGCAGCTTCTACTCTAATGAGGAAAGCTACCAGCATTATTTCCCCAGTCAGTTCAGCTTCCTGATCATGGAAGCGGAGAACCCGGCGGGGGTGCATTGCCAGATTTTGTACCGGGACAGCGCCAGCCAGCTCAGTTATGCCCGCGCTTTCGTGCCGGTTGGTTACGACCAGCTGCGGCCGCTGTTCTGGAATGGCGATGGTGAGGACGGAATCGGCCAGGCGGTGCCGGAGCTGTCGTTCAGCCGTTTGTCCGAGGCGCTGAAAAAGTTCTCCAAAGATACCCGACTGGTCAATGAACCGGCCAAGCTTAAACAGATGTTGTACAGCAGCGAGCTAATGAACGCCGATGCCGTACGCTATTCGGTGCTGCCCCTGGGTGAGTCCGACGAGCGCCGGGTGCAGTCGCTGCGCACGCTGATCCTGTTGCTGTTTGAAATGAAGGCAGACGATCAGGCCATGTCCAACGCGGTGGCCAGCATTATCGAGGCGGACAAGAAGTTTGCCGACGATGCCTTCGATTTCAATATCGATGAGTTTCTCAACCGGCACGATCAACTGAAGCAACAGCAAATCCAGCTTAATCAGATTGAAAAAGAGCGTTCACGGTTCGAGAAGCTGCAAAGGGATTATCAGGCCTACCAAACCCTGCTTCGCAGCCAGCACGATTTTGCGGCTTTCCGGGATGGCGTCACCCATGCCTTGCAGGATATTGGCGCCAGGCGTAAAGCCGCAGTAGAGGCGTTCAATGAACAGAACGAGACCCTGCGCCATGTGCTCCAGGCTCTGAAAAAACTGGAGCAGGACGCCAGTGGCCTGAAGGGCGAGATCCGTTCCGCCGACCGTCGCATCAAGCAGGCCGAGCAGAACCAGAAAGATGGCGATCTGCTGGTATCCCAGTACGGGGAGATGACCCTTCAGGAAATCGAGGACATCCAGAAAGAGGAACTCGATAGCAAGAAAGGGCACCTGGCTGCTCTCAAGAGTGCCGCCCAGGCGGAAATCCGGCTGGAGCAGATCCAGAAAAAGAAACAGGAACTTGAACGCAAGCTGGAATCCCTGAGGGAAAGAGAGAGCAAGCAACATTGGCAGTTGCAGAACCAGTTGGATGAGGCCACCGCGGCACCGCTGCGGGCCGTGGACCCCCGATTGGTGATGGCCAGCCCCGGTCAGGATCTGGACGCCGACAGCAAGGCGGCCATCGAAGCGTTTGCCCGGCTGTTCGTGCCCAATGACAAAGGCTTCGACTGGTTCGACGCCGAATATTCGGCCCAGCCGGCCCGGCAGACTGACTTCGCAGAGCAGCGCCGGCATATTGAAGGTGAGCTTCATGGCCTGGAAAAGGAGCGGGCGGAGCTGGCAGACACCGCCAACCAGGAACATGACCGGCCACGGTTGATCGAGCGCACGGAAAAAGAGATCCGCGCCATCGAAAAGGATCTGGATACCCTGAGCCGTTACCCGGCAGCGGCAACCACACTTAGGGACGCTACTGAGGAGAAGCAGGCGGCGGAGGAACAGCTGGCCAGGCTGGAAGAACAGGCCCGGCTGGAGCAGGAAAAGCAGGATGCGGTTCAGCAGAAGGCCGCCAAAGCCAGGGCCGAAAAAGAGCGTATCGAAGAGCGGGAACGGGAATTGGCGGGCCTCAGCAAAAGCGTCGGCACGGTGGAACATCGGTTCCCGCACCTCAGAGAGTTGGCGGCTGAGAAGCCGATAGACATCGAGACAGTTTCTACCGCCTCGTTTGATGACCTGGAAACTCAGTTGAACGACCTGGAGAAACGTCGCCGTGCCATCCTCGACTGTCTGAACCAGTTTGTGTTCTTGGGCATCCATTCAGACAGTGACGGTGAGCTACAAAAAGATAGTCCGACATCATCCGTTATCCGCGAAACGTTCAAAAGCCTCTCAGACCTGTTTGCCGGCATGGCCGAGCGCTGGAATGTGCTGGAGCAGCAAGTCGGCATCCACAATGAAACCGTGGCGAGCTACCGGCAGGCCCTGAAATCGAACCACGAGCACATTGCCCGTTTCGAAGCACAGCTGAACCGCGAACTGGACGGCGTGCGCATCAACGATCTAGTGGAAATCCGCGTGGATATCCACACCGATCCGAAATTCCGCAATCTGGTGGAAGAAGCCAACAACATCGATCCTTATGGCAACCAGTTGCAGTCGGACGCGTTCTACGATCGTTTACGGGTGTTCGTGGCGGACTTTTTCGGGGAGGGCGGCAGCAAGCGCCTGACCATGGACAAGGTGATCACCGGCATTTCCTACAGAACCCGGAAGGAGAATGCCACGAGTCTCGACAAGAAGGGCCAGTCCACCTCCACCACGGCACTGATCAACCTGGAACTGGTGTACCGGCTGCTGAAGCGGGTGTTGTATCCGGGTGTGCAGCTGTCGTTCCCCATGGTATTGGACGAGCTGGCCAGCGTGGACATCAGCCAGATGCCTTCGCTGCTGGAACGATTGCGCAAGCAGGGCTTCAATCTGTTCTCCGCCGCGACTCACAGTGCCAGTGCTGAAGTGATCTACCTGATCGGCCGGCACCTGGAAGTGGGGCAGATGCGCACCGCACGCCCCTACAGCCCGCAGCGCACCCTGGTGTTCTGGGGCGGGGCCGAGGGCTTTACCAACGGCGAATCCCTGAGCCAATGGGCCGATCAGACCCAGAACAGCCTGCTGGAGCCGGCGGATGAGTAAACGCTTCAGCACCCTGGATACCACCCGGCTGCTGTTCGAGCACCCGAAGATCCTGTTCCGGATGATTGAGCGGATGGACCGTAACGAAGCCCGGTATATCCGCGAAAGCGATCTGGTGGCCGAGGTGATGGACTATACCCGCAGCCTTGGCAATGCCGACCGGGATCGGGTGCGGCTGGCTTTGAATACCGACAACATGTTCCGCAGCGGCCTGGTGATCGACATCATAAAGGCCGAAGGTGAGCGGCGGCTGGTGTTCCAGGATGCCCTGATCAACCTGATGCGCGCCTGCAACGCCTCGCTGTACCAGGAACTGACGGATGCTCGCCTTCGTGGCCATCTTGTAACCCTTCGGGACGTGCGCAATCGGCTCGAGACCAGCTCTTTCAGCGACGCCGATCCGGACTACACCGAACTGAGGGATGACCTGAACGAGCGGGTGAGCCAGCTCATCGGTTTGCTGCGCCAGAATGTGCTGCGCATGCAGACCATCAGTGCGCAGCTTGCGGATCTCTCCGGCGACGCCAGCCGGGCGCCGGAAAAATTCCTGGAGTTCCGCCAGAATCTGTTTGAGCAGATCGTTACCCTTTACGAGCGCCACATCAAGCCGACCCTGGTGTTCCTGAACCCGGATACACGGCTGCCGGATGGCAGCAACCTGTTCGAGACCCTGGAAGCCATGGTGCGGTTGCTGGAAAATCACGGCGATCACAGTCTGGCGGACCAGTTGTTCCGTTCGTCCATCAGCCTGAACGCCCTGTACAAACCCATTCAGGCGGTGGCCCAGGAGGTGGAACACTTCCTGCGCAAGACGCGCCAGGGCATGGTCCAGTACAACGCCATGGAGCATTTCTACGGTAAGTTGCAGGAACTCAAAGGCGAAACCGAGACCCTCAGCTTGAAACGCAAGTGGCTCGAAGGCGGTGACTTTGCCCGCAGCACCGGCTTCCTGATCGGCCTGCGGGCCCAGCAACGCCCGAAACACTACGCCTTCGGTGAATCGTCCAGCTACTACCAGCTGTTGTTCAGCGAACTGGAGCTGCGCCTGAACGACCTCCGACGCAAGGCTGAAGTGCCGGTTCTGCAGCAAGTGGATGGCAGCGGCCGGCACACCCGGATTGATGTCCAGCGCATCAACCAGCTGTATCAATGGCTGGAGACTCTGGAGCTGCGGCCAACAACCGATCTGGTACGTGAGCTTCACGGGCGCCTGGACGGGTTTATCCCCGGCTATCGCTTCCCGGACCTGCTGGCGGCGTTGAACCGGCTGGTAAACTCGCCCCCCGAGGGCTTGCAGGTGGTGACTACCAATCGCTTCCGAATCCTCGATCAGTCATCCGACAGTGAACAGTTTGTCTACCGAAAGCGTCGCCTGGAGCAACAGAATGTCTGAATTTGAAGAAATCCTCCCGGCCCACAGCGCCGCGATCTACCGGGAATTCCAGGCCGGCCGGGTGATTGTGCGTGATGTGTGGGACAGCAACCGCTCGGAGTTGCGTGCCAATCCGCTCTACAATCTGCTGTATAACCATCTGTCCCACTTCCGGACCTTATACGAGCACCTGGGCAGCGAGCTGGTGTTCAACGAAACCGGCGCGTTTTTCTTTCTCAAGGAAAGCAGCGAAGAGGAGAACGAAGAGCACGATGAGAACGCCTTCCGGGTGCAGGTAATCCTGCTGCTGATCGGGCGTTATTTCGCACGCAGCGGTCGGGATCTTGAATACCTTGGCCGGCCCGATGCCGGGTTGAATGAGCAAGACCTCTCTTCCCTGGCTAGCGATGAGGAATATCAGGAAATTCTGCGTGCAGCCCGTTTTGAAAAGGGCGTGCCGGAAGCGCTGGATTACCTGGAAAAACGCCATCTGCTGTTTCGCGCGGGTGCGGGGCGCTGTTTCCTGAGTTCGGCCGGGCTGTATTTTCTGCAGGAGCTGGTTCGGGAGTTTGAACAAGGGTAGTGTTTTCCTGATCAGAAGCTGGTCAGGAATTCTTCAACTTTGTTTGCCGGCATGGGCTTGGCATAGAGAAAACCCTGAGCGAGATCACAACCCAGTTCGGTGACCAATTGGGCCTGTTCATCCGTCTCAACACCTTCGACCAGCACGCTTAGGCCCAGGCTGTGGCCAACGGTAACCATTGCCTCCATGATGGCCATGTCGGCGCTATCCTGCATCGCATGTTGCAGAAAGCTCCTGTCGATTTTGATTCCACAAACCGGGAGTTTTCTGAGATAGACGAGAGAGGAGTGCCCGGTACCGAAGTCATCGATCGAAATGTGCACGCCTGCCTGTTTCAGTTTTTCTAACTGTTTGGTTTGGTTTTCATCGCTGCCGAAAACCTCGTTTTCAGTCAGCTCCACCCCAAGCTGGTGAGGCTGAAGATTGTAACGTTCCACCGTTTCGAGAATATGGCTCGCAAGGTGTGGATTGGTGAGCTGTCGTCCCGATAGGTTGATATCAACCCGCAGGTTTTTCAGAGGGGTTTCCTGCCATGCGTCGAGTTGCTTGCAGGCTGCTTCGATAACCCATTCGCCAATCCGGTTGATGAGACCGGACTTCTCAGCCACTGGAATGAAAGTAGCTGGCGACACTGCTCGGGATTGACCGTGAAAACAGCGGAGAAGTGCCTCGCAGGAGTCGCTTTTTCGATCAGCCAGGCTGATCTGGGGCTGGAAAAACAATTCCAGCCCATCGTTATTCAAGGCGTCTCTGAGCAGGTTGGTGATTTCTTGATAATGGACCAGCCTGTCGTTGATGTCGGGGGTATAGAAACACACGCCGTTCTTGCCGGTTTCTTTGGCCTGGTACATGGCCGCGTCTGCATTGCCCATCAGCTCGGCCACGGTGGTGCCATTATGCGGGAAAAGACTCACGCCGAAGCTGGCGGTAACCTGGTAACAATCGCCCTCCAGATGCACTCTGTGTTCCAGAGCGTCTATCAACCGACAAACAAGTTCGTGAATACCTTCAGGGCCTTCGAAATCGAAGATCAGCAAGACAAACTCGTCCCCGCCAAAGCGGCTCAACAGGTCTCCGCCTCGAAGTTCGGCCCTCAAGGTTTCGGCCACCGCTTTCAGAAGGCTGTCACCATGATGATGGCCAAGCGTATCGTTGATAATCTTGAAATTGTCCAGATCGATAAAGACGACTGCCAATTCCTGCTGCAGGCGATCAGCCTCATCCAGTCGACTCGACAACTCGGCTTCCATAAAGTGCCGGTTGGGTAATCCGGTCAGGTCGTCAAAACTCGCGCGCCGATAAAGCTCGTCTCTGGCTTGTTTCTGCTCTTCGAGGCTTATGTCGATGCAGAACATTTCACAGGCCCCGCTGTCCTGTTTGATCATCACATGGCTTGAGTAAACGGGAACCAGATGTCCTTCTTTGTGTTTCAGTTCAAGTTCGTCGGAGGGAATGCTGATGTTTTTTTCAAGCCAATTGCGGTGCGCTTCGATCACACCGTTACGCATGTGATCGGGAATGATGAGGTCTTCCAAAAGCTGCCCAAGTGCTTCGTCGCGGGAATAGCCGTATAGGCGGGCGCTTGCTTCATTCCAATAAATTACCCTACGGTGTCTGTCGTATCCCTGCACAGCCACCATGGGCAGACTTTCGATCAGCTCGTAAAACCTGTTTTCACTGTCCTCGGTAGCCGATCGACTTCCTTGTCCAATATCCATTGCTTGTCAGCATCCTCATGATTAGCGATAAACGTTTCGCGAAGCGATGATGCAATAGAATGAGAATAGTTCGGGATCCCAGGGTTATCTAGTTGGTTTACTGATCGGTAGGGCGGTGCTGTCTTTAGAGCGGCGTTGCAGTCTGCTCTGCGGTTTCCTGCTCCAGCTCTTGCTCCAGCCTGGCGATACAGCGATCGAATGCCCGGCTGATCCTGGTCTGGTCCTTGATCATGGCCAGCCGTGGCCATGTGGCCTGTTCACCGAGATTGATATACATCTCGAGATCTTCAGGGGTCGGGTTGGAGAGGACCTTTCGGTAAAGGGACGCCTTGGGCGGGAAATGGATGTTGATGTCCCCGAGGTATTGCTGACTGGTCATGGCGTAGGCCTGCTCGATGAGTGGCCGTGGCTTCTGCTGGGTGCGGGTGGGGGAGACGGAGATATTCAGTGTTCGGCCACTGTGCTCATAGGCTTCCTTGAAACTGACGCTGCCAAGATTGTGCTGGAGATGCTCCTGAAGTTGGCGCGGATCCATGGCATGGCCAGCCCTCAAGCCTTCCGTGACGCCGAGCCAGTGGAAGGCATTCAGGTGAATCCGTTCCGGATGGTTAAAAAACTCTGCCAGTTCCTTGTCGTCCCGTTTGCAGATGGCACCCGCCACGATGGCACCCATGCTGGAGCCTGCCATGACATCCGGCAGCAGATCCTGTCGCCAGAGCGCCCGGGTAACACCGATATGGTAAATACCAAAGGCCGCACCCCCGCTGAGCATCAGGGCTGGCCGGCCATAGACCCGCTCGGCGTCCTGAAACATTTTCAGTTTTCGGGCGGTTGTCACTTCCGGAATAGGGTGATCGCAAATGAATTCCATGGACGTCTCGACGGCATCCAGGAATTCACCCACTAACCGGTTGGTGCCGCTGCGCGCCACGGTGTAAAGATCGGGATTGGATAATTCGCCCAGGTGACGGTAGAGGCTCTCCTGAAGGATCCGGATCAGTCGCCGTGTGTCGCCATTCTGCCGGCAATGGTCCATGAGGCCCATGTGCTTGCGCATCAGGCTTTCATGCAGCATCCCGGTTTCTTCCTGCTCGCGCCAGGCCAGCAGCCCGTCCATGTCATCGAGCGCGGTAGCGGCCTCGCACCACTGCTCGTAGTCGTGGGCCTGTTCCAGTTGCTGCTGGAGCTGTTTGCGGGTCTTCGAGGCGTGTTTCATGGCTTTTACCTTAACCCATACGGCCCAAGCTGTGCAGAGGCCGGTTTCCTGGCTCCGGGTTATTTGCTATGTTTAGGCCCGTGGGTTGGGTTTTATTACCAATCAGACATGTCTGCGGGAGAGACTGAATCCCTTGCGATCAGCGCCGAAGGAGCAACTGCCCCGGAAACTCTCAGGCAAAAGGACCGCTGACATGAATACTTTCCGAAGAGCTGTCGACAATCGCGTCAGTCGGCACACCGAAGGAGCAAACGACCGTTTTCGTTAAAACGGCTCGTGAATCTCTCAGGTCCCGTGACGGAAGGGGTGCTTTCTGCCATTTCGAGCAGGGAGGAAACCCTTGGCGCTCACGGAGATTGGAATGAAGCGAATCGCAGTAATTGGCGGTGGTATCACTGGTATTACCACGGCCTACACCCTTGCCAAGCGCGGGCTTGACGTTACGGTTTACGAGAAGCATCGCTATGCGGCGATGGAAACCTCCTTCGCCAACGGTGGACAGCTCTCCGCTTCCAACGCAGAGGTCTGGAACAACTGGCAGACCGTGATGAAGGGCATCAAGTGGATGTCCCGCCGGGATGCGCCACTGCTGGTCAATCCCAAGCCTTCCTGGCACAAGCTGAGCTGGTTCGCCGAGTTCATTGCCGCCATTCCCCAGTATGAAAAGAACACCACGGAAACTGCCCGCCTGGCCATTGCTGCCCGTGACCACCTGTTTGCCTGGGCGCAGGAAGAAGGCATCGATTTCGATCTGAAGAAGCAGGGTATCCTGCACATCTACCGGGACAAGGCCGGGTTTGATCACGCTGAAAAAGTATCGCGCCTGCTGGCGGCTGGTGGCCTTGAGCGCCGGTCGGTGACCCCGGAGGAAATGAAATCCATCGAGCCGACCCTGGCCGGCAACTATTACGGCGGGTTTTTCACAGAGAGTGACTCCACCGGTGATATTCACAAGTTCACCAATGGACTGGCGGATGCCATCAAGCGGCTGGGCGTTAAAACCTGTTATGGCCACACGGTGACCGAGCTGAGCGCCGATGAGCGTAATGCCTGGGTGACCGCCCACGATGGCACCGAACAGTCCCGGGACACATTTGACGGCGTGGTGATCTGTGCCGGCGTCGGCAGCCGCGGGCTCGCGAAAAAGCTGGGTGACCGGGTGAATATCTATCCGGTTAAGGGGTACTCAATTACCGTGGAGCTGGACGACGAAGCCTCGCAAAAGGCGGCACCAACCGTCAGCTTGCTGGACGATGCTACCAAGATCGTCACCAGTCGCCTGGGCGATGGTCGTTTCCGGGTTGCCGGTACCGCCGAGTTCAGCGGTTACAACCGCGATATCAAGGACGACCGCATCCGCCCGCTCACCCGTTGGGTTGAGCAGTGCTTCCCAGGTGTCTGTACTCGCAAGGTAGTGCCCTGGGCAGGCTTGCGGCCAATGCTGCCGAACATGATGCCAAGGGTTGGGCCAGGCCGCCTGCCGACCGTGTTCTACAACACCGGTCACGGTCACCTGGGCTGGACGCTCTCTGCGATTACCGCTGAGTTGGTTGCTGAGAGTGTTACCGGGGATAGCCGGTAATCTCGCGGATTTTCCGGTACAGGGGTTGAAGCTGAGGGTACATCTTCAGATAAACCTCGGAATACAGCCGCTGGTAAAGAGCCCGGGTTTCTTCGTTGGGATGAAAAACGTCGCCAACCCGGGTCATCTTCGCCACGGCGGTGTCGAAATCCGGATGTAGCCCCAGCCCTACAGCCGCATCAATGGCGGCGCCGAGCCCGGAGGTCTCATAGGTGTGAGGCCTCTCGGCCGGTAACCCGAACACATCGGCGGTAAGCTGCATCGCTGCATCGCTCTGTGAGCCACCGCCGGCCACTCGCAACTTCCTGATCTTCACGCCGCTTCGCTTCTCGATTTTTTCCTTTCCTTCCCGGAGCGCGTAGGCAAGACCTTCGAGGATTGCGCGATAAATGTGGGAGCGGGTGTGAACGTCCCCGAACCCGATGATCGAGCCTTTCGCTTCCGGCCCCGGCTGGCGCACGCCGGGTGACCAGTAGGGCTGCAGCATCAGGCCCATGGATCCGGGCGGCACTGCCTTGACCAGTTCATCGAACAACGCTTCCGGCTCGATACCTCTTTCCTCGGCCAGTTTCTGCTCTCTTAGCCCGAACTCCCGCTTGAACCAGCTCACCATCCAGAAACCCCGGTAGATCATGACCTCCGTGGAATAGTGACCGGGCAATGCAGAGGGATAGGGCGGCATCAGCCGGATCGGCTCGACGTAACGCTGGCTGGTGGTGTTGATGGTGGCAGTGGTGCCATAGCTCATACAGCCAATATCGGGTGTCAGCCCGCCGGAGCCGAGAATTTCACAGGCCTTGTCGGAAGCTGCGGCGATTACTGGGAGGCTTCTTGCCAGGCCCAGGTGCTTGCAGGCTTCGTCGGTCAAATGGCCCAGTGTTTCGCCGGGTGCAACCAGCTCAGGCAGCATGGAAGGCTCGACTGGCATCGTCTGCCATTTGAAATCCCGCCGGCCGGCCCAGCGATGCTTTTTATAGTCGAATGGCAGGTATCCCACCTGGCTGCCGGTCGAGTCCCGGAATTCTCCAGTGAGTCGGTAGTTGAGATAGCCGGACAGCAACAGGAAATGCCGGGTTTTGGCCCAGATCTCGGGTTCATTCTGAGCGATCCAGTTGGCCTGGGTTTTTTCCCGGAACCGGTTGATAGTGTCTGCCAGACGGGCAACTTTGAACAGCCATCCCCAGGGCCCTTTGACGGGGCCTTCTACCCTTGCATGGCGCTGGTCGAGCCAGATGATTGCCGGACGTAGAGGCTGTCCATTTTCATCCAGATTTATGACGGTGCCGCGCTGGGTGGTCACGGTAACGCCGGCAACCTGATCCGGTGTCGCGTCTGTGGAGCTCCAGAGCAATTGGCAGGCTTCCGCGAGCTGCTCCCAGAAGTAGTCCGGGTGCTGCTCGGCCCAGCCGGGCTCTCTCGAAAAATAGGGCTCTATTTCCTGCTTGCCTTTGCCCACCAGATTGCCACTGGTATCGAAGAGCAGCGCCCGAACGCTCTGGGTGCCATTGTCGATGGCCAGGATGAGCGGCTCAGCTGGCATCGGAGGCCTCCTGCGGTGGCAGCGAATAGGCGTTGTGATAGATCGACAGATAGCGGGCCTGTTCCTCCTCCCAACGCTGGTCAGCCCAACCAAGCAGCGGCTGGCAGTGGTTACGAATCTGCGGGAGAAGGGCTTCGCCGGCATTCGGTAGTACCATGCCTAACCGCGTTCGTCGCAGAAGCAGGTCATCCAGATGCTGCACATCTTCTCTCCGGCACGCCCAGCAAAGCTCCGCCCAGAGCAGGTTGGAAGCCCGATTTGGAGTGACAGGCTCCAGTGGGCCCGAAGCAAGCAGTTGATCAAGCTCGGGGCCATAGAACCCCTGCAGTCGCTGCCAGCACTGGTGGCTAATGGTGGCTGGCCTTGAGGGGTGATCTGTGCCCTGAAACACCGGTTTGGATGCGGGCCGCAGAACCTTGCTGGCGTCTTCTCCAAGCCCCTGGACGAGTGCCTCGCGGGCGATGACCCGGAAGGTGGTGAGCTTGCCGCCGGCAATGCTGACCAGCCCCCGATTCACCCGAAGTGCGTGTTCCCGGTTTTCCTTGGACGGCGCCTTACCCGTACCATCGGTTACCACCGGCCTTACACCGGCCCAGGTTGAAAGGATGTCGCTTCGGGTAATGGGGCTGCCCGGAAACAATCGTGAGGCGATTTCAAGCAGGTAGGCGGTCTCGGATTCAGAAATCACCGGCTCCTGATCCAGGTTTCCCTCATGGTCGATATCGGTGGTGCCGAGAACTGTAGTGCCCAGCCATGGGAAGGCAAACACCGGGCGGCCATCTTCCGGATGAAACAGGGAAACCGAACAGGACACCGGCAGACTGGACCAGGGCAGCACCAGGTGGCTGCCACGCAGGGGCCGGATGTGCATGGTGTCTTCAGAGGTCTCGCTGGACTGCAGCCGATCTGCCCAGGCACCGGTGGCGTTGATGACCAGGGGCGCGAAGACCTCAATGGGCGTATCGTTTTCCTCTGCTTGAATCAGCAAGCCGGATACATCGCCGTTGCTGCGCTTTATTTCACCGGCTCTTGTGTAATTCAGGCACATGGCTCCGTCCCGCCGGGCTTCGGCAATCAGGCGCAGGACCAGGCGCGAGTCGTCGGTGACTGCATCGGTAAAACCGCTGGCGCCGGCGAGTTTTTCGCCCGTCAGGCCCGGCACCCAGAGCATGGATTCGGCCGGGGTCAGGAAGTGACGGCTCCGGTTGCGAGCAATAAAGTCGTAAACCCGAAGCAGTGTCTGGAACAGGCGCGGTCCGGGGAACTGCCCTTTGAAGTGCGGCATGATGAAGCGCAGGGGCTCAATTAACCCCGGCGCTTCCGCCACTAACCGTTCCCGCTCGCGCACGGCGTCCCGGGTGAGACCGTAATGCCCGCTGCCCAGATACCGGAGGCCACCATGCACCATCTTCGAGGAGCGGCTGGAGGTACCCCAGGAAAAGTCCTTCTGTTCGACCAGAAGCGTGCGCAGCCCGCTGCCTGCGGCTTCCCGCGCCACGCCAGCGCCGGTAATTCCGCCGCCGACTACCACCACATCAAATTCGTTGGTCCCTGAACGCAGCGCATTGAGAATGTCAGTCCGGTTCATATTGGGGCTCCCTTTCGGCGTTGCGCTCATTTCACCAGTGTTTCCGGGTTCAGGATCGCGTCCGGGTCAAAGGTGCTGCACAGGGAGCGTATAGCCAACATGCCCAGTTCGCCTTTTTCCACCGGCAGATAAGGGGCGTGATCCTTACCGACACCGTGTTGATGGCTGATGGTGCCGCGGTTGTTCACGATCAGTTCAGAGGTGCTGGTTTTGAGCGTTTGCCAGCGCGCGATTGTTTCCTCGTAGCTGTCGCCCACCCGGAACACGTAGGTGGTGTAAATGCTGCAGCCCTGGCTGTAGAAGTGGGAGAGGTGGGTGAACACATGGGTGTTCTCGTTCTGGTCTTTCAGCCCGTCACGCAGGCTGGTCTCGATCAGACCCAGCAGATTGTCGACGTTGTCCCAGTCAGTGGCCGTTTCCAGAGTGTCGACGGCATAGCCCATCTGCCAGAGGGCCTCTCTCAGATAGGGCATGGTAAAACGCTTGGCCGCCCATTTGTCGCCGAGCCGCGTGCCGGTATAGACGCCGTTTTGGGCCTTGCAGATGCTTCGGGCCTCTTTCAGGGAGTTTCGGGTCTGCAGTCGGGAGCCGGTGATCCCGAAGGTCATCATGCATTTGCCCTCACCAGCGCCCCTCAGCGAAAGGAAACGCTCGAGCATGCCGATAAGCCCGGGGTGGCCGGCCAGCGCGAGCTGGGTCTCGGTCTCTACGGCATTGCTGAGCCTGAGCATGGATAACTGGGTTCGGTTCTGCACCAGCAGGCGGCAGGCCGTGCGGGCACTCTCCCAATCCGGAAAAAAGACCACATGAAAGCTCTCGTGTTCGGGCAGCGGAGTAACCCGCACCTTCACCTCGGTAATCAGCCCGATACGGCCTTCCGAACCCAGAATCATTTCCCGGATATCCGGACCGGCGCTGGAGGCCGGTATGGTGGGCAGGTTAAGGGTGCCTTTCAGGGTTTCGACCCGGCCCCCGGCAAAGAGTTGTTCAATGCGGCCATAGCGCAGGGATTGCTGGCCACTGGATCGGGATGCCACCCAGCCGCCGACGGTGGAAAGCTCGAAAGACTGAGGGAAATGCCCCAGTGTGTAGCCATGGGCCCGGAGTTGGGACTCAACGAGTGGCCCGGGTGTTCCCGCACCAAACGTCGCGATCTGGCTGTCCGTGTCCAGGTCGATCAGGCGATTCATCCGGCTCATGTCCACAGTCAGTACTGGCTGGCCTTTATCCACCGGATTTATGTGCCCGGCCACACTGGTGCCGCCACCGTAGGGAATCAGGTGAATGTGTTGCTCCGCGGCCCAGGAGAGCAGGGTTTGAACCTCTTCGCTCGTGGTGGGGTAGGCCACGCCATCCGGGAACACACCAAACTCGCCGCTGCGCATGGCCAGCCAGTCCGCAAGACTCTGGCCGCGGGCATGCCGCACTCGTGCTTCCGGGCCTGTATCGATCAGTGATTCCAGCTCTGCCGGCCGGGTAAGGCGGGTTTCTGGCACTTTGGCGCAAACAGAATCCAGGGTCGCGTCCGCCAGAGGCCGGCCACTACCGATGCGTGATGCCAGAAAGTCCTGGCCCTGTTCCGGCATTGCCAGATTGAATCCCTCGTCGCCCCAGCCGTTCCAGCGTCGCATGTGCTTTATTCTCCAGATTAAAAACGAATGTGGCGCATTCTATAGGCTCTGCTTCGTTCGCCGCTGTCGCTTGGCGCCATGGTTCCTGTCATTTGCCGCCAGTGGCTGGCTTTTGCAACCCTCTCAGGGTCGGAGCGATTCCGTCAGCCGGCTGTTGAGGTCCTGCCACCGTGAGAGTTTGCCCGCTTCGCCGATCCGGGTGCGCGCTCCGCCGGACTGGTTCAGCCAGAGGCCTTCGCCGTTGAAGCTGTAAACGGGTTCAAGATCAGTGCGTTGAGAGGCAGGTTTAATGTCATTTATGAGATTGTCCAGAATCAACGGATCGGCGTCTGGCTCCGGGTACCACGCCAGCACCATGTGGGCCTGGTTCAGTTCCAGCGCTTTGACATACACGATCCGGAGCTGATCATCGGGCACGCCCATGGACTTGAGGGTCAGGTATTTGGCAATTGAGAAATCCTCACAGTCACCACCGTTGGTGGTCAGCAGTTCTACCGGGGTTGCCCAGTAGTCTTCCTCGCCCCAGTGGCGGATATCGCTGACAAACGTGACTCGATTGAAGAAGGAGTTCACAAGCCGGAGCTGCCGGTCGATGGGGGCGTTTGCGGCAAGAGCATGCAGGCGCTGCCAGTTTTCCAGACGCTGGTGGGCTTCGGTTCCGAATTCTTCCTGAACATAGTTCATCAGACGGGAGCCCAGCTCGAAGGCACTCACAAGAGAGACCACGAGCAATAACGCAGGCAGAAGAGTGGAACGGCGGCGAATCTGAAGGGCGGCCGTTTCCATAGCGCGCCTCAGTTATTGTTCCGTAGGCGTTCCCTGAGCTGCTCAAGGCGCCGGCGGATTTCCTCCCGGCGCTGCTCATCGCTGGTGGCGGAAGCGGGCGCTCTCGAGGGTGAGGGGGATGCAGCCTGCTGGACGGCGGGCGAAGGCTCTGCCTGCTGGTCGGCCGTAAAGGATATGCCGCTGCGGTCTTCGGATTCCGGGAAGTAGAGGTTTTCGAGTTTGCCGGAACGTTCAATGATCACCCGGTTCGGATGTACCGAGCGCAGTGTGGCATTACCGGGCAGTTCGTCACCCACCAGGTAGGCTTCGGTTTTACTTTTGTCATCTTCGATCAGCGCGCTGCCCGGGAAATCACCATCCGCGGCCAGTACGCCCCGAAGGAACAGTCGGAGGTTGGTTTCAGGGAGATTCTCGGTATCCATTTCTACCGGCTCGCTTTCGCCGGATGCAGCTCCGAACAGATCCAGGGAGGAAAGGTCCACACTGGGTGGCTCACGACCGGCGGCCGGGTCGGAGACCAGTGGCTGCACGTTATCGTACTGTCCCTGCTGGCCTTCCATTTGCCAGAAACGGTAACCCTGCCAGGCTGTCAGGGCGACCATGGCCGCCCCTGCCACGAGCGCGAGAATCAGGGGAAACCGTTCATTGTTTAGGAGCATTGATCATCCTGAATGCAAGTTTGTGGGCCGGGAAAAAGCTCACAGGTTATCAGACTGCAACGTTTTATTGGGAGTATAGTGTATAGAGTTATTCAGCGGGTCCATATCCTGTGGTAGCCTTTCTGAATTAGTTGAATCGAAAAGGGTTTCACGAACGAGGACGACCTTGACCACAGACACTGAACTTCAGCCGCAGGATGCTCCGCTGGGCCGTCTTCCGTTTACTTTTGCCAAGCGCAACGGAGTAATCCTGACCCGTTCGGACGCCGGTGAGCCGGTTATTCTGGTTCGGCCCGGTGCGTCCCATTCTGCGCTGGCGGAAGCGAACCGTATCAGTGGCGGTCGTGCCCGTTTTGCCACCATCGATCCGGACCGTTTCGACCAGGCCCTGAATTCCGCCTATCAGAACGATTCTGCGGAAGCGATGCAGATGGTGGAAGGCATCGGCGATGACATGGACCTGGCCTCACTCGCTGACTCCGTGCCGGAAACCGAGGATCTGCTGGAGCAGGAAGACGATGCTCCAATCATCCGTCTGATCAATGCCATTCTCACTGAAGCAGTGAAAACCAGCGCTTCGGACGTTCACATTGAAACCTACGAAAAGCGCCTTGTGGTTCGCTTCCGGGTGGATGGTGTGTTGCGTGAAGTGGTAGAGCCCAAGCGCGCACTGGCCCCGCTGCTGGTGTCCCGGATCAAGGTTATGGCGAAGCTGGATATCGCTGAGAAACGGGTGCCCCAGGATGGCCGTATTGCGCTGAGGGTAGCTGGTCGGGAAGTGGATATTCGTGTGTCGACCATGCCGTCTTCAAGCGGTGAACGCGTGGTTCTGCGTTTGCTCGACAAACAGGCAGGTGCCATCCGGCTTGAATCCCTGGGCATGGCAGGGCAGGACCTGAAGGTTCTGCGCAAGCTGATTTACCGGCCTTATGGCATTTTGCTGGTCACTGGCCCGACGGGTTCCGGTAAGTCCACCACGCTCTATGCCTCGCTCCAGGAAATCAACGACCGTAGCCGCAACATCCTGACTGTTGAGGACCCCATCGAGTATAACCTGCCGGGCATCGGCCAGACCCAGGTGAATACCAAGGTGGACATGACCTTTGCCCGGGGTCTTCGAGCTATTCTGCGTCAGGACCCCGATGTGGTCATGATCGGTGAGATCCGGGATCTGGAAACGGCAGAAATTGCCGTACAGGCGAGTCTGACTGGCCACCTGGTCCTCTCCACGTTGCACACCAACACCGCCGTTGGCGCGATTACCCGGCTTATGGACATGGGTATTGAGCCCTTCCTGATTTCATCAAGCCTGGTGGGCATTGTTGCCCAGCGGCTGGTTCGTGTTCTGTGCAAGGAATGCCGGGAGCCTTATACACCCACGGAAGAGCACTGCGAGTTTCTACAGCAGGATCCTGCCAACCCACCGACCATTTACCGGGCAACCGGCTGTAGCCACTGCAACCAGCTCGGTTATCGCGGGCGTATTGGTATCTATGAGGTGGTGGAGATCTCAGAGGAAATCAGTTCTCTGATCCACAAACGCGCCGGGGAGCTGGACCTGGAAAAGGTGGCTCGCCAGCATGGGCCCAGTATTCACGCAGACGGCGTGCAGAAAATCCTGGATGGTGTGACCACGGTGGAAGAAGTACTCCGCGTTACGCACCGGGGCCAGTAAACCATGCCAGCATACGAATACAAGGCGCTCGATTCCCGAGGCAAGCAAAAACAAGGTGTGGTGGAAGCCGATGCGCCGAGAGCCGTTCGCCAGCAACTTCGGGAGCGAGGCCTCACGCCGCTGGCCGTAGAGCCAGCCGCAGAGAAACAGACCAGGAGCAATCCCCTGAGCAGCCGGGGTTCGCTGGCCGCGGCTGATCTGGCACTGGTTACACGCCAACTGGCAACCCTGATCCAGTCCGGTATTCCCATCGAGCAGGCGCTCTCGGCTGCCGCTCAGCAGTCACCGAAACCCAGAATACGCAGCATGCTGATCGCCATACGCGCGAAAGTCATGGAAGGCTACACCCTGGCGGACAGCCTGGGTGAGTTCCCCCGGGCGTTCCCGAGGCTGTACCGGTCTACCGTTGCTGCCGGTGAGCACGCCGGCCATCTCGATCTGGTTCTGAACCGGCTGGCGGATTACACGGAAAATCGTCAGGAGGCTCGCCAGAAAATTCAGCTGGCGGCCATCTACCCCATCATTCTCAGTATCGTCGCCATCGCCATCGTCGTGTTCCTGCTGACCTACGTGGTGCCGGATATCATTGATGTGTTTCTGAAGCAGGGGCAGGAGCTGCCAACGCTGACCATGGCCATGCTTGCGGTGTCGGAATTTCTGGCGGATTACGGTGTCTATCTATTTATACTGCTGGTCGCCGCATTGATGGTGTTCCGCTTTTTCCTGACCAAGCCCGGGTTTAGACTGCGGTTTCACAAACGTCTGTTACATCTCCCCTTGTTTTCAGGGATGGTTCGTGGCGTTAACACTGCCCGCTATGCCAGCACCCTCAGCATACTGACGACCAGTGGCGTGCCGCTGGTAGAGGCAATGCGCATTGCCGGTGAGGTGTTATCCAACGATTTTCTGCGGCAGGAACTGCGGGACGCAGCCAGAAAGGTCAGCGAAGGCGGCTCATTGCACCGTTCCCTCGATCAGACCGGGTATTTTCCGCCGATGATGCTGCACATGATCGCCAGCGGGGAGGCCAGTGGTGAGCTGGACAGCATGCTGGAACGAACCGCGCGCATGCAGGAAAACACCCTCCAATCAAAGATCGCTGCGATTGTGGGGCTGTTCGAGCCGATGATGCTGTTGGTGATGGGCGTGGTGGTGCTGATCATCGTGCTGGCCATCATGCTGCCGATTCTGAATATGAGTAATCTCGTGGGATGAAACCCGCGCCGGAGCGTCAGTTGACGAGCCCGGACCAAAGCAATCCATGCCAATAACGAGTGAGACAATGACGACCAAGAACCTCAATTCACGCAACCGTAACCGCGGCTTTACCCTGATTGAAATCATGGTGGTGATGGTGATCCTGGGCCTGCTGGTGGCCATCGTGGCTCCAAACATCATGGGTCGGAGTGACCAGGCCAAGGTCACCGTGGCGGAAACCCAGTTGAGCAACATTGCCAATGCGCTGGACCTTTATCGCCTGGATAACAGCCATTATCCCTCCACCCAGCAGGGTCTTGAGGCGCTGGTTTCCAAGCCAAGTGGCAGCCCGGAGCCCAAGAACTGGAATTCCGACGGTTACCTGAAGAGCGTGCCGGAGGATCCCTGGGGTTCTGAATACCAGTACGTAAGCCCGGGTACCGAAGGTCCCTACGATCTGTATTCCTATGGCTCTGACGGCCAGGAAGGTGGCGACGGCGACGCTGCGGATATCAGCGTCTGGGACACCGAGGGCTAAATCACTGTGCAGGTCAGATCCCGACAGACCGGTTTCACCCTGATTGAAATACTGGTGGTCCTGGTGGTTGTGGGTCTGCTGGCTTCTCTTGCCGTGTTTACCATGGGGGGAAGCTCCCAGCAGCGCGAACTGGAAAATGAGGTCCGGGAGCTGTACCTGCTTATGCAGACGGCCTCGGAGCAGGCGGTTCTGAATAACCTGGAGCTGGGCCTGAAGCTGGAGGAAGACGGCTACCAGTTCGTGGCTTACCAGGATCAGACTGGCGACTGGAAGGCCTCCGGTGAGCGTATGTTCCGGGCCCGGAGCCTGCCGGAATGGCTCACTGTCACCGAGTTCATCGAAAGCGACGCGCCCAGGCTGGCATCATCCGAAGCTACCCTGTTGCCGGACGTCGTTTTTTTCTCCAGTGGCGAGACAACGCCGTTCGAGCTTGAGTTCACTATCGGAAACGGGTCAGACACGATGCACGTTCTGGCCTCGGATGGGGTGTCGCCCATGGACTGGCGCAAACCGGGCGATGAGGGGAGCAGCGGGTGAGGACGCAGAAAGGGTTTACCCTGATCGAAGTACTCATTGCCCTGCTTGTGTTCGGCCTGATTGCAACGGCTGCGGCCGAAGTTGGAAGCCAGTACATTTCCAGTTACGAACGGGTTCGGGACAAAACCCTGGCGAGCTGGTTGGCAGATAACCGAATAAACGAAATTCGACTGCAGGAAAACATTCCGGGCATCTCCGAGAACTCCAAGGATACCGACTTCGGGCCGTATCGTTGGCGGGTGACCACCGCGATTCTTGCAACCGCCGAGGCGAAGATGCGTCGTGTGGAGGTTACGGTTGCCCGTTATCGCGAGGAAGGCGCGACGCCGGAGCCGATCCATACCCTGTCGGCTTTCGTGGGGGCACAATGAGGTTCCCGTCCGCACACAGCTGCCATCCGCAACAACGTGGTTTTACCCTGCTGGAGGTTTTGATCGCGGTTACCATCACCGCCGTTATCGGGCTTGGCGTTTGGCAGGTTATCAACGGAGTGGTCAATTCCCGCGATCGGGTGAACGAACTGGCGGAACAGTTCGACGGTTTGCAGCGGTCCATGCTCCTGCTTGAGAGGGATATCATGCAGGTGGTCAACCGGCCGGCCAGGGACATTTACGGGGATTTCCAGCCAGCGCTCTCCAGCCGTGCGGACGACTTTTCCCTGTTGCTGACCCGGCAGGGCTGGCGTAACCCCCTGGGCATTCGCCGCAGTGGCCTGCAGCGTGTCGGTTGGGAATATACTGGCAGCGAACTGCGGCGCCGGTACTGGCCCATGGTGGATCAGGGCCAGGAAGATGACAGCCGCGACGTGCTGCTGCTGGAAGGCGTAAAGCGCCTGGAAATAAGGTTTCTGGATGCCAACCGGAGCTGGCAACCGCAATGGCCAACCGATGAGGTGATGGCCGGACTGACCCCGGGTAGCCGCCCTGATATTCCACTGCCGCTGGGCATGGAAGTGACTCTGGAACATGAGCGTTTTGGAACGCTGGTGCGGACGTTTGCATTACCGGATTTTGATCCGGCCGTTGCCCAGGGTGCAGTAAACCAGGCCAACCAGGCTGCCAGCGAAGCGGAAGAAGAAAGCACAGAAGAAGAGGCTACCGGAGAACAAACCGGAGAGAATACCGGTGCAACGGGGCAGGGAGGCTAGGTAGCGATGGGCCAGACCCCGAGGTTATCGAATCGTCAGCGCGGCGTTGCTCTGATCATGGTGCTGCTGGCCATGGCTCTGGTGGTCATGCTTGCTTCGGGGATGACCCAGCAGCAGAGCTTGCGAGTGTTCAAGGCGGGACATTATCTGGCTCAACAGCAGGGCCAGAGTATCGCACTTGGCGCCGAGGCGTTCGCCCGCCAGATCCTGCGCAGGGATTATGACGAGGACAAGGAAGAAAACCTGATGGTCGATAGCCTTGACGAGTTCTGGGCCGCCAATGCAGCCGTTCTGCCGCTGGATGACAATGGTGTGGCTGAGGTCCAGATTGACGACCTTGGAGGCCGGCTTAATCTGAACGACCTGGTCGGCGCCAATGGCCAGGTGGATCCCATCGTCAGAGATCGTTTCGTTCAGCTGTTTGCCGCACTGGGGATTACTGCAGTTTCCGTGGATTCGCTGGTGGACTGGATCGACCCCAACGACCAGACCGTCACGGCGTACGGCGCAGAGGATGGCCAGTATCTGATGGCTGAGCAGGGTTACCGGGCTGCCAACCAGCCGTTTACCACGGTGACCGAATTGCGCCTGATCGAAGGCATGACCGAAGAGATTTATCGGGCCCTGCGGCCCCACGTGGCGGCACTTCCTGTAAATGGTGCGGGGATCAACGTGAACACCGCGACGGCCATGGTGATCCGCTCTCTCCATGAAGAGCTGACGGACGCCCAGGCTGCGTCTATTCTTGAGAAGCGGGAAGAGGAACGGTTCGAGAACCTCCAGGACTTTCTGGCGTTACCAGAGTTCGCCGGGCTCGGGCTCAAGTCGGTTGGACTGGGGTTGCAGACCCGGTTTTTTGAAGTTGCCTCGCGGATTACCTACGATAACCGTGTCGTGAATATGGTCAGTACCGTGTTCCGGACTCCGGAAGGCGAAGTCCAGACGGTTAACAGGGATATCGGGCAGAAAAACCGAATCACCAAAGAGCCTTTCACAATTTCAGAAGGATAATCATGTCTTATCGCCTTTACGTCCGCCCAATACCGCCGTTTGCGGACGCTGACCAGGACCCCGGTGCCCAGATGTTCAACTGGGTCCTGCACGATGCCAGTGGCGATGCGCAGGCTCGCGGCGCAGGCGACAGTCGGGAAACCATCGAGCATACCCTCGGCCAGAATGCACTGGATAATGTTCTGTTGATCGGCCTTATCCCCGGCGAAGAAGCGATTTATTGTCTGGCTGATATTCCCGCGAAGCAAAGCCGCTTTATCAATCAGGCGTTGCCCTACGCTGTCGAGGAGCAGATTGCCCAGGACATTGATTCTGTTCATCTGGCGCTGGGCGCCCATACCGATCACGGCTACCGCGTAGCGGCCATTGATCGCGAACGGATGGGGCAGTGGGTGAATCTGTTCAGCGGCTGGGAGCATGTTCGCCTGGAAGCGATTTTTCCGGATGCCTCATTGTTGCCGCGCACCGAAGGCGGCTGGTCGGTCTGCCTGGATGGCGAAACGGCAATGATGGTGAGCGAACGCGGCGAGTGGCTGAGTATGCAGTCTGCGAACCTGGGAATGTTTGCTCACACGCTGGCTGCACCGTCTGCGGAGGAAGTGGTGGCTGAAATTCCGGTCACGCTTTACGGCACCGCTGAAGAATTTGATCTCCAGCAATCGGCCATCTCGGAGTTGAACGGTTCTGGTCGGCTTGCGGTTCGCAAGGAAGTTCTTGAACTCATGCCTCTGGAACTGCTGGCCTACGCCCATCACCATCATCTGTGCGAACCGGTAAACCTGTGCCAGGGCATGTTCTCGTCCAAATCGGGCAAGGCGAGTCCGCTCAAACCATGGAAACCCCTCATCGCAGTTGCCGCCGTCTGGTTCGTGGTTCAGGTGGCGTTGAATGCCGGAATGGGATTCTACTATCAGAATCAGGCAGAAAAACTGCGAAACGAGGCCATGGCAATCTATCGCGATGCGTTTCCGAATGACCGGCGTACCCATGCCGGCAACGTCCGGCGCGTGATCGAAGGCCAGTTGCGGGTTGCCGGCGCAAGTGGGCCGGAAGTGGACTTTATTACCCTGATGAAATACACCGGACAACAGTATTCCCGTTTGCCGGGCAGCCAGGGAGTGAATTTCAATTCAGTGAATTACAGCCGCTCACGGGGTGAGCTGGTCGTAGACGTGAGAGCCGATAGTTATGACCGTTTGAGCGCTCTGCGCAACGGCCTCGCGAACCAGGGGCTGGAGGCGCAGATTGGTTCGGTGGTGAACGAAGCGAGCGGCGCCCGCGGCCGCCTGACGGTCTCAGGAGGTTAAGGTATGTTTTCCCGAATCAAGGATCAGCCGGCGGTCGGCAAACTCATTGCGCAATACGACCAGTTGCCCCGTCGCGACCAGCAGGCTTTGGTGGTGCTGGCCATCGCTGTGTTTCTTGGCCTTCTGTATTTTGCCGTTTGGCGACCGGCGGCCGGGTTCTACGACCAGGCGGAAGCTGCCAGAGACAATGCCGGCGAATTGCTGGCCTGGATGCAGGCAAACCAGCGGACAATTCAGCGTCTTGGCAATACAGGCGGTGCCAGCACCACGGCGTCGGCAGACAAACCTGCGGATGGCCGTGCCCTGATGGCGCTGGTGACCCGTTCCGCCGGGGAGGCGGGTCTGTCACTTCAGCGCTTTGAGCCCAGCGGTGAAGACGCCATCCGAGTCTGGCTTGAGAATGTGCCTTTTGCAGAGGTTGCCGCTTGGTTAGAGCGATTGAATGGCAACCATGGTGTCGTCATTGACCAGGCGGCCATGGACAGGGCCAGTGAGCCAGGGCGGGTTTCCGTTCGTCTCACACTGGCCATCTGATTCTGAAAACCAGATTCCGGGCCTTTTGTCCGGAACTGACGCAGGAGAGGGAAGCGATGAGTAACGGCAGCGACAACAAGAACAAATCCGAGCCAGCCATTGTTCGCCTGGACGAAACGGCGCGGAATGAAGCCAGATCCATTCTGTTTCACGCCTACCGGAACGAACCGACGTTCCAGTACCTGTTTGATCACCGGCGCCCCGGCTACGATCAGAGGGTGAGGGCGACCATAAGGGAGCTGATAGACCTTTATTTTGAGCTCGAACAGGATGCCATTGGCGTGATGGTTGACGACACGCTTGTGGCCGTTGCGTTCATCGGGGATCCCGAATTAAGGATGAACCTGGCTGATCAGATCAGCTGGCGGATTCGTATGGTGCTGACGACGGGGTTTGCCTCTACACGTCGGTATCTGGACTACCACGAGAAAATTCGCGACATGTTGCCACAACCATTGGCGCATCAGTTGCCCATGATGGGGGTTAATCCCAAATACCAGAATCGCGGCTACGGCCGTTTGCTGCTGAAAACCGTTGAAAAACTCTGTGCCGAGAACCCGCGTGGCAGCGGGCTGGTGCTCGATACAGGAAACAACCGTTATCTGCCGTTTTACGAATCCGAGGGTTTCCGGAGCCTTGGCAAGATTCAGCTCGGCGACTTCGAAGATCACGTGTTGTTCAGGGAAGTGCATCCGGAAACCAAAACGGCCACCTCCGGCCAAACCTGATTTTAAAATGTGTAACGGGAGAAGCTGTGTCTGACCAGCAGGATTTTGATCTGATCGTTATCGGAGCCGGCTCCGGCGGCGTTCGCCTCGCGCGGATGTCTGCCCAGCGGGGCGCCAGGGTGGCCGTGGTTGAATCCAGGTATCTTGGCGGAACCTGCGTAAACGTTGGCTGCGTGCCCAAGAAACTGTTTGTGTACGGCGCTCACGTTCACGATGAGCTGGAAGATGCAGCCGGCTACGGTTGGCAGGTTCCACTCGACGATGTCAGTTTCGACTGGCCGAAGCTGGTTGCCAACAAGAATGCCGAGATCGAGCGTCTGAATGGCATTTATGGTCGGTTGCTGGAAAACGCCGGTGTGACCATCATCGAAGGAACGGCGTCCTTGTCAGACGCCAATACCGTGGTGGTCGGGGATACCTCCTATCGGGCCAAACACATCACGATAGCCACCGGCAGCTGGCCGGTGATTCCGGATGTGCCCGGCAAGGAATGCATTCTTACGTCCAACGAGATGTTCTACCTGCCGCAGCTGCCGAAGCAGGCCGTGGTCTGGGGCGGTGGCTACATCGCTGTAGAGTTTGCCGGCATCCTGGCCGGGTTGGGTGTTGATACAACCTTGCTGTATCGCGGTGATCTGTTCCTGCGCGGGTTTGATGGCGACATCCGACGGTTTACCGAACAGGAAATGCGGAAAAAAGGCGTAAACCTGCAGTTCGGGGTGACCATCGAATCGGTTGAGGCCGAAAATGCCCATTACCGGGTTCAACTTAACAATGGCGAAACCCTGGAGACTGGCCTGGTGATGGCGGCAACCGGCCGTCGTGCCCTGGTTGACGGTCTTGGTCTGACTGATCTTGGCGTTCAGCTCAGCGCCTCGGGGCATGTTGTCGTGGATGATCACTTCCAGACTGCCGTGCCCTCAATTACTGCGCTGGGTGATGTGATTGGAACTCCTCAGCTTACGCCGGTTGCCCTGGCACAGGGCATGGTGCTATCCAGACGTTTATTCGGCGATGGCAAAGGCGAAATGGACTATTCGGCGATTCCAACGGCCGTATTCTGCCAGCCAAACATCGGAACGGTTGGGCTGACCGAGGAAGAGGCCCGGGAAGCGGGGCATCGACTGCGGATCTACCGTTCGGAGTTCCGCCCGATGAAATACACCCTCAGTGGTCGTGACGAACGGAGCTTGATGAAGCTGGTGGTAGACGACGAGACTGATCGAGTATTGGGTGCCCACATGGTGGGTCCGGACGCTGGTGAGATTACCCAGGGGCTGGCGGTTGCCATCAAGGCTGGTGCGACCAAGGCCCAGTTTGATTCTACCCTGGGCATTCATCCGACATCTGCCGAAGAGTTTGTCACCATGCGCGAACCGGTGGCGTGATTTAGTGCCGGCGTCCGGTTCTGGGCGCCGGAACCTTTCTAGAGCTTGATCCAGCGGCTGAGCACTTCGCGGAGCATTTCCTTGCGAACAGGCTTGGCCAGATAGTCGTTCATGCCACAATCGAGACAACTCTTTTCCGTGCCGGGCAGAACGTCTGCCGTTAGTGCAATGATCGGTGTCCCAATCTGCGCGTTGCTCTGCTCCCATTCCCGGATATAGCGGGTGGCCTCGTATCCGTCCATCACGGGCATCTGACAGTCCATCAATATGATGTCGTAGCCTGTGTGGTTAGTGGTCACCCTGTCCAGTGCTTCCTTGCCGTTGTTGGCGGAATCGGTATGGAAACCCAATCGCTTGAGCATAGCCGTGGCAACGCGCTGGTTTACCGGGTTATCTTCCACCACCAGGGCGTGGCTGGTGCCATTAATCGTTTCCCTTGGCGGTGTCCCGGTCGGCTCGGGATCGATGGGTCGATCCGCCAACTCGAAGGGCAGCTCAAACCGGAACGAGGAACCCTTACCCAGATCCGTTTCCACCTGAATGTGCCCGCCCATGAGTTCAACCAGCCGCTGGACCAGGGACAGGCCAAGCCCGGTGCCCCCGTATAGCCGGCTGTTTCCGCCGTCGACCTGTTCGAAGGAGTTGAAAATGTCGTGAAGGCGCTCGGTCGGAATGCCGGACCCGGAGTCGCTGACCGAGCAATTCAGAATGATGCAGTTGTCTTCCAGGGCGAAAAAGCCCGCCTGGATATTGATAAAGCCATCGCCGGTAAACTTGATGGCGTTGTCAGCCAGCCCCGCCAGAATTTGCCGCAGACGTGCGGGGTCACCGATGACAACGGGGTTGTCCGGCCAGTCGCCAAAGAACTTGAGGTTGAGGGCTAGGCCCTGTTGCTCGGCGAGGTGTCGGTAGGTGGCGGTGCAGTTGGAAATCAGTTCCCGAAGGTTAAACTCCTGGCTGTCGAGCTTCAGGGTGCCGCTGTCCATCTTCGAGTAATCGAGGATGTCCCCGATGACGGTCAACAGATCCTCGGTGGACTGGCGGGCAGTGTTGAGGTATTCGCGCTGGCGTTGGGTAAGCGGTTCTTCCTGGATCAGATCGACCATCCCAAGCACCCCGTTCAGGGGCGTACGCAACTCATGGCTCATGGTTGCCAGAAATTCGGATTTTGCCTGATTTGCCATCTCGGCCTTTTCCCGGGCACCTTCGGAGGCGGCGAGGGTCTGGTCCCGTGCTGTTTTCAGGCCGGCCAGGTGATGAGCCAGCTGGTTGAGTTGCTCTTCAATGGCAACGATCTCCTTCGAACTCTGGTGAGTATTCAGGGGACGTTCCTGGTAGTCACCATCGGTGAGTTGACCGATTCGCCCGGCGAGGTCCCGTATCGGTGCCAGAATTGCTCCAAGGAAATGATTGATGATCAGAATGCTGAACAGCAGCAGGGCCACGCCAACGGCGATCGATGTCCAGAGAATATCCTGCCGCCTTTCGGCAAGAACATCCTGACTTACGCCAACCTGAACAGTGCCAACCCTCAGAGAACCGGAACCAAAGCCATAGTCTGGCTCAAACCACTCCGCAGTGCGCTCCGAACCAAATTCCAGGGGCTGCTGGAGAATCTCGGCTTCGTAGATCTGGTAGCGCTCGGGTGTTTCACCCGGGTTGATCGGTTCGTGGGAAACGAAGCCGAGTTGGTCTCCCATAACGTCAGAAACCCGGATCCAGTCGGCTTTGCTGCGACGCAGCGACTGGGAAAGGATCTGGTCCAGTGCCAGAGTGTTGCCAGAGACAACGGCGTATTCCAGGGCAGGGGCGAGGCTGTCGGCAAGCATCTGGCTGCTGTCGGAGAGATCCCGGCGCGCATCCTCAAGGCGCACAGACGTGAAGAACACCATCAGCACGATAAACATGACTATGGCTGGCAGAGCTCCGAGGAGCAGCAGCTTTCGGGACATGGGGCGCTGTTGTCTGTGGCTGTTATTCATCAGACGCCTCCCCATTAATCGCTAATTGTCGATCCACCCGTGTGGCAATATCCTCACGGCTCGGCAAGGGAATGTTCAGAGAACGTGCAACCTGGGCATTGACCTCGACCCGAAACTCTTCCGGATACGAGGGTTCCGGATATGCACCAGTTTCGAAAAAGGTCGATAAAAAGCTGCCAGCCATCTCAACCATTTCAGGGAACGGAGCGTAACTGGAGGCCAGGGAGCCTGCCTTGACATAAGCCTGAGTGGGGCCGATGACGATCTGGTTACGGCGGTAGGCGGTCAGCAGAATATGTTTGATGGTTCTGGGGTTGTATATGGCACTGTCTGGGGCGGCCAACAGAAAATCTCCATAACCCAGGGCCCGGACAAGTGTTGAGATCAGGTTGTCGTTGCTTTCTACCAGAAATATTCTGGCCGACATGCCATAGGCCGGTAGCTCATCAATCAGCGGTTCGTAAAGTTCCACCGAGTCTGCGGTTGCCAGCAGGGCTATCTTGGTCGCTTGTGGCAGGATGGCCTTTCCCGTCAGAGCTTGGCGGATCAGCGGCACGTCGTATAAAACCGCCGAGATCTGGCCCGGCGACCGCTCGGCAAAGGCGGAGATAAAGGACCGGTCGACCAGCATGGCCAGGATCGCTGCGGAGCGGTTGGCTTGGCGTGCCCGGGAGAAAGCGGCAGGGCCGACCGTAATGATCGGGCTGTTCTCCAGTGTGGCTAGTTGGTCGTCGGAGACCTCGTTCAAGGAGGTCGCTGGCCCCAGCTGCCGTTTCAGGAGAGCAGTCAGATGTTGATCTAAAGGTGCGTTGCCTGAGCCGACAAAATAAACGACCCGTGCCGGTGCCTCCTGGGCATTGGCAACCATGGCGGAAACAGAGAGATATAGAATCCACATGACCTTGATCAAAAGGCCCGGAGTTCCGTTTCTATGCCGTTTTCGGTGAATCGTGTCTGTCCTTCGCTCCATACCGTCCAGGGCTCACGCTTTCCTTGTTAAATTCAGAAACGAATCCCAGCTTCAACAAAAAACTGGTTCTGATCCTCAATCCGGTTGTCAGGGCTGATCCATGGCTTGGGGTTAAGGTAATGCTGGATCGTCAGTGCCAGCATATAACTGTAGTTGGTTCTGTCCACCCGACGTGCGAGCCTGAAATCGGCCCGCTCGAACCGGGTATTGCGCACTTCATTGGTCCAGTACATGGCCGCTGAGGTCATGAAGCCCATTGGCAGATCCTGGATCCAGGCAAAACTACCGGAGTCACGGGCGGAGAGACGGCCCATAAGATCTACGGCACGTTCCTGCTTGTCGACCGGAAGCGCGGCCGGGTCGCCAGTGTATCTGCCTTCCTGCTCAAGATACGCGTAGGTAGCCCGGAGCTTGGTTCCGGAAAACTCCAGCGAGGTTTCCAGCTCGACGCCTTCCTGCTCAAGATCAACGTTGTTTGCGATATACCATTCTTCCTCGTTTATAACGCCACTGATCATGTCATGGAAATCGTCGTTGAAGTAGCGCACTTCCACCGAGAGCAGGGCACTTTCCAGATGGAACTGGCCAAAGTAGCTGATCTCCCGGGAGGTGATCCACTCCTCTTCCAACTCCTGCCCGTAAGTGGACGTAGTCGGGTCCAGGATGTCTTCCACTTTGATTCTCTGGCCATCCAGTGCTTCAAAGGGTGGCTGAACGTTGGTCGGTGTATAGGACCAGTCCGGATTCTGCTCGAAGGCATCCGGTGTGCGGACCGCCCGGGAAAAGACAAACCGCAGCGCGTGGTTGTTGTTCAGGATAAAATTTGCCGCGGCTCTGGGGGAAAAATAGTCTTCATCGGTGGTCGTGGTCCGCTCCCAGTTGCCGCCTGCGTTGAAGGTCAGCCACCGAAAGGGCGAGTACTCAGCGTTGGCGAATACCCGGGATTGGTAATTGTCCCCTTTACCGTTAAAGAAGGTTTCGGAATTGAACGAGTCCTTGCGATAGCCCACACCGGAGACCAGCTTGAACTGGTCACTGAAAATAATGGTGTCCTGGAATTCAATTTCCTGCCGGGTTTCTTCCAGGTCTTCGTTCAGGTCAGCGATGAACGGACCCTGATCCTCGGGGAAGGGTGGGAACCCTGTCGGCAGCAGGGCATTGATCTCCGCTGCAGGCGCGGAAACGGTCCACCGCTGCCTCTGTCGCTGATTCTGATAGCTCGCCTGGATATGGTAGAAGTGGTCGGGCGAGGTCGCTCCGTCGAACCGGACATGGAGGTAGTAGTCATCCATGATAATGTCCGGGTTTGTGGTGGCGCCCAGCTTTCCGGACTTCTCGAGATCTTCTTCATTTACGCCATCCAGAACGCCTGCTCGCACGTCAACCGAATGCTGGCGGTCAATTCGGAATACGCTGTCGAAATTGAAGTTGTTGATGTCGTGGCCATCGTGAAAGGGGATCTCCTGGCCGCCATCAATCTGACTATCAAAGCCGTTGGATTTGCGCTTCTCGTACGACAACCGCCAACTTTTGTCGGCATCGGTATCGCCCACGGAGGTAAACGTGCGAAGGTGACCACGGGACCCAACCGAGGTGTAGGCTTCCACCCCCGCCGTGTCTTGCGGTGAGCGGGTAATGATATTGATGCTTCCAAGAAACGCGTTGATGCCATAGGCGGCGGAATTTGGGCCCCGGCTCACTTCAATACGTTCGATATTTTCCAGTGCCACCGGCATGCCCAGCCAATCTACGTCTGCGAGGCTGATTCTGTAGGCGGTTCGCCCGTCAATCTGAACCTGCAGGCGGCGTTGCTCGTATTGGGAAGTACCGCGATAGGTTGCCACCGGGTTGGTACTTCCCCAGTGGCCAACCACCATGCCCGGAACCAGCCGGAATGCCTCTACGAGGTTCATGATGCCGAGGTCACGGATCATGTCGCCGGTGATGATCGTGGTGGTGCCGGGAACCCTGAGTTTTGACTGGCGCAATCGTGTCGTAGTCAGTACTTCGGGGATTTCGCTTTGTTCGCCTTCGAGGGCAAGCAAGCCGGGCATGAAATCAGGTGTGTCAGTTTGGCCGAGCGCGGTAGCCGGAAGCAGGGCGGACAGGGCAAGGCTGATGCCGAAGCAGGTTGCCAGAGGGCGGCGGTCACCCATTCCTGCCGTTTTTGTCGATTGATGCATGGTTGACGTTCTATAATCTGCCGAGAAAAAAGGATAAAGCGGTTTTATTATGATTAGGTCCTATCGTAAGGGACTACAGACAGTTTGTCTCTCTGAAATGTAATAAATCTAGCAGCCTGTCGGACTTAACCAAGCAGTATCGACATGAGATAATCGGGGCAACACGGGCCACAACCGGAATTCACTGATGGGACATTTCGTAATAGCTGACCGGGACACCGACTTCCTGCTTCCACCGTCTGTTCAAGACTGGTTGCCTGAAGACCATCTGGCCCGTTTTGTCGTCGAGGTCGTTGATCAGCTCGATCTGTCTGAGCTAACGCGGCAGTATGCCGGGCGCGGCTCACGGGCCCATCATCCTGCCGTATTGCTCAGCTTGTTGATTTATGGATACGCGACCGGCGTTTTCTCCAGCCGCAAGATTGAGCGCGCTACCCACGACTCGATTGCGTTCCGTTACCTGGCGGCCAACACGCATCCGGATCACGACACGATCGCCACCTTCCGCCGTCGCTTTCTTCCTCAGGTTGAGGCTCTGTTCGTGCAGGTCCTGCTGCTGGCGCGGGAAATGAATCTGGTGAAGCTGGGGCGGATCGCCCTGGATGGTACCAAGGTAAAAGCGAACGCCAGTAAGCACAAAGCGCTGTCCTATGCCCACGCAAATAAGATTGAGGCGCAGCTCAAGGCGGAAGTGAACGCACTCGCCGCTCAGGCGGAGGCCGCAGATCAGGCACCAGTACTTGAGGGTATGGATATCCCCGCCGAAATCGCCCGGCGTGAAGCCCGATTGGAAGCGCTGGCAGACGCCAAGCGGGCCATAGAGGCGCGAGCACAAGAACGCTTTGATCAGGAGCAGGCCGACTACCAGCAAAAACAGGCCAAACGGCAGGCCCAGAGGGACGCCGGAAAAAAGCCCCGGGGCCGGGCACCTAAACCACCGCAGCCCGGCCCTCGGGATACCGATCAAGTGAACCTGAGCGATGACGAATCGCGCATCATGCCCGTCTCCGGCGGGGGCTTTGAGCAGTGTTATAACGCTCAGGCCGGAGTGGATACCGAGACGATGCTGGTTGTCAGTACCCACATGACCCAGGCGACAAACGACAAACAGCAGATTACTCCAGCCCTGACCCAGATAGGTGCGTTGCCGCAGGCCCTGGGCACCGTCACTGATCTGCTGGCCGACACGGGCTACTTCAGTAAAACCAATGTTCAGGCGTGCCGGGAAAATAACATCCAGCCGTCACTGGCGGTGGCCCGCGATCAACACCATCTGTCCGTATTTGATCGATTCGCAGCCGATGAACCAGCGCCTGTCACGAACGACCCGGTGGTGCAGATGAAACACCGGCTCACTACCCAATCTGGGCGAGCGCTGTACGCCTTGCGAAAACAAACAGTGGAGCCCGTGTTCGGAATTATCAAGCAGGTGATGGGCCTGAGGCAGTTCTCGATGAGGGGGCTGAAGAAGGTTGCAGGCGAATGGACGTTAGCCACGCTGGCATGGAACGTAAAGCGTATGAGCGTGTTGAAAATGGCGGTGTGAGGGCCTTTTGCCGCCATTTTAAGGCCTTTCATGGTGTACTTTAGGTGCCATTGAGGCCAATCTGTGCACCCCGATGGCCACTTGCGGTGAAAGTCGGGAGCCAAGCGAACAAGATCACTTTAAACGCTGTCTGTCAGGTGCAAGTCCGACAGGCTGCTAGGCCCGGGAGTTGCAGCTTTATGAATTGTTGGGAAATCCTTGGAATTGAGCCGACCGGCGATCGCCGGAAGATCCAGGATGCGTATGAGCAACAGCTCAAGTTTGCTTCGGAAGACGAGGCAAAGAGCCTGGAAGCGGCTTTCCGGGAGGCAGTCGGGGACGATCCGGGCCCGGTAAAGCAGGCTTCTGACACGGTTCAGACTGAACCGCATCGCGAGGTGCAGGACGAGGAGCCTGATCGTCCGCTGGATGCCAACGAGGGCCAGGTGGTTCGTGAGGTGGTTATCCAGATCAAGGCCTTGCTCAATGACTCCTCAAGAAGCAAGGACCCGGGCATCTGGAAAGCCATTCTGGACGAGCCGCCCGCCGATCAGCCGCGGTTGCGACGCGAGATTGGTCGCCAGTTGGAGCCCCAGATACGGCCGATGGCGGAAAACGGTACCTTTCCGGCGCCGGTGGCCCAGTTTCTCGGTGAGTGGTTCGACTGGTTCACTGTGGAGCAGGCGCCTGAGGCGGCCGACGATCGGAATTACCCGGAACCCGATATGGCTGAAGAGCAGGGCGAACAGCCACCGCAAATGGTCAATTTCTGGCCGGCGGTGATTGGCTGGATTGTAGGGCTGGCGATTCTTGCCACACTCTTTGGCGGAATGGGTGGCGGTTGATTTCGCCGCCCGGATCAACCCGTTTTCTCTGCATTCGCCCTTTCAATTTTATCCCGGTACTTCTGGGCCAGGAAGGCTCCGACGATAACCTGTATCTGGTTGTAGCACATGATCGGTAACACGATCATGCCGAAGCCCGGGTGCCCTGAGAACAGGACCTTGGCCATGGGCAGACCAGACGCCAGGCTCTTTTTGGAGCCGCAGAACACCACCGCGGCTTCATCCTCCAGGCTGAACCCGAATCGCCGTACCAGGAACCTGGCAAACACCATGAATAGCAGCAGCAAGCCCAGGCACAGCGCAATGGCGAAAAGGATGGCCTGCAGGGGCAGATTCTCCCAGAGTCCGCTCTCTACCGAATGTGAAAAAGCGGAGTAGACGATCAGCCAGATCACGCACTGATCGTATCGGGCCATCAGTGTTTCGTTTCTGCCAAGAAATCCGCCGAGCCATGGTCGGAGCGCATGCCCAACCGCAAAAGGCAGCAGCAGTTGCAGAACGATGTCTTTCAGGGCTTCCGCTACGGAGAAATCCCCACCGCCGGACGTGCTTACCAACAGCAACAGCAGGAATGGCGTCAGCATCATGCCAAAGACATTGGAGGCGGCTGCGCTGCAGATTGCCGCCGGAACATTGCCCCGCGCCATCGCGGTATAGGCGATGGAAGAGGACACCGCCGACGGCAGGACGCCCAGGTAAAGAAACCCCAAACCAAGATCTTTCGGCATCCAGGATGGTGCGATATTGCTGAGGCCGTTAATCGGCAGCACCGCAAGTGGAAAAAATACGAAGGTGAGCGAAGTGATCAGAATGTGCAGCCGCCAGTGGGTGGCACCGGCAATAATCTGGTCCCGGGACAGCGCTGCGCCATGGAAAAAGAAGAGCAGGGCGACGGCGACCGTTCCGGCGGTGGCCAGTGCCTCGCCTGCCTGGCCAGTTGCAGGCAGAAAGGTGGCTAATACGATGGCGCCCAGGAGCAGCAGGGTAAAGGTGTCGATCCGGAACTTCATGAATCAGGACTCCCGACGCTTCAAGGCCTGGAGGCTGGGTTTCAAAAGCGCCCTTGCCAGGGATTCTGCCTTGCCCTCATCCTGACGCCGGACCGCCGCGAGCAGGAGTTCATGGTCTTCCTGGGAGGGTTCCGGCAGGTCTGCGTCGGTTTCGGTCTGCTCGATGGTCTGGCTGACAGCGTGGGAAAAGTAGTCGTAGAGCTCGATCAGCGCTGAGTTATGAGAAGCGGCAACCAGGGCATGATGGAAGGCTTCGTCGTGCCGGATGCGAGCCTGCAGGTCATCTCCCGCTTTGGCGCGAGCATCGAGGGCTGTGGTCATGTGCCGGAGATCCTGTTCTGTCCGCCGGTGCCCTGCCAGCTTGGCGGCCTCCGTTTCCAGCATGATCCTGACCTCCAGCTGCTCCGCCAGCTGGGTGCGGGCAATTCTCCGCAGTGTCTCCCCGGCGTCCCGTGTCGCTCGTACGTATGTGCCATCCCCCTGGCGGGTTTCCAGCATCCCCACGTGTACCAGCACCCGAACCGCCTCACGAACCGTGTTGCGGCTTACTCCGAGGGATTCGGAAAGTTCTGATTCGACGGGCAGGCGATCGCCAACCGACCAGTCACCTTTTTCGATGGCGTTTCTGAGACTTTCGATAGCAGTCTCGACCAGCGAGCCTTTGCGAATACGTTCCAGCATGTGTATGTCATCCTTCTAACCTATAACCCAATCATCCTATGAATATGGCCGAGGTTCAAGGGCAAAGGCTTTCACCCGATTACCCCGCGGTCTGGCCGGGGTAAAGAAATTGGTAATCAGCGGTGTCTACCCGGCGGGTCGCGAACCGGTAGGTGAAGGTGAATCCCGGCCAGTTGATGGTATTGCGCCCATGCTCATCGAGGTACCAGGAGGTGCAGCCGGAGCTCCAGACCGTGTCTTCCAGGCCCTGTTGAACCACATGGGTGAAACGGTCCTGCCGGTCTTGCCGGACGTCCATGGCGGAGTGAGGGTACTTTTCGAGCGCCTCCAGACATTCCAGAACGTAGCGAAACTGGGACTCAAGCATGTACAGAATCGAGTTGTGGGCCAGGTTGGTGTTGGGCCCATAGAGCATGAACATGTTGGGAAAGCCACTGACGGTGATGCCTTTGAACGCCACAGCGCCGTTCTGCCAGGCCTCGTTCAGGGTCTTTCCGCCCCGGCCTGTTATCCGGATGGGTGACAGGAACTCCGAGGCCCGAAAACCAGTGCCGCAGATAATTGCGTCCACTTCATGGTGGTGTCCTTCGTGCGTAATGACGCCGGACTCGTCAATGTGGTCAATAGGGTCGGTAATAAGATTCACGTTCGGCCGGTTGATGGCCGGATACCAGTCGTTGGAAATCAGAATCCGTTTGCAGCCGATCTTGTAGTCTGGAATGATCTTTTTCAGCTTGGCGGGATCTGTGACCTGTTTTCTGGCCTCCCGCTTTGCCATGTTCGCGTAATACTCGAGAAGGCCACTGAATTTGGTGAAAGCGAGGGCGCGACTCTCGTTTTTCCAATAAATGAGGTATCGATAAAGGCGATCCCAGGCCGGCACTTTCTGGAACAGCGTCTGCTCCCAGCGCTTGAAAGGCCGATCCGGCTTGGGCAGGACCCAGGCCGCCGAGCGCTGAAACAGGTCCAACTGCTTTACCTTCGATGCAATCTCCGGAACAAACTGAATGGCACTCGCGCCAGTTCCAATGACCGCCACTCGTTTATCGGAGAGGTCGTAATCATGATCCCAGCGGGCTGAATGGAACATCTTGCCCTGGAAAAGGTCCAGGCCCTTCAGGTTTGGCCAGGCAGGTTGATTGAGCTGTCCGGTGGCGGTGATGAGTACGTTGGCGGTCAGCTGCTCACCGTTTGCGAGAGTCACCGACCATTGATTTGTTTCGTCGTCAAACGCGGCTTCCTGCACCTCGGAGTTAAACCGGATGTGACTGCCCAGGCGATATTTCTGAACGCAGTGCTCCATATACCCGAGTATTTCGGGCTGCAATCCGAATTTCCGCGACCAGTTGTGCTTGGGTTCGAAGGAGTATGAATAAAAGTGGGATTGCACATCGCAGGCGGCACCGGGGTAGGTATTATCACGCCAGGTACCTCCAACCCGGTCGGCTTTTTCCAGCAGGGTCAGGTTATTGAATCCGGCCAGTTTCAGTTTGATGGCCATGCCCAGACCACCAAAACCGCTACCGATAATCAGAATGGACGGGTGTTCTCGCAGGCTGGCTTGGCTCATGATCATATGTCCGGCGTTATTATTGTGGTCTTTCCGCTTCAGTATACGGATGTAAGTCAGCCTTATGGATGACATTTTTCGCCACTCGGGCTAGTCAGAATGACCAATCGGCGTCCGGGTCAGGTAATTGTCCTGAGTCTGGGATAGCAGTTCCCTGAGTGCCGGCGTCTCGAACTGGCGCCGGATACTGATGGCGTAGAACTCCTCGAAGACGCCTGGCAGGGCGCCGTAGTCTGCAAGGGTTCCGCTCTTCATTTCGTCGCGCACGACCACCGGAGGCATGATGGCGAAATGACCGGTATCCCGGGTGAGAAGTCGCATCATCGCCATATCATCCACCTCGGCGGCGATGTTGGGACGCAGCCTGTGATACTCGCACAACTGGTCGAAGGCCTGGCGTATGTTGTTGTCCGGGCCCGGCACAATCAGGCTCCGGCCACGCAGTACGTCGACAAAATCGCCCTGAACGTCTATTCCCCGCGGCCCGATGATGCTGACCGGCTGCTTGGCAATCAGCCGTGACCGCCAGGGATTCTGTTCATCTCCCTGTACCGCCTGGTTTGCGAGGATCAAGTCCAGTCGATGCGCCGAGAGCCGTCTTAGCAGCTCATCCATGTGGCTACTTTGCAGGCTCAACTCAAGGTCTTCGCGGTTCAGCAGCGGCTGAAGAAAGCCTTCCTGGAAGTTACGGGAGAGGGTGGCCACCGCCCCGATCCGGAGTATCTCGCGGTTTGGTTGAGCGCCGGAGGCGAACAATGCCGTCAGTTCCTCACCCTGGCGGAAGATCTCCTCGGCGTAGGAGAATGCCATTCTCCCGGCTTCAGACAGCTTGAGGCGCCGCCCCTCGCGAATGAAGAGGTCGTGTCCCAGGCTGTCTTCCAGCTTGCGTATCTGACCCGACAGCGCCGACTGGGAAATATGCAGCGAGTCAGCTGCCCGCGTCAGGTGACCGGTTCGCGCGACCTTCCAGAAGTAGTAAAGGTGATGGTAATTCAGCTTCATGTGATTTCGTTCTCTAAAAACGAATGATCTGATAAGTATAAACCATTTTTTATATGTGACGAGGATCGGCAAAGTACTTGCAATCAGGAGGTTTGCAAGTATGAATCCAATCGCCGAATTTTCATTGCTCTCGATCCTCGCACTCTGGCTGCTGCTGCCGGTCGGTCTCTTCCTGCTTGCCGGTTTGACTGGCTGGCTGAAGAATCCACTGAAAGTGAACCACTGTTGGCGACTTGCCGGGTGGGCATTGTTGGCTTCCATGGCTGTTTCGGTCGTGATGGGAATCCTCCTCCTGATTCAGCCCTATACAGGAGGCGACAGCAATCGTTTAGCCACCCTGGGTGGGCGCTTCGGCCTGTATCCAGACGGGATAGCGGTCTGGATGGCCACGATGGTGGCGTTTATTGGCTGGGTTATTCTTCGGTTTGCAGACAACTACCTCAGCCAGGACCCTGGCCGTGACCGTTTTCTTCCATGGTTTCTGGTGACGGTTGCCTCTGTTCTGGTATTGGTGTTTACCAACCATCTGCTGATTCTGGCAGGCGCCTGGATTGGTGTCAGTCTGGCCCTGCATCATTTGCTCACCCTCTATCAGGACCGGCCCCAGGCGCGAATGGCGGCGGTTCAGAAGTTCATCGTCAGCCGGGTGGGGGATGCGCTGGTGGTCTTTGGTGTGGTGGCGCTCTACCTGCATTACGGCACCTTTTACCTGCCAGACATCATCCAGAATGAGGGCGCCCGAGCCGGTGGCTCAACAGCGCTGACAGTTGCCTCGGTGGTTCTGGCTCTGGCGGCGGTTCTCAAGTGCGCCCAGATTCCCTTTCATGGCTGGCTCATCCGCGTTATGGAGGCTCCCACGCCCGTGTCTGCGCTGCTCCATGCCGGGGTTATCAATCTTGGCGGTTTCCTCTGGCTCCGTTTATTCCCGGTGTTCGATGGCTTTACGGCCGGCCACATGATTCTGCTCGTGATCGGCGGCATGACGGCGGTCGTTGCGGTTCTCACCATGATGACCCAGTACTCGGTCAAACATGCTCTTGCCTGGTCAACCTGTGCGCAGATGGGCTTTATGCTGTTCGAAATCGGCATGGGGGCCTACACACTGGCACTGCTGCATCTACTGGCCCATTCGCTGTACAAGGCGCATTCGTTCCTGGCTTCTGGTCGCACGGTGGCGGTATCGGCAGCAACGCGTTTTCCCGAATCTCCCTCTGCTAACCGGCTCTCCTGGGCCGGGCTTACCGGCCTGTTGGCGGCGGCGATCCTGGTTCAGTTCCCGTGGATCGTGGAAAACAATCCGGTTTTCGGAGCATTGCTGGTGCTGGCGGTATCGGCGGCCGCCATGGGCATCCCGGCCGGAGCAACCAAAGCGGTGAAGCTGAAGCTTGCGGGACTGGCAGTGCTCCTGGTTCCGCTGTACTCATTGTTGCACTTTCTCATCGGCCCGGCCGTTCCCGAGCAGGAAGGGTTTGCTATCCCCGGCATTGCTCTGGGAACGGGCGCCACTCTGGTAACGCTGCTCGCCGTGTGCTCTTTGATGATTGTATTCGGTGCTCGCTTCCCGGCCACCCGCGCTCTGGGCGTTCATTTTCTTCAGGGGCTTTACCTGGAATTGCCCTTTGATCGGTTGACCCGCTTCCTGGCGGCGGAGGCTTTGAAGGTGCCGGCCATGTTCCGCAGGGTTCCGCATCATCCGTTCAGACTGGAGGAGAGATCATGAGCGATGTAAGCGCCCCGTTACCGGAACTGCAGTGGCTGAGCGATGACTGGCGTAAACCGGTTAAACAGGCCTGCGACCTGATCGCCCCTGTTTGGCCTCTCGATCAGTGGATAGCGGTGAATCCGTTCTGGGGGCTGAGACATTTTCCGGCCCCGCGGGTTGATCAGGTGCTCAACGAGCGCGCGGGTTTCAGTATGCTTATGCCAACCGAGTTTTATCGAGAAGCCTGGGAAGGTGGCCGGATTCGGGAAGACGATCTGAGGGCAAGTATTGCGGAGCGCGGCGATGAGCGGAATACCGCCTGGTACCTTGATTGGCTGGGTCGAAAGGGGGCGATAACTGCGCCAATGCGCGGTTCCATTCTGGATACCGTTGCGGTTGCGAATGCCCACGAGGAGGCCGGTGTTCTGACTGACATCGTTTGCGACCAGGTTTCTCGCGTTTGCGGCGCCTTTTTCGATCAGCGCCAGAGCCGATGGTCCGTTTCGGGCAACCAGGCCAATGGGGGGTTGTTCGGTTTTTGGCTTGAATCAGTCAGGCAGGATCTGGCGCTTGATTTTACGACCGGGTTGAAAGGGGGCCGTGCGTTCTTCAAGACGGTTCCGGACGGCAGGGATCAGGCAGTACAGGAGGCGCTGAATCGGATCGGCGCTCGTGGAGATGAGTTGGAAGCGCTGTGCCATAGCCTGTTGTTGAGAGTGAACGGCTGGGCCTCCTGGTGTCGCGGAGAAGACTGGCGGGCAGGCCTTGAGGGGCGTTCATCCGATCGGTGTGAGGACATTCTGGCGATCATGCTGGTCTGGGAGTCCGCAGGGGTAGCCTTCGCCTCGACGGCACAGAAAGCAGAGTGGCAGAGGCAGAGAGCCCGCGCGAGTCGCAGGGGCGCCTACGATGACCGCAGCAGGCTGTGGGTGTGGCAGCGTGCCTTCGAGATTGGTTACCAGCGCACCTTGTGGCAGGCACTTGAATCTGCGCCGCTCAAGCAGGCGTTGCCAGACTCCGGGCGTGGCATTCCTGCAGTCCAGGCGGTTTTCTGTATCGATGTTCGCTCCGAAGTGATGCGACGCCACCTTGAAGCAGTGTGCCCCGACGTGCAGACGCTCGGATTCGCCGGTTTTTTCGGAATGCCAATCGATCATCAGCAACACGGACCGCTTGCCCCGGCCCGCCGACTGCCGGGCCTGTTGCCCGCGTCTTTCCGGTTGATTGATACCAAGGGCAGCCTGCGAGAGGATCTGGCAGTGAATCGCTCTCTCGATCAGAGAGAGATCGCCCGTGAATCAGTCAGAAAGGCGAAATACACCAGCTTGTCGACGTTCACGCTGGTTGAGACCACCGGTTTGGCCTGGGCCTGGAAACTGGTGAAAGACACTCTGAAAAAGGGCCACAAAACCCGCCCTGACCAAAGTGTAGAGGGGCGTCTGGTCCATAGCCACGGAGGCGACCCGCTCTCTGATGCCGAGAGGGTTGCGCTGGCGGCCAATATGCTCCGCGGGATGTCTCTGACCAGTGGTTTCGCGCCTTTGCTGGTACTTGTTGGCCATGGCTGTCATACCGATAACAACCCGAACCAGGCTGGTCTCGACTGTGGTGCATGTGGCGGCCAGAGCGGCGGCGTGAACGCCCGGCTTGCAGCAAGCCTGGTCAATGATCCACAGGTCAGGGCGGGGCTTGCCGACGAAGGTATCAGAATTCCGGACTTCACCTGGGCGGTCGCTGCCGAGCACTGCACCGCGACGGACAAGGTAACGATTGCTGATCGCCATCTTATCCCGGATTCGCACATGCAGCACCTGGCAGATCTGGAAGCCGGATTCGAAACAGCCGGCATCCGGGCTCGAAAAGAGCGGGCAACGCCGCTGAAATTGAACGGGTTGGACGACGATAACCTCAAGCAGGCCATGGAAACCCGGACCCGGGACTGGTCAGAGGTTCGTCCGGAGTGGGGGCTGGCCAATAACGCGGCAATCATCTTCGCGAAGCGCAGCAGGACCCGGGGCTGCAACCTGTCCGGCCGCGTATTCCTGCACGATTACGATCCGACTCTGGACGAAGATGGCGGTCTTCTGGAGGCTTTGCTGGCGGCACCAATGATCGTCGCCAACTGGATCAACCTTCAGTACTTTGCTTCGGTAACGGTTCCCGAAGTGTATGGCTCGGGTAACAAGCTCCTGCACTCCGTGGTTGGCGGGAATGTCGGCGTTGTCGAAGGTAATAACGCACGGTTGAGAATTGGCCTGCCGCTGCAGTCGGTTCACGATGGTACTCATTGGCGCCATGAACCGGTTCGTCTTACTGTTCTGATTGATGCGCCGGAAGATCGGATCGAATCTGTGTTGCGTCGCCAGCCAGATGTGGCGGCTCTGGTGGAAAACCAGTGGGTCAGTCTGCACCGGATGTCTGGCCGGGGCGTAGCGCGTTACGACAATGGCAACTGGGTAGCCGTGGCATGAGAGAAGGGCGGCGGCGCCGCCCCTGTCCTGCTATTCCTGTTCTGCGTTCAGCAGCTCTGGCTTTTTGAGAGCTTTCTGGAACAGGTCTTTGTCCTCCGCTATGGCCATGGCACAGCGTTCGGCCAGATCGTCGCCCAGGCCTTCAACCTTGCGGCCAAGGAATACCTGAATTTCCTCCGCCAGTTCGAGCACTTTGTCCCGGGCGTCGGCTTCGGCTTTTGAAGTGAACAGCATCGTCTCAGGATTTTTCAGTGCCATATCCAGGCCGTCCCTATCAGAAAAGTAGACTGCTTGTACTGCCATGGTTATTCCTCGCAGTGAGCGTTATTGGTACTGTATAAAAATACAGTCTATCTGACAGGGTGCGGTAAACACAATGAAAAACGGGCTTCAACAAAAGCTGAAGCCCGCCTCTGGTTCAAAACGAGTGGCGATCAGAAAGCTGGCCGATCAGTAACGGAGCAGTGCAGAGCCCCAGGTAAATCCGCCGCCAAAAGCCTCAAGGAGAAGCACCTCGTTGCGCTTAATCCGCCCATCTCGCACAGCCACATCAAGGGCGAGGGGGATAGATGCAGCGGACGTGTTGCCGTGCTCATTCACCGTCACGACAACCTGATCCATGGACATGTTCAGTTTCTTTGCCGTGGCCGAGATGATTCTCAGGTTGGCCTGGTGCGGAACCAGCCAGTCGATCTCGGATTTCTGCATCTGGTTGGCTGCCAGGGTTTCGTCAACGATCTTGCCCAAGGTGTTGACCGCCACCTTGAACACTTCGTTGCCTTTCATTTCCACAAACGCTCGCCCGGCCTTGACCTGGTCGTAGCCATCGGCAATACCGCAGGGAACGTGCAGCAAATCGGCATACTGGCCATCGGCATGGATATGGGTGGAAAGGATGCCGGTTTCTTCGTCGGCCTCCAGGATCACCGCGCCGGCGCCATCGCCGAACAAGACACACGTACCACGGTCTTCCCAGTTAATGATGCGGGAGAACACCTCGGCGCCGATAACCAGGGCCTTCTTGCTGCTTCCGGTTTTGATGAATTTTTCTGCTGTTGCGAGGGCGTATACAAATCCGCTGCATACCGCCTGTATGTCGAACGCGGGGCAGCCATGGATGCCAAGACGCGCCTGCAGGATGCATGCGGAACTCGGAAAAATCTTGTCCGGGGTGGAGGTGGCAAACACGATCAGATCGATGTCCTGTGCATTGGTGCCCGCGGCATCAATGGCATTCCTGGCAGCCTGCTCCGCAAGATCCACTGTGGTCTGGCCTTCAACGGCAATGTGACGTCTTTCGATTCCCGTGCGCTCGCGAATCCACTGGTCGGTGGTGTCGACCATTTTCTCGAGGTCTTTGTTGGTAACGATGTTTTCAGGCAGGTAGGAACCGGTGCCGGTAATTCGTGCAAAGGTCATTCGCAAGTGTCCCGAGGCGTAACTGGATAACGTACTACCATGCTATACCCATGCAACGTCGTGCGTAATTAGCGATTTGTCAAAGACGCCCAGAAACTGGCACGCTCGTCTATGCTGAAGGTGATCAGCTTTGATCAACACTCTGCAAAGAAGAGGAGAGGAATACGATGGGCATTTCCAGCCATGAGCTTCACGTAGAATTCCCGCAGTACCGAGAACTGATTCAGGAACTCAAGAACAATGATCTCAAGTTCAACGAAAAGCTTCAGGAGTACACGCATCTCGACCACGAAATTGAAGGGCTGGAAAAGAGGGATTCTCCCATCGGTGATGACAAACTCCACCGCATGAAGCAGAAACGCGCACAGCTGAAAGATGACCTTTACCAAGTGTTACTTTCAAACGCCAAGGCGTCATAAGACTGCCATCAAAAGTACACAATTCTGACACCCAATAATGCTTGGAGCCCCTGTTTATAGGGGTTTCCAAGTATTCAGAAAGCTCCTCGTCAAGCTTAGAATAGGACCCTAATTAAACAAGGTCCCGGTTTTCGGAGACCAATATTCTGGGGTTGACCAAGGAGTAATGAAATGAAAAGAGCTGCTTCGCTTTACAAAGGCTGGCGGATGAAGCGCAACTTTATCCATCTGGTGATGACTATGGATCGTCGGTTGCTGAACGATGTGGGATTTTCCCCTGAACTGGTTGAACAGAAACTGAGCACTCCGTTCTGGAAATTCTGATCCTCGTGACTGATCGACTCTGCTCTCGGTAACCTTCTGAACTGGTTGAAAAATAATCAGTCCAGAAGGTTACAGACTGTCACAATAATGAAATATCCTATTGTTCTTAAAGCCCTTTTATCTCGAAAAAATCTAAGAAAATTGATCTGAATCTGTATTCTCTTCTACCGGATCGTCCTATAGTTACGCTACCTCCAGAACCAGACCGGTTCACCCTGAAAGGAGAGCTCGACGATGATCCAGGAATTCCTTCAAAGCAACTTGCCCCTAGACTCCTCCGTAAGCCTCAAGCGTTCAGATACAGAGCCTGATAAAGACATTGCCAATGCCCGCAGCGAAGCCTTTGAGATCGTCTCAGACTCCGGTGAAACCGTAGGCTTTGTGAAGGCCTGGGAAGATGACCCGAGTTTCCGCGGATACGTCCACTTCGATTCCGACGGCAACGTGATTGACTGGAAAGTCTTTAAAGACCGGTTGCAGAGTTGACGCTCAGACCAGCCAGCCAAAAAAGAAATCGAACAAGACGCTGAAAAACCCGCCGCCGGTGCTCTGAGAATTATCGGCAACCGCGGAATTTTTCGATGCAGTGTTTTCTCCTTCGACTGGCTGGGCTTTCTTCATTTCCGTTGCTTTCGGTTCGGTAGGGCCCGCACTGGTGGGCTCTGAAGGGAGCTGGGCCAGCACCGGGGCTGGTTCTTTGGTGGCTTCTGGTGAAGTTTCCTCGGCGACCGCAGGTTCCGGCACGGGAGCTGGAGCTGAAATGGGAGCAGGGGGCTCTGAAGCTACCGGTTCGGGTGTTGTCGGGGCTGCTTCCGCCACTTTTTCTTGTGCCTTCACTTCAGGTTTTTTCGAAGTTCCCTCAGTATCTATCTGGTTTTCATCAGGTTCGGCATCGAGCGAAGTTGTTGGCTCGCCCTGTTCGGAAGATTTTTGAATGGGGGCCGGGGTAGGTTCTGGCGAAGGCTTTGGTTCAGCCCTGGCAATGGTCGGGGTATTGGGCGCGGGCTCGGGGAGGGACAAACCGAGCTGTGCCAATGACGCCTTTCGACTGCCGACTGAATTTGCAGTGATGGTTGCGCTGGATGTTTTGGTCACGCCGAGCGCTTTCAGTGTTGCCGTATCCAGGTTGCCGTTGGTTTGGAGCCCATTTTGAGCTTGATAGGCGCGTATGGCAGCTCGGAGTTGCTCATCAATCCAGCCATCCGCGCGTCCGATGTCATGACCGGCACCGTAAAGAGCATTTTCGGCGGCGAAAATGACTTTTTCGGGTTCGGCGGCTTGGGCAGTGCCGAGGCAGGCAGCCGCTGTCAGCATGGCAATGACAGGGCCGCGAACGCCTTGCCTCTTGGGTGATTGAGAGCGCGTCATGGCGGGATACCTCCGGGCAGTCCGTTTCCGGTTACATTGTGTAACTTGAAACCCAAAGGTATCAGGTAATCATCTGCGCTCTCGTGAATTGGTTAACATCTGCAACCATTGTCTGTTCAGGATTCACTGGCCCTGAAGCGTCGCACGAGCGTATTCAATTCATCAGCCATGTTCGCCAGAGAGCGGCTTGAGTGATTCACCTGGGAAATGTCTCCGGCCAGTTCCTCAATTGCGCCACTGCTTATTTCCACGTTCTGGGTCATCTCCGCGGCGGTCGCTCTCTGCTGCTCGGTCGCGCTTGCAATCTGGGTGGTCATTTCAACAATGCTGTTAACCGCCGCGAGAATGTCCGTCAAAGCCTCGCCCGACTTGCTTGCCTCCTCGCTGGCCTCTTCGGCCATCTGCTTGGCCTTGCTCATGTCCACTACTGCGCCGGCCGCGCCACTCTGGAGCTGGGACACAATCCGCTCGATATCGACGGTTGATTCCTGAACGCGCTTGGCCAGTCCTCGAACTTCATCGGCAACCACGGCAAATCCCCGCCCGGCGTCACCGGCTCGAGCCGCCTCAATGGCGGCATTGAGCGCCAGAAGGTTCGTTTGCTCAGCAATGCTCTGGATAACAGCCAGCACATTGCCGATTTCGGCCGATTCGTTCTCCAGTTGTTGGATCCGGTTAGACCCCTTTTCAACCTGATTGGCCAGGTTGGTAACCGCCCGAATGGCAGAGCCAACGGTTTCTTGTCCCGAATCCGCAAGCGATGAGGCCTTGCGGGCCGATTCGTCAGTTTCGCTGGTGTTCGAGGCGATCTCTTCGGAGGTGGAGACCATTTCCTGCATGGCGGCAGACACCTGCGTGATCTGGTCGCGCTGTTGCTCCGAATTGGCAGTTGTACGCTCTGTGATGCCGGAGAGTGATTCGGACTCGCCTGTCAGTTGGCGAGACGCCGTCACAATTCGGGAAATCGTTTCCTCGAGCGTTTGCAGGAAGGTGTTGACTGCGTCGATGAAGTCACCGATTTCGTCTGGGCGACCCGGGGTCAGCCTGGTGGACAAGTCGCCGTTATTGTTGGCGATGTCGTCGAGGTAGCCCAGAATTTCTGTTTTCGCACGCTTCACGCTTGAGCCCATCAAGCGACTCATCAATACCGCAACGATCAATCCGAGAACCGCAGAAGCCACAAATGCGATGAGCGTGAATTTGAGTGCAAGATCAGTGGCAGCCGTTGCCTCATCCGCTTCCATCTCGAGAGACGCGAAAATACTGGCCTCCAACTCGCGCGCCATGCGGGCGATTTCGGGCCCGAGTACATCGAGTCGGTCTGCCTTGACGCTGACGACGATATTCTGCTGTTCCACCATTCTCTGAACTGCAGCCTGATAGTTTGCCAGCTCTTCGACAACGGTTTGCATGTACACCTGCACAAAGTCCGGGCCATTTTCAGGTTGCAGCAGCTCCAGTGCATCGGTCAGGTCTTCGATGGCCCAACCGAGAGCCTTGCGGGAATCCTCATCGCCGTTGGTCAGGTAGCGTTGGGCGGTCAATTGCATGACCATGGCATCGTTCAGCAGTTGCTCGAGGCCGGCCCTCAAATCGCTTTCGGGTTCCCTGTTGGCAACCCCGTTAAGGGCCATCCGCAATGCCTTGGTGGCATTTGGACCGTATACGTCCAGCTCATCCTTGATAATTTTCAGGACCTGGCGTTTGGCCGGAACCAGCTCGTTCCGGAATGCCTTGATGTATTCATCGGTGGTGGTCTTGATCCGATCCACCAGTTTGGCCGCACCAGGGTCCTGGATGTTCTCCTGCGCTCTCGCCATCACCTCATTGAACTCGGCTTCTAGCTCGCCGAAGTGGGCAAGGGTTTCTTCATCGCCAGTGGTGAAATAGTCGAAAACACGCAGGCGCATCCGATAGACGCTGATGACCGATTCGGTCCCAATAGAGGTGTCCGGTGCCAAGTCCCTGGCGACGGTGTTCATTCGACGGTCTAGTTCCTGGAATTCATAAACACTGAAAAAAGTTACCGAGGCAAAGAGCAAAAGAATGAATACCGGCGCAATCAACAGTTTCCCTGGGACACCCAATTTACGCTCTATAGATGAGAGGACAGAGGAAGCCAAAACGTCATCCTTCAGTAAGTTGTTTTAGTGATTATCGGCAGCGCTACTGAAACCTGAAGCCTTAAGGCCGGTGTTTCATTTGGGCGCAGCCGTCTCTGGTTGAGCGGCGCCCCGGTTACTCGACAAAGTTGGCCTGGCTCGCAATCATGGGGGAGAGATCAAGATTCCAGTGTTCAAGGCCGCTCGCACTGTACACGTAATGCCCACTTAGGGATTTAAGCTGCGGTATCTGATCGGGTCTCATGCCATTGAGGATCAACGAGGCCAGCCTGGCTGCGGTGAGCCCCTCTTGTTTGGCCGAGATAGTGAATCCGCCGATGCTTTGTTCTTCGCCAACAAAGATATCCCAGAATGAAAACAGTGGGAGCTGAGCCCGATAAAATGCTTCCTTCAGCAGATCGTAGGGTATGACGTACTCGCCATCTTTGTCACGGATGGTGTGGTGGGTGCCCAACACAACAGCATCATAACGTTCGTGGGCATTTACGACCGTGTCCAACCAGGTGTCCCTGTCGTTGGTCAGAACGATGTCCAGTTCGGAACCGTAGATCGTGGCCTGGCGCTTGTCACCAAAGTATTCGTTCACCGCATTACGCATGGTAGGTGAGTCATCCATCAGAACCAGGAAACGCTCTTTCTGCCGGAGTATCTTTCTCAGGTGACGGATACTCTCGGAGAAGAACGGGCGTTCGAGGATGCCAGTGACCAGCGGGTGTTCAAGGGTAGGGTGCTGAACGGGGCCACCATTCACACCAAGAAAGACCACGGGAATCTTTTGGGCGACCAGGTGGTCAGCCATCAACGTAAAGGCGTTGTCATCACCCAGAATGGCAACGTCGGGATTAACGTTTGCAATTTTGCTCTGGATTTCAGCCACTTTCTGTGGCCATTCCGGTTTCGACAGGCGCTTGGTGTCGAGTTCGAACACGTGAAGGTCGTGATCCTGCCCGAGCACGGACCGGACCGCGTCGATATAGTCCGCGTCCCATTTGTACTCGAGGTGGTAACTCTGGATGACGACGACGGTTTTGCCAAAACACAGGGGACTGACCAGCAAAAGAGCCAGGAAGAGTAAACGCATAGTTGTTCCTTATTATTGTCCGAGCAAGGTTGAAAAACCGAATACTTAACGATTTGTTCTTCAGGCAGTTTTTATAATTGTGACCGGCTTGAATACAGAAACCGTGCCAGTTAGCCAACTCACTGAAAATAAGAGTTTTTTAATGATATGGAGGGTTTGCTTTCCCGTTTTTAGCGTGAAGTGTCCGGTGTACTGGACAGTTGGCGGCGTGCTGGGCTGAATGTGTTTGATTTGCCGGACAATTGCGTCCGAAAAATCGGACATGGAAAAGCGAGTCTGGGCCGAGGTTTACGCGATCTCGGTCCTTGGATTGCGTGGGTAATACCGCTCAGGGAGGCGTTCGATGTGAGGGAAGAAGCGGGTGTCCTTGTAGGGCATCTTCATGAACCCGGAAACGCCCAGGCCGGTAATCTGCTCCACCGATGACAGGATTACGTCCAACAATCGGCGGAACTCCTGTTCCCGGTCCGGATCAAGTAGCCGATAGTGGCTGTGGATTTTAAGATGGCGGGGCAGGGCTTCGAAGATGATCATGCCAGTGTGGTGAATAGCGTTGAGTTCTTCGAGGGCGTGAATAATGGTGTCGGGTAACACCAGGAATTCCTCCGGGTCCGGGCCGTCCTCGAAGTAAGAGTGGACCCGGCTTTCGTCTTCAACCTCAGGCGCGGGGCTTACCTCGTAGTGCAATTTCATATCGGGTGATACAACAAAGGGGTGGGTTGGTTCATCGCGATCAACGTGCAAGGTATTGCGGGCGTTGAACAGACAGCTTTTGAAAATCCCCTTGCGGTAAATGGCCTGGGCCAGGAAAACCATATTGTTGACGGCCTGCACAAACGCCGACTTCAAGGCAGGATCGTGCAGATTCAGGGAAGTGTCGATGTAGATGCCATCGGTTTCCCAGCGCACGGCCAGTCCACCTTCCACCGGGTAGCGCCCGAGCCGGCTCACGGCTGCCAGAAACGCCTTTTCGGTTTCGCCCATGCCCTGCATGAAATTCTTGTAGTAGCGGTCCAGCTGTACGTCATTGACGTCGTTGAGGGTTTCCGGTGCGCCTTCCTCCCTGAGAAAGGATTTACGCGAGCTGTAAACCACGGTGTCAATTTCCTGGTCAGAGGCACGCACCCACACGGGTACCTGGGCCGCGACCGGGGTTTCCGGCAGATCAATCATCACCGTGCGGGCCATACGCGGCATCTCTGTCAGATAGTAATCGCCGGCCTTGCGGCGAGTGTCCGGATCCGGTGACAGCATGCCATCCAGCATGCGCGCGAATTCCATGGGCAGGCCCAGTGAGGTGGCCGGGATGGCCCGATGGCCAAAGCGGCAGGATTGGGCTGACGCCAGGGCATAGAGCGTGCCGGCTGCCCCCTGTTCATCGAAACGGGGAGACGACAGCCCGCCGTTGAGCTGTTCCTCGCCAATAAAATAGACATCCCCGAGCCGTGCGTTTGTTTGCTGGAGGTTGTCAGACATCAGCTCCATCACGTTGGCGGTGATGAACTGCTGGTTGGCGTCCAGCTGGGCAAACACGGAGGAGCCCCAGTCAATCAGGGCAATGTTTTCGGTGCTGGCGTCGAAGACCAGATTGGAAGGTTTGATATCGCCATGAACGATTGGCCTGCCGGCCGGTCCATTTTCACGGCGAAGGTTTCGCAGGGTGTCGGCCAGCTGGTCCGCGATGCGCATGATGAGCCGTGGTTTCAGACGACCATCACGCAGGGAAACCTCTTCCAGATTTAATCCGGCAGCACGCTCCATCACCAGAATCGGCTGGTTATTGGCTCTTTGGTAGGAAATCAGCCGTGGCACCCTGGGATGGCGGACCTGCTCCAGAATGTAGGCTTCATCTTCAAGCCGGTCCTGAAGATGCCGAGGCAGGTTGATGCGGGTGAATTTGAAAACATGTTCCGGGCCCCCGGCTGCGGTGCCGGGCAGACGGCCTGAGAATACAAAGCCGTAAGCACCCTTGCCAATCAGCTCTATGTTCTGGTAGCCGAGTTGGCGGAGCTGGGCGGCGCAGAGCGCCACCCAGTCTTTGAGCTTTTTGGCATCATCATGGCTGAGCAGGTAGATCGACTGCTCTTCGGGTATGTAGAACTGCTGCAGTTGCGTCTTCTGCGCCATGATGAAACGTCAGCCCATATGCAGGAGCATGGTTTGGGGCGATTCGAGGTAGCCCTTCCAGCGGTTGCAGAACCGGGCGATGGTGCCGCCGTCGATAATGCGATGGTCGCCGGCCCAGCTCACGGTCATGATGGCGCGCTCCACCACCTGGCCGTTGGCGTCAAACCGGGGCAGTTTCTGGGTGCGCCCAAGGGCAACGATGGCCACTTCCGGCGCGTTGATAATTGGCGCGGTGTAAGTTCCGCCCAATGCGCCAATGTTGGAGATCGTAATGGTGCCGCCCTTGAGGTCTTCCTGGCTGACGCGGCCAGATCGGGCTGCCTCGGTCAGGCGCGCAACCTCGTCGGCAATGCCCAACAACGAGAGGCTTTCCACGCCTTTGATGTTCGGCACCGTCAGGCCGGCTTTGCCATCCACCGCCATACCGATATTGCACTGGGGCAGGTAGTGAATCTCCGTGACGTCATCGTTGAGCTGGCTGTTGAGTACCGGGAATTCCTGAACCGCCAGGGCCATGGCCTTCATGAAGAAGGGCATGAGCGTCAGTCTTGAGCCCCGCGCTTCTGCCTCCGGTTTCAGTTGTTCCCGCAGCTTGAGCAGATCGGTGACATCAATATCCTCGCTGTAGATAAAGTGAGGAATGGTGGTGGCCGATTTGACCATGCTTTTCGCCATCGCAGCTTTTATTCCGCGGATGGGTTCGACTCGCGCTTCCTGATCGGCGGCAGGCGCCCTGCGGGCACTGCCAGCGGTGGCCGTTTGCGCATCGTCGGCGGGAGCCTGGTTCTGGGCCTGGACGTGGGCCTGTTTCGGGCCTTCCTCGATATGCGCCAGTACATCGGCTTTCAGTACGCGGCCGTCCTTGCCCGATCCCTGGATATCCACGAGGTTAAGTTCATGCTCCCGAACCAGGCGGCGAACGGCAGGGCTGGCCGGAATACGCTGTCGGCTGGCCGTAGCGACAGGCGAGGCTGTCGCGGTTGAGAGTTGAGCCGCGGGCTCCGGTTTGGCTTTAGCTTCCTCCGGCTCTTCACGATCCCGGGGAATGAACGCAAACAGCGGGGCATGAACTTTGGCCATAGCCTGCTGTTGATGGTAAAGCTTGGTCACGCGCCCGGCTTTGGGTGCGGTAATTTCGACCATCGCCTTGTCGGTCATAACGTCCACAACAGGCTGGTCTTCCTCGATTTCGTCACCTTCGGCAACGCGCCACTCCACCACCTCGCACTCAACGATACCTTCGCCGATATCCGGCAGGATAAAGTCTTCGGTGGCGTTATCGTCCGATTCGGCGCCGGAGGCCGGCTTTGCTTCGCCAGGTTCCGGAGGACTGGCCGCCGGCGCCTGGCCACTGCTTTCGCTTTCATCCACCAGCTCGAACAGCGGGGCATGGACTTTGGCGATGTCGCCTTCCTTGTAGTAGAGGCGTGTCACGCGGCCTTTGTAGGGTGCCGGAATCTCCACCAGGGCCTTGTCCGTCATTACCTCGGCGACCGGTTGATCTTCTTCAATCACATCGCCTTCGCTAACCAGCCATTTGACCAGTTCACATTCCACGATACCTTCGCCGATATCGGGCAGTATAAAATCACTCATAGTCACTCTCCTGTCCTGATATCAGCCTAGAATTCAACGCTCGCCCTGATGGCCTCATAGACCTTCAGGTGGTTGGGCAGGTGCTCTTTTTCCAGCACCAGCGGGAAGGGGGTGTCCATCCCGGTTACCCGTGCGATCGGAGACTCCAGATACAGGAAGCAGCGCTCCTGAATGGTGGCGGCGATTTCACCGGCGAATCCGCCGGTCAGGGGAGCTTCGTGGGTGACCACCAGCCGTCCGGTCTTGAACACGGAGTTGGCCACGGTTTCCACATCCCAGGGCAGAATCGTCCTGAGGTCGATGACTTCGCAGGAAATGCCATCTTTCTCGGCCCGTTCCACGGCCTGATCAATCACTTCCATCTGGGCGCCCCAGCCCAGAATCGTTACATCCGTGCCTTCCTTGGTGACTTCGGCCTCGCCCAGAGGCAGGCGGTAGTCTTCATCTGGCACCTCACCCACCGAGGCCCGGTACAGGCGCTTGGGCTCGAAGAACAGGGTAGGGTTGGGATCGTGGATAGCTGCGAGCAACAGCCCTTTGGCCTGATGCGGGTTGCGCGGCACCACGATTTTCAAACCCGGGGTGTGGGCAAAGTAGGCTTCCGGTGATTGTGAGTGATACAGGCCGCCGGCAATGCCGCCGCCGTAAGGCGCGCGAATGGTCAGCCCACCCACGTCGAACAGGTTGCCTGAACGATAGCGGAACTTGGCGGATTCGTTCACGATCTGATCGAATGCCGGGAAGATATAGTCGGCAAACTGGATCTCGGCCACCGGCACCGACCCTTGGGCCGCAAGGCCGTTGGCAAACCCGATGATGCCTTGCTCTACTAGAGGCGTGTTGAAGCAGCGGGCCTTGCCGTATTTCTGTTGCAGGTTGCTGGTGGCACGGAAAACACCGCCAAAGACGCCGACATCCTCACCGAAACACAGCACTCGCTCGTTTTCCGCCATTGCGGTGTCGAGGGCATTGTTGATGGCCTGGAGCATATTCATCTTGGTCATCTCAGGCCCCTCCCTTGGCGTGTTCGGCACTCTTCGGGTATTCGTCCGGGTACCGGCGGATATGCGCCTTTAGTTTGTCGAACTGCTCAGCCAGGGCAGGTGGCACCTCGTCGTAGACATCGCTCACCAATGATTCAAGCGGCGGTGGTGGCCGTTTCTGGGCTCGCTTCATGGTTTCGAGCACTTCCCGGCGCATGTTTTCCTGGAGCTGCTTTTCGTCGTCCTCGCTCCACCATTTCTTGCTTTCCAGCCAGAGGCGCATACGCAGAATCGGATCTTTCTCGCGCCACACGGCTTCTTCATCCTTGCTCCGGTAGCCGGATGGATCGTCGGAGGAGGAGTGGGCAGCCAGGCGATAACTCATGGCCTCAATCAATACGGGGCGGTTGTGTTCCACGGCGAGCTTTCGGGCCTCCTGCGTGGCCTGATACATCGCAAGAATGTCGTTCCCATCCACCCGGATCACGTCCATCTTGTAGCCGTAGGCCCGGGGTGCAACGCCGTCGGCAGCAAACTGTTCGGCGGCCGGCGTAGAAATGGCATACCCGTTGTTGCGGCACAGGAAGATCACCGGTACCCGATGAACCGCAGCCATGTTCAGGGCAGCATGAAAGTCGCCTTCGGAGGCGGCGCCTTCACCAAAATAGGTAACCGTGCAGAGGCCTTCGCCTCGCAGTTTCTGACCATAGGCATAGCCTGCGGCCTGGGGAATCTGGGTGGCCAGCGGCGAGGAAATGGTCATGTAGTTCAGCTTCTTCGAGCCATAGTGGACCGGCATCTGGCGGCCCTTGCCATAGTCCATCTCGTTGCCGAACAACTGGTTCATGAATTCATCAATGGTAAAGCCGCGGTAGGCCAGGGCACCTTGCTCCCGGTACTGCGCCATGATCATGTCGCCATCATCCAGTGCTGCGGCACTGCCGATCACGGCAGCTTCTTCGCCCGTGCACTGCATGTAAAAGCTCAAGCGGCCCTGCCGTTGGGCAGCAAGCATTCGCTCGTCAAGAATTCGGGTAGTGACCATGGCCCGGTATATACGGAGGGCCTTGTCTTTGTCGAGATCAGGAGCTTTGGCGCTCTTGTAGAGCTTGCCGTCCTGTTTCAGGAGCTTGAAGGTGGGAATCCGGAACTCCGCACCGTCGGTAAACACTGGGGAATACACAACTTTGGACTTTGTTGTTGTCATAATCCTCTTCCTGGGGTAGTGGCCTGAGGAACAAACACTCCTTGTGGGAGTGTAGTTAATGTCATTGTAGACAGCCTGGCGAAATCTGGTGTGATTCCCGCCAGTTCATGTTTACCTTAACGTAAACTGCGAAACAGGGGTAGACCCTTCTGTTCAGAAATTTCCTTTGTTAATGAACGCTCGGCACGCGTTTTCCGTGTCTGCCGAAGCGTGCTACCGTCAATACACACACTTTTCCAACCTTGTTCAGACATTCGACTCACGTGGGTAGGTTTTAATGAACGTAATCATCATTGGCGCAGGGATCATGGGCACAACTTTCGCGACCCTCGCGAAAGAACTGGCACCGGAACTGGATATCACCATTCTCGAAAGACTGGACGGCCCCGGGGCAGGCAACTCCTGGGTGTTCAATAACGCCGGAACCGGGCACGAGGCGAATTGTGAGCTGAACTATACGCCGGTGGACGAAGAGGTTATTTCAGTCGAAAAGGCGGTGAAGATTCACGCTCAGTTCAATGTGGCCAAGCAGTTCTGGGCGTACCTGATCCAGAAAGGGGCCATCAAAGACCCCAAATCGTTTATCAACCAGACCAAGCACTGCACCATCGTCTCCGAGCCGTCTATTCAGGAACTGAAGCTCCGGTTCAATGAGATGTCGTCCCACCATTTCTTCGAACAGATGCGTTACTCCGAGGATTTCGACGAGATCAAGAGCTGGATTCCATACACCATGGAGGAGCGGCCCAGACACGAGAAAATGGCGGCGACCGTTATCGAGACGGGCACGGACGTCAACTTTGGCGCCCTCACAGAGCAAATGGCCAAGCATGCTGTTGACGATCTTGGGGTGAAAATTGAATACGGGACGCACGTCAAGCGAGTGCATCGCAGCCCCGCCGGAAGCTGGCTTGTGGAAACCCAGAGCAGGGGCGTTGATCGCCGCTACAAGGCCGACGTTCTTTTCGTCGGTGCCGGCGGCGGTGCCTTCCCGATCCTGAAAAAGAGTCACTTGCCTTTCGCGCGCCGCTTCACCGGTTTTCCCGTCGGCGGACGGTTCCTGCAGGCCGAGATCACCGCCGAACAGGCCGAGCAGTACAGAGCGAAAACTTACGGAAAGGCGAAAGTGGGTGCGCCTCCGATGTCCGTTCCCCATCTGGACCTGCGGGTTTCGGATGATAGGTATTATCTTCTGTTTGGTCCTTTTGCCTCGTTTAAACCGGTGCTGGAGAGGGGCCGGGGGTTCCTGGACTACCTCCGATCCATGCGCCTCCACGATATCCCGAGCTTGCTGAATGTCGCCATTGAGCACTTCCCGTTGGTCAAATATCTGGTTTCAGAGACCTTCAAGGGTGAAAAGAGCATGTTCGAGGAGCTGGACAGTTTCGCACCGGGCATGAGCAAGAAGTTCAACTGGAAAGCGGTTGAGGCCGGGCAGCGGGTTCAGATCATCCGCGATGGAGATCTGCAAATGGGTACAGAGATCCTCGTCTCGAAAGACAAGACCTACGGCACGCTCCTGGGTGCATCGCCTGGTGCGTCGGTATCGCCGGAAGTCATGCTACGTTGCCTTGAACAGCTTTTGCCGTCTATTTTTACCAGTGAGGAAGCCGGCAAAAAGAAAAAAGAGATATTCCCCGAGGACAATCTGGATTTCCTGGCGAAAAATCCCGAGCGTTACCGGGAGATCCGGGATGCCGTCAATGAACGGCTAGGGATCAAGCAGTCGGCATCGCAGCAGGACTGACCAGGCCAACAAACAGCAGGGAGATTTTCATGGACAGTAGAATCAGTGTGACCTCGCCCCTTGTAATCCTTCACGGCGACGAGATGGCTCAGGTTGCGTTTGAACACATTCTCAAGAAGTTTGTGAGCTCACGGCTTGATATTCAGCTTGAGGAAATCGATCTGTCTGCGGAAAACCGGCTGCTGACCAATGGCCAGGTGGTTATTGATGCCATCGATTCGCTCCAACGCCACGGAGTGGGTGTAAAGAACGCTGGCATGACGGTAAACCGCCAGCAGTTGGAGGACTTGCTCAGGAAACACCCGGATGTGGATGGCGAAAATCTGCACCCGCTGGCGACCAAGTCCCCCAATGGTGCGATCCGCAAGGGCATCAGTGGCAATATTACCCGCGAGGATATCCAGTTCCGCAACCTCAACATCCGCCGCCCCCAGTGGGTCGGGCGTGACATTGAGGTGGATACCATGGAATTCGGCGGCATCAAGGACAGCTTTAACCAGCTTTCCCTGGCAACCGGCGTGGTCAAGCTGATGTTTGTGGGCAGCAGCGGCGACCCGGTAGAGCTTCATCGGCGAGAGATTCGCAAAGGCGATCCGTGGCTGCTTGCGACGAATGACATCGAGGATGTGAAAGCCTGGGCGCATCGCTTTTTCCAGCGTGCAATCGCAGAAAAACGAGACGTATACCTCGGCCTCAAGGATACGGTGATCCCCGGCTACGATGGGGCCATGCGCTCGGTGATCGAGGACATCTATCACAGTGACTACAAGAAGCAGATTGAAGACCTGGGGCTGAATTACTACTACGAACTGATTGATGCCCAGGCAGCCCGCATTGTTTCCAATCCGCCGGAGCGTGCGCTCTGGGGTGTGCCGGATAATACCACCGGGCGAAAGCTGCTCAAGCTGGTGAACCAACTCAAGGAATTCGGCATTCCAGGCCGCGGGGCTCATGTGTCCATCTCACGGATGAGCGCTGGGGGCGGCGACCAGTATGGTAGCTTCAACATGGCGGCCAAGGAGGATGGCATTCTCAAGGTGATCGTCGACGGTGACGAGAAGCATGCCCGCCGGGTCAGGAAAGGCGACCCGATGCTGCTCATGTCCAATGACCGGGAAGCCATCAAGGACTGGGTTCTGCAAGTCTTCCGGGATGCCTCCCGCAAGGACAAAGAGGTGTATTTTGGTCTCAAGCGCGAGTACATGGAGTACGACGAAGTCTACAGCGAGGTCATTACCGAAGTGCGCAGGGAACTGGCCAGCGAGCATACACCGCCGCCCTCGTTCATGATCATGCGGCCGTCCAGCCAGCTTAAAAAGATGATCACGGATCCACCGAGAAATGCGCTTTATCCCTCCCAGAACCTCGACGGCGATATCTTCTCGGACATTTCCGCCGCTCTCGGGGGAAGCCTGGCGACGGCCAGTTCAATCATCGAGAGCAAAGACGGAACCATGCTGTTCGAGGCACCCCATGGCACCGCCCATGATCTTTACCTGAAGTATCTCGAGAGCGACGGTAAGGTAGCTCATTTCAACCCGTCGGCCCTGATTTTTGCGCTGGGCAACGCTCTGGAAACCCTGGGTGAGCGGGAAGGCAACGAGCCTTTGAGCCAATACGCCGTTCAATTGAAAGCGGCATTAACCGACACGGTGGACAGCGGCATCGTTACTGCCGATCTGAAAGGAAAAACCGTTGATCCGGAGTCTGAACAAGTGGTGGATATGATTGGCTTTCTGGAGGCGGTGGAAAAAGCGCTCCAGTGAGCGTCTGAATCATCGGAGCGCCGGCTTTCCAACCGTATTTGACGATATTGCCCTGAATCAGCATGCCGCCAAGCTTAACGGTGCCCTGAAAAAGTTAATGGGGAGGAAAAACGAGTATTCTGCTTTGGTAGCCTGCAGAAAGTGCTAAGTTTTTGTTATGACCATGACCATGACCTTTCGATAAAGGATAGTAAACATGATGCGAAGCGAATTTCTTCAGGAATTGATCAAGCAGCTCTCGCCAACACTGGATTCGACAACTTATGTCTACTGCACGGTGCCAAAGGCAAAGTACGGTGAACTGGAACACCTCAAGCCCATTGTCAGCATTGCCGAACTGGAAGGCCTTACCCTGGTCATTCCTCTAGATGAGGCCAAGACCGAAGGCCTGGACTACTACAGAGTATTCCGTCGCATCACTCTGGAGGGCCACTCCAGCCTTGAAGCTCTCGGGCTCACATCTGTCGTCACAAGCCTATTGGCTGAACGGGGCATTACCACTAACGTGATAGCAGGGTTCTATCACGATCACATGTTTGTGCCTAGCGATCGCATTGATGAGGCGATGAGAGCGCTTAAAGAGCTTGCCAGTAATCCGGGTGGCTAGCTTTTATGAGCCAGCGAGTTGGTTGTCGTTCTGCTTATCAACCACCTGAGTTTTGCAGGCGGCGTATCTCAGTGTTACGGCCAGAGCGAAAAATGCAGCCAAGCCGCCAAATAGGGTGATCACAGGGATGACGTTCATAAGTTTGAAAACCTCCAATGGTTTTTCGATGGATCCTGCTTCCGTTTTGCAGAGGCTTCTCCCATCGATCAGTTGCAGCGGGCAAACATCGTTTGTCGATGCATTGTGTTCAAGCTAATGATTAGTGTACTTGAAAGAGGCTTTCACGGACGTATGCAGAAACCATTACTGCACGTATGCAAATACCCGTAGACGACGTTAGAAACTTCTCAACCCGCGACGCTGCCCCGGGTTGATTATCTGAGTGTTCTGCTTGAAAAAGTGAGATCAATTCAACATGAGCCAGCCACCTGAACGCTGAAGCTGAGTTCTCTGCTCGGAGGTCAACAGGTCGCGAATGTCCTGTTGGGCTTCAACCTGTAATTCCGTTATTTCCTTGATGACGTCGAAAACCTTTTGCTGTTGATCATTGATATCGCCCGCATCGAGCTCATCTTCGGCGTAAAGCTCCTGTAACTTGAGCGATTCCTCGTACCTTTGGACCTTCAGTTCCTGAAGATCTGATCGCAGCTCCTTTTCAATCCCAGCAATCTCTTCAAGTTGGCCATCGTCAAGATCAAGCTCCATCGAAGGGCCACGAGGCGTGCCCTGATAGCCGTTCATACCATGATGCATCCCACCTTGATTGTGCATGCCATGATGGCGCGAGTGAGCGCTGTTGCCATGGTGTCCTTGATAACCATTTTTATGAGAGTAGTGGTGCTGCATTCCCTGCGCGGTGCCTCCATTCGGTTGGCTAGTGTCAGGGCCCGATGAAGACGGAGCCGGGCCTTCGTGGGCGTGCGCCGTAAAAGCGGTGGCAGAAAGACCCAGAGAGAGAGCCAGGGCAAGCCAATTGCGCGAAGTTTTCTGGAATTTCATTTTTTGTTCTCGCTGTTTTGTGAATGAACTGAGGGACCCATTCCATATCCCGAGTCTAGTTCATACGAGTTGATTCCAGGATTGGCTGATGTGTCTCGCGCCGTCGTTTTGTAAAAACGTATTGGGCGCAGTATCGTTTACTGCGAGTCTGCACCCGTCAATACCTCGACGAGGCCGGCAATCACGGAGCTATGTCTATGACCAAGTCGATGACGGGCCTGCTTACCGATATACTCGTGGCTGAAGGAAAGCTGGACGACAATGCGCTGGTCTCCTCCATCGTTCCAGAGTTTGCGGACAAGTGCATTTGGATCAGCAACTGTCCGACAGGTGATGTATACACCAGGCGGTAGCCGAATATCTTATGTTGGATTAGAGGGAAGGGTTCCTGGGTTATCTCATGCAGCCAAGCGCAATGAATTGCTACAACATCGTTCAGCTCTGTTTGCAGGGACTGATCTCGCTGGTTTTGATCTTATCAGTCACCGGCACGGTTAACGTTTCCGCTTTGGTGACCGCGATCGGCCTGTCGCAAGGGTTGGCTGTGATTGAGGTGTGGTCGGCTGCCAGAGGCAACACCGGGTCAACGTTTGTCCCAAGCCTCATCCAGGTCGGTGCGCGGATCGCAGTATCTGTTCTCTTATTTTTATTCCTGCCTCTCGGCCCACAGTGGATGATTGTGATTTTGGGCGTGGCCTGGGTCGGCGCGGATACCTTGAGGTATCTGTATTACCTTGAGAAAGCGAACCCTTTGCTGGCCTGGGCACGCTACAGCGGCTTCATCGTGCTTTATCCCATGGGTATGGCGCTGGAAAACATGATAGTCTGGCGCTTGATGCAGCACTATCTCAACGAGCCGTTGTGGTTTTTTCTGCCGTTCTTATCCATCTACCTCGTCTTTGCCGTACAGATGTATCTCTATATGAGGGCTGGCAGACAAACGCGAAAAATAGCGCAAAAACACTCTCAACCTATTGAACTACTGATTTTTTGGTCACCCAACCTCCCGAGTACATGCCATTCTGGCCGATAAGCGGAACTTGGCCTTGTTGTCGACCCCGCATACTCTACCCGACTGGGGACTGACCTTAGCGGATGCGGATTGCCTGGAAGACGTCGTGCCGAAGACCGGGCTGGTTTCGAGTGAAGATGCTACAGCGTTGTGGAGCGCTCGGCGCCAGCTTTTTTAAGCCGGTTGCCGGTCACGGTGCAAGGGTGTCTACCAGGGCGACAATACGCTGAAGGCCTCCTGTCTCTGAAAAAGTGAGGAGTTACCTGTCTCACTGGAAGGAGAAGTTCCTTAGCTGGCCTCGGAATCCGCGTGATGTTGCATATTGATCTGGCGCAAGCCTGATCCCAGATCAATGTGTGACTTATGTTGGCCTCAATGATTAGCTTACGATTTACTGTTACTGAGTCAGCAATAGCAGGACAGCGATATGGACCCACAAATCCCTCGAGATCAGTTTCCTTTCACCAGTGCTCGGGTGGCAAGGCGCTGGCGCAAGTTTACTGGATGAGCGCTTGAAAGACCTTGGGGTTACCCAGGCTCGATGGTTCACCATGGTCTGCCTGCAGCGTGGTGGTGGAGGATTGACCCAGCGGGAGTTAGCCCATTTGATGACCATCGAGAATCCGACATTGGTCCGCCTGCTTGACAGCCTCGAGGAGCAGGGTATGGAGGCTATTCTCTGTGCTGCGGTGCACGGCATCTTTGCCGAGGCTTCGGATCAGTATCTTTTGGCTGCGGGTTTACAGTCTCTGGTGACCACCAACACCATTCCACACAGTACCAACGGTATTGATGTCAGTGAGTTGCTGGCGCCACCGATCAGGCATTTTCTCAATCAGGACAGGAGTAAGAGTCGATGAATATTACATTCCTTGGTGGCGCAGAGACGGTTACCGGATCCAAGTTCCTGATTGAAGCGGGGGAGACGCGGGTTCTGGTTGATTGTGGTTTGTTCCAGGGTTACAAGTGGCTGAGAAAGCGCAACCGGCAGCCATTGCCGCTGGATATAGAATCACTGGACGCAGTGCTTCTGACCCACGCCCACCTGGATCACTCGGGCTATATACCTGTGTTGTACAAGCAGGGGTTTCGAGGGGCGGTTTATACCCACCACGCTACCCGTGATTTGAGTGAAATACTGCTGGCTGATAGCGGCCATCTCCAGGAAGAGGAGGCGCATTACCTCGGCCGCCATAAACTGAGTAAACATGAAACTCCGGAGCCTCTGTATGACCAGGATGATGCGGACGCCTGTATGGAGTTGTTTCAGCCGGTAGACTTTTACGAAGAAGTCCAGCTCGGTGATATACGCTTCCATCTTCGGCCGGTTGGGCACATTCTCGGTGCTGCCTGCATCATTATTGAGACGGAAGGTAAACGCATCGGTTTTTCCGGCGATGTTGGGCGCCTCAACGATATTTTCATGAGGCCACCTGCGCCTCTGCCAGCTCTGGACATGCTGATGCTGGAGTCAACGTATGGCAATCGTCGCCACGACGATGCGGACCCGTTGTCGCAGTTGGCAGACATCGTTAATGAAACCGTCGACAAAGGGGGCAATATATTGATTCCGGCCTTTGCTGTGGGCAGGGCGCAGGTTTTACAGCATATGTTCACTACCCTGATGAAGGCGGGGCGAATTCCAGTGCTTCCAATTTACCTCGATAGTCCCATGGCAATCGATGTTTCCGAGATTTACTGCCGCTACGAGGATCAGCACCGATTGAGCAGTTCCGAGTGCCACGAAATGTGTAGCACCGTTCATTACAGTCGCAGTGTTCAGGACTCCAAGGCGCTGGCTGGCCAGGCATACCCCCACGTAATTATTGCCGGCAGTGGCATGGCAACAGGTGGACGCATACTTCATCATTTCAAGCGCCTCCTGGGCCAGCACCGCACAACTGTTATTTTCGCCGGCTATCAGGCCGGGGGAACACGAGGGGCCAAGATGATTGGCGGAGCGGAAAGGATCAAGATCCACGGTGACTGGTTTCCTGTCAAAGCCAGATTGGAAGTGTTGAGTGGGCTTTCCGGGCACGGGGATTTCGCAGAGATTGAACAGTGGCTTGCTCAGAGTGACCTGGCCCCCGAAACGCCGATCAACCTGATCCACGGTGATCCGGAGGCGCTGGAGGCGCTGAGGGATCACTTGCGTCAGAACACCCGGTTTGAGGTGGATGTGGCAGGCTACCAATCCATTTTGCGTCTTTGACGATGCCCTGACGGCCATCTTCGAGGGCGACCTGAATGAGCCGCTTAAGATCCGGCAACGACCTTGGTCGCGGCGGCTGCCGAGTGCTAGAGTGGGCGATCTCATTGGCTGGAGTGAGAGGCAGTGGCCCTGATCCCGGCTCCAACCTGAACAGTAATGTCATAAGGAGTGTTTGGTGAAATCCCAATCCTGGCTCTGGTCTCTGATAGCGGTGTTGGTGCTCGCCGGCGGTTCTTATGGGGTTTTTGTTCTGTTTGGGGAAGAGCCCTTGCCGCAGGGAATCGTCTATGGCAATGGCCATATCGAGGGGCGGGAAGTGCGGATCGCGGCCGAAGTGGCCGGTCGGGTCATCGAGCACCATCTCGCGGAAGGCAGCAAGGTTTCGGCTGGCGACACGGTAGCCGTGATCGACCCCGCCGATGCCAGAGACCGCCTGCGCTCGGCACAGGCCGAGCTGGCCTCGGCGCGGGAAGTCCGTGACGGCTTCGACAGCCAAATCACCACCTGGCGTCATCATCTCAAGAATGCCGAGAAACAACGGCAGCGGATCCGGGACTTGCGGTCCCGCAATCTGGCCAGCTCGAGTGATCTGGATCAGGCGGAAAATGCCGTCAGTGAGGCCCGGGGCCGACTTGAGTCTCTCCAGCGGCAGAAGGATGCCGCCGAAGAACAGGTGGCTGCAAGGGCGGCGCAGGTGGCACTGGCTGAATCGCAACTGGACAAAGCGGAGGTTGCCGCGCCGCTCTCCGGAACCATCCTGATCCGGGCGGTGGAGACGGGAGAGGTTGTCGATACCGGCCAGCCGCTGGCCACGATGGTGAATCTGCAGCAGCTCGAACTCAAGGTCTATGTCCCCGGTGATATCCTCAACCGGATCAGCTTGGGGGATCCCGCCAGAATCCGCGTGGACGGTTTGCCCGGGGACTTTTCCGCCAAAGTCGGCAGGATTGACGATTTCGCCCAGTTCACCCCCCGCGATGTCCACATGCCCGACGAGAGAGTTCGGATGGTCTATGGCGTTACCCTGGTGCTGGATAATCCGGCCGATGCTCTGAAACCGGGTATGCCGGCAGATGCCTGGATTCGCTGGGATCCGGACGCCGAGTGGCCAGCGACCCTCTCGGTTCCGGCGCGCTGAGCCGTCATGTCTTCCCCGGAACCCATCGTCGCCAAAGGCCTTGGCCGCCAATTCGGAGACAATGTTGTCATCGAGCCACTGGATGTTTCCGTTGATCGCGGCCAACGAGTGGGCATTGTCGGTGCTGATGGCGCTGGCAAGACGACGCTGTTACAGATGTTGGCTGGCATCCTGGACCCCACTGTGGGGGAATGCCGGGTCCTGGGCTTCGATACCCGTCGTGAGGCCAAGCAGGTTGCTGCCCGGATTGGCTATATGTCCCAGGGATTTACGCTTTACGATCGACTCAGCGTCAAGGAAAACCTGAGCTTTGCCGCTCGCATCCGGGATGTGCCCGACGAACTCTATCGGGAGCGTTCAGAAAGGTTGCTATCCATGTCGGGGCTTGGCCGCTTTACTGACAGGCCCGCCGCCAAACTGTCCGGTGGCATGCGGAAAAAGTTGTCGCTATGTACCAATCTGGTCCATGAACCGGAGCTGCTGATCCTTGACGAACCGGGGCTCGGCGTCGACCCCCTGTCCCGGCGCCATCTCTGGACCATGCTCGACCGCTTCCGGTCGCAGGGCCTGACCATGGTTGTGGCTACCTCCTACATGGACGAGGCGGAGCGCTGCGACAGGATACTGCTGCTGGAACAGGGCCGCGTTCTTGCGGATGGGTCGCTGGAAGAGCTGCTGAGGCCCGCCGCCGGAAGGGTGTTCACTGTAAATGCTGGAGATACCGGACGAGGCTTGCGGGAGTTGTCCGGCATCCTGGCTCAAATTGACAGCGTCCATTCAGTGCAGTGGTTGCCGGATCACCTGCGACTGGTGATGAACGCGGACATCGCTGAAAACCAGCTCGCCGAGTTATTGCCCGAGGGAACCCACCTGGCGGCGGCCGAGCCCCGGCTCGAGGATCTGTTTGTGCTGCGGACGGACAGGAGGGCCGGCGAGCAGCAGTTTCCGGAATTGGCCCGGCAAGACAGGGGAAAAGAGGAAGGGCTGGTGGCCACCGGCCTGAGCGTCCGCTTCGGACATTTCAAGGCCGTTGACCGGGTGAGTTTCGAGGCGCCATCTGGCGAACTGCTTGCGTTGCTGGGGCCCAACGGGGCGGGCAAGACAACCCTGATCAGGGCCTTGTGCGGGCTGGTGGCCATCGATGAGGGCAACGCCCGGGTGGCCGGGGTGAGCTCCGGCGGGGGTAGCACCGCATTGCGCCGGCAAATTGGTTATATGTCACAACGGTTTTCACTCTATCTGGAACTGACCCCCTGGGAGAATCTCCGCTTCTTTGCCAATGCCTACGGCCTGGCCGGAGGCGCGGCGCGGGCTGCGATCGACTGGGCCAGGGAAGTAACGGGGCTGACAGATATTCCCGACAAGCTCACCGGTGATCTTTCAAGTGCCTTGCGCCAGCGTCTGGCGCTGGCCTGCAGCCTGCTTCACCGGCCCCGGGTCTTGTTCCTTGATGAGCCCACCTCGGGTGTCGATCCCGTCGCCCGGTACCGTTTCTGGCGGGTTATCCGTGAGCTGGCCGCCAGCGGTATGACCGTGCTGGTCACTACCCACTACCTGGAGGAAGCGGCCTATTGTGATCGTTTGGCGTTAATGCTGGACGGGCGGCTGCTTGCACACGGTAGCCGATCATCGCTGAATCATTCGCTCGGCCTCGAAGCCGACGCCACGGTGGAGATGCTCTTCACGGCGGCCATAGAACAGGCGGGAACGGCCAATTCCCGGGCGTTGGGACCATGAAGGCTCATCGGCTTGGAGCCCTCATCGTCAAGGAAAGTCGCGAGCTGATTCGCGACCCGGTTACCATTGCGTTGGCCGTGATCATGCCGCTGATCATGCTTTTTCTGTTCGGCTATGCGGTCAATCTGGATGTGGAACAGGTTGCCGTGGGCATTTACGATCTGGACAACACGCCGGCAAGCCGCGACCTGTCAGCCCGTTTCGACAGCTCGCGGTATTTTCAATTAGAGCAGAAAACGACCGATCTCCGCGATCTGGAGTCGGCACTGCAAAGCTCGACCATCAGCATGGGCGTGGTGATTCCAGCCGGCTTGGCCCGGCAACTGCTCAGAGGCGACGAGGCGCCTGTCCAGGTGATCGTGGACGGCGGCTATCCTGTTCTGGGTCGATTGGCATCGGCCTATGCCGAGGCGGTAATCGCAAATTTCCCCGCCCCGCGTCAGAGCGCCGTCCGGGTCCAGGCCAGGGTCTGGTTCAATCCCTCCCTGCGCAGCGTCAATTTCGTCATCCCCGGGTTATTTGCCGTGATCCTGATGGCGTTCCCACCCCTGCTGACCGCCCTGGCGATCGTGCGTGAGAAAGAGACCGGTACGATTGAGCAGATCTATGCATCGCCGGTCACCTCAACCGAGTTTGTTGTCGGCAAGCTGGTGCCCTACGGTCTGGTGGCTTTCCTGGAGATTCTTATGGTCATGGTGGTGGGGTTTGCCTGGTTTCAGGTCCCCATTGCCGGCAGCCCGATACTGCTGCTGACGTCCGCTTTCGTTTATGTGCTGACCACGGTGGGTATCGGCCTGTTGGTCTCATCCCTGGTCCGTACCCAGTTGGCGGCCATGTTGATAACGCTGATTGTCACCTTGATGCCGTCGTTTTTGTTTTCCGGTTTTCTGTTCCCTCTGTTCACCATGCCTCTTGCCCTGCAACTGTATAGCTGGCTTTTCCCTGCCGGTTATTTTATGGAAATCTCCCGGGGCATCGTACTGAAATCAGCCGGCCTTGAAGCCGTTCTGCCAAATCTGATGATGTTGATCGTCTATACGGTCCTGGTATTTGTCTTCGCGGCCTGGCGAATGAAGCAGAAGGTGGCCTGATGGGAATTGCCTTATTTGGTTTGTTGCGCAAGGAGCTCGTGCAGTTCTTTCGTGACCGGTTGATACTGACCCTGATACTTTGGCTTTACACCATTGAAGTCGTCATTTGTGCCGTTGCGCTCAGTTTTGATGTAAGCCACCTGCCCCTGGCGGTGGTGGACGAGGATCGCAGCGCCTTGAGTCGCTCGTTGATCCAGAAATTTGCGGTGAGCGAAACCTTCGACCTGAAATTTCAGGAAACCCGTGTGGCAACCGCCACTGACCTCCTGGAGAAAGGCGATGCCACCATGGTGTTGGTCGTTCCCGCCGGGTTCGAAGGTGCTCTTCTCGCTGGCAAGAGTGCTCAGCTCCAGTTGCTCCAGGACGGCACCAATTCCAACATTGCCGCCAATGCCGTCAATGATGCTCTGCAGATCGTCCAGCGCCAGGAGCGCGAAGCGCTCCCTGCTGCCGGGAAGAAGGGGGTCGCGGTACCCCTGATCCGTATCTGGTATAACCCCGATCTGACAACATCGGGTTTTATCGTGTTATCGATGATTGCTCTGGCCGGTATGATGGTGGGCGTTATTCACCCGGCCGCCTCTATTGTCCGGGAAAAGGAGCGAGGCACTATCGAGCAGCTGCTGGTGACGCCCATTTCCACCCTGGAACTGTTCCTGGCCAAGGTCACACCCACGCTGATCATGGGCGTACTGTCCATCTTTCCGAGTTTGGTGATTGTCAGAGTCTTTGATGTGCCCCTTCAGGGCAGTCTGCTTTTATTTCTGGTGCTGACCGCCATCTTTTTGCTCAGTGCGATTGCGCTGGGCGTACTGATTGCCGCCTACAGCCGGACCCTTCAGCAGGCGTTGCTGCTCTCCTTTTTCGGACTTTTCCCGCTGATGTTCCTGTCGGGCAGTTTGACGCCGGTAGAAGCCATGCCGCCTTTCCTGCAAAGCCTCTCCCTGCTGAGTCCACTGCGTTATTACATGGATATCATCGTCGGTATTTTCCTCAAAGGCGCCGGCCTGGCGGTTCTCTGGGATGAGGCTCTCGCCTTGCTGGTAATCGGTGTCACGCTGTTTATTTTCTCCCTTTGGGTCTTTCGACGCCGGGTACAATGAGATCGGTTGGGTGAGTGCCTGACGTTTGTCGCTACACGGCCAAGAGGATACGGCGCATAGGCATCAGGATTACCGTGATTATTCATTTTCATCAGTAACCTGAATCAATGGGATGGACTCCTCCTCACCTCACCGGCATCTACGTGCCAAAATGGTGAGTGATTTGGCGAGAGTCAGTGGGGCGATTTCATCCATGAACTCAACCATCATCCCTGTGTTGATTTTGCCGAGCGCAAACCGAACAACCAGCTGCATGTCGTCTACGATGGAACCCATTGGTCTCTTGACGAGTTAATGGAACTGATCAAGACCCACGGAGGCGGGTTGCAGGCCGGGTGGTGGACCCAGCGGAAACTGGCGTGGTATCGGTTTACAGACGACAATGTTCGGGCCAACGCAAAACATGATCCGTTTTGCTGTTCCAAAATCCCACCTATGAAGCGTAAATAGAAACGACAATAACCGGAGGTTGAATGAGCAGGGAGCAAGACAGAACCACTCGCTATCAGGAAGGCAGTCTCACCCTGCCAGGAACCGTCATGCTGGGTACCGGCGTCATGATAGGCGCTGGTATTTTTGCGTTGACCGGACAGATGGCACAGATGACGGGCGTTCTGTTCCCCCTGGCGTTTCTGACGGCCGCCGTGATCGTCAGCTTCAGTGCTTATTCCTACATCAAAATTTCCGATGCGTACCCGTCTGCGGGCGGTATCGGCATGTACTTACACAAGGCCTACGGAAACCGGCTGCCGACCGCATTTAACGCCTTGCTGATGTACTTTTCCATGGTGATCGCCCAGAGTTTTCTGGCCCGCACGTTCGGCTCCTACACCATGCAGCTCTTCGGTGGCGACGAAAGCGGGCGAATGGTGCCCATTCTCGGGGTGTCACTGATCCTGGCAGCGTTTCTCATAAATCTGCTGGGTAACCGGATGATTCAGGGTGTGGCTTCCTTTATCGGCGTCCTGAAAATCGGCGGCATACTGATTTTCGGGTTGGTGGGGGTATGGGTCGCCGACTCCATATCGGTTGACTTCTCGAATCCCGGAGAGGCCGGAACTGTGGGCAACTTCCTTGGAGCAACCGCGCTCGGAATTCTAGCTTTCAAGGGCTTCACCACCATTACCAACAGCGGCTCCGAAGTAATAGACCCCAAGCGGAACGTAGGACGGGCGATCATTATTTCCATTGCAGCCTGCGTGGTGATCTATACGTTGGTTGGTTTTGCTGTTGCCAGCAACTTGTCCCTGGCCGAGATTATCGAGACACAGGACTACTCCCTTGCCGCCGCCGCCCGCCCGGCACTGGGGGAGTACGCCGTGTGGTTCACCGTTGCCATTGCCATGATGGCTACTGCCGGAGGCATTCTGGCCAGCATTTTGCGGTGTCCCGGATGCTGGCGATGCTGACGGAAATGAAACTGGTCCCCCACCGGCATTTCGGCATGCCAGGCAGTATTCAGAAGCACACCCTGGTTTATACAGTGGTCCTGGGGCTGGTCCTGACGGCCTTTTTTGACCTCTCCCGGATTGCTGCGCTGGGTATCGTGTTCTACCTGGTAATGGATGTTGCGATTCACTGGGGTGTTCTTCGTTATCTACGCGAAGACGTGAAGGCCAGCGCCTGGGTGCCAGTCATGGCCATTTTGCTGGATTTGCTCGTTCTTGGGGGCTTTGTGTGGGTCAAGCTGAATACGGACCCGTTTGTCATCGGTGTTGCGGTGGCCACCATGATCGTTATTGCAGTGGCAGAGCAGATTTTTTTGAAAAAGTCCGAGAATTCCCGGCAATCGGGAGATGAGGAATCTCATGCTCATGATCACCATTAACCGGCATTCGACGTGGAGGGCAGTGCTATGATGGAAGATAATATGTTTGGCAACACCATGTGGGCAGGGCACTGGCTGTGGATGCTGGTGATTGCCATTGTAGTTGTGATTCCGGCCTGGCGTATTTGCCAGCGTACCGGGTATCCGGGCTGGATGGGCTTCCTGATACTGATTCCCATCGTCAATCTCGTATTACTTTATTTCATAGCGTTCAGTGACTGGCCAAGCAACAGAAACAATGACGGGAGATCTTGATGAACAGTACGAAAACACAGGCACCGCAAAGGCAAAGGGACTTGAGCTGATTGTGCCGGGAATGGGGTCAGACCACTGCGCCGGCATTATCAACAAAACGATTGGCCGCTTGGACGGAATCGACCAGATAGAGACTAACATTGCCAAACATAAGGTGAGTGTTCGCTCCCTTGCGTCGGGGCCTGACGGGGAAGCCTTAAAACACGCTGTGGAGGGTGCCGGTTACGATGTGGCCTCCGTGAGGGAAGTGGGTGGCAGGACTTTCAGGGTCACGGTACCCGGAATGGGGTCCGACCATTGTGCGGGTATTATCAAGAGTACGCTTGCGCGACACGACGGCGTGCAGACGACGTCAACCAACATAGCCAATCACACAGTGAGCGTGGTAGTCGGCTCGGATGGGCCGACAGAAAATGAGCTGAAAGAGCTGATAGAGGGCGCCGGATATGATGTTGCTGCTGTCGCTCTTGAGGGAGATGCCAGTCAGGAGGAGGACTCGGCCGTTGAAGAGGCCTATCTGAAGCTTGCATTACGCAGGTTCTGGATCGCTGCGGTACCGACAACACTGATCATGGTGTTGATGATGTTTCATATGTTCTGGCAGCCCATTCCGGGGTATCTGGCTATTATTGCAGTGCTCGGCTTCCCGGTAGTGTTTTTTTATGGCGGTGCCGCTACCCACAAGGCTTCCTGGCGTTCACTGAAGAATGGCACCTTCAACATGGATGTGCTCATTTCCATGGGCAGCCTTCCCCCCTACCTGATTGGTCTGGTGGGCTTTGTCTATCCGATGACCTCTTTCATCGAAATGGCCGTTACCATCATGACCTTCCATATGCTTGGTCGGTACCTGGAAGCAAAAGCCAAGGGCAAGGCCTCGGAGGCCATCCGGAAATTGCTCACCCTCGGCGCTAAGACCGCCCGCGTGGAACGGGAAGGGGAAGAGGTCGAAATTCCCGTGAAGGATTTGGCTCCAGGCGACATCATGATTGTCCGGCCCGGTGACAAGGTGCCCACTGATGGTGAAGTGGTGGATGGTGAGAGTCATCTGGATGAATCCATTGCCACTGGCGAGTCTGTCCCGGTATACAAAAGCACGGGAGACACGGTTATTGGTGCCACCATCAACAAGGAAGGTCGCCTGAGAGTCAAGGCTACCCGTGTTGGTGGTGATACCTTTCTGGCCCAGGTGGTGAAACTGATCGACGAGGCTCAGGGCTCCAGGGTGCCAATCCAGGAGTTTGCTGACCGCATGACCGGTCGCTTCGTGCCGCTGGTTCTTGTTATTGCCCTGGGCAGTCTTGTGGTCTGGCTGTTTGCAGGCGATACACTCCGACCAATCCTTGAATGGGGCGCCGCTTTCCTGCCGTGGGTAGACCCGACGGCGGCCACGCCGGTGCTGGCTATCCTGGCGGCTATTGCTGTGCTGGTAATTGCCTGCCCCTGTGCATTGGGGTTGGCAACGCCGACTGCGCTGATGGTGGGTTCGGGCGTCGGCGCCGAGCGGGGCATCCTGATTCGTTCTGGAGAGGCCATTCAGACCTTCAAGGACGTCAAGGTAATGGTCCTCGATAAAACGGGCACCATTACCAGGGGTGAGCCGAAGCTTACCGATGTAGTACCCGCCGACGGCGTTTCGGAGACCGAACTGCTGGAGCTTGCCACCGCGGTAGAAAATGCTTCTGAGCATCCCATCGCCCGTGCCATTGTGGACGGTGCCCGGGAACGTGGAATCAAACCCGGGAACGTTGTTGATTTCCGCTCCACCGGCGCCAGAGGTGTTTCGGGAAGGGTCGGTGAGAGCACCGTGCTGATTGGTAACCGCCTCTTGCTGGAAGAGCAGGGCGTTAATGGACTGGAGGCCCTGGACAAGAGTCTTTCCGACCTTGAGGATCAGGGCAGAACTGCCGTTATTGTTGCCCGTGACGGCAAGGCCTACGGCATTGTCGCGGTAGCCGACACGCTCAAGGACGAATCGGTGGCCGCCATTCGGGCCATGCACGAGCAAGGACTGTATGTTGTGATGATTACCGGTGACAACGAGCGTGCAGCCAACGCGGTTGCCCGCGAAGTAGGCATCGACGAGGTTCGCGCCGGGGTGTTGCCGGAAGGTAAGGTGGATGCCATTCGGGAACTGCAGGAAAAGTACGGCAATCATGTTGCCATGGTGGGTGATGGCATTAACGACGCCCCGGCACTCAAACAGGCTAACGTAGGCATTGCCATAGGCGCTGGTGCGGATGTGGCTATCGAAGCTGCTGACGTTACCCTGGTCCGTGGCGAATTATCTGGTGTTGTTGACGCCATGGTGCTGTCACGTGCGACCTTCAAAAAGATCGTTGAGAACCTCCTATGGGCCAGTGGATACAACGCTGCGGCTATTCCTATAGCTGCGGCGGGGCTGCTGCATCCGATGATTGGTGTAGTGGCGATGACTGTCAGCTCGCTCTCGGTCATTGGTAACTCAATGTTACTGCGTCGGCGTTACGAGAAGGATCACCGGTAGGCCGGATGAGCTCTGCTGCTGGGCCGGACGCAGTGCAAAGCGCGGTGATGAGCGAACAATTTGCCATTGGCTGCATCGGCCTGGGTGCGGGGGTCATTGCGTTCGCTATGCCCGGTGGAGTGCATTGGAGTCGAGTAAAGGCCCCTGTTCGGAAACAGCGTTTAAGTGTATTTTTTAAAGTATACCTTCCGCGAGGGATGAGCCCGTATGGATATCAAAACACTCGGAGAGCTAATTGACTGGACGAGCAAGCTCCACTCGCACTTGGCGCGGTGTCTGTCCCATTGTGAAACAAAGCACGAAGACAAGCAGGCAAGGGCCCTGTTGGACTATCTGGCCACCCATGAATCTGAAATCGAGCGCATTGTGAGGGAGTTTGAGCGCCAGGGAGATGCGAAGGCATTGGAGAGTCGCGTTTACGATTATCTATCTCATGATCCCATAAAAACCCATCGGACCTGCGACGAGCCATACGTGAGGCTTGATATTGCTGGCATCTGCCGTGAAGTGTTCGACGTCCACGAGCAAATTCTTGATCTCTATCAGACCCTTGTCGAAAAAGCCGAAATTCCCGAAGCACGGGAGCTGCTCCAGTCGCTCCTGACCTTGGGAGAGAATGAAACCAAGCGCCTGGCCCGCCAGATTGGCCGTATGGATGATTTCTGACTGTGTTTGATATCTGCGACAGTGCGCAGCTCAGTACCACTTGTTAACACTGAATCTGCAGGAGCAAGGTTCGGAGACGAGCACCCCGACCTCAGGAACCGAACCCTTGAATTATGGTAGGTTTCATTAATCATACCAGTACATGGGGCAATGAAAGTCCCACTGTATTGGACCGGGGATTTTCCCGGTAAGCGATGCTCCTTAATAACGCTCAAGAGGTAGGCGAACTGTTCGGGCGTGTGAGGTGAGCACGCGTGCCTGGCCGGTTTTGCTCATCGGATAAGCTCTTGGTAAGCCGCTCGGATGTTAGAGGAGAGTAAAGATAAAATCCGTAATAATGTTATTTTAACGGATTTATGAGCAAACAACACCAATAGCACGAATACGCCAAATTTAGCCTTTTGTGTGGAGAAGTTTAGTGCTTTGTGTGGTCGGCCACCAACAGCCGGGAACCGAACTGTGATTCCATACCGCACTGCGCATAATGTATATTATGTTAAATATAGTGTAGAAGTACGGAGTGAGAAACTTATAAAAATGCTCGACCTCCAATACGCAACTCGCCTGTCCGGCTCTCGGGTCTTCAATAAAACTGGGCTGGGATGAGGAATCCCAGCCCCCGCGTTCAGGAATCGCTATCGGTTTCCTCTACCACATTCTCGGCATGCCTCTTTGCCAGCTCTTCGAGCGTTATATATTCACACTCTTTTTCGGCCATAAACGAGTCTGCGGAATCGATAAGAATATTGTCGTCGCGCATGAATCGGCGACCCAGCAGAGCCGGATAGGAAAACTTGCCGCGGTCTGTCAGTGAAAACTGCGTGGTATGGGTGGTTCCGGCAATGCAGAAGTCCATCATGACAACATAGCGCTTCTGGGATGGCGCGCCTTTTCGTTTGATCAGGACAGTTCGCTCAACCGGCCGTTCGAACTCCAGAATGACGTCGTCATGGTCCAGTTCGCCCTCGGTCGGCTGGTCCTCGTGGTCACCCAGTGGAATCTGGAAACTGACCCACTCCTCGCCGTCGCGCTCAAAGCCCTCGATGTTTACCGCGTGCAGAGACGACGTTTTGGCGCCTGTATCGAGTCGCGCCTTCAGCCTCAGGTTGGTATCTTTCATGACTACCCATTCAACATAGCCAAGGGTTTCCGGCGGTCGCTGCTGGCTATTGTTGGCATCGGCCTCCGCAGAAACCGCCATCGCTGATGGAAAAACCAATGTCACAGCCAACAACGCCCTAATAACAAACCTCATTCAATACCTCCTGCAAATACCTGTAAATCCGGGAAAAATGATAAAAACTTTTGCTCCAGTTCTTCCTGGTTTGCGCGGATTTCGGTGATCATGCCGGCGAAATCATTTCTGAACCGTATGCGCCCTGCAACGCGGTCCAGTGCCTTCCCGATGTTTTCAAGATCCTGATAGGCTCCGAACCAGTCGTTCCACACCATCATTCGGGTAACTCTGGCCATTTTGTCCGGCATTAGATGTTCTTTCTGCTGCAACTCGTTGTATATACGGCGAATAAACGCCTCTTGCTCAATTTCACTGAACCGGTCCCAGTGTTTGAGAAGAAAATGGTCATAGAGAATATCGAGCGCAACGCCGGCAAATCGACGACGTTGGCGGGAGAACACCTGTTTGCTGGCAAGTACGTCGGGGTGCTGGTCGGTGAAGCTGTCGACCGCCCGATGATGGCGGACGCCCTGCTTCACCGGGTCCGGCAGCGTCGAGAGATCGACGCCCCGGGTAAAGTCACCGAGGATGCTCCCCACACGAGCTTCAGGTGAGTCCGGCGCGAGAAATACATGAGCCAGATGGTTCAAACAGTCTCCCCGGTGGCCTGGATTCAGAAGTTGAATTGAATACCGACGCCCAGACCATCGACTTCGGCATTACTGTCTTCATAATAACGCATGTATTCAAGGTTGCCGGACAGGTTCGGCGCAAAGTCCATATTCATGCCGATGCCGTAGGACACGTCCGTTTCATCCTCGGTGGCTGTGCCCAGAAACGAAGAGGCTTCGATTTCGACCCGGGTGAAACCGAGGATAGCGTACGGCGTAATGGGTGATTCGTTGGCCAGATTGAACGTGGCGTAGCCGCCGAAGAAGTTATCCAGTGAATAATCGACTCCGCCGATGCGGTCGTCATCTACGCCAAAACCGCCCCGCGCTTCGATGCCCAGATACGGCGTCGCCATCACGCCAACTTTGGCAGACAGCGTGCCTACGTCGGCATCCGCGTTACCGCTCTCAAGGTTCATGAAAGTGTAGTTCAGGCCTGTGTAGAGCCCGCCAACGCCAGACTTGTACATATCCTGGGCGGATGCGGCTCCTGCAGCAGCCATACCGGTGGCAAAGATAACGGCAATTGAACGTACGTGTTTCATTTTTTATCTCCTTAACCGAATTGTTCGGTGTACATCGCTGAACTTGCACCAGACTGACGCGTTTTGCCATCAGAAAGATCCGCATTTACGCGTTATTTACACCGATTTAATTCGCCGGTAATTTCAGCATCCGCGCGGTGTTACCTTGCGGAAGGCCGACCCCACAGGTATTCTGACGCCGTCTCCCGGTATCAGCTGGCTCGAGCATCCATTGAGAAATCTCTACCCCGTCATTTTCATTGTCAGCGTCATGTTCGTGCTTTTGAGCATTTTCATGACATTGCCTGTCATCCTGCTTGCGGGCTCTGAAGCGCCGAACGCCATGGCGTTTGCAGAATCGGCCGCCATTGTCTGGGGCCTCGGTATACTGGGAATGGCCGCCACCTACCGCAAACCGAGAGATCTGAAGCCCAGGTACATGTTCGTACTCACGGTATCTTCTTGGTTCATTATTGCCCTGTTTTCATCCCTTCCTTTCTATCTGAGTGACCTGGGCATTTCTGCCGCAGACGCCTTTTTCGAGGGCACCTCGGGGATTACCACCACCGGAGCAACCGTGCTCAGCGGCCTCGATGATATGGACAGGGATCTCTTGATCTGGCGGTCCATCCTGCAATGGATCGGTGGTATCGGGATTATCGGTATGTTCGTTGCCGTACTCCCGTTTCTGCGGGTCGGCGGCATGCGGCTGTTCGCCACCGAGTCTTCGGAATGGACCGACAAGGCTCTGCCAAGAATGAAAACACTCAGCCGTGGCTTGCTGGTGGTTTATCTGGCGTTTTCGATCATTGCGGTGGTTACCTACTGGTTTTCTGGCATGACGCTCTTCGATGCCTTCAACCATGGTCTTACCAGCATCGCCACCGGTGGCTTTTCCACCTCGGATCTTTCCATGGGCAAGTTCAATGATCTGATCCTCATGGAAGCCACATTTTTCATGATTATCGGCAGCTTGCCCTTCTTCCTTTTCGTGCGTGAAATGCATGGCCAACATGGCGTTCTGTTCCGGGATCAGCAGGTGCGATTGTTTCTCGCGATCCTGTTTTTCGTACCGCTGCTTCTAACTCTTTACCGCTGGATGGTGTCACCGGTCCCCTTCGATCCCATCCATAACTACGCCTCTACCCTGTTTAATGTCACTTCTGTGGTAACCACCACGGGCTATGCTTCTGAAGATTATTCCGCCTGGGGCCCTCTGGCGTTCGTGCTGTTCTTTTTCCTGATGTTCGTGGGCGGCTGCTCTGGTTCCACGGCCGGCGGCATGAAAATCTTCCGGTTCCAGCTTTCCCTGATCATCCTGCGTGAGCAGTTGATGCGCCTGCTGCACCCTCGTGCGGTTCTTACCCGTAACTACAACGGCCGGGCCGTGAGCGATGAGATTATCTCGTCGATGATCGCCTACACGTTTATCTTCCTGCTCTGTCTTTTGCTGATCACGGTTGCCCTGGCCGCCATGCAGCTGGACTTTGTGACGGCACTGTCTGGCGCCCTCACCTCGCTGACCAATGTCGGCCCCGGCCTTGGGGACATCATTGGCCCTGCGGGTAATTTCGGGCCGCTTCCCGATGCCGCAAAATGGGTACTGTCTGTGGGTATGCTGATGGGGCGTCTGGAGATACTGAGCGTGGTGATCGTTCTATCGCCGGCGTTCTGGCGCAGCTGAGGCCTACCTGAGCCAGAGTATGGCGGGGTTTTCCAGGGGAAGGTTCAGGCGTTCATCCCGCACTCGCAGGCGCGGCGTGTAGTGTCCTTCGGGGCGTGAAGGCACTGTGCATTCATAAAGATAGGTATGAGGGGAACCACCCAGCGGATGCTTCATCTGCATGGCCGTAATGGTTCTTGGGCCATGCTCGGAATCCTCTGCAACAAGCTCTACTGCAATCCGCTGCTCGTCAATTCCATCCAGGTAGACTTCCACGGTGAAAGTCTGGCTACCCGAATCTTCGCCTGTATTGAAGCTGTTGAAACGCAACCGGGACCAGTGCCTGGAGATTTCTCGGTATTCACCAAGTAGCTCCCATGCAGTCTCGGAGCTGCGCCGGCTTCCCATTTCTGCCATGGGTAGATAGAACTGTTCGACGTATTCCCTCACCATCCGGTTGGCGGAATAGGCCGCCGTCAGTTGATCCATGCTTGCGCGCATACGTCCAACCCAGTTCCGGGGAATACCTTCGCTGTCGACGTCATAGAACCCGGGAATTACCTCGTTCTCCAACAGATCAAACAGCTGTTCCATGTCTGAGAGATCGTGGTCGTGATTGTTTGACCCGCTTAGCTCGTCAAAGGTAGCGCCAGGTCGAATAGCCCAGCCCACATCCGGGTTCCAGGCCTCAGCCCACCAGCCATCGTACTGTGACAGGTTCAGTCCCCCGTTCACGAGTACCTTCATGCCACTGGTGCCGCAGGCTTCCCAAGGGTGTCTCGGACAATTGAGCCACACATCCACGCCCTGGATAAGCTGGTTGGCCACGCCAAGATCGTAGTCTTCAATAAACACCACCTTGCCCTCGACATCCGGTCGCCGGGAGAAGGCTTTCCATCGCCGGATGATGTCTTTCCCCGGGAGATCGTAGGGGTGGGCCTTGCCTGCAAGCACAATCTGAATCGGGCGATCACGGCTGGCAAGCAGTTTGAGCAGGCGCTCCTGATCCTTGAGCAGGAGATCTGGTCGCTTGTATTCCGTAAACCGGCGGGCAAAGCCCAACGTGAGGGTTTCATGGTCCAACAAAAGGCCACACGCGGCTTCATGGTTGTTTCCGGGGTTTTGTTCGCAATGCTGGCTCGCAAGCCTTCGCCGGAGGTAGGTAATCAGCCTTGCGCGCTCCAGGCGCCTCATTTCCCATAATTCTTCGTCGGCGATGTCAGTCATCGGGCAGGTGCTCTGGAGAGGCCTGCGCCAGCGATCCTTGCCACAGGCCCGGGTCCAGATGGCGTCGGATTCCGGAGAATCCCAGCTCGGCGTGTGGATGCCATTGGTCACATAGTCCGCCGGAATGTCTTCGGCCGGCCAGCGCGGGAAGAAAGGCTGGAAAATGGTCTGGGTGACCTTCTGGTGGATGCGGCTGACACCGTTGAACCGACCACTCATATTGAGGGCCAGCAAGGCCATATTGAGTTTAAGGTCAGTCGACTGATTGTCTGGGCTGGAGGGCTGGCTTCCCAATGCCAGCAATTGATCGACATTCAGGTCGCGGCCTTCGAGCCAGGGTGTCAGATACAGTCGCAATAGCGATCGGGAGAAATGATCAAAGCCGGACGCCACCGAGGTGTGCGTGGTAAACAGATTGGTCGCCCTGGTTGCGGTTCGAGCTGTCTGGAAATCACTTTCATGGTCGTCCTGCCAGCTGAAGGCCCTCTCTATGAGCGCCAGGGCACAGTGGCCCTCATTCAGATGGCAGAGTGACGGCGATCTCCCCAGTTGTTCCAGCAGACGCCAGCCACCGATGCCCAATACCATTTCCTGTTGCAGGCGCTTTTCCGGGTCACCGGTATAGAGTTCGCTGGTGATACCCCGGTCGCCCGGTTCGTTTCGGGGGTCGTTGCTATCGAGCAGCAACAGCTCGCAGCGGCCCACCTGGGCCTTCCAGGCCCGAAGGCGCACGTGTCTTCCCGGGAAAGGCACAATCACCCTCACCCACTGGTCGTCAGCGTCCCGCAGGGGCGAGACGGGCAGCATGGTGGGGTCGTTGTAAGGATAGAACTCCAGCTGTTCGCCATCGGTGCTGATGGCCTGGCGAAAGTAGCCCTGCTGGTACAGCAGACCCACCGCCATGACTGGTGCACCCAGATCGCTGGACGCCTTCAGAAAATCGCCGGCCAGTACGCCCAGACCACCGCTGTACAGCGGCAGCGATTCGCTCAGACCATATTCCATGCAGAAATAGGCAACGCCCTCGCCCAGATCGCCCCGACAATCGGTCGAATACCAGGTGTCAGCCTCTGTAAAAGCCTGGTGAGCATGAATCTGCTCACGGTAGCGCTGCTGAAAGTCGGGGTCTGCGGCCAGTTCTTCCAGCCGCTCCCCGGACACGCTGTTCAAAACCAGCCACGCGTTCCGGGTGGTGTCCCAGATGTCCGAATCAAGAGCGCGCCAGAGCTCATCGGTACCGTGATGCCAGGTCCACCGAAGGTCCAGCGCCAACTGGAACAATCCGCTCAGGGATTCCGGCAAGGACCGCGGGGTATAGGCTGCCAGGGTCAAATTTGAACTCCGCTCAGGTTGGTCGGGACATCATCGAGCGGTATAACCGCCATCAATCACCAGTTCACTCCCGGTCACAAACTTCGATTCGTCGGAGGCTAGATAGACAGCGCCCCAGGCAATATCATCCGGCTCGCCCATGTGACCGACAGGATGCATTGCCGCCGTGGCCTTTTTAGCTTCCTCCGGGTCCTGTCCGGTCGTTTTGAGGTGGGCCTCAACCAGCGGGGTCCATATAAACCCGGGGTGAATGGAATTGCAGCGAATGTTTTCAGTGGCATACAACAGGGCGTCGGTTTTGGACATCAAACGCACGGCGCCCTTGGAGGCATGATAAGGCGGAATATCCGGCGCACTCACCAGCCCATAAATGGATGACAGGTTGATAATGCTGCCAACGCCCGCTTTTTTCATGTGGGGAATGGCGTGCTTGGTGCAGAAAAACACGCCCTTGACGTTCACATCCTGAACATGGTCCCACTCTTCTTCCGTGAGTTCATGGGTCGGCTTGTTCGCCCCGGCAATGCCGGCGTTGTTCACCAGTACAGTCGGGCTACCGAAGGTATTGGCAACGGCGTCCAGAACCTGTTTGACCTCTTGTTCCTTGCTTACGTCACAGTGCCAGTAACCCGCCTTCAGACCGCGGCCTTCAAGTTGTTTAGCCAGGGCCTCTCCCTCGGAATCCTGGCAGTCAAGAATGGCGACAGCAGCGCCCTCCTCTGCCATTCGGAGCGCTGTTGCGGCTCCGATGCCAACGGAGCCACCGGTGATCACGGCCACTTTACCTTTAAGTCGTTCCATGAACAGATCCTCTCCCTTGGGTGTTCTTCAGGCTTGTTTCCTGCGGGCAGGAAAATAGTTGACTGGCATGTGGTGGTTTTTAAGCCAGTTGATCAGTGAAGAAATTGTAAAACTGTCGTTCTCGACGCCTTCAAAATCGACACCAAGGCCGCGGTCTGACTTCCGCACAACATGGGCCTTCAGCCGACGGAACCGCTTTTCCTGGGTATCCGGAAAACGGAACTCCAGTTCCACCGTCTGGTTTAACTGAACGTCAGTGTAGTCCGTGGCAATGAACAGACCACGTTTGGAGGCATCGCGAATCTGACCGGTCGCAACCGGCATCCCGCGCTTGTATACCAACAGCCCAAGCTTTCCCTGTACGCGTTTACTGAGTCTGTGTTCCATGTTCCCCCCTCGTGACTCATCTTGAACGCCAATTGTTGATACTGCTTGTGTGTTATATCGAAGGTTGGGGCCCGCCTCGTTGATGCTGATCAAAAAATGCTCAGACCGGAGGGAGGCGCCCATGTCGTTTTACCGATTCAGCGATTATTTTCGACAAGTCTTTCTCGGGAAAATTCCAGTCCAGTTGCCATGTCCAGTTATTTGTAATGGTGCCCGGCGTATTGAACCTTGCCTCGGTTCCAAGACCGAGGAAATCCTGCATCGGCACCACGGCCAGTGAGCAGACCGAACGGAACGCCGCTTCAATTACCGGCCATGGCATCCCATCACCACTGGTGGCCAGATAATCATTTACATAGTGCCGGGTACGGTCATCCAGGCTCCGGTACCACCCCAGTGTTGTGTCGTTATCGTGGGTGCCGGTGTAGACAAGATCCCGGGGCTGGTGGTTGTGAAGCAGATGCGGATTGTTTGGGCTGCCGTCGAAGCCAAACTGCATCACAGTCATCCCCGGCAGCCGGAAGCGATGACGAAGTTCTTCCACATCGTCGCTGATGATGCCGAGGTTTTCGGCTACCAGGGGTAAATCCGGGAACCGGTCGAAGCAGGCCTGTAGAAAATGGTCAGAGGGGCCGGGAACCCAATAGCCGTTTCGTGGCTGAGGGGCCTCAGCCGGGATCTCCCAATAGGCCTGAAGCCCCCGAAAATGGTCTATCCGGATCAGATCGAACAGATGGCGCTGGCTTTCGAGCCGTTGAAGCCACCACTGGTAGCCATCTTCCGCCATGACCTGCCAGTTGTAGAGTGGATTACCCCAGTGCTGGCCCTCCTCGGAAAAATAGTCCGGCGGCACACCGGCAACCACAGTGGGTTCGCCCCGGGCGTCCAGTTTGAAGAACTGTCGGTTGGCCCAAACATCGGCGCTGTCTTGAGCGACAAAAATGGGGATATCACCAAACAGCAAAACATTGCGGCTTCGTGCATAGTCCCTGAGTGCCTGCCACTGGTGGTTGAACAGGAACTGCTCAAACCTGATGCGAGCCAGCCTGGCCTGGTTTTGGTCGACAAAGGCCTGCAAGGCAGCCGGCTCCCGATCCCTCAAGTGCTCTGGCCACTGGAGCCAGCCTGGCGACTCCTGAACCTCCCGGATTGCGCAGAACAGACAGAAATCATCCAGCCAGTAATCATTTCTTGCCCGGAAAGCTTCAAATCCGGCCAGATCAAAGCCCTTCCGGCCTGTGGCATGGCCCTCGTAAAACCGTTGGGCGGCGATAGCCAGCAGCTGCTGGCGGGATTCGGCGATGGGCTGGGCCAGTTCAGCATCGGCCAGCAGTCCGGTCTGCAGCAGTTCAGCGAGGTCAATAAAATCCTGGTTGCCCGCGTGGGCACTCAGGGATTGGTACGGTGAAAGATCCTGGTGGGTTGGTCCAATAGGCAGTGTCTGCCAGACGGTAATGCCACTGTCGGCCAGAAAATCGACGAACCGGCGGGCGCCGGCGCCCAGAACACCGAGGCTTCCGGGCAGGCAGGTCGGGTGAAGCAGCACACCTGCCCTTCGGGCACTGAACAGATCCTTGTCGTTTGCTGAAGTCATGCAGGATGATCCGCCTCATGGCCCGGCCGCATGGTACCGCCGCGAGCCGGTTCTCCACTGCCTTGGCTGAGCTTCTGGAACACGGATGGCGGCGCCGGGTAGCCGATCATTTCATAGAGATTGACGAGGTGGCGGCGATACAGATGCTCAAAGTCGCTGACGATCTGGGCCGGGTTATAGTCACCAAACCACCAGAACCAGTCGGACCCTTCGCAGATAGCCAGTTGCTGCATGGCGGCTGCTTTCTGCTCCGAATTGAGACTGCCATTGTCCATCACCCGGTCGAAGTGGGTTTTGGCTTCACAGAGCAGATCCCAGGCCCGGTTCTTGTCCGGGTCACCGATCCAGGTGGAGAACGTACCGTAAATCCAGCTGCCGGCCACAAGACGCGGCAAATGAACCGGCGCGGCTACGGGGTTCGCCACCAGATCGGCATAAGTGGTCAATCTGAGCCGGGGGTGGTTTGCCAGTACCCGATAAAGTTCGTCGAGGAAGTGAAAACCGTTCTCGGGGTAATACTCCCAGGCATTTTCGCCATCCATGATCACGGAAATCACCGGCTTCGTCTTGCCCTTGGCCTGCCCCGCAATGTTTTCCATGTGATGCACCAGGTCGCCAACGGCATCCCTGGCGTGCCAGTCTGCGTAAGTAAAACCGATCAGATCCGACAGACCGTCGTCACGGAAGAAGACGGCGGTATCCGATTCGCCAAACGTATAGGGCTGGTGAATCCCGGCATCGGGCAAATCCGGGTTGTCCTGCCGGGCCAGATTGAGGCTGTTGTGCGCCACAGAATCTCCGCTGGCAGTCCATCGGAATTGATGTTGATCCAGCAGGCCCAGTGTGGCCTGGCTGAGGCCACCCTCGGAAGCCCAGCAGCCGGAGGGATCAACACCGAAGAAACGCTGAAAAACGGTCCTTGCCTGTTGGAGCTGCCAAGCGGCGCGCGCTTCACCCTCCGGATAATGGCTGTGTGCTGGCAAAGCGATATCCGGCATGGCCTCGCGGGCAGCACCCAGGTCGATCAACAGAGGGAGCATTGCATGGGTGTAGGGGCTGACAGACAGCTCCACCTGCCCTTTTTGCGCAAGATGCCGGTACCTTGGGCCGATGCCGGATAACACATCAAAAATCACGTCGAGAAGAGCCTTCCGGTCATCCATCGAAAAATTGTGGCCCTTCTCCTGAAGGCTCTGGATGCAATGGCTGCTTCTGCGGATGGTTTCTCCCATCCAGCCAAGGTGGTACCAAACCAGCAAGTCGGAAAGAAACCGACTTGAAATGTATCTCTGCAGCTCGGGCTTTTTGCGGTAAACCTCTGCAAGCTCCGCCAACTGCGCGTAGGCCGGATACCGATTGATGATCCGTTCCCGGTTGGCCCGCAGAGACTTTTCGATCAATCCCAGAAACGCAGGCGTTCCGGTTTCCGGCAACTGTTCCGCAACCAGAGCTGCGAGCAAAGGATCGCCGATCTCGCCAGCGCCATGGCGCCATTTTTCAATCTGGATAAGGTAGGTCTCGATCTGCTCAAGCAGAACCGGGGCAAAATTGACTACCGCCCTGGCGTCCGGATTTGCTTCCAGATGCGCCGCCATGTCGCTGTAATCCTTGATGGTATGAAGGTACACCCAGGGAAACAGGAACTGATCAGTGCGCATATCCTGATAAGACGGCTGGTGCATGTGCCAGCAGAGTACAACCGGTGTTTTGGTGTCAGAGGCCATGGGGATAATCCTGCCCGAGCATCTCGGGCGTGATCAGCACAATACCTTTGGGCGATACATGAAACCGCTTCCGGTCATCGGCCTCGTCGAAACCTATCCTCGTCCCTTCGGGGATGCGGCAGCCACGATCAATCAAGGCATTGCGGATGTGGCAGTGACGGCCAATCTCGACATCCGGGTAGATGACCGAATCCGAGATTTCACTATAAGAATGAATCTTAACTTGCGAAAACAACAAGGAATGCTTCACCAGAGCGCCAGAGACAATACAGCCGCCGGCCACCATGGAGTCCACAGCCATGCCTCGTCGATTGTCATCATCAAAAACAAACTTTGCCGGTGGCAGCTGTTCCTGATAGGTCCATATCGGCCAGTGGGAATCATAGAGATTGAGCTCCGGGCTGATTCCGATCAGCTCCAGGTTTGCCTGCCAGAGTGCGTCAACGGTGCCCACATCGCGCCAATAGGCCGGCTTGTTCTCAACCGGATTACGGAACGGGAATGCGACCACCCGCAGACGCTTGATGACGGAGGGAATAATGTCCTTGCCGAAATCGTGAGACGATTCGCCATCCATCTGCTGGTCGCGCATGAGTTCGTCGAAGAGCACCTGGGTACTGAACACATAGATGCCCATGGATGCCAGCGCCTTTCCGGGCTGGCCCGGCATTGGCTTTGGCTGTTCGGGCTTCTCGACGAACTCGGTGACCCTCAACTCGTCATCTACCGACATCACCCCGAATGCCGAGGCTTCATCGATAGGTACTTCAATACAGCCCACGGTAATATCGGCATCATTCTCCACGTGATGGGCCAGCATAGTGCCGTAGTCCATCTTGTACACGTGATCACCCGCAAGAATCAGCACATACTCTGGCTGGTGGCTGCGAATGATGTCGAGGTTTTGAAGCACAGCGTCTGCCGTTCCCTCATACCAGGAAGTCTCGATCCGTTGTTGCGCAGGTAAGAGCTCTACGAACTCATCCAGTTCTCCCCGGAGAAACCCCCAACCCCGCTGGATATGGCGGATTAGGGAATGGGATTTGTACTGGGTGATCACACCAACCTGCCCGATGCCGGAGTTGATGCAGTTCGAGAGTGGAAAATCGATAATCCGGAACTTGCCGCCAAAGGGCACCGCCGGTTTGGCCCGCCATTTGGTGAGATCGTGGAGGCGGGATCCCCGCCCTCCGGCAAGTACCAGAGCAAGAGTCTGACGAGTGAGACGACTGACGAAACGCTTGGCCGTTTGCATAGCTGCTTCCCTGAAGAAAACCTTCCCTGTAACCGGTCGTTTAACCGCAAGGGTTTGCCACGTTTTTGACGCCCTAAACTATAGTAGAACACTAGCACGGAATTATGACGTAAACTTGTTTTGGGTCATTTTTTAAACAGGCCCTTTCGCGTCCAATGAAGGGACGCTCAAAGCGCCTCATCTGGTCAGGAACAGCACGGTCTATGGACAGTCCAACGCTCAGCGAATTCGACCTCCACCTTTTTGCCGAGGGTCGCCACTGGCACATTTACAACGTGCTCGGTGCCCATGTCTGCAGGAACCGAAGTGTGGAAGGTGTCCGGTTTGCAGTCTGGGCGCCGCACGCCAGCGCCGTCAGTGTTGCCGGTGACTTTAACGAATGGAACGCGGGCATCCATCCCATGTCGTTGCATGAAGGCACGGGGGTTTGGTCCTGCTTTATCCCGGGCATCGGTAACGGCGCTCTCTATAAATTCGCCATCACAACGGACAAAGGCCGGCAGATCCTGAAAACCGATCCCTATGGACAGGCTTTCGAGCTCAGGCCCTCCACCGCTGCTGTAGTCACCGAGCGCGGCCACTTTGGCTGGGGCGATGGCGACTGGCTGGCCCGGCGGGGTCGCTGGAACTGGCAGGATTCGCCCATCTCCATCTACGAGGTTCATGCCGCCTCCTGGCGCCACCACGGTTCGGGTCGATGGCTGACCTATCGGGAACTGGCCGACCAACTCATTCCCTATGTGCTCGAACTGGGCTTCACCCACATTGAACTGTTGCCGGTCACGGAACACCCCCTGGATGAATCCTGGGGATACCAGACGACCGGATACTACGCGCCCACCAGTCGGTTCGGCACGCCGGACGATCTTCGTTATCTGGTGGACCAATGCCACCGGCACAAAATCGGCGTGATTCTGGACTGGGTACCGGGACATTTCCCGACCGATGAACACGCCCTTGCCCGCTTTGATGGCAGCGCGCTTTACGAACATGAAGATCCCCGCAAAGGGCGCCATCAGGACTGGGGCACACTCATCTACAACTATGGCCGGCATGAGGTGCGGAACTTCCTGATCGGCAGTGCCTTGTTCTGGCTGGACGCCTTTCATATCGACGGGCTCAGGGTGGATGCGGTGGCTTCCATGCTGTACCTCAACTACTCCCGCAAGGAAGGCGAATGGGAGCCCAACGTGCATGGAGGCCATGAAAACCTCGAAGCCATTGAGTTCCTGCGGGAATTGAACCAGGTCTGCCAGAGCCGCTTCCCCGGAACGCTGGTCTGTGCGGAAGAATCGACCTCCTGGCCACGTGTAACCCGGCCACCGGAAATTGGCGGACTCGGGTTCAACCTGAAATGGAACATGGGCTGGATGCACGACACCCTGGACTATCTGGCACAGGATCCGGTGTATCGTCAGTATCATCACGACAAGCTGACCTTTGGGCTGCTCTACGCCTTCTCGGAGAATTTCCTGCTCCCGCTTTCCCACGACGAAGTGGTTCATGGCAAAGGCAGCCTGATCAACAAAATGACCGGCGACGAATGGCAACAGAGGGCTACCTTGAGGGTGCTTTTTACCTACATGTTCAGTTACCCGGGCGCCAAACTTCTTTTTATGGGCTGTGAACTCGGGCAGCGACGCGAATGGAGTGAATCCCGGGAACTGGACTGGTCTCTACTGGCCTACCCGGAGCATCAGGGTATTAAAAAGCTGGTCCAGGACCTGAACGGTATCTACCGACGGGAGGTCTCGTTACACGGCGCCTGCTTCAAGCCGGATGGTTTCGAATGGATCGACTGCCATGATTCCCCCCAGTCAGTGATCAGTTTCCTGCGCACCGCCAAGGGCGAAACCTCGGTGATTGTCGTTAATTTCACACCGATGCCCAGACACCACTATCGGATCGGCCTGCCTGAAGGTGGCAACTGGCGGGAAATTTTTAATTCCGATTCAGAGTATTACGGTGGGAGTAATCTGGGAAATCCCTACCCCATGCCTGCGGATGCCCAGCCCTGGATGAACCGTGAGTGGTCCGTGGAACTAACCCTGCCACCACTGGGCGCGATCATTCTGAGGCCGGCTTTATGATCCGGGTGCTGTTTGCAACCAGTGAGGTTTATCCCTTGATGAAAACCGGCGGTCTTGCCGACGTTTCAGCAAGTTTGCCGGAAGCGCTCTGCCGCCTGGAATACGACGTACAGATACTTCTACCGGGCTATCCCGATGCTTTGAAAGCGGCAAGAAAGGCAGGCTCTCGAAGAAAGGCGCGGTTTCAGCTGGGGCAATACAATGTGAGCCTCTGGCGGACCCGACTGCCCGGCACCGCTGTCACGCTATGGCTAGTGGACTGTCCGCCATTGTTTGATCGCCCTGGCAACCCCTATAAGAACGAGGAAGGCAAAGACTGGTGGGACAATGCCCATCGCTTTGAGCTGTTCGGAAAGGTCGGCGCCATGATCGCCATGGGAGAGGCAGGCCTGTCCTGGAGACCGGATCTGGTGCACTGCAACGACTGGCAAACCGGGCTGATACCGGTATTTCTCGAGGCCTACCACGACAGGCCCGGCACTGTGTTTACCATCCATAACCTCGCCTACCAGGGACTCTTCTCCCATGAGACTTTCCGTGCCCTGGGTCTGCCTGATTCGCTCTGGAACCTCGAGCAGCTTGAATTCTACGGGCAGCTTTCGTTCATCAAGGGCGGCCTCGTTTTCAGTGACCGAATCACCACCGTCAGCCCGACCTATGCGCTCGAGATCCAGACCCCGGAATTCGGTAATGGACTTGATGGTTTGCTTCGACACCGCCAGGACGCGCTCACCGGCATTCTCAACGGCATCGATAACCGGGTCTGGAATCCCGAGGAGGACCCTGAACTGTCCTTTCACTATGGCCGGGATCACTTGAAGAACAAGACACAGTGCCAGGCCGGCCTGCAGCAAGAGCTCGGGCTGGAGGTAAACGGCGGTCCACTACTGGGCTTCATCGGGCGACTGGTTGAACAGAAAGGCGTGGACTGGCTGGTTTCGGTGATGCCGCACTTGCTGGAACAGGGTTGCCAGTTTGTCGTTCTTGGCTCCGGTGAAGCCAGTTACGAGGAGCCCCTGAAACGCCTTGCCCGGCAATGGCCGGGGCAAATGTCTCTCACGTTGGGCTACAACGAGGGGCTTTCCCATCGCATCACAGCCGGATGTGACCTGTTCCTGATGCCATCGAGATTCGAGCCCTGTGGGCTCAACCAGATGTACAGCCTCAGGTACGGCACGATTCCGGTGGTGCACGGTGTTGGCGGGCTGGCAGACACGGTCCAGGACCCTCAGGAGGTTGGCATCGACAAGGCCACCGGATTCGTTTTTACCGGCGCCAATGCCGATTCGTTACTGGCTGCCGTAAACCGCGCGCTACAGGTTTTTGAAAAACGTAAGCAATGGCGGCGGTTGCAGGATAACGGCATGGCGATCGATTATTCCTGGAAGCAGCGGGCTCGCACCTATGGCGATCTGTATCAACGTATTCTCAAAGAACGTGACCAACAACAGCTGGATTAGTGCGAGCGTTTGCCCGCCTGGAGGCAACCAACATGCATAAAGCAACGGAATTCCGACTTGAAGCTCATCCCCTGCTTCCCGAACCCCTGGAGCGATTGGAAGAGCTTGCCAATGACCTGTTCTACAGCTGGGACCACGGGGTTCGAAGCCTGTTTGTCCGTATTGACCTACCGCTATGGCAGAAAGTCGAGCACAACCCAAAGCTTTTCCTGCGGCGGGTTGCCCAGGATCGACTCGATGAAGCGTCTGAAGACCGGGCGTTTCTGGCCGAGTATCGTCGGGTTCTGAGTAGCTACGATGCCTATCTTGAGGCTGGCCCCGGCCCGGAAGTGACGGAGAAGCTCGATCCGGAACAGGCCCTGGTGGCTTACTTCTGTGCCGAATTCGGCTTCCACGAAAGTTTTCCGATCTATTCCGGCGGCTTGGGCATCCTTGCCGGCGACCATTGCAAGGCCGCCAGTGACCTGGCCCTGCCCTTTGTCGCTGTGGGTCTGTTGTATCGGCAGGGTTACTTTATCCAGAGTATCGACGCCCACGGTCAGCAGATTGCGCGCTATCAGTCCCATTCCAGCGATGAATTGCCTATTTCACCGGTGGAGATAGACGGCAAGTGGCTCAAGGTCTCCGTCCCCTTCCCCGGGCGTGATGTTGTGGCGCGTGTGTGGGAAGCCCGCGTAGGCCATATCCGCTTATACCTGCTGGACAGCAATACCGAAGAAAACGGCCCGGAAGACCGGGATCTGACGCTCCAGCTTTACGGTGGCGACGAGTCCACGCGGATCAGCCAGGAAATGCTGCTTGGCATTGGTGGAACCCGGGTTGTGGAGGCGCTGAACCTAAAGCCGACCGTCTGGCATATCAACGAGGGCCATGCCGCATTCCAGATTCTGGAACGCTGCAGGCACACCATGGTTTCCGGGTTGAGTTTCGAGGCCGCGCTTGAAGCCGTTGCCGGCGCAACGCTGTTCACAACGCATACGCCGGTACCGGCTGGCCACGACATCTTCCCCCGCTCCCTCGTTCATCATGCCCTGGGGCGATATATCGAGGAATCTGCCCTGGATTTTGATCAGGTGTTTGCCCTGGGCTCGAAGGACGGTGGGGACAGTTTCAACATGACCAGTCTGGGCCTGCGCGGCTCTCGTTTCCACAACGGGGTGAGCCGGATTCACGGTTGTGTCGCCTCGTTGATGGAGGGCGATATCTGGCCCCAGGTGCCGTCGGCAGAAAACCCTATCGGGTACATTACCAACGGTGTGCACGTACCGACGTTTCTGGCGCCGGAATGGTCCAGCCTGTTCGATATACAGGCGCCCACGTGGAAAAGTGAACTCCGGAACCCGGAATTCTGGAAGTTTATCGACCAGATCCCGGACTATCACTACTGGAGCGTTCACAAGGCCCTGAAACAGCAAATGGGCGAATACATTGTCCAGCGGCTCAAGCGCCAGCATAAACGCAACGGCACCGGCCATTCCGTCACTGACAGGATGACCCGGCAGCTTGTTTCCTCGGAAAAAGACACGCTGGTTATCGGGTTTGCAAGGCGGTTCGCCACCTACAAACGCGCGACGCTGATCTTCTCGGACCTGGAACGCCTCGAAAGCATCCTTACCGATCCGGACCGCCCGGTGGTGCTGGTATTTGCCGGCAAGGCCCATCCCAAGGACAAACCCGGTCAGCAACTGATCAAGGTAATCCACGACCTTTCCATGCACCCTTCGTTGATGGGGCACCTGATTCTCCTGGAGGACTATGACCAGGCCATGGCCCGCAGGCTGCTCAGTGGCGTCGATGTGTGGCTGAACACACCGGAATACCCGAAAGAGGCCAGTGGCACCTCCGGAGAGAAAGCAGCCCTCAATGGCGCTCTTAATCTCAGCGTGCTCGACGGCTGGTGGGGCGAAGGCTATAACGGCAAAAATGGCTGGGGCATCCCTCCCAGGGATACCGAACTGGACCCTGAATTCCGGAATGAGGAAGAGGCCCGGGACCTGATCGATCTGCTCGAATTCGAAGTGGTTCCCCTCTACTACGAGCGCGCCTCCCAGGGCTTTTCGAAAGGCTGGGTCCAGCGATCCAAGGCTTCGATGAAGTCGATCACACCAAGGTTTAACGCCCGGCGTATGGTGATGGATTACGTCAATAACTATTACCAGCCGGCGTCAACCCAGGGTGCTTTGCTGATGGCCGACAACGGCGAGGTTGCCAAAGAACTTGCAGACTGGAAGGCACGGGTCAGGCATGCCTGGCCGGGAGTGCAATTAAACGTGGTTGGCTGCGTCGAAGCTGCCTGCCCCCATGATGGCGGCGTAGAACTCAGAGTCGAGGCAAGGCTCAATGGCCTGTCAGCGGAGGATGTGCGGGTGGAGTGCCTGGTCAGCCCAGAATGCACCGGCACCCATAACAGCCCGGGGCCCGACAGTTTCTTGCTGGATAAGGAAAGCGAAGCGGAGGGGCGAACCGTGTTCTCTACACGCGTGCAACCCCCCTATCCCGGCTTGCAGACTCTCAGGCTCAGGATGTACCCCTATCACGAATCACTGACGCATCCGTTGGAGATGGGCGCCATGCTCTGGGTCTGACCCAGGGCATGGCGGTGCCTCAAAGCAGGTGCCGGCGAATGAATCGGCCAATGTCCTGTATTTCCTCAAGGCACACACTGTGTTCCATGGGGAACGTCTGATACGAAGGGTCGTAGCCCATCTCCTTCAGGGTTTCGACACTGCGCACACCCAGTGATTCCGGCACCATCGGATCGAAGGTTCCGTGATACACGCTGATCGGCACATCAGCATTGGCCTCAGAGCGCTCAACCGTGTCCGCGGTGGCGAAGTAAGTTGAAAGCGCCAGAACACCGCCAAAACGTTCCGGGTAGCTGAGCCCCAGTTCATAGGCAACGGCGCCTCCCTGGGAGAATCCGGCGATGATAATACGCTCCGGCGGGATGCCTTTGTGTTTTTGCTGCTCGACCAGTTTGGCGACCGCATCGGCAGACGCCCGCAACTGTTCCGTATCCACCACACGGTCGATATCCATGGCCTTGATGTCGTACCAGGCGGGCATGGACATGCCACCGTTGATGGTGACAGGCAGATTGGGCGCATGGGGAAAGATGAAGCGTACCGCTGTATCTTCCGGCAGGCCCAGTTCCGGCACTACGGGCTCGAAGTCGTGGCCGCTCGCACCAAGGCCATGAAGCCAGATGACGGCTGCGGTCGGGCTTTCCCCGGTTTCAATCTGAATGTACTGAAGATCCTGCACGGTTTACCTCATGTCTGAAAATTATGTACCGGTTTATTCGGAATGGCCGGATTTCTCGGCATTGGCCTCAAGCGCGGTGACCACTGGGTTGGCATACATATCCAGCAGATAAGGCCGGATGGCCGGATCGCAGGCTTCCAGTCTCCGCTCCATCTCGGCTTCAGCAGCTTCCATTTCCGCCGGTGACCAGGTTTCGGCAGTGACCACTGAATCGCTGACGGTATCCGGCGTATCGTGGGCCTGGGGATGAAGACCACGCTGCTGATAAGCCACCAGGTTTGAGGCATGCAGGTGATAGTTCGCATGCATCTCCCGATCTATACGGGCGGCCAAATCTTTCGGGTTATCCGGTGAATCATGGATGGGCGCACCAAAGTGCACATGCACGTGCCCTTTGAAACCGGTCAGTCCCTTCATGATCTGTTCGGTATCTTCACCCTCTCGCTTGATGTACTGGCCGGTCCGGGCCCGGGTTTCCAGCTCCTGGGCTTTGTCGGCATCGCACGGATCGTACTCGTAGGCAATGGAAACTGGCACCACATGCAGCCGATTCATGGCTTCGTCAAAACCGAGCCCGCTTTTCTTGCGGCTCATATAGAACATCTTGATGATGGCGGGGTCGGTAAAATCCAGCCCGTCCTTCGCCCGGCCCTCACGTTGGGCAATCCATATGCTGTGATTGGTATCGATGCTGTGGTTGATAAAGCCGGAGAGTGTGATGTAGGCATCACGCATCTCGCGGGGGCTTGTCATGCTGCGTCGCACTACAAAGCTCTTGTTCAGTCGCATCATTTCAGCGAACACGCGGTTGGCAAGCAGGTTGTCGCCAATGGCAATTCGGGTGGTATGGAAACCATTCTGGAACAGCTGGTAGTTCACCACCATGGGGTCGAAAACAATGTCCCGATGGTTTGAAATAAACAGATAGGCGCCGCGCTTGTCGAGGTTCTCCAGCCCGCTGGTCGTTACTCGCGTGGTTGTGCTCTCAACCAGCTCACCCACGTAGCTGGAAAGCCCGGCCTGGAGATCATCGACTCGTGTGTAGTGACCAAAATGGCTGTTTAACCAGCGACGGGTAAACACACGCAACATGGCCGGCGCCCAGCGGGCGAGAGTCGGTGACTTGAAGCGACCGACCATATCCAGAAATTCCTGATCGTTGACCAGGCGGTTGATAGCAGCGCCGGTTTCTTCGTCCGAATAGGGACGGATGGCATCAAATTCCTGCATGGAAGCCCTGTTGTTATCAGTGTCTGTCACAGTATGGCGTGAAACGGTGGTTCAAAAACGCGGTATTGTAGCGTTTCTTAGATTAGTTTGCCTCCACCCGGCACGCGGGTTTGCTGGCCAATCCTCAGGGTTAATCTGGTATCATTCGCCACTGCGCCGAACCCGGCACTCCACCCGAATCAATACAGCGGCTCCAAGCCGAGCAACCGGTTATTCTATGTATCTTGATCAGGATTTCGAACAGCTTTCCACCGAGCGCCCAACCACCTCGGGCCGTGATCCGGAACAGGTGCTGCACGAAGTCTTTGGTTATGAATCCTTCCGTCCGCTTCAGGGTGACATCATCCGGGAAGTATCGGAAGGCCGCGATGCACTTGTGCTCATGCCGACGGGCGGCGGTAAATCTCTTTGCTATCAGGTGCCGGCGCTGGTTCGCTCGGGCACTGCGATCGTAATTTCACCTCTGATTGCCCTGATGCAGGACCAGGTAGCGGCATTGAAAGAGCTAGGGGTCCGGGCTGCGTTCCTGAATTCAACCATGGATTTCGAGCAGGCCCGGGCGACCGAATACGCGCTCATGACCGGTGAGCTTGACCTTCTGTACTGCGCCCCTGAAAGACTGATACAGCCGCGCACCATCGAATTGCTTCATGACGCCTCCATCTCGCTGTTCGCTATCGACGAGGCCCATTGTGTGTCCCAATGGGGTCACGATTTCCGATCCGATTACCTTCAGCTCAGCATGCTGGCAGAACAGTTTCCCGGCGTACCCCGCATCGCGTTGACCGCAACCGCGGATGAGCGAACCCGAAAGGAAATTGCAGAACGACTGTCACTGACAGAGGCAAGACACTTCGTCAGTGGCTTCGATCGCCCCAACATTCAGTACCGTATAGCGCCAAAAATAAACGCGAACAAACAGTTACTGGATTTTATTAAAGCCGAACATGAGGGCGACTGCGGCATCGTTTACTGCCTGTCCCGGAACAAGGTCGACGCCACCGCGAAAACCCTGGCCCAGAAAGGCTATACCGCTCTGCCCTATCATGCAGGCCTGTCCTCGGAACAGCGTGCCCATCACCAGGAGCGGTTCCTGCGTGAAGACGGGGTGATTATTGTTGCCACCATCGCCTTCGGCATGGGTATCGATAAACCGGACGTGCGCTTTGTCGCACACCTAGATCTGCCGAAGAGCCTTGAAGCCTACTATCAGGAAACCGGTCGGGCCGGGCGTGACGGCAAGCCGTCTACGGCCTGGATGGTTTATGGCCTGCAGGATGTCATCAAACTGCGCCAGATGCTGGAAAGCTCACAGGGTAACGATCATTTCAAGCGCGTGGAACGGCAGAAGCTGGATGCGATGCTGGGCCTTTGTGAGGTCACCAGTTGCCGCCGTCAGGTGCTGTTGCGCTATTTCGGGGACGAGCTTGAGCAACCCTGTGGCAATTGCGACACCTGCCTGAATCCACCGGACACCTGGGATGGAACCGTCGCCGTCCAGAAAGCCCTTTCCTGCGTTTTCCGAACGGGCCAGCGTTTCGGCGTTACCTATCTGATTGATGTTCTGCGAGGCTCGGAAAACGAGCGGATTCTCCAATCCGGGCACCACCAGGTGTCAACCTACGGCATTGGAACGGAACTGAGTGCCAACGAGTGGAAATCGGTATACCGGCAACTGGTGGCCAATGGTTACCTCCGTGCAGATCCGGAGGGCTATGGTGCGCTCCAGTTGACCGAACAGTGTCGGCCACTGCTGAAAGGACGTCAGACCATTGAGCTGCGCAAGGATCCGGAAATCAAGAAGACAACCGGCCGGGCAAACGGCGGCCGGTCGGGTTCGCCGGTCTCAGAACAGATTACCGACAAGGCCGGCTGGGAGGCGCTTCGAGCCTGCCGCAAGGAGCTGGCCGACAAACAGGGCGTGCCGCCTTACGTCATTTTCCATGACACTACCCTGTTTGGAATGCTGGAACGCAAACCGCGCACCCTGGATGAGCTGGCGGAAGTCAGCGGCGTGGGCGCCGCCAAGCTAGAGAAATACGGCGAGATTTTCCTGCAAACCATCGCTGGCCTCGAACAGGCCTGAATTATTCAGGCCTCTGCTTTAAACCCTTTTTTCCGCACGCGGTAATGGGCGATGGAGGTTGCTACATGGTTGCCCTCTTCGTCCACCAGTTTGCCTTCCAGGGAGAATTTCGCCCGCCCGGTCTCATCAGCGTCAGCAAGAATGGCTGCCACGGTTTCGGGATCCAGGGTGAATTCTACAGTGACATCGCTGTTGGCTGGCTGGAGAAACTGCAACGTCATTTCCTTGAGAATCGGCGTGTACGAAGGCCCCAGATCAAATAGGGTCAGCACGCCACCGGGAATTTCGGCTACCAGGAAGTACGCGCCCGCATAAAGGCTGCCGAAGTGGTTTTTGTTGCCTTTCAAGCGGATTTTCGCTCTTACATATCCTGGCCTGACCTCCTCAACGCTGAAGTTGTTCCGTGGTGCAAAAGGAATCGACAGACCGATGATCTTGTTCACCGCTGCGTACCCGCCCGTTTTCTTCAGCCAGGCCAGAGGGCTGGCCAGTGTAGCCTTGGGGTCGGTACTGGCCACCCATTGACCGGTCGCTCCGATGAGATTATCGATAATTGCCATTGCCAAGCTCCGAAATTGATGGGGAACTGATGATTACAACGGACTTCAGTGCTCGCAAGAAGGTTTTACAATTTTTTTGGATGTTGTCTGATTTATTTTTGAGTTTCTGTTCTAAAGTGAGGATGCGTGCCTGAATCATGACTGCTTGATAGCCGGTTTTTCCAGTAGTAAGAAAGGATCTCTGATTTGGAATATTCTCTGCCCGCTTCCCTGGTCTCCCACCGGTTCCGAAAACTGGTTCTTTGCCTGATGCCATTGGCTTTCTGCCTTGCGGCAGGACCACTCTCAGCCACAACGTCATCGACCACTGCGTCGCAGGCAGCCGTGCGCGGTTACGTACTCTGGTACCGGAATTACGACAGCCCTGCCATCCGGGCCCTGGTGGAGCTTGCTCTGAAGAAGACGCCAGAGTACGGAGAATTTCAGATAATCAGAAGTGAAGAGCTGAGCCAGGGCCGCGTACTGAGGGAACTGACAGACGGCCAGTCACGATTAGTCGACATCGCCAATGTCGCTACCTCCGCAGAACGGGAGAAGTCCCTGACCGCCATACCGTTTCCGGTCGATGGCGGGTTGCTCGGTTTTCGGGTTTGCGTGGTCATGCCGGAATTCTTGCCCCGGTTTGCGGGAATCAAGACTCTGGATGACTTGAGAGACAGTCAGATTCGGATTGGCCAGGGCGCCCACTGGCCAGACACACCGGTACTTGAAGCCAACGGTATTCCGGTGGTCGCTCACTCCCGATACGAAATACTGTTCGGAATGTTGCGTAATGAACGCTTCGAGTGTTTTGCCAGGGGCGTAAGCGAAGTGCTTTACGACCTGGAATTGGAGCACGATCCTAATCTGGTAATTGAGCCTGATCTGTTGATCGCCTACCCGATGCCGTCCTATCTCTTTGTCGGTCCCGAAGACCAGGAAACCGCCCATCGGCTTCAGCTGGGAATCGAACGCGCCATCCACGATGGCAGCTTCAATGATTTCCTCAGGGACTACTACGCCCGCGCTGTGAAAGAGCTTGATCTCGACGAGCGTACGGTCATTACCCTCGAAAACCCTTACCTGAGCGAAGAATCCCGTTACGTTGGTCGCAAAACCTTCGAGAACCTGCGCCGTCGGCTAGAAGTCCTAAGCCGCTAGCGGGCGCCCTGCGCTTACACCCGGAACCTCGACACGTTCTGGTTCAGTGCGGTGCCGATGCGTTCAATCTGCCCGCTGTAAACATCGTTTTCTGTGGCCGCGGCCGCCGCTTCCTGGCCCTGATCCGCAATCCGGGTAATCGACGAGTTCAACTCCTCGGTAACCGACGTCTGTTCTTCGGATGCCGTGGCAATCTGCGACGTCATCTGGCTGATGGACGTGATTGCCTCGGCAATCCGGTTGAGGGCATCCATGGCGTCCTGCGCTTTTTCCATGCTGACATTGGATACCGCCGTTGAGGCATTCATGACATCGACCGCATCATTTGCGCCCTTCTGCAGACGCTCAATCATGTCGTTGATTTCCTCCGTGCTGGACTGGGTGCGCTGGGCAAGGTTACGTACCTCGTCTGCCACAACTGCGAAGCCCCGCCCTGCTTCACCGGCCCGAGCCGCTTCAATCGCGGCATTCAATGCCAGCAGGTTGGTTTGCTCTGCAATACCCTGAATCACTTCAAGCACCGTCGTGATGGACGTAACGTCCTTGCCAAGGGTGTGGATGACCTCTGCAGCCGCATTAATCTCCTTCGAGAGCTTCTGCACGGCGTCCCGGGAGGCAGCGACGGTCTCCAGCGAAGCCCGGCTGTCCGCATCCGCGGTGTTGGCGGCATCTGCGGTTTGCTGTGCGTTCTGGGCGATCTCGCCGGCAGCGGCCGACATCTCGTTGATCGCGGTCGCCACCATATCGATCTCGGCCTGCTGGCTCTCAACGCTTGAACGACTGGTACTGGCGGTATCTCTCAGCGAGCTGACATTATCCCCGAGTTCGGCGCTACCCTTCTGGACATCCCGAACAACCGTCTGGATATTCTCGACAAACTGGTTAAAGCTCCGGGCCAACTCACCGAATTCATCTTTTGCACTGTCGTCCAGACGCTGGGTCAGGTCAGCATCACCACTGCCAATGTCCGCCATGGCCTTGTTCAAGCGGCGAACCGGCGCCATCAGAACCTTGATGCCCAGATGCAGGATCACCAGAGAAACGATCAGGCCGATCACGGCCATGATCAATCCAGTCATTCTGGCGCTCTGGACCGGTGCGTTGATCTTGTCCGCGTTGACAAAGGTCCCCAGATACCATTGCACGCCACGCGCTTCACTGATCGGATAGAAGCTGGCCTCCCAGTTGCCGTCATCATTACTGTATTCGTGAGCGTCCCCGCCAAGATCCGGCTTGCCGCCAATGAGCTCACTGATGTTCTTGCCGACAAGGTTTTGCCGTGGGTGGAACAGTATGGTACCCCGCTCATTGATCAAAGTGGCGTAACCGGTGTCCGCAAGGGTGACTGTGCTCAGGGTTTTTGCTATCGCGCCCAGGCCGATATCAGCACCGGCCACGCCCGCGTATTCACCGCGCTTCACGGGCGCAAGTGTGGAGATGATCATGTCGTTGGTGCTGGCATCCTGATACGGCTCGGTGAACGAGGCGCTTCCAAGGCTCATGGCCTTCTTGTACCAGGGGCGCTGGCGGGGATCGTAATCCGCTGGCAGCGTGGCATTCGCCTCCGGCGATTTCATCAGCATGTAGCCGTCGGTACGCCCGACATAGACATCCCGGAACCCGCCGCCGGTGGTAATGGCCTGAAGAATAACCCGCGCCTCTTCGTCGTTCTCGGCATTTTCCAGGGCTTTGGCGGTGGCTTCAGTCATCACCAGCCTGGTATTGAGCCACTCTGCGATGCTCGACGTGCTCTGCTGCACGGTGTCGTCGATCAGCGCGTTCACATAGGTTTCTGTGGTGCTTTGTAATCGTAAATCGCCAGAGAGCGTAAAAGCCCCCATAACCAACAGCAACAGAATGCCGAAAGCAGTCAGGAGCTTTTGCCCGAATGTCAGCTGCACCGTCGAATCCTCAGCAATAAAATTGATATTCGTTAATGTGTGTTTCGGCCCATGATGCGAAGTCTTTAGCGGCTTCTGTTAAACTTTCCAATTATTGACGCAGACGCTGAGATTGTCCTCATTCCATAACGAACGGGAGCCGAACTGAATGGCCCATGAAGAACTGCACCTCAACCTCCGGAACCTGAGGCTTGATGACTACGATCAGCTTCAGAAGCTTATGGATCGGGTATACGACGACATCGGAGGCTCCTGGCCGAAGGACACCATCAAGGCATTGGTGGAGCAGTTCCCCGACGGCCAGATCTGCATTGAGGAAAGTGGGCAGCTTATTGCGGTTGCGCTGACGGTTTGCGTTAAGTACGAGCGTTTCAGCAACCCGCATACCTACGACGATCTGATCCTCCGTAACGAGAAGATCTGGCACAACGCCAATGGTGACTCCCTCTATGGGCTGGATGTCTTTATCCACCCCGACTACCGGGGCTACCGACTGGGTCGTCGACTCTACGAAGCGCGAAAAGAACTCTGCCGCTCCATGAACCTGCGTGCCATCCTGGCGGGCGGGCGCATACCGAGCTACTTCAAATACGCCGAACAGTATTCACCCGAGGAGTACATTCAACGGGTCGATCGGAAGGAAATCTACGATCCGATTCTGAGTTTCCAGCTCTCAAACGATTTCCAGGTTACGCGGTTGATGCACAAATACCTGCCCGAGGATGAGAAATCCCAGGGCTACGCCACGTTGCTGGAATGGCGGAACATTCTCTACACCCCACCTTCCCCGGTTCTGAGCGTCAAGAAAACTCAGATAAGGCTGGGCGCTGTGCAGTGGCAGATGCGTGAGTTCACCTCGGTTGAAGAGGTGCTCGAGCAGGTCGAGTACTTCGTGGATGCCTTGTCTGACTACAAAAGTGATTTCGCCATCTTCCCGGAGTTTTTCAACGCGCCGCTGATGGGACTGACCGATCAGATGGACCAGACCCGGGCCATCCGTTTCCTCGCCGGATTTACCCAGCAGTTCCGGGAAGAGATGTCTGAAATGGCGGTGAGCTACAACATCAACATTATCACCGGCTCCATGCCACTGATCGAAAACGATCGGGTGTATAACGTGTCCTATCTCTGCCACCGGGACGGGCGTGTTGATGAGCAACGCAAGATTCACATCACGCCCCACGAACGCCGCGACTGGGTTATCGAGGGCGGCAACCAGTTTGAGGTCTTCGAGACCGATGCCGGCCGTGTCGCCATCATGATCTGCTATGACATCGAATTCCCTGAACTGGGCCGTATTGCTGCCAGCCAGGAGGTTGATATCATCATGGTGCCGTTCTGGACCGACACCAAAAACGGCTACCTCAGGGTTCGTCAGTGCGCCCAGGCCCGCGCCATCGAAAACGAATGCTATGTGGTCGTCACTGGTAGCGTTGGCAACCTGCCGAAAGTCGAGAACCTGGACGTCCAGTACGCCCAGTCTGCCGTATTCTCACCTTCGGATTTTGCCTTCCCGCACGATGCAGTTATGGCGGAAACCACGCCGAATACGGAGATGATCATGTTCTCCGATATGGACCTGGAAAAGCTGAAACTGGTGCGTAACGAGGGGTCTGTCACTAACCTGAAAGATCGTCGCGTTGATATGTATGAATTGAAGACCAGGTAAACTGGCCCGATCAGCCAGGTGAAATTGTTAAATAACTGCGTTAGCGGTCGATCGTATGGCACTGATGGCGTTGCAAAACTAGAATTCAGTGTCTATTGTTTAACCAATATCCAGCCTGTCTCCCAATGAGACAGGTTGCTGTGGATACGGAAATCACCAGAGAACCCGATTCATGAACGAAGCATTGCCGGACCTTGTCGCACGATTCCGAGTCAGACAGGGCCTTTTTCGGAAGGAACTTGTCGAAGCCGCCCTTTATGAGCTGGACGGCTACGGTTGTGTTATGAAAACCGACAAAGTGTTCAACCCCGGTGATACCGTGGTGCTCGATCTCGTGATGGACATGCCGTTCGACAAGATCCGCGCAGAAGGACTCGCCGGCCTGGTGACCGAACGCAGAAAACACTGCAGCAATTTCTTCTATTCAATCGATTTTGTAGAGCTCGACTCCAACGGCAGCTCGTCGCTGGCGGAAAAGCTCCGCAGAATCCGGGAAGTGCTATCCAAGAAACAGTCGCTCAAATCACGTCGTTCCCCAGGCTCCATGTCCGGTTTCCGGCAGATGGCCTGATATTGATTTTCGTTGAAACCTGCCCGTAAGGAGACATTCCATGGCGAAGAAAGCCAAACAGAACGTTGATAAAATCGTGAAAAAGGTCAACAAGGAGTTCGAAAAGACTTCATCCCAGATCGAAGGCCTGGTGAACGATGCGCTGAAGCAGTTCGACAGCCTGCAGAACCAGGTTCAGGAGCCTGTTCGCAAGCTGCTCAAGGAAATCGACGAGCTTCGCGACCGCGAGATGAAGCGTTTCCACGAAGAGTTTGAGCGTCGCCTGGAAGAGTTCCATGAACTGCAGAGCAGCATTCTCGAGCGGCTTGGCGTGGCTTCCAAGGAAGCGGGTGAAGAGGTCAAGAAGCTCACAGATGAAGTGAGTAAAGAGGCCAGCACGGCAGCCAAGAAATCAGCGCCTAAGAAAACCGCCAAAACAGCTTCCAAAGCCAAAGGCGCGACCAGCAAGCCTGCGGCGAAAAAGCCGGCTGCGAAGAAGCCTTCAGCCAAGAAAGCACCAGCTGCCAAGGCTGCAAAGCCGGTCGACAAGAGTGACCTGACACTGGTTAAAGGTATCGGCCCGGCCACCGCGAAGAAGATGAAGGATGCTGGCATTACCTCCATCGACCAGATCGCCAATCCGTCTGCCGAAGATCAGGAAAAGCTGAAGGCCTTCTCAAACGTCAAGGGATACAGCCAATTCAGCGCTGAAGCCAAGAAAATCAGCTGATGCGAACGCCTGACCAGCCTGTTTTACGGGACATTGTCCTGATTGGCGGCGGGCACAGCCACGTCGGGGTACTCAAGCGGTTCGCGATGAACCCTGTTCCCGGCGTGCGCCTGACCCTGATCTGCCGCGACACCCACACCCCCTATTCCGGCATGCTGCCGGGCTACGTGGCAGGCCACTATAGCTACGACGATGTCCACATCGATCTGAGCCGCCTGGCGGAATACGCTGGCGCGCGCTTTTACCGGGCCGAAGCCATGGGCATCGACCGGGATCAGAAGCGGGTTATCTGCCGCGGTCGCCCGGATGTGCCCTACGACATACTGTCAATCAATATTGGCTCGTCTCCGCGGGTCAATGAAGTGGAAGGCGCTTCCGACCACGCCGTTCCGGTGAAGCCGATCACCGGCTTCAACAACCGCTGGCTTGCACTGCTTTCCCGTATCGAGAATCACGACGGGCCGCTGGCGGTTGCCGTGGTTGGCGCTGGTGCCGGTGGCGTTGAGCTGACCCTCGCCATGCAGTTTCGACTGAAGAATGAACTGAAACAGCGTGGTAAAGATCCCGGTCAGCTGCATTTCCACCTCTTCGACGCCGCCGACCAAATTCTACCGACCCACAACCCCAAGGTGCGTGAGGTTTTCCGAAAAACCTTGTCGAATCGTGGTGTGAAGGTCCATCTGGGATCGCCAGTCAGCAAGGTTCAGGAAGGGTTATTGATTACCGAATCCGGCGAAACCCTGCAAACGGACGAAGTGCTCTGGGTAACCCGGGCTGGTGGCCCGGAATGGCTCAAGGACACAGGCCTGGCGCTGGACGATGGTCTGTTCCTGAGAGTACGCGATACCCTGCAAGTGGAGAATGACGACAGCATTTTTGCTGCTGGCGATATTGCCAACGTCTTGAATCACCCCCGAGAAAAAGCGGGGGTATTTGCGGTAAGACAGGGCCCTCCCCTCGCCGACAACCTCAAGCGGCTTGCAACCGGCAAGGATCCGAAGGATTTTCATCCGCAGAAGAAGTGGTTAGCGCTAATCAGCACCGGGGACAAGTACGCTGTGGCCTCCCGGGGAGATTTGCAGTTCGACGGCGCCTGGGTCTGGCGCTGGAAAGACTGGATCGATCGCCGCTTTATGAAGAAGTTCAACGATCTGCCTCCAATGGAGGAAGAATCCAAACTGCCGGATACGGCTGCCGCACAGAATGCCGAGGAAGCCTCCCAGGCCATTTCGGCGGTTGCCATGCGTTGTGGTGGTTGTGGCGCCAAGGTGGGCAGCACCGTTCTTTCGCGTGCCCTGGGAGAGCTGAAACCCATTGAGCGGGACGATATCCTGATCGGGCTTCACGCCCCGGACGACGCCGCCGTGTTGACAGTACCGCCCGGCAAAGCCGTGGTTCACACCGTGGATTTCTTCCGTGCGTTCATTGACGACCCCTACATCTTTGGCAAGGTGGCGGCCAATCATAGCCTCGGTGACGTCTTTGCCATGGGCGCCGAAGCCCAGAGTGCCACGGCCGTTGCCACGGTGCCTTACGGTATTGAATCCAAGGTTGAGGATGTCGTCTATCAGATGATGTCTGGTGCTGTTGAAGTGCTGAACGAGGCAGGATGCGCGCTGGTTGGCGGCCACACCGGCGAGGGCAAGGAACTGGCCCTGGGCTTTGCAGTCAACGGCCTGATCGACCCGGAAGAAGTCATGAGCAAAGGTGGCCTGAAAGCGGGCGATGCCCTGATTCTCACCAAGCCCATCGGTACAGGCACCCTGTTTGCCGCTCACGCAAAGCTGGCGGCCAAAGGTCGGTGGATCGATTCCGCCCTCGCCTCCATGATCCAGTCCAATAAGGCGGCAGCAGACTGTCTCAGGAAATTTGGATCAAAAGCCTGTACCGACGTTACTGGCTTCGGCCTCCTCGGGCATCTGGTTGAAATGACCAAGCCCTCGGGTGTGGATGCCGAACTGGATCTTTCTGCCATCCCGATCCTTCCGGGCGCGGAGGAAACAGCGGCAGCAGGGATCCTTAGTTCCCTGCAACCTGCAAACATCCGCTTGCGCCGGGGTATCCGGGATCAGGAAAAATGGGTAAATCATGCCCGATATCCCCTGATTTTTGACCCTCAAACGGCGGGTGGTCTGCTGGCAAGCGTTGCGGCAGACAAAGCCGAAGAATGCGTCCGGGAGCTGAAGTCGTTGGGTTACCCGCATACCGCGATCATCGGCCGGATTACCGCCCAAGATGAATCGGGGCCCATCGAGCCTATTTCCCTGCGGGATTAACGTCCCTGTGAGCAGCGATGCATTGCAAGGCGTAGCGCCTGCTCCAGGGATGCCTGTTCTTTTTCGGGCAGGAAACGCTTGGCCAGATTACCAACCTGCGCTTTGAGGCTTTCGAGAAACGCAGGTTCGGTCTCTGCGTGTTGCAGCAATCCGGCCAGCGCCTGTTCGTCGCCAACGGGGAAATATCCGGCATAGTCACGCCCCAGCAAACCAACATTGCCCGGAATGTCGGATGCCAACACCGGCAAGCCAGCCCGGCAGGCTTCGGAGACCACGTTTGCGCCACCCTCCATTACCGAGCTGATCACCATTAACTGGCTGTTCGCCATCAACTGCCGGGTGCGGGTTTTATCCAGCTCGCCGAGCCATTGGAAGCGTGGGTTTTCAGCCATTTCCCGCTCTGCTTTGTTGTGCCATGCGTCGTTGTGGGCCTTGCCGGCGCAAAAAACCTGTACCTTCGAATCCTTCGGAAGCAATCGCGCGGCATAGGCCGCCCGCAGAGAATCCTTTTCGTCCCGAAGATGACCAATCACACAAGCGCCAAAACTCTCCTTCGTGAGATCCGCTTGCCGCGCCGGAAAGGCCTCCGGCCCCTCAGCCGATTGGTATAGCGTGACCAATTTGCTGGCAAGGCCGGCGGGTATGTCGTGCGCTACCAAGTCGTGCAGACCAATAAGCGCATCGGCCGCGCCCATGGAATACCGGGTGTCTTCCGGGTATTCGTGCTGGTGGTAATAGATATCCGTGCCGGTGAGAGCCACGATGAGCGGCTTTTCAGGCCAGATTTCGCGGAAATGCCGTATGGCATCGACACTACGCCAGGCATGCAGGGCTATAAACGCATCGCAGGGTTCCCCGTGGTATTCAGTAACCACGTCGACCGAGTGCCCGGCACTTTGCAGCAAGGTCTCCCACCGTTCCGCCGTTGCCCGGTTTCCTGCTTTCGAACCCGGCTGCGCCGGCGTGATCATTATCAGATGCATTGTCTTTGATTGAACCCAGCTTACTGAAAAATGGAGTGTTCGGCCCTGAGCCAATTAAACCCGCAAACCGTACAGCTGTTCAGAGTTAACCCAAATCAAGGTATCCTTCTGAAGCAGGAGTCGTTCGCTTCATCTCTGCACTGTAAATATCCATTCCAAAAAGGAAAAACCATGACCCACAATCTTATACGGAAATTGCTGATTATTGGTCTCTGTTCTCTTTTTTCAGCCGCCGTGACCGCGCAGACATTCATTTTTACGGCAATACCGGACGAAGATGAAACCAAGCTCGTCGAGCGTTTTCGCGGCATTGCGGACTACCTTTCCGAGGAACTGGATGCCGATGTGAAGTACATCCCCGTGAAATCCTATGCGGCTGCCGTTTCCGCCTTCCGGAATAACCAGGTGCAGCTGGCGTGGTTTGGCGGTCTGTCGGGTGTTCAGGCGAGATCACTTGTACCCGGTTCGCAGGCAATCGCACAGGGCACTGAAGACCAGGCCTTCTACGTCTATTTTATTGCTCATGAGAGCACCGGCCTGAATCGGCAGGATAGCCTGCCAGAAGACGTACGTGGTAAGACCTTTACCTTCGGATCAAAGGGCTCAACGTCGGGACGATTGATTCCGGAGTACCACATCCGCGAAACGTTTGGCGAAGCACCTGAAGATGTCTTTTCTCGGGTCGGCTACAGCGGCAACCACACTCGCACCCTCCGTCTGGTCGAGTCCGGCACCTACGAAGTGGGCGCGATGAACTTCGCGGTCTGGGAAAAAGAACTGGAAAACGGAAACATTGATACCGACGCCGTGAAGGTCATCTGGAAAACACCCGGGTTCCCGAATTACCAATGGAGCATCCGTGGCGACGTGGATGAAAACTACGGCGAAGGCTTTACCGATCGGGTTCGCGAAGCCCTGCTATCGCTTGATGATCCCGAGTTGCTTGAGAGCTTCCCGCGTTCTGATTTTATTCCAGCTTCAAACGACGATTATGAGCCGATTCGCAAAGTAGCGAAAGAAATCGGAATCATTGATTGATGGCAGGCTTTGATCTCTCAGGCCTGACGGCCTCTTTTGGGGGTGAGCGGGTAATCGGGCCTCTCGCCCTCAAGGTAAAAGAAGGAGATCAGGTTGCCCTGGTCGGTAAGAGTGGTGCAGGTAAATCCACTCTTATCCGGCTTATTCACCAGCGAGTGGATGGCCAGTCATCCCTTGTCCCTCAGGAGCTTGGTCTGGTAAACGCCCTTCCGGTGTTTCACAACGTTTTCATGGGCCAGCTCGACAAGCATGCCACCTGGTACAACACCGTTACCCTTGTGCGGCCATTCAAACAGGACAGAAAACAGGTCCTGGAGCTTCTGGACGCATTGAGAATGTCTGAAAAACTCTGGATTCCCACAGCTTCGCTCTCGGGCGGGCAGCGTCAAAGGGTGGCCATTGCCAGAGCCCTTTATCGCAACGCCCCGGTCTTATTGGCAGATGAACCCATCTCCGCACTGGACGGCCCCATGGCGCATCACGTTATGCAATTGCTGCGAGATCGCTTCAAAACCAGTGTTATCGCTCTTCACGATGTGGAAATGGCGATGAAGTACTGTAACCGGATTGTTGGCATACAGAATGGGCAGGTTGCCCTTGATGAGCCTACTGACCAATTGGCGGCCGCAGACATCATGTCGCTGTATTAGGATCTGTCGAGCGATGCTCTCCTACCCAACTGTTCGCACCAGCCTGATCTTTCTTGCTATTGCGCTTGTGGGGCTCTTGTTTGCCGATATTGCGATCACCGCAAACAATCCCTGGCGGGACCTGGGCAACTTTTTCCTGGGTGTACTCACTCCGAACTTTTTCAGCAGCGAAGGCCTTCTTACCGCCTTATTGCGAACGGTGGCCTTTGCGTTTGTTGGGGTGACCGTTGGCGGTGTTTGCGGATTTTTTCTGGCTCTGGTGTACCGGTTCCTCCCGGTGCGGATTTTTTGCGCCTTCATCAGGGCAATTCACGAGCTATTCTGGGCTCTGATTTTTCTGCAGTTTTTCGGTTTCCACCCCCTGACGGGCGTGCTGGCAATCGCGATACCCTACTCCGGCATTTTCGCCAAGGTTTACTCCGAGATTCTCGAGGAAGCCGACCCGGAACCAGGCAGGCTCCTGCCGCCGGGGACAGGAACCATCGCGGCGTTCCTGTATACCAAGATTCCTGATTGCTGGGTCCAGCTGAGAACCTACACCGCCTATCGCCTGGAATGCGGTCTGCGTTCAAGCGCCATACTCGGATTTGTTGGCCTGCCGACTCTGGGGTTCTATCTGGAAACGTCTTTTTCCCAGGGCATGTATTCCGACGCCGGCGCGATGTTGATACTCTTTTACGTGCTCATCGCCACCATTCCCCTTTGGGTAAGACCCAAGTTGTTGCCGGTGTACATCGTGGGTGCTCCCTTTTTCCTCGGCGATGGCCTGCCCATCGTCTGGGGTAATGTTGAGCGGTTCTTCACCGAGGATATTGTCCCCAGCCCACTGAGGGATGGTGAGGGCCTGGCCGGCCTGTTGCCGTGGCTGAATGAACTGATGGTCGAACAGGCATTGCCTGGCATCTGGAACACCGTCATTCTCACCCAGATTGCACTGGTGGCCACGGGTATCCTCACGCTGCTCCTGTTCCCGCTGATTTCAAATCACTTTGGTGGCCCGATACGTCGGACCTCCGGTCATGTTTTTCTGGTGATTGCCCGATCAACGCCTGAATACATCCTGGCCTACATACTCCTGCAACTCTGGGGGCCTTCCATGCTCCCGGCTGTGGTTGCACTGGCCCTTCATAATGGCGGCATCATCGGCCACCTGATCGGCCGGCAAACCAATACCATCCGTTTGAGATCCGATGCGCCCAAGGGGCTTAATCGCTATGGCTGGGAACTCGTGCCCCGGGTCTACCGGTCGTTTCTCGCGTTTCTGTTTTACCGCTGGGAAATCATCATGCGGGAAACCGCCATTCTGGGCATTCTCGGCATCTATACCCTGGGCTTTTATGTCGATAGTGCCATCCAGAGTATCCGCTTCGACCAGGCCATGGTTCTGATCCTGATAACGGCCATGCTCAATATCGGCGTGGACATTCTTGGCCGCTACATCCGCCGCAAGCTCGCCCTTCAAACCATGCCCACCTGTTAAGCAGTAACGCTCCGGGCCCGTTGCGATCCCCGTCACAGTTCCGTCATTTCGGTCAACCCTCCGCTCGTTATTGGCGACGGGTTGGCGGTATCGATGGGATACATTTGGTTACACTCGGATAACCTACTGCAACATTCAGAGTTTTGGTGACGATGGTTAACGGTTTGGTACTTCTTATTCAGGTGGGGCTGCTGGCGCTGCTTGTTCTGCTGGCCTTGCGGATGGTTACGCTGGTGCGTTCAGAGCCAATGGCCGCAGGGCATCAGGAATTCTGGTCAGGAAAGGGTCAGGCCACCGGCCATGATCTTTCTTCCGGCACCTCGGAATGGCCCGTTGCGGTGCGCAAACCCGTTGTCGAGACCCCATCGGACCGCGCCCAGATCATTACCCGGCTGCATATCCTTATTGGGCTCCAGGAACGGGATTGCCGGGTAAACGGCCTGGACCTTACCACCGCGCCCGAGGCCGTGAAGGCATATACTGCCGCCTGGCTCTATGGTGCCGGGTGTGCCCTGAGCGATAAAACCTTGCGGCATTCCGAGACGCTGGCCGTTATCGTTGCCCAGATTACCAGCCGTAAAACCGGAATCCGGCAGCCGGAAGCCCTTCAGACGATAAGCACATTGACGGCCGACAAGACTCACCTGGCCTGCTTCAGGGCGGGACTGGAAGGTGCGGAATTCTGGCAGTACAACCATTACGTACCGCCGACATCAAGCCTCTACGAGGCAATAACCGACAACGCGTTCATTTAGCGGCCTGCTTCGCCGCGGTTTCGAGCACCCAGTCGGTACCCAGAGCCACCGGCTCGGCGTGATCCTGCTCGTCTGCCCGGGTACCGGTAATTTCGGGCTGGGTAAAACCGCCATCGTCGGTATTGGCCATGGTGTCCACATCCACCGAACGCACCACGTAGGTAACCCCGCCGGCCAGCACTTTCGCACGGTGAGTCAACCCGAAAACAAACCGGCAGTAGTCCAGCTTCAGCTGGATAAGATCCTGCTCGGCTTTGCGGATCTTTCTCAACAGTACCTTTTGAACGCTATCTCCGTAATCCATCACGTTGTCCCTGCTAATGGCGTTGGTGTTTTCGAGGTGGGAACCCGAACGTTCATTGATTTTACACAATCCCGGACGGTTGTCAGCCGACTGGCTTCCGGTTTACCAGATGGTTCACCGGGCTCAGTGTGGTTCGGCCTGAAAAACCAGCTTTACCGGGATATTCCCGATGGGCTGCTGGCCCTGCTGCAGATCTATCCGCCAGGTCATGGTGGCGTCCACAGTGCAGAAGGGTGCCGTGAAGCGTGCGGAGTATTCATTTCCCGTTCGGTTGCCCAAGGGTACAGGGTATTCGCCCATATACATGGATTCGCCCCGCAGCACAGCGAGGAACCGCTCCGGGCGTTCGGGGGTTACAACCGTGAGTTGATACTCCATGCCCTGTTCGCCCTCGCCCAGTTTGCTGAGGGTGGCTTCCCACTCCCCGGAACTGTTCGACCAGCTGCATGGCCCCTCTGCCAGCAGATCACACCGGGCCGCGGCATCCTGGGTATTCTGGTCGTTGCCGGCGTCCCCAGGCATGAACCAGCCGAAAACAACCAGGGCAACAAGCCCCACAATCAATCCTGTCGCTGCAATAGCGCGTAACATAACGGCACCCCGAACAAACCTGGCCGGCATTATGGAGTTTTCTTCCTCCCAGGCAAAGGTTTCTAAACTGGCGCCAGTCATGAGAAAATACTGCGCCTTCAATTAGACCCATTCTGACCACAGGACACGCCCGTGCAGCCGGATATTTCCGTAAAGCACCTGAGCAAGGTATATGGCGACGGTTTTCAGGCCCTGAAAGACATCAACCTGGAGATCCAGCGTGGCGAAATCTTCGCCCTGCTCGGCCCCAATGGTGCCGGCAAGACCACGCTGATCAGTATCATCTGCGGCATCGTTAACCTCTCCTCCGGCGAGGTAAAGGCCGATGGCTACGACATTGTCAAAGACTACCGCAAGGCCCGCGAGACCATCGGCCTGGTGCCCCAGGAACTGAACACCGATTCCTTCGAGACCGTGTGGAATGCGGTCTCCTTCAGTCGCGGATTGTTCGGCAAGCCACCCAAGCCCGCGCACATCGAAAAAGTGCTGAAGGACCTGTCGCTCTGGGACAAGCGCAACAACCGAATCATGTCGCTCTCCGGCGGGATGAAGCGTCGCCTGATGATTGCCAAGGCACTCTCCCATGAGCCGCAGATCCTGTTCCTTGATGAGCCCACGGCCGGCGTTGACGTGGAACTTCGCCGGGACATGTGGGAAATGGTGCGCAAGCTCCGTGAAAGCGGAGTGACCATCATCCTGACGACCCACTACATCGAAGAAGCCGAGGAAATGGCGGACCGGATCGGGGTAATCCGGAACGGCGAGATTATCCTGGTCGAGGACAAGGTCCAGTTAATGACCAAGCTGGGCCGGAAAGAGTTGCGGCTCCACCTGCAGCAAAAGCTGGACCGGATACCGGGTGAGCTCACCCTGGAACCCCTGGAACTGTCCGATGATGGCTACGAGCTGATATACACCTTCGACGCCCAGCAGGAGCAGGCCGGCGTCGCCCGCCTGCTGCGCACTCTTGGCGATCTGGGTATCGAGTACCGGGACCTGCAAACCCGGGAGAGTTCCCTCGAAGAGATTTTTGTCGGCCTGGTACACGAATAAGCCAGCCGGCTCATTGGAGAAAGGCATGAACCTATACGGTATCCGCGCAATCTACAATTTTGAAATGGCCCGCATGCGACGCACGGTGATGCAGAGCGTACTGTCGCCGGTGATTTCCACCTGCCTGTATTTCGTGGTCTTCGGCTCCGCCATCGGCTCCCGCATGGGCGATATCGACAACATCGCCTACGGCGCCTACATCATCCCGGGGCTGGTGATGCTCTCCCTGCTGATGCAGAGCATTTCCAACGCCTCTTTCGGCATCTATATGCCTAAGTTCTCCGGCACTATCTATGAAGTGCTCTCAGCGCCGGTGTCCTACGTGGAAGTGGTGCTCGGTTACGTCGGCGCGGCGGCCACCAAGTCCGTCATCCTGGGGCTGATCATCCTTGCCACGGCGAAATTCTTTGTGGATTACGACGTGCTGCATCCCTTCTGGATGTTGTCCTTCCTGGTGCTAACGTCGGTGACCTTCAGCCTGTTCGGTTTCATCATCGGTATCTGGGCGGACGGTTTCGAAAAGCTCCAGATTGTACCCATGATGATCGTCACGCCGCTGGTATTCCTTGGCGGCACCTTCTATTCAATCGACATGCTGCCGGAGATCTGGCAGACCGTGAGCCTGTTCAATCCGGTGGTTTACCTGATCAGCGGTTTCCGTTGGGCGTTTTACGGCGTGTCTGACGTTCATATTGCCATCAGTGTGGGAATGACCCTCGTATTCCTCACGGCCTGCATGGTCGGCATCTGGTGGATTTTCAAGACCGGCTACCGGTTGCGCTCGTGACCTGCGCATCAAGCCCGGTTCGGGGGGCGGAAGTCTGGGCCCTCCTTGCAGCCAGCTTATTGCTCTACGGCTGCTCCTCGGGCATTGCAGCGCCTCAGGACGGCCTGCCGGTTGTCGAGGCCTGCTTTGTGTCTGCGTCGGGCGTGGTGCCAGTGCAACTCGAGATTGCCAGCACTTCCGAGCAACGCCAGAAAGGACTGATGGGCCGTACGTCCATGGCTCCCGATGCCGGGATGCTGTTTAAATACCGCGAGCCGAGATCAGCCAGCCACGGATTCTGGATGTACAAGACCCTGATTCCCCTCGACATCGCCTACCTGAACGAGGATGGCAAGATTGGCAGCATTCGCAAGATGGTGCCCTGCCCCTCGGCCAGCGGCTCCGGTTGCCCCACCTACCCGGCCGGTGTGCCATTCATCGAGGCCGTGGAGATGAACGCCGGCTTTTTCCTGGAACATGGAATCGGAACGGGCGACCGGCTTGCCATCGGAAAGGACAATTGCCCGGCAAATTAGGCCGGGCAATGTCTCAGCAACCGGTTCAGCTGTCCTGCCACTCTGGCTTGCGCTTCTCCAGAAATGCGCAGATACCTTCCTGGGCATCGTTCGCCATCATGTTGTCTGCCATCACCTTTGAGGTGTACTCATAAGCGTCCTCCAGCGGCATTTCCAGTTGCCGGTAGAAGGCTTCCTTACCAATCTTCAGGGTATGGCCGGACTTGTCTGCGATGGTACGCGCCAGCTTGTAAACCATTTCGTCCAGGTGCTGCTCATCAACAATCTGATTGACCAGTCCGATGCGTTCAGCTTTTACGGCACCAATCATCTCACCGGTCAGCAGCATTTCCATGGCGTGCTTGCGTGACACATTCCGGGACAGCGCCACCATCGGCGTGGAACAGAACAGCCCTATATTGACGCCAGGCGTCGCAAACCGGGCGGTATCGGCCGCCACGGCCAGGTCGCAGCTGGCCACCAGCTGGCAGCCGGCGGCGGTCGCAACACCCGCCACCCGCGCAATGACTGGCCGGGGCAGGTTCACGATCTGCTGCATCACCTTGCTGCACTGGTTAAACAGGGCCAGCTGGAATTCATGGCTATCAAACTGCTCACGCACTTCCCGGAGGTCATGACCGGCACAAAACACGTTGCCATGAGCCGCAAGCACGACAACCCGCGTTTCCGAATCGGAGGCGATGATCTCCAGCTCTTTAGACAAGGCCTCGAGCATAGCCATGGAAAGGCTGTTTTTCTTCTCCGGCTGGCTCAGTGTAAGCGTGGTAATGCCATTTTCGCTGTACTTGTGCACCAGCTCTTGTGTTTGTTCAGTCATGTGGACACTCCATTTGAATCGTTGCTGCACCGGGCATTCTGGAATCTTACCCAGAGTATTGCTGACTGCGTCTATACTGTCGAAGCGACTTTTGTAGGATGCTCAGTTTTCAATGCGTTGCGGTTGTTATAGACCTCTGCTGCCCATAGGGTGTTGTAAGAAGCCAAAACTGCAGAGAGGAATAACACATGTCAAAATCGATGATCCTCAAAGCGATCTTCGCCATCGCGGTTATCGGCGGAGCAGTCTTCATAATCGTAAAAGACGAGCCAGCAACACCAACCGGCGACATCAACAGCATCCAGCCGCTGCCGGAACAGGACAACCCATAAATTAACCGAACCACCACACCGGAACAGGCGAAGCCACGTTGCAGACGACCAGAATCAAAGGACTGACCATCGCAGCTCTGGGCGTGCTGTTTATCGTGCCCGATGCATTGCTGGTGAAAATCACCTCCGTGGATCCTGTGGTCTTTCTGTTCTGGCGCGGCCTGTTACTGGCGATCAGTTTTTTTGTGATCAGCTGGGCGCGATACCGTTCCCGACTGGTGCCTGAAATTCGAAAATGCGGCCGTAAAGGCCTGTTCTGTGCCGGTGCCTTTGCCATCAGTACCCTCGGGTTCGTGGTTGGCATGAAGAACACAGCCGCCGGCAATGTGCTGGTCATCCTGAACACCGCGCCGGTCATCGCGGCCGTGATTGCCTGGGCGGTCTGGAAAGAAACGCTGCCTCTTCGCACCTGGGTAGTCATTTTGGTGTGCGTCACCGGCGCCACCTTCATGGCCGTGGGCGAATTTGGCAAGGGCGACCCTCTGGGCCTGCTGATGGCCGTGGTTGCCGCCACTGCCCTGGCCTCCAACCTCAACGTCGCGCGCTCCAAACCCGACAGCGATATGAGCGTGATGCTCATGTTCGGCGCTCTGGTGCTGGCAGGTGTGGCGGCATTGCTTGGTGGTGCGCAGATGCCCTCGGCCCGTGATTTCTTCTTTATCGCCCTGCTCTGTCTGGTGTTCCTGCCCACTGCGTGCATCCTGATCCAGATTGGCCCCCGCTATATTCCGGCGGCGGAAGTCAGCCTGATGTTGCTTCTGGAAACCGTGTTCGGGTCTTTCCTTGTTTGGCTATTCCTCGGCGAAGTACCGCCAAAGCTCAGCCTGGTAGGCGGTGTTATCGTATTCTCCGCCCTGGCGGTGCACGGCTGGACGGAAGTAAGCCGGTACCGAAAAGCGCGGGTGGCAGTTGATTAACCCGGTTCCCGCGCGCGAAGATACGCGCTGATCAAAAACAAGGAACCGCAACAATGACCACCGTACCCAAGCTCACCGATGCCCTGTTGACCCTCGAGAACCGTGTCGCCACGCTTACTCTGAACCGTCACGACCTGCGCAATGCACTGACCGGCTCAAACCTGATCGACGACATCGTGACCACCGCGGAATGGGTTAACCAGTGCGAAGACGTGTCGGTACTGGTGATCACCGGAGCGGGCTCTGCGTTCAGCGCCGGCGGCAACATTCGGGACATGGCCAACCGCAGCGGCGATTTTGCAGGTGACGTGGCCGAATGCGCCGACCGTTACCGCAAAGGCATTCAGCGCATTCCCCTGGCCCTGCAGAATGTGGAAGTGCCCATCATCGCCGCGGTCAACGGTCCCGCCATCGGAGCCGGCTTCGATTTGGCCAACATGGCGGATATCCGCATTGCCTCGGACAACGCAAAGTTCGGCGAAACCTTTCTTAACCTGGGAATCATTCCGGGTGACGGCGGCGCCTGGTTCATGCAGCGCCTGATCGGCTACCAGCGCGCCTTCGAGCTAACGCTTACCGGGCGGGTGATCGACGCTACAGAGGCAAAGGAGCTGGGCATTGTTCTGGAGGTGGTGCCAGCGGACGAACTGATGAACGCTGCTCAAACCATGGCAAGCCGCATGGCCAGCCAGCCACCGAAAGCCACTCGCCTCACCAAACGCCTGATGAAAATGGCGCCAAGAATGGAACTGAAGGATTTTCTGGATGTGTGTGCCGACTTCCAGGGCATGTGCCACAACGAGCCTGAGCACCTGGAAGCGGTTAACAAAATGCTGGAAGCAATGTCGAAAAAATAGTGGCAGCGGCCAAATGGCCGCCTATCCATCAGACGGGGCTATTGCCCCGTAAAGACCTTGAGGTCGAGCTCTTTCTCCACTTGCCTTGCAATCGTCTCGTCAGAAAGACTGAAAGCCACATGAAACCCCTTTTCGGTCTCGATACCACCATCATTGATGATGGAAACCACCTGCGCAGGATCTGTCAGTTCACTGACATCTTCGACCAGCGCTATCTGATCATCTTCCGCAAGCAGACTGTTTGCCGCTTCAATCGCCGAGGAGGCACCCTGGCCGGGTGATGGCGTACAGACAATCATTCTCGCCTGCCCTACTGGCGTCACGATCAGCCGCTTGGCTTTCTCGATGGGATCGTTCACATAATCTGCGATTTGCTTACCGATAGTTTCAACTTCGGCCATGTCGTTCTGTCTCCTCATGCGGAAAACATTGAGTTAAACCTTACGCCTGCCGGAGAAACGTCGATCACTGCTCATTTGCTGCCGAGATCTGCAGGTTGACAAAGATCACAAGAAAACACTTGAGGGACATTGATAACAAAGGTGGTGCTCCGGGCCGGAATCGAACCGGCACGACCTAACGGTCGAGAGATTTTAAGTCTCTTGTGTCTACCAATTTCACCACCGGAGCATTCGGGGGAGGTTTTGACGGGCAGAATTGTATAAGTCTGCGTGGGGTAACGCAATTCGGATTCTGCCCGCACTATCAGGCTGCCGGGCTGGTCTTTAGCGGGTTGATCGCCCTGCCCTTATAAATGTATCCCGCGATTTTCGGTGCCTTCGGGATGTAGAGGTTTTCAAGTTCCTGGATTTCAAAGCCGGCGTGACGGATCAGGTCTGCGATGTGTCGGTTCAGGTGGCAGCCGCCGGCCAGCTTTTTCCAGCCGGGGGTGATGCGGTTTTGCCATTTTCTCGTGTCATCGTGGGGCGATTCGCCGTGTTCGAGGAACAGGAGTTCACCGCCGGGTTTGAGCACTCGGCGCATCTGTTGAAGAGCGGCGTTCCAGTCAGGGATAGTACACAGCGTGAAGGTCAGCAGAACGGTGTCCACGGAGTTGTCGTCCAGAGGGATTTTCTCCCCGGGCAGATCCAGCCATTCCACCTTTATTGGAGTTTTGGCAAGGTTTGGCAGGGCCTTTCTACGCATGCCTTCTGATGGCTCCAGGCCGTACACCATATCGACGTTGTTGGCGTTGTAGAATTCCATATTGATGGCGGAGCCCATGCCCACTTCCAGGACGACACCTTTGGCATGGGGAACCACCTGGCTACGAAGTTTCATCACCTGGCCCATTGAGCAAGCCCGGTCTATGATGTGAGGCAGTATTCTGTCTTCGTAAAAGCTCATCGGCATCACCATAATTGTTTTAAATCAAGGGTGCGACAATCGGCCCTATCGAAACTGCTAGCTTATTTAGTAGCATAGTAACCATCTGCCGGTAATAACAATATAACAATCAGAGCTAAGGCAGCGGCTGAATGGGTTCGCTGGGCCCGTTTGTTATGATGTGATCGTTACCGGAGGGTTCCCATGGAACTTGATCCTCTCATCCTATCGCGAATCCAGTTCGCGTTCGTGGTGTCATTTCACGCCATTTTTCCGGTGTTTACCATCGGCCTCGCTTCCTACATCGCGGTACTCGAGGGCCTGGCCTTCAAAACCGAGAATCCGTTGTGGGTGAAGCTCTCTGCCTTCTGGACCAAGGTGTTTGCCGTGGTGTTTGGCATGGGGGTGGTATCAGGCATCGTGATGTCGTTCCAGTTCGGGACCAACTGGAGTAATTTCGCCCAGGCCTCTGCCAATTTCCTTGGGCCAATCCTGAGTTATGAGGTGGTCACGGCGTTCTTCCTTGAGGCGGCGTTCCTCGGCGTGCTCCTGTTTGGTCGCGACAAGGTGCCCGCTGGTGTTCACCTGTTTGCCGCTATCATGGTTGCCACCGGCACCTTCATTTCGTCGTTCTGGATTCTCTCGGCGAATAGCTGGATGCAGACTCCGGCTGGCACCGAACTTCGCGACGGCGTGTTCTACGTCACTTCCTGGAGCGAGGCGATCTTCAATCCCTCATTCCCCTATCGATTCGCCCATATGGCACTGGCTTCTTTCCTTACCGGCGGCTTTGTGGTGGCCGGGGTGAGCGCCTGGTACCTGCTGCGCGGTCGCGAGGTTGAAGCCAACAAAAAGGCACTGTCCATGTGCCTTTGGCTGTTGCTGTTCATTGCGCCTGCCCAGGCAGTCCTGGGGGATTTCCACGGCCTGAACACTCTTGAGCACCAGCCGACCAAAGTCGCGGCTATGGAAGGTAACTGGGAAACCTCCCGTAACGTGCCGTTGCTGCTATTTGCCATTCCCGATCAGGAAAACCAGCGCAACCTGTTTGAGATTGGCATTCCCAGCCTGGCCAGTTTCATTCTCACCCACGAATGGGACGGTGAAGTGCCGGGTGTAAGCGCGGTTCCTGTTGACGAGCAACCACCCGTCGCAATCGTGTTCTGGTCGTTCCGTATCATGGTGGGCATTGGCCTTCTGATGATCGCCTTCGCGGTTACCGGCCTGGTTCTGCGTGCGGGCGGTAGATACTGGCGCACCAACTGGTTCCTTCAGGGTATGCGCTTTATGAGCATTGCACCTTTCTTTGCAGTGCTGACCGGCTGGTTTGTGACCGAGGTGGGTCGCGCGCCCTGGCTGGTGTACGGCCAGATGACACAGGCACAGGCATTGACTCCCTCTCTGACCGGCGGCATGGCATTGTTCACACTCATCGGCTATATCGTTGTGTACGCTCTGGTGTTCTCTGCCGGCGTGTACTACCTGATGCGCGTGCTTTATGTGGGTCTCGAAGACCACGATGAAGACGAGCACGAGGCCGAACGGCCGAAACGTCCGTTCTCCGCCGCACACGTGCCTTTCGAAATCGATCACGACTCCGGCGATACTGTTGGTACTGCCAAGCCAGTAAACCAGGGAGGTCACTGATTATGGAACTGTTTGATCTGCCTCTTATCTGGGCATTTATTATCGGCTTCGGCATCATCATGTATGTGCTGATGGACGGCTTCGATCTGGGCGTGGGGATACTCTTCCCCTTCGCCCCGAACGAGGAAGCCCGGGACACCATGATGAACTCAGTGGCGCCGGTGTGGGACGGCAACGAAACCTGGCTGGTGCTGGGTGGTGCCGGGCTCCTTGCCGCGTTCCCGATGGTGTATTCCATCTTCCTGCCGGCACTGTACATCGGTGTGTTCCTGCTGCTGGCCGGGCTGATCTTCCGGGGCGTGGCGTTTGAGTTCCGATTCAAGGCCCGTACCTCCCGCTATCTGTGGAACTGGGCTTTCGCGGGCGGTTCAACCGTTGCGTCCTTCGCACAGGGTGCTGTCGTCGGCGCCTATATCCAGGGTTTCGAAACCGCCAACGGCGTTTATGTGGGCGGCGCGCTGGACTGGCTTACGCCATTCACCGTTCTCACCGGCCTCGGAATGCTGGCCGGCTACTCCCTGCTGGGTTCCACCTGGCTGATTATGAAAACCGAGGGTTACCTGCAGCAGTGGGCCTACAAGATCACCCTGCCGTTGCTGCTGGCGGTGTTGGTTGTCTTTGGCATCATTGGGGTCTGGACGCCGTTCGTGGACGAAATGGTCCGTGAGCGCTGGTTCTCTAACCTGAGTATCATCTGGGTTCTGCCAGTCCTGACCCTGCTTTGTGCTATTCAGATCTACCGTTCAGTACGTGATCGCCGGGACGGCATGCCGTTTGTGGCTACCATGGGGCTGTTCATCACCACCTATCTGGGTCTGGTAGTCAGCCGCTGGCCTTATGTGGTTCCACCGGAATACACGCTCTGGGAAGCCGCGTCCGCCTACGAATCCCAGCTGTTCCTGCTGTTGGGCCTGTTGTTCGTGATCCCGATCGTGCTGGTGTACACCGCCTGGACCTACTGGGTCTTCCGCGGCAAGGTGCGCGCCGGAGAGGGATACCACTGAGTGGCGGAGTCACTGGCCAATGATGGCGGGGGAGATTCCCCCGCCACTGACCAGAAAGCCGTCAAAGGCTGGCTCGCGCAGCTTGCCCTCGGCAATCGCCTCTGGATCCGCAGTGCTGTTGCAGCGGGCACAGTGGCCGGCATAGCGACCATCATCCAGATGGTTTTGTTGGCCCGGATAATTCATCTGGGCGTGATTGACGAGGTCCCTATTGCGGACCTCACTCCCCTCTTCCTTGGGCTCATTCTCGCACTGGCGGTTCGGGCACTTGGCCAGGGCTTTCAGACGCGTTTTGCTGCCCGTTGCAGCGAACAGGTACGGCGGGATGCCAGGCGCCAGCTCCACAAACACTGGCAGGCCAACGGCCCGGTAGAGCTGGGCCAATTCTCCGCAGGCACCCTTGCCCGGGAATGGATTGACCACGTGGAAGCACTGCACGGTTATTTCGCCCGTTTTCTGCCGCAAATGACGCTGTCGATTATCGTGCCCCTGCTGATCCTCGTTCTCGTGTTCTGGCTGGACTGGCTGGCCGGTATTTTCCTGCTGTTGTCTGCACCGCTGATTCCGCTGTTCATGGCGCTGGTGGGCATGGGCGCGGAAAAGCTAAACCAGCAGCACTTCGAGACCATCAGCCGGCTCTCCGGGCAGTTTCTGGACAAGGTGCGCGGGCTAACCACCCTCCAGTTGTTTGGCCAGACGACGGGCGCTGCAGAACTCATTCGCAAACGGTCCGATCACTATCGGCGCGTTACCATGAAAACACTGCGGATTGCGTTTCTCTCGTCCGCGGTCCTGGAGTTCTTTGCCTCAGTGGCCATTGCCGTTATCGCCATTTACATCGGTTTTGGTTTGCTGGGCTACATCACCTATGGCCCGTCCGAAGATCTCACGCTGTTTTCCGGGCTTCTGATTCTGTTGCTGGCCCCGGAGTTCTTCCAGCCCTTACGGACGCTGTCACAGCATTATCATGATCGCGCAGCGGCCATGGGCGCGGGCACAGAAATTCTTGAACGGCTTGGTTCGCCAGCGCACTTCGACACGTCTACAGATGGCAACCCGGTAGCAGGTGCGGATGATCGCATTGAGTTTCGGTCCGCCAGCAAACGCTTTCGGTCGGATCAGCCCGTGATTCAGGATCTGGCGCTGACCATCCAAAAAGGCGAAGTGATTGCCCTCACCGGCCCCTCGGGCGGCGGCAAGTCTACCCTGCTGCATCTGCTGGCCGGTTTTATGGCACCGGATACCGGTGAGCTCCACCTGTTTGGCGAATCAGCGGGAAGTTTCCGGTTCGGCTGGCTGGGGCAGAAAGGCTTCCTGGTTCAGGGTACCTGGGCCGATAACCTCAGACTGACTACGCCAGATGCCTCCGATATTGCCATTGAAACCGCCCTGCGCAATGTCGGCCTTGGTTCCCTGCTGGACAGCCGGCAACAGGGCATCTACAGCCCGGTATCTGAGGAGGGCCAGGGCCTCTCCGGCGGACAGGCCCGGCGGCTGAGCCTGGCGCGTATTTTCCTGGCAGATTATGACCTGATTCTGCTGGATGAACCTACCGCGGGCCTCGACAGCGACAGTGAAGTGTTTGTGCTGGAGGCCCTGCACAAACTGGCGGTAGCCGGCAAGACCCTGATCTTCTCTACCCATCACCAGGCGTTGCTCACACTGGCAAACCGGGTTCTGCTGGTCTCCGGCGGGGAGGTTCGCGATGCGTGAGCTGAAACCGTGGCTGGAGCTGATCTTAAAGCGGCCCGGACGCCTGGTGGTAGGTGGTTTTCTGATTCTCGCTACCCTGCTCTCCGGCATTGCGCTGTTGGCTGTGTCTGGCTGGTTCCTTACCAAAACGGCGCTGGTGGGATTGCTCCTGGCTGCCGGGGTGGCGGCCACTATCAACCTTTACGTGCCCGGTGGCGCTATCCGGTTTTTCGCTGTTTCCCGAACAGTGTTCCGGTATCTGGAACGGGTGTATAACCACGATACGGTTCTGAGACTGCTTACAGACATCCGCGTGAACCTGTTCTCTCGGCTGTCCCGCGCCACGCGCGTCCGCCGTGGAGAGCTGAGTGGCGCCCAGTGGCTCTCGCGCCTGACCAGCGATGTCGATGCCCTTGATACCCTATACCTTCGCTTGATCGCACCTACGGCTCTGGCTGGCCTGGTAACCGTCCTGGTGTTGGTGCTGGCAGCCATTCTGTTTGATGTTGGAACCGCTGTACTAGTGGGACTGCTGCTTGTGATTGCTCTGGCGGTCGCAACAGTTGGTGTTTACCTCAGGGCCTGGCAACTCGCGGCCCGGCAAAGCGACCGGCAGGAAGAATTGCGAACGGCGGTCATCGAACATATTGAAGGTTTCTCGGAACTTACTGCTGCCGGTCGCACTGGCAAACATGCTGCCTGGCTTATGCGCCAGGCCCATCAGGTAACCTCAGAGCAGGCAAAAACGGACACCCGTGTGGGCTGGCACCTGGCGGGAACCCATCTGCTGGTAAATCTCTCTGCGGTCCTGGCGCTCTGGGCGGGCTTTGCCCTGTTCCAGGCGGGCACGCTATCCGGGCCTGTGCTGGTTTTACTGCCCATTGCTCTGCTCGGACTGGCTGAGGTCTATGCCATGCTGCCTGATGCCTTTGGCAAGCTCGGAGCCACCATCGCCTCCGCGGCTCGCCTGAACCGCGATTGCCGCGAAGAGGAACGGCAGGCTGTCAACGAAAAGCACGAATTACCGCCGGAAACCGCCCTTCTTGCAGACAATGTTACGGTGAAGCACGCCGGTTACGCGCCGCTTTTCACGCGCTTCAATCTTGAGATTGAGGATGGCAAGCGCATCGGTATTCTGGGCCACTCCGGCAGTGGAAAGTCTTCACTCGCCGATGTGCTCGCAGGCCTTTTGCCGGTTGCTCAGGGAAGCCTGGCGCGGAGGGATTGCGTTTACCTGACCCAGAAAACCGTGCTGTTTGAAGACACGTTGCGGGCCAACTTGTTACTGGGCTCTCCGGAGGCTTCGGAGACGGAACTCTGGAGCATGCTGGAGCAGATGGAACTGGCTGAGCGCTTCGCTACCGAACCTGATCAACTCGATACCTGGCTGGGCAGCGCCGGAAGCAGACTCTCAGGCGGCGAGGCAAGAAGAGTGGCACTGGCGCGGGTGTTACTGAATCCAGCTCCCCTGGTCATACTGGATGAGCCGTTCACTGGCCTGGATGCTGAGACCCGGTCGAGGATAGCAAAACGGATGGAATCGCTTCTGGAAGGGAAAACCGTGGTCAGTCTCGCCCACGGGTCGGATGCCCTTCCGGGCACCGACCGTGTGATCTACCTGAGTGGTTAGCGGGTTTCGAGAACCTCAAACGTCAGCCCCGCCTTGCTGGTAAGCCTGTCCATCAGCTTGCCATCCAGCAGAGAAGACGGTGTCCAGAACCCACCTGGCTGATCCGCCGGAATATCGAACGCCAGGCACATGCCCGCTTCGCCCAACATCTTGCCGGTGGAACCGTAGCCCGGATCCTGATCGCCGGTCACTTTGGTGATGATGGTCTTGCCGTCCTCGGTGCGACCAACAAAGCGCAGATCATAAAACCCCGCTTTCTGGGCTTCGGGGCTTGGGCCTTCGCCCGGCTGAGGGACAAACTTCTCCACCAGCCAGCGAGTCGGTTTGATCGCCGAGGCGGTAAAGAACGCCGCCAGGCCGCCGGTGATCGCATAAGCAGCCAGCCGGCCCTTGGTGCCACGACCGGTCATCATGGCTTCATCGTAGGTGAATTCCTTGCCGTACCGCGCGTTCTGCATGGCATTGGAGCGATGCACCACCCGTGTATTGATGGCACCCATCACGAAGGGAGCAAGCCAGGCGTTGAACGTCTTATCAAACTCGGCGCCCTTGAGGCTGGGCTGCCGGGTCTTGGAGCGATGTTCCGGCGGGCAGATGGAGAACGGATTGGCCATTTGTTTCCGAAGTTTTGGATCGGCCGACGCTTCCTTCACCGCGTTCATCAGGGAGGCAACGGTGCCGCCTGAGAATTCGCCTTTGGCGGTTTTAACCCGCATGCGGACATCCCGACATGGTTCGCCGAAGGTCTGCTCTGCCTGGTTCTGCAGGAACCAGACGCCCATATCAGACGGAATCGAGTCAAATCCACAGCAGTGAACAATGCGCGCACCGGACGCTTTCGCTTCCTCCTCGTAGCGCTGCACCATCTTGCCAATCCACTGTACTTCACCGGTCAGATCGCAGTAGTCGGTGCCGCTGCGCACGCAGGCCTGGACCAGCGGCTCGCCATAAAGGGCATAGGGGCCGACGGTGGAAATGATTACCCGGGTCTGCTCACACATGGATTTCAGCGCCGCTTCATCCGATGCGTCGGCCAGAATCACGGGCAGGTCTTTGCCGTTGTCGCCAAGCTCGCTCTTGAGCGCGTTGAGCTTACTCTCGGAGCGCCCGGCAATCGCCCATTTTACCGATTTGCCCACGCCATAGGTTTCGAGCAAGTAACGGGTAAGAATCTGGCCGACGAAACTGGTGGCACCGAACACCACCAGATCATGGGCCGTTTCAGCGGATTTGGTCATTGCTCTTCCTTAGTCAGCTGCATTGCAAACAAGTTGATAGAGAGTTGATTAGGTAATGGTTCGGAGTTTAGCGAACTCCGACAGGCGCTTTCGCACCCATCAGGCGCATGAATACAGCCACGCCCAAGCCCCAGAAACCGTTGAGAAGAAGTCCGCCTACCCAGGTCTGGGCAGAAACATCGAGCCCTTTCAGGGGAAAGACCACCAGCATGGCGACTGCCGTGGGACCTACTGCCCCTACAATGACATGCCCCAGCCAGAACTTCACCCCTGCCAGGCGGCCGAGAATCAGCCAGAGCAACATGCCCCACAGGCCACCGAAGAACGCCAGTGACACAACCTGGGGAACGCCGAACGGCGGTACCGGTGACAGGTTAAACGGTGCTGAGGGTACAATTCCGCCCAGCCAGAACAGTGCGAAAAGGCCCTGATGAAACACCAGGGTCGCGAGAAAACCACTTGCAAACGCTTTGAACCAGACCATGAACAATCCTCTGTTGGTATAAATAGTTGGCCTTAACTCGTTGATTCTGCGTAGCTCATTACACAACTGCAACCGATATTAACAGTTTTGAGCGCTCGTTCTACTTTCCTGGCCGCACACGGGAATCCGTCGTCACGGCCAATCGTTTGTCATAAATGATGGTGCACACTGCAAGGCAGTGCACAAAACGATTTCCGGAGGTTCGAATTGATCACCTTTTTGATGGCATTGAGCATCCTGCTTGTCCTGTTCAGTGGCTTTGTCTGCTGGCAGGTTTTTGAACAGCGTAAAGTGATCGCCCGAATGATGGAGAACGACGATATCGCAGATTCCGAGCAGGAACCGGAGCTGGTTATTACGCTGCGGGTGCTGAATCCGATTGCCCTGGCGAAGCGGGAATCACGCTCTGCCAGGGTGCTGGCCGATAAACTCCCCGTCATGGTGCGCAAGATGGTGTATCAGGAAGTGATGAAAGAGCTCGAAGAAGAGATGTCGGAGCGTGAAATCGATGTGGACATGCAGATCGAGTATCGATGATCACGACGTTTGGGATATTCAAGATGCTTGATGGAAGCGCATTGTCATGATCACCAGCGTAATCGTAATCTTGTTACTGCTTCTGGCCTTCAGCGGGTTCTGCATTGCCTACTGGCAGCTGCTGCTCTGCCGCCGTGAAGCCCGGATTCTCAATTCCCATCGGGTGGCGGCACACAGCGCCATCCAGAAGAGCAGAATGGACCTTCTTGAGGTTCGGAACCGGGCCCGGCTGCTGGAGGACTCCGTTTCCGGCGGTGCCAGTGCGGTGGAGAAGCTTCACAAGGCGATCTCCAACACCACATTCGGGCTGATTGATCTGTTCTCGAAGGATGAAGAATTCCGGCAGACGGCCCGTAAAGCACGGGCCACCCATGACCAGACCAGTCAGCAGATTTATCGAACCGTGCGCACCACCAACAAGGCGCTCCACATCCTCGCGGACACCCTGATCATCGGCAAGGCCGAAAAACGGCTCGCTTCACGCAAAGGACAAAAGCCCCCCGGCTCAGACGACGGTCAGTGAGTTCCCGGGTCAGAGCTTTTCGAAGCGTTTCAGAGTCGCGTCGACAGTCACCTCCAGTGACTCAAGGGCCGCGGCCCTCTCCAGGCCCTCGGCACTGGCGCGGTAAAGGTGTGGGGTCATGGCCAGCAGATCGGCAATGCTGGCCTGGTCCGGGAGGGTCAGCGGGAACCGTACCACGGTTGAATCCAGTTGCCGGAAGCCTTCCGGGGCCGCGCTCTCGAAATCTCCGGGTGGCTTCACTTCCGGGTAGATGACTTCTCGCAGCTCCCGCAGATGGTCCGCACCGGCATCCACCTGGATAACCTGGCCGCCGGGCTTGAGCACCCGGGCGAACTCGCTGTAAACCGGAAAACCAAACAGGCAAAGCACCAGATCCAGCGATTCCGGCAGTACTGGCAGGTTAGCGTTGCTGCCAACCACCCATCGAGTCTGCTTATCCTGTTTCGCCGCTGCCAGGACCGCCCATTTGGAAATATCAACGCCAATCAGGGCAAGGCCTGTGTCGCCGGCCACGGCCGAAAGGTGGCGAAGGTAATAGCCCTCTCCGGAACCGGCATCCAGTACTGAGCCAATCCCCCCACCCGGCAGCGCCTTCAGCGCAAGATCGCTCACGGCCTCGGCGATCTGTGTGTAGAAGCCTGCGTTCAGGAACCGTTGTCTGGCCGCGACCATTTCCTTGCTGTCGCCCGGGTCCAGGGTGCGTTTCTTCTGGACCGGCAGCAGATGCACGTAGCCCTGCCGGGCAACATCGAAGCTGTGGCCATTCTCGCACCGCCAGGTTTTTTCGCTGGGCGCGAGCGGGCAGCCGTCCAGTGGGCAGGCTAACGCGTCAAAAGGCATCGTGGTCATGGTTCGTGTATCCGCTTCAACAGTCGGGGCCGGGTATCATGGCAGGTATTTTGGTTTCACCCAAAAGAAAAAGGCACCCGAAGTTCTGTATAGTACATAGAACTGTGTAATTTTGATAAAAACCCCCTTAACTGGGGGTTTCTTTTTCCTGAAGACTGCACTATATGTATAGTAAATAATGTGTAATATGTGTAGGATTCAAGAATGTTTGCAACGAAGGTTACAGCCAAGGTAGTTCAGGACAAAAGTGGAGTGGCCACAGAGATCCCGGTCATTCTGACCGACCAAGGGGTTCTGGGGTCAGTCACAGATTATGTGCTTAGCCTTCACCTAAATGGCACCTCGCTTTCAACCATCACCAACCATATTCAGTCGATTAGACTCCTCATCGAGTTCATGGATGCCAACGAAGGCATGTTCCATGAACCCGAAGAGTTGTTCGCGGGCTTTGTCCGTCGGCTCTACAGCGGCACCATCGGTGAAGATGGATTAGACCCCTCTGGTCTTTATTGGATACCGGCCAGCACTGGCACGATAAATCGTCACATCGGCAATCTGACGAACTTCACCAATTGGCTCTCAGACAAAGGTCTGGCCAAGCCTCTTAATACCTTGCGCACGGCCACTCGACATGAGGAGCGCATCCAGTATGCCGCTTGGTTTAGGCGCAACCAGAACGATTTCCTCGGACACATTAAAGACACCTCGGTTAATACCACGGTAAAGAGAGCCCGCAGCATCAAGGGCAGAACACCTCTGGCAAAAACCAATGACGATGCCATCGCCTTCCCTACGGGAAAGTTTGAAGACTTCTACATGAAAGGCTTGGGAGGAGCCAAAGACCCGGGAGTTGCGCTGCGGGACAAGCTTATCGTGCTCCTGATGCACGCGGCCGGATTGAGGCGTAGCGAAGCACTGTTGCTTTGGGTCACAGATGTCTTTGAAGACCCCTCCGATCCGGATCGGGCAATCGTGAGGATCTACAACGAGATAGAAGGTATGGCACCTGAAGGATGGAAGTCCCGAAAAGGGATACAAACCCGCAAGGCGTACCTACAAGAAAAGTACTCACGCATACCGCGCCAGGAGATGCAAAACACCCAGGTTCTCGGCTGGAAATCCAAAACCCTAGACCACAAGGATGGTTACCTGGAGGCGTATTTCTTCCCGCAAGAGTTTGCCCGGGTATTCATGTCGCTGTGGCGACAGTATTTGGTTTTCCGAGCATCGGTGGAGTGCCATCACCCCTATGCGTTTATCAACTTCGATTCTCGGTATCTGGGCAACCCCTATACCTACAATTCCTTCAACCAAAACTATGCGGCTGGGTTAAGACGAATTGGTCTCGAACCCGACAAGACCGTAGGGTTAGACCCTCATGGCCATCGCCACAACTATGGCCGTCGATTGACGGATGCTGGGGTCGATCCGCTAATTCGCAAAAAGTGCCTGCACCACGCAAGCCTGGAGTCTCAGGTTCCTTACACCATGCCCTCCAGCGTGAAAGTCTCAGAAGCGCTGTCCCAAGCAACACAACAACTTCAGTTGGGATCGGATAAAGAAAAGACCCCCGCTTCTTTCGACTGGAAGACGTTGGCAGAACACGGCTTTGAAGACCTCGATCCAAACGGCCACTTCACCGGCAAGAATCCACGGTTAGGGAAACGATAACATGAGCAAGAAATCAGGAAGGAAAGGCTACACCACGGATCTGACGCTGGGGTGGGTGACTGAGGAACTGGGGCAAGACTGGCTGCAATGGCAGCAGTACGCCGTTGAATGGCTAAAAACGCAAGACAAAGCCGTAAGAGTGTATTTGGATGGTATCAGAAAGTTTCTTCTTTACCTGAACGCGAAGGCCCCGTATGCCGCTGACGTGGCCACAATGTTCAAGGGCCATCCGAGCGGCCACAAAGTATCCAGTGAAGAGTTTGAGGCCTTTCTGACTAGCGGTGGAGTGAATACAGAGGTCTATAAGTTCATTTCGTGCACGGTCGAATTCTGCGACTACATCCTCAACCACCATCTGATCGCCGAGGACGATAACGGCGTCGAGCGGCCCCTGTTCTCTAATCCGTTCGATAAAATCAAGAGAGATATATCAAACACCGAAACCGCCCACAGCCCGTTACCGTATCGCTATATCCAGCAAGCCAGGCACATTCTTTGCCCCTATCCAACCGATGACCCCGGCAATAAAACGCCATGGGTCGGGTTTCATTTCCGGGACTGGCGGTGGGCTATCGATCATCTTCAGGATGGCAATAAGGCGTGGATGGAAGTACATCCGGAGGTCATTGATCCCGATGATCCGGATTGCATTGCCCGTAAACGGATTGTGAACAGGAACAATAAGAAAGTTGAGATCCATGAGGTCTGGTCGCCTGTGATGGCGATGTTTCTATTTACTAAGCTCCATCTGCCCCTTCGTTCTTACCAGGTGCGGCTTCTAGACTCCGGTGAAGGCGATACCTGGCGCTACGAGCGCGGTCATTGGGTCGAGAACATCAAGCATCCATTCAGGTACGGAACCCCGAAACGCCCCTATCAGAAAGGCGTCTTCCGGCGCATTTATGACTCGATGACGGAGAGTTATGCCACCGGGCTGTATGTCTCGACCAACAAAACCGCCGACCAAAACAAAGACGAGCCTCAGCGCGGCTACACCATCCCCTGGCAGCACGAAGAACTGCTGTATTGGCTGGAAAAACTCCGCAACTGGCAAGAGAAATACAACCCGATTAACCGGTTGATCGGTGGTACAGAGCTTTCGCGTCGCGATCTTGGCGCAACCAAATCCAAGAAGCAATTAGCAGAAATGGGCGAGTTTGCCCTTTTGTTTCGGGACCGAAATTCTGCGTTCCCGATTGGCCACGTTTCTTTTGCTAATCCTTGGTATCGACTGTTGTCGAAACTGGAAGAAGAACTGTTCCAGTCAGGCCTGAGGATGAAGGATGGTGACCGTCTCCGGTTTGTGAAAGACTACGACGAGGACTACGAGGGTCAAGAATCATCCAAGGTGGCAACGGAATACCCGCTTCACAGCCTTCGAGTGTCGTTGATTACTTGCTACACCATGGACACCGATCTGCCGTTGCCGGTGATCTCCAAGCTACTGGCCGGTCATACCCGGCTGTTGATGACGATCTATTACAACAAGATCACGCCCTCGGTGATGGCCGAAAAAATGAGCGAGGCCGACTCCGCCCTAGTTGAACGCGGGGAAACGTCCCTGAAGAACTTTCTTGAGGACGCAGAGATGAGGCAGATCCAGCTTCGCACTGCGTCGCTCGGTGATACATACAACTCTGTCGAAGCCGTGCTGGCGAACCGGAATCCGATTGGCTGGGAAGAGCGGGCCACCGGTCTATGCCTGGTCGGCGGCAACTCCGTGCGTTCGGATGAACTGTCCACCGTTGGCGGCTGCTGGAACGGCGGCCCCCTCATTAAAGATGCTGCGTCGGCACACTCAAGGGTTTATGGCCCGGTACCCCATGGCCCTGAAAACTGCCCCCGCTGTCGCTGGCACATCACCGATGCGACCTACCTGCCAGCTCTGAATTCCAAGTTCAATCAAGTCAGCTACAAAGCGCACCAGGCGGCTGAACTGGCCGTCGAGATTGAAGGCCAATTAGAGGCTCTGAAGGATGAGATGTTCATCGCCGAAGAAGAAGATAAACCGTTTCTCAAGCACAGCGAACTTCAGGCGCTGGAGCGTCGGTACGAGAAGCAGCGCGTGGAGGCAGATGCGTACGCCAAAGACTACATCGCCATCTTCAATCTGATCAACAAAGTGGTACAGATCGAGAATGGGCGAACTGAGGGGGATGACAGTCAAAAGCTGATTGCCGTGGGATCTGCGGAAGACCTCAATGTCAGCATGAAATTCATCGAAACCGACTCGGAATTGCTTCACCTGTCCTTGCTCTGCGAGGACGCTGAATTCTACCCCGACCTTCAGGACGACCTGCGCAAGACGCCTGCGATTGCCAAGCGCACCAATGCCTTGAGCCGAATGATGGCCCGCTCCGGGTACAAGCCCGTCTTTCTGGAAATGGACGAAAACACACAGTTGATCGTGGGTAATGCGCTCGTTCGAAAGATGGCTAAGATCGCGGACCCAGACGACAGGATGGAAGGCTACCGAATCGCAACAAATTACATCGAAGCGCAAGAGTACCTGGAGAACGATGGGCTGCTGAAATCCGGATTTGAGGCAGTCAAACAAATCACCCCGATCACGCTGTCGTCAGGCGCTCTGAAGCGGATTCCGGCCTTGGAGGTGTCCGAATGAACATCGATGTTGATGCGATTCTGGACACCCTAAAAGACCGCAAGACCGCGAAGACGAAGGCATCTCTGGATAAGCTCCACGAAACGTTGAGCGCCTACTTCGACTCCGGTGCTCGGGACTTTTCCATCACCACCATTGGGCGCGTATCCGAGGAAGATGGCGGTGTGGGCTATCAGTCGATTCGTGCCACCGCGAATAAGCATTATCGGGATCTGGTCGAAGCGTGGGCCGCCAAGGCAAAGACCACCACGAAGAAGCCACCGGTGGGGCCACCCAAGAGAATGAGCCAGGACCACCAACTGCTGGAGCGCATTGATGACGCGGCGGTGCGTGCGCTGTTCGGACAGATCATTCGGGAGCGGGATCGCTACAGAAGCGAAGCGAACATGCTCAAGAGCACAACCGAGATCGTGATTGATAAGCGTCCCACGACCTATGTGGAGCCCCAGTCTGAAGCCAGCGTGGAGCTGCTGCCCTCGTTAAAGGGGATCTGTTCGGAAAACGAGATCAAGGCGTTGCAAACCGTCTGCACCGAGGAATGGTTGGAGAAACTCGGATTTAGAGCGAACGCACTGGGCCAAGTGAAAGATGAGCTGGGTACGGAAATCCTGCCTCGCGGCTTCCTGACCGGGCTCAAGAAGATCCTGGGGGAAATGGATGAGTAATGGTCAGGAAAGAGCACGTCAGAACCTGAGTGCCTTCCAGAGCTGGGCGGCCACCCAGACGGATGATGATTTTAAGCAGATCATCTTTCGGGGCCAGTTAAACCGTGGCGAAATGGCCAAAGCCATAGGCGTCGGAAAGAGCGCGTTGCGCCAGAACCCGGCCATTAAAACGGCACTGGAGAATCTGGAGCAGAGCTTGCGTGATCGGGGTGTTCTGCCAGAACTGACCGAAACTGCCCAGGCCCAGCGATCAGAACCGAAGCGCTATGATCCCAGCGTTAACCAAAGAGCCAGGGAATCGAGAAGGCTCTCAGTGCTGGAGCAGGAGAACATTGAGCTAAAGGCCCGGGTGGCAACCCTCGAAGCCAAGCTAAAACGTTACGGTGAACTGTCCGAAGTCCTCACAGAGTTCGGAGTCGCGCCCGATGCGTGAAGAGTATTTCCGTGTCACCAGCTGCCAGCATAGCGGCTATAAATACACGATCTTCACGGGCATTCCCCTTAAAGCCGACAGTTACAAAATCAATTCGGGCAAATACATCGTCAGCATCCGATGCGAAGACCAGTCCCTGCCTATCAAGCCGTCCGTTGGCCAGCAATGGCGGGTGCGTGGTGTGAGGACGCTGGAGAACGTTCAGGCAGGCGATTATGAGCTTCAGCAGCATTTGTATGACGCCCCAGCTGAGATGGAGTGCACGCTGCCGGAAACGGGTGAGACGCTGATCCGCTTTATTGCCAATGAAAAGGAGTTCACCGGTATCGGTGAGGCCAAAGCACGAGCCCTCTGGGACGCTTTTGGCAGCGATCTGCACCCCATGCTCCAGTCCGACACCTCCGAGCACAGAGGCCGTCTCAGCGAGGTTCTCAGCGAGGTTTCGGTAGCCGCGCTATACAAGGGCTACGCCAAGTACAAAAACCTTGCGCATGCGAACTGGCTGGCTTCTCTGGGAGTGCCGCTGAGCATTCAGCAACGCATCCTGAAATACCACGATAATCGCACCGTTGAGATACTCAAGAGCAATCCTTACGCATTGCTCGGATTCGGGATGTCTTTTCCCGATATCGATGCCATCGCTGAACAGATGGGCATGGAGAAATCGGCACCGGTGCGGCTCACCGCTGCTTTAGAAAGCGCGATACGAAAAGAGGTAGAAAAGGGGCACACCTACGCCTCCCATCAGGCGCTCAGGCCCGAGGTGATCAAGCTTCTGGGCGATAAAGCCCTGGTCGCAGAGGCGTTCGCCAGCGGTTATCGCAACGGCCAGTTCATTCTCAGGCCAGAAACCGGCACCTACCATCCTACCGCACAAATCATGATGGAGTCGGTCGTTGCCAAGCGGCTCAAGGCCTTGGCCGCCATCAAGGATGAAGATGGATCCGTCTTCAAGGCGCTCACCGAAGCCGTTCAGGAGTTGCCCTACGACCTGACTGAGCAGCAGCTCCGAGCGATCGAGTCGAGCCTGACAAATTCGGTGTCCTGCATCACGGGTGGTGCCGGTACGGGTAAAACCACGGTCCTTCGTACCGTGCTCAAAGCCTATGCCGCACTAGGCTATAAGGTTCATGCCGTCGCTCTGTCGGGGCGAGCAGCCATGCGACTGCACGAAAGCATCGGATTCTTCACCATGACAATTGCTCGCCTGTTGCGGGAAGAGCCGATCTCGCCGTCACTAGAACAGGCGCAGCATCTCCTGGTCATCGACGAAGCCAGTATGATCGACCTGCCGACCATGTATCGGATCGTAACGCACCTCGATCCTTCGGTACGCATCATCCTGACCGGCGATCCGAACCAGCTACCAGCCATCGGCTGTGGCAAAGTGCTCTCAGACATCGTTGAATCCGGCGCAATCGCTACAGTTGAGTTGAACATCGTCAAACGCCAAGAAGGCTCAACGGGCATCCCGGAATACTCGGCGACCATCAATCGGGGCGAGGTGCCTCCATCGCTATCGGTTGGCGCAATCACGTTCCACGAGACGCCTCCGCAGCAGGTGGTCGATAAGTGCAAATCCTTGTACGCGGAGTCACCCTATAACACCCAGATCATCGGAGCCACCAAGGTTCTCGTTGGGGAGGTGAACCGTCAGTGCCAAAGGCTGATCAATCCGGATGGGGAGCGCTTGCAGTTTAGACTGCATGGCGATGAATTCTTCCTCGATATGAGAGTGGGCGACCCGATCCTCTTCACCAGGAACAACTACACCATCGGCATTCAGAATGGGTCTCTTGGCACCTTATCCTCAACAGAGCGCGACACTCAGGATGGCCAGGAAACCTTTGGTGTCGTGACCCTGGATACCGGCGAAGACATTTCAATTACGGATGAAGTCTTCGATTGCATGGAGCTTGGCTACGGAATCACGCTCCATAAGGCTCAAGGAAGCCAGTTCCCGAGAATCATCGTGGCAGTCCAGAAGGGGCGAATCTCAGACCGTGCGTGGCTCTACACGGCGATTACCCGTGCCGAGGCAGAGATACACATTGTCGGGCAGGCTAGTGATTTTGCGTCCATCGTAAAATCGGTAAGCAATGCCACCAGGCGGGCGAGCTTCTTGAGGGAGTTGCTGGAAGAGAGGGATTCGGGGGTTAGCCATTAATGGCACGCCCCCGCATCGCCGGTCGCGGCCATCGGGACCTCTCCCTGTACCGCAACTTTATCTTAAACGATCATCGCTGGTCGTCAAATACCTCAGGTTCAGCTCAGTTGTTTAGTTAAACAAAAGTGAACATTCGCGTCGACCCGCACCAGCCCCAGAAAATCAAACAAACTTACTTTCCGCCGAAGCCCGATTTTTGCAACTACGGGCGCACCCAGTGCGGGGAATAAGGGTTAATGATGAAAATTACTCAGTGAATAACGGTTAGTTCTAAGGGGAGCAGGTCACAGTGGCACTTTAACCAAATCCGCGATTTACTATACGAGAAGATCTTTTCGTTGCCATCGCACAAGTAAGGTAAAAAGTGGTCTATACAGTTGGTGTGACCGGAGCGGCTGAGGGGATTTAGGGCAAGCCGGGGTTCTGCAATGAATCGATCTCTAAAGCGATTGTGAGCATTCGTATTGAGATTCCAAGTGTCGAGCAGACCGTCTAGGTGAGTAATTCTAATCAAATCTGGCGAGAAGATCGGAGCCCCGGAGATAGAGCCCCCGGGGCTGAGTAATCAGAATAGGTATGATCCACCAATGGATATTCCAGAAACTTCATACTCATCTTTATCGATGTATTGCATGTATTCTGCGTTCAAAACGACGTTGTCAGTCAAAGCCACATTGGCACCGACGCCGTAAGATAGGTCTGATTCGGATTCCGATGCCGAGACGCTGCCACCAGGGCCGGAGATCGTCGCAGTCAGTTCACCCTTCGTGAAGCCCAGTGCCACGTAGGGGTAGATTTGAGTTTCGTTGGGGATACCAAACAGGGCATATCCCCCGACGATGTAGTCCAGCTCAAGCTTCGCAGATATGGATCCGTTACTGGCTGTTTCGTCGGCAACACCAAAACCCGCGCGCAGCTCCGCTGAAACATACGGATTGATCTTAGCGCCGACTTTTCCGGACAGAGCACCCAAATCCAGTTCGTCATCCAGAGTGTCTTCGTCATAGGTGACGAAATTATAATTTGCTCCGACATATGCCTTCTGACCCATCTCTTCTGCTGTGACCAACCCTGAAATGGATGCCAGACAAAGTGCGCTTACCATGCTTAATGTTTTTCTCATTTTTGATCCTACTGCATTTCTATGAATTTAATCTCCACGATAACCTTACGCAAAGTGAGGCCGAGTTGGCCACTGCTTCATACTTAATTGCTAAGAGTATGTCCAGTTCATTCGCTTTGCGACCGTCCCGCATCCCAGGCAATACCTTAAACAAAAGCGAACATTCGCCTTGCTCTCAATTCACGCCCGTTCTCCTGGCTCAAACCTAAGAAATCCATCCTGTCTGGAGCAAACCAATTGGTCTAAAGCTGAGTTTCTGTGAGGGCTTTTGGTCGGCATAGGTGCCTGTAGAATTTATGGGCATATAATGAAAGCACCTCAAATCCGCAAAATGCTCGCGGTTTAATTTGCACGGTGCTGTGCACTTTTCACAAGGAATCCTTGTGGCTCATTGTTTTAGCGAAGAGCTTTTTCAGCCCCCTGGATTTTAATTGCAGAAATGTGCACAGATAAGCCGCGTGCAATCTTTTGACAGAGCCCGGGTTCGCAGAATAGTGGAAAGGCAGCTAGTATCCCTTTGAACTGGACTGAAAATTTGCACTGCGATTCAGATCTAGAATAAAGGAGCCGACTGGGTTTAGTGCGAATTCAGACAAAACAAGCTGTTAGGCAAGCGTGTATGCAGGATCAGCACGAAGCTCGACGAGAACAAGTAATCGAACGCTACCTCCAGGCAAGCTATGGTTTGTGGAACGCCCTTCTTACTGTGAATGGATTGATTCTCGCAGCGGCCACCTTGGTTTCTGCCGATGATCTTTCGAAGATCAAGGTCATTGTGGTCGTGCTTGCTCTACTATCAATTGCGTTGTTGACATATAACTATCTTGCAATGAAGAAGATGTATTTCCGTATCGGCAATGTAATGTCTGGGGATCCGGAAAAGCTCACTGATGAGCAGCGAGAAAAGGACATAAAACATTCTCTGTTGCAGTACCGGCTGTCGAATTTGTCAGAGAACAGCTGCTTAGTTCTGCTAGTAATTCAGGCAGCGCTTCTGGTGGTGAGCTTGGCCTACGGAGTCGCCTAACACACCTTGTCAGTTCGGTAAGTAGTTCATATTGTTACGAGGGGGGAGGTAAATGGACACGAAAGGACGGATGAAAAGAGCCCTGAGTGCAGTTGAAGACGCAATTTCTGCTCTTCAGAGCGCGAGGAACCGGTCAGGTGAAGGAAGCTCAGATATCGATCGAGCTATCCGTGAATTGGATGATGCGGAATCAGACATTCGGCGAGCTATCCGGGAGCTGCCTGAGAGCTAGGCATAACAGATACGGGCAAGGGACGCTCCTTTCGTCGCGCCCCTGCTGTTTGCGTTATTTGATTACGACAGGCCAATGCCGAGGAAATAGGTATGAGAACATTGATCGTTGGACTGGTTCTCACGGCCACCGGGACATTTGCTTTCGGGCAAGGCCAAAATCCGGCATTCGAGGCGATATGCAAAGATGTGAATACGCATGGATATCGCGACGCAACAGATTTTCGTGAAGACCAATCGGGCGGAGTTTGGACGACAGCGGAAAAGTTTGGGTCTACGTGGAAATTCACGTTTACTCCTCCTGACCAAATCCGTATTGATGAAAAAATGGGTTATGTCCTTGCGCAAAATCCTGGATTAGTAATTGTTGTAGAAGCCCCCGGAAATAATGGAAATGCCGCGGGGGTTTGGACGTATGCAATACATATTGGAATGCAGAAAGTTGTTGGGTCTCAAGTCAACGCATACGGCGGCTATGGAGCGCCAAGAAGCGGAGTAAAGGCGCGGTCTACGAATTTCGACTGTAATTTCCAGCTAAAATAGGCATGTCCCATAACCATCGCAGGCACGGCGACGGCTTTACGTTGCGGCTTCGCCTCCATTCCAAAACCGCGCATACTGTCTGCATTATTGCCAAAACAGAATGTCCGCTTTGCGATCAGAGCTACGGGCGGCCAATTTATTGTGGCAATCTCCAGCTACAGTATGAGTATGGTGGTACGACCATTACTCACTTTTAAGCATCCCCGAGGAAGTTATCTGTATCTGTGCTCTCACTCGATCACATCGCTGGTCGTGAAATACCTCGGGTGAATCGCCGCTTGCGGCGAGAGGGCAGAGCCCTTGGAGCAAGCGCTCCTATTTTTACACACCAAATTACACACCGTGTAAAAATGAAAAATGCCCCAAAAGCCTTTGCTCATGGGGCATTCACTCACTCACCGACAGAAGTACACAAAATTCACTATATACTCCCTCGCGGTGCCTTTTTTCAAGCATGACAGAAAGTTACATAACTTTCTTCAGCTCTTCCTCAAGTTGCGGAACTGCTTCGAACAGGTCCGCTACCAGGCCGTAATCGGCAACCTGGAAGATCGGCGCTTCTTCGTCCTTGTTGATCGCAACGATCACCTTGGAGTCAGACATACCGGCTAGGTGCTGGATGGCACCGGAAATGCCCACGGCGATGTACAGCTGCGGAGCAACAATCTTACCGGTCTGGCCAACCTGCATGTCGTTCGGTACGAAACCGGCGTCAACAGCAGCACGGGATGCGCCAACAGCGGCACCCATCAGATCCGCTACCTGCTCCAGCATCTTGAAGTTGTCGCCGTTCTGCATGCCGCGACCACCGGAAACAACGATACCGGCGCTTGCCAGATCAGGACGATCGGATTTGGCCAGCTCTTCGTTTACGAACTGGGACAAACCGGCGTCTTTAACAACGTCCAGCTGTTCGACGGCAGCGGAGCCACCTTCACCAGCAACCGGATCAAAGGCCGTGGGACGAACCGTAACCACCTTGATGCTGTCACTGGATTTCACAGTGGCAATGGCGTTACCCGCGTAGATCGGGCGAACGAAGGTGTCTTCGGACTCAACACGCATAATGTCGGAAACCTGGGCAACGTCCAGCAGTGCAGCAACGCGCGGCATGAAGTCTTTGCCCACGGTGCCAGCGGCGGCCAGGATGTGGCTGTAGCCCTTGCCTACTTCGGCAACCAGCTCACCCAGGTTCTCGCCCAGGAAGTGACCATAAGCAGCGTTATCGGCAACCAGTACCTTGTTAACGCCTTCGGCCTTGGCAGCTGCTTCAGCAACGGCACCACAGTTCTCACCGGCAACCAGTACGTCGATGTCTCCGCCGATGGCCTTGGCAGCCGCTACAACATTCAGGGTAGCCTGTTTCAGGCTGCTGTTGTCATGTTCAGCAATTACAAGGATGCTCATTTAGATCACCTTCGCTTCGTTCTTCAGTTTATCGACCAGCTCGGCAACGTCGGCCACTTTCACACCCGCCTGACGGGAAGCAGGCGCTTCAACCTTCAGGGTGGAAAGGCGCGGAGCGATGTCGACACCCAGATCGGCCGGGCTCATGTTGTCCAGCGGCTTCTTCTTGGCCTTCATGATGTTCGGCAGAGAAGCGTAGCGCGGCTCGTTCAGACGCAGGTCGGTAGTGACAACCGCAGGCAGGTTCAGGGCAACGGTCATCAGACCACCGTCTACCTCACGGGTTACGTTAACCTTATCGCCCTCAACAACCACTTCGGAAGCGAAAGTGCCCTGACCCATGCCGGTCAGCGCGGCCAGCATCTGGCCGGTCTGGTTGTTATCGGAATCGATGGACTGCTTGCCAAGAATGACCAGCTTCGGCTCTTCTTTCTCAACAACAGCCTTGAGCAGCTTGGCCGCTTCGAGAGACTGAACCTCCTCGTCGGTTTCGACGTGGATACCACGGTCCGCACCCAGCGCCAGTGCAGTACGGATCTGCTCCTGGGAGGCTTTCGGGCCAATGGATACCACCACGATTTCACTGGCAACACCCTTCTCTTTCAGGCGAACGGCTTCTTCAACCGCGATTTCGCAGAACGGGTTCATTGCCATCTTGACGTTGGCGAGGTCAACACCGGTGTTGTCCGGCTTGACGCGCACCTTTACGTTGTAGTCGATTACTCGTTTTACAGCGACCAGAACCTTCATAGATTCCTCGTTCTTCTACGATGGGTTTATGACTTGCAGTCCTCGCGTAGAGCCTGCCGAAATTCAATGCGCACTAATAATGGAGGCAACACTCAGCAGAATCAATAGCCTCAAACGACGCGCCAGGACTGAACTTTCAGCCAATTCCCCGGTATTGACCGGGAAAGGCAATGAGACGATACTAGATTTCGACTCAAAACACACCATGTTTCAGTGTGCTCTTACAATGCCAAAGGAAGGGCCGAATTTCAAACAAACGTTTGTTTGATTCTTCAAATACGGTATCCTTTTGGTTATGCAAGTCGGGTAAACCGGCTTGAGGCAGTCGTCTATAGGCACTTTTACCGGTATGATGGCGGCCCAGAAAAACTCGCCTGCGGGCACATAATATCCATTAAAGATGTTTGAGGAGACCAACGTGGAACGCGAATCGATGGAATTTGATGTTCTGATCGTCGGCGGCGGCCCGGCGGGCCTGTCGGCAGCGTGCCGTGTCATGCAGTTGGCACAGGAAGCTGGCGAGGAACTCACCGTATGCGTGGTAGAGAAAGGTTCTGAGATCGGCGCGCACATTCTGGCCGGTACCGTATTCGAGCCCACTGCCCTCAACGAACTCTTCCCGGACTGGAAAGAGAAAGGCGCTCCGCTGAACACGCCGGTTACCCGTGACGACATTTTCCTGCTGAAAAATCAGGAAAGCGCCACCAAGATCCCCAATGCGTTTGTGCCCAAGAACATGCACAACCATGGCAACTACATTATCAGCCTGGGTAACCTGTGCCGCTGGCTCGCCGAGCAGGCGGAAGGCCTGGGCGTTGAGGTCTATCCCGGTTTTGCCGCCGCCGAGACCATCGTTGAAGACGGTCAGGTTAAAGGCATTATCACCGGTGATATGGGCGTTGCCCGTGACGGTTCCGAAAAAGACGGCTACATGCCGGGCATGGAACTGCGCGCCAAGTACACCCTGTTTACCGAAGGCTGCCGTGGTCACCTGGGCAAGCGCCTGGTCAACGAGTTCAAGCTTGATGAAGGCAAAGACCCGCAGCACTACGGTATCGGTATCAAGGAACTGTGGGATATTGATCCGGCCAAACACGAGCCGGGCCTCGTAGTTCATACCACCGGCTGGCCCCTGAAAGAAACTGGCTCCACCGGTGGCTCTTTCCTGTATCACCTCGAGAATGGCCAGGTATATGTGGGCTTGATCACCGATCTGTCTTACAGCAACCCGCATCTGAGCCCGTTTGAGGAATTTCAGCGGCTGAAGCTGCATCCGGAAATCAAGAAACACCTGGAAGGCGGCAAGCGCGTTTCCTACGGCGCCCGTGCAATTACCAAGGGTGGCTACAACGCTCTGCCCAAGATGAGCTTCCCGGGTGGTCTCCTGCTGGGCTGTGATGCGGGCACGCTGAACGGTTCCAAGATCAAGGGCTCCCACACCGCCATGAAGTCCGGCATGTTGGGCGCCGAGGCAGTTTTCGAAGCGCTGAAGGACGGCAAGAGCGGCGAAGAGATCAGCAGCTTCCAGAAGAAATTTGAAGACAGCTGGCTGTTCAAGGAGCTATACGCAGAGCGTAACTTCGGCCCGGCGATGCACAAGTTCGGCAATATAGTCGGTGGCGCCATCGCCTACTTTGAGCAGAACATCCTGCGCGGCAGCCTGCCGATTACCTTCCACGATACCACTCCGGATTATGCCACCATGAAGCCGGCAGCCGAGTGCAAGAAGGTGACCTATCCCAAGCCGGATAACACCCTGACCTTCGATCGTCTGTCCTCGGTGTTCATTTCAAACACCAACCACGAGGAAGATCAGCCGGTTCACCTTAAACTGACCGATCCGGAACTTCCGATCCGCGACAACCTGCCTAAATACGATGAGCCTGCGCAGCGCTACTGCCCGGCTGGTGTTTATGAAGTTGTCGAGAAAGACGATGGCGGCGGAAAGCGCTTCCAGATCAACGCCCAGAACTGTGTTCACTGCAAGACCTGCGACATCAAGGATCCTGCACAGAACATTAACTGGGTAACTCCGGAAGGGGGCGGTGGCCCGAATTATCCGAACATGTAAGTCCGGATTCCGGTAGAAAACGGCCCCTCGCGGGCCGTTTTTTTTTGGCATAAAAAAACGGCTCCCGAGGGAACCGTTTTTCGTTGCGCTTCAGAAAAGCTTAGTGAGCGTGGCCGTGCTCTTGCTCTTCGTCAGTCGCGTCGCGAGCTTCTACCACTTCTACGTCGAAGTGCAGAGTCTGGCCAGCGAGCGGATGGTTGGCGTCGATGGTGACGGTTTCGTCGCCAACTTCTACCACACGAACGACCTGGGGGCCGCCCGGGGTCTGCGCCTGGAACTGCATGCCCGGCTCGATGGTATCGACGCCTTCAAATGCAGAACGCGGAACCGGCTGGATCAGCTCTTCGTTAACTTCGCCGTAGCCTTCAGCAGGTTCTACAGAAACCTTAACCTGATCGCCTGCGTTCTTTTCGTTCAGTGCACTTTCCAGTCCACCGATAATGTTCTGTGCACCTTCCAGATAAGACAGAGGCTCACGACCTTCTACACGGGAGGAATCAAGCTGCTCTCCCTGATCGTTGGTGAGCGTGTAATGGATGGTGACAACACGAGGTTGGGCCATGTGATCTCCTTGCGTGTCCGCAATGACTGTTTAATTGATTTAGGCAATCGAAAGTGATCGTGAACAGCCAGACTGAACAGAGGGACTAACGACCACCGGGCCTCGTTAGAGAGCCAGGCTCATAACAAGTATGAAAACACAGTTTAACAACTGAGCTAATGCGTTTTCTACCGTAATTCTGGGGCCGCGGTACGGGTTTTCAACCACCCTGCCCGATTTTGTAGAAAATTCCGTGGCTGAATACCCCGAGAACCGGGTGTCCGTCTTCATTCCGTTCCACAACATGCTCCGCCAGGTCGTAATAGGCTGCGGTTACCAGTCGCGCTTCGACCCCATGGCGAACCTTTACCACGGGTCTTGGCTCATCGGAGCCCGGATAGGTGGTCACTTCCAGTGGATGGTCCTGGCCGATCTCAAGGGTTTCGCCGACATTGGTGGTCAGGGAAATGACCTGACGGTCGCTCTCTCCAGTCACGGTCAGGGAATGGGCGAGCAACGGCGCATCCTCGACTTGGATGCGCCACTTTTCAACGGGCGTCACCAGGTAGTATTCGCCGTCGCTTTCCCGGCGGAGAATGGTGGAAAACAGACGTACAATTGCTTCTCGGGCCAGCGGCTCGCCTTTGAAGATCCACTGACCATCGCGGCTGATGCGAAGATCCATATCCCCGGAAAGCTCGGGGTCCCACTGATCAATGGGTGGATTCCCGACCTTCTTCACGGTTTCCTCCACCTGCTTTGCAAGATTATCCGGATTCATGCTCATAACGGTGGCTCCCGGCCATCTGAATTACAACCCGCGCATCCACTCCGCGCGCAACGGTGCTGCACCGGGGTTGGTAATGGCGAGGTTTACCTGGTCCAGCATTTTCTGCTTGTCACGGCCCAGCGTGCCTTTCAGCACGAGGTAATTTGAAGCGTGATCACTGCGGAAGATGGTCTTATCCAGCTCAAGATGCTTCAGGAAGAGGCGTATCTCTTCAAAGAGCCCTTTTTGGGACAGCGGCACGAAATCGTCTCCGAAGCCCTCCCGGAAACGTTCTTCTCCCTGAGGGAAACTGACCACGAGGGTGGAAAGATAATCCGGCTGTGTCTCGTTGCAGAGCGTTGCGGTATTGATAGCGTGCTGGCGCGAAAGGTTTTCTCCGCCCAGCCCATTCAGCACCATGACAGAGCTCGTCAGGCCCGCTTCACGGATTTTCAGCAGTGCCGAGCGGGTGGATTCCCAGGTTTCGCCCTTGTTGACCCGGCGCAGGATTTCATCATCGCCGGATTCCATACCGACATAGAGAATTTCAAGGCCTGCATCCTTCAGTTGAGCCAGTTCTTCCACGGTCTTTTTCGCGAGGTTGCGGGGCAGACAGTAGCTGGAAACCCGCTGAAGATCCGGAAAAGCCTCCCTGAGCTGACCCAGTATTTCCAACAGGCGACGGGTCGGCAATACCATGGCATCACCGTCTGCAAGAAAAACTCGGCGCACGCCACCCAGGCTGCGAGCCGCATTACGGATGTCCTGGAGCACATCTTCAGGCTTGCGGGCCCGGAATTTCTTTTGCGGCTGCGTATACATCTCGCAAAACGTGCACTTGTTCCAGGAGCAGCCGTTGGTGACCGGCAGGATCAGTGACTTGGCTTCACTGGGAGGCCGGAAGACCGGCTCCACGTAGTCGATTGGAAAGCTGTACATAGTCGGGCTCGGATTTGAGGATTCAGAAATTACTTACTGGCGATATCAGGGCAGAAACTGGGCTTTCAAGTCAGCGCAACCGGGACCGACTACTGGCATATCCAGCATGACGGCCTGGGAGGTCATGAACGGAATGCCCCGGCGGTGTGCGTCAACCAGAAGCGTGGCAAGCCCTCCCACCAGGGGCATGTGGGAAACGATCAACAGGGGTGATTCGTGATGCTCAATCAATGCATCAAGGCAGGCTGCCGGGTCGTCGTCCGGAGTGATAAACATCTTTTCTTCAACGGGACAATTGAGAATTTCGGAAACGATCGCCGCCGTTTGCCTGGCCCGCACATAGGGGCTGCTCCAGACCAGCTTCGGTCGCCAGGGCGACTCCGCGATGCGAGCGGCAACCTCAGCCACGCCAAGCCGGCCGGCCTCTGTCAGTTCACGTTCCTGATCCAGCGTATGCCAGCCAGCTTCCCCATGGCGCATGATGAGCAGTTGCAAGGGCTCTCTCCTTTCCGGCCTGGTCCCGGTTCAGCGGGCCTGTTACTGGCTGATGGTCCGCGGCAGTATAAATTCTACGTCGGAATTCTGGACCGACATCATGAGGCTATTGATGACCGCCTTGATTGAAGCGTTGTCATAGAGGATCTCGTAAAGCCCACGAACCAGTGGCATGTAGATCCCGATGGCCTCGGCTTTCTGCTTGACGAGCTTCAGGGTATAGATACCTTCGGCCACCTGCCCGAGCTCCGCCACGGCATCGTCCAGTTTCTGGCCCTGGCCAACGGCATAACCCACTCGAAAGTTCCGGCTCTTGGATGAGGTGCAGGTCACGATCAGATCACCGACACCCGCCAGCCCCATGAATGTCATTGGGTTGGCGCCGAGGCTGACGGCAAACCGGCTCATCTCTGCAAGACCGCGGGTAATCAGCATGGCCTTGGCGTTCTCACCCATTTCCAGGGCGGAGGCAAGACCCGCAACAATCGCATAGATGTTCTTCAGTGCCCCGGCGAGTTCCACGCCATACACATCCACGTTCGCGTAAACGCGAAAATACTCGCACCCAAGGAGGTCCTGAACCGAGCGGCGTACATCCGGATCCTTGGCGGCAATAACAGTGGCGGTCAGATCCCGGTTTACGATTTCACCAGCCAGGTTGGGGCCACTGAGCACGCCAGTACGACAACGAGGGATCTCTTCCTGCAGAATCTCGCTCATCAGTTTGAAGCCGTGCTCTTCAATCCCCTTGGTGAGGCTGATGACAATTTGCTCGTCGCGGAATTTGTCGCTGTTCTCGCGGATAACGGCCCGAAAGGCTTTGCTCGGAATGGCAACAAAGACGATCTCGGCCTTGCTGACAGCGTCCGCCAGGTCTGTGGTGGGCTGAATGTCACCGGTCAGCTCAATGCCTGGCATGTAGCGGCTATTGATTCGGGTGCTGCGGATCTCTTCGGCCTGGGCTTTGCCACGCATCCAGAAATGAACACGGTGACCGTTTTCACCCAGCACCTTGGCCATGGCAGTACCAAAACTGCCACCGCCCAGAACCGCCACATCATGTACTGGCGCGGCTGCCTCAGTGTTCCGGGGCGTCGATTGTTCAGACATAGTTCTTCCGTTCTGTCAGATCAGGTGTGATACCGGCAATGTCGCACCAGGGCGGCGCAGTTAACCGGGCTCTTCACATTCCAGAGCGCGCACCAGATTCTTGAATTCTTCCCTGTTTCGGCTGTTCAGGCCCATCAGCACTTTATGGGCATCAAGAACCTTGTCTCGAACCTGTTGTTCGCTGGCCCTGAGTAAGGGAATCTCTTCAAGCTCTTCAATTCGGGACGCGGGTTCTCGCACAATAATAAAGATCTTGTCGAAACCCATGGAAGTGATAATGCGGGTAATATCGGGATTGGTCGAAATAAGTGTGGGCAGGAAGTTGCTCTGTTTCTGGGCCGCCATCGCGATCTTGGCAAGCAGTCCGAGTGTGGTGCTGTCGATAATCTCGGTCTCGGTCAGGTCGATCACCACGGTCTTGAACTCCGGGTCCTGGGTGATGGACTCAACCAGATTGTCCAGCGTCGAACACAGGTTCAGCCGGATTTCCCCAATAAACTTCAGGACATAGATGCCCTGTTTTTCAGCTTGCAGGATCTTGTAACCAGCCATGTTTCACACTGCCACTAATTCGACGGGGTGTTATCTGATCCGTTCATGGTATCAGTTACCGATACGATAGCGATATCGTCCGGCAGCTCTGTGATCTGTTCCAGATGCAGAGCCTCGTTCAGAGAGGCGATAGTGTGACGACCTCCCGATACGAGTTCAAGTAGTGTCCGCTCCTTTTCATCCAGTCCCTTTTCCCGGATAACTTCCAGAATTCCATCCGAAAACAGGGTCAGATGAAACGGTTTGTTCAGGGGAACCTCATACACTTCCCATTCCGGCGTCTCAAACAGCCCTACCGGAAGCCCGCTTCCCTCGAGAAACGCAGCCTCCCCACCCTCAAAGGACAGGATAGGCATCGGGAAATGGGCGCCGACTGCATAATTCAATTTACGTTCGCTCAGGGAAATAATGCCAACGAATACGGTTACGTGTTTACCGAGGCCGGTATCCAGCAACTCGGAATTGATGCGTTCCAGGAATCGGTCCGGGTACAGGATATCTTCACTGGACCCCCGGCGAAGGTTTCGCTGCAAGCGGTTGGTCAGGTTCTTCAGCAATACGGTTACAAACGCGGAACTGGCGCCATGGCCGGAGACATCGGCGATGTACACCAGAACCTTGTCGTCGGAAATACGGAAGTAATCCAGAAAATCACCGCTCAGGTAGAGCGATGGCTTGATCATGTGGTCCACGTGCAGGCCACTCATCACCTGTTCGTGCTCCGGAAGCATCCGTAACTGGACCTTTCGGCCGGCACGCTGGTCTGCCCGCAGCTCGGCGATGCCGTCCCGCAGGTCACGATTTGCCTCTTCAAGCTCCTGCCGGTAAAGCTGATTCAGCCGGTTGACCCGGACCCGGTCGAACAATTTCCCGATAACGTCGTCCAGTGCGCCCTTGTCGTCGTTGCAGGGTTTGAGGACAAAATCCGCCGCCCCGGCCCTGAGGGCGCTGACCACATCGGCGCTGGACTCGCTGGACGAACAGGCGACGATCGACGTGAATGTTTCGGCTTCTTCCAGGCGATTGGCGAGATCCCGGATGGACTCCGGAGGCAGGTCTGCAAAGATGACATCGGGAATGTTATCGTCAAAAAGCGCCTTGGCGCTGGCGAGATCCCGGTAGCCGGTTACGTAGAACCCCCTCGCTTCAAGGTAACGGGCGAGATCCGTACGGGCCTTTTCATCGGCGTCTATTATAAGTATGCGCTCGGTGCGCGAGGTCATGGCGACTGCCCTAAACTACCAGCGATAAACGATAAATTGGCTTGATTAAGCCTATTCTGGCACGCCCCTGTGATATAACAAGGCCAAGTTCATGAAATCGGAGGATTCCATCTGATGCGACGTGCCGTAAACGATCTACTCGGAGCCTATGACAAGCTGATCATGGATCCGGTTCACGGAGGCATTCCGCTTTACCGGCACGAGATCCAGGTTATTGATCACCCACTGTTCCAGCGACTGCGAAACATCTGCCAGAACGACATCCTGAGCCTGGTCTTTCCCGGCGCAACCCATTCCCGCTTTCTGCACAGTATTGGTGTGATGCATGTGGGCACGCGCATGTTCCGCTCGATGATCGACGCCTACCTCAGGGAGCGCCAGCTCAGCGAGCAAACCGACCTGAGCCTGAGCCAGCTCGACGCCATCGACTATCTGGCCAAAACCATCCGGTTGGGCTGTCTTCTGCATGACAGCGGGCATTCAAGTTTTTCCCATCAGTTCACCCAGGCCCGGCGCATTCGGGAACTGATGTCCCGTCCCGGCCGCTTCCGGGCTCTGTGGCGCGGCGTGGATTATTCCGCCTACCACCCGGAAGAACCCGATGAGCTGGAACACGAACATTATTCCGTGCGTGTCGCCCACGATGTGCTCATGGCGGTGGATCTCGAAAGTGCCGGGCTTTTCGCCCGGGACGTTATCGGCATTATGGAAACGACGGACGTAAAACCCAGCGAGACGTTCTGTCGTCATGCCCGCACATTCTGGGCCTTTATTGCGGGAGGGGATGCCGCGGCGGGATCACCGCTCAGCGAAAACATACCCGGGCTGGTGATGGATCTGCTGTCATCGATTGTATCCGGCGAAATCGACGCTGACCGGGCCGATTACATGCTGCGGGACGGCTTTCACTCTTCGGTAACCATTGGCGGTTTCAATCTGGACCACCTTCTGAGCAACCTGCGTTTTGGATGGGATGTGTCCGAACCCTGGCTGGGGCTGGCCATAACCCAGAAAGGGTTGGGGGCGCTCGAGGACTTTGTCTACAGTCGCCACCAGATGTACCGCAAGGTTTACGCCCACAAGACCGCGCTGGGCTTTGACTGGCTGCTTCGGGAAGCGATCAACGAAGTGCTCGATGACCCGGAGAACTTTGAATGGGTGGATACCTGCCTGAGCGACATGGCCTACTTTGCAGAACTGACCGACAACTTCTTCTGGGAGGCGTTTCGGAAAGTGGCCCGCAAGCACCCGAAGAGTTTCTCGTTCTGCATTGTAAACCGGGTGAAACTGAACCATCTGGATACCCGGGAAGACCTCTCAGCCAGGGGGATCGAACGTCATAGCGCATGGTTGGCCGAAGAGCTTTCTCTCAGCCCTGCCCAGGTAGTGACCTGTTCGATGCGGGCGCGCTTCTCGAACATTCAGGACAACTTTAACGGCATCAAGGTGCTCGTGCGCGAACCTATCCTCCGCACCCGGTCGTTGAAGAAGATCACCGACGTCAGCGCCTTCTTCAGCAAGTTCAGTGACGGCACCATCACGCATTTCTATACCCGGCCCGATGTGACCACCGGTAACCAGGAGTCTCTCACTGAGTAGTGGGAGCGGTCGTCAGTTCGGCAACCAGTCCGCAGGCACTGTCGAACGCGCCTTCTACCCGGCCGCCACTGAGCCAGTCGCCTGCGAGCCCGATCTTGTAATCCGGGAACCATAGATGGCCAGGGTGTTCTCCGCCTTCAGAACGCGCGTAGAGCCAGCGATGGGTAACCACTTCGTCCGGACCGGTATCGAAGCCGGTCGTTTCACGAAACGCAGCCAACAGTTTTTCGGCCACTTCCTCGGCTGGTGTATCCACATTGTCTTCGGTCCAGGCTGGGCTGGCGTGCAAAACCCACCACTGGCCCTCGTCGTCTCGACCGGGCTTGCTGGAGTTGTTGGCCACCCAGAACAGCGCCGGGTGCTTGCAGCGCATGCCTTCGTGATGCGGCCAGGGCGATACCGGGAAGTGGGCGGCAACGGCCCAGCATGGCAGAACCCGGCTCACCGGCTCGTCCAGGTGGGAGGCCAGAGCGTCGAGGCCACTGTCCGCCAGCAACTCCCGGGCTTGTGCCGGAGGCGCGGTAACGATAACTGCATCAAAATCGCCGAGGTGCGAGCCGGCGGTGGAAAAGAGCGACCAGGACTGGTCGTTTCGGGCCAATCTGGCAACGCGTGTCTCGGTAACAACGTGAGCGTGTCCGGACAGGGCCCGGGTAATCGCTGTCATGCGGGGAATACCGACGTAACGGGTCTCCTCAGGGAAGGACTCCCATTTATCAGCATTCGTCTGGAAACCAAACCGTCCTTCCCACGGTCCGAAGCTTTCAGGGCCGGCAAATTTATGGAGAAACGGCAGGAAATCCGGGTTCCGGGAGGTGAAGTATTGCGCGCCCATATCTGCTGACCCGCCGGTTACCCGCTTCGCAGCGAGCCTGCCACCCGGTCCCCGGCTTTTTTCGAAGACCGTAACGTCATGGCCGAGACCGCGCAGCTGGATAGCGGCGGTCAGCCCGGAGAGGCCTGAACCGACAATGGCGATACGGCGTATAAGTGACGAATCAAAGGTTTGATTAAACATGATTTATCGTGCATCCAATTACAGTAGTGAGATCGTACTACTCTCCATGAAACACCAGCGGCATCAAGACTGAGTGTGCGATCAAGATTCCATTAAAGAGAAAGGGCAATCAGGGTATGACCCGAATGCAACATTGGCTTACAAACATTCTGAGGTGGTTCGATTCCGAAGCAGGTTCGGATCACATAGACACCACGTCCCGATCATTCAATTTTTTACGCGTTATTCCGTTCATTGCGCTCCATCTGGCTTGCCTTCTGGCGTTTTACACCGGCGTAAGCGCATTCGCCATCGGATTCGCGATTGCTTTCTTCCTCGTGCGGATGTTTGCGATTACCGGATTCTACCATCGTTATTTTGCCCACAAGACGTTCAAGACCAGCCGGCCTGCCCAGTTTGTATTCGCGGTGCTCGGCGCCAGTGCGGCCCAACGCGGCCCGCTCTGGTGGGCTGCCCACCACCGCCATCATCATCAGCACTCCGATGATGTTCAGGACCTGCACTCGCCCCATCAGGGCGGATTCTGGTGGTCCCACATGGGGTGGTTCACCTGTGACGCCGGCTTTGCGACCGACGAACGTCGGATTCGGGACTGGCTGAAATTCCCGGAACTCAGGCTGATTAACCGGTTTGACGCTCTGGTACCGGCTCTCGCCGCCGTTGGTATTTACGGGCTGGGCGAGGCGTTGGCCGCGTGGGCTCCGGGGTTGGGGACCAACGGTCTGCAGATGCTTGTCTGGGGATTCTTCATTTCGACCGTCGTGCTGTTTCACGCCACGGTATCCATCAACTCTTTGTCCCATGTGTGGGGCAAGCGCCGATTTGAAACGTCGGACGACAGCCGGAACAACTTCTGGCTCGCCCTACTTACCCTGGGCGAGGGATGGCACAACAATCACCACCGCTGGCCGCAATCTGTTCGTCAGGGGTTCCGGTGGTATGAAATTGACATCACCTGGTATGGGCTATGGCTGATGTCGAAGCTTGGCATCATCTGGGAGCTCAACCCGATACCCAAGCACATTCAGGAAGAAACACGCGAACTGGATAAAATGAGGAGGAGCAGGCAATGACAACCGCCTCAAAGATCGAAGTAGGTACGCGTAATTCGGCGGTGCCGGCAACGCTCGATAATTTCAGAGCGCTGTTCAACGAACTCGACAAGGGTAATCTGAACAAGCTCTCCCGGGTCTACAGCGAGGATATCCGGTTCCAGGACCCACTGAGCACCGTATCGGGCCTGGATGAGCTGACCCACTATTTCGCCGGGGCTTATGCGAACGTCATCTCCTGTCGCTTTGAATTCGGTGAAGCCGTGGTTCACGGTGAGTTTGCCGCCTTGCCTTGGGTTATGCACCTTCGTCACAAGCGCCTTCGCAAGGGGCGTGAAGTCCAGGTGCAGGGCATCAGCCACCTCGAAATCCGGGACGGGATGGTGTGCTACCACCGTGATTACTTTGACGCCGGGGAAATGCTCTACGAAAACCTGCCGCTGATTGGCAGGGCCATTCGCTGGATCAAGGATCAGGCAGGATGAGTGATCGACTTCAGGAAACCTCGAATATCTGGATTACCGGCGCCAGTTCAGGCATTGGCGAATCCGTTACCCGTGCACTGGCACGCGGTGGTCACCGGCTTGTGATTACCGGCCGCCGACAGGGGGCTCTCGAAGAACTGGCCTCCGCAGCGCCAGACCGGATTATACCGGCGGCCGCAGACACCACCAGCAAAGAAGATCTCCAGACCATCGCAGGTACGCTGGAAAATCACGGCGACCTGAACATGGTGATACTGAACGCTGGCACCTGTGAATATCTGGAGACAGCGCACTACAACAGTGACGTTATCGAGAAGAACATTCACACCAATGTGATTGGCACGGCGCGATGTCTCGATATTGCTCTGCCTGCCCTCAGGCGCAGCCGGGCTAAAGGCCAGCCGGCGACCCTCGTGATCGTCAGCTCTTCCGCCTGGTGGTTCCCTTTCGGCCGGGCTGAAGGCTACGGCGCTTCCAAGGCGGCGCTGACCTATTTTGCCCATGCACTCCGGGCAGACCTTGACGCCGAAGGGATCGACGTAGTGGTGGTTTCCCCCGGATTCGTCAAGACACCATTGACCGATCGGAACGATTTTCCAATGCCTTTTCTGGTTTCTGCAGAGGATGCGGCGGAGCGCATTGTCAGTGGTCTTGCGCGTGGCAAGAACGAGATTGCATTCCCCAAGCGCTTCACCTGGATGTTGAAAGCGCTGGGCGCCCTTCCCCAGCCCTTGATCGACCGTATGTCGGCCTCTATGGCCCGTAAAAGCAACACCGAACAGGAAAATAATGGATGAGTAGTGAGCGTCAGCGGATTGCTGTCATTGGGGCCGGCGTTTCCGGCCTCACGGCTGCCTGGCTTTTGGCCGAGAAACACGATGTTCAGGTTTTTGAAGCAGGTGACTATGCCGGCGGTCACACAAACACCGAACAGGTCGAAGCCGGTGGCCGGACCTGGCCGGTGAATACCGGCTTCATCGTATTCAACGACTGGACCTACCCGAATTTCATCAAACTGATGGAGCGGCTGGGAGTTCCATCGGAAGTCAGCGACATGAGCTTCAGCGTGGACTGCAGCAGCACCGGCCTGCAGTATAACGGCACCAGCCTGAATACCCTGTTTGCCCAGCGAAAGAATCTTTTCAACCTGCCGTTCCTGAAAATGGTGAGGGAGATTCTGCGCTTTAACAAGGAAACCCGTGCAGACCTTGAAGCCGGCAATATCAATAACGAAGAAACACTGGGGGAATACCTGAACCGGAACGGGTACTCCCGCTATTTCAGGAACTACTACATTGTTCCGATGGGTGCGGCGATCTGGTCAGCACCGGAAATCGTGCTGGAACAGTTTCCAATCCGGTTCTTCCTGCAGTTTTTCAACAATCACGGCATGCTGTCTGTGGATGACCGCCCGACCTGGCGGGTGATTTCCGGTGGGTCTGCCCAGTACGTGAAGAAGATGATGGAACGGCTGGGTGATGGCATGCACCTGAACAGCCCTGTCGACAGGGTTGTCCGCCATGAGGACGGTGTAACCGTGACTGTCAGGGGCGAAGAACACCACTTTGACCAGGTGATTTTTGGCTGCCACAGCGACCAGGCCCTTGCCATGCTCGCTGACGCGACCGACAAGGAACGGGACATACTCGGAGCCATGGCCTATCAGAACAACGATGTCGTGCTCCATACAGACAGCAGCGTGTTGCCGGACAATCGCCGGGCATGGGCTGCCTGGAACTACTTTATTCCGACCCACAGTACTGAACCGGTTTCTGTCACCTACAACATGAACATACTACAGAACTTCCATGATGCCCCGGAAACCTTCTGTGTGACCCTCAATCGCAGCCGAGATATCGACCCCGAAAAGGTGATCAAGCGCTTCGAATACGCCCATCCGGTATTCACACTGGACGCGGTGGCAGCCCAGGAACGCTACGACGAAATCGGTAACCAAAATCGAACCCATTTCTGTGGTGCTTACTGGTTCAACGGATTCCACGAAGATGGCGTTCGCAGCGCGTTGCGGGTCACCGAAGCGTTCGGGGTGGAGCTTTGACCGTGAACAGCCAATGGCTGGAGGGTACTGTCCGGCACAGGCGGAAGTACCCGGTGCAACACGAATTCAGCTACAGCACCGGCATGCTGGCCCTGGACACCGACGAGTGGAACCAGGTTTCCGATATCAGCCCGCTATTTTCCCTGGAACGTTTCAACTGGATGTCTCTGAAGCGCAGGGACTACTTCCGTCCGGAGACAGGCGACCTGTCCGGGGCTGTGCGTGACCACGTGGAACGGGCCACCGGCTGGCGTCCGGATGGAGAAGTCGAGCTGATTACTCATCCGCGCTACTTTGGTTACGTGTTCAATCCGGTCAGCTTCTATTTCTGCTACCGCGCCGGCGAGTGCCCGGCGGATGGCGTGGTTCCAAAGGTCATCGTTGCCCAGATTACCAACACCCCGTGGCATGACCGTCATGCCTATTGCCTGGAGACGACCGGCGCAGAGCCGAACCAGGCGGGCTGGCGCACCGAACAGTTTGGTTTTAGCAAACGCTTTCACGTGTCGCCGTTCAACGGCATGAACCAGCACTACGAGTGGACATTCAGTTTCCGGGGCCCTGATCTGAGAATTCACATGAATGTTCTGGAAGAGGGCCGCAAGCATTTTGATGCCACTCTGGTAGTCCAACGTACCCCTCTCACTCGTAAAGATGTGCACAGAAGTCTTCGAAAGTTTCCGCTCGAGGCATTCAAGGTTGTGGCAGGTATTTACTGGCACGCCCTGCGCCTCAAGCTCAAAGGTGCGCCGTTCTATACCCACCCGGACAAGCTTTCCGAAGACGATACCGCCTACCGCCGTGGGCATGATGATTCCGGGCTGGATGTCACCAGCTCCGAGACCAATGACAAGATTCGTGGAAGGGTAAGCTCATGGAGAACCTGAATACTTCGGTTGAAAACACGTCATCCGACTCTGGCAGCCTTCCGGCGCTCAGCCGGTTTGCGAGGACCCTGGTGATTCAGCAGCTCCGCTTACTGGGCGAAGGCCAGTTGACGGTGAAGGAATCCGGGTTTGAAGACCTTGTATTCGGAGACGGCAATAGCCAGTACCAGCCGGCAGAGCTGATTATCCACGATCACAGCACCTGGCGGGACCTGCTGACGGGCGGAAGCGTTGGCGCAGCAGAAGCGTACGTTGCCGGGGACTGGTCGACGCCCGATCTGGTTGCCCTGCTCCGCTTCTTTACCCGCAACGTCGACCGTATGAATGAGTTTGAAGACCGGTTCAGCTGGGTTACCAAACCTGCCCTGAAAGGCCTGCACTGGCTGAACCGTAATACGAAAGAAGGCTCCCGGAAAAACATCAGCGCCCATTACGATCTGGGTAACGACCTGTTCGAGACCTTCCTCGACCCAACCATGATGTACTCGTCGGCGATCTATCCCAGCGCCGAATCGAGCCTTGAAGAAGCGGCTGTGCACAAACTGGACACCATCTGCCGGAAGCTGGACCTCCAGCCCGGGGACAAGGTGATTGAAATCGGCACCGGCTGGGGCGGCTTTGCGATCCATGCCGCCAAACACTATGGCTGTCATGTCACCACGACGACCATTTCCAGAGAGCAGCTGGAGCTCGCGAAAGAACGGGTCCAGAAAGTGGGGCTGGAGGACCAGATTACCCTACTGTTTGACGATTACCGGGACCTCGAGGGGCAATTCGACAAACTTGTTTCCATCGAGATGATTGAAGCCGTTGGCCCTCAGTTTCTCAACAGCTATTTCTCCCAAATTAACGCCCTGTTGAAGCCCGACGGGTTGGCTCTGGTGCAGGCCATTAACATGCCGGAGCAGCGGTACCAGAGAGCTTTGAAAAACGTTGATTTTATCCAGCGATTTATCTTCCCGGGGAGCTTTATTCCCTCTTTCGGAGCCATCCTCGAATCGGTTCGAAAAGAAAGCAAGCTGGTACTCACCCATGCCGAGGATACCGGCTTCCACTATGCCAGGACCCTTCACGACTGGTGCGACCGGTTCATGGCCCAGCGGGACAAGCTGGAGTCGATGGGTTACGACGAAGGATTCCGGCGCCTGTGGCACTTTTACTTTGCCTATTGTGAAGCGGGCTTCAGCGAGCGGGCCATTGGCGTTGCGCAGCTGGTGTTCGCCAAGCCCGGCAACAAACGCGAGAACATCTTGAGCGTATGATCGCCTCCGAAACTGCCCGTAACGTTCTTAATTTCCTGCTGTTCCAGGCAGGCTGGTTTGCCTGCGTGTTTTATCCCGGGCTGATCGGCGCCGGGATCGTGGTGATATTTCTGGTGCTGCATTTTGTCCTGGTCAGCCAGAACCGGATGACCGAGCTTCAGTTCATCGGCCTGGGAACCGTCGTCGGCTCAGTTCTGGACGGCATCTGGTTCCGGACCGGCATTCTGGACGACGGCTCCGGACAAGTGATGCTCACTCCCCCTTGGCTTGTCGCCATCTGGGCCATCTTCATGACGACTCTGAGCCATTCCCTCGACTGGATCAGCAAGAAAGCCTGGCTGCCCTTCGTACTTGCGCCCTTTGCCGGCCCCTTCGCCTATTGGTCGGCGAGCCAGCTCGGTGCAGTGCAGCTGCCAGACTTGCTGCCATCGCTGATTGCACTCGGGTTTGGCTGGCTGGTTGTCTTCCCGCTGCTGCTTTTCGCCCGCAAAACGCTTTACCCGGAGCTGGTTCGATGAAACGCGCTACCTGGTCAGTTTACGTGGCGCTGTTGGCAGTCGCAGGGCCGGCCGCGGCCGCAGATTTCAGTTTCATCGGTACCGCAAGCACGGGAGACGGCAACGTCATTTACGAAGAGCGCCATTCCGTTGATGGTACCTGTGAGGAAGGCGTATTCCGGCCCCGGCAACACGAGGTGACCTACTTCAAACCGGACGCGGACGAGTCATTCGCCCGCAAAGACCTTGAATACGAGGTTTCAGTACTGCGTCCGTCCGTAGACTTCGTTCAGCCGACATTCAGTGAAGAAATGCAGATCACCTACCCTGCACCCGACACTTTGGTGATCGACTGGCAGACGCCAGGCGGCGATTCAGAGCAATTCGAGGTGACATACCCGGAAACTACCGTTGTGGATGCCGGGTTCGATAACTTCGTACGTCAGAATTGGCAGAGTGTTGTGGCTGGCGAGCCGGTTGAATTCCGGTTTCTTGGACCTACCCGGGGCGAGCATTATGGTTTCGTTCTGGAACGGGTCGAGAACGACCGGGTGAATGCTGACCATGTCGTACAGATACGCCCTACCGGCATGGTGCTGCGTTTCCTGGTCGACCCCATCGTGCTGGGTTACAGCAACTCGGGTGCCCTTTCCGACTATCTGGGCCTCACCAATATCCGGAAAAACCAGGATGAAAACTACACCGCCCATATCCGCTATAAAGTGAATACCACCCCGGATTGTGAACTGACCCCCTGAAACTGTCGCCCCTGCCAAGGCAGACCCCGGGGGTCAGTATGGTAAACTCCGACGGGAATCAACGCCGGAGAGTATTTTGAAATGATGTTCGTCTCTTTCAACGTCAACAGTATCCGCACCCGCCTGCACCAGCTTGAAGCCGTAATAGACGCCCTCGCACCGGATTTTATCGGCCTTCAGGAAACCAAGGTTCAGGACGACGACTTTCCGGTAGAAGCAATCCGGGACCTTGGCTACCACGTGCATTTCCACGGGCAAAAAACCCACTATGGCGTTGCCCTGCTCTCAAAAGCGGAGCCGGAGGAGGTTGTCAAAGGCTACCCGTGGGATGGTGAGGATTCCCAGCGCAGGCTGATTACCGGCCATTTCACGGTCAATGGCGAAAAGCTGACGGTGATCAACGGCTATTTTCCCCAGGGTGAAAGCCGTGACCATCCGGTGAAGTTTCCTGCCAAGGAGAAGTTCTACGGGGATCTGATGCGTTACCTGGACGAGCTCAAGAAAGCGGGCGGCTACGTGGTGGTGATGGGGGATATGAACATCTCTCCAACCGATAAAGACATTGGCATTGGCGCCGACAACGCCAAACGCTGGCTACGAACCGGTAAATGCTCTTTCCTCCCGGAGGAACGGGAATGGCTGGGCCAGGTCGAGTCTCGCGGTTATACCGATGTGTTCCGGCACCTTCATCCTGATGAAGCGGACACTTTCAGCTGGTTTGACTACCGCAGCAAGGGTTTCGAGCGAGACCCCAAGCGTGGTCTGCGGATTGATCTGATCATGGCCAGTGACAGCCTGCTGCCCAAAGCCCGGAAAGCGGGTGTTTCCTACGACATTCGAGCCATGGAAAGGCCGTCCGACCACTGTCCGGTCTGGGCGAGCTTCGAGCTCTAGGGGCTGGCCCGGCGCGATATGAAAAAAATCAAAACCCGCGACCGTATACTCCAGACCAGCCTGGCGCTGTTTAACACCGTCGGCGAACCCAATGTCACCACCCTGCTGATCTCTGATGAGATGGATATCAGCCCGGGTAACCTCTATTACCACTTCAAGAGCAAAGGCGATATTGTCGAGGAAATCTTCGACCAGTACGAACACGACATGGTCGACTTGTTGGCGGTTCCGGAAGACGCCGACATCAGCCTCGACCAGCAGGGGTTCTTTCTGCACCTGCTGTTCGAGACCGTAGCCCGCTACCGGTTCCTCTATCAGGATCTGGTGAACGTGTTGTCCCGGTACGATCAGCTGCAGGTACGATTCAAGCGCATCCAGAAAAAGAAAAGACTGGCTTTCAAGACGATTTGCGAGAGCTTTCGACGCCAGGGCATTATGGCGATTGAGCAGGAAGAGCTTGATTCTCTTTGTGAGCAGTTGACGCTAACCGCCTGTTATTGGAGTGCTTTCGATACGCTCTCTCACCTGGATGACCGGGAGGCAGTGGATCCGGGGCGGGGTGTTTACCAGATGATGCACCTGGTGCTGCCCTACCTTGCGCCGGCCGACCGGGAGGAAGCCCGGCTGATGAGCCGGGATTATCTCTGAGCCGTAACGTTATTCTTCGTCGTCACCGGCACGTTTCCGCAGGCGGGCAAGTTCTGATTCAAGGGCTTCAATACGCCGCTCCATAGATTCGATTTCTTCACGGCGATGTATGCCCAGACGTCTCAGGGCACCGGACACCCGTTCATCAAACATGTGCTCAAGCCGATCCCAGGTGCCAGTGGCTCGCTCCCGAACCCCTTCAACCCGATCTTCCACGGACTTGATCTGCTTTTCGACGACGCCCCGGGTTTTGTTCTCGAGCTGCTCACCTTCCTGCACAAGACGCTCGAAGAAACGGCCAGTATCTTCCTCGGCTTTGGTATAGGCGCCCAACCCGGCCAGCCAGATCTGGCGGGCTGAACCCTTGATTTTTGCCGCCAGTTGCGGATCATTCTCCGGCTTATTGTCGTTCTCGTCAGACATGTACAACCTCGGGAGTGCGGATAGTTCTTTCTAACCGCCATTGTATTACAGCTTGGCCCGGATTTCAGTCGGCCTGGAACCCGCGCAACGAAAGGCGGCAGTATAAAGACGCATCCGATATGAAAAAATGTTTTCAAACGAAAGTGAGTCTCGCTTGAAGTGTTCAAAATATAGTCAATACTTCCCAATACCGGCGTCCCTGCTGATGCCGGTTTGTCTGGAAGTCTTTCATGGATACTACTCGCACGCCTCTGCCCGGCATCCTTTGCCGGGCTTTTTTTTGTTATTATTGCCCCAAGATATATGCTTATTCCAAAATGAAAGTCTATAAAATTCGGAGTATCAGATGATTGAAATTGCGTGGAGTAACTTCACCCCCTGGTCAGCGTTGGCGGGTGGCATACTGGTGGGCATAGCTGCCGCCAGCTTTCTGCTTCTCAACGGGCGGATTGCAGGCATCAGTGGCATTCTTGGCGGACTTCTTTCACCGGCAAAAGGCGATATTGCCTGGCGCGTGGCGTTCCTTGCCGGACTGATTGGTGCACCGGCAGTCTGGGTACTGGCTACAGAGCTTCCCCCTATCGAAATCGAGGCCGGCTATCCCGCGCTCATTGTTGCGGGGCTGTTGGTGGGGATCGGCACCCGATATGGTTCCGGCTGTACCAGTGGACACGGGGTTTGCGGTCTGTCCCGCCTATCGCTGCGCTCGCTGGCAGTCACGATGAGCTTCATGGCTGCCGGATTTGTCACCGTGTACGTGATTCGTCACCTGATGGGGGTGTGACGCCATGAAATTTTCTCTTGCTTCTCTGTTTGCTGGCCTTGTCTTCGGAATGGGGCTTATCGTTTCCGGCATGGCCAATCCTGAAAAGGTGCTCGGCTTCCTTGATATCGCAGGCCTTTGGGATCCTTCACTGGCGTTTGTGATGGGCGGCGCCATCATGGTGGGTGTGGTCGCGTTTGCTGTTGCCCGCAAGCGCACCCTTTCCTTCCTCGGGTTCCACATGAAAATGCCCACCAGTGCCCATATCGATAAACGATTGGTACTCGGGGGTCTTATGTTCGGCGTTGGCTGGGGTATCGCCGGCTTCTGCCCCGGGCCGGGACTGGTCGCGCTCGGTGCCGGTGAAACCAAGGCGGCGGTGTTTGTTGCGGCCATGGTTGCGGGCATGGGCATTTTCGAAGTAATTGAGCGCAACCGTGCGAAAGTGTAAGTATTTTCTGTAAATTTACCCGCCGCCATTCTGACACAGCCCGGGGGCTGTGCGATCATGGCGGCAGCTCCACCACCCGATTCGGAGAACGACATCCATGGATATCAGAAAAATCGACGACAACATTTCGGTAGCCCCGCAGATTTCCATTGAAGACGTGGCAGAAGCCGCGAAGCTGGGGTTCAAGACTCTCGTAGCAAATCGCCCTGACCACGAAGAGCCGGGCCAGCCTGCCATGGCGGATATTGAAGCCGCCGCCAGGGAACAGGGCCTTGAGTGGGTATACATGCCGGTGGAGTCGGGAAACATCACTGACGACGACGTAAACCGCTTCGCGCCGATGATCCGGGACGCCGAAAAACCCGTACTGGCATTCTGTCGTTCCGGGACCCGCTGCACCGTGCTCTGGGCTCTGAGCGCGGCCAGAAACACATCAGCCGATGAGATTTTTACCAAAGCACGCAACGCCGGTTACGACATTTCCGGCCTTGCACCAAGAATGGCGCAGCAGGCCGCCGACAAAGGCTGACACTGCCACCGCCTAACCAACGTTCAGGATCTACCGCATGCAATACAAAGGTTCAGAGAATTTCAGCCACAACCAGTCTGACCGATTGGGAGTGCTGGTTACCAACCTGGGGACACCGGATGCGCCAACAACCTCGGCCCTCCGTCGCTACCTGGCTGAATTTCTCTCGGACCCCCGGGTGGTCGAATTGCCGCGGCCGCTCTGGTGGCTGATCCTTCACGGTGTGATCCTGAGAATTCGTCCCAAGCGAAGCGCAGAGGCTTACTCCAGCGTCTGGCAGCCGGAGGGCTCTCCCCTGCTGCTGCACACTGCAAAGCAGGCTGAGGGTATCCGAGAGGCACTCAAGCGCAAGTACGGCCCTAACGTGGTCGTCGGCTTTGCGATGCGCTACGGCAACCCCTCAATTTCCCGGGTTCTTGATGAGATGCAGGAACAGGGCGTACGGAAACTGCTGGTTCTGCCACTTTACCCCCAATACTCCGCGTCGACCTCGGCCTCCACCTTCGATGCCATTGCCAAGGATTTCTCGAAACGGCGCTGGCTGCCCGATTTCCGTTTCATTTCTCACTACCCGGATTATCCTCCGTACATTGAAGCCATGGCGCGCCATATCGAGGCGCACTGGGCCAACCATGGACGCAACCAGAAGCTGGTATTTTCCTACCATGGCGTGCCGCTCAAGTACCTGACCAAGGGCGATCCTTATCACTGCGAGTGCCACAAAACGTCTCGCCTGCTGGCTGAGCGGCTGGGCCTGAGCAAAGAGGACTACATGACCACGTTCCAATCCCGCTTTGGCAAGGAAGAGTGGCTCAAGCCCTACACGGATGAAACCCTGAAGTCCCTGCCAGGCAAAGGCGTCAAATCCATCGACGTATTCTGCCCCGGCTTTTCATCCGATTGCCTCGAAACCATTGAGGAAATCGACGAAGAAAACCGTGAGTACTTCATGGAGGCCGGCGGTGAAGGGTTCAGCTACATCACAGCGCTGAACGCCACACCCGGGCACATCGAAGCCCTGGTAAAACTGATCGAGGAAAATCTGGAAGGCTGGCAGGTGCCAAAGAACGAGCCAGAGGCTCTGGCAGCTCGCCAGCAGCGGGCAGCCGAGCAGAAAGAAGCAATCTATCCGGGCCGGGATCTCTGATCCGCCCCCGAGTTATAGCCGGGGCTGCGTCAGCTGCCCCGGTTTCCCTCCTTGCCTTCAAAGCCCTCTGAAAGATCCGGTACAGACTGACAGAACGTGCATTCGCCCGTATCAACGGCGGCGCCGCCAGCCTCCACATAACGCACCTTATGGCTCGCCCTGCCCCGATTTGCGGACACGGAAAACTTGCGGTTCCGGCGTTCGGCCGAACCGGTATCAGATGTTTGATGATTCTGAAATTCGCCCATAACACCCTCTCATAGTCTCTGTGCAAGGATAATGAGGGTTAACTGGCTTCAAACCAAGTAGGGATAACCACGTCGTTATGACGGGAAATATCACGTGGGGAACAGGAGATTCGGAAGAAAGAAAGGTAAGAGGAAAAATGGCGGTGGGCCAGGGATTCGAACCCCGGGAAGGCTACTAACCTTCGGCGGTTTTCAAGACCGCTGCATTCAGCCACTCTGCCAGCCCACCGGTTTTTCCATTCGCCGTCATTGCGACAGCGGTGAGCATGATACCGGAATTGCCTGTGCTGTCAACGCTCTGCATAAAACCCGCCGCATTTTTCAACATTAACGGTTTTTAATGGAATCCGGAAGACGTTTTCCTGTCGTAAATGATTGAAAGTTGCGTATCTGACACTATTATGGGAACCAGTATCCAGTCGTTATAAACGGAGATGACAATGGAAGACAGACGATTCGGCGTTCAGAACTCTCAGGGAGCCTATTCGACTCCCCAGACGGAGCGCGCGACCACAGGCATCAGCGATGATGCGATGAAGGTGTTGCGCAACACCTATATGCTGCTTGGCATGACACTCGCCTTTTCGGCGCTGACAGCATTCCTGAACATGAACGGAACCCACCCGGGCTTCCTGATCACCATCGTGGGATACATTGGGCTGCTGTTCGCAACCTATAAGTTGAAAAACAGCCCCTGGGGCATCGTGACTACCTTCGCCCTGACCGGGTTCATGGGATACACCCTGGGTCCGATCATTGGCGCCTTCGTAGCTGCCGGCGCTTCCTCGATTGTCGCCCAGGCGCTGACACTGACCGCAGTTGCGTTTGTTGGTCTGTCTGCCACGGCCATCATCACCAAGAAAGACTTCAGCTTCATGTCCAGCTTCCTGACCGCTGGTGCGTTTGTACTGATCGGTGCCATGCTTCTGGCCTTCCTGATGGAGAGCTCTGTTCTGCATCTGGCAGTGTCCGCCGGCTTCACGATCTTTGCTTCGATCATGATCCTGTTCGAGACCAGCCAGATCATCAAGGGTGGTGAGCGTAACTACGTCATCGCCACTGTTGGTCTGTATGTATCCATCTACAACCTGTTCGTCAGCCTGCTGCACCTGCTGTCTGCGTTCAGTGGCGAAGATTGATACCAGGCTGAATCAGCCGCTTCGAAACCCCGGCAGTTGCCGGGGTTTTTGCTTTCGGTAAACTGAAAGTCATTGTCTTGCAGACTTATAACGAACAGGAACCATGTCCGAAACCTTTACCCTGGTAATTACTGGCGCGCCCTACTCGTCTCAGGCGCCCCAGACTGCTCTCGGCTTTGCGAAGGCAGCGGTAGATGCTGGCCATCAGATTGACCGGGTGTTCCTCTACGGTGACGGGGTCCATTTGGCCTCTGCGCTCTGCGCGCCGCCGTCTGACGAAACCCACTGGCCAGACGAATGGTCCCGGTTTCTGACTCAGCACAAGATTCCCGGTGTGGCATGCATTGCCTCCGCGCTGCGTCGTGGCCTCGTCAACGAAACCGAACAGAAACGCTATGAATTGCCTTCGGCCAATCTTCGGGCCCCGTTTGAAATCGCTGGCCTCGGAGAATGGGTCGAGGGGCGAATCAAATCCACGCGCACGCTTTATTTCCACGCTGGAGACTGACCATGACCACACTGATCATGATTGACCAGCCTCCCTACGGCGCGTGGACCGGACGGGAAGCACTGGATATGGCGTTTTCGCTGGCAGCCTTCGACCAGTCGGCATCCCTGCTATTCACCGGGCCTGGCGTTAACTGGCTGAGACAGACTCAGCACGCCGGAGGCATTGAACAGAAGTCTGTGGAGAAGAATCTCGCTGCAGCACCGATATTCGGCATGGACGCGATCCTGGCTGATCGGGCTGCCTGTATTGCCTACGGCCTCGATGAGCATTCGCTGATTGAAGGCGTCACCCTGGTAGATGCTGATGCCGATCTCCTCACTGACTATGACCACACCGCATTTGCAGGTTAGCTCAGATGACTGACATCCAGACATTGCACATATTGAACAAATCCCCCGATCATCCCCGGGCCGCGCGGTGCGTTGAAATGATGTCTGCAGAAGACGGCCTTCTTCTGACCGGCAACGGCGTGCTGTTGCTGGCACGCGGGAACCTTCTGCCGGGCGCCAGCAAGGTCTTTGCGCTCATTCCGGACGTCGAGGCGCGCGGACTGGGAGATCTGAGCGGCAACGTCAGTTCTGTGGACTTTGCGGAGATGGTAACGCTTTCATTGCAGGCACAACGGGTAATCAGTTGGTAAACCATGGTCAGTAATGCAATGCCACAACGAAACAACGAAGGCTTTCTTGAAGACGCCCAGACGTGGACCGAAGGTGTCGCGACGGCCATCGCTGCCGAGGACGACGTGGATCTCACAGAAAAACACTGGGAAATCATAAAGTTTCTTAGATCTTTTTATAAAGAGCATGAAATGTCGCCACCCTCTAATCGCCTGTTTGTGAAGGCGGTCAAAGAAGCGCTCGGCGAGGATAAGGGGAACAGCATCTACCTGATGCAGCTGTTTCCCGGCACCCCTGCAAAGACCGCCTGCAGGATTGCGGGGCTGCCAAGGCCAACTAACTGTCTTTAGAGTCCTTTGAGGCAGCGCCGTCCTTCTGCCTGTTGCGTTCCAGGTCCGCTGCACTGCCAAGGAAGCTGCTCAGGCCGTTCTCAAACAGGCCAGAGCCAAATTTCAGGAACTGGCGGGTCGATTCTTTAACGGTGCCGTCAAGGGCGCTTTCTGGCAGTTCCCGGATGGTATCTGCCACACCCTTTTTTACACCGCGAGTCACCGCCGGTTCGATTTCCCGGCCGGCCTCAATCAGTTCCGCCACCCTGGCATCGAGGTATGGACGGACCACGAAACGCCAGAACCCCCAGAGAGTGACAAGCACGGCGCCAACGGTTGCAAGAATCTGGATTGTCAGTGTTAGCCAAAAAGGCATGGCCTTCCTCCTTGTACTCCCGATAACGGGATTCATTCCGGCTAGAAATTCAGATAGTTCAGGGAAACGAACTGGAGTAACCCTGCCAGGGCACCAAAAATACCGCCCACAATCATCAACTGGACCTCTTCTTCCCGGAACGCAGGGCGCAGGATGTCCTGGAATTCATCGGGTTTCAGCGCTTTCATCTGGCCGGACAGAACTTCGGCTACCACAGGTGCCCGCTCACGGTTAAAAGCCGGGTCACTGAACACGTCACGCGTAGCCAGTACCGCCTTCTGGTTCATGGCTTTCTTGAGCTCGGTGTAACCCGTCATACCAACGGTGACCTGCGCCGTCAGCTTCATGATGACAGAGTTGTCCAGTAAGGGGCGAAGGTGTTTCTGGATAATCGCACGGGTTCTGTCACCGTGGCTGCCGTTGATCATGGCGTCGGCAACCTTCTCTACAGTAATCAGTTCCTCCGCCACCAGCCTGGCCCAGACATCACTGATTTCTGGCTGCCTGCGCAAAAACAAACCCTGAACCTTCCAAAACAGGATTCGTCGGGGCTTGAGCGGCGCGAAAATCAGGTTGATGGCAATCCAGTTGGTCACGAAACCGACCACGAAGCCGCCCAGCGGCAGCAGCCAGGGCTCCGGATAGCGGGTCCATAAGGGCACAAGGAGAGCGCCAAGAATGCCTCCGATAACCGCACCTCGGTTGATCACAGACTGAAGCTCCACCGCACCGGCTTGCTGGAAAATCCGGTTCATCATGTCCGGATGTTTTTCGAGTTCGCGGCTGAGCAGAGCCTTGAGGTCGACCAACTCGTCCAGATCGTCACCAAAGTCCTCCACCAGCTCCTCTACCCTGGAGGGCAGCTGTTCACGGGCCCACTGATAAATCCGGTTTCTGACAAATAACGGAAGGTTGTCCCAAAGGACCGGCTGGATTTCGTACATAACCTCATCGATGTACTCATCCATCCGCGGGGTCACCTGGGAAATCACCTGCTCAACGATGCGCTGCGGTTCAAGCTTCTGGTAGACAGCGTTGAGGTCGCCGAACTGCCGAAGCGTCCTGTCGATGCAGATATGCGCCATCTTTTCCGCTTTGCGGGGAATAACGCCCTGCCACCCTATCAGCCCCACCCCGATGAACTGCACCGGATAGAAGGACATCTGGATGGCCAGCCAGTTGGTCAGCCAACCAACAACAGCCGCCATAAGAGGCACTGACAGAAGCGCAACGTCGAACAAGTTTGACCCCGGTAGAAGAGTGTAATCCGTTTTTAGGCGGTGATAATGCCGTTAACGGACAGACAGGATAGTACCTGCCTGCAGTTGCTGTGTATGCGACAAATGATGAAGTAATTGAAATGTCACAACATTGGCCGAGCAGCCATGGCGAAAGCGGTAATGCGGCAGGCCGAATAGATGCCGCGCCCCGCAGGGCGCGGCAAACCGGGCAGGAAGGACTTACTGGTAGTAGGCGTTTTCGGTGTAGGAGTGGTCGGTCACATCACGCACTGCAGTGATTTCCGGAACCCGCTCTTTCAAGGTTGATTCCACGCCCTGCTTCAGGGTCAGGCTGACTGCCGAGCAACCCTGGCAACCGCCACCGAAACGCAGCACGGCCACGGATTCGTCGACGATCTCCACAAGGGACACCTCGCCGCCATGGGCGGCCAGATTCGGATTGATCTCGGAAGCGAGTATGTAGTTCACCCGATCCGGCAGAGGTGCGTCGTCATCAATCTTGGGCACTTTTGCGTTTGGTGCCTTGATGGTGAGCTGCCCACCCATCTGGTCCTTGGAGTAATCCACGTAGGCCTCTTCGAGGAAGGGCACGGAATTGTGGTCCAGATACAGGATGAACTTGTCCAGATCTACCTGCTCGTCCGTCGGTACTACTTCGTTAGGCGGGCAGTAGGCCAGACAGGTTTCGGCGTTTTTGGTGCCGGGCTGGGTCACGAAGATACGTACGCCCATGCCTTCCACGTCCTGTTTTTCGATAAGTTGTGCAAGATAATCCCGAGCGGGATCTGTCACAGTAACCTGAGCCATGTTTTCAACCCGTTTGAAAGTTTGGATTCATTTTAAGGGAGTTCGCGGGAACATGAAAGACCAAGTAAAATAGTCGGGCTTTACGAAGGTAATGAATTTCCCGTATTGGCAGGTATTTGCAGTAGGCAATTGATAATCGTCATTCGTACTAAGACGGGCTCGGGCAATTTTGCTATGATCCCGCGCCATTGATTTTAATACCGCGTTTTTAACGACATCCGGAAGTAAACCTATGACCGATCGCACCACCCGTCTCGACCAGCTCCACAAGGCCCTGCAGGAACGCATCGTGATCCTTGATGGCGGCATGGGCACCATGATCCAGAATCTCAAGCTGGACGAGAAGGCGTTCCGTGGCGATCGGTTTGCCGACTACGAGCGGGAAGTTCAGGGCAATAATGACCTGCTGAACCTGACCCAGCCCGCCCTGCTCCGCAACATCCACGCGGACTACCTGGACGCCGGCGCAGACATTATCGAGACCAACACCTTTAACTCCACCCAGCTTTCCCAGGCGGACTATGGGCTGGAAGCGATTGCCAGGGAACTGAACGTGGCCGCAGCCGAACTGGCCCGGCAGATCGCGGATGAGTACACCGCGAAAAACCCGGAAAAGCCGCGATTTGTTGCCGGTGCCGTCGGGCCGACATCGCGGACCGCCTCCATCTCACCGGATGTCAATAACCCGGGCTACCGCAATGTCGATTTCCAGACCCTGGTCGATAACTACTACGAAGCGGTAGGAGGCCTGGTCGAAGGCGGCTGCGACCTGATCCTGATTGAAACCATTTTCGATACGCTGAACGCGAAAGCGGCGATCTACGCCACTCAGCAGTATTTTGAGGACAGCGGCATCACCCTGCCGATCATGATTTCCGGCACCATTACCGATGCCTCCGGCCGAACCCTTTCCGGTCAGACCACCGAGGCTTTCTGGAATTCGGTGGCCCACGCCAAACCCATATCCGTTGGCCTGAACTGCGCACTGGGGGCCGACGCCCTGCGACCTTATGTGGAAGAGCTGTCTGCAAAGGCGGAAACCTATGTCAGCGCCCACCCGAATGCCGGCCTTCCCAACGAGTTTGGTGAATACGATCAGACACCCGAGGAAATGGCCGAGATCATCGAAGGCTTCGCCCGTGACGGTTTTCTGAACATCATCGGTGGCTGCTGTGGCTCCCGGCCGGATCACATCGAAGCCATCGCCCAGGCGGTGTCCAAGTACCCGCCCCGGAAGATTCCCGAACGCCCGAAAGCGTTGCGTCTTTCTGGCCTTGAGCCGTTCACAGGCGACGACAATGTTCTGTTTATCAACGTGGGTGAGCGGACCAACGTCACCGGCTCCAAGCGCTTCCTGCGTCTGATCAAGGAAGAGCAATACGAAGAGGCCCTCAGCGTCGCCCGTGATCAGGTGGAAAACGGTGCCCAGATCATCGACATCAACATGGATGAGGGCATGCTGGAGTCGAAAGAGGTGATGGTCACCTTCCTGAACCTCGTCGCCTCCGAGCCGGATATCTCCCGGGTGCCGATCATGATCGACTCCTCCAAGTGGGATGTGATCGAAGCAGGATTGCGCTGCATCCAGGGCAAGGCGGTTGTGAACTCCATCAGTCTCAAGGAAGGCGAAGAGGAGTTCGTCAAGCGCGCCAGAGATTGCATGCGCTATGGCGCCGCCGTGGTGGTAATGGCCTTTGACGAACAGGGCCAGGCAGACACCTACGAGCGCAAGACCGAGATCTGCAAGCGCTCTTACGACGTGTTGACCGGCATCGGCTTCAACCCGGCGGATATCATTTTTGATCCGAACATCTTTGCCATTGCCACAGGCATCGAGGAACACAACAACTACGCGGTGGATTTCATCAACGCCACCCGCTGGATTCGGGAAAACCTGCCCCACGCCTCAATTTCCGGCGGCGTGAGCAACGTGTCCTTCTCGTTCCGCGGCAATGATGTAGTCCGTGAAGCCATCCACTCGGTGTTCCTCTACCACGCCATCAAGGCGGGGATGAACATGGGCATCGTGAACCCCGGCCAACTGGTGATCTACGATGAAATCGATCCGGAGCTCAAAGAGCTGGTGGAAGATGTTGTCCTGAACCGCCGTGATGATTCCACCGACCGGCTCCTTGAGATCGCCGAACGCTACAAAGGCAAAGGCGGCAAAACCCAGGAGGAAGACCTGGCCTGGCGTGAATGGCCGGTGGAGAAGCGCCTGGAACATGCACTGGTCAAAGGCATTACCACCTATATCGTGGACGATACCGAAGCCTGCCGCCAGAGAGCCACACATCCCATTGAGGTCATTGAAGGCCCATTGATGGATGGCATGAACGTGGTCGGAGACCTCTTCGGCGATGGCAAGATGTTCCTGCCCCAGGTGGTCAAAAGCGCCCGCGTCATGAAACAGGCTGTTGCACACCTGATTCCCTACATCGAAGCGGAGAAAACGGAAGACCAGAAAGCCAAGGGCAAGATCCTGATGGCCACGGTAAAGGGCGATGTCCATGATATCGGCAAGAACATCGTGGGAGTGGTCCTGCAATGCAACAACTATGAGGTGATTGACCTGGGTGTGATGGTGCCCTGCGACAAGATCCTCGCTGCTGCAAAAGAACACGATGTCGACCTTATTGGTCTGAGCGGTCTGATTACACCGTCTCTGGACGAAATGGTCCACGTGGCTCGCGAGATGCAACGACTCGATTTCAACATTCCGCTGATGATCGGTGGCGCAACAACTTCCAAGGCGCATACCGCGGTAAAAATCGAGCCCCAGTACAAGAACGACATCGCGCTGTACGTGTCGGACGCATCCCGCTGCGTGAACGTCGCATCCCAGCTTCTGAGCAAGAATGCGAAGCCCGAGTTTGTGGAAGCCGCCCGAACTGAATATGACGAAATCCGCGAGCGCCGCAAGAACCGGGGTGACCGCACCAAGCTGGTTTCCCTGAAGGAAGCTCGTGATCGCGCCCCCGACATCTCCTTCGAAGGCTACCAGCCTCCAAAGCCGGCTTTCACCGGCATCCGGGTGTTCGAGGAATATGACCTCAACGAGCTGGTGGACTACATCGACTGGACGCCGTTCTTCATGTCCTGGGATATTTCTGGCAAGTACCCGGCCATTTTTGATGACCCGAAGCGTGGCGAGGCTGCCCGCCACCTCTTTGACGATGCCCAGAAGATTCTGCACCGGATGATTGATGAAAAGCGGGTCTCTGCCCGTGGCGTCATCGGTTTCTGGCCAGCCAACCGCCGCGGTGACGATGTTGTGCTTTACACGGACGAATCCTGCACCGAGGAGCTGACTACTCTGCACCACCTCCGTCAGCAGGATGAAAAGGCACCGGGCAAACCCATGATGGCGCTGTCGGATTTTGTCGCGCCTGAAGGCTCCGGGACGGTGGACTACGTGGGCGGTTTCGCGGTCACCACCGGCATTGGTGCAGAAGAATTCTCGGTAGAGTTCAAAGATGCCAACGACGACTATAACGCGATTATGGTGAAGGCGTTGGCCGACCGCCTGGCAGAAGCTTTCGCCGAGCGGATGCACGAGCGGGTTCGCCAGGAGTTCTGGGGCTATGCCGCTGATGAAAAGCTGGCCAACGATGACCTGATCAAGGAAAGGTACCGCGGAATACGTCCGGCACCCGGCTACCCGGCGTGCCCGGACCACACGGAGAAGGCAACCTTGTTCAATTTGCTTGAGGCCACTGATACTGCAGGCATTGAGTTGACCGAGCACTTTGCCATGTTCCCGACCGCTGCCGTCTCCGGCTGGTACTTTGCGCATCCGGAATCCAAGTATTTTGCGGTAGGGAAAATTGGCGCTGACCAGGTTGAGGACTATGCTGAACGCAAAGGCATTTCCAAGGCCGAGGCAGAACGCTGGCTTGCGCCAAGCCTGGCGTACGATCCGGCAGAGTAAGCTTCGGGTGAAGCACAGATCAGGGGCGGATGTATGACTGAATCTTCAGAAGCGGAAAAACGGGACGAAAAAAAGCCGCGTGGACCTGGCGTATTGAAAGTCATGCAAAGCATACTCGCAGGCGCGTTCGGAGTTCAGTCCGACAAGCGCCGGGAAGAGGACTTTTCAAGCCATAGCCCCTGGCCTTACATCATTGCCGGCATTCTGTTCACAGCCAGCTTTGTTGTAGGCCTGATCGTTATTGTAAATCTGGTCCTGGCGAGCCAGTAGACTACTGGCCAGCTACCCAGACCACCGCGAAAGCCACGGCAAGAACCACCAGCAGAACTGCGGCAACGGCATCGGCCTGACTGTCAGAACGTGCGGTCTTTTTCATGTCTGTTCCTCTTTCCGAGTTTTTGTCTCGTGTTTTTCTTGTTATCACGGCAGCAGCGCACACTGCTAACGTCATCCTCCAAGTTAAGCAGTTAATTGATATTCGTCCAGTCCCTTGTTCCTTCTGCTTATCGCCTGAGTCGATAAACATATTTTGAAATAATCATTTTAAGAATAAAAACCCGCTGTTATCCTTCCCGTCAGATATAAGGCCGTCGGCCTGGATATGTCGCTTTCAAGCAGGATCTTCCCACTATGTACGTATATGATGAACACGATCGGCAAATGGCTGCCGAGAGGGTTGCCCAGTTCCGTGACCAGACAGAAAGAGCGCTGGCCGGAGAATTGGCTGAAGACGAGTTTCTTCCCCTTCGCCTGCAGAACGGCCTGTACGTTCAGCGTCTTGCCCCCATGCTCAGGATCTGTGTTCCTTACGGCATGATGCGCTCAGACCAGCTTCGCCGGCTTGCGCGAATCACCCGGGACTACGACAAAGGCTATGCGCACTTCACCACTCGCCAAAATGTGCAGCTTAACTGGCCGGCGCTGGAAGACGTTCCCGACATTCTTGCAGAACTCGCTGAAGTGGAAATGCACGCCAACCAGACCAGCGGCAACTGCATTCGTAATACCACCACAGACCAGTTCTCCGGTGTTCAGTCGGACGAGATTGCGGATCCGCGGCCCTACTGCGAAATCATTCGCCAGTGGTCCACGTTCCATCCGGAATTTGCCTTCCTGCCGCGGAAATTCAAGGTTGCCGTAAACGCGTCCGAGCAAACCGATCGAGTCGCCATCCAGGTGCACGACATCGGGCTTCAGATGGTACGCAACGAGGCCGGCGATCTCGGTTTCCGGGTACACGTGGGCGGTGGTCTTGGCCGTACGCCCATGGTCGGGCCGGTAATTCGCGATTTCCTGCCGGAACTGGATCTGTTGACCTACCTGGAGGCCGTGCTTCGCGTCTATAACCGATACGGTCGGCGCGACAACAAGTTCAAGGCCCGGATCAAGATTCTGGTGAAGGCTCTGACCCCTGAGGGCTTTGCTGAAAAGGTGGAAGCAGAGTGGCAGCATATCAAGGAATCCCCGACCCGGCTGACGCCCGAGGCGATTCAACGCATCCAGGCCTACTTTACCGAACCGGATTACGCGGCTATCGACAATGCCACGGACCTGCTGGCCAGCCAGCGATTTGAGAACCGGGGCTTTGACCAGTGGCTGACCCACAACGTGGACACCCACAAGAAGGCAGGCTATGCCATCGTCTCCCTGACGATGAAGAAAACCGGCACTCCTCCTGGCGATGTCAGTGACAAGCAGCTTGAACAGATTGCCGATCTGGCAGACGAGTTCAGCTTCGGTGAAATCCGGGTCACTCACCAACAGAACGTGGTGCTGGCCGATGTGCGCCAGGATCGGCTGTTTGAACTGTGGCAGGCGATTACGCCCATGGGTTTCGGTACCGCGAACCTGAATACCCTGACTGATGTTATCTGCTGCCCCGGCGGTGATTACTGCGCCCTGGCCAACGCCAAGTCCATCCCGGTGGCCGAGGCCATCCAGCGGCAGTTCGATGATCTGGATTACCTGTACGACCTGGGCAATATCGATCTGAACATTTCCGGGTGCATGAATGCCTGCGGTCACCACCACGTCGGCAACATTGGTGTTCTCGGTGTCGACAAGAAAGGCCAGGAGTTCTATCAGATCAGTCTGGGCGGGTCGTCCCATCATGATGCCTCAATCGGCAAGATTCTGGGGCCTTCCTTTGCACGGGATGAGATGCCCAAGGTGATTTCAAAGATCATTGATGTCTACGTGGACAAGCGCACGGAAGAGGAAACCTTCCTAGACACCTATCGCCGCGTAGGAATTGATCCATTCAAGGAGCGGGTTTATGCCTAACGTTATTTCTCCGGATGGCAGCATCCGCCAGGACAACTGGGTAGTGGTGCCCCGCCCCGCCGAGGGCGAATCGCTGGATATTCCGGCGGACCAGCCGGCGTTAATCCCTGCGGATCTCTGGCTGGCAGGCTATGAGCATTTTACCGGACGGCAGGAGATTGGCGTGTGGTTCGACAGCCACGACGAGCCGGAGATTCTGGACGGTCGGGTGAACGAACTGCCGGTAATTGCTGTGAATTTTCCGAAGTTCAGTGACGGGCGTGGTTACAGCATTGGCCGGCTACTGCGTGAACGTTTCGGCTACAAGAATGAGCTTCGGGCGATTGGAGACGTGTTGCTGGATCAGCTGCAGTTCATGAAGCGCTGCGGATTCGATGCTTATGTCCTTCGGGCTGACAAGGACATCAACAAAGCTGCGCGGTGCCTGAACTTCTTCAGCCAGGGCTACCAGGCCGCGACCGATACGGAGATCCCGCTGTTCCGGCGTCGGGCCTCCTAGTTATCAAGCTTTAGAGTACGAAGAGAGGGGCTTTTCCCTCTCTTCTATTCCATCTTATCGGTTGGAGTCGCTTCTTATTTAGAGTGATCCAGGACAATCTTGCCGGCTGATTCACCTTTCAAGAACGCCTTCAGCGCCCCATCCAGCTCACTGCGACCGATATCCCGGGCAGACGCTTCGGTCTTCGGACACGCCCACTCCCCGGAGAATTTCTTCCATACCGCTTCTTTCTCTGGCAGGGGAATCTCTACCGAATCGACACCCAGCAGATTCACGCCTCGCAGGATAAACGGCAGCACGGTGGTCTGAAGGCCCGGACCGGCTACGAGACCACAACAGGATACTGAGCCACCAGGCTTGATCTGCTTGAGCAGTTCGGCCAATGGGCTACCACCCACCGTATCGACAGCGTTCGCAAATGCCGGTTTAACGAGGGGTTTCTTATCCTCGGCCAGGGTTTCACGACCCACAACTTCTTTAGCCCCAAGAGCTTTGAGATCGTCTGCATGGTCGGCCTTGCCGCTTATGGCGACGACGTCGAACCCAAGTTTGGCAAGCAGTTCCACCGCAACGGTGCCAACGGCACCGGAGGCTCCTGAAACAGCGACTTTGCCCTGCTCCGGCTTGGCGCCCATAGTCAGAAGCTTCTGAACACAGAGACCGGCGGTGAGGCCGGCGGTGCCATAGATCATAGCGGTACGAGCGTTCCATCCTTCCGGCATGGGAACACACCAGGCGGCAGGTACGCGGATGTATTCGCCAAAACCGCCGTCTGTATTCATGCCCAGGTCGTACCCGGTCACGATAACCGGACTGCCGTTCGAGGGGTTGCCAGTGGCGGAATCGACGACCTCTCCTGCTGCATCAATACCCGGGGTATGGGGAAAGGAACGGGTAACGCCCTTATTGCCGGAAGCCGACAGCGCATCCTTGTAGTTGAGAGAAGAGTGGCTTACCCGTATCAGGACGTCACCATCAGGAAGGTCGGCAGTACTCAAAGATTTCTCCGCACCGACATACTCGCCGTTCTGCTCTTCAACGCGCCAGGCCTTGAATTCGGAATTGGTGGTCATCATTCTTCTCCGCTTTCGGTGGTCTACTGGAACTTCTGGTTGCGGAAGGCGCCCAGGACTTTCCAGACAGTGTGTTCAAGCGCCGAACTGGTGGCCAATCCGAGTTTTTCCGGAAGGGTCCGCTTGCGCTGATATGCCACTGAGACTACGTCTGCCCGGTCGCAGGCTTCAATGAGATATTCGTCGGAGGTCTTGATCTCGTCGATCAGTTTCACTTCGAGCGCTCGCTTGCCGAACCAGATATCTCCATTGGCAACGGCTGCAATGTCCAGGTCCGGCCGGCGTTCGCTGACATACTCTTTGAAAAGACCGTGAGTGTCTTCAAGATCTTCCAGAAATTTCTGTCGTCCTTTATCGGTGTTTTCACCAAATATAGTCATGGTGCGTTTGTGCTCTCCAGCGGTGAGCACTTCGAAGTCCACGTCGTTCTTCTTGAGGAAACGATGGAAATTCGGAAGCTGGGCAACCACACCGATCGAGCCCAGGATGGCAAAGGGCGAAGCAACGATCCTGTCTGCGACGCAGGCCATCATGTAGCCTCCACTGGCCGCCACCTTGTCAACGCAGGCGGTGAGGCGAAGACCCTTGCTGCGAATCCGGTCCAGCTGGGCGGCCGCAAGGCCATAGGAATGAACCAGCCCACCACCGCTTTCGAGGCGGATAACCACTTCGTCTTTTTCCGGATCGGCAATACTCAGCACCGCAGTAATTGCCCTGCGAAGCGGATCTGTGTCGCTGGCTTTGATATCGCCGTCGAAATCCAGAACATAGACGCGACCACGACTGTCATCCTGCTCATCGGTATTCTTCGCGGCCTTGGCCGCTTTCTTCTCCGCCTTCTGAGCCTTTTTCCGGGCCTTCTGGAACACCTTTCTTTGGTGATCAGACATCAGCCGTGACTGAATCGTTTCACGCAGCTTTTCGTATTTCTCGTTGAGTTTCCGGATCTTGAGTTCTCCCTCGCCCTCATGATCGCCCCGATCCTTCTGGGCCGCGGACATGATGACAGAGATCACTACCAGGGCCGCCACCACGAAAGTAACGATCTTGGCCAAAAACAAACCGTATTCTGTCAGGAACTCCAAAGTGCTTCTCCAACTCAGTGTGCGGGAACAAGAGTGTAACTTACCGAATTTATGGTGATAAGGAGAGCAAAAAAATTAAAACAAGCGTTCGATCGATCTTGACAGGGCCGACCACTCACCATAAAGTCGGATTGCGAGGTCGGCTCTACCCGGGCACCCGATCAGGCTCGTGCAGCCAGGGACATCAAGCCGTCGTGATCATGACTAGACAACCATCAAAAGGGTAAAACAATGTCTGTAGCTCAGGTATTTGAACAACTCGAACAGAATTTCAACGCAGACGCAGCTCAAGGCCTGGACCTGGTATTCCAGTTCGACATCGAGGACGACAAGACCTACCACCTCGTTATTAATGACGGCACCTGCAAAATGCACGAAGGCGCCCATGACGATCCATCCGTTACCCTGATCATGAACTCCGAAACCCTGCAGGGCATCGTTTCAGGCGAGACCGACGGCATGCAGGCATTCATGGCAGGTCAACTGCGCGCCGAAGGCGATATGATGCTGGCAACCAAATTGGGCGAACTGTTCAAGATGGGCTGATTGCCCCCCGTCAAGCACAAAAAAGCCTGCGTCTCGACGCAGGCTTTTTTTATGCCCGAGAATCTATTGATTCCAGAACTGCACGGCTTCCCTCGCCTGCTCGTTTACCGGAACAGCAACCAGACCCGAAGAGGATAGCTTTACCTCGAAAACAGCCCCATCCCGCATTGGCATGAACGTCATGCTTCCGTCCACGGCCTCCACAAACGGCAAGTTGAATTGACGGTCCCACTGCCAGAGATCAGGCCAGATGCCTTCAGCGAGGCCTATGGAAGTCCTCGGAGCCGACCTCTCCTGCTCAAGCGACGTGTAACGCCCACTCAATTGCTCGAGCCGGTAACCGGGAGCGATATCAAGCCAACGGAAGGGGCCGGTAAAACGGAGAATCCTGGCGTCAATCTGCCATTGATCGCCCTGCAGCGTTCTCACCACAGACAACCCATCCTGACTCTGAAGGGAAACCTGCCAGATCTGTTCGGCCTGTCTCTGGGTGGAGATGCTTGCCGCGGTCTGCAAGCCTACCAGTGAATGATAGCTGCTCAGATTTACCGCAATCACGAGGACATATAAACCGGCCAGAATGACACCGAAAACCGCCGTTCCTTTAATCCAGGTGAGCAACCATCGGGGGTGCCTGAAAAACAGCAGGCCCGCTATAACCATCACAGCGCCGGCAGCGGCCAGTACAATGATAGCGAGCGTGTGGGACATGGAACTACAAACCTACATCGTCCAGCGACGATTCAGCCAGTTTCAGTAGATCTACGTTGCGGTCTTCGCTTTTGCCAATACTCTCGATGTAGTACTCCAGCGAAGTCAGAGCGTCCGCCAGCGCCTCGAGCACCTGGGCGGCTGGCGCTTCCTTCGCATCCAGCAAGCGCTCCTGGATTGAAGCCGCAACCCGCTCGAGAACCCCGGCGGCTCCAGGATCATTCACCATTTGCAGGCCACCCCAGATGCTGTGCAGGGTTGCAGGCAGATTGGCAAGATGCAGTTTGTCGTAGTCGGATTCGATAAAAGCGGTGATTGCACGCTTTGCCAGGGTCAATGCCCCACGGGCTTCGTCAGCCACGACATAGAGCGCCTCACGGAGGTAGACAGACTCCTCCCGCTTGCGTTCACCACCGGCCAACGCGTCGGTTTCCGACGTGATGCCGCGGGTCACGATCTGCATGACGGCGTCTTCGATTCCCAGGACGGAATCGGCGAGTCGATACAGTTCATCATCACCTGGCAAGCGAGATTCTGCTTCCCAACCCCGAAGCTTGCTCGCCTCTTCTCTTGAAACGCCCGCCAGCTTGTTCAGGTCAAGCATCACCAAAGTGTTGGCCAGTCGTTCGAGGGCATCGGCAATCGAAGACAGCTCCGCCAGATCCGGCTCGATACCGCGTTCAATGATGTCCAGCTTGTCCTTCAACTGGTTCAGTTCATCCTGCAGCGCTTCTGACAGGGATTTAAGGACATCACTGCCAGGACCGTACAACCTGCGCGCATGGGCTTCCAGCATAGAATCCGGAAAATCCGCCGGCGCGAGATGGTAAGCGGATAACACCTCGGTAACTTCAGGGTTAGCAGACCCGCTGCGGTACAGCAGATAGACCAGATCCCGAATCAGCGAATCCGGCGCGTCTTTACCCGTGGCAACCTTGCCCACGTACACCACTTCCCGGGCGTACTTCTCGATCCGCATGAACATGCGCTTGCGGGCCTTGTTAAAGACCATAGCGCGATCAAGCATGGTGTCCGCAACAATGCCGACAAGGCACCACATCTGCCCCATAGGTGCGCCCTGGCAAAGGCGGGCAAGTCCTCTCGAAGCGCGGCCAATCAATTTCTTGTTTACCACATCGTTCCGGTCGCGAAGAATTCCCAAAAGCGCAACCTGGAAGGTCAGGCGCATGCGACGCGCCATGACTTCGTAATCCGCCTCATTGCCTTCAAACGGCTGCAATGACAAACCGGCACAAAAATCCGGCCTCTCTTTGACATCGACATCAAAAAAACAGGATTCGGGATAGGGTTTTTCCCGGCGGGCCTCTCGGAGGTCATTGATCACGGGAAGCAACAGCTCGGGATGGTCTTCGCGCTGCTGATGATAGTACTCGACATAGCGCCGAAGAATGAACAGAGCGCTATTGAGGGTAGTAAGGAGGATGTTTTTGTCGTCATTAGCGCCAACGGGAACGTCGTTGGCCATAGTTACTGCTTCCTGGCACAGCAGGGTTCCGCCCCGCAGCTCCACCAGAATAAAAATGCCCCGCAACTGGTTGATGAAATCAACACAGTTCTGGAGATCCTCACCCCTTTCGCGGTTTTCCTGAAAGCGTTCAAGGCTGGATTCTGCCTGCTTGATGGTCTGCTCTATTTCACCTTTGACCAGATCAAACGACTGCGATTTCGTCGCGAGAGACGACTGAACCATAAACGCTTCCCGTTAATGTTGCGGAGACTACCGCATCCTCTTTGGTGGTCACTGGTCCGGCTGTCGCGTACCAGGCCTTTTTGTTCTGGGCCGGCTAACCCCTTTTCCGGCCAAAGCCAGTTCGCAAAAAACTGGCGAACTTATCATTACTTATAACATAAAACTCAAGTACCTCAAGAAAGGCGGAATGTAACATTTGGTACAGCCCGACCCAGTTCTCATTCCGGGCTCTGGAGTTTACCCCACACAGTTTCGCCCGCCTGTTTTTCGAGCAGGGACATGAACTCTTCGTGGGCTTCGGCCTCTGAACTGGAAGCACGAACCACCGACAGAGGCGCTCTGTCAGCAGGCAGCCTTCGAATTCCGCCGTTACCGCCGCCGTTCTCGGATCCGGCATCCAGTGACAGCGCGGTCTGGCCACCGGTAAGCAGGAGGTAAACATCGGCCAGGATCTCCGCATCCAGCAACGCGCCGTGGAGGTCACGGTTGCTGTTGTCCACACCGTAGCGCTTGCAGAGCGCATCAAGGTTGTTCTTCTGCCCCGGGTGACGGGCCCTTGCGATAGCGAGGGAGTCCACGATTCCGCAGTGGTCCGCGGTTTTCCGTACCGGCTTGAGACGGGCGAATTCCGAGTCCATGAAGCCGAGGTCGAACGCAGCGTTATGGATAACCAGCTCGGCGCCCTTGATGAACTCGAAGAACTCATCGGCGATTTCCGCGAAACGGGGTTTGTCGGCAAGAAACTCGTTGGTGATGCCGTGAACGGTGATCGCCTCAGCCTCTACTTCCCGGTCCGGGTTGATATAGACATGGTAGTTGCGGCCGGTGAGCTGGCGCTCCATCAATTCAACACAACCGATCTCGATGATCCGGTGACCTTCGGCCGGGTCGATACCCGTGGTTTCTGTATCCAGTACGATCTGTCTCATTGCCTGTACCTGGTTATCTGTATTTATGCGCTCTGAATCTATGCGCCGGAAAGCTCGTCGACGCCGCGATTGGCCAGTTCATCCGCCAGCTCATTGTCAGGAACACCAGAGTGCCCTTTTACCCAGTGCCAGTTAATCTGGTGCCGGGCCACTTCTGCATCCAGCTCGCGCCAGAGATCTTCGTTCTTCACGGGCTTTTTCGCGGAGGTCTTCCAGCCGTTCCGCTTCCAGCCTGCCATCCATTCCGTAATGCCTTTACGCACGTACTGCGAATCCGTAAACAGCTCCACCTCGCACGGGCGCTTCAGGGCCTCCAGACCACGGATGGCTGCCATTAATTCCATGCGGTTGTTCGTGGTATTCGTCTCCCCGCCGTGCAGGGTCTTTCGATTGTCGCCATAGCGCAAAACCACGCCCCAGCCGCCGGGCCCGGGGTTGCCTTTGCAGGCGCCATCCGTATAGAGGGTTACCTTGCCGGCCATTCAGCCTCCTGATTTAATTTTCGGTGATTCACTTCGGTCTGTTAATCGGCGAGCCACTGCGGCTGCAACCTCGGGAGGCGCCAACGGTACCGGTGCCCGGCAGGGCAATCACCTTGCTTTGGCGCCAGACGGGGCGCCTTGGCAACCGGGCGTGGACGCGTTTTTTGGCAAGGATACAGTAATAGGCGCCTACTGGCAGGAGTCGATTTCCGGACAAACGGTTGTCAATCCGGCTCGTCGGCTTGCGACCACTGCGCTGCAGTGGTGGCCTGAAAAACCGGGTAATCGACGCTTCGACATTAAAGCCCAGCAAGTGCAGCCAGTCTTCCATGCGTCCGCGCAAGAGGAAGCGACCGCCCCACGGGCCCTCGCTGCTCCTGGAGATCAGTTTGCGCGCGCCCCAGAGGCTCAGAGGGTTAAAACCAAACAGCGCCATCGTGCCCTCTCCCCGGAGCACGCGCGCCGCCTCGCGAATCACCTGGTGAGGGTAAGGAGAGAAATCGGCCGTGTGATGCAGCACAACAAGATCCATCGAGTCACCGGGAAAGGCCAGCTCGTCGGCATCGCAGATGGCGACTCCATCCGGAATATGGGGATACCATCTTGGCGCTGTCATGATCTTCTGGGAAAAATCCGTGCCGGTAGCCAATGGCAGCCGATGGCTGATCCCCACCTGCAACTGCCTGGCGCCTGTCAGACGCTGTAGCTCGGCGTCGACAAAGCGTCTCTGGTCGGCCAACAGTGCCCGACCAAGCGGGGTCTGGAACCAGCGCTCAAAGCTCTCATGTCTGGCGGAATAATCAACTGCCTCGGATTCACTCACCAATGCGCCACTCCAGGAAGCCCTTTCCCATGGTTGGGGCCTTGTATTTAATGCTCTATCATATCAGTCACATTCGATAAGCACATGTGGGGCCCTATGCTGACCATTTCCGCCATACCCGCCTTCAGTGACAACTATATCTGGTGCCTTTCCGACACCGCCAGCGACAAGGCGCTGATCGTGGACCCGGGCCAGGCCCAACCGGTCCTGGACCATCTGGCCGAGAACGGACTGACCCTGGATACCATTCTGGTGACCCACCATCATCCGGACCATGTCGGCGGTGTCAAAGAATTGCTCTCCCGTTTTCCGGATTGCAGGGTAACGGGCCCCGCGGATTCGCCCTACAAAGGCAGTACCAACCTGGTTCATCCCGGTGACGAGGTGATCTGGGAAGATATCACCTTCCAGGTCCTGGGCGTTCCCGGCCATACTCTCGATCATATTGCCTACTTCACCGACGTCGAGGTAAATGGTCGGCCGGTTCTCTTCTGTGGCGATACCCTTTTTGTCTGTGGATGCGGACGTCTGTTCGAGGGCTCACCGGAGCAGATGCGTCAGTCTCTTCAGACCCTCCGGGCGCTGCCTGGCAAGACCGCCGTTTACTGCGCCCACGAGTACACCCTCGCGAACCTGCGCTTTGCCCGCAGCTGGTTGCCGGAAGACGAAGGTCTCCGGACGTTCGAGCAGGAGTGTCAGGCCGCCCGCGATGCAGGAGAACCGACGGTTCCTTCAATCCTCGAGAACGAGAAACGGCTCAATCCGTTTCTGCGGTGGGATGATCCGGCGGTAGTGGACTCCGCCCGGGCCTATTGCTCAAGCCGCGGCCTGCCCGCCGATTCCGATAACGCTATTTTTGCGGCCATTCGCCACGGCAAGGATAATTTCTGACGCCTGGTGATACGCACTTAACAAATCCTCTCAGAGCCGTAACGAGAGGTTTCTTGACCCCTTTTTAATCGGTCCCATAGAATCATTTCAAAATTGTGACCGTAAATTGTTCAATATGCCGGAGTTTCAGATGCTGAATCCGGCCTCAACCTGAACCCGGATGCTGTTATGTCGGCCAGACGATTGTCGTTTTTGTTTTTCGCCGGAGCCCTCGCAAGTGGCTGCACCAGCCTGATCAGCCAGGGAGAGCAAAGCCCGCTGAACACACAGGAAGTCACGGTCGCCGCGGGCGATGAAGGGCTCAAGAAAGCTGTCGAGACCGGAGAAAACCGTGACGCTGCCCGCGACGAGCCGCTGGACGAAGCTATTGCTCCGGAATTGAAGGATGCTGCCAGGGATGCCCGGGAGAAGCTCGACAATCCGGTTCAGAAAACCGCTGAGGCGGAGGCAGTTGAGCAAGATCTGTGGGCAAGACTGCGCTCAGGATTTGTTCTGGATCACGATATCGACAATGAACGGGTTCGGGACCAGTTGAACTGGTATGCCCGACATCCCGGCTACATTGACCGGGTTGTGGAACGCGGCAGTCGCTACCTTCACTATATCGTCAACGAGACCGAAAAGCGGGGCTTGCCTGCCGAATATGCTCTGCTCCCCGTTGTTGAAAGCGCGTTCGATCCGTTTGCGTACTCCCATGGGCGCGCGGCCGGTCTCTGGCAATTCATTCCCTCCACGGGCAAATACTTTGGCCTGACACAGAGCTGGTGGCACGATGACCGTCGTGACGTCATCGCCGCAACCGACGCTGCCCTGACCTATCTCGAGCGCCTCGCAAACCGGTTTGATGGCGACCACACGCTCGCCCTTGCCGCCTACAACAGCGGCGGCGGCACGGTTTCCAGCGCCATGCGCCGCAACCGGAACGCCAACAAGCCGACAGACTTCTGGTCTCTTCACCTGCCCCGGGAGACCAGACACTACGTCCCCAAACTGATTGCTCTGGCGAAAATATTCGACAATCCCGAGGCCTATGGCATCGAACTGCCATCGCTGAAAGACGAACCCTACTTCGAAGTTGTTGATACCGGCTCCCAGCTCGACCTTGCCCAGGCGGCAGAACTGGCCGGAGTAGATGTCGACGAGATCTACCTCCTGAACCCCTCCTACAATCGCTGGGCAACTTCGCCGGATGGACCTCACCGGTTGCTCGTTCCGGTTGGGAATGCGGAGACGTTCCGTGCCGCCCTGGCTGAAATTCCAGCCAATCAACGGGTGTCCTGGCGCAACTACGAAGTCAAATCCGGAGACAGTCTCAATTCGATCTCCCGCAAGTTCTCCACAACGCCGTCAGTGCTGCAGCAGGTCAACAATCTGGACAGCGACCTGATACGAATTGGCCAGCGCCTGATGATTCCCTTTGCTTCCAAGGGCAGCGATGCTTACGCCCTGAGCGCCTCCCAGCGCCTTGAGCGCAAACAGGAGCGTAAGCGGGACGGTAACAAGGTTCGTTACACGGTGCGCAAGGGCGACACCTTCTGGGACATTGCCCGCGAGCACCGGGTGTCCGTACGTGAAGTTGCTGCCTGGAACGGTATGGCGCCGGGCGATCCGCTGATACCCGGCAAGGAACTGGTCATCTGGTCCAAAACCAGTCAGCCGACGGTTGTGGCAGCCAACAGTGGCCGTGGCAAGGCTATGGTTCGGAAAGTAGGCTACCGGGTGCGCAAAGGCGACTCCCTTGCCCGGATTGCCAGCAGGTTTTCCGTGAATGTGCGGGACATCGCAAGCTGGAACGATCTGAATACCGCCCGTTATCTGCAACCCGGGCAAAGTCTGGTACTCTACGTTGATATCCGAAACAGTCCCTGACGTGCGAGACTTATGACAAGAACACGGAAAGCCTCATCCCTTACGTCGTTTTTATCAGCCCTGGCACTTATTGCCACACCGCTTATCTCACCCTTTTCCGTCGCCGACGAGGCAATGCCAGCCCATGGCATTGCCATGCACGGGGACACCAAATACCCCGCCGGGTTCAGCCACTTCGATTACGTGAATCCGGAAGCCCCGAAAGGCGGCACCCTGAAAATGGCGGTTGTTGCCAACGGCTTCGACTCATTCAATCCTTTTGATATCCGGGGTGTTGCCGCCGCGGGCATCAGCAACTATCTGTATGACACACTCCTTGAGTCGTCTGACGATGAGCCCTTTTCGGCCTACGGCCTGATTGCCGAATCCCTGGAGACACCCGAAGACCGGAGCTATGTGGTTTTCAATATCCGTGAACAGGCGCGGTTCCACGATGGCGAAGCCATTACCGCTGAGGATGTGAAATTCTCCTTCGACACGCTTACTACCCAGGGGCACCCCTTCTTCCGGAACTACTACGCTGACGTCGAAACAGTCACGATAGAAAGCCCTCAGCGAGTACGTTTTGACTTCAAGGAAACCAGCAATCGGGAGCTGCCGCTGATCCTCGGCCAGATGCCCATTTTGCCCCAACACTACTGGGCCGATCGCGAATTTGGCAAGAATGGCCTCAACCCGCCGTTGGGCAGTGGCCCCTACCGGATTGGTGACTTCGAAGCAGGCCGGTCGATTACTTACGAACGGGTTGACGATTACTGGGCACAGGATCTTGGCGTCCGGAATGGCCGCTTCAACTTCGATCAGATCACCTACGACTACTACACCGATGACACCGTGGCGCTGGAGGCGTTCAAGGCCGGCAGTTTCGATTTCCGGTTGGAGTCTTCTGCCAAGAACTGGGCCACAGCCTACACCGGGGAGCGTTTCGAAAACGGCACGATCATCAAGGAAGCCATCGAGCATCACCGGCCTTCAGGCATGCAGGGTTTTGCCTTCAACACCCGCAGAAAGGTGTTTTCCGACCCGCTGGTTCGTGAAGCGCTGGCCTATGGTTTCGACTTCCAGTGGGCCAACAAGAACCTCTTCTTCGACCAGTACACCCGTACTGACAGCTACTTTGAAAACAGCGATCTCGCTTCCTCGGGTCTCCCCACCGGCCGTGAACTGGAAATACTCGAACCTTACCGGGATCAGTTGCCCGATGATGTGTTTACCGAGGAGTACCAGCCACCCACCACCGAAGGCCAGCAGGGCCTCCGCGAGAATCTGAGGACGGCTCTGGGTCTGCTCAAGTCCGCCGGGTATATCATCCGCGATGGCAAGATGGTACACGGCGAAACCGGCGAACCACTGGCGTTCGAAATCCTGCTGTTCCAGAAAAGCTTCGAGCGGGTGGTTCTGCCTTTCAAGAACAACCTCGGCCGTCTCGGTATCGATGTGACCGTACGCCTCGTGGACAGCAACCAGTACATCCAGCGCCTGCGGGAATTCGATTTCGATATGATCACCCAGGTGTTCGGCCAATCGGATTCCCCGGGCAATGAACAGCGGGAATACTGGCATTCATCCACCGTGGATGCCAAAGGCTCACGGAATTACATGGGCGTGAGCGATCCGGTGATCGACGAGCTTGTGAACATGGTCATTCAGGCGCCAAACCGAGAGGAACTGGTTTACCGGGTTCGCGCCTTGGACCGGGTTCTGCTGCACCACTATTATGTGATTCCTCACTGGCACCTGAGAAGCGACCGTGTCGCCTACTGGAACCATCTGCAACGTCCAGCCGAGACGCCGAAAAACGGCATTGATCTGGACAACTGGTGGGCGAAGCCCTGAGGAAAACGCCGCCAAATGGGCATCTACATACTCAGGCGTCTGGCGCTGATCATCCCCACGCTGATCGGAATCATGCTGCTCAACTTTGTCATTGTGCAGGCGGCCCCCGGTGGTCCCGTTGAGCAGCTTATCGCTGAGATGGAAGGCCACGGCGGCAGCGCGCTGGCCCGGGCTTCCGGTGGTGGAACAGGTGGCGAGGTAGCCGACTCTTCCGGCGACACGCGTGGTTCCCGCGGCATACCCGATGAGCTTCTGAAAGAAATCGAAGTCATGTATGGCTTCGACAAGCCTGCTCACGAACGCTTCTTCAAGATGCTTGGCGATTACGCCACGTTCAACTTCGGTGATTCCTTCTTCCGGGAAAAAAGCGTCATCGACCTGATAATCGATAAAATGCCCGTTTCGATCTCCCTGGGGCTGTGGTCGACGCTGATCATCTATTTTATTTCCATCCCCCTGGGCATCCGGAAAGCCGTTACAGACGGCTCCAGGTTCGATGTCTGGACCAGCTCAGCCATTGTGGTGGGCTACGCCATTCCGGGCTTCCTCTTCGCGATACTGCTCATCGTGTTGTTTGCCGGGGGCAGTTATTTCGACTGGTTTCCGCTCCGGGGCCTGACCTCTTCGAATTTCGACGAGCTTACCTGGTACCAGAAAATCGGGGATTACTTCTGGCACCTGGCGTTGCCCGTCACCGCAAATGTGATCGGCGGTTTTGCCACCCTGACCCTGCTTACCAAGAATTCCTTCCTGGATGAGATCGGAAAGCAGTACGTGGTAACCGCCCGCGCCAAGGGTCTGGACCAGAAAGAAGTGCTGTATGGCCACGTATTTCGCAATGCCATGCTGATCGTGATTGCCAGCCTGCCAGGCGTCCTTGTCGCTCTGTTCTTTACGGGCTCCCTGCTGATTGAAGTGATCTTCTCCCTCGACGGGCTCGGGCTGCTCGGTTTCGAGGCGGCCCTGAACCGCGACTATCCCGTGATCTTCGGCACCCTGTATATCTTCACCCTGATGGGCCTGATCCTGAAGCTGATCAGCGACATTACCTACGTCCTGGTCGATCCGCGGATCGATTTTGAAAGCCGGGAGGGTGCGTGAGTTTCCGGTCTCTGACTCCGATCCAACAGCGGCGCCTGCGGAACTTCCGGAAAAACCGCCGGGGTTTCTGGTCTTTGTGGATTTTTCTCGCCCTGTTCGGCCTGTCACTGGTCGCCGAGCTCATTGCCAACGACTCACCGCTGGTCGTGTCGTACAAAGGCGACCTCTACTTCCCGGTGGTCCAATCCGTGCCGGAAGAAACCTTTGGAGGTTTCCTGCCCACGGAAGCCGATTATCGCGATCCCTTTATCGCCGATGAGATAAGCGCCAACGGGTGGATGGTCTGGCCACCGATCCGGTTCAGCTACAACACCATCAATTACGATCTCGAGGTTCCGTCACCGGCGCCGCCGAGTGCAGAGAACTGGCTGGGGACCGACGATCAGGGCCGGGATGTTGCAGCCCGGGTGATCTATGGCTTCCGCATTTCGGTTCTGTTCGGCCTTACCCTGACCATCGCCAGTTGCATTGTCGGCGTAGTGGTCGGCGCCATCCAGGGCTTTTACGGCGGCAAAATTGATCTACTGGGCCAGCGCTTTATCGAGGTCTGGTCCGGCCTGCCGGTACTGTATCTGCTGATCATTCTCTCGAGCATTGTGCAGCCAAACTTCTGGTGGCTGCTGGGCATCATGCTGCTGTTCAGCTGGATGGGGCTGGTGGATGTGGTCCGTGCGGAATTCCTGCGTGCCCGTAACTTCGAATACGTCAAAGCTGCCCGTGCACTGGGTCTGGACAACCGCAAAATCATGTTCCGGCATATACTCCCCAATGCCATGGTAGCCACACTGACCTTCCTCCCGTTCATTCTGACGGGGGCAATTACCGGCCTGACCTCCCTGGATTTCCTGGGCTTTGGTCTGCCCTCCGGTTCACCCTCGTTGGGGGAACTGATTGCCCAGGGCAAGGCCAACCTGCATGCGCCCTGGCTGGGCATATCCGCCTTCGTATCGCTGTCGCTGATGCTCACCTTGCTGGTGTTCGTGGGTGAAGCCGTACGCGATGCCTTCGATCCGAGGAAGAGCTGATATGAGCCAGTTACTTCAGATTTCCGATCTTTCCATCTGTTTTGATCACGGGCTTCCAGCCGTCGAATCCCTGTCACTGGCAATCCGTGAAGGCGAGACCCTCGCACTGGTGGGCGAAAGCGGCTCCGGAAAATCCATTTCGGCACTGTCAATTCTTCGCCTCCTTGATGCGCGGCACACCAGCTACCCCAGCGGGCAGATCCGGTACCGCGATGAAGATCTTCTGCCCGCCACCGAGAAGCGCATGCGCCAGATCCGCGGCCGGGAGATAGGGATGATATTCCAGGAGCCCATGACATCCCTTAACCCGCTACATACCGTGGAAAAGCAGATTGGCGAAACCCTGGAACTGCACAAGGGAATGCGCGGGCCACAGGCAAAACAGCGCTGCCTGGAACTGCTACAACTCGTGGGGATACAGAACCCGGAAAGCAAGCTTGGCGCTTATCCCCACCAGTTGTCGGGGGGGCAAAAACAGCGGGTGATGATCGCCATGGCACTGGCCAATGAACCCGATCTCCTTATCGCGGACGAACCCACGACGGCATTGGATGTAACCGTCCAGAAACAGGTTCTCGAATTGCTCAGGGACCTTCAGAAGAAACTGGGTATGGCCATTCTTCTGATTACCCATGACCTGACCATCGTTCGCCGGTACGCCGACCGGGTGGCCGTCATGGAACATGGCAAACTCGTGGAAGAGGCCGATACCGATGCCCTGTTTGCCAGCCCACAACACCCCTATACACGAAAGCTTCTGGATGCCGAGCCCCCGGAGGCGCCCCTACCCCTCGATAAACGTGCAGAACCGTTGCTGGCTGTTGAGCGACTGGACGTGCGTTTCCCGATACGAAAGAGCCTTTTGGGCAAGGTGAAGGAATCCTTTCACGCTGTGCAGGGCGCCGATTTCCAGCTCAATCGCGGCGAAACGCTCGGAATCGTCGGGGAAAGTGGCAGCGGCAAAACCACCATCGGCCATGCGCTGCTGAAGCTTACCGCCAGTACCGGAAGTATCCGCCTCGCGGGCGAGGAGCTGGCGTTTCTTAACCAGAAGGATTTCAGGCCCTGGCGAAGGCGCGTGCAGATTGTCTTTCAGGATCCGTTTGGCAGCCTCAGTCCCAGAATGTCCATTGCCGAAATTGTCCGCGAAGGGCTGGAGATCCACGACGCGGAAAACGCAGCCGAACACGACAGCAAAGTGATTCGCGCGCTCACCGACGTTGGCCTTGATCCGGAGGCACGGCATCGTTATCCACACGAATTCTCTGGCGGCCAGCGCCAACGCATTGCCATCGCCCGGGCTCTGGTGCTGCAGCCCGACCTGATCATTCTGGACGAACCCACATCCGCCCTGGACCGCACCGTGCAGAAGCAGGTCATTGAACTGTTGAGGGCTATCCAGACCCGTTATGGTCTAAGCTATATCTTTATCAGCCATGACCTGGCTGTGGTGCGCGCCCTGAGCCATAAGCTGCTGGTGCTGCAGCATGGCCGGATCGTGGAATATGGTGACGCGGCCAGGATTTTCGATGCACCGCAGGCGGAGTACACCCGTGAACTGCTGAACGCCGCGTTCTTTTACCAGAAACCAACTACGACTATTTGAGCGTTACCCCGACCAGAGCACTCAGGGATAATGCTCGCAAATCAGGAACACAGGGAGAACGACCCATGGGAATCCTCAGTGGCAAGAAAGCACTGATCGTTGGCGTAGCCAGCAAACTGTCCATTGCTTACGGTATCGCCGAGGCCTTCGCCCGCGAGGGTGCCGAACTGGCGTTTACCTACCAGAATGAAAAACTTCAGCCACGGGTTGAGAAGTTCGCCGAACAGTGGGGAAGCAAGCTGACTTTCCCCTGCGATGTCGCAAGCGACGAAGAAATTGAAAACGTCTTCAAAGAGCTGGGCAAGCACTGGGACAACATCGACATCATTGTGCATGCTGTCGGCTATGCGCCTGGACACGAGCTGGACGGCAACTACGTCGACGTGACCACCCGTGATGGCTTCCGCATTGCCCACGATATCAGCTCCTACAGCTTTGTCGCGCTGGCCAAGGGTGCCCGCGGCATGATGCATGAAGGCAGCTCGCTGATTACCCTGAGCTACCTGGGCGCTGAGAAGGTTCTGCAGAACTACAATGTGATGGGCTTGGCCAAGGCTTCCCTGGAAGCCAATGTTCGCTACATGGCCGCCAGCCTGGGCCGGGACGGCATTCGTGTGAATGGCATTTCCGCGGGTCCGATCAAGACCCTGGCCGCCTCTGGCATCAAGAGCTTCCGTAAGATGCTGGCCGAAAATGCCAGGCGTGCGCCGCTGCGGCGAAACGTCACCATCGACGAAGTGGGTAATGCTGCTGCATTCCTCGGCTCTGATATGTCCTCCGGTATTACCGGCGAGATCATGTACGTGGACGGCGGCTTCAACATTACCGGAATGGGTGAACTTGAAGAGTAAGTCTCACCCTCCCCGAACGTAAAAGAGCCGGCGTTATGCCGGCTCTTTTCGTTGGATTGCACGGACAAGAGTCAATCCTGGGCCATCGCCGAGGCCACGGCCTCCACCCACTCGACGTATGCGGTTTCGTCAGACTCAATGATTCGCGCCCCCACCAGAAAGCTCGACTCGTTGGGTCGACACCAGACCACTTCGACCATCAGACCGAAAGGCTGGGCATGGTTACCAAGAAATACGCTCGCCGGCAGCAGGGCCCCCAGGGAAAGGGGTTCGTCAGCTGTCAGGCAAAGGCCACTGGCCGAAATATCACGAATACCGCAGACAAGGTCCCGCTCCTCGGCTCCGGTTTCTTCCGGCAAGCCGGACTCAAGCTCGAGTATTGCCCTGGCTCGCGCCGTAAGACGGTAATCTGCCCGATTGTCCTGATCAACGGGCGGCTCATTCCGGGTTCCAAAGCTATAGTCATTATCTGTCATTATTGTTTTTCCTGCTTCGGCAATATCAGTTGCGGCCAACGCGAATCCGCCCGACTACCCTGCTAAGGGTGTCGTCGAATTCCGCGGAGGTTCCCAGAACCCGGATCCGTCCTTCGACAATCCTTTCAACCAGGGCGTCCTCGAGAAATTCACGCCTGTTCAGGCCCAGACGGTCCACAAACACGAGCTTTCTCGACGCATTGATGCGCACGGCCAGTTTCAGACGGGCAGGTTCATCAGACGTTTCATCGGGTTCAACGACAATCCAGCCACCAAGCTTGATAGCATCCACCTGTTTCTCGGCCAGCAGCGTCCTTTCCTTCCGGATCCGTTCCTTTTCAGCCTGTTCATCGGCGAGTCGTTGCTCTTCATCGGCTTGCCGCTGGCGCTCAAGCTCGGCTTCACGTTCCGCTTCCTCCGCCCTTCGCCGTTCTTCCGCGACTTCTTTTTCCCGCCTCAATTCCTCTGCGCGCAGCCTGGCAGCTTCCGCCGCCTGCTCCCTCTGCCGACGCTGCTTCTCGCAGACACGGGCAAGCAGTTCCACGGTTTCTGCCAGCACCGTTCCGAACGGCGTGAGCTGCGGCAATGGCCGGATCTGCTCCTGCTCAAGGGCCCTCTGAAACTCGCCCCAGGTCTGCAGCCCCAGTTTCACGCCGGCGCCGTTCGTCCAGAGGATTTCTGCCGATTCCGGCAAGAACGCATAGAAGTAACGGCGCTGCTCTCCGACACCCTCGCCCTCGACAAACCATTGCCCCTCATACGGTTCAAAAGCTTCTGCCGCGGGCACTTCGAAGCTGAGCCAGGTGCTGTCCCAGTGGAAGCTCCCCGCCGCCGGCAGAGCCTCCACAAGATCCGGCGCCTCCCCTCTCAGCCTGGAAACCATAGCGGATTCGATCCCGGACAGGGACTCCGCAGGCAGTGATTCATTAAAAACCCGTTTCCAGACATCAAGGATCCGATCACCGATCTGTTCGCCCACGTGATAGAGCCGATTACGGTCCTTGTCGGAAAGCGACGGATCACCAATCCAGACCAGCCATTCCAGCAACTTGCTGCCATGTCGCAGGTTCTCTCCGTCGAGACCGGAATCCCAGATCGACTGTTTCAGCAGACCCTGCCAGTGATCAAGTATAAAGCGGACGATCGGAAGCGGCAGCTTGCGCCCCTGGAGAGCCCGACCGATTAATGCCCGGGAAGACTGCTCTGCCTTGCGCTGCTTTGCAGCGCCCTGCTCGGTTTCCAGCAGCCGTTGGCGGAGCTTTCCAACCTGGGCATTCCTCTTCCCGGCGTCTTCCTGCCAGCGATGACAGAATTCGTTAACCGGCTCCGTCTTGCCGGATTCAAAACTCGCGGAAACGGCGATAACCAGCGAATCCAGCTGATCCATCAGAACCTTGGCGGAACGGCCTCCGGAATCACTCCAGCCGCGCCACTCCTGAAGGCTGTCCAGCCACTCCAGTAGCGCCTTGCTGAAGGCTTTCTTGCCCTCCAGATTCATGCGCCAGGCAAGATAGAAGCGCAGCCTTGCCACCCGGCGGGCGAGGCTCGGATGCAGGCCGCTCGTCTTCAGGAACACGTCCATGATGCGGTCAGCCACATAGGCGGCGTTCACCTGTCGGGCTGACCACTCCAGATGAACAGATCGGATAACATGGGTAACCCGTTCGTCACGCTGTTCGGACCAGCAGGAAACCAGCAGTGGGCGCCAGTCGCTGACGGCGTCTGGTTCGAGCTTGCCAGCCGGGTATGGAAGGTCAGGAACACGAATGCCGGCCAGGACATCGTCAATCTTGCCTGAAACCGCTGCAACGGAAGGCACATCCTTCGGTCTCTGCCTGTTTTGCGACATCCGTTCCCCGTACTTAAGAAGCGTTGAAAAGGCCCTGTAAATAACGCAGTATAACCAACTCGCCGGGGTTTACCGCAACCGTGCACCGGCGCTATTCGCGTTAATCTGCAGCCCTGTTGGCATATTCTATCGTCCACCAGGGCTGCAACGATCAGAATCGGGGAAGCAGAACAACATGTCGGGCAACAAACTAGAGAATCTGAATGTGGCGAGCCAGGAAGCACTGATCACTCCTGAAGCGCTGAAGAAGGAGATGCCGCTCTCCGACAAGGCCGCAGAAACCGTCTCAAAGGGCCGCCAGGCGATCTATGACATCATGGATGGCAAGGACCACCGGCTATTCGTCGTGGTGGGCCCCTGCTCCATTCACGATGTTGAAGCTGCGAGAGATTACGCCGCGCGCCTGAAGAAGCTTGCCGATGAAGTCAGCGACACGCTGCTGATCGTTATGCGTGTCTATTTCGAGAAGCCTCGCACAACAGTTGGCTGGAAAGGCCTCATCAACGATCCGCACCTGAACGACACCTTTGATATTGAGCAGGGCCTTCACATCGGTCGTCGTCTGCTGCTGGATATCAACGAGCTTGGCCTGCCCGCAGCCACCGAAGCGCTGGATCCGATCTCCCCGCAGTACCTGCAGGACACCATTGCCTGGTCCGCCATCGGCGCCCGTACTACCGAGTCGCAGACTCACCGCGAGATGAGCAGCGGCCTGTCCATGGCGATCGGTTTCAAGAACGGAACCGACGGCAGCCTGGACGTTGCGGTGAACGCCATGAAATCCGTGTCTCACCCCCACAGCTTCCTGGGCATCGACCAGCAGGGACAGGTGGCGATTATCCGCACCAAAGGCAATAACTACGGCCACGTTGTTCTTCGTGGCGGCGGTGGCAAACCCAACTACGATTCCGTGAGCGTCGCCCTGTGCGAACAGGCGCTGGATAAAGCAGGCTTGCGCAAGTCGATGATGATTGACTGCAGCCATGCCAACTCCAGCAAGGACCCGGCCATTCAGCCGCTGGTCATGCAGGATGTGACCCACCAGATCCTGGAAGGCAATACCTCGATCCAGAGCCTGATGGTGGAGAGCAACATCAACTGGGGTAACCAGTCCATTCCCGAGAATCTGGCAGATCTCAAGTACGGCGTATCGGTGACCGATGCCTGTATCGACTGGCCAACCACCGAAAAGGCCATTCGGGATATGCGCGATAAGTTGAAGGATGTCTTGCCCAAGCGCAAGATCGGCTGATCAAAGCATGATATAAAACGGGGAGCCTCAGCTCCCCGTTGTCATAACCCCACCTATCCAGTCCAGCCTTTCTCTCAGCGCGACTACTTGGCCGATAATAACCAGTGTTGGCGGCTGGACCGCTTCCGCCTCTACTCTTTCAACGATGTTGCAGAGATTCCCTGTAACCACGCGCTGATCCCTCGTTGTCCCCTTCGAGACCAACGCCACGGGCATTTCCTGGGACATACCGTGGGCGACCAACTGCCGGCAGATAATCGGCAGGCCAACCAGCCCCATGTAGAACACCAGGGTCTGGTTGTTCTGGACAAAGTCCTTCCAGGGTAGATCGCAGGTATCATTCTTCAGATGGCCGGTCACGAACCGGACTGACTGGGCATAATCCCGATGGGTGAGTGGGATTCCGGCATAGGCCGCGCAGCCGGACGCGGCGGTTATACCCGGCACAACCTGAAATCGGACGCCGGCATCGGCGAGGGTTTCAATCTCTTCGCCACCGCGACCGAAGATAAACGGATCACCACCCTTGAGACGAACCACTTTTCGCCCCTGTCTGGCCAGATCCACCAGTCGCTGATTGATCTGATCCTGGGGCAAGGTGTGGTTGGCCCGCTGCTTGCCAACGTGAACCATCTCGGCGGTGTCCGGGATCATGGCCAGTATTTCCGGGGAAACCAGACGATCGTAGAGCACGACCTCGGCAGAAGTAATCAACCTCCAGGCCTTGAGTGTCAGCAGTTCAGGGTCTCCTGGCCCGGCCCCGACCAGGGCAACCTCACCCGCGGATGTGTTCGGGTTCGAAGTTACCGGATTAACCCTGTACCTTACTGGTGCAGGGGTTGCACCAACGCCCTTCCCTGGTGCGTTATCTGGCTGATCACTCATTGGATTCTGTCGACGCCTCCCATATACGGCTTGAGAACCTCCGGAACCACAATGCTGCCGTCAGCCTGCTGGTAATTCTCCATGACCGCAATCAGTGCACGACCAACGGCAAGCCCCGAACCGTTCAGGGTGTGGACGGGTTCGGGCTTTCCGGTTTCCGGGTTACGCCAACGGGCATGCATGCGGCGTGCCTGGAAATCACGGGTATTGGAGCAGGAAGAGATTTCACGGAACTTGTCCTGCCCCGGCAGCCAGACTTCCAGGTCATAGGTCTTGGCCGCCGAAAAGCCCATGTCGCCTCCACAGAGTGCAACCACGCGGTAAGGCAGCTCCAGCAACTGCAGCACCTTTTCGGCATGGCCAGTCAGGGCTTCCAGCGCGGCATCTGAATCCTCCGGACGAACCACCTGTACCAGCTCCACTTTGTCGAACTGGTGCTGACGGATCATGCCGCGAGTATCCCGGCCGTAAGAACCCGCTTCACTGCGGAAGCATGGCGTGTGGCAAACCATCTGCAGCGGCAGCTCAGCGGCATCAAGAATAGAATCCGATACCAGGTTGGTGGCAGGCACTTCCGCAGTGGGAATCAGGTACAGCGGATGCTCGCCTTCCGTTTTGAACAGGTCTTCCTCAAACTTCGGCAGTTGGCCTGTTCCGTAAAGGCTATCGGCATTAACCAGATATGGTACGTAGGTCTCCAGGTAGCCATGTTCCTGTGTGTGCAGATCCAGCATGAACTGGGCCAGAGCCCTGTGCAGCCGTGCCACCGGGCCACGCATGACGGCAAAGCGCGAATGGGCCAGGCGGGTCGCGGTCTCGAAGTCCAGGCCTTTCAGACTCTCACCCAGGGCAACGTGGTCCCTGGGCTCGAAATCAAAGCTCCTGGGCGTGCCCCAGGTGCGAATCTGAACGTTATCGTCTTCACTCTCGCCGGCTGGTACATCTTCATCCGGGAGATTCGGGATACCGGCCAGGAAGGCGTTGAGCTCCTCCTGGAGAGTGCGGAGCTCGTCTTCGGCTTCAGACTTCTGTTTCTTCAGGTCTTCCACCTCGTCCAACAGCGGCTGGATGTCCTCGCCGGCAGCCTTGGCCTTGCCGATCGACTTCGACCGCTTGTTCTGCTCGCTCTGCAGGTTTTCCGTGCTCACCTGAAGGGCACGGCGGCGTTCCTCAAGCTGCTCGAAGGTGGCGGTATCGAATTCGAAATTCTTGATGGTCAGCCGACGGGCGATCTCTTCTGTCTGGGTGCGGACACGTTTGGGATCGAGCATGATTATCCTGAATCTTCCGGTTAGCGATGTTTTGAATGACTGGCCATTATACCTGCACTGGCGCTCGTGGCTACCGCCGAAAAAAGGCTCAGGTGTAGCGTTTGCGGGGGCTTTCGGCGTTGCGGGAATCCAGACGCTGGCGTTTTTCAGCCAGTTTTATCTCGAGACCGCGGTTTACGGGCTCGTAGTAGCGGCGCTCATGAATGGCCTCGGGCAGGTAGGACTCCCCGGCGGCGAAGGCTTCGGGTTCATCATGAGCGTACCGATAAGTATCCCCATGGCCCATGCTCTTCATCAGCTTGGTGGGCGCATTGCGCAGGTGCACCGGGACTTCGTAGTCCGGATCCTGGCGGATGTCCGCCATGCACCTGTTGAAGGCGTTGTAAACCGCATTGCTCTTGGGCGCCATGGCCAGGTAGGTCACTGCCTGGGCTAGTGCCAGCTCCCCTTCCGGAGATCCCAACCGCTCCTGAGCGTCCCAGGCTTCCATGCTGAGTTGCAGAGCACGGGGATCGGCGTTACCAATGTCTTCACTGGCAATTCGCACTAGACGCCGGGCGACATAAAGAGGATCACAGCCGCCATCCAGCATCCGGCACAGCCAATACAGCGAGCCGTCCGGATCTGATCCGCGAACGGATTTATGCAACGCTGAGATCTGGTCGTAGAATACGTCACCGCCCTTGTCGAACCGGCGGAGGCTGGTCTGCATGACCTGCTCAAGCTGATCCGCCGTTACCCGATCCGTGCCGGCCTCATCCGGCTCTGACAGGTCAGCCGCCACTTCCAGGATATTGAGAGCACGGCGGGCATCGCCACCAGAGGCTGCCGCCATCAGGGTCAGCACGTCTTCATCAACTCGCAGGCGTCCGCCAAATCCCTCATCAACTGTCAGCGCGCGGCGTAGCAGCTGAAGGATGTCCTCTTCCTCAAGGTTCTTGAGCACGTAGACACGTGTTCTGGAAAGCAACGCACTGTTCAGCTCAAAAGAGGGATTCTCAGTGGTCGCACCTACGAAGATGAAGGTACCGTCTTCAATGTGGGGGAGAAACGCGTCCTGCTGGCTTTTGTTGAAGCGGTGAACCTCATCCACGAACAACAGAGTGTCCCGACCCTGTGACTGCTTGCGATTACGTGCCCGCTCAACAACGGCCCGGATCTCTTTCACACCGCTCAGTACGGCCGAAACCGTCTCGAAACTGAGATCGCTGACATTGGCCAGTAGTTGGGCGAAGGTGGTTTTACCGACTCCGGGAGGGCCCCAGAGGATCATCGAGTGAAGCTGGCCCTGCTCAACAGCGCGCCGCAGCGGTTTGCCGGGCCCGACCAGATGAGCCTGGCCCACATAGTCATTCAGGCTTGCCGGCCGCATTCTCGCGGCCAGCGGCCGAAAACCCGCGGATTCCGCGAACAGACTGTCCTGCATCAGGCCCCGTCCCGGATAATATCCACACCCTCCGGATAGTCGAGGGTGAACGCACCCGCTTCAACCGGTTCGTTCAGCCTGATCCGGTCGAAACTCAGGACGCTGAGCTGTGCCAGGGAATCCTGCATACGCATCTCCTGGAGCTCACCCTTGAAGAACGTCAGCCTGAGGGACGTAAAGAGGGAGTCCGGGCTTCTTGGCTCCAGAGTAAATTCACGGGTGTTGTCGCCTATCTGGCGACCGGACACCCTGTAGGTATCCTCCAGATTATCCACCTCACCGCTCAGTAAAAGCGCGGGTGTGGATTGCACTCGATCGTCGAGATTGTGGATCGTGACCTGTTCCAGGTCCGGATCGTAAACCTCCACGGTTTCGCCATTACTGACAATAAACTGCGACAAAGGCGCACTGGTCTCCCAGTAGAACAGCCCGGGGCGCTTGGCCTTCAGGGAGCCACGGGTTTCCTGAACCTTGTTGCCATTCTCGTTAACAACAATCTGGATAAAATCCGCCTGGTAGGACTCGTAGCCCTTCAGCAACGAGGCCAACTCGTTCGCGCTGTCGCTGCCCTCACTCGCACTCAGAGGGCCGGCAATAAACACCGCCATGACCAGGGTGGCCAGGCATTTCACAAAAGATCGTCCCATTGCTTGTTACTCCTAATCTCTGGGTGGCGGCGGAGCCAGAACTTCACGTGCCCCGTTGTGGCCTGCGGCGCTTACCACGCCGGATGCTTCCATGGCATCAACCAGGTTCGCTGCCCGGTTGTACCCGATCTTGAATTTTCGCTGTACCGAGGAAATCGAAACACGGCGCCCTTCCGTGACGAAGGCAACGGCCTCGTCGTAAAGGGCATCCACTTCACTATCCCCGCCTCCTTCCGAGAGGTTGGGAACGCCCGGCAGGCTCTCGCCTTCGGCGCCATTGAGAACATCGTCTACATACACGGGCTCGCCCCGGGCTTTCCAGGCACTGACCACGCGATGGACTTCGTCGTCATCCACAAAAGCCCCATGCACCCGAACCGGCAGGCCCGAACCCGGTGGCAGGTAAAGCATGTCACCATGCCCCAGGAGCTGCTCGGCACCACCCTGATCCAGCACCGTACGCGAATCGATCTTGGACGAGACCTGGAACGACATCCGGGTCGGAATGTTGGCCTTGATCAGGCCGGTGATTACATCCACCGATGGCCGCTGGGTGGCAAGGATCAAGTGAATACCGGCCGCCCGCGCCTTTTGCGCGATCCGGGCAATCAGTTCCTCAACTTTCTTGCCGACGATCATCATCATGTCGGCGAATTCATCAATCACCACGACGATGAAGGGAAGAGTGTCCAGCTCGGGGCGCTCCTGCTCGTCGTTGGCAAGGTATTCGTCCGGCTTCCAGAACGGGTCCAGTAATGGTTCACCGGCGGCCCTGGCGTCTTTGATCTTGCGGTTGTAGCCCGCCAGGTTACGGACCCCGAGGCTGGCCATGAGCTTGTACCGGCGCTCCATTTCAGCGACACACCAGCGTAGTGCGTTGGCCGCCTCCTTCATGTCGGTGACCACCGGCGCCAGCAGGTGCGGAATGCCGTCGTAGATGCTCAGTTCAAGCATCTTGGGGTCCACCATGATAAAGCGGACCTCTTCCGGGCCTGCCTTCAGCAGCATGCTGAGCAGCATGGCATTGACGCCGACCGATTTACCGGAACCGGTGGTGCCCGCCACCAGCAGGTGCGGCATTTTGGAGAGATTGGCAACCATCGGGTTGCCGCCAATGTCGTTACCCAGTGCCAGGGTCAGCGGTGAGTTCGACTCCTGAAACACCCGCGCGCCAAGCACTTCACTGAGCCGGACCATTTCCCGTTCTTCGTTGGGAATCTCGATACCGACCACAGACTTTCCAGGAATCACCTCGACTACCCGAACGCTCAGTACCGCCAGTGAGCGGGCCAGGTCCTTTGCGAGGTTGGAAATCTTGCTGACCTTCACACCTGGAGCCGGCTTGATCTCAAACCGGGTAATGACCGGGCCGGGATTGACCTCGACTACTTCAACGGATACCCCGAAATCCCCCAGCTTTTCCTCTAGCAGCCGTGACATATGTTCCAGGGATTCTTCGGAGTAGCCTCTTTCCTTATGCTCCTCCGGCGGGTCCAGAAGAGAAATCGGTGGAATCGGGCTTTCAATATCTTCCAGCAATGAAGGCTGCTTGTTGCCCTTGTCTTTGGACTGGGTCGGCTGTTCGTCCTTCTTGAAGGGCGAAATCTTCAGCGACCGTCCGGCAGACTGAGGAGATGCCTCGGGTTTGGCGGGTTTCCCGTTAGCGACAGGAGCCTCATCCCGTGAACTGAAGCTTTCGAGCCTTGCAGGTTCCGGGTCAACTTCGGCAGAGAGACCATCCAACGCGGGCTCTTTTCGACCGGTTTCTGGCTTCGACTCGGGCTTCGGGGCTTTTGGCTTCTTCGGCCCAAAGCCTGGAATCCGTTGCCACCAGCATGGTTTGTCGGCATCTGCTTTTTGCCGTTTGCTGTCCATGGCCGGCACACGGTCCTTGACCACAGGTGGCTCAGCTTTCGGTTCTGCTTTGGGCTCTGGCTTTTCCGACTTGGGCTTGCCTTTGAAAAGGCCTTTGATGGCAAGGCCCGTTCTGAGAGTCAAACCGCCCACCTGATCCATCAGCCAGAACCAGGAGAGACCGGTAGTAACCGTTAACGCGAACAGGAAAATGGCAATCAGCAGCAGGGTTGTTGCCGGCAGGTTGAAAAACCGCACCATAGCGTCGGCAACAGCCGTTCCAAGGACTCCGCCCGAGGACGCCCCCAGACCAAACACGGAATACAGTGACAACAGACTGGTTGCCGAGAGAAGAATCAGCAAGAAGCCACCGAAGCGCATCATGAAGAGTGGCCAGTGCAGATCCAGGGAATCGTTACGCCGACGGATGAGCATCAACGCGTAGCCCGCAATCATGACCGGGAACAGATAGGCAACGTGGCCGAAGAAATCCATGAACAGGCTGGCGAGCCAGGCACCAGTGCGGCCCGCATAATTCTGCACGCTGGTATCATGACCGATACTGGCCCAGCCCGGATCTGACGGGCTAAAGGTAACCAGTGCCATGGAAAGGTAAATGCAAAGGGCAATAAGCGCGATGACGGCGCCTTCGCGAGCGCCCTGGGCGGCCAGCCGGCGAAAGCGCTGCTGCTTCTCTGTCAGTTCCTGTGGTGCTTTCTTCGCTTTTGCAGATTCGGCCATGAATGCTCAGACGTTATCGGTGCTTTCGTTCCGAAGCGCCTGAAAGCCGCGTTCAAGATCGGTTTTCAGGTCTCCTACGGCTTCGATCCCCACGGAAATCCGTATCAGATTCTCCGTGATCCCGGCCCGCGCCTTATCCTCCGGGGATAGTCGCCCGTGAGTGGTTGTGGCCGGGTGGGTGATCGTGGTCTTGACGTCACCGAGGTTTGCGGTGATGGAGATCATCCGGGTGCCATCGATGAAGCGCCATGCCTCCTCCCGCGCACCCTTGAGCTGGAACGACAGCACACCACCAAATCCGGTCTGCTGCTTTTTCGCCAGTTCATGTTGCGGATGACTCTGGAGCCCGGCATAGAAAACACGTTCAACTGCCGGCTGTTGCTCCAGCCACAGTGCCAACTCTAACGCATTGTCACAGTGGGCGCGCATACGAATTGGTAAGGTTTCCAGGCCCTTCTGAAACACCCAGGCGTTGAAGGGGCTCATGGTGGGGCCGGCCGAACGAAGGAAGCCATAGACCTCTTCCATCATCTTCTCTGATCCGACCACGACGCCTCCCACGCAGCGACCCTGACCATCCAGATATTTGGTCGCCGAGTGAATCACGATGTCTGCGCCCTGCTCCAGCGGGCGCTGGAGCACCGGCGTGCAGAAGCAGTTATCGACCACGAACAGGGCGTCGTTGTCTCTTGCCAGTTGCCCCAGGATCTCCATATCGGCCACTTCGCAGAGCGGATTGGACGGCGTTTCAATAAACAGCATCCGGGTTTCGGAACGGATCGAAGCCTGCCACTCTTCCATATCCGTCAGACTGACAAACGTGGTTTCCACCCCGAAACGTGCCATGTATTTCTGGAACAACACGTTGGTGGTGCCGAACACACCCCGGGAGCAGATCACATGATCGCCGCTCTTCAGTAGCGCCATGCAGGTGCTCAGGATCGCAGACATACCGGATGCGGTGGCGACGGCACGTTCACCGCCTTCCATGGCCGCGATCCGACCTTCAAACGCCTGGACCGTAGGGTTGGTAAACCTGGAGTAGATGTTTCCGGGCTCTTCGCCGCCAAATCGCGCCGCCGCCTGGGCCGCGCTGCCATAAACGAAGCTGGACGTGGGGAATATCGCGTCGCTGTGCTCAAGCTGCCCGGTGCGGATCTGCCCTGCCCTCACGGCCAGGGTGTCCACGGACATCCCGTCCAGGTCGGACTCCGGGATCCAGACAGTTTCTTCGCGGCGAAAAGTCATCTACATCTCCTGCCTGAAAGCGGCGTTCAGTCTTCGTCGTTATGCAAGTCGATAATGCCATTGTCCCCGTCAGCACCACCGGCACTTTCGGATCGCTTTTCGTCATTGCGCAAGCCGTCAATGCGGCTCAGATACGCTTCATCGACATCACCGGTCACATAATCGCCAGTGAATACCGAGCACTCCCATCCCTCAATGTCATCGTTCACTTCACTGACGCAGGTTATAAGGTCCTCCAGATCCTGATAGAGCAGCCAGTCGGCACCAATCAGTTCCCGGATTTGCTCTACGGTGCGCCCGTGGGCAATCAGCTCACTGGCGGAGGGCATGTCGATACCATACACGTTCGGGTAGCGAACTGGAGGCGCCGCAGACGCAAAATAGACCTTACGGGCACCGGCATCCCGAGCCATCTGGACGATTTCCTTGCAGGTGGTACCGCGAACGATGGAATCATCCACCAGCATCACGTTTTTGCCACGAAACTCCAGATCGATCGGGTTAAGCTTCTGTCGGACCGATTTCTTGCGCATTTTCTGGCCCGGCATGATAAATGTCCGGCCGATGTAGCGGTTTTTGATAAAGCCTTCCCGGAATTTCACCCCGAGACGATGCGCCATCTGCATGGCCGACGTTCGGCTGGTGTCCGGAATCGGCATGACAACGTCGATATCGTGATCCGGTGTCTCGCGGAGCACTTTCTCCGCGAGGGTTTCGCCCATGCGCAGGCGAGCCTTGTAAACGGACACCTTGTCTATGATGGAGTCAGGCCGGGCGAAATACACATGTTCGAAAATGCACGGGTACAGATGCGGCTGCTCGGCGCACTGGCGGGTGTATAGGGTACCGTCAGTTTCGATATAGACCGCCTCGCCCGGGGCAATATCGCGCACGAGGGTGTAGCCCGCTGCGTTCAGGGCAACGCTTTCAGAGGCAATCATGTATTCCTTGCGGCCATTCTCGTCGGTGCGTTCGCCGTAGCAGGCAGGCCGGATACCATTCGGGTCCCGGAAGCCAACAATGCCATAGCCGGTAATCATTGCAATGACGGCGTAGGCACCCCGGCAGCGTTTATGAACCGCGCTGACCGCAGAAAAGATCTCATCCTTGGTCGGGTCCAGCTTGCCAAGCTTCTGCAATTCATGGGCGAACACGTTCAACAGCACTTCCGAGTCGGAGTTCGTGTTGATGTGGCGCAGATCGGTCCGGAACAGGTCCTTGCTGAGATCATCAGCATTGGTCAGGTTGCCGTTGTGAGCCAGGGTAATGCCATACGGGCTGTTCACATAGAACGGCTGGGCTTCGGCGGAGCTGGAACTGCCAGCAGTCGGATAGCGCACGTGGCCTATACCCACGTTGCCCACCAGACGACGCATATGACGGGTATGGAAAACATCCCGTACCAGGCCATTGTCCTTGCGGAGGAAAAACCGTTCATCCTGAAATGTCACAATGCCCGCCGCGTCCTGGCCCCGGTGCTGAAGTACAGTCAGCGCATCATAGAGCGACTGATTGACGTTGGAAGTACTGACGATGCCGACAATGCCACACATGGATAAGTGTATCTCCGAGTGTTAAAACTGAATGTTAGCGGGACACGGACGCGGGTTCCACGCCTTCCTGCTCTGTAACGGAATCCGGTTCCGGCGCGTTTTCAGGCGCAGGCCCAAGAAAGCGCGCAAATTCATCGCCCAGGGTCCGTCTGGACCAGTCTTCAACCACCGCCAGGCGATCGATAATGATCGAGGTTCGCCACCAGGTATCCTGGGCCAGCGGTGTGTAACGGGTAAATGCAATCGCAACGATCACCACCACCACGCCCCGCAAAAGGCCAAAACCCATTCCAAGCACCCGATCGGTGGCCGACAAGCCGGTAGCTCGAATCAGATGACCGATCATGTTGTTGATGATGGCACCGACGATGAGCGTTCCAAAGAAAAGTATGGCAAAAGCAGCAATCAGCCGGACAAGCGGTGTTTCAACCGTGCTCTCCAGCAGGGACTGCATCTGGGGGTGGAAGGTTCTGGCCAGGATAAACGCGCCCACCCAGGTCACCAGCGAGAGGGCTTCCCGTACAAAACCCCGTTTCAGACTGATGAGGGTGGAAACTGTAATCAGGGCGATAATGACCCAGTCAATCCAGATCAGCGCTTCCATTGAAAACCCGGTGGAGAAAAGGAAGCGCGAATTCTATCAGGAAACCCCGGTTCGCCAAACCGCAAGACACACATAAACCGGACCCCGGGCGTTATTTTTCGCCGGAGGTCACCAGACTGTTAAGACCAAAGGCATCGTCCAGAGCCCTTTTGGCGGATTCGGCCTCGGTTTTTGACGCAAAGGGCCCGCTGAAGACCCTTGTCAGCGTTGTGTCGCCGCGGACAACCTCCTGAAGATGCGAGCCATAGCCCTTTTCCCGGACCTGATCTCTCAAGCGTCGGGCGTTGTCGGCATTGCCAAAGCTGCCCAACTGCACCACCCAGGCGCCATCCAGCGACCGCTCATACTCTGCAGCTTCTGTGGCAGCATTCTCCGAGGTCTGTTCAGATGTCTGAGCCGGCTCATTGGCGGATTCCTGAGCGTTGCCGCTCTCGGGCTGGGCAGCATCGGACGAATCGGTTACGTCCTGCATCTCATCCTGGCCAGGCGCCTCTTCGAGGATACGATAACCCGGGGAATCCCCTGCTTCTTGCGCGCTTGAGGGTGCTGCCAAGCCGCTATCGCTGGACTCAAGACCGTAAGACGGCGCCGGCGCCAATTCCGATTCGGGCGCTTCCACTTCAGGGAAAGGCGGCTCTTCCGGAATCTTGATGGTTGTGGACGTGCGCTCGGAATGGGGCTCATCAAAAAGCATGGGAACAAAGATAACCGCCAGGGAAACAAGTACCAGCGCCCCGATTATTCTCTGTTTCAGTCCATCCACGTTGCTAGGCTCCAAACTGTTATGACTGCGCCCCGACGGGCACCCATGCGCAGATACTAACTGGCCGGCAAGCGGAACTCAAAGTGTCAGGCACGGCCATGGACAAAGTTTAAGGCGGCCTGCCTAGCTTCCGGCTACCTTGCCAGCGAGCAGAATCTCGCGTCCTTCAGCGACCGTGAAGAAAGAACCGAACACAACCACAAGATCGTTCGGGTCAGCCACGGCCAATGCTGAAACTAACGCCTCCCGCACGGATTCGAAAGCCGTCGCCTGGATCCCTGAATCGGACAGTCTTGCTTGCAGGTCTTGACCGGACAGGCCTCTTGGTACCTTGAGACCGGCCAGATACCAGGCATCGACCACATCAACCATGGCTCTGCCCACACCTGCCACGTCTTTGTCCGCCAGGGCGCCATAAACACCATGCACCCGTCTGCCCGGGGATTTTAGTTGACTCAGCTGACCAGACAACCAACCGGCAGCATGAGGGTTATGGCCAACATCCAGGAAGATATCCGGTGCGGAACCAACACGCTCGAAACGCCCGGGTACACTCAGACCTGAAAGCACCTGCTCAATGACTGGTACCGGCAGGTTCGGTTCAAGCTCGCGTATGGCAACCACGGCGGCTGCCACGCTTTTGATCGGCAATGGACCGGCGGGCAGACGAATCGCCCGGCCTTTATGGCGAAGCTCTACCGCCGGAGCATCATCGCCTGCTTGCTGCTCAGTCACTAGCTCATAATCACGCCCCAGCAGAGCCAGTTCGACTTTCTGCGCAGTGGCCTGCTGGAGCACCGAACGTGGCGGATCGGAATCGGCATAGACCGAGGGGATGCCCGGCCTAAGGACACCGGCCTTTTCAAACCCGATGACTTCGCGATTGTCGCCAAGGAAGGCAACATGATCGATGTCCACCGATGTCAGGATGGCAAAATCCGCGTCCAGGACATTGACAGCATCCAGCCGCCCACCCAGGCCAACCTCCAGCACCCAGTCGTCGAGGCCCGCACCGGCAAAGGCCACGAAAGCGGCAAGGGTTCCGAATTCGAAATAGGTAAGAGAGACATTGCCGCGTGCTTCTTCGACGGCTTCGAATGCGCTGACAAGCGCGTCGTCGGAGATATCCTCACCATTAAGACGCACACGTTCGTTATAGCGTTGTAGATGGGGCGAGGTGTAGGCGCCAGTCCGGCGGCCAGCCGCGCGCAAAAGCGCCTCAACAGTAGCAACCGCGCTGCCTTTGCCGTTAGTGCCAGCCACAGTGATGATCCGGGCGGACGGCTTTCGTCGGAACAACCGCCGCAGGACCACGAGGACCCGGTCCAGGCCAAGATCAATCTCTGTAGGGTGTATCGCTTCCAGGTAGGTAAGCCACTGATCGACGGTGGCACCAGCCCCCGGCGATGCCGGGGGCTGGTCTGCAGGGTTACTCGGCAGGGGCATCGGTTTCGGGCTTCTCCGAGACTTCAAACTCGATCGGGTCTTCGGTTCCCGGGCGCTCCTGGCCGGTAAACTTGGCCAGCACATGAGCAATGCGTTCGCGCATCTGGTGGCGATGGAGAATCATGTCAATCGCGCCGTGCTCAAGCAGGAACTCACTACGCTGGAAACCTTCCGGCAGTTTTTCACGAACCGTCTGTTCGATAACCCGGGGGCCGGCGAAGCCGATCAATGCGTTTGGCTCTGCAATGTTGAGATCCCCCAGCATGGCCAGACTGGCGGACACGCCACCGAAGACAGGGTCCGTCATCACAGAGATATAGGGAATACCCTCAACTTTCATCCTCTCAAGCACAGCGGCTGTCTTCGACATCTGCATCAACGACAGGATCGCTTCCTGCATGCGGGCGCCGCCGCTGGCTGAGAAGCAGACCAACGGGATACGCTCCTTGAGAGCAACATTTGCGGCCTGGACAAACTTCTCCCCGACCACTTGCCCCATAGAGCCACCAAGGAATCCAAATTCGAACGCGCAGGCAACTAAAGGAACCCCGAGCGTCGTGCCTTTCATTGCTACGAGGGCATCCTTTTCCCCAGTGGCTTTCTGCGCCTGGGACAAACGATCTTTGTACCGCTTACTATCCTTGAACTTCAATCGGTCCCAAGGCTCAAGCTCAGCGGCAACTTCTTCACGACCCTCTGGATCAAGAAAAATTTCGAGGCGCCGACGTGCAGTCACCCTCAGGTGGTGGTTGCATTTGGGGCAAACATCCAGGTTTTTCTCAAGTTCCGGCTTGTAGAGAAAGGCACCGCATTTGGGGCATTTCTTCCACAACCCCTCCGGAACGCCCGTTCTCTGTTTCGACTCCGAGCGAATCTTGCTCGGCATTATCTTGTCCAGCCAGTTACTCATGGTCTCATCCTGTCCTTTGACGCCTGTTTGCCCTCCTCCCCTTCATTCAGGAGGCGAGACTGTCCAGTGCTTCACGCATCGGGTGGAGCAGATCCGTCAATGCCCGCTTGAGCTGGTCGGTATCTGCCTGATTTCTGGCTATTGTATCGACCAGGACGCTGCCAACAATTACACCATCGGATACCCGACCGACCGCCGCGGCAGTTTCCGCATCACGAATACCGAAACCAACACCCACCGGGAGAGCTGTCAGTTCGTGAATATGATTCACCTTGGCAGCTACCTCTTCCACGTTGATGGTGGCCGATCCCGTCACACCCTTGATAGAAACATAGTACACATAACCGGAGGAGTGCTCACTGATTGCCCGGATCCGGTCATCGGTCGTGGTTGGTGAAAGCAGGAAGATGGCGTCGAGATTTCGCTGGGTGAACAGCGGAGCAACCTCGTCGGCCTCTTCCGGTGGCAAGTCAACGGTCAGAATGCCGTCGACGCCAGCATCCTTGGCAGCATCCGCAAAACGCTCGTAGCCCATGGCTTCCATCGGGTTCAGGTAGCCCATCAAAACCACCGGAGTTGCGTCGTCTGACTTCCGGAACTCCTTGACCATGGCAATCACCTGCCTCAGCGAGGTACCGTGCACCAGGGCCCGCTCACAGGCAAGCTGGATTACCGGGCCGTCTGCCATGGGGTCAGAGAACGGCACCCCCAGCTCGATAATATCTGCCCCCGCCTCAACCAGCGTGTGCATCAGATCTACCGTGACATCGGGATGCGGGTCACCGGCAGTAATATAGGGAATAAGTGCCTTACGACCTTGTCCTTTCAGGGCCTTGAGGACCCCTTCAATTCGGCTCATGCCTGCTCCTGTTAATTCTTCAGATCTCGATGCCTTCAAGCTTGGCAACCGTGTTAATGTCCTTGTCGCCACGCCCGGAAACGTTAATGACAACGGTCTGGTCTTTGTCCATGGTCGCCGCCAGTTTGATGGCATAAGCGACAGCGTGAGCCGTTTCCAGCGCGGGCATAATGCCCTCGACGCGGGTCAATTTCCGGAACCCTTCCATCGCTTCGTCATCGGTAACGGACACATAATTGGCACGGCCAATGTCCTTCAACCAGCTGTGCTCTGGACCCACCCCTGGATAGTCCAGGCCGGCACTCACCGAATGCGTACCTGCGATCTGGCCATTTTCGTCCTCCATCAGGTAGGTGCGGTTACCGTGAAGCACGCCAGGACGACCGGCACAGAGTGGTGCCGCGTGTTTGCCAGTATCAATGCCCAGGCCGCCAGCCTCGACACCGTAAAGCTGTACCGATTCGTCAGAAAGGAACGGATAGAACATGCCAATGGCGTTGGAACCACCACCCACACAAGCGACCAGGGCATCCGGCAACTTGCCGGTTTTCTCCAGCGCCTGACGACGGGTTTCCCGACCGATTACCGACTGGAAATCCCGGACCAGCAGCGGATATGGATGCGGCCCCGCAACGGTACCAATGATATAGAAAGTGTCGTCCACGTGAGCCACCCAGTCACGCATCGCATCGTTCATGGCATCCTTTAGGGTTTTGGTGCCACCCTGAACGGCATGTACCGTCGCGCCCAGAAGCTTCATCCGGAACACGTTCAGAGACTGTCGCTGGACATCCTCCGCGCCCATGAACACATGGCATTCAAGACCCAGACGCGCGCAAACAGTGGCAGTGGCAACACCGTGCTGACCCGCACCGGTTTCGGCAATGATCCGCTTTTTACCGAGGAAACTGGCAAGCAGCGCCTGGCCGATCGTGTTGTTCACCTTATGGGCACCGGTGTGACAAAGATCTTCACGCTTGAGCCAGATCTGGGCGCCGCCGGTTTCACGGCTGAGACGCTCGGCGAAATACAGCGGGGTTGGCCGGCCAACATAGTCCGCCAGTTCCTTGTCGAACCGCGCCTGGAATTCCGGATCCTTCTTCAGGCGGGCGTATTCTTTCTCGAGCGTCATCAGGGAATCCATCAGAGTCTCGGAAACAAATCGCCCACCAAAGGCCCCGAAGTGACCCCGCGCGTCCGGCAGTGCGCTCAGCATTTCTTCAGTCAGTTTTACAGACACGGTGAACCTCTTTAATAAAATGAGAAATTTTCTGGATATCCTTGATGCCTTTGCCCTGTTCAACACCGCCACTGACATCTACAGCCCAGGGTTTCACCTGTTTCACAGCGGCAAATACGTTATCAGATGACAAACCCCCGGCCAATATGATCGGAAGCGGCCGGTAGTCAGGGATCAGATCCCAGTTAAACGATTTTCCTGTGCCTCCGTACCGGTCTGGATCCCAGGCATCGACCAGCAGGCCGGAAGCGTTGTGAAACTCCTCGAAGGCGGCTTCAATCTGCCCTGCCTTTCGGACCCGGATGGCCTTGATCCAGCGTCGACCAAAACTGGCACAGAAATCCGCCGATTCGTCGCCATGAAACTGCAGCAAATCCAGTGGCACCCGCTCGAGAACCGCCTCGACTTCCTGCCTGGATGGATTAACAAATAATCCGACCACCGACATGAACGCCGGAACACGCTTTGCCAGTTCGGCGGCCAGCTCCAGAGAAACGGAACGGGGACTCGGTTCATAAAAAACCAGACCCAGGGCGTCGGCGCCGAATTGAACAGCCCCGTCAATATCCTCGGGACGGGTAAGGCCGCAAATTTTGACCCTTGCGCTCATTGGCTCGGAACCCGCTGTTTGACATGGATGTGTGTTGGGGTGAACGGACTGTTCTCTTCCCGAGTGAACCAGGGCCGCAGAAAGCCCGGGCCGCATTCGACATCGGGAATCCCGAATTCGTCCGGGTACCCCACATCGACCAGATACAGACCATGGGGAGGCGCGGTTACACCTGCAGCTGTCCGATCTCTGGCGACCAGTATCTCATGAATCCACTCCGGTCGCTGCTTTCCCGAACCAACCGCCATCAGGGCGCCGGCGATATTCCGGACCATGTGGTGCAAAAACGCATTGGCCTGAACGTCTATTACGACAAAATCCCGCTTCCGGGTTACCGAAATACGCTCCAGAAACCGAATCGGTGTTCGAGACTGGCACCCGGCCGCACGGAAAGAGGAAAAATCATGTTCTCCGGCCAATGCCTGCGCGGCCTTGTGCATGCGATCTGCGTCCAGTGGGCGGAAGGTCCAGCTTACCTGGCCCCGCTGTATACCCGGACGCACTGGATGGTTATAGATGATGTAACGGTAACGCCGATAGGTCGCGGAAAATCGAGCGTGGAAATCACCGACTCCGTTTCCGGCCCAGTGCACGGAAATGTCATCGGGCAGCGCCGTGTTTATACCCATAACCCAGGAGCGCAGGTTACGGACAGACGGAGTGTCGAAATGAGCGATTTGATAGCTAGCGTGCACCCCGGCATCGGTACGGCCCGCACACACCAGATCAACTGCATGGTTCGCAACCTTTGCCACCGCTGCCGTCAGTTCTGCTTCCACCGATCGAACACCGGATTTCTGGAGCTGCCAGCCGTGAAACCCACGCCCATCATATTCGAAGGCAAGTGCGACGCGGCCCGCGCCTACGGCGTTATCGGTGGAGAGCTGCTGAGTCTCGAGAAACAAGTGCGAATCCGAAGAGAATGGTTCTATAAAGACAAAGCGCCGACCTTATTGCCGGGAGGATTACCCGGCGGCCGGCGCTTGCTACCTGTCAGACCCGATTATAACGGATCAGGACAGATTTTTAAGGAGGTCTTGCGCCTCTGCTTTCTGGTCTTCGTTTCCTTCAAGGGAGACTTCTTCCAGGATGTCGCGAGCTCCGTCGGTGTCACCCATCTCGATGTAGGCCCGCGCCAGATCCAGTTTGGTAGCGGCCTCATCGGTTCCGGCCAGGAAGTCGAAATCGTCCTCGTCACCGAGTTCGCTTTCATCGATGTCCGCAACCTGCGATTTGCGCGACTCATCGGAAACCTCATCAGACGCGACCGGGAGATCAAGATCACTTTCAGGTGTCTCCGAGTCTTCGAGCTCATCGGTTACACCCAGTTGCTCGAGATCCTCGGCATCTTCAACCGTCTGTTCAGGATCCGCTTCCTCTGCATCGCCCTCACCGAGTGTGTCCTCAAGACCAAGCTCTTCATCGAGTGACGCCTCTTCGCTCTCCTCGGGGTTGGCTGAATCGGCAGAATCGGAAAACTCTTCCATCAGGGCCAGGTCTTCATCGGAGACGTCCAGTTCCAGGTCATCCAGCGAAGATTCTTCCATCTCACTGCCACCAAGCTCGTCTTCTTCACCGGCTACCTTGTCCAGTTCAGCATCGAGCTCATCCAGGAATGACTCGTCCAGCGAATCAATATCCGATTCGCCGTCAGTATCAGCACTCTGCTCAGTACCTTCCTCGGATGTAGTTTTAGGCCTTTCGTCTGGCAGCTCCTCCGCCAGGTCTCCTTCGTCCAGATCACCCTCTTCCAGATCAAGGCTCAGGTCGTCATCAGAATCGTCGAGCCCCTGCTCTGCGCCGGATGGCTTGTCAGAGTCCTCTTCGAATTCCGAAGACAGATCCCAGTCTGTGGACTCCTCAAGCTCGGAGGTGTCTTCGGTCGAAGGCTTTTCTTCGTCCGATTCCAGCTCCAGGCCCGACAGATCGTATTCGATCATATCGTCACGGCTTTCTTCTTTGCCCTCGCCGGATGCGTCCTCCTTGCTGGCCTCGGATTCGTCAAGCTCATCAAGCTCGAAATCAGACAGGTCAGTCTCTGAAAGCTCCGAATCAAAGTCGCCAAACTCGTTCTCGGCCGGCTCTTCTTTCTCAGCATCAAACTGATCGGCGAGAAGTTCTTCAGATTCAGGCTTGTCCTGCTTCTCAATGGACTCATCACCGGTTTCGTCAGAATCATAGGACGTAGCAAACGAATCGGAACGTAACTGAGACTCAAGGTCATCGATGCTGGGCATCGACTCCGCCTCTTCCAGCCGTGCGCGCAGCTGGTTCGCGGTGGTCAGCGCTTCTTCATCGTCCAGAGCCTCGACCTCTCCGAATTGTTTTTCGAAAGAGTCGCGATCCTGGGTATCTGCGTAGACACCGAGCAGCTTCAAGCGCAGATCGGTGCGACTGGGCTCACGGGAAATTGCGGTTTCCAGAGCTTGGGCAGCCCGATCATGCTGGCCATAGGCAATGTAAGAGTCAGCCTCGGCCAGGGCGTCGCCAGCCGCAGATTGCTGATCCTCTTCATCCAGGCTCAGATCGAAGGAATCCGTTTCTTCGTCGGTTTCATTGTTCAGTTGTTCGTAAAACGCCTTTTCCCGGTTTGCATTGCGGCGGGCAAGCAGCAGGAGAAGCAACAGCAGAACGATCAGACCGCCACCAAGGGCAATCTGATACATCGGATTACCAGTTATGGCATCAATAACGTTACCGGGGAAACCTTTATCGGCAGCCGGAGCCTGTTGAGCAGGCTTGGGCGCAGGCTCTGCAGATTGCTCTGTTTGTGTCGGGGCTGGCTCCGCCGCCTCAGTTGCTTCAACCGCATCATCGGTAGCCGCAACCGCGGGCTCATCCGCTCCAGACATTTCAGCCTGTTCTGATGCGTCACCGGCATCGGCACCCATCTGATCATCGGTTGCCTGATCGGAACCGGCCATTTCGTCAGTTTCATCGACCATAGCCTCGGACTCGGCCATGTCGCCTGATTCACCCGCAGCTTCCGCATCCCCAGTTTCACCGTCCATCATGTCCGAATCGACGGGTGCCGTATCACCTTCAACGGCTTCGTCCATGGCGACAGATTCCGCTGCTCCGTCATCGGCAGCCGGACTTTCAACGGGAGCGGTCTGGTCTGCCGTTTCATCACCAGCAGTCTGCTGCATTTCAGCAAGCTGGGTATTCTTGAGCTCAAGCAGGCGCTGCAGAGTTTGCACCTGGTCCTGAAGGTCCTCAACACGACTGTTCAGCTCATCGTTCTCCCGGCGAGCGCTTTCGAGCTCTTCCATCGCGACCGCTGTGCCGGCATCAACGCCGCCCGGCAGTTCGCTGTCACCGCCCGCGGAGCCACTTTCGCCGGCCTCACTGCCGGCGTCCTCGGACACCACGAGTTTGAGTTCATCACCTCCGGCGCCAGCCTGCTGTTGGGGCGCGGACGCTGCCTGCTGCTCGGCGGTTGCATCCACTGTGCGCTGGGGAGTCTGGAATTCCTGATTCTGCTGGGCAACCACGCGAGTAGCTTCAGCGCGAGTTCGACTCTGGATCTGGTCCAAAGACGGGACACGCAGCACTTCACCACGCTTCAGGCGATTGATGTTATTGCCAATGAATGCGTTCGGGTTCAGGTCCTGGATTGCCAGCATGACCTGCTGCATAGAGACACTGTTGTCTGGACGCACCTGAGACGCGATGGTCCACAACGTGTCTGAAGCGCCGGTGGGCCCGAATGTATCAGCCTGATATCCGGAACCCAGCGACCGCTCGGCCTGAGCCTGGCGACGAACTGATTCTGCACTGCGAGTGGTCGTCGGCTGGCTGGTTGTCTGGGAAGTGGAGACTGTTGGAGTGCTGACCTGTTCCTGCACGCCGGACTCTTCCGCGTATACAGGTGGATCCACCAGAACGGCGTATTCCCGCATTAACCGGCCGTTTGGCCAGGTCAACTCAAGCAGGAAGTTGAGGTACGGTTCCCTCAGAGGTTCACGGGAGGACACATTGACGATGAGACTGCCATCATTGCCGGTGACCACCTGGAACCTGAGCTTACTGAGAAACTGGTTGCGATCCAGCCCCACCCGCTCATATGCCTGTTCCGAGGCAATATTGACGAACACGTCCGCTGGATTGACGCCACGGCTTTGGGGCAGAACAATCTCTGCGTCCAGTGGCTCGTTCAGATAGGACTGAAGTTCTATTTCACCCAGCCCCAGGGCCTGTGCGACGCCGGATCCGAGCCCTCCCGCCAGAGCCAGGGCAACCGCAAGCTTGCGTACCTTCATGCTTTTTCCTTTCCAGTCTCCGTTATTCGTTACTGCTCTTTTTCAAACAGAATCGGACGAGGTTGGATGACTTTCGTCTTGATAATTCTCGTTATTATGTGTTCTTTTTAATTTTCAGTCCGGCAAGTATTGTTGATAAAACCTCTTTTATCAATCAATCAGCCGCAATCCTTGTACCATTTTTTTATCAATCACGCGGAACTACCTAGCGCTCTTGAAAATAACAGGGGCGGAGGCTGAAATCAGCCTCCGCCCCCTCACCGGTTTATCGAAACCGGACACAGTTGGCATTTATTGCCTCTGTGTAACAATTTTTAACGCTCCTGAAGGATCCGGAGCATACGGCGCAGCGGCTCAGCGGCACCCCACAGGAGCTGGTCACCCACCGTAAACGCGGAAATATATTCCGGCCCCATGGTCAGCTTGCGGATACGGCCGATCGGCACGCTCAAGGTACCGGTCACCTTCGCTGGAGTCAGTTCCTCAACGGTCGCATCACGGTCATTGGGAATCACTTTCACCCAGTCATTCGCTTTCGCAAGGATCGACTCGATTTCAGAAACCGGGAGATCCTTCTTCAGCTTGATAGTCAGCGCCTGACTGTGGGAGCGCATTGCGCCAATCCGCACACAGATGCCGTCGATGGGAATCGGGTTATCGGAGCGCCCGAGAATTTTGTTGGTCTCGACCCCCGCCTTCCACTCTTCCTTACTCATGCCGTTGTCGAGCTGCTTGTCGATGAACGGGATAAGACTGCCGGCCAGGGGCACCTGGAAGTGCTCGGTCGGGAAGCCGTCCGAACGCATGGTTTCGGTTACCTTGCGGTCAATCTCCAGAATCGCGGAGGAAGGATCGTCCAGCTCAGACTGGACGCTTTTGTTGAGCTCGCCCATCTGGTTCAACAGCTCGCGCATGTTCTGAGCGCCAGAACCGGAAGCCGCCTGATAGGTCATGGGCGACACCCACTCGATCAGATCCTGCTCAAGCAGGCCACCCAAAGCCAGCATCATCAGGCTCACGGTGCAGTTACCACCGATGTAGTCCTTGACGCCTTTCTCAAGCGCGGCGTCAATCACGTTTCGGTTGACCGGATCCAGAACAATCACCGAGTGGTCGACCATCCGCAGGGTGGAGGCTGCATCAATCCAGTAACCTTCCCAGCCCGCGTCACGGAGCTTCTGATAAACCGCGCCGGTGTAGTCGCCACCCTGACAGGTCACGATGACATCCATGGTTTTCAGAATCTCGACGTCAAACGCGTCCTGCAGAGGAGGAACGTCGTCTTTTCCCACGTCCGGCGCAGGCTTGCCAGCCTGGGATGTGGTGAAAAACACCGGTTCGATATCGGCGAAATCGTTTTCTTCACGCATGCGTTGCATGAGGACCGAGCCCACCATGCCACGCCAACCTACAAGTCCAACTCGCTTCATGTGCGATCTTCAGACCTCGTTTTATGCCCGCCCCATGCCTTTATCGCTGGCAGGGACAGGATGGGTGATCCCGCGGCAACTGCATCGCGTTGCCGTCGGGTCTCAAATACGCCTGTCAGGGCCTGGCCTCTTTACAGTGCAGCCAGAACCGCCTCCCCCATTTCCCGGGTGGACACTTTCTTTGCGCCCTCAGACATGATGTCCGCTGTTCGCAGACCCTGATCCAGGACCTTGCTGACCGCCGCTTCAATGGCTTCAGCAGCTTTTTCCTCATTCAGGCTGTACCGCAGCATCATGGCAGCACTGAGGATGGTGGCCAGCGGATTGGCAATGCCCTGCCCGGCAATATCCGGCGCAGACCCGTGGCAGGGCTCATACATGCCCTGCTTTTCGGAGTTCAGCGACGCCGATGGCAACATGCCGATCGAGCCGGTGAGCATAGCCGCTTCGTCCGAAAGAATATCACCAAACATGTTGCCAGTCACAATCACGTCAAACTGCTTGGGGGCACGGACCAGCTGCATGGCGGCATTGTCCACGTACATATGAGACAGCTCCACGTCCGGATATTCCCGGCGGAGATCGTTCATGATTTCCCGCCATAGAACAGTCACTTCCAGCACGTTGGCTTTGTCCACGGAGCACAGCTTTTTGCCCCGCTGCTGCGCGGCCTCAAAAGCCACCCGCCCGATACGACGAATTTCCGATTCTGTGTAGGCGTAGGTGTTGTAACCCTGGCGCTCTCCGCTCTCAAGTTCGCGCACACCGCGCGGCTGACCAAAATAGATGCCGCCAGTCAGTTCACGGACAATCATGATATCCAGCCCGGAAACAACTTCCGGCTTCAGAGAAGAGGCGGACGCCAGTTGCGGATAAAGAATTGCCGGGCGCAGGTTTGCAAACAGCTCCAGGTTAGAGCGCAACCCCAGCAACCCCTTCTCCGGGCGCTTGGCCATCGGCAGACTGTCCCACTGAGGACCGCCCACGGCACCCAGAAGGATCGCGTCGGCTCTGGTGGCCTTTTCGAGGGTTTCATCCGGCAGCGGTGTGTCGGTTTCATCAATCGCCGCACCGCCCACGAGGCCGGACTCGAAATTCAGGCCGAGACTGAACTGATCATTGATCTTGTTGAGCACTTTTTCCGCTTCAGCGACAATTTCCGGACCGATACCGTCGCCGGGAAGCATCAGGATAGTTCTGGGCATGTTTTTTCCTTGTTCCATTCCTTTAGGTCGAATTAGAGCCAGCGTAATCGGACTGCCTATTACCGCCCAGCACCAAACAGCCAGGGCGCAGTTTTACGGCGGCTATCTTCGTAAGACCGGATCAGCTCAGCATCTTCCAGCGTCACGCCAATATCATCCAGGCCGTTCAGCAGGCAATGACGACGGAAATCATCCACCTCAAAGGTAAAGGTTTCGCCGGATGGGGTAGTTACAGTCCTGGCTTCCAGGTCGACTGCCAACTGATAGCCTTCACTCTGCTCCACTTCCCGGAATAAACGATCGACAATTTCCTCTGGAAGAATAATGGGTAACAACCCGTTCTTAAAGCAGTTATTATAGAAAATATCGGCAAAACTCGGAGCAATAATCACCCGGAACCCGAAATCCTCCAGAGCCCAGGGTGCGTGCTCCCGGCTTGAACCACAGCCAAAGTTACGTCGCGCCAACAATACACTGGCGTTCTTGTAGCGGTCCTGATTCAGGACAAAATCCGGATTAATCGGACGGGTGGAACAATCCTGATCCGGTTTGCCTTCATCCATATACCGCAACTCATCAAACAGGTTCGGGCCGAAGCCCGTGCGCTTGATGGACTTCAGAAACTGCTTGGGAATGATCATGTCCGTATCCACGTTGGAACGGTCCATGGGGGCGACAACGCCCTGGTGTTGCTTCAATGCGCGCATGGTTCTCTCCTGTGGATCAGTTCATCAGCTCACGGACATCAACGAAATGACCGGTCACTGCGGCAGCAGCAGCCATGGCCGGGCTCACCAGATGGGTACGCCCGCCAAAGCCCTGACGGCCCTCGAAGTTCCGGTTCGACGTGGAAGCACAATGCTCCCCCTGCCCCAGCTTGTCGGCGTTCATGGCCAGACACATCGAACAGCCCGGGTCGCGCCATTCAAGACCGGCTTCGATAAAGATCTTGTCCAGACCTTCCTGCTCCGCCTGGGCTTTCACCAGACCGGAACCGGGTACCACCATGGCCTGCTTCAGAATCGGCGACACCTTCCGCCCTTTCACCACGGCCGCGGCCTCGCGCAGATCCTCAATGCGGCTGTTGGTACAGGAGCCAATGAACACACGATCCAGCTTGATATCGGTAATCGCCATATTGGGCTGCAAACCCATGTACTTGAGAGCGCGAACAATGCCTTCACGCTTGATCGGATCGGCTTCCTGTTCCGGATCGGGCACCTTGCCATCAATTCCGGCCACCATTTCAGGCGACGTACCCCAGCTCACCTGCGGCTGGATTTCCGAGCCTTCGAGCTCAACAACCTTGTCGAAGACTGCATCGCTATCGCTATGCAAGGTGCGCCAGTATTCAACTGCAGCATCCCACTGCTCGCCCTTGGGCCCAAACGGACGATTGCGAACGTATTCGATGGTGGTGTCATCAACCGCTACCATACCAACCCGCGCACCGGCTTCGATGGACATGTTGCAGATGGTCATCCGCCCTTCCATGCTCAGGCCCTGGATGGCTTCGCCCCCAAACTCAATGGCGTGCCCGGTACCACCGGCAGTCCCGATCTTGCCAATGATGGCCAGCACAACATCCTTGCCGGTAACGCCCGGCCCCAGCTTGCCATTGACCTTCACCAGCATGTTTTTCATTTTCTGCTGCACCAGGCACTGGGTAGCCAGCACATGCTCAACTTCACTGGTGCCAATACCATGAGCCAGGCAACCGAAAGCACCGTGGGTCGATGTATGGGAATCCCCACAAACAATACTCATGCCCGGCAACGTTGCGCCCTGCTCGGGCCCGATAACGTGCACGATGCCCTGGCGTTGATCCTTGATCTTGAATTCAAGAATTCCGAACTCGTCGCAGTTCTTGTCCAGTGTTTCCACCTGGATCCGGGAAACCGGATCAACAATACCTTCGACACCACGATCACGATCCGTGGTAGGCACGTTGTGGTCCGGCGTCGCAATGTTGGCATCAATCCGCCACGGCTTCCGCCCCGCCAGACGCAGGCCTTCAAATGCCTGGGGTGATGTCACTTCGTGCAGTAACTGACGATCGATATAAATCAACGCGGAGCCGTCGTCGCGCTGTTTGACGAGATGATCGTCCCACAATTTGTCGTATAAGGTTTTGCCCGCCATGGTTCTCTCTCACTCTCTGGGGGTTTTTGGTTCTGACGTTTGATGCCGACATCTTACCGCTTTGGAGTGGATAACCTCAATTCATGTTTTTTATCTTTGGCATCCGTTTTGGTTATACTTTGATGAAGGTCGCATGTAGCAGGCTGACTACCAAAACACGCCCGTGAATACATCCCTGTAGGGCTCGGTCGCGCCATCCCTGGCGCTCCACGGTTTTGGGAGTCAGCCTCCTACATGCTCCCCAGACTCTGCGATTTTCAACAGACTTCGGGGAGCGAGTTGGAACAGCGTTTTCAAAACCGTAGAGGGCCAGGGATGGCCCGATTCGAGCCCACATGGACGTGCTTGTTGGCGTGTTTTGAAAACGCTGTTCCAACTCGGGACCTTCGCCCAAATTGAAAATCAGGAACGAAAGCATGGATTCAAACGCATTAAAAGCTTTTCTGACCATTGTCGATCAGGGCTCCTTCTCAGAAGCCGCGGAAATCCTGCACCTGACACAGCCGGCCATATCGAAACGTTTGGCTGCCCTGGAAAACCAGCTTGGCACCAGCCTGATCGATCGTAGCCACCGCCAGATTCGTCTGACCGATGCCGGCAGTCGTTTGCTTCCCCATGCACGTCGGATCCTCGATGAAATTCACAACGCCCGGGTGGCGTTGTCGCCGGACTCTGGACAAGTCCAGGGCGAGCTGCAAATCATCGCCAGCCATCACATCGGTCTGCATCATTTGCCAAATTGGCTACGACGGTTCAAACGGGAATACCCTCAGGTGTCCATCAACCTGCAGTTCATGGAATCCGATGCCGCCTACGAGCAGATGCGTAAACGTAATGCGGAGCTGGCATTCGTGACGCTGAGTGACAGCATGGAACCGAGCTTTCATGTGTTTGCCCAATGGCCGGACCAGATGGTGTTTGTGGTGGGCGCCGAGCACCCCCTGGCGTCACTCGAAAATCCGAGGCTTACAGACCTAGCAGACCACCCGGCACTATTGCCCGACACCAGCACCGCAACCTATCGGGTTGTGAGCCGGTTGTTTCTGGAGGCGAATCTGCACCTGAACCCGCAAATGCCAACCAACTACCTGGAAACCATCAAGATGATGACCAGTGTGGGCCTGGGCTGGAGTGTGCTGCCCCTGCGCATGATTGACGACAGCCTTAGGGTACTGGATGTGGGCAAGCCAGTTTCTCGTGTCCTCGGGGGGATCGGGTTATCCGGGCGGCAGCTCAGCAACGCGGCCAAAGCGTTACTCACCATCGTGCAGGAAGAGGAAAGCGCCTGAGGTTTAACCCTCGCCATGGGCTGGCGGCGGCCGAAGGCCTCGCCAGGTGATCACGATTGCGACGGCCATGGCGGCCGCACCACCCCAGAAAGCCGCCGAGGTACTGAACCCATCCACCAGGAACCCCGACAACCAGGCCCCAAGCGCACCGCCAGCACCGAAGGTGAGGCCGCTGTAGAGGGCCTGCCCCTGCCCGTGATGGTGCTTGCCAAAAAAGCCCTGGATGTACTGGACAGAGATTGCATGCAGCGCACCGTAAGATGCTGCATGCAGCAGCTGGGCGAACAGCAGGACGAGGACAACATCCGTCAGCTCCGCGATCAGTACCCATCGAATCATGGTGAGCGTAAGCGCGCCGATCGCAATCTGGCGAACCGTGAAATTGCGCGTTAACCGGTGCATCACCAGAAACAGTGCGATCTCCGCAAAAACACCCAGCGACCACAGCAAACCAATCGACAGCTTGCCGTACCCGTGCTGCTCCAGATGGATACTGAAGAACGTGTAGTAAGCTCCGTGCGAAACCTGCAGCAGGAAATTCATCAGAAAAAACGTCACCACTGCCGGGTGCGTGACGATGGCCTTTAAACTGCCTTTCGGAGCCGGCGCCTTTCGCTCACCCCGCTCCGCAGGCACCAGAAATGCGGATACGGCAATGCCCGCAAACACCGGAAGCAACAACCACGGGAGATTCTGAATCGGCACCAGTTCCAGCAAACCGCCGACCAGCGCAACCGCTCCGATGAACCCCACCGAACCCCAGAGCCGAACCCGCCCGTATTTCTCTTTCTGCTCGCCCAGGGTTCGAAGCGTGATCACCTCATACAGCGGCAAGATCGCATTCCAGAAAAACGTGAACGCCAGCATGACCAGCAGCAGGCCATAGAACCCCGGCTCCATGAACACACCGGCAAAAAACAGCGAACCGGTAATGGCACCGAACCGCACCAAACGCACACGCTGGCCGGTTCTGTCCCCTAGCCAGCCCCAGACGCTGGGAGCAACGATTTTGGTGAGCTGAATGGTCGCCATGAGCGTGGCGATCTGGAGGTAGGAAAAGCCCTGGCCCTCAAGGTAGAGGGACCAATACGGCAAGAGCCCGCCAAGGAGGGCGAAGAACCAGAAATAGAGGTTAGAGAGGCGCCAGTAGATAGAAATACCCCGCAAGTCCGGCTGTTTTGGCGGGACTCACTGCCCAAAAATGTGGAGCGCCAAGGATGGCGCGACCAAGCCCTACAGGGAAGTATTCACGGGCTTTTTTTGGGCAGTGAGTGCCGCCGAAGCAGCTTCACCAAGCCTGACAAACAAAATCAGAGCTGCCCAATCACCGGCGTAGAAACAGAAACATCCGCATTCTGCCCACGATGCCGCAGGTAATGGTCCATCAACACAATGGCCATCATCGCCTCCGCAATCGGCGTCGCCCGGATACCGACACATGGATCGTGCCGCCCGGTGGTAATAACTTCACAGGGATCGCCGTTCACATCAATACTGCGACCCGACAAGCGCAAACTCGACGTGGGCTTCAATGCGATACTGGCCACGATCGGTTGCCCTGAGGAAATACCTCCAAGCACACCACCGGCATTATTCGAAAGGAACCCTTCCGGCGTCATCTCGTCACGATGCTCGGTGCCCTTCTGGTCGACGCAGTCAAAACCGGCGCCAATCTCGACGCCCTTCACCGCATTGATGCTCATCAGTGCATGAGCCAGATCCGCATCCAAGCGGTCAAAGATCGGCTCGCCGAGACCCGGTGGCACGCCTTCGGCAACCACGTTGATCCGGGCACCGATGGAATCACCCTCCTTGCGCAGGGCATCCATATAAGCTTCCATTTCGGGAACCTTGTCCGCATCCGGGCAGAAGAACGGGTTCTGGTGAACCTGATCCCAATCCAGTTTCTCGGCCTTGATGGGCCCCAGTTGCGACAGATAGCCGCGAATCCTGATACCCAGGCGCTGTTCTAGGAACTTTCTCGCAACAGCACCCGCAGCAACCCGCATGGCGGTCTCACGGGCAGACGAACGACCACCGCCGCGATAGTCGCGAACACCATACTTGTGCATGTAGGTGTAATCAGCGTGAGCCGGCCGAAACTGTTCGGAGATCTTTGAGTAATCCTTGGACCGCTGATCGGTGTTTTCAATCAGCAGGCCAATCGGCGTTCCGGTGGTCTTACCCTCGAAAACGCCTGAGAGGATTCTCACCTCGTCGGCTTCACGACGCTGGGTTGTGTGCCGGGATGTGCCTGGCTTTCGGCGATCCAGGTCCCGCTGCATGTCCGCTTCCGAAAGCTCAAGTCCCGGAGGGCAGCCATCAATGATGCACCCCAGCGCAGGCCCGTGGCTCTCGCCGAATGAGGTAACCGTAAACAGTTTTCCGAAAGAGTTTCCCGACATAATTCAGTATCTTGTTCAGCTTTTATGAGAATTCAGTTTAACTGGAAGCCTGCCACTGACGCAGGTCCGGCTCGGTGATCAGAAAGACGCCATCGCCCCCATTCTCGAACTCCAGCCAGGTTAGTGGCAGATCCGGATACGCCTCATCCATTGCAACCCAGCTGTTACCGACTTCCACGACCAGTAGTCCACCAGGAGTAAGATGTTCGGCCGCTTTGGCAATGATTCTGTGAGCGATGTCGAGCCCGTCTTTACCGGCGGCAAGGCCCAGCTCAGGTTCGTGGCGGTACTCATCCGGCATGCTGGAGAGATCGTCTGCATCCACATAGGGCGGGTTGCTAACGATGACGTCGTAGCGACCTTCAATATTGTCAAAGACATCGGATTGTACGGTACGGACCCGCTCGCGGACTCCGTGCAGGTCGATATTGGATTCAGCCACTTCAAGTGCATCCGGAGAAATGTCCGACAGATCGACTTCCGCCTCGCCGAAAACAGATGCCGCACCAATGCCAATGCACCCGCTCCCGGTGCAAAGATCAAGGATGCGTTCCACCGGCTTGTCTCCGAGCCACGGCTGAAAGCCATTCTCGATCAGTTCACCAATGGGGGAACGCGGCACCAACACCCGTTCGTCAACATGAAAGGGCATGCCCATAAACCAGGCTTCACCGAGCAGATACGCCAGAGGTACGCGCTCTTCCACGCGCCGGGCGATTCTTTCCAGTACCAGCTCCCGCTCTTCCCGCGTTAGACGGGCATCCAGGAACAGAGTGTTGTTTTCAAGGGGAAGGTGCAGGCTACGCATAACCAGCTGAACGGCTTCATCCCAGACATTGTCCGTGCCATGCCCGAAAAACAGCGGCGAAGCAGCAAACCGAGAGGAGGCGTAGCGGAGGTAATCCCGAACGCTGTGAAGGTCGTCAATAGGGCTGGTCACTAACGTACATCCTGTGCAAGAGCGTGTTAGCGCGGGATTATACGCTGTTTACCCGCTCGACTGCAGCCCGCCCCCGCCAACAAATTGTTCAGATAGCCAGAGGCCCGGAGCTGTTCCGGCTTTCTTCAAAGCGATCCAGCGCAGCAGCCATCCGCTCACGGCCCAGCTGAATCAATTCCGGGGCCTTGTGATAATCGTAGCTCCGACAGGCATTCTTCGGGATATTCACCAGCAAATCCGGCGGGTAGCCCGCGATCTTGTACTGCACAAGCGCACTCTGCATGGTCTCGATGGTGAGGTTCATCACATCGAATTTGCCGATCCCGAGCTTGTCCCAGTCGATGGTTTCGTGCTCCTCCTGGCTCTTCTTGTCAGCCGGCTTCTTATCCGTCTGCTTTTGATGCTCTTTCTTGTGCACTGCCCGGCTGATCTTTTCTTCCGGGCTGTCACCGTTGTCCGGCTTCCGGGCAGTCAGGGATTTCAGGGCATCCCAATCAAACCAGCGCGAGGCCTTCTCACGGATGGTATCCACCCACTCGTCCATATCCGTGTTTTCAGCCTCGCCCGGAGTAAACGCAGCGTCCGGAATCCGTCGGCGGCGGTCATCCTCGCCACTGAGATTGACCGCAACGATGATGTCAGCGTGGGAGGAAATGGTCGGGATGATCGGCAAAGGATTGAGCAAGGCACCGTCCACGAGGACTCTGCCATTGAGAACGAGAGGTGTGACAACACTTGGAATCGCCACCGAAGCGCGGATAGCCTGATCCAGAGGCCCTTCCTGAAACCAGATTTCCTTGTGGGCGAGCAGATCTGTCGCCACGGCCGTAAAGGCAATGGGCAGGTTTTCGATCCTGGTATCCCCCAGCATTTCCCTTACAACCGAAAAAATCTTCTCGCCACGAATAGCGCCCACGGAATTGAACGTTACATCCAGGAGCTTGAGGACATCGAACTGGCCCAGACCGGTAACCCAGTCCTTGTAGTCCTGCATCTTGCCCGCTCCGAACATACCGCCGATGAGGGCCCCCATGGAACAGCCGGAGATAGCAACGATGTCGTAGCCACGCTCCACCAGAACTTCGATGGCGCCGATGTGGGCATACCCTCTGGCCCCACCACTTCCCAGCGTCAGAGCCACGGTCTTGCGCGGTTTGTTCCGGTCTTTGCCTTTTTCCGGATTTGCCGGAGCACGGGTAGCGGAGACATCCGAGCTGCTCAGGACCTTCGAGACGTTGTCCTGCGGATCTTTCTCTGAGGGCTTGTCCTTTGGATCCTGATCGTCATCCTTTGATGTGCCCATAATCATTACCTCGAGATCACCACCACTTCTACCCGGTCGCCCTGCCTGTCTGGATCACTGAAGACACCTGCCGGCCCCACAACGATTATCTCCTGTTGAGCCCGGGAGACACCCGTTTTGGACAGGACCTCCGACAACGATTCGGTAGCCAGGCGGGCACGCTCCATCGCATCACTGAAGGACTCATCAGTCTCCAATACAGAATAGCCCACCAGTGCAACCACCGTACCCTCTTCACGGGCCAGATCATTCACCCGCCTACGATCCGTTGCCTGCCAATCGAACCGGTAGGTTACACCGCCTTGCCAGGGAACAATAATCGGCCCTTCGACGCGGTTGGCCATGGTGCCAAAGCCGGGAATGGTCGCGCCGGATTCAACCCGCAGGTGCTCCACCCAAACATACTCCCGAAGGTTGCCGCGAGTCACCGTGTAAATGAGGGTCAGCCAACGGGCGCCGTCCTCGGCAACGGTGCCCGCCACCAGATAATCCTGGGTTGCATCACGGCCATAGAGAACGGCCTGATTAAAGATCTGGTTCGCCCATACGTTGCTTCTTCCACAACGGATACTGGAGCACTCGAACAGAATCTGGGCGTTTCTCTGGCGCAACAGACCCAGGTAGTGGTCCCGCGCTTCCTCGCGACTTGAGTCTCGGGCAATCCGGTACAGGCGCCCTTCCCCAGTCACGGGCAAGCGGGCCAGGGTTTCGGAGCGAATCTCGTTATTGACTTCCCGCACGGGGCTGAACAATACCAGGTGTCCCGACGACTGAATCGAGACCGTATCTTCAAGCGTCGACTGTTGATAGGCCTCGGGCATATCCTCCGGAGCAGACTGCACACCGGAAGACAGTGCCAATAATCCGAGGATCGGTACCAAGAAACGTGTGAACAGTAATTTCAGCAAGCGATTACTCATTTTCCAGGAATTGTCTGATGGCTATTGCAGCCGGCCCGGTCTCGCCATCCAGATGGCAATGGTGACCTCCCGGCACGTTTACGATCTGGAGGTTGGCGATAGCGTCAGCGCGTTTATCCAGATCCTTTCTGTACGAAAGAAGTCCTGCATCGGCTCTGACAAAAAGCACATGGGTTTCGATAGCAGACAGCGAAGCCAGCACCTGCTCTTCGGTCATCATCAATGGAGACGGGTGCCGTAACCTGGGATCGGTCTGCCAGACGTAGCCCTCTCCCTCGGGTTTCATATTGCGCGGAATGAGTGTCAGCGCGGCCTCGGGGCTGAGCGGGCTCAGCCCGCCCTCCCGTGCTTTGGCGGCCGTGGCGATATCCGGATAGACAACCTGGCGGCCAGAGCCGGCAATGCGTTTTTTCACAGCTTTCCGGAGCTGGGGAATGGTTTCCTTAACCGGACGGCTCAGTGCGCCCAGGCTGTCGATCATGACAAGGTTTCGAATTCGCTCCGGAAAGGCGGCCGCGTAGAGCGCTCCGACAATCCCCCCAAGCGAGTGCCCGACCAGGTTGATCCTGCCATCCGGTGTTTCCTGGAAATAGCGTTCAACCAGCTCGGCAAGATCCGCCACATAGTCCATCAAGAGGTAACTCTGCCCCTCTGGCCGGTGCCCGGAATGGCCATGCCCGGCGAAGTCCAGCGCGTAGACGGGCCCGAGTCGCGCCAGCTCCGGTGCGAGCTTCACAAAGGTAAGGCTGTTATCGAGCCAACCATGCAGCATTATGATCGGTGTATTATCTTGGGCATCAGTAGCGGCAGGCCAGCTAAGGCCGGCCAGGGTGATGTGCCTGAGTTTCCACTCAGACTCCCTGAAGGCCTGAGAGGTTTTCCCAGTGAGTTCTCTCCCTGCCTGGCCTTCCGAAGCTTCCGTGAGCATCGCCATATCATTCATGCAGGCTTCACCCTTACATCGTGTGGGTTGGTCGATCCGAACTCAGCGAGCCTGCCAGGTAGGATTCAATCTTGGTACGGGCGGTTTCGTCATCCCCGTTGAACTGGACGCCGATCCCCGCCGCCCGATTACCCTGGGCACCCTTGGGTGTTATCCATATTACTTTGCCGGCGACCGGTATCTTTTCCGGCTCATCCATCAGATTGAGAAGCAGGAAAACCTCGTCGCCCAGTTGGTACTGTTTCTGGGTGGGGATGAACAGACCACCCTGACGGATATAAGGCATGTACGCAGCGTAAAGTACCGCTTTGTCTTTAATCGTCAGGGTAAGAATGCCACTGCGCGCGCCAAATCCTGGCCCCATAACTGACACCTTTCTAATAGATCGTTTTGAATAATTTTCGGGATCTGAAAATCCCTTTCATTCCGGAATCATAGCAGCTGTTGGCACCAAAGGCGCAATCCGGCGGAGGCCGGGCAACTAAGCTGCCGGCCGTTTGACCGGCATCAGCTTTTGCCAGGCAATCAGAAGCCGGCTCGCTTCCAGCTCCGGGCTGGCGTTATAAACACTTGCCGCCCTAGAGTCCTTTACCATATCAAGCAGTTCATGGGCCCGCCAGGCGGAAGTGGTCCTGGCAAGGAAGCCGAGCATATCGGCCGCATCGGTGTCCCGCGCATTGCCGCCAACAATCAGGCGGGCCAGATCCGCTGCCCAGGTTTCGAACAACCACAGGGTGTCCTCCAGGCCCATCGCCTTGAACGCCTTGGCGGCTTCACCCACCGGAATCCGGGATTTCATGAATTCCTTGAACCGTTCCAGCGCCGTATCCCGCAGACCAATGAAATCGCCGGTGGCATAGTCGAGAGCCAGCCTCGGCGCATTCCCCGCCAGCATCAGGGCTTTGGCCAGAACCTCCGAAGACGGTTGCGCATCCTCGGGCAGTTCCCGAACACGGCTCGCGAGCCACTGGTTCGCTTCGCTGTTAGCGGGCACCGGCACAGTCAATGTCTGGCATCGGGACCGAATGGTGGGCAGGACCGGACGCCCGCTTTCCTGCAACAGGATCAGGGTCACGTCCGGCAGCGGCTCTTCCAGCGTTTTGAGTAACGCATTCGCCGCATTGATATTCAATTGATCCGCACGATCAATGATCGCCACTTTGTGGTGTGCCAGCTGGGGAGACGCCACCGCAAACGACGACAGCGCCCTCACCTGGTCTACCTTCACCATGCGGGATTTTTCCGGCGTATAAACCCGGATATCGGGGTGGCTGGCAGCGGCCAGGAGCTCGCACTGCTTACAATGGCCACAGGCGATTGGCTGGCCAGAATCCCGGTTCAGACGGTTATCACACAGCAACAATCCGCCGACCGCCCCGGCCCAGGCACGCTTACCCACACCACGCTCCCCCGCAAGGATAAGGGCGTGCGGGAGCCTGTCTTCTGCTACCCGGCTCTGGACGGTTTGCCAGGCGCGGCTGAGCCAGGGCATGTCTTGGGCAATATCAGTCACGAGGTCTTCCTGTCCGGGTCCTTGATCTGCGCAATTGGCGCTTCCGTAGTTGACGCTTCATAGTGGCGAGCAGGCGGCGCATTCGCTTCAGCTGTTCACCGCCCTCGTCGTCTTTATCAGCGCTATAGTAATGGCTGTTGACCAGGCGGGCAAAAAGCCTCGCCGAATCCGCAGCCGCCGGTTCCGCTTTCGCCAGTCGTGACGCGAGCACCGATGGCGTTTCACCATGGCGCACAGGCACCCCGGCACTGGCACACAGCCGATGCCAGGTATCCACCACTCTCCGAAACGCGTCACGTCGTTCTCCGCGCCGCATCTGGAAAGCGGAAATCAGCCCGGCGATCAGCAAGCCGGCGCCAACGATACCGGCTGTCATATACCCCAGCTCGCGCATGCCGAAACCACCTGGCAGCCTGGACATCAGATCCATCTGGCTCTGCCCCTGGTAACCCACTACCCAGCGCTGCCACTGGTAGTTGATACGATCAAGCTGAAGGCTTGCCCACTGCACCAGGGCGACATCGGCGTAACGCTGAGGCGAGGCCCAGTTATCCTCCAGAAAGGATCCCTCTTCGGCAACGGCGTCCCGAAGACCGGACTCGATCCTGTCCGGCGCAATGGCCGCCGTAGGATCGATCCTTACCCACCCTCGCCCATCGACATAGGCTTCTACCCACGCATGGGCATCATACTGGCGCACAATCAGGTAATCGCCCCCCGCTCCGGTTTCGCCACCCTGGTAGCCGACCACAACCCGCGAGGGAATACCGGCAGCCCGTAAAACGAAGGTGGTTGCACCCGCGTAGTGGGCGCAGAAACCGCGTTTTGCATCAAACAACAGGGAATCAATGCCATCATCGGGCATGGCCGGTGGCCGCAGGGTGTAGAAGTATTCCTGCTCACGGAATCGTTGCAACAGAGCACGAATCACCTGCTCGTCGCCCATACTTCGACGAAGCTCCCGGGCCAACTCCCGGGCTCTCGGATTGCCTTCCCGGGGCAACTGAAGGTAACGCCGCAACTCGGCGGGGCTTTGTGTCTCAGCCGTCGAAGCCTCTCCCTCCAGGGCCAGCCGGTAACGGACCGGGCTGTCGGCAGGACGTCGAAATCTGAAAAGATCGGCACTGTCTTCAAATACGTTGTCCGAGACCGCCCTGGAGTTCTCAAGTGCGAACGCCCAGCGCTGATCGGTTGGCTCCAGAAGAACGTCATACTGGTTCGATTCCAGCTCTCCTATGCCCCCATCAATCGCAACCCGACCAAGAGGGCGAAAACCCTCGCGCTGGCCCTGGCGCCAGGTCTCCCCATCCAGATAATCGAGAATCAGACCCCGCCAGTACCGGTCGCGGTAGGCAGGCATCTCGCCTCCGAACGTTACCCGGAAGGCTCGCTCACTGCTCTGGGCAAGATTGGAAATATCGCCGGGTCGCATGGTGTCGCTGATGCCCGTACGAGCCTCACCCGATACCAGCGGCACGCTCCACAAAGGCGACATCCGCGGGAAAAACACAAACAACAGAACCACAATCGGCAGTGTCTTCAGAAACATCCCACCCAGCCTGCGCCAGCCAGAGGTCATTCCCCCGGGTAATTCCGGCGCATTCAGCACCTGTAACCCCACCAGCAATAGCGCTATGCCGGCGAAATTCACCAGGGCCCAGAGAATCTCCTGATGGAACAGAAAATTGACCGTTGCCAGATAGACAAGGATAAAAAACAGAACATAGAAGTCCCTGACTGACCGGGTCTCCAGCCATTTGAGACCCACCGCGAGAACAAAAAACGAGGCGGCAGTGTCCACCGTAAACCGCCCCTGAACCGTTGCGACATAAACACCAATCAGCACCAGCATGATCCCGGTGCGTAACAAGCGGCCGGGAAGCCTTACCCGCCCGTACTGCGCCAGCCATCGCCACGCGGCCAACACGGCACAGGCGGCGATCAGCCACAGGGGCAGACGGTCCCACTGGGGCGACAGTAACAGGGCAAAACTGGCAATCAGCCAGAGCAAAGCCCGGGAAGGCAGATTAGTCGTTGTCCCTTCATCCGACTCATTGCCTCTAAGGCGGTCCATCAAACTCAAGCCTGCCCCTCCGTAACCCACTGGGAGGTTGTCTCTCTTTGTTTCTTTCGCGTTCCATGGGGCTCAGCCATCGCATCCCGCGGCCGCTCCTCACCCCAGGTTGCCAATACCCGGAGGCACCGGGCCGCATGGGCCGGTCCGGAATCAGGCTCGATGATCTGCCCCGGAAGATTCAATCCAAACCGCACACCACTGCGGCCTCGTTCGTTTACCAGATACGCCAGGTAACTCAGCCGCAATTCATAATCCGCGCCCGGATAGGCATTAAAATCCAGCCAGTAGGGACTACCCTGCTCACCCTCCCAGTCGGCAACCACCATCTGCCCGGTTCGGGCAAACCGCTTCCAAAGCACCCGCTGGCTCAGATCACCTTCCCGCCAGGGCCGGATATCGGCATGATCGTTCCCTTCAACGGACCGTACCTCTGCAGACTCCTCGCCATCCTCGACAGTGCTGAAAGCTTCTGGCGCAGGAACCGGCCGCGGGAACACAACCCCGGCTGACACCGGCCGAAGCCAGGACCAGGCCTTCAGAAGACCAAACGGAAAACGGGTTTCGATACGAACCCGGTCGGGCCGCAAATAACCCCGATGAGCGGAATGAACCGGCAAAGTGACATCCTCAGACTGCCCTGACTGGACGTGCACCGGCGCAAGACCGGATTCCTCGCAAGAGAGCAGCATGGCGATGGCATCATCCCGGCCAGCCTTCAAACGAAAGCGAAAAGGGATATCATCGCCAGCAAAACCCTCTCCCGGCTGAACCAGGGTGAGTTCAACGCCCGACAGGTTCCGATGGGTCTGGTGCATGGCCCCGACAAACGCAGCGCCCAGCAGGAAGGTGGTGAGGTAAATGAGGCTGTTCTGATAATTGATGCCGGTTAACAGCATGATGACCAGCAAAAGCCCAAACACGACCCCTGCGCCGGTGGGCAGAATGAAGATGTTTTTCTGACTGAAGGTCTGTAGATCGGACCGCGGAATCCGTCGGTTAATCCAGCGACGAAATCGGTTTCTGAACGGATTTTTCATAGTGTCACTGAGGCCCTGCAACGCCAAAAAAAGTTCATGGTATTCGACCATGATTTTGCTGTGATTAGTAACAGTACCGAAAAATCAAAGATTCTGATCACAATCCCGGATCTTCCAGCTTGAATTCCTGTCCTACAAACCGAATACTCGACTCAGGGAGCGTATTTTTTAAACAACAAGGGTCCAGATTATGAAACGCCGACACCTGCTCACCAGCGCCATCAGCAGTCTGGTTGTTGCTTTACCTGCCTATGCTGGCGTTCAGACCATGACCTCGGACGAAATGGTAGAGACCTACGTAAAGGATTCCGCCGTTATTGTTGTGCCCAAAGAGCGCAAAAAATCCGACGCCGACCGGCAACGTATCCTGCGCTCCCTCACCATATCCCCCGGTGAACCGGTGCTGACCGAAGCTGAAGAAGAAGCCTACCGTGACGCCCTGCAACGATACGTTGATGAGGGTAAGACCGATGCCCTGGAAAACGCTGAAGAGGAATTTCTACGGCGCGCCCTGCTCCTGCCCCAGGAAGAAATCGCCCGGGCACAGCCGCCGGCTGAGTTTACGCCAACGATTCCACCAATAATCTTCGGACAGCAGGCACAGATCCCGGAAGAGCCGTTTACGCAGACGTTTCTTAACGATCAACTGGGGATCGGGTTTGATGGGCAAAATCTGAATTTCAGTATTGGTAACCCGCCGGGGATTGACCAGATCCAGGTTCCACAGGCGATTAATGAAGGGCCGGTTACTCTGACGCCAAGGCCTGGTGGCGGGTTTGATCTTTCTATTGCGGTACCGGATCAGTAAGGCAGAATTCGTTGATTCGATTTGAAAACGGCAGCCAGGATTGGCTGCCGTTTTTTTATTGGCTCCAGTTTTCTTCTGGCCAATAAAAACGCCCCGCGGAGCGGGGCGTTTAACCAATACTATGGCGTCTGGTAAAATTATTTACCGTAAACAGCAAGCTTGGTATCGGAGATGTGCAGGTTATCGATACCGATAGTACCTATGTTGGTACCACCTACACGGGTTTCTTGGATGTTTACATCCATAAGAACATCATCAACATCCACGCGCAGAACGCCTTGCTTCGATCCGTTGAGGTTCTCACCCTTGTATACATCTAAGCGGGCAACCGCGAACGATTGACCGGTAGGGTTAACCCCAGAAGCAAGCGCAGCCAAGGTGCCTTCGAGCACCTGATCTTCACCATTCGCATCGGTGAGCAGATCAGCAATCTCTGCCTCAGTATAGGTCTCACCGCCAGCATTAGCACCTTTAATGCTCAGGCCTGTGATACCGACCGCCAGGAAATCGACCTCGAAATCCATTTGCTCGACCGTGAATGCCGCATCCAGGTTCAAGGTACCAGTGTCAGGGCCAGCTGCAACATCGGTGGTATCAACCCGAATGTCCAAAGCGCCCAACAAACCCCACGCCTTCATACCTGAAATCAGTGTAGTATTCTCAGTGGCAGAAGATCCATCCACGTTGTCACGCAAAGACATCTCACCAACTTGCATACCCCAATCAATCGGAGCGCCAGTATTAGAGCCAACGTGAATTACTGCATCGCCGTCTGCTGCAACGTCGATATCAATTTTCAAATCGTCCAGCAGTCCACTTTGGGTAGCCAGGCCAGGCTGTGGCTCAAACCCCCCATTCCCGTCGGGAGCGATTAACCCACTGGCATTTGCACCGCCGATTTCAATATCGGAAACGGCAAAAGTACCTTCGTCAGTGTAGGTGAACTCACCAATAGAAACGCGGGTTTCCAATTCAATGGTTACACCTGCCTGGCCGGTTACATTACCCATCGCGCTGTCATCCAACGCTTTTAGGTCAGCATTAGCTGCAAAGGGAGCCGCAGCAACCGCTGTAGCAAGAGCAAGTTTCTTCAGGCCTTTCATTATTATCTCCTTGAGTAAACTCTTTTTGATTGTTTTCCGAGTTTTAGTTTTGTGAAGTTCTGTAACCTCACACCTCCATTTAAGATTGTTTTACAGTCCTATTCCGTGAATGAACGCACAATTCAGGATACGAAGAAGTCCCGCCGAGCGACTATTCAGCCCTCTTGTCCCTCTGGTCGTAGAAAATTTGAAAAGACTTTTCCTGTGAGATAGGCGCACCAAATGTGGCATTTCCCTGGCCAAGCTTGAGTGGAACCAACTTCAGCCCTGCGATGCCAAGACGATGCTCATGTTCTACGACTACGACGCGCTCTTTCTTTCCCTCCTTTGTAATCGTTCCCGGATAAACAATTAAACTTGCATCAATTTTTTCGTGTCGGGCTAAGGACCTTAAACTGGCCCTGAAGACCCTCAGCTTCGCTGCCGGAGGCGCGCTCTCCGCTGCCTCATCGAGCCTCACTTTTTTGAGTTTCCGATCTTTTAAAACCATCCATGCACCCGGCCCGAAAATCCCCGAATTCTCTACTTCTTCCTCTACAACGGACATTGAGGCTTTCAGCATTGAAGTGAGATCTTTTTCCGCCGTTAACATGGCTGCAGCCAGCTCCTTTTTTGTGAGCTTGCCGTCAGATAAAACACTGGAACCTTCACTCTGGTGTTCCTGAGAGGTCGCTGTCGCGGAGAAGCAGACAAGTGAAAGAATCAAAAAAAGGACCTTTAAATAACCAAATCGCAAGGTATTCATAGAAACTCCATGTGCAAAGGACTGCCCTTGCCTCTCGGGACAAGCGCTTCCATTTAGTTTTTTTATACTGGGGACGCCCTACCAACTCGGATAGAATGCCGATCAACCGTATAATCAGCAGTTGAATAAAGCGTTAGTTAATTAGATCAGCGCATCCATAAAAGTCACAACGCCGATTTTGTGTGCTGTTTATCATTTTTTGAACATTCCGGAGGAACCTTGAACCCGGCAACCATGCGTGAACTCAATCAGGACGGCTACCATCGCCTGCTAAGCTATGCCTGCCGGGAAGCGGATTTCGCCTATATTGGGAGTGTGGGTCACGGCCCCGCCCGAGGAGTCTTCAGCGGTTTTTCTGCCAGAGCTCGCGCCACCGAAGTGCTCCAATACCCTGTGCCTCCGGATTTCTGCTCCGATCAGCTTGCCCAGAGCATGGAAAGCCTCGTCCGTCAGTTCCAGATCGAACAGGAACCCAACCCGGAATGTCTGTCCGGCGGGTGGATTGGATTCCTCGGTTATGAGCTCGGGTATGTCAGGGAAAGCCGTCTCAGGCAGCTCTGTCCATCTGTGGATGCTCCCCTTATGTCTGCAGGATTTTATCTTTGGACGGCAAGTCACAATCGCAAGACAGATCAATATTGGCTCTGGATTCATCCGAAGTGCCCTGGTGAGACACGGGATCTGCTGGAGCAGTGGCTGGGCTCGGACGAACCCGCAGCCACCACCGGATGGTCTATGTTTTCCCGATTTCAGCCCAGGCAAACTCCGAGTGCCTTCAGGGCCAGCGTAGAAAGGGTTCGCCAATACATTGAGGCCGGAGATTGTTATCAGGCGAATCTCTCCCAGGAATTTTCCGGCCATTTCACGGGGGATCCCTGGCAAGCATTCCAGGCGCTTTCGGATGCAAACCCTACTCCCTATAGCGGTTTCATCCGCACCGGAGAGGCATCCATCCTCTCGGTCTCCCCGGAGCGTTTTCTCGAGATACACAACCGTACCGTCACCACCAGCCCCATCAAAGGCACGCGGCCGAGAGGCGGAACTCCGCAGAGCGATTCAGCCTACGCCGCTGAACTGGAAGGCTCTGCAAAGGACCTGGCCGAAAACCTGATGATTGTCGACTTACTTCGCAACGATCTGAGCCTGAACGCAAAGCCGGGCAGCGTGAAAGTCGACAAACTGTTTGCCCTGGAGTCCTACCGCAACGTTCACCATCTGGTCAGCCACATCCGCGCCGAGCTTGCCGAGGGTGTAACACCCATGAAGGCCCTTTTTGACGCCTTCCCGGGTGGATCAATCACTGGCGCACCGAAGATACGAGCCATGGAAATCATCCGGGAGCTTGAGCCCCATTGGCGTGGTCCCTACTGCGGCTCGATTTTCTATCGCGGACTGGATGGCACTCTGGACAGCAGTATCGCGATACGAACCATGCTGTGCGATGGCGAGGGAACCATTCGTTGCTGGGGTGGTGGCGGTATTGTCGCGGACTCAGATCCCGAGGCGGAGTATCAGGAGACTCTGGCGAAGGTCGGGCCTTTGATGCGGTTTCTGGAAGAGTTGGTGATTGAGTGAACTTTGAGGTCAGGTGAGCATGGGGTCAGAAGAAGGGTTTCTTCTGACCCCGCTTTTAGCTCTCGGCTCAGGTGTTGTGAATAGCACTCGCCTTGAGGAACTGCTGCTTCAGATCGTCAAAATTGTGTACTGCCGGGAACTGCGGGAACTCGTCAATCACGTTCTGCGGAGCATGGAACAGGATGCCGGCCTCGGCCTGAGTCAGCATGGTGGTGTCGTTGTAGGAATCACCCGCCGCAATCACCCGGTAATTCAAAAGCTGAAACGCCCTCACGGACTGTCGCTTAGGGTCGCGCTGGCGCAGCAGGTAGTTGGTGATCTGGCCGTCGTCTGCAACTTCCAGCTTGTGACAAAGCAGTGCCGGATAACCCAGCTTCTTCATCAGGGGCATCGCGAATTCGTAGAAGGTGTCGGACAGAATCACAACCTGAAAACGCTCGCGCAGCCAATCCAGAAACTCCCGGGCGCCGGGCAGCGGGTCCAGCTCGCCAATCACTTCCTGGATTTGCGGAAGGCCATAGCCGTGCTGGTCCAGCAGCTTGAGGCGCTGCTTCATCAACACGTCATAATCCGGAATATCGCGGGTGGTCGCCTTGAGCTCTTCAATGCCGGTCTTTTCGGCGAACGCGATCCAGATCTCCGGGATCAATACTCCTTCAAGGTCAAGGCATGCCAGTTCCACAACGATCTCCTGCTTTGATTGGTAAAGGGCCAGTACGGTCAATCCGCCTGCCTGTATTCGGTGCGTATGATAAGAAAAACCGGCCAGGATTGCATCGTGGAAGTGTAAACCCGCGCTTTTGAACGCGGAATAACCATATAGATCGTCATTCCTTCAGGGTATGAGGCATTTAATGGTAGCCTTTTCGGTCAGTTAGATACCCTTGCACATCCATAGAAGGCAATGCCGGGCCATGACCGATATTCAAACCCTGCGGGAAGAGCTCGAAGGCCAGAGCCCCCGTTCGATTCTCAAAGCTGCGCTGCAACAATACGATAACATCGCCATTTCTTTCAGTGGCGCAGAAGATGTCGTGTTGATTGAAATGGCGCACAAGCTGACCGACAACCTGAAGGTTTTCACTCTGGATACAGGCCGTCTGCATCCGGAAACCTACGATTTTGTAGAGCGGGTTCGCAAGCATTACGGCATCGAGATCGAAGTTCTGTTTCCGGATGCTCACGAAGTTCAGGATCTGGTGAACAAAAAGGGCCTGTTCAGCTTCTATGAAGATGGGCACGGTGAGTGTTGCGGCATTCGCAAGGTCAACCCCCTTCGCCGCAAGCTGGCGACCGTGGACGCCTGGATCACTGGACAGCGGAAAGACCAGAGCCCCGGAACTCGCAATGACGTCCCGGTTATCCAGGAAGATACCGCCTTCTCGACCAATGAAAAGACACTGGTAAAGTTCAACCCACTTGCAAACTGGACATCAAAAGAGGTGTGGGATTACATCCGTATGTCCGAGGCGCCTTACAACAAACTGCATGAGAAAGGCTTTGTCAGCATCGGCTGCCAGCCCTGCACCCGTCCTGTCCTGCCTGGTCAACATGAACGTGAAGGCCGCTGGTGGTGGGAAGAAGCCACCCAGAAAGAATGCGGCCTCCATGCCGGCAACCTGATCGCCCGGGAATAACCCGAGCGCCTCTTGCCCATTCACCTTTTAGTGAGTGGGCAGCTCGACATCCTTGAACAGTTCTTCGATTTCAGACCGGCTGCCCTGATGGGAAACCGCCTCGTCCACCTTTTCTTTGGTGAGATGGGGCGCGAAACGGTGAATGAAGTCATACATATAGCCCCGTAGGAAAGTCCCCTTTCGGAACCCGAGTCGTGTGACGCTGGGACGGAAAAGCTTGCGGGCGTCGAGCGCAACCAGGTCGGTGTCCGTTTTTGGATCGAATGCCATGCTCGCGACAATTCCAACACCGAGCCCCAACCTGACGTAGGTCTTGATCACGTCTGCATCTGCTGCCGTAAATACCACTTTCGGTGTCAGTCCCTGGGACTGGAACGCCTCATCCAGTTTCGAGCGCCCCGTAAAGCCGAACACGTAAGTTACGAGCGGGTATTCTGCCAGCTCCGGAAGTGTCAGTTCCGGCAGTTTCGCCAGTGGATGATCCTTCGGCACGATGACGCTCCGGTTCCATTTGTAGCATGGCATCATGATCAGGTCGTTAAACAGCTCCATGCCCTCGGTCGCAATGGCAAAATCGACCGCCCCGCTGGCTGCCATTTCGGAGATCTGCATTGGCGTCCCCTGATGCATATGCAGGGAGACGTCCGGGTACTCCTCTATAAAACCACTGATAATCGGGGGCAGTGCATAACGGGCCTGGGTATGCGTGGTGGCGATGCTGAGATCACCCTTTCGCTGGTTACTGAATTCCTGGGCAATCTTCTTGATGCCCTCAACCCGCCGCAGGATTTCGCCGGCCTCGCGAATAATGATCTCGCCGCCCGGTGTGATTCTGGTGAGATGCTTGCCGCTGCGGGCAAATACTTCAAGCCCCAGCTCGTCCTCCAGCAGGCGGATCTGTTTGGAGATACCCGGCTGGGACGTGAACAGACTCTGGGCGGTTGCTGAGACATTCAGGTCGTGATGCGCAACTTCCCAGATATAGCGCAACTGTTGTAGTTTCATTGAATCTGCTGCTCCCTGGAGATCGAAGGACCTTGTTGAAGAATACGCATAAAAATACAGATTTTCATTCTTTTTTAATATAGGCAACTGCTTTTACACAGTTTAGACCAAAATCGCATTTGCGCAGCCCCTGATAAAACCCTGAGGCTATGAAAAGCCCCTCCAACCCTTGACTTGGCCAATACAAAGGACACAATCCGTAATGCCTTGTCTGGGCACATCAACACTCCAGTTCTCAGGGAACCCATGCTGCTCACCACAAAGTTTCTTCGGCCAACGTCAGACTCGCGCGCGGTTAAACGTGAGCGGCTGAGTGCCTTGCTTGAGTCCCGGGCTCCGAAAAGACTTAATCTGGTGATTGCGCCGGCCGGGTTTGGCAAGACCACTCTGGTTGCGCAATGGTGTTCAAGGGTTTCCTCCCCTACCGCCTGGCTCTCTCTGGATGAACACGACGATGAGCCCCGGCGATTCTGGCAGTACCTGATAGGTGCTTTTGAGCAAGCCGGCCTGACCGGCGCGTCCGATTTGCGTAAACAACTGGCTCACCACTCGGATGACACGTTTACCGAAGCCATTACCGGCCTGATCAACACACTGGCGCATGATGACAGCCCGTGGTCGCTGGTGCTGGACGATTTCCACTTCATTGGCAACCCTGCCATCCACAGGCAGTTCGCCTATTTCATTGATTATCTTCCGCCGGGTGTTCTGATAACCCTGGCGTCCAGAACCGAACCGCAACTGCCCCTGGCCCGCTGGCGCGTCCGTCGGTGGATCCAGGACATCCACCCTGGCCTGCTGGCCTTTTCTGAAGACGAATGCCGTCAGTTCTTTCACGACACCATGGGCCTTGATATCGCCGACGAGGATGTCCACGCGATTTACCGCAAGACCGAAGGCTGGGTCGCCGCCATGCAGCTGTCCGCATTGTCCGGAAAGGACGCCAGCACGAGTGGAAACCAGATAAATCTGGATGAGCGCCACATCAGCGATTATGTGCTGAGCGAAGTACTTGAGCAGCAACCCCGGGAGCTGTCGGACTTTCTGCTTGAAACGGCCTGTTGCCCCCGGCTCTGTGCGTCCCTCTGTGATTCGATCCGTGGGTCCGATAACAGCCAGGAGCTGCTTGAAAAACTTCTCAGCCAGAATCTTTTCCTGATCCCGCTGGATACCCGGAACGAGTGGTTCCGCTATCACGACCTGTTTCGGGATGCGCTGCAACTCAGAGTAAGTCACCAAGATCCTGACTCGGCCGCGCGACTCTGGCACCGGACGGTGGACTGGTTATTGGCCCATGGCCACGTGCAGGAAGCCATTGCCCAGATCGTCCGACAGGAGGACTGGTCCCGGCTTGCCCGGGTGCTCGCCGAGCACGGCAACAACCTGATCCATGGCGGATATCACCTCCCCGTGCTGGACTGGATTGATGCCCTGCCACAGGATCTTGTCATCGACAATCCGCAACTCCAGATGCTCCGGATCTGGGGGCTGTTCTTTGCCAACCGCATGGATAGTCTGGAGCCGCTGCTGTCCGGCCTGGAGGATCTTCTGGACCGGCAGGTGGCGGACTCCCATCCGGATGCCGAAGGGGCCCTCGGGCTGCAAAGTGAGATCTCGTTGATGCGCTCCTATCTGGCTCGCACCCGGAGTGACGACAAGAGCGCCGCAGATCTCACAAGACAGGTGCTCAGGGAGATTGATCACACTCGCATACCATTAAAGTCGGTAACCTATTACGGCCTTGGGCTGGATTACTACGGCAAAGGTGAACTCACCGAAGCCGAAGACGCGCTCCAGTCGGCAGTCCGTTACGGACAGGTCGAACATAAACCCAGTACGGTTCTTTCCAGTGGGGGCCTGCTGGCGTGGATTCAATACAATCGCGGCGATATCGATCTGGCTTTGGAAACCTGCACCGAGATAAGGCAATGGGTGGACAAACACTATGCGGACCCAACCCAGCCAAGACTCATCTCATGCTGGCAGAACAGTACACTCTGCGAGATTCATCGCGAACGAAATCACCCCCAGCTAGCAGCCACGCACCTGAAACCGCTGCTCGAACATGTTGAGCGGGGCACCGAACCGGGCCAGCACGTGATCATTCAGTACGTGCGTGGTCACCTGGCTTTCAGCGAGGGCAGGCTCCAGGAGGCGATTGACGCGCTCGAAGACGCATCCCAGACCGCCCGCAAGCGGCGAGAGCAAATCGTGTTCGAGCCACCCGCAAGCACTGCCCTTCTGGCACGCTGCTACCTGGCTTCAGGCCATCCGGAAAAAGCCCGGGCCTGCCTGGGTTCCCGAGCCGATACCGAGTTCACCAATCCGCTTCATCTTGAACAAAGCCGTATTAGCGAGGCGCGAGTGCTGGTGGCACTGGATCAGCCCGAGCGGGCCCAGGAAATACTCAGCGCTCTTTTGCAACCGGCTGAACGCAACGCCCACAACCGACACCTGGTGGAAATTCTGCTGGTCTATGGCGAGGCCCTGGCGAAGCAGGAACGGACCGATGAATCGGAGCAAATGCTGACCCGCGCGATAAAACTGGCCAGCGACGCCGGATTCTTGAGGCTCTTTGCGGAGGAAAGCCCCGATCTGCGTGCCCTGCTCCTTGGTTTGCCAGCACTGGATGAGCCGGGAAGCTGGAACGCCAGCGTCAGGAAAATGCTTCTCGATCAACGCCAGTCCGGCGAGGGCCATTCTGAAGCAAAACCTAGTGCCATTTCTGGTGAGCGCGGTCGTACGACACTCAACGCCGAAACACTGCCTGAACCTCTCAGCCAGCGAGAACTTGAAGTGCTTGCGCTCATTCATGCGGGCCACGCCAACAAGGAAATTGCCGCAAAAATGGACGTTGCCCCGGCTACGGTGAAGGCCCACATTCGCAACCTTTATGGAAAGCTCGGCGTGGGCCGCAGAACCGAGGCTCTGGCCAGGGCCCGGGAACTGGGGTTGCTGCAAGGCTGATTTCGGGCCAAAAAACGTGACGCAGCTCACACTTTGCACCAACAACTTGAACCCGCTACGCCCTTTGGACGATCCGGCTACGCCCTCTAATCCCCTATTATATTTTCAACGGTGAGGGAAACCTCACCAGGAATTCTGAAACTTCAGGCCTTCAGATTTCTTGTTCCGCGTTGTTTCGACGCCCGGGTTCGAAAGAACCCCTTGATGAGAGCCAACCCCAAAAGGGCTGGCTCTTTTTTTATGGCTGAACGGTTCTGGTGGGATTCAGTGTTCGATGATCCGGCGGAAGGGTGGCAATGCATCCAGCAACAGCTGACCATACCGGCGGGCAATAATGCGGCGATCCAGGATCGTCACTCTTCCAGTATCCTGCTCGGTCCGCAGCAGCCGACCAACCGCCTGGACGAGTTTGATGGACGCGTCCGGAACGGTGATTTCCATAAACGGATTGCCGCCCCGCTGCGTCACCCACTCGGCCAGGCTCGCCTCAATGGGATCATCCGGCACCGAAAATGGCAAACGGGTAATCACGACGTGGTGCAAGTACTTGCCTGGAAGGTCGATACCCTCTGCAAAACTGGCAACGCCGAACAGGACACTCGGCCGGCCTTCATCCACCCTGCTGCAATGCTGCCTCAGCACTTCGCCCTTGGCCATATCGTCCTGGGTAATAATGAGGTCCGGGTAATCCGGGGCCAACGCGTCTCGCACTTGCTGCATTTGACGACGGGACGTAAACAACACCAGAGTCGCCTTCTCGCCTGCCCAGAGGTCCGGTAGTCGTTTTACAAGCTCATCGGCGAAGCCGTCATCCGTTGGCATGGCAGACATCGCAGGCACCTCCACCGTTGCCATTTCGCCGTAACGGAAAGAGCTGGGAACCACGAGGAAGCGGCTGCCCTGGGGCAATCCAGCCCGCGCGTTCAGGCGATCGAACCGACCAAGTGCAGTCAGGGTCGCACTGGTGAGCACGGCGCCGTAAGCGCGAGACCAAAGCCTGGAATACAACAGGTTGTCTGCCAGTACCGGTGAACTGTAAAGAGTGATGTCTTCGGCGTGATCCCAGCGCTGGCGTACTGACCATCGGGCTGGGGGCGGGCTTCTCTGCGTTTTCGGCCTGGCTTCTGGCTCATCACCTGTCTCGCTGTTGGTTTCAGCTTCCACGGGGGGACTGGCATTGCCCGGGTCGCACCAGGCTGTCCAGAGCCGCAACTGGTCCTCTGCCCGGGCGTGAAAGGAGCCTATCACCGGATACCAGGCTTCGGCGGTTTCCCGGTCGATTTCATGCTCCTTGCGCTCGTCAAAGGCGCCCTGCAACTCGTCCGCCAGAACGCCCAGTTGCCGGACCATGTTAGCGGTAGCAATCCGGCTTTCGGCTGCAAGCTCGGCCATCGCCTCCGGCAATTCACCTTCCGGATAACGCCACTGCGCCGTCCGTCGCTCCTCATTGAACTCCCAGCCGGTATTCTGCTCGGCTTCTTCGTAAACCCGGTTGAGGACCAGGTCTACCTCTCTCGACGCAGAACTGATGCGATCCAGGGACTTGGCGGCCTGGGTGCCGGCTGCCAGATAAGGCTGCATTTTCACAAGCGCCTGGGAAAGCTGCTTCAGCCATTGCCGGGTAGCATTGAGTGGCAGCGACGCGGCAAAGTGATTCAGGGCCTTGTCCGGAAGGTGATGAGCCTCGTCGAAAATATAGAGGGCGTTCTCCGGCTCCGGCAGAATGGCACCGCCGCCCAGGGCAAGGTCGGCCAGAACCAGGTCATGGTTAGCCACCACGATATCGGCATCATCAAGGTCTTTACGGGCATCAAAAAACGCGCAACTGTCGAAATAGCTGCAGTGGCGGTTGGTGCACTGCCGGTGGTCCGTGGTTACCTGTCGCCAGACGTCGTCCGGTATCTGTTCCGGCCAGTGGTCACGGTCACCGTCCCACTCGCGGGAGCCATAACTGGCGAGCATTTCTTCGAAAAAGGCCCGGGTGCCCGGTTCTTCATTTTTCGGCCCATCCAAAAGGAACAGGGGCATGGTGTCGCTGTCGGTATTGCCTTCATCGTGCAGTCGGGCTTCCAACCGGGACATGCAGAGATAGCGCCCCCGCCCTTTGGCCAGAGTCCAGTTGAAATCCATCTTGCTGTGCTTTTTCAGGTCCGGGAGATCTTTAAGCACAATCTGGTCCTGAAGGGCCACGGTTGCGGTGGAGATAACCAGGGTTTTGCCGAGGGCTTTGGCCACCGGGATGGCAGCGATCAGATAGGCCAGGGTTTTGCCTGTCCCGGTCCCGGCTTCGACCACACAGGCAGAGGCAGGGGACGTTCGCTGGCCATCGTTCTCGGTGATGTCGCCCATGTATCTGGCGATTTCCGCAATCATCAGGCGTTGCCCATAGCGCGCCCGAATATCCTTGCCTGCCAGCACATCCCGATATCCCTGCTGGATCGATTGCTTGATCTCGTCGGTCAGCGCCATCAGCGAGGGCTCACCCAGTCCCGAACAACGCCAACCCGAAAACGGCGCCCGTCACGACTCAGAACCACCCCTTCTTCCGTTATGTCGTCTACCCGCAAGCCTTCGAAGACGTCGCCCACTCGCAGGTAGGTGTCGTTAATCATGACCCGGCGCGATGCAGGGGATGACGAGTAGATATGGCTGTTAAAGGTCAAATCGGGAACGCTCTTCTGAAATGAGAGCGGCAACTCTACCAGATGTGGCACTCTGCCTGCCTGCTCGGGCTGCACCATTGGTGCAGCAGTTTCGGCATTTGCGGATGAGGGAACGATAACGGTCGCCCGCTCCCGGCTTTGTGATGGGGAAGGTTCCGAAGCGATCGGCGCCGGCGTCGCCTCGCCCGCATCGGGCTCAGGGATGGTCCCCGTTTGTGCAACGGGATCTTCCAATGTCGGCGCTGGCTCTGTCGCAGGCGCCACCGCATCAGGTTCAGGAGCTGTCGTTCTGGCCGAGGCCGCAGATGTCTCGGATTGCGACTCGGAAACCCAGGGCAACGGCGCTCCCGGCCAGAAGACAAAGGCCAGGACGCCGGCATTGAGCATGAGTGCAAGAGACACCCAGGCAGCCGGCGACCACCGCTTTTTCTTCGGGCGATGGATCAGCTGTACCTGCTGACCAAGGTCCGGTACGCGCCCTTGCCTCCGTTCAGTTTCGGATTTCCGCAATGCGTCAAGAATGTACGACATAATTACTCTCGACCTTCAACTTGCCGGCGACCTTCGGACTGCAGAGGCTTGAGACGGGGAATGTTAGCTTCCAGGTCGTTATTGATCTGGATAATCGTCATGGCTCCGGCGATCCCATCGACGGTAAGCCCTCGCAATGACTGATACCAGCGAACCTGCTCTTCGGAATCCAGCCGTTTCACCCGGTCACTTTCAGCACGGGAATTACTGAAACGGTCCGCCAGATCCATCATTCGCGCACCAATCCAGAGTTGCTCGCCCCCGCCATTGCTGTAAAAGCCGTCGCCCGTCAGGTATTCCGGAAGGCGCCACAGAACCCGATACTCCCCGAACCAATAGCGCTCGATACTGGCAAACAATACAGTCTGATTGCCGGAGGGCAAGGCGATGTCTGCGGTATCGCCATCCAGATGGCGGAGCACGACAAACCCCCGGTTACCCGCCTCATCCTGCAACTGAAGCATCGCCGGGCGATCCAGAAACTCGAGGCTTCGGCGGCTACCCTGACGACTCAGGCATCCAAGACCCGCCTCGTTGGCCCATTCGCAGGCAACGGGCGCTTCCGAAGGTTCATATTCGCGCCCCCAAATCCCGAAAAGTACCTGAAAAGCCTCCACGGAATCCAGAAGCTGACCTGGCACGGCAAGTTCAACGGGTGCTGACGACTCTCCCGACCCGGTTTCCTGGATCTCTTGCAATGGTTTCTGTTCCTGCTCCTCGACTCGCTCAACAGCTCCCTGTAAAGGTTCTGCTGAGGAGGGATCGGTGAGAAACGCTCCGCCCGGTGACCAACGCTCAAAAAGCCAGGAGGTGCCGATGATGGCCACCAGAATCGAAGCCGCAACGATAAGGTACTGGGATCTGTCTGGTGACTGGTGAGCTCGTGAGGGCGTGGGGCCGAGGGATTGTCCACGTACTTCTTTTGCCGCCTGGCGGATATGCTCGGGCGTAATCTCATGCTCACCCTCGGCATAGGCGCCCAACAGTGCGCGGTCACTGATCAAATTGATCAGGCGGGGTATGCCCTGGCTCTCGCGATAGAGGCGATTCACCGCCCGCTGCGAAAAGATATCACCCCGCATGCCGGCAACACTGAGGCGGTATTTCAGGTAGGCCGCCAGCTCATCCCGACCGATGGCGGCCAGGTGATAGCGTGCTGTAACCCGCTGATTCAGCTGCCTCAATTCCGGAAGTGCCAGCATTTCCTGCAGTTCAGGCTGGCCAAGCAGGACAATCTGCAGCAGCTTCTTCTCTGCCGTCTCGAGATTGGTCAACAGCCTTAACTGTTCGAGCACCTCGGCCGAAAGGTTCTGGGCCTCATCAATCATCAGAACCTTGTGTCGCCCGGCTGCATGGGCCTTGAGCAAGTCCCGGTTAATCAGATCAACCAGTTCCTTGATGGTGGCACTGATATCGTGGGGGATTTCCAGCTCATCGCAGATGGAGGACAGTAACTCCCGCGCAGAGAGCCTCGGGTTGAGGATCAGCGCGATATCCACATGATCGGGAACATTCTCGATAAAACACCGGGAAACCGTTGTTTTTCCTGTTCCCACCTCACCAGTGATTACGATGAAACCGCCCTGCCCCTGGACTCCGTACATCAGGTGCGCCAGGGCCTCCTTGTGGCGATCGCTGAGATATAGATAACGAGGGTCCGGGGCAATGGAAAACGGCGGTTCGCGAAAGCCGAAAAAGTCGTAATACATATCAGGACGTACCGGAATCCGCGTTGCTGATCAGCCTGAGCTCGGCCGTGCGCCGGTTCTGTTGCTTCAGCCTTCGCACGCAGCGCTCCAGGGTTTTCGATATACGGGCGTGGGAGCGAATCATGGAGATCTTCGGCCAGGTCGCTCGCTCGCCAGCCAGAATCATCTGCCGCACGTAAGCAGGATCCGGATTCGCCAGCATCCTGCTGTAATCCTTGAAGGAATACGACGGAGCTATGGTCACGTCTCCCGAGTAACGCTGAGCCATAATGGTGTACAACTGACCGGACATCTGCCGCAGAAGTTCCGGCCTTACCCGTTTTCGCAGGTAATCGAACACGCCCTGGCCATGAAACTGTATCTCGGATTTCAACAGATGCATGGGCAGATTTCCGAGGGACAGTTTTTCATCCAGCCCCCGCTGGCTCAGGAAAGGGACTACGTGGGGATTGGTCTGGCTCACGATGGTGTAATTGACATCGTACAGGTGCATCAACCGCTCGATTGGCAAATCACTGACGACCGAGCCATCCACAAACTTCAGGCGCGGCATATACGGTAGCGTATTACCCTGAATGTCTTTTTTCATCAGGGTAACCGGCGGGAAAATACCGGGAACCGCGGCGCTGGCCAGCACCGCGCTCCACACCATCAAATAGGGCGAGGTGTATCCGCAAAGCAACCGGGCCTTCTGGTGCGCCTGTACTGGGGACACGCTAACGTTGATTGAACGTCCGGTACGCTGATACGCCTCCTCGAAGGTGTACTCACCGATATTGCCCCGCAGACAGTTCCGAAGCTCCTCCTGATCCATGAGCCCGTCGCCACGGACTGCGCTTAGAAGACCTCGCCATTTCCAGGCTTTCAGGTTGTGGTTCTCGGGGATCAGCATTTCCGGAATTTCGGCATCCGTATGCACACCAAGAATGCCAGCGATGATGGCCCCGATACTTGAGCCCGCAATAACCTGCGGCAGAAGCCCCTTTTCCCAGAGCGCCTTGATCACGCCGAAATGGAACACACCGAGGGTGGCGCCGCCACTGAGCAAAAGTGCCGGGCGACCGTAACTTGTGAGGGTGTCGCGGAAGAACTGGAGCTTATCTGCAACTGGAAAACCCGGAACCGGTTGATCACAAAGATAGTCCAGCGCTTCACAGACCTGCGTGATGTACTCCTCGATCAGATGCTTCGTGCCGACGCGCGACCGGGTATAAAGCGCGGGATTGCCCATATTGCCCAGGTCATGGTGCAAGCCTTCGCGGAGAGCGCGTTTGAGGCGTTCCACGTCATTTTGCTGGCGATACTGCTTGAGGTTGCTCAGCCGGTCGTAGATGACTTCATAATGATAAAGGTCGGAGGCAAAATCCTCTTTCCACTCGGCGTTGCCCTCCAAAAAGTCCAGTTCCAGAGCCGCTGCTTTCCATACCTCGTAGTTGGGCGCGTCGGCCAGCATTTTCCGGAACTTGGCTATTCTTGGGTCCTTGAGCACCGTTGATCTCCTTTCAATCCGGCTGACGCTTAGAAATCATCAAGCATCAAGTCCTCATCATCATCGCTGGCAAACGGATCGTTAACCACCTTACCGTCGTTAATCAGGAATTCGCGACGTTGCAGAAAGGCATTCCGCACAAACACGTAACTGTCGCCAGAGATGAAACTTTCAGCAGGGATCAAATCCGCCCGGCGGTCGACGATTTGCAGAGCCCTTGCATAGTAAACTTCAGGGCTTTCCACTTCATCCCACGCCGAAGGCAACGCGAAGCCGTCCGTCACAAACCCGGTAAAGTGCCGGGGTGTGGAAGGGCCGAGAAAAGGAAGCATCAGATAGGGCCCTGAACCCGCGCCCCAGTATCCCAGGGTCTGACCAAAATCCTCGGGCCGTTCCGGCAGGTCAAAGGCGGTTGCGACATCGAACAAACCACCCAGCCCAAAGGTGGTGTTGTAGGTGAAGCGCCCCACGGCAACCACCGCAGACTCCCCTTTCAGTTGAAGGACACTGTTGATGAAGTTCCTCAGTTCTGTCAGATTGTTGAAAAAATTGGTAACGCCGCGGTCGACAATTTGCGGAGTGAAGGTTCGATAGGCCTGTGCTACCGGTTTCAGGAACCAGCGGTCGATGGTCTCGTTGAAGGTGTACACCTTGCGGTTCCAGTTCTCCCAGGGATCTGCGGGATCAACCGGAACAGATCCCTCTGGAGCGGGTTCCTGCATGTTCTGGGCAATAGCCTGGCCCGCTGGCAGAAGCGCAGACAGGGAAAACAACATGGCCAGGGTAATAAGCCGGCGCCGGATAAAAAAGTAGTTCATCATCTGCTCTTGGGTTGTTTAATTCGTTTCAATTCGTCGAAAATACCGGCGCTACTTTTTATTATTAAACCGTTGTTCCGGAGAAACCGATGTCAGTACCGGGAAATCTTGTAAACACAATCACTATGCCCCTCCGGTGGGGAGACATGGATGCATACGGCCACGCCAATAATACAGTCTACTTCCGATTCTTTGAGGAAGCGCGCATTGTGTGGCTGGCTTCACTGGAGCTGGGCGGGCCTGACGAGCCGACCGGCCCCGTTATTATAAAGACCAGCGCTACCTTTCTAAAGGAATTGAACCACCCGGCAACGGTTGAGGTGAAAACATACGCTGACAAGGCAGGTAACACCAGTCTCGACACCTACCATTTGCTGACAGATGTCGACACCGGCGCCGTCTATGCGGAAGGCTATGCAAAAATCGTCTGGTTCGACCGGAAGACGCGCTCATCGGCTCCGCTGCCAGACACCCTCAGGGCACTGGCAACGTCTTGACCCAGCTCACTCCTATCGGCGGCGAACCACAACGCTGCCGATGGAATAACCTGCCCCGAAAGAACAGATTACCCCCAGATCACCACTGACAAGGTCATCCTTGTTTTTGTGGAAGGCGATGATCGAACCGGCGGAGCTGGTGTTTGCGTACTCATCCAGGATGACCGGGGCCTCTTCTTCGGTGGCATCCCGACCCAGTACCTTGCGCGCTATCAGCTGGTTCATGTTCAGGTTGGCCTGGTGCAGCCACATACGACGGAGATCATCCGGGGCCAGAGAAAGGCTTTGCAGCTGTTTCTGGATTGTCTCGGCAACCAGTGGCGACACTTCTTTGAATACCTTGCGGCCTTGCTGAACGAAGAGCTTGTCCGGTTTTCCGACACCGGAATCGTCGGCGCGGTTCAGAAACCCGAAATTGTTCCGGATGTTATTCGAGAATTTGGTTTTCAGACTGGTACCGAGGATCTCGAAGCCCTGGCCTTCACGAGTATCTTCTTCACGCTCAACCAGAATAGCCGTACAGGCGTCACCGAAAATAAAGTGACTGTCCCGATCGCGGAAGTTCAGGTGGCCCGAACAGATCTCCGGGCTGACCACCAGAACGGCACGGGCACTGCCATTCTCGACAGAGTTAACGGCGGCCTGGAGACCGAACGTAGCGGAGCTGCAGGCTACGTTCATATCATAGGCAAACCCGTCGATACCCAACGCCTCCTGGACCTCGATAGAAACGGCTGGGTAGGCTCGCTGCAGATTAGAGCAGGCAACGATCACCGCATCAACATCCTCAGCCGACTTGCCCGCTTGTTCCAGCGCCTCACGGCAGGCCGTCACGGCCATATCGCATTGAACCGAGGGCTCTTCGTTGCTGCGATCCGGGATGTAGGGTTTCATGCGGTTGGGATCGAGAATGCCATCCTTGTCGATGACATGGCGACGCTTGATTCCCGACGCTTTTTCGATGAACGAAGAGGAGGAAGGCTGCAGTGGCGTTACATCGCCGCTGGCGATGGCGTCTGCGTTCTCGGCGTTGAACAGTTCAACATACTGGTTAAAGGCTTCGACCAGTTCGTCATTACTAATGGTTGCTGGCGGTGTGTAGAGACCGGTCCCGCTAATAACGGCTTTAATCACGCTAACCCCACGTCATAATTGTGAAAACGGGACACCAGACATCCCGTTTTGTTAATTCGTTGACCTACTGCCGGAAATACTAACACAGTATCGGGGTTTTGCCCGTCGGGTATCAGTCATGGGCACCGGATTGGTGCGCCCGTTACTGCCTCAGACCTTCGTTTTCTCCCACTGCCGGTCCAATCGTTTTACGGACACAGTCATCACCGTGCCCAGTTGCTGTGCAAAAAACGACACCCGGAATTCTTCCAGCATCCAGCGGTACAGCACCAGCTCGGGGTCTCGAACGCCCTGCCGTTGCTGTTCGTCCCGCTTGACAGCATACCGGGACCAGAGCGGCTCAATGGTGTGGAGAAATTCCCGTTCCTGGCCCATTTCCCGGGGCATCTTCTCCAGCCGAACCAGAGCCGCCTCAAAATAGCGCCCGAACTCCGCCAGCCACTCTGGCGGCGTCTCAACCAGGAATCCTGGATACACAAGGTTCTGCAGCTGAAACTTGAGATCCGCCATGCTGTTGGCCATGGCCAGATTGATCTTACCTTTTAACTGTTTCGCCACTTTCTGGTAACCGGACATGGCCTGATACAGCCGTTCGTCTGCCTGCTCCAGTGCAGGAACGAAATCCCCTCGGTGAGCATCAAACACCCTGTCGAAGCCCTCTGCTGTCCTCGGAATTTCGTCCGTAATAAAGTGCTGCATGGCGGTCGCCAACAGCAGATCGTCCAACAACACTTTCGACTGACCCACCGGAGCAAACATGAGCGCAGACTGTTTAAACCGGGGGAGCTTACGCTCCAGATCATCAAGGGTTCGGCCAAACCGGTTAATGATCAATCGGGCGATCGCCTTCCGAGTCGTATCTTCAGCGGTCAGCCGATCCAGACAACGTATCTGGCGCACCTGTTTGCCAAGGTCCTCCAGGGCGGGATACACAGTCACCTGCATACCGCCTTTTTCTGTCTGTACCTGTTCAGGCAATGCACCGAACTGCCATTCCGTGTACTCGCCACTCGGTTCCGTTGCCGCATCACCCTGAGTTGCCGAGGCCAGTGCCTGCTCGGCCTGACCCTCAAGCTGGTGCTGAAGATCTGCCGTTTCTCGGCTCTCTGCAATGGCGCGACCGCCGTCACCCATAACGCGAAGGTTCATCCGCAAGTGTTTTGGCAATTCGCTATCGGTCCAGGCATCAGGATCAATCTGCACGCCGGTCATGCGCTGCAACTGCTCGCCAAGCTGAAGCGTCAGCGGTTGGTTGGAAGGCTGAAGATTTTCGAGAGCGGCATCCACGAAATCCGGCACCGGAACGAAATTCCGGCGCAATGCCTTGGGCAGGGATTTCACCAGGGCAATGCACTTCTCTCTCAACAGTCCCGGCACCAGCCATTCCAGGCGACGGGACGGTATCTGCTTGAGCGCCATCAAGGGCACCTGAAGCGTAACGCCGTCCTTTTCACTGGTGGGTTCGAACTCATAGCTCAGTGGGTATCGAACACCCTCCCACTCCAGATAGTCCGGGTACAGGTCAGCGGCCTGGGCATCAACCGGTCGCTGAAGAATGTCGGTTTCGGTGAGCTCCAGTTCTTTCAACTGTTCCGCCGGTAGCCCTTTCCACCAGGTCTCGAAATGCCGGCCACTGATGATGTCTGACGGCAGGCGTTCATCATAGAAGGCCACCAGCACTTCATCGTCAACGAGCAGGTCACGCCGCCGGGTCTTCTTCTCCAGATTCTCAACCGTGTCGAGCATTTCCCTGTTACGGGCGATAAAGGGCGCCTTTGATCGGTAATCCCCCTCCACCAGGGCTCGCCGGATAAACAGATTTCGGCATTCCGCCGGATCCACCTTGGCGTAAGGAATGCGGCGCTTGGCCACGATATCGAGGCCGTAAAGGGTCACCTTTTCATAGCCCATCACCTGGGCCCGCTTCTGCTCCCAGTGGGGCTCAAAGTAGTGGTGCTTGACGATATGTCCGGCCAGGGGCTCAATCCACTCCGGTTGAATGGAGGCCACCACCCGGGCGAACACCCGACTGGTCTCCACGATCTCGGTGGCCACAATCCATTTCGGGCCAGTCTTGGCGACCTTCGAACCGGGAAAGATCAGGACTTTGCGGTTTCGTGTTGCCAGGTATTCCTTTTTCTCCACTTTCACCGCCACCTGACCCAGGAGACCCGCCAGAATCGCCTTGTGCAGCGCTTCATAACTGGCGGCATCCTTGTTGACCATCAATTTTTGTTCCCGGCAGATCAAGGTGAGTTGGCGATGGATATCCCGCCATTCCCGCATCCGCATCCAACTCAGGAAACTCTTCTGGCAGACCTTTTTGAGCTGATTCTGGGACAATTCCTGACGCTGTTCTTCGTAGAAGTTCCAGACATTCAGTAGCGTCAGAAAATCGGATTCTTTGTCATTGAAAGGCGCGTGGGCCTGATCCGCAGCCTGCTGCTTGTCCTGGGGGCGTTCCCGGGGGTCCTGAATACTCAGCCCGGCAATGATCACCAGCGTTTCCGAAAGACTCCCCAGCTCGGCGGCGGTGACCAGCATCCTGGCCAGGCGCGGGTCCAGAGGCAGCCGTGCCATGGTTCGACCAAGGCGGGTGACGCGTCGTTTGTCATCCACCGCGCCCAACTCTTCAAGGAGCTTGTAGCCGTCGTTTACCTGGCGCTTATCCGGCGCCTCAAGAAATGGGAACTGGCGAATCTCCCCCAAACCTGAAGTGGCCATCTGCAGAATGACGGACGCCAGGTTGGTTCGCAGGATTTCCGGATCGGTGTATTCGGGGCGGTTGATGAAGTCCGTCTCATCGTACAGGCGGAAACAGATGCCCGGGGCAACACGACCGCAACGCCCTGCCCTCTGGTTGGCGCTCGCCTGGGAAATAGGTTCCACCGGCAGGCGCTGGATCTTCGAGCGCACGCTGTAACGACTGATCCGGGCAACACCGGTATCGATCACGTACCGAATACCCGGCACCGTCAGAGAGGTCTCCGCCACGTTGGTGGATAACACGATCCGTCGCCCCTTGTGGGACTGGAAAACCCGATTCTGCTCGGCGTTGCTCAATCGGGAATACAGCGGAAGCACTTCGGTATGGCGCAGGTCGACGTGGCGAAGAACCTTGCTGAGGTTGCGAATCTCGCGCTCGCCGGGCAGAAAAACCAGAATATCTCCAGGCGGCTGTTTCTGGCTGCGCTCGTGCTGCTCGATTTCATCAAGGGCACCCAGCACGCCATCCGTCCAACCCTGATCCCGGTCGTCTTCATCTCCAGTCAGTGGCCGATAGCGCACGTCCACCGGATAGGTTCGGCCGCTCACCTCGATCACGGGCGCCTTGTCGAAGAACTCGCTGAAGCGCTCGACCTCAATGGTGGCCGACGTGATGATGACCTTCAGATCCGGGCGTTTGGGCAAAAGCTGGCGCAGGTAGCCCAGCAGAAAATCGATGTTGAGACTGCGCTCGTGGGCTTCATCGATGATGATCGTATCGTACCGGTCCAGAAACCGGTCGTGCTGAACCTCCGCCAGCAGGATGCCGTCGGTCATCACCTTTACACGGGATTGCTCGGAGGTGTTATCGGTAAAACGAACCTGATACCCGATCTGCTGACCGGTCTGCTCACCTATCTCCTCGGCAATACGGGCAGCCACACTGCGGGCGGCGATCCGCCGAGGCTGGGTATGACCGATCAGGCCACGAATACCACGGCCACTGTTCATGCAGATTTTGGGTATCTGGGTGGTTTTGCCAGAACCGGTCTCACCCGCAATGATTACCACCTGATGGTTTTCGATGGCCTCACGGATATCATCCACACGCTCGGAGACCGGAAGGCCCTCGGGGAAGCTGGCCGGCTTGTGCAAAGCGTGGCGCTGCTGAACCTTTTCCAGGCCACGCTCCAGCCAGTTGGCCATTTTCTCCAGGTCTTTCTGGCCCGGTTTGCCCTTGGTACGGGCCACCGTTTTCACAATACGGGCGGCTTCCTGCTGATTGCAGGCGTCCAGCTGCTCCATCATCGCCCTAACAGCGGCTTCGCCATCGGGCTTGGGTTTCGGTGTGCTCGAAGTATCGGAACGGGTTTCTGTCATTGAATTGCCGGAATAGCGCTCACTCGGATTCGATTGGGCGACAGTCTATCGGGAAAGTCGGTGTCTTAAAAACGGAAAAACCCCGCCGAAGCGGGGTTTTCCTTGATCCACCGCCAGGGAGGCTTACTTGTTGTTCGCCTCGTCCCGCAGTTCACGGCGCAGGATCTTGCCCACATTTGTCTTGGGCAGCTCGTCCCGGAACTCGAATTTCTTGGGAACCTTGTAGGCGGTTAGCCGCTCGCGACAAAACTCCTTGAGCTCGTTTTCCGTTACGCCTTCAGCCGTCGGCACCAGATAAACCTTGACCGCCTCACCGCTCTTGGCATCGGGAACGCCAACCGCGGCACACTCGACCACTTTCGGATGGCTGCTGACCACATCTTCGATCTCATTCGGGAACACGTTGAAGCCCGAAACAATAATCATGTCTTTCTTTCGATCGACAATACGGATATAGCCGTCTTCCTGAATCAGGGCAATGTCCCCGGTACGCAGATAGCCATCATCGGTGAAGGACTTCTGGGTATCTTCAGGGCGCTGCCAGTAACCGCGCATAACCTGCGGGCCTTTCACGCACAGCTCGCCCGGCTCGCCAAGAGGCGTTTCATTGCCTTCTTCATCCAGGGTTTTAACCACTGTGGACGGAATCGGAAGGCCGATGGTGCCGATCTGAATGGCGCTGTGTGGGTTGAAGGTCACAACCGGGGACGTTTCGGTCATGCCGAAGCCCTCGCAGATCTCACATCCAGTGACCCGCTCCCACATCTTGGCGGTGTCGCTTGTCAGCGCCATGCCGCCCGAGGACGTCAGCTTAAGGCTGCTGAAGTCCAGATCCTGAAAGTCTTCGTTGTTGCAAAGCGCGACAAAGAGCGTGTTCAGTCCCAGAAACGCGGTGAACTTGTGGTTCTTCAGCTCTTTCACAAAGCCCGGGATATCACGCGGGTTCGGAATCAGCAAGTTGTGCGCGCCGGCCTCGAGCATGATGCCGCAGTTCAGGGTAAAGGAATAAATGTGGTAGAGCGGCAGCGGCGCGATAACAACCTCCTGACCTTCAACCACCATGTCTTCCATCATAGGACGGGTCTGCAGCAGGTTGGCTACCAGGTTGCCGTGAGTCAGCATCGCGCCTTTTGCCACACCGGTCGTCCCGCCGGTGTACTGAAGCACGGCAATGTCATCCTGCTTGCACTCTACCGGGGTGAATTTTTCACGGGCGCCGGCACTCAGAACGGCAGGCAGCTTGTGGGCCTGAGGCAGATTGAACGGCGGCACCATCTTTTTGACATGCTTGACCACGGCATTCATCAGCGTGCGCTTGATTGGCGAGTGCATATCCGCGATTTCGGTAACAATCACGTGCTCGATGCCAGTGTGCGGCAACACCTTCTCGGCGTTCTCGGCCATGTTCGCCAGAACCACCAGCGCCTTGGCTCCGGAATCGTTGAACTGATGTTCCATTTCCCGCGTGGTATAAAGCGGGTTGGTATTCACTACAATCAGGCCAGCTCGCATTGCGCCAAACACAACGACCGGGTACTGGCTGACGTTTGGCATCTGCACCGCGATGCGGTCGCCAGGTTTCAGGTCTGTCTTGTTTTGCAGCCAGGCTGCAAAGTTGCGGCTCTGGGTGTCGAGGTCACGGTAAGTGAGAGTTGCACCAACAGCACTGAAAGCTGGACGGTCGGCAAATTTTTTGACCGACTGTTCGAACACATCCACCATGCTTTTGTACTTGTTCAGGTCCACCTCGCGGGGTACGCCGGCGGGGTATTTATCCTGATAGAACTGCTCAAAATCCATCACCATCTCCTGTTTGGCGCTTTTGATTGTATTGATTTACCAATGTCAGGTTGATCAGAAAATCAACCCTACAAAGGTATCAGCCTCAAAAAAGTGGGGAGAGAATAGCAGTTTTGTAACCGATGAGGTAGTTTTCGAGACTCTTACCCGAACACCTGTACTCAAATGACAGCAGTGCGGAGCACGCGATGAGCGACACCCTTGATACCCTGGAAAATATCACCTACGACGAGCTGAACGAGGGCGATACCGCCACCTTTACGCGCACCCTCACCGAGGACGAACTGGTGCTGTTTGCAGCGGTCTCCGGTGATGTAAACCCGGTACACCTGGACTCCGAATTTGCAGCCGGCTCCATGTTCAAGGAGCGGATTGCCCATGGTATGTGGAGCGGCTCCCTGATCTCGGCCGCGTTGGCAACGGTCATGCCGGGCCCTGGCACCATTTACCTGGATCAGAGCCTGTCTTTCAAGCGGCCGGTGAAACTGGACGACACCCTCACCGTTCAGTTGAAAATCCTCCGCAAGGAACCGAAAGGCCGGGTCGTGGTCGAGTGCGACGTACGTAATCAGAACGATCAGAAGGTGGTCATCGGGGAAGCGAAGGTCATCGCGCCATCGCAGAAAGTGTGTCTGCACAAACCCCGGTTGCCGAAAATCACCATCGAAAACTAAGCTCCCCGTATCGGGCAGTCCCTCGCTGGCTGCCCCATTACGTTATCAGCCGGGCAGGAAATCAATCGGAAATCTGACCTTCCGGGCCTCAACATTGTCAGCCCCGAAATTGAACAGCCGCACGCGCATGGCAATCCGCTGTTCCAGCGTGGGGTGCCCGAGCTCTGAGCTGACCACCTCACAGGCAGACACCGAGCCATCCGGTTCGATTACCAGCTCCAACAACACCTTGCCCTCAAGGGTCGGATCCTGCCGAAGCTCCCGCCGGTACATGGAATAGAGTGCCGTTTTCTGGGCATCGAATACTTGCCGGATATTACTCATTGCCCGCTCGCCAACCGATGGCTCGGCCTTTGCCGGCCTGGCAGCCACTTTTCGGGATTCTTCCTCGGGAGCAACAACCGTTTTGACCTCATGCTCAGCTACAGCGACAGTGGTTTCCGGTGCCGGAGCGTCCTCAACACCACCGCTTCCACTGAGGACTTGCTGAGAATCCTTGGGCGATTTCGTTGCTTCGGCCGCCTCCGGCTGTGTGTTGACGGCAAACTCACGGGCTGGGGGCGGTTCGGGCGACCTGAGTGAAGCCAGCTTGTCTCTCATGGCCAGCAGCCCGGAGCGGGACGCCTTCTCCCTGGCTTGCTCGGTGGTCTGCTTGGGCTTCGGCTCCGATATGGCCTTGGGTTCGGATTCTGGTTTCGGGGCAGGCGCAGGCTCGGGTTCAACCCTGGCAACTTTCGGTTCCGGCTGCTTTGGTTTTTCTTTCTTCGCTTCCTTCACTTCCGGTTCTGGCTCGGGCTCAGGTTCTGGCTCGGGCTGGACTGGCTCCGGTGGCACAATCGGTTTCGGCTTCTCTACCAGGCGCGCCAGCCGGGGAGGAACCTTCTCGGCCTCGCTGCGCTCAACCTCCGGTACATCCAGCATTGGGATCAGGAATGCAGGCGGCAAAAACAGCGCCAACATCAACAATACAATACCCGCAAATCTTCGATTCTCGCCGAGATCACGACTCCATGGCAGCCCCGAACCCGTCGCAGGGGAATATCCGTTATCAGCCATTACGGACCTCCCCTTCCACTGCGAGGCGCACCTGTCGATATTGTTCATCAACACAGGTCTGCATGACCTTGCGAAGCAATCGGTAATCGGTATCCCGGCCCGCCATTATGGTTACCTCAAGCCCCTCCTCGGGAATTTCAGCCCAGCGGTTGCGGCGCCAGGAAAGTTCTTCCGACAGACCGGCGATATAGGTGTCAGCGTTCTCTATGCCATCCAGTCTTGCCACTTCGCTGCCCTGGACCAGAATGGCATTGCCCGTTACCTGAACTGTCAGGCTCTCAACTGCCTCCTGTTGAGCCGTGGACTTTGGCAAAGGCACGTCTGCGGTGTTCTGCATCACTTTCACATCCGAGGAATTCACCATCAGGAAAAAGACCAGGATGGTAAAGATGTCCATCAGCGACACCAGGTTCAGGCCCCCGGGCTTGTGCATCCGGCCGTAATGCCGACGAATTCTTTTCGCCTTTCGGGACGTTCTCATGCGCCCTCCCCTGATTCGGCCCTGGCGTTTGCGGCAAGCTTCCGGTCTTCAGGTGCATCCATCAGCGAAACATCGGGAAACAGCTCCCCCTCAACCACGCTGGCCGCAACTACCGCCGGATAAGAGCGGACGGTATCCATGGCAGTAACCAGTGTCTGGTAATCGATGTCCGGTCCGACTTCCAGCACCACGTCGGTTTTATCCGGCACACGGGTTTTTATCTGCCGAAGTACCTGACGAAGGTTCTCGAAATCCTGCCCTTCCTGGCCCACGGGCAGCGCCTGGATCAGACCGCGGTCGCTGTCGGCGATCTCGATACCTTCCGGAATCAGAGTAACCACGAGCCGGAATTCCTCAGGCTCAGGCGCCTGCCCGGCGTCCATACCCGGAAAGTTCAGCTCGATCATCCGGACCTGGCTGAACACCATGCCAAGCAACAGGACGGGCACCAGAACAATCATGAGATTGAGAAAGGCGGTGATATCCAGCTCCGGCGAAGCGTTTAACCTGCGGTGACGGCGTCTCATGGTTCAGACACAATGTTCAGCAACTTCACCCCGGCCATTTCGAAACTGTCCACAATCTCGTTGGTGCGGGTCTGCAGTACCGCATGAAACATGAGCAACGGAATCGCCGACATCAGGCCAAAGGCCGTCGTGTTCATGGCCACGGAAATACTTTCCGACAGCAGGGTTGCCTTCTGGGAAGGATCTGCCGCCGCCACGGCGGTAAACGCCGCAATAAGACCAATAATGGTTCCCAAAAGGCCGAGCAGCGTGGCGATATTGGCCAGGGTCGCCAGGTACTGGGTGCGTTTTTCGAGGCGCGGCAGCACTTCCATCAGGCCTTCTTCCATGGCGTACTCGATGTCCTCTCGCCGGCTGTTGCTGAGCAACCGGCCAATGCCTGCGCCCATGATCGAGGCAATAGCGCTGTCGGAGTTGGTGGCAGCTTTCATGGCCCGCTGATAGTCCCGTTTTCTCAGCAGCGGCAGGATGCCTCGCTCAAAGGCAACCCGGTTACGGCGCCGCACCGCCGAGAGATAAAAGAACCGCTCCAGAGTGATGGCCAGCCCCAACGCCAGTACGATGGCAATGGGGTACATGAAGGGCCCGCCTTCCTGGAAAAAACGTACGATAGTGTCCAGCATGCTTGTTCTCCCGTTATTACTGCGCAGTCACTGCTGAGTCGCCGAGGGGACTCAGGATCAGAGGGTTGAGGTTTTCGCGAAACAGACGGTGCCGCTCCAGGGCGACCGGATCAGCCGGACGGACCAGTTCCGGCGCCTCGTCATTCAGGTCTGCCCTTGGCCGTCTTGGCAGGCTCGGCGCCTGCCAGGGCAATATGTAAAGTACCCGGGGCTCGTCTTCGCCAAGACTTGCAGACAGGCCCTCAACACTGAGCCGGACAGTGTCATCCTGGTCCGCCTTCGCCTGGTTGAGGAAAAGCACCTGAAGGCCTGCCAGCAGCAGCGCAGTAAAGAGGTTTCTAGAGGTTTTCCGGCTACCAATCATTTATTCCAGCCTCCTTTCCAGGTCCGCAATCCACCCGGCCACCTCCTGGTCGTCTGCTTTCGTCAGTTCCCGGTACCGGTTGTAGTGCGTGAGGGCTGTTTTCAGATCCAGCAGATAGAGTTCGGCAATCACCGCCAGATTGAAATGCAGCTCCGCCACATCCGGCGAATGGGAAATGCCTGTTTCCAGCAATTTAACGGCTTCGGCGAACCGGTACTGATCCTTCAGGACCAGCGCCAGATTGTTCACGGTCACGGCATTGGTGGGGTCCAACTCCACGGCTTTCTGCCAGGCGTCCACCGCCGCACCTTTCCTACCTTCTTCGAAGGCCTTGCGCCCTTCCTTTTCAAAGCTTGCCGCCAGCTCTGGATCGGTTCTGGCCGGCTCCTCTGGCTGCCGCACTTCCTGGCCGGCACAACCGGCGAGAAACACCAGCAGAAAACTCAGTAGCAGTAGTGTTTTCCGCAACGAATTACACGCCATCGTTAGACTCCATGTTCCAGCTGAGCCACTTGACACTCCGCTCGTAACGGCCCGGATGCAGTTCCGCAAGCACGCCAAGGCTTCGACCTATCCAGGCGTCATAGCCCTCCGATGTGATCCGGCGGTGGTTTTCCGTGTGCAGCTGAATGGCTTTCTCTTCGAAGGGATACGCCTCTTCTTCAAGCAGCATCTGGTACTGCATGGCCTCAAGCTCATTCAGGTCCGAAGGTACTGCTGACGTCATCAGGTCTTTCGCCAGTCCCCGGTAGAGCTCTGCCCGGCGGAACAACGACTCAGACAGAACGCGCTCCCCGCCGAGGGCTTCGGCATTCAGGAATCGCTGTCGAGCGGTTTCCAGTGCCTTCTGCTTGCGCCCCAGAGATTGTTCCAGAGGCTGGCTCAGGCTGATGCTGGTAAACGCGGCAGCCGCACGGGCGCCAAGCACCAGAGAAGACCGGGATGCCCATTCAAGGGTGTCGGCACTGTGCCAGGCACTGTCCAGTTCTGACTGGACCAGTGCTTCTCGCCAGTAATCCGGATCGTCACCGGTTTCTACCAGGCGATAACGGAAGATTTGGAGCCGCTCATGTTCAGATCCGTCGCCAGGCTTCGGGTCGGTCGCAAGATAGTCCCTGTACAGGGCATTCCGTTCCGCTACATTGCCAGCTTCGTTCAGCAATTCCGAAGCCCGCAGCCGCAATTGCCAGGGATTGGCATGATTTTCAGCGGCCTGCAGCAATTCGGATGCTGCCTGGGTGGGTTTATCGGACTGAATCCAGGCGTGTACCAGCTTTTCACTGATACCCGCAGTCAGATCATGTTGCGGGTGGTCGGTGCGGAACTCTTGCAGGTCGACAACAGCGGCTGTCCAGTCCGATGCCTTGAGCAAGGTATTGGCGGCGTCGTAACGGGCCCGGATGGCGATTTCGGAGCCGGGTAACACTGAATCAACCCGCCGGAAATGACCCACAGCCTCTCCGAGCCTGCCCTGGGATGCTGCCACTTCCCCCTGGCGATAAACTGCCGTCGCCAGTTGCCTTCGAATGGCCGCCAGCTGGTCGCCGTTTACATCCTTGAGCTGATCGCTCCCGGCAAGATCCAGCGCCTGATTCCACGCGCGTTCCGCCAGTCCATAATCGCCCTCTTTCTGGCGGATCCGGGCCGTTACCTGCCATGCAGCGTATTGCTCTGTCGGCAATGCCCCGGGGGCAGTCAGAACCTGCGAAGCATAGTGCAATCCCCGCTCATGATCGCCGGCTGCAAGCCAACGGGCAGCCAGATCCGCCATCAGGCCGGAACCCCGGTTATCACCCGCGAATCGCTCGTTAAAACGATTGGCTTCGCCTGAAAGGTCCTCCAGACCGGGTTTGAATGCGGTAGCCCCGTACTGCTGGTCGACGCCGTCTCGCAACAGAGTGACGGCGGCCCAGGCAGCATCTGCTGCCTCACTGTAACCGGGCGCCTCATAGGCAGCCTTGCGAAAGTTCGCCAGTGCCTTCGGAAAGTGGCCTGCCTGCAGCCCTGCATCCCCGGCAAGCCGCAAGACCTCGCCGCTCTGGCCAACCCGGGGTGCCAGTCCTTCATAGTAAGTGGCGGCCCGTGCAAAGGCAGACTCAGAGGTTGCAACCTGCCCCTGTTCCGCCGAGCGGGCGCCCAAATCATAGTGATAGTCCGCCAGCCGTCTGCTGAAGCTCCGCCACTTGTCCTGCTGGCTCCCATTCAGCCCGGCAAAGGCGGAATCCAGGCTATAGCTGTGGACGAATCGGGCCCGGGCCGTACGAACCCGCTCCGCGTCACCCGCCCCTTGCCAGACATCCACCACCTGCAACCGAAAGGCGGGAACGGAATGGTGATTCGGGGAATACTCGATGAAGGCCCGGTTAGCGGCAACACTGGCCCTGGTCTCGCCCTGGATGGCGTAATAATCCGCGAGACGGTCGAACAACAGGTGTTCCCAGGGGCGCGGCTGGGCCTTATCCAACCACGCAATGAGGGTGTCCGGCCCACCCTTTCGGGCCGCCATCAATGCCAGCACCCGGAAGGTATCGTCGATGGTATCAACACTGGATTCACTGACCGACGCAAGGCTCTGTTCCTGCGGCAGAAACTCGTCCAGAACCTCGACAAACGTGCCTGCGGCCCTGTTCCATGCAGACGGGCCCTGTTTGAACTGGCTCCAGCCAAGCATGTATCGGGCCTTGGTGCTGAACTCTTCGCTGTCGCCGGATTCAATCAATTGCCGGTAGCCGCTTTCTGCCTCAGCGTACTGGCCAGCACCAAAGGCGGATTCCGCTAACCGGAACCGGGCCTCCGGTACCAGAGGCGAATCAGGGTAGAGCCCCACCAGCTGTTTCAGCCTCTGGATCGACGCATCCTGCTGTCCCGTCAGGGCATGGGCCTTGGCCATCTGGTAAAGCAGTTCATCCAGCCGCCCACCATAGGAGCCGCGCGCCAGAATGGACTCGTAGCTGCTGATCGCTTCGCTGTAGACCCTTTCCTCTTCGGCCGGAGAAAACCCTATGTCTTCACCTGAACGGTCCCGGATATTGCTCAGGCGGTTTAGGGCATCAATCCGGACCTCTGGTTCGTCGGATGTGCGGAACAGGCGATGGTAACGGCGGGCAACTTCCGAAGGCGAGATTGCCGGCATGGGCCGGCTTTCAAAGGTCAGGAACACCGGGCGCATATCCCCGATGGTCTCGCCGTCCCGGCCCAGTTCCACACGGAAAGATTCCTGGGCCACAACCGGCGCAACCATAAGTAAGGAAAGGCAGAAGCTCTGAAACGGCCGGATCATGGCTGGGTCTCCTCCAGGTTCTGAAGGGCGAGGTATTCATACAGGTGAGCAATCTGCTGTTCGGTTTTGTCCAGTGCGAAGGCCATCTGCTGGTCCCTCGCTTCGACATAGTCGAGAGCCAAATCGTCCAACGCCGTTTCAGATGCTTCAAGCAACTGACGAACCGCCAGCAACAGCGCTTCGTTGCGCTCTGTCAGTGCTTCGGCTGAGCGACGTAACCGTTCCAGGATTTCCGGTTGCCCCGATGCCTTGCTCTGGACCTGGCTCAATCGGGTCTGGGCATCCGACAGGGTTTTCCGAAGAGCCTCGATACGGGCTTGCTGGCCGGGACCGGCGCTATCCGCGAGGCGCAGCAGCCGTGCACCGAGCTCCGCCCCCCGCGCATTAAGATCAGCGGTGCTTTGCCTGGATTCCTGCTGATGGATGCCGACCAGCTGTTCTTTCAGAGCGCCCTGAAACACCTCCAAATCGTGACCGTGGCGTTCAAGTTTTACCGCCATCGAACGAAGGGCTGCCACCCGCCCTGCGGCCCTCTGGACGCCAGGGTCCTCCATGAAGCCAAGAAGATAGGCCATTCGCGGTTGAGTCAAGGTGCGGCTGTCGGCAAGAAACCAGTCAATCCCGGTTTCCCTGGCATCTTCCACCAGGGTTTTGTAGGCGCCCTGTTCGCGAATCTTGCCGGCAAGTTTACGAAGCGTGACCCGTTCACTCTCGAACGCAGCGTTGGCCGCAAGGTAGGCTTCTCCAGCCTGCCCGAGATAGCCGGAGAGATCGTAGCCGCGCCCCATCCCTATCCATGCGTCGGCAACTCCCGGGTAGGCCAAAGGATATTTCCTGGCTCGATGCCAGCTCTGCATAGCGGCCCGGTGATTGCCTTTTTCTGTCAGCGCCAAGCCGTGCAGGTAAAGGGCCCGCGGCGTGTTGAAACTGTCGAGATCGACCTTCTCCAGAAAGCCGATCGCTTTATCGAATTCGCCGTGCTGGTAGGCAAGGTAGCCCGCACGTACCAACAGATTATTCTCCAGATGCTGGCTACGCTCGGAATCGGCGTCACCATCGGACATGGCTAACGCAACCCGCAGAGCAACCAGCGCTCTGGCCGGGTTAAGATCGGATTTCGCGTAATCACTGGCAAGATTGAGGTATCCCAGAGCCGCCCAGTAGCCCTCTTTCATACCGGCCAGGATGCGCCCGGCCTCATCGGTGCGGCCTTCGGCTCGTGCCTTCTCAGCATCTTCATAGAGCGCTTGCTGTCGTCTGTCCCCAAGATCGACGCCGACTTCTCCCGCCTGCCGGAATTGCTTGAGACCAGAAAGGACATCATCCGGCATTACCGGCGTGGCCGCCCCGGAAAAGTTGGAAACAGTCAGAGGTAACACAAACAGGAGGACCCGGAGCATCATGGCGCCCTACTCCCACTCCACGAAAGAAACCCGAGGTTCGTAATCGGGCGCCCGGGCTTCCAGACTCATCTGCAAACGGAGTACGCCGGGGCGTTTTCTGAACTTATGGGTGGATTCCCGCCGCACGAAATCATCATCGGCAGAGCGAGCGGTAATCACCGTTTTCAACTCATGCTCGCCGTTTTCCAGGTTCCCGGTGAACAACTGCTGGATTCCGCCGCGTTCAAGCGATGTCCGCTCTCGATCGGAATACAGGTGGGAAGCGACAGGTTGGCCATTCACGAAGAGCTCGACGGAATCAAGATCGAGCGCATCCCGGCTTTGAAGTGTCAGAAAAACTGCCAGTCTGGTATTGGCTGGATGCAGGACCTTCTGCTCAAGGGCGAAGACGCGCTCCGAATGACTGGCGACCTCGGCACTCAAGCGTTCGAGTTCCTCGTCAAGTCCGTTGGCGGCTACAGCCGAGACAGCCAGCAATGACAGAACCACCGCACCGAAGCGGACTAACCTTTGGCGTGCTATCCGTCGCCTTTGTGATTTTTGTGTGCCGAACATAAGCCTCCTGCCCTGCAGCCTCTGTAACTCATGCAAACTTCTGTAACAGATCGGCAGAAAGCGTAACACTTGGTAACCGCCAATAACGGTATCCAGATCACCAAATGAAAAACGCGAGTCCGGCAGTTAAAAATTGAGAAGAGTGTCGACTTATTTGACAGGGTGAGGAGAGTTATCGGAGCAAAATATAGCCTAAGCGGATAAGCTGAATTTTAAACGACTGTTTTAGCAGCCTTTTATCCAACTGGCCCTGTATTTGCTCACTGGAAGGCGGCGGGATTGCCTTCGGGCAAACCCGCTTGATATGCCGAGCTTTGCCGATGCCCTCAACCGCATCGGCTTTTTTTATTTACTCAGCTGTTTCATGGCCGACTCAAGGCCCTCGACGGTCAGCGGATACATGTGGTCGTTGACGAGCTGCTTGGTCATGCCCAACGAACCTCCGTTACCCCAGTAACTCTCCGGAAGCGGGTTGATCCAGACAACCTTGCGGAAGTGCTCATTGATACGTTGAAACCAGGTAGCGCCCGCTTCCTCGTTCCAGTGCTCAATTGAACCACCGGGATGGGAGATCTCGTAAGGCGCCATGGTCGCATCGCCGACAAAGATCACTTTGTAGTCGGGCGTGTACTTGTGAAGAATGTCCCAGGTGCTGGTGGTTTCATTCATCCGCCGGATATTATTTTTCCAGACACTTTCATAGACGAAATTGTGGAAATAGAAATATTCCATGTGCTTGAATTCGAGCCGTGCGGCCGAAAACAGCTCCTCACAGACACGAACGTGGGGATCCATGGAGCCGCCCACATCGAAGAAGATCAGCACTTTCACAGCGTTATGCCGTTCGGGCACCATCTTCAGATCCAGATAACCGGCATTGCGGGCAGTGGAACGAATCGTGTCGTCCATATCCAGCTGGTCTGCCGCACCCTGGCGGGCGAACTTACGCAACCGACGCAACGCCACCTTGATGTTCCGTATACCCAGAGTCACGCTGTCGTCCAGATCCTTGAACTCGCGTTTTTCCCAGACTTTAACGGCCCTGCCGTGGCGGCCATTTTTCTGGCCAATACGGAAGCCTTCGGGGTTATAGCCGTTCGCCCCGAATGGTGAGGTGCCGCCGGTTCCGATCCATTTATTGCCACCGGCGTGGCGCTCTTCCTGCTCTTCCATTCGCTTCTTGAAGGTCTCGATAAGCTCCTCAAGGCCTCCCAGAGAATCAATTTTGGCCTTCTCTTCCTCAGACAGGTGCTTCTCGAACTCGGCCCTCAACCAGTCGTCCGGAATCAGTGCTTCCAGCAGGTCGTCGAGGTTCTCGATACCTTCAAAGTAAGCCTGAAAGGCACGGTCAAACTTGTCGAAGTGGCGCTCGTCCTTAACCAGGCAGAGGCGAGCGAGATAGTAGAACTCTTCCATATCCGCAAAGGCGAGCCTTTTCTGAAGGGCTTCCAGAAGATCCAGGAATTCCCTCAAACTGGCCGGCACCCTCGCACGCCGAACTTCAAGAAAAAAATCAATCAACATAAAACGTGACTCTTGCCAGTGTTCTTGCCGAGAATCAGCTGCGACGACGGGCCATGAACGCGAGCTTCTGCAACAGGTGAACATCCTGCTCGTTCTTCACCAGAGCACCATAAAGAGGCGGCAGCGCCGAACTGGAATCCTTTTCCTGCAACATTTTCGCAGACAGCTCATCAGCCATCAGCAGCTTCAGCCAATCAATCAGCTCCGAGGTGGACGGTTTCTTCTTCAGCCCAGGTACCTTGCGCACATCGAAGAAAACTTCCAGGGCATCGCGAACGATCTCCTGCTGCAAGCGCGGGAAATGCACGTCCACGATATTCTGCATGGTGTCATGGTCGGGGAAACTGATGTAATGGAAGAAGCACCGACGCAGGAAGGCATCCGGCAGTTCCTTCTCGTTGTTGCTGGTGATAACCACGATCGGACGTTTTTTCGCCTTTACAGACTGTTGCGTCTCATAAACAAAGAACTCCATCCGGTCGAGCTCCAGCAACAGGTCGTTGGGGAATTCGATATCCGCTTTGTCGATTTCATCAATCAGCAACACAACCTGCTCGTCAGCCTCAAAGGCCTCCCAAAGCTTGCCCTTTACGATGTAGTTGCTGATGTCCTTGACCTTTTCATCACCCAACTGGGAGTCCCGCAGACGGGAAACCGCATCGTACTCGTACAGGCCCTGCTGAGCCTTGGTGGTGGACTTGATGTGCCAGGGAATCAGTCTCATCCCGAGGGCGGCGGCCATTTCCTCGGCCAGCAGGGTTTTCCCGGTGCCCGGCTCGCCCTTGATCAACAGCGGGCGCTGAAGCGCAATCGCTGCGTTGACGGCCATTTGCAGGTCATCGGTGGCTACATACTTCTCGGTACCGGTAAACTTCATGGTCTGGTTCCTGTTGGTTACTTTTTCTGGTCTTTCTGATCAGGTTTTTTCTTCGAGTCGTCTTCGGGCAATCCGGACTCGTCCTGATCATAATCGGGTAAATCGTCGAATTCGGACAGATCGAAATCTTCAAGCCCGAACTCCTCCTCATCATCATCTTCCGGCCCATCCGCGTCGGACGGATCGGCAATATCCTCCAGCTCCGGGATATCCTCATTCAACTCCGCAGGCTCTTCCTCCACCGGGGTATCCGCTACCGGGATGTCCTCTTCCAGTTCGTCGGTCGGTTCAATCTCCGGTTCCATAAGCGCTGCATCTTCCGACTTCAGGGCGGCCTCATGTTCATCAATAACGGCCTCCAGCTCAGACATATCCTCCTCAGATGCTTCCTCGGTTACCTCAGGGATTTCCTCGGCTTCGACGTCCTCTTCCGGCTCTGAAACTGCCTCCGGCTCGGGTTCTGGTTCTGGTTCGGGCTCGTCCTGCAGATCCTCAAGTGTTTCGCGCTCTGCTGCTGCTTTCTCTTGCGCCTGCTGATCCTGTTTACGCTTACGGAGGGCAAACCAGACCAGGCCGCCAAGAATGAGCAGCCCGCCACCGGCTGCGCCGACCATCCACAAAGGCACGGCAAAAGCAGGTTCCGCCGCTTCCGGCTCCTCAGGGGCCGATTCAGGCTCCTGGACCGCTGGCGTCTCTGGCTCCTCGACCTCGCTTACGTCGATGGGCGATGTAATCGCCGGTTCCGGCCCGGATTGCTCCGGCTCAGACACCGGCGGCTCCGGTTCAGACTGCTCAGGGGCGAGTGCCGGTTCTGTCACCTCCGGCTCCGGCGATTCAGCCGGCTGATCAGCGGGCTCAGCCCCTTCAGGCGTCGTAAACCCGACGGTGGCGCTGAACTTGCGGCTGAAGGTCTGGCCATCGGCCACCACATCAAAGGTGTAGAGGCCCGCGGCTGGCAAACGACTGACCGTGTCCCGGTAGGTGCCGTCTTCCGGCGGCTGCTCTCCCGACAATACCTTGGTTCCACTTCTGCCATCCTCGGAGGTGATACTGAGGCTGACCTCAATCACACCCAGAAAATCGGGATTAGTGATTTTCTCCCCTTCTTCGAAAAAGCCGACCCGGAGCTTGAGGGGCTCCTGCAATGTGAATGAAGGAGGTAGAGGATTGACCACCATTCTCAGATCGCTAACGACCGTAACCCGGCTGCCCTCTCCGAGCTCGCCATCAATGCGCCACTGTCCTGCCAACGGCTCATCAACCGTGATAAGGTCGTAACCGGCTTCCCTGGCCCAGCGGACGTTGTCGGGAAACTCCGAAAGATTAACGACCCGATCGTCCGGGCGCACGAGGGCAAGCTCCCGGGTGGCAGAGGTTTCAGACTCGCCCCAGAAAATCAGGGCGGTAAACTCACGAACGCCCTCGTCCACAGTAAAGCCATTGCCCTCAATGGGAATCTGCTCCTGTGGGACCGCGGTATTCAATGCCTGAAGAAATGCCAGGTTCAGCGCATCTGCTGTATCCGCCACCTGGAAACGACCGCCGGAGTCTGTCGCCAACGCTTTCAGAAAGTCGGTATCGGCGGCCTCAGAGAGAGCTACGGGGTGAAAGGTAGCGCCCCTTTCGATGAGATCAGCGACAATCGTATCCAGAATACGAGTTTCCTCTGCGGTATTCTTTGCAGGATCGTCGGAGATATCGACCTTGCCGTCGGTCAGCAGTATGAAGTGGGTCCGGCTCAGATCGCCGTCTGTGAAATAATCATCGCTGGCTGTCTCAATAGCCGCGCCAAGGTTTGTTCTGAGTGCGACCGAGTTAATCTGAGCTGAGCGCTGAATGGCCATTTCCCGCCATGCGTTGGTCACCTCACGGTGCGGCACCAGCATGTTGACATATTGCCCGAAGGTCCAGACACCCGCGGAGGCCCCCTCTGGCAACAGCCGGGCCAGCAGACGCACGGCGGGCTGTCGCAGGTTGTCCGGATCGGTGTCTTTCATGGAGCCCGAGATGTCGACTATGATCCGGACGTCCGACTCCTCCGGCAGTTGAACATCGTCGCTCTCCTGGGCATTCAGCCCTGCCGGAAGACTGAGCACGAAGCAAATTGCAACCAGCCCAAACCATCTCGACGTCATCTCTCTCAAGGCATCCATCCTTATCTTTTTTTTCTTTTTCGCGCTATTTACGAACAAGACGGTAGCGAACCAGATCCAACACCCAGACCAGCAGCATGACCAAGCCGGCGAGCCCGAGGTTAAACACGGCCCGACCTGAAGCGTCGGCGTCGCCAAGAATCATTTCATAGCCGCCGAACAGCCAGGCCGGAATCCACCAACCGGCCAGATCGGGTGATTCAACCGGCGTGAGCAGCAAGGCCACCAGGGCGGCGAGAATCAGGGTCCGCACTCCATAAAAAGGTAGAAAACGGATCAGGCTCTTCATCATGTAAAAGAACACGACAAAGGCTATAGCGTAGGCGGCCCAGAAAATCCCATAGGCCATTTGTGCATCGGTATCAATCATTACAGGATCCAGTGAATGATATGTTCTTCCCAGTCTTCTTCCGGCACGCGGTCTTCTGAAATCACCTTGTGACGGATCGAAACGCCTGCTTCGTGCACCGAATCCGGATCCCCACTTCGAAGAGGATGCCAGTCGGCCAATGGCCGGTCTTCAGCCAACGTCCGGTAGGCGCAGGTATACGGCAACCAATGGTAGTCGCTGACGGTATCCGGTGTCAGCACCGTGCAGCCCGGCACCTTCTTGAGCCGCTCTTCGTAAACGGTGCACTGGCAGGTCTCTTCGTTCATATAACGACACACCAGATCGGTGTGGTAGACCTCGCCGGTGTCTTCGTCTTCCAGTTTGTTCAGGCAACACTTCCCGCAACCGTCGCAAAGAGACTCCCATTCTTCAGGCGTCATTTCATGCAGGCGCTTACGTTGCCAGAACGGCACCTGGGCAATCATGGATTGCGCTGATCCAGTCTGCGCTTGAAGTCCACCACGTACCCTTCCTGCTCTTCCGGCATTTGCAGAAAAAAGTCCTTCTCGCCAATGGCTTCCAGAACCTGCTTTCCGGTAGTCCTCGCAAGCTTGCGGTCGGGCGTCAGGACCAGATCCATGGAATGAACCGGCTGACCGAAAATACCCCGGAGGCTCTCGGGAAGCTCCTCCCACTTCTGTCCGCGCCGAACAAAAAGGTAGGTATCCTTCTTTTTGCTGCTCCGGAAAACAGAGACAAATTCCCGCTCTTTCATGACTTCAGTAATTCCTCGATATCAGCGCGAACCGGAGCAAGAATCTGCGCCCGCCAGCCCTGGAAAAAATCGTGTTGCGCGAGGTCCGGTTGCTGTACAACCTTTTCCAAACGCTTTCTCGGCGCCAACAATTCCATTGGAATATCAGCATCTTCTGCCGCACTCCTGAAAAGACGCTTTAACTGTTTAAAGAATCCCTGCTGATCCCGGGACAACGGTGGCGCAATCCTCTCAAGGGACGAATTATCCGCGGTCGATCCCCGGCTAACAAGTTCAATCAGGGTATCGCCGTACCGACGGACTGCGCCGGATGGCACTCCCTGAATGTTGGAAAGTTCCTTCAGGGACGCTGGCAGCCTTTCCGCGATCGCAATCAACAGTGCATCTGCCAGCACACGGTTCCTTGGCCGGTCCCGCCGCTGGCACTCCCCCTCACGCCAGCGCACCAGTTCCTTGAGAACACCCTGTTGCTGAGCCGAGAGGGTCCATCCGGCCCGCAGTTTCAGGTAATGGTTGTCGGGATCCTCCTGCCCTGCCAGTTCAATGGCAAAGCGCGCCGATTCCTCAACCAGAGCCGCTTCCAGACCGCGATCGCGAAGTAATGCACTGACCCACTGGTACATCGGCTCCAGAAAACGGATATCGTCAATCGCGTAGCGTTGCTGAGCATCGCTCAGCGGTCTCGCCAGCCAGTCAGAGCGGGTGGCGGACTTGTCCAGAGTCTCACCGAACAGGGTTTCCACCAGCCTCGCGTAACCCAGGGAGAACCCTTCTCCGGCCATTGCGGCCCCGATTTGAAGATCAATGACACCGGCAGGTTGAAGATTCAGCCACTGGCGAAAAAGTTCCAGATCTTCGCTCATGGCGTAAAGAAGCTTTGGAGTGTCCGGGTCCGCCAGGACTTCCCGAAATCGTCCGGACTGCTCGGCAACGGAAGGGTCCACCAGGCAAAACTCGCCGTCGAGGCCCAACTGAACCAACCCCGGTATCGGGTAAAAGGTGTTTACCCGCTCAAATTCGGTGTCCAGCGCCAGGGGCTTGCCCGGTGCCCGATCCAGCCATTTGTCCAGAGCTTGCGGTTCCCGGATCCAGTCAATCCTGGTCGGAGCCGGGGGAACGTCAACAGCCGCAGCGGCCTGGGCAGAAATATCCATAAATGTGCCTGGTAGGGTTATTCGGTCTGGTTCAATCGGAGAGCGGCTTGCGGCCGCGGAATGCGTGAGTCAGGGTAAAGCCGTCAACATAGCCCAGCTCGCCACCAACCGGAATGCCATGGGCCAGCCGGGTAATCAGGATCCCATCACCATCAAGACGGTCGGCTATGTAGTGGGCGGTAGCCTCGCCTTCCACGGTCGGGTTGGTCGCCAGGATCAGTTCCGTAACGCCTTCGTCTCGGATCCGCTTCAGAAGGCGTTCGATGCCAATTTCTTCCGGCCCCACGCCATCTATGGGTGACAGATGCCCCATCAAGACGAAATAACCGCCCCGGTAGTCACCAGCCTGCTCAATTGCCAGAAGATCCGAGGGACTTTCCACCACACACAGGGTACCGGTGCGCCTCTGGGGATTGTCACAGATGCCGCAGATTTCGGTGTCGGCAAAGTTCTGGCAGCTTTCGCAGCGCCGGACACCGTTCATGGCCTGGCTTAATGCGTCGGAAAGACGGGTGCCGCCGGAACGGCCACGCTCCAGCAAATGGAAAGCCATGCGCTGGGCAGTTTTCTGGCCAACACCAGGCAGGCAACGAAGGGATTCTACAAGCTCATCAACCAGCGGGCTGAACGCCATGAAAGGTCCTCAAACGACTGCAGGATGAAATTCAGAACGGCATCTTGAAACCGGGCGGCAGACCCATGCCCGACATCATACCGGACATCTTCTCCTTCTGATTTTCCTCAACACGCCGAACGGCATCGTTTACCGCAGCGGCCAGAAGGTCTTCCAGGATGTCCTTTTCCTCAGACATCAGAGATGAGTCGATGTCCACTTTACGAACGTCGTGGCGGCCATTCATGGTGACTTTGACCAGCCCGGCTCCGGCTTCGCCAGTCACTTCGGCCTTGGCGATTTCTTCCTGGGCCTTCTGCATCTCTTCCTGCATCTTCTGGGCTTTTTTCATCATGTCGCCCATATTATTCATCATAGCTTATCTCCTGCTTGTCTCTGCCGGCCGGATGCTGTCTTCCACTACCCGCGCCTCGAATCGTTCAACAATAGACTTTACGACCGGATCCTTGCGAATGGACGCCTCTGCGGCTTCCTGGCGCGCCTTTCTCTGGCGTTCCTCATAAGCCGCAGGGGTGTCTGGCCCGGGATTGCCCTGCTCTGTACGTAACTGAATGGAGTCGCCAAAGCGGTTTCTCAAGGCAGCCAGAATCTTTTCCTCGTGCCTGCTGTTCAACAGCCGGGCGTGCCCCTCATCAATGGTCAGCGTAATCACATCGCCATCGCGGGACATGGCGCCGTGACTGGCAAGGTTACCGGGCATGCCCACAATGCCAAGACTTCTAAAATCACGGTGCCAGACGAATTCGCCCTCAGGCTCAAGCGCCTGCTCAACTGCAGGTTCTATCGCTGGATCGGGCTCCACAAACGCGGGCTCCGGAGCCGGGGCCGCCTGTTCAACGGGCTCCGCGGCAACTTCAGCTGCTGGCTCTTCGGTAACAGGAGCTTTGTCGCTTAAAGGATAGATCTCTTCATACTCTCCAGCGGCCTCGGCCTGGGCATCCAGACTGGCCAGCCAGGATGCATCCTCATCCGCAACGGGTGGCGCGGCCGGCATCTCGGGTTCAGGCTCAGGAGTGGATTCGGGTTCCGGTTCCGGCTGTTTTTGCTCTACCTGTGGGGTCGGCGCCGGGTCGGGCTCATCCCGTGGCTCGGAAGCGGCAGACTGACCACCGGAGCTTATGGCCGGCGGCTCTCGCCGGTCAGCCCCGGGGCGGAAGGCAAGCATCCGGAGCAGGGTCATTTCGAACCCCATCCGGGCATCCGGCGTAATGGTAAGGTCTTTCCTCCCAATCAGCGCAGACTGGTAAAAAAGCTGGGCATCCTCGGCACTGAGCTTGCGAGCCAGCGCCTGGACCTGCTCGGCATCGCCGAGGGCGTTATCGGCACTGCCCGGAACCACCTGTTCCATGGTCACCCGGTGAAAGAGCGATAGCAGATCGGCGAGGATCACACTGTAATCCGGTGCAAAGTCCGAAATCCGGCTGATTTCCGCCAGCAAGGCCGGGCCGTCGCCTTCAACGAGTGCATTCACAATGCGTTCAATATCCCGCTGATCAATGGTCCCCAGCATATTACTGACATCACTGGCGGACAGCTTCTGGTTGCCAAAGGCGATAGCCTGATCGGTGAGGCTCAAGGCATCGCGCATACTGCCGTCCGCAGCCCGGGCCAGGAGCCACAGGGCCGGTTCCTCAAATGGAATTTCCTCGGCACCCAGTACATGACGCAGATGGCCTGCGATGTGCTCCGGCGTCATGCGTTTGAGATTAAACTGCAGGCACCGGGACAGCACTGTGACCGGTAGTTTCTGGGGATCGGTCGTTGCCAGCAGGAACTTGACGTGTTCCGGCGGTTCTTCAAGGGTCTTAAGGAAAGCGTTGAACGATTGGTTCGTCAGCATGTGCACCTCGTCAATGAGGTACACCTTGTAGCGCCCACGCGTGGGCGCATACTGGACGTTATCCGTCAGCTCACGCATATCATCAACGCCGGTCCGGGACGCGGCGTCTATTTCAATCAGATCCACAAACCGGCCTTCCTGAATCTCCTGGCAGCTCGAGCATTCACCACAGGGGTTCGGGGTTACGCCGGTTTCGCAGTTGAGGCAGCGTGCAAGCAGGCGCCCAATGGTGGTCTTGCCTACCCCACGGGTCCCCGTGAATAGATAAGCATGATGAAGACGCTGGCTTTCCAGGGCGTGAATTAACGCCTGGAGCACGTGTTCCTGGCCCACCATATCCTCGAAAGTGCGTGGGCGCCATTTACGGGCAAGTACCTGGTAGCTCATGTTCCGCCAACTGCAGTGAAAAACGGCTTTAACCTTAGCACGGACAAAGATCCAGAAGAAGCAGACTTGATTCCGGAAGCGCGCTCACAAGTTCATGGCTATCAAGGATAATCAGAAGAAAAAACAGGAGAGGAGAGAAAACTGGGGGTGACTCCATCAGCGACACCCCGGCACACAATTCCACCGCTGCGGCTGCTCCCTTCCGGGCCTGACCGGGTTCACGGTTTCATGTTGCGGAGGCACCAATGGAGCCACCATAACGGCGTTCCGGGACAATTCCCCGAAAGCGGCGCGCATATTAGCAAAAGGGTTTGCACACTACAATGACAAATCAGCACGCCCGTCAGCATCATCCTTGTAAAGGCAGCGGCACTTCATCCTGGCGGAACCAGCAGGCCAGACTGTAGCGAGTGCGGTTTGCCGGTAACACCTCGTGAGGAATTTCCTCGCTCATGAACAAGGCCATTCGTCCTGCCTCGGGCAACACGGTTCCGCACACTTCCTGATCATTGTCCCGGTTGAAAACCTGAAGCGCGCCACCGTCGGCTGCCTGCCAATCTTCGTTCAGGTAGAGCACCAGACTCACCACCCGGGATGCCCTGCCCTTAAAGCTGTCCAGATGCTGTTTATAGAAATCACCTGAATGGTACGTAGCATAATGAGTCTCGAATCGCTTCAGCCCGAGAAACAACCTTTGATTCAGACCCTGGCGAATGGACTCGAAAAACTCGAACAGCGCGGCCTGAGGAGCTGTAATGCCTTGCAGCCAGGCAATCTTGTCGCGCCGCACCGACCGGTCTCGCACCAGATCACTCCCGCGCCCGATGCCGGCTTTTTTCATGGCATCGGTACGATCCAGAATCTGCACTTCCTGTTTCAGCGCCGCCAACAGGTTGGCGCCCAGCCGCGACCTCACATCCAGCGACATCCAGCCGTGCTCGCTCAGCCCTGAAGCCAGTTCATCCAGCCAGTCCTCAGACACCGGCTCCTGTTGCTCCGGCGTGAGATCCATCGACTGGACATCACTGCCCGCCACCGCATCCTGGGCGCTGTGCAAAGGTGTGATAAGGGGATCATGGATCGGAATGATTACCGGCGTTTCCATCGGCAGGCCTCGTACTGAATTTGAGCGTATTTTAGGCGCAATTCTCGCCGCAGCGGCAGTTTTAATTTACTCTCTGTGTAGGCAAATACACTTAACCGGTTTCACTCAGTAGCTAACCATGTCAGAAAGCAGTAACAGGCCACCGCTCTCACTTTCGCCGGGCCAGTGGTCCTTCACGCGCTGGAAAACAATCGGGCAACTGGAAGCTCTTGAGGTCCACCATCCTTTGTTCCAGGCCACTGTGTTTATTCAGGGCGCTCATCTGGCAAGCTTCAAACCTCAGGACGAATCTGACTGGCTCTGGATGAGCCCAGCGGCCCGGTACGAACCCGGTCGAGCCATCCGCGGTGGCATTCCCGTGTGCTGGCCCTGGTTCGGCGATCCGGCCCGCAACGCGCCGGAAGTGCGGAAACGCATCCAGACAGACCAAGCCCACGGGTTTGCCCGTACCGCGCTCTGGAAACTGGAAGATGTCCGGGAGAACGCCCACGAAGTGGAAATCAGCCTGTCCCTGGATGCCAATGAAGATTTCAGTGATGTCTGGATCGGGCATGCGCTCGCCCTGCTCACCTTCAGTTTCTCCATCCGCGGATGCCAACTGGCTTTGACGACCACGAATCTGGGGAACGATCCGCTGGCCTTTACCCAGGCGCTCCATACTTATTTGCCGACCAGCGACATAACCCGGACTCGTGTGCTGGGTCTCGGAAACAGCCAGTACATCGACACCCTGGATAACTGGGAGTACCGCAACCAGGAAGGCCCTGTGTATTTCGACGGCGAAACGGACCGCATCTACGAGAGCGGCGAAACCCTGACGATCGTGACACCCCGAACTGGCCGCAAGCTCTCGGCCGTAGGCAGTGACTCAACTGTGGTCTGGAACCCCGGTCCGGCCAAGGCGGCCAAGCTATCGGACTTTCCCGATACGGCCTGGCAGTCCATGCTGTGCGTCGAAACCGCCAATGCCGCCAGCGATTATCGGGTGCTAAATAACGGGCAAAGCCACACATTAGGCGTATTCATCGGAAGGAAATCATGAGCCTGGCATCGTTTCTCAAAAACCGACTGGTTCCCGCGGAACTGGACGAGCATATCAACCGCATCCGCAAACCCATTGGGAGCCTGGGCTACGATCCGTGGGGCTACAATAACGAAGCCATGAAATACGGGCTCTCGCTCACCAAACAGATTTACGAGAAGTATTTCCGGGTAAAGGCCCAGGGCGTCGAAAACATTCCCGCGGATGGACCCGTGCTGATTATCGCCAACCACAGCGGGCAGCTGCCTATCGACGGCCTGCTGATTGGCTACGCCCTCGCCTCCCGGGAAAAAGATGCCCGTATTCCAAGGGCGATGATTGAACGCTTTTTTCCGACCGTGCCCTGGCTGGGCAACTTGTTGAATGAAGTGGGCGCCGTGCTCGGAGACCCGGTCAACTGCGCCAAGATGCTCGCCAATAACGAAGCCGTCATCGTGTTCCCGGAGGGCATTCGCGGTTCCGGAAAACTCTACCACGACCGTTACCAGCTCAAACGGTTTGGCAACGGCTTCATGCACCTGGCCATGAAGTACAAGGCGCCGATCGTGCCTGTCGGGGTAGTGGGCTGCGAGGAAACCATCCCGGCCATCGCCAACATCAAGCCCCTGGCAAAAGCCCTGGGCATTCCCTATGCCCCGGTCGCCATGCCCGTGGTGCTGCCGGCAAAAGTTCACCTGAACTTCGGAGCCCCGATGTACTTCGACGACCTTGAAATTCCCGAAGAACAGGTCACAGAACGCGTAGAGAAGGTCAAGGCGGAAATCAGCCGGCTGATCGACAAGGGACTGAGCGAAAGGAAAAGGCTTTTCTGATGAGCGAACAACGCAGACCGCACATTCTGATCACCGGTGCCGCCGGCGCCCTCGCCCAGAAAGTTATCGAACAGCTCCGGGATACCTGCGACCTGGTCGCCGTGGATTTCCGCGACCAGGTCTACCTGGGCGACGACATCCCCAGCTACTGCATCGATTTCAACAAGCGGGTGTTCGAGGATCTGTTCCGGCGCTATGAGTTTGATGGCGTGATCCACATGGGCCGGATTATGTCCAGCCAGCTCACCCGCATGCGGCGCTACAACGCCAACGTGCTCGGCACCCAGAAGCTTCTGGACCTGAGCCACAAGTACGGCATCAAACGAGTGGTCGTGCTTTCAACGTTCCATGTTTACGGAGCGGTGGCCTACAACCCAGCACTTATCGACGAAGCGGCACCGCTCAAGAGCGCAGGGCTCAGCGCCGACCTGATTGACTCCGTGGAACTGGAGAACCTGGCCAACATCTATCTGTGGCGCTACCCGGAACTGAACATCACCATCCTGCGCCCCTGTAACATCGTGGGCCCGGGCGTGCGCAACACCATCAGTACTCTGCTGGCCAGCGAACGCGCGCCGGTGCTGGCGGGCTTTTCGCCGATGATGCAGTTTATCCATATCGACGACATGGCCGATGCCATTGTACTGGCGTATAAAAAACCGACACGTGGCGTGTACAACGTGGCGCCGCAGGACTGGGTGGCCTACCAGCACGCGCTCAAGCTCTGTGGCTGCAAACGGATTCAGGTGCCCTCCATCCCACCGATGGTTCCGAAGATGATACTCGGCACACTGAAGTTGAAGAGTTTTCCGTCCTACCTGATGGCATTCTTCAAGTACCCGGTGGTAATTGACGGGCGGGCCTTTGTTAACGAGTTCGGGTTTGAGCCGAAGCGGCCGCTGAAGGAGATTTTCCGGTTTTACCGGGAGAATAAGAGGCCGGTTTAGCCCCGGATAACAAGAAGCCCCGCTATTGGAGTGCGGGGCTTCTTATAGAAGGTTTAAGAAGCTGACAACATCAGTCCTTTGAGCGCTTGGATGCCTTTCTCAAAACAAGGCCGCAGATGCCAAGGGCCAAAAGCGCCAGAGTACCCGGCTCGGGAACTTTTACCGGAGGCGCGGGCGAGAACACGAGCAAATCCTGAGAGAGCTTGTTCCCGTCGGCATCTGAATCCGATTCTAAGACAAACAAATTAAATCCACTTGCAATATCGCCCAGCCCAGTGAACCACCCGTTAGCAGTTTCCTTTGCGTCAGTGAAATCAGTAGATGTGAAGGAGCCGTCGTCCAAGTTTAATTCATCGTTGTTCTCATTGATTATTTCCCAAAGCGCCAATTGAAACGCTGCAGAAGTTCGCGAATCCTTAACTTCGTCTCCACCAAACCCGGTATATAGGCTACTCATAAGATTAACCTTACGGGAATTCTGGAAGTAATCGGTCGCACTTAGCAATGAATAACTTACGGTATTGTATTGATCCAAAAGGGTATCAATGTCGACACAGAATGCATCGAGCACGTCATTCGAAGAAAGAGCGAACGGCGTGTCACCCTGAATATTGCTTACAGAGAAACGAAACATACCAGCAGCAACCCGACTCTGATTGGTACCGTCGTTTGTTACGTTGGTGATAGTTCCCGCCCTATAGCCTTCAGGAAATTTGATGCCATCCGAACCAAACTTAAGGTCCATCGTTGCAATCGGGCCCGCACTCGCGAAAGAGGTCGCAACCGAAAAAATCAGGCCGGCAGACCAAGCTTTTACTTTTTTCCCGTAGTTCATAACTGCTTCCCTTTTCTGGATACGACTATAAACAAATCACCTGACTGTTCCCCACATAGCAGAGAACGGACCAGGACAATAGAAAGAGAGAAAATTCAGCAAACTAGAAAGAGGAACTTTTAGAAAGCACACGGCGAGGAGCCGTACATGTAAAAGATATCGACACCACTAGAAATAAGTGTTCATTTTTCGTTACAGTCAGACTGCTTGATCACCCTCAATAATCCGCTCAATATAAAAGTGGATTAACTACGGGAAGCACGAGATGTTCAGGGATTTGGGCGTTATAAGCCACGGAGCAGCAGCAATCTGCTTTCTGTTGCTGGCAATTATCGTTGGTACTCGCTATCTGCGGCGAAACGTCGACCGCGCGCTCTTTCTTGCGGCCATTATTTCCTTCTTATGGGCCGCCGCGCTTGTCACACAGAGCCTTTTTGGCCAGCCAGACTTTCTGATCCGTTACCTCCTTGAGCTTCTCAGGGATGCTTCCTGGTTACTGCTCCTCTTCGCGATCCTGAGGGATTCCTTTAAATCATCTGGTCTTAATAACCGCGTGCGCTCCATGATGGCGCTGGGCGGTGGCATTCTAATTGCCATTTTGATGGTCGTCGGTGTACTGGAGTATTTTCTGGCGTTGGAACTGCTCAGCGGCAAAGCAAAGATTCTTGGCCAAATCGGGCTTTCCCTTCTCGGACTCTCTGTTGTTGAACAGATCTGGCGAAACTCCACCGGTCTCGGCCGCTCCAGCATGAAATATCTGGGCATCGGGGTCATCACCATCTTTGCATTCGATTTCTTCATGTATACCGATGCACTGCTCTTCGGCCAGGTTTCGGACTCCTTCTGGAACGCGCGCGGTTTTATAAATGCCACCATGGTGCCCCTGTTTGCGGTCAACGTTATCAACACCCGAAAACAACCGATCGAGTTCCAGCTTTCCCGAACAGCGGTTTTCCATGCCAGTACGCTTGTCTTTGCGGGCGGTTACCTGCTCTTCCTGGCTATGGGTGGTTATTACGTTCGGGCTTTGGGGGGCAACTGGGGCGAAGCACTGCAGGTTCTTTTCCTGACCATTTCCCTGGTATTCCTTGCAACGCTGCTTCTCTCACGCCGCATCAGGGCCAGACTCATGGTTCTGATCAGCAAGAATTTCTTCGACTATAAATACGATTACCGGGAAGAATGGCTGAAAATGACCCGGGAACTGGCGGATCTGAGCAACGACCCGCCCCTACCAGAGCGGGTTATCCGAATTCTCGCCGGACTGGTGGAAAGTAACGGAGGGGCGATTTGGCTGAAAGGCGAACGGGAGTCATACGTTCTAAAGGCTGCCATCAACCTGTCCACACCAAAACACACGATCATCGACCATGATTCCGAGCTGGTACGCTTCTTCTCAGACCGGGAATGGATTGTCGACCTACACGAATACGGAGCAGACCCGGTCAGCTACAACCTACTTGAAATACCGGACGCAATCGCGAAAACCCCGGATGCCTGGCTGATTATCCCGCTATACCTGGGCAACGATCTGTATGGCATGGCGCTGGTTGGCAATCCCTACGCACGTGTTGAGCTTAATTGGGAAAACTTTGACCTGATCAAAGTCGTTGCCCGGCAAACCTGCAACCTGCTGGCCCAGGCGGATGCTCAGAACCGGCTCTCCCGAGCAATGCAATTCGAGGCAGTGAGCAAAGCCTCCGCGTTTATGGTTCACGATCTCAAAACCGTAATTGCACAGCTCTCTCTTCTGGTAAAGAACGCTCCGAAACATAGGAATAATCCCGCGTTCATCGATGACATGATTAACACCACGGACCATGCCGTTCGAAAAATGTCGGGGCTGGTGGATCATATTAGGAAACCGAGCAGCGATGATGAGAGCCAACTCAAGCTGCTGAACCTGACGGATCTCGTGACAGATCTCATCGAACACCATCAGCACCAAACCCCCGCTCCTCATTTAGAAGGCGATGCTCCGGATATCATGATCAAAGCCGACGCAGAGCAACTTCGGAGTGTACTCGGCCACCTCATCCAGAATGCTCAGGACGCAACCCCAAATGATGGTGAAATATCGATCACTTTGAAAATCGCCAGAGGCAACGTGGTGCTGTTTATCCAGGATTCTGGAACAGGAATGACCAAAGAATTCATTTCCAGCCAGCTGTTCAGACCGTTTGAGAGCACAAAGGGCCTAACGGGTATGGGTATTGGCGCCTACCAGGCACGAGAATATATCCGGAAGATCGGAGGCAACATTGACGTAACCAGTGAGCCAGGTCTTGGCTCCTGTTTCTCGGTGAGAATCCCTTTGGCTACCGAAAAGCCCAAAGTGGAAGACCTTAGAGACCTACAGCCGGTTTCTGTTCCGGAAGACCCGCTGCAAAGCGCCAATTAAATGCCGGCGTGGAGCTGAATTTCAAATCGACATTGCAAAGTGTCAATGTTCGGTTGAGAATCAGGTGGGTGGAAGTATCACTACAAAGGACTTGTTGCTGTTGTGACCAGACGACTCTTAATAATAGAAGATGACCCGGGCCTGCAGAGCCAGATGCGGTGGTGTTTCAGTGAAGACCTCGATGTATCCGTAGCGTCGGATAGAGAGTCTGCCCTGACGTGCTTGCGGCGAGAAGAGCCGGAGGTGGTAACACTTGATCTAGGCCTGCCTCCGGATCCAGGTGGAGCTTCTGAAGGGTTCCGTCTCCTTGAAGACATTCTTCAGCTGGCGCCCATGACAAAGGTTATCGTAGTCACCGGCCGTGAAGACAAAGAAAACGCAGTGAAAGCTGTCGGCATGGGCGCTTCGGATTTTTACCAGAAACCGCTTGATGCCGACATTCTTACATTTGTAGTTAACCGAGCCTTCCGGCTTGCAGAGCTGGAAAAGGAGAACAGACAGCTCGGGATGCGGGGCAATGATGCCAATATCAAGGGAATCGTTGGCTCCAGCCCCCAAATGCTGTCAATCTGCCGCACTCTGGAAAAGGTAGCGCCTACCGATGTGACTACCTTGATCACGGGTGAGACGGGCACCGGCAAAGAACTCCTCGCCAGGGCCCTTCATGATCTTAGCCACCGCTCAGAGAAACCCTTTGCGGCCATTAACTGCGCAGCCATTCCCGAAAACTTGCTCGAAAGCGAGCTCTTCGGCTTCGAGAAAGGGGCCTTCACAGGGGCGACTCAAGCCAAGAAAGGTAAAATTGAAAGCGCCAACGGCGGAACCCTCTTCCTGGACGAAATTGGCGACATGCCCATGGCGCTACAAGCGAAGCTTCTACGATTTCTCCAGGAACGGGTCGTTGATCGCGTTGGCTCGGTCAACCCTGTACCAGTGGACGTCCGCGTTGTATGCGCGACCCATCGCGATGTCAGGCAGTTGATTGATGGCGGTGAATTCCGGGAAGACCTTTACTACCGAATCAGTGAAATCACGCTGGACGTTCCCGCCGTCAGGGACCGCGAGGGTGATGCACTTGTTATTGCCCAATCGTTGCTCAAATCGCTTGGCAAACAGATGGACCGACCGAATCTGTCCTTCAGTGAAGATGCCGTTAACGCCATCAGCAATCACTCATGGCCCGGTAATGTCAGAGAAATGATCAACAAAGTAAAGCGAGCCATCATTATGGCTGAAGGCAAGAGAGTGACAGCTACTGATCTCGAACTCGCCTGTGAGACCAATCAACCTGACCAGCATCTGAACTTGCGTCAGGTTCGGGAAAATGCAGAGCGTCATGCGATTTTGAAGGCACTCAATAGCTGCAACTTCAACATGGCTCAGGCTTCGAGACTGCTCGGAATAACTCGTCCAACGCTTTACAACCTAACGGACAAATATCGAATTCCAACATCACAGCCTGCAACCGAACGCTAAACTCACGAAGGGAAAATAAAAAGACCCGTCATCAGGAAGGAACAGGGCATGAAAGTATCCAAGGCAATCTGCATTACCCTTTTCAGCTTGTTCGCCATTAGTAGCCTTTCAGGCTGCAGCGATGAAACCGAAATGACGCAGGAAGAGATCCAGTACATCGGCCACATTGACCAGGCCCGCTTCTTCCAACGCCAGGGTGAACTAAAAGCAAGTACACTGGAAGCTCGAAGCGCCATTGAGCTCCAGCCAGACAACGCCGAGCCCTACTTCATTATTATTGATAACTTGCTGACAGCCGGCGATGCCACGAACGCCGAGCGACAAGTGAACCTGCTGGCGGATCGAATAGTTCCCGAGGCCCTCAATGATACAACCCACAACAGAATCAAACTAATCCGCGCTAAATCCAGGCAGCTGAAAGGCGAAGGTGACGAAGCTCTGGACATTCTCTCGGATCTCCAGAACCCAGATCGGCCCCAAGAACTACAAGCCGCACTTCTTAAAGCTGACATTCTTCTGAGCCAGCGACAGCTAACGAAAGCTGAACAAGCCTATAAAAACGCAGCAGGGTTGGAGGCTTCCTCAGCAAAACCGCTAATTGGCCTTTCCAAAGTTGCCTATGCCAGAGACAACCAGGACCAAGTGGCCGCGTACATTGCAGAGGCCGAAGCCATTGATGCAAATTCAACCGAACTCTGGCTTTGGAAAGCCAGAGTAGCTCAGGCAAAAAGCGATTGGCAGGTTGCCGAAGAGGCCTACATTCGAGCACTTGAGGACATAGGTCAGTACGACATCATGACCTACAGAAAGTACGAGACCATTTCCTCTCTCATTCGAGTGCTGCGAGAACAGGGCAAAGCCTCGGAAGCCTTTGTTTACGAGGAAATGCTGGCCAAATCGGCGCCCGGAACTATTCGCAGCAATTTGGAAGCTGCCCAGGCTGCCTATCAGGACGGAAATCTGGAAGAATCGGCACGGTATCTGGAAGAAATTCTAAAGCAGTCGCCCGGCCACGAACAAAGCGCTCTGCTGCTGGGGATGATTCGTTTCCGTCAAGGCAGGATGGAAGAGGCGGATAGACTTCTCACTCCAATCGCGGCCAATGAGGATGCGGAAGAAGCTGCCAAACTCCTTGCCGCCACCAAGATTCAGCTTAGGAACATAGATGACGCCCGCGCGATCCTCGATTCCCTTGACGATAAAGAGACCGATCCTGGGGTTTTGGCGATGGTTGGTATTACAACCCTGGCTGGCGGAGAGAATGCTGCTGGAGAAGAACTAATAGAAAAATCGCTGGAGCTCCGTCCTGATAACAGTGAGCTTAGACTGCGCTATTCACGATACCTGATTGAACAGAACAAAATTGATCGAGCTCTCGATCAGCTTGAAAACGTTATAGAACAGGACCCAAGCTCTTCTAATGCCAAGCGCCTAAAAATAGAAGCCTACCTAAAAGCGGAAAACAACGACGCAGCTGTCTCCTATGCAGACGAATGGCTTAAAGAAGATCCAGAGAGCCTTGACGCGAAACTTGTGAGAGGCCAGTTAGCTCTAGCGCTCGGCAACCAGGAGCAGGCGGAGAAATTCTATACCGCAGCTTCACAGGATGCACCAGAAGACCCCACTCCCTTACTAGCTTTAGGTGCGCTTGAACGGTCCCGGGAAAACTTGGAGTCCGCGGGTGAGTATTTCAAAAGAGCTGTGAGCCTTGCTCCTAATAATCGCCAGGCCCTTCAGGGATTGACCAGCTCCCTACCGGGTACCGAAGTAGCCGATTTTCTCGGCGAGCTTTCCGAGAAAAAACCGGAAGCCGCAGGGCCACGACTCATTCTACTTGAATACGCTCTTTTCAACGGTGATACCGAGAAGAGCACAGATCATCTGGCAGTATTGATGGAGCCGGTTGATGAGAATACGCCATCGAGGCTGTCGCCGCTCGTCGCAGCGATTTTCGGTAATGTAGCATCGCAAAAATCATCCGCCGGTGATCTGGCCGACGCCCGAGCAATTCTCGAGAGGGCGCTTGCCCTGTTTCCTGAGAATGAAAATATCATCCTGCAAGCGGCGAACCTCGCCTACCAGACAGACCGCCAGCAAGACGCGAAAGAGTTATTACAGGATGCAAAACTCACTCACCCGGAGTCCGCCAGGCCATTCATATTGGAGGCTGGCTGGATGACCCAGGAACAGCGGCATCAGGAGGCCGCTGAGCTCTATCAACTGGCTCTTGAAAAACGAAGATCAGCGGAAACCGAGCTACGTTACGCCCAAGCACTGCAACGATCCAACCAGACTACCAAGGCTATTGAGGTGATGGAGTCCGCCCGTTCGACCTATCCAAACAATCTTCAAATAACCTTCGCGCTGGCACTGGCTTATCAACAGGCTGACCGACAGGAAGAAGCAAGATCAACTTATGAGTTAGTGCTAGAAGATCAGCCCGATAACGTCATCGCCCTCAATAACCTGGCGTGGCTGTATCAACAAGCGGGTGATCCGCGGGCGCTTGAGATTGCAAAGCGGGCCTATGAACTAAGACCAGACTCCGGTGCTGTTGCAGACACGTACGGGTGGATACTTTTTAATGCCGGCCAGGAAAAAGAAAGCGTGGCAATTCTTGAGAAGGCACACCAGGCGCAACCGGAGTCCAATGAGATTGCTTTGCACCTGGCAGAGGCCTACAAAGCCGTTGGTGAGCAAGAAAAAGCCAAGGAGATTCTGGAAAAATTTAAATAAAGCTCAATTCATATGGCTGGCAGTTTCAATGAAAACTGGAATTGTCAGCTATTTTTACACCTCACCATTGCGCATTCCCCACCCCTTTGAATTTTGTCTCTTTTTGGTCGTTGGCCCTACTTTTGCTAGGTTTCTTCCGCACAGCCATAATTGTCTCGGAGAAATACACCATGAAGTTTAAAACAGCAACCATCTCAGTTTTTTTGGGAACAGCGCTCTTTTGTGGGACCGCTTCAGCCGGTCTCGTAGAAGCCACCGATGTGAATACTACAACGGGAATTGGGGGCGATCTTACGTTCACTCCGACCGGTGGAGATCTTGGTCTCAAGAACGTCAATGGAGTTGACGCCCTTGGCGTAAAAGGCGGGCCATCTGGTGCGGAGATTGATATTCAAGGAGATCAGGCTATCGCGGTGCAGAAAACCTCTCGAGAAGCCTTCCAACTGGCTTCCACAACATTGGCATTTCTGTACGATGGTCCGGAATTTAATGACTTTCAGGAAAGAGCATCCATCGAAGCCTTTTTTGCGAACGGCGGCTCCAGCACAGCCGTTATAGAAAATATCTACAACAGCCCTTCTGATCTCGATTTCAACATTTATATTGATAACGTTTTGCTCGACTCAACCCAAACCAACGCACTGATTCTTTCAGACACAACAGCCTCGACCAATGGAACACCCGGACTAGTTCAGTTGGGTGCGCTCTTTGGTAGCCAACTGATTCAAAGTCTATCTTTTACGGCACTAGAGGGATCCTGTGGCGTTGATTCCTGCAATAACCAGAGCGATTACTCTATCAAGAACATTGCCACCGTGCCTGAACCAGGCACCCTCGCCCTTTTTGCGCTGGGTTTAACCGGTCTGGTAGTGGCCAAACGTAAATCCGCCTGATCATTGAACTGCAGTTCAAACAAAACCGCAGCGGTGCTGCGGTTTTTTCGTCTCAACAAGCATAAAGATCGGTTATCAGCAGGCTCTTTAAAGACTAAAAGATTCCATCGCTACTGCTAGTAAGGCCCCCTGTGACAGCTATTCTTTAATCAACGCAAAGGAATTTCTGCTCAGGAGTGTGCTATGTCTATTATCCAACGGAGTCTGCTGTTTTGTGCGCCTCTTTTGATAAGCGGCTGCCAAAGTTGGCAATTTCCAGACGTTGGATCTCTACCGCCGACGGCCGCACTGCCGGAAACCAGCCAACAAGGCGTAGTCCATGCGTTTTACTGGGATAATGTGCAAGGCAACACTATCGAAAGCCTGACATCGCTTGAAGCATTTCCTAACGCCCCCGATGACATTGTTGAGCTTACCTCTCTGAGCGGACCGACGGAGAGAGGAGATAACTACGGAACACTCGTCAGAGGCTTTATAGAAGCTCCTGTGAGCGGTGAATACCGATTTTTCGTGAGTGGCGACGACGAAACCGAGTTTTGGCTAAGTCCCTCGAGGAGCACAGCAGAAGCTACCCTTCTTGCAACGGTACCTGGCTGGACTTACCTAAACGAATTCGACAAATACAGCTCTCAGGCCTCCCCGGTTCAGGTCCTCTCGGCTGGTCAGCAATACTACTTTGAAATACGGCATAAGGAGGCCTCTGGAGGTGATCGGTACAGTGTTGCATGGGAGGGGCCCGGCCTAGCCAGGGAAGTAATCGCCGGCCAATACCTTTACTCTCTAGCCACCGGTCCAGACCTCGGTGTACAAGAGGCCTACTCTTTAGGTTATCGCGTGGGCTTCCTCGACGCGAGTGAAGGCCTTGCTTTCAACACAGAATTCCCTCCACTCGACCGGGATGCTGACGGCCTCTACGACAACTGGGAGGTGGTTCATGGCCTGAACCCCGGCAATCCGGATGACGCAGTCACAGATCCTGATAACGACCTCCTATCAGCCGCTGATGAGTTTCTGCTTGGCACATCGGAAAACAATCAAGACACTGACAATGACGGCATCCCGGACGGTACAGAGTTTGCGCTTGGCCTCAACCCTCTTGACCCCAGCGATGCTGCGGACGATTTAGACGGTGATGGATTTACGAATCTTGAAGAATACACAGCAGATACAGCCATTAACGATCCGGAGGATAAACCCGAACAACAAGCGAAGTATTTAGCTGGATTCAGTGGGCAGTACTTCAAAGGGAACTCTTTTAATCAATTCCTCTCCACTCGAGTAGACCGGGATATTAACTTCGATTGGGGCAACAATGCTCCGATGTCCGAGGTACCAGCCGATTACTTCAGCATTCGGTGGATCGGGTGGTTTACTGCTCCCCATCAAAGTGGTTCTCGCGATTATAGATTCATTGCCACAACTGACGATGGCGTGAGACTTTATCTGAACAACCAACTAGTCATTGACGACTGGACACCTCACGCTCCAACGGCTTTTTCAGCCGACATTACCGTTGAAGCTGGGCAAACAATTCCCGTCATAATGGAATTCTTTGAGAAAGCTTATGGTGCAGTAGCTAAACTTGAAATAAACGACTTATCAAATAATACCTCCATTTCAACCAGTTCAAACGTTCAAACCATTGACCCCAGTACCAATCATTCGACCGACACAGACAGTGATGGAATCCCCGATACCTGGGAGCTGCAATATGGCCTAAACCCGCTGAGCGCCGACGCCGCGTCAGTCGTTAATACTGCCAACATCTCTAATTTGGAAGCTTACGAAGCTGGTCTTAACCCTTGGACTCTGGAACCCTTAGCAAACGGAGAATCTAGTGCTGATGCGCCAGAAACAGGAGTGACAGATGGCGATGAACCGATCACCTTGTCGTGGACAGCTCCATCAACAAGGGTAGATGGCACTTCTATCGCGCTAAGTGAGATTGATTATTACGTGATAAACTACGGTCAAGACTCGGAGAATCTCACAGAATCTCAGCAGGTGGGAGGAGAGGAAAGCAGTTTTACATTTGACGGGCTCGGTGCTGGGACCTGGTATTTCACTATTCGGGTGGTTGATATTGATGGCCTTTCGAGTCCTGCCTCGGAGCCGGTCTCGGCCGTCGTCAACTAACCAGAAGATTTGGGCATATGTTCTTCCAATAGAAATCGTGATCAGATATTTTAGGATCATTGGACTTCCGTGACCGTTAAAAGGAACTTATGCCTTCATCGCCTTCGGCAATTCTCTTACGAATTCCTATGATCGCTGTTGTTTTCCTGACGCTAGCGCTGTGGAAAGAGTGGGAAACATTTTTTTCGTTGTGGATAGACTCTCTAATCTACAATCATGGCTTTATTGTTTTTGCCGGAACCCTTTTTCTGCTTTTTAAGAGAAAAGAATCGCTCAGCCAACTCCAGCCTGTTGGCTCCGCGCTCGGGCTGTTTTTTCTATTGGGAAGCATTCCTGCTCTGGTTCTCGCCCAAACTGCCGATATTCGGGTCATTCAGCTATTCCTGATCCCGTTCATCATACTTTTCTGGGGCTGGTCAATCTGGGGCATTCAGTTTGCGAAAACAGCAGGTGGGCCTATAATGCTTCTGCTTTTTGCAACGCCGTTCTGGGACGACTTCTCGCCAGCGCTTCAACATATAACTGTTTTCTTCAACGGACTTCTGCTCTCTTTAACTAACATTCCTGCTGAAATTAAAGAGTTTTATATAATTCTTGAGGTGGGAACATTTCTCGTAGAAGGCGGTTGCAGCGGTGTCCGATACTTGATCGTCGGCATATTTCTTGCGACTTTTTATGGCCAGCTCTTTTACAACTCACATCGTAGAACAGTTTTCCTGGTAGTCATTGCCGCCCTTCTCTCAATGTTGGCGAACTGGTTAAGAGTTTTTGGCATCATCGCGGCAGGCCATTACACCGAGATGCAAACCTCACTAGTGGAGGACCATGAGCTGTTTGGCTGGGGCGTGTTCATCGTCATAGCCCTCATCCCAACGCTTTTGATAGCCGCCAAGCTCGAGGGAAAAGCTCTGGCGCACAGATACATAACTCCCGGCAACAACATTTCAGCTCGCAATAGCCGAAATTACCTTTATCTCACACTAGCTTCCGCACTGCTACTTATGCCCGCCATCATTCCTTTGGCTCTGTCGGGCCCCATGAAAGATACCGGATCCGACTGGCGTCCCTCGCTGTTCGCACTAAGCGATGGATGGAAAGGCCCCCTTAAGCATGCAGAGTTCTGGCACCCGGCTTTTAAAAGACCAGATATTGAGCTAAGCGGAGTTTACGTTTCCGAGGACCTCCAAAGAATTCAAGCTCAGCTGGTGGGCTATAGACAACAAGATCAGGGGAAAGAACTGATCTACTATGCAAACTCCTTATTTGACCCGACGGAATGGCACCTCCTCTCTCAGTCAAATACTCCGGTACAAGAGAACCTTATTCCAGGATTGAATGCAGTGACCGAAACAGTTATTCAGAATAGGCTGAGCGGTCTTCCAGTCATTATATGGTCCTGGTATCAACTCGGGGATTTTCGGGGTGTTTCGCCGTCAATGGTAAAATTGGTAGGAGCCTTGAAACAAATCACGGGGGACGGGCGAGGTGCGTTATGGGCGGTTGCAGCGCAATGCGATGCCTCTGGCGGAGGCGACGTAGACTGCGGGCCTCAAAGAAACCATCTAATCCATTTTCTTGGCGATATCGAGCGTTATCCGTAGCGTGAGAGCAGGTTGACGATCAATCCGATATCGTGCGAAGTGACGTCTTGGTGGGTAGGCAAAGTCAGCAATCGTGACGCGAAGCCGGAAGCATTTTGGAATCGCCCTTCTTCCACATTAGCAATTCCTCTCACACCCTCAATCCAGGGCAGCCCGCGACCATAAAATACGCTGGCACCAATTCCTGAACGATTCAACGCATCGAGCGCCCTATCGCGTACAGACTGCGACGGTGCTAAAAGCGGGAACCGCAACAAACGTCGGGATCTTGGCCGGCCAGCATTGGCAGAACTCATGCCAACATAATGATCCTCCAGAGGAAAGCCCCATCCGCGCTCAAGTAAAAACTGCAAAACCTCTGTATACCTTGAATCAATTAAAGGTCTGGCCCAGTATTCCTTTAGACCGCAACTCAAAAGCTCATCGAGATTGGTAATTCGATACATCTGAGTTAGAGGCTTGAACACGGTCTTTCCAATTCCAAGTTGCGGCACCCGCTCAAGCACTCCATAAAGGTACCGTTTCAACAACGCGTTAAATAACTGCCTTCTTATGCGCCAGCCGACCCCGAGCTTCAAATCAACGCGGTCCAACTCGTCAACCTCTGGCCAGGAAGCCGACAGATGATCACGGCGAATCAGCAGTGCGCCGCCCCCCATCAGATTAACTGGCTTCCCACGTCCGAAACTGAGTACACAGAAATCAGAAATAGAGCCACCTGCCGAGCCGGGGGGCATAACTTGGGCTGAATCCTCAATCAATGGCAGGCCGGCCTTGGCTGCAATACCTTGAAGCTCCGATAGCCTATCAGGCACACCAAGAAAACCAACCGCAAGAATGGCAACCGTGCTTTCGTTAATTGCAGCTTCAGTAAGAGATAGATCCATCCAGGGCCGCTCTGGAGAAACGTCCACCAGCACCGGTTCGATGTCAGAAGCAATAAGGGCAGCAATCAAATCGGGACAACCATAGGCAGGAAGAATTATCTGGGGTGCAGCTGAATCCGGCTTCCATATGCTTTTACAGAGCCGCGCAGCCAACGCTAAAGCAGCTGTGCCATTATTCAGGTAAACCGTTTCATAATACGCCGACCACGGGAACTGGGCAGGCGACGGATGCTTTGCCAATTCCGGAACCAGGCTGCCCACTGGCCGTAATTTTCCAATACCCAATGGCGCCTCCGTTAACGCTGCGACGGCGACCAAACGGTCATTCTGCGTCCAGCCAAAAACTGCAAGGTAGCATGTGCAATCGCTACATTCACCTGCACAAAAAAGTAGGGAATTCTCGCCAACGTCTTACATCGAAAGGCTGGCGAAAAATGCGCCAGAATCACCATACAATAAAAAATAATCTGCACGACCAGAGCAAAAGTATAGATAACGTTCTTGCCGGCCAACATCACGCTGGCAATAAGCAACAAAAGCAAAAACCAGGGTACCAACCAACGCATCAGCTTGTGGCTCAAAAGCTGAAATGCGAATAGACCATAGCGAAAAGGGTTGAGGCTCTCAGGGTGCCGGGCAAGCGCAGTGATGCCACGAATTACAGTACGTACCTTTCTTTGATATTCCCTCGAAGGATCTGCAACATCCCGATAATAGCCTTGAACGTCTGGGGCGGATACCGCGACAAAACCTTGAGATGCGCAATTCAACGCGGTATTGAAGTCGCTCGGCGATCGAATATCCCACTCATTACAAACGCTCTTGCGGGCTGCAAAAAAAGATCCGCTTAACCCGACAACCCCTCCTCTCAACGATTCGAGCTTGCGTAACCACATTTCATATTTTACGTACGCACCCTCGCCCACCACGTCACCATCACGACTGATAAAAACATCCTCACTCGACACCGCACCAATTTCCGGGTCGTTAAAACAATCAACAAGCTTTGATACTGCATGGTCAGGAATCTTCGTTGCGACATCGGAGAAAACGAGAATATTACCGCTCGCTTTGGCAATCGCATTTTTCTGCGCATTTTCTTTACCCAAACGTTGCTCGGTACGAGCCAGAACAATGCCTTGCTCCTCAAAACTGCGCACGATATCGTCGGTCGCATCCGTTGAAGCATCCGACGCGACAATTAACTCAAGTTTTGGGTAGTCAATCTCGAGGCTATTCTCAATTTTTTCGCCAATCCGGTGAGCCTCATTGTGTGCTGTGACAATTAATGAAACCCAAGGCAAAGGTTCGGATCCATCATGACTCTCAAGCGAACGACGCACCGGTACAAAACGCAGAATAATCGGGTATATAAAATAGCTGTATACCGCGCCGAATGCGGCAAACCAAAAAACAAACTGTAGCATAGCCACTTCCCTGCTTTGGCAAGAGTTAGGTGTTACCAGTTTATACTTTAATTTGGAATGGTAAAGAACTGATGCCAAAGGGCATAACTAGACTGGATGACACAATAACTCCGAACTGGCATACTGCGGCATCGGGCGTGGTAACCACCAAAGCTCTGGTAAAATGCGTGTTTCAGGAGAGTAATTCACGTGAATCCCGTTCGAAAAACCGCAAAGTTGGCCTTTAACGCATTTTTCGCTTCGATAACCCTAGCCCGCGCGAAGTTCAGTCGAGAACCGGTATTGATAATTCTCACCTATCATCGAGTACTGCCCCGCGATCACGCTGCCAGACGGACCGAGCAGCCTGGCATGGTCATCTCCCCTGAATCCTTCCAGCACCACTTGAAGATCGTGCAATCAATGGGGGGTACATTCGTTTCTCTGAACGAGTGGCTTCAATCAGATACTGCCGGTAGTACTCTTCCACGCCTGGCTTTCGCAATCACCTTTGACGATGGTTGGCAAGACAATTACCAATACGCCTACCCTATTCTCAAACAGCATCAGGTTCCAGCCACCATCTTTTTAGTCTCGCGCCGGATAAACACGGACTGGCAATTCTGGCCAGAGAAATTGCTCAACGTGCTACTCAACCATACAGCCAAATTAAGCCATCCAATTTTTTCCTGGCTTAAATGTTTTTTTCCCGAGGAACTCAGGATTGATCACGAGTCAATCAGCCTTGAGCAAGCAGACCTGATTATTCAACGGGTAAAGGAACTAGACGACCAAACAATTGAGCAGAACTTAGGAGCCGCCGAAAAAGCCTTACCAAGCATTTCTAATGGCGCGGAGATGAGGCCGCTCCTCAATGCCCGTGAGATTGAGGAAATGGCCTCCTCGAAGTTAGTGGACTTCGGCGCCCACACTCAGCATCACTACCGACTGAATCTACTCCAAAACGAAGAACAACTTCAGCAGGAAATTGTTGGAAGCCTCCAGGACACAGCACAGCTGAGCCCCCGTTCCGTCCCAATATTCTGCTACCCGAACGGTGGTATATCTCCTGTCGGAAAAAACCTCGTGACCCAACATTACGCCGCGGCCTGCACCACCCTAAAGGGCTGGAACAAAACCCCGTGCCGATCTATGGAACTTGGACGATTCAACTTCCATGATGGCAACGGTAGTACCACTCTTAGTTTTCTGGCGACACTGGGGAGGACGGATTCTTGATTGAAAAATCGAATCGACCTGTAGTGGTTACTCACATAATCTCAGGAGACATTTGGGCAGGGGCCGAGTCTCAGGCTTTTGAGCTACTTTCGGGCCTGCAATCCGGTTTAGCCATTAAACCAACTGCAGTAGTTTTTAACCCAGGGCTCATTATGGATAAGCTCACCAACATTGGCATACCAGTAACGTGCGCAGATGAGCGCAGGTTAAGTACGATTGAGATCATCAAGGTTATCCGAGACCACCTGAAAAGCAATAGTACTGATATTGTGCACACTCACGGTTTCAAAGAAAACGTTTTAGGAACAGTCGCTCAAAAACTCAACGGAGTACCTCGGTCTGTACGCACCGTTCATGGAAATCCGGAAACAGCTCCAGTCTGGAAAAATCCAAAGCGTAGAATAACAGATGTCCTGGACCAATTGATCGGCCGTTTCGGACAAGACACGATCGTGGCGGTATCGTCCCAGCTAGAGGCGCATCTTTCCGTAATATACCCAGGTAAGACCGAAAAGATTTACAACTTCATTGACATCAATTTTGAAGAGCCTGAAAGCAATCACCAAATTCTCACAGAAAACCAGATTTCCGCTCCCGTTAGTGTTGGGCTTGTCGGACGCCTGGTGCCGGTGAAACGAGTAGACATCTTTATCGAAACTATTGAGCTGTTGCGAAACCAACTATCTTTTCCGATTAAAGGTGTCGTCATTGGTGATGGCCCCCTGATGCAAAGCCTGAAAATACAAGTAAAAAAAAAGGGATTAGAAGAAGTTATCGAATTTAAAGGATTCATCGAAAATCCTACAGAAGAATTAAAAAAGCTAAATGCTCTGATTATGCCCTCTGATCACGAAGGTATGCCAATGGTATTGTTAGAATCGCTGGCAAATAAGATACCAATCGTAGCACATGCGGTTGGCGGCATTCCCGAAATCTTAGCATCCGGAAAAGCAGGTTTTTTGGTATCAAACCATTGCCCTAAAGGTTATGCCGAAAAGGTCGAATCTCTGTTAACAAATGCCAAAACAACCCGAAATATCTCTGATTTTGGCTTCCAGCATCTTAAAAAAAACTTCGATCGCCTAACTGGTATTGAAAAATACCAATCAATATATCTTAGACTTTACAATAACGTTGGGATAGATAATCTGTCACTTCGACCTTAATTCGAAAAATAAAACAAAATAACATACTTAAAATGCTTACCGTATATTATTAAGAGATCAGTAGGAAATAAGATGTACATATTTAGCGTTATAAAGAATATCCTTGCAATCCTTGACGGACCAACGAAGAAGCGATACTTTCTTCTTCAGTTTATTTTTTTTATAGCCGCCATTTTTCAAGTCATCGGAATTGCAAGCATTGGTCCTTTTATTTCCATACTCTCTAATCCAAATATCATCCATGAAAATGACATTCTTTCTTACTTATATCTCTGGCTCGGATTTAAAACGAATATACAATTTATCATAGTTTCCGCATTCGCTTCATTGATATTAATCCTATTATCCAATTTAGTTGCCGGGATGACTGTCTGGCTTAGCTATCGGTTCTCCGTAGTTCTTGGTAGCAAATTACAAAAGAAAGCTTTTAAAAGTTACCTCTACAAAGACTATCTCTTTCACAAAACTGAAAACTATAATGACAAAATTGCTCTCGTCACACAACAAATCCCACGCTTTGTTTATATGTTATTCCAGCCATTTCTTTTATTTACCAGCCAGCTTTTTGTAGCTTTATTAATATTAACAGGTCTTCTTTTTCTAAACCCTAGTTTAGCTTTGATCGCCGGACTGATCATTGGCGGATCTTATCTATTTACATACATTTATTTACGAAAAAAGCTTTCAAAACACGGCTCGATAATTACCGAGCGTAGTGAAAAAATTCAAAGTATACTATCTGAGGCATTCATCGGCATAAAAGACGTAAAACTCGACTCTTTGGAGCCGAGATACGTCCAACAATTTAATTTGGTCAATATAAAAGGCCTAAACTCACAGGCTTTTATCTCCCTGTCAGGTGAACTTCCAAAATTTATTATCGAATCAATCTCTTTCGGAGCCATACTCATTTTAGCGGTCGTTCTCCTTTTGACTGTCGAAAACCCAAATAGCGTCGTTCCAATACTCAGCATATATGCATTAGCTGGATACAAACTATTGCCCACAATGCAGCAGATATATAAATCTGTTTCAAGCTTAAGTGGCCATGGATCGGTCGCAGCGTTAATAAAAAACAAACTAAATCAACCTATCGAGTTTCCTTCCGAGGACGCTAGCTTGTTAAAACCTATGCCAGTTAAACGTGTAAAATTGAACGAGGCAACATTTTCGTATGACAAAAATTCAAGGCCTGCAGTAAATAACGTTTCACTTGATCTCGAACAAGGTTCCGTCTATTCGCTTGTTGGGCATTCAGGCTCTGGTAAATCGACTCTCGCCGACATAATTCTAGGCCTTTTAAAGCTTAACTCCGGCGAACTCGAAGTAAACGGTAAAATTATGACAAGTAAGCTTTTGCCCGCGTTTCGAAAGCAGTTAGGATATGTCGCCCAAAATATCTTCATTCTTGAAGATACAGTAACCCGAAACGTAGCCTTTGGTTCACCAGATACAGAAATCGACATTGATCGAGTTACCAAAGCACTGCGCATGGCGAACGCTCTGGATTTCGTACTGGATTTGCCTGACGGACTTGATTCCAACCTGGGTCAGGACGGCAAACTATTAAGCGGCGGTCAGCGCCAAAGAATTGGTATCGCCCGCGCTCTCTACAAAAATACTAGCCTCTTAGTGCTTGACGAACCAACCAGCGCTCTTGACATTGAATCGGAATTTAAACTAATGGAAACGTTGAATTCGTTAAAATCAGATCTGATCATTCTTCTTATTTCCCACCGCCCAGCATCAATCAGGATGTCTGATCAAATCGTTTTAATGACAGGAGGAACCATATCTGGAATCGGCACCTACGAAGAATTATTTGAAAAAAATATCGGCTTTAAACGTATGATGGAAACGGAAGTAAGTTAAAACACAATATCTAGGCGCAAATAAGCAGTACAGCTTTTTAAAAAAATCGTGAAATTTCCAAACGTTACTTTGGTTTGTATTCGTAGGCCTTTTCTATCATTAAATAGACGCGTTTTCGATAGTTTTGCGGCAAGCCTGCGATCCATCTTTTTACCAAAATCTTTGGGGTAAAACCTTTAATCGGCAACAATAGAGTCATAGTTTTCAGATAATCGAACTCGCAACTCTCATAAGCTAAATCTATCCCTGCACGCAAGCGATGTATTATAGACTGCTCAATATCGTACCTGTAATAGGTAGAAAATGGCTCATTCTTCTTAAAGGTATCAAGAACGATACATTCACCAATTTTTTGACGAACTGCATTTCCTGATTGGTTTGATCCATGCTTGCGAATTTTTACTAAGGCGCTTTTACTAACACCACATTCATAACGTGACAAAGCCCTTAGCACAAAATCAAAATCTTCTGATAGGATCTTCCGAAATTCAACGTTGTAGCCGCCAATCTTCAAAAAAGCCTCTCGCCTTATAGAGGTGCCTGACGCCATAAATCCTTGGAAACGGAGTAATCGTCTAACAAGGTCAGGAATTTCAAAATAATACCCACCTGTATACCTAGCACCCGAAACTAAGAATTCGGCTTGCGCTTGTATTTCACCTTCCTGTCCCGAACATTCACCATTTTCACCGTTTTTAAAAATTTGAAAATTCGAAAATACAAGACCAATTCTGGGATTTTTTACCAAGAATGAATTCGCGGTTTCCAGATAAGAGCTAGAAAGCAAATCATCAGAATCACAGAAGGTTAGCCAATCAGACTTAGCCATACTGGCGCCAAAGTTTCTCGCATGCTGAACACCGTAATTTGCAGTCTTAAAATAGCGTACAACAGGAAATTCAGATTTAATCGTGAATTCAGATAATAACTGCAGCACTTTGGTGTAACCAGGTAGAGATGGGAGGGCCGTTGCCGGTACCTCACGGACTTTACCGACCAAAGTGAAGCAGTGATGAAGTACCGACAACTGACCCAGACACAACGATATCAGATTTCGGCCTTGCGTGTGACCGGCAAAAGCCAACGACAGATCGCCGGAATAATCGGTTGCCACAGCAGCACCGTTAGCCGTGAGTTAAGGCGAAACAGCACCTCGGGCTATGACCCCGAGCACGCGCAGCAACAGTCGAACGCCAGGCGCAGCCGAGCCTTTAAATGGCACAAAAGATTGCAGTGGCTGACAGAGTGGGTCAGCACACGATTAAAGCAACACTGGAGCCCTGAACAGATCGCCGGCTTCATGAATCGCATGAAGACGCCGGTTCGTGTCAGTCACCAGTGGATCTATGATCTGATCCATCGTGACCGGCTCAGCGGCGGCAATCTCTGGCGCTATTGCCGGCACAGAAACAGCCGCGGTCGTAGGCGCAATGCCAAGGATGCAGGCTTAGGCAAAATACCCAATCGCACGGGCATTGAACATCGCCCGGAAGAAGTTGAAAGCCGCGGCGCGCTGGGGCACTGGGAAGGCGACACAGTTCTTCAGGGCCACAAGCAATCTGGTGTAGTAACTCTGGTTGAGCGTCGGAGCGGCTACTTGCTTGCAGGTCGTCTACGCGAGTTCACGGCCAAACAGACAGCGCGAACCGTGATTCGTCTTCTGCAGCCGATTCGGGGCGCGGCTCAAACTTTGACCTTGGATAACGGCAGTGAGTTTTCAGAGCATGAACACATGGCCAAAGCGCTGAACTTGGACGCCTATTTTTGTGATCCGTATTGCTCGGGTCAGCGAGGCACCAATGAGAACACGAATGGTTTGCTACGCCAGTACTACCCGAAAGGGACGAACTTCGCCAAGCTGTCCCAAACTCATATCAATCGAGTGGTTGAGCAGCTGAATAACCGACCCAGGAAACGGCTGGGTTACCGGACACCGGCAGAGGTGTTCTGGGGTGAATATTCCGGGGCACTATAAATGAGCGGTGCTGCGGTTATTGGTTGAATCCACGATTAAATCCTCTGTGCCGTCGGTTGAACCATCGTCAACTACTATAATCTCCGAAAATGGTTTTTCTTGAGCAAGAGCAGATTTAATCGTTTCAGAAACGAACTCTTTACGATTAAAGGTTGGGATAACAAGAGAAAACTTTAATTCGCACACAGTTAAATTCCCTAACACCGATTAGCAATGAGTTGAACCTCTTACGTTTCACACTCCATTTCAAGCGCCACCAGGCGCTCTAAGTACTCAAGAATAGGTCCAAGTAAGATCTTGCCATCCGTTCAACAGTGAAATCTTTCGCCCTGGAAACCAAATCATCAAAAGCAATTGTGTCCAGCTTTTCATATGCACGTGCAATTTCGTCAACAGTGCTGCAGAAAAAACCGGTTCTTCCCTCTAATACGGTTTCTCCAGTGCCGCCTAAACCAGTAGTAATTATAGGAGATCCAGCTGCCATCGCTTCAATTACCGACAAGCCAAAAGGTTCAACATATTGAGTCAAATAAATTTGCCCCCTGCTATGATAATATTGGCTAAATATCTGGCTATAATCTAATTCGCCTAAATAAATTACAGAAGGGTCATTTAAAATTGACTTGCTATAGTCTGATTTATTATCTGGGCCTGCCAAAATAAGCTTACAACCAATTTTCTTACATGCTGCTAACGCAATATCAATCCCTTTATCTTTCGTCAATCTCCCAGCAAAGAAAAGATTACTGTTTTTATCAATACACGGCTCCACTGCAAATTTAAGATTTATTCCATGCGGAATAACCCAGCCTTGCTTTCTAAGGTGTTTTTTTAGTGCAAAAGAAGGATATATAATATTTTTGCTCAATCCCGAATCCATCCAATGTGCCACCTCAAATAGGTTAAGTTTGGCTAAGGAGAATCGGGAGATCATTTTTTTGATTGCCCGATATTGGTCGGCATGATTGAACAATACGATATCTCCCCGGATTGAGTTTGCGGCGAGATTCGATGCCACGTTCCGCAAGTGTTCTTTCGAATTAGGAGGCCCTCCATCTTTAATACTAGGAGTCGGGCTTTCTGAAGTTTTAACATGCCTCGTATTTTCTATTCCAATTTCGCCAGGGCTATAACATACAACATTTGCACCCAAACTTCCC